>CAWHKR010000062.1:0-30416 GCA_963829875.1 uncultured Pseudomonadota bacterium | reverse complement strand
ACGCGGTCCTCGTCTCAACCGACCGCCAGCGGGACCCGGCCCCAAGCCACCTCCGACTCCATCCCCCACCCCCCGGGGCTTGCCTCCCCCGCGCCCCCGAGGCAACCCTCCCCCCAGCATGCGACGCATCGTCCCGATCCTGGCGGTCATTGTCTTCCTGGCCGCCCTGATCCTGGACACGGCGGCCGTGCTGCGCATCGCCGGCATCTACGGCTGGCTCCTGCTGCGGACCCACCCCTGGTTCGTCGCCGCGGCGGCCGGGCTTGCCGTGATCGCGGTCCTCTGGCCCCGTCGCCCCTGGCGCCGCCGCCCCACCAGCAAACGCGGCAAGCGCCGGTCCCCCCGCCGCGGCGGCCCGCCGCGCAAGCGCCCGGCCGGCGGCGCCGCGACGAAGAAGCGAGCAGCCGCCGCCCCGCCGCCGGAGGAGACCGCGCCCACCCCCCCGGCCAGCAAACCCCGCAAACCGCGCCGCCCCGCCGGCTCAGCCCCGCCGGCCCAGGCGGCCGGAGGGGCGCCGGGCAAAAGGTCTCAATCCGGACCTAACGCCCGTCCCGCGCCGCCGCGTGCGTCCCGGGACGATGGTACGCGTGCGTCCCGGGACAATGGTAAAGGCGAGGTGAAGAAAAAGCGTACGCCTCGGCCGCCCGGCTAGATGCAAGCGTACACCCGGCTTCGCCCCAACTTCCCCGATTCCGGCCAATCGTACGACACGGCCAATTGATCCAGATCAATGCCGAGTCCGCACGAAGATGCGAAACGTATTCGGTGGTCGCGCAGCGACACAGGCCGGCTTCCCCCCCCCGTGGCCTGGCATGCCATCGCGCCGACCCCGCCCTCCGGCACGGAGCCCCCTCCCGGCTCCGTGCCGGAGGCTGCCGCCTCGGCGCGGCCGGCGCCGTCGCGCGCGCCCCGGCGCCGACCGGACGCCGCCGCCCGGACGCCCCCGCCCCTGGCCCGTCCCGCCGACAGGAGCCCGCCCCATGGAAGACCCGTTCCGCTTCGCCGATCCCCTCGGCCCGGCGAAGATCGTGCACATCCACCGCCCCGCCGCCGGCCTCCGGGCGATCGTGGTGATCGACAATCTGGCCTGCGGCCCGGCGATCGGCGGCGTGCGCCTGGCCGCCGATGTCAGCACCGAGGAATGCGCCCGCCTCGCCCGCGCCATGACCCTGAAGAACGCCGCCGCGGACCTGCCGCACGGCGGCGGCAAGTCGGTCATTTTCGGCGATCCGCACGCCCCGCAAGTAGACAAGGAGCGGCTGATCCGCGCCTTCGCCGACGCCATCCGCGACCTGAGTGACTACATCCCCGGCCCCGACATGGGCACCGACGAGCGCTGCATGGCCTGGGTGCAGGACGAGATCGGCCGCGCCGTCGGCCTGCCGCGGGTGCTGGGCGGCATCCCGCTCGACGAGATCGGCGCCACCGGCTTCGGCCTCGTCGCCGCGATCGAGGCGGCGCTGCCGCGGTCCGGCCTGGCGCTGCGCGGGGCGCGGGTCGCGATCCAGGGGTTCGGCGCGGTGGGCCGCCACGCCGCGCGCATCCTGGCCGCGAAAGGCGCGGTGCTGGTCGCGGCGGCCGATTCCGGGGCCACCCTGGCCGATCCCGCCGGGCTCGATGTCGCCGCCCTGCTGCGCCACAAGCTGGCCGGGGGGACGCTTGCCGACGTGCCGGGGGGCAAGACCGGCGCGCCCGAGGCGATCCTGGACGTGCCCTGCGACATCTGGATCCCCGCCGCGCGGCCCGACGTGCTGCGCGCCGACACCGTCGGCCGGCTGCGCACGAAGCTGGTGGCCCAGGGCGCCAATATCCCGGCGACCGAGGAGGCGGAGGCGATGCTGCACGAACAGGGTGTTCTGGTCTTGCCCGATATCGTCGCCAACGCCGGCGGCGTCATCTGCGCCGCGGTCGAGCATCGCGGCGGCACCGAGGCCGCCGCCTTCGCCGCGATCGCCGAGAAGATCGGCCGCACCACCGCCCTGATGCTGGAGCAGGCGGCCCGCGACCGGGTTCCGCCGCGCGCCGCCGCGCTCGCCCTGGCCCGGCAGCGGATCACCGAGGCGGCGGCGTATCGCCGCTGGGGCTGAGGCCGGCAGGCCCCGGCGCGCCGGGCGGGGTTCCGGCCGCGCCGCGGAACGCGCGCTCAGCCTCCGCGGCCAGCCGCGCGCCCCGGTCGGCGTAGCGCGCGGAAAAATGACAGGGCAGCAGCCGGCGCACCCCCGCGCGCCGCGCCATGGCGCCGGCCTGCGCCGCGGTCAGGTGGTTCTTGTGTGCCGCCTGCGCCGCGTCGGCGTCCAGGAACGGGCATTCGATCACCAGCAGGTCGGCGCCGGCCGCCAGCCGGACGATCCGTGCGTCGTTCGCCGCATGGGCCCGGACATCGACCACATAAGCGAGGGTCTGCCCGGCCACCACCTGCGCCAGCCCGCCCAGCGCGCCGAGCGTCAGGCTCACCGGCACCGCGCCGCCGTCCGCGCCGCGCCGCAGCGCCGGGACCGGCAGGGAGTCCGGCGCCCCCTCGCGCACCGCCTGCTTGAGGCCGCGCAGCCAGGGGCCGGGCGCCAGGCCCAGCGCGTCCAGCCGCGTCTTCCAGATGTTGACATGCGCCGGCTCCGCCACGGCGAACCCGAGGCACGGGGTCCCGTGGTCCAGCACGGCGCAGCGCACGCGCAGACTGCCGCACGCGGCCAGCACGCCCGCGTCCCACCGCCGGTCGGCCTCTGGGTCGGCGCTCGGCTCGCGCGCGAAGGCGTGCCGCGACTGGAAGCGGGCGCGGGTCAGCGGGACGCCCTCGCGCACCTCGATCACGTCGAGCACCAGGTTGCCCGCGTAGCGGCCGATGACGTTCCAGGTATAGGCGTGCAGCTTGTGGCCGACCTGGTCGATGAAGCCGTGCGGCCCGTGCAGGCGGACCGTCCGGTCGCGGCCGAGCAGCAGGCGCAGCAGCCGGTCGAAGCCGGCGAAATGGTCCATGTGGGTGTGGCTGACGAACACGTCGCTGACCCGCAGCAGCTTGCGCGGCGCCAGCGCCGCGATGTCGCCGATATCGAACAGCAGCGCGCGGCGCTCGAACAGGATGTCGACATACAGCACCGGGTCTCCGCAGGGGCCGTTGACGAGGTCGCAGTGCAGGCTCGGGCGCATCGTCTCGCCTCGCAGGAAGGGGCTGCGGCGGTCCGGCCGGGCGGCGCCGTCAGCCGTCTTCGCCCGGCACAGCTTGCCCCGGCTGGCAAGCTGTCATTTGTGACAGGTCGTCCCCTCTCCCCCGCGCGTGCGGGGGCGTGGGCCGCGCAGCGGGCCAGGGCCGGGCTGACAGGGCGCCGCGGCGCCGGGCGCTGAGCAGGATCAATGCACCCGTCGCCGCGCCGCCCGAAAAGGATCGG
This sequence comes from uncultured Pseudomonadota bacterium, assembly GCA_963829875.1. Classification (GTDB taxonomy): domain Bacteria; phylum Pseudomonadota; class Alphaproteobacteria; order Acetobacterales; family Acetobacteraceae; genus JAJZVS01. The sequence continues at coordinate 27,033 of CAWHKR010000062.1, read as the reverse complement.
CGCCGCAGCCACCCGGGACCCGCCATGGCGCACGCGTCGCACTCCGGCCCGCGAACGGCGACCGCGCGCGCGGGACGTGCCGGGCGCCGGCCCGCGCCGCTGCCCGCGCCCGCGGACCTCGCGCACGCACCGCTCTACTCGGAGAGCCTCGGGCTCGACCTGGCGCGGGGCGGGGAGCGGGACCTGTTCCTCTGGTTCCTCGCCAGCCTGCTGTTCGGCCAGCGGATCTCGGAGACGATCGCGACCCGCACGTTCCACGCCTTCGTCCGCCACGGGCTCACCAGCCCGCGGAAGATCCTCGCCGCCGGCTGGGACACGCTGGTGAACCCGGTCATGCGCGAAGGCGGCTACGTGCGCTACGACGAGAGCAAGTCGCGGAAAATCCTGAGCGCCTGCCGCCGGCTGCTGGATCTGTACGGCGGCAGCCTGGCCCGGCTGCACGCCGCGGCGCGCGACGGGGCGGATCTGGAGGCGCGGCTTTTGGCGTTCTACGGCGTGGGTCCGGTGACGGTGAACATCTTCCTGCGCGAGTTGCGCCCCTATTGGGCCAAGGCGGACCCGGCGCCGCTGCCGGTCGTGCGGGTGCTGGCGCAGCGCCTGGGCCTCGACCTCGACCGGCTGGACCGCAGGAGCCTCGACTTCGCGCGGCTGGAAGCCGGGCTGATCCGCCTGCGGCGCCTCGCGCGCGGGGCCGGCCGATCGGCGGAGAGTTGATCTGCGTCAAGAAACCCGGCGCGGCGATCGGCGATCATCCTCCCGATCGCAGCCGGTGCGCCAGGAGAGCTTGCATGAGCACGACCGGACTCGACGTCTTCGACAAGACCCTGCAGACGACCCATATCTGGCTCGACGAGGTCATGGAGACGGTCGGGCCGGAGCGGAACGTGGCCTGGCACGTGCTCGGCGCGGTGCTGCGCAGTCTGCGCGACCGCCTGCCGCCGGAGCTGGCCGCGCATCTCGGCGCGCAACTGCCGCTGCTGGTGCGCGGGACCTATTACGACCAGGCCCGGCCCGGCCATGCGCCCGAGAAGATGCATACCGAGGAGGATTTCCTCGCCCATGTCCGCGCCGGCCTGGGCGGCATCCGCCCGGTCAATGTGCGGGACGCGACGCGCGCGGTGATGGCGGTGCTGAACCACCACGTCACGCCCGAGCAGGTCGAGAAGGTGAAGCGGTCGCTGCCGGAGCACATCCGCGCGCTGTGGCCGGCCCAAGGCGCGGCGCCATGAGGTCCGGGCGGCCGGCGCGGGTCCAGCGGCGGGGCGCCTGGCTGGGGCGGGAGGATTCGAACCTCCGCATGACGGAATCAAAATCCGTTGCCTTACCACTTGGCGACGCCCCATCGGCCGCGCGCGGGTGATAGGTCGGCGCCGGGCGCAGGTCAAAGCCAATATGGCCGGCCCCCTGCCGCGCCGCACCTTGAGCATCCCGTCCGGCGCACCTATCAAGGCCCCGTAACAGCCAGGGCAGACAGGCGATGGCAACCCGCATGATAGCGACGGTGTTCGGCGGTTCCGGCTTCATCGGCCGCTATGTGGTGCAGCGGCTGGCCCGCCGCGGCTTCATCGTGCGCGTGGCGGTGCGCGACCCGGTGGCCGCCGGCTTCCTCAAGCCGATGGGCGCGGTCGGCCAGATCGTGCCCCTGTTCGGCCCGATCACCGACGACTTCCACGTGGCCCGGGCGCTGGACGGCGCCAACTGGGCGGTGAACATGGTCGGCATCCTGGCCGAGCGCCATGCGGGCGACTTCGACCGCATCCATGGCGAGGGCGCCGGCCGGGTGGCCCGCCTGGCCGCCGCCGCCGGGGTGGCGCGGCTGGTGCAGATCTCGGCGATCGGCGCCGACCCGGCGAGCCCCAGTCGCTATGGCCGCAGCAAGGCGGCCGGGGAGGTGGCGGTGCGCCAGGCCTTCCCCGACGCCACCATCCTCCGCCCGTCGGTGGTGTTCGGGCCGGAGGACGCGTTCTTCAACCGCTTCGCCAGCCTCGCGCGGCTGCTGCCGGTGATGCCGGTGATCGCCGGGGCGAGCAGGTTCCAGCCGGTCTATGTGGGCGACGTGGCGGACGCGATCCTGGCCGCGCTCGACCGCCCCGAGGCGGCCGGCGGGATCTATGAGCTGGGCGGGCCCGAGGTGCGCAGTTTCCGCGAACTTATGGAAGCAGTGCTGGCCTGGACCGGCCGGCGCCATCCGCTGGTGGCCGTGCCGGCGGGGCTCGCGCAGCTGCAGGCGCGGCTGGGCGAGCTGCTGCCCGGCAAGCCCTTCACGCGCGACCAGCTGGCGATGCTGCAACGCGACAACGTGGTGACCGCCGGCATGCCGGGCCTGACCGAGCTCGGCCTGGTGCCGACCCCGATGGATCTGGTGGTGCCCGGCTATCTCGCCCGGTTCCGTCGCGGCGGCGGCCGGCGGACGCGCACGGACGGGACGGCGAAAAGGTCCATGTCGGACCTTTCTTTCCCGGAAGGCCGGGCGGCCTGACCCCGCACACGGCGTGATGATGCAATATAGGGCAGATCTACTGTCCTTGTTGGCCCGCCGCCTCTAGCCAACCGGCCGCGCGTCGTGTATGTCGCCCCCCGGCTCCGGGCGATCCGCGCCCGCGTGCCCAGCCGGAGGGGTCGGGAATGCCCGAGCACATGCTGCGGTTCGTCAACACGCCGCAACAGACGCCGGAGAAGCGGGCGGTCGCCGAGCGCCGCCACGACTTCCAGGAAATCTATCGCATCTACCAGGACCGCGACGCCGCGGCCCAGGCCAGCCGCTGCTCGCAATGCGGCGTGCCGTTCTGTTCCGTGCACTGCCCGCTGCACAACAACATCCCCGACTGGCTGAAGCTGACGGCGGAGGGACGGCTGGAAGAAGCCTACGAGGTTTCCTCCTCCACCAACAACTTCCCCGAGATCTGCGGCCGCATCTGCCCGCAGGACCGGCTGTGCGAGGGCAACTGCGTCATCGAGAAGGGCTTCGAGGCGGTCACCATCGGCGCCGTCGAGCGCTACATCACCGATACCGCGTTCGAGCGCGGCTGGGTGAAGCCGATCACGCCGCGTCGGGAGCTGGATGCCTCGATCGGCATCATCGGCGCCGGACCGGGCGGCATGGCCGCGGCCGAGCAGCTGCGCCGCCGCGGCTACCAGGTGACCATCTACGACCGCTACGACCGCGCCGGCGGGCTGATGATCTACGGCATCCCCAACTTCAAGCTGGAGAAGGAGGTCGTGCTGCGCCGCCGCGAGCTCGCCGAGGCCTCCGGCATTCGCTTCGAGCTGAACTGCGCGGTGGGGCAGGACATCTCGTTCGCCGCGCTGCGCGCGCGCCACGCCGCGGTGCTGATCGCGACCGGGGTGTACAAGCCGCGCGAGATCGGCGGGCCCGGCGCCGGGCTGCCCGGCATCGTGCCGGCGCTCGACTACCTGATCGCGTCGAACCGGGAAAACCTGGGCGATCACGTGCCCGATTTCACCTCCGGCCTGTTGGACGCGTCCGGCAAGCGGGTGGTGGTGATCGGCGGCGGCGACACGGCGATGGATTGCGTGCGCACGGCGGTGCGCCAGGGCGCGGCCTCGGTGCAGTGCCTGTATCGGCGCGACCGGGCGAACATGCCGGGATCGATGCGCGAGGTGAAGAACGCCGAGGAAGAAGGCGTGGAGTTCGTCTGGCTGTCCGGGCCGGAAGCCTTCCTGGGCGAGGACAAGGTCGCCGGCGTGCGCGCCGTGCGCATGCATCTCGGCCTGCCCGACAGCTCCGGCCGCCAGTCGGTCGAGCCGATCGCGGGCAGCCACTTCAACGTCGGCGCCGATCTGGTGATCAAGGCGCTGGGCTTCGATCCCGAGGATCTGCCGGCGATGTTCGGCGAGACGGGGCTGGAGCTGACCCGCTGGGGCACGCTCAGGATCAACCACCGCAGCTTCATGACCAGCCTGCCGGGCGTGTTCGCCGCCGGCGACATCGTGCGCGGCGCCTCCCTGGTGGTGTGGGCGATCCGCGACGGGCGGGACGCGGCGAAGCGCATCCATGAGTACGTGACGCAGCAGCAGGCGCTGCCGGCGGCGGCGGAATAGAGAAACGGGGGACAGGACCATGACCGACATGATCGAATCCGGCCCGGACTTCCTTGCCGCGTGGGACCGCAACACCAAGGCCCTGCGCCACACCTACGACCCGGCGCAGGAGCACGATTCCTGCGGCGTCGGCCTGATCGCCGCGCTGGACGGCACGTCGCGCCGCGACGTGGTGCAGGCCGGCATCGACGCGCTGAAGGCCGTGTGGCACCGCGGCGCGGTGGACGCCGACGGCAAGACCGGCGACGGCGCCGGGATCCATATCGAGATCCCGCAGGATTTCTTCGCCGACGCGGTGCAGCACGGCGGCGCCAAGCTGATGCCCGGGCCGATCGCGGTCGGCCAGGTGTTCCTGCCGAAGACCGACCTCAGCGCCCAGGAGCGCTGCCGGCAGATCGTGGAGACCGAGATCCTGAATTTCGGCTACCTGATCTATGGCTGGCGCCAGGTGCCGATCAACGTCGACTGCATCGGCGAGAAGGCCAACGCCACCCGCCCCGAGATCGAGCAGATCATGCTCTGGAACCCGAAGGGCACCGACCAGGACGCGTTCGAGCGCGAACTGTACGTGATCCGCCGGCGCATCGAGAAGCAGGCGATCGCCGCGCAGATCCCCGAGCTCTATTTCTGCTCCCTGTCCTCGCGCTCGATCATCTACAAGGGAATGTTCCTGGCCGAGCACCTGTCCGAGTTCTACCCGGACCTGCTCGATGCCCGCTTTGTCTCCCGCTTCGCGATCTATCATCAGCGCTACTCGACCAACACCTTCCCCACCTGGCGGCTTGCGCAGCCGTTCCGGATGCTGGCGCATAACGGCGAGATCAACACCGTCACCGGCAACGTCAACTGGATGAAGGCGCACGAAACGAGGCTCGCCGCCGAGGAGCTCGGCGGCTGGCTCGAGGACGTGAAGCCGGTGGTGCAGGCGGGCGGATCGGACACCGCCACCCTGGATAACGTGTTCGAGCTGCTCTGCCACGCCGGGCGCGACGCGCCGATGACCAAGGCGCTGATGATCCCGGCCTCGATCGGCCAGGACGCGACCATGAAGCCCGCGCACCGCGACATGTTCCTCTACTGCAACGCGGTGATGGAACCCTGGGACGGGCCGGCCGCGATCGCCGCCACCGACGGGCGCTGGGTGATCGCCGGGCTCGACCGCAACGGGCTGCGCCCGCTGCGCTACACCATCACCACCGACAAGCTGCTGATCGTCGGCTCCGAGACCGGCATGGTGAAGCTCGACCAGGAGCGGATCGCCGAGAAGGGACGGGTCGGTCCGGGCCAGACCATCGCCGTCGACCTGGTCGAGTCCCGCTTCTACCGCGACGAGGAGCTGCGCGACACGCTCGCCGCGCGCCAGCCGTTCGGCGAATGGGCCAAGCGCATCACCGAGATCGACCGGGTGGTGAAGACCGACGCGGCCGAGCCGGTGCTGTACGAGGGCGAGGCGCTGCGCCGCCGCCAGGTCGCCGTCGGGTTCACCATGGAGGAGCAGGAGCTGATCCTGCACCCGATGGTGGAGGACGCGCAGGAACCGGTGGGCTCGATGGGCGACGACACGCCGCTCGCGGTGTTGTCGGACCGCTACCGCGGGCTGCATCATTTCTTCCGCCAGACCTTCAGCCAGGTCACCAACCCGCCGATCGACAGCCTGCGCGAGACGCGGGTGATGACGTTGAAGACCAGGCTCGGCAACCTCGGCAACGTGCTCGACGAGGACCAGAGCCAGTGCGACCTGCTGCAGCTTGATTCGCCGGTGCTCTCCACCGCCGAGTTCCAGGCGATGCGGGACTTCATGGGCAGTTCCGTCTGCGTCGTCGATGCCACCTTCCCGGTCGCGGATGGCGAGGCCGGGTTGCGCGCCGCGCTGGAACGCATCCGCCGCGAGGCGGAGGAAGGCGTGCGCGCCGGCTGCACCCATGTGATCCTGACCGACGAGAACGCCGGCCCGGACCGTGCCGCGATCCCGATGATCCTCGCCACCGGCGGCGTGCACACCCATCTGGTGCGCCAGTCGCTCCGGACCTTCACCAGCCTCAATGTCCGCAGCGCCGAGTGCATGGACGTGCATTATTTCGCGGTGCTGATCGGCGTCGGCGCCACCACGGTGAACGCCTATATGGCGCAGGAATCGATCGCCGACCGCCACCGCCGCGGCCTGTTCGGCGACCTCACCCTCAAGCAGGCGATCACGCGCTACAAGAAGGCGGTCGACAAGGGGTTGCTGAAGGTGATGTCCAAGATGGGCATCAGCGTCATCTCCTCCTATCGCGGCGGCTATAATTTCGAGGCGATCGGCCTGTCGCGCGCGCTGGTGGCGGAATTCTTCCCCGGCATGACCTCACGCATCTCGGGCATCGGCCTGCCCGGCATCGCGCGCAAGGTGCGCGATCAGCATGCGCTGGCCTGGAACGAGGATGTGGTCACCCTGCCGGTCGGCGGCGTCTACAAGCTGCGCCGGCTCGGCGGCGAAACGCACGGGTTCGACCCGGGGCTGATCCACCTGCTGCAATCCGCCGTCGCCTCCGACAGTTTCGCGCTCTATCGCCGCTACGCCGAGGCGGTGCGCAAGCTGCCGCTGATCGCGCCGCGCGACCTGCTCGACTTCCGCACCGACGGCCGCACGCCGGTTCCGGTCGACGAAGTCGAAAGCATCACCGAGATCCGCAAGCGCCTGGTCGCACCGGGCATCAGCCTCGGCGCGCTGTCGCCGGAAGCGCATGAGACCCTGTCGATCGCCATGAACCGGATCGGCGCCAAATCCGACAGCGGCGAGGGCGGCGAGGATCCGGCGCGCTACAAGCCGCGCGCCAACGGCGACAACGCCTCCTCGGCGATCAAGCAGATCGCCTCGGGACGGTTCGGCGTGACCGCGGAATATCTGAACAACTGCCGCGAGATCGAGATCAAGGTCGCCCAGGGCGCCAAGCCCGGCGAGGGCGGGCAGCTGCCGGGCATCAAGGTCTCCGCCCTGATCGGCCGGCTGCGCCACTCCACCCCGGGCGTGATGCTGATCAGCCCGCCGCCGCACCACGACATCTACTCGATCGAGGACCTGGCGCAGCTCATCTACGACCTCAAGCAGATCAACCCGGATGCGACGGTCTGCGTGAAGCTGGTGTCGCGTTCCGGGATCGGCACCATCGCCGCCGGCGTGGCGAAGGCGAAGGCGGACGCGATCCTGATCTCCGGCCATTCGGGCGGCACCGGCGCGTCCCCGCAGAGCTCGATCAAATACGCCGGCCTGCCGTGGGAACTGGGGCTGTCGGAGACGCATCAGGTGCTGATGCTGAACCGGCTGCGCCACCGGGTGAAGCTGCGCACCGACGGCGGCATCAAGACCGGACGCGACGTGGTGATCGCGGCGATGCTGGGGGCGGAGGAGTTCGGCATCGGCACCGCCTCGCTGGTGGCGATGGGCTGCATCATGGTCCGCCAGTGCCACTCCAACACCTGCCCCGTCGGCGTGTGCACCCAGGACGAGAGCCTGCGCGCCAAGTTCGACGGCTCACCGGAGAAGGTGATCAACCTCTTTTCCTTCATCGCCGACGACGTGCGCCACATCCTGGCCAGCCTCGGCTTCCGCACCCTGGCCGAGGTGATCGGGCGCACCGACCTGCTGCAGCAGGTCAGCCGCGGCGCCGACATCCTGGATGATCTCGACCTCAATCCGCTGCTGGCGCAGGCGGATCCCGGACCGTACGCGCGCTACTGCACCCTGGAAGGGCGCAACGAGGTACCGGAGACCTTGGACGCGCAGATGATCGCCGACGCCGCCGCGCTGTTCCAGCACGGCGAGAAGATGCAGTTGCAATACACCATCCGCAACACGCATCGCGCCATCGGCACCAAGATCTCGTCCAAGATCACCCGCCGCTTCGGCATGACCGGGCTGCAGCCGGGGCATCTGACGGTGCGGCTGCGCGGCTCGGCCGGGCAGTCGCTGGGCGCTTTCGCGGTGCAGGGGCTCAAGCTGGAGATGTTCGGGGACGCCAACGATTACGTCGGCAAGGGGCTGTCGGGGGCGACCATCGTGGTGCGCCCGGCGCCGTCTTCCACCCTGCTCAGCAACCAGAACACCATCATCGGCAACACGGTGCTGTACGGGGCGACCGCGGGCTATCTGTTCGCGGCCGGCCAGGCGGGGGAGCGCTTCGCGGTGCGCAACTCCGGCGCGCACACGGTGGTGGAGGGCTGCGGCTCCAACGGCTGCGAATACATGACCGGCGGGGTGGCGGTGATCCTGGGCTCGGTCGGGGATAATTTCGGCGCCGGCTTCACCGGCGGCATGGCCTTCGTCTACGACCCGGAGGCGATGTTCGAGCGGCGGGTCAACCCCGACACCCTGATCTGGCAGCGCATCGCGCACCCGCACTGGGAACAGGTGTTGCGCGATCTGGTCGCCCGCCACGTGAAGGAAACCAACTCGCGCTACGCCGCGCGCCTGCTGCACGACTGGGACCGTACCCTGCCCCATGTCTGGCAGATCGTGCCGAAGGACTACGTGAAGCACCTGCCGGTGCCGCTGGCCGAGGCCAGCGAAGGGGCGCTGCGCGCTTAGCGCAGACGCCTACACCGCGTGGTTCAGCGGGCCGTTCCCGGCGCCGAAGCCGGGGGCGGCGAGGATGGCGGCGCGCACGAAGCCGCGTGCGCGCAGCACCGCGTCGCGCAGGCTCATGCCCTGGGCGAGCCCGGCCGCGATGGCGCTGCCCAGGGTGCAGCCGGTGCCGTGGGTGTGGCGCGCATCCAGCCGCGGGGCGGCGAATTCCTCCACCCCGTCCCGGGTCGCCAGCAGATCGACCACGGTGGCCCCCGGCAGGTGGCCGCCTTTCAGCAGCACCGCCGGCACGCCCATCGCCAGCAGCGCCGCCGCCGCCCGGTGCATGGCGGCGAGATCGGGGATCGCCATCCCCGTGAGCACCTCGGCTTCCGGCAGGTTGGGGGTCAGCAGGCTGGCCAGCGGCAGCAGCCGGCGGGTGAGCGCGGCGCGCGCGCCGTCCGCCAGCAGGCGCGGCCCGGCGGTGGCGCGCAGCACCGGATCGACCACCACCGGCATGGGGGCCGCGGCGGCGAGCAGGTCGGACACCGCCTCCACCACCGCGAGATCGCCCAGCATCCCGGTCTTGATCGCATCCGCCCCGAGATCGCCCAGCACCGCCGCGATCTGCGCCCGCACGAAATCCGCCGGCAGCACCATGACCTCATGGACGGCGGTGGTGTCCTGCACGGTCAGCGCGGTGAGCGCGGTCATGCCGTAGGCGCCGAACGCGGCGATGGTTTTGAGGTCCGCCTGGATGCCGGCGCCGCCCCCGGGATCTGATCCGCCGATCGCCAGGACCCGGCCGCGCAGCGCCGGCATCGGCTAGGCGGCGTCCGCCGCCATCTGGGTGGCGTCGGCGATGGTGGCGCAGAGCCCATCCACCACCTCGGAGACCAGTGCTTCGTCTTCGGCCTCGGCCATGACGCGGACCAGCGGTTCGGTGCCGCTTTCGCGGATCAGCACCCGTCCGGCGGTGCCAAGCCGCGCCTCGGCGGCGGCGATCGCGGCCTGGACCTGGCGCGCGCGCAAGGGCGAGGCGCCGGCGAAACGCACGTTGCGCAGTACCTGCGGCAGCGGGGCGAAGGCGCGGCCCGCTTCGCTGGCCGGGCGGCCCTGCTCGACCAGCACGGCGAGCACCTGCAGCGCCGCCACCAGCCCGTCGCCGGTGGTGGCGAAGTCGGACAGGATCATGTGGCCGGATTGTTCGCCGCCCACGTTCATGCCGTCGGTCCGCATCCGCTCGGCCACGTAACGGTCGCCCACCCTGGTGCGGTGCAGGCGCAGGCCCTGGGCGGCGAGGAAGCGTTCGAGCCCGAGGTTGGACATCACGGTGGCAACGATCCCGTCGCCGCGCAGCCGTCCCGAGGCGGCCCAGGAGCGGGCGATCAGCGCCAGGATCTGGTCGCCGTCGATCAGGTCCCCGTGCTGGTCGGCGAGCAGCACCCGGTCGGCGTCGCCGTCGAGCGCGATGCCGAGGTCGGCGCCGTGTTCGAGCACCTGGGCGCAGAGATTGTCCGGCACGGTGGAGCCGCAGTCCTTGTTGATGTTGAACCCGTCGGGTGTCACGCCGACCGGGATCACGGTCGCGCCCAGTTCCCACAGCACGGTGGGGGCGACCCGGTAGGCGGCGCCGTTGGCGCAGTCGACGACGATTTTCAGGCCGTCGAGCCGCAGGCCGCGCGGGAAGGTGCCCTTGGCCGCTTCGATGTAGCGGCCGGCGGCGTCTTCCAGCCGCGCGGCGCGGCCGAGCGCGCGCGACGGCGCGAGGCGGCGGGCGAGGTCGGCGGCCATCAGCGCCTCGATCTCGCGTTCCGTCGCGTCGGAGAGTTTGCAGCCGTCGGGGCCGAACAGCTTGATGCCGTTGTCCTCGAACGGGTTGTGGGAGGCAGAGATCATCACGCCGAGGTCGGCGCGCAGGCTGCGGGTGAGCATGGCGATGGCCGGGGTGGGCAGCGGGCCGACCAGGGTCACGTCCATCCCGGCGCCGATGAAGCCGGCGGTGAGCGCCGGTTCGAGCAGGTAGCCCGAGAGCCGCGTGTCCTTGCCGATCACCACGCGGTGGCGATGGGCGCCGCGGGTGAACAGCAGTCCGGCGGCCTGGCCGAGGCGCAGCGCGGTTTCCGCGGTCATCGGGTGGGTGTTGGCGGTGCCGCGGATACCGTCGGTGCCGAACAGGCGGCGGGACTGGGTCATATGATCGTCCTTGATCGAGCGTCTGGTCATCGATCCGCGCCGCGGCGGCGAGAGTGTGTTTACCGGCCTGGTGCCGCCGAGGGAAGCGGCGGGAGCGCGCCGATGATCGGGCGTTCTGCCACCGCAGCGGGGATGTGCGTGATCACGTAGCCGGGAACGGCGATGCAGGGACAGGATTTCCGACATCAACGATCGTACTGTTTACGGTCGAGTTACAGCCGGTATTCCCGTTGCGACAGTTGCGCCTCGTTTTGCTTTCGAACGGCAGCACGCATCGATCATTCTCCCGCCGTCACCCGCCGCGAGCGTGGTGCCGCCAATCGCAATACGGCAGCAGGAGAGCGTAATGAACAAGCCGGCGAATGCAGACAACGGGCGTGCCGTGCGATGGCACCGCCCCGCGAAAGGATTATGGCTGGCCGCCGCATTCGCGAGCGCGAGCCTGGCGGCCGCTCCGGCCGCACATGCGTTACCCGTCTACATCGGATTGCAGCAGGCCGGCGTTAATAGTGGCAGCATCACCCAGCTGGCCAGCGGCAACGGGACGGTCATGCTCACCGGGACATCGTACGGAAGCTTCGGCGTCAACTTCGTCAGCGTCATCGGGGCTCCCAACGTTGCGCAGCCGGTACTGGACAGCCAATCCCTCAATCTCTCTTCCTCGACGGCCGGCACCCTGAAAGTGTACGTGACGGAAACGGGCCTTTCGGCACCGAGCGGCGGCAGCGGCCTGTTCAGCAGCTCGTTCACCACCAACATGCTGTCAGGGTCCATCGGTTCCGTGACGGAAGCGACCTATGTCGATGCGGGAAATCAGATATTCGGCACGACGACCCCCCTGAGCAGCCATATGTTTACGACCATCGGAACCAATGTCGGGACGGCGACGGCGACGCTGACCGGGCCATTTTCCGAAACCGAGGTCTACACCCTCGTCGCGAACGGGACCGGCACGGTCAACAGCACGATCCAGATGGATCCGGTCCCCGAGCCCGCCAGCATCACGCTGCTCGGCGTCGGGCTGCTCGGGATGCTGGCGTTCGGCGGGCAGCGACGGCGCGTCTGATCTCTCTCCCATCACCAGCATTGTCCGGCATCTCGGGGCGGCTTCGGCCGCCCCTTTTTGTTGTGTCATAGACCCGTCTTCCTGGGAAATCCGGATCTCCTTGTGTTTTGCGCGCAGCCGCCACGCCAACCCTGCGCGCGATACCGGTCGGCCGAAGCGGCCGCCGGTCTCAGGTGCCCAACGAAATGCCGACCCGCCGGCGATGAACGCAGCCCGAACCCCGCGCCTGATCGCGCTGGCCGGAGGGATTTTCTGTTGAGACAGGACGACACATGTGTCGCACCGACCGCGTTTGACAAACGTCCGGTACAGTAAATCCTGCGACTGATAACGACAGATGTCGTAGTAACATACGGTCCGTTACATACGCACATTATGAAGCCAACAGCGAATTTCTTCTTGCACCTGGGGTCATTCCGGCGATAACAATATTTCTATCAATTCTGAGCGCGGAGCGTATCGATGTCAGCTCCGAATGCCCCGCGCTGTGGAGTCTTGCCGGAAAATGAAGGCAATAGCAGATGCCGGGATGCAGGGCCGCGGGACGGTCTCGGTGATCCGCGCCATCGGCGCTTCGGGTGCGGCCAGTCGGGACCAGGAGCCTGCCCCCCCTCGCCGGAGACGACGCGACCTCCCTTGCCCGCCTCCCGTCGCGATGGCTGCCCGGACGTTGCCGCCCCGCCAGGATCATGGCCCCGCCGGGGTCGGCCCGGGTGCCGGGGGTCATGGTCCCCGGACCCACCGCAAAGCCGCGGCACGCCGGCGACGGGTCTCCTGCCGGTTCCTCCGACCTGGCGCGTCGTCGAGCCCGCCGCGCGCCGCCACCCGCTGGCGGAGGGAGCCCGCGGCGCGGCACCCGGGCCGGCCCGGCGCCGGCAGCGGAAAAACGTCTCTCGCGTCCCAGGTTCCGAGAATGTTCTTTACATCCGTCTCAAAAGTGCGTACCCGTCGCTGAATACGATCCATCCGGCCAAGGGAACCGTGCGGCCCACCCGTCACGACATCCGCGGCCTTGAGCGCCCAGGAGGGTTCATGTCTGATTTCTCGCTGGTATCCGCCCCGCAGCGGCCGTCCGCCATCCGCGCGCCACGTGCCATCGACCTGCCGCAGGGCACGGCCGACCCCGAACCCTCGGACGCGATTATCGCCGAGAGCGCGGTCATGCACGCCGTGCTCGACGAAGCGCGGCGCTTCGCGGCCAGCGACCTCCCCATCCTGATCACCGGCGAGGCCGGAACCGGCAAAGCCCTGGTGGCCCGGTTCGTCCATGGCCGGTCGCGCCGGCGCGGCGCGCCCTTCATCGCCCAGCACTGCGGGGCCCTGCCGGCTTCGCTCACCGATCTCGAACTGTTCGGCCACGGTCGGGCCGTGTTCCCGGGCGCCGGGGTGAAGCGCGGCCTGACCGAGCGCGCCCATGCCGGCACCCTGTTCCTCGATGAGGTGGGCGAGCTTCCGTCCAGTTCCCAGACCGGCCTCCTGCACCTGCTGCAGACAAAGCAGATCGCGCGGGTGGGGGAACGGGTGCCGATCCGGGTGGACCTGCGCCTCATCACCGGCGTGACCCTGTCCGAGCCGGACCGCATCGCCTCCTCCTCCCTGCGTCCCGACCTGTACTACCGCCTGAATGTCCTGCGCCTGCACGTGCCGCCGCTGCGCGCCCGGCTTGAGGATATCGGCCCGCTGGCCGAACTGTTCCTGAACCAGATTGGAACCCGCGTGCTGGGCCACGCCTGCAGCTTCACCCCCGAAGCGATCGCCGCGCTGCAGGCCCATAGCTGGCCCGGCAACGTTCGCGAGCTGATGGGGGTGGTGCAACGCGCCGCCATGGCCAACACGCAGGAACGGATCGGCCCCGAAGACCTCCACCTGGAGGAGCCGGGCCCCGCGGCGGCGGCTACGGCGGCCGGCACCGGAACGCACCGCCCCCTGCCCGGATCGAGCGCGGAGCTGAACGCGTTGCTGGATGCCCTCAACCGCACGAGGTTCAACATCACCCGCGCCTCTGCCGAAATGAACGTCTCCCGCGTCACGTTCTACCGCATGCTGAAGCGCAACAATCTCGAGCTGCGCCAGGACTGGGTGCTGGGACGGGATCCGAAAGAGGCCACGGAGTAGCCGCCCGGGGGACCCATTACGGGTCGTCCGGGCCCGCCAGGACCTGCCACACCCGCAGCGCCTGAACCGTCTCCGCGACGTCGTGCACCCGCAGGATCGCCGCCCCGCGCGCAACCGCGAACAGTCCGGCCGCCAGTGAGCCGGCCAGGCGCCCCCGCGGCTCCGCCACGCCGGACAGACGGCCGATGACCGCCTTGCGGGACAGGCCGACCAGCAGCGGACAGCCCAGCGCGGCCAGCGCCGGCAGGCGGCGCAGCAGCGCGACGGAGTGCCCGGCGCGTTTGGCGAAGCCGATGCCGGGGTCGAGGCAGATCGAAGCCCGCGCGATGCCGGAAGCCTCGGCCGCGTCCCGGCGGGCGGCGAGTTCGGCGGCAACCTCTGTCACGACGTCGCCGTAGCAGGCCTGCGCACGCATCGTCGCCGGCGTGCCGCGCATGTGCATGAGCACCACCGGAACCCGGCGTGCGGCGAGCAGCGCGGCGGCCGCCGGATCATGCGCCAGGGCAGAGACGTCGTTGACGATGCCGGCACCGGCATCCAGCGCGGCGGCCATCGTCGCGGCGTTCCTGGTGTCGATGGAGACAAGGACGCCCGCCCCGGCCAACGCGCGCACCACCGGGACGGTGCGGCGGATCTCCTCCGCCGGGTCGACCGGGGCGGCCCCGGGGCGGGTGCTCTCGCCACCCACATCGACGATATCCGCGCCCGCCGCAGCGAGCGCCTGCCCTGCGGCGATCGCCGCCGCGGTGGAGCCATGGGTTCCGCCGTCGCTGAAACTGTCGGGGGTGACGTTCAGGATACCCATCACCCGCGGCCGGTCGAGGGTCAGGCCGGCCCAACGCGCGACGGTCATCGCCGGCTCGCAGCTGCTCCCGCGGGGCGCGCCCGCCCGCGCGGCCCGGCCACCGGGCTTAGCCCGGCAGCGGCGCCGGCCCCAGCCCGCCCGAGGGCGGCGTCGGCGCGGCCGGGCGGGACGTGGTCGGCACCGAGGCGCGGCGGTTCTCCGGCGCCGGCTCGTCGACCACTTTGCGGATCACCGGCTCGCCACGCAGGATGGTGCGGATCTCATCGCCGCTCAGCGTCTCGTGCTCCAGCAGTCCGCGCGCCAGCCGGTGCAGCTCCTCGATGTTCTCGGTCAGGATGTGCCGCGCCTTCTTGTAGGCCCGGTCGATCATGTCCTTGATCTCGGCGTCGATCTCCCGCGCGGTCAGCTCCGAGACGTTCTTGTTCTGCGTCACCGAGTGGCCGAGGAACACTTCCTGGGAGTTGTCGCCATAGGCGATCATGCCGAGCTTCTCGCTCATGCCCCATTCGGTGATCATGCGCCGCGCCTGATCGGTCGCCATCTTGATGTCGCCGGCGGCGCCGTTGGAGACCTTGTCGGAGCCGAAGATGATCTCCTCCGCCGCGCGCCCGCCCATCGCCATGGTCAGCTCGCCGAGCAGCTTCGACTTCGACTTCGAATAGCGGTCGCCCTCCGGCAGGCTCATCACCAGGCCCAGCGCCCGGCCACGCGGGATGATGGTCGCCTTGTGCACCGGATCGCATTCCGGCTCGTGCAAGGCGCACAGCGCGTGGCCGCCCTCGTGATAGGCGGTCATGCGCTTCTCGGCTTCCGACATGACCAGCGACCGCCGCTCGGCGCCCATCATCACCTTGTCCTTGGCGTGCTCGAACTCCGCCATCGCCACCACGCGCTTGCCGATGCGCGCGGCGAGCAGCGCCGCCTCGTTCACCAGGTTGGCCAGATCGGCGCCCGAGAACCCGGGCGTGCCGCGGGCGATGGTCTTGGGATCGACGTCCGAGCCCAGCGGCACCTTGCGCATGTGCACGCGCAGGATCTTCTCCCGCCCGCTCACGTCCGGGTTCGGCACCACCACCTGGCGGTCGAACCGGCCCGGCCGCAGCAGCGCCGGGTCCAGCACGTCGGGGCGGTTGGTGGCGGCGATCAGGATCACGCCTTCGTTCGATTCGAAGCCGTCCATCTCGACCAGCATCTGGTTGAGCGTCTGCTCGCGCTCGTCATTGCCGCCGCCGAGCCCGGCGCCGCGGTGCCGGCCGACCGCGTCGATTTCGTCGATGAAGATGATGCAGGGCGCGTTCTTCTTGCCCTGCTCGAACATGTCGCGCACGCGGGAGGCGCCGACGCCCACGAACATCTCGACGAAGTCCGAGCCCGAGATGGTGAAGAAGGGCACGTTCGCCTCACCGGCGATCGCGCGCGCGAGCAGGGTCTTGCCGGTGCCGGGGGGGCCGACCAGCAGCACGCCCTTGGGGATCTTGCCGCCCAGGCGCTGGAATTTCTGCGGATCGCGCAGGAAGTCGACGATCTCCTGCAGCTCGCTTTTGGCTTCGTCGATGCCGGCCACGTCCTCGAACGTGACGCGGCCCTGCTTTTCGGTCAGCAGCCGGGCGCGGGACTTGCCGAAGCCCATGGCGCGCCCGCCGCCCGATTGCATCTGGCGCATGAAGAACACCCAGACGCCGATCAGCAGCAGCATCGGGAACCACGACAGCAGGTAGTGCAGCAGCGGGTTCTGGTCGGCGTCACGCGGCTTGGCGATCACCCGCACGTTGTGGTCGGTCAACTGCTTGACCAGGGTGGGGTCTTCCGGCGTGTAGGTGGCGAAGGTCTGCCCGTCGGACAGCTGGCCGCTGACCGTGCGCCCCTGGATCACCACGTCGCGCACCTTGCCCTGGGTGACCTGGTGCAGGAAGTCCGAATAGGCGACCTGGGTCGATGGCGCCTGGCTGGTGCCGGGCTGGAACAGGTTGAACAGAACCACGAGCAACAGGAGGATGATCACCCACAGCGCGAGGTTGCGGCCGAAATTGCTCATGCGTTCGTGCTCACGTTCATGCCCACGCGGTTCAGACAAAGCAGTTCAGGCGACGGCCGGCGTGGCGTCCGGCCGCGATAGCTCCGAACGCCTAAGATAGTGTGTTCCGCGCCCCCGCGCATCCCCGCCGTTCCGTCTTTCCCCGCGCCGGGTCAGCCGGGCGGGAAAGCGGGCAGGAAGGGGGCGCCGCAGACGGGTCGGCCGGGCGCGAACACCACACGGAACCCTTCGCTCCCGGGCAGATGGTAGCCGAGCTGCGGCACGGCGAGAAGCGTCCCGTCGCGGCGCAGGGCGGGAAGGGTGCGCAGCACCGCGGCGGGCAGTGGCGAGCGGCGGCGCAGCCCGGCCGCGTCCGCCCCCAGCGCGCCCAGGGTGGTTCCCGCCGGTGCCGGCCGACCCTGGGGCGGGGGCGGCACGCCCGCCAGGCGGAAGCGCCCGTCCCACACCGCCCCGGGGTTGGCCGGCACCGGCGGGGCCAGACGCGCTGCCTCCCGCACCACCAGCAGCCGGCCGGGGGCGAGGCGGCCGGCGGGCAGCAGCCGCGCGCCGCCCAGGGTGGCCGGGCGCGGCGCCGCCGCCAGCGCAGCCAACGCCCGGCCGCGCGGCGGGTGGGCGGCGCCGGCGATGGTGCGGATCAGCGCGCCCAGGGCCTCCGGCGGCAACGGCGCGGGATCGAGCAGGGCGAACCCCTCCGGGCGCAGCACCGCGCGCGCGGCCAGCAGGGCGGCCCAGCCGGCCTCGGCCGCCGCGCGCGTCGCCCCCGCCGCGGCCGCGGCGGCGACCAGCGCCCGGGTCGCCGGGCCGGCGCCGGCGCGATCGGCGCGCAGCGCGCGCAGCCGGGCGCGGGTGGCGGCGGGGTCGGCGTTCGAGGGATCTTCCGCCCAGCCGAGCCCGGCCGCGACCAGGGTCGCCCGCAGCCGCGCCGGCGGCAGGTCGAGCAGCGGGCGCAGCCAGCAGAGCCGCGGGGTTTCCACCCGCGCCGCCATCCCCGCGCGGCCGGCGGCGCCGCTGCCGGCCAGCGCGCGCAGGATCACCGTCTCCGCCTGGTCGGCGGCGTGATGGCCAAGCAGCAGATGGACGATCCCGGCTTCCTGGCAGGCGGCCTCCAGGGCGGCATAGCGTGCCGCGCGGGCCCGCTCGGCCAGGCCCGGTCCGCGCGCCAGCCCGGTCAGCCGCAGGATGCGCGCCGGCACGCCGAGGCCGGCCAGCCGCGCCGCCGCTTCCGTGGCTTCCGCGGCGGCGTCCGGGCGCAGCCCGTGATCGACGATCAGCCCGAGCAGGATGCCGCCGCGCGCCGCGGCCCATGCCTGCGCAAGCCGCGCCAGCGCCAGGCTGTCGGCGCCGCCGGAGACCGCCACCGCGAGCGCCGGTGCCGGCCCGAACGGACCGAGCCGATCGAGCCGGGCGGCGAACTCCGCCGCCCCCACCGGCGCATCACCGATCCAGCGAGGGGCCGGCGGTGCGGACCCGGCCGGCGGACGGGCATCGTGCCCCGGCGCAGGGGACGGGTCGGTCGGGGATCCGGCTAGCGGCACCCGGCCCGACGCGCGATGGCGGCGGCCTGGTTCTTCAAGGCCGTGCCCTGGCGCGGGTACTGCGCATGGAGCTTGGCCAGGGTCTCGCAGGCCGCGCGATGTTCGTTGATCGCGGTCAGGGACAGGGCAAGGCCGAGCAGCGCGGCGGGGGCGTGCGCGCCCTGCTTGGAGCGGTTGTAGGCATCGTCATAGGCGATCGCCGCGCGCGACCACTGATGCTGGCCGGCCAACGCCTCGGCCAGCAGGAACTGCGCATCATAGGCCTCGGGCGCGGCGCGATGGGCCAGGACCGCGCGCGCGCCATGCTCGGCCGCGGCATAATCGCCGCGGTCGAGCGCGGCGTACGCGCCCGCCAGGGCGCCGTCGGATCGATGCGCGGCCGATGACGGCGCATGGTCCGGTTCCCGGGTCGCGGCCCGGTGTGGCGCTTCCGGCGGCGCCGGAAGCGTTCCCTTGGCCGCACCGGCTGGGCCGCCGGCCTGCGGCCCGGCGCCGGCCATGCCGGGGTGCTCGACCGCGAACTTGAGGTCGGCCAGTTGCTTGCCGAGATCGGCGATCTTCTGGTCTTCGTTGTTCTGCAACTCGTCGATCCGGCCGCGCAGGGTGCGGATCTCGTCCTCGATCCCGTTCATCCGGTCGAGCAGCTGGACCACCATGTCCGACGTGCCGTTGCCGGACACGGCGGGCGCGCGTTGGGCGCCGCCCAGATACGACCCGCCGCCACCGTTGGCGACCTGCGCACGCAGCCCCTCCACCTCGTGGCGCAGTTGCAGGATCTGGTCGCGCAACGCGATCCCTTCCCGGCTGTCGATCTGCGCCGCGGCGGGCGAGGGCGCCAGCAGCAGAGGCGCCGCGGGCAACAGCGCCAGCATGGCGATCACAAGCGCTTTCACGGGCGGCAGACGCATGCGCGGCTCCTGACGTGGGACAAGTGCGGGGCGTGGGACAAGCGCGGAGTGTTCCGGGGACCGGACCGATCCGTCAGCCGCAGTCTAGCCTGTCGGCCGCACCAGCGGAACTGCCGCCGCGTGCCGCGGCGGGAGGCGACGGGCGCACGGCCGCGGCGCAGGGGCCGCAAAACGCAGCGAGGCGCCGCCGGGCCAGCCGGCAGCGCCTCGTTCTCACAGCCTCGGGATCCATCCCGGCAGCCCGGGAAGGTCCGGGACGATCGGTTGCGCGGATCAGTTCCCTTGCGGGTTGAAGCCCTGCAGCGAGGTGATCGCGTTGCGGTTCTGCGACCAGGCCTGCTCGTTGTCGCCCAGCGCGACCGGGCGGCTCTTGCCGTAGCTGATGGTCTTGATGCGCGCCGGGCTCACGCCCTTGGCCACCAGGTAGTCGCGTGCGGCGGCGGCGCGGCGGTGCCCGAGGGCGAGGTTGTATTCCTCGGTGCCGCGATCGTCGCAGTTGCCGGCGACCAGCACCTGCACCTGCGGATACTTCTCCATCCAGGCGGCCTGGCGGTCCAGGGTCGCCTTGTCGGCGGAGGTCAGCGCAGAGCGGTCGAACGCGTAGAAGACGCGATCGCCGACATTGGCGACCAGATCCTGCTCACTGCCCGGGGCGGGGCCCGCGGTGGCAGCGGCCGCCCCGGCGCCGGTGGCCGCGCCGGTGGTGGCCGGCTTGGTGGCGCACGCCGACAGCAAGGCAACGGCGGCGAAGGCGCCGAGAATCTTCATGTTCATTGCGGGGTGGTCCCTGGATGAGGGGTGCAGCGGTCAGGTACGAAAAAGGGGGCGCAGCGGCGAACCGTTGCGACCGCCATCGCCATTAGGCGGCATCACCTACCACGTCAAGCATTTCGGCCTCCCCCAGATCCGCAAGCCTTGCATGGACGCAACAACTGCGGCCGGAATGTCACAGTCCCAGCCGGCCCTGCGCCGGCTGCGGCGGTCGGGGCTGGGCCGGCCCGGGGCCGCCCGCCGCGCGTCCGCCGCCGGGGGGTGTCGCCGGCGCCGGTCCCGGCGGCGGGCCGCCTGCCGGCCCCGACCGATCGGCGGTCGCCGCCACCGTGCCGTCGGCGAAGCGCAGCCGCAGCGCCGCCCCCGGCGCCACCGAAGCCGCCGCGGTCAGCGCCCGTCCGGCCGGATCGGTGACCAGCGCATAGCCCCGCTGCAGCACCGCCAGCGGCGAGACCGCTTCCAGCCGCGCCCCCGCGCCCTCGGTGCGGGCCCGCGCCTCGCGCAGCAGCGCCCCGAGCGGGGCCGGGGTCAGCCGCGCCAGGGTGGTGCCGGCGCCGCGGTGCACCCGCGCCACTGCCTGGCGCAGCGCGAAGCCGAGCCGCTGGCCGGACAAGGCGAGCGCGGTGCGCCGCCGCTCCACCAGCCCCGGCAACGCACGTCGCAGCCGCGCCTCGACCTCGGTCGCGGCGCGCCTTGCCTGGACGATCAGCCCGGGCAGGTCGGGCAGCCGGCCCACCGTCCGGTCGAGCCCCGCCCGCCGTGCCGCCAGCAGGTTGGGCAGCACGAGGCCGAGCCGTTCCCCCCGGTCGTCCAGCCGCTGGCGCGCGGCGCCGAGCAGGCCGGGCAGGTCGGGCAACCCCCGCTCCGCCCGGCCGAGCCGGAGGCGGCGTTCCTGCGTCAGCCGGTTCAGCGCACCGGCCAGCCGCGCGCCGGATTGCGCCAGCGCCGCCGCCAGCTCCGCCCGCGCAGGCACCGCAAGCTCGGCCGCCGCGGTGGGGGTGGGGGCGCGGCGGTCGGAGGCGAAGTCGATCAGGGTGGTGTCGGTCTCATGGCCCACCGCCGAGATCAGCGGAATGGCGCAGGCGGCGACGGCGCGCACCACCGCCTCGTCGTTGAACGCCATCAGGTCTTCCAGGCTGCCGCCGCCGCGGGCGATGATCAGCACGTCAGGGCGCGGGATCGGACCGTCCGGCGGCAGGGCGTCGAAACCGCGGATGGCCGCGGCGATCCGCTCGGCCGCGCCGTCGCCCTGCACCGGCACCGGCCAGAGCAGGATCGGGCGCGGGAAGCGGCGGGCGATGGTGGTGCGGATGTCCTGGATCACCGCGCCGCGCTCGGACGTGACCACGCCGATCACGGCCGGCAGCATCGGGATCGGCCGCTTGCGGGCGGGATCGAACAGGCCTTCCCCGGCCAGCCGCACCCGCAGCGCCTCGATCCGCGCCAGCAGCGCACCGGCGCCGGCGTATTCCAGCCGGTCGACCATGAGCTGGTAGGAGGAGCGGTCGGCATAGGTGGTGATCCGCCCGGTGGCGATCACTTCCACCCCGTTCTCGGGGGTCATCCCAAGCCGGGGGACGACCGATTTCCACGCCACCGCAGCGAGCTTGGCGCCCTCGTCCTTGAGCGAGAAATACATGTGGCCGGAGGGGTAGCGCTTCAGCTCGGTGATCTCGCCGCGCACGCGCACGCGGCCGAACTGGCCTTCCAGGGCGCGTTTCACCGCGCCGGAGAGTTCCGAGACGGTGAATTCGGGGAGGTTGGAGAGCGGGGCGGCGGCGGGGGCATCCATGGCGGCAGGGTAGGACGAGTGGGGGCAGGGGGTGAAGCGGGGGGCAACGCGTCGGCCATGCGATGGCGCGCCAGGTCCCACGGCGTTCGTGACGGCGCCCGCCTGCAATCGCGCGACACGATACCGTCACCATGGACACCAAACCCAGCCATGGCGCGGCACCCATTGATCCATGTCATGGAACCAGATGGCCGCT
The DNA here is from genome assembly GCA_963829875.1 of uncultured Pseudomonadota bacterium. Taxonomy (GTDB): domain Bacteria; phylum Pseudomonadota; class Alphaproteobacteria; order Acetobacterales; family Acetobacteraceae; genus JAJZVS01. Next base: position 5,012 of record CAWHKR010000062.1, on the reverse strand, counting down.
GCTGCACTGTCGCGCCGTCTCGTCAGGAGGCGCGACGATGCATCCGCTCCCGCCCGCGCATACTGCGTCGCGTGGCTTCCTGACCGATTGCCGAAGCGTGGCCCTTGCAGGGGAGGATCCCGGTGCGCTGACAAGCGGACGCCGCACGGCGCCAGATGACACGTTCCCTGACGTTGCCTGTGGGCAACCGTCATCCACGTTCAAGGTCGATCCGGTTCCCGAAGGCATACCGCAGGACCGCAGCGCGGACTGAAGGAAAGGCGAGGGCCGCCATGCTGAAACGCACGCCATCCGCCACGCCGGACCGCAGCGGCATCGGCTCCAAGGTGATCAGGGTGCTGATCGATGGCCTCATGGTCGTGGTGCCGATCGGCGCGATCGTGCTGCTGATCATCGGCATATGGCAACGCCTCTCCGACGCGGCAAAGCCGGTCTCGGGCCCGTTCGGGCATCCGGCCCTGGCCGGCGCGATCCTGCTGCTCCTGCTGTGTCTGGTGATCGGTTTCCTGGTGCGATCGGCGGTGGGGCGCTGGGTTCAGCAGGCGCTCGAGTTGGCGCTGTTCGAGAAGATCCCCGGCTATCGGCTGCTCCGGGCTTTCGTCGGGCAAGGCCCGGCGGCGGAGCCGGGCCATCGACCGATGCGTCCGGCGCTCGCCGCGATCGAGGAGGGCCTGTGCCCGGCGCTGGTCGTGGATGAATGCGCCGACGGGCGGCTGGTCGTGTTCGTGCCGGGCTCGCCGGCGCCGGTGTCGGGCGCCATCTACCTCTTTACGCCCGACAAGGTCACCATCCTCGATGTGCCGCTGCTGGCCTTCCTGCAGGCCATCGCGTCCTGGGGGTACGGACTGCGGGAGCTGGTCGAGGGGGCTGGCGCGACGACCCTTGTTGCAGGCGCTGCAACGACCCTCCCGGCGGGGGACCGATTGCGATAGGGTCGACGCGCTCACGGGCTTGCCCGCGCACCGCCCGCCCTCTATCGCCCCGGCACGGCAGCGCGTGCCAGTCTGGGCCGTGCGCCGGCACGGAGGGAATCTATGCGGGTACTCGTGGTCGGATCGGGCGGACGTGAACACGCGCTCTGCTGGGCGCTCGCCGCCAGCCCGCTGCTCACCCACCTCTTCTGCGCCCCCGGCAACCCCGGCATCGCGGACCTCGCCGAGTGCGTCCCGATCGGCGCCACCGAGATCGACGCCCTGGTCGCCTTCGCCCGCGACGCAGAAGATCGACCTCGTCCTCCCCGGCCCGGAAGCCCCGCTCGCCGCCGGCCTCACGGATGCGATGGAGGCCGCCGCCATCCCCTGCTGCGGCCCGACCGCCGCCGCAGCAAAGCTGGAAAGCAGCAAGAGCTTCACCAAGACCCTGTGCGACGAAGCCGCCATCCCCACCGCCGCCTGGGAACGCTTCGAGACCGCCGACCTCGCCAGGACCTTCGTCCGCCGCCGCGGCGCCCCCATCGTCGTGAAGGCCGACGGCCTGGCCGCCGGCAAAGGCGTGGTGGTCGCCGCCACCGAGGCCGAAGCGCTCGCCGCGATCGACGCCATCATGACCGACCGCACCCTGGGCGAGGCCGGCGCATCCGTCGTGATCGAGGAATGCCTGACCGGCGAGGAGGTTTCGTTCTTCGCCCTCTGCGACGGCACCCACGCCATCCCGCTCGGCGCCGCGCAGGACCACAAGCGGGTGGGCGACGGCGACCAGGGCCCCAACACCGGCGGCATGGGCGCCTACAGCCCGGTGCAAGCGCTGTCGGCCGAAGGCGAAGCTTCGGTCATGGACCGGATCATCCGCCCGGCGCTGGCCGCCATGGCCGCCCGCGGCACGCCCTTCCGCGGCATCCTGTTCGCCGGGCTGATGCTGACCGCGGACGGGGTGAAGCTGATCGAGTTCAACGTCCGCTTCGGCGATCCCGAATGCCAGGTGCTGCTGCCGCGGCTGAAATCCGACCTGCTGCCCGCCCTGCTCGCCGCCTGCGAGGGCGAGCTCGCGCAGTTCGACCTGCGCTGGTACGACCACGCCGCGATCGCCGTGGTGCTGGCCGCCCGCGGCTACCCGGCCGCGCCGGAGCGCGGCAGCGCGATCCGCAACCTGGACGCCGCCGCCGCGCTGCCCGGCGTGCAGATCTTCCACGCCGGCACCGCGCGCGATCCGTCCGGGCAGCTGGTCGCCGCCGGCGGGCGGGTGCTGACCGTTTGCGCCAGCGGCGCGGACATCGCCGAGGCGCGCGCCCGCGCCTACGCCGCGGTCGCCGCGATCGACTGGCCGGAAGGGTTCTGCCGCCGCGACATCGCTGCCCGCGCCCTGCCGGGCGGCGCCGGATGACCCATCGCGCCGTCATCATCGCCTGCGCCCGCGACGAGACGGCCACGATCGCCGAATGGCTCGCCTATCACCGCGCCATCGGCTTCGGCCATGTCTATCTCTATTGCAACGACGACGACCCGGGCCTGCTGTTCGCCGCGGTGCTGCCGTTCCTGCAAGGTCCTGATCCCTTCGTGACCTTCCACCATTATCCGCTGCAAGGCGAGCAGTTCCGCATGTACCTGCATGCCCTGCGCCAGTACCGGCAGGACGCGGAGTGGATCGCCTTCCTCGACATCGACGAGTTCCTCGCCCTGCGCGCCGGCGGCACGCTCGACGACCTGCTGGACGACATCCCTCCCGATCAGGGCTGCCTGCTGCTGCACTGGCTGATGTTCGGTCCCAACGGCCATGCCGTCCCGCCGGCGGGCGGCGTGCCGGAGAGCTACACCCGCCGCGCGGCGCGCGCCTGGGTCACCACCAAGACCCTCACCCGCAGCGCCGCGATCGACCTCGGCCGCATCGACCGCCGCATCTTCATCTGGCACGGCTGGGAAGGCACCCTCGCGCCGGGCGCGGCCAGCCGCAGCGTGCTCGGCCTGCCGCCGGAGGCGATGGCGGCGGACGGCCCGATGCTGGCCGACCCGGCGATGACGGCGGCGATCCTGCGCCGCGCCGCGGTCCATCACTACGTGTTCCGCTCCGAGGCGGCGCTGGCCCAGCGGGTGGCGCGCGGCCTGGGCGGCGATTTCGGCGGCCAGGACATGTGGCGACGCGCGCTGGAGGACGGCAGCGCGCCGGCCCGGATGGCGGAGCTCAACGCGGTGGAGGACCGCTTCCTGGCCGATTTCTGGGCCGACTGGCGCCGCCGCCGGGTCGCCCCCGGCGCGCTGCTGCCGCGCCCCGCCTGGCCCAACCTGGCGCGCGGCCGGACGGCGACGCAAAGCTCGATCGGCCCCTTCTCGCGCGGCGCGAGCCCCGCCGAGGACGCCGCCGGCGCCGTGAGCGGGCGGATCACCGGCGGCTACCAGTGCCATACCGACACGGAGGCGGCCCCGTTCTGGCAGGTCGACCTCGGGGCCGCCGCGCGGGTGCACGAGATCCGCGTGTTCAACCGGCTGGACAACCCGGCGGTGGCGGCCCGGCTGCGCCGCTTCGCCATCGACACGTCGACCGACGGCCGGCACTGGCTGCGGGTCTGCCGCAAGCACGACGATGCGCCGGTCGGCGGCATCGACGGCGCGCCGTTCCGCTTCCGCGCCGAGCTGCCGGTGCCCGCGCGGCTCGTGCGACTGCGCCTGACCGGGCCGGGCGCGCTGCATCTCGATCAGGTGGAAGTCTACGGCGAGCCGGCGGCGGGCGGCAGCGGCCGGTAGCCGCGATCGCGCCCGACGGCAACGTAGTGGTGGTGCAGGCTGGCGAAATCCCCCTGCCCCACCTCGATCGCCGCCAGCGGGAAGGCGCGGCAGTACCACGCGCGGTCCAGCGGAAACGCCTCGCGCCCCTCGAAGAACCCCTCCCAGGCATAGTGCTCGCGTCCGGAATGATAGGCCCCCGAGGCCACGCCCGCGCGCACGTCGGGATAGCGGTGCAGGTAGAACGCCTCGTCGAATGCCTCGCGCATCGCATGCGCGCTCACCGGAAAGCGCGGCCAGCGGCGCACCATCTCCGCGATCATGTCCGGCTGCACCAGCCGCCAGGTGCCGGCGAGCGCCCGGTGCGCAGAGGCGAACCCGGCCACCGGCACCGCGTAATTGACCGGGAACAGGATGAACCGGTAGCGCGGATCGTCGAGCGGCAGCAGGCTGACCTCCGGACACTGGGCCGGATTGAACAGGCCGGAGAGCGGCAGGAACACACGCTCGGCCTCCGACAGCCAGGCCGCCAGCCACGAGAACGTGCTGACCGCAACGACCACGTTGCGCGCCCGGCGCAAGGTCGCAAAATCCGCCATCGCGCCCTGGCTCGGGATGAAGCGCGCGCGGGGGAACGCCGCGCGCAGCGCCGCGGTGTAGGGGTTGGGATCGAGCTGGCCGAGGAAGGCCGGCGCAAGCCCGGTCTGCGCCACCAGCTCCTGGTAGAACGCGATCGGCAACAGCGTGTAATGCGGATGCGGGGCGGCGAAGATCTCGTCGCCGCGGATGTTGATCAGCAACGTATCGCGGCCGAACGCCGCGACCGGCGCGACGTCCGAGCGGAACAGGACCCCCGCCACGTCGCGGGACGGCAGGTTGTGCATGTCCAGCGCGAAATGGTCCATCTCCACGCGCGCGGCGCTTCCGTCGTTCAGTGTGGCGGCGATCCCGGCAAGGTCGATCCGGTGGCCCCGCGGGGTACTGGTGTCGAACAGCCGGCAGACCGGCCCGGGTCCGGGCGGGATCGGCGGCAGGGCGATGTCCCACTCCGGCAACGACACATTGCCGATGCGACAGCCGGGCACCAGCGAGGCCAGCCGGAACGCGGCCATGAACTGGATCATCCGGTTGCCGAGGCCGCCCTTCAGCGCGACCTGCACCACCGGCCCGGCGGCGGGACCGGTGCCGGGCGGCGCGGCCGGAACGGTGGGGTTCGACATGGATCCTCGGCAAGACGACGGACCCACTCTAGTGTCCCGACTCGCAAATAGCGTCATCATGCGTCGGGACACTAGCTCTTTGTTTTCAGTGGCCTGCTGGTCCCTGAAATGGGAAGGCATTTCAGGGGCAGGACACTAG
>CAWHKR010000061.1:0-27763 GCA_963829875.1 uncultured Pseudomonadota bacterium | reverse complement strand
TGGATGAGGGGTGCAGCGGTAAGGTACAAAAAGGGGGCGCAGCGGCGAACCGTTGCGACCGCCATCGCCATTAGGCGGCATCACCTACCACGTCAAGCATTTCGGCCTCCCCCAGATCCGCAAGCCTTGCATGGACGCAACAACTGCGGCCGGAATGTCACAGTCCCAGCCGGCCCTGCGCCGGCTGCGGCGGTCGGGGCTGGGCCGGCCCGGGGCCGCCCGCCGCGCGTCCGCCGCCGGGGGGTGTCGCCGGCGCCGGTCCCGGCGGCGGGCCGCCTGCCGGCCCCGACCGATCGGCGGTCGCCGCCACCGTGCCGTCGGCGAAGCGCAGCCGCAGCGCCGCCCCCGGCGCCACCGAAGCCGCCGCGGTCAGCGCCCGTCCGGCCGGATCGGTGACCAGCGCATAGCCCCGCTGCAGCACCGCCAGCGGCGAGACCGCTTCCAGCCGCGCCCCCGCGCCCTCGGTGCGGGCCCGCGCCTCGCGCAGCAGCGCCCCGAGCGGGGCCGGGGTCAGCCGCGCCAGGGTGGTGCCGGCGCCGCGGTGCACCCGCGCCACTGCCTGGCGCAGCGCGAAGCCGAGCCGCTGGCCGGACAAGGCGAGCGCGGTGCGCCGCCGCTCCACCAGCCCCGGCAACGCACGTCGCAGCCGCGCCTCGACCTCGGTCGCGGCGCGCCTTGCCTGGACGATCAGCCCGGGCAGGTCGGGCAGCCGGCCCACCGTCCGGTCGAGCCCCGCCCGCCGTGCCGCCAGCAGGTTGGGCAGCACGAGGCCGAGCCGTTCCCCCCGGTCGTCCAGCCGCTGGCGCGCGGCGCCGAGCAGGCCGGGCAGGTCGGGCAACCCCCGCTCCGCCCGGCCGAGCCGGAGGCGGCGTTCCTGCGTCAGCCGGTTCAGCGCACCGGCCAGCCGCGCGCCGGATTGCGCCAGCGCCGCCGCCAGCTCCGCCCGCGCAGGCACCGCAAGCTCGGCCGCCGCGGTGGGGGTGGGGGCGCGGCGGTCGGAGGCGAAGTCGATCAGGGTGGTGTCGGTCTCATGGCCCACCGCCGAGATCAGCGGAATGGCGCAGGCGGCGACGGCGCGCACCACCGCCTCGTCGTTGAACGCCATCAGGTCTTCCAGGCTGCCGCCGCCGCGGGCGATGATCAGCACGTCAGGGCGCGGGATCGGACCGTCCGGCGGCAGGGCGTCGAAACCGCGGATGGCCGCGGCGATCCGCTCGGCCGCGCCGTCGCCCTGCACCGGCACCGGCCAGAGCAGGATCGGGCGCGGGAAGCGGCGGGCGATGGTGGTGCGGATGTCCTGGATCACCGCGCCGCGCTCGGACGTGACCACGCCGATCACGGCCGGCAGCATCGGGATCGGCCGCTTGCGGGCGGGATCGAACAGGCCTTCCCCGGCCAGCCGCACCCGCAGCGCCTCGATCCGCGCCAGCAGCGCACCGGCGCCGGCGTATTCCAGCCGGTCGACCATGAGCTGGTAGGAGGAGCGGTCGGCATAGGTGGTGATCCGCCCGGTGGCGATCACTTCCACCCCGTTCTCGGGGGTCATCCCAAGCCGGGGGACGACCGATTTCCACGCCACCGCAGCGAGCTTGGCGCCCTCGTCCTTGAGCGAGAAATACATGTGGCCGGAGGGGTAGCGCTTCAGCTCGGTGATCTCGCCACGCACGCGCACGCGGCCGAACTGGCCTTCCAGGGCGCGTTTCACCGCGCCGGAGAGTTCCGAGACGGTGAATTCGGGGAGGTTGGAGAGCGGGGCGGCGGCGGGGGCATCCATGGCGGCAGGGTAGGACGAGTGGGGGCAGGGGGTGAAGCGGGGGGCAACGCGTCGGCCATGCGATGGCGCGCCAGGTCCCACGGCGTTCGTGACGGCGCCCGCCTGCAATCGCGCGACACGATACCGTCACCATGGACACCAAACCCAGCCATGGCGCGGCACCCATTGATCCATGTCATGGAACCAGATGGCCGCTGCTGCACTGTCGCGCCGTCTCGTCAGGAGGCGCGACGATGCATCCGCTCCCGCCCGCGCATACTGCGTCGCGTGGCTTCCTGACCGATTGCCGAAGCGTGGCCCTTGCAGGGGAGGATCCCGGTGCGCTGACAAGCGGACGCCGCACGGCGCCAGATGACACGTTCCCTGACGTTGCCTGTGGGCAACCGTCATCCACGTTCAAGGTCGATCCGGTTCCCGAAGGCATACCGCAGGACCGCAGCGCGGACTGAAGGAAAGGCGAGGGCCGCCATGCTGAAACGCACGCCATCCGCCACGCCGGACCGCAGCGGCATCGGCTCCAAGGTGATCAGGGTGCTGATCGATGGCCTCATGGTCGTGGTGCCGATCGGCGCGATCGTGCTGCTGATCATCGGCATATGGCAACGCCTCTCCGACGCGGCAAAGCCGGTCTCGGGCCCGTTCGGGCATCCGGCCCTGGCCGGCGCGATCCTGCTGCTCCTGCTGTGTCTGGTGATCGGTTTCCTGGTGCGATCGGCGGTGGGGCGCTGGGTTCAGCAGGCGCTCGAGTCGGCGCTGTTCGAGAAGATCCCCGGCTATCGGCTGCTCCGGGCTTTCGTCGGGCAAGGCCCGGCGGCGGAGCCGGGCCATCGACCGATGCGTCCGGCGCTCGCCGCGATCGAGGAGGGCCTGTGCCCGGCGCTGGTCGTGGATGAATGCGCCGACGGGCGGCTGGTCGTGTTCGTGCCGGGCTCGCCGGCGCCGGTGTCGGGCGCCATCTACCTCTTTACGCCCGACAAGGTCACCATCCTCGATGTGCCGCTGCTGGCCTTCCTGCAGGCCATCGCGTCCTGGGGGTACGGACTGCGGGAGCTGGTCGAGGGGGCTGGCGCGACGACCCTTGTTGCAGGCGCTGCAACGACCCTCCCGGCGGGGGACCGATTGCGATAGGGTCGACGCGCTCACGGGCTTGCCCGCGCACCGCCCGCCCTCTATCGCCCCGGCACGGCAGCGCGTGCCAGTCTGGGCCGTGCGCCGGCACGGAGGGAATCTATGCGGGTACTCGTGGTCGGATCGGGCGGACGTGAACACGCGCTCTGCTGGGCGCTCGCCGCCAGCCCGCTGCTCACCCACCTCTTCTGCGCCCCCGGCAACCCCGGCATCGCGGACCTCGCCGAGTGCGTCCCGATCGGCGCCACCGAGATCGACGCCCTGGTCGCCTTCGCCCGCGAGCACAAGATCGACCTCGTCCTCCCCGGCCCGGAAGCCCCGCTCGCCGCCGGCCTCACGGATGCGATGGAGGCCGCCGCCATCCCCTGCTGCGGCCCGACCGCCGCCGCAGCAAAGCTGGAAAGCAGCAAGAGCTTCACCAAGATCCTGTGCGACGAAGCCGCCATCCCCACCGCCGCCTGGGAACGCTTCGAGACCGCCGACCTCGCCAGGACCTTCGTCCGCCGCCGCGGCGCCCCCATCGTCGTGAAGGCCGACGGCCTGGCCGCCGGCAAAGGCGTGGTGGTCGCCGCCACCGAGGCCGAAGCGCTCGCCGCGATCGACGCCATCATGACCGACCGCACCCTGGGCGAGGCCGGCGCATCCGTCGTGATCGAGGAATGCCTGACCGGCGAGGAGGTTTCGTTCTTCGCCCTCTGCGACGGCACCCACGCCATCCCGCTCGGCGCCGCGCAGGACCACAAGCGGGTGGGCGACGGCGACCAGGGCCCCAACACCGGCGGCATGGGCGCCTACAGCCCGGTGCAAGCGCTGTCGGCCGAAGGCGAAGCTTCGGTCATGGACCGGATCATCCGCCCGGCGCTGGCCGCCATGGCCGCCCGCGGCACGCCCTTCCGCGGCATCCTGTTCGCCGGGCTGATGCTGACCGCGGACGGGGTGAAGCTGATCGAGTTCAACGTCCGCTTCGGCGATCCCGAATGCCAGGTGCTGCTGCCGCGGCTGAAATCCGACCTGCTGCCCGCCCTGCTCGCCGCCTGCGAGGGCGAGCTCGCGCAGTTCGACCTGCGCTGGTACGACCACGCCGCGATCGCCGTGGTGCTGGCCGCCCGCGGCTACCCGGCCGCGCCGGAGCGCGGCAGCGCGATCCGCAACCTGGACGCCGCCGCCGCGCTGCCCGGCGTGCAGATCTTCCACGCCGGCACCGCGCGCGATCCGTCCGGGCAGCTGGTCGCCGCCGGCGGGCGGGTGCTGACCGTTTGCGCCAGCGGCGCGGACATCGCCGAGGCGCGCGCCCGCGCCTACGCCGCGGTCGCCGCGATCGACTGGCCGGAAGGGTTCTGCCGCCGCGACATCGCTGCCCGCGCCCTGCCGGGCGGCGCCGGATGACCCATCGCGCCGTCATCATCGCCTGCGCCCGCGACGAGACGGCCACGATCGCCGAATGGCTCGCCTATCACCGCGCCATCGGCTTCGGCCATGTCTATCTCTATTGCAACGACGACGACCCGGGCCTGCTGTTCGCCGCGGTGCTGCCGTTCCTGCAAGGTCCTGATCCCTTCGTGACCTTCCACCATTATCCGCTGCAAGGCGAGCAGTTCCGCATGTACCTGCATGCCCTGCGCCAGTACCGGCAGGACGCGGAGTGGATCGCCTTCCTCGACATCGACGAGTTCCTCGCCCTGCGCGCCGGCGGCACGCTCGACGACCTGCTGGACGACATCCCTCCCGATCAGGGCTGCCTGCTGCTGCACTGGCTGATGTTCGGTCCCAACGGCCATGCCGTCCCGCCGGCGGGCGGCGTGCCGGAGAGCTACACCCGCCGCGCGGCGCGCGCCTGGGTCACCACCAAGACCCTCACCCGCAGCGCCGCGATCGACCTCGGCCGCATCGACCGCCGCATCTTCATCTGGCACGGCTGGGAAGGCACCCTCGCGCCGGGCGCGGCCAGCCGCAGCGTGCTCGGCCTGCCGCCGGAGGCGATGGCGGCGGACGGCCCGATGCTGGCCGACCCGGCGATGACGGCGGCGATCCTGCGCCGCGCCGCGGTCCATCACTACGTGTTCCGCTCCGAGGCGGCGCTGGCCCAGCGGGTGGCGCGCGGCCTGGGCGGCGATTTCGGCGGCCAGGACATGTGGCGACGCGCGCTGGAGGACGGCAGCGCGCCGGCCCGGATGGCGGAGCTCAACGCGGTGGAGGACCGCTTCCTGGCCGATTTCTGGGCCGACTGGCGCCGCCGCCGGGTCGCCCCCGGCGCGCTGCTGTCGCGCCCCGCCTGGCCCAACCTGGCGCGCGGCCGGACGGCGACGCAAAGCTCGATCGGCCCCTTCTCGCGCGGCGCGAGCCCCGCCGAGGACGCCGCCGGGGCGGTGAGCGGGCGGATCACCGGCGGCTACCAGTGCCATACCGACACGGAGGCGGCCCCGTTCTGGCAGGTCGACCTCGGGGCCGCCGCGCGGGTGCACGAGATCCGCGTGTTCAACCGGCTGGACAACCCAGCGGTGGCGGCCCGGCTGCGCCGCTTCGCCATCGACACGTCGACCGACGGCCGGCACTGGCTGCGGGTCTGCCGCAAGCACGACGATGCGCCGGTCGGCGGCATCGACGGCGCGCCGTTCCGCTTCCGCGCCGAGCTGCCGGTGCCCGCGCGGCTCGTGCGACTGCGCCTGACCGGGCCGGGCGCGCTGCATCTCGATCAGGTGGAAGTCTACGGCGAGCCGGCGGCGGGCGGCAGCGGCCGGTAGCCGCGATCGCGCCCGACGGCAACGTAGTGGTGGTGCAGGCTGGCGAAATCCCCCTGCCCCACCTCGATCGCCGCCAGCGGGAAGGCGCGGCAGTACCACGCGCGGTCCAGCGGAAACGCCTCGCGCCCCTCGAAGAACCCCTCCCAGGCATAGTGCTCGCGTCCGGAATGATAGGCCCCCGAGGCCACGCCCGCGCGCACGTCGGGATAGCGGTGCAGGTAGAACGCCTCGTCGAATGCCTCGCGCATCGCATGCGCGCTCACCGGAAAGCGCGGCCAGCGGCACACCATCTCCGCGATCATGTCCGGCTGCACCAGCCGCCAGGTGCCGGCGAGCGCCCGGTGCGCGGGGGCGAACCCGGCCACCGGCACCGCGTAATTGACCGGGAACAGGATGAACCGGTAGCGCGGATCGTCGAGCGGCAGCAGGCTGACCTCCGGACACTGGGCCGGATTGAACAGGGCGGAGAGCGGCAGGAACACACGCTCGGCCTCCGACAGCCAGGCCGCCAGCCACGAGAACGTGCTGACCGCAACGACCACGTTGCGCGCCCGGCGCAAGGTCGCAAAATCCGCCATCGCGCCCTGGCTTGGGATGAAGCGCGCGCGGGGGAACGCCGCGCGCAGCGCCGCGGTGTAGGGGTTGGGATCGAGCTGGCCGAGGAAGGCCGGCGCAAGCCCGGTCTGCGCCACCAGCTCCTGGTAGAACGCGATCGGCAACAGCGTGTAATGCGGATGCGGGGCAGCGAAAATCTCGTCGCCGCGGATGTTGATCAGCAACGTATCGCGGCCGAACGAGGCGACCGGCGCGACGTCCGAGCGGAACAGGACCCCCGCCACGTCGCGGGACGGCAGGTTGTGCATGTCCAGCGCGAAATGGTCCATCTCCACGCGCGCGGCGCTTCCGTCGTTCAGTGTGGCGGCGATCCCGGCAAGGTCGATCCGGTGGCCCCGCGGGGTACTGGTGTCGAACAGCCGGCAGACCGGCCCGGGTCCGGGCGGGATCGGCGGCAGGGCGATGTCCCACTCCGGCAACGACACATTGCCGATGCGACAGCCGGGCACCAGCGAGGCCAGCCGGAACGCGGCCATGAACTGGATCATCCGGTTGCCGAGGCCGCCCTTCAGCGCGACCTGCACCACCGGCCCGGCGGCGGGACCAGTGCCGGGCGGCGCGGCCGGAACGGTGGGGTTCGACATGGATCCTCGGCAGGACGACGGACCCACTCTAGTGTCCCGACTCGCAAATAGCGTCATCATGCGTCGGGACACTAGCTCTTTGTTTTCAGTGTCCTGCTTCCCTGAAATGGGAAGGCATTTCAGGGGCAGGACACTAGCCGCCGCGGCGACGCCCGGCGAACGGTATCAGCCCCGCCGCGCGGCGAAGAAGCGGCGCAGCAGCGCCTGGGCCTCACGCTCGCGCACCCCGCCCACCACTTCGGGCCGGTGGTGGCAGGACGGCGCGTCGAACACCCGCGCCCCGTGCTCCACCCCGCCGCTTTTCGGGTCGTAGGCGCCGAACACCAGCCGTCGGATGCGGAACAGGCTGATCGCCTGGGCGCACATCGGGCAGGGTTCCAGGGTCACCACCAGGTCGCAGTCGGGCAGGCGCGGCGTCCCGCGTGCCGCCGCCGCGGCGCGCAAGGCCAGCAGTTCGGCGTGGGCGGCGGCGTCGGCGCGCGCTTCCGTCTCGTTGCCGGCACGTGCCAGCACTGCGCCGTCCGGGCCGAGCACGACGGCGCCCACCGGCACCTCGCCGCGGGCCGCGGCGGCTTCGGCCTCGGCCAGCGCCAGGGTCATCGGGGCGGGGGCGGGCATGGGCATGAACAGGCTTCTTGCTCCGCTGGCCGTGCGCGGTCTAGCACCCGCGGATGAACCCTTCCGCGCGGCGCCCGCTCATCGGCGTCACCCTCGATGCCGAGTCCCCCGGTGGCTACTCGGCCTACCCCTGGTATGCGCTGCGGCGGAACTACGCCGAGGCGATCGCCGCCGCCGGCGGGCTGCCGGTGGCCCTGCCGCACGACCCCGCGCTGGCCGCGGCGCTGCTCGATCGGCTCGACGCGCTGGTGGTCACCGGCGGCGCCTTCGATGTCGATCCGGCGCTGTACGGCGCCGGCGCGCGGCACGCCACGGTCAGCCTGAAAGCGGACCGCACCGCGGCCGAACTGGCGCTCACCGCCGGCGCGCTGGACCGCGGCCTGCCGGTGCTGGGCATCTGCGGCGGCGAGCAGTTGCTCGCGGTGGCGCTGGGCGGCACCCTGATCCAGCACATCCCCGATGCGGTGGCGGACGCGCTGGAGCACGAACAGCCGAACCCGCGCCATGAGCCGGGACACAGGGTGGCGATCGCCCCCGGCACCAGGCTCGCCGCGATCGTGGGCGGCGAGGCGATGGCGGTGAACTCCGCCCACCACCAGGCGGTGGCCGATCCCGGCCCGCGCGCGGTGGTGAACGCGACCGCGCCCGACGGCGTGATCGAGGGGATCGAGGACCCGGCGGCGCGTTTCTGCCTCGGCGTGCAGTGGCATCCGGAGTTCCTGATCGATCCCGGCGACCGGCGGATCTTCGACGCGCTGATCGCGGCGTGCGGCCGATGAAACCGCCCAAGCCGGCGGCGGACGACGGCGCGCGCGGCGAGCGCATCGCCAAGTTCCTGGCCCGGGCCGGCATCGCCAGCCGGCGCGACGCCGAGCGGCTGATCGCCGAGGGCAGGGTGCGCTGCAACAACGCCCCGGTGACCCACCCGGCCACCTTCGTCGGCCCCGACGACCTCGTGGTGGTCAACGGCGTGCCGGTGGCGCCGCCCGCGCGCAGCCGGCTGTGGCGCTACCACAAGCCGGAGGGGCTGGTGACCACGCACCGCGATCCGGAGGGACGGCCCACCGTGTTCCAGAAGCTGCCGTCGGAGCTGGGGCGGGTCATCAGCGTCGGGCGGCTCGATCTGAACAGCGAGGGGCTGCTGCTGCTGACCAATGACGGGGCGCTGGCGCGCAAGCTGGAACTGCCGTCCACCGGCTGGCTGCGCCGCTACCGGGTGCGGGTGCACGGCCGGCCGGAGCCGAAGGCACTGGCGGCGCTGGCCGGGGGCATCACGGTCGAGGGCGTGCGCTACGGGCCGATCGAGGCCGGGCTCGATGCGGTGAAAGGCGAGAACGCCTGGCTGACGATCAGCCTGCGCGAGGGGCGGAACCGCGAAGTGCGGCGGGTGATGGCGGCGCTGAACCTGCCGGTCAGCCGGCTGATCCGGGTGGCCTACGGGCCGTTCCAGCTCGGCAACCTGCCGCGCGGGGCGGTGGAGGAGGTGCCGGCCCGGGTGCTGCGCGACCAGGTGGGGCGGGAGGCGTAGGGCGGCGGACCGGCTCAGGCCCGGCCGTGACGGAAGGAGACTCCCCCCGCTCAGGGATTGGTGGTCAGCATCGCCTCGCCGCCCGCCGACGCCTTCACCGTGCTGATCAGCATCAGCCAGTGCCGCCCGTCGCGGGAGGCGTCGTAGGACCGGTTGCGCAGGTCCTTTTCCTGCGAATCCGGTCCGTCCGAGGTGACCTTGTAGGACACGCCGGCCGATTTCAGATCCGCGTCCAGCTGCTTGAGCAGCGCCGACCCGTTCGCCCGCTCCGCCACCACCGAGCAGGAGCCGCCGTCCTGCGACACCAGCACGAGCTTCCCGGCCGGCGTGCTGGCGTCATAGACGCGCCCGGGCAGGCCGTAGAGGAAGGAATTGGCATACTTGGCGGGAAGCAGCGCCAGGCTCCGGCCATCGGCCCAGTGCCGCAGCGCGTCCGGCTGCGCGGCAAACTGCACGCAGCTTTGCATGAACAACCCGGCGGCCTGCGCGGCGGGATCGTCCGCCTCACCGGACGGATGTGCCGCCGCGGGCGCCGTGGCGGCGAAGTCGGCCCCCCAGGCCGCGGGTCCGGTCACAAGCAGCAGCGCCGCGGCCAGCCCAAGCAGGCGAGACGAAACCGTATCAATCATGATGCCCAGCATAGCCGCTCCCCCGCAGCCCGGAACAGCCCCTTTTCGGGCCGGCCCGGGAGTCTACCGCCGCAACTCCATCTGGATCGGCCCTTCGCGCCGGCCGTGGGTGAACTGATCGACCTCCGGATTGCCGCTGTCGAACAGGGATGCCGCCGGCCCGGACCAGATGATCCGGCCGCGATGGATCATCGCCGCCGCGTCGCCGATGCGGCGTCGCGCTCGCCATGTCGTGGGTGATCGCGACCGCGGTGCTGCCCAGCCGCTTCACGCAATCGACGATCAGCCCGTCGATCACCGCCCCCATGATGGGATCGAGCCCGGTGGTCGGCTCGTCGAAGAACAGGATGTCCGGCTGCGCGGCGATCGCGCGCGCCAGCGCCACCCGCTTCTGCATGCCCCCGGACAGTTCCGCCGGCGACAGGGCGCCGACGCTGGCCGCCAGCCCCACCTGGGCGAGCAGATCGTCCGCCCGCGCCCGTGCCTGCCGGCGCGAGATCATGCGCCGGGCCAGCAGGCCGAAGGTCACGTTTTCCCACACCGGCAGGCTGTCGAACAACGCGCCGTTCTGGAACAGCATGCCGATCCGCGCCCGCGCCGTCCGCCGCTCCCGCCGGCCCAGCGCCAGCAGGTCGCGCCCGTCGAGCTCGATCGTGCCCCCGTCCGGTTCGATCAGCCCGAGGATGCATTTCAGCAGCACCGACTTGCCCGACCCCGACCCGCCGATCACCACCATCGAGGTGCCGGCGGCGACATCCAGATCGATGCCGTCCAGCACCGTCTTGTCGCCAAAGGATTTACGAAGGCCGCGGATGCGCAGCCGGGGCTGGGCGTCGCTCATCGGCTGAAGAACAGCACCGTCAGCCCGTAATCGAAGGCCAGGATCAGGATCGAGGCGGCGACCACGGCGCCGGTGGTGGCCGCGCCCACGCCCTCGGCCCCGCCGCGGCTGGTGTAGCCCCGGTAGCAGCCGAGCAGCGCGATCAGGAACCCGAACACCGCCGCTTTCACGAGGCCCGAGATCACGTCGTCGGCCTGCATGAACGTGAGGGTGTTGTGCAGATAGGCCACCGGCGCGAAGCCGAGCTTGAACACCGAGACGACGAACCCGCCCATCACGCCGAGGATGTCGGCCACCACCACGAGCAGCGGCAGCGCGACGATGCCCGCCAGCAGCCGCGGCACCACCAGGTATTTCATCGGCTCGGTCGACAGGGTCGAGAGCGCGTCGATCTGGTCGGTGACCCGCATGGTGCCGATCTCGGCCGCGGTGGCCGCGCCCACCCGTCCGGCCACCATCAGCCCGGCCAGCACCGGGCCAAGCTCGCGGGTGATCGAGATCACCACCACGTTGGCGATCGCGCTTTCCGCGTTGAAGCGGGAAAACCCGGTGTAGCTCTGCAAGGCCAGCACCATGCCGGTGAACACCGCGGTCAGCGCCACCACCGGCAGGCTGAAATATCCCATTTCCACCAGCGCCCGGCCGAACCGGCGCGCGTAGAACGGCGGGCGGACGAGATGCGAAACCGCCTCGAGCGCGAACAAGGTCAGCGCGCCGGCCTCGCGCAGCAGCGCGATCGCCGCCCGGCCGACCGCGGCGAGCGTGTCGAGCAGGGTGTTCACGCGGGCAGGTACACCCGCCGCACGCGCGGGCCGAGCGCGGTCAGCACCTCGTAGCCGGTGGTCCCGGACATGGCGGCGACGGCATCGACATCGAGGTCCGGGCCGATCAGATCGAGCCAGGCGCCGGGGACGATCCCCGGATGGTCGGTGGCGTCGAACGTCGTGAGGTCCATGGAGACACGCCCTACCAGCGCGAGCCGTACCCCGTCAAAGACCGCCGCGCCGCGATTGGACAGCACGCGGCGCCAGCCGTCGGCATAGCCGATCGCGGCGGTGGCGATGCGAGTGGGCCGGGTCGCGGCGAAGGTGGCGTTGTAGCCCACCGTCTCCCCCGGTCCGATCTCGCGCAGCGCCAGCACGCGGGCGCGGAGCCGCACCACGGGCCGCATCGGGTTGGGCTGCCCGGGCGTCGGGTTGATCCCCCACAGCGCCGCCCCCGGCCGGGCGAGGTCGGAGCCGAAGCCGGGGCCGAGGAAGATCCCCGAGGAATTGGCCAGGCTGCGCGGCGCCGGCGGCAGCGCCGCGCAGGCGGCGGCGAAGCGGCGCGCCTGGGCGGCGTTCAGCGGATCGTCGGGCAGTTCCGCCGAGACCAGATGGCTCATCACATAGCGCAGCGCGATGCCGCCGAGCCGCCCCGGGTCGTCGCGCAGCGCCGCGCAGGCCGGCGGATCCAGCCCGAGCCGGGCCATGCCGGTATCGACATGCAGGATCGCCCCCAGCGCCCGGCCCGCCCGACGCGCGGCTTCGGTCCAGGCGTCGATCTCGGCCAGGGTGTTCAGCACCGGGATGAGGTCGTGGGCGACGTAGTCGTCCTCGGTGCCGGGGGCCGGTCCGCCGAGCACGGCCAGCATCCCCTCCGGCAGCAGCGGGCGCAGCGCCAGGGCCTCGTCCAGGGTGGCGACGAAGAAGTGGCGGCAACCGGCGGCGAACAGCGCCGGCGCCACCGCCGCCGCGCCCAGCCCGTAGGCATCCGCCTTCACCACCCCGGCCACGGGCCCGGACGGATGCCGCGCCGCCAGGGTCCGCCAGTTGGCGACCACGGCGGCCAGATCGACCTCCAGCACCGCGCCTGCCGCCTTCCCTCCCCCGGCCCCTCCCGCAAGGGGAGGAGAGAGGGGGGGGCGGTCAGTCATAGCCCGAATGGGCGAGGTCGAGATCGCCGAACCGGGTGAACTCCGCCTCGAAGAACAGGTCGATCTTCCCTGTCGGCCCGTGCCGTTGCTTGGCGATGATCAGCTCCGCCTTGCTGTGCGCGCGGTCCATGTCCTGCTGCCACTTGTCGATCGCGGCCTGGAACTTGTCGCCGTTGTCGAACGCCATCTCCTTCGGCATCTTCTGGGCGAGATAGTACTCGTCGCGGTAGATGAACATCACCGCATCGGCATCCTGCTCGATCGTGCCCGACTCGCGCAGATCCGACAGCTGCGGGCGCTTGTCCTCCCGGCTTTCGACCGCGCGCGACAGCTGCGACAGCGCCAGCACCGGCACCGCCAGCTCCTTGGCGATCGCTTTCAGCCCCTGGGTGATCTGGCTGATCTCCAGCACCCGGTTCTCCGGCCGCGTGCCGGCCGAGGGGCGCATGAGCTGGAGGTAGTCGACCACCACCAGCGCCAGCCCCTTGGTGCGCTTGAGCCGGCGGCAGCGCGTGCGCAGCGCGGACATGGTGATCGCCGGCGTGTCGTCGATCTGGATCGGCAGCCCGGCGATCTCGCGCGAGACCTGCACGAAGCTGTCGAACTCCTTCTGGCCGATATCGCCGCGGCGGATGCGGTCGCCGGAGATGCGCGCTTCCTCCGACAGCAGCCGGGTGGCGAGCTGCTCGGCGCTCATTTCCAGCGAGAACACCGCGACGGCGGCCTTCGGCACCGCGTCCGGCCCGATCGCGCGGGCCTCCGCCAGCAGCGCCTTCGCCGCGCCGAAGGCGATCTTGGTCGCCAGCGCGGTCTTGCCCATGCCCGGCCGCCCGGCCAGGATCAGCAGATCGGACGGGTGCATCCCGCCGGTCTTGGCATCCATGTCGCGCAGTCCGGTGGTCAGGCCCGACACGTGGCCGGCGCGATGGAAGGCGCGTTCGGCGCCCTGGATCGCGTCGGTCAGCGCGCGCTCGAACGTGACGAAGCCGCCGCCGCTGCCGCCGTCGGTGGCGAGATCGAACAGCGCCTGCTCCGCCGCCTCGATCTGCTTTTCGCCATCCAGCTCGGGATTGGCGCCGAAGGCGTTGTTCACCACCGTCTCGCCGACATCGATCAACTGTCGGCGCAGCCAGGCATCGTACACCGCGCGGCCGTATTCGCCGGCGTTGATGATGCCCACCATGGCGGTCAGGAGCTGGCCGAGATAGGCGGTGCCGCCCACTTCGTCGAGCACGCCGGCATGCTCGAATTCGCCCTTCAGGGTGACCGCGTCGGCCAGCTGCCCGGCCTCGATCCGCCGCGAGATCGCCTGGTAGATGCGGCCATGGATCGGGTCGACGAAATGTTCCGGAACCAGGAATTCCGCGACCCGCTCGTAGGCCTTGTTGTTGGCGAGCAGCGCGCCGAGCAGCGCCTGTTCCGCCGCCTGATTGCTGGGCGGCAGGCGCTGGGACAGACCAAGCAGGGGGGGATCGATGGTGTTCACGGTTGACGCCAGTGTACCCCCACCGCCCGGGCCGCGGCAGGGGCTGGCCTGTGGATAACCATAAGTTAGCGGGGACGAAACGGGGTCGCAGCGATGTGGGAGGGGCCCTTTAGCAAGCAAGGCCAGGGGGCGCTGCCCCCCTGGACCCCCCGCCAAGGGCGTCGCCCTTGGAACCCGTTCATTGGTTCCGTGCCGGTGGGGGGTGGCGTGCCGGGCGGGCGGGCGGTGGCCGGGTGACAGGGCGCGCAGATGCGCACCCTGTCACCCGGCCACCGCCCCGCCCGCACGCCACCCCCCACCGGCACGGAACCCCCCGAGGGGTCCAGGGGACGACTGTCCCCTGGCGGGGGTCCAGGGGGCAGCGCCCCCTGGCCTTACTTGCGGAAAGGCCTCCCTCCCCCGCCTCAACCCGCGCCGGCCGCCGCCATCGCGAAGGCGAGCACCAGGCTGAGCAGGATGTCGGGTGCCATCACGGCCGCGGCGAGGGGGCCGGTGGTGTCCAGCGCCAGGCGGATGGCGTACCATTCCAGCCACAGGGCCCAGCCCTGGGCGGCCAGCGCGGTCGTTGCCGCCAGCCAGTTGGGCGCGCCTGCCAGCGCGGGCAGGGTTCCGGCCAGCAGCAGCAGGTATTGCACCACGTTGACCCAGTTCCAGGCCGCGATGAAGCGCGGCCAGCGCGCAGCCTTGCCCAGCGCCGTGACCAGCCGGTGCGACAGCACCGCGTAGCCGGCCCAGGCGATCGCGTAGCCCAACACTTGCAGCACCAGGACCCGGGCGCTCAGCGGCGGGCCGCCTGGTCCCGTGCCAACGGCCAGCAGCACGAGGAACAGCGGCAGCGCGACCGCCGCGGCGCGGAAGCTGCGGGCGGCGCCGGCCATGTCGGCGGGCAGCCAGTCCAGCCCGTCGGCCCGCCCTCGGGCCAGCAGCAAGGCGCCGCGCAGGCCCGACAGCGCGGGCGCCCCGCTCACCCCATCCGTCCCGCCCCCAGCATCAGCAGCCGCGGCCCGAGCACCAGCGCCGCCGTCGCCAGGTTGACCGCGAGGACCAGCAACGCCGCGCGCCGGCCCGAGAGCGACAGCCCGTGGCGGGCGACGAACCAGTGCAGCCACAGCGCGTAGGCGCCGATCAGGATCCCCACCACGCCCAGCGCCACCCGCACCGACAAGGTCGCGGCCAGCAGCGGATAGACCAGGACCAGCAGCGCCGAGGCGAGCACCGGGATCGCCCACTGGGTCCAGTTGAGCGCGGTGGCGTAGCGCAGCCACAGTGCCTCCCGCTGCCACAGCCGGGCCAGTTCGAACGAGATCACCGCCGGGGCGAGTACCGCGCAGACGGTGCCGAGCAGGTCCGCGAACGCGGCGGCGCTGCCCCCTTCCTCCGCGGCGCCGCCTTGCAGCGCCACCAGCAGGTAGCCGACCAGCGGAAAGGCGAGCAGCGGGGCCAGGCTGGAAAGGAACGCCTGCACCGTGTAGCCGAACTCGCGCAGCCCCTCGGCCCGGCCGCGCGCGAGCAGCAGGATGCCGAGCACGATGTTGCTGCGCCGCGCCGGTCGCCGCCGGTCGGGGGTCCGGCTCACCGGCGTCCCCGCCCGCTCATGCGCCGAAGCCGGCGAGCACCGCGCGGTAGGCCTGGGCCAGCGCGCGCAGCTCGGCCACCGGCACGCGTTCGTCGGCCTGGTGCATGGAGCTGCCGACCAGCCCGAACTCCGCCACCGGGCAGTGCCGGGCGATGAAGCGCGCGTCGGAGGTGCCGCCGCCGGTGTCCAGCGCCGGCGTGGTCCCGGTTGCCGCCGCCACCGCCGCGGTCAGCGCGGCCACCGCCGGGCCGGGGGCGGTGAGGAAGGATTCGCCGCTGATCGACACGTCGAGATCGCACCGCTCGGCGTGCTGGCCGATCGTCGCGCGCAGCCAGGCGCTGAGGGAGGCGCCGGAGTGGCGGTCGTTGAAGCGGATGTTCAGCGCCGCGCGCGCCTGCGCCGGGATCACGTTGGTCGCCGGGTTGCCGACGTCGATCGAGGTGAGCTGCAGGGACGACGGCTCGAAGAACTCGCTGCCGGCGTCGAGCGGCGCGGCGGTCAGCGCCGCCAGCGCGCGGACCAGCCGGTGCACCGGGTTGTCGGCGCGCTGCGGATAGGCGACGTGGCCCTGGGTGCCGTGCACGGTCAGGCTGCGCGTTCAGGCTGCCGCGGCGGCCGATCTTGATCACGTCGCCGAGGCGGGCGCGGCAGGTGGGTTCGCCGACCAGGCAGAAATCGGGGATCTGGGCGTGGTCGGCCATCCAGTCCAGCACCCGCACGGTGCCGTCGGTGGCGGGGCCTTCCTCGTCGCCGGTGATCAGCAGGCTGATCGACCCGCGCGGCGCGCCGTCGGCCAGATGGGCGGCGCAGGCGGCGACGAAGGCGGCGATCGCGCCCTTCATGTCGCAGGCGCCGCGGCCGTACAGCACGCCCTCGCGGACCTCGGCGCCGAACGGATCGCCGGTCCAGGCGGCGTCGCCCTGCGGGACCACGTCGGTATGGCCGGCGAAGCAGAAATGCGGCCCCTCGGTGCCGATGCGGGCGAACAGGTTTTCGGTCTGCCCGTAGCGCAGCCTGGTGACCGCGAAGCCGAGCCGGTCCAGCGCGGCGGCCAGCACGTCCTGCGCCCCGGCATCGGCCGGGGTCACGGACGGGCAGCGGATCAGCGCCCGGGCGAGGTCCAGCGGGTCGTGCAGGTCGCTCAATCGCGCAGCAGTTCGTTGATGGAGGTCTTGGCGCGGGTGCCGGCATCGACCCGCTTGACGATCACCGCGCAATAGAGCGACGGGCCGGGTGAGCCGTCCGGCAGCGCGCGGCCGGGCAGGGAGCCGGGCACCACGACGGAATAGGACGGGACCCGGCCGAGGAAGACCTCGCCGGTGGCGCGGTCGATCACCTTGGTGGAGGCGCCGATGAACACGCCCATCGACAGCACCGCGCCGCGTTCGACGATCACGCCCTCGGCCACTTCGGAGCGGGCGCCGATGAAGCAGTCGTCCTCGATGATGACCGGCTCGGCCTGCAGGGGTTCCAGCACGCCGCCGATGCCGACGCCGCCGGACAGATGGCAGTTGGCGCCGATCTGCGCGCAGCTGCCGACCGTGGCCCAGGTATCGACCATGGTGTTGCGCCCGACCCGGGCGCCGGCGTTGACGAAGCACGGCATCAGCACCGCGCCCGGGGCGATGTAGGCGGAGCGGCGCACCACGGCGCCGGGCACGGCGCGGAAGCCGGCCTCGCGGAACCGGTTCTCGCCCCAGCCGGCGAATTTCATCGGCACCTTGTCGAACACCGGCGCCCCGCCGGGGCCCGGCATCGGCGCCGAGTCGGTGAGGCGGAAGGACAGCAGGACGGCTTTCTTGAGCCACTGGTTCACCTGCCAGCGTCCGTCCGCGACCGGTTCGGCCACGCGGACCGTGCCGGCATCGAGCGCGTCGAGTGCCGCGTCCACCGTCGTGCGGGCGGCGCCGCCGGTGGCGGGAGAGAGGGTGTCGCGCTGTTCCCAGAGCCGGTCGATCTCGGGCTGCAAAGCGTGGTCGGGCATGAATTGGGGTCCTCGGCGGATCTGCGTGGTTCCGGCGCCGGCGCGGGCGGAACCTGATGGCGGGCGGACCATGAAGAGCGGCCCGCGGGCTGTCAACGCGGCCGCCGGGGCGGGTCAGAGCCGCGCGCCCCGCCCCTTCCCGCGCCGGCTTGGCTTTCGCCGTCGCGGCGCTGCTATGCTGCGGTCCCGGTTCTTCTCCCCTCGATTCGCAAGGCAGCCCGCATGGACAGCTCCCTCCCCTCGCGTTCCGCCGACGAACACAAGGTGAGCTTCGATCTGCTGACCGAAAACCCCGTCTACAAGCCGTTCCGCTACCCCTGGGCGCATGAGGCCTGGCTGACCCAGCAGCGGGTGCACTGGCTGCCCGAGGAAGTGCCGCTGGCCGACGACGTGAAGGACTGGCACCGCAACCTGACGGACGCCGAGCGCAACCTGCTCACGCAGATCTTCCGCTTCTTCACCCAGGCGGATGTGGAAGTGAACAACTGTTACATGAAGCATTACAGTCGGGTGTTCAAACCCACCGAAGTGCTGATGATGCTGTCCGCGTTCTCCAACACGGAAACGATCCACATCGCCGCCTATTCGTACCTGCTGGATACCATCGGGATGCCGGAGATCGAGTATTCGGCGTTCCTGAAATACAAGGAGATGAAGGACAAGTACGACTTCATGCAGGGGTTCTCGGTCGACAGCCGGCCCGACATCGCCCGCACCCTGGCCGCGTTCGGCGCCTTTACCGAGGGACTGCAGCTGTTCGCGTCCTTCGCCATCCTGCTCAATTTCCCGCGGTTCGGGAAAATGAAGGGGATGGGCCAGATCATCTCCTGGTCGGTGCGCGACGAGACACTGCACTGCGATTCCATCATCCGCCTGTTCCGCACCTTCGTGGGCGAGAACCCGGAGATCTGGACCGAGGCGTTCCGGCGCGACCTGTATCTGACCTGCGCCTCCATCGTCGATCACGAAGATGCGTTCATCGATCTCGCGTTCGGCCAGGGGCCGGTGGAGGGGCTGACCGCGGCCGAGGTGAAGCAGTACATCCGCTACATCGCCGACCGCCGGCTGGTGCAGCTCGGCCTGCAGCCGCTGTACCATCTGGAGCGCAACCCGCTGCCGTGGCTGGACGAAATGCTGAACGCGGTTGAGCACGCCAATTTTTTCGAGAACCGTGCCACGGAATACAGCCGTGCCTCCACCACGGGCAGTTGGGAAGACGCGTTCGGCGACCCGCCGGCCGGCGAATCGGCCCCGATCGGGGCCGCCGTGGTGGCCGGGCCGCCCGCGTCGGGCTTGGGGGGCCTTGTGGCAACCGGGTTGCAACCATAAACTACAGAGCAGGTTTCTTTCCTTGCGTGCGCCACGGGCCGGCCGACAGGTCGGCGGCATGGCGCACCTTCGCCACGCCCGGTTGTGCCGTGTTGCAAAATATGGTCCGTGGCGCGGCTCGGGCACGCTGTCGACGCGTTCCGGGGCGCTCAACCAGGGGTCATGATGAGGGTTGCCTTGAGCCAGACCGAAGACCGCCCAGCCAAGGACCCCGCGTCGGCCCAAAGCCCCCCGCAGCGTTATACTCGCCGCTTGTCCGACAAGGTGCTGGTCGCCTTCCACCACGCTTGCGACCAGGGCGATTTCGAGGTGGCCGAGCATCTGCTGCACGTGCTGGAGATGATGCTGACCCGTCGGCCGCTGACGCCGGACGGCACCCGCCGACGCAACATGGAAAGCCTGGTCGCCGCGCATGAGCGGCTATGGCACCTGCGCCACCCCGAGAATGCGGAGTTCTGACCCCTCGCCCGGGGTGCAGCCCGGGCGGCGGTAGGAGCGGCTCCCGGGTCGGGGGCGGATAGCCGGGTCAAGCCCGGCCATGACGGCGGCAGGACGGGAAGGGGCGGACGCCGCGCCGGGCGTCGGTTTTTTGGTCGGTCGGGATCAGCCCAGGCAGGCCGCGCGGAGCTGTGCGAAGGCGCGGGCGCGGTGGCTGGCCGCTTCCTTTGCCGCCGGGGCCATTTCGGCGAAGGTCTGCGCCGTGCCGGCCGGGCGGAACATCGGGTCGTAGCCGAAGCCGTGCGTGCCGCGCGGCGGCCACACCGCCTCGCCGTCCACCCGGCCGAGGAAGGTCGCGGTCTCCCCGTCCGGCCAGGCGAGGCAGAGCGCGGCGATGAACCAGGCGCGCCGGTCGGCCGCATCGCCCAGGTCCGTGTTCGCCCGCGCCATGGCCACGGCGAAATCCTTCCCCGGCCCGGCCCAGCGGGCCGAGTGCACGCCCGGCGCGCCGCCGAGCGCGGCCAGGCAGAACCCGGAATCGTCGGCGAGCGCCGCTAGCCCCGACCCGCGCGCCGCCGCCAGCGCCTTGATCCGCGCGTTGCCGGCGAAATCCGGCGCGTCCTCCGCCGGCTCGGCCAGGCCGAGCGCGCCGGCGGAGACCATTTCGAGCCCGAACGGGGCGACCAGCGCCGCGATCTCGCGCAGCTTGCCCGGATTGTGGCTGGCCAGCACCAGACGGCTGCCGCGGGGGAGCCGGCGGGCCATCAGGCGGCCTCCAGCACCGCGCGCTGGGCGGCGAACAGGGCGGTGGTGCCGGCGCGGGCGAGGCCGAGCAGGGCGGTGAACTGGGCTTCCGAGAACGGGGCGCGCTCGGCGGTGCCTTGCAGCTCGACGATGCCACCCGCGTCGGTCAGCACGAAATTGGCGTCGGCGTCGGCGGTGGAATCCTCGGCGTAGTCGAGGTCGAGCACCGGCTCCCCGCCCGCCAGCCCGCAGGAGACGGCGGCCACCTGGCCGGTCAGCGGGTCGCGCGCCAGCACGTTCATCTTGCGCAGGTGGCGGAAGGCGAGGGCGAGGGCGACATAGGCGCCGGTGATGGCCGCGCAGCGGGTGCCGCCGTCGGCGTTCAGCACGTCGCAATCGAGGGTGACCGACATCTCGCCCATGAGTTTGCGGTCGACCACGGCACGCAGGGAGCGGCCGATCAGGCGCTGGATTTCCTGGGTGCGGCCGGATTGCTTGCCGCGCGCGGCCTCGCGATCGCCGCGGGTGTGGGTGGCGCGCGGCAGCATGCCGTATTCGGCGGTGACCCAGCCCTGGCCGGTGCCGCGCAGGAACGAGGGCACGCGGCCCTCGACGCTGGCGGCGCACAGCACCTCGGTGTTGCCCATGCGGATCAGGCAGGAGCCTTCGGCATGACGGGCGAAGCCGGGGGTAAGGCTGAGGGGGCGAAGTTCGTCGGCGGCGCGGCCGGAGGGGCGCATGGGCAGGGGGATCCGTGCGGTGGGTGGGGAGGGCAGAGGAGACGTATCGCACGGCGGGCGCGGGGCGGCTATCCGGCGGCGCGGTCGGTCAACCCGGGCGTCGGCACCGCCTCGGCCGACGGCGACGCACCATGCAGTGCCGCACCCCTCGGCGGACGGCAGGCCCGACGCAGCCGGCCGGTCGATCGATCATCGACGTGATGGAGGACGCGGCCTGTTCGCCGCGTCCTGCGCTGGACCAGCCCGGGATGCCGTGGCTGCGTCCGGGAGGGCCGTCCGCCCCGAAGGATCCGTTGGTCTGTGTGCCGCGCTCACGGCACACAGACCAACGGACGGCGCCAACCAGGCGCCGTCCGCAGCGGTGTTTGCCTCGACGGGAGAAGGTTGAAGGCTACTGTCCGGCGCGGCGCCGATACACGAAGGCCAGCGACAGCACGCCGAACCCGAGAAGGGCCGCCGACATGGGTTCTGCCACGGCGCTTACGGCGTTCGCCTTGAGCGTTGCCGAGCCGGTGATCGGGAAGTCACTCCCATCCGGGGCATTCGAGAAGTCGGAGGTGAAGCTCAGGTCCGACACGCCCGCAGTGTCGAACGGGTTCGTGAATGTCCCGGTATGGTAGCTCGCCGCGGCAGGCCCGCCCGTCGCATCCAGGAACCCGAAGCCACTGGCCGAATTGACGATGTTGGACGCCGTATCGCCTGGCGGAAGGGTGCCCGCCAAAGTGGTCCCGCTGGGCGATTCAACGGCTGCTGTCGTGGACATCCACAGCGTGCCGCTCTGGACCAACGCCCGATCGCCTGCAACGCTCCCGGTGGACAGATTGGTCCCCGCGGCCAGCGTGTAGAAGTTCACCGTCCCGCCGGTAAAGTCGATACTCCCGTTGGCGCCTCCCGACGGGAGCGTTATGCTTGACACTTTGTAGCCACTGAACTCGAACGCGAGCATCACACCGTTCTGACCGTTCGCCCACGTCTGCGCGCTTGAATTCGTGCCGAGGGAGATTGCGTTCACGTAACCGACCCCGGAAAGCAGATCCCCGACGCTTGAGACGCTGGTCTCGTTGATGAAGCCGCTCTGGATCTGATTGCCGCCCGGGACGATACCGACGGGAAAAACCACCCCGTTGATGTCGGCCGTCGTGACGGCCCAAGCGCCCGAAGACGACGCGGCCATCAGCCCCAGACCTAGGGCCGCTGTTCCTACCAACCGTCGTAACATCGCATATCTCCCGGATGACCCTGACGGTCGCGCACCGCGCGTCGGCCGCAATGGAGATGTAGAACATTATTCGGCGTTTGGTTGCGGCGTTTGGTGTCTTGCGGAACAAATAGACGTGACGGCTATATACGGACGTAACTTTTCTTGCCACGAATGTTGCACATGATACGCCGTGGTCCAGGCCCCGCAGCTCACGCGCCTGTGACCTGGCAGGCGTCCCGAGGAATGCCGGCCGCAATGACCCGGTGCCCCCGATCGCGTAACCTGCGGGCGCACCAGTCGACGCACCATGGGAGAGCGCCACGCCAGACCCTTCACGGTTTCGTTACGGCCTCGCGTTCGACCGCAACATCGGCTGGGTCACCGAGTGGGAACAGTCAGCGCTCCGCGCGAAGCGGGTCGCGATCGCGGGGCTCGGCGGCGCCGGCGGCGCCCACCTGCTGACCCTCGCGCGGCTCGGGATCGGCGCCTTCACGATCGCCGATTTCGATCGCTTCGACCTGCCCAACTTCAACCGCCAGGTCGGCGCCACCATGGCCACGCTCGGGCGCCCGAAATCGGTCGTGCTGGAAGACATGGCGCGGGAGATCAACCCTGAGGTGCAGATCCGCCGCTTCGACACCGGGGTCACGGCCGAGCGGGTCGACGAGTTCCTGGACGGCGTGCATCTGTTCGCCGACGGGCTCGATTTCTTCGAAATCCCCATCCGCCGGCAAATCTTCGCCCGCTGCGCCGAACGCGGCATTCCCGCGGTCACCGCCGCGCCGATCGGGATGGGCACCGGCCTCCTGATCTTCGAACCGCGCGGGATGAGCTTCGAGGCGTATTTCAAATTCGAGGGCCAGCCCGAGAACGAGCAATTCCTGCGCTTCCTGATGGGCCTGGCGCCCGCGGGGCTGCATCGCCCGTATCTCGTGGATCCGACCCGGGTCGATCTGGCGGCCCGGAAGGGGCCTTCCACCGTCGCCGCGATCCAGCTCTGCGCCGGCGTGACCGCGACCGCCGCGGTCAAGCTGCTGCTGGGCCGCGGCGGGGTGAAGGCGGCGCCGTGGCACCACCACTATGACGCCTATCGGGACCGCCTGGTCATCAGCCGGCTGCGGTTCGGCAACGCCGGCCCGTTGCAGCGGGTGAAGCTGGCGGTGGCCCGCCGGCACTTCCATCGCCAGGCGATCGCCGCCGCTCCATCCGAGGCCGCACCCGAGCCTGCCGGCCCGCGTTCGGTGATCGAAGAGATCCTCGACCTCGGACGCTGGGCGCCGAGCGGGGACAACGTCCAGCCCTGGCGGTTCCGGATCCTGGACGACGCGACCGTGGCGGTGGAACTGCGTCAGGACGCGACCGGCCGCATTTACGAGTACCGCGACGGCGAGCCGACCTTGCTGGCCGTCGGGATGCTGATGGAGACGCTTCGCGTCGCCGCCACCTTCTGGCAGCGCGGGATGACCTGGGACGACCCGGTCCTGCCCGGCCTGGTCCTTCGGTTCCCCCCCGCGCCGGGCGCGCCGCCCGATCCGCTGCTGTCGTTCCTCACCCTGCGGTCGGTGGTTCGCCGCGGCACCACGCGCCGGCGGCTCACGCCGGGCGAAAAACAGGCGCTGGAGGCCTGCCTCGACGACGGCGTGGCGATCGGCGGCGTGACGATCAGCGGCCTGGCGATCGACTGGCATGAGGGACCGCGCGCGCTTGGACAGTTCGGCCGGCTGAATGCCCTGGCGACCGGGATCAGGCTGCGCGCCGCCGAGGCGTTTCCCATTCACCAGCGGGTGCTGGATTGGTCACGCGCGCACAGCCCCGACCGAATTCCGGCGCGGGCGATCGGCTTGCCGCGCCCCATGCTGCCGCTCATGCGCTGGGCGATGCAACGATGGGAGCGGATGCGCCTGCTCAACCGGCTCGGCGGGGTGGCGTTGACCGCATGGCAGCTCGACCGGCTGCCGGCGTGGAACAGCGCTGCCTTCTTCGTGATCCGCACCACGCCTGGGTCGGGCGAGGAGACCTCGCAGGCGCGGTTGCTGCGGACGGGGCGGTGTCTGCAGCGCTTGTGGTTGACCGCGACCCAGCTGGGTCTGGCGATCCAGCCGGTGCTGGCAACCCTGGCCTTTGCCGAGTACGGCACGAGCGGCAACGCCTTCACCCAGGACCCGTCCCTGCTCGGCAAGGCGGCGGAGCTGGCGCAGAGGTTTGCCGCGGTCACCGGACGCGCGCCGGGCGAGGTGGTGTTCATCGCCCGCATCGGCGCGCCGCGGCCGGGCCTGCCGGGGGCGCGGTCCACACGGCTGGCCCTGGATCAGCTCATCGAGGGATCGACCCGGGCGCCACCGGCGACCTCGGGATGACCCGCGGCCGGGCGGTATCGGTCTTCGCGGTCGTCAGGCCGCAATCCGAACGTCCCGGTGGCACCAAAGCGTGCCGGCGTCGGTGATGAACTCCCAGATCAGCGGCTGTTCCCGGCGCATGCGCGACAGCACGTCGCCGATCACCCCGATCGACGGCTGGCGAAGACCATGATGCTCCACGAGCGGGCCGGCCGGCTGAAAATGGATCGCCGTTGCGCGCAGGAGGCGAAGCAGGCACGGCTCCATCAGGGCGCACCAATGGGTCAGTCCAAGTTCCCCGCTGAGCGCCACAATTCCGCGCATCAGAAAGAGGCGCAACAGAGGCTCGGACAGACCGGCTTCGGTGCGGTAGCGCTTGGAAAGCGCGAAACGCGAGATTTCGGCGCTGCGCTCGCGCGGCAGGTGCTGGATCACGGCGGGATCGCACGCCTGGGTCAGCGGCAGCCGTGGCGCAGCGGCCCCGGGGGCGGCGGCGACCAGCCGGACGGTGCCGACCGCTTGCTGGCTTTCTCGATGGCGGATCAGGGCGTGGCGGGCAAACGGGTCGAATTCATCGTGCTCGCGGCCGTTTTCGGCGGGCTCGAAGCCGCGCTCAAGGCAATAGACCTGGTGGCGGAGGCGGAAGACTTCGTCCAATTGGTCCGCGGAGTGGGGGAGGCAAAGTGCGAACTGGTCCATCGCGCGCCGAAGCGCGCCTCCCACACTATCGAGTCGCATGATATCCCCTGTCTAAATGCTGGAACCCATGGGGGGCTCGTACCCCATCCGCGAATGA
This sequence comes from uncultured Pseudomonadota bacterium, assembly GCA_963829875.1. Taxonomy (GTDB): domain Bacteria; phylum Pseudomonadota; class Alphaproteobacteria; order Acetobacterales; family Acetobacteraceae; genus JAJZVS01. The sequence goes on along the minus strand of CAWHKR010000061.1, from coordinate 2,760 downwards.
ACCGATACAGTCGTAAGGTTGACAAGGACGTTACCTTGGGGTGGGGTCGGGTTCGAATGTTCGGGTCGCCGCAGGAGGGTCCGTGACGGCCTGATGACGATCGGTCCCGGATCTTTCGACGGAAAATGCCGGCCTGTCGGGCGGGGTGGGGGGCGGCGGCATGCGGGCGCGGAGGGCCGCGGGGTCCACGAATCGGCTCGGGTCGGGCGAGATGGCGGCGCGCGGCGACCGCGGTCAGGCGCACGGCATGGGGGTTCCCTCGGGTAACGGTCCGATCAGGAAGTCACAGCCGCGATGCGGTGCTGAGCGATAAATTGCGGCGATACCCGCTGCCGGAGGGACCGCACCCACCGGCGGCCGGCCAAGCAGCCGGGGGAATGCCCAATGCGCCGCCCACAGGGGCATCCTGGCGTTGCTGAGCAGGTGCCCGCCGGCGATCTTTGGCGATGATGTCGTGGGTCCGCGTCCAGGGCGCGGCCCTACCCCCCCGCGGACATCCTGCGGACAGTTTCGGGGGGGATTTTCGAAAAGGGGCGGCTAATCCCTTGATTAAATGGTGGAGCCAAGGGGAGTCGAACCCCTGACCTCCTGAATGCCATTCACAATTTGAGACACGACAGAACCCGTCCGGGACCGACACAAGCCGCCGAAAAGGTGACCCGGGTCCGGCCGCTTACGATAGCCTGCCCGCCAAGCGACGCCACCCGGCCGACGGCATTACGCGCCGGCGGTTGGTCCCCGGTGCGTCCCCGGCAAAGCTCCTGAAAAAAGCCGAGCGGGCGAAATGTGGCGGGCGGCGCCGCTCACTGTGCGGATGAACACGAAAGGTGGTGTTCTGTGTGTTCCTGTGTTCCAGTCAATGAATATAAGTGTCTTTTCTGTGTCTTAGCGCCGATTTGGTCCGGAACACGACGGGTTGTCCGTGGTGTTCCTCGTGTTCCTGGCGGTGCGCCGTGAAGCTGCGCAAGCGCGAGATCGACGCCCTGGCCGCCCAGGCGGACGGCCGCGACCGGCTGTTCTTCGATGACGGATCCCCGGCTTCGGCCTGCGAATCACGCCGCGCGGCGTGAAGATCTTCGTCTTCCAGTACCGGCCAGGCGGGCGAGCCGGACCGAAGCGCCGCATGGTGATCGGACGCTATGGCGAGCTCACCCCCGAACAGGCGCGCCGGGCAGCCGAGGCGCTTCGCCACCGCGTCCGCGCCGGTCAGGATCCCGCCGGCGAGCGCCGCGCCGCCCTGTCCGCGGCCAAGGAAGCCGAAGCGGCGCGGCGCGTGAAGGCCGCGGCGGATGCGCTCACGCTGGCGAAGATGATCGACGCCTGGGGTGCCACCGGCCTCGCCGACCGCAGCCCGGCGCACCGGAAGGAAGCGCCCCGGGCGCTGCGCGCCGGCCTGGCGCATCTGCTCGATCAACCCGCGGACGCGCCTGACCACGGCCTCGGTGCAGCGCACGATCGACGGGCTGATCGGCGAGCGGCCGGCGGTAGCCCGCAAGCTCCGCGACTACGGGCGGGCGATGTTCAACTGGGCCACACGGCGGAACCTGGCGACGGCGAACCCATTCACCCGCGCGGTGATCGAGCGGCGGCAGATCAGCCGCGACCGCACCTTAACCGACGTCGAGCTCGGCGAAGCCTGGCGGGCGGCGCCTACGCTCGGGTGGCCCTTCGGGCCGTTCCTGCGGCTGCTGATCCTGACCCTGCAACGCCGCGGCGAGCTGGCCGGGATGCGATGGACCGAGCTTGCCGAAGACCTGTCCACGTGGACGATCCCCGGCCCGCGCGCAAAGAACGGCGCCGCGCATATCGTCCATCTGGGCGCGCCGGCGCGTGCGATCCTGCGCGATCTTCCGCGGATCGAGGGCGCGGATCTGGTGTTCGGCGCCACCAGGCTTCCCAGGACGAAGGGACGCACGGCGCCGCCGGCGTCCGGCGCCCGGATGATTTCCGGCTTTTCCAGCGCGCGGGATCGCCTCTTCAAGGCGATCGCGGAGGAACGCGCGAAGGCGACCGGCCAGGCGGTCGCGGACCTGCCGCTCCCGGACTGGCGGCTGCACGACTTCCGGCGCACCGGCGTAACCGCCCTGGCACGCCTCGGCTTCCCGCCGCATGTCGCTGACCGGCTGTTGAACCATGTGCACGGGTCGGGCGCGATCGGCGGCGTGATGGCGGTCTATCAGCGGCATGAATTCCTCGCCGAGCGGGAGGCGGCCTTGCGGGTCTGGGGCGAGCATGTGCTGGCGGTCGCGGAGGAACGGACGGCACCGGACAACGTGGTGGCGCTGCGCCCCGGATGATGCGGGTCGCGGCGGCATGCCCGTCCGGGTGCCACCGGGCTGCCCGGCCACCGCGCTGCCGGCGCCACCACGGGCCGACACGCCCGGGTGCTGCCGGTTGCCACCGAGGCCAAGGAAGTGCGCCACCGCCGCGCGGGCTCGTTTATCGAAGCTCGGGCACTGGTGCGGGCGCGCCAGCGCCTGCGAGTGCTCGGCCTGCGCCGCGGCCAGCCACCGCCGCGCGGCGGATCACCGCCATGGAGCGACACCGCTACGAAATCACAACGGTATTGAACCGCCTGGCATTCGGCGCACTCTTGGCATGCAAGTCGCGCTGTTGCGATTCGAATTTGCCAGGATGTCAAGAGCATGCCAGACCCGATCATCGTTCCGCTCTCGCGGCCGATCGACGTCTTCGACCAGTACTTTACCGAGCTGACCGTGCACGAGCCCATGGGGCGCGATCTCATGCAGGCCGGCGACC
>CAWHKR010000060.1:10000-148502 GCA_963829875.1 uncultured Pseudomonadota bacterium | reverse complement strand
GTTCCGCCGGCCTTCCGCACGCGGGGCGCGAAAGGACAAGCGCGGCAACCCGGATCATCGCCCACCTCCCGCCGCCGCACGGATCGCGCCGGGCCGCGCGCGCTGCGTCATCAGGACACACGCCAGCACGGCGACCGCGGTCAGCAGCATCGGGGCGGTGACACGTTCGTGCAGGAGCAGCGCCGACCAGGTGAGGGTCAGCACGGGCTGCGCCAGCTGGAGTTGCCCGACACGCGCGACCCCGCCGCGCGCCAGTCCGCGGTACCAGGCGAAGAAGCCGAGGAACATGCTGACCAGCGACACGTAGGCGAAGCCGCTCCAGCCCGCCGCGCTCGCCCGCGGCAACCCGTAGAAGCCCAGGCGCAGCGCCATCAGCGCGAGAAGCACCGGCAACGCGCCCGCAAGCGCCCAGCAGATGACCTGCCAGGCCCCCAGGTCACGGGCGAGTGCACCGCCCTCGGCATAGCCGACCCCGCCGAACGCGACGGCGATCAGGACCCAGCCGTCAGCCAGGCTCGGCCTGCCGGCCCCGGAGACGGCGGCGAAGGCCAGCACGGCGGCCACCCCCGCGCCGGCGGCCAGCCAGAACGACCAGGATGGCCGCTCGCCGCCACGCAGCACGGCCGCGACCCCAGTCGCAGCGGGCAGGAGCCCGACGATGACGGCGCCGTGGGCCGCCGACAGGTGCTCCAGGGCGAGAGCGGAAAAGAACGGAAATCCGAACACCACCCCGACGGCCACGATGGCAAGCCGGCGGCGCGCGTTACGCTCGGGGGGTCTCTGCCCGGTGAGCCTGAGGAGGCCGAGCGCCAGAACTCCGGCAACGATCGCGCGACCGCAGCCGACCGTGAAGGCGTCCAGGCCGCCGGCTTCGGCGACGCGCGTGGCCGGGAAGGTGAAGGAGAACGCGAGCACGCCGATCGCCCCCGGGAGCAGTCCCTCGAGACGGTCTTTCCCCGACGATTGCGTTATCGCGCCGGCGGCGGATATTGTTATTCGGATATGTCATGAAAACGGATAACAGAGCCCAGGAAGTTATTCAACGTCTACGGCGGCTGATCGCGGATCAGCCCCCGGGGACGCGGCTGCCGACGGTGCGGGACCTGATGCGCAGCTTTGCCGTCGGGCCGCTGACGGTGCAGCGCGCCTTCCGCCACCTCCTCCGGGAAGGCCTGATCGACGCCCAACCCGGCCGCGGCACGTTCGTTGCCGCGCGACCCGTGGGCGCCGGGGCGCAGGCCCCCGACACGGGATGGCAGGCGGTCACCCTCGGTGCGGGCCGGGTTGCCGCCGACGCCCTGGCCGCCCTGACGACGGTCCCCCCGCCGCACGCCCTCGCCCTGAATGCCGGCTACCTGCCGGACGAATTGCAGGCGACCGGCCTCCTCGGCGCCGCGGTCGCCCGCGCCCTGCGCCGCCCCGGGGTCTGGAACCGCTGCCCGCCGGAGGGGATGCACGATCTCCGGGCCTGGTTCGCGGCCGAGGCCGCGGGCGGCTACCGGCCCCACGAAGTGGTGGTGTGCCCGGGAACACAGGCCGCGCTCGCGGCCTCGTTCCGGGCCCTGGCGGCACCGGGGGATCCGGTTCTGATGGAAAGCCCGACCTATGTCGGCGCGCTCGCCGCCGCCCGGGCGGCGGGCCTGCGCCCGGTTGCCGTGCCGATCGACGCCGGTGGCGTGCGCCCTGCCCTGCTGGCCGAAGCCTTCCGCAGCAGCGGCGCGCGCCTCTTCTATTGCCAGCCGACCTACGCCAATCCCACCGGGGCGGTCCTCGCGCCGGAGCGACGCTCCGCCGTGCTCGACATCCTGGCCGAGTTCGGCGCCTTTCTCCTGGAAGACGACTGGGCGCGGGACTTCAGTCTGGACGACCGCGCGGCGCCGCCCCCGCTCGCCGCCGCCGATCGCGATGGCCACGTGATCTATGTCCGGTCGCTGACGAAATGCGCCGCCCCCGGCCTGCGCATCGGGGCGATCTGCGCGCGCGGGCCCGTCCTCGGCCGGTTGCGCACCGCGCGCATGCTGGACGACTTCTTCGTGTCCCCTTTGTTGCAGGAAGCCGCGGTTCAACTGGTGTCCTCGCCCACCTGGCCGCGCCATCTGCGCCGGCTCCGCACCGCCCTTCGCGCGCGACGCGACGCGTTGGCGCGGGCGCTGCGGGATCATCTCGGCCCGGCGTGCCTGGAGGAGGTGCCGCGCGGCGGCCTGCATCTCTGGGTGGCGTTGCCCGACGGCGTCTCCGACGACGCCATCGCCGACCGCGCGGCGCGCGACGACATCCTGGTCAGTCCGGGTCGCCACTGGTTCCCGGCCGAGCCTCCCGGCCCGTTCCTGCGGCTCAGCTTCGCCGCCCTCCACCCCGAGAACGCGGCCGATGCGGCCGCCCGCCTCGCCGCGCTGCGCGAACCGGCCGCCGCCTGATCGCCCGCGAGGCGACGGCGGGATGGCGCGTGGTGCGGCCGTCGATGGCGGACCGACGGTTCGTATCGTTCTGCGCCAGATGCGGGGTGACCCGCAGCCGCCGCATCTCGGCGACGAAGTCCGCGGTGTCATAGGCCTTGTCGGCACCGAGCGTGACGCGCCCGTCTCCGCCAAGCTCCTCGACCATGGCGACGGCGGCCTCCCGCTCGGCGGTGCCGATGGCCGGGGTGAGCCTCGCCTCGACCACCAGGCCGCTCCGGTTCTCCATGATCACGTGCCCCAGGTGGCACAGCCGAGCGGACCGAGAAGAGCGCCTGCAGGAGCAGAGCTCGCAGCAGGTACTCGGGCGGGGTTGAGCCGCGAAGCGGATCGACGGGGCGGCCGGCTGCCGCGTAGATCGCGTCGAACTCGGGCGGCAAGCGTTCCAGGGCCGCATTCGCAACCGGGCGGATCTGGCGCAGAGGATGATCGGGCGGCCCCAGCGCCTCCGGTCTCAGGTAGCTCAACAGCTTGGCGGTCTGTCGATCTGCCCCGTGCATCCGCAAATCTCCGGTCAGCGGCGATCGGGGCAGAGAACCATATCGTTATCAGTACGGAAAGGGGATCTTCCGCAGCCCGCTAAGCCAGCCTGCCGGCAACCAGAGCGAGAATGAGGTAGGCAAACCCCGACGAGATCATGTTGATGCCGACCAGAAGGCCGATGGCCCAGAGCGCCGAGCTCGGGAGTCCGGCGAGGAGCAGCACGCCGACGACGATGGCGACGGTTCCGGAGATGAGCATCCAGACCCACCCTGGGAGGGGCCGAAGCCGGAACCCCATGCTGAATTCGAGCACGCCTTGTGCGATGAACATCGCAGCCAGGAGAACGGTGAGCGTCACGATGCCCGCCAGCGGCAGGAACGCCAGCCAGCCGCCGACAAGCGCGTAGACCACGCCGACCCAGAGGTTCAGGAAGAACTGGCCCCAGTTCTGCGTTGAGAAGGCGTGGATGATCTGTGCGATCCCGCCGATCAGGAAAAGCCAGCCCAGAACGACCTTCGCGGCGATCGTGACGGTCAGCGGGAATGCGATCGCGAAGGCGCCGAGAATTATGAAGACGACACCGAGAATGATGAACCACGTGCGGTTCCGGGCGACAGCGTCATCGGCCGGGACGAACGCCGAAGGGGTGTGTGCCGGTTGCAGAGTCATCGGTGACCTCCTGTTGCAGCGACGCGTTACAATGGCCGGCCGTACCGTTCGATATCGACATCTCCCGTGGCCCGATCGAGGTCGGTGCCCCGAAACGGACGCCGCGGCCTGGAACTATCGAAGCACATCCTGTTGACGTCGGGCGCATCGTTGCAGCCTTGTGTGGCCTGCCAAAGGTAGCCGCCTTCCAGGGTGTTCCGTGCGGGTGGGTGGCGCGCGGAATATTCTCCACACGGCGCGAGAGGAAGATGGATGCGCCCGCCCCAGGGAAGGCTGCGGTCGCGCAGCCACCAGATGGCGAAACGGACGACATCGCCACCAGCGAGAGTGGGGGCGGCGCCGGGGCCCGCCTGGCGTTTCTGTCCGGCGCCTGCCGGACGGTTCGGGACAAGCTCCTTGAGGCATGGGGCATGGGACGACCTCCCACCGCGTAACCGGATTTGATCGAAGCCGAGCGCACCATGGCTATGCAGAAATGGCGGCTATGCAGAAATGGCCGGTTTCGGTCACGTTCAGGGAGGCCGGGCGCGGCACTGCGGGGCGGGCGGGTCGCCGAAACGTGACGTGTGCCTCACGGCAAACGAACGCACCCCGGCCGTACGGCGAAACGGACGCGCCTGCGCGTCGGCGTGGCGTTCCGCAGGGCCCGCCGCGCGCGGCCTCGCGCGAAGAGACCGCTGTTCACCGATGAACGCCGCGACGCTCCGCGCCTCGCCGGGACGTCGCAGCACCGGCGTTCGTCGCCCCGCGCGCCCTCGCCCGCCGGCGGTGTTGTCGGCCGCGCGACGGTCGCCGTGATGAGGGCCCGGCTCCCGGCGCGGCCCGCGCGCGCGGACAGCGCCGGGCGCAGATCGGAGGCCTGTGTGCCCGGGATCCCGCCCGGTTCGCGGCCACCACGACGTCCCTGACGGAGGCGCTTGCAGCGGCAGAGGGACAGGTGGCTCGCGCTGAAGATCGAGCGCCACGCGCCGGAAGGCTGCCGGACGATGTGCGGCTGCGGGCGGTGCGCGTCGTTGCCTACGACGCGAGCGCCGCCCGAACACGGCGGTCGTAATCGTCGGCGAGCGCCCGCAGCGCCGCGGCCCCGTCGCCGGCGAAGGACGGGCCGTGCATCAACGCCAAGGTCCGCGGCGACAGCTCGGCGAGCCGACGGATCGTGGCACCCGTGGCCGGGTTGAGGCTGGAGAACCGGAACACGTCCTCGGCGGCAACCGCCGGGCCCACCACGTCACCCTGGGTCAGGGCGGGACCGTCGCCGAGCTGGGTGAACAGGTCGCCGCAGAGCAGGGTCCCGGTGCCCTCCTCGTACAGCACGCCGGCCTCCCAGCCGTGGGGAATGTGCGGCGTGTCGAGGTAGCGCACGCGCCGGTCGCCGCCGAGCGCGATCCCCTCGCCATCGGCGAGGACGCGCGGGGGCCGGTCGGCCGTGTCGTTCAGCGAAACGAGGCAGGCAGTCTGTCCGTGCGCCACCTCGGCGTGGGGCGCCACCGCCAGCCACTCGTTCATGGCGCCGCACTCGTCCGCCTCGTAGTGACCGAAGCAGATCCAGCGCAGCCGTTCGGGCGGGATGATGCGGCTCAGCGCCGCCCGGACCAGCGGGAACATGTGCCGCAGGCCGGTGTGGAACAGCAGCGGCTCGTCACCGAGCACCAGGAACTGGTTGAAGGTGAAGCCCGCCGGCGGGGCAATCTCCGGCACCAAGGTCGAGAGCCGGTAGATGCGGGGCGCGATTTCGGCAATGCGCGTTTCCATGGGCTGGGGTCCTGTTTCCTGTGTCGCGTGCCGGGCGAGACTACGACAGGCCCGGATTTGGGAGAACGAACCCGTTCACCCAATATGCCCGTGGTTAGCGCCTGATCTTCCCCTGGTCAAGATTTCGATGACCGCCTATGTTCACTCAATGGAGAGACGAAGGTACCAGTTCCGCCGGCGCGCCCAGAGTCAGGCCGAGACGCGCCGGAAGATCGTCGAGGCGACCGTGCATCTGCACGAGAAACTGGGTCCGCGGGCGACGACGATCAGCGCCATCGCCGAACAGGCCGGCGTGCAACGGCTGACGGTCTACCGGCACTTCCCTGACGACGCCGCCCTGTTCGGGGCCTGCTCGTCGCACTGGCTGGCGCGGCATCCCCTGCCGGACCCGGCGATCTGGCGGTCGATCGCGGCATGGCGCCCGCGCTGCTGCGCGGCCTTCGCCGCCTTCTATACCTACTACCGCCGCAACGACGGCATGCTGACGAGCGTCTTTCGCGACGCCGACCTCCCCGCCATGCAGGCCCCGATGCAGGGGTTCGCCGGCTTCTATCGTCAGACCCGGGACGACCTGCTGGAGGCCGCGCCGCCGGCGCTCGCGCACAGCAAGCCGTTCGCGGAGACGCTCGGCCACGCGCTGGCTTTCGCCACGTGGCAGTCCCTCGCCGACCGCTTCACCGACAGCGAGATGGTCGCCCTGATCATGGCCTGGCTGGAGGGGATCGCCCTGCGCACGGACGGCATCAAGGACGCATGAGAATGCGCCGCGGTCCAAGGCGCCACGTCCATCCCGGCACGGGCGGCGGCCGCTTCAGCGGGCGGCTTTAGGCTTTACGCCTCCTCCGCCAGCACCTCGCGCGCCAGCGCCAGCATGGCGTAATCGACCATCGCGCCCTGGTAGCGCACCGCGCCGAGGCCCGCTTTCTCGGCGGCGGCGAAGGCGTCGAGCATGCCCTGGAAATAGGCGCGCTCCTCCGCCGTCGGCCGGTACACCGCCTTGGCGATCGCCACGTGCGAGGGGTGCATGACCGCGACCCCGGAATAACCGATCTCCTTGGCGCGGCGGATCAGGCGCTCGGCGGCGGCGGTGTCCTCGATCGGCGTACCGAAGATGCCGGCGATCGGGTACATCGCCCCGGCCGCACGGCTGTCGAGCACCAGCTTGGAGGCGAGATACAGCTGCTCGCTCCCCTCCAAGGTGGCGCGGAAGCCGAAGGCGCGGGCAAAATCGCCCGACACCGGGCCGCTGATCGCGCCGTGCAGCCCCTTCACCCTGGGGCTCGCGCCGGCGAGATCGGACGCGTGCAGCATGCCCTCGGCGGTCTCCGGCAACGGCAGGATGCCCACCACGCCGTGCGGCAGGCCGGCGCGGCCTTCAGCGTAGCTCAGCAGATCGGCCAGCGCGGCGATCTCGGCGGCGCTGGAGGCCTTCGGCAGCACCACCGCGGTGAGACCGTCGGTGACGGCCGCGGCGAGCTCGGCTTCCGTCCCCTCATGCGTCGGATTGAGCCGCACGAAGGCGGCGACGCCGGCGGCCTTGAGCTCGGCGATCTCGGCGTGCAGATGCGCCATCGCCGCCGGCTTGTGCTCGGGCGGCACCGAATCCTCGATATCCAGCACGACGCCGCCGGGGGCGACACGCAGCGCCTTGCCCACCCAGTCGGGCCGGTGGGCGGGAACGAACAAGGCGGAACGGATGGGCCACATCGGCACGGGGCTTTCGGGGCGAGGGGTCAATAGGATTTCGGCAGGCCGAGCGCGCGTTCGGCCACATAGCACAGCACCAGCTCCTGGCTCACCGGCGCCACCAGCGGCAGGATCGATTCGCGGAAATAGCGTTCGACGTGGAATTCCCGCGCGTAGCCGAAGCCGCCGTGGGTGCGCACGGCGCGGGTCGCGGCCTTGAAGAACAGCTCGGCGCAGAGATATTTCGCGGCGTTCACCTGCGGCCCGCAGTCCTCCCCCTGGTCGTACATCGCGGCGGCCTTGTGCAGCATCAGCCCGGCCGCTTCCTGGCCGATCCAGATTTCCGCCAGCGGGTGCTGGATCGCCTGATTCTGGCCGATCGGGCGGCCGAACACCACCCGGTCCTTCGCATAGGCCACCGCCTTGTCGAGCACGTAGCGCGCGGCGCCCAGGATGCCGGCGGCGACGATGATGCGTTCCGAATTGAGCCCGTGCAGCAGGTAGTGGAAGCCGCGCCCTTCCTCGCCGATCCGGTCCTCCTCGGGGATTTCCAGGTTGTCGATGAACAGCGCGTTCGAATCGACCGCGTTGCGCCCCATCTTGTCGATCTGCCGCACTTCCACCCGGGCGCGGTCGAGATCGGTGTAGAACAGGGTCATGCCATGGCTCGGCCGGGCGCTGTCCTCGAAGCTCTGCGTGCGGGTGAGCAGCAGGATCTTGTTGGCGACCTGGGCGGTGGAGGTCCAGACCTTGCGCCCGTTCACGATGTAGCGGTCGCCGCGGCGCACCGCGCGGGTGGAGATGTGGGTGGTATCCAGCCCGGCGTCGGGCTCGGTGACGCCGAAGCAGGCGCGGTCGGTGCCGGCGATGATCGGCGGCAGGAAGCGGCGGCGCTGCTCTTTGGTGCCGAATTTCACGATCGGCTGGCAGCCGAACATGTTCATGTGCAGGGCGGAGCAGGCGTTGAAGCCGAGCCGGCCGACCTCCTGCATGATGACCGCCGCCTCGGTGATGCCGAGCCCGGCGCCGCCGCAGTCTTCCGGGAAGATGGCGCCGAACCAGCCGGCCTCGGCGAAGGCGTGGGCGAATTCATGTGGGAACAGGTGGTCGCGGTCGTGGCGCAGCCAGTAGTCGTCGCCATACTGGGCGCAGATGCGCGCGATGCTGTCGCGGATCGCCCGCTGCTCGTCGGTGAGCGCGAAATCCATCGGTTCCTCCCGTATTGTCGGCCGCCCGGCCGGGGCGGGGCCATCCTTTGCCGGCGGCGTGCGGCGTCGCCTACGTGCCTTCGTGGAAGATCGGCGGGCCGAGTTCGCTGAAGCGGAACAGGTCGTAGATGTGGTGGCCGTCGAAATCGAGCACGCGCAGGTCGTCGCTCTGCGCCAGGTCTTCCTCCACCACGGTGAAATGCCCGCCGTAGCGCCAGCGGACATGATCGAGCGGCAGGTCGAAGGCGATGAACTTGCGGATGCCCTTGCCCTTCAGCTTCTCCAGCAGCGCCGGGTGCAGGGGCGAGGCGAACGAGGTGAGGATGACGATCGGACCGCTGGCGGTGAGCAGGAGGACGGATTTCATGGCGAAACCTCCGGGATGGTCTGGCCGGCAGGATCGTGCTTCGGCCGGGGGCCGACATTGATCGAGATCAATGCCCGGACCCTCGCGCACCCCCGCCCGCGGCGGGGGGCGCCGCCCCGGCCGGCCTCCGGGGCCCGCCCGGCCGCAAACGGGACAGGCCACAGCACGGCAAGGGTTTCGGCACATGTCCCGACCCGAACCGCGCCCCCATTCTTGACACCCGCAAAATGGCCTTGTAGCAACCCCCCGCCTTCCGGCCAGGCATCTTGACCGGAGCGACCATGGGCGAGAATCAGGGCGACCCCGACGCGTTCGCAGAACGCCTGCGGGCCGCCCGGCAGCGTCAGGGCCTGGATCCCAGGCCACCCGCGTCGGGGCAGGACGCCGGCAGCCAGGAACCCTCCGCGCTTGCGGTCGGGCTCCGGGTTTCGGTGGAACTGGTTTCGGCGCTCTTGGTGGCCTGCGCGATCGGCTGGGGTCTCGACTGGCTGCTCGGCACCAAGCCGTGGTTTCTGATCGGGTTTGTCCCGCTGGGGGGCGCGGCCGGGGTGCTGAATGTCTGGCGCATGTTCGCGCCGCGACCGACAGCGCCGCCGCCGGACGACAAGACGACCCCCCCGCCGCCGGCGGGGCACTGAGAAGGGAAGACCGCCTTGGCCGCACCGGGCAAGATCGACGCGTTGAGCCAGTTCGCGCTGCACCCGGTTCTGGGGCCGCTCGGGCAGATGGGTTTCAGTCAGTCCAACCTGATGATGGTGGTCGCCGCGGCGCTGACCCTCGGGCTGCTCTGGCTTGGCATGCGCCCGCGCGCCATGGTGCCGGGCCGGCTGCAGTCCGCGGCCGAGATGCTGTACGAGTTCACCTACAACATGTGCATGGAGACGATCGGCCCCGAAGGCCGGCGCTTCTTCCCGTTCATCTTCACCCTTTTCCTGTTCCTGCTGTTCGGCAACCTGCTGGGCGTGTTCCCCTATTTCTTCACCTTCGCCAGCGGCATCGTGGTCACCCTCGCGCTCACCCTCGTGGTGGTGGTGCTGGTCACCGTGGTCGGGCTGTGGATCCACAAGCTGCACTTCTTCAGCTACTTCGTGCCGCAGGGCGTGCCGAAGGTGCTGCTGGTCCTGCTGGTGCCGATCGAGGTGGTGTCCTACCTCTCGCGCATCATCTCGCTCTCGGTTCGACTTTTCGCCAACATGATGGCCGGGCACGTGATGCTGGAAGTGTTCGGCGCCTTCGTCATCATGCTCGGCGGGCTCGGCGTGCTCGGCTGGCTGCCGGCGGGCCTGGCGCTCGGCATCAACACCGTGCTGATCGGCTTCGAGGTGCTGGTGGCGGTGCTGCAGGCCTACGTGTTCGCCATCCTGAGCTGCATCTATCTGCACGACGCGGTGCATCTGCACTAGCGCGGGCGGTCGTCTTTCCCCCCCTGTCTCCGGGTTCCGACGCGGCCCCGGTGCCGTTCGAACGCAAGAAAGGATTATGACTATGGATCTCGCTTCCGCCAGGGAAATTGGTGCCGGCCTCGCTGCGATCGGCGTGATCGGCGCCGGTATCGGTATCGGCACGATCTTCGCCTCGCTGGTGTCCAGCGTGGCCCGCAACCCGGCGGCGCGTGAGCGGGTGTTCGGCCTCGCCATCCTGGGCTTCGCGCTGACCGAGGCGGTCGCGCTGTACGCCCTGGTGATCGCCTTCATCATCCTGTTCGTCTGATGCGTGTGGCGCCGGGCCGGGCGTCGCCCGGCCCGGTGCCATGCCCGGAGATCGTGATGCCGCTTCGCTTTTCCCGGCTTCGTCGCCCGTCGCGTCGCCCGCTGGTGTCGGCCACCGCGCTGGTCGCGACCGGCCTCGCCCTCGTGCCGGGGACGGCGCTGGCGGACGGCATGCCGCAGCTCGACTTCGCCAACCCGCTCACGCTCGACCAGATCTGGTGGGGGGCGGCGATCTTCATCGTCTTCCTGCTGCTCGCCTGGCGCTCGGGCCTGCCGCAGGTGGCCTCGGTGCTCGAACAACGGTCGACCTCGATCGCCGCTGATCTCGATGCCGCGCGCGGCGCCAAGGCCGATGCCGATCGCGCCGCCGCGGACGTGGCCGCCGCGACCGCCGCGGCCCGCGCCGAAGCCCAGGGCGCGATCAGCGCCGCCGTGGATGCCGCCACCCAGCAGGCCGCGGCGCAGGCCGCGACCCTGAACGCACGGCTGGAAGCCCAGCTCGCGCAGGCGGAAACCCAGATCGCGTCGGCCCGCGCCGCCGCCCTGGGCGCGTTGCGTCAGGTGGCGACCGAAACCGCCGGCACTGTCGTCGCGCGGCTGACCGGCGCCATGGCCGACCCGGCGCGGCTGGATCGCGCGGTGGCCGCGGCACTGGCGGGACGCGGCCAGGCCCGGGGATCGAGCCAGGGACAAAGCGCATGAACGAGGTCGGCTTCTTCGGCGAATCCCGCAACTGGGTCGGGATTGCCTTCTTCCTGTTCTTCATCCTGTTCGGCCGCAAGCTGTGGGGCGCGCTCGCCGCCATGCTGGACGCCCGCGGCGCGGCCGTGCGCAAGGAACTCGAGGAAGCCGCCGCCCTGCGCCGTGAGGCCGAGGCGATGCTGAGCGACGCCCGCACCCGGCGTGAGGCGGCGCTGGCCGACGCCAAGGCGCTGATCGAAGGCGCCCGGGTCGAAGCCGAGCGCCTCGCCGCCGCCGCCGCCGCCGAGGCCGAAGCCTCCGCCCGCCGGCGCGAACAGATGGCCCTCGATCGCATCGCCGCCGCCGAGAAGGCCGCGCTCGACGATGTCCGCATCGTCGCCGCCGAGGTCGCCACCACGGCGGCGCGCGAGGTGATCGCCGCAGGCCTGACCGCCGACGCCGACCAGCGGCTGATCGACAGCGCCATCTCGGCGCTGCCCAGCGCCCTTCGCGCGGCCTGAGCAGCAAGCAGAAAGCAAGGCCAGGGGGGCTGCCCCCCTGGACCCCCTGCCAGGGGACAGTCGTCCCCTGGACCCCTCGGGTTCCGTGCCGGGGGCGGGCCGGCGGCGGTGGGCGGGCAGGGAAGCGCACGCGCTCCCTTGCCCGCCCACCGCCCGCCCGGCCGCACGCCCCCTCCCGAACGGAACCAACGAACGGGTTCCAAGGGCGACGCCCTTGGCGGGGGTCCAGGGGCAGCGCCCCCTGGCCTTTCTACCCGCCCCGATCGATCCGGATCGGTCGTGCGCGATAAGCTGCCAGGCTCCGCCCAGGCGGCACCGGCCCGCCCATAGGACCCGTGCGGATAATCCGGACTCCCGTCGCCGGGCGTGGCGGCGCGAGGGCCAAGGCCGCCACCGGCCCGAACGGCCCGCCCGGATGGTGTGCCGCCGGTCGCCCCAGCCGCGCCCATTCGGCCAGCACCCGCGCCCGGTACGGGCCGGCCCGCGCCGGCGTTTGCGAATGATAGGCCGCCGCTGCCGCCGCCCAGTCGTGTGTCCGGGCAAACAGCCGGCGCAGGAAGCCGGCGGCGAAGCGCGCGTTGGCGGCCGGATCGAACGCCTCCCGCAGGGTGGCGAAGGCATGCGGGTGGTGCAGCAGGCTCACCTGCAGGCAGCCCACGTCGATCGAGCGCATCCCCGCCGCCCGTGCGGCGCGCACCGCGGCGATCGCCTGGTCGGGTCCGGCCAGGAACGTGCCGCGGCCGTTGACGTCGATGGTCCAGGGCCAGGGCAGCGTCGCGCCGCCGCCGGCGACCGGCCGGCCGCTTTCCACCACCCCGATGGCCTGCAGCAGATGCGGCGGAATCCCCTCCGCCGATTCGGCTGCGGCGATCGCCTGGCGGCAGCGCAGTCCCGGCCCGGGCGGGACGGCGGGACCGCTGGCGCGATCGGGCGCCGCGGCCGGGGGCATGCGCCAGAACGGCCCCACGGGCGGCGCCGGGCCGGACGGGGCGGCCGGCCGCACGGCCATGCGCGGAACCAGGCCCACCCCGCCGATCAACCCCGGCGGCGGGCCGGGCGTGGCGCCGGCTGTCCCGGGCAGCCCGGCCAGCATCGCCGCGAGCAGGAAAAACAGGAGCATGGCCGGCGTCTTAGGTCGGAATCCTTAACAAATTCCTGCCAGCGTCCACGGCAATGCTGCATTGCAAAAAAACGCTTGAGTTTTGTCGCCGCCCCGACTAGATTGTGCATCGCAGCAATGCGGCTCCGGCCGCGCTGTCTGCTTTCTTGGACGTTTCCTCCCTAAACTTGGCGGGGCCACAAGCCCCGCCATTTTTTTGCCCGCTCGCCGGCACACCCGGCTCTGGCCGTGCAGGCCCGAGCGATGGCACAACCCTACCCATGCTGCGATTCGACACGGTCGGGCTGCACTATGCCACCGGCGCGACGCCGGGGCCGGACGTGCTGCACGACCTCAGCTTCACCGTGCCGGAGGGTGCGTTCCGCTGGCTGCTCGGCCCGTCCGGCGCCGGCAAGACCAGCCTGCTGCGCCTCATGTACCTCGCCGCCCGCCCCACCAGCGGCAGCCTGCGGGTGCTCGGCACCGACATCGGCACCGCGCCGCGGAAGGACCTGCCCGGCCTGCGCCGGCGCATCGGGGTCGTGTTCCAGGATTTCCGCCTGCTCGGCCATCTGTCGGCGTTCGACAACGTCGCCCTGCCGCTGCGCCTGGCCGGCCGCAGCGAGGGGCAGATCCGCGCCGACGTGACCGAGATGCTGCGGTGGGTGGGCCTCGCCGGGCGCACCGGGGCCCATCCGGCGGAACTCTCCGGCGGCGAGCAGCAGCGGGTGGCGATCGCCCGCGCGGTGATCGCCCGGCCCAGCCTGCTGCTCGCCGATGAACCCACCGGCAACCTGGACGAGGCGCAGGCGCAGCGCCTGCTGATGCTGTTCCGCGAGCTCAACCGGCTCGGCACCACCGTGGTCGTGGCGACGCACAACGAGCCGCTGGTGGCGCGCCATCCGGCCCCCGCCCTGCGGCTCGACCACGGCCGGCTGGTCGAGGCGGGGCCGCCATGAGCCGCCGTTCCGTGCTGCGGCCGGCCGGGTTCGACGAACTGGGCCTCAAGCGCGCGCTGGCGGACCGGATGCTGCCGTTCCTGGTGGCGGCGATGGCCTTTCTCGCCGCGCTGGCGCTGGCCGGCTGGGTCGGCGCCGCCACCCTGGCGCAGCACTGGCAGCGCGGCGCCGGCGCCTCGATCACCGTGCAGGTGCCGCAGCCGGGCGATCCGGCGGCCGGGGCAGGGGGCGGCAGCCGGCTGGAGCGGGTGCTGGACGACCTCGCCGCAGCGCCAGGCATCGCCGGGGCGCGCGCGCTCAGCCCGGCCGAGCTGCAGGATCTGCTGCGGCCCTGGCTCGGCGCCGGGCCGCAGCCGCTGCTGGCGCGCATGCCCTCGGTGGTCGCGGTGCGGCTGGCCAGCCCGCCGCCGGCCCCGGCCGCGCTCGCCGCGCTCGGCGCCCGGCTGGATCGCGCCGCTCCGGGCACCGTGCTGGAAACCCAGGGGGTGTGGATCGACCGGCTGCTGGCGCTGGCCCGCAGCCTGCAAGCCTGCGCCGGGGCGGCGCTGCTGGTGGTCGCCGGGGTGGCGGCCGCGGTGGTGGCGGTGGCGACCCGCGCCGGGCTGGCGGCGCGGCGCGAGGCGATCGAGATCGTGCACGGGCTGGGCGCCACCGACGGGTTCATCGCCGCGCGCTTCGCCGGCCGCGCCACCCTGCTCGCGGCCACCGGCGGGATCGCCGGGGCGCTGGCGGCGCTGCCGGTGCTGATGGCGCTGGCCCGCCTGGCCGCCCCGTTCGCCGCCGGCGGTGCCATGGCATCGGCGGGCGGGCCGGCGGCGGCGGTGCTTGGTCAGCGCCTGGCGGACGCGCTGCCGGCGGCGCTGTGGCTGCTGCTGCCGGGCCTGCCGCTGGCCGCCGCGGCGATCGGCTTCGCCACCGCACAGGTCACGGTGCGGCGCTGGCTGCGCCGGCTGCCATGAGCGGCGCGCCGCCGTCCCGCCGGCTGCCGCCTGCGAGGCGCCTGCTGGTCCGCGCGCTGAGCCTGGCGGCGGCGCTGTGGCTGGCGGGCTTCGCCTGGTTCCTGTGGCTCGCCGCCCGGCCGACGCCGGTTCAGGCCCATGCCCAGGGCATCGTCGTCCTGACCGGCGGGGCGGACCGGGTGCGCACGGCGTTGCGCCTGCTCGCCGGCGGGGCGGCCGCGCGGTTGCTGGTCAGCGGCATCGGCGGCGGCGCCGGGCTCGCCGATCTCGGCCGCCGCGCCGGGCTGGACCCCGCGCCGCTGGCGCCGCGCATCACCCTCGGCCGCGGCGCCGCCTCCACCTTCGGGAACGCCGAAGAGGCAGCGGCCTGGGTGCACGCGCTGCATGTGCGCTCGCTGATCCTGGTCACCGCCTTCTACCACATGCCGCGGGCCGAGACCGAGTTCCGCCGCGCCTTGCCGCAGGTGCGGCTGGTGCCCTGGCCGGTGCGCCCGCCCGGCATGCGACGGCTGGACGGGCTGGGCAGCTGGGCCGGGGTGAAGCTGATGGCCGACGAATACATGAAGTTCCTCGCCGCCCGGCTGGGGCTGACGGCGCTCGCTCCCGGGCCGCCGCCGCGGCTGATCCCCGCCAGCCTGCAGGCCGGCCCCGCGCCGGCAGCGGGGCGGGGATGATCCTGCTTCGCTCCCTGCTGTTCAACGTCTGGTTCTTCAGCGTGACGACGGTGCTGTCGGTGTGCGGCGCCGCCAGCCTGCCGCTGGCGCCGCGCCTCGCGCTGCCCATCGCCCGGCTGTGGGCGCGGCTGGTGCTGGGCGGACTGCGCCGCATCTGCGGCATCGCCTGGGAGGTGCGCGGGCTCGAGCGTCTGCCGGCCGACGGCCCGGCCTTGCTCGCTTCCCGCCACCAGTCGGCGTTCGACACCATGGTCTGGCTGCTGCTGCTGCCGCGCTGCACGTATGTGGTGAAGCAGGAATTGCTGCGCATCCCGCTGTTCGGCCGGATCATCCGCCCGGCCGGGCAGATTGCGGTGGACCGCGCCGGCGGACCGGCGGCGCTGCGCGCCCTGATGCGGGAGGCCGAAACGGCGGCGCGGGCCGGGCGGCAGATCGTGATCTTCCCCGAGGGCACGCGGGCCGAGCCGGGCCGGCTGCTGCCGCTCCAGCCCGGCATCGCCGCGATTGCCGCGCGCACCGGGCTGCCGGTGATCCCGGTCCTCACCGACTCCGGCCGGCTGTGGGGGCGGCGGTCGTTCCGCAAGCGGCCGGGCGTGATCCACATCACCCTGCTGGCGCCGCTGTCCCCCGCCGACGGCGCGCCGGGCGGGCGCGGCCGGTTGATGCAACGGCTGACGGACGCGCTGGAAACCGATGCGGAACGCTGTGGATAAGTCTGTGCACGAGGCGTCCCCCAATCTGTGAGAAGACGCCAAGAGACCATCATAACATACTGACGAAAAACACGAATTCTGCCCCTAACAGTTGTTTCGAACATACACGGCAGGGTGGGGATGATCGCGGCGCACCACACCTATAGGTTGTGGCATGGGAATAGATGCGTATCTTTGCGCGAAGCCTCCGCGGATTGTGCGGACTGCGGGATCGCCCTATGCCATCGCCGGTTTGCGGAGTGATCGATGCGCCGACTTTGGATCGGTTTGCTCGCCGCCGTGCTGGTGATCGGCGGCGCCGACACGCTCGCCTGGTATTGGGCCACCGCGCGCCTCGCGTCCGGTTTCGACGCCTGGGCCACGGCGCGGCGGGCTGCGGGGTGGACGGTGCGGGCCGGCCCGCCGCAGCGCGGTGGGTGGCCGTTCAGCGCCGTCCTGGTGCTGCCGCGCCTCAAGTTGGTCGCCGCGGCGGGTCCGCTCGACCCGTGGCCGGTCGCCTGGCAGGCGGAGCGGCTGATCCTGCGGCTGCGCCCCTCCCTGCCGCTGCGCCTGTCGGTGGCGGCCGCCGGACGCCAGGATGTCGGCCTCGCCGGCGGGAAGGCGGTCCCCTACACCGCCTCTCGCCTGGTGGCGCATGTCTCGCTGCGCGACGGCCTGGGCTCCCGCGCGGTCGATGTCGCCCTGCGCGGGCTTCAGGTCGGGGCCCCCGGCGGGGCGGACGGCACGCTCGACAGCCTCCGGCTGCACGTGGAGCGGCCGGAGCCGGACGCGGCGGGGCCGCCCGGGGTGCGGTTCACCCTGGCGGCACGCGACATCGTCCTGCCGTCGGGCCGGCGCTGGCCGCTCGGGCGGCGTATTGCCAGCGTGGCGGCGCACGGGACCCTGGAAGGACCGCTGCCGGCGTCCGGCAGCTTGCGCGCGCGGGCCGAGGCGTTCCAGCGCGCCGGCGGATCGCTGCACCTGCGCGGGGCGTCGCTGCGCTGGGGGCCGCTGACCGCATCGCTGGATGCCAGCCTCCGGCTCGATCCCGCGTTGCGGCCGGAGGGGCAGGGGCAGGCGATGGTGAGCGGCTATGCCCAGGCGCTCGACACCCTGGCCGCGAACGGGGCGGTGACGAACGATGCCGCGCTGGCGGCGAAGGCGGTGCTGTCCCTGCTGGCGGCGGCGCCGCATCCGGGCGGCGACGAGACGGTCGGCATTCCCTTCACCTTCCACGACGGCACGCTCAGCGCCGATGGGATGCCGCTGCTGCGCCTGCCCGCCATCGCCGACGGGCCCGCGCCGGACGCCCCGGCTATTCGGTAAGCGCGCGCATCTCGGCGAACAGGTCGGATTTGTGCTCGAAGCCGATCCCCGGCAGCTCGGGCAGCGTCACGATGCCGCCTTCCACCTGCACTCCGTCCGGAAAGCCGCCATAGGGCTGGAACACGTCCGGATAGCTCTCGTTGCCGCCCAGACCCAGGCCGGCCGCGATCGCGAGCGACATCTGGTGCCCGCCATGCGGGATGCAGCGCGTCCAGGACCAGCCGTGGTCGGTGAGCATCGCCAGGGTGCGCTGATACTCGCACAGGCCGTAGGACAGCGCGCAGTCGAACTGCAGCCAGTCGCGATCGGGGCGCATCCCGCCATAGCGGATCAGGTTGCGCGCGTCCTGGTGGCTGAACAGGTTCTCCCCCGTCGCCATCGGACCCGGGTAGAATTCGGCGAGCGCCGCCTGCAGCCGGAAGTCGAGCGGGTCGCCCGCTTCCTCGTACCAGAACAGCGGGTACTCGCGCAGCAGCTTCGCGTAGGCGATCGCCGTGTCGAGGTCGAAGCGGCCGTTGGCATCGACGGCCAGTTCGCGCCTCCGAGCCGATCTCGGCCAGCACCGCCTCGATCCGCCGCGCGTCGTCCGCCAGGCTCTCGCCGCCGATCTTCATCTTCACGACCGTGTAGCCGCGGTCGAGATAGCTGCGCATCTCGGCGCGCAGCGCGGCGAGGTCCTTGCCGGGATAGTAGTAGCCGCCGGCGGCATAGACGAAGACCTGGGGATCGGCCTCCCGCCCGTGGCGCTCGGCAAGCAGGCGGAACAGCGGCGTGCGTTCGATCTTCGCCACCGCGTCCCACACCGCCATGTCGATGGTGCCGACCGCGACCGAGCGCTCGCCGTGCCCGCCCGGCTTTTCGTTCTGCATCATCGCCGCCCAGATGCGGTCGGGGTCCAGGTTCTCCCCGGTGGCGTCGAGCAGGGAGGCCGGATCGGCCTCCAGCACCCGATCGGCGAAGCGTTCGCGGATCAGGCCGCCCTGGCCGTAACGGCCGTTGGAGTTGAAGCCGTAGCCCACCACCGGCCTGCCGTCGCGCACCACATTGGTGACCACGGCCACCAGGCTCGCGGTCATCTTGCTGAAGTCGATGTAGGCGTTGCGGATCGGCGAGGCGATCCGACACGTGCGTTCGCGGATCGCGGTAATACGGACGGGCACGGGCGGCCTCCTGCTGGCGGGCGTCGAACGTATCGACGCAGTGGAAGCAAGGCCAGGGGGGCGCTGCCCCCCTGGACCCCCTGCCAGGGGACAGTCGTCCCCTGGACCCCTCGGGGGGTTCCGTGCCTGTGGGGGGTGGCGTGCCGGCCGGGGCGGCCTGCGTGGCGGCGGGAGACAGAGCGCTTTTGCGCTCTGTCTCCCGCCGCCACGCAGGCCGCCCCGGCCGGCACGCCACCCCCCACAGGCACGGAACCAACGAATGGGTTCCAAGGGCGGCGCCCTTGGCGGGGGTCCAGGGGGCAGCGCCCCCTGGCCTTGCTTCCTTTACGGCAATGCCGGCCGTGCCCCGTCGGCCGACCCGCGCACGCGCGGCAGCAGGATCATGTCCCAGGGGCTTGGCATTTCGCCGACCGGGACGTGGATCAGCGCCGGGGCGCGGGCGGCGAGTGCGGTGCGCAGGGCGGTTTCCAGCGCCTCCGGCGTCGTCGCACGCCAGGCACGGATCCCGAAGCTTTCGGCGAAGCGGACGAAATCGGGGTTGGCGAGATCGCTGGCGATCAGCCGGTTGCCGTAGGCCTGCTGCTGGATGCGGCGGACGTTGCCGAAGGCGCCGTCGTCGAACACGACCGCCACCACGGGCAGGTTGTGGCGCACCGCGGTGGCCAGTTCGGTCGCCTGATACATGAACCCGCCGTCGCCGCAGACTGCGACCACGGCGCGCTCCGGCAGCGCCGCCTGCGCGCCCAGTGCGGCGCCATAGGCCCAGCCCAATGTGTCCTGGTAGCCGGGCGAGAGGTAGAGCCGCGGGGCAGCGACCGGCCAGGCGAGCCGGCTCGCGAAGCCGAGCTGGGTCACGTCCTCCACGAAGATCCCGTCTTCCGGCAGGGCGGCGCGGATCGCGCGCAGAAAGCCCATTTGCGGGCCGAGCCGGGCCAGCCGTTCTTCGAACCAGGCGCGCAGCGCGGCCAGTTCGGCGGCGCGCGAGGGGCGGGGCGCGGCGGGCAGTTCCTCGGCCAGCGCGCGCAGCAGCGCGGCCGCGTCGCCGACCAGGGAGACGGCGGGCGGGCGGAAACGCGCGGGTTCCTCCGGATCGGCGTCGATGCGCACGATCGGCAGGTCGGCATCGACCCCCCAGTTGCTTTGCTGCCAGTAGAGCCGCGTGCCGACCGCGAGCACCGCGTCGGCCTCCTGCCACAGCCGGTGGCCTTCGGTGAAGGAGACCGCCAACCGGTGGTCGGTCGGCAGGGCGCCGCGGCCGCGGCGGAAGGAGCTGACGGGGGCTTCGAGCTTCTCGGCCACCGTCCGCAGTTCCGCCCCCGCGTCCAGCGCGCCGCCGCCGACCACGATCAGCGGGCGTTTGGCGCGGGAGAGCAGGGCGGCCGCGCGGCGCACGGCGTCCGCATCGATCGGCGGGGGCGCGACCGGGCGCGGAGCTTCCGGCACCACCGGTCCGCGTTCGGCCCAGGTGTCGATGCCGCATTCCAGCGCCACCGGGCGCGGCCGGCCGGAGGTGGCGGCGGCCAGCGCGTCGGCCACCAGCCCCGGCGCCTCCTGCGGGGCGCGGATGCGGGCGGCGAATTTGGTGATGTGGCCCAGCAGGCCGAGCTGGTCGTGCAGCTCGTGCAGATGGCCGAAGCCGCGGTCGATCGCGAAGGACGGGATCTGCCCCGCCAGCGCCAGCACCGGCGCGCCCATCCCGTAGGCGGTCAGCAGCGCGGCGGAGGTGTTCAGCATCCCCGGTCCCGGCACCGCGGCGCAGACCTGCGCCCGGCCGGTGACCAGCGCGGCGCCGAGCGCCATGTAGGCCGACGTCTGCTCGTGGCGCGGATGCAGCACGCGGAACCCCTCGCCGGCGCGGGCGGCGGCGTCGAACAGCGCGTCGTTGTGCACGCCGGGCAGGGCGTAGAGCGTGTCGATGCCGTGCGCGCGCAGGCTGTCCACCACCGCTTCCCCGGTGGTCAGGACGGCGGGCGGCGGCGCGCTCATGCCATCTCTCCCTGGCGGAGCCGGCGGCGGAGGTCGGGCGCGCGGCCGCGTTCCACCAGCTCGGGATCGCCGCGCAGGACCGCGTGCCGGGTCACGTCGCCCTCGCGCCAGAAGCGCAGGTCGAGCGTGTGTGCGCCGAGGCGCAGGTCGCGCAGGGTGATGTCGGGCAGCCAGGGCGGCAGCCACGGGTCGATATGCAGCACGTCGCGCGGGGCGTCCGGCTCCAGCCCCAGCAGCGCCTGGACCAGCATGAAGGCCGATCCCGCCGCCCAGGCCTGCGGCACGTTGGCGCCGAGATACTGCACCGGAAACCCGTTCGGCCGGCGCGGCAGGCCGGCATACAGCTCCGGCACCTGGCTGAGCAGGAAGTGCCCGGCGGCGCCGGTGATGCCGTGGGCGATCCGCGCCGCCTCCTGGTCGAAGCCGTAGCGCTTGCAGCCGAGCGCGATCAGCCCGTTGTCGTGCGGCCAGACCGATCCGTTCTGGTAGGAATACGGGTTGTAGGCCGGGTGCGCGGCCGAGAGGGTGCGGATGCCGAAGCCGCTGTCCATGTCCGGGGCCAGCAGGCGCGCCACCACCCTGGCGGCCCGGTCTTCCGGGACGATTCCGGAATAGAGAAGGTGTCCGGGGTTGGAAGCGACCGTCCAGACCGGACGCTTCTCGCCGTCCAGCATGTAGGCGTAGAAGCCTTCTTCCTCGTTCCAGAACGCCTCGTTGAACTTCTCGAACAGATCGGCCGCCTTGGCGCGCAGCGCCTCGGCGCGGGCGGGGATGCCGAGCGCGTCGAACACTTCGGCCATGCGCAGCCAGGCGTCGTAGACATAGCCCTGCAGCTCGCACAGCGCCTTCGGCCCCTTCACCGGCGTGCCGTCGGGGTAGGTCATGGAATCCCCGGCGTCCTTCCAGGCCATGTTCTCGTAGCCGACCGGGGAGCGGGTCTCGTATTCCTGGAACCCGTCGCCGTCGCGGTCGCCCCAGTTGTCGATCCAGTCCAGCGCCGCTTCGGCCTGCGGCAGGTGGCGCTGCAGCAGCCGGAGGTCGCCGGTGGCGCGCCAGGCGGCGTGCAGCACGACAAGGTAAAGCGGCGTGGCGTCGGCGGTGCCGTAATACGGCGTGTGCGGGATCAGCTTGAAATGCGCGAGCTCGCCGCGGCGGAGTTCGTGCAGGATCTTGCCGGGCTCGGCGTCGCGCCAGTCGTCGCGCTCGCGCGCCTGCCAGTGGCCGAGCACGTCGAGCGCGCCGCGCGCGAATTCCGGCCAGACGATCAGGCTTTGCAACGAGACGATCAGGCTGTCGCGGCCGAACAACGCCACGAACCACGGCAGGCCGGCGGCGGGGACGAACACCATGTGGTCGGTCCCCGCCACCGGCAGGCGCAGTGCCGCCATGTCGTCGATCGCCTGGGCGTAGAAGCGGTGGAACTCCTGGTTGGAGCTGGCGAGCTTCAGCACCCGCTGCTGCCAGTCGGCGCGTCCGCGGGCGTGTTCGGATTTGTGCGCCTCATGCACGCAGGAGAGCGGCGCCGGGTGGTGGGTGCCGTTGTCGGTGAGGTCGTAACAGAGGCAGGCGTGCCAGCTCGCGCCGGGGGGGAGGCTGATCTCGAAGCTCAGTCGTCCGTTGGCATAGACCGCCGGGGTGCCGTGGGCGTGGGCGGTGAGGCCGACCGCCCGGGCGAAATCCTCGTGGCGATAGGCGGTGCGCAGGCGCTGCGCGGCCTCCGACCAGTGGGTGGCGATGTGGCCGCGGCGGACGATCTTGCCCGACTTCACCTCGAAGATGTCGGCGAAGTCGGAGCGGACCGAGAGTTCCAGGTTGAAGCGCACCGGCTTCGGGCCGTGATTGGTGATGTCGATGTCTTCGTGCAGCCCGCCGGCGACGAAGCGGGAGAGCACGAGGCCGAGGGTGCGTTCGGCGACCGGCCCGTCCTCGGTCAGGAAGGTGCGGTTGGTGAGGTGGACGCGGGCGGTGTCGTGGGTGACGGCGCCGCCGTTCAGCAGTTGCCAGGTCTCGCCGTTGGCATAGAGCGCCCAGGCGCTGATCACGCGGGTGTCGAAGAAATAGAGCCCGCGGTCCGAGGGCCAGGTGACCTGCCCGTCGGGGTCGGAGACGAGGACCGTATGGCCCTGGTGGATGGAGATCTGCGGCGGGCCGACCTCGACTTTGAAGGGCATACGGGGGGACTCCAGGCGGGTTCGGGGCAGGGTACACGGTTGGGGTGGGGGGGCGAAGGGCAGGATCGCCGCGATTCGTGAAGGAATGGATTCATTTCACGGATCGGCAGGTGCGGAAGTATGATTTGGCACTGCGCCGCCATGGAGGGAAACGATGTCTCTCGTCCGCCCGGACGTCGACGGCTTCCACGACCCGGACACGGGCACGATCACCTACCTGGTGACCGATCCCGCGACCGGGCGCGCCGCGGTGATCGACCCGGTGCTCGACTACGACCCGAAATCCGCCCGCACCGCCACGCGCAGCGCCGACGCCGTCCTCGCCCGCATCCGCGAGCGCGGCGTGAGCGTGGACTGGGTGCTGGAAACCCATGTGCACGCCGATCACCTCTCCGGCATGCCCACGGTCCGGCGCGCGGTCGGCGGACGGAGCGGCATCGGCGCGCGCATCGGCGCGGTGCAGCAGGCCTTCCGCGACCTGTTCGGCTTCGACCGCAGCTTCCACGCCGACGGCCGCGCGTTCGACCACCTGTTCGCCGACGGCGAGACCTTCGCCCTCGGCACGATCCCGGCCGAGGTGCTGCACACGCCCGGCCATACGCCCGCCTGCGTCTCCTACCGGATCGGCGACGCGCTGTTCGTCGGCGACACCTTGTTCATGCCCGATTCCGGCACCGCCCGCTGCGACTTCCCGGGCGGGGACGCCGCCACCCTGTATCGCTCGATCCGCCGCCTGCTCGCGCTGCCGGGGGAGACCCGCATGTTCGTCTGCCACGACTACAGCCCCGGCGGCCGGCCCGCCGCGTGGGAAACCACCGTCGCCGCGCAACGCGCGGAAAACATCCACGTGCATGACGGGATCGAGGAAGCCGACTTCGTCGCGCTGCGCACCGCGCGCGATCGCACCCTGTCGATGCCGACGCTGATCATCCCCGCCGTGCAGGTGAACATCCGCGCCGGCGAACTGCCGCCGCCGGAGGCGAACGGGGTGCGCTACCTGCGGGTGCCGCTCGACGTGCTATGAGTCCGGGCTGAGGTTCGGGGGGCGGGCGGCCAAGGCCAGGGGGGCTTTGCCCCCCTGGACCCCCCAGCAAGGGACATTGTCCCTTGCATCCCTTGGGGGGCTTCGCCTGGGCGCGGGGTGGCTGCGGGGCCGGGCCGGCCGGTGCGGGGGTGGGACGGGAGCGCCATAGCGCTCCCGTCCCACCCCCCGCACCGGCCGGCCCGGCCCCGCAGCCACCCCGCGCCCAGGCGAAGCCGTCGAAGGGGTCCAGGGGACGACTGTCCCCTGGCGGGGGTCCAGGGGGCAGAGCCCCCTGGCCTTGGCTGGCCGCCCCCCGGACTCCCACCCCGGAGTCACAGGACATGGACTGGGACGCCCCTGCTGTCGTGCTGGCCGCCCGTCCGTTCGGCGAAGGCGACGCGATTGCCACCGTGATGACCGAGGCCCATGGCCTGCACCGCGGCCTGGCCCGCGGCGGCGCCGCGCGCGGCCGGGGGGCGATCTGGCAGCCGGGCAATCTGGTGCAGGTGCGCTGGGTCGCGCGTCTGGCCGAGCAGCTTGGAAGTTTTTCCGCCGAACTGATCCACCCGGCCGCGGCGCTGGCGATGGACGATCCGCTCACGCTGGCCATGCTGAGCGCCGCCACCGCCGTCGCCGCCGGCGCCCTGCCGGAGCGGGAGCCGCATCCGCGCGTGTTCCAGGGGCTGGTCGCCGTGATCGCCCATCTTCCCCAGGGCGCCGCGCTGCTGCCCGATCTGGTGCGATGGGAGGCGGCGGTGCTGGCCGAGCTTGGCTACGGCCTCGACCTCGGCGCCTGCGCGGTGACGGGGGCCACCGAGGGGCTGGCCTATGTTTCTCCCCGCACCGGCCGCGCCGTCAGTGCGGCCGGGGCCGCCGCGTGGAAGACCCGCCTGCTGCCGCTGCCTGCTTTCCTCTGTCCCCCCGCAGAGTCCGCCCCGCCCCCTCTCCCGCTTGCGGGAGAGGAAGGGGTGAGGGCGCCCGCAAGCGGGAGCGGGGGCGGCGACGCCCCCGTGTCCCTGGCCGCCTGCCGCGACGGTCTGGCGCTGACCGGGCATTTCCTGACCCGCGACGCCTTCGGGCTGCACCACAAGCCGCTGCCGCAGGCGCGCGCGATGCTGTACGACCGGGTTGCCGCCCTTGCCTTAACGGAGACTCCGCCGGATGCCGGATGATATCGGCCACATCGAACCTGCCCCGCTCGCCGAGGCGCTGAGCGAGCGCTATCTCGCCTATGCGCTCTCCACCATCATGTCCCGTTCGCTGCCGGATGTGCGCGACGGGCTGAAGCCGGTGCACCGGCGGCTGGTGTATGCGATGCACCTGCTGCGGCTCGATCCCGCCTCGGGGTTCAAGAAATGCGCCCGCGTGGTGGGCGACGTGATCGGCAAGTTCCACCCGCACGGCGACGCCTCGGTGTACGACGCGCTGGTGCGGCTCGCGCAGGAGTTCGCCGCCCGCTATCCGCTGGTCGAGGGCCAGGGCAATTTCGGCAATATCGACGGCGATAACCCCGCCGCGATGCGGTACACCGAAGCCCGCCTCACCGAGGTCGCGCAGGCGCTGCTCCAGGGCATCGACGAGGACGCGGTCGATTTCCGCCCCACCTACGACGGCGAGGAGTCGGAGCCGGTGGTGCTGCCCGGCGCCTTTCCCAACCTGCTCGCCAATGGGGCCACGGGGATCGCGGTGGGGATGGCGACGTCGATCCCGCCGCACAACGCGGGCGAGGTCTGCGCCGCCGCGATCCATCTGATCCGCAACCCCGACGCCGCCACCGCCGATCTGCTTGTGCATCTCCCCGGCCCCGACTTCCCCACCGGCGGGCTGCTGGTGGAGGACGCGGACAGCCTGCGGATCGCCTACGAAACCGGCCGCGGCGGCTTTCGCGTGCGCGCCAAATGGGCGGTGGAGCAGGGCAAACACGGCACCTGGCGGATCGTGGTGACCGAGATCCCGTACCAGGTGCAGAAATCCCGCCTGATCGAGCAGATCGCCGCGCTGCTGGAGGAACGCAAGCTGCCGCTGCTCGGCGACGTGCGCGACGAAAGTGCCGAAGACATCCGCCTGGTGCTGGACCCGAAGACCCGCGGGGTGGAGCCCGAGGTGCTGATGGAAACCGTGTTCCGCGCCACCGCGCTGGAATCCCGTTTCCCGCTCAATATGAACGTGCTGGACGCGACCCGCACCCCGCGGGTGATGTCCCTGCGCGACGTGCTGGGCGAATGGCTCGCGCATCGCCAGGAGGTGCTGCTCCGCCGCTCCCGCCACCGCCTGGCCGCGATCGAGCGGCGGATGGAGGTGCTGGCGGGGTACCTGATCGTCTATCTCAACCTCGACGAGGTGATCCGCATCATCCGCGAGGAGGACCGTCCCAAGCCGCCGCTGATGGCCCGCTTCGAGCTGACCGACACCCAGGCCGAGGCGATCCTGAACATGCGCCTGCGGTCGTTGCGCAAGCTGGAGGAGATGGAGCTGCGCAAGGAGCACACGGCGCTGGGGCGGGAGGCGAAGTCCCTGCGTGCGCTGCTGGCCGATCCGAAGCGGCAACGGGACCGCATCGCGGAGGAGCTGGAGGATATTCGCACCCGGTTCGGCACCGGCAAGCTGGGCGCGCGGCGCACCGCGCTCGGCGCCCCGCCGGCGCCGATCGCGATCGGCACCGAGGCCTTCGTCGAACGTGAGCCGATCACCGTGATCCTGTCGGAGAAGGGCTGGGTCCGCGCGCTGAAAGGCGCGGTGGCCGATCCGGCCGAGCTGCGCTTCAAGGAGGGCGACCGGCTGAAGCTGTCGCTGCCGTGCCAGACCACCGACCGGCTGGTGCTGTTCGCCACCAACGGCCGCGCCTACACCTTGAAGGCCGCCGAGCTGCCGCGCGGGCGCGGCGACGGCCAGCCGGTGCGCCTGCTCGCCGACCTCACCAACGAGGACGACGTCGTTTCGCTGTTCGTGCCGGCCGAGGACGGGCGCTACCTGGTGGCCTCCGCCGCCGGGCGCGGGTTCGTGGTGGCGGCGACGGAGCTGCTGGCCGAGAAGCGCACCGGCAAGCAGGTGCTGAACCTGCGCCCCGGCGAGGAAGCCGTGCTCTGTGTGCCGGCCGAGGGCGACCACGTCGCGGTGGTCAGCAGCGGGCGCAAGCTGCTGGTGTTCCCGCTGGAGCAGGTGCCGGAGATGGCGCGCGGGGCCGGGGTGATCCTGCAACGGTTCAAGGACGGAACCCTGGCCGATGCGCGCGTGTTCCGGATCGCCGAGGGGCTTTCGTGGCGGCTGGGGGAGAAGACAAGGACCGAGACGAACCTGCGCGACTGGCTCGGCGAGCGCGGCCAGGCCGGGCGGCTGCCGCCGTCGGGGTTCCCGAAGTCGGGGCGGTTCGGGTAGCCCGCCGCCGACCACTCTCCCTCCCCCCTTGCGGGGGAGGGCCGGGGAGGGGGGTGCGAGCCCCCCGAACCCCGTAGGGCCCGCACCCCCCACCCCGACCCTCCCCCGCAAGGGGGGAGGGAGACGTGCCCGGTGTCTAACCCGGCCCCCACACCACGATCGCCTCCGCCGGGACGCCCAGCACCACCGCCTCGCCCGGCCGCAGCCCCGCCCCCGGTGCGGCCGGCGGCAGCGAGACCACCACCTCCGCCGTCCCGCAGCGCACCACGCACACGGACCGGTCGCTCAGCGCATGCCGCGCCACCACCTCGCCCGCCACCCGGTTCTCCCGGCCCGCCCCCAGGGCCGTCCCAACCGCGAGCGGCCCCGGCGGCAGCAGGTGCACCGCGCCGGCGGAGATCCCCCAGCGGACCACGGTGCCCGGCATCGCCGCCGGGCGCTCCCGCAGCCGCAGGGCGGCGTCCGCCGCGTCCCACCCCAGCACCGCGCCGCCGCCAGCATCCGCCCCCCGCACCGTGCCCGTGAACAGATTGCGCCAGCCGAGCAGCGAGGCTCCCTCCGGATCGGCCGGGGCGGCGAACACCGCTTCCGGCGGGCCCTCCTGCACCACCTGCCGCCCGTGCATCACCGCCACGTGGTCGGCCATCGCCGCCAGCAGCGCGTCATGCGTGGCGACCAGCGCGGGAATCCCGAGCTCTCGGGTGCGCGCGATCAGCTCGGCCATGATCGCCTCCCCGGTCGCGGCGTCCAACGAGGCGGTGGGCTCGTCCAGCAGCAGCAGCGCCGGATGGCGCGCCAGGGCGCGCAGCAGCGCGACCCGCTGGCGCTGTCCGCCGGACAGCTCCGCCGGATACCGCTCGGCCAGCGCGCCCAGGCCCAGCCGGTCGAGCCACGCCGCGGCCGCCGCCCGCCGCTCCCGCCGCGACCCATCCAGCGCATAGGCCACGTTGCGCCACACGGTCAGATGCGGAAACAGCGCCGAACCCTGCGGCAGGTAGCCCACCGGGCGGCGATGCGCCGGCAGCCCGCCGAACGGCGCGCCGGCGGCCGGCAACAGCCCGGCCAGCGCTTTCAGCAGCGAGGATTTGCCCTCGCCGCTCGCCCCCAGCAGCACGGTGAAGCCGCGCACGGTGAAGCGCGCGGCCAGCGCCACCGGCCGGGTCAGCCGCAGATCGACGGCAAGCCCCGCCGCCGCCCGGGGCGCGTCCGGCGCCGCCGCATCGGTGACCACCGCCAGGTCAGGTCGCATGCCGCCCCCGTCCCCACAGCCCGAGCAGCAGCGGCAGCGGCAGCCCGATGAAGAAAAACGCCCACAGCACCGGATAGACCGCCGACAGCCCCGTGTCCTGCAACACCACCCAGAGCCGCACCGGAATCCCTTGCGGGTAATAGGCGATGATCAGCGCGATGCCGAATTCCCCCAGCGCGCGCACCCAGGCGAGCGCCATCCCCGTGGCCAGCCCCAGCCGCGCCAGCGGCAGGCTCACATGCCAGAAACCGTGCCACGGCCCGCGGCCCAGGGTGCGGGCGATGTCCTCATACTCGCGCGGCACGCCCTCGAACGCGGCGCGCGCGGCGAGCACGTAATAGGGCGCGCTGGCATAGACCTGCGCCAGCAGGAACGCCGCCGGCGTGTTGGTGAGATCGAGCCCCAGCCCGCCCGCGGCCCGGCCGATCGCGCTGTACGGCCCGTAGGCCATCGCCAGCAGCAGCCCCATCGCCAGCGGCGGCGTGAGCAGCGGCACCAGCAGCAGCGCATCCAGCACCACCCGCCCGCGCCGCCCGCGCCGCGCCATCCACCACGCGAGCGGCGTGCCGCCCAGCACCACCAGCGCCAGCGCCAGCAGGGTGCCGCCCACCGAGGTCCAGACCGCCGCCCAGTCCCCCGCGTCCGGCGCGATGTGCCGCCACGGGGTGGTGATCAGCAGCCCGGCGTAGGGAAGCAGGAGGAAGCCGAGCGCCAGCAGCCCCAGCACCGGCAGGGTCCAGGAACGGACCGGGCCGCCCTCCCCGTCCAGGTCGGGGTGGCCCGCGCCGGGCGCCGCGACCGACAGCAGCGGCTCGGCGCCGCCTGACATCAGGCGCCCAGCACGGGGCCGCCGGCCGGGCTGTAGCCATAGGCGGCGAACAGCTTCCGCCCGTCCGGGCCGCGCAGGAAGTCGACGAAGCGCCGCGCCAGCGCCGGATCGCGCGCGGTGGTCAGCGCCACGGCATAGAACTCAAGCGGCTGCGGCGAGACGGTTTTCGTGGTGCCGCCCCGCCCCGGCAGGGCGATCCTCGCCCGGCTGTACCACGCCGCGTCCTTCGTCGGGTCGCCCAGGTTGATCTCCGCCGGCAGGGTGATGAACGGCAGGTGCTGGGAGCGCACGGCGCTGAGGTAGCCCGAGGCGGCGTCGATCTGTCCGGCGTCCAGCCGCGCGAGCAGCGAGGTCTCGGTGAAGACCTGCTTCGGGTTCAGCACCGGGCCCAGCAGCTTCGCCGCCAGGCCGGGCCGGTGGTAGTAGATTTCCGCCAGCCGCATGGCGAACAGGATGTTGCGGCCCTGCGGGTCGGTGCGCGGATCGGTGCGTCCGAACCGGACGCCCGGCTTCAGCAGCACCTCGTACCACGGCACATGACCCGCCGCGGCGGCGGCGAAGTCCTTGGCGAAGCGGCTCTTCGGGCTGTAGGCGAGGCACATCTGCGTGCTGGCCACCGGCACCGCGTCGCGCGCCAGGCCGGCCTGGCGCACCACCTCGAACGGGCCGGCGGTGATCGGGATGAACACGTCGGCGCGCACCTGCCTGGCCGCGATCAGCCGCGCCAGCGCAAACGCGCCCTGGCCGATGCCCTGATAGGCCACCTGCGCCCGGGCGGCGAAGGCCGGCCCGATCCCATGGTCCATCAGCGCGCCCATCGAGCCGGCGTAGGCGATCCGGAACGGCGCGGCGGCGCCGGCGGCGGCCGGCAGGGCGGCGAGCAACGGGGCAGCAAGCGCCTGGCGGCGGGTGAGCATGCGGGCGGGTCCTTCGGGCGATAGGTTCGCCCGACGATATCGCCCGCCGGGAATAACGACAAGCCCGCCGCGGGGGGGAGCGATCGACAGCAAGGCCAGGGGGCTCTGCCCCCTGGACCCCCGCCAAGGGCTGAGCCCTTGGAACCCGTTCGTTGGTTCCGTGCCGGTGGGGGGTGGCGTGCCGGCCGGGGCGGCCTGCGTGGCGGCGGGAGACAGAGCGCTTTTGCGCTCTGTCTCCCGCCGCCACGCAGGCCGCCCCGGCCGGCACGCCACCCCCCACCGGCACGGAACCCCCCGAGGGGTCCAGGGGACCAGTCCCCTGGCGGGGGGTCCAGGGGGGCAGCGCCCCCCTGGCCTTGCTTCCGTCAGCCCACCGCCCGCAGCCGCGGCCGGGCTTTCGCCGCCATGCCGCGATAGAGGCTCAGGTAGTCGGCGGCCATCCGCTCCACGCTGAAGCGTTCCTCGAAGCGCGCCCGGATGGCGCTGCGCGACAGGCTGGGAAGCCGCCCCACCGCCGCCACCGCGGCGGGTTCGTCGCGCACCACGAAGCCGGTCAGCCCGTCCTCGATCACTTCCGGCACCGATCCGGCGGGGAAGGCGATCACCGGCGTGCCGCAGGCCATGGCCTCGATCATCACCAGGCCGAACGGCTCCGGCCAGTCGATCGGCAGCAGCAGGCCCATGGCGCCGCTGAGGAAGGCGGGTTTTTCGCTGTCGCCGATCTCGCCGATCATTTCGACATGGCGGCCGTCGATCATCGGGCGGATCTTGGCCTGGTAGTATTCCTCGTCCACCCGATCGACCTTGGCGGCGATCTTCAGCGGGATGCCGGCGCGGCGGGCGATGCGGATGGCGCGGTCCGGCGCCTTTTCCGGCGAGATGCGGCCGAGGAAGGCGAGATAGCTCGGCTTGACCGGGCGCGGCGTCAGCAGGTCAAGTGGCAGGCCGTGATAGACGGTGGCGATGTAGTTCGCCTCCGGCAGCGGCCGGCGCTGCGCGTCGGAGATGGACACCACGGGGGCGTCGTGGAAGCGCTGGTAGACCGGCCGCAGTTCGGGCAGATCGAGCCGTCCGTGCAGGGTGGTCAGGAACGGCGTGCTCTGGCGGCTGAACAACGGGTAGGACCAGTAGTCCAGGTGGAAATGCAGCACGTCGAATTCGTCCGCGCGGCGGTACACCTCCTCGAGCATCAGCAGCAGGGGCGCCATCGGGTCGCGCAGCCCGTCCTGGAAGCGGAGCGCGCGCGGGGCCATCGGCGCGAGCCGGGCCGCGGTCGCGGAATCGCCGCTGGCGAACAGGGTCACGTCGTGGCCCTGGCGGACCAGTTCTTCGGTCAGGAACGACACCACGCGTTCGGTGCCGCCATAGAGGCGCGGGGGGACGGATTCGGTAAGCGGGGCGATTTGCGCGATACGCATGGTTGGCTGGTCTCCTGGGTCCGACGATGGGATCCGACGGCCGATCGACCCTTTCAAACGGGGGGATCGGGCTTTTTTGCGGCAGGTGTGGCCCGGAACCCGCCGCAAACCGGGGCCGGCGCATGAGCCGCCGACCCCCATCCCGGCCGGACCCGTCCCGCCGGGCCGGGATCGCCCGGCTGCTGGTGCTGTCTTTGGCGGCCGTCCTGGCCCTTTCCTCGCCCGCCGCGAGGGCGGCGGCGGGCGCACCGGCCGGCCCGGCCGCGGCGGGCCCGCCCACCGGGAATTCGCCCACCGGGACTCCGCCCGCTGGGGATCCGCCTGCCGGGGATCCGCCCGCCGCGGCGGCGCCGAAAGCGGCGCCGGCCGCGCCCCATCCGCGGGTGCAGCACGTGCCGCCGAACCGGGTGATCGCGGTGCTCGGCCAGTCGGTCACCGGGCCCGAGGGCAAGGTGATCGGGCGGCTGTCCGATGTGCTGGTCAACGCCGCCGGCGTGCCGGAAGCGGCGGTGATCGATTTCGGCGGGTTCCTCGGGGTCGGCAGCCGCACCATCGCGGTACGCTGGGACACGCTGCGCTTTCATCCGGGCGCGCCAAACGATCGCGTGAGCATCACCCTGCTGCCGGCGGAGATCGCCTCCGCGCCGCAGTTCAAGGGCACGCACCGGTCGGCGCCGGTGGTCGTCGGCCGTCCGCACGGCGCGGCGAAGCCGACCGCGGGCGCCGCGCCGCCGCCCGCCGGATCGCCCGAAGTTCCGCCGGCGCCGCACGCCGCGCCCGCCCCGCCGACCGCCCAGCCGGCCGCCCCGCCGGCCGCCATGCCGCCCGCCCGGCCCGCCGCGTCCCGCTAAGCTGCTGAGCCGGTTGGCGGATGCAAAATGTGTCAGGGCACCCGCTTGTTTTTGTCGGCCGATTCGGCCAACGCCGGGCAGACAGCGTGGGCACCCGACCTTTCGTGCTCCGACGCATCCAGGGGATTCAGAACGTGTCATACCAACCGGCGAAACCGCCGACTTCGGCGGGTCACGCCCGGCCATGACGGATGACGGGGAAGGTCGGACGCTGCCGCACGCTTTTCGTCTTGCCGGCCGGTTCATGAGCGCGCGCCCGCGCGCGCGCGCCGGTTCGGCACGTACCCGGATGCGGGCGTTGGGATCGGGCCCCTGATCCATGCCCGACTCCCGCTACCCGCGCCCCCTGCCCGGCGGGCGCGCGCTTGACCTGCTCAATTTCTTCCTTGCCAACGTGCAGACCGGCTTCGGTCCGTTCGTCGCCGTCTATCTGACCGCCAACAAATGGACCGAGGGCGACATCGGCCTCGCCCTCAGCGTCGGCACCATCGTGGGCGTGGCGAGCCAGTTGCCGGCGGGCGCGCTGGTCGATGCGGCGGCATCGAAGCGGGTGGCGGCGGCGGCGGCGATCGGCGGCGTGATCGCGGCGGCGCTGCTGCTGGCGCTGTGGCCGGTCACGTTGTCGGTGCTGGCGTCCGAGGTGATCCACGGTCTGGCCAGCAGCGTGCTGACCCCGGCGATCGCGGCGCTCAGCCTCGGGCTGGTGGGACGCGCGGCGCTCGGCGAGCGGCTCGGGCGCAACGCCGCGTTCGCCGCCGTCGGCAACGGGCTGGCCGCGGCGGCGATGGGCGCGGCGGGCAGCACGCTGGGCACCGGGGCGGTGTTCTGGCTCACTGCCGCGCTCGGGCTGCCGGCGCTCGTGTCGCTGGCGGCGATGGGTCCGGTGGCGGGAAACAATGTGCCGGCCGGGCGGCGGACGGGTCTCGACCTCAGCGGACTGGCCGCGTTGGCCTCCGACCGGCGGCTGCAGGTGTTCGCCGCCGTCATCGTGCTGTTTTTCCTCGCCAACGGCGCGGTGTTGCCGCTGGCCGCGTCCCTGGTGACACGCCAGGCCGGCGATCAAGCCAGCATGATCATCGCCGCCGCGATCGTGCTGCCGCAGATCGTGGTGGCGGCCGCGTCCCGCCAGGTGGGCCGGCAGGCCGAGCGGCGCGGGCGGCGGCCGCTGCTGCTGCTGGGCTGGGGCCTGCTGCCGGTGCCGGCCCTGCTGCTGGTGGCGCTGCCGGGCTCGGCGGTGCTGCTGGCGGGACAGGTGATCGGCGGGATCAGTTCCGCCGTGGTGGGCGTGATGCTGCCGCTGATGGCCGCCGACCTCACGCGCGAACGGGGGCATTTCAACCTCTGCATCGGGCTGTTCGGCCTGTGCGCCGCCGCCGGGGCGACCTTGAGCACCGCGCTGGCCGGCGCGGTGGCGGATGCGGCAGGCAACCGGGTGGCGTTCCTGTTCCTGGCTGTCGCGGGCACGGCCGGGGCGCTGCTGATGGCGGCAGCGATGCCGGAGACAAGGCTGAAAAGCCAGGGGGCGCCGGCGGCGCGCGGACCAAGCCGCGTTGACCATGCGGAGGCGCAAGAGTAAGTCACCGCAACGGCTTGGCTTGTGGGCCGCTCCGTGGGTCGCCGCCCCGCGGGCCGGCCATCGGGCCGACGATGGGCCCGCCCACCGGGCGTGCCGGCCGTCAGGAACGGGAATTGCACGTGCAGGATGTCCGCGACGCGCTGATGATAGCGCGCACTTCCGAGGGCAAGCTGGTTCGCCGCCCGCTGTCGCCCCATCTGCAGGTTTATCGCTGGCCGGTCAGCATGGCGCTGTCGATCAGCCATCGCATCACCGGGGTGGGCCTCGCGCTCGGCACCCTGCTGATGACCTGGTGGCTGGTCGCCGCCGCGGTCGGAGAGAGCAGCTTCGCCGCGGTGCAGGGCTTTCTGGGCTCGGCGATCGGCGTGCTGCTGCTGCTCGGCTGGTCGGCGGCGCTGATCTTTCATCTGTTCACCGGCATCCGCCATCTGGTCTGGGACGTCGGGCACGGCTTCGACGACCGCGCCTATCGCACGTCCGGCTGGGCGGTGGTGGCGGCGACGGCGGCCGCCACCGTGATCGTGTGGCTCGTCGGGCTGGTGGTGTGGTGATGGCAGCTTCGGACAAGACGCCGCATGTGGCGATCCGCCGCTCCCAGCTCGGGCGGGCGCGCGGGCTCGGGTCGGCGCGCGCCGGATCGGCGCACTGGTGGGCGCAGCGGGTCACCGCGCTGGCGCTGGTGCCGCTGTCGTTGTGGTTCATTGCCAGCATGATGGCGCTGGAAGGCGCGGGCCGCGCCGCGGTCGCCGCCTGGCTGCACGGACCGGTCTCGCTCGTGCTGCTGCTGTGCCTGGTCGGCGCCAGTTTCTGGCACATGAGCCTGGGCTTGTGCGTCGTGATCGAGGACTATGTGCACCACGAAGGGGCGCGCCTCGCCCTGGTGCTGGGGGTGCGGGCGGCTTCGGTGCTGCTGGCGCTGCTTTGCGCGGTGGCCGCGCTGCGTCTCGGGCTGTAGCGTCCGGGACGGACAGAAGGAAGTCGGAATGAACGCGATCACCATGCCGTCCTCGCGCGCCTATTCGGTGGTCGATCACACCTACGACGTGGTGGTGGTCGGCGCCGGCGGATCGGGGCTGCGCGCCACCCTCGGGATGGGCGCGGCGGGCTTGAAGACGGCGTGCATCACCAAGGTGTTCCCGACCCGCAGCCATACCGTGGCGGCGCAGGGGGGTGTTGCCGCCTCGCTCGGCAATATCGACGCCGACGACTGGCGCTGGCACATGTACGACACCGTCAAGGGCTCGGACTGGCTCGGCGACCAGGACGCGATCGAATACATGTGCCGCGAGGCGGTGCCGGCGGTCCATGAGCTGGAACATTTCGGCGTGCCGTTCAGCCGCACCGAGGACGGCAAGATCTACCAGCGCCCGTTCGGCGGCCACATGAAGGAGTTCGGCAAGGAGCCTGCGCGCCGCGCCTGCGCCGCCGCCGACCGCACCGGTCACGCGATCCTGCACACCTTGTATCAGCAAAGCCTGAAGCACGAGGTGGAGTTCTTCGTCGAATACTTCGCCCTCGATCTGATCCTGGACCAGGAAGGCGTCTGCCGCGGCGTCACCGCCTGGTGCCTGGACGACGGCTCGATCCACCGTTTCCGCGCGCAGACCGTGGTGATGGCCACCGGGGGCTACGGGCGGGCGTTCCTGTCCTGCACCTCCGCGCACACGTGCACCGGCGACGGCAACGGCATGGTGCTGCGCGCCGGCCTGCCGTGCCAGGACATGGAGTTCGTGCAGTTCCACCCGACGGGGATCTTCCCCGCCGGCTGCCTGATCACCGAAGGCGCGCGCGGCGAGGGCGGGTATCTCACCAACGCCGAGGGCGAGCGGTTCATGGAGCGCTATGCGCCCACCGCGAAGGACCTCGCCTCCCGCGACGTCGTTTCGCGCTCGATGACGATCGAGATCGCCGAAGGGCGTGGCTGCGGTCCCAACAAAGAATATATCATGCTGCACCTGGAACATCTTGGTGCGGAGCTGCTGCACCAGCGCCTGCCGGGGATTTCCGAGACCGCCAAGGTGTTCGCCGGCGTCGATGTCACCAAGGCGCCGATCCCGGTGCTGCCCACGGTGCACTACAACATGGGCGGTATCCCGACGAACCACCACGGCGAGGTGCTGCGCCCGACGCCGGAGGATCCGAACGCCGTGATCCCCGGGCTGATGGCGGTGGGCGAATGCGCCTGCGTCTCGGTGCACGGCGCGAACCGGCTGGGCTGCAACTCGCTGCTCGATCTGGTCGTGTTCGGCCGCGCCGCGGCGCATCGCGCGGCGGAGATCGTGACATCGGGCGCCGCCCAGCCGCCGCTGCCACCCAAGGCGGGCGAGGCCTCGCTCGAGCGCTTCGACCGCACCCGCCATGCGCACGGCAGCACCAAGGTGGCCGACATCCGCCTCGAGATGCAGCGCACCATGCAGAGCCACGCCGCGGTGTTCCGCAACAGCAAGACCCTGGCGGAGGGTGCCGCGAAAATGAAGCAGGTGTGGGACGGCATGGCCGACATGTCGGTGGCCGACCGCGGACTGATCTGGAACAGCGACCTGATGGAGGCGCTGGAGCTGCAGAACCTGATGGGCAACGCCATGACCACCATGGTCGGTGCCGAGGCCCGCAAGGAAAGCCGCGGCGCGCACGCCCATGACGACTATCCGGATCGCGACGACGCCAACTGGATGAAGCACACGCTCGCCTGGTGCGACGACAGCGGGTCCGTCCGGCTGGACTACCGGCCGGTGAAGATGCAGACCCTGACGAACGAGGTTTCCGTGTTTCCGCCGAAGAAGCGGGTGTACTGAGCGGCAAAGGAAAGAACGCAACGATGGTCGCCTTCACCCTCCCCGCCAACAGCCGCATCGGCCAGGGCCGCAGCTTCCCCGCGCCCGCCGGTGCGAAGCGCGTGCGGCAGTTCCGCGTCTATCGCTGGAACCCCGACGACGGGCAGAACCCGCACACCGACACCTACGACATCGATCTGGATGCCTGCGGGCCGATGGTGCTCGACGCGCTGATCAAGATCAAGAACGAGGTCGATCCGAGCCTGACGTTCCGCCGCTCCTGCCGCGAGGGCATCTGCGGCTCCTGCGCGATGAACATCGACGGCAGCAACACCCTGGCCTGCCTCAAGCCGATCGAGGAGGTGCAGGGCGCGGTGTCCATCACGCCGCTGCCGCACATGCCGGTGGTGAAGGACCTGGTGCCCGATCTGTCCCAGGCCTACGCCCAGTTGCGCAGCATCGAGCCCTGGCTGAAATCCGACACCCCGCCGCCGCCCGACGCGGAGCGCAAGCAGAGCCTGGAGGAACGCGCGAAGCTCGACGGGCTGTGGGAGTGCATCCTCTGTTTCTGCTGCACCACCTCCTGCCCCAGCTACTGGTGGAACGGCGATCGCTATCTCGGTCCCGCCGTGCTGCTGCAGGCCTATCGCTGGATCGCCGATTCGCGCGACGAGGCGACCGGGGAGCGGCTGGATGCGCTGGAAGACCCGTTCAAGCTGTATCGCTGCCATACCATCATGAACTGCACCGATACCTGCCCCAAGAACCTGAATCCGGCCAAGGCGATCGCTTCGATCAAGCAACTGATGGTCGAACGCCGGATGTAGCCGCCGCCCTGGCGGCCAGGAGGCGCCCATGCCGGCCCCGACCCGCTTCGGCCGTATCACCCCGCCCGATCCCGCCTGGCTCGCCCGCGCGCCGGCGGAAGCGGTGATCGATCCCGACCTGCCGATCGTCGACGCGCACCACCATCTGTGGCAGCGGCCGGACCAGCGCTACCTGCTCGACGACTACCTGGCCGACCTCGCCACCGGCCACGCCATCGTCGCCAGCGTGTTCCTGCAATGCCACGCGATGTACCGCGCCGCCGGACCGGAGGCGCTGCGCCCCGTGGGCGAAACGGAATTCGTCGCCGGCATCGCGGCGATGTCGGACTCCGGCCAGTACGGCCCCACCCGGATCGCCGCCGGCATCGTCGGCTTCGCCGACCTCACGCTGGGCGCCGCGGTGGAACCGGTGCTGGAGGCGCAGATCCGCGCCGGCGGCGGGCGGTTCCGCGGCGTGCGCCATTCCGCCAACTGGGACGCCGATCCCACCATCGGCAACGGCGCGCCGGCCGCGGGGATCTACCTGCGCGAGGATTTCCGCGCGGGGCTGCGCCGGCTGGCGGCGCGGGGCCTGACCCTGGATGCCTGGGTGTTTCATCCGCAACTGCACGAGGTGACGGCGCTCGCCCGCGCGGTGCCCGAGGCGCAGCTGATCATGGGCCATTGCGGCGGCCCGCTCGGCTACGGCGCCTATGCCGGCCGCGGCGAGGAGGTGTTCGCGGCCTGGAAATCCGCCGTGACCGAGCTCGCCCGTTGCCCGAACGTCACGATGAAGCTGGGCGGCATGATGATGCGCCTGGCGGCGTTCGACTACGGCACCGCGCCCGCGCCGCCCGATTCCGCCGCGCTGGCCGCGCTGTGGCGGCCGTGGATCGAGACCTGCATCGAGCTGTTCGGCCCGGACCGGTGCCTGTTCGAGAGCAATTTCCCGGTCGAGAAGATGGGCATCGGCTGGGTGCCGCTGTGGAACGCATTCAAGCGCCTTGCCGCCGGCGCCTCGGCCGACGAGAAGCGGGCGCTGTTCGCCGGGACCGCGCGGCGGGTCTACCGGCTGGACTGATCGCGCGGGCGCTCCGGCCCCGTCTCCAGGTCTCGTCCCTTGGGCAAACCGCGGTGACTCGGTCAACGAATGGTTGCCGGCGTGGGTACACCCGCGCCCCGGACGTGTCGTCGGGTGTACACATTCGTCCGGCCACCGTCGCGCCGTTTCAGCCCGTCCCCAGCAGCTCCGCCGCCGCCGCCCGCGCGGCCTCCGTGATCGTCTCCCCGGCCAGCATCCGCGCGATCTCTTCCTGCCGCGCCGCCGCATCCAGCGCCGCCACCAGGGTGGCCGTCCGGCCCGCCGCGGTCGCCTTCGCCACCCGAAGATGCGCCGTCCCGCGCGCCGCCACCTGCGGGCTGTGCGTCACCACCAGCACCTGCACGCCCGAAGCCACCCGCGCCAGCCGCTCTCCCACCGAGGCGGCGGTGGCGCCGCCGATGCCGGCGTCCACCTCGTCGAACACCAGGGTCGGCACCGGCGATCCGGCGGCCATGACCACTTTCAGCGCCAGCATCAGCCGCGACAGCTCCCCGCCCGAGGCCACCCGCGCCAGCGATCCCAGATCCTGCCCCGGGTTGGTGGCGATCAGGAACCGCACGGCGTCCGCCCCGCCCGGCCCCCACTCCGCCTCCGCCAGCGCCGCCACATCGGCGCGGAACCGCGCCTTGTCGAGCCGCAGCGGCGGCAGTTCGCGCCCCACCGCGCGATCGAGCTTGCGCGCCGCCGCCGCCCGCGCCGCCGACAGCGCGCCGGCGGCGGCCTCGTAGCGCGTCCTGGCGGCGGCGGCTTCCTGTTCCAGCGCCGCGACCTCGGCTTCCCCGGTCTGCAACGCCGCCAGCCGCGCGGCCAGGCTGTCGCGCAGCCCGGGCAGGTCGGCGACCGCCACCGCGTGCTTGCGCGCCGCGGCGCGCAGGGCGAACAGCCGCTCCTCGGCCTGTTCCAGCCGGCGCGGATCGGCCTCCGCCTCGGCGGCGAGGCGCGAGAGCAGGGTTTCCGCCTCGGCCAGCGCTTCCTCGGCCCGTTCCAGCGCGGCGAGCGCGGGGTCCACCGGATTCGCGGCCGGCGCCCCTGCATTCGCGGCGTCCCCTGCTGCGTCCCCTGGGGCGGCAGCCGCCGGGATCAGCCGCTGCAAGGCCCGCGCGGCGGCGCGCAGGGCGGCGCCGGGACCGGGGGAGCGGCGGTCGCGGCCGTGACTGCCGGGGGCCAGCTCGGCCGCCGCCGCGGCGATCGCCTCGGCGCGGCGCTCGGCCCGCTGCAGGTGCAGGCGTTCCTCGGCGAGCGCCGCTTCCTCGTCCGGCTGCGGCGCCAGGGCGGACAGTTCCGCGACCGCGTGGGTCAGCCACTCCTCGTCCCGCCGCGCCGCCGCGATGGCCTCCCGCGCCGCCGCCAGCGCCTCCCGCGCGTCGCGCCAGGCGGTCCAGGCCGAGGCCGCGTCGGCCCGCAGCCCGGGCGGGACGCCGAACGCGTCGAGCAGGCCGGCGTGGCTCGCCGGATCGGCGAGCCCCATCTGCTCGTGCTGGCCCTGCAC
Source organism: uncultured Pseudomonadota bacterium (assembly GCA_963829875.1). Taxonomy (GTDB): domain Bacteria; phylum Pseudomonadota; class Alphaproteobacteria; order Acetobacterales; family Acetobacteraceae; genus JAJZVS01. The sequence continues at coordinate 108,534 of CAWHKR010000060.1, read as the reverse complement.
CTCTACCAGCACCGCGCCGATCCGGCGCAGCAGCGCCACCCCGACCGGCTGATCGTTGACGAAGGCGCGGGAGCGTCCGTCCTCGCCCAGCACCCGGCGCAGCACCACGTCCTCGCCCGGCTCGGCGGCGATCCCGCCGGCGGCGAGCAGCGCGGCGACCGGATGGCCGGCCGGCGGGGCGAAGCAGGCGGTCACAGTGGCCTGCGCGGCGCCGGGGCGCACCAGCCCGGACTCGGCCCGGGCGCCGAGCGCCAGACCGAGGCTGTCCAGCAGGATCGATTTGCCGGCCCCGGTCTCTCCGGTCAGCACCGTCAGCCCCGGGCCGAACGCAAGGTCCAGCCGCTCGATCAACACCACGTCGCGGATGGCGAGCGCGGTCAGCACGGCCCGGGTCGGCTCAGAAGGCCCAGCCGAAGACGCGGCCGAAGAAGCCGTGCTGGCTGCCGGAGGGCGGCGGCAATCCTTTCACCAGGCCGTCGTTGTAGAGCACGGCGTAGGTGTCGGCGTACCAGGAACTGCCCGGGTAGTTGTAGCCGAGCACCGAGGCGGTCTTCAGCGCCTCCGTCCGCATCCCGAGCCGCAGGTAGACCTCCACCAGCCGGTGCAGCGCCTCGGCCACGTGGTTGGTGGTCTGGAAATCCTCCACCACCAGCTGGAAGCGGCCGATCGCGGCCTCGTACAGGTGCTGGTGCTCGTAGAACAGCCCGATCGCCATCTCGTGCCCGGCGAGGTGGTCGCGCGCGAGGTCGATTTTCAGACTCGCGTCGCGGGCATAGGCGGTGCCGGGATAGCGGTCGACCACCGCGCGCAGCGCCGTGATGGCCTTCTGCGTGTTCTCCTGGTCGCGCTGGACGTCTTCGATCTGCTCGTAATAGCACAGCGCGCGCAGGTAATAGGCGTAGGCGGTGTCGTGGCTGGCCGGATGCAGCTCGATATACCGGCCGAGCGTGCCCAGCGCGTCGGTGTAGTCCCGTTGCAGATACTGGGTGTAGCCTTGCATCAGCTGCGCCTTGGTCGCCCAGGCGGAGTACGGATAGTTCTCCTCCACCGAGGTGAACTGGTCGGCTGCGCTCTGGTAGCGCTGGGCGTTCAGCGCATCGATGCCGTGATTATACAGCACGTCGACCGGAGCGGGCGGCAGTCCGGACGCGTCGGACTTGGTCTGGTCCGATCCGGCGCAGCCGGCAAGCGACAGCACGAGCGCGGCACAGCATACGGCACGGAAGGCTGGGGTCATTGGATCGGCTCCATCGGCCGGCTTATAGCAGCGAGAATGGGGCGGGAGGCAAGGCGCGGCCCCGGCGGGCGGTGTCTGGCCCCGGGTGTTTGCCGCCGGGCGGCGCCGTCGCTATGGTCCGCCGCCCCAGGAACCCAGGACCGGCCAGCAGCCAGGCGGGAGTGCGTGCGTGCCCGACATCTTTGACGAGGTCGAGGAAGACCTGCGCGCCGAGCGCATGCGCCGTCTCCTCACCCGCTACGCCGGCGTCTTTCTCAGCCTGGTGCTGCTGGCCGTCGGCGGTGTCGCCGGCTGGCAGGGCTGGCGCTGGTACAACGCGCGGCAGGACCGCACCGCGGCGCAGACCTACGTGACGGCGATGCTGGATGCCGAGGCCACCGGCCCGAAGGCCGACGCCGCCCATGGCCGCGCGCTGGCCGCGTTCGACACCCTGGCGCGCACCGCCCCGTCCGGCTACCGCAGCCTCGCCCGGCTGCACGCCGCGGCGCTGCAGGCCGATGACGGCCACGCCGCGCAAGCGCTGGCGCTGTGGGACCAGGTCGCCGCCGACCCCGACGCCGACCCGCTGCTGCGCGGGCTGGCCAGCCTGCTCTGGGCCAGCCGCCAGCTCGACAGCGGCGATCCCGGACGACTCGCCGCCCGGCTCCGTCCGCTCGCCATGCCCGGCGGTGCCTGGCGCAGCCTGGCCGAGGAAGACCTCGCCCTGCTCGACCTGCGCCAGCACCGGGAGGCCGAGGCGAAACGACGCTTGTCTGCGCTGGCCAAGGATCAGTCCGCGCCGGAGGGCCTGCGCCAGCGGGCCTCCGCCCTGCTCGCGGAGCTGAACGGATGACCCAAACCCCCGCCCCGCTGCCGGCCTCGGGCCGGCTTTCCCGCCGCGCCGCCATGGCGCTGCCGCTCGCGTTGCCGCTCGCGCTCTCCGGCTGCGGGGTGTGGAACGACTGGTTCGGCAAGATCAAGCCCAGGCTTCCGGGCAAGCGCGAGCCCGTGCTGACCGCGCGCAACGCGCTGGCGGTCGGCAAGACCCCGCCCACCGTCGTGCTGCCGCCCCCGGTTGCCAATGCCGACTGGCCGCAGCCGGGCGGCAATCCGGCGCACGACATGGGCCAGCTGGCCGCCCGCCCGACCCTGGCGCAGCTCTGGGAAACCGGCATCGGCGCCGGCGGGGGCTACCGGCAGAAGCTGCTGGGCGCGCCGGTGGTGGCCGACGGGGTGGTCTACACGATGGACGTGCGCGCCCGGGTGCGCGCGTTCGACCTCGCCACCGGCGCCCCGCGCTGGCACGCCGCAACCCGCGGCAAGGACGTGCGCAGCACCAATGTCGGCGGCGGCCTCGGGATCAGCGACGGGGTGCTGTACGCGGCCAACGGGCTTGGCGAGCTTGGTGGCGCTGGATGCCGCCACCGGCAAACAGCGCTGGCGCGCCAGCCTGGGCGCCCCGGCGCGCTCCGGCCCCACCATCGCCGCCGGGCGGATTTTCGTCACCACGATCGACGACCAGGCGCGCGCCTTCGACGCCGCCCACGGGCAGGCGCTGTGGTCCTACCAGGCCCGCAACGCCGTCACCGCGCTGATGGGCGAACCATCCCCTGCCTATGCCGACGGACTGGTGGTGGCGGGCTTCGCCTCCGGCGAAATCGCCGCGCTGCGCGCCGATTCGGGCACCGTCGTGTGGACCGACACGCTCTATGCCCCGGCGATCGGCGGGTCCCTGCCCGACATCGCCTCCATCCGCGGGCTGCCGGCGATCGCCAACGGGCGGGTGGTGGCGATCGGCATGGGCGGGCTTGCGGTCGGCATCGATCTGCCGTCCGGGCGGCGGCTGTGGAGCCACGCGGTGGCCGGCGAGGACAGCCCCTGGGTAGCGGGAAACTGGGCCTTCCTGGTGACGCTCGAGCAGGTGGTCGCCGCGATCCGCATCGATGACGGCACCGTGGCCTGGGCCACCCAGCTGCCGCGCTGGAAGAACGCGAAAGAGCGCAGCAACCCGCTGACCTGGTTCGGTCCGCTGCTGGCCGCCGACCGGCTGATCCTGACCGGCATCAGCGGCGAGGCCCTGTCCCTCAGCCCCTATACCGGCGCCATTCTCGGCCAGCAGAAACTCCCCGGACCGGCCGCCCCGGTGCAACCCGTCCTCGCCCACGGCACCCTGCTGCTGCTGTCCGAAGACGGCCGCCTGGTCGCACTGCGGTGACCGGGGGGGCGCAGGGACAGGCAAGCAAGGCCAGGGGGCGCTGCCCCCTGGACCCAAGCCAAGGGCTGAGCCCTTGGAACCCATTCGTTGGTTCCGTGTGGGTGGGGGGCGGCGTGGGAGCCGGGGCGGCGCGCGGGGCTGGGCCGGGCGGCGCGCTTTAGCGCGCCGCCCGGCCCAGCCCCGCGCGCCGCCCCGGCTCCCACGCCGCCCCCCACCCACACGGAACCCCCCGAGGGGTCCAGGGGACTAGTCCCCTGGCAGGGGGTCCAGGGGGGCAGCGCCCCCCTGGCCTTGCTTGCCTGTCCCTCACCCCCCCCGGGCCCTCAGCATGACCGCCGATCGTCTCCCGCTGGTGGTGATCGCCGGCCGACCGAACGTCGGCAAGAGCACGTTGTTCAACCGGCTGGCGGGCCGGCGGACGGCGTTGGTGGCGGACACGCCCGGGGTGACGCGCGACCGCAAGGAGGCGGAAGCGTTGCTGCGCGGGCGGCGCGTGATGCTGGTCGATACCGCGGGGCTGGAGGAGGCGCCGCCCGACAGCCTGGCCGGGCGCACCGCGGCCTCGGCGGCGGTCGGTGTCGGGCAGGCGGATCTCGTGTTGTTCGTGATCGATGCGCGGGCCGGGCTGACGCCCGTCGACCGGCATTTCGCGCAGTGGCTGCGCCGCCAGGGGCGGCCCGTTCTGCTGGTGGCGAACAAGGCGGAGGGAAGGTCCGCCAGCGCGGCGACGTTGGAGGCCTATGCGCTGGGCCTGGGCGATCCGGTCCCGGTTTCCGCCGAGCACGGGGAGGGCGTGGCCGATCTGATGTCGGAGATCGCCGCGCGCCTGCCGGAGCCGGAGGAAGCGGCGGAGGAGGCGGCGCACCCGCTGAAGCTCGCCATCGTCGGCCGGCCGAATGCGGGGAAATCGACCCTGCTCAACCGCCTGGTGGGCGAGGAGCGGATGGTGACCGGCCCCGAGCCGGGCCTGACCCGCGATGCCGTGGCGGTGCAGCTGGCCGACGCCGAGGGGCCGATCGAACTGGTGGACACCGCCGGGCTGCGCCGGCGGGCGCGGGTCGAGGAATTGCTGGAGAAGCTGTCGGTCGGGGCGGCGATCGGCGCCCTGAAGATGGCCGAGGTCGTGGTGCTGGCCGTTGATGGCACCGAGGGGCTGCACGACCAGGACCTGCAGATCGCCCAGCTGATCGCCCGCGAGGGCCGCGCCTGTGTGCTGGTCCTGACCAAATGGGACGCGGTGACCGACCGCACCGTCGCGCGCCGCGCGGTGACGGAGCGGCTGGAGGAATTGCTGGCGCAGGTGAAGGGGCTGCCGGTGGTGACGTTGTCGGCGCTGACCGGCGCGGGGATGGCCCGGCTGCTGCCCGCGGTGCGGGCCGCGCATGCGGTGTGGAACATGCGCGTGCCGACCGGGGAGCTGAACCGCTGGTTCGAGCAGGCGTTGTCGCGCCATCCGCCGCCGATGATGGGCCGCGGGCGGATCAAGCTGCGCTACATCACCCAGGCCAAGGCGCGCCCGCCCACCTTCATCGTGTTCGGCACGCGGGCGGAGGCGCTGCCGGAGGATTACCAGCGCTACCTGATGAACGGGATCCGCGAGCATTTCCGGCTGCCCGGCACGCCGATCCGGCTGCAGATGCGCGGGACGAAGAATCCCTTCGCCGAATAGCCGTCTTCTCCCCTCCCCTTGCGGGAGGGGCCGGGGGAGGGGGGCCAGCGCCCCGGCTCCCCGGCTCCCCCGGGCCAGGCCGCCCGTTTGCCGCTCCGCACCCCCCGTGCCAGTCTCCCCCGCGCCGGCATCCCCCTGTCGCCCCGTCCCGGATCGTCCCCGAGCCCACATGTCCGCCCCCCTGATCCTGCGCACCGCGATCGGCGACTATCCGCATGTCCGCGCCCTGCGCGACGGGCGTGTCGCCTCCCCCCGCGTCGGCTTCGACTTCGTGACCGTCGCCCCGATCTCGCGCGCCTTCCGCCCGATGGCCCGTGAACGCGCGTTCGATCTGTCCGAGATGGCGGTGGTGACGCTTGCCCAGGCGCATGCCCGGGACGTGCCGATCGTCGGCCTGTCGGCGGTGCTGATGCGCCGCTTCCATCACGGCGCGCTGGTCTGCCGGCGCGACGGGACGATCGCCGGGCCGGCCGACCTGCCGGGGCGGCGGATCGGCGTGCGCGCCTTCTCGCAGACCACCGGCGTCTGGGTGCGCGGCATCCTGGCCGAGGACCACGGCATCGACCCCGCCGGCATCACCTGGGTCACCACCGAGGGTGCGCACGTCGCCGATTGCCCCGATCCGCCCTGGGTCGAGCGCGCCGCGCCAGGCACCGACCTGGCGGCGCACCTGCGGGCCGGCGCGATCGACGCCGGGGTGGCGCTGGCCGGACTCGATCCGGCCGAAATCCGCAGCGTGATCCCCGATCCCGCGGATGCCGCCGCAGCCTGGTATCGCCGCACCGGCGTCTACCCGGTCAATCACGCGCTGGCCCTGCGCGCGACGCTGCTGGAGGCGCATCCCTGGCTGGCCGAAGAACTGATGGCGCTGTTCGCGCAGGCAAAACAGGCCGCCCCGCCGCCGCCCCATCCGCTGGTCGGCGCCGACCCGCTGCCCTACGGTCTGCCCGCCAACCGCACCGCGATCGAAACCTTGACCCGGTACGCCGCCGCGCAGGGGCTGATCCCCGCCGCCACGCGCGCCGAACAGCTGTTCGTCGCCTGACAAGAACCGCAATCCGCCTGGAGGAACGCCGCCCATGACCGACATCCCCCGCCTGAACGGCGCCATCCGCGCGCTGGAATCCGGCAAGCCCGCCTTCGCCACCTTCGCGCCGCCGGAAATCGGCAGCGCGGTCTCGGTCGGCGCCGCGGCCTATGATGCGGTGGTGTTCGAGATGGAACACAACCCGTACGACATCACCATGCTGCGCCACTGCCTGCAGTACATGCTCAACCGCAAGCAGATCGCCGCCTCCGGCAGCCTCGCGCCCGCGGTCACGCCGATGGTGCGCATCCCGCCCAACGGCGGCGAGAACAGCCAGTGGATGGCCAAGCAGGTGCTGGATGTCGGCGTCTACGGCGTGGTCTGGCCGCATGTCAGCACGGTGGACGACGCGCGCAACGCCGTCGCCGCCTGCCGCTACCCGCGGCCCGAGGGCGCGCCGCACTTCCATCCCGCCGGCCAGCGCGGCGACGCGCCGACCGCCGCCGCGCGCTACTGGGGCCTGACGAACCAGGAATACTACAAGCGCGCCGACGTCTGGCCGCTGGCGCCCGACGGCGAAATCCTGGTTGCGATCATGTGCGAGGAAAAGCGCGCCATCGCCAACCTGCCGAAGATGCTGGAACAGGTGCCGGGGATCGGCGTCGTGCTGGTGGGCGAGGGCGACCTGTCGCAGGACCTCGGCCATCCGCGCCAGTACGAGCACCCGACCGTCGCCTCGGCGATCGCCGAGGTGGTGGCGATCTGCAAGCAGTACAACGTCCCCTGCGGCCACCCGCATGTGGACACGAAGAACGTGGAGACGGTTCTGGCGCAGGGCTTCCGCTGGCTCATGCCCGCCCCGGTGGCAACCTACGCGGCGCTGGACCAGGGCCGCCGCCTCGCCGGACGCTGACGTTCGGTCAATTGGCAGCCGCCCCGAGGGTTCCCGTCATGGCCGGGCCTGACCCGGCCATGACGAGGACAAGCTGAACGCCGCCGGGCATCGGTCATTTCGGCGGCTGGCATGAGAGAAGGAAGGACCCACGGCATGATCATCGATGTGCATGCGCACTACACCCAGGCCTCGCCGAAGCTCGACGCCTATCGCGGCCGGCAGGTCTCGGCGCAGAACAAGCCCGTCCGCGGCGCGCTCGGGATTTCCGACGACGAGATCGTCGCCTCCCTGCAAGGCAACCTTCGCCAGACCAAGGAGCGGGGGATCGACCGGCTGATGTTCTCGCCCCGCGCCTCCGGCATGGGTCACGATTTCGGCAACGAACTGGTCAGCCGCAACTGGACGGAAGTGAACAACGATCTGATCGGCCGGGTCTGCAAGCTGTTCCCCGAGCAGTTCTCCCCGGTCGGGCAGCTGCCGCAGACCCCCGGCGTGTCGCCTGCGAACTGCCTGGAGGAAATGGACCGCTGCGTGCACGAATGGGGCTTCGTGGGCTTCAATATCAACCCCGACGTCTCCGGCGGCGCACAGCCCTTCACCCCCTCGCTCGGGTCCGAATGGTGGTACCCGCTGTGGGAGAAGATGGTGGCGCTCGATGTGCCGGGGATGATCCACGCCAGCTCCACTCTCAATCCCGGCCAGCACGTGAACGGCTCGCACTACGTGAACTGGGACACCGCGGCGGTGGTGGAGCTGTGCAATTCCCGCGTGTTCGACGATTTCCCCAAGCTCAAGCTCATCATCCCGCACGGCGGCGGCGCAATCCCGTTCCAGTGGCGGCGGCACTCGGCCCTGCACGCGCTCGAGAAGCGCCGCCCGTTCGAGGAGATGGTGAAGCACCTGTATTTCGATGCGGCGCTGTACGACCCGGACTCGCTCGAACTGCTGATCCGCCGCATGGGCCCGGACAACGTGCTGTACGCGAGCGAGATGTTCGGCACCGCCAAGGCCATCGACCCGTCCACCGGGCGGTCCTACGATGACACCGTGCCGATGCTGAAGGCGATCGAATGGCTGTCGGACGCGGACCGGGAGAAGATCTTCTCCGGCAACGCGCGGCGGTTGTATGCGCGGGCCAAGTTGTAGGATCTGTTGGCAGAGGTCCGGACCGGTTTCATCGCAAGGCCAGGGGGCTCTGCCCCCTGGACCCCCGCCAAGGGCATCGCCCTTGGAACCCGTTCGTTGGTTCCGTGTGGGGTTGGGGGTGGGGCGCCGGCCTGGGTGGCGGCAGGGGCCGGGTGACAGGGAGCGCCAACGCGCTCCCTGTCACCCGGCCCCTGCCGCCACCCAGGCCGGCGCCCCACCCCCAACCCCACACGGAACCCCCCGAGGGGTCCAGGGGACTTGTCCCCTGGCGGGGGGTCCAGGGGGGCAGCGCCCCCCTGGCCTGGCGTGCGAGCGGTCCCGGTGCTCAGCCGACCCGGGCCTGCTCCTCCGGCGTCCGCAGGGTCAGCGCCAGGGCGTGCAGCCCGCCCGCGAACTCCGCCGCCAGCAGTGCGTGCACCTGGCGCGACCGGTCCACGCGGGACACGCCGCGGAAGGCGTCGGCCACCACCAGCACGCTGTAGTGGGTTTCTCCGCCCGGCCGGGCGCCGGCGTGGCCGGCGTGGCGGGCGCTGTCGTCCGTCACCTCCACCTGGGTGGGGGCGAGGGCCTGGCGAAGGGCGGCTTCCAGCCGGTGGGCGCGGAGGGTCATGCCGACCATATCGGCCGGTCGGGCCGTCCTGCCAAGCAGGTCCGCCCATGGGCGGCCGGTTCTCCGCGAATACATGGGCGGACGGCCGATCCGGGATTGCCAACCCGGCGGGGCCGACGCACATAGAGGCCATCATGCCCCGACGCGCCGCGCGACCCCGGGCCTACGCTCCCGACCCGGCGGCGCCGGGCCGGTGCTGCGACATGCCGGCCTGCGCCGCCCAGGGCGAGTACCGGGCCCCGAAATCCCGCAGTAACCTCAAGGACTACTGGTGGTTCTGCCTGGCGCACGTGCGCGCCTATAACGCCGGCTGGGACTACTACAAGGGCATGAGCCCGGGCCAGATCGAGGCCGAGCTGCGCCGCGACACCGCCTGGCAGCGCCCGTCCTGGCCGCTCGGCAGCCTCGGCGCCGCGGCCTGGGAGGAGGCGCTGTCCCGCGACCCGCTGGACCTGCTCGCCACCGGCCGCCTTCGGCGCGGCCGCGCGCCGGAGACCGACCAGCCGCCGGCGGAACTGCGGGAGCCGCTGGCGACCCTGGGACTGAGCTGGCCGGTGACCATCGCCACGCTCAAGACCCGCTACAAGGAACTGGCCAAACGGCACCATCCGGACGCCAACAACGGCGACAAGGCGGCGGAGGAGCGGATCAAGACGATCAACCTCGCCTACGCCACCCTTCGCTCGCGCCTCGCGACCGCGCCCACCGCCGCCGCCGCGGACTGACCGCGGCCCGGATGGGCACCCGGCGGGTGTTTGACAGGACGCCCACGGCGCTTAGACTTTCGCCCGAACGAACAGGATATGTGCACTGATGAACAATGTCGCTTCCCTCGCCGAACTCCGCCCGACCTCCGCGATCGACCAGCCGGACATCAAGGTGGTTGCGCGCGAGGCGTTCGGCATCGACACCGACCTGGTGGTTCCGGGCTTCTCGGTCCGCACCGAGCATGTGCCCGACATCGATAGCGCATACCAGTTCGACAAGGAAACTACCTTGGCGATCCTGGCCGGCTTCGCCTTCAACCGGAGGGTGATGATCCAGGGCTATCACGGCACCGGCAAGTCCACCCATATCGAGCAGGTGGCGGCGCGGCTGAACTGGCCCTGCATCCGGGTCAACCTCGACAGCCATATCAGCCGCATCGACCTGATCGGCAAGGACGCGATCGTCCTGAAGGACGGCAAGCAGATCACCGAGTTCCGCGAGGGCATCCTGCCCTGGGCGCTGCAGCACGCCTGCGCCCTGGTGTTCGACGAATACGACGCCGGCCGCCCGGACGTGATGTTCGTGATCCAGCGGGTGCTGGAGGTGGAGGGCAAGCTGACCCTGCTCGACCAGAACCGGGTGATCCGCCCGCACCCGAGCTTCCGGCTGTTCGCCACGTCCAACACGGTGGGCCTGGGCGATACCACGGGCCTCTATCACGGCACCCAGCAGATCAACCAGGGCCAGATGGACCGCTGGAACATCGTCGCCACCCTGAACTACCTGCCGCACGCGATGGAGACCGGGATCGTGCTGGCGAAGATGGGGGTCGATCCGGCCGACACGAAGATGAAGAAGCAGGTGGAGGCAATGGTGGCGCTGGCCGACCTGAGCCGCGCCGGCTTCATCAACGGCGATATCTCCACCGTGATGTCGCCGCGCACCGTGATCACCTGGGCGGAGAACGCGCGGATCTTCGGCGACGTGGCCTTCGCGTTCCGGATGACGTTCCTCAACAAATGCGACGAGGCGGAGCGGAGCACGGTGGCCGAGTACTACCAGCGCTGCTTCAACGAGGAGATCCCGACCGGGGCGTTCGTGCGGAAGATGGGATGAGCCGTCCGGCATGAGCGCCACCACCAAGGACAACGCCCGCACCGACGACTTCAAGCGCGCCACCGCCGGCGTGCTGCGCGCGATCGCGGAAGTCCCCGACGTGCAGGTGAATTTCCAGCCCGGCCCCTCCGGCGTGTCCGGCAAGCGCGCCAGCCTGCCGCTGCCCACCCGCGCCCTGCCGCCGGCCGAGATGGCCAAGCTGCGCGGCGCGTCGGACGCGATCGCGCTGCGGCTGCGCCACCACGACGACGCCGTGCACAACGCGCGCATGCCGAACCGGCGCGAGGCCCGCGACGTGTACGACGCGCTGGAACAGGCCCGGGTGGAAACCGTCGGCGCGCGGCACATGGCCGGTGTCGCCGCCAACCTGCACGCCAAGCTCGCCGAGGAATGCGAGACCGAAGGCTACGACCGCATGACGCGGAAAGAGCAGCTGCCGGTCACCGCCGCGCTCTCCCTGCTCGCCCGCGAACGCATGTCCGGCCAGCCGGTGCCGGAAGCCGCCCGCCGCGTGCTCGACCTGTGGCGCCAGGGCATGGACGCCACCGTCGAGGAGGCGCTCGCCGAACTTGGCCGCACCCAGGAAGACCAGCGCGCCTTCACCCGCGCCGCGCGCAAGCTGCTCGCCGCGATGGAACTCGCCGAAGCCGAGGCTGACGCCGAGCCCGACGACCAGGACCAGGAAGGCGAACAGGGCGGCGAACAATCCGGCGAACAGGACAACCCCGAACAGGGCGAAGGCCAGTCCGAGTCCGACCAGGAAAGCGCCCTCGGCGCCCAGCCGGAGGAAATGGAAGGCGAAGCCGCCGACGACACCGGCGAGGAATCGGAAGACGAAGCCGCCATCGCCGAAGGCGACGACCGCCCCGGCGGCCCGCAGCCAAGGCGGGAACGCCCCGCCGCCGACGATGGCACCGCCTATCGCGCCTACACCCGCCTGCACGATGAGGAAGTCTCGGCCGAGGATCTGTGCGATGCCGACGAGCTGATCCGGCTGCGCCAGCAGCTCGACCAGCAGTTGCAGCACCTGCAGGGCGTGATCTCCAAGCTCGCCAACCGCCTGCAGCGCCGCCTGCTCGCGCAGCAGACCCGCGCCTGGGAATTCGACCTCGACGAGGGCATGCTCGACGCCGGACGCCTGTCGCGGGTGGTGGTGAACCCCCTGCTGGCGCTGTCCTACAAGCGCGAACTCGAGATGGAGTTCCGCGACACGGTGGTGACCCTGCTGATCGACAACTCCGGCTCCATGCGCGGCCGGCCGATCACGGTGGCGGCCATGTGCGGGGACATCCTGGCCCGCACGCTGGAACGCTGCGCGGTGAAAACGGAAATCCTGGGCTTCACCACCCGCGCCTGGAAGGGCGGCCAGAGCGCGCGAGAAATGGGTGCAGGACGGCAAGCCGCGCAATCCCGGCCGCCTGAACGACCTGCGCCACATCATCTACAAAGCCGCCGACGCCCCCTGGCGCCGGGCCCGCAAGAACCTCGGCCTGATGCTGCGCGAGGGCCTGCTGAAGGAAAACATCGACGGCGAGGCCCTGCTGTTCGCCTACCGCCGCCTGCTGAGCCGCCCCGAACACCGCCGCATCCTGATGGTGATCTCCGACGGCGCGCCGGTGGACGATTCCACCCTGTCGGTGAACCCGGGCAACTACCTGGAAAAGCACCTGCGCGACGTCATCCGCGACATCGAGAGCCGCCAGCAGGTGGAACTCATCGCCATCGGCATCGGCCACGACGTCACCCGCTACTACCGCCGCGCCGTCACCATCGTCGATGCCGAGGAACTCGGCGGCACGATGATGAAAAAACTGACGGAACTCTTCGACGAAGACGCCGAAGCCGCCTGGTCCCGCGCCGCCGCCGAACGCGCGCCGCTCGTGGCGTAACGGCGGAGTAAGCAAGGTCAGGGGGCGCTGCCCCCTGAACCCCCGCCAGGGGACAAGTCCCCTGGACCCCTCGGGGGGTTCCGTGCGCGAGAGGGGAGGCGCGGCGGGCGCGGGGCGGCCCCGGTGGCAGGGCGAGACAGAGCGCCAAAGCGCTCTGTCTCGCCCTGCCACCGGGGCCGCCCCGCGCCCGCCGCGCCTCCCCTCTCGCGCACGGAACCAACGAACGGGTTCCAAGGGCTCAGCCCTTGGCGGGGGGTCCAGGGGGGCAAAGCCCCCCTGGCCTTACTTCCTTGCCCGCCCCTCCGCCAACGCCGCGTGCAGCACGCTGCGCACCGCCGGCAGCAGGTCGGTGGTGAACCAGGGGTTGCGGCGTTCCCAGGCCAGGGTGCGCCACGATGGGTGGGGCAGGGCGCAGCGATCGGGGAGCAGGTCGCGGAAGCGGCGCACCTGTTCGGTCATCGGGCCGGGGCCCAGCGCGTCGGCGATGGCGTAGCTGCCGACCAGCAGGGTCAGGCGCAGGTTGGGCATGCGGGCCAGCAGGGGGGCACGCCACAGCGGTGCGCATTCCGGCCGTGGCGGCGCGTCGCCGCCGCGTGGCAGCCGACCCGGGTAGCAGAAGCCCATCGGCACGATGGCGATGTGGCGTTCGTCGTAGAACTGGTCTGCGCTCAGGCCGAGCCAGCCACGAAGACGTTCGCCAGACGGATCGTTCCAGGGAATCCCCGTCTCATGCACCCGCGTTCCCGGCGCCTGGCCGGCGATCAGCACCTGGGCGGTGACGGCGGCGCGGAACACCGGGCGCGGCCCCAGCGGCAGATGCGCCGCGCACGCCCGGCAGGCGCGAATCTCGGCGGCCAGCGCCGCCAGTCGCGCAGCGCCGGTGCGGTCAGGCGACGATCCCACGCCGGCGCAGCTCCGCCACCACCTGTTCGGCGAGGCGGTCCGGTTCCGCTTCCACCGTGCGCAGCCGGATCTCGGGCGCCTCCGGTGCCTCGTAGGGGGCATCGACGCCGGTGAAATTGCGCAGCTGCCCGGCGTCGGCGCGCGCATAGAGGCCCTTGGGATCGCGCCGGCGGCATTCGTCGACCGGGGTATCGACGAAGATTTCCAGGAACTCGCCCGCCTCCACCCGCTCGCGCGCCATGCTGCGCTCGGCGCGATAGGGCGAGATGAAGGACACCAGCACGATCAGCCCGGCGTCGACGAACAGTTTCGCCACCTCGGCGATGCGGCGGATGTTCTCCACCCGGTCCGCTTCGGTGAAGCCGAGGTCGCGGTTGAGCCCGTGGCGGACGTTGTCGCCGTCCAGGCTCATGGTGTGCAGGCCGAGCGCGTGCAGGCGCTTTTCCACCAGGTTGGCGACGGTGGATTTGCCGGCGCCCGACAGGCCGGTGAACCACAGCACCGCCGGGCGCTGGCCTTTCAGCGCCGCGCGCGCCGCCTTGTCCACGTCCAGCCGGTGCCAGGTGATCGCTCTTCCGTTCGGCTGGATGCGGGTGACCATTCCGGCGCCCACGGTGGCCCGGGTCAGCCGGTCGATCAGGATGAACCCGCCGAGCGCGCGGCTGGTCGCATAGGGCTCGCAGACCAGCGGCTGCGCCAGGGACAGGGTGACCGTGCCGATCTCGTTGCTGGCCAGTTCGCGCGCCGGCTCGTCCTCGATGCGGTCGAGGTCGAGCCGCCCGGCAATGTCGGTGACGGTGGCGACGCTGGTCGCCGCGCCCAGCATCAGCAGATAGGCCCGGCCGCGGAACAGGTCGGTGTCGTCCATCCACACCACGCGCGCCGTGATCTGCTGCGTCGCTTCCGGTGCCGGCGCGATCGCGAGCACGTCGCCGCGGGAGACGTCGATGTCGTGGTCCAGCTCGACCGTGACCGCCTGGCCCGGCTCCGCCGCGTCCCGGTCGCCTTCCAGCGCGGCGAGCCGCGCGACCCGCGCGCTGGTGCCGGCGCCGGCGTTCACCACAGTGTCGCCGACCCGCAGGGCGCCGCCGCGCAGGGTGCCGGCGTAGCCGCGGAACCCGGCGTTCGGGCGCAGCACGACCTGCACCGGCAGCCGCGCCGGCGCCCCCGCCGGCGGCGGGTCGATCGGGGCCTGTTCCAGCGCGGCGAGCAGGGTGGGGCCGCGGTACCAGCCCATCCGGGCGCTCGGTTCGGTCACGTTGTCGCCGTCGCGCGCCACCACCGGGATGGCGGTCAGGTTCTGCCCGCCCAGTTGGTCGAGCAGCGCGCGGATCGTCGCCACCGCCGTGTCGAACGGCGCCTGCTCGAACCCCGCGAGGTCCATCTTGTTCACCGCCAGCACGAAGTGGCGCACGCCGAGCAGGGCGGCGATCGCCGCGTGCCGGCGGGTCTGCACCAGCACGCCCTTGGTGGCATCGACCAGCAGCACCGCGACCTCGGCCGTGGAGGCGCCGGTTGCCATGTTGCGCGTGTATTGCTGGTGTCCCGGCGCGTCGGCCAGGATGAAGCGCCGGACGGGCGTCTCGAAATACCGGTAGGCGACGTCGATGGTGACGCCCTGCTCGCGTTCGGCCGCCAGCCCGTCGACCAGCAGCGCGTAGTCGCGATCGCCGGGCACGGTGCCGAACCGCCGGCTGTCCTGGTCGAGCGCCGCCATCGTGTCGTCCGGCACCGCGCCGCATTCGAACAGAAGCCGCCCGATCAGGGTCGATTTGCCGTCGTCGACGCTGCCGCAGGTGAGGACGCGCAGAAGCTGCTCGGGCATCAGAAATATCCCTCGCGCTTCTTCAGTTCCATCGAGGCGTCCTGATCCTGGTCGATCAGCCGTCCGGCGCGTTCGGACATCCGGCTGCCGCGCATTTCGGCGACGATCGCCGGCAGGTCCGCGGCCTCCGATGCCACCGCGGCCGACAGCGGGTAGCAGCCGAGCGAGCGGAAGCGGACCATGCGCTCGACCGGGGCTTCCCCGGGCATCAGCCGCATCCGGTCGTCGTCGACCACGATCAGCGCGCCGCCGCGTTCCACGGTCGGGCGCGGGGCGGCGAAATAGAGCGGGACCACGTCGATTCCCTCGGCCAGGATGTAGGTCCACACGTCGAGTTCGGTCCAGTTCGACAACGGGAACACCCGCAGGGTCTCGCCCGGCGCGCGCTGGCCGTTATAGAGCTGCCAGAGTTCCGGGCGCTGGCGTTTCGGGTCCCACACATGGCCGGGGGCGCGCACCGAGAAGATGCGTTCCTTGGCGCGCGAGCGTTCCTCCTCCCGCCGCGCGCCGCCGATCGCGCAATCGTAGCCGCCGGCGTCGAGCGCCTGCTTCAGGGCGTCGGTCTTCATGATCCGCGTGTAGGTGCCGGCATCCTGATCGAACGGGTTGATGTTGTCGCGCAGGCCGGCGGGGTTGGTGTGGACCTGCAACGCGAGCCCGTAGCGTGCCACGGTCGCGTCACGGAACGCGATCATGTCGCGGAATTTCCAGGTGGTGTCGATGTGCAGCAGCGGGAACGGCGGCGGGGCGGGGAAGAACGCCTTGCGCGCCAGGTGCAGCAGGACCGAGGAATCCTTGCCGATGGAATACATCAGCACCGGCCGCGCCGCCTGCGCGGCGGCCTCGCGCAGGATGTAGAGGGCTTCGGCTTCGAGGACGCGCAGATGCGCGGGAGCGGCAGATGTCATGGCGTGACGGGCGACCGGAATAGGGGAGACCGACCGGGTGTAGGGCAACCAGGCGCAGTGGAGAACACCTGCCGCGCGACGCGGGATGCTTCTCCGCAGGGCGGCATCGCCCTCCCGCTGGGGCGCTGGCGGCATCCAATGAAGCGATCACCATCCACATCCTCTGTCGAAATTGCGCTCGCCATCGGCTTACGGGAAACGGACCTGCGCAGGAACACCCGCTACATGCCGTGCCATCGCCTGTTCCCCGGAAGCCCGCCGGCCGGACAGGGGGCGCGAACTCTCAGAAGCCTGGATCCGGGCAGAGCGACACGAGGCTCGTTTGCCGCAGGATCGCGTTTACTCGCCGTTGGTCCGCAATCGGCATTTCCTGGCGCCAGCGATGCGGAGCCTGCGCGGCGTCGCGGAATACCCCATAATAGCGCTCGGCGCCATGGAATCCCGTGCTGCGGGCGATGAACTGTTCGGTCTGCCGGTGCCAGGGCAGCCCGGCGAAAGTAAACATATCCCGTGCCACGAGATTCCGGCTGCTCGCACAGCTCGTCGTAGCGCACCACGAGAACATTCGGGCGACCGGAGAGATCGTCGAGCAGCTTCTCGTTCAGAACCACCCAGTTCCAGGCTAATCGTTGCACGGCTCCGACAGAGAATTCCAACCGAGCGGCCGTCAGCCCGTGGCGGCGGCCAGGCATGGAGGCCGGGATCCAGTCGAACCCGGCGCGGGAGACGAACTTTCCCCGCGCGGCGCCGCGCATCACCGAGGACACGTAGCCCCAGGGATCGCGCAGGATCAGGACAATGCGGGCCGCGGGGGCGGCCTCGGCGAAGACCTTCGCGCGGCCGTGCGCGCTGACCGACTTCATCACCACCCGGATCGACGCCGGAGTCTGCCCCGCGCCAGGTCGGGAATCGGGACCGCGTCGATCCTGCAGCGTCTTCCTGCCGAGTAACAGCCAGGCCGCGCATTGTCCAGATGAGCGCACCGCTGCGTCACCCGGCGCAGCGGGCCACGATAGTGCTTGGGAAACAGGGGCTGAATACCGGAGGTCTTGAGCGTGCCGGTCCGGGTCAGCCGCGCGAGGTAGTCCGCCGCCATCGCGCGCAGCTCCGGGGAAATCTCCGGCGGGCAGAGCCAGGGCAGGCCGAAGTTCTCGTTGTACGGCGTCGGGTTCGTGCGATACAGCACGTCCGGGTGGCTGTCGAAAATCTTGCCGAGCCACGTGGTGCCCGAGCGCGGTGCCCCGAATAGCAGAATAGGGCCGCGGCTTGCAGCGTTGCCCGCTATGGCGTCGTGATCCGCCATGGCGACCGCCGACGACCGATGTGGCCGCGACACCGCCGCATCGACTGCCTGTGCCGAAGCCAGGACGGGCAAGGCACAGCGTGCCAAATCGTAGAAATGCCCGAGTCCCAGGAACGAGGACATCACCCTCCTCCTCCGCTCCGAGGTCTGGTTGACGTGGGTCCGCATACGTATGCAATGTCACATGTGACAAACACTCTGGAAACCATACCACAAACCCTCCCATTCGCTTATTGTTTGTATGAGCTGGCCATCCGGCTACCTGGCGGCACGCGGTCACGATCGGTGCTATCCAGGGCGCCAGCGGGAAAAAGACCGACCGGGGACCGCCGACAGGGAAAGCGCCATCGCCATGCAGCACGACGCCCAGGGCCTCGACCTCACCACCAACTCCGCTGCCGCCGCGGCGGCGTGGGACCATGCGGTCGCCGGCTATCTCGGCTACCGCGCCGATACCGCGGGCCGGCTCGCCGCCGTCCTGGACGCCGATCCCGGGTTCGGCCTGGCGCACTGCCTCGCCGGGTATTTCGCCCTCCTCGGCTTCAACACCGCCCTGCTGCCCGCCGCCGCCGCCGCCGCCGATCGCGCCCGCCCCCTGCTGGCCGCAGCCACCGCGCGCGAACAGGCCCATCTTGCCGCGCTGGACGCCTGGCGCGCCGCCGCGCCGGACCGCGCCGTCGCGATCTGGGAGCAGATCCTGGCCGACCATCCGCGCGACGTGCTGGCCTTCCGCCTGGCCCATTTCGTCAATTTCTGGCTCGGCCGGCCGGATCGCATGCGCGCTTCGGTACTGGCGGTGGAGCGGCACTGGGATCCGGCCGCGCCCACCTACGCCACCCTGCTCGCCTGCCGCTGCTTCGCGTTCGAGGAATGCGGCCTCTATACCGAGGCCGAGATCGCCGGGCGGGAGGCGATCGCCCGCGATCCGGCCGATCTCTGGGCCGCGCACGCGGTCGCGCATGTGCTCGAAATGCAGGGACGGCGCGCCGAGGGCATCGACTGGATCGAGCAGCTTGCTCCGGGCTGGGAGGGCGCCAACAACCTGCGCCATCACCTGCAGTGGCACGCCGCGTTGTTCCATTTCGAGCGCGGCGCGTTCGACCGTGTGCTGGCGCTGTACGACACCGCGTTCCGCGATCTCGCCGCGCCGCTGACCGCGGCGGTGCCCGACCTCTACATCGATGTCCAGAATGCCGCCTCGATGCTGTACCGCCTGGCCCGCCAGGGCGTCGACGTCGGCGCGCGCTGGAACGAGCTGGCCGACAAGGCCGAGGCGCGGATCGGCGACTGCCTCTCCACCTTTACCCTGCCGCACTGGGCCATGGCGTTGGCGGGCGCACGGCGCTGGGACGCGGCGGAGCGGTTGCTCGAAGGCATGCGCCGCTGCGCCGCCGGCAGCGACGTGTTGGCTGCCCAGGTGCGCGCGGCGGCGCTGCCGGTCAGCGCGGCAGTGCTGGCCGCGGCGCGCGGCGAGCCGGCCCGCGCGGTGGCGTTGATGCGCCCCGCGCTCGGCGCCATGGACCAGCTTGGCGGCAGCCACGCCCAGCAGGACGTGCTGGAACAGGTATTCCTGGACGCGGCCATGGCTGCCGGCCTGACCGAGGACGCGACCCTGCTGCTGCAACGGGTGGCCGGCCGCCATCCGCTGCCGCCGCACCGCCGGCGCGGCTACGCCGACGCCGCGCGCAGCCTCGGCTTCGCCTGAACCGGGCGGCTGCCCGCCGGGACCTGCCCTCGTCGCCCTGGCTGCGCGGACTCAGGTCCGGCCTGCCGTCATGAGCGGCGATCGAGACGGGGTTCGACCCGTCCTTCGCGCCGCGGCGGTCGCGGTATGACGGGCGGCGGCGGCGGCTCCGCCTCGCGCCGGGCGCCGGGCTCGGGCGCGGCCGGGGGGATCGGCGGGCGCGCGATCCCGGGCGGGCGGCGTGGCCGGGCGGCGGACGGCTCGGCCCGGGTCGCCGGCGCCTGCGGGACGGCATAGACCTCCTCGAACGGGACCGCGGCGGCGTGCTCCGGCAGGCGCAGCGCCAGGGTGCGGATCTCGGCCTGGATCTCGTCCAGCCGGGCCTCCAGCCCCTCCAGCCGCGCCTTGACCCCGATCACGCTGAACGGAACCAGCAGGAACGCCAGCACCCACAGCCCGGCCGCGACCAGCAGCGCGAGCGAGACCCACCAGGGCAGCCATGCAGGGAGGGTGACGGGAAGGTTCATGGCGTGTCCCTGGTGGTCTGACGCAGACACAGGGGGCAGGAATCACAGCACTGCATGGGGTTCGGGGTCCATGCCGACGCCCGGAAGCGGGCGATGGCACGGACCCACTACCACCGCGGGCCCGCGGCAATCCAGCGGGCACTGCAGGCGTGTTATCGCAGAATGGGGGCCGCGCACGCCACGCCCGGCGGCGCCGGAGTCAGCCGCCGAACCACCGCGGCAGCATCCGCCGCAAGGTGCGATCGCGCAGCAGGTAGTGGTGTCCCAGCGCCGCGGCCGCATGCAGCCCGGCCACGATCAGCACCGTCGTGGCGGCGAGACTGTGCCAGTCGAACAGCGCGCGCGGTATTGCCCGATCGCCGGCCGCGAAGCTCGGCAGGGTCAGCAGGCCGAAGACGCTGTCGCCCTGGGCGAAGGCGGTCAGCAGCCCGAGCGCGATGGTGGTGCAGACCAGCGCGTACAAAGCCCAATGAACCGCCTTGGCGGCGAGTGCGGCCAGCCGCGGCCCCTCCGCCGGCACGTGCGCCCCGCGGGACGCGCGCCAGGCCAGCCGGGCCAGGAGCACCGCGCCGAGCAGCACGCCCAAGGTCATGTGCACCGAGCGATAGTCGACCCGGAGCGCGCCGCGCGGCCAGAAGTCGATCGTCTGACCCATGATCCAGAGCGTCCCCACCAGAACGGCGGTGGTCCAGTGCAAGGCAATGGTGGTGGCATCGTAGCGCGCCGCGACGGCGCGCACCGGGTCGATTCGGGACATGCGGGGAGGGTTCCTAACTGCTGCCGATCAGGATCCCGCAGGCGAACACCAGCGCCCCGCCCACCATCACCTGGAACGCCGCGGAGATGGGCGGCGTATCCATGTATTTCCACCGCACCCACGCAATGACCGCGAGTTCCACCATCACCACCGCGATGGCGACCGCGATCGCGGTGCGGAAATCGCCGATCAGGAACGGCAACGTGTGGCCGACGCCGCCCAGGGTGGTCATCAGCCCGGTGATCGCCCCGCGCACCAGCGGCTGGCCGCGCCCGGTCAGGCTGCCGTTGTCCGACAGCGCCTCGGCGAAGCCCATCGAGATGCCGGCGCCGATCGAGGCGGCCATGCCGACCAGGAACGCATCCCAGGAATCGCCGGTGGCGAAGGCGGAGGCGAACACCGGCGCCAGGGTCGAGACCGAGCCGTCCATCAGCCCGGCGAGACCCGGCTGGATCACCCGCAGCAGGAACTGCCGGCGTTCGGCCTTGTCCTCCTCGGCGCGCACGCCCTCGGGCAGGTTCTCCGCGGTCAGTTGTTCGGCGATCGCCTCGTGATGCGCCTCGGCATCCGCGAGGTCGCCGAGCAGGCTGCGGATCGAGGCGTCGGTGGTGCGCGCGGCGGCGCGGCGGTAGAAGCGCTGGGTTTCCAGCTCCATGCTTTCCGCCAGCGCGCGCACCGCATCGAGGCCGAGCGGGCGGGTCTGCCAGATCGGCTTGTGGCGCAGGAAGCCGCGCACGTCCTGGCGGCGGACCAGCGGGATGTGTTCGCCGAAGCGCTGCCGGTAGAGCTCGATCAGGCGGCGGCGGTGCTCGCTTTCCTCCGCCAGCATCTCGGTGAAGACGCGGGCCGAGGCGGGGTAGGTCTCGCGCAGGCCTTCGGCGATGTCGGCGTAGATGCGGGCGTCTTCCTCCTCGTTGGCGATCGCCAGGGCGAGAACTTCGCGTTCGGAGAGGTCGGAGAAATCGCGCATGGGGGCGTATGTGCGGCGGGGACGGGCGGCGTCAAGTCACGGGCGCAACGATGCGAGTGCCTCGCAGATGCGGCTGCGGCGGCCAACGGCTGAACGCGGGCCGAAACCGGTTATACCGGCGCGGCCTTGCGTCAGCCGCCGCGGTCGCCGCATCTTCGCCGGCGCCCACCCGCCAAGGACCCCGCCATGCTCCGGCTTTCGGTGCTCGACCAGTCCACCGTGGTCACCGGCCGTTCGCCGGATACCTCGATCCGCGAATCCCTCGCGCTCGCCCGCCATTGCGAGGCGCTCGGTTATGCCCGCTACTGGGTGGCCGAGCACCACAACTCGGCCTCCATCGCCGGCACCGCGCCGGAAGTGCTGATCGCCGCCATTGCCGCCACGACCACCCGCATCCGCGTCGGCAGCGCCGGCGTCATGCTGCCGCATTATTCGGCGCTGAAAGTGGCCGAGCAGTTCCGCGTCCTGGAAGCGATCGCGCCGGGGCGGATCGATCTCGGCCTCGGCCGTGCGCCAGGATCCGACCAGCGCACCGCCTTCGCCCTCAACCCGCTGGCCGAGACCGCGGCGGCCGAGTTCCCCGCCCAGCTGCGCGACCTGCTGGCCTGGTCCGCCGGGGAGCCGCTGGTCGCCGGCCACCCGTTCCACGACATCGTCGCCCAGCCGCAGGGGCCGACGATGGCAGAGGTGTGGATGCTCGGCAGTTCCGATTACGGCGCCCAGGTCGCGGCCTATTTCGGCCTGCCGTTCTGCTTCGCCCATTTCATCACCGACGGGCGCGGCACCGAGGAGGCGCTCGCGCTGTATCGCGCCCAATACCGGCCCAGCCCGCGCCATCCCGCCCCGCACGCCGCGCTGTGCGTCTGGGCGCTGGCGGCGGACAGCGAAGCGGAAGCGGAGCGTCTGTTCGCCTCGCGCGCGCTGTGGCGGCTGGGCCGCGACCGCGGCGTGTATGCCGCGCTGCCCTCGCCCGAGGAGGCGCTGGCGCATGACTACACGGAAGCCGACCGCGCCCGTATCGCCCGCCTGCGTGCCCGCGCCATGGCCGGCACGGCGGACCAGGTGGGCGCGCAGCTGCGCGCCCTGGCCGCGACGCATGGGGTGGATGAAATCGCGGTGCTGACCACCCTGCATGACCCCGGCCAGCGCCGGCAATCGTACACGCTGCTGGCGCAGGAATTCGGGTTAGCGGGAGAGCCAGTCCCCGCCGCCGGCGCGGCCGCCTGATCGGCCGGAGCGCCAGAGCTGGAAGCGGATCGCCGCCCAGGCGATCAGCCCGGCGACCAGCGCTACCGGGATCAGCGCCAGCGCCACCCAGAGCGCGAGCGCCGCCACCGCCACCGCGCCGGCCAGCACCGCGACGATCACCGCGATGCCAGCCAGTCGCATCGGCCAGGACGGCCGGCGGTCCAGCATGTCGCCATCAATCCGCATCTCGATCTGCGGCGGAAAACGGTGTTTGGTCATGGCGGGAAAGTGGCCCGCGTCGGCAAGGGGTTCAAGCCCTGCGGCCGGGGGCAGGGCGATCGGGCGACCGCCCCGATCGCCCCATGGCCGGACGCGGGCGACCCTGTCGCACCCCGGCCGCGACCCAGGCCCGGGAGAGGCGGCTATTAGATACGATATCGCAACAATCAGAACGCGCGTCCACAGCCCCCGCTCAGGCCGGAATCTTCGCCGAACCCAGCCCCGGGCACCCGAGCCAGACCGGCCGACGGTCCCGCCCCCCGCGGGGGGCACGCACCCGAGCGCGACAAGATCCCCGTGCGAAACCCCCCTCGCCCGCGCCACGGCGTAGTCGGCCGCCGCCGCCGCGGCCGTCAGGGGCCCGCCGGGCACCAGGATCACCGGCCGCCGCCGCCGCCGCGAGGCGGGCAAAAGCGCGCGATCCACCCCGAGCATCCAGCCGAGCGGGCGCAGGATCGGCCCCAGCCTGGGATCGGCCGCCAGCATCTCCGCCATCGCGGGATCGCGCAGCAGCTCTTCCAACTGCGCCCGCCCGGCGGCGGCCTGCGGCACCAGCCGCAGCAGCCAGCGCCAGGAGCGCGGCAGCCCCGTGCGTTCCGGCGGCGGGTCCGCCAACGGGTCGTAATAGGTGTCGGTGGGAACGAATCGCGGCTCGACCGGCTTCGGGGCCCGCTTCGGCGGCGGAACCGGCGTGCCGGCGACGGCGCGGAACCGGGCGACGAGATCGTGCAGCCGCGCGAGCAGGGCGCCGGCGCGCGTGCGGTCCAGCCCCGCGTGATCGCCCAATCCGGCGATGCGGTCGGCCAGCCAGGCGACGAGGCCGGTAAGACGGTCGAGCAGAGGGAGGAGGGTCATGGGTGTGCGAACATATATAGAACATTCGCCCCGGCCGAGGCAACAGGTTTGTGCGGGCTCCCGTGACGCCGCCCGGGGCGGGGCGCCCGACCTGCCCGAGCCTGGCGCCGTGCTCGCCGCCGTCAAGGACGCTGCGCGCCGCGCAAGGGCGCGGTGGCCCGCGAAGCGGCGGGCCATCCTTGACCGCGGCTGCGCTCGGCGCCCTGGGAACGTCAGGCCGGGACGAGGAAACGGCCCCCAGCCGAACCAGGAAACACCGGAGGAAGGCGCCGTCGGGTCGGGTGCCCCGTGCCAGACGGCGAGGAGCCCGTTTTCCCGGCGCCATGGCCGGCCATGACGCGGCCGGCGGGCCAGCCGGGGCCTCCCTGGATGGGGGCCGCCACCTCATCGTTCCGTGGGAGCCGAGGGAACCCGGGCGCTCACCAGATTGCCCTGCGGCCGGGGGCGGGTCCGGTTGGCAAACACGCCGCGCGCGGTCCACACTCAGCGCGCAGACCAGGGAGGGGGCAATGGCCGAACGTGTGGCGGTGGTGACAGGCGCGGGCAGCGGCGTGGGCCGGGCGGCGGCGCTCGCGCTCTTGAACGACGGCTGGGCGGTGGCGCTCGCCGGCCGGCGCAAGGATGCGCTGGAGGAAACGGCAGGGATGGCGAAAGCCGGCGCCTCGCTGGTGGTGCCGACCGACGTGAGCGCGCCCGATTCGGTCGCCGCGCTGTTCGCCGCCGTGAAGTCCCGCTTCAACCGGCTGGACGTGCTGTTCAACAATGCCGGCGGGAACGTGCCCAGCACCAATTTCGGCGATTTCACCTGGGAGCAATGGAGCTCGGTGGTCGCCGTCAACCTGAACGGCATGTTCCTCTGCGCCTCCGCCGCGTTCCGCGCGATGCGCGAGCAGAGCCCCCGGGGCGGGCGGATCATCAACAACGGCTCGATCTCGGCGCATGCGCCGCGGCCGGGTTCGGTCGCCTACACCTCCACCAAGCACGCGATCACCGGGCTCACGAAGTCGATCTCGCTCGACGGCAGGAACTTCGACATCGCCTGCGGGCAGATCGACATCGGCAATGCCGCCACGCCGATGACCGCGCGCATGGCCCGCGGCGTGCCGCAGGCGAACGGCGAGGTGAAGGTGGAACCGACGATGGATGTCGATCACGTCGGCAATGCCGTCCGCTTCATGGCCGACCTGCCGCCGGATGCCAACGTGCAGTTCATCACCATCATGGCGACCAAGATGCCGTTCGTCGGCCGCGGCTGAGAGCGCGATGCGCCGCCGCACCGCGCTGGCTGCGCCGCTGCTGGTCCTGGCGGCCGCGCGCCCGGCGGCGGCGGGGCGGGAGAGGGTGGTCTTCGGCCTCGACTGGAAAGCCGAGGCCGAATACGGCGGCTTCTACCAGGCGCTCGCGCGCGGGATCTACGCCCGCCACGGTCTGGACGTGACGATCGAGCAAGGCGGGCCGCAGCTCAATCATGTGCAGCTGCTGCTGGCCGGGCGCCAGCAGTTCGACCTGGCCGGCGGGCGGGCGATCGAGTTCGCGCGCCACGACCTGCCGTTCGTCGCGATCGCGGCGATCTTCCAGAAATCGCCCTCGGTGCTGATCGCCCATCCCGGCACCGGGGTGCGCGGCTTCGCCGACCTCAAGGGCCGCCCGATCGAGGTCGGGGCCGACGTGCGCGCCGGCTGGTGGCGCTACCTCGCGGCGAAATACGGCTACAGCGACAGCCAGATCCGCCCCTACACGTTCAACCTGGCGCCGTTCCTGGCGAACAAGCGGATGGTGCAGGAAGGCTACCTGGGTTCCGAGCCGTTCCTGATCGAGCAGCAGGCGCATTTCAAACCCGTCGTGCTGCCGATCGCGGACGCCGGCTACCAGGGCTACGCCAATATCATTGCCACCAGCCGCCGGCTGATCGCGGAGAACCCGGGGCTGGTGCAGCGCTTCGTCGATGCCTCGATCGAAGGCTGGCATTCCTACCTGTATGAAGATCCGGCGCCGGCGAACGCGCTGATCCGCAAGGCCAACCCGGACATGCCGCAGGACCTGATCGACTACGGGCGGAAGGTGATGCTGGCGCATGGGATCGTCGATTCCGGCGATGCGAAGCGCCTCGGCATCGGCGCGATGACCGACGCGCGCTGGCAGGGCTATTACGACAGCATGGCGGCGGTGGGCGTCTATCCGCAGGGGATCGACATCGCGCGCGGCTATACCTTGCGCTTCGTGGACCACGGCGTTGGGATGCGCGGGAAGAGCTGAGGCGATGGCCGGGATATTTCGCGCGCGCTGCCGGACTGCCCGTGCCCGATACCGCCGAAAGCCGTGTGACGCCGCGCACCGACCCAGCCTCCCACGCCCCCTCTCCCGCCTGCGGGAGAGGGTTGGGGTGAGGGTGCCGGCCCGCGCACCCTCACCCCTCCCTCTCCCGCAGGCGGGAGAGGGAGCGCGAACCGGGCTGGCGCCGCCATGACCTCCGCCTGGAAAGGCCTCGACACCAGCCGCATGCCGCATTTCATCGGCTACGACCAGGCCGAGCGGATGCTGAACGCGCTGCTCGACCGCGCCCAGGCCTGGGGGCCCGAGGCCGTCGCCGGCATCGCCCGCGGCGGCCTGGTGCCGGCGAGCATGGTGGCGAGCCTGCTCGCCCTGCCGCTTGCCATGCTGTCCGTCGCCCGCGGCGGCGCGGTGTCCTGGCTCGGCCCGCCGCCGCCGGGACGGCGGCTGCTGCTGGTCGATGACGCGTGTTCCAGCGGCGAGACGATGCTGACCGCCCGCGCCGCCCTGGCCGCGGAGGGGCGGGACTGCCTGACCCTGACCGTCGCCTACGATCCGGAACGATCCGCCTATGTGCCGGACCTGTCGCACCCGATGACCGAATTGTTCCGCTTCCCGTGGGAACGCGGCGAGGCCACGCCCACCTCACGCGCCGCCCGCGCCGGCGGCGCGCCGCCGGACCGGCGGACGGAGGCACCGTTCTTCGGCCTCGATCTCGACGGCGTGTTCCTGCCCGACCTGCCGCGCGCGACCTACGACGCGGGGCTGGAGGCGGCGCTGGCGGCACGCAGCGCGCTCGAACCGTTTCCGGTGTTGCCGGAGTTCACCCCGGACCGGGCGGTGGTGATCACCGGGCGCTCGGACAGCGGCCGGGACGCGACCCTGGCCTGGCTTGCGCGGATCGGGCATGGGGCGCTGCCGCTGGAATGCCGGCCCTCGCGCCTGCCGCATGATGCGGCGACGGTGGCGGAGTACAAGGCGCGCACCGCGACACGCTGGGGCTGCACGCATTTCGTCGAGAGCGACGCCGAGCAGGCGGTGCGGATCGCGACCGCGGCGCCGCATCTGGTGGTGACGTGGTGGGTGGCGGCGGAGCGGCGCGGGATTGTGGTGGGGGCGGCCGGGTAAGCGGGAACGGCAGGCGGCGTGGTGGACCGGAGCCGCGGCGCCGTCCGCGCCATGTCACTGGGTGCTTCTGAGCCGCGCCTTGATCGCCCTGCGCATGGTCTGCGGGACCAGATGCGTCAGCCAGGCGGGGACGTAGCTGGCCACCTGGTCGTCCCGCCCCGCAACCGGGAACCGGCGGCGGTTGAATTCCTGGCGTTCCCAGCCGTCGCCCAGCGGGTCGAAGGCCGGTGTCTCGGTCCGGCGGAAGAACGCGGTGTTTCCGACCTTCTCGAGGAACTCGAACATCCGGTCTTCCTGCAGGAACCGGTAGAGATTGAAGAGGGTGGGAATGTGCACGTCGTCGACGATCAGCACGGCGCCGGCCGCGAGATGCGGGTAGATGAAGTAGTACTCCAGTTCCGGGAACGGGTAGGCGTGCGGGCCGTCGATCAGCGCCGCGTCGAGCTTGCGCTCGAAGCTGAACGCCGGCAGGGAGCGTTGCGTCGGGCCGAACACGAACTCGACCGCGTGCGCACGGGTGAACGGGGACTCGGTCACGAACCGGACGCTGCTGTTGGCGTCGGCCCGATCGTCCAGCGCGAAGACGACGTGGCGCTCGCTGAGCCCGGAAAAGAGGATGGTCGAGGCGCCGCAGCCGGTCTCGATCGTGGTGCCGCCGGCTGGGCAGATCCGCTCGATCGCATCCAGTTGCGCCTGCCACATCGCGCCTGCCTGATGGGCTCCGCGGGTCGCCACGTACCTGCCGATGCGCTTTGCCGTCACGTTGTCCTGCCAGGTTTTCCATTCCTGGCGGACAGCCTATAACCAGAAAATCCTGGTGTCCTTGATAACTATCATGAGAGATCGGCGGTGCCCCGGCGCGTCGCTTCGCTCACCTGGACGAATGCTCATCATCGCCGCCCCGGCATCGATTCTCGTGCGATCGATCGGCGCATGCCCGATGCGATGGCATCAAGCCAATTCAAGGATCGGTCATGACATTGTGTATGAGATTGCAGCCCTCATCCGGTCTCGATCCCTCGTGAACGGGATCGTGCCCCGTGTCAGCGCGCGTCGGCAGACGGACCGGAAGTGGAACAGCATCCCGCGCGCCGCTTGCCTGCCGGCCGCCGCGCCGGGCGGGTGCGCCGAGCTCCGGGCTCCTCGCAGGCGGTTCATGCGGCGACGCTGCGTCCTTGCTGTTTCCGCATCCTATCTCTGTACCTTGCCGCAATAGAATGTGCTTCGCCCCCCCTGCACCACCCGCCGTATCCCCGAACAAGCCTCCCCGGGGCACCGCTCGCACGCCTCCCCCTCCCGCCCGTACACCTTCCACGCATGCTGGAAATACCCCAGCTCCCCGCTCGGCTGCACGTAATCCCGCAGGCTCGATCCCCCGGCCGCGATCGCCTCCGTCAACGTCGCCTGGATCGCCGGCACCAGCCGCGCCGCCCGCGCCCCCGGCACCGTCGCCGCCGTCCGCAGCGGGCTGATCCCCGCCCGGAACAACGCCTCGCAGACGTAGATATTCCCGAGCCCCGCCACCACGCCCTGGTCCAGCAGCGCCGCCTTGATCGGCGTCCGCTTGCCCGCCAGCGCGGCCGACAGCACCGCGGGCGTGAAATCCGCCCCCAGCGGCTCCGGCCCCAGCCCCGCCAGCAGCCGGTGCGCATCCTCCGCCGCTGTCGCCACCAGATCGACCGAGCCGAACCGGCGCGGATCCACCAGCCCCACCCGCCAGCCGTCGTCGGTTTCCAGGACCAGATGCTCGTGCGGCGTGACCAGGTTCGTCCCCGCCCGCCCGATCGCGATCCGTCCGGACATCCCGAGGTGCAGCAGCACGCTGTCCCCGCCCGAGAGCCGCATCAGGATGTATTTCGCCCGCCGGCGGAACCCCACCACCTCCGCCCCGGTCAGCCGCCGCGCCAGCCCCGGCGGCAGCGGCCAGCGCAGATCCGCCCGGTGCACGGCGGCGCGCAGGATCCGCCGCCCGGTCAGCCGGGCGGCCAGGCCGCGCAGTACGGTTTCAACTTCAGGAAGTTCGGGCACGCTCGGTTTCCGGCCAGGGCGGGGCAGGCTATACGGTGGTCCGGATGAGCACCAACCCAAGCCCCGCCCAGGACACCGATTTCGGGTTCCGCCGTGTCCCGGTGGAGGAGAAGGCGGGGCTGGTCCGCCAGGTCTTCGCCTCGGTCGCGCCCCGCTATGACCTGATGAACGACCTGATGTCGCTCGGCGTGCACCGGGTCTGGAAGCGGATCCTGCTCACCGCGCTCGATCCCCGCCCTGCCCGCACCCTGCTCGACCTCGCCGGCGGCACCGGCGACATCAGCTTCGGCTGGCGGCGGATGGGCGGCGGGCCGGTGGTGCTGTCGGACATCAACCCCGCGATGCTGGCGGTGGCGCGGGACCGCGCGACGGAACGCGGGCTGATCGCGGGGACCAGCTTCCTGGTGGCCGATGCGGAACACCTGCCCCTGCCGGACCGCCATTTCGACCGCGTCTCCATCGCCTTCGGCCTGCGCAACTGCACCGACAAGCAGGCCGTGCTGGCCGAGGCTCGCCGCACCCTCCGCCCCGGCGGGCGGTTCTTCTGCCTGGAGTTCTCGCGCCTGCAGGTCGCCGCCTTCGCCCCCGTCTACGACGCCTGGTCGTTCAAGGTGCTGCCGGCGCTGGGCGCGCGGGTGGCGGGGGACGCGGAGTCCTACCAGTACCTGGCCGAAAGCATCCGCACCTTCCCCGACCAGGACCGCCTCGCCGCCATGATGCGCCAGGCCGGCTTCGCCCGGGTCGAGGTCCGCAACCTCTCCGGCGGCATCGCCGCGATCCATTCCGGGTGGCGCCTGTGAGCGGGAAGCCCACACCCCTTCTCCCCTCCCCGTGCGGGAGGGGCCGGGGGAGGGGGTGCCTCCGCTCCGAGCCAGCCCGCCGCCCCGGGGCCGCACCGGCACCGCGGCAGGCCGGCGCCCGCACCCGCATCCACCCGGGGGACCGCGCATGACCCTCTCCGGCAAGCGGGTCCTCCTCATCGTCTCCGGCGGCATCGCCGCCTACAAGGCGCTGGAACTCATCCGCCTCCTGCGCGGCGCCGGCTGCGGCGTCACCTGCGTGCTCAGCCGCGCGGCCGCCCAGTTCGTCACCCCGCTCTCGTTGCAGGCGCTCAGCGAATCCAAGGTCTACGCCGACCTCTTTTCGCTCACCGACGAAAGCGAGATGGGCCACATCCAGCTCTCCCGCGCCGCCGACCTGCTGGTGGTCGCCCCGGCGTCGGCCGATCTGCTGGCGCGCATGGCCGCGGGGCTGGCGGACGATCTGGCCGCCACCGTGCTGCTCGCCACCGACAAGCCGGTGCTGGTGGCGCCTGCCATGAACGTGCGGATGTGGCAGCATCCCGCCACGGTGGCCAACATGGCCACCCTCGCCGCCCGCGGCGTGCAGGTGGTCGGCCCCGACGCCGGCCCGATGGCCTGCAACGAATTCGGCGCCGGCCGCCTTGCCGAGCCGCCCGCCATCCTGGCCGCCATCACCGCGCTGCTGTCCCCCGCGCCGGGTCCTCTGACCGGCCGGCACGCGCTGGTCACCAGCGGGCCGACGCACGAGCCGATCGACCCGGTGCGCTACCTCGCCAACCGCAGCAGCGGTCGCCAGGGCCACGCCATCGCCGCCGCGCTCGCCGCCCTCGGCGCGCGGGTCACCCTGGTCAGCGGCCCGGTCAGCCTGCCGGATCCCGCCGGCGTCGCCGCGATCCACGTGGAAACCGCACAGCAGATGCTGGCGGCCTGCCAGGCCGCCCTGCCCGCCGACGTCGCCGTCTGCGCCGCCGCAGTGGCGGACTGGCGGGTGGCCGGCGCCGCCGACCGCAAGATCAAGAAAACCCCTGGCGCCCCCCCGCCGGCGCTGGACCTGGTGCCCAACCCGGACATCCTGGCGACCCTCGCCACCCCCGGCCCCGACCGCCCGCGCCTGGTCGTGGGCTTCGCCGCGGAAACCGACGCGCTCGCCGAAAACGCCGCCGCCAAGCGCGCCCGCAAGGGCTGCGACTGGATCGTCGCGAACGACGTGTCCCCGGCCACCGGCATCATGGGCGGAGAGGAGAACGCCGTGCAGGTGATCACCGAGACCGGCAGCGAGGACTGGCCGCGCCTGCCCAAGGCCGAGGTGGCCCACCGCCTCGCCGCCCGCATCGCCGCGGCGCTGGCATGAGTGTCCCCGTCGCCGTCCGCCGCCTGCCGCACGGGGCCGACCTGCCGCTGCCCGCGTACGCCACGGCCGGCGCGGCCGGCATGGACCTGCTCGCCGCGGTCGGCGCCCCCGTCACCATCGCCCCCGGCGCGCGCGCCCTGATCCCGACCGGCCTCGCGATCGCCCTTCCCCCGGGCTACGAGCTGCAGCTCCGCCCCCGCTCCGGCCTCGCCCTGCGCCACGGCATCGTCCTGCCCAACAGCCCCGGCACGATCGATGAGGACTACCGCGGCGAAATCCAGGTCATCGTCATGAACGCCGGCGACGCGGCCTTCACCGTGGAGCGCGGCACGCGAATCGCCCAGGCCGTGCTCGCGCCCGTCGTGCGCGCCGCCTGGCAGGAGGTCGCCGATCTGGAAGACACCGCGCGGGGAACGGGCGGGTTCGGCAGCACGGGGACCAGGGGGTGAGGAAGGAAGCAAGGCCAGGGGGCGCTGCCCCCTGGACCCAAGCCAGGGGACAGTCGTCCCCTGGACCCCTCGGGGGGTTCGGTGTGGGTGGGGGGTGGCGCGGCGCGCCGGGGCGGCCTGGGCGGCTGGCAGGGACAGAGCGCAATCGCGCTCTGCCCCTGCCAGCCGCCCAGGCCGCCCCGGCGCGCCGCGCCACCCCCCACCCACACCGAACCAACGAATGGGTTCCAAGGGCTAGGCCCTTGGCGGGGGTCCAGGGGGCAGCGCCCCCTGGCCTTGCTTGCTTGCCTTAACCCCCGATGCCCCGCCCCGTCGTTCCCGGCCTGCTCGCCGGCCGGCGCCTGCCCAATGTGTGGGATCTGGCCGCCATCGTGGTTGTGTTCGGCGCGCTGGTCGCGGTCGCGCATGTGGCTGCGCGTGCCTTCCTGCCGATCGCGGGGCCGGAGGCGCTGACGGTCAGCCTCGATCCGGCGCGGCTGCCGGCCTATGCGGTTCGCACGACGTTGCGGATGTTCGCCGCGCTCGCCGCGTCGTTGGTGTTCACCTTCACCTACGCGACGGCGGCGGCGAAAAGCCGGCGGGCGGCGTTGTTCCTGATCCCGCTGCTCGACATCCTGCAATCGGTGCCGATTCTCGGCTTCCTGACCTTCACCGTCGTGTTCTTCATGAACCTGTTCCCCGGCCGGGTGATGGGGCTGGAGCTGGCGGCGGTGTTCGCGATCTTCACCAGCCAGGCCTGGAACATGGCGTTCAGCCTGTTCCAGTCCCTGCGCACCCTGCCGCCCGATCTGGAGGAAGCGGCCCGCAGTTTCCGCCTGACCGGCTGGCAGCGCTTCTGGCGGCTGGAAGTGCCGTTCGCGATCCCCGGCCTCGTGTGGAACACCATGATGTCGATGTCGGGCGGCTGGTTCTTCGTGGTGGCGTCGGAAGCGATCACCGTCGGCAACCACCACTGGCAGTTGCCGGGCATCGGCTCCTACGTCGCGCTGGCGCTCGAGCGGCGCGATCTGGCCGCGGTGGGCTGGGCGATCGGGGCGATGCTGGTGGTGATCCTGCTGTACGACCAGATCCTGTTCCGCCCGCTGGTCGCCTGGTCGGACCGTTTCCGCTTCGAGACCACCGCGTCGGCGGAGATCGAGGATCCGTGGCTGCTGCGGCTGTTCCGGCGCACCGATCTGCTGCGCCGGTTGGGCGATGCGTTGGGCGCGGCGGCCAACACGCTCACCGGCTTGCGGCTGGCGGTGCCGGTTGTGGGCACGGCGCAGGTGCGGGTGCCGTCGCGGCTGGTCGATGCGTTCTGGCTCGGCGTGCTGCTCGTGGTGGCGGGGTTCGGCCTGCGGTGGATCGTGGGCTTCCTGACCGGCGCGCTGAGCTGGGCGGAGCTTGCGCATGTGCTGCTGCTCGGGGTGTTCACCTTGATCCGGGTGGTGGTGCTGATCGCGCTCGCAAGCCTCGTGTGGGTGCCGATCGGCGTGTGGATCGGGCTGCGCCCGGTGTGGGCGCGGCGGGTGCAGCCGCTGGTGCAGTTCCTTGCCGCGTTTCCGGCCAATCTGCTGTTCCCGCCGGTGGTGCTGTTCATCGTCTATTTCCGGCTGAGCCCGGACATCTGGCTGTCGCCGCTGATGATCCTGGGGACGCAGTGGTATATCCTGTTCAATGTCGTCGCCGGCGCCGCCGCGTTTCCCGGCGATCTGCGCGAAGCGGCCGACAGCCTCGGTCTGCGCGGCCGGCTGTGGTGGATGCGTGCGATCCTGCCGGGGATCTTCCCTTATTACGTCACCGGCGCGATCACCGCTTCGGGCGGCGCGTGGAACGCGGCGATCGTTGCCGAGGTGGCGAACTGGGGCCACACCACCCTGGTCGCGCGCGGCCTCGGCGCCTACATCGCCCACGCCACCGCGCAGGGCAACATGACCCATGTGGTCCTGGGGGTGGCGGTGATGTCGGGCTTCGTCGTGCTGTTCAACCGGCTGCTCTGGCGCCCGCTGTATGACTTCGCCAGCCGGCGGCTGACGTTCGGATAGAGGAACGTGCCATGACCGACATCGCCGATCCGCCGCCGCTGCTGTCGGTCCGCGGCTGCCGCCAGGCGTACCACAAGGACGCCAGCGCGGATCTGCTGGTGCTCGACAACGTCACCCTGACCTTGCGGGAAGGGGAGATGGTGGCGCTGCTCGGCCGCTCCGGGTCCGGCAAGTCGACCCTGCTGCGCATCGTCGCCGGGCTGCTGCGCCCCACGGCGGGCGAGGTGCTGTGGCACGGACGCGCGCTGGAGGGTCCGCCCGAGGGCGTGGCGATGGTGTTCCAGAGCTTCGCGCTGTTCCCCTGGCTCACGGTGCAGGAGAATGTGGAGCTGGGGCTGGAAGCGCGCGGCATCCCCCGCGCCGAGCGCGCGCGGCGGGCGGAGGGGGCCATCGACCTCATCGGCCTCGGCGGCTTCGAGAGCGCCTATCCGAAGGAACTGTCGGGCGGCATGCGCCAGCGGGTGGGGCTGGCGCGCGCGCTGGTGGTGCACCCCGACCTGCTGCTGATGGACGAGCCGTTCAGCGCGCTCGACGTGCTGACCGCCGAGACCTTGCGCACCGACCTGATCGACCTGTGGATCGAGAAGAAGCTGCCGGTGAAGTCGGTGCTGATGGTCACCCACAACATCGAGGAGGCGGTGCTGATGTGCGACCGCATCCTGGTGTTCGCGGTCAACCCCGGCCGGGTGGAGCACGAACTGGCGGTGGGGCTGCCGCACCCGCGCAACCGCCACGATCCGGCGTTCCGCCAGATGGTGGAGGACATCTACGCGCTGATGACCCGCCGTCCGGCGCCGGTGGCGCCGGCCGCTCTCGGCGCGATCGTGGCGGCCCCGGTGACGCCGCTGCACCGGGTGGGCACCAACCTGATGTCCGGCCTGCTCGAGACCCTGGCTGCCGCCCCGTACCAGGGCCGGGCCGACCTGCCGGCCCTGGCGGAATCCCTGCAAATGGAACTGGACGACCTTTTCCCGCTCGGCGAGACCCTGCAGACCCTGGGGTTCGCGCTGCTGGAGGAGGGCGACATCCTGCTGACCGAGGCCGGCCGCCGCTTTGCCACCGCCGACACCGACACCCGCAAGACGCTGTTCGGCGCCGCCCTGCGCGCGCATGTGCCGCTGGCGGGCACGATCCGCCAGGTGCTGGAGGAACGCTGGAACCACCGCGCCTCGGCCGTGCGGTTCCGCGACGAGCTCGAGGATCACATGTCGGCCGAATACGCGGCGGACACGCTGCGCGTGGTGATCGCCTGGGGGCGCTATGCCGAGCTGTATGGGTATGACGAGGAAGCGGAGCAGTTCTTCCTCGAAGACGCGGCCTGATCTCATCGCCCGCCGCCCGCCGCCCGCCGCCCGCCGCCCGCTGCGCCTCGGGCCGACCGATGCGGTGAACGCCGGTCTGCCATGAAATTTCAGATAATCGATGTCTTCTGGAGGAATCCGCCATATTTCAATCAACAGCGGGGATGATTTCCTTCCCCGCAGCCGGCCCGAGGTGAGCAGTCCGTGCTGCTCGCCAAGGGGCGGATTCTGTCACGCT
Organism: uncultured Pseudomonadota bacterium; assembly: GCA_963829875.1. GTDB lineage: Bacteria > Pseudomonadota > Alphaproteobacteria > Acetobacterales > Acetobacteraceae > JAJZVS01. Next base: position 73,251 of record CAWHKR010000060.1, on the reverse strand, counting down.
GGAAGCACCGAGGCGACATGGCAAGCGAGACGGTCAACGGCAAGGTCATTCCCCTCGGCCCCGACGACAACGTTCTGCGCAAGACCGAACTGATCATCAGCGGCGTGCTGCGCGGGGGCGTCCTGCTCAGCGTGGCGGTGATCCTGGGCGGAATCAGCTATTTCTTCGCGCTGCGGTTCGCCGGGCTGCTGCCGCACGCGGCCTTCCCCGACACGTTGCCCGGCGTGGTCGCCGGGCTCACGCGGGGCGACCCGCTGGCGATCGTGGTGCTGGGCTTGCTGATCCTGCTGGCGACACCGGTGATGCGGGTCGCGGTCTCGATCGCCGCTTTCGCGATCGAGGAGGATCGCACCTACGTCATCATCACCGCCCTGGTGCTGGCGATCCTGCTGTTCAGCATCTTCGGCATCGGCGCCTGGCTCGGCCGGCCGCAGCCGGCGCTGGTGCAGGACGACACCCTGGTGTTCTTCTTCTTCGTGCTGGCGAGCTCGGCCTTCGCCGGGTTCGTGGGCGCGCTGGTCGGCCTCGGCGGCGGGGTGTTCATCGTGCCGATCCTCACCCTGGTGTTCCACGTGCCGTTCACCGCGGCGATCGGCGCCTCCATCGTTTCGGTGATCGCGACGTCCTCGGGCGCGGCGGCGGCCTATGTGCGCGACCGCATGACCAACCTCCGGGTGGGGATGTTCCTGGAGGTGGCGACCACCCTGGGGGCGATCTGCGGCGCGCTGCTGTCCACCCTGCTCGACCCCACCATCCTGTTCATCGTGTTCGGGGTGGTGCTGCTGATTTCCGCCGCGCCGCTGCTGATGCGGCTGGGCGAGGAACTGCCGCAGGGGGTGGCGAACCACAAATGGGCCGAGAAGCTGCACCTGCCCGGCAGCTATCCCGACCGGCGCACGCATCAGGACGTGTCCTATCACGTCGCGCACATCCGCTGGGGCTTCTCCATGATGTACGTGGCCGGGATGATCTCCGGGCTGCTCGGCATCGGCAGCGGCACGTTCAAGGTGCTGGCGATGGACACGGCGATGCGGCTGCCGATGAAGGTCTCCACAACCACCAGCAATTTCATGATCGGGGTGACCGCGGCGGCCTCGGCCGGGATCTTCTTTCAGCGCGGCGACATCGATCCGGTGATCGCCGCCCCGGTGGCGCTGGGGGTGCTGCTGGGGGCGACGATCGGGGCCAAGATGCTCACCCGGATGTCGAATGTCCGGCTGAAGAAAGTGTTCGTGCCGATTATCATCCTGGTCGCGCTGAACATGCTGGCGCGCGGGGTCGGCTGGCTCTGAGCGGCGTGCGGCGGAGGGGCGACGACCTCGCCGCCGGCCGCGCCTGTCAGGGACTCATCAGCAGCGGCAGGAAGCTTCCCTGGATCAGGCGGGACGACGTGCCGGGGGCGAGCCAGTTCAGGATCTCGCCGCGGCGGAAGGCGCCCATCACCAGACCGTCGGCCTGGCTGTCGCGGGCTTCGTCCAGCAGCGCGGTCGCGGTCTTGCGCCCTGCGGCGCCGACCAGACGGTAGCTTGCGCCGGGGACGATCGGGTCGATAACGGTCCGTGCCAGGTCGAGCGAGGCCTGACCCTGCTCGATCGCCACCACGTCGACCTGCCCGGCGGCGGACAGGAACGGGGCGAAGGCAGCGATGGCGCGGCGCAGCGGCGGCACGTCTTCCCAGCCGATCATCAGCCGGCGGCCGAAACTGCCGGTCCAGCCGGGCGGGACCATCACCACCGGATTGCCGGTGCGCAGCAGCGCGGCGCGCAGGGTTTCCCGGTGCCCGACCGGCTGGGTGTGCGGGGCGGCGAGGATTACCAGGCTCACTTTGCCACGATAATGGCGCATCACCCGCCATTCGTCCCCGCGGAACACGTCGAGCGGAACCTCGGTCCCCGTGCTCCGGCCCCAGGTGGCCACCAGGGCGCGGATCGCCTCGGTCTCCGCCTGCTCGCGGTCGGCCAGGTGTTCGGCTTCGTATTCCGACAGCTGCTCCTGCGAGGGCAGGATGATGGAGCCGGGACCGACCTGCACGTGAGCGAGCTGAAGCGGCTGGCCGAGAGTTTGCCCGACCTTGGCCCCGATCGTCAGGCATTCCGACGCGCCGGTGGTGGAGGCGAGCAGGACCAGGACAAAGGGCGGTTCCATGACGGGGAGACTAGCCAGCGGGAACGACCGGTTGCAAGCAGTACGCGCGGGGCGGGCGCATGGGCGGGGCCGGATCAGTGGTCGGGATGTGCGTGGATCGGGTCCACCCAGGCCACGCCCTCCGGCTGCTCCGCCGGGGTGATGTCGAGATTCACCACCACCGCCTCGTTATCGCTGCGCACCAGCACGCATTCCAGCGTGTCCTCGCTGCTGGCGTTGATCTCCTGGTGCGGGACGAAAGGGGGAACATAGATGAAATCGCCCGGGCCGGCCTCGGCGACGTATTCCAGCCGCTCGCCCCAGCGCATCCGCGCCTTGCCGCGCAGCACGTAGATCACGCTTTCCAGCTCCCCGTGGTGGTGCGCGCCGGTCTTGGCGCCGGGGTGGATGTGCACCGTGCCGGCCCAGATCTTCTGCGCCCCCACGCGGGCGTAGGTGATCGCGGCGGCGCGGTTCATGCCCGGGGTCTGCGCGGTGTTGCTGTCCAGGCTGTTGCCGGGGATCACTTTCACCCCGTTCGCTCTCCAGTCCATGCCGAGGTCCCTTTGCTGCGGCCTGATATGCGGACTTAGAGAAGGATTTTCTTAGGCCTTGGCAAGATCTGCGCAGAGAAAAGAATTCCATCCGCCAACACGCGGCAGATGGAGGGTCGTCTTCCAAATCTACCGCGGTGGCCGCCACATCCTGCTTGTCTCCGTGGCCCGCCGGGTCCGCCTTGGCCCGGCAGTACCGGCGCCATCCCAGCCATTGCTGCCCGCCCCCATGCACGCCGCCTGTTCCGCTGCCGGCCAATCCCTGATACCTGCCGCCACGCGATGACCGAAGATCCCCCGCCCAACCCCGCGCTGCTCCCCTCCGGCCTGCGCGACCTGCTGCCGCCCGAAGCCGCCACCGAGGCGGCGGCGGTCGAGGCGCTGATGGAGGTGTTCGCCGCCCACGGCTACGACCGCATCCGCCCGCCGCTGCTCGAATTCGAGGACAGCCTGCTCGCCGGCTCCGGCGCCGCCGTGGCCGATCAGACCTTCCGGCTGATGGACCCCGACAGCCAGCGCATGATGGGGCTGCGGGCCGATACCACCCCGCAGGTCGTGCGCATCGCCACCACGCGGCTCGCGCACGCGCCGCGCCCGCTGCGCCTGTCCTACGCCGGGCAGTGCCTCAGGGTGCGCGGCAGCCAGATCGCCCCCGACCGGCAGGTGCCGCAGGCCGGGATCGAGCTGATCGGCCGCGATTTGCCGGCCGCGGATGCCGAGATCGTGCTGGTCGGCGCCGAGGCGCTGGCGGCGGCGGGGCTCGCACGCGTGAGCTTCGACCTCACCCTGCCCACCCTGACGCCGGCCCTGATGGAGGCCGCCGGGATCGCCGGACCGGAGGGAGCGGCGCTGGCCCGCGCGCTCGATCGCAAGGACGCGGCGGCGGTGACCCGGCTCGGCGGCGCGTTGGCGCCGGTGCTGACCGAGCTGCTGCTGGCCGCCGGGCCGGCCGATCGCGCCCTGGCGGCGCTGGAAGCGGCGCCGCTGCCTGAAGCCGCGCGCGATCTGGCCGATCGCCTGGCCGCCACGGTGGCCGCGATCCGCGCCCGCGCGCCCGACCTGCGGCTGACCGTCGATCCGGTGGAGTTCCGCGGCTTTCGCTACCACACCGGCATTTCGGTGACGATCTACGCGCCCGGGCGGCACGAGGAGATCGGCCGCGGCGGGCGCTACCTGTGCGGGAAGGACCCGGCGACCGGGCTCACTCTCTATCCCGACGCCCTGCTGCGCGCCGCGCCGCCGACGGCGCTGCGCCCGCGTCTGTATGTTCCCGCCGGGGCGGATGCGGACGTGGCCGCCCGCTTCCGCCGCCTGGGCTATGCCACGATCGCCGCGCTGGACGCGGCCGCCGACCCGGCGGCAGAAGCAAGGCGCCTGGCCTGCACCCATCTCCTGCGCAACGGCGAGGCCGTGACCCTGCCGGCGCAGGACTGAACCCGGAGAAGACGATGGCCAATGTCGCCGTGATCGGCGCCCAGTGGGGCGACGAGGGCAAGGGCAAGGTGGTGGACTGGCTGGCCAGTCGCGCCGGGATCGTGGTGCGCTTCCAGGGCGGCCACAATGCCGGGCACACCCTGGTGGTGGGCGACCAGACCTACAAGCTGTCCCTGCTGCCCTCGGGCCTGGTGCGCGGCAAGCTCGGCATCATCGGCAACGGCGTGGTGGTGGACCCCGAGGCGCTGCTGGCCGAGATCGCCCGGGTGGAGGCCCAGGGGCTGCGGGTCACGCCCGAAACCCTGCGGATCGCCGAGAACGCGCCGCTGATCCTGCCGCTGCACGGCGCACTGGACCGCGCGCGGGAGACGGCGCGCGGCGCGCGGCAGATCGGCACCACCGGCCGCGGCATCGGCCCGGCCTATGAGGACAAAGTGGCGCGCCGGGCCATCCGGCTCGCCGATCTGGCGGAGCCCGAGACGGTGGCGGCGAAGCTCGATGAGCTGCTGCTGCACCACAACACGTTGCTGGCGGGGCTGGGCGCGCCGGTGTTCGAGAAGCAGGCGCTGTTCGACGGGCTGATGGCGCTGGCGCCGAAGGTGCTGCCGTTTGCCGAGCCGGTGTGGGAGCGGCTGGACGAAGCCCGCCGCGCCGGCACCCGCATCCTGTTCGAGGGCGCGCAGGCGGTGATGCTGGATGTCGATCACGGCACCTATCCGTTCGTGACCAGTTCCAACACGGTGGCGGCCACGGCTGCCTCCGGCGCCGGCGTTGGGCCGGGGGCGGTGGGGTTCGTGCTGGGGATCGCCAAGGCCTATGCGACGCGGGTGGGGGCGGGACCGTTCCCGACCGAGCTTTCCGACGCCACCGGCACCTTGCTCGGCGACCGCGGGGCCGAGTTCGGCACCGTGACCGGGCGCAGGCGGCGCTGCGGCTGGTTCGACGCGGCGCTGGTGCGCCAGGCGGTGAAGGTAGGCGGGATCCAGGGACTGGCGCTGACCAAGCTCGATGTGCTGGACGGGTTGCCTGAACTGAAGATCGGCGTGGGCTACCGGATCGGCGGCGCGCTGGTTCCCCGCCTGCCGGCCGCGCCGGCGGCCCAGGCGGCTCTGGTGCCGGAATACGAGACGATGGAGGGCTGGTCCGGCTCCACCCGCGGGGCGCGGTCCTGGGCCGATCTGCCGGCGCAGGCGGTGAAATACGTCCGCCGGATCGAGGAGCTGACCGAGGCGCCGGTGACCCTGCTGTCCACCAGCCCGGAGCGGGACGACACCATCCTGGTGCGCGATCCGTTCGAAGGATGACGGCGGGGGGTTTTCTCCGGCGGCCGGGCTTGGTATAGCCCGCGGGCCGTGGCCGGGGGTGATCCCGGCGCCGGGGGGCGCATAGCTCAGTTGGTAGAGCAGCTGACTCTTAATCAGCGGGTCCAAGGTTCGAGTCCTTGTGCGCCCACCACTTTCCCCCGCGAAAACAGAGCCTCCCAGCCAGCGCCGTGACCAGGGCAAGGTCCCGGTCGGCTCACTGATCTGTCTTGAGCTGGAAGCAGGACGGTGCGATCCGACCTGGGTGCTGGCCGCCTGAACTCCGCTGATCGCCGCTCCTCCGCGGACCATGTCGGTAACGCACTCGGAACGGGCGTGCGCCAGGATTTGGCGCAATCGCCATAACGCGCCCGTGATGCGATCACGCCGATTCTGCATAGTGACACGGCTCCCGTTCCAACAGGGTAGCCGGAGCGCCCGGGTCCCGAGGAGCTCCGACCGTGAACACGCGCCGTCTCATACCAGCGGCCCTGTTCGTTGACCGCCGGCTTGGCCGCGGGGTCCGCGACGCATTCGATGGCGCGCCCCTTGCGTGGCCGCCGGCCCCCCGTACCGGTTGCCCCGCCAGCGCCACGCGTAGCAATCCAAACCGACCGGGTGGTTTCCAGACAGGGACACCCGGCTTCAGCGACGGAGGCCGGCAATGCGGATCCTGCTTGGAATGACGGCGCTCGTGCTGCTGGCGGGAAGCGCCGTGGCGCAGACCGCTCCCCGGCGCGGCATCGACGCGGACACCTTCAAGCTCGTCACCGTCGGTAACCTGATGCGGCTTTGTTCGGCCCCGAGTGACGACCCGATGGCAAAGGAGGCAACCGAGTTTTGCCTGGGGGTCGTGGTGGGTGCCTACGGCGTTTATCATGAACTCGTGCGCGGTGGCAGGACAGCGCGGATCGTCTGCCCGCCCGAGGGCGTGACCCGGGTGGACGGCGCCGCGGCGTTCGTCGAATGGGCCAAGGCCAATCCTCAGGCGGACAACGATCGTGCCGTGGATGGCTTGTTTCGTGCCTGGGCAACGAAATATCCATGCCCGCCGACCCCGCGGCGCTAGAGCCCGCGTCCTCGCCACCGGTGCGGCCGATACACAGGAGGTCACCATGAGACGGTTTACCGCGATCGCGGCCATGCTGGCTGCCCTGACGCTGGGGGGATGCGCCACCGAAACGGGAACCCGGACCCTCGCGGGCGGTGCGATTGGCGCGGGCGGCGGCGCGCTGCTCGGTGCGATCGGCGGAAACGCGGCTTTGGGCGCCGCTGTTGGCGGCGCCGTCGGCGTCGCCGGGGGCTATCTGTCCAGCAAGTATGAAGTGGTACCGCGTTGACTGTTGTCTTGGTTGTCGCGGACCATACCGGGCCGGGATTTCGGTCCGGATGGCTCTTCCGGTGGCGGCGCGATATCGATCTCATGAACCCCGGTCGGCGCGCATCGCCATGCGACGCGCCGGCCGATGGCCGGCTTCGGTCCTTCCAATATCTCGCTCAGTCGGAGGTGTCGGATCGCCCCAAGCTGTCAGGTCCGGGGTCGCGGCGCTCAGAACATCAGGCTCACCTGCATCCGTAACTGCCAGGTCGCACCGGATTGCGGGCGGAGCGCGTTGTAGTACGCACCGAGCAAGAAATTGACGGGCAGCTTGCCGAACAACTTCACGACCCTTCCGGCCTGTCCGCCCACCGGCAGGGTCCACGCCTTGTCACCGGCAGTGAGCCAGTTCGCGGTGACGACCGGCGAACTGCCGACATACCATCCATCGCCGAAGTTGTAGTTCAGGAATGGCTGGGCCAGGAAAGTATTGTAGCGAGTGCCGCTGCGGCCGGATGTTCCCCCGAATGAAAAGACATTATTGGCCAGTACGCCATAGACCCAAGGTCCATCCAATCGCACCACGACGGCGGATGGCCCTGCTCCCCACACGTTGGAGCCGAGGCTCGCGTCGCTGCTCGTCGACATCTGGATGATCGGGCCGATACCCCATACCCACCCGCCGACGGCGGCCTTGGGCGACAGGAAGGCGCTGAACTGGATCGGTCCAATGCCAAACGGCACCGTATCGGCCGGCTGCAGCGACGGTTGCCATATCAACGGCAGAATCGTGCGGGTAATCAGGTTCCAGTCTTCGTTCAGATGGATCGGCACCACCGGCTGAATGTTCAAGATGTTCTGGGTGCCATTGTGGGGTCCGTAATTGAAGTTCGTATTGTTCTGGAATGGCACGCTGATCAGGTCAGAGATCGGATTCTGAAGCTTTTTTGCCAGGTCGGTTGCGCTCGCGCCGTGACCCGGGGCCTCGGCGCTGGCCGGACCTGGTGATGCCGCCGGCTGTGCGTGAAGACCGGGACTGGCTGAAGCAAGTCCTGCGAGCATCAGCACGGTAACCGTGGTTAGCACCCGGGAATTCATCGTGGGAAATCTCCTGCGCAGCGCCCCGAAGGCGAAGGTATTGGCTCTGCCGTTGAGCATGCGGTCTCGTTCGAGAATACATGCACGTCGGCGCAAACGCCATACTATCAGAGTGGCCAGCCGCCGCGGATTTCTCCATCGAAGCGCAGAAGATCGGGTTGTGGCCGCGTCGACGAGGTTATCCGAAGATGGGCAATCGGGAAGACCCGGAATGATCGATGTGGCGCAAATCCTCCACCAAATTGCGGGCAACCCGCCCTTCCTGTCTCCTGGCCTTTGGGATCGCAAGGCCGTAGGCTCGCGCAACGGATTATAGGCGTGCCGCCTCTCCCCGCGCTTGGATGAGGGACGCCCGGGCGCACCGGTCAAGAACCATCCGGACCGCCCGGACGATACGCACCCTTATTATTGATATCCATCAGACCGGTATATGCCGTAACCACATGTCTCTGGTACACTACAAGGGTCGGGTCCCTCCCGACCGAAGAAGATCCAGCCGGCGCACGCATGTAGATCATGGGGTAAGGGAGGCCGGGGAGTCAGGTCGTGTTTGCATCTCTGGAGCAGGCCCGTGCTGTGTGTGAGCGCTTTGCCGACCAAGGGCTTTCCGCGCTCCTGGCGTTGCAGCTCGCGCTGATCTTCCTGGTCGAGCCCCTCGCCGCCGTCGGTCTGGAGCCCCTCCTGGTGGTCACCAAGATCCTTGCGACCGGCCTTATCTTCGCGTTGGTGCTGGGCTCGCGCCAGCGCGGCGCACTGATCGTCGTGATTTTCTCCGGCGCAGTCCGGATTATGGCGCATCTCACTGAGCTTCTTTGGCCAGGACCCGCCACCGAGGTGGCGGATGCGATCGGTGCCATGCTGGTCCTGCTCGCCGTGACGTGGGTCATCTTCGGGGTCGTGTTCGGGCCGGGGCCCATCACGTCGCACCGCGTGCGCGGGGCGATCGTGCTCTACCTCACGATCGCGCTGGTGTTCGGTTGGCTCTATCTGCTGATCGCGGCGGTCGTGCCTGGGGCGTTCTCCGGCCTTGTCTTCCAGCCGGACGACCTCGCGGTCATGGGCCCGTTCGTCTATTACAGCATGACCGCATTGACGACGGTCGGCTTCGGCGACATCACGCCGGTGAATGCCTTCGCGCGCAATTTGACCATGCTCGAGGCGCTGATCGGCCAACTGTATCCGGCGATTATACTGGCACGGATCCTGACGCTCTATGCGAGCGCGCCAAAGCGAGATCGGTGAGCGGGGTAGGCCGCCCGGCGAGTCCGCACCGGGCGATCGTGCTCTGGCTCCCGCTGTTCGGCGCCGCCCCGATACGGCCGGCGAGGGCCTTGCTCACGACAGCCGTAATCATGTCACCGACTTTCAGGTGCAACAGGGCGGCGACAAGTGCCGGATCCATAACCTCGATCGCCGAGACGGGCCCGCCGCCAGGGCTGACCGGGTTGACGCTGTGCGCCGCCGTGTCGATCCTGACGCCACCGCCGCTGATCCGTGTCGCATGAAGACCGATCCCGCAGGGCGCAACGTCACGCATTGCGGGATCGATCGACCCGATCCTCGCCATGAAGCCAACGCCGGCTGATCCCGCAACGACATGCGCTATTATCGGATTGCCCTGCGCCGCCCCGGTGTTGGACGGCGCGATGGCCAGCAAAGTGCCGGACCCTTCGATACGACCGAAGCCGCAAGACCGTGACGGGTGACAGGCCGAACGGCCCGCTGATCAGATCATTGATCCTGCTCCGCCGCTTCTTCGCAGCCCAGGAGGGCGCATCGACAGCGGCGGTGTCGGCCGCCGCCGGACGAAGGGCGGGCTGCGCCTGCGCGCCGACCAATGACCTTTCGGTCAACAAGTCCGAGCTCGGTAACAACGGGCGGCCGGGTCGATCCCCTGCGCTGACGGGCTTGCCTCATTTCATCGTGATCACAACGGCGTCACCGCCCAGGCTCAGCATCAGCCCTTCGCGCTTTGCCTTCAGGTGCATGATCACGCCTGCGCCATTCTGCAACCACAGGTCGCCTCCGCTCTCGCTGCCCAGTGCGAAACCGTATCTGGCCTGGGCGTAAGACCCCGGAAACTGCGTGATGTTGCTGAGCTTGTAGACTTCGCCGGTCGCAGTCATGGTGGATGCGCCGATGCCGCCGATGCCCAGGCCGGCAATCTCAAACGGGTATGCGCGGCCGCGGTACTGCAGCGTGCCGCTGCCGCCGCCGCCGGCGCCGATATAAGCGACCTGGACCTGTTGCATCTCCACGGTGCCGTCGGGTGTCAGCCCCGCCACCGCGTCCGGCCCGACCTTGACGGATGTCGCGCAGCCGCCGACGGACAGCAGCACGGCCGCGATGCAAAACCGGCGACCGAAATTCCGGGGCCTGCTCATCGCACCGGGACAACGTGGTCGTGCATGCCACTTGCTCCATAACAGGGGCTGAACCAGGTTCCGGCGCGGGCTGAGTGCCTCTGTCCGGAGACCTCGAGGCGCCGCCTCACAAGGGCGAGTGTCAGGCTCCCGGTCGGGCGGGGGCTATGCAAATCCGGCAGGAACCGGCGAGCGACCGGGCGCGATCGCTACGGCGGCGGCCGGCGGAGCGTGACGGATGGTGACTCTCCGAACAAAGCCTTGTAACGGACCGCGTACCGCCCGAGCTCCCAGAAGCCGAACTGCATCGCGATATCGGTCACGGTCGTCGTGGCCGCCGATGCGGCGACGAGGGCCCGACGGGCCTGATGCATGCGGCGCAGCATCAAATACTGCTTGGGGCTGGTTCCCAGATACTCCTGGCAGCAAACCTGCAGCGTCCGCCATGGCACGCCGAGGGTCGCGCAGACGTCGGCCAGGTAGAACACCTGTCCGGGATTGTCTTCCGCCAGCGCCCGGAAGCGCCGGACGATCGCGGCACGGCGGCATCGGTACGGTGTATCTTCCCGGGCCTGGCCCTCGGCGAGACAAGCGATCATCGCCTCGGTCAGCCCCTGCTCCAGCCCGCGCGCCACGTCCGGGTTCACGATCATCTCGGGCGCAGTTTCCGCCAGACGCACGGCCGCGGCGTGCAAATCCCGCAGGCGCGCGATCACCGGCGGCGAGGGAAGGATCGCGCGGTGGTTGCGCCGGAGCGGCAGATCCCGACCGGTCAGGGAGGCGCCAAGCGTGGCGACGTCGTCGAGCGGCAATGACATGGTCGCGAGCCGGGACGGACCGGACAGCCTCTGCCAGCCGCTCGTCGACGGGTCCAGCACGGTGACTTCATCGGCCTTCAGTTCGGCGCCCTGAAAGACGACCGGAGGACCGGGGGTTGCCGAGAAGCAGATCGCCTGACGCGGGCTACGTATCTCGATCAACCAGCTTCGCGGGAGGGTTTCCTGCATGTCTTGCATCCAAAGCCGATGCAGGTCTATGCGCGTCACGCCGGCTGCAAACGATCCGCGGCGGGTCACCATGAACTCCGTGTTTTCGGGTCGGATCGCCGCCCGATAGTGATCGGCGTCGGTGGTGGTCCGGATCGTGCTGCACGGCATGCTCCGCCATCCCTTTTCGTGTGCTGACCTTGTAAGACACGTAGCACACGAAAGCAGAATGTCGGATTGACCTAGGTCAATCAGATCTGCGTGTCCGGTCGGTCTTGTCTTCGTCCATTGGCCGCAGGGCGCGAAGCGACGCGGGCTAGTCCTGCTGTCGGGGAGGCGCGGCGTGGGTCTCGCGTATCGGCTGCGGGGCTCCGGGGGAGGGGCCGTACCGGCGCAATGTGGCGGAGGGAGGTTCGCCGTACTGTGCCCGGTATGTGCCGGCAAACCGGCCAAGTTGGCGGAACCCGTGGTGTCGCGCGAGTTCGGAGACGGTGGCGGCGGGGGACTCTGCGCTGCGGAGTGCGCGATGGATGCGTTGGAGCAGGCGCAGGCGCAGGTAACGGCCTGGGCTCATGCCAAGATACTTACGACAATACACTTGTAGCGCTCGTGCGGAGACGCCGAGCGCGGCGCACAGCGCCGCCACCCGTGGCAGCGCGCCGGGATGACACCGGATTGTGTCCTCCAGCCGGACCATCAGGTCGACATGTCCCCCGGCCGGAGCGGTTGTATCCTCCACGGATGCGTTCGACAGACTGTCGACAAGCCTGGCGAGCAGTTCCTGCTGCAAACCGCGAAGTGCCGCGTCACTCGCCGCCGCGTCCGGGCGCGCCTCGATCAGACGGATCGCCGCTTTGTATAATGCGACCAGCGATTGCAGTGCGGCGCGCGGCGGTCGCAAAAAGCACGGGCTCGCTGGGATCGCCAAAGCCAGGCCGGTCACGGTTCGGCTATAGCGAATGAGATCCGCCTCCGGCAGGCAGAGAATGCCGGAGCGGCAGGGCCTGTCCGTGCGTCCGTGCCGGCCCTGCTCCCCGCAGAGCATGAAGATTTCATCGGCCTGCAGACGCCGCCCTGCCCAGATCTGTGACCCTTCAGGATCGACCGGCAGCATGATGACAAGCCACCCCGCCGGCGGCGAGACGAAGGCAATGCGCGGCAGCCATTCCTCCACAGCCACGAGGCGGAGGCGCGGCAAAGCCGCGCTTGTCAACCGGGCCCGGAACGGCGTCCCCGCGGTCACGAGGAACTCGACCCGGCCCCCGCATTGCAGGGCCACCTGGAAATCGTCGGGCTCGCTGAATACGGAGATGGTGGTGACCGACATGCGGGATTTTCCAGCCGAGACCGGACATCGCCAGCGCGTCGTCGTCTATGCGCAAATGGCAGGGGCGAACACGCGCGCGGTTGCCTTCGCCGGGTGTCCCTGGCAGCGGCGGCGATCATTCCGCCGTCATCGGCGCCCCGCGGCAGGGCTTGTGCGGAAAGTGCATAGCGGCGTGGCCTGGTCCGACGTACCAGCGCTCTCGATGGACGTGCTCCCCTGGCAGGCAACAGCCGCTCTGGGAGGGTGGGTACTTGGGAACGGGGGTGCCGGCAGGCTCGGTGAGCCGTGTGTGCCAGGGAGGTTTGGTCATGACGCCTCGGACCGCGTGCCTTTGTTGGCGCGTTCCCCACCTCCGGCAACGACGCGGTGCCATCGCCTCGGCCCAACTCGCGCGCGTGCGGGTGGCGTTTCGGATGATCGCCCATGGCGAGCGCGACCCAACCTGAAGCCGCGCCAGTGGCGCGCATTTCGCGGCGCAGAGGCATTTCGCTGATCTGGCTGATCCCGATCGTCACGCTGCTGATCGGAGGGTGGCTTGCCTGGGACACCATCTCCAAGCGCGGACCGACCATCACCATCACCTTCGAAAGCGGCGAGGGATTGCAGGCAGGGCAGTCCCATATCAAACACAAGGATGTTGATCTCGGCCTCGTGACCAAGGTCGTCCTCAGCAAGGACGGGTCGCACGTGATCGTGACCGCAGAGATGAAGCGGGAGGCGGTTCCGTTCCTGACCAACCGGGCCAGGTTCTGGGTTGTCACGCCGCGCCTGTTCGCCGGCAGCATCTCCGGCCTCAATACATTGATCTCCGGCGCATATATCGAGCTTCTGCCGGGGGCGACCGGCGGCCGCCAGGCGCTGAGCTTCACCGGACTGGAAAACCCTCCGGTCCTTACCTCCAACGTGCCCGGCCGGACCTTCCTGCTGGATGCCGACCGGATCGGGACCGTCGCCGTGGGATCACCCGTGTTCTATCGCGGCCTCAATGTGGGCACGGTGCTGGGCTGGGATCTGAGCGACATGGCGAAGCGGGTGACGATCCACGCCTTCGTCCGTTCGCCATTCGACACATACGTGCATGACGGATCGCGGTTCTGGAACGTGTCCGGCGTGTCGATCAAGCTCGGCGCACAGGGCGTGAAGGTCGAACTCGAATCGATCAAGGCGTTGCTTCTTGGGGGCGTGGCCTTCGATACCCCGGCGCCGGCGCTGGACTCGCCGGTCAGTGCTGCGGACCGAAGCTTCCCGCTTTATGCCGACGCCGACGCCGCCAGGAACGCGGCCTTCCATCGGCGGGTCGCCGCCATCGGCTATTTCACCGGTTCGGTCAGCGGGCTCGCGCCCGGCTCGCCGGTCACTTTCCACGGGCTGCGGATCGGTGAGGTGACCGATGTTTCCCTGAAATACGACGCCAAGACGGATCGCTTTCGCACGCCTGTCCGCTTTGAAGTGGAGCCGGAGCGGTTCGCCAATATCCAGGCGGTCGAAAAGCGCGGACCGCTCGCCAACGCCCGGTTCCTGGTGGCGCACGGGCTGCGCGCCACGCTCAAGAGCGCCAACCTGCTGACCGGGCAGATGGAGGTTGCGCTCGAGTTCTTCCCCAACGCAGCGCCGGCGACGATCACGATCGAGGGTGGTGCGATCGTCATCCCCACCAAGGAGGGCGGGTTCGACGACATCAGCCGCGCGGCGAGCGAGCTGCTCGCCAAGGTGAACCAGATGCCATTCGAACAGATCGGGCAGAACCTCAACGCGCTTCTGGCCGGCGCCAACACCCTGACCAACGGCCCCGACATGAAGCAGAGTCTGAAGTCCATGGCGGAGACAATGAACGACCTGCGTGCACTGGTGAAGCGGCTGGACACCGGGGCGACGCCGGCGCTGCGCCGTCTGCCGGCGATGGCCGCCGATCTCCAGGCGATGCTTGTCAACACGAACAGGCTGGTCGCCTCGACCAACACGGGGTACGGCAACAACTCGCGATTCCACCGTGATCTCGATCACCTGATGACGCAAGTGGGCGATATGGTGCAATCCCTGCGGGCCCTCGCCGATCTCCTGAACCGACATCCCGAGGCGCTGGTTCGTGGTCGCGCCAACACGGGGTCGGAGTGATGCGCCCCGTCGCACGGCGCGCGCTGCTGCTTTCCCTCGCATCCGCGGCCGCGCTGTCGGCCTGCCGCTCTCCCAATCCGTCGCTCTACACGCTCGCCCAGGCGCCCGGGGCACCGGAGCCGGGTGGTCCGCACCGGGTCGTGCTCCATCGCGTTTCCATTGCGCGGTACCTTGAGCGGCCGCAGATCGTGCGATCGTCCGAGGGCTACCGGCTCGACGTGCTGGCCAACCAGGAGTGGGGCGAGCCGGTGGCGCAGATGATTGGACGCGTCCTGATCGGGGATCTCACGCAACGCCTCCCGGGGACGACGTTCTTCAGCAGCACCGGCGCCATCACCGCGACGGAGGACGCGTCGGTCGAGGTGAACGTGGAGCGCATGGACAGGGACGCATCGGGCGCGCTGGCCTTCGCCGCGCAGGCGGCGGTCGAGTTCACGAAGCCTCGGCGTGCGTCCCAGCTGCGGATGGTCCACACCTCCGTGCCGATCGCCTCCGATGCGACGGCCGATCAGGTTCGCGCGATCAGCGTGGCGGTCGGCCGCCTCGCCGATACCATCGCCGCGATGCTGCGCCCCACCGGTTCCAGACGGTAGGAGGGCGGGCGGGGGACAATGTCGGATTTCATCGGGATGGCGCTGGGCCGGGGTCGCCTCGCGCAGCCCGCCGCGGCGACCGAGCCGGCCGCCACCGCGCCGCGCCTGCGCGAATGTCTTGATTGCGGGCAGTTCCAGATGGTGCCGGCCATGGCGGCCGGCCGTGTCGCCCGGTGCGTGCGCTGCAACGGGCTGTTGCGGCGTACCCGGCACGACCCGCTTGGACGCGCGCTCGCCCTCAATATCACCGGTCTGGCGCTGCTGGCCATCAGCTGCACGGCACACCTCATGCGCGTGGGCACGTTCGGCATGGTCCACAGCGCCACCATCTTCTCCGGCCCGCTCGGCCTCAGCCAGCACGGTGTGTGGGAGCTGGCGTTGGTCATCATCTTCATGACGGTTCTGGCACCGCTGCTGCGGCTGACGTTCCTTGTCTACGTGCTGGCCGGGCTGCGGCTGGCACGGCCGCCCGTGCATCTGCGGACCGCGTTCCGCTGGGCGGAGCGCATCCGCCCGTGGTCGATGATCGAGGTCTACCTGCTGGCCATCTTCGTCGCCTACACCGAGATGCCCAGCATGGTCCACATCGAGATCGGCGTGGCCGTCTATTCGCTGATCGCCCTGATGTTCGTCATCGTCGCCGCCGACGCGGTGCTGGACCGCCAGGCCGTGTGGGAGGCGTTGGAACGGCGCGGCATCCTGGACGTGCCCGTGGACCACGCCGCGGTCGCCCTAAGGGGGCCGGTCGGTGGGGCGGTCGCGTGCGGCATTTGCGGCCTGGTCAGCCTGCCGGCGTCCGGCGGCGCCGCCTACTGCCCGCGCTGCGGCGGACGGCTGGAGGACCGCAAGCCGAACAGCGTGGCCCGGACCTGGGCCCTGGTGATCGCGGCGGCGGTTCTTTACGTTCCCGCGAACGTGTTCCCGGTCCTGACTTTCATCCAGTTCGGGGCAGGCGCGCCGAGCACGATCATCGGCGGCGCGCGGGAGCTGCTGAATGACGGCATGTGGCCATTGGCCCTGCTGGTGTTCCTGGCGAGTATCGCGGTCCCCTGTCTCAAGCTGATCGGCCTCACGCTGATGCTGCTGACAACGCGGGCCGGCACTGCGTGGCAGCTGCGCGAGCGGACGATGCTGTACCGGATCGTGAACACCATCGGGCGCTGGTCGATGATCGACATATTCATGGAATCGGTCCTGATCGCCCTCGTGCAGTTCGGCGCAGTGGTGACGATAGACCCCGGCTTCGGCGCGATTGCCTTCGCGGGCGTCGTCATTCTGACGATGTTCGCGGCCGAGGCGTTCGATCCTCGGCTGATGTGGGATGCGGCGCGGCGCAGTGAACGCTAGCACATCGGCCGGGGTCCCATCGGTCAGGGTCTGCGGGCCGCGCGACCACGGCTGTATGCGCGCGCTTGCCGCCGCTGGCGTCGTCCGGGTGTTGCTGCCGCCGGGCTGTGCGTCCCGGTCGGGGTAATGGGCACTCTCGCGGGTCTCGCGGCGCGCCTTCGGGCGTCACCTGGGGGGTGGACTGCGCGCTGTCGTCGGGCCGGCGAGACAGCGCTGCGACCGCGTTGTGGCCGGTGCGGTGGCCTGCTGCTTGTCGGGTGGACGCCAGGATTGCCCGGGATCCGACCGGTCCATGGCCGCGGCGCACGAACCTTGCTTGCGGCACGGCGGGGTTCGGCCAGCCCACCGGCGATGGCGCGTTGCGGTGGGCTCTGGCCGCCGGATCCGGCATACGAACGGGGTCGCAATGGACAGTCATGCGTAAAGTCGCGAACGCAAAGACTAACAGCCGTACACTAGAGATATTGCAAACGGACCCATCATTCCGATGGACCTCCTCGGTAGGATCGGGTAATCAAATACCTGACCGTCGAGCGGCGCGCGGCGCGGCGCGGCGACAGAACCGGACCTTGCCTGGACGGACGCATGACCCAAGCAGTGATCCTCGCCGGTGGCTTCGGCACGCGGCTGATGGAAGAAACCGAAGCGCGCCCCAAGCCGATGGTGGAAATCGGCGGACAGCCGATCATCTGGCACATCATGAAGATCTATTCGGCCTACGGCATCAACGATTTCATCGTGTGCCTCGGCTACAAAGGCCACATGCTGAAGGAGTACTTCAGGAACCACTACCTGGAAATGACAGACGTAACATTCGACCTTTGCCGCAACACCGTCACCGCGCATCGCGGCCAGGCGGAAGCGTGGCGTGTCACCCTGGTAGACACCGGATCGAACACCATGACGGGCGGTCGGGTGCGCCGCATCCGCGAATATCTCGACGGTGACGATTTCTGCCTGACGTATGGCGATGCCGTCAGCACCGTCGATATCGGCCGGCTGCTCGCCTTCCATCGCGCGCATCGCCGGTCCGCCACGGTGACCGCCGTTCGCCCGCAGGCGAGGTTCGGCGCGCTCGATCTGGACGGGGAGCGGGTGCAAGGCTTCCGCGAGAAGCCGACCGGCGATGGGCAATGGATCAACGGCGGCTTCTTCGTCCTGTCCCCGCGCGTGATCGACCGTATCGAGGGCGACGCCACCATCTGGGAGAAAGAACCGATGGAAAGCCTGGCCCGCGACGGGGAGTTGATGGCCTATCAGCACGACGGCTTCTGGCAACCGATGGATACCCTGCGCGACAAGCGCCTGCTGGAAGGGTTGTGGGCCGGCGGCGACGCGCCCTGGAAGGTGTTCCGATGAGCGCGCACGCCCTGGCCGGCCGCGATGCCGAGGCGCGCCAACCCGACCCGCAGCAGGTTCCGTCAGGCATGACCGCGCAGGCCTGCCGCTTCTGCGCCAGCCCCTTGACCGAGACCCTGGCCGATCTCGGCATGTCGCCGCTCGCGAACGCGTTCATCGCCCCGGCGCAGGCAAGGCAGCCGGAGCGCTTCTACCCCCTGCATGCGCATGTCTGCAGCTCCTGTCGCCTGGTCCAGCTCGAGGCGGTCGAGAGCCCGCAGGACATCTTCCGCGACTACCTCTACTTCTCCTCGTTTTCCGACAGCTGGTTGCAGCATGCCGCCGACTATGCCGCGATGATGACGGCGCGCTTCGATCTCGGCCCCGGGTCGCGGGTGGTCGAGGTCGCCAGCAACGACGGGTATCTGCTGCAGTATTTCCAGGCCCAGGGCGTCCAGGTTCGCGGCGTGGAGCCGGCGGCCAATGTGGCCAAAGTGGCGCTCGACAAGGGCATTCCCACCGAGGTCGCTTTCTTCGGCGAAGCCGAAGCCGCGCGGCTGGCCGCGGCCGGCGTCGCGCCCGACGTGATCGTCGCCAACAACGTGCTGGCGCATGTGCCCGACCTGAACGACTTCGTGCGTGGATTCAGGGTCCTGCTCACGCCTGACGGCGTGCTCAGCCTCGAGTTTCCCCACCTGCTGCGCCTGATGGAATGGGGTCAGTTCGACACTATCTATCACGAGCACTTCTCCTATTTTTCGCTGCTGGTGGTGGACCGCATCCTGGCCCATCACGGGCTGCGGGTGTTCGACGTGACGGAACTGCCGACTCATGGCGGATCCTTGCGCGTTTTCGCCTGCCACCAGGAAAGCGCCCGGCACCCGCGCGCCGCGACGGTGACGGACCTCCTGGCGCGCGAGCGGGAGGCCGGGCTGGACGGCGCCGCGGCCTATCGGCAGTTCGCCGAGCAGGTCATCCGCATCAAATGCGACCTCCTGGAGTTCTGCATTCGTGCCCGCCGCGAAGGCAAGCGCGTGCTGGGCTACGGCGCGCCGGCCAAGGGCAACACCCTGCTCAACTATTGCGGCATCGGCCCCGAGTTCATGGCCTTCACGGTGGACCGCAGCCCCTACAAGCAGGGCCTGCTGCTGCCCGGCGTGCGCGTCCCGATCCGCGCGCCGGAGGCGATCCTGGAGGCCCGGCCCGACTATGTGTTGATCCTGCCCTGGAACCTGAAGACCGAGATCATGCAGCAGATGGCGGCCATCCGCGCGTGGGGCGGACGCTTCGTGGTGCCGATCCCCGAGGTCCAGGTGCTCTGATGCGCTTCACGCCCACCGCGCTGGAGGGGGTGCTCCTCGTCGACACGGAGGCGCACGCCGACGAGCGCGGCTATTTCGCGCGCACCTTTTGTGCCGAGGAATTCGCGTGCGCGGGACTGCCGACCGCATTCCCGCAGTGCAACACCTCATTCAACCGCCGGCGAAAGACCCTGCGGGGACTCCATTATCAGGACGAACCATACCCCGAAGGCAAGCTGGTGCGGTGCACACGCGGGGCACTGTTCGACGTGGCGGTCGATATCCGCCCGGGGTCGGCGAGCTTCGGCCGCTGGATTGGCCTGGAGCTGCGTGCGGACAGCATGCGCGCGCTGTGGATCCCGCCCGGTTTCGCGCACGGTTTCGTGACCCTCATGGACGAGACCGAAGTGTCGTACCAAATGACAGAGACATACCGGGCCGGCCTGGCGCGCGGGCTGCGGTGGAACGACCCGGCTTTCGGCATCGTCTGGCCGGTTGCAGACCCGATCCTCTCGCCCCGCGACGCGAGCCACCCGCTGCTCGCACAACAGGGAAGCTGTGCTGCGTGATGTGGTACCGATTTCTTGAAAGACTGCTTGAGCCGCATGGGCCCGTCGAGGCGGACAGATCCGATGGTGGGCTGACACCCGATCCGCTCCAGGCGGCCCTCCCGGAGCGAGCGGGCCAGCAAGAGCCGGGCCGTTTCATCGGGCAGCCGCCCGCGTCGCCGCCTGGCCTGACGTCTGGTGATCCCGGTGCGGACCTTCTTTGACGGCGCCCGAAGTGCGCATGGCGCCAAACGGCGTCGTGACGGCCGTCAAAACGAATGCGATCCGGCACAGGTTCGGAGGCTCCGTTGCACGCCCAGGTGACCGTAGGGATTCCAACTTATAACAACGCCCCCACCCTGCGACGGGCGGTGGAAAGCGTTCTGGCCCAGACCCGTCCGGACGTGCAGGTCCATATCTCGGACAATTGCTCGACGGACGGCACGGCCGAGGTCTGCCGCGCACTGGTGGCGGCCTATCCGCGGGTGATCTGCTCGCGACAGGCAAAAAATCTCGGCCATTACGGCAATTTCCGCTTCCTGCTGCAGCAGGCGCAGACCCCGTATTTCATGTGGCTCGCCGGCGATGACACCATCGCGCCCAGCTATATCGCGCGGACCCTCGCCGTCCTCGAGCAGGATCCCGGTGTCGTCACATGCGTGTCGCGGGTGCGCTTCATCCAGCCGAACGGGGCACCCGTGCTTGCGAAGGGCACCTGTCCCCTGATGGCTGATACGGTCGCCAATCTGGCGAAGTACCTGGCGGACCCGTACGACAATTCACGGATCTTCGGGCTGCATCGCACAGAGGCCCTGCAGCGAGCGTTCCCGCCGGATCGCGGGATGATCGCGTTCGACTGGGCGCTGATGGCAGGCACATTGCTGCTCGGCACGCATGCCGAGATCCCCGACGTGCTGATGATCCGCGACGAAACCAGCTCCCGCGCCTATATTGAGATGATCGGCAGGCGGCGGGGCATTTTCCTCAAGCGCTGGTTCCCCGTCCTGGATGTGACCTGGGATCTGGTGGTCCGGCAGAAGATCCCCCTGGCCCCGCCGGTGATCAGGGCGCTGGTGCTTCTCAACATGACGATGCATCTTCTGTACGTGCGAACGTTCTATCCCCGGTATGGAAAGGTCGAGCGGTTGCTGCAGCGGCACTGGTTGTGGCGGCTGAAGATCGAATAGCGGCCATGGTCCGGACCAGGCCGGCGGACCCGCCGTCCGCGGGCCGCCCCGGGGTCGGCGGGTGATCCCGCCGCCGGGGCTTGCGCGGTGTGTCCCGAAAGTCTAGGTAACGCCCGCCTTTGCGCCCCGGCGCTGCTGTAGCTCAGTGGTAGAGCACTCCCTTGGTAAGGGAGAGGTCGAGAGTTCAATCCCCTCCAGCAGCACCACCCCCTTGCCCGTCCGGCGTCAGGCCAGCAGCGGCGCCACCTCGGCGATGCTTCGTGCCCGCGGGGCCAGCAGCAGATCCGTGGCGGGGCGTTCCCAGGCAGCGTCTTCCGGTTCCAGCGGGTCGCGTGCGGACAGCCGGTGCTCCAGCACGCAGCGGGCGAGCAGAGCGCGGCGCGCGTCGGCGCCGGGGCGCGTGGCTTCCCAGGCCAACAGGATCGCGCTGGCGGCGTTGTACAGGCCGGTCGCGGCGGTGCGGGCCTGGGTCTCCCCACCGGCCGCCGCAACCCGGCCGGCCGCCGCCGCGGCGCGGTCCCAGCAGGCGCCGAGCCGGGCGCGGAACCCGGCCGGCAATGCCGCCGCATCCTCCAGCCGGCGCCGCAGCAGCGCGCCCAGCGCGTCCTGCGCTGCGAGCTTGCCCACGGCGCGGCCGATCACGTCGAGCGCGTTGATGTTGCTGGTGCCCTCCCACAGCAGCCCCACCTGGGCATCGCGGATCAGCCGGGCGGTCACGTAGTCCTCGATATAGCCGTTGCCGCCGCGCGCCTCCATCGCGCCGGTCGCGACGGGGACGTTGTCGCGGCAGGCGCGGAACTTCAGCAGGCCGGTAAGGATGCGCAGTTCCGCGTCCGCGCCGCGATCCAGCGCATCGGCGGTGGCGAAGGTCATGCTCAGCGCCTGCTCGGCGGGCACCAGCATCTTGATCACTTGCCGGCGCATGAGCGGGAAGTCGATCACCGCCTGGCCGAAGGCGCGGCGGCCGGCGGCGGCCAGCGCCTCATTCACGCAGCGGCGCATCATGCCGGCGGCCCGCGCCCCGTGGGACAGGCGGGAGCGGTTGACCTGCTCCATCATCTGTTTCAGGCCCGCATCCTGGGCACCGACCAGGTAGGCTTCGGCGCCGTGCAGGTCGATCTCCCCGCTCGCCATCGATTTCGTGCCGAGCTTGTCCTTGAGCCGGACGATCCGATAGGCGTTGCGGCTGCCGTCGCGCTTGCGCCGCGGCAGGGCGAACAGCGCGAGGCCGCGCGTGCCGGCGGGCGCGCCCTGGGGCCGGGCCAGGATCAGCGCCACGTCGGCATCGGCGTGCGAGTTGAACCATTTGCTGCCGGTGAGCAGCCAGTCCTCGCC
This sequence comes from uncultured Pseudomonadota bacterium, assembly GCA_963829875.1. Classification (GTDB taxonomy): domain Bacteria; phylum Pseudomonadota; class Alphaproteobacteria; order Acetobacterales; family Acetobacteraceae; genus JAJZVS01. The sequence goes on along the minus strand of CAWHKR010000060.1, from coordinate 50,982 downwards.
GTGGCGGACGGCGGTGGTTTCGATCGCGCCGACGTCGGAGCCGCCGGTGCGCTCGGTCATGAACTGCGTGCCCTTCCACATCGTGGCGAGGTCGCCCGAGAGCATGCGCGGCAGCAGATAGGCCTGCAGTTCGGGGCTGGCGAAGCGACGCAGGATGTGGATCGAGGTGTCGGTCACGCTGACCGGGCACATCAGGCCGAACTCGGCCTGGGTGAACAGGTACTGGAACGCGTATTTGGCGACCGCGGGCAGGGGGCCTTCCTGGCCGAGCACGCCGGCGCGGTGGGTCATGGCGTGGAACTGGAAATCGCCGAAGGCGATCGCTTCCATCTCGCGATAGGCGGGGTGGTACTCGATCCAGTCTTCGTCGTCGCCATAGCGGTCGCGGGGATGCAGGATCGGCGGGTGGCGGTCGGCGGTGCGGGCAAGGCTCGTCGAGCCGGCCGCCGGCGAGCCGGCCGAGGCTGGCGTAGTGCGGCGTGAGGGAATCGCGGGTTGCCGCAGGCAGGTAGATGGCGAGCAGATCCTGCAGCGAGCGGTCCATGGCGTAGAAATCCTGGCCGGCGCAGTCGGGAGGGATGGGGCTGTGGTCAGGCGGCGAGCGATCGATGATGTCCATCTGGCGGGTTTCCTCCTCTCCGGCACGCGGCGGGTGCGCGGGATCACGATGCCACAGCCGGCCTGCCTTGGCATCCGGGCGTGCCGGGCCGGCTTGGGAAGCCCTCGGACCGTGAGGAAGCTGCTCAGCTTCGCGCGCACCGGCCGGACGATTTCCGGCGGGCCGGCGGCACCGGCACAGGCGCGGCGGACGACGATGGTGTCGCCCAGGGCCCCGGTCGGGAAGGAGCCGGAAATCGGCAGATCGCCCTGTCCGCATCTGGCTGGACGATTGCGCGCGCTCCGGGGATGTCACAGACTTGCGCTGCTGTCGTTCGTCCCGGAGGCACCCCCGCGTGGTCACCATCACCGCCATCCTTCGGGTCAGGCCCGGCTCGGCCGACACCTTGCGGCGGGCGCTGCTCGACGTGGCGGCGAACGTGCAGGCCAACGAGCCGGGCACCGTCGGCTTCTTCATCTCGCAGGATCTGTCCGATCCGCTGGTCTTCACGACATACGAGAGATTCGTCGATCAGGCGGCGATGGACCGCCACAACGGTTCGGCTGCGGTCGCCCGCTTCTTCGGCATCGCCCAGCCGATCCTCGACGGTCCGGTGACGTTAGTGACCTGCACCGAACTAGCGGAGAAGGCCTGACTGCCTTGCGCCTCGCCGGCCGGGTCCTGCGCCTCGATCGGCGCCGCCTGCGGCATCAGGCTCCCGCAACGGCAAGGACGTGATCCGAGGCTTTTCCCGACAAACGCGTCCCCCTCACATCGTCGCCCCGATCACCCAGGGCGCGAACTCGTCCGCGCCGAAATCGAACCCCTCGCTTTTCGTCCGCTCGCCCGAGGCCACGCGCAGCATCAGATCGAAGATCCGCGCCCCGCAGTCCTGCACGCTTTCGTCCCCGTCCAGGATGGTGCCGCAGTTCACGTCCATGTCGTCTTCCATCCGCCGGAACATCGGCGAATTGGTCGCCAGCTTGATGGACGGCGCCGGCTTGCAGCCGAACACGCTGCCGCGCCCGGTGGTGAAGCACACCAGGTTGGCCCCGCCCGCCACCTGACCGGTCGCCGCCACCGGGTCGTAGCCGGGCGTGTCCATGAACACGAACCCGCGCGACGTCACCGGCTCGGCATACCCCACCACGTCGACCAGGTTGGTGCTGCCCGCCTTCGCCATCGCGCCGAGCGACTTTTCCAGGATCGTGGTCAGCCCGCCCGCCTTGTTGCCCGGGGAGGGGTTGGCGTTCATCTCCGCCCCCTCGCGCCGCGTGTAGTCCTCCCACCAGCGCATCAACGCCACGAGCTTCTCGCCCACCTCGCGTGAGACCGCGCGCCGGGTCAGCAGATGCTCCGCCCCATAGGTCTCCGGCGTCTCCGACAGCACCACCGCGCCGCCGTGGCGCACCAGCAGGTCGCTCGCCGCCCCCAGCGCCGGGTTGGCCGAGACGCCGGAATACCCGTCCGACCCGCCGCATTGCAGCGCCACCGTCAGCTCGGACGCCGGCACCGCCTCCCGCCGCACCGCGTTCGCCTCCGCCAGCACCTCGCGCACGAACGCGACGCCCGCCTCCACCGTCTTGCGCGTGCCGCCCAGCGCCTGGATGTCCATCGAGCGCAGCCGGCCCGCCAGCCGCTGCTCGGCCAGCAGGCCGCCGATCTGGTTCACCTCGCAGCCCAGCCCGAGCGCGATCACATGGGAGAAATTCACGTGCCGCGCGTAGCCCGCCAGGGTCCGGCGCAGCAGCCGCAACGGTTCGCCCTCGGTCATGCCGCAGCCGGTCTTGTGGGTCAGCGCCACCACGCCGTCGACGTTCGGGAAGTCGGCGAGCGGGTCCGCGCCCGTGAACGGGTTGCGCTTGAACGCCTCCGCGATCAGCCCGGCCACGTGGGCCGAGCAATTCACGCTGGTGACGATCCCGATGTAGTTCCGCGTCGCCACCCGCCCGTCCGCGCGGCGGATGCCCTGGAACGTCGCCGGCGCATCGAAAAACGCGGTCGGGCGGGCATCCACGCCGTAGGCGTAGTCCTTGGCGAAATCCCCCATCCCGCAATTATGCACGTGCACGTGCTGGCCGGGCGCGATCGGCTGCGACGCGAAGCCGATGATCTGACCATAGCGCCGCACCGGCTCGCCCGGCGCGATCGGCCGCACCGCCACCTTGTGCCCGGCCGGCACCCGCTCGGTGGCCAGGGTTCCGTCCGCCACGGGAACACCCGGCAGCAGGGTGGCCCGGGCGATCACCACGCTGTCCTCGGGGTGCAGGCGGATCACGGGCGGCGGGGACATGGGCGGGCTCCTTCGATGAACACCCGCAGGTTGGGGCGATCGGCCGCCCCCGCGCAAGATGCCGGTCCGTTCGGCTAGTGTCCTGCCCCTGAAATGCCTTCCCATTTCAGGGACCAGCAGGCCACTGAAAACAAAGAGCTAGTGTCCCGACGCATGATGACGTTATTCCGAGTTGGGACACTAGCGCGTCGGCGCGCCGCCGGTTGGCCCTGCGCCCGGCCCGGCGCTCGGCCCGACCCGCCCGATGTTGCCGATCAATTGCTGGAAGAAACTGGCGTTGCCGCCGGGCGAGGGCGTGGTGCGGCCGACGATCGGCGCCGGCAGCGCCGCCTTGCGATCGATCCGCTGGACATGGTCCAGCACGCCCTGGCCGTTGAAGCTCAACACCACCACGCCCTGGTCCAGCACCGACCGGGTGCCGCCGATCACCGGGCGGGTGGTCTCGGTAATATAGTACCAATGGTTGGGGTCGAACGTGCCGTGCGCGGTCGGCGAGCCGAGCAACTGGCGCGCCGCGTCCTCGGTGGTGGTCCCGGGGACGAGCTTGCTGAACTCGTCCGCGGCCACCCGGTTGCCGCGCACCTCCTTGGGGGGCACGAGCAGGCTGCACCCGCTCAGCGCCAGGGCGCAGCAGAGCACGGCGGCGAGATGGCGGCAGGACAGCGACGACGGCACAATTCGACCCCCGGCAAGCGACGCGATCGCCTGATCGCAGATCCCGCCTGACCAGCCCGCGGGGTGTCACGACGGTTCGGCGCTGTCAATCGCCGGCCCCGATATGACAGCAGGCGGTCGCTTGTTCTATGGGTGAGGCTGCCCGGAACTGCGCGAAAGGACGGCTTGGTTATGGCGGCTCTCGGTTCCCTCCTGGGGCTGCGGCGCGATCCGCACCGGCCCGCCGCCGCGGCGTTGTATGCCGCCGCGGTGGCCGCGGCACGCGCGCCGGACCTGTTCGCCGGGATCGGCATCCCCGATACCGTGGACGGCCGCTTCGACAGCGTCGCGCTGTTCACCTTCCTGCTGATCGAGCGGCTGCGCCTGGCGCCCGACCCCGGGCCCGCCCTGGCGCAGGCGGTGTTCGATGCCATGTTCCGGGACATGGACCTCACCCTGCGGGAGATGGGGGTGGGCGACCCGTCGATGGCGCGGCAGATGAAAGCGATGTGGAACGCGTTTCACGGCCGGGCCCTGGCCTATCGTCCGGCGCTGGTCCGGGGTGACGCGGCGGAGCTGGCCGACGCGCTCGGGCGCAACGTCTGGCGCGGCGCGCCGCCCTCGTCCGGCGCCGCCGCAGCCCTGGCCGGGCTTGTGCTGGCCGAGGCCCGGCATCTCGCCGCCCAGCCGCTCGAGGCCTTCACCGCCGGCACCGCCGGCTTTCTCCCGCCCGGCGCGGCGCTGTCATGACGGTGGAACTGCACCGGCCGTTGCCGGCCGCGCGGATCCGCCCGGAGGGGGAGGAGCGCCTGGTGGAGGCCAGCGGGGCGGAATGCGCAGCCCTCGCCACCCGCTTCGGCCTGCCGGCGATCCGCGCGCTGACCTGCCGCTTCCGGCTGCGCCCGCTGACCGGCGGCGCGATCGCGGCCACCGGCGCGCTGCGCGCCGAGGTGGTGCAGGTCTGCGTGGTTTCGCTCGAGGCGTTCCCCGCCACGGTGGCGGAAGATTTCGCGGTCCGCTTCGTTCCCGCCGGCACCGAGCGCGACGATCCGGATCCTGAGGCGGTGGACGAAATCCCCTACTCCGCCGACCGTCTCGACCTCGGCGAGGCCGCCGCCGAGCAGCTCGCCCTGGCGCTCGATCCCTATCCGCGCAAGCCCGGCGCGCCCGTTCCCACCGTGCCCGGTCATGGCCGGGCCTGACCTGCCATGACGGGAAAGGCAGGCAGCCCCGTGGCCGCCGCGCCGCTGATCGGCGGGGGGGCGGCCTTGCGGTTGCCCCCCTGCTCTGCTAGACGGCCCGCCTCACTCCTTGACCAATGTGTGACAGCCGATCCGGCCGCCGCCGGCCGCGTGCGGGTCACCAGCACCGGAAGGGCGCAGTTGCATGGCCGTACCGAAGAGAAAGACCTCGCCGTCCCGGCGAGGCATGCGCCGCAGCCATCAGGCGCTGCCCACCGAGGCGCACGCCGACTGCCCGAATTGTGGCGAGCTCAAGCGGCCGCACCATGTGTGCAGCCATTGCGGCTTCTATGACGGGCGCGAAGTGGCACCGGCCGGCGATCGCCTCAAGGGCGTCGTCCGGGCCTGAGCCGCCGGCACGGCGGGCGGGGGCCAAGGTGCGGACGCAGCCGCGGTGAGTGAGCGCTTCACTCTGGCGATCGACGCCATGGGCGGCGATCATGCGCCGGAGATGGTGCTGCGCGGCCTCGACATCGCCGCCGAACGCCACCCCGGCGCGCGCTTCCTGCTGATCGGTGACGAGGCGAAGGTGGCGCCGCTGCTCAAGTCGCTGCGCCGCGCCTCGGCCGCCTGCACCCTGCGCCATACGCCGGACGTGATCGGCAACGACCTCAAGCCCACCGCGGCGCTGCGGTTGCGTGCCGCCTCGATGCGACTCGCGATCGACGCGGTCGCCTCGGGTGAGGCCGCGGGCGTGGTGTCGGCCGGCAACACCGGGGCGCTGCTGGCGCTGTCCAAGATCATCATCAAGACCCTGCCGGGCATCGACCGCCCGGCGATGGCCGCGATCGGGCCGTCGGCGCGCGGCGACGTGGTGATGCTCGACCTCGGCGCCAATGTCGCCTGCGACGCCCGCAACCTCGTGGAGTTCGCGGTGATGGGCGACGTGTTCGCGCGCACCGTGCTCGGCCTCACCCGGCCATCGATCGGCCTGCTGAATGTGGGCTCGGAAGAGCTCAAGGGCGACGACCGGGTGCGCGAGGCGGCCGAGGTGCTGCGCGCGAGCCCGCTCGCGGCGCAGTTCCATGGCTTCGTCGAGGGTCACGACATCACTGCCGGCACCACCGACGTGATCGTCACCGACGGTTTCACCGGCAATGTCGCGCTGAAAACCGGCGAAGGCGCGCTGCGCCTGGTCGGCGATCTGCTGCGCATGGTGTTCCGCTCCAGCATTGCCGCCCGGATCGCCTACCTGCTCGCCCGCCCGGCGCTCGAGCGGCTGCGTGAATGGCTCGATCCCAGGCGCTACAACGGCGCCGTGATGCTGGGGCTGAACGGGGTGGTGGTGAAGTCGCACGGCGGCACCGATGCCGAGGGCTTCGCCCATGCCGTCGATGTCGCGATGGACATGGTGGTGCACCGCTTCAACGAGCAGATCCGCGAGGGGCTGGCGCGGATCGCGACCCCCGGCCTGTTCGGGGTACGGAACGGCGGCGGCGCCCGCCTCGCCACCGTGTCGTGACCCGCCGCTCTCGCTGCGCGCCCCGCCGTCGCCCCGGTCCGGCGCGCTCCGGCTCGCTCACGCCTGACCTGAGACTCGGCGAAGAAATGCCCGTCAGCCGCTGAGATCGCTCGACACGCCGAGCGCTTGCGACAGGCGTTCTTTCGCTGGTTCGATTTCCTTCCACGCTCCGAGGACACGTCCGATGCCCCTGCGATCCCTCCTGGCCGGTGTCGGCGGCTATCTGCCCGATCGCATCGTCACCAATGCGGAGCTGGCCACGCAGCTGGAAACGTCGGACGTCTGGATCCGCGACCGCACCGGCATCCGCCAGCGCCACATCGCCGCCGCGCACGAGACCTGTGCCTTCATGGCGACCGAAGCCGCCCGCGCGGCGCTGGCCCGGGCGGGGGCGGAGCCGGGCGAGGTGGACGCGATCCTGCTCGCCACCTCCACTCCCGACCAGGCGTTCCCGGCCACCGCGTTGCGCGTGCAGGCCGCGCTCGGCGTGCCGGGCGGGTTCGGCTTCGACCTGTCGGCGGCCTGCGCCGGCTTCGTCTATGCGCTGTCGGTGGCGGACGGGATGATCCGCGCCGGCCAGGTGCGCGGGGTGCTGGTGATCGGCGCGGAAGTCTATTCGCGGATCATGAACTGGCAGGACCGCGGCACCTGCGTGCTGTTCGGCGACGGCGCCGGGGCGGTGTTCCTGCGGGCCGGCGAGGGGCAGGGGTCAGGCGATCGCGGCGTGCTGTCCACCCACCTGCACGCGCAGGGCACCTTGGGCGATATCCTGTATGTCGACGGCGCGGTGGGGCGGCGCGACAAGCCGGGCACCCTGGCGATGAACGGGCGGGAGGTGTTCCGCCACGCCGTGGTCCGACTCGCCGAGGCGGTGGACGAGGCGCTGGCGGCGAACGGGCTGACCCGCGGCGATGTGGACTGGCTGGTGCCGCACCAGGCGAACCTCAGGATCATCGAGGCGATGGGCAAGCGGCTCGGCCTGCCGCCGGAGCGGGTGGTGGTGACCGTGGACCGGCATGCCAATACCTCGGCCGCCTCGGTGCCGCTGGCCCTGGCCGAGGCGGTGGCCGACGGGCGCATCCGGCGCGGCGATCTCGTGCTGCTGGAAGCGCTGGGCGGCGGGCTGACCTGGGGCTCGGCGCTGGTGCGGATGTAATCCCGACCGCGCGTCGCCCCGGCTCTCCGCCCGAACGGCCAGGGCGTCGCACCTGCTGGCCGGGTGGTCGACACGCCGGGTCGTTCGGCGGCCCACGTCATGCCACGATCGCGGCCAGCAGCGCGTCCAGCCGCAGCCGTCCCGCCGCGGTGGCCCGCAGCTGTCCGTCCTTGCGGACCAGGTAACCCTCCGCCTCCGCCGCGGCGACCATCGACAGGTCCAGCGCTGCCTCCAGCGTCATCCCGGTGCGCGTCGCGAAGTGCTCCGCATCCACCCCTTCGGCCAGCCGCAGCCCCATCAGCAGCGCCTCCCGCGCGGCCTCCGCCGGCGGCACCGGCGTTTCCTCCGCGGTCCCGTGCCCGGCCTGGTCCACCAGCCCGGCCCAGGCTTCCGGCGCGCGGTGCCGGCGGGTGGCGCGGCGTGCGCCGTCGATCGTCAGGCGCCCATGCGCGCCGGGGCCGATCCCGGCGTAGTCCTCGTAGCGCCAGTAGCTCAGGTTGTGCCGGCTTTCCGCCCCGGGCCGTGCGTAATTGGACACTTCGTAGGCTTCCAGGCCGAATGCGCCGGCTTCCTCGGCGGTCGCCTCGTACAGCGCCGCCGCCGCGTCTCCGTCCGGCAGCACGATCTCGCCGCGCGCCGCCTGGGTGGCGAACCTCGTTCCCGGCTCGATGGTCAGCTGGTAGAGTGACAAATGGTCCGACGCCAGGGCCAGTGCGGTCCGCAGCTCCGCCCGCCAGGCGGCCTCGGTCTGCCCCGGCCTTGCGTAGATCAGGTCGAAGGACACGCGCGGGAACACGCGCCGCGCCAACTCCAGCGCCGCCACCGCCTGGTCTGCCGAGTGCTGCCGGCCGAGGAACGTCAGCGCCGCCTGATCGAGGCTTTGGATCCCCACCGAGACCCGGTTCACCCCGGCGGCCCGGAACCCCGCGAACCGCTCCGCCTCCACCGAGGTGGGGTTGGCTTCCAGGGTGATCTCCAGCCCCGGCACCGGATCGAACCAGCGCACCGCGTCGTCGATCAGCGCCGCCACGGTCGCCGGTTCCATCAGGCTCGGCGTGCCGCCGCCGAAGAAGATCGAGGTCAGCCGCCGCCGGCCCAGCCGCGCGGCTTCCCACGCCAGTTCCCGCCGCAGAGCGGCCGCAAAGCGCGGCTGGTCGATCCCCGCGCGCACGTGGGAATTGAAGTCGCAATACGGGCACTTGGCCAGGCAGAACGGCCAGTGGAGATAGAGCGCGAGCGGGTCCATGCGCTCAGACCCGGGCCAGGGGCGAGACGGTCTCCCTCCCCCCTTGCGGGGGAGGGCCGGGGTGGGGGGTGCGAGTGCCCCGCAGCAGGCGGTGCTCGCACCCCCCACCCCGGCCCTCCCCCGCAAGCGGGGAGGGAGCAGGACCGGTGCCGCTCACCCCGCGGGGGCGATCTGCGCTGCGCGGGCCGGCATCCCCAGCGCGTCGATCGCCGCTGCGACGATGTCCTTCACCGTCAGCCCGGCCGCGGCCAGTTGCTTCGCCTGGGAATCGTGGTCGATGAACCGGTCCGGCAGCACCATCGGCCGGACCTTCAGCCCGGTGTCCAGCAGCCCTTTCCAGGCGAGATGGTGCAGCACGGCGGAGCCGAACCCGCCGATCGCGCCTTCCTCGATGGTGATCACCACCTCGTGGTGCCGTGCCATCTGCTCGATCAGCTTGGTGTCGAGCGGCTTGGCGAAGCGGGCATCCACCACCGTCGCCGGCAGGCCGCGGGCCGCCAGCTCGTCGGCGGCCTTCAGCGCATCCGCCAGCCTTGTGCCGAGCGAGACGATGGCGATGCTGTTGCCTTCCCGCAGCAGCCGTCCCGTGCCCAGCGCCCAGGGAACGCCGCGGTCCGGCAACGCGACGCCGGTTCCGGCGCCGCGCGGATAGCGGAACGCGCTCGGCCGGTCGTCGATGCGCGCCGCGGTGGCGACCGCGTGCACCAGTTCGGCTTCGTCCGCCGGCGCCATCAGCACCATCCCCGGCAGGCAGCCGAGATAGGTGATGTCGAAACTTCCGGCATGGGTCGCCCCGTCCGCCCCCACCGGCCCGGCGCGGTCGAGCGCGAAGCGCACGGGCAGGGACTGGATCGCCACGTCGTGCACCACCTGGTCGTAGGCACGCTGGAGGAAGGTGGAATAGATCGCGCAGAACGGGCGCATCCCTTCGGTCGCCAGCCCGGCGGCGAAGGTCACCCCGTGCTGCTCGGCGATACCGACGTCGAAGGTGCGGTCGGGGAAACGTTTGGCGAACCGGTCGAGCCCGGTGCCCGAGGGCATCGCCGCGGTGATGGCGACGATGTTCGGGTCGCGTTCCGCTTCCGCGATCAGCGAGTTGGCGAACACCTTGGTGTAGCTCGGCGGCCCCGGCGGGGCCTTGGCCTGCTCGCCGGTGATCACGTTGAACTTCGACACGCCGTGGTATTTGTCGGCCGACTGTTCCGCCGGCGCGTAGCCCTTGCCCTTGGTGGTGATGGCATGGACCAGGATCGGCCCCTGCTCGTCCGCCTCGCGCACGTTGCGCAGGACCGGCAGCAGGTGATCGAGATTGTGCCCGTCGATCGGGCCCACGTAGTAGAAGCCCATCTCCTCGAACAAGGTGCCGCCGGTCAGGATGCCGCGGGCATACTCCTCGGCCCGGCGCGCGGTGCGTTCGATGCCGCGCGGGAAGCGCTTGACCATCTTGCTGCCGAGATCGCGCAGGCTGAGGAAGCTGCGCGAGGACATCAGCCGCGACAGATAGGCGCTCATCGCGCCCACCGGGGGCGCGATCGACATGTCGTTGTCGTTCAGCACCACGATCAGCCGTGTGTGGCGGGCGCCGGCGTTGTTCATCGCCTCGTAGGCCATGCCCGCGCTCATGGCGCCGTCGCCGATCACCGCGATCACGTTGCGGTCGTCCCGTTCCCCGCGCGCGGTCTTGAGGTCGCGCGCCACCGCCATGCCGAGCCCGGCGGAGATCGAGGTGGAGGAATGCGCCGCGCCGAACGGGTCGTACTCGCTTTCCGCCCGCCGGGTGAAGCCCGACAGTCCGCCGCCCTGGCGCAGGGTACGGATGCGGTCGCGCCGGCCGGTCAGGATCTTGTGCGGATAGGCCTGGTGACCGACGTCCCACAGCAGCCGGTCGTGCGGCGTGTCGAACACCGCGTGCAGCGCCACCGTGAGCTCCACCACGCCGAGCGCAGAGCCGAGATGCCCGCCGGTGACCGAGACGGCGTCGATCGTCTCGGCGCGCAGCTCATCGGCCAGCTGGCGCAACTGCTCGGGGGAGAAGTTGCGCAGATCCGCAGGGATGTTGACCCGGTCAAGCAGAGGCGTCGGGGTAGGGCTCATGGCAGGTGCCTCTCAGCTTCTGCGGCTCACGACAAAGTCGGCCAGCGCGCGCAGCGGCTCCGCCCGCGGGCCGAACCCGGCGAGGTGCTCGGCCGCTTGGCGGGCGAGCATCGCGGCGTGTGCCCGCGCCCGCTCGGGGCCGAGCGCCGCCACCATGGTCGCCTTGCCGGCGGCGGCGTCCTTGCCGGCGGTCTTGCCGGTTTCCTCAGTGGTGCCCTCGGCGTCCAGCAGGTCGTCGGCGATCTGGAACGCGGCGCCGAGGTCGCGGCCATAGGCGGCCAACAGGTGGCGCTGGGCCGGCGGGGCACGGCCGAGGACGGCGCCCGCCTCGGCGCTGAACTGGATCAGCCGGCCGGTCTTCAGCGCCTGCAGCCGGCTGATTTCGGCGGTGTCGAGGCTGCGGCCCTCGGCCAGCATGTCGATCATCTGTCCGCCCACCATGCCGCGCGCGCCGGCGGCGGCGGCGAGGCCCACCACCAGCTCCACGCGGGCTTGCGGGTCGGAATGGGTGTCGGGCTCGGCCAGCACCTCGAACGCGCGGGTCTGCAATGCGTCGCCCGCGAGGATCGCGGTCGCCTCATCGAAGGCACGGTGGCACGAGGGCTTGCCGCGGCGCAGATCGTCGTCGTCCATCGCCGGCAGGTCGTCGTGGATCAGGGAATAGGCGTGCAGCATCTCGATGGCGGCGGCCACCCGGGCCGCGCAGGTCAGCGAGACCGCGAACAGCGACGCTGTTCCGATTGCCAGGAAGCCCCGCATCCGCTTGCCGCCCCCCAGGGCGGCATAGCGCATCGCCTCGGCGAGCCGTGCTTCCGGCCCTTCGGGCAATGGCAGCAGGGCATCCAGGGCGGATTCGACGGTGCGGGCGGCATGCGCCAGGGCGTCGGGGAGGGCAGGCACGGTCGGCGAGTTGGCCGGCGGGACGCTCATGCGCGCTGGATCCATCCTGCGATCGGGTGGCGACGGAACATCACGGTCATCAGTATATCGGTGCACGGGCCGTCGGTTGCCGCTGAGTGACGTACAACTGCCGCCAACTGTTGCACACCGGCCACAGGCTCGTGCGTGAGACGCGTTCCGGCCGCGATGACATGCGGCCGGTGTAGCTCAGGCGGGTCGGGCTGGCCAGACGGCCCCAGGGGCGGGCGGCAAGGCCAGGGAGCGCTGCCCCCCGATGGGCCCCCTGGGGACGCCCGCCAAGGGCGTCGCCCTTGGGAACCCGTGCGTTGGGTCCGTGCCGGTGGGGGGGCGTGCCAGCCGGGGCGTGCCCTCTGGTCAGCCCCCGCCGCTACAGCAGCGCCAGCCGGGCCGCCAGGGTTGCGTCCGCGCGGCGCCGTGCCTGCGCCGCCAGCCGGGCGCCGGCGTTGGTGGCGCCGAACTGCTGATAGCCGCGGCGTTCCACGATCTCGCAGAAAAACCGATCCTGGAACGAAGCCGTGTAGGCCTGGAAATACGTCCCGTTTTCGTCACGGTCGTACATCAGGTGCAGGCGTTGCAGCCTGGTCAGCAGCTCCGGCGCGAGGTCGAGCCGTGCGGCCAGATCGTCGTAGTAGTTGGGCGGGATGGGCAGCATCCGTGCGCCGCGCGCCAGTGCCGTGCTGACTGCGTCCTCGATATCGGCGCAAGCGAACGCCAGGTGGTGCACGCCGGCGCCGGCATAGGCCGAGACGAAGCGGCCGGTTGCCGTCTCCCGCCCTTCGGAGATGTTGAGCGGCAGGCGAATCGTGCGGTCGCGGCTGACCAGGGCGCGCGAGCGGATCAGCCCGTAGGGGTCGGGCAGTTCCCACAGGGACTGCGGCTCGAAGCCGAACACTGCCTTGTAGAACAGCACGTAACTGTCCATCCGCCCGGCCGGCAGCGCCTGCGCCACGTGGTCGATGCCGAGCAGGGCCGGATCGGGCACCTCGGCTGTCGGGTCGAGCACGAAATCGTCGTCGTAGATCGTCCGCCCGTCGCGGCCGGGTTCGAGCAGAAAGATCAGGGTGCCATCGGGCGCACGCACGGCAGGCAGCCGGCGTTCGCCGGCGCCGGTGCGCTCGTGCCAGGGTGGGGCCAGCAGGGCGCTGGCGCGCGCTTCCGCCCGGACCGCGTCATCGACCCGGAACGCCATGGCGCAGACCGAGGGTCCGTGCAGGTGGAAGTGCTCGGCCGCGGCGCTGTCGGGTTCGCTGTTCAGGATCAGGTTGGCGCGGCCCTGGCGGTACAGTTCCACCGCTTTCGACCGATGCCGCCCGGCATAGGCGAAGCCGAGCGCGCCGAGATAGCGCGCCAGCTCGTCGCGGGAGGCGGCATCGACAGCGAATTCCAGGAACTCGATCCCGTCATAGGCAGCGGGCGGTGGCAGAGCGGCGGCCGGGACGGTGGGCCGCGCCTCGGCTTCCAGCAGTACGAGCGAACGCAGCCCGTCGCGCGCGGTCATCCGCGCCGGGGCGGCGCGCATCTCGTCGTTGAAGATCTCGAGCGACAGCGGGCCGGAATAGCCGGCCTCCAGCACGTCGGCGAGGAAGCGGGCCACCGGCAACTGGCCCTGGCCGGGGAACAGCCGGTGGTGGCGGCTCCAGGACAGCACGTCGAGCGACAGCAGCGGTGCATCGGCGAGCTGGACGAAGGCAAGGCGTGACGCCGGCACCTGGTCGATGCCCGCCAGGTCGTCGCCCGCCGCGAGCACGTGGAAACTGTCGAGCACGAGACCGAGCGCGGGGTGCGCCGCCTGCGCGACGATCTGCCAGGCGTGGCGCCATCGGTTGACGTGGCGTCCCCAGGCCAGTGCTTCATAGCCGATGGCGAGGCCGCGGGCGGCGGCGCGGGCGGCCAGTGCCGCGAGATCGGCCGCGGCGCGCGCGTCGTCGGGCAGGGCGGCGGGGTCGGTGCTGGAGCAGACCAGCATGAGCGGCGCGCCGAGCGCGTCCATCACGTCGAACTTGCGTTCCGCGCGGTCGAGGTTGCGGGCGAGGCGGGCGGTATCCACCGCCTCGAAGTCGCGGAACGGCTGCCAGAGCGCGATGGTGAGGCCGAGGTCGCCGGCGATGCGGCGGATGTCGGCGGGGCTGCCGTCGAAGGTCATCAGGTCCGCGTCGAAGATTTCCACCGCGTCGAAACCGGCGCGGGCGGCGGCTTCAAGCTTGTCGGGCAGGGTGCCGGAGAGGGTGACTGTGGCGATGGAGCGCGGCAGGCGGGCCGATATGCTGGGCATGGGCTCCTCCGGGCAGAACAGAGGCCGGCATCCTACAGGGAAGTGGCTGTCGTCGTGACGTCCGTCCTTGCTCCCTGCCCCCTTGCGGGAGCGGGCCGGGGAGGGGGGCGCGCAGAACGGAATATGGTGCTGCGCCCGCCCGCCCCGACCCGCCCCCGCAAGGGGGCAGGGAGAAGAACGGGGTTGAGCCTAGGCGCTGCTGATCGCCACCATCAGCACCCCGGCCACCACCAGCAGCAGGCCGGTGACCTCGCCGCGCTTCAGACGCTCTTTCAGGTAGAAGCGGCTGAATCCCAGGGTGAACACCACCTCGATCTGCCCCACCGCGCGGACCAGCGCGACGTCGGTCAGGGTGAAGCCGGTGAACCAGCAGGCCGAGCCGGAGGCCGACAGCAGCCCGACCCAGGCGGCGCTGCGCCAGTGGATGAAGGCCTTGCGCAGTTCCTCGGGGTCGCGCCAGGCGAGATAGGCGCCCTGCATCAGGGTCTGCAGCACCGTCATCGTCGCCAGCACGAACAGGGCGCGCACCAGGAAGCTGCCGGCGTGGACGTCGTGGGTGGCGATCTTGATCAGCACGCCGGTGGTGCCGAGGAAGAAGCCCGCGCCCAGTCCGCACAGCGCCGCGGGCTGCACCGTGGCCGCCGCGATCTGCCCCAGCCGCAGCCCGCGCCCGGCGAGCGAGAGGGTGAGTACGCCCACCAGCCCGACGCCGATTCCGACCCAGGCGAACGGGCGCAACTGCTCGTGCAGCACCACCAGGGCGACCAGGCCGGTCTGCATCGCCTCGGTCTTGGCATAGGCGCTGCCGACGGCGAAGTTGCGGAAGCCGAACGCCATGATCAGCAGGTTGGTGCCGATGATCTGGGTGAGCCCGCCGGCCGCGGCGAACAGCAGCAGATGCGGGCCGAGTGACGGGATCGGGGTGCGGGTGACGGCCAGTCCGAGCAGCAGGAAGACGATCGCGACCGGCGCGCCATAGAGAAAGCGGATGAAGGCGGCGCCGTTGACCGACAGCAGGCCGCGCAGCTTCTGCTGCATGGCGGTGCGCCAGCACTGGAACAGCGCCGCGGTGACGGTGATCGGGATCCACAAGGGCATGGGGCCGTTCCGCTGTCCGGGGTCGGGCCGGACCGCTCCGGCAAGGAGCGGAGCGTAGAGCGGTGTGCGCCGGGGGCAAGTGGCGGCGCGCCAAGCGTGCCCTCGCGCCGGCCCGGATCGGGCGGTTCGGAGGGCGGCCCGATGCTTGTCGGGCGGGATGGCCCGGCGCAGGCTGCTGCTCGGCCGTTGGCCCGGCACGGGAGATCCGCATGATGTTACGGAACTGGCATGGCATGGCCTGCGGCCTGGCGTTCGGACTCACCGCCGCCGCCGCACCCGCGGCTGCCGCCACCACCTTGTTGAGCCTGTCGGCGACCGCCTCGGTGTCCGTGCCGCCCGACGAACTGACCGCCGGGCTGCGCGCCTCGGCCGAGGCGCCGAGCGCCGAACGTGCCCAGGCCCAGGTGAATGCCGCGATGAAAGCGGCGCTGAGCGCAGTGCGCGCGGTGCCGGGGGTGAGCATGGCCACCGCCGGCTATGCCACCTGGCAGCATCCGCCCGGCAGCCCGGGCGGCGGCGGCTGGCAGGCCAGCCAGGGCCTGACCCTGAAAAGCCATGACGCGCCGGCGCTGTTGCACCTGGTGGGCCGCTTGCAGGGGGAGGGTCTGGCGGTGGGCGCGCTCGCCTGGGAGCTGTCGGCGCCGGCGCGGGAGGCGGCGCGCGCCCGGGCGACGCAGGATGCGCTGCGGGCGTTGCGCGGACGGGCCGGGCAGGCCGCGGCGGTGCTGGGGCTGCGATTCGGGTCGTTCCGCAAAGTGCAGCTGGGGGCATCGCCGGAGGTGATGCCGCGGCCGATGTTCGCCGCGGCGGCGCGGGCGGCCGGGCCGCCGCCGAGTGCGGTGGCGGAAGATATTGTGGTGAGCGCCACCGTGTCGGCGGAGGTCGTTCTGGTGCCGGAGGCGGCGGGCGAGACCGGCGCGGCGGGCCGGTAGCCGGCGCGATTCGGCGCGGGGTCAGGACGGCGCCGTCCCCCTTTGGCGGCGACGGTTTTTTTCTCCGGCAGGGCGGGTCCGGTTTCCCGTCCTGGCCGGGCTTGAGCCGGCCATCTGCCCCCGGATCGTCGGGCGCGGCTGGGTGGCAGTCAGATCCGGCGTAGGCCAGGAACGTGCAGCCTCTCGCCAACCCCCAGCCCCATGATGGGCAGAGAGCGCGTCGCCCGATCGCCCGGCAGCGTCGGGGTCGCGGGTTTGCGTCCGGACGGAGGCTTGGCTATAGGGGGCCACCCACTGATCCCGGATAGCTCAGTTGGTAGAGCAAGCGGCTGTTAACCGCTGGGTCGTAGGTTCGAAGTCCTACTCCGGGAGCCAGTGTTTTCAAGGGATTATACCAACCAAGCTAGACATTGACGCATGCCCAAGCGCGTGTGCCGATGGATGATCCGAGCCGGGTCCTCGATGAGGAAGTCCCAGGCCTGTTTGCGCGCCGCGACGATGGCCTCATGGCTGTCCCAGACGAGCCGGCTCGATGTGTTGGCGTGCATATATTCCCAGAAATTTTTCATCGGGTTCAACTCGGGTGCATAGGCCGGCAGCGATAGCAGAGTGATGGTGTCGGGCACGCTCAGCGTCCCGCCTTGGTGGTGCCAGCTGGCACTGTCGCAGACCAGCACCCCATCCTTCTCAGGGTCCGGCCCCGCCATCCCTCCGCGTTGTAGCGATGCATCCAGTCACGCAGGGTCTGCCGCTGCATCCCGTTCTGCGTCGCTGCTTCCGTGCGCGACTTGCCGTCCAGCGCCAGTAGCCGCCGCCCCCAAATCGTCGTCCGGAAGGATCGAATCAGATCCCCGGCCAATCGGGAATCCCCCTGGAGAGTGGGGCACCGGGGCGGTTGGTATGACCTCCCGACGTCCGACCAACGCCGATGGGGCAGAGCCCACTGACCTTGCGCTTCGGCAGCATCAGGCTCCGTGCCCAGGCGGGAACCGCAGGGCGCGGCCGCCGCCGTACCAGGGCGACAGGTTCGGGCTGTGGAACGGATCGGCGCGGAACGCATGGGGAAACCGGTCCAGCAACCGGGCACGATCGGCGCGGCTGCGCGGCGCCTCGTCGGGGCCGTAGTGGTGGCCGAAGGTTTGCGATTCCGCGTGGGTCAGCTCGGCCTCCGCCGCCAGCACCACGCCGGCCCCGACCTGCCGGGCGCGCAGGCAGAAATCCACGTCGTTGCAGGCGGTGGCGAAAGCTTCGTCGAGCCCGCCGAGCCGTTCCCACAAGGTCCGCCGGGTCAGCAGGCAGGCGCCGGTGACGGCGGAATATTCCTGTGTCAGCCGCGCCCGGCCGCCGTAGCCGGGCGCCCGCGCGGGCAGGAACCGGTGCCAATGCACGCCGGCGCCGTCCGGACGCAGCACGACCCCGGCATGCTGGACCGTGCCGTCCGGATAGAGCAGCCGCGCACCGACCACGCCGACCGACGGATCGGCCAGGTGACCCACCATGGCGGCGAGCCAGCCCGGGTCGCGCGGCGCCACGTCGTCGTTCAGCAGGCAGATCAGCGTCCCGCGCGCCGCCGCCGCGCCGCGGTTGCAGGCGGCGGCGAAATTGAACGTCGGGGCCTCCACCAGCACCGGGCGTACCCGCGGGTCGGCCGTGAGCCGCGCGAGCAGCCGCCGCTGGGCCGGATCCGGCGGGCCCGGCCGGGCGAGCACCAGCACCAGTTCGAGCGCGGCATAATCGGTGCGGTCCAGCACCGCGGTCAGGCAGGTCTCCACATGTGCCGCGCGGCAGGCGGAGGGTACGATCAGGCTGACCAGAGGCCGGGCCGAGGGGGGCGCGGCGAGGCGGAGCCGGAGCGGACGGCCCGGCAGGATGCGCGCCGGCAACCCGCTGCGCGCGCAATGCGCCCGTGCCACCTCCGCCAACGCCGCGGCGGGCGCGGTTTCGGTATCGGCGCGGCGATGGGTCAGGATCTCCGGCACCCGATGCGAGGCCGCGGCGCCGCCCGCTTCCTGCAAGCGGAGCCAGGCGTCGAGCCGCAGGGTCTCCGCCCAGGCCGCAGCCGCGGGGCATGAGGGCGCGGCCAGCAGGTCGCGCCGGACCAGCCAGATCCCGGTGGCAAGCACGCCCGACAGCATCAGGGTGCGGCTCGGCGCCGGCTTGAACAGCGGGTCGCGGCGGACGCCGCCTGGGCCGAGGCGGTCTTCGTCGGCGTACAGGATCGCCGGGGCCCCGGGCTCCGCGGCCTGCGCGGCAAGCCGGGCGAGGGCGTGCGGCGGCAGGATCTCGCCGGCCTGAAGCAGCGCAATATGGCTGGCCTCCGTGGCGGCCAGTGCCTGGTCCAGCCCGAGCCCGCCGCAACCCACCGCGATCGCCTGGGGCGGCAGGCCGGAAGCCGGCGGACCGAGCGCGGCCAGGGCGGCGGTGGCGGCCTTGAGACTGGCCGCGAGCGCGGCGCCGGCGGGGGCCGCATGCAGCACCAGCACGGCGACCGACGGCGCGCCGTCGGTCGCCGGACCGGCGTCGCCCGCGATGGCCGCGCTGCCGGAGGCGGCCTCGAACAGGCGGATCCACAGCGCATAGGCGGCCGGCGGATCCGGCGGTGCAAGCTCGGTTCCGCCGGCGCCGAGTTCTGCGCGCAGCCGCCCGAGCAGGGCACGCGGCGCGTGCAGCGTCCCGCGGACCAAGGTCGCCGCCAGGCGCGGCCACCCGCGTGCTGCCAGCGCCAGCGCGGCCCTTGGGCGCGACAGGCGAGAGTAGCGCAAGCAGACCTCCTCCGCTGCCGCTCCGCGAACGCCGAACAGGTGCAGCCGGAGCCCGGTCGCGGAGGCGGGAAGGCACGCGATCGCCTCACGCCGGGGCGACGGCAGCGGGATCGTCGCGGCGGGATCGGTCCCAGCCTCGACGACGATTTGCGCGACGCCGGCGGCGCACCCGGGGGGCAGGCGCAGCCGGAACCGGCACCAGGTCCCGGCCGCCGCCGCCGGAAGGGCGGCGGCCAGCGCACCGTCAGGGCAGGCGAGCAGAGGCAGACGCGCGCCGGCCGCGGGCAGGTCAGGGGATGGCGCCGCGCCCGCCCCACCCGGGGTCCGACGCGGCGGCGGGTAGGTCCAGGCCGGCCAGCGCGGGCGGGCGGGCGCGGGCGGCGCCGCGCCCGGAGCGAAGGAGGGGGCCGCGGCAGGACCCGCGGCGCGCAGGCGTGTGGTCATGCGCCGAGTGTGGGCCGCAGAAGATGAACGCTTGATTGCTCCCGACGCGAAACCCGGCTTGCCGGGCGCGGCCGGACGGGAGAAGACCGCGCGGATGAACATCCTTTCCATCGCCTCCAGCGTCGCCTACGGGCATGTCGGCAACGCCGCCGCGGTGTTCCCGTTGCAGCGCCTGGGGGCCGAGGTGTGGCCGATCGCCACCGTCCGTTTTTCCAACCACCCCGGCCATGGCGGCTTCACCGGCGCGGTGACGGAGCCGGCGGAGGTGCGGGCGCTGATCGACGGCATCGCCGCGCGCGGCGTGCTGGGCGACTGCGACGCGGTGCTGTCCGGCTACCTGGGCGCGGCGGAGACCGGGCCGGCGGTGCTGCATGCGGTGGATCTGGTGCGCGCGGCCAATCCGGCTGCGCTCTATTGCTGCGACCCGGTGATCGGTGACGACGGGCCGGGCGTGTATGTGCGTCCGGGCGTGGCCGCGTTCCTGCGCGACCGCGGAGTGGCGGCGGCGGACATCGTGACGCCGAACCGGTTCGAGCTGGGCTGGCTGACCGGGCAGACGGTGGACACGCTCGCGGCGGCGAAGGCGGCGGCGGCGGCGCTGGCGGCGCGGCTGCGGCCGGCCGGGCCGCGGGTGGTGGTGGTCACCAGCCTGCGCACCGAGGCAACGCCGGCGGACGCGATCGATCTGCTCGCGGTCGAGGCCGGGCGGTGCTGGCTGTTGCGCACGCCGCTGCTACCGATCGCGGCGAACGGGGCGGGGGATGCGCTGGCGGCGCTGTTCCTGTTCCACCGGCTGGCGACGGGGGATTCGGGGGCGGCGCTGGCGGCGGCGGGCTCGGCAATTCAGGGGGTGCTGCGCCGGACCCTGGCGGTGGGAACGCGGGAGCTGGCGCTGGTGGCGGCGCAAGAGGAGATTGTGGCGCCTTCGGTACGGTTTGCGGCGGAGGTGTGCTGAGGACCGTCGGGTAGGCGGGCGTCCACCCGGCCCGAAATGGCCGCTACGTCAGAACCCGAACGCCACCCGCTTGTCGTTCCCCCGCCGCAACGCGCGATAGCGCGCCAGGGCCAGCAGCGGGAAATACAGCCGATAGCCATCGTAGCGCAGGTAGAACACGCGCGGAAACCCGACCGCGGTGTAGGGCACCTCGTCCCATTCCCCGTCCGCCCGCTGGGTCGCGGCCAGATACGCCGCCCCGCGCGCGACCGCCGGGTGATCCGCCGCGCCGGCGGCCATCAGCCCGAGCACCGCCCAGGCGGTCTGGCTCGGCGTGCTTGCGTGGTACTGCCCGTGCGGGGCGTCGGCGTAGCTTTCCTCGTCCTCGCCCCAGCCGCCGTCCGGGCGTTGGACGGAGACCAGCCACTCCGTCGCGCGGCGCACCGACGGATCGTTCTGGTCCAGGCCGACCGCGTTCAGCGCGCACAGCACCGACCAGGTTCCGTAGATGTAGTTGGTGCCCCAGCGGCCGAACCAGCTCCCGTCGGCTTCCTGCTCGCGCCGCAGGAAGGCCAGCGCGCGCGCCATCACCGGATCGTCGGCCGGCATCCCGATCTGCGCCAGGAACGACACGCAGCGCGCCGTCACGTCCGCGGTCGGCGGGTCGAGCAGCGCGCCGTGGTCGGCGAAGGGGATGTGGTTGAGATGGAGATGCGTGTTCTCCGGCTCGAACGCGCCCCAGCCGCCGTCGAAACGGCCGCGGCCCTGGGACTGCATGCCGATGATCCATTCCCGCGCCCGCGCGATCGCTTCGGCGTGCGCGGGATCGCCCTGGCGGTGCAGCAGCATGCCCACCACGGCGGTGTCGTCCACGTCCGGGTACGCGTCGTTCCAGGTACTGGAAGGCCCAGCCGCCGGGGCGCAGGTTCGGGCGGCGTACCGCCCAGTCCCCGGCATGTTCGGTGATCTGCCGCCCGCGCAGCCAGGCGCAGGCGGCGGCGAGTTCGGGAGAGGCGGCGCCGGTGGCCTCCGCCACCGCGTGGCCGGCGAGCGCCGTGTCCCACACCGGCGACAGGCAGGGCTGGCACCAGGCGCGGTCGGGCTCGGCCACCAGCAGCTTGCGCACCGCGGCCCAGGCGGTGGCGGCGGGTGGTGCGTCGGGCGGGAATCCCAGCGTGTCGAACATCATCACGCTGTTGGCGATCGCGGGGTAGATGCCGCCCAGCCCGTCCTCCCCGTTCAGCCGTTCGGTGACGAAGGCGACCGCCTTGTCGATCGCGCGCTGGCGGGTGCGGTGGGGAAACAGCGGATCGGCCGCGCGCAGCAGGACATCGACGCCCTTGAAGAACCGGCCCCAGGCGGAGCGGTACGGGCCGCGGATCCAGTCGCGTACCTGATCGGGGGGCGTGCGGAACAGCTCCGCCACGCCCACCCCGCGCGGGTTGCGCGCGCAGGGGCGGCGCGCCAGCAGCACCAGCAGCGGCACGATCACGGTGCGCGACCAGTATGACACCTTGCTGAGATGGAACGGGAACCACAGCGGCAGGTGCATGATCTCGACCGGCATCACCGGCACCGCGCGCCACGGCACCTGGCCGAACAGCGCGAGCTGGGCGCGGGTGAACACATTGGCCCGCTCCGCCCCGCCGGCGGCCAGGATGGCGGTCGCGGGCGCGTTCCATGTGCGGCGCGTCGGCCGGATCGCCGATCAGCCGCAGCGCGTAATAGGCCTTCACGCTGCACGAGATGTCGAACCGGCCGCCGTGGAACAGCGGCCAGCCGCCGTGCTCGCCCTGGCGGGCGCGCAGATAGACCCCGATGCGTGATTCCAGCGCCGGGTCGATCCGATCGAGGAAATGTTCGAGCAGCACGTATTCCGACGGGATGGTCGCGTCCGCTTCCAGCGGGAAGACCCAGTGCCCGTCCGGGTTCCGCCGCGCCTCCAGCGCCGCGGCGGCGCGGGCGACGGTGTCATCCAGCCGCGCGTCCGGCGGCGCTTCGGAGGGCGGAGAAAGGTCGGTCATGTCCCGGGCTGCAGCAGCAACGAGGCGGCGCGATCACCCGACCTGATCGCACCTTCGATGGTGGCGGGCAAGCCGGTCGCGGTCCAGTCGCCCGCCAGCACGAGGTTCTCCAGCGCGGTGCGCGGGCCGGGTCGGCGGCGGTCCTGCGCGGCGGTGGCGGCGAAGGTGGCGCGCTTCTCTTTCACCACCCGCCAGGGCGGCAGGGCCGCGTCGGGCGGCAGCCCGAGGGCCGCGCGTACCTCCGGCCAGACCAGCGCGGCCAGCGCCTCGGCGGGCCGGTCGACCAGGCGGTTGGCGGCGCTGACGGTCACCGAGACATGGCCGGGCTTGACGAACACCCACTCCGCCGCGCCGCCGATCAGGCCGATGAAGCCGGCAGGACCGGGGTCCGCCTGGGTGGCGTAGTGGAGGTTCAGGATCGCCTCGAACGCATCCGGCACGATGAGGTCGGGCAGCAGGCCGGTGGCGACCCAGGGCGGGACCGCAAGCACCACCGCATCCGCCGGGCCGAGCGGGATCGCGCCGTCCGGGCCGCGCAGCGCCGTGACCCGCCCGGCCGCGATCGTCAGCGCCGCGATGCGGTGGCCGAACCGCAGCGTGGTCCCCCGCGCGCGCAGGGTGGCGAGCGCGGGGTCGATCAGCGCGGCGGCGAGCGAATCGCGCGCCAGCAGCGGCCGGCAGGCGGCGCCGCCGGCGAGCAGGGTTTCCCGCACCACCGCGCCCAGCAGCCGCGCCAGCCCTTCCTCCGGCGGCGTGTTCAGCGCGGCGATGGCGAGCGGGGCGATCAGCCGGCGGTACAGCGCGTTGTCCGGCAGGGCCGCGGCCACGGTCCGGTCGTCGGTGATCCGCGCGAGGCGCAGCAGGCGCAGGTAGTCCCCTGGGTGCGTGCCGGGGACGCGGCGGGCCGGGCGCAGGATCCACCACGGCAGGCGCCCCGGGCTTGGCCGCACCGTCCAGCGTGCGCCGGTGGCGAGGTCCATGAACGGAAAGACCGGGGTGGCCGGGCCGGTCATGGCGGCGCGCGCGCCGATCGCGTCCAGATAGGCCATCGCCGCGCGATTGCCCGACAGCAGCAGGTGGTTGCCGTTGTCGATGGTCAGGCCAAGCTCCCGGTCAGCATAGGACCGGCAGCGCCCGCCGGCGCCGGGGCCGGATTCGTGCACGCTCACCGCCCGGCCGGCCGCGCTGAGCGCGAGCGAGGCCGAGAGGCCGGCCAGCCCCGCCCCCACCACATGCACGGTCGCGGTCATTGAGGGGGGTGGGGGACGGCCATGCGGCCCCGGCTAGCGGCAGCGTCCCCGCAAGGTCAAGCGATGCGTCTCGCGCACCGCGCGATGGCGCCGCGTCCCCGCTTCGCCTATCCTTGGTCCATGGTCGCGCTGCGCAAGCTGCCCCCCTCCGCCCCGATGACGGTGGCTGCGTTCCTCGCCTGGGACAGCGGCGACCGCAGCGGCCGGCTGTGGCAGGTGCGCGACGGCGTGCCGGAGACGGTCGGTCCGTACGGCACGCTTCCTCCCGACAGCATCGGCCTCGCGCTGCCGCTGCAAGCCTTCTACCGCACCACGACGTTGGCCTAGGCCCATGCGCGCAACTGGTCGTAGGCATGATGGTTCTCGCCCCTCGTCTCCCCCTCCCCTCGGGAGGGGGTTGGGGGGAGGGGTGCGGCGGCACGGGGCATCCGTGCCGCGCGCACCCCTCCCCCCAACCCCCTCCCGCAAGGGGAGGGGGAGACGAGGGGCACCACCGGAACGCAGGCCTAGACCATGCCCCCTATCGCCTTCACCGTCCTCGGCTACCTGCTGGGGTCCATCCCGTTCGGCCTGCTGCTGACCCGCGCGGCGGGCCTCGGCGACATCCGCCGGGTGGGATCGGGCAATATCGGCGCCACCAACGTGCTCCGCACCGGGCGCAGGGGGCTGGCGGCGACGACCCTGGTGCTGGATGGGGCCAAGGGGGCGGCGGCGGTGCTGCTGGCCGGCGCTCTGGGCGGGCCGATCGCCGCGCTATGGGCCGGGGCCGGCGCCGTGCTCGGGCATCTGTTCCCGGTCTGGCTGGGCTTTCGCGGCGGCAAGGGGGTGGCGACCGGGCTCGGGGTGCTGCTGGCGGCTGCTCTTCCGGTCGGGTTGCTGGCCTGCGCGGTGTGGCTCGCGGTGGCGAAACTCGCGCGGGTCTCGTCGCTTGCCGCGCTGACCGCGTTTGCGCTGGCCCCGGTGGCGGCGATCGCGCTCGCCGGTCCGGGGGTCGTTAAGCTCTCCTTGGGGATTGCCGTGCTGGTGTTCGCCCGCCACCACGCCAACATCCGTCGCCTGCTCGCCGGCACCGAACCGAGGATCGGCCAAGGGGCCTGATATCGGCGCCCGGCGAAGGGTGCGCCCCAAGGAACGCCCATGCGCCGCCGTCCCGCGTCCGACCACAGCATGATCGACCTGCTTCGCCTCGCCCGCACGGACGGGGTGGGGCCGCTCACCTTTCGCCGCCTGCTCGCCCGCTACGGCAGCGCCGCCGCTTCCCTGGCCGCGCTGCCGGCGCTGGCGCGCGGCGGCGGGCGCTCCGCGCCCCCGGCGGTGCCCGCCGCGGTCGAGATCGAGCGGGAACGCGATCGGCTGGGCAAGCTTGGCGGACGCTTCCTGGTGCTGGGCCAGCCGGGGTACCCGCCCCTGCTCGCGCTGCTGCCCGACGCGCCGCCCGTGCTGGCCTGCCTGGGCGACCCCGCACTGCTGGCCGGGCGCGCGGTGGCCCTGGTCGGCGGGCGCAACGCCACCGCCAACGGGGCGAAGGTGGCCGAAGCCCTGGCCGCCGACCTCGCAGGGACCGGCCTGATCGTCGTCTCCGGCCTCGCGCGCGGGATCGATGCCGCGGCGCACGAAGGCGCGCTCGCCACCGGGCGCACCGTGGCGGCGGTGGCCGGCGGGCTCGATTGCCCCTATCCGCCGGAGCACGCCGATCTGCAGCGCCGCATCGCCGAGGCGGGCGCGGTGGTCAGCGAAGCCCCGCTCGGTACCACCCCGCAGGCGCGGCATTTCCCCCGGCGCAATCGGATCATCGCCGGGCTCGCGCTCGGCGTGGTGGTGGTGGAGGCCGCACTGCGCTCGGGCAGCCTGATCACCGCGCGGCTGGCGCAGGACGCGGGGCGGGAGATTTTCGCCGTCCCCGGCTCCCCGCTCGATCCACGCGCGCGGGGCTCGAACGACCTGATCCGCCAGGGCGCGCATCTGACGGAAACCGCCGCCGACGTGCTTGACAACCTGCCTGATCACCCGCTGCGCCAGGGCCTGGCGCGGGCGCCGCTGTTCGCCCGCGGTGGGCCGGAGGGTGTGGCCGAGCCGGAGCCTGCGGACCCGGACCCGATCGGTGATCCGCCGCCCGAAGCGCTGGCCGCGGCGCGGACCCGGCTGGTCGACCTGCTGGGTCCCGCCCCCACGGCGGTTGACGATCTGCTGCGCCGCTGCCAGTTGTCTCCGGCTGCCGTGCTGGCGGCCCTGCTCGAACTCGAACTTGCCGGCCGGGTCGAAACCCTGCCGGGGCAGCGCGTGGCGCTGCTGGCCTGAGAGTTTGTGGAAGAATGCCCGAGAGCCGCCGAGATCGCCCGCAAGGCCGTGCGTTCGCAGCGGGGCGCTCTTCCGCAAAACGACGTCCCTTCACGCTCTGACCCCGAAGCCCCGACGCACAGGACACAATGACCGACGTCGTCGTCGTCGAATCCCCCGCCAAGGCCAAGACCATCAACCGCTACCTCGGTGACAAGTTCACCGTGCTGGCGAGCTTCGGACATGTGCGCGACCTGCCGCCCAAGGACGGCTCGGTCCGCCCGGAGCAGGAGTTCGCCATGGACTGGCAGGCGGACGAGCGGGGTGAGCGCCAGGTCAGCGCCATCGCCAAGGCGCTGCGCGGCGCCAAGACGCTCTATCTCGCCACCGATCCTGATCGCGAGGGCGAAGCGATCTCCTGGCATGTGAAGAACATGCTGGCGGAGAAGCACGCCCTGAAAGGCGTCGAGGTCCGCCGCATCACCTTCAACGAGATCACCCGCGGCGCCATCCGCGCCGCCATCGCCGCGCCGCGCGACCTCGATCAGCCGCTGATCGAGGCCTACCTCGCCCGCCGCGCGCTGGACTATCTGGTGGGCTTCACCCTCTCGCCCGTGCTGTGGCGCAAGCTGCCGGGCAGCCGCAGCGCCGGGCGGGTGCAGTCGGTGGCGCTGCGGCTGATCTGCGAGCGGGAAGCCGAGATCGAGGTGTTCCGCCCGCGCGAGTACTGGACCGTGGAGGCGGTGTTCACCACCCCCGGCGGCGCCCCGTTCACCGCCCGGCTCACGCATCTCGACGGCAAGCGGCTGGATCAGTTCGACCTCAACACCGAGGCGCTCGCCCACCGCGCCCGGGACGCGGTGCGGGCCGGCAGCTTCACCGTCGGCTCGGTCGAAAAGAAGCGGGTCCGGCGCAATCCGCCGGCGCCCTTCACCACCTCCACCTTGCAGCAGGAGGCGTCGCGCAAGCTCGGCTTCGGCGCGCAGCAGACCATGCGGGTGGCGCAGCAGCTGTACGAGGGGACGGAACTCGAGGGCGAGACCACCGGCCTCATCACCTACATGCGCACCGACGGCGTGCAGATGGCGCGCGAGGCGATCGAGTTGATCCGCGGTCACGTGGGCGCGGCGTTCGGCGCCGACTACGTGCCCGGCGCGGCGCGCGAATACACCACCAAGGCGAAGAACGCGCAGGAGGCGCACGAGGCGATCCGCCCGACCGACGTGGCGCGCACGCCCGAGTTCGTGGCCCGCTTCCTCACGCCCGACCAGCGGCGGCTGTATGAGCTGGTGTGGAAGCGGGCGGTGGCCTCGCAGATGGCCTCGGCCGAGCTCGACCAGGTGACGGTGGACGTGACCGACGGGGCGGGGCTGCGGCTGCGCGCCACCGGCTCGATCGTCGCCTTCGACGGGTTCCTGAAGCTGTATCGGGAAGACCAGGACGACGCGGCGGAGGAAGAGGACGGCCGCATGCTGCCGCCGATGGCCGAGCGCGATCCGCTGGCCCGCGGCGACGTGGCCGCCAGCCAGCACTTCACCCAGCCGCCGCCGCGCTATTCCGAGGCCTCGCTGGTGAAGAAGATGGAGGAGCTGGGGATCGGCCGGCCCTCCACCTACGCGTCCATCCTGACCGTGCTGCAGGACCGCAACTACGTGCGGCTCGACAAGCGCCGCTTCATCCCCGAGGACCGCGGCCGGCTGGTGACCGCGTTCCTGGTGAGCTTCTTCGACCACTACGTGGAAACCGGCTTCACCGCCGGGCTGGAGGAGCAGCTCGACGACATCGCCGGGGGAACCGCGGACTGGCGGGCGGTGATGCACGCGTTCTGGGACGAATTCTCCAAGGCGGTCGAGCAGACCAGGGACCTCAAGATCAGCGACGTGATCGCCGCGCTCGATCGCGACCTGGGTCCGCATTTCTTCCCCGCGCGGGAAGACGGGTCCGACCCGCGTGTCTGCCCGGCCTGCGCGGGCGGGCGGCTCGGGCTGAAGCTCGGCCGCTACGGCAGTTTCATCGGCTGCTCCAATTACCCCACCTGCCAGTACACCCGCCGCCTCGCGGTCGAGAGCGGGGAGGAGAGCGGGCAGACCCTGAAGGAAGGGCTGCGCGAACTCGGCCGCCATCCGGAGACGGGGGAGGCGATCACGGTCCGCCGCGGCCCTTATGGGCTTTATGTCCAGCAGGGCGAGAACGGGGAGGACAAGAAGGCGCCCAAGCCGCGCCGCACCTCGCTTCCGCGGGGGCTGGACGGGGACGCGCTGACCCTGGAGCAGGGGCTCGCACTGCTGTCGCTGCCGCGGGTGATCGGCACGCATCCGGAGACGGGCCAGCCGATCGAGGCGGGGATCGGGCGGTTCGGGCCCTATGTGCGCATGGGGGCGGTGTACGGCTCGCTCGATCGCGACGACGACGTGCTTTCGGTTGGCATCAACCGGGCGGTGGATCTGCTGGCGAAGAAGCTGGCGAGCGTGCGCTCGCTCGGGGCGCATCCGAAGGACGGCGCGCCGGTCTCGGTGCGCAAGGGGCGGTTCGGGCCCTATGCGCAGCACGGCAACGTGGTGGCCAACCTGCCGCGCGGCGTGGCGATCGAGGATGTGTCGCTGGACGAGGCGGTGGCGCTGCTCAAGGAGAAGGGCAAGGCGCTGAAGCCGCGCGGGGCGGCGGGGAAGAAGACGCCTGCGCGCAAGGGCGCGGCGAAGCCGGCGCAGGACGCCGCGCCGGCCGCCAAGGCGGCCCCGCGCAAGAAGGCGGCGGCGCCTAAGCGGGCGGCGCCGAAGACCGAGGCGGGCAAGAAGACAGCGGCAAAGCGGAAAGCCACGGGGGCCGCCCGGCGCAAGACGGCGGCGGAGTAGGGCGGCCGGTCCTTTGGTGCCGGCCGGGCCCCCGCGGGACTGGCCCGGCGGTTGCCAGTGCGGCGACCCGGCCTCCGGCAGTCGCACCCGGCGCGCCGGCCAGGCGACGTTGACGGTCAGCAGCACGCATGGCGCGCACCCCCTGACGCGCTGGACCTATCTGCATATCACCAGGCTTCCTGGCCCAGCTGCGGGAAAGCACGGAGCAGTTGGACACCATGGGGAGATCGTACCGAAACCTTATTGAAGCGCTCCGATACGACCTGCACGAGCGGCAACTCCAACCACCTGTCCGGCTCAATCCGGCCTGAGACGCAACCTGCAGTTGCGCAACGCTTCTTCCACCGTGGCGAAAGCCCGGCCAACTGCCGGAATTAGGCTCACCCCCCCGGCGTGGTCAGGTCGCGCAGCAGGGGCAGTGCCTCGGCCGCAAACCACGCGATCTGCCGCTCCCGCTCCTCATACGGCCCCAGCAGGTCCAGGATCACGTGCCGCACCCCTGCCGCATGGAACTCCCGGATCCGCTCCGCCACCTGCGCCGGCGGCCCGAGCGCGCAGTAGCGCTGCGCCGCCCGCCGGAAATCCATCGCGTAGCGCACCGACAACGTCTCCGTGGCGGCATCCAGGGCCTGCTCGTACGTATCGTCGAGCCGGGCGAACAAGAGATGCCCGGTGCCGAACGGGGCCGGCGCGCGGTCCTCCCGCGCCGCCGCGATCGTGCCCAGCGCCGCGCGGTACATGTCCGGCGTCACAACATAGGACAAATACCCGTCGCCCAGCCGTCCGGTCCGCCGCAGCGCCGCCTCCGACCGCCCGCCGAACCAGATCGGTGGACCGCCCGCCTGGCGCGGCGGCGGGGCCATCGGCACGTCGGTGAACGGGCCGTAGAACCGGCCCGCGTGGCTGACCGGCGCGCCGGTCCACAACTTGCGCAGCACCGCGACCCCCTCGCCGAGCCGCGCCCCGCGCTCGCCCCGCGGCACGCCGCAGGCCTCGTATTCCTTCGCAAACTCCCCGCCCACGCCGACCCCGAAGATCAGCCGCCCCTCGGTCAAATGATCCAGGGTCGCCACCTGCTTGGCCACCGGCACCGGATGGCGCAGCGGCAGCAGATACACGCCCGTGCCGAGCCGCAGCCGCCGGCTTGCCACCGCGCATTGCGCGAGCTGCAGCAGCGGATCGAGGATCGCCACCGGAAACGAAATATGATCGCCCACCCAGAGCGAATCGTAGCCGCACCGATCCACCAGCTCGGTCAGCCGCACCAGCTCGTCGATCGTCGGGCGCCAGGCCTCGGTCGCGGGTTCGGTGCGGCGGTGCACCGTCTGGATGCCGATGCTGAGCCTTGTCTCGAGGGTCAGGGTCATGATGCGGGCCAGTTCGTGTCGAAGCCGGTGAAGCGGTGCGGGATGCGGTGGATCTCCGCCACCAGTTCGCGCGCGAGACCCGCCGGCGTGCCCGCGGGCAGCGCGAGGTCGAACGCGTCCGCCGCACCGCCGTAGCGCGCCGCGATCGCCGCCGGCAGTTCGGGAAACGGAGCGCAGACGGCGAAGATCCGCACCACGTCGTCGCCGATCACCCCCGGCATCTCCCCCCAGCGGCCGGCGACCGACAGCGCATGCAGCCGGTCGCCAAGCTCTTCCAGCCCGTGCAGCGCCAGGATCGGCCGGTAGGTCCGGGTGGAGGCATAGAAAGCGACGCGCGCGCGCACCCGTTCCATCGGCCCCGCCATCGCGCTCTCATCGGGCCCGGTGACCACGAAGCCGCCGCCGTGCAGGTCGAAGTTCTCCCGCCGCCGCCCGGCACGGCGCATCCCCTCCTCCAGCGCCGGCAGGCAGACCTGCTCCAGGTAGCGGCGCGAGCACAGCGGATGCAGCCGCACCCCGTCGGCGCAGCGCCCGGCCATGCGCAGCATCGCCTCCCCCACCGCCGCGACCGTGACCGGCACCATCGGCAGCCCGGTCGGTTCGGGCGAGAAATCCGGGGTCATCAGGGTCAGCGTGTAGTGCGCGCTGTGGTAGTCGAGCCGCCCGCGACCTTCCCACGCGCGCCAGATCGCCCGCAGCGCGCCGATATAATCGGCCAGCCGCGGCGAAGGCGCGGTCCAGGGAATGCCGAAGCGGCGCTCGTTGTGCCCCTTCACCTGGCTGCCGAGGCCCAGCACGAAGCGCCCGCCCGAGTTCGCGGCAAGATCCCAGGCCTGGCTCGCCAGCACCGTCGGGCTGCGGGGGAAGGCCACCGCGATCGAGGGCGTGAGCTCGATTCGCTGCGTCGCCAGCGCGGCAAAGGCGAGCGGGGCGAACACGTCGTGGCCCAGTTCCACTGTCATCGCCGCGTCGAACCCGGCCTGCTCGGCGGCGACGGCGGCCGGGGCGGCGGCGGCCCAGGGGGCGAGGGGCAGGGGCGTGAAGACGCGCATAGGCAGGCTCCAGGGTGGGAAGCCAGTGTTGCAGAGGTCCGCGGACGCCGCCAAGCTGCCCCCCGGTTCGCAGGCTGCCGCACACACGACGCACCTCTCCCCCTCCCCTTGCGGGAGGGGGCTGGGGGGAGGGGCGGGCCGCACGGAATTTCGTGCCGCTCGTCCCTCCCCCCACCCCCTCCCGCAAGGGGAGGGGGAGAAGCGCCTGGCACGCCGGCACCGCAAGCCTGACGCGCCCCAGCCGAGGAAACGGACCATGCCCGACCTGCTCGAAACGACCGCCGACGGCGTCGCCGTTCTGACCCTGAACCGGCCGGATCGGCTCAACGCACTGTCGCAGGACATGCTGAACGGCCTGCACGACGCGCTGGAACGCTGCGCCGAGGATCCGGCGGTGGGCGCGATCGTCATCACCGGCGCCGGGCGCGGCTTCTGCGCCGGCGGCGACGTGAAGGACATGGCCCGCCGCGGCGATCAGAGCTTCGAGGAGCGGGTCTCCCGCCTCTCGCGCATGCACCGGCTGCCGCGGCTGATGCGCCGGCATCCGAAGGTGATCCTGGCGATGGTGAACGGGGTGGCGGTGGGCGCCGGGCTGGGGCTCGCGATGGCGTGCGATCTGCGATTGGCGGCCGGTTCCGCGCGGTTCGGCACCGGCTTCGGCGGCATCGCCTATTCCGGCGATTTCGGCGGCACCTGGCTGCTGACCCGCCTCGTCGGTCCCGCGCGGGCGCGGGAGATGTACCTGCTCGGCGAGGTGATCGACGCCGAGGCCGCCGAGCGCTTCGGGCTGGTGAACCGGGTGCTGGACGAGGCGGCGCTGGAGACCGAAACGATGGCCCTGGCCCGCCGCCTCGCCGCCGGGCCAAGGCTCGCCTACGGCTACATGAAGCGCAATCTGCTCGCCGCCGAGACCGAGCCGCTGGAAGCGGTGCTGGACATGGAAGCGGTGCACCAGGCGCGCACCGGCCTCAGCGAGGACCATCGCGAGGCGGTCATGGCCTTCGCCGAGAAGCGCCCGCCGCGCTTCCGCGGCTGCTAGCGGCCCGAGGTCCGCGCCTCACCGCCCGCCGTCTTGGCCGGGCTTGACCCGGCCATTTGCCCCCGAACGTCCATGCGTGGCTGGCCGGGTCTAGCCCGGCCAGGACGGGGAAGGCCGGACCCTGCGGCACGTAATTTCTGTCACCGTCGCCGCAAACTCTCCGCACCCATCCGTGCCCCCGGCGCGGCAGGCTCTTTCCCGCCGACGCGATCCGGGAGATGGCCGCCCATCTCCGCCGCGCCCTCCCCGGCGCGCTGGTGATCGAGGGTGACGCAAGGCGCCTGCCCGCGTTGCTGCCGCACGCCTGGCACGGGCGGATCGGCAGCGTGGTCTGCGGCGTCCCCCTCGTGCTGCTGCCGCGCGCCGAGCAGCGGCGCTTCATCGACGCCATCGAAGCGGTGGCCCCCGGTCGCGGCTTCCTGCACTCCAGCTACTGCGCGACCTCACCGCTGCCCTGGCGCACGCACCGCCTGGCGGCACGGCGCGAGGCCTGGACCCCCGCCAACTTCCCCCCGGCCAGCATCTGGCGCTACACCCCCTTGGCATAAGCGTCGCGGCCGGCGCCGCGCAGGGGGAAACCATGGCGCAGCACGGCCCGATGGGCAGTTTGGCCCCGGCTCTCGCGCGCGGCGCGCCCTTCGGCTTCGTGCTGCTGTGGAGCTCCTCGTTCATCGCCGCCAAGGTGGGGCTGCGGCATCTGAGCCCGCTTGCCTTCGTCGCCATCCGGCTCTCTGCCTGCGCCGCGGTGCTGGTCGCGCTCATGCTGATCGTCGGCGCGTCCTGGGCGCCGCTGCGCCGCGGGCGCTGGCTGCATTGCGCGATCGCCGGGGCGCTGGTCAACGCGATCGGGCTGATGGCCCCGCATGTCGGCCTCACCCTGGTCGCCGCCGCGCCGATCGCCCTGGTGCAGTCGCTGACCCCGTTGCTGACTGCGATCCTCGGCGTGCTGGTGCTGCACGAGCGGCTGCGCGGCGCGCAGTGGTTCGGCATGGGCCTCGGCGTGGTCGGCGTGGCGCTGGTGGTGGGGCTGGCGGCGGCACACAGCACGGCGCGGCTGGACGGGCTGGCGCTCGCCTTCCTGGGCGTGCTGGGGCTGGTGGCGGGCACGCTCTGGTTCGGCCGGTTCTGCCGCGGCGTGCCGCTGCTGGCGGGGGCCACAGTGCAGTTCCTTGCCGCGGCGGCCGTCTCGGTGGCCGGCGCCGCCCTGCTGGAAACCCCGCGGCTGGACTGGACCACGGGCGCCGTCGCCGCGGTGGTGTGGAACACCCTGGCGGTCTCCCTCGGCGGGATGGCGCTCTACTTCTTCATGCTGCGCGAGGGCGCGGCGGCGCGGGTGACGGCGAATTTCTACCTGGTGCCCGGCACCACCGCGATCATCACATGGCTGTTGCTGGGCGAACGTCTGTCGCCGCTGGCGATCGCCGGCTTCGTCGTGGCGGCGGTGGGATGCTGGCTGGTCAGCCGCGGACGGGCGGCACCGGCGCCGGAGCCGCGGCGGCGGGGCGCCGGCTGACCCGCCCCGCCGCGCGGTCTCCGCTGCGGCCGGGAGCCTACCGCTTGGCGAACTGGGTGGCGCCGAACAGGTTCTCCCGCTCCTTCTCGCTCATCGGACCGCGGCGCTGGTTCTCCGCCAGCACCGCCACGCCGCGCTGCACCGCCGGGCGGGCGGCGATCGCATCGTGCCAGCGGCGGATGTTCGGGTAGTCGTCCAGGGAGATCCCGCGCCGGTCCGGGTTGCGCACCCAGGGGAAGGTGGCGATGTCGGCGATGCTGTACTCCTCGCCCGCCAGATAGGGCGCCTCGGCCAGCCGGGTTTCCAGTACCCGGTGCAGGCGCTTCACCTCGTTGGTGTAGCGCGCGATCGCATAGGGCAGCTTCTCCGTGGCGTAGTTGGCGAAGTGGTTGTACTGGCCGAACATCGGCCCGACCCCGCCCATCTGGAACATCAGCCATTGCAGGCAGGTGTAGCGGCCGGCGGGATCCGCCGGGATCAGCTTGCCCCCCGCCTTCTCGGACAGATAGATCAGGATCGCTCCCGATTCGAACAGCGTCAGCGGCGTGCCCCCCGGCCCCTCCGGGTCGACGATCGCCGGAATGCGGTGGTTCGGGGTGATCGCCAGGAACTCGGGCCCGAACTGCTCGCCCTGGCCGATATTGATCGGGATCACCTTGTAGGGAATGCCGAGCTCTTCCAGCGCGATGTGCACCTTGTGGCCGTTCGGCGTGGGCCAGGTCCAGGCTTCGATCATCGGCGTTCTCCCGCTCGTCGCGTTGCAAAGGACGATTTCGGGGCAAAGGTAGCGATGCGCCGGGGGCGCGGCAAATTGACCGCCCGCACGGCACTGCCTAGCTTCCCGCCATGTCCGCACCCCCCGCCGTTCCCAAGGCCTGGCCCTTCGAGGAAGCCGCCAAGGTCGCCGCCCGCCTCGCCGCCTCCGGCAAGGGCGCCGCACTGTTCGAGACCGGCTACGGCCCCTCCGGCCTGCCGCATATCGGCACCTTCGGCGAAGTCGCCCGCACCACCTGGGTGCGCCAGGCGTTCACCCGCCTCACCGGCCTGCCGTCCCGCCTGCTCGCCTTCAGCGACGACATGGACGGGTTGCGCAAGGTGCCGGACAACGTGCCGAACCGGGACATGCTGACGCGCCTATCTCGGCCAGCCGCTGACCCGCATCCCCGACCCGTTCGGCGCGCACGACAGCTTCGGCGCGCACAACAACGCGCGGCTGCGGGCGTTCCTGGATTCGTTCGGATTCGAATACGAATTCGCCTCGTCCACCGACTACTACACCTCCGGCCGGTTCGACGCGGCGCTCCGGCGCGTGCTCGCCTGCCACGACGAGGTGAAAGCGGTGATCCTGCCCACCCTGGGCCCGGAGCGCCGCGCCACCTATTCCCCCATCCTGCCGCTCCATCCCCGCACCGGCCAGGTGATGCAGGTGCCGATGGAGCGCTGCGACCCCGATGCCGGCACCGTCATCTGGCGCGACCCCGATACGAACGAGATGTTCGAGACGCCGGTCACCGGCGGCGCGGCCAAGCTGCAATGGAAAGCGGACTGGGCGATGCGCTGGTTCGCCCTCGGCGTCGATTACGAGATGTCGGGCAAGGACCTGATCGATTCCGTGCGCCTCTCGGGCCGCATCTGCCGCATCCTGGGCGGCACGCCGCCGGAAGGGTTCACCTACGAACTGTTCCTCGATGAGCGCGCGCAGAAGATCAGCAAGTCCAAGGGCAACGGCCTGTCGGTGGAGGAATGGCTGCGCTACGCCCCGCCCGAATCGCTCGCCCTGTTCATGTACCACCAGCCGCAGCGCGCCAAACGCCTCTACTTCGACGCCATCCCCCGCGCCGTCGACGACTACCTCGCCCACGCCGCGCGCCTGCCGGCGCAGCCGGAGGCGGAGCAGCCAACCAACCCGGCCTGGCACATCCACGGCGGCAACCTGCCCAACCACGGCGGCAGCCCGGTCGCCTTTGCCATGCTGCTGAACCTCGCCAGCGTCGTGAACGCCGACACGCCCGAAATCCTCTGGGGCTTCATCCGCCGCTATGCGCCCGAGGCCAGTCCTGCGACCATGCCGTTCCTGGACAGCCTGGTGGGCTATGCCATCGCCTACTACCGCGACTTCGTGCGCCCAGCGAAACACTATCGTCAGCCCGACGCCACCGAACGCGCCGCGCTCGCCGACCTGGCGGAAACACTGAAAGCCATGGACCCGAACCCGAGCGCGGAGACGATCCAGAACATGGTCTTCGAAGTCGGCAAGCGACACGCGTTCGCCGAACTGCGCGCCTGGTTCGGCTGCCTGTATCAGGTTCTGCTGGGGCAGACCGAAGGACCCCGCTTCGGCGGCTTCGTGGCGCTGTACGGAGTGACCGAAACGATCGCGCTGATCGAGGCGGCACTCGCCCGGCCTGCTGCGGCGGCGTGAGGCAAGCAAGCAAGGCCAAGGGGGCTTTGCCCCCCTGGACCCCCCACCAGGGGACTGGTCCCCTGGACCCCTCGGGGGGTTCCGTGCGGGAGGGGGTGGCGCGGCGGGCGCGGGGCGGCCCGGGCGGGCAGGCCGGCACAGAGCGCAAAGCGCTCTGTGCCGGCCTGCCCGCCCGGGCCGCCCCGCGCCCGCCGCGCCACCCCCTCCCGCACGGAACCAACGAATGGGTTCCAAGGGCACTGCCCTTGGCGGGGGTCCAGGGGGCAGAGCCCCCTGGCCTTGCTTGCTGACCTCGCATGCCCCGCAGCCTGCGGCATATCCCGGCGCTGCTCGGCGCCGTGCTGTTGTTCGTGGCGCTCTATGCGGTGCAGCGGGAGTTTCGCCACCTCGAGTTGGACGAGGTGGGGCAGGCCCTGGAAGCGATCGCGCCCTGGTCGCTGGCGCTGGCGTTCCTGTTCACTGTGCTCTCCTATGCCGGGCTCACGCTCTATGACCGGCTTGGCACGATCTACGCCGGGCACAAGGTCGGCTACCGGCGGGTCGCGTTCGCGTCCTTCTGTGCCTATGCCCTGTCGCACAGTCTTGGGTTCGCCGTGGTGTCCGGCGCGGCGGTGCGCTACCGGCTTTATGCCCACTGGGGGCTGACGCCGGGGCAGATCGCGCGGGTGGTGGCGTTCTGCAGCCTGACCTTCGGGCTGGGCGGGATGGTGCTGGGCGGCGCGATCCTGTTCATCGAACCGCGCGCCGTCCCGTTCTTCGGCGACCATCTGCCGCTCGTCGTGATGTATGGGTTCGGTGCGCTGCTTTGGGGCATCGTCGCCGGCTATGTCGGGCTGGCTCGGCTGGTGGGGACCATCCGGCCGTTCGGCCACAGGATCGAGTTGCCGGGCTTCCGCATGGCGCTGGCGCAGGTGGCGCTGGCCACCGCGGACGTGGCGCTGACCGCGACGATCTTCTGGGTGCTGGTGCCGCACGCGCCGCGGCTGACCTGGCTGACGTTTCTCGGCATCTATGTGGCGGCCTATTCGGCGGGCCTCGCCGCCAACGTGCCGGCCGGCCTCGGCGTGTTCGACAGCGCGGTGCTGTTCGGCCTGGCACCCTTTCTGCCGGCGCCGCGGATCGTCGCGGCGATCGTGGTGTTCCGCCTCTACTATTACGTCATCCCGCTGTTCCTGGCCGGCACGATGTTTGCCGCCAACGAGGCGTTGCTGCGCGGCGGCGCGGTATTCGGCCGGTTCGCGCGGCTGCCGCTGCTGCGTAGCCTGGCGCGCGCCCCGGAGCCGGATTTCGCGCTTGCCGCGGCCTCCGGCGCGGTGGCCCTCAGCGGCCTGCTGCTGCTGGGGCTCGGCGTGCTCGTCCCGACGGACGCGCCGGCCTCGGCCGACCTGGCCGTGCAGGCGGGGGTGTTCGTGCCGTCCTTGATCGGCGCCGGGCTGGTGGTGCTGGCGGCGACCCTGGTGCGGCGGGTCACCCTGGCCTGGTGGCTCACGTTGCTGCTGCTGACCCTCGGCACGGTCTTTGTCGTGG
Source organism: uncultured Pseudomonadota bacterium (assembly GCA_963829875.1). Taxonomy (GTDB): domain Bacteria; phylum Pseudomonadota; class Alphaproteobacteria; order Acetobacterales; family Acetobacteraceae; genus JAJZVS01. The sequence continues at coordinate 13,552 of CAWHKR010000060.1, read as the reverse complement.
CCCGCGACGAGCCGGGCTGGATTGCCGCGGTGCTGGCCCTGACGGCGGTCATGCTGGCGCCGTTCCGGATCCGCTTTTACCGCCCCGCCCGGCTGCTCAGCGGCAAGCTGGAGGCGCACACCGCCGCCTCGCTGCTGGCGCTGGTGGTGGGCGTGCTGGGGCTGGTCAGCTTCCGCCGGCGGGTGGCGGGGCTGGCCGACACTGCCTGGTGGCAGATCGTGTTGACCCCCGGCACCGGCGTCGGCCTGCGGGTGAGTGTGGCGCTGACGGTGGTGCCCGGCTTGCTGGCGCTCTGGTTCCTGCTGCGTCCCGGCCGGGTGAACTGGGGCCGGTGGGATGAGGCCGCGCACGCCCGCCTCGCGCCGTACGGCGCCCCCTTGCCGGACCGGGCCGACGGCGTGGTGTGGGGCGAAGCCGGCCGGGCCGGGATCCCGTTCAGCCGGTTCGGGCGGGTGCTGCTGGCCCTGGGCGATCCGGTCGGGCCGGAGGGCGACCTGGTGTCCGCGATCTGGCGCCTGCGCGATCTCGCCGCGCAGGAGGGGCGCGACCCGGCGGTCTGGCGGGCCGGCCCGGCGTTGCTGGACGTCTATGGCGACCTGGGGCTGGCGGCGTTGCCCCTGGACCCGGATGGAAGGCCGCTGCCGGAGGCGCCCGAAGATACGCCGCCGGCGGACCTTTACCTGGTCTGCGTTGCCGAACGCGACCTGGAGTTCCTGCTGCCGCGGCTGGCCGGGCTCCCCCGCCCGCGGACGGTCAGCCGGCCGGGCGCCGCTTCATGAACGCCGCGCGCAGGCAGGTGGCGACGATCTCGCCGCGTTGGTTGACCCCTTGGTGCTCGAACTCCACCACCCCCGCCTCGGGGCGGGACCGGCTGGCCCGCACCCCGCGCACGATCGAGCGGGCGCGGATCGTGTCGCCGTGGAAGACCGGCTTGGGGAACTCCACCTTGCTCATGCCGAGATTGGCGATGGTGGTGCCGAGCGTGGTTTCCCCCACCGTCATGCCGATCACGAGGCCGAGGGTGAAGATGCTGTTGACCAGCGGTTTGCCGAACTCGGTGGTCCTGGCGAACTCGGCGTCGAGATGCAGCGGCTGCGGATTGAGCGTGAGGCAGGTGAACAGCACGTTGTCGGCTTCGGTGACGGTGCGCGACATCGCGTGCTCGAACACCTGGCCTTCGTGGAAGTCCTCGAAGTAGAGGCCGGCCATCGGGGGATCTCCGGAGTGGGGGGCAGGGCCGGCGGCCCGGAAGGATGTGCAGGCATCCACCATCGCTCCCCCTCCCCTTGCGGGAGGGGGAGCGGCGGCGGCGGATCGCTTAGCGCTCCAGGCACATGGCGACACCCATGCCGCCGCCGATGCACAGTGTCGCCAGGCCCTTCTTTGCGTCCCGCTTCGCCATCTCGTGCAGCAGGGTCACCAGCACGCGGGCGCCGGAGGCGCCGATCGGGTGGCCGATGGCGATGGCGCCGCCGTTCACGTTCACCTTCGCGGTGTCCCAGCCAAGGTCCTTGTTTACCGCGATCGCTTGGGCGGCGAAGGCTTCATTGGCCTCGATCAGATCAAGATCGTCGGGCTTCCAGCCGGCCCGGCTGAGCGCCTTGCGGGTGGCCGGAATCGGCCCCGTGCCCATCACCGCCGGGTCCACCCCAGCGGTGGCGAAGGCGGCAACGCGGGCGAGCGGGGTCAGGCCTCGCTTGGCCGCTTCCGCGGCCGACATCAGCACCAGGGTGGCGGCACCGTCATTGATGCCGGAGGCGTTGCCCGCGGTCACCGTGCCGTCCTTGCTGAAGGCCGGGCGCAGTTTGGTCATGGTCTCGATGCTGGAGTCATGGCGGATGTATTCGTCGTCGGCCACCACGGTGTCGCTCTTGCGACCTTTCACTGTCACTGCGACGATCTCGTCCTTGAAGCGGCCGGACTTCTGCGCCGCGCTGGCCTTCTGCTGCGAGGCGAGGGCGAATTCGTCCTGCTCTTCGCGGGTGATCTGGTGCTTGCGGGCGACGTTTTCGGCCGTGGTGCCCATGTGGTAGCCGTGGAACGCGTCCCACAGCCCGTCCTTGAGCATCGTGTCGATGAACTCGACGGTGCCCATCTTGGTGCCGGCGCGCAGATAGGCGGCGTGGGCGGAGGTGCTCATGCTCTCCATCCCGCCGGCGGCGACGATGGCGCTTTCCCCGGTGCGGATCTGCTGCGCAGCCAGCGCGACGGCGCGCAGGCCGGAGCCGCAGACCTGGTTGATGCCGAAAGCGGTCTTGCCGTCCGGCAGGCCAGCGGCGCGGGCCGCCTGGCGGGCCGGGTTCTGGCCCTCGCCGGCGGCGAGGACCTGGCCCAGGATCACTTCGTCGACGTCGGCGGGATCGAGCCCGGCGCGCGTGATCGCGGCCTCGATCGCTGTGGTGCCGAGAACATGGGCGGGCACCGCGGCAAAGGCGCCGTTGAAGCTGCCGACCGGGGTGCGGACGGCGGAGACGATGACGACATCGTCCATGGCTGGCTCTCCCTTGTTGGATCGTCGGGCCGGGGGCTGGTTGCCGGCGATGTGGTGTGACCGGGGCAGATCTACGCCGGATGCCGCAGCTGCGAAAGCACCAGGCGCTGCCGCCGCCGGTTCCGGGGGCCCGGCTGAGGTGGTTGCGCGCCCCCGCCCCCCCTATATTCGGCGGGATTATGGATTCAGGAGCGACGATGATGGCGGCGACCACGATGTCCGATACGACCTCAACCGGCCGGGCCCGAGCCGATCCCGGTGACCGTGCTGACCGGCTACCTGGGCGCCGGCAAGACCACCCTGCTCAACCGCATCCTGAGCGAGCAGCACGGCCGCAAATACGCCGTGGTGATCAACGAGTTCGGCGAACTCGGGGTGGACAACGACCTCGTCGTGGATACCGACGAGGAAGTGTTCGAGATGAACAACGGCTGTGTCTGCTGCACGGTGCGCGGCGACCTGATCCGCATCGTCGGCGGGCTGATGAAGCGGCGCGACCGGTTCGACGGCATCATCATCGAGACCACCGGGCTGGCCAACCCCGCCCCCGTGGCACAGACCTTCTTCGTCGATGAAGGCGTGCGCGCCCGGACCAAGCTGGACGCGATCGTCACCGTGGTGGACGCCAAGCACGTCCTGGCGCGGCTGGACGACAGCCACGAGGCGGAAGACCAGATCGCCTTCGCCGACGTGATCGTGCTGAACAAGACCGATCTGGTCACGCCGGACGAGCTGGCGGCGGTGGAGGCCCGCCTCCGCCAGATCAACCGCTTCGCGGTGATCCACCGCACCGAGCGCGCGGCGCTGCCGATCGAGCAGGTGTTGAACCGCGGCGCCTTCGACCTCGCCCGGGTGCTGGAGCGGGTGCCGGACTTCCTGGAGGACGACGCGCACGAGCACAACGACGACGTCACTTCCATGAGCTTCGAGGCCCAGCGGCCGATCGACGCGGAGAAGTTCAACGCCTGGATCGGCACCCTGCTGGCCGACAAGGGGCCGGACCTGCTGCGGACCAAAGGTATCCTGAGCTACCAGGGCGACGACCGGCGGTTTGCGTTCCA
>CAWHKR010000060.1:0-5000 GCA_963829875.1 uncultured Pseudomonadota bacterium | reverse complement strand
AACCCACCCCTTTGGGGTATCGGCAGCTGAATACATAGGCTGTCGAGGCGAACCCGGGGAACTGAAACATCTCAGTACCCGGAGGAAAAGACATCAACAGAGATTCCGCGAGTAGTGGCGAGCGAAAGCGGAACAGGCCAGTGGTTCATGGAAGATAAGCAGAACGGTCTGGAAAGGCCGGCCATAGCGGGTGATAGCCCCGTATGTGTAAAGATCCATGGATCCTTGAGTAGGGCGGGACACGTGAAATCCTGTCTGAACATGGGGGGACCACCCTCCAAGCCTAAATACTCCCTGGTGACCGATAGCGAACAGGTACCGTGAGGGAAAGGTGAAAAGCACCCCGAGAGGGGAGTGAAAGAGACCTGAAACCGAATGCCTACAAGCAGTCGGAGCCGCCGATGGGGCGCGAGTCCCTGGTGTGGTGACGGCGTACCTTTTGTATAATGGGTCAGCGAGTTTCCGTTCGTGGCAAGCTTAAGCCGGTAGGCGAAGGCGCAGCGAAAGCGAGTTTGAACAGGGCGTTCAGTCGCGGGCGGAAGACCCGAAACCGAGTGATCTAGCCATGGCCAGGCTGAAGGTGCGGTAACACGCACTGGAGGGCCGAACCCACGCCTGTTGAAAAAGTCGGGGATGAGCTGTGGCTAGGGGTGAAAGGCCAATCAAACTCGGAAATAGCTGGTTCTCCGCGAAATCTATTTAGGTAGATCGTCATGTGTTTACCCTCGGGGGTAGAGCACTGGATGGGCTAGGGGGTCCCAAAGACTTACCAAACCTAACCAAACTCCGAATACCGAGGAGTATAGCGTGGCAGACAGACGGCGGGTGCTAAGGTCCGTCGTCGAGAGGGAAACAGCCCAGACCACCAGCTAAGGTCCCCAAATCGTGGCTAAGTGGGAAAGGATGTGGGAATTCCAAAACAACCAGGAGGTTGGCTTAGAAGCAGCCATCCTTTAAAGAAAGCGTAATAGCTCACTGGTCTATTAGAAATCCTGCGCCGAAAATGTAACGGGGCTCAAGCCACGTACCGAAGCTGTGGGTTTGCAAGTGTAGCAACTTGCAAGCGGTAGCGGAGCGTTCCGTAAGCCTGTGAAGCCGGTCCTGTGAGGGACGGTGGAGGTATCGGAAGTGCGAATGCTGACATGAGTAGCGACAAACAGAGTGAGAAACTCTGTCGCCGAAAGTCCAAGGGTTCCTGCGCAAGGTTAATCCGCGCAGGGTGAGCCGGCCCCTAAGGCGAGGGCGAAAGCCGTAGTCGATGGGAACCAGGTTAATATTCCTGGGCCAGCTGGAAGTGACGGATGCAAACTGTTGTCAGGGCTTATCGGATTGCCCTGGCTTTGCGCGCATCCCAGGAAATAGCTCCAGTGACGAGACCGTACCCTAAACCGACACAGGTGGACAGGTAGAGTATACCAAGGCGCTTGAGAGAACGATGTCGAAGGAACTAGGCAAATTGCTCGCGTAACTTCGGGATAAGCGAGACCTGTATCCGGGCAACCGGGTGCGGGTGGCACAGAGCAGGGGGTAGCGACTGTTTAGTAAAAACACAGGGCTCTGCGAAGTCGAGAGACGACGTATAGGGTCTGACGCCTGCCCGGTGCCGGAAGGTTAAGAGGAGGTGTGCAAGCACCGAATTGAAGCCCCGGTAAACGGCGGCCGTAACTATAACGGTCCTAAGGTAGCGAAATTCCTTGTCGGGTAAGTTCCGACCTGCACGAATGGCGTAACGACTTCCCCACTGTCTCCGGCATCGGCTCAGCGAAATTGAATTCCCCGTGAAGATGCGGGGTACCCGCGGTCAGACGGAAAGACCCTATGAACCTTTACTGCAGCTTTGCAGTGGCATCAGGAGAATTCTGTGTAGGATAGGTGGGAGGCTTTGAAGCCGGGGCGCTAGCTTCGGTGGAGCCACCCTTGAAATACCACCCTGAACTCTTCTGATGTCTAACCGCGACCGGTCAGCCCGGTCCGGGACCCTGCATGGTGGGCAGTTTGACTGGGGCGGTCGCCTCCCAAAAAGTAACGGAGGCGCGCGATGGTGGGCTCAAGCCGGTCGGACATCGGCTGTTGAGTGCAATGGCACAAGCCCGCCTGACTGCGAGAGCGACAGCTCGAGCAGAGACGAAAGTCGGCCATAGTGATCCGGTGGTCCCGCGTGGAAGGGCCATCGCTCAACGGATAAAAGGTACTCTAGGGATAACAGGCTGATCTCCCCCAAGAGTCCACATCGACGGGGAGGTTTGGCACCTCGATGTCGGCTCATCACATCCTGGGGCTGGAGCAGGTCCCAAGGGTTCGGCTGTTCGCCGATTAAAGTGGTACGTGAGCTGGGTTTAGAACGTCGTGAGACAGTTCGGTCCCTATCTGCCGTGGGTGAAGGAGACTTGCGAGGCGCTGTCCCTAGTACGAGAGGACCGGGATGGACATACCTCTGGTGTACCGGTTGTCACGCCAGTGGCACCGCCGGGTAGCTATGTATGGACGGGATAACCGCTGAAAGCATCTAAGCGGGAAACCCTCCTCTAAACCAGGTCTCCCCGAGGGCCGTGATAGACCATCACGTTGATAGGCCGGATGTGGAAGCGCGGTAACGCGCGAAGCTGACCGGTCCTAATCGCCCGATCGGCTCGATCGCCAACGGTCATCGTCCAGTGATCCTCGGATCAGTGGGCAGACCCTCCATGCACAGAAATCATCCCCAGCCTCCGCGCAGCACACAACACACAAACACCAGAACCTGCCATCCCCGTCACACCAGATCGGGATGGGCTGGACGACCTGGTGGCCATGGCGGGGAGACCGCACCCGATCCCATCCCGAACTCGGCCGTGAAAACCCCCAGCGCCCATGGTACTGCGGCTTAAGCCGCGGGAGAGTAGGTCGCCGCCAGGTCTTCCAGCCCATCCCAGACCAAACCACCCTCGCGGGGTGGAGCAGCCCGGTAGCTCGTCAGGCTCATAACCTGAAGGTCACAGGTTCAAATCCTGTCCCCGCAACCATCTTGATTTGCTCACACAAGGCGCCGGTCACCCGCGGCGCCTTTGTCGTTCCGAGCCGCCTCCGCCAATCGCCAAAATCGCGGCCAGCTCGCCGCGGACCTCGACCCGCAGGCGCCCGTCCTCCGGCATCAGCACGATCGCTTCCACCAGGCCGCGGATCAGCTCGCGCACCTCGGCGGCGTCGTCCTTGGCCAGCACCTCCGTCAGCGCCGCCACCTTCTGGCGGTAGAGCTCCGCCAGGTTGGGATGCAGCCGCGGGGCCGGCCTCGGCGGCGGTCGCGCATCTGTTCCTCCAGCTGGCCCGCCGGGCATCCAGGTCGCGCAGCCGGTCGTTGACCACCGCCGGCGGGGTGCCGTCGGCGATCGCGTCGACCAGGCGTTCGCATCTGCCGGCGCACCCGCTGCGAGCTCGGCTTCGTGCGCTTCGCGCTCGCCGGCGATCTCGCCCTGCAGGCGGTTCCACTCGGCGGTGAAGGCGGCGACGAACTCCGCGAACAGCGCCGGGTCCATCAGCCGTGTCGCGAGCGCCGTCCAGCACGGTCTGCTCCAGCACGTCGCGGCGGATCGTCAGCCGGTTGGTGCAGGCGGTCGGGCCCTTGTTGCGCGCCGTCGAGCAGCCGAACGCCGTGGCGCTGATCTTGGAATAGCCGCCGCCGCACGCCCCGCAGCGCATCAGGCCGGAGAACAGGTAGCGCGGGCGCTGCTGCGACCAGAAGGGACGCGGCTCGCCCGGTTCGGTGGCGCCGACGCGGTCGAGCCTGGCCTGGCGGGCGCGCACCTTGTCCCACAGCTCCTGCGGGATGATGCGCAGCTGCGGCACCTCGGTGCAGACCAGGCCGCTTGCTGGTCGTTGGCGCGGGAGCGGCGGCGGCCGGTGTCCGGGTCCTTCATGTAGCGCAGCCGGTTCCAGACCAGCCGGCCGATATAGAGCTCGTTGTTGAGGATCCCGGTGCCGCGGGCGCGGTTGCCGTTGATCGCGCTGGCGCCCCAGGCGCCTCCGCGCGGGGCGGGGATGCCCTCGCGCGTTCAGCCGCATGGCGATCCGGCGTGGCGCGGCGCCGTCGGCGTATTCCTGGAAGATGCGGCGCACGACGGCGGCCTCGGCGGGGTCGATCGCCCGTTCGCCGCGGGCCTGATCGCCCTTCAGCGCGCCGGGGGCGACCACCCGATAGCCGTAGGCATTGCCGCCGCCGCTGCGGCCGGCCTCGACCCGGCCGCGCAGGCCGCGCCGCGTCTTGTCGGCGAGGTCCTTGAGGAACAGGGCGTTCATCGTGCCCTTCAGGCCGACATGCAGCTCGGTGATCTCGCCCTCGGCCAGGGTCACCAGGCGGATGCCGGCGAAGCGCAGGCGCTTGAACAGGGTGGCGACGTCGGCCTGGTCGCGCGACAGCCGGTCCAGGGCCTCGGCAACCACGACATCGAACTCGGCCTCGCGCGCGCCTTCCAGCAGGGCCTGGTAGCCGGGGCGGAGATCGCTGGCGCCGCTCATCGCGGCGTCGCGGTAGACCTGGACCAGCTGCCAGCCCTCGCTGGCGAGCCGCTCCTTGCACAGACGGATCTGGTCCTCGATCGACGCCGCGCTCTGAGCGTCAGACGAATAGCGGGCGTAGATGGCGGCGCGAACGGTCATGGCCGCTCCTCGGGGAGATCACCGGAATTGGACCCCGGAGCCTAGCGCCCTTTGTGGTGCCGGTGAACCTCTGCGCGGTGCCATTAGAGTGATCGCAGGATCGCTGGACTCGCGGCGCTGGGTTTTGGTGGACACCTGACTGCTGGTTCATCGGCCGCCAGCGGCTCTCGGGCCAGCGATGGCCGCGATCGGGCAGCCGCCTCCCAAAAGGAGTTGGAGCGAGGTAAATATCGGTTACGTTGTCCATTAGATTCGCCATGCAGCCGTCCTGGAGTTGTCATGAGCAGACGTTGCTCGCTGCTCGGGGTATCGGGGCCGCAATGGTCGTTCCACCGGTGCATTGGCGGCGCCGGTGACCGTCGATGCGA
>CAWHKR010000059.1:0-14702 GCA_963829875.1 uncultured Pseudomonadota bacterium | reverse complement strand
CGACCGGGTGGTGGCCTCGCGCGCGCTGTTCGGCTCCTGCCACTGGATCGTCTCCACCCTGCTGCCGCGCTACGGGATCGCCGCCGAATTCGTCGACGGTGCGGACCTGGCGCAATGGCGCGCCGCGCTGTCGCGCCCGGCGCAGCTCGTGCTGCTGGAGACGCCGTCGAACCCGATGCTGGAACTGGTCGATCTGCGCGCGGTGGCCGGGCTGGCCCACGCCGCCGGGGCGATCGTGGTGGTCGATAACGTGTTCGCCACGCCGCTGTTGCAGCAGCCGCTCGCGCTGGGCGCCGACGTGGTGGTGTATTCCTGCACCAAGCATATCGACGGCCAGGGTCGGGTGCTGGGCGGCGCGGTGCTCGGCGGGCGAAATGGGTCGAGGAAACCCTGCAGCCGTTCCTGCGCAACACCGTCCCGGCGCTGTCGCCGTTCAACGCCTGGGTGCTGCTGAAGGGGCTGGAAACCCTGGCGCTGCGGGTGGGCGCCGCCTGCCGCGGGGCGGAGGCGATCGCCGGCTTCCTCGCCGGGCGTGCCGAGGTGCGGCGGGTGTGGTACCCGACCCGCGCCGACCATCCCCAGCACGCACTGGCGGCGGCGCAGATGCAGGGCGGCGGCACGGTGGTGACGTTCGAGCTCGCCGGCGGCAAGGACGCCGCCTTCGCCGCGATGAACCGGTTCCGGCTGATCGCGGTGTCGAACAACCTGGGCGATTCGAAATCGCTCGCCACCCATCCGGCCACCACGACGCATATGCGGATCGGCGCGGAGGAACGCGCGAAGCTCGGCATCACCGACGGCGTGATCCGCCTGTCGGTCGGGCTGGAAGATCCGGAGGATCTGCGCGACGATCTGGCCCAGGCGCTGGCCGGCGGCTGAGCGGCGGGACCCCTTCTCCCTCCCCCCTTGCGGGGGAGGGTTGGGGTGGGGGGTGCGGCCACCCCGAAGCCCGTGCCGCCGGCCCCCCTCCCCGGCCCTCCCCCGCAAGGGGGAGGGAGAAGGTCACGCGGCGGGTGTGGACAATCCGGCCGCGTCCGCGTTCTATCGATCACCCTCACACGGCAACTGCGATATCCGGCTCATGGGCGAGGACTACAGCAAGATCACCGGCGGCATCCGCGTGTCGGTGCGCTCCTACTACCTGGAGGACCAGTCGCGGCCCGAGGACGGCCACTTCGTCTGGGCCTACCGGGTGAAGATCGCGAACGAGGGCCCGCGCCCGGTGCAGCTGATGCGCCGCACGTGGCGGATCACCGACGCGCGCGGGCGCACCCAGCATGTCCAGGGCGCCGGCGTGGTGGGCGAACAGCCGCTGCTGGAGCCGGGGGAGAGCTTCGAATACACCTCCGGCACGCCGCTGGAGACGCCGTCGGGCTTCATGGTCGGCACCTACCACATGATGGATCCCGCGTCGGGCGAGGCGTTCGACGTGGCGGTCCCGCCGTTCAGCCTCGACAGCCCGCACCAGGCGGGCGGGGTGCATTGACGGCCGCGCCTTGCGGGTTTTCGCTCGGGGGCCATGTCTTGTGCGGGGCCGCGGCGGCCCCGTTCCGCTGATTGTGCAAGGAAGCCCCCGCGGTGGACCTGATCGCTCCTGCCTCTCGCCTGTCCTCGGCCCTGACGGCCGCGCCCGAGTCCGCCCGCCCGACCCGCGCGGAGGCGGAGGCGGCGATCCGCACCCTGCTGCGCTGGGCCGGCGACGACCCGGCGCGCGAAGGGCTGCGCGACACCCCGGCCCGGGTGGCGCGCGCGTATGAGGAGTTCTTCTGCGGCTACGCGATCGACCCGACCGCGCTGCTGGAACGCACTTTCGAGGAAACCGAGGGCTACGACGAGATCGTTCTGCTGCGCGACATCCGCGTGGAGAGCACCTGCGAGCACCACATGGCGCCGATCCTGGGCGCGCGCATGTCGCCTACCTGCCGCACCGGCGGGTGGTGGGGATCAGCAAGCTCGCGCGCGTGGTGGAAGCCTATGCCAAGCGGCTGCAGATCCAGGAGAAGCTGACCGTCCAGATCGCCACCACCATCCAGGAGGTGCTGGCCCCGCGCGGCGTGGCGGTGGTGATCGAGGCGGCGCACCAGTGCATGACCACCCGCGGGGTGCACAAGCCGGGCGTGACCATGGTGACCAGCCACATGCTGGGGGCGTTCCGCTCCGATCCCGCCACGCGGCGGGAGCTGCTGTCGATGATCGGCATCCACGGCAGCGGGATCCGGGAGGGGTAGGCGGCGCCGCTTCTTCTCCCCTCCCCTTGCGGGAGGGGCTGGGGGAGGGGGCGGCCCTGAAACCCCTCGGGCGGGCTTGTGCCGCCTGGACCCCTCCCCCCGCCCCTCCCGCAAGGGGAGGGGAGACGTTGCCTAGCTGCGGACCAGCGGGCAGTCGCTTTCCGCCAGCGGGCGGAACACCTGATCGCCGGGCAGGGTGGTGACGATGTCGAACAGGTCCCACTCGCCCTTGGCGGTGCCGGGACGTTTGACCTGCGCCACCAGCATGTCGTGCATCAGCCGTCCGTCGATGCGCAGATGCCCGTGGTGGCTGAAGATGTCCTCGATCGGCATCGCCCGCAGCTGGTCCATCACCGTGATCCCCTTGGTGGTGCCGGCGGCGCGCACCGCTTTCAGGTAGCTCAATGTGGTGGAATAGGTGCCGGCCTGGAACATGGTCGGCGCCGCGCCGTGTTTGGCCAGGAAGCGCTTCGCCCAGGCGCGCGCCGCGGGATCCGTGTCCCAGTAGAACGACGTGAGGAAGGTCAGGCCCTGCGCCTCGGCCAGCCCGAGCGCGTGCACGTCGATGATGGTGACGACGGTGGCGGCCAGGGTCTGCGGCAGGTGCATCTCGTGCGCCTGCTTGAGGGAATTGATGAGGTCCGTGCCGGCATTGCCGAGCAGCAGCACCTCGGCGCCCGAGGCCTGGGCGGTGAGCAGGTAGGAGCTGAAATCGGTGGTGCCGAGCGGGTGATACAAGGTGCCCAGCACCTTGCCGCCATGCGCGGCGATCGCCTTCGCCGCCTGGTCCAGCATGGAGTGGCCGAAGGCGTAGTCTGCGCCCATCAGGAACCAGGTCTTCTTCTTCTGCCGGTCCATGAAGTAGCGCACCAGGCCGACGCTGGCGGAATAGGTGTCGTTGGTCCAGGTGGCGCCGGTGGGGGAACACTGCTTGCCCATCAGCGCGATCGTGCCGCCGGTGGACGAAAGCGTGACCTTGCCGCGGGCGTGCGCGAGGTTCTGCACCGCGAGCGCGACGGCGGAATTGGCGAGGTCGGTGATCATGCTCACCCCCTCGGTATCGAACCACTGGCGGGCGATGGTGACGCCGATCTCGGGCTTGTTCTGGTGGTTGGCGTTCAGCAGGCGGACCGGGCGGGAGAGCACGGTGCCGCCGAAATCCTCGATCGCCATCTGCGCGGCGAGCACCGAGCCCATGCCGCAGAGGCTGGAGAGCACGCCGGTTTCGTCGGTGAGCACGCCGACGGTGACAGGAGGCGGGGCGGCGTGGACGGCAGGCGCGGCGAGTGCGGGCACGGCAAGGGCGGCGGCGCCGGCGGCGAGCACGCGGCGGCGGGGCAGGCGGAACGACATGGACGTTTCCTTATGGCGCGATGGGACCGCGGGCGGATTGCGCGGCCGGACCGCGAGCCTGGGCGGCGTCGGCGAGGGTGTAAAGAGGGACACGGGCGCGCCGCCGGCCCGGATGACGCCCCGCATCTTCACCTCTCCCGCTGTGCGGGAGAGGTCGGCGCACGAAGTGCGCCGGGTGAGGGCTGGAGGCACGGTATTCCGGGGTCTGGCGGTATCGCCCGTGGCACCGACGGGGCCGTTTGGCCCGCCGCTGCCGGCTGCCCTCACCCGCCGTGCTGCGCACGGCGACCTCTCCCGCGGCGCGGGAGAGGTGAATTGCCTGGTACGCGTGGTTCACCCGATTACCCTGCGGCTCGCCGCGCTTGCCGCCGGCGCCCGGCGCCGGTACCGTCCGCCGCTGCCCATCGCCCGCGAACCGGAACCTTTCGGCAGGACCGCCCGGCGCGGCCATCCGGACCCGGCCCCGGACCGACGCCGCCCCCAAGGGCGCCCCTTCCGGGGATGCGCCGCGACGATGGCGCGGCGGCGACCACGCCGGCCTGCCCCGGGGGGATCCCGCGATGCCGCTTCGCCTGCCGCCGCTTTCTGCCCTGCGCTTCTTCGAGGCCGCCGGCCGGCACGGCAGCTTCAAGCGCGCCGCCGCGGAACTGAACGTGACGCCGAGCGCGGTGAGCCACGGGATCGTCGCCCTGGAGGAAGCGCTGGGCGTCACCTTGTTTCTCCGCGCGCCGCGCCTTCTCTCCCTCACGCCCGAAGGGGCGGACTATCTGCCCTATGTGTCCGAGGCGCTGTCGCTGATCGCCATCGGCACCGAGCGGCTGCCGGGCAACCGGGCGCGGCGCAGCATCGCCGTGAGCTGCGCGCCGACCCTGGCGTCCCGCTGGCTGCTGCCGCTGCTGCCGGGCTTCCGCCGCCGCTGGCCGCAGATCGGCGTCAGCGTGGACACCTCGCGCCGGCAGGTGGGTTTCCCGGTGGACGGGTTCGATTTCGCCATCCGCATGAACCGGGCGCCGGTCGCCGGCGCGGCCTGGACCCGGCTGTTCGGCGAAGCCCTGGTCCCGGTCTGCAGCCCGGCCTGCCGCGCGGCGCTCACGGACGGCTCGGGCGGGATCGACCTGCGCCGGGCCAGCTTGCTGCATGTCACTGCGGCCAGCGAAGACTGGCCGGCCTGGCTGGAACGGACCGGCACCGACGGGATCGACCCCGCCGCGGGGCTGCGCTTCGATTCGATCCAGCTTGCCTTCGAGGCCGCCGCGATGGGCCTCGGCGTCGCGCTCGGGCGGAGGCCGCTGGTGGACCGCGACCTCGAAGCGGGACGGCTGGTGGCGGCGAGCCCGCACGTGATCGCGGCGGAGACCGCCTATTGGCTGGTGAGTTCGGATGGGGCGGATTACCGGCCCGATCTGCGGGCCTTCAAGCACTGGCTGCTCGATGAGGCCGGATCCGTCCCGGACATCGTTCGGGAAGCCGCGCCGCGGGACAGGTGAAGATCGCTCACCTGTGGGCGCCAACTTCTCCTTTGTCGCCGCCTTTGCCCGTCGCCATTCTCGGGCGGAGGAGGGCGCAGGCCATGTCGATTTCTTATCGTATCCGGTTCGCTTCCCGCGGCGGCCAGACATTGCGCGTCGTCGTCGCGGGGGCGCTGGTGATGAGCGCGGCGATGGGGGTGCGGCAGACCTTCGGGCTGTTCATCGGTCCGTTCTCCGCCGGGCGCGGGATCCCGGTGACCGAGATCGCCTTCGCGATCGCCCTGCACAATCTGGTCTGGGGGTTCGCGCAGCCGGTGGCGGGCGCGGCGGCGGATCGCTACGGGCCCGCACCGGTGGTGGCCTGCGGCGCGGTCGCCTTTGCCGCCGGGCTGGCGCTGGCGGCGGAGGCGGCCTCGGGCGTGATGCTGATCATCGGCATCGGCGTGCTGGTGGGCATCGGCATCAGCTGCACGAGCTTCGGGGTGGTGCTGACCGCGGTCGGCCAGGTCGCCTCGGCGGAAAAGCGCAGCCTGGCGATGGGGCTGGCGAGCGCCGGCGGATCGCTCGGGCAGGTGGTGATCGTTCCCGGCGCGCAGCGGATCGCCGACGGCCCGGGCCTGGCCGTGGCGCTGTTCGCGCTGGCGGCGGTGCTGCTCGCGGCGGCCCCGCTCGGGATCCTGCTCGATCGGCGGGAGGCGCCGACGGCGAGGCCCGATCCCGCCCCGGCGGCGCCGCTGCATGAGGTGCTGGCGCTGGCGTGGCGCCATCGGGGCTACCGGCTGCTCACCATCGGCTTCTTCGCCTGCGGGTTCCAGCTTGCGTTCATCGCCACCTATCTGCCGGGGTATCTGTTCCTGTGCCACATGCCGATCGGACTCGGGGCGACGGCGCTGGCGCTGATCGGCGTGTTCAACATGGCCGGCAGCTGGGCGTGCGGGTGGCTGGGCGGACGGTTTCGCCAGCAGCACGTGCTCGGCTGGCTCTATCTGATCCGCGGGGTGACGATCGCGGTGTTCTTCCTGGCGCCGAAGACCGCGACCTCGGTCGTGGTGTTCGCGGCGGTGATGGGGCTGACCTGGCTCGGGACCGTGCCGCTGACCAGCGGGTTCGTGGCGCGGGCGTTCGGGACGCGCGATCTCGGCACCTTGTTCGGGGTGTGCTTCTTCAGCCACCAGATCGGTTCGTTCCTGGGGGCCTCGCTGGGCGGGATCGTGTTCGACCTGACCGGGTCCTATTCGCTGGTCTGGGGGGTGACGGCGGCGGCGGGGCTGGCCGCGGCGCTGCTGCATTTCCTGATCCGCGACACGGCGGGGACCTCCGCCGCCCTGCCCGCGCCGGTGCCGGCATGAGCGCGGGGCCGGCCGGTCCCGCGATGGCCGCCCCTGGTGCGACGCCGGAGCGCGGCCCGGAGATCGAATTCTGGTTCGAGTTCGGGAGCATGTACAGCTACCTGAGCGTGATGCGGATCGAGGACGCGGCGCGGCGGCACGGGGTGCGGATCGTCTGGAAACCGTTCCTGCTGGGACCGATCTTCCGGGCGCTGGGGATGGAGACCTCGCCCTTCGTGCTGCAGAAGGAAAAGGGCGCCTATGTCTGGCGGGACATGGCGCGCCAGTGCCACAAATACGGGCTGCCCTGGCGCCAGCCCGGCACCTTCCCCCGGATCGGGCTGCTGCCGGCGCGGATCGCGCTGCTGGGCGCCGGGGCGCCCTGGATCGGGGCGTTCTGCCGGGAGGTGATGGCACTGAATTTCGTGCTGGACGCGGACATCGGCGCGCCCGAGCGGCTGGGGGCGATTCTGGCCGGCCTCGGCCTGCCGGCGGCGGAGATCCTGGAGCGGGCGCAGGCCGCGCCGGTGAAGGCGGGGCTGCGGGCGCAGACCGAGGCGGCGCGCGCCCGCGGGGTATTCGGCGCGCCCAGCTTCTTCGTGGGATCCGAAATGTTTTGGGGAAATGACCGGATGGACGATGCGCTGGTGTTTGCGGCGGCGGCGGCGGCGGATCGGGGGTAAGAGGGGGCGCGGTGTTCGGCGCAGCCGGGTGCGACCCTGCCTCGGCGAAGGGGTGGGGGCGTTGGCACGCGGGGCATGCGCCGCCCTCTGCGATCTCGGTCTTCCTCGCCTTTGCTTCTCTGTGTTTGAATTGGGGGTGCGTGCCGCACGGGACACCCGGCCCGGGGCACGCGCCCGCCGGTGCAAACCGCGCGGCAGCTACGGGGCCTTGGACGGGCTTGCTGCGTGCGGACCATTTTGCCCCGGCGTGACGGAGGGGAAAATCAGGGGGAGGCCAGGCCCGGCGTGTTGGGGCCAGAGCCGAATCCGACCCTCGGATGCGAACGGCGATTGGCTCCCTCTGACCCGCTGCCGACCTTGTCCATCCTCGGTTTGATGGCCGCTCTGCGCCCATAGCGGTCGTTCATCCGAGCTGAGCCGTGTCTCCGAAGCGGACATGGTGCCCCAAAAGGCTGATGACGCAGATGGGGGGCTTTCTGCCAGTCAGCTTCCGAGCGCCGATCTGCGAAATAGGACATTCGGCTTCGTGATCATCTGCGGAAGCCGCCGCCAATCGACGGCACTTCGGTCGAGCGCCAATGCGGAAGAAGAGCAGGCCGGTGCCCTGTTCTGGACCCCGGCCTCAGTCGCCATTTGTGGGCGGCTTCTCAGGGGATCTAGACCTTCACGACCGGCGGAGGCGCCCAGGTGCCGTCGAGGATCGAGGGCGGTTTTTGGTCGGGCCAGTAGAGACGCATGGTCATGGCGAAAGGCGCCGCAGGAGCCGGCAGCCAGTTCGCCTCCTTGTCGGCTCCCGGCGATTCATGCTGGAAGTAGAGTGTCAGTGAGCCATCTTCGTTATGGACAAACTTGTTGCGCGTGCTGACGGTCAGCTTGTTGAGCTTGTTGGGATAGAACCACAGCCCGTTGTCGATCTGGTACATGGTGATCGACCAGAACCCGCCCTCGTGGATCGGCGGCATCGCGTCCTTCGGGAAGGTCAGCGTGTAGTTGTTCGTGCCATCGAGCTTGGCGCCGGAGCCGTCGACGTAGGTCGTTGGATAGACCGAGACGTCGGGCTGTTGCGACGGCCAACCGTTCGACGCCCAGATGGCCCGCGTCAGGTAGTCGGTGCCGTAGACAGCGCCGGTCGTGGTAACCCGCCAGCCGTTCTTGTCCGTGCCGAAGTTTGCCCAGGTCTCGTTCAGCTTGTCGGTGACGAGCTGCGGCACGTCCTTCAGCGCTGCCTGGATGCCCGGATCGAGCTTCGAGAGGTCGAATTTCTGGCCTGGTACGATGCCGATCTCGGCCATCCGGGCGACGATCGCAGCATCCTCCTTCGGCGGCACGGCGACCGCGCCCATCAGACGCGTCATCCAGTCAAAATACCCCTCGATCCCGAGGTTCAGGATCACCTTCTGCGGCGCCTCGCGCATCTTGATCCCCGCGTCCACCACCGGCGGGGCAACGAAGGTGTAGTCCTTGCCATAGCTTGAGAGCGGCACGATCTTGTACTGGTCTTGGAGCTTGTGGACGATCGCCAGATCCTCGGGCGTATCTCGCGCATAGGTCCGCCCCAACACGCCCAGATAGCGGGTCGGGTAAGCAATGTGAATCATGCCCTCGGGCACTGTGCCCTCCCAGCCCGGGCCGGTGAACAGATAGGTCGCGGCGTCGGTCCCGGTGGTGTTGGTGCCGACGCTGTGCTTCACGACCATCCACAGGTCGATCAGTTCGAAGTTGAAGAAGCGGTCCGTGATTCCGGGGTGGCTGAAGACCTGGGGCTCCTTCAGGTCAAGCCAGGCCATCGAGTAGAGCGTGTCGGCGTTGGTGGCCGAAACGCCGCGATAGGTGGCCGGCGGATAGCCCCGGATGTTGAAGAAGGTCCCGAGCGGGGCCGCCAGTTCCTCGACTTTGGCCACGTTGCTCATTTGGATGCGGGTGATGTCGGTCGTGACCAGAGAGTAGCCATAGATGTAGGCGTCGATGGCAGTCTGCCGCGCCTCGTCGACGCTCGACTCCGCGGCCCAGACCGGCACGATGGTCGTAGCGAGTGCGCCGGCAGCGGTCGTAGCCAGGAAGGCGCGCCGGGAGATCGCACGGTTGGATGCATCCGTTGGAGGCGGAAATCTGTTCATTGTATAACTCCGCAGTTGTGGTTGCCGGGCTCTTCGCGCCCCGACGGTTCGATCCCGGGTGGTGCTCCCGCCTTCTTCGTATAAGCTCTGGACACATGCCCTATCCTTGATCTGCGTCAATCACATCTCTTTCGTATCCTATCAGTCCTGGTGCCGCGCCGGTCAATCCGGCTATGGCTCCGTGCTTATGAGTTCACGCCCTAGGGAGTGGATGTCAGATGTCTCCCTTCGGGAAGGCGACCGATGACCGCGAACGGCAATATCGGGTAGCAAACGGAATGCGGGCTTCGGGGCATTCCACGGAGAGAAGCAGACACTCGTTCACGAAACTGTCGACAGAAGAACGCAACCCCAAGCCGATGGTCGTACCGGACCGCTGCACCACGTAAGCCGTTGATGGGCTTTGGCTCGCCTCGTGGTGCGGAACTCCAGCCCTCTGAACGCCATGCCAGGGCGTGCTCGGAGTCCCGCTTGTCAGCCCATCTATCCGCCTTGCTGCCGTTTCTGCATAGCCTCGTCGCCAAGCCATGGCTTATCGTTTCGTCCGCTCTCACACGCGCGCCGCGTGCACGCGCCCTTTGGTAGGAACAAGAGGACTGCATGCCGACCAATGATGATTCCGGCCGCCCCGCGCTTTCGATGACACGGAGCGAATTTCTCAGAGGCGCCGTCGCCACGGGCGCTGCGGTTGGCCTCAGCGGCGTCGCGGGCCAAGCCATGGCATTTCAGCCAGCGACCTACAAGTTCACCACGTCCCTTCCCCCCGGCATCGCCTCGCCGAACAAAGTGGAGACGCGCTTCGGCACGCTGAATTTCTTCGACGGCGTCCCCGACAAGATCAGCACCGACAGGATCTATGACAATCTGGATTTTCAGCGGGCAGTGCAGGCGTATCTGCTGGCATTGCCGGCCGTGAACCAGGCGGCGAACCGCGCCAACATCCTGAAAATGGGCCCGGCGAACAAGACAGTGCCCATCTGGGAACAGCTGGTCGACTTGCGCACGGTCGAGCTGACGGCCAACGACAATACCCCCTACACCTGGTTCTGGATCGATCTTCGCGACGGTCCGGTAGTGGTCGAGGCACCGCCGAAGGTTCTCGGGCTGGCCGATGACATGTGGTATCATTGGGTTGGCGATATAGGCCTCACCGGGCCGGACCACGGGAAGGGCGGGAAGTTCCTGTTCCTGCCGCCCGGCTACAAGGACGAGGTTCCCGACGACTATTTTGTGATGCGGCCGGGAAGCTTCAGCGTCTGGATTCCATGGCGCAGCTTCCTGGTGGACGGAGACCCGAAGCCCGGCGTCGACCTGGTCAAGAAAGCAACGAAAATCTACAAGTTGTCGGAGGCGGCCAACCCGCCGGAGATCAGCTTCGTCAACATGTCGGGCAAGCGGTTCAATATGGTCGGGCCCGCAGACTTCCAGTTCTGGGAGATGCTCCATCAGGTCGTGCAGGACGAACCCACCGAGACGGTCGATGCGACGACGCTTGGCCTCTGGGCATCGATCGGCATCCAGAAGGGCCAGCCGTTCGCGCCGGACGCACGGATGAAGAAGATCCTGACGGAAGCTGCCGCGGCCGGTGACGCCTCGGCACGCGCCCTGGCGTATCGGGTTCGGCAGAAAGAGGCCTACTTCTTCGAGGATCGGAGCTGGAAGCGTCCGTTCGTCGGCGGCTACAAGTTCGAGTGGCAGCCGGGTGTGGCGAATCTGAGCGCGGCCGCGATGTTCTTCTTCCTCGCGACGGGCGTGACACCGGCGATGGACACGGAGATCGTCGGCGAGGGATCGACCTATCCCTGGACCGCCGAGGACGCCGACGGCAACCCGCTGGACGGCGGCAGGACCTACAAGCTGCATCTGCCGCCGAACATCCCGGTCAAGACGTTCTGGTCGGTGATTGTCTACGACACCCAGACCCGATCAATGCTGCAGACTGACCAGCAGTTTCCCAGCGTGAGCAGCCAGAACAAGAACATCAAGGCGAACCCGGATGGTTCGATGGATGTGTATTTTGGCCCCAAGCCGCCTCCGGGCAAGGAGGGCAACTGGGTGCAGACGGTTCCGGGTAAGGCGTGGTTCACTATCCTGCGCCTCTACGGGCCTCTGGAGCCGTGGTTCAAGCAGGCCTGGCGTCCCGACGATATCGTTCCCGAGACGTAATTTATTATCTGCACAGGCGTCATGCCGTGATCACACGCAAACGCCTCAAGTCGGCAGTCTGGAACGCCGGTCAGCGTCGGGATCGCACGCCGATCCACATCCGACCGGCGCCTGGATCCAACGGGACCGTTCCTGACGGGAGTATGAGGTCATGAGAGTTCCAATGTGCGTACGCCAGATCACGATGGCGGTGGCGTTCGTCTCGGCCGTCGTCATGCTGCCGGCGCTACTCGTGCCCCAGGCGATGGCGCAGGCCAATCCGCCCCTGAAGAACGTTGTGCCGGAATTGGCTGCGGTGGCGCTTCAGGCAAAAATTCTGTCGATTGATCCGAACACGCGCGAAGTGGCGCTCGAGGGTCCGTCGGGTGCTACAGTCCACGTGACCGCCGGTCCTCTCGTGCGCCTCAATCTGTTGAAGGCGGGCGACACGGTGAATGTGAAATACTATCGCTCGGTCGCCTTCGCCCTCACGACACCCAAGTCGAGCGGCGGCGGGGCGGCGCCCCAATCCTCCATGCAGGCGGCCATGCTTCGGCCCGCTACCGCCCCGGGAGGATTGGCGGTCCGCGAGACTACGGTGAGCGGACTCGTGGTCGGGATCGATCTCGCGGCGCATAGTGTCAACATCGTCGATCCGAGCGGCGGCAGGGTTTATACGGTCGAGGTGACGGATCCGGAACGCATCGCGAAGCTCTCCGAGCTAAAGGTAGGCGATACAGTAACCGCAATCGTCAGTGAGGCGCTGGCGGTCGAGATCACATCCGCATCGAAGAGCTAGTGGACCAAACCCAACAGAAGAGCCCGTTGGGGATTCCCTGGAATGCTCTGATGTACAAATCGGGGGCATCGCACCGGTATTAGGATCCAAGTCGCAGGGGCCGACCGCGGGCGTCAGCTCGCGGTCATCGCCGATGATAACAGCCCACAGAAGCATGTCTGGCGGGCTTGGATCATCCTTTCTTACATTGTCGGCCGGCGCGGCGTCCCGACGCCGATCCAGACACTCGCGGCGGGACTGTCCGTTTCAGAGCAGAGGCGACCGCCGACCGTATGGCGTGGATGGGCGCGAAGATGCCGCCAGACGGCGCCGAATGTCCGGTTCCGGGATCGCGCGAGCGGGTGGCCTGGCGGCCGGCTCGGGTCGGTAGCCGCGGGAGCACCTGGCAGGCGCACCGTCGGCTTTGCCGTGCTTTCCAGCCGGAAGGCGCCAGTCTGCGTCCGGCCAGCTCCTGCCATCCAGCACGCATGACCGGAATGTCCGCTCCTGGCGTGACGCGGTCCTCGCCTCGACCGACCCCCGAGCCGGACCCGGCCCCGTCCCCGACTCCATCCCCCACCCCCCGGGGCTTGCCTCCCCCGCTCCCCCGAGGCAACCCTCCCCCCAGCATGCGACGCATCGTCCCGATCCTGGCGGTCATTGTCTTCCTGGCCGCCCTGATCCTGGACACGGCGGCCGTGCTGCGCATCGCCGGGATCTACGGCTGGCTCCTGCTGCGGACCCACCCGTGGTTTGTCGCCGCGGCGGCCGGGCTTGCCGTGATCGCGGTCCTCTGGCCCCGTCGCCCCTGGCGCCGCCGCCCCACCAGCAAACGCGGCAAGCGCCGGTCCCCCCGCCGCGGCGGCCCGCCGCGCAAGCGCCCGGCCGGCGGCGCCGCGCCGAAGAAGCGAGCCTCCGCCGCCCCGCCGCCGGAGGATGCCGCGCCCACCCCCCCGGCCAGCAAACCCCGCAAACCGCGCCGCCCCGCCGGCTCAGCCCCGCCGGCCCAGGCGGCCGGAGGGGCGCCGGGCAAAAGGTCTCAATCCGGACCTAATGCCCGTCCCGCGCCGCCGCGTGCGTCCCGGGACGATGGTACGCGTGCGTCCCGGGACAATGGTAAAGGCGAGGTGAAGAAAAAGCGTACGCCTCGGCCGCCCGGCTAGATGCAAGCGTACACCCGGCTTCGCCCCAACTTCCCCAATTCCGGCCAATCGTACGACACGGCCAATTGATCCAGATCAATGCCGAGTCCGCACGAAGATGCGAAACGTATTCGGTGGTCGCGCAGCGACACAGGCCGGCTTCCCCCCCCCGTGGCCTGGCATGCCATCGCGCCGACCCCGCCCTCCGGCACGGAGCCCCCTCCCGGCTCCGTGCCGGAGGCTGCCGCCTCGGCGCGGCCGGCGCCGTCCCGCGCGCCCCGGCGCCGACCGGACGCCGCCGCCCGGACGCCGCCCCTGGCCCGCCCCGCCGACAGGAGCCCGCCCCATGGAAGACCCGTTCCGCTTCGCCGATCCCCTCGGCCCGGCGAAGATCGTGCACATCCACCGCCCCGCCGCCGGCCTCCGGGCGATCGTGGTGATCGACAATCTGGCCTGCGGCCCGGCGATCGGCGGCGTGCGCATGGCCCCCGATGTCAGCACCGAGGAATGCGCCCGCCTCGCCCGCGCCATGACCCTGAAGAACGCCGCCGCCGGCCTGCCGCACGGCGGCGGCAAGTCGGTCATTTTCGGCGATCCGCACGCCCCGCACGCAGACAAGGAGCGGCTGATCCGCGCCTTCGCCGACGCCATCCGCGACCTGAGGGACTACATCCCCGGCCCCGACATGGGCACCGACGAGCGCTGCATGGCCTGGGTGCAGGACGAGATCGGCCGCGCCGTCGGCCTGCCGCGGGTGCTGGGCGGCATCCCGCTCGACGAGATCGGCGCCACCGGCTTCGGCCTCGTCGCCGCGATCGAGGCGGCGCTGCCGCGGTCCGGCCTGGCGCTGCGCGGGGCGCGGGTCGCGATCCAGGGGTTCGGCGCCGTGGGCCGCCACGCCGCGCGCATCCTGGCCGCGAAAGGCGCGGTGCTGGTCGCGGCGGCCGATTCCGGGGCGACGCTGGCCGATCCCGCCGGGCTCGATGTCGCCGCCCTGCTGCGCCACAAGCTGGCCGGGGGGACGCTTGCCGACGTGCCGGGGGGCGAGACCGGCGCGCCCGAGGCGATCCTGGACGTGCCCTGCGACATCTGGATCCCCGCCGCGCGGCCCGACGTGCTGCGCGCCGACACCGTCGGCCGGCTGCGCACGAAGCTGGTGGCCCAGGGCGCCAACATCCCGGCGACCGAGGAGGCGGAGGCGATGCTGCACGAACAGGGCGTGCTGGTCTTGCCCGATATCGTCGCCAATGCCGGCGGCGTCATCTGCGCCGCGGTCGAGCATCGCGGCGGCACCGAGGCCGCCGCCTTCGCCGCGATCGCCGAGAAGATCGGCCGCACCACCGCCCTGATGCTGGAGCAGGCGGCGCGCGACCGGGTTCCGCCGCGCGCCGCCGCGCTCGCCCTGGCCCGGCAGCGGATCACCGAGGCGGCGGCGTATCGCCGCTGGGGCTGAGGCCGG
>CAWHKR010000058.1:0-37235 GCA_963829875.1 uncultured Pseudomonadota bacterium | reverse complement strand
GGCAAAACCCCGGGCATCCGGGGGTATCAGGCAGGCTGCCGCGGCATCGGACGAGATCTGGCAGGGGCGGAATGGCGCGCTGACCGGGAACCCGGAGGCGGCTGCCGAGATAGTCCCAGACTGCCACGCCGAGCTTGGTGCAGGTCTTGGTGAGACCGAGGAAGGCATCGCGGCAATCGCGACCAAGGTCGCTGCGCGTTCCGGCGCTGACCTTGCGTCGGGTGACCTGGCATCGGATATCGTGCTCCGATCCGTTGGTATTCAGCGGGATTTGCGGACGGTCGAGCACGATCAGCAGTTCCGCCTTGTTGGCATGCAGCCGCGCGAGCAGGCGGTCCAGCATGACGAAGCCGGTGCGGCTGCGGAAGATGCGATCGAACCGCGCGCGCAGCGCGAGACTACGGCCTTTGTCGGGGCGGGTCTGGTAGCTCTTGAGATCGGCGTAGAAGTCCCAGATCAGCGTGCGCACACGCTGCTGGGCGGCGCGGTTGTGTTCGGTGAAGGCGTCCAGCTTATGCACCAGCCGTTCGGCGTGCACCCAGCACAGCGCGTGGCGGCCGACCGCAAACTGCCCGGCATCGTCACTGACCATGACGGCCTCACGCAGGAAGTCGTGAGCGTGGATGCTCCCCCACATCGCGCCCTCCGTGGCGATCAGCACCGGGTTCGGCGTCGCGCTAAGGTCGGTGAAGCCAAGCCGGTCGAGATGGGCCGACCAGGTGGCCTGATCGGCGAACGTCGTCTGGGGTTGGGCCGCCAGCCGGCCGATCAGCGGCCCGGCGAGCGCGCGACTGCGCATGTACTCGAATGCCGCGGGGTTGATCACATAGTCGGTATGCCCGGCGCGCAGCAGATCGAGGAAATTCAGCCGGCTCTTCGAGCTCCCGGGTGCCGAACCAAGTGAAACCGGTCGTTGCCGATCTGCGTGCAGAACCCGTTCGTCCCCTTATGCCGCGCGCCGGTGTCATCGACCGAAATCCATGCCGATCTTTGCAATCCGGCCCGCAGCACCTCTGGGCTTCAGCGAGAAAGTCCGCATGCCTCTCGGTCAACAGACGCAGCACCTGGCGCTTGGAAATGCCATGCCGACCGCCCGCAGCAACGCCGTCAGACGAGGCAACGTCACCTGGCCCTGGTGGTACAGCATCAGCACGAAGCGGCGCAGTTCGGGACCGAAATGCCCGCGATCCCGTCCGGCAGCGGCGCCAGGATCGTCTGGCCGTCCGGCGCGACCCAGCGCTCGCGGCGGTAGCGGATCGCATGCACCGCAGCACGAGTTCCTGCACCACATAGGTCTCGTACCCCTTGAAGCGCGACCCAGCAGGCGCGACGCTTCTAGCACCCGCTCCTCGACGCCGACGCGGGGCCGATCTTGCCGCGGCCCGGCTGCTTCCCGGGCAGCTTCGCTCCTGCGGTGGGTGTCGCCTGCTCCATGCCGCTGGGCTTGATCTCTGGGCGGGCCTTCAACCCCTTCAGCCGCGCGATCTCTTCACGCTGCTGCGCAACCGTCTGCTTGAGTTCCGCCACTTCATTCAATAGCCGGATCACCAGCTCCTTCAACTGGAGAGGTTCAGCGAATCGAGGTCGGGTGGCAGGCTCATACATCGGTTCAATCCGAAATTGCGGTGCCTGCGAATCGGGAAAATGCCGCCCGCTGCCGATCACCCGGGTCGTGTGATATTTCCGACTCACCACGGATCTGCCAGCCAGCCTGCAGAACCGCCGTCGGATAGCCCAGGACTTCCCCACCGTGGGGCGCTCCGCTCGCAAGCGCAGAACGCTTGCGGGTGATGCGAACCTGCCCGGGGTTTTGCCCCGGCTACCTTCTGCGCCAGATAACTCGTTGAAACGGCTTGGCTTAGCGTGTGTTGCAGAATTCTTGACTTCTACAACACCGGGCTGGGGGGCATTGGGGGTTACTGATGATCCTCCGTCTTTCCAACCGTGCGCGAATGTATATGTATTGTAATAATTGAAGCATGATTCCAGAACTGGACAGCTGTATGAATTCTACGCATATAATGAGACCGGGCGTATCAGGAATAGGTCCGACGCATTTCGAGGTGGAAGGGGTATCACGTGATACACGCTGGAGTTGTGTGGCGTTAGAAGATAGCGGAGGAGTGGGAGTTGATGCACCGGACATTGGCTGCGACCGTCGTATTCGCAATAGGACTTTCGGTTCTGAGGTTCCGATCCGCGAACGCGGACGTGATTCTACATTACACAGGAAATCCGTTCACATACGTCCAGGCCCCTTTCACATCCTCCGACAGAATAACCGGGAGGATAGTCTTATCGGCCCCCTTGGGAAACAACCTACAACAAGTCAACGTGCAGCCTATATCATACAGTTTCAATGATGGTATCGCAACTTTCACCAACACTTCCCCAGGGTCGCAAATACTTTACCTCTACATATCGACGAACAATGTCGGCCAGATCACCCCCGCACTTGTAGAAATAACTATGAATACCAATGTGATACGGATGTATAGCGCCCAAACATATTCACCCGGTGATCTCGGTGCCACCTATAATAGTTATGCTCAGAATGGTACGCCTGGTACCTGGACAGAGACCCAGGATACACCCGTACCCGAGCCACCTACGGGAACGATACTAAGTACTGGCCTGCTGGGCTTGCTGGCTCTCGCGAGACAAGGAAAGTGACGAGGCCACGATCAATAGCCCACCCAACCCGGACCGACACCAGCGCATCCATCGGGTTACGTAAACATCAAGACGAACGGCGCAAGTGGGCGCCGTTCTCTGTTGCTCATAAATCCGATCCAGCCGTAACGCGTAATTCCGGAACGATTGCTGCGCGATTTGCAACGGCCCGCGCGAGAACCGGTAGCCCAGAAAATCGAACTCTCGCTCGATGCGACCGACGAAGGTCTTGGCGGGATGCTTCTCCAGGCGCAGCAAGCCGGGTATTCGATTCATTTCCGCGATGGCACGACGTAACTTCCACCTGGTCGGCGCGAGCACCAGAATGTCGTCCATGAAGTGGACGTAGAACAAACCCGTCTCGGCCATCCGCCGGTCCAGTTCATCCAGGAAGAACGCCCGGATCACCGGACTTAACGGATAGCCCAGCGAAATGCCGCGCTCGTAATCCCGGAAGCAACCGCCGCGCTCTTCCGTGCGGCGCAGATACTTCCGGACCGAATTGGTAATGTTGCGGTAAAGGACGGGTCTGGACATCCGGTCCAGCAGCAGCATGTGGTCGATCCATGCGTAATAGGACTTTACGCCGGTGCGCAGCACGAAGCAGTTCGCGGCCAGCGCAGCCGAGACCTGCCGCACCGCCGCCTTCGCACCGCCGTTGCCCTCGATGTGCGTGCCGCGAGGCGAGACCGCCAGCACGCGTGCCAACACCAGCGACAGTGCCTTCAGCACCAGCGCGTCGCGCGCCGACCATAGACCCGCCTCGCTGCCATCCGCCTTGGTGACGCGGTCCAGCAGTCTGAAGCGGAACTCCCCGGACAACAGCGCCACCTGCAGGCGTTGTTTCTCGTCCTGCCAGTCGCGCCGGAACGACCAGATATCGGCGTTTGGCGACCAGTCCCGCCACCGTTGGCAGAGCCAGGTGAACGCCGCGTCCAGCACCGCGTCCAAGGCGAGCCTGGCGGTCAGCCCGGGCCAACTGATCTCAGGGTCGTGGATACCCGCCATATCCGCGCCTCCCGCAAGGTCGCATGCGCGCATCATACGGCAAGCCATCGTTTCCGGTGACACGCCGGCAGCCTGTCCCGGCAAAATCTCCCCTGACGCAGGATTGGACCAGACGGCTTATCGCGGCAATCGCAGCGGCATTCCGCGCGGCAAACGCATGGGACGTGCCGCAGCTGTTTGCACCCGCCGCGCCACCTGACGGGCTGCCGTCCTGAACATGGCGAGGATGCCGCCGCGTCCGCGTGGTCGTCGCTGCGCCAGGTTGAACATCGCCCGGACGGTGGCGAGGTGGCGGTTCACAGTGGCGGCCGCCAGCCCCTCGTCGACCAGCCGGCGGCGCAGCGCGGCGACGTCGTCCTGGCGCACCTCGTCCAGTGGCCTGCGGCCGAGGGCCGGCAGGATGCGCAGGCGCAGCTGGCCCTCGATGTTGGAGCCGCTGCGCAGGCGCTCGCGCACGTGCGGGAGGTAGCGATCGCGGACGAACTCGGCGAGCGTCGGCACGGCGCGCCGCTTCGCCACGTCGGCGGCGGGATCGGCGCCGAGGCTGACCGAGGCCCGGAGCTGCTCGGCGCGCCTGCGGGCCTGGTCGACCGTGACGTCGCCGAGGCGGCCGAGCTTGATCTCGTGCGACCGCCGCCGCGCGTCGGCGTAGCGCAGGTAGAACGTGACGCAGCTGCGCCGCTGCTCGGCGATGAAGCCGGTGACCTCGTCGTCGAAAATCCTGACCTTCGTGGCGCCCTCCGGCAGCGGGGCCAGGTTGCTGAGCAGGGTGCGCGTGATCGTCCGTTCGACCATTGCACGGCCGCGGGCGCGACACACGTCGCGGTGCCCGCCCTGCGCGTCGGCGTTCGTTGTTTTTCCCGAATCGGAGGCGGCGGGCCGCCCCCCCCGCTCACGGCTCGAACAGGACCCACAGGCCGCCGCCGGCGACGGTGACGGCCACGCCCTCGGCGACGCGAAAGGCGTGGAGCTCATCCTCGGTGTCGTCGCCGTTGATCAGCAGCAGATCGTCGAGCGACCGGACCGCCAGCACCAGCCCGGCCAGGTACGGCAGGATGTGCAGCGGGATACGTCGTGTTCCACGACTGGGAGCAGTTGCTCGGGTCGATCACCCATGCCGCCATCAGGCCCCCCTGACGGGGGACGCACGATGCCGCTGCAAAAATCGACCGCAACAGGGGAGAGACGGACAGAAAGCCGGGGAAAGAGCGGATTTAGAATTGCTGTACCGAAGGCATCTCGGGCCGCTGCTGGACAGGCTGCGCGATCTCGTGCCGATGGAGGAGGGGCAGCGGCGGCCGCTCGACCAGCCGACGAGTCAATGCGTGCGGCCGTTGATATTGCCCTGCACGAATTCCACAGAGAGTGGAACTACACCATCGCACCGAAACCAACACGATAGACGCAGTTACTTGTCGACAGGCCGTTACCGTCGAACTGCGTCAATCGCTTGGTACCGCGTCCGGCCGGGATGCCGTCCCCGGGTAGCCCCCGCACCCGCTGCCCCGCATGCCCGAGACCCGACGTGGCGCCGCCAGGCTGTCGCGCAACGCCGGTCGACCGGCGCTTGATCCGCCGGACGGTGTCCATCCGATCAGAATGCGGTCTTGAAGTGCAGCAGGAACATGTTGTCGCTCGTCGACCGGCCCCCAGTGAACTGGTACGCGGCGGTGAACGAGAACGGACCGCTGCGGGTCACCGTCACGCCGACGCCGACATTGACCAGATTCGCGTCACGCGACGGGGCATAGACCGTGAAGGGAAGCCCGCTCGAGAACGTGCCGGTGGTCGTCACGCCGGTCGTGTTGAAGTTGTGGATGTAGGCGGCATGGAGCACCGGGGTCAGCACCCAGCCGTGCGGCCGGGCCAGCGGATAGGCGATTTGCCCACCGATCCTGCTCTGCAGGAGATTGAGCGTCTGCGCGTTGACATGGGCCGACGGCCCCGATCCGCCCGACATCGTGTAACTGTCGAAGCCCATGTGCAGCTCCTGCAGCGACGCGTGGGGCGTGATGACGGCACCGTGGACATGCCAGTCATAACCGACACCCAGTTTGCCGCTGACCTGCGCACCGCCGTACTCGGCGGACTGCCGGCCCAGGCCGGTGAGGTTCTGTTTGCTGGTGAACCAATTATAGCCGCCGGTCAGGTCGGCATCGACGAAGAACCCGTGTCGGAACCAGGTCCCGTAGACGCCGAGCTGCACATTCAGCATCGTGTCCCGGTTGCCCGAAGTGGCGCCGGTATAGGTGATGTCGCTATTGGCGATACCCAACGCCACACCGACCCGCATGTCGGGGCGGATCCTGGTGTCGCCGCCGAACGCCGCGCCATAGGTGCCGGCGGTGAAGCCGCTGAAGCCCGAGGTCTCCCTCTGGGTCGCGGCCGAACCGAACGGCTGCCCCCAGACCGCGATCCCGCGTCCGGGCGGGGCGCCGGACGGCGGACCGTCGTCGGCATGCGTCGTCATCAGGCGGGTGGTCATGGCGAGGCTCAGCCCGGTGTTTGCGCCGAGCCCGTTCGCGAGCAGGGCGGCCGCGGTGGCGACCGACCTCGGCGCCGCCTGCTGTTCGAGTTCGGCGATCTGCTGCGGCGTCAGGGTCAGCATCATCCCGGTGACGGTGTTGAACGTGGTCAGATCGAGGCCGGCCAACCGCGCCCCGTACGCCGACCGCGCCGATACGCCATAGGATGACGTGCCGGTCGATGGCGGCAGCAGGCTGAGCGCATAGGGCAGGACCGCCGACGGCGTAGGCGTTGCGAAGGTCAGGGTCCAGTTGTTCACCGGATCGAGCAGAACCGGCGTCTGATAGAATGGGTTCACGCTGTCGCCGGTTGCGGTCGGCGTGGCCGCGCTCGCGAACGTCAGGCCGCCCGTGGCGTTCAGGACCGTAATCGTCTGCGGCAACGTCGTCCGTCCGACGAAATGCAGCGCGACACTGTCGGGACCCGGCGTGATGCGGGCGGTTCCGGTGACTTTCAGTTCGCCGGCCGCGGCCCCATTGACGGTGATCGCGAGACCGCCGGTCGACGTCTGGACGTAGTTCCCGTTGAGGGTTGGCGTATTCGTGCCGACGTCGATGACGCCGCGGTTGGTCGTGGTGGCCGCGCCGACGGTGTTGCTCAGCAGGGCCGTCGCGCCGGGAGAGATGGTGAAGGCGGTGGCGCCGGTGATGGTGTTGCCGCCGCTCGCCGCCAGCATGAGCAGGCCGGAGGTCAGGTTGACGTTATCGACGTTGCTGATTGCATCGCCGGCGGCGAGCGTGCCGCCCGACGCCAGATCAAGATTGACCGTGCCGCCGCTGCCGGCCTGTCCGACGATGTTCCCGGCCATCCGACCGCCGTCGAGGGTGAACGTATCACCACCGGAGCCCTGCTTGATCGCGCCGATGATGGTGCCGGCGCTGGTGATCGACAAAGCCTTTGTCGCCGCGCTGTCGTCGATCGCGGTTCCCGAACCGTTCGTCGGGCCGCCCTGGATCAGACCATTGGCCGCGTTGGAGATCCCGTTGACGATCGTCCCCGTGCCAGTGACCTTGATCGCCGTTCCGAGGGTGGAGAGGATTGTGCCGCCGTTGTCGATCGAACCTATTGTTCCGGCAAAGCTCGCAATACCGATGTCGTTCGCCCCGGTCGCCTGGATGACGCCGCCGGCTTTGTTGGTGATGCTGGCGACCGAGCCCGAATTTGCAATAACAACGCCAGCGGCGCCGCTGGCCTGTATGGTACCACCGTCGTTGTTTGTGACGCTGGCGATCGAGCCTACGTTGAGAATAGCGCCGCCACTGAAGCCGCTGGCCTGTATGGTCCCATTGTTGGCGATCGTGTTGATCGTGCCCGAGCTCTCGTTCCAAATCCCGGCGCCGAGCGTGCCGGTCGCCTGAATGACGCCGCCGGCTTGGTTGGTGAGGCTGGCAATCGAGCCTTGATTGTCAATACCGTTGCCATCGGCCTGTATGGTACCGCTGCTGGCGATCGTGGTGATCGTGGCCGAGCTCTCGTTCCAAATCCCGGCGCCGAACGCGCCGGTCGCCTGGATGACGCCATCGGCGTTGTTGGTGACGCTGGCAATCGAGCCTTGATTGTCAATACCGTTGCCATAGGCCTGTATGGTACCGCTGCTGGCGATCGTGATGATCGTGGCCGAGCTCTCGTTCCAAATCCCGATGCCGTTCGTCCCAGTCGCCCGGATCACGCCACCGGCTTGGTTGGTGAGGCCGGCGATCGAGCCTGCATTGACAATGCCGAAACCATCGGCGCCGGTGGCCTGCAAGGTACCGCTGCTGGCGATCGTAGTGATCGTGCCCGAGCTGGCGTTGTGAATCCCGGCGCCGTTCGTCCCGGTCGCCTGAATGACGCCGCCGGCTTGGTTGGTGAGGCTGGCGATCGAGCCGGCATTGTCAATACCGAAGCCATGAACGCCGGAGGCCTGTAGGGTAGCGCTATTGGCGATCATGGTGATCGTGCCCGAGCTCTCGTTCCAAATCCCGGCGCCGAGCGCGCCGGTCGCCTGGATGACGCCACCGGCGTTGCTGGTGACGCTGGCGATCGAGCCTTGATTGTCAATACCGTTGTCATAGGCCTGTATGGTACCGCTGCTGGCGATCGTGGTGATCGTGGCCGAGCTCTCGTTCCAAATCCCGATGCCGCGCGTGCCGGTCGCCCGGATCACGCCACCGGCCTGGTTGGTGAGGCCGGCGATCGAGCCGGCATTGACAATACCGAAGCCATCGGCGCCGCTGGCCTGTATGGTACCGCTGCTGGCGATCGTTGTGATCGTGCCCGAGCTGGCGTTGTGAATCCCGGCGCCCTGCGTCCCGCTCGCCTGGATCACGCCACCGGCGTTGTTGGTGACGCTGGCGATCGAGCCTGCATTGTCGATACCAAAGCCATGGACGCCGGGGGCCTGTAGGGTGCCGCTGTTGGCGATCGTGGTGATCGTGCCCGAGCTCTCGTTCCAAATCCCGGCGCCGAACGTGCCGGCCGCCTGAATGACGCCGCCGGCTTGGTTGGTGAGGCTGGCGATCAAGCCGGCATTGCCAATACCGCTGTTATCGGCCTGTATGGTACCGCTGTTGGCGATCGTGGTGATCGTGGCCGAGCCTTCGTTGAGAATCCCGTAGCCATTCGTCCCGGTCGCCCGGATCACGCCATCGGCGTTGTTGGTGACACTGGCGATCGCGCCGGCATTGTCGATACCAAAGCCATGGACGCCGGGGATCTGTAGGGTACCGCTGTTGGCGATCGCGGTGATCGTGCCCGAGCTCTCGTTCCAAATCCCGGCGCCGTTCGTCCCGGTCGCCTGAATGACGCCGCCGGCTTGGTTGGTGAGGCTGGCGATCAAGCCGGCATTGCCAATCCCGACGCCATCGGCGCCGCTGGCCTGTATGGTACCGCTGCTGGCGATCGTGGTGATCGTACCCGAGCTTTCGTTGAGAACCCCGTAGCCCTTCATCCCGATCGCCTGGATCACGCCACCGGCGTTGTTGGTGACGCTGGCGATCGAGCCGACATTGTCAATACCGAACCCATTGACGCCGGAGGCCTGTAGGATGCCGCTGTTGGCGGTCGTGGTGATCGTGCCCGAGCTCTCGTTCCAAATCCCGGCGCCGAACGTGCCGGTCGCCTGAATGACGCCGCCGGCTTGGTTGGTGAGGCTGGCGATCGAACCGGCATTGCCAATCCCGACGCTATTGGCGCCACTGGCCTGTATGGTACCGCTGCTGTCGATCGTGGTGATCGTGCCCGAGCTTTCGTTGAGAATCCCGTAGCCGTTCGTCCCGATCGCCTGGATCACGCCACCGGCGTTGTTGGTGACGCGGGCAATCGAGCCGGCATTGTCAATACCGAAGCCATTGACGCCGGAGGCCTGTAGGGTGCCGCTGTTGGCGATCGTGGTAATCGTGCCCGAGCTCTCGTTCCAAATCCCGGCGCCGTTCGTCCCGGTCGCCTGAATGACGCCGCCGGCTTGGTTGGTGAGGCTGGCGATCGAGCCGGCATTGCCAATACCGACGCTGTTGGCGCCGCTGGCCTGTATGGTACCGCTGCTGGCGATCGTGGTGATCGTGCCCGAGCTTTCGTTGAGAATCCCGTAGCCATCCATCCCGGTCGCCTGGATTACGCCACCGGCGTTGTTGGTGACGCTGGCGATCGAGCCGGCATTGTCAATACCGAAGCCATTGACGCCGGGGGCCTGCAGGGTGCCGCTGTTGGCGATCGTGGTGATCGTGCCCGAGCTCTCGTTCCAAATCCCGGCGCCGAACGTGCCGGTCGCCTGAATGACGCCGCCGGCGTTGTTGGTGACGCTCGCGATCGAGCCGGCATTGTCAATACCGGTCCCATCGGCCTGCATGGTGCCGCTGTTGGCGATCGTGGTGATCGTGGCCGAGTTGGCGTTGTGAATCCCGGAGCCGTTCGTCCCGGTCGCCTGGATCACGCCACCGGCGTTGTTGGTGATCGTGCCGAGCGAGGTGGCGCCGCTGATTTCGACGCCAATGCCATCGGACGCCTGGTCGGAGGCGATCGTGCCGCCGTTGGTGATCGAACCGACTCCGGTCGCGCCCGTCGTTACGACGGGTTGAGAGCCAGTCGCCGCCGAGGTGATTGTCAAGGCCCCCGCACTGGTCACACTCAGGGTATCGCCCCCAAGCAGGGTCAGAATGGTGGTCGAACCAGAAGTCGGGCTTGAGTAGACGTAGTTCGTGTTATGCGCGCTTGCATTCGGCGACACACCAAAGGTCGCTAGTCCGGCCGCCGACGCAAGAAGTATCGATCGGTACGATGCAGTGCGTGTCCGAGCCAATACGCTGTCCCCTTGATATTTGCACGACGGGAGTGCCTAATTCATAGGCATCCCGGCCGATGGCCTGACGGCCTGTTCACAATCGCGTTAACCACACGTTCAGAGATTACACAAGGAGTTGGGCAGCCTAGTCCGACTAGTCCGTGTCTATATCGTATCGTAAAACGCCTCCGCGATTCGGAGCGCATCTGTCAGGGATGGAGATTCTTACTCGTTGCGGCGGGTTGTGGGTTTCGAATCCGGTGCCTGCGGCGGCGGATCACGGTTCGCCGCCTATGTCGAGGCGATGACGTCGGCGCCAGCGTAGAGGGGCGGCGCATCCCGAAGCCGCAGCGGCGCTCGGCACCAAGCACGTCACGGGCGATTCCTCCGTGGCCTCCAGAGAAGCTGCAAGACGTTGTTCGTCTTGGGGCCAATCGACCTGCATGTTCGCTATTCGTATCAAAACGCTATCAATAGGGGTCAACGGGGATGATGCGCGCTCTCGCGCCGCCCCTGCGGGGTCCCGATCAGGGCAGCCCCGCATGGCTGGGCTGTCCATCGGGACGGCTGAACACGAATTGCCACGGCGTCTCCACCATCTCGTCCCAGAGGCCAAGGCGGTCGGTGCGGCGCGCCGACGCGGAGGTCGTGGGCACATCCTCTCCATCCTCAGCCGTGCCGCCGGTTACGCGATCGGTGCGGATGCGGGTGAGGACGGAGAGGATCCGCACTCCGGGCGGGGGGCATGACCTCGGCGTCTCCCGTTCTTCCCCCACTCCTCCCCTGGGCGTATCGATGGCGATAGGGGGCGGGCGTGGGCAAACAAGGGGATGCTACGCGGCACGCTTTGGTGCCGGGCCCCGTCCCACGCTCTTCCCTCATCATCGTCCCCGGACGCCCGCGACCTGCCGGTGGGACGGGTGTCCCGCGGTGGGCGGGCGGCGACGCCCCCTCCCCCGCCCTTCGCCCGCCGGTGTCGGGGGCGGTTGACGGGGGCCATGTGGACGAACGGGTCGCACCGGCACGGTGACCCGGGCCCTGCGAACGAAACGGGTCTGAACGAGCAGCTCCGGTAGGTGTGAACCTGACGGACTCTGGCTCCGATTGGAGGGGGGCTCAGGTCACATGGCGATCTCGCCCGGCCCGCACCCCGGCGCGCTAGACTGCGGCGCTCGGCAGCGCCTCCCTGCCGCGCACCAGGTCGGCCCCCTTCTCGCCGATCATCATCGTCGCGGCATTGAGGTTCGCCGACAGCATCATCGGCATGATCGAGGCGTCGATCACCCGCAGCCGGTCCAGTCCGTGCACGCGCAGCGCATCGTCGACGACCGCCAACGGGCTGGAGGCCGGTCCCATCTGGCAGGTCCCCATCGGATGGAAGGTCGTCGTGCCGCGCTGCTTTGCGACGGCCAGAAGCTCGTCGTCGGTCCGCACCTGCGGCCCCGGAACGTCCTCCCGCTCGTAGTACGGCTTCAGCGGATCGGAGGCGAGCAGCCTGCGCGCCAGCCGCATCGCCGCCAGGAGGACACGGCGATCACCTTCTTCGGCAAGATAGTTGGGCTGGATCGCGGGCTGTTCGAAGGGGCTGGCGGAGCGGATCCGAACGTATCCCTTGCTGTCCGGCCGCTGCTGCCAGGCGGCCATCGTCATGGCGGGCTCGCGCTCAAGCTGGCCTTGCACGCCCTCGTTGTAGCTCGCCGGCGTGAAGGTCATCTGAATATCCGAACTCGCGGTGGCCTCGTTCGAATGCCAGAAGCAATAGACCAGGGTCGGGTTCAGCGACAGGATGCCCTTGCGGGTTGTCATCCACTTCAGCACTTCCCAGGCCAGGCTGAGCCCGCGCACCTTCTCGTTGATCGTCGAGATGTTCTTCACCCGCGCGACCAGGCGTGGTGCGTAATGATCGCGCAGGTTCTCGCCGACGCCGGGCAGGGCATGGCGCACCTCGATCCCGTGCGCCTGCAGCAGGTCCGCGGGCCCGATCCCGGAGAGCTGCAGCAATTGCGGCGAATTGTATGTGCCCCCGGACAGGATGACTTCGCGCGCGGCACGAACCTCGGTGTCGACGCCGTTGCGCCCGCCGTGCCGGTAGCGGATCCCGACGGCGGCCTTGCCTTCGAGAATGATGCCGGTGGCATGCGCCCTGGTGATCACCTTCAGGTTCGGGCGCTTCATGGCGGGGTGCAGATAGGCGCCCGCCGTGCTCACCCGCCGGCCGTTATAGGTGGTGCGCTGCACATAGGAGACGCCCTCCTGCTTCGCCCCGTTATAGTCCGGATTGCGCGGGATGCCGTTCTGGACGCAGCCCTCGATGAAGGCGTCGCACAGCGGATGGCGCCATTCGAGATCGGTGACCCGCACCTGGCCCTCGCGCCCGCGATAGGTCTCGTCGCCCGGCCCGATCCGCTTCTCCGTCCGGCGGAAATAAGGCAGCACGTCGGCATATCCCCAGCCGCGATTGCCGAACTGGGCCCAGGTGTCGAAATCCAGGCTCTGCCCACGGTTGTAGACGTGGCCGTTGATCGAGCTGGACCCGCCCAGCGTCTTTCCCCGCGGCGCATAGATGCGGCGCCCGCCGGTCCACGCGCCTTCCTCCATCTCGTATTTCCAGTTCACGCTGGCGTCGTAGAACGTCTTCATGAAGCCGGCCGGGATATGGATGAAGGGATTCCAGTCGGACCCGCCTGCCTCCAGCACGCAGACCTTCACGTTCGGATCTTCGCTCAATCGGTTCGCGACGATGCTGCCGGCCGATCCGGCGCCGACGATGACATAGTCGAAGGTTTCCAAGTCCGTCTCTCCAGATGGCCTGGCCCCGACCGGGGGCCTTGTTGGAATGGTAGTCAGGCGGCCCGGGAGACGCCAGCGATGCCAGGGTCGGGCGGGCGCCAGACCCAGAAGGTTATCGGGCTGATCGGAGCCTGGACCTCACATCGATCCATGCCCAGGATCCAGTGTTGGGCGCCATGAGCGCCCAGAAGTTCGTCCCCCGCTCTTCCCCCGTAGGCACGGATAGCAATACGGGGTGGTCATGGGCAAACAAGGGGCGACGAGGTGCCGTCATCGGCGCGAAAGTGTTAGAAGAGGGTCAGAAAAGCACCCATTGAGGCCATTCGCCCGATGCGCTGGCCGAACTTCTAATGTTGGGGCCGTGGGTTCGAGTCCCGCCCGGCTCACCAAGGATTTCAACGCGTTTCGGCTTTCGCCGGGCGAGCCGCCGCGGCCCGGCAGCCGCGTCGTCGTGAGCCTGTGGCCCCTACCCGCCGCGCGGACCCAGCGACCGAACCGGTCCCGGACGGACGACATCGGGGTGGGGTCGTCGTCGCCCGCGACGCGCAGCGCCTCGACCAGCAGGGTGCCGTTCCACAGCGTGGCTGAGCTGAGCAGCACGTCCTCGCACCCGCCGTCCGGCTCGAACGCCCACACCAGCATCAGGGGGTGAATCGGCACGGTATTATGTAGCAACGGCCGCCAGAGCAGAAAGGGCGCCGGGCATTTCGAGAGAGCACCAAGCTTCACCTGCGGGTAGGAGTATCCGGACATGTTTCGGGCACAGGGGAGTTTCCCTGAGCTGTATCCGCGGCAGGCTCGTCCGTACTCCCGTTGCCGACGGCGGCGCGACGCGGCACTCCTACTGGCGAAAGCGGCGCAACGGGCGACAGAGGGAACAGGACCATGAAGGCGCTCATCATCGGCGGCGGCATCGGCGGGTTGACCACCGCACTCTCGCTGCATGCGGCCGGTATCGACTGCACGGTATTCGAGGCCGCGACGGATGTGCGCCCGCTTGGTGTCGGCATCAACCTGCAGCCGCACGCGGTGCGGGAACTGACCGAGCTCGGCCTCGGCGACCGACTGGCGCAAACCGGCATCGCGACGCAGGAATTCGTCTACGCCAACCGCTTCGGCCAGGTGATCTGGCGCGAGCCGCGCGGCCTGGCGGCCGGCTATCGCTGGCCGCAATACTCGATCCACCGGGGCCGGCTGCAGGTCCTGCTGTGGCGCGCGGCGGAGGAGCGGCTGGGGCCAGGGCGCCTGCAGTCAGGCAAGCGGCTGGTGGATTTCAGGCAGGACGGCACCGGTGTCACGGCCCGCTTCGCCGACGGCGGCACGGCGCGCGGCGACCTGCTGGTGGCCGCCGACGGCATCCACTCGGTGGTCCGCGCGCGGTGCTTCCCCGACGAAGGGCCGCCCAAGTGGAACGGTGCGCTGCTGTGGCGTGCGACCTCGCTGGCGCCGCCCTATCTGACCGGGGCGAGCATGGTGCAGGCGGGCCACCGCGACCGGAAATTCGTCTGCTACCCGATCGGGACGGCGCCGGACGGTCGCGCCGTGGTCAACTGGATCGCCGAGCAGCGCTATCCCGCCGACACGCCCTGGGCGCGGGAGGACTGGAACCGTCCCGGCCAGGTCGACACCTTCCTGCCGCTGTTCGCGGACTGGCAGTTCGGCTGGCTGGACGTTCCGGCGCTGATCCGCTCCACCGAGGCCGTCTACGAGTTCCCGATGGTGGACCGCGACCCGCTGCCCTGGTGGAGCCAGGGGCGCGTGACGCTGCTCGGGGACGCGGCGCATCCGATGTATCCGATCGGCAGCAACGGAGCCTCGCAGGCGATCCTGGATGCCCGCATCCTGGCCCGCGAACTTGCGACCCGGGGATGTGAGCCAGGACTCGCGGCCTACGAAGCGATCCGCCGTCCGGCCACCGCCGAAATCGTGCGCGCCAACCGCGGCGACGGACCGGACCGCGTGATGGACATCGTCCACGCCCGCGCGCCGGAGGGTTTCGAACGGCTGGAGGACGTCGTCCCCCGGGCCGAACTGGAGGACGTCATCCTCGCCTACAAGCGGGTGGCGGGCATGGACCCGGCGATCCTGAACGAACGCGAAAGCTGGAGCGTGGCGCGGTAGGCCAGGGCAACCGGCGCCAGGGCAATCGGCGGCGGCAGCGCCGGGGCGCCGCGGCAGACGATCCGCGTCAGCCGTCCGTCATGTAGCGGGCCTGAGCGACCGCGCGCTGCCAGCCGGCATAGCGTTCGGCGCGCTCGGGCGCTTCCATCCGCGGGCGGAAGGTGCGCTCCCGCGACCATTGTTCGGCGAAAATCTCCGGCGGCGGGTAGAGCCCCGTGTCCAGCCCGGCGAGATAGGCGGCGCCGAGCGCCGTCGTCTCCAGGCAGGTCGGCCGGTCGACGGCGAGCCCCAGCATGTCGGCGAGGAACTGCATGGTCCAGTCGCTGGCGGTCATGCCGCCGTCGACCCGCAGGACCATCTGCCCGGTGCCCCAGCGGTCGCCGATGTCGGCGGTCATGCAGTCGAGCAGGTCGCGGCTCTGGTAGGCGACGCTCTCGAGCGCGGCGCGGGCGATCTCCTTGCGGGTGGTGGCCCGCGTGATCCCGGTGATGGTAGCGCGGGCGTGGCTGTCCCAGTGCGGCGCCCCGAGGCCGGTGAAGGCCGGCACCAGATGGACGCGCTGGTCCGGATCGGCCTCGGCCGCCAGCCGGCCGCTGTCCGCCGCCGTGCCGAGCAGCCCCAGCCCGTCGCGCAGCCACTGCACGGCGCTGCCGGCGGAGAAGATCGAGCCTTCCAGCGCGTAGCTGCGCCGGCCGCCGATCTGGCAGCCGATCGTGGTCACCAGCCGGTGCGACGACCGCACCATTTCGCTGCCGGTATTGAGCAGGATGAAGCATCCGGTGCCGTAGGTCGACTTGATCATGCCCGGATGCAGGCATCCCTGCCCGACCAGCGCCGCCTGCTGATCGCCGGCGATGCCGCGGATGGGGATGGCCGCGCCCAGCAGATCGGGCAAGGTGACGCCGAAATCGCCGGCGCTGTCGCGGATCTCGGGCAACAGGGCGCGCGGAATCCGGAACAGCGCCAGCATGTCCGGATCCCAGGTGGCATCGGCGATGTTGCACAGCAGGGTGCGGGAGGCATTGGTCGCGTCGGTGGCGTGCACGGCCCCGCCGGTCAGTCGCCAGAGCAGAAAACTGTCCACCGTGCCGAACGCGAGCTCGCCCGCTTCGGCGCGCGCCCGGGCGCCCGGCACGTGATCCAGAATCCAGGCGATCTTGGTGGCGGAGAAATAGGGATCGAGCCGCAGGCCGGTGCGTGCGGCCACCTGCCCGGCGTGGCCCGCGCGTTCCAGCGCCTCGCACGTGTCCGCGGTGCGGCGATCCTGCCAGACGATGGCGTTGTGGATCGCGCGGCCGGTGCGGCGGTCCCACACCAGGGCCGTCTCGCGCTGGTTGGCGATGCCGATGGCGGCGATCGCCCCGGCGCTCAGCCCGGACTGCGCCAGCGCCGCGCGCGCGGTGGCAAGCGTCGTGTCCCAGATCGCCTCCGGATCGTGTTCCACCCAGCCGGAGGCCGGAAAGAGCTGCGGGAACTCCTGCTGCGCCAGGGCCACCGGCGCCGGCGCGCGATCGAACACGATCGCGCGGCTGGACGTGGTGCCCTGGTCGATGACGAGGACGTGCTCCTTCATCGCGTTCCACCTGTTCGGCCGTCGGGCTTCGGGGGCGGCCGCAGCCGCCCCCTTCGCGTCCGCCGGTTCAGACCTTGCCGGGCGGCGTGGCCGGCCAGCTCTTGATCGGTTCGTCGTACTCCACCGTTTGTCCGGGCGGCGTCTCGTTGGCAAGTTCGCGCACGGCGCGAGAGCGCATCCTTTTCCGCCTTCCTGACCCAGTCGTCGGCGGAACGCGGCTTGTTCAGCGGCGGGCCGAGCAGCAGATTGCTGCGGCCGCGCTGCAATTCCCGGCTCACAGCGCGGATCAACGCGGTGTTGCCGGCGCTGCGGTTGACGTTTTCCGGGCGCAGGCTCATGCGGCGCGCTCCTGCGCGATCAGGTCAGTGGCCAGAAACGCATCGATGCGCGCGATGTCGGCCGCCGACAGGCGCAGACCCAGCTTGCTGCGGCGCCAGACGATGTCTTCGGCCGACATGGCCCATTCGCGGCGGACCAGATAGCGGATCTCGGCCTCGGTCAGGTCGGCGCCGAACACCTGGCCGAGATCGGCGAGCGCGCTTGCCGTACCGAGCAGCTCGGCGATGCAGGTGCCATAGGCGCGCAACAGCCGGCGCAGCGTCGGCGCCGGCACGAACGGCCAGCGCTGCTGCGCGCGGGCCAGCTCGGCCGCGAACCCGTCCGGCGCGAAATCGCCGCCGGGCAGTTTCTCGCGGCCGGTCCAGGCGAGCGCCGCGCCGGATATCTGCGGCAGATAGGGCGTGAGCCGGGTCAGCGCGGCCTCGGCAAGCCGCCGGTAGGTGGTGATCTTGCCGCCATAGACGGACAGCAGCGGCGCGGCGCCCGCGGCGCCTTCAAGCGTCAGGACGTAGTCCCGGGTGGCTTCCTGTGCCGCGGAGGCGCCGTCGTCATACAGCGGGCGCACGCCGGAATAGGTCCAGACGACATGATCGGGCGTGACCGGCGTACGGAAATATTCGCTCGCGGCCGCGCAGAGATAGGCGATTTCCTCGGGCGAGGCGCGGACGTCCGCCGGATCGCCCCGGAAATCCCGGTCGGTGGTGCCGATCAGCGTGAAATCATGCTCGTAGGGGATCGCGAAGATGATCCGGCCATCTGCATTCTGGAAAATACAGCAGTGCTCTTGCGGATAGACCCGCGGCACGACGATGTGGCTTCCCTGCACCAGCCGTACGCCGGCGCCGGGCGCGGCACCGACCACGCCGCGAAGCACCTCGGCGACCCAGGGGCCCGCCGCATTCACCAGCGCGCGGGCGCGCAGCTCGCTGCGCGCGCCGGACGGCGATTGCACTGTGAGCACCCAGACGCCATCCGCGCGCACGGCACCGACGCAGCGTGTGCGCGGCGCGATCACCGCCCCGCGGTCGGCCGCATCGCGCGCGTTCAGCACGACCAGACGCGAATCCTCAACCCAGCAATCCGAATACTCGAACGCCAGACCGAACTCCGGCTTCAGCGCCTGCCCGGCCGGATGGCGGCGCAGGTTCAGCACCCGGGTGGCGGGCAGGCGACGCCGGCCGCCGAGATGGTCGTAGACGAACAGACCGAGCCGGAGCAGCCAGGCCGGCCGGAGACCCTTGTGGTGCGGCAGCACGAAGCGCAGCGGCCAGATGATGTGCGGCGCGATGCTCCAGAGCACCTCCCGCTCCTTCAGGGCCTCGCGCACCAGGCGGAATTCCCGGTACTCGAGATAGCGAAGCCCGCCGTGGATCAGCTTGGTGGAGGCCGACGAAGTGCCGGAACCGAGGTCGCGCGCTTCGCACAGGAAGACCGAGGCGCCGCATCCGGACGCGGCGCGGGCGATGCCGCTGCCGTTGATCCCCCCGCCGATGATGGCGAGGTCATAGAGCGTAGTCGGTTCGGCGGAACCCACGGTGCGAACGTCTCCCGATCTTCGCGGGACAGCTTCGTTGTCCCTCGACTGAAAGGGTAGATCGAACATTCACGCGCCACAAATGGTCAAAACGACTGGGAAACCGAAAAATTCGCGCCGGCCGGAAATCGGCCGATTAGTGCCTGGCGCCGAACAACCACGTTATCCTGATCTGATTGCAGGCCCGATGGTGTGGTTCCACTCCGGATGGAATGTGTCAGCGGTGATGTTGCTAGCAGCGAACTCATCATCATCGCGCGCCTTACCCGCAATCAACAAGGCGTTCGTTGCGTTCTTTTGGCCTCCGGGAGAGGGTCGACCCGTCGCGTGAGCGGCCGGATCAGTCCAGCGCTTCAACCTCGGCCACGAGGTCCGCGGTCGTGCGCTGGCGGCAGTAGCCCTTGTTGTTCTCAATCGAACTCCGGTGCCGCGCCTCGCTGAGCGTCGCGCAGGCATCGGTCGGCAGGGTCACCAGGTAGCCGTAGTCGCAGGCATCCCGCACCGTCGAATCCACGCACTGATCAGTCAGCACGCCCGCGACGATCAGATGCTTCACGCCGAGGTTGCCAAGCATGTAGTGGATGTTGGTGGAGATAAACACGGAGGACGAGGTCTTCGGGATGATGATCTCGTCGCCACGCGGGGCGATGGCGTCGATCACCTGCGCGTCCCACGACCCTTTCGGGCAGAACAGGCCGGAGATCTTGTAGTCGAGCGAGAGGTCGCGCCCGTCCTGCGTCTGGGCCTCGATCACCGTGTACATCACCTCGATGCCCGCGGCACGGCAGGCATCCTGCAGGCGCCGCATGTTGGGCACCGCCCGCTCGCGCATCTCGCGGAAGAAGTAGCCATAGCGGGCCTCGATCGTCTCGTGGTCGAGATGCGCGTACTCGCCGCCGCCCTCGGTCGAGTAGTTCTGTACGTCGACAAACAGCAGCGCCGTCGCGCCGCGCCTGACCGGCACGTCGCGGGAAAAGCCGAAATGCTTCATGCTGGCTCCAACACGGAAGTGGCCTGCGGCAGCAGGCGGGCGAGGCGCATCGCCCAGGCCGCCTGTCCGATCCTGTCCTCGATCAGATCCTGGCGAATCTCGATCTCGACATAGTCGAGTCCGCCACGCTCGGCGTGTACGGGCACGCCGTAATCCGTCTCGTCGCTCACGCGATAGGGCGCATTCTCGGCGACAACGAGATCGCCCTCCTCACGCAGGAGGCCGGCCAGCGCGCGCGACAGGCGCGGCGCCCGATTGTACAGCACAGCCACGTCCATCTCCCGGCGCTCACCTTTGAAGACTGGCGTGAAGCTGTGCATCGCCACATAGAAAGTCGTCCGCCCTGCCTCTCGCCGGCGCGCGATGATGCCGGCAATCGCCGCATGATACGGATCGAAGATCGCCTCGCGCCGGGCGGCCCGCGCCGCCGCATCGAGCCCGCGATTTCCCGGAACCGGCGTCATCTCCGCGGTCTCAGGCATCGAGGAGGCGACGTCCGGCCGCCGGTTGCAGTCGATGACCAGGCGCGAATAGTGCTGGATCACCGCGGTCGCATCGAGCAGCGCGGAAAGCCGCTCGGTTACGCCCTCGATGCCGATGTCCCAGCCAATATGCCGCTGCAGCTCCGCCACGCTCACACCGAGATCGCGGAGCGCACGCGGGATGCGATTGCCGGCATGGTCGGCGGTCAGCAGGAATGGCGACCCACTCGCCTCCCGCAGCACGCGGAACGCCGGCGCTTCGTCCTGATGCAGCATGCCTTCTCCTCTCAATAGACTTCGACGTAACGACGGCAGATCTCGCGTGTGTCAACACCTTCGAGAGCCTTCAGTTCCGCCCGCTTGAAGGCGAGATAGGCGTTCATCGCGGTGTCGCTCCACCAGGATCGCGCCACCTCGTCCGCCGCCAACGCCTCGAGCGCCGCCTCAAGCGAACGTGGCAACAGCGGCGCATCCACACCATCCGCAGGCAGGGCGAGGTTGCGTCGCAGCCCGTCCACACCGGCCCAGACGATGGCACCGAGGGCGAGATAAGGGCAATTCGACGCATCGGCCACACGAAACTCGACATTGAACTGACCTGCCGGATCCTCGGGCGAGGTCTGGAACAGTGGCGAGACGCGCATGGCCGTACCACGATCCTGCACGCCGATATCGGCATGGACCGGCGCCCAGCGATTGGGCGTGAGCCGATAATAGGAGGCGGCCGAGGGCGCGGTGAAGGCCGCGATCGCCGGAAGATGCGCGAGCACGCCGGCAAAGAACGGCGCGGCGCGGGCGGCGATGCGGCGCGGCGCCGCCGGGTCGTAGGTCACCGGCTCCTGATCCTGCCAAAGGCTGAGATGGATATGGGTGCCGTTGCCAGTGCCATCCGGCGCGAGCATCGGCGCGAAGATCGCCCGTTGGCCGGTCCGCCAGGCGATC
Source organism: uncultured Pseudomonadota bacterium (assembly GCA_963829875.1). Lineage (GTDB taxonomy): Bacteria > Pseudomonadota > Alphaproteobacteria > Acetobacterales > Acetobacteraceae > JAJZVS01. The sequence continues at coordinate 15,998 of CAWHKR010000058.1, read as the reverse complement.
CCCCGCGCCATCTCCCGCACGACCACCGCGGCATCAGCGGCGCGCAGGCCACGCTCCGGCGCGATCGTCACCTCATACTGCCGCGGGCCATATTCCGGCAGGAAACTGTCGGGCCGGAAGCCCGCAGCGCGGATTGCCGCCATCAGGGCCTCTCCGAAGATACCCTGTCGCCGATAGGCGTCGAGCGCATAGGTGGCGCCCGGTCGGTCCTCGACGCCGGTGAGCACGAATTCCTGTTCGAAACTCGCGACCAACTCGAGGCCGAATTCGCCAAGCGTTGCCAGCGCCCGGGTCAGAAAACCACGCGGGCAGCATTCCCAGGGCGTGCCGTCGGTGTTGGCGATATCGCCGAGATAAAAACGTTCTGCCGTGCCGTCGTTGAAGGGCACGTCGACGTGCACGCCGGGATCGGGCCGGATGATCAGGTCGCCGCCAGTGCCGAACGGCGTCGTGTAAATTGGCCCGAAACAGGACATCATGATGTTGGAATGGGTCAGCCCCACACCTTTGGCCATGCGGATGCCGATATCGGCAGTAGGGAACGCCTTGCCCCGAACGAGCCCGGACCAGTCGCAGATGCCGGCGAAGATCAGCGGATCGGTTTCCATCATGCTCGGTCGCCTCCTTTCATGGGTGCTTCTCCGTGTACGGACCCGTTCGCATCGGCTTATTCCACCTCAACGAGGGCGATCCGGCCTATCGCCGGGCGGATTGCCAACAACCCAACGCCTGCGATCAACCAGGCGACCACCAGGTAGGGCCATAGGTCACCCGGCCAGGCCGGCACCGGATAGACGGAATTGTACAGCGGCCAGAGCAGGATCACGGTGCCCAGCAGGCCGAACCCTGCCCATATCAGCTTGCTGGCACGAAGGGCATCGCTCGCCTCGGCGAGGGTCACGCCCATATAGACCAGGATGAGCGACAGCGTGCCGATGGTACCCATGTCGCCATAGTAATTGCCGCTGCCAATGAACGGTGCCCACAGCACGATACCGGCCATCATCAACGCGCCCATCGCGAGCACCGCGGCTGCCGGTGTGCCGTGCGTCGGATGCGCCATGCCGACGGTCCGTGCGAGCCCCGCCCGGCCCAGCGCGAAAAGCATGCGCGCGGCAGCGCTCAGGCAGCCCAGCACGCACGAGAAAGCCGAGATCGCGGCCGCCAGGTCGAGCAGTGTGGCAAAGTCACGCGAGCCGAATTTCAGGGCGAGCGTGTTGAGCGGCGCGCTGTCCGAGGCAAGCGCCCTGGTGTTTGCTACTCCGAACCCGACGACCTGCACATAGGAGGCGAACACGTAGAATACGCCGGCCAGGATCACCGTGCCGAACACGGCGATCGGGATCGCCCGGCGCGGGTTCGCCGTTTCCTCGCCGAGTGTCGCGGCCCCTTCGAAGCCAGCGAAGGACAACACCGCGAAGACGATCGCGTAACCGATGCCGGACCAGCCGGATTTCGGATCGGGCGTAAGCGGTGCGGTGCTCAGGGCGCCCTTGGCGCTCACGGCCTGCAGTACAATGATGCCGAGGACGATGATGGCGAGCACCGAGATCCCCTCAAGCACCAGCATCAGCCGGGCGGCGAGCCGCATGTCCCGATAGGCGAACAGCATGGCGACACCGATCGCGGCGATCGCCATGACGATCCACAGCAGGGACACGGCGATGTGGTCGTTGGCGAGTGCGGCGTCGACGAAATTGCCGAATAGCGCGGCGGTGCCGGTGCCGTAGCAGAGATAGGTCAGCATCAGCGCCCAGCCGGCGACAAATCCCGCCTTCGGGCCGAATTCCGTCGAGATATACGCATAGGCCGATCCCGCGTGGGCGACGCGACGCGAGAAGGCAACGAAGGACAGACCGACGATCGCCAGCGCCACCGTGCCGACGGCGAAGGCAAGCGGCGCCGCGGCGCCCGCAGCGCCTGCCGCCAGTGTGACGTTGAACGCCATTGCCATGGTTGGCGCGATGATCGACAGCGAGAGGGCGACTGCTTCGATCATTCCGAGATTGCGGCGCAATTCAGTCATGATGCTCAAGCTCCCCCCGAGGAAAGACGCGATAACAGACGCCGTGCGCCGATGCATTCGCTTCCGTCCGCGGTCCCCGTCTCCGCAGCCGCAAAACCTGACCTGCCCCCGATCAGTGGTTCGGGTTGGAAGTTGGAGGCTGTCTCTGGACGATACGGCAACGCCCAGCGTGGAGGCTGGATGATCGGGTGAGGTGTGGGTCCAACCGGTTGTCGAGACCGGGTTGGATGGACGCCCTCATGCGGCCCCCGACTTCCCGTGCCCAGCATAAGCGCGATGGCCTGCGCCTTTCCAGTGACCTGGCCGAGCCGGAATGGGCGGTGCCGGAGCCGCTATTGCCACCACCATCCCCGGTCGGCCGGCCGCCGGCCTGGCCGATGCGGGAGATCGCCAATGCGATCTTCTACGTCCTGCGCGGCCGGGTACCGTGGCGGCTGGTGCCGGACTGCTTCCCGCGGTTCCTGAAGCTGGTGACCGGCTTCGCCGGGGACAGCATATTCAGCGCCGTATGGCGTACCATCGCCATGTTCTCGGGTCCGTTGCCCGATCGCAGCCGCGCCAGATCGTCGCGAAACACCACGCCCTGCACCCAGTGCAACCGGTTCTCGACCCCCCAGTGCCCGCGCACCGCGCGTGCGACGCTCTTCGCGTCCAGCGCGGTGGAGCAGAGGTCGTCGCGTGCCGCGCGCTCGGTCTTGCCGTCGCGCTCGGTCGTGCTCTCGATTTTGCCCAGCATCGCCAGCCCGGGGAACGTAAGCTCACCCGGGTAGCGGCGGGCGCTCCTTGCCATGGTGGGACCTCCGGAGAGTCGGGGCCGCCTACAAATGGTACCTTGGGATTCAAGGGAATAGGTGCGTTCACTGGATTGCCCTGCTGCCACGGGCGCCGCCGATTGACACCGGACGCAAGCACGGTACGCTGAGGCGTGTTCCCTGTTCGATTGAGCCAGACATGCAAAGCGCGGCTGAAACGGACCTGCTCCCGGCCCAACGCCGGGATTTGCGCCGGCTCGCCGGCATCATGATCCCGGCGAGCGAAGAGTTCGCCGTGCCCGGCGCCGATGATGCGGCGATCTTCGATGACATCCTGCGTTCGCTGGGCCGCGACCGCGACAGCGTTCGTGCCGCGCTGACGCAGCTTGCGGCGCAGGCGGGAGGTGGCTTCGCCGAGCTCGACGAGCTGCGGCAGGAAGCGGTGGCGGAGGCATTCCTGGCCGGCGACAGCCCGGACGTGGCGATACTCGGGCGCCTGATCCTACAGTGCTACTATCGTGACGACCGCGTGGTGCGCTCCCTGGGGCTGGAGCCGCGGCCGCCGTTTCCCAAGGGTCACACGCTGGAACAGGGCGACTGGTCGCTGCTGGATGCGGTGCGCGCCCGCCCCAGGATGTGGCGTGACGCGCCATGACCGCCCGCAACGACACGGTCGATGTGCTGATCATCGGCTCCGGCGCCTCGGGCGCGGCGGTGGCATGGAGCCTGGCCGGGACGCGCATGAAGATCCTGTGCCTGGAACAGGGCGACTGGATGAAGCCGACCGACTTCCCCAGCAACGGCCGCGACTGGGAGGCTCGGCGCTACGGCGATTTCGATCTCAGTCCAAACCGACGCGGGCGCGACACCGACTACCCGGTCAACGACGACAACTCGCTGATGAAGGTGGCCAATTTCAACGGCGTCGGCGGCGGCACCATCCTGTACACTGCGCATTTCCCGCGGATGCATCCGTCGGACTTCCGTGTGCGCTCGCTGGACGGCGTCGCCGACGACTGGCCGGTCGATTACTGGACCCTGGAGCCGTTCTTCGCCGAGAACGACCGCATGATGGGCGTCTCCGGTCTGGCCGGCGATCCCGGCGTACCGCCGCGTGATCCGCCGATGCCGCCGATCCCGCTCGGCCGCACCGGCATGCGCTATGCCCGGGCGATGAACAAGCTGGGGTGGCATTGGTGGCCGTCGGACACCACGCTTGCCACCACCGAGTACGAAGGGCGGGCGCCGTGCATCAATCTCGGCCATTGCACGCCCGGCTGTGCGCAGGGCGCCAAGGCCAGCACGGACATCACCTACTGGCCGGCGGCGATCCGCGCCGGGGTCGAGCTGCGCACGCGCTGCCGCGTGCGGGAGATCACCACCAACGAACACGGCATGGCCGCCGGGCGCGATCTATTACGATCCCGATGGCGTGGAGCGGTTCCAGCCGGCGGAAGTGGTGATCCTGGCGTGCAACGGCATCGGCACGCCGCGCCTGCTGCTGAACTCGGCCTCGGCACGATTTCCCAACGGGCTGGCGAATTCCAGCGGCATGGTCGGCCGGAACCTGATGCTGCATCCATGGCCGCAGGTGCGCGGCTATGTGGACGAGGAACTGGACGGCGACCGCGGACCGATGACGGTGCTGTGGAGCAAGCAGTTCTACGAGACCGACCCGACCCGCGATTTCCTGCGCGGCTACACCTTGCAGTTCGCGCGCGGCACCGGCGTGGTGAACGAGGCCATCACCAGCGCCGCGGTCGGCAGGCTGCCCTGGGGCCGCGAGCATCACCGCGTATACCGGCAGTTGATGTACCACCGCCTGCAGATCGGTATCGCCTGCGAGGACCTGCCGGAGGCGCACAACCGGGTGACGCTCGACCCGGTGCTGAAGGACAGCCATGGCATCCCGGCGCCGCGGATCGACTACACGATCAGTGAGAACACCCGACGCATGATGGAGCACGGCATCGCGCGGGCAACGGAGATTCTCAAGGCGGCCGGCGCCACGAATCTGTATACCTCGCGCACCCTCCTCAACAGTCCGGGGCATCTGCTGGGTACGGCGCGGATGGGCAAGGATCCGGAACGATCGGTGGTGAATGCCTGGGGCCGCAGCCACGACGTGAAGAACCTGTTCATCGTCGACGGCAGCATCTGGGTGACCTCCGGCGGGGTGAACCCGACCTCGACGATCCAGGCGCTGGCGCTGTACATCGCTGACAGCATGAAGCAACGGCTGGCGACGCTGTTCGACTGACGCCGGCGCGGTTTGTGATGACCCCCCGGGCCACGCGTACAACGTCGTGGCGGGCGCAGGCCCGCCACCCACGATGTAAATCGGCGCCGGTCGGACCCCCACCCTGAACAAATTCCACCAACAATATCGGGGCATTTGCTGGCTTCTGTTTGGGTCCCACTTCGGCGCCAATTCACAACCATCTTCTTCAGCCGCGCCTTCTCCGCCTCCAGCTGGCGCAATCGGCGCACGTCCCTGGTGCGCAACTCGCCGACCCGTTTGCGCCAAGTGTAGACCGTCCGCTCGCTGACCGCGTGCCGCAGATCGAGCGTGACCGTGACAATCTCCGACATGACCGATCTCTTTTACGGATCGTTTCAGACCCCCTTTGACATATCGATGCCGTCGGGGCGGTCACATCGTCAAAGCCCCGTCAGCGCGAGAAAATCACCGAACAGTCGTGCGGAGCCTGAACCGCATCGCCCTTGAGAACTCCGGACGGATCAAGCTGAACCTCGAAATTCAGAAAATATCTGTCGGGTGGCGTTTTCCCGCCGGTTAGGATGTTCAGCTGTAGGGGCCCTTTTCCATTTACGTTCGTGACCTGCAATGACGCCGGGATCGGCTTGTTCAAGTTCCATACGGCCATAACCACTATTAGCGCCAGTATCCCCGTCAGTGACAGTCATCTGTCCGCTTAGCATGCCGCCGATCTGTTTCGAAAGCGTGAGCTCCATTTCAGTCGCGTATATCCTCCAAGGATTGTTTTTTTTGTCACACCGCAGTGTCCCACCCCAGGTGCCTTCGAATGAGACAAGCTGCGCCTTTTCCTTCTCCGCCAGCTTCGTCTTCAGCGAGGCGATCGTGGCATTGTTGGCAAGCGCCTGTTGCTGCAGGGCGACCAGTTGCTTCTGCTTGTCGACCGTCGCCTGGGCCAACTGGATCTTCGCCTCGACCGCCTGTCGTGTGGTCTGGAGCCCAAGGTGCACCTTGACCACTTCATCCTGTTGTTGGGTGATCAAGTCCGCCCAAGCCTGCTCAACCTTCTTCTGCTGGTCGGCAAGCGCCTGGCGGCTCTTGTTCAGCAGGCCGCCGAGTTCGGCAGTCAGGGCCGTTTGCTGTTGCTTCAGTTGATTGGCAAAAGAGGTGTTCACGTTCTGAAGGCTGGTTCCGAAGGACTTCTCGATATCGGCGACCTTGGCCGCATCCGTCTGTTGGAGAGCGTCAAGCTGCTTCTGGAACTGCGCCTTTCGTTCATTGATCGAGAAGGCCGTTTGCTGCGCCACGGCCTGCTTGTATTGATCGCTGCCGAGCACCAGCGTCGGGACCGTGTAGAATTCGATCGGCTTGCCGAGCTTGTTCGCCGGATTCTCGATCGTGGTCGGGCCGGCCCACGACCCCGCTGAATAGGTCAGATCCACGGTTCCGTAGAACGCTCTGGCTGTTTTTGCCGGGACGGTCATGACGAGAACTTCCTCGGGGCCGACCTTGTCGCCATTCGGCACGTAGAGTGCCGCTGGATTCGTCGCGTCAATCTGGAATCGGGCGACAAAGGCCGGCTTCAGGGGATCTTGCTTGAATGCCTTGGAGACGATCTGGAAAGCAGTCGAACTCCAGTACGGGCCGATCTTCTTTGTGGCATTTGCCTGCAACTGCGCGGGGGTCGGCGCTTGCTGCGCCATTGCCGTCACGGGAAGAGCAGCCAGGCAGGCTGCCATCAGTATGACTCTCATTACACCCTCCCTTTCCTTGGCTCAGGCCAAGGATTGACACCGAATCGGGTCACGTCCGTTAACAGACTTCCTGATTACGCACTTTTCTCATCTTGTTGGGCCCCTCAGCCACCGGCTCCTGACCGGAAGAACGCCCCTCCTCCCGCAGCCTCTGCGGCGAACAGATCCGGCCCCTCAGCTCAGCGTGATCAAGGTGTGTCCGGAACGTCCGGTGAGACAGGATCGGCAGGCAAGTGAAGGGTGACGGAAGTGATGCGCCGCAACCATCCGCGTCCGATCCTAGGGGCGCGCGTGAACTGGATAAAGCTGGCCCTTGTGTTTAGTACCTGTCCAAGGAACGGCAACCAGCCGGAATGGGATCGCGCGGCGCCGCGGGGTCCGTGGCCTTTGGCGGCGACACCGGACGCCCCCTTCGTCGCCCGCTCTTGCCCCGGACGTATCGATGGCGGCCGCGGGTGATCATGGGCAATCAAGCGGACGGAGCAGGTTCCGCATTGGCCCCAAAATCCCCGAAGGGAACCGGAAGCAGGACGATTCTGGCCATCTGCCCGATGCGCTTCTTGAACTCGTAATCCTGGGGCCGTGGGTTCGAGTCCCACCGGGCGCACCAGACCCGCCGATTGCCGACACCCACGCTCCACGCGCGGAACGCGCTGACGCCGTCGGCGGGGCTGCAGCGAAGCGCATGCCCGGGGCTTCAGCGACACCCCAGGACAGCCGCCGCAGCCGGGCAGGACCGCCACCGGCGCGTCGCAGCGCCCCTGGCGGTCATCCGGTCCGGGTGGCCGATCGATCACCCACCGGGTTTCCGGCCCAGCCCGCCCCGGCGCGGAAACCGGCCCTGCCGCTACCCCTGATCCGGGCCCCTGCCGCCCCCACATGTGCAGCGAAGGGCAAGTGTCCACCCGTGGCGAGATTGCGCTTCAGGGTGCCACACCCTAGTATCATTTCCTCTGTTGTTACACTTGTCGCTGGATCGTATCCCGTGAGGGGCTGAGGTGGACGAACCCGAACAGCACTTGGGCGGCCCGACCGGCCCACGAGTCCCGCCGCCCCCGCGCACGGCGCCGGAGCCTGCGGCACAGCTCCGTCGTGTTGGGCGCGCCTGGGGCACGCTCCCCCAAGGTCCTGCCCGGGTTCGCCGCCCCCGGCCGGCCGAGCCGGATGCCCCGCGGTCCGCCGAGGCGGAGCCGGAGGTCGACGAGCTGACCGCGTTGGAGCAGCGGATGGACGTGCTGTGCCGGCGCGCCGCCGCGGGCGAGGACCCGCTGCCGCTGCGGCACCCGGCACTGTTGAAGGCGCTGGCCCATGTGCTCTCGTCAGAGCTGGGCGAGCCGCGCCGGCTGCCCCGGCGGGACGACACCACGCGGCCCGATCCCATAGCCGGGTTCCATGCACCGACGGCGCTGCCTCCCGAGGCGCCCCCGTCGATCGCTCCGGCCGTCCCCGCGGCCGAGGCCCCCGCCCCGGCCGTGCCGCCGCCCGAGGAGCCTCCGCCGATCGCCCTGGCCGTCCCCGCGGCCGAGGCCCCCGCCCCGGCCGTGCCGCCGCCCGAGGAGCCTCCGCCGACCGCCCCGGCCGTCCCCGCGGCCGAGGCCCCCGCCCCGGCCGCGCCGCCGCCCGAGGAACCTCCGCCGATCGCCCTGGCCGTCCCCGCGACCGAGGCCCCCGCCCCGGCCGTGCCGCCGCCCGAGGAGCCTCCGCCGACCGCCCCGGCCGTCCCCGCGACCGAGGCCCTCGCCCCGGCCGTGCCGCCGCCCGAGGAGCCTCCGCCGACCGCCCCGGCCGTCCCCGCGGCCGAGGCCCTCGCCCCGGCCGTGCCGCCGCCCGCGGTGCCTCGGCCGATGACCGCGACCGCTCCCTTGGTGCAGAAGGCGGCTCCGCGGGCGCCTCATCCTCGACGCGCTGTGCGGCGCCGCGGCACCGGCGTCGCCATCGCGCTGTGGTCGGTCCCGGCACTGCTGCTGGGTGCCGTCGTGCTGGATCGCTGGGTCGCGCCTGGCCCGGCGGCCGACCAGCCGGGACAGCACGCCCCGCTGCCGATACCGGCCGCGGCGCCCGACCAGCAGCCGAAACGCACCGAGCCCGGGTCGGGCCCGCGTCGCGTGCCCGCCGCAGCGGTCCGCGCGTCCGCTCTCGAACCGGAGACCCCGGTCACGAAGGCGGCGCCCACGGCGGCCGCAACTTCAGGCACGGCAACGTCGGGACACACCGCGGCCGCCAGGACGCAGGCCGGCGCGATGCGGCGAGGCGGCGCAGGGGCCTCGCCGAACGTGCCGATGTTCGCGCCGGCGCCAGCACCGGCCCGCGCTTCGGCGACGCACCCGACCGCATCCGCCGCGGCGCCCAGGGTGGTGGTGCGTGCCATCGCCAATTCCTGGATCTCGGCGCACGACCAGACCGGCGCGAGGGTATTTTCCCGTCTGATGCATGCGGGCCAGACCTGGACGCCGCCACGCCCGGGGCTCTTGCTCACCACCGGCAACGCCGGTGGCATCGAGCTGGTGGTGAACGGCGTGGCCGGTCCGCCGCTTGGCAGGAGCGGCGCCGTGCTTCACGAGGTCCCGCTTGATCCAGCCCGCCTGAGCCACAGGCTGCCGCAGCCACCCACCGCGGCAGACCCGGGCTGAGCCGCCGCGGCCCCCGCGCCAAGGCATCCGCGCGCCGGATCCCTCACCCGGATCCGGCCCGGCCGCGAACCCCAAGCACGCCGAACACGCCCGGCACCAGCGACAACCGCCGGGCCACGAACACGCCCATGCCGAGATTCCACATCACGAAGGTGGCCGTCGTCGCAATCGCGGCGCCGTCCAGCCCGAAGAACCGGATCAGCCCGACCGCCGCCACCACGTTGAAAGCGACGCTGACGACCAGCAGGACGACCGCCGGCCGTTCGTGGCCGGTCATCGTCAGCACGAACAGTTGCGGCCCCGCGGCGGCGGCGGCGACCTGGCCGATCAGCAGAATCCGCATCGCCCCGGCCCCGTTCGCGAAATCCGGGCCGAACCAGGACAGCAACGTCCCCGCCAGCAGCCCGAGCGGCAGCGCGATGGCAAGCCCGCTGGCCAGGGTCCACCAGGCGGTCCGGGTGATCAGATACTGCAGCGCGCGCCGGTCGCCCCGCACGAACAGGTCGGAAATCATCGGCGCGAACAAGGCGTTGATGGCGGTCCGCGGCAGCGCCACGACCATGGCGAGATTGAACGCGAGGGCGTAGATGCCCGCCGCCCGCGTCTGCCCGACCCAGCCGAGCAGCAGGATCCCCGTGCGGTTCTGCAGCGTCTCCGCCACGGAAATCACCACCAGGGGCAGCGCGACCATCCGCCAGTCGGTCACCGCCCGCCCCATCGCCGCTCTGCCGACGACCGCAGGCTGCCACTGCCGCAGCGCCACGGAGATCAGGATCAGCCCGGTCAGCGAGCTGATCAGGGTCAGCCCCATGACCGAGGCCGCATCCAGCCGCACGTGCCAGACCGCGACGAGGAGCACGATCAGCAGCAGAAGAATGCCGTCGCGCGCGATCCGGTCGGGCACCAGCGCGCTCGCGACCCCGCCATGGCCGCGCACGGCGGCGCAGCGGATCCACAGCAGCGCCCAGACCGGAACCAGGACCAGGCCCAGGATGAAGGTGCGGCCCAGCTGCGTCGCGATACCCGGCCCGAACGCAACGACCAGGGCTGCGCCGCCGACAACGATGGCGCCGCCGCCGGCGGCCGCGCACCGCTGGGCGTAGCGCATCACGCCGCGCATCAGGCCCCACTCGTGGCGTGCCCGATAGGCCGGGATCAGCCGCAGCAGCGCCACGTCGAAGCCCAGGGTCGCCAGATAGGCGAGCACGGTGACCCAGGAGAACACATAGGCGTAGATCCCGTAATCGGCCGAGCCGACCACGCGCGCGATCGCCACCTGCGCGCCATAGGTCAGGCCCGCCCCCGTCACATAGACCCCGAAGGCGGTCACGCTGCTGCGCGCCAGACGCCGGGCGATCTCGCCGTGATCGCGCAGCAGCGCCACCGCCGGCCGGCCGGTCTGGACGGTCATGGGCGCCGGCCCCCCGAACACCCAGCCACCACGCCCGCCGGCCTCATGCCCCGAGCACCACGGCGCGGGTCACCGCGGGCGCCGGCCCCCTCGCCTTCGACCCGCCGCCGGCGATCGCCGCGGTCACCCGCCGCGCCCCTTCGGCCATGGTGGCGCCGTCGGTGCCGTCCACCATCACGATCGCGGGCCCGGCCTGGCGGCGCAGCTCGGCCTGAAGATCGCCCAGAATGCGGACCGACCGAAGGTTGGTCGCCAGATCGAGTTCCAACAGCCGCTCCGCCCGGCTCAACCCGCTGGCGCGGTCGATCAGGCGCCGCTCCAGCAGCGCCGGGGGGGTCTCGATCGAAACCAGCAGGTCGGGACGCGGGATCAGATCGAGCGCCGGGCCGATCGCCTGCGCCGCCGGGTCGCGCGCCAGCAGGACCAGGGAGCCGACCGCCTGCACGAACCCCTGGTCGAACACGACGGTCTCCGGCGAAGACGCGCAGGCGTGCCACGACGCGCCGAGCCGGCGGAGATACTGACGCAGCCGGATCGACCACAGCAGGCTGCGCGGCGGGAACATCCGCAGCAAGGAGGCCGCGACCGGTTCGTCCTGCCCCGATCCGGCGCGATCGCGGGCCAGCGAGGCCAGCTCGACCACCGGTCGCGCAAGGCGGCGGACCACCGAGGGGCCCAGCGTGCCGCGCGCGGCCGGGGATGGATCGCGCTCGGCCGGGCGATAGCTCGACACCAGCTCCGCCGGCTGGCCCGCCGCGCGCATGCACGCGACGAGCGCGCGGGCAAACGTGGTCTTGCCGGCGGCCGGAGGGCCAAACAACTCCACGATCATGACGCGGCCTTTCAGCAGGGATCAGAGCATCCGCCAGACTTCGGCCTTGGCGGCGCGGATCACCTCGGCCAGCGGCTGGCTGGCGGCGATCGACACGACCCGGGCGCCCGGCAGGCGCAGCGCGGCCAGGGAGGCGACACGGTCGGCGATCACCGCCGGGGCCATGGACAATTCCCGCTGCGCGATGAGATCGGGCGACGCGGTCAGCTTGATCGCCAGATCCGGCGGCACCCGGCGGGTCAGCGCATAGGCCCGTGCCTCCCGCCGGCGCAGCCAGGTGGGCACCAGCGGCAGCCGCGGCAGCAGCGGACCGTCGTTGAACCCGGGGATCTCGTCCTGGGGATAGCGGTCGGTCAGCACGACCAGCCCGCGATCCGCCCCGCGCCGCGCCGCCAGCAGCTTGCGCCGCTTCTCCGCCGCCACCAGGCTCGCCCAGACCGCCAGGCCGAGCGTGTAGAGCCATCCCGGACGCTGATCGGTCACCTGGCCGTGCGACGCCCCGCGCGGCTTGCGGCGCACCAGCCGCGTGGCCAGCGGCACCATCAGCTTGAACGGCAGCAGCAGCAGCGACGGCCGCCCGTCGCCGGTGCCGAAATAGAGCGGCAGCACGTCGATTTCCGCGCCCAGCCAGGTGCGCAGCGCCCGCACCAGGGTGGATTTGCCGCTGCCGTCCACGCCGAGCACGGCAATGATGACGCCGCCGCCCGGGCAGCGGCGGCTCCACGGCCGCGGCAGGTGAAGAACCCGCCGGTTCAGCGCGCCCGCGGACGCCGCCGCGGTGCGCCAGACCCGCCGTGCGGCGGTCTCCGGCGCGTTGTAGGTCCGGAACGCCGCGAGGCTGCGCCGCACGGATCGGAGAAAGGGGCTGTCGGCCCGCCACGGCCCGGTGTCGAACAGGAAGTCCGGGGCGAGCGCGCCGGCCGCCGGGCCCAGCAATTCCACCGCCCGAAGGCGCAGCCGGTCGCGATCGACCCGGGTCGCCAGGGCCGCGCGATCGGCCAGGAACCGCGCGCGCTTGCGGGTGCGGTGCCGCTGCGCCACCGGGTCGGCCCAGTGCATCTCGACCGCCGCCCGGGTCAGCATCAGCACGGCCTCGGTCTCCGCGTCCAGCACCGGCAAGGGCCAGACCGGGTGCGGGACGGCGCTTTCGAGCACCGCCCGCTCCCACGGCAGGCGCACCTGCCGGAGCAGGGCATCGCCGACGACGAGGCGGAGATGGACATGGACGTGCAGCAGGCGCCCGATCGCCTCGTCGTGGCCGAGATAGCTTTGCAGCGACGGATGGTCCCGGGCCGGCACGGCGGGGAACGGCTTGAAGCCGCAGGCCAGCAGCACCCGGGCGGCGCTGTGCTGGCTCTCGCGGGCGATCAGCAGGTCGAGATCGGTCTCGCCCGACAGCGCCGCGGCGACCCGGCGGCCGCTGCGCCAGTAGCAGAAGGAAACCGCGTGGCGGCGGAACTCGTGCAGCAGGAACAGGAGCAGCTCGCTGGGCGGCGCCTCGGCGAACAGTTCGGGGTCGGTGGCGTCCCTCACGTCGGCCCTCCGGGTTCGTGTCGCGACCGGTTCGGGCGGGCGCGACGGTGATGGCGCAGGCCGGGCGGGGCGCGCGCCGGGGCCGGCCTCCTCCTGGGTCGGGGGGCGGTCGCGCGGCGCCGTCGCGGTGCGCGCTTCAGGCATCGAGCGCGACGCCGCACGCCGGCGCGTCCCCTGTTGCCGGCGCGGCCGGGATCTGCGCGGGCGCGCCGGCCCCATCGGCCTGGGCCTGCAGCCAGGCCGCGAACATCAGCACCGCCCACATCTCCTGGCCGTGGTCCCGCCGGCCGGCGACATGCGCCCGCCAGCGGGCCCGCACCGCGCCGGGGTCGATCCAGCCGCTGTCGCGAGCGCCGGCCCGGCCAGCAGATCGCCCGCCCAGTCCCGCAACGGACCGGCCAGCCAGGCCGAGATCGGCACGTTGAACCCGGCCTTCGGCCGTTCGAACAGGCGTTCCGGGACGTAGCGCCGCAGCACCCGGCGCAGCAGCCACTTGCCCTGCCCGCCGCGGATCTTGAGCGCCGGCGGCAGGCGCCAGGCGAACTCCACCACGCGGTGGTCCAGCAGCGGACAGCGCGCTTCCAGCGCGACCGCCATGCTGGCCCGGTCCACCTTCACCAGCACGTCGCCGGGCAGATAGCTCGCCATGTCCCGGTACATGATCTGCTGTGCCAGGTCCGGCAGTTCGGGTGCGGACGCCGCGCCGGGAAGCCGCAGGCCGGCCCCGTCAGCGGCCCCGTCGGGGGAGCCCGACCAGGAGACGAGGGCATCGTAGAATCCGGCATCGCCGGCCCCGCCGATCATGCCGCCGAGCCGCGACAGGGTGCGCCCGGCCAGCGCGAGTCGCGATCCGAGCCGGTCGGGGGCGATGGCGGCCACCGACGGGATCCAGGCCGTCCCGGCCAGGGCCAGGGCGCCGCCCGCCCCGCGGCGCAGCGCCGGCGGCAGCCCCAGCACCCCCCCCAGCCGCGCCGCCGTCACGTGGCGCCGGTAGCCGCCGAAGCACTCGTCGCCGCCGTCGCCGGACAGCGCCACGGTGACGTGTTCGCGTGCCAGCCGCGCCACGAGATAGGTCGGGATCTGCGATTCGTCGGCGAACGGCTCGTCCCAGATGGTCGGCAGATCCGGCACCACCGCCTGCGCCTCGGCGGACGTGACCCGCAGCGTGTGGTGATCGGTACCGAGATGCCGGGCGATGCGCGCCGCGTCCCCGGCTTCATCGTAGCCGGCGGCATCGAATCCGATCGTGAAGGTCCGGACCCGGTGCCGCGCCTGCGCCTGCATCAGCGCCACGACGGTCGAGCTGTCGATCCCGCCGGACAGGAACGCGCCCAGCGGTACGTCGGACACCAGCCGGTCCTGCACCGCGCGGCGCAGGAGGCGGTCCAGCTCGTCCTCCGCCTCGGCCTCGCTGCCCGGATACGGCCGGCGTTGCCCGTCCTCGACCACCTCGCCCAGCGACCACCAGGGACGGGCGCGGGCCAGAAGAGCCTCGGCGCCGCTGGTGGCGACATCCTCCGCCGCCACGGTCAGGGCGGTGCCCGGCGGCAGCTTGAACACGCCGTCCCAGATGCACAGCGGGTCGGGAACCCAGCCGGTGCGCAGATAGAGCGCCAGCGCCCGGCGATCGACCCGCGGCTCAAATCCGGGGAACGCGCGGATCGCCTTGAGCTCGGAGGCGAACACCAGCGCGCCCGGCGTCTGCGCGACATAGAGCGGCTTCTTGCCGATGCGGTCCCGGACCAGGTGCAGCACCCGGTCGCGCCGGTCCCAGACCGCGACCGCGAACATCCCGCCGAGGTCCGGCAGGGCGGGCAGCACGCCTGCGCGATCGAACGCCGCCAGCATCACTTCCGTGTCGCTGTGGCCGGCAAAGCGATGGCCGGCCGCTTCGAGCCCGGGCCGAAGGTCGGCGGCGTTGTAGATCTCGCCGTTGTACGAGGCGACGAAACGCCCGCTGTGGGACAGCATCGGCTGATGGCCCGCCGGCGACAGGTCGACGATGGCGAGCCGGCGATGACCGAGCGCGATCCCGGCCTCGGCATCGGTCCACACACCGCTGGAATCCGGCCCGCGATGACGCAAGGCCGTGGCGAGCGGCCCGATGGCGCCGAGGCGCCGCGGGTCCGCGGCCCCCGCTGCGAGCAGGATGCCGGCTATGCCGCACATGGCATGCCCTCCCGCCGCGCCCGGGCATGTCGTTCCCGATCGGGACTGTCGACGACCCGCCGCCTGTGGCGGCGCCCGGCATCCCCGGGCATCGCACCGCCGCGCGCGGGCAGACCCTGCCCCGTCACGACGCGAGGTCCCGCATCGGCACCGGGTCGGCGGGCACGGCGGCCGTGAGGGGCGCGCGCCGGCTCAGGACCCGTCGGTACAGATCCGCATAGCTCCGGACCGTATCGGTCAGCCCGAACCCGCTGCGCACCTGGGCCGACGCGCGCCGCCCCATTTCGCGGGCCCGATCGCGGTCCGCCAGGAGATCGAGGATGCCTGCGGCCAGACGGCGCGGGCTGCGGGGCGGCACCAGATATCCGCTGTACCCGTTCTCGATCACGTCGGAGCAGCCGGGCATGTCGGTCGTCACGATCGGCAGACCGGCCAGCGCCGCTTCCATCAACGCGCGCGGCACCCCTTCCCGATATTCGGTCGGAAACGCGAACACATCCGCCGCGCGCAGCAGGTCCGGCACGTCGTTGCGCGGTCCCGGTGCCACGACGTAAGCGGCGTGGCGCGCGATCTCCTGCGCGGAGACGGCCAGCCGCCCCTCGGTTTCGCGCGGCCCGACCAGCAGGAAGCGCACGCCCGGCCGCACGGCGTGAACGAGCGCGGCCGCCCTGAG
>CAWHKR010000057.1:0-40192 GCA_963829875.1 uncultured Pseudomonadota bacterium | reverse complement strand
AACGCGATCGGCGCAACAGGGGGAGACATCATGGAGGAGGAAGCCGACCCTCTTGGTCGGCGACATGTTCTGCAGGTTTTGGCGCGCCGCGATCCGCGCCCATACCAATCGGCACGCTCAACGACGGGGAACCCCCATGCAGTCCCAGCCGCTGATGATCATCGGCGCGCCCAGATCCGGCACCACCTTCCTGTGCCAGGTCCTCAATCAGCACCCGTTGATCCAACTGACCAACGAGAGCCGGATCTTCGTTTGTCTCAAGGATTTCATCGAATCCCGCTGCGAGCGGCCGGACCTGCTCGGCGCCGCGTTCCGGGAGCGGTTCATAGGCTTCGTGCACGCCAACGCCGGCGCCTGGGTGGAAGATTTCTACCGCCAGGCGCTCGGCATCACGGCGCCGATCTGGGGCGACAAGCATCCGTCCTATGCGGACCCCGCCGTCCTGTCGGGACGCAAGGGCGGGGTCGCGCGGTTGCCGCGCTCCGGCTCCTGCCTGCGGCTGATCCGCGGCTGCCTGCCCACGGCCAGGTTCATCCATATCCACCGCGATCCGCGCGATGTCGCCCATTCGCTGCTCGGCCGCGGCTGGACCGGATCGCTGGCGGAGGGCGTGCAGGTGTGGCGGCAATACGTGGGCGAGATCACGGAATTCCTGGCCGAGACCGGGCGTGACCGACAATTGACGATCGCTTACGGCGACCTGACGGACCGCATCGGCCCGTCGGCGGCGGCGATCGGCCGGTTCCTGGGCCTCGCCGAATGGACGGAGATCGAAACTTTCCTGCTGGCGCAGCGGCGCGACCCGACGCCGTTCAGCGATCCGGTGACGGACCTCACCCCCGGCCGCCCGCGGCGCGCGCGCCGGCATCACCGCCAGGCGTTCGCTCTGGCCGGCGAGACGGCGGAACGGCTCGGCTACGCCCCGTCCTGAGCGAAGCTCCCGCCGTGACGGCGCCGGCGCGAAAGCCGGTCTCAGGATCCGTGCGGGGGGCCGCGACGGTTTGGCGATCGGGCCCGCGCCGCGATAGGCTTCGCCGAGGAGGTGCCCCATGTCCGATGTTCCTGCCAAACCGGTGCTGCTCACCGGCGCCTCCGGCGCGCTCGGCCGCATGCTGGCCCGTGCGCTGGCCGCCGCCGGCTGGCGGCTGCGGCTGACCGATATCGCGCCGTTCCCCGATCCGCTGCCCGACGGCGCCAGCTTCACCCAGGCCGACCTGAACGATGGCGTGACAATCCTGCGGCTCGCCGAAGGCTGCGGCGCCATCCTGCATTTCGGCGGCGTTTCGGTGGAACGGCCGTTCGAGGAAATCATCGGCCCCAACATCCGCGGCCTGTACCACATCTACGAAGCGGCCCGGCGGGAGCGGGCGCGGGTCGTGTTCGCCTCCTCCAACCATACCGTCGGCTTCCACCAACGCAGCGAAACGATCGCGGCGTCCGACCCGTTCCTGCCCGACGGATACTACGGCCTCTCCAAAGCCTACGGCGAGCTGATGGGCCGGCTCTACTGGATGAAGCACGGGGTCGAAAGCGTGTTCGTGCGCATCGGATCCTGCCTGCCGGAGCCCGTGAACGCGCGCATGCTGGCAACCTACCTGTCGTTCGCCGACCTCACCGGCCTGGTGAGCCGCGCGGTGCTGAGCGAAACGGTGGGCGCCAGCGTGGTCTGGGGCGCCTCGGCCAACGGCGCCATGACCTGGTGGCGCGACGACGACCGCACCACGATCGGCTGGAACCCCGCCGACAGCGCCGACACCTTCGCAGCCCAGCTCAAACACAAAACCAGCAACGATCCGACCGAAGAACGCTACATGGGCGGCGTCTTCTGCACCATCGACTACTCCCGCGCCGGGCCGCCGGAGACGTGATCCCGGGCGGGCTTTCGGGGGGCGGTGGCAACAGGAAGGCCAGGGGGGCGCTGCCCCCCTGGACCCCCTGCCAGGGGACAAGTCCCCTGGACCCCTCGGGGGGTTCCGTGCCGGTGGGGGGTGGCGTGCCGGCCGGGCCGGGGCCGGTGGCTGGGTGACAGGGCGCGCATCAGCGCGCCCTGTCACCCAGCCACCGGCCCCGGCCCGGCCGGCACGCCACCCCCCACCGGCACGGAACCAACGAATGGGTTCCAAGGGCTGTGCCCTTGGCGGGGGTCCAGGGGGCAGCGCCCCCTGGCCTTTCTGTTGCCACGGCCCCCCCGAAAGCCCGCCCGGGATCAGCCGCCGCCGCGCCGGCGCAGCAGCAGGGTGGCGAGGGTGCCGAGGCTGGTGTTGATGGTGATTCCGGCGACGGCGAGCAGCACGAGGGCGGCGAACATGCGCGGGATTTCCAGTCGGTAGCCGGCTTCCAGGATGCGGTAGGCGAGGCCGGAGGCGAAGCCGCCGGAGCCGGCCACGAACTCCGCCACCACTGCGCCGACGAGCGCGAGGCCGCCGGAGATCCGGAGCCCGGTCAGGAAGTGCGGCAGCGCCGCCGGCAGGCGCAGCAGCCACAGGGTTTGCCGCCGTCCGGCGCCGTAGAGGCGGAACAGGTCGAGCAACTCGGCCGGCACCGAGGCCAGTCCCGCCGCGGTGTTGGCGAACACCGGGAAGAACGCGACGATGGTGGCGCAGACCACGAGCGCGGCGAACGGGTTGCCGACCAGCACGATGATCAGCGGCGCGATCGCCACGATCGGCGTGACCTGCAGCACCACCGCCCAGGGCTGGATGGCCGCCCGCAGCAGCCGGCTGAGTTCCATCAGCACCGCCATCATGCCGCCGAGCACCGAGGCCACCAGCAGCGCCACGAACGTGACCGCGAGGGTGGAGAGCAGCGAGCCCAGCAGCAGCCGCGGCGCGGCGAAGAAGGCCGTGACGATCGCCGCCGGTCCGGGCAGCAGGTAGGCCGGCACCGCGAAGCCCCAGACCAGGCCTTGCCAGAGCGCCAGCACCGCGAGGCCGAGCAGGGCCGGCGCGGCGCGCTCGATCCGGGATGCGCTCATGCCAGCACCGCGGCCATGGCCTGGCTGACGTCGGCGACCAGCGTGGCGTAGGCGGGGGCGATGCGGCGGTCCGGCCCGTCGGGCAGGGCGGCGGGGATTTCGCGGGCGATGCGGCCGGGGCGGGGGGTCATCAGCACGACGCGGCGGGCGAGGAAGCAGGCCTCGTAGATGGAATGGGTGACGAAGACGATGGTGCAGCCGTGCTCGCGCCACAGCGCCAGCAGGTCGGTCTGCAGGCGGTGGCGGGTGAACTCGTCCAGCGCGGCGAAGGGTTCGTCCATCAGCAGCAGCCGCGGCCTTGTGACCAGGGCGCGGGCGATCGAGACCCGCATGCGCATGCCCCCCGAAAGCTGGCGCGGGCGCGCCTGTTCGAACCCGTCCAGCCCGACGTCGGCGAGCACGTCGCGCACCCGTGCCGCGAGATCGGCCGGGGGGGCGCGGCGCAGGCGGAAGGGCAGGGCGACGTTGGCGGCGGCGGTGGCCCAGGGCAGCAGGGTGGGGTCCTGGAACACGTAGCCGATGTCCCCCGGCGCCGGCGGGGTGCCGGCGGCCCAGGCGATGTGTCCGCGGTCCGGTTGGTCCAGCCCGGCGATCAGCCGCAGCAGGGTGGATTTGCCGCAGCCCGAGGGGCCGAGCAGGGCGACGAAATCGCCCTCGGCGAGCGCGAGGGAGACGTCGGCCAGCGCCTCCACCCCGCCGGGGAAGCGGCGGCCGATCCGGTCCAGCAGCAGCATGGCGTGCGTCACCCGCTTGGCAGGCGGCCCGGGGCGCCTATCCTGCCGCGGGCGGAGCGGGTGGGGATAGCGAGGATGCGGGGATGAGGCAATTGCGGGCGGGTCGGCGGTCGGGCGCGGGCCGCTTCGGTCGGTGCCGGGCCGCATGACCCTCCGTCTCTGGCCTCGCAGCCTGGCGGCGCGCACCGCGCTGGTGCTGCTGCTCGGGCTGGCCGCGGTGCAGGCGGCGGGGCTGACGATCCATGCGCTCGACCGGCGGGACCTGCTGCGGCTTGAGCAGGCGCGCAACCTCGCCTACCGCGTGATGGTGGTCTACCGGACCGTTGTCGACACTGCGCCGGATCAGCGCGCGGCGGTGCTGGCGGAACTGCCGCACGAGCCCGGGTTGATCGCCTCGCTCGGCGCCAGCCCGCCGGCCGTGCCGCTGCCGCCGGCGCCGTTCTGGGTGCAGCGGCTGATCCGCGTGAACCTCAACCTCGCCCCGCTGCCGCCGCGCGAGCGCCCGCGGCGGGTGATGATCCGCGGCAGCCTGACCGCGCCGCGCCTGGTGCTGGACCTGCGGTTGCCGGACGACACCTGGCTGAGCGTGGACGCCGCGGTGCCGCCGCTGCGGCCCTGGCGCTCGCCGGCGTTCCTGGTCGCGTTCCTGCTGATGAGCGCGGCGGCGGCGGCGCTCAGCATCTGGGCGGTGCGGCGGCTGACCGCGCCGGTGCGCACCCTGGCCGATGCGGCGGAGGCGCTGGGCCGCGACGTGAACGCGCCGCCGCTGCCGGAGACCGGGCCGCTGGAGGTTGCCACCGCGGCGGCGGCGTTCAACACCATGGCCGCGCGCATCCGCCGCTTCGTGCAGGACCGCACCGAGTTGCTGACCGCGATCGGCCACGACCTGCGCACCCCGATCACAAGGCTCAAGCTGCGCGCCGAGTTCGTGGAGGACGAGGAGCAGCGGCGGAAGATGCTGGCCGATCTGGAAGAGCTGGAAGCGATGGTCGCCGCCACCCTGGCGTTCGGCCGCGACGCGACCACCGGCGAGCCGGTGGTCGCGCTCGATCTGGCGGAACTGCTGCGCACGGTGCTGGACGAGGCGGCCGACGCGCGGCCGGAGGCGGCGGAGCGGCTGGGCTACGACGGGCCGGCGCACCTGACCCTGCGCGCCCGTTCGCTCGGGCTGAAGCGGGCGTTCGCCAATCTGGTGAGCAATGCGGTGATGTATGCCGGCGCGGCGCGGGTGCGGCTGGTTCCGCCCGGGGCGGACGGGCCCGGGGCGGACGGAATGGTGACGGTGGAGATCGAGGACGACGGGCCGGGGATTCCGCCCGAGCAACTTGGCCTCGTGTTCGAGCCGTTCCACCGCGGCGAACCGAGCCGCAACCGGGAAACGGGCGGGGTCGGGCTGGGCCTGCCGATCGCGCGCAACATTCTGCGCGCGCATGGCGGGGACGTGACCCTGGCGAACCGGCCGGGCGGCGGGGTGCGGGCGACGGTGCGGCTGCCGGGCTGAGCGGACGGCCTGCGGCCTGGCGCGCGCTAATCATTTGGTCATCTCCGCTGCCTAGCGTGGTCACGACCAGCCGGCGAACGGGCCTGCTCTCGCTTCGGTGGCGCTGGGCCGGGGGACGCTGTCATGGCCGGGCTTGACCCGGCCATCTGCCTCCGACCGTCCGTGCGCCGATGGCCGGGTCGAGCCCGGCCATGACGGAGACAGGCCCGGCCGTTGGCATGAGACCGGCGTCGTTCGGCGCCGGAAGCGCGAGACAGACGGGACCGATCATGCAGTCAGGGTCGCGGCGCCGCGGCGCAACGCCGGAGTGGGATCTGGTGCTCTGGCATCTGGCGTCGCTGCGCGACGCGGCGCTGGCCATTGCGGCACGCCGGTTCGGGCGGCTGACCGGGGCGCTGCCGCCAAGGCTGCGCCGGGTGCTGCGCCGGGTGCTCCGTCGGCCGGCGTTGCTGCTGTGGTGGGGCCTGACGTTGCAACTGCCGCGGCGCTTCGCGTGGTGGCTGGACGCCCGGCGGACCCGCGCGGCACGGCCTGCCCGGTCCGTGCCGCCGGCGCCGGAGCCCTGTCCGGCGCCGGAGGCGATCGTGCTGCCGCCGGCCGCGGCGCAGCCGGTCGTTTCGGTCCTTGTTACCAGCTACGGCGCCGTGCCCCATACCTTGCGCTGCCTGGCCGCGCTGGCGCGCGACCGCTCGGGCGTGGCGCTGGAGGTGATCGTGATCGACGACGCCTCGCCCGACCCGGCGGTGGCGGCGCTGGCCCGCGTGCCCGGGCTGCGGCTGATCCGCAATCCGGCGCGGATCGGCTACCTGCGGTCCTGCAACGCCGCCGCTGCTGCCGCGCGCGGCGCGTATCTGCTGCTGCTCAACAACGACACCGAACCGGCGCCGGGTGCGATCGCGGCCATGCTGGCGGTGTTCCGTGCCCGGCCGGACGCCGGCGCGGTGGGCGCCAGGCTGCTGTTCCCGGACGGGCGGTTGCAGGAGGCAGGCGGCATCATCTGGCGCGACGGCACCGGCTGGAACTACGGCCGCGGCGACGACCCCGACAAGCCAGAGTACAACTATGTTCGGGAGGTGGATTATTGTTCCGCTGCCGCGCTGATGGTGCCGCGCGCCCTGTTCGCGCGCCTGGGCGGGTTCGATCCGCGCTATGCGCCGGCCTATTACGAAGACACGGACCTTGCCTTCCGCCTGCGCGAGGCCGGCCATCCGGTGCTGTACCAGCCGCGCGCGCAGGTGGTGCATGTGGAGGGCGTGTCGCACGGCACCGATCCCGCCGCCGGCGGCAAGGCGTACCAGATCGCCAACCGCGCCCGCTTCGTCGCCCGCTGGGCGGCAACGCTCGCGGCCGGGCACTTCGCGCCGGGCACCGAGGTGCTGCGCGCGCGCGAGCACGCGCGCCGCCGCCAGGTGGTGCTGGTGCTGGACCATTACGTGCCGGAGCCTGACCGCGACGCGGGATCCTGCAATATCCTCAACTACATCGACGCGCTGCTGGAGGACGGCGCGGTGGTGAAGTTCTGGCCGCATAACGGCGAGTACAAGCCCGGCTATACCGGGGCATTGCAGGACCGCGGGGTGGAGGTGCTGGCCGGCGGGCCCGGCGAGGCCTTCGCCGGCTGGATCGCCGCGCACGGCGCCGCGCTCGACCACGTGCTGCTGAGCCGGCCGGACGTGGCGCAGACGGCGCTGGCGGCGCTGAAGCGCCACAGCCCGGCGCGGCTGATCTATTACGGCCACGATCTGCACTTCCGCCGCCTGCGGCTGCAGGCCGAGGTGACCGGCGATCCCCAGGCCGCCGCCGCCGCGACGCGGATGGAGCGGATCGAGCGCTGGGTGTGGCGCAGCGTCGATGTGGTGCTCTACCCCTCGGCCGAAGAGGCGACCACGGTGGCGGGCATGGAGCCCTCGGTGGTGGCGCGCGCGGTGCCGGCCTTCGGCTTCACCGATTTCGGGCAGCCGCGGGAGCCGCCCGGCGGCGCCGACATCCTGTTCGTCGGCGGCTTCGCGCATCCGCCGAACGAAGCCGCCGTGCTGTGGTTCGCGCGCGAGATCCTGCCGCTGATCCGGGCCGGCCACCCCGCCGCGCGGCTGGTGGTGGCCGGGTCGCACCCGGGCCCGCAGGTGCGCGCGCTGGAAGCGGAAGGGGCATCGGTGCGCAGCGACCTCAGCGCCGCCGCGTTGCGTGCAGAGTACCAGGCCGCCCGCGTGGTGGTGGCGCCGTTGCGCTACGGCGCCGGGGTGAAGCTGAAAGTCGCCGAGGCCGTGCGCGAGGGCACGCCCCTGGTGACCACGACCATCGGCATCCAGGGTCTGACCGGGATGGAACACGCCGTCTCGGTCGCCGACGACCCCGCGGGCTTCGCGGCCGCCGTGGCCGCGCTGCTCGACAACCCGGCGCTGTGGCAGGCGCGCTGCGCCGCCCAACTGGACTACGCCCGGACCCATCTGACCCGCACGACACTGCGCCGGTGCTTCCTTGAAGCTGCCGGACTGGCGGCACTGCCGATGCGGGAACGGATCGCGGCGTAAGCAAGCAAGGCCAGGGGGCGCTGCCCCCTGGACCCCCGCCAGGGGACAAGTCCCCTGGACCCCTCGGGGGGTTCCGTGCCGGTGGGGGGTGGCGTGCCGGCCGGGCCGGGGCCGGTGGCTGGGTGACAGGGCGCGCTGATGCGCGCGCTGTCACCCAGCCACCGGCCCCGGCCCGGCCGGCACGCCACCCCCCACCGGCACGGAACCAACGAACGGGTTCCAAGGGCTCAGCCCTTGGCGGGGGTCCAGGGGGCAGCGCCCCCTGGCCTTGCTTGCTTACCCCGCCTCCGCGCCCGCGCGGCGGGCGGCGGTCTCGCGCAGCTTCCAGCGCCAGCCGATCAGGCTGACGATCACCATTCCGATGCCGGCCATGATGTCCATGGCGGTTCGGTCTCCGAGCACGTGGCCGAGTCCGCCCATGGCCAGGATGCCGAGCGGTCCGCAGCCGATGCAGACCGTGAGCAGCCCCATCAGGCGGGAGCGGATTTCGGGCGGCGTGTGCGCGACGATCAGCGCGGTTTGCATGGCGCTGAACGCGGCGGTGCCGAACCCGCCCGGGATCATGATCAGGCAGGCCAGCCCGAAGCCGGGCATGCGCGGCATGGCCGCCACCGCGCTCAGGAACAGCAAGGTGCCGCCCACCATCAGCACCCGTCCGCCGCCGGGCGGCCCGTGCCGGGCCAGCCAGGAGCCGGCGATCAGCGCCCCGATCGGCTCGCTGGCCGCCAGCACGCCGACCAGGGAGGCGGAGACGCCGAAGTGCCGCTCCGCCACCGGTGTCAGCAGGGCGACGTAGGAGAAGGCGAACACGTTGGTGGTGATCGTCACGCCGAGCACGCCGGCGATCACCGGGTGGCGCCAGGCGTAGCGCAGCCCTTCCGTCAGGTCCCGGCCGACGTGGCGTTTCGCCCCGCGCGCCGGCGCCTGGCTGTGCCGCACGCCGAGCGCGAGCAGGGCCGCCGCCGCGTAGCAACTGGCCGAGATGGTGAACGCGCCGTCCAGCCCCAGGGTCTGGAACAGGATCCCGGCCGACAGCGGACCGACCAGCCGCATCATCGCGGTGGAGAGTGAATTGAAGGCGAAGCCGCGCGGCAGCAGCGCCGGCGTCAGGGTTTCGCCCAGCATGCGCCGGCGGGTGGCGCCTTCGGTGGACCACACGGTGCCGCTGACCAGGGCGGCCGCCGCCAGCACGAAGGGCAGCACGGCGGGGCGCACGGCGCCGCTCCAGGCGAGCCCCGCCACCGTGGCCGAGGCGCCGGCGCTGACCGCCTGCGCCGCGACCAGGATCGCCTTGCGGTCGCGGCTTTCCGAGACCACGCCGGCCAGCGCGCCGAACAGCAGCATCGGCAGGTTGCGGCAGGCGGTGACCGCGGCCACCGCGAGGCCGGAATGCGTGACCTCGAAGGTGAACAGCGCCGCGGTCAGGACCTCGAACTGGCGCATGGCGTTGGACATGCCGCCCACCGCCCACAGCCGCAGGAATCCGGGCGTGGCGAGCAGCGCCGTCCCCCCGGCCCGGCGCGCCGGGCTTGCCTG
The DNA here is from genome assembly GCA_963829875.1 of uncultured Pseudomonadota bacterium. GTDB lineage: Bacteria > Pseudomonadota > Alphaproteobacteria > Acetobacterales > Acetobacteraceae > JAJZVS01. Next base: position 30,916 of record CAWHKR010000057.1, on the reverse strand, counting down.
GTCCATCCGTTTCCCCCCCGGGTCGTCTGCCGCCGCCGGGCCGCGGCCATTGACCGCGGCCCGCCGCAGGGATCTATCATGCGACCAAAGCCGCCATCCCGGCAGAGGGGAAACCGACCGATGAACGACGTCGCCACGCCCACCTACGACCGCGCCGTGGAGGATCTCGGCAACATCGTCGAACTCGGACACGTGAACGTCACCGTGCCGGACCAGCGGCTGGCGACGATCTTCTATATTTCCGGCCTCGGGCTGACCCGCGATCCCTATCTGATGACCGGGCTCGAGAACATGTGGGTCAACATCGGGCGCGCGCAGTTCCATCTGCCCGCGCGCCCGGCCCAGGTGGTGCGCGGCACCACGGGCCTCGTGATCTCCGATCACGCGGCGCTGCTGGAGCGGCTGGCACGGGTGAAGCCCGCCCTGGCGGAGACGAAGTTCAGCGTCCGGGAGACCAACGACGGGGTGGAGGTGACCTGCCCCTGGGGCAACCGCATCCGCTGCCACGAGCCGGACGCGGACCGCTGGGGCCGCATCACCCTGGGCATGCCCTATGTCGAGTGCGACATTCCCAAGGGCACGAAGCTGGAGGCGATCGCCCGTTTCTACCGCGAGATCCTGGGCGGCATCGCCGGGGTGGCGGAAGATGCGCGCGGCGCGCACGCCTGGGCGATCCTGGGCGACGGCAACCGGATCCTGTTCCGCGAGACCGCGGCCAGGCTGCCGGCCTATGACGGCCACCACATCCAGATCACGCTCGCCGACTTCTCCGGCCCGCACAAGAAGCTGCTGGAACGCGGGCTGGTCACCGAGGAATCCGACCAGCACCAGTACCGCTTCAACGACATCGTCGATGTGGATACGAACAAGGTGCTGTTCACGATCGAGCACGAGGTGCGCAGCATGCGCCACCCGCTGTTCGCGCGGCAGTTGGTGAACCGCAATCCGGCGCAGACCAACCGCTCCTATGCGCCGGACTGGGACGCCTGGCGCTGGGCGATGCCGGCGTCGTAGCAGCGCGCGCACGCGGATCGGTCTCGCTGCCGGGGGACGGTCCCCCCATCCCGACCCTCCCCCGCAAGGGGGGAGGGGGCGTGCGGCCGGTCGGGAGATCCTGTTTTCACTGACGGAGGCCAGATATGCGCATCGGCGTGATCGGACTGGGGCGCATGGGCGCCAACATCTCGCGGCGGCTGATGCGCGCGGGGCACGCCTGCGTGGTGTACGACGCCAATCCCGAACCCGCCCGGGCGCTCGGGGGCGAAGGTGCCGAGCCGGCGGGGTCGCTGGCCGCGCTGGTGGCCGCGCTCGGGCAAGGGCCGCGCGCGGTGTGGGTGATGCTGCCGTCCGGGAAAATAACCGAAGACACCATTGCCGAGCTGGGCCGTCTGCTCGGCGCCGGCGACATCGTGATCGACGGCGGCAACACGTTCTACAAGGACGACATCCGCCGCGCGAAGACCCTGGCCGGCGCGGGGATCCGCTACATCGACTGCGGCACCTCGGGCGGGGTCTGGGGGCTGGCGCGCGGCTACTGCCTGATGATCGGCGGCGACAAGGACGCGGTCGATCATCTCGACCCGATCTTCGCCGCCCTGGCGCCGGGCCTCGGCGACATCCCGCGCACCCAGGGCCGCGAGGGGCGCGATCCGCGCGCCGAACGCGGCTATATCCACGCCGGTCCCGCCGGGGCCGGGCATTTCGTGAAGATGGTGCATAACGGCATCGAATACGGGCTGATGCAGGCCTATGCCGAGGGCTTCGACATCCTCAAGGGCCGCAGCGCGGACAGCCTGCCGGAGGACGAACGCTTCACCCTCGATCTCGGCGACGTCGCCGAGGTGTGGCGGCGCGGCTCGGTGGTGTCGTCCTGGCTGCTCGACCTCACCGCCGAGGCGCTGGCGGGCGATGAACAACTGGAACATTTCTCCGGCTTCGTGGAGGATTCCGGCGAGGGCCGCTGGACCGTCGATGCGGCGGTGGAGGAGGCGGTGCCGGCGCATGTGCTCGCCGCCGCGCTGTTCGCGCGCTTCCGCTCCCGCCGCGATCACACCTTCGGCGAGAAGGTGCTGTCGGCCATGCGCTTCGGCTTCGGCGGGCATACCGAGCACATGCTGAAGCAGAAATAGGACCTCCCGCGTGACCGTCGTGGTGATGATGGGCGTGTCGGGCAGCGGCAAGACCACGATCGCCCGTGGCGTGGCCGAACCTCTGGGCTGGGAGCTGCTCGAAGGCGATACGTTCCATCCGCCGGAAAATATCGCGAAGATGAAGGCCGGCACCCCGCTCACGGATGCCGACCGCTGGCCGTGGCTGGCCGCGATCGCCGCCGCGATCGATGCCGCCCGCGCCGCCGGCCGCTCCGCCGTGGTGGCCTGTTCGGCCTTGAAGCGCAGCTATCGCGCGATCCTGATCGGCGACCGTCCGGACGTGGTCCTGGTCTATCTGCAGGGCACGCAGGCGCTGATCGCCGGGCGGCTGGCCGCGCGCAAGGGGCATTTCATGCCGCCTGGCCTGCTCGACAGCCAGTTCGCGGCGCTGGAGGAGCCGGGGCCGGACGAGCGTCCGATCATCGTCTCGATCGCGCCCGGCCCGGAGGCGATCATTGCCGCGACGCGCGCGGCGTTGCGCAGCAGGAGTCTGACGGCATGACGGATGCGACCTACCCGAGCCTGCGCGAGCGCGTGGTGTTGGTCACCGGCGGCGGCTCGGGGATCGGCGCCGAGGAGGTGAGCCAGTTCGCCGCCCAGGGCGCGCGTGTCGCCTTCGTCGACATCGCCGATGAGCCGTCGCGCGCGCTGGCCGCGCGGCTGGCCGCGGCGGGGCATCCCGAGCCGTTCTTCCAGCATTGCGACCTGACCGACATCGCCGCGCTGCGGGGCGCGATCGCCGAGGTCGGCCGCAGGCTCGGCCCGATCACCGTGCTGGTGAACAACGCCGCCAACGACCAGCGCCACGCATGGGAAGACGTGACGCCGGAGTACTGGGACGAGCGGCTGGCGGTGAACCTGCGCCACCAGTTCTTCGCCATCCAGGCGGTGGCGCCGATGATGCGGGCGGCCGGGGGCGGCTCCATCGTCAATTTCGGCTCGATCAGCTGGCATGCCGGCCAGGGCGGCATGCCCGCCTACACCACCGCCAAGGCCGGGGTGGAGGGGCTGACCCGCGGCATGGCCCGCGACCTCGGCCCCGCCAACATCCGGGTGAACTGCGTCGTCCCCGGCTGGATCATGACCGAGCGGCAGATCTCGCTGTGGCTCACGCCCGAGGGTGAGGCGAACCTGCTGCGCAGCCAGTGCCTGAAGCAGAAGCTGGTGCCGGCGGACGTGGCGCGGATGGTGCTGTGGCTGGCCGCCGAGGACAGCCGGATGTGCACCAGCCAGTTGTTCGTGGTGGACGCCGGGCGGAGCTGAGCCGCCCGGTCGGGATCAGAATTTCGGCACTGCGCCAGGCGCGCCGCAGCATTTCTTGAATTTCTTGCCCGATCCGCAGGGGCAGGGGTCGTTGCGGCCCGTCCGGACCGCCGGCCGCGCCGGCCGTTCGCGGGCCAGATGGCGCAGGTGCAGGATCGCCGCCGGCAGCCGGTCGAGGACCTCGAGGCGCGCCTCGGGCGACAAGGCGTCGTCCTCATCGATGGCGGCCGGGTCGTTTTCCAGCATCGTCAGGAACGCCACCAGATCGGCCACCGGTTCTCGTCGCAGCAATGGGTCCCAGACAGCGGCCTGGTGTTCGAGGGCGGTCGCGAAGCCGCGCACCCAGAGGACACCGTCGGTCGTCTCGTCTTCCATCTCGTAGAACGGCTCGGGCGGGTCGCTTTCGGCCAGCCTCAGGCCGATCGAGGCGAAATGCCGGGCCAGCAGCGTGCGTGCCGCCGCGGCCACTTCCGGCCGCGAGAAGCGCTCCGCCGCGGTCGCACCGGCCCAGACCGGCGGCTCGAAAGCGGCGAGGTCGTCCCCGCCGGGGGCGATGTGCAGCGCCGTGAAGTATCCGTCCACCGCCTCCAGCGGCAACGCCCGCGCCTGGAACCCGAGGACGAGCAGTTGCCAGTCGAGCCAGGACAGCTCGGCATCCGAGAGGTCGGCGGGACCGCGCGGCACCGGGGCGTCGTCGAGCGGCGGGTACACCGCGGCCGGATCGTCGACCGGCGCGGCGACCTCGAGTGCTTCCGGATCGCCGGCCGCTTCGATCTCGTCGCGCAGATCCTCGTCCTCCTCCAGCGTCAGCCCGTCGTCCGGGTCGGCTTCCTCCAGCTCCGCAATCAGGCGTTGGCGTGTCTCAGCCACCCGCTCGTCGAGGCCGAGCCCTGCCGCCGCGGCCAGCCAGCCGATCCAGGCGGGACTGTCCGCCGGCGGAGCGTCAGCGGCGAAGGCATCGAGCTCCGCGCACAGAGCCCCGCGGTCGGCCAGTCCGCCGCGCACCAGCCAGCCGAGCGCCAGGAACAGCGCCTGTCGCATCTCCGCGCTGACGTCCGGCTTGCGCAGCGCCGCGAAGAGCGGGGCCGCGTCGCCGTCGAACAGGGCGGTGATGAGCCGCGGCACCGCCTCGATCCGGTCGCCGCCCAGGATCCGTGACCGTGTCAGCTGCGACTGCGCGACCAGCGCGACCAGCGCCGGGAACACCTCGGTCCGGCGTGCGGCGGCCAGGGCGGCGAGGCCGTAGCGGACGAGCCGCTCCTCGGCGAGCAGCAGCGGCTCGTCCGCCGCCGCGCGGGCGAGCAGCGCCGTCACCTCGGGCACCAGATCCGCCGCCAGGCCCACCGCCGTGTGCAGCGCTTCGGCGGGCGTGGTCTCGGCCGCTGCCAGCGCGGCCCGGCATTCGTCCCATGTCATGGATCGCTCTCCTTCGTTCGGACGCCTGCCGTCTTGCGCTTGACCGCTCCGGGCCGGGCGGCCACTTGTAGCGCGCCATGGCAACCCGGATCCTCATCGACCACCGCGCCGCCCCTCGCCCGCCCGAGGCCGCGCGCCATCCCGAGAAGCTGCACCGCCCCGATCAGCCGATCCAGCGCAAGCCGGCCTGGATCAGGGTGAAGGCGCCGACCCACCCCGTGTACCACGAAACCCGCGCCCTGTTGCGCGACCACCGTCTTACCACCGTGTGCGAGGAAGCCGCCTGCCCCAATGTGGGCGAGTGCTGGAGCCAGCGCCACGCCACCATGATGATCCTGGGCGAGGTGTGCACCCGCGCCTGCGCCTTCTGCAACGTTGCCACCGGCCTGCCCGGCGCGGTGGATGGCGACGAGCCGGCCCGGGTCGCCGATGCGGTCGCGAAACTGGGCCTGCGGCACGTGGTGATCACCTCGGTCGATCGCGACGACCTGGCCGACGGCGGCGCGGCGCATTTCGCCGCCGTGATCGCCGCGCTGCGCGAGGCCGCTCCCGCCACCACGATCGAGGTGCTGACCCCGGATTTCCTGCGCAAGCCGGGTGCCGCGGAGCTGGTGGCGGAGGCCCGCCCCGACGTGTTCAACCACAACCTGGAAACCGTGCCGCGGCTCTATCCCACCATCCGCCCCGGCGCGCGCTACTACCAGTCGTTGCGCCTGCTCGACCGGATGAAGACCCTGGCGCCCGGGGTGTTCACCAAATCGGGCCTGATGGTCGGGCTCGGTGAAAGCCGCGCCGAGATCCTGCAGGTGATGGATGATCTGCGGGTGGCGGAGGTCGATTTCCTCACCATCGGCCAGTATCTGCAACCGACGGTGAAGCACGCCGCGGTGGAGCAGTTCGTGACCCCGGACGAATTCGCCGAGTATGCCGCGCTGGCCCGGGCGCGCGGCTTCCTGCTGGTTTCCGCCACCCCGCTCACCCGCAGTTCCTACCACGCGGACGCCGATTTCGCCGCGCTGCGGGCGGCGCGGGCGGGCGCCGCGGCGGCGGCGGCCTGAGCCGATGCGCGCCCGCGCTGAGCGCGATCTCCGGCTTCGGGCCGCGGATCCTGTTCCGAATCGTTGTCTAGCCCATGCCCACGCACGCCGAACGCAAGATCGTCCCCTACCGGCCGGAGCAGATGTTCGACCTGGTGGCCGATGTGGCACGCTACCCGGAATTCCTGCCCTGGTGCGTCGGCGCCCGGGTGCGCAGCCGCAGCGAGACCCAGGCGGTCGCCGACCTGACGATCGGCTTCGGTCCGTTCCGCGAAAGCTTCACCAGCCGGATCTCGTTCGACCGTCCGCAGCTCGTGCGGGTCACCTACGAGAACGGGCCGTTCCGGTATCTGAACAATCAATGGGAGTTCCGCCCGGTGCCGGCCGGCACCGAGGTGGATTTCTTCGTCGATTTCGAGTTCCGCTCGCGCCTGCTGCAACGCGCCATCGGCGTCGTGTTCAACGAGGCGGTGCGGCGGATGGTGGCCGCTTTTCTGCGCCGCGCCGGGCAGGTCTACGGCCCGCCGCGGCGCCCCGCCGGTGCAACGATCGGCGCGCACGCCGCCGCGCCGGGGACCAAGGGCTGACAGGACCGGCCGGTCCTGCTTTCCTCGCATCGACTGCCGAGCGGAGATCCCCCCATGACCTACACCCCCGTCCGTCCCGACGCGCTGGCCCCGGCGCTGCGGGTGAACCTCTATTCCGACACCCAGACCCGGCCCTCGGCGGCGATGAAGGCGGCGATGATGGCGGCCGAGCTGGGTGACGAGCAGCACGGCGACGATCCCACCGTGCACGCGCTGTGCGACCGGATGGCCGCGCTGCTGGGCAAGGAGGCGGCGGTGTTCCTGCCGTCGGGGACGATGTGCAACGAGATCGCCATCCTGACCCATTGCCGCCGCGGCGACGAGGTGATCGCGCACGAGAGCGCGCATATCATTGCCGCCGAGGGGGGCGCGCCCGGGGCGCTTGCCGGCGTCTCGGTGCTGGGGCTGCCCGGGCCGGGCGGACAGTTCGACGCCGCGACGTTGCGCGCCGCGTTCCGCGAGCCCCGCCGCAACGCGCCGCCGCAGACCCTGGTGGAGATCGAGCAGACCGCCAATCTGGGCGGCGGCACGGTCTGGCCGCTGGCGCGGCTGCACGAGGTCTGCGACGCGGCGCACGCGGCGGGGATGGCGGTGCACATGGACGGCGCGCGGCTGATGAACGCGGTGGTGGCCGCGGGCGTGCCGGCCGCCGAGATGGCTTCCGGCTGCGATTCGGTGTGGCTCGACTTCACCAAGGGCCTGGGGGCGCCGCTGGGGGCGGTGCTGTGCGGCAGCGCGGCGTTCATCGACGCGGCCTGGCAGTGGAAGCAGCGGCTCGGCGGGTCGTTGCGCCAGGCGGGGATCTGCGCGGCGGGCTGCCTGTATGCGCTCGATCACAACATCGACCGGCTGGCCGAGGATCATGCGAACGCCGCCGCGCTGGCGCGCGGGCTGGCGCAGATCCCGGGGATCCGGGTGCAGACGCCGGAGACCAATCTGGTGTTCTTCGACACCGAGGGGGCCGGGGTGACCGCCGATGAACTGGCCGCGCTTGTGCGCCGCCAGGGGGTGCAGATTTCCACCATGGGGCGGTTCCGGGCGCGTGCCTGCACCCATCTCGATGTGGATCGGGCGGGGATGGAGATCGCGATCGGCGCGGTGCGAGCCGCGCTCGCCGGGTAGGCGGGCCAGGGGAACGCCTGGTGCCGGCGCGCCGCCGTTCTGGCCGGTTCGGCGGCTGATCAGCCGGGGGCGAGTCCCACCCCATAGGGACCGGCCAGGCGCCAGAACCAGTCCTGATCGAGATCGGTCTCGCGCGAGATCTCCGTGACCGGATCGGTGGCGGCGTCGAACAGCGCATAGCAGAGCGCCTCGTCGTCGTGACGCGCGGTATAGGCAATGCCATCCGGTCCGATCCTGAGTGCGCGCAGCGCTTGCGACCAGGCCTGGGGCGTGTCGTACGGCATGCCGCCGTGCACGACCTCGGCGGTGGCCCCCAGCCGGGCCAACCCTGGTCCGCTGAACTTGATCAGGGTCAGCGGACGCACCGCCCGCAGCCGCACATAGGCCTTCCGGGCGAGGAGATCCGGCGGAATGAGGGTCCGCCCCGGCCGTCTCAGGAAGGTTTCCGCGAAGGCGCCGGCGGCCGATCGGGCCGCGTACAGGACGCCGTAGCTGCCATCCGGCGCGTTCAGCCGTCCGTCGCGGCTGCGATCGAAGAAGACCGGATCCGATCCTGCCGTGAAGAACCGGTGCAGGATCGCGCCTTCCGCGAGGTGGACGAGGTGCGGTTTGCGGGCGGCGAGGTCGGGCGGCGGTTGCGGCGGCGGATCACGCGCGGGGGCGCTCACGCGCCTTGCTGGCCCATGCTCCGCGCGGCGGCCACGACGTCGTCGACGGCACCGGCTTTCAGCGCCTCGATCGGCGTGCGCCCGTTCAGCTGGTCGTCGGGCTGCACCAGGAAATTCAGCACCGCCCAGGGATTGCGGGTCGGCAGCGCCGCACGGACCGCCTTCAGCCCGGGCACCACCGTCCCGTCGGCCTGGAACTGGACGGTCGGATAGGAACGGCGGTTGCTTGGACCCGGGACCGCGAGAAGGCTGCCGTCGCGCACCATCCGCTCGACCCGCTGGCGCGAGATGCCGCGCAGGAGCGTGCGCACCGCCTGCAGGTCGAAGGCGCCGCCCGAGGCGCGCAGATCCGCCGCGGCGATCTTCGTGCCGTGCAGCAGGGCCTGGGCGCGGGCGTCGGGTGCGAAGGCGTCCCGGTCGATCACGGCGGTCGGGTCGGGCCTGTGCTCGCTCCGCCCGGCTGCCTGACGGGCGGGGAGCACGGTGACGGACACGCCCCTCAACATCCGCATGCGGGCGACCGCCCTGGCCGGGTCACCGGTGATTCTGGCGATGATGTAGCTCGGCCCGCGAGGGTTCGTGCGGCGGTCGTTCCCGCCGCGCGCCGGCGGCCGGGCCTCTGTGTTCGGAGCCGTTGGCATGGCGACCTCTCCACACGGATATCGGCGCCCGAGGGTTGGTTGTCAACTTTGACAACCTGGACAACTACGCTCGGGCGCCGCCGCGTCTGCCGCTCAGAACCCGACCCGGTCGCCGCCCTTCAGCTTCAGCATCGCCCGTGCTTCCGCCGGGGTGGCGATCTCCAGGCTCAGCTCCTCCAGGATGCGGCGGATCTTGGCCACCTGCTCGGCGTTCGACTTCGCGAGCTGGCCCTTGCCGATATACAGGCTGTCCTCCAGCCCGACCCGCACGTTGCCGCCGTTGATCGCCGCCATGGTGGTGAAGGCGAGCTGGTGGCGCCCGGCGGCCAGGGTCGACCAGACATAGGCGTCGCCGAACAGCCGGTCGGCGGTTTCCTTCATGAACAAGAGGTTGCGCGGATCGGCGCCGATGCCGCCGAGGATGCCGAAGATCGTCTGCACAAAGAGCGGCGGCTCGACGATCTTCTGCTCCAGGCAATAGGCCAGGTTGTAGAGATGGCCGACGTCGTAGCACTCGAACTCGAACCTTGTGCCGTGGCCCTTGCCCAGGCGTTCGACGATGCCGGCGACGTCCTTGAAGGTGTTGCGGAAGATGAAGTTCTCGGTGCCCGCGAGGTAGGGCTTCTCCCAGGCGTGCTTCCAGGTCTTCACCCGGTCCCCGGCGTGGGAGATGTTGAAGTTCATGCTGCCCATGTTGAGGCTGCACATCTCCGGCTTGGCCACCAGCGGCGCGGCGAGGCGGTCGTCCAGGGTCATGTTCAGCCCGCCGCCGGTGGTGATGTTCACCACCGATTCGGTGCTTTGCTTGATCACCGGCAGGAAGCGCATGAACACGGAAGGGTCGGGGGTCGGTTCGCCGGTTTCCGGGTTGCGCGCGTGCAGGTGGATGATGGCCGCGCCGGCCTCGGCCGCCTCGATCGAGGAGCGGGCGATCTCCTCCGGCGTGATCGGCAGGTAGTCCGACATGCTGGGCGTGTGGATGCCGCCGGTGACGGCGCAGCTGATGATCACCTTGTTGGCCATGGTCGTGGGCTCCTTCCCTCAGGCGTCTAGTCTGCCGCGTGGACGGCTGCCGGGGAAGCGGGGCTGGCGGCCCGGCCCGGCGGATGGGTGGTTTGCCCCAGGTCGCGGCAGGCCTCGACGAAGCCGCGCAGGCTGCGCGCCGAGCGGTCGGCGCCGATTGTGGCGAGCAGGCGTTCGACCTCCATCGCCGGATCATCCGCCGGCGCCAGGCCGACGACGATCGGCCGCGCGGGCAGTTGCTGGCGCAGCCGGCGCAGCAGGAAGCGCAGATGCGCCGGCGCGACCGCGAGGTCGAGATAGCACAGCGCCACCACGTTCACCCCGTGCGGGTCGAGCGCGGCGATGCGCGCGCGCGAGGCGGCGGCGTGCGGCAGCGGGTGGGGGTCGAGCCCGGCGCGGCGCAGCAGGTGCGCCAGGATCTCGACCAGGGAGTCGTCCAGCGGGCCGCGCCCGGCGATGCACAGCACCACCGGCCGGTGGTCCCGGTCCGCGTCGACTTCGTTGCCCCCCGGCGGCGCCGCGACGGGGCGCTTGCCGCTGCCCCCGCTCGCCGCGCCGTCCACATGCGTGTCCAGCTCGCGCACCAGGGCGCTGATCGCGGCGCGGATGCGGGCGAGGTGCTCGGGGGCGAGGACGCCGCGCACCCCGTCGGCGGCGGCGAGCTGCAGCCCCTTGATCGCCACGTCGTCGTAGTAGGCGTCGAGCGCGTGCTCGCGCAGCAGTTGCTCGGCGTGGTCCTGCATCTCGTCCGGGTCGCCGGCGAGCAGGCGCTGGTAGAAATTCTCGACCACCGACAGCGGCGGCCGGTTGCCCAGCAGCACGTCGAGGAACTCCAGCCGCTTCACGTTGCGGCCCAGCACCACGAGGCAGACGGTGAGCGGGGTGGACAGCAGCAGCCCGATCGGCCCCCAGGCCCAGGTCCAGAAGATCGCCGCCACGATCACCGCGAAGGGGGAGAGCCCGGTGCTGCGGCCGTACAGGAACGGCTCGACCGCCTGCGAGGTGGTGAGTTCGGTGGCGGTGAACAGCACCACGGTCCACAGCGCCATGCTCCAGCCGGGCGCCACCGCGACGGCCAGCGCCAGCGGCAGCAGCGCGGCGAGCGGCGCGCCGATATAGGGCACGAAGCGCAGCAGCATGGCGAGCACGCCCCAGAGCAGCGGGCTCGGCACGCCGATCGCCAGCAGCCCGAGGCCGATCGCGGTCCCGAATCCGGCGTTCACGGCCAGCAGGGCGAGGTAGTAGTGGCTGAGCCGGCGGCCGATGTCATCGAGCGCGATGGTGGTGCGGTGCAGGTCGCCGGAGCCGAACACGCGGATCAGCCGGTCGCGCAGATCCTCGCGCTGCAGCAGGATGAAGATGCTGATGACGAAGACGATGCTGGCGGTGCCGAGCGGGCTGGCGATCGGCAGCAGCACCTGCTCGGCGAGATGGAAGGCGGTGCCGAGCTGTGTCGTCCGGGTTGGCGGCGGCGCGGCGGCCGGGGCGGCGGGTTTGGCGCCCGTGCCGGAAGCCGGCGGCGTCGCTTGGGGGAGGGAGGATGCGGGCCCGGGCTCCGCCGGCGGCGGCACCTGTCCGAGTTGGCGCGACAGCGCCGCCAGATGGTCGACGACGACTTCCCGCACCGATTCGATCTTGTGCTCCACCGTCGCCTGGTAGCGGGGCACGTTGGCGGCGAGGCCGGCGATCTGGCTGCCGATCAGCCAGGCCAGCGCCAGCACGAGGCCGAGGCCGAACAGTGCGGCGGCGATGGCGGCGAAGGCCCGGCCGAAGCGCAGCATCCGCAGCACGCGCATCAGCGGCGCCAGCAGGAAGCTGAGCAGCATCCCCAGGGTGAGCGGGATCAGCACCGCGCGGGCGAGAGAGAGGCAGGCGACCACCAGGATCGTCACGATGACGCCGAGCAGGGAGGCGATGCGCGACAGGTCGGGCGAGGCCGACGGCGCGGGCTGGGGGGCGGCCGGAAGGTCCGGCATCGGGGGAACCTCGCTGGCGTGTCGTCCGGTCAGGTCCGGCACCGACGGGGATCGGCCGGGGTGCCGACCGAGGGGCACAGTCTACCGGCCGCGGTCGGGCGCGGCGAGCGGACGCAGGGAAGGGGTGTCGCGCGGCCTGGACCGGCGGTATAGTGGGGCGTCGCCGCGCGGTTGCGGTGGCGTGCGTCCGCGTAGCTCAGCAGGATAGAGCACAGGATTCCTTGTCGCAAAACTGGGCGTGGCGTGCGGAAACGGCGCCATGGATCCGCTCAAAGTCGGGGAAAGCTGGGGTGGGCTTCCACCTTGCCGATCCCGAGCCAAGCCCCGGTCCCGTGGCCGGGGAAGGTGTAGAGACTGGACGGGCGGCACCTACAGGCCGGTTCGGCCCAGGGTGAAGGGACAGTCCAGACCACGAACGGCCCCTGCGGTTCGGGGCCGGCGGCGAAAGCCGAAGTGGGATGAATCCTGGGGTCGTGGGTTCGAATCCCGCCGCGGACGCCAGAAGCCCCTCCGCAGCCGTCCGCCAGCATCCGAAAACCCCGGTCTGTCCGCGTTCGGCCACCCGGCCAGCGTCCCGGCGGCGCCCTCTCCTGACCCTGCCGCCGGGCTTATCGGACGAAGGCCGCTCCGCGCGGGGCGGAGCTTTCGGCGTTTCGCCGATCGCGGCACGATCGCAGCTGGGCACCGGGACGATCTGGTGGTGCTGGCAGCGGCCGATGCGCTTGGGCGGCGGCGAGGACGCCTTCCGTTTCATCTGGTTGTTGCAAGCGGGAGGCAGGTCCTTTTTCGGGCCGGCCGAAAATCCCCCTCCTCTTCAGGAAGAAGCGGCTCCCGCCGCCCCGGCCGTTGCGCTTGGCATATGGCGACCTTGCGCCCCGCCGCTGCGGCGGGCGCGTTAACGAATGTCCAACGGGCTCGCCCGAACAGTTACAGTCGGATGCATATTACGAATGCGCTGTAAAAATTAACGACAGTTCTGAACCCAGAGAAGACCACCAAAGTCGAGCGACCGTCGCTCCGTCTCTCTCGATTTCGTGAAAATCAACGACTTGTGAGGCCGGCGCCTCCACCCCGAGCCCGGCTGGGCTGCTGGCACACTCATTGCAGATACGTGCACCACGGGTGACCGCTTCGCCCATTCGCAACAAGACATGGATGGACGCTTCGGCGCGGCCACGCGTCATCACCAACCCGCGTTTGCTGTTGGAGGTCTGCCACGCGTGTCCGGCGGCCTTCACCGGAGGGACCCTCATGAGCCACCGTCACGGTCGTATGTCTCCTGATTGTCTGGCGCGCCGCGCCGGTCTGCTGCTCGGCCCGTCCGCCGGGCTTGTGCTGCTGGCCCTCACCGGCTGCGCCGCGACGTCGGCACCGTCCGCGGCGTCGCATGCCGGGACGGCGCCCGCTGCCTATGCGCCGCGGCAGGATGTTGGGCGGGTTTCCAGTGCGTTGAGCGAGAAGCTCGACCGCATGCTGGCCGCGCAGATGCCGCTGTCGGCGCAGGAAGCCCCGCCGGGCACCGCGCTCGCCCGGGTTGAGCGGGGGATTGCCGGCAGCCGCACAGCGCGATGACGGGCCTCTCACGGACTGCGCCGGAGGGCGACGAGAGTACGAGCCGAGCTTGCGCATCGGCTCGACCCCCTTTGATTGACGGCCCATCACGCCCCCAAGCGGAAGATCAGGTCACCGGATCGCGCGGTGCCTGGCCTGGGTGACGGCCCGACTCCGGCCATGTCGCCCGGTCTGGTCCCGGCGGTGTCCGCGCCCTCCGGGAACAGCCCCGGCACCTGAGGAAACCGCACCCCGCACGGGTCATGGAGCTTGCCGGCCTGGCGGCGCGGGCAGGTGGGCGTGAGCAGGCGCGCAGGCCCGGGGCCGGGCCGCGCGGGACCGTGCGGTGCAGACCGGCTCCTTCCCGTTCTCCAGCGGCGGGACGCGCCTATTCCTCGCGCTGGTCCCCTGGTTCGGGCGCATCGGGGTCCGCCCGGTGCGGCGAGCGCAGCAGCGGCTTCAGCCGGGGGCTGACATCGTCCCGACGTCCTGGCCGGCGGCGATCAAGCGGCGGCCTCCCTTCCGGAGATGAGGGCGACTCGGGCGGGGATTCTGGATCGGAAGCCATGATCCTGTATCGCATCCGGCCTGTTGCAAATCAAATCGGCGTCGTGTCCTTACCTTTCCAGTGTACCTCCCCAGCCCCGGAACATGCGCCCCGCAGGGATCGTGCGTCTTGCCGGCCTGCATCCGGGGCTGTCGCGTTGGCCGGGAGTATGGCGCGGTGGTGGGTGGCGCTGCGCGAATCCGGATGCAGCGTCCATGACTGTCCCACAGCATCCGGCCGCGAAGCATGGGTGAAGCCATGGGCCGATCGGGAATAAAATCTGCAATCCATCGAAATAACGCGGGAAATATGCCGCATGGGCGTCCGCCGCGGACGCCGCACGCCGTCACGACAGCGCCCGCAGCGCCCCGCGCAGCGCCTCGGCGCCCGCGCCGCCGACCAGCGCCTCGATCGCTTCATGCGTCTCCCGCCAGACCGGCACCGCGCCCGCCAGCACCGCCCGTCCCGCCGCGGTCAGCCGCAGCCGGTGACGCCTTCGGTCCGCCGGATCGGCGTCGATCGAAACGAGCCCGCGCCGCTCCAGCGGCTTCAAATTCGCAGTCAGGGTGGTGCGGTCCATCGCCAGCAGCGCCGCCACGCTGCCCATGGTCGGCGGCGCCGGCCGGTTGAGCGACATCAGCAGCGAGAACTGTCCGTTGGTCAGCCCCAACGGCCGCAGCGCCGCATCGAACCGCCGCCCCACCGCGCGCGCCGCGCGTTGCAGATGCAGGCAGAGACAGGAGTCGCGTACTTCAAGCGTCAGTGACAGCGGCAGCGGATCGGTTGACATCGGCGCTATATGTGGATATCAACTTAATCGGTCAAGCCAAGGCAACACCCATGCCGACGGTCGCCTTCACCACCGCCCTGCAGCGCTTCCTGCCCGCGCCCACCGCGCAGGTCGGCGGCACGACGGTCGGCCAGGCGCTGGCGGAAGTCTTCGCCGCCCGGCCGGCGCTGCGCGGCTACCTGCTGGACGACCAGGGCGCGCTGCGCCGGCACGTCGATCGTCTATGTCAACGGCGCGCCGGCGGCGCGACCGCACGGCGCTCACCGATCCGGTCGGCGCGACCGACGAGATCTACGTCTTCCAGGCGCTGACCGGCGGTTGAGACGGGGGAACGCATGACGCAACGTCTGCATGTCGGCACCCGCAAGGGATTGTTCGCGCTGACCCGCGGTGGCCGCGGGTGGGACGTCACGGAGACGCAGTTCCTCGGCGATCCGGTCTCGGCCGTGCTGGCGCTGGCGGACGGCAGCCTGCTCGCGGCACTCGATCTCGGTCATTTCGGCGCCAAGCTGTGGCGGCGGGAACACGGCGAGGACTGGCAGGAAGTCGCCGCGCCGGCGTTCCCGCCGAAGCCGGCCGATGCCGGGGATGATCCGCACCCCTGGTCGCTCGGCACGATCTGGGCGCTGGAACCGGGCGGCGTGGCGGGGCGCGTCTGGGCCGGCACCATGCCGGGCGGGCTGTTCCGCTCCGACGACGGCGGCGCCAGCTGGGCGCTGAACGCGGCGCTGTGGCACATGCCGGAACGCCGGCAATGGACCGGCGTCGCCGGCGGTGAGCAGCCGGGCCTGCACTCGGTGCTGGTCGATCCGCGCGATCCGGCCGATCTCCGCATCGGCGTCTCCACCGCCGGCGTCTGGGCCAGCACCGACACCGGCGCCACCTGGCGGCTGATCAACCGCGGCATGTACGCCGAATACATGCCGCCGGAGCGGCGCGAGGATCCGATCGTCCAGGACGTCCATCGCCTGGCGCGCTGCGCCGCGCGGCCGGAGGTGATGTGGTGCCAGCACCATAACGGCACCTTCCGCTCCACCGACGCCGGCGCCACCTGGCAGGAACTGACCGCGATCCGCCCGTCCAAATTCGGCTTCGCGGTCGCGGCCCATCCGCACGATCCCGCCACCGCCTGGTTCGTCCCCGCGATCAAGGATGAGCGCCGCATTCCCGTCGATGGCAGGCTGGTGGTCGCGCGCACGCAGGACGGCGGGGCGAGTTTCGACGTGCTGCACCGCGGCCTGCCGCAACGCCACGCCTATGACCTCGTCTGGCGCCACGCGCTGGCGGTCGATGACAGCGGGGCGTGTCTCGCCCTCGGGTCGACCAGCGGCGGGCTGTGGCTGTCCGAGGACGGCGGCGAGACCTGGACCATGCCCGAGGCGCGGCTGCCGCCGATCGCGGTCGTGCGCTTCGCTCCCGGTGACTGACCCGCCGACACCGCAACATCCGCGCCCCGGGAGGACACGTGCGTCATGCAGATCCAGCCCTATCTGTTCTTCGACGGCAGATGCGACGAAGCGATCGCCTTCTACAGCGCCGCGCTCGGCGCCGAGCTCGTGATGTTGTTGCGCTACAAGGACGCGCCCGCCACGCTCGATCCCGCGCTTCTGCCAAGCGGGATGGACGAGCAGGTGATGCACGCGCGGCTGCGCATCGGGGATTCGGTCGTGCTGCTCTCCGATGGGCAGAGCGTCGCGCGCGAGGGCTTCCGGGGCGTCCACCTCTCGCTGACGGTGGCCGATCCGGCCGAGGCCGGGCGTGTCTTCGCGGCGCTGGCCGACGGCGGAACGGTGCGGATGCCGCTGGCGGCGACGTTCTTCGCCCCTGCCTTCGGCATGGTGCAGGATCGGTTCGGCGTCGGCTGGATGGTGTCCGTCGCCACCTGAACCGGCCGGCCGCCGTGTGACAGGCCGCCGCGGCCGGCCTAGCTTCGCGCCCGAAGCTTCCACCGCGAAGGCCCTGCCGCCATGCTGCACAGCGAGACCCGCATCCTCACCACCCACACCGGCAGCCTGCCGCGTCCGCGCCGCCTGACCGAGATCTACGCCGCCCGCGCCCGTGGCGAGGCGATCGACGTGCAGGAGCTGGCCGCCGAGGGCCGCGCCGCGGTCGCCCATGTGGTCGCGAAGCAGCTCGAAGCCGGCATCGACATCGGCAACAACGGCGAGCAGCAGCGCGAGGCCTTCTTCCTGTACGTCCGCCACCGCATGAGCGGCTTCGGCGGCGGCTGGAGCCGCAAGACCTTCGCCGACGTCGCCCGCTATCCTGATTTCCGCGCCTGGAAAGCGGCGCATGACGGGATCGGCGCCTCGATCAGCAACACCGATCAGGTGCCGGAAGCGGTGGGCGAGGTGCGCTATCTCGACCGCGCGCTGGTCGAGGCGGAATGCGCCGATTTCGCCGCGGCGCTGGAAGCAGCGGCCGCGCGCCCCGGCGGAGGCCGCTTCGCCGAGCCGTTCATGACCGCCCCGTCCCCCGGGATCATCGCCGCCGCGCTGCGCAACCGCTGGTACGACACCGACGACGCCTATCTGGCGGCGCTGGGCGAGGCGCTGAAGGTCGAATACGAAACCATCATCAGGCACGGCTTCCTGCTGCAGATCGACGCGCCCGACCTGGCGATGGAGCGCCATTTGTCGTTCCAGGACCGGCCGCTGTCGGACGTTCGTCGCCTTCGCGGAAAAGGTCGTCGCCACCATCAACCGCGCGCTGGAATCGATCCCGCCCGACCGGGTGCGGCTGCACGCCTGCTGGGGCAATTACGAAGGCCCGCATGATTGCGACGTGGCGATGGCAGACGTGCTGCCCGCATTGCGCCAGGCCAGGGTCGGCGGCTTCGTGCTGCCGGTCGCCAATCCCCGCCACGCGCACGAAACCAAATGCTTCTCCGCCTTCGCGCCCGAGCCGGACAAGGTGGTGGTTGCCGGCGTGATCGACGTGCTGACCAATTTCGTCGAGCACCCGGAAGTGGTGGCGGACCGGATCGAACGCGTCGCGCAGGTGGTGGGCGATCCGCGCCGGGTGATCGCCGGCACCGATTGCGGCTTCGATACCTCCGCCGGGCGCGGGCGGGTGGCCGAGGACGTGGTCTGGGCCAAGCTTGCCGCGCTGGCCGAGGGGGCGCGCATCGCGTCGCGCCGGCTGTTCGGGTAGCGGCAACGGGCGCTTAACCTGTTGGGGCTAGCCGGGGGGGATGCGGCTGGCCGATGTGCGCGCCTGGATAGCGAAACGTTCCGTTGCGGCGCCGCCGGGCGAACCGGAGCCGGCGCGGCCGGCCGAGGTCCCGTCCGCGCCGGCGGTGCCCTCGCTGTGGCCGCCGGCGCGCCTTGGCGTGACCCACCGGCTCTGGGGGGAGGGGTTCATCCTGCCCGGCGGACCGGAAGACGTGCTGCGGGTGGCCGCCCCGCTCGGGCTTGCCGCGACGTCCAGCCTGCTGCTGCTCGGCTGCGGCGCCGGCGGGCCGGCCCGCTGCCTCGCCGCCCTGTTCGGCGCCTGGGTGGCCGGGTTCGAGGCCGATCCCGCCCTGGCGGCCGAGGCCCGTGCGGTGTGCGCCCGCGCCGGGCTGGGCCAGCGGGTGCGGATCGACCGGTGGGACCCCGCCGCGCCGGCGTTTCCGGCCGGGTCCTGCCATCACGCCCTGGCGCTCGACCCGTTTCGCCAGGGCGCGGTCGTCCCGATCCTGCAGGCGACGCTGCGGGCCCTGCGCCCCGGCGGGCAGATCAGCCTGCTCGCCACCGTCGCCGGCCCCGGCTTCGCCCCCGAGGCCGCACGCAGCGCCGCCTGGCTGCGCCTGGACGGCGGCTCGCCGGCCCTGCCCGGGGAAGAAGCCATCACCGAGACCCTGCTGGCGTGCCGCTTCGCGGTGCAGACGGTCGAGGACCTGTCGGCGGCGCACCTGCGCCAGAGCGTGCAGGCCTGGCGGCGCCTGGTGGGAAGCCTGCGCGACGAACCGGGCCGGCCGTCTCCCGCGCTGGCCGCTCCGCTGGTGCGGGAGGCGGAGCTGTGGCTGCGGCGGGCGCGGCTGATGCGGGCGGGGGAGCTGCGCTGGGTGCGGTGGCATGCGATCGGGCGGGGGGGCTGACAGCAAGGCCAGGGGGGCGCTGCCCCCTGGACCCCCCGCCAGGGGACAGTCGTCCCCTGGACCCCTCGGGGGGTTCCGTGCCGGTGGGGGGTGGCGTGCCGGCCGGGCCGGGGCCGGTGGCGGGGTGACAGGGCGCGCTGATGCGCGCCCTGTCACCCCGCCACCGGCCCCGGCCCGGCCGGCACGCCACCCCCCACCGGCACGGAACCAACGAACGGGTTCCAAGGGCGACGCCCTTGGCGGGGGTCCAGGGGGCAGCGCCCCCTGGCCTTGCTGTCACCCCCTCAGCGCCCGTTCCAGCACCCGCACCGAGTGCATCGCCTCCCGCCCCGCGAGGTCGCGGATCTGGTGGCGGCAGGAGGTGCCGTCAGCGACGATCAGGTCTTCCGCCGCTGCGGCGCGGACGGCCGGCAGCAGCCCGGCCTCGGCCATGGCGCGGGAGGCGTCCTGGCTTTCCGCCTGGTAGCCGAAGCTGCCCGCCATGCCGCAGCAGGACGAGGCGATGGGCTTGACCGTCAGCTCCGGCACCGTGCGCAGGGCGGCGAGCGCGGGGGCGAAGGCGCCGAAGGATTTCTGGTGGCAGTGGCCGTGCACATGCGCGGTGGCCGCCAGCGGGCGCAGTGCCAGGGGGGGCTTCTCACGGGCGAGGAACTCGCCGAGCAGGACCGCGCGCCCGGCCAGCGCCGCCGACTCGGCGCCCGGCAGCAGGGCGGGGAACTCGTCGCGCAGGGTGAACAGGCAGGAGGGTTCGAGGCCGATCACCGGGGCCTCGCCGGCGAGCGCGGCCAGGGTGCGGCGGGCTTCGGCGCGCGCCTGGTCGATCCGCCCGGCGGCGAGCTGGGTGCGCCCGCAGCAGAGCGGCCGGCCCGGCGCGGCGGGCAGGCGCACCCGGTAGCCGGCGGCGGTGAGCACGGTCAGGGCGGCGCGCAGGTTTTCGGGTTCGAACCAGCGGTTGAACGTGTCGGCGAGCAGGATGACGTCGCCGCGCGCCCCGTCGGCGGCCGCGCCGCGGGCCTCGGTGTCGCGGAACGGATCGGCGCGGAAGCCGGGCAGGGCGCGGCCGGCGGCGAGGCCGAGGCGGCGCTCGGCCAGGCGGCGCAGGAAGGCCGAGCGGTTGCGCAGGTTGGCGAGGCCGGGCGCGCGCGCCGCATAGGGGGCGAGCGCGGGCAGCGCGGCGATCAGCCGTTCCCGCGCGGGCACGCCGTGGCGGGCGGCGCGGGCGGCCTGCACCTCGATCTTCATCCGCGCCATGTCGACCCCGGTCGGACACTCCCGCCGGCAGGCCTTGCAGGAGACGCAGAGCGCCATCGCCCCGGCGAGCGCATCGGAGGCCATCGCGTCCGGGCCGAGCTGGCCGGTGAGGGCGAGGCGGAGGGTGTTGGCGCGGCCGCGGGTGACGTGCTGCTCGTCGCGGGTGATGCGGTAGCTCGGGCACATCACGTCGGCGGTGAAGGCGCGGCAGGTGCCGTTGTTGTTGCACATCTCGACCGCGCCGAGCATGCCGCCCAGCGGGGTATCGGGCGGGCCGGGGTGGGCGGACCAGTCGAGCCGCGGGGTGAAGCCCGGGGCGGGGGCGTAGTCGGGCCGGTAGCGGAACAGGCTGCGGTCGTCCATGCGCGGGGGGCGCACCACGCGGCCGGGGTTGAGCAGGGAGGCGGGGTCGAAGGCGTCCTTCACCGTTTCGAACGCGCGGGCGATGCGCGGGCCGAACATCGTTTCGTTGAATTCGCTGCGGGCGATGCCGTCGCCGTGCTCGCCGCTGTGGCTGCCCTTGTATTCGCGCACCAGGGCGAAACATTCCTCGGCCACCGTGCGCATCCGGGTGACGTCGGCGGGGTCCTTCATGTTCAGCACCGGGCGGACGTGCAGGCAGCCGACCGAGGCGTGGGCGTACCAGGTGCCTTTGGTGCCGTGGCGGGCGAACACGTCGTTGAGCCGCTCGGTGTAGTCGGCGAGGTCGTCGAGATCGACGGCGCAATCCTCGATGAACGAGACCGGCTTGGCGTCGCCTTTCATCGACATCATGATGTTGAGGCCGGCCTCGCGCACGGCGGCGATGGCGGCCTGGAAGCCGGGTTCGGTCGCGCGCACGACCGCGCCGGGATGGCCGAGATCGCCCATCAGGGCTTCCAGTTCGCCCAGTTTGGCAAGCAGCGGGGCGTCCGTCTCGCCGTGGAATTCGACGATCAGCAGGCTGTCGGGCTCGCCGATCAGCATGTCGTCGATCGTTGCGCGGTAGATCGGGATGGCGCGGCCGAGGTCGATCATGGTGCGGTCGACCAGCTCGACCGCTTCGGGGTCGAGGGCGACGATGTGGCGGGCCGCTTCCATCGCCGCGCGGAAGGTCGGGAACTGGCAGATGCCGAGCACCTTGCGCGGCTTGATCGGGTGCAGGACGAGCTCGATCGCGGCGGAGAACGCCAGGGTGCCTTCCGATCCGACCAGCAGGCGGGCCAGGTTGTCGCGCCCCTGGGCGCGGGCGGCCGGGGTCAGGGCGTCGATGTTGTAGCCGCCGACCCGGCGGAGCTGGCGGGGGAAGCGGGCGGCGATCTCGGCGGCCTCGGCGGCGCCGAGGGCGCGCAGGCGCTGGATCAGGGCGGCGATCGGGGCGGGGATCCCGGCGCCGAGATTGTCCGGCGTGGGACCGAAGCGATGGCGCGTGCCGTCGGCGAGGAAGGCGTCGATCGCGGCCACGTTGTCGGCCATCAGCCCGTAGCGGATCGATTTGGAGCCGCAGGAATTGTTGCCGGCCATGCCGCCGATGGTGCAGCGGGCGTGGGTGGAGGGATCGACCGGGAAGAACACCCCGTGCGGGCGGAGCGCGGCGTTGAGGTCGGCCAGCACGATGCCCGGTTCCACCACCGCGCGGCGGGCGGCGGGGTCGATGTGCAGCACCCGGCGCAGATGCTTGGAGCAGTCGATCACCAGGGCGCGGTTGACGGTCTGGCCGCACTGGCTGGTGCCGCCGCCGCGGGCGAGGACGGGGACATCGTTCTCGCGGGCGATGGCGAGCGCGGCGGCGACGTCCTCGATGGTCCGCGGCACCACGGCGCCGATCGGTTCCACCTGGTAGATCGAGGCGTCGGTGGCGTAGCGGCCGCGGTCGGCGGGGGCGAACAGCAGCTCGGCCCGGGTTTCGCGGGCGAGGCGCGCGGCGAGGCCGGGGTCGCCCAATGGGGAGAGCGGGCGGCGGGTGGGGCGAGGGGTCATGCGGGCCTTCATCGGATGGCCGCGCCAGTGTGGCCGAAGTGGCGCGGATGCCAAAGCGGGCGGCGTGGGGCGCGGTTCGTGAGCGGGGCGCGGGCACGGCCGCCGCATGGCCCCCGCGTGTCCCGGCGGCCTGCGGCGGGACGGGACGTGCTTGCGTTCGATGCCGGCGGTATGATAAGAACAAACAAAGAACATATCAGGGACGGCGATGATGGTGGAGCGAGCGGCGCCCGGGCTGCTGGCGGCGGGCGATGCCGCGCCGGGGTGGCCGCGCGCCCTGTCGGGCAGCGCCGCGCTGCATGCGGCGCATCGGCTGGCCGACCGCCTGCCGGAACGCCCGTCCTGGCGCAGCGACGAGCAGGAAGCCCGGCGGGCGGCGCTGCTGGATGCGGCGGAGACGATGCTTGCCGACAAGGGGCTGCTGCAGACCTCGATCCAGGAGATCGGCGCGGCGCTCGGCCTGCCGCCCTATGCGGTGCGGGCGCAGTTCGGCAACCGGGAGATGGTGGTGGCCGCGCTGCTGGACCGGCACCTGGACCGGCTGATCGACCGCATCGGCGTCTATCAGGCCGCCGCCGAGGGGCTGGCGCCGGGCGAGCGGCTGGAACTGGGGATCGCCGTGCTGCTCGATCTGCTGTGGGCGTATCGTGCCGGGCAGCGTGTGCACGTGGCGGCGGTGTCCGGCGCGCCGCCGGCGCTCGCGCGCAGCCTGCGGCTGCGCCAGCGCCACCTGGTGCATTACTACGCGGGGCTGATCGCTGCGGCGGTGCCGGAGGCGGCGGGGCGGACGGAACTGGTGATGCCGGCGGCGCTGAACCTGATGGGCATGGCCTGCTGGCACGTGCTGTGGTTTCGCGAGGCGGGGGCGCTGGGGCGGGCGGACCTGGCCCGGTTTGTTGCTCACATGGTGGTCGACGGGGTGCGCGCGGCGGCGGCGGCCGGCGTGGGGGCGTGGGACGCGGCGGCGGATGGGGCGGCAGATGGGGGCTGAGGCGGTCTTGGGCCCGGCCCCCACGGCGCGCCCCCAGGCGCGCCCCCCGGGACGCCACCTGGCGCGCCCCCTGGGGCGCGACCCGGCGGGCAAGCGGGCGCGGCTGCGCGCCGCGGCGGCCGCGCAGGTGGCGGCGGCGGGGCTGGCGGGGTTCAACCTGCACGCGCTGGCCCCGCGCGCGGGGATCAAGTTCGACCTGGCCCGGCACTACTACCGGACCAACGCGGCGCTGCTGGCCGAGGTGGTGGCGGAGCAGCAGATCCTGCTCGGCGAGGCGATGGCGCGGCCGGTGGCGGCGGCGCGGCAGCTTTCGGGGGCGGCGCGGGTGGAGGCGCTGGCGGCGGCGCTGCTGGACGGGCTGGGGCGGACGGCGGCGGGGCATCGGGCCAGCCGCGCGGTGCTGGCGGGCCTGCCGGGGGTGGCGGCGGAGTTGCGGCACGCGGATGCGTGGCTGGTGGATCTGTTCGTCGAGGCGTTGGAGGGGTGCGGGGTGGCGCCGGCCGGGGTTTCGGTGCTGGCGCGGTCGGTGGTGTGGCTGCTGGGGGAATGGGGGGCGCGGCTGGCGGGGGCGGATGCGCCGGCGCGGGCGGCCTGCGCGCGGGTGGTGGCGGGGATGGTGGTTGCGTGCGCCGGCCGGGGTGCTGCGGCACCGCGGTGCAGGGACGTTGCGAGGGTGGGGGTGCCTCAGGTCCCGGGCACTCAGCGGACAGGGGACAAGGACGGCGCCGCCACCGCGCCGGGGGCCGCGCCCTGGACCAACGCCGTCGTCACGGCACGTGGATATCGAACCCGCCGATCCTTGCCAGGGCGATAAGGATCAACTGCAAGCCCAGCGCCACCTGGGTGACGCCGAGCACGACGGCAAGGAGTTGCAGCACGATTCCGAACCACCGCAGGACGACGTGCGCATACAGCATCGCCACCCAGTCGAGCGCGAGAATACCCACCGCCAGAACGGCGACCGTCAGCCTCGCAGCGAGATCACCGCCGGCCAGCGACATGAAAATGATGAACGCTGCCACCCCGTAGGGCGTGACGATGACGGGAAAAGCCAGCGGGCTGATGGCGAGGCTCAGCGTCCGGCTTCACTTCATCCGGTGGTCTTGGTGCCGCCGGGCCGCGGACCTGCTCCAGCACGGTCTGCAGCGCGACCAGGAACAGGACGAGCCCGGCGGTCAGGATCAGCACGGGGATCGGAATGCGGAAACTGTCCAGGAACATCTGCCCGACCACGCCGGCCATCGCCAGCCCGGCGGCGGAGAACAGGATGGCCCGGGTCGCCATCCCCAGGCGGAATCCCGCATCGGCACCCTTGGTCATGGTGACGAAGGGGACGAGGATCTTCATGGGCCCCAGCATCAGGAACAGCAGGGCGAAGATCTCGCGCGGCGCGAGCAGCCCGCGCGCGGGCACCAAGCCTGCCGCCGTGGCGGCCAACCCGACCCCGGGCAGCGCCAGCAGGCACAGCATCGCCGCCATCACGGCCGTGCCGGGTTTCATGGGCCGGCGCAGGGTGGGATGGATACAGACGGCGCGCCCGGCTTCGTTATTCATCGTGATTTTCCTGTCGTCCGACACGGGACCCCTCTGCTTTCCTTCGGGCACGCGTGATCAACCCGTGTTCAGACCTTCCGATAGGCAGCGACCAGGCCGCTCCGCATGGATGGTTCCAGAGCGGCATAGTCGCCACAATCCGGTCCGCATAAGACAGCGCAAGGAAAGACGGTTGGCATTGATATGGATCAGTCCGGGGACGTCCAGGGTGCGTTATCGGCATCCTCGGGCGCCGTGAGCACATCAACAGGCAGGGTAACATACGACCAGTTAACGATCAAGTGGTCGGAAGCCATTTGGTCCTTGGAGAAATCACCGGCCTGTCACTCGCGCTGCATCAGAAGTCTTGATCACTTTGCCGACATCTCCAACCCAGGACACCGGTGACCTATGAACGCTGAACAAGCCCGTCTGGAAGAGGCGCGAGAGCAGCACGTCGCCTGGCGGAAGTGGGGCCCCTACCTGAGCGAGCGCCAGTGGGGCACCGTGCGCGAGGATTACAGCCCGAACGGAGATGCCTGGAACTTCTTCACCCACGATCAGGCGCGCTCACGGGCGTACCGCTGGGGTGAGGACGGGCTGGGCGGGATCTCCGACGACAAGCAGCGGCTGTGTTTCGCGCTTGCGTTGTGGAACGGCAAGGACCCGATTCTGAAGGAGCGCCTGTTCGGTCTCACCAACAGCGAGGGCAACCACGGCGAGGACGTCAAGGAGTACTACTTCTACCTCGACAGCACGCCGACCCATTCGTACATGAAGTTCCTGTACAAGTATCCGCAGGCAGCTTATCCCTACGCCGACCTGGTGGAGACGAACCGGCGGCGCAACCGCAATGAGATGGAGTATGAGCTCCTGGACACCGGGGTGTTCCGGCGAGGACCGCTACTTCGACGTGTTCGTGGAGTATGCCAAGGCCTCGCCCGAGGATATCCTGATCCGGATCACCGCCTGGAACCGCGGCCCGGAGGCAGCCGAGCTGCATGTGCTGCCTACCCTCTGGTGCCGCAACGACTGGGCATCCTGGGTGGTCGAGCCCGCCGCCGAGAAGCCGACGCTCCGGCAGACCGACGGGCCGGCCGGGGCGGGAACCATTGCGCTCTCGCATCCCGCGTTGGGGGAGTATCGGCTGTATTGCGAAGGCGATGCGCCGCTGCTGTTTACCGAGAACGAAACCAATCACGCCCGGCTGCACCTCGGCTACCCGAACGTCGGGCCCATACCTCAAGGACGGGATCAACAATTACGTCGTCCAGGGTCAGCAGGATGCGGTGAACCCCGAGCGGCGCGGCACCAAGGCCGCGGCGCACTACCGGCTGAAGATCGGCCCCGGGCAATCGGCGACGGTGCGGCTGCGCCTCACCGCCTCGGCTCCGGCCGAGCCGCGAAGCCGGAGCCAAGGGAGCGCCGCGCCCTTCGGGCAGGCGTTCGACGCGATCTTTGCTGCCCGCCTGCAGGAGGCCGATGCCTTCTATCAGTCGGTGACTCACGCCGCCGGTTGTCGCCCGGATGCGGCCAGGGTGATGCGCCAGGCGCTGGCCGGGATGCTATGGTCGCAAGCAGTACTACTTCTTCGATGTCGATCGCGTGGCTGGAGGAGCACGACGCCCACCCGCTCCATCACGGCAGCCGCGAGTTCCGGAACCGCGAGTGGTTCCATATGATCAACGACGACATCATCTCGATGCCCGACAAGTGGGAATATCCCTGGTACGCGGCCTGGGACCTCGCGTTCCACACGCTGCCGCTGTCGATCGTAGACCCCGACTTCGCCAAGCAGCAGATGGACCTGATGCTGCGCGAGGTATACCTCCATCCCAGCGGCCAGCTGCCCGCCTATGAGTGGAACTTCAGCGACGTGAACCCTCCGGTGCACGCCTTGGCGACCCTGTTCCTGTACCGCACCGAGCAGGCCCTGCGCGGCACGGCGGATGTCGATTTCCTCAAGATGACGTTCCACAAGCTGTTGCTGAACTTCACCTGGTGGGTGAACCGCAAGGACCGGTTCGGCAAGAACGTGTTCGAGGGCGGGTTTCTCGGCCTCGACAACATCGGCGTGTTCGACCGCAGCGCGCCGCTGCCCACCGGCGGTTATCTGGAGCAGGCGGACGGCACGGCGTGGATGGCGCTGTTCACGCAGAACATGGTCGAGATCGCCGTGGAGCTCGCCGCGCACGACCCGATCTATGAGGACATGGCCTTCAAGTTCGTGGAGCACTTCCTCTGTATCGCCGCGGCGATGAACCGGCCGGGGCAGGAGGGGATGTGGGACGAGGAGGACGGTTTCTACTACGACCTCCTGCGGCTTCCCGACGGCAGCGCGATGCGGCTCAAGGTGCGCTCGATCGTGGGGCTGCTGCCGCTTGCCGCCACCACGGTGGTCGAGAAGTCGCAGCGCGAACGGGTGCCGCGGGTGGTGGCCGCGTTTCAGACGCGCGCGCACCAGATGCCGGAACTGCTGACGACCATCCACCCCACGGGGGCGGGGCATTTCGGGGTGGCCGAGCGCGGGATCTTCGCCCTGGTCAACCCGGAGCGGCTGCGCCGGATCCTGTCGCGCATGCTCGACGAGAACGAGTTCCTGAGCCCGTTCGGCCTCCGCTCGCTGTCGAAGTTCCACGAGCGGCACCCTTATGTCTTCAAGGTGGGAGGGCAGGAGTACCGGGTGGACTATCTGCCGGCCGAATCGAATACCGGGATGTTCGGCGGCAACTCGAACTGGCGGGGGCCGATCTGGATGCCGGTCAATGCCATCCTGATCCGGGCGCTGCTGAATTTCTACACGTACTACGGCGATGGCTTCAAAGTCGAATGCCCGACCGGATCGGGCAGGATGATGAACCTGTTCGAGGTGGCCAAGGAGATTTCCGATCGGCTGGCGCGGATTTTTCTGCGCGACGAGCACGGCCGGCGGGCCGTCTACGGTGGCACCGAGACGTTCCAGACCGACCCACACTGGCGCGACCACATCCTGTTCCATGAGTATTTCCACGGGGATAACGGGGCGGGGCTGGGCGCGAGCCACCAGACGGGATGGACCGGGCTGGTGGCGAAGACGATCGAACTGTTCGGAGCGCTCGATGCGAAAACGCTGCTCGAGGGCGGCAAGGCGGGGGCATTCGTGAAAAGGTGAAGCCGCGCCGGCAGGCGTTTGCCCCACGACCGGGCGCGGGCACGGCGCGCCGAGGCGGGTGAGGCGGAAACCCATATCAGCTTCGCGACGTGGACCGCGTTCTTCCGGGTAATGACGCCGGCACGGATGGCGCTGCTGCGGGAGGTCCATGCCCGTCCGCCAGTCGGCGTGCCGCGCTGGCGCGGGCCCTGGGACGGGGAGCGGGGGGATATCGAGGCGGCGTAGGTGGATGGGGCGCCATCCGCCGCGCGCAGGGGGAGAGGGGCGAAGCGACATCGGGGACTTGCCGGGCCCGGGCCTTCTCGCGTGCCCCTGACGCCAATCCCTCCGGCCAGATCCGCGGCGCGTTGTGTTTCGTCCCACTGAAATGGCATCCATGGTCGTCAATTATCAAATGTAAGAGTACCCAACGAAAACGTCGGCCGAGCCGGGTCAGGTCGACATATCATATCGTCCGGATCGCAGCGATCTGGCGACGCGCGGGCGATCCGGCGCTTGTTGGAGCCAGGCATCGGTGCCCGGGCTGCACGCCGGCGCGTCGGCCGCTGAGCGGGGCAATCCCGGCGCGGCAGATCCGGTCAGCGCAGGGAAGCGCGGGCGCGCCCGCGCGCCGCACAGATCCAGAAGTCCCGCCGGCCGCATGTAGGGAGGTCCTCATGGCCATGAACGCACGCGAGCACGCCCAGAATTTCATTCTGCCGATCGACCCGCGCCACGGGGTCCGCAGCGCCGCCAGGCGACTGTGGCATCTGGCGGCCACCGATCCTGCCATCGCAGGCAAGTTCGCGGCGATCCAGCAGCGCATGAACAGCGCGCGTCCGCTGCTGAATGTCGAGCAGTATAATCTTTACGAACGCCTGCGGGACAAGGGCGTTCCGCCCCTGGATATCCCCACGGCGCCGGAATGGATTCGCCCCGCCTTTGCGGCCGCATACCTGCGCGCCAAGGCAACGATCGCATCGGGAAAGAACCTTGGCCTGTTCGCGGATGCCAAGCGTGTCGAACTCCATGCTCGAGTCCATTCTCCGGCATCTCGACGATCTGGTGGAGGCGGATTTTGCCGGGGAACTCGTGGCGGAGACCATGCTGGCCGCGCATGGAAACCACGCGTTCGCGCGAACCTTGCGACAGGGCGCCGACGAATTCCGGGCGCTGGTGGCGGAACTCTACGGCCCCGAGGGAACGGACAAGCCGGAAGCGCTCGCACGGGCAGCCAGCGGCGGCGGCGGCGGGGACTGCACGTGCTGCGCGTCGACGCCCAGCGGCACGTCCTGCCGGCCCTGCTCCTGCTGGATTATCGTCGTCATCATCATCATCATCGTGGTCGCGAAGTGACGTAGGACACCGACCGATACCGGCGCGTCGCCGACCGACACGGCGGCCGGCGCAGGCGGGCGCGTCAGAAGAACGCCATCGTGCGGACCTCGATGCTCTCGCGCTTGCGCGCGTCGGGCGCCGTCGTCGGGTCCTCGAACGCCGAGTGGGCGACGAAACGCGCGCGCCCGTCGGTCTCGCTGTCGTAGGTCTTGAACAGCAGGGCCTCGCCTGCCGTCATGTGGGGAAAGTAGACCCATCGATGCGCGGGCGCATGGCGCATCACGTAGATCTCGCCGGTACGCTCACGATACTTCAGCTCCATGCGCAGCATGTCGCCGGCGTGGTGCGAGGTGGCGTCGCACAGCGCCAGCGGCAGTTCCTCCACCGGCTCGGTCAGCGACTTCCACACGTTGTAGAATGCCACGCGCCGCGACAGCAGATCGTCCGCCTCCTCGGGCAGGAGGTCGCGCACGCGCTTTGGGCCGGATGCGACCGTGTAGTCGCTGTGCACCAGCAGGACGGCCGGCCGGCTGGTCGTGGTCTGAACCTTCAGGTCGGCGGGCAGGCGCTTGCGGATCGTGTGATCGAAGATCACCACCCGTTTCGCGCCGGTATGGCGCTGCACGAACGCGACCACCTGCGCGTAGAAGCGCGCCTTCACCGCCGCCTCGTCGGTGAAGGCGGCGAAGTCGGCGGGGAAGCCGCCGAGCACGAAGCCCTCCCGGTCGAGATCGAAGCGACCGAGGTCGGGCCAGCCGTTGTGGACCTCCACCTCGCGCGGGTCGGTGCCGGGCGGATTGAGTTTCACCGACGGGTCGGGTTCGTAGAAGTAGTAATCGGGCGGAATGCCGTTATCGACCGTGTAGTTCATCGTCGTGCGCACCACCTTGGGTGCGGCGGCGCGGGCGTCGGGCAGCGGCTGGTCCATCTTGATCCTCGTCAGGCGGCCTTGCGCTCGGTGGTGAAGCCCTCGCCGACGAACGTCCGGTCCCAGCAGGGCAGTTTCTCGACGCCTTCGATCAGCCAGCGGCGCAGGTTCGGATGCGGCTCCAGCGGCAGACGCTGGTAGGGGTGCAGGTGCGCCGGGGCGGCGAGCGCGATATCGGCGATGGTCGGCTGCTCGCCCGCGATCCAGCGGCTGTTCGCCAGCCGCGCATCCAGGATGCCGGCGAGCTTGTGGAACGTCTCGTCCTGCGCCGCAATGATCGCCGCATCCGGCTCCGTCTGCAGCAGCGGCTTGACGCAGTGTTCGACCAGATAGACGTAGCAGCTCGGGAACCATTGCGTCGCTTCCCACAGCAGCCAGCGATTGATGTCGGCACGGGTCCGCAGGTCGGTCGGATAGACCGCGTGGTTGCCGATCTTGTCGGCCGCGTAGGCGAGGATCGCGTTCGATTCCCACAGCACGAAATCGCCGTCGACCAATGTGGGCAGCGAGCAGTTCGGGTTGAGCCGGCGATAGGCGTCCCCGCGATGCTCGCCCGTGAAGTAGTCGACATGCACACGCTCGAACGACGCGCCCATCAGGTCGAGCCCGGCCAGCACCTTGCGGCAGTTGACGGTGATCGGATCGGCATGGAGCTGCATGGAAATTTCCCCTTCGCGCCGTTCGTTGAAGCTTCTGTTCAGCCCGCGGACCCGCCGGCGCGTGGCGGTTCCCCGGGGCAGCATTGGCATCAGACGGTTCGTGATGCAACGCCCGGAGCCGGGGCGCAGGGCAGTCCTGGACGCCCGCGACATCACCTCGCCCGCCTGGCGGGAGAGGCGACATCGTGGACGTTCGGGCGAGTGCCCTGCAAGGGGGAACGGGGCCATGAAGACGCTGGTCATCGGCGGCGGGATCGGGGGGCTGGACGTGCCGG
>CAWHKR010000056.1:0-24324 GCA_963829875.1 uncultured Pseudomonadota bacterium | reverse complement strand
CCCGAGTTCGACGCGATCTACGCGGCAGCCGGCCGCCCCGTCGATCCGCTTCGCGGCTCAACCCCGCCCGAGTACCTGCTGCGAGCTCTGCTCCTGCAAGCGTTCTTCTCGGTCCGCTCGGCTGTGCCACCTGGGGCACGTGATCATGGAGAACCAGAGCGGCCTGGTGGTCGAGGCGAGGCTCACCCCGGCCATCGGCACCGCCGAGCGGGAGGCCGCCGTCGCCATGGTCGAGGAGCTTGGCGGAGACGGGCGCGTCACGCTCGGTGCCGACAAGGCCTATGACACCGCGGACTTCGTCGCCGAGATGCGGCGGCTGCGGGTCACCCCGCATCTGGCGCAGAACGATACGAACCGTCGGTCCGCCATCGACGGCCGCACCACGCGCCATCCCGCCGTCGCCTCGCGGGCGATCAGGCGGCGGCCGGTTCGCGCAGCGCGGCGAGGCGGGCGGCCGCATCGGCCGCGTTCTCGGGGTGGAGGGCGGCGAAGCTGAGCCGCAGGAACGGGCCGGGAGGCTCGGCCGGGAACCAGTGGCGACCCGGACTGACCAGGATGTCGTCGCGCGCCGCGCGGTCGGCGATGGCGTCGTCGGAGACGCCGTCGGGCAACGCCACCCAGAGATGCAGGCCGCCGCGCGGCACCTCCTCCAGGCACGCCGGGCCGAGATGATCCCGTAGCGCCCGCGCCAACGCGTCGCGTCGCGCGCGAAGGGCGGTGCGGAGCCGGCGCAGATGGCGCGGCCAGGTGGGCGAGGACACCAGTTGAACCGCGGCTTCCTGCAACAAGGGGACACGAAGAAGTCGTCCAGCATGCGCGCGGTGCGCAACCGGCCGAGGACGGGCCCGCGCGCGCAGATCGCCCCGATGCGCAGGCCGGGGGCGGCGCATTTCGTCAGCGACCGGACATAGATCACGTGGCCATCGCGATCGGCGGCGGCGAGCGGGGGCGGCGCCGCGCGGTCGTCCAGACTGAAGTCCCGCGCCCAGTCGTCTTCCAGGAGAAAGGCGCCGAACTCGGCCAGGATGTCGAGCACGGCGGAGCGTCGCTCCGGCGCGAGGACCGCCCCGGTGGGATTGGCGTAGGTCGGCTGGCAATAGAAGAGGCGCGCGCCGCTGCTGCGGAAGGCTTCGGCCAGCAGGGCAGGGCGCACGCCACCGGCGTCGATCGGCACGGCAACCGGGCGCAGGCCCGCCGCCCGGGCGGCGGCGAGCGCGCCGACATAGGTCGGGCTTTCCATCAGAACCGGATCCCCCGGTGCCGCCAGGGCCCGGAACGAGGCCGCGAGCGCGGCCTGTGTTCCCGGGCACACCACCACTTCGTGGGGCCGGTAGCCGCCCGCGGCCTCGGCCGCGAACCAGGCCCGGAGATCGTGCATCCCCTCCGGCGGGCAGCGGTTCCAGACCCCGGGGCGGCGCAGGGCGCGGGCGACCGCGGCGCCGAGGAGGCCGGTCGCCTGCAATTCGTCCGGCAGGTAGCCGGCATTCAGGGCGAGGGCGTGCGGCGGGGGGACCGTCGTCAGGGCGGCCAGGGCGTCGGCGGCAACCCGGCCCGCACCGAGGGTGACCGCCTGCCATCCCGTGTCGGGGGCCTGCGCCTCGGCGCCCACGGGTCGCGCGGCAACGAAAGTGCCGCGGCCGGGTTGGGCGTCGATCAGGCCTTCCCGGAGGAGGTGGCGGAAGGCGCGCTGCACCGTCAGCGGCCCGACGGCAAAGCTGCGCATCAGGTCCCGCACCGTCGGCAGCCGCGTCCCCGGGGGCTGATCCGCGATCAGCCGCCGTAGACGTTGAATAACTTCCTGGGCTCTGTTATCCGTTTTCATGACATATTCGAATAACAATATCCCCGCCGGCGCGATAACGCAATCGTCGGGGAAAGACCGTCTCGAGGGACTGCTCCCGGGGGCGATCGGCGTGCTCGCGTTCTCCTTCACCTTCCCGGCCACGCGCGTCGCCGAAGCCGGCGGCCTGGACGCCTTCACGGTCGGCTGCGGTCGCGCGATCGTTGCCGGAGTTCTGGCGCTCGGCCTCCTCAGGCTCACCGGGCAGAGACCCCCCGAGCGTAACGCGCGCCGCCGGCTTGCCATCGTGGCCGTCGGGGTGGTGTTCGGATTTCCGTTCTTTTCCGCTCTCGCCCTGGAGCACCTGTCGGCGGCCCACGGCGCCGTCATCGTCGGGCTCCTGCCCGCTGCGACCGCGGTCGCGGCCGTGCTGCGTGGCGGCGAGCGGCCATCCTGGTCGTTCTGGCTGGCCGCCGGCGCGGGGGTGGCCGCCGTGCTGGCCTTCGCCGCCGTCTCCGGGGCCGGCAGGCCGAGCCTGGCTGACGGCTGGGTCCTGATCGCCGTCGCGTTCGGCGGGGTCGGCTATGCCGAGGGCGGTGCACTCGCCCGTGACCTGGGGGCCTGGCAGGTCATCTGCTGGGCGCTTGCGGGCGCGTTGCCGGTGCTTCTCGCGCTGATGGCGCTGCGCCTGGGCTTCTACGGGTTGCCGCGGGCGAGCGCGGCGGGCTGGAGCGGCTTCGCCTACGTGTCGCTGGTCAGCATGTTCCTCGGCTTCTTCGCCTGGTACCGCGGACTGGCGCGCGGCGGGGTCGCGCGTGTCGGGCAACTCCAGCTGGCGCAGCCCGTGCTGACCCTCACCTGGTCGGCGCTGCTCCTGCACGAGCGTGTCACCGCCCCGATGCTGCTGACCGCGGTCGCCGTGCTGGCGTGTGTCCTGATGACGCAGCGCGCGCGGCCCGGCGCGATCCGCGCGGCGGCGGGAGGTGGGCGATGATCCGGGTTGCCGCGCTTGTCCTTTCGCGCCCCGCGTGCGGAAGGCCGGCGGAACGCACGGCGGCTCGATTGCCCGAGACACGTCATCATTCGGTTCGCCGGACTGCGGCCGGCCGGCGTTGATGGTCTCGACCACCCGCGGGTTCACGTCGGTGCCGTGGCCCGCTACGCTCGACCTCGGGCTCCCCCCATGACGACCCGCTACCCACACCAACCAGCGAAGAACCTACCCAATTCTCCCGCGACCCGCGATCGTTGCCTACCTTCAGGTCACGACCGCAGTTCTCATGAGTCGCATCTCCAGTTCCCCGACATTCTTCATTTCTGCCAGTTCATTGCCGATGAATTGTATCCGGAACGTGGACTCGATCGCGAACATCAGATTGATGTGCGCGACCGAATCCCAACCGGGCACGTCCGCACTGGTCATCTCGTCGGTGAGCACCAACGCTTCGTCGTTGAACGCGTCGCGGAATACCTGCTCCAAGCGGTGATGCACGTCCATGGTACTTCCTCTCACATTGGACTTTGATATAGGCGTTCGTGAACGGCGGCTGAGTCGTCAGGTCACACTCCCACAGATCGCCCTGCGGCGATTCAGCTGAGCGCACGAACCCGGAGTCCGGGAAAAGCGTCCTGATGAGGGAATTCCTGGCTGTCGGCAGGTATTTCCCTCGGATACTGGTGACGCCACGCCCTGCGGCCTGCTGGCAGAGGTGGGCAAGCATCGCGCGCTCGACCTTGGGTCCGATCACGCGGCAGCTCATCACCCATGTGTCGATCTCGGGCATGGCACCACGCTGCACGGCAATCATCAGGCTGACCAGGCCATGATCGGCGAACCGGTCGCGCAACCTGAGACTGAAGTGGATGCATGCGGGGTCTCGAACGAACGCCTCGACCTGGGCCTGGTTGTGGCGCTGTGTCGCGACATTGAACTGGTTGGTCTTGCCTATGAGCTGAACGATTCGCGGCACATCGACTTCGTTGATGGGCGCGATGCTGGCCTCCATCGCCAAACTCTTCCACAACTCCTCGATGGAGCCGACATTTCGCTCCAGCTGAACCGCCTCTGCGCGCGCGGCACTGATCGGTACGGGCCATATCTTCGGCGGTAAAGCTCGTGCGTTCGAATCCCAGGTAGTCGAACAGAAACCGCGCATAGTGCGAAGGATCCTGCGGCAGTGCCAGCACATCGACGTCCGGCAGCGCGTGCAGGGAGACCGCCTGTCTGGAGAGGTGCCAATAGCGCGGATCGAACCATTGTCGCTTGCCGACCAGCGCCGAGAGCCGCTCGCAGTCCAGGATGCGCACGCTTGTTCCAGCGGCGGCACCCAGCCCCGCATTCACGGCTTGGATCATCGCATAGCGCGACCCTGGCCATCGGGCAGCCAGGTGCCCCATCGCCGCCTCGGGTGGGATCGCGAAATTGAACTGAATCACCCGCGCCGCGCTGTGCACTGCCGCAGCGGCCCACAGGCCCGTCCATCTGGCCGTCTCGCACGCCACCTCGTCGGCGGGCGACCCGCACACGAACGGCAAGGTCAGATCGCCCTCGTGCACGGCGATGACGATGAAATCCGGCCGTTGGAGATACAGTTCGCTCTTGGGATTGAGCAGTTCCTGGCGGCACTGGTTGAATGGTCCCTCCCAGACCGTCACCTCGATCCCCTGACGCAACGCGCAGGGCGGGAGGGTCCTCGCAAGCTGAACGGTCGTGAAGCTGCCCAGGATGGCGACGCGACAGCGGCGGCGTGGGGCAGTCCCAGCGGCGTCACCACCCGGCGGCCGATGCGCAGTCATCGCATTCGATGCGCTATTCATGGCTCCCATTGGGCGAGGGTGAAGGCCGCTTGAATTGAATGACGCGAGGCGACGGCACGACGACCGTCGACCCCGCCGGCACATTCGTCGTCACCACGGCATTCGGGCCGATACGGACATCGTCGCCAATCCGAACGCGCCCGATGATGGCGGCACCGCAGCCGACCTCGACCCGGTTGCCCAGCACGGGTGCGTGCGTGTAATTCTCTCCGGTTGCAGCACCCAGCGTCGCGTTCTGTCGAATCAAGCAGTCATCGCCGATCTGGGCGCCCCAATGGATGACGATCCCACCCTGGTGCCCGATCACCAGCCTGCGACCGACTCTGGCGCTCCGAGGTAACTCGATAGTGTAGTGGTTACGGACGTACCGATACATTTGTGTATAGACCGCGCCAAGAACCACGCTGAGCCACCGATAGCGGCATACCTCCGCCCACCTCCCGAAACGATAGACGGCGACGGCACGAAATCCCGGAAGCGTCCAGTCGCGCTGATGTGATCGATAGGCCTCGCGAATGTGCTCCATCATTTCGGAAAAGCCCGTTGCCGGTCGGCCGGTAGCGGTGGTGTTTACTGCTGTAGCGGTGTTGTTCATTGCTTATTTGCCAGCCTGAATGGATCGGTAAGCAACTCGCCTGCTGATGCCGCAAGGCCGCGTCCATGGCGTTAACCGCATCATGCATGAACATCACGACACCTGCAACCGTTTTTGGCGCCGGAGCGGAAACGTCCGGTGGGGTCGGCCCCACCCCGTCCCGGCCTGACCTCCCCGGGGTGCCGCGCGGAACCGCGGTCATGGGTCCAGCCGATTGGCGCGGTCTGTGCCGCTGGCTCAGATGAGGTCCGTGACCTGCTCCCGGACAAGGATGCGGGGTTGGATATCCCCCGAAGCGCGGCGGGTTCTGCGGATCGTCGGCGCGACCGATGGTCGTCTGTCACGTGTCAGCCGTTACGATCCTGGCATTGACGAACGGATCAGGCCGTCGCCGGCGTGCGCCGGTAGGCTTCTCCGCGCGTCATTATGGCCCAGGCGATCCGGGCCATCTTGTCGGCCAAGGCGATTGCCAGAGCACCCAGGGCCGGCGGCCGGCACGCCGGACAGGGAATGGGACCGAACCCAATGGAACCACGCATCGTCGACATCGCCCCCCATCTCCCGGCTCTCGACACGGGTGCCGGAGATCGCCCCGCCGGCGTGCTTCACGAGGACGGCATCGGCACCCGGTTATGTGGCGACCTGTTCACCCGGCTCGGCGACGGCCGCCTCCGCGCGGCGCTCGGTGCCTGGCCAACCCCGAACGACCAGGAAACCACGCAAGAAATCGTCTCCCCCGCGCCGGGCGTCCCCGGTCAGCCTTCCAGCGTCTCGCGTTCGATCTCCAGCGCGAGCCACCGGTCCTCGGCCTCCGCGAGCGCCGCCTGCGCCGCCGTCAGCGCCGCCGCGGTCGCCGCGAACCGCGCCGGGTCACGCGCGTACAGCCCGCCATCGGCCAGGACCGTTCCGAGCCGGGCGATCTCGGCCTGCACGCCCGCGATCTGCGCCGGCAGGGTCTGCAGCGCATGCCGGTCCTTGAAGGTCATCCGCCGCGCCTGCGTCGCCGCGCGCGCAGGCGGCGCGGACCGGGGCTTCGGCGCCGGCGCGCCGGGCGCGGCGGCGGCCGGCCCGCGCTGCGTCAGCATGTCGCTGTAGCCGCCGGCGTATTCCACCCAGCGGCCGTCGCCCTCGGAGGCGATCACCGAGGTCACCACCCGGTCGAGGAAGTCGCGGTCATGGCTGACCAGCAGCACCGTGCCGGGATACTCCGCCAGTTGCTCCTGCAACAGCTCCAGCGTTTCCAGGTCCAGATCGTTGGTCGGCTCGTCGAGCACCAGCAGGTTCGACGGGCGGGCGAAGGCGCGGGCCAGGGTCAGCCGGCCGCGCTCGCCGCCCGACAGCACGCCGACCGGGGTGTTGGCCTGCTCGGGGCCGAACAGGAAGTCCTTCATGTAGCTCGCCACGTGGCGGGTCTGGGTGCCGACCGTCACGGTGTCGCCGCTCCCCCCGGTCAGCGCCTGGCGCAGGGTCTGGGCGGGATCCAACGTCTCCCGCCGCTGGTCGAGCGTGACCTGGGCGAGGTTGGTGCCGAGCCGCACCTCGCCGCTGTCGGGCGCCAGCGCGCCGGTCAGCAGGTTGAGCAGCGTGGTCTTGCCCGCGCCGTTGGCGCCGACGATGCCGACCCGGTCGCCGCGCAGGATGCGGGTCGAGAAATCGCGCACGATCACCCGCTCGCCATAGGAGACCGAGACATTCTCGGCGACCGCGACGAGCCGGCCCGAAAGATCCGCCCCGGCGGCCTCCATCCGCACCTTGCCGGCCGCCGCGCGGTGCTGGCGGCGGCGTTCGCGCAACCCGTGCAGATCGGCCAGACGTTTCTGGTTGCGCTTGCGCCGGGCGGTGACGCCGTAGCGCAGCCAGTCCTCCTCCATCGCGATCTTGCGGCCGAGCTTGTGGCGGTCGATCTCCTCCTGCGCCAGCACCTCGTCGCGCCAGGGCTCGAAGGCGGCGAACCCGCGCTCGAGCGTGCGGGTGATGCCGCGGTCGAGCCAGATGGTGGCGCGCGACAGCCGCTCCAGCAGCCGCCGGTCGTGGCTGATCACGACGATGCCGGAGCGCAGGGCGGCGAGTTCCCGCTCCAGCCACTCGATGCCGGGCAGGTCGAGATGATTGGTCGGCTCGTCGAGCAGCAGGATGTCGGGGCGGGGCGCCAGGGTGCGGGCAAGTGCGGCGCGGCGGGCCTCGCCGCCGGAGATCGTGGCGGGATCCTCGTCGCCGGTGAGGCCGAGGTGGCCGAGCAGGGTGGCCGCGCCGTGGCGGTCGGCTTCGGTGGCGTCGGGGTCGAGCCCGGCCTCGACATAGGCCAAGGTGGTCGCGAAGCCGGACAGGTCCGGCTCCTGCGGCAGGTAGCGGATGGTGGCGCCGGGCTGGACGAAGCGGCGGCCGGCGTCGGGGGGCAGCAGGCCGGCGGCGATGCGCAGCAGGCTCGATTTGCCGCTGCCGTTGCGCCCGACCAGGCAGATGCGGTCGCCGGCGCCGACCGCAAGCGCGGCCCCGGCGAGCAGCGGCGCGGTGCCGAAGGTGAGGCTGATGTCCTGGAGGGTGAGGAGGGGGGGCGGCATGGCGGGGGGATAGCACGGGGGCGGCGGCTTGGCGCCAGTGTTGGGCTCCTGCCGCGGACCAGCAGACCGTCGCCATTGATCGGCTGCCGGCCGCTTGTAGGACTATGTCCTCAGTCGAAATCTTTGTCCTGGGGACGCCGCGCTTGCCCGGAATCTTTCCGAAGGTACGGTCCGTCATGGCAAGCTTGGCAAGGTCGTCTTCTGATCCGGACGGTCGCGTATTGCAGGCATCGCGCTCATCGGCACTCGGGAGGGTTCCGCTCCCTACGCACTCCGGCACCGTATGTGTATCATTCCGGGAATTTCCGTCGGTTCCTCTCTTCCACAAAAGCGGCAGGGTCCTGGGGTGCCTCTGGGCCGAATAAGGCGCTTCACCCCGCGCCGGGGCATCTCCAGAATGACGAGCAGATGGTCGTTCCGATTATAGAGTGATGTTGCCTGCTGGACTTCTGGCCGCATATCTTGCGTGTTGATGATCCGTTCTCTCCGAACGACAATGCTGGCCACCGCTCCGGTGATTTGACGGGTCCGTGCGATCGTGCGCGCGGATCGATTGAAACGGTGTCCGCGCCTGATGTCGCAACGCGGGTCGTCGAGGGATGACCCAGTCGCAGGATGCCGCAGGCCGGCCGGCTGGCGCGGCAGGCGCCCCGGACTGCTACGCTGGTCCTGGCATCTGGCGACGTCAGGCGGCGGATCGCCGTCCCGGCTCTCCAAGCGGCACGCGACAGGAGGCACACCCGCGCATGAGCACCGCCCCACCGGCCCCGCCCGCGTCCGACCCGCGGGCCCGCCGCCGCGCCGTGTTGCGCGATATCGGCGTCAACGCCGTGCTGCCCTATGCCGTCTTTCTACTGCTGCGCCGGTATGGCTTGGACGTCGTCCCGGCGCTGGCGATCAGCGCCGTGTTCCCGGCCGCGTCGGTCATCCTCGGCGCAGTGCTGCGTCATCGGGTCGAGGCGATCGGCCTCGTCGTGCTGGCCGCCTCGGGCGCGGGCATCATCGGCGGCCTTTGGTTCACCAGCCCGCTCCTGCTGCTCGCCAAAGGCTCCTTCATCACCGGCATGGTCGGCACGCTCTTTCTCGCGTCGCTGCTGGCGCGCCGCCCGCTCGTCTTCCACGCCGTCGCCGCCGGTCGGGACGAGGCGGCCCGCGCGCGCTATGCGGCGCTCTGGGACTTGTTGCCGGCATTCCGCCGGCTGATGCGCCGGATGACCGCGATCTGGGGCATCGCACTCTACGCCGAGGCGAGCCTGCGGCTGCTGCTCATCAAGCTGCTGCCGATCGCGGTCTTCCTGCCGGTCAGCGAGGCGATGTGGATGAGCTTCTTCGCCCTGATGATGGCCTGGAGCTGGCGCTACGGCCGAGCGCGGATGGAGCGGCTGCGCGCCGGCGATGGTCTGCCGCGCCGGGGGGGCTGCATCGCCGGAGGCCGTCCTTCAGCATCACCGCGTTGAAATTCAACGGCCGCCCGTGTTTGCAGCCGCCGGGCCGAAGAACGGACCCCGCGCGGGGCCGCTCCCGCCGCCAGGCCGACGGTCCAGGACCGGGAGACGGCACCATGACGCGCCTGTGCTCCAGGACGCATGGCACGACCGACCCGGGCGCCCCGCCTACACCAGCCGCATCTGCCGCACCGCCGCCGCAATGAACCCGGCGAACAGCGGGTGCGGGTCGAACGGCTTCGATTTCAGCTCCGGATGGTACTGCACGCCGATGAACCACGGATGGCTCGGCAGCTCCACGATCTCCGGCAGCACCCCGTCGGGCGACATGCCGGAGAACCGCAGCCCGGTGCTTTCCAGCAGCTCGCGGTAGTGCACGTTCACCTCGAACCGGTGCCGGTGGCGTTCCTCGATCACCGGCGCGTTGCGGTAGATCGCCCGCACCAGGCTGCCCTCGGCCAGCACCGCCGGGAAGGCGCCGAGCCGCATGGTCCCGCCCAGGTCGCCCCCTTCGCGCCGGCGCTCGATCTCGTTGCCGCGCGCCCATTCGGTGAGCAGCCCCACCACCGGCGTGCCGCAGGGGCCGAACTCGGTCGAGGACGCGTCCGCCAGCCCGCCCAGATGCCGCGCCGCCTCGATCACCGCCATCTGCATGCCGAAGCAGATGCCGAAGAACGGCACCCCGCGTTCGCGGGCGAAGCGCACCGCGGCGATCTTGCCCGGCGTGCCGCGCTCGCCGAAGCCGCCGGGCACCAGGATGCCGTGCACGCCGTCCAGCCGGTGCACCGTGCCCGGCTCCTCGAACACCTCGCTGTCCATCCAGTCGAGCTTCACCCGCACGTGGTTGGCGATGCCGCCATGCGCCAGCGCCTCGGCCAGCGATTTGTAGCTGTCGAGCAGGTTCGTGTACTTGCCGACCACGGCGATCCGCACCTCGCCTTCCGGCGCGCGCACCGTCTCGACGATACGCTCCCAGCGCGTGAGGTCGGGGGCGCGGTCGTGCGGCAGCTCGAAATGGCGCAGCACCTCGCGGTCCATCCCTTCCGCGTGGTAGCGCAGCGGCACCGCGTAGATCGTGTCGACATCCAGCGCCGGGATCACCGCCTCGGGGCGGACGTTGCAGAACAGCGCGATCTTGCGCCGCTCGCCCTCGGGGATCGGGCGGTCGCAGCGGCACAGCAGCATCTGCGGCTGGATGCCGACGTTCAGCAGCTCCTTCACCGAGTGCTGGGTCGGCTTGGTCTTCAGCTCCCCGGCCGAGGGGATGTAGGGCACCAGGGTGAGGTGCACGAACATCGACCGCTCGGGGCCGAGCTCGTTGCTGAGCTGGCGGATCGCTTCCAGGAACGGCAGGCTCTCGATGTCGCCCACCGTGCCGCCGATCTCCACCAGGACGAAATCGAACGCCTCGGTCCCGGCGAGGATGGCTTCCTTGATCGCGTCGGTGATGTGCGGGATCACCTGCACGGTGGCGCCGAGATAGTCGCCGCGCCGTTCGCGCGCGATCACGTCGGCATAGATGCGCCCGGTGGTGGCGTTGTCGGCGCGGGCGGCGGCGACGCCGGTGAAGCGCTCGTAGTGGCCGAGATCGAGGTCGGTCTCCGCCCCGTCGTCGGTGACGAACACTTCGCCGTGCTGATAGGGGCTCATCGTCCCCGGATCGACGTTCAGATAGGGGTCGAGCTTGCGCAGCCGCACCTGGTAGCCGCGCGCCTGCAGCAGCGCGCCGAGCGCCGCGGAGGCGATTCCCTTGCCGAGCGAGGAGACCACGCCGCCGGTGATGAACACGTACCGGGTCATGGGCGGCCGTTGTAGGAAGCCCGCAGGGGCGGGCGCAAGTGCGGAAACGCAAAAGAAGGGCGGGCGCGGACGGCGCGCCCCTCATCCGCCACGCGGCGGGCGGCGGCGGCGCGCGCCCTCACGAGGGTGCCCCGCGACGGGAGGCCACTGCGGTGCACCGCAACGGTCAGTGCGGAACCTGGGGCGCGGACGGCGCGGGCGGGCTTTTCGGTTCCTGCGCAGCCGGGGCCGGGGTCGGCGCGGGCGCAGCCGGGGCGGTGGCGGCCGGCGCGGTGGTGGTGGCCGGGGCGGGCGCAGCCGGCGTGGTGGAGGCCGGCCCGGACGCGGCGGGGGCGGTCCCAGCGGGCGCAGTGGGAACGGGCGCGGCCGGCGGGGCCTGGGTCGCCGGGGCCGGCGCGGCGGGCGGGCCGGCCAGGATGCCGGAGCCTTCGCGGGACGCCCCGCGGTTCATCATCGCCATCGCCAGCGACAGCCCGAGAAACACCGCCGCCAGGATCGCCGTGGTGCGGGTCAGCAGGTTGGCCGTGCCGCGGCCGGACATGAACGCACCCATGCCCTGGGAGTTGCCGATGCCCAGCCCGCCGCCCTCGCTGCGCTGGATCAGCACGACGCCGATCAGCGCGACCGCGACGAATACCTGGATCACCATTAAAATCGCCAGCATGGGGCGGATTATCCTCGCACGCGGGCAGGCCGGGGCGGGCGATGCCCCCCCGGCCGTGCTGCCCGGTCTTCTGTTCCTGTGCCTCTTAGCCCTGCGCGGCCGCGCCGGCAATCGCCAGGAAATCCGCCGCGGTCAGGCTGGCTCCGCCGATCAGCGCCCCGCCCACCTCGGGCAGCGCCAGCAGCGCCTGCGCATTGCCCGGCTTTACCGAGCCGCCATACAGAATCCGGATCGCCGCGCCGGCCGCGCCGAACTGGCGGGTGAGCTCCTCGCGGATGAACCGGTGCATGGCGGCCACTTCGTCCTCGGTCGGCGTCTTGCCGGTGCCGATCGCCCAGATCGGCTCATAGGCCACCACCCCGGCGAAGCCCTGCGGCAGGCTGCCGGTGAGTTGCCAGCCCACCGTCTCGGTCTCGCCGCCGCCCTGGCGCTGCTCGGCGGTCTCGCCCACGCAGACGATCGGGGCCAGGCCGGCGGCGACGGCGGCCTGCACTTTCTCCCGCACCAGCTCGCTGGTTTCCCCGTGGTCCTGGCGGCGCTCGGAATGGCCGAGGATGACCCAGCCCGCCCCGGCGTCACGCAGCATCGGCGCCGAGATATCGCCCGTGTGCGCGCCCTGCGCCGCCGGGTGGCAGTCCTGCGCACCCACCGCGATGGCGCTGCCGGCCAGCGCCTCGGCCACGGCGGACAGCGCGGTGAAGGGCGGGCAGACCAGCAGCTCGGCCGGCACCCCGGCGCCGCCGGCGGCGCGCAGCGCCTGGGCCAGCGCCACCGCCTCGGCGCGCAGCTTGTGCATCTTCCAGTTCCCGGCGATCAGCTGGGGCATCGGCGTCCTCCCTGGTACCAAAGCGTCGGCGCTCTGCGGTCACGTCATAGCAATCGCCGGCGGGTTTGACACATCGGCCGCTGATGTCAGCCCTGGGCCGCCGTCCCGTGAGGCACACACACGCACGCAAGCCCGCGGACCGCCGGGTGGCGTCCAGCGCCGCGGCGATGACTGCCTGGCTGTTGCGGAGGATATCCACCGCGCTGTTGCGGAGGATATCCTCCGCATCGTGTTCCACCCAGCCCAGGCGGGGGAAGATCTGCTGGTGCGGACGCTGCGCGTCGCCCAGGATGCGCCCCTCCGGATCGAAGATCAGGCGGCGGGTGGAGGTTGTGCCCGGGTCCGGGGCGGCGATCGCGTGGGGCATTGGCGGCAGGTCCCGGGCTGGTCGGCAAGAGCGGGGCGTGTGCCACGGACCGGGCGCGCGCCGATTCCGCGATGAAGGTTCCCCGGGGGACGATCCCCTGCGCCGGCGAAAGGAAACGGCTTGACGCCAGCGCGCGAACCTATCTAGAACATGGCCAGTTGCCGATTTGTTCCGAATCGGCCGGTCGGCGCGCCCAAAACGGGCCGCGCGCGCGAACAGGAAAGATCGTCTGCCATGCTCACGCGCAAGCAGCACGAGTTGCTGGTCTATATCGAACGCCACCTGCGCCAGACCGGCGTTTCCCCCTCCTTCGAGGAAATGAAGGAGGCGCTGGGCCTGCGGTCCAAATCCGGCATCCATCGGCTGATCTCGGCGCTGGAGGAGCGGGGGTTTCTGCGCCGCCACCACCACCGGGCGCGGGCGCTTGAGGTGATTCGCCTGCCGGAAGACCGCATCCCCCGCCCCGCCGAATCCGGAGCGGCGGAAACGACCGAGCGTTCGGCCGTGGGGTTCGCGCCCACCGTGATCCGCGGCGATTTCTCCCCGCGCCTGTCCGGCGTGCGCGCCGCCAACGATGCCCCGGCGGTGCAGATCCCGCTGTACGGCCGCATCGCCGCCGGCCTGCCGATCGAGGCGCTGCGCGCCGATCCGGCCGCGCAGCTTGACGTGCCGATGGCCCTGCTCGGCGGGGGGGAGCACTACGCGCTGGAAGTGGCCGGCGATTCGATGGTCGACGCCGGCATCCTGGACGGCGACACGGTGGTGATCCGCAAGGACGAAGCGGCCGAGAACGGGCAGATCGTGGTCGCGCTGGTCGACGACACCGAGGTCACGCTGAAGCGGCTGCGCCGGCGCGGCAACTCGATCGCGCTGGAGCCGGCGAACCCGCGGCACGAGACGCGGATCTTCCCGGCCGACCGGGTGAAGGTGCAGGGACGGCTGGTGGCGCTGCTGCGGCGGT
The DNA here is from genome assembly GCA_963829875.1 of uncultured Pseudomonadota bacterium. Taxonomy (GTDB): domain Bacteria; phylum Pseudomonadota; class Alphaproteobacteria; order Acetobacterales; family Acetobacteraceae; genus JAJZVS01. The sequence goes on along the minus strand of CAWHKR010000056.1, from coordinate 10,508 downwards.
ACCTGAGCCGCTTGTCTCCCCCTGCCCTCACGGGGGGGAAGACGCGAGCCGGCTGCCGCGATCCCGTGCCGCATGGTTGCGCCGGCGCCCCGGGCGGGGTCTGATCGGCACGAAACCATCGGGGGAAACGACAATGACGCAGATCGTGCTGGTGCACGGCGCCTATCAGGGCGGCTGGGCCTGGCGGGATGTGGCCGCCGCCCTGCGCGCGCAGGGCCACGACGTGCGCACCCCCACCCTGGACGGCTGCGCCGAACGCGCCGGCGCGCTGCGCGCCGGCATCACCACCGAGACGCACGCCGAGGAAATCGCCCGCCTGCTGTTCTTCGAGGACCTGACGGGCGCCACCCTGGTCGGCACCAGCACCGGGGGCATGGCCGTCTGCCGCGCCGCCGAACAGGCCCGCGAGCGGATCGGCCGGCTTGTGTTCCTCGATGCGCTCACCTTGCTGCCGGGCGAGGCGGTGTCGGATATCGTCGACCGGCGCACCGCGGTCACCACCGAGCTTGCCACCGGCCCGTCCCGCGCGGACGCGGAAACCCGGCTGTTCGCCGATCTTTCCCCCGCCACCCGCGCCTGGGCGCTGGACCGCACCACGCCGCACCCGCGCGCGGTGCTGGAAGCGCCGGTGGTGCTCGACCAGTTCTGGGACCTGCCCTGGCACGCCACCGTGATCCGCTGCCTGCGCAGCAAGAACCCGCCGGAAGCCCACCAGCGCCGTGCCGCCCAGCGGCTGGACGCGCGCTACGCGGAGCTCGACACCGGCCACTACCCGATGCTGAGCCTGCCGGGGGAAACGGCCCGGCTTATCGGGGCGGCGTGAGGGAAGACAGCAAGGCCAGGGGGGCTCTGCCCCCCTGGACCCCCTGCCAAGGGCGTCGCCCTTGGAACCCGTTCGTTGGTTCCGTGCCGGTGGGGGGTGGCGTGCCGGGCGGGGCGGTGGCCGGGTGACGGGGCGCGCGGATGCGCGCCCCGTCACCCGGCCACCGCCCCGCCCGGCACGCCACCCCCCACCGGCACGGAACCCCCCGAGGGGTCCAGGGGACGACTGTCCCCTGGCGGGGGTCCAGGGGGCAGAGCCCCCTGGCCTTGCTATCCGCCCCCCGGGGCTTGGCCAGGGCCGCAGGATCGGCCAGCATCGAGGCAACAACGGAGGACACCAGGATGCTCGACCCTGCCCGCGCCCATCCGCAGCCCACGCCGGAGACCCAGCATTTCTGGGACGGCACGAAAGCGGGCGAGCTTCGCCTGCAGCGGTGCGACTCCTGCGCCAAGGTGTATTTCCCGCCGCGTCCGTTCTGTCCGGCCTGCGCGTCGCGCCAGGTGAGCGTGTTTCCCGCCAGCGGCCGCGGCACGCTTTATAGTTACGTCATTCACCATCGGAAGGTGCCCGGATTCACGCCGCCCTACGCGATCGCCGTGGTGCAGCTGGATGAAGGGCCGCGGATGATGAGCAACATCGTCGACTGTCCGCAGACGCCGGAGGCGCTGGCGCTCGACATGCCCCTGGAGGTGGTGTTCGAGCAGCTCGACGACGCCATCACCCTGCCCTTGTTCCGTCCGGCGAAAGGCTGATCCGATGACCCCGAAAACCGTTGCGATCGTCGGTGCGGCCGAAACCACGCGGCTCGGCGTGATCCCCGACATGAGCCAGATCCAGCTGCATGCCGATGCGGCGCTGAATGCGATGGCCGACGCCGGGCTGAAGCCGTCGGATATCGACGGCGTGGCGACCGCGGTGGAGACGCCGCAGCAGATCGCCCACTATCTTGGCATCACGCCGTCCTGGGTGGACGGCACCTCGGTCGGCGGCTGTTCGTTCATGATCCATGTCCGCCATGCGGCGGCGGCGATCGCGTCCGGTCTGTGCAAGACCGTGCTGATCACGCATGGGGAAAGCGGCCGGTCCCGCGTGGGCCAGCCGCCGCGGTCGGTGCCGCCGTCCTCGCTCGCGGGGCAGTTCGAGCAGCCGTTCGGCCCGATGGGGCCGCCATCGCTGTTTCCGATCCCGGTGCTGCGCTACATGAAGACCTATGGCGTGACGCATGAGCAGATCGCCATGGTTTCGGTGGTGCAGCGCGAATGGGCGGGGAAGAACCCGCGGGCGACGTTCCACGATCCGATCACCGTGGACGACGTGCTGAACTCGCGGATGATCGCCTATCCGTTCCGGCTGCTGCAATGCTGCCTGGTGACCGACGGCGGCGGCGCGCTGATCCTGACCGCGGCCGATCGCGCGCGGGATTTCCCGCGCAAGCCCGTCTACATCCTCGGCACCGGCGAAAGCGTGGAGACGCCGATGGTGAGCCAGATGGAGGATTTCACCTCCTCGCGCGCCTTCCGCGTCGCCGGGCCGACCGCGTTCCGCGAAGCCGGCATCACCCATGGCGATGTCGATCACCTGATGATCTACGACGCCTTCGCGCATCTGCCGCTGTACGGGCTGGAGGATCTGGGCTTCGTGCCGCGCGGGGAGGCCGGGCGGTTCATCGCGGAGCGCAACACCGCGCCGGGCGGCAAGCTGCCGGTGAACACCAACGGCGGCGGGCTGTCCTACATGCACTCCGGCATGTACGGGATGTATGCGTTGCAGGAGAGCGTGCGGCAGATGCGCGGCATCGCGCCGGCGCAGATTCCGGGGGCGAAGATTTCGGTCTGCCACGGGGTGGGCGGGATGTTCGCCGCCTCGGGGACGATCATCTTCAGCAACGAGGCGCCGTGAGGGGGCGGGGTGGAGCGGGTGAAGGGAATCGAACCCTCGTATGCAGCTTGGGAAGCTGCCGTTCTACCATTGAACTACACCCGCGCCGGCGCGCTCCCCGTCATGGCCGGGCCTGACCCGGCCATCCACCCCCGAAGGTCCGTGCGAAGATGGCCGGGTCAGACCCGGCCATGACGGGAGGGGGAGGGGACGTGCGGCGTGTCGCCACGCGGCCGGCAGTATAGGGATGCCCGCTTGACGGTGCAATCCGCCGGAGCCTAGAAGCGGCCCCGGCGGCAGCCCCGCCCCTCGTGATTTGTCCGGCCGGATTGCGGCGAGGTGAAACAAGCGCGCTAAAGAGGCCCGTGGTCCTGGCGGTTCCTCGCCCGGACCGCACCCCCTCCGATGGCCGGCCCCACTTTCAGACCCAGGGCCGCCGCATGACACTCGATCCCGCTTCCCTCCGCCCCGCCACCCGCCTGATCCATGGCGGGACCGTCCGGTCGTCCTTCGGCGAGACCGCCGAGGCGTTGTTCCTCACCTCCGGCTATGTCTACGACAGCGCCGAGCAGGCCGAGGGCACGTTCGACGGCTCGGTGCAGCACTACCAGTATTCCCGGTTCGCCAACCCCACGGTGGGGATGCTGGAGGCCCGGCTCGCGCTGATCGAGGGCGCCGAGGCCTGCCGCGCCACCGCCACGGGGATGGCCGCGGTGCATGCCGCGCTGCTGTCGCATCTGAAGACCGGCGACCGGGTGGTGGCCTCGCGCGCGCTGTTCGGCTCCTGCCACTGGATCGTCTCCACCCTGCTGCCGCGCTACGGGATTGCCGCCGAGTTCGTCGACGGTGCGGACCTGGCGCAATGGCGCGCCGCCTTGTCGCGCCCGGCGCAGCTCGTGCTGCTGGAGACGCCGTCGAACCCGATGCTGGAACTGGTCGATCTGCGCGCGGTGGCCGGGCTGGCCCACGCCGCCGGGGCGATCGTGGTGGTCGATAACGTGTTCGCCACGCCGCTGTTGCAGCAGCCGCTCGCGCTCGGCGCCGACGTGGTGGTGTATTCCTGCACCAAGCATATCGACGGCCAGGGTCGGGTGCTGGGGGGCGCGGTGCTCGGGCGGGCGAAATGGGTCGAGGAAACCCTGCAGCCGTTCCTGCGCAACACCGGCCCGGCGCTGTCGCCGTTCAACGCCTGGGTGCTGCTGAAGGGGCTGGAAACCCTGGCGCTGCGGGTGGGCGCCGCCTGCCGCGGGGCGGAGGCGATCGCCGGCTTCCTCGCCGGGCGCGCCGAGGTGCGGCGGGTGTGGTACCCGACCCGCGCCGACCATCCGCAGCACGCACTGGCGGCGGCGCAGATGCAGGGCGGCGGCACGGTGGTGACGTTCGAGCTCGCCGGCGGCAAGGACGCCGCCTTCGCCGCGATGAACCGGTTCCGGCTGATCGCGGTGTCGAACAACCTGGGCGATTCGAAATCGCTCGCCACCCATCCGGCCACCACGACGCATATGCGGATCGGCGCGGAGGAACGCGCGAAGCTCGGCATCACCGACGGCGTGATCCGCCTGTCGGTCGGGCTGGAAGATCCGGAGGATCTGCGCGACGATCTGGCCCAGGCGCTGGCCGGCGGCTGAGCGGCGGGACCCCTTCTCCCTCCCCCTTGCGGGGGAGGGTTGGGGTGGGGGGTGCGGCCACCCCGAAGCCCGTGCCGCCGGCCCCCCTCCCCGGCCCTCCCCCGCAAGGGGGGAGGGAGAAGGTCACGCGGCGGGTGTGGACAATCCGGCCGCGTCCGCGTTCTATCGATCACCCTCACACGGCAACTGCGATATCCGGCTCATGGGCGAGGACTACAGCAAGATCACCGGCGGCATCCGCGTGTCGGTGCGCTCCTACTACCTGGAGGACCAGTCGCGGCCCGAGGACGGCCACTTCGTCTGGGCCTACCGGGTGAAGATCGCGAACGAGGGCCCGCGCCCGGTGCAGCTGATGCGCCGCACGTGGCGGATCACCGACGCGCGCGGGCGCACCCAGCATGTCCAGGGCGCCGGCGTGGTGGGCGAACAGCCGCTGCTGGAGCCGGGGGAGAGCTTCGAATACACCTCCGGCACGCCGCTGGAGACGCCGTCGGGCTTCATGGTCGGCACCTACCACATGATGGATCCCGCGTCGGGCGAGGCGTTCGACGTGGCGGTCCCGCCGTTCAGCCTCGACAGCCCGCACCAGGCGGGCGGGGTGCATTGACGGCCGCGCCTTGCGGGTTTTCGCTCGGGGGCCATGTCTTGTGCGGGGCCGCGGCGGCCCCGTTCCGCTGATTGTGCAAGGAAGCCCCCGCGGTGGACCTGATCGCTCCTGCCTCTCGCCTGTCCTCGGCCCTGACGGCCGCGCCCGAGTCCGCCCGCCCGACCCGCGCGGAGGCGGAGGCGGCGATCCGCACCCTGCTGCGCTGGGCGGGCGACGACCCGGCGCGCGAAGGGCTGCGCGACACCCCGGCCCGGGTGGCGCGCGCGTATGAGGAGTTCTTCTGCGGCTACGCGATCGACCCGACCGCGCTGCTGGAACGCACTTTCGAGGAAACCGAGGGCTACGACGAAATCGTTCTGCTGCGCGACATCCGCGTGGAGAGCACCTGCGAGCACCACATGGCGCCGATCCTGGGGCGCGCGCATGTCGCCTACCTGCCGCACCGGCGGGTGGTGGGGATCAGCAAGCTCGCGCGCGTGGTGGAAGCCTATGCCAAGCGGCTGCAGATCCAGGAGAAGCTGACGGTGCAGATCGCCACCACCATCCAGGAGGTGCTGGCCCCGCGCGGCGTGGCGGTGGTGATCGAGGCGGCGCACCAGTGCATGACCACCCGCGGGGTGCACAAGCCGGGCGTGACCATGGTGACCAGCCACATGCTGGGGGCGTTCCGCTCCGATCCCGCCACGCGGCGGGAACTGCTGTCGATGATCGGCATCCACGGCAGCGGGATCCGGGAGGGGTAGGCGGCGCCGCTTCTTCTCCCCTCCCCTTGCGGGAGGGGCTGGGGGAGGGGGCGGCCCTGAAACCCCTCGGGCGGGCTTGTGCCGCCTGGACCCCTCCCCCGGCCCCTCCCGCAAGGGGAGGGGAGACGTTGCCTAGCTGCGGACCAGCGGGCAGTCGCTTTCCGCCAGCGGGCGGAACACCTGATCGCCGGGCAGGGTGGTGACGATGTCGAACAGGTCCCATTCGCCCTTGGCGGTGCCGGGACGTTTGACCTGCGCCACCAGCATGTCGTGCATCAGCCGTCCGTCGATGCGCAGATGCCCGTGGTGGCTGAAGATGTCCTCGATCGGCATCGCCCGCAGCTGGTCCATCACCGTGATCCCCTTGGTGGTGCCGGCGGCGCGCACCGCTTTCAGGTAGCTCAATGTGGTGGAATAGGTGCCGGCCTGGAACATGGTCGGCGCCGCGCCGTGTTTGGCCAGGAAGCGCTTCGCCCAGGCGCGCGCCGCGGGATCCGTGTCCCAGTAGAACGACGTGAGGAAGGTCAGGCCCTGCGCCTCGGCCAGCCCGAGCGCGTGCACGTCGATGATGGTGACGACGGTGGCGGCCAGGGTCTGCGGCAGGTGCATCTCGTGCGCCTGCTTGAGGGAATTGATGAGGTCCGTGCCGGCATTGCCGAGCAGCAGCACCTCGGCGCCCGAGGCCTGGGCGGTGAGCAGGTAGGAGCTGAAATCGGTGGTGCCGAGCGGGTGATACAAGGTGCCCAGCACCTTGCCGCCATGCGCGGCGATCGCCTTCGCCGCCTGGTCCAGCATGGAGTGGCCGAAGGCGTAGTCTGCGCCCATCAGGAACCAGGTCTTCTTCTTCTGCCGGTCCATGAAGTAGCGCACCAGGCCGACGCTGGCGGAATAGGTGTCGTTGGTCCAGGTGGCGCCGGTGGGGGAACACTGCTTGCCCATCAGCGCGATCGTGCCGCCGGTGGACGAAAGCGTGACCTTGCCGCGGGCGTGCGCGAGGTTCTGCACCGCGAGCGCGACGGCGGAATTGGCGAGGTCGGTGATCATGCTCACCCCCTCGGTATCGAACCACTGGCGGGCGATGGTGACGCCGATCTCGGGCTTGTTCTGGTGGTTGGCGTTCAGCAGGCGGACCGGGCGGGAGAGCACGGTGCCGCCGAAATCCTCGATCGCCATCTGCGCGGCGAGCACCGAGCCCATGCCGCAGAGGCTGGAGAGCACGCCGGTTTCGTCGGTGAGCACGCCGACGGTGACAGGAGGCGGGGCGGCGTGGACGGCAGGCGCGGCGAGTGCGGGCACGGCAAGGGCGGCGGCGCCGGCGGCGAGCACGCGGCGGCGGGGCAGGCGGAACGACATGGACGTTTCCTTATGGCGCGATGGGACCGCGGGCGGATTGCGCGGCCGGACCGCGAGCCTGGGCGGCGTCGCCTTGGGTGTAAAGAGGGACACGGGCGCGCCGCAGGGCAATCGGGTGAACGCCCCGCATCTTCACCTCTCCCGCTGTGCGGGAGAGGTCGGCGCACGAAGTGCGCCGGGTGAGGGCTGGAGGCACGGTATTCCGGGGTCTGGCGGTATCGCCCGTGGCGCCGTCGGGGCCGTTTGGGCCGCCGGTGCGGCATGCCCTCACCCGCCGTGCTGCGCACGGCGACCTCTCCCGCGGCGCGGGAGAGGTGAATTGCCTGGTACGCGTGGTTCACCCGATTACCCTGGGGCGCGCCGCGCTTGCCGCCGGCGCCCGGCGCCGGTACCGTCCGCCGCTGCCCATCGCCCGCGAACCGGAACCTTTCGGCAGGGCCGCCCGGCGCGGCCAACCCGACCCGGCCCCGGATCGACGCCGCCCCCAAGGGCGCCCCTTCCGGGGATGCGCCGCGACGATGGCGCGGCGGCGACCACGCCGGCCTGCCCCGGGGGGATCCGCGATGCCGCTTCGCCTGCCGCCGCTTTCCGCCCTGCGCTTCTTCGAGGCCGCCGGCCGGCACGGCAGCTTCAAGCGCGCCGCCGCGGAACTGAACGTGACGCCGAGCGCGGTGAGCCACGGGATCGTCGCCCTGGAGGAAGCGCTGGGCGTCACCTTGTTTCTCCGCGCGCCGCGCCTTCTCTCCCTCACGCCGGAAGGGGCGGACTATCTGCCCTATGTGTCCGAGGCGCTGTCGCTGATCGCCATCGGCACCGAGCGGCTGCCGGGCAACCGGGCGCGGCGCAGCATCGCCGTGAGCTGCGCGCCGACCCTGGCGTCCCGCTGGCTGCTGCCGCTGCTGCCGGGCTTCCGCCGCCGCTGGCCGCAGATCGGCGTCAGCGTGGACACCTCGCGCCGGCAGGTGGGTTTCCCGGTGGACGGGTTCGATTTCGCCATCCGCATGAACCGGGCGCCGGTCGCCGGCGCGGCCTGGACCCGGCTGTTCGGCGAAGCCCTGGTCCCGGTCTGCAGCCCGGCCTGCCGCGCGGCGCTGACGGACGGCTCGGGCGGGATCGACCTGCGCCGGGCCAGCTTGCTGCATGTCACCGCGGCCAGCGAAGACTGGCCGGCCTGGCTGGAACGGACCGGCACCGACGGGATCGACCCCGCCGCGGGGCTGCGCTTCGATTCGATCCAGCTTGCCTTCGAGGCCGCCGCGATGGGCCTCGGCGTCGCGCTCGGGCGGCGGCCGCTGGTGGACCGCGACCTCGAAGCGGGACGGCTGGTGGCGGCGAGCCCGCACATGATCGCGGCGGAGACCGCCTATTGGCTGGTGAGTTCGGATGGGGCGGATTACCGGCCCGATCTGCAGGCCTTCAAGCGCTGGCTGCTCGATGAGGCCGGCTCCGTCCCGGACATCGTTCGGGAAGCCGCGCCGCGGGACAGGTGAAGATCCCTCACCTGTCGTCGCCAACTTCTCCTTTGTCGCCACCTACGCCCGTCGCCATTGTCCGGGCGGAGGAGGGCGCAGGCCATGTCGATCTCTTACCGAATCCGGTCCGCTTCCCGCGGCGGCCAGACATTGCGCGTCGTCGCCGCGGGGGCGCTGGTGATGAGCGCGGCGATGGGGGTGCGGCAGACCTTCGGGCTGTTCATCGGTCCGTTCTCCGCCGGGCGCGGCATCCCGGTCACCGAGATCGCCTTCGCGATCGCCCTGCACAACCTGGTCTGGGGGTTCGCGCAGCCGGTGGCGGGCGCGGCGGCGGATCGCTACGGGCCCGCACCGGTGGTGGCCTGCGGCGCGGTCGCCTTTGCCGCCGGGCTGGCGCTGGCGGCGGAGGCGGCCTCGGGCGTGATGCTGATCATCGGCATCGGCGTGCTGGTGGGCATCGGCATCAGCTGCACGAGCTTCGGGGTGGTGCTGACCGCGGTCGGCCAGGTCGCCTCGGCGGAAAAGCGCAGCCTGGCGATGGGGCTGGCGAGCGCCGGCGGATCGCTCGGGCAGGTGGTGATCGTTCCCGGCGCGCAGCGGATCGCCGACGGCCCGGGCCTGGCCGTGGCGCTGTTCGCGCTGGCGGCGGTGCTGCTCGCGGCGGCCCCGCTCGGGATCCTGCTCGACCGGCGGGAGGCGCCGACGGCGAGGCCCGATCCCGCCCCGGCGGCGCCGCTGCATGAGGTGCTGGCGCTGGCGTGGCGCCATCGGGGCTACCGGCTGCTCACCATCGGCTTCTTCGCCTGCGGGTTCCAGCTTGCGTTCATCGCCACCTATCTGCCGGGGTATCTGTTCCTGTGCCACATGCCGATCGGGCTCGGGGCGACGGCGCTGGCGCTGATCGGCGTGTTCAACATGGCCGGCAGCTGGGCGTGCGGGTGGCTGGGCGGACGGTTTCGCCAGCAGCACGTGCTCGGCTGGCTCTATCTGATCCGCGGGGTGACGATCGCGGTGTTCTTCCTGGCGCCGAAGACCGCGACCTCGGTCGTGGTGTTCGCGGCGGTGATGGGGCTGACCTGGCTCGGGACCGTGCCGCTGACCAGCGGGTTCGTGGCGCGGGCGTTCGGGACGCGCGATCTCGGCACCTTGTTCGGGGTGTGCTTCTTCAGCCACCAGATCGGCTCGTTCCTGGGGGCCTCGCTGGGCGGGATCGTGTTCGACCTGACCGGGTCCTATTCGCTGGTCTGGGGGGTGACGGCGGCGGCGGGGCTGGCCGCGGCGCTGCTGCATTTCCTGATCCGTGACACGGCGGGGACCTCCGCCGCCCTGCCCGCGCCGGTGCCGGCATGAGCGCGGGGCCGGCCGGTCCCGCGATGGCCGCCCCTGGTGCGACGCCGGAGCGCGGCCCGGAGATCGAATTCTGGTTCGAGTTCGGGAGCATGTACAGCTACCTGAGCGTGATGCGGATCGAGGACGCGGCGCGGCGGCACGGGGTGCGGATCGTCTGGAAACCGTTCCTGCTGGGACCGATCTTCCGGGCGCTGGGGATGGAGACCTCGCCCTTCGTGCTGCAGAAGGAAAAGGGCGCCTATGTCTGGCGGGACATGGCGCGCCAGTGCCACAAATACGGGCTGCCCTGGCGCCAGCCCGGCACCTTCCCCCGGATCGGGCTGCTGCCGGCGCGGATCGCGCTGCTGGGCGCCGGGGCGCCCTGGATCGGGGCGTTCTGCCGGGAGGTGATGGCACTGAATTTCGTGCTGGACGCGGACATCGGCGCGCCCGAGCGGCTGGGGCATTCTGGCCGGTCTCCGCCTCGCCGGCGGCGGAGACCTGGAGCGGGCGCAGGCGGCGGCGGTGAAGGCGGGGCTGCGGGCGCAGACCCAGGCGGCGCGCGCCCGCGGGGTGTTCGGCGCCCCAAGCTTCTTCGTGGGATCCGAAATGTTCTGGGGAAATGACCGGATGGACGATGCGCTGGTGTTTGCGGCGGCGGCGGCGGCGGATCGG
>CAWHKR010000055.1:0-71997 GCA_963829875.1 uncultured Pseudomonadota bacterium | reverse complement strand
TTGAGGTCCCGAAGCTTCTTGACAAGAAACTCTTCAAGATCGCGTTCGGGTGTGATTATCGCCATCGCAGGAGCTCACTCCTGTTCGCGTCTGCTGAAAGCGCCCGGCTGCGCGGTGTGAAATGCGAACACGAGCCGAGATTGGCTCCGATGCCGCGGGCAAAGGAGGCTATCTGGCTGTGAATGGCTTGATCTATTATTTAGCCTTCGTGATCGTGCCTGGACGGCAATCGACGTGACCTATCTGAAAAAGCTTCAGCCGCTCGGAACTCCTCCATCGCCATCACCACCACAACCTGCCGCCCATGTTTGGCGACCACCACCGGTTCTGCGCGGGCCAAGTCGACCAACCGTCCGAAGCCATACTTCGCGTCTTTCGCGCTCAGGGTCCGCAATGGGATTCCCCGCCCATGATTTAGCCTGTTTTGGCCAATTTGGCCTAGAACGCAAGGGGTTCCAGATACCGGGGGATTTCCAATAAGGGAAGTCTGCCGCTGGCGATGCGCCCGGTCCGTCCGGCGGACCGCCTGGAAGGTACCGCAAACCTCATCTCGCAGATGTTGAGTTTAGGCGGCGCTCGCGGTCGATCTGGTGGCATCCCGTGCCCGGCACCGATGCAGCGCACGCCGCCGATCGGGCTCTGCCAAACGATAACGCCGCGACTCTATAACGCCCGCTTTCCAAGTAGGACGACCAATAATCGGACTGTCCGCTCCCGGCCAACTTCGGCTGCCGGAAAGTGCCCGCATTCCGCGACGCGTAACCCCAGCGCCGCCCGTCCCCTTCCCACTCAAAATCGAACCTCAAAGCCCGCCCCCCCGACCACCCCCTCAGAACGCCGCGTCCAACAACCCAAGCACCACCCCCGGCCCCTCGATCCGCCGCGGGTTCGTATGCACCCACCGGTCATGCATCGACTCCCGCGCGATCAGATCCAACTGATCCTCCCGCACCCCCACATCCCGCAGCCGCCCCGGCAGCCCGAGCGCCGCGACCAGCCCCGCCACCACATCCGCCGCCGGCTCCCCCGGACGGCCCATCGCCTCGCTCACCCAGCGCTGCCGCTCCGCCGTCGCCCCCGCGTTGAACCGCAGCACATGCGGCAGCATGATGCAGGACGTATAGCCGTGCGCCACCCCGGCGGTGCCGCCCAGCACATGGCCGATCCCGTGGCTCGCGCCCTTGCTCACCCCGTTCTGCGAGCCCACCACCGACAGCCACGCGCCCAGCTGGCACTCCAGCCGCGCCGCCACATCGCCCGCATCCGCCTTCACCGCCGGCAGGCCGCGCGCCAGCAGCCGCAGCGCGTGCAAGGACGTCGCGTCGGAGAACGGCGCGGCATTGATCGCGCACAGATCCTCCACCGCGTGATCGACCGCGCGGATGCCGGTGGACAGGAACAGCCACGCCGGCGTGTGCACCGTGATCGCCGGATCCAGGATCACCACCCGCGGCACCATCAGCGCCTGGCCGAAGCTTTCCTTCACCCCGCGCACCGGATCGGTGCAGCCGGCGAAGAAGGTGTATTCGCCGGCCGAAAGGGTGGTGGGAATGACGATCGCGCGCACGCCCGGCGGGCGGGTCGGCGGCCGGCGCGTGCTCCCGTCGGCCGCGGTCCGGGCCGCGAACGCATCGAGGCCGGACGGATCGGTGACGTCGTTGCCAAGGCACAGCCCGATCATCTTCGCCGCGTCGGTCAGCGACCCGCCGCCCAGGGTCAGCAGCAGGTCCGCCCCCGCTGCGCGCGCGGCGTTGGCGGCATCGACCACGTCGGGGCGCGGCGTGTGCGCCGCCATCCGGGTCCAGACCCCGGCGATGCGCGGGCCGAGGGCGGCGCGCAGCCGCTCGATCAGGTCGGTCTCGCGCGACAGGGTGCCGCTTGCCAGCACGAACACGGCGCGGGCGCCGAGGCGCTCCGTCTCGCGTGCCGCCGCCTGGTCGAAGGCCTCGCCATAGACCACGCGGTCCATGTCGGGGAAGCGATGGATGCCGGCCTGCATGGCGATCTCCCGGGTATGCGAAGCGGGTGGGATCAGGCGAGGAAGCGCAGCAGAGCGGCGGTTTCCTCCCCCTCGGCCGCGCGATCGGCGGCGAGGCGTTCGTACAGCCCGGCGGCGGCGGTGAACAGCGCCGCCGCGGCGGGGTCGGCCTCGGTGAAGGCGGCGATTTCTTCCATCTCCGCCACCCAGCGGTACGCCTTGTCCGGCATCCGCGGCAGCTGGCGGGTCAGCCAGGCGAGCAGGTGCGGCTGGCTCTGGGCCAGTTCGGCGCGCAGCGCCGCGTCGGTCCCGGCGCGGCTGGCGGCGAGCAGCATCATCGCCCCCAGCGCGGTGAAGCCTTTGGTGATCCCGGCGTAGGAAAGCTTCATCGCCGAGGCGAACCCGACCGGCCCGTCCAGCACCGGCAGGTCGAGGCCGTACTCCGCCAGCGCCGCCACCCGCCGCGCCGCGGGGCCGGAGAGATAGATCCGTGTGGTGCGGGAACCGGCGACCGGCGGCGGGCCGATGATCCCGGCATCGACCACCTCGCAGCCGGTCGGGGCCAGGACCGCGGCGATCCGGGCGACCGTGGCCGGGCTGACCGCATTGCAGTCGGCATACACGGGCTTGCGCGCGGCCGCCGCCAGCGCGGGAACCAGGCGCCCGGCCAGGCCGATGGCTTCGCCCGGCGGCACGATGGACAGGATGATGTCCGACGCCGCGATCGCCGCCGCGTCCACCGCGCGCATCCCGGCCTGGCGCGGCGCGCGCGGCGGAGGCAGCAGAACGCCCGGCGAGCCAGGTGCGCACCTCGACCCCATGCGCAGCCAGCCGCGCGGCGACGGCGCTGCCCATGGCACCCGGGGCGATCACGGCGACGATCGGCGGCATGGCGGTCCTCCTCGCGCTCCGGGGCGCACTGGGTGGCTGACGTCTCGTGTTTGCCGCGCGGCGGCGCCGACATGGCGGCCGGCAGGCAGGGCAGCGCGGCATCCTGCCATGGCGGCGGCGTTTGCGCACATGGCCACCATGGTCCGGTCGCGCGGCGCCAGCCGGTGTGACATCCGGCCCGGCTCTGCGTAGGTTGGACGGCGTCCTTCGCAACGGCACACGCATGAAGCTGCTGACGCCCGGCCCCGTCTCCACCCATCGCACGGTCCGCGCCGCGCTGACCCGCGACCTTGCGCCCTGGGACCCCGATTTCAGTCCGCTCTATCACGGTCTGCGCGCGCGCCTGCTGCGTTTCGGCGGCGGCCAGGACGGGGTGCACATCACCGTGCCGCTGCCCGGCTGCGGCCATTTCGTCACCGAAGCCGCGATCCGCAGCCTGATCCCGCCCGGCGGGCGGCTGCTCGTGCCAATGACCGGCAACTACGCCGAACGCATGGTCCGGCTCGCCCGCGAGGCCGGGCGCGCGCCGGTGCCGCTCCCCGTCGATCCCGCGGCGCCGGCCGATCCGGCCGCCGTGCGGCGCGCCCTGCTGGCCGATGCGGGGCTCACGCATATCGGGCTCGTCTACAACGAGACCTCGACCGGGGTGGCCCACGACATCGCCGCGATCGGTGCCGAGGCGCGCGCGCTCGGACGGCACATGATCGTCGACGCGGTCTCCGCCTTCGGTGCGTTGCCGGTCGATCTGGCGGCGCAGCCGGAGATCGACGCGGTGGTGTTCACCGCCAACAAATGCCTGGAAGGCGTGCCCGGCATGGCCTTCGCCCTGGCCCGGACCGACCGGCTGGCAGCGGCCGCCGGCCGGGCCGGCAGCTGGTCGTTCGATCTGGCGGACATCGCCGCTCACGTCGCGGCGGGCGGCGGGCCGCGCTTCACCCCCCCGGTGCAGGTGCTGGCCGGGCTCGCCGTGGCGCTCGACCGGCTGGAGGCGGAAGGCGGGCCGCCGGCACGGCTGGCACGCTACCGCGCCAACATGCGGGTGCTGTACGAAGGGATGCGCGGCCTGGGCCTGACCCCGGTGCTGGCGCCCGCCGCGCAGGGGCCGGTCGTGATCAATATCCACGCCCCGGGCGATCCCGCCTGGACCCTGCAAGGCTTCGTCGCTGCGGTGAAGCGGCGCGGCTTCCTGATCAGCAATTTCTACAACACCCCGCGCCCCAGCTTCCGGCTGGGCTGCATCGGCGTGCTGCGCCCCGCCGACATGCGCCGCGCCGTCACCGCGATCGGCGCGGCGCTCGACGAACTTGGCATAAGCGAACGAAAGGCTGCCTGAGCGATGAACCATGATCTCGCCATTGCCCGTTCCGTGCGTCTGCGTCCCATCGCCGACGTGGCAAGGACGCTCGACATCCCGCCCGACGCGCTGGAACCGTACGGGCGCTTCAAGGCCAAGGTCGGGTTCGATTTCATCCGCGCCGCGCAGGACCGGCCGGACGGCGCGCTGGTGCTGGTGACCGGGATCAGCCCCACCCCCGCCGGCGAGGGCAAGACCACCACCACGGTGGGCCTGGGCGATGCGCTGAACCGCATCGGCGTGCGCGCCGCGATCTGCCTGCGCGAGCCGAGCCTGGGGCCGAGCTTCGGCCAGAAAGGCGGCGCCGCCGGTGGCGGACGGGCGCAGGTGGCGCCGATGGACGAGATCAATCTGCACTTCACCGGCGATTTCCACGCCGTCACCGCCGCCAACAACCTGCTGGCGGCGATGATCGACAACCACATCTACTGGGGCAACGCGCTCGGGCTGGACACGCGACGGATCACCTGGCGCCGCGCCATGGACATGAACGACCGGGCGCTGCGCGGGCTGGCAGTCGGTCTCGGCGGGGTGGCGAACGGGTTCGCGCGCGAAGACGGGTTCGACATCTCCGTCGCCTCCGAGGTGATGGCGGTGTTCTGCCTGGCGCGCGACCTGGACGACCTGCAGGAGCGGCTCGGGCGCATCATCGTCGGCCAGACCCGCGACGGGCGGAACGTGACGGCGCGGGAGCTGAAGGCCGACGGGGCGATGGCGGCGCTGCTGCGCGACGCGTTGCAGCCGAACCTGGTGCAGACCCTGGAAGGCTCGCCGGCGTTCGTGCACGGCGGGCCGTTCGCCAATATCGCCCATGGCTGCAACTCGGTGATGGCGACCCGGCTCGGGCTGAAGCTGGCCGACGTGGTGGTGACCGAAGCCGGGTTCGGCGCCGATCTGGGGGCGGAGAAGTTCCTGGATATCAAGTGCCGGATGGCGGGGCTGCGCCCGGCCGCGGCGGTGGTGGTGGCGACCATCCGCGCGCTGAAGATGCATGGCGGCGTGGCGCGGTCCGAACTGGGGCGGGAGGACGTGGGCGCCGTGTCGCGCGGGGTCGCGAACCTGGCGCGGCATGTGGAGAACCTGGGCAAGTTCGGCCTGCCGGTGCTGGTCGCGCTCAACCGGTTCGACCAGGACACGGAAGCCGAGTTCGCGGCGGTGGAGGCGAAGATGGTGGCCCAGCGGGTGCCGGTGTTCCGCTGCACCCACTGGGCAGAGGGTGGCGCCGGGGCCGAGGACCTGGCGCGGGCGGTGGAACAGGCGATCGCGCTGGGCGAGGCGCGCTACGCGCCGCTGTATCCCGACGGGATGGGGCTGGCCGACAAGATCCGCACCATCGCGCGCGAGATCTACCGCGCTGCGGACGTGACGATCCCGGAGGCCCAGGCGCAGCGCCTGGCGCGGTTCGAGGCGGCGGGCTTCGGCCACGCCCCGGTCTGCATCGCCAAGACGCAATACAGCTTCACCGCCGACCCGAAGCGGATGGGCGCGCCGGACGGCCACGTGCTGCCGCTGCGGGAAGTGCGCCTGTCGGCGGGCGCCGGGTTCGTGGTGGCGATCTGCGGCGACGTCATGACCATGCCCGGCCTGCCGCGGGTGCCGGCGGCGGAGGCGATCCGGCTGGATGCCGAGGGGCGGATCGAGGGGCTGTTCTGACCGCAGCCCCGCTCGCCCGCCGCACGCCCGCTCGCCGGATCAGGCCTGGGACCGGAGCCACGCGAGGGCAGCCCTCGCGGCCCAGGATCACGCAGCGGCGGACGATCAGCCACGAACAGTGAACCGAGCACGATCATGCCCCACGGAATCGCCGCCCCACCCGGCGAGCGGTGCGACAGGAACTGACGACGGGACCAATCACCGCCGGCAAGGCCATGGCCAGGACCAGAACAGCCACCTCGCGGTGGCGAACCGCTGGCGCTGCGATGGCGGTCGAGGACGACCGCAAGAACCGCGTAGCTGACCATCGGCAGGTCGTAGATAGAGCGCGTAGGGCGTCACCAGGAATGCGCCCACCATCAGGGCCGCCACTCCCGAGCGACGTGAAACCGCGCCGAAAGCAGACCCAGACCGCACCCGCGGCGCCAGCCGCCGCAGCGAGCTGCAGCCCCTCGGTGAGCATCGGCCCGGCCCCGGACACGGCGAACGCAGGCCGAGGTGACGGTGGGCGACAGGACGCTCAAAACGCCGGGTAATGCGTCACAAGCGCCGAAAGCCCTGCCAGCGCGCCCGGCAGCCGGTCCACGCCGTCCAGCCGAACGCGGCGGCGCTCGGCAGGACCAATAGCGCCACCGTGATTGCGGCGGCGACTGACGCTGCGCCACTGGCGGGCCGAGATCAGGGCCACCGGCACCAGCAGGCCCAGCTGCGGTTTGACCGCGGCAAGGCCGAAGAGCACCCCGGCCAGCACCGGTCGGCGGCCGAGCAGACGGCAAGCGCCAATCATCAGGGCGGCGGCAACAAGGAGGTCTGGCGGCAAAGATAGCGCGGCAACGCGTGCTCGGCGCCAGCACGCCCAGCGCATGGCGATCCACTTGTCCCCACGGACGCTGCCAGCCGGCCCAGAGATACAGAGCCATGCTCGACGCCGAGTCCAGAGCAGCCAGGCCGCTCACCGGCCCCAACAAACGCCAGCGGCCAGATCAGCAAGAGCAGCGACGGCGGATAGGCGAAGGGCAAATGCACTGTGCGGCGCGCCCGGCAGCCCCATGTTCGAAGACGTAAAGCAGCATGCGGAGCATAGATGAGCGCTGCCGGCAGACTTGACGTGGATGAACTTCGACCAGCCCCAGAACAGGAACACGAAATTCACGAACGTCTCGCCGCGGTACAGCATTGGCCTTGACCGACCGCCGCATGATCAGCAGGGCGAGCAGGGTCGCGGCCACGACCAGGGTCCAGAACAGGACCCGGGTCTTGCGGTCCCACGTCGCCCAGGCCAGCGCGCCCCGGGGACAGACCGCCCGCCGCCGGTCGGCCGCAGCGTGCGGCAACGGGGAGACGCGGCGGACAGTGGGGCGACGGTCATTCATCGCGCCACGCATAGGCGCATCGCGGTAACAACGCGGTTGCGATCCGGATGCCGCCGGGACCGCCGGCCCGCGCGCGCGTCCGACTTCGGAACTTCGGAATCGGATTTCCGGGACACGCGCTCCTTGCTTTCAGTAACCGGTTGGTGGCTGACACGCGACGACATCCCAGCGGCAGGATCCTACCGCAGCGTCCGGCACCCACACCCGCCCGTCAAACAGCCGCCGCGCGGTGCGGTAGAACGCCCCGCTGCGGGCGGTCCAGCCGCCGTCCGCCCCCTGCCCCACGTCGGCGTCCACGCTCAGCACGCCCGACGGCATGCCCAGCCGCAACGGTCCGGCCGCCCCCGGCCGTGCCGCCTCGGCCACCAAACTCCCCTCGATCCGCGCCGCCACCGCCGTGCAGAGCGAGATCGTCAGCGGCAGCGCGCGATGCGGCTGGCCGTTCGAGATCACCCGCGCGGTCAGATCGACGGCGCCGGCGTCCAGCGTCTCCCCGCCCAGGGTCCGCGCCGCGTCCGGGGGAGCAACAAACGCGATGAACGGCACCACTCGGATCGCCCGCGCCGCCTCCGGATCGGGCGCGATGCCCATCGCCACCGAGGCATGGGTGCGGATCGCCTCCAGCCGCCGCAGCAGCGCCGGATCGGCCTCCAGCGCCTCCGGCAATTCGGTCCCGCGCAGTCCGAGATCGGCGGCGCGCAGGAACACGCAGGCATTCGCGGCATCCACCAGGGAGACCTCGATCGCGCCCAATCCCGGGACCTTCCAAGCATCTCGCGCACCCGCCCCGTGGGCAGCAGCCGCCCGGTGGTGGCCCCGCCGGGGGCGAGGAAATCCAGCCGGATCGGCGCCCCGGTGCCGCCGACGCCGGGGATCGCCAGATCGCCGTCCGTGCACGCCCGGCCGTCGCGCAACGGGAAAGCGGCGTGGATCAGCTTCTCGGTGTTGGTGTTGAAGATGCGGACCCGCGCGGTCTGGCCGGCAGCCGTCACCAACCCCTCATCCACGGCGAACGGCCCGACGGCGGAGGACATGTTGCCGCAGTTGCCACGGTAGTCGACCCGCCCCTCACGGATCTGCACCTGGGCAAAGGTGTAGTCGATATCCGCGTCCGGCCGCGCCGACGGCGCCAGAACGCAGACCTTGGAGAGCGACGAGATCCCGCCCCCCATGCCGTCGAGCTGCCGGCCGTACGGGTCCGGGCTGCCCATCGCGGCAAGAAAGATCGGATCCCAGTCCGCCCGCGCCGCCGGCAGGTCGCGCCGGTGAAACATGATCGCCTTGCTGGTGCCGCCGCGCATGAAAACGGCGGGGATCGGACATTGGGTCATGGCAGGCTCCTCCGGTAACGAAAGTACCGGCCCGGCGGACGCAAGGCCAGGGGAGCTCTGCCCCATACGCGCCAGGAGATGCGTCACTCGGTACGAAGCGGCATGGTTCGGGGGACGGATGCGACCTGCATCTCCCTCGCCGGATCGTTGGCCGGGCATCATCGGCTCCATTTCCGTGCAGATGGACCTCGACGCCGGCGCACGGACCCACACGGGCTTGCGGTGGCACCGCGGAGGGCCGTCCGCCTCCGGCCCGGTGCAGTGCTCTTCCCAACCGGCGGCGGGGGCGCCACATTCGGGCCATGTCGCGGCGCAAGGTGGAGATCACGTCGGAGTTGATGCTGCGCGCGTATCGCCACGGGTTGTTTCCGATGGCGGAAACGCGGCGGGGCGATCGGCTGTATTGGCTCGATCCGGAGTTGCGCGGTGTCCTGCCGCTCGAAGGGTTTCATGTGCCGCGGCGCCTGGCGCGCACGGTGGTGTCCGAGCGGTTCGACGTGGCCTCCGACCGCGACTTCCACGCGACAATTGCCGCCTGCGCCGCCGCGGTGCCGGGGCGGGAGGACACCTGGATCAACCCGCAGATCGAGACCCTGTTCGCCGAGTTGCACGGCATGGGCCTTGCGCACTCGGTGGAGTGTCGGCTGGACGGGGAACTGGTAGGCGGGCTGTACGGTGTGGCGCTCGGCGGGGTGTTTTTCGGCGAG
The DNA here is from genome assembly GCA_963829875.1 of uncultured Pseudomonadota bacterium. Lineage (GTDB taxonomy): Bacteria > Pseudomonadota > Alphaproteobacteria > Acetobacterales > Acetobacteraceae > JAJZVS01. The sequence goes on along the minus strand of CAWHKR010000055.1, from coordinate 62,710 downwards.
AGCATGTTCAGCCGGGTTCGCGACGCCTCCAAGGTGGCGCTGGTGCATCTGGTGGCGCGGCTGCGCCTGGGTGGGTTCCGGCTGCTGGACACCCAGTTCGTGACCGCGCATCTGGCGCAGTTCGGGGCGGTGGAGATCCCGCGGCTCGAGTACAAGGCGCAACTGGCCGCGGCGCTGGAGGTGCCGGCGCGGTGGGTTGCCGCGCCCACGCCCGGGTGCCTGAAGGAAGCGCTGGGCACAGGCTGAGCGCGGACAGCGGCCGGCGGACCCGGCGATGGGTTGATCGAAGTCCGACTGGGAGAGCGCAATGCGATCACGTCATTCGGCCGCCCTGGCACTGATTGCGCTGCTGGCCGCCGCCCCGGCGGCGGCGCAGCCGCCGATCCGCCCGACGCGCGACGTGGCGGTGGAGTACCAGGCGACCGGCCGGTCCGGCGCCTCCGACCCCGCGCAATCGGGCCTGATCCGGGTGTTCTGGACCGACCATGGCAAGCTGGCGCGGGTGGAGATGCCGGGCATGCCGGGGTGGGCGATCGTTGACCTCGCGCGGGACCGGGTGACCGTGGTGTTCACGGCGCAGCGCGGGTATTTCGACATCCCGCTCGATCCCGCCCGCTTCCCGGGACTCACTGTCCCGCCGGGAACCACGATGACCCGGATCGGCACCGCCACGGTGGCCGGCCTGGGCTGCACCGACTGGCAGGTGCAGGGCGTGCAGGAGCAGGGCACCGCCTGCATCACCGGGGACGGCCTGGTGCTGCGCGCCAAGGGGCGGGGCAAGGGTCCGGACTTCCACGGCAGCGGCAGCCTGCACGCGGTCCAGGTGCACTACGGGCCGCAGCCGGCCGGGCTTTTCGTGCCGCCGGCGGGTTTCCGTCGCATCGACCTCCCCCATATCGGTGCGGGACCGGCCGCGCCGCGCCGCCCCTGAGCGGACGGTGGCCCAGGCGGACGGTGGCCCAGAAGGGTTGCTGAGCGCATGTCTGCGCGGCGGCCTTGCGGCAATCGCTGGCGGACGGAGAGCGGCAGAAGATGGCGACAGCGACGACCCGGCCCCGGCGCAAGCGCGCCCCGTGGCGCGACCGGCAGGGCCGGTTCTCCTGGTTCAAGACCGCCGTGCTGGCAGGCTGCGTGGCGCCCGGGGCACTGGTCGCGTTCTGGCTTGCCACCGACGATCTGGGCAGCCGGCCGGTCAAGGCGGCGGTGCTGTGGATCGGGCTCTGGACCGTGCGCTTCGTGCTGATCGCCCTCGCGGTCACCCCGGCATCACGGGTGCTGGACTGGCCGCGGCTGCTGTTGGTGCGGCGGATGGTCGGCGTGACCGCCTGCGCGTACGGGCTGGTGCACATTTCGCTTTACGCGGTCCTGGAGAACCTGCGGCTTGCGACCGTGGCCTCCGAGATCATCCACCGGTTCTACCTCACCATCGGCTTCGTCGCGCTGCTGGGCCTGGTGGCGCTGGCCGTGACCTCGACAGACGCGGCGGTGCGGCGGATGGGGCGTGGCTGGACGCGGCTGCACCGGCTGGCCTACCCGATCGGCGTGCTGGCGCTGCTGCATTATTTCATCCAGAGCAAGGCCAACGTGGGCGAGGCGGTGGTGCTCGCCGGGCTGTTCGTCTGGCTGATGGCCTGGCGGGCGCTGCCGGCGGGCTGGCGCGGCCGGCTGACGGTGCTTCCGGCGCTGGCACTGCTGGCCACGGCCGCGGCCGCCGGGATCGAGTTCGCTTGGTATGCGATCGCCACCGGGATCGACCCCTGGCGGGTGCTGACGGCGAACGAGACCCTGCGCTACGGCCTGCGCCCGGCGCATTGGGTCGGTGTGGCGACCGTGGGGATCGGCCTGCTGGTGCTGGGCCGGCGCCTGCTGCGGCGCGGCGGCGGCGGCGTGGCGGGGCTCGGCGCGGCCATGCCCATGTCGGCCGGGCGGAACTGAGCGCCGCGCGGTTTCGCGACGCGGGTGCAGAATCGAGACGCGGGTTGACCTTTCGTTAACCCTCCCGGGGCAGGCTGCGGGCGTTGCGGAGCCCCACCGGCATGACCGTCATCCGTCCCGCTTTCTGCGCCGATCGCCGTGGTGCCATCAGCCTCCTGGTCGCGCTGATGCTGCCGGCCATGATCGCCGCCGGCGCCCTGGTGCTGGACGGCGGGATGTGGCTGATCGAGCGGGCGCGGCTGCAGATCGCCGCCGACGCGGCGGCCAACGGCGCCGGCTACCTGCTGACGGTCGCCGCCCTGCAACAACAAAGCGCGTCCCAGCAGATCGCCACCTTCCAGGCGGTGGCGCTGGCGGAAGCGACCGGCGCGACCGGCGGCGGCCGGCTGATCGGCACGCTGCGAACCCCGATCGGGGTCGCCGTCGCCTCCGACTGGTCCGACGTGACGGTCACCCTGACCGCCACCGCGACCAGCGTGTTGGCCGGCGCCTTCGGCGTCGCCCCCCCGGTGCTGACCGCGACCGCGACCGACGGGCTGAAGCCCGCGGCGGCCTGCGTGGTCGCGTTGAACCCCTCCGCCGCCGACGCGATCGACGTGACCAACATGGGCGCGATCCGCACCACCGGCTGCGGCATCTTCGCCAATTCCTCGGCGAGCGGGTCGATCTATCTGAACAGCGGCACGATCAGCGGCACGTCGGTCGGCACCGTGGGCAGCTTCAGCAAATCGAACAGCGGCAGCAACACCCTGTCTCCGTCGACGCCGACCAACGGCGCCGCCCCGGTCGCCGACCCGTTCGCCGCGCTGTCCCCGCCCACCGCCAGCAGCTGCGACTGGCCGAGCGGCACCCGCTTCACCGCCTGGAAATCCACCGCCTACAGCTTCAGCCCGGCCAACAACACCAATGTGTTCTGCGGCAACACCACGATCGGCGGCAACGGCACGACCGACACGTTCGCGCCCGGCATCTATTACGTCGTCAACGGCAACCTGATCTTCAACAACGCCGCCATCACCCAGGCGGACGGGGTGAGCTTCGTGCTGACCGGCTCCAGCCCGGGCGCCTTCCAGTGGACCAACTACTCCAACAACGACACGAACATGACCGCCCCCACCACCGGCCCCACCGCGGGCATCCTGGTCTGGCAGGAATGCGGCTCCGGCAACACAAGCCCGACCAACTCCATGGCTGGCGGATCCTCGCTGGTGGTCTCGGGCGCGCTCTACGCGCCGTGCGGGAAACTGTACATGAGCAACAACGCCCAACTCACCACCGCCTCCGGCGGGTCACTGAGCGTGATCGCCAACACGATCGAAACCGTCGGGTCCGCCGGAATCTCCGCTGCCGCCACCAGCACCGAGAACAGCGCCGGCAGCCGGCCGCGGCTGGTGCAGTGAGCGGGGGTGGGCAAGCAAGGCCAGGGGGCTCTGCCCCCTGGACCCCCGCCAAGGGCATCGCCCTTGGAACCCATTCGTTGGTTCCGTGGCGGTTGGGGGTGGCGCGGCGGGCGCGGGGCGGGGTGGGCGAGTCGCAGGGACAGGGCGCAGAAGCGCCCTGTCCCTGCGACTCGCCCACCCCGCCCCGCGCCCGCCGCGCCACCCCCAACCGCCACGGAACCCCCCGAGGGGTCCAGGGGACGACTGTCCCCTGGCGGGGGTCCAGGGGGCAGAGCCCCCTGGCCTTGCTTGCTGACACCCGCGCCGTCGTCTCCGTCGAAGCGGCGCTGGCGTTGGCGCTGGTGATGCTGCCGTTGTTGTTGGGTTTGTTCGATCTGGGCACTGCGTTGACCGTGCGGCTGCGGGTGGACCGAGCGGTACAGGCCGGGCTGTTCGGCGCATGGGGCGTGGCCGGGGCCTCTGCCGGGCAGATCGCGCAGGCGGCACAGGCGGGGGGCGGCAGCGGCAGTCCTGCGGTGTCCGCCTCGGCAAGCCTGGCCTGTTATTGTTTGCCGCCGACCGGAACCTTGCAGGACGCCAGTCCGGTCGAGTGCGATGACGACGAGGGCGAGTGCCCGTCCGGCCAGGTATTGGGCGACTGGGCGACGGTGACCGCCCGCGCTTCGGTCAGCCTGCCGTTCCCGCTGCCGTGGGTTTCTTCTCCGCTGCAGTTGGGTGCCACCGGCACGGCGCGCGTTCAATGACCGTGCGGCGGCGGACGGATCGGCGGGGCAGCGTGGCGATCGAGTTCGCGCTCGCGTTTCCGGTGCTGATCCTGGCGTTTCTGGCGGTCTTCGAGCTGTATCGGCTGGTGGCCGCGCAGCGGACGCTGGAGTACGCGGTGGACCGGGCGCTGCGCTACGGGGCGGTGCGCAGCACTTCGGCGTCGGCTGCCGATATCGGCCAGGTGGTGACCGCCAGCGCCACGGCGTTGCTGGGCGGTGCCGGCGGGTCCGTTGCCAGCCACGTGAGTTTTTCGCCCGGCTATGCCCCGGGCGATACGCTGAGCGTGTCCGTCAGTTATGCCTGGACGCCGGCGCTGCTGGGCGGCGTGTTTCCTGCCTTGACCCTGACCAGCAGCGGCGCGATCACGGTGCAGAACTGACCATCCGGCGCCGGCCGCCCGCGCGCCCGGAACCCTGCCATGCATCGCGGCACCGCGCGGGCGCGCTTTTCGGCTCGCATCCGGCGGCGCCAGGCCCTATGTGTGCGCCGCATCATGCATCCTTCCGGGTCGATCCATCCCTCGTAGGGCGTTGCCCTCCTGGGCGGGCGCCGGCGGGACTCTCCGGGGAACCCGCCCTCAAGGACCGTTATGGACATCCGCAACGTCGCCATCATCGCCCACGTCGACCACGGCAAGACCACCCTGGTCGACCAGCTCCTGCGCCAGTCGGGCGCCTTCCGCGACCACCAGGCGGTGGCCGAGCGCGCGCTCGACCGCAACGACCTGGAGCGCGAGCGGGGGATCACCATCCTGGCCAAATGCGCCTCGGTCGAGTGGAAGGGGACGCGGATCAATATCGTCGATACCCCTGGCCACGCCGATTTCGGCGGCGAGGTCGAGCGCATCCTGAACATGGTGGACGGCGCCCTGGTGCTGGTCGACGCCGCCGAGGGCGTGCTGCCGCAGACCAAGTTCGTGGTCGGCAAGGCCCTGGCGCGCGGGCTGCACCCGATCGTGGTGGTGAACAAGATCGACCGCTCCGACGCCCGCGCCGACGAGGTCCACACCGAGGTGTTCGACCTGTTCGCCGCGCTGGGCGCGACCGACGCGCAGCTCGATTTCCCGATGCTGTATGCCGCCGGCCGGCAGGGCTGGGCGGACCGGGAGCTGAACGGGCCGCGCAAGGACCTGTCGGCGCTGTTCGACCTCGTGCTTTCCCATGTGCCCTCGCCGACGGTCCTGCCCGACGCGCCGTTCGCCATGGTGGCCTCCATCCTCGACTACGACAATTTCCTCGGCCGGGTGCTCACGGGCCGGGTGGAGCAGGGCCGGGCGAAGCTCAACATGCCGCTCAAGGTGCTGCACGCCGACGGGCGGGTGATCGAGACCGGGCGGCTGACCAAGCTGATGTCGTTCCGCGGCCTCGACCGGGTGACGGTGGAGGAAGCCGAGGCCGGCGACATCATCGCCATCGCCGGGCTGTCCGAGGCGACCATCCCTGACACGATCGGCGCCCCCGAGCTGACCGCCCCGCTGGCGGCGACCCCGGTGGATCCGCCGACCCTGGCGATGACCTTCCGCATCAACGACGGCCCGCTGGCCGGGCGCGAGGGCAAGAAGGTCACCTCGCGGCAGATCCGCGACCGGCTGTTCCGCGAATCCGAGGGCAACGTCGCCATCAAGGTGACCGACAGCAACGAGACCGAGGCCTTCGAGGTCGCCGGCCGCGGCGAACTGCAGCTCGGCGTGCTGATCGAGACCATGCGCCGCGAGGGGTTCGAGCTGTGCATCGGCCGCCCCCGCGTGCTGACCCGGCGCAATCCGGACACCGGCGCGCGCGAGGAGCCGATGGAGGAGGCGCTGGTCGATGTCGACGAGCCCTTCACCGGCGTGGTGGTGGAGAAGCTCAGCCGCCGCAAGGGCGAGCTGCGCGACATGCGCCCCTCGGGCGGGGGCAAGGTGCGGCTGACCTTCGCCATCCCGAGCCGCGGCCTGATCGGGTACCATAACGAATTCCTCACCGACACCCGCGGCACCGGCATCATGAACCGGCTGTTCGCCGGCTACGGGCCGTGGAAGGGACCGATCGAGGGCCGCCGCAGCGGATCGCTGATCTCCAACGCCGATGGGGAGGCGATCCACTACGCGCTGTTCTACCTGCAGGAGCGCGGAACCTTGTTCGTCTCCCCGGGCGAGAAGGTCTATCTCGGCATGATCCTGGGCGAGCACAGCCGGGGCTCCGACCTCGACGTGAACCCGATCAAGGAAAAGAAGCTCACCAACATCCGCGCCGCCGGCAAGGACGACGCGATGCTGCTGATCCCGCCGCGGCGCATGAGCCTGGAACAGGCGATCGCCTACGTGGAAGACGACGAACTGGTGGAAGTGACGCCGACCGCCGTGCGGCTGCGCAAGCGCCACCTCGACCCCCACGCCCGCAAGCGCAGCGAGCGCCGCACGGACGCGGAGAGCGAAGCGGCCTGAACGGAGGCGCCGGCACAACGGCCCGGGCGCGGCGATGCCGACGGACGCGCCCGGCTGATCGCACCGGGACGGCTCGGCCGCTCGGTCGCGGGGGTGTCGCCGCCGCCGATGACGGGTCGCCGCTGCCGAATCCGCCGGAGCCTATGACGCAGACGCGCCCGGCGTTGCCGGGCGCGGGCTCGTGTCGACGGTCCGGCTGACCGCGTCCCGTCCGGCCGCGAGAATCCGGTCCGACAGCCCGGGATCGTCGACTGCGCGCGCCAGCACCAGCGCGCCGATCATGGTCGCGGCGGCCGCCAGGCCGGCTTCGTCGCGCCGCGGCCCCTCCGGCAGCAGCCGCGCCAGCCGCGCGGCCATGCCCCGCACCCCCGCCGTGAAGCCGTGCCGCACCCCCGCGCCCTGGCGCGGCATCTCGCAGGCCAGAGCGGCCAGGGCGCAGCCGCGGCCCGGCCGGTCCCGGTGCTCCGCGGAGAGATACCGGGCGGCGTAGTCGGCGAGGCTGGCCATGCCCCCCAGCCTGGCCGCGCTGGCCGCCACCGCGTGGTGCAGAGCCTCGGCCGCCAGCCGCTCCTTGGACCCGAACTGGCTGTACAGGCCGCCATGCGTGAGGCCGGCGGCTTCGCTCAGCGCGTCCACGCCGACGCCGGACAGGCCGCGTTCGCGAAACAGCCGCGCTGCCGCCGTCAGGATCCGCTCCCGGTTCTCGGCCGCCTTTTCCTTCGAAACCCTCATTTCCCGTGCCCCTTGCCGCCGCGCGTTCGCGTGAGCGGGTTGACATCATTAGTGGCGATCGCCATGAAAATCAATCATGGCGACCGCCATCAAAGATCCTGCGGTCCTGACCGAGGAGGTAAGCGATGCCGAACACAGCCCTCGTTACCGGTGCCTCTGCCGGAATCGGCGCCACCTACGCCCATCGGCTGGCCCTGCGCGGCCACGACCTGGTTCTGGTGGCGCGCGACCAGACCCGTCTGGACGCCCTCGCCAGCCGGCTGCGCGACCTGACCGGCCGTTCGGTCGAGGTGGCGGCAGCCGACCTCACCGAGCGGAACGATCTGCTCAGGATCGAACGGCGCCTGCGCGAGGATGACTCCATCGCCATGTTGGTCAACAACGCCGGCATGGCCCTCGCCGGCCCGATGCTGGCCACCGACCCGGATCGGCTGGAGGCGATGGTGCACCTCAATGTCATCGTCGCCTTACGTCTGGCGCATGCCGCCGTGGCGGGGTTCGTTGCGCGGGATCAGGGAACCCTGATCAATATCGCCTCCGTCCTGGCACTGGCGCCGGAGCGCTTCAACGCGACCTACAGCGGCACCAAGGCGTTCCTGCTGAACCTGAGCCAGTCATTGCAAACGGAACTGAAGGGAACCTCCGTGCGGGTGCAAGCCGTGCTGCCCGGCGCCACGCGGACGGACATCTGGGCCAAGGCCGGCGTCGACGTCGCCAGCCTCCCCCAGGAGAACCTCATGGACGTGGACGAGATGGTGGATGCCGCGCTGGCCGGTCTGGACCAGGGCGAGGCGGTCACCATCCCATCTCTGCCGGACCCGGGCGAGTGGCAGCGGTTCCAGGCCGCCCGGTTCGCCATGGCACCCAACCTGTCGCGCAACCATGCCGCGGCGCGGTACCGGTGGTCGAAAGCCGAGGCATGAGCATGGCCGCGGTTCCGGCTGTTGCGGTCGAGGCGGCCGCCGCCCCGCCGGCAGCCGCCGCGTTGAACCCGCGCACCCGGATGCTGCTGCAAGGCCCCGTCCTGCCGACACTGGTGCGGCTGGCCTGGCCGAACATGTTGGTGATGCTGGCACAGTCGGCGATCGGACTGCTGCAGACCTACTGGGTCGCCCGCCTGGGCGGTGGCGCCCTGGCCGGCATGGCGCTGGTGTTTCCCGGCTTCATGATGATGCAGATGCTGTCCAGCGGCGCGATGGGCGGCGGCATCGCTTCGGCGATCGCCCGGGCGCTGGGCGGCCGCCGGCAGGCCGACGCCGACGCTCTGGTGCTGCATGCTCTCGTCATCAACGTCGCGCTCGGCCTGCTGTTCTCCCTCCTGTTCCTCGGCTTCGGCCGCCCGCTCTATGTCGCGCTGGGCGGCGAGGGCGCCTCGCTGCTGGCCGCGCTTCGCTATTCCAACGTGGTGTTCGCCGCCGCGACCCTGGTCTGGTTCAACAACGCGCTGGCGAGCGTGCTGCGTGGCGGCGGCAACATGCTGCTGCCCTCGGCCGCGGTGATCGCCGGCGTGGCGGTGCAGGTCCCGCTGTCGCCGGTGCTGATCTATGGCTGGGGGCCGGTGCCGGGATATGGCATGGCCGGGGCCGGTTACGCCATCGTGACCGGCAATGCGCTGATCGCCGTCGTGCTGGTCTGGTCCGTCGCCTCGGGCCAGAGTCTTGCGCGGTTCGCGCTGGCCCGCCTGCGATGGCCGCTGTTCGCGGATATCCTGCGGGTCGGTGCGGCGGCCTCGGTCAACACGCTGCAAACCACGCTCACGGTGGCGATCATCACGGCGCTGGTCGCGCGCAGCGGTGGTCCCGAAGCGGTGGCGGGCTACGGCACCGGCAGCCGGCTGGAATACCTGCTGGTGCCGCTGGTGTTCGGGCTGGGGGCGCCGTTGGTGGCGCTGGTCGGCACCAATGTCGGCGCCCACCAGCGCGAGCGCGCCCTGCGCGTCGCCATGATCGGCGGCGGCGTCGCGTTTCTGCTGACCGAAACGGTCGGCCTCGCCGCGGCGATCTGGCCGCATGCCTGGCTGGGACTGTTCGGCACCGATCCGGTGATGCTGCAAACGGGGACCGCCTATCTGCGCCGCGTGGGTCCGACCTACGGCTTCTACGGGCTGGGCCTCGCGCTCTATTTCGCCTCCCAGGGCGCCGGGCGGATGGTCTGGCCGCTGGCGACGGGCACCTTGCGGCTGCTGATCGCAGCGGTCGGCGGATGGATCGCCCTGCGGCTCACCGGCTCGGCGGCGTCGGTGTTCCTCGCGGTGGCACTCGCCATGCTGCTGTACGGTACCAGCCTGTCGGCGGTCATTGGCAAGGGTGCCTGGTTCCGGGGTCGGTGACGCACGACCGACGGGGCGGATCGCCGCGGCATCGTCGACCCGGGCGCCGGTTGCGTTGTCGGTCCCGGGGCGGGCCGCGGGCTGCGGCTCCATCTCCGCCCCCCATCTCCGCCCCCGGTGGCGCGGTCCGCGGGACCCCGTCCGCAGGCGCCGGCGCGCGCCGCCAACGACCTGCGCCGCAGCGCCGTGACGCCCGGTCATCGCGCGCACGCCGGGCCCCCTCACCGCGCGGGCCGCGCGGCCCACCCGCTCACGGGGCCCGTCCGAGCCGGCGCAGCACCTGGGCGAGCGCCTGGATCAGCTCGGTCAGCGCCACGCCGAGGCGCAGCCGCTCCTCGATCCCGTCCACGGCCTGACGGCGGATCTGCTCGGCTTGCCGCGCCACCGGATCGGCCCGTCCGCGCAACGCGGGCAGCGCCAGCAGCAAAGCGAGCAGCAGGTTCACCCCGGCCATGGCAAGCGCCACCGCCCAGTCGCGCAGGCGCGTATCCAGATACGCGTACAGCGCCACCTCGAGGAATCCTGCTGAGACCGCCAGAAACGGCAGCGCCAGCAGCACGCGCAGCGATCGTCCGACCGTCGCGCGCGCGACCCGGCTCAGCCGCAGCGCTTCCGCCTCGGCGGCGATTCGTGCCAGCCGGAGGATGCGCATTCCTCAGCGGAAGATACGGCCGAGGACGAAGCCGACCGCCGCCGCGATCAGCACCGAAACCAGCGGCTGCGCCCGAATCTGATTCACGACGACGTCGGTCTGGCCGCGCACCGCGTCCATGGCGTGCTCCGCCCGGTCGGCCGCGTTGGCCAGCGCCGGCTCCACCCGGTCCTTCATCAGCGCCTCGACCTGCGCGCGCAGCCGGGCGATCTGCTCCTTCGTGTCCTCCGCGTGGGCGGCAATCGGTTCCGCTTCGGCCATGGCGCGCTCCTTCCTCGGATGGATGGTGATGCCCTGGAGGTAGGGTTCCGGGCGGTCCATTGCGAGGCCGGCCCTTCCCGCTCGCCTGGATGTTCCCTCCCCGCCGCAAACGGCCTAGGAGACGGACCGGATCACGAGGACCCACGCCATGGCCAAACCCGCCCCCCCGCTGCACAAATCCCCTGCCCTGTCCGACTGGGACCGCGACGCCGCGCTCGCCACCGCGCGCATGCTGCTGGAGATCAAGGCGGTCAATTTCCGTCCCGAGGAGCCTTACACCTTCACCTCCGGCTGGAAGTCCCCGGTCTACATCGACTGCCGGCGGATCATCTTCTTCCCCCGGGTGCGGGCCAAGATCTGCGAGCTCGCGGTGGAGAAGATCCACCGCCACGTCGGCTACGAGACGATCGAGGCGGTGGCCGGGGGCGAGACCGCCGGCATCCCCTTCGCCGCCTGGATCGCCGACCGGATGGCCGCGCCGATGGCCTATGTCCGCAAGAAGCCCAAGGGTTTCGGCCGCAATGCACTGATCGAGGGTGACGTGCCGGAAGGCCGGCGCACCCTGCTGGTGGAAGACCTCACCACCGACGGCCAGTCCAAGATCCGCTTTGCCCAGGCGCTGCGCGACGCCGGCGCGGTGGTGAATCACACCTTCGTGGTCTTCTTCTACGGCGTCTTCCCCGGCGCCTTCGAGACCCTGGCGGAGATGGACATCACCCTGCACCACCTCTGCACCTGGTGGGACGTGCTGGAGGCCTGCCGCGACCGCCCCTATTTCGCCGAGGACGCGTTGGCCGAGGTGCGCCGCTTCCTGGAGAATCCGGTGGCCTGGTCCGCTGCGCACGGCGGGATCAGTTCGGCCGAGGAAGCCGCGGCGGCGCGCCAGGCGTCGATCGAGGGCTGATCCGCGGCGCAGCGCCGGTCGGGCCGGGCCTACCCCGTCCTGGCCGGGTCTGACCGGGCCACCTGTCCCCGAACGTCCATGTGCCAAGGCCGGGTCAAGCCCGGCCATGACGGGTCGGGCGCTGCCGCACGTCCGTCTTCGCGTCGCCCGATAACCCCGGTCCGGCCGTAGTCGCGTCACGTCCCGTTCGCCGAACCGCAGCCCCGGACACCGGACGAACCGGCCGGGCCGGGCGGGCGCCCCCCTGCCCGGCCGTCTTCGGCGCGTCGAACGGCCCGCGCCGCGCCGGTCTGTACGCCCCCCGGGCGGGTCGCGACCTGCGGCATTTATGACTTGCATTATGCAAGTCACTCCCTACTTTCGGGCCATGCAACGCACCAGCTTCGGCAACATGCACTGCCCGATCGCCCGCAGCCTCGATCGCGTGGGCGAGTGGTGGTCCATCCTCATCCTGCGGGACGCGTTCTACGGCCTCACCCGCTTCGATGAATTCCAGAAAAGCCTCGGCGTGGCGCCCAACATGCTGAGCCGGCGGCTGAACGCGCTGGTGGAGGCCGGGTTGCTGGAACGCCGCCGCTACCAGGAACGCCCCCCGCGCCACGAATATGCGCTTACCGCGCGCGGCCGGGATTTCCACCCGGTGCTGCTGGCCCTGCTCGCCTGGGGCAACCGGCATTTCGCCCCCGAGGGTGCGAGCGTGCAGATCGCCCGGGCCGACACCGGCGCGCCGGTCGAGCCGGTGGTGGTCGATCGCGCCACCGGCCAGCGCATCGCCGGGCCCGACTACGTGGTGGTGCCCGGTCCCGGCGCCGACGAGGGGGTCCGCCGGCGGCTGGCCGAGCGCGGCGCCCGGCCCTTCCGCCGCGGCGACGCACCATGAACGACCGGGTTCTGGAACGCGAACGCCCCGTCGGAGCCGACGTCGCGCGTGACGTCGGCCCGGCCACCGCACCCGGGGCCGCGCCGGCCCGGGCTGCATCCCGCCCGCGCATCCGCGCGCCGCGGCGGCTGGTTCTGGCGCTGGGCGGGCTCGCCGCGCTCGGCGCCATCGGGTGGTACGGCTGGCACTGGTGGCAGGTCGGCCGCTTCGTGGCAACCACCGACGATGCCTATGTCGGCGGCAACGTCACCACCCTGTCGGCCCGCGTGCCGGGCTTCGTCGGCCGCATTCTGGTGGGCGATAACCAGCTCGTGCAGGCCGGGCAGACGGTCGTCACGCTCGACCCGGCCGACTACCTGGCCCGCCGCGCGGCGGCCGAGGCCGTGGTGCGCAGCCGGACGGCCGCGCTCGCCACCCTGGCCGCGCGGCAGGCGATGCAGCGCAGCGTGATCGAGGAAGCCGCTGCGACCCTCGCCGCCCGCACCGCTGCCGCCGCCTTCGCCGCCACCGATGCTGCCCGCTACCGCACCCTGGCCCGCAGTGCGGCCGGCTCGGTGCAGGCGGCGCAGCGGGCGCTGGCCGAGGACGGCCAGGCCGGCGCGGCGGTGCGGGCCGCCCGGGCGGCGCTGGAGACGGCCCGTGGCCAGCTTGCCGTGCTGACCGCCGAGACCGCGGGGGCGCGCGCGGCGCTGGCACAGGCGCAGGCGGACCTGACGACCGCGAAGCTCGACGTCGGCTACACGCAGATCACCGCCCCGGTCACCGGCTATGTCGGCGACCGCGCCGCGCAGGTCGGCGCCTACGTCACCCCCGGCACCGCGCTGCTGTCGATCGTGCCGGCGCACGGGCTGTGGGTCGATGCCAATTTCAAGGAAGACGAGATCGCCGCGATGCGCCCCGGCCAGACGGTCCGCATCACCGCGGACGTGCTGCCCGGCCACCCCTACACCGGCCGCGTGCTGAGCCTGGCGCCGGCCACCGGCGCGGTGTTCAGCGTCATCCCGCCGCAGAACGCCACCGGGAACTTCACCAAGATCGTGCAGCGGGTTCCGGTGCGGATCGCACTCGTTGGCCCCGCGGACCGGCTGTCGCTGCTGCGCCCGGGCCTGTCCGCCACCGTCAGGGTCGATATCAGGCCGACGCGATGAGCCCGACGGCGCCGCGCGGCGTGAGCAGCGTGTTCCCCTTCGCGGTGATGTGCGTCGGGATGTTCGTGGCCCTGCTGGATATCCAGATCGTCGCCTCGTCGCTGCAGGACATCGGCGGCGGGCTGTCAGCGGCGCAGGACCAGATCGGCTGGGTGCAGACCGCCTATCTGATCGCCGAGATCATCGTCATTCCGCTGTCGGGCTGGCTCACCCGGGTGTTCTCGACCCGCTGGCTGTTCGCCGCCTCCGCCGGCGGGTTCACCGTTGCCAGTCTGCTCTGCGGGCTGGCCTGGAACATGGACAGCATGATCCTGTTCCGGGCGCTGCAGGGGCTGCTCGGCGCCTCGATGATCCCGGTCGTGTTCACCTCGTCGTTCCATTATTTCCAGGGCCAGCGGCGGGTCTATGCGGCGGCGGTGATCGGCACCATCGCCTCGATCGCGCCCACCCTGGGCCCGGTGGTCGGCGGCTGGATCACCGACACGCTCAACTGGCACTGGCTGTTCTACGTGAACCTGGTGCCGGGAACCCTGATCGCGCTTGCCGTGCCGCGGCTGGTGCGGATCGACCACCCCGACCTGTCGCTGCTGCGCGATGCCGACTACCCGGGGATCGTGCTGCTGGCGCTGACCCTGGGCAATCTGGAATACGTGCTGGAGGAAGGGGCGCGCTGGAACTGGTTCAGCGATGGCACGATCCGCACCTGCGGCGCGATCGCCGCGGTGGCCGCGGTGCTGTTCGTCGCCCGCAGCCTGACCTTCGCGCGCCCGGTGGTCGATCTGCGCGCGCTCGGCAACCGCAACTTCAGCCTCGGCTGCGTCCTGTCCTTCGTGACCGGGATCGGGATGTTCTCGACGATCTACCTCACGCCGCTGTTCCTCGGCTATGTGCGCGGCTTCAGCGCCTGGCAGACCGGCACGGCGGTGTTCGCCACCGGCGTGGCCGCCACCCTCGGCGTCCCGGTCTATGTGATGCTGGGGCGCCGGCTCGACCTGCGCTGGCTGATGATGTTCGGGCTGGCGAGCTTCGCCCTGTCCATGTGGACGTACAGTTTCATCACCCACGACTGGGGCGCCGATCAGTTGCTGGTCCCGCAGGTGCTGCGCGGGTTCCCGCAGGTGTTCGCGGTGGCGCCGGCGGTCACGCTCGGTCTCGGCAGCCTGGCGCCGGAGCGGCTGAAATACGCCTCCGGCCTGTTCAACATGATGCGCAACCTCGGCGGCGCGGTCGGCATCGCCCTGTGCGGGGCGATTCTGAACGACCAGACCAACCGGCATTTCCTGGATATCGCCTCGACCCTGACCCCGGCGAACGGCCCGATGCTGCGCCTGATGGCCGGGCTTGCGCACCACGATGCCGCAGTCCTCGGCAGCGCGGAGGCCGGCGCGCGCGCCGCGCTGTCGCAACTGCACGCGCTGGCGTACCGGGAGGCCGCCACCCTGGCTTATGCCGACGCCTTCCGCGCCATCATGCTGGCCTTCGTGCTCGCGACCCTGGCGGTGCCGTTCCTGCGCCGGGTGGCGGCACCGGCGGCGCCGCCGGCGGACGCGCACTGAACCGGGCGTCGTTCGGCGCACTGCGGCCCCAGGACGGCGGCGCGGACATCGCCGCTTCGCCCATAGCCCCGGCACGCAGCGCGGCCGGCCACCGGGGCGGCGCGGCTCAAGCGGAGGGGCGGATCACCGCCCGCGCGGCCTCAAAGGGCGGCACAAAATCGCACTTGTGAATGAACGCCCTCTGAAAACACGTGGCTTGTCCGACCGTCGCAGGGGCTGGCGGGCATTCGTTAGCAAACGCTCAGCGCGTCTCCGGCGGCGCGACCCCGGCCGGCGCCGGCGCAGTGACGAGGCTCTGCCCCGCATGCAGGAGCACGGCCGCGATCACCACCGCCCCACCCGCCACGGTGGTCCAGCGCGGCGTCTCGCCGAAGGCGAGCCATACCCAGAGCGCGGCCATCGGCACCTCCACCGTGCCGGTCAGCGCCGCTTCGGTGGCCGAGACCAGCCGGACCCCGAGGGTGAGCAGCATCAGCCCGAGGCCGAGCTGGCTCACGCCGAACAGCGCCAGCTCTGCCAGCTCCCGGAAGGTGACCGCGAACGGCGCCGCCATCGGGGCTGCGAGCAAGGCCGGCAGGAAGACCGAGACCGCCGCCGCCGGCAGCATCGTCACCTCGCGGTGCCGCTGCACGGTCAGCATCAGGATGGCCGACATGAGGGTCGCCCCGAACGCCAACACCTCCCCCGCCACCCGAGCGGACAGCCCCGCCCCGCCGACCATCAAGGTGACACCGGCGAGCGCCACCGCGCTCGCGGCCATCGTTGCCCGGCTTTCGCGCATCCCGAAGGCCAGCCGGCCGATCCCCGCGGTCAGGAACGGCAGGGTGGCGAGAATGGTCACCACCTCCGCGACCGAGGTACGGCGCAGCGCGTTGATGAACATGACCGTGCCGAGAGCCGAGCAGCCCACGATAACAAGGCCCGGCCGGCCCATGCCGCGAAGCAGCCGGAAGGACCGCCGCCCCTCCCGCGCCACCACCCAGGCGGCGATGAACCCGCCGGCGAACAGCCCGCGCCAGAACAGGAGGGTCCAGATGTCGAGCGGGATCAGCCGCGTATAGAACCCGGCCAGGCTGTACGCGGCGGACGAACCCACGATCAGCAGGGTTCCCCACAGGCGCGCGCGCGGCGTCATGTGCGCCGGACCGGGAGGACGGCGCGCCACGGGACGCCGGCCGCGGATCGGCCATATCCTGATGTCAGTTGCGTCGGCATGGCGGCTTCTGTACCGCGTTCGCGAGCCGGCGCGCAGAGGGCAGCCGAAGAAACCGACAGGGACGCATGAGCGACACCGGCGACGCCCTCCGCGCACAGCCCGCGACGACGCCCTCGCCCCGGCCCGACGTCGAAGCGGGCGCGCCCTCCTCCGGCCGGATCGAGGGCCTGATCGCCCGCCTGCACGGGCTGCATCCCAGGCTGATCGACCTCAGCCTCGACCGCCTGGCCGCGCTGCTGGCCAAGCTTGGTTCGCCCGAACGCCACCTGCCGCCGGTGATCCATGTTGCCGGCACCAACGGCAAGGGCAGCACCTGCGCCTTCCTCCGCGCGATGGGGGAAGCGGCCGGCCTGCGCGTGCATGTCTATACCTCGCCGCATCTGGTCCGCTTCAACGAGCGGTTCCGCCTCGCCGGCCGGCTCGTGTCCGATGCGCTGCTGGCGGAAACCCTGGAGGAGATAGAGCAGGTCAACGCCGGCGCGCCGATCACGGTGTTCGAGGTGATCACCGCCGTCGCCTTCCTGCTGTTCGCCCGTACCCCGGCGGATCTCTGCGTGCTGGAGGTGGGCCTCGGCGGTCGCGGCGACGCCACCAACGTGATCCCCCGCCCCGCGGCCTCGGCGATCACCTCCATCTCGCTCGACCATCGCGAGCTGCTGGGTGACACGCTCGCGGCGATCGCGGCGGAAAAAGCCGGCATCCTCCGCCCCGGCGTGAAGGTGGCGATCGGCGCGCAGCCGGAGGAGGCCCGTGCCGTGCTGCTCGCCCGCGCCGCCGCCGTCGGCGCCCCGGTGTGGCTGCGCGGGCGCGACTGGGAGGTGACGGACGGACGCTACCGGGACGCGGCCGGCACGCTCATTCTGCCGCCCCTTCTCGCTCCCCGGCGCGCATCAATGGGACAATGCCGGCATCGCGCTGGCCGCCCTGCGCGCCGCCGGCCTCGGCCTGCCGGAGGCCGCCCTGGAAGCGGGCGTGGCACGGGCGGAATGGCCGGCACGGCTGCAACGCCTGACCGGGCGGCTCGCCATGCTGCTGCCGCCGGGGTGGGAGCTGTGGCTCGACGGCGGCCACAATCCCGGCGCCGGCGCGGCCCTGGCGGCGCATGTGGCACGCTGGTCCGACCGTCCGGTGCATCTGGTGGTCGGCATGAAACAGGCGAAGGACGCCGCCGAATTCCTCCGCCCGCTGCTGCCGCGGGCCGCCGGCACCTGGGCGGTGGCGGAGCCGGCGCAGCATCTGGCGCTGCCGGTGGCGGAGATCATCGCCGCCTCCGGTGGGGTGGCCCGGCCCGGCCCGCATGTGGCGGACGCGCTGCTGCGCCTGGCCGCGCAGGGCGGCCCGCCGGCGCGGGTGCTGATCTGCGGCAGCCTCTACCTCGCCGGCGAAGTGCTGAAACAGGACGGAGGGACGCCATGAAACGCCTGCTGCTCGCCACCGCGCTGCTGGCCGGCCTCGCCGCCCCGGCGCAGGCCGCCTGGAACGGGTTCCAGATCATCGAATGGCAGCCCCGCACCCCGGTCCAGCTGGCCACCCTGAAACGGATCGGCGTGACCGCCGGGATGGTCGTGACCGATCGCGACGGCGGCGGCCTCGCCCACCCGGCAAAGGCACAGGCGCTGAAGCGGGCCGGGCTCCGCTGCTACGTGGAGAACATCGCCACCGATTTCTATTCCGCCTATCACATCTACACGCCCGGCAAGCAGCCGAACTGGCGCTTCACCGCGTTGCAGAAACAACGCGAAGCCGATCCCGCCGACCGGTCCGTGTTCATCCGCAAGCCGAGCCTCTCGGATCCCGTCTGGCTGCACCGCATCGCGAAGCGGCTGGCGGTGACGGTCCGCGCCGCCCGACCCTACCGACCGCTGTTCTACAATCTCGGCGACGAGTCCGGCATCGCCGACCTCGCAGCCTACTGGGACTTCGACATCTCCCCCGAGTCCCTCGCCGGCTTCCGCACCTGGCTGCGCACCCAGTATCCCTCGCTTGCGGCCCTGAACGCCGAATGGGGCACGCACTATCGGGCCTGGGCGGCGGTGCAGCCGGAACTCACCCGCGCGGCGATGCGCCGGACCGACGACAACTTCGCCGCCTGGGCCGATTTCAAGTCCTGGATGGACGTCGCCTTCGCCCGCGCGCTGCGGGTCGGGACGAACGCGATCCACCGCGCCGACCCGGACGCGCTCAGCGCCATCGAGGGCGCGCAGGTGCCCGGCTGGGGCGGCTACGACTACCTGCTTCTCGCCCACGCCGTCGACGTGATGGAAATCTACGACGCCGACCAGAACCTCGCGATCGCCCGCGCGGTCAATCCCCGGCTGATCCCGCTGGTCACCGCCTTCGGCGCCGCCCCCTCCGCGCTGCACTGGATCTGGCAGGAGTGGCTGCACGGCGCGCGCGGGCTGATCCTGTGGGACCCGGACCAGAAGATCGTCCGCCCGGACGGCACCCTGGGCCCGGACGGGACGGCCTACGCCCCCGTGTTCGCGGCGCTGCGCGGCCGGCTCGGCCGCGCCGTGCTGGACGCGCGGCGCGAGCACGATCCGGTGGCGATCCTCTATTCGCCGCCGAGCTTCCGCACCAGCTGGATGCTGGCGCAAAAGCCGAAGGGCGACGCCTGGATCAGACGGAATTCGGAAATCGAGGGCATGGATCCGAACCCCGAGCGGGTTGCGCTGACCAAGGATGCCCAGGCGCTGGCGCGGATCGGACTGACCCCGCGCTACCTGGGGCCGGCGCAGCTGGACGGGGGCGGGCTGCGCGGCATCCGATTGCTGATCCTGCCGCACAGCATCGCCCTGTCATCCCAGGGCACAGCGGCGATCCGTCGCTTTGTCGCCGCCGGCGGTCATGTGGTGGCGAACGGCATGCCCGGCCGGTTCGATCAGCACAGCCGCCAGCGCCCCGCCTCGCCGCTCGCGCCGCTCTTCGCCGGGGGGGGACGCGCCCGGCTGCTGCCTGCCGGCGACCAGGCCGGGCTGGCGGCGGCCGCCGCGCGCGCCGGGGTACGGCCGCGCTTTCCGCTCGGCGCACCGCTGCACGATGTGACCACCTACGTGTTCCGCCACGGTGCGGAGACGATCCTCGCCGTGCAGCGCAGCTTCCAAGCCGGCACGAAGCCCGAGGAGGTGACGATCCGCCTGCCCGGCCTGCGCGAGGTCGAGAACCTTGCGGACGGACGGGCGCTCGGACGCCTCCACGCCATTACCGTCCGCCTCGACCCGGTGCGCCCGGCGGTGTTCGCGCTCCGCGGCGGGTAGGCGCCGCCCCGGGGATCCTGGCCTTCCACAAGCAAGACCCCGGGCTTTGCCCGCGCTTGGTCCGCTTCGTGGCCCAAGCCCCCGCCACGGGCATTGCCCCGGGACCCCTTCCATCGGTTCCAAGCGGCTGGAGATGAGGCGGCGGGCGCCAGCGTCAAGCGGCCCCGTCCGCCCCGAGGCCGCACGCGCAAACAAGCCGCGGTCAGCCGCGAACCGGCTACCCGCCCAGCGCGTCGATCGCGCTCGCAAGCTGCACGTCCGAGCGCGGTCAGCCCGCCGGCGTCATGGGTGGACAGGGTGATCTCCACCCGGTTCCAGACATTGCGCCAATCCGGGTGGTGCCCCTGCTGCTCGGCGAGCAGCGCCACCCGCGCCATGAATCCCCAGGCGGCGGAGAAATCGGCAAACTGGAAGCGCTGGAAAATCGCCTCCGCCTCCCCTTCCGACGCGGGCACGAAGGTCCATTTCGGCAAGGTGGTGGCAAGCCCGGCGCGTTCCGTCTCGGTCAGGCGTTCTGGCATGACGATCTCCCCAAGCACGGCGGTTGCACGGGACCGACAGTCCGCAGCCCTCCGGCGCCGCAGCCGGTGTCGTCCGGACCTGCTCCGGCCGGCCCCGACCCGTCACCGGGCCGCCCGCTCCCCGCCCGCACGGGGATCGGCCCGTTCACCCTCGATGCCCGCGGCCGGTTTGGCAACAAGGCGCCGCCCGCCTAGGGTGCCGTGCCCGCAGATGGAGGATGACAGCCGATGGCGGACGAGCCCGCTCCCCGCGAGTCCATGGAGTTCGATGCCCTGATCGTGGGCGCCGGCCCCGCCGGCCTCGCCTGCGCCATCCGCCTCAAACAGCTCGCGCCCGACGCGTCGGTCTGCGTGGTGGAAAAAGGCGGCGAGGTGGGCGCGCATATCCTCTCCGGCGCCGTGGTCGAGCCGCGCGCGCTCGCCGAGCTGTTCCCGGACTGGCAGGAAAAGGGCGCCCCGCTCACCACGCCCGCGCGGGAAGACCGGTTCCTGTTCCTCACCGCCACCCGCGCGGTCCGCCTGCCCACCCCGCCGCAGATGCACAACCAGGGCAATTACATCGTCTCCCTCGGCGACGTGGTGCGCTGGCTGGGCCAGCAGGCGGAGGCACTGGGGGTGGAGATCTACCCGGGCTTCGCCGCCGCCGAACTGCTGATCGAGGACGGCAGGGTGGCCGGCGTCGCCACCGGCGACATGGGCGTGGGCAAGGACGGCAAGCCCACCGCCAATTTCCAGCGCGGCATGGAGCTGCGCGCGCCCTACACGCTGCTCGCCGAAGGCTGCCGCGGCTCGCTGTCGAAACAGGCGATCGCCCGCTTCGCCCTGCAGGAGGGCGCCGAGCCGCAAACCTACGCGATCGGCCTCAAGGAACTGTGGGAGATCCCGCCCGACCAGCACCGGCCGGGCCTGATCGAGCACACGGTCGGCTGGCCGCTCGACCGCAGCACCTATGGCGGGTCGTTCCTCTACCACTTCGGCGAGAACCTGGTCTCCTACGGGTTCGTCATCGGCCTCGACTACCGCAACCCCTGGTTGTCGCCGTTCGAGGAAATGCAGCGCTTCAAGACCCACCCCGCGGTGCGCGGCCACTTCGCCGGCGGGCGGCGGATCAGCTACGGCGCGCGGGCGCTGAACGAGGGGGGCTTCCAGTCCATCCCCCGCCTGGTGTTCCCCGGCGGGGCGCTGATCGGCGATACGGCGGGGTTCGTGAACGTGCCCAAGATCAAGGGCTCGCACACCGCGATGAAGACCGGGATGGTGGCCGCCGAGGCGGTGGCCGCGGCGCTGGCCGCGGACCGGCCCGCCCTGCTGGACGCCTACCCCGAACAGCTGCGCGCGAGCTGGGTGTGGGAGGAGTTGCGAGCGGTGCGCAACATCCGCCCCGGCTTCGCCCGCTTCGGCTTCTGGGGCGGGCTCGGCCACGCCGCGCTGGATACCTACCTGCTGCGCGGCAAGGCGCCCTGGACCCTGCACCACCCGCATCCCGATAACGAGACCCTGCTGACAGCGGACCAGGCGCCGCGCATCGCCTATCCGAAGCCGGACGGGGTGCTGACCTTCGACCGGCTGTCCTCGGTGTTCATCAGCAACACCAACCACGAAGAGAACCAGCCGGCGCACCTGACCCTGCGCGACCCCGACGTGGCGATCGCGGTGAACTGGGAGCGCTACCGCAGCCCGGAAACCCGCTACTGCCCCGCCGGGGTCTACGAGATCGTCGGCGCCGACGAAGGCGCGCCCAAGCTGCAGATCAACGCCCAGAACTGCGTCCACTGCAAAACCTGCGACATCAAGGACCCCACCCAGAACATCAACTGGGTCACCCCCGAAGGCAGCGGCGGGCCCAACTACCCCGGGGGAATGTGACATTGGCGGCCGGGGCGCCGGCAGCCGCCGGGAAAGGCCCGGGGAGCGCTGCCCCCCTGGCCTTTCCTGGCGGCCCCCCGACCCTCCGGCCCCCGGTGTCAGACCCCTGTCGTTGACCCCGCCACGGCCGGACCTTATCTGAGGGCGGTCTCCCCGCCCGGAAGGTTCCTGATGCTCGCCGCCCTTGCCCGCGCCGTTTTCGGCACTGCCAACGAACGCGCGTTGAAGGCGTATCAGCGCCGGGTACCGCAGATCAACGCGCTGGAGCCGGCGATCGCGGCGCTGGACGATTCGTCGCTGGCCGCCCGGACGGACGTCTTCAAGGAGCGTCTGGCCAACGGGGCGGGCCTGGACGAGATCCTGCCCGAGGCGTTCTCGGTGGTGCGCGAGGCGGCCCGCCGCGTGCTGGGCCAGCGTCATTTCGACGTGCAGCTGATCGGCGGGATGGTGCTGCACGACGGCAAGATCGCCGAGATGAAGACCGGCGAGGGCAAGACGCTGGTCGCGACCCTGCCGGTGTATCTCAACGCGCTGGCCGGCAAGGGCGTGCACGTGGTCACGGTGAACGACTACCTGGCCCGCCGTGATTCGGAATGGATGGGCCAGATCTACCGCTTCCTCGGCCTCACGGTCGGGGTGATCGTGCACGGGCTGGACGACGACCAGCGGCGGGAGGCGTATGCCGCCGACATCACCTACGGCACCAACAACGAGTTCGGTTTCGACTATCTGCGCGACAACATGAAATACCGGCTGGAGGACATGGTCCAGCGGGATTTCCATTACGCGATCGTCGACGAGGTCGATTCCATCCTGATCGACGAGGCGCGCACCCCGCTGATCATCTCCGGCCCCGCCGAGGACAGTTCCGATCTCTATCGCCAGGTCGATCTGGTGGTGAAGGAGCTGGTCAAGGACGAGGAGACCTACGAGAAAGACGAGAAGTTCCGCACCGTCTCGCTGACCGAACCGGGGTCCGAGCAGGTGGAGGAGATGCTGCGCCAGGCCGGCATCATCACCGAGGGCAATCTCTACGACATCTTCAACGTCTCGGTCGTGCACCACGTGCAGCAGTCCCTGCGCGCGCACACCCTGTTCGCCCGCGATGTCGATTACATGGTCCGCCAGGACAAGGTGATCATCATCGACGAGTTCACCGGCCGGGCGATGGAAGGACGGCGCTACTCGGACGGGCTGCACCAGGCGCTGGAAGCCAAGGAAGCCGTGGAGGTGCAGGCGGAGAACCAGACCCTGGCCTCCATCACCTTCCAGAACTATTTCCGCCTCTATCCCAAGCTGTCCGGCATGACCGGCACCGCCTCGACCGAGGCGGACGAGTTCGCCGAGATCTACAAGCTCGACGTGGTGGAGATCCCGACCAACGTCCCGGTGGCGCGCAACGACGAGGACGACGAGGTCTATCGCAGTGCGGCCGAGAAATACGAGGCGGTGGCGAACCTGATCGAGGAGGCGCGCAAGACCGGCCAGCCGATGCTGGTCGGCACCGTCTCGATCGAGAAAAGCGAGCTGCTGTCCGGTATCCTGAAGCGCAAGAAGATCCCGCACGCGGTGCTGAACGCCCGCTTCCACGAGCAGGAAGCCGAGATCGTCGCCGAGGCCGGCGCCCCCGGCGCGGTGACCATCGCCACCAACATGGCCGGCCGCGGCACCGACATCAAACTTGGCGGCAATCTGGAGATGCGGCTGAAGAACGCGCTCGAGGGCATCGAGGAGCCCGCCCTGCGGGCGGGGCGCGAGGCCGAGATCCACGAGGAGATCGCGCTCTCGCACGAACAGGTGAAACAGGCCGGCGGGCTGTTCGTGATCGGCACCGAGCGCCACGAGAGCCGGCGCATCGACAACCAGCTGCGCGGCCGGTCGGGCCGGCAGGGCGATCCCGGGCGCTCGCACTTCTTCCTCTCGCTCGAAGACGACCTGATGCGCATCTTCGGCTCCGACCGGATGGGCGGAATGCTGCAGAAGCTCGGGCTGAAGGACGGCGAGGCGATCGTCCATCCCTGGATCAACAAGGCGCTGGAGAAGGCGCAGAAGAAGGTCGAGGCGCGCAACTTCGACACCCGCAAGAACGTGCTGAAATACGACGACGTGATGAACGACCAGCGCAAGGAGGTCTATGCCCAGCGCAAGGAGTTCATGCGGGCCGACGACGTCTCGGAGACCGTGACCGAGATGCGCGCCGAGGTGGTCGAGGGCCTGGTCGCGCGGCGCATCCCGGCCAAGGCCTTCGTCGAGCAATGGGAACTGGCGGAGCTGACCGAGGACGTGCACCGGGTGCTCGGGCTCGATCTGCCGGTCGAGGATTGGGGCCGCGAGGAAGGGATCGACGAGGTCCAGCTGCGCGAGCGGATCGAGCAGGCGGCCGACCAGTTCATGGCCGCCAAGGCCGCCAACCTCGGCCCCGAGCTGATGCGCTTCGTCGAGAAGTCGCTGCTGATCCAGACCCTGGATGCGGTGTGGAAGGAGCATCTGTATGCGCTCGATCACCTGCGCCAGGGCATCGGGCTGCGCGCCTACGGCCAGAAGGACCCGCTGAACGAATACAAGGCGGAAGCCTTCGCGCTGTTCAACGGCATGCTGGACGAGCTCAAGGAGCGGGTGACGACGCTGCTGGGCCGGGTGGAACTGACCCCGGAGGCGCCGCCGGCGTTCGACTTCCAGCCGCACCCGGCGCAGTACATGGAACTGCACCCCGATCCGATGTCCGCCTACGGCAGCAGCGAGCCGGGCGCCGAAGCGGACGTCGCCACCCTGCCCGCGCCGGCGGCAACCGTGACGCAGCCGCTGCGGGCCGAGGCGGTGAACCCGGACGATCCTGCCACCTGGCGCGCCACCCCGCGCAACGCCCCCTGCCCCTGCGGGTCGGGCAAGAAATACAAGCACTGCCACGGCCGGCTGGCGTAGCCGCAGGCCGTGGAGGCCTGAGGAAAGATGAAGCCAGGGGGCGCTGCCCCCGCAGGCCCGCCTCAGGCCGGCATGGTCCGCCGCTGGTGCGCCCGACCGAGGCGGGCGGAGTCCTCGCTGTGGTCGGCCATCACGCGCACCCCCTGGTCCAACCGCGCGATCACGTTGCCCGGCCCGCCGCCTTCCAGAAACGCGATCCCGCGGGCGCGGCAGGCGGCGAGCACGCGGTCGCGGGCGCGCTGCATCTCCGGCGGGTAAGGGTCGCGCTGCAAGGTGAGGTAGCCGAGTGCGAGGCCGAGGTCGCCCGGCCCCATCTCGGCGAAGCCGAGGCCCGGGACGTCCAGGATTTCCTCGCAGCGTGCGATGCCTTCGGGGCTTTCGAGTTTCACCCCGAGCAGGAGTTCGCCCTCGGGATTGAGCGGCCAGGGATCGGCGCGGCGCATGTAGTCTTCGGGCGAGAGGCCCCAGATCGGCGCGGCGGTGCTTTCCGACCCGCGCCCGCGGGTGCCGCGCCCCAGCCTGCCCGCGGCGGGTTCCGGAACACGGGCGCCGTCCATCCGCGCCAGCGGCGTCGGCAGGCCGGGGTCGACCCCCGCCGGCTGGTGCGGGTAGCGGCAGGCTTCCACGAAGGCCCGCACGGCCCCGGCGGTTTCCGCCTGGCAGAGCAGGATGCCGTGCACGCCGCGGCCGAGGATCTGGCGGAACTGCCAGGCGTTGAAGCGCACGTTGGGTGCGTCCGTGCCGTTCACCGGCGCTTCCACGATCACCGCCGGACTCGGGTGGCCGGAGCGTGTGGGGCCGGCCGCTGCCAGCCCCTGCATGTACTCGCCGAGCCCGGTCATGTCGAAGGCGCCATGTTCCATGCCGACATTGATATAGTCGGCCCAGGTGCCGCGCGTCGGCGCGGCCCTGCGCGCGGCTGAGCACGTGGCCGGAGTGGGCACCGACGTAGTAGATGGCCTGGTCCTGGGACAGGAGTTCGATGGCGCGGTTGATGCGGGCGGCCATAGGTGCGGTCTCCGGCAGCGGCGGCGGGCTCAGTCCGGCTCGATCGGCATGACGCCGAGGCTGGTCCAGGCGATCGGCGCGCCACATTTCTCCGCCGCATCGGCGGGCGGCAGGGACCCATCCCAGTGCACCGCCAGGAACCGCCGTGCCGTTACGTCCCGTGCGGCATCGGAGATCAGCCACAGCAGCGGCGGCACCATCACCTCCGGGCGGATCAGCTTGTCCCGCGCCGCCACCTCCGCTTCGGGGATGATGCGCGTGTCCGTCATGCCCCCCGGCACCAGCACGTTCACCGTCACCCCGGTGCCGGCGAGATCGGCCGCCATCACCGCGTGCGCCGCTTCCGCCGCCGCCTTGGAGGCGCCATACAGCGCGTAGCCGCCGCGGATCATGGTGCCGAGGCTGGTGGTCACGCCGATGATCCGCCCGCGCTTGCGTTCGATCATGTGCGGCGCCACGGCGCGCGCCATCATCAGCGGCGCGGTCGCATTCACCGCGACGAAGCGGCTCCATTGCTCGGGGGCAATCTGCCAGAAGCGGATCGGGTTGCTGCGCTGGTCGGCGCGGATCGCGCCCTGGCCGACACCGGCGTTGTTCACCAGCACATCGATCTTGCCGAACCGGCCGAGCACGTCGGCGACGATGCGGGCGAAGCTGTCAGGCTGCGTCAGGTCGGCCGTGATCGTCTGCAACGACCCGCCCCCCCGCTGCTCCGCCGCCGCGGCGGCCAAGGTATCCAGCCAGGCCTGCTCGCGGTCGACCGCGGCCACCTCCACCCCGGCGCCGATCAGGCCGAGCGCGATCGCCCGCCCGATCCCGCTGCCCGCGCCGGTCACGATCGCGACCTGCCTGTCTGCCGCCATGGTCTTCTCCCTTGGATTTAGCGTTGCCCGGACGCAGCGGCCCGGTTGAACGGCGCGTCCTTGTCGACCCGCACATCGCCGGGCAGGCCGAGCACCCGCTCGGCGATGATGTTGCGCAGGATCTCGTCGGTGCCGCCGGCGATGCGCTGGCCCGGCGCCGACATCAGCCCATCCTGGAACAGCCCCGCCATCGGCGCCAGCGCCGGATCGCTGATCGCGCCGGCCTCGCCCAGCAGGTCCATCCCGAACCCGGCGATCTCCTGCAGCCGGCGCGCGTTCACGACCTTGGCGATGGCGTTCTCCGGCCCCGGGGTCTGCCCGCGCGACAGCGCGGTCATGGTGCGGAAGCGGGTCCAGGTCAGCCCGGCGCTGTCGGCCCACCAGGTCGCGAGCTGCATCCGCACCGCGGGATCGGCGATCGCCGGGCGCCCGTCGATCTCCACCGCGCGGGCGAGATCGATCAGGTCGTGAATATCCGGCCGGCGCGGCTCGCCCACCGCGAGCCGTTCGTTCATCAAGGTGGTCAGCGCCACTTTCCAGCCCTGGCCCGGCGCGCCGAGGCGCTGGCGGTCGGGGATGCGCAGGTCGGTGAAGAACACCTCGTTGAAATGCGACGCGCCCGACATCTGGTGGATCGGCCGCACCTCCACCCCCGGGGCTTTCATGTCGATATAGAACGCGGTCAGCCCCGCGTGCTTGGGCACGGCGGGATCGCTGCGGGCGAGCAGCAGGCCGAAATCGGAATAATGCGCCCCGGAGGTCCAGACTTTCTGCCCGTTGATCACCCAGTCCGCGCCGTCGCGCTCGGCCCGCGTGCGCAGCCCGGCCACGTCGGACCCGGCGGCGGGTTCGGAGAACAACTGGCACCAGATCTCGTCGCCGCGCAGCGCGGGGCGGACGTAGCGGGTCAGGATGTCCGGGGCCGCGTAGGCCATCAGGGTCGGGATGCACATCCCGAGCCCGATCAGGAAGACGTTGTACGGCACGTCGTAGGCCGCTTCCTCCTGGTTCCAGATGATCTGCTGCATCTGGGTGCCGCCGCGTCCGCCCCATTCGCGCGGCCAGGTGATGCCGGCGAATCCGGCCTCGGCTTTCTGCGCCTGCCAGGCTTTGGCGCCGGCGAGGTCGGCGGCGTCGACCTCGCCATAGCGGGACGCGGCGCGACTGCGGTCCTTGCGGCGCTGGTTTGCGTCGAGAAAGGCGCGGGCCTCGGCGCGGAAGGCGGCTTCGTCCGGCGTGTCGTCGAAATCCATCGGCGCGGTCCTTTCCGCTCGTGTCCTGCCCCTGAAATGCCTTTGCATTTCAAGGGCAGGACACTGAAAACAAAGAACCAGTGTCCCGGAAATTCGGAACCGAATTTCCGAAGCGGGACACTAGCGGGCGTTGGCGGCTTCGAGCGCCGCCACTGTGCGTTCCTTCCAGTAGCGCGGCCCGCCGGGCGCATGGGCGAGCAGACCGGCGCGGCGATAGAACAGATGGGGATCGGCTTCCCAGGTGAAGCCGACGCCGCCATGGGTCTGGATGTTCTCTGCCGCGGCGTGGCGGAACGCCGCATCGGCCGAGACTTTCGCAGTGGCGGCCGCGAGCGGCAGCGCGGCGGCGTCGCGCTCCAGCGCCCAGCAGGCGTACCACGCGTTCGACCGTGCCAGTTCGACCGCGACATACACATCGGCGAGCTTGTGCTTGATCGCCTGGAACGAGCCGATCGGCCGGCCGAAGGCGTGGCGCTCCTTCGCATAGGCCACCGCCATGTCCAGCGCAGCGGCGGCGCCGCCCAGCGCGGCGAAGGCGCAGGGCACCGCGGCGCGGTCGAGCAGGGCGGCGATCGCCTCCCACCCGGTCGCCCCCGGCAAGGTCTCGGCCGGGGCGGCGCGGAAGGTCAGCTTCGCATGCGGCAGGCTGGGGTCGATCGTGGCAATCGGGGTGCGTTCGACCCCGGGGCCGGTGAGATCGACCAGGGCGAGCACCGCGCCCGCGTCCCCTTGCGCCGCCACCACCGCGACCTCGGCCGCCATGCCGTCGGCCACGGGAAACTTCTCGCCCTCGATCCGCCCGTTGCGCAGGCGCGCGCGGATCGCCTGCGGCCCCGGCTCACCGACGCCTTCGGCGAGCGCGAAGGCAGCACGCGCCTCCGCCCCGGCCAGGCGCGGCAGCCAGGCTTCCTGCTGGGCCGGGCTGCCGGCGCGGGCGATCGCCTCGGCGGCAAGGCAGATGCCGGACAGGAACGGCACCGGGGCGAGCGCGCGGCCGAGTTCCTCGGCCAGCACGCACAGCGCCTCGGCGCCGAGCCCGGCGCCGCCATGGGCTTCCGGCAGGGTCGCCCCCAGCCAGCCGAGGCCGGCCATGTCGCGCCACAACGGGTCGGCCTCCGGCGGGGAGGCGGTGAGCGCGGCGCGCACGAGGCGCGGCGGGCAGCGCTCGGCGAGAAAGCGGCGGGCCTGCTCGCGCAACATCCGGCTGTCGTCGGAAAAGTCGAAGTTCATCCGCGGCGTCCCTCCGGCATGCGCCGCTCGGACGGCGGCGTCAGCGCCGGAAGAATGCTACGCCCACCCGCCGGCGCGGGCCAAGCGTGTTGCGCGATTGCGCGGATGGGACGGAGCGGGCAGGAAAGAGGCATGGACGCACTGGTCGCGCTGCGGCTGCAGATCGAGTTCGGGGCGGACGAGCCGCTGGAGGACGCGCCGGTGGACCGGTTGCGCCCGCCCGTGCCGCCGGCGGACGCGGAACCGCGCCCCCCCACGGCCGGGCGGCCGGCTGCGGTCGCGCTCCCTGCCGCCGCGCCAGGCGGGAGCCCGGCGCCGTCGCGCGCCGCCCCCCACGCCCCGCGCGCCGAGCCCACCGCCGCCCCGCCCCTCACCGGTCACCCCACCGTCGGCCAGGCCCAGGCCGCGCAGGTGGCCGCCGACCTGGCGGCCGCCGCCGACACCCTGCCCGCGCTGCGCGCCGCCATCGCCGGGTTCGACGGCTGCGCGCTGCGTGCCACCGCCGCCAACCTGGTGTTCGCCGAGGGCGACCCCGACGCCGGCCTGCTGCTGATCGGCGAGGCGCCGGACGATGCCGACGATCGCGCCGGCCGCCCCTTCGCCGGCCCCGCCGGGGCCTATCTCGACAAGATGCTGGCCAGCATCGGCCTCGACCGCGCGCGGCTGCTGCTCGTGCCCCTGGTGCCGTGGCGGCCGCCGGGCGACCGCCCGCCCAGCCCGGCCGAGCGCGCCGCCTGCCGGCCCTTCCTGCACCGGCTGATCGCTCTGGTCCGCCCGCGGCGGGTGGTGCTGCTCGGCCCGCTGGCGACCCAGGACCTGCTGGGATCGAGCCTCGGGCGGCGCGGCGCACGCGAGGCGTGGCGGCCCTTGTCGGTCCCGTCACTGCGACCCGATCCCGGCGTTGGCCAGCCAGGACCCTGGCTTCCTGCGGCGCAACCCAGGCCCGGCGCGGCGCCGCGCCTGGGCCGAGTTGCGGTTGCTCAGACGGACGTTGGATGCCGATATCACGGAAACGTGATTGAAGACCCCGCTCTAACCGATTGATCCATTATTTTTTTGTGAACTGTGGCGTGAACGGCGTCCCGTTCAAGGGTTGCCTCAACGCCATGCCGCCGGTAGGCGAGACGGTATGCGAGGGATCGGTCACACGCTCTCCCGCCTTCCCGCCGTTCGGGTGCTGTTTGCCGGGGCCGCGTTGTTGGCCGGGGCAACCGCGTCTGCGGCCTTCGCCGGAGGGAAGGGCGGCAACGATCAGACCGCGATGGCCATCCCGCGGATCGGCGCCCCGGATCAGGGCGGCGCGACCGCGGCCCTGCCGCGCCCGCTGACCCCTGCCGAGGCGGCGCAGGTCCGGCGCATCTTCGCCGAGCAGAATGCCGGGCGGATGGGCGAAGCGGCGGCGCTGACCGCCCGGCTTACCTCCGATCTGCTGCTGGGCAGCATCCTGGCCGACCGCTACCTGGGCCGCTACCACCATTCCACCGTGCCGGAACTGTCGGCCTGGCTCGTCCGTTTCGGCGCGCAGCCGGAAGCGCCGGCGATTCGTGCCCTGCTGCTCCGCCGGCTGCCGGCCGGCCGAACCCTGTCGCCGCGCCTGCGGGACGTGATGATCGCGCCGGCGCCGGCCCGCCTGGCACCCGACGGATCGCAGGACGCGCCTCCGGCCGGCGCGCCGGAGGGCGACCCTGCGCCCTCGATCCGCCCGGGCGCACCGCGGCTGCAACGCGCGGTGATGGCGCATGTGAAGGCCGGCACCTACGACGCCGCGCTGCGGGTGATCGCGCATGCGCGGGGTTTGCGCCCGGCCGCCTCCGCCGCCTTGCGCGCCGAGGTGGCGCGCGGCCTGTTCGCCGCCAACCGCGACGCCGCCGCGCTGCGGGTGGCCGCGGCGGCGCGGCGCTCGGCCCCGGGCGCCGCGGGGGGAGCGTCGGCGGCATTCATCGCCGGGCTGGCGTCCTGGCGGCTCGACAAGATCCGCGACGCCGCGTTCTTTTTCTCGGCCGCCGCGCGGGCGCGGGGGGGAGCCCCCAGCCTGCGCGCCGCCGGCGCGTACTGGGCCGGACGGGTGGCGCTGCGCCGCGGCTATCCGGGAGCGGCCGAGGCATGGTTCCGCCGCGCCGCCGAAGAGCGCCAGACCTTCTACGGTCTGATCGCCCGGCGTACCATGGGCTGGAGCGTTGCCGCCCTGTTCGCGCACGCCACCCTGTCGGAAGCGGATCTCGACGCCCTGGCCGCCCTGCCGCAAGGGCGGCTCGCCTTCGCGCTGTTGCAGGTCGGGCAGACCGCGCGCGCCGAAGCGGCGTTGCGCTGCCTGTGGCCCGCGGTCGCGCATGACCCGCCGCTGCGCCAGGCGCTGATGCTGGTCGCCGCGCGGACGGGGTTGCGCGACCTGGCAGGGCAGATCGCCATGCGCATCCAGGCGGCGCGCGGGATCCCGCCGCAGAACCTGCGCTTCCCGCTGCCTGCGCTGCACCCGGATGGCGGGTTCCGGATCGACCCCGCGCTGGTCTATGGCGTGACCCGGGCGGAATCGAATTTCGACCCGAAAGCGGTCTCCTCCGCCGGGGCGCGCGGGCTGATGCAGATCACGCCGCGCACCGCCCGCGCGGTGACCGGCAACCGGCACCTGACCAAGGCGAGCCTTCACGATCCCGGCTTCAACCTGGAAGTGGGGCAGCGACTGGTGCGCTCATTGGCCGTGCGCACGCCGGTCGACGGCGACCTGATCGGCCTGCTGGCGAGCTACAACGCCGGCCTGGGCAGCTATTTGTCCTGGCGGGGCGACGTGCGCGACGACGGCGATCCGCTGCTGTTCATCGAGGCGATCCCGATCCAGGAGACGCGTATTTTCGTCGAGCGCGCGCTGTCCTATACATGGCTCTACGCGGCGCGGCTCGGCCTTGCCTCGCCCAGCCTGAACATGATCGCCGACGGGGCGTTTCCGCGCTTCTCCGCGGCGGCCCCCCTGCTGGTGAGCCTGGACTGAGGCGCCGCCCGGCAGAAGGAGCCCGCACATGGCCCGACTCGACGAAACCCGCCCGTTCGTGCCGGTGAACATCGCCGTGCTGACGGTGTCCGACACGCGCACGCTGGCGAACGACACCTCGGGCGAGACGCTCGCGGGGCGGATCACGAACGCAGGCCACACGCTGGCCGCGCGCGCGATCGAGAAGGACGACGCGGAGACGATCGCGGTCCGGCTGCGCGGCTGGATCGCCGATCCTTCGGTCGATGTCGTCATCACCACCGGCGGCACCGGCATCACCGGGCGCGACGTGACGCCGGAAGCCTTCGAGCGGGTGCTGGAAAAGCGGATCGAAGGCTTCGGCGAATTGTTCCGGATGCTGAGCTACGCGAAGATCGGCACCTCCACCATGCAGTCGCGCGCGCTGGGCGGCGTGGCGGGGGGCACGTACCTGTTCGCGCTGCCGGGCAGCACCGGGGCCGTGAAGGACGCGTGGGACGACATCCTGGTGTTCCAGCTCGATAACCGGCACCGTCCCTGCAACCTGGTGGAGCTGATGCCGCGGTTGCAGGAGCATCTGAAGCCGGCGGCGGAGTAGCGCGGGGCGGTCAGGGCGGCGGAGCAGCCGGCAGGCCGGCGCGACGGAGGATCTCGCGGGCCATGGCCGCGAAATCGTCGTAGCAGTCGCGCACCGCGCCCTGATGCCCGCCGAACGCGCCGTCGGCCGGGCGCAGCAGGAACATCGGCTTGCGGGCCTCCTGGGCCATGGGCATCAGCGAGCGGTAATCCTTGAGGCGCGCGATCCGGTTGGGATCGAGGTCGACATCCCCCGGTTCCCCATCCGGCTGATCGAGCACGAAGCGCCGGTAGTCGGCCGGGATGCGGGCGATCCACTTGCTGAACGCACGCGCCGGCCGCCCGCCTGCACCGAATGCCGCATGACCACGTAACCGATCGGTTCGATCCGCCCGGGCGGCAGGATCAGCGACGGGTCGGGATTGTGCGGCCGCATCTGCTGCCAGGCGGCGCGCCATCTCCGCAAGGTCGGCCCCATGTTGCGCAAGCCCTGCAGGGAAAACAGGTCGGCGCCCAGCGGCACGACGACAAAATCGCACGCCAGCAGCGCGGCACGGTTGAGGGCACCCAGGTTCGGACCGACGTCGACCAGCGCGACCTCCGCCCCGAAGGCCGACCCGCCGGCACCGACAGCGCGCGCGAAGGCGCTCATGACCCGGAACGAACGCTCGTCCCCCAGCTGGCACTTCGGCCATGCCTGGGACAGATCGTCCTCAAGCTGCGACAATTCGAGGTCGCCGGCGAGCAGGCCGATGCGCTCCTGCACCTCCTCGATCGCGGGGGCGACGATATCGCCGATCCCGCGGAACTGCGGCGCGACCGCGCCATGCAGGGTCGGGCGCGGCGAGTGTTCCCAGATTTCCTCCAGCCGGTCCTCGGTGAGACACATGCTGGTGAGGTTGGCCTGTGGATCGAGATCGACGGCGAGAACGCGCCGGCCGAGCAGGCCGAGCATCCAGGCCACGTGATAGACGAGCGAGGTCTTGCCGACCCCGCCCTTGTTGTTAAAGAATCCGATCGTTTTCATGGCGCGGCCCGGACGGTCGCATGCACGAAATTCGGCTCGATCCTGAATTCCGGCGGCGGATTGCCGTTACGCGCCAAAGCGTCCTGCGCCCGGGGAATGCCCGAACCGAACCGCTGCACGAACCCCATCGCCTTGGCGGCCGAGGCCAGTGCCGGGTTGCGGGCATCGGTCAGGCCGGGCTGGCCGAAGGTTCCCGCCGTCACCACCCCGTACGGACCGCCTGGACTGGTGATCTCCACCCGGTCGGCATACCAGGTCAGCATGACGGGCGAGGCCGTCAGCTCGTAGGTCCGGTGGATCACGGCGTTGCGCACCAGCTCCTGCAAGGCGATCGTCGGATAGCTGGCGCGCACCTGCTGCACCGAGCCGCTCAGATCGGCCGCGAGTACCGATATTGGCCGCGATCACCTCGTCGATCTGGCGGAGCATGACCGCGAGCGGACCGCCGATCTCCTTCTGATCCTGCACCATGTCGCCGATCTCCGTGCCGGGGTAGCGCACGAACTGGACATAGGCGCCCGGCAGCCAGGCGCGGGGGTTCTTGCCGCAGACCAGCAGCCCGAGCACGGTCGGCCGTCCCTCCGGCCCCAGGATGCCAAGGGCGCGCATCTGTTCCTCGACCGTGCGGCCGTTCTCGGCCAACACATCCGGGTGCACCACGGCGGGCAGATATTCTTCCTGGAACCGCAGCCGGTCGAGATCGGCCCGCGTGGCCCCGGCCACCGGCTGCTGATCGAACGGCAGTGCGCCCCAGCGGCGCTTCTCGACCAGCCGGCGCTCCTCCTCCGCGGTCGCGTAGCCGCGCCGGGGACCGATGCGCACGCACACCCGACCGTGGTATTTCACCGGCGGGCTCTCCGCGGGCTCGACCTCCACGATCGCCATCGTGCAGCCATCCAAGGTGTGACGCCGGACCTGCATGACCGGCGGCGGCAGGATGTTGCCGTTGCTGCGGAAGGCCGCCAGGGTCTGGATCAGCCGTTCGTCGATCGGCAGATTGGCGCAGCGCCGTCGTCGTCCACCCCGACGAACAGCACCCCGGGCGCCCGCCGGTCCGCCAGATCGTTGGCAAAGGCGCAGATGGCTTCGCCGAACTTGCTAAGGTTCTGCAGACCCACGGTGCGCTCGACGTGATCCGCCTCGCCGCTGCGCAGCAGGGTTCGCAGATCGTCGTCCGATAGCATGCCCATTCTCCGTCCGCCGCCGCCCTTGCGCCGGGTGCGCCCGAACCTGCCCGCGGCCCGCGCGACCGGTGCCACGCTCAACGGCCGGAGCCGGCGGACCGACTCGTCCAAGGGTGCCACAGCCCGCCGGGCGACGCCACGAATGTTCCCCCCTCCGCGGCCCGCCCCAACCCGGCTACCCTGCCCCATGCCCTCCCCCATCCCTCCCCCGTCTGGCACCCCGACCGCCTCGCCGCCCGGCTGCCCTTCCTCCGCCGCCGCGCCCGCCTCACCGCCGCCACCCGCGCCTTCTTCACCGCGCGCGGCTACACCGAGGTCGAAACCCCGTACGCCGTCCCCGCCCCCGGCGAGGAAGTCCACCTCCGCGCCGTCCGCGCCGACCGCACCGCCCCGGACGGCACCCCGACCCCGCTCTGGCTGCACACCAGCCCGGAATTCGCCATGAAGCGCCTGCTCGCCGGCGGCGCGGGCCCGATCTTCCAGCTCGCCCGGGTCTGGCGCGACGGCGAGGCCTCGGCCCTGCACGCGCCCGAGTTCACCATGCTCGAATGGTACCGCCCCGGCGCCAGCATGGCGGACCTGATGGCGGAAACCGAAACCTTCCTCCGCGCCGTGCTCCCGCCGGTCGTCACCTGCCGCGGCGTCACCACCGATCTCGCCCGCTCCGAGCGCCTCACCCTCGCCGAGGCCTTCGCCCGCCACACCGGCGCCGACCTGCTCGCCACCGCCGGCGACGCCCCTGCCCTGGCCGCCGCCGCGGGTGCGCGCCTGCGCGACGGCGAGGACTGGGAAGACCTGTTCTTCCGCCTCCTGCTGGAGCGCATCGAGCCCCACCTTGGCCGCGACCACCCCACCTTCCTCACCCACTGGCCCGCCGCCCAGGCCGCGCTGGCGCGTCGCGACCCGGCCGACCCACGGGTGGCGCGGCGCTTCGAGCTGTTCGTCTGCGGCCTCGAACTCGCCAACGCGTTCGAGGAACTGACCGACCCCGCCGAACAACGCGCCCGCTTCACCGCCGACCGCGCCCGCCGCCACGCGCTGTCCGGCCCGGACTGGCCGCTCGACGAGGATTTCCTCGCCGCGCTCGCCCACGGGCTGCCGCCCTGCGCGGGCATCGCGCTCGGCTTCGACCGGCTGGCGATGATCGCCGCCGGCGCCGACCGCATTGGCCAGGTGCTCTGGCTGCCGCCGGCGGACCTGACGTGATCTCCCGCAGAGCCCTGGGCAGGCCGGCGGCACGCGGCGCGATTTGACTGTCGCCGGCCCCGCGTTCCCCTTAAATTGCCGGCGGCTTTCGGCTTCCCCGCTCCAGGACGCCCGAGCGATGCGCCGTTTCCCCTTCCTGCCCGTCCTGCGCCGCGCCGGCGCCGCCTGCGCCATCGTCCTGCTGACCGCCGGCTGCACCGACCTGTTGGCGGCCCGGCAGGCGCGGCTGCAACAACTCGTGGGCCAGAAACTTGACCGGTTGATCGCCGTCGAAGGGGTGCCGGATCGGTCGTTCCAGGATAACGGCGTGACGTATCTCGGCTATGTGCGCCAGCGCGTCGACCTGGAACCGCCGCTGCCGCTGGGCGGACCGCCCTGGATCTGGGGCGGCTACGCCGCATGGCCAAGGACCGCAGTCGTCCGCGGTTGCGAAACGATCTTCGCGGTCAAAGGCGGCGTGGTGCAAAGCTTTACGATGCGCGGCAATGCGTGCGGCTGAAAGCAAGGCCAAGGGGGCGCTGCCCCCCTGGACCCCCCGCCAAGGGCACAGCCCTTGGAACCCGTTCGTTGGTTCCGTGTGGGCGTGGGGTGGCGCGGCGGGCGCGGGGCGGCCCGGGCGGCAGGCCGAGGCGGAGCCTCGGCCTGCCGCCCGGCCCGCCCCGCGCCCGCCGCGCCACCCCACGCCCACACGGAACCCCCCGAGGGGTCCAGGGGACTTGTCCCCTGGCGGGGGTCCGGGGGCAGCGCCCCCTGGCCTTGCTTTCACCCTCACGACGTTCCACGCCTCGGTCTTGCCCGCGCGGGGTAAGGCCGTCACAACGTGGTGATGGCCCCTGCCCGTTCCGCCCGCGCCATGCCGCGCGAGGATGTTCGCTCCTTCCTGGAAGCGCTGGCGCGCGTCAATCCGGCGCCGCGGTCCGAACTCCACTATGCCGATCCTTATACCCTGCTGGTGGCCGTGGTGCTTTCCGCGCAGGCGACCGATGCGGGGGTGAACCGCGCCACGGCCGGCCTGTTCCGGGAGGCCCCAACCCCGGCCGCCATGGTGGCGCTGGGCGAAGCGGGCATTGCCCGGCACATCCGCACCATCGGCCTATGGCAGAACAAGGCGCGCCACGTGCTCGGCCTGTCGCGCGCGCTGCTGGAACACCATGGCGGCGCAGTCCCGGCCGATCGCGCGGCGCTGGAGGCGTTGCCGGGCGTCGGGCGCAAGACCGCCAACGTGGTGCTGAACGTGGCGTTCGGCGAAGCGACCATGGCGGTCGATACGCACATCTTCCGCCTGGGCAACCGCACCGGCCTCGCCCCGGGCAAAACCCCGCGCGCGGTGGAAGACGCGCTGATCCGCCGGGTCCCGCCCGAGCTGCTGCGCGACGCGCATCACTGGCTGATCCTGCACGGGCGCTACGTGTGCAAGGCGCGCCGGCCGGAGTGCTGGCGCTGCGTCGCTGCCGCCTGGTGCCGCTTCGGGGCCAAGACCCCGGCGCCGCCCGACCGATCTTGACACCCGCCTTATACTCATATCTAGCATAAGGCACCGGCCGAGCGGGCCGGATTTTTCTCCCCTCAATAATGCTCATAATGAGCATAAAGGTGGAAACATGTCCGCGACCCTTGAGGCCCTCCCCGTCCCGCTGGCCCCGCTGTACGACCGGGTCCGCCACCTCATCCCGCCGATCGAATGGCCGGTGTTCGCCCCGGACATCGCCGCGATCCAGCGCCTCAAGCGCGAGCGCGACGCGGTGATCCTGGCGCACAACTACCAGACGCCGGAGATCTTCCACTGCGTCGCCGACATCACCGGCGACAGCCTGGCGCTCGCGCGTGAGGCGATGACGGTCGATGCCAAGGTGATCGTGCTCGCCGGCGTGCATTTCATGGCCGAGACGGCGAAGCTGCTGAACCCCGGGAAGACCGTGCTGATCCCCGACCTGCGCGCCGGCTGCTCGCTGGCGGAATCGATCACCGCGGCGGATGTGCGGCTGATGCGCGCGCGGTACCCGGACGCGCCGGTGGTCGCCTATGTGAACACCTCGCTCGCGGTGAAGGCCGAGGCCGACATCTGCTGCACCTCGGGGAACGCGAAGAAGGTGATCGAATCGCTCGGCGTCGAGCGGGTCATCATGCTGCCCGACGAATACCTGGCGCAGAACGTGGCGAAGCAGACCAAGGTGCAGGTGATCGCCTGGGCCGGACACTGCGAGGTGCACCAGCGCTTCTCCGCCGCCGAGGTGCGCGCGTTGC
This sequence comes from uncultured Pseudomonadota bacterium, assembly GCA_963829875.1. Lineage (GTDB taxonomy): Bacteria > Pseudomonadota > Alphaproteobacteria > Acetobacterales > Acetobacteraceae > JAJZVS01. The sequence goes on along the minus strand of CAWHKR010000055.1, from coordinate 24,385 downwards.
GCGACGGCCATCCCGGCGTGGTGGTGCTCGCCCATCCCGAATGCCCGCCGGAGGTGCTGGCCGAGGCCGACTACGCCGGCTCCACCGCCGACATGGCGGCCTATGTCGGGCGCGAGAAGCCGAAGCGGGTGGTGCTGATGACCGAATGCTCGATGGCGGACAACATCACCGTCGGCAACCCCGAGGTGGAGTTCGTCCGCCCCTGCAACCTCTGCCCGCACATGAAGCGCATCACCCTCGGCAACATCCGCTCCGCGCTGGAAGAGATGCGCCATGAGGTGACGATCGACCCGGCGCTCGCCGAACGCGCCCGCGCCGCGGTCGCGCGCATGCTGGCGGTACGGTGAGCGGGATGCCGACGATGACCGTCCCTCCCCTGCCCGCGCTGATGGTCGAACCCGCGGTGCGCGCCGCGCTGCTGGAAGACCTCGGCCGCGCCGGCGACCTGACCAGCGATGCGATCGTGCCGGCGGCAGCGCGTGCCCGCACCGTGCTGCGTGCGCGCCAGCCGGGCGTGGTCGCCGGGCTCGATTTCGCGCTGACCGCGTTCCGGCTGATCGACCCGGCGATCACCGCCGAGGTGACGCTCGGGGACGGCGCCCGCCTGGCCCCGGGCGACGTGATCGCCACCGTTTCGGGGCCGGCGCGCGGCATCCTGACCGCGGAGCGCACGGCGCTGAACTTCCTCGGCCACCTCTCGGGCATCGCCTCGGCCACCGCCGGCGTGGTGGACGCGATCAAGGGACACAAGGCGCAGGTGGTGTGCACCCGCAAGACGCTGCCCGGGCTGCGGATCGCGCAGAAATACGCGGTCCGGGTGGGCGGCGGCTCGAACCATCGCTTCGGCCTCGATGACGCGGTGCTGATCAAGGACAACCACGTGGCGATCGCGGGCGGCGTGGCCGAGGCGGTGGCGCGCGCGCGGGCCGGCGTCGGGCACATGGTGAAGATCGAGCTGGAGGTCGATACGCTCGATCAGCTGCGGGAGGCGCTGGGCTTACGGGTCGATGCGGTGCTGCTCGACAACATGGGACCGGAGATGCTGGCCGAGGCCGTGGCCATGGTGGACGGGCGCGCGATCACCGAGGCCTCGGGCGGGATCACCCCGGCCACGGCGCCGGCGGTGGCGGCGGCGGGGGTCGATCTGATCTCGATCGGCTGGCTCACGCACAGCGTGCGGGTGCTGGATATCGGGCTCGATCACGCGGGCTGAGCCTGCGCGGACCGCTCACGCGGCGGTCCGCGCCAGCCGCGCGAATCCCTCGGCCATCGCCGCGACATCGATATCCGCATTGCCGATCGTTGCCAGGATGTCCTGCGACCGTCCCTGCGGGCCGAACACATAGGCGAACGAGGTGTGGGTGATGGCGGACACCGGGTCGGGCGCATCGGGGCCGGTCGGCGCGCGATACACCACGAAATAGCGCTTTGCCATGGCCGCAAGTTCGGCCGGGGTGCCGCGCAGTCCGTCGATTTCCGGCGGCGGGCCGAACTGCGCGAGATACTGCCTGAGACGCGGCACGGTGTCGGTGGCAAGGTCGATGGTGATGAACAGCACCCGCATCCGGGTTGCGAGCGGACCCATCCGGCGTAGGATCAGCGCCAGATTGTACATGGTCAGCGGACAGGTGTCGGGGCACCGCGTGAAGCCGAAATAGGTCACCACGACCCTGCCGCGATACGCCGCCGCGGTGACCTGCCGTCCGTCGGACGCACGGGTCATGCGGAACGCGAGATCGGGAAGCTCGCCGCCGATCGCGGAGCCCGGCGGGAAGCCGGCCCGGGCCGCGCGCGGCCTGATGACGGCGGCAGCCCCGGCGCCGAGCAGCAGGCCCAGCGTACGGCGCGGGATGGAAACGGGCGGGATCATGGGATCATCTCCCGAAACGAAGGGGAGCCGGGGCACAGCGGGGGGAGCCATGCGACGATCGAGGAGCACGAACCGAAGGCCGGGTCCAGCCCGGCTGGTCGCGCTGAGCGTTGCGCTGGCGCTGTCCGGCACCGCGGCGCTTGCTGGCGGCTGGCCGCCGAACGGGCGCGCGATCGCGGCGCACGGGCTTCCGGCGCAGGGCGTGTCGGCCTGTTCCTCCTGCCACGGCAGCGCGTTCCGGGGCGGGCAGGACGGCGCGGCGCCGGCGCTTGCGGGCCGGGGAGCAGCGGAGATGATGGACCGGCTCGACGACCTCGCATCGACCCCGGGCGGCAACCAGGCCATGCGCCGCGCGGCGCGGGCGATGACGATGGCCGAGCGGGCCGCCGTCAGCTTCTATCTCTCGCGCCTGCCGCCGGCGAAATAGGCGCCGGCGATATGGACCGACGCACGGCAGCGTTCGACCTTCCCCGTCATGCGCGGCCATGACGCTATACGCCGAACCGAGAGTCGGTGCTTCTGTCGTCATCCTCATTGCGTATTCGTGCCGTTCCGGCCGGCCTGCGCCGCACGCAGATCGGCCACATCGTCCACGTCGCGCAACCGGCGCAGCCGCGCCACCTTGCGGCCCTGGAAGTTGCGCATCGTGTCGGCCAGCGCGTGCGGCCCCGACCAGCGCACAGCGGCGAACGGCCGGGCCGGACGGCGCGGACCGAGCGCCACCAGCCAGTAGCCGCCATCCTCGGCGGGACCGAACGCGGCCTCGGCGCGGCCCAGGGCGCGGAAGGCGGCGCGCAGATCCGCCGGACCCGCGGCGGGGATGTCGCAGCCGATGATGGCCGCCCGGCCACGCGGAAAGCGGGCCAGCGCGCGCGCCATCCGCCGGCCGAGGTCGCCGCCGCCCTGATCGATCCGCGTCATCCCGCGCCCAATGCCCATCGGCAACCGGACCGGGGCCCGATCGGGCGTCACCGCCAGCACGGTGCGGAACCGCCGGTCGGCGGCCAGCGCGCGCAGCAGCCGGGCCAGGGTCTGCGCATAGAACCGCAAGGCCCCCCGTGCGCCCACGCCGCGCGCGAGACGCCGCTTGACGGTGCCCAGGCGCGGCGCGCGGGCGAACACGATCGCCGTGTCCTTCATCGATACAGCCGCGCGATGCGCCCCGCCGGCACGCCGGCGAACCAGGCCGCGAGGCACAGCAGATTGCGCGCCGAACGCCGGTGCCACCCATCGCGCTGCCACCGATGCGATGACGTGGTGGCCGCCGCCGGCAAGGCCACGAGCCGCGCCCGGCCCAGCCGGCGGACCAGATCGACATCCTCCATCAGCGGCAACGGCCGGATGCCGCCCACCACGGCCAGCAGGTCGCGATGGATCAACAGCCCCTGGTCGCCGTAGGGCAATGCCAGCGCCCGGCAGCGCCAGGCCACCGCACGTTCCAACCGCCGCGCGCGTGGATCGGCGCTGTCGAGGACGAAACGGAAATACCCCGCGCGCCCTGCCCCCGCCGCCATGTGCGCAGCCGCGGCGGCGGGCCAGTCCGGCGCGAGCACCGTGTCGGCATGCAGCAGCAGCAGCCACGGGCCGCGCGCGGCGGCAACGCCGGCGGACAGCTGCGTGCCCCGTCCCCGCGGCGCGGCCAGCACCCTCGCCCCGCACGCCCGCGCCACTGCCGCCGTCGCATCGCGGCTGCCGCCGTCGATCACCAGGATCTCCCCCGCCGTCGCACGCACCGCATCGATGGTGGCGGGAAGACCGGCAGCGGCGTTCAGCGCCGGGATGACGACCGAGACCATGATCATCCCCGGGCGCGCGGCCTGCTCATGCCGCGCTCGCCATCGTCGGCTCCGCGAGCCGCGGCAGCACCTCGCGCGCGAACAGTTTCAGCCCTTTCTCCGCCTGCGCGTGGTCCATGAACCCCGACCGCCCGATCAGCACCAGGTTGGCGAACCCGCCCACCTTGGCCTGGAACGCGTTGATCTGCCGCACCACCGTATCCGGATTGCCGGCAAACATCAGCCCCTGCGCCATCGCCTGCCCGGCCGTGATGCCGGCCAGCATCGCCCCCGGCCGCGCCCCGCGTCCAGCCGCCGAAGGACCAGCCGATCACTGCCCCAGGCTCGCGCGGATCGCCGGGCAGCGCCAGATCGGTCTGCACCAGGTCGAATCTGGTGGCAGACCCGTCGGGCCGCGATCCAGCCGCCGAACCCGGGGTGCGAGGGCGCCGGCACGGTGCCGCGCGCGGCCAGAAGGTCCAGCACCGGACCTCCGGCGGCTGCGGTTCAGGCGGGGCTTCACCCGGGGCGCGATCCCGCGCACCATTGGCCCCCGGGCACGAGGGGACGGAAACGCGCATGCTGCTGATCGAGGCCGACGGCAAGGCCCTGTTCGCTGAGGCCGGCATTGCCGTGCCGCCAGGTCGCCTGACCCATGAAGCGCTGGAGCCCGCTTGTTCCGGCCCGTTCGTGGTGAAAGCGCAAGTACCCGCCGGCGGGCGCGGCAAGGCCGGGCTGGTCCGCCGCTGCGCCGATCCCGCTGCCGCGGCCGCCGCGCTGCGCGCGATGCTCGGCGCCGGCCACAAAGGTCACCGCGTGACGGAGTGCCTGATCGAGTCGCCCGCGGCCGGGGCGGAGCAGTATCTGGCGCTGATGCTGGACCCGGCGAGCTATGGCGTGCGGCTGATCTATCACCCGTACGGCGGCGTGGATGTCGAGGACGCCGGGACATTGACGGGCGTGCTCTGCGCGCCCGACCGGGAGGCGATCGACGCGGCGGTGGCGCAAACCATCGCCGATCCGGCGGTCGCCGAGGTGGCGCGCGCGCTCGGGCGGCTGCTGCTGGAGCGCGAACTGATGCTGGCGGAGATCAATCCGCTGTTCGTCGGTCCCGCCGGCTGCGTCGCCGGCGACGCCAAGGTGGTGATCGACCTCAACGCGCTGCCGCGCCAGCCGCGCCTCGCCGCACTGATCGCCGCGCGGCCCGATGTGTATGCCGACGCCGCGCGCAAGCTCGCCTCCGGCTTCGACTATGTCGAGATCAATCCGGAGGGGACGATCGGGCTGCTCACCACCGGCGCGGGGCTGTCGATGATGCTGATCGACGAGCTGGTGGCGCGCGGCGCGGCCCCGCTCAATTTCTGCGACATCCGCACTTCCATGCTGCGCGGCAGCCCGGCGCGGATCGTCGCGGCGCTGGGCTGGATGACGGCGCGCCCGTCCTTGCGCGTCGTGCTGGTCAACATCTTCGCCGGCATCACCGATCTCGGCGAGTTCGCCGCCCTGCTGGCCGAAGCGATCGCGCAGTCCCCGGCGCTGAACGTGCCGGTGGTGGCGCGGCTGATCGGGCGCGGGGCGGAGGAGGCGCGCCGGGTTCTGGCCGAGCGCGCGCCCGCGGTTGCGGTGGAGGATGACCTGTCCGCCGCGCTGGCGCGCGTCGCCGCCGTGGTGGCGGCATGATCGCCGGGCTGAGCCGCGCCACCCCGGTCCTGGTGCAGGGCATCGCGGGACGCATGGGGCGCACGCACGCAGCACTGATGCGCGCCTATGGTACCAACATCGTCGCCGGCGTCGCGGCGCGGAGCGACGCGACGGAGATCGCCGGGGTGCCGGTATTTGCCACCTGCGCCGCGGCGGTGGCGGCAACCGGGGCGGTGGCTTCCGTCGCGCTCACCCCGCCGGGGGAGACGCTGGCGGCGGCGCGCGACGCCTTCGCCGCCGGTATCCGCCTGCTGGTGACCGTCGCGGAAGGGGTGCCGGCACACGACGCGCTGCGCATCGGGCTGGCGGCGCGCGAAGCGGGCGCGATCTGGGTCGGCGCCTCCACGCCGGGCCTCGCGATCCCGGGGGAGGTGAAGCTTGGCTTCCTGCCGGACGTGGCGCTGCGGCCGGGCCCGCTCGGGGTGATGTCGAAATCCGGCACGCTTTCCTACGAAGTCGGCTGGCGGCTGACCCGCGCCGGGCTGGGGCAGAGCCTGTGGGTGGGGGTGGGCGGCGATCCGGTGAAGGGGGTGCGCTTCGCCGACCTGCTGCCGGTGTTCCTGGCCGATGCACGCACGCGCGCGATCGTGCTGGTGGGTGAAGTGGGCGGCGCTGAGGAAGAAGAGTGCGCGCACGCCTACGCCGCGCTGGGAGCCGGCAAGCCGCTCTATGCGCTGATCGCCGGGCGGGAGGCGAAGGAAGGCGTGGCGATGGGCCATGCCGGGGCCCTGGTGCACGGCGCCAGCGGCACGCTCGCGGAAAAGAGGCGACGGCTCACGGAGGCGGGGGCGCTGGTGTTCCCGTCGATCGAGGCACTGGTGCGGCGCTGCGTCGCGGACTGGGGACGTCAGGGAAGGAAACCGGAATGACTGAAATGCGGGTGATCGCGCGGGGCCTGGCCTTCCCGGAAGGGCCGGTGGCGATGGCGGACGGGTCCGTCGTGCTGGTGGAGATCGAGCGCCAGACCGTGACCAGGGTCTTCCCGGACGGGCGGACCGAGGTGATCGCGCGCCCCGGCGGCGGACCGAACGGGCTCGCGCTCGGGCCGGACGGGGCGTTCTACGTCTGCAACAACGGCGGCTTCGCCTGGCGCCTGGAAGCGGGGATGCTGCGGCCGGTGGCGCAGGCGTCGGATTATGCCGGCGGACGGATCGAGCGGATCGACCCGCGAGACGGATCGGTGCGCATGCTGTACGACCGCTGCGGGGAGCATGGGCTGCGCGGCCCGAACGATCTGGTCTTCGACCAGTCCGGCGGGTTCTATTTCAGCGACCTGGGCAAGGGCCGGGCACGCGATCGGGACCACGGGGGGCTTTATTATGCGCTCGCCGACGGGTCGCGGATCCTGGAAGTGGCCTACCCGATCCTGACGCCGAACGGGGTCGGCCTCTCGCCCGACGGCGGCACGGTCTATGTGGCCGAGACCGAAACGGGGCGGCTGTGGGCGTTCGATCTCACCGCGCCCGGGGTGGCGCGCAAGCTGCCGTTTCCCTCGCCGCATGGCGGGCGGCTGGTCGCCGGGCTGCCCGGGTTCCAGCGCTTCGACAGCCTGGCGGTGGACGCGGCGGGCAATATCTGCGTCGCCACCCTGGTGACCGGGGCGATCACGGTGATCGCGCCGGACGGGCGGGTGGTGCGGCAGGTGATGACCGGCGATCCGATGACGACCAACATCTGCTTCGGCGGCCCGGGGCGGCGGACGGCCTTCATCACCCTGTCGGGACGCGGCGAGCTGGTGGCGATGGACTGGCCGGACGCGGGCCTGGAACTGGCGCACGAGGGATAGGCCCGGCGGGCGGTGCGGCGCGCCGGCGGCACCGCCCGCTCAGCGACGGAGCAGCCAGAGAATCGCGGTCAGCGCGACCGAGAGCACGATCGAAACCAGCAGGCTGGACCCGAGGGGAACAAACAGCGTGAAGCCGGGCCGCCGCAGCCGGATGTCCCCCGGCAGATGCCCGAGCCCGATCCGCTCGAGCCACGGCCAGGCGATGCCCAGCACCACCAGAACCAGCCCCGCCAGGATCAGCCCTCGCCGCATGGCGGACAGATAGGGGGCCGCACCGACGTTCGCAGCCCTCGCCGGAGCGGGATGCACGATCGGCAAAGCCTGGGTCGAGCGCCGCCGCGCGGTGATCGCGGGGGTCCGCATCGCCCGTCCGGCCGGCCATCGTGACGGTCCGCGACACCGGCCACGGTGGTCCGTGCGTTCCCCGTCAGATCATGGTGTCGCTGCGGCCGACAATGGCGTGATACAGCACCAGAACGACGATCGCACCGACGACCGCCACGATCAGGCTGTAGATATTGAGGCCGGTGACCGGCGCGGCGCCAATAAACGAGAAGATGATGCCGCCGACAAACGCGCCGACGATGCCGAGGACCATATCCATCACCAGGCCCCCTCCCGACCTGTTGACGATCTTGCTGCCGATGAAGCCGGCGATGAGGCCGAGTATCAGCCAGGCGATGATGGACATGACCGCTCCTTTCTCATCACGATACGCATTCGTCAGGCCCGTTCCCGGCCAGGCAGCGGCCCGCTGAGGGAAGCGGCCGACCCGGCCACGAGAAGAAAACCGCGCATAGGCACCGCTCGGTCAGGCACGACATGGCAGGGGCAAAGGCGGGCCGGCAGATCGGCCGTCGCGGCCAGGATTTCACGATCACGCGACGGCCGGGACGTCGTCACGAGCGCGCGGGATCAGGCGGTCTGCGTGTCGCGCAGGGTCGCCCCGGGGCGGCCCGCCGCTTCCTTGATCGGGCCGACAACCTGCCCGCCCACAGCCCTGAGGCGGTCCTCGCTCCTGTCCAATCTTCTTCGCCCTGCATCTGCAGGGTCACTCGGGCGTGCGCTGGACGGAGAACCCGCGGCACGCTACAATAAAACCTCTGCGGGAAGCGCTCACGATCCCGGTAGCGCCCCCAGGGTCATTTGGCCACATTCGCGACGAAACCACGAAGCACGACTGAAGTCGCCATGCCTCAGGTGCGGCGGTCGCATTTTTCGGTGGAAGCGAAATTCACCATCTTTCCTTCCCTGCCTGCGAGCTGCCGATGAGACCGATTGACGTGCCTGCTCCGATCCTGACCGACGCCGGGCGGGTCGATACCGTGCTTCCGTCTCGCGAAGGGACCATCGTCCCGCCAGCCGGCGTCCGGCTCCTTCTGATTGGATGTTGCAATAGAAGGACCCGTCACCACCTGCCGCCTATGCGGCCGGGCCCAGACGCGCGCCGGCCCGCCGTCCCAGCGACAGGATGACAATCGGCCAGATGACGATTCGCCGGGCCGGGACACCCGCCGCCCACGACGCTCAGCTTTCGAGGTTCACGTGATCAGCAACACCAGCGGCGGCACTTCATCCGCCGCACCGTCCTCGCCCCAGGCGTGGCGCAAACGCCTTGCCTCCTATGCCAGGCCCGATCCGGCGCACGCGGCGGGCCAGTTGCTCACCACGGCCGCGCTGCTGGCGGCCAGCGCGACCCTGATGTTCTGGGGCCTCGCGCACGGGTTCTGGCCGGCCCTGCTATGCGCGCTCCCGGCCGCGGTCTTCATCGTGCGGCTGTTCATCATCCAGCACGATTGCGGGCACGGCTCCTATTTCCGCTCGCCCCGGCTCAACAACGCGCTGGGCCGCTGCCTGGGCGTGGTGACCATGATCCCTTACGCCGCCTGGCGCCGGGACCATGCGGTCCATCACGCAAGCTGCGGCAATCTCGACCGGCGGGGGATCGGCGACGTGACCACGCTGACGGTCGCCGAGTACCGGGCGCGGTCCCGCTGGCAGCGTCTTGCCTATCGCGCCTATCGCCATCCGCTGGTGCTGTTCCTGGTGGCCCCCGCGTTCCTGCTGCTGGTGCGCTACCGCCTGCCCATGGCGGGGGCAGCCGCCGACCGGCACGGCTGGATCAGCATCCTCGGCACCGATGCCACCGCTGCGGCGCTCGGCGCCGGCCTCGCCGCGCTGATCGGCCCGGTCGCGTTCCTCGCCGGCTGGGGGACGATGCTGCTGATCGCGATGACCATCGGCGTGTGGTTCTTCTACGTGCAGCACCAGTTCGAGAACACCTACTGGCGTCCCGCCGCGGGGTGGGAGTTCCACGCCGCCGCGGCGGACGGCAGCTCGTTCTACGACCTGCCGCGCGTCCTGCACTGGCTGACCGGCTCGATCGGCTTCCACCACATCCACCACCTCTCCAGCCGGATCCCGAACTACCGCCTGCGCGCCTGCTTCGAGCAAAATCCCGAGTTGCAGCAGGCGAACCGGGTGACCTTCTGGGGCAGCCTCAAATCCGTGCGGCTGGCGCTGTGGGACGAGGAGGCGCAGAAACTCGTGAGCTTCCGCCAGGGCGCCCGCGCGGCGTGAGCTGATGCGGCGTCAGTCGCCCAGCAGCGCGGTGCGCGCCGCGGCCCAGGCCGCACGGTCGGGCGCGCAGATGAGCCCGCCCGCCACAAGCTCCGGCGCATAGGCCGCGCCGTCGAACTGCGCCGAATAGCCGCCCGCTTCGCGATGCAGCAGCCAGCCCGGCGCGTGGTCCCACGGCAGCAGGCGATGGTACAGCAGCAGGTGACACCCGCCCGAGGCCGCCAGCCGGTATTCGTGCCCGGCGCAGCGATAATTCCAGCTCGCCGCCAGCCTGGGCAGGTTCCCCAGCATCCGCGCCCGCAACGGTTCCGGCAGGAACTGCCAGGACACCGCCCCGGTCATCCGCTCCGGCGCATCGCCCGCCGCCACCCGCAGGGGCGCGCGGGCGCCGTCGGGCGTTTCCACCCAGGCCCCCTGCCCGGCCAGCGCCAGCATGGTATCGTCGCCCATCGGGTCGAAGATCGCCGCCATCTCCACCCGCCCGCGCCGGATCGCCGCCGCCATCACCGCGAACAGCGGCACGCCCGACGCGAAATTGAACGTCCCGTCCAGCGGATCGACCACGAAAGCCAGCTCGGCCGCCGCAAGCCGCGACAGCAACGCGGGGTCGGCCGCCGTGGCTTCCTCCCCCACCACCAGCGCGCCGGGCCAGCGCGCTTCGATGCCGGCCGCAATCATCCGTTCCGAGGCTTCATCGGCGTCGGTCACCAGATCGAGCGGGCCGGATTTCTGCCGCACCGCGCCGGCCCCCAGCCGGCGGAACCGCGGCAGGATCTCCGCCCGCGCCGCGGCGCGCAGCAGCGCGGCGAGCGCGGTGGCGTCGGTGCGATCGAAGCTCATTCCTGCCGCTCGAACCGTGCCCGGTCGGCCGGCAGCAGGCGCACTTTCATGTGCACCGCCTCCGCCTCGTCCTGGCGTTCGACCACTTCCCCATGCTCGTGCAGCCAGGCGATGCGCGCGCCGTCCGCCGGCGCGAGATCGTAGGACGCGAGTTCCATTCCGGCAGCGATGCGCTGGTCGATCGCCGCCAGCAACGCGCCCAGCCCCTCGCCGGTGATGGCCGAGACCGGCACCGATCCACTGCGGCCCGGCACCCGCTCCACGCCGCCCAGCAGGTCGGCCTTGTTCAACACCTCGATGGTCCGCGCCGGCCAGTCGTGATCGAGCGTGCCTTCGGCCGCCATCCCGTCCAGCACCGCGATCACGTCGGCCCGCTGCGCGCTGCTGTCGGGGTGCGCGGCGTCGCGCACGTGCAGGATCACGTCCGCTTCGGCGACTTCTTCCAGGGTCGCACGGAACGCCTCCACCAGTTCGGTCGGCAGTTCGCTGATGAAGCCGACGGTATCGGACAGGATGGTCCGCCGCCCGGACGGCAGCCGCAGCCCGCGCATGGTGGGATCGAGGGTCGCGAACAATTGATCGCGCGCTGTCACCTCCGCCCCGGTCAGCGCGTTGAACAGGGTCGATTTGCCGGCGTTGGTGTAGCCGACCAGCGCAATGACCGGGAACGGCACGCGCCGGCGCGCGCTGCGGTGCAGCCCGCGGGTGCGGCGAACCTGATCCAGCTCCCGCCGGAGCTTCACGATCCGCTCTCCGATCAGCCGCCGGTCCGCCTCGATCTGCGTCTCGCCGGGCCCGCCGAGGAAGCCGAACCCGCCGCGCTGGCGTTCCAGATGGGTCCAGGACCGCACGAGACGGGAGCGCTGGTATTCAAGATGGGCCAGTTCGACCTGCAACGTGCCCTCGGCGGTGCGCGCGCGCTCACCGAAGATGTCCAGGATCAGCCCGGTGCGGTCGATCACCTTGCAGCCCCAGGCGCGTTCCAGGTTGCGCTGCTGCACCGGCGACAGCGCGGCGTCGACGATCACGACCGCCACGTCGTGCTCGGACAGCGCCGCGCCCTGGGCGGAGACCTGGCCTTCTCCGAGCAGGGTCGCCGGGCGGCGCAGGCGCAAGGTAACGATCGCCTGATGGACGACGACGAGACCGATCGAGGCGGCGAGGCCGACGGCTTCGGCAAGCCGCGCCTCAGACGCGCGACCTGCCTCCGCCCCGTCCCGCATGTGGGGTCTTTCCCAAGGCAGGATCACCGCGGCCCGCGTCGGAGCGGGCCTGGTCGCGCCAGGAACAACGGCCATCGGGCGGAACCGGCCGCTCAGCCGCCGGCCGAAGCCATCTCGCGCGCCTCCCGCTGGACGGCGGGGGCGGTCAGGGTGGTGCTTCCCTCCACCTTCGTGGCGTCGAACAACTGGATGGGCGCGCCCGGCATCACGGTGCTGATCGCATGCTTGTAGACGAGCTGGGTGTGCCCATCACGGCGCAGCAGGACGGAGAAATTGTCGAACCAGGTGATGATGCCCTGCAGCTTCACGCCGTTGACCAGGAATACGGTCACCGGGGTCTTGTTCTTCCGGACGTGGTTCAGAAACACGTCCTGCACGTTCTGCGCTTTCTCATTGGCCACGGGAATGATCCTTTTTGTTGTCGCGGTTTGTGGAAGGGCGCCCCCGCGTGCGTGGCAGACCGCGCGAGGACCGGGTTCAGTCTATCAGCGGCGCCCTGTCAGGCAAACACCAGGATCGGTGCCCGAAAAACCCCGGATCAGGGACGCAGCATCAGAGAAATGGAGGTCGGGAGCGGCCCGGTCAATGCCCCCGTCATGCGCCGCGTCACCCAGCAGCACCGCGGTCACTCCCGCCGCGCGCGCGGCCTGCATGTCGGAGGCGGTATCGCCGACGTACCAGACCCACGGCCCCGGCGCGACCGCCATCCGGTCGAGTGCGAGGCGCAGCGGCGCAGGATCGGGCTTGTCGGCCGCCGCGTCCCCCGCGCCGATCACGGCGGCGAAATGCGCCTGCCAGCCGAGATGGGCGACCTCGGCGCGGAGGTATTTCCCGGTCTTGTTCGAAACCACGCCCTGGCATGCGGGCACCATGGCGGCCAGCAGCTCCGCGGTTCCCGGCAGCGGCGAGACGCAGCTGAGATGGCAGCTCTCCAGGGTCGCGTAGAAAATGTCCCGCGCGCGGGTCCAGCCGGCGCCGAACAGCGGCGGAAAACTTTCGCGCAGGGAGGTGCGGACCCGGGCGCGGGTATCTTCCACGCTCCAGGCCGGCAGGCCGAAGGCGGCGAAGGCGGCATTCAGCGCCGCGGCGACACCGGCCCAGGCGTCCACCAGGGTGTTGTCCCAGTCGTACAGCAGGTGGGTGGGCGGGGGCGGCGCGGAGGGCAAGGTCATGCGGGGCTGGGTCCGGGAGGAGAATGCTTCGGGAGAAGCATGTCTTTGTGTCGGGAACGCCGAGACGTCGGTCGGGCAGGAAATCGGCGGCGACTGTGCGGCCTGACGCGGTGAATGCTTGGGCATCGGTGGAGCGGATCGCGGGCCGGCGCCGTGCCCCGCGGGACCGGCGCCGACAGTGAGAATGGGAGCGGCGTCCGGATTTGACCAGGGGGATTTGACCAAGGGGATTTGCCCAGGGGGAAGAGCGAAGCGACCAGCCAGCCGCGCCCCTCGCCGCCACATCGAGCCTGGTGCCTGGACGACGGCGGGTGGAAACCCGGGACGGCAGACAGAAGACAGGGGGATACAGGCAAAGCCGGCGGCGACGGACAGCTCCGATGTCATCACGGAAAAGAGAAGGCGGGGACAAATGAGGGCGCAGAGCGGACGTCGTTGGTCCTGGCCGGTGGCTGCCCTCTGACCGCAGGCGGGACGCGAACGTCATGACGGGATGGGTCCGCACGGAGCCGGTGTCGCCCTCCGCCGCACTTGCCGGCTTCCCTCGTCCCCGCTTTTTCGTCTTCCTATTGCAGGCCCCGGCAGTGATCGCCTCGGATCGTATCCCGGGCCGGCGCCGCGCCGGATTTTTTGTTGCTTTATAGAAAGCACAGTCCGCGGCCGGCGCACGTCACGCCAGATCCTGCAGACCGATCGCGGGACGCGGGCAAGGCATGCCGCCCGCTTCAGGCGCCTCTCGATTTGATTGTCTTACAGAAAGGATACCGGATCCACATCCACCTCCACCCGCGCCCCCCGCGGCACCGGAACCCGCGCCAGCCAGTCCCGCAACACCGGCTGCACCGCCACCTCCCGCCGCGTCCGCAACAACAACCGCCGCCGGTGCCGCCCGCGCAGCACGGACAGCGGCGCCGGCGCGGGCCCCAGCACCACCATCCCCGGCCCGCTCGGCGCGGCGCGGCCCAGCGCGCCGGCCAGCGCGTCCGCCGCGGACGCCTCCTCCGCACTCACGATCAGCGCCGCCAGCCGCCCGTAGGGGGGCCAGAACCCCGGCCGACGCGCCTCCGCCTCCCGCGCCACGAACCCCGCGAGGTCGCCTTCCACCAGTGCCGCCATCACCGGATGCCCGGGGCTGAACGTCTGCAGCAGCACCCGCCCCGGCGCCTCGGCCCGGCCGGCGCGCCCGGCCACCTGATGCAGCAGTTGCACCGTCCGCTCCCCGGCGCGCAGATCCCCACCCCCCAGGCCAAGGTCGGCGTCGACCACCCCCACCAGGGTCAGATGCGGAAAGTGCCAGCCCTTCGCCACGATCTGCGTGCCGATGATCAGATCCACCTCGCGCGCCGCGATCGCGCGTGCCGCCGCCGCCGCCGCGTCCGGCCCGGGCAGGGTATCGGAGGCCATGACCAGCCGGCGGGCGTCGGGAAACAGGGCGGCGGCTTCCTCGGTGATCCGTTCCACCCCCGGCCCCACCGCGGTCAGGCTGTGCGCCGCGCCGCAGTCGGGGCAGGTTTCGGGGATCGGCACCGCATGGCCGCAATGGTGGCATTGCAGCACCCGGCGCGCGCGGTGCTCCACCAGCCAGGCGGTGCAATGCGGGCAGGCCATGCGATGGCCGCAGGCACGGCACAGGGTCAGCGGCGCGTAGCCGCGGCGGTTCAGGAACAGCATCGCCTGTTCGCCGCGCGCCAGGGTCTCCCGGATCGCCGCCACCAGCGGCGGGGCCAGGAACCGGCCCCGCTCCGGCGGATGCGCGCGCAGGTCGATCGCCGCCACCTCCGGCAGCACCGCCCCGCCATGCCGGTGCGGCAAGGTCACCCGCGCGTAGCGCCCGGACTCCACATTCGCCAAGGTCTCCAGGCTGGGCGTGGCGGAGACCAGCGCCACCGGCGCCTGCTCGAACCGGGCGCGCACCACCGCCATGTCGCGGGCGTGATAGACCACGCCGTCTTCCTGCTTGAACGCGGTCTCGTGCTCCTCGTCGACCACGATCACCCCGAGATCGGGAAACGGCAGGAACAGCGCCGAGCGCGCCCCCACCACCACCGGCGCGCGACCTGCCGCCACCTCCCGCCAGGTGGTCCGCCGGAGGCGGGGGGACAGGTCGGAATGCCACACCGCCGGCGCCACGCCGAAGCGCGCGACGAAGCGTTCCAGCCATTGCGAGGACAGCGCGATCTCCGGCAGCAGCACCAGCGCCTGGCGCCCGGCGCGCAGGGCCTCGGCCACCGCTTCCAGATAGACCTCGGTCTTGCCCGAGCCGGTGACGCCGTCGAGCAGGGTGACCGAAAACGCCCGCGCCGCCACCGCCGCGCGCAGCGCCGCCGCGCCCTCGGCCTGGGCGGGCGACAGCACCGGGCCGGGATGATCGGGGTCCGGGCGGATGAACGGCGCCACGGCCGGCAGCGGGGCCGGCGCCAGCAGCCCGGCGTCGGCCAGGCTGCGCACCACCCCGGCGCTCACCCCGGCGGCCCGCGCCAGCGCGGCGGTGGCGCGCGGCACCCCGTCCGCCAGCACCGCCAGCACCCGCCGCCGCGGCTCGGTCAGCCGCAGCGGAAGCCGCCCCTGCCCCCCCTCCCCTTGCGGGAGGGGGTTGGGGGGAGGGGTCGCGGCAGGACCCGACCCCTCCCCCCAACCCCCTCCCGCAAGGGGAGGGGGAGAGGCCTCCGGCGCCGCCGCGCAGCCAGCCCATCGCCGGCGTCTCCCGCTCCGGCGCCGCCACCCGCAACGCCATCGCCATCACCTCGCCGGGAGGCGCCAGCACGTAGTTTGCCATCCAGGCGACGAAGCCGCGCAGCGCGGAACGCATCGGCGGCGTGTCCAGCACCGCGATCAGCGGCTTCAGCCGGGCCGCCGGCGGCCCCTCCCCGCCCGACGCGTCCCACACCACGCCCACCACCTCGCGGCGGTGAAGCGGGACAAGAACGACGTCGCCAGGGTTCGGATCGAGCCCTTGCGGCACCAGATAGTCGAACGGGCCCGGGAACGGGTACGGCAGCAGCACCGGCACGCGCCGCGGCGCGGCCCCGCTTTCGGCGCCGCCGGCGGCAGGTGTAGAAGCGGCCTGACCCGCCCGTGCGGCACGCCCGTCGGGCCCATCCGTCAGCGGCCCACCCATGAGCGGCAAAAGGAGCGTTTCCATGAAGTTCTTCGTCGATACCGCCGATGTGGCGGAAATCAAGCAGCTCGCCGCCTCCGGCCTGTTGGACGGGGTCACCACCAACCCCTCCCTGGTCGCCAAATCCGGTCGGGCGATGCGCGACGTGATCTCCGAGATCTGCGCCGTCGTGCCCGGACCGGTGAGCGCGGAAGTCGCGGCCACGGATTACGACGGCATGTTGGCGGAGGCGCACATCCTGCGCGAAATCGCCCGCAACGTCACCATCAAGGTGCCGCTGACCCCGGACGGGCTGCGCGCCTGCCGGCGGCTCGCCGATGACGGCACCATGGTCAATGTCACCCTCTGCTTCTCCCCCGCGCAGGCGCTGCTGGCGGCCAAGGCGGGGGCGACCTTCGTTTCCCCCTTCGTCGGCCGGCTGGACGATATCGGCGAGCACGGCATGGGCCTGATCGCCGACATCATGACCATCTTCCGCCAATATCCTTACCTGAAGACTGAGGTCCTGGTGGCCAGCGTGCGCAGCCCGATGCACGTGGTGGAAGCCGCCAAGCTCGGCGCCCACGTCGCCACCGTGCCGCCGGCCGTGCTGCGGCAGTTGTTCAACCACCCGCTGACCGACAAGGGCCTGGCGGCCTTCCTGGCCGACTGGGCCAAGGCCGGGCTCCAGATCGCCTGATGCCGGACGGGGCGCGGCGGGCGGGCGCATGAGCGACGACCTCGCGGAGGTGGTGGAAGGGTTCCTGCGCGCCCGCCCGTCCTGGCTGGCGGAGAACCCGGCGCTGTACGGCCTGCTCGCGCCGCCGGCGCGGGTGCACGGCGACCGCCTGGCCGACCACATGGCGGCCATGCTCGCCGCCGCGCGCGCCCATGCCGCGGAAATGGCCGAACGGGCCGACGGCGTGCTGAAAGCCGGCCGCGCCGCCGCCGGATTGTCCGAGCGGGTGCAGGCGGCGGTGCTGGCGCTGATCGCCGCCCCGGACCCGGTCGACTGCGTCAGCCACGCCCTGCCCGGCCTGCTTGGCGTCGACGCCGCCGCCCTGTGCACCGAAGCCGACCGCGCCGGCATGCGCCCCCTGCCGCCCGGCACCATCGCACGCCTGCTGAACGGGCGCGCCGTCCGCTGCCGCACCAGCCCCGACGACGCCGCCCTGCTGCACGCCGAAGCCGCACGCCTCGCCCGCCGCGACGCCCTGACCCTCGTCCCCTGGAACGGCCCCCCCACCCTGCTCGCCCTCGCCAGCCGCGAACCCGAAGCCCTGGATGCCGGCCCGGGCCCCCTCGCCTTCCTCGGCCAGGCGATCGGGGCCGCGCTGGACCGGGCGGGGTGATGGGGGTGGACGGGCAGGAAGCAAGGCCAGGGGGCTCTGCCCCCTGGACCCCCGCCAAGGGCGTCGCCCTTGGAACCCATTCGTCGGTTCCGTGCCGGTGGGGGGTGGCGCGGCCGGCGCGGGCCGGGCCGGGTGGCTGGCAGGCAAAGGGCGCTTTTGCGCCCTTTGCCTGCCAGCCACCCGGCCCGGCCCGCGCCGGCCGCGCCACCCCCCACCGGCACGGAACCCCCCGAGGGGTCCAGGGGACGACTGTCCCCTGGCGGGGGTCCAGGGGGCAGAGCCCCCTGGCCTTGCTTCCAGCCCCCCAAGCCCCGGCCCCATCCGCATGACCGCCGACCAGGCCCGGCGCGCCTGGCTCGACTGGCTGGCGGGGGAGCGTCGGGCGGCGGCGTTGACGGTGGTGGCGTATGGGGCGGACGTGGCGGGGTTTCTGGGGTTTCTGTCGCGTCATCTTGGCGGGGAGCCGGATCTGGCGGCGTTGGCGGCGCTGCGTCCGGCCGATATTCGTGCCTGGCTGGCGGCGCGGCATGCGGACGGGCTGGCGGCGTCGAGCCGGGCGCGGGAGCTGGCGGCGGTGCGGAGCTTTTTCCGGTTCCTCTCCCGCCGGCACGGGGTGGACGCGCCGGCGCTGCGCTTGATCGAAACACCGCGGGCGGCGCGGCCGGCGCCGCGGGCGCTGAGCGAGCCGGATGCCGAGGCGGTGGCGGGGGAGATCGGCGAGGAGGCCGACAGCGCGGCGCTGGCCGCCCGCGACGTGGCGTTGTTCACCCTGCTGTATGGCTGCGGGCTGCGCATCGCCGAGGCGCTGGCGTTGGATGTGCGCGACGCGCCGCGGCCGGGCGGGGACGAACCGGTGCGGGTGCGCGGCAAAGGGGGCAAGGAGCGGCTGGTCCCGGTCCTGCCGGCGGTGCGCGCGGCGCTGGCCGAGTGGTTGCGCCATCATCCCGATCGGCAGCCGGAGGCGCCGCTGTTCCTCGGCGCGCGCGGCGGGCGGCTCAACCCCGGGGTGGCGCAGCGCCGGCTGCGTGACTTCCGCCGCCGCCACGGGCTGCCCGAGCACGCGACGCCGCATGCGCTGCGCCATTCCTTTGCCACGCATCTGCTGGGCGCGGGGGCCGATCTGCGCGCCATCCAGGATCTGCTCGGTCACGCCAGCCTGTCCACCACCCAGCGCTACACCGCGGTGGACGAGGCGGGGCTGCTGCGGGTGTGGCGGGCGGCGCACCCGCGGGCGGGGTAGACGCGGAGACGCCGCCTACCCGGCGAGCGATGAGCGCCCCGGAGTGGGGTACGCGCTGCCCCGCCAGCGTCGGCGCGCGACGCCGAGACCAAGCAGGCCGGTGGCGAGCAGTACGGCGCTGTAAGGCTCCGGCACGGACGCCGGGCTGGAGGGGGCCGCCGTGACCAGGTAGGCGGCCAGGGACGGCCGTCCCTGAACCGGCGTGCCTCCCTGGGTCAGCGTGATGCTCTGGGTCGACGCATCCGCGGTGAAGGCCCCGGTGATGAACCAGGACAGATGCGAACTCGACGCGGCGTAGTAGGTCGAGGAGCCCTGCACGCTCATGCCCTCACTGTCGGACCAGAGCTGGATGTCGTAGGCCGTGCCGGCCGTCAGGCCCCCGATGGTGAAACTCAGGTTGCTGGTGCCGCTGGCGCCCTGGTATCCGCCGGTCAGCACGGTGTTCAGGGCGGTGTCTCCGGTGGTCGGCGCCGGACCGGCGAAATCCCCGCCGCCCGAAAACGTCGTGTAATTGAACGTGATGTTGGTGCTCGTCAGCGTGTCGACCACCGTCTGCGCCCCGAAGTTCCCGCCGGAGTTGTAGTAGTCGGCGACCGCCGGAGTGCCGGCGATGAGCTGGCTGTACGCGTGCGCGGCGACGCCGTCGGCACTGGTGTAGGTCAGGCTGGCGGACCAGGAGATGACGCTGGCCTGCGCGCCCGGGGCCGCCGCCGCCCCGATCGCGGCAAGCACGGCGGCGCCGACCGCGATCTTGATCGTCCATGGATTCGACATCGTTCGGTGGCCCTGTTGCTCAGATGGAGAGGCTCTTTGGGGCCGCCAGGATTACAAACCGGTTCCAAAACGCTGCCGCAGCGCCTCAGGCCCCTTCGCGCACCACCGGGTTGCTGAGGGTGCCGAGACCGCTGATCTCGACCTCGCAGACGTCGCCGTGCTTCATGTCGGCGCACTCGCCCTCGGTGCCCATCCAGATCATGTCGCCGGGATGGAGGGTGATGTACTTCGTCATTTCGACCAGGAAATCGACCACGCCGAACACCATCTCGTTGGTGTGGAATTCGATGATCTGCCTGCCGTTCAGGCGCACCCTGGTGATCATGTCCTCGAGCCGGGCGTCGGTCTCGATCCACGGGCCCATCGGCTTGAACGTGTCGGTGTTCTTCGAGCGGTACATGGTGCGGTCGGATTTCTGCCAGCTGCGCTCGGAGACGTCGTTGCCGATCGTGTAGCCGAACACCGCTTCCATCGCGGTGTCGCGGGTCAGGTGCTTGCACTTGCGGCCGATCACCACGACCAGTTCGCCTTCGTACTGCACCTTGTCGGTGGCGTCGGCGGGGATGACGATGGGATCGTTCGGGCCGATCAGGGCGTTGTTGGCGCGGTAGCCGATCTCCGCCCGTTTCGGCAGGTTGGGTTCCTGGCCGATCTTGGCGGCGACGGCGCGCACGTGCTCGGCGTAGTTCATGCCGCAGGCGTAGAAGGTGGGCGGGATCACCGGGGGCAGCAGCTTCGCCTGCGCCAGCGGCAGCATCGCCGCGGTGCGTTCCCAGGTGGCGAAGGGGGAGCCGCGGACCGGGATCAGGCTCTCGCCTTCGACGATCGCGTAAGTCGGGGTGCCGGCGTGGTCGATACGGGCCCAGCGCATGATCGGGTTTCCTCCTTCGGTTGGCGGGAAGGCTAGCAGGGGGATGCGGGGCCGGAAAGCGCGTGGCGGACGGCGGAGGCGGTCAGCACCCTGACGCCGAACCAGCCCCAGTAGATGCGGTGATGACGGATCAGGCCGTCCGCGATCTCCATGACCTCCACGATGTCGATCTGCTCGCCGTCCGGCGTGACCCGCGGGTACTCCCAGATCAGCAGGGGGCCGGCGCTGGCCCACTGGCCGCTGCGCCACCAGCGGACCAGGTCGCTCGGTCGGCGGCGTGCGCCGGCGGCGAAGAAGCGGCCGAGTTCGGCATGGCCGCGCAGCACCCCATCCGGCCGGTCCTCCAGGATCGCCGGCACCAGCGGGCTTTCCAGCACCGCGTCGGCGTCATAGAGCGCGAGCAGGGCCTGGGTGTCGCGCTCCCGCGCGGCGCGATGCCAGGCAGCGAAAATGCGGGCGTGGGCGGGGTCTTGCATGCGTGGGATCCTCCGGTTGCCCGGGTCTTGTGTCCCCTGGACCGGGACGAATGGTTCACGCATGATGGAACCATGCGTCGCGCCCCCGCCACCGCGCCCAACATCGCCGCGCCGGCCGGGCTGATCGGCGATCCGGCCCGCGCGGCGATCCTGACCGCGCTCGCCGACGGCACCGCGCGTCCGGCCGGCGAACTGGCCGAGATCGCCGGCGTGTCGCGCCCGGCCGCCAGCGCGCATCTGGCCCGACTGGTCGATGGCGGCCTGCTCGCGGTGGAGCAGGAGGGGCGGCATCGCTATTTCTGCCTGGCCGGCGCGCAGGTGGCCGCGGTGCTGGAGGAACTGGCACGGCTGGCCGGACCGCCGGTCCCGCTCGTCGCGCCGCGCACGCCGGCGGCGCGCGGCCTGCGCTTCGCGCGCAGTTGCTACGACCATCTGGCCGGCGAACTCGGCGTCGCGCTGGCCGCGGCGCTGGTGGCCGAGGGGGCGGTGCGGACGGACGATGCCGCCCAGCCAGGGGACAAACGGCTGCGCGTGACCCGCCGCGGGCGGGCACGATTCGCCGGAACATTCGGAATTGACACCGACGCGCTGACCCCCGGGCGGCACGGGATCGCCTGCCGCTGCCGCGACTGGACCGAGCGGCACTGGCATCTCGGCGGCCCGCTCGGCGGCTGGATGCTGGAACGGATGCGGCTCATGGGCTGGATCGCGCGCGACGACGGCTCGCGCGCGGTGCGGCTGACCCGGGCCGGCGCCACGGCGCTTGCGCGCGAGTTCGGCCTGCGCTTTCCCGCCGCAGTTGCCGCGTCCCCGCCCGCTCCCTAGTCTCCCCGGCTGCAACAGCGAGGAGGGTCGGCCCATGCTGCTGTCCTTGAACGGGCGACGGATCGCCTATGACCTGCTGGGATCGGACGAAGCGCCGGTCGTGTGCTTCACCCATTCGCTCGCCGCCGACGGCGGGATGTGGGCCGAGCAGGTGCCGCCGCTGTTGCATATGGGCTTTCGGGTGCTGCGCCTCGACATGCGCGGCCATGGCGGCAGCGAGCCGGTCGCCGGCCCCTACACCATGAGCGCGCTCGCCGCCGACGTCGCTGGCGCGCTGGACGTGCTGGGCATCCAGCGGGTGCACTACGTCGGCCTGTCGATCGGCGGGATGCTGGGGCAGGCCTTCGCGATCGAGCATCCGCAGCGGCTGATCTCCGCGGTCTGGTGCGACACCAGGCCCACCACCCCCACCGAGGGCCTCGCCGCCTGGAACGAGCGCATCGCCCTGGTGGAGAAGGCCGGATCGGTGGCGCCGCTTGCGGATGCCACGGTCGATCGCTGGTTCACCGACGCGTTCAAGCCGCGCAACACGGCGCGCTGGACGCAGATCCGCGATACCGTCGCGGCCACCACGCCGGCGGGCTACATCGGCTGCTGCCAGGCGATCATGGACTTCGATTTCACGCCTGGCCTGCCTTCGGTCACGGCGCCGGTGCTGGTGCTGTGCGGCGACCAGGACATCGGCACCCCGCCGGCCGAGAACCGCCGCATCGCCGGCCTGGTGATGCACGGGCGCTACGAGGAGATCGCCGCCGCGCGGCATTTCCCCAATGTCGAGCACCCCGACGTGTTCAACCATCACATGATGGAATGGCTCGACGCCAAGCGCCATCTTTCGTAACGGGAGGGACCCATGCGGCTTCAGGGCAAGATCGGCATCGTCACCGCGGCCGCCTCCGGCATGGGCCGGGCCGGCGCGCTCCGCTTCGCCGAGGAAGGGGCTGCGGTCGCGGTGGTGGATCTCGACGCGGCCGCCGCCCGCGCGACGGCGGACGCGATCGGCGCCGCCGGCGGGCGGGCGATCGCACTGGCCGGGGATCTGCGCGACAACGAATTCGCGCGCGAGATCGTGGCCCGCACGGTGCGCGAATGGGGCGGTCTGGATTTCGTCTGGAACCATCTCGGCCATCCGGGCCCCTCGGCGATCGAGGGTCTGGAGTTCGCCGATTTCGATCTCGCGATGGACCTCAACGTGCGCAGCGTGCTGGTGACCACGATCGCCGCGCTGCCCGAGTTGCGCGCCCGCGGCGGCGGCGCCCTGCTGTTCACCGCCTCCACCTCGGGGCTGACCGGATCGCAGTTCAGCCCCGTCTACAACATCGCCAAGTTCGGCATCGTCGGGCTGGTGCACGGGCTGGCCAAGCGCTACGCGAAAGAGAACATCCGGGTGAACGCGGTCTGCCCGGGCCCCACCGACACGCCGATGCTGCGCGTGTTCGTGGCGCGCCCGGACAGCCAGTTGCCGCCCGGGGAGACGCCGGAGAGCCTGGTGAAGAAGCGCGGCGGCCAGGTGCCGATGGGCCGCCCGGCGCGGCCGGAGGAAGTGGCGAACGCGGCGCTGTTCCTGCTGTCGGACGAAGCGTCCTACATCACCGGCGTCGCCCTGCCGGTGGATGGCGGGGCGACGGCGTGAAGATCGCCCGGGTCGAGGCGATCCCGATCCGCATTCCGTTGCGGAAAGTGTTCTCCGGCAGTTCCTACAAGGTGGACAGCCGCGCCACGGTGATCACCCGCATCCACACCGAAGGCGGGCTGGTCAGCGAGGTCTACAACGGCGACGACCGCACCCACGGGCCGGCGATCGCGCGCATCATCGAGGACGAGATCGCGCCGCTGGTGATCGGCGAACCGGTCACCGCGTATGAGCGGATCTGGGAGAAGATGTTCCGCCTTACCATCGCGCGCGCCGACCGGGCGCTGGCGATGAACGCGATCGCCTGCGTCGATACCGCGGTGTGGGACCTGCTGGGCAAGGCGCTGGGCGTCGGGGTCTGTTCGCTGCTGGGCGGCTATCGGGACCGGCTGCCGATCATTGCGATCGCCGGCTACTACCTGCCGGGCAAGACGGCCGCCGATCTGGGCCCGGAGATGGCCTGGCTCCGCTCGGTCGGCATGGCCGGGTGCAAGCTGAAGGTGGGCGGGCTCACGCCGGAGGAAGACGCCGAGCGCGTGGCCTGCGCGCGCGCGGGCGGCGGGGCGGACTTCCTGCTCGCGGTCGATGCCAACCGCGGCTGGTCGGCGGCGGAGGCGATCCGCTTCGCGCGGCTGGTGGAACGCCACGACATCGCCTGGTTCGAGGAGCCCTGCCACTGGCACGACGACGTGCGTGGCATGGCGGAGGTGCGGCGGGCGACGTCGATCCCGATCAACGCGGGGCAAAGCGAAATCACCGCCGCCGGTGTGCGCCGGCTGTTGGACGCGGGCGCGGTGGACATCGTGAATTTCGACGCCTCGGAAGGCGGCGGCATCACCGAATGGCGCCGCGCGGCCGCGGCCTGTGCGCTGGCGGGGGTGCAGATGGCGCATCACGAGGAGCCGCAGATCGCCGCGCACATGCTGGCCGCGGTGCCGCACGGGGTCTGCGTGGAGTGTTTCCCCGACCCGGAGCGGGATCCGCTGTTCCCGGGGCTGTGGGCGGAACAGCCGATGATCGCGGACGGGGTGATGCTTGTGCCGGAGGGGCCGGGGTTCGGAATCCGGCTGGACTGGGAGGCGGTGGAGCGGTTCCGATTGCGATGAGACCATAGCACCGGTCGGATCGGCATCGCCGAGCGGCCCCGCGAGGTCTCAAAGCGACCATCAA
>CAWHKR010000054.1:0-12937 GCA_963829875.1 uncultured Pseudomonadota bacterium | reverse complement strand
CCGCAACCCGCGACGCGAAGCCCACCGCTTTCACCCTTTCCTGGGTCCAACCACCAGCCGACAAACGCCGCCCATCCCGTCGTCCCCCAGCCGTGTTGACCTCTGCCCTCCTCGCATGCTGCCCTCCGCCCGCCCGGACCAGCGGCGATCCCCGGGCCCGCGCGGCCGTTCCGAAGGAAGCCCAAGATGCGCCCCCCCCGCCTACCCCTCCTGGCCGCGTGCCTGCTCGCCCCCTTGCTCGCCCCCGTGCTCGCCCCGCTGGCCGCCCAGGCCCGCACCACGATCGGCTCCGTCAACACCAACTTCCGCTGGCTCGGCCCCGATGACAAAATCGTCGTCGAGCGCTACGACGACCCCACCATCAAGAACGTCTCCTGCTACGTCTCCCGCGCCGAAACCGGCGGCGTAACCGGCTTCGTCGGCCTCGCCACCGATCCGTCCCGCTTCTCCATCGCCTGCCGCCAGACCGGCCCGATCGCCGTCCCGTCCGACCTGCCCCGCAAGCAGCAGGTGTTCACCGCCTCCACCGCCCCGCTCTTCAAGGCCCTGCACGTCTATCGGATCGTCGATCGCGCCAGGCAGGTGCTGGTCTATCTCGTGGTCAGCACGAAGCTGGTGGGCGGCTCGCCCTACAACAGCCTGTCCGCCGTCGCCTACGGCCCAAGGTAGCGGCGCCGCCAGCGGACCGGCACCAAACCCAGGACCATCACCCCAAGGGAGAGGAAACCCACGCCATGCCGCCGGTCCAGAACGCCACCAAGCGCAAGCTCGCCGAAGGCCACCTCGTCCTCGGCTTCCTCGTCCACCACCTCCGCACCGTCGCCGTCCCCCACCTCGCGAGCGCTTCCGACCACGACTTCCTGTTCATCGACACAGAGCACGGCGCCTTCAGCCTCCAGGAAGCCACCCAGCTCTGCCTCGCCGCGCTGCCCACCGGCATCACCCCGCTGGTCCGCGTCTGCGCCGGCGCGCTGGATGAGGCCACCCGCCTGCTCGACAACGGCGCGCTCGGCATCGTCGTCCCCCATGTCGACACCGCCAAACAGGCCCGCCACATCGCCGAGGCGTTCCACTACCCCCCCGCCGGCCACCGCAGCTGGGGCGGCCCGCCGCCGGCCTATCTCTACCAACCCCCCGCCGACGTCGCCGAGGCCCAGGCCGCGCTCAACGCCGAACTCCTCACCGTGGTGATGATCGAGACCGAGGAAGCGGTGGAGAACGCCGCCGACATCGCCGCCGTCGACGGCATCGACGTGCTGCTGATCGGCAGTTTCGACCTCACCACCGACCTCGGCGTCCCCGGCCGCATGGATCATCCGAAACTGATCGCCGCCTACCAGACGGTGGCCACCGCCTGCCGCAAGCACGGCAAGGTCCTGGGAATGGGCGGGATCAACGGCGCCGCCAACTCGGCCCGCTACATCGGCATGGGCGCCCGCTTCGTCACCAACGCCTCGGACCACGCCTACGTGCTCGAAGGGGCGCGGGCGCGCACCGCGATCCTGCGCGGGGCCGTCGCGGGGGAGACATCGGTCGCGCCGCCGACCGACCAGCCGGCCGAGACGCCGGCGGACCCGCCGGCGCCGTCGGGGAAGAAAGCGCGGAAGGCGAAGAAGCATTAGCCGCCAGCCCTCTGGCCGCCAGCCCCCCGGCCTGACCTCCGCCCCCGCTCAGTCCATCGCCACCTGCGTCTCCGCCGCCGCGGCCACCTGGCGCGGGCGGCGCATCAGCAGCAGCAGCAGCAAGGCGGGCAGGGTGGTGAAGATCAGCAGCTTGTAGTCGTCCATATACGCAATGATCTGCGCCTGGCGGTCGATCTCGGCCGCCAGCAGCGCGGCCCCGCGCGGCGTCGCGGGATCAAGCAGCGGCACCGCCGCCAGCGCCCGGTTGAACGGCGTCACCGTCGCCCCGATCATCGCGTGCAATCCTTGCGCGTTGTGCGCCAGCAGCGAGGCCGTGACGGAAACCCCGATCGCCGCCCCGATGTTGCGGAACAGGCTGAACATCGCCGCCCCCTCGGTGCGCAGCGCCGCCGGCAGGGTGGCGAAGGCCAGCACCTGCAAGGGCGTGAAGAACAGCCCCAGCCCGGCGCCCTGGATGATGATCGCCAGGATCAGCTCGCGTGAGGAGATGTCGGGCGTCCAGCCGGTCATGATCCAGAACGACCAGCACATCAGCAACAGCCCGGTGCCCACCAGCAGCCGGGCGTCGATCCGCTGCGCCAGCCGGCCGCTGACGACGATGGTGGCGAAATTGCCGATCCCGCGCGGCGCCATGATCAGCCCCGCCATCGCCACCGGGTAGCCGCCCAGCTCCTGCAGCCACGGCGCCATCAGCGACATGGTGGAGACCAGGATGGTGCCCACCGCGAACATCATCACCGCCCCGGCGGCAAAATTCACATCGCGGAACAGACCCGGCCGGACCAGCGGGTGGCGGGCCGAGAGCACGTGCACGACGAACAGGTAGATCCCGAGCCCCGCCAGCACCGCCTCGACCATGATCTCGCGCGACGCGAACCAGTCGAGCTCCTGCCCGCGGTCCAGCATCATCTGAAAGGCGCCGATGCCGGTCCCGAGGGCGGCGAAGCCGATCCAGTCGAACCGCAGCCGGCCCTGGCCGCGCCCGCCCGGCATGAACAGCACGAGCCCGGTGGTCGCCAGCAGCCCGAACGGCAGGTTGATGTAGAAGACGTAGCGCCAGCTGTAGAGCTCGGTCAGGTAGCCGCCGAGGGTGGGCCCCAGGATCGGCCCGATCATCACCCCCATGCCCCAGATCGCCATCGCGTAGCCGCGCCGCTCCGGCGGGTAGATGTCCAGCATGGTCGCCTGCGACAGCGGCACCAGCGCCGCCCCGCACATCCCTTGCAGCAGGCGGAACACCACGATCTGGGTCAGGCTCTGCGCCGCCCCGCAGGCCATCGAGGCGATGGTGAACCCGGCCAGGCAGGTCACGAACAGCCGCTTGCGCCCGAACCGGGCGGCGAGCCAGCCCACCGGCGCGGTCATGATCGCCGCGGCGATGATGTAGGACGTCAGGACCCAGGTGATTTCGTCGAAACTCGCCGAGAAGCTGCCCTGCATGTAGGGCAGCGCCACGTTCGCGATGGTCTGGTCCAGCGCCTGGACCAGGGTCGCGCCGATCACGCAGAAGGTGATGATGCCGCGATGCGGCACGCGATCGGCGGCAGAGGTGGCGACGAACTCGCTCATGCGGCAAGCGGCGGGCGGCGCCCGGTCCGGTTCGGCCGGGCAGGACCGGGGCGGGGCGACAGCTGCGTCACGTGTGGCGCTTCTCCCTCCGGGCCGCCGCGCCACCCGCGGGCCAGCCTGGATCGGCCGACACTCGCCCGGCTTTGCCGCGCGATCAACCGATCTGGGCGCGGCTTTGACCCGCGCCGGGCGCAGCCGGTATCACAGGCGCCATTAGAGGAGACGCCCATGACCGAAATCCAGTCCGCCACGGAGCTGCCGAGCTGGCGCTCCATGCTGTTCGTGCCGGTGACGGCGCCGCGCTTCGTCGCCGGCGCGGCCGACCGCGGCGCCGACGCGGTGATCCTGGACCTGGAAGACGCGGTGGCGCCGGCCGAAAAGCCCCGCGCCCGCACCCTGCTCGCCGAAGCCATCCCCCAGGTCGCCCGCCGCGGCGCCGACGTGCTGATCCGGGTGAACCGCCCCTGGCGGCTGCTGGTGCCCGACCTGGAAGCCGCCGTGCTGCCCGGCGTCGCGGCCCTGATGCTGACCAAGGTCGACAGCCCCGAGCACGTGCAGGCTGCGGCCGAGGTCGTGGCCGAGATGGAAGCCGAGCGCGGACTGCCGCCGGGCAGCGTGAAATTCGTCGTGCTGATCGAGACCGCCGTGGCCTTCTTCCGCATGGAGGCGATCGCGCGCGCCCATCCGCGCGTGGTCGCGATCAGCCTCGGGACCGAGGATTTCACCCTCTCGGTGGGGATGCTGCCGGAGCCGGAGGGGCTGCTCTATCCCAAGCAGCACACGGTGTTCGCCGCCCGCGCGGCGGGGATCCTGCCGCTCGGCTTCGTGGCCTCGATCGCCGAGTTCCGCGACCAGGAGGCGTTCCGCGCGATCGTGCGCCGCTCCCGCCGGCTGGGCTTCGTCGGCGCCTCCTGCATCCACCCGTTGCAGGTCTCGGTGCTGAACGAGGAATTCGCCCCGGCGGCGGAAGAAGTGGACCAGGCGCGGCGGATGGTCGCGGTCTATGACGCGGCCCTGGCCGCCGGCACCGGGGCGGTGCAGTTCGAGGGCAAGATGATCGACGTCCCGGTGGTGGAGCGCGCCAAGGCGGTGCTGGCGCGGGACGCGGCGATCCAGGCGCGGCTGGCGCGGGGCGGATAACCGAAGGACTCTCCCCTCCCCTTGCGGGAGGGGCCGGGGGAGGGGGCACGCGGCACGTAGCTGCCGGCGAGCCCGCGCCCCACCCCAACCGAACCCCTCCTCCGCGCCTTCCCGTCGGGGGAGGGAGGAAGCGGCACAAGCCTCAGACCGTTTCCGACGCCTGGAAGTTGAACTCGATGTTCACCCCGTCCGGGTCCTTGAAGAACAGCTGCGTCATGTTGAGCCGCGGCAGCACCCGTTCGTCGTACGTGATCCCGTTCGCGCCCAGCCGGTCCTTCATCAGCCGCAGGTTCTCGGCATGGAAGGCGATGTGATCCAGCCGCCCGGTGTCCGGCGCGCCGTCGATCTTCGGGTCCTCCGGCCGGCGGCCGATCAGGTGCACGACCGGCACGCCGCCGCAATAGAGCCAGTAGCCCGGGAAGTTCAGCGGCGGGCGGTCGCCGGCCTTCAGGCCCACGATGTCCTCGTAGAAATCCTTGGTGCGTTCCAGATCCTGCACCAGGATCGTGTAGTGGTTGAGCGAAACTGCCGGCATGGTGTCCTCCCTCCCGGCCTGGCCTGGGACGATGGCCCGGGATGAAGCGAGCATGGGCGATGAGCCCGTCCGGAATCAATCCGCGCCGACGGCACCCGGCCGGACGGAACGCGCCCGCGCAAGACCCCACATGAATAAATACCGCAAAGACAATATATAATCAGCGTATCTTGATGTAACTTGCAAGCGCCGCCCGGACGCTCATCACGCCCCGGCTCCGCCGAAGGGACTGGCGGCGCCGGCCCGGGCACGGCAAGAAAAAGGGGCGGTGCGGGGGGCGCACCGCCCCGAGATGGCCGCGCGAGGGCGCGGCATTGGGGGAGGAAACAGGAAGCCAGCAGCTCTCGACCAGCTCCACGCACGAAGTGTAGCCGATCGAAGGTTACAAAACACTTTAGGAATCCGATTGATGCCGCAAGACTCTGCCGCCCGTCCCGCCGCCGCTGCCGGCCCGCTCGCCGGCCTCAAGGTGGTGGAGCTCGGCCACTACATCGCCGGCCCGTTCTGCACCCGCATCCTCGCCGACCTCGGCGCCGAGGTGGTGAAAGTCGAACCGCCCGGCGGCGACCCGGTCCGCGGCTGGGGCGCGGCCAAGGACGGATACTCCGTCTGGTTCAGCATCCACGGCCGCAACAAGCTGTCCGTCGAGCTCGACCTCAAGAAGCAGCGCGACATCGCCCTGAAACTCGCCGCCCGCGCCGACGTGCTGGTGGAGAACCTGCGCGCCGGGCAACTGGAGCGCCTCGGGCTGGGGCCGGACGCGCTGCACGCGGTCAACCCGCGGCTGGTGATCGCGCGCATCTCCGGCTACGGCCAGGACGGGCCGTACCGCGACAAGCCCGCGTTCGGCGCGATCGGCGAGGCCATGGGCGGGCTGCGCCACCTGACCGGCCACCCGGCGGGCGCCTCGGACCTGCCGCCGCCGCGCTGCGGCATCTCGATCAGCGACGACCTCGCCGGCATGTACGCCGCGATCGGGCTGCTCGCGGCCGTGTGGCAGCGCGACGCCACCACCGACGCCAAGGCGCCCACCGGGCGCGGCCGGGTGATCGACGTGAACCTGGTCGACAGCGTGTTCAGCCTGATGGAAGGCATGCTGCCGGAATACGCACTCGACGGCCGCATCCGCCAACCCGTCGGCGCCGCCATCCCCACCGCCGCGCCCACCAACACCTACCCCTGCGCCGATGGCAGATGGCTCTGCATCGCCGGCAACTCCGACCTGATCTTCGCCCGTCTGATGCGCGCGATCGGCCGCGCGGACCTGGCCGCCAACCCCGACTACGCCACCAACGCCGACCGCTGTGCCCGGCGCACCGCACTCGACGAAGCGATCGCCGCCTGGACCCGAACCCGCCCCGCGGTCACCGCCCAGGACGAGCTGGACGCGGCGGACGTGCCATGCTCACGCCTCTACGACATCGCCGATTGCGCCGCCGACCCCCACTTCCGCGCCCGCGGCGCCGTCCAGGACATCGAGGACCCCCTGATCGGTCCCACCCTGCACCCCGGCCCCGCCATCCGCCTGGACGGCGACGCGCCAACCTCGGTCGTCCGCTGGACCGGCCCCGCCGCCGGCGCGCACACCGCATACGTGCTGCGCGACC
Organism: uncultured Pseudomonadota bacterium; assembly: GCA_963829875.1. Classification (GTDB taxonomy): domain Bacteria; phylum Pseudomonadota; class Alphaproteobacteria; order Acetobacterales; family Acetobacteraceae; genus JAJZVS01. The sequence continues at coordinate 6,443 of CAWHKR010000054.1, read as the reverse complement.
TGCTCGGGCTGGCGTAAGTCCGGGCGCGGACAGCAAGGCCAGGGGGGCGCTGCCCCCTGGCCTTCCTGTCCGCCCCCCGATCTCACGCCCGCGCGCACAAGGCGCACGGCGCGGCGTGGGTGGCGGTGCGGTTGCCGGGCGCGCGGTAGCTGTGGGCTGGGGCTGGGGGGGCGGCGCGGGCGACGAGGGCGATGATGCGTGCCTGGACGGCGAGGGCGCGTTCCAGCAGGGCCCGGTTCCGTGCGGTCACCGTGGCCAGGGCGATTGCTGTGTCCGGCGGCGGCGGGGGGGCGGCGGAAAGGTCTGCCAGGGCGGCTTCTTTTTCGGCCAGCAGTCCGCCGATGGCGGCGAAGTCGCATGCGGCGAGGGCGGCGTTTTCCTGCTCCAGCGCGGCGGTCAGCCGTTGTGCCGCGGCGGGGTGGGGGGACGGGGTCATGGCTTGGGTTCCCTGGGGGGTGCGGGGTGATGCGCTTCCTGGGCGGCCAGCATGGCGCGGAACACCGGCACGGCGAGGCCTAATCCGCCGGCGGCGGCGATTTCCTTGCCGATCGCCTGCACCAGCAGCGGGCGCCAGGTTGCCTCGGCGTTGCCGCCGCCGAACGGGCCGTGCGCGGTGGTCACGGTGTCGAACATCGGCGCCAGCAGCGCGCCGAGGGTCATGCCCTCGAAGGATTTCGCCGCCTGCCACAGTTTCGCGGCCCGGGCGGGCGGCAGGTCCGACGGCGGCGGGCCGGCGGCGGGCAGGATGCGCGCCGCGTTCATCGCACCACCAGGTCCGCCTGCAGCGCACCGGCGGCCTTGATCGCCTGCAGGATGGTGATGAGGTCGCGCGGCCCGACGCCGAGCGCATTGAGGCTGGCCACGAGCTTCCGCAGGGTCACGGTGCCGCGCACGATGCCGAGCTTGTTCGCGTGGTGGTCGTTGACCTGGATGTTGGTCCGCGGCACCGCCACGGTGGCGCCGTGGGAGAGCGGGCCCGGCTGGCTGACCTGCGGCGTTTCGCTCACCCGCACCGTCAGGTTGCCCTGGGCGATCGCCACCGTGCTGATCCGCACGTCGGCGCCCATCACCACGGTGCCGCTGGCCTCGTCGATCACCACCACCGCCGGTTCGTCCGGCACCACGCGCAGGTCCTCCACCGTGGCGAGGGTGCTGATCGGGTCGCGCCCGGTGAGGTTCAGCACCACGGTGCGCGGGTCGGTCACCCGCGCGATCGGCCCCACCGCGGCGTCGATCGCGGTGCGGATGCGTTCGGCGGTGGTCAGGTCCGGGTTGCGGAGACTGAGATAGAGGCTCTTGCTGCGATCGAGGTGGAACGGCACCTCCTTTTCCACCGTCGCCCCGTTGGCGATATGCCCCGCGGTCGGCACCCCGCGGGTGACCGAAGCCGCCGCGCCCGAGGCGGCGATCGCCGCCGTCGCCACCGCGCCCTGCGCGACCGCGTACACCTCCCCGTCGGCCCCCAGCAGCGGGGTGACGAGAAGCGTGCCGCCGGTCAGGTCGGTGGCGTCGCCGAGCGAGGACACCGCGACGTCGATCCGGTCGCCGTTGCGGGCGAAGGCGGGCAGTTCGGCGGTGACCATCACCGCGGCGACGTTCTTGGTCCGCAGCTTGGATTCGAGGTCGCGGGTGTTGATCCCCAGCCGTTCCAGCATGCCCACCAGCGATTCCCGGGTGAACACCGCGTTGTTCAGGCTGTCGCCGGTGTTGTGCAGCCCGACCACCAGGCCGTAGCCGATCAACTGGTTTTCCCGCACCCCTTCGACGTCGGCGATGTCCTTGATGCGCACCTGCGCCACCGCCGGCAGGGCGGGGAGCAGCAGGGCCGCAAGGGCGAGCAGCAGGCGAAGCGCGCGCATGGCGGGTCCTTGGCACGGCGTTAACCGGCGGCGGGCAGTCTGGGCGCGGGGTACGGCCCCGGAAGACGGAACGAGGCGCGGGCCCGGCGGGCGGAGGAAACTCAGCAAGCCATGTGCCAGGGCGCACGGCCGCTTCTGCGCCGCGGCGCCGGCGGGGCCGGTCGGCACGGTTTGCCGGCCGGCACGAACGAACCGGCAGCGGCCGGCGATCCGGGCCCGGGCTGAAAGGTGAAGGAGCGGAGCATGACAGGCATTCGGGCATTGCGTGGCACATCCCCCGTGACGCCGGGGCGCGCACCGGGGGCGCCGGGGCATGCCGGTTTTGCGGTGTCGGATGCCGCGGCCCCTCCCGGATCTGCGGGCGGGAGCGTGGATGCGGCCGCCGCCGCCGCCCCGGCGGCGGCGCTGGCCGGGCTGCTCGCCTTGCAGGAGGCGGCGCCGGATGCGGCGCGCGACCGCGCCGCCCGGCAGCATGGGCGGGCGATGCTCGCCGCGCTGGCAGCCTGGCAGCGCGCCCTGCTCGGCGGCGCCGGCGACGCGGCGGAGGGCACTCCGGCGCTGCAACGGCTGCACGGTCTGCTCCGGGCGATGCCGCCGGCCGAGGACCCGGCGCTGGGTGGGATTCTCGATGCGGTGGCGCTGCGTTGCCGCATCGAGCTGGCGCGGCGGGGGTGAGCCCCGGGCCAATTGCCGGGCCGGGTCGTGTTGCGGTTGTCACGCGGCTTTCATGTCAGCTCCTTGAAGCTTCATTCTGCGGCCTTGGCGCGACGCAAGGGCGCGGCTATAAGCCCGCGCGTTCGTTCGTCACCGCCAGAAGCGGCGAAGCAGGGCAGGATCGGCACGTATGATGATCACGCTTCCTCCGGACTACCGACCGAGTGAGCGGGAAGACTTCATGAACCCGATCCAGACCGAGTATTTCCGCCAGAAGCTGCTGCGTTGGCGTGCCGACCTCATCAAGGAAGCCGACGGCACCCTGGCCAGCCTGTCCGAAGGCGGCATCCGCGAGGCCGACATCACCGATCGTGCCAGCGTGGAGACCGACCGGGCGCTGGAGCTGCGCACCCGCGACCGGGCCCGCAAGCTGGTCGCCAAGATCGACCAGGCGCTGATCCGGATCGAGACCGGCACCTACGGCTATTGCGAGGAAACCGGCGAGCCGATCGGCCTCAAGCGGCTGGAAGCCCGGCCGATCGCCACCCTGTCGATCGAGGCGCAGGAGCGCCACGAACGCATGGAGCGCGTGCACCGCGACGACTGATGGGGGTGCTGCCCCTTGGCCTAGCTGGCGAACCGTCACCCCCGCAGCGCGGTTGCGCCCCATTCCGCGCGGGGCCATGTTTCGCCTGAAAGCGGGGCGCGCAATGGGCGAGACCAGCCTCTACGAGACCGACATCTACGCCTGGGCCGAACAGCAGGCCGAGGCGCTGCGCCGCCTGTCCGGCCGGCCGGGGCTGCCGAACGGGCTTGATCTCGCCAATGTCGTCGAGGAAGTCGCGGACGTCGGCATCAGCGAGCTGCGGACGGTCGAGAGCCTGCTCGAAAACATCCTCTCCCACCTGGTCCTGGCCGCGGCCGATGCCGAAGCGCCATCGGTGCGCCACTGGCTCAGCGAGGTCATCGCCTGGCAGTCCAGCCTGCGCCGGCGGATCACCCCGGCGATGCGGCGGCGGATCGACCTCGATCAAGTGTGGCGCGATGCCGTCCACACCGCGGTGGCCAGGCTGGATATCGCCGGGCAGACCGTCATTGCCGTCGGCGTCCGTCCGAGGTGGGCGAGCGTGCCGTGCCCGTTGACGCTCGATCAGCTCGCCGACCCGGCGTTTTCCGTGCGCGACGCCGTGGGTCGTCTCGCGCCGGAGCCACCCCCCGGCTGATCGCCGCCTGATCAGAACGGCGCCAGGATATCCAGCACCTGCTGACCCCAGCGCGGCGCCTGCACCCGGGTCAGTTCGCCCCGCCCGCCATAGGCGATCCGCGCCTCCGCCATCCGGTCGCTGCTGATCGTGTTGTCGGAGGCGATGTCCTCCGGCCGGATCACCCCGCTGACCCGCAGCACCCGCAGCTCGTTATCGACCCGGAACTCCTGGCTCGCCATCACCACCAGGTTGCCGTCCGGCAGCACCTGGGTGACCTCGCCGGCCAGCCGCAGGGTCACCTGCTCGCCGCGCTGGATCTGCCCGGTGCCGGTGTTGGCGTTGGCGCTGCTCGTCGACACCAGCTTGGACGGGTCCATCGGCACATGGGGGAGCCACGTCTCCAGCCCGAAGAGATTCGGCACCCCGAGGGATTCCGATCCGTTGCGGGTCGCGGTGGTGTTGTTCTTGAGGGTGGCCGCGTCGTTCATGGTCACCACGATGGTGACCAGATCGCCCACCCGTGCGGCGCGCTGGTCCTTGAAGAAGGCGCGCGAACCGGGGCGCCAGAGCGAATCGGGCTCGTTCGGCGCCCGCTGCGGCGCCGGCATCGGCATGCTCACCGGCCGCCAGCCCGGCGCCTGGGTGGGGTTGGCGGTCGGCGTCATCGCCGGCGGGCGGCCGACCTCGGACAGGCTCTGCACCAGCCCGCACCCCGGCAGGCACAGCAGCACGAGCAGCGGGGCCAGGCGGCGGGCGGCGCCGATCATCGCACCACGCCCCCGGCCGGGATCAGCGGCGGCGCGCCGGGCAGCACCCGCACCTGTCCCGCCGCGGTCACCATCGCCTCCAGCACCGCGTGGGAGACCGGGTTGAGCACCCGGATGCGGTCCCCCGCGCCACCCGGATCGAGCGCCTGGCCCGACGCGGTGAGCGTGATCCCCGGGCTGTCCACCCGGATCAGCACCACCGCGCCTTTGCGCACCAGCACCGGCGGGCGCAGCTCGTCGCGCAGGAACGGCGTTCCGGCCGGCGCCATCCGCCGGATCTGCTGACCGATCGCCTGCTCCGCCCGCAGCACGGCATCGCCCGGCACCGTGGAGCGGCGCATCCGCATCATCCGGATATCGTCCGCCGCCAGCACGGTGCCGGCGGCCAGCGGCACCGCCGCCACCGGCACCAGCACCGTCGCCTCCACCCGTCCCGCCACCGGCACCGCGATCGGATCGAGCCCCGCCCCGGTCAGCATCAGCACCGCGGTGAACCGGCCGGAGCCGGGATCGTAGGCCAGCGCGGACACGACCGGGGTGAGGTCCGGCGACAGCGGCACCACCGGCGGATCGAACCGGTCGAGCACGATGCGTGCCTGCGCCCCGGCCCCGGCGGCGTGCAGCGCGGCGATCAGCGGGGGCATCGCCGCGCCGCGGGCGAACGGCCGCCCGGGCCAGGCCAGCACCGCGCGATCCTCGGGCGAGGCCGGGTGCCAGTCCACGTCGTAGCGTTGCGCGATGAAGGCGAGCTGGCGCGCCGCCACCACGATCCGTCCGCCCGGCGCCGGGCCGGGCCCCAGCACCTGCCCCGACGCCGGCCCGGCGTTGGCGAACAGGTCGCCGAGGCGCACCAGCGGTCCGTGCAATGTGGTCATCGCCCGCAGCATCGGCCGCGCCACCACCGCGCGCGGCACGGAGGGCGTCGGCGGCGTGGCGGCGGCGGCGAGCAGCGGGGCGAGCAGCAGCGCCAGCAGACGGGGGGGGAAGGGGCGCATCGGATCATTGCAGATTGGTGAGGGTGGCGAGCATCTGGTCGGACGTGGTGATCACCTTGCTGTTCATCTCGTAGGCGCGCTGCGCGGTGATCAGGTCGGTGATCTCGCTCACCACGTTGACGTTCGAGGTCTCGATGAACCCTTGCATCACCGTGCCGAACCCGGGCGCGGCCGGATTGCCGGCCACCGGGGCGCCGGAGGCGGCGGTCTGCACCAGCAGGTTGCCCCCTTGCGCCTGCAATCCCGGCGTCGTTGGGAAACGCCGCGAGCTGGAGCTGCCCCACCGTCTGCGGCGCGGTCTGGCCGCTGATCGTCGCCTGCACCTGGCCCGAGGTGTTGATCGTCACGCTGGTTGCATTGGTCGGGATCTGGATGCCCGGCTGCACCACGTAGCCGTCGGCGGTGACGATCGTGCCGTCGGGGGCGAGGCCGAAGGTGCCGTCACGCGTGTAGGCGGTCTGCCCGGACGGCAAGGTGACCTGGAAATACCCGTTGCCCTGGATCGCGAGGTCGAGCGAGTTCGAGGTTTGTTGCAGGTTGCCCTGCTCGTTGATCCGGTAGATCGCCGCGGTCTTCACGCCCAGGCCGATCTGCGCGCCGGACGGCACGATGGAGCCGGAATCGGAACTGTTCGAGCCGACCCGGCGCAGGTTCTGGTAGATCAGGTCCTGGAACTCGGCGCGCTGGCGCTTGAACCCGGTGGTGGTCATGTTGGCGATGTTGTTGGAGATGACCTCCACATTGGTCTGCTGGGCCTGCATGCCGGTGGCGGCGATGTCGAGCGAGCGCATGGGCGGGGTCTCCTGGGCGCGGGTGCGGTCGGGTCGCGGACGGGGTTCTGTTCTCCCCCTCCCCTTGCGGGAGGGGGCCGGGGGGAGGGGTGGGCACCGCACGATTTTCCGTGCCGCACGCACCCCTCCCCCCCGGCCCCCTCCCGCAAGGGGAGGGGGAGAAAGGCCAAGG
>CAWHKR010000053.1:0-445934 GCA_963829875.1 uncultured Pseudomonadota bacterium | reverse complement strand
GAGATCGTGTTCGACCGGCTGGTGCGGATCATGTCCACCAGCCTGCGCAATTTCACCTCCGACAACGTCGAGGTGGGGATCGACAACATCCTGTCGCTGCGCTTCGGCGACTACCTGAACGCGATCCCGGCGCCGGCGCTGCTGGCCGTGTTCAAGGCCGAGGCGTGGGACAATTACGGCCTCGCGGTGGTCGGGCCGGAGATGTTCTATGCGATCGTCGACGTGCTGCTCGGCGGGCGGCGCGGCACCGCGGCGATGCGCATCGAAGGCCGGCCCTACACCACGATCGAGCGCGCCCTGGTCGAGCAGCTGATCCATGTCGTGCTGGCCGATCTGTCGGCCGCGTTCGATCCGCTGTGCCCGGTGACGTTCCGCCATGAGCGGCTGGAGGTGAACCCGCGCTTCGCCGCCATCTCCCGCCTGTCCAATGCGGCCATGCTGGCGCGGCTGCGCATCGACATGGAGGGGCGCGGCGGGCGGATCGAGCTGTTGCTGCCCTATGCCACGCTCGAGCCGGTGCGCGAGCTGCTGGTGCAACAGTTCATGGGCGAGAAGTTCGGCCGCGAATCGATCTGGGAAACGCACCTGGCCGACGGGCTGTGGAACACCGAGGTCGAGCTCGACGTGGTGCTGGACGAGCAGACCATGCGCCTGTCGGACGTGATCGCGCTGCGTCCGGGCAGCCGGATCGCGCTCGGCGCCCTGCCCGGCGGCGCCGTCGCGCTGCGCTGCGGCGCGGTGCCGCTGTTCGAGGCCAGGGTCGGCCGGCGCAAGAACCGCCTGGCGGTGCGGATCGAGCGCGATCTGCTGCGCGCGGCGCCGGAGCGCGGGTGATGGCCGGGGCAGAATGGCTGCTGGAGCTGGTGCTGGTCGGGCTGCTGGCCGCGACCCTGGTCCATGCGCTGCGGCTGGAACGCGCGCTCGGCGTGCTCAAGCGCGATCGCGCGGCGCTGGAGGCGCTGGTGGCCGGATTCAACGACAGCACCCGCCAGGCGGAATCCGGGGTGATGCGGCTGCGCGAGGCGGCCGACGGCGCCGGGCGCCATCTTGCCCGGCAGATCGAGCAGGTGCGGCGGGTGGAAGGCGATCTCGGCTTCCTGATCGAGCGGGGGGACGCGCTGGCCGACCGGTTGGACAGCCTGGTCCGCGCCGCCCGGCCGCTGTCCGCCGCCGCGCCGGCGGGCGCGTCGCGGCCGCCGCCACCCCCGGCGCCAGCGGAGGACCAGGCGCCGCCGCGCAGCCAGGCGGAGCGGGATCTGATGCAGGCCCTGCGGCTGGCGCGGTGAGGACCGGGGCATGAAAATCGCCGCCCCGCGGCTGTTGCCGGCGACGATCGTGGCGCTCGCCGCGCTGCTCGGGGTGAAGTCGGTCGGGCTCGTGCGCGCGATCGTTCCGGCGGTCGCGGCCCAGGCCACAGCTGCCCGCGCCGGGGACGGATGGGCCAGGCGGTGAAGGCCCGGGGCAGGGGACGCCGCCGGCGGCGATCGGCGCTCCTGCCGCAGCCCGCGCCGCCGCGGTGCCGTCGCCGCCGGCGCCGGCGATCAGCCCGGCGGAGCAGGCGCTGTTGCTCGACCTGCGGCGCCGGCGCGCCGGCCTCGATGCGCGCGCCCGGGCGCTCGCCGCCCGGGAATCCCTGCTCGCGGCGGCGGAACGGCGGCTTGACCAGCGGGTCGCCGAGCTCAAGGCGCTGGACGCCAGGCTGCAGGCGCTGCAGGCGGCGCACCGCAAACGGACCGACGATGCCTGGAGCGGGCTCGTGACCCTTTACCAGAGCATGAAGCCGCGCCAGGCGGCGGCGATCTTCGACAAGCTCAGCATGCCCGTCCTGCTCGCCGTGGTGGACCGGATGGAGGCGCGACGCGCGGCGGCCATTCTCGCAGCGATGCAGCCCGACCGGGCGCGCGACGTCACCGACCGCCTGGCCGCGCTTCGGCTCGGCCGCGACGGATCTGCCGGCGCGGGGTCCGGCGGCGGCGGGTGATGCGGGGCGGTTGGATCGCGTGCGGGCTGTGGCTGCTGCTGGCGTTGCCGGCGGCCGGCGCGGTGGCGGCATCGCCGGTCGCGGTCCGCTCCGGCACCCATCACGGCTTCGGCCGGCTGGTGTTCGACTTCCCGACCCGGGTCGGCTGGCACATGGTCCGGCACGGCGATGTGGTGCGGCTGCGTTTCGACCGCCGGCTGCCGTTCGGCCCCGACCCGTCGCTGCCGCGCAACGTGCGCGCGTTCGCCGACGCGCCGGGGCGGGCGGAGGTCACGGTGGTGCCGGGGGCGCGGCTGCGGCGGCTGCGGGTGGGGGTCCGGCTGGTGCTGGACGTGCTGGACCCGCCGCGGCCGCGGGCGCGGGCGCCGGAGCGGGCCGTGGTGGTGTCTCGTCGGGATCCGCCGCTGAAGCCTGCGTCGATGCCGGTGCCGCCTGCCGCGCCGGCTCCGGGCGGGGCATCGTCCGCCGGCGGGGCTGCGCCCACAGGAAAGCCGGCCGTCGCGGCGGCATCCGCCGCCCCTGTTGCGGCCGCGGCCGGCCTGCAACGCCGGACACCGCCGCCACCCGCGGACGCACCTGCGCCGCGCTGCGCCGCATTCGACAGCCCCGCTCTCGCCGCCGACGCTTCCGCCCGCGCCGCACTCGCCCGCACCGCATCTGCTTGCATCGCACGCGCCGGCACCCGCGGGTGCGACGTCGCCCGGCATGACCCCGGCGGCGGGCGCCGCATCCGCGGGCGGCCCCGCTGCTGCCGGGACGGTTGCGCCCGCTGCGTCCGCCGCAGCGCCCGGGACGATCGCCGCGGTCCGGGACGGCGCCACCGCGCCGGAGCGTCGGCCTGATGCGGCCGCCCCCCGGCCGCCCCCCGGGCCGCCCCGCCGCGGGACGTTGCGGCCGCGGTGCCCGTTGTCCGCGCCGCGCCCTCCGCCGGGCCGGTTGCGCTCGCGGCAACGCCCGCGCCCCGGCCGGCCGGACTCCATGCCGCCGCCATGCTGGTCCCGTTCGAGGCCTCGGTCGGTGCCGCTTCATTCCGCCGTGCCGGCCAGGGGATCGTCGTGTTCGACACCAGGCGTCCGATCGATCTTAGCGCGCTGCGGGCCGATCCCGTGTTCGGCACGGCGTCGGTGCATCTGCTGGCCGCGGGGACCGAACTCGCGCTGACCGTGCCGCCCGCCCGGCGGATCGCGTTGCGGCGGCGCCCGGCGGGATGGGAGGTTGCGGTCGAGCCCGCGTCCGCACGCGGCGGCGCGATCCGCCCGCGGGAGGACGACGGAACCCTGGTCCTGCCGATGGCGGATCCGGGCCGGGTGGTCAGCCTGCTCGATCCGGAAACCGGCGCGCCGCTGCTGGTCGGCACCGAGCGCGAGACCCCGCACGGCCAGGGCGCCGGGCTTGCCGTGACCCGCCGGGCGCCGCAGTTCGACCTGCTGGCGAGTTGGCAAGGGGTGGTGGTGGAGGCGTTGTCGGACCGGCTGGTCCTGCGCGCGCGTGCCACCGGGTTCGTGCTCGGCGCCAGCGGCGGGCGGCTGGCGCTGACCCCGTCTTCGCTCGACACCATGGCGCTGGCCGACGCGGCGCGGCTGACCCGGCGGTTCGGCATCCAGGCGCTGCCGACCGCGGCGCTGGCGCAGCGCCTGCGGCGGGAGATGGCGGCGGCCGCCCAGCGGCCGCCGCTGGCCCGCGGACCGCTGCTGCGCCGGGCGGCGCGCAGCATGATCGGGCTCGGCATGGGGGCGGAAGCGGGGGCGCTGCTGCGCCTCGCCGCCGCGGAAGATCCGCACGAGGGCCATGTGCCGGCGCATGTCGGCCTGGCGGCGGTGGCCGCGCTGCTCGCCGGGCATCCGGAGCGTGCCGCGGGGATCGATGACCCGCGCCTGTCGGGCAGCGACGAGGTGGCGCTGTGGCGCGCGGTGCGCGCCGCCGAGCTGGACCCCGGAGCCCCGGGCGCGGCGCAGATGTTCGCGGCCACCGCGCCGCTGATCCTGGCCTATCCCCCGGCGCTCCGCCGCCGGCTGCTGCCGCTGGCGGCCGAAACCATGATCGCCGGCGGCGAGACCGGCCCGGCCGCCCGACTGCTCGATCGGAGGCCGCGCGATCCGCGGCTCGCGTTGGCGCGCGGCATGCTGGCCGCCGCGCGCGGGCAGACCGCGGCAGCCCTGGCGATCTACGACCGTCTGGCGAACGGGGCCGACCGGCTGGTCCGTATCCGCGCCGGAACCCGGGCGGTGGCGCTGCGACTCGCGACGAAGGAGATCGGCCCGGCGCAGGCGGCGGACGCACTCGATCGGCTGCTGGACGCCTGGCGCGGCGGGCGGCGGGAACGCGCGTTGCGCGAGACCCTGGCAGGGCTGCGCGCTGAGGCCGGGCAGTGGTCCTCGGCGCTCGGGCTGCTGCGTCGCACGATGGCCGATTTTCCGGCGGCCCGGCCGGAACTGCGCGCGCGCATGCGGCGCATCTTCGCCGCCATGCTGGCCGATCCAAGGTTCGACCGGATGCCGCCGCTGCGTTTCGTCGCGCTGCTCGACGCCAACGCCGACCTGCTGCCCGCCGGTGCGGCCGGCGCACAGGTGGCGGCGAAGCTCGCCGATCGCCTGCTCGCGCTCGATCTGCCGGACCAGGCCGGGCCGGTGCTGGCGAAGCTGATGCGTGCCGCGCCGACCCCGGCGGCCCGGGCCGGGCTCGGCGCAAGGCTGGCGGCGTTGCGTCTGGCGGAGAAAGACCCGGCCGGGGCGCTGCGGGCGCTCGCCGATTCGGAGGCCGACGGGCTCCCTCCGGCGCTGAAGGGACGGCGCGCGGTGCTCGCGGCCCGGGCGCAGGCCGCCGCCGGCCACGTGGCCGACGCTCTGGCGGCGCTGCGGGCGATGGGCACCGATGCGGCCGACCTTGCCGGCGCCGCGATCGCCGAACACGCCGGGGACTGGGCGGGGGCGGAGCAGGCGCTGCGCGCCCATGTCGCGCGCGCCCTGCCGGCGGCCGGTCCCCTGGATGCGGGGCAGCGGCAGGCGTTGCTGCGCCTGGCCACCGCAACGGTGCGCGCCGGCGATGCCGCCGGGGTCGCGGCGCTGCGGACGGACCAGGCGCGCATGGGCGCGGGACCGCTGGCCGATATGTTCCGCCTGCTGACCGCGCCCGCGGTGCGCAGCCTCGCCGACCTGCCGCGGGTCGGCGCCGAAGCGGCGCTGGCGGGTCGGCTCGACAGCGCGCTCAAGGCCGTGCGCTGAGCGGCCATGTGCTGCGTGCGGCCCGCAGGGCGCACCCCCCTCTTGCATGACAGGCCGGGTTTCGCCAATTACCGCCGTCTTGGCCGACCGGGTTCGCGCGCAGCGCCGCCCGCAGGCCGTCTACTGGTAGGGACAGGGTACGAAATGAACGCACTCGCTCCGCTGGGGATGGTCTCGGACACTCCGAGCAGCAACCAGGAGTCGGACGGCGCTGACGCGCAGAAAGACTATTTCGTCGTCAAGGATGGCGTGAAATTCGCCGGCACGCATCTGCTGGTCGATCTCTGGGGCGCGCACGACCTGTGCGACCCGGCCGCGATCGACCGCGCGCTGCGTGCCGCCGCGGAGGCCGCCGGCGCGACCATCCTGCACGGGCACTTCCATCATTTCTCGCCCAACGGCGGGGTGTCGGGCGTGCTGGTGCTGGCCGAGAGCCACATCTCCATCCACACGTGGCCGGAGCGTGATTTTGCCGCCGTCGATATCTTCATGTGCGGCGCCTGCGATCCCTACAAGTCGCTGCCGATCCTGAAGGAGGCGTTCCGCCCCGCGTCCATCCACCTCGGCGAGCAGCGGCGCGGCCTGATCGCCTGAGCGCATCCGCATTCCCTGTCGAACGGCCCGGGGCCCCGCTCCCGGGCCGTTGCCTTGTCCGGAGACCGCCACCATGACCGCCGATATCTGGGTGAACGAGACCCTCTACCCCGACTGGGGCCAGCGCTTCCGGATCACCCGCGAACTGGCCCGCACGCAGAGCGCCTTCCAGGACATCGCCATCCTGGAAACGAGCTCGCACGGCCGGATGATGGTGCTCGACGGGGTGATCCAGATCACCGAGGCCGACGAGTTCGTCTACCAGGAGATGCTCGCCCACGTGCCGCTGCTGGCGCACGGCGCAGCGGCCAATGTGCTGATCATCGGCGCCGGGGACGGCGGCGTGCTGAAACGCGTGCTCGCCCATAAGACCACCGCGCGCGCCGTGATGGTGGAGATCGACGGCGAAGTGATCCGCCTGTCCAAGGAACACCTCCCGGCGATCGGCGGGGACGCCTGGGCCGATCCGCGCGCCGAGGTGATCGTGGGCGACGGCATCGACTACGTGAAGCGCGCGCCGGACGCCAGCTTCGATGCCATCATCGTCGATTCCACCGACCCGATCGGCGTCGGCGAGGTGCTGTTCACCGATGAGTTCTATGCCAACTGCGCCCGCGTGCTGACCGCCCGCGGCCTGATCGTGAACCAGTGCGGCGTGCCGTTCATGCAGGCCGACGAACTGCGCGAGACCTCCGCCCGGCGGGCGAAAGTCTTCCCCCACGTCACCGCCTACGTCGCCGCGGTGCCGACCTATGTCGGCGGGTTCATGACCCTGGGCTGGGCGGCGAAGGACGCGGGCCTGACCAGGCTTGCCGCGGAGGAGATCCGCCGCCGCGCCGCGGCCGCCGGCATCCTGGGGACCACCCGGTACTGGACGCCCGAAATCCACGCCGGGGCCTTCCACCTGCCGCCCTACATCGCCCGGCACCTGCCGTAGCGGCTAGGAGTCGTCCCCGGTCAGGAACGGGAACGGGCCGGGGAATGGCTCCACCAGCGCGGTGTGGGTGACGAACCCGCCTGCCGGCGACCAGTGGTGCAGCAGGTAGGACGGCGGCTCCATCGTGAAGGCGGACGGCGCCGCGGCATCCAGATCCAGGGCGACCTGGTGTGCGACCGAGGGGGCGATGCAGACCACCGCCTCGCCGATCCGCGTGGTGATCGCGCGGTGCACGTGCCCGCAGACGACCAGCCGCACCTGCCTGTGCCGCGCCAGCACCGCGGCGAACGCCTCCGGCGCGCGCAGGGCGATGCGGTCCATGTGGCCGATCCCGGTGGCGAAGGGCGGGTGGTGCATGGCGATCAGGGTCGGGCGGTCGGGCGCGGCCTCCAGGGTCGCCTCCAGCCAGTCGAGCCGGGTCGGACAGAGCGCACCGTGGCTGGCGCCGGGCACCAAGGTGTCGAGCAGCACCAGGCGGACCGGGAAGTCTTCGACCGCATACTGCAGGAACCCGTCGGTCGTCGGCAGGGCGGGCAGGGCGGCGCCCAGGGCAGCGCGCAGGGCGGCGCGGTCGTCGTGGTTGCCGGGAATCGCGAACACCGGCGGCAGTTCCGGCCGGTCCAGCAGCCGGGCGAGCACGTCGTAGGCTCCCGGCTCGCCGCGGTCGGCGAGGTCGCCGGTGAGCAGCACCACATCCGGCGCCGGACGCAGGGCGGTCAGCGCGCGCACGGCGCGGGCGGCGAGCATGTTCGTCTCCACCACCCGGTTGGCCGCGTGGCCGCGCGGTCGCAGATGAAGGTCGGTAAGTTGGGCGATCAACATTGGGCGCGTGTCTCTCCAACCGCGGCGCGGGCGAGGTGGCAGGTGTCGGATCAGGCTGCCGGACGGGCGACGGAGGGTCCAGTGACCGCTCGATGACGCGGCGCGCAGAGCTGGGCGGTGCGGGCGGTCGGCGCATGCGCCGTGCAAGGCTGGCGCGGCGGCGGGGCAGTCGATATAAGCCCCCCCATGCTGATACGCCCGGAGACGATCGCTGAGGTCGCCGCGCAGACCACGTTCGACGCTCCCGGCGGCGGCGCCGGGGCGTGCATATCCTACGACGCCGCCGCGCCGCACCGGCGCGCCCGTGCGCTGTCCGATCTTGAGATCGGGATGCGCCGGTGGCGTCTGGCCGCGGCGCTGGCGCGGCTCGACATCCGCAACCGCTACCGTGGCTCGGTGCTCGGCCCGTTCTGGCTGACCCTGTCCACCGGGCTGATGCTGGCGGGGCTGGGTATCCTGTATTCCGCGTTGTTCCATGAGACGTTGCGGAGCTACCTGCCGTTCCTGTCGGTCAGCCTGATTGTCTGGAACCTGATCAATCAGGTGGTGACAGAGGCCACCACCAGCCTGATCTCGGCCGAGGGCATGATCCGCCAGCTGCCGCTGCCCTATACCACCCACGCGTTGCGCTGCGTGTTCCGCAACGTGATCGTCGCGGCGCACAACCTGCCGCTGATCGCCATCGTGATGGTGATCTCCCTGGTGTTTCCGGGGTGGGGAGTGGTGCTGGCGCTGCCCGGGCTGGCGCTCCTCGGCATCAATGCGTTTGCCGCGGCGCTGCTGCTCGGCATGCTCTGCGCGCGGTTCCGCGATCTCGGCCAGATCATCGCCAGCGTGATGCAGCTGGCCTTCTTCATGACCCCGATCCTGTGGAAGCCGGAGACGCTCGGTCCGCGCGCGGTGTGGCTGTTTCTCGATCCGTTCTATGTCGTCATGCAGGTGGTGCGCGGGCCGCTGCTCGGCTCCGGCGCCTCGCCGCTGATCTGGCTGTCGGCGGTGGGCTACACCGCCGTGTTCTGCGCGCTGGGCTTCGCCTTCTTCGTCCGCTTCCGCGGCCGCATCGCGTTCTGGGTCTGAGCCGTGGCGAGCATCCTGGCCGAGGCGTTGGACGTCGATTTCCCCTTGTACCACGTTGGTGCGCGGTCGCTGAAGAAGCAGCTGCTGGCACGCACCGGGCTGCGCATGCACACTGACGCGTCGAACCGGATCGTGGTCTCCGCGCTGCGCGACCTTGATTTCCGCATCGATCGTGGGGAGCGGGTGGCGCTGGTCGGCCACAACGGGGCGGGCAAGACCACCTTGTTGCGCACCCTGGCCGGCATCTACGAACCGGTCGGCGGACGGCTGCGGGTGGAGGGGGAGATCGGCTCCCTGATCGACCCCAGCGCCGGGATCGACATGGACTCCACCGGGCGGGAGAACATCATGCTCCGCTGCCTGTTCCGCGGCATGAACGAGGCGGAGTTGCGCGAGCGGGTGGAGGAGATCGGCGCCTTCAGCGGCCTCGGCCCGTTCCTGGACGTGCCGATCCGCACCTATTCGGCGGGGATGTCCGTGCGGCTGTCCTTCGCCATCGCCACCATGATCGAGCCGCAGATCCTGCTGATGGACGAATGGCTTGCCGCCGGCGACGCTGAGTTCCAGGCGCAGGCGCAGGCGCGGCTGGAGCGGCTGGTGGGGGATGCGGATATCCTGGTGATCGCGACCCACAGCATGGAGACGGCGCGGACCTGGTGTTCGCGGGCGATCCGGCTGGACAGCGGCCGGATCGTGGCCGACGGGCCGGTGGATGAGGTGATCGAGGCTGCCGGGTCGGGGGCGCACACGGTCGCGGCGGCCTAAGGGCGAAAAGGGGAGGGCGGCGGGTTGCCGCCGCAACCCGGAACCGCGGGGCGCCCCGATCCCTGGCCTGCGTTTGTCGGTTGATCGGGATGGCCTTCGTGGCAATGTGCCAAGGCTGTCATATCGAAATGGCGCAAGTTGACAGCAAGTCTCCGATCCTCGATGACGGCTTGTAAAGGATTTTTCCGAGGACTGTCATGAAGACCTGCCTGATTACGGGTGTTACCGGACAGGATGGCGCCTATCTGTCGCAGCTTCTGCTTCAGAAGGGCTGCCGTGTCGTCGGGATGATGCGTCGTTCCGCCTCTTCGGACATCGTCGGCGAGCGGCTCCGCTGGCTCGGCATTCTCGATCAGGTGGAACTGGTCGATGGCAACCTGATCGACCTGGCCAGCCTGATCCGGTTGATGCAAACGTTTCGCCCCGATGAGGTTTACAACCTGGGCGCCCAGAGCTTCGTCGCGGCCTCCTGGAACCAGCCGTTGCTGACCGCGCAGGTCACCGGCATCGGCGCAACGGCTGTGCTGGAGGCGGTGCGTATCGCCCGGCCCGAGGCACGTTTCTATCAGGCCTCCTCCTCGGAAATGTACGGTCTCATCCAGGCGCCCCGACAGAACGAGAAGACTCCGTTCTATCCGCGCTCACCTTATGCGGTGGCCAAGCTCTATGCCCATTGGATGACGGTGAACTATCGCGAGAGCTTCGGCATGCATGCCTCCTCCGGCATCCTGTTCAACCACGAAAGCCCGCTGCGCGGCATCGAGTTCGTCACCCGCAAGGTGACCGACGGGGTGGCGCGCATCAAGCTGGGTCTTGCCCGCGACCTGTCGCTCGGCAACCTCGATGCAAAGCGCGACTGGGGCCACGCGCGCGACTACGTGCGGGCCATGTGGCTGATGCTCCAGCAGGACGTGCCGGACGATTACGTCATCGCCACCGGCCGGACGACAACAATCCGTGAATTGTGCCGCCTCGCCTTCGCCCATGTCGGGCTCTCCTATGAGGAGCATGTCGTCTCCCGCTCCGACCTGTTCCGCCCGGCGGAAGTCGATGTCCTTCTGGGCGACGCCGAGAAGGCACGGCGCACCCTGGGCTGGCAGCCGACGATTTCGCTCGAGGAGATGATCGCGGAAATGGTGGAGGCCGATCTGGCGCGCCATCGCGCGCGGATGCGTGAGTGACATGCCGTCCCCCCCAAGCCGCATTCTGCTGACCGGCGGGGCCGGCTTTGTCGGCCGCCACCTCTGTGCCGCACTGGCCGCCGCTTACCCCGAGGCCGCGGTTCTGACCCCGAAGGTCGATGTGCGGTACGCCACCGCGGTGGCGGACGTGGTCGCTGCTGCGGCGCCGGAGGTGTGCGTCCATCTTGCCGCGATCTCGGCGATCTCGGCGGCGGGGCAGGACGAGGATCAGGCCTGGCAGGTGAACCTCCATGGCAGCCTGCATCTGGCCCGGGCCGTGCTGCGCCACGCGCCCGGATGCCACCTGCTGTTCGTCTCGAGCGCCGACGCCTATGGCGGCGCGGCCGGCCGGCAGGTCCCGATCGACGAGGATACGCCGCTGGCGCCGGCGAACGGCTATGCCGCCACCAAGGCGGCGGCCGATCTGGCGCTGGGCAGCATGGTCGGCCAGGGGCTTCGGGTGGTGCGCCTGCGGCCGTTCAACCACACCGGCCCCGGCCAGTCGGCGGATTTCGTGGTCCCCGCCTTCGCGCGCCAGATCGCGCGGATCGCCGCAGGCCTGCAGGCGCCGGTGCTGCAGGTCGGCAATCTCGACACCTGGCGCGACTTCCTGGATGTCCGCGACGTCTGCGCCGCCTATGTGGCGTGCATCGACCGTCGCGAGGTGCTGGCACCGGGGACGATCCTGAATCTCTGTTCGGGCCAGGCGCGGCGGATCGGCGACGTGCTGGACGGGCTTCTGGCGCTGGCCGGCGTGGCCGCCGACATCCGCACCGACCGGTCGCGGGTGCGCGCCGGAGACGGGCGGCACGGCTTCGGCGATGCGGCGCGCGCGCGCGCGCTGCTCGGGTGGGCGCCGGCAACGCCCTGGACGCAGACGCTGCGGGACGTGCTGGCGGACTGGCACGCGCAGGTCGCAACCGAGCGGGGGGGTGCCTGACGCATGGCCGCAAGGCTGTGGATCGACGTCGAGGACCTGTTCGAATACGCACTCTCCAATTCGCGGCCAAGCGGGGTCCAGCGTCTGGCGTTCGAGCTTTACCGGACCCTGGAGGCGGAGCACGGCAATACCGGTCTGGTGCGTTTCGTTCGTCACGACCCGATGCGTAACGGCCTGCGTGCGGTACCGTGGTCGGACGTGGCGGCCCTTTTCACACGGCTGACCTCCGGGGATCGGCCGCCGCCGGCGCGCCGGACCGCAAACCGGCTGCACGCGCCGGCCTGGGGGTTCCTGCGCCGGCTGCTCCATCGGGTGCCACCCACTACCCGCGTGCCCCTGATCGAGGCGTTGCGCAAGCAGGCCAACTCCTGGCGCGCCTGGGTCCGTCTCATCGGAACGATCGCAGCCAGCGCGCGGCAGGTCCCGGCGCGGCTTGCACGGCGGCCGGCCTCGGCCGCGGGGCGGCACGGCAGCGACTTCGCCAACCTCGCGGCCGCCGGCGACTGGCTGCTGGCTCTCGGGGCGCCGTGGTCGCATCCCGACTATGCCGGGATGATCGATGCGCAACGCAGGCAGCGCGGACTGCGCTTCGCCCTGCTGGTCTACGACCTCATTCCGACACGGCATCCGGAATGGTGTGAGGGGAGCCTGGCGCGGCTGTTCTGGAACAGGTTCGACGACGTGCTGCGGCTCTGCGATGCCGTGTTCGCGATTTCCCGCGCGACGGCCGCCGATGTCGCAGGCTTCGCGCGGGAGCGGGGCATCGCGCTGCCCGGCGCGGTGGTGCCGGTGCCGATCGGCACCGGCTTCGGCGCGGGGGCGCCCCCGAACGCAGCCGTGCGCACCCGCCGTCTGCCGCCGCCCGGCAGCTATGCGCTCTTCGTTTCGACCATCGAGGCACGCAAGAACCACATCCTGCTGTTCCGCGTCTGGCAACGCCTGGTGGCGGAGCTTCCGCGCGCGCAGGTGCCGGTTCTGGTGTTCGCCGGGCGCGTCGGGTGGCTGGTCGATGACCTGATGCGCCAGATCGCCAATACCGGTAACCTCGACGGCCATCTGCTGGTGATCGAAAACCCGACGGATGCCGAGCTCACGGCGCTTTACCAGGGGTGCCTGTTCACGCTGTTTCCGTCGTTCTACGAAGGCTGGGGACTGCCGGTGACCGAGAGTCTGGCGTTCGGCAAGCCGTGCCTGATCGCGGACCGGACGTCACTGCCGGAAGCGGGCGGCGATCTCGTGCGCCGCTTCGATCCCGATAATCTGCACGACGCCTATCGCGAGATCCGCGCCGTGATCGACGACCCCGCGGGGCTGGCGCGGTGGGAGGAACGGGTGCGACGGGAGTTCCGGCCCGTGCCCTGGTCGGCGACGGTGGCCGCGCTGCTGGCAGGGCTTGGTCATCCGCTGGCGGATGTTTCCCAAGAATGTTATCGTAGTGATCCGGTGGAGGCCGCTCGGGATCCCGCCTCGCCACGAGTGTGAATAGTTCATCGGGGTCGGCATATGAGTGAATATTCGCAATTGCAGCGTGTCCGGGTTGTGGCTCCTGATGCGGCGTCCGGACTGTCCAGACTGATACCGCTCATCGGCGGTATCGTTCTTGCGCTGTTTTACATGGGATACTACCTCGCCGATCCCGCGTTGCCGGGAAACAACCGCGCGTATCCTCTTGGGTGGTGGGGGTGGTTTGATCAGAGCCAGTACATCGAATCCGCGCGGGCTCTGCGGGCGTTCGACTTCTCCCCAACACGACACTGGTTTCCCCTGGGTTACTCCCTGATGGCAGCCCCGTTCACGGGCTGGCTGCCGATGCATCCGTTTTTCTTCGTCGATCTCGGGGCACTGCTGATCGCGTATGCAGCGTTCCTGTCCTTTGCGTGCCGGCTCGATGTGGCGCCCTCAGGATCGGCGGTGGTCTTCGTCCTTGTGGCAATGGCTGACCCACGCCTCGCGAAAACCTGGGCCGAGCCCTGGAATACGACCGTCTCGGCCGCGCTGATCTGGATGTCGTTCGCCGTTGTGGCCGCGCAACTCGCTGCCGCCGCGGTCGAGCGGGACCGGTGGAGACTGGTGCGCCTCGCCGGGCTCGGGCTGCTGCTCGGCGCGCTCCCGCTGGTGCGTCCGACTGATGCACTGATCAGCGTGGTCTGCGGGTGCACCGTGGTGGGGGCGGAGGTCTGGAGAAAGCAGGCCCGCGTGCGGGATGCGGTTGCCGTCCTGGTCGGCGGACTGATCGTGGTCGTGCCGTACGCGCTGCTCTATCTCCGGATATACGGTCTGCACGAAACCGCCTACGTCGTGCATTCGCGGACGCTTGGCTTTGCCTTTTCGCAGCTTCCGTGGAAGACCTATGTGCTGTTGATCGAACCCCATCCATGGTTCCCGGATGGGGTGGGCCTGCTGGCACGCTGCCCGTGGATTGTTCTCGCGCTGGCCGCCATTGTTCCCGTGTTGGCGGGACTGCGCGGGGCTGCCCGCCTGACCGCCTGCATGCTTGTAGTTTCCATCGTGGCTTATTCAGCCCTATTCTTTTCTTATATCGACCTGCTTCCAAGCGGATTGTGGCGGTACGAGAATGTCCATTATTTCAAGTGGACTTTTCCGGCGCTTGGCCTGTTCGCCGTTCTCCTGATACGCGAACTTCTGGGCAAACGGCGCCGCCTGGCCGCGGGTTCGCTCGTTGCCACTGTCCTGGTTCTTTCCGTGCGGATCACGGCGGTGCCGGTGAGCAGCGGAGTTGCCGCCCGGATGGTGCAGTTTCCCGGGCTGAGGGTCGGCTGGAATGAGTCGTATCTCGGCCAGGCGGTGCTACAGGATTCGCGCGGCGAGCTGGCTAACGTCGAGGGGATGCGGTTGCTCCCCGACAGCGAGGGCTTGCGGGCGCTCGCGCTGCGGCGACTCTTCGTCGGGCCGGTGAAATGGCTCCGGGGAAGCGCTCCGAGTCCGACGGCCCACGGGATCAGTCCCCGACGATGGGGGGAGCGGCTTACGTTCGGCTATCCCTGCTGGCTGCCGCCTTATCCCTGTCGGGAGTTGCCGCCGCATTCGTGAATGGGCCCACCCGGGTTCAGGACCCACAAAGGGTCGGTTGCAAGGCGTCCCAGGCGGATACGGCCGCCAGCATGATTCGCTGCCGCCCGGTCGACCTTCAAGAGCGCTCCTCCACCGCGAGCAGATGGAATCCGATCTCGCGATCATCGCCGTTCCCGAGTACCCGCCCGGGGCGCCAGGTCGGGCAGCGAAGCTCGATCGAGCGGATGGGGCTCGCGTCTTCGGTCTGAAACGCCACCTCGACCCGGTTCTCACCCGGTTGCAGCACAGAGGCTTGGGGTTCCCGCAGCGCCGGACCATCGACCTCGATCATGAATGGGAACGGTGCGAAGTTAAAGACAATGAGAACGACCCGCCGGGGGTTACGCGGAAACTCCAGGCGCGCGTGACCCGAACAGATCAGGTACTGCCGGTCACGCGTCCACCCCGCTTCAGTCGGATCGTAGACCAGTTGATCGGCATCGAACCGCTCCCCCGGCCGCCCGATCAGAAACCGCTCCATGTCGGAGTGGAAGTCAACAAACGTGGTGCATAAGCCGACGCTGCGGAACAGATAGGACATGTACCTCCGGGTCCATCCGGACTCCCACCACCCGAATTTTGCGATGCAGTAGACAGACAGCGGATCCGGGCGCAGGCCCCATGAGGGCCACATGCCGCGATCGATGAACGGCTCACCGGACAGGATCACCTGGCCCTTGGGCTTCAGGCGCTGGACAACGCCCCGCAACGCCGCATCTGGACGGCGGCAGTGGTGGAACGATTCGAACGTCATGATGACATCGAACGTCTCGCCGTCGCCCAGAGGCAGATTGTCGAACGTGCCGATACGATAGTCGATGCCAAGGCGATTGTCGGCACTCCGCCGCCTTGCGACCTCCACAAAATCGGGGTTGATATCGACCGCGACAACGCGATGGCCGAGCCGGGCCATGTATTCGCTGGTGAAGCCCCAACCGCTGCCCAGATCCAGAATGTCGCAGGGCCCGTCGGCATCGAACTGGTCCACCAGTTTCGCCATCGCATGGAAATAGCGGTTGAGATCCCGCGGCTGTCGGTCCGGATAGGCGAGCAGGCTCTGCGCGGCGCGGTCCTTGTCGAAAGGGGTCAGTTCCGAAGCAAGGTCGGCGTAGTCCCGGCCGGTGATCGACCTGTACAGCTCATGCTGCAGATCGGCGTAGTCCTGCGAGAGCGGGTGGACGCGCGCGCTCGCCTGGTTGAGCCGGGCGGGAACCGCCGGGCGTACGGTCTTCCAATACGCCGCGGCCTCCGGGGCATCCGGGCCGCCCAGCGCATCGGTCTGCGCGACAAAGGCCGCGACCTCGGCAGGGTCGCCAAGATCGAGAGTACCATAGGGTCGTGCAGGCCTGATCGGCCTGGTCATGCTCTTGCAGATGGCGAGCGGGCGCCCGGTTGTCGCGACCGTGGTGGGCGTTGGGCGGTGGGGCGAAAGAGGGCCACGGCGGCCATCATCGGGCTGCAGGTCGGGTGGCATGAAGCGATGGCTCACGCCACGCTCGACCTGCACGCCGCCGATCGCCGAAAAGTCGAAACCGTTCGAGGTGGCTGCGGCGAGCACCTGCGCCGGCCCGATCGCGGCCATGCACTCCCGCGTCATGCACCCGTTCAGTTCGCTGGTGCTGAACTGCACGCACGGTGAGCAAAGCATATCGCGCGTCACCACCACGTTGTACCGCCCGAACGGGGCATAGCGGCGCCAGGGGCTGGACCCGAACACGGAGCAGACGGGCTTACGCAACGAACAGATATGCGCCGTGCCGCCATCGGTCGCGATCACCAGATCCACCGGATCGAGCGCGTCCAGAAACCCCTGGAAGTCATCGTCTCCCATCAGCATGTCGTGCGGAATGGCGCCCATCAGGTGGGAAACCAGCCGAAGGTCGGCCCGCTCCCGTGGGCCGGCGAGAAGGGTCAGGCGCACGCCGTCACGGTGAAGCTGCTGCGCCAGCCGGATCCAGGATGCATTTGCCCAGCGATTGTTCGGGAAGCCGGCGGCCATGCAAAGCGCGACATGGCGCAGGTGTTGGGGCCAGGGATGGGCGAGGGTGGAAAACAGGCGCGTGCGTGAGTACCGCCCGGTGATCCGTTCCGTCGCCTGCCGCTGGATCGCGGTTTCATGGGCAAGGTGGGTCGACGCAACGATCTCGTACGGGACCGCCAGTTGGGCGACTATAGCCCGCATCACAGGATCGTCGCGCAGGCACAGCACGAGCTCGAACGCGTTGAGCCGGTGCGCCACTGCGTCGGGACTGATCGTCTCTTTCCCGGTACGCGAGAGATGCGCCAGATCCAGGGTGCGGATGTCGTCGATGTCAGGAAACAGGAACCGCGCCAGAGCCTGCGACGCGGACCCCACGAACAGGGTGACATCGGCGCGGACGGCGCGCACCGCCCTGATCGCGGGGACCGACAGCACCAGGTCGCCAAGATGATCCGGCTTGACGACCGCGATCCCTCTCATGGGCGCGGGTCGGCCCGCGACCGGCAGATCCGTTCCGACAAATCCTGCTCGGTGATGAGCGAGCGCACGATCTGGTTGCTGAGCGCAAGGTCGGCCAGCTTGACGAGGATGATCGGCACGATGACGGGAAACAGGAGGATATTCCCGGGCCTCAGGCGTCCGACCGTGGCGCAGAGGCTGAGGCGCTTTTGTTGCAGCACAAGGTAGAGATATTCCGGGGCAAAGGGGTCGATTGGTCCTTGTTGCTCGACCTTTATGATCCGAATCCGCAGGACAGCCGCGCGCCACAGGCGCCGCAGGCTAACCCGCATCGGACGCCCCCGATGGTACGGGCAGGGCCATCCTGGGTTCGGCGCGCGACGCCGCGCATTTGGCCGCCCGACGAGCCTCCACGGGCACGGCTCCTATCCCGCGCCGCCGCACTACGGCGCCCGCGCGAGCATCCGTCCGGATCTCCGCCAGGGCTTTCGTCAACCCGGACACCAATTGCTCCGTGCTTTCGCGCCAGGTGAGCCATGGCCGCGGCGTGCGCAGCCACCGATCGCGGGGGTCCAAGCTGGCGCAGAATTCCCGCAGGGCGTCGGCGAGGCGGTCCGGATTATCAATCGAGAAGAACCGGGCCCGCCCGTCGGCGATCTCGCGGAAGACCGGGATGTCACTGCACAGCACCGGCAGCCCGCGCTGGAATGCTTCGACGACGGGCAGGCCGAATCCCTCGGTCTCGGAGGCAATGACGAGCGCAGAGGCATTCCGGTAGCCGTGGTCGAGCTCCGTATCGGTGGCGTCCCGCAGCAGATGAAGGCGTCGCCCGTACTCCGCATGGCCGGCAACCCGCGCCAGGAAGGAATCGGTCTTCCAGCCATGACGTCCAATCATGACGAGAACCGCGTCGCCCCCCTGTTGCCAGAAGCGGTCGAACGCGTCCAGGACAAAAAGGTGATTCTTGCGCGGCTCGATCGAGCCGACCATCAGGAAGACATGGCGCGGCGCAGCGAAGATCTCCCGCACCTGGGGCCTGACGTCCTTTCCTGTGGTGATGAGATCAAGCTCCGAGCCCAGGTGGAAATGGGTGATCGGCGCCGCGGGGTGATCCGGTGCCACCGCGGCAAAATAATCGGCGACCTCCCGGGATGTCGACCGGGAGATCCCGATGAACGCATCGGTCAGGGCCATGTGTTCGTCCAGCCAGGCGGCGAATGCATCCACCAGCTCGGGCACGCAGGTATAGGGATGGTTCACCGGGATCAGGTCGTAGATGACCGCGGCGACCCGTCCTCCACGCTGCTTAAAGCGGCGCACGGCGGGCCAGATCGGCGTTGCCCATGACGAATCGAGCAGCAGCAGGATGTCGCCGGCGCAGCTCATGCGCTGATCCAGGCAGACAGGCCCGGTGGCGGCCAGAGCCGGCGGGTTCAGTCGCGTGGACCGCCATCCGACGCACCGAAGCATCAGCAGAAGGCTGCGGCTCAATCCCCTTTGGTGGGGGGGCGCGTAGACGAAGCGGCGCACGCGGGCGGATGGCAGCAGCGCGGCGACGCTCCGCAGTCCGAACCGCCAGACCGGCCGCGCCGTGTTCACGATGACGCGCCGGAAGCGGGCGGTGGGGTCGTGCTGCGTCGTGGCGGCTGATCCGTCTGGCGCGTCCTCCGCCGCCGCAGTCTTGTCGCGCAGCACAGTGGCGAGGTCGGCCCCAACCAGCCGATCGCCGTCCAGCACGACCGGCACCACCTCGTAGCCGTAGCCGGCTGCCACGTCGCCCGCATGGCGCAGCACGTTGCGCACGACGCGCTGGATCCCGGTGTTCAGGTCGCTATGGTACGTGTGCGTGCATTCGATGAAGATGGTCGGAACGGTCGGGGCGGCTGCCGGGGCGTCCGCGCGCGAAGGAGCAGTCCGGCGACGCAGCGCGCCGGCGAGCGTCCGGAGCGGCGTGGTGATCCGCCAGGATCGGCTGCGGTAGACAAGATCGAGCAGGGCTTCCCGCTCCTGCAGCCGGGCCGCGGCGCTTTCACCGGCGGTGATCTCGGCGACCAGTTGCTGGCGCAACGCGCCGATCCGCCCGGCGAGATCGGCCGCCGTCGTGTCTGCCACTTGTGCACGCTGATCTGCCGCTTGTGCCTGCTGATCTGCTGCTTGTGCTTGCTGATCTGCTGCTTTCGCACGCTGATCTGCCGCTTGGGCACGCTGATCTGCCTGCTGCGCACGTTGATCCGCCGCTTGCGCGTGCTGGTTTGCAGCTTGCGCGCGTCGATCTGCCTGCTGCGCATGTTGATCTGCCGCCTGCGCGCGCTGCAGCGACTCCTGGTGGGCGATGGGGACAAAATCGTCAAAGACGTTCGGCGGGTACTCGAAGGCCGCGGACAGGTCCGCATGTTCCTCGGCGAGGTAATACCTGTTGAGCCCGTCGGAATAGACGACCCGGTAGCGGCAGGACAGGACCAGCGGTTCCCATTCGTGATGGCTCGGCTGCTGAGCCATTGGTGCCATCGCTTCGATCACGATAATCCATGGTCGCCATCGATTCAGATCGAGTCCGAGCAGCACGTCCCGCTCGGCCCCTTCGACGTCGATCTTCAGGAAATGGACCTCGCCCTTCACATGCTCGGCGCAGACGCTCGACAGCGTCCGGATGGCGACCTCGGAAGCCACCACCGGGTGGCCGCATTCCCGGTGACGCTCCGCGATCGATCGATCGATGGTGGACAGGCCGGTCTCGGGGATTTCATAAAAGGTCACCACCCCAGCGGTTGCGCCGGCAGCAAGTTGCAGATTGATATCGTCTCCGCGTTCGGCCTGCAGCCGACGAAAAAATCCTGGAACCGGCTCGATATTGATTCCGTGCCATCCATTCAAATAGAACGCCTTGGTCACAGAGTGAAGGTCCGGATCGTTGGCGCCCACATCGATATAGAATCCATTCTCGACCTTTCGCAAGGCGCGTCGGAGGATGACGTCCTCAAAATTCTGGGCATAGGACACGAAGGTCATTCGCAGACGACGCCTTCCGCAATGTTACCGGTTTGTCGCAGGGAAGATGTGTGGGGCAGGGCCGACCCGGGGGTTTCGGGCCGTGAAGTGTTACGACTGTATAGAATGGGGTCGCGCACCCTCAACTTGACCAGACCGGTCAGGGACTGAAAACAGAAAGCCCCGCGTATCCTGCTATCGTCTTGCATTGGGCCACCATCTCAGAGGCATGGTAGCTGAATCACGCGCCCCGACACCCGCCACGTTGCCGCAGTCCACATAATGAACCCGTAGCATATGGTAATCGCGGCGTGCCACAACAACCTGCCGATGGATGCCGATTGCCTTGCGTGCGGACGTCAGCCGACCCGGCCCCAATGCGACTGAGAGCTGGTCGAGACCGTCCGTCTTTCTCCATCGAGGTCCGCGCAAATGGCCGCTTTCAGCCCGCCTGGATAGGGTCGGTTCTGGTCGCCCCCAGCACGATCTCCGCAAGTCTGCGCCACCCTTCAAGGGAACCGTTGGCACACCCGATCACCTCAGTCGAACCTTCCAGCACGCCTGCCATCGCCGCCGCTACCCGCGCCCCCTCCGCCTCACATAAAATTGCAAGCGGCTCGTCTCTCAATTGCCCGACCAGCCCCCCCACGCGCGTCGCCACCACCCGCCGCCCGGCCGCGATCGCCGCCGCGGCCACCCCGCTCTGGCTCGCCTCCCGATACGGCAGCACCACGATATCCGACCACGCCAGCAAGGCGCCGATCTCACCCTCCGGCACCCAGCGGTTTTCCACCGTCACGCCGGGCAGGGCGCGCAGCGCAGCCAGCGCGGCGCTCTCCGGCCCTTGTCCCACCACCCGCACCTGCATGTCCGTCCTCGGTCCCAGGATCGTCAACGCTTCCGCCAGCAAATCGAGGCCTTTGTACGGCAGCAGCCGGCCGAAACTCAGCACCCGCCGCGGCCCCGGATGCGCCCCGGCGGGGGTGATGGCGCCGAAGTCGAACGGCGGATGCCCCGCCACCGCCAGCCGAATGCCCGGCCGCAGCGCGTGCTGCGCCCGCAGCCCCTCCGCCACGTGCTCGGACAAGACCACCACCGCGTCGGCGCGGCGGACCAGCGCGCGCTGCAATGTGAACAGCAGCGGGACCCGATCGCCCGGATGCGCCGCGGCATCGTGCACGATCACCACGGCCGGCACCCCGGCGCGCCGCAGCGCGGCGATCATCAGCAGATCGAGCGGGCCGGGCAGGGCGCACACCGCCACCTCCGGCCGCAGCCGGCGCAGGGCCGCGACCAGTCGCCCGACCATGACCGGAGCCAGCAGCGCGCGCCAGGCCAGCCCGCCGACACCGCGGTAGGTCCGCACCGGCAGCGCGCACTCCGGCGCTGCCGCCCCTTGCAGGATCTCGGCGTCGGTGGAGAGCGACAGCAGCGCCTCCACCCCCGGGAGCGCGGCACACCCCGCAGCCAGTGAGACCGCGAAGCGCGGACCGGCCCCGCGGCGGCCCCATTGCCAGACCAGCACCCTCACGGCGCGCCGTCCTCCCCCAGTCCCTGCACCGCCGCCGCCAGTCCCGCCGGGCCCAGCCGTGCGGTCGCCGCCGCCAGCCCCGCCGCGCCCAGCGCCGCCCGCGCCGTCGTATCCTCCGCCAAGTGCCGCAACAACGCCGCGGCGTGCGCCACCTCCGGCTCCGCCCACACCGCGCCCGGCACCGCATAGACCCCGCGCGCGTCCTCGGCCGCCACCAACCGGTAGCGCACCAGGGCGGCGGAGTGCGCGTCCATGAACTCCATGTTGCCCGACCAGCCGGTGGCGATCACCGGCCGGCCCAGCAGCATGGCCTCGGCCGGCACCAGGCCGAAGCCTTCGCTGCGGTGCAGGGACAGCACGAGGTCGGCCGCCGCGGTCAGGGCCAGCGCATCGGCCGAGGGCAAGGTGCGCGTCTCCAGGCGGATGTTGCCCGCCCCGCCGATCGCGGCGGTGAGCCGGGCGAAATCCTCCGGGTGGTGGCGCGCGTGGCCGACCTTCAGCAGCAGCACCCTGTCCGCCCGGTCGCCGAACGCGGCGCGGAACGCCGCCACCGCCGCCAGCGGGTTCTTGCGCGCGAAGGACGACGCGAGGTTGAACGACGCCAGCACCACCACCGCGCCCTCCGGCAGGCCGAAATCGCCGCGCCCGAGCGCCGCCGGCGCGGCCGGCCGCACCGCCAGCGGATGCGCCACCACCCGCACCGGCCCGGGCAGCAGCGGCGCCAGCGCCTCGGCGGTGAAGCGCGACGGCGCCCAGGCCTCGTGCACGAAGCGTGCACCGCTCCGCCAGTCGGCCGGCGCGACCGGCAGTTCCCAGGCCCAATAGCCCACCACCCGCCGCCCGCGCACCAGCCCGCGCGGTAACCGCGCCAGCACCAGCGGCAGCAGCGGCGCGTTCACGTGCAGCACCAGCGCCGCGTCGGCCGGCGGGGGCGCGGTCCAGGGCGGCGGCGACGGCAGGTCGGCCCGGTGCGCCGGCAGCAGCGGGCCGATGTCGAGCGGCCAGGCCGGCACCCCCAGCGCCGCCAGCGCCCGCAGCATGAGCCGCGCGCTCTCGCCGAGGCCGGAGGCGCGGGTCAGCTCCCCCGCCACGATCACACCCCCCGTCGCCGCCGGTGGCGGCATGGTGAGCCGCGGCGCGGCCAGCGCCGCCGCGCGGGCCAGCAGGCGCCGCCGCGGGCCGCTGGGCAAACGCCGCCACAGCCGGTGCGGCAGGCTCAGCCGGTCCGGCATGTCACCCGCGATCACCGCGCGCGCGCCAGGCCGTCGGGCGGGCAGGGGAGGAGGAGCATGCGTGCGTCCCAAGGGGGGCGTGGACGGAGAGGCCCGGATTTCAAGCCTTATCGCAGGCGATCCCGTCAGTATGACCTCACGGTCCGTGATTTCGGACATTTACACCACGACGCCGCCGCCAGGGCAAAGCCATGCCCGGCGCCACTCCGCACGCAGCGGTGAGGGACATCCCCGCACCGACGGCAGCCTTGTTCCTTGCCGCGCCGGCGACGCTGTGGCTCGATAGTCCTGCTGCGGCGACCGTCTGCGGGTCAGAGCGGATCGCCTGCGGGCAGCACAACCCGCCCCGGGCCCCGTCACCGCAGGTTCATGGCTCAGGCGCACCCACCCAGGCAGGCGCCCGCCTGGCACACAGCCGCACCCCGACCCCGGAGGTCCCCATGCCCGACGCCCTGTCCCCCGCGCTGCTGCAGAAGATGGACGCCTACTGGCGGGCAGCCAATTACCTGTCGGTCGGGCAGATCTATCTGCAGGACAACCCGTTGCTCGATACGCCGCTCAGCCGGGAGCACATCAAGCCCCGCCTGCTCGGCCACTGGGGCACCACCCCGGGCCTCAATTTCCTCTACGTCCACCTCAACCGGCTGATCAAGGAGAACAACCTCGACATGATCTTCGTCACCGGCCCCGGCCACGGCGGCCCGGGGATCGTGGCGCAGACCTATCTGGAAGGCTCCTACACCGAGCGCTACCCGGCGATCGAGCGCAACCGCCACGGCATGCGGCGGCTGTTCCGCCAGTTCTCCTGGCCGTACGGAATCCCCAGCCACGTGGCCCCGGAAACCCCCGGCTCGATCCACGAAGGCGGCGAGCTCGGCTATTCCCTGGCGCACGCCTACGGCGCCGCGTTCGACAACCCGGATCTGCTCGTCGCCTGCGTGATCGGCGACGGCGAGGCGGAAACGGGGGCCCTCGCCACCAGCTGGCATTCCAACAAATTCCTCAACCCCGCGCGCGACGGCGCGGTGCTGCCGATCCTGCACCTCAACGGGTTCAAGATCGCCAATCCCACCCTGCTCGCGCGCATCAGCCGCGAGGAGCTGACGGCGCTGCTGCGCGGCTACGGTTACGAGCCGCACGTCGTCGAAGGCGACGATCCGGCGACCGTCCACCAGAGCCTGGCCGGCACCTTCGATACGATCCTCGCGCGGATCCGTGAGATCCAGGCCGCGGCGCGCGCGCCCGGCGCCTCGGCCCGGCCCGAACGTCCGCGCTGGCCGATGGTCGTCTTCCGCACGCCGAAGGGCTGGACCGGGCCGAAGGTCGTCGACGGCAAACCGGTTGAAGGTACCTGGCGGGCGCATCAGGTCCCGATCGCCGATTTCACCAACCCCGACCATCTCCGGCAGCTCGATGCCTGGCTGAAGAGCTACCGTACGGACGAGCTGTTCGATCGGGACGGCAGGTTTCGCGAGGAACTTGCCGCGCTGGCGCCGACCGGTCATCGCCGCATGGGCGCCAATCCGCATGCCAACGGCGGCGAACGCCTGGTGCCGTTGTCGATGCCCCACTTCCGCGATCACGCGATCGACGTCCCCGCGCCCGGCGCGCTGCGGGCGGAAGCGACGCGCCGCCTGGGGACCTTCCTGCGCGACGTGATGGCGCTGAACCTGGACAGCGGGAATTTCCGCCTGTTCGGCCCCGACGAGACGGCATCGAACCGGCTGGATGCGGTCTATGCGGCGTCCGGCAAGGCATGGATGGCCGCCGTCGAGGACGTCGACGTCGACCTGAGCCCCGACGGGCGGGTGATGGAAGTGCTGAGCGAGCATCTGTGCCAGGGCTGGCTCGAAGGCTACCTGCTCACCGGCCGGCACGGCCTGTTCTCGTGCTACGAGGCGTTCATCCACATCATCGATTCGATGTTCAACCAGCACGCCAAGTGGCTGAAGGTCAGCCGGACGATCCCCTGGCGCAAGCCGGTCGCCTCGCTGAACTACCTGCTCACCTCGCATGTCTGGCGGCAGGACCATAACGGGTTTTCCCACCAGGACCCCGGCTTCATCGACCATGTCGCCAACAAGAAGTCCGACATCATCCGGATCTACCTGCCGCCCGACGCCAACTGCCTGCTGTCGGTGGCGGATCACTGCCTGCGCAGCCGCAACTACATCAACCTGATCGTCGCCGGCAAGCAGCCCGAATGGCAGTGGCTGGACATGGATGAGGCGGTGCGCCACTGCACCGTCGGTGCGGGCGTCTGGCAGTGGGCCAGCAACGACGACGGCGATCCGGACGTCGTGATGGCCTGCGCCGGCGACGTGCCGACCGTGGAGGCGCTCGCTGCGGTGACGTTGCTGCGCCAGTATGTGCCCGACATCCGCATCCGCGTCGTCAACGTGGTGGATCTGATGGTGCTGCAGCCGCAGTCGGAGCATCCCCATGGGCTGGAAGACCGGGATTTCGATGCGTTGTTCACCACCGACAGGCCGGTGATCTTCGC
This sequence comes from uncultured Pseudomonadota bacterium, assembly GCA_963829875.1. GTDB lineage: Bacteria > Pseudomonadota > Alphaproteobacteria > Acetobacterales > Acetobacteraceae > JAJZVS01. The sequence goes on along the minus strand of CAWHKR010000053.1, from coordinate 420,650 downwards.
CTGGCACGGCTATCCGGCGCTCATCCACAAGCTGACCTACCGCCGGCGCAATCACGACAATATCCACGTGCGCGGCTACAAGGAGGAGGGCACCACCACGACCCCCTTCGACATGGTGGTGCTGAACAACCTCGATCGCTACCAGTTGGCGCTGGACGCGATCCGGCGGATCCCCCGCTTCGCCGATCAGGTGGAGAAAGCGACGGCGCGCTACTGGACGACCATGGAACGCCACAAACTGCATATCAGCGAGCACGGTGAGGACCTGCCGGAGGTCCGCAACTGGCGCTGGAGCGCGTGAGCGCTCCGGTCGGCGATGTGTTTTGGTGCGCCATGTCGGCCACGGGGTCTTGCCCCGCCGGACCGTCGGCAACCCGGACCCGGGCGTCCGGGAGGGCGTCCGGATATCGCCGCGAGCGGCGGATCGAATTGGTCGGAGCGGCGGGATTTGAACCCACGACCCCCAGTCCCCCAGACTGATGCGCTACCAGGCTGCGCTACGCTCCGACCGAGGCTTTCGTCTAGCAGCGCAGCCGCCCTTCTGGCAACGCTGCTGGACCGTCTTTGCGCCGCTCCGCCAGCATCGACCGGCGGCGGACGGCACTGCCCCCGGGGCAGGGGGGCATGGCGGCAAGGGCACGGCCCGCTCCCCGCCCGCATTGGGGCGCGGAGCGGGCCGCCGTTCAGACCTCCGGCTGCTGCTCTTCGGGCTCGAACAACGCCGCCGGGTCGAAGTCGGGCTGCTCGTCGCCTTCCTCCGGCTCCACCACCTCGCCCGCGCGTTCGCCGCGGGCCTGGCGTTCCGCTTCCTCGACGCTGCGCGCGACGTTCACGGTGATCGGGATCGACACTTCCGGATGCAGCACCACCCGGACCTGCGACAGTCCCAGACTCTTGATCGGATGCTCCAGCACCACCTGGCTGCGGGTGACGGACAGCCCCGCCGCGGTGGTTGCCTCGGCGATGTCGCGACCCGAGACCGAGCCATAGAGCCCGCCCGATTCGCCGGCCTGGCGGATCACCATCACCGTGAGGCCGCCGATCCGTTCGGCGACCCGCTCGGCCTCCTCGCGACGCTTGATGTTCTGCGCCTCCAACTGGGCGCGCTGCTGCTCAAAGCGTTCGCGATTTGGCTTGCTGGCGCGGATCGCCTTCTGCTGCGGCAGCAGGAAGTTGCGTGCATAGCCGGGCTTGACCTTCACGATCTCGCCCATCTGCCCCAGGTTTTCCACCCGTTGGAGCAGGATCAGTTCCACGGCCGGCATGGCGAGCTCCTCAGACCAGGATATAGGGCAGCAGCGCCAGGAAACGGGCGCGCTTGATTGCCACCGCCAGTTCCCGCTGCTTCTTGGCGGACACGGCGGTGATGCGCGACGGCACGATCTTGCCGCGCTCGGACAGGAAGCGCGACAGCAGGCGCACGTCCTTGTAGTCGATCTTCGGCGCGTTGGGGCCGGAGAACGGGCAGGACTTGCGCCGGCGGTAGAACGGCCGGCGGGCGCCCACGGCGGAGCGGCGGGCGGCGGGATTGATGTCGGTCGATTTGGACATGGGTGCTCTCTCCTGCGCCGCTCAGTGTTCGGCCGGGCCGCGCGGGTCCTCGCGCGCGTCGTCGCGGGCGCGGAACTCCTCGCGGTCTTCGCCGCCGCGGCGGCGGCCGGAATTGAAGCGGCTCGGCGGGCGCGGGCCGCGGAAGCCGCGATCGCGCTCGCGCTCGTCGGACTTGCGCGACAGGATGGCCGATTGCGCCTCCTCGATCGCGTCGACCCGGATGGTCAGGAAGCGCAGGATGTCCTCGTTCAGCCGCAGCTGACGCTCCATCTCGGTCACGAACGCCGGCTTGGCGTCGAGGCCGAGCAGCATGTAGTGGCCCTTGCGGTTCTTCTTGATCCGATAGGCCAGGGTGCGCAGGCCCCAGTATTCGCGCTTCTGGATGGCGCCGCCATCGGCTTCGAGCTGGGCGCCGACATCGTCGGCGACGGCCTCGACCTGCTGCTGCGTGACGTCGTTGCGTGCGATCAGCACGCATTCATAAAGCGGCATCGGATCCTCCCTTCGGCTGGTTCGGCCCGCGGCCCCGGCCGGGCGGCGGGGGCGCGCATCCCGCGAGCGGGATGCCGGGCACAGCCGGGGCGATGCCACGCCCCGGCAGGGAAGGGCGGGCTTCAAGCACGGATTGGCGCCGGGGGCAAGGCGCGCCGGCAGCCAGCGCTCTCCCTCTCCCCTTGCGGGACGGGGCCGGGGGGAGGGGGCACGCGCCACGACGCGTCCTGCCGCCGGCACCCCTCTCTCCAACCCCGTCCCGCCCAGGGGAGGGGGCCGCGGTCAGCGCAGCGGCGAGAACGCGGCCGGCACCACCAACATGTTCTCCTGCTTCACCATGGTCCCCGCCGGCGAGCCCGGCGGCCACACGCCCTTGGCCACCGCCTCGGCGCGGATCCGCTGGCGGTCGGCGGCGTCCTTGTATGCCCAGATATGCGTCCATTTGTTGAGCCCGCCGAGCTCGGAGATCCAGGCCCCCACCAGCGGCGACAGCTTCACCCGCTCGGCGATCTTGCCCGACCACCGCTCGATCATCCCCGGCATCAGGCCTGGCGCCAGGGTGTAGCTGCGGATCTCGTAGATCGCGCCCAGCGCGCGGGGTTCGAGCGGGGGGGAGAACGGGGCGGGGATGTAGATCTCGCTCTGCATGCCGACGATGAACTCGGAAATCGGCGGCGGCCAGCCGCTGAGCTTGGCGGCCTCGGCGCGCACGCGGGTGCGTTCCTCCAGGCTGTCATAGGCCCAGACATGGATGATCCGGTTCAGCGGCCCCACTTCGGTGTGCCAGAACGCGGCGAGCGGCGAGAGCTTGGTGCGCGCGGGCAGGGCGGCGCCGAACCGCTCCTCCACCGCCGGCACGCTGCCGGGCTTGAGGTCGTAGCTGCGCATCTCGATGATCATGGCCGGTGGCCTCCCTGGACGGTTTGCCCTGGGACGGTAAGGCCAGGCTGGCGCCGGTCAAGCCATCTCGGTGCCGGCCGTGGTCCGGGGGTGCGGCCCGCCGGGCCTCAGCCCGGGATCCGCACCGGCAGGGAGGCGATCCCGCGGATGAAGTTGGAATAGATCCGCTGCGGCGCCCCCAGCACTTCGATGGTGGGGAAGCGCTTCAGGATTTCCTCCCACAGCACGGTCAGTTGCAGTTCCGCCAGCCGCGCGCCGACGCAGCGGTGGATGCCGTAGCCGAACGACAGGTGCTGGCGCGGGCGGGCGCGGTCGATGCGGAAGCTGTCGGGATCCTCCACCATCTCCGGATCGCGGTTGGCGGAGACGTACCACATCACCACCTTGTCGCCGGCACGGATCTGCTGTCCCCCCACCTCGGCATCGGCGATCGCGGTCCGGCGCATATGGATGATCGGCGACTGCCAGCGGATGATCTCCTGGGCCAGTCCCGGGATCAGCGCCGGGTCGGCGCGCAGCTTGCGGAACTGCTCCGGGTTCTGGTCGAGCGCCCACAGCCCGCCGGAGATCGAGTTCCGCGTGGTATCGTTGCCGCCGACGATCAGCAGTACCAGATTGCCGAGGAACTCCATCGGCCGGTCGAGCAGGTCGCGGGTTCCCGCGCCGTGCACCATCATCGAGATCAGGTCGGGTCCCGGCGGTTTCGCCGCGCGCTCGTGCCACAGGGTGGTGAACGCCCCCAGGCACTCGGTCAGGATTTCCAGCCGCTTTTCCTCGGACTCCACCACGCCGCCGGCGCGCACGTCCATGGTGGCGACGTCGGACCAGTACGGCAGCTTGCGCCGCTCGGCGAAGGGAAAGCCGAACAGGGTGGCGAGCATCCGGGTGGTGAGCTCGATCGAAACCCGGTCGACCCAGTCGAAGGTCTCGTTGCGCGGAAGTCCGTCCAGGATGTCGCAGGCATGCGCGCGCACGGTGTGCGCAAGCTGGCCGAGATTGGTGGGCGTGAAGGCCGGCGCCACCACCCGGCGCTGGTCGGTTTGCTGCGGCGGGTCCATGGAGATGAAGCTGGGCCGGCGGAAATCGTCCGGCCGGTCGGTGATGGTGATGCCGCCCAGCCGGGCCGCCGAGGAAAAGCGCCGGTGGTCGGCCTCCACCTGCAGCACGTCGTTGTATTTCGTGATCGACCAGAACGCGCCGTACATCCCGTTCGGCTGCCAGTGCACCGGCGCGTCACGCCGCAGCCGGGCGAACCACGGCTGCCACGTGTCGTCGCGATACAGCGCCGGGTCGCTCACGTCGATCGCTGTGATGGGCAGCGACCAGGGATCGGCGTCTTGGGTGGGGTGGGCAATCGCGTCCATGGTCGTCACGCTCCCTGAGCATGGCACTTATGTGCCGAGGGGACGCTACCGAAGAGTAGGCCGCCGCGCAATCGCGAACCGCCCCGCTTGGCGGTGGCCGCCACCGCCCGCATGATGGCGGCCACGAGACACGAGGGAGGGACGGACATGCCAGGCAATCCCCGCTGGACCAAGCGGCCCGATGGCTCCACCTGGGGCGACTGGGGGCCGGATGACGAGCTTGGCCGGCTCAACCTGGTGACCCCGGCGCAGGTGCTGGCCGGCATCGCCGAGGTGAAGCTGGGCCGGACGTTCTGCCTCTCGCTGCCGCTCGATTACCCCGGCGGGTCGGTGGTGAACCCACGGCGCAGCCCGCCGGAGCTGCGCCCGACGATGCGCGACGGCAAGCCCAACATGAACTACCCGCTGCGCTGCGACGACCCCACCCTGACCGATATCGTCTCCGACGATCAGGTTCTGCTGACCTTGCAGTATTCCACCCAGTGGGACAGCCTCGCCCATGTCGGGCAGATGTTCGACGCCGACGGCGACGGGGTGGCGGAGGACGTGTACTACAACGGCTTCCGCGCCGGGACGGACATCGTCGGTCCGGTGCTGTACGACGCCAAGGGCGGCCAGACGCCGTCCGGCCAGGTCCAGGGTGCGCGCCATCTGGGGCTGGAGCCGATGGCCAAGTCCTGCGTCCAGGGCCGCGCGGTGATGATCGACCTCGAGGCCCATTTCGGCCGCTCGGGGAAAATCGTCGGCTTCGAGGACCTGATGGGCGTGCTCGCCGCCGACAAGGTGGAGATCGCGCCGGGCGACTTCGTCTGCCTGCGCACTGGCTTCGCGCAGCTCCTGCTGGACATGAACAAGCAGCCGGACCGGGAGGTGCTGTTCGCCACCACTTCGGCGCTGGACGGGCGGGATCCGCGGCTGCTGCAATGGGTGACCGACAGCGGGCTGGTCGCGCTGCTGGCCGACAACTACGCGGTGGAGGCCGCGCCGGCGCGTCCCTGTCTGGACGATCACTGCGCCTCGCTGCCGCTGCACGCGCACTGCCTGTTCAAGCTCGGGGTCTATCTGGGCGAGATGTGGTACCTCACGGAACTGGCCGACTGGCTGCGCGCCAACGGACGCAACCGGTTTCTGCTGACGGCGCCGCCGTTGCGGCTGCCGGGGGCGGTGGGCTCGCCGGCGACGCCGGTGGCGACGGTGTGACCCAGGTCGGCCGATCGGGGTCAGCCGATCGGGGACGGCGTGGATCATGAGGAAAATTGCCTCCAAATAGGCGTGCAATTCCCTCCGATTCCCTCTATATTATTAATTAGGCTTTCAATCGGGCCCACCCGTTAGCGACTTGGCAACCGCATCTCGCGGAGACTGCACGTGTTCCCTTCGGTCTTCGCCCCATGTGGTCCCCCAACGCGCCGCGGCGCAATCCGTGGAAGCCGTACCAGCCCGCGCTCGGCACTGAGCTCGAGCTCACCGAGGTTCCGGCGATCGAGGCCCGCACGCGCGGCTTCCTCGCCCGGCTCATCGCCGTGGTCTCGACCGCGGCGGTGGGGGTTTCCGGCGCATATGGCCTTGCCACCGGGCACTATGCGGCGATCGAGGTGGTCTGGGCCGTCGCCGGCCCGATCGTCGGCGCCGTGACCAGCCATTATTTCGGCCCGCGACGGAGGGACATCGCATGACCACGCTCAGCCTTGCCGCCGACACCGACACCGCCCCCGAGCGGGTGCGCGACAAGCCGGCCGCCGCCCGCAGCCGGGTGCAGTTCGACCTGCCGCCGCGTTCGGTCGAACGGCTCAACGCGCTGAAGCGCAAGACGGAAGCCGCGTCCTACGCCGAGGTGGTGAAGAACGCGCTCCGCCTGTATGAAGCCCTGATCGAGGAGACCGAAGCCGGCAAGCAGTTTCTGGTGCGCGACCGCGAGGGGGGCATTTCTCCCCTGCGGCTGTTCCTGTAGCGCCGGGCGCCTGAACAGAAAATGCCCCGGCGGCGTGATCCGGCGCCGGGGTTGAGGCCGCTTTGATCCACGAAGGGTCGGCCCCGCCGGTGGCAACTCATACCAGCGGCCCCGGCCGATGACAGGTTCGACCGCCGCCTCGACGCTGGCATGTCTTTGATTTCGCGCGTGGCCGCCCCGATGCCCCTCGGGCAGACCCACGCGCGATACCGGTCGGCCGAAGCGGCCGCCGGGATCAGCCGCCCTCGTTGACCACCAGCACCCGGCGGTTGCGCGCCTCCGGCGTCTGCGGCGGGGTCGGCACCAGCAGGCCCTGCTCGCCCATCCCTGCGGGCTGCAGCCGCGCCGACGGAATGGCGAACTTGTCCTCCAGATATTCCGCCACCCGCCGCGCCCGACGCTCCGACAACGCCTGATTGAGGGCGGGGCTGCCCACCGTGTCGGTGTGACCCTCGATCCGGAAGCGGTCATGCATCAGCTTGGGGTCGTTCAGCGCCTGGCCGAGCGAATCGAGCGTGCGCCGAGCTGCCGGCGTCAGCTCGGCCGAGCCGGTGGCGAAATCGACGTTCAGGCTGACCGAGGGCGCCGCGGCCTGGCCATGCACCACGCGGATGCCGCGGGTGGTCTGGTCCATCCCCGTTGGCGGCGTGAGTGCATTCACGATCTGGTGCGGGCTGGGCGCGGTCTGAGCCCGGGCCTGGCCGGGCAGCGCCAGGACCGGCAGCGCCAGACCGGCGGCAAACAGCAGGCCGGCAACGGCGGGGGAAGCACGCATCGGCAGTTCTCCTGAATTCGGCGGCAGCAAAACGGATCGCCTGCCTGTAGCACAGCCGCGGCCGTTCGTTGCAACGAAGTCGGCCTGCCACCATTCGCCGTATCCCCCGCGGGGATGACAGCGGCCCGCCCAGGCCGCATGCTGGCCCGGTCCATCGCGACAGCAAGGGAGAGAAACGATCATGGCCGCGGGAATGCTGGAAGGGAAAGTCGCCGTCGTCACCGGCGCGGGGCGGGGGATCGGCCGCGCCATCGCGCTCGCGATGGCCGAGAACGGCGCCAAGGTGGTGGTGAACGACGTCGGCGCCGGCGTGACCGGCGAGGGCCAGGACGCCACCCCGGCGCAACAGGTGGTGGCCGAGATCGAGGCCGCGCACGGCCAGGGTGCGGCCGTCGCCAACGCCGATTCGGTGGCCGACTGGGACGCCGCGCAGCGCATCGTCGCCACCGCGGTCGACCGCTACGGGCGCATCGACATCGTGGTGAACAACGCCGGCATCCTGCGCGACCGCATGTTCCACTACATGTCGCCCGAGGAGTTCGACGCCGTCATCAAGGTGCATCTGTACGGCGCGTTCTACGTCTCGCGCGCCGCGGTGACGCATTTCCGCAAGCAGGAGAGCGGCGCCTTCGTGCACATGACCTCCACCTCCGGCCTGATCGGCAGCGTGGGGCAGGTGAACTACGGGGCGGCCAAACTCGGCATCGCCGGGCTGTCGCGCAACATCGCGATGGACATGCAACGCTACAAGATCCGCTCCAACTGCATCGGCCCGCACGCGTTCTCGCGCATGATCGAGACGGTGCCGGGACAGACCGAGGAGCAGATGAAGGTGCGGGCGGCGAAGACACGGCCCGATCAGGTGGCGCAGCTCGCCGCCTTCCTCGCCTCCGACGCCGCCGGCGAGATCTCGGGGCAGATCTTCGGCGCCCGCGGCAACGAGGTCTATCTGTACTGGCCAGCCGCGGCCGATCCGCATCATGCACCGCGGCGACGGCTGGACCCCGGCGAAGATGGCCGAGCACCTGCTGCCGGCGGTCCGCGGGAGCCTGACGCCGCTGGAACGCACCCGCGACGTCTACAGCTGGGACGCGATCTGATCCGCCCCCGCCGGCGCGGATCACCGCGCCGGCGGCTATGAATACCCGGCGTTCTTGGCTGTGGCACTGGTGGTGCGGGCGCTGCTGGGCGACGGGGCCTTCGCGCTCGGCCCGGGGGCCGGCCGGACCGCCGGCTGAGCGGGTCGGGTGGGGCCGGGCGGAGCACCCCCCGGCCCCTGCGCCGGCCCGCATGTCGGCCCGGCGCGCAGCGCGCGGACCACGATTAGCGCGAACAGCGCCGGCAGCACGAGGCCGGCCCAGGGCACGTGGCCTGGCCCCACGATCATCAGACCGGGCAGCAGCACCGCAGCGAGCAGCGCCAGCACCTCGCCGGCGCCGAACGCCGCATCGGCTTCCTGTCGTTCCAGCACAATATTGATCAGCGCGCCGGTCACGATCGGCAGGTCGTAGAAGAACGCATAGGGCGTGACCAGGAAGCAGCCGGCCTGCAATGCCGCGCGCGCCAACCGCCCGGTGCCGCGCCGCCAGCACAGCCACACGCCGAGCCCGGCCAACAGCGCCGCCGCCGTCTGCACCAGCGTGCGCAGGAGCGGCCCGGCGCCAAGCAGATGCAGCGCGCCGGTCATCGTCGCCATCAACGGATAGAGCCGCGCCCGGCCGGCGACGAAGCCGGAAATGTCCCACAGCGCCCCCGCCCAGTGCGCCCACATCGCCCAGCCGAACGCCGCGGCGCTGGCGAGCACGGTGGCCAGCACCGTCGCCGTCGCCGCCGCGATCGCCCGCCACTGGCCGGACGCGAGCAGCGCCACCGGGATCAGCGGACCGAATTGCGGCTTGCACGACACCAGCCCGAACATCACCCCGGCCAGCACCGGCCGGCGCGGCAGCAGCCGGCAACCGCCGAGCAGCAGCGCGGCCAGCAGCAGCCCGTCCTGCCCGGTCTCGACGGCGAATGCGGTGGCCGGAGCGAGCACCACCAGCAGCGCCAAGGGTCGCCGCCATGGGCGCTCGATCGTGGCGGCCAGATAGGCCGCCAGGCTCAGGGCGACCCAGATCGCATAGGCCAGCGGGCGCCGGACCAGTCCGAGCGGCCAGATCAGCAGCAGGAACGACGGCGGGTAGGCGAACGGGTAGTGCCCCTGGAAGCCCGGCCGCTCGGCCTGCAGGAACGCCTGCACGCGGGCGGGGGTGTAGATGGCCAGCGGGTGCGTGAGGCTGTGGACCATCGCCGACCACGACCAGAGAGCGAAGAAATCGTTCCTCTTCAGGGTGCCGTGCCAGAGGTGGGCGGCCAGTTGGGCGTAGAACACTGCGGCCAGGGCGGCGAGCAGGCAGGCCGGGACCGCGGCAAGCCAAGCGGTCCGCGGCGCGCGCGCCGGCCAGTGGCGCAGCCAGGCGAGGCCGGCCGGGCGGCGGCGGGCGTGCGGCGGCAGGGACCGTCCGGGGGCGGGGGCGGCGGAACTCACGGGGGTGGAACCTTGCGCAGGGGCGGGCAGGGCGGATGGGTGGCACGGTCGGGGTAACAAGCCGGTTGCGGCGGACGGATTTTCGTGCCGGTTACCGTCTTGCCCGGGTCGCGCGAACCGGTATGGTGCGCCCGGCACGGAGGGATGGCCGAGCGGCTTAAGGCGCACGCTTGGAAAGCGTGTGTGCGCGAGAGCGTACCGTGGGTTCGAATCCCACTCCCTCCGCCAGGGGAACGCCATATCGCCTTGAACAAACAAGCCCCGGCGCATCTGATCCTGGCAGACACGACAGCCTACACTCTGTCCTGCGATGGGCCGGGACATCGACGGGCGGGGGCAGTCTCGCGATGGCTCGATGCTTCTTGTCGGCCTCTCGCCTTATCGTTCTCCTGCCGGCCATGTCCGACCAGCGACCACAGCGTCGTCCCCATGCCCCGGCTGCCCCGCGCGCGATCCTGCTCGGCCGGCTGGATATGGGGGACGTCGCCTGCAACCGCCGCGACCATCGGGCCGGTTCCGGCTCGGCCGGCGGCTCGATCAGCGCGGGCCAGGGATGCCAGTGCCGGACCTGTTGCGGCTGCTGCCGGCGGATTGCCCGCGGCGGCAGGCAGGCAAGCTCCATGACCTGTGCGGGGTTCATTTCCCGCAGTTGCCGGGGCTGTTCCTGTCGCCGGGCACCAGCTGCGGACACCCTCGGACCGGACTGTTGGCCAGACAATACAACTCACGGTTTCGTGACTCGATCCGCCAGTTTGGGGCATGATGGCCTAGTCATCAAAGGGGGTCGAGTCGATATGCCTACTCTGCTCGTATCCGAAGCGGATCTGACGCTCTTGCGGAAGTGCTTCCGCGCCGCCGCGCCCGAACTGTCGGGCCTTCAGGACGGCGTCGATTTCCCGCTGTCCGCCGAGACGGTGGGCGCCGCGGCTGCCGCCCTGACATCAGCCCAGCCCGACGAGCCGATGCAGCTTGCCGACGTCGCATGGGAAGCGCTGGCGGCATGCGCCGAAGTCGGGGCCGACATGGCGCCCGAAGTCACCGAAGATGAGTACTACCACCTCCTCGCCCTGCTGCGAGTGCAGTCCGTGGCTTTCGCCCCGCCCGGCGTCGAGCCATTGGGTTGGCGACAAGAGGGCGTCCCTGCCGCCGTCCCCCTTCTCTGATCAGAGTCGGGCGCCGAGCCTCTGGGGAACCGATGGCGATCACCCCCTCCGCCGCCCCGGTCAGCGCGGCGACCCAGGCCACGAAGCGGCGCTGGAACGGCTCGGGGTCCAGGACTCCGAGGTTGTCGCCGAGGTGATCGTGCGCCGGCGTGCCGTTCCTGAACGGGCGGGAACGGCGCAGGAGATCGCGCTTCTTGCGGCTGCGGCAGTGCAGGTACCGGAGCAACATCGTCGAGCAGGATCACCGGCGGATCAAACGATCCGGTGCGGCCAGGGCTCGGCTTCGGGAGCTTGCCAACCACCAGGCGAACGTCGGCCGGCTATGAGGCGATGGCGATGATCAGGAAGGGGCAGGTTCACAAGATCGACGGTCACGACATGCCGGCACAGACCGCCTTCGCTGCCAGCCTGTTCGAGATTGCCGCCTGACAGCACCCTCTTCCCCGGACTCGCGTGGCCCGATCCGGCGTTTGCAACAGCACCAGAAAAACCAACTCGGAACACGGACCACGTTTCCCGTGTCACCTCACGCACGCGCGGCGCTGCAACACGACGACGCGGCGATCGCGCATCTGAAAGCCGGAGACTGGAGCGGCGTCGACGCCGAACTCGACGCGCTCCGCTCGCAGCTGCAGCAACTCAGCGGCGCGCACTGAACAAAGACATCTCTCCCGCATCGCGCGAGAGGTGCACCGCATGCCGCCCCGCGATGTAGCCCTGGCAGATCGCGCGTGCCAGGCCGTGCTGGCTGAACCCGCCCGCCGATTCCCCGCCGCAATACAGACCCGGGATCACCTGCCCGTGCAGATCGACCACCCGGCACTGCGCATCGATCCGCAGCCCCATGCGCGTGTCATGGATCACCGGCGTCGCCCAGGCCGCGAAGAACGGTGGCGTCGCGATCTTGTGCAGCGGCCGAGGTTTTCCGAAGTCCTCGTCCACGCCGGACTCCACGAACCCGTTGTAGCGCGCCACCGTTTGTTCCAGATTCTCCGGCGGCATGCGCACCCGCTGGTACCGCATCGCGATCTTGTCCGCCAATTCCGCAATCGTATCGGCGCTGAAAAAGAACCCCTCGGCCCGATCGACGTACGGCGCCTCGGTCATCCATTCCTCGCGCGTCACCGCGTCCGCGTCGAAAATCGCCCAGATCGGCCCGCCGCCATTGTGCCCGTCGCCGATCCCGGCCATCGCCGCGTTCAGCCAGTTGTTCGGCCGGAACACGACGTCCTGCACGTTCCGCCAGCTTCCTTGCGTATAGGGATCGAGCGATTTGTAGTTGTTGGTGGTGAACGCTGGCCCGGTCTCGTCATAGAACCGCTGCCCCAGCATGTTCACCGTGATCACGTCCTGCCAGTCGCGCACCGGCAGCCCGATCGAGCCTGCCTTGTCGAACACGGCACTGCCCGGATACCAGCGCAGATTCTGATAGCCGTAGCGGCAGCCGATCGCCACGGGCTTGGTCAGGTTGAAGCCGAACTCGCCGACCTGGTTGTACATCCCCCACAGCGACGCGCCGATGGCCATCGCCGCCAGCTCGCCGCTGGCGTCCTGGTCCGACCACGGCATGCCGGCCAGGCCGCAATATTCCTCGGTCAGCCGCGGGTCGGCCATGCGGCGGAAATTGACGTTCCCGGTCGAGCCGCCGGTGCCGATGATCACCGCCTGCCGCGCGCGGATGGCAAGCTGCGCGCCCGCATGGTCCACCGCGATGCCGAGCACGCGTCCTGCCGCCGGCGCCTCGCGATACAGGCCGACCATGCGGTGGCGCAGCAGAATCTCCACGCCCGCCTGGCGCGCCGCCGCCTCCAGCGGCCGCATCAGGCCGTTGCCCGAGGAGCGCGTCGCCTGCTCCTCCGGATCGGCGGGCCGGCCGGTCTGCACCGTCGGCCAGTGCGACACGGCGCAATGCATCTCGCGCGGCGCCGAATTGCCGACCGCGTTGCCGCCGCGCGCATCCGGCGCCTGGTCGACGAACACCACGCCATGCGCGACCAGCCAATCGAAGGTCTCGACGTTGTGGTCGACGAAGGCGCGGACGATCTCGCGATCGTTGTAGCGGTAGTCGGGAAAGCCGTTCGGTTCCACCACCGACCAGTCGGTCAGGTCGCGGAACAGCAACTCGGGCGAATCCGCGATGCCGTGCTGGCGTTGCGCGCTGGTGCCGCCGCCCAGCGGCACGTTGCCGCCGCTGGTGATCGCGTGCCCGCCGATGTCAGGCTCCTGTTCCACGACGATCACCGACGCGCCGGCCTCGCGTGCCACGATCGCCGCGGTCATCCCCGTGGCGCCCGAGCCGATCACCACGACATCCGCCTCGGCATGCCACGCGGCCGGCGGCGGCGGCGCGGCCAAAGCGATGTCGGCGCGACCGGAAGAGCGCTCCATCTTGTCTGCCATTTCGATTCGTCCGGACCTTGTCTGCTGCGGAAGTTCGGAACCACGGCAGGGTCATGACGTCAACGGCCCGAACCCCATATCCGGCATTGTCACGTTGATCTCAGGTGGGCGGGGGGAGGGGGTCAGGAAGAGTTGGTCCTGTCCCCGGAAACCGGTCCAGACGGAATGCGAATTCCTCTGGCACTTTGTGACGTTATCCCCGAGATGCCCTCGGTTTGAATTGGACTCCGTCGGAACGTGACCTGTGCCAGGGTTTTCGGATCGCCGCGCATCCCCAAATGTGCGCGGTCGCGCGCGTAGCGCCATCCGAACCAGGCGACGGCTGGATCACGCCCCGGCATGGAAACGGGGTCTTGCACCCGATCCGTCCCGGTCAGGTTCCCGGCAAGCGCTGCGACACTGCGCTCCGCCGCCTGGGACGCTCGCAAAGAGCAAGTCGCCCGAGCCCGAGGTCGTGACCGCACCCGCCCCGGCTTTCGCAACACAGCCGTGGGGATCGAGCGGGGCGCCTTGATCGAGCCGGAAACTGACTGATCAGAGGCTTCCTAGGTGCCAGCCGACGACATGGGAAGCAGGCATCGTACCATATGGTCCGGGTCGGGGATGGTGGGCACAATCCCGCCGGCGAGGCAGGCAGGACAGGCGTGGCGGCAGCGTGGCGCGAAGGCGCAACCGGGCGGCAAGGCGGCAAGGTCGGGAGGATCGCCCGGGATCGCTTCCAGCCGTCGACCCGGCTCGGCGTTGTGCGCCGTAGCGTGCAGCAGACCGCGCGTATAGGGATGACGCGGCGCGCCGATCACCGCCGCGACGGGGCCGGACTCGACGATGCGCCCGGCATACATCACGGCGACGCGATCTGCGATCTCCGCCACCACCCCGACATCATGGGTGACGAAGATGACCCCCATGCCGAGCTCGGCCTGCAACCGGCGGAGCAGCAACAATATCTGGATCTGCACGGTGGCATCGAGCGCGGTGGTGGGCTCGTCGGCAAGCAGAAGCCTGGGTCGGCAGGCAAGCGCCAATGCGATCATCGCGCGCTGGCGCATGCCGCCGGACAATTCATGCGGATAGGCTTTCAGGCGGCGGTCCGCCGATGGAATCTGTACCAGTTCCAGCAGGTCGCGCGCCCGCTGCCATGCCTCGGCCCCGGCAACCGGCTCGTGGCGCAGGATGGTCTCGACGATCTGCGCGCCGACGGTGAACACGGGATCCAGGGCCAGTCCCGGCTCCTGGAAGATCATGGAGACCAGGTGGCCGCGGGCGCTGCGTAAGGTCCGCGGGTCCATCGCCAGCATGTCCCGACCGGCGATCGTGACGCGTCCGGTCATCACTGCGCGCCGCGCCGGCAAAAGACGCATCATCGCGCGCAGGGTGACGCTCTTGCCCGATCCGGATTCCCCCAGGATCGCCAGGACCTCGCCGGCACGGACCGTCAGATCGACGCCATTGACGGCCCGTACCGGGCCCGCCGCTCCGGTGAATGCAACGGTCAGGCCGGCGACCTCCGCCGCCGGTGGCGCGGGGATTGGATCGATCATCCCACGGTTCCGGCCAGCGGCGCGCCGGCATGCCCGGATTCCGCGTGCTCGCGATGGCAGGCAACGGCATGATCGGCCGACTCCGGCGTGGCGGCCAGAACGGGTTCGCTGGCGGCGCAGACCGGCGCGGCAAACACGCAGCGGGTGCGGAAGCGGCAGCCGCCGGGCAGGTCGATGGGATCCGGCGGATCGCCCGACAGCGGCGGTTCGCGGGTACGCCGTCCGGGGTCGTGCGACGGCGCCGCCGCCATCAACGCGGCGGTATAGGGGTGACGCGGACGCGCATAGACCTGCCCGACCGGGCCGATCTCGACGATCCGGCCCAGATACATCACCATGACCCGGTCGCTGATGTAGCGCACCACGCCCAGATCGTGACTGATGAAAAGAAGCGTGAGACCAAGCGCGGCGCGCAGATCGACCAGCAGGTTGAGCACCTGCGCTTCCACCGACTTGTCGAGCGCGGAGACCGCTTCGTCGAGAATCATCAGGCGCGGGCTCAGCGCCAGCGCACGGGCAATGTTGACGCGTTGACGCTGCCCGCCCGACAGCGCGTACGGGTAGCGATGCGCGAACCGGTCCGGCTCCAGGCCGACCTCGGCGAGCAGGGCGCGGCTGCGCGCGCGGGCCGGGCCGCGCGCGGCGCCGTTGGCACGCTGGCCGAACATCAATGTCGCCTCGATCGTCAGGCGCGGATTGAGAGAGGCGTAGCTGTCCTGGAACACCATCTGCGCCGCCCGGCGCAGCTCGCGGATACCGATGCCGTCCGGCGTGCCCACAGCTTCGCCGTCGAGGATCACGGTGCCGGAGTCGGGCGCAACGATGCGCATCAGCAGGCGCGCCAGGGTTGATTTGCCGCAGCCGAACTCGCCGACCACGCCCAGGGTCTCCCCCTTGTGCAGCGCGAACGAGACGCCATCGACCGCCTTGACCGTCGGCGGCGCGCGGCGCCACCATGCGCCGCCAACGCGGAAATGCTTCTGCAGATCCTGCACCAGCAGCAGCGGCTGTGCCGCGCCGCCGCGATCGGGCTGCGGTGTCACTGGCGGATCTCCATCGCGCCGCGCAACCCGTCGCTCACCATGTTGCAGCAGAGTGAGGTGACGAAGATCATCACTCCGGGCAGTGCAGCCAAGGTGGGATTGATCCAAAGCACCTGGCGCAACGTGTTGAGCATCAACCCCCATTCGGCGTCGGGCGGGCGCACGCCGAGGCCGAGGAAGCTCAGCCCGGATGCGAGAATGATGCTGACGCTGATCAGGCTGCTGGCATAGACGAAGACCGGACCGAGCACATTGCCCAGGACATGCACGCGCACGATGGCGAGGCTGCCGGCACCGGTCGCGCGCGCGGCCTCAACGAAGTCGAGCCGGCGTACCCCGGTGGTGACGCTTTCGGCCACGCGGGTGATCGGCGGCACGAACACGACGGTGAGCGACAGCAGCGCATTCGTCATGCCCGCCCCGAGCGCGCCCGAGATCGCAACCGCCAGCAGGATCGAGGGAAACGCGTAGAACACGTCCATTGCGCGCATGATCGCGCTGTTGACCAGGCCACCGACGAAACCTGCGGTCACGCCCAGGGCGCCGCCGATCAGCAACGCCAATGCCACCGGGGCGAAGCCCATCAGCAACGACGTCCGCCCGCCGTAGATCAGGCGGGTCAGCATGTCCCGTCCCAGTTCGTCCGTGCCCAGCAGGTGGCCGGGGCTGAACAGCGGCTCCAGGCGCAGGCGCATGTCGGCGCGATAGGGATTGTCGGGCAGGATGACTGGCGCCAGGATCGCGGCAAGCAGAATGAGCGCGAGCACCAGCAGGCACAGCGTGGTCAGCCGGTCGGCCGCCAAGCGGCGCGTGACGGTGCGCCAATAGCCGTACACGGCGGGTCCGGACGTGTCGGTTGCCGCGCTCATGAGCGGCGGATCCGTGGATCGAGCCAGGTTTGCAGCACGTCCACCACGATGTTGAGCACCACGAAGAACATCGCCAGCACCAGGATCGTGCCCTGCAGCATCGGCAGATCGCGGGTCAGGATGGCATTGTTGAGCAGGAAGCCGGTGCCGGGCCAGTCGAACACCGTCTCCACCAGGATCGAGCCGCCGAGCAGATAGCCGAGTTGCAGACCGAGTACGGCGAGCACACTGGGCGCCGCGTTGCGGGCGATGTGGTGGAGCACGCCGAGGGTGCCCATGCCCTTGGCGTGCAACGCCTCGACGAACTCCTGGTTCAGCATGTCGGCCACCGCCGCGCGCACGGTACGGGTGACGATGCCGAGCGGGATCGCCGACAGGGTGATCGCCGGCAGCAAGGCGAAACGCAGGTGCGCCCAGTCCCACGACCATCCCACCGCGCCGGCGGGGGCCATGCCCATCGCCGGCAGCAGGTTGAATTCCACCGCGAACACGATCACCAGAACCATGCCCAGCCAGTAATGCGGTACCGACAGGCCGGTCATGGCGACCGCAGTCCCGAGCTTGTCGGGCCAGCGCCCGTGATGGTACCCGGCCATCCCGCCGAGCGTGATACCGCCGGCAAAGCCCAGCAGCGCCGCCAGAACGGCGATGATCAGGGTGTTGCCGACGGCCACCAGCACCTGCGGTGCGACCTGCCTGCCGTTGGCGACCGAGCTCCCGAAATCGCCGTGCACGGCACGGTCCAGCCACAGGGCAAACTGCACCGGCAGCGGCCGGTCGAATCCGTATTCGTGGCGCAATTGCGTTACCAGCGCGGCCGGGGCATCGGCCGGCACCACCGCCGTGAGCGGGTCGCCCGGCGCCAGATGCACCAGGCTGAACACGAAGAACGAGACGCCGAGCGCGATCGGCACGGCATAGGCCAGGCGGCGGATCAAATAGAACAGCATCGTACCCTCCGCCTGGCCCGCGTCGCCGTCAGTGCACGGTGATCGAGGAGAAGTTCTGGAACCAGTTCTGCGCCTGCACGAAGCCATGCACCCGGGGCGACATGGCGCGTGGGTTGACGTCGTGGGCAACCATCAGGAACAGGGCGTGGTTCACGTACATCTCATGCACTTCCTGCAACACCGCTGTCTGCGCGGCGGGATCGAAGGTCGTCTGTGCCTTGGCGAGCAACGCATCCATTTTGGCATTGTGGTAATAGCCCCAGTTGGTCCCCTTCGGGGCAACCAGAGACGATTGCACATGGCGCACCAGCGCCGTGAACGGATCCTGGATGAAGTAGCTGAAGTTCAACGCTTCGGCCCCGAGCGACAGCGGCGACTTCGCGCCGGCACGCCAGGCATTGATCAGCGCATTCCAGTCCATCACCTTGAGCGTGACCTTGATGCCGACGTCGGCAAGGTTCTGCTGGATATACTCGTTCATCGGGATCGGCTGCATCTGACCCGACCCGGACGCCGAGATCAGCACCTTGCCGCAGTCCACCGGGTGATCGGGGCCGTAACCCGCCTCGGCAAGAAGCTTCTTCGCCGCCGCCGGATCATAACGGACCTGGAAGGTGGGATGACCGAACCACGGGCTGGAGGGCGGCACGAACCCCTTGGCCGGGACCATCAACCCGCCCAGCAGGCGCTTCAGCCCATCCCGGTCGACCGCAAGGTTGGCCGCCTTGCGCACCCGGATATCGTTCCAGCAGGAGCCCGGCAGCCGGCTCAGATGCCAGGTCCAGTTGTGTGGATAGACGTTGGTGACGATGACGAAGCCGGCCGCCTTGAGGCTGGGCACGGCATCGGGTGCCGGATCCTCGATCCAGTCCACCTGGCCGGAGCGCAGCGCGGCCGTGCGGGTCGCCGCGTCGGGCATCGGGATCAGGGTCATGCTGTCGAGCTTGGGGACCCGGGTCTTGTCCCAGTAGCCCTTGTTGGGCACCAGAACCGCTTGCTGATGCGGCGTCCAGCTTTGCAGCTTCCACGGGCCGGTGCCGGAGGGATGCAGCGCGTCCTTGTTCCAGTCGCGCCCCGATTTCTCCCATTCCGCCGGGCTGGAGATCAGGATCCAGGAGATTTCATAAGGCAGAAGCGCATCCGGCTTGCTGGTGGTGATCTCGATCGTCGTGGGATCGATGACCTTCCACGCCACGATCGTCGGGATGCGCGAGCGCCCCTGGGCTGCCTGCCTGGGATCGTATTGCGGGGCTTTCGGGTCGAGCAGCTTGGCAAGATTGAACGCCACGGCGTTGGCATCGAACAGCGAACCGTCGTGGAAATGCACGTTCCCGCGCAAAGTGAACAGCCATTTGCTGTGGTCCTGCGGCTCGACATGCCATGAGGTGGCGAGGCCCGCGGTCAACACCGAAGGCTTGTCGGCGGACGAAAGATCCCAGTTGATCAGCGCATCATACACCGTATAGCCGAAGAAGCGCTGGCCCTCGCCGCCCTGGTCGGTCTGGCCGGTCGTCAGCGGGATGTCGGCGATGGTCATGCCGATCCGCAGATTTCCCTGGGCCATCGCGGTTGTAGTTGCGGTACCGAAAAGCCCTGCGGCGGCAAGGCCGAGGCCGACCCGTCGCACCCATCGCATCATCCCCATCATCCGGTCCCTCGCCGATGTGTCGCGACCAAATTGTCGCTGGCGCCGGGCACGACTTGCCGCGGGCACTGGGCACGTTGCAAGCAAGTCACGTGCCATGACTGCGGCGCAGGAATTGCTTTGCGTCATCCGCCGGGACCGACCGAGACGGTCCCCGGATCTAACCGGGGATGAGCGATGAAACTCCTGCTGCTGAACGGCAATACCAGCGTGGCGGTCACCGAACGGCTCGCTGCGGCGGCGCGCGCGGTGGCGCGGCCCGACACCGAGATCCAGACCGCGACAGCGACGTTCGGCGCCGCGATGATTGCCAGCCGGGCGGAGAACGCGATCGCCAGCCACGCCATGCTGACCTTGGCAGCCGAGCACGCGGCGGACTGCGACGCGGCGGTCGTCGGGGTCTCATGGGATACGGCGCTCTATCCGATCCGCGAACTGCTGCCGATCCCGGTGGTGGGAATGACCGAGGCGGCGATGCTGACCGCCCGCATGCTGGGGACGTGTTTCGGGGTGGTCGCAATCGGCCGCATCGGCCTCGTCGCGACAAACGAGCTGCTCGCCCTCTATGGTATGGTTGGCCAGTGTGTCGGCGTGCGGGCGCCGGCTGGCGATGCGGCGGCCCTGCTGACCCGTCCGGATGCGGCCGTCGGTGGTTTCGTGGACGCGGCGCTGGAGCTGGTCGAACACCAGGGAGCCGAGGCGATCATCCTTGCGGGCGCGGTGATGGTCGATATGCCGGCACGCGTGCAGCCGCACCTCCCGGTTCCGGTGCTCGAGGGCATTCGCTGCGCCATACCGCTCGCCGAGACCCTGGCACGCGCCGGCTATCCCAAGCCGCGCACCGGCGGCTTCGCGACCCCGTACGGACGCGCGGTCACCGCGGTTGCCCCGGCGTTGTGCCGAATGCTGGGAGCGGCGGGGCCCAATGCCTAGCGCGGGCTGCCCAGCGGTGGAGCACGCCGTGCAATTCGTGCACAAACCACGGGCATTTGGTATCCGAGATTGTATACGATATTCTCGCCCTCGAACCGAGGCCGTCCCCATGCCCGGCCGCGCGTAACACCGATCACCTGGATGCCGATGTCCGCTGTTCCCGCCAGTCGCACCGACCACGTCCACAGGTCGATCAATGCGGCGATCTTCGATGGCCGCTTGCCCGCCGGCACCAAGCTTGCCGAGGATCGCCTGGGCGAGATATTCGGCGTGAGCCGCACCCTCGTGCGGGCCGCGCTGCACCGCCTCAGCCACGAGGGGCTCGTGACGTTGCTGCCCAACCGGGGTGCCTTCGTCGCGATGCCGGATATCGACCAGGCGCGCGACGTGTTCGAGGCGCGACGCAGCGTCGAGACCACCATCGTGCGGCGTGCCGCCGCCGGACTGCGGCCCGGGCAGATCCGCCGCCTGCGCACCTTGCTCGGGCGGGAACGCGCGGCCGGCGCGGCCGGCAACCGGCGGGAAACCACGCGCCTGTCCGGGGAATTTCACCTGCTGCTGGCCGAATTCGCCGGCAATCGGGTGCTCGCGGATTTCCTGCGCGACCTGGTCGCCCGCACCTCGTTGATCCTGAGCCTGTACGCGGCGCACAGCGAGCCTGGGTGCACGATGGACGAGCATGACACGATCCTGGACGCTCTCGTCCGGCACGATCCCGAAGAGAGCGCGCGGCTGATGGATCATCATCTGCGCGACATTGAAGGATCGGTCGACCTGACCGCGCCCCCGGACGGGACCGTGGATCTTTTGGCCGTGCTCCGCTGAACGCCCGCACGTGCCGGTTCATCGCGGCGGCCACGACAACCCCGGCACCCGTCGGCTTCGGAGCCGGGCCGCAACAAGGAGGGTATGATGTCCGACTACGAACTGGTGGTGCGCGGCGGCACGGTGGTGACCGCGGAGGACGAATTCCGCGCCGATATCGGCATCCGGGAGGGCCGGATCGCCGCCCTGGGTGAGCGGCTGGAGGGGGCGACGCATATCGACGCGGGCGGGCTTGTCGTGATGCCCGGAGGCGTGGACACGCATTGCCATCTGGAGCAGCTTCGCCCGGAGGGTGGCACCGACGAGGAGACCTTCGTCACCGGTAGCACCTCGGCCCTGGCAGGCGGAACGACCACCGCGATCAGCTTCGCCATGCAGTTCAAGGGCGTGCCCCTCGCCGAGACCCTGGCCGAGTACCGGCGCCGTGCCGGCAGCGCGATGATCGATTATGGCTTCCACCAGATCATCACCGACCCCACCGAGGCCGTGGTGCGCGAGGAAATCCCGCGCCTGGTGGCGGCGGGGGTCCGCAGCCTGAAAGTGTTCCTGACCTATGACGCGTTCCGGCTCGACGACCGCGCCTTCCTTGCTGTGCTGTCAGCGGCGCGGCGGACCGGCGCTCTCGTGACGGTGCATTGCGAGAACTACGACGCGATCGCCTGGCGCACCGCGGCCCTGCTGGCCGATGGCCGCAGCACGCCCAAATATCACGCCTGGTCGCGCCCGGCGGTGGTGGAGCGTGAAGCCACCTACCGCGCGATCGCGCTGGCGGAGCTGGTGGATCAGCCGATCCAGATTTTCCATGTCTCCTGTGCCGAAGTGGCCGAGGAGATCGCGCGCGCGCAGGCACGCGGGCTCAAGGTCTGGGCGGAGACCTGCCCGCAATACCTGGTGTTGAACGAGACCGACATGGACCGCCCCGGCTTCGATGGCGCGAAGTTCATGTGCAGCCCGTCGCCGCGCGAGCCGGGCGCGGCCGAGGGGATGTGGGAGCATATCCGGCGCGGCACGGTCGACGTCATTTCCTCCGACCATTCCGGCTTCAGTTACGAGGGGCCGCTCGGCAAGCGGATCAACGGTGCCGACGCGCCGTTCCGTGACATTCCCAACGGCGTACCGGGGATCGGCTCGCGGCTCCCCATCCTCTTCAGCGAAGGGGTGAGCAAAGGCCGCATTTCGCGGAGTGAGTTCGTGCGGCTTTCGGCGCTGAACCCGGCGCGCCTGTTCGGGCTCGGGACCAAAGGGCGGATCGCGCCCGGTGCGGATGCCGACCTCGTGCTGTGGGATCCGACCCGACGGGTCACGATCACCAATGCGGTGCTGCAGCACCGCATCGACTATACGCCCTACGAGGGTCTCGAGGTGACAGGGTGGCCGGTGATGACGCTGCTGCGCGGGCAGATCGCGATGCGCGACGGCGCGGTGCAGGCCGAGCCGGGGAGGGGACGATTCCTGGCACGCGGGCCGTACGACCTGATCCGACCGCGCGGGCAACTTGCGCATGGCTTTGATGCTGCCGCGTCGCTCGGCTGAGTTTGCACGGCTGTTCGACGCTGCCGGATCGCCCGCGCGAAGCTGGTTCGGCTGCCAGGGGACAGGCCCGGGCCGACGAGCCAGCTGTCGGCCGGGACCCGCACCCGGGACCTGTAAGGGCCAGCGAAGGACTGGACCCGGTCCGGCGACTGGCCGGGCGGGGGATTCGCACCGGAGTGGCGGTACCGTCTGAGAGCGGGTGCCCGCGGCTCAATAGGCGGCGGCCCCTCAGGCCTGGCGGCGGGGCGCAGCCGGGAGCGGGCCTCGGATGCCCCGGAATTGGGCACGCGGGCGGTGCGTTTGCGGGCACTCCTGCGGCCGCCCTCCACGCTGCGCCGTGACCGCATCTCTGGCACGTTCCTTGCTGGACCTGGGCTCGGATCACAACTTCCGGGCGAGAGATCAGCGGTGGACTCCAGCTACGACCTCGAACTCGTCGCGGTGACCAAGCGGTACGGCGCGGCCGTGGCCGTCGATGCGGTGTCGCTGCGCATCCCGCGCGCGGCGTATTGCTGCCTGCTCGGCCCGAGCGGCTGCGGCAAGACCAGCACCCTGCGCATGATCGCCGGCCACGAGGACATCACCGACGGCGACATCCTGATCGCCGGCCACAATGTCGGCGACCTGCCGCCGGCGCGCCGCGGCACGGCGATGATGTTCCAGGCCTACGCGCTGTTCCCGCACCTCACCTGCCTCGACAACGTCGCGTTCCCGCTGCGGATGCGCGGCACCGGCCGGCAGGAGCGGCGGGCCCGGGCGCGTGAGTTCCTGGCGCTGACCCGGATGGAGGCGTTCGCCGACCGGCTGCCGGCGCAGCTGTCCGGCGGGCAGCAGCAGCGCGTGGCGCTGGCCCGGGCGCTGATCACCCGGCCGAAGCTGCTGCTGCTCGACGAGCCGCTGTCCGCGCTCGACCCGTTCCTGCGCACCCATATGCGCGACGAGCTGAAGCGCCTGCAGCGCGAGCTGGGCATCACCTTCATCCATGTCACGCACAGCCAGGACGAGGCGCTCGCGCTCGCCGACCTGATGGTGGTGATGGACGGCGGGCGCATCGCGCAGGCGGCGGCGCCGCGGGAGGTGTTCGATCATCCCCGCACTGCCTTCGTCGCCCGCTTCATCGGCGGGCACAACGTGCTCGCGCGGGCCGGCGGCACCATCGCCGTGCGCGCCGATCGCTGCGGCCTTGCGTCACCTGGTGCCTTACCTGGGGCGTCGCCCGGGGCAGCCGGCGAAGCCGGCCAGGTGGTTGCCGTGGAGTACCAGGGCAGCGTGGTGCGGGTCGGGCTGGCGCTTGCCACCGGGGAGAGTGCGGTCGCGGTCATCCCCGACGGCACGTTCTTCCGGCGACCGTTCGCCGTGGGCGATGCGGCGCGGCTCATGTGGTCCGACGCGGATGTCCATCCGCTCAGTTCCGAGGAAAAGGAGACCGAAATGACAGACACGCGCGACAGCCAGCCGATGCAGCCCTCCCGCCGAAATCTGCTCAAGACCGGGGCGGCGCTCGCCGGTGCCGCGGTCGGCTCGGGCGCGGTGACCGGGTTCCCGACCATCTGGGCGCAGAACATCAAGAACATCACCCTGCGGCAGTTCGGCACCGGGGTGTCGAACCTGAACGCGATCGCCGCGAAGGCGAAGAAGGACCTCGGGCTGACGATCTCGATGACGGCGATGGGCACCGATGCGGTCGCGCAGCGCGCGGTGACCCAGCCACGGTCCTACGACATCGCCGACATCGAGTATTTCATCTGCAAGAAAGTGTTCCCGACCGGCGTCCTGCAGCCGATGGACACCAAGAAGATCAAATACTTCAACGAGATCGTGCCGATCTTCACCACCGGACACCTGACCCCCACCACCCCGATCGGCCAGGGCACCGCGCCCTTCACCGTCTCCTTCGTCGAGAGCAAGACCTCGCACACATTCGCCAAGACGCCGACCGAGTGGATGACCCTGATCCCGACCATCTACAACGCCGACACCTTGGGCATCCGGCCCGATCTGGTCGGCAAGCCGATCCGCAACTGGCGCGAGCTGGTGGATCCGGCCTTCAAGGGCAAGGCCGCGATCATCAACGTCCCCTCGATCGGCGTGATGGATGCGGCGATGGTGATCGAGTCCCTCGGGCTGTGGAAATACGGCAACAAGGGCAACATGACCCGTGCCGAGATCGACAAGACGATCGCCTTCCTGATCAAGACCAAGCGCAGCGGGCAGTTCCGCGCCTTCTGGAAGAGCTTCGACGAGAGCGTCAACCTGATGGCCTCCGGCGAGGTGGTGATCCAGTCGATGTGGTCGCCGGCGGTCACCGCGGTGAAGGCGAAGGGCATTCCCTGCACCTATCAGCCGCTGGAAGAAGGCTATCGCGGCTGGGGCGGCGGTCTTGGCGTCGCGAAGCACCTGAGCGGGATCGAGCTCGATGCCGCCTATGACTACATCAACTGGTATCTCTCGGGCTGGGTCGGCGCCTATCTGAACCGGCAGGGCTACTACAGCGCCGTGCTGTCGACGGCGAAGAAGTTCATGACCGCCGATGAATGGGGCTACTGGATGGAGGGCAAGCCGGCGCAGCACGACATCATGAGCCCGGAGGGCAAGATCATCGACAAGGCCGGGGCGGTGCGCGACGGCGGCTCGTTCTATCACCGCATGGGGCACGTGGCGTGCTGGAACTCGGTGATGGACGAGGATCGGTACCTGGTACGTAAATGGAACGAGTTCGCGGTGGCGTGAGCGCCGGGGTGGCCAGGGGCGTGACGGCGCCGCGCGCCAGGGGCGACGGCCCCTGGCCCTACCTGCTGGCGAGCCCGCTGGCGCTGATCTTCGCCGTTTTCCTGGTCGTTCCGATCGCCACCCTGATCCTGGTCAGCTTCCTCGACTACAACTCGGTGCAGATCCTCTGGCGCTTCGTCACCAGCAACTACAGCGAGGCGCTGACCGATCCGGTCACCTGGGAGACCTATCTCAACACCTTGCGCTTCGCCGCCCTGACCTGGGCGATCACCTTGTTCGTCGGCTTCTGGGTCGCCTATTTCCTGGCCTTCGAGGTGCGCAGCGCGACCTGGCAAACCGGGCTGTTCCTGCTGTGCACGGTGCCGTTCCTGACCTCCAACGTGATCCGCATGATCTCGTGGATCCCGTTCCTCGGGCGGGAAGGGCTGCTGAACACCGCGCTGCTGCGCCTTGGCCTCATCCACAAGCCGCTGCTGTTCCTGTTGTTCTCCAACTTCGCGGTGGTGCTGGCCTATGTGCATCTCTACACCCTGTTCATGGTGGTGCCGATCTTCAATTCGATGATGCGGATTGACCCTGCGCTGATCGAGGCGGCGCGCGACGCCGGGGCCGGGTTCTGGCGCACCGTCCTTGCGGTGATCGTGCCGCTGTCGAAGACCGGCATCGCCATCGGCACGATCTTCGTCGTCACCCTGGTGATGGGCGACTTCATCACCGTGCAGATCATGAGCGGCGGGCAGGGGGCATCGGTCGGTCTGATGATCCAGAACGAGATCTCGCTGCTGCAATACCCGGCCGCGGCGGCGAACGCGGTGATCCTGCTCGCCGTCGTGCTGGGGATGGTCGCGGCCATCCTGCGTCTCGTCGACATCCGCCAGGAGCTGTAGGATGCGCAGGCGCGGAGCGGCGTTCGCCATCCTGGCCGCGTTCTTCGCGGCCTTCGTCGCGTTCCTGTACGGGCCCATCTTCACCATCGTCATCCTCGCCTTCCAGGGACCGGACGGCGGGCTGACCTTTCCGATGCGCGGTGCCTCGCTCCACTGGTTCGCCAGGCTGTTCCAGACCCAGGCGGTGGGCGATTTCGGCGGCTCGATCGAGCGGTCGCTGCTGCTGGCCTGCATGGTCATGGCGGCGACGGTGGTGGTCTCGCTCGCGGCCGGCATGGCGTTCCGCCGGCGGTTCCGCGGGTCCACGGCGCTGTTCTATCTCGCGATCGCCAGCCTGATCGTGCCCTCGATCCTGGTCAGCCTCGGCGTCGGGCTGATGTTCAGCCAATTGGGCGTGGAGACCACATGGTATGGCTCGGCCTTCGGTGCCCAGCTCACCTGGACCCTGCCGTTCGGCCTGCTCATCATGTTCGCCGTCTTCAACCGCTTCAACAAATCCTGGGAGGAGGCGGCGCGCGACGCCGGCGCCTCGCCC
The DNA here is from genome assembly GCA_963829875.1 of uncultured Pseudomonadota bacterium. GTDB lineage: Bacteria > Pseudomonadota > Alphaproteobacteria > Acetobacterales > Acetobacteraceae > JAJZVS01. The sequence goes on along the minus strand of CAWHKR010000053.1, from coordinate 394,036 downwards.
TGGCAGGGCTTCCGCCATGTCGTGCTGCCGATCATCCTGCCGAGCGTCGTCGGCATCGCCCTGTTCGGCTTCACCCTGTCCTACGACGAATTCGGGCGCACCATGATGACCGCCGGAAGCAGCAACACCTTGCCGCTGGAGATCATCGCCATGACGACGAACGTCACGACGCCGGTGCTCTATGCGTTGGGGACCTTGACCACCGTGTTCTCAGTTGCGGTGATCGTGCTGTCGCTCGGCGCAGCGGCGCTGCTGCAGCGCCGGCGTGCGGGCGCGCGCGGCTGAGCGGAGGGGGTGCCATGCCGGAGTTCGCCAATGTCGTGCTGCTCGATCACCCGCTGATCCAGCACAAGCTGACGTTGCTGCGGCGCAAGGAGACCGCGACGGCGGAGTTTCGGCGCCTGGTGCGCGAAATCAGCATGCTGATGGCCTACGAGCTGACCCGTGACCTGCCGCTGGCACCGGTCGCGATCGAGACCCCGCTCGAGGCGACCGAGGCGCCGCTGCTGGCTGGCAAGAAGCTCTGCCTCGTGTCGGTGCTGCGGGCCGGCAATGGCATGCTGGAGGGGATGCTGGACCTCGTCCCGTCCGCGCGGGTCGGGCACATCGGGCTGTATCGCGACCCGGCAACGCTGATGCCGGTGGAATATTACCGCAAGCTGCCGGACGACATCGCCGAGCGGCTGACGATCCTGGTCGATCCGATGCTCGCGACCGGACATTCCGCGGCGGCGGCGCTGACGCGGTTGCGGGAGGCCGGGGCCGCGCAGGTGCGGTTCGCCTGCCTGCTGGCGGCGCCCGAGGGATTGGCGGTGCTCGCCGCGGCCCACCCTGAGGTCACCGTCTATACGGCCGCCATCGACCGGCAGCTGGACGGGCACGGGTATATCCGGCCTGGGCTCGGGGATGCGGGGGACCGGTTGTACGGGACGCGGTGAAGGCGTCAGGACTGTGATCGCGCCGTGTCGGGCGGCAGCTGCCCGGCATAGACGCGCGCGATCTCACCGCTGCGCGTCAGCCATATCGCAGCCTCCCGCGCCTTGATCTGCGCCAGCGCAGCGCGCAAGTGACGTAACCGGAACGGCTGGCCGACGATATACGGATGGAGCGCAATCCCCATCACCAGCGGTTGGGCGCGCGCCTGATCCAGCATCTCCTCGAAGTTGTCGACGATCATCTCGCCGAAGGCGCGGGCGTCCATGCGGCGGACGGCGATCGCGGGGATGTCGTTCAGTTCCTGCGGGTAGGGCACGGCGAGGATCGGCCGGCCCGCGCGGGTGCGCAGCCATACCGGCTGGTCGTCCATGCACCAGTCGAGCAGGTAGGTGTAGCCGTGCTCGGCCAGCAGGTCGGGGGTGACGGCGCTTTCCGAGATCCAGGGGCCGAGCCATCCGGCAGGCGCGCGGCCCTCGGCCGCGGCGATCGCTGCCGTCGTCTCGGCGATCAGCGCGGTTTCCTCCGCCTCCGCCAGGACGCCCTGGCGTTCCGCATTGCTCCGCCCATGCGCAACGATCTCGTCGCCGCGGGCGCGAAAGGCGGCGATCACCTCCGGGCAGTAGTCATAGAGACTGGTGTTGACCAGCACCGAGGCCGGCAGCTGCAGCTGATCGAGCAGCTCGATCAGCCGCCAGACCCCGACCCGGTTGCCGTAGTCGCGCCACGCGTAGTTGAGCACGTCCGGCTGCGGCCCGCCGGGGGCGAGTTCCGCACCCAGGCCTGCGCCGAAGGCGAAATGCTCCAGGTTGATCGCGACATAGACCGCGAGGCCCTTGCCCTGCGGCCAGCGGAACGGCGGGCGGCGCGTGATCGGTGCGTAGTCGTAGCGGCCATGTCCTGGCAGTTTCATCCTGCGTCTGCTCCGTGTTCAGACTGTCGGCGGTGGGTGGATCCGGACGGCGCGTATTCGCACCTCCCCGGATTGCCACAGGAGCGCGGCAGGTTGAATGGAAAGTGGAACGGGTCACCGGCGGCCAGGGGATGGCTGTCATCGTCGATCATCAGCCGCAATGTGCCCTCGATGACGTAACCGCCGTCCTCGCCCTTGTGCTGCAAGGTTCCCTTGCCTCCACTCCTGGCCCGGCGATGTAGCACGTTTCCGGGATTGACCCCAGGAAAGGCTGCGTGATCCGGATGAGCCTGGAAACCATCGCTCCCTTGAGCGATGATCCCACCGTCAGCCTGCCTGCCCTGGCAGCCTGATCACGAGGCAGCTCATCCCGGCCCAGGAGAAGCGCTCCGACAGCACGGACGGGGACACGATCCGCCCCGGTGGTCCTGCCCGATCAGATTGTTCAGGTAGTTCGATGAGCGCAGTTTCGTGTCAGCGGGCAGTTCACCGTCAGCCTTCATCTCGCGCACGGCGCGGTGCGATGCGGCATGGCCGTCCGGCGTAACGGTCCGTAGGCTCGATCCCTGGCCCTTGATTGCCTGGCGAACGAAGGCCTTGGCCGCGGCAACGTCACGCTTCGGGCTCGGACGGAAGTCGACGGTGTTCCCCGCGCCATCAACCGCCCGATAGAGACAGACCCATTCGCCGCGGACCTTCACGTAGGTCTCGTCCACACGCCACGCCGCCCCGGCCAGCCGCGAAGCGGTTCCAGCGGCGCTCGAACTCCGGCGCATAATGGTGCACCCAGCGCATGATGGTGGTGTGGGCCATCGACAGGCCACGCTCGGCCATCATCTCCACCAGGTCCCGGAAGCTGAGCTTGAAGCGCGGATACCACCGCACGCACAACGCGATGATCTCGCGATCGAAGTGCCGACCCTCGAACAGCTCATCCAAACTCAGGATCCTGGCCATCGTGCCGCCCTCAAACCCATCCGATCACTCGGAGGGTAGGGGAGCAAGCAAATTGCACCAGAGCCTCCGCGATCCGGTCATCCGGCGCCGCTCGGCCTCGGCGCCGGCAGTCTCGCGCTTCAACCGATCGGCGTGGGCCGCACCCGCGTCAGGGAAGCAGGGCCCCCCGCGCGTCGACATACAGCGCATAGATCGACGTGCTCGCCGCCATGAACAAGCGGTTCCGCTTCTTCCCCCCGAAGCACAGATTGGCGCAGGCCTCCGGCAGATGGATCTTGCCAAGCAGGTCGCCGTCCGGCGCGTAGCAGCGCACCCCGTCCTCGGCCGGATCGGCCCATCCCATGCTGCACCAGATGTTTCCGTCCGTGTCGGTGCGGATGCCGTCGGTCATGCCGGGAGAGAAATTCTCCGCGAACACCCGGCCGTTGCGAAGCCGCTCGCCATCGACCTCGAAGCGACGGATATGCGAGGGACCGCCGTGCGTGATGCCCGTGTCCACAACGTAAAGAACGGATTCATCCGGCGAGAAGGCGATCCCGTTCGGCCGCACGAAATCGTCGGCCACCACGGCGAGCTGCCCGGAACGCGGATCGAGCCGGTAAACATGCCCGGGAAGTTCGAAGGCGTCCTTGTGGCCCTCGTAGTCGCCATCGATCCCGTAGCCCGGATCGGTGAACCAGACCGCCCCGTCCGAGGCCACCACGATGTCGTTCGGCCCGTTCAGCGCCTTGCCCTCGTGGCGGTCGGCCAGAACGGTGATGCGCCCGTCAAGTTCGGTGCGGGTCACGCGGCGGGTGTCGTGCTCGCAGGTGACGAGCCGCCCTTCGCGGTCGCGGGTGTTGCCGTTCGCGTAGTTCGACGGCCCGCGGAACACGCTCACATGCCCGTCGTCCTCGAGCCAGCGCATGATGCGGTTGTTCGGGATGTCGCTCCAGAGCAGATAGCCGCCGTCCCGGAAGTAGACCGGCCCTTCGGACCAGCGGCACCCGGTGGCGATGCGTTCGATCGCGGCATTGCCCTGCCGGCGGAACCGCTTGTCCAGCACCTCGATCCGCGCATCCGGGTAGCGGGTTCCCGGCAGGTGGCCGAGCGGCAGGCTGGTTGGTTCGTTGGGCATCGGTTTCCTCCCCTTCGGCGACGCGGCGCGACCCTACGCCGGCGCGGGCGGGCGCGGTAGTCCCCGCGCCGGTTGCGGACCACGTCCCCGATCCGGCCACAGCCGCGGCACGATGCGGTTCCGCGCCGTCGCGCCATGCGGGGCCTGGCGGGGCGTTGCATCGTCATCCCGATTGGCGGTTGTCGCCGCCGCAGCCGCGCGCTAGCATTCCGGCAAGCCTCTGCCGCGTTGGGCCGGCACGAAAAACAATCATCCGGGGAGAAACAGAATGCCGCACTCGATCGCCCGCCGATCCCTGCTCGCCGCCTCCGGCGCCGGTCTCCTGGCCGCAGCGCTGCCGCCGGGCGCCCACGCCACCGGCCGCAAGCTCAAGATCGCGCTGTCCAACTCCTATATCGGCAACAAGTGGCGCATCGAGATGGAGAATCTCTTCAAGGCGGCACTGCAGATGGAGCCGTACAAGAGCCAGGTGGAGGGCAGCTGGTTCAACTCCGGCAACAACGTCAGCCAGGAAAGCCAGCAGATCAGCGGCCTGATCGGCGAACGGGTCGATGCGATCCTGATCGACGCCGCCTCGCCCACCGGGCTCAACGGCATCATCCGCCAGGCGACCGAACGCGGAATCCTGGTCGTCTCCTACGACAACGTCGTCACCGCGCCCTCGGCGATCAAGGTCAATACCGACCAGTTCGCTTTCGGCAAGAAGCTCGCCGAGTTCCTCGTGCAGAAGATGCACGGGAAGGGCAACGTGATCATGGTCACGGGCGTGGCCGGCACCTTCGTCGATCAGCAGCGCAATGCAGGCGCCGATTCGGTGTGGAAGCAGCACCCTGACATCAAGGTCGTGAACCGCTACACCGGCATGTGGGATTCTTCCACCGCCGAGCGGAACACGGCTGCCATCCTCCCCAGCCTGCCGAAGATCGACGGCATCTGGTGCCAGGGCGGCACCGACGGGGTGCTGAAGGCCTTCATCGCGGCCAAGCGGGCGCCGTTGCCGCCAACCGCCGGCGAGGCGGAAAACGGCTTCCGCAAGTTCATGACCGGCTACATGGGGCATTCGGTGGACGGGCTCTCGATCGGCCAGCCGCCGTACCTCGTGCTGGTCGCCCTCGAACTCGCCCGGCGCATCCTGCAGAAGTCCTATCCGCGCAAGGACATCACCATCCCGTTTCCCTACGTCACCAGCGCGACCGTCAAGGTGGGCGAGACGGTGTTCCCGAAGCTGCCGGACAGTTTCTTCGCCGATTTCACCGACAGCGGCCCCGATGCCGCCGTGGAGATCTGTGTCGACGCCGCGCTCAGCGGCAAGCCGTGCCCTGGCCCGCTGCACGTCCGCCTGCCGGCGGCATGAACCCGGCAACGGCCGCGCCGGAGGATCCCGCCGCGGCCGTCGCCGCCCACAGGGTGAGCAAGGCGTTCGGCGGCGTTCAGGCGTTGCGCGCCGCCTCCTTCTCGGCCCGCGCCGGCGAGGTCCACGCGTTGGTCGGCGAGAACGGGGCCGGCAAGTCGACCCTCATCAAGATCCTGGGCGGACGCCTCGCGCCGGACGATGGCAGCGTGCTGCTCGACGACCGCCCGGTCCGGCTCGCCGGGCCCGCGGATGCAGCGAAGCGCGGGGTCGGCACGGTCTTCCAGGAACTCACCCTGCTGCCGTGGCTGAGCGTCGCCGAGAACCTGCTCCTCGGCCGTGAGCCGCGATCGGGGCTGGGCCTGATCCGTCGGTCCAGGCTTGCCCCCACGGCCGAAGCGGTGCTCGACGAGCTCGGCATCCATCACATCGATCCCCGGGCCCTGGCATCCGAGATCTCGCTCGCCGAGCGCCAGATCGTCGAGATCGTGCGCGTCATCATCCGTCGCCCGCGCATCCTGCTGCTCGACGAGCCGACCTCCTCGCTGGTCGAGCGCGAGGTGGAGTGGCTGTTCGCCCGCATCCGCGAGCTCAGCGCCCGGGGCACGGCCGTCGTCTTCACCTCGCACCGCTGGAACGAGATCACCTCGATCGCCGACCGTATCACCATCTTCCGCAACGGCGCCGAGGTGGGCACGTACGCCGCGATCGACGAGGCCGAAGCGGTCACGTTGATGACCGGGCGGCAGGTCGATGCGCTCTATCCGCCGCTACCGGCTGTTCCCCGCGATGCCCCGCCCGTGCTCGAACTCGCGGATGCCAGCCTGCACGGTGCGGCGTCGATCGGGTTCTCGCTCGCCGCCGGCGAAATCCTCGGCATCGGCGGGCTCGCGGGCCAGGGCCACCGCGAGCTGTTTACCGGCCTGTTCGGTGCCCCGCCCCTCAAACGGGGCAGGATCAAGGTCGGCGGGGCCTTGGTTCGGATCGGCCAGCCGGCGGATGCCATCCACGCCGCGCTCGGCATCGCCCTGGTCCCCGAGGACCGCAAGACCGAGGGCCTGCTGCTGCCGCTGTCCGTCCGCGAGAACCTGACCTTGCCGATCCTCGCACAACTGTCGCGTTTCGGCGTCATCCGCGGCGGCGCGGAATCGCAAATGAGCCGCGACATGATCGCCCGGCTCGGCATCCGCACCCCGAGCGCCGCGCAACCGGTGGGGGCGCTGTCCGGCGGCAATCAGCAGAAGGTGCTGCTCGGCCGGTGGCTCCTGGCGGATTCGCGCATCCTCCTGCTGTACGACGTCACCCGCGGCGTCGATGTCGCCACCAAGCACGAGATCTACGAGCTCATGACCCGGCTTGCCGCGGAAGGACGGGCGATCCTGTTCTATTCGTCCGACACCGAGGAACTCGCGCATCTCTGCCATCGCGTGCTGGTGCTGCGCGGCGGGCGCGTGGTGGCCGAGCTTGCGCCACCCCGGCTCACCGCCGAAGCGATCGTCGCCGCCGCCATCCGTGAAGCCCATGCCGCCTAGATCCGATCCCTCCGCCACCATGCGTCGCAGCCGCATGGCGCACGTGTTCGGGCAGAATGCCGGGCTCATTCTCGCCGCGGCGATTCTGTTCCTCAGCGTGATCGTGTTCGCCGGGATGTTCCTGATCCAGCAGGACCGCCTGCCCGGAAACTTCGAGATCACCTCCACCGTCAACAACACCATGCCGCTGGCGCTGGCGGCGGTCGGCCAGACCATCGTCGTGCTCACCCGCGGCATCGATCTTTCGGTCGGCGGCGTGATCGATCTGACCAACGCGCTGGCCTCCCTTTATCTCTCCGGCAGCGTGGCGCACATGATCGTCGTCTCGGCGCTCATCATCCTGGTCGGCGCCGCGGCGGGGCTTCTGAACGGGCTGGTGGTCGGCCTCGGCCGGCTGCAGCCGATCGTCGTGACGCTCGCGACGTTGTCGATCTTCCAGGGGCTGGCGATCCGCGTTCTGCCGCAACCCGGAGGTGCGGTGCCGGGCGGCTATACGGATTTCCTGGTGAACACGAACGCGCCGACCGCCCTTGCGTTTATCGGCCTCGCCGCCCTCGGCTGGATGGTCCTGCGTCGCACGCGCCTGGGCGTCGCGTTGTTCGCGATCGGCAGCGACGAACAGGCCGCGGTCGCGCTCGGCATCAACGCCATGCGCACGAAGATCATGGCCTACGCGCTCGGCGGCGCGCTCTATGCCGTCGCCGGGTTGTTCCTGGCCGCGAATGCCACCGCGGGGGATGCCACGACCGGCGACGGCTATACGCTGACATCGATCGTCGCCGTGGTCCTCGGGGGGGTGAACCTGTTCGGCGGCCGCGGCAGCGCGGTCGGCGCGATCTGCGGCGCCTTCATCACGACGATGATCGTCAACATTCTCTTCTTCGCCCACATCAATCCGCTCTACCAGTCCTTCTACGAGGGCGTGTTCCTGGTGATCGCCGTGGTGGCCGGGGCGCTGATCGGCCGCTGGGTGGGGCGCCGCGCATGAAACGTCTGGCCGTTTCCCGGGACGCGCTGCGGATCCTCGCCGCCTACGGGGCCGCGGTGCTGCTGTTCGTCATCGGCGCCGTGGTCCATCCCGGCTTCGCGAGTTTCCCGAGCATCACCGCGATCCTGCTGGTCGCGTCGTTCGTCGGCCTGGTTGCCGCCGGGCAATGCTTTGTGGTGCTGGTCGGTGGGATCGACCTCTCGGTGCCCTGGGTGCTGAATGCGGCGGCCATCCTGCTGGCAACCTCGTCACTCGGCCAAGATTCGCGCGCGCTTTATGCGGTTCTGCTGACCCTCGGCATGGGGGCGCTCGCCGGTCTGGGCAACGGGATCGGCACCGTCTGGCTCGGCGTGCCCGCGGTGGTGATGACGCTCGCCATGAACGGCATCATCGAAGGCCTCGCGCTCGGCCTCAGCGGCGGCATGACCTGTGCCGCTTGCGCCTCCTATGCACCTCCGGTTGTGGCCGCCGCGGTGCACGGCGTCTGGCTCGGCGTGCCGGCCGCGCTCTGGCTCTGGCTCGTCGTCATCCTGGGCGTTTCCTTTGTGCTCAGCTTCACCCGCTTCGGCCGCGCGACCTATGCGATCGGCAACAACCCGCGCGCTGCCTATCTGGCCGGGGTCAGGGTGAACCTGACCGTCATCTTCCTTTATGTGCTGAGCGGCGTCTTCTCAGCGCTTGCGGGTATCCTGCTGGTCGGCTTCGGCGGGCAGGCCTCGCTGGGCATGGGCACGCCCTACCTGTTCCAGTCGATCGCGGCGGTGGTCATCGGCGGGGTCAGCATCCTTGGCGGCCGCGGCAATTATCTCGGCGCCGCGGCCGGGGCCGTCAGCCTCACGGTGCTCGTCAGCGTGCTGATGGCGCTCAACATGCCCGATTACGGCCGCAGCATCATCTATGGCGCCGTCATTCTCGCCCTTCTGCTGCTGTACGGCCGCGAACAACGGGAATGACGGCCCGGCCAGAGCGCCGAGCGCCTAGGCCCGCGCGCGCGAGCCGCTGAGCAGGCGTTCGGCCAGCACCGCGGCAATGATGATGGAGCCGATCGCGGTGCCCTGCCAGTAGGGCGAAACGTTCAGCAGGTTCAGACCATTGCGGATGAACACCATCACGAACACGCCGAACAGGGTGCCGATGATCGATCCGCGCCCGCCGAACAGGCTCGCGCCGCCGATCACCACCGCGGCGATGGCGTCGAGTTCCAGGCCCTGGCCGCCGATCGGGTCGATCGACAGGATGCGCGAGGCGAGGAAGATCGCCGCCACCGCGCTCATCAGGCCCGAGATCACATAGGCGAACACGCCCCATTTCACGATGCTCAGCCCCGCCACGCGGGCGGCCTCGGTGTTCGACCCGATGGCGTACAAGGTGCGGCCGCCTTTCGCATGGCTCAGGAACCACCAGCACACGCCGTACGCCGCGATCAGGCACCAGAAGTCGACCGGAATCGCAAAGACCGACTCGGAGGAAAGGTCGCCAAGACCAGCCGGCAGGCCGCTGATGGAATTGGCCCCGCTCAGCACATAGGCCAGGCTGCGGCCGACCGACATCATGCCGAGGGTCACGACGAAGGGCGCAACCCGCCCGAACGTGATGATCATCCCGTTGACCAGACCGGCAAAGGCCCCGGCCAGCAGGCAGACGACGATGCCGCCATAGAGCCCGAAATGCGGGAAGGCGAGGCCCAGGACGATGCCCGTCACGCCGGCCAGCGAACCGACCGACAGGTCGATCCCGCCGATCAGGATCACCAGGGTCTGGCCGAGCGCGACCATGCCGACCACGACGGACTGGTCCATCACGTTCAGCAGGTTGTTGACCGTGAGGAAATAGGGCGAGATCAGTGACAGGACGAGCATCACGACCGCGACGACGAGCAGCATCCTGAGTTCGATCTGCGTGGCCAGCAAACGCAGGAGACTGCGCCGTCTGCTCTGGGCGACCGCCTGGGTCCCCGGTCCCGCCAAGCTCATGCGGTCAGCCTCGCTTCCATTGTTTCTCCGGCCGGCGGCTCGCTGAGAGCCGCCAGGATCTGTGCACGCACGCCAGCGCCGTCGAACCCGCCCGCCGCGTGCGGCAGGGTGAGCCCGACGATGCCGAAGCTGTGACCGCGCCGACCGTGGATCGGCACCAGCAGGGTGGGATACCGCCCGTCGGGGGTTGCCACCATCGCCGGATCGCCGGCTGCGACCGCGTGGGCGATGCGGGTGTCGGCAAGCTCGGGGAACCCGCCGGCGAGGAAGCCCGGATCTGCGGCGTCGTCGTTGCCGACGCGGTCGAAGCAGAACACCCGCCCGCTTTCCACCGCGATCCAGTAGGCCGTGCCGCCGTGGCGGGCGACGAGCTCCTCGAGCACGACATGGGTGCGCTCCGCCGAGCTGCGCGGCGCGGCGAACATGGCCAGCTTTTCGATGTCGATCAGATCGCTCGGCAGTTCAGTGACGCTGACGCCGTCGCTCAACACCGTGATGCGGTCGGAAAGACCGATCACCTCCTCGAAATCCGACGAGACCACCACGCAGGCGACGCCCTGCGCGGCGATCCGGCGGAGCAGGGCGTAGATGCTGCTGCGGGTGCCGATGTCCACGCCGCGCGTCGGCTCATCCAGCAACAGCAGGCGCGGCGAGAGCACGAGCCAGCGTGCCAGGATCACTTTCTGCTGCATGCCGCCGCTGAAGGTCAGCATGTTGGCGTCCAGCAGGCGACGTTCGGGCAGTTCCAGGACCCCGAGCAGGTCGCGCACCGCTTCCGTGCGCGTGCCGTAGCCGAGGCCGATGCCGGACCTTGCGCCGAGATGCGCAAGCAGCAGGTTCTCCCGCACCGAGAAATCGGGAACGATGCCCTGGCCGCGCCGATCCTCCGGGATCAGGCCGATGCCGGCGCGGATCGCCTCGCGCGGGCTGCCGGGGAGGAAGGGCTTGCCTTCGAACTCGATGGTTCCGGAGGTCGCGCGCCGCAGGCCGAAGATGGTCTCGAGCGTTTCCGAACGCCCGGCGCCGACCAGGCCGGCGAGGCCGTGGATCTCGCCGGCGCGAACCTCGAACGACACGTCGCGGGCCAGCGGCGGGCAACACAGATGACGCACGCGCAGCACCGGGGCGCCGTCGGCTGCGGCGGCGGGGCGCGCCTGCTTGCGGTCATAGATATCCTGCAGCTCGCGCCCGACCATCAGCCGCACGAGCTCGCCCTGGGTCAGGCTGCCCGTCGGCAGGCCGCCCTCGATCAGCTTGCCTTCGCGCAGCACCGTCACGCGATCGGCGATGGTGAAAATCTCCTCCAGCCGGTGCGAGACGAAAATCAGCCCGCGGCCGCGGGCGGCCAGGCGGCGCATGATGTCGAACAGCCGCTCGCTCTCGTGCGGCGACAGCGGCGCGGTCGGCTCGTCGAAGATGATGATCCGGCTGTCGAGCGCCAGCGCCTTCAGGATCTCGACCAGTTGCCGCTGGCCGATGCTGAGATCGCCGACCAGCGTATCGAGGCGGAGCCCCGCCTCCTGTCCCAGCTCGTCCACCACCGCCTGCGCCTGCGCGCGCATTTCCCGCCAGCGCAGGCGCCCGGGCATGGCGATGCGGGGCAGCATGATGTTCTCGAGCACCGACAGGTCCGGCGCGAGCGAGGTCTCCTGCATCACCATGGCGATGCCGCTGCGGATCGCCTCGCGGGAACCGGCATGGCGGACCGGCACGTCGTCCAGAACGATTTCGCCGCGGTCGGGCTGGATATGGCCGGAGATGATGCGCGACAGGGTCGACTTGCCGGCGCCGTTGGCGCCGACAAGTGCGTGCACTTCCCCCGCTTGCAGGTCGAACGCCGCTCCGGCAAGCGCCTGGGTTGCCCCGAAGCGCTTCCAGATATCGCGTAGGGCGAGCAATCCCATCGCAGCCTGGGTCCGGCGCCCTAGGTCAGGCCGAACGTCGTCTTGCGGACGATCGGCGCTTCCTGCTTCACGTTGTTCTGGTCGACCACGATGATCGGCACCAGGATCCGCTTCGGCGGCACCTTGCCGGCGAAATGCTCGAACATCGCCCGCGCCGAGGCGGTGCCGAACAGATAGGGCTGCTGCATGCCGGAGGCGACGAGCCGTCCGCTTTCGATCAGCGGGATGAACTCCGGGATGCCGTCGAACGCGGCCAGCTCGACGCTGTTCTCGCGCCGCGCGGCCTTCAGCGCCCGCAGCGCGCCGATCGCCGGCTGGTCGGTCTCGATGAACAGCCCGCGCATCTCGGGATGGGAGGTCAGCATGTCCTGGACGAACTTGAACGTCTCGTCCGCGGTATAGGTCTGCATCTGCGACAGCGCCGCCTGCTTGATGCCGGCCTCGCCCATCGCCTTCATGAAACCGTTGGTGCGGTCCTTGCCGTTCTGCCGCGCGAGCGAGATGGTCACGAGGCCGACGGTGCCATGGCCCCAGCCCTTCGCCTTCATCTTCTGCGCCAGGACCTTGCCCACGCCGTAGGCGCCCTTGGCGTTGTCGGAAATCACGAACGAAAGATACTCGCCGCTGGTGGTGCCGATATCGGCGATCACCACCGGGATCTTCGCCCGCGCCGCGAGCGCGAGAATCGACGGCGCGGTGCTGCTGTCGGTCGGCGACAGCACGATGCCGTCGACCCGCTTGGCGATCGCGTCCTGCGCATTCTGCAGCTGCGTCTGCGCCGAGTTGTGGCTGTCGTAGGTGGTGGACGTGGCGCCGTGCTGCTTGGCGAAGTCCGCGACGCCCTTGGCGAGGGTGCGCCAGTAGGGAAGATCGAGGCCGGGCGTCAGATACGCGAGGCGCTTGCCTGCGGCCCACGCCATCTGGGGCCCCATGGTGAGCGCCAGGGCGGCCGGGCCGGCCATGCGCCCGAGCGCGCGCCGGGTGAGCGGGGGTCCTGCAAAATCTGCCATTGTTTCCTCCGGTTTTTCGAGTGGGACTATCGGAACGGTCGCGGCCTGGCTACCCCTGCCAGGCCGAGCCATCGGGGTAAGCGTAGGCACGCAGCGACCCGGCCTTCAAGGCGGCGCTGTAGCCGGGTGCGGCGGGGGGCATATAGCGTCCGCGCCGGATCGTCACGGGGTCGACGAAATGCTCGTGCAGGTGATCGACGTATTCCAGCACCCGGTTCTCCAGGCTGCCGGAGATGGCGATGAAGTCGAAGATCGAGAGGTGCTGCACCAGCTCGCACAGGCCGACCCCGCCGGCATGCGGGCACACCGGGATGCCCCACTTCGCCGCCATCAGCAGAACCGCCAGGACCTCGTTCACGCCGCCCAGCCGGCAGGCGTCGATCTGGCAGAAGTCCATCGCCCCGGCTTGCAGGAACTGCTTGAACATCACGCGGTTGTGGCAGTGCTCGCCGGTCGCCACCCCGATTCCGAGCGGTCGCATGGCCGCCGCGACCCGGGCGTGGCCCAGCACGTCGTCCGGGCTCAGCGGCTCCTCGATCCACCAGGGCCGGTACGCGGCGAGGCGGCGCATGTTGGCGATCGCCTCGTCCACTTCCCAGACCTGGTTCGCGTCCATCATCAGAAAGCGATCGTCGCCGATTTCCTCACGCAGGATCCGTGCGCGCCGCAGGTCGGCTTCGATGTCGGCGCCGACCTTCTGCTTGAAATGCGTCCACCCGTTCGCCACCCCGTCGCGGCACAGGCGGCGCAGCTTGTCGTCGCTGTAGCCGAGCCAGCCGGCGGAGGTGGTGTAGGCGGGAAACCCGTGCGCCCGCATCTCCTGCTCGCGCTCTGCCCGCCCCGGCGCCTGGCGGCGCAGGATCGCGAGCGCCTCCTCCGGGCTCAGCGCATCGCGGATGTGGCGGAAGTCGATGCAGCGCACGATGTCCTCGGGCGACATGTCGGCCAGCAGTTTCCAGACCGGCTTGTTCTCGACCTTCGCCCAGAGGTCCCAGATGCCGTTGACCAGCGCGGCGGTCGCCAGGTGGATCGCGCCTTTTTCCGGTCCGATCCAGCGCAGCTGGCTCTCGCCCACCAGCCCGTGCCAGAAGCGCCCCATGTCGGAGGTGATGTCCTCGAGCGTCCGGCCGACCACCAGCGGGGCGAGCGATTCGATCGCTTTCACGCAGATCTCGTTGCCGCGACCGATGGTGAACGTCATGCCATGGCCGACCAGCCCGTCGTCGGCGCTGGTCTCGATCAGCGCGTAGGCGGCCGAGTAGTCGGGCGCGTCGTTCATCGCGTCCGAGCCGTCCAGGCTGCGCGACGTGGGAAAGCGTACGTCGCGCGCGACGACCCTGGTGATGGTGCGAGGCATCGACGTTGTTTCCTCCCGCGGCCGATAGCGTGGTCTCTGTCTTTTATCGATAAGAGACCGACCTCCGTGTCCTGTCAACCCGCCCCCGGGCGCATCTTGGGCGTTGGTGACCCGTCCGGATCGTTCGGAAGCAGGGATGCGCGGCCGATCCCGGCCAGCCGCGCGCCTTACCGGGCGGCCGGCTTCCCGGCTGATCGGGGCCTGGTCCCCGGCTGCGCCGGGCCGGGCGGGCGCGTGCGCTCCGATGGCCGGCGATGTCCCGGCAGGTCGGGCGCCAGCGAGCGCAGCATGGCCGCACGCGAGGTGGTGAGGTGGCGCACAAGCGCGGCGCGGGCCGGGACGAAGCGTTCGGCGCGCAGTTCGTTCAGGATCGCAAGATGTTCCGCCAGCGCCACCGCGTTGAGGTGCCGCTCCTCGTTGCGCCTCCATTGGTAATGGTAGATGAACACGATGGAGATCACCGACAGATAGTGCTCGGCGAAGCGGTTGCGCAGATGCGAGATGATCCAGGCATGGAATTCCTGGTCGAGCGAGGGGAATTGCATGTAATCCGATGCCAGCGTCTTCTGCAGACGCTGGTGCCCTGCGATCAGCCGGTCCAGATCGGTGCGGTCGTCCGGCGACAGGCCGCGTTCGGCCAGTCGGTCCATGGCCGACAGTTCGAACAGTTGCCGGATCTCGGCCAGTTCATCGGCGTAGGCCACATCGAAACCGTTCAGGGTCCAGCCGCCGTGCGGCCGCTTCCTGACCAGCCCGAAGCGGGAGAAATCGATCAGGAATTCCCGCACCGCCGCGGTGCTCACGCCGGCGCAGCGCGCGAGATCGGCCTCGGAGAGCCGTTCGCCAGGGCACAGCCGGCCGTCCAGGATCATCGCCATGAGCGTCCGCTCGATGATCTGCGGTCGGCTGGAGATCTGGCTGTCGTCGAAGTAGTCGGCGTGCGTGGGGGGGCGGGCTTTGTGGCGGACGCCTTCGCTCTCGCACAGAACCCCGGTCGCCACCGCGTGGCGCAGAACCCGTCGGACGGTGGTTCGGCTCGCGTCCAGCGCGCGCGTGAGCTCGGCCTCGCTGGCCAGATCGCCGCCGGGGTCCGCCGCGGCGAGCAGATCCATGAACCGGTTGGTTGCGCTCTTGAAGACGTTGTTAGGACGGGACATTGTTGTTCTTGGGTTGCTCAGATTCCATATCGGTCGCGGGGCGGACGGTCGCCGGTGTCAGCTTGGCAGGCACCGGCCGTGGCGTCGTGCCGACCGGCGAAAAGACTGACGTGCGGCGGATTTCGATCTTTCTTCGTCATGGCCGGGCATGACGGCGGACCCCGGCACAGCGCCGCCGAACCGAACGTTCGGGTACTGTCGCCGGGTGGTACAAGAACCCCGGCCAGCGCGCAACCGCGACCCTCTGTCTGGTCCGGCAGGGTCCGCCGCGAATGCCGAAGCGGCAGGCGCGGGCGGCACTGGGGCGCACGTGCGCGCCGGCATCCAAACGCGAATGGCAACGAAACGCGTCCGCGCCCGCGTCGCCAGCCGCCGCCCCGTCACCCCGCGTCGAACAGCTCCCCCAGCCGGTTCTTCTGCAACTTTCCGGTGACGGTCAGCGGCAGCTCCGTCTCCGCCACCACGCGCCAGCGCCGCGGCACTTTGTAGGCCGACAGGGTCGCCGCGCAGTGCGCCGCCAGCTCCGCCGGGGTCACCGCGGCGCCCGCCCGCGGCACGATCACCGCCGCCAGCGCCTCGTCGCGGGCCGCATCGGGCACGCCCACCACATAGGCCTGCGCCACCGCGGGGTGGCTCTCCAGCGCCTCCTCCACCTCGGCGGGGGCGACGTTGATGCCGCCGCTTTTCACCATCTCCTTGATCCGGCCGCGGAAACGCAGCCGCCCGTCGGCGCCGAGGAAGCCGAGATCGCCGGTCAGCAGCCAGCCCTCGGGATCGAACGCCGCGGCGGTGCGTTCCGGATCGCGATGGTAGCCGAGCATCACGTGGCCTTTCACCCGGATCTCCCCGGTCTCGCCCGCCGCCAGGACGCGGCCGCTGCCGGGATCGACGATGCGGATCTGCTGCCCGGACAGGGGCGCGCCCACCGTGGTCGCGCGCAGTTCGGCGGGATCGTCGGCATCGGTCACGGCGCAATTGCCGTAGGTTTCCGTCATGCCGTAGATCTGGCAGGTGCGCGGCGCGAGGTCGGCGATCACCCGGCGCATCTGTTCCGGCGTGCCGATCGTCGCGCAGGTGCGCACGCCAGACAGGTCGTGCGCAGCGCGGTCGGGATGCGCCAGGAGCGCGCCCAGCATGTTGGGCGTGCCGTACAGCGCGGTGCAGCCTTCCCCGGCGATCAGCCGCAGCGCCGCGCCGGCGTCGAAGAATTCCTGCAACACGACGCCGGCGCCGTGGGTGAGGGCGGCGAACAGCGCGTTCACCGACCCGAGCGCCCAGAACAGCGAGACCACGACCCACACACGGTCGGTGCCGTCCAGATGCAGCCGCGCGCCGATGTCCCACATGTTCTCGATCAGCCCGCGATGCGCGAGCAGAACCCCCTTGGGCCGCGATGTGGAGCCCGAGGTGTAGAGCAGGATCGCCGGATCCTCCGGCCGCACCTGTGCGGCAAGCCGGTCGAGCGTCGCCTCCGTCACGACGTCCCCCATGCCCTGCAGGCCCGCCCATGTCAGGGTGTCGCCGCGCCCGTCCTGGCCCAGCACCACCACCCGGCGCAATGCCGGCAGGTGCTCGGGCCAGGGCCGCAACCTATCCAGCATCGCCAGGTAGTCCGCCTTCAGGAACCGATCGGCGGTGACCAGAATGGCTGCCTCGGCGTGGCCCAGCACGTAGGCCAGCTCGTTCGGCGTGGACCAGGTGTTGATGCCCACCGGGACCGCACCGATCAACTTGGCAGCGAAGTCCAGCAAGACCCATTCCGGCCGGTTCCCCATCAGGATCGCCAGTCTCTCGCCGGGGCGGAGCCCGAGCGCGAGCAGATCCCGCGCCAGGGCGCGCACCCGTGCCCGCAGCGCGGCGAAATCGAGGCTCTGCCCGCCGCCGCGCAGCGCGAGCCGGTCGGGGTGACGGGCCGCCAGTTCGTCGAGCAGGGCGCCCGTGGTGCGGGCCTGCGGCATCGCGCTCATGGCTGGCCCGGACACAGCAGGATGCGCCCCGTGGGGGAGGCGCGCTCCATCATCCGGTGCGCCTCGGCCGCCGCCGCCAGCGGCAGGCGGGCCGCGATCACCGGGCGCACCCGGCCGCGCGCGACCAGGCCCAGCGCGTCCTCCAGCTGCGCGCGGCTGGTGCTGCGCGCGCTCAGCAGCGCGATGTCGCGCAGGAACAGCTGGGCCGGGTTGAAGCGGACGAAGGCGCCGGTCAACTGGCCGACCAGCACCCAGCGCGCGCCCTCGGCGAGGCTGCGCCGGGTCGGCTCGAACACGTCGCTGCCGACATTGTCGATCGCCACGTCCACCCCTTCGCCTCCGGAAAGCGCGCGCACCGCGGCGGAGAAATCCGACCCGTGCGCGGCCAGCACCACATGATCGGCTCCGGCGTCGCGGAGCGCCGCCTGCTTGTCGGACGAACCGGTCACCGCAATCACCTCCGCCCCCGCCAACCGCGCCAGCTGCACGCCGTGGATGCCGAGCCCGCCGCCGGCGCCGGTCACCAGCACACGTTCGCCCGGCCGCACCTTGGCCACGTCGCGGATCGCGTTCAGTTCGGTACCGATCGCGCAGGCAACGATCGCCGCTGCGTCCAGCGCGATCCCGTCGGGCACCAGCGCCAGATTGTCGTCCTCGACATTGACGCACTCCGCGTAGCCGCCGTTCAGCCCGGCATCGCCCAGGAATTCCTGGGCGCGGCAGGAGGTTTCCCGGCCGCCGCGGCAGAACCGGCAGCAGCCGCAGATGTGGCGCCGCTGCGCGGAGGCCACCCGGTCGCCGGGCCGGAACCCGCGTACGTCGGGACCCACCGCTTCGACGATGCCGGCAACCTCGTGGCCCGGGATCAGCGGCATGCCGATGCCCCGGCGCAGGGTGCCGTTCC
Organism: uncultured Pseudomonadota bacterium; assembly: GCA_963829875.1. Lineage (GTDB taxonomy): Bacteria > Pseudomonadota > Alphaproteobacteria > Acetobacterales > Acetobacteraceae > JAJZVS01. The sequence goes on along the minus strand of CAWHKR010000053.1, from coordinate 375,973 downwards.
GGGTCACCACGTCGTGGAAGCAGACGCCGCAGGCCGCGACCCGGATGCGCACGTCGTGGCGGCGCAAGGCGGGCTCCGGCACGTCTTCCGCCACCAGCGCCTCCGGCCCGCCCGGGGCACGCACCACCACCGCTTGCATCTCCGTCCTCCGCAGTGTCTTCGGGTCGCACTGGACCGCACCGGCCCGCGGCAGCGATACTGCGGCCGCAGGAAGGAAGCACAGCATGCAGCAAGCCACTCCCGGACCGGATGGGCAAGCCGGTGGCGGTTGATCCGGCCCGCCGGGCGGCGATCGTCGGCATCGGCTGCTCGCGTTTCGGCCGCTTCCTGCCGGACAGCCAGCTCGCGCTGGGCGCGGTGGCGTTCAAGGCCGCACTGGCGGACGCCGGCCTCACCCGCGATGCGGTCGATGGGCTGTCGATCCATATGGGCTGGCCGCTCGGCCCCGACTACGACCGGGTGGCCGAGGCCTTCGGCCTCGACGTCGGCTACGTCAACCAGAGCTGGCTGCACGGGCGCTTCGTCACCCACTGCCTGCAACACGCCGCGCTCGCCGTGAGCCACGGGCTGGCCGAGGTGGTCGCCTGCGTCACCGCCATCAGCTTCACCCGCGAGCGCGACATCCTCGGCGGCCCCGGCGATGTCGAGGGCAACCGCGAGGAGGGCGGCACCCATGCCGAGGCGCCGCCCTACGGGCTCACCGCCCCGGCCGGCGGCGCGGCGCTGGCGATGCAGCGCTACATGGCGACCTATGGCGCGCGGGCCGAGCAGCTCGGCGCGGTGGCGATCGCGATGCGCAAGCACGCCTGCGCCAACCCCGCGGCGGTGATGCGCACGCCGATCACGCAGGAAGACCACGACCGCGCGCGCATGATCGTCGATCCGCTGCGCCTGCTCGATTGCTGCCTGGTCACCGACGGCGCCGTGGTGGCGCTGGTCACCACCGAAGAGCGGGCGCGCGACCTGCGCCAGAAGCCGGTGCTGATCGCAGGCCAGCAGGGCATCCGCGCCGGGCGGGAGGAATTCATCTTCGGCCCGCGCGGTCTCGGCATCAATCAGCAGAGCGTCGGCGCCGCCCCGGCCCGGGCGCGCGACCTGGCGGTGTACGACGCGGCCGGGATCGGGCGGGAGGCGGTGCAGGGGTTCTACACCTACGACGCGTTCTCCCCCCTCGTGCTGTTCGCGCTGGAACGGTTCGGCTTCTGCGGCCCCGGCGAGGCGGCGGCGTTCGTGCAGGACGGCAGGATCGAGCTCGGCGGCGCACTGCCGGTGAACACCTCCGGCGGGCTGCTGTCGGAGGCCCATGTCGGCGGCTGGAACTCGATCGCCGAGCTCGTGCGCCAGCTGCGCGGCACGGCGGGTCCGCGCCAGATCCCTGGGGCGACGTGCCTGCAGTGGGGCACCGCCTGGGGCGATTCGATCCTGTTCCGGAGCTGAGCCGATGGACGCTTATGATCGCCCGCTGCCGCGCATCGGCCCGGACACCGCGCCGTTCTGGGAAGCGGCCCGGCGCGGCGCGCTCGCCATGCCCTGGTGCCGCGACTGCGCCCGGCCGCATCTGCCGCCGGGGCCGGTGTGTCCCTTCTGCCTGTCCGACCGGCTCGCGTGGCGCGACGCCTCTGGCCGCGGGGTCGTCTCCAGCTGGACCAGGGTGCACAAGGCCTGGTTCCCCGCTTTTGCCGCCGCCATTCCGTATGACGTGGTGCAGGTGGAACTGGCCGAGGGACCGCGGCTGACCGCCGACCTCGTCGATGCCGCCCCCGGCAGCCTGCGGGTCGGGCTCGCGGTGGACGCGGTGTTCGACAAGGTGACGCCGGAGATCACCCTGCCGCGCTTCCGCCCGGCGCCCGCCGCGGTCGCGGACAGTCCGCGCGCCGCGCTCGGCGAGTGCCCGGTATGGGATCCGCACGGGCAGTGCCTGTTCTGGGTCGACGTGAGCGGGCGGCGGATGTTCCGTGCCGACGCCGCCGGGCGGCTGACCGCCACGTGGGCCCTGCCGAAGTTGCCCGGCTCTTTCGCGCTCCGGGCGCGGGGCGGGATGCTGATGGCCTGGCGCAACGGCCTCGGCCTGATCGATCCGGAGTCCGGACGGTTCGAGGAGGTGCCGGCCGGCGCGCCCGGCCTCGGCCCGGATTTCGCGCTGGAGCGGTTCAACGACGGTGCCTGCGACCGGCGCGGCCGGTTCTGGACCGGCACCATGGCGCGCAATCTGACCGACAAGGTGGGGCATCTGTTCCGCATCGACCCCGATCTCTCGGTGCACCGCATGCGGGACGGCATCATCCTGTCCAACGGCATCGCCTGGAGCCCCGACCAGCGGACGATGTATCATTGCGATTCCGGGGCAAGGGTGGTCCGCGCCTATGACTTCGATGTCGAGGCGGGCGGCATCGCCAACCCGCGGGTGTTCGCCGACCTCGCCGCCGGTCACGGCCTGCCCGATGGCTGCACGGTGGACGCCGAGGGGCATCTCTGGCTCGCCCTTGTCGAAGCCGGGGTCCTGCTGCGGTTCGCGCCCTCGGGCGCGATCGTGGCGACGGTGCCGCTGCCGGTCAGCCGCCCGACCAGCGTCGTGTTCGGCGGCAGCGATCTGCGCACCCTGTTCGTGACGACCATGCGCGACGGGCTGTCCGCGGCGGCGCAGGACGCGGAGCCGGCGGCGGGCCAGGTGTTCGCGCTGCGCCCGGGTGTGGCCGGGCTGCCGGAGCCGCGGTTCGCGGGATAGGCCCGCCGCGGCGGGGTTGACCTGCGTCATGGCGCCCGCGGCGCCGTCTGCGCGAGGCTGCGTGCGGTCTTCGTCTTCAGGAACGGTGCGACCATGCGCCTCAGCCCACTGGTTGCCGCGGGCGCCGTGCTGATAACGGGCGCGTGCGCCATCCCGCAGCCGTCGCCGCCCCCCCCGCCGGCGCCGGTCGCCGCGGCCTGCGCCACCTGCCCTTCGCCGGCGGCGATCGCAGCGCAGGTGGCGCAATTGCGCCGGGCGTTGCGCGGGGCCGTGCCGCAGGACGGTTGGTTCGCGCCGCAGCAGGATGCCGCCTGGATCACGCTCGCCCGCGCCGGTCTGACGGCGGCCCGGGTGCGGCTGCGCCGGCCGCAGCTTCTGGTCGTGGTCGATCGCAATCCGTCGGTGCAGCGGCTGGCGATCGTGTTGGCCGATCCGTACGGACCCTGGCAGGTCATCGGCGGCAGCAAGGTTTCCACCGGGCAGCGGGGGCGGGTCGGATACTTCATCACCCCCACCGGCGTGTTCGTGCACGACGGCGACATCCGCGACTATCGCGCGCTCGGCACGTTCAACGAGAACGGCATCCGCGGCCTCGGGCTGGAAGGCATGCGGGTGTGGGATTTCGGCTGGCAGACCGCCGCAAAGGGATGGAAGCCGGACGGCGAGACGGGCGAGATGCGTCTTCTCGTGCACGCCACCGACCCCGATTACCTGGCGCCGCGGCTGGGCAGGCCCGATTCCCAGGGGTGCATCCGGATTCCGGCGGCGATGAACCGGTTCCTCGACATCCACGGCGTCCTCGACCGGGAGTACGAGGCGCTGGCGCGGATCGACCCGGCGTATGTGGCGGTGCTGGCGCCGGACCGCAGGCCCAGCATCCTTGCCAGGCGACAAGCTGGTGATCGTGGATTCGGCGGCCCGGGTGCGCGTGGGGGAGGGGGGTGCGCGGCCGGAGCGAGGCCCGGCGCGCGACGTGCCGCCGACGGAACGGTCTCGGTGCACGCAAGGCTCCGTGGCGACCGGGGTGTGTTGATCATGTCCCGGCGGTCGGCCTCTGGCCGCGGGCGTGCCCCGGAGGAAGACTAACAAAGGGCAAAATTCCCCACGCAAGCCTGTGATGATCGAAACATGAGCATACGGCTTCCGTCTTCATCATATAATGCCCATATAGTACTCATATCGCCTTGTTTTCCCGCCATTATTGCACGCTATTCGGACTTTTCTGCATTGCAGCATAGGAGAGGGTCGCATAGGTATTGGGCCATCCTCCGGAGGCACACGATCACATGAAGCATGACGAACACGCCGGACCCCGCAACCCGGGCCAGCCGCTCTCGCCCCTCTCCCGCCGCACCCTGCTGCGCGCCGCCACCGCCGGCACCGCGGCCCTGGCCGCGCCGGCGCTGATCCGCCCGGCCAACGCCGCCATCCTCGTCCATATCGGCCAGATCGAGCCGGTGACCGGCCCCTCCGCCGCCTACGGCATCCGCGGCCGCGACGGCGCGGCGAGCGCGTTCGCCGAGATCGCAAGCGCCGGCGGGTTCCACGATTCCAAGGGCCGGCTGTATCAGCTCGCCGTGCATGTCGGTGACATGGCCAACGACGCCCGCCAGGCCATCACCCTCTATCGCCAGAACGCCCTCAATCCGGACGTGCGGGCCAACATCGGTCCCACCAACTCGGTCGGCTACGTGCCGATCGTGCCGATCGCCGCCCAGTTGCGTCTGCTGCTGATCGGCGAGGCCGGCGCGCCGATCAAGCGCTGGAGCCCCTGGGCGTTCCGGGTCGATCCGGTCGGCAACACCGCGATCCCGATCCTGCTGCGCACCGTCGTCGGCAAGCTGCACATCAAGCGCCTGGCGCTGATCTACGATCAGACCCAGGACGCCCAGGCGGGCGACGCGGCGGTGTGCCGGCGGATGAAGGGCACGCTCGGCTACGACCTGGTGACCGACCTGGCGTTCAGCTCCGGGTTGCAGGATTTCTCGCCGCAGATCGCCCGCATCAAGAATGCCAAGCCGGATGCGATCTTCGTCGCCGCCGCCACCGGCGACGGCGTGCGCCTGACCGCGCAGTTGCGCGCCGCCGGTCTGGATGTGCCGCTGATGACCGGCTACGGCGCGTTCAACGATCCGGTGTACTGGAACGGATCGAAAGGCGCGATCAAGGGCGGCTACACCTGGCTGGCGCAGGATCTCATCGGCTCGACCGGCGCACTGCACAGCTGGTTCACCAACTACAACAAGACCTACAAGCTGCCCGCCACCTCGTTCTCCACCTACGGCTACGACTGCGTCATGAGCATCGTGGAGGCGATCAAGCACGCCGACAGCGCCGAACGCGGCAAGATCCAGGAAGCGATGGCGCATCTCGACTTCCACAGCCCGATCGGCACCCATATCGCCTTCAGCAACCCGCCGACCGGGGAGAATCTGAAGCCGACCGTGACGGTGATCGAAATCACCGCCCCGGGGACCTATGCCGTCGTCTCCTGAACCCAACGGAGCGGCCATCCTCGAGGTGGCCGGTCTGACCCGCCGGTTCGGCGGCCTGGTCGCGGTGAACGACGTGGGCTTCGCCGTGCCGCGCAACCGGGTGGTCTCGGTGGTCGGGCCGAATGGCGCGGGCAAGACCACCTTGTTCAACCTGATCTCGGGCGCCATCCGGCCCGACGCCGGCGCCGTCCGTTTCGACGGCGTCCCGGTGACCGGCTGGCCCGCGCATCGGCTCACCCGGCTCGGGATTGCCCGCACGTTCCAGAACATCCGGCTGTTCCGCCACCTGAACGCGGTGGAGAACGTGATGGTCGGATGCACCTGCCGGACCACCGCGCAGGTGTGGGATTCGGTGTTCTGCCTGAAGCGCGACCGGCGCGAACGGGCGGCCACCAGGGCGCGCGCCGAAGAGATCCTGGACTGGGTCGGCGTCGGGCAGAACCGCTACCGGATGCCGGGGGAACTGCCCTATGGCGACCAGCGCCGGGTGGAGATCGCCCGCGCGCTGGCGACCGAGCCGCGCCTGCTGATCCTGGACGAGCCGACCCAGGGCATGGTGGCGCGCGAAGCCCACGACGTCGTCGAACTCATCGGCCGGCTGATCGAGCGCGGCCTGACCTTGCTGCTGATCGAGCACAACATGAACGTGGTGATGTCGGTCTCCGACCGGATCGTCGTGCTCAGCTTCGGCGAGAAGATCGCCGAAGGCCTGCCGGCGGACATCCGCGCCGACCCGGCCGTGATCGAAGCCTATCTGGGGGCCGAGGCATGAGCGGGGCGCTGCTCGAGATCACCGATCTTTCGGTGAGCTACGGCGCGGTTCCCGCGGTGGCCGGCGCCAGCCTGGCCATCGGGCCGGGGGAGATCCGGGTGATCCTGGGCGCCAACGGGGCCGGCAAGACGACGATCATCAAGGCGATCCTCGGCCTGCAGAAAGCCTCAAAGGGGTCGATCCGCTTCGCCGGCACGCAGGAGCTGCGCGCGCTGCGCCCGCACCAGATCCACCGGCTGGGCATCGCCTGGGTGCCGGAGGGGCGGCAGCTGTTCAGCACCCTCTCGGTGCTCGAGAACCTGCGCATGGGCGGGTTCGCCGCCACCGACCGCGCCGACACGGAGCGGCGGATTGCGTCGATGTTGGAACGGTTTCCGCGGCTGGCCGAACGGCGCCACCAGCTGGCCGGTTCGCTGTCGGGCGGCGAGCAGCAGATGGTGGCGATCGCCCGCGCGCTGGTGTCCAATCCGAAACTTCTGCTGATGGACGAACCCTCGCTCGGCCTCGCCCCGCTGGTGGTGCGCGACGTGTTCGCCCTGGTGCGCGAGATCAACGCCCAGGGGATCAGCGTGTTGATGGTCGAGCAGAATGCCCGCCAGGCGCTGGCCGTGGCCCATTGGGCCTATCTGCTGGAAACCGGCCGGGTGGTGGAAAGCGGCGCCAGCGCCGAGATCGCCGGCAAGGACAACGTGAAGGAGATCTTCCTGGGCGGCCGTGCGTAACGCACGGCCGCCCAGGAGAGCATACGCATGGACCTGTTTCTGCAACAAATCCTCAACGGCCTGGTGATCGGCAGCACCTACGCGGTGGTGGCGGTCGGATTCTCGCTGGTGTTCACCGTGCTGCGGGTGATCAACTTCGCCCATCCGGACGTGTTCATGCTCGGCATGTTCGCCGGGCTGTGGGCGGCGCACAACATTTCGTCCAACCCCGTCGTGGTGATGATCGCGGGCGCGGCCGGGGCCGGGTTGTTCGGACTGGTGCTGGAGCGGGTGGTGGTGCGCCCGTTGCGGGGCCGTGACGTGCTGATGACCCTGATCGCCACCCTCGGCGTCGCCATCATGCTGGAGAACGGCATGGCGCTGATCGAGGGGCCCGACCCGCTGGCCTATCCCGGGCTGCTGGCGCAGGTGCAACTGAACCTCGGCGGCGTCGAACTCGGCAGCCGCCAGCTGGGCAATTTCGCGGTCAGCCTGTTGGTGCTGGCGTTCGGCAGCTGGTACGTGCGGGCCACCCGCTACGGCCGCGCCACCCGCGCGATCGCCGAGCGGCCCGATGTCGCCGCGGCGTTCGGCGTCAACGTGGACGTGATCTCGCGGATCACCGTGATGCTGTCCTCGATGATGGCCGGCGTGGCGGCGGTCTCGGTCGGCGCGCTGTACGGCAGCGCCTGGGTGTTCGTCGGCATGCTGTACGGGCTGAAGGCGTTCATCGTGATGCTGGTGGCCGGCAACCGCTATTTCGAGGGGGTGGCCGTGGTGGCCCTCGCGCTCGGCGTGGTGGAGGCGCTGGTGACTGGCTACATCTCGTCCTCGCTCAGCGACGCGGTCGCGTTCTTCCTGCTGATCGGGGTGCTGTATTTCCGGCCGGACGGGTTGTTCGGCTCGTACGCAATCTAGGCGCAGATCATGGCATCGTTCGGATTCTGGCAGCCGATCATCATCTTCTCGCTGCTCAATGTCGTCATCACCAGCGGGCTGTATGTCACCGCGCTGTCGGGCCAGTTGTCGATGGCCACCGCCGCGCTGGCCGCCATCGGCGGCTATGCCGCGGCGGTGCTGACGACCAATTTCGACTGGCCGTTCCTGCCGGCGATCCTCGTCGCCTGCGTCCTGGGCGCGGCGGTCGGCACCCTGCTCGCGCTGCTGACGATCCGGATGCGCGACTTCATCCTGAAGCTCACCACCCTTGCGTTTGGTGAGGCGATGGGGGTGATCGCGTTCAACATCCCCTATCTGGGCGGTGCCAACGGGTTCTCCGGCATCCCGCTTTATACCACCTTGCCCGACGTCGTGATTGCCGCGGCGATCGCCATCTTCGTGGCCTGGCGCTTCGATCTGTCCCGTCTCGGCTTCGCCGCCCGCGCGGTGCGCGACGATCCGCTGGCGGCGGCGGCGACCGGGGTGTCGGTGCGTCAGGTGCGGGTGGTCACCTTCGCGCTCGGCACCGCGCTGGTGGCCGGCGGCGGCGCGCTGTCGGCGCATTACGTGCTGTTCGTCACGCCGAGCCAGATGGGGTTCTTCTTCTCGCTGACCTACATCATCTTCCTGCTGTGCGGCGGCCTGCAGGGGTTGTGGGGACCGCTGCTGGCCGCCGTGCTGCTGACCGCGGCGCCGGAGGTGCTGCGCTTCACCGACCAGTTCCGCCTGATCCTGTACGGGCTTATCATCGTGCTGGTGGTGCTGTGGCGGCCCGAGGGGCTGCTGACCCGACGGCCGACCGGCCCGGGCAGCGGGCCGCGCGGGCCACTGCTCCGCCGCCGCGCCGTCCCGGCCGCCGGGGCGGCCATGGATCACGGCCGCACGGTCACCGAACCCGGCTCCTCCGGCGGCTGAACCGCGGCGGCGCACCACAAAGGAACCATCGCATGCGACTGATCGACCTCAGCCGGGAGATCCACCACAAGATGGCGCGGCTGCCGAACCATCCGATGGTGATCATCGCGCCGTTCACCACCCATGAGGAGAAGCGGGAGGCGGACGGGTATGCGTTCTCCTCGGCGGTGACGTCGCTGAACATGGGCGACCACTCCGGCACCCATGTCGATGCGCCGGTGCATTTCGACGACCGGCCGGGCGCGACGACGATCGACCAGATGCCGCTCGAGACCTTCTTCACCGAGGCGGTCTGCCTCGACCTGTCGCACAAGCCGTTGCGCAGCGACATCAGCATCGAGGATCTGCAACGCGCGGAGGAGGCCGCCGGGATCGAGATCCGGCCGCGCGACACGGTGCTGCTGCACATGGACTTCTACCGCCGGACCCAGGGCACCGAGGCCTATCTGACCGACTTCCCCGGGCTGACGAAGGACTCAGCCACCTGGCTGGGCCGCAAGGGCATCACGATGTTCGGCGTGGAGGCCGTGAGCCCCGGCCGGCCCGGGCGCAACAATTTCGAAGTGCACCACGTCTGCCGCGACCTGGGCTTCACCCACATGGAAGGGCTGGTCAACCTCGATCAGCTGGTGGGCCAGGGGCGGTTTCGCTTCATCGGCTTTCCCCTGAAGATCCGCGGCGGCACCGGCAGCCCGATCCGGGCGGTCGCGTGGCTCGATCCGTGAGGGACGGAATGATCGACACATCGACAGCAAGGCCAGGGGGGCTTTGCCCCCCTGGACCCCCCACCAAGGGCTGAGCCCTTGGAACCCTTCACTTGGTTCCGTGTGGGAGGGGGGTGGCGTGCGGGCCGGGGCGGCGGCGGTGGCCGGGTGGGCAGAGCGCATGCGCTCTGCCCACCCGGCCACCGCCGCCGCCCCGGCCCGCACGCCACCCCCCTCCCACACGGAACCCCCCGAGGGGTCCAGGGGACTTGTCCCCTGGCGGGGGTCCAGGGGGCAGCGCCCCCTGGCCTTGCTTTCCGAAGCGTCGCTCAGCCCGCACCCCGTCGCACCGGCAGCGTCGTGAGGTCCATCGCGGCGAGCCACGCTGGCCCCTCCTGCGCCATCCAACAGGCGGCGGCGAGGTTGGCGAAGGCCTGGTGTGCGACCAGGTCGCGTTCGCCGAACGTGTTCCGCGCGGCGTTGGCGCAGATCAGCACGCCGAGGTAGTCGCCGCGCCAGAGCAGCGGCGCGAACATTGCTGATCCGGCGCGGAACGTCTGCAGGATCTTCACGAATCCGGTGTGGAGCGTGGTGTCGCGCAGCAGCAGCGGGCGCCGCGTGCGCGCGACGTCGCCGGGATGGCCGAGCTCGATCTCCACCAGTTCGTGACGCTGCTCGGGCGGGAAGTTGACCGGGGCCGTGATGAGGTGGTGGCGACCGTCCGGGGTCTGCATGAAGGCTGCCGCCGCGCCGTGCACCGCGGGCGGTCCGGGCTCGCGGAAGGCGTGCGGGTCGCGCGCCGCCGCGGGGTCGCCCAGCAGCGCCGGGATCGCGCGGGTGATGCACCAGAGCGCCGCCTCCGCCCCGTCCGCGGCGCCGGCGTCTGCGCCGACGCGGGCGAGACCGAGGATCGTTTCTGTCGCGTGATCGCTCATGGCCGTCGTCTCACCCGGCGTCCGGGCGCAGCAGCACGGGCGGCTGCCACTCCATGGTCATCCGCCCACGCCGGAACACCGCGACGGGGCGGCGGATCTCGGCCACCGCCGCTTCCGGCGAGGGGGCGTCCAGCACCACGAGGTCGGCCGGGTTGCCCACCGCGATCCCGTAGTCGGTGAGGTTCAGCAGCCGCGCAGAGCGGTCCGTCAGCATCGCGAAACAATCGCGCAGCGCCTCCGGCGTGCCGACCTGCGCGACGTTCGCCTGCAGATTGGCGATGCGCAGCAGGGAGCAGTCGCCGAACGGCGTCGCCGGATTGAGGATGTTGTTGGACGACAGCGAGCAGTTCACCCCGTGGCCGAGCAGGGCGTGCGCATCCGCCACGCCGCGCGGCACGTCGTGATCGGTGTGCCGGCCCATCAGATAAAGATCGGTCGCCGGCACCACCGTGACCGCCACCCCCGCATCGGCCAGGCGCCGCGCCGCGGCTTCCAGGTCCTGCGGCGACATGGTGGCGAGCTTGGTCATGTGGCCGAGCGCGACCCGCCCGCCCAGCCCGTATTCCTTGGTCAGTTCGCAGACCTGGATCGAGTCCAGATGCTCGGCCGAGTTGCCGACGTCGAGATGCAGATCGACATCGACGTCGTATTCCCGCGCCAGTTCGAAGATGCGGCGGATCTGCGCCGGGCCGTCGGTGTCGTAGCGCGGCGCGCCGCCGATCGCCCGCGCGCCGCGGCGCAGCCCCTCGACCAGAAGTTCGTCGGTGCCGGGGCGGTTGGTCAGGCCTTCCTGCGGAAACACGCAGAGGTCGATGTCGATCGCCCAGGCGTAGTCCTGTGCCAGGGACTGCACTGCCTCGAAGCCGCGCATGCCGATGCCGGGATCGACCTCCACATGGGTGCGCATGCGGGTGGTGCCGTGATGCAGGCACTCGATCAGCGCCTGCTCCGCCCGCGCGCGCACGCTGGCGACCGTCATCGCCGGCTTGAACGGCGCGACATGGCCGACCGGGTTGATCGCCCGCCCGCGCTCGGGCGGAACGACGTCGAGCAGGCGGGCCTTGTCGAGATGGATATGGGTCTCGATCAGCCCGGCGCAGACCAGCCGGCCGGCGGCATCGAAGCTGCGCGCCTCGGCGGCCAGGTCGGGCGCGATCGCCGCGATCCGCCCGGATGCCACGCCGATATCGACCAGACGGCCCGGCGGCTGCGCGGCCAGTTGGGCGTTGCGCACGACAAGATCCATCGTCTCTGCCTCCTTATCCGATCGTGGCCATGCAAGCGCTGCACCGGACGCGCGGCGCGCCGCGCGATCGGTGCGACGCGGCCGGGACGCACTCCGGCACCGTACCGATCCGAGGCACCCTGCACTATCCTCACCGCATAATGGCCTGCGCAGTACGCAGCAAGCCTGTGGAGAAGTCAAAAATGCGAAAGAACACAATCTGAAATCGCTCGCCGTCTTCCCCCGCAGATCGTGCGTCGCGGGCATTCTTTCATGAACGCCCAGGCCCGGCTTGTCGGGCGCAGACGGAGCCTGGCCGCTCCGTGGCACCGTGATTGCATCACTGCGTCCGACCCGCAGCATGGCCGCACACGGAAGCGTGTGCGTGCCCTCGCCGCGTTCACGCTAAGCATTCGCCAACAGCCAGGAGCCGCGCCCATGACCCGAGCCCGCCGGATGTCCACCCCCGCAGCCGCACCGCCCGCGTCGCGTCGCGCGCTTGCGGCCGCGGCGCTCGCGCTGCTGATGGGCGCGGCCGCGCCCGCGGCGTACGCGGCCAAGAGCCCGATCAAGATCGGCGTGCCGGTCGGGCTGAGCGGCGCCAACAGCGTGGTGGCCCCCTCCGTGGTGCAGGCGGCCGAGCTCGCGGTGGCCGAGATCAACGCGAAGGGCGGCATCCTGGGCCGCAAGCTGGTGCTCGACGTCGCCGATGACGGCAGCGGTGCGGACGGCGCGGTGAAGGCGTTCGACTCGCTGGTCTTCCGCCAGAAGGTCAACGTGCTGATCTCGATGGAAACCAGCGCGGCCCGCAATGCCGGGCTGCCGGTGGTGGCGCGCGGGCGCACGCCGTACATCTACACCTCGTACTATGAGGGGCATTCCTGCAGCCCGTACCTGTTCGTCAATGCCTGGGTGCCGGAACAGCAGGTGCCGCCGGTGATCGACTACTTCATGAAGGAGAAGGCGGCGAAGACCTTCTTCCTGGTCGGCAGCGACTACGCCTTCGGCCGCGGCATGCTCGATTTCACCCGCAAATACATCATCGCCCACGGCGGCAAGGTCGTGGGGGAAGAGTACCTCCCGATGGACGCGAGCGACTGGACCCCGGTGCTCAGCAAGCTGCGCGCGGCGCATCCGGACGCCCTGATCAGTTCGACCGCGGGCGGCGCGCCGAACGTGACCCTGACGAAGCAGTTGCGCGGCGCCGGCATCAAGGTGCTGTTCGGCAACCTGGCCGAGGACGAGGGCACCGCCAAGGCGATCGGACCCGACGCCGCCGGCACCTATCTCTCGCAATCCTATTTCACCGGCATCGACAACGCGAAGAACCAGGCCTTCAAGGCCGGGCTCGAGAAGATGTTCGGCGCCAAGATGAAGACGCCGAACGACCTGTCCGAGCCCGAGTATGACGGCATCTATCTGTACAAGGCCGCGGTGGAGAAAGCCGGATCGACCGATGCGCACAAGGTGCTCAAGGAACTGCCGGTGGTGAGCTTCGACGGGCCGCGCGGGGTGGTGAAGATGTCGGTCCAGCACCACGCGCCGCTGACCATGTATCTCGGCGAGGTGCAGGGCGACGGGTCGGTGAAGGTGATCCAGAGCTTCCCCGACGTCTCCCCCGGCGCGCAGTGCCCGCAGTTCAAGTAGGGGCGCTGCCGGGGCGCGGCGCGTGAGCAGTCTGCTGCTCGACATCGTGACCACGGCGGGCATCCTGTTCGCCGTGTCGGTCGGGCTGCTGATCGTGTTCGGCGTGCAGAAGATCATCAACTTCGCGCACGGCGCCTTCCTCACCATCGGCGGCTACATGGCGCTGATCGTGACCCAGTTGCACCTCAGCCCCTGGCTCGCCGCGCCGCTGGCGCTGCTGGCCGGGGCGGTGCTGGGGGCGGTGGTGGAGCGGATCATCGTCCGCCCGCTCTATCGCCGTCCGCTCGATGCGATCCTGGCCACCTGGGGGCTGGCGATCGTGGTCGTGCAGCTGATCACCATCGCCTTCGGCCGCGGGGTGCAGTTCGTGCAAAGCCCGGTGGCCGGGGCGGTCCCCGTGCTCGGCACCCATTATTCGCTCTATCGGCTGATCTTCCTGGCGATCGCGATCCTGCTCGGGCTGGCGATCGCCGCCGCGCTGCAGGGCACACGGCTCGGCCTCGTCGCACGCGCGGTGATCATGAACGAGAACCTGGCGCGCAGCCTGGGGATCAACAGCGACCTCGTGCGCTTCGCCACCTTCAGCATCGGCTCCGCGCTCGCCAGCCTGGCCGGCGCGCTGCTCACGCCGCTGCTCAGCGTGGACCCGATCATGGGCGTGCCCTGGCTGCTCAACGCCTTCATGCTCGTGATGGTCTCCGGCACCTCGCTGCTCAGCCTGATGGCGGCCTGCCTGGTGCTCGGCGGAGCGCAGGTGGTGGTGAGCTCCTACGGCAACCCCATCCTCGGGGGACTGACCATCGTGGTGCTGGCGGCAATCCTGCTGCGCGTCCGTCCGGCGGGGTTCGCCCGTGCGTGAGACCACGCGACGCAAGGCCAGGGGGCGCTGCCCCCTGGACCCCCGCCAAGGGCATCGCCCTTGGAACCCATTCGTTGGTTCCGTGCCGGCGGGGGGTGGCGCGGCGGGCGCGGGGCGGGGCAGGCGGCGGGGTGAGGCCAGGCGCATTCGCGCCCGGCCTCACCCCGCCGCCTGCCCCGCCCCGCGCCCGCCGCGCCACCCCCCGCCGGCACGGAACCCCCCAAGGGGTCCAGGGGACGACTGTCCCCTGGCGGGGGTCCAGGGGGCAGCGCCCCCTGGCCTTACGCCCCACGGACCCCGCGCATGAGCGCGCCTGTGCCGGAGACGGCCCGCGGCGTCCCCCGGCTGCCGTCGCAGCGGCTGCGGCTGGAGCTGGGCGCGGTCGGCGTGCTGGCGCTCGCCGCGCTGCTGCTGGTGGCGGTCGGGCCGCTGCTGCTCGACGAGTATTCGGTCAGCATCCTGATCCGCTCGCTGCTGTACGGGGCCATCGCGGTCACGCTCGACATCCTCTGGGGCTACACGGGGATCCTGTCGTTCGGCCAGTCGGCGTTCTTCGCCATCGGTGCCTATGCGTGCGGGCTGACCTTCGTGCATCTCGGCCTGTCGCCGCTGCACGCGGTTGCGGCGCTGGTCGGTGGGGTGGCGGTGGCCGCGCTGGTCGGCGCGCTGGTCGGCTGGCTGGCGTTCGGCTACGGCGTGCCCGATCTCTATGTCTCGGTCGCCTCGCTGGTGCTCTGCGTCGTCGTGGTGCAGATCCTCTATTCCGGCGGCGCCTTCACGGGATCGAGCAGCGGGCTCTCGGGGTTCGACACGTTCGACGTGTCGATGGAGGGATGGTTCCGGATCACCGGGGCGATCCTGGTGGTGGTCACCGCGCTGGGCTGGGTTCTGGTGCGCAGCGACGCCGGGCGGCTGCTCGTGTCGATCCGCGAGAACGAGCAGCGCTGCAAGTATTTCGGCCTCGCCACCGGGCGCATCAAGACGTTGCTGCTGGCCGGCTCGGCGGTCGTCGCCGCGCTCGCCGGCTATGCCTATGCGGGCTACACCGACGTGGTGGCGCCCGATCTCGGCGGTTTCCGGTTCGGCACGGAGATCGTGGTCTGGGTGGCGCTGGGCGGGCGCGCCACCTTGCTCGGTCCGGCGATCGCGGCGGTGCTGATCGATTTTGTCAGCGCCTATCTCAGCGGCAGCCTGCCGTTCGTCTGGCAGTTGCTGATCGGCGTGGTGTTCATCGTGGTGATCGTGGTCATGCCCCAGGGGCTTGGCCCGGCCGCCGTGCGCGGCGTGCGGGCGCTGCTGCCGCGGCGGGCGGCGCCGCGCCGGGCGGTGGCAAGGCTCGGCCCGGCGCCCGAGCGGGACGTGACGCGCGGCGCGGACACGGCGGCCGGACCGGCCGCCATCGAGATCACCGGCCTGTCGCGCCGCTACGGCAGCCTGCGCGTGCTGGACGACATCGCCTTCACCGCCCGACCGGGCGAGCTGGTGAGCCTCGTGGGCCCCAACGGCGCCGGCAAGACGACCCTGATCCGCTGCATCAGCGACGGGCAGGAGCGTACCGCCGGGCGGGTTGCGATCCAGGGCCGCAGCATCGGGCGCATGGCGCCGGAATACTGCGCCCGGCTGGGGCTCGGGCGGAAGTTCCAGACGCCGAACGTGTTCGATGCGCTCACCGTGGCGGACTCGCTCCGGATCGCGCGCGCGCGGATCGAGCCGCTCTCGCTCTGGCGGCGCGACGACACGATCCGCCTGCCGGAGGCGGCGATGCAGGTGATGCGGACCACCGGGCTCGCCGAGCAGATGGGCACCACCGTCCGCCACCTCTCGCACGGGGCCAAGCAGGCGCTGGAGCTGGCGATGGTGCTCGCGACCGAGCCGCGCGTGCTGCTGCTGGACGAGCCGACGGCCGGGCTGACCCGGCCCGAGCGCAGCCTGATCGGCGACGTTCTTGTCGATCTCGTGCAGCGGCACGGGCTCTGCATCCTGCTGATCGAGCACGACCTTGAGTTCGTGCGCCAGATCAGCTCGCGCATCATCGTGCTGCACCAGGGGCGGATCGTGCTGGATGGCAATGTCGAGGAGGTGGTCACCTCCGAGCTCGTGCGCACGATCTACGTGGGCGAGCCGCAGGCGCTCGGCGAGGCCGCGTCATGAGCGACGCGGCGCTGGAGGTCGAGGGGCTGACCAGCGGCTACGGCGAGGCGATGGTGCTGCGCGACGTCGGCTTCACCCTGCCCGCCGGGCAGGTGCTGGCGATCCTCGGCAAGAACGGCATGGGCAAGAGCACGCTGCTCAAGACCATCATGGGCTTCCTGCCTGCCGCGAAGGGACACATCCGGATCTACGGCGAGGACACGACGGGGCTGGCGCCGCACCGGATGGCGCGGCGGAAGGTGGCCTACAGCCAGCAGGACCAGGCGATCTTCCAGGACCTGACGGTGGACGAGAATTTGCGTCTCGGTCTCGCCGGCGATCGCGGCTACGCGCGCGAGCTGGAGCGGGTGGCGCAGTTCTTCCCGTTCCTGGCCGAGCGGCGGCGCCAGCGCGCCGGCACCTTGAGCGGCGGGGAGCAGAAGATGCTGCTGGTGGCCCGCGCCCTGCTGTCGCGTCCACGGCTGATGCTGATCGACGAGATCACCGAGGGGCTGCAGCCCTCGGTCATCCAGCGCCTGGCCGGCGTGCTGCGCGCCGAGCTGGGCGCGCTGGGCCTGGCGGTCCTGCTGATCGAGCAGAACGTGAGCTTCGCGCTCTCGGTCGCGGACAGCTACGCCGTGCTGACCCGGGGGGAGATCGTCGCCCGCGGGCTGGTCGGCGATCCCGGCGCGGCGGCTTCCATCCACGACCATCTCGCCGTCTGACCCGGGGGCGATGGAGGGACATCGATGCAGGCCAACACGTTTTCCATCGTCGCGCGCTGCCCGCGGACCGGCATGCTGGGCGTTGCCGTCAGCACGGCGGTGCCGGCGGTGGGCGGGCTCTGCCCGCATGTGCAGGCCGGGATCGGCGCGGTCAGCACGCAGGCCTGGGTGAACCCCTATTTGGCGATCGAGGCGCTGCGCCGGCTCGCGGAGGGCGCGTCGGCGCAGGCGGCGCTCGATGCCGTGCTGGCCGGTGACGACGCGGCGGGCGTTCGCCAGATCGGCGTGGTGGATGCCGCGGGCCGCGCCGCCGTCTGGTCCGGCGCGGAGTGCACGCAATGGTTCGGCCACCGCTCCGGCCCCGGCTACGCGATCCAGGGCAACATGCTGACCGGTCCCGAGGTGCTGGAGGGAATGGAGGCGGCGTTCCGCGGCAGCGAACCCTGCGAGCTTGGCGAGCGGCTGATGCTGGCGCTGGAGGCCGGGCAGGCGGCGGGCGGCGACAAGCGCGGCAAGCAGTCCGCCGCGCTGCTGGTGTACGACCGCGAGGCCTATCCGTGGATCGATGTCCGGGCCGACGAGCACCGCACCCCGGTCGCCGAGCTGCGCCGGATCTACACGATCCATCAGGCGCAGGTCCGCCCGTTCCTGGCCGGCATGCCGAAGCGGGGCGCGCCCGCCCTTGCCGCGCCGCCCGAGGTGACGGCGATGCTGCTGTCCCCGCCGCCGTTCCGGCCCGGCGGCGGCGGCAGCGCGTGAGGTGGCAATGACCCGGGTACAGGACATCATCGGCCTCGACCTGCCGGACGCGCGGCTGGACGAGGAGCTCGCCGCCTTTGCCGACATCGCCGCGGCGATCCGCAAGCTGCGCGCGCTGGATCTGACCGAGGTGCATCCGGTGGTGATCTACGACCCCACCTTGCCGTACCGGAGCGGCGGGGCATGAGCGTGGAGCCGGAATTCGCCCCGATCGCCACCCTGGCGCCGGAGCTGCGGGCGGGACGCCTCTCGCCGGTGGCGCTGTGCGAGCGGGTGCTCGATCGCATCCGCCGCCATGACGGCACCTTGCTGAGCTACGTCCATCTGTCGGACACGGCGCTCGCCCAGGCGCGCGCGGCGGAGGCGGAGATCCGCGCCGGCGCCTGGCGCGGCCCGCTGCACGGCGTGCCGGTTGCGATCAAGGACAACTACCTGACCGCGGACATGCCGACCGCTGCCGGCACCAAGGCGCCCGGGATCGCCTTCCCGATGACGGACTCGGCAGCGGCGGCGCGGCTGCGCGCGGCCGGCGCGGTGCTGATCGGCAAGACGCGGATGCACGAATTCGCCTGGGGCACGATCACCCCGCCGACCCGCAACCCCTGGCGGACGGACCGTATCCCGGGCGGTTCCAGCGGCGGATCGGGCGCCGCGCTGGCCGCGGGGCTGTGCCTCGCGGCCATGGGGTCGGACACCGGCGGATCGATCCGCATCCCGGCCA
This sequence comes from uncultured Pseudomonadota bacterium, assembly GCA_963829875.1. Taxonomy (GTDB): domain Bacteria; phylum Pseudomonadota; class Alphaproteobacteria; order Acetobacterales; family Acetobacteraceae; genus JAJZVS01. The sequence continues at coordinate 357,721 of CAWHKR010000053.1, read as the reverse complement.
GTTTCTGCGGCGTGGTGGGGCTGAAGCCGACCTTCGGGCGGATCAGCCGCCGCGGCATCGTGCCGCACAGCTGGTCGCTCGATCATGCTGGCCCGCTCACCCGCAGCGTGGCGGACGCGGCGATCCTGCTCGGCGTGCTGGCCGGGCATGACCGGGGCGATCCGGCCAGCCGCGACGTTGCGGTGCCGGACTACGGCCCGGCCTTGCACGCCGGCGTGCAGGGCCTGCGCGTGGCGGTGGTGCGCAACCATTTCTTCGATCGCAACCAGCCTGCGGTGGACGCGGCGACGGAGGCGGCGATCGATTGGTTCGCGCGCGAAGGGGCGCAGGTGCACGAGGCGCGGATCCCAAACCTCGACTACGGGCTCGGGGCGATCTTCGCGATCGAGCTGTCGTCCTCCACCGCCTATCACGACGTCTCGCTGCGTGCCGGGCGCACGGCGGATTTCACGCCCGACGTGCGCCGCCTGGTGGAGATGGGGCGGTTCGTCACCGGGCCCGACTATCTCAAGGCCGAACAGTTCCGCAGCGTGCTGATGGCCGACTATGCGCGCCTGTTCGAGACCGCCGACGTGGTGCTGGGACCGACCGAGCCGCTGACCGCGCCGGCGATCGGGGCGGAGACCGTGCAGCTCGGGGCGCATCGCGAGAGCGCGCTGGCCGCGACCTGGCGCCTGACCTACCCGTACAACCTGACCGGGCTGCCGGCGATCACTCTGCCCTGCGGCTTCGACGCCGAGGGACTGCCGATCGGCCTGCAACTCGCCGCCCGGCCGTTCGACGAGGCCTCCGTCCTGCGTGCCGCCGCTTCCTATGAAGCGGCGCACGACTGGAAGGACCGGCGCCCGGCCCTGTGAGAGAAGGAAGCATCCCCATGCCCAAGGCAGCGAGCGAGATCGGCGTCGCCTGCGTGCAGATGGAGCCGCGGATCGGCGCGGTGGCGGACAACATCGCCAAATCCGTCGCGATGGTGGAACAGGCGGCGGACCGCGGCGCGGAGCTGGTCGTGCTGCCCGAGCTCTGCAACTCGGGCTACGTGTTCGAAAGCGTCGCGGAAGCGGAAAGCCTGGCCGAGGACCCGCGCACCGGCCCGGCCGCATGCGCCTGGACCGCGGTCGCGGCGCGCCGGCGGATCCATCTCGTTGCCGGACTGAACGAGCGCGCCGGCGGGCGGATCTACAACGCCGCGGTGGTGATCGGGCCGGAGGGCGTGCTCGGCGTGTTCCGCAAGATCCATCTGTGGGACATGGAGAACCATTTCTTCTCCCGCGGCGATCTCGGCTTCCCGGTGTTCGACCTGCCGTTCGGGCGGATCGGCGTGTTCATCTGCTACGACGGGTGGTTTCCCGAGAGCTACCGGATGTGCGCGTTGCAGGGCGCGGACATGATCTGCGTGCCGACCAACTGGGTGCCGATGCCGGACCAGCCGCCGGGGCGGGAGGTGATGGCGAACACCCTGGCGATCGCCGGGGCGCACAGCAACGCGGTGTTCGTCGCGGCGGCGGACCGGGTCGGCACCGAGCGCGGCCAGCCGTTCCTCGGGCGCAGCCTGATCGTCGGCCCCGCCGGCTGGCCGCTGGCCGGGCCGGCCTCGGCGGAGGGGGAGGAGATCCTGCTCGCCCGCGTGGACCTCGCCGAGGCGGCGCGCCGGCGGCGGCTGAACGCCAACAACGATCTGCTGGGCGACCGGCGCCCGGAGGCCTATCGCGGGATCGCCGCAGTGGGGGTGGCCGCCGAAGGCGCGGGGGGCCCCACCCCTCAGCGCGGTCCGGGCTGACGCACGCTGGCGAGCAGGGCAGGGACGAACACCAGGGTCGCCACCAGGGTGCAGCCCAGGCTGATCAGCAGCAACGCCCCCATGCTGGCGGTGCCGGGATGGTGCGACAGCGCCAGCGAGCCGAACGCCGTCGCCGTGGTCAGTGCCGAGAACACGATCGCCCGCGTGGTGGCCGAGCCCAGCACCGCGTGCCGCCCGGCGCGCCAGTTCATGACGAAATAGATGTTGAACGCCACGCCGACGCCCAGCAGCAGCGGCAGGGCGATGATGTTGGCGTAGTTGAGCGGCAGCGGCAGCAGCACGGCAACCAGCAGGGTCATCAGCGCCGACAGCACCAGGGGCGCCAGCACCAGCGCCATGTCGCGGATCCGGCGCAACGCCAGCGCCAGGATCAGCGCGATCGCCGCCAGCGCGTACAGCGCGGCCGAGCGGAACGCGGTGACGATGGTGCGCGAGGTTGCCACCACCGTCACCGCCGGGCCGCCCGCGTCCGGCGCCACCGCCTGCACCTGGCGCACGAAATCGTGCAACCCGGTGCTGCTGCGGCTGATCGCCACCTTGGGCGTGACCTGCACCCGCGCCCGCCCGTCCGCCAGCAGCCAGTCGCGGCGGAGGGCGGGCGGAATGTCGGCCAGGGTGACGGGCCCCGCCGACAGCGCCGTGCGCAGCCGGTCGAGCTCGGCGGGCAGGAACCGGGTCAGCGCCGCGTTGGTCGCCATCAGCACCGGGTCGGGCGCCGCGGCGAGCCGGCGCAGGTCGTCCGCAATGGCGCGCAGCGGCGAGTCCGGGCCCAGCTTCGGCAGCGCCGCGTCGATCTGCGCCAGCGCGGTCCGGGTCGCCAGCCTGATCTGAGTCGCGGTGACCGGCACCACCGGTGACAGCGGCTGCAAGGTCGGCCCCAGGATGTCCGCGGCGTCGGCGATGATGGCGAGCTTCTGCTTCTGGTCCTCAGGCACGAAGCTCGCCAGGCTGCGCACGCTGTCGACCGTGGACAGCGGGGCAAGCCGCGTTGCCAGCCGCTGCGCGGTCGCCACGTCCGGCGCCAGGATGTCGATCGTGAACGGGTTGGTCAGCGGCGAGCCCATCAGGTCGTGCAGGGTCCGCATCGCCTCGGTATTCGGGTTCTTGGTGTCCAGGGGATTGGAATCGAAGGCGATCCGTGGCGCCAACAGCGCGCCGGCCAGCGCGATCACGCCGAACCCCGCCAGCAACGGGCGTCGCCAGCGCCGGATCAGCGGGTCGAGCGGCACCGCCCAGGCGAAGCCGACCATCCCCCGCTCCCCGGTCGGGCGGAACAGCGCGATCGCGCCGGGCAGGAAGGCCATCGTGCAGGCGAAGGCGATCAACATGCCGACGCCGGCGATCAGCCCCAGTTCGGCCACGCCGCTGAACGCGGTGGGGACGAAGGCCAGGAACCCGGCCGCGGTGGCCACCGCGGCCACCAGGATCTGCTCGCCCACCCGCGCCGCGGTCCGGCGCATGGCCTCGGCCGGGTCGGCGTATTCGAACCGCCGCTCCCGGTAGCGCACGCAGAACTGAATGGAGAAATCCACCGCGATGCCGACGAACAACACCCCGAACCCGACCGAGACGAGGTTGAGCGTGCCGACCGCGACGGATGCGAACAGCAGGGTCAGCGCGAGGCCGAGGGTCAGGGTCATCAGGATCGGCACGATCAGCCGCCAGCTGCGCACCGCAAGGAACAGCCAGAGGGTGATCAGCGCCACGCTGCCGATCAGGCCGACCAGCATGCCTTCGGCGACCGAGGCGAATTCCTCGTCCGACAGCGCGATCTGGCCGGTGATCCGCACCCGCGCGTCGCCCGTCTGCACGAAGGGCAGCTGCGCGGCGATGGCGCGGATCGCCCGTGTGGCCTGCCCGCCCGGCTGCAGCGTGCCGTAGTCGAGCTTCGGGTGCACCAGCACGAAGCGCTCGCGCCCGGCGAGCTTGGCGAGATCGCCGCCGAGCAGGGTCTGCCACGACAAGGGCTTCGGGTGGCCCGCGAGCGCCCCGGACAGCGCCTGGTGGAAGCCGGCGAGCGCCGGGTCGTAGGGCTTCAGATCGACACCGCCCTTCTGGGCCCCGAGGCCGATCAGCGCCAGCGCCGAAAACAGCCCGCGCGCCGAGGGGTCGGCCGCCAGTTGGCCGATGAAGGGCTGCGCGTCGATCGTGCTGTTCATCAGCGCCGTCAGCTTCGGCACCGGGAGGAACAGCAGCCCTTCCTTGGCGAGGAAGGCGGAGCGATCGGGCTGGGTCACGTCGCGGAACAGCGTCGGATCGGCACGCAGCTTCGCCGCCAGGGCGTCTGCGGTGGCGTCGGCTTCCTCCGGCTGGTCGGCGTCGATGACGACCACCAGCAGGTTGTTGAACTGCGGGAATCGGCGATCGAACGCCATCGCGTGCTGCCGCCAGGGCAGGCTGGCGGCGAACATCTTGTCGGTGTCGGTGCTCACGCCGAGATGGCCCGCGGCATAGAGGACCGACAGCACGGTGAGCACGATGCCGGCCAGCACGACCAGGACGGCGTGCCGGCGGCTGGCATCGGCGAGGCGGACGAGCAGGGTGCGGATTGGCATGACGGGCGGCGTGATAAGCGTTCCGGCCCGCCTGGTCCATGTGGAGCGGGTCCATGTTACAGGGGGGCGCGGCCGGCCCGCACCGGGCAGGCTGCGCCCGTGTTGAGGGAGAGCGCCGATGTCCGCCACGATCGCCCCGCCGGCCGCGATGGCCCGCACCCGCCCGCCGTTCCGCGCCGACCACGTCGGCAGCCTGCTGCGCCCGCAGCGGCTGGCCGAGGCCCGCGCCGCGCACAAGGCCGGCCGCCTGCCGGCGGATGCGCTGCGCGCGGTGGAGGACGAATGCATCGCCGAGGCGGTCGCCCGACAGGAAGCGACCGGGCTGCGGGCGGCCACCGACGGCGAATACCGCCGCGCCTACTGGCACTACGATTTCGTCTCCGGCCTCGACGGGGTGGAGATCTACGAGCCGGAGCAGAAGATCGCCTTCAAGGGCGCGATCCTGCCGCACGCGCTGCGGGTGACCGGGCCGGTCCGCTACAGCCACCCGATCATGCTGGACCACTACCGGTTCCTGGCCGCGCAGGTGAAGACGGCGGTGCCGAAGCAGACGATTCCCTCGCCCTCGGTGGTGCATTTCCGCGGCGGGCGGGATGCGATCGACCGCGCGGCCTATCCCGATCTCGACCGGTTCTTCGCCGATCTGGGCGTGGCGTACCGCGGCGCGATCGGCGATTTCGCCGCCGCGGGGTGCCGCTATCTGCAACTGGACGAGGTGTACATCGCCTATCTGTGCGACCCCGAGCAGATCGCCGGGCTGAAAGCGCGCGGCGAACACGCCGAAGGCCTGCTCGACCGCTACGCGGACCTGATCAATCACGCGATCGCCGGGCGGCCGGCGGATATGACGATCTCCATGCATCTCTGCCGCGGCAATTTCCGCTCCACCTGGGTCGCCTCTGGCGGCTACGAGCCGGTGGCGGAGACCCTGTTCAACAAGATCAACGCCGACGCCTACTTCATGGAATACGACAGCGACCGCGCCGGCGGGTTCGAGCCGCTGCGCTTCGTGCCGCGCGGACGCAAGATCGTGGTGCTGGGACTGGTGACCAGCAAGACCGGAGAGCTGGAAAGCAAGGACGAGCTGAAGCGGCGGATCGAGGCGGCGAGCAAATACCTGCCGCTCGAACAACTGGCGCTCAGCCCGCAATGCGGGTTCGCCTCGACCGAGGAGGGCAACACGCTCACCGAGGAGCAGCAATGGGCCAAGCTGCGGCTGTGCGTGGAGGTGGCGCAGGAGGTCTGGGGCGGGGTGTGAGCGGGTAGCAAGCAAGGCCAAGGGGCGCTGCCCCCTGGACCCCCGCCAAGGGCTGAGCCCTTGGAACCCATTCGTCGGTTCCGGTCGGGTGCGGGGTGGCGCGGCGGGCCGGGCGGCCCCGGCGGCAGGCGGGACAGCGCGCAATTGCGCCCTGTCCACGCCTGCCGCCCAGGCCGCCCGGCCCGCCGCGCCACCCCGCACCCACCGGAACCCCCCAAGGGGTCCAGGGGACTTGTCCCCTGGCGGGGGTCCAGGGGGCAGCGCCCCTTGGCCTTGCTGGCCTACCCGCTCAGGCCGCCAGCTTCAGCCCCACGTAGTTCTCGGCCAGCGCGGTCGAGGCGGCGACGGAGCCGGCAAGGTACTCAAGCTCCGCCAGCTGCACCCGCCGCTCGAACCGGCTGTGGGTGTCGAACCGGTGCAGCATCGAGGTCATCCACCAGGAGAAGCGCTGCACTTTCCACACCCGGTCGAGGCAGGTGGCGGAATAGGCGTCCAGACCCGAGCGGTCGCCGCGGCGGAAGAACGCCTCCAGCCCGCGCGCCAGCACCGCGACGTCGGCGGCGGCCAGGTTGAGCCCCTTGGCGCCGGTGGGCGGCACGATATGGGCCGCGTCGCCGGCCAGGAACAGCCGGCCGTATTGCATCGGTTCGGTGACGAAGCTGCGCATCGGCGTGACGCCGCGCTGCACGATCGGGCCCTGGTTCAGGGCGAAGCCCGGGCGCGCGCTGCGGGTGGCGAGCTCGTCCCAGATGCGGTCGTCGGACCAGGCTTCCAGGTCCTCGTCCGGCGCGCATTGCAGGTAGAGCCGCACGAGTTCGGGCGAGCGCATCGACAGCAGCGCGAAGCCGCGCTCGTGGCTGGCGTAGATCAGCTCGTCGGAGGCGGGCTTGGCTTCGGCCAGGATGCCGAGCCAGGCGAACGGGTAGGTCCGCTCGAAGATCTCCAGCACGCCGGGCGGGATGGCGGGGCGGCAGACGCCGTGGAACCCGTCGCAGCCGGCGATCACGTCGCAGGTGAGCTCGCGCGCCGCGCCGTCGTGGCGGAAGGTGATGCGCGGGCGGTCGGTGGCGAGGTCGTGCACCGCGACGTCGGTCGCCTCGAACAGGATCGGCTGGCCGGCGGCGAGGCGGGCGGCGATCAGGTCCTGCACCACCTTGTGCTGGCTGTAGACGGTGACGTGCCGGCCGGTCAGCGCGGCGAAGTCGATGCGGTGGTCGCGGCCGGCGAAGCGCAGGTGCACGCCGTGGTGCGGCAGGCTCTCGCGCCGCAGGCGGTCGCCGACGCCCGAGGCGATCAGCAGGTCCTCGACCCCGTGTTCCAGCACGCCGGCGCGGATGCGGTTTTCCACGTACTCGCGCGAGCGGGCTTCCAGCACCACCGACTCGATGCCCTGGAGGTGAAGAAGATGGGCGAGCAGGAGCCCGGCGGGACCGGCGCCGATGATGCCAACCTGGGTGCGCATGGGATTCTCCTGCTGCACGGGTGAGGAACATCGGCCGGACCGTCCCGACGCGCGCCTGCCTGACCACCCGCCCGACCGGACCGCCATCGCCAGATACACCGCCTCATCTCACCGCGGCAGGGGGCGGTGGCCGGCCGCGGTGCGCCGGTCCCGGTCGGGGGATCCCGATCCTTCCGCCACAAAGGGGCACCTTCATGGCGACGCAGGGGTGCCACGCGCCAGGCGAAACCGAACAGCGGCGGAAGGAGATCGAGGCGATAACGGCAAGGCAATAGGCTCGGCATCAGTATTCACCGGATCATAACGGGATGGCCGCCGAATCTTAACGTCAGGCGCCGTTGCCTCTGTTGCATCGCACAAGTAGGTTCCCTTCGCAGTCATTGTTTATAGGGAACAACAACAATGAGTCGATCGAGCGGCAGAATTCACGTCGCATTGTGGGGCGGGCTTGGTCTCGCGGTTGCCGGCACCGTTCCGGTCCTGGCGCAGAACTCGGTCAACCTCGGCACGGTGCAGGCGAATGGCGCGACCGACGGAAGCGGAACGGGCGGCACCGGGGCCGAGGTCGCCTCCGCGCCGTATCAGGCGCCAACCAAGGCGCCGTTGCATGCCACGCAGCCGACGTCGGTGATCACGCAGCAGTATATCAAGAACAACACGCCGCCTGCGTCCAACTACGATACGGTCGTCGCCATCGCCCCCAGCGTCTCGGCGGTATCGCCGAACGGCCCCGGCCTCATGGAAAGCCAGGGTCTGTTCATTCGCGGTTTCTCGGACGGCCAGTACAACGTGACCTTTGATGGCATCCCATGGGGCGATTCCAACGACTTCACGCACCACACCACCTCCTACTTCATGGCCCACGACCTCGGTTCGGTGAGTGTCGATCGCGGTCCGGGAACCGCGTCCACCCTGGGCGACGCGACCTTCGGCGGCACGATCAGCATCACGTCGAAGAACCCGACGCCAAACTTCCAGGCCGGCCCCTACGGCACCATCGGCAGTTTCAACACCCATCTGTTTGGCGCAGAGATCAACTCGGGACCGATCACCGCGGCGAATGGCGCTACCGGTTTCATCGATGGCGAGGGGCTGACCAGCGACGGCTACCTGACGAACACGCACGTGACCCGTAAGAACGCGTTTGCCAAGGTCGTCGTGCCGCTAAACGCCAACAACGTCCTGACGTTCGTCGCGATGTACAATACGTTGCATCAGAACGTGTCGATCGGGGCGACCAAGGCGCAGATCGACAAATACGGTCCGAGCTACGGCCTGTCATCCGATCCGACCAGCCAGGCCTACTACGGCTACAATTTTGACAACATCCAGAATGACTTCGAATATGTCGGGCTGAACTCCAACCTCGGCAACGGTCTAACGCTGGACAACAAGGTCTACACCTACGGCTACTATCACCACGGCTTCAACGGCGCCGATCCGAACGGCGAGCAGCCGAATGGCACCTTCTACAGCCCGACCGACGTTCCGGGCCAGACCATGAAAATGGACTATCGCTCGGTCGGCGACATTCTGCGGCTGAAGAAGACATTCGGCTTCGGCGACGTCCAGGCGGGCATCTGGTACGATCATCAGGTCAACTCGCGCCAGCAGCTTGAAGTCGACATGTCGCTCGCCTACGCCCCCAATCCTCCGGGTATGGCGTCGATCGATCGCAACCTGCACGACTCGCTGGACACCGTACAGCCGTTCGTGCAGATCGACTTCAAGCCGCTGCCGGGCCTGACCATCTCGCCGGGCGTCAAGTTCAACTACTTCATGCGCAGCATCGATGCCTCGGTCAACCAAAAGACCGGCCTGCCCCTGAACTACTCCAGGTCCTGGTCGCAGGCGTCGCCGTCGATCTCGGTCAACTATCTGATCACGCCGCATTTCTCGGTCTATGGGCAGGTCGCCGAAGGCTTCCTCGCACCGAACCTCAACCTGTTCTACACGAAGAATCCCGGGGCGAGCCCGGTCAACCCGGAAACGACCTGGAACTACCAGGCCGGCATCGTCTATAGCAGCCATCGCCTGACCGCCTCGGCCGACGTCTACTACATCGACTTCAACAACCTCGTCCAAAACTACACCGTGGCCGGCAATAAGGTATTCTATAACGCGGGCGGTGCGAAGTACAAGGGTGTCGAGGCCGAGGCCACATACTATGTCGGCGCGGGCTTCAGCGTCTATGCCAATGGCTCGCTCAACAGTGCCAAGGACAATCAGTCCGGACAGTGGATCAGCGACGCGCCGGAGGCGACGGCCGCCGGCGGCATGATCTATAACCGGAACGGTGTCTACGGCTCTCTGATCGAGAAATGGGTCGGTGCCCGCTTCAGCTCCAACGCCGGGCCGAACATCGGGTTGCAGCCCTACGGCGTGCTGAACGCCTCGCTCGGCTACACCCACACGAAGGGCGTCGGGCCGGCATGGATCCCGGCCGGGTCGATCCGGCTGATCGCCAACAACCTGCTCGACACCCATGTCATCAACGGGGTTGCAGGCGCCACCGGGCAGGACGGGACGCCGCTCTACTGGACCGTCCCCGGCCGGTCTTTCTACGTCAGCGCCAGCCTCGACTTCTGAGCGTGACGGCCGGCCCGCCGCACCCGGCGGGGCCGGCCATTCCCTTTCGATATAGCAGGAGAGCGACTTTGGATCTCTCGACCCTGGCCCGGATCGCCGCCGATTTCGGACGGTATCGTTTATATCATGGCGGTGCTGTTGACGGTGGCCCTGACGGTCATCATCGAGCGCAGCTGGTTCCTGCGCCGCGCGCTGCGCCGCGGTCGGGGGCTCTCCCGTTCGGTCGCGGCGCTGTCCGGACTGCATTCTCCCGCGCTTGCCGAACTCGCCGCGGCCAGCCGCGACTGCCCGCACGTCGCTGTCATCAACGCGGCGCTCGCGTGTCCCGGGTTGCGCGACCCGGTCCGGCTGGGGGGGCTTCTCGAGGAAGCGATCCTCTGGCAGGCGCCAGAGGTCGACCGCAGGCTTTGGCTGCTCGATACAATCATCACCTTGGCGCCGCTGCTTGGCCTGCTCGGGACGATCATCGGGATGTTCAACACCTTCCAGGTGCTGGGCAACGCCGGCGGCGCGCCGGCGCAGATCACCGGCGGGGTCGCCGAGGCGCTGGTGGCCACCGCCTGCGGCTTGTTCATCGCCATCCTCGGCCTTGTGTTCTTCAACAGCCTGAACGCGTCGGTGCGTCTCGTCGTGCACCAGATGGAGACGCTGAAGGTCATGCTGGTCAACCGCCTCGCCGCTTCGGGCAGCCGGTCCGAGCCGTCGGACCAGCCGACCGCGCCCGCCGGGCCGACCCGCGCGGTGCGGCTGGCGGTGGGGATGAGCGCCTGACCATGCGCTATTTCGAGACGCGCAAGGCCCGCATCGAGATCATTCCGATGATCGACATCATGCTGTTCCTGCTGGTATTTTTCATCATGGTCCTGCTGCGCATGATCCCCGGATCCGGCATCAGCTCGCAGCTGCCGCAAAGCCACACCGCCGACCAGTTGCCGCATCCGAAGGTGGTGGTCACCCTGCTTGCCGACGGCGAGGTCGAGATCGGCACCATGCCGCTCAGCCTGGACGCGCTCACCACCAGGCTCGCAGCCGAACCAGATCCCGCGAAGACCGAGGTCACCATCGCCGGCGCGGCCACCGTCTCGTTGCAGAATCTGCTCGACGTGATGGACGCCGTGCGCAAGGCGGGCGTGACCGCGGTCGGCATCGCGGCACGCAGCGCGCCTTAGGATGGACGGTTCCAGAGGGGTCCCGCCGCGGTCCGCCGGACGCACGACGTTGTTCAGCGCGTTCGGGCTTGCGCTGGTGCTGGAGACGGCCGGGATCGTCAGCACCGTCGGCTGGCTGGGGCACGTGCCGCCGCCGGCCCTTCGGCGCGCGCCGCTCAAGGTGACGCTCGTGACCCTGCCGCCGGCACCCCAGGCGCCGACGCCGCCCAAACCGGTCGCGAAGCCGCCGCCGCCGTCACCGAAACCCGTGCCGAAGCCGCCGCCTCCGCCCCCCAGGCCGGCCCCCCCCAAGCCGGTCCCCAAGCCGCCGCCGCTGCCGAAGCCCCCGCCGCCGCCGCCGGTGAAGCCCGTCGCGCACCCGCCCCGGCGAAGCGACACACGCCGCCGCGGCATGTCGCGCGGGTTGGCCGCCGCCCCCGCGCCCGGCAGCCGCGCCCGCGCGGGTCGCCGCCGCGAGCCCGGATGTCCTGGCGGTGTTCGAGGGACAGGTGCGCCGCGCGGTGCAACGGGCGGTGGCCTATCCAATGGCCGCGCGCATGGCCCGGGAAACCGGCCGGACCCAGGTGAGGTTCGTCCTTCGGGGCGGCCACGTCTCCGACGTCGCCGTGGTGCGCAGCAGCGGCTTCCCGCTGCTGGACCGCGCCGCGGTGGCGGCGGTGCACGGCGCCGGCTACCCGCCGCCGCCGGCCGCGCTGCAAGGGCGCGACATGCGGTTCGTGGTGTGGGTGGCGTTCCGGCTGCGGGAGGAGGACTGATCGTGCCTCCGGGGCGAGCGACCGCGGGACGGATCCGGCCCGACCGCCGGCCCGGCGCGCGGTCCGTGGCGAACGCTTTGGGCATCCGCTCCCTTACCCCGGCCGAGGGCCGCGTTGCCGCCCGATAAAGAACTCCGCAAGGCATGAGCGGCACGGAAGGCGGCCGGCGGCACCCTGGTTGGCGTGCCGCCCCGTTACGTCACGTCCGTCGCATCCGGCCTGGCTTTTCCGGGGACGCACCCGGCCAGGGCCGACGATGCCCATTGCGTCCTTGATTTTCGTCTCCTTTTGCTCCTCCGCGGTGACAGCGGAGCCGGCGGCTGGCATCGGCGTTGACCCGATCCCCCGGCCCGGTCGGGCCTGCGACCAACGGGTGGGGCGGCGTCACAGGGTCGCGTCCGCCGTCAGGCGGAGGTCGGCCGCGTGGCCGGTCACCCGCCCGGCGCCGGCTTGACGCCGGCCGCTGCGGAGGCCGAGAAGCGTCCGGCAGCCCGGGCCGGCTCCGACTTCGGCTCGCCCGTCGCCGCATGTCAGATGAACGGCCCGTCAGGATGCCCCAAAGCACCGGTCGCCCCCTGATCATCCGCGACCGTGTGCCCGCACTCCGGCCCGGCCGGCGGCCGATCAGCGCGTTCGGGCTGGCCAGGCTGGCGCGCGCTGGCGGGTCGGCCTGCTGGCCGTTGTCGTCCTCGGCGCGGCCGCCCCGGCGCCGGCCGGCGCCCTGGCCTCGCCCCCGTCCGCACCGTCGTCCGCGCCCGCCACCTGGCCGCCTACGCCCGGGTCGCCCCGCGCACCCTGGTCCGCCTGGCCGCGGCGCAGGACGGCGTGCTGTCCGGCCTTACCGTCCTGCCCGGCGCCTCCGTCACCGCCGGGGCCGTGCTCGCCCATCTCGGTCGGCCCCGACATCGACGCGACCCTCGCCGCCCGCCGCGCCGCGGTGGACGGCGCGCGGGCGGCGTTGCAGGCGGCGCAGAAACTGCTCGCCGTCCGCCGCCAGACCCACCGCCTGCGCCTCGCCACCGAAGCCGACCTCTATCGCGCCGAAGCGGCGGTCGACACCGCTCAGGCCAGGCTCGACACCGCCAAGGCCGCGCTGCACGCCGCCCGCGCCGAGACCACCCTGCGGGCCCCGGTCGCCGGCATCGTGACCGCCCTCCACGCCGCGAACGGGGAGCAGGTGGCGGCCCGCCAGACCCTGCTGGTGATCCAGCCCGCCCACCAGCTTTGGCTCCAGGCCCGCTACTACGGCGCGGCGGCCGCCGCCCTCCGTCCCGGCATGCCGGGACGCTTCCTGCCCGATGACGGCGGCGCGGCGGTGCCGGTCACGGTCGTGAGCGTCCTGCCGTCCCTCGGCCCGGGCGGCGGCCGGCCGGTCCGGCTTGCCGCGATCCCCCCCGACCCGGGCTGGACCGCCGGAACCTTCGGCCGGGTGGTGCTGGACGGACCCCGCCGCACCTGGCGTGCCGTGCCGACCCGGGCGCTGATCCTCGACCAGGGACGGTGGTGGGTGCTGCTGCACACCGCGCATGGCGATCATCGGCAGCCGGTCGCACCGGGTCCACGCGACGGGGCGGAGACCCTCATTGCCCACGGCCTCTCGCCGGGAGACCAGGTGGTGGTCGGCAACGCCTACCTGCGCTTCCATCGCGGCGTCGCGCACAGCTACCAGCCGCCGGACTGAGCCGCGTGCCGGATCCGAAGCCGTCCCGCCCCTGGTGGCTGCGGCCCGTGCCGTGGGTGCTCGTGTTCGGCGCGCTCATCGCCTACGGGATCGCGGCGTTCCTGCACATTCCGGTCGAGGTGCTGCCGCGGTTCGGCTTCCCCGAGATCGCCGTCATCGCCCACCAGCCCGGCGCGACGGCGGGCGAGCTGGAAACCGGGATCGTGCGCCCGCTGGAAGGCCGCATCCTGGAGCTGCCGAACCTGGCAAGCGAACGCGCCACGATGGGCAACGGCACGGTCGAGATCGACCTGCGCTTCCGCTCCGGCACCGGCACCGCGCAGGACCTGGCCGCCGTCAACGGCGCGATCGACCGCGCCCGCGGGCGGCTGCCGGCCTCGGTGCATCCCTCGGCCGAGGTCATGGGCGCGGCGATCGACGAGGTGGCGGACTATACCGCCGTGATCCCCGACGCCGTCGCGCCGGCGGCGGTGCTGCGCGCGGTGCGCGCGAACGTGGTGCCGGCGTTGCGCGCGCTGCCCGGCGTGCGGCGGGTGGAGGCGTTCGGCACCGGCGACGAGGCGCTGTGGGTGCAGCCCGACCTCGCGGCGCTGCGGGACGCCGATGTCCCTGTCTCCGCGCTCGCCGCCGCGCTGCGCGCGCAGGTGGTGCTGCGGCCCGGCGGCTATCTCTCGCTCGGCCACCAGGACGCGCCGATCGAGCTGCGGAGCCTGCCGACGACGGTGGACGCGCTGGCGCGGACCGCGGTTTCCGGCCCGACGGGTCCGATCCCGCTCGGCGATCTGGCCCGCATCGTCCGCGGGCCGGTGCCGACGCATAACGCGGTCCTGCTGGACGGGCGGCCGTCCATCGCGCTCACGATCTTCAAGCAGGCCGGCGCCTCCACCGTCCCGGTCACGCGGGCGGTGCAGGCCGCGCTCGGGCGCACCCAGGATCAGCTGCCGCGGGGCGTCCGCTGGGTCCGCACCTACGACCAGGGCCATATCGTGGGGCTGATCGGCGCCGATCTGGGGCGCAACCTGCTGGTCGGCGCGGGGCTGGCGATCGCGGTGCTGCTGGCGGTGCTCGGCGCCGGGCGCGGCATCTGGGTCCTGGCGCTGAGCATCCCGCTGTCGCTGCTGGCCGCGGTCGCCGGGCTGTACGCCGTTGGGCAGAGCCTCAACCTGATGACCCTGGGCGCGCTGACCGTGGCGGTTGGCCTGCTGGCCGACGACGCCATCATCGTGCTGGAGAGCATCTACCATCGCTGGGAGCAGGGGGAGGGGCGCTGGGACGGCATCCGCCAGGGCCTCCGCGACATCGCCAGCCCCGATGTGACCGGCACCCTCAGCACGGTCGCGGTGTTCCTGCCGCTGCTGTTCGTGGGCGGGCTGGCCGGGCTGTTTTTCGTGCCCTTCGCGCTCGCCATGACGCTGGCGCTGCTGGCCTCCCTGCTGGTCTCGCTCAGCGCGATTCCGCTCGGGCTCGGTTTCATCGGCGCCCGGCCGCGCGCCGTGCCGACCCTCGGGGCCCGCGCGCTGGACCGGCTGCGCCGGGTGAACATGCGGCTGTTCGACCTTGCCGCGCGCCATCCGCGCGCCGGGCTCGCCGCCTGCCTGGCGCTGCTGGCGGCCAGCCTGGCCGGGCTTGCCGTGGTGCCGATCGATTTCCTGCCGCTGCCGAACGAGGGCGTGATGCTGGAAAGCTTCACCCTGCCGCCCGGCAGCGCGCTCGCGGAAACCGAGGCCGCCGTGCGCGGTATCACCGCCCGGCTGCGCGCCGACCCGGCGGTGGCGCATACCTATGCAAGGATCGGCTCCGCCTCCCGCACCGCCTACACCGAGCCGGCCTACGCAGGCGAGATCGAGATCGTCCTGCGCCCCGGCCTCGCCGTGAACAGCCTGGACCGGATCGGCCGGCGGCTGCTGCGCGAGAGCCGCACCGCCGGCGTGCAGCTCGCGCTCGACACGCCGACCATCGAGCGCCTGGGCGAGAGCCTCTCGGGCCTGCCGCAGCCGTTCGTGATCCATCTGTTCGGCGCGCGGCTCGCCACCCTGCGCGGCCTGTCGCAGCAGATCACCGCCCGGCTGCGCGGCGTGCCGGAGCTGACCGACATCTTCAACAACGACGGCTATCCGGTGACGCAGATCACCCTCTCGCCGCGGCCGGACGCGCTGGCCGCGCAGGGGATGACGCCGGCGCAGCTCGACCGCCAGCTGCGCCTGCTGCTGCGCGGGGAGGTGGTGGCCGAGGTGCCGGACGGGAACGTGCCGCTCGATCTCTATGTCCGCCTGGCCGACTCCACCGGGCTGTCGCTGGAGGCGCTGCGGCAGCTGCCGGTGCGCACCGGCGGATGGACGCCGCTCGGCCAGCTTGCGCGGCTGCGGCTGGTCGCGTCGCCGAACCAGATCCGCCACATCGACGGCGCAAGGGCGCTCGACATCCTGGCGACGCCCAACGGATCGCTTGGTGCGGCGATTGCCGCGGCGCGGCGCGCGCTGCGCGGGCTGCACCTGCCGCCGGGCTACCGGATCGGGTTCGGCGGGCTCTATCCGCAGCTGATCGACGCCGCGATCGGCATCGCCGTGGCGGCCTGCGCCGCCTTCGCGCTGATGGCCGGGGTGCTGATGCTGCAGTTCGACGGGCTGCTGGTGCCGGGGCTGCTGCTGTTGCAGATCCCGCTTGCGTTCACCGGCGGGGCGGCGGCGCTGGCGGTGAGCGGCGTCGGGCTGAACGCCAGCGGCCTGGTGGCGTTCCTGACCCTGGTCGGCATCGGCCTCAACCACGGCATCGTGCTGCTCTACCGGGTGCGGCGCAACGAGGCTGCCGGGCAGGAGGTGGAGGCGGCGGTGCGCGAGGCGGTGGCGGTGCGCTTCCGGCCCATCCTGCTCACCACCCTGACCGCCGTGCTCGGCATGCTGCCGACCGCGCTCGGCTGGGGCGCCGGCGCCGCCCCCGAACAGGGGCTGGCGGTCGTCATCCTGGGCGGGATCGTCTGGAGCGCATTGCTGAGCACCAATCTGATCCCCGCGCTCTATTTGCACCGCCGCCGCCGTCAGCCCGGGGCGGGCGGTTCCTGATCCGCGGCCTTGGTGCTATCGCTGCGGGCCGAAACGCAGCGGAGGCAAACCATGGTCCAGGTCCCCACCCATCAGATTCCCGGCGTCTACCACCGTCGCATCGGCGACATCGTGGTGACCGCGCTCAGCGACGGCTACCTGGACGGCAGCTGCGAGGTGCTGCGCAACATCGAACCCGCCGAGGCCGAACGCCAGCTGGCCGCCACGTTCCGCCCCGGGCGGCGCACTGCGGTGAACTGCTTCGCCGTCTATTCCGCCGGCCGGCTGGCGCTGATCGAAACCGGCTCGGGCAACTACCTGCAGCCCACCGCCGGCAAGCTGAAACAGAACCTGGCCGCCGCCGGCATCGATCCCAAAGCGATCGAGATGGTGCTGTTGACCCATATGCATCCCGACCACTCGGCCGGGCTGTCCGACCCGGCCACCAGCGCCCGGAACTTTCCCAACGCCGAACTGGTCGTGAACGCCAACGAGCCGAAACACTGGCACGACGACGCGGCGATGGAACGCGGCACCGAACGCGAGCGCAAGCTCTATTTCCAGTGCGCCCGCGAGCAGATCGCGCCCTACACCGACCGCATGCGCACCTTCACCGGTGAAACAAGCGTCTTCCCCGGCATCACCACCGTGCCGCTGCACGGCCACACCCCCGGCCACACCGGCTACCTGATCTCCTCGGGCAGCGAATCGCTGCTGATCTGGGGCGACATCGTCCACGTGCCGGATATCCAGGTCGAACACCCGGAAGTGGCGATCGAATTCGATACCGACCAGCACGCCGCCATCGCCACCCGCCGCCGCGCGCTGGATATGGCCGCCACCGACCGCCTCCTGGTCGCCGGCATGCACGTCCACTTCCCCGGCTTCGCCCACATCCTCCGCCGCGGCGACGGGTACACGCTGCTCCAGGAGCCGTGGGACCAGGCGTTCTGATCGGGGGGCACGTAAGAAAGGCCAGGGGGGCGCTGCCCCCCTGGACCCCCCGCCAGGGGACAAGTCCCCTGGACCCCTCGGGGGGTTCCGTGCCGGTGGGGGGTGGCGTGCCAGCCGGGCCGGAGCCGGGGGGCGGGTGACAGGGCGCGCATCTGCGCGCCCTGTCACCCGCCCCCCGGCTCCGGCCCGGCTGGCACGCCACCCCCCACCGGCACGGAACCGACGAATGGGTTCCAAGGGCTGCAGCCCTTGGCGGGGGTCCAGGGGGCAGCGCCCCCTGGCCTTGCTGACCCGCCCCCCGATCGCAACGCCTGGTGCCTACAGCCCCTCGAACAGCGCGGTGGTGATGTAGCGCTCGGCGAACGAGGGGATGATGGTAACGATACGCTTGCCGGCCATCTCGGGCCGCTTCGCCACCTTCAACGTCGCCGCCAGCGCAGCGCCGGAGGAGATGCCGGCCGGGATGCCTTCGGTCCGCGCCAGGCGGCGGGAGGCGGCCAGGCTTTCCTCGTTGCCGACCGGCACGGTTTCGTCGATCAGCCCGGTCTCCAGCACCTCGGGGATGAAGCCGGCGCCGATGCCTTGCAGCGGGTGCGGGCCGGGCTTGCCGCCGGACAGCACCGCGCTCGCTTCCGGCTCGACCGCGATGATGCGCAAGGACGGCCGGCGCGGCTTCAGCGCCTGGGCGCAGCCGGTCAGGGTGCCGCCGGTGCCGACGCCGGAGACGATCGCGTCGACCTCGCCCGCGGTGTCGTACCAGATCTCCTCCGCCGTGGTGCGGGCGTGGATCGCCGGATTGGCCGGATTGCCGAACTGGTCGGCGATCACCGAGCCCGGCGTCGAGGCCTGCAGCTCCTTGGCGCGCGCGATGGCACCATTCATGCCTTTCTCGCGCGGCGTCAGTTCGAGCTGCGCGCCGAGATAGGCCAGCATCTTGCGGCGCTCGACCGACATTGATTCCGGCATGGTGAGGATCAGCTTGTAGCCGCGCGCGGCGCAGACGAAGGCCAGCGCGATGCCGGTGTTGCCCGAGGTCGGCTCGATGACCGTGCCGCCCGGCTTCAGCCTGCCCTCGGCTTCCAGGCTCAGGATCATGTTCACCCCGATGCGGTCCTTCACGCTGGAGATCGGGTTGAAGAACTCGAGCTTGAGGCAGATGTCCGCGGTGATGCCGTCCTCGGCGCAGATGCGCGGGATGCGCACCAGCGGGGTGTTGCCGATGGTTTCGACGATACTGTCGTAAATCCGTCCGCGCAGAGGGCGATCGAAGACGACGGGTTTGGTTTCGCTCATGTCATGCCTCCCATGCCGGCCGAAGCCGGACGTTGCCCGGCGGTCCGCCGGGGGCGGATCGTCGTCACGCGTTGCCAGCCCAGATGCAACAGGCTGTAGGTCACCGCAAGCCTGACGCTCATCGGCTTGGGTCTTGTGCGCGGGTGGCCCATACCGCGCCGCCGCGGATGACGGCACCGGAGAAATCCTGGCCCGGCGTGCGACACGCGGCGTCGGTGGCAAACCGCGGGCGCAGCGCGGCGAGACCGGCGTCGGGGCGGATCTCGCGGCGGTACAGTCTCGACGGGCGCGAGCCGTCGAACCCGCCGCCAGGAGACAAACCGTACAGGCCGGTCATGCGGAGGGTGATCTCGTCGTCCGCCAGCCCCGCCGCGGCGGCGGCATGTTCCAGTGGGCCGGCAGGTCGTGGTGGGCGGCGTAGACGGCGAGGTCGGCCTCGGTCCAATGCGCCAGGGGATTGATCCTGATCCGCCAGTCGGTGCCGAATTCGACCGTCTCCGGCGCCGCGCGCTCGCCGCCGTGGAAGCGGGTGCGGCCGCTGATCCAGGCATCGTACGGCGCCAGCGCGCGCGCCAGCGGCGCCACCTTGCGCAGCGCGCAGCCGCGGTCGGGATCGCCGCGCCACACGGTGCCGGCGGGATCGGCCGCCGCCCGCGCCGCCGCATCAGGCCGTGCGTCGCGCACCCGGGTCAGCCCGAGCCGCGCCGCCAGGGCGCGGCGACAGGCGAGGGTCTCGGCGAACCGCTCGCCGGTGTCCAGGAAGATCACCGGCACGCGGCGGTCGATCGTCGCGACCAGATGCAGCAGCACCGCGCTCCCGGCGCCGAACGAGGACACCAGCGCGATGCGCCCGGCGAAGCGCTCGCGGATCAGGGGCCGCAGCAGCGCCGCGGTGGTCTCCGCAGGGGTGTCTGGCGCCATCAGTCGACGTCCCGCGCGTCGCGTTCATCCTGCCGCGCCACGTCGGCGATCCACCGCATGTCGAGCGGCGGCAGCGCCGCCGGGGCGGCGGACAGGGCCATCGGGCCGGCGCCGGTGACGCCGAGGCGCAGGCGGGCAGGGTCGAGGGTGATGGGGATCATGCGGATGTGATGCGGCCTGGGGCGGGACAGAGGGGGGTGGGGCAATCCGACGGGCAGGGCCCCAGATGAAAGGATTTTTCTTTGAAGGGCAATACAGGGCGCAAAAAAGCGAAAAATTCGCGCATTCACCGCGAAATGCGCATATGATTTTTTGCCATTCATGGCTGGGCCGGCAAATCCCCACTCGCTTCGCGTGGTTCCTGCGCAAATCGCTTGCCCGTTACGTGCGCAATCGTCATCCATGCGGCGGTTCACCCTTTCGCGGAGTTTGCCCGTGCCCAGCCGCATGTCCCTGATGCCGGTCGCCTGCTGTCTGGCCCTGTTGCTGCCGCCCGCGCTGGCGGCGCGCGCGGCGCCGTGCATCTCGCCAACGGTGCTGAACGTGACCGCACTGCAAAGCGAACTCATGGTGCTCGCCACCACCTGCCACGATGGTTCGGGCTACAACGCGTTCATGCGCCGCTACCAGTCGTACCTCCTTGATACGGAAAAGGAGCTGGCGGCGCATTTCCATCACGCCTACGGGCGGCGCGGGCAGGCGGCGCATGACCGCTTCGTGACCAACCTGGCCAACGACCAATCCAACGTCGGGCTGCGCCAGGGCACCGATTTCTGCCCGCGTAATCAGGCGCTGTTCTCCGAGGTGCTGTCGCTGCGCGGGTCGTCCGAATTGCCCGACTATGCCGCCGGGAAGGACCTGGTGCCGGTGACCATGTCGGAGTGTGAGACCTCGGCCGCCCCGGCGCGGCGAGGGGTTCGGGGGCGGAGGTAGGCAAGGCCAGGGGGCGCTGCCCCCTGGACCCCCGCCAGGGGACAAGTCCCCTGGACCCCTCGGGGGGTTCCGTGCCGGTGGGGGGTGGCGTGCCGGCCGGGCCGGGGCCGGTGGCCGGGTGACAGGGCGCGCATCCGCGCGCCCTGTCACCCGGCCACCGGCCCCGGCCCGGCCGGCACGCCACCCCCCACCGGCACGGAACCAACGAACGGGTTCCAAGGGCTGTGCCCTTGGCGGGGGTCCAGGGGGCAGCGCCCCCTGGCCTTGCCTACCGCCGCCCCCCGGCGGTCATGCGGTCGCGGGACAGCCGGGTTCAGCCGAGTTCGGCGCGGATCTCCTCCAGCGCGCGCAGGGCCTCGTGCAGGACCGCGCGCAGGCGGTCCGCTTCGGCCAGCGCGCGCGAGGGCGGCGCGGGGAGCTCGGTCAGTTCGGGCATCGGCAGTTCGGGATCGCGCGCCGGCGCGACGTGTTCGGTCGCGGCTGCGGCGCGTTCCTCCGCCGCGGCGGGGGGGATGTCGTCGGCAAGCTTGCCGCCGCCCTCGCGCAACAGGCGTTGCACGCCCTTGATGGTGTAGCCCTGGATGTAGAGCAGGTCGGATATCCGGCGCAGCAGGGTGATGTCGTCCGGCCGGTAGTAGCGCCGTCCGCCGCCGCGCTTGAGCGGGTGGACCTGGACGAATTTCGTCTCCCAGAAGCGCAGGACGTGCTGGGGGATGTGCAGCTCGTCGGCGACTTCGCTGATGGTGCGGAAAGCGGCCGGCGCCTTTCTGGTGCGGGCGCGGCCCGCCGCGGCGGCCGTGTCGTCCGGCGCCTCGGCGGGGTCGGACGAGGGATGCTCGGTCGGGTCCACCGCGGGCGGGCGCTCGTCGGGCGCGGACATCAGCCGTCGTCGCCGGTGTCGGCCAGGTCTGTCTGGCCGTTCACCCGTGCCCGCATGGCGTGGCTCGGACGGAACACCAGAACCTGGCGGGGCAGGATCGGCACTTCGTCCCCGGTCTTCGGGTTGCGGCCGATGCGACGGCCCTTCTGGCGCACCGAAAACGTGCCGAATCCGCTGATTTTCACGGATTCGCCGGCTTCCAGCCGAGCGGCAATCCGCTCCAGCACCGTCTCGAGCAGGGCGGTGGATTCATTGCGGGACAGGCCGACCTCGGCATAGATCGTCTCGGCCAGTTGCGCGCGCGTGACGGTCTTCATCCGGCCACGCTAGAGACTGCTGCCGAGCCCTGTCAAGATCCCTTGTTTTCAGAGGTTTGTGCGGGACGGCCGGCACAGGACCGCAAGGAGAGTCCGCCCCTTCGCCGGGCTGGGGCGGAGACCTCCCGCCCGCGCGCATCCGCGCCGCCTGGGCGGATGCGGCGCGCGCTTGCACCGCGGCGCCGATCCGGTCCATCACCTGGGCATGCCGATCCTGCCGCGCGTGCGCCGATGACCCTCCTGGGCTGGTTGCTCGGCCTGGTCCTGCCGGCCTGCGCCGGGGCGGGGGCGCAGGGATTGCCGCCGCCGCCGCCGATGGACATGACCCGGATCGAGCGGCCGGCCAGCCCGAACACCGCGCTCGCCGCGCCGGCCGGGTTCACGCCGCCGCCTGACCTGCCCACCCCGGTCTACCCGGTGCCGGCGGCCACCCTGCTGGCGACCTTGCGGGCGGTCGCCGCCGCCGAGCCGCGCACCTATCCGGCGGCGGCCTACCCGGAGCGGATGCAGCTGCACTGGGTGGTCCGCAGCGCGGTGTGGAACTTCCCCGATCTGGTCACCGGCCAGGTGCTGGCCGACGGACCCGATGCGGCACGGCTGATCCTGTATTCGCGCAGCGTTTACGGCTATGGCGATTTCGGCGCGAACCGCCGGCGGCTGGACCACTGGCTCGCCGCGCTTCGTGCCGCGCTGGCCCACCCCCGAGAAAGACCGCCCCAAGGATGAAGAATATCGGTTTCTTCCTGCGCGACGTCTGGTACCTCGCGCGCCCCTATTTCCGTTCGGAGGAGAAGTGGTCGGCCTGGCTGCTGCTGGTCTCGATCATCGCCCTCAACCTGGCGATGGTGGGGATGAACGTGGTGCTGAACTTCTGGAACCGGCAGTTCTATAACGCGCTGCAAGCCCATGATTTTACGGCATTCATCCAGCTGTTGTTCACCTGGCGGCCAACCAAGGGCGGGTGGCCGATGCCGGGGTTCACCGAGGTGGTGGCCGTCTACATCATGGTCTTCGTCTATGCCACCTACCTCAATCAGTGGCTGCAGATCCGCTGGCGGCGGTGGCTGACGGGGCGCTTCCTCGACGAATGGCTGGCCGACCGGGCCTATTACCGGATCAGCCTGACCACCGACGAACAGGCGGTCGGCACCGACAACCCCGACCAGCGCATCGCCGACGACCTGCGCGACTTCGTGGACATGACCCTCTCGCTCGGGGTCGATTTCCTGTCCAACCTCGTCTCGATCGCGAGCTTCGTCGGCATCCTGTGGGTGCTGTCGGGGGAGCTGACCCTGTGGGGGGTGACGATCCCGGGCTACATGGTCTGGGTGGCGCTGGTCTACGCCGTGGTGGGCACCTGGCTCACGCATCTGGTCGGCCGGCCGCTGATCGGGCTGCGGTTTCGCCAGCAGCGGGTGGAGGCGGATTTCCGCTATGCGCTGGTGCGGCTGCGGGAGAACACCGAAGGCGTCGCGTTGTACGGGGGAGAGCCGGAAGAGAGGGGCAACCTGGTCGACCGCTTCGGCAACGTCATCACCAACTGGTGGGCGATCATGCTGCGCACCAAGCGGCTGAATGCGCTGGTGTCCGGCTACGGACAGGTCGCGGTGATCTTTCCCTTCGTGGTGGCCGCCCCGCGTTATTTCTCGGGCCAGATCGAGCTGGGCGGGCTGACCCAGACCGCCGGCGCGTTCGGCCAGGTGCAGAGCAGCCTGTCGTGGTTCGTCAACGCATACGGCACCCTGGCGCAGTGGCGCGCGGTGGTCGAACGTCTGACCACCTTCCATCGCGCCATCGTGCTGGCGCGCGCCGCTTCCGGGCATGTGGAGCCAGGCCATGGCGCGCCGGTCACGACCGGGCCGGTGATGGCGACGGCGACCGACGGCGCCGTGCGGCTCGACGACCTGACCCTGGCGCTGCCGCGCGGCCCGGCCCTGGTCGAGCACGCCAACATGGTGTTCCCGCCGGGGGAATCGGTGGTGGTCACCGGCCGGTCCGGCTCCGGCAAATCGACCCTGTTCCGCGCGCTGGCGGGCATCTGGCCGTTCGGCGCCGGGCGGGTGGTCCGCCCGCCGGCCGAGCGCTGCCTGTTCCTGCCACAGCGCCCCTATATCCCGCTCGGCACCCTGCGCCACGTGGCGGCCTATCCGCTGGCGCCGGAGGCGGTGCCGCGGGAGGCCGTGGCGGCGGCGCTGACCGATGTCGGGCTCGGCGGGCTGGTGGATCACCTGGACCAGGACCGCAACTGGCCGCAGGTGCTTTCGGGCGGCGAGCAGCAGCGGCTGGCGATCGCCCGCGCGCTGCTGGTGAAGCCGGACTGGCTGTTCCTGGACGAGGCGACCGCGAGCCTGGACCCCGAGGCGGAGGCGTCCTTGTACCGGCTGCTGAAAGCACAGCTGCCGGGCACCACCATCGTCTCGATCGCCCATCGCCCCGCGGTGGCGGCGTTCCACGACCGGCGGCTGGTGCTGGAGCGGACAGAAGGAAGGCCGGGACGGATGGTGGCCGCCGCGCCGGAGGCGACGCCGGCGGAGTAGGGGGCACGCCGCGTCGCGGCCGCCGCCCGGCGGGAAAGCATATACGAAACGATCCCGGTCCGATGCCGGGGTCCGCGCCGGCCGCCGGCGACCCCGGCCCCGGGGACGCTCAGTCCGTTCCGCCGTCCGCAAAGAACCGGTTCGCCGGCCGCGCCAGCCCAAGATTCTCGCGCAGGGTGTTGCCGGCGTAGGCGCGGCGGAAAATCCCGCGCCGCTGCAGCTCCGGCACCACCAGATCGACGAACTCATCCAGCCCCGTCGGCACGGTCGGGAACATCACGTTGAACCCGTCGGACGCCCCGGTTTCCAGCCATTCCTGCATGGTATCGGCGATCTCGCCCGGCGTGCCCACCATCTGCAACCCGCCATAGCCGCCAACCAGCTGCGCCAGCTCGCGCACCGTGAGGTTCTCGCGCCGCGCCAGCGCCACCAGCGAATCGCGCCCGCTCTGGCTTGCGTTCGACGGCGGGATCTCCGGCAGCGGCGCGTCAAGGTCGAAGCCCGAGGCATCGACGCCGAGGCGCATCGACAGATTCGGCACCCCGCTGTCGGGATGCACCAGGCTGTCGAGCCGCGCCTTCTTCTCCTCCGCCTCCGCCCGGCTGCGCCCGGTGATCACCAGCGCGCCCGGCAGGATCTTGAGCGCGTCGGGCGCCCGGCCAAGCGCCCGCAGGCGCTGGTGCATGTCCGCATAGAACTGCCGCGCGTCCCCGATCGTGCGGCTGCTGGCGAAGATCACCTCGGCCGTCTCCGCCGCCAGCTGCCGCCCCGCCTCCGACGCGCCCGCCTGCACGATCACCGGCCAGCCCTGCACCGGGCGGGCGATATTGAGCGGCCCGCGCACCGATAAATGCTCTCCCTGGTGGTCGAGCACATGCATCCGCGCGGGGTCGAAAAAGATCCCGCTCGCCTGGTCGCGCCGCCAGGCGTCGTCCGCCCAGCTGTCCCACAGGCCGGTGACCACGGCGTAGAACTCGCGCGCGCGGCGGTAGCGCTCGTCGTGCTCCACATGCTCGGTCAGGCCGAAATTGAGCGCCGCGTCCGGGTTCGACGTCGTCACCACGTTCCACCCCGCGCGCCCGCCGCTGATATGGTCGAGCGAGGCGAACCGCCGGGCGATGTGATACGGCGCGTCGAAGGTGGTGGAGGCGGTGGCGATCAGCCCGATGTGCTGCGTCGTCATCGCCAGCGCCGACAGCAGGGTCAGCGGCTCGAACGAGGTCACCGTGGCGCTGCGCTGCAACGCCGCCATCGGCATGTTCAGCACCGCCAGATGGTCGGCCATGAAGAACGCGTCGAAGCAGCCGCGTTCCAGGGTCTGGATGAAGCGGACCAGGTGCTGAAGGTTGAAGTTCGCGTCCGGCCAGGCGCCGGGATAGCGCCACCAGGCGGTATGGATGCCGACCGGGCGCATGAAGGCGCCGAGATGAAGCTGCCGGGTCATGATCGTCTCCACGGAAACAAGGTCGCCGGCGGCGGCACGCTACGGGGAGATGTGCGGCCCATCGGCTCGCGGCGCCACCGCAAACCGACCGGCGCCGCCCGGTTCACTCCAGCCCCGCCAGCACCCCCGCGAACAGCCGTCCCCGCGCCGCCAGACTCTCCACCACGATATGCTCGTCCAAGGTATGCGCCCCGGCCCCCAGCACGCCGAGCCCGTCCAACGTCGCCACCCCCATCGCCCCGGTGAAATTCCCGTCCGATCCGCCGCCTGCGCTCTGGTGCCCCAGCGCCATCCCCATCCGCTCCGCCACCGCCCGGGCCCGCTCGTACAGCGCCATCCCGCGCGCGTCCGCCTCCCACACCGGCCGCGTCACCCCGCGGCGCACCCGGAACGCCACGTCGTTGGACGACGCCGGCAGCGCCAGCATCCGCGCCACCCCGGCATCCAGATCCCCCTGCCGCTTGGCCATGGAAAGCGCCTGGGCGGTGCAGGTCGTCGGCACGCAGTTCACCCATTCGCCGCCGCGGATCACGCTCACGCTGAAGGTGCAGTCCGCGGTCGTCATGTCCTCGATCGCGATCAACTGGCGCGCCATCTCCCGCACCGCCGACCGCCCTTCCGCCAGCCGCGCCCCGGCATGGCTCGGCCGCCCGGTCGCCTCCAGATCGAACCGCGCGATCGCATAGCGCCCGCTCACCACGCCGCCGGAGGCGCTGCCGTCCGGCCGCGCCGGTTCCGGGATCAGCACATACCGGTGCCGCGCCGCCTCCGCCTCGATCAGATCCCGCGTGGACGGGCTGCCCACCTCCTCGTCGCTGGTGAACAGCACGGTCACCGGCAGATGGGTCGCGATCCCGGCGCGGGCCAACTGGGCAATCGCTTCCAGCGCGAGGTAGTTGCCGCCCTTCATGTCCAGGATGCCCGGCCCCCAGGCGCGATCGCCCTCCCGCCGGATCGGCAGCTGCGCGAGCGTCCCGATCGGATGCACCGTGTCCAGATGCCCCATCACCAGAATGCCCGGCACGTCCGGGGTGGGGTGCGGAAACCGCGCGCGCACGCAGTCGCCGAAGCCCATGCGCCCGGGAATCCGCTCGATCCGCCCCCCCGCGATCGCCAGCGCGCGGGATGCGAGGTCCATCATCCGGTTGACCGCCGGAGCGTCATACGTCGGGCTCTCGCACGCCACCCAGGCGAACAGGCCCTCCAGCATCGCATCGGCATCAAAGGGCGGGGCGGTCGGGTCCATGGGCGTACCTCCGGGTTTCATGCCAGCCACCCGGCGTATCGGCTCGGCGGAAGAAAGGCCAGAGGCAGGCCCGCCCGACGTCTCCCCTCCCGCAAGGGGAGGGGAGACGTGTCCGCGTCAGGCGTCCATCTTCAGCGCGGCCAGGAAGGCGGACTGCGGGATTTCCACTTTCCCGAACTGGCGCATGCGCTTCTTGCCTTCCTTCTGCTTCTCCAGCAGCTTGCGCTTGCGGCTGATGTCGCCGCCGTAACACTTGGCGGTGACGTCCTTCGACATCGCGCTCAGGGTTTCGCGCGCGATCACCCGGCCGCCGATCGCCGCCTGGATGGCGATCTTGAACAACTGGCGCGGGATCAGCTCCTTCAGCCTGGCGCAGATCGACCGTCCGCGCGCTTCGGCCACGCTGCGGTGGGCGATGAAGCTCAGCGCGTCCACCGGGTCGTTGTTGACCAGGATGGAGATGCGGACCAGCTCGCCCTCCGCGTAGCCGTCCATCGCGTAGTCGAAGCTGGCGTAGCCGCGGGAGACGGATTTCAGCCGGTCGTAGAAATCGAACACCACCTCGTTCAGCGGCAGCCGGTAGACCGCCATCGCGCGGTTGCCGACATAGGTCAGATCGATCTGCTCGCCCCGGCGCTCGTTGCACAATTTCAGGATCGCGCCGAGGTAGTCGTCCGGCACCATGATGGTGGCCTTGATCCACGGCTCCTCGATATGGTCGATCACGCTGCCGTCCGGCATGTCGGCCGGGTTGTGCAGCTCGTCCATCTGCCCGTTGGTGCGATGGACGCGATAGACCACCGACGGCGCGGTGGCGATCAGATCGAGGTCGAACTCGCGCGACAGCCGCTCCTGGATGATCTCCAGATGCAACAGACCGAGGAAGCCGCAGCGGAAGCCGAAGCCGAGCGCGGCCGAGGTTTCCGGATCGTAGTGGAAGCTCGCGTCGTTCAGCCGCAGCTTGCCCAGGCTCTCGCGCAGCTTCTCGAAATCGTCGGCATCGACCGGATAGAGCCCGCACCACACCACGGGGATGGAGGGCTTGAAGCCCGGCAGCGCCTCGGCCGCCGGGGCGCGGTCGTCGGTGAGCGTGTCGCCCACGTTGCAATCCGCCACCGTCTTGATCGCGGCGGTGATGAAGCCGATCTCGCCCGGGCCGAGGTCGTCGGTCGGGATCATCTTGGGCGAAAAGACGCCGACCTGTTCCACCACGTGCGCCGCCCCGGTGGACATCATGCGGATGCGCTGGCCGCGCTTCAGCCGCCCGTCCTTCACCCGCACCAGGATCACGACGCCCAGATACGGATCGTACCAGCTGTCGACCAGCAGCGCCTTCAGCGGCGCCGCCGGATCGCCCTTGGGCGGCGGCAGCCGGTGCACCAGCGCTTCCAGCACGCCCTCGATATTCAGCCCGGTCTTGGCGCTGATCCCGATCGCGTCCGACGCGTCGAGCCCGATCACGTCCTCGATCTGGCTCCGCACCCGCTCGGGTTCCGCCGCCGGCAGGTCGATCTTGTTGAGCACCGGCACGATCTCGTGCCCCGCCTCGATCGCCTGGTAGACATTGGCCAGGGTCTGCGCCTCCACCCCCTGGCTGGCGTCGACCACCAGCAGGCTGCCTTCGCAGGCGGCGAGCGAGCGCGACACCTCGTAGGCGAAATCGACGTGGCCGGGCGTGTCCATCAGATTGAGCTCGTAGGTCACGCCGTTCTTCGCGCGGTAGCTCAGGCGCACGGTCTGCGCCTTGATGGTGATGCCGCGTTCGCGCTCCAGGTCCATGCTGTCCAGGACCTGGTTGGTCATCTCCCGGTCGCTCAGCGCGCCGGTGGTCTGGATCAGCCGGTCGGCCAGGGTGGATTTCCCGTGGTCGATATGGGCGATGATCGCGAAGTTGCGGATGTTCTCGATCGGGGTGTCGGTCATGGAACCCGTTTCAGGAGGAGGGTCGGCGCACACATAGGGACAAAACCCGCCGCTGTCAGCCGGCGGGGCAGGGGGGCGCGCCGCATCGGCGCGTTCGCGCCAGGCCGACGAAGCGGCCGGGCCCCGGGCCGACCGCGCGATCCGGCGACGGAGGCGCGGGCAGACCCGCTAGTGTCCTGCCCCTGAAATGCCTTCCCATTTCAGGGACCAGCAGGCCACTGAAAACAACGAGCTAGTGTCCCGGAAATTCGGAACCGAATTTCTGAAACAGGACACTAGCGTAGCACCGCGCCGCTCGCCTTTGCCACCGCGGCCACCACCTTGGCCGCCGCCGCCTCGATCTCCGCCTCGGTCAGGGTGCGTTCGCGCGGCTGGAACGTGACCTCGATCCCAAGCGAGCGTTTGCCGGCGGGCAGCGCGCCGCCTTCGTACACGTCGAACAGCACCGCCCCGGCGATCAGCTTGCGCTCCGCCCCGCGGGCCGCGCGCAGCACCGTCTCGGCCGGCACGTCGGCGTCCACCAGGAATGCGAAATCGCGTCGCAGCGGCTGGAACGCGGGCAGGTCGGGCGGTCCCCGCCGGCGCCGCTTCGGGTCGGCAACCGCGTCCAGGAACAGCTCGAACGCCGCCGCCGGCCCGCTCAGACCGATCGTGCCCAGCACCGAAGGATGCAGCGCGCCGAACGTGCCGAGCACGATCTTCGGCCCCTGGCGCACCACCCCCGACCGGCCGGGGTGGTAGAAATCCGGCGCGTCGGCGGTCACCGACAGGCTCTCCATCGGCAGACCCAGCGCCGACAGCGCCTCGAACAGATCGGCCTTGGCGTCCATCGCGTCCACCGCCCGGCTGGGCGCGCACCAGTTGCGCGGCGTGGCGCCGGCGCGCAGCCCGGCCGCCACGGAATGCTGGCCCTCGGGGGCGAACCCCGGCCCGACCTCGAACAGCGCCACGTCGGCAAACCCGCGCGCGGCGTTGCGCGCCGCCGCCAGCGCCAGGGTGGCGACCGGCGTCGGGCGCAGCTGGTCGAGGTCGGAGGCGATCGGGTTGGCCAGTCGCAGCGCCTCCGGCGCGGCGCCGAACAGCGCCGCCTCGCGCCCGGCCATGAAGCTGAAGGTCACGCACTCGGCCAGGCCCTGCGCGGCCAGCACCCGCCGCGCCCGCGCCGCGCGGCCCTGCGCCGGGGTCAGGGTCGGCAGCGGCACCGGCGCGGCGCGCGGGAGGGAGACGGCGGGGATCGCGTCCAGCCCGCGCAGGCGCAGCACTTCCTCGATCAGGTCGCATTCCGGCTCGACCAGCGCGCAGCCGCGCGGCGGCGGCGGCGGCGGCGGCGGGATCGAGGCCGGGGTCCTGGTCGAGCGCCGGGCCGCCGGGGGCGGCGACGTCGTTGCGCCAGGACGGCACCGCCACGGTCACCTGGGTGGCCTCGCGCGTGCGCACGGCGAAGCCCAGGTGCTCCAGCGCCGTCACCGCGTCGTCGGCCGGCACGTCGGCGCCGCCGAACGTGGCCAGCCGGTCGAAGCGCAGGGTCGCGTCGCGCTGCCAGGCGGGGGCGGCGCCGGCTTGCGTCACCGTGCCCGCCTCGCCGCCGCACAGCTCCAGGATCATCCGGGTCGCGGCTTCCACCGCGTCCGGCAGCAAGGCCGGGTCGATCCCGCGCTCGAACCGCTGGCGCGCGTCGGAGACCACCTGGTGGCGCCGGCCCGACAGCGCGATCCGCACCGGGTCGAACAGCGCGCATTCGACGAACACGGAGGTGGTGGTCTCGTCGCAGCCGGTCGCCTCGCCGCCGACGATGCCGGCGAGCGACTGCACGCCGGCGGCATCGGCGATGGCGCAGTCCTGATCGGTCGGCGTGTAGTCCTTGCCGTTCAGCGCCCGGAAGCTTTCCCCCGCGCCGCGCCGCAGCACCAGCGTGTCGCCGGCGAGCTTGGCCACGTCGAACACATGCAGCGGCCGGCCGAGATCGACGGTGAAGAAATTGGTCACATCGACCAGCGCGTTGATCGGCCGGAGGCCGATGGCGATCAGCCGGTCGGCCAGCCAGCGCGGGCTCGGCCCGTTCTTCAGGCCGCGGATGGTGCGGCCCAGGATCCAGGGGCAGGCCTCCGGCCAGTCGATCCGCCAGCGCGGGCCGCCGTCGAACACGGCCGGCACCGGCGCCGGCGCCCAGGGGCGCAAGGTGCCGATCCCCGCCGCCGCCAGGTCCCGCGCCACGCCGCGGACGGAAAAACAGTCGCCCCGGTTGGGCGTGACCGCGATCTCGATCACCGGGTCATCGAGCCCGGCCCAGGCGGCATAGGGCGTGCCCACCGGCGCGTCGTCCGGCAGCTCGACGATGCCGGAATGATCGTCGCCGAGCCCCATCTCGCGCGCCGACAGCAGCATGCCCGCGCTGGTCACGCCGCGGATCTCGCCGGTCTTGAGCGTGATCCCGGTGCCGGGGATGAAGCTGCCCGGGGGCGCGAACACCCCCTTCATGCCGGTGCGCGCGTTGGGCGCGCCGCACACCACGGACACCACGCCCTCACCCGTCTCCACACGGCAGGCGCGCAGCCGGTCCGCGTTCGGGTGCGGCACCGCTTCCAGCACATGGGCGATGCGGAACGGCGCCAGCGCCGCGCCGCGATCGCTGATGCCTTCCAGCTCCAGGCCGATCCGGGTCAGGGTCTCGCCGATCACCGCCACCGGGGCGTCGGTGTCGAGATGCGTGCGCAGCCACGACAGGGTGAACTTCATGGCTCAGGCCCCCTCGTGCAGCATCGCCGGCGCCAGCGGGTTGAACCCGTAATGGCGCAGCCAGCGGATATCGCTTTCGTAGAACGGCCGCAGATCGGGGATGCCGTGCTTCAGCATGGTCACCCGTTCCACCCCCATGCCGAAGGCAAATCCCTGCCACTCCCGCGGATCGATGCCCACGTTCGCCAGCACGCGCGGATGCACCATCCCGCTGCCCAGGATCTCCAGCCAGTCCGATGCCCTTGCCGAGCTCGCCCGATTTCCGGTCCCAGCCGATATCCACTTCCATCGAGGGCTCGGTGAACGGGAAGTAGCTTGCCCGGAAGCGCACCGGCAGGGTCGGCGACGGCGAAGAAGGCGCGCAGGAAGTCGATCAGGCAGCCCTTCAGGTGCCCCAGCGTGATGTTGCGGTCGAGCACCAGCCCCTCGCACTGGTGGAACATCGGGCTGTGCGTCGCATCGTGGTCGGCGCGGTAGGTGCGCCCGGGCACGATCACCCGGAAGGGCAGGGGGCGTTGCAGCATCGTCCGCACCTGCACCGGGGAGGTGTGGGTGCGCAGCACCGGCGGCGGGCCGCTTTCCGGCGCGGTGAGGTAGAACGTGTCCTGGTCGTCGCGCGCCGGATGATGCGCGGGGATATTGAGCGCGCTGAAATTATGCCAGTCGGTTTCGACGTCCGGGCCTTCGGCGATCTCGAAGCCCATGGCGCCGAAGATCGCCGCCATCTCCTCCATGGTCCGGCTGATCGGGTGGATCAGCCCGGCGGGACGGGGACGCGGCGGCAAGGTGGGGTCCTGGCGTTCCGCGGCCAGGCGGGCGTGCAGGTCCGCCGCTTCCAGCGCCACCCGCCGCGCCTCGATCGCCGCCGCCAGCGCGTCCTTCAGCCGGTTGAGCGCGGCGCCGCGCTCCCGCCGCTGCTCGGGCGGGGCCTTGCCGAGGTCGCGCAGCAGGCCGGTCAGGGTGCCGTTGCGGCCGAGCACGCCGACCCGCACCGCATCCCAGGCGCGCAGGTCGGCGCAGGAAGCCAGCGCGGCGTCGGTTTCGGCTTGCAGGGCGGAAAGATCGTCGGTCATCGTCGCTCGCACAATGAAAAAGGGGCCGCTCACGGGGCGGCCCCTTCCTAGCCTTGCCGCAGGCGCCGGGCCAGAGCCCGGCACCGATCCCGTTCAGCCCAGCGCAGCCTGGGCCTTCTTCACGATCTCGGCGAAGCTCGCCGCGTCGTCATAGGCGATCGCGGCCAGCACCTTGCGGTCGATCTCGATGCCCGCCTTGTTCAGCCCGTCGATGAAGCGCGAATAGGTCAGCCCGTGCTCGCGCACCGCGGCGTTGATGCGCTGGATCCACAGGCCGCGGAAGTCGCGCTTCTTGTTGCGCCGGTCGCGATAGGCGTACTGAAGCGACTTCTCCAGCCGCTCCCGCGCCGCGCGATAGGTGGTGGAGGAGCGGCCGACGAAGCCCTTCGACTGCTCGAGAACCTTCTTGTGACGGGCGTGGGTGGTGGTGCCCCGTTTGACGCGTGCCATCTGTGCGCTCCCCTACACCAGCCCGTAGGGGGCCCACTGCTTCACGGTCCGCGCGTCCATCGGCGTCAGCACCTGGCTGCCGCGGTTGCTGCGAATGGCCTTCTGCGAGCGAGCCGACAGGTTGTGGCGCTTCTTGCCGGGACCGGCCAGCACCTTCCCGGTCGCGGTGATCTTGAACCGCTTCTTGACCGAGGACTTGGTCTTCGCCTTGGGCATTTGGATCTCCTTCTGGCTGTCGCCGCGGCCCTGGACGCTTGTGTCCGGCTGCGCGCGCTTCGCGGCCGGGCATGCCCATTCCAGGCCCGGACGCGCGAGAGGGGCGCTTCTAGCCGCAGCCGCATCCCGGCGCAAGTCCGCGGCCGCCTCGACCTTCCGTCCCGCGGCGGATGCCGGCCCGCATCGGTCCCGCAGCGATCCCACACCGGTCCCACTGGGCGCGACCGGCGCACCGCTTTGCTATAGGTCCGCGCCACCGTCGTCTGAAAGCGGAGTCTCGCATGCCCGGTTGCCGTCCTGTCATCGCCGTCCTCGCCGGCGCGCTGCTGCTTGCGGGCGGGCCGGCCGCCCCGGCCGCCCATGCGGCGCGCCCGACGACGCAGCAGACCGCGCCCGCCGCGGTCGCGCCGCGCGCCCTGCCCGGCATGCTGCCGCCGCCGGAACTGGCGGACGCGTCGAGCTACGTGCTGATGGACGCAACGACCGGCACGATCATCGCCGAGAAAGCCCCCGGGCTCGCCTGGCCGCCGGCCAGCCTCGCCAAGCTGATGACCGCCTACCTCACGTACCAGAAGATCGCGGCAGGATCGCTGAAGCCCGACCAGGTCGTGCCGGTGAGCGCCGCCGCCTGGCACACCGGCGGCTCGCGCATGTTCATCTCGCCCGGAGCGGACGTGACCGTCGACCAGCTGCTGCACGGGCTGCTCATCGAGTCCGGCAACGACGCCTCGGTGGCGCTCGCCCAGGCGATCGCCGGTTCGCGCAGCGCCTTCGTGGGGATGATGAACGCAGCCGCCGCCCGGCTCGGTCTGTCCGGCACGCATTATGCGAACGTGAACGGCCTGCCGCACCCGGGGATGACCACCACGGCGCGCGACATCGCCACCCTGTCGCGCGCGCTGCTTCGCCAGTACCCGCAAATCCTGAAAATATCTGCGGAGAAATACTACACCTTCGACAAGATCCGCCAGCGCAGCTGGAACCCGGTGCTGTTCCGGGATCCGACCGTGGACGGCCTCAAGACCGGCCTGACCGACGCCGCCGGCCACTGCATCGACGCCACCGCCTTGCGCGACGGCAGGCGGCTGATCGCCGTGGTGTTCGGCGAACCGAACTGGACCGCCGGCACCAAGGCCATCGAGGCGCTGCTCGACTACGGCTACCAGTTCGCAACCAACACGACCGTCGCGCGGGCGGGCCGGCCGATCGGCAGCCTGACCGACGCGCGCTGGAAGCCGGAAACCATTCCGGTCGGCGCCGCGCACGATGTGGAGAAAACCTTGCCCGCCGCGGCCACCTCCGCGCTGCGGACGCACCTGTCCCTCAACCCGCCAGGGACGCCAGGGCGTCGCCAAAGGCGCGGTCGTCGGCCAACTGACCGTGAGCGCCAACGGCATCACGGTCGCCACCATCCCCGTGATCGCCCTCGCCGCATCCCAACCCGCCAGCCTGGCGACGCGGCTGATGCGCCGGGTGCGGAAGATGCTGTAGCAAGGCCAGGGGGCGCTGCCCCCTGGACCCCCGCCAAGGGCTGAGCCCTTGGAACCCATTCGTTGGTTCCGTGCCGGCGGGGGGTGGCGTGCCAGCCGGGGCGGGGCCGGTGGGCGGGTGACAGAGCGCGCATCTGCGCGCTCTGTCACCCGCCCACCGGCCCCGCCCCGGCTGGCACGCCACCCCCCGCCGGCACGGAACCCCCCGAGGGGTCCAGGGGACTTGTCCCCTGGCGGGGGGTCCAGGGGGGCAGAGCCCCCCTGGCCTTGCTATCAGCGCCTTACCCCATCCGCTCCTCCGGCCCGATCAGATGCAGCGGCGTTTCGCCAAGCAGGGCGCGGCGGGCGTTGGTGACGGCGCGGGTCAGGCCGAGGGTGCCGGTGGCGCCGCCTTGCGCCGAGTTGTGCGGCGAGCCGATCACGTTCGGCAGGTCGAGGAACGGCAGGTCCATGCGGAACGTGCCGTGCCGCACCGGCTCCACCCACCAGGCGTCGATGCAGGCGGTGAAGGCGGGGTGGGCGCGCAGGTGGTCGTAGAGCGCCTGTTCCTGCACCAGTTCCCCGCGCGCGAGGTTGATCAGGATCGCGTCCGGTTTCATGCGCGCGAGTTCCGCCGCGCCGAACCGCCCCAGGGTGGCGCGGCTGAGCGGTGCGGCGATCACCAGCACGTCGGCGGCGTCCAGCAGCGTGTCGAGCCGGTCCGGGGTGCCGATCCACTCGACCGGTTCCGCGCTCGCCCCGCGGCGGTTGATCGCGTGCACCCGCATGCCGATCCCGCGCGCCAGCCGCGCGGTGGCTTCGCCGATGCCGCCCATGCCGAAGATGGCGCAGACCGCGCCGGCCAGCATGCGGTTCTGGGTGAACTGGTTGAACGCCCCGCGCCGCAGCGCGTCGTGTTCGATCAGCAGGCGCTTGGCCGCGGCGAACGCCATGGCCAGCGCGTGCTCGGCCATCGCTTCGGCATAGGCGCCGCCGTTGTTCGCCACCGGCACGTGCGCCGGCAGCGCCGACAGCGGAATGAAGTCGACCCCCGCGGTCATGAACTGGATCAGCCGTGCGCCCCCCAGCAGCGCGGCCTCGCCGTCGCGCAGTTCCTGTCCGGTATTGCGCGCCAGCACCACGGTGGCCGCGCGCAACGCGGGGCCGCGGTCATCCTCGGCGAGGTCGGGCAGATAGATCGCGGTGCCGGCGCCTTCCAGGGTTTCGTCCACCAGCGTGCGGCGGGCGGGAGCGAGCGGGAAGGTGACGAGCAGGGTGGGACCGGGCATGCAAACCTCGCTGGCGTGATCGCGCGTTTCCGTTGGGCGGGCAGACCCGACCGCGGGCACTGTCTATAGTGGGGTTGCGATTGTCACCCCTGGAGGAATTTTCATGCGTTTGTCGTTTCGCCGTCTGCTGGGGCTGGCCGTCGTCTGCGTTTGGCCCGGCCTCGCTGTCGCGGCGGCACCGCCCACCACCGCCACCGGCACCGCCGCCGCCCCGGCCGCGCCGGTTGCCCCGCCGCCGGCGCCGATGCCGCATCCGTTGCATAAGCTGTCGGTGATCGCGTTTGCCGGCGGCACCGAGCTTCCGCTGTGGGTGGCCGAACGGCAAGGGTATTTCGCCAAACGCGGACTTGATGTGCGCATCACCGACGCGCCGAGCCTCAGCTACCAGATGTCGAACCTGATCGCCGGCACGTACGACGTGGCGATGACCGCGCTCGACAATGTGGTGGCCTATGACGAAGGCCAGGGCGCCTGGCCGGTGGGCCCGAACCCGGATGTCGTCGCGGTGCTGGGCGCGGACGACGGGTTCCTCTCGCTGGTGGCGCAGAAGCCTTATACGACCGTCGCCGATCTGCAAGGCAAGACCCTCTCGGTGGAGGGGACCAACACCGGCGACGCCTTCGTGCTGCAGGATCTGCTGGCCCGCACCGGGATCGGGCCCGACGCGGTGAAGCTGGTCGCGAAGGGCGACGTGGCCGATCGCTACGCCGACATGCTGAAGGACAAGACCGACGCCGCCACGATGCTGATGACGCCGTTCGACCTGCTGGGCGCGGCGCACGGACTGCACGCGCTGGTCCGCGTGCGCGAGGCGCTGGGCCCTTACCAGGGGGAAGTGGCGGCGGTGCGCCGGGCTTTCGCGGTGAAGCATCGCGACGACGTGATCGGCTTCATCCGCGCCTACAAGCAGGCGATCGACTGGCTCCATGACCCGGCGAACCGGGAGGTGGCGGCGGCGATCCTGGTTGCCCGCATGCAGTCGATGACGTTGCCTCTGGCCAACGAGACCCTGGCGGTCCTGCTGGCGCCCAAGGGCGGATTTGCGCGCGACGTGACGCCGGACATGGAGGGCGTGAAGCGGGTATTGAGCCTGCGCGACAAATACGGCACGCCGCACAAGGTGCTCGACAATCCGATGAAGTACCTGGATCTTTCCTATCTCAACGCAGCGCTGCACTGACGGAGGAACGGAACATGGAATTCGGCATTGCGGTCCCGAGCGCCGCGGATTCGTGGAAGATCGTCCAACGCGCCGAGGAGCTGGGCTTCACCCACGCCTGGTTCTACGACACCCAGATGCTGTGCGCCGATTGCTTCGTCGCGATGGCGGCGGCGGCGGTCAAGACGCGGCGCATCCGCCTCGGCACCGGGGTGCTGATCCCGTCGAACCGCATCGCGCCCGTCACCGCCGGCGCCTTCGCCTCGCTCAATGCGCTGGCGCCGGGGCGGATCGATTTCGGCGTCGGCACCGGCTTTACCGGCCGGCGCGCCATGGGCTTCGGCGCCATGACCCTGGCGGCGATGGAAGACTATATCCATCAGGTGATGGCGCTGCTGGCGAACGAAACCGTCGATTTCGCAATGGAGGGGGAACGCCATCCGATCCGCTTCCTCAATCCCGAGCTCGGGCTGATCAACACGCGCGATCCGGTGGGCCTGCATGTCTCCGCCTACGGACCGCGCTCGCGCGCGCTGACGGCGAAGCTCGGCGCCGGTTGGCTCAATTTCATCGGCGTGCCGAGCTCCGGCATCACCGAGCTGGCGACGATGCAGGCGGCCTGGACCAAGGCCGGCCATCCGGCGGGAACCTTGCAGGCGACTGCGTTCGCGCTCGGCTGCATCCTGGCCGAAGGCGAGGCGTTCGATTCCCCCCGCGCGCTCGCCGAGGCCGGACCGCGCGCGGCCGTGCTGCTGCATCGCGCGGCCGACGAAGCGCTGGCCGGCCTGCCCAACACGTCCAAAGTGCCCGATGCGGTCGCCGAGGAGGTCGCCGGCTATGTCGCGCTGGCGCGCGATTTCGAACCGGCGGAGGCGCGCTATCTGCAGAACCACCGCGGCCATCTGCTGTTCGTGAAGCCGCAGGAACGTCCTTTCGTCACGGCCGAGCTGATCCGCCAGACCACGTTCACCGGCACCGCGACCGAGCTGGGCAGCCGTATCGGTGCCTTGCGCGATGCCGGCTACACGCAATTCGCGATCCAGATCGTGCCGGGACAGGAGGCCGCGATCGAGGAATGGGGACGGATCCGCGCCGCTTTCTGATGCCGCCGCGCTGGCCCGGTGGGACCGTTTCTGAATCAAAAATAAACTTAGCTATTGACGAATTGGGCGCGTTCGCGGTTTGTCGTCAGCATGGACTTACCGGACGCGGAGACCGTCGAGCTTCCTACCGGCACCGCGCAGGTGGCCTGGCGGCGCAGCGTTCGTGCGCAGCGGGTCAGCCTGCGCATCGATCCGCGCGACGGCACCGTGGTGGTGACGTTGCCGACCCGGGCCGGACGCAAGGCCGGCGTCGCGCTGTTGATGACGCATGCGGGCTGGGTCGCCGATCGGCTGGCCGCGCTGCCGGTCGCGGTGCCGTTCGCCGACGGGGCGCTGGTGCCGTTCCTCGGCGTGCCGCACCGCATCCGCCACCTGCCCGAAAGCCGCGGCGCCGCCTGGTGTGACGCCGGCGAGATTTGCGTGACCGGGCGGCCGGAGTTCCTGCGCCGGCGGGTCACCGATTTCTTCCGCGCCGAGGCGCTGCGCCGGCTGCGCGCCCTGGCCACCGAAAAAGCGGCACACGCCGGGCTGGTCCCGCGCCGCATCGCGGTGAAGGACACGCAGAGCCGCTGGGGCAGTTGTGCCGCTGACGGATCGATTGCGTTCTCCTGGCGGCTCGTGATGGCACCGGGCCTCGTGCAGGATTACGTTGCCGCGCATGAGGTCGCGCATCTGCGCCACATGAACCACGGTCCGCGGTTCTGGGCGCTGGTCGCCCGCCTGACGCCGCACGCCGCGCAGGCGGTGCCCTGGCTGCGCGGAGAGGGCGCGCGGCTGCTGCGGATCGGCTGACCGGCGGCCTGCGCCGTCAGCCGAGCAGCGCCGGCAGCTGCCGGGTGAGGACCCCGTCCGGCTTCTGCAATTCCAGCACGATGGTAAAATGATCCGCCCCGGCCACGGGGATCAGCGCGCCCGGCGCATGCGCCGCCGCCCGGCGCGCGTGCAGCGCGCGGCTGTCGCCCACCAGCGGCGGCAGTTCCGCCGTGCCGTAGGTGATCGCCAGCGGCTTGTTCACGACCGGCAGGCGCAGCGGCGACAGCGCGACGATCTCGGTATCGCTCAGCATCATCTTGTCGTTCAGATAGGTGTCGCGGATCGGCCCCAGCTCGAACACGCCCGAGATCGCGAGCCCGGCGGCGACCGCCGGATGGCCGAGCGCCAGCGCGGTCAGGTGCCCGCCGGCGGACCAGCCGGAGAGCACGAGCTTGCCGCCGATCCCGTGCGCGGGGCCATGCGCGGCGAGCCAGTCGAGCGCGGCGGTCACCTCCTCGGCGATTTCGGTCAGCGAGGCATCGGGCGCCAGGGTGTAGCCGGGCAGCGCGGCGGACCAGCCGAGCGCGCGCGGGCCTTCGATCAGGCAGGCGAACTGGTCGCGCGAATTGCGCTGCCAGTAGCCGCCGTGCAGGAACACGAGACAGGGCGCGGCGGGATCGGCAGCGGGGAAGAGGTCGATCCGCTGGCGCGGGCCGGCGCCGTAGGGAAGATCGAGCTTTTCCGGATGCGCCGCGCGGAACGCCGCCGAGCGTGCCTCGCGCGCCGCATTCAGCGCCGGGCTGTCGGGCACCGCGGCGGAGTTGTTGTACGATGCGTCACGTTCGGCACGGCTGAGGTTGCCCCAGCGCAGGCAGTCGTCCATGGCCCGGCTCCTTGTTTCGCCCCCGTCCTACCATTCCCCCCCGCGGCCGGCCAACCCGCGCCCCGTCTCCATCGCCCCGTCTCCATCGCCCCCGCACGCGGCAGCGGTCGGCGCGGCCCGCGCAGCGGATGAGGGCACGCGCCCCCCCGACATTGCACGCCCGCGCCCAGGGTGCCTATGCTCCCGTTTGATAAGGGAGAGAAACCGGTGACCGTTCCCGCGCCTGGCGCGATCGACTGCGACGTCCATCCGGCGCTGCCCGGCACCGCTGCGCTCGTGCCCTATCTCGATCCCTACTGGCGGGAGATGGTGACGCTGCGCGGCCTCGATCGCGACAATCTCGAAACCCCCAACT
The DNA here is from genome assembly GCA_963829875.1 of uncultured Pseudomonadota bacterium. GTDB lineage: Bacteria > Pseudomonadota > Alphaproteobacteria > Acetobacterales > Acetobacteraceae > JAJZVS01. The sequence goes on along the minus strand of CAWHKR010000053.1, from coordinate 317,482 downwards.
ATCCCGCCGGCTCCCCGCTCGCCGCCCGGCCCGACTGGCGCCCGCCGCGCGGCCTGCCGGGCAGCGATCCCGACCTGCTGCGGGCCCAGGCGCTCGATGCCTTCGGCACCCGCTTCGCCATCTGCAACCTGCTGCACGGCGCGCCGATCCTGTTCAGCGAGGATCTCTCGGCCGCGCTCTGCCGGGCGATCAACGACTGGCTCGCCGCCGAGTGGCTGGACCGCGATCCGCGCCTGCGCGCCTCCATCGTCGTGCCCCTGCACAGCCCGGAGCTGGCGGCGGCCGAGATCGAGCGCCGCGCCGCCGACCCCCGCTTCGTGCAGGTGCTGCTGTGGGCGATGGCCGAGGTGCCGCTGGGCCGGCGGGTCAACTGGCCGGTCTACCGCGCCGCCGCGCGCCACGGCCTGCCGGTCGGCATCCACGCCGGCAGCAGCTTCCGCCACCCGCCCACCTCGCTCGGCTGGCCGTCCTACTACCTGGAAGACTACGTCGCGCACGCGCAGGGCTTCGCCGCCGCGCTCAACTCGTTGGTGACGGAAGGGGTGTTCGTCGAGTTCCCCGACCTCACCGTGGTGCTGCTGGAATCGGGCGTGACATGGCTGCCCGGCTGGATGTGGCGGGCCGACAAGACCTGGCGGGCGATGCGCGCGGAAGTGCCGTGGAACACCATCCCGCCGTCCGAGCAGGTGCGCGCGCATGTGCGCCTGACCGCGCAACCCTTCGACGGCCCGCCCGGCGCGGCGCAGCTCGACCGGGTGCTGGCGGAAATCGGCGGCGAGCATATGCTGCTGTTCGCGACCGACTACCCGCACTGGCATTTCGACGGCGCCAATGCGGTGCCCGACGGCCTGCCCGCGGGCCTGATCCGCAAGTTGCTGGTCGACAACCCGATGGCGACCTACCCACGCCTGCAGCGGGCGTAAACCGAGGGAGAGACGGCAATGGATGTCCCGGTTCTTGAACGCAGCCCGGCCGCGGTGACCGCGCTGGGCATGGTGGATTGCGACATCCATCCCTATCCGGCGACGGCGGGCGAGCTCGATCCGTTCCTGTCGGACCGCTGGCGGGCGCATCGCGCGGCGTTCGGCGCGCGCTCCCGCCAGGGAATGGCGCACACCTCGAACTATCCGCGCATGTCGCCGCAGGTGGGCATGCGCCGCGATGCCTGGCCGCCCGGCGGCGGCATCCCCGGCTCCGACCTCGGTTTCATGCGCGAACAACTGCTGGATGGGTTCGGCATCACGCATGGGGTGATGCTGCCGCTGGTCGGGCGCGGTCCGGACGAGCGGAACCTCGACTTCGGTGCCGCCATGTGCACGGCGGTGAACGACTGGCAGGCGACGAACTGGTCCGACCGCGAGCCGCGGCTCAAAGGCTCCGTGCAGGTGACGGTCGAACATGCCGAGGCGGCGATCGCCGAGATCGAGCGCCGCGCCGGCGATCCCCGCTTCGTGCAGGTGCAGATCCCGCCGCGCGGGCTGGAACCCCTCGGCCGGCGCCGCTACTGGCCGATCCTGGAAGCCTGCGCCGCCAACGGCTTCCCCATCGCGCTGCACCTCGGCGGCACCGGCGGGCACCCGTCCACCGGCAGCGGCTGGCCGTCCTTCTACCATGAGGAACACCAGTCCTACGTGCAGAGCATGGAGGCGCTGGTCACCAGCCTGGTGGTGGAAGGCGTGTTCGAACGCATCCCCGGCCTGCGCGTGGTGCTGGTGGAAGGCGGCTTCGCCTGGCTGCCGGCGCTGACCTGGCGGCTGGACAAGCACTGGCGCCGGCTGCGCGCGGAGGTGCCGCATCTGCGACGGGCGCCGTCGGACTATATCCGCGACCACATCTGGGTGACGACCCAGCCGGTGGAAGAGCCGGAACGGCCTGACGATCTGCTTGCCACCCTGGAGTGGATCGGCTGGGACCGGGTGATGGTCTCCACCGACTATCCGCACTGGGACCAGGACGACCCCCGCTACGCGTTCAAGGCGGCGCTGCCGGAGGCGGGGCGGCAGGCGGTGTTCCGCGACAACGCGCTGGCCTTCTACGGACTGGCATGAGCGCCGCCGCATGAGCCGTCACGTGGTGGCCGCGGTGGGCGAGATCGCGCCGGGGTCGTGCAAGATCGTGACCGTGAAAGGCCGCGAGATCGGCGTGTTCCACGTCGACGGCCGGTATGCCGCGCTGATCAACCGCTGCCCGCACGAGGGCGCGGCGCTGTGCCGCGGCGTGCTGGTCGGGCTGATGGCGGCGGACCGGCCGGGCGCGTATCGGCTCGACCGCCCCGGCCAGTTGCTGCGCTGCCCCTGGCACGGCTGGGAGTTCGACGTGTTCACCGGCCAGTCCTGGTGCGACCCCGACAGCGTTCGCGCGCGCAGCTACACCGTCACGGTGGAGCCGGGCGCGGCGCTGGGGAAGGGGCCGTTCGCCGCCGAGACCGTTCCGGTCTCGGTGGAACAGGACTATGTGGTGGTGGAGCTGTAGCGCCCGCGCGGGGCGGCCGGCGTCACGGCGAGCAGATCGCGCAGCGTTTGCTGAAGCCGCTGCCCTGGCGGGCCCGGAGCCACGCGAGCAGATCGGTCTCCGTCGCCGCGCAGGCCTTGATGAAGCTCCGGGCCGTGAACGGCGCGCCGTCCGTCTGGCTTGTGGGGCGGGTGATCGTCCAGCAGGTGGCGCGGTGCAGCACCGCGTAGCCGGGGTCGGGGCGGCGCCGGGCGTTGACCACCAGACCCTGCGGGTGCGTCTGCAGCCACCGCAGATAGGGCGCTTCGCTGGTGCGGTCGGGGCTGTCGAATACCGCCGCCGGCATCAGGGGTGCGTCTTCGTCACGGCATCCGGCGGCCGGACCGCGCCGCCGATCCGGACCGATACTTTACAGAAATAAACATCCATCGTGTCGTCCCTCCGTGCGCGCCCGGCTCCGGCAACGAAATTGGGCAAGCGGCTGCGCCCGGGTTGCCGGGGCCGCGGACCGGGGTTGATACTGGGGGCCGACTTACGAAGCGGTATCACCACGGACGCGGCGGCCTGCGCCGGCGCCACCCGCACAGCAACCCACAAGGGAGAACGCGCCATGCCCGACACGTCCCGCGCCGAAGCCGGCCGCGCCATGCGCCGCAAGCTGATGGGCGAGGCCTATGCCGACCGCCTCGACAAGACCGTCTACGACGACCCGATCATGAAGAAATTCGGCGAGGTCTCGGTCGAGAACATCTTCGGCGCGCTCTGGACCCGCCCCGGCCTCGACCTCAAGACCCGCACCCTGGTCGTGGTCGTCTCCGACACCGTCATGGGCCGCGAGGCCGAGCTTGCCATCCACCTGCGGATGGCCCGCAACCAGGGATGGAGCGAGGACGAGCTGGTGGAGGCGATGCTGCACCTGCAAGGCTATATCGGCGCCCCCCTGGTGCGCGAGGCGCTGATCTGCGCCCGCAAGGTGTTCGCAGAGCTGCGGGCGGAGGCATGAGCGGGGCGGAGGATCCGATCGCCCGCGCCGAAGCCCTGCGCCTGCGCGCCGAGGCCGAGGCCGATCCCGTCGCCGCGGCCGAGGCGGTGGCGATCCTGCAGGACCTCCCCCGACCGCAGCAGGCGGAAGCGGCGCTGCCGCTGTCCGCCGCGCTGCGTGCGCTCGGCGCCCTGACCGACGATCTGGGTCTGCTGGACGCGGCGGTGGAGCTGGCGCGCGACGCGGCGGCGGTGGCGCCGGCCCCGCGCGCGCACGCCATCCTGGGCGCGGCGCTGACCGTGCTCGGGGAACGCACCGGCGATCCCGAGCGGCTCGCCGAGGCCGCCGCGCGCTACGAGATCGCCGACGCCGGCTTCGCCGCCGAAGGCGCCGCCATCGACCAGGGGCGGATGCAGCGCAACCGCGGCGCCGTGCTCACCCTGCTCGCCACCGTCGCCGACGACCGTGGCGCGCTGATCGAAGCGGCCACCCTGCTGCGCGCGGCGCGCACCGTCTTCGCCGCGCTGGACGCGCCGCGGGAGGCCGCGCTGGCGGCCGACAACCTCTGCCACACGCTGCGCCTGCTCGGCCAGCGGACGGGTGATCCGGCCCTGCTGGCCGAGGCGATCGCCGCCGGCCGGGCCGCGCTCGCCGCCACGCCGGACAACGCCTCGCCACGGCAACGCGCGATGACCGAGACCAACCTCGCCAACGCGCTCGCCGCCCTGGGCGGGCCGCGGCGGGCGGAGGCGGTGGCGCTGTACCAGGCCGCGCTGGCCCGGCTCGCCGGACCGGAGGCGGCGGCGCAGCGCGCGACGGTGCGCCACAATCTGTGGCTGGCGGAACAGGCGGCGGCCGACGCTCCCTGACCTCGGCGGGAGAAGGAGATTTTCGGATTTCCCCCGATCGCGCCATGTCCTATCCTTCGGACCGGGGATCAGGAGGAGCCGTCCGATGTTCGATCTCGAGCGTTTCATCGCCGCGTGCGAAGCCGCGGTCGCGGAGACCGACAGCCACACCGCGGTGCGCGAGGTCGTCGCCGGCGCCGCGCGCGATCCCGCTGCCGTGCTGGCGCGCCTGGGCGAGCCGACCCGCGCCGGCATCGGCGTGCTGCACCGCAGCCAACGCGTGACCATCCTGAATTTCGTCTGGGGTCCGCGCATGTCCTTCATGCCGCACAACCATCACATGTGGGCGGTGATCGGCCTGTATACGGGGCGGGAGGACAACATCTTCTGGCGCCGCCTGCCCGGGGAGGGCAACCGGCTGGAAGCCGCCGGCGCCCGCTCGGTCGGCCCGGGGGAAACCTGCCCGCTCGGCGCCGAGATCATCCACTCCGTGCTCAACCCGCTGCCGCGGCTGAGCGCGGCGATCCACGTCTACGGCGGGGATTTCCTCGAGCAGGCGCGCAGCGAGTGGGATCCGGAGACGCTCACCGAACGCGCCTACGACCCCGCCAAGGCGCTGCGGATGTTCGAGGAGTCGAACCGCTTCCTCGCCGCCTGATCAGCGCCCGTCCAGGATCGCGCTGGCGCATTTCTCCGCCGTCATCAGCACCGGGAAATTGGTGTTGGCGCAGGGCACGACGGGGAAGATCGAGGCATCGACCACCCTCAGCCCCTCCACCCCGCGCACCCGTCCCGCCGGGTCGGTGACCGCCATCGGATCGTCCTCGGCGCCCATGCGGCAGGTGCAGGAGGCGTGCCAGACGCCGACCGCGGCCTTGCGGCAGAAGGCTTCCAGCTGCGCGTCGTCGGTGAGCAGGCCGTCCAGGGTGAAGCCTTCCATGATGAGCTTGCGGACCAGGAACGAGCGCAGCGCCTGCGGCCCGTCCAGCAGCCGCGCCATCGCCGCGGTCAGGTATTTGTTCTTGCGGGTGATCAGCCCGACCTGGCGCACCTTGTCGCTGTAGCTGGCCGGGAACGGATCGGTGGTCACCGCGCGCATGGTGGGCGAGAGATGCCATTCCGCCGAGCGGCGCACGCCGTCCATCAGCCGTTCCAGGTCGCGCGGGTCGGACAGCAGGTTGAAGGCGACGGTGGGTTCCGCGAGGGGATCGGGGGAGGCGAGGGTGACCGACCCGGTTTCGGAATAGGTCTTGTAGACGGAGATGATGAAGGAGCCGATCTGCTCGCCGACCGCGTGCCAGGAGGTCTTGTTGGTGACGCCGAGGAACATGTCGCCGGGGGGGATGGCGTCGAGGCCGGAGGAATAGCGCAGCGCCACGTACATGTGCCGCCGCGACCAGTCGTGCAGGATGCGCGCGTGCGGCTTGATGAAGGCCGCGACGGCGACCGCCGGATGGTCCATCAGCCGCTTGCCGACGCCGGCCAGGTTCGCCCGCACGTCGATCCCGAGCCCGCGCAGCTCGCCCGCCGGGCCGATGCCGGCGCGCAACAGATGCGCCGGGGAATGGATCGCGCCGGAGGACAGGATGATTTCGTTGGCCCGGAACTCCTGCGCCCGCCCGCCCACGCGGGCGGTGACGCCGACGCAGCGCAGGCCTTCGAACAGCAGGCCGGTCACCGTGGTGTCGGTGGAGATCGTCAGGTTCTCGCGCATCCTGGTGCCGGGGTCGAGATAGCCGATCGCGGCGGAGACCCGGCGTTCGTAGGCGTTGGAGATGCTGATCGGGTAGTAGCCGTCGCGCCATTCGCCGTTCTGGTCGGGCACGTAGGTGAAGCCGGCGGCCTTGAAGGTCTCGGCGACCGCTTTGGCGTGTTCGGGCCACAGGTCGGGCAGGATGCGGCGGACCGGGATGCGGCCGTCGCGTCCGTGCCATTCGTTCTCGTAGTCCATGTCGCGTTCGACCTTCTTGAAGAAGGGGAACACGTCGGCCCAGCCCCAGCCGGCGGCGCCGCGGGCTTCCCATTCGTCGTAGTCGGTCGGGGCGCCGCGGTTGGCGAGCTGGCCGTTGATCGAGGAGCCGCCGCCGAGCACGCGGGCCTGCTCATATTTGCGCAAGGGGGGCGGGGCGGCGTCGGGGCGGTTGTGGGGGATGACTTCGGTGGTGACCTTGAGCTCGGTCCAGTGGAAGCGCGGGTCGAGATAGGCGGTGCCGGGGTAGGAATTGAGGATCTCGGCGGGGACCTTGCCGTGCGGCGTGTCCCGGCCGGCTTCGAGCAGCAGGACCTGGTGCGACGGAACGGGCGGACAGGCGGTTGGCGAGCACCGAGCCGGCGGAGCCGCCGCCGACGATGATGGTGTCGTAGGTGGTCATGGACGTTTTTCCCCCGGCCGGTTGGGGGCATGCTGCCGCATCGGGGGAGGCGGGTGAAGGGGCGGGGGCTCAGGCGCCGATCAGGGCCACCCCTTCCGCGCGCGCGGCCCGGGCCAGCGCGGCATCCAAGGTGGCGAGCGGCAGGGACGTGCGTTGCGCCAGGTCCAGATAGGCGGCGTCATAGATCGTGAGCCGATGCGCCCGCGCGAGGATCAGCGCCGCGCCATCCTCCGGTGTCGGATCGAGCGTCACGGGCAGCCGGGCGACATGGCGCAGGAAGGCGGCGGTGTCGGCCTCGGTCAGCCGGCCGCGACGCTCGTTCACCACCAGGGTGTTGCGCAGCTCGAACCACCACAGGCACGGGGCGCGCGCGGGATCGGTGCGCAGCCGTTCCAGCGCCTGCGCCGCCACCGGATGGTCCTCGTCATCGAACGCCCAGCACGCGGCCACCGAGGCGTCGAGGACGAAGCCGGTCAGAGCCGGTGCCCCTCGTGCCGGGCGGAGAGCAGCTCTTCGACGGTGATCTTGCCGGTACGGACGCGCAGCGCCTTGATGGCGGCGATGGCGGCGTCGGTTTCCTCCTGCCGCCGATCGACCTCCGGCGTCAGTCGGGCGATGGGGCGGCCGTGGCGGGTGATGACGAGCGTCTCGCCCCGCTCGACTTCGTCGAGCAGGCGGGGGAGGTGGGTCTTGGCCTCGGAGGCCTGGATTTCGCGCATGGCGGCAGTTCCGATTGGTCGGTTTGACCAGTCTATCTAGGGTGTCCACCGTCCAGAGTCCAGGCCGGCAGCCCGCGTTCCGCCGGTTGACACCCTTGGCGGACCTGCGGCCTGGAGTGGACCGGGCACCGAACCGATCGTGTCGCGGTGAGGCGCCGTTCTTGGCAAGATCGGGCAGGAGGACAGCCATGGTCGGCGGCTGTCCGGCCGCCTGTAACCGCAATGTAGCGCGACTTGATGCACTGCTCGGGGAGCTGCCCCGGCGGCGCGAGGGGCCTGCTGCCGGACGATGGCCAGACCGGGTTGCCGCGCAGGGTCGTGCGCGACGTACGCCCCGGCGCTCACCCGCGGTGCCTCGCTCTTGGTCCCGACGCCAGGGAGGACGCATGTCGATGTCGCCTGAGTTCGAACCGGCCAGACAGTGCTTCCTTCCGCCCATTCCGGAGCTGGACGCAGCTGCCGACCTGCTCGGCGAAGCCGCGGACGCCTTGCTCGCGGGAGCGAACGACCTCGCGCGGGACCGCCTGCAAAGGGCGGACATGATGCGCGTCCACGACATGGGCATCCCGTATCATGGGACCGACCGACGCGGAGATCCACCGGTACCGCCAGGTTGGCGGCCTGACCGCCGCATCCCGCGCCGCTGCTCAACAGGGCCAAGGAGCGCATGCCCGGCCCCTCGATCAAGGCGGAGTCTATGCCCGCGATGGCTATCGCTGCCGGTTTTGCGGCTGCCGCGTTGTGGACCCTCGCGCACGCGGGCGATGCAGGATATCGTTCCGGACGCCATTACCTGGGGGCGCGGGACAGGAACAGGCACGCGGCATTCTATGCTCTGACCGCAACAATCGATCACCTCGTGCCGCACGCGAGGGGGGGCGGCAACGACCTCTGGAACCTCGTGACGACCTGTCAGCCCTGCAATTTCGGGAGGAGAGCCTGGTTATCGAGGAAGTGGGGATCGTCGACCCGCGACGCGCCAGCCGATCATCGACGGACTGGGATGGCCTGACCCGCATGTTGGCAGCTGGCCGAAGGCCCGAGAGGCGCGAGCATCGCGGGTCCGATCAGGCGCGTGCGACCGGGGCGGTCGCACCTGCCGGGAAGTCGGCCGAGCGGCTCGCGCATGCGGCCTGGTTTGCGGAACTGGATCGCATCCAGGCGGGTCTCTCCGTCGCGATTGCTGGCCTTTCTGAGCGAGTGCGAGGACCTCCAGGTCTCCTGGAGCCGTGAAAAAGATGCTGACGGTGCATATGCGCGCCGGTGATCGGCAGTTGGCGATATTCGGGATCGAACATGCCGGCGATATCGAGATCCCCTGGATATCGCCGGGAGAAGAAGAAGTTCCGCGGCTTCGCGGAAATACTGGCCGGCGCAATTCCCGACACGGTCGCCTACGAGACACCGAAGATGTGGCGGGTCAGGAAGGCCGGGGGGAGGGTGAGTGTTCTAGATCTGCTGACCGCCGCCGACGCCGTTCGGACGGCCCTGAAGGAACTGAATGCGGCTCTGCGAAGCTGACACCTCGGGCCGCACGCAAGGGGGGGCGGGGCGGCTTCGGGGCGGTTGTGGGGGATGACTTCGGTGGTGACGTTGAGCCCGGTCCAGTGGACGCGCGGGTCGAGACAGGCGGTGCCGGGGTAGGGCCCGAGGATCTCGGCGGGGATCTTGCCGTGCGGGGTGTCCTGGCCGGCTTCGGGCAGCAGGACCTGGTGCGAGGAACGGGCGGACAGGCGGTTGGCCAGGACCGAGCCGGCGGAGCCGCCGCCGACGATGATGGTGTCGTAGGTGGTCATGGACGTTTTTCCCCCGAGGCGGTTGGGGGCGGGGGAGGGGGGCGGGGCGGGGGAATGAATGGTGATCGGGTGCTGAGGGGGGGTGGGCGGTGGTTGTTGGCGGAGAGCGGACCGGCCGCTTACGGGTAGCAGACACCGGTTATCTGCCGTTAGCGCTACTTATTCTGTCGGCCTAAATCGTTAGTCGCCAGACAGCGGAAGAAACGACAGAAGCTAGGATCCGGAAGCGCAAACGATCCTAGCGGTGACAGAACAAACCTAGAATAGATCCGAAAACGGCACGGCTACCTTACGGCGATCCGCGAATGAGTGTATCCTTTGACCCAACAGCTAGGGAGTGCTCATGTGATCGTCTGCGGTGTTGAGATAAAGGGTAAGGAGGCCATACTCAGCCCTCGTGCAGGGTTCGTCCGAGGAGAGCGGCCATGTCAAGTGTGCCACGAAGAAGCTGATGCTGCGCGATGACCGGGAAGCGAAATCCCTTTCGACCATGAAGTCCGCCATCGAGGCGTTCGCTCTGCAGAACAAGGTCGATGCCTTCGTCATCAAGAGCCGACAGGCGACGGGTCCGCGCGCGGGCGGCGGTATCACCTTCAAGATCGAGACGCTGTTTCAGCTCTCCGAGACACGTGTGGTGTTCATCAGCCCGCCGACGCTTGCGAGGTTCGCGAAGAGCAATCTCGGCGGCGTCCCGACGAGCGTGGTCGGCTACCAAGCCGATGCCTATCGGGCAGGCGCTTGGCACCTCTCCAAGGAATAGGTCGACACGATGCCAGTCGACTTCTCGACTTTGCCCCAAAACATTGCCGCGACCGCCGCAGAGCTCGCGAAGAAGATTGCGTTCGAGAGCATCAACGACAAGGGTGGAAATGGGTACATCCTCGTCGGTCGCAATCGCCTAATCGACCGAAAAGTGGTGGTCAAGTTCTACTATTGGGGAGATGGCGCCCATGCAGAGCCGAGGCTCCTGTCCGAACTAGCATCTCCACACGTTCTGGCGGTAGACGACGCCGCATCAATTGATCAGGACGACGCCTATTTCATCGCGCCCTTTTGCGAAGATGGCGATCTGGACGATGTAATCGGGAACGGCGGCATCGGCGTCAAGCGCGCGGTCGACATCCTGCTGGACATCGCCAGCGGCGCCAGCTTTATACACGGGAAGGGCTTCCTTCAGCGAGATCTCAAGCCTTCCAACATATTCTGCGGGCAGGGAGGCAGGCTCGTGATCGGCGACTTCGGCTCCGTTGTGAAAAGGGGGGCTCACGGCTATGCCGAGACGCGGTCCCGCCACTCGCTGCTCTACCGCACCCCGGAAGAGATCAGGTCCCGACGTGCCTATGTTCAGAGCGATGTTTACCAACTGGGCATTATTTTCTACCAGCTCTTGGGCGGACCGCTTCCCTACGACGAACAGGCTTGGCTCAAGCCCAAGGAGCTGGCCAAAATCCTAAAACTGCCGCATCCCGATAACCAGATCCATGCCAGCGGGATCATCGAGCAGCAAATCGTCAAGGGGAAGCTGCTCGATCTCGACAATCTTCCACCCTGGTGCCCGCCGGAGCTCGTTTCCGTGATACGCAGGTGCTGCAAGGTCGACCTTGCGGCCCGCTTCGAAAGTGTGTCGGCGCTGATGGCGAAGCTCAACAATCTTCGAGCCTGCTTGCCGGACTGGCGCCTCGAGCCGCATCCTGTCCTCCATCGACGTGGTGCCAAGTTCAGGGTGGTCGAAGCCAACGGACGGTACTCGATCGAGAAGATGGTAAAGTCAGGGATATCCTGGCGGAAGGTTCACGCGGCGAAGCCATCGTCGATCAAAGAGGCATTTGAGTTGGCCCAGAAGCTTTGACCCCGGCTTCATCACAAGACGAGCCTCCATCGAGGCCTAACCGTCCTGCCGGTCGGCGTCGTCCAAGCGGGCGCTGCGCTGCTTCGTCTCGAGGTGCTGCCTTCCGGTCTGGCGGTCGTGTTCGTGCCAACTCGCCAGCGTCGCTGAACGAAGGGCGGCTTACAGGCGAGGCCTACAACATGACAAGCCCCAAACCTGAGGCGCCGCACCGGATCATCGGGCCGAAGACCTGTTCAGCGCCACGGCCGCACGGATCAGCGCCCTGAACGCATTCCCGTCCAGTGCATCGCCCTCGCGCAGATCGATGGCGCGCCTGACCTTGCCTTCAAGGCTGGCGTTGAACAGACCCGAAGGATCCGCGAGCGAGGCGCCCTTGGCGAAGGTCAGCTTCACGACGCTCCTGCAGGTCTCGCCGGTGCAGATCATTCCGTCATGCGACCACACCGGAACGCCTCTCCACTTCCACGCCTCGACCACGTCCGGGTCCGCCTGCCGGATGAGGTCGCGGACCTGCGCGAGCGTCCTGCCCCGCCAGTCGTCCCGTTCCCCGATCCTCGCGTCGATCAGCCGCGAGGGCGAGTCGCCCGGTGTCGTTGCGCCCTTTTTCATATCGCGTCCAGCGCCTCCGGCTGTGCGTCCCCCTGGCGGCGGGTCGGACTCCTAACACGCGCGCGATGTCCGTTCCATCTGCCGCCATGGGCGACCCTCATGCCCGTGACCCGGTCCCGCCCGCCTGGGCCCGGCGCGCACCGCGGCAGGAGTCCCCCCGCCAGCCGCCGGCCCGCGCCCCCCAGCGCCCGCGCCACGTCACCGGCAACCGGGGCCCCGGCACACCGCCCGCCGATCCATTCACCAAATATTAGGACTTTTGCCCTACCACGCCCCGCAAGCCCCCCCGCACCCCACCCCGCACCAAAGCCGCATGCCCGACGCCCTGCCCACCGCCCCGACCGAGCGGCTCGCCGGCATCATCGCCGGGCTGGCCAGCTGCGTCGCCGCGCAGGGCGGCCTGAAGCGCCTCGCCGGGCCGCTGGTGGTCGCGATCTGGACCCGGCTGCAGCGGATTTCCGCCCGCTTCCGTGCGGTGGCCGCCACGCCGGTCCGCCCGCCCCGCGCGCCGGGGCCATGGGCCGCGCCGGCGCCCCGGCCGGCGGCCCTCCGGACCGCGGCACAAGATCCCGCGCCGCCGCCGGTCCCCCGGCCGCCGCAGCCGCGCGCCGCGTGCTGGCTGGTGCGCCTGGTGCCGGGCGCCACCGCCAGCCTGTCGCAACTCGAAGCCCTGCTGCGCGAGCCGGAGATGGCCGCCCTCCTCGCCGCCGATCCGCGGCTGGGGCGGATCCTGCGCCCGCTGTGCTGGATGCTGGGGGTGCACAAGAGCCTGGCGCCCCCGCCCCGCCGGCGCCGGCGCCGCAAACCGCCCGCCCCCGTCCCGCCAGCGGCGGAGCCTGGGGCCGACCCCGCCGTCGCGCCCGCCTTCGGGATCCCCCCGTTCCCGCACATCCCGCCGGTGCGGATCAACCTGCGCGCGCGGGACCTGTTGAGCCAGTTGCGGATGGGACCGTCGCCGATCTGGGACTGAGGGCGCGGGGGATTCGCGCGCCCATAATGTTACGATATCAGAACGACAAACCCATCCCGTCCGCGCCCGGCCGCGGCCCAGGTCACCGGGCCGCCAGAATCCCCTCCACCACCTCCTGCACCGCCAGCGCCTCGGCCACCGTCGCCAGGGCGTGCGGCTCCCCGCGGGTCATCGCCGCCACCGCCTGCAACTGGCGGCGCAGCACCAGCGGCCGGGCGCGCTCGTTCGGCATCGCATCGGGGGCGGGCTGCCAGGCGCCGTCGGCCCCCAGACGCTCGGCGATCGCCCAGTCGCGCAGCCGCACCGCGCCGTTCGGTCCCTGCAAAATCCAGGTGTTGTGATCGTCCTTGCGCGTGGTGCCGACCGCGCCGAGCACGGTCACCGGCACCGTCCCGACGCGCAGGGACGCGCGCGCCGCCCGCTCGCTGCGTCCCGGTTCGGGGAAGGCGGCGAAGGCGTCCTCCAGCCGGAACGGACCGACCAGCCGGCCGGTGAGGAACAGGAAATGCGACAGCACCTCGCGCGTGAAGCCGCCCTGTTCCGGCCGGTCGAGCCAGGACTCGGCGCCGCGCTGCCAGCCGCGCGGCCAGGCGGCGAAGGCGGCCTCGATGTCCAGGGTCCGCGGGGCGCCGACCGCGCCCTCGGCGATCCAGTCGCGCAATTGCGCGACGGCGAGGCTTGAGGCCATGGGGAAGTTCACCGCGATCCGCGCCCCCCGCACCTCGGCCGCGAAGTCCCGCGCCGCGACGGGATCGACCGCCAGCGGCTTTTCGCACAGCACCGCCCGGCCCGCGGCAAGCCCGGCGCGCGCATGGGCCAGATGGGTCGCCGGGGGCGAGGCGATGTAGAGGCACTCGCACCCCGCCACCACCGCCTCGGCGGAGGCGGCGATGGGCACGCCGGGGAGTGCTGCGGCGATGCGCGCCCGCGCCGCCTCCGCCGGGTCCCAGAGGCCGCTCACCTGCACCACGTCGGCGGCATGCTCGAGCGCGGCGCGCAGCAGCCGTTCCCCCATGATGCCCGCGCCGAGAATCCCCAGCCTGATCGTCGTCATCCGCACCTGTCCCCGCCGCCGCTGTCCGGCCTCGCTGATAGAGAAGGCGGCGCCGCGCTGCAATCCGGCGGTCCGGTGCGGGCCGGGACGCGCCTGTGCCCTTCGGCCCGCCCGGGTGACAGCCCCCGCCGCCGCGGCTACCGTGCGCGCCGCCCAAGCCGAAAGGGGAAATGCCAGATGACCAAACTCCACGGGATCATCCCGCCCACCACCACGCCGTTCACCCAGGACGGCGAGATCGACGAAGCCGCCGCCCGCGCCCAGGTGCGCTGGATGATCGGCCAGGGCGTGCATGGCCTCGCCACCGGCGGCTCCACCGGCGAGGGCCACACGCTCGATGTCGACGAGTTCCGCCGCCTGATCGCCGCCACCACGGAAGAAGCCGCCGGCAAGGTCCCGGTGGTCGCCGGCATCATCGTCGATTCCACCCGCGACGCGATCCGCCGCGGCAAGGCGGTCGCCGATCTCGGCGTGGCGGCCTTGCAGGTCACCCCGGTGCACTACCTGTTCCGCCCCGACGACGCGGCGATGGCGGCGCATTTCCGCGCCCTGACCGAGGCCACCGGCCTGCCGGTGATCATCTACAACGTCGTGCCCTGGTCCTATCTGTCGCCCGCCCTGCTGTGCCAGATCATGGCCGACAACCCCGGCGTGATCGGGGTGAAACAGAGCGCCGGCGATCTCAAGCTGGTGGCCGACCTGATGGCGACGGCCGCGCCCGGCAACCTGATCTTCAGCGCGGTCGATGCGCTGCTCTATCCGTCCTTCGCGCTTGGCGCGCATGGCGCGATCGCGGCGATCCTGTCGGCCGTGCCGCGCGCCTGCGTCGAGCTGTGGGACGCGGTGGCCGCCGGCGATCACGCGCGGGCGCTCGTGCTGCACACGAAGCTGTTGGCACTGTGGAACGCGATGGTGGGCGACAACCTGCCCGCCTGCACCAAGTTCGCGCAGACCCTGCAAGGCTGCCCGGCGCTGTTGCCCCGCGCGCCGATGCCGCCGGCCACCCAGGCCCAGCAGGCGGCGATCCGAAGCGCGCTCGCGCGCCTGGTTCCCGCCCAGGCCCTTGCGGCCGAATAACCCCACTCGTCACGGAAAGCGAAACATGATCGTCGATCTGCGCATCTACACCTGCAAGCCCAACCGCATGGGCGAGTTCGTCGCCCTGTACAAGGAATACGGCTGGCCGTTGCAGCAGAAATATCTCGGCCGCTGCCTCGGCTGGTACACCACCGCGGAAGGCCCGCTGAACCGCGTGGTCCATCTCTGGGCCTACGAGGACCAGGGCGACCGCGAGAAGCGCCGCAACGCCATGGCCGCCGATCCGGCCTGGCAGGACTTCCTCCGCCGCGGCGCCGAGCTTGGCGCCGTGGTCGACATGGAGAACCGCTTCCTGCGCCCGACCGACTTCTCCCCGGTGCAGTAACGCCCGGCCGGTGCGGCGGGCGCCGGCTCTGCCGCGCACGCGGGGCAGGCCCGCCCTTGCGGCCCGCCGCCCGGTTGCGCATTTTGGCACCGTGACAGCACGGCGCGCCGCCCCGGGGCTGGCGCGGCGGCATCCCACCCGGTCCGCTCGCCGTCCCGCTCAGGGCGGACCGGCGCCAACACCAGCCCCCCGCGGGGGAAGCGGAGCAGAATGATGGACGGCGGCGCCGACGCGAGACGGATCACCCTTCACCGCCCCGAGGATTTCGCCCCCATGCGCGCCGCCGGCCGGCTCGCGGCGGAAACCCTCGACATGATCACCCCCCACGTCCGCCCCGGCGTGACCACCGGGGAGCTCGATGCGCGCTGCCACGACTTCATCACCGCCGCCGGCGCGGTGCCGGCGCCGCTCAATTACCGCGGCTTCCCGAAGTCGATCTGCACCTCGGTGAACCACGTGGTCTGCCACGGCATCCCCGGCGAGCGGCGGCTGGATGCGGGCGACATTGTCAATATCGACGTGACGGTCATCCTGGATGGCTGGCACGGCGACACCTCGCGCATGTACGCCGCCGGGTCCGTGTCCACCAAGGCGCGCAACCTGATGGACGTGACCTATGAATCGCTGATGCGCGGCATCGCCGCGATCCGCCCCGGCGCCACCCTGGGCGACATCGGCTGGGCGATCCAGTCGTTCGTCGAGCGGCACCGCTTCGGCGTGGTGCGCGATTTCTGCGGCCACGGCATCGGCCGGCAGTTCCACGAGCCGCCCAACGTGCTGCACTACGGCCACCCCGGGGAGGGCCCGGTGCTGCGCCCCGGCATGTTCTTCACCGTCGAGCCGATGATCAACGCCGGCCGGCCGGAAGTGAAAGTGCTGGACGACGGCTGGACCGCCGTCACCCGCGACCGCAGCCTGTCGGCCCAGTTCGAGCACATGGTCGGCGTCACCGAGACCGGTGTGGAAATCTTTACCCTTTCCCCCGCAGGCTACACCAAGCCGCCCTATCCGGTGGACTGACCCGCGCCGCGCGCGGCGCGGTCGCCGGCGGATCCGGGCAGGCGGGTGCGTGGCACAGGGCGCCGATGCGGGGTCTCAAGGATTCGCTGTTCCCATTTGATCCGCCGGCCGCCGCCGCGCCCCCGGGCGCGGAGGGCCATCGCGAACGCATGCGCGAGCGGCTGCTGCGCGCCGGACCCGAGGCGCTGGCGGATTACGAACTGCTGGAGATGGTGCTGTATATCGCCCTGCCGCGACGCGACACCAAGGCGCTCGCCCGCGCCCTGCTCGCCCGGTTCGGCAGCTTCGCCGCCGCCCTGGCCGCCCCGCCCAACGATCTGCGCGCGGTCGACGGCATGGGCAATGCCGGCACCGCTACCCTCAAGGTCGTGCAGGCCGCCGCGCTGCGCCTGGTCCGGGCCGAGGTGATGGCGCGCCCGGTGCTCGGCAACTGGGACCGGCTGATGGACTATCTGCACGCCGCCCTGGCGCGGGAGCGGGTGGAGCAGGTCCGCGCCCTGTTTCTCGACAACCGCAACCGGCTGCTCGCCGACGAGGTGCTGGGCCGCGGGACGGTGAACCACACGCCGGTCTATCCGCGCGAGGTGGCGAAGCGCGCGCTCGACCTGCAAGCCAGCGCGCTGATCCTGGTGCACAACCACCCGAGCGGCGATCCCACCCCCTCGGCCGAGGATGTGGCGATGACGAAGGAGGTGACGGCCGCCGTCACCGCGGTCGGGGTGAAGCTGCATGACCACGTGATCGTCGGCAACGGCCGCTGGTGCAGCCTGCGCCAGGAGGGGCTGCTGCTGTAAGACCCCCGGGCCAGGGGGCCGACGCAGCGCAGCGTCCGAGCCTTCCCCGTCCCTGGTCGAACCAGCGCTTGCCGCCGCCGGCCCGGCCCCTGTCCCGCGGCCCCATGCCCCGCCCCGGCCCGGCCCGGAAACCCGCCGGAACGCGCGGCGACGCGGCGCCCCCCGGTTGCCCTCCACGCCGCGCCGCGATACTTGCGGCACGACGAGTCCGCCCGGTAGGGTGAAGCGGTGGCTTCCGGGACATGGCATTCCCGGATTCGCGCCTTCCCCGGCCTTCCTCCAGACGGGAGACCCCGCATGCCCGCCATCAGCACCCAAACCCAGAACCTGGAGAACGCATCCAACCCGCTGGATCTGCTCGAACAGATCGTCGTCGCCAACGACTGGGCTTTCGACCGGCGCAACGACGCCGAGATGGCCGCCGAGGCGCCGGGCCGCTGGTGCGATTACGGCCTCTATTTCAACTGGTCGTACGAGATCAGCGCCATGCACTTCACCTGCGCCTTCGACATCAAGGTGCCGGCGAAGCGCCGCGCGGCGCTGTACGAACTGCTGGCGCTGGCCAACGAGCGGGTGTGGATCGGCCATTTCGGCATGGACCCCGACGACGGCATGCCGGTGTTCCGCCATGCGGTGCTGCTGCGCGGCGCCCCCGGCGCCTCGACCGAGAGCCTGGAAGACATGGTCGATATCGCCATCACCGAGTGCGAGCGCTTCTTCCCCGCGTTCCAGTTCGTCCTGTGGGGCGGCAAGACCCCCGCCGAAGCGCTGGATGCGGCCATGCTGGAATGCGTGGGCGAGGCATGAGCGCGGGCGCGGCGGCATGAGCGCGCCGGCGATCCCGCCGATTCTCCTGGTCGGCTGCGGCCGGATGGGCGGCGCGCTGCTGGCCGGGTGGCGGGAACGCGGCCTTGCGCCCTCCGTCGTTGTCGATCCGGCGCCGGAGGCTGCGCGGCTCGCCGGCCCGGACCTGCAGGTGGTGGCCGAGCCGGCGGCGATCCCGCGGGGCTTCGCACCCGCCGCGGTGGTGCTGGCGATCAAGCCGCAGGCCGCGGCGGCGACCTTGCCCGCGTATGCCGGTTTTGCCGGATCGGCGGTGGTGCTCTCGATCATGGCCGGGCGCACCATCGGCGGCATCCGCGCCCTGCTCGGGCCGTCGGCGGTGGTGCGGGCGATGCCCAACACGCCGGCGGCGATCCGCCAGGGGGTGACGGTGGCCTGCCCCGGCCCGGGCGTCGATCCGGCGCAGCGGGCGCTGTGCGCCGCCCTGCTGGAAGCCATCGGCGCGGTCGCCTGGGTGGAGGACGAAGGTCTGCTCGACCCGGTCACCGCCGTCTCCGGCAGCGGCCCTGCCTATGTGTTCCTGTTGGCCGAATTGCTGGAGCAGGCGGCCCGCGAACAGGGCATTCCGCCCGATCTCGCGCGGCTGCTGGCGCGGCAGACGGTGGCGGGATCGGGCGCGCTGCTGGGCGCCAGCGCCGAGGACGCGGCGGCGCTGCGCCGCGCCGTGACCAGCCCCGCCGGCACCACCGAACGGGCGCTGCAGGTGCTCATGGCGCCCGAGGCCTGGCCGGCCGCGCTGTCGCGCGCGGTGGATGCGGCGACCAGGCGATCGCGCGAACTCGCGGGCTGACAACGGGGCGCGGCGCGCCTATGTCCGATTCCATGGATCAGATCGAATTCGACCGGGCGTTGATCGCCAGCGCCTTCGCGCTGGCCGGTGAGCACGGCTGGGGGCGCCTCAACGTGGCGGCCGCGGCGCGGCGGGTCGGCCTGCCGCTCGACCGTGCGCGGGCGCGGTTTTCCGGCCGTCTGGCGCTGCTGGCCCGCTTCGGGCGGCTGGCCGACCAGGCGGCGCTGGCCGAGGCGCCGGGGGAAGGCCCGGTGCGCGACCGGCTGTTCCACCTGCTGATGCGCCGGATCGACGTGCTGGAAGCGCACCGGGCCGGCGTGCTCGCGCTGCTGCGCGCGCTGCCGGGCGATCCGCCGCTGGCCCTGTGGCTCGCCTGCGCCAACCGGCGCAGCATGCGCTGGATGCTGGAAGCGGCGGGGGTTTCCACCTCCGGCCTGCGCGGGGAACTGCGGGTGAGGGGTCTCATCGGCGTGTGGCTGTGGACCCTGCGCGCATGGCAGGCGGATGAAAGCGCCGACCTGTCGCACACCATGGCCGCGCTCGACACGGCGCTCGGCCGGGCGGAGCGGATCGCCGGCTGGCTCGGCGGCAGCACGGCGGGGGCCGGTGAGACGCCCGCCCCGGAGCCGGAGTCGGAGCCGACAGGCGCGGCCAGCCAGGACGAGGGTCTCGCGGCGCCCGGCGCCGAAGGCCAGCCCGGCACGTCCCCGCGCCCGTCCCCCGATGACCTGCCGGGCCTCGTCCCGGCGGACGACTGATGCCGGCGGCTGACATGACCGGGGCGCGGCGGACCGGAGGGTGAAGACCGCGTTCGCGGGCGCGGTCATCGCCGGTGCGGCCGGGAACGGGCCAAGGGCCCCTGGGGCTCGACCCGCTGACGGGCGCACCGGGAACGAGAGGCAACGATGGATCTCTATCACGCCTGGTGCGATCTGCCGGCCGGAGCGAGCGATCTGGCCTTCGCTGCGCATATCGAGCGCTTCATGGAGCATCTGCGCCAGGCGGAGCTGATCGCCGGCTGGCGGCTCACCCGTCGCAAGCTCGGGCTCGGGGTGGCCGGGCTCGGGGAATTTCACGTGATGATGGAGGTGCGCGACCTCGCGCAGCTCGAAGCGGCCTTCCGGCAGGTCGCCAGCCGCCGCGACCCCGTCGAGAGCCTGCATTTCGGCGTGAACGCCCTGGCGCGCAACGCGGTGTTCGCGCTCTATCGCGACTTTCCCGATCCCGTGCGCCACCATGGGGAGGAGCGGTTCCAGACCGGCCGCCCCCCCGCGCCTGGCCCGGGCGACGCCCCGTGACGCGCTCCGCCGGTCCCGACCGATCCGCCGCCGCCCGCCATCGGTCGCGCACGCCCGGCGTCGGCTCGTCTATGATTTCCCTGTCGCGGTCCATCCTGGCCCCGCGAGCTGCGTAAAGGAGTTCCCCCCCTCATGGCCACTGGTCCCAAATCCACCCCGCATGCCGCCGCGGGACCCGATTTCGACCTGACCCGCTACTTTGCCGAGCTCAAGCTGCCGGCGATGCCGGACTTCGAGGCACTGAGCGCCGCCAACCGGCGCAACCTCGAGGCGCTGACCGCCGCCAACAAGGTGGCAGTCGAAGGCGCCCAGGCGGTGGCGCGACGGCATATGGAGATCATGCAGCAGTCGCTCACGGAAATGACCGAGGCGATGCGCGCGCTCGCCGCCCCCGAGGCGCCGCAGGCCAAGGCGGCCAGGCAGGCCGAGCTGGCCAAGGCCGCCTACGAACGCGCGGTGGCCAATCTCAAGGAGCTGGGCGACCTGATCCAGCGTTCCAACGCCGAGGCGGTGACCCTGCTCAACAAGCGCTTCGCCGACGCGCTCGACGAGGTGAAGGCGCTGGCCGAGAAGGCGAAGCCGTAGCGGCGGGGCGACCACAACGACCGATCGGGCGGCCGGGCAGGGGGGATCCGGCCGGCCCTGGTCGGGCTGCGAACCAGGGCCGGTCCGCGACCGCGTTCCTGGATCGCAATGGCTTGCCGTTCTGCAACACGGCGGACAGGTGTGACCCATGGCGCCAACCCGGGCCGGCGTGCTAGATTCCATAAAGTAAGACCAACCGGGGACAAGACGGACGCGAGGCAGGGTCGGACCTTTACCGTCACGGCCGGGCCACCGCCTCCGAACCAAGTGTCGGTGCTTTCTCCGGTTGGTATAATTTCGGGCCGCGCGCCCTTGATCGGAATGGGATAGATGATGCGCATTCGGCTCCTGGGCACGTCGCTGCTGGCCGCTTCCCTGGCGCTCGGGCTGTGCGGCGGCTTCGGGCCGCCGGTCGCGTTCGGTGCAAGCTACCTCCAGCGGGCCCACGCGGCCCTGGGCAAGGGTGACCTCGACACCGCGCAGATCGAGCTGCGCAACGCCGTCCGGTCCGATCCGAAAAGCGCCCAGGCCCGCTTCCTGCTGGCCGAGGTGCAGTTGCAGCTGGGCGATCCCGTCGCCGCCGAGCAGCAGGCCAAGGCCGCCGCCGCCCGCGGCTACGACGAACGCGCCGTGATCCCGCTGCTCGCCCAGGCGATGCTGGCGCAGAACCATGCAAATCAGCTGCTGAACGAGCTCACGGCGAACCGCACCGACAAGGTGGTCAATTCCGAGATCGAGGTGGCGCGCGGCCTGGCGCATCTCGTGCTCGGTGATCAGGACAAGGCCGCCGCCGCGTTCGCCCGCGCCGAGACGCTCGATCCCGCCGACGCGCGCGCCTGGTTCGCCGATGCGCGGCTCACCCTTGGGCGCGGACATGTCGCCGAGGCGAAGCAGAAGGTGGAACGCGGCCTGGCTGCGGACCCCAATTCGGTGCAGGGGCTGACGCTCAAGGCCCAGCTCATGGTGATCGAAAAGGACGTGCCCGGCGCGCTGACGCTGCTGGGCAGCACGATCACCGCCCATCCGCCCGCCGTGCCGGCCCGGCTGCTGCGCGCCAACCTGATGATCGCGCAGGGGAAGTTCGACGCCGCCCGGACCGATGACGACGCGGTGCTGAAGCTGCTGCCGTCCAATGTGGAAGCGCTGTTCCTGCACGCCGTGCTGCTGCACCAGGCGAAGAAGAACGAGGCGGCCGACGCGGTGCTGGACCGGTTGCAGCCGCTGTTCCCGCAGCTGCCCAAGGGCTGGTTCCTGCAGGCCGCGGTGAAGGAAGCGCTGGGCGCACATGATGCGGCCGCGTCGGCGGCGCGGCGCTATGTGGCCCGCGCGCCCGACGACCTGAACGGGGTCAAGCTGCTGGCGCAGATCGAACTGAAGTCGGGGCATCCGGACCAGGCGATCGCGCCGCTGGTCAAGCTGGTGGCGGACGGCAAGGCGGACGCGCAGGCCTACGACATGCTGGGCCGGGCCTACGCCGCGGTCGGCCAGCCGGGCGAGGCGGCGAAGCAGTTCGCCAAGGCCGCGAGCCTCGCGCCCGGCAATGCCGGGGTGCAGACCCAGCTCGCCTCCGCCCAGCTCCGATTGGGCCAGCCGGATGCCGCGGTGGGCACGCTCGAGCACGCCCTGGCGCTCGACCCGAAGCAGCCGCAGGTGGGTGAGGCGCTGTTCCTGGCCGCGCTCAAGACCGGCGATCTCGACAAGGCCGCCGCGGCGCTCAAGCGGGTGCGCGCGGCGCAGGGCGACACGCCGGTGACGCAGAATCTCGGCGGCTTGCTGCAACTCGCCCGGCTCGACCTGCCGGCGGCCAAGGCAACCTTCGAGGCCATCGTCGCGAAATATCCGGATTTCCAGCCGGCGCGGATCAATCTCGCCCGCACCCTGGCGATGGAAGGCGACCAGGCCGGCTTCGAGGGCACCCTCGGCGCGATCCTGCACCAGACCCCGGCGGCGGAGCCGGCGCTGACCATGCTGGTCAACGCCCTGGTGGCGCAGGGCCGGGGCGAGGCGGCGGAAAAGCTGCTCGAGAACGCCCACAAGGTCGCGCCCAAGAACACCGCGCTCATGCTGCGGCTGGGCGACCTTTATATCCGCGACCAGCACGCGCAGAAGGCGCTGACCCTGGTGCACGAAACGGCGGCGAACGGGGGCAACGGGCCGGCGCTGCTCGGGCTGGAGGCGGCGGCGCAACTCGCGCTCAAGCAGACCGGTCCGGCCGAGACCACCCTGAACGCGCTGATCACCGCCGAGCCGCAGGCGGTGGCGGCGCGGCGCGAGCTGGCGGCGCTCAACATCAAGTCGGGCAATTACCAAACGGCGCGCAACCTGGTGCAGGCCGGGATCGGGCAGAACCCGAACGACTACCAGCTCTATGTCGATTACGCGCTGATCGACCTCAAGCAGACCGGGCTCGATGCGGCCCTTGCCACCGCGCGGTCCTTGCGCAGCCAGAACCAGGCGTTCGCGCCGTTGCAGGCGCTGACCGGCGATGTCTGCCTGGCCGCCAAGCAGCCGGCCAAAGCGGTGCAGGAATACAGGGCGGCGGCGGCGCAGAACCCCTCGCTGATGCTCACCGCCCGGATCGCCGCCGTGTTGCAGCGTGAGGGCAAGCTGGATGAGGCCGCCAAGGAACTGCAGGACTGGCTGGGCCAGCATCCCCACGATTTGCAGGCGGCCAGCCTGCTGTCGGGGGTGGAGATCGCCCGCGGGCGCTATGCCGAGGCGAAGATCTACCTCCAGCAGGTGCTGGCCAAGGTGCCGCGTGATCCGTCTGCGCTCAACAACCTCGCCTGGGTGAACCAGAAGCTGGGCGACGATGCCGATGCGCGCATGCTCGCCCGCCAGGCCTATCTGCTGCAGCCCGGGCCCCAGACAGCGGACACGCTGGGCTGGATCCTGACCACCGGCGGCGACGTCGCGCATGGGTTGATCCTGCTGCGCCAGGCGCACAGCGCATCGGCCGATCCGCGGATCGCCTACCATTACGCGGTGGCGTTGAACGATGCCGGACACAAGGCAGCGGCGATCCCGCTGCTGCGCCGCGTGGCGGCGGCGAACGGGGCGTTCACCGAGAAGACCGACGCAGCCAAGCTGTTGGCCCGGCTGACCAAGGGGTCGTGAGCCAACCGATCCAGCTGCTGACGTTCTCCAGCCTCTATCCCAACGCGGCCCAGCCCACCCACGGCGTGTTCGTGGAGAACCGGCTGCGCCACCTGCTGGGCAGCGGGGCGGCGCGCAGCACCGTACTGGCGCCGGTGCCGTGGTTTCCCTCCCGGTCCGCCCGGTTCGGCGCCTGGGCCGTGTTCGCGCGCGTGCCGAGGGCGGAAACACGGCACGGCATCGCGGTCCACCATCCGCGGTTTGCGGTGATCCCGCGGGTCGGCATGAGCCTCGCCCCCTGGCTGCTGTACCGCGCGGCCCTGCCGGCGCTGCGCCGGCTGCGCGCCGCCGGGGTCCGGTTCGATGCGATCGACGCCCACTACGTCTATCCCGACGGGGTGGCCGCGGTGTGGCTCGGCCGCGCGCTGGGCTGCCCGGTGGTGATCACCGCGCGCGGCACCGACGTGAACCTGATCCCGCGCTACGCCGTGCCGCGGCGGCTGATCCAGGGCGCGATCGCCGGGGCGGCGGCGCTGGTCACGGTCAGCGGCGCGCTGCGCGACGCGCTGATCGACCTCGGCGCCCCGCCCGACAAGGTCACGGTGCTGCGCAACGGAGTGGATCTGACCCTGTTCCATCCGCCGGAAGATCGCGCCGCGGCGCGGGCCGCGCTGGGTCTGGCCGGGCCGACCCTGATCTCGGTCGGCCACCTGATCGAGCGCAAGGGGCATCACCTGGTGATCGAAGCCCTGGACTCGCTGCCCGGCTGGTCGCTGCTGATCGTGGGGGAGGGGCCGGAACGGCCGCGGCTGGAGGCGCTGGCGGCGCGGCCCGGCCTCGCCGGGCGGGTGCGGCTGCTCGGCGCCCGCCCGCATGCCGATCTGCCCGCGCTCTATGGGGCGGCCGACCTGCTGGTGCTCGCATCCTCGCGTGAGGGGTGGGCCAATGTGCTGCTGGAATCCATGGCCTGCGGCACGCCGGTGGTGGCCAGCGACATCTGGGGCAACCCGGAAGTGGTGCGCGCCCCGGAAGCCGGGCGGATCGTGAAGCGCGAGGCCGCAGCGATCGCCGCGGGCGTGCAGGCGCTGGCGGCGGCGGCGCCGGATCGGGCGGCGACCCGCGCCTATGCCGAGGGGTTCGGTTGGGAGCCGACCACCGAAGGCCAGTTGGCGCTGTTCCGCCGCGTGATCGGCGCCGGCGCAGGGTAATCCCGGCGGCCTCTTCGGCCGACCGGTACCGCGCGTGGGGTTGCCCCAGGGATATGAGGGGGCGTCGCGCTCAATCGGCCGGGTGCAGCCGGAGCGGGAGCGTGCTCAGGCCGCGCAGGGTGTTGTTGTGCCGCCGGCGCGGCGGGCCGGCGGGTTCCAGCCGGGCGACGCGGCGCGCCAGCGCGGCCAGCATCACCTCGCCTTCCAGCCGTGCCAGCACCTGGCCCACGCACATATGGATGCCGGCGCCGAAGCCGACGTGGCCGCTCGCGTTGCGGGTGATGTCGTAACGGTCCGGATCGTCCCAGCGCCTGGGGTCGCGGTTCGCGGCGGCGAGGAACATCAGCACTTTGTGCCCCTCCGGGATCGGCGTGCCGCCCAGCACCACGTCGCGCGCGGTGGTGCGGAAGAAGGTCTGCACCGGGCTTTCGAAGCGGATCGCTTCCTCGAACGCGCCCCGGGCGAGCGCGGGATCGGCGTGCAGCCGCTGCCATTCGGCGGGAGCGCGCGCGAGGCAGGAGAGTGCGGCGCCCAGCCCGTTGACGGTGGTATCGACCCCGGCGGACAGCAGGGAGCGCACCAGCAGCGGCGCTTCCTCCGCCGTGATCTCGCCGCGGTCGGCGGCGGCGTGGATGGCGGCGCCGAACCCGTCCGGCGCCAGCGCGTCGCGCTGCGACTGGCGCGTGACCCAGTCGTTGAGCGGCGGCAGTTCGGCCAGCGAGGCCTCGAGCAGCGCGTTGCGCGGCCCCATCGAATTGAAGACGAAATTGCCGTACGGCAGCAGGTTCTCCCGCCCCGCCTGCGGCATGCCGAGTGCGTCGGGGAACACGGTCAGCGGATAGGCTTCGGCGATGTCGCGGATGCCGTCGCAGGTGCCGGCGGCGGCCAGGCGCGCGGCCAGCGCCTCGGCGGCCGCCGCGAAACGCGGGCGCAGCGCGCGCACCGCGGCGGGCGACAGCACCTGATTGAGCACGTTGCGCCGGTGCGTGTGCATCGGCGGGTCGGTTTCCAGCACGAGGCTCGGGCCGCGGTACGGCGGGTGCGTCTTGTAGTCGGTCAGGCCGACGCCGCGGCTGGAGACGAAGCTCTCCCAATCGGTGAGCATGGCGCGGATTTCATCGTAGCGGCCGACCGCGTAGCACTGGGTGCGGGGCAGCCATACCACCGGGGCGGTCTCCCGGACGGCGGCATGGCCGGGGGTGGGATCGTCGAAGAACGCCGGCCCGAACGGATCGAGGTCGAGTTCCGGCACCGACATCGCCGCCATCCTGGTCCTCCCGCTTGACTGTTCTCGGGGCGCTGCCGTCGCCGGATCGCCCGCCGCGTCTTCTGCCGCAGGCTATGCGTGCGGCGGAGAGGGCGCAATCGCGCGGTCCGGAGGGCGCGCTCCGGCCGCGGCGCGGCGTCGACGGGGGCGGCCCCGGCCGGCCGGGGTTCATGGACAGGTCACAAAACGGTTGCTAGAAGCCCGCTGCGCGCCCCTCCGGCCTGCCTCGCCCCGCGCCCATGGGATGCATTGCCATGAAGATCGTCGCCTGTAACAGCAACCGGCCGCTGGCCGAGGCCGTCGCCGCCAGCCTGAACCTGCCGCTGACCCGCGCCTCGGTGCGCCGCTTCGCCGACATGGAAGTGTTCGTCGAGATCCACGAGAACGTCCGCGGCGAGGACGTGTTCGTGATCCAGTCGACCTCCTACCCGGCCAACGACAATCTGATGGAGCTGTTGATCGCGCTCGATGCGCTGCGCCGCGGCTCGGCGCGGCGGATCACCGCGGTGGTGCCGTATTTCGGCTACGCCCGCCAGGATCGCAAATCCGGCCCGCGCACCCCGATCAGCGCCAAGCTCGTGGCGAACCTGATCACCGAGGCCGGGGCCAACCGGTTGCTGACGATGGATCTGCACGCCGGGCAGATCCAGGGCTTCTTCGACATCCCGGTGGACAATCTCTACGCCGCGCCTCTGTTCTCCCGCGACATCCAGGAACGCTACCAGGGCCGCGACGTGATGATCGTCTCGCCCGACGTCGGCGGCGTGCTGCGCGCGCGCGCGATCGCCACCAGGCTGAATTGCGACCTTGCCATCATCGACAAGCGGCGCGAGCGGGCCGGGGTGTCGGAGGTGATGAACGTGATCGGCGACGTCGAGGGGCGGGACTGCATCCTGGTCGATGACATCGTCGATTCCGGCGGCACCTTGTGCAACGCCGCCGAGGCGCTGATCCGCCAGGGCGCGCGCTCCGCCAGCGTCTATGTGACGCACGGGGTGCTGTCGGGCGGCGCGGTGGCCCGCGTCGCGTCCTCGCCGATCGAGATGCTGACGATCACCGATTCGATCGGCGCGACCGAGGCGGTGCGGCTTGCGCACAACGTCCGCCAGCTCACCACCGCGCCGCTGCTGGCCGAGGCGATGCGACGGATCAGCGACGAAAGCTCGGTGAGCTCGCTGTTCGATTGAACGCGGCGCCACCGCGGGCTTGACCGCGTCGCGGCGCCGCGGCCAGGCTGCCCCCGGAACGGGCGCACCGCACGTGCGTCCCTGGGGGGAGGCTCCGGTGCAGACCTATGATTATATCGTTGTCGGTGCCGGATCGGCCGGCGCGGTTGTCGCCGCCCGGCTCTCGGCCGATCCCCGCACCAGGGTCCTGTTGCTGGAGGCCGGACCCGCCGACCATCCCTGGTCCCGCGTTCCGATCGGCTTTGCCCGGCTGATCACCAACCCCGCCGCCAACTGGCTCTACAGCGCCGAACCCGAGGCGAGCACGAACGGGCGCGCGATTGCGGTGCCGCGCGGCAAGCTGCTCGGCGGGTCGAGCGCGATCAACGGCATGGCCTTCGTGCGCGGCCAGGCGCGGGATTTCGACACCTGGGCGCAGATGGGCAACCGGGGCTGGAGCTACGCCGACGTCCTGCCCTTCTTCAAGCGCATGGAAAGCTACCAGGGCGGCGCGGATGAATTCCGAGGCCGGAACGGTCCGCTGCGCGTGACCAACCCCGCGCCGCGCGACAAGCTTCTCGCCACCTTGATCGCCGCGGCCGGGCAGTGCGGGATCGTGCACAACCCCGACTACAACGGCGCCAGCCAGGACGGCATCGCCATGAGCCAGGCGACGATCGCCGCCGGACGGCGCATGAGCACGGCCCGCTGCTACCTCGACCCCGCCCGCAAGCGTTCCAATCTGCACATCGAGACGGGCGCCCTGGCCGAGGCGCTGCTGCTCGACGGCACGCGCTGCACCGGCGTGCGTTACGCGGTGCCGGGCGGGACGCGCGAGGCGCGGGCGGCGCGCGAGGTCGTGGTGTGCGGCGGCACGATCAACTCGCCGCAACTGCTGGAACTGTCGGGGATCGGCCAGCCCGAACGGCTGCGCGATCTCGGGATCGCGGTGCGGCACGCGCTGGCCGGCGTGGGCGAGAACCTGCGCGATCATTACGCGCCCCGCACCCGCTGGGCGATCGGCGCCCGGGGGGCCACCTACAACGACCGTGGCCGCGGGCTAGGCCTGGTCGGCCAGGCGCTGCGCTACGCGATGTTCCAGCCGAGCATGCTTTCCATGGTCGCAGCGCCGCTGCGCGCCTTCGTCCGTTCCCGCGAAGGGCTGGAGGCGCCGGACGTGCTGCTGGGCTGGGTGCCGATGCTGACCGAGCCGGGCCCCACGGGGCCGCGGCTCTCCCGCCAGTCCGGCATGACCTGCTACGCGCACCCGATGCGCCCCGAGAGCCGGGGGCAGATCCACATCGTTTCAGCCGAGCCGGGACGCCCCCCGGCGATCCGTTTCAACTTCCTCTCGGCGCCGGTCGATGCGGAGATCACCGCCCGCGCGATCCGCATCGCGCGGGCGGTGATGACCGCGCCGGCAATGGCCCCCCTCGGCGTGACCGAACTCGCGCCCGGCGCGGCGCTGAACACGGACGACGAACTCATCGACTGGGTGCGGCAGGCGGCGGAAACCACCTACCATCCCGTGGGCACCTGCAAGATGGGCGCGGATCCGATGGCGGTGGTCGATCCGCGGCTCCGGGTGCACGGGATCGCCGGGCTGCGGGTCGCCGATGCCTCGATCATGCCCACCCTGATCTCGGGCAACACCAACGCCCCGTCGATCATGATCGGCGAGAAGGCCGCGGCGATGGTGCTGGAGGATGCCGCCGCCTGACACCGATCGGCCGAGGGGGCGAGCGGTTCGCAAGCAAGGCCAAGGGGGCGCTGCCCCCCTGGACCCCCCGCCAAGGGCGACGCCCTTGGATCCATCCGTTGGTTCCGTGCCGGTGAGGGGGACGCGGCGCGCCTGGGCGGCCTGGGTGGGGCGGGGGGACCGGAGCGCTTTCGCGCTCCGGTCCCCCCGCCCCACCCAGGCCGCCCAGGCGCGCCGCGTCCCCCTCACCGGCACGGAACCCCCCGAGGGGTCCAGGGGACGACTGTCCCCTGGCGGGGGTCCAGGGGGCAGAGCCCCCTGGCCTTGCTTCCCGATCGGCTTCCGCCCGCCGCGGGCCGCCTGTATAGCGGGCGGGAGCACCCGGTGGTTGCGTGCCGGCCGAGCGGGGAGGACATGACCATGCGCCAGATGACCCTGGTGGCCTTTCTCCAGGCCCAGAACTGCTCCAATTTCGTCGGCTCCTGGCGCCATCCGGACGCCGCGCCCGATTTCACCTCGGCCGAATACTACCGCCGCATCGCCCGCGTGCTGGAAGCCGGCAAGTTCCACCTGGGCTTTTTCGACGACCGCCTGGCGATGCCGGACCGCTACGGCGGCGATCACGCCCACACCGTCGCCAACGGCATCCGCTGCGTGAAGATGGACCCGGTCACCATCCTGACCGTGATGGGCATGGCGACCGAGCGGCTCGGCCTCGGCGCCACCTATTCCACCACCTACTACGAGCCGTTCCATGTCGCCCGCGTGTTCGCCACGCTCGATCTGATGACCGGCGGGCGCGCGGCCTGGAACGTCGTCACCTCGGTGAACGACGGCGAGGCGCTGAACATGGGCCTCGCCCAGCACATGGGCCATGACGAACGCTACGACCGCGCCGATGAGTTCCTGGAGGTCG
The DNA here is from genome assembly GCA_963829875.1 of uncultured Pseudomonadota bacterium. Lineage (GTDB taxonomy): Bacteria > Pseudomonadota > Alphaproteobacteria > Acetobacterales > Acetobacteraceae > JAJZVS01. The sequence continues at coordinate 287,727 of CAWHKR010000053.1, read as the reverse complement.
TGCTCGGCCACTGGGACAGTTGGGAGGACGACGCGCTGGTGGTCGACAAGGCGACCGGCCTGTTCGCCCATCCCGACAAGGTGCACCGCCTCGACCACCAGGGCCGCTTTTTCCGCTCGCGCGGGCCCTTCACCGTGCCGCGCTCGGCGCAGGGCCACCCCGTCCTGATCCAGGCCGGCCAGTCGGGCCGCGGCCAGCAGCTTCGCCGCGCGCTGGGCCGAGCTCATCTTCGTCGCCTATCACGAGATCGACCGCGCGCGGGCCGACTACGCCGCCTTCAAGGCGATGGTGGCCGCCGCCGGGCGCGATCCGGCCCAGGTGCATGTCGCGATGGCGGTCTATCCGGTGGTGGCGGAAACCCGCGCCGAGGCCGAGGACAAGCTCGCGCTGATCGAGCGCCTGCCGCGTGACATCGACCGGCTCTCCCTTCTGTCCGAAGTGCTCAACTTCGATTTCGCCCGCAAGGACATGGACGAGGCGTTCACCGACGACGAACTGGCCGGCATCACCGGCATCCAGGGCATGCGCGACCGGGTGGTGCGGCGCACCGGCAAGAAGAACCCCACCGTGCGCGACTTCATGGACGCATCGGGCCGCGGCACCCTGCGCGACCATCCGGTCTTTTGCGGCTCTCCGCGCGATGTCGCCGACCAGATGGAGGCCTGGTTCGCCGCCCCCGCCTGCGACGGCTTCGTGATCGCCGCCTCCCACGTGCCGGGCGCGTATGAGGATTTCGTCCGCCTCGTCGTCCCCGAACTGCAACGCCGCGGCCTGCACCAGAGCGACTATACCGGCACCACCCTGCGCGAGACGCTCGGCCTGCCGCGCCCGGCCATCGGTGCGCTGCGCACTCTCGGCCGTGCCTGACCCCGAATCCAAGGAAGACACATATGAAACTCCTATACGCCCCCGGTGCCTGCTCGCTCGGCATCCATCTGCTGCTGGAAGAGATCGGCAAGCCCTATGAGGCCGAACGGGTGAACCTGCGCGAAGGCGCGCAGTTCAAATCGGAGTTCACCGCGGTGAACCCGAAATCCAAGGTGCCCACCCTGGTGCGCGACGACGGCTCCGTGCTGACCGAGTTCCCCGCCATCGCCTTCTGGCTCGCCCGCACCAACCCGGCCGCGAAGCTGCTGCCGGACGACGTCGAGGATCAGACCCGCGCGCTGGAGGCGATGGACTACGTCGTTTCCACCATGCACATGCGCGGCTTCACCATGATCTTCCGCCCCGACATGTTCGGCGCGACGCCGGAGGGCGCCGAGGCGGTGAAGGCGCGGGGGATGGCGATGTTCGAGCGCGGGCTGGCGGTGATGAACGATACGCTCGCGGGCAAGGAGTATGTGATCGGGCCGTTCTCGATCGCCGATGCGGCGCTGTTCTATGTCGAGTTCTGGGGCGCGGACCGGCTCAAGCTCGACCTGCCCGCCAACTGCAAGGCGCATTACGCGCGCATGCTGGCCCGGCCCGCGGTCGCGCGGATGATGGCGGCCGAAGGGCTGGCCGGTTGATGGAGGACGGCGAACCCGCGCTGGTCCGCTCCCCGTTCTGGTATCTGCGCCACGGGGAGACGGACTGGAACGCGCGCAACCTCTCCCAGGGCAACATCGACATTCCGCTGAATGCCAACGGGATCGCCCAGGCGCGCGCGGCGGCGGCGTTGCTGGTCGGGCGGGGGATCGCCAGCATCGTCTCCTCGCCGCTGTCGCGCGCGCGCGATACGGCCGCGACGGTCGCCGACACGCTCGGCCTGGAGGTTGCGATCGACGAGGGACTGCGGGAGGTGGCGTTCGGCGTACAGGAAGGTCAGCCGATGGCGGACTGGTTCGGCGAGTGGATCGCCGGGCGCCATACGCCGGAGGGCGCCGAAAGCTTCGCTGCGCTGCGCCGGCGCGCCGTGGCGGCAGTGAACCGTGCCGCGATCCGCCCGGCGCCGGTGCTGGTCGTGGCGCACGGCGCACTGTTCCGCGCGCTGCGCGCGGCGATGGGGCTGGAGCCGAACGTCCGCACCCGCAACGGCGTGCCGTTCTGGTGCGCCGCGGGGCCAGTGGGTGGGCCCTGGGTGCTCACCCCGGCGGAACCAGGGGCAGCGCTGAACCTCTGATCAGAGACCGGCGTCATGGGGGGGCGATAGACAGCAAGGCCAGGGGGGCGCTGCCGCCCTGGACCCCCTTGCGTTACTGTTGATATGTGAAACATTCCGGCGGTGGGCATCGTGACGGGTGCGGGGCCCGATCCGCACCCTGCGGACCGCATCGAGCAGCGTACAAGATTGCGTGAGCCTCTGCGCCCCGCGGTTCGTCCGGGTCCCGCACGATGTATAATGAGTAATGACGCAAGCTTTGGACGCTGCCGGCGCTCTCATCATAAGCCTGGGCGCGCTGGTCATGCAGGCGATCGGCAGCATCGACGCGTTCTTGCGCGACTTCATGATCGGCGCCGGCGTCGGCAGCCGTATGCAGGACATTGTCCTGGTGATCGGCACGGGCTTGTTCATCGTCGTCGCTCTGCGGGTGTTCGGTGGCCTTCTGCGGTTCCTGGTCGTCGTTTTCCTGATCATGCTGGTGATGCATGTGATGTTGTCGGGCAACCAAATTCCCGGTTTTGCGTACGTATAGGCCGGAACGCATAAGATATCGAAACAAGACCGGCCGCTGACTGGAGGCGCCGGCCTTCTGACGCCCCGGCGGATCGTCGCCGGATGCAGTTCCGTTCGCCGAACAGGCGCCGCGCCTCTCCTGGCTCAGGGATGGAAGCTGCGCACCAGGCTGCCCGCGACCAGGCCCCAGCCATCCACCAGCACGAAGAAGATCAGCTTGAACGGCAGTGACACGACGCTGGGCGGCAGCATCATCATGCCGAGGCTCATGAGCACGCTCGCCACCACCATGTCGATCACCAGGAACGGCAGGAACAGCAGGAAGCCGATCTCGAAGCCGCGCCTGAGTTCGCCGACCATGAAGGCCGGGATCAGCGCCCGCCATGGCGTGTGTTCGGGGTCCACGGGTGGCTTCATGTGGCCGATGTCCAGGAACAGGCGCAGGTCGCCCGGACGCAGGTTGGCCAGCATGAAGTGGCGGAACGGCTCGGCGGCCAGGCGCAACCCGTCGAGGCTGTCGATCCGTCCCTGGCTCATCGGCAGCAGCCCCGCGCTCCAGGACTGTGCCAGCACCGGCTCCATCACGAAGAAGGTCAGGAACAGCGCCAGCCCGATCAGCACCATGTTGGGCGGCGTGCCCTGGGTGGCGAGCGCACTGCGCAGCAGCGACAGCACGATGACGATACGGGTGAACGCCGTCACCATCACCAGCAGGCTGGGGGCGAGCGACAGCACGGTGATGAGCGCGGTGATCTGCACCAGCCGGCTGGTGGCGCCGGCGCCGCCATCGCCCAGGTTCAGGTTGAGCGACTGCGCCTGCGCGGCGAGCGGGATCAGCGCCAGCGCCAGGCCGAGGGCCGATGACAAGGCCCGGCGCCGGCAGCGCGCAGCGACGGGCCGGATCATGCGTCGGGCCGCGGGGGAGGGGGCGTCGCCGGCGGCGCGGGCGGCGGCAGCCAGCCCAGCAGGAGATCCTGCGGGCCGCCGGTGAGCAGCAGCACGTCGCGGTCGGCGCAGCGCAGCAGGAGCAGCCGGCGCCGCGGGTCGAGGGCAAGGCTCGCCTCCAGCGTCAGACGGCTGGTGCTGGCGCCGCCGCCGCGACGGATTCCGAGGCGGACCGCGACCCCGCTCCGCCGCGCCGCCGCCGCGGCGATCCCGATGAGCGCCAGCACCGCGGCGAGCGCGAGGGCGGCGGTGAGCAGGGAGGAGACGGAACCGGGCATGACGCGGCCTTTTGCCGGCGCTGCGGAACGGGATGGAGGGCTGATACCAGGCGGCGGTCGTACCGGCTCTCGGTTCGGTGGCCCCGACCCGGGGGGCCTCGTCACCGCCGGGCTTGACCCGGCCATCGGCCCACGGAGGTTCGGGGGCGGATGGCCGGCTGAAGCCCGGTCCTGACAAGGAAACGTCGGCGCCGCCACGCATCAGTCTTGCTGGCGTTTGGGATCAGTCGCCCGGCGGCGGACGGGCGAGGACCGCGGCGAGCACATCCACGTCCGCCCGCAAGCGGATCAGTTCCACCCGCGCGGCGCGGCCTTCATCCGGTTCCAGGTCGAGCACGCGGGCGCACAGCAGGCCCACCTGACTGTCCAGCCCGACGAGATCGAGGCGGCGGCCGGTTTCCGCCAGCGCGCGCGCAATGCCGAGCGTGCTGCGCAGTCCGTTCGCAAGTCCCCGCACCTGGGCCAGCGGGGTTTCCAGCGTTGGGAAGTCTGTGGGTTCAGCCAATCCGCCCGGCGGAGGGCGGAACGGCGCAAAGACCTGGACCTGCATGGGGCGGATTAGGCCCCGGGAAGGTTGACCAATCCTTTCCGCCGCGCCGCGAGATCCAAGTTCCGTGGGAAACGGAGGGCCGGGATCAGCCCTCCGTCGGCCCCATCGACTTGATGAGGTCGAACACCCGCTTGCGCACGGCAGGGTCGGAGATGCGGTAGTAGGCGCGCACCAGTTCCAGGGTTTCCCGCCGGCTCATGGTGTCGTCGCCGAACGGGTCCTGCGCTTCCGACAGCCCGTGCAGCCGCCGGGCCGAGGCGCCGAGCGGACCGGCGACGCTCTCGGGCATGTCGTCGAAGAAGAAGCTGATCGGCACGTCGAGCACGCGCGCGAGGTCGAACAGGCGCGACGCGCCGACCCGGTTCACCCCGCGTTCGTATTTCTGCACCTGCTGGAACGTCAGCCCGACCGATTCCCCCAGCCGCTCCTGCGACATCCCGAGCAGGGTGCGGCGCAGCCGGATGCGGGAGCCGACATGGACGTCGATCGGGCTCGGGCGCCCGTTCTTCTCCGGAATGGCCGGCAGGGGCGGCAACGCGGCAGGGCCGCCCGGGGTTTCGTCGAGCATGATGCTGTCCTCTTCGCGCCGGCCCGGCGTATCGCTGTCCGGGGAGGGGCCTTCCCGGAGCCTGCTGTCGCGAGCAACCTGCAATCGCGTCGGGCGTTAGTAAAACGTAAATCCACAACCTCGAATTGTCAACGCCATGGCAAAATGGGAGATTGTCTTGCCCAGCGGGCAAAGACGCACATTATAGAGACGAATCGCGCCTTCGGCGCCAGCCGCCGGCCCAGCCGACGGCCAGCGCGGCCAGCGCCAGGGAAAATGGCACCGCCAGACCGAACCGGGCGAACAGGGGCGCCGCCAGCGCCCCGCCGACCGGGGTCACCACCACCCCGGTCCGCTCCAGGCCGAGCCGGGCCAGTTCGTGCCCGCGCGCGTCGAACGCCGCCGAGATGCCGGTATTGGCCGCACGCAGCAACGGCAGCCCGGTCTCGACCGCACGCATCCGTGCCGCGGCCAGATGCTGGCGCGGCCCGGTCGACTGGCCGAACCAGGCATCGTTGGTCACGTTCACCATGAAAGCGGGCCGGTCGTGCGCGTCGACCACCTGGCCGGGGAAGATCGCCTCGTAGCAGATCAGCGGCCCGACCGGCGGCAGGCCCGGCAGGTGCAGGGTGCGCGGGCCGGGCCCAGGGGCGAAGCCGCCACCCGGCACCACCTGGATCGGCAGCGGAAACCAGTCCGGCTGATATTCGCCGAACGGCACCAGGTGCCATTTGTCGTACACGCCGACGATGCGCCCGCCGCCGGTCAGCGCGAACAGGCTGTTGCGCGGCCGCTCGTGCCGGTCGAACCGCACCGCCCCGACCAGCGCCACGGTTCGGCCCCGCATGCCGCCGGCGGCCTGCCCGATCGCCGTGCGCGCCACCGGGTCGGACTCGAGCAGGAACGGGCTCGCCGTCTCCGGCCAGACCACCAACGTATGAGTGGGGTCGGTCCCGATGGAGGCGGCCCGGGCGACGCCGGAACGGGTGAGCGCCAGGTAGCGTTGGAAGATCTCCAGGGCCAGGGTGCGGTTCCACTTCTGGCCTTCGGCGACGTCGCCCTGCACCAGCACCGCGGTGATCCCCGGCCCTGGCGGCAGCGGCGCCGCCAGCCGTGCCAGACCGAAGCCGGCCCAGGCGGCCAGCAGCGCCGCGCCCGCCGCCCGCCAGCGCCAGCCCAGCAGCGGCGTGGCCGCCAGCAGCAGGGTGGCAAGGGTCAGCCCATGGATGCTCACCAGGGCCGCCGGCTGGATGAACACGTCGCCCAGACGGCCAGGGAATTCCCAGTCGCTGCCCCACAGGTTCCAGGGAAATCCGGTGAAGACGAACTGCCGGGTCAGATCGCCCAGCACCCAGGCGCCGGCCAGCGCGAAGGCCCGCGGCCAGCCCGGCCGGGCGCGTTTCGCCGCCCAGGCGGCAAAGGCGATGAACACCGCCAGCACCGCAGACAGCGCCGGCACCGCCAGCGGCACCAGCCACCAGAACCGCGCCGCCTCCACCAGGATCGCTTCGGTGATCCAGTAGAGGCCGATCAGGTTGCAGCCGAAGCCGAACCAGAAGCCCCGGCGCGCCGCCACCGCCGGGGTGCGGGCCCCCTCGATCAGCAGCAGCAGGCCCGGCACCGCGATCAGCAGCACCGGCAGCGCGAACACCGGCGGCAGGGCGGCGGCCGACAGCAGCCCCAGCAGCCAGGCAACCCCATCGGCCCGCCACCCGCGCAGCGCGATCACCCGCGCAGCCAGCCCGTTCCCCGTCCCGGCGCCGCTGCCTTCCGTCGCGGCACCGCCGCTTCCCGTCATGTCGCGGCCATTTTCCATCATGTCGCGGCGGCTTTCCGTCATGGCCGGGCCTGACCCGGCCATCCGCGCAGGGACGATCCCGGGGCAACGGCCAGCCCACGCCGCGTCCTCGCGGCCCGGGCCGAACCCGTCCGTCCGTCACCAGGCCCCGCCATCGCCGCGACCGGAACGTCAGCCCGGGGCATCGCGCATCTGGCGCTCGTAGTGGCGATAGTATTTTTCGGTGATGCGGTCGGTCTTCACCACGATCGCCACATCGGTCGTGTTGAACTGGCGATCGATCACCGCGCCGTCGCCGACGAACCCGCCGAGCCGCAGATAGCCCTTGATCAGCGGTGGCAGCAGGCCGAGCGCCTGGCGCACGTCGACCTTGTCCGCCGGCACGCGGCGCATTTCCACATACTGTTCGGGCAGGGCGCGCGGGCGCAGTTCCGGCGGAGCCAGATGGTTCTCGTACAGGTAGGTGAGCTCGACCCCCAGCAGGTCGGGGTCGGTGCCGGGCAGGCTGGCGCAGCCGAACATCAGGTCGATCCGGTGGTGGAACACATAGGCAGCGATCCCGCGCCACAGCAACTGCATCGCCGTGCTGCTGCGATAGCCGGCATCGACGCAGGAGCGGCCGAGCTCCAGGATGCCGCCGGGAAAGCGCAGGATCGGGCCGAGGTCGTATTCGCTTGCGGAATAGAACCCCCCGGCGCGCGCCGCCGCCGCGCGCTGGATCAGCCGGTAGGTGCCGACCACGCCTTCCGGCCCCGGGCCGATCGCGTGGTCGATCACCAGCAGGTGGTCCGCCACCGCATCGAACCGGTCGCGATCGCGCCCGCTCGCCCGTACGGCCGGGTCGGCGGTGGCGCCCATCTCGGTATAGAAGACGCGAAAGCGCAGCGCCTGCACCGCGTCGAGCTCGGCCGCCGTGACGGCAAGCCGGACCCCGAGGTTGCGCGCGCGCAGTTCGGCGAAGCCCGCCGGGTCCGCCGCCGTGCCGGGCGCCCGCCCCGGCTCGCCGGGCGTCGCACCGTCGGCGCCGCGATCGCCGGGTTGCGGATCCTCGGTCATCGGGGGCGGGTCACCGCGGCGGCCTGGGCGGTGCCGCGGCGAGCGCGCCGGCCGGCGCGCGGTCGTGCGGGCCGTCCCGTCGTGCGGTTCCGCCGGCCCGGCGCGGCTCCGCCGCCGCCCCGGCGCGGCGGCGACCGAACAGCTCGAGCCGCAGCGAAACAAGGTCGAACCCGAGCCGTTCGGCCACCTCCTGCAACAGCCGCTCGTGCTCCGGTTCCTGGAACTCGACCACCTTGCCGGTGTCGACGTCGATCAGATGGTAGTGGTGGCCGTGCTCGGTCGGCTCGTAGCGCGCGCGCCCGCCGCCGAAATCCCGCCGCTCCAGGATGCCGCGTTCTTCCAGCAGGCGCACGGTGCGATAGACGGTGGCGATCGAGATGCGCGCATCGAGCCGCGCGGCGCGGCGGTACAGCTCCTCCACGTCGGGATGGTCCGACGCTTCGGACAGGACACGAGCGATGACCCGGCGCTGGCCGGTCATCTTCAGGCCCCGCTCCACACACAGCCGCTCGATGCGTGATTCCACCTTCTCCCCCGTGGGATTGGCCGGCGTGGGATTGGCCGGGTGCGGACCATGGGCCCGGCCAGGGCCCGGATCGGGGGTGCCTGACCACGGGCGCCCGCGGGCCGGATCGGGTCCGGGGCCGCGAGTGAACCGAGGGTTGGCGCCGGGCCGAGCCAGATCAGTTTACCGGCCCGCCGCCCCGCAACGCAAACCGCCCGCCACCCCGGTGGCGGGTTAAATTGCCATCACTCCCGCGGCTCGCGCGGCTTGGTGCCGAGGCCGATCTTCTTGGCGAGCGACGACCGGTGCTGGGCATAGCGCGGCGCCACCATCGGATAGTCGGGCGGCAGGCCCCAGCGTTCCCGGTACTGATCCGGGGTCATGCCATAGGCGGTCTTCAGGTGCCGCCGCAGCATCTTCAGCTGCTTTCCGTCTTCCAGGCAGACGATGTAATCGGGGAACACCGATTTCTTGATCGGCACGGCCGGCTGCGGCCGTTCCGGCACCGCCGGTTCCTGCCCGATCCCGGCCAGGGTCCGGTAGACATCCCGGATCAGGGCCGGCAGCGCGTCCGGGGCGACGGTGTTGTTGGACACATGCGCCGAGACGATCTGCGCGGTGAAGCCCAGGACATTGGCATTTGCCGCATGCTCTGCCATTGCAGTGCCTTCCATGGCGCGTGATTTAACCAATATATGCCATTGTCGGGCGATTCGCCAATCGATACTGGCCGGCCCGAGGCAAAAGTACTGCCGAACGCAGTAATGGCGTGCGGCGGCGGGAGGCCAGCGGGACCGCCTGCCGGCCTCCCGCCGCAGATCCTCCCGGCGATTGTCCCCCATCGGAACCAAGTGCGATGCAGCAGCAGAACCAATCCGACCCCGTGACGTCCCAGCCCCCTCCCGACCAGGAACTCGACATCACCGGCGAGCTTTGCCCCATGACGTTCGTGCGCACCCGGCTCGCGCTCGACCGGATGCAGCCGGGGCAGACCCTGCTCGTTCGCCTGCGCGGCGCCGAACCGCTGGAGAACGTGCCGCGCGCCGCCGCCGAACTGGGCCATGCCGTCCTGGCGCTGGAGACCGGGGCCGACGGGGTCAGCCGCCTGCTGCTGCGCCGGGGAGCGGGATAGGCAAGGCTGCTCGCGGAACCAACGGCCGTTGGTTCCGCGCGCGGGGGGATAGGTGTCCGCAGCCCGATCCCGGGTCAGCCGTCGGCGGGCGGGTCCGCCGGGGTGAGGGCAACCCGCAGGACCAGCGCGTCCTGCCCGTCGGCATAGTAGCGCCGGCGGCGCCCGACCGTGGCGAAGCCCGCCGCGGCATACAGCGCGCGCGCCGCGACGTTCCCCGCCGCCACTTCCAGGAACAGCTCCCCTGCGCCGCGGCGCGCCGCCTCGGCCGCCGCCGCCGCCATCAGGGCGCGGCCCAGCCCGGTTCGCCGCGCTGCCGGCAGCACCGCAAGGGTCAGGATCTCCGCTTCACCGCCCGCCGCCCGCGCCAGCACCAGCCCGCCGCGCGGGTCGAGCCGGCCGAACACGCCGGGCAGGGCCAACTGGGCGGCGAAGGCGGCGGCGTTCCAGGCTTCCCCCGGTGGGAAGGCCGCGGCATGGATCGTGGCCATCGCTTCGGCGGTGGCCGGGCCGGCCGGGATCATGCCGTTCCCGGCGCTCCGGCAGCTGGTACCGGGGCGGGCGCCGGCGGCGGCCGCGGCGCCGATGCGGGCAGCCGCACCGCCGGCGGGTCCACATACAGCGGCACCGCGGCGCGCGGCGGCAGCCGGCCGGAGTGGCGCGCCGCCGCCGCAAGGGCGATGCCGGCCACCGGGGGCACGCGCAGGTTGGTCAGCATCACCTGGTTCCCGCGCGCGGCGAGGTATGCCGCCACCGACGCGGCCGCATCGCCCGCCAGCGCCACAGGGCCCGGCGGGTGCGGCAGATCATCCAGCGCGAACCCGGCCACGACTCCGTCGCGTTCCAGGAACACCCGGCCGCGGCGGCTGTCGATCGCGCTCCACAAAGTCCATCCCGCCGGCAGGGTCAGCGCCGCTGCCAGCGCCTCGCCGACGCTCACGCCGATCACCGGGATCCCCCCCGCCAGGGCGATGCCATGCGCCAGCGCCAGGGCCGCGCGAATGCCGGTGAAGCTGCCCGGTCCGACCGTGACCGCGACCGCGTCCAGGCGCGCCGGCGTGCATCCGGCCTCCGCCAGCACGGTCTCCGCCATCACGGCGATCCGCCCGGCCTGGCCCTGCGCCGCGGGCCGCAGGGCAACGGCGCGCACGACCCCGTCCTCGGTCACGCCCGCCGCGCACGCGCCGAGCGCCGCATCCAGGGCGAGGATCCGCATGCCGGCCGGCCCGGCTACAGCAGCCGGCAGGCGTCCGCGAAGTCGAACCGCGGGGAGCGCGGAAACAGCCCGGCCGGATCGCCATAGCCGAGGTTGCAGAGGAAGTTCGACCGCCAGCCCTCGGCCGCGAGGAACTCGGCGTCGACCTTGTCGTTGTCGAAGCCCGACATCGCCCCGACATCGAGCCCGAGCGCGCGCGCCGCGATCATCAGATAGGCGCCCTGCAGGGTGCCGTTGCGGAACGCCGTGGTCGCGGCCAGCGCGTCATTGCTGGTGAACCAGGAGCGCGCGTCCGGGTTGTGCGGAAACAATCGCGGCAGATGCTCGTGGAACCGCGGATCATACGCGACGATCACGGTGACCGGCGCGGCCATGGTCTTCTCGAGATTGCCCGACGACAGCGCCGGGGCCAGCCGCTCCTTTGCCTCCGGCGTGCGCAGGAACAGGAAGCGCGCGGGCGAGCTGTTGGCCGAGGTCGGACCCCATTTCAGCAGGTCGTGCAGCGCGATCAGGGTGTCGTCGGAAACCGGCTCGTCACGCCATTTGTTGTGGGTGCGCGCCTCGCGAAACAGCAGGTCGAGCGCCGGGTCTTCCAGCATCACAGCTCCACCTGCTCGACCGCGACCACCTCGGGCACGTAATGGCGCAGCATGTTCTCGATCCCGTGTTTGAGAGTGGCGCGCGAGGACGGGCAGCCCGAGCAGGCGCCCTGCATGTGCAGCCGCACCACACCCTCGCGATAGCCGCGGAAGACGATGTCGCCGCCGTCGCCGGCCACCGCCGGGCGGACGCGGGTATCCAGCAGCTCGCGGATCTGGGCGACGATCTCCGCGTCCTCGGGCGCGATCGGCTCGATCAGCTCGTCGTCGCCGTCCTCGATCCCCTCCAGCGCCGGCCGGCCGGCCAGGAAGTGCTCCATCAGCGCGCCGAGCACCTGCGGCTTCAGCGTGGCCCAGTCGGTCGCGTCGGTCTTGCTGACGGTGACGAAATCGCCGCCCAGGAACACCCGGGCGACGCCGGGAATGGCGAAGATCGCGCCGGCGAGCGGGCTCATTCCGGCCGTGTCGGCGGAGGCGAAGTCGGCGGTGCGCGTGCCGAGCACCTCGCGTCCGGGCAGGAACTTCAAGGTGGCGGGGTTCGGGGTGCCTTCGGTCTCGATGAACATGGCGCGAGCCTCGGGTTGCAGGGAAAGGGGACCCGTCGGGTCCGGTCATGCCTAGATCGCCCCGATCGGCGCCGCTGGCAAGAGGCGGATCCGGCGGATCAGCCCGGCGTCGGGGCCAGCGCGGCCAGTTCCCGGATGCGGCGCGCCATCGCGGCGATGCCGTTGCCGCGGTTGGTGGACAGCGCCTCGATCAGCCCGAGATCACGCAGGAACGCCGGGTCCGTGGCGGCGATCTCCGCCGGTGCGCGGCCGGAATAGACCCGCAGCAGCAGCGCGACCAGGCCGCTCACGATCGCCGCGTCCGACGCACCGGCCAGGAACAGCCGGCCATCGGCCAGGTGCGCTTCCATCCACACCTTGCTCTGGCAGCCCTGGACCCGATGGGCTTCGTCCATCCATTCGGCAGGGAAGGGGGGCAGCTTGCGGCCCAGATCGATGATGTACTGGTAGCGCTCCATCCAGTCGTCGAACACGGCCAGTTCGTCGGCGATCGCCGCGATCGCCTCGGCGGCGCTGGGGTCTTCGGGGGCGGCGAAGGGCGCTTGCATGCGCACGATGTGCGGGCGGCCGGCGTGCCCGTCAAGACTAGGGAGCAGCGGCCGGGGGCGATGCTCCCCGGCCGCGGATGCGGGCCCTGTCGCCGGTCGATGCCGTCACAACGGGGCGCAGGCGCCGGCGAGCCAGGACCGTGCGGCAGGATCGAGCCCCGGACCGACCTCTGCCAGCACCCGCGCGTGGTAGGCGTCGAGCCAGGCGCGTTCCCCGGGATCGAGCCGGGCGGGGTCGATCAGGTTGCGGTCGAACGGCGCCAGGGTCAGGGTCTCGAAGCGGAGGAACGTGCGGGTGGCGCCCGGCAGGTCGGCGGGCTGGACCAGCAGCAGGTTCTCGAGCCGGATGCCGTAGGCGCCGGGCAAGTAAAGGCCCGGCTCGTTCGACAGGATCATCCCGGCCGCGATCGGGACCGGGCGGGCCAGGCGCGAGAGGCTCACCGGGCCTTCGTGCACGGAAAGATAGCTGCCGACCCCGTGGCCGGTGCCGTGGTCGTAGTCGAGCCCGACCTGCCACAGCGCGCGGCGCGCGAAGCTGTCGAGCAGCGCGCCGCCGGTCCCTTCGGGGAAGATCAGGGTGGCGATGGCGATGTGGCCTTTCAGCACCCGGGTCGCATGGTCGCGCAACGAATCCGGGGCCGGATCGGGCCCGGTCCAGACGGTGCGGGTGACGTCGGTGGTCCCTTCCGGGAACTGCGCGCCGGAATCGATCAGATAGGCCTCGTTCGCGCGGATCGGCCGGTCGGACTCCGGGGTGACGCGGTAGTGGATGATCGCGCCGTGCTCGCCGGCGCCGGAGATCGCGGGGAAGCTCTCGCCGCGGAAGTCGGGCAGCTCGGTGCGGAGCGCCAGCAGCTTCGCGGCGGCCGAAGCCTCGGTTTCCGTCCCCGCCGGCGCCGCGGCGGCGAACCAGTGCAGGAAGCGGCAGAGCGCGCCGGCATCGCGGTGATGCGCGACTCGAGCCCCGTCTTGTTCCACATTGTTCTTGCGGGATTTTGGCAGCAGGCAGGGATCGGCGCCGGCCACCACCGTGGCGCCCGCCGCGCGCAGGGTCTGCTCGAACCACACCGGGGCGCCCTGGGGGTCGAGCCGCACCCGCTTGCCTCGCAACGACGCCAGCGCGGCGCCGAGCGCGGCCGGCGGCTCGGTCGCGACATCGTTGCCGAGCCAGGCGCGGGTCTCCGGCCCGAGCTTCGCCGGGTCCATGAACAGGCGCACCTGCCCGGCGCGGTCGATCAGTCCGAAGCCCAGCGCCACCGGCACGAACGGCACGTCCGCGCCGCGCAGGTTGAGCAGCCAGGCGAGCGAGGCCGGATCGCTGATCACCGCCGCGTCCTGGTTCGCCGCCGCCAGCACGGCGGCGATCTCCGCCCGCTTGTCGGCGGCGCTGCGGCCGGCGAACCGCAGCCTGTGCGGCTCGGCCGGGGCGGCGGGCGGCGGCGGGCGGCCGGTCCAGACCGCATCGATCGGGTTTTCGGCGACCGGGCGCATCGACAGCCCGGCCGCGGTGTAGCGGGCGAGTGCGTCGGCGCCGATCAGCCTTGGGTCGTAGCCGATCGCGCCCCCCGGCGGGGCATGGCGGGCGAGCCAGTCCGGCGGCGGGGTCTCGGTGATGTGGGCGCGTTCCCACAGGTCCGGGTCGGTCTCGGCGGCGAGCTGCAGCACGTAGCGCCCGTCGGTGAACACCGCCGCGCGGTCTGCCAGCACGACGGCCAGCCCCGCGCTGCCGGTGAAGCCGGTCAGCCAGGCGAGGCGCTCGGCATTCGCGGGCACGTATTCGCCCAGATGCTCGTCGGCCCGCGGGACGATGAAACCGGCCAGTCCGGCGGCGGCAAGCCCGGCGCGCAGTGCGGCAAGGCGGTCGGCGGCGGCGCTCACGCGGCAGGGTCCGGGGCGCCGAAAGCGTTATGGGTCAAGCCCGCTGTCCTTTTATGCATGGGTCGCATGGCAGGGCCGTAATCTCCGCAGTGATGGGGCAGCAAACCATCCCTATGTTGCAGTGCGAAAGAACTCGGGAGCGCCCCGCCACGACGACGCCGCGCCGGACCCGAGGTAACTGATGGGAGCTTCCCATGTCCGCTGCAATTGCCAAGTCCGAACTCACATTCAAACTGCCTGAGTTGCTCTCCTATCACACCACCTGGGACGATGCCGATTACGAGCCGGCGCAGCCGGCGCGTCATCACGGCCTGCTCGCCCGTCTGGCCGGCACGCTGGCCTCGCGCGTGAGCGCCTGGGCCGCGCGGCAGACGGCGGAGGCGGAGCTCGCCGGCATGACCGATCGCGAACTGGCCGATATCGGCCTGAGCCGGTCGGACATCCCGCGGGTGAGCGATCGCGATTTCGTCGAGGAGCACATGACCCGCGGCGTCGTCCACGCCTGAACCGTCCGCACGGCGCAGTCGCGATGCGCAAGGCCGGATTGCCGCCACGCATCGCGCTGCCGCCGGCGCCGCTGTTCAGGTGCCGGTTGCTTCCCTGATCGTCGCCCGCCGGCGGGTCCGGTCCTGCTCCGGCGGAGCATCGCCGGCCCTGACACGCCCCCTGCACGTCACCTCTCCCGCCTGGCGGGAGAGGTCGGCGCGCGTAGCGCGCCGGGTGAGGGCATGCCGCAACGGCGGCCCATACGGCCCCGACGGCGCCACGGGCGATGCCGCCAGACCCCGGAATACCGTGCCTCCAGCCCTCACCCGGCGCACTTCGTGCGCCGACCTCTCCCGCAGAGCGGGAGAGGTGAAGATGGGGGGCGTTCACCCGATTGCCGTGCCTCGGCCAGGCTTGCCGCCCGACCGCCGCCTCCCTACGCTCCCCCCGTTCCAAGAGCCGGCACGCCAAGGGGAACGTCATGACCGTGGAAACCGCCCGCGCCTCCGGCCGTTCGCCCGCCGCAGCGGTCTGATGTACCCGCCCCCGCAGGTGCTGGAGACCGAGGTTTTCGCCACCGTCCCCGCTTCGTTGCGCCGCCCGGACCGGCCGTCCTGGATGCAACGCCATCACCTGCGCGCGGTCGATTGCTTCCTGGAAGGCCCCGGCTTCGACCGTGCGGGCACGCTCTACCTCACCGACCTGGCGCACGGGCGCATCCTGCGTCTCTCGCCCGCCGGCGCGTGGGATGTGGCGGCCGAATACGACGGCCGCCCGAACGGGCTGCGCATCCGCGCCGACGGCGCGATCTTCGTCACCGACCGCACGCACGGCCTTGTCCGGCTGCATCCGGACACCGGCCATATCGAGACCGTGCTGGGCGACCTGCCGGGGGCGACGCTGCACGGCCCGAACGACCTCGTGATCGCGCGCAACGGCGATATCTATTTCACCGACCAGGGCGAGACCGGGCTGAACGATCCGACCGGCCGGCTGGTGCGGCTGACCGCGGCCGGCGCGGTGCAGGTGCTGCTCGACACCCTCCCCAGCCCGAACGGCCTGGCGCTGACCGCGGACGAAAACGCGGTGCTGCTGGCGGTGACAAGGGCGAACGCGATCTGGCACGTGCCGCTGCTGGGCCCGGACCGGATGCCGGGCCGGGTCGGCACGTTCATCCAGATGTCGGGCGGTCCCGGCGGCGGGCCGGACGGGATCGTGCATGACGCCGAGGACAATCTGGTGGTGGCGCACGCAAGGATGGGGGCGGTGTGGGTGTTTTCCCGCCTCGGCGAGCCGCTGTACCGGCTGCGGTCCTGCACGGGGATGATGACCACCAACATCGCCTTCGGGGGCGCGGACCGGCGCCGCCTGTTCATCACCGAATTGGAGAGCGGAACGATCCTGACCGCCCGCCTGCCGACCCCGGGGCGGAACCCCGGCTGGCGGGACTGACCGGATGTGCCGGGCGGGTCGCCGCGGGTCGCCATCGCCATCGCCATCGCCATCCCACCGGGCCGCGGGCCGGGCAGCGCGCCGTGACCCGGCCGGACGCCTATCCGGTGCTGCAAAGCCCGGTCACGTTGGCCGGGATCGGCTTGCGCAACCGGGTGATCCACGCCTCCATGACCACCGTGCTGGGGCGCGACGGGACGGTCAGCCCGGCGCTGATCCGCTACCACGCCAACCGCGCGCAAGGCGGCGCGGCCGCCACCGTGACCGAGCCGCTGGGCATGGCCCCGCACCAGGCCGGCCTGCCGCGGCCGCAGGTGTGGAACGACGACACTCTCGACGGCTTCAGGCGCTGGGCGGAGGCGGTGGAAGCGCAGGACTGCCGGCTGCTCGGGCAGATCCAGGACGGCGGGCGCGGCTTTCATGAGGGCGGCCGCAACCCGGAGGCGGTTGGGCCCTCGGCGCTGCCCGACGATCTGAGCTGGACCATGCCGCGCGCGCTCGAAGCGGACGAGATTGCGCGGATGGTCGAAGCCTTCGCCGGCTCTGCCGCCCGGCTGCAGCGCTGCGGCTTCAGCGGGGTCGAGCTGTCCGCGGCGCACGGCCACCTGTTCCATCAGTTCCTCTCGCCCTGGGCGAACCGGCGCACCGACCGCTATGGCGGCGACCGGGAGGGGCGCACCCGGCTGCTGGCCGACCTGATCGGTGCCATCCGCGCGCTGTGCGGACGGCGCTTCATCGTCGGCCTCAAGCTGCCCGGCGATGACGGGGTGCCGGGCGGCATCGGCCCGGAGGAAGCGGCCGGCATCGCTGCGCGCCTCACCGCGCCGGGCGAGGTGGATTACGTCTGCTTCGCCCAGGGCGCGCACGCGGCGTCGCTGGAAATGCACGTGCCCGACCGGCACGGGCCGCGCCTGCCCTATTTGCCGCTGCTCCGCCGGCTGCGCCCGTCGGTGCACGGCGTGCCGCTGGTGGCGCTTGGGCGGATCACCGATCCGGCGGAAGCCGAGGCGATCGTCGCCGGTGGGGAGGCCGAGCTGGTCGGGCTGGGCCGCGCGCTGGTGGCCGATCCGGCCTGGCTCGCCAAGGCCGTGCAGGACCGTGCGCACGACATCCGCTACTGTCTGTCGTGCAACACCTGCTGGGGCACGATCGTGTCGCGCCACCAGCCGATCGCCTGCGTGAACAATCCGCGCGTGGCGCAGGCCGATGAGGTGGATTTCCGGCCCGCCCCGGCCGCGCGGCGCAAGCGCGTGGTGGTCGTCGGCGCCGGCGTCGCCGGGCTGGAGGCGGCCTGGGTCGCTGCGGCGCGCGGCCACGCGGTGACCGTGTTCGGCGGCTCCGCCGAGCCCGGCGGCAAGGCGCGGCTGCGCGCGCTGCTGCCGGGCGGCGAAACGATCACCAGCATCTACGACTATCAGGTGGTCGCCGCGCGGCGCGCCGGGGCGCGGTTCGAACTGGGCGGCGCGGCCGGCATCGGCGACATCCTGGCGCTGCGACCGGACGCGGTGGTGCTGGCGACCGGTGCGGCCATGCTGGCGCCGGCCTGGTTGCCGCCCGAGGCGGTCGCGGCCGGGCTGGTGCCCGATCTGCATGAGGCCATCATCCCGCTCGCCGCGCGCACCGCCCGCCAGCCGGGCACCGCGGTGCTGTTCGACATGGACCACGGCGAAGGCACCTATGCCGCCGCCGAGTTCCTGCGCCTGCGGTTCGACCGCACGGTGATCGTCACGCCGCGCGATACCATCGCCACCGAGGTCGCGCTGGTGACACGGCAGGGCATCCTGCGGCGGATGTGCGAACAGGGGATCGAAACGATCGCGCTCGCCACGCCGGTGTGGGACGACGGGATCGAGGCCGGGCGGCTCGCGTACCGCAGCGTCTTCGGCACCGGCGGCGGGGTCATCCCCGACGTGGCGCTGCTGACCTACGCCACGCCGCGGGCGCCGGCCGACGCGCTGCTGGCGCCGCTGCGCGCGGCGGGGATCGAACCCTGGCGGGTCGGCGATTGCGCCGGACCGCAGGGGCTGCTGGCCGCCACCGCCACCGGCCACGCCGCCGGCAACGCGATTTGACATCCGGCCGACGTGCCGGCACGCCGGGGCGCGCGGACCGGGGGCGTCGCACGATCCCCGGCCGGCGTGCCATCGTTCCAGGAAGGATCCGATCCCGATGAGCTCCACCCTGCGCGGCGCCGACATCGTCATGCGCACCCTTGAAGCAGCCGGCTGCACCCGGATCTTCACCCTGTCCGGCAACCACATCATGTCGCTGTTCGACGCGGCGCTGGAGACGGAGCTCGACCTTGTCCACGTGCGCCAGGAGGCGGCGGCGGTGCACATGGCCGACGCCTGGGGGCGGCTCACGGGAATGCCCGGCATCGCCATGGTCACCGGCGGGCCCGGCCACGCCAACGCGGTGGCCGCGCTGTTCACCGCGCGCGGCCAGGAAAGCCCGATGGTGCTGCTGTCGGGCCACACCGCGACGGGCGAGCTCGGCCGCGGCGGGTTCCAGGAGCTGCGCCAGGCCGACATGGCGGAGCCCGTGGCCAAGGCGTCCTGGACCGCGCGCACGACCGAAACACTCGGCGAGGAGATCGCAACCGCGTTGCGGATCGCCGTCTCCGGCCGGCCCGGCCCCGTGCATCTCAGCCTGCCGTCCGACCTGCTCGACCGGGCCGTGGCGACGGAGTCCGTTGTCTGGCCGCGGAACGAGGCGTTCGTCGCCCCGGTGGTGGGGCTGGCCGATCCGGCCGCGGATGCCGCGCTGGCGCTGATCGCGCAGGCACGGCATCCGCTGCTGATCGCCGGGCCGCAGCTCGCCACCCGGCGCGGGCGTGCACTGCTCCGCCAGATCACGGACGCGACCGGGATGCCGGCCTGCATCATGGAAAGCCCGCGCGGCATCGCCGATGCCACGCTCGGGGCCTTTGCCGCCGTCATCGGCCGCGCCGACCTGATCGTGCTGCTTGGCAAGCCGCTCGATTTCACCCTGAAATTCGGCGAGGTGCCGGGCGATGCGCCGGACCGGCGCTGGATCGTGCTGGATCCCGAAGGCCCGCTGCTCGATCGCGCGGCGCGCGCGCTCGGCCCGCGCCTGGCGTTCGCCTGTCTCGCCGATGCGTATCCGGCCGGGGAGGCGCTGGCCCGCCGTGCCGCCGGGCGCTCCGCCGCGCGCCCCGAGTGGTGCGCCGAGGCCGCCGCGCGCCGCGACGGCCGGCCGGCCGCCTGGGCCGGCCTCGCCTCCGCCACGCCGGGCAAGCTGCATCCGGTCGAGGTGGTGCGCGCCCTGAAGCCCTACGTGGAGCAGGACCCGGACACGGTGCTGATCTGCGACGGCGGCGAGTTCGCCCAATGGGGCCAGAGCGTGCTGCGCGCCCCGCGCCGGCTGACCAACGGGGTCGGCGGCTCGATCGGCGCCTCGTTGCCCTACGCGCTCGCCGCGCGCCTGGCCGAGCCGCGCGCGCCGGTGTTCGCGGTGCTGGGCGACGGCACGTTCGGCTTCCACATGGCCGAGTTCGAAACCGCGGTGCGCCGCGGCCTGCCCTTCGTCGCCGTGGTCGGCACCGACGCCCGCTGGAACGCGGAATACAACCTGCAACTGCGCGACTACGGCGCCAACCGCGCGCGCGGCTGCGAGCTGAACGCCACACGCTACGATCAGGTGGTCGCCGCCCTCGGCGGCCACGGCGAACTGGTGGAGGCGGCGGCGGATCTGCCCGGCGCCATCGAGCGCTCGCTGGCCAGCGGCAAGCCCGCCTGCATCAACGTCATGATCGAAAGCACCCCGGCACCGACCCTGCGCGGCGACGAGGTGCTGGAGAAGTAAGGCCAGGGGGGCGCTGCCCCCCTGGACCCCCTGCCAGGGGACAAGTCCCCTGGACCCCTCGGGGGGTTCCGTGTGGGTGTGGGGTGGCGCGGCGGGCGCGGGGCGGCCCGGCGGCTGGCCGAGACCGAGCGCATTCGCGCTCGGTCTCGGCCAGCCGCCGGGCCGCCCCGCGCCCGCCGCGCCACCCCACACCGGCACGGAACCAACGAACGGGTTCCAAGGGCTCAGCCCTTGGCGGGGGTCCAGGGGGCAGCGCCCCCTGGCCTTGCTTTCTTCGGCGCGCCCTTACTCGGCGGCCGCCGGGCGGACTCGCAGGTCGGTGGAGTAGTCGATGCCGACAGGCGAATCGGCCTCGAACGGCGAATTGAGTCCGAGTTCCTTGCCGATTTCGCGCACCGCCGGCATCACTTCCTGGCACAGCAGGCGGATGCAGGTGCGGCTGTCCTCGGGGCTGACCGAGCCGTCGTTGGCCCAGAATGCCATGATGCCGGGGCGGGTGCGTTCGATCAGCCAGCGCAGGCGGGGGATCACCGTTTTCGGCGTGCCGGCGATGATCATGGTGGAGGCGACCTGTTCCTCGAAGGTCATGGCCCCGCGCGGGTTCTTGGCCCGCCCGACGGCGAACTCCACGAAGTTGCGGCGGCCGGAGGGGGAGAAGTAGCCCGCCGGGTTGGCCCAGACGGGATTGGCGAGCCCGGTGAACTCGCCCTGCATCCACATGAACTGGCGCGCGTTCTCCAGCGCCTTTTCCTCGGTTTCCTGCACGTGCACGCGGATCAGGTAGCCGAAATTCTCCGGCCCCGCGGTGTAGCCCGCGTCGTTCGCGGCGGCGGAGTAGGTGTCCCAGATCGCTTTGGTGGCGTCGGGAGAGGTGTTGAGCGCGATGTAGGGATAGCGGTGTCGCGCCGTCCAGAGAACGGTTTCTTTCGACAGCACGCCGGGGATCCAGATGCGCGGATGCGGCTTCTGCAGCGGCACCGCCCAGGGGTTCACCACCCGGTGCTGGTAGTGCGTGCCTTCCCAGCGGAACGGTCCGGGCTGGGTCCATGCCTTCACGATCAGGTCGTGCGCTTCCTCGAACCGTTCGCGGTTGTAGGCCGGGTTCACCCCGGTCGCGAGCTGTTCCTGCCCGCCGCCGCGCACGAAGCCGGACACCAGGCGGCCCTTGGAGATCATGTCGATCATCGACAGTTCTTCGGCGAGCCGCACCGGGTTTTCGGCCAGCGGCAGCGGGTTGCCGAGGATGACGATCTTCACCCGTTTCGTCACCGCGGCCAGGATGGAGGCGAAGACGTTGGTCTTGGCCTGCATGCAGAACGGCGCGTTGTGGTGCTCGTTCAGCATGATGCCGTCGGCGCCGCATTCCTCGGCGTAGATGTAGTCTTCCAGATACTGGTTGTACAGACGGCTGCCGGCCACCGGGTCGAAATGGCTGTTGGAGAAGGTCAGCGCGGTGGCGCCGTAGTCGAGTCCGGCCTGGCTGTCGTAGGCGGACATCGGCTGCTCGGTGAAATACATCAGGTGCATCTGCGTGCCTCCTTCGGGCGCAAGCGGCGTTCAGTTGGCGGCGACGAAGTCGGTGACGAGGCGGGCGAGCGCCTCGGGTTGTTCCATATCGACGAAGTGGCCGCAGGCGGCGATGGTTTCGAAACGCGCGTTGGCCAGCGCCTTCGCATAGGCGTGCCCGGCGCTGATCGGCACGATCTTGTCATCGTCCCCCCACACCACCAGCGCCGGGGCGCGGACGCCGCCCAGCAGGTGCGGCAGGGTCTGACTGTACATGTACGGCTTCCAGGCGACGCGGAAGCACATTTCGCGGGCGATGTCCCAGGCTTCAAGCTGGTCGGTGGAGACGTCGCCGTAGGTGCGGGTGAAGGCGGCGGGATCGTGGAACCCGGCCTGCGGATAGACGAGGTAGCTGACGATCGCCTGGTCCATGATCTCGCCCTCGGGCGGCTTGATCCCCATCGCGCCGACCAGCACCAGCTTGCGGAAGTCGGTGGGCGCGAGCGAGGCCATTTCGGCCGCGATCCAGCCGCCGAAGCCGAGGCCGAGCAGGGAAACGTCCTTGAGGCCGAGGTCGGCGAGCAGCCACTGCTGCATCGCCGCCACGTCGCGCACGCTGCGCATCCATTGGGGGCGCTCGGAGCGGCCCCAGCCGGGGTGGTGCGGCACCAGCACGTCGAAGTGCGCGGCCAGTGCGTCGTACAGCGGCAGCCGCTCCGGGGTGCCGGTGTCGTGATGCAGTACCAGCAGCGGCTGGCCGGCGCCGGCGCGGCTGAGATGCATCGTGCTGCCGGCGATGCGTGCGGTGGTCTCGGTCCAGGCCACGTCCGTCATTCGCTTGGTTCCCCCCTGGGTGATCGATGTCAAGGATACCCACGGGTAGGCCGGCGAGTCCAATCCCGTCCGCACATGATGGGCCGGGAGCGGCGCCGCGCGGCGGGCGGGCCCGCAACGAGCGTGCCCCTTACAACGCCCGCGCCCGGCGGCATGTGGTCCTGGACCGAATAATACCGAAAAAGATGACGTTGCAATCGTGATTCGGACGCTGCGCGAGCCGGTGCATGCCGGGATGCGGGGGCGCGCCGCCCCGGGGCCCTCAGACCTCCACGACCACGTAGTCTTCCTCCACCGTCACCGGGATGGTTTCGGCGGCATACGGCCCTTCGACAAGCCGCTGCCCGGGCGTCACTTCCACCTTGTAATTGCGAAGCGTGACCTTCTCCGGATCGCACCAGGACCGGCCGGTGCGGATGTCGAACTCCCAGCCGTGCCAGGGGCAGCGCAGCACCTCGCCCACGCGGGAGTAGCGGTATTCGCCCGGGACATCGGCCTCGATCAGCCCGGTCAGGATACCCTCGCACATCGGCCCGCCTTCGTGCGGGCATCGGTTGAGCAGCCCGTAGAACGTCCCGCCAAGGTTGAACACCGCGATCGGCCGGCCACGCACGGTGATCAACTTGCGCCCGCCGGGCGGGATGTCGGTGACCCGCGCCACCACGTGCTTGCTCATTGACCTGTCGTCCCTGGGTCTCGCGGCGGGACGACCCCCCCGGCCGTACCCGGTCCCGGACGCTACAGACGGATGAAGCAGCAGGCAAACCTCGGGGACGGCGCGCCGCCCGGCCGGCCCGGCCCGACCTTTGCCGAACGGGCATCGGCGGTCGGCGGCCCGCTTCCGGCGTTCGGCCTCGCGCGATTGTGGTGCACCTGCCGCGCCCGCGCGCCAGGTTTCACCGGTAGAAGCCATGGGATGACTTACCCGCAGAAGCCGGTCGTGAATAAGGCGACGGGGGCATGAACAAGGACACGTCCATCTACCTCGACGCGGTGCGCTTCACTGCCGCGATGACGGTGTTCGTCAGCCATGCCAGCGGCGAACGATTCACGGGCGGGTTGTTCTGGCAGGTGGGGCCCTATGGCTCGGAGGCGGTGGACGTCTTCTTCGTGCTGTCGGGGTTTGTCATTGCGTATGTCTACGATACACGCGAAAAGGCACCGTTGCAGTTTGCGGTCAGCCGGTTCGCGCGCATCTATTCGGTCGCCATTCCGGCACTGATCGCAACCTTCCTGCTCGACGCCCTTGGACGGATGGCCCGGCCGGCGCTCTATGGTTCCGCCTGGGGATACGTGTGGAACGGCAGGGCATCCCAGTTTCTGCACGCTTTGGCCTTCACCAATCAGGTGTGGTTCAACGACATTCCGCCCGGGTCCGACCTTCCCTATTGGTCGCTTGGATTCGAGGTCTGGTACTACGCGATCTTCGCCGTCGCGGTGTTCGCGCCATGGCGTTGGCGTGTGCCTGCGGTCCTGACGCTTCTGGTCCTCGTCGGGCCGAAAGTGGTCGCGATGTTCCCGCTCTGGCTTCTCGGGGTCATCGCGTACCAGCTTTGCAAGCGCGTCACGATCCCGACGGTGGCTGCCGCGGCACTCTGCCTCGGCGGGCTGGGTGTGTGGATCGGCTATGAAATCTATGCGTGGCGCCATGGCCGGCTGATCGGGCCGATCTGGCTGGGAGCGCAGCCGACGGTTCAGGATTACATCGTCGGACTGTCGTTCTTCGCCCACCTGATCGGATTCCACTCCGTCTCGCGCGGGTTAAGCCCGGTGTTGCGCTTCTTCGAGGCGCCGATCCGGTGGGCCGCCGGGGCCACGCTCACTCTCTATCTCTTCCATCTGCCGTTGCTGCAGTTCCTGGGGGCGGAGACATCCTGGGCTGCGGCCTCCTGGCAGGGTCGTGTGCTTCTCTATGTCGGCGTTCTGGTGCTGGTCTTCGCCATCGCGGAACTGACGGAACGGCGCAAGGAACCCTGGCGACGCGGATTCCGGGCGTTGTTCTCGCGCGTCTTCGTCGCTCCCGCATGACCGCCCGGCTGCGGAACCCTGCCATGCCGCCTTTGCCCTTGCCCTGGCGGACCCACCCCTCATACTGGCATGCTGCACCGCAATACGGAGCCGCCGCCCATGCCGCTCAGCCCGCCCGCCCCGCGCGAGCCTCTGCACACCCGCACCATCGTGCTCAACGGCTATCGCCGTGACGACGGCCTGTACGACATCGAGGCCGAGCTCACCGACACCAAGACCTACAGCTTCGCCAACGAGAACCGCGGCACGATCGAGCCCGGGGAGCCGCTGCACGGCATGTGGATGCGCCTCACCCTTGACGAGGACATGCGCATCGTCGCTGCCGAGGCGGCGACCGACTACGCCCCCTACGCGGTCTGCCCCGCGGCGGCGCCCAATTTCGCCCGGCTGGAGGGGCTGGTGATCGGCAGCGGCTTTCTCAAGGCGGCGGCGGCCCGGGTGGGCGGCACGGTGGGCTGCACCCATCTGCGGGAGCTGCTGCAGCAGATGGCCACGACCGCGTACCAGACCATCAAGCCGGCCCGCGCCCAGCGCGAACTGGGCGGCGACAAGGGGGCGAAGGGGGACCAGCTGGATGCGCGGATCAGCCAGCATTTCGGCGGCGCGCCGAAAATCCTGAACACCTGCCTGGCCTATAGCTCCGACAGCCCGGTGGTGCGCAACCGCTGGCCCCATCTTTATACCGGGCGGTAGTCAGAGCGGGGGCGGGGTCTCGTATTCGGGCAGATTCCATGCCTCCGGCTCCCCCGCCGCCGTCTCGTACCACTCCGTGACCAGCGGATGGGCCCGCACGGCCTCGCAATACGCGGCGGACGCGGCGGTCAGCACGGGCCGCCAGGTCAGGAACCGCGCCACGACCGGGGCATACATCGCATCCGCCGCGCCGAAGGCGGCGCCGAACAGATAGGGCCCCCCGGCGCCGAAACCGGCGCGCAGGTCCGCCCACAGCGCCTCGATCCGGGCAATGTCGGCAAGCGCCTCCGGGGTGCGTCCGCGCCCGGCGAACACGACGCCGAGGTTCATCCACATCGACCGGCGCAGGCCCATGAAGCCCGCGTGCATCTCGGCCGCGGCCGAGCGGGCGGCGGCGCGGGCGATGCGGTCGGCCGGCCACAGTCCCGGGGCGATCTCGGCGCAATACTCGGTGATGGCCAGCGAGTCCCAGATCCGCGCGCCCCGGTGTTCCAGATAGGGCAGGGTGCGGTTCGGCGAGACCCGGGCGATCGCCGGCGTGGGGCCGGGACGGGTGAGGGGGATCTGAACCTCCTCCACATCGAGACCCGCCAGGCGCACGGCGAGCCAGCCGCGCAACGACCACGACGAGGTACGGCGGTTGGCTATGAACAGGCGTCCATCCGGCATGGGCGGGGATCCTTGGTGTTGCGGCCATCCTGTAGCATCCCGTAACCCGACGCCCCAACCTGCCGCGGCGCATCGGCGTCGACCGCGCGCCCTGTCCGGTCTCGCCGGCGCATCCCGCCTTGACCGGCCGGCGCCAGCCCGCCTAGGGTCCGGAAATGTTGCGTATGCTCCGTATCGACCGGCGGCGGCGGGCGGTCCTGACCGCGGCGCTGCCGCGCGGCGGCCCGTGAACAGGCCATGGTATCGCCGGACCGGCCGATCAGGATCGATGTCGCGCTGGTGCTGGCGGTCGATGTCTCCGGCAGCATGAGCGAACCGCGGCTGCGGCTGCAATTGCAGGGCTATATCGACGCGTTTCGTTCCATCGAACTGGCGCGCGCCGTGCGCCAGGGGCCGCGCGGGCTGATCGCCGCGACCCTGGTCGAGTGGTCCGACGACGCCCACCAGGACCAGACCGTGGGCTGGACCCTGATCGCCGACCAGGCCAGCGGGCGCCGTTTCGCCGATGCCATCGCCGGGTCCACCCTGTCCGGGCCGGGCTGGACCTCGCTCAGCGGGGCGATCCGGTTCTCGTCGGCGTTGTTTGCGCAAAGCGGCTTCCGTGCCACGCGCCGGGTGATCGACATCTCCGGCGACGGGGTGAACAACGACGGGTCGCCGCCGGGCGTGCAGCGCGACAGGACCGTGGCGGCCGGCATCACCATCAATGGCCTGCCGATCGTGGAACTCGACCCGGGCCTGGCCGCCTACTACCGCACGAACGTGATCGGCGGGCCGGATGCCTTCGTGGAAGTGGCGACCGACCTCGGCAGCTTCGCCGGCGCGGTGCTGCGCAAGCTGATCGTGGAAATCTCCGGACGGGATGCGGGCCGGGCGTTCGGCTGAGCGCCGTGCCTACCGCTCCGGCACGTTCGCCTCCAGCTCGGCAAGCCAGGCGCGCGCGTTGCCGTCCGACGGCGCGCGCCAGTCGCCGCGCGGCGACAGCGCGCCGCCGGCGGTGACCTTGGGGCCGTTCGGCATGGCCGAGCGCTTGAACTGGCTGGTGGCGAAGAACCGGTGCAGGAAGGCGCGCAGCCAGTGGCGGATCTCGGCCAGGTCGTAGGCCGGCCGGCGGTCGGGCGGGAAGCCCGGCGGCCAGGCGCCGCCTGGCCGCGTCTTCCCAGGCGGCGAGCGCCAGGAACGCGATCTTCGACGGGCGGAAGCCATAGCGCAGCGTGTAGAACAGCGAGAAATCCTGCAGCGCGTAGGGGCCGACGGTGGCCTCGGTGCTTTGCGGCGTTTCGCCTTCGGCCACCGGGATCAGCTCGGGGGAGATTTCGGTGCCCAGGATCGCTTCCAGGGTGGTGCCGACGTCGGCGGCGAACTGGCCGCTGGCGATCACCCAGCGGATCAGGTGCTGGATCAGGGTCTTCGGCACGCCGGCATTCACGTTGTAATGCGACATCTGGTCGCCGACGCCGTAGGTGCACCAGCCGAGCGCGAGCTCCGACAGGTCCCCGGTGCCGATCACGATGCCGTCGTTGTGGTTGGCGAGCCGGAACAGGTAGTCGGTGCGCAGCCCGGCCTGCACGTTCTCGAACGTCACGTCGTAGACCTTGTGGCCGGCGGCGAAGTCGTGGCCGAGGTCCTCCAGCATCAGCCGCGCCGCGGGGCGGATATCGAGCTCCTGCGCAGGTGACGCCGAGCGCCTCCATCAGCGCGATCGCGTTGGCCTTGGTGCCTGCGCTGGTGGCGAAGCCGGGCATCGTATAGGCCAGGATATCCTTGCGCGACCGTCCCAGCCGGTCGAAGGCGCGCGCGGTGACCAGCAGCGCCTGGGTGGAATCGAGCCCGCCGGACACGCCGATGATCGCGCGCCGGATATGCGCCGCGTCCAGCCGCTGCGCGAGGCCCGCCACCTGGATGTTGTAGGCCTCGTAACAATCCTGTTCGAGCCGCGCCGGATCGGCCGGCACGAAGGGGAAACGTTCCACCGCCCGCAGCAGGCCGAGATCGGCGGCCGGCGGGTCGAGGGTGAAGCCGATGCGGCGGAAAGCGCCGGTGGCGGCGGCGTGGGTGCGGCGGTTGTCGTCGAAGCTGCCCATCCGCATGCGCTCCTGGCGCAGCAGATCGAGGTCGATGTCGGCCAGCGCGATGCGCTCGCCGTCGGGGAAGCGTTCGGTTTCCGCGAGCTTCGTGCCGTTCTCGAAGATCGTCGCCTGGCCGTCCCAGGCGACGTCGGTGGTGGATTTGCCGGCGCCGGCGGCGGCGTACAGATAGGCCGCCAGGCAGCGCACCGACTGCGACTGGCACAGCAGCCGGCGGGTGTCCGCCTTGCCGATGGTGATCGGGCTGCCGGACAGATTCGCCAGCACCGTCGCCCCGGCCAGCGCGGCGAGCGAGCTGGGCGGGACCGGGATCCACAAATCCTCGCAGATCTCGGCCTGGACGATCAGGTCGGGCAGGTCGGCGCAGGCGAACAGCAGGTCGGGGCCGAACGGCACCGTCTGCCCGGCGAAACGGATTTCTCCCCCGGCCCAGCCGTCGCCGGAGGCGAACTGGCGCGGCTCGTAGAACTCCCGGTAGTTGGGCAGGTAGGTCTTCGGCACCACGCCGAGCAGCCGGCCGCGGTGGATCGCCAGCGCGGTGTTGTAGACCCGGCCCTGGTGGCGCAGCGGCGCGCCGATCAGCAGCATCGGCAGCAGCTCACGGGACGCCTCGATGATCGTCCCCGCCGCCGCTTCCACCGCCTCCAGCACCGTGTCCGCCAGCCGCAGGTCGTCGATCGCGTAGGCCGACAGCGCGAGCTCGGGGAACACGACGAGCGCGGCGCCGCGGTCGTGGCAGGCGCGGGCGGCGTGCAGGATCGCCTCGGCATTGGCGGCGGGGTCGGCCAGCGCCGCCCGCACCGTGCAGGCGGCGACCCGGGCGAAGCCGTGCCGGTAGAGCGAGCGGAAGCTCATCCCTGCGCGCCCGCGAAGGCGCCGCGCAGGAACGCCCCGCCGGTGGCGATGGCGCGGCGTCCGGCGGCCAGCTCGGGATGGAACAGGTGCCAGACGTGCACCATCTCCGGCCAGGTCTCCAACGTCACCGGAACGTCGGCCGCGGCGGCGGCGCCGGCCAGGCGGATCGCGTCGTCGAGCAGGGTCTCGATCGATCCCACCTGGATGAACAGCGGCGCGATCCCGCGTAGATCGGCGTAGATCGGCGCGGCGAGCGGGCTGCGCGGATCGGCGCCGTTCAGATAGAGCCGGCTCATTTCCAGCAGCGGCTCGCGCTGCACGGTGGGGTCGCGCGCCGCGTTGGCGTCCATGCTGGCGCCGATCCCCTCGAGATCGACCCAGGGGGAGAGGCACCATCCGGCGGCCGGCTGCGCCAGCCCGGCGTCGCGGATCGCGACGAGCGCCGCCACCACCAGCCCGCCGCCGGCCGAATCGCCGGCGAGCGCGATGTCGCGCGGCGCCAGCCCCTGGTCGAGCAGGAAGCGATAGCCCGCGACCGCATCCTCCACCGGGGCCGGGAACGGGTGCTCCGGGGCCAGCCGGTAGTCGAGCGCCAGCACGCGGGTCCCGGCGGCGCGACCGACCTCGGCGACCACATGGCGGTGGCTGGCGAGCGAGCCGATCACGTAGCCGCCGCCGTGGACATACAGCACCGCGCGCGCCGCTGCCGCGTCCGGCGTCGTGGTCCATTCCGCGCGCACACCGTGGGCGCTGGCCGGGGCGACGGTCACGTCTTCGGCGACGGGATAGAGCTGGGCCATCAGGTCGAAGTCGCGCCTGATCTGGTCGATGTCGGTCGCGCGCACCCGGGCGGCGAGCTTGGCGCGCAGGGCGGCGATTTCCGGATCCGGCATGTGGGTCTCCTGTCCTTATTCTTGCAGGATGGTGTCGACCGGCACCGCGGCCAACCCCAGGTCGCGCGCCACCGCCGCCTGCACGAGACGTCCGCCGTGCAGGTTCAGCCCCGCGCGCAGATGCGGGTCGGCTTCCATGGCACGCCGCCAGCCCTGCCCGGCCAGGGCCAGAACGAAGGGCAGGGTGGCGTTGGTGAGCGCGAAGGTGGAGGTGCGCGCCACCGCCCCCGGCATGTTGGTGACGCAGTAATGCACCACGCCGTCCGCGACGAAGGTCGGCGCCGCGTGGGTGGTCGGCCGGCTGGTCTCGAAGCAGCCGCCCTGGTCGATGGCGATATCGACCAGCACCGACCCGGGGCGCATGGCGCGGACCATGGTGCGCGAGACAAGCTTCGGTGCCGCCGCGCCGGGGACCAGCACCGCGCCGATCACCAGATCCGCCGCCTGCACCGCCGCCTCGATCGCCGCGCCGGTGGCGAACAGGGTGGTGGCGCGGGGGCCGAATTGCAGATCGAGCTCGTACAGCCGCGGCAACGATTTGTCGATGATGGTGACGGAGGCTTCCAGCCCCACCGCCATGCGCGCGGCGTTGGTGCCGGCGACGCCGCCGCCCAGCACCACCACCTTCCCCGGCGCCACGCCCGGCACGCCGCCGAGCAGGATGCCCGCGCCGCCCTGCTCGCGTTCCAGGCAATGCGCGCCGACCTGCACCGCCATCCGGCCGGCGACCTCGCTCATCGGCGCCAGCAGCGGCAGGCCGCCGCGGGCGTCGGTGACCGTCTCGTAGGCGATCGCGGTGACGCCGGAGGCCAGCAGCGCCTCGGTCTGCGCCCGGTCGGCGGCGAGATGGAGGTAGGTGAACAGAACCTGGCCCGGGCGCAGCCGCGCGATTTCCGTCGGCTGCGGTTCCTTCACCTTCACGATCATCTCGGCATCGGCGAACACGGCGTCGGCGTCCGCGGCGATGGCGGCGCCGGCAGCCTGGTAGGCCTCATCCGCGATGCCGATCCCGGCGGCGGCGCCGCGTTCGATCAGCACCGTGTGGCCGAGGCGGACCAGTTCGCGCGCGCCGGCGGGGGTGAGGCCCACGCGGGATTCCTCGGTCTTGATCTCCCTCGGCACACCGATGCGCATGCGCGGCTCCTGGGTCGAAGGGTCAGGCCGGCAACGGAAACCGGGTCAGGTAGGGCTGGTATTCCGGTTCGACCTCGATCTGCAGGGTGGCCAGCACCCGCACCACGCCGCAATAGAAGCTGATGGTCACCACCAGATCGACCAGATGTTCGGTCGCGAGCGTGCCGGCCAGGGTATCCCAGGTCGCATCCGTCATCGCGCCGTCGGCGGTGATCTCGCGCGCCGCGCGCAACACCGTGCGTGCCAGCGGGTCGAGCGTGGAGGCGCGGCCGTCGGTTTCGGCGATCAGGCCGGCGATGTCGTCGTCGGTGACGCCGAAGTCGTGGCCGATCTTGATGTGGTGCGACCATTCGTAGGGCGCGCGGGCCAGATAGCCGACCTGCAGGATCGCCAGTTCGCGCAGCCTTGGATCGAGCTTGCTGCCGTGGCGGATGTACTGGCCGAGCCCGCCGAAGGCGCGCAGCGCGCCGGGCGAGTTCACCAGCGCGCGGTGCAGCGCGATCGGGCGGGCGAGCAGGTCGCGGTGCTCGGGCGCCACGGTGGCGGGATCGATCGAGGGGACACGGGTCATCGGGACGCTCCGTTACAGGGCCGCAGTGTACATCGCCGCAGTCTACATCGCTGGAGTCTACATCGCTGCCTGGGCCGCGTGCACCGGCGCGAGGAATTCCGGGGTGAACACCTTGGTCGCCATCACCTGACAGCGGCGGATCAGCCGCTTCTCCTCGCGCGTGTAGTCGGCGATGGCGCGATGGATGGTGCCAAGATGGTCCCAGACCAGCAGGTCGTTCTCGGTCCAGACATGGGTCCAGCGGAATTCGGGGCGCAGCTGGTGAACAAACAGGAACGCGAGCGTTTCGGCGCTGTCGTCCTCCGCCAGCTCGTTGATCCGCGCCGCGTAGCCGGGGTTGCAATAGAGCACCTTCCGCCCGGTGATCGGATGGGTCAGGAACAGCGGATGCACCACCGGCGGGCGCAGGCGGCGCTGCTCCGCGGTCAGCGGCGGACGATCGGCGCCATGGCGGCGGGCGTTCTCCCAGTACTGGTTGAAATCATGCGTCACCGTGGCGTCCGCCAGCCGGGTGCGCAGCGCCTCGGGCAGCGCCTCATACGCCGCGTGCATGTTGGCGAATTCGGTGCCGCCCAACGCGCGGCCGTCGCGGTGCGGGATGACCACGCCGTACAGCACGTTCACGAAGCCCATCACGTCGCGATAGGACATGTCGGTGTGCCAGTCCTGCCCGGCATCGGGGAAGCCGATGTAGCGCCCGCCCTCGCGGATATTGGACAGCACGCCCACTTCCGGCACTGCGCGGCCCGCTTCCGCCTCCTTCGCCACCGATCCCTGGATCGCGCCGAAGCGTTCGGCGAAGCCGCGCAGCTGCGCATCGTCCAGGTGCTGGTCCGGGAAGCGCAGCACGCCGTGCCGGCCGAGCGCGATCAGCAGCCGGGCGAAATCGCCCGCCGCGATCGGGCGCGCCGCGTCGAGCCCCTCGATCGTGGCGCCGAGGATCGCCCCGCTGGGTCGAACCGTGAACATCGCCGCACGCCTCCATTGGCCTGTCTCGCATCACAGTGTAGCGCGCGCCGGGCCGGGCGCCAGCCGTGCGGCCGGGCGCTGCGCTTTGTCGTTGCATCCGTTACCGACCGGCGTGCACAGTCCGTGCGCCGGCCCGCGCGGGCCTCGGCCTTTTCCTGGCTCGCGACGCTGGTGGAGACGTCCGACCAACAGGGAGAACAAACAATGATCACGCGACGCACGGTGATAGCCGGCGGCGTAGCCGCCGGTGTGGCAGGAAGCGTCATGCGGGCCCGCGCGGCGCCGACGCCCGGGGTCACTGCGACCACGGTGAAGATCGGCAACACCATGCCGTACAGCGGCCCGGCCTCCTCCTATGGGGTCATCGGCCGCGGCGAGAGCGCCTTCTTCAGGATGATCAACGATCAGGGCGGCATCGGCGGACACAAATTCGACTTCATCAGCCTCGACGACGGCTACAGCCCGCCGCGCACGGTGGAGATGGTGCGCCGTCTGGTGGAACGGGACCATGTGGCCTTCCTGTTCCAGACCCTGGGCACGCCGACCAACTCGGCGATCGCACGCTACGTGAACCGGCGGGGCATCCCGCATCTGTTCGTCGGCTCCGGCGCCAGCAAGTGGGCGGACCGCAAGCTCTATCCCTGGACCATGGGCTGGCAGCCCAACTACCGCACCGAAGGACAGATCTACGCCACCTACGCGCTGCAGAACGTGAAGGACCCGCGCATCGGAATCCTGTATCAGAACGACGATTTCGGCAAGGACTACCCCGCCGGCGTGCGGGACGTTCTGGGCAAGGACTGGGACAAGTACGTGGTCAGGAACGTCAGCTACGAGACCACGGACCCCACGGTCGATTTGCAGATCCTCTCCCTGCAGGCCGCGGGGGCGGACGTGCTGGTGGTCGGCGCGATCCCGAAATTCGCCGCCCAGGCGATCCGCAAGGTGCACGAGATCAACTGGAAGCCGATGTTCTTCATGACCAACGTCTCGATCTCGGTGGGCGGGGTGATGCGCCCGGCCGGTCCGGGCGCCGGGATCGGCGTCATCAGCACCGGCTATCTGAAGGACCCGACCGACCCGGGCTGGGCCGACGATGCGGGCATGAAGGAATGGCGCGCCTTCATGGCCAAGTACCAACCGAACGGCGACCTGACGGACGCCAGCTACGTCTTTTCCTACGGCATCAGCCTGACCATGGCGCAGGTGCTGCGCCAGTGCGACGGCGACTTCTCCCGCGCCAACGTCATGCATCAGGCGGAAAGCCTGCATGACGTCGAGATCCCCGTCCTGCTGCCGGGGATCAAGATCAACACCAGCAAGGAAGATCACCGCCCGATCACGGCGATGCAGCTGCAACGCTGGACCGGCAAGACCTGGGAACGCTTCGGCGAGCTGATGCGCGCCGCGGTCTGACCGGCGCCCGCCGGCGCGACGTGTCCCGCCGCGCCGGCGGGGTCAGTTCCACAGCACGTTGGCGGGATCGGGCCGCAGCGCGCCGCGCTCCACCTGCTTCACCACCTCGGTCAGGCGCGCATGGGTGGGGGCGGGCACGCCCGCCTCGGCACCCCGGGCGGCGATGAAGCCGTTCATGAACTCGATCTCGGTGCGGCGTCCCTTGGCCATGTCCTGCGCCATCGACGGGCGCTGCAGGTCGCTGCGCGCCGCGCCGGTGGTGCCGGCCAGCATCAGCCGCTCCACCTCCGCCAGCGCGGCCGGGTCGCCGTCGCCGGCCCGGGCCAGTTGCTCGGGATCGAGCGCGCCCACCTTGCCCACCCGGTAGCCCAGCGCCTGGCCAACCCGCACCGATTCGGCGCCGAGCCGGATGCACACGCGCCGCACCGCGTCGTGCCGGTCGCGCTCGTTGCCGCCCATGCCGGTGGCGGCCGAGACGCCGTTGCGCATCCCGTTCACGCACAGCTTGGTCCAGCGTTCGCCCCACAGATCGTCGGTGGCGTGGGTGACATCGACATCGTTCAGCATTGCCGCGATCGCGCGCGCCCGCGCGGTGATCCGCCCGCTCGGCTCGCCCACGTAAAGGCAGGTCAGGTCCGGCCGCTTCGCCATGGTGCGGCGGATATGCGCGGGCTCATGGAGATCGAGCGCGAGCCCGCCGGTCACCACCGTGCCGAGGGTGCGGCCCCAGCCCACCAGGGCGGCGATCCGCTCGTCATTGATGCAATTCTGCAGCGATATCACCACGCCGGAGGCGGAGAGATAGGGCGCAATCAGCTGCGTCGCCCATTCGGTGTCGTAGGACTTGACGGAGACGAAGGCGATATCGATCGGACGTTCACGGGCGATCGCCTGCACCTCGGTTACGTGCAGCGCGGGAACCTGCACCACCCGGCTCTCGGCGTCGGTCATGCCCGAGAGATGCATGCCCCCGGCGCGGATTGCCGCGACATGGGCCGGCCAGGGGTCGATCAGGGTCACGTCATGCCCCGCCGCCGCCAGCCCGGAGCCCACATAGCCGCCAACCGCGCCGGCGCCGATGACGGCGATCCTGGGTGCCATTCCCGTTTCCTCCTTGGGTGTTGCGACAGTCTGGCGGGTGGCCGCCGAGGCGACAACCGTGCCGGCTCAGCGCGTCGGCTTGTCCCGCTTCTGGCCGACCCGCCGTCCCACCCCGTCCGGCGTCGGCAGCACCGATTCGGCCGCGACCGCGACCTCCAGCGCCGCGCGGCGGTCCGTCGGCCAGGGCGCCGTGCGGCGGGTCCGCATGTCAATATGGAGGCACAACAGCTCGTGCAGCGCCACCCGGTCCCCGTTCGCGCCGTGGCGCATCTCGTGCACGAAATGGAGCCGCTTGGCATCGACCGCGAGCAGCCGGGTTGCGACCCGGACCAGCTCGCCCTCCCGC
Organism: uncultured Pseudomonadota bacterium; assembly: GCA_963829875.1. Classification (GTDB taxonomy): domain Bacteria; phylum Pseudomonadota; class Alphaproteobacteria; order Acetobacterales; family Acetobacteraceae; genus JAJZVS01. Next base: position 252,648 of record CAWHKR010000053.1, on the reverse strand, counting down.
ACCTCGCGCTCGTAAAGCGTGTGGGTCTCGGCGACGAAACAGGAATGACCGGACCGCGCGCGATAGGCGGTGCCGATGTCCAGGGCGTCGAACACCAGGTCGGTCGCGTGGTCGAACACCACGACGTAGTAGGCGAGGTTCATGTGGCCGTTGGAGTCGATCCACTCCGGTCGGACCCGCGTTTCGTGCTGGGGCAGGGGCATGGAAACGCAGCTTGTTGACCGTCCGCCGGCCCGTCAAGTTGGGCCGATGGAGTCTCCCCCCGCCCTGGCGCCGGCCGCCGCCGTCGTGCCCCCGCCCGACGGCCTGCCTCCGGCCGAGCGCTGGCGCGCCATGACCACCATCGCCATCGCGGTGGCGATGTCGGTGCTCGACAGCGCGATCGCCAACATCGCCCTGCCCACCATCGCCAAGGAGCTGCACGCGACTCCGGCAGCCTCGATCTGGGTGGTGAACTCCTACCAGCTTGCGGTCACGGTCTCCCTGCTCGCCTGCGCCGCGCTCGGCGACATCATCGGCTACAAGCGGGTCTACTGGACCGGGTTGGCGGTGTTCACCGCGGCATCGGGCGCCTGCGCGCTGTCCACCTCCCTGCCGATGCTGGTGGCCGCGCGGGTCGTGCAGGGGTTCGGCGGCGCGGGGGTGATGAGCGTCAACACCGCGCTGGTCCGCTTCATCTACCCGCGCGATCAGCTCGGGCGCGGGGTCGGCTTCAACGCGTTCATCGTCGCGGTCGCCTCGGCGACCGGTCCCTCGATCGCCGCGGCGATCCTGTCGGTGGCAAGCTGGCACTGGTTGTTCGCGGTCAACGTGCCGCTCGGTCTGATCGCCCTGGTCTACGGCGCACGGGTGCTGCCGGCCACGCCGAAATCCGGGCACCGGTTCGACGTGATCGGCGCGGTGCTCAATGCCGCCGCCTTCGGCCTGGTGGTGATCGCGATCGACGAGCTGGGCCGCGGCGCAAGCCCCTGGCTGGGTGCGGCGGAGTTCGCCGCGGCGGGGGTGTTCGGCCTGCTCCTGGTGCAACGCGCGCGGGCGACCCCGGCGCCGCTGCTGCCGGTGGACCTGTTCCGCCGGCCGGTCTTCGCGTTGTCGGTCGGTGTCTCCATCTGCTCCTTCATGGCGCAGACGATCGCCTATGTGGCGCTGCCGTTCCTGTTCGAGGATGTGGACCACCGCTCGCAGATCGCCACCGGGCTGCTGATGACGCCCTGGCCCTTGATCGTGGTGTTCGTGGCGCCGTTCGCGGGGCGCCTGTCGGATCGGTCCGCGCCGGCGCTGCTCGGCGTCATGGGGCTCGCCGTGATGACGGTCGGGATGGTGCTGCTGCTGACCCTCCCGGTCCATGCCGGCTGGGCCGACGTCGCCTGGCGCATGGCGGTGTGCGGCTTCGGATTCGGATTCTTCCAGTCGCCCAACAACCGCCTGCTGATCGGGGCGGCGCCGCGGGAACGCAGCGGCGGGGCGAGCGGCATGCTCTCCACCGCCCGGCTGCTCGGGCAGAGCTTTGGCAGCGCGCTGGTCGCGCTCGCGTTCGGCCTGTCCGGCGCGGCGGGCGCCGGCATCGCCGGCGGGGTGCGGCTCGCGCTCGGGGTGGGCGCGGGGGCGGCGGGAATGGCGTTGCTGATCAGCCTGCTGCGGGTCGGCCGGACGCGGACGGCACGATGAGGCCGGGGCCGGTGCGGCGGGTGCTGGTGTGGGATCTGCCGGTGCGTCTGTTCCATTGGCTCACGGTGGCGCTGGTCGTCGCGCTCTGGCTGACCGAGCGCTGGAACTGGATGGGCTGGCACGTGCTGGCCGGCGAGGTCCTGCTCGGCCTCGTGCTGTTCCGGCTGCTCTGGGGGCTGGCCGGCAGCGAGACGGCGCGCTTCGCCCGTTTCCTCGCCGCCCCGGCGGCCGCGCTGCGGCACCTGCGGCACGTGTTCGTGCGCGAGCCGGACCGCGAAGCCGGCCACAACCCGGCCGGCGGCTGGATGGTGGTGGCGCTGTTGGGGCTCCTGCTGGCCGAATGCCTGAGCGGGGTGTTCGTCAACAACGACGTGGCGGACCAGGGGCCGTTCACCGACATCACGCCGGCCGTCGTGATGAACCTGGTGACGGATCTGCATGCGATCCTGTTTCAGGTCCTGGTGGGCGCGGCGGCGCTGCACGTGGCGGTGATCGGCATCTACGCGGCCGCCAAGGGGCAGAACCTGGTGCGGCCGATGCTCACCGGGCGGAAGCTTCTGCCCGTTTCGGTGCCCGCGCCCGCCATCGCCGGCCTGTGGCGCGCGCTCATTCTGGCGGCGCTGGCCGCGGCCCTGGCCGGCGCGCTGGCCTGGTTCGGATGACCCGCCCGCCCGCCGTGGCGGGGAAGGCCGCGGTGGGCGGTGCGACGCACGGAGCCTGGTGCAGCTGCCGTTCACGCCCGTCGCAGTCCTCCGGCTTGCGACGGCGCGCGCGGTCCTGTTCCAATGGTGGGGCGCTGTTCAGGAGAAGGAGGCCCTCCGTGTCGGACCTGTCGCTCGATCATGTCGTCAACGAGACCTGTCCCTGGTCCGGCAAGCCGGTCCAGGCGGACAGCCTGACCCGGTATCGCGGCGACGTCGTGGGCTTCTGCAATCCCGGGTGCCGCGACAAATTCGAGCGCGCCGTTGCGCATTTCGAGGCGGCGCGTGCCAGCCGCGGGCCGGACCGTCAGCCGTGACGGCCGGGGCGGGGAGGGCCCGGACCGCCGCGCCGCGCGGTTTCGCTTGACGTCGCCGCCGTGCCGGCCAAGCCTGCGGGCATGAACGATGCGCTCCCCACCGACCCGCTCAGCCTGCACCATGGCCTGCTGACCATTGACACCCATATCGACATCCCCTGGCCGACCGGCCCCGATCCGTTCGTGGACGGGCCGCGCAAGGTCGATCTGCCGAAGATGATCCGCGGCGGCCTGTCCGCCGCGTGCTTCGTGGCCTATGTGCCGCAGACCGCCCGCACCCCGGTCTCGGAACGTGCGGCGTTCGACCGCGCGGTGGCGATGCTGGAGGCGATCGGCCGCATGGCCGCCGGCGCCCCGGGCCTGCCGGCCCGGCTGTGCGTCACCGCCGCCGATGTCACCCGCGCGCACGAGGACGGCGTGCTGGCGGTGATCCCGGTGGTGGAGAACGGCTTCGCCATCGGCACCGACCTCTCGCGCCTGGCCCGGCTGCGCGCGCTCGGCGCCCGCTACCTGACCCTCACCCACAACGGCCACAACGCGCTGGCCGATTCCGCCATCCCGCGCGCCGATCTCGGCGAACGCGCGGCCGAACACGGCGGGCTCAGCGCGTTCGGTCGCGCCGCGGTGGCGGAGCTGAACCGGCTCGGCATGCTGGTCGATGTCGCCCACGTCTCCCGCGCCACCATGCTGGACGCGGCCGAGGCGTCGCGCACCCCGGTGCTGTCGAGCCATTCCTGCGTCGCGGCGTTGTGCGAGCATCCGCGCAACATGGACAACGGCCAGCTCGACGTGTTGCGCGACGTGGGCGGCGTGATCCAGATCACCGCCGTCTCCGCTTTCCTCAAGCACCGCGCCCCGCCCGGCCAGGTCACGGTGGCCGATTTCGCCGATCATATCGACTACGCGGTGAAGCGGATCGGCATCGAGCATGTCGGCATTTCGTCCGATTTCGACGGCGGCGGCGGGTTCACCGACTGGAACGACGCCGGGGACTGCCCGAACATCACCGCCGAACTGATCCGCCGCGGCTACGACCGGGAGGCGCTCGCCCTGCTGTGGGGCGGCAATTTCCTCCGCCTGCTGCGCATCGCCGAGGCCGCCGCGGCATGATCCCCACCGTGGCCCTGCCGGACGGCACCGCGGTTCCGGCGCTCGGCCAGGGCACCTGGCACATGGGCGAGACCCGCGCCCGCGCCGCCGCCGAAGCGGCGGCCCTGCGCGAGGGGATCGCGCAGGGCCTGACCCTGATCGACACCGCCGAGATGTACGGCGAGGGCGGCGCCGAGCGTGTGGTGGCGCAGGCGATCGCCGGCCAGCGCGAGCGCGTGTTCCTGGTGAGCAAGGTCTACCCGCACAACGCCTCCGCCGCCGGCGTGGCGAAGGCCTGCGCCGCCAGCCTGAAACGGCTCGGCACCGACCGGATCGACCTCTACCTGCTGCACTGGCGCGGCGGCCATCCGCTGGCCGAAACGGTGGCGGCGTTCGAGCGGCTGCGCGCGGCCGGGCACATCCGCTACTGGGGCGTGTCCAATTTCGACACCGATGACATGGAGGAACTGGCCGCGCTTGCCGACGGCGGCGCCTGCGCCACCAACCAGGTGCTGTACCATCCCGACCGCCGGGGGATCGAGTTCGACCTGCTGCCCTGGTGCCGGGCGCGGGGGATGCCGGTCATGGCCTATTCGCCGCTCGGCCAGGCCGGGCGGCTGCTGCGCTCGCCCGCGCTCGCCGCGGTGGCGCGCCGGCACGGGGCGACGCCGGCCCAGATCGCGATCGCCTGGAGCCTGCGCGACGGCACCACCATCTCGATCCCGAAAGCCGCGACCGCGGAGCACGTGCGCCAGAACGCCGCCGCCGCGGAGATCGCGCTGACCGCCGAGGACCTGGCGGAGATCGATGCGGCCCACCCGCCGCCGCGGCGCAAGCAGGCGCTCGGGATGCTGTAGGATGCGGTCGGGCATCCTCGCGACGTCCGTCCGGCCGGGCGGTCACACCGGGGATGCCCTGACTGCGGGAGCCCGATGCCATGAGCAACGCCACCCTGTACGAGCAGGACTTCCACGCCTGGGCTGATGAGCAGGCGCGGCTGCTGCGCAGCGGCCGGCTGTCCGAGGCAGACATCGCCCACATCGCCGAGGAGATCGAGAGCATGGGGCGGCAGGAGAAGCGCGAACTGGTCAACCGGCTCGCGGTCCTGCTCACGCATCTGCTCAAATGGCAGTTCCAGCCGAGCCTGCGCGGCACAGGCTGGCGGCTGACGATCGAGGAGCAGCGCCAGCGGCGAGGTGAGGACGGCGGAGTTCTGGCCCGAAGCGGCCGGCTGACGGCGATCTCGCGCGGCGCACCGGCGTCGCGCCGGCCCGCGCCCGCTACGCCCAGCGCGCCGGGTGCGTGCCGCGCGGCACCGAGGGCAGGGTCCAGCGCGCCGGCGTCGCCGACAGGACTGCGGCGTGCCGCACCGCCGACAGCCGGCCGAAGCCGCTGTCGGACTCCTCCAGGAATCCGGCGATGTCTTCCCGGGTCGGCGCCGGGCAGCCGAGCCCATCGGCCACCCGCCCCAGGCCGCGGATCCAGTGCCCGGTGCGCGCGAGCGAGACGCGCACGTGCCAGCTTCCGCCCTCGGTCGCGCGCCGGTGCAGCGCCGCCAGCGCGCCGGCCGCCAGCAGATAGCCCGAGGCGTGGTCGAGCGCCTGCACCGGCAGGGCGCGCGGCTTCGTCTCCCCGGCCGCCTCGGCCTCGGCGAGGTTGTACCCGCTCGCGGTCTGGGTCAGGCTGTCGAAGCCGCGCCGGTCGGCCCAGGGGCCGGTGAACCCGAAGGCGCAGAGCGAGACATAGACGATGCCCGGCCGCAGCCGCGCCGCGTCCTCCGCCCCGAACCCGTGCCCGGCGATCGCGCCGCGACGATAGCCCTGGACGAAAACATCCGCCTCCCGCAACAGCCCGGCCAGCGTCTCGCCGGCCGCGGCATCGCGCAGATCGAGGAAGGCCGAGCGCTTGCCGCGGCCGGAATCGATCTCCAGCATGCGCGGATTGAACAGATGCGGCGGCGTGATGAGCAGCACCTCCGCCCCGTGGGCCGCGAGCGTGCGCCCGCACACCGGCCCCGCGATCACGCGCGTCAGGTCCAGCACGCGCACGCCCGACAGCGGCCGGTCGGCGGCCGGGGGCAGCGGGCGCGGCGGGGCGTCGCCGATGCGCTCGATCGCCACCAGCGGCTCGGCCTGCACCGCGCGTCCCTGCGGATGCGCGTCCCATTCGGCGAAGCTGCGCGCGGCGGTGACGCAAAGCCCGGCCGCCGCCGCCGCGTCCTCGAATTCGATCGCCTGCCAGCGTTGCAGCGCCGCGGCCACCTCGGCGCGGTCGTAGCCGCAGCCGAGCAGTTTCAGCACGCCGGCGCGATGATGCGGGAAATTCGTGTGCAGCCGCACCCAGCGCCCGTCGGCGCAGGGATAGAGGCCGGCGATGCGGTCCCAGCCGTCGCCGCGCGCGGTGCCGTCGACCGTCAGCCAGTGCTCGGAATGAAAATCGGTGGCGGCGTGGCGCATATCGACCGCCACCTCCTGCGCCGCCCCGCCGCGCAGCCGGTGGATGGCGGCGGCGGCGAGCCCGCTGGCGGCGATGCTCGCCTGCGCCGCGGTGCCGAGGGCGAAGGAGGACGGCAGCACCGGCTCGGCGCCCGTCAGCCGGGCGGCGTCAAGCTGGTCGGACGGCAGCCCGAGCGTGGTCCAGAGTCCGGCCAGCGCCTGGGACGGGGTCATGCGCGCGCTCCTTGCTGTCCGCGGGGTGGGCTTTCCGCGGGGTGGGCACTATGCCGCGATCGGCGTGGCCGCGGGAAGGCCGCGTGGTTGACGCCAGGGCCGATCGCATCCGGGCGGCGACGGAGCGGACGACGGCGCCCCTGGTGTTGGATGCGGCCGGGTATATATTGCCATAACGCAACAATATGGACGCGCGTCCGCCGGTCCGGACCTAGCAGCGGAAAAGCGACGGCCGGTCACCCTGCGGACCGTGGCGCCGGATCGCTTCGTGCTCGGACCGAAGATCCCGCGACCGCCGGCGCCGGCGGGCGCGGGCGATGTCCGCCGCCGCCGCGCGCTGCGCGGGCGCGGGGGGCGGGCGCGGCGGGGCGTCGTGCGGCGTGATGCCGAGCATCCGGCAGAGCGGGCGCAGCACCAGCCACAGGCGCGGCGCGGTCGCCAGCAGCTCCGTCATCTCCGGCTGCGCCAGGAGATAGGCGAACTGGACGCCGAACGGCACCGTCTGCGGCGCCATCCGCACCAGCCAGCCATAACCCCTGGGCAGGGTCCGGCGCGGCGCGGCGTGTCGGCGCGGGACCGCATCGTCGGGAATCTGCGGCGGGGGCGGCGGCGGGTTCGGCGGGCGGCGCGGCGCGGCGGGACCGCGCCGCCGGCCTGGCGGCGATGGCGGCGAAGCGCTCGGCCGCCTCGGTGAGGCGGTTCCACAGCCGGGCCGCGATCTCCATCAGGGCCGGGTTGTGCCCGGCGGCGATCCCCATCGCGTCGCGCAGCCCGGCGATGAAGCAGGCGAAGCGCTCGGCCAGGGCCCATGCGCTGGTGGTTGGGGCGCTGGTGGTTGGGGGGGAGGGGGCGGCGGCGGACATGAACATAACAAGAACATATATCGGCTGTCCTGTCAAGTCGGTCGTGGGTGATGTCTCGGTTTGAATTTCCGAATTGGACGGGCTTCTGCCTGTCCGCTTCCGGGTGCCCCAATAGGATATCGGACATGCGGCTCACGACCGGGGCTGGCCGGGGCGGACCTGCCGCTCCTGGGCAGGCCGATCGGAAAAGCAGACGCTCCGGGCAGCGGACCCATCGGCGGCTACCGACCCAAGTCGGCCGTCAGGAACACGATAGGGCGATCCCGAAGCCGGACATTCCAAGCCATTCGGTAGCGGCGCCTACGCGCCCAATGTCGGCCGTTCAATGCCGATTACCGGCAACTCAAAGCGGACGCTTGTTGATCCGTCTCCAAGCAACATGTGCACAAATCCGCCAAGTGCCGCAGGCCCTCGACGGGACCGTTGAGCATATCGCTCAGGCGGCTACCTCGGCTCCTTCCGGCTCAGCCGGTCCGCGCATTCCCCGATAGTCTTCAGGCGCTGCGCAAAAGGCGGCATTGGCGGCAAGCGCCTTCAGAAGCACTGGGCGCCAGTCGTTGCGTCCAAAACCACCGGTCAATGACGCCGCTGATCGAAGGAGATACGTGGTTAGTGCTCAGGGATCGGGCCAAATTCCTTGAACATAAGGATGGCTGTTCGCTGTTCGAACAAGAATTTGTTGATCTGTCTAGGGTAGCGTTCGTTTAGCTTGAGGCGACCGAGTTGAAACTGTAGCATTTGTGCGAGGGCAGGATTCAGAATTCCGGCTTCTATCCGGAAGGTCACGTCAAGTGCACCAGCAGCAAAGCCCACATCGGCGCACATGAACACCTCGTCAGGCAATGCCTGAAAGTAGGGGTGAATAAGACCCGGCCCGGATGCGGCTCCTGGTACAATCGCCCCCTTGGCGTTGTTGCAGGGCCACAGCTCGGAACAAGGTTGCGGGGATATACGCAAGCTCGCCATAATGGGTTTTCGGAAGATAATGATCCAGCACCGTCGGCTCCCCAAAGCCGCAATAGGGACAAATGTCGGTCGATTGAGGAGCGACGCGCGAAGCGCCTGGAGCCGACCACTAATCCGCACTTGATTGTACCCGTCTCGAATGTGCTGCCGGCATGCGGCGAGTGCAATCGGCAACGGGCTCGGATCGGGTTGGCCGAGCAGAGCGTCATAGGCTTGATAGACGGCGAGCACCGCCGCGCGTTCGACGGCCGATAGCGCATATACAGGCTCACCGTTAGCATAGGTGAGCGCCATCGTGAGCTGTGTATCGACAGCGGTGCTATCGGGCGACGGCAAGGTCCACACGCCGTCAGCCCTTCCGCGCGAGTTCGCTCATCACATAGGCGCGCGCCTGCAGGCTGAGACCGCGCTCGAAGAGGCCTTCGATGCTTTCGAGCGTCATGCCGCCGCCAACCAGGCCCTGGAGCGTCCCGTGGAAATCCGTCGCGTCCGAATTGAGGCCGAACACCTCATCGGTGATCTCGCCGATGCTTTCGCCATAGGTTTCGATGCGTGGCGGGATGATGGTGGTTTCTGTCCCATTGCGCCGAACGACCGAGACGTGGCGTCCAAGCGTTTCCTGCGCGACCACCGGCGAGTGGGTCGCGACGACAGCAAAAGCATCATTATTGTCGAGGATCAGTCGCAGCGCATGCATGAAGGCGGCGAGCAATGGGGGATGCAGATGGCTCTCCGGTTCGTCGATCAGAACGATCGATTTCGCCTCGGTGTGGGCGACTATTGATGCAGTCGCATGCATTACAATCTTGTGACCGGTGCTCCAGTGCGCGAAGCTTTCTCCGGGCGCTTGCAAGATGGTCGACGTGGGGTGGGGCCCGAGGTCCTGAAAGGATGGATCGCTTGCGAGGATCTTGATGGCGGAATCGAACAAGTCATGGCACTTGGCCTTCGAGATGCGTTCGATCGTGCGCTCGAACTCCGTAGCAAGCTCATCGATCGATTTCAGCAACGTCCGGCGCTGTCGGTCAGTGGCCATCGGGCTCGCGCTCTCAAGTTGCGGGTTCTCCGTTCCGACCAACCCTTCCTCAATCTCGCGGGCGATGTCACGCAATCCGCAGAAATGATATCTCCCGGTCCCGCGCCTCCAGGTCGTCAGAGATTTGTCGGCGCTCCTTCTCGTCGTGCCCCGGGATCTGAAACGCGTCGAAGGCACTGTAGGCGATGTTGAGAACTCGAGTAAATCCGATCCCCGGTGGATCAATGCTGCCAGAGGGCAGTTAGTTCTGTACCGACCGGACACTCCGACTCATGAAGAACACGGGCTAAGCGGGCGAGCAACGTGCTCTTGCCCGATCCGTTGCGGCCAGTAAGAACGGCGATGCGTTCCGGGAGCTTGCCGCGATCGGTTGGGAGCCAGATCTGCCAAGCGCCCGGCGCTGAGAACCGAAGGTGCAGCGGGTTCGCCCATCCGGTCACCTGGAAACTCAGCTCCAGCCGACCGTGCAACATGGGTGTTGTCGCATTCGAACAGGACGGAGACATCGCGTCGAAACGAATTCCACTCGATGTCCCTGAGGACCGATGTGGTCCAACCGGGTTCTGAAGAACAACTCCGCTGATCGGGAAAGGCAAGTGCATCGCGCAGATGTGTAAGGATTTCTTGGCGAAGCTCGTCCGGAAGTTCCGCCAGGCGCTCATAATAGTCGAGGCTCTGTCCCAGCGAGCAATAGTCCTCACTGAGCGGCTCAAGCCGGCCCGTGCCAGCTGGATGGTATCGGCTGCCGTTTGGCCTCTGCGCAAATCTTGACCGGTCCGATAAGGCCAGAGAATTCGCTGGTGAAGACATTGAGATGATAGAGCGTCTGGAAGCTATAATCGTTCCAATTGTCCTGCTGCAGCACGCCCCCTGAGACAGGACTGGGGTTTGACCTTGAGGGAGGAACAACCGTGAAATCCATCATATTTGCTCCCGGGGGCTCGTCTTTCGACCTATCCGCTTCATCCACCGCAGCGCGTCAACGCTCCTGCAAAACTCTCGACAACGGTCCTTCATTCTAGCACCCGGTCGGAATGGCAAAGAAGACCCGTCTTTAGCTCGCCAAGTATGTCTGCTCTTTGGGGTCGCGTAAATGGAAGCAGACTGACTGCAAACGGCCAATCCCGACTTGAGGAGAATGTCCGGTTTCACCGCATCCCGGCTTGGAAGCGGACGGACCGGAATCCACCCAACTCGGCCGGTCGGGTCCCGAGGCACCCCGTCCGCTTTCAGGGGGTCGACCAGGCCGCGGCAGTGACCGGGATGGCCGCGTTGCTGTCGGCACTGGCCGGCGTTGAACGTCCGCTCCTGAGATCGCCTCCCGGGCCGCCTTATGCCCGAGATGGGTCGAAAGCCGGATTCAAACCGACCCACGACCCTGTCGTGACCTCATCCCAGCGGAACCGCATTCGGAATCTGCCTGACCGATCGACGGAGCGGGTGCCCGGCCCGGGCCGAATCGATGCCACATGGCGCTCACCCTGGTCCGGAACGAAGGCCCCAAGGGACCGCCGGCAGAAAAGCTCCGACGTGCCGCCTGGAACGGCGGCGTCCCCGCGGCCGTCCTCGCCCACATCCGACCTGCGATGACCCCGGATTGACGGCGGGGACCGCGCCCGCCTGTCAGATCCGGACCGTTTCCCGCGTCGCGGGGTCGAACCGCTCCTCCGGCGCCAGTTCCCGCGGCGACCTCCCCTCGCGATGGTGCCGGCGCAGGAACGCCGCCAAGCGTGGCCCGGTTCGCCTCCAGCCCGCAGGACCAGTCGTCCGCTCCCATCAGGCTCCGCCCCTCGTGCAGCCGCTCCTCCATGCGCCGAATTCCACCGGGTCTGCGGCGGTGACAAGGCCGGGGGCGATGTTGCGCGACAGCAGGAAATGTGTCGGGCGCAGCGGGTGGCGTACGCTCACATGCCCGAACGCATCGGCGACGCCGTGGCGCACCAGGACAAGGCTGGCATCGACAAGGTCGCCGATCAGCTCCCGGATCGAGCCCATCGAGCTGCCCCGGCGGGGCAATCGCCGCCGCGCGCTCCGCCGCGCTCAGGCGTGTCTCCGCCGGTGGTCGCGGTATCGCCCGTGCATCCTCACCTCCCGACCCCGGCCTGGTCTCTGCGTGGGTCGGGTCGCCCGCGGCCCGCGGCGGCAATCACCGCCAGCCGCCGCTCGATCGCCGGCGCCGTCTCCACCGCCGGCATCGCGGCGATCAGGTTGCGGGTGTAAGGGTCGGCGGGATGCGCGAACAGCGCCTCGGTCGGCGCCAGTTCCACGATCCGGCCCTGGCGCATCACCGCCACCCGGTGCGCGACGTGGCGCACCACCGCCAGGTCGTGGGTGATGAACAGATAGGCGATGCCCAGCCGCTCCTGCAGCTCGCGCAGCAGGTTCAGCACCTGCGCCTGGATCGAGACATCGAGCGCGGAGACCGGTTCGTCGCATACGATCAGTTCCGGCTCGGCCGCCAGCGCCCGGGCGATCCCGATGCGCTGCCGCTGCCCGCCGGAGAACTCGTGCGGATACCGCCGCGCCTGCGCCTGCGACAGCCCGACCAGCGACAGCAGCTCCGCCACCCGCTCGCGCCGCGCCGCGGCGCTGCCCGGGCGGTGCAGCAGCAGCGGCTCGCCCACGATCTCCGCCACCGTCTGGCGCGGGTTGAGCGAGGCGAACGGGTCCTGGAACACGATCTGCATGCGCCGGCGGAAGTGCCGCAGCGGCGCGCCGGCGAGCGCGGTGATGTCGGTGCCGTCGAACCGGATGCGCCCGGCGGAGGGATCGAGCAGCCGCAGCACCAGCCGCGCCGTGGTCGATTTGCCGCTGCCCGACTCGCCCACGATCCCCAGGGTCTCGCCGCGCGCGAGGCTGAAGGACACGTCATCGACCGCGTTCACCCGCCCCACCGTGCGCGCGAACAACAGGCCGCGGCGGACGGTGAAGCCGCGCGAGAGATGTTCGACTTCCAGCAGCGGCGCGCTCATGCGCCGGCCATCGCGAGCGCGTCCACCGGCGCGCGCAGGCAGGCGGCGCGGTGGTCCGGGCCGAAGTCGCGCAGCGGCGGCGGGGCGGCGGTGCAGGCGGGGATCGCCAGCGCGCAGCGCGGGTGGAAGCGGCAGCCCGCCGGCATGTCGGCCGGGGTGGGCACCGTGCCCTCGATCGCCAGCAGCCGGCCGCGCGGGGCCGCCGCGCGCGGCGCGCTGGCGATCAGCCCGAGCGTGTAGGGGTGCTGCGCGTCGGCGAACAGGCCGGCGGCCGGCGCCCGCTCGACCACCTGGCCCGCGTACATCACCGCCACCGTATCGGCCATGCCGGCGACCAGCCCGAGGTCGTGGCTGATCAGCATCAGCGCCATGCCGGTTTCCGCCTGCAACGCCTTGAGCAGCGCCAGGATCTCGGCCTGCACGGTCACATCGAGCGCGGTGGTCGGCTCGTCGGCGATCAGCAGGTCCGGCTGGCAGGCGAGCGCCATGGCGATCATCACCCGCTGGCGCTGCCCGCCGGAAAGCTGGTGCGGATAGTCATCGAACCGGCGGCCCGGGTCGGGGATGCGCACCCGGTCCAGCGCCGCCACGGCGCGGTCGCGCAGGGTCCGGGCGGGCACGCCGCGTTCATGCGCGGCGATCGCCTCGACGATCTGCGCCCCCACGGTGTGGGCCGGGTTGAGGCTGGTCATCGGTTCCTGGAAGATCATGGCGATGCGCCGCCCGCGCAGCGCCCGCATCGCCGGCTCCGGCAGCGCCAGCAGATCCTGCCCGGCGAAGCGGATGCTCCCGCCGGCGATCCGCCCCGGCGGCGGCACCAGGCGCATGAGCGAGAGCGACAGCACCGACTTGCCGGAGCCCGACTCGCCCACGATGCCGAGGGTCCGGCCGCGCCCCAGCGTCAGGTCCACGCCATCGACTGCGGCGAACGCGCCGCCCTCGCCGGGAAAAACCGTGCGCAGGCCCTCGATACGGAGCAGCTCGTCCATCGGGCGGATTAGCCGGCTCGGCAGCCGGCCCGTCAAGCGGTCATGCGGCCGGCCGATCGGGCCGGGACGGCGATTTCCTTGCTTGCCGCGTCCCCGGGGCTGCTCTAGCATGCCAAAAATACGAAAACCCAATAATAAGCCGATGAAGCGGAGCCCGCACGAGATGCGCCCCATCCTGCTTGCCCTTGCCGTGCTGCTTGGTCTGGCCGCGCCCGCGCTTGCCGCGCCGCCGGACCGCACCCTGAAGATCGGCCTGCGCGAGGATCCGGACATCCTCGATCCGACCCTCAGCGGCAGCTACGTCGGGCGCATCGTGTTCGCCGGCATGTGCGACAAGCTGTTCGACTACGACACCAAGCTCAATATCGTGCCGCAGCTTGCCACCGGCTACACCTACAAGGATCCGACCCACCTCATCCTGCACCTGCGCCCCGGCGTGCTGTTCCAGGACGGGGAAAAATTCGACGCGGCGGCGGTGAAATACACCCTGACCCGCAACCTGACGATGCCGCGCAGCCTGCGCAAGGGCCAGATCAACGACATCGAGTCGATCAACGTGATCGACCCGCTGACCGTCGAGCTGGTTCTGAAGGCGCCCAATTCGGCGCTGCTGGCCCAGCTCGCCGGCCGGCCCGGCATCATGCTGGCGCCCAAGGTGGCCGAGAAGGAAGGCAAGGACTTCGGCCTGCATCCGGTCTGCGCCGGGCCGTTCCGCTTCGTGAGCCGCATCCCGCAGCAGAAGATCGTGCTGGAGCGGTTCAAGCGCTACTGGAACGCCAAGGCGATCCATTTCGACAAGGTGGAATATATCCCGATCGTGAACTCCGCGGTCCGCCTCGCCAACCTGCAGGCCGGCGCGCTCGATATGGTGGTCTATATCGTCCCCACCGACGTGCCGGCGGTGGAGAAGGATCCCAAGCTCCGCATCGTGATGGGCACCTCGCTCGGTTACAACGGTATCACCTTCAACGTCGGCAACGGGCCGGAGGCCAAGTCGCCGATCGGGTCGCACGCCGACCTGCGTCGCGCGTTCGAACTGGCGATCGACCGCAAGGCCCTGATCCATGTCGTCTATAATGGTCTGTTTGCGCCCGTGGCGCAGGCCAACCCGCCGTCGTCGCAGTTCTATGTGCCCTCCGTGGTGCCGCCGAAGCGCGACATCGCGGCAGCGAAGAAGCTGGTTGCCGAATCGGGCGTGAAGACGCCCGTCCCGGTCACCCTGCTGGTGCCGAACAGTCCCGACCTGCTGCAGGCGGCGCAGGTGATCCAGGCGATGGTTCAGCCGGCCGGCTTCGACCTGAAGATCCGCGCGATGGAGTTCGCCTCCGCCCTCGGCGCCGCCCGGTCGGGCGACTACCAGGCGTTCCTCATCGGCTGGTCCGGCCGCGCCGACGCCGACGGCAACATGTATTCCTTCCTGCACAGCGGCTTCGGCTTCAACTACGCGCACTACAGCAACCCGAAGGTCGATGCGCTGCTCGATGCCGCACGACGGGCCCCGACCGTCGCCGCACGCAAGGCGGTCTACGCCAAGCTCTGGGCGATCGAACGCCAGGACATGCCCATCATGTACCTCTGGTCGCTCAAGAACATCGTCGGGATGAAGAAGGACCTGCTCGGGTTCCGTCAGGTGCCGGACGGCATCATCCGGCTCCAGGGCATGCATTTCGCGAAGTAGCCGGGCGCATCCATGCAGGGGCCAATCGGCGCCCGGCTGATCCAGCTGCTGCCGACGATCCTGCTGGTCAGCCTCATCGTGTTCGCCCTGCAGCACCTCATGCCGGGCGATCCGGCGGTGCTGCTCGCCGGCGAATCCGCCGGCGACCCGCATGTGGTCGCGCAGATCCGCGACCAGCTGCTGCTTGATCGGCCGATCTGGCAACAATACCTGCACTGGCTGGTCGCGGTGCTGCACGGCAATCTGGGCTACAGCTGGCGGCTCTCGTCGCCGGTCACGACCCTGATCGCGCAGAAGCTGCCGGTCACCTTGCAGCTGTCGGCGATGGCGTTCGTCTTCGCCGTCGTGATCGGCGTCCCGGCCGGCGTGATCTCGGCCGTGAAGCAGGGCACCGGCTGGGACTGGGCGGCCAATGCGATCGGGCTGTCGGGCCTGTCGATCCCGAATTTCTGGCTCGGCATCGTGCTGATCCTGCTGGTTTCGGTCGATCTCGGCTGGCTGCCGCCTTCGGGCTACGTGCCGCTCACGCAGGACCCGCTGCGCTCGCTGGAAACCACGATCATGCCCGCCTTCGTGCTCGGCAACGCGATCGCGGCGATCCTGATGCGCCACACCCGCAGCGCCATGCTGACGGCGCTGCAACAGGACTACGTCCGCACCGCGCGCGCCAAGGGCCTGCCGGAACGCACCGTCGTGCTGCACCACGCGCTGCGCAACGCGCTGATCCCGGTGGTCACCCTGGCCGGCCTGCAACTCGGCACCCTGCTCTCCGGCGCGGTGCTGACCGAGCAGGTGTTCGACATCCCCGGCATCGGCAAGCTCGTGGTCGATGCGGTGTTCAACCGCGACTATCCGGTGATCCAGGGCGTGGTGCTGGTCACCGGGCTGCTGTATGTGCTGATCAACCTCGCCACCGACGTGTTGTACGCGGTGATCAACCCAAGGCTGCGCGGCGGATGAGCGCGACCCTCGCCCTCGCCCCGGCCTCCCCCACCAGCCCGTTCCGCCTCGGGCTGCGCCGGTTCCGCCGCCATCGCACCGGCATGCTGGGTCTTGTGCTGGTCGTCGCCTTCATCGCGATCGCGATCGCCGCGCCGCTGGTGGCCCCCGTCTCGCCGATCGCGGCCAGCTGGGATGCGATCCGCCAGGCGCCGTCCCTCGCGCACTGGATGGGCACCGACGAGATCGGCCGCGACGAGTTCTCCCGCGTCATCTGGGGCGCGCGCGCCAGCCTGGCCGCCGGCGTCGTCTCGGTGCTGATCGCCGGCGCGATCGGCGTGCCGGCCGGCCTTACCGCCGGCTTCGCCGGCGGTTGGACGGATGGGGTGCTCAGCCGCATCGTCGACGCCATGCTGGCGATCCCGTTCCTGATCCTGGCCATCGCCTTGGCCGCCTTCCTCGGCCCCAACCTGCGCAACGCCATGATCGCCATCGGCGTCAGCTCGGCGCCGGTGTTCATGCGGGTCGCGCGTGCCGCCACCCTGGACACCATGACCCTCGACTTCATCGAGGCCGCCCGCGCCGTCGGCAACCCGCCCTGGCGCATCGCGCTGCGCCATATCGTGCCCAACATCACCGCTCCGGTCCTGGTCCAGTCCACCCTGTCGATCGCCACCGCGATCATCGCCGAGGCCTCGCTGTCCTTCCTCGGCCTCGGCGAACAGCCGCCCCTGCCGTCCTGGGGCTCGATGCTGAACGCGGCGCAGCAGTTCCTGACCCAGGCCCCCTGGCTCGCCATCTTCCCCGGCCTCGCCATCTTCCTCGTCGTGCTCGGCTTCAACCTCATGGGCGACGGCCTCCGCGACGTCCTCGACACCCGCCGCCGGGGCTGAGGGCAGGGGCGGAAAGGAAGCAAGGCCAGGGGGCACTGCCTCCCCTGGCCTTGCTTCCCTTCCGCGCCCAGCCTCACACCCGCCGGGTGGGCATGGTCCAGGCCAGGGCGACGATTGCGGTGGCGAACAGGGCGACGGTGAGGAAGACGCCGCGGAATGCGTCTGCGATTTCGGCGCGGGCCAGCAGGCGGGCAGCTTGTGGCAGGGCGGCCAGCGCGTCCGGGCCATGTTGCACCAGCGCCAGGAACATGGCGGTTGCCTGGTCGTCCTGCACCGCCAGCAGCGCGAACAGGACCGCTCCGGCCACCGCCGCGCCGAACGCCGAGCCCAGTGAGCGGGCCAGTTGCACCGAGGCCGAGGCGACCCCGAGCTGCCGCGGGCTTGCCACCAGCTGCACCGTGATCTGTGCGGTCAGCATGGCCGAGCCCTGGCACAGCCCGCCCACTGCCAGCAATGCGGCCAGTTGCGTCGGGGCGAGGTGCGGGGCCCAGATCGCCGCGGCCACCATGGTTGCCGCGGTGACCATGAGCGCGACCCCCGGGAACAGCGCCGTGCGTCCGGTGTATGCGACCAGCCGACCGGTCAGCACCGATCCGGCGCTGACCCCGACCGTCAGCGGCATCAGCAGCAGCCCCGACCGTGCCGGGCTGGCCCCGCCCACCACCTGGAAATAGAGCGGCAGGAACGTCACCATGGCGATCAGCGAGGCGCCGGAGCAGGCCGCCATCGCGTCGGCCCGCCAGAACGAGGGCTGGCGCAGCAGCGGCAGCGCCAGCACCCCCGATCCGGTGCGGCTCTGCTGGCGGATCAGCGCGACCAGTGCGGCGCCTGCCGCGGCCGCCAGGGCCAGGGTGAGCGGCAGCGCCGCCAGGGTGGGGCGTTGCAGCCGCCCCACGGCGAGCAGCAGCGGGATCACGAACGCGGCGAGCAGCAGCATCCCCGGCGCGTCGAACCCGCCCCGGCGTCCGATGCCGGTGCTGGCTGGCAGGCGCGCGGCCAGCGCCAGCGCCACGGCGCAGACCGGGGCATAGGCCAGGAACACGGCGGGCCAGCCCCAGGTCTGGGTCAGGACTCCGCCCGCCACCGGCCCGACGGCGGAGCCGGCCAGGATGAAGACCGCGAAATAGCTCTGGTAGCGTCCGCGGGCCTGGCGCGGCACGTGCTCGCCGATCAGCGCCTGGCACAGGGTCATCAGCCCGCCGCCGCCGAGGCCTTGCAGCACCCGGCCGCCGATCAGGAGATAGATGTTGCTTGCCGCCGCGCACAGCAGCGCCGCCGCGACGAACACGGTGAGCGAGGCCAGCAGCAGCCGCCGGCGTCCGAACAGGTCGGCGAGCCTGCCGTAGGCGGGCGCGGCGATGGTGCTGGCGATCAGGTTCGCGACCACCATCCACGACAGCAGCCGCACATGGCCGAGCGCCGCGCCGATCGCCGGCAGGGCGGTGGCGACGATGGTCGAGTCCGCCGCCGCCAGCAGCACCGGCAGGGCGATCGGCGGAATGACCGTCAGGAAGAGCCGGCGCGGCGGCAAGCCGGCCGGCGTTTCGGCCGCCGTGAGGCTGGACATCGGGGGTACTTGCACGTTTCTCCGCCCGCGGTGTCGCACGGGGGACGGCCTGGTGCCTAGGCGCGCCGGCGCAGGGCTGCCCGGTGCGGCGGCCCGTGTGTCCGTGCGGCGGCGGAGGGGTGGGTCAGCGCACCCAGCGGAAGGCGCGCTCCAACTCCGCCGTCCCGTTGGTGGGATACCATTTGCCGTGCGCCAGCAGGATGCGCTCCGGCGCCCAGCCGCGCATCCGGGCCAGCGCTGCGCGCAACGCGGGCCGGTGCCGGCGGAACGTGAGCCGCATGTCCGGCGGCGCGGTGCCGTGCGGATCGAGCGGACCGGTGAGGCGCAGCAGCCACCGCAGCCAGCGGCAGGTGATCCGGTCGCGCTCGAAATTCTCGATCAGATCGGTCAGGATCAGGCTGCGACTGGGGATGTGGAAGAACACGGTCTCGCTGAACATGTCGCCCGGCACCAGCAGTTGGGCGATCGTGGCGCGCCACGGGAACGGCCCGGCGCCGCCGAGATCGACGTCGACGTCGAGGCGCGTGCCGTCCCAGGCGGGGTCCGCCGCCACGCCGGCGGTGACGGCCTCGGGCCAGGCGCGCCGCCAGGCGGCGAGCCAGGTCGTATGCAGCCGGTTGGGGGAGATCAGGAACCCGACCGGCCCGAGCGCCTGGACGTCGCGGCGCAGATCGGCCGTGAGGTCGGTGGGGGAGTGCACCCAGAGGCGGCCGTCGGGCAGCCGGACGAGGGTCATGCGGGTGGTGAATGGCAGGCGCAGGCCGAAATACCGCATGCGGACTTCCGGGCCGTCGACGATCCAGAGATCGTCGGCGACGGGTTTCAGCCGGTTGATCGGTTCATAGGGTTGCAGGCAGCCCATCTGCGCGTCCTCGGTGGTGTCGCCGCCGGTCGCGGCGGAGCCTCGCCTGTCACCATCGGTCGGTCCAGTGTTGCGGGACCGCAGGGTTGTCGGATCGCAGGGTCTGGCCTGTCGTGACACGGCACGGGGGCGACTTGACCGCGATCCCGCGGGGCTGGACGATCCGGCGTCCCGTCACTGGAGGAACGCCATGAACGACGCGCCCGCACCGGCCGAAGCGCCGCCGCTCGACGGACGTGCGATCGCCGAACTGGCCGAGCAATTGGCCAACCTCCTGCGCCTGCGCACCCTGCCGATCGGCATGAAGCTGTTCGAGGACCTGGAGGCGATGGCGCAGGTTCCGGGCCTGCGCCGTCCGGCCAAGGGAAAGACCTTCTCCACCTGCCAACTGGTCACCCAGGCGCGGCTGGCGGGGTTCACGCTCGGGATCACCACCGAGAACGTGCCGGAGTTTTCCAGCTGTTCCAGCGTGATCGGGCTGGACGCGCCGGGCGAGATCTACACCTCCGGGCGCAAGATGGAGGGGGTGTGGTTCGAGAACCGCGAGGCCGCGGCGGCGCATCAGGCCGGCATGCCGCGGGTGGCGCCGGGGCGCTATCATGGGCTGGTCGTTTCGCCGCTGCGCAGTGCGCGGCTCGATCCGCCGGACATCTGCCTGTTCTATGCCAACCCGGCGCAGATGATCCTGTTCATCAACGGGCTGCAATGGAAGCAGTATCGCCGCTATGACTTCTCCATCACCGGGGAAAGCGCCTGCGCCGATTCCTGGGGCCATGCGCTGAAGACCCGCGAGGTCAGCCTGTCGATCCCGTGCTACGCCGAGCGGCGGTACGGCGGGGTGGCGGACGACGAACTGCTGATGGCCTGCGCGCCGGAGGATTTCCGCCGCGCGGTGACGGGCCTCGCCGGGTTGTCCAAATCCGGGCTGCGTTATCCGATCATGCCGTTCGGCCCGCAGGCCGAACCGGCCGAGGGCATGGCAAAGAGCTACGCCGGCAAGAACTGAAGGAACGATCGATGGACGTGAAGATCTCCCCGCTGGCGGTGCCGCTGGCGGCGTTGCCGCCGTTGGCCGGCGTGCGGCTGGGCGCGGCCGAGGCCGGCATCCGCTATCGCGGGCGCACCGATCTCGTGCTGCTGGAACTGGCCGAGGGCACCACCGCGGCCGGCGTGTTCACCACCAACCGCTGCCCCGGCGCGCCGGTGGATTGGTGCCGTGCGGCCTTGAAGGGCGGGCGGGCGCGGGCGGTGGTGGTGAACGCGGGCAACGCCAACGTGTTCACCGGCCGGGCCGGGCAGGAGGCCTGTGCGGCCACCGCCGCGGCGGCGGCGAAGCTGGTGGGCTGCCCGGCGAAGCAGGTGTTCGTCGCCTCCACCGGGGTGATCGGGGAGGTGCTGGCGGTGGACAAGCTCACCGCCGCGCTGCCCGGCCTGCACGCGGCGTCTGCGCGACGACGGCTGGGAAGCAGCGGCGCGCGGGATCATGACCACCGATACCTTCCCGAAAGGTGCCACGCGGGTGGCGCGGATCGGCGAAGCGGAGGTGCGGATCACCGGCATCGCCAAGGGCAGCGGCATGATCGCGCCGGACATGGCGACGATGCTGTGCTTCATCGCAACGGATGCGAAGATCCCGGCCGCCGCGTTGGACGCGCTGCTGCGCAAGGGGGTGGGGGGCAGCTTCAACTGCACCACGGTGGATTCCGACACCTCCACCTCCGACACCGTGCTGCTGTTCGCCACCGGGCAGGCGCGGCATCCGCGCGTGCCGGCCGAAGGCGGGCGGATGCTGGCGGATTTCGCCGCCAAGCTGAACGACCTGCTGCTCGATCTGGCGTTGCAGGTGATCCGCGACGGGGAGGGGGCGACCAAGCTCGTGCGCATCGACGTGACCGGGGCCACCACCGCGCGCTCGGCGAAGAAGATTGCGATGGCGGTGGCGAATTCGCCGCTGGTGAAGACGGCGATCGCGGGAGAGGACGCGAACTGGGGGCGCATCGTCATGGCGGTGGGCAAGGCCGGCGAGCCGGCGGATCGCGACAAGCTATCGATCGCGGTCGGCGGGGTGTGGATGGCGAAGGACGGGGGTGTGGTGCCGGGCTATGACGAGACGCCGGTGGTCGCGCATATGAAGGGGCGGGAGATCGCGATCGAGATCGATCTCGGCCTGGCGCGCGGCAAGGCCACGGCCTGGACCTGCGATCTGACGCACGGGTATATCGACATCAACGGGTCGTACCGGTAGCTGAGGGCTCGGTGCGGCCGGAGGAAATCGAGCGTATTCTTAGGAAGCCGCGTTGCCGCACGAAGTGATGGCGGCGTTACCTCTCTTTGTTCCGGGCGAGAGGCGATCCCGGACGGTCTCTCCGGTGCCGGAACCCACCTGGAACCCGCTCGGCGCATGCACACAAGCCGCGGACGAAAATCGTGCCCAAAGTGTGGACCGCGCCGTTCAGTGAGATCCATCTGGTAGATCTGCTGCCACTGAGTAGAGCACTGTCGTTTCTCGGACGATGCAGCGTTCCCTAACTCGGTCTTACGGCCTGAAACCCTGCAAGCCCACTATGCCAGCTGCAACCTGACGCTGTGTGGATGCGCGCGTCTCAAAGCGGGTCGGCTGGGCGGCATCCCAGCTCGCGCATTCCTGTCGGTGATGTCCCGATCGATCAAGAAACACCCCGGGCAAGATAATCCCCAAGCGTCTTGTCAACCCTCGCCCGACCTGCCATCCGACAGGCTGAAGAGGCCTCCCATCGGGGGAACGTCACTCTACCGGGAGTTTGTGATGAGCTTGTGGCGGCCTCGGCAAAATGACCTGCCGGCCTTGCTTGGCATTGCGATCATACCACTGGTGGTTGCCTTGCCTGAACTCGCTGGCCTGTTGCACGATAATCCATTGATATATCTATCGGATGCAGCGCGGAACGTACGAGGCGGTTGGCTTCCTGGTTACCCCTACATCGACCCCAACGATGCATACACGACCCAAGCGCTTGGCCGTCTGGTCGCCACTGACTGGTGGCATGGCTTGATTCCCTGGTGGAACCCATATTCGGGGGTGGGTTTGCCACTTGCGGCCGAATATCAACCGGCCGCATTTTTCCCGCTGACGTTGTTGCTCCGATTCCCGGGCGGCATGATATGGGTTCACCTGCTCCTGCAGATTCTGGCGGGATGGGGCGCATATGCCCTGTTACGGCAACTCGGTGTACGGCGGCTTGCGGCGCTGACTGGGGGCATTCTGTTCGCTCAGAATGGGACGCTCGCCTGGTTCGCGCATGCGTCTGCAGGTCCGGTCCCGTTTCTCCCATGGGTGCTCCTGGGAATTGAGCGCGCCGTAGCCAAGGCATCTCTGCGAGACCCGTTCGGATGGAGAATGTTGGCCGTCGCGATAGCAATGATGCTCCTGGCCGGCTTCCCGGAGACTGCCTATATTTGTGGTCTATTCGCCTTGGCCTGGTCGGTACTGCGATTGGCCCAATACAAGTCCGGCTGCCGCTTGAGTGTCATGTGGCGCATTCTACTCGGGGGAGGCAACGGCGTCGCGCTCGCCGCCCCGCAAATATCTGGCGTTTGGGCAGTTCTTGCCACACGCTTTTATTGGCGGACACGCTGGAGCCTTTGCCCAGACTGCACTTCCGCCGGAGGCGATCGTGCCCAGTTTGCTTGCGCCTTATGCCTATGGCCCGATCTTTGCCTATGGCGGCCACTGGGCTCCCTTGAACGACGTCTGGGCCAACATCGGAGGATATAGTTGACATAGTGATCCTGGTGGTGGCAACCTATGGTCTGGCATGTCGTCAGGATCCGCTGAGTTGGCTCCTGGTCGGTTGGATTGTTCTAACAATGGCAAAGACGTTCGGGATACAGCCGCTGTTCGCCTGGTGGAACGTGGTGCCTGGTGTCGCGCAAACAGCGTTTTACCGTTATGCTCCGCCAACGTGGGAACTTGCTTTCATTGTGCTGAGTGCCTTCGGCATTGATGCGTTGGATATTCGCGCTGTGCGGTCATCCGGCCCCGTTCTGTCCGCCGTCGCCGCTTTGGTGGTTGGGGCGGGTTTCTTGCTCACGTATGGAGCGAAGCTGTGGCCTCAGATCGGATCTGTTCCCGGCTTAAATGCGTGGGCTTTGATCTCCGTGGATTGGAGTCTGACGGCCGCAATGGCTGCCACTCTTCTGCTTGCCAACAATAGGCGCCGCTGGAAAGTGTACACAATTTCCGGGATTTTGATGTTTGATTCCAGTCTCTTGTTTATAATCCCTACGCTAAGCAATGTAAGGGGTGGCCAAGTCGATCGACCGGCGATTGCGTTCTTGCAGAGAAATATCGGGTTACAGCGCTTTTACACCTTAGGTCCGATCCAGCCCAATTATGGCGCCTATTTTCGGATCGGATCTATTAATCATAATTATCTTCCTGTACCGGAATTATGGGTGAATTGGGTGCATTCTCGAGTTGGACGACGCCGCCGACCCGGTGACGTTTACGGGGACCTATCATCCGTCCCCCGGTCAGCCGAGCATCGCGGAAGAATTGCGACGCCATCTTAGCGCCTATGAATGGGCTGGGGTGAAGTATGTGGTCGTGCAGGCAGGCAAGAGCCCTTTTACTAGAGCACTATCTACCAGGACCAGCAAGACCGACGGCCGGGCGTTGCAGTTGCTGCCGGGCCAGAGTGCACATGGCGTGGTGCCCGCCAGGGTCATAATAAGTGCGGCACGCATCGACGCGCTAGGTATAAAGCGGCACAGTAATCTGATGCGCGACCATGGCGTGACGTCACGCTCTGAAATGGCGTGCGAGGCTATTCAAGGACCCGTCTTGCCCTCGAATGGATCGACGACAGTTCAGGGCGCCGCGGGAGCCGCTGATCTAGCTGCGCATGTCCCTGTGACCTACACCATTGCCCATGACGGTGGCACCGGCTCGGAGATTCTCTGGGCGTACCCGACCGATGTCCTCCAGCGTCTGGTTGGCCCAACGCGATCCTGGCCTGGCGAAAGGCCTGCTGTTTCGTCTGCACCTTGCGGCGTCCCGACCGTTGCCCAGGTTGGTGTATGCAGACAGCTTGATGGACATTTACCAGCTGCCCAATCCCAAACCCTATTTCGGGGCCTTCGGCGCGGCGTGCTTGATCCATGCACGATCGCGTGTGCGGGTAGTCGTGGATTGCACAAATGCAGCCACGTTGGTGCGTCGTGAGTTGTTCTTCTCGGGCTGGACGGCAACTGTCGATAATCGGCCAGCTACCATCGAAAGGTATCGTGGACTGTTTAAGTCATTGAATGTACCTGCAGGCCGGCACACTATCACATTTGACTACGAGCCGCCGCATGTGATTTGAGCCTGGCTTGCGATGAGGCTCGCGATGGCTGGCGTGATGGTCCCGCGCCTGGCCGCCCTCGGCGGCGACCAGATCCGGCAGGCTCGCGCCTCGTGACGCTATGGCTCTGGGCCGAACTCTTATGAGCGAGGAAGTCGCGGAGAAACCACGAGTGAAAGTCTCAACGATCAGGGCAGAGCGAGCCACGTCAGACGCGAGTGAGCGTATGTGGATCCGCGCTCCGCACCGCCAGCCTGCGCGCATGCCCGTCCCGTTGCCGCGCGGCTTCCACCAAGACGTGCGCGGGCGCCGGCCGTTCCGTCGCCCGGCGATGCTGCCGCGCCTCGGGTCGAAGTCGCAGGAAGCCTTCGCGGCCCGTTACCATATCCCGCTCGGCACGCTGCGGCGTGGTGCCACGCTCCTTCAGCTCCTCGATATCGTGCGGTCGGCTCGCCCGTTACGCCGTCCGCCCGCCATCCAGCGGCAGCAGCACCCCGGTGATCAGGCTCGACGCGTCTTCGGCCAGAAACACGCAGGCATTGGCGATGTCCGCAGGGCATGCTCTCGGAACCTGACCAGACGGCGGGAACGAAACGGGCGCGCACCTCCGGCGTGTCCTCCCCACCCATGAACTCCGCGTCAGCCCGCGCCTATCTGACCGTTCATCGCCCGCGATCCGGATGTTCTCTTTTGCAAGTCTCAGCACCATCGCCTTGGTGATGGTGTTCACCGCGCCCTTGGTGGCGTTGTACCAGACGAGGCCTAGCCGCGGGCTGATCCCGGCCATGCTGCCGATGGTGATGATCGACCTGCCGCGCCCCTGCGCGCGCAGCACCGGCAGCGCCGCCTGTGCCATCTAATAGAGTGACTTCACGTTGATCCCGAAGACGAGGTCGAAGCCCGCCTCGTCCACCTCCAGCATCGGCCGGTTGCGGTGCGTGGTGCCGGCGTTGTTCACCACCACATCCAGCCTGCCATAGGCCGCGTCGCGGCGGCGACGATCGCGGCGACATCCTCGCCCCAACTCGCGTCCTCGCCCACCGCGACGGCGTCCACTTCCTCGCCAGCGCTTGCGCGCCGTCGCGGAGTCGGCGACGACGAGCGTCTCCCGCGCGCTCGAAGCGCGACAGCATGCGTGAACCGACGGGGACGATCGAGCTGCCGCCAATAGGCCGACAGGAGCGCCCCGCCCGCTTCCGAATCCCGTGACCGGACGGAGAGACTGCTGCGGGCCTGCATCACGAGGCCCGGCCGCGGCCTGGGTGTGACAATCTGTGCGGCCCTGCTTAGAAGCGCCCTCGAACTGCTGTAAGCACGAGGATTCGCATGGCCACGCCGCCCCTGTTCCAGCCCATCACGTTCCGCTCCGTCACCGCGCGCAACCGCGTCACCGTTGCTCCCATGTGCCAGGTACAGCGCGACCGACGGGTTGGGCGGCGACTGGCATATCCAGCATCTCGGCGCGCGCGCCGCCGGCGGGGCCGGGATCGTGTTCACCGAGGCGACGCACGTTTCCGCGATCGGGCGGATCACGCCGGGCTGCCTCGGGCTGTGGAACGCGCCGCACCAGGCACTGCTCACGCGGCTGGCCGCGGTGATCACCGCATGCGGCGCGGTGCCGGGGATCCAGCTTGCCCATGCCGGGCGCAAGGCGTCGAGCCAGCGCCCGTGGGAAGGCGGCAAGCCGATCGCGCCGCAGGACGGCGGCTGGCAGACCGTGGCCCCGAGCGCCATTCCCTTCGTCGCCGGCGCCACCGACCCGCATCCGCTGTCGACCGGCGAGATCGGCGACATCGCGGCGCAGTTCGCCGCCTCGGCACGGATGGCGCGGGAGGCGGGCTTCCGCATCGTCGAGGTGCATGCCGCGCACGGCTACCTGCTGCATTCCTTCCTCTCCCCCGTGTCGAACCGGCGCAACGACGCCTACGGCGGCGATCTGGCCGGACGGGCGCGGGCGCTGATGGAGACCCTGGACGCGGTGCGCGCCGAATGGCCGGCGGAGTTGCCCCTGTTCGTGCGCCTGTCCTGCTCGGACTACCTGGCCGGCGGGATCACGGTGGAGGATACGGTGGCGTTGGCGCGGATGCTGGCGGCGCGCGGGGACGTGGACCTGATCGACTGCTCGGGCGGCGGAATCACCCCCGATGTGCGCATCCCGTCCCTGCACCCGGGCTACCAGGTGCCGTTCGCGGAAGCGGTGAAGCACGGCGCCGGCATCGCCACCGGCGCGGTCGGGCTGATCACCGAGCCGACGCACGCGGCGGAGATCGTCGCCAACGGCCGCGCCGACCTCGTGTTCATGGCGCGCGCGCTGCTGGCGGATCCGGCCTGGCCGCTGCGCGCGGCAAAGGCGCTCGGGGTGAAGCCGGACCTGCTGCCGCAGTACCTGCGCGCGACGATCTGATCGGAAGAAAGGCCAGGGGGGCGCTGCCCCCCTGGACCCCCCGCCAGGGGACTGGTCCCCTGGACCCCTCGGGGGGTTCCGTGCCGGTGGGGGGTGCGTGCCGGGCGGGGCGGGGCCGGTGGGCGGGTGACAGGGCGCGCGCACGCGCCGCCCTGTCACCCGCCCACCGGCCCCGCCCCGCCCGGCACGCCACCCCCCACCGGCACGGAACCAACGAATGGGTTCCAAGGGCTCAGCCCTTGGCGGGGGTCCAGGGGGCAGCGCCCCCTGGCCTTTTTTCTTTGATCAAACCCGGCCCGCCGCGCCTGGTTGCCGGCGGCGCGGGCGCGGGCCTAGGATGGTTTCCCGGCCCGCCGCCACGCGCGATGGCGCCCAAGAATGCGACGCCAGATCGCCCCCGGAACAGATCGAGGAAATGTCCATGTCCCAGGCCGCCACCACCGCTCCCCCTCGCGAGGCTGCCAGCCTCTACGCCAGGCTGGAGGACCGTATCCTGGCCCGTGATCAGGCGGGTGCGAGCACGGTCTATTACGATCTGGTGCGCGCCGGCCGCCCGTTGCCCGAGATCGCCGCCGAGGCGGTGCGTGTCCATGCGCCGTACACGCATGTGCCCTACCATCAGCGCATTGATGACGGCTACCCGAATTTCGTCAACAACGATCATTGCCTGCTGTCGGTGCGGGCCACGTTGAACCTGAACCGGATGCTGCCCGGTCCGCTCGCGGCGCTGCCGATGGCGCAGACGATCTGGTACATCCCGACCGGGCTCGACATCTGGAACCAGAAGATCGGCAAGGCCCCCGGCCATTACATGCGCGGCTTCCGCGGCGGCCCGGTGGCCGATCCGCCGCCGCCGGCGATCATCTGGCCGGACCAGGAACCGGAGCGCCTGTCGGGGCCGATCCGCGAGCGGCTCGGGCACTGGCTGACCCTGGTCGAGCGCGGGCAGGTGATCGACGCCTACCGCGTGTTCCTCGGCCTGATGGAGGACACCGCGCATCGCAAGGAGGTGCTGGCCGAACTGGTGTTCGCCGGTCTGATCGATGTGCAGGACCGGATGCTGTACAACAAGTCCTACACCACCGGGCACAAGGCGTACCGCGCCCGCGCCACGGTGGAGATCGGCAACGCGATCGGCTGGGACAACGCCCATCACGTGCTGTACGCCGGCGCGCTGGACATGGCGGTCGGGCCGCGGTGGTATTCCACCTACGAAATGGCCTGCAACGCGGTCAAGATGTTCATCGACGGCGAGGCCTTGCACGCGGTCCCGTACGGCGGCGCCAGCGCGCGGGAGACCGCGCTGCTGGCCAACACCGAAAAGCTGAACCAGCAGGAAGCCGCCGATCTCATCGACGCGCTGATCCGCCAGCCGGAGCCTGCCTATATCGAGAAACTCTCGGCCCTGCTGCTGGCCGGCAAGGGGCCGCGGCAGATCCTGGACGTGATCCAGATCGCCGCCGCCCAGGTGGTGATCGAGACGCAGACCGACACCAATTTCTCGATGCCGCAGCATTGCTACGAGTACTGCAACGCGCTGGCCTGGTTCTACGATAATTTCGACCATCCGCTGCGGCTGAAGCTGCTCTATGTGGCCGCGTCGTTCCTCAACCGCGACGCCTGGCACCAGAAGCTGACCGGCGATCTGGTGTCCGCGCCGATCAAGGCGCCCGCCGGGGCGGACCGGCTGGGGGCGGCGCAGTTGCTCGATCGGGTGGAAGGCGCGGTGCTGGGGCTGAACGGGCCGGAGAGCCTGGCCTGGACGCGCGCCTATCTGGACAACGTCGCCGACCGCGCGCCGCTGGTGCAGCGGCTGGCGCTGGCTGCGTGCAGGATCGGCAACGACCCGCACAACCAGGAAATCGCCCAGTGCCTGCTGGAGGATTACCTCAAGAACCCGGGCGCGGGGCGGGACGCGCTGCTGCTCGCCTGCGCCCAGCATACCGCGGGGCACCGCAAGTACGGCGATCCGCTGGAAGCCTCGCGCCGGTTCGGCGGTGCGATGGGGATCGCGGGCCTGCAATAGGCCGCGGCGGCAGGGGAGGCGGGCGCATGCGGATCGTCGATGCGCAGGTGCATCTCTGGTCCGCCGGCACGCCGAGCGGGCACCATCGTCAGGTGCCCGCCTTCACCGCCGAGGCGCTGCTGGCCGAGATGGCGGAAGCCGGCGTCGATGCGGCGCTGATCCATCCGCCGAGCTGGGATCCCGGTGCCAACGAGGTCGCGGTGGAGGCGGTGCAGCGCCATCCCGGCCGCTTCGCGATCCTCGGCCAGTTCCCGCTCGATGCGCCGGAAAGCCGCACGGTCATCGAGCACTGGAAGGAGCGGCCGGGCATGCTCGGGCTGCGCTGGGCGCTGGTGCTGCCGCACCAGCAGGGCTGGGCCGAGGACGGCACGATGGACTGGCTGTGGCCGGCGGCCGAGCGGCTCGGCCTGCCGGTCGCCACCATGGCCTGGCGCTTCCTGCCGACCTTCGCCCGCATCGCCGAGCGCCATCCGGGCCTGAAGCTGATCATCGACCATCTGGGCTGGGTGCGCACCGCGCAGGACGCGGCGGCGCTGGCGACCCTGCCGGCGCTGCTCGACATCGCCCGGCGCTGCCCGAACGTGGCGGTGAAGGCGACCGGCGCGCCGGCCTATTCCTCGCTGCCCTATCCGTTCCGCAACATCCACGACCCGCTGCACCGGATGTTCGACGCGTTCGGGCCGGACCGGTTCTTCTGGGGCACCGATCTCACCCGCATGCCGTGCAGCTACCGCCGCTGCGTGACCCTGTTCACCGAGGAACTGCCCTGGCTGGCGGGCACTGATCTGGAAAAAGTGATGGGGCAGGGGGTGCGCGACTGGATCGGCTGGCCGGGCTGACCGTCGTCGGCCCGGCCGCGCCCGATCAGCGCAGCGGCTTGAGCGGCGGCGTCTCGCCCGCCGGCAGCGGCACGCGCGCGGTGTTCAGCACCATCGATACCAGGCTGTAGTAGCCGACCGCGCCGACCAGATCCATCACGCCCCGTTCCCCCCAGCGCCCCAGGGCGTTGGCGTAGGCGGCATCGGAGACCTGGCCGGTGCCGACCAGCTCGGACGCGAAATCGTACACCGCTGCTTCGTCCGCGCTCATGCCCTCGGGCCGCTTGCCCGCCGCCACCGCGTCAGCGATCGCGGGTGCCAGGCCGGCGGCGAGGGCCAGCTTGCGATGGGCGTAGAACTGGTACTGCGCGGTCCAGTGCCGCCCGGCGATCAGGATCGCCAGCTCGTTCAGCGCGGCGGGGATGGAGCTGCCGAATCGCACATAGGCGCCGACCCGCTGCACCAGGTCGGCCAGATCGGGGCTGCGCAGCAGCGCGTTGAACGGCCCGCGCAGGCCGGCGCCGCGCGGGCCGGACTGGATCCCCTCGGCCACGCGCCGCTGCTCGGGCGTCATGGTCTCGGGGGTGAGCTCGGTGAACCTTGGTTCCGCCATCTTGTTTCCTCCGCTTGTCGTTACGGCGAGGCCAGGATCAGCCCGCCGTCCACCACGATCTCGGTCCCGGTGATATAGCCCGCCTCGTCCGAGGCCAGGAACAGCACCGCGTTCGCCACGTCCCAGCCGGTGCCCATGTGCCCCATCGGGCAGCGCGCGTTGCGGCTGGCGATCAGCGCCGCGGCATCCCCGCCCGCCACGGTCTTCGCCAGCCGGCTTTCCACCAGCGGCGTGTGCATCAGCCCCGGCACCACCGTGTTGACCCGGATGCCCTTGGCGACGAACGCGCCGGCGGTGGAACGCGAGAACTGGATCACGGCCGCCTTCGACGCGCTGTAGCCCACATGCGTGCGCCCGCCATGGCCGTCGTTGCGCAACCCGGCCACCGAGGAGATGTTGACCACCGCCCCCTTGCCCTGACGTTCCATCACCGGAAGAACATACTTGCAGCCCAGGAACACGGTCTTGAGGTTGAAGTCGATCTGCCGGTCCCAGACCTCCTCGGGCATCGTGACGGCGTCGCCGGGGGCGGAGCCGCCGACATTGTTCACCAGCACGTCGATGCGCCCGAATCGGGCCAGGCAGGCCTGCGCCATCGCGTCGACCTGATCGGCCACCAGCATGTCGGCCTGATGCACCGCGGCGGTGCCGCCCTCGGCCTCGATGATGGCGCGGGTTTCCTCGGCCGCCGCGGCGGCGATATCGACCAGGAAGACCGAAGCCCCCTGGCGGGCCAGCAACGTCGCCGCCGCCTTGCCGTTGCCCCAGCCCGGACCGACCGAGCCGGCCCCGGTCACGATCGCCACCTTGCCGCTCATGTCCAACATGCGACGTTCTCCCCCATCTTTGGTTGTCGGGCACAGTCTACACGACGGGCGGCGGGGGGCGAGCCGGAGGCAAGCAAGGCCAGGGGGGCGCTGCCCCCCTGGACCCCCTGCCAAGGGCTGAGCCCTTGGAACCCATTCGTTGGTTCCGGGCGGGAGGGGGGGCGGTTCGCGGGGCGGCACATCCTGGCGATCCAGGACACCACCAACCTGCGCGACGACGGGCGCCGGCACAGCCTGAAGCTGCATCCTGTGATCGCGGTGGACGCCGCCGACG
This sequence comes from uncultured Pseudomonadota bacterium, assembly GCA_963829875.1. Classification (GTDB taxonomy): domain Bacteria; phylum Pseudomonadota; class Alphaproteobacteria; order Acetobacterales; family Acetobacteraceae; genus JAJZVS01. Next base: position 221,153 of record CAWHKR010000053.1, on the reverse strand, counting down.
GCGCCCGGGCGTCCCGCCCGCAGCGCCCCCTGGCCTTGCTTGCCTTACCCTTCGATCCCCCGCTCCGCCTTCGTCGCCGCCAGGTCGTCGGCCACGAAGGCGCGGAGCACGTCGACCAGCGGCTCGTGGGGCGCGAAGCCGAGGGTGAGGGCGCGGCGCGGGGTGAAGGCGGCGGGCCAGGTGTTGACGATGGCGGCGATGTCCGGGTCGGGGGCAGGGCGGACCAGGGCGGCGGCGCCGGGCTTTATGGTTTCCAGGGCGGCCAGCATCTCTTTCACGGTGGCGCGCAGGCCCGGCGGGTTGACGCTGCGGTCGAGGCCCATGGAGGCGCTGTCCAGCCAGGCGGCGTGGATCAGCCAGTCAACGGCCCGGCGCGGGCTGGCGATCCAGGCGGCGAAGGTCTCCGGCACCGGCAGGTCGGTGGGCAGGCCGAGCAGCGGCTCGCGCAGGATGGCGGAGAAGAAGCTGGAGGCGGCGCGGTTCGGCCGGCCGGGGCGGACCACGATGGTGGGCAGGCGGAGCAGCACCGCATCCAGGAAGCGCCGGCGGGAGGCGTCGGCGAGCAGGAGTTCCGCCGCCGCTTTTTCCGCTCCGTAGCTGTTGGCCGGGATCTGTCGGGCGTCGTCGCCGAGCACGCTGTCCTGGCCGCCGCTGAAACTGGCGACCGAGGACGTGAACACGAGCCGCGGCGGCGGGCTGCCGGCCGCGGTCAGCCGCCGGCAGGCGTCGATCACCCGCAAGGTCCCGTGCAGGTTGACCCTGAGGCCGAGGTCGTAGTCGGCCTCGGCCTGGGCGGAGACGACGGCGGCGAGGTGCACCACGGCGTTGGTGTCGGGCGGGATGGCCTCCTCCGGCAGGGCCGTCAGGTCGCCGGCCAGGGTGCGGACCGGGAACGGGGCGTTCGCCGGCGCCGGCGGTTCGGTCAGGTCGAACAGGGTGAGGCCGGTGATCTTGCGCGCGCCCAGGCTGCCCTGGTGGGCCAGCCGGGCGGCGAGCTTGCGGCCGAGGAAGCCGCCGGCGCCGAGGATGGTGATGTTCATGGGGCGGACTCCTGCCTGGGACGCTGTGGGTTCGGGTCATGGGGGGCCGGTTGTCAAGCGGCGCGCGGGCCGTGGGGGCGATCGCCCTTGTGGCGCGGTGCGGGACCGGGTCACCTTGTCCCGATCCTTCTTTGGGTCCCGATCCTTCTTTGGCCGAGGGCGGGGCAGGGCAGCGGCCGGTGCGAAGGGTACACACCCGCGTCCTGCGTCGGCCGGGGGTACCCGGCTGGCGCTCGATCTGACGCCGGCGCGGCTGGTGCGGCGGCGGCGGGTGCGGGCGGCGGCGGCGCGGCTGTTTGCCCGCTACAGCCCGACTGCGGTGGGTCTCGGGTCGGTGGCCCAGGCCGCGGGGATGGGATGGCGCGGCGCCGATTCTCTCTATTCCAGCCGGGACGATCTGCTGGCGGATCTGCTGATCGAGCATGTCATCGCGCTGACCGAAGCGGTCGGCGCGGCGTGCGAGGCCGACGCCGCGCCGCAGGTGCGGCTGGAGGCGATGGTCCGCGCCTGGCTCGACCATGTGGCGCTGCATCCGGATGCGCACCGCTGCCTGCTGGCCGCTGTCCATCTGCTTCCGGAACGATGGCAGGGCTCGGTGCAGGTCCGTTGCCGGATCGTGCTGGAACTCATGATGGACGCGCTCGCCGCCGCCGTGCCCGGATTGGCGGGCCGGACCGAGGCGATGGCGTCGTTGCAGGGAAGCCTGGCCGCGGCCTTGAACGACGGCGGGTTCTGGCCGGACCCGCCGGAGGCGGCGGTCCGCGCGCGGTTGGCGCGGCGCATCGCGGGGATGCTGCTGGCCGCGGGCGCGGCCGAACTGGCGGGGGCATGGCCGGTGCTCGGGCGGGTCGCGACGGAGGCCGGGCGGTCGGTCGCGATTGCCAGCCGCGAGGCGCGGCGCCGCCTGCCGGCGGTGCTCGACTGGGCGGCGGCGGGGACCGAGGTGGTGATCACGCGGCGCGGCAAGCGCGTGGCGCGGGTGGTGGCCGCGGGGTAGCGGGGCCGTCCGTGGGGTCGGCCGGGTCGGCGCATTTTCTTCTCGTTAACCGGGACGATACTACATAGAAACAGGTCTGACCTCCGGTTCGCCAGCGCCGCCCCGGTCTCGCCATGGCCGGGCCTGTCTCGTCATGGCCGGGCTTGACCCGGCCATCCGCGCACGGAAGTCCCGGAGCGGATGGTCCGCTTCGGGCCGGGCCGTGACAAGGGAAAGCAACCACCGTCCGGCATCGACCATTCCTGCGGTTGGCGCAGACGCGACCGGATCCGCCTCCAGGCCGCGGAACAACACGGGCATTGCACACGTCCGGACCGGTCGTTCCGGTCACGTCCTACAGAAAACGAATGCCGGGCTGCCGGTCGGACGGCAGCCCGGCGGTCGTGGCGTTACGTCGGCGGCATCAGCACGGTATCGATCACGTGGATCACGCCGTTCGAGGCGATAATGTCGGTGGAGGTGACCGTGGAGTCATTGATCTTCACGGTCTGTCCGTTCACCGAGATGCGGACCATGTTGCCGTTCACGGTCTTCGCTTCCTCCAGCTTGATCACGTCCGCCGCCATCACCTGGCCGGGCACGACGTGATAGGTCAGGATACCCGTCAGTTGCGCCTTGTTCTCCGGCTTCATCAGCGAGTCCACCGTTCCGGCGGGCAACTTGGCGAAGGCCGCGTCGGTGGGGGCGAACACGGTGAACGGCCCGGGCCCCTTCAAGGTTTCGACCAGGCCAGCCGACGTGAGCGCGGTGGTCAAGGTCGTGAACTGGCCGGCCGAAGAAGCCGTGTCGACGATGTCCTGTTCGGCAGCGCGCGGGCTGACGCTGGCGGCGGCCATACCGATCGCAACCGCGGCGGCGATCGCCATCTTTGCAGATTGTAACCTCATAACTCGGACTCCGTGGGTTCCCAGGGGTGGGAGTTTCGGGGTGGAACTGCTTGGCTCGTCGGCAACCGGCGCCGGTTGACGAACGGCATATATGGGTGGCCCGGATGGTTTCAGATCACACTGGCGTGATGCCGGACCGGGCCGGTCGCGGCAGTGCGGCGGCCGGCCAGCGGGCGGGCGGAGGCGGGGCAGGCGGACACCGCGGCCGGTGCTTCGGGCCCGGCATCCCGAGGGTTGCGGGCAACGCCGGCGTGTCCCGCAAGCCGGGGTCCCGGCCGCGGCCGCCCGTTCCCCCGGGCTAGTGTCCCGACTCGGAAATAACGTCATCACGCGTCGGGACACTAGCTCTTTGTTTTCAGTGGCCTGCTGGTCCCTGAAATGGGAAGGCATTTCAGGGGCAGGACACTAGCGCGCCAGATCCAGAATGAACTGCGCCAGGGTCGCGGCCTGCCCGGGCGTCGCCAATCCGCCCGGCATCGCCGGATAGCCGGCCCACTGGTCCGAGACGCCGTGGCTGATCGCCTGGGTCAGCGTCGCCCTGGCGTTCGGTTGCCCGGCGAACCGATGCGCGATGTCGGCAAACGCCGGGCCGATGTTCCGTTTCGATAACTCATGGCAGCTGAGGCACATCAGATGCTGGGCGCCGATATAGGCGCTCAGCCGGCCCCAGGCCGGAGGGGCGGCGGTGCCCTGTCCGGTGGCCTGGCGGTCCGCGTCGTTCGTTCCGTATCCGGGCCCGCCCCGCATGCCTGGTCCGGCGCCGCCCATCATTCCGTGTCCGGTACCGCCCATCATTCCCGGCCCCATGCCCATGCCCTGGCCCCGGGCCGGGGTCGCCAGCGCGGTGCCGAGCCCGAGCGCGATGCCGAGCGCCAGCCGCGCCGGCGATCGTGCCAGGGAACGCGTTGGAGAGTGCGTCATCGAAACCTCCCACTGATCCCTTTGCAGCTTCCTCTGCGGCTGGCCCCGACCTGCCCGGACCGCGGCCGGCGCCCGCAGCCGCGCCACGCCGCCCGACCAGCCCCGCGCCCAAAGCCGCCCGGCCCGGAGCGGGGCGCGCGCCGTGTCGGACCGGAGCGACCGTAGGCGCAGTCGCCGGCGCGGCGGCAATCGCCGCGGGACGATCCGCGCCCCGCTCGCGCGGGTCGCGCCGGGATCCTGGACCCGCCCGGCGTTCGTCCGCACCACCTTCAGCATCCGCGCGGTCCGGGCGCCGCCTGCGCGGCGACGGTGGCTGCGGACGCGCTCTGGCTGTATGTGCCGCGCTTGCCGCCGTTGGTCGGGATCGTCGTCGCCGTGGCGGCGATCGCCGCTGCGGCGTGGGTCACCGCCTGGTACAAGCGCCGGGTCGCACGCGGCGGCCGGGCAGGGCAGGGGGTAGCGGAGGGCGCATGAGCGGATCGTCGGGGTTTCGGTGTCTGGTCAACCCCCATGCCGGGGTGCCGGGGATCACGGTGTTGCCGGAGGCCGGCTTCCGCCGCGCCCGCGCCGCGATCACGGGGTGGGAGGGCTACGCGCCCACCCCTCTGCGCGACGTGCCGGCGCTCGCCGCCGCGGCCGGCGTGGGCCTGGTGCGGATCAAGGACGAGTCCGGCCGCTTCGGCCTCGGCAGCTTCAAGGCGCTCGGCGGCGCTTACGCCGTCGGCCTCGCGGTGGCCGCGGAAAGCGACCGGCGCGCGGTGGCCCCCGCCGCGCTGACGGTGAGTTGCGCCACCGACGGCAACCACGGCCGCGCCGTCGCCTGGGGTGCCGCTCGGGTCGGCTGCCGCTGCGTGATCTTCGTGCACGAGACCGTCAGCCAGGGACGGGTGGACGCGATCGCCCGCTACGGCGCCGAGGTCCGCCGCGTCCCCGGCACCTACGACGATGCGGTCCGCGCCGCCGCGGAGACGGCCGCCGCCGAGGGCTGGATCGTCGTCTCCGACACCTCCTGGCCAGGCTACACCGAGATCCCCCGCGCGGTGATGCAGGGCTACCGGCTGATGGCCGACGAGGCGGCCGGCCAATGGACCGGCGCGCCGCCCACCCACGCCTTCATCCAGGGCGGCGTCGGCGGTGTGGCCTGTGCGGTTTCGGTGCAGCTGCGCGCCCGGTTCGCTCCCCCGCCGGCGCTGGTGGTGGTGGAACCCGACCGCGCCGCCTGCCTGCTCGCCAGCGCCGAGGCCGGGCGGCTCGCCGCCGTGGGCGGCGCGCTCGATACGATCATGGCCGGCCTCGCCTGCGGCGAGCCGAGCCTGCTCGCCTGGCAGGAGCTGGACCGCGCCGCCGCGGCGTTCCTTTCGGTCCCGGACGAAGCCGCGATCGCGGCGATGCGGGCCCTGGCCGGCGAGGGGGTGGAATCGGGCGAGTCGGGCGCGGCCGGCGCGGCGGGACTGCTGCTGGCCGCGGCCGATCCGTCCGCGCGCGCCGCGCTGGGCCTGGGGCCGGAGAGCCGGGTGCTGCTGTTCAGCACCGAGGGGGCGACCGATCCCGACCTCTATCGCCGCCTGCTCGCCGGCGCAGCCTGACCCGGGCCGGCCCCGTCGCGGCGCGGGGGATGATCGCGCCGGGCGGGACGGTGTTTTGCCGATAATCCGTCTGGCCGCACGGCGGGCGCGGCCCCAGGTTCCGGGCATCGCTCCACCGCGCCAGGATCCCGCATGTTTCGCCTCACCCCGCTGCACCCGCTGTTCGCCGCCCGGATCGATGGGGTCGACCTGCGCGCCCGACCCGATGCCGCGCCCGCCGCCGCGCTGCGCGCGGCCCTGCAGACCGATTCGGTGCTGGTCTTTCCCGGCCAGGCGCTGGACGACGCCGCCCAGGTCGCGTTCAGCGAGGTGTTCGGCCCGCTCGAGACCATCCGCGCCGGCGCCAACGGCGAGGGAGGGCCGTTGATCGTGCTGACCAACATCGGCCCGGACGGCGCGATCGCGCCGCCGACCGACGCGCAGGTGCTGAACAACAAGGCGAACCGGCTGTGGCACGCCGACAGCTCGTTCAAGCCCGTGCCGGCGCGGGCCTCGGTGCTGTCGGCGCGGGAAATCCCCGGCCGCGGGGGTGACACCGAGTTTGCCGCGATGCGCCCCGCCTGGGCGGCGATGGACCCGGCGCTGCGCGCCCGTCTGCGCGGGCGGGTGGCGGTGCATGATTTCGCTTGGTCCCGCGCCCGGGTCGATCCGGCCCTGGTCACCGCCGCCGAGCGGGCCGACTGGCCGCCGGTGCGCCATCCCGTGGTGCTGGCTGGCCCTGCGGGCGAGGCGCTGTATCTCGGCGCCCATGCCTGCACGATCGAGGGGATGGCGGAGGCCGAGGCGCGGGCGCTGATCGACGCGGCGATCGCATGCGCCGCCCAGGACCGTTTCGTCTATGCGCACCGCTGGTCCCGCCTCGACATTGTGGTGTGGGACAACCATGCGGTGCTGCACCGCGCGACCCCGTTCGCAGCCGACGCCGAACGGCGGCTGATGGTGCGCACGACGGTGGCGGGGACGGGAGAGGGGATGCGGGCCGCGGCGTAAGCTCGGTGTCTCGACCCTTGCGGGGTGCGTGGCAAGTGTCGTAATGTGTCCGCATTGGAATGGGAATGTTGCCGCGGATATGCGCCTGAGCCACCGCTTCCTGCCAGGATTGTTGGTGCTGCTCGCAGCGGCGACCATGTCGTTCCACCTGGCCGACAAGTCACTCTGGAATGACGAGGCCTTCAGCTTCTTTGCTGCCCGGAACGGCCCGGCGGCCACGGTGCACTTCATCGTCCAGGATACCCAGCCGCCGCTCTATTACCTGCAGGGGACTCGCACTTGGAAAATCCTTGACGCCGGTGCGAATCGCTCTTGCCCGGCTCGGCGCCGATGGACTTTACCGACCAGCCACCCCCTTGGGAGGCTGCCATGGACCCCTTTTCCACCTGCTGGGACGATCTTGAGGACCCGCGCACTGGCAACGCGCGGCTGCACGACCTGCACGATCTGCTGATGATAGCCCTGTGCACGGTGCTGTGCGGCGGGCAGACCGCGACCGACATGGCCGAGTTCGCCCGCGCCAAAGAGGTCTATCTGCGTGATTTCCTCAAGCTTTCCGCGGGTCTGCCCAGCCACGACACGTTCTCGCGTTTATTCCGCCTGCTCGATCCGGTGGCGTTCGGCGCCTGGTTCCAGCGCTTCACCGCCGCCCTCGGCGCCGAGGTCCGCGGCGTCATTGCCGTGGATGGCAAGGTCCTGCGTCGCTCCCACGACAAGGCCCGGGGCACCTCCGCCCTGCACATGGTCAGCGCCTGGGGCTGCGAGGCCGGCATGGTGCTGGCCCAGATCGCCACCGACGCCAAATCGAACGAGATCACCGCCGTGCCCAAGCTGCTGGCGATGCTCTCGCTCAAGGGCACGATCGTCACCGCCGACGCGCTCAACTGCCAGCGTGCCATTGCCGCCCAGATCGTCGAACAAGGCGGCGACTACGCCTTGCCGCTCAAGGAAAATCAACCCACCCTGCTGGCCGACGTGAGCCTGTTCCTGGACGATCCGACGACCAAGCCCGACGATCGCCACCAGAGCGTCGATGCCGATCATGGCCGGATCGAGACCCGCACCGCCACCGTCTCACGCGATATCGGCTGGCTCGCCGAGACCCAGAAATGGCCCGGGCTGCGCGCCATCGGCAAGGTGGTCCGCGAACGCGAGACGGACGGCAAGACCAGCACCGAAACCGCCTACTATGTGCTGAGCACCGCGCTGTCGGCGGAGCGGTTCAATCAGGTGGTCCGCTCCCATTGGCAGGTCGAAAACCGCTTGCACTGGCGGCTCGACGTGGTGATGAACGAGGATCAGGCCAGAAACCGCACCGGACATGGCGCCCGTAACCTGGCCGTGCTGCGGCATATGGCAATCAACGTCATGCAGCGCGACGGAACCAAGGGATCGCTGCGCGGGAAGTTCAAGCGAGCCGGATGGAACGAAAGCTATCTCAATAGCTTATTGGCGCTGCTCTGAAATGCGATTGCCCTGCTATTACCTGGCGCTGAGCCTTTGGCTGCGGCTGGGGCACGGGGTGCTGGCGTTGCGCGCGCTATCGGTCGCGGCGATGGCGCTGGCGGTGCTGCCGCTCTATAGCGCGGCCCGTCGGCTGTTCGATGCGCGGATCGCGACGGTTGCCGGCTTGCTGTTCGCGACGACGCCGCTGGTGGTGGGCTGGGCCCAGAAGGCGCGGCCGTACGCGCTGCAGACGTTCTTCTGTCGGTCGCGTTCTGGGGATTTATTGAGGTTTATTGCGCCGAGGCGGCGCTGCAGGACTGGATCGGCGCGGGGCGCGCTGCGGGCGTTCCGTACCCGCAGGTTCGCCGCCGCGCCGACCGATCTCGGCTGGCTCGCCTGCGCGCTGGCGGCGGGCTCGCGATGCTGACCCAGCAGCCGGCGGGGTTCTTCCTGCTCGGCTGAACTGCGCGGTGCTGCTCCCGCCGCGCCGCGACTGTGGGCCAACCGGCGCTGGCTGATCAACTGGACCCTGTCGCAACTGGCCTGATCTCGGTCTGGCTGCTCTGGCTGCCGTGGTTTCTGCGCCAGTCGCGACCAACCTGACCCCGGCACGGATCGCCGCACGGCACACCAATTTCCTGATCAATGGCGCCGCCGTCGTGGGCAACCTGAAAGGCGTGTTCGGCATCGCCAGCCTCTGGCGCGCAGAGCCACCGTTCCTCGCGTGCAGGTGGCTTGTGCCGCCGTCCTGGGTGTGGTGCTGCTGATCCGCGCCCGCCGGGCGATCCCCGTGCTGGTTCCCCTGTTGATCCCGGTCGTGGTCTGCGTTCTGGGGTTCCTGCTCGTCCATCCGATATTCGGCTACGTGATCGGAGACTTCGTCTTCATCATGGTTGCCTTACAGCATCCTGCTTGCCTACGCCATCGTCCGCATGCGTCCAAGCTCCGGATCAGGCGCGGCACTGCTCGGCGTGATTTTGATCGGCGATGCGTGGGGCCTGCGGAACTATTACCTGACGCCCAATCCACCGATCAACCAAGTGGCGGCAATCATCCGCCGGCAGATGCAGCCGGGAGATGGCGTGATTCTGGCCGAGAACACCGCCATGCGCTGGAGGCTGGCCTATTACCTGGGACCGCGGCGACGCCAGCTTGCGGGCTCGACGTTACGACGGAATGGGATTTCGACCGCCTCCTGCGCATGCCAGCGGCGGCCTTGCGGCAGGCGCGCGATTGGGTGGTATTGCCCGGCCACGAACCCGCCGCGGTGGATCTCCGCCTTCTGGCCCCGCGCATGCGGCTTGTGTTGCGCGACCGGATCGGGGAGGCGACGGTGCTGCTCTATGCGACCAACGGGGAGACTGTCCGGCCATGACCGCAAGACCCGCGTGCGGCCAGGGCCGTCGCCTATCGCCATCCCGCGCACGCCGGAACCGGCCTGATGCCACGGATCACGCGACTTCGCGCCCCCCGCCTGCGCGACTGTGGGCTGTGCCAGTGGCCTGCCCTGGCCCTGGTCGCGCTGCTCCTGCTGCTGCATGGCGTCTACAGCATCACGCCGGACATCCGGCCCGGGGCACGCAATGTCGCGTTCCTGGTCGGTTCGGTCGTGCTGGCGCTGCTGCTCGGCGGCTGCTGGCTGTTCTGGCGCGCCCTGTTCGGGGCCGACCGGCGTCCCGCGCCCGCCGACGCACCGGACTATCCGGATGCGGCGCTGCCGATCCTGATGATCGCCTCCGCGGCCTACTTCTCGCTGCCGAACCGGCTGGCGCTCGGGCTGATCGCGCCCTTCGTCCTCGTGCAGGCGGCGCTCCTTGCGCGCGGGTACTTGCGGGCGTCGCTGCTGGTCAGTTGCGCTGTGCTTCTGGCCGCGCTCGCTGCGGTCGTCGCGCGAACCTCCGTGGATCACCTGGGCGCCGACATGCTGCCGGTCACGGCCTGGGCGGACCGGGTGTTTCTGCACGGCCTCAACCCGTATTTCGAGGACCACACGTCCATCACCTCCGGCCCATTCTTCTACCTGCCGCTGGAGTGGCTGGCCTACCTGCCGTTGGTGGCGCTGCACCTCGACCCGCGCCTGCTCAATCTGGCCTCGGTGCTCGGCACGATCGGCCTCTATATGCTGCTGTGGCGCGACATCCCCCGGCCCTGGACCGGGTTTGCCCTGCTGCTGGCCCTGATCGCCTCGCGCCCGAGCACGGAGATGGTCTACCAGGGCGAGGTCTGGCCGCTGTGGTTCATGGTCTCGGCCCTGGCCGTCGCATTCTACCGGCAGCGGCTGCGGCTGGCCGCCGTGTTGCTCGGTTTGCTGCTGGCCTGCAACCAGACGACCCTGGTGCTGGCCGCGCTGCTCGGGGTTTATCAGCTGCGCTCGGGGGCGCGGTGGCGGGGCACGTTGCTGCTGGGTGGCATCGTCCTTGTCGTCTATGGCGCGATCGTGTTTCCCTTCGCGCGCGGCGTGGTGGCCTTCATGAACGAGTGCTACATCGTCATCCCGCACCTCGCGGCCGTCATGATCGAGCGCGCCTTCCACAATTCAATCACCCAGGTATCGCTGGTGAACCTGCTGACCCGGCTCGACCTGATTGGCCTGCGCGGGCCGCTGCAGGTCGCCGCCGGGATCATCGGGATGGCGGTGCTGGCGCTGCGGCAACGCACCGCGCCGCGGGAATTCCTGGCCGTGTGCGCCTTGACCTACTTGGTCGCGATCGGGCTGAACGCGCAGGTGTGGAAATACTACTATATCCAGGGCTTGGTCCTGCTGTTCTGGAGCGTCTATGCCCCGGTCGGACCCGCACGGCTCCGCCCCGGCCGCGCGGCGCCGGAGGTTTCGTCGTGAGCCTGCTTTCGATCGTGGTGCCCTGCCACAACGAAGAGGACTCCTCCCGGAGTTCTACCGCCGCATGTCGGCGGCCGCGCGCCAGGCGGTGCCGCGCTAGGAAACCGTCTTCGCGGACGACGGCTCCACCGATCGGACCTGGGCAATGCTGCGAGAGATGACCGAGGCGGACAGCTCAGTCACGGCCGTGAAGCTGTCACGCAACCACGGTCATCAGCTTGCCCTGACCGCGGGTCTGACCCAGTGCCGGGGCGATCGCATTCTCGTCATCGACGCCGATCTGCAGGACCCGCCCGAACTGCTGGAGCTGATGCTCGCCCTCCTCGATGCCGGCGCCGACGTCGTCTATGGCCAGCGCCGCATCCGCCGGGGCGAGACCCGCTTCAAGACCTCCAGCGCCGCCATGTTCTATCGCCTGCTGCGGCGCCTGGTCGATATCGACATTCCGCTCAACACCGGCGACTTCCGGCTGATGACCCGCCGCGCGCTCGACGTGCTGAACAACATGCCGGAGCATCACCGGTTCATCCGTGGCATGGTGAGCTGGATCGGCATGCGCCAGGTGCCGATCCTCTACGACCGTGATCCGCGCTATGCAGGCGAAACGAAATACCCGCTGCGCAAGATGATCCGGTTCGCCATCGATGCCATCACCGGATTCTCCGTCGCCCCGCTGCGGCTGGCCTCGTTCCTGGGCGTCGCTGCCGCGGTGCTCTCGCTCGTGCTGATGGCCTACACCTTGGGGAGCTGGCTGCTCGGCCAGACGATCGCCGGCTGGACCAGCCTGACCAGCATCGTGCTGCTGATCGGCAGCGTGCAGCTCATCGTGCTCGGGATCATCGGCGAATATCTGGGCCGCCTCTATGTCGAGGCGAAGCAGCGACCGCTGTTCGTGATCGAGGCGATCGAGTCCGGCGCATCCGCCGTCGATCACGCCCCCCGCGCCGCGGCGAGGGAACCGGCCGACCGCTAGCCCCGCGACGCCCGCCGCCGCCGCGGGCGGCGCGCATCAGGAACGTTCGGCGATCCGCCCCCCCTCTCACGCCGGAACCACCCACGCCCGTGCCCGCCGCCCCGGCGCCGCCGACCCGCCCCCGGCGGCCGCCGCGCACATCGCCTTGCGCAGCCGGTTCAAAGCCGACACCTCGATCTGCCGCACCCGCTCGCGCGAGATGCCGTACACCTGCGACAGGTCCTCGAGCGATGCCGGGTCATCGTTCAGCCGCCGCGCGGTCAGGATGCGGCGCTGGCGTTCGCCCAACGTCTTCCACGCGTCCGCCAGCAGCGCCTTGCGCCCGCTCAGTTCCTCGCGGTCGGCGAGCCTGTCCTCCTGGCTCTCCGTCTCGTCGACCAGCCAGTCCTGCCACTCGTCGCCGGACCCGACCCCGATGGGCATGTTCAGGCTGCGGTCCGGCGCCGCCAGCCGCCGGTTCATGCTGATGACGTCCTGTTCCGGCACATCCAGGCTGCGGGCGATCCGGCTCACCTGCTCGGGCGGCAGATCGCCGTCGCCGAACCCCGGCATCTCGCCCTTGAGCCGGCGCAGGTTGAAGAACAGCTTCCGCTGCGCGGGCGTGGTGCCGATCTTCACCAGCGAACTGCCGTGCAGCACGTGTTCCAGGATCGCCGCGCGGATCCACCAGGTCGCGTAGGTCGCCAGCCGCAGGCCGCGGTCCGGATCGAACCGCCGTACCGCCCGCATCAGGCCCAGGTTGCCGTCACCGATGAGATCGACCACCGGCATCCCATAGCCGCGATAGCCCATGGCGATCTTGGCCACCAGCCGCAGGTGCGCGCTCACCAGCCGGTGCGCCGCGTCCTTGTCCGCCGTGTCCCGCCAGCGGCGGGCGAGCGCCAGTTCGTCCTCGACGGAGAGCACGGAGAACTTGCGGATCTCCCGCAAATACCGCGAGAGAGTGCTCTCGGGCGTGACGGCGCGCGCGGCACGTTCCACCATGGGCTCCTTCACGTCTGACAACGAGCGACCCGGTCCGGGTCTTTCCTTCGATGCGGTGCCGCCAGCCGTTTCGGCCTGCGCCCACGGACCTTATGGCCCTGGCCAACAACAAGGAGAACCCTATTGAATCATAGGATCCATTAGCCTACGGCAAACGATCGTGGACCCACGCCCCGCGGCCCGGGCCCCTCACTGCCGGGAAGCGACAGCATGACCCTCGACCAGCTGCGGATCTTCCTCGCGGTCGCGCAGCGCGAGCACGTCACACGTGCCGCCGAGGCCCTCGGGCTCACCCCGCCCTCGGTCTCCGCCGCGATCCACTCGCTCGAGCGGGAATTCGGGACCAGGCTGTTCCATCGCGTCGGCCGCGGCATCGTGCTGACCGAAGGCGGCAAGCTGCTGGCCGGCGAAGCGCGCGCCCTGGTCAGCCGCGCCGAGGCGGTGACGCTCGCCATGCGCGAGTTCACCGGCCTCAGCCGCGGGCGCCTGGAAATCAAATCAAGCCAGACCATCGCCAGCCATTTCCTGCCGGCGCGGCTGGTCGCGTTCCATGCGGCGTATCCCGGGATCGCGCTCGCGGTATCCGTCGGCAACTCCACCGAGGTCGTGGCGGCCATCGTCCGCGGCGACGTCGAGCTCGGCTTCGTCGAGGGGCCGGAGGACGAGCTGCGCGATTCGCGTCTGGCGATCGAAATGATCGCCCGCGACGACCTGGTGATGGTGGTCGGCGCCGCCCATCCCTGGGCGCGCCGGACGCTTCCGCAGGCGGCCGATCTCGCGGCGGGAACCTGGGTGCTGCGCGAGGATGGCTCCGGCACCCGGGCCGCCTTCGTCAGGGCACTGGCGGCACTCGGGGTACCCTATCAGGACCTGTCCATCGCGATCGAGCTGCCGTCCAACGAGGCGGTGCTTGCCGCGGTCCTGGCCGGCGCCGGCGCGGCCGTCCTGTCCGCGCGCGTCTGCGCCGCCGCCCTCGCGGCCGGAACCCTCAAACGCGTGCGCCTGTCCCTTGCGCCGAGATCATTCTACGCGATCCAGCACGCCGACCGGTATCGTTCCCGGGCCGTCTCGGCGCTGCTCGATATTCTTCGGGCCCCCGCCGCCCCGTGACGTCCGGCGGGGCGGCCTCGCGATCCGCGAGCGCAACCCCGGGGGCGTCCGCTTGACCCGCCTGCCGCCCCTGGAACACTGTCGCGCCCAGCAACCACAGGTTCGTCCTCAAGGAGCCGGAAATGCGGTTCGGATTGTTCGGCGGCGCGCGCACCAAGCGCATGACGGGTGGCCCGGCGGTGGGCTACGGCGACAGCCACGGGTACCGCGATTTCATCGAGTACGTGATCGAGGCGGAACGCCTCGGCCTCGACAGCGTTTTCCTGGTCGAGCATCATTTCACCGGCCAGGGCCAGGTCTCGGCGTCCATGAGCCTGCTCGCCTACCTGGCCGCGCGCACCAGCCGCATCCGGCTCGGCACCGCGGTCGTGGTGCTGCCCTGGCACAACCCGATCCTGGTCGCCGAACAGGCCGCCACGCTCGACCTGCTGTCCGGCGGGCGGCTCGATCTCGGCGTCGGCAAGGGCTATCGCGCCGCCGAGTTCGCCGGCTTCTGCATCCCGCAGGATGAAGCGACGGAACGTTTCGACGAGGCGGTGGAGGTCATCCGCAAGGCCTGGACCAGCGAGGGCCGCTTCTCGCACCACGGCAAGCGCTGGCATTACGAGAATGTGGTGGTCGAGCCGGAACCGATCCAGCTGCCGCACCCGCCGCTGTGGCTCGCCGCCGGCAGCCCGGACTCGATCCGCCGCGCCGCGCGCGAGGGCTACAACCTGCTGCTCGACCAGCTCGGCTCGATCGGCATCACCATCGAGCGGGTGAAGATCTTCCGCGAGGAATGCGCGAAGATCGGGCGCGCCTACGATCCCGCGATGGTCGGCACCACCCGCGCCCTGCAACTGATCCACTCGGAGGAGGAGCGGGACGCGGCCTACGCCACCCGCGCCCAGGTGGTGAACGTGATCGGCGACCTCCGCCGCGGCGAAGTGGCCCCGGACGACGTGCGCCACGACGACGCGCCGCTGCTCGGCACGCCGGAGGAGGTCATCGCCAAGCTGGAACGGCTGCGCGCGGGCGGGGTGGAGAACATCCTGCTGGTCGACCCGCGCGCCTCGGTCGCCAACCTGCGCGCCTTCGCCACCGAGGTCATGAGCGCGTTCCGGCCCGAACAGGCGGCGGCCGAGTAGACGCCCCACGGAGAGAGCCCATGGACGATCTGACCGTCGAGACCGTCACCGACGCCGTCCTCGCCCAGATGGCGACGACGAAGGACGCGCGGCTGCGCGAGATCATGGCAAGCCTGGTGCGCCACATGCACGACTTCGCCCGCGACGTGCGCCTCACCCCGGACGAATGGCTGACCGCGATCGGCTTCCTCACCCGGGTCGGCCAGGCCTGCACGCCGGCGCGGCAGGAGTTCATCCTGCTGTCGGACGTGCTCGGCCTGTCGGCGCTGGTGAACCTGCTGCACGACGCCGAAGCGCCCGAGCTCGGCACCACCTCGAGCCTGCTCGGCCCGTTCTACCGCGACGACGCGCCCGAGGTTCCGCTCGGCGGCAGCATCGTCGCGGATGCGAAAGGGAAGGAGCTGCTGCTGCACGGAAGGGTCACCGACGCCGACGGACGTGGCGTCCCCGGCGCGCTGGTGCAGATCTGGCAGACCAATTCCGAAGGCTGGTACGACCTGCAGGTGGAAGGCGGCGCGGGGATGGACATGCGCGGCAACGTCCGCTGCGACGCCGAGGGTCGCTATCACGTCCGCACCGTCCGCCCGATCGGCTACTCGATCCCGCTCGACGGCCCGGTGGGCGAGCTGGTCCGCCGGCAGGACCGGCACGGCTGCCGCCCGGCGCATATCCATTTCCTGATCGGCGCGCCGGGCTTCCGCGAACTGGTGACCGCGCTCTACCTCGGCGACGATCCGCATGTCGACAGCGATACGGTGTTCGGCGTCTCCGGCGCGCTGGTCGTCGCCCCGGCGGTGGACGATCCGGCGGCGCCGATCCGGGGCCTCCCGTCGATCCGGTACGACTTCCGCCTGGCGCGGGAGGCCGGCGCCGGCAGCAACCGGGTGGGCGCCGATCCGAAACAGATCCTCGCGCCCGGATAGACCCGCGCCGCAGCAAGGCCAGGGGGCGCTGCCCCCTGGACCCCCGCCAAGGGCTGAGCCCTTGGAACCCATTCGTTGGTTCGGAGCCGGTGGGGGGAGGCGCGGCGGGCGCGGGGCGGCGCGGGTGGCCGGCAGGGAGAGGGCGCTTTTGCGCCCTCTCCCTGCCGGCCACCCGCGCCGCCCCGCGCCCGCCGCGCCTCCCCCCACCGGCTCCGAACCCCCCGAGGGGTCCAGGGGACTTGTCCCCTGGCGGGGGGTCCAGGGGGGCAGAGCCCCCCTGGCCTTGCTTCCGAAGGGACGCCCCGGCGGCTCAGGGCAGCAGGTACGGTGCTGCCGGTGGTCTTGCGCGCTTCCAGTGCGATATGTGCCGCCGCTGCGTCTTTCAGCGGGAAGGTCTGGTTCACCTCGATCTTCACGGCGCCCTTCTTGACCACGTCGAACAGGTCGTTCGCGGTTGCCAGCAGGTCCGCCCGCTTCGCCGTATAGGTGGCGAGGGTCGGGCGGGTGAGATAGAGGCTGCCCTTGGCCGCCAGGATGCCGATGTCCACCGGCGGCACCGGGCCCGAGGCGTTGCCGTAGCTCGCCATCAGCCCGAGCGGGGCGAGGCAATCCAGACTCGCGGTGAACGTGTCCTTGCCGATGCTGTCGTACACCACCGGCACCATTGCGCCGCCGGTGATCCGTTTCACCTCGGCGACCAGATTGTCGTAGCCCACCACGGTGTGCGCGGCGCCGTGCGCGTGCGCGAGCTCCGCCTTCGCCTTGGACGACACGACGCCGATCACCGTGGCGCCGATATGTTTCGCCCACTGGCACAGGATCAGCCCGACCCCGCCGGCGGCGGCGTGCACCACGATGGTCTCGCCCGGCTTCACCGTATGGGTGCGGCGGACCAGGTACTGCGCGGTCATGCCCTGCAGCATCATCGCCGCGCCGGTCTTGAAGTCGATTTCGTCGGGCAGCTTCACCAGCTTGTCGGCCGCCAGCGCGCGTTCGGTGGCGTAGGAGCCGATGGCGCCGGCGTAGGCAACCCGGTCGCCGGCCGCGAATTCGCTGACGCCGGAGCCCACCGCGGTGATCGTGCCGGCGCCTTCCATGCCGAGCGTCAGCGGCAGCGACGGGGCCTTGTACAGACCGGTGCGGAAATAGACGTCGATATAGTTGAGGCCGACGGCCTCGTGCTTCACCACGACCTCGCCGGGCCCGGGTTCCGGGGCGGGAACGTCTTCCCACTTCATCGCTTCGGGGCCGCCGGGCGCGTGGATACGAATGGCCTTGGTCATCGTGGTCTCCGTGCGAAAGAGGGATAAGGTCACAAAAGGGGGGCGGTTTCCAGGTCGAGCAGCGCCCGCTTGGTCGCCGCCCCGTCGCCGCCCGAGTAGCCGCCGAGGCCGCCCGCGGCAACCACCCGGTGGCAGGGGATCAGGATCGGGATCGGATTGGCCCCGTTGGCCTGGCCGACCGCGCGCGCGGCGGTGCCGAGCCGCGCGGCGAGGTCGGCGTAGCTGCGGGTCTGGCCATAGGGGATGGCTTGCAGCGCCGCCCAGACGCGGCGCTGGAAATCGGTGCCTTCGGGGGCGAGCGGCAGGTCGAACCCGGTGCAGGCACGGTCGAAATAGGCGAACAGCTGCGCGCGCGCCTGGGCCAGCAGGGCGGTTTCGGTCTGGTCGCGCCCCCAGCCCCAGTCGAGCGCGACGATCGCGCCGTTCTCTTCCGAGACGGTGAGGTCGCCGATCGGGCTGTGCAGGGACAGTTGGGGCAAGCCGGGCCTTTCTGCGGATCGGACCTTCCTGGGGGCGTTCCCGCGGGTGCGCCTCGGATGGCAGACCGTGGCCGGGTGGCTGTCAAGGGCGGGGCGGGCGCGGCGGCGGTGGGGCGAGGTGGATTGCCGGGGCGTGCGTCCTGTCTCCGGCGTTCCCGCCCCCCGGTCCCGGCCGGTGGTGCCAAGGGGCGTGCCGAGCCGCCGGGGCATCTTGCCGATCGTTCATTTTAACGGATGTCTACTCACATCTGTGAGTATCCGGCGCGGGCGCGAGCGGCGATCTTCGTCAAACCACGGCCCGGCGATTCCGGGCGCTTCAGGAGACAGCGGCTATGTCCGTTCTTCGCATGCTCTGCCTGGCCGGGATCGCGGCCACCCTCTCCGGGCCGGCGCTGGCCACGACCTATGACGGGGTGGCCGACTACGGCACTGCGACCAATCCCACCGGGGTATGGAGCTACCGCAGACGGTGGCGGAAATCTGCTGCACATCGCAGGATAGCACGGCGGTGGGCACGCAGTGGTATACTAGGCGGCTATCCCAGCGGGGCCTATATCGTTGCAAACAAGGGGACGCAGTTCGCAGACCGCCTGGTCACCATCTTCTACGCGGCCAATTCACTTCACCTCGACGGGCAGAGTATCGGCGCCGAAGTGCGATTCGCCGCGCCGTCCGCGCGGGCACCTACAGCGTCAGCGGGCAGTTCGAGTACGGCGACACGAGCATGGTGACCCACACCGTGAAAATCGTGGACAATTCCGGGACCACGCTCTTCACCTATTCCCTGTCCAACGGCGCGACGCAGTCGTTCTCGCTGCCCAGCGTCTCGCTCGCGACGAATGGCTACCTGGATTTCATCACGACCGCCGATGGCGGCCCTTGCTACGCGGGGACGAATTTGCAGATGACCGTCTCCGGCGGCGCGTCTGCGAGCGTGCCGGAGCCGGCCCCCTGGGCGCTGCTCGGAACCGGCCTGCTTGGCCTGCTCGCTTCGACCGCGGTGCGTCGTCGCGCGTAATCGCGGGGCATTGTCGGCAACTGGCCTGGATGCGGCTGCCGCGGGTGCGCGGGCGGGCCGGCGGCGGTGTCTTTCCCCTCCTGCGCCGTTCCGGCCGGCGGTTCCGGGCGGTCGCGCCGGTCGCCGCCGAGAGGAAAGCATGGTTCCGCGCCGACCCGTTGTCCAACGTGACCCGGCTTCCCGCCGCCTCCCGGATGCCGTGCCGGGGCAACGCATCCGGAATTCGAGGAGTCCCGTCCGCCGGTCACGCCGGGCCGGCCGTCCCGCGGGACTTTTCCGCCCGAAGGCACCCCCTCCGAAGGAGTCCGACATGCCGAAATTCCTGATCACCGCGTGCTACACCGCCGACGGGCTGAAAGGCCTCCTGAAAGACAAGGCGTCGACCCGGGAGAAAGCGATCGCGACCGCCTGCGCAGCGGTCGGCGGCGCCCTCGACGCCGTCTGGTTCACGGTGGGGGAGGGTGAGATGGTGGCCATCGTCGATGCCCCGAGCCACCTGGAGGTCACGACCGTCTGCGTCGCCGTCGGCGCGAGCGGAGCGGTCACCACGCGCACCGTGCCGCTGCTGACGGTTGCCGAAATGGACGCGGCGCTGGGCCGGACCGCGGCGTATCGGCCGCCCGGGGGCTGAACCGCCCGGGTGTTCCCGAACGGGGCCTCCGTATCCGGCGGTTTTGCGACGGTCGGTGGCCCCGCCCGCGCAAAGCCGGCAGCCTCGTGACGCGGGCCGGGGTCGGAGAAGCGGCCCCGCGAACCGCCGAAGCCGACCCGCCAGGGATCAGTGCGGCGCCATCCCCAGCGCCACCAGAATCCGCGCGAGGTCGTGCTGGCGCTTCGTCCCGGTCTTCTGCAGCGCCCGGCTCAGATACTGCCGCGCGGTGAGGGTGGTGAGGCCGAGCGCGGCGGCGACGTCCTTCACCTCCTGCCCGGCGGCGATGCCGCGTGCGACCGCGCTTTCCCGCTCCGTCATCCCGAACAGGGCGGCGAGCCGGGCCGCCGGCGGCAGCGGCGTGCGCTCGGGATCGGCGATGGAGACGATGGCGGCCGGCCGCCAGGGCGCGAGCATCGGCGCCTCGATCGCCAGCGGCGCGACGATCACGCCCCAGGGCCGTGCGCCCGAGGGCCGGGAGATGGCGAGCGCCCCGCCGCGCGGCCCCGCCCCGTCGCCCACCGCGGCCAGGCCGATCAGCCGCGCCAGCGCCGAGTCCTCCCCCGCCCGCATGGCGCTCAGCCGGCCGCCTTGCAGATCGAGCCCATCGCGCCGCGCCAGCATGGCGGCGGCGGTGGCGTTGAGGTGCAGCACCTTCGCATCCCGTCCGACCAGCGCGGTGCCGGAGGTGAGGTGATCCAGCACATCGACGCTCGCCGCCGGCGCCAGGCCATGCTCCGGCAGCCGGGCGGCCAGGCGGACGGCGGTCAGCAGATGCCCGGCGAGGCGCCGGGCGATGCCGAGGTCCTGCGCCGAGAACCCGTCCTGGCGGGCGCCGCGCATGACGTTGATGGCGATGTTGCTGTCCGGCGAGCGGGCGAGCTTCACCGCCATCAGGTGCGACAGGTCGGCGGGCAGCAGGAATTCGTTGAAATAATCGGTCCGGATCAGTTGCTCGCGCGGCATCATCATCCGGTCGGAAACGACGTCGCCGGCATTCAGCACGACCCGCGGCGGCCGCAACGGATTGCGTGCGTTCCAGTAGCGCAGATAGTCGGACGCCGGTTCGGAATGGGTGGCGACGATGCGATGGCGCGCCGGTTCCGGCGGCAGGGACATGAGCGCGGCGGCCGAGCCGCCGAACGCGGTCTGAAGATCAGCGAGCACCGAGTGCCATTGGGCGTCGTCTGCCGCCGCCGCGTAAACGCCGGCGACCAGGGCATCGTAGGTGGATGCGTCGATCGCCGGCCTCCTTCGGCTGCGGGTGCGCAGATGGAGGAAACTTAAACGAAATGGACGGGCGTTAGCAATGTACAATTGATTGGGTCATGGGGCGACCACGGGACCCGGGCGTACCCGCGCCTCTTCCTCCCCCTGCGGGACGGGCAGCGGTCCCGCCGCGGGCTGACCCGAAGCCACCGCCCGGTATCGGCCCTGCGGCCGCCTGAGTGCAGGCCCAGGTTGAAACCGATACCCATGCGCTCACCCGTCATGCCGGCCAAGGACGGGGCCGGGCATGCCGCGATGCGCCCGATCGGCCGCAGCCTGACCGGCCTCGCCCGCGGCAACCCGTCGCGCCGGACCGACATGAGCGGCCGACGCGACCGCCGATGCTCGTCTTTGCCGACATCGGCCCGGAGACCATCGCCGTCTGCGGCCGGCGCGGGTGTGTGTGCCGACCTATTTCATCCCGATCGGCGCCACCGGCCCGCGCTTTCGGCCCTGCACAACGATGGTCGCGAGCAGGCCGGCCCCAAACAACGCGAGGGATCCAGGCTCGGGAACCGGGGCAGGCAGGCTGTAGGCGACCGTCCCAGGGCCCGTGACGGTAAAGTTGAGGCCGGAACCGCCGCCTTGTTCGAAGTAAAACAGGTTGAAGTCGTAACTTCCCGCCGCCAGCGTCTTGGTCGCACTGGTTGGCACGGTCAGCCCACCATTGTATGAGTTCTCCGCGACAAGTGACCCGCCCAGATAGACGCGCGCGGCATCGTCGGCCGATGCGAGGTCGAAAGTATACGTACCGGCCGTGGTGATGACGACCTTACCAACCGCGGTTATCGCGGTATAGTCATTGCTCGCGGTGTCGGTTGCCGCCGCGCCGCTTGCGTCGGCGCCCAGAAACGTGTTCGTCTGGCCGCTGCCGGAATACTGGAACCCGTCGTTCGTGTTGGTGAACGTATAGCTCGGCGTCATGCCTGCAACATAGGATTGCTCGGTCGATATGGAGGCGTCGGTCGGACCGTATGCTGTCGAGGGAATGCCGTGATAGACACTCTCCAGCAGCCCGGCGCGAACCGGGTGGGTGCTCAGCAGGACCAACGCAACGGCGACCGCGGATACGAACCCCAGGGCGCTTCTGGACGCGCCAGGTCGCGTTCCATCACCACGTCGGCAGGGCCGGCTCCCGTTAAGGTCGATGGTCGCGCCGGAATCGTTCTGCCTTCCCCAGGAGGGGGGCAGCACCAACGTTGATACCCGTGCTGCGCCCGAGGGCGGGTCGGTGCGGCGTCGAACGGTCATGGCAGGCGTCTCCAGATGGCGCTCAGATGGGCGATGGGCGCAACGGCACGAAATCTTAACCAAAGACATTCTGTGCACTCATACAGGTGAATTTCTTACAGAATCTCTACGTTATCGGACGCCAGATCGTCTTTCTGTTCGAAGCCGACCGCTCGCCTGGATCAACGGAAGTGCACCAAGGTTCAAACGATCCGTCCGTGGGTCAGGGCCATCGTCTGAGCGCCAAGGATGCCCACAGCCTCAAGGTCCGCCGCAAACCCGCCGGGTGGGACAACGACGATCTGGAGAACGTCATCCGTCGCACCGCGTGCGACGGATCAAGCGATTCCCCTGGTTCATCCGCCGCTCTGTTGACGCGAAGCTACCGGCCGGTATCGTCCCTGCGGCCGACCGGTCGATCCCTCCCGCCGCAGGAGCCACGCCGATGCTGAAGCCCATGACCATCCTCTACCCCGTCATGCCGGCCAAGGACGAAGCCGAGCGCGCCGCGCTGCGCCCGATCGGCCGCAACCGCGATCTCTATCAGGCCGCCGTGCGCGGCTTCACCGACATCGTCACCGCCGCCGACGAAATGGGCCTGTGGGGCATCGGCACCATCGAGCATCACTTCTGGTCCGAAGGCTACGAGGTCGCCCCCGCTCCCGGCGCCATCCAGGCCTACTGGGCGGCGATCACCAAGCGCATCAACGTCGGCGTGCTCGGCTACGTGATGGCCACCCACAACCCGATCCGGGTCGCCGAGGAAACCGCGGTCATCAACCAGCTCGCCCAGGGCCGCAGCTTCGTCGGCCTCGCCCGCGGCTACCAGTCGCGCTGGACCAACGTGATCGGCCAGCACTACGGCGCGCGCGCCACCAAATCCCCGCAGGCGGCGATCTACAACCCCGCCACCCAGGGCGCCGGCTTCTCCACCGCGACCGCGGTGGACAGGGACCTCGCCGACGATGCGGAGAATCGGCGCATCTTCGAGGACCATGTGGAGATCATGCTGAAGGCCTGGACCTCGGACGGGTTCGACCACCGCAGCCAGGGCTGGCAGATCCCCTATCCGTACGAGACCGGGGTGGAGGACTGGCCGCTCGCCCGCGCCGGCGTGACACAGAAATTCGGCACCCCCGGCGAGATCGACGCCGAGGGCCACACCCGCCGCGTGGCGGTGTGCCCGGCGCCCTACACGCGCCCGCACCCGCCGGTGTTCGTCGCCGGCAGCGGCAGCCCGGAGACGATCGCCTTCTGCGGCAAGCACGGGTTCGTGCCGACCTATTTCACCTCGATCGGCGCCGCCGGCCCGCTCGCCGAGCACTACCGCACCGCGGCGGCGAAATCCGGGCACAGCTTCGCCCCGGGGGAAAACCAGTGCCTGGTGCGCTGGATCCAGATCGGGAAGTCGAAGGAGGACGCACTCGCGCGGATCAAGGCCTATGACCTTGATATCTGGAAGAACTTCTACGCCGCCATGGGCCGGCGGGCGGTCGAGAACGACGACTACCTGGGCTCGCTGGTCAATTCAGGCCTGTTCGTGTTCGGCACCGCCGACGACGTGCGCCGCCAGCTGGTCGAGCAGTGGCGCGTGTTCCCGGCGGAACACATCACCCTGATCAACCACTACGCGCAGACGCCGAAGGAAGTCGTGATCGAGACGCTCGACACGTTCATGCGCGAGGTGAAGCCGGCGCTCGACGAGGTGATCGCCGACGCCCGCCGCGCCGCGGCCTGAGCCGCGGCGAGGGGCGGGCGGTCAGCCCGCCCGGGTGGCGCCGGGGCTGGCCGCGGTCTCGGCCGTGGCGGTCCTGGCCGGCGTCGGCTCGGCGGCCGCGGCCGGGCGCTCCGCGGCCCGTCCGGCCTCCAGGCTCGGCGCCGGCGCCGCCGGCTGCGCGGGCGCGGCCTGCGCCGGGGACTTCGGCGCGTCATCGTCGGCCATGTTGGCCTTGAACGCCTTGATGCCTTTGGCAAGGTCGCCCATCAGGCCGCTCACCTTGCCGCCGCCGAACAGCAGCATCACGACCAGCAGCACCACCAGCCAGTGCCAGATGCTGAATTCGCCCATGGGATATCTCCGTCAAAGTCCGACGGGGAGCGCCGTCGCCGCCCGGTCGCCGTTCCCGTCCGTTGCGTGGCGCGGGCCCGCAGGGGCACCCGCACGCGGCATGGCGCCGCCTGCGCGCACCCCCATCCCTCCCGCACGGGGGAGGGAGGGAGGCCCGTGGTCCTAGCCCTGTCGGGCGGCGGTGGTCTGCGAGCGGCCGGACGTGGCCCCTGGCTGCTCCGCCCCGGGCCCGGCGATGGTGCCGGCCGGCTTGTCGACATTCGCCGCCATCGAGGCGTCGTCGTCTTCCGCCATGTTCTTCTTGAAGGACTTGATGCCCTTCGCGACGTCCCCCATCAGTCCGCTGACCTTGCCGCCGCCAAACAGCAGCATCACGACCAGCAGCACCACCATCCAGTGCCAAATGCTGAAGCTACCCATACGATCCTCCGACCCCCCCGGCGTGTTGCCGTGACATAAACCCCTGGCGTGCGATCCTGCACTCCAGGGCTTCCCTACTCCACATGACCCGCCGGCGCACGGCATGCAAGCGGTGTTTCGTCACGTGGAAGAACGCTCATGCCCCCGGCGGGGACCATGCCGCCCGCCGGCGCGGGCCCGGCCCGGCGGTTGACGCCGCGCCGCAACCCGGCATCCTGGCGCCGCGCACGCAGCGAACACCAGGGAGCAAACCAGCATGGGCAGCACGATCAACCTGACCGCCGCCGACGGCTTTACCTTGTCGGCCTATGTGGCCGGGCCGGCGAACGCCACCAAGGGCGTGGTGGTGATCCAGGAGATTTTCGGCGTCAACCACCACATCCGCGACATGGCCGACCGCTACGCCGCGGCCGGCTACGCGGTCTGCGCCCCGGCGGTGTTCGACCGCGCCCAGCGCGGGGTGGAACTCGGCTACACGCAGGAGGATATCGGCAAGGGCCGCGACTTCCGCATGAAGCTCGACGACGCCAAGGTGATGGCGGACGTGGAGGCGGCGGCGAAGCACCTGGCCGGCAAGACCCTCGGCATCGTCGGCTACTGCTTCGGCGGCACCGTGGCCTGGTGGGGCGCGACTCGGTCGCAGTCCTTCAAGGCGGCGTCCTGCTGGTACGGCGGCGGCATCCCCGGCACCAAGGAGGAGCGGCCGAACTGCCCGGTGCAGATGCACTTCGGCGAGAAGGACGCCTCCATCCCGATGACCGACGTCGATGCGGTGCGCGCGGCGCAGCCGAAGGCCGAGGTCTATGTCTATGCCGGCGCCCAGCACGGCTTCGGCTGCGACGAACGCGGCAGCTTCAGCAAGCCCGACTACGAGCTGGCGCAGAGCCGCACCCTGGCGTTCTTCGCCAAGCACCTGGGCTGAGCTTGCGCCGGGCCGGGGAGGGGGCTCCCCGGTCCGGCAGCCGATTTGTCGGCCCGCCGCGGCCGGGAAGCCTTGACACCGCCCGCTTCGCGGCCTTTCTACGCTGCTCGCGCGAGCCGCTTCCGCAAGGAGCCCGGCCCGGTCGGTCGGCGCGTGCAGGGGTGTAGCTCAATTGGCTAGAGCGCCGGTCTCCAAAACCGGAGGCTGGGGGTTCGAGACCCTCCACCCCTGCCAGCCGCGCGCGCGAACGGATCGAATGAACGAGTGAAGGACAGACCTGCGTGGCGGTGAACCCGGCGAAATTCCTGCGCGAGGTGCGGACCGAAACCGGCCGCGTCACCTGGCCCGGCCGTAAGGAGACGACGGTGACCACCGCGCTCGTGCTCGGCATGACGGTGCTCACCGCAATCTTCTTCTTCGGGGTCGATCAGATCATCGGCCTCGCCGTGCGCGCCCTGTTCGGCGCCGCCGGGTAACGCAGGGCGAGACAATGACAAAGCGCTGGTACGTGGTGCACGTCTATTCGGGCTTCGAGAAGAAGATCGCCGAACAGATCAAGGAACAGGCCGCCCAGAAAGGCCTCGGCGAGCAGTTCGACGAGGTGCTGGTGCCGTCGGAGGAAGTGGTGGAGCTTCGCCGCGGCCAGAAGGTCAACGCGGAACGGAAGTTCTTCCCCGGCTACGTGCTGGTCAAGATGGACCTGACCGACGAAGCCTGGCACCTGGTGAAGGATACGCCCAAGGTCACCGGCTTCCTCGGCACCCGCAACAAACCCTCGCCGATCACCGAGGCCGAGGCGGAGCGGATCCTGAAGCAGACCCAGGAAGGCGTGGAACATCCGCGCCCGGCGGTGCTGTTCGAGATCGGCGAACAGGTGCGGGTGGCAGAAGGACCGTTCGCCAGCTTCAACGGCACCGTCGAGGAAGTGGACGAGGAAAAGGGACGCGTGAAAGTCAGCGTCTCGATCTTCGGCCGCTCGACGCCGGTGGAGCTGGAATACGGCCAGGTCGAGAAGGTCTAGTGTCCTGCCCCTGAAATGCCTTCCCATTTCAGGGACCAGCAGGCCACTGAAAACAAAGAGCTGGTGTCCCGACGCATGACGACGTTATTTCCGAGTCGGGACACCAGCCGGCACGGCAAGCAAGGCCAGGGCCGCCCTTCTGTCTGGTGACAGCCGGGCGCTCCGGTCCCGGGTCCCGGCTCCGCCCGATGCCGAGGGGGCCGCGCAGCATCCGCCTGCCGGTCGAACGGTGCCGTTTCCCCGCCCCCCTGCCTCCCGCCCGCGCCCGAGCATCCGCCGCAGCGCCCGCCCCACCGCGACCGACTGCACGATCTGCCACGGCTGCGACAGATGGTACGGCGTGTCGAAGAAATCCGCCCGCGGATACAGGCTGCGGTTCGGCAGTTCCAGGAACGTCGCCCCGTTGGCGAGATAGAGCGCGCGAATCGCCCGCCGCGTCGCGGGCCGCATCGGGCTGTCGATGAACTGGGTCGGCAGGCCGCCGATCGTCCGCACCCCGTGCGCCCGCGCCCAGCGCAGGAACCGCAGGATCAGCCTGGTGCCGTAGCCGCGCTCCACCTCCGCAACCGTGGCGTGGAACGGGTGCGCGTGCGCCAGCACGGCCCGGTACGGCGCGCCCAGCGCCGGCGTGTGACCGGTGTGATCGCCCCAGGCGTTGGTGTGCCCCTCGGCCGCGGCGCGCGGGTCGTGGAAGCCGCCGGCGCGTAACGCGTTCTCGATCACCGCCATCAGCGCATAGCGCAGGTCGAAGGAAAACAGCGCCGACACCCAGCGGTCGGGCGGCAGGCGCGCCAGGGTGCGCCAGTCGTGGCGGAACATGATCGACGCATCGGGCCCGAGGTCGGTCGCCGCGCGCGATCGGACATACTGCGACTCCTCCATCGGCAGATAGACCGTATCGCCGGGAGACAGATGCCGCTCCCAGCGGGCGAACAGGTAGTCGAGCCCGATGCCCACGGCGACGCCGCCGTTCACGCAGGGCAGGTGCACGATCGGCCCGATCGTCTCGCAGCGATGTGAATAGGGCCCGTTCGAGCCGGCCAGGATCACCAGCTTCG
Organism: uncultured Pseudomonadota bacterium; assembly: GCA_963829875.1. Taxonomy (GTDB): domain Bacteria; phylum Pseudomonadota; class Alphaproteobacteria; order Acetobacterales; family Acetobacteraceae; genus JAJZVS01. The sequence continues at coordinate 193,913 of CAWHKR010000053.1, read as the reverse complement.
GGCTGCCCACCGCGGCCCCGCGCGCCAGCTTCATGTCGATCTGCTGGCGCAGGAAGCCATAAGCGAGCGGCCGGTCCAGCACCCAGCCGAACAGCAGCGCATAAAGAACCAGAGAGGCACCGCAGGCCGCCAGCAGGCGCCACAAGGGCGCTGCGGCACGGACCCGGCCCGCGACCGCACCGAGCGCCCCCGCCCCGCGAGACGGGCAAATCCCTCGGGCGTTCACCCGATCTTCCTGGCCCGCCGCCAGCCCCGGCCGGCGCAACGGCCCAAGGATCAGGGGAGCGGCCGCCCCGCCCCGACCCGCTGTGCCGGCCCCCCGCATCAGAACCGGAAATACAGGAACGGCACCACCTTCGGCGCGAAGAACAACCCCTGCACGGTGAAGGCGAAGCTGGCCGTCAGCGCCAGGCTCCGCGCCCGCCTGGACAACGCGTGCACATGCGGGACCAGCAGCACGATCCCCCAGCCGAGCGCCAGGCAGGCCAGGACCTCCGGAAGGCTCAATGTCCGCGCCGCGCCCAGATGCAGGAGCACCGGCACCGGCCGCGCCACCGCCCCCAGCACCGGCAGCCAGTGCACGATCATCGCCGGCAGCGCCACGCCATGCAGCCCCGCCATCCCGCCCAGCACGGAGAGCGCGGTGCCCAGCCCCACCGCCCGGAACGGCACCCAGGCCGCCGCCACGGCAAGCAAGGTCAGGGCCTGCGCCGCGACCCAGGGCAGCCGCCGGCCCGCCCGTCGCCAGGCTGCGTGCACCACCAGGAACGCCCCGTGCAGTCCGCCCCACAGCACGAACCGCCATGCCGCCCCGTGCCACAGCCCGCACAGCAGCATGGTCAGCATCAGGTTGCGGGCCCGCTTCCATTCCCCCTCGCGCGAGCCGCCGAGCGGGATGTAGAGATAGTCCCGCAGGAAACCGCCCAGGGTGATGTGCCAGCGGCGCCAGAACCCGGCAATGTCGCGCGCCCGGTAGGGGCTGGCGAAATTGAGCGGGAAGCGCACGTTCAGCATCTGCGCGAGCCCGATCGCCATGTCGGAATAGCCGGAGAAATCGAAATAGATCTGCAACGCATACGCCAGCACCGCGCACCAGGCCGAAACGAACGACAGCCGCGCGCCGTGCGCCGCGGCGTCGAAGCCGACATCGGCAAACCGGGCGAACAGATCCGCCAGCACCAGCTTCTTGCCCAGCCCGAGCAGAAAGATCGTCGCGCCGTCGCACAGCGCGGACAGCCGCGGCCGGGCCACGTCGGGAGCCAGCAGTTGCGGAATGATCTCCGCGGGCCGGACGATCGGCCCGGCGATCAGGTGCGGGAAGAACGCCACGAACGCGGCATAGCCCAGGAAGCCGCCGTCCGGCCGCGCGACGCGGCGGCTGTCGGCCAGGAACATGATCTGCTGGAAGGTGAAGAAGCTGATCGCCAGCGGCAGGAAGATGTGCAACTCGGGCGAGTTCGCGCCGAACAGCGCGGCCACGCTGCGGGCCAGGAAGCCCGCGTATTTGAACCAGCCGAGCAGCAGAAGATCGCCCGCAACGCCGATGGCAAGCCAGATCCGGGCCGCGCGGTCGCGCCCGGCGCGGGCGAGGTGCAGCAGATGCTGGCCGATCGCATAGTTGGCCAGGATCGAGCCGACCAGCAGCAGAACGAACGGGGGATTCCACCAGCCATAGAAGAACAGGCTGGCCGCCACCAGGAACAGCAACGCCGGACGCGCCCCGCCGATCCGGCCCAGCAGGAAATACCCCGCCAGAACGACCGGCAGAAACCCCAGCACGAACGGTTCGGAATTGAACAGCAACGCGGGCCCCCGCAACGACGGCGGCCAGTCTCCGCCGCAGGGGCTAAGCTAGGGTAAACGGATGGGGGCCCCGGGGAACAGAAAGCAAGGCCAGGGGGGCTCTGCCCCCCTGGCCTTGCCTTGCTGTATCCCGAAGCCCCGCCCGAGGCTCAGGCCCGGCGGCCGGGCGGCACGTAGTCGCGCTGGGTGGGGCCGGTGTAGATCTGCCGCGGCCGGCCGATGCGCTGCTGCGGATCCTCGATCATCTCCGCCCACTGGCTGATCCAGCCCACGGTGCGCGAGACCGCGAACAGCGCGGTGAACATCGAGGTCGGGAAGCCCATCGCCTTCAGGATGATCCCGGAATAGAAATCGACGTTGGGATACAGCTTGCGCTCGACGAAATACGTGTCGTTGAGCGCGATCTTCTCCAGCTCCATGGCGAGGTCGAGCAGCGGGTCGTCCTTGATGCCGAGCTCGCCCAGCACCTCGTGGCAGGCCTTCTGGATCAGCTTCGCGCGCGGGTCGTAGTTCTTGTACACCCGATGCCCGAAGCCCATCAGCTTCGTATGGCTGCCCTTGTCCTTCACTTCCGACAGGAACTCGGGGATGTTGCGGACGTGGCCGATCTCGGCCAGCATCTTCAGCACCGCCTCGTTCGCCCCGCCATGCGCCGGGCCCCAGAGCGAGGCGATGCCGGCGGCGATGCAGGCGAACGGGTTGGCCCCGGTGGAGCCCGCCAGCCGCACGGTGGAGGTGGAGGCGTTCTGCTCGTGATCGGCGTGCAGGATCATGATCAGATCCATCGCCTTCGCAAGGATCGGATTGACCTTGTACTGCTCGGTCGGCACCGCGTTGAACATGTAAAGGAAGTTCTCCGCGTAGCCGAGGTCGTTGCGCGGATACATGAACGGCTGGCCGCTGTTGTACTTGTGTGCCCAGGCGGCGATGGTCGGCATCTTGGCGATCAGGCGGAAGGCGCTGATCCGCCGGTTTTCCGGATTATTGATGTCCAGGCTGTCATGATAGAAGGCCGACAGCGCGCCGACCACGCCGCACATCACCGCCATCGGGTGCGCGTCGCGGCGGAACCCGTTGTAGAAGCTGCGGATCTGCTCGTGCAGCATGGTGTGGCGCAGGACCCCGAGCTCGAACTCCTTCAGCGCCGGCGGGGTCGGCAGCTCGCCGTTCATCAGCAGGTAGGCGACCTCGATGAAGCTGGAATGCTCGGCCAACTGTTCGATCGGATAGCCGCGATACAGCAGCACCCCCTTGTCGCCGTCGATATAGGTGATCTTGCTCTCGCAGGCGGCGGTGGCGCCGTAGCCGGGATCGTAGGTGAAAATGCCGAGGTCGCCGTACAGGCGGCGGATATCGGCCACCGCCGGCCCGATCGTCCCCTCCATCAGGGGCAGGCTGGACGATGTATTGGACCCGTCGAGGGTGATGGTGACGGACCGCTTGGCCGAGCCGCTCATTGGAAAACCCTTCATGTCAGATGAGGCGGCGCTATTGCCGCCGACCGCGCTGTGGGGCGGAAATTATGACTGCCGCGCCCCGCGCGCAACCTTCGCGCCCGCAGCAAAACGCGCCACCTCACGCCGCGCCGTCAAACCCCGGCGCCACGGCCGGGATTTTCGCTGGCCAGGGGCGCCCCGGCGCGATCCAACCCGCCCGTTGCTTCGCCCTCGTCCCCGGCGGCCGTGCTGCGCGCGGGACGACCCGCCCGGCGCCAGGCGATCGGCCCGCGGCTCAGCCGCCCTTGGACTCGGTGAAGAACTCTTGTCCCTGGGCAAAATGATTCGGCCGCATGAACACGCCCAGGATCACCGCCCCGTTCGGCGCCCGCGCCTCGTGGGTATTGCCGGCCGGGCGCCAGACGAAATTGCCGGCGGTGCAGGACCCTTCGTCGTCCTCCAGGCTGCCCTCCAGCACGTAGGTCAGTTCCACTCCGGTATGTTCGTGCAGCGGCACGACCGCGCCGGGGTCGAGGCGGAACAGCAGGGTGGACATCCCGCTCGCCGGATCGGTGTACAGCACCTTGTGGCGGATGCCGGGGAACTGCGACGTCTGCCACTCCATCCCGGCGACATCGACATAACAGGACGGCGGCGAGGGGTCGGACCCCAGCAGGCGCGGGCGCGCGGCCGGGCGCGGGGCGAGACCTTCGGGCATGCGTGCATCCTCCTGTGACAGCAGCGGCGGCTATCGCGCGCCGCCGCCGCAGGCCTGTCAAGCGCCGCACCGCCACCACCCCGTCGCCCCGGTCATCCACAGGATTTTGTGGTCCAGGGGCGGGATGACCGCAAAATACCCTTCACCACCCCCGGTCACGAGTTCCTAAGCTCCGGGGCATGAGAGCACATCCCATCTGGCATGGCGTCCGGTTGCGCCGGCTTCCCGCGGGCGCCGATCCGGACGCGCCGACCCGGCTCATCAGCCTGCCCGCCGCCTGGGACGACAGCGCTGCCGCGGCCCTGGCCGCGCTCGCGCCGGGGCAGGGGCCGGTCTCGCTGCCCGCCGCCGCCGCCGCCTGGATCGACCCGCTCGCCGCCCGCGCCGGGGCGGAGGCCGCCTCGCTTGCCGCCCGGCTGCATGCCCTGCTGCTGCGCCGCCAGGCCGCGCCGGACGCGGCCCTCTGGCACGGCCGGCGCGACCAGCCCGTCCGCTTCGTGCTCAACCTGCCGGGCTTCTTCGACCCGCTGGGCGGGTTCGACACCGCCGGGTTTGCCGCCGCGGTCGAAACCATCACCGCCGCCCTGGCTCTGGTCGAGGGGCCGGCGCCGTCCATCGGCTTCGCCGATCTCGCGGGCCTGCTCGCCGCGCTCGGGATCGACTACGCCTCCGCCGCGGCGCGGGACGTGGCGGGCGCGCTGGCGGCCCTGCTGCGCGGCCGCGCCGGGACACCGCCCGCTGCGACCGTGGTGCCCGGCCTGGCCGAGGCCGCGCGCGCCGCCACTCCTTCGGACCGGACACGCGCCGCCATCGCCGCGCCCGGTCCCGCCGAGGCCCTGCTCGGCGTCGAAACCGGCGGCATCGCTCCTGCCTTTTCGCCGCTGTCGGCCGGCGGCGGCCTCACCCGCGCCGCACGCGCCTGGCTGGCCGCGCAAAGCCTGGACACGGAAGCGGCGCTGGCCGCCCTGCTCGCCGGCGCCAGCCCGTTCCCCGCCGCCGATCCGGCCGCCCACGCCGCGATGCACGACGCGGTGGCGCCGTTCGTCGATGTCCTGCCCGCCCGACCGGCCGAAGCCGCCGCCCCCCGCGCGGCCCCCACCGGGCGCCGCGATCTGCCGCCGCGGCGCGTCGGCTATACCCAGAAAGCCGCGGTCGGCGGCCATAAACTCTACCTCCGCACCGGGGAATACGCGGACGGAACCCTGGGCGAACTCTCGCTCGCCCTGAACAAGGAAAGCCCGGCCTTCCGCGGGCTGATGGACAGCTTCTGCGCCGCCGTCAGCCTCGGCCTGCAGCACGGCGTGCCGCTGGCCGAATTCGTCGACAGCTTCACCCTGACCCGCTTCGGCCCCGCCGGCACCGTGGACGGAGATCCCTCGGTCACCCAGGCGACCTCACTGCTCGACTACGTGTTCCGCCACCTCGCCGCCAACTACCTGGGCCAATACACCCTGCCCGCGCCGGAGCTCGAGGAACCCGAACCCGCCAGCGCCGGCGCCCCCCTGCTGCCGCTCGAACTCCCCGCCGAAACCACCGCCCAGGCCCGCCGCCGCCGGTTCCGCGTGGTCGCCCGGTAGCGTCGGGGGAGGGGCCGGCGGGCAGCAAGCAAGGCCAGGGGGGCGCTGCCCCCCTGGACCCCCTGCCAGGGGACAAGTCCCCTGGACCCCTCGGGGGGTTCCGTGCCGGTGGGGGGTGGCGTGCCGGCCGGGCCGGGGCCGGTGGGCGGGTGACAGGGCGCGCATCCGCGCGCCCTGTCACCCGCCCACCGGCCCCGGCCCGGCCGGCACGCCACCCCCCACCGGCACGGAACCAACGAACGGGTTCCAAGGGCTCAGCCCTTGGCGGGGGTCCAGGGGGCAGCGCCCCCTGGCCTTGCTTGCTGCCCGCCGGCCCCTCCTCCCGCCGTCACCAGCCCGGCCAGCCGGGCCTGGCAGGCGGCGCGGTCTGCGGTGCATCCGGTGGCGAGCCACCAGGTGCGGATCGCGTCCAGCAGGGCGCCCACGTCGGGGCCGGGCGGCACGCCGAGTGCCAGGGCGTCGCGTCCGGCCAGCGGGAATGTCGGCCGGGGCAGGGCCGCCAGGCGGGTTCGCAGGGCGGCCCAGCCGGGCGTTCCGTCGTCGGCGAGCCATGTGCGGCCCAGGACGATATCGGGATCGAGCCTGGGGTCGAGTTCGGCCAGGGTTCGACGCAGGGTTGCCTCGTCCGCGTCCGGCCGCGGGGCCGGTTCGGCGCGCAGGGCCAGCAGGCGGGTGCGCTCCGCGGTGGACAGGCGCAGCCGCGCGGCCAGCGCCGCCAGGTCGCCGTCCGACCAGCGCGGCCAGCCGCAGCAGCGGATCGGCCGGCGCGCCGGCCGTCAGCAGCCGGGCGAGGCGGGCCGGCGCCGTGCCTTCCGTCAGCACGGCGGCCAGCACGCCGAGGTCGGCCATCAGCGCCACCGCCGCGCCGGGATCGGGGGCGGACAGCAGGCCGGCGAGTTCCTTCCACACCCGTTCCGGCGCCAGCCGCGCCAGGCCCGGCACCCCGGCGCGCAGTGCCGCCAGGGTGGCCGGATCAGGGGGCTGGCGCGCGTAGCGGGCGAAGAAGCGGAAGAAGCGCAGGATGCGCAGATAGTCCTCGGCGATGCGCGCGGCCGGATCGCCGACGAAGCGCACCCGCCCGGCGCGCAGGTCGGCCAGGCCGTCCCAGTAGTCGTACACCGCGCCGTCCGGGGTCATCGACAGCGCGTTCAGGGTGAAGTCCCGCCGGGCCGCGTCCGCCCGCCAGTCCGCGGTGAACGCCACCACGGCGTGACGGCCGTCGGTGGCAACGTCGCGGCGCAGGGTGGTGATTTCGAACCCGCGCCCGGCGGCGATCGCGGTGACGGTGCCATGCGCGATCCCGGTCGGCGCGGCGCCCAGCCCGGCCCGGCGCAGCGCAGCGATCACGCCGTCCGGCGGGCACGGGGTGGCGAGGTCGATATCGGCCACCGTCAGCCCCAGCAGCGCGTCGCGCACCGCGCCGCCCACCACCCGCGCCTCCGGCACCGCCGCGAGCACCGCCCGCAGCGCGGGATCGGCGAAGAAGTCGGGCGGGGTCACGCGCAGCGCGGGCGCTTCGGCGGTCATGGCGTGCCATGGCCGGGCAGGACGCGCCCGGCCGACACCCGCGCCGGCACATAGGTGTCCTGCGGCGGCAGCCGCTGCTGGTGCGCGAACCAGAACAGCCCGGCCATCAGCACCGCCAGCACGCCCCCGGCGCATCCCAGGACCAGGGCGGAGGGCACGCCGCGCGTGCCGGCCAGGCGCAGGGCCACGAACAAGGCGAAGGGGAGCAGGAAAAGACTGATCTCGGTCAGGCGCTCGAGCATGGCGGGTCCGCGGCGGGGCAGGGCAGTGCGGCGCGCCTTCCTGGTGCCGTCGGCGTCCGGCGCGGTCCGCCCATTGATCTCATTCGGCCCGCAACCGGTCGGCGAGGTGCACCAGGATCGCCGCGGTGGCGCCCCAGATCGTGTGCTCGGGATGCGGCCAGACCCACACGTCGCGCGGCACGCCGTCGCGGATCTGCCGCTCCTGTCGTGGCGCGTTGGGGTCGAGCAGCACGGAGAGCGGGTAGTGGAACACCGCCTCCACCTCCGCCGGCGCCGGGGTGTAGGCGAGGCCCGGCGGCAGCAGGCCGAGGATCGGGGTGATGCGAAAGCCGGTGCCGGTGAGGAAGTCGCCGAGCGGTCCCAGCAGATCGACCTGCGCGGGGTCGAGGCCGACTTCCTCCTGCGCCTCGCGCAGCGCCGCCGCGGTGGCGCCGCCATCGGCGGGATCGATCCGCCCGCCGGGGAAGCTGACCTGCCCGGCGTGGCGGCGCAGGCGTTCGTTGCGTTTGGTCAGCAGCACCGCCGGGGCGGGGCCGGCGACGATGCCGACCAGCACCGCGGCCGGGATCGGCGGGCGCGCAACCGGCAGGGATGGCAGGGAGCCGCGCACCAGGGCGCCAGGTCGTTCGGCCCGCGCAACGCGCGCGAGGCGCCGTCGCAGTTCGTCAGGATCCACCTGCGCGGTCCGTCAGTCGTTGCCGGGCGGCAGCTCGCCCAGCGGGAAGAACCGCCCGCAGCTCCAGACCCCCAGCATCTGCCGCCCGCCGATGGAATGCGGCACGCCGAGCGCGACCAGCTCGTAATAGACCGCGCGGCCGATGCGCGCTTCCACCGCCGCCGCGCCGGCGCCGGGGCGGACCAGGATATAGGGGGTGGGCTCGCAGGTGAGCAGATCGTGCGCGATGCGGATCGGATGCTCGGGCCCCGCGGTGATCACCTGGTCGACATTGGTCCGGAACGACAACACCTGCCCGCGGCCTTCCCCGGTCCAGTCGAGCTCGACGGCGACGAAGGGCGCGTCCTCCACTTCGATCCGGCCGCGCTCGGCCGGGGTTTGCAGCCAGAAGCTGCCGTCCGTCTCGCGCCGCAGCACGGAAGCGAACAGGCAGACCAGCTCTTTTCGCCCGATCGGGCTGCCGCGGTAGAGCCAGGTGCCGTCGCGCTTGATCAGGAACGGCAGGTTGCCGCACTCGACCGGCGGCCGGCGCGGCCGGGCAGCAGGCTGCGTCAGGGGAACCGGCGGAATCCCCGTACGTGCCGTCTCGACGGCCGCCACGGACGAACTGGCGTTGCTCACCTTCGCTGCTCCTTGGCGGGTCCTGATCGACCCGCACCGTAATCCCGGCGGGACGGGCGCACCCGTCCGGCCGTTCGACCCCCGATTGCGGATGCGACCGGCACGGCCGGATCCCGGCCGGTGCCGCCCTCGCGTCCGGCTGTCATATAGGGAGGCTCCCCCGCGCGGGGAAAGTGCCAATATGTCCTCCATGGCAAGACCCACGTAATGGAGCGGATGATGTCGGCCGACCCAGCCCGCCTGCCCGCCGCCGCCGCGCCGCCCGCGGCACTGGCCGAGATCGAGGCGCTCGCCGATCGCCTGGCCGCCGCCCGCGCCGCGGTCGGGCGGGTGATCCTGGGGCAGGAGGCGGTGGTGGATCAGACCCTGATCACCCTGCTCTCGGGCGGCCATGCGCTGCTGGTGGGCCTGCCCGGCCTCGGCAAGAGCCGCCTGGTCGAGACCCTGGCCGTGGTGCTCGGCCTCGCCGCCCGGCGGATCCAGTTCACCCCGGACCTCATGCCGCCCGACATCATCGGCAGCGAAGTGCTTGACGAAGCTGATGGCCGCCGCGCCTTCCGCTTCGTCCCCGGCCCGGTGTTCTGCCAGTTGCTGATGGCCGACGAGATCAACCGCGCCAGCCCGCGCACCCAGTCCGCCCTGTTGCAGGCGATGCAGGAGCAGCGGGTGAGCGCCGGCGGCACCGACCACGTGCTGCCGCGCCCGTTCCACGTGCTGGCGACCCAGAACCCGATCGAGCAGGAGGGCACCTACCCGCTGCCCGAGGCGCAGCTCGACCGTTTCCTGCTGCAGATCGACGTCGGCTACCCCGCGCTCGCCGCCGAGCGCGCCATGCTGCTCGCCACCACCGGCCCGGCGGAGGCGGCGGCGGAGCCGGTGCTCGACCCGGCGGCACTGCTGGCGGCGCAAGCCCTGTTGCGGCAGGTGCCGGTGGGCGAACAGGTGCTGGACGCGATCCTGGCCCTGGTGCGCGGTGCCCGGCCGGACACGGCGGCCGAGGACATGGTGTCCCGCCACGTCGCCTGGGGCCCCGGGCCGCGCGCGGCGCAGGCGCTGATGCTGGCCTGCCGGGCGCGCGCGCTGCTGGATGGACGGCTCGCCCCGAGCCTCGACGACGTGGCCGCGCTGGCCCGCCCGGCGCTGCGCCACCGCATGGCGGTGACGTTCGCCGCCCGCGCCGAAGGCGTGACGGCGGAATTGGTGATCGATGCCCTGGTGGCCCGCCTTGGCTAGCCACGCCCAACTCTCCCTCCCCCCTTGCGGGGGAGGGCCGGGGAGGGGGGTGCGCGCCGCACCTGCCTGCCGCGCGTCCCCCCACCGGTGGCGCGCGTCCCCCCACCCCATCCCTCCCCCGCAAGGGGGGAGGGAGATCCGCGCCACCGCCGGCGCGCAATGACCGCCCCGCACGCCCTCGGCCGCGACGCCGCCGCCCTGGCCAGCCGGCTGCCGCCGCTGCTGGTCGCCGCCGAGCGGGTCGCGGCCACCGTGGCGCAGGGCGTGCACGGCCGCCGCCGGGTCGGCGCGGGGGACAGTTTCTGGCAGTTCCGCCCGTACGCCCCGGGCGATCCGGTGGCGCGCATCGACTGGCGCCAGGCCGCCCGCGCCGGCCGGCCCGCGCCGCTCGGCTGGCACGTGCGCGAGACCGAGTGGGAAGCGGCGGAGACCGTCTGCCTCTGGGCCGACGGCTCGCCCAGCATGCAGTGGCAGTCATCGCTGGCGGCCGTCACCAAGCACCATCGCGCGGCGCTGCTGCTGCTCGCGCTTGCCGCGTTGCTGTTGCGCGGCGGCGAGCGGGTGCTGCTGCCCGGGGTCGATTCGCGCCCGGCGCTCGGCCGCGCCGCGCTCGACCGGCTGGCCGCCGCGCTGCTCGCGCCGGGCGAAGCGCCGGGCGCCGCCCTGCCGCCGCCGGCCGAGGTCCCCCGCCACGCCAGGGTGGTGCTGATCGGCGATTTCCTGGGCCCGTTGGAGGAACTGGAAGCCGCGCTCGCCGGCTACGCCGCGCGGCCCGCCGGCGGCGTGCTGCTGCAGGTGCTCGATCCGGCCGAGGAAACCCTGCCCTATGCCGGCCGGATCCGCTTCCAGGGGCTCGAGGGCGAAGATGCGTTCCTCGCCGCGCGGGCCGAGGATCTGCGCGCCCCCTACGGACGCCGGCTGGCGGCGCAGCGCGCGGGTCTGGCCGCCTTGTGCCGCGCCGCCGGCTTCCGCTTCGCCCACCACCGCACCGATCGGCCGCCGGAGACGGCACTGCTCGCGCTCTATGTCGCGCTCGCCGCGCCGTCCTCCGGCGGAGGCTGAACGGCGATGCTGTTCACCGCCCCCATCGTGCTGGCCGCCTTCGCCGCGCTGCCGGTGTTGTGGTGGCTGCTCCGGGTCACCCCGCCGGCGCCGCGGCGGGAGGCGTTCCCCGCGGTGCGGCTGCTGCTGGGCCTGACGGCACCGGAGGAAACCCCCGCGCGCACCCCGTGGTGGCTGCTGGCGCTGCGGCTGTTGGCGGCGGCGCTGGTGATCCTGGGGCTGGCCGGGCCGGTGCTGCATCCCGGCGCGGCGTTGCCGGGCAAGGGGCCGGTGCTGCTGGCGATCGACAACGGCTGGGCGGCCGCGGCCGACTGGGCGGCGCGGACGCGGGCGGCGGCCGCGGTGCTGGACCGGGCGGCGCGGGCCGGGCGCGGGGTGGCGCTGCTGGCCACCGCGGCCGACGGGGAAGGGGCCCCGCCGCGGGTCTCCCCGGTCCTGCCGGCCGCCGTCCAGCGCACCCGGCTGGCGGCCTTGCGGCCGGAGCCGTGGCCGTCCGACCGCAGCGCCGATGCCGCGGCGTTGGCCGCGCTGGGCGCGCGCTGCGGGTCCGGCGACGGCACCGCGCCGGCGGCACCGGGGGCGGTGGAGGCCGGCCCGAAAGACCAGGCGGGCTGCCCGGGCACCGTGGTCTATCTCGCCGACGGCCTGACCGACGGGCCGGGCTTCGACCGCTTCGCCCGCGCGCTGGCCGCGCTCGGCCCGGTCCGGGACCTGCGCGCCGCCGTCGCGCCGCAGCTGCTGCTGCCGCCGGAAAATCGCGGCGACGCCTTGCTGGTCCGGGTCGCGCAGCCGCCGCGTCCGGTGCCGGCCGAGGTGCGGGTGCTGGCGTCCACCGCCGCCGGCCAGCCGCTCGCCCAGACGACGGTGCGGATCCCGCCCGGCGCGGCGGTCGGCACCGCGCCGCTGCGCCTGCCCCCGGAGCTGCGCAACCGGGTGAGCCGGCTGGTGCTGCCGGGCGTCGCCTCGGCCGGCGCGGTGGTGCTGCTCGACGAGCGCTGGCGCCGCCGCCCGGTCGGCCTCGCCAGCGCCGATCGGGCCGCGGCGAACGCCCCGTTCCTCGGCACGCTCTACTACGTCTCCCGTGCGCTGGGTCCGTATGCCGAGCTGCGCGAGGGCGGGCTCGACGCGCTGCTCCACGACCCCCTGTCGGCGCTGGTGCTCGCCGACGATCCGCTGCCGCCGGGACCGCAGCGCAACGCACTCGCCGCCTGGGTGCGCGCGGGCGGGGAGCTGATCCGGTTCGCCGGCCCGCGCACCGCCGCCGCGCCGTCGGCGCAGGCCGACCCGCTGCTGCCGGTGCAGCTGTTGTCCGGCGACCGCGCCCTGGGCGGGACGATGTCCTGGGGACGGCCGGAGCACCTGGCGCCGTTCCCGCCCGACTCCCCCTTCGCCGGCCTGCACGTGCCGGCCGACGTGACGGTGCGCAGCCAGGTGCTGGCCCGGCCCTCGGCCGAGGTGCCGGGGCGGACCTGGGCGGCGCTGGTCGACGGCACCCCGCTGGTCACCGCGGCGGGGTTCGGGCGCGGGCGGATCGTGCTGTTCCATGTCACCGCCAACGACGAATGGTCGAACCTGCCGCTGTCCGGCCTGTTCGTGTCCATGCTGCGCCGGCTGGTGGCGCTGTCGGCCGGGGTGAAGACCCCGCCCGGCCACGCGGTGCTGGCGCCGTGGCAGACCCTGGACGGGATGGGCATCGCCGGCGCCCCGCCGCCGGCGGCGATCGGGCTGGCGGCGGACCGGGTTGACGCCACCGCCGTTTCCCCGCGCCATCCGCCGGGGATCTACGGGCCGGCCGGCGCGCGGCGGGCGCTCAATCTGGCCACGAGCCTGGCTTTGCCGGTGGCCGCGCCGGCGGTGCCCGGGGCGGTGGCGAGCGGGTTCGACGGGCTGGCAGCCGGGCTCGCGCTGGGGCCGCCGCTGGTCGCGCTGGCGGCGGCGCTGCTGGTGGTCGATCTGTTGCTCTCGTTCGGCCTGCGCGGCGTGCTGCGGCTCGGCGGGAGGGGGACCGGGACGGGCGGCGGCGGCGCCGCGCCGCCCCGGGCCGGCCGTCGCGGCCGGCGGGCGGGGACGGCGGCCGGCGCCGTGCTGCTCGGGCTGGGGCTGCTGGCCGGCGGACCGGCACGCGCCGACGGGACCCTGGCGCGGGTGGCCAATCCGGCGCTCGGCGCCCGGCTCGGCTATATCGTCACCGGCGCGGCGCAGGTGGACCTGGTCTCGCGCGAGGGGCTGGAGGGGCTGTCGGACTTCGTCAACACGCACACCGCCGCCACCCTGGACGCGCCGGATCCGGTGGTGCCGGGGCAGACCGATCTCAGCTTCTACCCGCTGCTCTACTGGCCGATCGCGCCCGACGCTCCGGCCCTGTCCGCCGCGGCGGCGCAGGCGCTTGACCGGTTCATGCGCCGCGGCGGCATCCTGGTGATCGACACCGGCGCCGCGGCGGCAGGCGGGACGCCGGCGCCCGGCGCGGTGGCGGCGCTGTCGCGGGCGGCAGGCGGGCTCGCGATCCCGCCGCTCACGCCGCTCTCGATCCAGCACGTCCTGGCGCGCAGCTTCTACCTGCTGCGCACCTATCCCGGCCGCTACGCCGGCGGCGCCGTCTGGGTGGCGCGCCGGGCCGATCGCGGCGGCGATGACGTGAGCCCGGTGGTGATCGGCGCCAACGACTGGGCGGCGGCCTGGGCGGTCGGGCCGAACGGGCAGACGCCCTATGCCACCATCCCCGGCGGCGAGGACCAGCGCACCCTGGCCTACCGGTTCGGGGTCAATCTGGTGATGTACGCGCTGACCGGCAGCTACAAGGGCGACCAGCTGCAGATGAAGGCCATCCTGCAACGGCTCGGCCAGTAGCATGGCGGTGCAGAGCCTGATCGTTGCGCTGCGTTTCGACCCGCTGATCCCGCTCGGCCTGTGGGCGGCGCTGGCGGTGGCGGCGGGGCTGGTCACCGGGTTCGGCCTGTGGCGGCGGGCGCGCGGCGCGGTCTGGCGCGGGCTCGGCTTCGCCGCCCTGCTGGCCTGGCTCGCGGGGCCGGTGCTGCTGCGCGAGACGGTGCGCCCGCTTGCCCGATATCGGCGTGCTGCTGGTCGATCGCAGCGCCTCGATGCAGCTCGGCGATCGCGCCCGGCTGGCCGCCGCCGCCGCCGCCCGGCTGGAGGCCGCGGCGGCACGGCATTCCGGGCTCGACCTGCGCCAGGTGGTGGTGCCGGAGGAGGGCGATCGCGGCACCAGGCTGTTCGCCGCCCTGTCGCGGGCGTTGGCCGACATCCCGCGCGACCGCTACGCCGGGACGATTGCGATCTCCGACGGCGAAGCGGCCGACATCCCCGCCGCGGCGCCCGGCGGGGCGCCGTTCAGCCTGCTGATCCCGGCGCGCGGCGAGCAGACCGACCGGGTGCTGCGGGTGCTGGATGCGCCCGGCTACGGCATCGTCGGCAAGTCGGTGGTGCTGCGGGTGGCGATCGACGACCTGGGCGCAAAGGACGCCGGCCAGCCGGCCCGGCTCACCATCCGCCGCGACGGCGAGACGGCGCGGACGGAAACGGTGGCGGTCGGGCAGACGGTGAGCATCCCGGTGCCGATCCGCCGCGCCGGGCCGAGCGTGATCGAGCTCTCCGCCGCGCCGCTGCCGGGCGAGGTCTCCACGGTGAACAACACGGCCGTGGTGCAGATCACCGGGGTGCGCGACCGGCTGCGGGTGCTGCTGGTCTCCGGCACCCCGCACCAGGGGGAACGCACCTGGCGGCGGCTGCTGACCTCCGACCCGGCGGTCGATCTGGTGCATTTCACCATCCTGCGCCCGCCGGACAAGGTGGACCTCACGCCGCTCGACCAGCTGTCGCTGATCCCGTTCCCGGTGGATGAGCTGTTCGAGCGCCGGATCGACAAGTTCGACCTGATCATCCTCGACCGGTTCGCCGACACCGGGCTGCTGCCGCTGCGCTACCTGGACAACATCGCGCGCTACGTGCGCGGCGGCGGGGCGCTGCTGCTGGACGTGGGACCGGAGTTCGCCGGGCCCGGCAGCCTGGCCGACACGCCCCTGCGGTCGGTGCTGCCCGCGGTGCCGGCTTCGGGCTCCACGCGCCAGGCCGCGGCGGAGGGCGGCGCCGTGAGCGACGCGACCGCCGGCGATTCCCCGGGCGGGACCCTGGGCGCCGGCCGCGCGGTGGTGGACGGCGCGTTCCGCCCGCGGGTCACCGCGATCGGCGCGCGCGCCCCGGTCACCGCCGGGCTGGCCGGCGCCAACCCGCCGGACCAGCCGGACGCGGCGCCAAGCTGGGGACCCTGGTACCGCCGCATCCAGCCGGCGGACGTGCACGGCGAGGTGCTGCTGCGCGGCGCCGGCGCGCCGCTGCTGGTGCTCGACCGGGTCGGCAAGGGACGGGTCGCGCTGCTGCTGTCCGATCAGATCTGGCTGTGGTCGCGCGGCCACCAGGGCGGCGGGCCGGATGCCGAGCTGCTGCGCCGGGTGGCGCACTGGCTGATGAAGGAACCGGCGCTGGAAGAGAACGCGCTGACCGCCCGGGTTGCGGACGGGCGGTTGCAGGTCACCCGCCGCCTGCTGACCGGCGATGCCGCGGGTGCGGTGACGGCGATCGGACCGGACGGCACACGGCATGCGCTGCGGCTCCATCCCGCAGGCCCGGGCCTGGCCGACGGCAGCATGGACGCGCCCCGCCCCGGCGTGTGGCGGGTGACGGATGGGCAGCGCCGCGCGATCGCTGCCGTGAGCCTGGCCGATCCGGCGGAATACGCCGACCTGCGGGCCACGGCGACCCGGCTCGGCCCGCTCGCGCGCACGTCCGGCGGCGGTGTCCACTGGCTCGGCACGGCATCGGCGCCGCGCGTGCCGGAGCTGCGCCGGATCTGGCCCGGGCAGGCGGCATCGGGGGACGGCTGGGTCGGGTTCGCGCGGCGCGAGGCGCATGTGGTCACCGGCGTCGCCCGGGTGGCCCTGCTGCCGGCCTGGGCGGCGCTGGTGCTGGGGCTCGGCCTGATCGTGCTCGGGTGGCGGCGGGAAGGGCGATGACCGCGCCGCGCCGCGCTCCGGGGCTGACGGCGCGGCGGGGCGTGCCTACATTGCGGTGTCTGTCGGCCCGCGACGTGACGGGGCCAGGGAGGGTGTCTTCCAGATCACCGATCCGCATGGCGAGGGCGCGGGCCCGCATGCCGCACCGCCGGCCCATTCCGGCCTGGCGCTGGTGGGCTTCGTCGGCCTCGGCCTGCTGGTCGGGGCCGCCGGCGGGAGCCTGACCGCAGGTGCGGTGCCCGGCTGGTACGCCTCGCTGACCCATCCGCCCGGCACGCCGCCCGATGCCCTGTTCGGCCCGGTCTGGGGTGTTCTCTATGTGGTGATGGGTGTCTCGGCCTGGCGCGTGTGGCGCCGGGTGGAGGCGGGCCCGGCGCTGCGCCTGTGGGGCTGGCAACTGGCGGTGAACGCGGCCTGGACCCCGGCGTTCTTCGGCCTGCGCGAGCCGCTGCTGGCGCTCGCGGTGCTGTTGGTGCTGATCGCGCTGATCGGGCTCACCCTGCGCCGCTTCGCCGCGATCGACCGGGGCGCGGCGTGGCTGCTGGTTCCCTATCTGCTGTGGACCGGCTATGCGCTCTATCTGAATGCCGGGATCTGCTGGCTCAATCGGGCATGAGCCGGCAGCGCCGGTGCCGGCGTGCGGTTCGGTGGCGCTGACCGGGGTACCCCGCCTTGACCGGGGGTACCTCGTCATGGCCGGGCTTGATCCGGCCATCTGCGCACCGACGTTCGGGGGCGAAGGACAGGGGCAAGCCCGGCCAGGACGGGGGCGGGGCGGGCGCCACCCACCGCAGGTCGGTTTTTTGGGGCGGTTCGGATAGGGTGACAGGCTGCATGACACGCAAGACATGGCGTATCGGACGCGGGGGCGGAGCGCTGGCCCTGGCGCTGGGGCTGGCGCTGACGGCGCCGGCGGCGCGCGCGCAGCTCATGGGCGGCGCGGCCGGACCGGGTGACGTGCTCGCCGGCAGCAAGGGCCCGCTGGGCAGCAAGAGCGCACCGACGACGCACGCGGCGCCCTCGGCGCTGCCGGGGGCGAGCCCGGCGCAAAAAGTGGCCCCGTCCGAGGTGAGCCCGTCCAGCATGAACCCGACCTCGGCGCTGTTCGACGCGATCAATCGCGACGATGTGGCGGCGGCGCGGGATGCGCTGAACCGCGGCGCGGAGCTGCAGGGGCACAACGTGCTGGGGATGACCCCGCTGCAGCTCTCGATCGATCTGGGGCGCAACGACATCACCTTCCTGCTGCTGTCGATGCACGCGGGGGAGGGCGGCGCGGCGCCGCCGCCCGCCGGTCCGTCCGGGCCGGGCGGGATGCTCGCCGGAAAGACGGCGTCGTCCGCTCCGGCGCGGCAAGCGGCCCCGGCCCGGTCGCGCCCGGCCCGCGCGCCGGTGGTGGCGCGGAGCGCGCCGCCGGCTGCCCCGGCCCGGGTTGCCGGCAACGGCGGGACGCCGGTGCCCTCGGCCGGATTCCTCGGCTTCGATCCGACCCGCTGACCGGCCCCGCGGGGCACGCGGAGCAGGAGGGCCGACGGCGGGTCCTGGCGCCGGGCCGCCTTGTCCGGGTGTGAGCGCGCGGCCAGACTGGGCCGATGACCTCCCCGACGTCGCGCACGGCCGCCGTGCGCCATCTTTCGTCCGATCCGGCCTGGGCGCGGCTGATCGCCCGGGTCGGCCCGCCGCGAACTCGCGGTCGATCGCCGCCGCAGCCCGTATGAGGCGCTGGTTCGCGCGATCGCCCATCAGCAGCTGCACGGGCGGGCGGCCGAGGCGATCCTGGCGCGGTTGGCCGGCCTCGGCCCCGGCGGGACGGAGGTGCCCGACCCGGCCGCGTTGCGGGCGCTGTCGGACCCGCAGCTGCGCGGCTGCGGCTTCTCCGCCGCCAAGATCGCCGCCCTGCGCGACATCGCCGCCCATGCCGAGGCCGGGACGGTGCCGACCCGCCGCGCCGCCGCGCGGCTGGCGGACGAGGCGCTGATCGCGCGGCTGACGCAGATCCGCGGGGTCGGGCGCTGGACGGTGGAGATGCTGCTGATCTCCACCCTGGGCCGGCCGGACGTTCTGCCGGTGGACGATTTCGGCGTGCGCGAGGGCTATCGGCTGCTGCTGGGGTTGGCGGCGCAGCCGAAGCCGCGCGGGCTGGCGGAGCTGGGCCAGGTCTGGGCGCCGTTCCGCTCCACCGCCGCATGGTATCTGTGGCGGGCGGCGGAGCTGGGGCGGGCGGGGACGGTGCATACCGCATGAGGACGTTTTCGTCAGGACCGGGCCTGGACGATCGGTTCCGGTTGGTCCCGGACCATCCGCCCGGGCCCGTCTCGGATGATCCGTCATGGCCGGGCTTGACCCGGCCATCCACGCACGGACGTTGCACAAGCAAACCACGCCAGCGCCGCTGCCCAAGGAGGACAAGCCAGATACCAGGCAGCAAACCCGCGCGGCGCGGATGAGCGGACCGGACCCGGACCAGGCGGTCTGGCGCGCCTTCGACGCCGGCTGGTACCGCAGCGCCTATCCGATGGTGGAGGATCTGCTGCGCGCCGATCCCTCGCGCCAACCCGAGGATATCTACGCCGCGCAGGGCCGGGCGCTTGAGCACGCGCCGAACCCGTATTTCAGCGAAAGCTGGTACCTGCGGCGCTACCCCTCCGTTCGTGCCGAGGTCCGTGCCGGCGCCTTCGCGTCGGGCTTCGACCATTTCTGCCGCGGCGGCTACCTGGGGCTGTCACCGCACTGGCTGTTCGATCCGGCCTGTTATCGGGAACAGTACCAGCGGGCGCGCGGGCGCCCGTTCGATCCCGCCGCGGAGGGTGATCCCTACGACCATTTCCTGCGGGTCGGGCAGTACGAGGGGCTGAGCGGGCACTGGCTGTTCGAGCCGGGCGTCTATACGGCGCTGGCGCCATATGACGTTTTCTGCCGGATCATGGTGGACGGGCCGTTTACGACCTTTCTCCTGCACATCTACAGCCGCGGCGCCGAACCGACGGTATCCAACCTGTTCGACCCGGGCTGGTATCTTGCGCGCTACCCGGGTGTGGCGGCGGAGATTGGTGCCGGCCGCTGGACCTGCGCACTGCACCATTATCTTGTAAACGATGACCCAGGTGCATTCGACCCGTCAGCGCGATTTTCCGACCATGCCTATCGCACGATGTCCCTGGACGTGGCAGCTGCCGTTCGGGACGGCGCATTCAGGAATGGATTCGAGCACTTTCTGCATCATGGGCGCACCGAAGGCCGGCCATTTTCCGCATCGGGCATTGATCCCAACGCCCCGGAACCGAGTGGTGTTGTTGCATCTACATCCGGATTTCCATTACGAACCAGGGTATTCCGGGAAGTCACATTCTGTCCCTTCGTACGGAACAAAGAAAATCCCCGAGCTGGCCACCTTCTCTGTGTTGAATCGAGATGGAAAGTCCATCGAGGCCTTCAACCACTTCTGGGGTTCCATGGTACCTGGTACGGTTGCCGTGCAGCACGGAGCCGGGCACGTTCATCTACGGCGGCGTTCTTTTGGATCACTTCGGGCACGTGTTGCTCGACGGCCTCGCATAACCTGTGGTTCCTCAGGCAGCGACCTGACCTGCCGGTCCTGTGGCATTGGATCGATCACACGGTGCCGCACGATCTCTGGCCGACCTGGCTGGACCAGATCTGGCGGATGCTCGGCCTGGATCAGTTGCAGCATCATCGGATCGTGGCGCCGATCAGGGTCGAGCGGGTGATTCTTGCCGGATCCCGGAATGCCGGCACCACACGTATTGCACGAGCGGCAGGCAGCCGCCCTCGCCGTGCGGCACTGCACCAAGCCTTGGATCGGCAACCGGGTCTGGCTGTCGCGCCGCGGGGTTCCGAAGCAGTTTCGGCGGGTTCGCGCAGGAGGAAGAGTTGGAGACCCTGCTGGCCGCACGCGGACTGGGCAATCGTTCGCCCGGAAACTCAGCCGCTGGAGGATCAGGTCGATATCTTCGCGACGGCCGGAGTGGTGGCCGGTGTCATCGGTTCGGCATTCCACTCGGTTGTGCTTTCGGCCAACCCGCGGGCGAAGCTGATCCTGGTCTGCCGGCCCGGGCTCCCGCACGACTACTACAATGCGGTCGCCCGTGCCCGGGGTTTGCGGCAGTATTATGTCGTACCCGACCTGCGCCCACACACGGCGTTCGGCCCCGGGGCGACCTTCGACCTCGCCAACCCGCAGCGCCTCGCCGATCAGGTCTGCGCCCTGGCGGACCGGACGGACACCGCCTGACCCGCCCGCCGCGGCGCGTCCCCCGCCTCACCCCGTCGCCGCCACCTCCACCACATGCGCCGCCAGCGCGAGCGAGGCGGTCAGCCCCGGCGATTCGATCCCGAACAGGTTCACCAGCCCCGGCACCCCGTGCGTCTGCGGCCCCTGCACGACGAAATCCTGGCCGGGCGCCCCCGGCGCGGTGATCTTCGGCCGGATCCCGGAATACCCCGGCTGCAACGCCCCGTCCGGCAGATCCGGCCAGTAGCGCCGCACCGCCGCGTAGAACCCGTCCGCCCGGCGCGGATCGACCGTGTAGTCCAGGCTGTCGACCCATTCCACATCCGGCCCGAACCGCGCCTGCCCGCCGAGGTCGATCGTCAGGTGCACCCCGAGCCCGCCCGGCACCGGCACCGGGTAGATCAGCCGGGAAAACGGCGACCGCCCGGACAAGGTGAAGTAGTTCCCCTTGGCATAATAGGCGGTCGGCACGCGGTCCGCCGGCATCCCCGCGATCCGCCGCGCCAGCGCCGGCGCGTGCAGCCCGGCCGAATTCACCAGCAGCCGGCAGCGCAAGGTGGTGGGCTCGGTGCCGCCCACCTCCACCTCGATCCCGCCCCGCCCGGCGCGCGCGGCCACCACCGGGCTCAGCAGCACCACCATCGCCCCGGCCGCCTCCGCCGCCCCTTGCAGCGCCAGCATGTAGGCGTGGCTGTCGATGATGCCGGTCGCCGGCGAGACCAGCGCCGAGGTGCAGGCGAGGTTCGGCTCCAGCGCCCGCGCCTCGGCGGCGCGTCAGCACCCGCATGCCCTCCACCCCGTTCGCCTCGGCGCGGGCCTTGATGCCCGCCAGCTTGCCGTCCTCCTCGGCGCTCGTGGCGACGATCAGCTTGCCGCAATTCCGGTGCGGCACCCCGTGCGCGTGGCAGAACTCGTACAAAGCCCGCCGCCCGGCCACGCAGAACCGCGCCATCAGGCTGCCGGCGGGGTAGTAGATGCCGGCGTGGATCACCTCGCTGTTGCGCGAGGAGGTCTCGGTGCCGATCCCCTCCGCGGCGTCCAGCACGATCACCTCGCGCCCCGTTTCCGCCAGCGCCCGCGCCACCGCGAGCCCGACGACACCCGCTCCCACCACGACGCACTCGACCTCGTCCACCCCATCCTCCCGTGCCGCCCGCGCGGGCGGGTGTAGCGCCGGGGCGGGGAGGGGGCAAAGCCGCCCTGCCCACAACCCTCTGGCAACCTCGCCCGCGTAACGCTAAATGCGCGAACATGGACAGTGACGTCACCACCCTGCTGCCGATCCTGATCGTCCCCGATCCGGTGCTGAAGACCCGCGCCCGACGGGTACAACCCGCCGACGCCGAGCACGTGCGCGCGCTGATCCCGCGCATGTTCGCGGCCATGTACGCGGCCCCCGGCATCGGCCTGGCGGCGCCGCAGGTGGGGGTGGGGCTGCGCTTCGTCGTGATCGACCTGATGCCGGACGAGCAGCCGGCTCCGCTGGTCCTGATCAATCCCGAGGTGATCGCCGCCAGCGAGGACCTCGCCACCCGCGAGGAAGGCTGTCTGTCGCTGCCCGGCCAGTATGCCGACGTGACGCGCCCCGCGCGGGTCACCGTGCGCTACCAGGATGCCGAGGGCGCGCGGCGGGACATCTCCGCCGAGGGCCTGCTGTCGGCCTGCCTCCAGCACGAGATCGACCATCTGGACGGGGTGCTGTTCACCGACCACATCTCCGCCCTGAAGCGCAACATGATCCTGCGCCGGCTGGCCAAGGAGCAGCGGCAGAAGCGCGAACGGGACGGCGGCGCGGTGACGGGGCGATGCGCCTCGCCTTCATGGGCAGCCCGCGATTTCGCCGTCCCCGCGCTGCTCGCCCTGCACGCCGCCGGCCACGAGATCGCCGCGGTCTATTGCCAGCCGCCGC
Source organism: uncultured Pseudomonadota bacterium (assembly GCA_963829875.1). GTDB lineage: Bacteria > Pseudomonadota > Alphaproteobacteria > Acetobacterales > Acetobacteraceae > JAJZVS01. Next base: position 171,827 of record CAWHKR010000053.1, on the reverse strand, counting down.
GCCCCGCCGGGCGCGGCCAGGCGGTGCGGCGCTGCGCGGTGCAGATGGCGGCCGAGCAGTTGGGCCTGCCGGTGCGCACGCCCGCGCGGCTGCGCGGCGAGGCGGCGGAACATGCGGCCTTTGCGGCGCTCGACCTGGATGCGGCGGTGGTGGCGGCCTACGGGCTGATCCTGCCGCCGGCGATGCTGGACGCCCCGCGCCGCGGCTGCCTCAACATCCACGCCAGCCTGCTGCCGCGCTGGCGCGGCGCGGCGCCGATCCACGCGGCGATCCTCGCCGGCGATCCGCGCAGCGGCATCACCATCATGCGGATGGACGCCGGGCTGGACACCGGGCCGATGCTGCTGGCCGAGGCGGTGCCGATCCCCTCCCGCGCCACCGCCGCCGAACTGCACGACGTGCTGGCCGACCTCGGCGCGCGGCTGATCCTGCGGGTGCTCGCCGACCCGCCGCCGCCCGTGCCGCAACCGGACGAGGGCGCGACCTACGCGCCCCGGCTGCGGCGCGAGGACGGGCGGATCGACTGGACCAGGGACGCGGCGGCGCTCGATCGTCAGGTGCGCGCCTTCACCCCCTGGCCGGGCAGTTTCACCATGCTCGGGGGGCGGGTTCTGAAAGTGCTGGCGGCGCTGGCGGAGCCGGGGGAGGGGCCGCCGGGCACGGTGCTGGCTCCCGGCGCGGGGGAGGAAACGCTGCGTGTGGCCTGCGGGACCGGCGTGTTGCGGCTGACCCGGGTGCAACTGGCCGGCGGTGCGCCGCTGGGCACGGCCGCGTTCCTCCGCGGCCATCCGGTGCCGCCGGGGACGCGTTTTGGGTGACGCGGCGGCGCCCGGGCGCTGGGCGCTGCTGGTGGAATACGACGGCGCCCCGTTCGTCGGCTGGCAGCGCCAGGCGCGCGGCCTGTCGGTGCAGGAAGTGCTGGAAACCGCCGCCGCCCGGCTGGCCGGCGGGGCGCCGGTGGCCAGCGTCGTCGCCGGGCGCACCGACGCCGGGGTGCATGCGGCGGCGCAGGTGGCGCAGCTTGCGCTGGACCGCCCGATCGCGCCGGAGCGGCTGCGCGATGCGTTGAACTTCCACATGAAACCGCATCCCGTTGCGGTGCTGCGCGCCGTCCCCGCACCGGCCGGGTGGAACGCCCGGTTCTCGGCGATCCGGCGGCGCTACCGCTACGTCATCCTCAACCGCTCCGCGCGGCCCACCTTGGACGCGGGGCGGGTCTGGCACGTGCCGGCCCCGCTCGATGCCGGGGCGATGCACGAAGCCGCGCAGACCCTGCTGGGCCGGCATGATTTCACCAGCTTCCGCGCCAGCGCCTGCCAGGCGAACAGCCCGCTGCGCACGCTCGACCGGCTCGACGTGACCCGCGCGGCGGAGCGGATCGAGATCACCGCCGAGGCGCGCAGCTTCCTGCACCACCAGGTGCGCAACCTGGTCGGCACCCTGCATTTGGTGGGCGCGGGACGCTGGCCGGTGGCCCGGGTCGCCGCCGCGCTGGCCGCGCGCGACCGCGCCGCCGCCGGCCCCACCGCGCCGGCGGAGGGGCTGTGCCTGATGGCGGTGGGCTATCCCGTGGATCCGTTCGCCGCTCCCGGCTGACCCGGGGGAGGATGCCCCGTGGCGTCGGGCGGCGATCCCCCTCCCGCTCCGTGGTCCGCGACGCCGGTCCGCGACACCGGTCCACGACGGGGGCCATGTGCGCCTGCGCCTCACGGGCAGTTCCGTGCCGCCCGGTACCCGGCCTCTTTGGCCGCCCGCGCGGAGGGGAACTTCACCCGGTTGTCCGGCGCGATCCGGTCGTAATAGGGACAGCCCGGCCATTCGTAGATATGGCTGCGCCGGTTGCCCCGCACCGGCCCGAGCGCGGCCTGCGTGCTCCTCCCGCCGACCAGTCGCGCGGTTTCCGCCAGCGCCCCGAGCGGCAGCGAGCGGTGCGCGGCAACCGCCCAGTTGCGCCGATACGCGCCCGCCAGCCGTGCGTCGCGCAGCACCAGCAGATTCTCGGCGTTCTTGTGCTCGGCCGACCACGTGTAGTTGAAACTTCCGGTCAGCACCTCCCGCCCGTCGACGATCATGACCTTGTCGTGCATCAGGCCCGGCACGGTATCGACCCGGACCGAAATCCCGGCGGCGGCAAGGCGGCCGACGGCGGCCGTCTCATAGCGGTCCTCGTCGAACTGGCTGCGATCGACGATCACCCGCACGTCCACCCCGCGCCGGCGGGCGCGCAGCAGCGCGCGCATGATCGGTCGCGCGGTGAAGGCATACATCTGAATCCGGATCGTTCTGCGCGCGCCGTCGACCGCGTGCACGATCGTCGCGGTCGGATCGCAGCCGCCGGGCGCCGGCGGGGAGAAGCAGATCGTGACCGGCTCTGCCGCGCGGGCGGCAAACGGATGCGCGCACAGCGCAACGGCCAGCAGCCACGCGAGGCAGGCGCATCGTCCGAACAGGCGCATTGTCTCCTCCCGCAGCGGTTGGATCGGGCAAGCCGTCAGCAAGACCAGCCCGCTGGCGGATGCCCGACCGGTCCCCGTCAGCGCCAGGCGCGACCCGCCTCTCCGCATGCCCAGGTTCGGGGGCGGCTGGCCGGGACCGTCGAACCGAGGGTCGATCCTGTCGCCGATTGGTTTACACCCGATACCGATCCAGCACCGTCCGGTCGAGCGTAATCCCGAGGCCCGGTCCTTCCGGCACACGCACCACGCCGTCCCGCTGCACGATCGGATCTTTCGCCAGATGGTCGCGGAACGGGTTCTCCTCCTGCTCGAACTCCAGCAGGGGCGGGAAGGGGCGCAGGCTGGGCGGCTGGTCGGGCAGGGCGGCGAGGAACTGCAACGTCGCGGCCAGACCGACCGCGCTGCCCCAGGCGTGCGGCACGCACTCGACGCCATGGGCCGAGGCGAGCGCGGCGATCTTCTTGCATTCGCTCAGCCCCCCGGCGGCGCAGACGTCGGGCTGGACGATGTCCATCGCCTTGCGCGCGATCAGGTCGCGGAAGCCCCAGCGGGTGAAGGCGTTCTCCCCACCCGCCACCGCCATGTCGAGCGCGCGGGAGACCTCGACATAGCCGTCGATGTCCTCGGGCGAGATCGGCTCCTCGAACCAGGCCACGTCCAGCGCTTCCAGCCTGCGGCCCAGGCGGATCGCGTTGGGAACGGTAAAGCAATGGTTGGCGTCGACCATCAGCGCGATGTCGGGCCCGATCGCCGCGCGCACCGCGGCGACCCGCGCGGCGTCCTTCGCCAGGTCGCCGAGGCCGATCTTCATCTTGATGGCGCGGAACCCGGCGCGCGCGTAGCCCTCGGCCTCGGCCACCGCTTCCTCGGTCACCCGCTCCATGTCGTGGAAGTAGAGACCCGTGGCGTAGCACGGCAGTTCGGTGCGAAAGGCGCCGCCCAGCAGCTTGTGGATCGGCTTGCCGCAGGCCTGGCCGATGATGTCCCACAGCGCGATGTCGATGCCGCTGATGCCGGCGACGGTCATGCCCGACAGGCCGTAGTCCTTCACCCGGTTGTACAGCTCCTCCCAGATCACTTCGACATCGAACGGGTCGCGGCCCAGGATGCGCGGGCCGAGCTGGCTGTCGACCACCGCGCGGGCGATCGCCGCCGGGCCGTAGCACTCGCCCCAGCCGGTGATCCCGGCGTCGGTCTCGATCTCCACCAGCAGCGCGGTGCGCTGGGTGTAGAGCCAGCCGCGGGAGGAGGTGAACGGGTGGGCGACCTTGGAGGCAAGCTGGTGGGTGCGGACTTCGGTGATCTTCATGGCGGCCTGGCTCCGGGCATGACGGGGAGGGGTGCGCGGTCGACGCCTGTGAACTGTACGCCTGACCGCCGGACCGGGCCATGGGGCCATGGCGGCCCGGGGGTGTCGCGTTCGCCCGGGTGCCGTGTCCCGGCCGCGTGGGACAAGCTGCCTCGGATCGCCGCGGCGGCGGCGGAGATCGTGCCGCGTTGCACCATGATGGCGGGAAGCGTAAGGCGCTGCCGGATATGATGATCCGAAACGGCGGTACGACGTGGCGGTTGGCGGTTCCCTGATCGAGCGCCCGCCGGCGCCGCGGCGGCCGGAGCGGCGTCGGCTCGGCTCGTCCGCCGCGCTCTCCGCCTTGCTGCACGGGGCGCTTCTGGCCGCGCTCGTGCTGGCGGCGCGGCAGCGGGCGCAGGTGTCGCAATGGCTGCCGCCGCCGTCGGTGCAGATGGTGTTCGAAGGCGGCGGCAAGGGAAAGTCGTCGGTGCCCAACAAGGCGCCGCGCGTGGCGCATCGTCCGGCCTCGCCGGCACCGCGCCCGGCGCCGCTGGCGCCTGCCGCGCCGGCGCCGGCGCCGCGGCCGGTACCGCCCACGCCGCCGGCCGCGCGGACGGCGCCGCCGGCACCGCAACCGGCCGAGACGGTGCCGCCGCCGCCGAAGGCGCCGCCGGTGCGGCCCACGCCGAACGCCGCACCGCGATCGCTGCCCGCGCCGCCGGCTCCGGCGCCGCCCGCCCCGGTCCGACGCACCCTGGCGCCGGTGGCCCCATCACCCGGGATCGCGCCGCCTGTCGCCGCGCCCCGCCCGGCGCCGCCCGCGCCGGCGCAGCGCCTGCCCGCGCCGCCCCAGCAGCCCGCGGTTCCGAAACCGCCGCCCGCGCCCGCGCCGCCCCGCACCGCCCGTCCGGCGCTGCGCTTCCCGGCGCCGACGGAATTCTCGCTCGGCGGGACCAAGCGGCAGACCGCGCGCGCGGCGCCGCAGCGCCGGCCGGGGCGGGGGATCAATCTTTCCTTCGCGCCGGAGGGCAGCGGCGGGGACCGGCTCAGCATCAACGGGCTGCTCGACCGCGACGGCGTCGGCCCGGACTGGAGCAACGCCTTCTCCGCCTGGCTGGCGCAGCACAGCTACTATCCGCGCGACGCCGGGGCGATGGGCGAGCACGGCAACGTGGTGGTCGATTTCGTGGTGGGCAAGGACGGGTCGGTGAGCGGCCTGCGGCTGGTCTCCAGCTCCGGTCATCCGCTGCTGGACATGGCGACCCTGTCGATGTTCCGCGACGCGCACCTGCCGCCGCTGCCGCCGCAGGACGGCGCCCGCCTGCCGGTGCGCTTCACCATGCGCTACATCATCCGCCACTGACCGGCGGGGCCGTTCTCGGCCAGGACGCGCCCATGGGCCGACGCGGGGCCAGGGCGGCGAGCCCTGGCCCCGTCAGCGCGCCCGCCGCTCAGGCCGCGTCGGCGCGCAGCACCAGCCGCCCGGTCACCTGGCCCGATTTCAGCCGCATCAGCGCATCGTTCGCCTGGCTCTGCGGCACCGTGGTGATCGGGATCGCCGGCAGCGCGCCGTCCTGCGCCAGCTTCACGAGCTCGCGCAGCTCCTTCGGGCTGCCCACGTAGCTGCCGCGCACGGTCAGCGCGCGGATCGCCATCAGCGGCAGCGGCAGCATGAGCTCGCCGCCGAACAGCCCCACCTGCACGAGCTTGCCGCCCTTGCGCAGCGCGTCGAAGGCGGACCGCGCGGTCTGCGTGCCGTTGACCAGATCGACCACGCCGAGCACCGGTCCGCCGGCCGCTTCCATGATCCGCTTCGCCACGTCCGGCCCGTTGCCGTCCACCACCTTGGTGGCGCCCTCGGCCAGCGCCGCCTTGCGCTTGTCCTCGCTGATGTCGACCACGACGATGTTGCGGTGCTTCAGCGCGCGCAGCACGGCGATGGCGTTCATCCCGAGGCCGCCGGCACCGACCACCACGATCGCTTCGTCCGGCGACATCGGCATCAGCTTGCGGATCGCCGAATAGACGGTGATGCCCGAGCACGCATAGGTGGCGGCCATCGCCGGGTCGAGCGTGCCGGGATCGACCAGATGCCGCGGGTGCGGGGCGATCACATGCGTGCCGTAGCCGCCGTTCTGATAGACGCCCATGCTGCGCTGGTTGAGGCACATGTTGTCCTCGTCGGAGCGGCAGAAATCGCAGGTGCCGCAGCCGACCCAGGGATAGACGATGCGCAGGTCGCCGACTTTCACCCCGGTGGCGTCGGGCCCGAGCTTGGCCACCCGGCCGACGATCTCGTGGCCCATGGCGAGCGGCAGGGTGACACCGCGGTCCTTGAGCGACATCTTCTTGCCGCCGCCGATGTCGTAATACCCGTCCCAGATATGCAGGTCGGAGTGGCAGACGCCGCAATGGGTGACTTCGATCAGCACCTCGGTGCCCTTGGGCTCCGGGGTGGGGAGCTCGATTTCCTTCAGCGGCGCTCCGTTTTCGACGACGGCCCAGGCGCGCATGGATGGTTCCTCCGGCTTGCGAGTGAAGGGGCCAGGGATAGCGCGGTCCGGGGCGGGGTCAAGCGGGCGCGGCGGCGCCACGCCGGCGCAGGCCGGCGAGGCCGAGCAGGAAGCTTCCCATCAGGAGGCCCGACGCCGGTTCCGGCACCGGGGCGGGCGCAGGCGCGGGCGCGGGCGCAGGCTGCTGCAGGGCTTCCTGGTAGGTGGTCGCGAGGGTCAGCGCATCGACATTATCGCCCGCGCGCAGAAAGAACTGCACATCGTTGAACACCGGCGCGCCGGCGAGCGTCATGCTCGGCGTCTCGGTGCCGTTGAAGCTGGCGATGGCCGGGTTCATCCACAGCGCGCTGGTGCCGCCGGCGTAGTCGATCCTGAGCAGCGCCAGATCGGTGGCGCCGTTGAGGGGCGTGGAGGTGAAGGTCGTCGCGGTGAGGCTGGAGTCCAGAAGGGCCCAGTTGCTGTAACTGTTGTTGCCGCCGATGCCCTCGCCGAGAGTGGTGTTGTCGTAGAGGCGGAGGTTGGGAAAGCCGCCGCCGCTGCTGCTGAAGGCACCCAGGAAGGCGAGCCAGACGACGCTGCCATGGGTGTTCGACGCGGCGGCCAGCGCACGCCCGTCCGCCGCGCCGCTGCCCCGGCCGCCCGCTATCCCCTGGCCGTCGCCGCCGGCGCCGGGCAGGCCGGTATAGGACAGGCTGGCGGCGCCGATGGTCATGTCGCCGAACGCCGAGTTGGCGTTGGCCCAGGCGCCGCTCCAGCCGGTTCCGCCGGATTGGCCGACGATGCTGCTGCCGGCGGTATAGGAGAAATACTCCGATGCGATCACGCTGGCCCGCGCGCCCGGCGCGCCCGTCACCGACGTTGTTGCAAGTGCAATCAGGATCGTTCCGGTCAGGCGCCTCATGCCGCGCGTCTCCCCCATGTCGGTCTCCTGGCTGATCCGTTAGCCGGGCCGGGGTTGCATCCGGGTTTCAGGTCGGCGCGGGCATCGCGCGCGGGCGGCATGGGGTCTCCCGGGCGCCGTCGTGTCCTGCGTGTTGGTGGAAACAACGCTGTACCTTGTAGGCCACCGTGTGGCGGAACGTGCCTTCATGGCGGAACCCCAGCCGGTCCGCCGCGGCGCGCGAGGGCGCGTTCAGGCTGTCGCAGTTCCGCTCAAGCGGATCATTCCGGCCTGCGCCGGCGCCGCGCGGCGGCGAGGCCGATCATGCCGGCGCCAAGCAGGGCGAGCGTGGCCGGTTCCGGCACCGCGGAGACCTCCGTGATCGTGACGTAGCCGTTGCCGCTGTTCGCCCCCGCCTGCGCCAGCACGACGGTGCCTGCGTCGAGCGACCCGCCGCCGCCGCCGCCATAGCCGTAGCCGGTGCTGACCCCAGGACCGGAGGTGGAGTAGTGGGATCCGCCGCCGCCGCCGCCGCCGCTGTAGCCGCCGCCGCCGCCGCCGCCGTTCAAGCCGCCGCCGCCGCCGCCGCCAAAGCCGCCCGCGCCGCCGCCGCCGCCGCCGGTTCCCCCGACGCCGCCTTGCGCAGCTCCGCCGCCACCGCTGGAGGCCGGCGCGCCGGCCGTTCCGGCGCCGGCCCATCCGCCCCCGCCCCCGCCGTTGTCGCCACCGCTAAAGGTGCCGCCTGCACCGCCTGCACCGCCGGCAGATGTTGTGGCCGGGGCTCCACCGCCGCCGCCATCGTTAAAACTGAAGCTCGCGCCGCCGCCGCCGCCCGCGACGATCAGCGCCGTGCTTCCGGGGCCGATCACGAACGTCCCGCCTCCACCGCCGCCCGCGGCATTGCTGCCTGTCTTGCCGCTCTCGCCCACGATGATGGTGAGCACCTCGTCCCCGGTGAGGGTGAACGTGCCCTCGATTCTTGCCCCCAACCCACCGATCGGATTGAGGCTACCGGCGCGACCGCTGGCGCCGCCCTGCGCGCCGGCGGCGAGGATGTCGTACGTGCCGGCCACCAGCGCGGTATAGGTCTGGCTGCCGCCCGTGTAAGCGAGCGTGACCGGCCCCGCCGCCGCCACCGAGCCCGACACCACCAGCGCCAGCAGCGAACTGCCGGCCAAAAGGCTGAGTTTCACGAAGAGATGCTCCCAACCACTTGCCGCAGTCGCGCGAGACGTGGCACCAGGATGCACCTCCGTGTCGGCCTGCCTAACGCGATATGCGTACTACGCCGGGTCGATCTCAGCAAGAATTGATCTCATTTGTTGTCACGAAACAGAAGGCCTAGGCCATGCAGAACGGCATCCATTTCATCTCCGGCCTGCCCCGCTCCGGCTCCACCCTGCTCGCCGCGCTGCTGCGGCAGAATCCGCGCGTCCACGCCGGCATGACAAGCCCGGTCGGCAGCGTGTTCTCCGCCATGCTGCGCGCCACCAGCCAGGAGAACGAAGGCGCCGTCTTCATCGACGACGACCAGCGCGCGCGCCTGCTGCACGGCGTGTTCACCGCCTATTATGCCGACCTTGCGCCCACGAAGCTGATCTTTGATACCAACCGGCTGTGGACCACCAAACTGCCGGCCCTGGCGCAGCTGTTCCCGGACTCGCGGGTGATCTGCTGCGTGCGCAACCCCGCCTGGGTGATCGACAGCATCGAGCGCCTGATCCGCCGCAACAGGTTCGAACTTTCGCGCATCTTCAATTTCGACTCCGGCGGCACGGTCTATTCGCGCGCCGACGGCCTGGGCTCCGGCACCGGCATGGTCGGCTTCGCCTGGCACGCGCTGCGCGAGGCGGTGTTCGGCGAACACGCGGACCGTCTGTTGCTGGTACGCTACGAAAGCCTGACCACCAACCCGCTCGGCACCCTGGCCGCGATCTACAATTTCCTCGGCGTGCCGCTGTTCGGCCACGACCCGGCACATATCGAACCCTATTACGAGGGGATCGAGTTCGACGCCCGGATGGGCACGCCCGGCCTGCACGAGGTGGGCAGCGCCGTGCGCGCGCAGCCGCGCCCGACCATCCTGCCGCCCGACCTGTTCGCCCGGTTCGAGCGCGATGCGTTCTGGGAAGACCCGGCCAACCTGCCCGCCGCAGTGCGGATCGTGTGATCCCGCGCGCCGTCAGTCCGCTGCCGTCCGGCACGCCGCCAGGCTGCGGCGCTGGCGTCCTTGGGCGGTGAAATTCTCCGGCGCCAGCCAGCGCGCAAATCCGTCCCGCAGCGCCGGCCACTCATGGTCGGTGATCGAGAACCACGCCGTATCCCGGTTGCGTCCCTTGGTGACCACTGCCTGGCGGAACGTGCCCTCGTAGCGGAACCCCAACCGTTCCGCCGCCGCGCGCGAGGGCGCGTTCAGGCTGTCGCATTTCCACTCGAACCGCCGGTAGCCCAGTTCGTCGAACGCCCGGCGCAGCATCAGGGCCATCGCCTCGGTCGCGGCCGGGGTGCGCTGCAGCCGCGGGGCGTAGTGGATGCTGCCGACCTCGATCGTCCCGTTGCCGCGATCGATGCGCAGGTAGGACGCAAGCCCCGCCGCCGTGCCGTCGCGGTGGTCGACGATGGCGTGGGCCATCGGGTCCGCCCGCCCGGCAATTGTGCCGAGCCAGTCCAGATACGCCGCCCGGTCCGCCGGCCGGTCGACCGACAGGTAGGTCCAGCCGCGCCCTTCCGCATCGGCGTCCATCGCCGTGGCCAGCGCCGCGCCGTGGCGCGCGGGGTCGAGCGGTTCCACCGTGCAGAAGCGCCCGACCATCGCCGTGGCCGGTGGCAGCGGCCGCGGCGACCAGCCGGGCACCGGCGCCCCGATCGGGTTGCCGCAACGATCCTGATGGTCCGACACCGGCCTATCCTTCCGCGGGCCTATCCTTCCGCGGGGTCCCGCGCCTCGAACCCCGGGCGCGGCACCAGGCCCATCAGCACCCGGCCGAACCCGCCGTCGCAACAGACGTCCTCGCCGTTCACGTACCCGGCGCGGTCGCTGGCCAGGAACACGGCGACGTCGGCGATATCCTGCGGGGTGGCCACCCGGCGCAGCGGCACGATGCCGGCCCGCCGCTCGGCCACTTCGGGGATGCGGTAATAGGCGTCGGTCATCGGCGTGCGGACGAGCCCGGGGCTGACCACGTTGCTGCGCACCCCCGACGGCCCCCATTCCAGCGCCAGTTGCTGCGCCAGCATCACCACCCCGGCCTTGCTGACCGAATAGGCCCCCGACCAGGGCTGCGGATGCCGCCCGGCGATCGAGGCCACGTGCACGATCGCGCCCCGCTTCGCCTCCAGCATCTGCCGGCCGAACGCCTTGGCGCAGAGGAAGTAGCCGGTGAGGTTGACCGAGATCAGCCGGTTCCATTCCTCGAGCGTCAGGGTGGCGATCGGGCCGGGGCGCAGCAGGCCGGCGTTGTTCACCAGCACCGCGCAGGGACCGAGCGTGGCGGCGGTGCGGTCGGCGGCGGCGGCCACGTCTTCGGGGTCGGTCACGTCGCATTTCATCGCCGTCGCCTGGGCGCCACGGGCGCGCAGGGCGGCGGCGGTCTCCTCGCAGGTGATCGGATCGCGGTCGAGCAGCACGAGCCGCGCACCGGCCACGGCGAGCGCGCCGGCGATGGCGCGACCCAGCCCGCCGCCGGCGCCGGTGACCACCGTGATGCGGTCTTCAAGCCCGAGCCAGGTTGCCGTTCCCACCATGCGCGTGCCCCTCCGCCGCTGCCTTCGCGAGCCGTGTCGCGGTCACCCGGCCCAGGGGACAGGGTCCAGCGGGCAGGGTCCAGGGGAGAGGGTATAGCGAACCCGGGGGCAGGGGGGCGAGGTTTTGTCCTTGCCTGGACCGTTATCGCCGGTCCCTTATGGCGCGTGTGCGGCCGCGGCGGCGCCGGGACATGAAGCAAGTGTAACGGATCCTGCGTCCCACCGCGAACCCGAGCCGGGCGCGGCGGTCCATACTGCAAGGCAACAGGCCTGGAAGACGCCAGGCGGCCGACCTGATCGGTCCGGTCCGCATCGGTTCGTCGCACTGGAAAGAGGGAAAGACACATGACCGAGACGCAACCGGACCCGGCGCAGATCATGCAGGTGGGCATGGGGTTCTTCGCCTCGAAGACCCTGCTGAGCGCGGTCGAGCTTGGGGTCTTCGAGACCCTGGGGCGCGGACCGCTCCCCGGGGCGGAGCTCGGCACAAGGCTCGGCCTGCACCCGCGCCCGGCAGCGGATTTCCTCGACGCGCTGGTGGCGTTGGGCTTCCTCGACCGCGCGGGCGACGGGGCGGAGGCGCGCTACGCCAACACGCGCGAGACGGCCGCCTTCCTCGATCCCGCCAGCCCGACGTATCTCGGCGGCATCCTCAGGATGGCCAACAGCCGCCTGTATCATCACTGGGGCAACCTGACCGAGGCGCTGCGCACCGGCCAGCCGCAGAACGAGACGAAGACGGACGGAAGCGGCGATCCCTTCGTCAGCCTGTACGCCGATCGCTCCCGGCTCGCCGAGTTCCTCGATGCCATGGCGGGCACGCAGCTCGGTAATTTCCGCGTCCTGGCCGAGCGCTTCGACTTCGCCCGGTTCGCGACCGTCTGCGATGCGGGCGGGGCAAGCGGGGCGCTGTCGATCGCGATCGCCCGCCGTCACCCCGCGATCCGCTGCGTTTCCTTCGACCTGCCGCCGGTGACGGCGCTTGCGCGGGAACGGATCGCCGCGGCCGGGCTGGCCGGGCGGGCGGAGGCGCGGAGCGGCAATTTCCTGACCGACGATCTGCCGGAAGCGGACGTCATCACCATGGGCAACGTCCTGCACGACTGGGGCACGGCGACCAAGCAGCGCCTGATCGCCAAGGCGCATGCGGCGCTGCCGGAGGGAGGGGCGTTCATCGCGATCGAGAACATCATCGACGACGCACGGCGCGAGAACACGTTCGGCCTTTTGATGTCGCTCAACATGCTGATCGAGACGCCCGAGGGGTATGATTATACCTTCGCCCAGTTCGACGGCTGGTGCCGGGCGGCAGGGTTCCGCAGGACGGAGCGGTTCCCGCTGGCCGGACCGGCGAGCGCGGCGGTGGCGTGGAAGTAGCGGGCAGGGGCGCGCCGGCGCGTGGCGTGATCGCGGCTGTTGGCGCCGTGCCTTCGACACCGGCCGGGCCGCATGTCGGCAGCCCGCAACCCGTTGAAAGGATGGTGGGTGCGACAGGGATTGAACCTGTGACCCCCGCCGTGTGAAGGCGATGCTCTCCCGCTGAGCTACGCACCCATCCTGTGACCGGGGAAATAGGCCGCTCTCGCCGGGCGGTCAACCGGTCCTGTCGCGCTCCCTGGGCGGCGAACTCACGTGACAGCGGGTGACAGCCCGGCGTCTGGCCGATCCGACGGGGCTTTCCCGATTGGGAGCCGCCGGCATGGGCACCCGGTCCGATCCGCGGTCAGGCAAGTCCCGCCTGGCGGTGCCGCTTGAGCATTTCGCCACCAGGGCGCGACGCAAACCAACCAGCCTCCGGCAAACCCGGGGCCGTTCAATGCGGTCTCTGAGGCTCTGCGTCCTGGCCCGTTGCGTCACCGCGCCACCTGGTGCAACACCAGGGAGCAAAGGCCGGCTTCTCGGGTCCACCGTGACCCGAAGCAGACGAGCAGGTCCAATCCTCGGCATGACGAGATATGATCCGTCGATCATCCGGGTCCCGCCGATGCTGCGTGCGAGCACGCTGGCCCTGCCAGTCGGCTGCGGACCCGACGCTGCGCGGCCAGAGGGCCAGGGCGATGCCGGCCGAATGGAGAATCTCTGATGGTCCTTGCGCCGCATGACCCCGCAGGCGCCGGTGCGGCGCCTGCGGATCCGCCGGGCGTTCTCCCGGCCGAAATCTGCGTGCTGCGCTATGCCATCGAGCACCACGCCCAGGCGAAGGGCGAGGCGACCTTCGCGGTGTTCGAAGGCGGCGAACGCTGGACCTTCGCCCAGACGCTCGAACGGGTGCGACGGACGGCCGCCGGGCTGGCGCGCCTCGGGGTGCGGCAGGGCGACCGCGTGGTCGTCATGATGCCGAACTGCTCCTGGTCGGTGCGGGCCCTGTTCGCCATCAACTACCTCGGCGCGGTCTTCGTGCCGATCAACCCGGCCTACCGGGGCGCCCTGCTCGAGCACGTGTTGAGAGATTCCGGGGCTGCGCTGGCGATCATCCATCCGGCGCTGCGCGAACGGGTCCTGGAGGTGCCGGTGCCCGCCCTGCGCCGGATCGTGGTCGCGGCCCATGACATCGAAGCCGGTCGCCAGGGAGACATCATGATCGCGGGGGCGGATGCGCTTGCGGCCGATCCCGCCTTGCTGCCGCCACTCGAGCGGCCGATCGAGCCCTGGCACGACCAGTCGATCATCTACACCTCGGGCACCACCGGACGCTCCAAGGGCGTGCTGTCGTCCTACATGCACAGCTACTCGGCGATGAGCCCGCAGACCTGGACCTGCACGCGCGCCGATGATCGCCACCTGCTGCATATGCCGATCTTCCACATCGGCGGCGCCTTCATCGCCTGCGTCGCCTTGTGCGCGGGCGCGTCCATCGGGGTGGTCGAGAGTTTCCGCACCGACAGCTTCTGGCGCAGCGTGCGGGAGCTTGAGGTGACCGCGGTCTTCCTGCTCGGCGCGATGGCGACCTTCCTGCTCAAGCAACCGCCACGCAAGGATGACCGGGACCATCGACTGCGCATGGTCTTCATCGTCCCGCTCGGGCAGAGCGGTCCGGCGTTCCGGGAGCGATTCGGGGTCGACGTCTTCACTCTCTTCAACATGACGGAGATCAGCACCCCGCTGATCTCCGGTCCGAACCCGACCAAGCCGAACATCTGCGGCCGGCCGCGACCCGGTGTCGAGCTGCGCCTCGTCGACGAGAACGACTGCCCCGTCCCGCGCGGCCGAACCGGCGAACTCGTCATCCGTACCGCCGCGCCCTGGGCGATGAACCACGGCTACAACAACAACCCCGAAGCGACCATCGCGGCCTGGCGCAACGGCTGGTTCCACACGGGCGACGCCTTCACCGAGGACGACGATGGCGACTTCCACTTCGTCGATCGGCTGAAGGACAGCATCCGTCGCCGCGGCGAGAACATCTCCTCGCACGAGGTCGAGGTCGAACTGCTGGCCCATCCCGACGTGCGCGAGGCGGCCGCGATCCCGGTGCCGAGCGAGCACGCCGAGGACGAGATCATGGTCGTGCTGGCGCCGGTGCCCGGGCGCACGATCGATCCAATCGGGGTGCTCGCGTTCCTTCGGCCCCGGTTGGCCCATTTCATGATTCCGCGCTTCATTCGTGTCGTCGACGAACTCCCCAGGACCCCCACCGCCAAGTTGCAGAAGCACGTGCTGCGCCAGGAAGGCCTCACGCCCGACACCTGGGATCGGGAGCAGGCGGGCATCCGTATCCAACGAGACAAGCTTTCGTGATGCGCAAAGGAGACGACATGACCAGGCCGGTTGTGCAGGTCTACACCGACTACATCAGCCCGTACGCCTTCGTGGCGAACAAGCCGCTGTTCGAACTGGAGCGGACGCACGGCGTGACCCTCGAGTGGCTGCCGTACTCGCTGCGCATTGCCGAGTACCCTGGGCTCGGTCGAGGAGCGCACACCCCACTACTGGCGCAAGGTGCGCTACGCCTACATGGACGCGCGCCGCTATGCCAACAAGCAGGGCCTCACGCTCAAGGGACCCAAGCGCATCTACAATTCCTACTACGCGAGCGTCGGCATGCTGTTCGCGCAGACGCACGGCTTCTTCCGACCGTACCACGACACGGTGTTCGAGATGTTCTGGAAGCGCGAACTTGACGTCGACCGCCTGGACGAACTCGCCGCGGTCATCTCACGGCTCGGCGGGAACGCGGAGGCCTTCAAGACCTATGCGGAGGGACCGGCCCGCGAAGAGCACGATCGCATCATCGCGCAGGCGGAGGAGCGGGGAGTCTTCGGGGTGCCCACCATGGTGTTCGAGGGCGAGCTGTTCTGGGGCGGCGACCGAATCGATCTCCTGAGCGAGCGAATCAGCGAACGTCGTGCCCTGCCGACGGCGCCGTGAAAGCGGGCGCGTGGCCTGCGCGGGAGACGGCGTTCCCATTGCGTCGCGATTGAGTCCTCAGGATCGCCAACCCGGCCATCAGCCCGGAGGCGCGCCGTCACATGAGTTCGCCGTCCTGGTCGCGCTCCGGGGCCGCGCCTGCATTCAATATCCCGCCGCGGCGTAAGGGGTCCCGGCACCGGCGCGATAGACGAGCAACGACCGCCGGTAGCGCAGCACCTCCGCCCCGTGCTGGTTGCGCGCCACGGTGGCAACCGACAGGATCCCCTCGCCGGGGCGGGAGCGCGACGGGCGGGCCTCCAGCACCGTCGATTCCGCCTCGATCGTGTCGCCCACGCGCACCGGCGCGGGCAGTGTCACGTCGTGCCAGCCCAGGTTGGCGACCACCCGGCCGAAGGTGCGGGTGGTCAGCGCCGTCACCGCGCCGATCACGAAGGTCTCGCTGATCGTCTGCGCGCCGCCCTGGTGACGGGCGATCCAGTCGAGGTCGTGGTATGCGGGCGCAAGCTCCAGCGCGGACCAGGCGGCGCGTGCGGCTTCTTCGGCGAAGAAGCTGCGGCGCGGGGCGTGCACGAAGCTTTCGCCCGGCGCGAACTGCTCGAAGAACAGGCCGGATTGTTCCACCAGCGCGCCGTCCTCGGCCGGATGATAGGCGCTGAAACGCGGCTCGTCGGCGCGCTCGGCCCCGGCATCCGGCCCCGCGCCGCGGCGCCAGATCGCCATCCGCGCGACCACCCGCCCGATCGTGGCCTGATCGGGCTTGCGGCCGGTCAGCGCCACCGTCACCGTGCCTTGCGTGTCGGTCGGGCCCGGCGCGACGGCGAGAACCTCCGATTCGGCATACAAGGTATCGCCGCCGAACAGCGGCCCGGTCAGCGCGATCTCCTCGATCCCCAGCAGCGCCGCGCGCCGGCCGAAGGTCTTGGTCGTCATCCCCAGCAGCAGGCGCAGGGTCAGCGTGCTCACCATCAGCGGCCGGCCCCAGGTGGTCGCCGCGGCGTAGTGCGCGTCGGTGTGCAGCATCGCCCCGTTCAGTGTCGCCAGCGCCTCCTCGGCGTTGTCCTGCTGCGAGAGGGTCAGGCCGGGGCGATGGCGGACGCGCTGGCCCGGCGCGAACTCCTCGAAATCGAGGCCGAGGCGCTGGCGGAACCGGGCGGGGCCGAGGCGGTCGTAGGCGGAGAACATGGCGGGCTCGCGTGCGGCGGGGCGGGGAGGGCGACCAGGGGACGACCAGGGGACGACCAGTACCGCCGCGGCCGCCTGGCGGCAAACCCGGCCGGGACGGACCCGCGCCGCAGGGCACTCACGGCGCGCCGCTCAAGACCTCGTCGCTTGCCAGCGCTCGGGTTTGCGGGTCATTCTGCACCGTCAAAACCATAATCCCGGGAGAAAACAGCAGATGTCGGAAACCCATAAGGGCGCCTGTTTCTGCGGCGCGGTCGAGATCGAAGTGACCGGCGAGCCCGCCGGCATGGGCTATTGCCATTGCCGGTCATGCCGGTCCTGGTCCGGCGGTCCGGTCAACGCCTTCAGCCTGTGGCAGCCGAGCGCCGTGCGCGTCACCAAGGGCGCCGAGCACGTCGCCACATTCGCCAAGACGCCGATGAGCGAACGGCAGTTCTGCAAGCTCTGCGGCGGCCATCTGATGGCCAACCACCCGCCGCTCAAGCTGGTCGACGTGTTTTCCGCCACCATCCCGACCCTGAAATTCGCGGCGGGGGTGCATGTGAATTATGCCGAGACGGTTCTGCCGATGCGCGACGGCCTGCCGAAATTCGCCGATTTCCCGGCCGAATTCGGCGGGTCCGGCAACATGGTCGCGGAATAGAGCCAGGGCGGAAGCCGGGCGGGGCGCCCGTCGGCCGTCAGGCCGGCGGGCCCCATCCCGCGCTCTCTCGGCGTGATGGCGCTGGCCCGGCCTCCTCCGTCGCAGCCCGGCCTATCCCATCACGGCCGGGCCTATCCCGTCATGGCCGGGCTTGACCCGGCCATCTGCGCACGGAGGTTCGGGGGCGGACAGGCCCGGCCATGACGGGCGCGGTCGATGTCCTCCGCACGCCGCGCCGTCCGGCACGCGCGCTCAGGCCGCGTCCTGCTCGGTCTGCACCACGCCCAGCAGCCGCGCCTGCATGGCCGGATCGGCCTCCAGCTCCCGCGCGCTGCCGGTGAAGGCCACCTGGCCGTTCACCAGCACCGTGGCGCGATCGACCAGCGGCAGCACCGTCTCGGCATGGTGCTCCACGATCACCATCGCCACCGTGCCGCGCAGCCGGGCGAGCGCGGCCATCACCTCCTGCACGATCGCCGGCGCCAGGCCCTCGAACGGCTCGTCCAGCAGGATCAGCCTGGCCGGCACCATCAGCGCGCGCGCGATCGCCAGCATCTGCCGCTCCCCGCCCGACAGGCTTTCCGCCCGCGAGCGTGCCAGCATCCGCAGTTTCGGGAACAGGTCATACACCTCGTCCAGGCCCGCCCCGCCTTGCCGCGCGGCAAGGCGCAGGTTGTCGATCACGGTCAGGTTGGGAAACACCCGCCGTCCCTCCGGCACCAGGGAGATGCCGCGGCGGTTGATCTCGAAGCTCGGCCGGTTGGCGATCGGCGCGCCGTCCAGGGTGATGCCGCCGGCAGAGACGCGCACCGTGCCGGTGATCGCGCGCAGCAGGGTGGTCTTGCCGACGCCGTTGCGACCCAGCAACGCCACCGCCTCGCCCACACCGACCGTGAGATCGACGCCGTCGAGCACCGTGCTGCCGCCATAGCCCGCCCTGACCCCGGCGAGCTCCAGCAGCGGGCGCGCGGCCGGCGCGGGTCCGGCGGCCGGCGCCGGGGCGGCGTGCGCCCTTGGCGCGCCGTGCGCGGTGCCGAGATAGGCGCTGATCACCTCCGGATCGGCCGCCACTTCGGCCGGCTTGCCGTCGGCGATCAGCCGCCCCTGGTGCAGCACGGAGATGCGGTCCGACAGCGCCAGCACCCGGTCGATGTCGTGCTCGATCAGCAGCACCGCGTGGGTTTCGGCAAGCCGGCGGATCAACTGACCCACCACTTCGCGGTCGGCCTCGGCGAGCCCGGCCAGCGGCTCGTCCAGCAGCAGCAGCTTGGCGTCGGTGGCCAAAGTGATGGCGATTTCCAGCAGCCGCTTCTCGCCATGCGCCAGGTTCTCGCACGCCTCCGCCGCGCGGCCGGCCAGTCCGACGGCATCCAGCAGCGACCAGGTGCGCGCGTTCACCGCCTCCATCGCATAGGCGTCGCGCCACAGGCCGCCGGCACCGGGCCGGTCGGCCTGCACCGCGATGCGCACGTTCTCGAACGCGGTCAGGTTGCGGAACACGCTCAGGATCTGGAACGACCGCCCGAGCCCGAGCCGCACCCGCCGGTAATCGGCCATCCGGGTGATGTCGCGCCCCTGGAACCGGATCACCCCGGCGTTGGGCGGCAACAGCCCGGTGAGCATGTTGAAGAAGGTGGTCTTGCCCGCCCCGTTCGGGCCGATGAAGCTGTGCAGCTGGAACGGAAACACCTCGATCCGCAGGTCGTTGGCGGTCACCAGCGAGCCGAAGCGCTTGTGCAGGCCTTCCACCTGCAGGATCGGCCGGGTCGGGTCGAGTTCGAGATGCGCGCTCTGCCAGGGGGCGATCACCTCGGGACGCGGCGGGATGCCGGGCCGGGTCAGGGTCCAGCGCGGGCGGCCCATGATCCGCTGCACCAGCCCGATGATCCCCTCCGGCGAGCCGAGCGCGAACACCAGGATCACCGGGGCGAACAGCAGCCACCAGTTCTGCGTCAGCGCCGACAGCCGGTCTTCCAGGATGACGAAGGCGATCGCGCCCCACAGCGGCCCCAGGAACTGGTGCACCCCGCCCAGCACGGTCATCAGCAGCGCGTCGCCGGCGTGCTGCCAGCCGAGGTTGTCGGCATAGGCTCCGCGCAGCAGCAGCGCGAGCAGCGAGCCGGCATAGCCGATGAAGCCGCCCATCACCACGAACGCAACGAGCTTCAGCCAGAAGGTGTTGTAGCCCAGGCTGCGTACCCGCTGCTCGTTGTCGCGCAGCGCCTGCAGGGTGCGGCCGAACGGCGAATGGGCGATGCGCCACAGGAGCCACATGCCGGCGGTCACGGTGACGAGGGCGAACACGTGGAATGCGGTGGGATTGATGAGCAACGGCCGGGGCACGTTCTGCAGCCCGTTCTCGCCGCCCGTGAGCGCGGTCCATTTGAACGCGATCTCGAACGCGGTCTGCGAGAACGCCAGGGTGAGCAGCGAGAAATAGAGCCCGCGCCGGCGCAGGATGATGACGCCGATGAAGGCCGCCAGCACCAGGCTGAAGCCGACCGAAAAGACCAGCGCCTCGATCTCGTTGGGCAGGAAGCGCAACAGGGAGATGGCGGAGGCGTAGCTGGCGCAGCCGAAGAAGACCGAGGCGCCGAACGGCACCAGACCGGTGTAGCCCACCAGCAGGTTCACCGCCGCGCCATACAGCGTGTAGATGGCGATCTGGGTGATCAGGCTCTCGGGCGCATCCATCGCGGCCCAGATGAAGCTGAGCGCCACAAGAACGACCGCCACCCACAATGCGGGATGGCGCAGCACCGCGGGCAGGACGGGACGGGCAGGGGCGACGCCCGCGGTGGTGCTCATTCGAACCGCTCCCAGCGCTCGCCCAAAAGGCCGCGGGGGCGGATCAGCAGCACCGCCGCCATGAAGATGTACATGATCGCGCCCGAGGCCCCGGGGGCGAACTGGATGGTGATGGTGACCACCTCGCCCACCAGCAGCCCGGCGATCACCGCGCCCGAGAACGAGCCGAGCCCGCCGATCGTCACGATCACGAAGGCCGGCATGATCGCGTTTTCCGAGATCGTCGGATCGACCGTCCACAGCGGCGCGGCCAGCACCCCGGCGATGCCGGCGATGGCGCAGCCGAGGCCGAACACCGCGGTGAGCACCCGCGGCAGCCTGATACCCAGCAGTCCGACCATTTCCGGATCGCGCGACCCCGCGCGCAGGATGCGGCCATAGGGCGTGAACTGCAGGAACGCCCAGAGTGCGATCAGCAGTACCACGGTGGTGACGAACACGAAGAAGCGGTAGCGGGTGACCAGCACCGGCCCCCACAGGAAGATGCCGGACAGGAACGGCGGCGCGTTGAACGGCAGGCCGAGCCCGCCCCAGATCACCCGTGTCAGCGCTTCCAGCATCAGCGCCAACGCGAAGGTGACGATCAGGCTGATCAGCGGCTCCTTGTCGTACAGGTGGTGGATCAGCAACCGTTCCACCACCATCCCGACCAGCCCGACCAGGATCGGCGCCAGCAGCACCGCCGGCCAGCCCAGGGCGTTGAACAGGGTGACCGCGAAATACGCCCCCAGCGCGAAGAACGCGCCATGGGCGAAGTTCACGATCCCGAGCAGCCCGAAGATGATCGACAGGCCGATCGCGATGAGCACATAGAGCCCGCCCAGCACCAGGCCGTTGGCAAGCTGGGACAGCCACAGCGAGAGCATCGCGACCGGCCTTGACCGCTCAGACGGGCGGGAAGTGGCAGCCGATCTCGGCCTCGCTGCCGTACACCTTGGACAGGTCGGCCCGGTCCTTCGGCACCGTGGCGATCACGTCGAAATAGTCCCACTTGTCGGTGATCTTCGGCTTCACCTTCACCACCAGGTTGGGCAGCATCATCTGGTGGTCGAAGGAGCGGTAGGACACGCCGGTGCCGCTGTCCTTCCAGTGTTCCAGCGCTTCCACGATCGCCATCGGCTTGGTGGATTTCGCCGCCTCGATCGATTCGAACAGCGAGCGGGCGGACAGCCAGCCCATCCACGATTTGTCGGCCGCCGGCTTGCCGAATTTCTTCTCGTGATCGGCGGCCATCTTCTTCTCGGCCGGGGTGTTGGCGGGGTTCTTGTACCACCAGAGCGAGGTGTAGAGCCCGGTCGCCGCCTGCGGCCCGACGCCCCAGATGTCGGAATCGCCGATCGCGATCTCGGAGAACGGGATCTTGCCCCGCATCCCCATGTCGTTCCACTGCTTGAGGAAGGTGCCCATATCCCCGGCCAGCCCGCCGAGCACCATGTCCGGCTGCGCGGCGCGGATCTTCAGGACATAGGCGCTGTAGTCGGAGGTGTTGAGCGGCACCGTATCGTCGCCCACGATGGTGCCGCCGGCGGCCTTCAGCAGCGCCTTGAACGATTTCGCGATGTCCTGACCGAAGGCGTAGGACGCGGTCAGGAAGTACCACTTCTTGCCGAAGCCCATCAGGAACGGGGCGAACATGTCCGCCTGCACCTGCACCGGCGTATTGAGCCGGAACGTGAAGCGGTTGCAGTTCTTGCCGGTGATCTCGGTCGCCGCCGCGTTGTCGCAGCAGTACGGGATCTTGAGCTGCTGGGCCACCGCTTCCTCGGCCAGCGCGTAGGAACTCAGGGTGCCGCCGACCACGGCCACCACCTTCTCTTCCTGCACCAGCTTGTGGAAGTTCTGCTGCGCGCCCTGGGTGGAGGGTTCGTCGTACCAGACCAGCTCGAGCGGGCGGCCATTGATCTTGTTGCCCCGTTCGGCGGCCGCGAGGGCGGTGCCATACCAGAGGTACTGGGCCTGCGCAGCGATGCTGCCGGTCTTGGCGAGCAGCACGCCGATGCGAATCGGCCCTTCCGCTTCCGCCCGGCGGATGAACGGCATGCCGAGGCCGGTGGCGGCCCCCGCGGCGCCGGCTGCGGTCAACAGGCTCCGGCGCGTGGTGCCGGTGTGTCCCAGGCTCATTGAGCTTCCTCCCGTGTGACATGCGCCGCTCTTTGGCCACGCGACGCCTGCGTATCAGCTATGCTGGAAGCCGCCGAATACGCAAGGGGGGATCGAGATCCGACGCCGGGCGATCGCGCCCCTTCTTCACGCCTTCCGCAGGGCGGGCCTGGGGCGCGAAGCGGACCAGGGCCGGCGCGTGCCGGGGACGGGCCGGGCCCACGGCGCCCGCGCTGCGGGCTTCCCTTGTGGCCCGCCGCCGCCGCGGGTACTTAGGGCCTTGCCCATTTGCATGCGGGGACCGTGCATGACCTATCTCGTCGCCGCCGACCTTCCCACCGCTCCCGCCGGCGAGCGGTTCCGCGCGCTGCTGGCCCGCCCGGGCATCCTGCAACTGCCCGGCGCCCACAACGGCCACGCGGCGCTGCAGGCCCGGGCCGCCGGGTTCGAGGCGCTCTATCTCTCGGGCGCGGCGATGACCGCCCAGATGGGCCTGCCCGACCTCGGTATCATTACCGTCGACGAGGCCTGCTTCTTCATCCGCCAGCTCGCCCGCGCCTCCGGCCTGCCGGTGCTCGCCGACGGCGACACCGGCTACGGCGAGGCGCTGAACGTGATGCACATGGTCCGCAGCTTCGAGGATGCCGGCGCCGCCGCCGTGCATATCGAGGACCAGCTGCTGCCCAAGAAATGCGGCCATCTGAACGACAAGAAGCTGGCCGATCCGCACGAGATGGCAGCCAAGATCGCCGCCGCCGCCCGCGCCCGCCGCCATCTGGTGATCGTCGCCCGCACCGACGCCGCCGCCAGCGAGGGGATGGACGGCGCGGTGGCGCGCGCGAAGCTCTACCTGCAGGCGGGCGCCGATGCGATCTTCCCGGAAGCCCTGACGTCGGCCGAAATGTTCCGCGAATTCGCCGCGCGGGTGCAAGCGCCGCTGCTTGCCAACATGACCGAGTTCGGCCGGACCCCGTTCTTCACCGCGGCCGAGTTCCAGGACATGGGGTACAAGATGGTGATCTGGCCGGTCAGCTCGCTCCGGGTGGCGAACAAGGCGCAGGCCGAGCTCTATGCCGCCATCCGCCGCGACGGCGGCACCCAGGCGATGCTCGCGCGCATGCAGACCAGGGCGGAACTGTACGAGACGATCGGCTATCACGAATACGAGGCGCTGGACGCCTCGATCGTGACCACCGTCGTCCCGCAGGGCATGCCACAAGGCTGACCGAAGGTCCGATGGCGGACGCGGCGCCCCGCCGGCCGATCTATGTCGGCAGCGAGATCTACCGCAATTCCAGCTACGGGCCGAAGCATCCGCTCGCGGTGCCGCGCGTCTCGGTCTGCACCGATCTCTGCCGCGCGCTCGGCTGGCTGCCCGACGCGGCCTGGCGCGACGCGCCGATGGCCAGCGACGCCGAGCTGGTCCGCTTCCACACGCCCGAGTACGTCGCCGCGCTGCGCCGGGCCGAAGCGACGCAGCAGGTGAGCGAGGCGGACCGCACCCGCCACCGCCTCGGCGCCGAGGGCAACCCGGTCTATCCCGAGATGTTCCGCCGCCCCGCCATTTCCGCCGGCGGCGTGTTGCTGGCCGCGCGGCTCACCGCACAGGGCGGGATCGTCCATTGCCCCGGCGGCGGCACCCATCACGGACGGGCCGACCGCGCCGCCGGGTTCTGCTTCATCAACGACCCGGTGCTGGGCCTGCTGTCCTGGCGCGACCAGGGGCTGAGCCGCATCGTCTACCTGGACATCGACGCCCATCACGGCGACGGGGTGCAGGACGCGTTCCACGGCGATCCCGGCGTGCTCACCATCAGCCTGCACGAGGCCGGCCGCTGGCCGTACAGCGGCGCCGTGGACGATCGCGCCGGCGGCGCCGCGCGCAACTTCCCGCTGCCGCAGGGCTGCAACGACACCGAGTTCCGCTGGCTGATCGAGACCGCGGTGCTGCCGCTGATCCGCGCCCACCGGCCGCAGGCGATCATGCTGCAGGCGGGCGCGGACGCGCTGGAGGAGGACCCGCTGGCGAAGCTCTCGCTCTCCAACAACGCCCATTGCGCGGTGGCCGCCGCGATCCGCGACCTGGCGCCGCGGCTGGTCGTGCTGGGCGGCGGGGGCTACAACCCGTGGACCGTGGGGCGCTGCTGGGCCTCGATCTGGGCCACGCTCAACGGGTTGTCGATTCCCGCGACCCTGCCGCCGGCGGCCGAGGCGGTGCTGCGCGCGCTGCGCTTCGACCGCGCGGCCGGGCGCAACCCGCCCGCCCACTGGTTCACCACCCTGCGCGATGTCCCGCGCGAAGGCCCGGTGCGGGCGGAAATCCCGCGCCTCGCCGCCGCTGCCCTGAAGGAGAGCCCGACCGCATGAACCGCCGTATCCTCCTGGCCCTGCTCGTCGCGGCACCGGTCGCCGCGCTCGCGCAATCCGATCCGAACGGGCCGCAGCCGGTGCTGGCCAAGCAGCGGCTGACCATCGTCACCAAGGATGGGAAACGGCATGCGTTCGATGTGGAGGTGGCGCGCACGCCGGACCAGCAGGAGACCGGCCTGATGTTCCGCACCAAGGTCCCCGCCGACGGGGGGATGCTGTTCGTCTGGCCGGACCCGATCGTCTCGCGCATGTGGATGAAGAATACGCTGGTGCCGCTCGACATGGTGTTCATCCGGGCGGATGGCACCATCGATTCGATCGCCGAGAATACGGTGCCGCACAGCCTGCGTCCGATCGCCAGCCACGGGAAGGTGACGGCCACGTTGGAACTGGCGGGCGGGACCACGCAGCGGTTGGGGATTACGGTTGGCGACAAGGTGGAAGGGCCGATGTTCCACCCGGCGGGGTGATGTGGTAACGCAGCAAGCAAGGCCAGGGGGCTCTGCCCCCTGGACCCCCGCCAGGGGACAGTCGTCCCCTGGACCCCTCGGGGGGTTCCGTGCCGGTGGGGGTGGCGCGGCGGGCGCGGGGCGGGCCGGCGGCGGGGTGGGAACAGGGCGCAAAAGCGCCTGTTCCCACCCCGCCGCCGGCCTCGCCCCGCGCCCGCCGCGCCGCCCCCCACCGGCACGGAACCAACGAACGGGTTCCAAGGGCGACGCCCTTGGTGGGGGGTCCAGGGGGGCAACGCCCCCCTGGCCTTGCTTGCTTCCTCCACCGGGGCGTGGCGCAGCCTGGTCAGCGCGCGTGTTTTGGGTACACGAGGCCGCCGGTTCAAATCCGGCCGCCCCGACCACAGCGAAGGATACTCCGATCCCCATGCGCGCCCGCATCTACCAGCCGCCGAAAAACGCCATGCAGTCCGGCCGCGCCGGGCTGCACAACTGGGTGCTGGATTTCGAACCCGCCGCCCCGCGCCGTGCCGACCCGCTGATGGGCTGGATCGGCAGCGGGGATACGCAAAACCAGGTTCGCCTCGGCTTCGCCACCAGCGAGGAAGCCGTGGCCTACGCCGAAAAGAACGGCATCACCTACGAGATCGAGCGTCCGGTCGAGCGCCGCCTGCGCCCGAAGGCGTACGCCGACAATTTCCGCTACGGCCGGCGCGACGTCTGGACGCACTGAGCGGCGGCGTCCCGAGGGGGTACCCGGTCCGGCGCTGTCGTCGGCGAGTCGAGGCCCGGTACCGCCCGGCAGGTCCGGTTTCAGCCGTCTTCTGCCGGGCGTGTGCCGAACGTCTGGAGCGCGTTCAGCCTGCCTGTCATGCGCTCCAGCCTTGTTGTTCGACCGGATTCGCGCGCCTCTGGATCGCCGTACAATTCCAGCCAGGCGCGATCCGCTCTAGAACGACGGCAGATGCAGCATCGAGGCGACGTCGAGGTCGAACTGGACCCCGATCACCCAGGCATTCTCCGGGGCCTTCGTGGTCGAGAGCCCGATCGCGTTCGGGTGGACGATGTATTGCGTGACAGGTTTCACCACGAGCCCTTTCACAACGTGGAAACCGTAGTTGAGTTCGAAAATCCACTGACCGCTGTGGGCCGGCGAATAGGCCGCGTTGTTGGCAAAGTAAGAAGCGATGAAGTTGATCCGGTCGTCCGGTCGTACGGCGCCGAACGGCGCGCGGTCCTGGAAGCCGCCGAAATACTGCCCCCAGTACGGCGCGCCGTGACGGTAGACGATGCCGCCCGCGAACAGGGTGAAGCTCTGCTTGGTCGCGGGGTCCGGCCGCCACACGGTCTGTTCGCCCTCGACCCAGATTGCCGAACGGCCGCGCTGTTCCATCCCGCCCGGCGGCGTGTAGGCGGCACTGTCGTAATACCCACCGAGATTGAAGTGCGAGGGGTAGCGGGCCTGCGAGAAGCTGGTGGAATAGCCGATCTGCACCGGCACGAAGGCGCCCTTCGAGCCCGTGAGGCCCCAGCCGAAGCCGTGTTCCGTCGAGGCGAACTGATCCAGGTCGTCATCATACACCCCGGCCCGCAGGTAGACATGCGGGGTGACCTTGATGTTGACGTCGCCGCCCCAGGTCGAAACCGGGTAGGCTTCGTCGTCGTTGCTGAAATACCAGCTGGTCGGCTGCGCGCAGATGACGCCGGCGAATTCGCACGAGAGCGGCAGGGTGGCGAAATCGCCGGTCGGGTTGGTGCGGCCCACCTTGAATTTGATGCGGTTGTCCAGGAACCCCTGCTGCCAGTACAGCTCGGAAAGCCGGATGGTGCGGGTGGGGCCGCTGTTCGATTGAAGGACTCCCTGGGTTCCTACGATATTGTTAAGGTTGTATCCATTGCGCTCATCGAAGGTGATGTGGATCGACGCTTCGGGAATGCCCAGGATCTTGTGCAGGTCGAGGGTGCTGCCGAAATAAAGTTCTCCGGTCGGCATGGTGCCGGTCTGGATGCCGCCGGAGACGTTGGCCATCAGGTCCTCGACATAGCCGAGCGACAGATAGATGCCGTGATTGGCGAGGGTGTTGGCGAACTCGGTCACCCCCGGGAGTGGACCAAGATCCTCCGTCTTCGCCGCCGTCGTGAGGAAGCTCAGGGGACGGGGAGAGGCGATCGACAGCGGATCGGCAGAAGCCGGCGGCGCTGTCCAGGGCCGCAGCGTCTGGCCGGTCGTCGCGGTCTGGGCGTGCGCCGGCGCCGCGGTCGCCGAGATCAAGGCACCGAGTGCCAGAGCGGCAAGGGAAAGGCCGCACGAACGGGGCTCCCGGCCCGGGTCCGCGGCGGGGAGGGGGCGTATCGCGGGCGGGACCTTCGGCAGCCGGAGCTGCGTGCGGATCCCCTCGCGCGGGGCAGTTCCTTCGGGTTGAGGCACAGTTTTCTCCCTAGCAGTCTTTTATGGTTGTTGATGGTCTCGATCACATTCGGGCCGTCATCGGATCGCGGAACGCGGTTGCAGACACCCTTTCGCGTTCCGAACGACACCCGAATGCAACGTCTCGGCAGGAGCCAGCCTCGCGTCGGGCATGCACAGGCAGCGATACGACCGGGTTCGCTCCGGTCGTTCGGCAGGCCGGCTCTCGCGGTGACCTGTCGAGGTCTCCGCTGGTGTTTGTCGGTTGCGGTCGCTCGGTGCGAGGTCGATCAGGCCCGAGAGCTTCTTCCGGCTGCGTGCACGGGGATCCCTGCGACGGCACGGCCCGCCACGGCGCCTGGCAGGCTGACGCCCTGCGCATGGACACGCCCGCGCGACATCCCGCTCACAGCACGTCTGTCAGCGGACTGTCGTTCCGTGGATCATTCTGGAAGGAACCCTGGTCGGAAGATCCGGGCGCTATCGTCCCCCACCAATCTGCATCTTTGACGCCTCCATCTTACGTTCTTCGTATTTTTTTTATCGTCTTCGTCGTGATCCGGGCACTCTGCCGAGACCCGGGATGACGTCCGGGTCCGGCTGCGGAGCGTTGCCATCGACTTCCCCCGCGCAACATTGCGCTTACACCTGAATCGAACGAGTGTCATAGTCACACGAAGATGAACGTTTGCTCATGAATGCCCGTGGGCCGGGCGGCTGTTCGGGGCCGACATGCGCCTGGTCAGTGCTCGCCCGCTCCTGGAACGGTCAGGCACCGGTCAGGGTGGACGAGGTCTGCTGCCCCCGGCGGGTGGCGCCCCGCGGCGGCCGCAAGGGGCGTGCTGCTCCGCCAGCGGTTGTTGCTGGGCAGAGGGGCGGTGCGGGTCCGCGCGGCCATCGGCCGGACCATCCCCGTCACCCGTGGCGACCGCCACGGGATCTCGTTTGCGGGGTTCGAATCCGCCCGCTGGGCGATGGTCTCCCGCCTGTCCAACCGCGGTGACGCGACGGCGATTGCGACAATGGCGTTGATGTCTTGACTTGCGGTCAGGCGGAGTAACCGGGGCAAAACCCCGGGCGGTTCGGGTCAAGCCGATCTTCCGCGGCATCGGACGAGATCCGGCAGGCTGACTCCTCCACCCTGACCCGTGGCGCCGATTTACCGCGGCCCCGACGCTTGTCGGGGCATGACGAGGCCGGCGCGCCCGCCCGCTCCATGCCGTTCGGCTTGAGCTGCGGGCGCGGGCTTACCCCCTTCAACCGCGCGATCTCCTCGCGCTGCCTGGTAACAAGCTGCTTGAGGTCCGCGACCTCGCCCAACAGCTTTCCCACCAGAGCTTCCAGCTCCGGGCGCGGCAGGCCAGACAGGTCAATCGGCGGAGACACAGGGAGCTTGAATCGAACCGCCCCGCGTCGGGTCAAGAAAAAATCAGCATGCCGCCCGGGGTTTTGCCCCGGTTACTTTCCAGGACACTCGTTCCTTGTTTTCAGTGGCCTGCTGGCCCCTGAAATGCGAAGGCATTTCAGGGGCAGGGCACTAGCCCACCGCTGCGATCTTGTCCCGCCGCAGCTCCGCCGTCAGCGTGCGCAGCGCGCGTTCCACCCGGTCGAGCATCTCATCGATTTCGCCCGTGGAGATCACCAGCGGCGGGCTGAAGCACAGCACCTCGCCAGGCACCGCGCGCGCGATCACGCCCTCGGCCTCGATCAGCTTGGTCCAGCGCGCGCCCACTTTCGCCGCCGGATCGAACTTGCGGTGCGCGTCCTTGTCTTCCATCAGCTCCATCGCCGCGATCAGCCCGACGCCGCGCACCTCGCCCACCAGCGGGTGCTCGGCGAAGCGGCGGCGCAGCTCGCGCTGCAGATGCGGCCCGACCGTGCCGACATGGCCGCCGATGTCGGTCTCGTCGTAGATCTTCAAGGTCTCGATCGCCACCGCCGCCGGCACCGGATGGCCGGAGTAGGTGAAGCCGTGGCCGAACGTGCCGATCTTGTGGCTTTCGCTCGCCAGCGCCTGGAACACGCGCTCGTTCACCATCACCGCGCTGATCGGCAGGTAGGCGGCCGACAGCGCCTTGGCGCAGACCAGGATGTCGGGCTGGATGCCGAAGGTCTGGCTGCCCCAGTAGTTGCCGGTGCGCCAGAACCCGCAGATCACCTCGTCGGCGACGAACAGGATGTCGTATTTGCGGCAGACCGCCTGGATCTTCTCGAAATAGCCGGCCGGCGGCACGATCACGCCGCCGGCGCCCATCACCGGCTCGGCGAACATCGCCGCCACCGTGTCCGGGTCCTCGGCGAGGATCAGCTGCTCCAGGGTTTCCGCGCAGCGGGTGGCGAAATCGTCCTCCGACTCGCCCGGTCGCGCCTCGTTGTAGTGGTGCGGGGTCATGGTGTGCAGGAAGCCCGGCAGCGGCACGTCGAAGCTGCGGTGGTTGGCGGCGAGCCCGGTGAGGGACGCGGCGGCCAGGGTGATCCCGTGATAGCCCTTGACCCGGCCGATGATCTTCTTCTTGCGCGGCCGGTCCAGCGCGTTGTTAAAGTACCGGATCATCTTGATCGCGGTGTCGTTCGCCTCGGACCCTGAATTGGCGAAGAACACCTTGCTCATCGGCAGCGGCGCGCGGGCCAGCAGCATCTCGGCCAGATCGATGCAGGGCTCGTGCGACTTGGCGGTGAAGCCGTGGTAGAACGGCAGCTTGCGCATCTGCGTCGCCGCCGCCTGCACCAGCCGTTCGTTGTCGAAGCCGAGCGAGGCGCACCAGAGGCCGGCGACGGATTCGATATACTCCTTGCCGGTGTCGTCCCACACGCGCACGCCCTTGCCGTGGGTGATCACCACCGGACCGATCTGCTGGTGCGCTTCAAGATCCGTATACGGGTGCAGGACGCTGGCGATGTCGCGGGCGGCGGTGGAGTTGGCGCCGAATGGCGGGGTCATTGGCAGAGCCTCCTCGGGGCGGGCGCGGGACCCGGTCTTGCCGGGCTGCGGGGTGCGAGTGTAGGGCCGGGGAGGGGGGCAGGGGAACCCTCTGCCCCGGCGGATCAGGCCCGCCTGGACCAGGGTCGGGGGGCCAGAGGAGGCGACCATGCCGGACTGGGCCGAAGCCGATATAAGCCGCGCCGGCCGGCTCGGCGTGACCGAGCTGTTCCTGGCCCGCGCCCGCGCCACCCCGGCGGCGCCGGCGCTGATCGCCGACGGGCAGACCCGATGCTACGCCGCGCTGGCCGCGCGGGTGGAACGGCTGGCGGCGGGGCTGCAGGCAAGCGGCATCGGCCGCGGCGACCGCATCGCCATCCTGTCCGAGAACTGCGGGGCCTATGTGGAGACGATGCTCGCCGCCGGGCGCATCGGCGCCATCCTGGCCTGCCAGAACTGGCGGCTCGCCGCGCCGGAACTGGCGCATTGCCTGCGGCTGGTGGCTCCAAAGCTCACGATCGTCTCACAGCGCCACGCCGGCGCGCTGGCCGCGCTCGACCCGCCGCACGAAGGCCCCGTCCTGACCCTGGGCGCGGAGTACGAGGCGCTGATCGCCGCCGCCCCGGCGCGTCCCGTGCTTCCGGCGTTCGATCCGGAAGATGGGCTGCTGATCCTGTACACCAGCGGCACCACCGGCCTGCCCAAAGGCGCGCTGATCAGCCAGCGCGCCGAACTGGCCCGCCTGGCCGCGTTCCGGCTCGATCTCGGCATCACCGCAACCGACGGGTTCTGCGCCTGGACACCGATGTTCCACATGGCCTCGGCCGATCACCTGCTGGCGGCGCTGATGTCGGGCGGGCCGGTGATCGTGGTGGACGGCATGCAGCCGGACGCGATCGCCGCCGCCGCGGCGCGGTTCCCGCTCGGCTGGCTGGTGATGATGCCCGGCGCGATCGAGCCGATGATCGCCGAACTGGCCGCGCGCCCCATCGTCCCGCCCGGCATCCGCGCCATCGGCGCCATGGCCGACCTGGTGCCGGCGCACCAGCTGGCCGAGATCACCCGGCTGCTGCGCGCGCCCTACCTCAACAGTTTCGGCGCCACCGAAACCGGTCTGCCGCCGGCCTCCGCGGCGCTGATCCCGCCGGGGACGGTGCCGGCGACGCTGGCCAAGCGGCAAAGCTCGCTCTGCGATCTGCGCCTGCTCGACGAGGACGGCACGGAGGTGACGGACGGCGCCACCGGGGAGATGGCGATCCGCGGTCCCACCGTGTTCAGCGGCTACTGGGACGCGGCGGAAACCAACCGGCGCGACTTCGCCGGCGGCTTCTTCCGCATGGGCGATCTGTTCCGGCGCACCCCCGACGGCAGCTTCGACTTCGTCGATCGCGCCAAATACATGATCAAGTCGGGCGGCGAGAACATCTACCCCGCCGAAATCGAACGCGTGCTGCTGGCCGATCCGCGCATCGCCGAGGCGGTGGTGGTGCGCGCCCGCGATCCCCGCTGGGGCGAGGTGCCGCGGGCCTATGTCGTGCGCCGGGATCCCGGGCTGACCGCATCCGATATCGACGCCCTCTGCCGCGCCCGGCTGGCCGGCTACAAACGCCCGCGCGACGTGCGCTTCGTCGCCATGGAAGACCTGCCGCGCAGCACCACCGGCAAGATCCAACGCCACGCGCTGGAACACGCACACCCCTAGCCCGCGCCGGGGCGCCCGGTTTCATGCCGGTCGTTCCGGGGTTTGTGCCTTGGACAGAAAGGCCAGGGGGGCTCTGCCCCCCTGGACCCCCCGCCAGGGGACAGTCGTCCCCTGGACCCCTCGGGGGGTTCCGTGCCGGTTGGGGGTGGCGTGCCGGCCGGGGCGGCGGTGGGGGCGGACCGGGTGGAGCGCGTTCGCGCTTCCACCCGGTCCGCCCCCACCGCCGCCCCGGCCGGCACGCCACCCCCAACCGGCACGGAACCAACGAATGGATCCAAGGGCGACGCCCTTGGCGGGGGTCCAGGGGGCAGCGCCCCCTGGCCTTGCTGTCCAAGGCACCAACCCTGAGCAGCCGGCGTCAGACCGGCTCCGGCGCGCGCAGGAAGTTGGCGGCGGCGCAGGCGCGGGCGAGCAGGGCGCGCAGGGCGGGATCGCGGGCGCCGTTCTTGGCGGTGATGCTGTCCATTGGCACGAAGTATTCGTGCGGGTGCGGCAACTGGTAGCGGGCGAAGCCCTCGTAGTGTGGCTGTTTCAGGGCGTAGAGCACGCGCATGTCGCGCACCGGCAGCACGAGCGGCAGCACCGGTTCGAAGCGCAGCACGCCGGTGGCGCGCCAGCGCGGGGTGGAATCGTTCGGCCCGACCGGGGCCAGCAGCCAGGGCACCGGGCAGACCGCCAGCAGGGAGTGGGTGCTGGGGGCGAAGCGGGAGCGTTTGTCGAGCAGGTTCTGCAGCGAGCCGCAGGCCTCGATGGCGAAGATATCCACAAAAGCGTCCACCGGCGTGCCGCCGAAATTGAGCCACAGCCCGTCCGGCAGGGTGCGCAGCCGTGTGCTGCCGGGAAGCTTGAGGAACGGGTGGCACGAGCCGAGGTCTTCGGCCGGACGGCCGCGCAGCCAGGTCGCCGGGCCGTTGCGGCGCCGCCGCAACCCTGGCGGGCATTGCGGCCACTCGCGCAGGCGGTCGCGCACCAG
This sequence comes from uncultured Pseudomonadota bacterium, assembly GCA_963829875.1. Taxonomy (GTDB): domain Bacteria; phylum Pseudomonadota; class Alphaproteobacteria; order Acetobacterales; family Acetobacteraceae; genus JAJZVS01. The sequence goes on along the minus strand of CAWHKR010000053.1, from coordinate 139,018 downwards.
CTTGTCGAGTAGTTTCCTGTCGGTCACTGGCGCTCTCTCCTGTTTCGCGGCGTGAGGCGAATGCAACCTACAGATGTATTTCAACACCATGTGAACCGGCTTTGCCAACCACGATCCACGGCGGCGGGCAAAAAAAAGCCGCACAAATCTCCTAACCTACGACAATACCCATAAGTATTCGCGCTTTGTTCCCAGTGCTGTCGGCAGCTTGACTGCCGTGCCGACGCAGTCGATCCGGGTTGGTCTGAACAAAATTCGCGAGTCCTTGGAATCGGTTCGGCGATGTTGCTGATCCCGATTATCAACAACCTGTGGATGAAAACGATCCCCTGGCGGGTCGCGCGCGCAAATTTCACAGGGTGAAAATAGAATACAACCCCTGCGTGTAAATCTGGCGTGAACACTCCACCGATCCGCTCCCGACGCCGGGCGGCCTCACGTCTCCCGCGTCGCCATGAAGCCGCTATAACCGCCGCATGCTTCCTGCCCCGCGTGCCAATCCCGTGCTGCTCGGCCACCCCGCCGCCGAGGCCACCCTGTCCGAGGCGCTCGCCGGCGGGCGGCTGCACCATGCCTGGCTGATCACCGGGCCCGACGGCATCGGCAAGGCGACCCTTGCCTATCGCTTCGCCCGCCGCCTGTTGGCCGGCCGCGTGGCGCCGGACCGGCGGGATGGGGACGGGGAGGGGGGGCTGGCGCTCGATCCGGCCCATCCGGTGTTCCGCCGCGTCGCCGCCGGGGCGCATGCCGACCTGATCACCGTCGAGCGCGGCTATGACGAGAAGCGCAAGCGCACCCGCACCGTCATCACGGTCGAGGACGTGCGGAAAGTGGCCGGGTTCATGGCGCTGACCCCGGCCGAGGGCGGCTGGCGGGTCGCTGTCGTCGACGGCGCGGAGGAGATGAACCCGGCCGCCGCCAACGCGCTGCTGAAAGTGCTGGAAGAACCGCCCGCCCGCGCCGTGCTGCTGCTGGTCTCCGCCGCGCCCGGCCGGTTGCTGCCGACGATCCGCAGCCGCTGCCGCCGGCTGCGCCTGTCGCCGCTGCCCGATCCGGCCATGGCGGACCTGCTGGCGCGTGCCCTGCCGGATCTGGGGGAGGCCGAGCGCGGCCGGCTGGCCACCCTGGCCGAAGGCTCCCCCGGCCGCGCCCTGCTGCTCGCCGAGGCCGAGGGGCTGGCGATCGCCGCGCTGGTGGACGGCGTGCTGGGCGCGCTGCCGTCCCTGCCGCCGCAGCGCGCCTACGAGATTGCCGACAGGCTCGGCCGCGGCGAGACCGGGTTCACCACCTTCATGGACCTGCTGCGCGCCGCCCTGGCGACCGCCTTGCGTGAGACCCTGCGCGGGCGCGCCGATCCCGAGCAGGAACGGCTGGTGTCCTTGCGCCCCCTTGCCGCCTGGGGCGACGTGTGGCACGGCCTGACCAAGTTGCAGGACGAGACCGAGCGCTTCGCGCTGGACAAGCGCCAGGCGATCGTGGCCGGCCTCGCGCTGCTCGTCCCTTCCGCCCAAGGCCCCGCATGAGCAGGCGTTTCCCGGCATGAGCAAGACATTCTATCTCACCACGCCGATCTATTACGTGAACGGCGCGCCGCATATCGGCCACGCCTATACCTCGATCGCGACCGACGTGCTGGCCCGCTTCAAGCGGCTGGACGGGTACGACGTGTTCTTCCTGACCGGCACCGACGAGCACGGCCAGAAGGTGGAACGCGCGGCGACCGACGCGGGGACCGATCCGCAGAGCTTCACCGACCGGGTTTCGGCCGATTTCCGCGACATGGCCGACAAGATGGGCATCTCGTACGACGACTTCATCCGCACGACGGAGGAGCGTCACAAGCGCTCCTGCACCGAGCTGTGGCGGCGGATCGCCGCGGCCGGACACATCTACCTCGGCCATTACGAGGGCTGGTACGCGGTCCGCGACGAGGCGTTCTACGACGAGGCGGAACTCACCACCGCCGCCGACGGGACGAAGCTGGCGCCGAGCGGCGCGCCGGTGGCCTGGGTGCGCGAGCCATCCTATTTCTTTCGTCTCAGTGCCTTCCAGGACAAGCTTCTGAAGCTGTACGAGGACCAACCGGACTTCATCCTGCCGGCCGGGCGACGCAACGAGGTGCTGAGCTTCGTGCGCGGCGGACTGCGCGACCTGTCGATCAGCCGCACCAGCTTCACCTGGGGCATCCCGGTGCCGGACGCGCCGGGGCATGTGATGTATGTCTGGCTCGACGCGCTGAACAACTACGTCACGGCCTGCGGCTTCCCCGACCCCGAGGCGCCGCGCTGGCGCTTCTGGCCGGCCGACGTGCACGTGGTCGGCAAGGACATCATCCGCTTCCATGCGGTCTACTGGCCCGCGTTCCTGATGGCGGCCGGCCTCCCTTTGCCGAAGCACATCTCCTCGCACGGCTGGTGGACCGTCGAGGGGGAGAAAATGAGCAAGTCGCTCGGCAACGTCATCGAGCCGCGCCAGTTGGTGGCGACCTACGGGCTCGACCAGGTGCGCTACTTCCTGCTGCGCGAGAAGCCGTTCGGCGGCGACGGCACGATCAGCCATCCGGCGCTGGTGAGCCGGGTCAACGTCGAACTGGCCAACGAGCTCGGCAACCTGGCGCAGCGCAGCCTGAGCCTGATCGCGCGCAACCTGGGCGGGCAATTGCCGGGCAGGGGGGCGGCCACCGCCGAGGACACCGCACTTCTGGACGCCGCCGGCGCGCTGCCCGACCTGCTGCGCGAGAAGCTGGACCGGCAGGTGTTCCACGAGGCGCTGGAAGAGGTGTGGAAGGTTGTCCGCGCCGCCAACGCCTATATCGACCACCAGGCTCCCTGGGCGCTGCGCAAGACCGACCCGGCGCGGATGGCGATCGTGTTGCGGGTGCTGGTCGACGCCGTGCGGGGGATCGCGACGGTGCTGCAGCCGTTCATGCCGGGGTCGATGGCGCGGATGCTGGACCAGCTGGGCGTGCCGGATGGGGCGCGGGATTTCGCCGCCCTGGCGGTGCCGCTGGCGGAGGGCACGGCGTTGCCGGCGCCGGCGGGGGTGTTCCCACGTTACGTTGAAGATGCGGCCTAAGGGGCGGGAAATATGAGTCTTTGTGCGACCCCTCCCCCCGGCCCCCTCCCGCAAGGGGAGGGGGAGAGCGGTACCGCGCTCCCCCTCCCCTTGCGGGAGGGGGTCGGGGGGAGGGGTCCAACCGCACGCGTGATCCCAGGGAGCCCCGATCAGACCGGATAACCACCTGATGTTGATCGATTCCCACTGCCATCTCGACTATTTCACCGCGGCCGAATTGCCGGACCTCCTGGCCCGCGCCGCGGCGGCCGGGGTGGGCGAGATGGTCAGCATCGGCGTCACCCTGGCCCAGGCCCCGGAGGTCATCGCGATCGCCGCGGCGCATCCCACCGTCTGGGCGACCGTCGGCGTGCATCCGCACCACGCCGCCGAGGCGGATATCCCGCAACCCGAGGCGCTTGCCGCGCTGAGCGAACATCCGAAGGTGATCGGGATCGGCGAGTCCGGGCTCGACTATTTCTACGACCGGGCGCCGCGGGACGTGCAGCAGGAGAATTTCCGCGTCCACATCCGTGCCGCGCGGCTGGCCGGGGTGCCGCTGGTGATCCATGCCCGCGACGCCGACACGGACATCGCCGCCATCCTGCGGGAGGAACGCGCGCGGGGAGGGGACTTCGCCTTCCTGTTGCACTGCTTCTCGTCGTCGCGGGCGCTGGCGGAAGCCGCGATCGCGCTCGGCGGGTATGTCAGTTTTTCCGGCATCCTGACCTTCCCGAAATCCCAGGAAATCCGAGACATCGCACGCGATCTTCCGATGGATCGGCTGCTGGTGGAGACCGACGCGCCGTACCTCGCGCCGGTGCCGCGGCGCGGCAAGCGCAATGAGCCGGCCTTCGTCGCGCATACCGCCGCGGTGCTGGCCGGGCTGCGCGGGCTGAGCCCGGCGGCGCTGGGCGAGCGCACGACGGAGAATTTCCGCCGCCTGTTCCGGAAAGCCGGCTGATGCGTGTGGTGCTGCTCGGCACCGGGGGCTCGGCCGGCGTGCCGTTGATCGGCGGCGCCGACGGGACCGGCAACTGGGGCCTGTGCGATCCGACCGAGCAGCGCAACCTCCGCACCCGCAGCAGCATTGCGATCGAAAGCGGTCTGGGCCAACGACTTCTGGTCGATACCTCGCCGGATATGAGAGCCCAATTGCTGGCCTGTCGGATCCCCCGGATCGACGCCATCCTGTTCACCCACGCGCATGCCGACCACATCACCGGGCTGGATGACGTGCGCATCCTGAACCGGATCGCCGGCCGACCGCTGCCGGTCTACGCCACCGCCCCGGTGCTGGAGGAGGTGACCGCGCGGTTTCCCTACGCGTTCCGGCCCTGGAAGCCGCCCGGGTTCTTCCGCCCGGTGCTGGACACAAAGCCGATCGTGCCCGGCGAGCGGCTGGAGGTGGCCGGGCTGGTGGTGCGGAGCATTCGAGCAGGACCATGGCTACGGCCCGTCGCTCGGCCTGCGGATCGGCGGGTTCGGCTATTCCACCGACGTGGTGCGGCTCGACGAGGCGGCGTTCGCCGCGCTCGCCGGCGTGGACGTCTGGGTGGTGGACTGCTTCGGGCTGAGCCCGCACCCGACCCATGCGCATCTCGACCTGGTGCTGGAGTGGGCCGCGCGGGTGGGCGCTGCGCGCACCGTGCTCACGCATATGGGCACGGACATGGACTGGGCGACGGTCGGCGCGCGGCTGCCGCCCGGGGTGGAGCTGGGGTTCGACGGGATGGTGCTGGAGATGGAGGACGGGTAGGGGGCGTCCGTCAGCCGACGAAGGTGCTGGAATCCTGCCCGGATCCCGTTCAGAATAAGTACATTCCAAGGGAGAGGACGGGGTGCCCGAGACCACTGCGTCGGATGCCAAAGCGGCGTGGCTGCAACGGGTGCTGGGGATCTCGGTCGCGCCGGCGACGGCCCCGCCCCACCCGTCGCCGTCGCGCCAGAGCGGCCTCGCCGGCTGGCAGTCGGCGCGCGCGACGGCGCTCACCACCCTGCGGGCCCTGGAAGCGGCGATCCGGCGGATGGACGTGCCGGAACGCGACGGGGCGGTGATCCTGCTCCGCGCCATCCAGGCCAATCTCACCGAAGCGCCGACCACCCGGCAGCAGGTGGCCGAGTTGCAGCGCTACATCGAGACCGACGACATCGTCGCCGAAGCCGAGGACCCGAACGGCTTCGGCATCAAGGTCGAGCTGCGGCGCCCGCTGCTCGCCGCCCTGGCCGGGCTGCGTGAGCAGCCGGAGACCGCCGCGCGCGCGTCCGCAATGAGCGACAGGAAGAAGAAATCCGCGCTCGGGATCGCTCTCGCGCTGAGCCTCGACATCGGCAAGACCGGCAAGGTGAAGACCGGCACCTGGGAGGCCGGCTGGTCCGGCAGCGGCCAGTCGGAGTCGGTGAAAGGGCTGAAGAGCGGCTACGACACCCTGGTGCAGCACCTGAAGACGATCGATGACGGGCTGGCGACGGCACCGGTCTACGCGTGTCAAGCCGCTGCAGGACCGGCGCGCCGGGCTGGTCAAGGCCATGGCGGACCTCGAAAGCCGCGTCGTGAGCAACGACGAGTCCGAACGCGACCGGATGCGCGAGGATATCGGCACCCAGACCGAAGTCGCCACGACATTGATCGCCGATATCGGCCAGGCGGTGGAGCGCGGCGAGAAACCTGTGCCGGACATCACCTACACCGCGCCGGTCGGGGTCACCACGCAGACGGAGATCACTCTTCTCACCCTGAAGGCCGCCACCACCTCGGACGCCACGCTGCGCCTGGTGCGCGGCAATCAGCCGACCGGGACGGTGCAGTTCGCGCGCGCCGGCGGGGGACAGAAATTCCGCCTGGAGGTCGACGAGACCGACGCCTGGCAGGCGAAGGCCGAAACGATCGCGGTCGATGTGGGTCTGCCGACGCGCAAGATCACCTGGACGCCCCCGAAGGAGATCGCCTGGGGAACCAGGATCACGATCGAGTCCCTGAAGGCGCGCGCGGACGGGGAGGGGGACGCCCTGGCGCTCGACCCGCGCGGACGGGATCCTGGCGGTCGGCGAGGCGGTCGCCCTGACGATCACCGCGCCCGGGGCCCGCGGCACATGGCTGGACGGGACGGAGACCGCGACCGTCAAGGTGACCCTCGCGCCGCGCGAGATCACCTGGACCCTGCCGCCCACGATGTCGGTGACGGGGAAGGTGACGCCCGCGCTGCTGAACGCCGCCGTCACGGCCGGGGAAGGGGCGTTCACCGTGACCGCGCCCGCCGAGGGCAAGTTCACCGCGACCGGGGCGGGCCAGGACGTCACGATCACGGTGGCGGCGACCCGGACCCACGCCGCCAAAACCCGGACCGGGAAGGTCGAGGTGGTGCGCGCGGTGCCGGAGATCACCTGGGCCGCGCCGAAGCCCGTCGTGGTCGGCACCGCGCTTTCCGCCACCCAGCTCGCGGCGAAGATCAGGCCCGACAGCCTCAAGAAGGATCTTGCCTACGATCCGGCCGACGGAACCAACCTGGCCACCGCCGGCAACATGTTCCTGCGCGTCAGTTTCGCCGGCAACGCGCTGTACGCGCCGGCCCGCAAGGAGGTGCGCCTGCTGGTGGCGACGGACGCGCAAACGCTGCGCGGCAGCGAGGCGATGCGCGACGGCAGCGCCTGGAAGAAGCCCACCACCGGCGTGGCGGCCCAGCGCGTCCAGGAATGGGAGGACGATGACGGGTCCGATCCCGCCTCGCTCAAGATGATGGGCCAGCGGCTGATGGACGAGATCAGCCGGATGACGCCCGAGGAGCTCAACGCGCATCTGGACAAGCTGCAGACGGAGACAACGGACAGCGCGCGCACCGAGCAGCCCGGAACCTATCCGAACACGATCTGGACCTTCAAGAACGGCCTGCAGATCCGCTACAAGAGCAACGGAGACATGCACAACCCCGGCACGCCGATGTTCTGCATCGAGGCGCGCACTTCCCAAGGTCCCTCGAGCGGCGGCGCTGAGGTGGCGTTCAAGCTGACGTCGGAGGGCGTGCCCGCCGCCAAGGGGCGCGGCGACATCGACCTGCCCGGCGACATCGCCGGCGATGACGGCGCCACCGAAGCGTTCAAGTCCGGCGCGCTGCGGACCACGCATCTGTTCTGCCGGCCGAAGGAGACGCAGGTGATCGTGTGGGATCCGCCCGCCGAGATCACCGCCGAGACGCAGATGACCGCCGAGCTTCACCTGAACGCAAAGGTGCAGGGCGGGGCGACGACGAAATACTACCGCGGCGACCACACCCCGGTCTCGGTCGGCAACAAGCTGCCGGCGGGCAGCACCCAGACGCTGAAGGTGGTCGTCGCGGCGACCAAGCGCTTCGAGGCGGCCGAGGCGACGGCGACGATCAAGGTGGCGGCGCGCAGGACATGACAGGACCGACCATGCAAACCCTGCTGGAAGAAGACGAACTGCGGTTCGCGCCGCGCGCCGGACGCTTCGACGTCGACGAGGTGGCGGCGCGGATCGGCACGCTCGGCTTCGCGTTCCGCGACGCGGCGCTGGCGTCGATGTTCGTCGTCGCGCCGAGCGCGGCGATGCGCGATCGGCTGCAGGCGAGCGGCGCGCGCATCCGGACGGCGGGTTTCCGCAGGTGCTGCTGATCCAGGTCGCGCCGGAGGAAATCCTGGTCGCGCCGGCCCTGGACGGGGCGCTGGCGGGATTGTCGGCCGCGTTCGTCACCTGGCTGGCGGCGACCTATCCATGCCGGGTCTCGAACGAGTTCGGCACCGACCTGTCGGCAGCGCTGGAGCCGGCGGCCCGGAGCTGACGTCCCGGAACCGACTTCGGCGATCGACGGCCGGCGCCGAGGCATCCCGAGTTTCCATAATATTGATTATACGACTTTCCGTAACTCGCGGTCGCGGTGCTGTCCCGGCTGCGCGGCTTGGCATCGTCGCAGTCTCCGGCGCTGGCGCGTCGCCGAACAAGATCACCGCGGCCGGCCGCCCTTCGCGTTCCGGCCGGCCAGCGCCTCGGGCTCCCGGTTGTCGCAGGACACGCAGAGCCGGTCCCGGATCATCCGGCCGCCGGATCGTCGGCACCGCGGGCAAACCACGCGCAGCACCTCGACGGCCCCGGCAACCGGCCTGATCAAGCGCCCCGCCGAGGCCGCGCCGATCGGACAGGCGACACACGCCGCGGGGCCCTCCCAGGGCACCGCATCATTTCGAGGGTCGGGGCCAACTGTACCTCTGTGCGGCGCCGAACGGCTGCGCGAGGATGAGGCGGTCACGGCCAGAGCAGCAGGCGGTCGCCGTGTTTGCCGTACACCTTTGAGCTGTTCCCGTGGCCGACGGCGTGATCTAGGCCATCGGGAACCCGCTGATCAGACCTTCCCTAGAGCTTCAACTCCTGCTTCACCAATTCCACCCAATACGCGACGCCATAGGGAATGGCCTCGTCATTGAAATCGAACTGTGGCGTATGCACGCCCGCCGACCCCTCGCCATTTCCGATGCGGATGAAAGCGCCCTGCTTCCGCTTCAGCATATACGCGAAATCCTCGCCGCCTCCGGTGGGCGGCATGGCGGGGTCCACCGCCGCGGCCCCCACCAGAGCGGAGGCAGCGGCCACCGCCACCTCGGTCTGCTCCTCGGCGTTCACCAGCGGTTCGGCCACCCAGACGAACGCCACCTCCACCCCGGCGCCGTGCAGTGAAGCCAGCCCCTCCGCCAGGTCGCGGATGCGACGCTCGATGATCTCCTTCGTCGAGTCCTTGTAGTACCGCGCGGTGCCGGAGACGGTCATCTCGGCGGGCATGACGTTGGCCGAATCCCGCGCGCCGCCGCCGATGTGGCCCACGCTGATCACCGCGGGGTCGAAGGCCGAGATATTGCGCCCGACGATGGTCTGCAGCCCCAGCACGAAATGCGCCTGCACGATCGACAGGTCCACCGACAGATGCGGCGTCGCGCCGCCATGCCCGCCGTTGCCGGTGAAGCGCACATGGAACATGCAGCCGCCCGCCATCGCGACACCCTCGCGGATGCCGAATTGCCCCACCTTCATGCCGGGCGAGGTGTGCATGCCGTACAGCGCATCGCACGGGAAGCGTTCCAGCAATCCGTCGGCCAGCATGGCCTGGGCCCCGCCGCGCCCCTCCTCCGCCGGCTGGAAGATCAGGTGGACGGTGCCGGCGAAATCGCGATGCTCCGCCAGGTGCCGCGCCGCGCCCAGCAGCATGGTGGTGTGGCCGTCATGCCCGCAGGCATGCATCACGCCGGGGTTTTGCGAGGCATGAGCGGCACCGGTCGCTTCCTCGATCGCCAGCGCATCCATGTCCGCGCGCAGGCCGATGGCGCGCTGGCCGGGCAGCCTGCCCGTGATGGTGCCGACAACGCCCGTCTTGCCCACCCCTTCCGTCACCTCCACGCCCCATTCGCGCAGCCTGTCGGCCACCAGGGCGGAGGTGCGCACCTCCTCGAGCCCCATCTCGGGGTGCGCATGAATGTCCCGGCGGATCGCCACCAGGTCCGGCAGCTGCGCGCGGATCAGCTCAACTGTGGGGTGTTCGGTCACGGTGGGGCTCCTCAGCGCCGGTCGCAGCATCGCCAGCAGGGGGTCCCCCGATGAGCCGACACCTTGTCGATTGGAACCACAAGATAACCACCGCCCCGCGCGTCCGGCAACCGTGCCGCGCCGATCGGCGCGGCACGACAGGGTGCTGCTCCCCCCTAGGCGCCGGACGTCGCGCCGGCCTCCAGCCTCCCTGGGGCTACCCCTGCGGCCACCCCGGGGTCGCAGCGCTATGCGAGCGCCGCCGTCAACGCCCGAAGCCAGATGCTCACCGCCACCGCTCCGCCGTCCGGCACGCCCAGCGCGCGCGCACCCAGATAGCTGGCCCGGCCCAGTCGCGGCCGCATCTCGGCCGTGGCGGCCGCGCCCTGCTCGGCCGCGCGCACGCACGCGGCCCAGGCCTCGGCGAGCGGAGCCTGCCGCGCCAGCGCCTCCCGGAACGCGGCCACCGCGGGATCGAGCGCATCCAGCATGGTGCGGTCGCCGGGCCTGGCCCCGCCGAGCTCCGCCACGCCGGCCACGCCCTGGGCGAACGCCTCGGCCCAGGCGGCCGCGTCCACCGTGCCGCAGGCCGCGATGTGGCGCGCCGCGCGCAGCAGCCCCACCGCGTAGAACGGGCCGGAACTGCCGGCGATCGCCCGCCGCAGCGCACCGGCGATCTCGGTCAGGGCCGAGGCGGCATCGGCGGCGCCTTCATCGGCCAGCGCCCGCACCGCCGCCGCGCCGCGCGCCATGCTGATGCCGAGGTCGCCGTCGCCGGCGGCGCTGTCCAGCTCGGTCAACCTTCGTTCCGCTGCCGCCAGCGCCGCCGCGCCGGCACGCGCGCCGGCAAGGACCGCGGGTCCGGCCGTGTCGGCGGACCGGTTCCGCTCGGCCGCCACCGAGGTCCTTGGGCTGGCCGGACGGGTCGCGCCGGGCTGCGGCACCCGGCCGCTGCCGGGCCAGGCCGCGGCGGCGGTCGTCGCGTCGAGCAGCGCCAGCCGCGCGTCGTCCACGCTCAGCAGCGACAGCGAGCAGCCGGGCATCTCCAGCGCGCTCAGCAAGGTGCCGCTCCAGGCGCGTTCCACCACCACGCCGCGGGCCCGCAGGGTCGCCAGCGCCCGCCGCGCCACCACGGCCAGTTCCATCGGCGGCGTGCCGCCGAGATTGTTCACCAGCAGCGCCACCCGCGCGCCCTGCCCGATCCCGCGATCGGCCAGGATCGCGTCCAGCATCAGGTCCACCAGCCGGTCGGCCGGCTGCAGCTTCGCGCGCTCCACACCTTGCTCGCCGTGGATGCCGAGGCCGAGCTCGATCTCGTCCGCGCCCAGGCTGAACCCGGCGGTGCCGGCGGCCGGCACGATGCAGCCGCCGAGTGCCACGCCCATGGTGCCGAGCACCGCCGCGGCCTCGCGGGCGGCCGCGGCCACCTCCTGCACCGAGGCCCCGGCCTCGGCCAGCGCGCCGGCCAGCTTGTGCACCAGCACGGTGCCGGCGATGCCGCGCCGGCGCTCGGGCGGCACGGTCGCGCGCAGCGCCACGTCGTCGGCCACCACCACGATCTCGACGGGAATGCCGCCGGCGCGGGCCAGTTCGGCCGCCAGGCCGAAATTCAGCCGGTCCCCGGTGTAGTTCTTGACCACCAGCACCGCGCCGCGCGGTCCGGCCACCGCGTGGATGGCCGCCAGCACCGCATCGACCGGCGGCGAGGTGAACACGTCGCCCACCACCGCGGCATGCAGCATGCCGGCGCCGACATAGCCCGCGTGCGCCGGCTCGTGCCCGGCCCCGCCGCCGGAGATCACGGCGACCCCGCGCGCCGCCGGCTCCGGCAGGTCGCTCCGGATCACCACGTCTTCGTGGTCCATGAGCGCGAGGCCCGGCGTGAGGCCGGCCACCCCTTCCAGCATCTCGCGCACGACATGCCGCGGATCGTTCACCAGTTTCTTCAAGGACACCGTCTCCCGGGAGTTCCCGCGGGCTGACGCGCAGGCGGCGCAGCACGCTGTCGGGGACGCGATGCCGGCACGCGGCCCCGCGCGTCAAGTCGGGCCGTCAGGGCCGATATCCCGCTCCCGCGGTCAGGTTGGGACGAACCGCGCCGCTATCGGGATGCGTTCCCAGCGGGAATGACAGGAGCCGGCCGGCCGTCAGCCGCCGGCGGGTCGCGCCAGGAAGTCGCGCACGATCGCGATCTGCGCCGCCACGTTCAGCGCCGGCGCATGGCCGCAGCCCGGGATCGTCGCGCAGGACGCACGCGGCCCGCGCCGCCCCATCGCCGCCGCCACGTCGGCCGCCAGCAGGTCGGAGCTTTCCCCGCGCAGCACCAGGGTGGGCATGTCGAGCGTGTCGTAGGCCTCCCACTGCTCGAAATCCTGCGGATACAGCGCGAACTGACGCGCGATCGCCGGATCGTAGTGGGAGGTGATCCGCCCGTTCGGCAGCCGCCGGAACGAGGTCTCGGCCATCCGCCGCCACTGCGCCTCGGTATGCGCGCCGAACGGCTGGTAGATGGTGCGGAGATAGGCCTCGAACTCCGACAAGGTCGGGAAATCCGGCGGCCGGCCGATATAGGCGCGGATACGTTCGCCGGCGGCCTGCGGCAGGGTCGGCCCGATATCGTTCAGCACAAGATGACTGATCCGCCCGCGCAGAGTGCTGGCCCCGGCGGCGATCCCGAGCGCGCCCCCCATCGACGTGCCGACCCAGCGGAACCGGCTCAGCCCGAGCCGGTCGGCCAGGCCCGCGGCCAGGCGCGCATAGGCCGCCATGCAGTATTCGGTGTCCGGCGCCGCGCTCCATTGCGACAGCCCGCGTCCGGGCGTGTCGGGGCAGATCAGCCGGTAGCGATCACTGAGCGCCGCGGCCAGGTCGTCGAAGTCGCGCGCGGTGCGGGCCAACCCGTGCCAGAGGATCACCGGCGGCGCGGTCTCTGCGCCCCAGGTGACGACGTGAACTTCCTGGCCTTCGATGCGGTGGTAGGCCGAGTTCGGCTGCATGATCGATGTTCCCCCTGGCGCGGCGACCGTTCGTGCCGACGGCCGCCGGACGGAAGGTTAGCCTGAGTGTCCTGCCCCTGAAATGCCTTCGCATTTCAGGGACCACCAGGCCACTGAAAACAAAGAGCTGGCGTCCCGGAAATGCGGCCGGCCCCCCTGCCCGGCCGGGTCACCGCGGCCGGACCCGATTGCGACCCGGACGGACGAGGCCCAGCATGACCCCGCCCGGCCATGGAGACACCGCCATGCCCCTGTACGACGGACCCGTGTTCGCGATGGCCCGGACCCAGTTCGAGACCATCGCCGACTATCTGGATATCCCCGCCGACGAACGCGCGCGGCTGCTGTACCCGAAGCGCGCGATAACCGTCGCCTGCCCGATCCACCGCGACGACGGACGTCAGCAGCTGTTCCACGGCTATCGGGTGCAGCACCACCTGACCCTCGGCCCCACCAAGGGCGGCACCCGCTATGCGCCCACCCTGGAACTCGGCGAGGTGGCGGCCCTGGCGATCTGGATGAGCTGGAAATGCGCGCTGGCCGGCCTGCCGTATGGCGGCGCCAAGGGCGGGATCGCGGTCGACCCGCACGCGCTCAGCCCGCGCGAGCTGGAAGCCCTGTCGCGACGCTACATGCAGGAGATGATCCCCTTCGTCGGCCCCTACACCGACGTGATGGCCCCGGACATGGGCACCAATGAACAGGTGATGGCCTGGTTCATGGACACCTACTCGATGTACCAGGGCAAGACCGTCACCGAGATCGTCACCGGCAAGCCGCTGGCGTGCGGCGGCACGGTGGGGCGGCGGGAAGCGACCGGACGGGGGATCGCGCATCTGGTGGGGCGCGCGCTCGACCGGCTCGGGCTCGCGCCGGCCGGCGCGCGCGCGATCGTGCAGGGGTTCGGCAATGTCGGCAGCGTGGCGGCGCAGGCGCTGGCCGAGCGCGGCCTGAGCCTGGTCGGCGTGTCGGACCACACCGCCTGCTATGCCGATCCGCGCGGGCTCGATGTGCCGGCGCTGCTGGCCCATGTCGGCCGGCACGGCGTGCTGGCGGGATTTTCATCCGAGCTTGCGGCCGACCCCGCCAGCCTGCTCACCCTGCCCTGCGAGGTGCTGGTGCCGGCGGCGCTGGAACGGGTGATCGATGCCGACACCGCGGCCCGGCTGCGCTGCCGTGTGCTGGCCGAGGCGGCGAACGGGCCGACCACGCCGGAGGCGGACCTGGTGCTGGCGGACCGCCCCGATGTGTTCGTCATCCCCGACATCCTGTGCAACGCCGGCGGGGTGGTGGTGAGCTATTTCGAGTGGGTGCAGGACCTGCAGCAGTTCTTCTGGGACGAGGCGGAGGTCACGACCCGGCTGAATCACATCCTCGACCGCGCGTTCGCCGCGGTGATGGGACGGGTGACGCAGGCGCGCGTGCCACACCGGACGGCGGCGATGGCGCTCGGGGTGGAGCGGGTGCGGGCCGCCAAGCAGGTGCGCGGCCTGTTCCCCTGAGCAGATGGCCTTCGCGCCGTACCGGAGGTGAGCCCAAGGAGTGCGGGTCGGGCGTTCAGCCGGTCACCGGCCGCCACGGCCACGCAAAAAGGGCCAGGGGAAGTCCCCTGGCCCTTTCGCACGCGCGGCGCGCACCGGTTCAGCCGTTGCCGCCGGGGTAGTAGTTGGTCTGGGTCTGGGATGCCGGAGCGGCCGAGGCGACCGTGGCGCCGGCCGACACCAGCAGGCCGAGCATCAGGAACGCAGCGAGGAACTTCTTCATCATCGTCTCCATCAGGCTGTGTCCCGCCATCAGCGGGACCGGGCGATCAGAGCGGCCGTTCAGCCGTTGCCGCCGGGGTAGTAGTTGGTCTGGGTCTGGGATGCCGGAGCGGCCGAGGCGACCGTGGCACCGGCCGACACCAGCAGGCCGAGCATCAGGAACGCAGCGAGGAACTTCTTCATCATCGTCTCCATCAGGCTGTGTCCCGCCATCAGCGGGACCGGGCGATCAGAGCGGCCGTTCAGCCGTTGCCGCCGGGGTAATAGTTGGTCTGGGTCTGGGATGCCGGAGCGGCCGAGGCGACCGTGGCGCCGGCCGAAACCAGCAGACCGAGCATCAGGAACGCCGCAAGAAACGTCTTCATCGTCATCTCCATCGAGCCATGTCCCGCCGCTGGCGGGGCAATCTGTCAGGTCAACCTGACTGACTCCGAGATGGCACTTCGCAGGCGCAGCACGACCGCAGCGCCGCGCATAATACCTGTGCGCCGGGATAGGGGATCAGGGGTGCGCCGCCCCGTTGCCGCGACCCGGGACACCGCTCGGCCAAACCGGCCCCAATGCGCGATCCGCTCCCGCCCGCCCGACCGAGTCCGGGGTATCGGCACCGAACGGGTCCGGACGGCCCAGGATCTCGTGGGCGATGAAGTCGATCACCGCGCGCACCCGCGGCGCCAGGTTCCGCCGGGACGGATAGATCAGCGTGACCGGCATCCCGGCCGGGGTGAAGTCGGGCAGCAGCGGCTCCAGCCGCCCGGCCGCCACTTCGGCGCGGGCCACGACCTCGGCCACCAGCGCGATGCCCACACCGGACAGCGCGGCCCGCAGCACGGCTTCGGCGTTGTCGGCGCTGAACCGCCCGGTGACCGGCACCGCCACCTCCTCCCCGTCCGGTCCGGCGAAGTGCCAGACCTGGTCGGTGCCCACCCGGGTCTGCACCAGGCAGTCATGGGCGGCCAGATCGCGCGGATGGGCGGGTCGGCCGCGCGCGGCCAGATACGCGCCTGAGGCCAACACCAGCGGGGCGGTATGGGTGAGCGTGCGGCTGACATGCGTCGCATGCGTGCTCTCGCCAACCCGAAGCCAGAGGTCGAGCCCTTCTTCCACCATGTCATGCGCCGCGTCGCCGGTGACGAGCTGCACCGACAGGCCCGGATGCCGGGCCAGCAGCGCGGGGATGCGCGCGGCCATCAGGTTGCCGAGCAGCACCGAGGTCGCGAGCCGCACCGTCCCCGCTGCCTCGCCGCGGCGGCGGGCCGCCGCCTCCCGCGCGGCGGTCACCGCTTCCAGCACGTGGCGGGCGTGCTCGAGCGTGTCCTGCCCGTCCTCGGTCAGGGCCAGGCGGCGGGTGGTGCGCTGCACGAGCCGCACCCCGAACTCCCCCTCCAGCGCCGTGATCTGGCGGGAGACGGCCGACTGGGTGCTGCCGCGTTCGCGCGCCACGGCGGAGAACGAACCGGTCTCGGCCACCCGCACGAAGGTGCCGAGCGCGCCGATCAGGTCCATGACCATCCGGCGTGCATCGCCCTGCCCTGCCCCATCGCTGCTCCTTCGCGCTGACGTACGGTTCGGCCCCCGCCGCGGATGGCAGGCGGCGGAGGGTCGGACAACCGCCCGGATATAGGATCGGGACGCCGCCGGCGGGAGGGTGCGCGCCGCACCCCGGTTGCCATCCGCCCGCGCCCAACGCATGAGAGACCTGTCCCCGCCCCCGCTTCGTCCCCGCCTCCCCTCCGGCCAGGATCTGCCATGCCGCGCTTCCGCCTGCCCGCCGCCCCGCTGCGCGCCGCCCTTCTCGTCGCGCTGTGCGCCGCCCTCGGGGCCTGCGCCGCGCCGCCCCGGCCGGCGGCCTCCGGGCCGGCGGCCTCCGTCGCGCATCCGGCCGACCCGCCGAGCTGGGACGGGGCCTATCACGGCACCAGCACCCGTTTCCGCGCCGACGCGCGCGATTGCCCGCATCCCGGGCTGGTCACGCTGTATGTCGCGCAGGGCCAACTCTATTATAATTGGGGACGCGGCACCGACGTTGCCGCCACGGTCGCGCCGGACGGCACGGTGCGCGGATCCGGTCCGGGCATCACCCTGACCGGCACGGTGCACGGCAAGCGCATGGAGGGCGACGTGGCCAACGCCGCCTGCGGACTGCACTTTACCGTGACCCGGGCATTCTGACCCGCGGATTTTCGAACCGAAGGAAAGGGCGCGCGATGCGCTATGTCTCCACCCGCGGGCAGGCGCCCGTGCGCGACTTTGCCGGTGTGCTGCTGGCCGGGCTGGCCGAGGACGGCGGGCTTTACGTGCCGGAAACCTGGCCGCAACTCGGCCCGGCCGACTGGCGGGCGCTGCGCGGCCTGCCCTACCCCGCGCTCGCCGCGCGGCTGCTGCAGCGCTTCATCGGCCCCGCGATCGCGCCCGAGACGGTGGCCGAAATCTGCGCCGCGGCCTACGCCGAGTTCTCCCATCCCGCCGTCGTGCCGCTGGTGCAGCTTGAGACCAACCTGTTCGTCCAGGAGCTGTTCCACGGCCCCACCCTCGCCTTCAAGGACATGGCGATGGCGGTGCTGGGTCGGTTGTTCGACCACGTGCTGGAGACGCGCGGGGAACGGGTGACGATCGTCGGCGCCACCTCGGGCGACACCGGATCGGCGGCGATCGAGGCCTTCGCGGGACGGGCGCGGGTCGACCTGATCGTTCTGCACCCGCGCGGGCGCACCAGCGACGTGCAGCGGCGGCAGATGACGACGGTGACCGCGCCGAACGTGCTGAACCTGGCGATCGAGGGCAGCTTCGACGACTGCCAGGATCTGGTGAAGGCGCTGTTCGCCGACGCGACGCTGCGAACCGAGCTGCGGCTGGCGGCGGTGAACTCCATCAACTGGGCGCGGATCGCCGCGCAGGTGCCGTACTATGCCGCCGCCGCGCTGGCGCTGGGCGCGCCGGAGCGCGACGTGGCGTTCGCCGTGCCCACCGGCAATTTCGGCAACGTGCTGGCCGCCTGGACGGCGCGGCGGATGGGCCTGCCGGTGGCCCGGCTGGTGATCGGGTCGAACCGCAACGACATCCTGGCCCGCTTCCTGGACAGCAACGACATGTCGGTGCGTCCGGTGGAACCCAGCCTGTCGCCCAGCATGGACATCCAGGTCAGCTCCAATTTCGAGCGCCTGCTGTTCGAACTGCTGGACCGCGACGGGGCCGCCACCGCGGGCGCGATGGCGACGTTCCGCCGCGACGGCAAGATGCCGGTGCCGACGGCGACCTGGCACCGCGCACGCGCGCTGCTGCACGGGTTCCGGCTGGACGACGCCGGCACCCTGGCCGAAATCGCGCGGCTGCATCGCGCCTGCGGCTACCTGGCGGACCCGCACAGCGCGGTAGGCATCGCCGCGGCGCGCGCCCTGCCGGGCGGACACGGGGTGCCGACGGTTGCGGTGGCCACGGCGCATCCGGCGAAATTCCCCGACGCGATGGAACGCGCCACCGGCCAGCGCCCGGCGCTGCCGGCACGGCTGGCCGATCTGTTCACGCGGGAGGAACGGTTCGACGTGCTGCCGAACGAGCTGGGCGCGGTGCGCGCCGCGGTGCGGGCGATGGCGCAGCGCAACGCGGGATAGCAAGCAAGGCCAGGGGGCGCTGCCCCCTGGACCCCCGCCAAGGGCTGAGCCCTTGGAACCCATTCGTATGGTTCCGTGCCGGTGGGGGGTGGCGCGGCGGGCGCGGGGCAGCCGGGTGGCGGGCCGAGACTGAGCGCTTAAGCGCTCAGTCTCGGCCCGCCACCCGGCTGCCCCGCGCCCGCCGCGCCACCCCCCACCGGCACGGAACCCCCCGAGGGGTCCAGGGGACCAGTCCCCTGGCGGGGGGTCCAGGGGGGCAGAGCCCCCCTGGCCTTGCTTCCTTACGGCGCCCTGCCTCACTCCGCCGGTTCGGTCTCGAACTCGGCGGGGATGATGATCTCCAGCACTTCCAGGTCGTCGGAGTAGTCGAGGACGGTGTGGGGGATGCCGGGGGGCTGCAGCCAGCAGCTTCCCTGTTCCATCATCTGCACGCCGTGGCCTTCGAACTCGTTCTTCATCCAGCCTTTCAGGACGTAGACGAGTTGCAGGTCCACGTTGTGGAGGTGGCGCTGACGGACCTCCTCGGTCACCGGCGGGATCATGCGGATCACATGCGCCTGGGCGAGGCCGCCGGTCGCCGCGGCGATCCCGAGATCGCGGTAGCGGGCGTACGGGCGCAGGCCGTCGGGGAGGAAGTCCTCGTCGCGCAGGTGGTTCACGGTGAAGCGCTGCGGCGGGGCCTTGACCTTGATCGCGGGGCTGGCGGCGGCTTTGCGGCGCGCGGGCGCCGACTTGCGAACGGCGGCGCGCTTCGGGCTGGCCTGCTTCGCGGGCGCGCGCTTCGGCGCAGCGGCCTTGGGCCGCGCCGCCGCTTTGCGCGGTGTGGCGCGGGCGGCAGGCGCCTTGGCAGGCGCCGCGCGCTTACGCACAGCAGTAGGTGCCGCGCGCTTACGCACGACAGCAGACGCCGCGCCCTTGCGCGCGGCAGCCTTCTTCGGCTTGGCGGGCGCGGCGCGGCCGCGCGCGGCGGCCTTCTTCGGCTTGGCGCGCGCGCGTACTGCGCGCGATGGCGGTGGGCTGACGCGTCTGGCCATGATTATTTCTCCCGCGGGCTGACCGGCTTGCCCTGCAAATATCATCCCGTCGCCCGCGCCGCTTCAAGACCGATCGCGCGCGCCGGCCCATCGGCGGCCCGGTTCGCCGCCCCGACACGCGATAGCGGCGGCCGATTGCGGCAGACGAGTTGCCGCAACCGGCCGCTGCTCTCAGGCGGTGCTGTCTTCCCGCGCGCCCAACGCCGCCTGGGCCGCGGCCAGCCGCGCCACCGGCACCCGGTACGGGCTGCAGGACACGTAATCGAGCCCCACCTGCTCGCAGAACGTGATCGAGGCCGGATCGCCGCCATGCTCGCCGCAGATGCCGAGCTTGAGGCCAGGTTTCGCCGCGCGTCCCTTCTCCGCCGCGATCCGCACCATTTCGCCCACGCCCTCGATGTCGATGGAGACGAACGGGTCCTTCGGCAGGATGCCCTTGTCCACGTAGAACGGCAGGAACTTGCCGGCGTCGTCGCGCGACAGGCCGAACACGGTCTGGGTCAGGTCGTTGGTGCCGAAGCTGAAGAAATCGGCCTGCTGCGGCGATCGCATCCGCGGTCAGCGCGGCGCGCGGCAGCTCGATCATGGTGCCGACATGGTATTCGATCTCGCGCCCGGCCTCGTTGAACACCGCCTCCGCCGCCCGTTCCACCTCGGCGCGGGTCAGTTCCAGCTCCCGCACCGTACCGACCAGCGGGATCATGATCTCCGGCACCGGGGCGCGGCCGGTCTCGGCGGCCACCGCCAGCGCGCCTTCGAAGATCGCGCGGGCCTGCATCTCGTAGATCTCGGGATAGGTGATGCCGAGCCGGCAGCCGCGATGGCCCAGCATCGGGTTGGCCTCGGCCAGTTCCGCGGCGCGGCGGCGCATCGCCTCCACATCGGTGCCGAGGGCGGCGGCCACCGCGGCCAGTTCCGTCTCCCCGTGCGGCAGGAATTCGTGCAGCGGCGGGTCGAGCAGGCGGATCGTCACCGGCAGCCCGGCCATGATGGTGAACAGCTTGCGGAAATCGTCGCGCTGATGCGGCAGCAGCAGCGCCAGCGCGGCGCGCCGCCCGGCCTCGTCATGGGCCATGATCATCTGGCGCACCGCGCCGATCCGCTCGGGGTCGAAGAACATGTGCTCGGTGCGGCAGAGGCCGATGCCCTCGGCGCCGAACTTGCGCGCGGTTTCCGCGTCCAGCGGGGTTTCCGCGTTGGCGCGCACGCCCATCCGGCGCAGCTTGTCGGCCCAGCCCATCAACGTGCCGAAATCGCCCGACATCGCCGGCTCGATCATCGCCACGCTGCCCACGAACACTTCGCCGCTGGCGCCGTCGAGCGTGATCGTCTCGCCCGCCTGGATGGTGCGGCCGCCCGAGCGCATGGTCTGCGCGTTGTAATCGACCGTGATGCCGCCGGCGCCGGCCACGCAGGGCCGGCCCATGCCGCGCGCCACCACCGCGGCGTGGCTGGTCATGCCGCCGCGGGTGGTCACGATGCCCGCGCGCGGCGTGCATGCCGTGGATGTCCTCGGGGCTGGTTTCGATCCGCACCAGGATCACCGACTCGCCCTTCTGCGCCCGCGATTCCGCCTCGTCGGCGTTGAACACCACGGCGCCGGAGGCCGCACCGGGGCTGGCCGGAAGACCTTTCGCAAGCAGGGTACGCGACGCCTTGGGATCGAGCATCGGGTGCAGCAACTGGTCGAGCGCCGACGGATTGACCCGGCGCACCGCTTCGGTTTCGTCGATCAGCCCCTCGCGCGCCATGTCGACCGCGATCTTCAGGCTGGCCGCCGCGGTGCGCTTGCCGGTGCGGGTCTGCAGCATGAACAGCTTGCCCTGCTGCACCGTGAACTCGATGTCCTGCATGTCGTGGTAGTGCTGCTCGAGCTTCGCGCGCACCGCCATCAGGTCGGCATAGGCGGCCGGCATGGCGGTTTCCATCGGCGATTCCTCGGGCCGCGCCCGCGCCGCCGACAGCGGCTGCGGCGTGCGGATGCCGGCGACCACGTCCTCGCCCTGCGCGTTCACCAGGTATTCGCCGTAGAACATGTTCTCCCCGGTCGAGGGATCGCGGGTGAAACACACCCCGGTGGCGCAGTTCTCGCCCATGTTGCCGAACACCATGGCCTGCACGTTCACCGCGGTGCCCCAGGCCGCGGGGATGTCGTGCAGCCGGCGGTAGGTGATGGCGCGCGGGTTCATCCAGCTGCCGAACACGGCGCCGATCGCGCCCCAGAGCTGCTCTTCGCGGATCCTGCGGGAACGGCTTGCCGGTTTCCTGCGCCACCATGTCCTTGTAGCCCGCCACAACGCGGTGCCAGTCCTGGGCGGCCAGCGCCGTGTCCTCGACCATCCCGGCGTCGAGCTTCACGTGCTCGATGATCTCCTCGAACCGGTGGTGATCGACGCCGAGCACGACCGAGCCGTACATCTGGATGAAGCGGCGGTAGCTGTCCCAGGCGAAGCGGGCGTCGTTGGCCGCCGCCGCCAGGCCTTCCACCGTCGCGTCGTTCAGCCCGAGGTTCAGCACCGTGTCCATCATCCCGGGCATGGACACGCGCGCGCCGGAGCGGACCGAAACGAGCAGCGGCTTGTGCTGATCGCCGAAGCGCCGGTCCACCGCCTGTTCGATCCGGCCGAGCGCGGTGCGCACCTGCGCTTCGAGCCCGGGCGGATAGCGCCGGTCGTTGTCATAGAACGCGGTGCAGACCCCGGTGGTGATGGTGAAGCCGGGCGGCACCGGCAGGTCGATCGAGGCCATCTCCGCGAGGTTGGCGCCCTTGCCGCCGAGCAGGTCGCGCATCGCAGCGCCCCCCTCGTTGTGGCCGGCGCCGAAGCTGTACACCCATTGGGTCATGGCGGGGGGTCTCCGTTCAGCCCTGGATTTTCGAGAAATCGGCCAGTTGCCGCAGATGCTCGCGCACCGCGCGCAGCAGGGCCAGCCGGTTGCGGCGCAGGTCCGGTTGCGGCGCATTGACGGTCACGCGGTCGAAGAACGCGTCGAGCGGCGCGCGAAGCTGCGCCATCCCCGCGGCGGCGCCGACAAAATCCTCGTCCGCCAGCGCCGCGCGCGTGCGGTCCGACAGCTCGCGGTTGGCGGCGAACACCGTCCGCTCCTCCTCGGCGTCGAGCAGGTCGGGATCGATCGTCTCGTGTTCGGCTCCGTCGCGCGCGGCCTCGATCTGCACGATGTTGTCGGCGCGGCGGTAGGCGGCGAGCAGGTTGGCGCCGTCCTCGGTGCCGAGCAGGTCGGCCACCGCGCGGGCGCGCGCCAGCAGCCGGGTCAGGTCGTCGTCGCGGCCGATGGCAAACACGGCGTCCAACACGTCGTGGCGGGCGCCCTCGGCGCGCAACTGCACGCGCAGCCGTTCGACGATGAACTCAAGCAGGTCCGCCGCCGGTCGCGGCGCGATCCCGTCGTCGGCGAACCCCGCTCCCGCCGCAGCGATCAGCGCGGTCAGCGGCAGGCGCAGCCCGCCCTCGCGGATGATGCGGATGATCCCGAGCGCGGCGCGGCGCAGCGCGTAGGGATCGCCCGAGCCGGTCGGCCTCTCGCCGATCGCGAAGAAGCCGGCGAGCTGGTCGAGCTTGTCGGCCAAGGCCACGGCGAGGGAGACCGGCGCCGACGGCGGCGCCTCGTTCGGCCCTTTCGGCGCGTAATGATCGCGGATCGCATCGGCGACCGGCGCCGGCTCGGCGTCGTGGCGCGCGTAGTAGCTGCCCATCACGCCTTGCAGCTCGGGAAACTCGCCCACCATGCCGGTGACCAGATCGGCCTTCGCCAGCTCCGCCGCCCGCCCGGCCAGCGCCGGGTCGGCGCCGACCCGCGCCGCGATCGCGCGCGCCAGCCGCACCAGCCGCCGCACCCGCGCCCCCTGGCTGCCCAGCTTCGCGTGGAAGGTGATGTGATCCAGCGCCCCCACCCGTGCGGCGAGCGGCGTCCTGCGATCCAGATCCCAGAAATGCCGCGCATCGGCGAACCGCGCGCGCAGCACCCGTTCGTTGCCGGCAATGATGGCCGCGCCGCCGTCCTCGGCCTCGATATTGGCGACGAAGCCGAACCAGGGCGCCGGCGCGCCGTCCGCGGTGCGCAGCGCGAAATAGCGCTGGTTCACCCGCATCGACACCTGCATCACTTCGCCCGGCAGATCCATGAACCCCGGATCGATCCGCCCCAGCAGCGGCACCGGCCATTCCACCAGCCCGGCCACCTCGTCGAGCAGCCCCGGATCCTCGACCACGGTCAGCCCGCGCGCCGCCGCTTCCGAGGCGACCCCCTGCGCGATCCGCCGCCGCCGTTCCGCGGCATCGACCAGCACGCGGTGCGCGGCCAGCCTGTCCGCCCAGTCGGCGGCCGAGGTCACGGCGAAGGCGCCGGGCGCGTGGAACCGGTGCCCCTCGGTCAGATCGGCGGCGGCCAGCCCGTGCCCGTCATCCTCGCCGTCGCGCAGATCGAACGCCACCACCGCGCCGTCGAGCAGGCAGACGATCCGCCGCAACGGGCGCACCCAGGTGAAGCCGCTGCTGCCGCCCCAGCGCATCGATTTCGGCCAGGGGAAGCGGCGCAACAGCGGCGGCAGCGCGCCGGCGATCACGCTGGCGGCAGAGACCGCCTCGGTGCGCTTCTCCAGCACCCAGTACCCGCCCTCCTGGCGCACCTGCTCACGCGTGGCGCCATGCTTGCGCAGGAAGCCGGCCAGCGCCTGCTCGGGCGCCGAGACGCGGGGACCGCGTTCGGTGCTGGAGGCGGCGGCGACCGCGGCGGCGACGTCGGCGCGCAGCGCGATCCGGCGTGGACCGTAGAACGTCTCGATGCCGGCCGGCGCGAGGGGGGCGAGCGCGGCGCCGACCAGCCGCGCCAGATCCGCCGCCGCGCCGGCCTGCATGCGCGCCGGGATCTCCTCGCTGAACAATTCCAGGAACAGTTCCGGCATGATCAGTCCTTCAGCGCCGGTTCGATATCGGTCAGGGTGAAGTCGCCGCCCTTGAACAGCAAGGGCTGCCCCTCGGTGCGGGCCAGCGCGTAGGCGAAGCAGTCGCCGAAATTCAGCCTGGCGTCATGCCGGCCGCGTCCGAACATCCGCCAGGCTTCGCGCGCCGCCTGCGCCTGCCCGATCGAGACCGGCACGAGTTCGATGTCCGCCAGCCGCACGAACTCGTCGAACCGGGCCCGCCCGGTCGGATCGCCGCGGGATTCCACCACCATCGCCGCCTCGAACCAGTTGGCCGCCGACATCCGCCGCCGGTCCGCCGCCAGCATGGCGTCGAGATAGCGGTCGAGGTCGGGCTCGTGCAGCACGACCGCGAGCAGCGCGGAGGAATCGACAATCACCGCGGCAGGCCGTTCTCGTCGTACAGCCACCCGTGATCGGAACTGACCGGTTCGCGCATATGGGCGCGAATCTCGCCGGCCAGCTCGACCAGCCGCCGCCGCCGTGTCGCCAGATCGCGCCCCCGGCGCTCGCGCTCCAGCCGCTCGCGCAGCGCCGCGGTCACCGCGGCGGTCAGGCTTTCCCCGGTCAGCGCGGCCAGATCGGTGGCCAGCCGGTAGGCATCCTCGCTCTTGATGTTCAGTTGCGCGCCCATCGCCTGCCCGGTAGAAAAATCCTCGGTCGCGGTAGAAATGGGGTCGCCGCCAGGCGCTGTCATCCCCCCTCCCCCGCCACCCAGGCCTCGCAGCAGGCTTTGGCGAGCGTGCGCACCCGGCCGATGTAGCTCGCCCGCTCGGTCACGCTGATCACCCCGCGGGCATCGAGCAGATTGAACAGATGGCTGGCCTTGATGCACTGGTCATAGGCCGGCAGCGCCAGCCGGTGCTCCAGCAGCGCGGCGCATTCGCTTTCCGCGTCGGCGAAATGCGCGGTCAGCCGCGCCGTGTCGGCATGCTCGAAATTGAACGCGCTGTACTCGCGCTCGGCACGCAGGAACACGTCGCCATAGGTCACGCCGGCGCCGTTGAAATCGAGCGCATAGACGTTCTCCACGTCCTGCACATACATCGCCAGGCGTTCCAGCCCGTAGGTCATCTCGAAGCTCGGCAGGGTCACGGGAATGCCGCCGACCTGCTGGAAATAGGTGAACTGGCCCACTTCCATCCCGTCGCACCAGACCTCCCAGCCCAGGCCCCAGGCGCCCAGGGTGGGGCTTTCCCAGTCGTCCTCGACGAAACGGAAATCATGGCGCAGCGGGTCGAGGCCGATCTCGCGGTAGCTCGCCAGCAGCAGCTCCTGCGCGTCCGCCGGGCTCGGCTTCATGATGACCTGGTACTGGTAGTAGTGCTGCAGCCGGTTCGGATTCTCGCCATAGCGCCCGTCGGTCGGCCGGCGCGAGGGCTGCACATAGGCCGCCCGCCACGGCTTCGGCCCGAGCGCGCGCAAGGTGGTCGCGGGGTGGAACGTGCCGGCGCCCATTTCCATGTCGTAGGGTTGCAGCAGCAGGCAGCCCTGCCGGCTCCAGAACTGCTGGAGGCGCAGGATCAGTTCCTGGAAACTGGGCGGGACAGGACGGGACATGGGCGCGCTCGGGGTGGGATCGGGCGCCCGGTAAAGCATTCCGCCCGCGCCCCGGCAAGGCGCTTCGCTGCGCCGCGGCAACCGACTGCCAACAGCCGAACTGGCCGACGCAGGGCCGGGTTCGACTTTTCCTCGCCCTGACCGGGCTTGTCCTCGTCGTGACCGGGCTTGACCCGGTCATCTGCGCACGGCGGTTCCGGCGGCGGATGGCCAGGTCAAGCCCGGCCCTGACGAGGTACCCCGGGTCTGCGCCATCGAACCGAGCGTCGGTCCTGTCACCGCCTGGCAGAAGACTTCGGCGGGGCGCGCGTGTGCGCCCTTCCGCGGCGGGATTGAACCGCCCCGGCCGCGGGGCCACCTCCGCCGACATGGACCGCGAGGGACGCACCGGCGACGGGCTGAGCGACGCGGCGATCCGCGACCTGCTGCTGGGCACCCGGCGGATCGCGCTGGTCGGCGCCTCGGCCCGGCCGGAACGCGCGTCGCACGAGGTGATGCGCTTCCTGCTCGACCGCGACTACGACGTGACCCCGGTCAACCCCTTCCTGGCCGGGCAGCGCCTGCACGGCCGCACGGTGGTGGCCAGCCTGGCGGAGGCGGCGCCGCTCGACCTCGTGGACGTGTTCCGCAACCGCGCCCGGGCCGGGGCGGTGGTGGACGAGGCGATCCGCCTCGGCGCCCGCGCGGTCTGGCTGCAACTGGGCGTGATCGACGCCGCGGCGGCGGCACGGGCGCAGGCGGCGGGGCTGGCCGTGGCGATGGATCGCTGCCCCGTGATCGAGTTTCGCCGGCTCGGGCTGGTCCGGCCGGCGCCCCGGATGGAACCCACCCTCCCATGACCAACGAGGAACGCGACCTCATCACCGCATTCATCGCCCGGGTCTCCGGTGCCGCGCCGGCACCGGCCGCCGCCGGGCCCTGGGGCAGCCCCTCGGTCCCGGTGACGGCGGCCCCGGCGACGGCGGCCCCGCCGCTGCCGCCGATCGACCCGGAGGCGGACGCGCTGATCGGCACGTTGTTCCAGCGCTACCCGGAAGCGCGCTACCGGCTGGCGCAACTCGCGTTCGTGCAGCAGCACGCGCTGGCCGCAGCGCAGAACCGGATCCAGCAGCTGGAGGCGCAGGTGAGCCAGCCGCCCCCGGCGCAGCCGCACGGCGGGTTCTTCAGCGGGTTGTTCGGCGGCGCGCGCCCGGCCCCCGCGCCGGGGCCGATGCCGCCGCCCGGTTATCCGCCCGCCGCGCCCGGCGGATACCCCCCAGGGATGACGCCGGGGATGGCGCCTGGCGGGATGCTCCCGCGCAGCGGCACGGGCTTCCTCGGCTCCGCGCTGACCACCGCGGCCGGCGTGGCCGGGGGGATGTTGCTGGGCAACGCGCTGATGAACATGGTCTCCCCCGGCCAGGCCAGCGCCGGCAGCGCCCTGCCGCCGGATACAAGTTCGGATGCGCTCTGGGGCACACCGACGGACCCGGCCGAACCGGCCGGGTTGGGCGCGCCGGATCCCTCGCCCGCCGCTGACGGCTGGACCGATCCCGGCGACGGCGGCTGGGACCCGGGCGGCGGATCGGACGACACGTTGGTGTGACCCGCGCCGCTCCCGACCGGCTCCCTCACCGGAGGCCGCATTCTCGTCCTGTGTCTGCATGATTGCGCTGCGTTCGACCCCCGGCCTCGACGCCGCGGGCCCGCGCCGTGGCCGCGGGGCGGCCGATGGCAGGTCCCGGCGGTGTCGTGCCGGCATGCGCCGATGGCACGAGCTGATCCGGCCCGATGATGTCCGGTGCCAAGGAGGTCCGAAACCGGGCCGAGGGACAGGCGGCCCAGCACGCATCGCTCACTTTCCGTTGACCCATGCCATAGTGAACCGCGCGCCCGGCCCCGATCCCGTTCCGTTTCCTTGGGTACGTTCCATCTTATCCGCTGGAGGCTCCGGACAAGCCCATGCGAGCCGGGACAGGCGGCGGACACCGGCTGGCCCCCGGACGCCAGGCCCACCCCGGCCCGCTGTCATCCACCAGGGAGGCACGAAGATGGCGCTCAAGGAATACAAGACCGGCACTGCGTTCACCGGCGTCATCGGGCGCACGTTCGACGTCTCAAGTCCTGCCTGGCCGGCTCCGTTGCGTGCCAGGGACGGCGCGCCCAATGTGTTGTTCATCGTCCAGGACGACACCGGATTCGGCCAGATGGGCTGCTACGGAAGCCCGATCGAAACCCCCAACATCGACCAGCTCGCCGCGGGCGGCCTGCTGTTCAACAACATGCATACCACGGCGCTTTGCTCGCCGACACGCTCGTGCATCCTGACCGGGCGGAACCACCATTCCAACGCGATGTCGTGCATCACCGAAGGATCCACCGGCTTTCCCGGCGGGAACGGCTACATTCCGTTCGAGAACGGATTTCTCTCCGAGATGCTGCTGCAGCACGGCTACAGCACCTTTGCCATAGGCAAATGGCACCTCACCGCGGCGGATCAGGTGTCCGCGGCCGGACCCTATGACCGCTGGCCGTTGGGGCGGGGATTCGAGCGGTTCTATGGCTTCCTCGGCGGCGACACGCATCAATACTACCCGGAACTCATCTACGACAACCACAGCGTCGAACCCGGAAAGACACCGGACCAGGGCTACCATCTGACCGAAGACCTGGTGGACAAGGCGATCGCCTTCGTCGCCGATTCCAAGCAGGTCGCGCCGAACAAGCCCTTCTTCCTGTACTTCTGTCCGGGCGCCATGCATGCCCCGCATCACGTTCCGAAAGAGTGGGCAGACAAGTACAAGGGCAAGTTCGACGACGGCTGGGACGCCTACCGCGAAAAAGTATTCAAGCGCCAGAAGGAGCTGGGTATCATTCCGCAGGACGCCGAGCTCTCGCGGCACGACCCGGACGTGCAGGAGTGGAGCAGCCTTTCCGAGGGCGAGAAGAAGCTCTATGCGCGCATGATGGAAGTGTTCGCCGGGTTTCTCACCCACACGGACTTCCACTACGGCCGCCTGTTCGAATTCCTGAAGTCGATCGGCGAATGGGACAACACGCTGATCATGTTCATCAGCGATAACGGTGCCAGCTCGGAAGGCGGGCCGACCGGATCGGTCAACGAGAACAAGTTCTTCAACAACGTGCCGGACTCCCTGGACGAGAACCTGGCGAAGATCGGGGAGCTGGGAGGGCCGGCAACGTTCAACCACTATGCCTGGGGATGGACGTTTGCGGGGAACACGCCGTTCCGTCGGTGGAAGCGGGAAACCTACCGTGGCGGCATCAGCGACCCGTTCATCGTCCACTGGCCCAAGGGCATCACGGCGAAGGGCGAGGTGCGCACGCACTATGCCCACGCCATCGACATGGTGCCCACGGTGCTCGAGGCGCTCGGCATCGAGCCACCAACCACCGTGAAGGGCGTGACCCAGTCCCCGATCCAGGGCCACAGCTTCGCTCATGTCCTGGACAACGCGGGCGCCCGTACGCACCACCTGACCCAGTATTTCGAGATGTTCGGGCATCGCTCGATCTATCACGACGGCTGGCGCGCGGTGTGTCCCTGGCCGGGGACATCGTTCAAGGAATCCGGCGCCTTCTTCGGCGCGCCGATCGACAAGGACAAGCTGACGGAGCTGGATGCAAAGAACTGGGAACTCTATCACATCGAACACGACTTCGCCGAAAACCATGACATCGCGGCGGACCACCGCCAGAAACTGATCGAGATGATCGCGACATGGTACGTCGAGGCCGGAAAGTTCGATGTGTTGCCGATCGACTCACGGGGCACTCTGCGCCTTGCCGAGGAAAGGCCGCAGATCGCCGTTGCCCGCACGAGTTACACGTACTACCCGGAGACGCAGATGGTGCCGGCCAACGCCGGCCCCAATGTGCTGAACCGACCCCATAGCATGACCGCCGATGTCGAGATCCCCATCGGTGGGGCGGAAGGAGCGCTGCTGTCCGCCGGCGATGTCCAGGGAGGCTATTGTTTCTACGTGCAGGGCCGAAAGCTGCACTATGTGTACAACTACGTCGGAAGCCACTTCTTCCATATCGAGTCCGCCGAAGCCGTTCCGGAGGGACGACACAAGCTGCGGTTCGAGTTCGAGGTAACCGGCAAACCTGACATCGGCAATGGCAAAGGCGCGCCGGGACGTGGCCGGCTCCTGATCGACGGCAAGCTCGTCGGGCAGGGCGACATTGATGTCACCATGCCGCTGGTGCTCGGGCTCGCGGGAGGGATCGTGTGCGGCGCCGACACCGGATCGCCGGTTTGGGACAAGTATGAACCGCCGTTCAGGTTCACCGGCACGCTGCACGGCACGACCGTGGATGTCGGCGGGGAGTTGGTCGAGGCGCCCGAGCATGCGATGAAAGTCATTCTGGCCAGGCAGTAGACCCACCCATGACCGGCAGCCGGACCATGGCTGCCGGTCCATGGCGGCCACCCGCAGCGAAACCCGACCGTTCCGCGGCGGGCGTTGAGAGCCCTTCGTTCAGCCGCCCACCGACTGCACCGCCCCGAACCCCACCGTCAGCGCGCCAAGCTGAAGCTGCAGCCCCGACGACGTGTTCTGCACCCCGGTCGCGGTGCCGGTGACGGTGAAACCCAGCGGCGCGGTGCTGCCGTCCGGGTTCGCCCCCACCACCGAGACGCTGTAGGCCCCGTCCGGCACCCGGTTGCCGGCATTGTCGGTGCCGTCCCAGCTCCAGCTGTTCTGCCCCGCGGTCGCGTTCAGCGCCACGCTGCGCAGGGTCCGGCCGTTGGCGCCGGCAATGACGATCGCCGCCGGCTCGGCGGCGGGCGCGGTGAAGCTGAGCTGGCCCGTGCCGTTCTGCAACGGGATCCGGGCGGCCGTCACCGTCACCGGCTTGCCGGTCATGGACGTGCCCTGCATCACCTGGCCCGACTGGGTGAGCTGGATCAGCTGGGTCAGGCTGGAGTTGGTGGTGATCTGCTGCTCCACGCCGGAGAACTGCACCAGTTCCTGGGTGAACTGGTTGGTATCCAGCGGGCTGGTCGGGTCCTGGTTCTTCAACTGGGTCATCAGCATGCCCAGGAAGTTGGAGAAATTGCCCGACAGCGCGGTCAGCGCCGCCTGGCCGGTCTGCGCGGCGGTGCCGGCGGTGCTGCCGGCGGCCGAGGCGCCCGCAGGGGCGGACCCGGTGGCCCCGCTGCGGGCGGCGGTGGTCGCGGCGGCCAGGGCCGCGCTCTGCTGGGCGGCGACGGAGGCCAGGCTCATGGCAAATCTCCCCATGCGCGGGACGGTGCCGGATCGCCCGGCGCCGCCCGGATCGCGTGTCCTGCCCCCGACATGGCTTCGCAGTTCGGGGACCAGCAGGCCACTGAAAACAAGGAACGAATGTCCCGGACATTCGGAACCGAATTTCGGAAACGGGACACTAGGCGGTGATGTCGATGCCGGCGCGAACGGCGCGGACGGCGGCGATGAACGCGGCGGGCGGGTCCACCCCCTCGGCACGCGGCGCGCCGGCGGGCCGCGGCGCGCCGCCGGCGCCGCCCCGACGGCCCGAGCCGCCGGCCAGATCCGCCCCTGCCCCGCCCGCACCGAGCTGGAAGCTGAGGCTGCGTCCCGCCGACGGCACCCCGGCCTGGTCGAGCGCGTGGTGCAACTGCGCCTGGTCGTGCAGCAGCAGGCCCAGGGTCTGCGGGTGCTGCACCGTGATCTGCACCTGGGTCGGGCCGTCCGCGGCGCGGTGCAGGCTGATCTGCACCCGGCCCAGATCGGGCGGGGTCAGCAGCAGGCTGAGCCGATGGGTCCCGACCGGGCCGGTCGCGAGCGTCACCACGGCCGGCGCGCGCTGAGCCGACGCCGCCGGCGCCGACAGGGCCGGTGCCGGAAGCGCAGGGCCATGTGCCACCAGGGCCGGCGCCACCAGGGCTGGCGCCGCCGAGGCGGGTGCCGCCAAGGATGGCGCGGCCGGCGCCATCGGGGCGGCCGTAGCGCCGGCCGCGACCCCGGGCGGGATGTGCCCGCTCGGGCCGGCCCCGATCGCAACGGCCGGCGGCCCCACCGCCACGAACGGGGCCCGCGCGATCGCGGGCCCTGGCTTCGCCGCACCCGGCCTGGCGGCGTCGCGCGCCGGGTCCGGCCCGCGCGGCCCGACCGGCGGCCCGGCAGGGCCCGACCCGGGATCGCGCACGGCCCCCGCGGCCGACGCCGCCACGGCGGGACCGGCGGCGGCCGGCAGTCCCGGCAGACCCGCCGCCGCGAGGGCGGGCACGCCGGCGGGCTGATCCGACGACGCGGCGGCATGTCGCTTGCGGGCCGCCGGGTTCGGCTTTCCGCTGCCGCGGCCGATCGGGTCGGCGCCGGGGGGCGACGTGGCGGCTGCCGCGCCCGGGGCGGGCGGCGCGGCCGACGACACCGCAACGGCCGCGGCCGGCCCCTGCCCGGACCCGGCGGCGGCCCCAGAGGCCGGAACCGCGGTCGAACGGCCGGTTCCCCCGCCGGTCGTCCCGCCAGTCACCCGAGCGGACCTCGCTGCGTCCGCCCCGGTGGATGCCGTGCCAGGAGATCTGGCCCCGGGCGTGCCTGGGCCCGCGGAACCGGTCTTGTCGGGACGAGCGGCGGCAGATGGGGCGCCTGCCGCGACGGACGAATCGCCCGATCCCGCCGGCGCCGCGTCGCCGCCATGCGCATGGCCCGGCCTGGCGCCGCCCGGTTCGGCGCCCGTCGGCTGCGGCCCGGACCGCCGGGCGCTGGTCAGCGCGGCGGCGAAGCGCGAGCTGGCGGCGGGATCGGTGCCCGGACCGGGCGCCGGGCCGGGGCCGGATACGGACGGGGCGCGGGCGGCAGAGGTCGTGGCTGGGGCAGTGGGCATGGCGGGTCACTCCGGCATCCGCCAAAGCAAGTCCGGGGCCAACGGCCGGACCGCCCGCCCCGGCCGGCGCGCCCCCTCCGCCCCGGCAGGATCCGCCCGGCAAATCCTGCCGGGCGGCCCATCCCGCGCGACCCGGACACGCCCCGACCCGGCGCCCGCCGCCGGGCGCCGCAGGCAAGGACACCGGCCCGGACCGCGCCGCCCGCACCCGTTCCGCGCCGCATCGGCACGCCATCCGCCGCTTCTGGCACGCTTCCTGCGTTTCGGCCGGCGGACGAACCCTGCGGAGCCTCCCATGTCCCTGTTCGGCGCGCTCAACACCTCGGTCAGCGGGCTGTCGGCCCAGTCGGCCGCGTTCGGCAACATCAGCGACAACGTGGCGAACAGCCAGACGGTCGGGTTCAAGGGGGTCGATACCAGTTTCATCGACTACCTGACCACCAGCACCGCGCAGCAGAACCAGCCGGGCGCGGTGAAGACCCGCCCCGACTACACCAACAACGTGCAGGGCACGGTCACCCAGAGCAACGATCCGCTGGCGCTGGCGATCGCGGGCCAGGGGTTCTTCGCGGTCTCGGAACAGAACGGCACGGTGCCCGGCAGCACCGACCCCACGTTCAGCCCGCAGACGTACTATACCCGCGCCGGCGACTTCCAGATGGACAAGAGCGGCTACCTGGTGAACAGCGCCGGCGCATACCTGCAGGGCTGGGGCGTCGATCCCACCACCGGCACCGCCGACCAGTCGCAGCTGGCGCCGATCCAGGTCACGCAGAGCCAGTTCAATCCGGTCGCCACCTCCGATGTCAGCCTGTCGGCCAACCTGCCCACCACGGCGACGGCGGGCACGTCCGTCTCGTCCCAGGCCGATGTGTACGACCAGCTCGGCAATTCGCACGCCGTCACCCTGACCTGGACGCAGAATTCGGCCAACGACTGGACCGTGAGCCTGAGCTCGGCGGACGCCAGTCCGACCACGATCGGCAGCGCCGAGGTGAAGTTCGGCACCAGCGGCGCGGCCGCCGGCACCATCGGCGCGTTCGGCACCGTCTCGGGCGGCGTGACCGCCGCCGCCGGCAGCGCGGGCGCCCCGGCCAACCTGACGATCGCCACCAATTTCGGCGCCGGCGCGCAGAGCTTCACCCTCAACCTGGGCCATTTCGGCCAGGCCGACGGGGTGACCCAGTTCGCCGCCGGCACCTACAGCCTGCGCAACATCACCCAGAACGGCGTGCCGCCCGGCAGCTTCACCGGCATCTCCATGACCGCCAGCGGCGGCGTGGTGGCCAACTACAACAACGGCCAGTCCAAGACCGTGGCGCAGGTGCCGGTGATCACCTTCGCCGCCCCCGATGCGTTGCAGCGCCAGAACGGCCAGGCCTTCACCGCCACCACCGATTCGGGCAACGCGATCGCCCAGAGCGCCAACACCAACGGCGCCGGCAGCCTGGTCACCGGCTCGGTCGAGGGATCGAACGTCGACATCGCCACCGAGTTCAGCAAGCTGATCGTCGCCCAGCAGGCCTATGGCGCCAACGCCAAGATGCTGACCACGGCGCAGCAGCTGTTGCAGACCACGATCGACATGAAGCAATGAGCCGCCCGGCCCCACCCAACGGGCGCTGGCCATGAGCCTCGATGCCGCGCTGTCGATCGCCACCGGCGGGATTGCCAATGTCGGTGCGCAGCTCGCGCTGGTGTCGCACAACGTGGCGAACGCCGGCACGCCGGGGTATGCGACCGAGACCGGCACGCAGACCGCCCTCGACGCCGGCGGGACCGGCATGGGGGTCGCCACCGGGCCGGCGATCCGGCTGATCGACACCGCGCTGCAAAGCCAGGTGCAGACGGAGACCTCCGCCGTCGCCGCGCTCACCACCCGCCAGGGCGCGCTTCAGGCGATCGACGCGGTGCAGGGCACGCCCGGCCAGGGGCAGGACCTCGCCAGCCTGCTCGGCCAGCTCGGCACCCAGTTTTCCACCCTGCTGAACGACCCCGCGAACCCGACGCAGCAGAGCGCCGTCGTCACCGCCGCCGGCACCCTGACGGCGCAGATCAACGCGTTGAGCGACGCCTACACGGCGCAGCGGCAGGCGGCGCAGAACGCCATCGTCGCCGGGGTGGCGACGGTCAACGCGGCGCTCGCGGCGATCGGGTCGCTGTCGGACCGGATCATGGCCGCAAAAGCCGCCGGCACGAGCACCGCCGATCTGCAAAACCAGCGCGACGCCCAGGTGGCGAGCCTGGCGCGGACGCTCGATGTGAAGACCCTGGTGCAGCC
Source organism: uncultured Pseudomonadota bacterium (assembly GCA_963829875.1). Classification (GTDB taxonomy): domain Bacteria; phylum Pseudomonadota; class Alphaproteobacteria; order Acetobacterales; family Acetobacteraceae; genus JAJZVS01. The sequence goes on along the minus strand of CAWHKR010000053.1, from coordinate 104,420 downwards.
GAACGGGGACATGCTGGTCACCACCGCCACCGGCACCGAACTGCCCACCCACGGGCCGGCCGATCCGCTGGCCACCGGGGGCGCCAACGTGCAGCCGGGATCCTACGCGCCCGGCGGCGGCATTCCCGCGATCACGCTCGGCGGAGCGGACGTGACCGCGGCGCTGACCGGCGGCCGGCTCGGCGCCAACATCGCGCTGCGCGACACCACCCTGCCGACCGACCAGGCCGGGCTGGACGAGTTCGCCCAGAACCTGGCGTCCCGCTTCGCCGCCCAGGGCCTGCGCCTGTTCACCGACGCCTCGGGCGCGGTGCCCGCCGGCGGCGGGGTGCCGGTGCAGGCGGGATATGTGGGGTTCGCCGCGGTGATCGGGGTCAACCCGGCGGTCGGCGCAAGTCCCGCGCTGGTGCGCGACGGCACCGGCGCGATCGCCGGCAGCGCGGCCGGCGCCAGCGCCTTCACCCCCAACCCGCCCGGCGGGCCGGCCGGGTTCGCCACCCTGATCACCCGCGTCCTCGACTATGCGCTGGGATCCGAGGCGCAGGCCGGGGTGGCGCAGCCGGCGTCGCACACCGCCGGGCTCGGCGCCACCGGCACCCTGTCCCTGCCCTACGCGGCGCCGGCCGCGCTCGGCGACATCGCCGGCGCCCTGGTCGGCGCCCAGGCCGCCGACAGCGCCGCCACCACCAGCCAACTCACGACCGGGCAGGCGGTGCAGACCCTCCTGCAGGGCAAGCTGAACACCCGGTCCGGGGTGAACATGGACACCGAGATGTCGCAGATGATCGCATTGCAGAACGCCTATGGCGCCAACGCCAAGGTGATGGCGGCGGTGCAGGCGATGTTCACCCAGCTGCTGGGCGCGATCCAATGAGCGGGGCGATCGGCGCCGCCGGCTTCGCCGGGTACGGCACCATGACCAGCCTGGTCGCCGATGCGCAGACGGTGCGCCAGCGGCTCGACCAGTTGACGACGCAGGCCAGCACCGGGCTGATCGGGCAGACCTATGCCGCGCTCGGCCCGGGGGCCGCGGTCTCGCTCGACCTGCGCCCGCAGCTGGCCGCGCTGCACACCTGGCAGGCGAACATCAACGCCGCCACCGGGACGATGGGGGTGACGCAGACGGCGATGACGCAGCTGCAGTCGATCGCCTCCAGCTTCAACGCCCAGCTCAACAACCTGAACGCGCTCAACCCGTCCGAGGTCGACACCATCGCCGCCACCGCGCGCGACGCGCTGGGCCAGGTGGCGAGCCTGCTCGATACGACGGACGGAAACACCTATGTGTTCGGCGCCGCCGACAGCGCCAACCCGCCGGTGCCCGACCCGGGCGCGATCCTGTCCTCGGGCTTCTATACCCAGATCAACGCCGCGGTGGCCGGGCTGGGCGGCGCCGGGGCAGCCGCGACCGCGGCGGCGACCCTGGCGGTGGCGGCGTCCAACGCGCCCGGCACCTCGCCGTTTTCCGCCTATATGTCGCAGCCGGCGGCCACGTTGCAGGCGCAGATCCCGCAGGTGCAGACCGGCACAAGCCGGACCCAGCCGATCGGGCTGCTGGCGAGCGCCAACGCCAACGTGGCGTCGGCCGGCGGGTCCACCACCGGGTCCTACATGCGCGACCTGATGCGGGCGCTGGCCACCGTCGGCTCGCTGTCGGGCGCGCAGGCGGGCGATGCCGGGTTCCAGGGCCTGGTGCAGGACACCCGCACCAGCCTCGGCGGCGCGATCACCGCGATGGCGCAGGACGCCGGCGTGCTGGGCAACCGGCAGACCGCGCTGGCCGCGCTCGGCACGCAGTTGCAGAACCAGACGACGGCGCTGACGGCGCAGGTCTCGCCGGCCGAGAACGTCGATATGGCGAAGACCCTGTCGGATCTGTCCCTGGTGCAGACCCAGCTGCAGTCCTCCTACCAGCTGATCTCGGGGCAGACCGCGCTGTCGCTGGTGAAATTCCTGCCGCTCGGGTGAGGCAGACGCCCCGGCGTTCACCCGGCGTTAACGCGCGCGCGCAACGCTGCCGCGCTGCCCGCAAAAGGCGGGGCGATCCGTAACCTTTGTGGGCGATAGGAAAAGACCATGTCCGGAACCATGAACTCGATCAACACCAACGTCGGCGCCATGGTGGCGCTGGCGTCGCTGAACCAGACCACCACCCAGCTCGACGCGACGCAGAAGCAGATCTCCACCGGCTACCGGGTGGCGGACGCGACCGACAGCGGGGCGGCCTATGCGGTGGCGCAGCGGGTGCGCTCGGACGTCAGCGCGCTGACCACGGCCAACCAGCAGCTCGGCGGTGTGCGGGGACTGCTGTCCACCTCCTCGACGGCGTTGAACAACGTCCAGAACACCATGACCAGCATGCGCGACGTGCTGGTCAGCCTGGCCAGCGGCAACGTCTCGGGCACCCAGCGCACCCAGTACCAGGCGCAGTACCAGTCCCTGCTCGCCAACGTGAAAAGCTTCATCCAGGACGGCGCCTACAACGGCAACACCCTGATCGGCAACATCACCGGCAGCACGGGACAGTTCGCCGGGGTCTCGGTGGTTCGCAACGAAGTCGGGACCACCTACGGCATCGGCACCTTCAGCGGCTCCAAGCTGTACGGATCGATCAACTTCACCACCACGCAGCTGAGCGGCGCCGGCACGGTGGCGGCTCTGATCACCGCGAGCGGAACATTCATCAACCAGTTCAACTCGGTCGGCACCGGGCTCGCCACCTACGGGGCCGACACCAACTACGTCACCAACCAGGTCACCTACAACAGCGCCAAGATCGACTCCCTGAACGCCGGCATGGGGGCGTTGATCGACGCCAACCTGGCGCAGGAATTGGCGCGGTTGCAGGCGCTGCAGATCCGCCAGCAGCTCGGCACCCAGGCGCTGACCCTGGCCAACCAGACGCCGAACACGCTGCTGACCCTGGTGAAAAACGCCTGAGCGGACCGGCATGGCAGGACGCGGCGCAAAACGCGCCGCCGCCGGCGGCAGGCACGGCGGCGCGGGTCGCGCCACGCCGGGTGCTGCGCCGGCAAGCAAGGATGTGCCCGATGTCGAATTTGGTTCTGGAGCTGCGGCCGGGCGAGCTCATGATCATCAACGGCGCGCCGATCCGCTTCCGCACCCGCTCGCGTATCGAACTGACCGCGCACGCCCGCTTCCTGTTCGGCAAGCAGATCATGCTGCCGGGGGAAGCCGACAGCCCGGCCCGGCGAATCTATTTCGCTCTGCAATCGGCCTATATCGGCAACCCGGAGGAGCGGGCCCGCGGGCGTGCCGCGGCGCGGGAGCTGATCGCGGCGTTCCGCGCCGCCACCACCTCGGTGCTGGCCCGCGACATCCTGGACCGGGCGCAGGCCGCGGCGGAGGACGACGACGGCTACCAGGCGCTCAAGCTCGCGCGCCGCATCATGCGCCACGAGGCCGCGGTGCTCGGTACCGCCGCGCCGTCCCCTTCCCCCGAACCGAGCGAGGAACCTGAGCCCCCATGTCCCGCATGACCGATGCCGCCCGCGCCTACCAGGCCGGTGCCACCCACCGCAGCCTGCGCGCGCAGGAAGCCGAGGTGTTCTCCATGACCAACGCCGGCCTGCGCGCCGCGCGTACGGCCGGATCGGTCGCCCAGGTGCGCGCGCTGGCCGACAACCGCCGGCTGTGGACCACGGTCGGCGACCTGATGCGCGATCCGGCCAACCTGCTGCCGATGGAACTGCGCGCCGCAATCTTCTCCGTCGGGCTTGCGGTGCAACGGGAGATGGAGCGGCCGCAGCCGAACTTCGACTTCCTGATCGCGATCAATGAAAACCTCGCCGCCGGCCTCGCCGCCGGATAGGGACGCGCGGCATGGGCACGACCCTCAACAGCCTGCCCGGCCTGTCGGCGCTGTTCGCTGCCCTCCCCGGCAGCGGCAGCACCACGTCCAGCCTGCTCGGGGCCATCTTCAACACCGGTACGACCGGGGTCAGCCTGTCGGGGCAGAACCCGATCACCGCGCTCACCAACGCGGAGACGAACCAGACCCAGGACATCAAGGCAACCGCCGCCGAGCCCGCGGTGCAGCGGGCGGTGGCCGCCTTCACCAAGGCGGTGCAGAGCGCCACCAGTCCGCAGCAACTGCTGTCCAATCCGACGGTGATGCAGGTGCTGCTGACCGCCAACGGGCTGGCCGACCAGATCCCCTACACCGCGCTGGCGCAAAAAACGCTGCTGTCGAATGCCAATGACCCGAAGTCGCTGGCCAGCCAGCTCAGCGACACGCGCTGGAAGCCGGTCGTGCAGACGTTTGATTTCGCCAACAAGGGCCTGTCCGTCATCCAGACCCCGAGCGTGATCTCCACCATCACCAACGCCTATGCGGAAGTGACCTGGCGGACCTCGCTCGACGCCACCACCCCGGGCCTGTCCGACGCGCTCACCTTCCGCCAGAACGCCGGCGCGGTCACCACCGTCGATCAGATCCTGGGCGACCCGGTGCTGCGCAAGGTGGTCACCACCACGCTCGGGATTCCATTGCAGATCGCCTTCCAGCCGCTGGAGGCGCAACAGAAGGCGATCACCTCGCAGCTCGACATCAGCAAGCTGGCCGACCCGAAGTTCGTCGAGCAGTTCGCCCAGCGCTACCTGATCGCCAGGGCGCAGAGCGGCGCAACCAGCAGCACCGCGACCCAACCCAGCCTGGCCGCGCTCGCGGTGCAGGCACGGGGTTTGGTGGTCTGAGAGCGGCCGGGGAGTGTTTGAATCTTCGAAAGCAAGGCCAGGGGGCGCTGCCCCCTGGACCCCCGCCAAGGGCACAGCCCTTGGAACCCGTTCGTTGGTTCCGAGCCGGTGGGGGGTGGCGTGCCAGCCGGGCCGGGGCCGGTGGCCGGGTGTGACAGGGCGCGCATGCGCGCCCTGTCACACCCGGCCACCGGCCCCGGCCCGGCTGGCACGCCACCCCCCACCGGCTCGGAACCCCCCGAGGGGTCCAGGGGGGCAGCGCCCCCCTGGCCTTGCTTCCGAAGCGTCGACCCTCCCCCGGCTCAAAAGGAGCCCAAGCCATGGACAGGCTAGCCCCCGATCCCGATCTGCTCGCCCGCCGGGTGCGCGAGATGATCGACACCGGAAAACTCACCGGCGCCCGCGCCGTGCTGGCCGCGCTGCGCCGGCTCACCCCGCCCGGCGCGGCGACGGCCGACCTCGCCGCCCGCCTCGCCCTGGCAGCCGGGGATCTTGATGAGGCGTGCGCCGAGCTCGACGCGGGGGTGGCCGCCGCACCCGCCCATGCCGGGCTGCGCCGGCTGCGCGCCGATCTGCACCACCGCCGCGGCGCCCATGTGGCCGCGGCGATCGACGCCGCCGAAGCGGTCGCGCTCGACCCCGGTGATCCCGCCGGCAAGGCGATCCTGGGCGTTCTGATGACCGAACTCGGCCGCCCGGCCGACGCCGTGGCGTGCCTGGCCGAGGCGGTCGCCGCCGCCCCCGCGAACCCGGTCTTCGTCGAAGCCCTGGCCGCCGCCGAGGCCGCCGGCGGCGACACCGCGCGCGCCGCCGCCACCCTCGCCGCCGGCATCGCGAACGTGCCGGGCCGGGTGGAGCTGCGCACCGCCGCCGTGCTGCTGGCGATCCGGCGGCAGGATTTCACCGCCGCCCAGGCACTGGCAGAGGACGCGCGCCGGGCCGGCGTGGCCGACGCCCGCCTGTTCGCCCTGCTCGGCCACAGCCTGTCCTGCCTCGCCCGCCACACCGAGGCGGCGGACGCATACGACGCGGCCCTCAGGCTCGCCCCGCAGGATCCCGCCGTACGCCAGCTGATCGCCGCGGCCGGCGTCCCGCCGTACCCGAACCGCGCCCCCTCCCCCTACGTCCGCGCGGTCTTCGAGGGCTGCGCGGACCGGTTCGATGCGCAACTCATCGCCCTCGGCTATCGCGTCCCCGGCCTGATGCGCGCCGCCCTGCTGCGGCTCGCCCCGTGGGAGGCGGCGGGCGGCAACGCCGGCCCGACGCTCGACCTCGGCTGCGGCACCGGGCTCATGGGGGTGGCGCTGCACGACCTGCCGGTCGGCCCGCTGCACGGGGTCGATCTCGCGCCGCGCATGCTGGCCCATGCCGCCGCCCGCGGGATCTACGCCAGCCTGCGGGAAGCCGACGTGCTGAGCGTGCTGGCCGAGCCGGACCCGGAATACGGGCTGATCCTGGCGGCCGACGTGCTGTGCTATTTCGGCGCGCTCGCCCCGCTGCTGGCCGCCGCGCGGCGCCGGCTTCGCCCCGGCGGGCTGATGCTCGTCTCCACCGAGTCCCCCGACCGGATGACGCCGCGCCGCCACCCTGGCGGCTCGGCCGGCAGGGCCGCTATGCCCACACGGAGGCCTATCTGCGCGCCGAGGCCGCGGCCGCCGGCTTCACCGTGCGGGACTGCCGCGCCGAGACGCAGCGGTTCGAGAACGACGCGCCGGTCCCTGGCCTGCTCGCCGTTCTGGCCCGGCCGTGACCGACGCGCCGGTCCTGGACGGGCTGCCCCACGCCGAGGCGCTCGCCGTGTTGCGCGCCGCCGCCGCCCGGGGCGCCGTCTCCCCGCTCACCCGCCTCAACCTCGCGATCGCCGAGGACCAGGCCGGCTCTCCCCTCCGCGCCCGCCGCCTGCTGCACGACCTCGCCGCCCTGCTGCCGGGGTGGGACGAACCGCCGTTCCGCCTGGGCCAGAGCCTGCGCGCCGCCGGCCGCCCCGCCGCCGCCGCCCGCGCCTACGATGCGGCGCTGGCGCGCAACCCCTCCCATCCCGCCGCCCTGGTCGCGCGCGCCGCCCTGCACCTCGCGGCCGGCGCAACCGATGCCGCCCACGACGCGCTGCGGCGCTGCTGCACCGTCGCGCCGGAGCGCGCGGAGGCCTGGGACCTGCTCGGCCACACCCTGCTGGCCCGCGCCGATCCCGCCGCGGCGGAGGCCGCCTTCGCCGAAGCCAGCCGGCGCGCCCCGCACCGGCCGGACCTCGCGCTGCACCGGGCCGAGGCCGCCGCCCGGGCCGGCACGGCGGAAGCAGCGCTCGCCGCCCTGGCGCAGGACGCGGCGGACGACCCGCTGAACCCGGTCCCGCTCGCCGCCCGCGGCCTGCTGCTGGAACGCAGCGCCCGGCGGGACGAGGCGATCGAGGCGCTGGAGGCGGCCGCCGCGCTCGCCCCGGACTGCCCCGCCATCGCCCGGCTGCACGCCGGGCTGCTCGCCCGCACGCCGCAGGTGGCGGCGGCCGAGGCTGCGCTGGCGCGTGCCGTCGCCCTCGACCCCGCCGACCGGGCGCTGCGCAACGACCACGCCGCCGTGCTGATGCGCCAGCACCGCCACGCCGAGGCGCGCGCGCTGCTGCAGGCGGTGCTGGACGAGACCGGGCCGGACCCCAACCTGCTCTGCAATCTCGCCAACGCCACGGTCAATCTGGGCCTGCACGAAGACGCGCTGGCGCTGGCCCGGCAGGCGATCGCCCGCGCGCCCGAAGCCGTGCTGGCGCACCGCACCCTGGCCAACGTCCTGCCCTATTGCCCCGGCGCCGGCGCCGCCCCGCTGCGGCAGGCGCTGGAAGCCACCGCCGCCCGCCTGCCGCGCGGTCCGACCCCGGTCTTCGCCAACGCCCCGGACCCCGACCGGCCCCTGCGGCTCGGCCTGCTGTCGGGCTCGCTCCGAACCCATCCCGTGGGCTGGCTGACGGTCGCCGGATTCGAAGCCCTGGACCCGGCCGCCTTCGCGGTGATCTGCCTCGCCCCGCCGGCCGGGCCCGACCCGATCGCGCGCCGCTTCGCCGCGCTGGCCGCGGACTGGCACGACACCGACGGGCTGACCGACACGGCCCTGGCCGCGCAGGCCCGCGCGCGCGGCATCGACCTCCTGATCGACCTCGGCGGCTACGGCGATACCGGGCGCATGGCCGCCTGCGCGCAGCGCCTCGCGCCGGTGCAGATCAAATGGGTGGGGATGCAGACGCACAGCTCCGGCCTGCCGGAGATGGACTGGATCGTCACCGACCGCTGGGAAACCCCGCCCGCGCTGGAGCGCTTCTACACCGAGCGTCCGCTGCGCCTGGCCGACGGCTACGTGTGCTACAGCCCGCCGCCCTACGCGCCGGATGTGGCCCCGCTGCCGGCCTCCGCCGCCGGACGGGTCACCTTCGGCTGCTTCAACAACCTGGCCAAGATCACCGCCGAGACCGTCGCCGTCTGGGCCGACGTGCTGCGCTGGGTGCCCGACTCGCGGCTGGTGCTGAAGACGCACCAACTGGCCGACCCGCCCACCGCCGCCCGCCTGCGGCAGGCCTTCGCCGCCCACCGCATCGACCCCGCCCGGGTGGAAACCCGCCCCGGCTCCGGCCACCGCGCGTTCCTCGACTCCTATAACGACATCGACCTGGTGCTGGACCCGTTCCCCTATTCCGGCGGCCTCACCACCTGCGAGGCGCTGTGGATGGGCGTGCCCACCGTCACGGTGCCGGGGGAGACGTTCGCCTCCCGCCACTCCGCCAGCCACCTGAGCAACGCCGGGCTGGCGGACTGGGTGGCACCCGACATCGCCGGCTACATCGACCGCGCGGTGGCCGCGGCCGGGGACATCCCCCGCCTGGCGGCCCTGCGCGCCGGGCTGCGCGCGCGGGTGAAAGCCAGCCCGCTGTGCGATGCGCCGCGCTTCGGCCGCAGCCTGGGCGCCGCGCTGCGCGCCGCCTGGCAGGACTGGTGTGCCGGTGCCGCTACCGCCCGGGCCGCTACCGCCCGGGCCACTACCGCATCGTCACCACCACCTTGATCGCATCCTCCACCCGCTCGCGCGCGTAGCGCAGCGCTTCGGGCAGCTCCGCCAGCGGGAAACTGTGGGTGTGGATCAGGGTGGCGTCGAACCGGCGCTGCGCCATCAACGAGGCCGCGCGGCGCACCGCGCTCTTGCCCTCGCCGCGGATGCCGTACACATAGATGTTGTTGCGCACCCAGTGGCCGATATCGACCGCCACCGGCCCATGCGGGAAGGCGGCGAGGCACAGCCGTCCGCCGCGCAGCAGCATCCGGCCGGCCTGGTCGATCATCGACTCCGCACCCGAACATTCCAGCACGAGATCGGCGCCGCCGCCGGTCAGCCGCAGCACTTCGGCCACCGGATCGCCCGCGCGCACGTTCACCACGTGATCGGCGCCAAGCCGCCGTCCCAGCGCCAGCCGGCTTTCGCGCGTGCCGAGCAGGATCACCGGGTCCGCCCCCAGCGCCTTGCCGACCGCGACGCCCAGCAACCCGATCGGCCCCGGCCCGATGACCACCAGGCTGTCCCCGGCGATCAGCCCGCCGAGTTCGTCGAGCCCGTACATCGAGGTGCCGGCGGTCACCGCGAGGGTCGCCTCGGCGTCCGACATGGCGGGCGGGATACGCACCAGGGTATTGACGTTGTTCACCGCGTATTCGGCGAAGCCGCCGGGGGTGGTGAAGCCGTTGGCGCGGTGGCCCTTGCTGGCGAAGCCGTAGTTCAGGCAGGAGGTGTACATCCCCTCCCGGCAGCGCCGGCAGCGCCCGCAGCCGGCGTGGATTTCCACCGTGACCCGCTCGCCCACCTCGTACTCATCCACGCCGGGACCGAGGCCGACGATCGTGCCCATGTATTCGTGGCCGGGGATGTGGCCCTTGTGGAACGGCAGCTCGCCCTCGATCATCGCCGGGCGGCCATGCGACAGGACCTCCAGATCGGTGGCGCAGATGGCCGCGGCATCGATGCGAAGCAGCACCTCGGCGGCGCCGGGGCGCGGCACCGGCACCTCCCGCAGGTCGATCTGATCCGGCCCGCCCAGCACCCAGGCGCGCATCGTCTCCGGCGCGATGTTGTCGGTCATGGCGCGTTCCCCTGCCCTGGCAGGGAGCTTCCCGCGACGGGGCGCGGCGGACAAGCCCGCCGCGCCCCAGGGGGTCCGGAGGGATCAGGCCGCCGGATCAGGTGCCGATGCCGCCCAGCGCCAGGTATTTGATCTCCAGATATTCCTCGATCCCGTATTTCGATCCCTCGCGCCCCAGACCGGAGGATTTCATCCCCCCGAACGGCGCTTCGGCAGTGGAGATGATCCCCTCGTTGATGCCGATCAGCCCGTATTCCAGCGCCTCGGCCACGCGGAAGATGCGCCCCACGTCGCGGGCGTAGAAATAGGCGGCGAGGCCGAACTCGGTGTCGTTGGCCAGCCGGATCGCCTCGTCCTCGGTCTTGAAGCGGAACAGCGGCGCCACCGGGCCGAAGGTCTCCTCGCGGAAGATCAGCGCGTCGTGCGGCACGTCGGCGAGCAGGGTGGGCTCGAAGAAATTGCCGCCCAGGCGATGGCGGTGCCCGCCGGTGACCACCCTGGCGCCGCGCCGGGTCGCGTCGGCGATATGCTCCTCCACCTTCGCCACCGCGGCGGCGTTGATCAGCGGGCCCTGCGCGACACCGGGTTCCATGCCGTTGCCGACCTTCATCTCCTCGACCGCGGCTTTCAGCTTGGCGGCGAAGGCCTCGTAGACGCCGTCCTGCACCAGCAGCCGGTTGGCGCAGACGCAGGTCTGCCCGGTATTGCGGTATTTGCTCGCGATCGCGCCCACCACCGCCGCGTCCAGATCGGCGTCGTCGAACACGATGAAGGGCGCGTTGCCGCCCAGTTCCATGCTGGTCTTCTTGATCGTCGGCGCGCATTGCGCGAGCAGCTTGGCGCCCACCTCGGTCGAACCGGTGAACGACAGCTTGCGCACCAGCGGGTTGGACGTGAGTTCGCCCCCCATCGCGCCGGACGGCCCGGTGATGATGTTGCACACCCCGGGCGGCATCCCCGCCCGCTCGGCCAGCACCGCCAGCGCCAAGGCCGAGAACGGGGTCTGGCTCGCCGGGCGGATCACCCCGGTGCAGCCCGCGGCCCAGCCCGGGCCGGCCTTGCGGGTGATCATCGCACTCGGGAAGTTCCACGGCGTGATGGCGGCGAACACGCCGATCGGCTCCTTCTGCACCAGGATGCGCCGGCCGCGCGCGTTCTGCGGGATGGTGTCGCCGTAGACGCGTTTCCCTTCGTCGGCGAACCAGTCGATGAAGCTCGCGGCATAGGCGATCTCGCCCTTGCTTTCCGCCAGCGGCTTGCCCTGTTCCGCGGTCATGATGACCGCGAGATCCTCGGTGTTCGCGAGCATCAGGTCCGACAGCTTGCGCAGGATGGCGCCGCGCTCCTTGGCCAGCATCGCCCGCCAGGCGGGGTACGCCCGCGCCGCGGCCTCGATCGCGCGGCGGGTCTCGGCGGCGCCGAGCGCGGGGATCTCGCCGATCGCCTCGCCGGTGGCGGGGTCCTTCACCGTCAGGGTCTGGCCGCTGTCGGCCTGCACCCATTTGCCGTCGATGCAGTTGGCCTGGCGGAAAAGGGTGGGATCCTTCAGCGGCAGGGGGGCGAGGGGGTTGAGCATGGCTGGGTCCTCCTTGGTCCGTGTGACGACCTTGGCACCCAAGATAGGCCGGCGCGGGGCCGCTGTCAGGGGCGGGGCGGTTGAGACGCAGCCGGCCCCGGGGCACACTGTGGCGCAAGCCGGAGCCGCGCCATGCCTGCCTATGCCTTCCACACGGTCGACGTGTTCACCGAGCGCCGCTTCGGCGGCAATCCGCTCGCCGTGTTCCCCGCCGCCGCCGGGCTCGATACCGAAGCGATGCAGGCGCTCGCCCGCGAGTTCAACCTGTCGGAGACCGCCTTCGTCCTGCCCCCCGAGGATCCCGCCCATACCGCGCGGGTGCGCATCTTCGGCCTGCTCGCCGAACTGCCGTTCGCCGGCCATCCGAATGTCGGCACCGCTTTCGTCCTGGCGCAACAGATGGACCATCCGCCCGCCGCCTTCGTGTTCGAGGAGCCGGCCGGCCTGGTCCGGGTGGAATTGCTGCGCGGCGCGGACGGCGCGGTGACGGGCGCCGAGGTGGCCGCCCCGCGCCCGCTCACCCTCGGCGCCGAGATCCCGCCCGCGGTGGTGGCCGCCTGTGCCGGCCTCGATGTCGCGGACATCGCGACCGCCGCGCACCCGCCGCGAGTCGCCTCGGTCGGCATGCCATTCGTGATTGCCGAGTTGTGCGACCCGGCGGCGCTTGACCGCGCCCGCCCGGACCTGGCCGCGTTCCGCGCCGCGCAGGCCCGCTACGGCAGCGAGACAGGACTGTTTCCGTTGCACTTGTACACCCACGGATCGGACGGCCGTCTGCCGGGGCGGCTGCAGGCGCGGATGTTTGCCCCGCTGGAAGGGGTGATGGAGGATCCCGCGACCGGCAGCGCCAATGCCGCGCTGGCCGCCCTGCTTCTGGCGCTGGCCCCGCCGAACGAAACGGCGATGACCTGCGACATCACGCAAGGAATCGCGCTTGGCCGGCCGAGCCGCCTGATCGCCACCGCGCAACGGACGGCCGACGGCGCGGTGCGCGCCACGGTCGCCGGCAGTTGCGTGCCGGTGCTGCGCGGAGAGGCCCAGATCTGACCCGCCCGGGCGGCGGCGTAGCCGTTTCGGCTGGCCGTCCTGCCCCCCTGACCACGATCATTGACAGGCCAGCCCGGTTCCGTGCCAAATAGGTGCTGCAATCGCATTTGGCTTGGCTTGTTGCGCCTCCCGTTCCACGGGTGCTCTCAAGGCGACCAAAGGCACGGTTGTCTCACAGCCGCGCGGCCCCGCGCGGTCCCAACGGAACCAGAGAGAGCGACGCAACGATGGCTACCGGCACGGTCAAGTGGTTCAACACCACCAAAGGCTACGGCTTCATCATGCCCCAGGACGGCGGCAAGGACGTGTTCGTCCACATCACCGCAGTGCAGGCCGCCGGCCTGCGCGGACTGAACGAAGGGCAGGCAGTGACCTACGAAGTGGTGATGGAGCGCGGCAAGGCTGCCGCCACCAACCTCCGCATCGCCTGATACCCGCAACGACACCACCCCGGTTCCGGTTCGCGCGACCCCCGCGCCGGATCGGAGCCGCAATTTCGCCCGCGTCCAGCGGGCGAGCGCAGGAGACACCGACAGATGGCCAGCGGAACCGTGAAGTGGTTCAATGCAACCAAGGGCTTCGGCTTCATCGTGCCGCAGGACGGCGGCAAGGACGTGTTCGTCCATATCACCGCGGTACAGGCCGCCGGCCTGCGCGGGCTGAACGACGGGCAGGCGGTCACCTATGAAGTGACCATGGAGCGCGGCAAGGCGGCAGCCACCAACCTTCGCCTGGCCTGAGCCGCCCAGGGCAGGAGCGGACGGTCAGCCGCCGCCCTGCGCCCCCCTCACGGCCGGCGGAAGAAGGCGTCCGCCGCGCTGCGATGGCTTTCCTTGCGGGCGATCTCGGCTTCCACCCGGGCGATCTCCGCCTGCAACGCCGTGATGTAGCCCCGCAATTCCGCCACCCCCAACAGGTCCAAAGCAAGCGGTTCCAGCCGTGGCGTCCGCCGCGGTTCCGCATCCTCGTCCAGGGCCATCGCTGCTCCTCTTGCTCATATCTGCCACCGGCGCGCCCTTGACCCGCCCCGGCCCGGTCGTCATATCTCGGGTCTCGTTTTTGCCCGCAATTGCGGCGCGTTCCAACCCGCGCGGGTAGCCCGGAGCGATGCTCCGGCGACGCGACGCGGCCCTGAAGGGGGAAACCATGGCCCTGCCGCTGATGCCGAAGGCCACCGCCGTGTGGCTGATCGAAAAAACCGCGCTCACCTTCACCCAGATCGCCGATCTGTGCGGCATGCACCCGCTCGAGGTCCAGGCCATCGCCGACGGCGAGGTGGCGGCCGGCATCGTCGGCTACGATCCGGTGGCGAACGGCCAGGTGAGCGCCGAGGAGATCCGCCGCTGCGAGGCCGATCCGGAGGCGCGGCTGAAGATGCTGCCCTCCACCATGCCGGTACCCAAGCGCGGCCGCGGCGCGCGCTACACGCCGGTTGCCAAGCGCAACGACCGGCCGGACGCGATCGCCTTCCTGCTGCGCAGCTACCCGCAACTGACCGAGCCGCAGGTCTCCAAGCTGCTCGGCACCACCAAGGAAACCATCCAGAAAGTGCGCGACCGCACGCACTGGAACAGCGCCAACATCAAGCCGCGCGATCCGGTGATCCTGGGGCTGTGCAGCCAGACCGACCTCAACGCCGCGGTGGCCACGGCGAACGAGCGGCTGGAACGCGAAGGCAAGGCCGTGCCGCCCCCGCCGATGCCGGAGACCGACGAGGCGGCCTGAGTTCGGCCGGCCCCTCGTCCGGGGGGGCGGAAAAAGAAAGCCGGGATCCCCTTGCGGCCCGGAGCCGCAGCCCGTCGGGCGAGGTCGCCGTCCGCCCGCAACGGGCGGGCCGGCGGCCCCTCGCCCGGTCAGGCCCGTCGGGGGGTCAGACCTGCTGGGTTCGCAGTCGCTCCATCTGTTCCTTCAGTCGCAGCTTTTCGAGCTTGAGCTTGGTCAGCGCCTCGCTGTCGGGACGAGGGCGCAGATCCTCATCGGCGATGCGCGCTTCCAACGCCGCATGACGATCCTTGAGCTGGTCGATGTGGGTGTCCAGGCTCATGTGCTCTTGCTCTCCTATCCTGAGAGGCCGGCCGTCGGCCAAGGAAATTCACGGGGGCCCGCAGGCACCCCGCAAGACTCACATGGTCCACTCCGGCCGTCATCGCAAGCCGGCGTGAGGCCGCCCGCAGCCCGGACAGGCACAGGTTCGACGCGGCGGTCCTGCCGCGATCGGCCGCCGCCGTCACACCTCTCCCGCAAAGCGGGAGAGGTGACGCGCCCGGCTAATTGAGCTTGGCGCCCTGGACGTTCATCTTCACCCGCCAGACCTCGTTCCTGGCCGCTTCGGTGATGTACAGATAGTTGCCGTGGAAGGCGCAATTGGTGGTCTCCAGGCCGCCCTCCGGCGCCACGTCGATCGTGCCGACGATGAATCCGTCCGGATCAAGAACCACGACCTCACCCGCCATGTAGTGGGCGGCGTAGACGTCACCTTTCGCATCGACACACATGCTGTCGGTGCCCCAGCCGCCGTTCACATACGCCATGACATGGGCGAAACCGATATCGATGTTGCCCGGCGAGAGGATCGGCATCGCAAGCACGCGCTGGTTGCTGAAGTCATCGATGTAGAGCGTCTTGTTGTCGGGCGACAGCGCGATCCCGTTCGGGAACGCCATGGTGTCGATCAGCTTGGTAATGGTCTTCTGCGGCGGCGGGGAGATATAGTAGACGGCGCCATGCTGGTTCAGCGGGCTGGTGCCCCACGGGTCGGTGAAGTAGATGCCGCCGTCGGGATCGATAATCAGATCGTTCGGCCCCTTGAAGTTCTGGTTGTTGAAATACTGCATGTATTCACTGACCTTGCGGGTCTTCAGGTCCACCGTGAACACGCCGATCTTGCGGTCAACTCCATACAGCTTGCCGTCATGGAACTTCAGCCCCTGCGGCTGGCCGCCGGTGTTGGCGAAATGCGAGCATTTCCCGTCCGGCGTCACCTTCTCGATGTAGCCGCTGTTGATGCTGACCATGTAGAGGTTGCCGAGGTCGTCGAAGGTCGGCCCTTCCAGGAAGTCGCCGCACTGGACGAATTTCTGCACCTCGCAATTGCCGCAGAGGTCGGCCATCGTGACCGTCCGCGACTGGCCCTGCACCGCCATGGGGTGCGATGCCGGTTGCGCCATGGCCGGTCCGGCGCCAAGGCAGAGAAGGCCGGCCAGCAGTGAGCAACGCGCGGCGAGGCCGGTGATACTTGCGTATCCTGCTTTCATGTGACGAGCTCCCAATGATGTTCTTTTGGCGGGCCGAACGCGAGGTTCGCATCCGCCCGACACCAGTGCCCGGCCGCGACCAGGGCGGCAACGACGGTCCGGAACGGTACGGGCCATACCGTTTCCGGGCGTAAGGATACCAGCGAAACCCGGCTCCGGTTCAGGCCCCGCCGCACCGCACGTAAAATTGTGCTTGTCCCGGTATCGTGCTGCCGCACCCGGCCCTCCGCGATACGATCCGGCCGCGGGGCGCACCGGACGTCAGGGCCGCGGAGCGGGTGCCGCCCACGCGCCGTCGCCCCGGCATGGGGCGACGGCGGATGCGCCGGGTGGACGCCATCCCCCGATCGGCCGCAGCGCCGGCGCCGGCACGGATGCGCGCGCCGACCCGGCCGCGGGTCCCGCCGGCCCGGCCGCCGGCGCGCGAAAACCGGCGGCAGGCCTCTGCGCACGGCCGCCGCCCGTGCTATAGGACGCCCATGCTGACCGACCGGGATTCCCTCATGCGCAAACTGCATGAGCTGCGTAGCGAGCACCGCGACCTCGATACCGTCATCGCGCGCCTGGCCGAGCAGGCCTCGCTCGACCAGATCCAGATGCAGCGGCTCAAGAAGCGCAAGCTGCTGCTGAAGGACGAGGTCGCCTGGCTGGAAAACCGCCTGATCCCGGACAACATCGCCTGATGCCAACACAAGCCTCGCCCGGCCCGCTGGTCGGCATCATCATGGGCAGCCGCTCGGACTGGCCCACCCTGCGCCACGCCGCCGAGACGCTGGAGCAACTCGGCATCCCGCACGAATCCCGCGTGGTCTCCGCCCACCGCACGCCCGACCGGCTGCGCGCCTATGCCGCCGGCGCGCGGGCGCGCGGGCTCCGGGTGATCATCGCCGGCGCCGGCGGGGCGGCGCATCTGCCGGGGATGTGCGCCGCCTGGACCGCGCTGCCGGTGCTGGGGGTGCCGGTCGAGTCGCACACGCTCAAGGGCATCGACAGCCTGCTGTCGATCGTGCAGATGCCGGCCGGCATTCCGGTCGGCACGCTCGCCGTCGGCCGCGCCGGGGCGGTGAACGCCGCCCTGCTCGCCGCCGCCATCCTGGCCGGAACCGACCCGGCGCTCGCCGGCCGGCTCGACGCCTGGCGCGCCGCGCAGACCGACGCGGTGCCCGACCTGCCCGAGGATCCTGCGTGACCGAGCCGAGCCGTCTGTCGTCTCCCTTCCCCCTGCCGCCCAACGCCACCATCGGCCTGGTGGGCGGCGGCCAACTCGGGCGCATGTCGGCGCTCGCCGCCGCGAGGCTCGGCTACCGCTGCCACATCCTCACCCGCGAGCCGGACAGCCCCGCCGCCCAGGTCGCCGCCGGCGTCACCCTCAGCGACTATACCGACCCCGCCAGCCTGCGCGCCTTCGCCGCCGCGGTGGACGTGATCAGTTTCGAGTTCGAGAACGTCAGCGCCGAGGGGCTGGAGCTGCTCGCCTCGCTCAAGCCGGTGCGCCCCTCGCCGGACGTGCTGCGGGTCAGCCAGGACCGGGTGGCGGAGAAACGGTTCCTGAACGCCGCCGGCGTCGCCACCGCCCCCTGGGCGGCGGTCGACAGCCTCGACGCGCTGCACGACGCGGCACGGCGGATCGGCCTGCCGGCGGTCCTGAAGACCACGCGCTACGGCTACGACGGCAAAGGCCAGGCGCGGCTCCATACCGAGGCCGACCTCGCGCCCGCCTTCGCCGCCCTGGCTCCGAAGCCGCTGATCCTCGAAGGTTTTGTCGATTTCGCCTGCGAGGTCAGCGCGATCGTGGCGCGCGGCGCGGACGGCGCGGTGGCCTGCTTCGATCCGGCGGAGAACCGGCACCGCGACGGCATCCTCGATCTCACCCTCGCCCCCGCCCGGGTGGCGGAGGCGACCGCCGCGGCCGCCCAGGACATCGCCATGCGGATCGCGGTCGGGCTCGATCTGGTGGGCGTGCTGGCGGTGGAGATGTTCGTCGATCGCACCGGCCGGCTGCTGGCCAACGAGATCGCGCCGCGTCCGCATAATTCCGGCCACTGGACGATCGATGCCTGCCCGGCGAGCCAGTTCGAGCTGCATATCCGTGCCGTGGCGGGCCTGCCGCTGCCGCCGGCGGTGCGGCATGCGGACGCGGCGATGCGCAACCTGGTGGGACCGGAGGGGCTGGCGCTGTGGCCCGCGGTGCTGGCCGCGCCGGGTCTGATCCCGCATCTGTACGGCAAGGCCGAGGCCCGGCCGGGACGCAAGATGGGGCACGTCACACGGCTGTTCCCGAAGGGCAGCCTGCCGGGTGAATTCGGGATCGCCGCCGCGCTGGGTCCCGCAGCGCCGGAGGCGGGGAGCGAAGGCGGGCCGGACTGAGCCCGACTGCGGCCGCCCCTCTCTCCCTCCCCCCTTGCGGGGGAGGGCCGGGGTGGGGGGTGCGAACGCCCCGAAGCTTGTGCCGGTCGCACCCCCCACCCCGGCCCTCCCCCGCAAGGGGGGAGGGAGAAATCGCCGGCCTCAGCCCGCCAATTCCAGCGCTTCCGCGGCTTCCAGCCAGGCCGTCTCCGCCGCCTCCGCTTCCCGCCCGATCTCGGCCAGGCGCGCGTTCGCCGCGGCGATCTCCGCGCCCCGGCCGGGCGCGTACAACGCGGGATCCGCCAGCTTCGCCTCGATCCGCGCCCGCTCGGCGGCCAGCCGCGCCAGCGCCGTTTCCGCCGCCCGCGCCCGCTGGCGCAACGGGGCCAGCGCGGCGCGGGCCTCCGCGCGCTCGCGCCGGTCGTCGCGCCGGGCGGCGGTCTCGGCCGCCGGGCGCGGCCGGGCGCGCTCGGCGAGCAGGGCGCGGTAGTCCTCCAGGTCGCCCTCGAACGGGCGCACCGAGCCGTCGGCCACCAGCCACAGCCGCTCGGCGACCAGCTCGACCAGATGCGGGTCGTGGGTGATCAGCAGCACCGCGCCCTGGAAATCGGCCAGCGCCTTCACCAGCGCCTCGCGCGCGTCGATATCCAGGTGGTTGGTCGGTTCGTCCAGGATCAGCAGGTGCGGGGCCTCCCGCGTCGCGAGCGCGAGCAGCAGCCGCGCCTTCTCCCCGCCGGAGAGATTGGCGATGGGCGTCTCCGCCCGGTCCGCGTCCAGCCCGAAGCGGGCGAGCTGGGCGCGCAGCTGGGTCTCGGTCGCCCGCGGCAGGGCGCGGGCCATGTGCGCGATGGGCGTTTCGGCGGCGACCAGCTCGTCGGTCTGGTGCTGGGCGAAATATCCCACCCGCAGCTTCGGCCCGCGCCGCACCTCGCCCGCGAGCGGCTCCAGCCGCCCGGCCAGCAGCTTGGCGAAGGTCGATTTGCCGTTGCCGTTGGCACCGAGCAGCGCGATCCGGTCCTCGGTGTCGATCGCCAGCGACAGGCCGCGCAGCACCGGCACGCCGTCGTAGCCGACCGCCACGCGGTCGAGCGCCAGGATGGGCGGGGCGATCCGCGCCGGCTCGGGGAAGCTGAAGCGGGTGGGCGCATCCTCGATCACCGCCTCGATCGCCGGCAGCCGGGCCAGCGCCTTCAGCCGCGACTGCGCCTGGCGCGCCTTGGTGGCCTGGGCGCGGAAGCGATCGACGAAGCTCTGGATATGCGCCCGCTCGGCGGCGACCCGTTCGGCCGCGCGGGCCTGCTGGGCGGCGCGTTCGGTGCGGATGCGCACGAATTCGTCGAACCCGCCGGGCGTGAGGGTGATCCGCCCGCGATCCAGATGGGCGATCGCCTGCACCGCGCGGTCGAGCAGGAACCGGTCGTGCGAGACGATCAGCGCCGCGCCGGGAAAGCGCGCCAGCCACCCTTCCAGCCACAGGGTCGCTTCCAGGTCGAGATGGTTGGTCGGCTCGTCCAACAGCAGCAGGTCGGGCGCGGCGAACAGGGCGGCGGCCAGCGCGACCCGCATCCGCCAGCCGCCGGAGAACGAGGCGACCGGCCGGGCCTGGGCCGCTTCGTCGAAGCCGAGCCCGGCCAGGATGGCGGCGGCGCGGGCGGGGGCGGAATCGGCGTCGATCGCACGCAGCCGCTCGTGCACATCGGCGATGCGCTCCGGCGGCGCGGTCGTGGCCTCGGCGAGCAGGGCAAGGCGTTCGGGGTCGGCGGCCAGCACGGTGTCGAGCAGGCTCGCCGGACCCTCCGGCGCCTCCTGGCGCACCGCGGCCATCCGGGCGCGGGCCGCCAGGCGGATCTCGCCGCCGTCGAGCGCGATCTCGCCGGTGATGGCGCGCAGCAGGGTGGATTTGCCGGCGCCGTTGCGCCCGACCAGGCCGATCCGCCGGCCGGCGTCGACGGAGAGATCGGCGCCGTCCAGCAGGGTGCGCCCGCCCAGCCGGATCACGGCGCCGGAGATGGTCAGCAACGCCATTCCCGCTCAGCCCCCCGCCGCGGCGGAGGCGGCCCGCGCCTCGGCCAGCCCCCAGCCGATCATCAGGAACACCCAGCCCGCGTTCGGCAGGGTGAACAGCGAGGTGGTCGAGGCGATCGGCCACAGCACGATCGCCGCCACGGCGAACAGCCCGACCCGTCGCGGCGCGGCCCCTGCCCCGCGCCCCAGCCGCCACAGCCAGGCGATCCCGAGCAGCACGAACAGACCGAGCCCCGGCAGCCCCGCCCCGGTCGCCACCTGCAGGTAGTAGTTGTGCGGATGGATATTGCAGCCGAGCGGGCTCGCCGGGTCGACCACCGCGACCCAGGGCAGGTTGTGCCAGTAGATGCGATCCATGCAGTGGTCGCGGAACCCGTCGTAGCCGAGGCCGGTCCAGGGATGCGCCGCCACCATCGCGGTCGCGCGCTCGAACAGCTGCGCATATTGGGTGGCGAGGAAATGGTCCATCTGCTGGTAGAAATGCACCACCAGCTTGGCATAGGTCGGCGGCGACAGGATCGGCGTCAGCGCGGCCAGCACCGCCCCCGCCGCCGCCGCGACCGCCACCGGCATGCGCAGCCGCGGCAGCAGCACGGCGGCCACACACAGACCGAACAGCATCAGCACGACCGGCATGCGCTGGCCGATCAGCACCTGGGTGCCCAGCATCAGCACCAGCCCCGCTCCGCCGGCCACCCGCGCCGGCACGGCGCGGGACGCCAGCAGCGGCGCCAGCACCGGCAGGAAGGCGGGGAACGCCAGCAGCAGGAAGGTCGGCCCGGCGCGCGGGTCGTGCATCGGCCCGGTCAGCGACCCGTCGGCCCAGCGCGGCACGCCGAACACGTTGGTTCCGGTCAGGTATTGCTGCCAGCACTCGACCCCGACCCAGAGCGCGGTCGCCAGCACCACCCAGCCGAGCCAGCGGCGGGCGCGGGGATCGGCCAGCACCCAGGCCTCCAGCGCGGCGATGAAGACGAACAGCCGGATCAGCACGGCCGCCTCGACGATCTGGTGGCCATTGCCCAGCGCCACGCTCACGCCGAGCTGCCAGGCCCAGAGCAGCAGCGCCAGCGCATGCCAGGGCCGCAGCGCCCAGGACCAGCGCGCCGCGCCGGTGGCCGTGACGACGCGGCTGACCAGGAACAGCAGCGCCACCAGCGACAGCAGCACGTCGGCCGGCGTGCGCCCGACGAGCAGCACCGGCGGCAGCGCCAGGACCGCCCCGAGCGCGATGCGGCGCCCCAGGGTCTCGTTGCGCAGCAGCCGGGGCAGCCGCCCGCCGCCCGTCGACAGGGCGGGGTCGGCAGGCCCGGCGGGCGGCGCCGCGCCGGGGTCAGTCACCGATGGGTCCATGCGCCTCGCTCCCGTCGCAGATCGCAGGGTCCGGGCTCCGGTGCACCCCGCCCCAGGGATCGCGCACCGTCCCGTCCGCGCCCAGATAGTCCGGCCCGATCGGCACCTTGCCCGCGCCGCCCGGCAGATCGAGCACATAGGTCGGCCAGGCAAGCCCGCTCACCCGCCCGCGCAAGCCCGCCAGCAGCCGCCGCCCCTCGGCGATCGGCACATGGAAGCGCGCGGTGCCCGGCGCGGGGTCGAGCTGGTGCAGGTAGTAGGGTTTCACCCGCGCGGCCAGCATGGCACGGAACAGCGCCTCCAGCGCCGCTTCGCTGTCGTTCACCCCGCGCAGCAGCACCGACTGGCCGAGCAGCGGGATGCCGGCGCGGCGCAGGCGGTCGAGGGCCGCGCGCGCGCCGGCCGTGAACTCGCGCGCGTGGTTGGCGTGCAGCACGAGCCAGAGCGGGATGTCGGTCCCGAGTGCGGTCGCCAGCGCAGGCGTGACCCGCTCCGGATCGGCCAGCGGTACCCGCGTGTGGATGCGCAGGGTCTCGACATGCGGGATCGCGGCCAGGGCGGACAGGATGGCGCCGAGCCGGCGCGGCGACAGCATCAGCGGGTCGCCGCCGGTCAGGATGACTTCGCGGATCGAAGGGCGAGCCCGGAGCCAGGCGAAGGCGGCGTCCAGCTCGGCCTCGGTCAGCAGACCGCCGTCCGGGCCGACGTGTTCGCGACGGAAGCAGAAGCGGCAATAGACCGGGCAGATCAGGAGCGGCTTGAGCAGGGCGCGGTCCGGGTAGCGATGGACGATGCCTTTGACCGGGGAGAGGGCGTCGTCGCCGATCGGGTCGGGGCGTTCGTGCGGGGCGGTGACGAGCTCCGCCGGGTCGGGCACGAACTGGCGGCCGATCGGGTCGTCGGGGCGTTCGATCAGGGCGGCGAACGCGGGGGGGATGGCGATCGCGTAGCGCTCCGCCACCGCGTCGAGCGCGGGGCGCGACCCGGGCGGGGCGAGGTTCGCAGCGATCAGCGCGGCGGGATCGCGCAGCGTGGCGTGTGAAAAGGATGGGGCATGGAGGCCAGCGGGAGATAGTCCGGTTCGCCCGTCCGGGCCAGGGGGGCAAGACTCACGCGGCTGCGCGCCGTCGCTCCGCCCGGCGGCTACTTCCGCCGCGACTGGCGCAGGATCACCTCCCGCACCCCGCCTGCGGCCTGCTGCGCCACCGTCGTGGCGATGGCACCCCAGGCGTGATCGAGCGAACCAGCCGGCACCACATTGAGCTGGATCACCCGCCCGCCCTCGGCGCCGGCCGCGGTATCGACGATCCACTGGATCTCCACCCGCTGCTTATCGTCCGGCTGCGGCACCATCCGCACCTCGCAGCGGACCACGAAATCCGCCCCCGCCGGCTTGGCCTGCACCGTCTCCCCCACCGCTTTCAGCGCGCCGCGCATGGCGCGGGTCAGCGCCGTATCGCCGTCGCCCGGGGCGCCGGTCACGCCCGCCACCAGCACCCGGGCCGGACGGTTGTACAGGCTGTCCGGGTCCGCCCGCATGAGCGCTGTTTCCACGCCGGTCAGGAGATCCGCGAGGCGCGGCGCCGCCTCGGCCGCCGCCGCATGCAGGGTGGCGGGATCGGCCGCGGCCCAGGCGGCGGCCGGCACCGGCGCGCCGGTCACCACGCCCTGCGGCTGGCCCTGCGGGTTCAGCACCGTGTAGCGCGGGACCACCTCCGTCCCGCGGTCGGTCGCCGCGACCGCCAGCCGCCAGTCGGTGGCCGCGGGGGCGAGCGCGAAGGCCGGCACCTCCCGCGCGCGCAGCCCCTGGGCGAGGGCGACGGCAAACGCCTTCGCCGCGCCGTCCGACAGCAGCGCCGTCCTGGGCACCGGCACCGCAAGCCGGGGCTGCGGCGGCTGGCGCAGCTTGAGCGCGGCCGCGCCGGGGTTGCCGAGGAAGGGTTCCGGCAACTGCCCGCACCCGGCAAGCGGCAGCAGCAGGGCCAGCATGAGCAGCAGAACCCGCATCAGCCCGCCAGCGCCACGACCGAGATCTGGTGGCCGATCGGCCCGCCGCCGGCCAGGGTGCGCCGGCGGTGGCTGAAGAACCGGTCCGGCTGGGCCGCGGTGTCTTCCGCCAGCGCCGCGGCCGCCGCGATCCCCGCGGCCCGCAGCCGCGCGAGGCAGTACCCCGACAGGTCGAACTGCCACCTTCCGTCCCGCCGGCCCGGGGCCAGGAAGCGCGCCCCCTCCAGGCCGGCCTCCAGCACCGCCGCGCGCAGATCCGGGCCGACCTCGTAGGAATCCTGGCCGATGCACGGCCCGACGACGGCGGCGATGCGCGCGGGATCCGCACCCAGCGCCGCCATCGCCGCCACCGTCGCCTCGATCACGCCGGCCGCGGCGCCGCGCCAGCCGGCATGCGCCGCGCCGATCACGCCCGCCTGCGAATTGGCCAGCAGGACCGGGGCGCAATCGGCGGTCACGATGCCGAGCGCGACGCCGGGCCGGTCCGTCACCATCGCATCGGCCTGCGGCCCCGCGCCCGCCGGCCAGGGCGCCTCCACCCGCGCCACCGCCACCCCGTGCACCTGGGTCAGCCCCACCAGCCCCGCCGGCGCAACGCCCAGCGCGCGTGCGGCGCGGGCACGGTTCTCCGCCACCGCCGCCGGGGAATCCGCGCCGGAGACGCTGCAATTGAGCGCCGCATAGGGGCCGGTGGACACGCCGCCCAGCCGGGTGAAGAACCCGTGCGCGACGGGCAGCAAGGAGGAACGCAGCGGCTCCGGCGTCATGGATCGAATCCCGGCGGGGTGGGGCAGGCTGGGTGACACAGCGCCAGCGCCTTGAACAGCCGGCCCATGCGATGGGGCTCGGCCAGCCGCCGCGCCGCCGCGATCAGCCCGGCCGCCCGCGCCGGGGGCTGGCCGCGCGCCAGCCGGTCGGTGCGCTGGAACAGGCCAAGCCGGGTCAGCAGCACGCCCTGCGGCAGCGGCCCGTGCACCGCCGCCCCGGCGCCACGGGCGATCGCGGCCAGCGCCGGGAAATCGACATGCGCGGTCAGGTCGGCCTCCCCCGGCGCCGCCAGCGGATCGGCCGGGCGGCCGGCGCGCAGCGCCTGGAGGCTGTCGCCGGCGCTTGCCTCGGCGGGGCCGTAGTCGAGCAGCAGCGCCGCCCCCGGATGGCGGGCCAGCCGGGCGGCGAGCCGGGCGACGAAAGCACGGGCGGGCAGGTTCGCTTCGACCACAATCCCCTCCCCCACCTGCGCCGGCCACGGCCCGTCCGGCGGGGTGGCCGGCTGCTCCACGAACCCGCCGTCCGCGACGTGGCGCTCGGTCCAGCCGGCACCGCGGCGGACGAACTGGCGGATCGGCAGCGCATCCAGGAATTCGTTGGCGAGCAGCAGCAGCGGCGCCTCCGGCACGCTGTCGAGGCTGTCGTGCCAGGTGGTGCGCGCGGCCAGCGCCGGCGGCAGCGCGGCGGCCTGGGCGGCGCGCAACCGGGGCGAGGTCTCGATCAGATGCGGCGCCAGGGCGCCAGCGAAGCCGGGCGCCACCTGGCCGATCGCGCGCAGTGCGTCGGCCATCAGGGTGCCGCGGCCGGGCCCGGCCTCGATCAGCAGCACCGGGCTCGGGCGGCCGAGCAGCTCCCAGCTCACCGCCGCCCACAGGCCCAGGATCTCGCCGAAGGCCTGGGCGATCTCGGGCGCGGTGGTGAAGTCGGCGAAGGGATCGTGCGTGGCGTAATAGGCGGCGTTGGCCCGGGCCATGAAATGGTCCAGCCGCTCGGGCCCCGCCGCCGGCGCATCCGGACCCATGCCCTCCATGGCGCCGCCGCCGGCCCTCAGCCGCCGCGCGGGCGCGTGCGGCCGGCGCCGGGCGCGGCGGCGGGGCCGGCCGCCACGGCAGGCGGCGCCACAAACGGATGACGCAGCCCGTACCAGATCAGCCCGCCGCCGATCAGCAGCATGGGGATCGACAGGATCTGGCCCATCGTCAGCCCGCCGGCGAGGTAGCCCAGGAACGGGTCGGGCTGGCGGAAGTGCTCGGCGATGATGCGGCACACGCCATAGCCGCACAGGAACACGCCGACGAGCCAGCCGGGCCGCGCGCGCCAGTACTCACGCCGTGCCAGCAGCAGCATCACGGTGAGCAGGATGATGCCTTCCAGCACCGCCTCGAACAGTTCCGAGGGATAGCGCGGCAACGGCCCCACCTGCGGATAGATCAGCGCCACCGGCAGCCAGCAGTGGGCGGGCGTGCAGCCCGGCACGGTGCGGCCCCACAGCTCCCCGTTGATGAAATTGGCCACCCGTCCGAGGCCGAGACCGATCGGCACCGTCACCGCGATCCGGTCGCCGAAGCCCAGCACCGGGATGCCGTTCCTGCGGCAGAACCACCAGATCGCGACGGCGACGCCGATCGCGCCGCCGTGGAAGCTCATGCCCCCGTCCCACACCGCCGGGATCAGCAGCGGATGGGCGAAATAGAGCGCCGGCTGGTAGAACAGCACGTAGCCGAGCCGCCCGCCCAGCACCACGCCGAGCGTTGCCCAGGTGAGGAAATCATCGACATGCTCGGCCGTCGCCACCACCGGGGTCCGGCGCACCAGATGCCGCGCCAGGCGCCAGCCGAGCAGCAGCGCGGTGATATAGGCCAGCGCGTACCAGCGGATCGAGATCGGCCCGAGATGGATCGCGACCGGGTCGAACCCGGGATAGACCAGGACCCCGCTCATGCGTACGGGTCCGGCCGGGTCAGGTGGTCCTGCACGTAGCGACGGATCCCTTCCTCAAGCGGGGTGAACTGGCCGGGGAAGCCGGCGGCGCGCAACCGCGCCGTGCCGGCCTCGGTGAAGGACTGGTACTGGCCGCGCAGTTTCGCCGGCATGTCGATGAACTCCACCCGTCGCGCCACCCCGGCGGCATCGCACACCGCATGCGCGAGATCGAGATAGCTGCGCGCCCGGCCGGTGCCGAGGTTGAACAGCCCGCTCACCGCCGGCGTGTCGAGCAGCCACAGGATCACGTCGACCACGTCCCCCACCCAGATGAAGTCGCGCGCCTGCGCCCCGTCCGCGAGCCCGTCGCGGTCGGAGCGGAACAGGCGGGGCGCGAGGCCGGCGGCGACCTCGTCGTATTTGACCTTCACCACCGAGATCATCGGCCCCTTGTGGTACTCGTTCGGGCCATAGACGTTGAAGAACTTGAGCCCGGCCCATTGCGGCGGGCGCGGCGCCCCGCCGGCCAGCAGCGCCGCCACCCGGAGGTCGAAGGCGTGCTTGGTCCAGCCGTAGAGATTGAGCGGGCGCAGCCGGGCCAGCGCCTCGGCGCCCGGGTCGTCCTCGAACCCCGCGGACCCGTCGCCATAGGTGGCGGCGGACGAGGCGTAGATGAAGGGCACCCCGCGGGAAGCGCACCACTGCCACAGCCGCAGCGGCAGTTCGACATTGGTGGCCCAGGTGAGGTCGCCGTCGGTCGCCGTGGTCTCGCTGATCGCGCCGAGATGCACGAGCGCTTCGAGCGGCGGGCGGGTGGCGAGGAAATCGTCCAGCGCCTCGGGCGGGATCAGCCGGGCCGGCGGGTGCGCGGCGAGGTTGCGCCACTTGCCCTGGTGGCCGAGCCAGTCGACCACCACCGTCTCCGCGCCGCGGCGGACCAGGGCGGCTTGCAGCATCGAACCGATGAAACCGGCCCCGCCGGTGACCATAATCATGGGCGCGGCTTATAGAGGCATCCGCCGCCCGGTGGCAGGGGGGTCCGGCCGGGCCGGCGTGAACAAGGGGTTAATGCGATGAGCGATCGGCCGAAATTCTTCGACGACCTGGCGGGCGTGGCCGGGGGCGCGATCTCCGCGCTCGCCGGCGTCCGCGAGGAGGCGGAGGCGATGGTGCGCGCGCGCATCGACGAGGCGCTGCGCCGGCTCGATCTGGTGCGCCGCGACGAGCTGGAGGCGATCCAGGAGATGGCGGCCCTTGCGCGCGCGGGCCAGGAGGACGCGGCGGCGAAGCTCGCGGCGATGGAAACGCGGCTGGCTGAGGCCGAGCACCGGCTGGCGGTGCTGGAAGCGGCGGCGGCGGAGACCCCGCCCGAGGACGCGGCCTGACGCAGGCCACGGCAGCTCGGCGGGGGCACCGACCCGGTGCCCCCGCCGATCCTGATCAGGCGCCTTCGATGATGCCGCCGAAGCGCACCCAGTTCTTGCCGTCCCAGCGCTGCAGCTGCATCGCCCGGATCGGGTAGTAGTTGGTCGGGCTGGTCGAGACGAAGATCCCCGGCAGCAGGGTGCCGATCTCCAGCTTCTTGATGTTGGTCGCCTGCTTCATCACGTTGGGGCGGGAGAAGTCGCCCTTGCAGGCCTCCAGCACGTGGCGCATCACGGTGGCGGCCGTGTAGCCGTAGACGAAATTATTGTCGCTCTTGTCCGCATGCGGCAGGTATTTGTCCATGAAGGCGCGCCATTCCTTCATGCCCGGGTCGTTCATCGACGCCGCCTCGGTCTGGTCCTTCAGCCAGCCGCTGGTGATGATGCCCACCCCGTTCTCCGCCCCGGCCGGCTTCATCACCGAACCGGCCGAGATCGAGACGTTGGTCAGGAAGAACAGCGGGTGCCAGTTGAGGTTATGCGCCTGGCGAATCGCCTGCGCCGCCTGCTTGGGCGCGGTGGCGGCGACGAACACGTCGGCGCCGGCGGCCTGCAGCTCGGTCATCTGGGAATCGATCGTGGGGTCGGTCGCCTCGTAGGACAGCGACTTGATCACATGCTTGTTCCAGTCCTTGCCCAGGACGTCGCGCATGCCGTTGACGTAGTCCTTGCCGAAATCGTCGTTCTGATACAGGATTCCGATCTTGCCGGCGGGTTTGTGCTGCAGGATGTACTTGGCATAGATCTGCGCTTCCGTGCGATAGCTCGGCTGCAGGCCGATGGTCCACGGATATTTCTTGTACTCGCCCCACTTGCTCGCGCCGGTGGCGACGAACAGCATCGGCACTTTCTTGTGGTTCACATAGCGCTCGATCGCCGAATTGGTCGGCGTGCCGAGCGTATTGAACAGGAAATCGACCTCGTCCTGCTCCAGCAGGCGACGGACCTGCTCCACCGTGCGGGGCGGCAAATAGCCGTCGTCGTAGCTGATGAAATCGATCTTGCGGCCGCCGACCCCGCCCTGGTCGTTGACCATCTTGAAGAATGCGGTCTCGGTATGGCCGATCGCCCCGTACGACGATGCCGGCCCGCTGTAGGGCATGGTGTTGCCGATCTTGAGGGTCGTCTTGGTGACCCCGGGCGTCGCTTTCGCCATGGCGCGCGGCGCCACGGACGCTGCCGCGGCGGCGGCGCCGCCGGCCAGAATCGCTCTCCTGCCAATCATGGTTCGTTTAGCTCCCGTTGGTATGTTTTGCCTGCCTGTCGTCGGTCCCGCGTTCAGCGGGCCGCCACGGCATGTTTGCCCGGCGGGCCGGACGGACGCAACCGCGCGGCGACGCCGCCGATGCATGGTCCCCGCCCATGCCGCGCGGCGGGGAACGCGGCCGCCCGGCGGGTCCGATGCCCCCCATCGCGCCCCCGGTCACCGGGCCATCAGAAGCCGGCGGCCACCGCTTCGGCCAGGCGCGCGAACACCGGCACCGCGGCGGCGAGATCGGCCAGCGGCACGGATTCGCCGGGACGATGCGCCACCGCGATGTCCCCCGGTCCCAGCACCACACACGGCGCCAACGCCGAAAGCTCCGAGGCGTCGGTGCCGAAGGCCGCGGTGCGTGGCGCGGTGCCGGTGACGCGGCCGGCCAGCCGGACCAGTGGATGGTCTTCGGGCAGTTCGGGCGGCGCGCCCTCGCGCGCCTCCTGCACCGCGATCCCCGCGCGCTCGCCGGCGGCGCGCACCGCTTCCAGCACCGGCGCGGGGTCGATCTTCGCCGAGTAGCGGAACTTGATGCGCACGGTGGCGCGCGGGACGGTCACGTTCACCGCCGTGCCGTGGTTGTCGATGATCAGGTTGAAATCGCTGAACGGCGGATCATAGGCAGGGTCCTGCAGCGCCGGATCGCTGCGCAGGCGCTCGAACAGGGTCTTCATCTCGGCCAGGAACGGCACCAGCGCCCAGTTGGCGTTGCGGCCCGCGCCGGTGCTGCTGTGCGCCTGCACCCCGGTGGCGGTGCAGGTGAAATTGATGCTGCTGCGATGGCCGCGCAGCGGAACCATCCGGGTGGGCTCCACCACCGCGATGGCGCGCGGGGCGGCGCGGCGGGCGAGCGCGGAGCGCGCAACGATCTCGCGCGCCCCCTGCTTCGTGGTTTCCTCGTCGGTGGTGAGCAACAGGGTGACCGGAACCTTCGCCGGCAGGCTGCCGGCCGCGACCACCGCCGCGGCCACCGGCCCCTTCATGTCGGCCGAGCCAAGCCCGTGCAGCACGCCGGCGGCATCGACATGCGCCGAGAACGGATCCTCCTGCCAGCCGGTATCGGGCACCGTGTCCATATGGCCCGACAGCGCCAGCCCGCCCGGTCCGCCGCGATGGGCGACGAGAACCCGCTTGGCCACGCCGGCGGGATCGACATAGTCCAGCGCCTCGACCTCGAACGCCCCCAGCGCGGCCGCCAGGCGTTCGGCCACAGGCAGGTTGGACACGAAGCTGCGGCTGTCGATCGAAACGAGATCGCGGGCGAGCTGTGCGAGCGGATCCATGCGGCGGGCGTCTCCTGGCCGGGGGGGAAGCCGGGAAATTAGGCGGGCCGGGGCCGGTTGTCATATCCGGCGGGCAAGGCCAGGGGACGCTCCCCGCCCTCCCCCCGAACCGAACGAACGGGTTCCAAGGCAGGGCAACCGGGTGAACGCCCCGGTTCCCTCGACTCCCACGCACGATGCGTTGGCGGCCCCGCATCCAGGGAGGCCCCTCTGTTGGCCCGCCGGCGCGGCATGGCCGGCTCAAGGCCGGCCATGCCGCGGCCGGCGGCCGTGACGGAACGGCCGAGGCGCCGGGACAATGGAACGTCAATCCGAGACCGGTTCGGGCCATCGCGCGCACCGCCCGCACAAACCTGTTGCCTCGGCCGGGGCAAATGTTCTATATTTGTTCCTGATCCCATGTCCCGCTCCCTCCCCCCTCTGCTCGACCGTCTTACCAGCCTCGTCGCCTGGCTGGCCGACCGCATCGCCGGATTGGGCGATCACGCGGGGCTGGACCGCACGCGCGCCGGCGCCCTGCTCGCCCGGCTGCGCGATCTCGTCGCCCGGTTCCGCGCCGTTGCCGGCACGCCGGTTCCGCCGCCGAGGCGCGCTCCGAAGCCGGTCGAGCCGCGATTCGTTCCCACCGACAGCTATTACGACCCGTTGGCGGACCCGCCGCCGGAACGCACGGGGCTGCCGCGCTCCTGGCGCTGGCTGCTGCGGCTGGTGCCGCAGGCCGCCGCCGGGCGGGCGCAGCTGGAGGCGCTGCTGCGCGACCCGGCGATGGCGGAGCTGCTGGCGGCCGATCCCAGGCTGGGGCCGATCCTGCGCCCGCTCGGCTGGATGCTCGGGGTGGATCGCGCGCTTTTGCCCGCCTCGCGGCGGCCGCGGCGGCCGGTGATCCTGGTGCCCGGCGGGCCCTTGACGGCCGCGGCGGCGGCGGCCGACTACGCCGTGGCGCGGGCGAGGGGGGTTTCGCACGGGGATCTTGTCGCGCTCGGGTGCATGCCCCCTGCGGGGGGGCGGGACCGTCGGCCGGTCTGGCTCGGGTGCCCGGGGCTGGGGTCGGCGAAAATTCCGGCCTGAGCGGGCGGAGCCGACGCGCGTCCTTATTGTTGCGATATCGGACTAATATGGGGCGATCCGGGCGTGCGCGCGATCGCCCTGGATTCCAACGGCTCAGCCCTTGGCAGGGTCTGGGCCGCGAAGCGGACCAAGGGGGGCAGCGCCCCCTGGCCTTGCCTGCCGGACACCGCCCGCGCAGCATGGAAGCAGATCCGCAGGAGGAAACACCATCATGGACGGGTTCGACCTCGTCTCCCGCCTCGCCCCCGGGCTGTCGGCGCCGCGTTTCACCGGCTTCCCGCCCTATAATTTCATCGGCGGCCACAACGACCCGAGCCTGATCCCCACCGAAGACCTGGCCCAGGCCGCCGCCGCGGTGTTGCGGCGCGAGGGCGCCAAGCTCGCCATGTACAACCTCGCCCAGGGCCCGCAGGGTTATCTGGGCCTGCGCGACTTCGTCGCCCGCAAGCTGAGTGACCGGCGCGGCATCGCCGCCGGCGCCGACGACGTGCTGATCACCTCCGGCTCCGGCCAGGGCATCGACATCGTGAACCGGCTGCTGGTGGCGCCGGGCGATACCGTGCTGATCGAGGAATTCTCCTACGCCGGGTCGATCAACCGGGCGCGCCAGGCGGGGGCGACGGTGGTTGCCATGCCGGTCGATGCCGAGGGCATCCGCCCGGACGCGCTGGAGAGCATCCTGGCCGACCTTGCCGCGCGCAGGATCACGCCGAAATACCTCTACACCATCCCCACCATCCAGAACCCGACCGGATCGGTCCTGCCGCTCGCGCGCCGCCAGGCGCTGATCGCGCTGTCGGCCCGCTTCGGCGTGCCGATCTTCGAGGACGAGTGCTACGCCGATCTGCTGTGGCACGACACCGACGCGCCGCCGGCGCTGTACGGGCTGGCGCCGGCGCAGGTGATCCATATCGGCTCGTTCTCCAAGTCGCTCGCCCCGGCGCTGCGGGTGGGCTACGCCACCGCGCAATGGCCGGTGCTGTCGCGCATGATCGCCTCCAAGGGCGACAGCGGCACCGGGGCGATCGACCAGATGGTGGTGGCGGAATATTGCGCCACCGCGTTCGGCGCGCATGTGGAACAGCTCAGCGCCGGGCTGCACGCCAAGCTGGACGTGATGCAGGACGCGCTGGCCCGCGAGTTCGGCACCGCGATCGAGACCTGGCGCCCGCGTGGCGGCAT
Organism: uncultured Pseudomonadota bacterium; assembly: GCA_963829875.1. GTDB lineage: Bacteria > Pseudomonadota > Alphaproteobacteria > Acetobacterales > Acetobacteraceae > JAJZVS01. Next base: position 72,083 of record CAWHKR010000053.1, on the reverse strand, counting down.
CTTCCTGTGGATGAAGCTGCCCGACAGCGTCGATGTGCGCGCCCTGGTGGCGCCGGCCGCGGCGGCGGGGATCGCGTTCAACCCGGGGCCGGACTGGGCGGTGGATGCCGAGGCGGCGAAGTCGCATCTGCGGCTGTGTTTCGCCCTGCCCTCGGCCGCGCAGATCCGCGACGGCGTGGCCGCCTTCGCCCGCGTGTGCCGCGAGCAGACGGGGATCCCGCGCCAGAGCGCCAACATCCGCCACCCCGGCGCCGGCTAGGCCGCGGGCAGCCGCGCCCGGCCGTCCCCGTCATGGCCGGGCCTGACCCGGCCACGACGGGGACAATCGGGTTGGCATACCCCGGGCCGGCGCCGTCCCACCGAGAGGCGGGACCGTCGCCGCCCGCGCTCAGCCCGCCGTTTCGTCGATCAGCGGCGCCTCGGTGCGGGCCTGCACCGCGTCGAACGTGAGCCCCGGCGCCATCTCGCGCAGCACGAAGCCGCGCGGTGTGACGTCGATCACCGCGAGATTGGTATAGACCCGCTTCACCGCGCCCAACGCGGTCAGCGGATAGCTGCACCGGTGCACCAGCTTGGGCGTGCCGTCCTTGGTGGTGTGCTCCATCATCACCCAGAGCCGCTTGGCCCCGGCGGCGAGGTCCATCGCGCCGCCCACCGCCGGCGCGGTGTCGTTCTCGCTGGTGGCCCAGTTGGCGATATCGCCGTTCTCCGCCACCTGGAACGCGCCCAGCACGCAGAGATCGAGATGCCCGCCGCGGATCATCGCGAAACTGTCGAAATGGTGGCAGTAGCTGCCGCCCGGGCGCAGGGTGACATACTGCTTGCCGGCGTTGATCAGCCAGGGATCGATCTTGTCCTTGGCCGGCGCCGGGCCCATGCCGAGCACGCCGTTTTCCGAATGAAACACCACCTCCCGCTCCAGCGGCACGTGGTCGGCCACGGCGGTCGGGATACCGATGCCGAGGTTGACGTACCAGCCTTCCGGGATGTCGCGCGCGACCCGCGCGGCCATCTCGGTGCGGGTCAGCGGCTTCGCTGCGCTTGCTGCGGTCGCGGACATTGCGCTTTCTCCGTTCCTGTCAGAAGCCGGACGGGTCGCCGTAGGGCACGTGCAGCACGCGGGTGACGAAGATCCCCGGCGTGTGGACCTGGTCGGGGTCGATCTCGCCCAACGCACGCAGGTGCTGGGACTGCACGATGGTCAGCTTCGCGCCCATCGCCATCACCGGGTTGAAGTTCCGCCCCGACTTGCGGAACGTGAGGTTGCCCCAGCGATCCGCTTCCCACGCCTCCACCAGCGCCACGTCGCCCTGCAGGGCTTTCTCCGCGACATAGGTGCGGCCGTCGATCTCGCGGATTTCCTTGCCCTGCGCCATCTTGGTGCCGACGCCGGTGGCGGTGAAGAACAGCGGGATGCCGGCGCCGGCGGCGTGGATGCGCGCGGCCAAGGTGCCCTGGGGAACGATCTCCAGCTCGATCTGGCCGGCGCGGTACAAGGTCTCGAACACGACGGGATCGGAGGAGCGCGGGAAGGAGCAGATGATCTTGCGCACCCGCCCCAGTTCCATCAGCCGCGCGAGGCCAGTGTGGCCGACGCCGGCGTTGTTGGCGGCGATCACCAGGTCCTTCGCCCCCTGCTCGATCAGCCCGTCGATCAGCGCGTTGGGCTGACCGACGGCGCCGAAGCCGCCCACCAGCACGGTGGCGCCGTCCTCGATGCCGGCCATGGCCTCGGCCATGGTACGGACGGTCTTGTCGATCATGCGGGTCGGTTCCTCCGGAGCGGTCGTTGCCGGGAACCGGGTTTACTCTGCACGCGACGCCCCGCCAAGCCGGCGCTCAGGAAGCAAGGCCAGGGGGCGTTGCCCCCTGGACCCCCACCAAGGGCGACGCCCTTGGATCCGTTCGTTGGTTCCGTGCGAGGGGTCCAGGGGACGACTGTCCCCTGGCAGGGGGTCCAGGGGGGCAGCGCCCCCCTGGCCTTGCGTCCGAAGAGTTGAAGCTTCGGCCGGTGGGTATCACCCGTTGCCGGGCTTGCCCGACAGGTTCACCGCGACGAAGGCCGGCTGGCCGTTGTGCAGGATGCGCAGCGCCACCGCGTGGCCGGGCTGGCGCGTCGCCATCTCGATCGCGCGCGCGGCTTCCACCGGGTTGCGCACCGGCTGGGTGCCGACACCGACAATCACGTCCCCGGCCTCGATCCCGGCCTCCTGCGCCGGCGAGCCCTGCTTCACCCCGGTCACCAGCGCGCCTTCGGTGCCGTCCGGCAGGTTGAGCTGACCCGCCATGCCCGGCGACAACGCGCCGAGCGCAAGACCAAGCCGCGAGCCGGTGTGACCCGGTTGCAGGTTGGTCGCGAGCGCCCGTTGGCTCGGCATCTCCGCCACCTTCACCGCGATCGTGACCGGCTTGCCGTCACGGATCACACTGAGCTTCGCGTCCGTGTCCGGCTTCACGTCGGCGACGTGGTTGGCGAGATCGCTCGGGTTCTTGATCTCCTGGCCGTTCACGTCGACGATCACGTCACCAGGCTTCAGCCCGGCCCGCTCGGCCGGGGTGTTCGGCATCACGCTGGCGATCAGCGCGCCGCCCTCGTGCGGCAGGTTCAGCGCCTTCGACATCGCCCCGGACACCGACTGCGCCTCAACCCCGATATAGCCGCGGGTCACGTGGCCGTATTTCTGCAGGTCGTCGGTGATCTTGCGGATCATGTCGGAGGGGATGGCAAAGCCGATGCCGATCGACCCGCCGGTGGGCGAGAGGATCGCGGTGTTCATGCCGATCACCTTGCCGTCCTGGGTCAGCAGCGGGCCGCCGGAATTGCCCTCGTTGATCGGCGCGTCGACCTGGATGAACTTGTCATACGGCCCGGCACCGATGTTGCGCCCGAGCGCCGAGACGATGCCGGCAGTGACCGTCTCCGACAGGCCGAACGGGTTGCCGATGGCGATCACCCACTCCCCGGGCTGGGCCTTGTCGGAATCACCCAGCTGCAGATAGGGCAGCGGGTGGTTCACGGCGATCTTCAGCAAGGCGATGTCGGTGCGCGGGTCGGTACCCACCACCTTGGCCGGCACGACCTTGCCGTCATCCATGGTGACGGTGATGCGGCTGGCGTTCTTCACCACGTGGTTGTTGGTGACGATCAGCCCGTCCTCGTTGATGATGAAACCGGATCCGCGCGCTTCCACCGCCTGCGGATGCGGCACCATCTGGTTGAACGGGAACTGGTTGAACGGGAACGGCAGTTGCTGGCCGCCCTGCTGCTGCTGTTGCTGCGGCTTCTGCTTGAGGTAGTTGGTCACCGAGACCACCGCCGGTTTCACCTCGGCGACCAGATGGGTGAAGCTCGGCAGCCGCTCCGGCATCGCCGCCTGGGTGTTGGTGTTCAGCGCCGCGACGGGCGAGGCGACCGGCGGCGCGGCATACGCCGCCGACCCGAGGGGCAGCGTCGAGAAGGCCGCTCCGGCCAGGGTGGTGCCCGCCAACAGCGCGACCGCCAGGGGTTTCCCCAGGGTCGTCCAATGCCGCCGGCGTACGCGATCCGTGCGCTGATCCATCAATAGCTCCTTCCAGCTTCCGCTTCGGGTTCGAGGGTGCCGCGACCCGGATGGGCACGCCGCCTGCCACATCAGATGCCGTCGGCCGGATGGCCGTTCCAATGGTGGAGCGATTAAACCGGGGTCATGTCGATAACGCCAAATTCATGTAGTGCGGCGCGGCCGGTAACGGAAGAGGCGGCGCCGGACCGCGCGGCGTCCGCCCGCCGCAGCGCCTGCCAGATCCGGAACGGACCAGCCGGTCCCTCGAACCCGTCCACGCCGCGCGCCGCCAGCGCGTCGAGGATCGCATTCGTGATCGCGGGGAAGGCGCCGACGGTTCCCGCCTCGCCGCAGCCCTTCACCCCCAGCGGGTTGGTGGTGCAGCGGGTGGCGTTGAAGCCGAGGTCGAAACCCGGCAGATCCGCCGCCCGCGGCATCGCGTAGTCCATGAAGGATCCGGCCAGCGGCTGGCCCGAGTCCGGGTCGTACACCGCGCGCTCCAGCAGCGCGAGTCCCGCCCCCTGGGCCATCGCGCCATGCGCCTGGCCGGCCGCCACCATCGGGTTCACCAGCACGCCGTAGTCATCGACCGCCGCGAGGCGGACCAGGACGACCTGGCCGGTCTCGGGGTCGATCTCCACCTCCGCCACCTGGGTGCCGTTGGGGAAGGTCATCGCCTCCCGCGTCCAGGCAAGATACGTGTCCAGCGGCGTGCCGGCGGCACGCGCCCGATCCGCCACGTCCATCAGCGGGATCGCGAGATTGGTGCCGGCGACGGTGAAGCGTCCGTCGGCGAAATCGATGTCGGCTTCCGCCGCCTCCAGCGCCTCGGCGGCGATGCGCCGGCCCTTGGCGATGATCGCGTCGGCCGCGCGCCAGATCGCCGTGCCGCCCATGTAGGTGGCGCGCGAACTGCCGTGCCCGCCGCCCAGCGGAATGAGATCGGTGTCGCCCTGCACGAGGCGGATCGCCGCGTTCGCCACGCCGAGCCGGTCGGCGAGGATCTGCGGGAAGGTCGTCTCGTGCCCCTGGCCGATGGTCTGGGTGCCGGTGATCAGCGCCACGGTGCCGTCGGGGGCGAAGCGGATGTCCACGTTCTCCTGCGGCGCGCCGCCGGTGGCCTTGATGTGGCAGGCGATGCCGAGGCCGCGCAGCCTGCCGCGCGCCGCGCTGGCGGCCCGCCGCGCGGCGAAGCCGTCCACATCGGCGCGGGCCAGGGCAAGCTCGAACGCGGCCGGAAAATCGCCGCTGTCCACCGTGAAGCCGAGCGCGTTCGTCATCGGCATCGCCGTGGGCGGCACGAGGTTGCGCCGGCGCAGCGCGATCCGGTCGAAGCCGCACTGGCGGGCCGCCGCGTCGATCAGGCGCTCGATGATGGCGTTCGCCTCGGCGAAGCCGGGGCCGCGCAGCACGCCGATCGGGGCGGTGTTGGTGAACACCGCGGTGATGTCGAGCGCGATCGCGGGAATCGCGTACACCGTGCCCTGAAGATGCGCGTACTGGTTGACCTGCACCCCGCCGGCGCTGCCGGCCAGATAGGCGCCGAGATTGGCCACGCTCTCCACCCGCAGCGCGAGGAACCGCCCCTCCGCGTCCAGCGCCAGCGCCGCCTCGGCCTGGTGGTCGCGCCCCTGGTGATCGGCGAGGAAGGTCTCGCCCCGCCCGGCGATCCATTTCACCGCCCGGCCGACCCGCTTCGCCGCCCAGGCGATCAGCGCGTGCTCGGGGTAGGGAAAATTCTTGGCGCCAAACCCGCCGCCGACATCGGGCGCGACGAACCGCACCGCCGTCGGCGCCACACCGAGGGCGCGGGCGGCGGCGTCGCGGTTGGCGTGCAGGCTCTGGCTGGAGACATGCACGGTGTAGCGCCCGCTGGCCGGATCGAACTGGCCGACCACCCCGCGCGGCTCCATCGGGTTGGTCACGATCCGGTGCGCGTCGAGCCGGAGCCGCACCACATGCGCGGCGCGGCCGAAGGCGGCGTCCACCGCGGCGGCGTCGCCGGTGCGCCAGGCCAGGCAGAGATTGCCCGGCACCCCGTCCGCCAGTTGCGGCGCGTCCGGGCGGCGCGCGGCGACGGCGGCGACGACCGCAGGCAGCGGGTCATAGGTCACCGCCACACGCTCGGCCGCATCCAGCGCCTGGGCGCGGGTTTCCGCGACGATCAGCGCCACCGCCTCGCCGGCGTGGCGCACCTTGCCCTCGGCCAGCAGCGGCTGCGGCAGGAAGGCGAAGGGCGCGCCGGTGAAGGGGTTGGCGGTCGCGGTGGGCAGCAAAGGCTGCAGCCCGTCGGCGCGCACGTCGGCGGCCGTGAGCACGGCCAGCACGCCCGGCGCGGCCCGCGCCGCCGCCGTGTCGATGGCGCCGATCCGCGCATGCGCGTGCGGGGCGCGCAGCAGCACCGCGTGAGCGAGGTCGGGGAAGCGCAGATCGTCCAGATAGGCGCCCTGGCCGGTGACGAACCGCGCGTCCTCCCGCCGCCGCGGCGCATCGCCGATGATGGACCGGTCGGTCATCCCGCCCCCCTTCCCTGCCGCGGCTACGCGTTCCCCGCCAGATAGTCGATCGCCGCCTGCACGCCCCCCGGCCGGTGCGGCACGCCGGCGGCGCGCAGCCCCATCTCCACCCCGCCCAGGGTGCCCAGCAGTTGCAGATCGCCGAAATCGCCCAGATGGCCGATGCGGAACACGCGGTCCTTCAGGATGGCCGAGCCCGTTGCCCAGGCTCATGTTGAACTTCTCCAGGATGGTCGCGCGCAGCGCGTCGGCGCTGTGGCCCTCCGGCAGGCGCACCGCGGTGAGCGAGGACGAATAGTGCCGCGGCTCGGCGCACTGCACCTCCAGCCCCCAGGCGCGCACCGCGCGGCGGGTGGCCTCGGCGTGGCGGTCGTGGCGGGCAAAAACGTTCTCAAGTCCTTCTTCCAGCAGCATTTTCACCGCTTCGTCCAGGCCGAACAGCAGGTTGGTGCCGGGGGTGTAGGGGAAGAAGCCGGTCTTGTTGGCGTCCAGCATCGGCCGCCAGTCCCAGTAGCTGCGCGGCAGCTTCGCCGCCCCGGCCGCCGCCAGGGCCTTGGCGCTGACCGCGTTGAACGACAGGCCCGGCGGCAGCATCAGCCCCTTCTGCGAACCGGCCACCGTCACGTCCACCCCCCATTCGTCGTGCCGGTAATCGATCGAGGCGAGCGAGGAGATGGTGTCCACCAGCAGCAGCGCCGGGTGTCCGGCCGCGTCGATCGCCGCCCGCACCTCGTCGATGCGGCTGGTGCAGCCGGTGGAGGTCTCGTTGTGCACCACGCAGACCGCCTTGATCTTGTGGGCCGTGTCGTCGGCCAGCGCCGCGCCGATGGCGGCCGGGTCGGCGCCGCGGCGCCAGTCGGTTTCCAGGAAGATCGGGCATCAGGCCGAGCCGGCTCGCCATGTCGTTCCACAAGGTGGCGAACCAGCCGGTGCGGCACATCAGCACCGTGTCGCCGGGCGAGAGGGTGTTGGTCAGCGCCGCTTCCCACGCGCCGGTGCCGGAGGCGGGGTAGATCACCACCGGGCCTTCGGTCTGGAAGATGCGCCGCAGATTGGCGAACAACTCGGTGCCCATGCGGCCGAACGCCGGGCCGCGATGGTCGATGGTGGGCCGGTCGATCGCGCGCAGCACCCGGTCCGGCACGTTGGTGGGGCCAGGGATCTGCAGGAAATGGCGGCCGGCGTGGTGGGTCTGGGACATGCGGGCGATCTCGATCGGTTGCGGACGGGTCAGGCGGCGGGGGGCGCGTAGGGGTCAGGGGCGCCGAGAACGTGGAGGATGATGCCGGCGGTGCGCTGATAGTGCTGGCGGAGCAGGCTTGCGGCCTGGTCCGGATCGCCGGCCAGGGCGGCGCGGGCCAGCGCCTCGTGCTCGGCGCGGGCGTCGCGGGTGGCATAGGCGGCGCGCATCGCCAGCGCCCGGTAGCGGCGGAACTGCTGGTTCAGGGTCTCGCCGAAGGACGCGATCCAGCGCGAGCCGGCGCCGCCGATCAGGGCGGCGTGGAACGCGGCGTGCTGGCGTTCCCACTCGGGGTTTTCGCGGAACGCGCCGGCGGCGGCGGAGTTGGGGGTGCGGGCCAGGCGATGGACGGCAAGGACCAGCCGTTCCTCCCACCCCGGATCGGCGGCCTGCATGGAGCGGCGGAGTGCCGCCTCCTCGATCAGGCAGCGGGTGTCGGTGAGCTCGATCAGCTCGGCGGGGCTGACGTCGGCGGCGGAGAAGCCGCGCTGCTCGGCCAGGGTGGCGAGGCCTTCGGCGGCCAGGCGGTTGAGGGCTTCGCGCGCGGGGGTGGGACCGACGTTGTAGCGGGCGGCGATGAGCTCGACGGGCAGGCGGGCGCCGGGGGGGATGGCGCAGCTGAGGATGTCCGCGCGCAGACGTTCATAGGCGGCGGCGGCTTTGGTGCGCGGCGGTGGGGGGCCGAGATGGGACATGGGGCGGCGGGAGGATTATCGAGGATTGGGGTCGGGTCAAGGGGATTGTCGAGACTTACGGGCGGGCGGGACGTTCCGCTCGGGTACCGCGATCGGTTCGCCCGCACCGGCCGTGGACCTCAAGGCTCGGTACGCCAGGACCGGCGACCCGACGCCGGAGAACGATTTCCTGCCCGGCACGCTCGGCAAAGCCGGTCGGCTGAGCGCGCGCGACCGTCCGCTGCGTTATCCCGATCGCCCCCCCGGAGATCCTGGCGGGTCGGCGCGATCGGATGCGGTGCACTACTCTGTCGCGGGCGTCCCCTCGCTCGGCACCAGCCCCGTTCTCGCGGAAGGATCGGGCGAGGCAATCCGCCTCGTTTCCGCCTCAAGCAACAGGCTCAAACCGCCGCGGATCACGGCGATCGCCGCCAGCCGTCCGATCGCGTCCCAGTCCGGCGAGACCGCGCTGCGCACGATGTCGGATGCCAGTTGGAAGCTGAGGCCAACGATGAGCATGTGTGAAAGCTGCAGCCAGATCACGCGCGCGTCGCTCGCGACAGACGACATCCATATCGCCCGCGCCCCTTTGTAGACGGCGCGAAGCGTGCCGATGGCGATGATCAGCACTGCCATCGCCTCGATCCCGAGGCTGACAAGCTGCGCCAGTTCGGCCAGCCATTCCTCCATCTGGGCGATCATGTCCGTCCATTCCGACTGTTTCGGTTCTTCCCGCACGTGCAACGGCATTCTGAGCGCGGCCGCCCCGGAGGGCGTCGGGTTCGTATCCGGCGCGTCGTTGGCGCGGCCATCCCAATTGGTCGGACTCGGCGCCGGATCGGACTCAGTGCAGGTGATGTAGTCCCGGCGCCCGGCGGGATCGGGTCGCAGGTCCGTCCAGAAGGCCAATTACCCTATATTATATCTGGCGCCTCGCTGTTTGGTCTGGGCACCCCCGACCCACCTGCGCCTTTGTCCGGTGTTTCTTGGTTCGGCTGGGGGCCGTTTCTTCGTCCCGGCCTGAACCTTCGGAGGGCGCCGCGCGGAGCCGCGGTCAAGGATGGCCCGCCCCTTCGTGGGCCACCGCGCTCTTGCGCGGCGCGCAGCGTCCTTGACGGCGGCGAGCACGGCGCCAGGCTCGGGCAGGTCGGGCGCCCTGCCCCGGGCTGCCCCACGGCAGCCGACTCCCCACACCAACCAGCGAAGAACCAATAAACGCTGCCGTGAGGCGGTGCGCCTGATCCAACCGCGCGCCTGCGCCCAACAGGCGGGGAAGATCACGCCCCCGATGAGGCCCCCTCGCCCCTCCGCCCGGGAAACCCCCAGCCGCGGAGAGGTGGGACCTCAGGCCAAAGCCCTGACGCCGCTCGCGGCGCCGATTGCTCCCTGCGGCTGCACCGGCTAAATACGGGCCTGCCGCATGCGGGCGTAGCATAGTGGCAATGCACCAGCCTTCCAAGCTGGCTATGGGGGTTCGATTCCCCTCGCCCGCTCCAGCCGCCGCTCAGCCCGCCCCGCGTCCGCCGCTGAACCCCGGGGGCGCCTCCGTCCCGCCCATCGGCATCGTCACGTGATAGCCCGCCCCCTGCAGCGGCGCCCCGCCCGCGGCATCGCCCGGCGCGGCGGAGGCGGCGGACAGGTCGCGCTCCGCCACGATCTCTCCCCACAGCCGACGGACGTTCACCGCGGTGCTTTCGGCCACGAACACCACCCCGTTCGCTTCCGGCGCCGCCAGCACCGCCTCGGCATCCCCGCGCAACCGGCGCAGCGCGTCGTTCAGCACCTCCAGCGCCGCCAGCACCTGCTCGGGCGCCGGCAGCCGCGTATGCCGCTGGACATCGGTCAGCCGGAACGCGCGCACCCCGGGCGCGGGCGAGGCCGCGGCGTCCCGCCCCAGTTCGAAGAACACCGCGACGACGGGCAGCAGGCCCTGGATCGCGGCCAGGATCGCCCGCGCCTCGTCCGGGCTGGTGCCGACCAGATGCATCTCCGGCGGGCGCATCGCGTGCGCCGGCGGGTCGAAGCCCAGGGTCGCGGCGATTTCGTGCTCCAGCCAGCGGCGCACCTCGGGCGGCGCGGCGCGGATCTGTTCGGGCGAGAGGGTCACCCCGACCATGGGCAGGCTCCTGCGGAGGGCGGCGCCCGGGGGCCGGGCGCCGAGGCAAAAGGAAACGGAATCAGGCCGCCGCCTTGACCTCGATCTTCCGGGTCTGCTGGCGCGCGGTCTCGGTCTTGGGCAGGGTCAGGGTCAACACGCCCTTGGTGAAGGCGGCGCCGATCTTGTCCCGGTCGATCCCCTCGGGCAGCATGAAGCTCCGTTCGAACGCGCCGTAGCTGCGCTCGGACAGGGTGGTGGTCCCCTCGGTCCGTTTGCTCTCCTGGCGCTTCTCGCCTTTCAGGGTCAGCCGGTCGCCGCTGATCGCCACCTCGATGTCGGTCTCGGCCATGCCGGGCAGTTCGGCGGCGATGGTCCAGGCGGCGTCGGTCTCCGTCACCTCCACCGCCGGCGACGGCAGCGACAGGCGGGGCATTTCTTCGAAGCGCGGGAAGGCGAACGAGGGCAAGCCGAAGCCATTGAAGAACCGGTCGAACAGCCGGTCCATTTCGCCGCGGAAGGCGCGGAACACGTCCGGCGTCCCGCCGCCGCCGGCGGTCGACACCGGGGCCGGCGCCGGGGTCGTGGTGGTGGGCTTCACCTGCATGTCGGTCGTCGGCGTTGAGGTCGTGGACATCGCACGTCTCCACTCGATGAATGAGAAATGGGTACGGCTGCGGCGCCGGACGGACGCCACCGGATAAAAGTCTGGCCGCTCCGCCCCGGCGGGGCATTGACCTGCGTCAATCTTGCGGCCCCGCCGCTGCTGCTAAGCAATCGAGGCGGGACGCCCCGCCGCCGCCAGCCAGGACCCGCCCTCATGCTTCCCGCCCGCCGCCTGCGCCGCCTGCTGCTTGGGTTCGTGCTGTTCGCGCTGGCCGCCGGCCTCGCCGCCGCCGCCGCCGCCCGCCCGGACCTCGCCCGCTGGGCCTGGGACATCCCGGCCGCGCTGGTCGCGGCGGTGGTGGCGCGCGACGTCGTGGTCCAGCTGCGCCGCGGCGTGCTCGGGGTCGATATCATCGCCCTGATGGCGATCCTCGGCGCGCTGGCGCTCGGCCAAAGCCTGGCCGGCGCGATCATCGCCCTGATGGTGGCCGGCGGCACCGCGCTGGAAGAATATGCCGAGGCCCGCGCCCGCGGCGAGCTCACCGCCCTGCTGGCCCGCGCGCCGCGCCTCGCCCATCGCCAGGATCAGGCGGGGATCACCGACCTCGCGGTGCCCGACATCCGCCCCGGTGACCGCCTGCTGGTCAAATCAGGCGAGATCGTCCCCGTCGACGGCACCCTGGCCGAGCCCGCCAGCCTGGACACCGCCGCCCTCACCGGCGAGCCGGTGCCGGTCGCCGCCTCGCCGGATGATCCGGTGGCGAGCGGGATGGTCAATGCCGGCGCCCCCTTCGCGATGACGGCCACCGCCACCGCCGAGGCCAGCACCTACGCCGCCGTGGTCCGCCTCGTGCAGCGCGCCGAGGGGGAGCGGCCGCCGATGGTGCGGCTGGCAGATCGCTGGGCGCTCGGCTTCCTCGTCATCACCCTGGTCCTGGCCGGCGGCGCCTGGGCGGTATCGGGGGATCCGGTGCGGGCGCTCGCGGTGCTGGTGGTGGCCACACCCTGCCCGCTGATCCTGGCCGCGCCGGTGGCGCTGGTCGCCGGCATCTCGCGCGCCGCCAAGCGCGGCATCGTGGTCAAAGGCGGCGGCGCGCTGGAGCGGCTGGCGCGGGTGCGGGTCGGGTTGTTCGACAAGACCGGCACCCTGACCAGCGGCAGCCCGCGGCTGGTCGGCGTGGAGGCGCTGGACGGGTTCGACCCCGACGAGGTGCTGCGCCTGGCCGCCACCCTGGAACAGGCATCGGGCCATGTGGTGGCGCGGGCGATCGTGGCGGCGGCGCAGCGGGCTCGACCTGCCCCTCGACCCGCCGCGGGAGGTCACGGAGATCCCGGGCGGCGGCCTGTCCGGCCTGGTGGGCAAGGTGCAGGTCACGGTGGGCAGCGCCGGGCTGCTGGAAACGGCCGGGCTCGCCCCGCCGTCGCCAGACGCGGCCGACGGCGGCGCCGCCGCACGCCTCGCCGATGCCGCCGCCGCGGCCGCCTGGGTGGCGCTCGATGGGCGGATCGCCGGGGTGCTGCTGCTGGCCGATCCGATCCGCGCCGAGGCCCCGGGCGCCGTCCGCGCCCTGCGCGCCGCCGGCCTGATCCGCCTGGTGATGCTGAGCGGGGACCGGCCGGCGGCGGCAGCCCGGGTCGGCGCCACCCTCGGCTTCGACGAGGCCCTGGGCGGCCTGTCCCCGGAAGCCAAGATCGCCGCGGTGGCGGCCGCCCGCGCGCACGGCGCCACGCTGATGGTGGGCGACGGGATCAACGACGCGCCGGCCCTGGCGGCGGCCGATGTCGGCGTGGCGATGGGCGCGCGCGGCGCGGCAGCAGCGGCCGAGGCGGCCGCGGTCGTCATCACCGTCGACCGGCTGGACCGGGTGGCGGAGGCGGTGGCGATCGCCCGCCGCGCCCGGGGGATCGCCTTGCAGTCGATCGTGGCGGGCATGGCGTTGTCGGGCGTGGCGATGGCGGCGGCGGCGGCCGGGGCGCTGCCGCCCGTCGCCGGGGCGCTGCTGCAGGAGGCGATCGACGTCGCGGTGATCCTCAACGCGCTCCGGGTGCTGCGCGGCGGCGGCGCCCGCCCGCTTGCCGATCGCGCCGCGGTGGCGCGGCTCGGCAGCGAGCACGAAGCGCTGCGCGAGCTGCTGGAACGCCTCCGCCACACCGCCGCGCGGCTGGACCGCGAGCCCGCGCCCCCGCTGCCGGCGCTGCGCCGCATCGCCGCCGCGTTCGACGAGCTGCTGCTGCCGCACCAGGAGGCAGAAGAAGCCGTGCTCTACCCCGCCATGGCCCGCGCCCTCGGTGGGCGGGACCCGCTCGGCACCATGACACGGATGCACGCCGAGATCGCACGCACGGCCGACCGCTTCCGCGCCGTGGTGGCGGGGATGACAGAGACCGGCGGCTCGGCGGCCGAAGCGCGGGAAGTGGTGCGGCTGCTGCACGGCATGGACGCGTTGCTGGAGCTGCACCTGGCAGCGGAAGAGGCGCTGCTGGCGGCGGCGGAAGAACCGGCCGGCGCGCCGGGCGCGACCGCGCGGGTTGCCGGAAGGCAGCGCGGCCTGTAAGAACGGCCCCCGAAAATTCGCGCACGGCAAGGGGGCGTTGCCCCCCGGACCCCTTGAGGTCAGGGCCGTGCCCGTGGGGACGCAGGAGCGGCCCCGGCGGCGTGCCGCCGATGTATCGAACCATCAGCGGTTGATATAACCACCCCCCGTCGCGGCCTCGGCCGCATTGCAGCAGGAGAGATCACATGGGCTACAGGGTTGCCGTCGTCGGCGCCACCGGGGCAGTCGGGCGCGAGATGCTGAAAACCCTGGCCGAGCGGCAGTTCCCCGCCGACGAAGTCGCCGCCCTCGCCTCCGGCCGCTCCGCCGGGGCGGAGGTCTCGTTCGGCGAGAAGCAGGTGCTGAAGGTGCAGAACCTGGACAATTTCGACTTCTCGGGCTGGGACATCGGCCTGTTCAGCCCCGGCGCCGCGGTCTCGGCGGTGCACGCCCCGCGCGCCGCCGCCGCCGGCTGCGTGGTGATCGACAACACCAGCCAGTTCCGCATGGAACCCGACGTGCCGCTGGTGGTGCCGGAGGTGAACCCGCACGCGCTGGCGAAATTCGCCCGCCGCAACATCATCGCCAACCCCAACTGCTCGACCATCCAGATGGTGGTGGCGCTGAAGCCGCTGCACGACCGCTTCCGCATCAAGCGGGTCGTGGTGTCCACCTACCAGTCCGTCTCCGGCGCCGGGAAGGAAGGGATGGACGAGCTCTACAGCCACACCAAGGCGGTGTTCGTGCACGACCCCTCCACGCCGCAGCAGTTCACCAAGGAAATCGCCTTCAACTGCATCCCGCATATCGACAAGTTCATGGATGACGGCGCCACCAAGGAAGAATGGAAGATGGTGGTGGAGACGAAGAAGATCCTGGACCCCGACATCGCGGTGTTCGCCACCTGCGTGCGCGTGCCGGTGTTCATCAGCCATGGCGAGGCGGTCACCATCGAGTGCGAACACCCGCTCACCGCCTCCGAGGCCCGCGCGGTGCTGCGCCAGGCCCCCGGCATCGCGGTGGTCGATACGCGCGAGGACGGCGGCTACATCACCCCGCTGGAAGCGGCCGGTGAGGACCCGGTCTATGTCAGCCGGATCCGCAAGGACCCCACGGTGCCGCACGGCCTGTCGTTCTGGTGCGTCGCCGACAACCTGCGCAAGGGCGCGGCGCTGAACGCGGTGCAGATCGCCGAGACCCTGGTGGCCCAGGGGGCGCTGACGAAGCGGGCGGCCTGACCCTGTCCACCTGACCCAAGCGGGCCGGCCACGTCCACCGAAGCCGGCCCGCGACGTGCCCAGGCCGCGACCGCGGACCGCCGGCGGCCGGCACCGGGCTGGTCGCGGGTGCGCCCCCCGCCCCGCGCGCACGACCGGAGGCCGATGTCGGCGGAACAATCGCTGAAGCCGGCCTCCGGCATCATCCCGTCCCCATGGGCGGACCGGCCCGGCGGCGCAGGCCGCCCCCTCCTTCCCTCCCGGCCGGCGGCCACTCGTTACCTCATCTTCATTCCGGGGCCATTGCGCCAACGCGCCGGCCTGACCAGAGTCCGGTGGTATGGAAACCAAGGGAGGTCCGACCATGAGACGAAGCACCAGGTTCACCGCCGCCGGCGCGGCGCTGTTGTTCGCCATGCCGATGGCGGCCCGGGCGGCAGGCACCGTCACCGTCAAGCTTGAGGACATGACCGATCACGGCGTCAAGAAGATGGAGATCGTCGCGAGCCCGGACACCGTGCAGGCCGGCAAGGTGACGTTCGATATCGCGAACAAGTCGAAATACCTCGAGCACGAGATGCTGGTGGTGAAACCGGAGCCGAACGGCAAGCCGTTTCCGTTCAACGTCAAAGCCGACCAGGTGATCGAAAGCAAGATCGACAAGCTTGAGGATTCCGGCGACCTGCAGGCCGGCCAATCCACGGTCACCCACGTGACCCTGAAGCCGGGCACCTACGTGTTGATGTGCAACGAGCCCGGTCACTACAAGGCCGGCATGTGGACCTGGTTGCACGTGAAGGGCTGATAACGGACGCTGATCGACGCGGCCGCGACAGGACCATCGTTCGCCCCGTCGCGGCGCAGCGCCGAACGGTCCGACCGACCATTGCGGAACCACTGCCTGCAGCCGGACCGATGTCCGGATGTGCGACGTTCGTATGGCCCGACGTTCGGCGCCCTGTCGCCGGCGGCGTGGCTTTGCCGCGCGCATTTTCTCCCGTCACCGTATCGGAGACAGATCTTATGGATCAAGGATATGTGACTCCCTCGGCGCAATCGGGCGCGTTCACCGCATCACCGAACCATGCCGGGTCCGGCGGCGCGTTCCGTCAGATCGTTGCCCTGTTCGGCCTGATCTGGCTGCTCAACGCCGGCTTCCAGTTCTCCGGCTGGTTCTGGCTGCCTGAGCATGGCGGGGGCGCCGGCCTCGTTCATGCGTTCACCGCCGCGACGGGTCATGCGCCAGCCTGGGCACGGGGCTACCTCGGTTGGGCCACGCAACTCGTCCGCGAAGCCGGCCCCCATGGGGTCGCGCTGGGCATGGTGGCGGTCGCCCTGCTGATCGGCCTGTCGCTGATCTCGCGCATCGGCCTGCGGGCGGCCTGCTGGCTCGGCATGGCGTATAGCCTGTTCTGCTGGACCACGCTCGACGCGTTCGGTTACCCGTACAGCCACGGGCAGACGGACCCCGGCGTTTTCGTCAACTACCTGATCGCGTTCGTGTTCGTTCTGAGCGTGGCACCGATGATCTCTCCCGGAGCCCGCCACGCCGCGGCGCCGCAGGCCACGCTCTGGACCACCGGCCGGCTGCTGTTCGGACTGCTGTGGGCATTCGACGCCGTGCTGAAATGGCAACCGTACTTCCTGACCCATTTCCTCGGCCAGCTGACACCGGCCGCGCAGGGCCAACCGGAGTGGATCGCCGCCTATATCGGGTTCGTGGCCGGAATCGTGAGGGCGGTGGGGCCGACGCTGGTCGCGGTCGTGGTCGCGATGCTCGAAACCGCGATCGCCCTGAGCCTGCTGAGCGGACGATGGCTGCGCGTGTCGGTCCCGTTCGGCTTCGTGTATTCCCTCGCCGTCTGGACGACGGCGGAAGGCTGGGGCGGCCCCTACAGCAGCGCCGGGACCGGGGTGCGTGGCAATGTCGTTGGGAATGTCTTGATCTACGCGGTTATTTTCCTGTTCTTCATGGTGCCGCTGAGGCAAGCCGCCTCCGATCGGGGGCCGACCGCCGCGTAGCCCCGACCGCTACGGAAGCAAGCAAAAAGGCCGCGCAACGGCGGCCTTCCTGACGCCGGCCTGGGCGGCTTCCGATCCCGAGGGATCGGAAGCCGCCCCGCCTTCTTGCCGACCGGCCCGACCGCCGGTCACCAGCGGCGACCGACGACCCGGACCAGGATCAGAGCTGCGAGGCAGCGAATTCGTAGTTCGCCAGCTTGTCCAGCCAGTTGGTCAGGTAATCCGGACGGCGATTGCGGAAGTCCAGATAGTAGCTGTGCTCCCACACATCGCAGCCGAGCAGGGCCTTGCCCTCCCCGGTGGCGACCGGGTTCACGCCGTTCGGCGTCTTGGTCACCTTCAGCTTGCCGTCCGCGGCCAGCACGAGCCAGGCCCAGCCGGAGCCGAACTGGCTCGCGCCCGCGGCCTTGAACGCGTCCTTGAACGCGGCGACCGAACCGAAGTCGGCGTTGATCTTGGTCTCCAGCGCGCCCGGCATGCCGCCGCCCGTGGGGCTCATGCACTGCCAGAACAGGATGTGGTTCCAGTGCTGGCCGGCGTTGTTGAACACGCCCGCCATGTCGGCCTTGTTGTGCGAAAGCTTGACGATATCCTCAAGCGACTTGCCGGCCAGCGCGGCGTCCTTCTCGACAAATCCGTTCAGCGCCGTGACATAGGCCTGATGGTGCTTGCCGTGATGCAGTTCCAGGGTCTCCTGGCACATGCCACGAGCGGCGAGCGCATTAT
Source organism: uncultured Pseudomonadota bacterium (assembly GCA_963829875.1). GTDB lineage: Bacteria > Pseudomonadota > Alphaproteobacteria > Acetobacterales > Acetobacteraceae > JAJZVS01. Next base: position 54,911 of record CAWHKR010000053.1, on the reverse strand, counting down.
GCGAATAGGGCAACTTGGGAAGTTCGAATGCCATGGAGCGTTCTCCGCCGGTTTGGAGTGAAGCGAGAGGCGTTCTTGCCTCGGACTAGCTATGACCCGCCCCGGCAGGCGTCAAGGACGGCCCGGGCCGGGTTGAGCCCGCTCGGCGCGCTGCTGCGCCGGCGCGATCCGGATCGTTTCTTCACCGCGCTGTTCGCGCCGCCGGCGCGGCGCGAGGCGCTGTTCGCGCTTTATGCCTTCGACGGCGAACTGGCCCGCGCCCGCGCGGTGACCCACGAACCCACCATCACCCTCATACGCCTCGCCTGGTGGCGGGAGGTCGTCGAAGGCGCCGCGCGCGCGCACGATGTCGCGACCCCGCTGACCGCGGCGCTCAACGCCGGCCTGCTCGACCGCGCGGACCTGCTCGGCGTGATCGCGGCGCGCGAGATCGAGGCCGAACCGGATATCCCCACCCTGAACGCCTGGCGCAGCTGGCAGGAAGGCGGCGCCGGCGGCATCGCCGTGGCCGCCGCCCGTCTGCTCGGCGCGCCGGAGCCGGAAGCCCTGCGCCCGCTGGGCGCCGCCTGGGGCACGGCCTGGGTGCTGCGCAGCCTTCCGGCCATGGCCGCCCAGGGCCGCTCCCTGCTGCCCGCGGACCTGCAAACCTCCCACGGCCTGAGCCTGGACGACCTGACCCGAAGCCCACCGCCACCGGCGCTGCGCGCGGTCCGCCAAATCCTCGTCGCGGAAGGACAACGCTGGCTCGCCGCCGCCAGGCCGCCGCGCACCGCCCTCGCCGCCGCGCTGCCGGCCGTGCTCGCCCGCCGCGACCTGCGCCGCGACCCGCCCCCCCCCTTCCGCGGCCTCGGCGACCAACTGGCCGTGCTGCGCGCCGTGGTGCTGGGGCGAGTGTAGGCAAGCAAGGCCAGGGGGCTCTGCCCCCTGGACCCCCGCCAAGGGCTGAGCCCTTGGAACCCATTCGTTGGTTCCGTGCCGGTGGGGGGTGGCGCGGCGGGCGCGGAGCGGCCCGGGCGGCCGGCTGAGACAGAGCGCCAAAGCGCCCTGTCCCAGCCGGCCGCCCGGCCCCGCTCCGCGCCCGCCGCGCCACCCCCCACCGGCACCGGAACCCCCCGAGGGGTCCAGGGGACCAGTCCCCTGGTAGGGGGTCCAGGGGGGCAAAGCCCCCCTGGCCTTGCTCACCCCCGCATCGCCGCCAGGCCGCGTTCGAGGTCGGCGATCAGGTCGTTCGTATCCTCGAGCCCGATATGAAACCGCACCACCGGTCCGGCGAACGCCCCGGTTCCCGCGGTGCGGGTGATGAAGCCGGTGGTTGGCAGCGCCAGGCTTTCGTAGCCGCCCCAGGACGCGCCGATGCCGAACAGGTCGAGTGTTTCGACCAGCCGGTGCGTTGATTCGACGCTGTATTCGGGGCGGAACACCACGCCGAACAGGCTGCACGCGCCGGTGAAATCGCGTCGCCACAGCTCGTGCCCGCGCGCGCCCGGCAGCGCCGGGTGCAGCACCTCGGCCACTTCCGGCCGGCCGCGCAGCCAGTGGGCCACCTCGATGCCGGCGTCCATCTGCGCCGCGAGGCGCACGCCCAGGGTGCGCAGTCCGCGCAGGCACAGCCAGCAATCGTCGGGGCTGGCGTACTGGCCGAGCGCGCGCGCGGTGTCGTGCACGATGTCCCAGTCGGCATCGGTGTTCACCGCGATGCTGCCGATCAGCAGATCGGAATGGCCGCCGGCGTATTTGGTCAGCGCCTGGATCGACACGTCGACGCCGTGCGCGAAGGGCTGGAAGAAGTGAAAGCCCCAGGTGTTGTCCATCAGCACCTTGGCCCCGCGGGCGTGCGCGGCGCGGGCGATCGCCGGAATGTCCTGCACCTCGAACGTGTGGCTGCCGGGGCTTTCGGTATAGACCACGGTGGTGTTGGGGCGGATCAGCTCCGCCATGCCGGCTTCGTCGATCTCCGGCTTGTAGAACGTCGTTTCAATCCCGAAGCGCGGCAACGTTCCGGTGGCGAAGTTGCGCGCCGGCCCGTAGACCGAATCCGGCATCAGGCAGTGATCGCCCGCCTTCAGATACGCCAGCAGCGGCACCGTGACCGCGGCGAGGCCGGAGCCGACGATGAACGCCCGCGTGCCGCCCTCGATCTCGGCGATCATGTCCTCGAGCGCCCAATGCGTCTCGCTGCCGCCGAGCCCGTAGCTCAGCACCTGCTGGCCGCGTTTGGCCGCCAGCGCGCGCCGGTCCGCCATCGTCGGATAGAGCACGGTCGAGCCGCGCAGCAGCGGCGGGTTGACGAACCCGTGCACCCGCTTGCCGGCGCGCCCGGCGTGCGACAGCCGGGTGCGGAACGCTTGCTTGTCCGCGGGTTTATCGTTGGGGCCGGTCGTGTCGGTCATCTCAGTCGCTCTCCACCGGCGTCGCAGGATGCGCGCCCCATTCGCTCCAGGACCCGTCGTACACCGCCGCGTCCGGCAGGCCCGCCAGCCGCAGGCCGAGCGTCAGCACGCAGGCCGACACGCCGCTGCCGCAGCTGGTCACCACCGGCCGCCCGCCATCGACGCCGGCGGCGGCAAACCGCGCGCGCAGCTCGGCCGGCGCGCGGAACGTGCCGTCCGTGTGCAACAGCTCGGTGTAGGGCACGTTCGCCGAGCCGGGGATGCGCCCGCTGCGCATGCCCGCGCGCGGTTCCGGCGCGGTGCCGGCAAACCGCCCGGCCGCGCGCGCGTCCAGCACCAGCTCGGCCCGATGCTCCAGATTGCCCAGCACATCGCCGATGCCGCGCAGCCGCGTGGGGCGGAAATGCGGGCGGAACGCCCCCGGCGCCGGGGCCGGCGGCGCGCCGGTTTCCACCGCCCGGCCCTCGCGGCGCCATTTCGGCAGCCCGCCGTCCAGCACCGCGGCGGCGTCGTGGCCAAAGAGCCCCATGAGCCACCAGCCCCGCGCCGCCGAGGACAGGCCCTTCTGATCGTAGAACACCACGCGGGAGTCATTGGAGACCCCAAGCTCCGCCATCAGCCGGGCGAACCGGCCCGCGCTCGGGACCATGTGCGGCAGGTCGGTCTCCGGGTCGGCCACCAGGTCGATGTCGAAGAACCGCGCGCCCGGGATGTGCGCGGCCAGGAATTCGGTGTGTCCGTCCTTGTCCTCGTTCGGCAGGTATTTGGTGGCGTCGAACACCACGAGGTCCGGCTTGCCGAGTTCGTCGGCCAGCCACTGCGTCGTTACCAACGGCTCCATGCAACTCTCCTTGTGCGCTCTGTCCGGCGCGGTCTCAGTCGGCCAGCGCGATCGTGATGCGCCGGTTCTGCTTGCCCTTGTTCTCGATCTTCAGCACCCGCACCGGACCGATCTCCCCGGTGCGCGCCACATGCGTGCCGCCGCAGGGCTGCAGATCGACCGGCGGATCGCCCGCGCCGATGCGCAGCAGCCGCACCCGCCCGGCGCCGCGCGGCGGCTTGACCGACAGCGTGCGCACAAGGCCGGGATCGGCGTCCAGCACCGCCTCGTCCACCCATTCCATCGTCACCGGGTGGTCCGCCGCGATCAGCGCGTTCAGCGCCGCCTCGATCGTCTCCTTCGCCGGCGGCTCCGGCAGGTCGAAATCGAGCCGGGAGCGGTCGAGCCCGACCGCGCCCCCGGTTACCGCCGCGCCGCGCAGCAGCGCCGACAGCAGATGCATCGCTGTGTGGTTGCGCATCAGCCGGTGGCGCCGGTCCCAGTCGATCGCCAGCTCCACCTCGGTCCCCGGCGCCGGCAGGGGCGCACCGGCGGCAGGCAGGTGGCGGATCGCCCCTCCCTCCCCCTTCACCGTGTCGGCAATCGGCGCCTCGCCCCCGGGCCAGGTCAGCCGGCCGGTGTCGCCCGGCTGACCGCCGGAGCGGGCGTAGAAGATGGTGCGATCCAGCACGATCCCGTCGGGCCCGCTTTCGCGCACGGTCGCGGTAGCGGTGGTCCGGCGGGGCTCGTCGAGAAACAACGGCTCGGTCATGTCTCACTCCAGTCTGCGCGCAGCATGTCCCGGCGGGCGCCGAGCCAGAGCAGCGCAAGCATCGTCAACGCATTGGGAAACCGCCCGGCCAGGGCAGCCTCGATCGCTTCGGCGGCGGGCCAGGCGCGGACCCGGATATCCTCGTCCTCGACAGACAGGCCGGCGTGGCCCATCAGCCCCTCGGCCCCGGTCGGCGGAATCCGCACCCGCCCGGCGAATACGGTGCAGAACTCGTCCGTGCCGCCGGGGCTGAGCATGACCGCGGCAATGCGGGTCAAACGATCCGGGATCAGCCCGGCCTCCTCCTCCGCTTCGCGGAGAATGGTCTGTTCGGGCGTTTCGTCGGCCTCGCAGAGACCGGCCGGCAGCTCGACCAGCAACGGATCTATCCCGGCCGCCAGCGCCGGCAGACGCAACTGCTCGATCATCACCACACGATCCTGCACGGGATCGTAGGGCAACACCGCCGCCGCCCGGCCCCGGCGCCACAGCTCCCAGGTGCGCGGCCCGGACAGCCGGCCGTCGAACCGACGCTGCCGGAAACCAACAACATCAAGCGGAAACCGCCCGTCCCACACCCGACGCGCGGAGTTGATCAGCAGATCCTCATGATGAGGCAGCGGCGCCACAGGACGAACGGACATCCCCGCAGCATACCCCCCACCGCACACCGCGCCAGCCCCGGCCCGAGGGCTTGGCCGTTGGGTGAGAGTGTGGATGGGGTGAAAGCAAGGCCAGGGGAGCTTTGCCCCCCTGGACCCCCCACCAGGGGACTGGTCCCCTGGACCCCTCGGGGGGTTCTGTGCCGGTGGGGGGTGGCGGGCCGGCCTGGGCGGCGGCGGGGGCCGGGTGACAGGGAACGCGAACGCGTTCCCTGTCACCCGGCCCCCGCCGCCGCCCAGGCCGGCCCGCCACCCCCCACCGGCACAGAACCAACGAACGGGTTCCAAGGGCTCAGCCCTTGGCGGGGGTCCAGGGGGCAGCGCCCCCTGGCCTTGCTTTCACCCCATCCGAACCCTCACCCTGCAACCACGGCCCCGGCCACTTGGCGCAGCCGGGCGGCGCCGGCGGGGCCTTTCAGGGCGTCGCGCCATGTGGCTTCGGCGACTCGTTGGTGGGCGGCCACGGCGTCGTCGGCGGCGGTGATCATGGCCACGCCGGTTTGCACGCCGGGGGCGGTTTCCGGGCGGAACGGGTTGATGGCCAGGCTGACGCGGTCGCGGGAGCGCAGGACCTTGAACAGGGAAGTTGGTTCGACGCCGGTGAGCAGGCCGAACTGCAGCCCCATCGGCTCGGCTTCCATCAGCGCGGCCATGTTCTCGACTTCGGTGGCCGCGACCTGGCGTCCGATTCGGGCGATTCGTTCCGAGACCGCCAGACCACCGGCGATGCCGTTTTGCAGCAGCTGCTGCACGCCGCCGAGGGTGACCATGCAGATGATGTTGGGGCGGCGGAGGTTGTACAGCCGCTTGCGGGCGGCGAGGATGCCCAGCACCTGCTCGGCCTGGCTGCGCAGGGCCGCCCGGTCCGTGCCGGAGTTGTCGGCCAGTTCCTCGAACGCTTCCGCAAGCGCGAGGTCGAACGCCTCCGACGTGGTCAGGTAGCAGAGCGGGCCGAAGATCTCGAGGATCTGGTCGGCAGTTTCCTCAAGCTGGCGCAGCCGCTCGAAGTAGCCAACCGGGCGGTTGTAGTATTCGATGCCGATGCCGAGCAGCGACAGCGGCGATATCTTCAGCAGCTCGGCGAGTTGCTTGATCGTGTCGAGCTTGATGACCTCGCCTTTTTCATAGCGGTACAGCGCGGCGCGCGACACGCCGAGTCGGGCCGCGATCTCCTCGGCGCGCAGGCCGGACTCCAGGCGGAAGGCCCGCAGCTGCTGGCCGATCTCGTTGAAACGCATCGACATTGGTGGTTCCGACCTGCCTCCCTGGCTCCCCGGAGTTGTCGGCCGGGCTGCGGCTGAGGATAGGGTCGCCCCGCGCACGGAGGCAACCGGGTTTTCACCGCGCGCGACCCGTCTCTGCCGGGTCGCGCGCGCTCACGAAACGGCTATTTGCCGCCTCGAATCGAAAAATCCCCCAGCCGTTCGATCGCCATGACCAGCGCCGAGTGGTCGAGTTCCGCTCCGCCGTGGGCCGCGCAGGAGGACATCATCTGCTGCGCCACCGCGGTGTTCGGCAGCGACAGGTTCAGCTCGCGCGCCGCCGACAGCGCGAGGTTCAGGTCCTTCTGGTGCAGCCGGATGCGGAAGCCGGGGTCGAAGCTGCCCTTGAGCATCCGCTCCCCGTGCAGCTCGAGCACGCGGGAGGATGCGAACCCGCCCGAGATCGCCGCCCGCACCTTGGCCGGATCGGCCCCGGCCTTTGCCGCGAACACGAGCGCTTCCGACACCGCCTGGATGTTCAGTGCGACGATGATCTGGTTCGCCACCTTGCAGGTCTGCCCGTCGCCGTTTTCCGAGCCGACATGGGTGATGGTCTTGCCCAACTTCTCGAACAAAGGCATGGCGCGGGCGAAGGCGGCGTCCGGTCCGCCCACCATGATGGTGAGGCTGCCCTGTTTCGCCCCCACCTCGCCGCCGGAGACCGGGGCATCGAGGTAGTCGCAGCCCTTGGCATTGACCTTGCGGGCGAAGTCCTTGGTGGCGATCGGGCTGATCGAGGACATGTCGATCACCAGGGTGCCCGATTTCAGCCCTTCGGCCGCGCCGTCCTTGCCGAACAGCACCGCGTCCACGTCCGCCGTGTCGGGGACCATCAGGATCAGCACCTCGGCCGCCGCCGCCACATCGCGCGCGGTGGGAACGACCGTCGCGGCTTCGCGCAGTTCGGCGGTCAGGCTGGCCCGTTCCGGCACGGTCAAGGTGTGGCCGGCGGCTTTCAGATTGAGCGCCATGGGGCGGCCCATGATGCCGAGGCCGATGAATCCGATCTTCATAGGGAATGATCTCCTGTTGCCAAGAACCTCCCTCCCCCCTTGCGGGGGAGGGCCGGGGTGGGGGGTGCACGCCACACCATGCGCCGTGCGGCGGGCACCCCCCACCCCGGCCCTCCCCCGCAAGGGGGGAGGGAGAAACACGCGTCAGCCGGCCAGGCGCTTGAGCCAGCCGAGCCCGGCCTCGGTCGCCCCGGCCGGGCGGTATTCGCAGCCCACCCAGCCCTGGTAGCCGAGCGCGTCCATCCGCGCGAACACGAAGGGCCAGCCGATCTCGCCGGTGCCCGGCTCGTTGCGCGCGGGCACGTCGGCGATCTGCATATGCGCGATCACCGGCATGAACTGCTCCATGCGCTTGGTGATGTCGCCCTCGGTCACCTGCACATGGTACACGTCGAACTGCAGGCCGAGCTTCTCGCGCCCGATGGCGTCGACGATCGCCGCGCCCTGCGCCTGGGTGTTGAGGAAATAGCCCGGCATGTCGCGATGGTTGATCGGCTCGATCACCAGCTTCACCCCGGCGGCGCTCGCCTGTTCGGCGGCCCAGGCGAGGTTGGCGGCATACACCGCGCCGGCGGTGACCAGCGACAGGCCGGCGGGCACGAGCCCGGCCATGCAGTGCACCAGCTTGCAGTCGAGCGCGGCGGCGTAGTCGAGCGCGCGCTTCACCCCCTCGCGGAACGCGCCCTGCCGGCCCGGCAGGCAGGCGATCCCGCGCTCGCCCTTCGCCCAGTCGCCCGGGGGCATGTTGAACAGCGCCTGGGTCAGACCGCCGGCGTCGAGCCGGCGGCGAATCTCGGCGGCCGGATGCTCGTAGGGGAACAGGAACTCCACGCCCCGGAACCCGGCGCGGGACGCGGCATCGAAGCGGTCGAGGAACCCGACCTCGGTGAACATCATCGACAGGTTGGCAGCGAAGCGCGGCATCCTTTTTCCCTCCCCGAAACGCGGGCCGAGACTAGGCGCGATGCCGGCGCTTGTCACACGCGGGGGCCGTCCCGCGGATCGCGTGTGACAAGCGGCGACCCGCCGCCTAGAAGCCGCAGGCGGCCCCGCCACGCGCGCCACGGGCCGAAGGAGCGTGCGTCATCGCCGAACGGATCCTGCTGTGGGTGCTGCTGGGCGGGCTGGCCGCAGGCTGCGCGCTTGTGCTGCTGCCGTTCGTCTCGGCGCTGCTCTGGGCCGGCATCCTGGTGTTCACCACCTGGCCGGTGTTCGGCTGGCTGCGCCGCCGGGCCCGGTTCGGCCGGGCCGGCGCGGCGCTGGCGATGGTGCTGCTGACCGCAGTGCTGGTGGTGCTGCCGCTCGCCCTGGTGGCGCCGGAAAGCGAGGCGAGCGCACTCCGGATGAAGACCGCGCTGCTCGCCGCGATCGCCGCCGGCCTGCCCCCGGCGCCGCCCTGGCTGGCATCGGTGCCGCTGGCCGGCCCGGCGCTGGCCGACGTGTGGAACCGCTGGGCGGTGGATTTCTCCGCCGCGCTGGCCGCGCTGCAACCCTATTTCGGCCTGCTGCTGGAAGATCTGCTGCGGCTGCTGCTCGGCATCGCCGGCGGCGTGGTGATGTTCGGCTTCGCGCTGTTCATCGCCTTCTTCTTCTATGTGCACGGCGACCCGATCGCCGCCCGGCTGCGCGGCCTCCTGGGCCGCATCGCCGGCCCGCGCGGCGAGCGGCTCCTGGTGCTGATCGGCGTCACCATCCGCGGCGTGGTCTACGGCCTGCTCGGCACCGCGGTGATGCAGGGGATCCTGGTGGCGTTCGGCCTCTGGCTCGCCGGCGTGCCGCGGCCGGTGCTGCTCGGCGCGGTGGCGGGGTTCCTGTCACTGCTGCCGATCGGCGCGCCGATGGTCTGGATCCCCGCCGCGCTCTGGCTGCTGGCGGACGGCGCCTGGGGCGCCAGCCTGTTCCTTGCGCTCTATGGGACCTTCGCCGTTTCCGGCGCCGACAGCGTGGTGCGGCCCTGGTTCATCGCCCGCGGTGCGGAACTGCCCTATCTGCTCACCGTGCTCGGCGTGCTGGGGGGGGTGATCGGTTTCGGGCTGCTCGGCATTTTCCTGGGGCCGGTGCTGCTCGGCGTCGGCTATACCCTGGTCAAGGAATGGAGCAGCGAGGCGGCGAGCGTCGCGCCCCACGCCCTCCTGTCGCCGCGAACCGAGCCGGATCCGCCATGATCGTCTTCGTTCTCTCCCGCCTGCTGCAGGCCATCCCGGTGCTGCTGACGGTGGGTGTCATTGCCTTCTCGATGTTCCGCTATGTGGGCGACCCGGTGGCGGCCATGCTGGGGCAGGACTATACGGAAGCGCAGCGGGACGCGCTGGTGCACAAGCTCGGCCTGGACCAGCCGGCCTATGAGCAGTTCGCACATTTCGTCTGGGCCGCGCTGCACGGTAATTTCGGCTACAGCTACCGGGTGGCCGAGCCGGTCTCCACCCTGTTCGCCGCCCGCCTGCCGGCCACGCTGGAGCTGTCCCTCACCGCCTCGGTGCTGGCGGTCGTGCTGGGCATTCCGCTCGGCGTCTATGCCGGGATCTGGCGGCGGTCATGGCTCTCGCGCGTGTTCATGGTCGGCAGCCTGGTCGGCGTCTCCCTGCCCACCTTCCTGATCGGCATCCTGCTGATCCTGGTCTTTTCGGTTGAACTCGGCTGGCTGCCGAGCTTCGGGCGCGGCCACGTGGTCGCGCTCGGATGGTGGAGCACCGGCTTCCTCACGTGGTCAGGCCTGCGCGCGCTGATCCTGCCGGCGATCACGCTCGGGCTGTTCCAGCTCACCCTGATCATGCGCCTGGTGCGCGCCGAGATGCTGGAGGTGCTGCGCGCCGACTACATCAAGTTCGCCCGCGCGCGCGGGCTGCGCACAAGCTCGATCCATTTCGGCCACGCGCTGAAAAACACCCTGGTTCCGGTGATCACCATCATCGGCTTGCAACTGGGCGGGCTGATCGCGTACTCGGTGGTGACCGAGACGGTGTTCCAGTGGCCCGGCATGGGCCTCTTGTTCATCCAGTCCGTCGCGGCGGCCGATATCCCGGTGATGGCGGCCTATCTGCTGCTGGTGGGCGTGGTGTTCGTGGTGATCAACCTGATCGTCGATCTTCTTTATTACACGGTCGATCCCAGATTGCGGGTCGGACGCGGGGGACGCGGGCGATGAGCGGCCCGATGCGGCGGCACGTCTCCCCTCCCCTTGCGGGAGGGGTTGGGGGAGGGGCGCCGGAGGCACGAGCGATCCGGGGGCACAGCCCCCTCCCCCGGCCCCTCCCGCAGAGGGAGGGGAGACGACAGACCGGGCCCGGAGCGGCCGCATGAGCGGGGCCACCTTGCTGCGGCGCAGCGGCTGGCGCGACAGCGATCTGTGGTACAGCTTCACCCATTCGCCGGTGGCCCTGTTTTCCACCGCGCTGGCGCTGGTGTTCATCCTCGGCGCGGTGCTCGCCCCCTGGCTCGCACCGCACAACCCGTTCGACATCGCCTCGCTCAGCCTGCTCGACAGCTTCCGCCATCCCTTCGCCTCCTGGGCCTATCCGCTCGGCAGCGACGAGCAGGGCCGCGACATGCTCTCGGCCATCATGTTCGGCACGCGGGTGAGCCTGCTGGTGGGCGCCGCCTCGGTGGCCTTCGCGCTGGTGGCGGGCGTCGCGGTCGGGCTGATCGCCGGCTACGCGGGCGGCTGGCTCGACGGGCTGCTGATGCGCACCGCCGACGTGCAACTGACCTTCCCCTCGATCCTGATGGCGCTGCTGATCGACGGGGTGGTCGGCGCGCTGCTGCCGCGCGACCAGCACGCGTCGGTGCAGCTCTATGTCATCGTGTTCGCGATCGGCATCTCCCGCTGGCCGCAGTTCGCCCGCATCGTGCGCGGCTCCACCCTGGTCGAGCGCGGCAAGGACTACGTCGCCGCGGCGCAGGTGATCGGCATCGGCCGGGTGCGCATCCTGCTCAGCCACATCCTGCCGAACGTGCTGGGACCGGTGCTGGTGATCGGCACCCTGACCCTGGGAATTTCCATCCTCGACGAGGCGACCCTGTCCTTCCTCGGCGTCGGGCTGCCGCCCACCCAGCCCTCGCTCGGCACCTTGATCCGGATCGGCGATGATTTCCTGTTCTCCGGCGAGTGGTGGGTGACGGTGTTTCCCGGGCTCGCGCTGATGGCGCTGGTGCTGGCGATCAACCTCCTGGGCGACTGGCTGCGCGACGCGCTGAACCCGAGGCTGCGATGAGCCCGCCGCTGCTGGAGGTGCGCGACCTCGTGGTCGAGTTTCCCACCCGCCGCGGCACCCTGCGCGCGCTCGACCGCATCTCCTTCGCCATCGCCCCGGGCGAGGTGCTGGGGGTGGTGGGCGAGAGCGGCGCCGGCAAGTCGCTGACCGGGGCGGCGATCATCGGCCTGCTGCAACCGCCGGGACGGATCGCCGGCGGGGCGATCCTGCTGGAAGGCGAGCGCATCGACCATCTGGCGCCCGAGCCGCTGCGGCGTATCCGCGGCCGGCGGATCGGGGCGATCTTCCAGGACCCGCTGACCACCCTCAATCCGCTGTACACGATCGGCCGCCAGTTGGTCGAAACGATCCAGACCCATCTCGGCCTGTCCGGCGCGCAAGCGCGGGCGCGCGCGGTGCACTGGCTGGACGAGGTCGGCATCCCCGCCGCGGCCCGCCGGGTCGATGCCTATCCGCACGAATTCTCCGGCGGCCAGCGCCAGCGGGTGGTGATCGCGCTGGCGCTGTGCGCCGAGCCGCGGCTGGTGATCGCCGACGAGCCCACCACCGCGCTCGACGTCTCGATCCAGGCGCAGATCATCGCCCTGCTGCGCCGGCTCGCGCGCGATCACACCACCGCGGTGATGCTGATCACCCACGACATGGGGGTGATCGCCGAAACCGCCGACCGGGTCGCCGTGATGTACGCCGGGCGGATCGCCGAAGTCGGGCCGGTGGCCGACGTGGTGCGCCACCCTGCCCACCCCTACAGCGCCGGTCTGATGGCGAGCATCCCGGCGCTGGACCGCCGGGTCGCCAGGCTCGCACAGATCGAGGGATCGATGCCGCGGTTGGATGCCATCCCCCCCGGCTGCGCCTTCAACCCGCGCTGCACCCGCGCCTTCGACCGCTGCCGGGCGGAACGGCCGGAATTGATGCCCGCCGGCGCGACCGCCGCGGCCTGCTGGCTGCACGCTCCGGCCCCGGCGGACGCGCAGGTGACCCATGCCTGAAGCCCCGCTCGCCGCCGCCACCACCGTGACCGACCCGCCGGTGCTGGACGTCGTCGGCGTCTCCCGCCGGTTCGACGTCTCCCGCCCCTGGCTGCAACGGATGCTGGCGGCGGAGCGGAAGCTGTTCCTGCGCGCGGTCGATGACGTCTCCTTCGCCGTCCCGCGCGGCACCACCCTGTCGCTGGTCGGCGAATCGGGCTGCGGCAAATCCACCGTGGCGCGGCTGGCGGTCGGGCTGCTCGCTCCGAGCGCGGGGGAAATCCGCTTCGAGGGCCAGCCGCTGTCCACCGCCCGCGCCCAGCCGGCGCTGCGGCGGCGGATGAACATGATCTTCCAGGACCCCTACGCCTCGCTCAACCCGCGCTGGCTGGTGCGCGACATCGTGGCCGAGCCGATCCGCGCCTTCGCCCTCGCCCGCTCCGCCGCCGCGGTGCGCGAGCGGGTGGGCGCGCTGCTGACGCAGGTGGGACTGGCACCGGCGGACGGCGAGAAATACCCGCACGAATTCTCCGGCGGGCAGCGCCAGCGCATCTCCATCGCCCGGGCGCTGGCGAGCGAACCCGAGTTCCTGATCTGCGACGAGCCGACCAGCGCGCTCGATGTGTCGGTGCAGGCGCAGATCCTGAACCTGATGCGCGACCTGCAGGACCGGCTGGGACTGACCTACCTGTTCATCAGCCACAACCTGGCGGTGGTGCGGCACATGTCCGACCGGCTCGGGGTGATGTACCTCGGCCGGATCGTCGAACTGGGCGCGGCGGAGACGGTGTTCCGAACCCCGCGCCACCCCTATACGCGCCTGCTGCTGGATGCGATCCCGGACCTGGACCGCGTGGGCCACCCCCGCACCCCGGTCGGCGGCGAAGTGCCCAGCCCGATCGACCCGCCCCCCGGCTGCCCGTTCCACCCGCGCTGCCCGCTGGCCAACGACCGCTGCCGCCAGGAAAAACCCGCCCCGATCGCCGCGGGCGACACCCTGGTCGCCTGCCACGCCGTCGCCGAGGGCCGCAGCGGCTGACGCCGGACCAGGTTCAGGGGCGGATCAGGGCTTCGGCACCGGCCGCCAGGCGCGGCCGTCCTCGGCGAGCAGGCGGTGCGCGGACTCCGGCCCGTCGTGGCCGGAAGCGTAGTTGGGGAAATAGGGGGCCGGCGCGGCGGCCCAGGCATCCAGCACCGGCTGCACCACCCGCCAGGTTTCCTCGATCATGTCGGCGCGCTGGAACAGGGTCTGATCGCCGATCATGCAGTCGTAGATCAGGGTCTCGTAGCCGACGTTGGGTTCGCGCGGGAACCAGTCGCGGTAGCGGAACGCCATCCGCACGGCGGCCAGATCGACCACCGGGCCGGGCCGTTTTACCTCGAACTGCAACGAGATGCCTTCGTCGGGCTGGATGTCGATCACCAGCCAGTTGGGCGCCAGGGCGGCGACGTCGGTCTCGGCGAACGGGGCGAAGGGCGCCGGCTTGAAGCGGATCGCCACCTCGCTGGCGCGGCCCGACATGCGCTTGCCGGTGCGCAGGTAGAACGGCACCCCGGCCCAGCGCCAGTTGTCGATCGCCAGCCGCAGGGCGACGAAGGTTTCCGCGTCGGAATCGGGGGCCACGTTGGGCTCGGCGCGGTAGGCGGGCACGTCATGACCGTCGATCGCGCCCGGTCCGTACTGGCCGCGCACCGCGTCCTCCGGGGTCAGGCTGCGCAGCTGGGCGAACACGTCGGCCTTGCGGTTGCGGATCTGCTCGGCGCCGAAGCCGCCGGGCGGCTCCATCGCCACCATGGCCAGCACCTGGAACACGTGGTTGGGCACCATGTCGCGCAGCGCGCCGGTGACTTCGTAGAATTTGCCGCGGTGTTCCACGCCCAGTTGCTCGGCGACCGTGATCTGCACGTGGTCGATGCGGTCGCGGTTCCAGATCGGTTCGAACAGGCCGTTGGCGAACCGGAACGCCATGATGTTCTGCACCGTCTCCTTGCCGAGGAAATGGTCGATCCGGTAGATCTGCTCCTCGGCCATGATGCTGCGCAGCTGGCGATTGAGCGCGTGCGCGGACTCGATGCTGTGTCCGAACGGCTTCTCGATCACCAGCCGCCGCCAGGGGGCGTCCTCCCCGTCCGGCTGCGCGAGCAGCCCGGCGGCGCCGAGCCCTTCGGCGACGGGGGCGAAGAACCGGTCGGCCACGGCGAGATAGAACAGGCAGTTGCCCCCGGTGCCCCTGCTGTGCGTGAGACCGTGCAGGTGCTCCTTCAGCCGCTGGAACAGGGCGGGGTCGTTCAGATCGCCCTTCAGGGTGGACATCGCCCCGGCCAGGCGCTGCCAGACCGCCTCGTCGATCGCCTCGATGCGGTCCTCGCTCGCGCGGTCGCCGACGAAGCTCTGCAGCATGTCGTGCAGTTCGCCGGCCCAGGCCTCGGGCGTGGTGACCGCGAGATCGACGCCGACCAGGGCGAAGTGTTCCGGCAGCAGGCCGGTGCGGGCGAGGTTGTAGAGCGCGGGGACCAGCAGCCGCTTGGTCAGATCGCCGCCGGCGCCAAAGATGACCATCGCGCAGGGGCCCGGTGGGCGCGCCTCGCGGCGCGGCGGGGCTTCGATCACGGCGGCGGTACGGGGGGCGGGATGATCTTCCATGGCGGGAGAGTAGGACCGCCGGGCCGCGAGCGGAAGCGGCGCCGCCGCGGCGCTACGATTTCAGCCGGTTCCAGGCCACCTGGGCCGCGAGCCGCAGCCGCCAGCGACGGAACCGGCGCCCCAGCCATCCCGGCGCGCCCGGCGAAAAGCGCTGCCGCAGCGCCGCGGCCAGGGGTCGGATGGGGGCAAGGATCCGCCGGCGCAGCGCCAGCGCCGCGTGGTGCAGCCGGGCGAACCAGGCCACCCGCAGCAGCGCCGGCTCGCAGGCCTGATAGATCCAGACCAGGATCACGGTGGCCAGGCCCTTGCCGAGCACCGCGAGCACGGTGGCGGAGATCACGTGCCCGCGGGTCAGCAGCACCGCGGCCCAGACTTCCGACACATGGCTGAACACGTCCGGCACCAGGAACACCGGCAACGCGGCATAGGGCGGCAGCAGGCGCAGCCACAGATGCAGGGCCCGCACCACGGTGAGCCCGCCGATGCCGCGCAGCAGCGCGCGCGACCCGGCCCACAGCACCTGCTCCGACAGGACCAGCAGCAGGGCCGGCACGAACAGCAGGAGATCGGCTCCCCTGCCCATCCATCGGAGTGCGTGGCGCTTCCTCATTTGACCCACGAGGTTACGCCCGGTCCCGCGGCGTTGGAAGCCGCGGGGGCGCGTGACGGGATGGGAACGCCGGGCGCGGTCATTGCGGCTTGCGCTCGTCCCGCGGCGGCCGCGGCGCCGGACGCGCGGGCGGCGGCTGATGCGCCGCGGGCGGAGGTGGCGCCGGGCGGGCCACCGGCGGCGGTGGCGCCGGACGGGGCGCCGGCGCGGGCCGATGGACCGGCGCGGGCGCCGGGTGGGGCGCCGGCGGAGGACGGTGGGCCGGCGCAGATGGCGGGCGGGGCGCGGGCGGCGGACGGTCGGCCGGGGTGACCGGTCGGGCCGGCGCCGCGGGCGCGACCACCCGAGGCTCGGATACCCGGGGCGCCATCGGGCGCGCCGGCGGCACCGGGCGCGCGGACCCGGTGGCCGGCGGAGGCGGCGCGGGCGCGCGCGGCATCGGCGCCTGGGAACGTGCGGCGGCAGGCGGCGTCGGCCCGGGCACCGGGCGCCGGGCAGGCTCCCCAGCCCCGGCACCCGGCCGGGGCGGATGCGACGCGGCAGGCGGGGCCGATCGTGCAGGCTCCGCCGGCCTGCCGGGCGTCCGCAGGGCGGGCAACGCCCCCCGTTCGTTCGGACGCGCCGGCCCCGGCGACGGTGCGGCGCCGCGCGGCGAGGCACCGCCCGGCGGGCGTGGTCGCCCCGACCGGCGCGGGGGAGCCGCCGCCGGCCGACCGCCCGCGCCCGCCGGCGGGCGGATAGCGTCCTGCCGACGCCCTGCAGGCGCGGCGAGCGGCGGCAGGCCGCGCGCTGCCCCCGCCGCCGGCCCGGCCGACCCGACCCGCCGCGCCGGCCCCGGCGCGGCCCGTCGCTCCGGCACCGCCAGCCCGGCCGGCGGCGGCGCGATATGCTGCCGGCGGGCCTGCGCCGGCGTCACCCCGAGGGTCGCGGTGGTGGGCGGCAGCGGCGCCCGCCCGACCACCGGTCGGGCCTGCGTCAGCATCGCGGCCGGCGCCGGCCGGGCCAGCGGACGAACCGGGCGGGAGGCCGCCAGCGCCGACGCCGGCACCACGGTCGCCGCACCCCGATTGCGGAAGCGGTCGATCCGGATCTGATTGATCGTGACCTGGTTGACCGTCACCCGGGTGACCTGGCGCATGTTCACCTCGCGCACATAGCGCGGACTGGCCCGGAAATAAGGGTGGTACGCCTCGAACGGACCGAGCGGCACCCATCCCACCGAGCCCGCCAGCAGCGCCCCGGTCGCCACCCCGGCGGCGAAGCCGGCGCCGACATCGAAAAACGTGACCAGCGCCGGCGCATAGACCGGGTAAGGCGGCGCCGCCGGCACCACCACCGCGATCGGAACCCAGGCCCAGCGCCGCCCGATTTGCGTCCAGCGCCCATAGTGGAACGGGGCGAAGCCCCAGGGGGCATCGTCGATCCAGGTCCAGCCCCAGGGGGCGACATAGGCCCAGTGGCCCTCACGATAGGGCACCCAGCCGGCGGCGACCCGCGGATACCAGATCTCGCCGTACTCCGCGTTGCGCGCCCAGGTGCCGTACTCGTCGAGATCGGCCCCGCCCGGCATCGCCGCCACCAGCGGCGGCGGCGCCACCGCGGGGGGGCGCCGCGGGCGCGTACGCGCCAGCATCCGATCGATGAACGCATTGTGCAGCGCCGGGGTGATCCGCACCGTGAAGCTCTGATCGCCGGTGATCACCGCGGTCTGTCCGGAGCGCAGGACGAGGGCCTCCGGCCCCTCCAGCCGCACCGCACCTTCGAACACCGTGACCAGGGTCGGGCTTTCGGTGGTGCCGGCGGCGATCGCATAGCGGCCGGGCGTGTCGAGCGACACGCTGCCGCGCGGGGTGCGCAGGGTGGCGCTCTCGCCAGCCCGCAGCCGGCCGACCCGGACAAACACCTCGCCTTGCGGTTCGCTGACGGTCAGAACCCCGCTCTCCAGCCGCTCGAGGTCCAGTTCGGTCGCGGGGGCGAGCGCGATCAGCGTGTCGGCGACCTGCAGGCCGGCTTCGGCGCCCGGCTGGGTCCAGAGCGAATCGCCCGCAGTCAGCGGATAGTTCGGCACCGCCGCGATCCAGTCCTGCTGGCCGGCCGGACGCAACGAGACGCTGCCGCCGGTCCAGGCCAGACGGCCGACCTCCGTGGGCGGGGTGATCTCCGCCGGCGCCTCCTGTGCGAACAGCGGCTGTGACCAAGTCTGGGCCAAGGCCAGGACGGCGGCCGCAACCAGGGCGGTCAGGCGGAACCAACGGCGGTGCCGGCGCATGCTGCGATGCTCCCAACGGGTTCCGCCGATCGCGGTCGGGCGCGTGCCGTCCTGCCGGGCAGGACGCCGCGCCGACCGCACCGGCAGGCGTGCCGTCTCGGACTCATATCGGTGCGGAGGGTGGCGAAATCACGACCGACCAGGCCACCAATCCGCCTTGAAGCCGCTCCAGCCTGCGTCCGGATACGATTACAGGAGACCAGAGATGCATATCCGCTTGCCACTGCGCCGGCTGCCGCCGCTGTTGCTGGCGCTCGGGCTCGCCGCCGCGCTGGGCGGCTGCGTCGCCTACCCGGACGGAGCCTATTACGGGTACGGCTATCCCTACAGCTATCCCTCCGGCTATCCGGCGACCGCGACGGTCGGCTGGGGCTGGGGCGGCTGGGGCGGGCACCATCGCGACTGGGACGAAGGGGACGACGACGGCCACGGCCACGGCGGGTACGGGCACGGGCAGGGCGGCTGGGGCTGGCATCACTGAGACGCATCGGCGGGCACCCGAGGATCGCGGAACGGGTCGTGCCGCAGCGGGGGACGGCCAAGGGGGACGGCAAGGGGATGCCCCCTCCCCTCACCCGCCCGGCGGCAGCGGAAACGGCGCGGCCAGTTCCAGCGCCCGCGCGGCGCGCAGCGCCAGATCATCGCGGTATTGCGCCGCGACCAGTTGCACCGACCCCGGCATGCCGTCCGCGCGCAGCCCCATCGGCACCGTGATCGCCGGCTGGCGGGTCAGGTTGAAGGCGAAGGTCCAGGGCGCCCATTCGGTCCACAGCGCTTCCAGCGGGTTCTCGATCGGCGCCTCGGCCAGGGGCGGGCCGGCCGGCACGGTGGGGCACAGCACCAGGTCGTAGCGCTGGTGCAGCCGTCCCATGGCGTGGCCGGCGGCGGCACGCAGCGCGTCCGCCTCCAGCATGTCGGTGGCGCGCAGATCGCCCATGCCCTCGGCCACCACCAGCAGGCCGGGGTCGAGCAGGTCACGGCTCTCGGGCGGGAACGACAGCACGAGGCGGGCGAGCGCGGCCCCCCAGACGCGAGAGAACACCAGCCTGGTATCAGGCAGCGCGGCGTCCGCTTCCTCCACCGTGGCACCGGCCTCGGCCAGCAGCGCGGCGGCCTGCTCCACCGCGCGGATGCCGTCGGCATCGACCGGCGCGTCGAACCCGGGGCGGGGCAGCACCGCGACCCGCAGCCCGGCGACGCCGGCCTCGATCCCCTCGCGCCAGTCGCGCGGGTCGTCGGGCAGGCAGAACGGATCGCGCGCGTCGAACCGCGCCATCGCCGAGAACATCAGCGCCGCATCGCGCACCGTACGGGTCATCGGCCCGGCGCAGGCCACGTTGGCGAAGGCGCCGGCGGGCCATTGCGGGATGCGCCCGTAGCTCGGCTTCAGCCCGACCAGCCCGCACCAGGCCGCCGGGATGCGCACCGAACCGCCGGCGTCGGTGCCGATATGCAGTGGCCCGAACCCCGCCGCGCCGGCCGCGCCGGCCCCGGCGGACGAGCCCCCGGGCGTGCGCGACGGATCCCACGGATTGCGGGTGATGCCCGTCAGCGGGCAGTCGCCGGGGGATTTCCAGCCGAACTCGGTGGTGGTGGTCTTGCCCAGGATCACCGCCCCGGCCGCTTTCAGCCCCAGCACCATCGGCGCATCGTCGGCGATCGGCGCGGCATCGGTCAGGCGCGACCCGCGGCGGGTCGGGAAGCCGGCGACATCGACCAGGTCCTTCACCGTGACCGGCACGCCGTCCAGCGGCCCGATCGGCCGGCCGGCACGCCAGCGGATGGCACTTTCCGCCGCCGCGTCGAGCGCGCGCGGGTTGAGCACGACGAACGCGTTGAGCGCGGGGTTGCGCCGGGCGATGCGTTCGGTGACCGCCTGCAGCACCGCGACCGGGGTGAGCGCGCCCGAGGCGTAGGACGCGAGCATGTCCTCGGCGGACAGCAGGGCGGGATCGGTCTCGGTCATGGTGCTTTCCCTCGCGCGGTGTGCGGGCGCAGCATGCGGGCGCCACGCAACGGAGGGAACCCCGAGATGAGCGAATCCCGCACGCCCCACCCCGACGGCGAACCCTGGCAGTGGCCGGAAGCCACCTGGCGCCGCATCACCGGCCGTGCCCGCGCCGGGCGCAGCCTGCGCCCGTCCGCCTGGCCGGGCGGCGCGCGCTGCGCCGTGGCGCTGTCGTTCGACGCCGATCACGAAACGATCCCGCTGCGCGACAACGACGAGAGCCCGATGCGGATCAGCCAGGGCCAGTACGGCAACCGCCAGGCGATGCCGCGCATCCTGCGCCTGCTGGCGCGCGAGGCGATCCCCGCCAGCTTCTTCTATCCCGCGGTCGCCGCGCTGCTCTATCCCGACGAAGTGCGCGCGGTGGCGGCCGACGGGCACGAGATCGGCATCCACTCCTGGATCCACGAGGCCAACACCACCCTGCCCCCGGGCGCGGAACGCGACCTCACCTTGCGCGCCGCCGAGGTGCTGACCCGGCTCGCCGGCCGCGCGCCGGTCGGCATGCGCACCGCGAGCTGGGATTTCTCGGTCCACACCCTGGACATCATCCGCGAGATGAACCTGCTCTACGACAGCAGCCTGATGGCCGATGACGACGCCTATGAACTGATGGACGGCGAGACCGCGACCGGGATTGTCGAACTGCCACCGGAATGGATCCGCGACGACGCGGTCTATTACAACATGCTGCGCTTCTCGGCGCTGCGCCCGTACACGCCGCCGTCAGCGGTGGAGGAGATCTTCCGCGCCGAGTTCGACGGGGCGTGGGAGGAAGGCGGGCTGTTCCTGCTGACCCTGCACCCGCATATCAGCGGCCACCGCTCCCGCCTGCCGGTGCTGGAACGGCTGATCGCGCACATGAAAGCCAAGGGCGGCTGCTGGTTCGCGACCCACGCGCAGGTGGCGCAGTGGTGCAAGGCACAGAGCTAAACGACCCGCCTCGGCGCACGATCCCGTCCCTCCGCTCCGCGGCCGGGTTCGTGCGCCGCGCGGAGGTTCGTCATCCACCCCCTGCCTGCGCGCGCAGCGCCGCGATCTCCCGGCGCAACGCACGGGTTTCCTCGAACCGCGCGGTCACGTCGCGCAGCACCGCGGCGATGCCCGCCATGTGCCCGGCCGTGTCGCGGAACGGAACGATGGTGAACTCGACCGAGATCCGCGTCCCGTCCTTGCGCAGCGCCGGCACCGCCAGCGTCTCTCCGCCACCATACCGCGTCTGCCCGCTCGCCATGGTGGCGCGATAGCCGTCCCAGTGCCGGGCGCGCGCGCCTTCGGGGATGATGAGGTCGAGCGAACGGCCCAAAGCCTCGGCCGCCGGGAAGCCGAACATCCGTTCCGCGCCCGGGTTCCAGACCCGGATCAGGCCGTCGCGATCGGCATAGACCACCGCATCCGGCATGCCGGCCACCAGGCGGGTGCAGAAATCGACGGGATCGGTGGCCATCGCGAACCTCCAGGCAGTCGGGTCAGGACCAGGCCGGCACAGCGTAGAACAGCACGCCGATCGCCGCGACTCCGACCGCCGCGCCGATCTGCAACGGAGCCGGCCGCCGAGCGGACCGATTCCCTCACGCGACGCTCCTGCGCCGAAGCGGTCAGCGGATGGGGGCGGACGGCGGCCGGCAGGGCGCGCTTGAGCGCCTCCGCGCCCGGGACCAGACTGGCCGCCACAGGCGGGGGCCACCGCCGCGGGAGGGAAACATCATGCAGGTCGGGTTCATCGGTCTTGGCACCATGGGCGGGTCCATGGCGGCCAATCTTCAGAAAGCCGGGGTGTCGCTGGTCGTGCACGACCTGCACCGTCAGGCGGCCGGGCGGCACCTCGCCGCCGGGGCGGTCTGGGCCGACACGCCGCGCGCGGTCGCGGAAGCCTCCGACGTGGTGTTCACCTCCCTGCCCGCGCCCCCGGACGTGGATGCGGTGGCGAGCGGGCCGGACGGGCTGCTTGCCGGCCTGCGCCCGGGCCGCGCCTGGTTCGACCTCTCGACCAACTCGGTCGCGCTGGTGCGCGACCTGCACGCGCGCTGCGCCGCCGCCGGCGTGGCGCTGCTGGATGCGCCGGTGAGCGGCGGGCCGAAAGGCGCGGCCAGCGGACGGCTGGCGATCTGGGTCGGCGGCGAACGCGACGTGTTCGACCGGCACAAGGATCTGCTCGACGCGATGGGCGACCGCGCCCGCCACATCGGCCCGATCGGCGCCGGATCGATCGCCAAGCTGACGCACAACGCCGCCGGTGCGGCGATCAACGTCGTGCTGGCGGAAGTGTTCACCATGGGGGTGAAGGCCGGGGTGGAGCCGCTGGCGCTGTGGGAAGCGATCCGCCAGGGCGCCACCGGCCGCAATCGCGCGTTCGACCGCATGGGCGATCATTTCCTGCAAGGCAGCTACGACCCGCCGGACTTCGCCTTCCGGCTGATCCACAAGGACGTCTCGCTCGCCGCCGCGCTGGCGCGCGAAGTCGGCGTGCCGATGCGCATGGTGAACCTGGCGCTGGCCGAAATGACCGAGGCGCTGAACCGCGGCTGGGGCGGACGCGACAGCCGGGTGAGCATGAAGTTGCAGGAGGAACGCGCAGGGATCGCACCGCTGGCGGTGGATCCCGCGGCGATCAAGGCGGCGCTGGAACGCGACGAGTAGCGATCGCCGTCTCCCTCCCCTTGCGGGGAGGGCCGGGTGGGGGCGAACGGCACGCAGCATCGTGCGCACCCCCCCCGGCCCTCCCCGCAAGGGGGGAGGGAGAGGCTACGCGAACACCTGTCCCAGCCGGCGGATCGAGCCCAGCGCCTGCTCCTGCGGCAGGCCCGGCCATTGCACCCGCATGACGAAATGATCCACCCCGAGCGCCTCGCGGAACCGCGCCACCTCCTCCTTCACGAAGGCGGCGTCGCCGATGATGAAGCGATCGCGCACGAACTGCTCGAACGGCATCTGCGTGCTGGCCGACAGCCCCCAGGACGCATAGGCGGCGTATTTGTATTCCAGCGGACCGCGGCATTCCTCCAGCGCCGTCTTGTGGCTGGCGCCGACGTAGCATTCGCGTTCGATCGGAAAGCAGGATGCCGACCGTCCCGCCTCGGCCAGCGCGGCGCGATAGAGCCGCATTTGCCCGGCCACCTGATCGAGCGCGGCGGAGGGCACGATCAGCCAGGCATCGCCGATCCGCGCGGCGCGGCGGATCGCCGGATCGGCCTGCGCCGCCACCCACACCGGCGGTCCGCCCGGGCGGACCGGCTTCAGGCCGATGCCGGCATCCTGCACCTGGTAGAATTTTCCCGCGTGGGTCACCCGCTCCTCGGTCCACAGCCGGCGCATCAGGCCGATGCTTTCGGCCATGCGCGCGGCGCGTTCGCGCAGCGGAATGCCGAAGGCGGCGAACTCCGGATCGCGATACCCCAGCCCGACGCCGAGCACGTAGTTGCCGCCGCTCAGCACGTCGAAGGTCGCGGCCTCCTCGGCCACGTGCACGGGATTGAGCAGCGGCAGGATGACGATGCCGGGACCGACCAGCATCCCCTCCGCCTCGCGCATCAGATAGGCCATCGCCGGCGCGAGCTGCAGCATCTGCATCGGCGCCGTCAGGTAGTGATGCGGGAACAGCAACGACGCAAACCCGGCGTCGCGCGCTTCGCGTACCTGCGCGACCAGCTCGGGTATGCGGGCGGCGACGGTCTCGCCCGCCGGAAACTGGGTGTTGATGAACAGCCCGACCTGCATGGCGCGTCCCCCCGGAATGCCGGGGGGGTTCTACCACGCGTGCGGCCGGACGTCGCCAGCCCGCCGGTGCGGCCCGCGGGCCGCGCCCGGACGCCGTGGGGACGCTACTTCTTCATCCCGAGGCCGGCGAACCGCTTGTTGAACTTCGCCACCTGCCCGCCGGTGTCCATGATCCGCTGCTGGCCGGTCCAGGCGGGATGGGACTTCGGGTCGATGTCCAGGCGCATCTGATCGCCCGGCTTGCCGTAGCAGGACCGGGTGGTGAACTGGGTGCCGTCGGTCATGGTGACGGTGATCTCGTGGTAGTCGGGGTGGATGCCCGGTTTCATGTGTCTGCCTCCTGGCGCCATGGCCGATACCGACCGGCCGCGCGAGCCGCGGGGTATAACCGCCCCGGGCGCGGGGCGGAAGGCCCCGCGGTGCCTACCGCGCCAACAGCTCCGCCGCCGCCGCGGTCAGACCGGCGATCAGCCGGGTGATGTCCTCGCGCACCAGATCGAATCGCGGCAGGGTCTCGATCCGCGCCTCGTCCATATACAGCCCCCGCGCCAGCTCCAGCTGCAGCACGTGGACCCCCTCGCGCGGGCGGCCGTAGTGGCGGGTGATGTAGCCCCCGGCATAGGGGTCGTTGCGCCGCACCAGATAGCCCAGATCGCGCAGCGCCTGCTCCACGAAGCGGGTCACCGCGGGGGCGCAGGCGGTGCCGTGCGCATCCCCCAGCACCGCGTCCGGACCCGACGGGGCGGCCGCGCCGGACCCGGCAGGGCTCGGCATGGAATGGCAGTCGATCAGCAGGCAGGCGCCGAACTGCGCCCGTGTGGCGTCGATCAACGCGGCCAGGGTGTCGTGATAGGGCTGCCAGCAGGTCCGCACCCGCCGCTCCGCCTCGGCAAACGGCAGGCGGGCGCGGTAGATCGCCTCGCCGGAGGCAACCACCCGCGGAACGGTGCCGAGACCGGCGCCGACCCGCGGGCTTGTCGTGTTGACGAAGCTCGGCAGCCGGTCCTCGAACATCGTCGGGTCGAGCTCCCACGCCTCCCGGTTGGCGTCGCAGAAGGCACGCGGGAAGTCGGCCAGCAGCAGCGGCGCGCCATGCGCCGGCGCCTCGGCGAACAACAGGTCGACGAACCCGTCTTCGCTGCGGCGCAGGCCGAGCGGATCGAGCCGGGCGGCGGCAAGGAACGCGGCCGGGTAGGAGCGGCCGGAATGCGGCGAGGCGAACACCACCGGCACGGTCTGGCGCAGCGGGCGGCGCACCGCGAGCGGGGGGGCCGGAACAAGGGGCAAACCGGTGGCGGAACCGTCCATTGGCGCATTCAACCCGGCCGGACGCGCCCTGTCACCTGCGACGATGCCCAGGCACGCCGCGGGCACGCACGCGCCCCGCGCGCAAAGTCAAAACAATCCTGCGTGATCCCGGCGTGAACCCGTCCGGGCAAATGCAAGAAAAAACCCCCGGCCAGGAGCCGGGGGTTAAGTATACAGGGAGGCTTCACGTCTGGGAGACGCAGGGGTCAAAGACCCCTTTCCGGTCACAAGGGCCGGAAGACTGGCGGCCGAAGCCGCCGTAACCGTCGTAAACAAGTTAAGTTCTGTTCCACCGTCTTTGCAGCGCCAAAAGCCGGATGCCGCCATGTCACTTATGCATAACGGGCGGCGGGCCCGATCGTCGGCCGGAACCGGAGCCCCGGTCCGGGTTCTTGACAGGAATCGTCCCTCCCCCGGGGCGCGGCGCACCCCGGGGGACAGCGACGCCGAAGCGGCGGCGGATCAGGGCAGTTCGGCGAGCCGGGCCAGCAGGAAATCGCGGAACACCGCGACCCGCTTGGAGTTCCGCAGTTCCTCCGGATAGACGAAGAACACGTCGACCTTGGGCGACTTCATCTCGGGCAGCAGACGCACGAGGTCGTGATTTTCCGCCATCAGATAGTCCGGCAACGCGCCGAGGCCGATGCCGGCGCGGATCGTCGTCATCATCGCCTGGGTGCTGTTCACCTCCAGCAACGCACGGCGCGGATTTCCCGGCCGCCGCCCGGCCTCGGCCAGCCAGTTCACGTCCGGAACCGGCGGATGGTGATCGCCGAACAGGACCAGCCGGTGCGCATCCAGATCCTCGGGCCGCTGCGGCATCCCGTATTTCTTCAGGTAGTCGGGCGAGGCGCAGACCACCCACTGGATCGCCATCAGATGGCGCTGCACCAGATCGGGCTGCTTCGGCGCGTGCATGCGGATCGCCACGTCGGCTTCGCGCATCGCCAGATCAAGTTCCCGATCGTCGAGCAGCAGCGACATCGACACGTCGGGATAAAGCTCCAGGAACCGCGCCAGCCGCGGCGCCAGCCAGGTGGACCCGAATCCGACCGTGGTGGTGACTTTCAGCCGCCCGGCGGGCTTTTCCTTGCTTTCGGTCAGCAGCGCCTCGGTCATCGCCAGCTTGGCGAACACGTCGCGCACGGTGCGGTTCAGCGCCTCGCCCTGCTCGGTCAGGATCAGCCCGCGCGCGTGGCGATGGAACAGCGGCACTGCCAGCGCTTCCTCGAGCGCCGAAATCTGCCGCGAAACGGCCGACTGGCTGAGGTTCAGAGTGTCGCCGGCATGTGTGAAGCTGCCCGCCTCGGCCACCGCGTGAAACACCCGCAGCTTATCCCAGTCCATCACCACACCGTCTCCCTGCCGCCGCGGCCCGGTCTCGACCGCGGTCCAGCCTCCCTCGCCCACGGAACATGGGCGTTCAAACTCTTATGTTAGACTCGAATTGCCGATTCGCATCCGCCAGCGGGCGATTTTTCGCGCCGTCCGGACCGAACCGGCCGGATGGCGCCCGGTTCAGCCCGGCGGGGACGGCCGGGCGGCGAGGAATTTCTCCGCCTCCAGCGCCGCCATGCAGCCGGTCCCGGCGGCGGTCACCGCCTGGCGAAACACCCTGTCCTGCACATCGCCGGCAGCGAACACGCCGGGGACGGAGGTGCGGGTGCTGCCAGGCACCGTCTCGATGTAGCCCTCCGCGTCCATCGTCAGCTGGCCCGCGAACAGTCCCGTGTTGGGCTGATGGCCGATGGCGATGAAGACGCCGTCGGTCGACATGTCCCGTTCCGTCCCCGAGGCCACGTCGCGCAGCCGCACGCCGGTGACGGTCTCCGGCGTCCCGCCGCCCAGGATCTCCGTCACAACCGCGTTCCAGGTCACCGTGATCTTCGGATGGGCGAACAGCCGGTCCTGCAGGATCTTTTCCGCCCGCAGCGAGTCGCGGCGATGGATCAGCGTGACCTCGCTCGCGTGATGGGTGAGATAGAGCGCCTCCTCCACCGCCGTATTGCCGCCGCCCACCACGACCACCCGCTTGCCGCGGAAGAAGAATCCGTCGCAGGTGGCGCAGGCGGACACGCCCCTGCCCGAAAGCCGCTTTTCCGACGGCAGGCCAAGCCAGCGCGCCTCGGCGCCGGTGGCGATGATCACCGCCTCCGCCACGTACTCGTCCCCCGAATCGCCGCGGCAGCGGAACGGCTGCGCGGCGAAATCCGCGGCGACGATCACGTCGGGCACGAGCTTCGTGCCGACATGTTCGGCCTGGGCCGCCATCTGCTCCATCAGCCAGGGGCCCTGGATGACCTCGGCGAAGCCCGGGTAGTTCTCGACGTCGGTGGTGATCGTCAGCTGCCCGCCGGGCGTGAGGCCGCTGGCCAGCACGGGGGCCAGCCCGGCGCGGGCGGCATAGATCGCGGCGGTGTAGCCGGCGGGGCCGGCACCGATGATCAATACGCGGCTCTGGTGGGTCTCGGGCATGGGGCGGATCCGGGATGGCTGCGGGGCGGGACGTTATCGACGCCGGGGCGGAACCCGGCAAGCGCGGCGCCCGGGCGCGCTTGCGCCGCCGGCGCTCTTCCGGCTTGATCGTCCCCTCCCCACCTCCAGATCCGCGCCGTTCGGCGCCCCAGCAGGGAAGGCAACCGGCATGGATTTCGACCTGTTCGTGATCGGCGGCGGCTCGGCCGGCGTGCGCTGTGCCCGCATCGCCGCCGGCCACGGCGCCCGCGTCGGCATCGCCGAGGACCGGTTCTGGGGCGGCACCTGCGTCAACATCGGCTGCGTGCCGAAGAAGCTGCTGGTGCAGGCCGGCGAATACGGCGCCTGGGCCGACGACGCCGCCGGCTTCGGCTGGTCGATCAAGAAGGGCCCGCACGACTGGAGCGCGCTGCTCGCCGCCAAGGACCGCGAGATCGGCCGGCTCACCGCCATCTACCGCAAGCTGCTGGACGGCGCCGGCGCCACCATCTTCGACGCCCGCGCCCGGCTGGAAGGCCCGCACACGCTCGATGTCGGCGGCAAGCGCGTCACCGCCGAACGCATCGTCATCGCCACCGGCGGCCACCCGACCCGGCTCGCGATCCCCGGCGCCGAGCTCGGCATCGTCTCCGACGACGCCTTCTTCCTGCCGCGCCTGCCGAAGCGGGTGGCGATCCTCGGCAGCGGCTACATCGCGGTCGAGTTCGCCGGCATCTTCGCCGCCCTCGGCGCCGAGGTCGACCTGGTCTACCGCCAGCCCCTGCCGCTGCGCGGCTTCGACCACGACCTGCGCGAGGCGCTGGCCGCCGCCCTCGGCACCGACGGCATCGCGCTCCACCCCGGCTGCCTGCCCGAACGGATCGACGCACACGGCAAGCGCCGCCGCCTGACCCTGGTCGGCGGCCACGCGATCGAGGCCGACCTCGTGTTCTTCGCCACCGGCCGCCGCCCCGCGACCGCCAACCTCGGCCTCGCCGAAGCCGGCGTGGCGGTCAACGCCGCCGGCGCCGTCATCGTCGACGAACACCTGCGCACCAGCCGCCCGCACATCTTTGCCATGGGCGACGTGACCGACCGCATGAACCTCACCCCGGTCGCCACCGCCGAGGGCCACGCGCTGGCCGACAGCCTGTTCGGCGGCCGGCCGCGCCGCATCTCGCTCGAGAACGTGCCCACCGCGGTGTTCTCCACCCCGCCCGCCGCCACCGTGGGCCTGACGGAGGAACAGGCCGCCGCGCGCGGCCCGGTCGACGTCTACGTGACCCACTTCACCCCGATGCGCCACACGATCTCCGGCCGCAGCCGCAAATCGCTGATGAAACTGGTGGTCGATCAGGCCAGCGGCCGCATCCTCGGCGTCCACATGCTCGGCGAGGACGCGCCGGAAATCATGCAGGGCCTGGCCATCGCGCTGGTGATGGGCGCCACGAAAGCGGATTTCGACCGCACCATCGGCATCCACCCCACGGCCGCCGAGGAATTCGTGACCCTGCGAACCCGCACCCGAACCGCCGGCGCCGCCCGCGCCGCCGAGTAGCGGGGCCGGACGGCCCGGGAGCAACGCCGCCGGGCCGTGCGATCCGCCCCGCTCAGTCCTGCGGCCGGCCGCGGAAGCCGGTCGCCACCACGTAGAGCTCGCTCGATTCCTTGCGGCTTGCCGGCGGCTTGGCATGCCGCACCACGGCAAAGGATCGCTTCAGCCGCTCCAGCATCCCCCGCTCGGAGCCGCCCTGGAACACCTTGGCCACGAACCCGCCGCCCGGCGCCAGCACCTCCAGCGCGAACTCCAGCGCCAGGTCCGCCAGCGCCATGATCCGCAGGTGATCGGTCGCGCCATGCCCGGTGGTGTTCGGCGCCATGTCCGACAACACCAGAT
Source organism: uncultured Pseudomonadota bacterium (assembly GCA_963829875.1). GTDB lineage: Bacteria > Pseudomonadota > Alphaproteobacteria > Acetobacterales > Acetobacteraceae > JAJZVS01. Next base: position 25,903 of record CAWHKR010000053.1, on the reverse strand, counting down.
CCGCCGGCCCGCCCAGCAACGCCGCCATCCGCTCCGGCATGTCGGGATCGGTGAAATCCCCCTGGATCAGCTCCGCCCCGGGAATCGGCTCGATCGGCAGCAGATCCACCCCCACCACGCGCGCCACCCCGCGCCGCAACGCCACCTGCGACCACCCGCCCGGCGCCGCGCCCAGGTCCACCACCCGCGCGCCCCGGCGCAGCACATGGAACCGATCGTCCAGCTCGAGCAGCTTGAACGCCGCCCGCGACCGCCACCCCTGCTCGCGCGCCGCGCGCACATACGGATCGTTCAACTGCCGCGCCAGCCACCGCTGCGACGCCGGGCTTCGCCCCTTGGCCGTGCGCACCGGTACCGCCAGACCCCGCGACCCCGGCGGCGGCGTGCCGCGGCTCATGCGGGGGGACTCGGGCGTGAGGGCAGCAAGCAAGGCCAGGGGGCGCTTTGCCCCCCTGGACCCCCGCAGCAAGGGACATTGTCCCTTGCATCCCTTGGGCGGCTTCGCCCGGGAGCGGGGTGGCAGCGGGGCGGCGGCCGGCGCGAGGCGTGGGCAGAGCGCGCCGTGGCGCGCTCCGCCCACGCCTCGCGCCGGCCGCCGCCCCGCTGCCACCCCGCTCCCGGGCGAAGCCCCCGAAGGGATGCAAGGGACAATGTCCCTTGCTGCGGGGGTCCAGGGGGGCAAAGCGCCCCCTGGCCTTGCTTGCTGTCCTTCATCCCCGCCGCCCGCGGTGGGCGCGGATCAGGCGGAGCAGCATGCCTTCGCGCAGGCCCCGGTCGGCGACGATGATGCGGGGGGCGGGCCAGGTCTGGCGGATGGCGGCGAACACGGCGCAGCCGGGCAGCACGAACTCGGCGCGGTCGGGTCCGATGCAGGGGTGGGCGCAGAGGCCGGCGCGGCCGAGGGCGCGCAGGCGGTCGAGGGCCTGATCCGCGGCTTCGGTGCTCAGCACGGTGCCGTCCACCGCCGTGCGGTGATAGCGCGGCAGGCCGAGCGCCTGGCCGGCCAGGGTGGTGACGGTGCCGCTGGTTCCCAGCAGGTGGACCTCGCCCTGGCGGATTTCCCGGGCGATGCAGTGCACCCGTTCGAACCCCGAAAGTCGCGCGGCGACGTCCGCGACCATGGCGCGGAACCCCTCGGCGGTATCGGCCGCGGGGCCGAAGCGTTCGGCCAGGGTCACGACGCCGATCGGCAGCGAGAGGTAGCCGATCATGGCCGGGATGCCGCAGCGGTCGATCCGCACCCAGGCGAGTTCGGTGGAGCCGCCGCCGATATCGAACACCAGCGCCCGGCGCGGCCCGTCGACGAGCAGCGCGGCGCAGCTGTCGAGCGCCAGTTCGGCTTCCTCACGCGGGGTGATGAGTTCGAGCGGCAGCCCGGTTTCGGCGCGGGCCCGGCGCAGGAACTCGGTGCCGTTGGCGGCCTGGCGGCAGGCGGCGGTGGCGACCGCGCGCAGCCCGCGCACCGGGCGGCGGACCAGGCGTTCGGCGCAGCCGTGCAGCGCCGCGAGCGCGCGGTCCATGCCGCAGGCGCTGAGCTCGCCGGTGCGGTGCAGCCCCTCGCCGAGCCGGACCACGCGGCTGAAACTGTCGATCACCCGGAAGCCGGCCGCGCAGGGCGTGCCGATCAGCATCCGGCAGTTGTTGGTGCCGAGATCGAGCGCCGCGAAGGCCGGACCGCCCGGACGCCGGGCGCCGCGAAGCTCCGCCGTCCCGGAGGGCGGCGCGGAGTTGGGCGCATCAAGGAGCGGTGGCGGAAACACGGGCTTCTCATCAATCTTGCCTCATCTTCGGCACTTGGCGCCGTCGCTGCAAGGCTTTACCCAGCCTTCGGTCGCAGACACCCACCGGAGATCGTTGATGCCAGACGCCGCCCCCGCGCCGATCGATGTCGCCAAGCTGTCGTTCGAGGACGCGCTGGCCGAGCTCGAGCAGATCGTGCGCGGCCTCGAAGGCGGCCAGCAGAAGCTGGAGGACGCGATCGCCGCGTATGAGCGCGGCGCCGCGTTGCGCCGGCATTGCGAGGCGAAGCTGGCGGAGGCGGAAGCCCGGGTCGCGGCGATCGTCGAGCGGGCGGACGGCAGCCTGGGCACGCGCCCGGCCGACTGAGGAGCCGGCTCGGTTGCCCTCACCCCTCCCTCTCCCGCACGCGGGAGAGGGGGCGTTGCGGCGGGCGCGGTGCGTCCGAGGCCGAGGCGCCTTCCCCCGGGTGCGTCCCGCACGGGCGGGTGAGAGGGGGCCGGCTACATCGTGACCTGCATGTCGGCGTCCACCGCGATCGCCTGACCGCTGATCGTCGCGCCGAACGGGCTCGCCAGGTACAGCGCCATGTTGGCGATGTCCTGCTGGGTCACGAAGCTGCGCAGGCTGGTGGTGGCCACGGTGCGCTCGGTCATCTCGTTCTCGGAAATGCCGGCCGCCTTCGCCTTGGCGGCGATCACGGCGCGGATGCGCGGGCCGTCCACCGGACCGGGCAGGATCGCGTTCACCCGGACGCCGTCGGGGCCGAGCTCGATCGACAGCGACTTGGTGAACCCGACCACGCCCCATTTCGCGGCCGCATAGGGCGCGCGCAGGGGAAAGCCGAAGCGCCCCGCGGCCGAGGACAGATTGACGATCGCGCCGCCGCCCGCGGCCCGCAGTGCCGGGATGGCGCGGCGGGCGCAGTGGAACATGCTGGCGAGGTCGATGCGCAACGTGGCGTCCAGCGCGTCCGGCTCCACCGCCTCCACCGGCGCGGTCGGGCCGGCGATGCCGGCATTGTTGACCAGCACGTCGAGCCCGCCGAGATGGGCGACCGCGGCATCGACGAACGCCTCGCAGTCGGCGACCACCCCGGCATCGGCGCGCATGTGCGGATGTGGGCAGGCGGCCAGTGTCGCGGGATCGACGTCCGAGACGAACACCTGCGCGCCGCAGGCGGCGAAGCTGTCGGCCATCACCCGGCCGATGCCGCCGGCGCCGGCGCTGATCGCCACCCGCAAGCCCGAAAGATCCACTGTCAGCGGCGTGCGCGCCCCGTTCACCATGACTGCCTCCCCTCTGGATACGGCGATTGTGTAGGATGGCCGCCGTTCGCGCGAAAGGGAGAACCAGGCATGCCAGCGCACGGAGCGCCGGCGGCTGTCGCCGTGCCGCATCAGGACCGCCCCCAGGCCGAACCGGGACTGGCGGTAGCCGAGCTGATCGCGGTGCTTGCGGCCGTGACGGCCGGCGAGCCCCGGGTGCTGACCATCGCCGGCGGGCTGGCGCTGCCCTCGGGACCGCTGGAGCCGGGCCACCGCTCGCTCCAGGCCGGGCTGCGCGCCTGGGTGGAGCGGCAGACCCACCACCCGCTGGGCTACGTGGAACAGCTCTATACCTTCGCCGACCGCGACCGCGCGGCGCCGGGCGGGCGGCATATCTCGATCAGCTACCTCGGCCTGACGCGGGAGGCGCACGCCGGCGGCGAACCTGGCGTCGGCTGGCACGGCTGGTACCGCTACTTCCCGTGGGAGGACCAGCGCAGCGGCGGCGCCGACATCGTCGCCACGGCGCTCGCCCCGCGCCTGCGCGCCTGGGCCGACATGGCACCAGAAGCCGCCGCCCGGCGTGAGCGGCGGGAACGGGTCGCGATTACCTTCGGCCTGGACGGCAGCGCCTGGAACGAAGACCTGGTGCTGCAACGCTACGAACTGCTGTGGGAAGCCGGGCTGGTGCCGGAAGCCGGCACCGACGCTCCGCCGGTGCCTGGCACACCCATGCGCCACGACCACCGGCGCATCCTCGCCACCGCGATCGCCCGGCTGCGCGCCAAGATCAAGTACCGCCCTGTGGTTTTCGAACTGCTGCCCGGCACCTTCACCCTGCTGTATATGCAGCGCACGGTGGAAGCCCTCGCCGGCCGCCTGCTGCACAAACAGAACTTCCGCCGCCTGGTGGAAAGCCAGGACCTGGTCGAAGAAACCGGCGAAACCGCACGCGAAACCGGCGGCCGGCCCGCCAAGCTGTTCCGCTTCCGCCGCGCCGTGCGCGCGGAACGCGCGGTCGCGGGGACCAAGCTGCCGCTGGCGCGGGCGGGGTGAAGCAAGGCCAGGGGGCGCTGCCCCCTGGACCCCCGCCAAGGGCTGAGCCCTTGGAACCCGTTCGTTGGTTCCGTGCCGGCGCGGGGTGGCGCGGCGGGCGCGGGGCGGCTGCCTCAGAACCGTTCCACCCAGGGCCGCACTTCCACTTCCCAGGTCCAGGCGCTGCGGTCCTGGCCGATCAGATGCCAATACGTGGCGGCGATCGCATCGGGGTCGAGCATGGAATCCGGCGCGTCCTTCGGTTCCGTCCGCCCCGGATTCCGGATCGCGCCGTCGATCACGACATGCGCGACATGCACGCCCTGGGGCGCCAGTTCGCGCGCCATGCTCTGCGCCAGCCCGCGCAGCGCGAACTTGCCCATCGCGAAGGGCGCCGACTGCGGGTAGCCCTTCACGCTCGCCGAGGCGCCGGTGAACAGGATCGTCCCCTGCCCTTTCGGCACCATCAGCCGCGCCGCCTGCTGGCCGACCAGGAAGCCGCCGTAGGCGGAGACCGCGATGGCGCGGGCCACCTCCTCCGGCACCAGGGTGGTGATCGGCCCGCGCGCGCGGGCGGCGGCGTTGTAGATGACCAGGTCGGGCTCCCCGAGCGAGGCCGCCACGGCGTCGAACAGGCCGCCCACTTCCTCCGGTTCGCTCGCCTCGCAGGCGAAGGAGGCAGCGCCGGTTTCCGCGCACAGCGCGGTGAGCTTGTCCGGCTCACGCGCGGCCAGTGCCACCTGCACGTTGTTGCGTGCCAGCAGGCGCGCGAGCGAGGCCGACAGGCCGCTGCCGGCGCCGACGATCAGAGCAAGACGGGGTTCCATCAGCGTGCTCCCGAAACAGGCACGATCGCGCCGCTGACATAGGAGGCGGCATCGGAGGCGAGCCACAGCACCGCTTCGGCCACTTCCTCGGCCGACCCGGCGCGGCCCATCGGCACGCCGGCGGTCAGCCGCGCCACCCGCTCGGGCAGGCCGGCGCGGGCATGGAGGTCGGTCTCGATCAGCCCGGGGCTGACCGCGTTCACCCTTATGCCGCGCGGTCCGAGTTCACGCGCGGCGCCGAGGGTGAGCGAATCGAGCGCGCCTTTCGAGGCGGCGTAGTGGATCCACTCCCCGGCCCCGCCCAGTTCGGCGGCGCGGGAGGAGACGTTGACGATCGCGCCGCCGGCGCCGCCGCGGTCTTTCGCCATGCGCGCCGCGGCTTCGCGGATGCACAGGAACGGGCCGCGCACGTTGACCCCCAGCACCTCGTCCAGGATCGCGGTGCTCACCGCGTCGATCCGCGCCGTGGGGCCGGTGGTGCCGGCGTTGTTGACCAGCACGGACAGCGGGCCGAAGGCACGATCGACGGCGGCGAAGGCGGCGAGAATATCGGCTTCGGACGCCATTTCTGCGCGGATCGGCAGCGCCCGGCCGCCGTCGCGCACGATGTCGGCGGCCACCGCTTCGGCCATCGCCTGGTTGCCGCGATAGGTCAGCGCCACGGCGTAGCCGCGCGCGCCGGCGAGCCGGGCGATGGCGGCGCCGATGCCCTGGCTGCCGCCGGTGACCAACATGACGGGCTGCATTTGCGTCTCCTTCCCGGTTCGGCGCCGATCAAAGCATGCCTGGACGCGGTGCAGAAGCCGCGCCAGAGTCCCGCGCAAACCACAGGAGGGCGCCCATGCAAAGCCTGATGCAGCCGCATCCGCTGCTGATTTCCTCGTTGCTGACGCACGCCGCGCGCCACCACGCCGAGGCGGAGGTCGTCTCCCGCACCGAGGAAGGCGGCATCTACCGCACCACCTGGGCGGAGACCGAGCGGCGCGCCCGCAGGCTCGCCCGCGCACTCGCCGCGCTCGGCGTGGGCGACGGCGACCGGGTCGGGACCCTGGCCTGGAACGGCTACCGCCACCTGGAGATCTATTACGCCGCGCCGGGCATGGGGGCGATCTGCCACACCATCAACCCGCGCCTGCATCCCGACGACATCGCCTACATCATCAATCACGCCGGCGATTCGGTGCTGTGCGTCGATCCGAGCTTCGTCGGCCTGGTGGAGACCGTCGCCCCGGCGATCGGCGAAACGGTGCGCACGGTGGTGATGATGACCGATGCCGCGCACATGCCGCCGCTCGCCCTGCCCGCGGGCATGCGGCTGCTGTGCTACGACGAGATCATGGCGGCGGCGGACGAGGACTTCGCCTGGCCGGGCTTCGAGGAGAGCACCGCCTCCTCGCTTTGCTACACCTCCGGCACGACCGGGCGGCCGAAGGGCGTGCTGTACAGCCACCGCTCCACCGTGCTGCACGGCTACGCGATCAACATGGCCGACGTGCTGGGCCTGCGCGCGATCGACCGGGTGCTGCCGGTGGTGCCGATGTTCCATGTCAACGCCTGGGGCATCCCCTATGCCGCGGCGATGGCCGGCACCGGGCTGATCCTGCCGGGACGGCATCTGGACGGCGCCAGCCTGCACCAGCTGATGAACGAGGAGCGGGTGACGATCGCCACCGGCGTGCCCACGGTATGGATGGGCCTGCTCGCGCATCTGCGCGCCTCCGGCGGGCGGCTGGAGACGGTGAAGGTGATCATGACCGGCGGCTCCGCCTGCCCGCCGCTGCTGCTCGAGGCGTTCGGCAAGGAATACGGCATCACCGTCGAGCACGGCTGGGGCATGACGGAACTCAGCCCCGTGGGCACCTACAACAAGCCGAAGCCCGCGCATCTGGGGCTGGACGAGGCCGGGCGGCTCCGGCTCGGACTGAAGCAGGGGCGGATGCTGTGCGGGATCGACATGAAGATCGTCGATGCCGACGACAAGGAGCTGCCCTGGGACGGCACCGCCTTCGGCGACCTGAAGGTGCGCGGGCCCTGGGTGACCAGCGCCTATTACGGCGACAAGCCGGGCAGTGCGCTCGATCCCGAAGGCTGGTTCGCCACCGGCGACGTGGCGACCATCGACCCCGAGGGGGTGATGGAGATCACCGACCGGTCGAAGGACGTGATCAAGTCGGGCGGGGAATGGATCAGCTCGATCACGCTCGAGAATCTCGCCGTCTCCCACCCCGACGTGGCGGAGGCGGCGGTGGTGGCGGCAACGCACGAGAAATGGGACGAACGCCCGGTGCTGATCGTGGTGCCGCGCCCGGGGCGGACGATCGATCAGGCCTCGGTGCTGGCGGTCTATCAGGACAAGGTGCCGCGCTGGTGGGTGCCGGACGCGGTGGTGGTGCTGGAAGAACTGCCGCACACCGCGACCGGCAAGCTGCAAAAGACCGTGCTGCGGGACCGGTTCCGGGGCCACCTGGGCGGCGCGGCCTGAGGAGACGAGGCTTCGGCAAGCAAGGCCAGGGGGGCGCTGCCCCCCTGGACCCCCGCCAGGGCACCGACGCCCGATTGTCATCGGGAGCGTGGGTACCCGCTACCCGTTGGATGACGCAGACGCACGCCCCGGAACACGATCCACCTTGGGGCCGGTTCCGCCGGCGACCGCGGCCGGCTTCTTCAAGGTCTTCAGGAAGGCGATCAGGTTGGCCCGCTTGGTGGCGTTATGCAGGCCGCTGTAGGGCATCTTCGTGCCCGGCACGATCTTCTGCGGGTGGTTGATGTAGGCGTCCAGCACCGCCGGGGTCCAGACCAGGTTGGCGTTCTTGTTCGCAACGGAATAGTCGTATCCCGGCTCGGAGCCGGTATGGCGCCCGACCACCCCGAACAGGGACGGGCCGATCTTGTTCACCCCGGGCTTGTCGGAATGGCAGATCGCACAGTGCGACCGAAAGATCTGCCTGCCCGCGGCCGCGTTGGCGGCGTGCGCGGCGCCGCCGCCAACGACACCGACCGGCGCCAGCAGCAAGGCCGCACCAAATATTTTCATAACACGACGCATCATGTGTGATCCTCGCTTGTGGTCCAGGCCAACCCTGCGCATGCACGCAGATCGCCGCATGTGAAGCTGGCGCCCGACATGCTCTGCCGCACAGACGGCTTCGTCCGCTGCCGTAGCCTCCGCCGCCCCGGCGCTGACTTCCCCGGGGCAGCCGCGGGGGCAATGCGCGCCGCGGGATGGGCTGCCATTGATCTGGGTCAATGGACGAAACGTCATGCCGGTTATCAATGGAGCCGTATCAGTGGCCACCGGCGGATCGGCTCGCGTGATGCTCCGTGCGGCGCGCCCCCTCCCCCGCCCCCTCCCGCAAGGGGAGGGGAGGTTTCTGTTTTGGCCAGGACGAAGCACCCCCGGATCAACACCCGCGAACCGCGGGGCGATCGATATCGTTCGCTGATCTGTCGACACTCAGAACGCCTGCCCGATCCCGACATACAGCTGGATCGCGCCGCTGTTGGGCAACCGGATGGCCGGCACCGCCACCTCCGCGCGGATCGGCCCGATCGGGGTGTAGTACTGCAGCCCCACGCCGACGCCGACGCCGAACTTCGCCGCGGCGTTCGTACCGGCGGCCGACACCTGGCCGGCGTCGGCGAACACGGAAAATCCCCAGTCCTTCAGCACCCGCTGGCGGAACTCGACGGTCCCGGTCGCGATCTCGGTGCCGCCGATCGGCGTGCCGTCGGCAAACTGCGGGCCCAGCGACTGGAACGCATAGCCGCGCACGGTGCCTGACCCGCCGGCATAGAAGCGCTGATCCGGCGGCAGGCTGAAGGACGAGGTGGCACCCAGCACGCTCCCCACCAGGCCGCGCAGCGCCAGCACCCCGCGCCCGGCGCCTTCCAGATCCACATAGGTCGCCCCCGACAGCTCCGCGAGCACCTCCCCGCCGTGCCCCAGCACCGACTGGGTCGGCGTCAGGCGCAACGTCGCCCGCACCCCGCGCGTCGGGTTCAGCTTGCTGTCGGCATTGTCGTAGCGCAGCGACATCGGCAGCTGCACCAGGTAATAGACGCGCGAGACGCCCTGCTGAAGGATCGTCTCCTGCTCGCCGCCGATGCCGAGGCTCAACGTCCAGTGCGGCGCCAGTTGCCGCTCCACCCGTGCCGTCTCGGTGAGCGCCGTCTGGGTGTAGGGGATCAGCGCCTGATGCACGGCGCCGAGTTCGAGCACCAGGGTCTGCCCGCGCGCGCGCCAGTCCGGCTCCCGATACACCGCGCCGGCCCGGTAGCCCGGCTGCAAGACCGCATTGCCGCCGGCCTGGATCGCGCCGGTGAGGTCGAGCTGCTCGGCGTTGCCGAACAGGTTGCGGTCGTGCCAGCCGCCTTTGAAGCCGACGCCGAGATCGGTGGAATAATCCGCGCCGATATCGAACGCGTGCACCGGTCGTGCGCCGAGCTGGAAGGTCACCGGCAGGGCGCCTTGGGGATCGAGCGCGGTGGCCGGCACCGTGCGGACGAACGAGATGATCGGCAGGTCGAGCAGCGATGTGCGCGCCCGCGACAGCGCCTTCGGGCTGTACCGCTCGCCCGGCTGCAGCGGCAGATGGCGGCGCAGGAACGCCTCGTTCACCCCCTTGCCGCCGGTGAACCGGATCGGGCCGATCGACACGATGGTGCCGGCGTCCACGACGTAGGTGACGTCCATCACGTGCCGGTTCGGGTAGAGCACCGCCGGCTCCAGGGTGACCTTGGCGAGCGCGTACCCCTGCTGCTGCAGGGCGGTGAGCAGACGCTCGCGTGCCGCGAGCACCTCGCTTGCCAGGGCGGGAGCGCCGGGCGCGAGGTCGAGAGCGGCGCGCGCCGCGCCCGGCACGGTGCCGTCCACGGTCACTTTGCCGATATGGAACTGCGGCCCGGGGGCGAAGCTCACCGCGACCTTGACCGGCGGCGCGGCCGGGGCTGCCTCCAGCCGCGCCAGCAGGTCGGGCGCGTCCAGCGTCTCGCCGTCGATGCGGATGGTGACCTCGCCCCCGTAGTGGCCGAAGCTGTGCAGGGCGGTCAGGAAACGCTCCTGGTCGCGGCGCGCGCGCAGCAGCAGCGCGAAGGGGCCGACGGGGGCCTGGGTGCGCAGCGCGATCAGGTCGGACGCGGCCTCCAGCGCCGCCTGCAGCGCCGGATCCGGTGTGGTGCCGAGGCTGACGGTATAGGGTTGCGGATCGGCGGCCCGGGTCGACGGTGCGAACGGGGCCACGCTCAACGCGGCGAGGAACAGGAGCCGGCCGGCGGCGCGACGGACGAAACGGGCGCGATCCATGCGCCCCTTCATACACGGGATCGGACGCCATGAAGCTCCCCCCCGACCGGGGCGCGGGAACCCGGTCGCCGGCCGCCACGCCCGGCGCGGCGGATGTCGCAGGAACATCATCGGGCCGCCATTGTGCCGACATGGTCGGACGGCTAATCGGGCGACATGGCAAAATCGGCGCGTCGCCTTCGTCAGGCCAGTCGGCCGGTGGTCCCCCCGGGCAGCGGGCTCGACCCCGCGACCAGCGACTGGCTGTTCCGCAAACGCCATCAGCGCCTGCTGTCGGGCTCGGCCCGGGCGGTGCGCCGGGCGATGCTCGTGCTGCTCTGGACCCTGCCGGCGATGCCGATCCAGGCCGTCTTCCTCCTGGTCCCGGGGCCGGCCAAGGTGTGGTTCGCCGGGGTCTACTGGGCCGGGGTGTGCCGGCTGTTCGGGATGCGGGTGCGGGTGATCGGGACCCGGGCGGCGCCCGACGAGCGGCCCGTGGTGTTCGTGTCCAACCACTCCTCCTGGCTCGACATACCCGTGCTGGGCTCGCGCCTGCCCGCCTGCTTCATCGCCAAGGGCGAGGTGGCGGGCTGGCCGCTGGTGGGCTGGGTGGCGAAGCTCGGCCGCTCCGAATTCGTCAGCCGCCAGCGCGGCGCCACCGGGCGGGAGCGCGACGCGATGCGCGCGCGGCTGGCCGCCGGCGACAACCTGGTGCTGTTCCCCGAGGGCACCACCTCGGACGGCTCGCGGGTGATGCCGTTCCGCAGCGCCTTCTTCGCCGTGGCCGAGGGCACGCCGCCGCCGCTGATCCAGCCCGTCTCGATCGTGTACGACCGGCTGGCCGGCCTGCCCACCGGGCGGGCGAGCCGGCCGTTGTTCTCCTGGTACGGCGACATGGACCTGGCCGGGCACTACTGGCGGCTGGGCCGGCACCGGGGCATGCGGGCCACGGTGCTGCTGCACGCCCCGATCGATCCGGCCGGATTTGCCGACCGCAAGGCGCTCACCCGGGCGGTCTGGACCGTGGTGGCGGACGGCGCCGCGACCCTGCGGCAGAATCGCCCGGCCCTCCCGTTGGGCGGCCCGGAGCCGGACGCCGCGGGCGGTTCCGCCGGGGGCGCAGGGCAAGCGGCCTATGCCTGAACGCCGGGGGGGCGGACCAGCCCCCACCCGGCGCGCTGCGCGCGCGGTTGCCGTGCCGCCCGGTTGCCGCGAGTCGGGCCCGGATGGGAGTTGACAAGCTGGCGCCCGCTGCGGTCACACTCCGCCCTGTTCCCGGGCCGTCCGGTCCGGGGAGGCCGTTCCAGGAGGTTCCGCCGCGCCCTTGCGCTTGACCCGTCCGCCTTCGCCCGTGATGTCTCCCGCCTTTGCCGCCGGCAGCGGGCCGGCGCAACCGGGCGGAGCGTGATCTTGATGGGCGTAGCGACACACACCGATCCTTTCGTGATCCCCGACGGGTCCTCTGCCCGTCCCGCGTCCGCGAAGCGCCTGCACGTCATCACCTGGGGCTGCCAGATGAACGTGTATGACAGCAGGCGAATGGAAGACGCGCTCGCCGCCACCGGGTTTCAGGCCGTTGCGGCGCCGGAGGAGGCCGACATGGTCATCCTCAATACCTGCCATATCCGCGACCGGGCGGCCGAGAAGGTGTTCTCCGAGCTCGGCCGGCTGCGCCTGCTGCAGGACGCGCGCGCCCGGGACGGGGGGCGGATGATCCTGGCGGTGGCCGGCTGCGTCGCCCAGGCCGAGGGCGAGCAGTTGCTGGCCCGCGCCCCGTTCGTCGATATCGTGCTCGGCCCGCAGACCTACCACCGCCTGCCCGACCTGCTGGCCCGCGCCGAGGCCGCACCCGGCGTGCCGGTGATCGACACCGAGTTCCCGCCCGAGGACAAGTTCGACCGCCTGCCCGCCCCTGTCGCGCGGTCCGCGGTGACCGCCTTCCTGGCGATCCAGGAAGGCTGCGACAAATTCTGTTCCTTCTGCGTCGTGCCGTACACCCGCGGCGCCGAGCAGTCCCGCCCCGCCGCCGCGGTGCTGGCCGAGGCGCGCCGGCTGGTGGCCGCGGGGGCGCGGGAGATCACCCTGCTGGGGCAGAACGTCAACGCCTGGCACGGCGCCGGGCCGGACGGGAGCGCCTGGACCCTGGCGCGGCTGCTGGGCGCGCTGGCGGAGATCCCGGGGCTGGCGCGGCTGCGTTACACCACGTCCCATCCGCGCGACATGGACGACGGGCTGATCGCGGCGCACCGCGACCTGCCGGAATTGATGCCGTTCCTGCACCTGCCGGTGCAGTCGGGCTCGGACCGGATCCTGGCGGCGATGAACCGGCGCCACCGCGCCGACGAGTACCGGGCGCTGGTGGAGCGGCTGCGCGCGGCGCGGCCCGATCTTGCGCTGTCGTCGGATTTCATCGTCGGCCACCCGGGCGAGACGGAGGCGGATTTCGAAGCGACGCTCGCGCTGGTGCGCGACGTGGGCTTCGCCCAGGCGTTCAGCTTCAAGTATTCCGCCCGCCCCGGCACGCCCGCCGCCACCGCGCCCGACCAGGTGCCGGAGGCGGAGAAGGACCGGCGCCTGGCCGCACTGCAGGCGTTGCTGCGGGCGCAGCAGGCGCGGTTCAACGCCGGCTGTGTCGGCCGCACCGTCCGCGTTCTGGTGACCGGCCCGGGGCGCCATCCGGGCCAGATGGCCGGTCGCTCCCCCTGGCTGCAACCGGTGCATTTCGTTGGTCCCGCCAGCCTGATCGGCGCCGAGGTCCCGGTGACCATCGCCGCCGCCTTCCCCAACTCCCTTTCCGCCACCCTGCAGGAGAGAGACGCAGCTTGAGCCAAATTGCCGCGGTCCCCGCCGCCCCGTCCCGCGCCCCCACCGATGCCGCCGCCCCTGGGGGCAAGGCCGTCACCCTTCAGTTCGGCGACAACACGTTGCTGCCGATGCTGCTCGGAGACCACGACCGTCATCTGGTGCGGATCGAACAGGCGTTGGGCGTGCGGCTCTCGTGCCGCGGCAACCGGGTGGCGATCGCCGGCGATCCGGCACGGGTGGACAGCGCGCAGGCGGCGCTGGAAGGCCTGTGGCGGCGGCTGGAACGCGGCGAAAGCGTGGGACGGCCGGACGTGGACGCGGCGATCCGGCTGGCGGATGCCGATGTCGATCCGCGCCTGCCGCTGTCGGACCTGCCGGCGATCCGCACCCGCCGCGGCGCCGTGGGGCCGCGCAGCAGCGGCCAGGCCGCCTATATCGACGCGCTGGCCGCCGCCGAGATGGTGTTCGCCATCGGTCCCGCCGGCACCGGCAAGACCTACCTCGCGGTGGCGCAGGCGGTGGCGATGCTGCTGGAAGGCAAGGTCGACCGCATCGTGCTGTCCCGCCCGGCGGTGGAAGCGGGCGAGCGGCTCGGCTTCCTGCCCGGCGATCTGAAGGAGAAGGTCGATCCCTACCTGCGCCCGCTGTACGACGCGCTGCACGACATGCTGCCGGGCGAGCAGGTGATCCGCCGCATGGGCACGGGGGAAATCGAGGTCGCGCCGCTGGCCTTCATGCGCGGACGCACCCTCGCGCATGCCTACGTGATCCTGGACGAGGCGCAGAACACCACCTCGGTGCAGATGAAGATGTTCCTCACCCGGATGGGCGAAGGCACGCGCATGGTGATCACCGGGGACCTGTCGCAGATCGATCTGCCGGGGGGCGTGAATTCCGGCCTGCGCGACGCGATGGAAACCCTGGAAGGCGTGCCCGGCATCCGCGTGGTGCGCTTCGGCACCCGCGACGTGGTGCGCCACCCGCTGGTGGCGCGCATCATCGATGCCTACGACCAGCGAGAGGCAGCGGCGCACGAAACCCGACGCGAACAGGCGCGCATCGCAGTCGGGACCGGCCGCGGGCATGAGCGGCCGGTCGGAAAGTAAGGCCAGGGGGGCGCTGCCCCCCTGGACCCCCCGCCAGGGGACAAGTCCCCTGGACCCCTCGGGGGGTTCGGAGGCGGTGGGGGGCGGCGCGGCGGGCGCGGGGCGGCGCGGGTGGCCGGCAGGGAGAGGGCGCTGTTGCGCCCTCTCCCTGCCGGCCACCCGCGCCGCCCCGCGCCCGCCGCGCCGCCCCCCACCGCCTCCGAACCAACGAACGGGTTCCAAGGGCTCAGCCCTTGGCAGGGGTCCAGGGGGCAGAGCCCCCTGGCCTTGCTTCCTGACCGCGCGCTCATTCCCGCGATGGGCCTGACGGCGCATGAAACGCGTGATTGTCTCGGCGGATGATTTCGGCCTGTCCCTGGCGGTGAACGAGGGGGTCGAGCAAGCGTATCGCGACGGCGTGCTGGGTGCGGCAAGCCTGATGGTGGCCGGCGCGGCGGCCGAGGATGCGGTGCGTCGCGCCCGGGCGCTGCCTGGGCTTCGGGTGGGACTGCATCTGGTGGCGATCGAGGGGCCGGCGGTGCTGCCGCCCGGCGAGATCCCCGACCTGGTGGATGGGGCGGGGCAGTTTCCGTCCGACCAGCTTCGGCTCGGGCTGCGCTATGCGTTTCATCCGCGGGTCCGGCGGCAGTTGGCGGCCGAGATCCGGGCCCAGTTCGCCGCGTTCGCGGCCACCGGGCTGACGCTCGACCACGCCGACGCGCACAAGCACATGCATCTGCACCCGACCGTGGGGCGGCTGATGCTGGGCATCGGGCGGGAGTTCGGGTTGCGTGCGGTTCGCGTGCCGGCCGAGCCGCCGGCGGTGATGGCGGCGGCCGGCGGGCGGCCCGGGCTGGGCGAGAGGGCGCTGTACCGCTGGTCCGCCTTGCTGCGCGCCCAGGCCCGGCGCGCCGGGATGGTGGTGCCCGACCACTGTTTCGGCCTGGCCTGGAGCGGGCACATGACCCGCGCGCGGCTGCTGGCGCTGGCGCCGCATCTGCCCGCGGGGCTGAGCGAGATCTATTTCCACCCCGCCGCAGGGCAGGACGCGACCCTGGCGCGGCTGATGGCGGCGTATGAGCACGTTGCCGAGCTGGCCGCGCTGTGCGACCCCGAGGTGGCCGCGGCCTTTGCCGGCGTCCGCCGCACCACCTACGCCGAGGAGACTGCCTGATGCCGCCGTTGAAGCCGCCCACACGCTACCAGGACCTGGCCGACCCGCAGGCAAGGCCGCGCTACACCGGCATTCCGACCTTCTTCCGCACGCCGCACACCGAAGCGCTGGACGAGGTGGATATCGGCGTGATCGGCGTGCCGTTCGACGGCGGGGTGACCCATCGCACCGGCGCACGGCACGGGCCGCGCGCGGTGCGGGAGCAGTCGGCGCTGCTGCGCCGGTTCAACGGCGCGACCGGGGTGGCACCGTTCGCGGGCGCGCGGGTGCGCGATCTGGGCGATTGCTGGATCGAGTTTCCCTATGCGCTGGAAACCGCGCTGGACGAGATCGGGACCTTCTACCGCGCGGTGGTGGCGGCGGGGGTGACGCCGCTTTCGGTGGGCGGCGATCACTCGATCAGCCTGCCGATCCTGCGCGCGGTGGGCGCGGGGCGGCCGGTGGGCATGGTGCATATCGATGCGCATTGCGACACCGGGGACGACTACATGGGCTCGCGCTTCCATCACGGCGCACCGTTCCGCCGCGCGGTGGAGGAAGGGCTGCTGGACCCGGCGCGGGTGGTGCAGATCGGCATCCGCGGCACCACGAACGATCCGGACATGTGGGGGTTCAGCACGCGGAGCGGGATGCGGGTGATCGGGATGGACGCGTTCGACGACATGGGCTGGCAGGCCGCGGCGGCGGAGGCGCGGCGGGTGGTCGGGTCGGGGCCGGTTTATTTGTCGTACGACATCGACAGTCTCGATCCGGCGGAGGCGCCGGGGACGGGCACGCCGGAGGCGGGCGGGATCACGATGCGCGAGGCGCTGCGACTGCTGCGGGCGTTGCGAGGGGTGGATTTCGTGGGGGCGGATCTGGTGGAGGTGGCGCCGCCGTTCGACGCGGGGGATCTGACCGCGTTCAACGGGGCGTCCATTCTGTTCGAGGAATTATGCCTGTTGGCGGAGGCGCGCGCCGCGCGAGGGTAGGTGGGACGGGAGAAGACGGTCGCGCTCTCGATCCTGTGACGGTCGGAGGCGCGCCGAGCCAAGCGCCCTCCCCCGTCCGGGCCGGTCGCTCCCTATGGCAGGCTGGCGCGATAGGCGTGCACCGCTGCCGGATCGAGCGGCTTGGCGCGCGCCTGCTTCACCGTTTCGGCATCGATCGGCGCCATGCCGGCCGGCCTTGATATCTCCTTGTTCAGCGTATCGCGGACATAGCGGATGACGGCCGCGATCTCGGCATCGGAGAGATGGGCGAATGAGGGCATCTGGCCGTTGTAGGGATTGCCCTGGACCTGCGATCGCGCCGGACAGGCCGTTGAGCAGCACGTAGACCGGCAGCAGGCGGTCGCGGAACAGATCATGGTTCCCCGCCAGCGGCGGGAAGTGTCCCGGAAGTCCCTTGCCGTCCGGTTGGTGGCAGGCCGTGCATTGCGTCGCGAATATTTTCGATCCATCCACGGCTTCGGGGGCCGCGGCGGCCGTCGCCGCGCCGGCGGGCGGCGGGTGCGGACCGAGGTAGGTGCCAAGATAGTCGAGGATCTTCGCCCGTTCCGCGGGCGGAATCCGCAGCCCGTATTGCCGCATGCCGTTGATCAGGGAATCCCAGTCCTCGCGGCCGATGCCGGCCGATTCGACCAGATAGCCGAGGTCATGGCAGGTGCGGCAGGCGCCGTAGACAAGTTCGCGGTTGGGGCCGGGCGGCAGCTGGATTTCGTCGGCCGCCGCCATACCGGCGGCGGCGACCAATCCCAGAATGCCGATGCCAAGCCAGAGCCCCATGCGCCGGATCGCACGCATGCGCCGGACCTCCGTTGCGGTTCGTGACGGTGATGCGCCGCCGGCGCCGCGGGGCTCAGGAGAAGTCGACGTCCACGCGTTCGACTCCGTTCCATTCGTATCCACGCGGGTTCCACAGTTCGAGCCCATCGATCGGCTGCGTGCGGCCCAGCGCATCGGTCGCCCGCGACGCCAGCACATGCTTGCCGGTGCTCAGCGGCAGCGAAACCGACCAGTGGTGCCAGGCCCACGGGCTTTCGGGCGGTTCGATGGTGGCCGCGTGCCACGATGCTGCACCATCCGTCGAAACCTCGACCGCGGTGATCGGGGCCATGCCGTCATTGAAGGCAACCCCGGTGATCTTCGCCCGCCCCGCCTTCGGCTTGTCCTCGGGCAGCGGCGAGAAGATGACGCTCTTGATCCGCTGGCCGTAGGTCGGAACGCTGTTGGTCAGGGTGTAGTCGTCGAACCGGAACTGCCCCGGCTGAACCGGCATGATCGGCATGCGGTAGCCGACCGACTGGAAGGCGCTCGGCGATTGTTCGGCGGCGAACAACAGCATCGTCAGCATCTTGACGTTCATGTTGCCGTAGAAACCGGGGATGATGAGGCGCACCGGCCCGCCATGGACCGACGGTATCGGCTCCCCGTTCATCTTGAGCGCGAGGATCGCGTGGTCGAGGGCCGGTTCGTCGATGTGATAGCTCTTGGCGAACCCGGTGCCCTCGAACGTCGCCGGCTGATCCCAGCCGTGGGCAGTGAGCCAGCGCGTCGCCGGGCTCGGGTTCATTTTCAGATCGGCAAGCAGCGGCCGCAGCGGCACGCCTTCCCATTCGACATTGCCCATGCCGCCGTTGTGCCACTGGCCGCCGGGCACTTTCTGTCTGGCCGCGTAATAGGCGCGCCCGTTGCCGGCGCACTGCAGCACCATGACCCGCTTTTCCTGCGGCCGTTTGGCCAGATCGGCGAGGTGAATGGTCCGTGGCCGCGCGACCAGCCCGTCGATCGTGATGCTCCACTCCTTGACCTCGGGCACCGCGGTGGTGGCGTACCACGCCGCTTCGCCCTCGTGCGGGAAGTGGAACCGGGAGAACAAGACTTCCTTCGGCGTGTGCGGGTATTTCCGCAGCACGGAAAGCGGCGTCTCCATCACGCCGAGTTTGGCGTTATGGATGATCATGCCGGACATCTTGCCGTGGATGACGTTGGCGGAGTTGGCCGCCGTGTGGGCGGCCTGGGCCCAGGCGACGCGGGCGCCTGCCGGGACCAGACCGGCGACGAGGCCGGCAGCACCGGCCATGCGGCCAAACTCGCGGCGGGAAATCGTCGGGCGCCCGGATTCTTCCGGCATGGCTTGTCCTCCCTGCGTCTCTGCCTGGTTTGCGGCAAAGGCAAAAATGCATTCTATCAGTTAGTCGTATTGGAAGATGCGTCCTTCCACAATCCTTTTCTGGCAAAATATGTCTTCGTCGAAGCCCGGAGGGTGCGTCCCGGTGCCCGGCCCCATTCGATGGCCTGCGCGGCGTTTGGCCGCCTCGGACACACCCGTCCGCCGAGGGCGTTTGGGCCGCGTGCGCGAAGCGGTGGATGTCCTGGTCGATCGCGCCCGGCGTCGCGATATCGCTGGGGATCCCCCTGGCATTCAAACGTGACGCCCGGCAAAACCCGGATCCGCGATCCATCGCCAGGGTTGATCACCTGAACCCGCCGGACGAATGGCCGAATTGCCCGGCACGGCATACCCTGACCCAGTACGACGGATACATTGAAGGAAAAGCGAGATGCCGGTCACAACGCGATACGTCTTCATCGTCAGCATGGATGTCACCCCCGAGAAGGAGGCGCTGTTCAACGAGGTCTACGACCAGGAGCACGTGCCGATGCTGCTGAAGGTGCCGGGGGTTCGCGCCGTCACCCGGATGCGCACCGAGCCCGCACGCTTCACCCTCGGCGGTCAGACGAAGGAACTGACCGGAGAGGGGGCGCCGCGCTATGTCGCGATCTACGAGATCGACAGCCCGGACGTGCTGATGAGCGCTGCCTGGGCAGAGGCGACGGAGCAGGGCCGCTGGCCGGCCGAGGTGCGGCCGTATACCAGCAACCGGCACCACATCGTGCGCGCGGTGGTGTAGCCGGCCGCACGACGATCGACGCGGGAGGCCCCGGCCGCTGAAGGTTAAGGCTGTCGCTGGCCTGGCGATGGCGGCGGGCGGCCGGGGGTGAACGTCGCGGCGCGCCTCAGCTTCGGCGGGCAGTCACGATCCGGGCGGCGCGGAAGCGAGCGAGGGATTCAGCCGGCCAGATCTCTTTGGGGTCGTAATATTCGGGCACGGCGCGGGCCGCGTCGGGGATCGTGACCCAGGGGAGACGGGTCGACGTATAGATGTGGATGTCCGGCGGGAGCAGATGCGGCTGCTGGAGTGTTCCGACGCGCACGAAGAGGATGGACGGGCCGGCGCCCGGGTAGGTGCTCCAGAGTGCGACCTGGCAGCCTGGGCAGCGGGAGATCATCTGGCCGCGTCCGCTTGCCGAAGGGGTCAGGACAGGGTGCGGCTCGGCGGAGAGGCGGGTCACGCGGGATCGCTCGACCAGAGCGTTGAGGGCGAAGGCGCTGCCGGTTTCCCGCTGGCACCAGGTGCAGTGGCAGCAGTGGACGAACATCGGCGGGGCGTCGAGGCGATACCGGATGAGGCCGCACGCGCAGGCCCCGGTGAGCGGAAAGCGATCTGGCATTATGGGGTTTCCGGCAGGCGTCGCCGTGGCGACGGGGTGCGGTGAGGTGATGGTGCAGCGACCCGGGGGCGGTGGGGTGCACCACCCACGCGGCACGGGTCGAGAGTTTCGGCGGCATCCAGGTCCACGGCAACAGGATGTGCACTCGGACCCTTCACCGGACAGCGCTTCTCGGTTTGGTTGAACGCCGCTTCTCCGTCCCGGCCATGCACTCACCGGGCGCGGCGGCGCGGGCCGGGTCAAGGATCGGCGCCTCTTCGGCGCCGACCGCGCAGCGGCGCGACCTCTTGGGAGCGTCCTTGAGGCGACCCGCGCCGCCGCGCCACGCTCAGGGGCCCGGGCGTGTTTCCGGCATGCCACCAGAGGCCGGCCGGCTCCGGCCTCCCCCGACCACCACTCGCGCTCCGCGCCGCTTCCCTCCCCAGGGCAATCGAGTGAACGGCCCTATTCCCTTGAATCCCCAAGTAACGATTCGTAGGCGGCCCCGCATCCCCGGAGGCCTCCGTTGTCCCGCCCGCTGCCGCCGTCCTTCCTGACCCATTTCGCCGCCCTGCGTGACCCGCGCCAGCGGGGCAAGGTGCTTTACCCCTTGCGCGAGATCCTGCTTCTCCTCCTCTGCGCCACGGTTGCCGGGGCGGATGATTTTGTCGAGATCGGACTATGGGGCCGCACCCACCTGCCGTTCCTTCGCCGGTTCCTGCGCTATCGCTGTGGCATCCCAAGCCACGACACGCTGTGCGAGGTGATCGCCGCTGTCGATCCTGCCCTGTTCAAGGCCTGCTTCCTGGCCTGGGTCGAGACGCTGCGCGGCTCCGAACCGGACCTGATCGCGATCGACGGCAAGACCTCCCGCCGCAGTCACGATCGGGCCAAGGAACGCTCGCCCCTGCATCTGGTCTCTGCATGGGCGAGCAGGCAGCGTCTGGTGCTGGGCCAGGAGGCAACCGAGGCGAAGTCGAACGAGATCACCGCCATCCCCCTGCTGCTGGAGCGGCTGGAACTGCGCGGCGCGCTGGTGACCATCGATGCGATGGGCACACAGACCAGGATCGCGCAGAAGATCCTCGACCGTGGCGGCGACTATCTGCTGGCGCTGAAGGAGAACTGGCCCGCCACCTACGCCGAGGTCGAGACCCTGTTTGCCAAACCCCCGCCCGACCTGGCGATCGAACGCTTCGAGACAGTGGAGAAATCGCACGGCCGGATGGAAACCCGCCGCCACGCCGTGTGTCACGAGGTCGATTGGCTGTACTCCGCCCGCCGGTATCCGGGAGAACTCAGGTTCCCCGGCCTGGCGATGCTGGGCATGGTGCAGAGCACGACCGAACGCGACGGCAAAACCGAGCAGGAGACACGCTACTATCTGTGCTCCACCAAGCTGGACGCGAAGAGCTTCGCGCGCGCGGTACGCGGACACTGGGGGATCGAGAACCGGTTGCACTGGCTGCTGGACGTCGTGTTCCGCGACGATCTGACCCGGCTGCGATCAGGGAATGGGCCGGAGAATATGGCCATCGTGCGCCATGCCGCGCTGAATATGCTGTCTCAGGCGACACCGATTACCAGCTTCAAGAACCGCAGGAAGAAGGCCGGGTGGGAGCCGGACTACCTGGAACAGGTCGTGCGCGGGACGGCATAGAAAGATTACAGCCCGTTCACCCGATTCCCCTGGCCGCCGCGGCCGCGGGACTTGAACCCTGCTCCCCCAACGGCCCACACTCCCGTGCCCACCGCCCTGCCGCGGCCGGCCAAGGCCCGCCGCCATCCCACCGCCGGGCCCAGGGAGCGAACCGCATGAACTTCGACTTCCCCGACGAACTCAAGCAACTCCGCGCCGAAGCCCGCCGCTTCCTGGCCGACCGCTGCCCCCCGCCGCCGTCCGCCGGGCCCTCGAAGCCGGCACCGGCTTCGACCGCACCCTCTGGGCCGACATCGCCGGCATGGGCTGGGTCGGCGCAGCCCTGCCCGAACAACACGGCGGCGCCGGTCTCGGCCATCTGGCGCTGTGCGTCCTCAGCGAGGAAATCGGCCGCGCCCTCGCCCCGCTGCCCTGGGCCTCCTCGGTCTGCCTCGGCGCCGAAGCGATCCGTCTTTACGCCAGCCCCGACCAGCAGGCGCGCTGGCTCCCCGCCCTCGCCGCCGGGGAAAAGATCGTCACCTTCGCCCTCGCCGAACGCCCCGGCCCCGCCGACCCGCGCCGCCTCACCGCGACCGCCGCAGACGGGCGGATCACGGGGGAAAAATGCGCGGTGCAGGATGGCGAGGCCGCCGATCTCGCGGTGGTCGCGGTGCAGGGCGGCGCCGGGCCCTGGCTGTGGCTGGTCGATCTCACCGGCCCCGGCGTGCGCCGCGCCCCCAGCCCCACCTTCGACCCCTCCCGCCCGCACGCCAGGCTGGCGTTCGACGCCGCCCCCGCGGAACCCCTGCCCGGCGCCACCGACCCCGCCGCGATCCGCCACCTGCTCGACCGCGCCGCGGTGCTGGCCGCGTTCGAGCAGGTCGGCGCCGCCGAAGCCGCGCTGGAAATGGCGCGCGACTACGCGCGCGACCGCTACGCCTTCGGCCGGCCGATCGGCTCGTTCCAGGCGATCAAGCACAAGCTGGCCGATGTCTACATCGCGGTCGAACTGGCCCGCTCCAACGCCTATTACGGCGCCTGGGCGCTGGAGGCGGACGCGGCCGACCTGCCGATCGCCGCCGCGGTCGCGCGCATCGCCGCCTGCGAGGCCGGCTGGATCGCCACCAAGGAGAACATCCAGACCCACGGCGGCATGGGCTTCACCTGGGCGTTCGACTGCCATCTGTATTACCGCCGCGCCCGGCTGCAGGCCTTGGCGCTCGGTGCCGCGCGGGAATGGAAGCACCGTCTGATCGACACCCTGGCCGCGCGCAACGCGCCGGCCCGCGCGGCCTGAGGGAGAGCAGGATGGATTTCGACGACAGCGAGGACGAAGCCGAATTCCGCGCCGCCGCGCGCGCCTTCCTCGACGCCAACGCCACCAGGCGCAAGCCAGGCGCGGTGGAGGGCTACCGGCGCGGCCAGGACCGGCCGGGCGCCCTGGAAGCCGCGAAAAACTTCCAGCGCCGCAAGGCCGAGGCGGGCTTCGCCGGCATCAACTGGCCCGTGGACTGGGGCGGCCGCGGCGGCACCCAGATCCAGCAGATCATCTACGACCAGGAGGAAGCGCGCTACGACGTTCTCACGGGGATCTTCGGCATCGGCGTCAACCTCGCCCTGCCGACGATCTGCACCTGGGGCACCGACGCGCACCGCACCCGCTTCGCGCCCCCGGCGCTGCGCGGGGAAGAAGTGTGGTGCCAGTTGTTCTCCGAACCCGCCGGCGGCTCGGACCTCGCCGCGCTCCGCACCCGCGCGGTGCGCGACGGGGAGGACTGGGTGGTGAACGGGCAGAAGATCTGGACCTCCGGCGCGCATTACAGCGACTTCGGCATCCTGCTCGCCCGCACCGACCCGCAGGCGGCCAAGCACGCCGGGCTGAGCTACTTCATCCTGGACATGACGTCGCCGGGGGTGGAAATCCGGCCGATCCGGCAGATGTCGGGCTCGGCGCATTTCAACGAGGTGTTCTTCACCGACGTGCGCATCCCCGACGACCGCCGGGTCGGCCCGGTCGGCGCAGGGTGGAAAGTGGCGCTGACCACGCTGATGCGCGAGCGCTACGGCATGCGCGCCTCGCCCGGCCCCGATTTCGACGAGGCCTTCGCGCTGGCCCGCGACCTCACCCTGGAAGACGGGCCGGCCCTGGCCGATGCCGCGGTGCGCGAGAAGCTGGCCGAGTGGTACACCCGCACTCAGGCGCTGCGCTTCACCAAGTTCCGCACCATGACGGCGCTGTCGCGCGGCGAGACACCGGGGCCGGAATCCTCCATCACCAAGCTGGTGGCGGCGCACAAGCTGCAGGAGATCGCCGCCTGGGGGCTCGACCTGATGGGCATGGCCGGGGCCGAGGCGGACGCGGCCATGCCACTGGAAGGGCTGTTCGAGGAAGCGCTGCTCTATGCCCCGGCGCTGCGCATCGCCGGCGGCACGGACGAGATCATGCGCAACATCATCGCCGAACGGGTGCTCGGGCTGCCGGGCGACGTGCGGGTGGACAAGGACATCCCCTTCACCGACATCCCGACGGGCGCGCGATAGCGCGGCCGGGGCGGCAAAGCCGGCCTTGGCGCCCCCGGTCGCAGGGCGTAGAACGCGCCCGGGAGCACACGCAAGGAGACGCGCAGAATGCCGACCTGGAACAAGTCGATGCTGACCCTCGGCGCGGCCGTGGCGATGAGCGGGCTGGTCGCCGCGGCGCCGGCGCAGGCGGCCACGAGCGGCGCGCCCTGCGGCGGCACGAGCGCGATGCCATCCGGCGGGTCGATGCAGCAGGGCACCCCCGGATCCAACATGGGCGGGTCCAACATGAGCGGATCCACCATGGGCGGGTCCAACATGGGCAGCTCGGGCATGACCCCCAAAGCGAGCGCGAAATGCGGCGGCAAGTGCGCCGGCAAGTCGGCCAACCCCTGCGGCGCGAAGAAATGACGCAGGCGGCGGCCGGCGCGCTCGCGCGCCGCGCCGCCGCTGCCGCCGCCATTGTTGCCGCGATCGGCGCCGCCGAAGCGCGCGGCGGCAACCTCGTGACCGAGGCGCTCGCGGGCCGCGCGTTCGTCGCCGAAACGCATTACCCGGAAGACGACGTGCGCGACCCGGCGACCGGCGCGCAGGTACTATTTCCACGCTCATTCCGCCGGCGATCTGCCGTGGGCGGAGGCGGGGCATATCCATTGCTTCATGCGCGAGGCCGATGGCGGGCTGGTCCATCTGATCGCGATTTCGATGGACCAGGCCGGCCGGCCGCGCCGGCTGTTCACCGTCAACCACTGGGTGACCGGCGGCACCTGGCGGGACGCGCCGGCCAGCAAGGCGCTCCTGCGCGGCTTCGCGATCACGCAGGATGATCCCCCGGCGCCGCTCAGCCGCTTCGTGGGCGGCATGCTCGCGCTGTTCGCCCCCGAGATCGGCGCCTTGCTGACCGCGCGGGATCGCGCACTCGCCGCGCGCCGGCGGGCCTGCCCCGGCGGAGACGCCTTCGACGACCGCGACCTGTCGGTGATCTCGGTACGCCGGATCGGCCTGGAGGCAACCCTGGCCCGGGTGCGCGCGGCGCTTGGCCTGGACTGATCTGCCCCTCGGCGCAGGGAGTCCGGCGCCGAAGCGGCGGTCTACTCCGCCGCCTCCTTAACCCCCTCCCCCTTCGCCGCGATCCGCGCCATCGCCTGCTCCACGTGGCGCGAGAACACGTAGTCCGCCGGCCGCTGCCCCGTAAGCGGGATCTCCGGCGCCATCGGCCCTTCGGTGCGTACCCCCCGCACCGTCTGCGCCAGCGCCCGCCAGGGGCGGCGGATCGTCTCCGTCACCGCCGTCGCCTCGTAGCCGGAGTGCACCATGCAATCGGCGCATTTCTCGTAGTTCCCGGTGCCGTAGCGGTCCCAGTCGGTCTCTTCCATCAGTTCCTTGAAGCTCTTCGCATACCCCTCCCCCAGCAGGTAACAGGGCCGCTGCCAGCCGAAATACGTCCGCGTCGGGTTGCCCCAGGGGGTGCAATGGAAGGTCTGGTTGCCGGCAAGAAAATCGAGGAACATGGACGACTGGTTGAACGCCCATTTCTTTTTCCACGCCCCCTTGCCCTGCTGCGCGAAAATCCCCCGGAACAGATCTTTTGTCTTACGGCGATTGAGGAAATGCTGCTGATCCGGCGCCCGCTCATACGCATAGCCGGGGGAGACGCTGATGCCGTCCACCCCCATCGCCATCACCTCGTCGAAGAACCCCGCCACCTTGGCCGGTTCGGCGTTGTCGAACAGGGTGGCGTTGATGATGGTGCGGAATCCGCCCTTCTTGGCCCCGGCGATCGCCGCCACCGCACGCTCGTACACCCCGTCCTGGCAGACCGAGGCATCGTGCTCCGCCTTCGCCCCGTCCAGGTGCACGGACCAGGTGAAATACGGCCCGGGCTTGAAAAGATGCATTTTTTTCTCAAGCAGCAGGGCGTTGGTGCAGACGATCACGAATTTCTTGCGCGCGATCGCCCCTTCCACGACCTGATCGATCTCCTTGTGCAGCAGCGGCTCGCCGCCGGCGATCACCGCCGCCGGGGCGCCGCACTCGTCCACCGCTTGCAGGCACTC
>CAWHKR010000052.1:0-74120 GCA_963829875.1 uncultured Pseudomonadota bacterium | reverse complement strand
TCGCAGAGGATCTGCCCTTCCGCCGCGACGACGATCCGTGCCGGGTAGACCCTCACGCTGACCGGCCGGTTGGCGAACGGCGCGGGCACGCTGTAGCGGTTGCGTTCCAGATGGATCAGGCAGGTCGGCGACACCCGCTTGGTGTGCTCGACGAAGCCGTCGAACGGAGGCGGCAGCGCCATCAGGCTGGGCCTCTCGCCCGCCCACGCCTCGGCGATGGTTCCCGGCAATGCGCCATGCGGGACCTGCCCCCAGAGCTCTATGCATTGCCGTTCCAACCACGCGTTCAAGGCATCGAGATCGACAAAGCATGGCATGGGCTGCCAGAGCCGATGGCGCGCGTCCTGGACGTTTTTCTCGACTTGTCCCTTTTCCCAGCCCGCCGCCGGATTGCAGAACTCGGCATCGAACAGATAGTGGCTGGCCATCGCCAGAAAGCGGGCGTTGACCTGACGCGCCTTGCCGTGGCCAACCCGGTCCACCGCGGTCCGCATGTTGTCGTAGATCCCGCGCCGCGGCACGCCGCCCAGAACCCGGAACGCGTGGTAATGGGCGTCGAACAGCATCTCATGCGTCTGAAGCGGATACGCCCGGATGGTGAAGGCGCGGCTGTGCGACAGCTTGACGTGCGCGACCTGCAGCTTGGTCCGCTCGCCGCCCAGCATCGCCCAGTCCTCGCTCCAGTCGAACTGGAAGGCCTCCCCGGGCTGAAAGACCAGCGGCACGAACGTGCCTCGCCCGCTGGTCTGCTGCTCGCGCTGCCGGTCGGCCTTCCACTCCCGGGCGAAGGCCGCCACGCGGCCGTAGGATCCGTCGTAGCCGAGAGCGACCAGGTCGGCGTGAAGCTGTTTGACGGTGCGCCTCTGCTTGCGCGACTTGCCTGCTTCCGCCTTCAGCCAGTGCGAGAGCTTATCGGCGAACGGGTCCAGCTCGCTGGATCGCTCGGGAACCTTGAATCTCGGCTCCACCGCGCCGGAGCGCAGATATTTGCGGATCGTGTTCCGCGACAGCCCGGTTCGTCGCGAAATCGCGCGGATCGAAATGCCCTCCCGAAACGCCCAGCGTCGGATGACGCTCAACAACGCCATGTCGATCACTCCATAACCCCCGCTGATCCCAGCAGGGGCAGGTTCGAACATGGGTCAATTCTCAGTGGAAATTCCCGGCCAACCCGGGTCAGTTCTCAGTGGAACTCAACAATCTGCAGGACAATCGCGCCATCCCATCGCGGCGCGGAACTTCCGCAATGACGCATGGCTGTTGAAGACGCTGCTGCTCGCCGCCCTGGTGCCCGAGGTGCCGGCGCTGCGCGGGCTGACGGCAGACCGTCTGGCGGCACTGAACCACGGCAGCGTGGTCTCCCCGGTGCCGGGGCGAGAGAAGCAGACGGTGCTGACCAAGCTGCGCAGTTGGGCGGCGCAGGTGGGCGAGATCCGCATTACCGACGATGCCAACCCGACGATCTCCTTGCAGATCACCGGCGTGGATGTCGCGCCGATCTTGGAGAACGCCAAGCACTACGACAATGACGGCACGCGGCGCAGCAAGGTGCAGAAGATCGTGTTCGAGGCGCTCGGCATCCCGGTGGAGACCGGGCTGCTGGGTGCGCAAGGACTGGTGCAGCACAAGCACCCGTGGCGCGGTACCAGCCGCGATGTCGATCTGTATTTCGAGGCAGTGAAGGATCTGTCCGACGACCGGCTTCGCGGACGCCCCGGCGCGCCAACTGTCGTTCTGGGCATGCCATTCGATTTCCAGGGCCGATCGCCCGCCGATCACCGTGCTCGGTTGCAGGAGTTCCGCGATGACGATGGCAGTGGCGGCGTGGTCGGCTGCCGTCCTATTTGAGCGACCGCACGCTGAGCGATCTCGGGACGCTGGTTCGCATCGACTATCTGCTGACCGGCGAGCGGCTGGCGGAGGCGTCGCGCCATCTTTCCGCCACCGATCGCGAACAGGCGCGGGCCGTGCTGCGCAGTCAACAGAGCGCCCTTGGCCAGCGCGTCCGCTCCTGCCTGGAGGCCGCCTACGGCATCCGCCCCGATCAGGATGGCTGCCTCGGCGCCGTGGTTGCGCCAGAGGATCGGCTAGTGCCGCTGGATGGCACGTTCCAGCCGCAGACCCCGGTTGGCGCGACGCTGAAAGACGCGCTGGACGCGCTACTGGACCGGCTGTTCGAGCATCGCTTCCCGGCCCATCCGCAATTCGAGCAGGACGTGAGGCCCGCCGCGTGAAGCGCGTCCTGGAGGAAGTGCAGCGCGCCGCCGAGCAACCAGGCCAGCGCCAGGGCATCGACGATCATGCGATGCGACGGATGCTGGCTGGGATCGCCGGACCGCTCAAGCTTGGCATCATGGGCCAGACCCACTTCGTGTTGTCACCGCATTGGGCTGATCATTTCGGCCGGATGCAGTCCCAGGCGAACGGCGCGGCCATGACGGTGAACGGCTGCGGGCGTGGATGGACCGACCGCAGGCGATGGGGCTGATGCCCGAAGTGCAGAACCTCGTCGTGCTGGCGTTCGCCGCCCAGGCTGACCGCACCCTGATGCGTCACGGGGGGCCGGCGCAGGGCACGATCGACCGGCTTGACGCCGAGATCGAGGTTTGCGAGCAACCCCTCCCCGACGAGACCGAGTGGTCACGCGCCAGGGAGCGCGCGGGGACGCTGTTCGGGCTGGCCCCCGGCGAGGTGCGCAAAGGCGCGACGATTGCGCGTCTGGCCGCCGATCTGAAGGAATGCGCGGCGGCAGCGAGGCCAATCCTCGCCGGGCTCGCCGCCGATCTGCGCCCGCGGATGGAGGCGTTCGGCGTTGTGCCGGATACCGCGGCGCGCTTGGTGACGCTACGATCTGCTTCGGCCTTTACGTCGGACCTGCTGGATTGCACAGACGCGCTGGCGATGATCAGGGCACTGACAGGGGCGACGCTACAAACCAGCGAAGCCGCGGTCGCGCGTGCCCTTGGCTCGGCAAGCGGATTGAAACAGTACATCGCCGGCGTTCAATGGGAGGCGATTGGCGCTGCATGTTCCCTCCTGGACCACCGCGCTGCCGCGGCGGAAGCGATCCGCAACCGCGTGGTGGAAGCCCTGACTGGCGACGAGCATGTTGTGCCGCTACAGGCCGCGCTGCGCGAGGCAGAGAGCCGGTCGTTCAGGCTTCTGGCGGATACGCGATCTGGTCCGCAGCCCGAACCGCCCAAACCCCCGGCCGGTCCGCAACCGCCTCCGCCTGCTCCTCCCGGCGAGGAGGTGATCGACGAACGGGCGACCGCGCCGCTGGCCGCTGATCAGGCCGTGGACGCGCTCGACGCGCTGCGCCGCCGTGTTGCTGCTGAGCCAGGCGCGCGGCTTACGATCGGCTGGAGATTGACCCGTCCGGGCCGCGGGGGAACGAATCAAGTTCCTCTGCTCGCACCAACACCGGCACAGATCGAGACGCGGCTCGACAAGCTGCTTCAGCGTCATCCCGATGCACGGGTCCTGGGTGTGCGATCACCTGTGCGTCGGCACTGGCCGATATTTTCGAGCGGCGCGGGCGACGCTTCCGGGTGGCGTGGTGTGAGTTGGAGCTTGAAGTTCGCGAGCGCCTGGATGGCATCGAACAGAACGCCGAGGAGGGGGTCATCATCCTGACCCCGCTCGACGCTCCCAACCTCGGAAGTGATATTTTGGCTCGCCTGCCGCGTGCGCGTCTTGAGGAAACCGATCGCTGGTCGGCACTCCGCACGGCGTTCCACGCTCATGATGTTGATCCGCGGCTGCGTGCCCATCGATGGTTGGCCGACTTGCTGCTTGATCGACCGCCATCCGATGGATACCCGCCGGTTCCGGGCGGTGTGTTTGATCTCGATACGGTCTGGCGAACCGTCCAGGAGCGGGTGCTTGGCCTGCCGGAAGGGCGCGCAGACGTCATCGGGCTGCTCGAGTGGACAGTGGACGGGACAGGGCTTGAACGATTTGCCGCCCTTTCCGCTGAAGCTCGACGCAGCATCGCCGAGCGCCTTGCTGAGGCCGGCGGGGCGGCCAGCCGACTGGTCCTCGGCGCGGCGATGGTCGGCCGGGGAGCCGACGCACTCGCGGTCGCGCTTGCCTGCGGCGTCGTCTTCGGAGAGGGACGCCGGATGGGGCGTTACGAGACGCCGCGGTGCGCCTGGAGCCTTTCGTCGGTGGCATGCATTTGGACGCGGAGGCAGGGATCGCTTTGGCCGATGCCGGCTGCCGCGTGTTGGCGGCTCTCGATCGTGCAGAAGCGACCGCAGTGCAAACCCAGACACTTGTCCTTGTCACTGAAATCCGTGCCAATCCCACGTCGCTCGTAGCCCGGCATTGATGGCTGGGCTCGATGCTCGCATGCGAGATGCGGCGATTGCGCTCTCTCTCGCTGCCAGTTCGGGCTCCATGGATGACGCGGAACGCGCGTGGAAACTCGTGCGGCATGTCGCCCAGCATGACCGTGCGAATGACCAGAGGCAGCGCGTCGAGCGCCTCACCATGGCAGCCAGGCTGTGCCGCTGGCTTTGCGGCCCGTCACAGGTGCCCGCGACCATGGCACAGGCGGCAGCGGCCTATGCCAGTGACGGGTGCTTCGCTGATCGTGCGCGCTATGCGCTGCTGAATGGCGATGATCTGCCTGAGGTGGCAGCGGCCTACGCAGAGCTGCAAGACCGCGCGCGAAGCCGCCGAGAGAGTGAGAACTAAGCCTTTGCCCGCCTATTCCGAGACTGGAACGCTGCTGGGTCCGTCGGCGATGACCCATTACCGATCGAGCGAGTTCTCGACGCGGTCGTCGCGCCACTGGCCCGCGAGAAGCCGGTTCTGGTTCTGGTCCTTGACGGCCTGGCGCTACCCGTCTGGCGTGAGCTCTCGGAAGCTCTGGCCAAACAGGGGTGGATGGAGATCACCCGACCGGACCAACGACCCGAGATAGCGGTAGCGGCGCTACCCACCGTGACCGAGGTGTCGCGAGCGAGCCTGCTGTGCGGAAGATTGACGCGGGGCGATCAGGCAACTGAACGGGCCGGGTTCGCCACGCACGCCCCGCTCGTTGCCGTCTCCCGCGCAGGTCTTCCTCCTCGGCTCTTCCACAAAGGCGAGCTCGGGTCGGGGCCGGAACTCCCGATAGCTGTTCGGGACGCGCTGGCTGACCCCTACCAGAGGGTCATCGGGGTAATCCACAACGCCGTGGATGCTCAGCTCAGCGGATCCGATCAACTCGACCTCGCGTGGTCTTCAGAGGCGCTGCGCCAGCTGATGCCACTGCTACGGGTCGCACGCGATGCTGGGCGTGTCGTGGCAATTACCGCGGACCACGGTCACGTTATCGAGGCAGGTACGACGCAGAAGGTCGGTGGACCTGGGGATCGCTGGCGGACTGGAGACGGGAACAGGGCCGGCGACGGGGAGGCCTACTTTGGCGGCGGGCGCGTTCTTGCACCGGATGGCAGACGCGATGTGGTGGTCTCCTGGAGCGAACGCATCCGATACGCAACCCGGCGTAGGGGCTATCATGGTGGTGCCAGCCCGCAAGAGGCGCTTGTGCCTGTGGCCGTACTGGCCAACGGTGAGATCCCCCGCGGGTGGGATGCCGTGCCCCCCATCGAGCCCGCCTGGTGGAGGGACGTTCTCGCAAACGGCCCGCAGAGCCCGATTAATCCGCATCGAGCGGCGCTGAGGGCTCCCAATCCGACAGCATCGCCCCGTCAGCGCTCCGGCGAAGCGCGACAGCCAGAGCTCTTCGGAACTCCGCAGGCAACGGCAACCACGACACCCGAATTGACTACCCCCGTTGCGAGCGCTGGGACATTGCCGCCGCCCCGCTGGCTTGATGACCTCACCGGGTCCGAAGTCTATGCGACGCAACGGCGGCTCGCCGGACGGGGTGCACCGACCGACGAACAGATCATCAAGATGCTCGTGGCGCTGATAGAGCGCGGCGGCCACGCGTCACCGAACAGCCTCGCGAAGGCGCTGGCGACGCCCACAATACGGATTGGCGGTATCGTCAACGCGGCACGGCGCCTTTTGAACGTGGACCAAGCCCAGGTTCTCCAGCTTCGCGAAGACGAGGTCATACTCGAGGAGGGGTTACTGCGCCTGCAATTCGGTCTGGGCCGACCGTGATGATCGGGCCCCAGCGCCGCCGCCTGATCCTCGACGCATTGCGTCGGGGCACGGTTCCTCAAAGAGGGCCTTGGCAGCTTCGCTGTTGGCATGGACCGCTTCGCGGCCGCTGTCGACCACGACCTTGACACAACAGCGGCGGGAGGTGGCGCCTTCAAAGCAGTCCGCGGCGATTTACGGGTCCGGCAAGACATTCTTCGCGCGCTGGCTTCAGGAACGAGCGCGCAGCGCAGGTTTTGCGGCGGCAGAAGTCCAGATTTCCGAAACGGAGACGCCGCCGTACATAAGTGGGAGGCAGTATACCGACGGCTGATTGAGCGACTGGCTACGTCCGACACTCCAGTTGGTGCGCTCCGTCCGATCATCGATACTTGGTTCTTTACTCTGGAGGAAGAAGTCCTCGCGGAGGGGCGCGTAGACGCAGCTGATGGAATCGCGCTCAGCGCCGCGACCGAGGCTCTCATGGAGCGCCGCTTGGCTGAGATTGCACGTACAGCTCCTGCATTCTCTGCGATCTTGCGCACATACCGCCGGGCTCTGCTCGCTGAAGACGGCTCCTTAGCAGAGGGATTCGTTGCGTGGTTAGGTGGTCAACCGAATGTTGGCGCAGCGGTAAAGCGCGCCGCAGGGCTGAAGGGGGATCTCGACGCATTCGGGGCAATGCACTTTCTTGCGGGATTCCTGAAATCTTGCGCGATTGGGGCGGGCCGGTTTGGTCCTGGTTCTTGATGAGGTAGAGACACTGCAACGCATGCGCACTGACACCCGAGAGAAGGGGCTAAATGCGCTGCGCCAGCTGATAGATGAAATTGACGCAGGGAGATATCCCGGTCTCTATCTCGTAATTACTGGTACGACTGGGTTTTTCGATGGTCCACAAGGTGTCCAACGCCTACCGGCTTTGGCACAGCGCCTTCACACTGATTTTGCGACCGATGTCCGATTTGATAACCCCAGAGCAGTGCAGGTTCGCCTCCCGGGCTTCGACTTACCAGCACTAGTCGCGGTCGGGAAAAGAGTCCGCGACCTGTTTATCGAGCAAGCCCACGAGCCTGAGCGCGTTCGAGCACTTGTGGATGATGCCTATCTCGAAGACCTAGCCCGCGGGATCTCGGGGCGGCTCGGCGGTCGAACGGGCGTGGCTCCGCGCTTGTACCTCCGAAAGCTTCTTACGGACGTTTTGGACCGAGTTGACCAATTCGATGATTTCGACCCACGACGCCATTATGCACCAACCGTTGAAGAGCGCGAGATGACTCCCGCCGAGCGCTCTACGCTTCGGGCCGCCTCCGTTGATGATGTCGAGCTGGATCAGTGAACGACGCCTTCAATTACCTACATCCAGCACTGCGCTACCACGTCGTTAACACGCTCGGCTGGACTGACCTCCGGCCGACACAGATTGACGCTATCTATCCGATACAAGATGGCGAGAACGTCATTCTGCTTGCCCCGACCGCCGGCGGGAAAACCGAAGCTGTGGCGCTGCCCCTGCTATCACGAATGGCAGCACAAGGATGGCAAGGTCTGTCGGTTCTCTATGTCTGCCCTCTTCGCGCCCTGCTCAACAATCTTGAGGCGCGGCTACATCGTTATGCGGCCTTTATAGGGCGCCGCGTTGGGGTCTGGCATGGCGACGTGTCGCCTTCCGTGCGCCGGAGTATACTCAAGGAACCGCCCGACCTTCTCCTGACTACGCCGGAATCCCTAGAAGCCATAATGATCTCGTCTCGGATTGATCACGCTGCGCTGTTGAGGGATGTCCGCGCCGTAGTCGTGGATGAGCTTCACGCCTTTGCGAGCGATGATCGTGGTTGGCATCTGCTGTTCCTCTTGGAGCGAATTGAGCGGTTGGCCGCACGACGCCTTCAGCGCGTTGGCCTCTCGGCAACGATTGGAAATCCGGATGAACTGCTGTCGTGGCTGACACGTGGCCGAGCTGGTCGGATCGTCGGTCGTTCTCAGCATTCTAAGGCGGGTGACGTAACCACCGACTACGTTGCCTCGGTTCCAAATGCGGTAAAAGTTCTATCTAGAGTGTTCAAAGGTGAGCGCCGATTGGTTTTCGCCGATAGCCGCTCTCGGGTCGAACAGGTGGCTGCAGGCCTACGATCCGCGGGCGTTCGTACGTTTGTTTCTCACGCTTCAGTATCAGGTGACGAGCGGCGACAGGCTGAAGCTGCGTTCGCAGCAGAAGATGACTGCGTCGTAGTCGCAACATCTACCCTAGAGCTCGGGCTAGATGTTGGCGATCTTGATCGCGTTGTACAAATCGGCGCTCCTTCTCGTGTCGGGTCCTTCCTTCAGAGAATGGGACGAACCGGGCGAAGACCCGACATGCGTCGAAACTGCCTAATTCTGGCAACAGACGAGGACGAATTGATTACCGCACTTGCGGTAACAGATCTGTGGCACGAAGGCTTCGTGGAGCGCGTGCTGCCGCCGCCTCGCCCGACACACCTCTACGCGCAGCAAGTCATGGCTCTCATTCTCCAGGAGAGAGGAATTGCGTTGTCTGAGGTGGGGAAGTGGCTCGGCTCGGTTGCTAACGAAGTGCCGGAGGCGGACCGCATAAGCGTTGTCCAGCATATGCTCGAAATTGGTATACTGTCGGATGACGCGGGTATCATCGGTATCGGGCCACATGGGGAACGAGCATTCGGGCGTCGTAATTTCATGGGTCTCGTGGCTGCCTTTGCGGAGCCACTGCTGCTGACCGTGGATCACGCTGGCATGGAGCTTGGAACTATCCACCCGGCGAGTTTAGTGGGGCCGTCAAAAGTCGTATCTCCAGTCATTCTTCTGGGCGGGCGGAGCTGGAAGGTCACGAATGTCGATTGGCCACATCATCGTGTATCGGTCGTACCTGTGCCCGGCGGTGGGAAATCCCGTTGGCTCGGTGGCGTGCGCATGCTTTCTGCCAAGATATGCCGGGCAGCTGAGAAGATCATAGCTGGTGCCGAACCTCGATGCCTCCTCTCCCAACGGGCTACCAACCAGCTCGCTGAACTTCGCGAACGGCTTACATTCGTTGACGGAATATCTCTCCCCATCGTAGCGGACGATCGAAAATCCGTCCGGATATGGAGTTTTGGTGGAGGGACTCGCTTCAGCGTCGATCGCCGAAGCAGCAAGGGCTAAAGACCTACCGACCATCGCATTCGACGATTTTTCACTTACTGTTCGTGCGTCCGATATTGCCCAGGTTGCTGCCGTTATCGGCGCGACAGATGCCGGGAGTGCACATCCCGCTCTGCCAAAGGACTTGAGCAACGAGTTAAAGTTCAGCCTCTGTTTGCCCACAGCAATCTCCGAGGCTGTCCTCATCGCTCGAACCTCCGTGCCGGACGACGTGGCCGATATAGTCCGCCGGCCAAGAAAGACAGTTCGCATCCGAATATAGAAGCACGCACCGTGCGTTGGAAGTTCCTGTCCATCCCTTGGTCAGGCTAGAGTTAGAACCCTCGAATCATTGGTCCTACTCGGCAGTCTGTCGAATTTGCGCCGATCCTTCGCGCCGCCGACCATCCAAGAGTTCCGAGAGCTCGGCCGAAACCTTGTCGGCAGCCACGCGCAAGGCCTCGTCGATATGGACGTAGCGCTGGGTCACACCGCGCGCGGCGTGTCCAAGCAGGGCGGCGATCGTCAGTTCCGAGAAGCCGAGATCGCCGGCCACGCTGGCGAATGTGTGGCGCAGCGTGTGCGGAGTCACGTCCGCCAGTCGCGCGGCACCACACACCCGTTCGAGTACCCGCACGACGCCGATGAAATGCCCGTTTCCCCAGTCTGCCGGGAATACATATGGCGAGCCGTCAGTGACCGGCTGCGCGAGAATGAGATCGATGGCGGCTTGACCCACGACGCGCATCTGGGGGCCGGTCTTGGTTTCGGGAAGCCGAATGGCCCGCTGTTCCGCATCCACCCAGGCGCGCTGGAGGGCAAGGCACTCCATGCGCCGGAATCCCGTGAGCAGCAGGAGCCGGATCGCGGCAAGACCCGTTGGGTGCTCACCCTCGGCGGCGAGGGTACGCATGGCTTCACCCAGGCGCGCGATCTCGGCCGTGCTCAAGCGTCGCTCTCGCGGCGTGCTGGCCAGCTTGCGCACGCCCCGTGCCGGGTTGCTCTCGATTTTCCCCCAGCGCACGGCGTGCTCAAAGATCGAGTGCAGAGACGAGACCGTGCGGGCCGCAACTCCCTCGCCACCGATCGGCGTGCCGCCCCGTGGCCCCGCTCGGCCCTTCGCCGTCTTGCCGGCGGCAATGTCGGCCTGCATCGCCTCGATATCGCCAAGCTTCAGGCTAGAAACCCGCCGGTCACCCAAAAGTGGCCGGATGTGCGTTTCGATGCGGCTCTTGTCCATCGCCAGGGTGGACGCCTTTATCGGCCGCCGGCGCCGGCCGAGAATGCGCCCTGCGTTGGCTTCCAGGAGATACCAGTCGCAGATCTCGCCGACCGTCGTGGTGCTGCCGTCGGGCTCGACCGGCGCCGCTGGGTCGACCCCCTTGGAGACCGCGACCAGCTTCTCGCGGGCGATGACCCGGGCCTGCTCGACGGTCATCAGCCCATAGCGGCCGATGACCATGCGCCGGTGCCGTCCCTTCCGGGGTGCGGTACTGGACGACGAAGCTCTTGCGGCCACCTGGACTGGCTCGGACGCCGAAGCCCTTGAGCTCTCCGTCCCAGCAGGAACCGTTCCGAACCTTCGATCCCAACCTTCGAAGGTTTTAACTTGCGTCCACCGCGCGCTTCGTCAGCTTTTCCATGGCAGACCAATAGGTTAGCGGAGATTCTGCTTCCAAGGAGGGTATTCTAGCCGCCCCGGACCCATTTGGAAGCACTTGGAAGCAAGTCGGGGCGTATAGGAGGGTGTGATCGGCGGCGTGCTCGGCACTCTGGAAATCTCTATAAAACAGGCTTTAGCGTGTTCTGTCGTAGGCCCGGCTACCGTGTCGAAAGCCTCCCGGCGACCTTGCCAAGGTTGGGGTCGAGGGTTCGAATCCCTTCGCCCGCTCCAAAATTCCGCAGACCCATCGCTGCTGTGTCGGCGCCCCCGGCAGGGGGCGGCTCTTCCAGGAGCGCCGCGGTGTCGCGCCCCCCGACGCAGCCAAGCCGCCGGGCGAAGTGACGGGTTACCAAACCAGACCGATCACAGGCGACGCGTCCCCCCGCGCCTCGAACCCCGGCGTGGCCAGGGCAGCAGCATTGGCACCTGCGCCCGGTAGGCGGCGTACTCAGCGCCGTAGAGCCGCCCGAGCTTACGCTCCTCGAACCGGATGCCGACGAGGATATAAAGCGTCGCGCAAACCGCCGTCGCCAGGGCAAACGGCGTGACCGCCCTGCCCCACAGCACCAGCAGCAGGCCGAGATACAACGGATGGCGCACCAGGGCGTTCATCCCGCCGGTGGCCAGCCCCTCGACCGCGAACGCGGAGTCCGGCGCCCGACGGCGAAGCTGGGCGAGCCCCGCAAACCGGGCGAGATCGTAGGACCGACCGGCCAGGACCAGGACGACCACCCCCGCGAAAACGGCCAGTCCCAGCAGCGCATGAAGCCAGACCGGCAGTGCGAATGCGGGACGATCGCCCAGCAGGCGCCAACCGATACCCAGGACCGCGGCCAGGTGCAGGACGGCGATCACGTTGTAGGTCAGCCGGTCGGCCGGCCCCGCCACCCGCTCCAGCCACCGCCGGCCGCAGCCGGACGCGAACAGGCTGTGCCCGGCCCCGAAACTGAGCCAGAGCAGGACGTAGAGGACAATCGGGACCACCCACACGGCGGGCAGGATAGCCGGTCATGCCGCGGTTGTGCCAGGTTGCTGCGGGATGGCTCCGCCGCCGCCCGGCCGCCCGTCAGAACGTGATGCGCAGGCCTGCGTAGCCGCCGATCGGCGCGCCGGGGCTGTAGCTGCGCGGGTTCGTGGCTCCGGGCGCCTGGGCGATGAAGACGCTGGAGGTCGGCGCAAACGTCCCGTAGGTGTAGTATTTCGAATCAAGGACGTTCTCCACCTGCCCGAAGACCTGGATATTTTCCGTCACCCGGTAGCTCGTGTTCAGATTGAGAATGAAGTAGCCGGGCACCCTGGCCTGCAGGTTCGCCTCGTCACCGAACAGATACTGTCCGCTCGCCCCGACCCCCGTCGCCCCGACGGTCCATTTGTCGGTGACCCGATAGCTGACCCCGAGCTTGAGCAGATGGGTCGGAACCCCCGGCATATGGTCGCCCGGCCGCACCTGGATGGCGCCGGCCGCGTCCGCGCCGGGATTGTCCGGGCTCGATTCGGTGAACCCGCTCTGGAACGTCGCGTCGGTGTAGGAATAACCGACATAGGCCCGCCAGCGCCTCGTGGTCAGCCGTGCGCCCAGATCGAAGCCCTGCCGGAGTGTCGTGCCGACGTTGCGGAAGTAGGCACGCCCCTGGACCGGG
Organism: uncultured Pseudomonadota bacterium; assembly: GCA_963829875.1. Taxonomy (GTDB): domain Bacteria; phylum Pseudomonadota; class Alphaproteobacteria; order Acetobacterales; family Acetobacteraceae; genus JAJZVS01. The sequence continues at coordinate 61,574 of CAWHKR010000052.1, read as the reverse complement.
CTGTTCACGAACAGAATGTCGTCAGACAGGGTGCTGTGGAAGTAGCCGACGCTCCACCGCAGATGCGCGCCCGCGAAAGGGCGGAGCCGCCCGCGCAGGCCGGCTTCGATCGTGTGCGCCACCACCTGGTTCAGGTCGGGGTCGCCAACGAAGAAATTGGCCAGGCTGCACGGGCTTGCGGCGCTGGCGCAGGACAACTCGGCCGGGGTCGGGGTCCGGTTGGCCTCGGAATAGCCCGCATAGGCGGTGAGCCCGGGCAGGATGCGGTAAACGAGGCCGGCGGCCGGATTGAAGCGGCTGTAGGAATGCGTCCCGGTCAGCGAGGTTCCGTTCTGATCCTTCAGATCGATCTCGGCGAGGTTGAAGCGCCCCGAGACATTGGCCGACAACCGGGGCGTGAGATGGACCGTATCGGTGAAGAAAACGCCGTAATAGGCGCTGGTGACGCCGACCCGCACCGGCGCGATCGAACCGTCGGCCTGGTCGACCACGGTGCCGGGCCCGATGAAAACCCGATCCTGGGAGGTAAGGCCGCCGACCGCCGTGCTGGCGGTGAAGGTGGTGTCGGCGCCATCGAAGCCGGCTCCGACGACAAGATCGTTCGGTCTGGAAAACACCCTGCCCCGGTCGGTCATCTGCACCGAGGCGCCATAGCCGTTGGTATTCGTGGTTTGCTGATCGAGCTGCGAATAAGGACCGGCGTTCCGGAACGCAGGGATCGGAGTGCCGTCCGCGTCGGTCGCGAACACGCCGGGCGCCACGCAAAGAAGGCCGGGTTGACCGTCGCACGGGGCGATATCCGTCGCGTTGCCATTGGTGACCCGCTGGCGGAAGTAATCGTAATAGACGCCGCCCTGGACCGTGGTCGTGTCGTCAACGGCAAGGGTGCCGTTCAGGGTGGCCAGGGTGTAGGCGTTGGCCACCCGGTTCGGCGCCGTGAACTGTGCGCGGGGATCGGCGGCGAGAAGTTGCACCGGGGATCCGCCGGGACCGTTGAGCACGGTGTCGGCGGCAAGCACGCTCATGTGCACCTCGGCGCGGTCGCTGCGCCATCCGACGTCGCCGAAGATGTTGTACAGGTCGGAGGATTGCAGATCGCGCCAGCCGCCCTCATGCAGGGCGCTGCCGGCCACGTATGTCGCCGTCTTGCCGCTCTGCCGCCCGTACTGGAATTCCCCCTGAGCCTTGCCGAACGACCCGCCGAGAAGGTCCATCTCGCCACCGTGATAGGTGAAGCCGTTCTTGAGCTGGACCGAGACCGCACCGCCCAGGGCGTTCAGGCCATAGACCGGATTCGATCCCTCGAGCGTCATCCGGTCGATCGCGAGGTTGGGCAGCAGGTCCCACTCGACCGTATCGCCAAATGCCTGATTGAACCGCACCCCATTCAGATAGACAGCCAGTCCCTGCGCGGTGCCTTGCAGGGGCGAGGCCTGGAAGCCGTGGTAGAACAGGTCGGGCTGGAACGGGTTCCCGGCGGCGTTGCCGAGCGTCACCCCGGGCACGCCCTCATTCAGGGCGCGGAGTGCGTCGGCATTGCCGTCGCGGGCGATGTCCTGCGCGGTCAGCACATGGGTCTGTGCGGCCACCTGGTTGCGGCCAACGCCCAGTTGCGGGACGGGCGTGCCGGCCACGACATTGACTTCGGGCAGCAGGACGGCCGGGGCGGCCGCTTGCGGCGCGGCGCCCTGGGCGAAGGCCGGATGCGCCAGAAGCAGCCAAAAGACCGCGCGTGCCGCCAGACGTCGCATTCAGAAGCTCCCGGACATCACGTTCCGCCGCCAATGCCCGGCCCTGCCGCGTCGCGCTCATGCCCCGCCGCCGCGGCGGACCAGCAGGCCGCGGGCCGGGTCGTAAGCGAAGATGGCGGTCGCGGTAAAGGCAACGGTCATGGCCACCACAACGGCCAGCGCGGTCCAGTCCACCTCCATGTAGAGGGCGAAGCGCACGAGCTCGATCCCGTAGGTGAACGGGTTCACCCGGCAGACGTCGTACAGCAGCGGGCTCGACTGCTGCACCAGCCACAGCGGATAGAGCGCGGACGAGGCGAAGAACATCGGGAAGATCACGAAGTTCATCACCCCGGCGAAGTTCTCCAGCTGCTTGACCATCGAGGACAGCAGCATCCCGAGCGCGCCGAGCATCAGCCCGTTCAGAACCAGCGCCGGCAGCACCGCGAGATAGCCCCAGGCGGGCGCCTCGATACCGTAGAACCAGGCGATCAGCAGGAACGCATAGACCTGCAACACCGAGACCGAGGTGCTCGCCAGCAGCTTGGAGATGAGCAGGAACCAGCGCGGGAACGGGCTGACCAGAAGCATGCGCATGTTGCCCATCTCGCGGTCGTAGACCATCGAGAGGGAGGACTGCATGCCGTTGAACAACTGGATCATCGCCACCAGCCCGGGCGTGACGAAGACCTCGTACAAGACGTAGGTCTGGTACGGCGGGATGATCGACACGCCGAGGATCTGGCGGAACCCGGCGGCAAAGATGAACAGCCAGACCAGCGGGCGGACCAGGGCGGCGACGAAACGCTCCCGCTGATGCAGGAAGCGCAGGCCTTCCCGCCAGGTGATGCCGCGCAGGCAGATCAGGTACTGCCAAAGGGTGAACCCGCGGCGCGGCGGGGCGGGCGCGGTCAGCGCGGTGCTCATGCTTCGGCTCCGTCGCCGATCAGGGCGGTGAAGGCCCCGCGGATGTCGGCGGCGCCGGCGGACTGGATCACCTGCGCCGCGTCCCCCGCGGCCAGCACCGCGCCCTTGTGCAGCACCACCACCTGATCGGACGGTTCGATCTCGTCCAGCAGATGGGTTGCCCACAGCACGGCGACCCCGCGTTCGCGCACAAGCTGGCGGACATTGCGGAGGATGGCCCATTTCGATGCGACGTCGAGGCCCACGGTCGGCTCGTCCAGCACCAGCAGCCGCGGGTGGTGCAGCAGGGCGCGGGCGATTTCGACCCGGCGCATCTGCCCGCCCGACAGGCGGCGCGCAGTGTCGCGCGCGCGGTCGGCCAGCTCGACCTCCTGCAGGACCGTCTGCGTCCGCTCGCGCGCCTCGCGCCCCGCGATGCCGTGCAGCGCCGCGTGGTACAGCAGGTTGTCGCGCACCGTCAGATCGAGATCGAGCGTGCGGGCCTGGAAGACGACGCCGAGCAGGCGCAGCGCTTCCATCGGCTCGCGGTTCACCCGATGGCCGAGCACCGAAATCGTGCCGCTGCGCGTGTCATAAAGCCGGGTGATGAGGGAAAACAACGTGGTCTTGCCCGCGCCATTCAGCCCGAGCAGCGCGGTGAACCGGCCCTGCGGCACGTCCAGCGACACGTCCTTCAGCGCCACGCGCGCCCCGTAGGCGTGGCTGACGTGCTCGACCCGCAGCGCCGGCGGCCCGGCGGGGAGGTCTTTGGTCCGCGGGTGTTCGGGCGACGGCGCGGCGGTCACCGTCACGGTGCGCCGACCGGGTTCACCGCCACGCCCCAGGGCTGCTGACCCACCGGAATCGATCGGATCACCGTGAGATCGGCAACGTCGACGACAGAGATATCGTTGGTCAGACCGTTGGTCGTCAGCAGGTATTTGCCGTCCGGCGTCAGGGCCAGATGCCACACGCGATGCCCGACCAGCAGGTATTTCCGGAGCTTGTAGGTGGCGGTGTCCACCACGGCGACGCGGTTCGCCGGGCCGAGTGCCACGAAGGCATATTTGTCGTCCTTGCTGAAGGCGATGCCCTCCGGCTCGACCTGATCGCCGCGCAGGCCCTGGACCGGAAACCGGATCTTGTGGGTGATCTGGTGCGTGACCGGATCGATGACACTGACGACGCCGCCGAGTTCGGACGAGACCCAGACCTCCTTGCCGTCATGGCGGAACGCGGCATCACGCGGACGCGGATCGACCAGCACGCTGGCCGTGATCTTGTTGGTCGCGGCGTCGATGAAATGCGCCATGTCGGTGGTTTCGGATGTGTTGACAACGGTCTTGTTGTCCGGGCTGACCGCCATGCCCTCCGGCTCCACGCCGGTCGGGATCTCTGCCAACAGCTTGCGCGAGGGGACGTCGATCACCGTCACCAGCGCGGTGTTCTCGTTCGAGACATAAAGCGGCGTGCCGGCCGGCGCCAGGGCGAAGTTCTCCGGATCGGCGCCGGCCGGCAGGGTGCCAACGATCTTGAAACTGGTCGTGTCGATGATCTGGATGGTGTTGTCGTCGCTGGCGCAGAGCAGGATCTCCTTGCCGTCGTTCGTCACCGCGATGCCGCGCGGTCGCCGGCCGACCGGCACGGTCCTCACCACCTTCATGTGATCGAGATCGACGACCGAGATCGTGTCGCCCCCCTCGTTCGAGACATAGGCCATATAGGCCTGCGCGGGCCGCGCGGCGAGCAGCCCGAACCCCACGAGTGCCAGAGCACACAGCGCCCGCATCAGGCGTCCTCCCCGCTGGTCAGCCCAGTTTGCATGTCGTCTCCGGCCGGTCGATCCCGAGCGTATCCAGATCGTTCACCTGATGCAGGAAGCCGGGCTGCGGGGAGACCGAGACCACGCTGCGTCCGTCGCTCAGCAGGATCGGCTGGCGGACCTGCCAGTCCCAGGCGCGCAGCGAGAGCGGGTCGCCCTTGTAGGCGGCGACCGTGAAATCGGGCCGTTTCATGAACGCCATGATCTTGTCCGGGTCGTCGGAATGGGTGCGGCTGGCGGCTTCCCCGACCATCCGCACGGCGGTCCAGGCCTGCATGTCGAGCGGCGACATAAGCCGGTGGAAGGCGGCGCGGAAGCGGTCCTGCATCTGCCGGCCGCCCCAGTATTCCGTGCTGGGATCCCAGCTGCAGGGACGCAGGCCGGCCGAGCCGGCCACGGGCCGCGGGCGCCAGGTACGGAACGGCAGATAGCCCGCGAACACCTGGTTCTCGTCCGCCGCCACCAGCACGTCGTAGTCGGGGGTGTTCTGGGTGAAGACGGGGATCTGCTGCTGCGTCTCGACAATGCCGGAATCGGTCTGCCGGCCACCGCCGGTATCCTTGAAGACGCGTTCCTGGACGATGCGCGCCCCATAGCGCTTCGCGGTGCGGCGATAGGCGTCGGCCAGCAGCGCGTCGGAGTGGTGCGACCCATAAACGAGCAACCAGCGCGACCAGCGCCGGAGGGCCAGGTACTCGCCAAGCGCATCGGCCAGCATCGCCCGCGACGGGGCGATGTGCAGCACGTTGCCGCGGCAGTCCTGCTGGCGCAGCGAATCGTCCGCCGCCTGGATGTTGAAGATCGTCACGCCGAGCGCGCGGCCCGCGTCGGCCAGCCGCAGGACCGCGGGCGCCGGCATGTCGGTCAGCACCAGGCGGATGCCGGCGGTCGTGAGCGCATGGAGGGCCGCCACGACGTCCGCGGCCGGCGCAACGGGCGCGTCGGTGAGCCGGTAGGCCTGCCCGAGGAAGCGGCCCGTGGTGTCGTTGTCCTCGATCCCGACCTGCGCGCCGGCGAGGCCGTCGTTGGATGCCGGCCGGTCCAGCAGCGAGATGGTCGGAGATCGCGCTGTCGACCGGATATAGCCGATCCTGATGGTCTGCCCCGGGACGACGGTCTGCGCGGCGGCCGTGACCGAAGCCGCCGCCGTGCCGGTCGTGACAGCGAGAAACATGCTGCGCCGGCTGATGCCGTTGCGTGGTTCATGACTCGGGCGTTCCATGAAGCCAGCATGACCAATCCGCGAAAATCCTACAAGATGGTTCCCCTCTTCCAGAGCCGTACCGAGGAGCCCGATGGTGACAGATCGGCCGCAGCCCCCAGAACCGCGCCCCGACGCCGTGCCGGCACCGGGCCTGACGCGATGCGCGTCTGCGACCGGGAATCCGGTCCCGGAATGGAGGTTACGGCGCCGTCCGATCGCCTGCCTTCCCATCTTTGCCGCGGTGGTGGCCGCCGCGGTCGCGGGGGCGGCCGGCACGCGGGCGGCGGCGGCGGCCGGCGATCCGGTCGCGGGGGCGACGATATTCCTGATTTGTCGCACCTGCCATGAAATCGGCCCGGACGCCCGCAACGCCACGGGCCCGGTGCTGAACCACGTGATCGGCCGCAAGGCGGGAACCTACCCGGGGTACGACTACTCGCAAGCGAACCGGCGATCCGGCATCACCTGGACCGTGCCGGTGCTGGAGAGATATCTCGCCGATCCGCAAAAACTCGTCCCGGGGACGAAGATGGCCTTCAGCGGTTTGCAGGATCGCCGGCAGATCGACAACGTCATCGCCTATCTGCAGCAGCTCGATGCCGACGGGCAGGCAAAGGCGAAATAAAGCGCCCGCCCGCGCGACGGGGCCCGGCCGGCAGCCGGGCCCCGCGCAGGCGGTTCAGACCGCCAGTTGCTTGCCGATCGGCAGGTTGCGGATGCGCTTGCCGGTGGCGGCGAAGATGGCGTTGCACAGCGCCGGGGCAAACGGCGGCAGCCCGGGCTCCCCGACGCCGCTCGACGGCACGCTCCAGTCCGCCGGCACGATGTCCACCTGGACATTGAGCGGCGCTTCGTTGATCCGCGCCACCAGGAAGCTGTTGAAGTTGCTCTGCTGGACACGGCCGTTCTTGAAGGTGATCTCACCGTGCTTGGCCAGCGCGAGGCCCATCACCGCGGCACCCTCGATCTGCGAGCGGATACGCTCCGGATTGATATGGAAGCCGCAATCCATCGACGTGTACACCTGCGGCACCTTGAAGTTGCCGTTGTCGTCGACGGCAACGTGCACGACCGTCGCGACATAGGACAGGAAGCTGCGGTGCGCGGCGATGCCGAGCCCTTCGCCCTTCGGCAGGGTCCTGCCCCAGCCGGCGGCGTCGGCCGCCCGTTCCGTCACCCGGCGCAGCCGCCCGGTCTCGATCGGGTAGGTCTCGAACGGATCGCCGTAGTTCCAGAGATCCTTCACGTCGGCCGATTTGCGCGGATCGACGATGCGGTCCGGCCCGATCAGCTCGAGCAGCATCTCCTTCGGATCGCGTCCCAGCGCCGCCGCGATCTCCGCCACCATCGATTGCACGGCGAACCCGTGCGGGATGTTGGAGACCGAGCGGAACCAGCCGATGCGCGTGTGCGCCTCCGCCTTGCCGTTCTCGCAGCGCAGGTTGGGGATGGCGAACGGATTGTCCACCAGCCCCATGCCGAGTTCGACGTTGAACTCGTGATCGGCCCCTTTCTTGAAGGTGGAGAGGATGGTCGGCGCCACGCTGCGATGCCGCCAGGCCGTCACTTTGCCGTTCGCGTCCACCCCGGCGTCGATCCGCTCGACCGAGACGGTGTGGTAGAAATCGTGCTGGATATCGTCTTCGCGGGTCCAGGTGAGCTTGATCGGCGCACCCACCGTCTGTGACACCAGCGCCGCTTCCAGCACATAGTCCCACTTCGACTTCCGCCCGAACCCGCCGCCGAGCAGCGGCACGTTCACCGTCACGTCCTCGGGCTTCAGGCCGAGCATCTTGGCAAGGTCCTGCCGGCACCCGCCCGGGCTCTGGGTCGCCGCATAGGCCACGCATTTGCCGTCGGCGACATGCACCGTGGCCGACGGCGGCTCCATCGTCGCATGCGCCAGATGCGGGATGTAGTATTGCGCGGTGACCACTTTGGCCGCCGACGTCAGCGCGCCCTCCGCATCGCCGTCGTTGCGCACGACGAGGCCCGGCTTGGCTGCCGTCTCCTCCATCTGCTTGCGATAGGCGACGAAGTCATAGGTCGCGTTCGGCCCCTCGTCCCACACGATCCGGAGCTTCTCGCGCCCCTTGATCGCCGAGCCGGTGTTGCGGGCCACCACCGCCACGCCGCCGACCGGCATGAACTTGGACGGCCAGGGCCAGCCCTTGACCTCAACCACTTTCTCGACCCCGGGCACTTTCAGCGCCTCGCTGGCGTCGAACGACACGAGCTTGCCGCCGACCACCGGCGGACGGGCGACCACGGCGAACTTCATGCCGGGGATCTTGGCGTCGATGCCGTACCCGGCCCGGCCCTCGGTGATGTCGCGCAGGTCGACGATCGAGACCGTCCCGGTGCCGATGTAGCGGAAGTCCTTCGGGTCCTTGAGCCGGATTTCGGCCACCGGCGGGGTCGGCAGCGCGCTGGCCTCGGCGGCCAGGTCGCCGTAGCCGGCCTTCAACCCGGACGTGACATGCACGACAACGTGATTGTCCGCCCGCACTTCGGAGACCGGCACGCCCCAGCGCTTGGCGGCGGCCTGTTCCAGCATCATGCGCATCGCCGCGCCGCACTGGCGCATCGGCTGGACGAAGTGACGGATGCTGCGCGACCCGTCGGTGTCCTGATTGCCGTAGATCTTCTCGTCGCCGGGGGCCTGCGCGACGTGCACGCGCGACCAGTCGGCGTCCATCTCGTCGGCCACCACCATCGGCAGGCTGGTGCGCACGCCGGTGCCCATCTCGGAGCGGCTGGCGATGATCGTGACCGTGCCTGAGGGATCGATGGCGACGAAGACATGGGGATTGTTGACCGTGCCGCCGGGCATCTTGCCGGCGCCGGTGGCCCAGCCGGCCATCGCCGTGCGCGGCAGCATGCCGGCACCGATCACGAGCGTACCGGCGGCGACCACGCCCTTGAGCATGAAGCGGCGGCTGACATTGGCGACGGTCCCGGGCGGAACCGCCTGCATATCGAACATATGGGTCATGGCGTCATACCCCCGTGGAGGCCAGCGTGATCGCCTCGGCGATCCGCTGGTAGCAGCCGCAGCGGCAGATATTGCCGGCCATCACGGTCGACATATCGGCTTCCGTCGGCTTCGGATTGGCCGCGAGCAGTGCGGCCGCCTGCATGATCTGCCCGGCGTGGCAGTAGCCGCATTGCGGCGCGTTCGCTTCGCGCCAGGCGCGCTGAACCGGACTGTCACCGTTGGGGTCGAGCCCTTCGATGGTGACGATCGGCTTGCCGGCGGCGTCGGCCGCTTTCACGCCACAGGACCGGACGGCAACGCCGCCCAGATGCACGGTGCAGGCGCCGCAGAACCCGCCGCCGCAGCCGAACTTGGTTCCCGTCAGACCAAGCTCGTCCCGCAGCACCCAAAGCAGGGGCACGGTGGGATCGCCGTCGTAGGTATGTTCCTGCCCATTGACATGTAGCGTGACCATTTCCTGTCTCCCGCTTTCGTAAAATCGGGGGCTGCGTGACGCAGCCCCCGGAGTTTCGTTGTTCAGTGATGACGCAGCGCGAAGACCCAGATCACCCCGCCCTGCGGCACCGCGTTCGGATCGAGCTTCATCTGCGTATTCGCCAGCGCGTCCTGGATGCGTTGCGCATCCACGCCCCAGCCTGCCTGGACCGCGATGTACTCGGTGTCGCCCACCTGATACGCGACCGGCATGGCGATGATTCCCGAGTTCGTGCGCTGCTGCCACAGCAGCTCCCCGGTCTGCGCATCAAAGGCCCGGAACATCCGGTCGTTGGTGCCGCCGACGAACACGAGGTCGCCCCCCGTGGTCAGCACCGAGTTGAACAGCTGTGCCGGGAACGGATAATTCCAGACCTGCTTGCCGGTCGCCGGATCCCAGGCCTGCAGCTCGCCGATATGATCGTTGCGCGGCAGCAGTTTCAGGCTCTCCGGGTCGGCCCCCAGCCAGAGCTGACCGACCAACAGCTTCTTGTCCACCCCCTTGTATTCGCCGCACATGTTGTTGTTGGCGGGGATGTAAACGAGATGCGTCTGGTCGCTGTAGGAAGACGACGGCCAGTCATCGCCGCCCCAGAGCGAGGGGCAGAACGTCACGTTCTTGCCGGCCTCGGGCTTGTGGGCGGGATCGTAGGTCGGCCGGCCGGTCTGCGGATCGAGCTTGGTGAAGGCGTTCTGGTAGACGAACGGCTTGCCGGAGACGAACTTGATCCCGTTGTCGGTCTGCTGCAGCACCCAGAGATAGCCGTCGCGCGCCGGATGGACGAGCGCGTCGATCATCTGGCCGTTATGCTCCATGTTGATGAGCATGGGCGGCCGGACCTCGTCCCAGTCCCAGGAATTGTTGTAGTGGTACTGGTGGTACGCCTCGATCTTGCCGGTGTCGGGGTTCAGCGCGATCGTCGAGCTGGTGTAGAGGTTGTCGCCCGGATGCAGGTCGCCGGGCCAGGGCGCGGCGTTGCCCACGCCCCAGTAGGCGAGATTGCGCTTGGGATCGTAGTTGCCGGTGATCCAGACCGGACCGCCGCCGGTCTTCCAGGCATCGCCGTTCCATGTGTCATGCCCCGGCTCCCCCGGCCCCGGGATCGTGTAGGTCTTCCACAGCTCCTTGCCGGTCTCGGCGTCGAAGGCCTTGATGAAGGCGCGGACCCCGAACTCCCCTCCCGAGGTGCCGACCATCACCTTGCCGTGCACGACCAGCGGCTCCAGGGTCGAGTATTCGCCGTGGTGATAATCGCCGATCTTGGCCTCCCACGTGACCTTGCCGGTCTTCGCGTTGAGCGCGATCAGCCGCGAATCCACGGTGGCGAGGTAGACGTTGTCGCCCCACAGCGCCACGCCGCGATTGGTCGGATGGAGCTGGAACAGATCCTCGGGCAGCTTCGGCCGGTAGCGCCAGAGCAGCTCGCCGGTCGCGGCATTGAGCGCGAGCACCTGATCGTACGGGGTGGTGACGAACATCACCCCGTTGTTGATCATCGGCGGCGCCTCGTGGCCCTCGTTCACGCCGGTCGAGAAGGTCCAGACCGGGACGAGCTCGGCAACATTGTCCTTGTTGATCTGGTGCAGCGGGCTGAAGCCGTGTCCGTCATAGGTCCGCCGGTAGAGCAGCCAGTTTCCGGGTTCCGGATTGTCGAGCCGCTGCTGGGTGACCGTGGCGTAGCTTTCGATCTGTCCCGCCTGGGCGGCGGCACCACTCACGCCGCACAGCAGGCCGACGGCCAACGCGAGACCGAGACTCTTGGCGATCTTCATGTTTTTCGTTTCCCCTGATAAGGCCTTGATCCTTTGGCATTCGTGCGCCCGGGCACGACACGGCGGCACGCCGCCGGGATCGCCCCTCCGACGGTCAGCTCATGGATTTTTCTCCCCCAACGCGATCGGTGAACGGTGCGGCGACCTCCAGCCGGCCGGCGACGAGCCGGAGCGGCAGGGCCGGCAGCGCCCGCGGCGCGGGTCCCCCCACCACCTTGCCGCCGCGCCGCGGATCGTATTCGGACTGGTGGCAGGGGCATTGCAGCACCTGCTTCGAGGTCAGCCAGTCGGTGACCCAACAGGCCTGATGGGCGCAGATCGCCGTGTAGGCGACGATCCCATCCGCTGCGCGCGGCCGCTCGACCGCCGAAAGGCTGGCCGGGTCGAACCGCATCACCAGGATCAGGTTCATCCGCGACCCGTCCCGCGCGACCTTTTTGGTCGGATCGAAGGGCCAGGCCAGCAGGGGCGCGACATCGCGTTTCACGTCGGCCGGGTTCAGGATCGCCCCGGCCGCCCCATTGTCGAATGCAACCAGCAGGTCGCCGGGCTGGGCCAGCAAGGTCCGCGCCGGGTCGGCATCCTCGGCGGCCTGTGCCGCAGCCGGCGCACCGGCGGCGGCCGCGGCCGCGCACACACCGCACAGCACCGTGCGGCGCGACGGCCCGATGACGATGCGCGGGGCCCCCTGCGAGCTAGCCGCCATCGCTCCGGCCCCATCTGCCTGGGTGCCCCGAGACTGGCCTTTGCATTGGTTCCCCCCATTATATCCGAAACGTTCACATCATCGCGAAGTCACGCAGGCTGAGCGTATCATCCCGGGACGAGGCCTCCCGGGCATGCGGATCGGGACGCCGTCAGACCGCGCATTACACGGTCACCGCAGCACCCGCCGGCGTCAGACCGAAGACCGGCCCACGCCGCGGCACACCCGGTACGCGTCGCATGCCCGCGGCATTGGCAACGGTAAGTATCGTTCAACAAACCTGTCAAGACGCAAACTCTCCTGCCGGGCCAGCGACGGCGGGCCTGCGACCGCCGGCCCCGAGGCTCCCGGGCGACCGGCGGGCCGGAGCCGCCGCAGGGAAATTTCGACTTGTCACAACAATTGAACAGGCCCGGCGTTATCTGCATCGGATGGGGCGCTTCGGCATGGGTTCGCGCCATGGATCTTGCTCTCGCCAGCCACCGTACGGGGCGTGGCTCCTCCCGGGCGCCGCCGGGCCCGATGGCACGAACGGGCAATGCACGCGTATTGACAATTGTCGGACCGCTGCCGCACGGTGACGTCGCAAGCATAAGATCAATTGGAGGAAACCACAGATGTTCCGTTGCAGACGCCCCGGCGCGGTCGCGCGGGCGCTCAGGATGACCGGTGCGGTCGCGGCTCTGGCGGGGGGATTTGCCCTGCTCGCGTCCACCGCCTCCGCCCAGACCGGCGGTCAGGTTACGTCCGAAAGGTTGCTGAAAGCCGATGCCGAATCAGGCAACTGGCTGACCAACCACAAGGACTATTCGGGCCACCGGTTCTCCGCGCTCGATCAGATCAATCGCGACACCGTCAAGCATCTGAAGGTCGCCTGGACCCTGCAGCTCGGCGGGATCGAGGGCGGCGGGATCTGGAGCCATGGCGGCCTGGAAGGCACGCCGATCGCGGATGACGGGTTCCTGTACGTCACCGACGGATGGGGATCGGTCTACAAGATCGACACCCATGGCGGGCATCCGATGCTCGACTGGAAGATGAACCCCAAGACCGACCATGACTGGGCCGGCGCGATCGCCTGCTGCGGGGTGGACAATCGCGGGGTCGCGCTGTGGCACAATCTTGTGATCTCGCACACGCTCGACGGGCGGCTGATCGCCACCGATGCGGCGACCGGCAAGATCGAATGGCAGCGCCAGGTCGCCAACCCCGACAAGGGCGAGGTCGTCACCGGCGCGCCGCTGGTGGTGAAGGATATGGCGATCACCGGCGTGGCCGGCGCGGAATACGGCATCCGCGGCTGGATCGCCGCGACCGACCTCAAGACCCACAAGGAGGTCTGGCGCACCTACACCATCCCGACCAAGGGCGAGGTCGGCGCCAACACCTGGAGCGACTCTCACGACGCCATGGCCAATGGCGGCGGCTCCACCTGGGTGACCGGCACCTATGATGCGAGCATCAACACCTTGTTCTGGGGCGTCGGCAATCCGGGACCGGACTGGGACAACGCCTATCGTCCCGGCGACAACCTCTTCACCGATTCCACCCTCGCGCTCGATCCCGACACCGGCAAGATCAAGTGGTGGTTCCAGCACACGCCGAACGACCCGTTCGACTACGACAGCGTCTCCGAGAACGTGCTGGTGGATGTTCCCGGCAAGGACGGTGTTCAGCATCTGGACCTGGAAGCGGACCGCAACGGCATCGCCTATGCGCTGAACCGCGAGAACGGGCACTTCCTGTGGGCGCTGCCGTTCGTCGACAAGCTGACCTGGACCAAGGGGATCAACCCCAAGACCGGCAAGCCCGAGGAGTACGATCCGAAACAACCGGTGCAGCACTACGTCGCCACGGTGACGCCAAGCCGGACCAACACCAAGACCACCATCTGCCCCGGCAACATGGGCGGCAAGAACTGGCCGCCGACCGCGTACAATCCCGGGCTGCACCTGTGGTACATCCCGGTGATCGAAAGCTGCAACGTCGTCACGGTGCAGGAAACCAAGCCCGGGTCCTTCAAGCCGCGTGAGTTCTTCACCGGCGGCGGGCCGAGCAACCCGATCCGCATCACCGGCAGCGTCGCCGCGGTCGATGTCACGACCGGCAAGATGGCCGGCAAGCTCCGCCTGCCCTATCCGATGCTGGGCGGCATGCTCGCCACCCCGTCGGTGGTCATCTTCGGCGAACCCGACGGCAAGGTGATCGCGGCGGATGCGAAAACCCTGAAGAAGCTGTGGGAGTTCGACACCGGAGGGGGCATCTCCGCACCGCCGATGGCGTTCAGCGTGAACGGCAAGGAATATATTGCCTTGCTGGTTGGCCAGGGCGGCGCCTGGGACAAGTGGTTCATCGACTCGACACCGGGTCTGAAGAAGATCCAGCCCAGTTCCACCTTGTACGTGTTCGGTCTCTAGTGTCCTGCCCCTGAAATGCCTTCCCATTTCAGGGACCAGCAGGCCACTGAAAACAAAGAGCTCGTGTCCCGACGCATGACGACGTTATTCCCGGGTCGGGACACTGGCCTGCGCTGCCACCCTGCCCGCACGCCGTATCCGCGGCGTGCGGGCAGGCGGTCGTGTTCACCTCGCAAGACGGACTCAATGAAGACGAAAACGAGCCTGGCCCTGGGCCTGCTGCTGCTGATCGGGGCCGGCGCGACGACCGCCGTTGCCGCCGCGTCGCCGACCAATCCCGCCACGGCGGAGGGCCAACGGCTCTACCGCGCCAACTGCGCCGGCTGCCACAAATGGCACGGCAGCGGCGGCGGCGGGTACGGCGGGGCCGCCTTGTCGTTGCGCAAGACGCATCTTGACCGCCGGCAGATCATCCTCACGGCCAGTTGCGGCCGTCCCGGCACCGGAATGCCGTACCATCTGCGTGATGCCTATACGGCCGAGCATCCGTGCTACGGCATGACCAAGGCGCAGATGGGCGCCAACATGCCGCTGCCGGCCGACAATTTCCTGCGCCCGCGCGAGATCGGCGACGTCGCCGACTACGTGATCGCGGCGATCAAGGGCCGCGGCGCCCCCACGCTCGCGGAGTGCCGGGCGTTTTTCGGCTCGCACTCGCGCGTGTGCGACGTCTACGAACCGCACGGCGCACAGGCGACCACCACCACCACGACAGGACGCTGACCATGCATGCCCATTTGCGAACCGCCCTTGCTGCGATGACGGGCCTGATCGCGGCGACGGGTCTGATGGCCGCGGCGCCGGCACCGGCGCCGAACGATCTGCGGCAGTTTCGCGTCGGCATGCCGGTCGCCGATCTGCCCGCGACCGGCTATGGCGGCTTCACCTGTGCCGACGCGCCCGGCCACACTCTCACCGGCTGGGCCGACTACGCGTCCTGCCCGAAGGACGCGCGCGGCCTGCACGACGTGGCCTTTCGCTACGAGAACAGCAGCAATCCGCTGGCCCGGATCAACGACGACGCCCAGGGGACCAAAGTGGCCGGGCATCCGGTCCGGCTCACGCTGCTGATCGGCGACGACGCCAGGGTGGACGGCATCCGCATCGCGACCGATCCGCACACGAGGCTTTATCTGCGCAAGAAGGCGTTCCTGTTCGCCTTCCAGATCCGCGCCCATTTCGGCGAGGACGGCTGGCACTGCACCAAGGCCGCGCCGCATGGCGACGAGGAGCCGGTCGGCGGGGTCTTCATCGACCAGCGATGCGAGAAGACCACCGCCACGCGGCACCTGATGCTGCACCAGGAACTCTATCGCCGCGCCGGTTCCCCGCTGAAGGACTTCGTCGGGGGCACGCAGCTCATGATCGCACCGGCGGGCTGATCAGCCCACCGGCGTGCTGATCTGGATCATCGGCTGCGCGTCGGTGAAGTTGGGCACGTCGCCCAACAGATCGCCGCCGTGCTGCTGCATCGCCGCCTGAAACGCTTCCAGCGACGTGAAGCTCAGCTGCGCGATGACCTGATAGGCCGGCGCGCCGCCGTCCCCCCCGCAGCGCCCTTCAGCACCTGCGCACCGGTCAGGCCGTGGCCGTCACAGCACCGATGCACCAGCGGGATATGCGATTTCATGTAGTAGTCGAGATCGAACCGCGTGCTCGGCGGATACATCACGCTCGCCACGATCATCTGGTGTTTCCTCCCGTTGCGGACGCCATGATCGGCGCCTTTGTTCATCCTATCAGGTCACGCGTGCGGCGGCGAGGCGGCATCAATCCGCTTTCGTGAGGGTTCCGAGAAACGGGAAGCGGGCCCGCAGGCCGTCGCGCAGCGCGGTCACGGCCGCCACATCCGCGGGATCGGGCACAGCCAGATCGGCCGCCAGGGTTGCCGGCGTGCCGGACAGCACGAGGATGCGGTCGGCGATGCCGAGCGCCTGATCGAGATCATGCGTCGCCAGCAGCACCGTCGCGGCATGTTTCCGGGCCCAGCGCGAGACCACCCCGGCGAGTTGGCTGACAAGCTGCGGATCGAGCGAGGCGAACGGCTCGTCCAGCACGAGAAGGGTCGGATCGACGATGAGCGCGCGCGCCAGCGCGGCGCGCCGCGCCATGCCGAGCGAGAGTTCCCCCGGCCGGCGGTCCGCCGCGCCGGGCAGGCCGACCTGTTCGAGGAGGGCGGCGATGTCGGGAGCGTCCGTCCCCTCCCCTGCCACCAGCCGCAGGTTTTCTGCCACCGTCAGCCATGGCAGCAGCCGCGGTTCCTGGAACACGACGCCCACCCGCCCGGCGGGCCGCTGCACCGCGCCCGCGAAATCGCGATCGAGCCCGAGCACCACCCGCAGCGTCGTGGTCTTGCCGGTCCCGGACGGAGCAAACACGGCAAGGAACTCGCCCGGGCCCGCCGAGAAGCGGACATCGCGCAACACCGTCCGCGCCGCGCCGCCCGGGGTGCGGACCGCCTTCGCCTCGATGTGCAGATCAAGCCGCGTGGCGCCAGGCATTCACGCGCCCTTCCCACCGTTGCAGCAGCATGGTCTCGATCACCAGCATGATGGAGGCGAAGGCCAGGCCGTAGGCGAGAATGCCGGCGACATTGAAGTCCTGGAAGAACAGGTTCAGCACGAACCCGACCCCGTTCGGCCGGCCCAGCAGCTCCACGATCAGCACGATCTTCCAGGTGATCGACAGGCCGCCGCGACCGGCCGCCGCCAGATAGGGCGCCAGCTGCGGCAGCACGATCCGGCGCAGCCGGCGCAGTCGCGACAGGCGATAGACGAAGGCGATTTCATCGAGCCCGGGATCGAGCGCGCGGGCGCCTTCGCGCACCGTCACCATCACCGTCGGCATCTTGGCGATGGTCACCGCCAGCACCGCCGCCACCTCGTTCAGCCCGACCCAGATGTAGACGAGGATGATGACCACCAGAACCGGCAGGTTGAGGGCGATGATCAGCCAGGGATCCATCAGCGCATTGGCGCGCGCCGAACGCCCGGCGGCGTAGCCGGCGACGATCCCGATGGCCATCGACAGGGTGAACGCGCACAGCACGCGGAGCAGGGTGATGCCGATATTGCGCTGCATCGCGCCGTTCAGGATTTCGTGCCAGGCGAACCGCAGCACGGTCTGGGGCGCAGGCAGCAGTTGCGGCTGGGCCGCCGTGTGCGCGGCCAGCCACCACAGGGCGATGAAGGCGATCAGCGACAGCAGGCTGGCCCGCCGGTCGTCCCGCCCTGGCCTAGTGTCCCGACTCGGAAATAACGTCATCATGCGTCGGGACACTAGCTCTTTGTTTTCAGTGGCCTGCTGGTCCCTGAAATGGGAAGGCATTTCAGGGGCAGGACACTAGCCGCTTGCATCGACGGTGGGCCAGAAGATCCCGTCCGGCAGCCTGGTCAGCCCCGCGGTGGCGCGCGCCCCGCCGGTGCGCAACAGGATATCGAACACGCGCGCGGCCGTCGCCTGCTCGTTGGCGGCCGTCGGCTGCGCGATGCCGGCAACGAACCGCCGCTTCAGCGCGGCGAACAGGGCGTCCTGGGGCGCGTCCATCAGCGGACGGATGCGGTCCCATTGCGCCGGCGAGGCGGCGAGCGCGCGTTCGGCGGCGCCGGCCGCGCCAAGGAACCCGTCGATCGCCGGTCGATGGGCGTCCGCCCAGCGCTGATGGAACACGAAGCCCACCAGGCTGAGCCGCGGCGGGAGGCCGAGGATGCGGGCGCACGCGGCGACCGGGATCACTTCCCGCCCGCCCGCGGCCTCCAGCCTGGCGACGAAGTTCCAGTACGTCAGCACCGCGTCGAGCTCGCCCTGTTCGAGCTTGGCCCCGAGCAGAGGCGGCGCGCCGTAGACGACCCGGGCGGTGGCGGCGAGGTCGATGCCGCGGGCATGCGCCGCGGCCTGGAGGATCAGCCAGGATTTGTCGACCGGCCCGCCCGCGATGCCGAGCCTGCGGCCCTTGAGATCGGCGAAGCTCCGGATCGGCGACCCGCCGCGCACCACGACGCCCCCTGTCGCGGTGGAGAAGGGCGCGAAACAGAGCGGCGTGCCGGCCGCGCGCTGGGCGGCGACGAACAGCCAGTCGGAGACGACGACGTCGGCCGCGCCGGCCATCAGGGCAACGCGCCCGGCGCTGGTATTGGCGAGCTTCACCGTCGCCAGCGACACCCCGTGCGCCGTATCAAGCCCGGAATGGCGAATGACATCGGCCACCCATTGTACGGTGCCGAACTGAAGGATACCCAGACGGACCGACACAGGCGCCGCCCGGGCGCCCGGCGCGGCCGCAGCGGCGAGGCCCAGCGCCAGGGCGCCACGCCGACCGACCAGACCTCGTGCAACGGGTGCTCGTGTGTTCACGATGGGCCATCCGTCGATGCCAAGCAGAATATGGAACCTTGTGGCAGCGATGGCAGAAAGGCAAGTCGGATTCCGCCGCCGCGGGATGGGGTTGGACCTCGTCGCGGCGTCACGCAGCTGATCACGTTCCGGCGAGCCGGCCGACGGACGACCCCGATCGAAAACGGACTGGCGCCGTGCCGTCATTTCCGCCTTTGGGTCGGGCCGGCGACGATCGGATTGTACTGTGGTTCGCGCGGCCGGTGGCGGCGCGTCGGCGGGGTGCCCGCCGGCACAAGCCGCGCCCTGATTCGGACCCGGCATCATCACGGTACGGCTTTGATTCCATGAGGCGTGCCGGCGGGCAGGCCTCATATCACGAAAACGTGATCATGCGCCAGGTTGACCGACCAATCCGGTGGGACGTTGTATTTGGTGCATACGAGGACTGAATCAGCGCAACCTGCGCACGACGAAATGGGGGGAGGATGGCACGTCACCACGCGGTGCCGGCTTGCGAAGATGAACGAATTGTCTTGATGTTTCGCAAATGTGTGGGCCTACCAACGGATATCTGCGAAGCGCCGGACCGCGGCGCTTGTCATTCGATTATTTTTCGGTATTATCGGCGTATGGGAATGGCCGTTCGCACAGTAGCATTTCTCGCTGCCGTGGTTCTTCCGCTGTCGCCGGCCATTTCGGCAGCGGTCGCGCATGAGGGACCGCACGCGGCGCGCGGCGCCTATACGGCAGCGCAGGCCACGGCCGGACAGGCGGTCTTCGGCCAGCAATGCGCGATCTGCCATGGCCGCCATATGCAGGGAAAGGTGGGCCCCGCGCTGGCCGGTCAGATGTTCCTGAGCGTGTCCCAGTTCCAGAAGCTCACCGCCGACTACCTTTACCGTTTCATGTCCAAGCACATGCCTTTGAACGATCCCGGAAGCCTGACCCGGACTCAATACCTTGACGTGCTGGCCTATATTCTCGAGGTGAACGGCTACCCCTCGGGCCCGCACAGAATCGTCGCCAATGACGCATATCTGACCCGGATCAAGATTGAGCCACCGGGCAAGCCGTAAGACACAACAAGAGAAGTGGAGGAACGACGTGAGTATCAGAAACAAAGCCCCGTTGAGCGTCAGCCTGCTGGCCGGCGTCTTCTATGCCTGCGCAGCCTACGCCGCCCCGCCGGCACAGGCAGGCGCCAAGGACACCGCCCCGGCCGCCGCCATGACGCGCGGCGCATCGAACCCGGTCTCGGTGGATGTCGACATCAGCAACCAGCAGCTGGTGAATGCGGATCAGAACCTCGACAACTGGATGTTGTATGGCCGCACATACAAGAACCAGCGGTTCTCCCCGTTGAAGCAGGTCAACGCCGGCAATGTCCGCAACCTCCAGCCGGTGGCCATCATCCAGACCGGCGTGGCCGCGAGTTTCGAGAACAGCCCGATCGTCGACAACGGGATCATGTACGTCTCGACTCCCTATGACCACGTCATCGCCTACAACGCGACGACGGGGAAGGAGCTCTGGTCGTACGTCCCCAACCTTGGCTACACCCAGCTCTGCTGCGGTCCGGAGAGCCGCGGCGTGGCGGTCGCCAACGGCAAGGTCTACCTGGCCACGCTCGACGCCCATCTCATCGCGCTGAATGCGTATACCGGAAAGGTGGAGTGGAATACGCAGGTTGCCGATTTGCGCGCGGCGTTCTCCCTGACGATGGCGCCTCAGGTCTATGACGGGCTGGTCGTGGTGGGAACCTCCGGCGCCGAGTTTCCGACCCGCGGCTTCGTCGCCGCCTACGACGGCAAGACGGGCAAGCGGGTGTGGCGCTTCTACACCACGGCCGCCCCCGGGCAGCCGGGCGGCGACAGCTGGAGCGGGGATTCCTGGAAGACCGGCGGCGGGTCGATGTGGAACACGCCGGCGATCGATCCCAAGCGCGGACTGATCCTGTTCGGCGTCGGCAACCCGAACCCGGACAACTACGGCGCCGACCGCAAGGGCGACAACGCCTACACCGATTCCATCGTCGCGCTGCACGTGAAGACCGGGAAGCTGGCGTGGTGGTACCAGGAGGTGAAGCACGACCTGTGGGACTATGACGCCGACGCTCCGGTTGTGCTGCTCAACGCCAAGAACGCGCAGGGCCAGGAGGTCGCCGCGGCGGCCGAAGCCGGCAAGGAAGGCCAGGTGTTCATCGTCGACCGGGAGAACGGGCATCTGATCCGGAAGTCCGAGCCCTATGTCGAACAAAGCAAGACGATGTACACCACGCCGCCCACCACGGGGTACGTGAACATCTTCCCGGGCGCCCAGGGCGGCAATGAATGGTCGCCGGAAGCCTATTCGCCCAACACGCATCTTTTCTATGTCGAAGGGACGAACGAGTCCTGGGAGTACACGGCCCATCCGCCGGAGACGGTGACCGGGCACCTGCGGCTGGGCAGCGTGCTGCAGCCCATCACCAAGAACGGGCCGATTTCGCTCGGCGAGCCGGGGGCCGACCGCAACAAGGCCCACACCGACAACACCATCCAGCCGACCGGCACCCTGTCGGCGGTCAACGTGGATACCGGGAAGATCGGCTGGCAGTACAAATCGGACTATCCCATGCTCGGCGGCGTCCTGACGACGGCCGGGAACCTGGTGTTCGCCGGGGAACTGAACGGCGAGTTCAACGCCTTCAATGCGCAGACCGGCCAGAAGCTCTGGCACTTCCAGTTGGGCGCCGGGGTGACTGCCCCGCCGATCAGCTATCGCGTCAACGGGAAGGAATACATCGCCGTGGCGGCAGGCGGTAACGCGGCCAACGGGAACCCCGTTCTCATGAAGGAACTGGGGCTGCATTTCGGTGACGGAATTGCGATCTTCGCGTTGAATTCGGTCGTTGCACAAAAATGAGGGCAACGGGGGCTGCGTCACGCAGCCCCCGATTTCCCACAGCCGGGAGGCAAGAAATGGTCACGCTACATGTCAATGGGCAGGAACATACCTACGACGGTGACCCCACCGTGCCCCTGCTTTGGGTGCTGCGGGACGAGCTTGGTCTGACGGGAACCAAGTTCGGCTGCGGCGGCGGGTTCTGCGGCGCCTGCACCGTGCATCTGGGCGGCGTTGCCGTCCGGTCCTGTGGGGTGAAGGCGGCCGACGCCGCCGGCAAGCCGATCGTCACCATCGAAGGGCTCGACCCCAACGGTGACAGTCCGGTTCAGCGCGCCTGGCGCGAAGCGAACGCGCCGCAATGCGGCTACTGCCACGCCGGGCAGATCATGCAGGCGGCCGCACTGCTCGCGGCCAATCCGAAGCCGACGGAAGCCGATATGTCGACCGTGATGGCCGGCAATATCTGCCGCTGCGGCTGCTATCAGCGGATCGCCGAGGCGATCACGCTGGCCTCCACGGGGGTATGACGCCATGACCCATATGTTCGATATGCAGGCGGTTCCGCCCGGGACCGTCGCCAATGTCAGCCGCCGCTTCATGCTCAAGGGCGTGGTCGCCGCCGGAGCGCTCGTGGTCGGGACCAGCATGCTGCCGCGCGCGGCGATGGCCGACTGGGCCACCGGCGCCGACAAGATGCCCGGTGGCACGGTCGACAATCCCCATGTCTTCGTCGCCATCGATCCGTCCGGGTTGGTGACGATCATCGCCAGCCGCTCGGAGATGGGCCAGGGCGTGCGCACCAGCCTGCCGATGGTGGTGGCCGACGAGATGGACGCCGACTGGTCGCGCGTGCACGTCGCGCAGGCCCCCGGCGACGAGAAGGTCTACGGCAACCAGGACACCGACGGCTCGCGCAGCATCCGTCACTTCGTCCAGCCGATGCGCCAGTGCGGCGCGGCGATGCGCATGATGCTGGAACAGGCCGCCGCCAAGCGCTGGGGCGTGCCGGTCTCCGAAGTGCGGGCGGACAATCACGTTGTCGTGCATGTCACGTCCGGGCTGAAGGCCGGCTACGGCGACCTGGCTGCCGAGGCCAGCGCGCTGCCGACCCCGCCGGTGGCCGAAATCCGGCTCAAGGACCCGAAGGACTTCCGTTACATCGGCACCGGGACGGTCTCGATCGTCGACCTGCGCGACATCACCGAGGGCCGGGCCGGGTACGGCATCGACGCCAAGATCCCCGGCATGAAGTTCGCCGTGGTCGCCCGTCCGCCGGTGGTCGGCGGCAAGCTGGTGTCGTTCGACGCCAGCGAGGCGCTGAAAGTGCCCGGGGTCGAGAAAGTGGTTGAGGTCAAGGGCTGGCCCTGGCCGTCCAAGTTCATGCCGGTCGGCGGCGTGGCGGTGGTGGCGCGCAACACCGGCTCGGCGATCAAGGGGCGCGAGAAGCTCCGGATCGTGTGGGACGAGGGGCCGAACGCGACCTATGACTCCGTCGCCTATCGCAAGCAGATGGAGGAGACGGCAGCCAAGCCGGGCCTCGTCGTGCGCAACGACGGCGATGCGGAGGGCGCGCTGACGTCGGCGGCCAAAGTGGTCACCGCGCAATACTACATCCCGCATCTGGCGCATGCGACGATGGAGCCGCCGTCGGCCACGGTGCATGTCGCCGACGGCAAATGCGTGGCCTATGCGGCGACCCAGAGCCCGGGCGGGTGCCGGCAGGACCTTGCCAAGATGCTCGGCCTGAAGCCCGAGGACGTGACGGTGAACGTGCCGCTGCTCGGCGGCGGGTTCGGGCGGAAGTCGAACTGGGACTACGTGCTGGAAGCGGCGCTGGTGTCACAGACGGTGGGTGCGCCGATCAAGCTCACCTGGACCCGCGAGGACGATATCCAGCACGGCTTCTACCACACCGTCTCGGTCGAGCGGATCGACGCCGGGGTGGACGCGAACGGCAAAGTGACGGCCTGGCGGCACCGCAGCGTGGCGCCGACCATCCTCTCCACCTTCAAGAAAGGGGCCGATCACGAGTTCAACATCGAACTCGGCATGGGGTTCGTGGACAATCCGTTCGCCATCCCCAACCTGCGCTGCGAGAACGGCAAGGCCGACGCGCACGTAAGGATCGGCTGGTTCCGCTCGGTCTCCAACATCCCGCACGGGTTCGCCGTGCAATCGATGGTGGCGGAGATCGCGGCGGCGCTCGGACGCGATCCGAAGGAGATGCTGCTCGAACTGATCGGGCCGGACCGCATCGTCGATCCGCGCAAATCGGCCGACGTGAAGGATTTCTGGAACTACGGCGACCCGTTCGAGACCTACCCGATCGAGACCGGGCGGTTGCGCCGGGTGGCGGAACGGGCGGCCGACGCCGCCGGCTGGGGCAAGACCCTGCCGAAAGGCGAAGGGCTCGGCATCGCCGCGCACCGCAGCTTCCTGTCCTATGTCGCGACGGTCGTGCACGTCCGGGTGGACGAGAAGGGCAACTTCACCGTGCCGGACGTCTATACCTCGATCGACTGCGGCTTCCATATCAATCCGGAGCGCATCAGCTCGCAGATCGAGGGGGCGGCGGTGATGGGGCTCGCGCTGGCCAAGCACAGCGAGATCACCTTCAAGAACGGCCGCGTGCAGCAGAGCAACTTCAACAACTTCGTCGTTGCGCGGATCAACGAATCGCCGCTCAACACCCATGTGGACATCGTGCCGGCGGACTGGAGCGTGCCGTCGAGCGGCGTCGGGGAGCCCGGCGTGCCGCCGTTTGCCCCGGCGCTGTGCAACGCCATCTTCGCCGCCACCGGCAAGCGCATCCGCAGCCTGCCGATCGGCAAGCAACTGGCGGTCTGAACCGCCTGCGCGGGGCCCGGCCGCCGGCCGGGCCCCGTCGTGCGGCGACGATTCGCGTTCCCGCGTCTCTGCGGGCGGGCCGAATCCCTGATATATCCCATGTTGATACCGATGCCGCTCCGTCCACGGACGGACGACGCGCGGCAAACCGGGTCCGACGGACCGTCGCGTCTCGCGCCCGCATCACACCCGAACGAGCCGTCGCCCATGGCGGCATTTCATGCACGGGATGGCCTGGACAGGTGCGGCGGCCAGGGCTAGAGTCAATCGGGTGCCATGTGCAAGTTCGCCGCGCACCCTTAGCACGAAGCAACAGGAGGAACCACTATGGCATGGAAACGCCCCGTGATCCGGGAAATCTGCATCGGCATGGAAATCAACGCCTATCTGCCGGGTGAGCTCTGAATCTCTCGAACCCGCGTATCAGCCTATGCGAGATGGTGGCCGGCAGATGAAAGCAATCGTCCTCGGTTCAGGAGCCGGGGGAGGACTGCCGCAGTGGAACTGTCGATGCCGAATCTGCTCTCTCGCACGCGCCGGTGATCCGCGCGCTCGGCCGCGTACCCAGTCGAGCGTCGCGGTCTCGGCGGATCAACAGCATTGGATCGTGCTCGGCGCGTCGCCTGATCTGCGCCAACAGATCCTGAACACCCACGCGCTGGCGCCGCAGAACGGGCTTCGGCATTCGCCGATCGCCCAGGTCGCGCTGCTCAACGCCGATATCGATGCGATCGCCGGCCTGCTGGTGCTGCGCGAAGGCTCGCCGTTCGATCTCATTGCCCCCACGCCCATTCTCGATGTGCTGCGCGCCAACCCGGTCTTCGACGTGCTGGACCCGGCGCTGGTCCGACGGGTGCCGGCGGAGCCCGGGCAACCGATCGACTGCGGCCACGGGCTGAGCCTGACCCTGCTGCAGATGCCGGGAAAAATTCCGCTCTATCTCGAAGATCGCGCCGCGGCGCAGCCGGCGGCGGGCCCGACCTATGCGGCGCTGGTGGAAGGCGGCGGGCGGCGCATCCTGGTCGCGCCCGGCTGCGCCGACCTCACGGCGGAGGTGCAGGACGTGCTCCGCCAGGCGGACGTGATCTTCTTCGATGGCACCTTGTTCACCGACGACGAGATGATCGTCGCCGGGCTCGGCCACAAGACCGGCCGGCGCATGGGCCATATGTCGATGTCGGGCCCGGACGGCACCTTGGCAAGGCTCGCCGATCTGCCGGCCCGGCGCATCTTCATCCATATCAACAACACGAATCCGGTGCTGATCGAAAACTCCCCCGAGCGGCGCGCCGCCGAGGCAGCAGGCTTCGAGATCGCCTATGACGGAATGGAGGTCTGCCCGTGACCAGGCTGCTCACGCCCGAGGCGTTGGAAGCGCATCTGCGCGAGATGGGCGCGACGCGCTACCATCGGCTGCATCCGTTCCATCGGATGCTGCATGGCGGCACGTGCAGCAAGGGCCAGGTGCAGGCCTGGGCGCTGAACCGCTATTATTATCAGGCAATGATCCCGATCAAGGACGCCTCCCTGCTCGCGCGCTGCGAGGACCGCGAGATCCGGCGCGCCTGGCGCCAGCGGCTGGAAGATCACGACGGCAGCATCGGCAGCGAAGGCGGCATCGAGCGCTGGCTGCGGCTGACCGACGGGCTCGGGCTTGATCGCGCCGACGTCGTCTCCACCCGCCTGCTGCTGCCGGGCACCCGCTACGCGGTCGAAGCCTATGTGCATTTCGTCCGCGAGCGCAGCCTGCTGGAAGCGATCGCCTCGGCGCTGACGGAACTGTTCTCGCCGCAGATCATCTCCGAGCGGCTGGAAGGCATGCTCGCCAACTACGACTACGTGACGCCGGAAACGATGGCGTATTTCCAGAAACGTCCGCCGCAGGCGCAGCGCGACGCGGATTACGTGCTCGATTACGTCAAGACGCACGCCCGCACGCCGGAGCAGCAGCAGGCGGTGATCGGCGCGCTGTCGTTCAAGCTCGACGTGCTGTGGTCGATGCTGGACGCGTTGCACCACGCCTATGTCTCGCCGGGGCTGATCCCGCCGGGCGCGTTCGTGCCGGCGCCAGGCGATGCCTGACCCCGGCCCCGCGCCCGCCGAGGACGCGCGCCCCCGCCTCGCACCCGGTGTACGGCTTCGCTTCGACGAGACGCGGCAGGCCTGGCTGCTGCTGGCGCCGGAACGGATCATCGAAACCGAGGGACCGACCCACGACATCCTGAGCCGGTGCGACGGGGTCCGCACGATCGGGCAGATCATCGACGAACTCGCCGCCGTCTACACCGCCCCGCGCGCGGAGATCGGCCCCGACGTGGGCGCGCTGCTGACCGAGCTCGCCTCCAAGCGGCTGGTGACGCTGTGAGCGACCGGCCGGCCGCTTCCCTGTCCGCCCCGCTCGGCCTGCTGGCCGAACTGACGCACCGCTGTCCGCTCGCCTGCCCCTATTGCTCCAACCCGCTGGCCCTGGAGGGGCGGGACAGCGAGCTTGGCACCGCGGAATGGGCGCGCGTGTTCCGCGAGGCGGCCGCGCTCGGCGTGCTGCAACTGCATCTTTCGGGCGGCGAGCCGGGCGCGCGGCGGGACCTGACCGAGCTGACCGCGGCCGCAAACGGCGCCGGTCTCTACACCAACCTGATCACCTCCACGATCGGCATGACGCGCGAGCGGCTGGCCGCGCTCCGCGCCGCCGGTCTCGATCATGTGCAGATCTCCGTGCAGGACACCGAACCGACCTCGGCGGACCGCATTGCCGGCTACGCGGGGGCGCATGTGCACAAGCTTGCGATCGCGCGGGAGGTGGCGGAACTGGGGCTGGCGCTCACCATCAATGTGGTCGTGCACCGGGCCAACATCGGCCGGCTGGCGGAGCTGGTGGCGCTGGCCGCCGGGCTCGGCGCGGGACGCGTGGAAGTGGCGCACGCGCAGTATTACGGCTGGGCGCTGCGCAACCGCGAGGCGCTGATGCCGACGCGCGCGCAGGTCACGGCGGCAACGGAGGTGCTTGCCGAGGTGCGCGCGCGCTATGACGGCCGGCTGGTGATCGACGCCGTCGTGCCCGATTATTACGCGCGCCGTCCGAAGCCCTGCATGGGCGGCTGGGGGCAGCGGTCGCTGAACGTCACCCCCTCGGGCCGGGTGCTGCCCTGTCACGCGGCCGAAACCATTCCGGGACTGACCTTCTGGTCGGTGCGCGAGCACAGCCTGGCCGAGATCTGGACCCGTTCGCCGGCCTTCGAAGCGTTCCGCGGCACCGACTGGATGCAGGAGCCCTGCCGGTCGTGCGACCGGCGGGAGATCGATTTCGGCGGCTGCCGCTGCCAGGCGATGGCGATCGCCGGTGAGGCGGCGGCGACCGACCCGGCCTGTGCGCTGTCGCCGCTGCATGCGACGATGGTGGAGATCGCCGAACGCGCGGCGGAGACCGGCGAGGCCGCCTATCTCTATCGCGGCCGCACGCCACGGGCCGTCGCCGGCACGCAGGATGGCGCGGGCGACTGAGCCGGAGGCGCCGACATCCTGGTGCGGCGGCACCGGCCAACAGGGGGGAAGCAGGATGACCGACCGCATCCATGCGGCGCGTGTCCTCGCAAGCCCGGCGCGCGCAGCCGGCGGGCGCCGGCCGCGCGCTTCGTAGGCGGCCAGGCCGACGATGTTCCCGCTTGTCCAACGTCTCGGTTCCGCCGGTTTTGCCGGGGCGGAACAGGATCGCGGTGCCGTCCTGCGCCTGGATGCGCCGCGGGCCCGGTGGGTGGCGGCGCCTGCGCGGCCGGTCTGGTCGCGCCGGGCGGTGGTGTCGATCATCCTGCATGCCGCGGCGATCGCGGCCGTGATGCCCTGGCTGCATCGGCCCGCCCTCACGCCGGCGCCGGTCGTCGGGGCGGGCGTGGCGATGCTGTTCGAACCGGCCCCGGCCGCCGCCCCGATCGCCACGCCTGCGGTGGCGCCGGTTGCTGCGCCGACACCGCCGCCGATTGCGCCGCCGGTTGCGCCGCCGCCGGCGCCGACCGTGGCACCGCCGACCGTACCGCCGCCGACGGTACCGCCGCCGGCTCTTCCGGCCGCAGCGCCGCCGCCGCCTCCGGCGCCGTCACCCGTGGTCGCGCTGCCGTTGCCGCCGCAGCCGGTCCCCCCTCCCCCGCCGGTGCGGCACCTGCCGGCGCCGGCGGTCCCGCCGGCCCGCCCGGCGCCTCCCGCGGCCACCGCCGCCCCGGCGCGCGCGCACATGGGGCGCCGGTCGGCTGGGGCGCCGGCGCAGCCCGTCCCGGCCGCTGCCGCGCCGGCCATCGCTGCGGGGTCCGGCGGTCCATCCCGCGCCGCGGCCGTCGTGGCGACGGACCGTCCGCCGGTATACCCGGAGATGGCGCGCGAACGCGGTGAACAAGGGCGGGTGATCGTGCGGGTCACGGTCACGGCCGACGGCACGCCGCTGACTGTTTCGGTTGCCACGAGCAGCGGCCATGCGGCACTCGACGCGGCGGCGCTGGCCGCGGTGCGGCGGTGGCGGTTCGTGCCGGCCGAACGGGACGGACGGCGTGTCGCGACGGTGGTGGAAATCCCGATCCACTTCCGGCTGGAGGAGTGACGGGAGTTGCGTGCCGTCCGATTCGGCGGGCCGGTGCGCCTGCCGGACGGGCGAGATGCGCACCCTCCGCGGCCGTATCGGCTGATCCGTTGGGTGATGGCGACATTCGGCTTGGAAAGCGATGGCGCGACCGTCACGCCCGCCAGGAGCAGCGCCGTATGATACGGATCGGAACCATATCCACGGCAGCTCCGGCTCATCGCAGACAGGTCGAGACCGTCCACGACCTTCGCCACAAAGCGTGCCAGGTGTCGCTGCGGCAGCCACTCTCCACCGAGGGCGGCATCAGAAAGCCGGTCGAGCGGTCAAGCGGGCGGAAATTGCTCATGCGCGGGCATCCGAGACGGGGGCGAATCGTCGTTACGATTCTCGCACGGAATCCGCGGGACGTTACGGCAGACAGGCTGCTAGCGGCGTGATCCGGCACCGGGGTCGGGGCGGCTTTCATCCACGAAGGGTCGGCCCGCCGGTGGCAACTCAAACAAAACTGCCTCCGGCAAACCCGGAGCGGTTCACCCCCAGACGAGCCCGGGCGTCATGGTAACCCGTCGGATCGTCCGTCGCGACAGGGTCCGTTGCAACCGTCGTGCCCTGCAGATGAAGCGCGGCAGACCGGATGAGATTTCTGTGGGCCAAAGCGGCCGCACATCGCAATCCGCCGGCCAGCGCGCGGCGGATCTCATCGGGCATGAGCGGGTCGACGGCGCGCGTGACCCGGAGATCGCCAAGATCGCTGTCAGGATCGATCTCCGCGCACCGCACGCGATGCACCCCGGGATGACCGGGCAGGTCCACCGCGTTCGCGATCACCGTCGCGGCGGCGTCGGCCGCGGCCGCCGTCGCGGCGAGCACCGTCACCGCGTCCGCGATGCCGAGCGAATGGCTGCGCCCGCGCCAGCCACTGGTGGCGACGCCCCGCACGTCGCCGTCGGCGCGAAGCGTGGTGCGGGCAAACAGGCCGGG
The DNA here is from genome assembly GCA_963829875.1 of uncultured Pseudomonadota bacterium. GTDB lineage: Bacteria > Pseudomonadota > Alphaproteobacteria > Acetobacterales > Acetobacteraceae > JAJZVS01. The sequence continues at coordinate 31,928 of CAWHKR010000052.1, read as the reverse complement.
GCGATCGGGCCGGTCGACCAGCCCGGCGGTCAGCGACTCACCGGGCGCGAGATGAACCGCGATGTCGCCGCCGTTGTTGACGAAGGCACGGGCGAGCGGCGCGGCGGCGCACATCGCCTGCAACACCTCCTCGGCAACGGCGCCGGCGACCGCGGCCATCGGGGTGATGAACAGGTCGGCGGCGAAAGGCGCCACGGCGCGTTGCATGCGGCGGGCGACCGCACCGGCAAGTGGCGCGTCGTCCGGCCGGGCGGGGCGGCGCAGGGCGGGCAATTCGGCGCAGAGCTCGTCAAGAAGGGTCCCGGCCCGGTCATGCGCCGCCCGGTAGGCGGCGGACAGCGCACCAGAACGGCCCCAGGCCTGCACGATCAGGTCGATCGGACCGTCCTGCAGATGCAGGCGATGACCGTCGGGCAGGAGGCGTGCCCGCAGCCGGCTCATCGCGGCGGCGTCAGCGGCCAGGGCGCGCCAGGCTGGGGCGCCAGCATTTTGCGGCGGACCTCGGCCAGAACCGCCTCGACCGGGCGCACCTGATCCAGATGCCCCCCGAGCGCGGCGTAGTCCCCGGCGCGCATGGTGAACTCGATCGGCGCCACCAGGGCCGGCGTGGGCACCGAACCGAAGGCGTTGGCGGGCATCAGCGTCACGTCCACCATGAAGGTGATGCCGCCGCCGGGCCAGATATAGACGGGCGCGCCGCCACAGGTGACGCGGGTGAGGGCCTGCTTGACGGAGCGGGTGAGGCCGACCGGATTTTCCGTCACCCCTGCCCGGAGCGATCCGCCGGCGCCCCCCATGAACAGAACGCTCGCGAGCGCGGGCTCGCAATTCTCCTTGATGCGCTCGACCGAGCCCGCGAGCGCAGCAGGCAGCGCGCGCTCGATCGGGCGGAGCGCGTCGTCCAGCTCGAAATAGGCGGCGTGCTCGCCGGTGGTGCTGACCATCAGCAGGCGCAGGCCGGGGCGCGCCTTCTTCGGGTCGAACGCGGCGAGAAGCGACAACGGGTCGGAAATATCGGTGCCGCCCCAGCCGGTCCCCGGATTGGCGACCTCGAAGTAGCGGCCCGGCGTGGAGCGGCGGCCCTTCATGCGGATGCCGGTCTCCGGAATCCCGAGCAGCTTGCCGGCCTGATGTTCGGACAGGACGCCGGTGATGTGGTCGTCCACCACGACCACCTCATCGACGAACCCCTGCCACTGGCGGGCGAACATGCCGATCGTGGCGGAGCCGCAGCCGACGCGCATACGCTCCTCGCGGACGCCGTTGATGATGGGGGGCGCGCCGGCGGCGATTTCCAGCGACGCGCCGTCGTCCACCGTGAGCGCGACCGGCTGGCCGTTGGCGAGAGCGAGCAGCGCCTCGCACGTGGCGCGCCCGGTCTTCTTCCCGCTGCCGGTGAGGTGATGGACGCCGCCCAGGGAGAGCATCTGGGAGCCGTATTCCCCGGTCATCACATGACCGATCGGCTCGCCCCCGGCGCGCACCAGGCTGCGCTCGGGGCCGAGGAAGCGGTCGGTGTCGATTTTCACCTTGACGCCGCAGTAGCTGAAGATGCCCTCGGTCACGACCGTGACCATATCGACCCCGTCCACCGTGGACGAAACGATGAACGGCGCCGGCTTGTAGTCCGGATAGGTGGTGCCGGCGCCGATGGCGGTGACGAAGGGCGGGCCGCCGACGATGTCGCCGTCCCACTCCTCGCCGCGCGCGAGGAAGGGGACGAGGTCGGAGGGTTGGCTGCGGTCGAGCACCACGACGGGATCGACGCGGACGAGCTTGCCGCCGGCATTTGCATAGCGGTCGCAGGCCCCGGTCATTCCGTCCTTGATATAGCAGAGCACCGGGCAGGCATCGCAGCGGATGCGGTCGTCGCGCGTCATGGGGGCCCCTTTCGCTTTTGACTCCGGCCGCCGGATGTCATTAGCATACTAACAGAGCGGGTTGGGGTTCAATCGGGATGAAGCCGGCGGCGTTCACCTATCACCGGGCGGAGACGGTGGCGCAGGCCGTGTCGCTGCTGGCCCGGTTGGCGCCCGAGGGCGGGCGGGTGCTCGCGGGCGGCCAAAGTCTGGTGCCGCTGATGGCGTTCCGGCTCGCCCAGCCGCCCCATCTGATCGACATCAACCGGGTCTCCGATCTCGGCGTGATGCGGGCAGAGGGCGGCATGCTGCGGATCCCGGCCACCGTGCGCCATGCGGCGTTCGCGACGGACGCGATCCCGACGCCGCTCGGACCGGTGCTGGCGAACATGGCCCGGCACATCGCGCACGTGCCGATCCGTGCGCGGGGCACGTTCTGCGGCAGCCTGGCGCACGCCGATCCGGCGGCCGAGTGGCCGCTGGCCTTCGCGATGCTCGGGGGCGCCGCGGTCGCCCGCAGCGAACGCGGCGAACGCGTGATCCCGGCGGGCGACTGGTTCCGCGGCGTCATGGCGACCGCTTTGGCCGATGACGAGCTGCTGGTCGAAGCGCGGCTTTCCATGCCGGGGCCGGAGGATCGTCTCGGCTTCGCCGAGGTCAGCCGGCGCGCCGGCGATTATGCGATGGCGATGGCGCTGGTTTCGCTGCGCCTGCGGGACGGCGTGATCGACGCCGCGCGGATCGCCGTGGGCGGCGCCGAGCCGGTGCCGCGGCGGATCGACGCGGCCGAGGCGACGCTGCGGGGCGCGGTGGCCGACGATGCGGCGTTTCGCCGTGCCGGCGATGCGGCGGCCGACACGATCGACCCGATGGAGGACACGCAGGTTTCGGCGGCGCTGCGGCGCGATCTGGTGCGCACGGTGGTGCAGCGCGCCATGCGGGAGGCGTGCGCGTGACGGTGCCGACCCACTGGGTCGGCCGCTCGGTGCGGCGCCTGGAGGACCCGGCGCTGCTGCGCGGACGCGGCCGGTTCACCGCCGACCTGCCCGCGGCGCACTACGCGCGGTTCGTGCGCAGCCCGGTGGCCGCGGGGCGCATCGATCGGGTCGTGGCCCCCGCGGGGGCGATGATGTTCACCGCGACGGAGCTTGCCGGCGTCGCGCCGATCCGGCCGATGCTGGACAAGTTCGGCTACGTGCCGATCGCCCAGCCCGTGCTGGCGCAGGAGGTGGTGCGCTACGTGGGCGACCTGATCGCCGTCGTCGTCGCCCCCAGCGAAGAGGTGGCGGAGGATCTGGCCGAACAGGTCGAGCTCGGGATCGATCCGCTGCCCGTGGTGACGGATGCGGCGGCGGCCCTGGCGCCCGGCGCGCCGCTGGTGCACCCGGACGCGCGCGGCAACGTCGTGATCGATGCCCACCATGAGACCGTGGGATATGACGCGCGCGCGAGCGAAGGGCGGCGCGTCGCGTGCACGATCCGCTCCCACCGGCAGAACGCGACGCCGATGGAGCCGCGCGCGGCGCATGCCGCGTTCGATGCCGCCTCGGGCCGGGTCACGCTGACCTGCACCACGCAGACGCCGCACATGATGCGCACGGCGATCGCCGACCTGATCGGCATGGACGAGGCGGATCTGCGCGTGATCGCGCCGGACGTGGGCGGCGGCTTCGGGCAGAAGATGTCGCTCGCGCCGGAATTCGTCGTGCTGGTGTGGCTCGCGCGGCACCTGCGCGGCTCGGTCGCCTGGATCGAGGACCGGCGCGAGAACCTGATGGCGAGCTTCCACAGCCGCGACATGTCCGTGGCGCTGGAGGGCAGGTTCGACGAGGCCGGGCGGCTGGTCGCGCTCGAGGCCGATGTGGTTGCCAATGTCGGGGCCTATGCGCCCTATCCCAATACGGCGGCCGTGGAACCGCTGATGTCGCTGGCGGAGCTGCCCGGCCCCTACGCGTTCGATGCCTATCGCTGCCGGGCCCGCGGGGTCGTGACAAACACCTGCTGCAGCGCGCCGTATCGCGGCGTCGCGCGCCCGGCGATCACCCTGGCGATGGAGCGTCTGATGGACAAGGCGGCGCGGGCCCTCGGGCTTGCGCCGTGGGAGATCAGGCGACGCAACCTCGTTTCGGCGTTTCCGTTCACCAGCGCGACCGGGCTCGTCTACGATGCGGGCACCTATCGCGAAGCGATGGAGGTGGCGCTGGCGGCCGCGGACGTGCCGGCATTCCAGGCGCGGCAGACGGCGCTCCGAGCGCAACAGCGGTACCTGGGCCTCGGCCTCGCGGTCTTCTGCGAGCGCACGGGCTATGGCTCGCCGGCCTTCGCCGCGCGCGGCATGGCGGTCACGCCGGGCTGGGAGCAGGTGGAGCTGGCGATGGATCCCTCCGGCGCGGTGACGGCGCGGATCGGTGCCTCGCCGCACGGCCAGGGGCTGGCGACGAGCCTGGCGCAGATCATCGCCGACCGGATCGGCGTGACGCCGGAACGGGTGCGTGTGGTGCATGGCGATACCGACCACACGCCCTACGGCTTCGGCACCTTCGCCAGCCGCTCCCTGGTGATCGCGGGCGGCGCGGTTCGGATCGCGGCGGACCAGTTGCGGGCAAAGCTGAAGGCGATGGCGGGCACGCTGCTGGAGGCGGCGGCCGAAGACATCGAACTCGCGGACGGCGTGGCGCGCGTGGTCGGGACCGACCGGACACTCACGCTGCCGGCGCTGGCACGCACCGCCTACCACCAGGCGCACCGGTTTCCCGACCTGTCGCCCGGCCTGCGGGAGACGGCGGTCTATGATCCGGCGGGCACCTTCTCCAATGCCTGTCATCTCGCGATCGTCGAGGTGGATGTTGCCACCTGCGCCGTTGCCATCGAGCGGTTCATCGTCGCGGAGGACGCGGGACGGCTCATCAACCCCATGATCGCCGAAGGGCAGGTCCGCGGCGGCGTCGCGCAGGGGATCGCCAACGCGCTGTACGAGGAGATCATCTACAGCGATACGGGCGATATCCTGACCGGCACCCTCGCCGACTACCTGCCGCCGACCTGCCGCGAGATTCCGCGGATCGAGATCCACCACCTGGAAACGATGACCGATGCGTCCGTCACCGGCGCGAAGGGGCTTGGCGAGGGCGGCACGATCGGCGCGCCGGCAGCGGTGCTGAACGCGATCAACGACGCGCTGGCGCCGCTGGGGGTGGAGATCGACGCCATGCCGGCAACGCCACGACGGCTTCATGCGGCACTGCAAGCGGCGGGCAAGCGATGAAAGTGCCGGTGCGGCTGACGATCAACGGCGCGGCCTACGCCATGGACGTGGAGCCGCGGCGTACCCTCGCCGATGCGATCCGCAAGGACTGCGGCCTGACGGGCACGCATGTCGGGTGCGAACACGGGGTTTGCGGATCCTGCACGGTCATCGTCGACGGCGAGCCGGTGCGGTCCTGCCTGATGTTCGCCGTGCAGGCGGAGGGCTGCGATGTCACCACGATCGAGGGATTGCCGCTCCTCGCGCCATGCCCGGGCCCGGGCGGCGCGGCGATGTCCGCGCCGGGCGAGGCGGGCGGCGGGGAAGGCCCGATGCATCCGCTCCAGCTGGCCTTCATGCAGCACCACGGCCTGCAATGCGGCTTCTGCACGCCCGGGTTCCTGATGCTCGCCGCCGCCGTCCTGCAGCGCGATCCGCACGCGTCCGACGATGACCTGATCGACGCGCTGTCGTCGAACCTCTGCCGCTGCACCGGGTATCAGGGCATCATCGACGCCGTTCTCGCCGCGGCCCGTGCGATGCGCGGGCCCAACACCGAGAGGTAGCACTCATGGCTCTTGCCGCCGGACCCGAACGCCAGGTCGGGAAACTCGTGATCCGCAATATCGGCCTGCTGCTGTCGGGCAAACTTGAAGCGCCCGTGCTCGACGCCGACACCGTGGTGGCCGAAGCCGGGCGCATCACCGCGGTCGGCCCGGAGAAGGCGTGCGATACGGGGGGCGCCCGCGTGGTGATCGATGCCAAGGGATGCGCGCTGGCGCCCGGATTGATCGACAGCCATGTGCATCCGGTGCTGGGCGACTGGACGCCGCGGCAAAGCCAGCTCGGCTGGATCGAGAGCTGCATGAACGGCGGCGTGACGACGATGATCTCGGCGGGCGAGGTGCACACGCCGGGGCGGCCGCGCGACGTGATCGGCGTGAAGGCGCTCGCGATCACGGCGCAGCGCGCCTACGAGAATTTTCGCCCCGCCGGGGTGAAGCTGCTCGCGGGGGCCCCGGTGCTGGAGCAGGGCATGGAGGAAGCGGATTTCGCCGACCTCGCCCGCAGCGGGGTGAAATTGCTGGGTGAGGTGGGGCTCGGCACGGTGAAGGCCGGCAGCGAAGCCCGCAAGATGGTCGCCTGGGCGCGCAAATACGGCATCCAGAGCACCATCCACACCGGCGGCCCGAGCGTGCCGGGCTCGGGCTATATCGACGCGGATACGGTGCTGGAGGCGGACGCCGACATCATCGGCCACATCAACGGCGGACATACCGCCCTGCCCGCGACGCAGATCCGCTGCCTGTGCGAGCGCTGCGGACGCGGCATCGAGATCGTCCATAACGGCAACGAGCTGGCCGGGCTGACCGCGTTGCGCATCGCCAAGGAGATCGGCCAGCTCGAGCGGGTGATCCTCGGCACCGACAGCCCGGCGGGATCGGGGGTGCAGCCGCTCGGCATCCTGCGGATGATCGCGCTGCTGTCCTCGCTCGGGGATACGCCGGCGGAGCAGGTGATCGCCTGCGCCACCGGCAACACGGCGCGGCAGCGCGGGCTGGACTGCGGGATCATCGAGCCGGGACGGACGGCGGATTTCGTGCTGATGGACCGGGCGCAGCACTCCTCCGGCAAGGACCTGCTGGACAGCATCCGGCTGGGCGACCTGCCGGGGATCGGGATGGTGGTGATCGACGGCATCGTCCGCTGCGGCCGCAGCAGGAACACGCCGCCGGCGGAACGGGTGCCGGAGGTCCTGCATTGAGCCTGGCGCCGGTACCGCCGCCCTACGTCCTTGAAGACAATGTGGGCTTCATCCTCCGCCAGGTCACGCAGCGCCATGTCGCGATCTTTACGGAGATGATGACCGAGGACCTGACGCCCACGCAGTTCTCCGCCGTCGTGAAACTGTACCAGCAAGGCCCCTGCTCGCAGAACCGCCTGGGCCGCCTCACCGCGATGGACGCCCCGACCATCAAGGGCGTCATCGACCGCCTGAGCCGGCGCGGCCTGACCGAAACCCGGCCCGATCCCGCCGATGCGCGGCTGCTGATCGTCTCGCTCACCGAGGCCGGTCGGCAGGCGGCCGAACGCGCCGTCCCCTGCGGACTGCGCATCACCGAGGCCACGCTTGCGCCGCTTGCGCCGCCGCAGCAGCGTCAGCTTCTCTCCCTGTTGAAATCTCTTCTTTGAACCGAGGCCCCGCATGCAGATCCGCAAGCTGCTGACCATCGTGGAGGAAACCCACCGCGAAGGCGACCGCGAGATCGCCCCCCCCACGCGCAAGGCTGCCGCCGTCGCGGTGATCGCCAATCCTTTCGCCGGCCGGTTCGTCGAGGATCTGAGCGCGCTGGTTGCGACCGGCGAAGCCCTGGGCGGGTTGCTCGGGGAGCGCGCGGTCGCGGCGCTGGGCGTCGCGCCCGGCGCGGTCCAGAGCTACGGCAAGGCGGCCATTGTCGGCGAGGACGGCGAACTTGAGCACGCCGCCGCCATCCTTCACCCCAAGCTCGGCGGACCGCTGCGCGCCGCGGTCGAGAAGGGGGCCGCGCTGATCCCAAGCGCCAAGAAGCGCGGCGGCCCGGGTGCGGCGATCGACGTGCCGCTCGGCCACAAGGACGCGGCCTTCGTGCGCAGCCATTTCGATGCGATGGAGGTGCGCGTCGTCGATGCGCCCCGGCGCGACGAGATCGTGGTCGCCGTCGTGGTGACCGAGTCCGGCCGGCCGCTGCCGCGTATCGGCGGGCTTACCGTGGACCAGATCACCGGCAAGGACGGATTGCGATGAAACCGGAGGGACCCATGCACAGGATCACACGCCGTGCCGCGCTGACCGGCACCGCCGCGCTGCTCGCCACGCCCGCCATCGTGCGCGCGGCCGAAACGACGCCGATCCGGATCGGCGAGATCAACAGCTACAGCGCGGTGCCCGCCTTCACCATCCCCTACCGCAAGGGCTGGCAGATGGCGGTCGCGGAGATCAACGCCAAGGGCGGCGTGCTCGGGCGCAAGCTGGAGGTGCTCTCGCGCGACGACGCCGGCAAGCCGGCCGACGCGATCCGGTTGGCGGGGGAGCTGGTCAACGATCAGAAGGTCGATCTGCTCGCGGGCGGGTTCCTGTCCAATATCGGGCTCGCCATTTCCGGCTACGCGAAACACGCCCACAAGATCTACATCGCCGGCGAACCGCTGGCCGACGCGCTGACCTGGCAGGACGGCAACGCGGTGTGCTTCCGGCTGCGGCCCTCGACCTACATGCAGGTCGCCATGCTGATCCCCGATGCGGTGGCGCTGAAGGCGAAGCGCTGGGCGACGATCGCGCCCAACTACGAATACGGCCAGTCGGCCGTGCGCTGGTTCAAGCAGTTGATGCAGGAGAAGCAGCCCGGCGTCGAGTTCGTGGCCGCGCAATGGCCGGCGCTCGGCCATATCGACGCCGGCGCCACGGTGGTGGCGCTGGAACAGGCCAAGCCCGACGCGCTGTTCAACGCCACGTTCGGGTCCGACCAGGTGAATTTCGTCCGCCAGGGCACCACCCGGGGACTGTTCAAAAGCCGGCCGACCGTGTCGCTGCTGACCGGCGAGCCGGAATATCTGATGCCGCTCGGCGCCGACACGCCCGTGGGCTGGATCGTCACCGGCTATCCGGTCGAGCAGGACACGGCGCCCGGGAACGTCGCGTTCGTGAAAAAATACCGGGCGCAGTTCAAGGAAACGCCGCGGATGGGATCCGTGGTGGGCTATGCGCTGATCTACTCGATCGCGGCGGGGATCGCGCGGGCCGGCGGCGTTTCGACCGCGGAGCTGGAGAAGGGCTTTGCCGGCGCGTCGTTCCCGACACCGTTCGGGACCGCGATGTACCGCGCGATCGACCACCAGAGCACGATGGGCACGTTCGTCGGCAAGCTGGCATTGAAGGACGGCAAGGGCGTCATGGTGGACTGGCGCTATGTGGACGGCGCCTCGGTCATGCCGCCCGCGTCCTTCGTCGAGACGCTGCGCAAGTAGGCCGAAGCGGGGCACGGTGGGCTTCGTCCTTCTTCAGGCGCTCACCGGGCTCGCCGGCGCGTCTTCGCTGTTCCTGATCGCCGCCGGACTGACGGTGATCTTCGGCGTCACCCGGGTGGTGAACTTCGCCCATGGCGGGCTGTTCATGGTCGGCGCCTATGTCGGCTGGACCTTGCTGGCGCACCTCCCCGCCGACCCCGCCGCCTTCGTGCTCGGCGTGCTCGGCGCCGGCCTTGCGGTGGCCGCGCTGGGAACGGTGATGGAGGTGGCGCTGCTGCGGCGGATCTACCGCGCGCCCGCGCTGTTCCAGTTGCTCGCGACCTTCGGCGTGCTGCTGATCATCGAGGAACTGACGCAGCGTATCTGGGGGCCGGACGATCGCCCGCTGCCGCGTGCCGGCTGGCTGAGCGGCGCGGTGCATATCGGCGGCAGCCTGTTTCCGACCTACGATCTGGCGCTGATCTGTGTCGGCCCGCTGGTGCTGGGGCTGCTCTGGGTGCTGTTTTCCCGCACGCGCTGGGGGACGCTGGTACGCGCGGCGACGCAGGACCGGGAGATGGTGGGCGCGCTCGGGGTGGATCAGCGGATGCTGTTCACCACGGTGTTCGCCCTGGGCGCCGGGCTGGCGGGGCTCGGCGGCGCGCTCACCCTGCCGGACCGGTCGGCCAATCTGCAGATGGATCTCGGCGCGATCACCGACGCCTTCGTGATCGTGGTGGTGGGAGGACTGGGCAGCGTGCCGGGCGCCTACCTGGCGGCGGTGCTGATCGGCGAGTTGCAGGCTTTCGGCATCGTGCTGATCCCGCGCGCGACGCTCGTGCTGGCGTTCGTGGTGATGGCGGTGGTGCTGGCGCTGCGGCCGAACGGCCTGCTCGGGCGGCCCCTGGTGGAGGGCCGCGCCGCCGCCGGGCCGGCGCCGCTGATCCGCCCGGCGCCGGCCGCCGCGCGTCTCCTCGGGGCGCTCGCGCTGATCGCCGCCGTGCTGGCGCCATTCTATCTTGGCTCCTACGCGCTCTCGGTGCTGACCGAGGGGATGATCGCCATCCTGTTCGCCGCCAGCCTGCATCTGATGATGGGACCGGGCGGGATGCCCAGCTTCGGCCATGCGGCGTTCTTCGGCCTCGGCGCCTATGCCGTGGCGTTGATCGTGCCGGCGGGGGTGGCGATGCTGCCGGGGATGCTGCTCGCCGCCGTCATCGCCGCGCTGGCGGCCGCGCTGCTCGGGTGTTTCGTGGTCCGGCTGTCGGGCGTGTATCTCGCGATGCTGACCCTGGCCTTCGCGCAGATCGTCTGGGCGGTGGCGTTCCAGTGGGTGGAGGTGACGGGCGGGGACAACGGCATCCTGAATCTCTGGCCCGCCGGCTGGGCGGGCACGCCGGCCGCCTATTTCTGGCTGGCGCTGGCGCTGTGCATCGGCGCCACCTTGCTGATGCGCCGGGCATTGTATGCGCCGTTCGGGTTCGCCCTCCGCGCGACCCGCGATTCGCCGGCGCGCGCCGCGGCGATCGGGCTCAACGCGTTCGGGCTGCGCGTGGCCGCCTTCGCGCTCGCCGGCGCCGGGGCGGGACTGGCGGGCGCGGTGTTCGCGTTCGACAAGGGGGCGGTGTTTCCGTCCTATGCCGGCATCCCGCGCTCGGTGGACGCGCTGCTGATGGTCCTGCTGGGCGGGGTCCACGTGATGGCCGGGCCGATCGTCGGCGCGCTCGCCTATACCGGGCTCTACGACATCCTGCTGCAATCGACGGGGTGGTGGCGGCTGGTGCTGGGCCTCGCGATCGTCGCGCTGGTGCTCGCCTTCCCGGAAGGGATCGCGGGCGCCGCGTTGCGTCTGTCCGAACGCCGACTGGCCGGACGCCGGCGGCGGTCGGCATGAGCGTGCTGGTGGTGGAGGATCTGGCGAAGTCCTGGGGCGGCGTGCGCGCGGTGGATGGCGTCTCCTTCGCGGTGAGCGAGGGGGAGATGCTGGCGCTGATCGGGCCGAACGGCGCCGGCAAATCCACCTGCTTCAACATGATCGGCGGGCAGATCCCGCCCGACCGGGGACGGGTCCTGCTGGCCGGGGCGAACGTCACCGGTGCGCCGCCGCGGCGCCTGTCGCGGCTGGGCGTGGGGCGGACGTTCCAGATCACGGAAACCTTCGCCTCCATGACCGTGCGGGAGAACGTGCAGACCGCCCTTCTGGCGCATCGGCGCCGCATCTGGCGGTTCGGGCGGCCGCTGGCCGGGCAGGCAGTGGACGCGGCGGAGGGGCTGCTCGATCAGGTAGGGCTGGCGGCGCAGGCGGCGCGCGCCGCGGGGGTACTCGCCTATGGCGATCTCAAGCGGCTGGAACTGGCGATGGCGCTGGCCAATGCGCCGCGCCTGCTGCTGATGGACGAGCCGACCGCCGGCATGGCGCCGGCCGAGCGCAGCGCGCTGATGGCGCTGGTGCGGCAGTTGGCGACGACCCAGCGGCTCGCGGTGCTGTTCACCGAGCACGACATGGACGTCGTGTTCGGCATTGCCGACCGGATCCTGGTGCTCAATCGCGGGCAACTGATCGCCGAAGGCGACGCCGCGTCGATCCGCGCCGATGCGCGGGTGCGAGAGGTCTATCTCGGCGGCGAGCTTGCGGTGCCATGCTGACGGTGCGCGGGCTCGATGCCTGCTACGGCCGGGCGCAGGTGCTGCACGGCGTCTCCTTCGACGTCGCGGCCGGCGCCGTGTGGCTGCTGCTGGGGCGCAACGGCGCCGGCAAGAGCACGACCCTGAAGGCGCTGATCGGGCTGGTGCGGCCGACCGCCGGCTCGGTGCGGTTCATGGACCGGGAGATCGCGGGGCGCGAGCCGTTCCGGATCGCGCGGCTCGGGCTGGGCTATGTGCCGGAAGAGCGACGGATCTTCACCGACCTCACGGTGACGGAGAACCTGATGGTGGGCGCCCGGCCCGCGCCGGCGGGGAGCGAGGCATGGACCTTGACGCGGCTGTTCGCGCTGTTCCCGAACCTGAGCGAGATGCGCAACCGCCCGGCGGGGCGGATGAGCGGCGGCGAGCAGCAGATGCTGGCGATCGCGCGCACGCTGATGGGGAACCCGCGCCTGATCCTGCTGGATGAGCCGAGCGAGGGCCTGTCGCCGCTGATCGTGGAGCAACTGGCGAAGGCGCTGCTGCTGCTGAAGCGGCAGGGGATCACGATCCTGCTTGCCGAGCAGAACCTGCATTTCGCCCACCACGTCGGGGATCATGCGGCGATCCTGGAGACGGGCGCCATCGTCTGGGCCGGCACGGCAGCCGCGCTGCGGCGGGATACGGAGGCACAGAGGCGGTATCTGGCCGTTTGAGTTGCCACCGGCGGGGTGGACCCTTCGTGGCTGAAACCTTCGGGAGCAGCTTTTCCCGGCCAGCGGAGAGGTCGGCCGTCGTCATGGTGCGAGCGAGCCCGCATATCAGTTGGACCCGGGGCACCCACGATTGCGCCATGGCCGCAAGGTCGGGGAGCGCGCTGTTCAGGCTTGGGGACATGGCTCGACCAGGAATGCCGCCAAGGAACGCGACCCCGAGATGCATCAGACCAGGAAGGGCAACCAGTGGTATTTCGGGATGAAGGCGCCTATCGGGGTGGACAGCCGGAGCAAGGTGGTCGACGCGGTGGCGGCGACCGCGGCCAACGTAGCGGATGCGACGACACGGCCCGATCTGCTGCACGGCGATGAGACGCGGGTGTGGGGTGACCGGGCCTGTCGCGGGCCACGCGAGATGATCTGCGCGCACGCCCCGAACGCCCGGGACTTCACCAACCGGCGGTCTCGGCATCGCGGGATGGTGGATGCGGCGGAGAAGGCGCGCCGTAGGACCGCGTTCCCGCGGCCGACCGGGTCCTGCGCTCCGTCGCTCCGCACGGAGGCGATAGACTATACGGTCAAATAACGTGCCCGGATCTCGGCCTGGTCGTCATGGAACGCCTGCCGGCTCCCGGCATAGGCGATGCGCCCTTTCACCATGATGCGGATCTCGTCCGCGACCGCCTCCGCCAGCTTCAAATTCTGCTCGATCAGCAGCAGGGCCACGCCGTCGGCGCGCAGGCGGCGGATGACCTCGGCGAGTTCCTGCACCACCAGCGGCGCCAGGCCCTGGCTCGGCTCGTCCAGCAGCAGAACCTTGGGGTCGGTTACCAGCGCGCGGGCGATCGCGAGCATCTGCTGCTCGCCGCCCGAGAGCTGGCCGCCCTTGTTGCCGGCGCGCTCGCGCAGCGCAGGGAACAGGGTGAACAGCCGCTCCAGCGGCCATGTGCGCGCCGGGCGCCGCTCGCCGACCCGGATATTCTCGAGCACCGTCAGGTCGGGAAAGATCAGCCTTCCCTCGGGCACATAGGCCACGCCCGCGCGGGCAATCCGATGCGCCGGCCAGCCGCCGATCTCCGCCCCGTCCAGCCGCACCTGCCCACCGCTCGGCGTGAGCAGGCCGATGATGGCGCGCACCGTCGTGGTCTTGCCGACCCCGTTGCGCCCCAGCACCGCCACCACCTGGCCCGCGGGGACCTCAAGGTCCACGCCCTGCAGCACGTGGCTGGCGCCGTAATGCGCGTGCAGCGCTGCCACCGACAGCATCAGTCGAGCCCCCCGAGATAGGCCTGCTGCACCGCCGGATCGGCCCGCACCACGTCCGGGGGACCGTCGGCGATCACCGCGCCCCGGTGCAGCACGGTGATCGCGTGGGCGAGGCGGAACACCACCTCCATGTCGTGCTCGACCAGCAGCACGGTCATCCGCCCGTCGGCGAGCAGCGCCGCCAAGGTATCCACCGCCCGCGCGGTTTCCTGCACCGACAGGCCCTGGGTCGGCTCGTCCAGCAGCAGCAGCCGCGGTTCCTGCGCCAGCGCCATGGCGATCTCCAGCAGCCGCTGGTCGCCGTGCGACAGCAGCCCGGCCGGGCGGTGCGCGAGCGGGAGGAGGCCGAGGCGTTCCAGCGCCGCGTCGCCCCGGCTTGTGGCGGCGGCGATCACGGCGCCGCCGCCCCAGGGCTGCCAGCGCCGCCCCTCGCGCGCCTGCGCCGCCAGGGCGGCGTTCTCCCGCACCGTCATCTCCGGGTAGAGCGCGGTGACCTGGAAGGTGCGCGCCAGGCCGTGGCGGCAGATGCGGTGCGCCGGCAGGCCGGTCAGCCGGACGCCGTCCAGCCGCACCTCCCCCGCGCTGGCCGCCAGCACGCCGGTGATCAGGTTGAACAGGGTGGATTTGCCGGCGCCGTTGGGGCCGATCACCGCGCGCACCTCGCCCGCGTCCACCCGCATCGACACCTGGTCGACCGCGACGATGCCGCCGAAGCGGCGGGTGAGGCCGTCGAGTTCAAGCAGCGGCATCGGGCAGGTCCGGTTGCAGCGCGGGCCGGGGTCGCAGCACGCCCCAGATCCCCTGCGGCGCGTAGAGCACGACGGCGATGAAGATCAGGCCGAAGAACAGCGCCCAGGAATTGGTGTAGGCGCTGAGGATCTGCGAGGCGAGCAGGAAGAACGCGGCGCCCAGCACCGGCCCCGTCAGGGTGCCGGCGCCGCCGACGATGACCATGATGAGCACCTGCCCCGACAGCAGCCAGAACAGCAGGTCGGTATCGGCGAACCCGGCGAACGGCGCATACAGCGCGCCGGCCAGCCCGCCCAGCGCATAGGCGATGGCGACCACCGCGACCTTGTAGTGCCGCGTGTTGAACCCGAGCGCGCGGGTCTTGGCCTCGTTCTCGCGGATCCCGCGCAGCACCGCGCCGAACGGCGAGGCCACCAGGGCGCGGCAGAGCGCGAACCCGCCGACCAGCACGGCGAGCGCGAGGTAGTAGAAGCCGGTCCGGCTGTCGAACAAAGCAAAGCCGAACGGGCCCGGGCGGCGCGGGATGCCGGCCAGCCCGTCCGATCCGCCGGTGACCGCGTTCCACTTGTAGGCGATCGCGTACAGGAGTTGCGCGAACGCAAGGGTCAGCATGGAGAACGACACGCCGCTGGCCAGGGTGGCGACCCAGGCGATGCCGAGCCCGACCACCCCGGCCAGCCCCGCCGCGGCCGGCACCGCGAGGACCAGCGGCACCCCGTGCAGCAGCAGCCAGCCGCTGGCATAGGCGCCGAACCCGTAGGCGGCGGCATGGCCGAAGGAGATCAGCCGGGTGTAGCCGACCATGAGATCGAGGCTCATGGCGAACAGGCCGAGGATCAGCATCTCGGTCAGCAGGGTGGTGGCGTAGGCCGGCAGGCCGAGCGGCGCTGCCGCCAGCGCGGCCGCCACCCCGGCGGCCAACAGGCGGCGGCCCGGTGCGCTCATGCCGGTACGCTCACGTGGGCGCGCTCACGTGGGCACGCTCACGCCGGGGCGCCCAGCAGGCCGCCCGGGCGCAGCACCAGCACCAGCAGCATCGCCAGGTACATCAGCGCCAGCGCCAGGTTGGGGAAGAAATACTCGCCGAACACCTGCACGAAGCCGATCAGCAGCGCGCCGAGCAGGGAGCCGGGGAAGCTGCCCATGCCGCCGATGATGACGATCACGAACGCATCGATGATCACGCTCGCCGCCATGCCGAGCGAGGCGGTGACCAGCGGCGCCGCCAGCACGCCGCCGAGCCCGGCCAGCGCGCAGCCGAGGCCGAACACCGCGCTGCGCACCAGCCCCACGTCGGTGCCGAGCGCGCGCACCATCTCGGCGTTCTGCGCCGTCGCGCGGATCAGGAGGCCGAGCCTGGTGCGCCCCAGGAACTGCCACAGGCCGAGCGCGATCGCCGCCCCCGCGCCGATCAGGAACAGCCGGTAGATCGGGAACGGATTGCCGGCCAGGAACACGATGCCCGACAGCACGGCGGGCGTGGCGACCGGCAGCGCCTGGGAGCCCCAGACCAGCCGGATCGCCTCGCCCATCACCAGCGCGAGCCCGAAGGTCACCATCAGGAACGCGCTTTCCTCGCGCCGGTAGAGCCGGCGCAGCACCCCGGTCTCGAACGCCGCGCCGGCGGCGCCGACCAGCAGCGGGGCGAGCACGAGCGCGGCCCAGAAGCTGCCGGTCAGCCGCACCGCGGTGTACCCGACGAAGGCCCCCAGCATGTAGAACGCACCGTGGGCGAAATTCACGATCCGCATGATGCCGAAGATCAACGTGAGGCCGACGCCGAGCAGGAACAGCAGCGCCGACTGGGCCAGCGCGTTCATGGTCTCGGTGAGCAGGAAGCCCGGCAGGTCAGTCGTCGTACGTCTCCTTGCGGCAAGGCGGCGTGACCTGGTCGGCGGGATAGACGTCGATCACTTTCGGCAGCGGCATCGTGGCGCCGGCGGGTTTGCTCACCTGGACCATGAAGCCCTGCTGCACCGCCTGGTGGTCGCAGGCGCGCATGGCGACATGGCCCTTGATGCTGTCGATCGCCACCGTTTCGAGTGCCGGGCGCAGCTTCGCCGGATCGATGCTGCCGGCCTTGGTGATGCCGGCGGCGAGGACCTGGCAGGCCTGCCACTGCTCGCCCTCGAAAATATCCGGCGGCCCGCCATGCGCTTTTTCCCACAGCGCGACGAACTCCCGGTTCGCCGGGATGTCGTAGGTGTAGGTGTAGCGGGTGGACCCGGCGAGCCCGATCGCGGCATCGCCCACCGCGCGGATGCTGGCAAGGTCGACGATCGAGGTGAGCAACTGGGCCTGCTGTTGCAGCCGGTACTGATGCGCCTGGGTCAGGAACGCCACGTTGTCGTCGCCCTGCATGACGATGAACACCGCGTCCGCGCCGGACTGGCGGATCTTCAGCAAATAGGTGGAGAAATCCTTGGTACCGATCGGCGAGAACACCGAGCCGACGAACTCCCGCCCGGCATGCTTCACCAGGCTGGCGAAGGACTTCACGCTGTTGTGGCCCCAGGCGTAATCCATGCCGATGCCGAAGAACTTCTTGTACGGCGCGGTGCGCAGCCACAGCGCCACGGTCCTGGTGTCCATCGGGCCGGAGGTGTTGGCGCGGAAGAAGTTCGGCACGAAGGATTGCGCCGTCAGCCGTCCGTCGCCGTTGTCGGAGGAAACGAAGATCGCGTCCCAGGCGGCGAGCTTCGGCACCACGGCGAGCGCCTCGGACGACAGGGTCATCCCCATCAGCAGCTTCACCTTGTTGCGTTCGACCATCTGCTGCGCCTTGCGCACGCAGGTCGCCGGGTCGCCGCCGGAATCCTGGATCAGGAACTCGATCTTCCGGCCGAGCAGGCCGCCCTTGGCGTTCTGCTGGGCGGCGAAGAACTCGGCGCCGCGCTTCATCTGCTGGCCGACCTCGCCGAGCGGGCCGGTCAATGCCGCCGGCATGCCGATCCGGATCGGTTCGGCCGCGAAGCTGGTTCTGGAGATCGCCGGCAGCGCGAGCGCCGCCGCGGTGCCGCCCAGCGCCGTACGCAGCGCCCGGCGGCGGGTGATGGTGGAGTCCCCGGTCATTTGTGTCTCCCTTGGATCGCGCCCCTTTGCCGGGGCGTCGTGTGACGATTGCGCGCCGACCTTGCGCCTGCACGCATGGCCTCGAACTCGGACGCAACGACGGTTTCCGCCACCTCGCGCGCGTCGGGCACGGCGTGGTGCATGCCCCGCGGCTGCGGCCGGCGATTTCGCTGCTTGATCACCGGCGGGCCTGGACGTGGCCGGTCATCCCGTGGCCATTCCGCCCGCGAAGCCTCGGTGTGTCGGCACGTCTGGCCATCTGTTTCCCCCGACCGGCTCATTCATGGCCGTTTCCTAACCACTATCACCTCAATCCCGCGCCGGGTTCAAGGCCCGGCCGGTGACCCAGCCGGTCCCACCCCGCGCGTCCTCGGCCGGAGCCAACACCGGATCGTCACCTGCGGCGGTGGCGCGGAAGCGCGGTGCCGCCATCATGCGCCCATTGGCAACGCAAGGATGGCAGCCAAGGCATTTCGCATGGAACGAGCCTTCGCGCTGCAGGATGGTCCGAGGCAGCGCCGGCCTGTCCGCCCTGGTGGCTGCGGCACGGGCCAGCCAAATCCTGCGGCCTTGAAGCAGGCAGGACGGACATCGGGCTCGGCGCGGCCGGCTGCCGCTCAGCGAAGAGGTCTGTCCTCGGACACCGAACGAGCGAGCGCCCGCAGCGACGCCAACGCCGCCGGATTGTCGAGGGCGCTGAGATCACCGGACGACTGGCCGGTATAGAGATCGCGGATGACGCGCCGCATGATCTTGAGGCTGCGCGTGCGCGGCAGGTCCGTCACCAGATGCACCGCCGCGGGACGGAAGGCCCGTCCCAGTCGCTGCGCGACATGCGGGACGACCGCTGCGGCCAGGCCGGACGGCGCGTCCCTGGCCGGGATGATGAACACCACCAGTTTCTGGCCCTTGGCGGCGTCCTGCACACCGATGGCGGCGGCCTCAGCCACGCCCTCCAGTTCCAGCAGCACCTCCTCCACCTCCGCCGAGCCCAGACGCTTGCCGGCGATCTTCAATGTGTCATCGGATCGGCCGCGCAGGAAGAACATGCCGTCGCTGCGGCGCAGCGCAAGATCGCCATGCACCCAGACGCCCGGAAAGCGCGACCAGTAGGTTTCCAGATAGCGCGCGCGGTCCTGCCAGAAGGCGCGGGTCATGCCGACGAACGGCGCCAGGACCGCCAACTCTCCCACCTGGTCGCGCACCGGGTGACCGCTCTCGTCCAACACATCGACCTGCACGCCCGGCGAGATGGCATTGAACCCCGCCGGAACGATCGGCAGCACCGGCACATTGCCGAGCAGCCCGCCGGAGACCTCGGTGCCGCCGGTGTAGTTGATGACGGGACAGCGATCGCCGCCGACATGGCGCTGATACCAAAGGAAGTGTTCCGGATCGATGCCCTCGCCCGCGGTCACGAGCAGGCGCAACGTGCCGAGGTCCGCTGCCACGGCGCGCGGCATGTTCGCCGCCAGGCTGCGGATCAACGTCGGCGAGGCGCCGAAATGCGTGACCTGGTGGCGCTCGACCAGTCCCGCCATGCGCCCCCAGTCCGGGAAATCCGGGGCGCCGTCGTAACAGACCAGGGTCGCGCCGCGCATCAGCGCGCTGCACAGGATCAGGGACCCCGCGATCCAGCCCATGTCCGCCGGCCAGCAGAAGCGGTCATCGGGCGCGATGTCGAAATGCACCGCGGCGTCATGCGCGATCTTCAGCGGAAAGCCGCCATGGGTGTGCACCGCGCCCTTGGGCTTGCCGGTGGTGCCCGAGGTGTAGATCACCATCATCGGGTCGTTGGCGCCCATGCGCGCGGGCAGATCGGGTGCCGGAGGTGCCGTCACCTGCTCCCATGGCACCGTGCCCGGTGCCGTGCCGCCTTTCAGGATCACGGTCTCCAGCGCCGCCAGACGGGGGCGGATTTCTGTCACCAGCGCCGCGATATCCACCAGCCGGCCGCGGCGATGGAATCCCCCGGTCGCGATCAGGGCCTTCGCCATGCAGCCCGACAGGCGGGAGGAGAGGGCGTCCACGCCGAAGCCGCTGAACAGCGGCACGCAGATCGCGCCCAGCGCCGAGATCCCAAGAAAGGAGACCACTGCCTCGATGCCGCCTTCCATCAGCAACCCGATACGGTCACCGCGTCCGAGCCCCAGGGCCCGCAGCCCGGCGGCGAAGCCCAGCACCTGGGCTTCCAACCCGGCCCAGGTGAGGATGCGGACGGCGCCATCCTCGCGCTCGGCGATCACCGAAGGCGCGTCGCGCCGCGCCGGGTCGCGCGCCCAGCCCAGCACGGTGTCCACCCAGTTCAGTTCGCCGCCCGGAAACCAGTCCGGGAACGGCGGGCCCTCGGACAGATCCACATAGGCGGCCGGCGGACGCGACCACGCGATGCGCAGGAAGCCTGTCAGATGCTGCCAATACGCGTCCGGATGTTGCACCGAAAACCGGTACAGCGCGGCGAAATCGGCGCACCCGAGCTGCTCCGCCAGGCGCGTGACCTGCGCCCGTGCCACCAGCGCCGGCGGCGGCACCCAGGCCGTCTCCATCTCAGCCCTCCTGCCGGCTGCGGATGTCTCCACCGGCCCTTGCGACGCCGGCCAGGCGCCTGCCAAGCCTTGCCATGGGCACGGATCCTTGCGCGTTGCCGGAACTATCGCAGCTTCCGTGGCACAGCGGCAAGGGCGACCCGGCCGCACTTGATAGCCTTGGAGCCGCACAATAGGATCGCGCGGCAACAGGCGCCGAAGCAGGCAAGGCTCGGGCAGCCGGGCCGACGACGGATGGGCGTGACGCATCCTGTCCGCGTCAGGCGCACCCCGCGGCCGCCGTCCGGCGGCGATCTGATCCGGGAGGTATGATGGAACTCGGGCTCCGCAACCGCCGTGCCCTCGTGACCGGTGCGTCCAAGGGCATCGGCCTCGCCTGTGCCGAGACGCTCGCGGCGGAGGGCTGCGACCTGGTGCTGGTCTCGCGAACCGCCACCGACCTCGAGGCCGCGGCAGCGCGCATCCGCGCCGCGAGCGGCAGGACGGTGCTCGTGCGGGCGATGGACCTCAGCGACAGCGCCAACGTGGACGCCCTGGCCGCCGCGTTTCCCGATATCGACATCCTGCTCAACAACGCCGGCGCGATTCCCGGCGGCACGCTCGACCAGATCGAGGAGGCGCGCTGGCGCGCCGCGTGGGATTTGAAAGTCTTCGGCTACATCAACATGTGCCGGCGCTTCTACGCGTTGATGCGCGGGCGCGGCCGCGGCGTCATCGTCAACATCATCGGCGCCGGGGGCGAGAGCCTGGATGCCGACTACATCGCGGGATCCACCGGCAACGCCTCCCTCATGGCCTTCACGCGCACCCTTGGCGGCGCCGCGCCGTCCGATGGGCTGCGGGTCGTCGGCATCAATCCGGGCCCGGTGCTGACCGAGCGGCTTGAGACGCTGCTGCGCCGACGGGCGCAGGAAACGCTGGGCGACGCCGAACGCTGGCGGGAGACGCTGTCCGCCATGCCCTTCTCCCGTGCCGGCCGCGTGGAGGAGATCGCCGCCCTGGCGGCCTTCCTGGCCAGCGATCTCTCCGGCTACACGAGCGGCACCATCGTCACCGTGGACGGCGGCATGGCGAACAAGCGCAAGGCGTACTGAAACCGCCGGCCGCTTCGACCGACCGGAATCAGACCTCGGTCGCAGGCGGGAACCGGGGTGGCCGCTTCTCTCGATGCGACTGCAGGCCTTCCTGCACCTCCGGGCCGCTGAAGCCCATGAATTCCATCGCCAGGGACGCATCGAAACTCGGGCCGGCCATGCGCAGCCAGTTGTTCAGCGCATAGCGGGTCCAGCGGATGGCGCTCTGCGCGCCTTCGGCCAGGCGCGCCGCGACCTCGACGGCCTTCGCGTCCAGCTCCGCGTCCTCCACCGCCAGCGAGATCAGCCCGATGCGCTCCGCCTCGGCTCCCACCAGAAGATCGCAGGTCAGCAGATAGTATTTTGCCTTCGCCATGCCGCAGAGCAACGGCCAGACGATCGCCGCATGGTCGCCGGCTGCCACGCCGAGCCTGGTATGGCCGTCGGTGATGCGGCAGTCGCGGGTGGCGATGGAAACATCGGCCAGGATCCCGCAGACCAGACCGGCGCCCACCGCCACGCCGCGCATGGCGCTGACCACGGGCTTGCGGCAATTGACGATGTTGTAGACGATATCGCGCGCTTCCCGCCAGACGCGGGCGCGGGCCTCGAAACTCCCGGTCAGTTCCTGCACCATGGCGAAATCGCCGCCGGCGGAGAAGGTCTTGCCGGCGCCCGTGATGATTGCGCAGTTCACGCTGTCGTCCGCGTCCACATCGCGCCAGACGCGCACGAGTTCCCCATGCATGACCGCATCGGCGGTGTTCATCCGGCCGTTGTCCATGGTGATCCGCAGCACGCGCGGATGCGGCCGATCGAAGCGCAACCGCTGGTAGCCAGCGTATCCGTGGGTCATGCCTGTGCTTCCCTCTCTGCCGCCGCCTTGGCCGCGAGCTCCTCCACAGCCTCGGGATTGACCAGGCTGGAGAGATCGCCGGGCGCCTGTCCCGCCAATGTCGCGCGCACGACACGGCGCATCACTTTCATGGATCGGGTCTTCGGCAGATCGCCCACGAAGACCACGCGCTTCGGCCGGAACGAGCGTCCGAGCGCCCGCGCCACTGCCTCGGTCAGCGCGCGCGCCTGCGCGGCGTCGCCCGCCTGCCCCGGCGCCGGCACCGCGACGCAGACGACGGCGGACCCGGTCATGGCGTCCGGCAGCCCGACCGCGGCCGCTTCCGTGACCGTGCCGGTGGCCAGCAGTGCCTCCTCGATCTCGGTCGGGCCGATGCGCTTGCCGGAGACCTTCATCGTGTCGTCGGACCGTCCGTGCAGGAACCAGAACCCGTCGGCATCGCGGGATGCCA
This sequence comes from uncultured Pseudomonadota bacterium, assembly GCA_963829875.1. Classification (GTDB taxonomy): domain Bacteria; phylum Pseudomonadota; class Alphaproteobacteria; order Acetobacterales; family Acetobacteraceae; genus JAJZVS01. Next base: position 9,486 of record CAWHKR010000052.1, on the reverse strand, counting down.
GATCGCCCTGCACCCACATCCCCGGAATCTGGCTCCAGTAGCTGTCGATATAGCGCTGCTCATCGCGCCACAGGCCGCGCGTGGTGCCGATGCAGGCCTCGCGCATCACCAGTTCGCCGATCTGGCCCGGCGGCAGGCTCTGCCCGTCGGGGCCCACGATATCGCCCCCGGTGCCTGGCACCGCGCCATTGAAACTGGCAGGTTTCTGCGGGAACAGGATGTTGGACGCGACGATCGCGCTCATCTCCGTGCCGCCGGAAAAATTCAGGATCGGCGCGCGGCCCCGTCCGACGCGCCGCATCACCCAGGACCAGCTCTCGCGGTCCCAGGCTTCGCCGCTGGAGGGGATCGCCCGCAGGGAGGACAGGTCGTAGCGGTCCAGCAGGGCCTCGGTCTCGCGCCGCAGCATGCGTGCCAGGGTCGGGGCGGTGCCGAAATGCGTGACACGGTGCCGCGCGATCAGCCGCCACAGGCGCGCCGGGTCGGGAAACGTGGGCGCGCCTTCGGCGATCACCAGGGTGGCGCCCGCCAGCAGGCTGCCGAGGATCGTGACGGTGCCGCCGAACCAGCCGAAATCCGTCGGCCAGAGCAGGCGGTCCCCCGCCTTGATATCGAGCGTCAGCCGCGCGTCCTGGCCCATCTTGATGCCAAGGCCGCAATGGGTGTGCACCGCGCCCTTGGGCTTGCCCGTGGTGCCGGAGGTGTACATCAGCAGAGCGTGGTGCTCCGCCGGCAATTCGCGCGGCGGCGGGGCGTCGCCCTCCCCGACAAGGCTGTGCCACCAGACGTCCCGTGGCGGGTGCATCGGCACATCCGTGCCGTAGCTGCGCAGCACCACGACGTGGCGCACGTCGCCATTGCCGCGCAGGGCCGTATCGATCACCGGCTTCATCGCCGCCACCTGGCCCCGCCGCTCGGTGGCATCCGCGGTGATCACGGCGCGGGCGCCGCTGAGCGCCAGCCGCTGCGCCACCGCCTCCGCGCCGAAGCCCGAGAACAGCGGCAGGGTCATGCAGCCGAGGCGCAGGCAGGCCATGAACGCGACGATCGTCTGCGGCAGCATCGGCAGATAGAAGCCGACCACGTCGCCGGGGCCGAGACCGAGCCGCTGCAGGCCCAGGGCCAACGCGGCGGCGTCGCGGTCAAGCTCGGCATAGCTGCAGGTCCGCTCCTGGCCGGACTCGCCCTCCCAGATCACCGCCGGACGGGCAGGCGCCTGCTCGAGCGTTGCGGTCACGGCGCTGTCGTAGAGATTTGTGGTGCCGTCGAGGCACCAGCGCGGGTGCGCGATGCCATCCGAGAGGTCCAGCATGCGGCGTGGCTGGCGGCGGAAGCGGAACTGCAGCCACTCCGCCAGTGACCGCCAATACCATTCCGGATCCGCCGAGGCCCGGGTCGCCAGGGCCGCATAATCCGGCAGACCGCAATGGGCGATGAACCGGGTCCAGTTGGCGTCCTGCCGCACGGCGTCGGACGGGCGCCAGGCGATGTCCATTTCCTGCATTGGACGTTTCTCCTCGGCGCACAGGATGCGGCCGCCGCGGTCGCGGGACAAGGGGAGCGGTGCAGCGGGCGGCCATGGTGGTGATATGGATGGACACGGCATCGATCCGCGGCGGTACAAGGTTCCCTTCGGGAGTGCCCGTGGCCGCCGATGCGGTCCCGGCGAGGCCGGGGTGACCCGCCTGGCTCCGACAGAGTCCCGGACAGCAGGTCCGGGCCGGGCGCAGACCGGGGACGGCCGGCACCCCGATCCTGGTGGCGGGCGGCGTCGGGCGGGAGCTGGTCGGGATGCCGGAGCAAAGGCACTTCGCAGAGCGCTGTAACCTGTCTGCCCGACGCGACGAACTGTGAGATGACGCTCCGTGTCCGGAGCGCATCACACTCTGATGGAGACGACGATGAAGAAGTTCCTTGCGGCGTTCCTGATGCTCGGTCTGCTCGTGTCAGCCGGTGCGACGGTGGCCTCGGCCGCGCCCGCGGCCCAGACCCACGCCAACTATTACCCCGGCGGCAACGGCTGAAGGGTGTTCCGCAGACGACGCAAAAGGGCCAGGGGGCGTTCCCCTGGCCCCTCGCGTGTGCAGAGCGTGCCCGAAGGCCTTCCACAGCGACAACAAGGTACCTGGCATGAACCGCCGGACACCTAACGTGGCCGCGCATCATCAGCTCATTGCGTGTGTGCCGGCGTGAGCGAGGGCGACACCGATCTCCTGCCGACGATCGGCCCGCCGGCGCCGACGACCGCCCGCGGTCTCGCATCGGCACCGCGCGGCCGATGGACCCGGCCGCGCCGCTTCGACCGCAACCTCGTGGTGATCGGCGCCGGCTCGGCCGGACTGGTCAGTGCCTATCTGGCATCGGCGCTGCGCGCGCGGGTCACCCTGGTCGAGGCGGGCCGCATGGGCGGCGACTGCCTCAACACCGGCTGCGTGCCATCGAAGGCGCTGATCCGCAGCGCCCGGTTGGCCGTGGCAAGCCGGCGCGCCGCCGCGCTCGGCCTGTCGGGTCCGCCGCCCGCGGTGGATCTTGCCGCGGTCATGACCCGCGTGCAGGCCACGATCGACGCGGTCGCGCCGCACAACTCGGTCGCGCGGTACACCGCGCTCGGTGTGGATGTTCGCCGCGGCCATGCACGCATCACCTCTCCGTGGTGCGTCGCCGTGGACGGCCGCCCGATCACGACGCGCGCCATCGTCATCGCCGCCGGGGCCGAGCCGGTCGTTCCCGATCTCCCGGGCCTGGCGAACATCGACTATCTCACCTCCGAGACATTGTGGCGCCTGCGTACCCTGCCGCGGCGGCTGCTGGTGATGGGCGGCGGGCCGATCGGCTGCGAGATGGCGCAGGCCTTCGCGCAGCTCGGCAGCCGCGTCACCCTGGTGCAGCAGCCGCCGCGGCTGCTGATGCGGGAGGACGACGAGGTCTCGGCTTTCGTCGCGGCCCGCATGGGTGCGGATGGCGTCCGCGTGCTCACCCACCACACCCCGATCGCGATCGAAGCCTCCGCCGGCGGCCCGGCGATGCGGCTCGATCACGCCGGCGGGCCGAGCGTGGAACCGTTCGATGCGCTGCTGATCGCGATCGGCCGTCGGCCGCGCACGACCGGATACGGGCTCGAGGAACTCGGCCTCCGGACGACGCCGACGCAGGCGGTGGAAACCGACGCCTATCTGCAGACGGTTCATCCCACTATCCTTGCCTGCGGCGACGTCGCCGGTCCCTACCAGTTCACCCACGCCGCGGCGCATCAGGCGCAGTCGGCCGTTCTCACCGGCCTGTTCGCACCGTTCTACCGGTCGCGCCCGGACTATTCCGTCATGCCGGCGGTCACCTTCACCGACCCCGAGGTCGCGCGCGTCGGACTGAACGAGCGCGAGGCGCGCGCCCAGGGCATCGCCCATGAAGTTTCGCGCTACCACCTGCATGAGCTCGACCGGGCGATCGTGGATGACGCGGGCGAGGGGTTCGTGAAGGTGCTGACACGGCCGGCAAGGACCGGATCCTCGGCGCCACCATCGTCGGCGCTCACGCGGGGGAGTTGCTCGCGGAATTCGCGCTCGCGATGCGCCACGGCATCGGGCTCAAGGGCGTCCTCGGCACCGTGCATGCCTATCCCACCTATGCCGAGGCCAACCGCCATGTGGCCGGCACGTGGCGGCGCGCGCATGCCTCTCCCGCCGTGATGGGCCTGCTGGCGCGCTTTCACGCCTGGCGGCGCGGTCGCCCCGGCCATCGCGTCGCACCCGATCTCGGCACGGCAGGAGCCCCATGAGCATGAACGTCTCCGCAGCGGCCGAACCGCGTCCGAGCCCCGTCGTCGGGCGCCTCTCCGCCATGCCATGGAACCGGTTCCACACCATCATGGTGCTGCTGTTCGGCATCGGCTGGGCGATGGACGCGTTCGAGGTGACGCTGATCGGCAACGTCCTCGGCGCGCTCCGCCAACGCTTCCACCTCGGCAGCGATGCCATGTCGCTCATCCTCGGCGCCTGGTTCGCCGGGCTGATGCTCGGTGCCGCAGGCTTTGGCTATCTGGCCGATCGCTACGGCCGGCGGCGCATTTTCCTCGCGAGCCTGGTGCTCTACGGGGTCGCCACCCTGGCCGCCGCCTTCGCGCCCAGCCTCGCCGCGCTGCTGCTGCTGCGCCTGCTCGCCGGCATTGGCGTGGGCGCGGAATACGCGGCGATCAATGCCGCGATCGCCGAACTCGTGCCGAGCCGGTCGCGCGGCCGCGCCGCCGCCGTGGTGCTGAATTTCTGGCCGATCGGCAGCCTTGTCGCCGCGCTGCTGTCCTGGCTCGTGCTGTCCGCTCTGCCGGCCGATCTCGGCTGGCGCGTGGTGTTCGGCTTCGGCGGCGTGATCGCCCTGTCGTCCGCCTGGTTCCGCCGGCATCTGCCGGAAAGCCCGCGCTGGCTTGAGGTGACCGGCCGCACGGCCGAGGCGTTGGACATCGTCAACGGAATCGAAGCGGGGATGACCCGCCTGCCGGTCCCCGAGCCCGCGGCGATCCGCCATCGCGTGACGCGCGAGAGGATGGCGATGATGACGCTGCTGCGCCGCTATCCCGCGCGGCTCGCGCTTGGCGCCGTGCTCGATTTCGCCGAGGCCTCCGGATATTACGGGTTGTTCGCGTTCCTGCCGCTGGTCGTGCTGCCGGCGCTGCATCTTGCCCCGGAACGGTTGCCGCTGTTCTACATCGCCGGCAGCCTTGGCGCGTTGTGCGGCGGGGTTGCAGCCTCGCTGCTGCTCGATCGCTGGGGTCGCCACCGCACCGTCGCGACGTTCTATCTCGCGACGGCGGTCGGCACTGTCGCGTTCGCCTTCGCCACCGGCCTCGGGGCCGGGCCGATCATGCTCGGCTTCGCGCTGGTCAACCTGCTGGCCACCGGAAGCTGGATCGCCGCCTATCCGACGTTCTCCGAACTGTTCCCGACCTCGCTGCGCGCCAGCGGCATCGGTGTCTCCGTCGCGGTGGGGCGGATCGGCGCGATCATCTCGCCGTTCCTGGTCGGCTATGTGGGCGCGCGCAGCATGCCGGCGGCCCTGCTCCTGCTCGCCGGCTTCTGGCTGCTGGGCGCCGGCGCGATCGCCGTGTGGCGCCGCATGGGCGGGATCGAGGCACGCGGCCTGTCGCTTGAAACGATCGCGCCGGAGGAGATCGCCTTCCATGCCTGATGACGGGATGACCCTGCATATCGAACCGGTCCCGCCGCGGATCGTCGCCGACGCCCCGGTGCTGGTGTTCGGGGGGTGCTACAGCAACCTTGAGGCCACACGCGCGCTGTTGAAGGAAGCGGCCCGCCTGCATGTTCCGCCGGAACGCATGATCTGCACCGGCGACGTGATTGCCTACGGCGCCGATCCGCGCGCCACCGTGGCGCTGATCCGCGACGCCGGGATCGCCACGGTCATGGGCAATTGCGAGGAATTGCTGGGGGCGGACGCCGAGGATTGCGGCTGCGGCTTCGCCCCGGGCTCGGCCTGCGACCGCCTGTCGGCCGCCTGGTTCACGCATGCGAGCCGCGAGGTCGGAACGGACGACCGGCGGTGGATGGCGGCGCTGCCGCGGCGCATCGACCTGCTGCTCGCCGGGCGGCGTATCGCCGTCGTGCATGGCGCGCCGAGCCGGATCAACCGGTTCGTGTTCGCCTCGACACCGGAGCCGGTCCTGGCGGCGGAACTTGCGCTCGCCGACGCCGACGCGGTGATCGGCGGGCATTGCGGGCTGCCCTTCACCCGGCGGATCGGCCCCCGCCTGTGGCACAATTCCGGGGCGATCGGGCTGCCCGGCAATGACGGCACGCCGCGCGGCTGGTTCAGCCTGCTCGTCCCCCGCGGGACGGCATCGAGATCCGCCATCTGCCCCTCGACTACGATCATCAGGCCGCGGCGCGGGCGATGCGCGCTGCGGGCCTGCCGGAAGGCTATGCGCGGGCGCTGGAGAGCGGGATCTGGCCGAGCTTCGACGTGTTGCCGCCGAGCGAGCAGGCCGCGACCGCCCGGCCCATAACGCCGGCGGCAACCATCTGGGACCGCGGGGCGCCGCCCCCACCGCGGCGCCGGCCGCGCCCCTTCGTCGATCCGGAGCGGACCGTACCCGGTGAGCGGCACGCGCGCGTGCCGCTCACGCACCTGACGAGCTTGTGGTTCAACACCGGCACGCTCTGCAACATCGCCTGCGCGGGGTGCTATATCGAAAGCACCCCGCGCAACGATCGGCTGGTCCATCTCACCCGTGCCGAGTTCGACCGCTTCCTGAACGAGGCGGCAGAGCGGCATCCGGACCTGCAGGAGATCGGCTTCACCGGCGGCGAGCCCTTCATGAACCCCGACACCCCGGGCATGATCGCGGCCGCGCTCGAGCGCGGCTATCGCGTGCTCGTGCTCACCAACGCGATGCGGCCGATGCAGCGGCATCGCGATCGGCTCGGACAATTGCGCGCGGCGTGGGGGGACCGGCTGGCGCTGCGGGTCTCGCTCGATCACTTTACGCGGAGAAGGCCACGAGCGTGTGCGCGGGGCGCGGAGCTTCTCCCCCGCGCTCGCGGGCCTCGCCTGGCTGGCACGCGCCGGGTTCCCGCTCGCCGTTGCGGCGCGGGTTGCCGAGGAGAGCGATGAGGCCGCGCTGCGCGCCGGCTTCGCCGGGTTGTTCCGCGCCCAGCAACTGCGGCTCGATGCCTGGGACCCGGAGCAGCTCGTCCTGTTCCCCGAGCTGGCGGACCCGACGCCGCCCCCCGAGATCGGCGAGACCTGCTGGCAGGCGCTGCACGCAAGCGGCGGGAGGTGATGTGCGGCTCCTCCCGCATGGTGGTGCACCGCAAGGGTGAGGCCGCCGCGTCAGGTGGTCGCCCTGCACGTTGCAGCCCTACGCTGCGGGTTTCGATCTTGGCGCGAGCCTCGCCGAGGCCGCCCGGCCGGTGGTGCTGAACCATCCGCATTGCGCCCGCTTCTGCGTCTTCGGCGCGGCATCCTGTGCGGCGGGCGGTCAGCGACCGGCGACGGCCGAGGCAGACGCCGTGCCGGCTGACCGGCGCGCGACAGTGAACGGCGCAGGTGACGGCCCCGTCCCGCCGGGCGCAGGTGGAAATCGTCGGGTCAGCCGGCTGTCCGGTGCTCTCTCATGACCCGGGGGGACGCCGTCGCACCCGGCCTCGGTCCGCTGCCGGACGGCATCGGGCCAGGCTACGTCCCGATCCGCGAATACGCGGTGATCGGCGACTGCCATGGCGTCGCCCTGGTCTCCACAACCGGAAGCATCGACTGGTGTTGCCTTGGCCGGTTCGACGCCGATCCCGTCTTCTGTCGCATGCTCGACGCCGAACGCGGCGGGTTTCTCTCGGTCACGCCGGGATCCCGGTTTTCGACCAGCCGGAGCTATATCGAGGACACCAATATCCTTTGCACGGTCATTTCGACCGCAGACGGCGCGGTCACGATCACCGACGTCATGCCGGTCGGGCGCCGGCCGGGCGCCGGAACCCACGACTACGTGCATCTCAACGCGCCAGGCTGGCTGGTCCGCATCATCGAGGGAACCAGCGGAACGGTTCCGCTGACGGTTCGCTACCGCCCCTCGGTGGCGTTCGCGCGCGAGCCGGCTCTGCTGCGCTGCTCTCCAGGTCGGGTGGCGGCCGAGGGCGGTCCGTGCCTCTCGCCGGTCCCTACCTCTACCATGATCTGCCCAGCTTTGTGGCCGGCGACGACCTCGCGTCCTCGGCGATCGACGTTCATCGCGGGGAACGGCGGATCCTGGTGGTCACGCCGCAACCGGTGGCAGGCACCAACCCGGTGACACGGGCGGAGCACCTGCTGCACGTCACCCTTGCGTTCTGGCAGGAGTGGATCGCGTACTGCCGCTACGACGGGGCCTACAGAAAAGCGGTGCGGCGCAGCGCGCTTGTCCTGAAGCTTCTCACCTTCTCTCCCTCCGGCGCGATCACCGCAGCGGTGACCACCTCATTGCCCGAAAGTCTCGGCGGAGGCCGGAACTGGGACTATCGTTTCTGTTGGCTGCGCGACTCCGCCTTTACCCTCTATGCGCTGGCGGCCATCGGGTATGGCGGCGAGGCACGTCAGTTCAGCGGCTTTCTGAGACGGGCCTGCGCCGCGACCTATCCCGAATTGCAGATCATGTACGGGATCGGCGGTGAAGCGGATCTCGCCGAACATGTGCTGGAGCATCTCGACGGCTACATGGGCAGCCGCCCGGTGCGTACCGGCAATGGCGCCTACCGGCAGCGGCAGATCGACGTGTATGGCGAGGTCCTCGACTGGGCCCTGCTCTTTCGCCGGCTTGGCGGACGATTTGATCGCGCGACCCGGCACATGCTGGCTGCATTTGCGGACTTCATTGCGAATCACTGGAACGATCCCGACCAGGGATTGTGGGAGATGCGTGGCACCCCGCGTCACAACGTCCACAGCAAGATGACGAGTTGGGTGGCGCTCGATCGTGCCATCAGGCTCCTGGGGCCGCGGTCGCGATGGCGCGAGGAGCGCGATCGTATTGTGGAGGAGGTGCGGCGTCGCGGGATCGATCCGGTGGGCGGGCATCTGGCTCAGGCCTATGGCGGGGTCGAGGTGGACGCCGCCCTGCTGCTCGCGCCGACACTGGGATTCCCGCTCGATCGCGGCACGCTGGAGCTGACCATCGCCGCGATCGAGCGGGACTTGCGTGCAGGCGACCTCGTGTATCGATACCGGGGCGAGGACGGCGTTGCCGGGGCCGAGGGGGCGTTTCTGATCTGCAGCTTCTGGCTCGTCGACGCGCTGCTCCATGTTGGCCGGCACGGCGAAGCGAAGGCATTGTACGAAAATCTGCTTGCGTATGCGAACGACGTGGGCCTTTACGCTGAGGAGGTCGATCCCGAAACCGGCGGCTTTCTTGGCAACTTCCCCCAGGCATTCACGCACCTCGCGCTCATTGGCGCCGCCGTGCACCTGGATCTGCACGACCGGCACGGCCCTTCGGCCCTCGCCGGCAGCTATGCGGACCGGGCGCGGCTCGGGGTGCGGGCCACTTTGGGGTGGCGCGGACTGTGGGCGGCGTTCAAAGCAAGTTGCCGTCTCGGTCGGATCCGTCCGTCGCGCCGGTCCGTCCTCTCCGACGACCTGCGCGGCCAGGGACCCTCTGAGCAGCAAGTTTCCGACGGTCGGGATTGAGCTGTAGACCGGCGAAATGGACTGCAATGGGCTCTGGTCCAATGTGCTTGCTCCCCTATCCTCCGAGTGATCGGGTGGGTTTGAGGGCGGCACGATGGCCAGGATCCTGAGTTTGGATGAGCTGTTCGAGGGTCGGCACTTCGATCGCGAGATCATCGCGTTGTGCGTGCGGTGGTATCCGCGCTTCAAGCTCAGCTTCCGGGACCTGGTGGAGATGATGGCCGAGCGCGGCCTGTCGATGGCCCACACCACCATCATGCGCTGGGTGCACCATTATGCGCCGGAGTTCGAGCGCCGCTGGAACCGCTTCGCGCGGCTGGC
>CAWHKR010000051.1:0-76338 GCA_963829875.1 uncultured Pseudomonadota bacterium | reverse complement strand
GGCGTCGTGGCGTGTGGACGAGACCTACGTGAAGGTCCGCGGGGAACACCGTCGACTTCCGTCTGAGCCCGAAGCGTGAGGTTGCCGCGGCCAGGGCCTTCGTTCGCCAGACAATCAAGGGCCAGGGATCGAGCCCACGGACCGTTACGCTGGACGGCTATGCCGCATCGCACCGCGCCGTGCGCGAGATGAAGGCTGACGGTGAACTGCCCGCTGACACGAAACTGCGCTCATCCAAATACCTGAACAATCTGATCGAGCAGGACCATCGGGGCGTGAAACTGCGGATCGGACCGATGCTCGGGTTCAAGCGGTTCAGGACAGCGGCGATCACCATGGCCGGGATCGAACTGCTGCGACGAATCCGCAAGGGCCAGTTCAACCTCGGGTGGCGGCGTCTTCAGGATCGACGTGCGCCTGTTGTCTGGGAGGCTGTTCTGGCAGCCCCGTAAAGCCGACAACACCAGCGACCAATAGCACGGCCTCTTGCCCTTCACGCGATTTGCACCAGAGCCGCTTCGCGCCGCCTCCGGCGGGCCTGCGGCCCCTAGACCACCCCTGCGCGCCGTGGCCGCGCGGGCGGCGTCGGGACGAAGAGCGTCAAAGGGCGCGACCGGCCGCGCGGGCCGGTCGAACAGGGAGGGGCAGAACAATCAGCGAACAGAAACCAAACCGGTGGTTGCACCATGGTTGCAGGAATTGGCAAGGATTCAGGAATTTCGTTTTCCTTGGGGCAAGGAAAACGTGCTCAGAAATCCTTGGAAGGCTTTGAAAATCAAGCGCTGGCGGAGGGAGGGGGATTCGAACCCCCGGTACGGGTTTACCCCGCACAACGGTTTAGCAAACCGCCGCCTTCAGCCGCTCGGCCATCCCTCCGTTGCCGCGGCGCGACGCCCCGATCTAAGCGCGCCGCGCCCCGGCGTCAAACCATCTCCGATCAGCTCAGCGCCACCGCAAACCCGCGCGCCGTCGCCGGGCGGGCCATCATCGCCTCGTACCACCGCTTCACGTTCGGGAAGTCGGCCAGGTCCACCTGGTGCCGCTCATGCCGCCAGGCCCAGCCGAGAATGGCGAAATCGGCAATCGAGACCGCGCCCGCCACGAACGCGGCCTCGCCCAGCCGCTTGTCCAGCACGCCGTAGAGCCGGCGCGTCTCCTTCATGTAGCGCTCCAGCCCGTAGCGCCGGTCGGCCTCGTTCTCCACCTGCAGGAAGTGGTGCACCTGGCCCGGCATCGGGCCGAAGCCACCCATCTGCCACATCAGCCATTCCATCACCGGCACCTGCGCGCGCAGGTCGGCGGGCCAGAACTTTCCGGTCTTCATGCCGAGGTAAAGCAGGATCGCGCCCGATTCGAACACGCTGATCGGCGCGCCCCCCGGCCCTTCGGGATCGACGATCGCCGGGATCTTGTTGTTCGGGCTGATCTTCAGGAACGCGGGATCGAGCTGCTCGCCCTTGGAGATGTTCACCGGATGGACGGTATAGGGCAGGCCCATCTCCTCCAGCGCGACGCTGATCTTGCGTCCGTTCGGCGTGTTCCAGGTCCAGAGCTCGATGGCCATTCTGCGTTCTCCCTTATCTTGCGTCAGTGTGCGCGGTCGGCCGCTGCCGCTCAAGCCCGCCGCCGGACGTCGCGGCCCGTCGCAAGCGGGGCGCGATGGTCATGGGCCCCCGCCTCACTTGCGAAATGTTGAAACTCGGGGCAGTGGAAGGCATCACTCGGCGGACCACGCTCCGCCGCGCCCGCACCCGATTGGAAGGGACGGACGATGCCGGCACTGCCGTTACCGATCATCGACCACCTGGTGGTGAACCTGCGCGAGCGCATCGACGCGGGCGAGGCCGTCTTTCGCCGGCTGGGCTTCACCCTTACCCCGCGCGGGTTCCACACCCTCGGCTCGGCCAACCACCTCGCGGTGTTCGGCACCGAGTATCTGGAACTCGTCTCCGCGCCGGCCAGCGCCACCGGCCGCTACGAGATCCTGGCGGCGCCGGAGGGGCTGAACGCGCTGGTCTTCGCCACCGAGGATTCGGCTGCCACCTACGCCAACCTGCGGGCCGCCGGCCTGCCGGTCGGCCCGCCGGTCGAGTTCTCCCGTCCCGTCGTCCTGCCGCAGGGCACGCGCAACGCGGTGTTCCGCACCGTGCGCCTGCTGCCCGGCAGGGCCGCGCCGGGGCGGCTCTATTTCTGCCATCACCTGACCCGCGATCTGGTCTGGCGCGACGAATGGCGGCGCCACCCCAACGGCACGATCGGCATCGCCCGGCTGGTGATCGCCTCGCGCGACCCGGGCGGGCTCGCCACCCTGTTCACCCATCTGTTCGGCGCCGAGGCGGTGCGGCACGGGGACGAAGGCTGCAGCCTGCTGCTCGGCCTCGCCCGCTGCGACGTGACCACGCCCGAGGCGGTGCGCGCCGCCTTCGCCGAGGCCGCACCGCCGGACGACGGGCGGACCGAATTCATGGCGGCGATGACCCTGCGCACCACCTCGCTCGACCGCGCCGCCGCGGCGCTCGCGGCCGGCGGGATCGCGGCGCGGCGGGAGCCCGACCGGATCCTGGTGCCGGCCACCGCGGCGTTCGGCGTCACCGTGGAGTTCGTTGCCTGATCGGCGGCCCCGCCGCCCCCCACGCCGCCTGCCGCACGCCCGCCTGCGCCGCCAGTGTGCCGTGCGCGGCCAGCCACGCCCGCCCGCCCTCGGCCAGGCGCGCGCGCAGACCCGGGTCGCGCAGCAGCCGCAGCAGCGCCTCGTGCCACGCGGCCTCGGTGTTCGCCACCAGGATGCCGCCCGCCCCGTCGGCCGCCGAGCCGCGATAGGCGGGCTGATCCGAAGCCACCGTGGGCAGGCCCAGCGCGGCGTATTCCAGCGCCTTGATCGCCGACTTGCCCGTGTTGAACCGGCCCGAAGCCAGCGGCGCGATGCCGATATCCCACGCCCCCTGCTGGACCAGCCAGTTGACGAACCCCGGGTAGGATCCGGCGGTGGGCGGCGGGCCGATCCGGTTCACCCAGGACGGCACCGTCCCGGCGCTGATCCCGATCATGTCGAAGCCGAGCTGCGGCCCGAACGCCGCCAGGAGCCGTTCCATCGCCGGCACGACCAGGGCGAAATCCCCGGCATGCGTCTGGCTGCCCATGTACAGGATCCGCACCAGGCCGCCGCGGCGCAGCCGGGCCGGCAGCGGGTCCGCCCACAGCCGCTCGTCGAGCCCGTTCGCCACCACCTGCGCGTCCGGCCGCTCGCGGGCAAGCTGCGCGGCCAGCGCCGGGGTGGAGACGCTCACCACGTCGGCCTCGGCCAGCAGCCGCGCCACCGTGGGGGCGAGCGGGACCAGCCGCGCCGCGTCGGGATGGCCCGGTGGCAGGGACAGCAGGTCGTCGTCGAGGTCGTAGATCAGCCGTATGCCGTTGCTCCGGCAGTGGCGCAGCAGCGCCTGCGCCTGCTCCGGCGCGGCGATCGCGTGGCGATGGGTCACGATCGCATCGGCACGCAGCGCCCCGGGCGGCACGCCGGGCGGCGCCACCGTCACGTCGAGCCCGGCCCCGGAGCGCGGGTGGTCGAGCGGCAGCAGCAGCCGGATATAGGCGCAGGGCGTCAAAGTGCCGTCGTCGAAGCGTTCCGGGATCACGACGACAGACCGGCGCGCTGGCGCGCGCGCCCACGCCTTGTACCCCCCAGCCCTGTCCGTCCGCGCCACGCCGGCGCCCCCCTCGCCCGCCGCCGCCGGCTGGGCCGCCGGCGCCGCGATGCCGCCTGCCAGCGCCGCGCGCACCGCTTCGAACGTGGCAAGCCAGTCGGCCGGGGGGGCCGCGGGATCGACGAGCCAGGTCAGCGCGCGCCCGGCCAGCCGCTCGGGGAACGCCCCGATCGCCGCCGCCACGATCGGCAGGCCGGCGGCGAGCGCGGCGCTCAGCGTATAGCTGTAGGTTTCCGGCCACTGGGCCGGGAACCACAGCACGTCCGGCCGGGCGCGGGCGATCAGGCGCGGCAGGTCGGCTTCCGCATAGGTGCCGGTGACTGCGATCCGCTCCGCCGCGGGCGGCGGCAGCGGGCGCTCCGGCGCGCCGAGCAGGTGGAACGCGAAGCGCCGCGGGTCGGCGAGCTCGGCCACCGTCGCCGCCAGCGCCGCGCCTTTCTGCGGCGCCAGCACGCCGAGCAGGGCGATCCGCAGCACCCCGTCCCGCCGCGGCTTCGGCGCGCGCACCGGCGGCGGGACCGCCGGCACCGGCTCGTGCGGGGCCAGCACCGCCCGGCCGGCCCAGCCGTGGCGGGCCAGCCGGGCCAGCGCGTCCCGGCTCGGGCAGTACACATGCTCGGCGGCGTGGAACAGGAAGCCGTGCCGGCGCCGCCAGGCGGTGATGTCGCGCGCGCCGTGGCTCGGACGGGCGGCGATGCAGGCGTTGCAGGCGGCGGGGCCCGGCTCGCCGCAATACTGCGCGTCGCCCCAGGGCAGCAGGTTCACCTGGGGACAGAGCGGGTAGTAGTCGTGCACCGTCACGTCGAACGGGACATCGAGGCGCCGGATCAGCGCCGCCACGTCGAAATCGAACCCCATGACGTGATGCACGTGCACCCGGCAGACCCCGGCCGAGCGCAGCAGGGCGAGCAGCGGGTCCAGGCCTTCGGCCGGGATCTCTGCCTCCGGATGGCCCGGCAGGTCGGGGATGCGGATCGCCACCCCGCGCGGGTGCGGCTCCAGCAGCAGGAACTGGGCCGCGGCGCCGGCGCGGGCCCGCTGCTCGTCCATGTGCCGGCGCACCCCGCCGCCCAGCCCGTGCGCGATCTGCAGCACGACCGGGCGGCCGGAGCCGCGCAGCCGCGCGGCGGTGACGGCGAAGCGGGCCGGGGTGGCGGGGTCCTGGCGGACGTGGCGGGCGATCAGCGCCGGATAGTCGGGCCAGCGCGCGGCCAGCCGGTCCTGCGCGGCGGCCAGGCCCGGGGCGGCGGGGCCGAAGCTCACCGCGCCTTCGTGGTACACGAACGTGTCGCAGGCGAGCCGGTGGCGCCAGCCGGCGGCGGCGGCGCGCAGGCAGAAATCGTTCTCCTCGCCGTAGCCGCGGCCGAACGCGGCCTGATCGAACCCGCCCACCGCGTCCAGCGCGGCGCGGCGGAGGTACATGCAGAAGCCGACGGTGGTCGGCACCGCCACCGCGCGCCCGGCGTTCGCCTCCCGGCACAGCGCATCGAGCGCCGCCACGGACAGGCCGAAGGCCGGCGGCCCGCCTTCCCGGCTCGGGTAGCCGCAGATCGTCGCGTTGTTGGAGAACGGCGAGACCGAGGCGATCCCGGCTTCGCCATAGGCGTGCCCGGCGAGGCGGGCGAGCCAGCCCGGGGGCACCTCGGTATCGGCATTGAGCAGGGCCACGTCGTGCGGCGCGGCGGCGTCCATCCCGTGGTTCGCCGCCGCGACGAAGCCCTGGTTGGCGGCGTGGCGCAGCAGCAGAATGCGCCCGGCGGCCTTGAGCGTGTCGAGCCAGGCGGCCAGCGCGGGCTCCGGCGTCGCGTCGTCGACCACGATCACCCGTCCCGGCGGGCGCGCGGGATCGGCCAGCACGCTTTCGAGGCAGCGCCGCGTCTGCGCCAGGCCGCGGTAGACCGGCACCACGACATCGACCACCACGCCGTCGGGGCAGGCCGGCGGGGTTCCGGCCGAGGGCAGGAAGGCGGCGGGATCGAATGGCGGCTCGGTGGGCCAGCCATGGGCGCGGCCGACGCGGAGGTGGAACAGCAGCGGGTTGTCGGCCGCTTCCGGATGCTGGGCCACGTACCAGGCGGCGTCGAAGCGGGGATGCGGATTGTCCCCGCGCGCCGCGCCGATCCGCAGATAGTGCAGCAGCGGGTGCTGCCCGCCGGCGGCGACGTCCGTGTAATGGGTGCGGTACCAGCCGCCGGCGAAGAACGGGTTGGGGTCGCGCTCCTCGCCCAGGCCGAGGGCGACGAAGTGGCGCAGCGGGTCGTAGCGGGCGGCGGCCACGTCGGGGTAGCGGCCAACATACCAGTCCGCGTCGAACAGCAGGCCGAGCGCGGCCCGCAGCGGATCGTCCGCCGCCGATCCCGGGGACGTTCCGGCCGGCCCGGGCTCGGGCAGCAGGGCGAAGCCCTGTCCGCCGGCCGCGCGCGGCGGGACGGGGGACGCGGCCTCCGGGTCCACGCCGGCCGGCCGGCCGGCGCGGCGGCGCGCCGGGCGCGGCGGGGTTGGTCCGCCGTGCATGCGCGCCCGCCCGGTCAGGCGGCGATCCGCAGCACGGCGTAGAACTCGCCGCGGTCGCGCAGGGTGGGATACAGCCGCTCGATGCGGAACGGCGACAGGCCGGCCGCGGCCATCGTTTCGAACAGGCGGCGGAAACTGTCGGGCGTGAACTGCCAGGCGTGCAGCTCGTACACCACCTCGGAGCGGCGCAGCGCGCGCAGCGCGTCCTCGACCTTGCCGACCAGCGCCGGCGCCGTCCACGGATCCTCGCCGTGCGCGCCGCGCCAGTGCGCGGCCGGGTCGTTATGGGTTTGCAGCAGATGCTGCGCGATCGTGCTGCGCGGCGCGTGCCCGCCGCGCTGCGCGGCATAGGCATCGAGCACGTCGACCAGGGTGGAGGTCGGCACGAAATGATCGAACGCGTAGCGATGATCCGGCACCACCAGGAACACCCGCCCGCCCGGCGCCAGCACCGAGGCGAGGTCGGTCAGGTGGGTGACCAGGCAGGGCTGGTGCTCGATGCAATGCGACGACAGGACGGCGGCGAAGCGCTCGCGGATCAGTTGGCGGTAGGGTTCGCCGCGCCAGACGTAGTCGATCTCCGGCACCCCGCTGACATCGCCCCAGGGCAGCGCGGCGACGGCGGTGCGCAGCGCCTCGGTCGGCATCACGTCCAGGTAGCGGACCACGCAGCCCGCCGGCGCCGGCCAGGGGGCGCAGAACGGGCCGATCTCCAGCAGCGGACCGGCCGGGGGGAGCAGCGCGCGGAACGCCCGGCGGGAGTCGATCACCGAGCAGACCCGCCCCTCCGCCGCACCCTGCGCCGCGTAGTGCCGGGCCAGCGCGGCCGCATCGAGCCCGGCGAGATCCTCCGCATGGCGGGCGGCATAGATCGCCGGGTCGAACGCGGGCGGCAACGGCGGCGGGCCGGCGGGCGGCGCTGCGACGGCGGCCGGAGCGGGCGCGGCGGCTTCCGGGCCGACGGCAGCCGCCGGGCGGCTGCGGCCCCGGCGCGCCGGCTGATCCGGCCTGGTGCGTACCCGCGCCACCGGTCAGCCCGCCCGGTCCACGGAGGGGCCGCACAGGCGCGGTTCGCCGGTCGGATCGGTTCGTCCCCGCATCGCGGTGCGGCCCCTGTGGCGCTGACTCGTCAGGGGTGCTGTAGCATGTGTACCGGCGCCAGGACGAGAGGCCCCGACCCGCCCGTTTACGCGGGTGGCGTAGCCTGCGCGAGCCCGGACAGGGTTTGCAACTGGCGCAGCAGATCGCTCGCCAGCAGACCTCCCGCGCTGGTGGCGGCGCCGGCGGCCGATTGCGCCAGCCGGTCGGCGGTGACGCCGTGCAACTGACGATCGAACCCGTCGCTCCGGCGCGGCTGCGCGCGGGCGGGGGCGGCGGCGTGCGGGGTGAACAGGGAGCCGATGGCGGGGCTGACGGTCATGTGTGGGTCTCCTTGAGCAGCGACGCCCCAGGTGACGCAACCCACATGCCAGCGCCGGACGCGCCGTGGCGCGCGCACCCCGCGGCCAGCCCGGCACCGTGCGCCGGGCAAAACCTGCCGCGCGGCCGCACCCGGGCTACCGCCCGCCGGTCGCCAGCAGGGCCAGCCCGCCGACCAGGGTCATCACCAGCGGATTGAGCTCGGTGAGGGTCAGCAGCACCGTCGCGGCCAGGGTGACGGCATAGGCCGTCCAGCCGTGCTCGGTGCTGCGGATCAACGCGATCCCGCCGGCCAGGGTCAGCCCCACCGCCACCGGCGCCAGCGCCCGTTCCACCCGCACCCGCCAGCCGTCGCTGCCGCCGGCGCGGTGCCAGAATTTCGCAACCAGATAGGCCAGCGCCGAGGACGGGCCGAACATCGCCACCCCGGCCACCAGCCCGCCCGCCAGCCCCGCCGCCTTCTGCCCGATCAGCACCACGAGCAGCGACCCCGGCCCCGGCGCCGAGCGCGACAGCGCGAACAGGGCCAGGAATTCCGGCGCGGTCATCCAGTGGTGCACATCCACCGCGGCATGCTGCATCTGCGGGATCACCCCGGCGCCGCCGCCGAAGGCCAGCACCGACAGCAGGGCGAACAGGCCGGCCAGTTGCAGCAGGGTGGCGATCATCGCTCCGCCTTCCCGTCCGACGGCGCGCGCCAGTGCAGCGCCAGGCTGAGCGGGATCAGCACCGGCAGCGCCACCAGCAGGTTGACCCGGAACACCCCCACCGCCACCGCGGTGGCCGCCGCCACCGCGTACGAGGCCACCAGGCGCAGGTTGCGCCGCCCGAGCCTGATGCCGATCGACAACAACAGCCCGACCGCCGACGCCCCCATGCCGGCCAGCGCCAGCGCGATCCACGGCCCGGCCGGCCCGCGGCTCACCGCGAAATAGACCGATCCCACGCCGAGAAAGACGCCGAGCGGCACCGTCATCACCCCGGCCAGCGACGCGACCGCCCCCGCCCCGCCGCGCAGCTGGGTGCCGATGAACACCACGAGATTCACGTTGGTCGGGCCCGGCACCAGCTGCGACAGGGCGTAGCCGGTCAGGAACTGGGTGTCGTCGATCCAGCCGCGCCTGGTCACGCTCTCGCGCCGGATCCAGGCGGCCAACCCGCCCCCCACGCTGCACGCGCCGACAGTGAGAAAGCCAAGATAGAGCGCAAGCAGGCCGGGACGGCCGGGCGAGGTCGCCATCGCCGGGGTCAGCACAAGGCGGGCGGCGCGCGGTCGCAAGCAAGGCCAGGGGGCGCTGCCCCCTGGACCCCCGCCAAGGGCTGAGCCCTTGGAACCCATTCGTTGGTTCCGTGCGGGTGCGGGGTGGCGCGGCGGGCGGGCGGCGGCCGCGGCGGGCGGGTCGGGACAGAGCGCGTCCGCGCTCTGTCCCGCCCGCCCGCCGCGCGCCGCCCCGGCCCGCCGCGCCACCCCGCACCCGCACGGAACCCCCCGAGGGGTCCAGGGGACTTGTCCCCTGGCAGGGGGTCCAGGGGGGCAGCGCCCCCCTGGCCTTGCTGCGGCGCCCCCCCCAAGCCGCGGCCGGGGTCACTCCCCTGCCAGCTCGGCGCGGATCAGGCCGCGGTGGCTCGGCGCGTCGATGAAAGCGAGCATTTCGGCCACCAGCGGGTCGGCGCCGAAGCGCGCGCGGGTCTCGGCCAGTCGCGTGGCGAACACCCCGCCGGCGTGAAACAGGCTGCGGAAGGCGGTGCGCAGGCCAAGGATCTGCGCCTTGTCGAAGCCGCGGCGCTTGAGGCCGATCACGTTCAGCGCCGTCAGCCGGGCGCGGTTGCCGATCACGCTGCCGAACGGGATCACGTCGCCTTCCACCCCGGAGACGCCGCCGATCATCGCCGCCCGGCCGATCCGCACGAACTGGTGGATGGCGGCGGCGCCGCCGATCACGGCGTGGTCGCCGATGCTGACATGCCCGCCCATCACCGCGTTGTTGGCCACGATCACATGATCGCCGAGCAGGCAGTCGTGCGCGACATGCGCGACCGCCATCAGCATGCAGTCCTCGCCGACCCTGGTGATGCCGCGGCCGGTCACGGTGCCGCGATGGATGGTGCAGTGCTCGCGGATCTGGGTGCGGGCGCCGATCTCGCAGCGGGTCGGCTCGCCGCGGTATTTCAGGTCCTGCGGCTCGAGCCCGACGGTGCAGAATGGGAACAGGATCGAATCCGGTCCGATCTGGGTATGCCCGTCGACCACGACGTGGGACACCAGCCGTGCGCCGTCGCCAATGGTCACGTCGGGCCCGACCGTGCACCAGGGGCCGATCCGCACGCCGCGCCCGAGTTCGGCCGAGCGCGCGACGATGGCGGTGGGATGGATCTCCGCGCCGGCAAGCAAGGGTTCAGACAATGCGGCGAGGGCATCCATGCCGGGGGGACCTTTCGGGCAAATCGGCGGGCAAACTAGCGGTGGGCGGCGCGTGGGCCAACACACTCATTGTTGCCGGATATTTCGGGAAGCTCGCGCAACCCATTGTTTCATCGCCAATTCCGGCAGAAATACGGCAGCGCGAAACCGGTCCCGGCGCCGCCTCCCGGCGCACGAGGGCGAGGATCAGGCCCGTTCCATGATCATGGCCGCGTAGGTGGCCTCCGCCACCGGCACGTCGTCCACCCGGGCCACGGCGTGGAACTTCCACACGTTGCCGCGCTTGCGCTCCTTCTCCACGTGGATGCGCAGCTGGTCGCCCGGCACCACCGGGCGGCGGAACTTCGCGCCCTCCACCGACATGAAATAGACCACCCGTCCGGCCGCGTCCGGCCCCAGGGTCTCGACCACCAGCACCGCGGCCGTCTGGGCCATGGCTTCGATGATGAGCACGCCGGGCATCACCGGGTGATTGGGGAAATGGCCCTGGAAGAAGGATTCGTTGACCGAGACGTTCTTCACGCCGATCGCCGAGCGGTCGCGCACCAGGTCGATCACCCGGTCGATCATCAGGAACGGGTAGCGGTGCGGGATCGCCTGCATGATGCGGGCGATGTCGATGCTCTCGACCCGCTCGCCGGCGCCGGGGGGCTCGTGCTCGCTCATTCGGCCTCTCCGCGCGTCGGCGCGCGCCTGGGGGTGCGCCCCTCGTTCGTCATCCGCCGCAGCAGGGCGATCTGGCGGAACACGCTGCGCAGCGGCTGCGCCGGCGAGCCGCCGACTTCAGCCCCCGGTGCGAGGTCGGCCATCACGCCCGACTGCGCCGCCACCCGCGCGCCGCGGCCAACCCGCAGGTGCCCGGCGACCCCCGCCTGGCCGCCGATCATCACGTGATCTTCCAGGCTGACCGAACCGGAAATACCGACCTGCGCCACCAGGACACACAGCCGCCCGATGTGGACATTATGTCCGATCTGCACCAGATTGTCGAGCCGGGAGCCCGCACCGATCACGGTGTCGCGCAGCGAGCCGCGATCGATCGTGCTGTTGGCACCGATTTCCACATCGTGCCCGATCACCACCCGGCCGAGCTGCGGTATCGAGACGAACCCGGTCTCGGCCGGGGCGAAGCCGAACCCCTCCTGACCGATGCGCACGCCGGGGAACACCACCACCCGGTCGCCGAGCAGTGCGTGGCTGAGGCTCGCTCCGGCGCCGATCCGGCAGTCGGCGCCGAGCACCACCCCGGAGCCGATCACCGCGCCGGGGCCGATACAACAGCGCGGGCCGATCTCGGCGCCGGGGCCGATCACGGCCAGCGGGCCCACTTCGGCCGAGGGATCGAGCCGGGCGGACGGATCGACCACCGCGCGCGGATGCACCCCGGCCACCAGCGGCGGCGGCGGGTGGAACAGCGCCGCGACCCGGGCCCAGGCGACATAGGGATCGCCCACCGGGATCGCCGCGGTGCCGGCCGGCACCAGGGCGGCCAGGTCCGGGCGGACCAGCACGGCGCCGGCCCGGGTGGCCGCGAGCGCCGTGCGGTATTTCGCGTTGTCGAGGAAGCTCGCGTGCTCCGGCCCGGCGGTCTGCAGCGGCGCGACGCCGCGCAGCACCCGCTCGCCCTCGGCCGGCGCCGCCGCCCCCGCCGCGCGCGCGACGGAGGCAAGGCTTTGCGGGCCGCCCTGGGCGAAGAAACGCGGGTCGCCGGCGATCTCCGGGTGATCCATGCCGGACGGCCGGCTCAGCGGGCGGCCGGCTTGTGCGCCGGGGCGGGTTTCGCGCCCGCGGCGGGAGCCGGGCCATGCAAGGTCGGCGGCGCCGTGCCCTCCGGCGGGATCTCGACCGACGGCAGCGCCTTGTTCAGCACCTGAAGCACCTGCTCGGTCAGGTCGAACTCCGGCACGTTCACCGCCACCGCCTGACGCTGCATCACCAGGTTCATGCCGCGGGCGGCGGCGACCTTCTGCACCACCTCCTGCAAGGTGCGCTGGATCTGCGCCAGGGCGAACTGGCCCTGTTCCTGGATGATCCGGTTGCGCTCGGCGAACTTGCGCCGGGAGGAGGCGATCCGGTCCTGCAGCGCCTTCTCGCGCGTGCGGATCTGTCCGGCGGACAGCTTGCCCCGCTCAGCGGCGAGCTTCTGGCCGAGGTCGCGCAAGGTGACCTGCTCCTTCTGCGCATCCTCGTTCAGCTTCTGCCGACGCTCGGCCAGCACCTTGTCCGCCTGCTCGTAGGCGGTGGAGCGGCGCAGCACGTCGGGGACCGACAACACGCCGATCACCGCCGCCGGCGGCATCAGCCCGCGCGCCACATCGGGCACCTTGGGTGCCGGCGGCAGGTTGAGCTCGAGCTGCGGCGGGACGGCCTCGGCGGCGCGCGCCGGCGCCGCCACCGGCTGGCGCGGCTCGAGACGGCCAGGCGCCCCGCGGGCCGGCGTATGCTGGCCGGGGATGAACCATTGCTTGTCCTGCTGCGCCGAGGCCGGCGCGAAAGCAGAGGCGGCGAGCGCGAGGCCGAGACCGGCCGCGGCGAAAACTCTTGTGTGGCGCACTAGAACCTCGTTCCAAATCCAAAGCGGAAGACCTGCGTCTGGTCGCCCGGCTGCTTGATCACGAACGGCGTGAAGTCGATGTTGATCAGGCCGAAGCCGGAGCGCCAGGAGATGCCGAAGCCGATACCGACGCGCGGCGCGCCGGAGGCATTGATCGCCGGGCACACGCCGCCCGGCTGGGTCGGGCAGCTCCCGGATTCGAAGCTGCCCTGGGTCAGCGCCCCGACATCGACGAAGGTATGGGCGGACAGGCCGAGATCGGGCGAGACCGGCAGCGGGAAGTTGAGCTGGGTCGACTGCGTCCAGATGAAGCGTCCGCCGAGCGAATCCCCGGTGGCCGCATCATGCGGCCCGGCGCCGCCGGTCTGGAAGCCGCGCAGATTGTCGCCGCCCAGGAAGAAGCGGTCGATGATCTGCTCCTGCTGGCCGAGGTTGAACAGATAGCCCACCGAGGCGCTCAACCGGATATCCCACTGGCTGTCGCCGGTGAACGCGTCGAGCGGAATGTAATAGGCCCCGTCCAACCGGGTGCGCACGAACTCCGCGTTGCCGCCGAGCCCGGCGAAATCGGTTGACAGAGACGTGATATAGCCGCTGTGCGGGGCGATCCTGCTGTCGCGGTAGTCGAGCGTCAGCACCTGGCCGACCTGCGACAGCAGGGTGTAGCCGGCCTCGTCATAGATGAACGCGCTGGACCCTGCCACGATGTTGTACACCGTCCGCCCGACCAGCTGATAGTTCCACACCTGTTGCAGGTGGGTGGTGAAATTGTAGCCGGCACGCACCGAGAAGCCGACCCGCTTCTCGTCGTAGGGCGCGGTGCCGAGGTTGGTGTACTGCAGCAGGAACGCATCGCCGCCCAGCAGCAGGTTGCGGTTCTGGAAATAGGGGTCGGTGACCGACAGGTCGATCGAGCTCTGCTTCTGCGCCAGGATGCCGTTGATCCCGGCGTCGATGCCGGTGCCGATCAGGTTGGTCTCGCGGATGCCGACGTTCATCAGCAGCCCCACGTCGGTGGAGTAGCCGCCGCCCAGGCTCAGCTGCCCGGTCGCCTTGTCGGTCACCCGTGTGGTCAGCACCGCCTTGTCCGGCGCCGATCCGGGCGAGACGTCGATCTTCACGTCCCCGAAATAGTTCAGGTCCTTGAGCCGCTGTTCGGTCCGCCGGATCGCCCCGGCGTTGAACGGGTCGCCCTCGGCCAGATGGAACTGCCGGCGGATCACGCTGTCCTCGGTACGGGTGTTGCCGACGATATTGATGCGCTCGACATAGACCCTGGGGCCGCGGCTCACATCGAACGACAGCGCCACCCGCCGTGCCTTCGGATCGCGGGTGAAATGCGGTGTCACCTCGACGAACGCGAATCCGTGGTCGCGGACATAGGCCTCCATACGGTCGGCGCTGCGCTGGATGGCGTCGCCGTCGAACCAGTCACCCTGCGCCAGTTGCAGCTCCCCGGCCAGCCGGGCTGATGGCATGCCCTTCAGCGAGGAGTTGATGGTGACCTTGCCCACCCGGTAGCGCACGCCTTCGCGCACGACGAAGGTCAGGAAGAACGCCTTGCGGTCGGGCGCCAGCTCGGCGCGCGCCGAGACCACCTCGAAATCGGCGTAGCCGTGCTTGAGGTAGAACCGCCGCAGCAACTCCTTGTCGAGGTCCAGCCGCTGCGTGCTGTACTGGTCGGCGGTCGAAAGGAACGCCCACCAGCGCTCCTGGCGGCTGCTGATCACGTCCGAGAGGCGGCTTTCGCCGAAGCGTGGTTGCCGACGAAGGTGATGCGGCTGATCAGGGTCGAGGGGCCGTCGTTGATCTCGAAGGCGACGTTCACCCGGTTCTCCGCCAGGCGGATGATCTGCGGGTCGACCGTGGCGTCGTAATGGCCCTTCTTCGCATAGGCGTCGAGGATACGCTTGCGGTCGGCTTCGGCTGCGGCGCGGGTGAACACGGCGCGCGGACGCAGCTGCACCACCTTGCGCAGCTCGTCATCGGTCAGCGCGTGGTTGCCCTCGAACACCACCCGGTTGACCAGCGGGTATTCGACCACGTGCACCACCAGGGTGTCGCCGTCGCGGCTCAGGGTCACGTCTCGGAACAGGCCGGTGGCGTAAAGGGTCTTGAGAACTCTCGTCGAGCCGGGCGGGAACGAACGGATCGCCCAGGTGGACCAGCATGTAGGAGAGGATGGTGCCGGTCTCGATCCGTTTGTTGCCGACGACCCGGATCGCCTGGATCACGCCGCCCGGCCGGATAACGCCCGGCGCCGCGGCGGCCGGGGCGCGCGGCGCCCGCGGCGGGGCGGCCGATGCCGGCGGGGCAACGACGAGCAGGCACGGCAACAAGCAGGCAAGTGCCAGCAAGGCGGCGCGAGAGCGGGTCAAACGGCAAGCCTCCGGACGTGAGCCAGCCCCCCGGGTACGCGCCGCATGATCCTCCGGCGGGTCGGGCAAGGCGGGCGGACAATAGCCGCGCCGGCCGGCCTGCGCCAGCGGGGGGGGCGGAGGGCCCCGGCGCTCAGGGCCGCATTCCGAACCGGGCCGGCCCCGGCGTGCGCAGCGGCGCGGCCAGGTCGGCGAATTCGCACAGCAGGCGCCGGGTCTGGCGGGGGTCGATCAGCTCCTCCACCCAGAACGACTCGGCGGAGCGGAACGGGGAGCGCAACGCATCGAGTCGCGCATCGATCTCGGCCAGCTTCGCCGCCGGGTCGGGCGCGGCGTCGATCTCGGCCCGGTAGGCCGCCTCCACCCCCCCTTCCAGCGGCAGGGAGCCCCAGCTCGCCGAGGGCCAGGCGTAGCGCAGCGCCACCCGCCCACCCGGCTGGTGGCCGAGGCCGCCGACCCCATAGACGTTGCGCACGATCACGCTGCACCAGGGCACCGTGGTCTGGCAGATCGCCGAAATCGCCCGCACCCCCCAGCGGATCACCGCCGAGCTTTCCGCCGCCAGCCCGACCTGGAAGCCCGGGCAGTCGACCAGGTGCACGACGGGGAAGTGGAACGTCTCGGCCAGGTCGATGAAGCGGATGATCTTCTGGCACGCGTCCGCGGTCCAGGCGCCGCCGTGATAGAGCGGGTCGCCGGCCATCAGCGCCACCGGCCAGCCGTCCAGCCGGGCGAACCCGGTGATGATCGGCCGGCCGAACCGGCTGCCCATCTCGAAGAAACTGTCCTTGTCGACCACCCGCGTGATGATCCGGCGCATGTGGTAGGCTTGTTTCTTGTCGCGGGGGACGATGCTCAGCAGCGCCTCGTCCGCGCGCTGCGGATCGTCCCAGTTGCGCACCCTGGGCGGCAGGTCGTGGACCGAGCCCGGCATGTAGGACAGGAAGCGGCGGGCGCAGGCGAAGGCGTCTTCTTCCGTGTCCACCGCGTGATCGACCGCGCCGCAGCCGGTCTGGATTTGCCAGCCGCCCAGTTCCTGCTTGCTGCGCGGCTCGCCGAGGCGCTCCACCACCGGGGGGCCGGCGACGAACACCGCCGACATCTCTTTGACCATCACCGAGTAGTGGCTGGCGGCGAGCCGGGCGGCGCCGAGACCGGCGACCGAGCCGAGGCCGAGGGCGACCACCGGGACGGTGGCCATATTCTCCACGCAGAGCTCGAACGAGGACCCGTCGGACAGCCCACCGGGCAGGTTGGCCCGGCCGGTGGTCTCGATCGTCTTCACCGAGCCGCCGCCGCCGGAGCCTTCGATCAGGCGGATGATCGGCAGGCGGAAGCGGGTCGCCATCTGCTCCGACATTTTCGGCTTGCCCTTGATCGAGGCATCCGCCGAGCCGCCGCGCAGGGTGAAATCATCGCCCGCGACCACCACCGGGCGGCCGTCGACCGTGCCGCGGCCGAACACGCAATTGGCGGGGGTGAAGGCGGCGATGCGCTGGTCGGGACCGTACCCGGCCTTGCCGGCGATCGCGCCCACCTCGTGGAAACTGTCGGGGTCGAGCAGGCGGTCGATCCGCTCACGCACCGTGAGCCGGCCGCCGGCGTGCTGGCGGGCGACGCGTTCCGGGCCGCCGAGTTCGTGCGCCAGGGCCTCGCGTTCATGAAGCTCATCGAGTTCGGGCTGCCAGCCGGCAAGCGCGGGCGGCGGCATCGGCCGGTCGTCGGGCATGAGACGGCGTTTCCCCCTTCGGTCTGGACAGATCCGCTATAGGACAGATCGGCGCCGGCTGGAATTGGGCGGCACGGGAGCGGGACCGCCCGGCCGCGGTCGGGCGCTACGCGGAGGGGCGGCCGTGACCCCGCGGCATCGGGCGACCGGGTGGCGATGGTGAACGAATCGTCAACAAACGTTCGATCCCGAACGATGCGTCACGTGACGCATTCCTGACAAGAGGTTAACGGCGCCGGCCGGCGCTCAGCTCAGCCGCACCGCGACGTAGCTGCCGGGCGCGTCCTCGATCGGGCTCAGCTTGCCGTCGCCGGGGGTGCGGGCGGGCACTTTCTCCGGCGCCAGCGCGCTCACCCAGCGGTGCCAGTCCGGCCACCAGGAGCCGGCGATCTCGGTCGCGCCCTTGAACCAGGTGTCGGGGTCCGCCGGCAGATCGGGGTTGATCCAGTGGCTGTATTTGCCGCCCTCCGGCGGGTTCGCCACGCCGGCGATATGGCCCGAGGCGGCCAGCACGAACCGGTTCGGCCCCGACAGCAGCTGGGTGCCGCGGTAGGTGCTCTTCCACGGCGCGATGTGGTCCTCGCGGGTGGAGAGGAAATAGGCCGGCACGGTGATCTTGCGCGAGGTCGATCGGCACGCCCTTCAGGCTGATCCCGCCCGGCTCCTTCAGCAGGTTCTCCTGGTACATCTTGCGCAGGTAGAAACTGTGCATCCGCGCCGGCATGCGGGTGGAATCGGCATTCCAGTACAGCAGGTCGAACGGGAACGGGTCGTTGCCGAGCAGGTAGTTGTTCACCACGAACGACCAGATCAGGTCGTTGGCGCGCAGCATGTTGAAGGTGGTGGCCATCTCGCTGCCTTCGAGATAGCCGCGCTTGCTCATTTTCTCTTCCAGCGCCTGCAACTGCTCCTCGTCGATGAACACGCCGAGCTCGCCGGCTTCGGTGAAGTCGAGCATGCTGACGAAGAAGGTGGCCGACTTGATCCGGTCGTCCTTCTTCGCCGCCATATAGGCCAGGGTGGAGCCGAGCAACGTGCCGCCCAGGCAATAGCCGATCGCGTTCACCTCGCGCTCGCCGGTGGCCTGCTCGATCGCGTCGAGCGCGGCGAGGTAGCCCTCGGCCATGTAGTCCTCGAAGCCCTTCTCGGCGAGCCTGGCGTCCGGGTTGACCCAGGAGATCATGAAGACGGTGTGGCCCTGGCTCACCGCCCAGCGCACCAGGCTGTTCTTCGGGCGCAGGTCGAGGATGTAGAACTTGTTGATCCAGGGCGGCGCGATCAGCAGCGGACGCTTCAGCACGGTGCGGGTGGCCGGGCTGTACTGGATCAGTTGCATCAGATCG
Source organism: uncultured Pseudomonadota bacterium (assembly GCA_963829875.1). Classification (GTDB taxonomy): domain Bacteria; phylum Pseudomonadota; class Alphaproteobacteria; order Acetobacterales; family Acetobacteraceae; genus JAJZVS01. The sequence continues at coordinate 58,278 of CAWHKR010000051.1, read as the reverse complement.
TTCTGGAACACCACCTTGCCGGGGGAGACGGCGATGTTCTCCCCCAGGGTGAAGGCGTCCATGTCGGTCATCTTGATGCGCAGCTTGCCCTTGCCGCGTTCCAGGTCGGCCAGCAGGTTGTTGAGGCCCTTGAGCAGGTTCTCGCCGCCCGTTTCGGCGGTCTTGCGCAACACCTCGGGGTTGGTGAGCAGAAAGTTGGACGGGCTCATCGCGTCGATGAACTGGCGGGAATAGAAATCGACCTTCTGCGCGGTCTTGGGATCGAGCCCCTCCGCCTGCTTCACCACGTCCTGCACGTAGCGGGCCGAGAGCAGGTAGGACTGCTTGATGAAGTCGAACACCTCGTTGTCGCGCCAGGCCTCGTCCTTGAAGCGGCGGTCGGTGCTGGGCGCGTCGATCACCGGCTCGGACGTCATGCCCATCATGCGCTTGGCGGTGTTCTGCCAGAGCGTGAGGTAGTCCTGCCAGAAACCGAGCTGGGCCTGCATCAGCCGCGCCGGGTTGGCCATCAGCTGCGCCGTCATCTCAAGGAAGGCGCCGCCGATGTTCAGCGGGTCGGGGGACGCATCGCCCCGCCCCTGCTCCCCGGGGGTCTGGCGGGCCAGCCACTCGCTGACCAGGCGCTGGGACCGCTCGGCGATGTCGGCCATGGAACGGCTGACGACGTCGGGGTCGGGCAGCTTGAACCCGGCGGTATCAGGCGTTTCCGTCGTGGCCATGGCGGCGTCCTTTTCGTGCGGGGCGGCAGCGGCTACATCGGCCGCTGGTTCGGAACAAGGGGCGGAGCCCGATGATGTCGGCACGGAAGATCGGCGGGCAACCTAGGAGCCGGGGGGCGGGGGTTCAAGGCATGGCGCCCATGCCGGCGCGGCGTGGGTCCGGGACGCGCGCGCCCCTGCTGGCACGGCTGCTGCCCCTGGGGCTGGCCGGGCTTCTGTGCGGCTGCGCGGCGCTCGATCCGGCGGGATGGTTCCACCGCCAGGAAGGGGGCGTGATCGCGCAGCAGAAAGGGCCGCTGCCGGGAGAAAACGAACCCTATCCGAACCTGGCGACGGTGCCGCCGGCGCCGACGCCGCCCGACCTCGCGGCGCTGCGGAAGATCACCGCCGGGCTGATCGCCGACCGGGCGCATGCGCGGCTGTTGGAGGAAGCGGCGCCGCTGCCCGATCCCTCGCGGCCGGGCACCGCGCCGGGGCTGTTCGGGGTGGGCAGCCTGCCGCCGCCGGCGCCGGGCGGAGCGGCGGTCAGCGCGTCGATGCCGGCCGTGTCGGGCCCCGCAGCTGCGGGGCCGGCCGCCGCCACCCCGGCCGGGCCGGCCGTCGGCCCCGAAGGCGCCGGCCCCAAAGGCGCCGGCCAAGGCGCCGGTGGCCCCGGTGCAGAGCACCGCCCTGCCCGCCCCGACCGCTGCCGCGCCCACGGTTCCCGCCGCGCCGCCGGCGCCGGCCGTGGGCCTGGGCTTGCGTCCCGCCACGCCGGCCGGCCCGGCCGCCGCCGCCGGCACGCCGCCGCGCGCTCCCGCCGTCGCCGGGCCGGCGGCGGATCGGGTCGTCGTTGCGTTCGTGCCGGGCAACGCCACGGTGCCCCCGGCGGCGCTGCCCGGATTGCGCGCGCTCGCCGCGCGCCGCGGCAGCCGGGCGATCGCGGTGCTGGGCCAGGGCGACGCCGCCACCGCCGGCCCGACGGCGCAGCTTGCGGCGGTGAAGCTCGGGCTCGCGCGGGCGGAGGCGATCGCCGCGGCGCTGCGGGACGCCGGGGTGCCGGGATCGGCGATCCGGCTGCACGCGGAGGCGAGCGGACAGGAGGGGATCGCCCGGCTGGAGTAGCGGCGGGGCTCCGCCGGCGGCCTCGCACCCGGCGGCGCCGGCCGAGGACTCGTTTGGCGACCGCCTGGCCGCCCCCTCATGTCCCTTGGGCGACCCCATGCGCGCGACCGGTCGGCCGAAGCGGCCGCCGGAATCAGTGCGCGGCCAGCACCGGCAGCACCGAGGCGGCCAGCAGCGCCGCCATGGCGAGGTTGAAAGCGCGGAACTGCGCGGGCGAGCGCAGCAGCCGCCCGGCGCCACGGCCGAGCCCGGCCCACAGCAGCAGACAGGGCATGCCGCAGCCCAGGAACACCGCGCCGATGCGGACCAGTTGCGGGTCGAGCGGGCGGCCCGGCACCAGGAAGCTGCCGGCCACCGCCAGGGCGATCAGCCAGGCTTTGGGATTGATCCACTGGAACCCGACCGCGCCCCAGAAGCCGAGCAGCCGGCGGCGACCGCCCTGCTGCGGCAGCGGCGCGGTGGCGATCTTCCAGGCCAGCCAGAGCATCCAGCCCGCGCCGACCCAGCGCATCGCCGGCGCCACCCCCGGCCAGGCCAGCACGGCCGCGCCGGCCCCGGCACCGACGAGAACCACCATGAGGGAGAAGCCGAGCGCGATCCCGATCATGTGCGGCAAGGTCGCCACCACGCCATGGGCGGCGGCCGAACTGGCGACCATGATGTTGTTCGGCCCGGGGGTCACGTACATGACCACCGCAAACCCCAGCAACGGCAGCAACACTGTCATGCCGGGAGGAAAGCATGCACCAGGACGCGCCAGCCCTGAGATCGGCGCAGAGCAGCCCGGCGGGCGCGGCCGGCGGCAGGCGCCGGCGGGCCGGGGCGCGGGACCGCCCTGTCCCGCTGCCGAGCCGATCGGCTAGACTTCGCGCTCGTCCACCAGCGGGAGAGAGATGCGATGTCTTCCATGACCATCCGCGCCACCGACGGATCGGGCAGTTTCAGCGCCTATGTGGCCGAACCCAAGGCCGTGCCGGGCGGCGGCAAAGCCGGCGTCGTGGTGCTGATCCAGGAGATCTTCGGCGTCAACCAGGCGATGCGCGACACCGCCGCCTGGGTCGCCGACATGGGCTTCATCGCCGTCTGCCCCGACCTGTTCTGGCGCATCGAGCCCGGCATCGACATCACCGACAAATCCGAGGCCGAGTGGAAGCAAGCCTTCGAGCTGTTCAACAAATTCGACCAGGCGAAAGGGATCGATGATTTGCGCGCGACGCTGGCCGCCGCCCGCGCGCTGCCCGGCGCCAACGGCCGGGTCGGCACCATGGGCTACTGCCTGGGCGGGCGGCTGGCCTTCATGATGGCGGAACAATCGGATGCCGATGTGAACGTGTCGTACTACGGCGTCGGGCTCGACGGGCTGCTGGGCGACCTGGCGAAGGTGACGAAGCCGCTGGTGGTGCACATCGCCGACCAGGACGAGTTCTTCCCCGCCGAGGGGCGCGCCAAGGTGGTGGCCGGGGTGAAAGGCCATCCGCAAATTTCCTGCCACGTCTATCCGCACGCCGACCATGCCTTCGCCCGGGTGAACGGCGTGCACTGGGACGGGCGCTCCGCCACCATCGCCAACGGGCGCAGCGCCGAGGCGCTGGTGGCGGCGCTGGGGTAGCGCGGCGGCGGCATCCCGGCCCGGCGCGGTCCGGGCCCGGACGCCGCGCTGTTCACCACGCGTCCAGGACGCAGTGCAGCGCGGCGGTGACGTCGCCGATCAGACGGGCCACGAAATCCGTCTGGCGCCGTGTTTCGGTCTTCTGGAACAGCACCTTGAGATACCATCGCGCGGTTTCATAGGTGATCCCGGCCGCATCGGCGGCGTCGCGCAGGCTGTCGCCGGACATCAGCGCCTGCGCCAACCGCGCTTCCGTCGGGTTGAACCCATAGAGACGCTGCAGCAGCCGCGCCCCGGTCGGGCGGGTCACGGCGGGGTCCACGATCAGCAGCAGGAGGGTGGCGCGGGCGCTCAGAAAGCGGGTGCGCGCCCCGGACAGCCGTGTGCCGGAGACGATCAGGCGTCGTGTGCCGTCCGGCCGTGGCACCACGACCGGCCCGAGATCCGCCGTTTCCGCCGGGGCCCGGGCAAGCTGCCCGAGCAGCGCATCGAGCCGCTTCTGCGTCTCGGTCCCGGCGGCGACCAGACGGCCGGCGCGCAGACCGAGGCCCGCATTGCGCCGGAACAAAGCCTCGGCGGCGCTGTTGGCGTGCAGCACCCGTCCGTGCTCGCTGAGCAGCACGACGCCGTGGCGCAGCCCGTCGAGCGCCTCGGCGGCAAGGCCGCGGCGCGCGGTCAGGGTGTCGAGCCGCAGCGCGGTCTGCACGGCCCGTTGCAGATGGGAGCTGATCTGGCCGAAGCTGCGCCGTTCGCCGGCGGTGAAGCGGCCGACCGAAGCCGATCGCAGCAGGCTCAGATTCAGGACCCGGCCGTCCTCGGCCAGCGGCGTCGCCCCCATCGTGTGCGCAAGATCCTGCGGCCGCATCCATTCGTTATAATAGCAGGAGCGCGTGAGAACGTCCTTCGCACCCAGATGTCGGCACAGGATTTCGTCGGTGCGGATCACGCCGGGACGATGCAGCTCCGGCGAACGGATGCAGGGGTTGTCGGGCGTATAGAATATCTTCTCGAATGACGTGAGGTACGTGTCGCTGATGCCTTCGATGTGCACGTGGCTTTCGACGTTGTTCCGATAATCCAGGAAATAAAGTGTCTCCGCGCCGGTGCGGAATATCTCCTTCATCTGCCGCATGACGTTGGTCCAGCCGGACGGATCGACCGCAGCGTCGTAGATCGTCTCGGTCAACTGGTGGATAAGCGCGGGGCGCATGCAGATCCGGTCCGACATCCGTGGTCCGCCCGGCTCCCCAGGCCGGCACAGCCTGCATCATGAATCAGTCAAAGATCAACTTTTTATTGCGCCCGCTCCGTGTGCCCGGATCATTTCCGCTGCGTCCCGTGAAACGCTTCGCGCGAACACCGATCGGCATCTCCACAACATCCATCACGACACCTCCCAGCTGGGAGGTGCGGGCACGCGGGTCCACTCCCTAGCCTGCGGCACGTTCGCGTCGTCTTGTGCCGATGAACGAGTGTTCAAGTTTACGTGAGTAACGTCGCAATATCCCGCACCGGCCCCGCACCTGGGCCGGATCCAGCGCCACACGCCGCGGGGAGGACGGGCTTTTCGGCACGGCGTCGTTTCGTTCACCTCGGGAGTCCATCATGCGATTTGCATCCACACTTCGGCTGACAGGCGTGGCGTTGGCGCTGGGCGGGGCATCGCTCGCCCCGACCGCCGCCCAGGCCGCCGCCTATTACGCCTACGCCCAGGGCTTCGCCGATATCACCGATGCCGGCGGCACGCTCGTCGTCGGGCACGACCCGCAGAACGGCACCTACGCCAGCAGCCCGAACCCGGGGCGGCAGGCAACGGAAAGCGATGCGAACAGTGCCGCCGGAACGACCGTCACCAACTCGGCTTCGGCCGATCTGACCACGGGCCAGCTCAAGGCCGCCGTCCTCGTCACGCAGACCGCTGCCGGAGTGTCCACCTTTGCCGCCGGCGAGGCCGGCTTCGGCGACAGTTTCACGACATCAACCCCGACCGGCCCGTTCGCCTGGACCTCCGGCCAGGCCAGCTTCACCGTGACCCTGGACGGCCTGGCCAATGCCAGCACCACCTCGGGCGCCACCGCTTCGGCGCGCTTGTGGAACGTGTTCGTGCAGATCCTCAAGCCCGGAACCCTCGCCGCGGGGACCAGCGCCGACAACAGCACCCATCTCGGCACCGTGGACCTGGTCGACACCTGGTACCCGGGCTACGGCCCCTATCTTTCCCTCTACAGCTCCACCGGCATGACCTCGAGCTACACCGGTGACCTGTCGACCGGGCTCACGCTCAGCACACGCTTCAATTTCGGCAGCGACTTCGACTGGATCATCGATCTCGGCGCCGGGGGCGGATACTATACCTATCCCATCGATCTCAGCGCCGATCTGTCGCACACGCTGACGGTCCAGTACCAGGGCCCGACGGGCACCAGCTTTGCCTCGGCGTCGGGACTGTTTCCGGGCAGCTCCGCCGCCCCCGCCGCGGTCCCCGAACCGTCCGGCGCGGCGCTGATCCTTCCCGCCCTGCTCGGCCTCGCCGCCGCGCGGCTGCGGCGGCGCCGCACCGGAGGCTGACCCCATCGGCAGCACCCGGGCCCTGCCCCGCCGCCGGCCCCCGAGAGGTCCACCCCATGGAACCATCGCCCGCGCCCATGGCCACGATACGCTCCCTTGCGCGCCCCTTCGCCCGCCGCCTCGCGCGCATCGGCGCGGCCGTGCTGCTCGCGCTGGCCGCGACATCCATCGGCGCCGCCGGACGCCAGCCGGACTGGCTGGCGCTGTGCGCCAAATGCCTGAACCCGGTCGTGATCCAGAAATCCGGGATCGGCACCGCCCATGCCGTGGCGATCGCCCGGATCACCAAGGACGCCGCCGCCGCCTGGTGCGGCAACTGGGTCCCGGGGCAGAACCCGGCGCAGTGCGTGCGCGAGCAGATGGCGACCAAGGACGCGCGCAAGACCTATCGCGCCAGCGCCGACTGCATCGCCGGCCGCATCACCGCGGTCGACGGCATGACCTACCGCCTGGCCGGCGTCTGGACCGACCGCTTCGCCAGGGGCCGGACGAAATGGCGCGATCCGTCCGGCCACATCGTCGGCACCGACAACGCCAGCGGTGGCCTCGGCATCGCCCAGCAATGGGAGGTGCTGTGCCCCGGCCTGCCCGCCCGGACGCAGCGTCCCCCGCCCCCGCACGGCAGGACGCCGCCGGCCGATGCCTTCGCCGTCGGCCAGCAGATCGAGGCGCGCTACGGGCGCGGCTGGGTGCGCGGCCGGGTCACCCGCATCTGGCGCCACGAAGGCGCGAGCGGTCACGAGGTCGCCTATGACGTCCGCCTGGTGAACGGCAAGCGCGGCATCGTTCCGGCGCGGATGCTGCGCGCGGCCCCACCGTAACCGGGCGCCACCGGTTGCACGGCGATCTGGGGAGGGTCACGACGCGAACCATGCGTTGGCCCGGGTGAGCGGCGCGCACCGGGACGGCCGCTCCGCCGCGCATCGCCAACGGGCACAGCGCGGAGGCGTTGGTGGCGGCGCTGGGGGAGGGCAGCGGCGTCGATGCTAGCCTCCGGACGCCTGCCGCGCGGCAGCGAGACGCCGTGCGACCTCGGCCACCGGCAGGTAGAAGCCCAACGTCCGGCTGGCGAGCGGACGAAAGCCGAGATGGGCATAGAACCGCCCCGCCGCTTCGTCCTTCGCATCGACCAGCAGGGCGAAGACGGCCGGCTCGGCGCGCATCGCGCGGCTGACGGCATCGACGACGAGCGCGGCACCGAGGCCCTGGCCGGCCGCTGTCGTGGCGACCGCAAGGCGGCCGATGAGGCAGGCGGGCAGCAGCGGATAGCGCGGCAGACGCTTCGCCTCGTCCGCCGGCAGATCGGTCATCGGCAGGCCGGCCGCGGACAGGGTGTAGTAACCCGCGACCGCGCCGGCTCCGTCCACGGCGACGAAGCAATTGGCGATCCGGCGGCGGATGTCCTGGGTGACCCGCTCGCGGAAATAGCGATCGAGCGGGTCGACCCCGCAGGTGAAGCCACGCCGGTCGTGGCCGCTGGCCAGCGGTTCGACGACGAAGGGCCGTGTCACCGCGCGGCGGCGATCAGCCTGTCATGGCGCGCGATCGCCCGTTCCATGCCTTCGCTGAGCGGGGGCGGGTCGAGGATGGCCGCGGCGATCGCGCGCTGATCCTCGACCGCAAGGCGGATCAGCTGGGTTTCGGCGATCACCTGGTTCGCTTCCTTCCGCGCGGCGGCGACGACGAACTCGCTGACGCTGCTGCCTTGCAGCTCGGCCGCGCGGCGGACGACGGCGAGCGCGTCCGGGGTGATCCGGGCTTCGAGCCGGGCGGTGCGGGTGGGGGCGGAGGCTAGTCATGGCGGCAGGGATGTACGCCGGACTGACGGACAATTCAAGGAAAGGGTGGGAACATGGGATGGGGCAGTGGGCTGGCACGGGCTTGGGGGGTGCATGCCCCGGACGGTGCGGGATCTCGCGGGCAGGTCCCCGCGGGAACGACCGCCCAGGGGTCTGTCGGTGGCGGGCCGCCGCGGCACGGGCCATACGTGATCCCGGGAGCACTCCCTCGGCTGGCTCCTGTGCGCGGCACGAATATCGTGCCGCGGCGGGGCGCCCGCATTCCGCAATGATATCCACCCGCGGTAAGCTGTGCGGCGTCTTTCGCCGTATTTCTTCCGGTATCCCGGGGTATCCTCCGCGGCGTCTGCCACGCCTGCGTTCCCCGGCGGCCGCCCAAGGCGCGCGAGGCCGTGCCCCGTGCGGGCCTTCCGGTCCCGCCCCTCTCCGGTTAGCATCGGCACAGTCCGCCGCCCGCCCGAACGCCGCCGCTCAGGATGCTGCCGCCATGTCCAAGCTGCCCCTCGACCGCCTCGCCGCGCTGGTTCCCGACGGCGCCCTGCTCGCGCTGCCGCCGGACAATTCCCTCACGCCCTCGGAATTCGCCCGCGCGCTGGTGCGGGCCGGCAAGCGCGACCTGCGCCTGCTCGGCGTGCCGGTGTCCGGCTACGCGACCGACCTGCTGATCGGCGCCGGCTGCGTCGCCTCGGTGCAAAGCTCCGGCGTCTCGCTGGGCGAAGCCGGGTTCGCGCCGCGCTTCTCGGCGGCGCTGAAAGCCGGGCGCATCACCATGACGGACGCCACCTGCCCGGCCATCCACACCATGCTGCAGGCGGCGGAGAAGGGCGTGCCCTTCATCCCCCTGCGCGGCGTGCTGGGCAGCGACATCCTGGCGCACCGGGCGGACTGGAAAGTGATCGACAACCCCTTCGCCGACGCCGGCGATCCGATCGTGCTGCTGCCCGCCCTGTCCCCCGACATCGCCGCGTTCCACGCGCTGATGGCCGATGCCGACGGCAACGTCTATGTCGGCCGCCGGCACGAACTCGCCACCATGGCGCATGCCGCCAAGCGGTCCGTGGTCACCGTGGAACGGATGTTCGAGGGCAACCTGCTGGAAGACGAACGTCTCGCCGCCGGCACCATCTCGGCGACCTATGTCGAAGCGGTGGCGGTGGCCGAACGCGGCGCCTGGCCGGCCGCGCTGCTCGACGAGTACCACGCCGATCCCGCGCACTACGCCGAATACGCGCGGCTGGCGAAGACCGAAGACGGGTTCCGCACCTATCTCGACCGCTACGTCCGCCCCGCCGCCGCGCAGGCCGCGGCATGACCCAGGCCGGGATCCGCCCCGAGGAACGCATGGCCGCCGCCCTGGCGGCGCTGATCCTCGACCCCGCCGCCCCGCCCGCGCGCCACATCGCGGTCGGCGCGGCGAGCCCGATCCCCGCCGCCGCCTGCTGGCTGGTGCGCAAATCCGGCCATCCGGTGCGGCTCTCCTTGCTGCACAAGCCGTCGGGCAACCCGTTCACGGCGGGAACGCGGGAGTTGTTCGACCTCACCGGCCAGGGCCGCATCGACCTCTTTTTCCTCGGCGGCGGGCAGATCGACGGGCAGGCCAACATCAACCTGATCGGCACCGGCGACTGGCCGGGCCGGACCGCGCGGTTTCCCGGCAGCTTCGGCTCGGCGTTCATGTACCCGATGGCCGGGCGGACGATCCTGTTCCGGGAGGAACATTCGCCCCGCGTCATGGTCCCCCGCGTCGATCACATCTCCGCCCCCGGCGTTTCCGCCCCCGGCGTGTTCCGCCGCGGCCACGCGCAGGCGCTGGTGACCGGGCGCTGCATGTTCCGTTTCGACCCCGAGCGCGCACGGTTCACCCTGGCGAGCGTTCATCCCGGCGAAACCGCCGAGACGATCCGCGCCGCCACCGGCTTCGACTACGACGCGCCCGCCTCGGTGCCGGAGACCGCCGATCCCACCCCGGACCAGCTCGCCCTGCTGCGCGGCCCGGTCTGCGACGAGATGCTGGAAACCTACCCCGAATTCTGCCGCCGCGTGTTCGGCCGCACGAGCCAGGAGGCCGCCGCCTGATGGACGGATCCGACACCCCCAGCCCCACCGGCAAGGGCCTCGCCGCCTCCCCCGGCGCGCTTGCCGGGATCAAGGTGATCGACCTCACCCGCGTACTCGGCGGGCCCTACTGCACCATGATCCTGTCCGACCACGGCGCCGAGGTGGTGAAGATCGAGCCGCCCCAGGGCGACGAGGTGCGCGACTGGGGCCCCCCGTTCCACGAGGGCGACGCCAGCTACTTCATCGGCGTCAACCGCAACAAGCGCTCGCTCGCGCTCGACCTCGGCCGGCCCGAGGGGCGGGAGGTGCTGCTGCGCCTGCTCGACGGCGCCGACGTGCTGATCGAGAACTTCAAGCCCGGCTCGATGGAGAAATGGGGCCTGGGCTACGACCAGGTGCTGGCCCCGCGCTTCCCCGGCCTGATCCACTGCCGCATCTCCGGCTTCGGCGCCGACGGCCCGCTCGGCGGCCTGCCCGGCTACGACGCCATCCTGCAGGCGATGACCGGGCTCATGAGCACGAACGGCGACGCCAGCACCGGGCCGATGCGGCTCGGCACCGCCATGGTGGACATGGGCACCGGGCTCTATTCCGCCGTCGGCATCCTGATGGCGTTGGCCGAACGCACCCGTTCCGGCCACGGCCAGTATCTGGACATGGCGCTCTATGACTGCGGGCTTGCGCTGCTGCACCCGCAGGCGGCGAATTTCTTCCTCAACGGCAAGCGGCCGGTGGGCACCGGCAACCCGCATCCCAACCTGGTGCCGTACGACAAGTTCCCGACCCGCACCGGGGAGATCTTCATCGCCTCCGGCAACAACGGCCAGTTCCGCAAGCTGTGCGAGCTGATCGGCCGCCCGCACCTCGCCGCCGACCCGCGCTTCGCCGACAACGGCGCGCGCAACGTCAACCGCGCGGCGCTGACGGAAGAGCTGAAAGCGGCGTTCGCCGACACGGACGGCCAGGAGATCGCGCTGAAGCTGATCCGCGGCGGCGTGCCGGCCGGGCCGGTGCTGTGGGTGGACGAATCCACCACCGCGCCGCACACCGCGCACCGCAACATGGTGACGGAACTCGACTGGTACCGCGGCGTCGGCACGCCGATCAAGCTCTCCCGCACCCCGGGCGGCACCCGCGCCGCGCCGCCGTCCTTCGGCGCGCACGGGGCCGAGGTACTGGCGCAGCACGGGTTCACGAAGGAGGAGATCGCCGATCTGCAGGCCTCCGGCGTGGTGCTGAGCGAGCGGCGCCGATAGACCAGACCACCGCCCTGCCGCGCGTCGCCGCACCGCCCGCCCCGGCCCGGCAGGTGCTCGGCCTGCCCGGACAGACCGCCGTCGCCTGGGCGGTGTTCGACGCCGCCCACTACGCCGCCTGCGCCGCGGGCGACGCACCTGCCCCACCCCCAACGCCCCCTCTCCCGCTTGCGGGAGAGGGAGGGGTGAGGGTGCCGGCCCACACACCCTCCCCCCACCCCTCCCCCGCAAACCGGAGCGGGGGCGCGGACACGCCGCTCCGCGACCAGCCCGCCCCTCCCGCAGCAGACGACCCGGCCGCTTCCCTGCGCCACTACCTCGATCACGGCCAGGCGGCCGGGCTGCCGCCCAACCGCTGGTTCGACGAAGCCTGGATGCGCGCCGCCCACCCCGCCGTCGCCGCCGCCCTCCGCGAAGGCCGCGCCGAATCCGCGTTCGACCTCTATTGCCGCGCCGGCGGGGCCGGCATCGCCCCCCACTGGCTGTTCGACGAAACCCTCTATCGCGCCCGCTACCCGGACCTGACCGCCGAGGCACTCGCCGCCGGCGGCTTCGCCAACGGCTACGACCACTACCTGCGCGCGGGCGATCGCGAAGGCCGCTCCGGCAGCCTGTTCCTCGATCCCGCCTACACCCTGGCGCAGCTTCCGGCCGAAGCCGCCGCCGGCGCCGCCGCGCGCGGCTGTTTCGCCTGGTATCTGGACCGGCGCGCCGCCGGGGAGCCGGAGCCCGCCACCACGCCCTGGTTCGACCCGGGCTGGTACCGCGCCCGCCACCCCGAAGCCGGGCCGGGCGGCGCCCTCCGCCACTACCTGGCCGCGCCGCGCCCCGCCGCCGATCCGCTGCCGTGGTTCTCCGAGCGCTTCTACCTCGCGCGCTACCCGGACGTGGCAGAAGCGGTCGGCGCCGGCACCTGGCGCTCCGGCTACCAGCATTTCCTCCACCACGGCGCGGGCGAACTGCGCAGCCCCTGCGCCGCACTCGACCTCGCCTGGTACGCCGACAGCGATCCCGCGGTGCGCCAGGAGATCGAATCCGGCCTGGCGCGCGAGGCCTTCAGCCATTTCCTGCTGTTCGGCCGCCCCCGCGGCCGGCCCGGCGCGCCCCCGCCGGAGCCCCTGCCCGACCCGGCCACGGCCGCCGCGCTGCGCGACCGCCGCGCCGCCGCATTGCTGCCCGGGCTGGCGCGCACCGGGCTCGACTTCACCTGCGCCGGCCCGGCCGAGGTTTCGGCGGTGCTGGTGCTGCGCGACCGATTCCCGGCCACCCTGCTCGCGCTCGCCGCCTTGCGCGCCGGGTACGCCGGGCCGATCGAGCTGATCCTGGTCGATGCCGGATCGACCGACGAGACGCGCCAGATCGCCCGCTACGCGCGCGGGGCGACATGGCTCGGCTTCGACCAGGATATCGGCTGGCTGCGCGGGGCCAATGCCGGGCTCGCCGCCGCCGGCGCGCCGGCGGTGCTGTTCCTCGCGCCCACGATGGAGCTGCTGCCCGGCAGCCTGGCCGCCGGCCTGGCCCGGCTGGCGGCTGACCCGCAGGCCGGTGCCGTCGGCGGCCGGCGACTGCGGCCCGACGGCCTGCTGGCGGACGCCGGAAGCATCCTGTGGCGCGACGGAACCCTGGATCGCTACCAGCCGGGCGCCCACCCGCTGGCGCCGGAAGCCACGTTCCTGCGGGCCGTGGATGCCTGCGACCCGGGGCTGCTGCTGGCCCGGCGGGACACGCTCGCCACGCTCGGCGGCTTCGACACCGACTTCGCCGCGCCGGGGGCCGACGTCGCCGCCGTGGCCGAGCTGGGCCTGCGCCTCGCCGCCGCCGGGCTGCGGCTGCTGTACGACCCGGCGCTGGCGGGCCAGATGCTCGGCACGGACCCCGGCCCGCCCGGCGACGCCGAGGCCGCCGCGGCGGCACCTCTGGCCGCCAAACACGCCCCGGCCCTGCGCTTCCGCTTCCTGCCCGCCCCCGATCGCCACGTCTTCGCCCGCTCGCCCGACCCGGCCCCGCCGCGGCTGCTGTTCATCGACGACACCGCCCCGGTCCGCCGCGCCGGCTCGGGCTTCGTGCGCTCGGCCGATCTGGTCGGCGCGATGGCCGAGCTGGGCTGGGCGGTCAGCGTGCTCGGCATGCACGCCAGCCGCTTCGACCTCGCCGCCCGTTTCGCCGACCTGCCGGACACCGCCGAACTGCTGCACGACCGCGCTGCCGAGGACCTGGAACCCCTGCTCGCCGCACGCGCCGGCTTCTACGACGCGATCTGGATCGGGCGCACCCACAACCTCCGCCGCCTCCGCCCGGCGCTGGAGCGGGCGCTGGCGGGCGCGCCGCGCCGCCCGGCGATCATCCTGGACACCGAAGCCATCGCATCGCTGCGCGAGGCGGAACGGGCGCGGATCACGACCCCGGACCGCCCGTTCGACCTCGATCTCGCGCTGGCCGAAGAATTCCGCGACGCGGCGCTGTGCCGCCACGTGGTCGCGGTGAGCGAGGCAGAAGCAGGTGTGCTGCGTCGCCTCGGCCTGCCCTCGGTCAGCGTGATCGGCCATATCCGCGAGGTCCAGCCGACCCCCCGCCCCTTCGCCGAGCGCGCCGGCCTGCTGTTCCTCGGCGCGATGCACGAGCCGGGTTCCCCCAACCACGACGCGCTCGGCTGGTTCGTGGACGCCGTGCTGCCGCTGATCGAGGCGGAACTGGGCTGGGAAACGCGGCTGACCGTCGCCGGCTACACCGCGCCGGAGGTGGATCTCGGCCGCTACCGGGCGCATCCGCGCCTGTCCCTGCGCGGCGCGGTGGGCGAGGTCGCGCCGCTCTACAACGCGCACCGGGTGTTCGTGGCCCCGACCCGCTTCGCCGCCGGCCTGCCGTACAAGCTGCACGAGGCAGCCTCGTTCGGGCTGCCCATCGTCGCCACCGGCCTGCTCGCCCGCCAGCTCGGCTGGGACGAGGCGCTGCTGTCGGCCGAGACCGACGATCCGGCCGGATTCGCCGCCGCCGTGGTGCGGCTCTATCGCGACCCCGCGCTGTGGGAGCAGCTGCGCACGGCCGCCGCGTCCCGGGTGGCGGCGGAGGCCGCACGCGACCGCACCCTGGCGGCGCTGCGGACGATCCTGGAGCCATAAGCCGCCGGCCCAGGCTTGACCGCATGCCCGCCGCCGCCGAATCCTGCCGCCATGGCCCAGCCCCCGCCCCCCGATCCGGCACGCCCGCCCGCCCCCAGGGACCGCCCGCCGCGCGCCGCCCCCGCCGACCTCGAGGCCCGCCGCGCCCGCGAAGCCGCCGCGCTGCGCGCCAACCTGCGCAAGCGCAAGGACCAGACCCGCGCCCGCCAGGCCCCGGCCGCCCAACCGGACTGACCGGGCCCGTTTACCGGCTGCGCCCGGCTGGGCTAGAGACACGGCAGCCTGCCCCCGGGCCGCCGGAGTACCCAAACCCCATGCCCGTGATGTCCGACCGCTGGATCCGCCACATGGCGACCACAAGCGGCATGATCGACCCCTTCGTCGAAGCCCAGAAGCGCGAGGGCGTGATCAGCTACGGCCTGTCCAGCTACGGCTACGACGCGCGGGTGGCCGACGAATTCAAGATCTTCACCAACATCGATTCCGCGGTGGTGGACCCCAAAGCCTTCGCCCCGGAAAGCTTCGTCGACCGCCGCACCCAGACCTGCATCATCCCGCCCAACAGCTTCGCGCTCGCCCGCACGGTGGAATACTTCCGTATCCCGCGGGACATCCTGGTGATCTGCCTCGGCAAATCCACCTACGCACGCTGCGGGATCATCGTGAACGTCACGCCGCTGGAACCCGAATGGGAAGGCCAGGTGACGATCGAAATCAGCAACACCACCCCCCTGCCCGCCAAGATCCACGCCGGCGAAGGCATCTGCCAGTTCCTGTTCCTGCAAGGAAACGAACCCTGCGAAACCAGCTACGCCGACAAAGCCGGCAAATACATGCACCAGCGCGGCGTCGCGCTGCCGCGGCTATGAGGCGGGGCGTTTTGCGGGGGGGAAGGCAAGCAAGGCCAGGGGGCGCTGCCCCCTGGACCCCCGCCAAGGGCATAGCCCTTGGAACCCTTCAGTTGGCTTCGCCACGAAGGGGGGCGCGACTCGGGGCTGGAACGCACACGGTTGCGCCCCCCTTCGTGGCGAAGCCGTCCGAGGGGTCCAGGGGACCAGTCCCCTGGCGGGGGGTCCAGGGGGGCAGCGCCCCCCTGGCCTTGCTTGCCTTCCACCCCGCAAAGGCCCCCGCCTGATGGACCGCATTCGCATCAAGGGCGGCCGCCCCCTGTCGGGTGACATCGCGATCGGCGGGGCGAAGAACGCGGCGCTGCCGTTGATGGCGGCGGGCCTGCTGACCGAGGAGCGGCTGGAGCTGGGCAACGTGCCGCGCCTGGCCGACATCGACACCATGGCGGCGCTGCTGGCGCAGCACGGGATTGCGGTGGAGCCGGAGGGGCGCAGCCTGCGCCTGGGCGGGCGGATCACCGACACCGAGGCGCCGTATGACATCGTGCGCAAGATGCGCGCCTCCGTGCTGGTGCTGGGGCCGCTGCTCGCGCGGGTGGGCGAGGCGCGGGTGTCCCTGCCGGGCGGCTGCGCGATCGGCACGCGGCCCGTGGATCTGCACCTGAAGGGCCTGGAGCAGATGGGCGCGGTGATCCGGCTGGAGGCCGGGTATATCGATGCCTCGGTGCGCGGGCGGTTGCGCGGGGCGACGATCGTGCTGCCGTTCGCCTCGGTGGGCGCCACCGAGAACCTGCTGATGGCCGCCGACGCTGGCCGAGGGCGAGACGGTGTTGGTGAATGCGGCGCGGGAGCCGGAGATCGGCGACCTGGCCGCCTGCCTCGGGGCGATGGGCGCGCGGATTTCCGGCGTCGGCACCGACCGGCTGATGGTCGAGGGGGTGGACCGGCTGCACGGCGCGCAGCACGCGATCATTCCCGATCGGATCGAGACCGGCACCTATGCCTGCGCCGCCGCGATCACCGGCGGGTCGGTGCGGCTGATGGGCGCGCGGCTGGAGCATCTGGGCGCGGTGGCGCGGGTGCTGCGGGAAGCGGGGGTGGAGATCGAGGAGCAGGCGGACGGCCTGCTGGTGCGGCGGCTGAACGGGCTGCACGGGGCCGATGCGATGACGGAACCTTATCCGGGCTTTCCCACCGACATGCAGGCCCAGTTCATGGCCCTGATGGCGGTGGCGGAAGGGGCGGCGATGGTCACCGAGACGATCTTCGAGAACCGGTTCATGCACGTGCCGGAGCTGAACCGGATGGGCGCGCGCATCAACGTGCACGGCGCCTCCGCGATCGTGCGCGGGGTCCCGGCGCTGTCCGGGGCGCCGGTGATGGCGACCGATCTGCGGGCCTCGGTGTCGCTGGTGCTGGCGGGGCTCGCGGCGCGGGGGGAGACGGTGGTGAACCGGGTCTACCACCTCGATCGCGGCTATGAAGCGGTGGAGCGGAAGCTGGCAGCCTGCGGGGCGGCGATCGAACGGGAAGAAGGATAGCCGCCCCCCGGTCAGCCGCGCGCCTTGCCGAGATAGGCCGCCTGCACCTCGGAGGACGCGAGAAGATTGGCCGCGCTGTCATCCAGCACGATCCGCCCGACCTCCAGCACATAGCCGCGATCCGCGAGCCGGAGCGCCGAGCGGGCATTCTGCTCGACGATCAGGATGGTCACGCCGGTATCGGCGATCTGGCGGAGGTTGCGGAAGATCCCCTGCACGATGATCGGCGCCAGGCCGAGGCTCGGCTCGTCGAGCAGCAGCAGCTTCGGCTTCGCCACCAGGGCGCGCCCGATCGCGAGCATCTGCTGCTCGCCGCCCGACAGGGTTCCGGCGAACTGCGCCGCGCGCTCCCCAAGCCGCGGGAACATCCGGAACACCTCGTCGATGCTGGCGCGGACCTCACCGGCCGGCCTGGTGAACCCGCCCAGCATGAGGTTCTCCGCCACCGTCAGGGTGCCGAACACGCGCCGCCCTTCCGGCGACTGCGCGATGCCGAGCCGCACGATCCGGTCCGCCGCCGCGCGGGTCACGTCGGCGCCCTCGAACACCACCTTGCCGCTGCGCTTCGCGATCAGGCTGGAAATCGCCCGCATCAAGGTGGTCTTGCCGGCGCCGTTGGCCCCCAGGATGGCGACCACCTCGCCCTTCTCGACCCGCAGCGACACGCCCTTGAGCGCCTCGATCTCGCCGTAGGCGACGTGCAGGTCCTCGATCGCGAGCAGGCTCATGCGGCGTCCTCCGCCTCGTCGTCGCGGCCGAGATAGGCCTCGATCACCGCCGGATCGTCGCGGATCGCCGCGGCGTCGCCTTCGGCGATCATCCGGCCGAAATTGATGACGACGATATGATCGGTGACGTTCATCACCACGTTCATGTCGTGCTCGACCAGCAGCACCGTGACCCCGGACTCGCGGATCGCGAAGATCGTTTCGTTCAACGCGGCGGATTCCGCATCGTTCAGCCCGGCCGCCGGCTCGTCCAGGATGATCAGCTTCGGATCGGCCACCAGGGTGCGCGCAAGCTCGACCCGCCGCTGCACGCCATAGGGCAGCGACGTTGCCGGTTCGTCGGCGACCTGCGCGAGATCGAGCCGGCGCAGCACGTCATGGGTCCGCCCGGCAAGCTCCGCCTCCTCGCGCCGCTGCGCGGGCAGCGCCAGCAGCCCCTGCCACCAGCGCTGGCGCGCGCGCAAATGGCAGCCGGCGCGGACATTCTCGAACACCGACATGTCCGGGAACAGCCGGATGGTCTGGAACGTGCGTCGGATCCCGAGCGAGGCGACGCGGTGCGGGCGGGCGCCGGTGATCCGGCTCCCCTGCCAGAGGATCTCGCCATTGGTCGGCCGGTAGACGCCGGTGATCATGTTGAACACCGTGGTCTTGCCGGCGCCGTTCGGGCCGATCAGCCCGACGATATGGCCTTGTTCCACCGTGAAGCTCAGACCATCGACCGCGCGCAGCCCGCCGAAGCTCATGCCCACGCCGCGCAGTTCCAGCAGGGCGCTCATGCGACCCTCCCCCGCCGGGGCCAGAGACCCTGCGGCCGCAGCACCATGACCGCGACCATCGCGAAGCCGAACACGAAGTAGCGGTACTGCGCGAAGTCGCGGAAGATCTGCGGCACCACGAACATCAGCGCGGTCCCGAGCAGCACGCCGGGGATCGAGCCCTGGCCGCCGACGATGACGATGGCGAACAGGGTCACCGATTCGGTGAACACGAAGGACGACGGGCCGACCGTGGAAAGCTGCACGGCGAACAAGGTGCCCGCGAGGCCCGCGAGCCCGGCGCCGATCGCGAACGCAAGCGTCTTGGCCGCACGCGCATTGACGCCGAGCGTGGTCGCGGCCAGCTCATCCTGCTTCAGATAGCGCAAGGTGCGGCCGAACTCGCACCGGTCCAGATTGCGCATCAGCACCAGCACGCCCCCGAGCACCACCCAGTCGAGCCAGAACATCGCCTGCTGGCTCACGAGCTGGACCCCGAACAGGGACGGCACGTCGAGGCCGGTCAACCCGTCCGAACCGCCGGTGAGGCCGCCGAGATCGTTCTGCATCGCCAGGACGAAGATCGCATTGAAGCCGATCGTCGCGACCAGCAGATAATCGCCCCGCAAGCGGATCAGCGGCCCGGCGAGCAGCGCGCCGATCGCGGCGGCGAGCAGGATCGCCGCCGGAAGGGTCGCGAGGACGGGCCAGCCGAACTCGGTATTCAGGATCGCCGTGACATAGGCGCCGACCCCGAAATACACCGCGTGGCCCATGTCGAACATTCCGCCGCGGCCGAGGATCACGTCCTCCGACAGCGCCGAGATCGCGTAGATCGCGAAGATCGCCGCGACCGAGACCCAGCTGCTGTCGAGCACCGCCGGCAGCGCGAGACCGAGCACCCAGAGCGCCGCCCCGATCACCGCGCCGCGCCCGAGGCCGGCGCGGCGCGGCACCGGCACCGCGAGGGCGGATACGGTCGTGCGGGCCGCCGTGTCGGCCGGTTTCGGATCCGCTGCCATCACACTTTCTCCGCCACCCGTTCGCCCAGCAGCCCGGTCGGCCGGACCAGCAGGATCGCGATCAGCAGCCCGAAGGTGATCGCATCCTGCCAGGAGCTGGAGACATAGCCCGCGGCGAACGCGTTGAAGAGGCCAAGCAGCACGCCGCCCAGCATGGCGCCCGGGATGTTGCCGATGCCGCCCAGGATCGCCGCGATGAAGGCATACAGACCGTAGGTCCAGCCCATCGTGAAATAGGCCTCCCGGTAGTAGATGCCGATGAACAGCCCGCCGATCGCGCCCAGCGCCGGGCCGATCACGAACACGCTCACGATCACCCGGTTGACATTGATGCCCATCAGCCGGGCGGCGTCCTGATCGATCGCGGCGGCGCGGATCGCGGTGCCGAACCGCGTGTGGTTCACGAACGCATAGAGCGCGCCCATCAGCACGACTGACGCAACGATGATCAGCACCTGCACGAAGGTGATCGTCGCCCCGGCCACGTGCCAGGTGGTCGCCGGCAGCAGCCCGGCGGGGAAGACGTGGACGTTCGCCCCCCAGATCAGCATGATCCCGTTCTCGATCAGCACCGACGCGCCGAGCGCCGAGACCACGGCGGCCAGCCGGTCGGCCCGCCGCAGCGGCCGGTAGGCGACAAGCTCCAGCACGACCCCGGCGGCCGCCACCACCACGATCGCCAGCACGAAGGCCAGCAGCAGCAGCGCCGCGCCCGGATGGCCGCTGCCGGCCGTGCCGGTCAGCAGGGTCAGGCCGATGAACGCACCGAGGATGCAGAGGTCGCCATGGGCGAAGTTGATCAGCCGCATCACCCCGTAGACCATGGTGTACCCAAGGGCGATCAGGGCGTAGATGCCGCCGACCGTGAGGCCGTTGAACACCTGCTGAACGAACGTTCCCATGGCGCTTCCCCCCTTTCAGCGACCCGACGAGGTCAGTCGGCCTTCGGCTTCGGATAGAGGATGGTGTAGTTGCCGTCCGGCTGCACCGCGAAGGCGACGAAGGGGCTGCCGGTCCGCTCGCCGCGCGCGTTCCAGCCGAACGTCCCGGTCAGGCCCTGGAAGCTCTTGAGGTTGTGCAGGTAATCTTCGAGCTTGGTCGGGTCCGTGCCGTTGGTTTTCTCGATCGCCTGCATCACCGCCCGCATGCCGTCCGCATTCGTAAGGGTGAAGACCGACGGCGGCAGGGTGTTGTATTTCGCGTGGTAGGCGGCCACGAACTGCTTGGCGACCGGATACGGCAGGTCCTGCGGCGCGGGCACGTTGATGATCACCGACCCGGTCGCCGCGGGCCCGGCGAGCTTCGCGAAGGCGACGTTCTGGTTCGCGTCACCGCCCACGAACGCGGCCTTCATGCCGAGCTGCTGCATCTGCGCCCGGATCAGCCCGCCGTCGGAATAGTAGCCGGAGAAATACACCACGTCGGGATCGAGCGACTTGAGCTTGGTCAGCACCGGCGTGAAGTTCTGCGAACCGGCGTTGATATAGGCCTTGTCCACGATGTGGCCCTTGGCGGCCTTGACGTTCGCCACCACGGCATCGGCAAGCCCGGTCGCGAAGCTCGAATGATCGGTGAGCACGGCGATCCGCTTGAACTGCCGCACGTGGATCAGGTAGCGCGCGGTGAAGCTCGCCTCGGCCGAATTCGGCGCGGCGTTGCCGAACCAGGTCTTGTAGCCGCGCTCCAGCAGCTTGTTGCTGGTGCCGTCCGAGGTCTGGATCACGTTGGCGCGGGCGTAGATCGGCTCGGCCGCAAGCGCCGCGCCGCTGGTGTAGGACCCGATCACCGCCACCACATGGTCGTTGGTGAGCTGGCGGGCGCAGATCGCCGCCTGCGAGGCCTTGCCCTCGTCGTCGCAGACCGTCACCTCGATCTTCCGACCGAGCAGGCCGCCTTTCGCATTCTGGTCGTCGGCAAGCAGCTTCACCGCCTTCTCGATGCCTTGCCCTTCGTCGGCATAAGGACCCGTGATCGGGGCCTGCACGCCGATCCTGATCGGCGGGGCGGCCATCGCGGCGCCGCATCCGGCCAGGATCGCGGCCGCCGAGACCGCGCCGATCGTCAGTTTGCGAATCATGATCGTTCCTCCCTTATGTGGATCAGTCTATCAGCCGATGGTCATCAGGGTAGCATTGCCGCCCGCGGCGGCGGTGTTCACGCTGATGGCCTGCTCGGCGAGCAGATATTCGAGCGGGTAGCTCCCCTCCGCTCCGGCTCCGGAGGGTAAAGCGTAGATCGGCACCACCGGACCGTCACGTTCGGCAAGATCTGTCGCGAGACGCTGCAAGGCGGCCGCCTCGCCCTCGAACAAGGCCGCGGACGGCGCCGGGTCGTCCCCCGACGGGGCGCGCGCGATGTGCACGCGCAACGGCGGAGGCAGGCGATCGAGGAAACCGGTGTCGGCATCGCAAGCCACGAGCGCGCGATTGCCGGTGGCGAGCGCCACGGCGATCTGCCGGATCGCCCCACCCCGGGTCGCGGCGACGCAGAGCACCGCGCCGCGCGGGACCAGCCGATAGGTGTTCTGCTCACCCACCGGCCCGGGCAGGTCGAGCCGCACCCCGCAGGGCGTCGCCGCGCCGATACCGGCCAGGGCGGCAGGATCGCAATCGGCCTGTCCGGCGCCGTCGGTGCCGAGAAAGGCCAGGAAATCATGAAATGGCTGGGGCGCCGTGCCGGGCGGCAGGCCGGTCGCCGCCGGCCGCACCGCCAGCAACCGGCGGAGATAGAGCGGCCCACCGGCTTTCGGACCGGTGCCGGACAGGCCGTGTCCGCCGAACGGCTGCACCCCGACCACCGCGCCGATGGTGGTGCGGTTGACGTAGATATTGCCGGCGTTGATCCGGTCGGAGGCGCGCGCGATCGTTTCGTCGATGCGGCTGTGGATGCCGAAAGTCAGCGCGTAGCCGAGGGCGTTCACCTTCTGGAGCGCCGCGTCGAGCGCGTGGGCCGCATAGCGGACGACATGGACCACCGGGCCGAAGACCTCGGCCTCGAGCACCGACGGGTCGGGGATCTCGATCAGGGTCGGCGCCACGAAGCTGCCGTCCGCGCATGCCGGCGGCAGGTCGGGCGCGAACACGGCGAAGCCGCGCTCCCGCATCGCCTCGATATGACGCAGGATCGTCGCGCGGGCCTCGACGGTGATCACCGGGCCGATGTCGGTGTCGAGCCGATCCGGCCGGCCGAGCGTCACCTCCCGCATCGCGCCCTTCAGCATCCCGATCAGGCGGTCCGCGACCTCGTTCTGCACGAGCAGGATGCGCAGCGCCGAGCAGCGTTGCCCGGCGGAATCGAAGCCGGAGGCCATGATGTCGGCAATCGCCTGCTCCGGCAGGGCCGACGAATCGACCACCATCGCATTCTGCCCGCCGGTCTCCGCGATCAGCGGGATCGGCGCGCCGCGCGGATCGAGCCGGTCGGCCAGGCTCCGCCGGATCGCGCCGGCGACCGCGCTCGAGCCGGTGAAGACAACCCCGCGCGTGCGGTGATCGGCGACCAGCGCGGCGCCCACCGTCCCGTCGCCGGGCACGAGTTGCAGCGCGCCGCGCGGCACCCCAGCCTCGTGCAGCAGCCGCACGGCCGCGGCGGCGATCAGCGGCGTCTCCTCGGCCGGCTTGGCGAGCACGACATTGCCCGCCGCGAGCGCGGCGGCGATCTGCCCGGTGAAGATCGCCAGCGGGAAATTCCACGGGCTGATGGCGATCACCGTGCCCAGCGGGCGATGCGTGTCGTTGTCGAAGTCGCGCGCGATTTCCGCCGCATAGAAGCGCAGGAAGTCGGTCGCTTCGCGCACTTCGCCGATCGCGGCCGGAAGGGTCTTGCCCGCCTCGCGCACGATCAGGCCCACCAGATTCGGCAGGCGCGATTCCAGAAGGTCCGCGCCGCGTCGCAGCACGGCGGCCCGATCCTCGGGCGGCGTCGCCTGCCAGATCGAGGCCGACCCCTGTGCCCCCACGAACGCGGCGTCGATGGCCTGCGGCGTCGCCTCGATGACCGCGCCCACCCGGTCGCGCCGGTCCGCCGGGTTGATCACGTCGCGCGCCGGTCCGTCCGCATCGCCCGCGGCAAGCAGGGGCGCGGCCTGCCAGTCCTGGCCGAGGCTGGCCAAAGCGGCGGAGGCGAGCGAGCCGAGACGCTGCTCGTTGGTGAGATCGAGCCCCGCGGAATTGGCCCGCGCCGCACCGAAAATATCCCGCGGCGCGGCGATCTTCGGATGCGGCGCGCCGGGCGGGACGATCGCGCGCGCCTCCGCCACCGGATCGGCCACCAGTTGCTCCACCGGAACCTGATGGCTGGCGATCTTGTTCACGAACGAGGTGTTGGCGCCGTTTTCGAGCAGACGGCGAACCAGGTAGGGCAACAAGGTCTCGTGCGTGCCGACCGGCGCGTAGATGCGGCAGGGCCGGTTCAGCTTGCCCGGGCCGACGACCTCGTCATACAGCGGCTCGCCCATGCCGTGCAGGCACTGGAACTCGTAGTGCCCGGGCCGGAAGTCCGTCCCCGCCATGCTGTGGACCGCGGCCAGGGTCTGGGCATTGTGGGTCGCGAACTGCGGGAAGATCGCCTCCGGCGCGCCGAGCAGCTTGCGCGCGCAGGCCAGGTAGGAAACATCCGTGTAGACCTTGCGCGTGAACACGGGGAACCCGTCCAGCCCGTCCACCTGCGCCCGCTTGATTTCGCTGTCCCAATAGGCGCCCTTGACCAGCCGCACCATCAGGCGATGGTGGCTGCGCCGGGCAAGATCGATCAGGAAGTCGATCACGAAAGGGGTGCGCTTCTGGTAGGCCTGCACGACGAAGCCGATGCCGTTCCAGCGGTCCAGGCCGGGCTCGAAACAAAGCGCTTCCAGCAGATCGAGCGAAAGCTCCAGCCGGTCGGCCTCTTCGGCGTCGATGTTGAGGCCGATGTCGTAGCCGCGGGCGAGGCTCGCGAGCGCGATCAGCCGCGGCAGCAGCTCGTCCATCACCCGTCGCCGCTGCGCGCGCACATAGCGCGGGTGCAGCGCCGAGAGCTTCACGGA
Source organism: uncultured Pseudomonadota bacterium (assembly GCA_963829875.1). GTDB lineage: Bacteria > Pseudomonadota > Alphaproteobacteria > Acetobacterales > Acetobacteraceae > JAJZVS01. Next base: position 34,126 of record CAWHKR010000051.1, on the reverse strand, counting down.
AATGCCGGGCCCCTCGTAGATCCCGCGCCCGCGGGCGGCCTTGCCGATGGCGTGGATGGCCTGTTCGTAGTCGCGATAGTAGCGGGCCGCGTCGGCCTGCGGTCAGCGCCGCCTCGCCCAGCATGTCGTAGGAATGGCGAAAGCCGCGCGCTTCCAGCCGCCGGCTGTTGGCCAGCGCCTCGCCGATGCTCTGGCCGAGGACGAACTGCTCGCCCATCAGCCGCATGGCGATGTTGAGGCCGCGCCGGATCAGCGGCTCGCCGCCGCGCGCGATCAGCCGGCCGAGGGCGGACGACAGGCTCGTCTCGCTCGCGGTCGCGGCGAGCCGGCCGGTGAGCAGCAGGCCCCAGGTGGCCGCGTGGACGAACATGGAATGGCTGCCGGAGAGATGGGCCTGCCAGTTGCCCGGGCCGATCTTGTCGCGGATCAGCGCGTCGCGGGTGGCGGTGTCGGGAATGCGCAGCAGGGCCTCGGCGAGGCACATCAGCGCCACGCCTTCCTGGCTCGACAGCGCGTATTCCTGCAGCAGGGTCTCGACCAGCCCACGGCTGCCCTTGGCGCGCAGCGCGCGCACCAGGGTTTCGGCCACGGTGCGGACCTGCTGCATCGCCGCGGGCGGCTGGTCGGCGTCGGCCAGCAGCGACGGCAGGCAGTCCGGCTCCGGCCGGCGATAGGCGGCGGTGATCGCGGCGCGCAGCGGCGTCTGCGGCTGCACGTCCTGGGCGAGATCGAGGAAGGGAACCGGCGCCGCGGGCTCGGCGGGCGTCGCCCCCGCGCCCGGGGCCTCGTCGCCGGCCAGCGGGTTCTCGCCCCGCTCCAGCCGCTCGAGCCCGGCGAGGATGACCTGTTTGACCAGCCAGTGCGTGGTCCGCCCCTGGCGCTCGGCGGCCCGTTTGAGGCGCGCGCGCACCTGTTCGTCCAGTTTCACACCGAAAGTCGTGCCCGCCATGCCCGCCCCGCACCAGGTCCGGCCGATGTTGTCGGGGTGGTTGTACCTGTCTCTGCGCGTCGGTGCAACCTTTCTCGGGCGGTGAGTAGTACCAGGTCCGCGGTTCGGGTGGGTCATCCCCCGAACCCGATCAGCGGTCGCGGTGGGGTCCCGGCCGCTTCCGCCCGCCGCCCGGGGCTGGCAACATCCGCCCCCACCGTGCCGGCCAGGACGCGCGTGACAAGGGAGGCAACCGTGCAAGACGAACCGGCCTATCTGGCCCATCTGGAAGAGCTCTGGGCCCGCGCCTGGCCGCAGGATCTGCCGCGTGCGCCGGACTACCCGTTGGGGGAGATCACCCTCGGCGAGCACCTCTCCCACTGGGCGGCGCGACACCCCGACAAGCCCGCCGTGATCTTCTACGGCGCAGTGATGACCTATCGCGAGCTTGACGAGCAAAGCGATCGCTTTGCTGCGCTGCTCGCGGCCCATGGCGTGCGGCCGGGCGACCCGGTCTCGGTGTTCATGCAGAATTGCCCACAGTACCACGTCGTGTTCCACGGCATCCTCAAGCTCGGCGCCATCCATGCGCCGGTCAGCCCGATGTCGCGCGCGCTCGAGCTCGCCTACCAACTGCGCGACACCGGGGCGCGCGTCGTCGTCACCCAGGACCAGCTCATGCCGGTGCTGCGCGAGGCAGAGCGGCCGTCGGTCGAGACCGTCTTCGTGACGTCGCTCGCCGAGGTGCTGCCCGCCACCCCCACCCTGCCGGTGCCGCCGTCCGTGGCGGCGCCGCGCCTCGCCTGCCCGGACGCGATCGACCTGTTGCCGGCGCTGGCCGCCACCGCCGCCGCGCCGCCGCCGCGCGCGCGGGACCTCGATGCCGTCGCCGCGCTCAACTACACCAGCGGCACCACCGGCATGCCCAAGGGCTGCGTGCACACCCAGCGCGACATGCTCTACACCGCGGCCACGGGCGCCATCATCGGCTTCCGCCTTGCGCCTGACGACGTGATGCTGGACTTCGTGCCCGAGTTCTGGATCGCCGGCGAGGACATGGCCCTGATTTTCCCGGTCTTCGCCGGCATCACCCTGGTGCTGCTGGCCCGCTGGGACGCGCTTGCCTTCATGGCCGCCGTCGACCGTTACAAGGTCACCAAAGCCTACGCCCTGGTTGACAGCGTGGTGGAGGTGATGGAGCACCCGCGTCGCGACGCGTTCGACCTGCGCTCGCTGGATGCGGTGCGGGTCTCGTCCTTCGTCAAGAAGCTCTCCGTCGCCTATCGCCGGCAATGGGAGGCGCTCGGCGGCGGCACGCTGATCGAAGCCGCCTTCGGCATGACCGAGACCCAGACCTTCGACACCTTCACCAACGGACTGCAGGCGAACGACCTCGACCTCACCTCGCGGCCGATCTTCGTGGGCCTGCCGATGCCGGGCACCCAGTTCAAGGTCTGTGAGTTCGGCACCGGCGATCTGCTGCCCCTGGGAAGCGAAGGCGAGCTCTGCATCCGCACCCCCTCGCTGCTGAAGGGCTACTGGCGCAACCCGGAAGCCTCCGCCGCCGCCCTGCGCAACGGCTGGCTGAGCACCGGCGACAACGGCGTGATCGACGCGCAGGGGTTCATCCATTACCTCGGCCGCCGCAAGGAGATGCTGAAGGTGAACGGCATGAGCGTCTTCCCCGCCGAGATCGAGGCCCTGCTCGGCCAGCATCCGGACGTGGCCGGTTCCGGCGTCGTCGGCATGCCGCACCCCGAGCGCGGCGAGCAGCCGGTCGCTTTCATCCGTCTGCGGCCCGAAGCGCGCGGGGCCATCACGGAGGAGGCAATGACCGCGTGGTGCCGCCGCAACATGTCCGGCTTCAAGGTCCCCCGCGTCGTGATCGTGGACGAACTGCCGCTCACCGCCACCGGCAAGGTGAAGAAGCACGACCTCCTGGCCCTGCTGCCGCAATGACCGGACGCACGAGAATGAGGCAAAGCGTCCCGATCGGTCCGGTCCGGCGGAAGCGCGGCACGCCGTGAAACGGTTGTTGATCGCCAATCGGGGCGAAATTGCCATTCGGGTCGCCCGGGCGGCAGCACGGCTGGGGGTGCGGACCGTCGCGGTGTTTTCCGAGGATGACGCGCTGTCGCTGCACACGCGCCATGCCGACACGGTGCACGCGCTGCACGGCACCGGGCCCGCCGCCTACCTGGATATCGCACAGATGGTGCAGGCCGCCGCCGCCACCGGCTGCGACGCGGTGCACCCCGGCTACGGCTTCCTCAGCGAGAACGCCGCCTTCGCGCGACACTGCGCGGAGGCGGGCCTGATCTTCGTGGGCCCGGCGCCCGAGACGCTGGAGCTGTTCGGCGACAAGGCCCGCGCCCGCGCACTCGCCGCGGAGTGCGGCGTGCCGCTCGCCCGCGGCACCGCCGGGCCGGCCAGCCCGGACCAGGTGCGCGCCTTCGCCGCCGGCCTGGGCCCGGGTGCGGCGATCATGATCAAGGCGGTCGCCGGTGGCGGCGGGCGCGGCATGCGCGTGGTGACCGCGCCCGATGCGATCGAAACGGCCTATGCGCAGTGCGCCGCGGAGGCGAGGACCGCGTTCGGCAACGACGCCCTCTACGCCGAAGAGCTGATCACCGCCGCGCGCCACGTGGAGGTGCAGGTGATCGGCGACGGCGCCACGGTCAGCCATCTGTGGGAGCGCGAGTGCAGCCTGCAGCGCCGCCACCAGAAGCTGATCGAGCGCGCCCCCTGCCCCGCGCTCTCCGCCGGCCTGCGCCGGCGCCTGACCGAGGCCGCGCTGCGCCTGGCCGCCGCCGCCGCCTGTCGCGGCCTCGTCACGGTCGAGTTCCTGGTGCAGCCGGAGCAGGACCGGTTCGTGTTCATCGAGGCCAACCCGCGCCTGCAGGTGGAGCACACGGTCACCGAAGAGATCACCGGCATCGACCTGGTGCGCGCCCAGCTTCGTCTCGCCGCCGGCGCCTCGCTCGCCGAATTGCGCCTGACCCAGCCCGACATCCCCGCCCCCCGGGGCGCGGCGATCCAGCTGCGCATCAACCTGGAGACGATGGATGCGGGGGGCGAAACACGGCCCTCCGCCGGCACGCTCACCGCCTACGACCCGCCCTCGGGCCCCGGCCTCCGCGTCGATGGCTACGGCTATGTCGGCTACGCCACCAATCCCCGCTTCGACAGCCTGCTCGCCAAGCTGATCGTGCGGGCGCGGACGCCGGAGGACGCGGCGGCCGATGCCTATCGCGCGTTGTGCGAGTTCCGCATCGAGGGTGTGGCCACCAATATCGGCCTGCTGCAGGCCCTGCTGTGCCATGCCGACGTCGCCGCCGACCGCGTGCACACGCGTTTCGTGGAGGACAACATCGCCGCCCTGGTGACCGGCGATGCCGGGCATCGGCGCCTGTTCTTCGAGGCGGCGGGCCCCGATGCGGCGCCGTCGGAGGCACAAGCGGCGCCGCCGGGGGCCGAAGCCATCCGTGCGCCGATGGACGGGGTGCTGCTGGCGCTGCAGGTCGCACCGGGCGAGATGGTCGCCCTCGGCCAGACCGTGGCCATCATCGAGGCGATGAAGCTGGAGGTGACGGTGCGCGCCGAGGTCGCCGGCACCGTGCGCGCCCTGGCCGCGACCCAGGGCGGGCTGGTCCGCCAGGGCCAGCCGCTGCTGTTCATCGATCCGGGCGAGGTCGCGGCCCTGGCCGAGGACGAGACCGAAGCCGATCCCGCCATAATTCGCGCCGATCTGGCCGACACGATCGCCCAGCACGCCGCCACCCTGGATGCCGCCCGGCCCGAGGCGGTGGCCCGCCGCCGCAGGACCGGCCAGATGACCGCGCGCGAGAATATCGCCGCGCTGTGCGAGCCCGGCAGCTTCGTCGAATACGGCGCCCTCGCCGTCGCCGGCCAGCGCCTGCGCCGCGGCCTCGACGAACTGATCGCGATCAGCCCGGCCGACGGCATCGTGACCGGCATCGGCGAGGTGAACGGCAAGGCACGGTGCGCGGTCCTGGCCTATGACTACACCGTCTTCGCCGGCACCCAGGGCTGGATGGGCCACGCCAAGATGGACCGGATGTTCGGCCTCGCCGCGCAATGGCGCCTGCCGGTGGTGATCTTCACCGAGGGGGGCGGCGGCCGGCCCGGCGAGACCGACCACATGGGCGTCGGGATCGAGACCAAGACCTTCCGCAGCTTCGGCCGGCTGAGCGGGCTGGTGCCGCTGGTCGCGGTGAATTCCGGCCGCTGCTTCGCCGGAAACGCCGCCCTGCTGGGCTGCTGCGACGTGGTCATCGCCACCGAGGCCTCCACCATCGGCATGGGCGGCCCGGCGATGATCGAAGGCGGCGGGCTGGGACGCTTCGCGCCGGAGGAGGTCGGGCCCACCTCGGTGCAGAGCGCGAACGGCACCATCGACCTCGTCGCCCGCGACGATGCCCATGCCGTCGCTCTGGCCCGACAGTACCTCTCCTATTTCCAGGGCCGCAGCGCCGAATGGAGCTGCGCCGACCAGACCCGCCTGCGCCGCCTGGTTCCGGAGAACCGCCGCCGCGCCTATGACATGCGCGCGGTGATCGAAACCCTGGCCGACACCGGCTCGGTGCTGGAACTGCGGCCCGGGTTCGGCCGCTGCATGGTCACCGCGCTGATCCGCATCGAAGGGTATCCGATCGGGTTGATCGCCAACGATCCCATGCATCTGGCCGGCGCGATCGACGCCGACGGCGCCGACAAGGCCAGCCGCTTCATGCAGCTCTGCGACGCCTTCGACCTGCCGCTGCTGTCCTTGTGCGACACGCCGGGCTTCATGGTGGGGCCCGAGGCGGAGAAGCAGGCGCTGGTCCGCCACACCTGCCGGATGTTCGTCACCGGCGCCAATATCGACGTGCCCAGCTTCACCATCGTGCTGCGCCGCGGCTACGGCCTCGGCGCGCTGGCAATGAGCGGCGGCAGTTTCCACGCCGCGGTGTTCACCGTCTCCTGGCCCACCGGCGAGTTCGGCGGGATGGGGTTCGAGGGCGCGGTCCGTCTCGCCTATCGCCGCGAGCTCGCGGCCCTGGACGACCCGGCCGACCGTCAGCGCCTGTTCGAGGAGAAGCTCGCGGAGCTGTACGAGCGCGGCAAGGGCATCAGCGCGGCGCGCTTCCTGGAGATCGACGACGTGATCGACCCGGCGGAGTCCCGAGGCCGGATCGTGCAGGGGCTGCGGAGTGCCGCGCCGGCGGCAACGCCGGCGCGGAAAAAGCGGCCGTATGTCGATGCCTGGTAAGTGGGGCGTGGCGGGCAAGGCGCTCGCCGCCGGAGCACGGTCCTGCGCCGGGCTGTCGTAAGCGGAGCTTTGCTCAGCAACGACAAACCCCTGCGGAACGTTTGTTCCCGGGGGTGCGCGATGAGGGGGGGTGATGATGGGTGGTTGCGGGGACGGGGAACCGACAATCACATTATTCCGCTATCGCCATTTGGCCGTGAACCCCCGCTCTGATCGTGCCCAGCGATTCCAAATCCGTTTTTTCCTGAGCTTTCTGTCCGTCTCTCCCCTGTTGCGGTCGATGTTCGCAGCGGCGTGGTGCGCCCCCCGTCAGGGGAGCCTGATGGCGGCATCGGTGATCGACCCGAGCAATTGCTCCCAGTCGCGGAACACGACGTAGGCGGTGATGGTGCGCAGGTGCTCGAAGAACCGGTCGGCAGCCTTGCGCGCCGCCATCGCCTCGGCCCAGGCCTGGCAGGCGAGCCGCGCCGCAGTATGGGCGGCGAAGGCGAGCAGGTTCAGCACCACGAGCACGCTGGCCAGGGTCTTCTTCCCGTGCCCGAAATCATGTTCGAGGTTGTAGCCCCCGCATTTCAGCACGTTGAAGGTCTCGTTCTCGATTTTCCACCGTGCCCGCCCGCAGGCGGCCAGGTCCGCCACGTTGGCCGCGCTGACCGGCAGGTCGGTCACGAAGCTGTCGGCGTAGGTACGCTTGCCCGCCGCGGTGTGGGTCTCGATCGAGAACCAGGTCACCGTGATGGCGTCCGCGCTGGCGCGCAGCGGCACCGCGGTCATCCAGCGGTAGAGGGTGGTGACGCGCGTGCCGTGCTGCACCACGATCTCGCGGTGTTCCTCGGGCTCTCCCCCATGCAGATATTCGCTGATGGTCTGATGCGAGCTGGGCTTGCAGGTCAGGATGAAGCTGCCGCCGGCGGCCCCGATCGCGGCCACGGTCGGCTGGCAGGCGAACAGATCGTCGCCGAGACAGACCGGGCGCAGCGATGCCAGGCCCGGGCCGTGCCGGCCCAGCCAGCGCCTGGCGGCAGTGCGCGCGCAGTCCTGTCTCGAAGCCCCGTCCTGGGGGGTGATGAACCCGGGCGCCAACGGCAACACCTGCGCATGGCCGGGGGCGAGAAGGCTGGCGCCGAGGAAGCTGTGGAAATATTCCTCCCCCCCGTCGGCGCGGCGGCGATGCAGGCAGCGCGGGCAGTGGATCTTGCGCGAGCAGAAAGGCTCGGTGCCGTCGAGCGCGATCAGCACCTGGGGAACACCGCGTCGAATGCCTCCGGTGGGGCGCCGTCCAGCCTGGCGGATGGGGGCGTCGGTGGGAATGCGATCGATGCCGAACAGGCTCTGGCAGTTGGCGCGGCCCTGGCCTTCCTCCGACCGGCGTTGGTGGGCGAGGAACGACGGACTGCCCATGAAGAACAGGGAGAAGGCGGACAGGACGATGTCGGCCATGCGGTCGGCGTCGTCACGGAGCTTCCCCTTGCGGGGGTCGGGGAGGCGCGCCGAAACCGCGCCTACGGCACCGATGAGGTCAGGGAGAGGGCCCACATCGGCGTCGGTTCAAGGATCGCTCGGCAGCGCAAGCGGAGTGTGCGGGGGAGGCGCAGGCGGAGGTGACGTCGGGCCAAAGGTGTGGTGGAGTGGACCCGGTCAAAAGGTGCGAGCCACTCGCAGTTAGAACCGCTGCCCAGGCGGTCGGTGATGCTGGGTTCCCTTCCTTGGCAGGCGGCACGGGACAATGGCGATCTGGTTGCTCACCCCCCTCGATCCGGACGACCCGAACTGGGAGGGCAGCTCCCATCTGGGCCCGGTCGTGGTGCGCGCGCCCAACGAGCAGAAAGCGCGCGCGGTGGCGGCGGAGGCATTCGACGTGAAGACGGGCTTCAGACCCGACCAGGGCGTGCGCTTTCCGCCCTGGACCCGCTCTGCCCTGGTCAAAGCCGATCACATTCACGACCCGCGCTTCGCGGAAAAGGGACCGACTGCGCTGCTGGAGCCGGTGCTCTGACCGCGCGATCGGGCATCCGGGTCAAAGCCTCAGAGTTGAAGCGCGCCCGCACCTGCCTCGCGCGGCCGCAGCGCCGGGCGAGGTCCTGAGGCGGCCTGCCCGATCGGCAGCGGTCGCGCCCGACGTTCGGCAACCGCCGCCTGCATCGCCTTTTGCAGCTTCTCGAAGCTCCGCGCCTCGATCTGCCGCACACGTTCGCGCGAGATGCCGTAGTGCTGCGCCAGCGTCTCAAGCGTCGTCGGCTCGTCCTTCAGCCGACGCTCGGTCAGGATGTGGCGTTCCCGCTCCCGTAGCGTCGTCAGCGCCTCCGACAGCAGCGCGGCGCGACCGCGCGTCTCCTCCTGCTCCGCCACGGCGGCTTCCGGGTCGGGCCGTTCGTCGGCCAGCCAGTCCTGCCACTCGGCGTCCCCGTCCTCGCCCACCGGCACGTTCAGGCTATAGTCCGATGCCCCGAGGCGATGGTTCATGCTCGCGACCTCCGCTTCCGAGACGTCGAGCGTGCGGGCGATCGAGGCGACCTGTTCGGGCTGCAGGTCGCCCGCGTCGATAGCATGCATCTCGCCCTTGAGCCGGCGCAGGTTGAAGAACAGCTTCCGCTGCGCCGCAGTCGTCCCTGTCTTCACCAACGACCAGCTCCGCAGGACGTAGTCGTTGAGCGCGGCCCGGATCCACCACAGGGCGTAGGTCGCCAGGCGGAAGCCTCGGTCCGGGTCAAACCGCTGCACCGCTTGCATCAGGCCGATATTGCCTTCGCCGATCAGCTCGCCGAGCGGCAGGTTGTAGCCGCGGTACCGCATGGCAATCTTGGCGACGTAGCGCAGGTGGGAGGTGACGAGCTGATGCGCCGCCGCCAGATCCTGCTGGTCGCGCCAACGCCGCGCCAGGCTCTGCTCCTCGTCGAAGCTGAGCATGGGGAACGTGCGGATCTCCTGGAGATACCGCGTGAGGTCGCCGGTGGCGGCGACGGTGATGGCAGCAGACGCCATGGTCGGAGTCCTCCCTTCGCATCGGCTGCCGCCGCGCCCGGCCAGCGCGGCGTTCCGATACTTGTGACGGGGATCAACGTGGAACGAGGCGAGCGGCGGCGGCCGGTGGCGGTGCGCGTATGGCGCAGAGACTCGCAAAGCCGCATATGGGTGCATTTTCCTAAATGTCAATATAGCTGACCCACTTATGCGCGGCGGCGGGGCACGGCCGCGATGCCTGGCGCACGCCACGGGCCTTCTCGGGTCGCTCCGGGCGATGGGGCGGGTCGCGGGACCCGAGGACCCGCATCGAGGCCAGTTGACTTCGATCAATGCGCACGTGCCGCCGTCGCGGTTCGATCCCGGGATACAGGGATTCAGGCCATGACCGCCGCGCGACCCACCCTCGTCTCGGTCACCCTCCCTCCGCACGGCGGTGAAGGGCTGCTCGGCCTGCCCGCGGGGGAGGCCAAGGGGATCGTGCTGTTCGCCCACGGCAGCGGCAGCAGCCGGCTCAGCCCGCGCAACACGATGGTCGCCGGTGCGTTGCAGGGTGCAGGGCTGGCCACCTTGCTGTTCGACCTGCTGACCGAGGCTGAGGCGGCGGATCGAAGCAATGTCTTCGACATCCCCCTGCTTGCCGACCGCCTGGATCAGGCGGCCGACTGGGCGGGCACGTGGCCCGCCAGCGGGGGCATGCCGCTCGGCTTCTTCGGCGCCAGCACCGGCGCCGCGGCGGCGCTGGTTTCAGCGGCGCGGCGTGCGGACGTGCGCGCCGTCGTCAGCCGCGGCGGCCGGCCGGACCTGGCGGCCGAGGCGCTCGCGAACGTCACTGCCCCGACCCTGTTGATCGTCGGCGGGGCAGATCGCCAGGTGCTGGACCTCAACCGCCAGGCGCAGCGCCGCCTGCACTGCCCTTCCCGGCTGGAGATCGTCCCGGGGGCAACGCATCTGTTCGAGGAACCGGGCGCGATGGACGCCGTCATTGCGCTCGCGCAGGCCTGGTTCCTGCGCCACCTGGGCGCGCACGAAGGACCGCGATGACATGGTGTTCGCCAATCGGCACGAGGCCGGCTGGACACGCCAGGAGACATCATGGCCGTGGGGCAATTCTACCGCCGCTTTCCACAACTTGAGGACGACGACGTCATCGCACTGCTGGCAGCGGCGCAGACGCCCATGCCGGAGGAGCGGACACCCCCCGAGGCGGGACGCTAACCCTTGGCGGCGCCCGGTCAGCCAGACGAGAGAACCGATACCGATGGAACTTCTCCTGACGCAAGCCGATCTCGACCGGATGCCCGCGGCACTGCGCGAACAGCTCTTCCTCTACCTGGCTGGTGTCCGCGCGCCTGCCGCGCGCGGCCAGGAATCGGGCGCGCAGCTCGACCGCGAGCAGGCGGTCGGCCTGCTGCGCGAGGTCAGTTTTGACCACGCGGGCGACCGCCTGCGGGCGCTGGTTGAGCGGCTCGTCTCCGGCGATGCCGCAAGGCCGCCGACGAGGAAGCGCCTGATGGAGGCGCTGGAGGAGGACAGCCCCCACCTCGCCCGGCACATGGCCGCGCTCGACCGGATGACGGCGAAGGTGACAGGACGGCCCGGCGCCAGGCTGTGCGCCCACGACAAGAGCAGTGATAGTTACGTGATGCATGCAGCAACACGGGAGCTGGTTCGGGACCTGCTCGCGACGTTGAAAGCCTCGGGCAGGCAAGAGGAACCTCTGTGGGAATAGCGGCACTCGGCTCTTGCCGGTTTCGTCGCGCATGATGGGGCTGCCCCGGGGGGGCCGACGGCGGTTCGTGTCGGATCCCGGCGACATTTTGCGCCAATCAAGGTCTGCATTGATCTGGCGCACGACGGACCGCAGCTGAACCAGATGGAGTCAACGGAATGCTGAACCCAAGTGGCGACAGTGCCGAGATCGTCGCTCTCGCCTTGCTGGAGCGGGTCGCGCGCTCCGAAGGGCGTCAGTTCGACAGCAAGCCCGAGGCGGGGATGACGGTCGCAGACCGGCAGTGGATCCTCGCCGCCTATGCGGAGTGCCTCGCCGCCGTGCGCGGCGGGTGAAATCCCCGCGGACCTGCGGGTCGGGCCGAAGGGCGCTGGGACGTTCAGAACGGCGCACCGTGCGGCCGGGAAAGCAGTGTGGAGAGCGGAATGTTGCCCAGCCGCTGCGCCCCGGCCGTCAGGTGCGGCAAGGCGCGCGCGGCGGCCGCCATGACCTGGCCGGCGATGGCGATGCGGTCGAACCGTCCTTCCAGCAGGAACCGCTGGTGGTCCCGACCGCCGGCGCGCCCCCAGCGTTCCATCACCAGCCCGTGGCCCTCCTCCTCCAGGGACGCGATGCTGCCAACCGGCAGCACCACCGTCTCCTCGGCGAGAAACAGCGGATCGCCCAAGATCGCCTTGGCGACCGGATCCAGTGCGCCGCCCGGGGCCAGTTCGACATAGACGTACCGCCGGGTGGCGCCGTCCGAGCCTTTCAGCTCGGCGCACAGCGCATCGCGGACGCCGGGGATGGCACGCGCGGCGAGGGTGTGATGCAGGCTCACCCCGGGCCGGTCGTGCACCACAGTGCCGCCTTTCGGACAGAGCGCCGCGAAAAGATCCTCGAACAGCCCGCGTGCCCCGGGCTCCCAGCCGGCGCCGACGACGGCCGGGATGCGGTGCCGCCGCGCCGCGCGATCGATCGCCTGCCAGTGCGCCTCGCGCGCTCCGGCATCAAACGCGGCCGCCTCGACGATCGGCGTGCGATGCTGCAGCAGGTCGGTGGCCGCTTCGCACACCAGCGCGGTCGGCAGGCAGATCAACGCGGCATCGACCGCACCGATATCACTTGGGTTCGAAACGACCGGGATGTCCGCAAGATGAGCCGGCCTCGGGGCCAGGAGCGTCTCCGGCCTGCGCACGATCCCGACCAGGGCCAGGTCGTCGGACTCGCGAATTGCCGCGGCGCAGGCCTGGCCGAGCCGGCCCAGGCCAAGGATGGCGAGGCGGCGGCGCGGCATCACGTCTGTGGTGCTCCGTGCCAGGCTGCGGGACGCGGACGCCCGGCGTCGGGCGGCCAAGCTTCAGGCACGCCCCGGCGGGGTCTTCTCGCCGAGCGTGCGGACGAGTTCCTTGAAGTGATCCCATTCCGTCGCTGCCCAGGTCTCGGTCCGGGCGTGGCCGTAGGTTCGCACCACGGCCGACACCTTGCTTGCGGTGTCGATGTCCGGCGCGCGGAAGATATCAACGTAATCATACGGGCCGAGCACGGCATAGCTGCCCACCCACTCGACGCCGGGGCAGGCCGCCCGCACATGCTCCGCGACCTTGCGCTCGAGGTCCTCAAGGGCACGCGGCGCGCGAACGGCGTCCGGGGTCAGAGCTGGTCAGCATGAGGAAGGTCTGCATGGCTGGCTCCCGGTCGAGGGTTCAAAAACCAACAGCGGGCATGGCGGAACTGCGAGGTTCCTTCGGGCCTCGTACGGCGCGGGCATTCGCCGAAGCATTGACATGAATCAAATGGAGGGCAGCCAGCGTCGCGGGGTCACGACAACGTGCGCGGGTCCGGCTGCGGTGCGCTGCACATCGATGCTGGCAATGGCGAACTGCGCGATAACCCAGGCGTTCGTTTCGAGATGCGGCGTCACCTGCTCGACCGTGAACAGAGCTGGCCGGGGAAATTCGGACAGGTCGATAAGTGGAAAGTCTGCCTGAGCGCGGCCAGGATGCCGCGGATCGGGAGAGACCATGACGCGGCGAACACGACGGACGCACAGTCCGGCCTTCCAGGCGAAGGTGGCATTGGCGGCCCTCAAAGGCGAGAAGACGCTGGCCGATCTGGCGCAGCTGTATGACGTGCATCCGAACCAGATCGCCGCCTGGAAGGCCCAGCTGACGAAGGGTGCCGCCGAGATATTCGGGCTCTGGTCCTGCGGGCGGCCCGGCGGCGCCGGCGGTGGACCTCAAGGTTCTGCACGCCAGGGCTTGTCCCCCCGGGCTTGACCCGGGGATCGGCGAACTGACGCTGGAGACTGATTTCTTGTCCGGTGGGCTCAGCAAAGCCGGCCCGCTGAGCGCAAAGCGATGATCGACCGGGGCCACGGACTGCCACTGGCACGGCAGGCGGCGCTGCCGACGCTGAGCCGCAGCAGCCTTTACTATGGGCCTCGACCGGTGCCGGGGGCCGATCTGGCGATCATGCGGCGGATCGACGCGCTGCACATGGAGTATCCGTTCGCGGGCAGCCGGATGCTGCGCGATCTGTTGCGCGGCGAGGGCGTCGCGATCGGGCGGGAACGGGTCGCCACGATGATGCGGCGCATGGGGATCGACGCATTATATCGTTACCCCAACACATCCAAGCCCGCGCCCGGACACAAGATCTACCCGTATCTGCTCCACAGCCTGGCGGTGGAGCGGCCGAACCGAGTCTGGACGATGGACATCACGCTTGATGCGCTATGCGCCTCAAGCCCGATGGCACGCGGCTTCGTCTACCTGGGGGCCGCGGTGGACCGGTTCAGCCGGCGGGTTGTGGCCCGGCGCCTGTCGATCACAATGGAAGTCAATTTCTGTCTCGATGCGGTCGAGGAGGTGTTGGCCGGACATGGCCGGCCGGAAATCTTCAACAACGACCAGGGGAGCCAGTTCACCAGCGCCGGATTCACAGGCCTGCTGACGGAGAACGCCATCCAGATCAACATGAATGGCCGCGGCTCCTGGCGCGACAACGTCTTTGTCGAGCGGCTGTGGCGGTCGGTCAAATACGAGGAGGTCGATCTGCGGGCCTACGACAGCGTGGCTGCGGCGCGTGTCCCGCTGGGCCAGCATCTGGACTTCCATAATCGCCGGCGCCTCCATTCGAACCTTGACGCACAGGCGCCGGAACAAGCCTGCTTCGCCCACCTGCCGCAGCGGGCGGCAGCCTGACGTTCGCCGCCATTGCCGGGGCATCACTCCAGTCGGGCCATGCCCTTCCTGCATGACGCACCGACAACGGCATACCACGACATCAACCGGCAGAGGTTCCACCTATCGAAGGTCGGAACGCTTTCTCGACCAAGCCGGCCAGCTCTGACCAGCTCGCGGGTCTGCCACCACAGCGGCCGTCGCCAGGGTTCGCGCGGGCACAGGGAGGCGCTACGTTGTCAGCGGGATCCACTCCGTGTGGACCCGCCATAGCGAGAGGAAGACTGAGGTCATGGCGATGGCGCTCCTTGTGGTGCGAGCGGTGCTGGCCCACCCCGATGACCGCGCGCGGTTTGATCACTGGTATGAGACCGAGCACCTGCCCGACGCGATAAGGGCATTCAATGCGCGGCGCGGTTGGCGGTGCTGGAGCCAGACCGATCCGACGGTGCATTTCGCGTTCTATGAGTTCGCGGACGCTGGGGAGGTGGCGGCGGTGGCCAGCTCGGCGGGGTTGCAGGCACTGATCGCAGAGTTCGACCGGGTCTGGGACGGCCGCGTCTCCCGAACGCGCGAGATCCTGGAGCTTGCCGGGAGCGCCGTGCCTGGGACAGCCGCAGGCTGACGACGTCCCGAGGGGGCACGGCACCGGTCCTGGCTCGAGAGGGCTGGCGGCAGGCCCAGGTCTACCGCGACGCGGCGCTGAGTGGCGCCAGCACCCTGCGCCCGGGCGACCGGGCCCTGCTGGAAGCCGCCCGGGAGGTCGGGTTCGACGTGGTGGTGGCCGAGGCCCTGGACCGGCTGTCACGCGACCAGGAAAACGTCGCGGCGCTGTTCAAGCGCCTGCGCTTCGCTCGGGATCGAGCTGGTGAGCCTGGCCGAGGGCGGGATCAGCGCGCTGCACGTCGGCCTCAAGGGGACGATGAACGCCCTCTTCCTCAGGGATCTGGTCGACAAGACCCGGCGCGGTCTGGGTGGCCGGATCGAGGCCGGCCTCAGCGGCGGCGGTGGGCAACGACCGGCTGCGAGATCTGAAGGGCCGCCGGATCAAGCTGGAAGAACAGATCGCGACCGCTGCCACACCGGCGCCGCGGCTGCATCCCAACCTGGCGCAGATCTACCGGGAGAAGACGGCTGGCCGAGTGCGAGGCAGCGCTGCCGGCGGAGGGCTATGCCTGCCGCGGGGGTTCCGCTATGTCGTGATGGAAGTAGCGTGGACGATCTGATGGAGGACGCCCAACCCATGTCCCTCAAGATCTACGGTGTCCTGCGGTCGCGCGCGACCCGGCCCATCTGGATGGCCAAGGAACTCGGTCTTTCGTACGAGCAGGTGCCGGTCATCCAGCAGTATCGGCTGCCGAATCCTCAGGCCGCGGACGCGCCGCTGAACACCGGCTCTCCGTCATTTCGCGCGGTCAATCCGAACGGCCTGGTGCCGAGTATCGACGACGACGGCTTCGTGCTGAACGAGTCGCTCGCCATCACGCTGTATCTGGCGCGCAAGCATGGCGGCAAGCTGGCGCCGCAGGACGTGCGTGAGGAAGGCCTGATGACGATGTGGACGCTGTGGGCCGCCACGGAATGCGAGACACAAGCGCTGCGGGCGATGCAGAATGCTGCCGCGGTCAAGACCCGGGACACAATGGTCTATGACGCGAGCGTGGCCGCTCTGAAGCCAAAATTCGCTGTCCTGGACAAGGCCTTGCGCGACGGCGACGGACATCTCGTGGGTCGCCGCTTCACCGTGGCCGATCTGAATGTCGCCGAGGTCATCCGCTACGCCCAGGCGGCGCCGGAGTTGTTCGCCGACACGCCGCACGTGCAAAGCTGGATCACCGCATGCCAGTCGCGCCCCGCGTTCATCGCGATGATGGCCGAGCGGAACGCGGAGCCGGTGTAGGTCCCGCTACGCGCCTGTCACGCGCCAGATCACGTTGCCGACGTCGTCCGCCATCAGCACGGAGCCGCCCGGGCCAAGGGTGACACCGACCGGGCGCCCATAGGCCTCCCGTTCGTCCGGCGCCAGAAACCCTGACAATATATCGCGCGGCGGCCCCGACGGCCGTCCGTTCGCGAACGGCACGAAGACAAGTTTGTACCCGCTCAGTGTGCTGCGGTTCCACGAGCCGTGCTGGCCGATCGCCATGCCGTCCGGAAAGCCGGGAAGCGTGCCGGCAGGCAACCAGCAGAGACCAAGCGAGGCGGTGTGGCCGCCCAGCGCGTAGTCGGGCGTGATGGCTGTCGCGACCATGGCCGGATCCTGCGGCACCCTGTCGTCCACCGTCTGCCCCCAATAGCAGTAGGGCCAACCGTAGAAGCCGCCGTCGCGCACCGAGGTCAGATAGTCGGGCGGTGTTTCGTCACCCAGGCCGTCGCGCTCGTTGACCACCGTCCACAGCGCGCCGGTGTGCGGCTCCCATGCCATCCCCACCGGGTTGCGCAGGCCGGACGCGAAGCGGCGGAGCGTGCCGCTGGCGACGTCGAACTCATGGATGGCGGCACGGCCTTCCTCCACCGCCATGCCGTTGTCGGCAATGTTGGTGAGTGAGCCGACACCGATATAGAGCTTCCGTCCATCGGGAGCAGGCAGCAGGTTGCGCGTCCAATGCCCGGCCGGCTTGAAAGCCGCGAGCTGTCGTCCCGGAGCCGTGATGCGGGTCGCACCCGCTGTGTAGGGAAAGGCGACCAGCCCATCGGTGTTGCCGACATAGAACGTCTCACCCAGCAGCGCCATGCCGAACGGTTGGCTCAGCCCGTCCAGGAACACCTCGCGACTCTCGGCC
The DNA here is from genome assembly GCA_963829875.1 of uncultured Pseudomonadota bacterium. Classification (GTDB taxonomy): domain Bacteria; phylum Pseudomonadota; class Alphaproteobacteria; order Acetobacterales; family Acetobacteraceae; genus JAJZVS01. The sequence continues at coordinate 17,286 of CAWHKR010000051.1, read as the reverse complement.
ACCCCGTCGCCATCCGCGTCGCGCAGCAACGTGATGCGGTTGGCGCTGACCCCCATCGCATTGGCGCGCCGCATCATGCTGACCATCGCGTAGTCGAACAGCGACCTTGGTCGCCGGTCGATGTTCATCGCCTCGGCCACAAGAACATCGCCGTTGGGCAACGTCTCGATCCAGCGAGGATGGTCGAGACCGGCCGCGAACGCGGTGACCTTGAGCCCCGGGGCGGCGATCGGCGTCTGCCCCTCGGACCATCCCCGCGCCGCCGGCATCTTCAAGGTGGGGATCGCGCCCTGCGGCTTTGCCTGCGGGACCGTGGGGCTGCTGCCCCAGGCCGGTTCGTGCGCGGGTTGCGTCAGCCGCCGCGATACCCGGGCTGCGCCGCCGACCAGCGCGACCGCGCGTGAGAAAACCGCCGAAAAGCTCACTTCACTGTTCCCCGAGTCACGTCCGACCGTGCCGCCAAACGCCCATCAGAGCCAACCATCTGCGACATTGTCAATTACGCCTCGGGAAATCCGTTCCGGAGCCATGCCGGAATCCGGGTGGCGGCGGGATCAGGCCGCGGTCTGGAGTGGCGCGTCGGTCACCTCGACGCCGGTTCGGAATCGGACGCCCCGGACGAGTTTGGGCAACTGGCTTTCGCCCGTCAGCCTGCGCCAGATTGTCGCGGCCGTTGTGACGAGCTTGAGCACCATCACTCGGGCGGTGTCCTGCGACAGCGCCCCTCTGGTGCGCACCGGTCGGTGCCACACCGTGGCGAACACGCTCCCGATCGGGTTCGAGGTGCGCAACTGGTCCCAGCGCTCGGCGGGGACGTCGTGGAAAGTCAGCAACGCGTCCCGGTCCTTGACCAGGCAAGAGACCGCCTTGTCGCATTTGGCCCCATACGTCTCGGCAAAAATTGCCGCCGCCGTCTCCGGTGGCCAACTCCGGCGCGATGGCGAGACCGCGGGCCTTGAGGTCGACCAGCAGGTCCCGCCAGCTCTGCGCGCTCTCGCGCAGGCCGACCTGCAAGCCGATCACCTCGCCCTGGATGGCGGGTACGCTGCTTGCCATAGGGCCGAATGGGCCGGTCATACCGGGAATCTCGGCTAACCCCGCGCGTCCGGGCCCCGCGCTTGTCGCCACCCCCAACTGCGGCGATGATGCGCCCAACCAAACCGCCTGCCCCACCACCGGCTCGGCGCGACAAAGGGAGCACACCGTCCACCATGCCGCCCCACGGCAACGCCGCCTGGTATTTCGTCCACCGCCACCTGGCTGAAGGAGGCGGCGACCGCCCGGCCTTCCTCGACCCAAACCGCAGCCTCACCTACGCCGAACTCGCCGCCGCCTCGACGCGCTTCGCCGCCGCGCTGCAGGCCGCCGGCATCGGCCGCGAGCGCCGCATCGCGCTCGTCCTGCTCGATACGGTTGACTTCCCCGTCGCCTTCTGGGGCGCGCTTGCCGCCGGCGTGGTGCCGGTGCCGGTGAACACCCTGCTCACGCCGGAGCAGACCGCCTACATCCTGGCCGACAGCCGCGCCGAGGCGCTGGTCGTCTCCGCCCCGCTCGCCGCCTCGCTCCGCCCCCTGCTCCCCCATTTGCCCGCGCTGCGCCAGGTCATCCTCGCCGCACCCGACGGCACCACCCCGCCGACCGAAGCGGCGAACGAGATCGCCTGGGACGCATTCCTCGCCACCGGCGCCCCTCCCGGCACCGCCTCGCACGACCCGGTGGACGTCGCGCCCGACGAGGTCGCGTTCTGGCTCTATTCCTCCGGTTCCACCGGGCTGCCCAAAGGCGCGCGCCACGTCCATTCCAGCCTGCGCGCCACCGCCGACAGCTATGCCGCCCAGGTGCTCGGCATCCAACCGGACGACCTCGTGTTCTCCGCCGCCAAGCTTTTCTTCGCCTACGGCCTCGGCAACGCCATGACCTTCCCGATGGCGGTCGGCGCCGCCGCCGTGCTGCTGCCCGACCGCCCGACGCCGGAGGCGGTGCGCGCCATCCTGACCCGGTTCCAGCCCAGCATCTTCGGCGGCGTGCCCACCTTGTATGCCAGCCTGCTCGCGCAGCCCGGGCTCGGGCCCGGCGCCGGCTCCGCCCGCCTGCGTCGCTGCATCTCCGCCGGCGAGGCGCTGCCCGAACCGGTCGGCCGCCGCTGGGACGAAACGGTGGGGGTGGAGATCCTGGACGGGCTCGGCTCCACCGAGATGCTGCACATCTTCCTGTCCAACCGTCCCGGCGACGTGCGCTACGGCACCTCCGGCCGCCCGGTGCCCGGCTATGAGGTCGGCATCGTCGATGCCGAAGGCGCCCCCGTAGCCGACGGCACCGCGGGCGAACTGATCGTGCGCGGCCCCTCGGCGGCCGAGGGCTATTGGAACCAGCGCGACAAGTCCCGCCGCACCTTCCGCGGCGAATGGACCCACACCGGGGACACCTACGTCCGCGAGCCGGACGGCACCTACCGCTACCAGGGCCGCGCCGACGACATGATGAAGGTGGGCGGCATCTGGGTCTCGCCGTTCGAGGTGGAAGCCGCCCTGCTCGCCCATCCCGCGGTGCTGGAAGCCGCCGTGGTGGGCACGCAGGACGCCGACGGCCTGATCAAGCCCAAGGCGTTCCTGGTCCTGCGCGACGGCTTCTCCGGCATGGACGCGGAACGGCTGCGGTCGGAACTGAAAGCCGAAGTGCAGCACCGCATCGGGGTCTGGAAATACCCGCGTTGGATCGAGTTGGTCGAAACCCTGCCGAAGACCGCCACCGGCAAGATCCAGCGCTACAAGCTGCGCGAGACGAATCCATGACCCCGCAGCCCACGCCCCCCCCTTCCCATGCGGGCTTGGGCCGCGAGGGGAGGCGGAGCGATCTCATCCTGGACGGCCAACGGCTCGAAGCGTCCTGGTGGGGACCGCCGCCCGACGCCGCACCCACCCTCGTGCTGCTGCACGAGGGCCTCGGCTCGGTCGGCCTGTGGCGCGACTTCCCCGCCCGGCTCGCCGCCGCCACCGGCGTCGGCGTGTTCGCCTATTCCCGTTTCGGCTACGGGCGCTCCGCGCCGATCGCGCGTCCCCGCCCGCTCGACTACATGCACCGCGAAGCCCGCGACGTTCTGCCGCGCGTGCTCGATGCCGCCGGCATCCGCGCCGCCGTTCTGGTCGGCCATTCCGACGGCGCCTCGATCGCCGCCATCGCCGCCGGGTCGCGGAACGATCCCCGCCTGCGCGGCCTCGCGCTGATCGCCCCGCATTTCTTCGTCGAACCGATCGCGGTGGCGGGCATCACCGCGATCCGGGGCGAGTACCAGACCGGCACCGTGCGCGCCCGCCTGGCCCGCCACCACGCCGAGGTCGATGGCGCATTTTACGGCTGGGCCGACGCCTGGCTCGACGCCGGGTTTCCCGCCGCGCTCGAACTGACCGCGGAGCTGCGCCGCATCCGCCTGCCCACCCTCGTCGTGCAAGGCACGCAGGACCCGTACGGCACCGACGCGCACGCGCGCCGCGCCGAACGGGAAATCCCTGGCGGCGCGCGTATCGTGCTGCTCACCGCGGGCCATTCCCCCCATGTGGAAGCGACGGAGGCCACCGTGGCCGAAGTCGCAGCCTTTGCCCGCGAGATCGTGCAGGTGCCGCGCCATGCGGATTGATTTCCAGACCGATCCGTCCCGCTACCGCCACTGGCGCCTGTCGGTCGCCGGCCAGGTCGCGGAGCTGGCGATGGACGTCGATCCCGCCGCGTCCCTGTTCCCCGGCTGCGAGCTGAAACTGAACTCCTACGATCTCGGCGTGGATATCGAGCTCGCCGACGCGGTCCAGCGCCTGCGCTTCGAGCACCCCGAAGTCCGCGCCGTGGTGCTGCGCTCGGCCAAGCCCGGCGTGTTCTGCGCCGGCGCCAACATCCGCATGCTGGGGCGCGCCAGCCACGGCCACAAGGTGAATTTCTGCAAGTTCACCAACGAGACAAGGCTGGCGATCGAGGACGCGTCGGCCGGGTCCGGCCAGCCCTGGCTCTGCGCGGTGCACGCCTCGGCCGCCGGCGGCGGCTACGAGTTGGCGCTCGCCTGCGCGCACATCCTGCTGGTCGACGACCGCCGGGCGGCCGTTTCGCTGCCGGAAGTGCCGCTGCTCGGCGTGCTGCCGGCCACCGGCGGCCTCACCCGGCTCACCGACAAGCGCCGGGTGCGCCGCGACCGCGCCGACCTGTTCTGCACCACCGAGGAAGGGGTGCGCGGCCGGCGCGCGCTCGACTGGCGGCTGGTCGATGAGTTGGTGGCCCCGTCGCGCTGGGACGCGGCGGTCGCCGCCCGCGCCGCCGCGCTGGCGGCCGGGTCGGACCGGCCGGCCGAGGCGCGCGGCATCGCCCTCACCCCGCTCGACCGGCGGTTCGAGGCCGACAGCATCACCTACCCCCACCTGCGGATCGCCCTCGACCGCGCCGGCCGCCGCGCCAGCCTGACCCTGCGCGGACCGGACCGCCTGCCCGCCGATCTTGCCGCCATCCATGCCGCCGGCGCCGCGTTCTGGCCGCTCGCCGCGGCGCGCGAGCTCGACGACGCCATCCTGCATCTGCGCACGAACGAGCCGGAGCTCGGGCTCTGGCTGCTCCGCACCGAGGGCGATCCCGCCGCCGTGCTGGAAGCCGACCGGCTGCTGGAGGCGCACGCGCAGGACTGGCTGGTGCGCGAGATCCGGCTCTACTGGAAACGGGTGCTGAAGCGGCTGGACGTGACGTCGCGCTCGCTGATCGCGCTGATCGAACCCGGCAGCTGTTTCGCCGGCACGCTGGCCGAATTCGCTTTCGCCGCCGACCGGGCGGTGATGCGCGCCGGCCCCGGCGGCGGGCGGCAACCAGCCGCCGGCCAGCCTGGCGCTGAGCCCGCTGAACTTCGGCCCCTACCCGATGGGCAACGGCCTCACCCGCCTGGCCACCCGCTTCCTGGGCGAGCCCGACAGCCTGGACAGCGCCCGCGCCGCGATCGGCGCGCCGCTCGACGGCGAGGCGGCCGAGGCCCTCGGCCTCGTCACCGCCGCGTTCGACGCCATCGACTGGGACGAGGAACTGCGCCTGCTGCTGGAAGAGCGCGCGAGCTTCTCCCCCGACGCGCTCTCCGCGCTGGAAGCCAATCTCCGCTTCGCCGGGCCGGAGACGATGGAAACCCGCATCTTCGGCCGTCTGTCGGCCTGGCAGAACTGGGTCTTCCAGCGCCCCGGCGCGGTCGGCGAGGCCGGCGCGCTGCATCGCTACGGCAGCGGCACGAAACCGGCCTTCGACCCCGAACGGGTGTGATCCCGTGACGCCGCGCGAGCGGCGCGCGGTTGACCTGCATCAACCCTCGGCCACCCCCGGCGTGCTTGCTTGTCCGCCGCGCCACGGAGGGGCCGCATGCCCTATCCCAGCATCGCCGACCTGCCGGCCCCGGTCCGCCACGCGCTGCCCGCGCACGCGCAGGAGATCTACCGCGCCGCCTTCAACAATGCCTGGGCGCGCTACGCCGCGAGCGGAGACGAGGCCACCGTGCATCGCATCGCCTGGGCCGCGGTGAAGCGAAGCTACGAGAAGCGCGACGGAGTGTGGATTCCCCGCCTCTTGCACGACGCATAGCCGGCGGAGGAAACTGGCCGGCCCGCGGCGAGACCGCCAGCAGAGGGAGGCGCACGATGCCCAACGGAACGCTCGTCGATTACGACGGCATGATCCCGAACAACGTGGGCCTGAACGCCGACGCCAGGCTGCGCAAGGCGCTGGAAACCTGGCACCCGGGCTACATCGACTGGTGGAAAGGCAGCGGCCCCGCCGGCTTCCAGGACAGCCTCGTCTATCTGCGCACCGCGATCGGCGTCGATCCGGAAGGCTGGGCGCGCTTCGGCTTCGTGAAGATGCCTGACTACCGCTGGGGCATCCTGCTTGCCCCCGCCGTGGAAGGCCGCCGCATCGGCTTCGGCGCCCACAAGGGCGAGCCCGCCTGGCAGGAAGTCCCCGGCGAATACCGCTCCATGCTGCGCCGACTGCTGGTGATCCAGGGCGACACCGAACCCGCCTCGGTGGAGCAGCAGCGCCATCTCGGTGCCACGGCGCCGTCATTGTATGACCTCCGCAACCTGTTCCAGGTGAACGTGGAGGAGGGCCGCCACCTCTGGGCCATGGTCTATCTGCTGCAGAAATATTTCGGCCGCGACGGGCGGGAGGAAGCGGAAGACCTGCTGCGCCGCCGCTCCGGCGACCCTGACGCGCCGCGCATGCTGGGCGCGTTCAACGAAGCCACGCCCGACTGGCTGAGCTTCTTCCTGTTCACCTTCTTCACTGACCGCGACGGCAAGATGCAGCTTGCCGCTCTCGCGCAATCCGGCTTCGACCCGCTCAGCCGCACCTGCCGCTTCATGCTGACCGAGGAAGCGCACCACATGTTCGTGGGCGATTCCGGCATCCAGCGGGTGGTGCAGCGCACCTGCGAGGCGATGCGCGCGGCCGGCATCGACGACCCTGCCGATACGGATCGGGTGCGCGCGCTGGGCGTGATCGACCTGCCGACCTTGCAGCGCAAGATGAACCTGCACTTTTCGCTGACCCTCGACCTGTTCGGCAACGAGATCAGCACCAACGCCGCCAACGCCTACAACGCGGGGCTGAAGGGCCGCTACCGCGAGGACAAGATCGAGGACGACCACCTCCTGCGCGACGCCACCTATCCGGTGCTGCGCTGGCGCGACGGGGCGATCCTGCGCGAGCCCGCCGCCGCCCTGTCGGCGCTCAACATGCGCCTGCGCGACGACTACGTGGCCGAGTGCGAGCACGGCGTGGCGCGCTGGAACCGGGGGATCGCGCAGGCCGGCTACGACTTCCGCCTGGTCCTGCCGCATGTCGGCTTCAACCGCCGCGTCGGCGAGTTCGCCGGCGCACCGATCGCGCCCGACGGAACGGCGCTCGGCGCGGCGGAGTGGCAGGCGCGGCGGGACGGCTTCCTGCCCTCCGCGGCAGACGGGGCGTATATCGAAAGCCTGATGCGGCCGGTGACCGAGGCGGGGCGGTACGCCTCCTGGATCGCACCGCCGCGCGTGGGGATCGACAACAAGCCGGGTGATTTCGAATACGTCAGGATGGCGGAGTAGCAGTCCGCGCCTTCTCCCCACGGGCCAGACCCAGCGTTTGCAACAGAACGCTCGGCGATGGCTTCACGCCGGCACAGCACGGCGATGCTGCCCTCGCGGCGACAGGATCATTTGTCTGTCACAGCCCCACGGTGCTGACGACCGTCGGCTTTGGTGACATCACGCCGCTGACCGCGTTCGCATGCAGCCCGTCCATGTTCGAGGCAATGATCGGCCAGCTGTATTCGGCGATCATCGCGGCGCGGAGTTTGCCCCTCTGTTCAGGCGAGCGAAAGCGGGGCGGGTAACGACACGCATGACACGGTGCTCCCGCCCCGGTTTCGTCTACTTGCCTGCACCTCCAGCCGGCGTGATCTCAACGGCGAGTGTCTCGCTGATGACAGCGGTGATGGTGTCGCCGATTTTCAGTTGCGATAGGGCGGCGATCCGCTCCGGGTCTGTCACCTCGACGGTATAGACGGGTCCGCCGCTCGTGGCAGTCAGATCCACGCTGTGCGCGGACAGGTCGAGCCCGACAACGACCCCGCTTATCTTTGTCGTGCGAACGCCGATCCCGCCTGGCGCGTGCACTGGCCGGGCCAGGACCGCTGTCACGGAATCCTCTTCGGTCGACTTCCCGCCATTCGACCCAGGCCCGGAAACGAGAAACGCGACGGAGCGATAGTATTTTACCTCCACTGTATCGCCGGTCTTCAGCATATCGAGGCGCACCGCCGGTCCGGCGATCACGTGAAGCTTCGCGCCGGAGCGCCCTTCGAGCACGACTTCACGTGTCGCGGGGTCAATCGACTTGATCGTCCCCATAAGGCTGACGGCGGCGGATTCGGGAATCACGTTCGTCAGGCTGGGGTTGCTCTGCGCCGCGACGACGTTCGGCAGTGCGGCCAGCAGCAGGGCGGCCCCGAGCGACGAAAGCGCTATGTCGTAGCCATTGTAATGGCCTCATGACGATCTCCTATCGACTGGTGGGTCAGGCATCCGTTCTCGGTACGTCGAGGAGGTACGCTTGGCATCGCGCAGGGTGGTTGGAACCCGATGGCGACCTGGGTACACGACCGCGTGGGCTGAAACCTCCTCGGAATGGAATCCGTCAGGTCCCATGCGCAAGCCGCCGCCAGGCATCCAGCGCATCGCAGGCCGCGACGCGAATGGCGACGCAGGCTCGTCGCTGCCGGCGAATATCTCTCTGTCACAGTTCTGCACGATGAGCGGCTCCTGGTATCCAAGCCGCCTGCTTCGAACCACACTGGAGCTGACCGAGGCTATGCAGTATCCGCAGCCGGCCGCAGTACACCGCCAGCGATCACGACGGTGGGGCGCGCAACGTGACCAATGGCGGCGCGCCGAGCCTGATGTATGCACCGCAAGATTCAGGTAGTGTTTCGGACTGCCCCCTGCTCCTACTGTGTCGTAAGATGCTTGACCGATTCGGCACGGATTTGTCTGGAGTAGAGATTCTCACTCGTGGAGGCGGGTTGTGGGTCTCAAGGTCCGCGCAGGCGGCAGCGAATCGCGGTTCGACGCCTATGTCGAGGCGATCACGTCGGCGCTCGGCCACGCCGATCGCGCGGCGCCTTGCCGATCCTATTGCGCGGGACTTCTGCTACCGGACGATCGCAAGAGCGTCGAGCCGATGGCCGCGCGCGTGCAGCCGGGACGCGTGCAGTCAGCACACCAGTCGCTGCACCACGTCGTCGCGAAGTCCGATTGGTCCGGCGAGGCGGTGCTCGTGGCGGTTCGTGCTCAGGTGCTGCCCATCATCTTGGCCGTGGTCCTTCACCCCTGCTGATCCCCCATGATGGCCTCATAGCCCGATACGAGGTCAAGAAGTTCCGATGTGATGACGCTCTGCCGCGTCCGCCGGTGCGCCATGTGGAGATCGTCGATCTTCTCGCCAATGCTGCGGTCGGCCGCCTGCATGGCGGCGAGACGCTCGGCGTGCTCGGCCGTGCGGGACTGGATGACGGCGGTGAAGACCCGGGCAAACAGAAGCTGGCGGATCAGTCGCCGGAACAGCGCCTCCGGTGGTCCGGCGGGAACCGGCAGGCGGCGCGAGGACCAGGTACGCGCGCGCAGCGCGGCAAGCCAGGCCGGGTCGAGCGGCAGCAGACGGGCGCGCACCGGCGTTCCGCGTCCCCCCTCGCCCGGACGATGGTGGAACAGCACGAGCCGCCCGACGCCCTTCTCCTCACGCCAGTGGTCGAGACGGGTCAGCACGGCGCCGACCGTGCGCGTGAGCGCCTCGACCGTCGCGGGCGCCTCCTCATGGGCCGACGGCGGCTCGGCCTCGGCGCGCCAGCTCGCGTCGGCGCGGGCCCCGATCGTGAGGACGAGCCGTTCGCCAGGGGCGGCGCCAGGGGAGGCTTCAGTCGCCGCGAGACTTTCCAGGGCAAAGGTGACAAGCCGCTCGTTGAAGGCACCGCAGAGGCCGATTTCGGAGCCGACCAGAATCACGGCCGTGGGTCCCTCCCCGGGCACCCGCGCTCCGGCCCCGGTGCCCTTGAGGGCGCGGAGGGCGACCTGAAGGCCCAGCTCCACCGTCTCCAGGTACCGCGACATCGCCTGTTCGGCCAGTTCATGACGGCGGATGGCGACAGCCGAGATCGTCTTCATGGTGCGGACCACCGATTGCAGGTCCTCGGCGACCTCGATGTGGCGAGAGAGTTCCTCGAGTGTCGCCATCACTCCGCCTCGCGGAGCGCCGCGCGGGCAACGCGCAACACCGCCTCGCGCCGGTCGCCTTCGAGCCGCGCGCCTTGCGCGATCTCGCGTGCCTCCGGCGTCCGGTCCACCGCCTTGACGACCGCCGCGGTCGCAGCGGCCATCCCCGAAAGGGGGATCGTGTCGAACAGTCCTTCCGCCACCGCCAGCAACAGCGCAATCTGGTGCGTGACGGGGATCGGCGACGCCTCCTGCTGCTTCAGCGCCTCGCGTACGCGCCGGCCGCGTTCCAGCTGGGCGCGGGTATCCTCGTCGAGCTTGGCGCCGAAGCGGGCGAAGGCTTCGAGTTCCTCGAACTGGGCGTAGGCCAGCTTCAGCGGCCCCGCCACCGCACGGAAGGCCGGAAGTTGCGCCTTGCCGCCGACGCGGGAGACCGAGCGGCCGACATCCACGGCCGGCAGCTGCCCGACGGCGAAAGAGGGCCGGCGAGAGATAGATCTGCCCGTCGGTGATGGAGATCAGGTTGGTGGGGATATAGGCCGACAGGTTCTGCGCCTGCGTCTCCACGATCGGCAGGGCGGTCAGCGAACCGCCGCCGGCGCTTTCGCGCAGCTGCGTCGCCCGCTCCAGCAGGCGGGCGTGAAGGTAGAAGATGTCGCCCGGATAGGCCTCGCGCCCCGGCGGACGGCGCAGGAGGAGCGACAGCTCCCGATAGGTCCGGGCGTGGCGGGTGAGATCGTCATAGACGATCAGCGCGTTGCGCCCCGCGCGCATGAAGCGCTCGGCGATGGTGGTCGCGGCGTAAGGCGCGATGTATTGCAGACCCGGCGGTTCCTCGGCGCCCGCCACCACCACGACGCAGTTCTCCATGACGCCGCTGTCGCGCAGGCGGGCGATGACCCGCGCCACCGCGTCGCCGCGCTGGCCGATCGAGCAATAGACCGAGATGACGCCCGTCCCGACCTGGTTCAGGATAGTATCCACAGCGACCGCGGTCTTGCCCGTCTGCCGGTCGCCGACGATCAGCTCGCGCTGGCCCCGGCCGATGGGGACCAGCGCATCGATGGCCTTGATCCCGGTCTGGAGCGGATGGGCGACCGCCGCGCGCTCCATGATCGCGGGGGCCGGCCGTTCGACCGGTTCCAGCCGGTCGGCGGCGACGGGTCCGAGACCGTCGAGCGGCCGGCCGAGCGGATTGATCACGCGGCCGCGCAGCGCCTCGCCGGTCGGGACCGAGGCCACGCGCCGCGTCCGCCGCGCGGTGTCGCCGGGACGCAACCCCTGCGGGTCGTGCAGCAGAACGATCCCGGCCCGCCCCGGGACCAGGTCGATCGCCAGGCCCGTCGCCCCGCCCGCAAAGGCGATCACCTCGTCCGATGTCGCCTCGGTGAAGCCTTCGACCTCCACCACCCCGCGCAGCACGCGGCTGACCGCGCCCCTCTCCTCGGAGAACAGGTGCGGCGCGCGCGCACCTTCTTTCTCGATCGCATCGAAGAGCGTCTCGGCGAGCCCGCTCAATGTCATGCCACGTCCCCCGGGTCCGCGCGGGCGTCGAGCAGGCGCGCCACGTCGTCCTCGAGCGCGTCGAGATGTTCGCCCAGCGTCCAGCCGACATGGCGTGAGCCGATCGCGAGCACGACACCGCATTCCAGGTCCGGTTCTTCGCGGAAGTCGAGCACGACGTCACGTTCCACCACCCGCCCGACCGCTTCGGCAACCAACGCCCGCGCCTCGGGCGAGAGCGGGAAGGAGGACAGGATCAGCGGCGCCTCGTCGCGGTCGGCGGCGGATTGCAGATGCTTCTGCTCTTCGGGGTCGAGGGCGGAGAGGCGGCGGGCGAAGACGCGGGCGATGCGGTCCACCAGGTCCTCGTCGGCCATGTCCGTCAGCGCGCGACGGGCGAGTGTGACGAAGGCCTCGCCCGCGCGGCGGCGCAGCCGGTCGAGAAACGCGGCCTTCTCGTCCTCCAGTTGCGCCTGCCAGGCGGCGCGGCGCTCGGCAAGCTCGCCGCGGGCCGTCTCGGTCATGGCAGCGCGCACGGCCTCGGCCTCCTGCTCCACGGCCTCGAGGCGGTCGTGCCTCGCATCCTCCAGCGCGCGGAGTGCGCGGCGATGTGACTCGGCCTCGATCTCCGCGGTCTCCCGCGCGGCCTCGGCCTCGTGCAGGCTGCGGTGGACCGCCTCCTCCCGCGCCTTCAGCGCACGGGTCAGGGGGCGGTAGAGCACCCGCTGCAGCAGCCAGGCCAGAACCAGAAAATTGACGACCTGGGCGGCGATCGTCACCCAGTCGACCTGCACCGGTCAGCTCCCGGCTTTGTGCGCCGCGGCCTGGATCGCCCAGGTCCAGAACGGGTTGGCGAACAGCAGGATCATCGCGACGACAAAGCAGTAGATCGCCGTCGACTCGATCATGGCGAGGCTCACGAACAAGGTCCGCGTAATGGTATTCGATTCATCCGGCTGCTGGGCGATGGCCTGCAGTGCTTGTGCCGCCGTGCGGGCCTCGCCCAGCGCCGGGCCGATCGAGCCGAGCGCGATTGTCAGGCCGGCGGTCACGATCGAAACGGCGGCGATGACGGTCAAGGCATCCATTCAGGAGCTCCTTTCCTTGGAGGTGTCGTGCGCGCCGGCTCCGTCCGCAGGGGGCCTGTTCTCAGCCGCGCCGGGCTCCCGCCCGCTCGCGGAGACGATGTAGACCATGGCCAGAACGGCAAAGATGTAGGCTTGGATCACGCCGGTCAGCAGGCCGAGCAGCTGCAGCAGCACCGGGAAGAAGAAGGGGACGATCGAGAGCAGAATCGCGGCCACCACCGCACCGCTCATGACGTTGCCGTAGAGACGGACGGCGAGCGCGATGGTGCGCGATATTTCGCCGATCAGGTTGAACGGGGCCATGAGCGGCGTCGGCCGTATATAGCGGCGCAGATAGCCGAACAGGCCGTTATCCGCGATCCCATAGGCCGGGACCGCGATCAGGACGCAGAGCGCGAGCGCCACGGTGGTCGAGAGCGAGCCCGTCGGCGACATGAACCCGGGGACGACGCCCAGCACGTTCGACAGGAGGGTGAACAGGAACAACGTCCCGACAAAGGGCATATAGCGCGTCGGATCGCCCCCCCCGATGGCACGGATCTGGCCACGGATCCCCTCGACCAGCAGTTCCACCGCCAGCCGCCAGCGGGAGGTCGGCGTGGCCGGGCCGATCCCCCATGTCGCAATCCGCCCGCCGATCACCAGGATCGCCATGACGATCCAGGTGTTGACGATGGTGGCCGAGACCGGCAGCGCGCCGAGCGGGCCGCCAGGCAGCACGAACAGGATCTGGTTGTCCGGCGAGATCACCATCAGCTCGGCTCCCTCCGCGATGCGCGCCTCAACCCTAGGGTGCGGGCCAGCGCGAAGCCCGCGAGCGCGGCGATCAGGGCGAGGCCCGGTTGGCGTGCCACCCAGGCGACCGCGGCGAAACCCGCCAGCACGGCGGCGAGCCGCGGCGCCGCCCCGGCCAGCAGCCGGCCGGCGCCGCCGGCCCGCGCGCCGAGCCGCGCCGTGGCGCGCCAGAGCCACAGCAGATGCAGCGCGCCGAGCGCCAGCCCGGCCAGAAGCCCCAGAACGAGATCGCCGATGATGTCTGCGGTCATCGCTTGTCTCCCGCGCCGTCGCCGCGGCCACCGGTGCTCCGCACCCACCACCAGGCATTCAGGCAGCCGAGCGCCACGCCGCCCACGAGCCCCGTCACCGTCCAGGAGGGCCCGCCGGGGTAGCGCGTGTCCAGCCAGCGCCCGAGCGCCACCCCGGCGAGGGTGGGGACCGCCACTGCCCATCCTACCAGCCCGAACATGCCGAACCCGAACCAGAGTGTATGCCTCCCCTCGCGCCGCGCCCGGTCTCGCCGCTCGGCCTTGCGGCCGACCGCCTCTTCCAGGCCATCGTCCGGATCGCTCATCGCTCGATCTCCAGCACCCGCCGGATGGCCCCGGCCTCGAGCCGGGCGAGCGCGGTGCGGGCGGCGCGCTCATGGTCGTCGAGGCTGAGGAAGCGGCGCGTCACCTGGGCCCGCAGCGAGGCGAGATCGTCGCTCTCGAACGCGTCGAGGACCGAGACGCGCACCTCCGCGCCGCGCTTGACCAGAACGCCCTCGTCGACGCCCAGAAAACGCTCCTCCCCTGCCGCCGTGACATAGACGAACAGGCCCGGTGGCAGCGCCGCGGCCAGGTCGATGTGGCGGGGCAGAAGGGCGAAGAACCCCTCCGGCCCCTCGGCCACCACCTTGACGGCCGCGACGTCCACCAACAGCGCGGCCGGGGTGAAGACCTCCAGGCGCATGTGCTCCGCCGGCGCGCTCATTGCCCGGCCCTCTCGGCTTCGTCGATCGCGCCGATCATGTACAGATGCCGCTCCGGCCGATCGTTGAAGGCGCCCGACAGGATCAGCGCGCAGCCTTCGATCGTCTGCTCCAGGCTCACCCGACGGCCCGGCACGCTGGTGAACCGCTCGGTGGCGTGGAAGGGCTGGGTCAGGAACCGCTCCAGCCGCCGCGCCACCGCAACCGTTCGGCGGTCCTCGACCGAAAGCTGTTCGAGCCCCAGCATGGCGATCACGTCCTTGAGGCTCTCGTATTCCGCCAGCGTGCGGCGCACGTCGCGGGCGACGCGCCCGTGCCGGTCACTCGCAACACCGGAGGCCAGCATCTTCGACGCCGACTCCAGCGGATCGAGCGCCGGGTAGAGCCCTTGCGCCGCCCGCTTGCGCGACAACACGATCGACGCCGACAGATGGCCGAAGACATGGGTCGCGGCGGGGTCGGTGAAGTCGTCGGCCGGCACATAGACCGCCTGGATCGACGTCATGGCACCTGAAGCGGTGGAGCAGATCCGCTCCTCCAGTTCCGCGATCTCGGTGGCGAGCGAGGGCTGATAGCCGACCCGCGACGGGATCTGACCGAGGAGGCCGGAGACCTCCGCCCCCGCCTGGACGAAGCGGTAGATATTGTCGATCAGCACCAGCACGTCGGTGTTGAGCTCGTCGCGGAAATGCTCGGCAATCGTCATGGCGGCGTGACCGATGCGAAAGCGCACCGCGGGGCGTTCGTTCATCTGGCCGAACACCATGACGGTGTTCGCGAGCACCCCGGCTTCGTCCATCTCGCGGTGGAATTCCTCCGCCTCGCGCGAGCGTTCGCCGATGCCGCAGAACAGGCTCACGCCCTGATAGACACCCGACATGTTATAGATCATCTCGGCGATCAGCACGGTCTTGCCGACGCCCGCGCCACCGAACAGCCCCGCCTTGCCGCCCCGCTCGATGGGACAGAGCAGGTCGATCGCCTTGATGCCGGTCTCGAAGATCTCCGACCGCGTCAGTCGTTCGCTCAGGGGCGGTGGGTCGTGCTGGATCGAACGGCGCGGCGCATCTGTCAGCGGCGGGCCGCCATCGATCGGTGCGCCGAAGAGGTTCAGCATCCGGCCGAGCGTCGTCCGGCCCACGGGCATCTCGATGCCGCCCTCGGTCGTGCGCAGCCGGGCGCCCAGCGCCACTGGCCGCCCGGTGGACAGCACAAGTCCGCGCGCCAGCCCCCCGCCTGGCAAGGTCGCGATCTCGATCCGCAGGTCGGGATCGTCGAGGCCGACAAAGAGATCCCGGGCCTTGGGTGCCCACCCTTCGACGCGCAGGTCGACCATCTGGCCCGAGATGCGGACGACGCGCGCCGAGGGTGCGTCAGGCTCGCTGGCGATCGCGGAGGGGTCCGCAGTGTCCACCATGCTCGTCATTACCGTTCCTCTGGCTTCCTTCCCTTATGACGTTCCGGCGAGGGCGTGCCTTGCGCCTCAACACATATGGGTACGCACGGGTCAGCACCCTCGACCAGGTCGTGGTCGAGTAGCTCGGCCATTCGGCTCTGCCCTCACAGATCCGGGCAGGCGGCTTTCCCGCACCCGGCTCCTCCTGGAAGTCACCCGCATTGAGCCGCTCGTGGTGTCCAAGGGTGAGTGATCCGCGGCTGTGGCAAGGGCAGGCACGCGGTCAGAGCCTCGAACCAATTCCAGCCCATGCGCCGGTTCCTCTGGCTCCGCCGCCTGAGGCAGTTGAACCAGATGCGCCGGACTTCCTGCAGGAACCCGTTCAGGGAGCGCCAGTTGTGCGGCATGCCGTAGTAGCCGTAATGGCCGCGCAGCACGCTGGCGTACCAACGATGCTGCTCGGCCAGCGGCGCGTGCATCAGCCGCCACGCTTCCTGGCGCAGCGCCGTCAGCTTGCGCGTCAGGCGCTTGCTCTGCGTCTTGTGCTTGACGATGAACCTGCCGTCGCGGGTCCACCCGCAATAGTGGGTGAACCCGAGGAAGGCGAAGGTCTCCGGACGCCGCTCGCCGCGCTGCCGCCGAGCCATGGCCGGTAGGCGGCCAAACTCGATCAGGCGCGTCTTGTCCTCGTGGAGCGACAGGCCGAACCGGGCGAGCCGTTCCTTGAGGTCGGCCAGCATCCGCCGTGCGTCGGCCGCGCTCTCGAAGCCCATGACGAAGTCGTCGGCGTAGCGCACGATCGAGACCCGACCGCGCGCGTTCCGACGGCGCCATTGATGGACCCAGAGATCGAGGACGTAATGCAGGAAGATGTTGGCCAGCAGCGGGCTGATGCCCGCGCCTTGCGGCGTTCCCCTGTCAGTCTCGTGCCACTCATCGCTCTCCAGGATACCGGCCTCGAGCCACATCCGGACCAGCCGGAGAACCCGAGGATCGGCAACCCGGTGCGCCAGCATCCGCAGTAGCCACTCGTGGTCAACCGAGTCGAAGAAGCTGCGGATGTCGGCATCGAGCACCCAGGTCACGCGCTGGCTCATGATCGCCGTATGCAACGCCGATAGAGCCTGGTGCGGGTTACGCCCCGGCCGGAAGCCGTAGGAGAACCCCAGGAAGTCGACTTCATAGATGGCGCTCAGCGTCTCGGCCACCGCGCCCTGGACGATCTTGTCCTCCAGGGTCGGCACGCCAAGCGGTCGCCGCCCGCCATCCGCTTTCGGGATGTAGACACGCCGGACCGGCTGTGGCCGGTAGCGCCCGGTGTGGACGCGTGCGCAGAGGTCCTGGAGGTTGGCCTCCAGGTTCTGTTCGTAGTCCCCCACCGTGATCCCATCGACTCCCGCACTCGCCTGCCGCTTCTGCCGCCGGAACGCCCGTTCGAGCGCCGCGACGTCCACATGGTGCAGCAGGGCGGTGAACCGGGTCTGGACGGCCGCGCGGGCCGCCGCGTTCACCCGTGCGAGGTTGGATGGCAGAGCTGCCCGGCTCTGTGTCCGGACCCTGCCACCTTCGCGTGGGTTCCTTCCAGGCTGGCCCCTTCCCTCGGCGCGTCTCGTTTCCTTCGACGGTGTCATCGGTACTACGAACCAGTCCGACTCCCGACCTCAGCTCGGATGACGGCTCCGGCATCGCCTCGCCGCCCTCCCCCGCCGGAGACCAATCCAGCGGACCCGGTCGGGCCTCTCATGTTCCAATGAATGCTTTCCATGCGTGAGACGGCCTTCGACCCCGGCGAAG
>CAWHKR010000050.1:0-141002 GCA_963829875.1 uncultured Pseudomonadota bacterium | reverse complement strand
GGGCCGCCGCCCGCCCCCCGGCCGGGTTCCGCCCGGGCGCCGGGGTCTCTATCGGCCGCCGAGGAACGGGATGGTGAGCGCAGTGGGCGCCACCTGCCGCCCGACAAGCCCGGCGACCGAGAGCAGCGCGAGGACATAGGGCAGCATGAGCAGGGCGGCGGTCGGCACCGGCGACGTGTCGGCCGAGAACTGGAACTGCAGCGCCATCGCCGCACCGAACAGCAGGCAGGCGCCGACCGTCGGCCACAGGCGCCAGCCGCCGAAGATGATGGCGGCGATCGCCAGATAGCCGGCCCCGTTGGTCATGCCCTCGGTGAAGGTGCGGATGTCGCCGACGGAGATCAGCGTGCCGGCCACCCCGGCCATGGCGCCCGCGATCAGGACCGCGATCGTGCGCACCCGTGCCACCGGGACACCGGCCCAGTCCGCCGCGCGGGGGTCGTCGCCGACCGCCCGGCAGGACAGGCCGAATGCGGTGAAGCGCAGCGCCACCCAGACCCCGACGATCAGCGCCAGGCCGGCATAGACCAGCACGTCCTGCTGGAACAGGCCGGCGCCGAGCACCGGCAGGGCAGAGAGCACCGGCAGGTCCAGATGGCTGAACCCCGGCACAAGCCCGCGCGACAGCGCACCGAAAATCTCGCGATTGAGGAACGTCGTCGCGCCCAGGGCCAGGATGTTGAGGCCGATGCCGGCGACCAGTTGGTTGGCGCGCAGCCGCACGCTGAGCACCGCCTGGCCGGCGGCGAAGACGACCCCGCTGGCCACCGCGAACACCAGGCCGAGCCACGGATTGCCGGTGAGCGCCGTGCCCCAGACCGCGAAGAAGGCGGCGACCAGCATCATGCCTTCCAGGCTGAGATTGAGCACGCCCGCCGTTTCGCTGACCAGTTCGCCGCTGGCCGCCAGCATCAGCGGCACGGCGAAGTGCAGCGAGGAGGCGAGGTAGACCGCGAGGCTCGCGAGGGTCATGCGCGCCGTCCCAGGCGGTCGATCAGGATCGCCGATCCGGCGATGGTGACCACGATCAGCCCCTGCACCACGGTGACCAGGGCGGAGGGCACGTGCGCGGAGATCTGCATCGAAATCCCGCCCGAGCGCAGCAGGCCGAAAAAGATGGCGACCGCCACCACGCCGGCCGCCGACCCGCGCGACAGCAGGCCGACCACCAGCCCGTCGAAGCCATAGCCGGAGGAGAACCCGGCGGTCAGGTAGTCCTGGTTGCCCAGCAGCATCATGGCCCCGGCCAGCCCGCCGAAGGCGCCCGACATCGCCAGCACCATCACGGTCAGGGTCCGGCTGCGGATGCCGGCGCGGCTGGAGGCCAGCGGATTGAGACCGATGGCCCGCAGCCGAAGCCCGAAGCCGGAGCGGCGCAGCACCAGCGCGATGAGCAGCGCGAGCACGACGGCGGCCACCGCGCCGACATGCAGCGGATCGGCCGGATCGGCCGTCAGCGGCGGCAGCATGGTGCTGGCCGGAACCGGCAGGCTCTGCGGCAGGGTGCCGGCGAAGGTCGCCGGCTGGCGCAGCAGCGCTTCGGACTGCACCGACCAGTAGACCAGCAGCAGCGCGATGAAATTGAGCAGCAGCGTGCTGATCACTTCGTTGGTGCCGAAGCGGATCTTCATCACGCCGGCCAGCGCGCCCCAGGCCGCCCCGGCCAGGGTTCCCGCAAGCACCGGCAGCAGCACGGCAAGCCCGTCCGGAAGACCCTTCACCCCGCCATAGAGCGCCACGGTGGTGGCGAACAGGCCGCCCATCGCGATCTGGCCTTCGCCGCCGACGTTGATGAGGTTGGCGCGCTCGGCGAGGATGAAGCCGAGCCCGACGAGACCAAGCGCCACGGCGCGGTTGAGCGAGGTGCCGATCGCGTACGCGCTGCCCAACGCGCCCTGCATGAACGCGGTCATTGCGGCGCCGATGTCCGAGCCGGTGGCGGCCATCAGCGCGAAGCCCACCAGCACGGACAGCAGGATGGCCGCGAGCGGAACGACCACCGCCGGCGCGGGAATGCGCATGCCGGCGCCTTGCCGTGTCGACGTCGCGCCGCTCATGCGTGCCCCGACATCAGCGCGCCGATCGCGCCGCGATTGGCCGGGATCGCCGGCAAGGTGCCGACGATGCGGCCGCGATAGATCACGGCGATCCGGTCGGAGACGGCGATCAGCTCGTCCAGCTCGCTCGAGATCAGCAGCACGGCGGCGCCGCGCGCGCAGGCGGAGCGGATGTGGCGGTACACCGCTTCAACCGCGCCGACATCGAGGCCGCGCGTCGGCTGCGCGGCGATCAGCACGCGCAGGGGATCGAGGGTCAGTTCCCGCGACAGCACCACTTTCTGCTGGTTGCCGCCCGAGAGCGCCCCGAACCGGGTCTCCGGCGCCGCGCCGCGGACATCATACTCCGCGATCAGCGTCCGTGCGGTGCGCGCCATGGCATCGCGGCGCACCAGGCCGAAGCGCGTGTAGCGGGCGAGCGCGGGCAGGCAGATGTTTTCCGCCACCGTCATGTCGACCACGGCCCCCACCGCGTGGCGGTCTTCCGGGACGATGCCGATGCCGGACGCGGTGATGACCGCGGGGCTCGCCCTGGTCATCTCATCGCCGGCCACGAACCAGGCGCCGGCGCTGGGCCGTTCAAGCCCGCCGAGAATGAGGCCGAGTTCGGTCTGGCCATTGTTCTCGACGCCGGCGATGCCGAGGATTTCGCCCTGCCTGACCGCGAGCGTGATCCCGTCCAGCCGCAGCACGCCGTTGCGGTCACGAAAGCTCAGCCCGTCGATTCGGAGGATCCCGGGCAGCGGCAGGACGTCGGCCGCGCGGGGGGGCTCGGGCGGCGCGTCTTCCTCCGCCGGGTCGGCGGCCGCGATGGTGCCGGCCAGGGCGGCCCCGCCCGGCAGGTCGCGGCCGATCATCGCCTGCACGAGCGCCTTCATGTCGGCGCCCTGCATCGGTACCGTGTCGATCAGGCGGCCGCCGCGCAGGATCGCCGTGCGGTCGGCAATGCTGGCGATCTCGGCGAGCTTGTGGGTCACCAGCACCACGGCGCCGCCGGCATCGGCGATGCGCCGGCAGACATCGAGGAAGGACAGGATCTCCTCCGGCGGCAGCACCGCCGTCGGCTCATCGAGCAGCAGCACCTGCGGGCGCGGCATCAGGCATTTGATGATTTCCAGCCGCTGCCGCTCGCCCACCGTCATGTCCTTGACGAGCCGCCAGGGATCGATGTCCAGGCCGAACGCGGCGGCGCGGGTGCGGATCTCGTCGGCGAACTGGCGGCGCTTCAACACCCCGCCGACGCGGCCGAGCAACAGATTGTCCACCACCGTCATCGAGGGGACGACGCTGAAGTGCTGGTGCACCATGCCGATCCCGGCGGCCAGCGCGGCCTTCGGGTCAGCCGGGGCGAAGGGCGCGCCACCGAGGCGCATCGTGCCGGAACTGGGCCGATGCACCCCGAAGATCAGGTTGCACAGGGTCGATTTTCCGGCGCCGTTCTCGCCCAGCAGGCACAGCACCTCGCCCGCCCGCACCTCCAGCGACACCCCGGCCAGCGCATCGAACGCCCCGAAGCGCTTGCCGAGCCCGCGAAGCTCCAGAACCGGCGTCGCGGTTGTGCTGGTGTCGCGGCTGCCGACCGCCGCCGCCGGGGCCAGCGCCTCTGCCGCCTCCTGCATGGCGGCCGCTCCCGCTCAGCTCGCCAGGACCTTGATCTTGCCGCTGAGCAGGTCCTTCTCGATCCTGGCGATGGTGGCCTTCATCTTCGGGGTTTCGCCCGAGCAGATCGCGATGCCGGACGCCTTGGGGCCCATGGCCAGGCCGAAGGGCTTGTACTGCGCTGTCCAGGTGCCCTTCACCAGCTGGGTGATGGCGTATTCGACAATGAAGCCGACGCCGGTGATGGTGTAGGCGATGTACAGCGGATCGGTGCCGCACCGGTCGGTATAGCTGCCGATCATGTGGATGTGCTTCTCGCGTGCCGCCTGCTCCTGCCCGCGCACCCCGAGGTTCAGGATATTGTAGCTGACATCGGCGCCTTTGGCGATCGCCGCCAGTTCCGCCTCTTTCGCCTTCTGCACATCGTCGAAGTTGCCGGTATAGGTCTCGATGTAGCGGATGTGCGGATTGACGTATTTCGCCCCCAGGCCGAATTCCTTGCCGGCATTGACGATCGCCGGAATCTGCAGTCCGCCGATGTAGTTCACCACGCCGGTCTTCGACAGCATCGCCGCGGCGGCGCCTGCCACGAAGGCGATCTCCGCCTGCCGCACGTCGTAGATCGAGACGTTGTGCGGCCGTGCCGGGTCGTCGTTGCCGCCGATGACGGCGAATTTCACCTTGGGGAAGCGCGGCGCCACCTTGAACACCGAGGCCTGCGTTTGCCCGCCGACCCCGATCACCATCACGTTGGTGCTGGCCAACTGGACCAGCGCCTGCGCCATGTCGGCGAACTGGACATTCTCGATGTAGCTGACCTTGATCTTTGCACCGTATGCGTGCTCGGCGGCGCGCATGCCGTCATAGCCGGATTCCATCCAGCCCTTGTCGGTCTTCGACCCGGGGATCAGCACGCCGATGGGGATCGGCCCCGCTGCCCACGCCCCCGGCACGCCACCCATTGCAAGCCCGGCGGCGACCGATCCGATCGACAGCGTCTGGAGGAGGCCTCGGCGCGACACACTCATTTTCTGCGTTCTCCCACTGCTTTGGCTCTTGCCGTCGCGCCGTTCGGGACGCGGTCAACCAAACAGAACGCAACATCCATGCCAGATACGTCGCGGGCGAGGGCAGGGCGCCGCCGGGCCGGCCTGGAGAGAGAAGACCAATATCTGGGCAATCCAACGCCCAAATAAGCGGCGGAACGGCTTTCGGGGCCAGGGCTTTTGCCGCGCGGCGGGGCGGACCGCCATTTGCATGCGCATGGCAGGTCCCGCGGGAGCCATCGCGCGGGGCGGTGACTTCAGACGATGGCGCAGCGGAGGCGTGGCATGGCCGATCGGACAAACGAACAGACCCCACGGGACTTATCCCAGGCCGGCGCCGTGCCGCTCGGCTCGGGCCGGACCTATCGCTGGGTGGTCTCGCCCACCCATGTGGACATGGCGGTGCCGGAAGCGCCCCCCGTTCCCGTCGCGGTGCAGGCCGCGCCGCAGGCGATCACCATCGACCTGGCGAGGACGGCGATGATCGTCATCGACATGCAGAACGATTTCTGCGCGGGCGGCGGCTGGGTCGATCATCTCGGGGTCGATTACACGCCCGACCGCGCACCGATCGGGCCGTTGCAGCGACTGCTGCCGCGGCTGCGCGCGGCCGGCGTGCCGGTGCTCTGGGTCAACTGGGGCAACCGGCCGGACCTGATGAACATGGCCCCGAACCAGCACCATCTGTACAAGCCGACCGGCACCGGCAT
The DNA here is from genome assembly GCA_963829875.1 of uncultured Pseudomonadota bacterium. Taxonomy (GTDB): domain Bacteria; phylum Pseudomonadota; class Alphaproteobacteria; order Acetobacterales; family Acetobacteraceae; genus JAJZVS01. The sequence goes on along the minus strand of CAWHKR010000050.1, from coordinate 135,590 downwards.
CGGCCTGTGCGAGCCGCTTCCGGGCCACGGCGCCCGTGTTCTGGAGAAGGGAAGCTGGGCCGCCGAGGTGGTTGACGAACTGGCCCCCGATCCGGGCGACATCAGGGTGGACAAGTACCGGATCAGCGGCTTCTGGGACACGCCGCTCGACAGCATTCTGCGCAACCTCGGCGCGCGCACGTTGTTGTTTGCCGGCGTCAACACCGACCAGTGCGTGATGTGCTCGCTGACCGACGCGAACTTCCTCGGCTATGGCTGCGTCCTGGTGGACGATTGCTGCGCCACCACCTCGCCCGCCTTCTGCACCGAGGCGACGCTGTGGAACGTGAAGAAGTGCTTCGGCTTCGTGACCGGGTCGGACCAGCTTATTGCCGCGCTTCCCGCAACGCCGCCGACATAGCAACGGCAAGCCCGAGCAGCGCGAGGTCGCTGCCGCGCGGACCGATCACCGACAGCCCGACCGGCCCGCCGGCGACCGCGCCGATCGGCATGGTGACCTGCGGCAGGCCGGCCAGACCCGCTGGCGCCGCCAGCGCCAGCAGGCGCGGATACAGCAGGCCAAGCGCCGCCTCGGGGATGTCGCGCGGCGGCGGGGCGACGGGCGCCGTCGGCAGGACCAGAACGGAGGTCCGCAGCATGGCATCCAGCCTTGCCCGCACGGCGGCACGGCATGACCCGGCGGCCGCGGCCTGCGCCGGCGGAATGTTGCGGACCGAGGCAAAGCGCGGCGCGACGTTGGCACCGAAGCGCGGCGCGGTCTGCCGGATCCAGGGCCCGAGCGCGCGGTCGATCTCGCTCCCCTGGATGATCCGATAGGCATCCAGCCAGCCCGCCAGCCCATCCTCGGTCATTGCCACCTCCGCGGGTGCGGGCATGCCGCAGGCGCTCAGGGCAAGCTCCGCGGCCGGGCGCACCGCGTCCTGCACCGCCGGGTCGGCCAGGCCGAACCCGTCCCGCACCAGGGCCGCGCGGCCGGGCAGGGCGGTCACCGGGGCGTCGGCCAGCAGGACCTGGCCGACCCGGCGCAGCAGGTCGGCGTCGCGCGCGAACCAGCCGACGGTATCGAGGCTTGGCGCGAACGGGATCACGCCCTCGGTCGGGACCGCGCCGTGGCTCGGCCGGAACCCGAACAGCCCGCAGAAGCTTGCGGGAACCCGGACCGAGCCGCCCGTATCGGTGCCAAGGGCGAACGCCACCAGCCCCGCCGCGACGGCCGCCGCCGAACCGCTGGAAGAGCCGCCGGGCAGGCGGCCCGGGGCGGCGGCATTGACCGGCGTTCCGTCATGCGCGTTGCGTCCGTCCAGCCCGAAGGCAAGCTCGTCGGTGACCGTCTTGCCCACCAGGGTCGCCCCGGCCCGGACGAGCCGCGCGATCGCCACCGCATCGGCCGCCGCCGGCCCGTGCGTGGCGCGCCAGTCCGGATTGCCGCCCCCGGTGACATGCCCGGCAACGTCGAGCAGATCCTTGGCCGCGAAGCGAAGTCCGGCGAGCGGCCCGCTCGGCGCGCCGGCGCGGAAGGCCTGGGGGCCGGTGCAGAAGGCGCCAAATTTGTCGGTCATGCACGGACATTGCCCGGACGCCGGCGTGACGTCGACGCCTTGTCCGGCTCGGGGCCCCGGGGACCGACTTGATGGGGCGCTGCTTCCCGCGCGAAGGCCGGGCGCCGCGACCAAGTGATCAGAAAAAGGGGATGGCTGGGGGACCTGGATTCGAACCAAGGCTGCCCGGGTCAGAGCCGGGAGTTCTACCGCTAAACTATCCCCCACCTGGACAGCCGGCGCGTCGCAATAGCACGCTGCCCCGGATCGGACAACCGGGACCCGGACGGCGCGGGCCGCGAGTTGCCCGGCCCGCCCCGCCTGTCTTGCCCACATCCAGGATCCCGTGCCCCATGCTTGATCTCTCGCCCGCGCCCACCTCGCTCGGTCCCGATCTTCGGGTCTACGCGGTGGGCGACATCCACGGCTGCCTGGAGCGGCTGCGCGCGCTGCACGACGCCATCGCGGCCGATCTGGCCGAGCGGCCGGTGGCGCGGGCGGTGCTGATCCATCTCGGCGACCTGATCGACCGCGGCCCCGATTCCGCCGGGGTGGTGGCGTTCCTGTCCGGCCGCCCGCGGCCCAGGGGGATCGCCGAGACCACCACCCTGCTCGGCAACCACGAGGCGATGATGCTCGCCGCCCTGGAGGCGCCGGAGGAGGACGATGCCGCCAGGCTGTGGGTGGTGAACGGCGGCGCCGACGCGCTGTTCAGCTGGGGCGTGCCGCGCCAGGTGGAGCCGAAGGACTGGGCGGCGCACCTGCCGGCCGCGCATCTCGCATTCCTGCGCGCGCTGCCGCTGAGCGTCCGCCTCGACGGCTATCTGTTCGTCCATGCGGGCATCCGTCCCGGCGTGCCGATCGCGCAGCAGGAGCGGCACGACCTGCTGTGGATCCGCGAGCCGTTCCTGTCTTCCAAGGCCGATCACGGGGCCGTGGTGGTGCACGGCCACACCCCGCGCCCGGCGCCGGAGGTGCGGCCCAACCGGATCGGTATCGACACCGGCGCGGTGATGGGCGGGACGCTGACCTGCCTGGTGCTGGAGGCGGACCAGCTCGGCTTCCTGAGCGCCTGATCCCGGCGCTTGCCGCCCGCGATTGACCCACGGCCTGCGCCGGGCCAGCCTTCGGGCACATTGCGAAAGGTTCAGAAGTCATGGCCAGCGACTACACCGTCGGCGACCTGGTCGCCGAGTTCCTCGCCGCGATCGGCGTCACCACCGCGTTCGGCATCGCCTCCGTCCACAACATTCCGATGCTGGACGCGATCGGCCGACGCAACACCATCCGCTTCATGATGGCGCGCGGCGAGCTGGGCGGGGCGCATATGGCCGACGGCTATGCGCGCGCTTCCGGCGGATTGGGGGTGATCTTCTCCTCCACCGGCCCCGGTGCCGCCAACGCGGTGGGCGGGCTGATCGAGGCGCGGTTCGCGTCCTCGCCCGTGCTGCACCTGACCGGGCAGACGGCGACGAAATACGCCGACCGGGCGCTGGGGACGGTGCACGACGCGTACGACCAGCTCGGCATGATGGGGTCCGTGAGCAAGGCGGCGTACCGGGTGCGCTCGGCCTCGCAGGCATTGGGCGTGCTGACCCGCGCCGCGGTGGAGGCGCTGACCCCGCCGATGGGGCCGGTCAGCGTGGAGGTGCCGATCGACCTGCAACGGGTGGCGATCCCGCGCCCGGCGGCGCTGGACGGGTTCGCGCTGCCGCTGCCGGCTCCGCGCGCGCCGGCGGCGGGGGAGCTTGATGAGCTTGCCGCGCGGGTGAAGCGGGCGCGCCGGCCGATGCTGTGGCTGGGGGCCGGGGCGCGCGGCGCCGGGCCGGCGGTGCGCAAGCTGCTGGAGATGGGCTTCACCATGGTCAACAGCCTGCAGGGGCGGGGGATCGTGCCGGAGGACGATCCGCGCTCGCTCGGCGGGCTGCACGGCAACGGCATGCCGGCGGTGACGGAGTTCTACCGCGGGGTGGATCTGATGATCGTCGCCGGCGCCCGGCTGCGCGGGCACGAGACGGGGGATTTCGCGCTGAAGCTGCCGGAGAACCTGATCCAGATCGATGTCGATCCGCTGGCCAACGGCCGCACTTATCCGAACCAGTATTTCGTCTGCGGCGACGCGGGGCTGGCGCTGGCGGGTCTGGCCGAGCGGATCGGCGGACGGTTCGCCCCCGATCCTTCGTTCCAGGCGGATTTCGCGGCGATGAAGGCGCGGGCGCGGAGCGAGTTCCTGGCCAGCCTGGGGGCGTACGGCAGCTTCCCCGGGCAGTTGGCCGAAGTTCTGCCCAAGGACGCGATCTTTGCCCGTGACGTGACGCAGAACAACACGACCTGGGGCAACCGGATCTTTCCGCTGCATGATCCGCGGCAGAACGTCTATCCGGTGGGGGCGGGGATCGGGCAGGGATTGTCGCTCGGCATCGGCGCGGCGGCGGGGGCGGGCGGTCGGCGGACCGTGATGATGACCGGGGACGGCGGGTTCTTCCTGAACGTGGGCGAGTTGTGGACCGCGGTGCAGGAGAAGCTCGATCTGGTGGTGGTCGTGATGAACGACCGCGGCTACGGGGTGATCAAGCGCATCCAGGACGCGACCGCCGAGGGGCGGCGGTTCTTTGCCGATCTGCAAGGGCCGGACCTGGCCGGGCTGGCGGCGCTGGCCGGCATTCCGTTCTTCCGCGTCGAGGCGGCGGATGCGTTCGGCGCCACCATCGCGCAGGCGCTGGAGCATCGCGGGGTGTCGCTGGTCGAGGTCGACATGACCAAGGTGGGCGAGTTCCCGGCCTACTACCCGTTCAACCAGCGCCGCTGATGTTCCATGCCGTGCTGGGGGAGGCGGGGCTGCTTTGCCTCGCCTGGGCGGTGTCGGAGGATCGGTGGCGTGTGCGCTGGCGTACGGTGGCCGCGGGGATCGGGTTGCAGGTGGCACTGGCGCTGCTGCTGACAAGGTTCCCGCCGGCGATCGATGCGATCCTGCTGCTGAACCGGGCGGCCACCGCGTTGCAGGACGCGACGGCGGCGGGCACTGGGTTCGTGTTCGGCTATCTGGGCGGCGGGAAGCTGCCGTTTGCGCCGACGCATCCCGGAGCGGGGTTCATCCTGGCGTTCCAGGCGCTGCCGCTGGTGATCGTGATCAGCGCGCTGGCTTCGTTGCTGTTCCATTGGGGGATCATGCAGCGGATCACGGCCGGGTTCGCCTGGCTGCTGCGGCGGGTGATGGGGATCGGCGGGCCGCTGGCGCTGGGCGCGGCGGTGCATGTGTTCGTGGGCATGATCGAGGCGCCGTTGCTGGTGCGGCCCTATCTGGCACGCATGTCGCGGGGCGAGTTGTTTGCGCTGATGACCTGCGGGATGGCCGGTGTCGCGGGCACGGTGATGGTGATCTATGCCGAGTTCCTGTCGGGGCTGATCCCCCATGCGTTGGGGCAGATCCTCACCGCCTCCGTCATCAGCACGCCGGCGGCGGTGGCGGTGGCGGCGGTGATGGTGCCGTTCGGGCCGGGCGGGGCGGAGGCGGCGCGGCTGGAGCGGGAGGGGCCGAGCGTCAGCGCGCTCGATGCGCTGGTGCAGGGGACCCTGGCGGGGATTCCGATCCTGGCGGGCATCGTCGCGGTGCTGATCGTCGCGGTGGCGATGGTGGCGCTGGCGAACGGGGCGCTGGGGCTGCTGGGGCACTGGGACGGGGCGGCGGTGACCCTGCAGCGGATGTTTGCGTGGCCGTTCCGGCCGGTGATGTGGCTGATCGGGATTCCCTGGGCCGAGAGCGGGGCCGCGGCGGGGCTGATGGCGACGAAGACTGTGCTGAACGAGTTCGTCGCCTACCGGACCCTGGCCGGGCTGCCGGCGGCGACGTTCGGGCCGCAGGCGCGGGTGATCCTGACCTATGCGCTGTGCGGGTTCGCCAATTTCGGCAGCCTGGGGATCCTGATCGGCGGGCTGGGGGCGATGGTGCCGGAGCGGCGGGCGGAGGTGGTGGCCTTGGGGATGCGCTCGGTGCTGGCGGGGACGATCGCGACGTGCATGAGCGGGGCGTTGGCGGGGTGGCTGGTGGGGTAGGGGCCGTTGCAGGGCGGCCCAGCGAATCTTATGTTGATAAGTACATAAGCGCCTGTCCGGAGGTTCCCATGTCCGACGCAGCCGTGACCCGCTGGACCGTCTCGGTGTCCAGGGACACCGACATCGCGGTACGCAGCCACCTGGCCCGGCGGGGGATGAAGAAGGGCGATCTGTCGAAATTCATCGAGGAGGCCGTGAAGTGGCGGGTCCTCGACCAGACCATCGCCGAAGCCAGGAGCCGGTTCGCCGACCTGGCGCCGGAGGCGGTGGACGCGGTGATCGACGAGGCGCTGGCCGCCGCGCGGGAGGGGACGCCGCCGTCCGCCGCTTGACGCGTGCGGGTGGCGATCGACAGCAAGGTGCTGGTCAGCGCGTTGCTGGTGGGGGGATCGCTGCCGGCGCATTTCGTTCTGCTCTGGCGGGAGGGGAGGTTCGACCTGCTGACTGCGGCCGAACAGCTTGAGGAGCTGCGGCGGGTGACCCGTGTTTCAGGCGAGTGATCCCCGGGGGACAACATGACATCAGGGCCCACAGACGATCCGACCTTGAAGCGGTTCAAGGCCGCGCTCGACAGGATCTACGGCGACCGGATTGATCGGGTCGTGCTGTTCGGTTCACGCGCGCGCGGCGATGCGCGCGCCGATTCCGACTACGATGTCGCTGTGTTCCTCAAGTCGCTGCCGGACCAGCGGGGGGAAGTCCGGCGCATGGCGGATCTGCGGGTCGATTTTCTTGATGACACCGGCGCGTTCTTCGACGCGAAGCCGTATCCGGCAAAGGCATATCAGGAGCGCACTCCGTTGATGCACGAGATACGCCGGGACGGTCTCGATCTATGAAGCCGGAATCCGCGAAATTCGTGGAACAGGCGAACATCGTGCTCGCACGGGCTGATGTCATGCTGGATGTCGGCCTGAACGAGGACGCCGCGCGCGCCGCGTATCTTGCCAGTTTTCATGTTGCCCAGGGCTACATCTTCGAGAGGTCCGACAGGATTTCCAAGACCCATCATGGCGTGCAGAGGGAATTCTTCCGACTGACCAGGGAGGACGCCAGGGTGGATGGCGGATTGCGCCGCTTCCTGTCCCGGGCGTATGAATTCAAATCCATTGCCGATTATTTTTCCGGGCCCAATCCGGTCACTTCACCTGAAGATGCCACCGAGGCGGTAGCAACGGCGAAGCGCTTTGTTGCTCATTTTGTGCAACTTGTGCCTGTTGCCGATGCCGCACCTGGCGCGGACCCGGGCGCGACATCGTAAGCCGCGTGCATCCGCAGTCGCTGACCAACAAATTCGTCCTGCAAGCCGACAAGAAGTTATCGCGTCATCTCCAACAGATCCGTCACCACCCGCTCCAGATCCCGCAACGTCGAACACCCCCGCACCATCTGGCAATGCGGCGCATACCGGAACATATCCGAATCCCCCGTCCCCCACGCCGTGCGATACTCCGGGTTCAACCAGATCACCCGCTTCGCCCGCGTCGCGATCCGCGCCAAAATTTCCACCCGAGGATCGGTCCGGTTCCCCCGCGCATCCCCCAGGATCAGCACCGTCGCCTTGCGATCGACGATCCCCATCCACCCGTCCTCGAAATCCGCCAGAGAATTCCCGTAGTTGGACGAGCCGAACCCGATGATCCCCAGGATCTTCGCGATCGCCGCCTCGATCGGCTCCGCCTCCAGGATCTCGCTCACCTCGATCAGCGACCCGGCGAACGCGAACGAACGGATATCCGCCAAAGCCTCGTTCAGCGCATAAAGAAACATTAGCAGGAACTGCGCCATCGCCGCGACCGAGCCCGAGACGTCGCACAGCACGATCACCCGCGGCTTCTCGATCCGCTTCTGCTTCCACGCGGTGATGAACGGAATCCCGCCCCAGCCCATGTTCCGCCGCATCGTCCGGCGAATGTCCAACTGCCCGCGCAACTGCCGCCGCCGCGGCCGCGCGTAGCGCGCCGCCAGCTTCTTCGCGATCGCGCGGACCAGCACCTGCATCCGCGCATAATCGCGCCGATCGAGGTTCGACAGCCGCGTCGATTTCAGCAGCTCCTCGCGGAACTCCTCGGTCTCCCCGCGCGCGAACAGCAGCAGGTTGCGCTCCACGAAATCGCGCACCTGGCCGCGCAGGGCGCCGACCGCCGCCTCCAGCCGCGCGGCCTGTCTATCCCCGGCCGCTTCCAGCGCCGCGATCTCCCGCTCCAGCGCGCGCAGGCCCATGTGGTCCAGCACCCGCCGGGCATACAGGTTCCGCTGCGTGAAGAAGCGGATGTTCGGCAGCCCGGCCGCCTCGCCGGCTTCTTCCATCGCCGCGGCCAGCGCCGCGGCGTCGCCCTCCAGCAGCATCCGACCCAACCCGCCGCCGTCACCCTCGCCCGCCGTGTCGGGCGCCGGCGCGTCCGGCACGGGCTCCTCGGCCCCTGCCAGATCATCGCGGCGGAAATAAAGATCGAAGCACTCGGCCAGCGCCGCCTTCTCTTCCGGCGTCTTGGCCAGAACCAGGCTTAGCGTGTCCCGCAACACCTCCCGATCCGCATACCCGACCACCTCGACGGCGCGCACTGCATCGATGCTCTCCGCCGGCGACACCCGCACTCCGGCACCGCGCGCGGCCTCGAAGAACCGGCGCAGAGGTTCGGTGGTGGACATGGGGTTAAGCAAGGCCAGGGGGCTCTGCCCCCTGGACCCCCGCCAAGGGCTGAGCCCTTGGAACCCATTCGTCGGTTCCGGGCGGGTGCGGGGTAGCGCGGCGGGCAGGGCGGCCTGGGTGGCGGGCGTGGACAGGGCGCAACAGCGCCCTGTCCACGCCCGCCACCCAGGCCGCCCTGCCCGCCGCGCTACCCCGCACCCGCCCGGAACCCCCCAAGGGGTCCAGGGGACTAGTCCCCTGGCAGGGGGTCCAGGGGGGCAGCGCCCCCCTGGCCTTGCTTACACCCCAAGCTCACCCCCGAGCCTTCGCGACGAGTTCGCCGAGTTGGCGGCCGGCGGTTTCGATGTCGGCTTCGAATTTCAGCAGCACGTTCAGGGTGGTGCGGACCAGGTCGGTGTCGAGGGTTTTGGCGTGCAGCAGCACCAGCACGCGGGCCCAGTCGATGGTTTCGCTGACCGAGGGGGGTTTTTTCAGGTCCAGTGCGCGCAGGCTTTGCACGAAGGCGACCAGTTGGGTGCGCAGCCCGGCCTCGGCGTCCGGCACGCGGGAGGCGATGATGCGGGCTTCCAGCTTGGCGTCGGGGAAGCCGATGTGCAGATGCAGGCATCGCCGTTTCAGCGCGTCGCCAAGGTCGCGCATGCTGTTGGACGTGAGGATCACGACCGGCGGCACGGTGGCGGCGATGCGGCCGATTTCCGGGATGGTCACCTGGTAGTCGGACAGGATTTCCAGCAGGAAGGCTTCGAATTCCTGGTCCGACTTGTCCACCTCGTCCACCAGCAGCACGGCCCCGCCGGGGGCTTGCAGGGCGCGCAGCAGGGGGCGGGGTTCGAGGAACTCCGGCGAGAAGAACAGGTCGCCGAAGCCGTGCAGCTTATCGAGCGCGGTGTTCAGGCTGTCGGTGTCGCCCAGGACCTCGCCGATCTTCTCGCGCAGGATCTGGGTATACAGAAGCTGCTTGCCGTATTTCCATTCATACAGCGCCTTGGCTTCGTCCAGGCCCTCGTAGCACTGCATGCGGATCAGCGGCAGGTCGAGCCAGGCGGCGAGGGACTTGGCCAGCTCGGTCTTGCCGACGCCGGCGGGGCCTTCGACCAGGACGGGCTTTTGCAGGTGGTGCGCCAGGTAGATGGCGGTGGCGATCTGTTGGCTGGGGATATAGCCGCCGGCAATCAGGCCCTGTTCCACCGCCGCGATCGAGGTCACCTGGCTGTCCGCGGCCGGCTGGGCGCGCGGCAGATCTGCTGAATACGGCATCCGTCCTCTCGGGTCCTACTGATCGGTAGTTCCCCTATCATCCTTCGCCGCTTTGCCAAACCCCGGGGCCTGCGTAACCTGCGCCGCGACGGATGGGGAGAAGACCGCCATGGAGTTTCGCCTTGGTGCCGAGCAGCGTGAGATGCGCGAGGCGGTGCGCGCGCTGGCGCAGGAGAAGTTCCGCCCTCGCGCCCAGCGCTGGATGGACGGCACGTTCCCGTGGGAGAATCTGCGCGAACTGGCCGCCATGGGCGTGCTCGGGATGTCGGTGCCGGAGGAATACGGCGGCCTGGGTCTGTCGATCATGGACACGGTGCTGATCCTCGAAGAGATCGCCAAGGTCTGTTACCCCACCGCGATGGCGGTGCTGGGCGAGGCGGGGGTGCAGACCCGTGTCATCGCCCGCTATGCGCCGGAGGCGATCAAGCAGCCGATCCTGCCCCGGGTGGTCAGCGGCGAGTGCATCCTGGCGGTCTGCATGACCGAGCCGCACGCCGGCACGGACGTGGCGAACTACCGCACCAATGCGCGCATCGTCGGCGACCGGGTGATCCTGAAGGGCACCAAGACCCTGATCAGCCGCGCCCGGGAAGCGGGGATGTTCGTCGTGTTCACCCGGGTGGACGGCCGCGCGGGTCGGGAAGGGATCGGCTGCGTGCTGCTGGAGCCCGAGACGAAGGGCTTCGCCGTCACCGGCACCTACCACACCATGGGCGGGGAGAACCTGCACGAGATCCAGTTCGACGACTGCGACCTGCCGCTGGAAAACCTGGTGATCCGGGAAGACGGGTTCCGCAAGCTGCTGACCGCGTTCAACACCCAGCGCTGCCTGAACCCGGCGATCTCGCTGGGTCTGGCCGAGGGCGCGTTCGACGAGGCGGTTTCCTATGTGCGCGACCGCACCGCGTTCGGCCGCCCGATCGCCGACCACCAGGGGGTGCGCTGGAAGCTGGCCGACATGTTCAAGGACATCGAGGCGGGCAGGGGCCTGCTGTATCGCGCCGCGCTCACCGCCAACCCGTTCCCCGACCCGTTCCTGGCCGCCACCGCCAAGGTGTTCAACAACGAGATGTCGCTGCGCGTCACCAGCGAGGCGGTGCAGTTGCATGGCGGCTTCGGCTTCACCGACGAATACCCGGTCTCGCGGCTGTATCGCGGGGCGCGCTACGGCTCGATCGGCGGCGGCACGACGGAGACCCTGCGCGACCTGATCGGCAAGCGGCTGGTGGCCGAGGTCGATCGCGGGCGGGGCATCCTGGGGCTCGACACGCACTGAGCCGCCGGGCGCCGGCCGCGCGGGAGCGGCGCGTCGTGATACATCTGTTGACCTGCCGTGTCGGTTCGTGGTCCGGGTAGCCGTATGATTCGCATCCTTTTGTTGCTTGCGTTTCTCCCGGCGGCGATCGGGCCGGCCCTGTCTGTCCCCGCCTGGGGGCGGACGTCGGTACCCCTGCCTGCCGCGCGCGAGGCGGCGCTCCCCGAACTCAGCACGGCCGAGGCGCATGAGGCGCTGTCGGTGCTGCGTGATCCGCACCGGCGCGCGATGGTGGAGCATACGCTGGAGGCGATAATCCGCGCCGGGGGCGTGCCGGCCGCCAGCGCCGTCCCGGCCGCCGCCCCGGCCGCCGCGCAAGCGGCAGCGCCGGCCCCCGCAGCCGCGCCGGCCGCACCAGCCAAACCGGCTGCGCCGGCCGGAACGCCGGCCAAGCCCCCGGTCCAGCTCAACCCCGACGGTCTCGGCGCCGCGGTGCTGGTCGGCGCGTCCGGGTTCCTGTCCCGGCTGTCGGCCTGGGTCGCCGGGACCCTGCACACGGCGCAGAGCCTGCCCCTGCTGTGGGGCTGGCTGGTGGTGATGGCGACCAACCCGCTGGCGCGCACCCTGTTGCAGGAAGCGGCCTGGCGGGTGGTGGTGGTGCTGCTGCTGGCGCTGGCGGCGGAGATGGCGAGCCGCCGTCTGCTGCGCCCGCCCATGGCGCGGCTCGACCGTCGCGCGGTGCGCGACAACGGCAACGGCCCGGCCGAGGCTGCGGCCCAGGCCGAGCCGGGGCCGGCGGATCGGGCGGAGGACGCGGCCGGGGCGTCCGGGCCGACCGAACCGGTGCCGGTGTCGCGCGACGCCGACGCCGAGGCCCGTGCCGAGGCCGGGGCGGTCGAAGCCGAACCCGAGCGCCCCCGCGACCGGCGGCCCCGGTTCGGGCTCGCGCTCGTGCGGTTCCTGCTCGATCTGCTGCCGGTGCTGGGCTTCGTGATCGTCGGCCATATCGCGGTGCTCACCCCGCTCGGCGGCTCCGACCAGCCGCGGCTGATCATCCTCGCGCTGGTGGACGCCTATGCGTTCTGGCGTGTGATCCTGTGCTTCGGTCGGCTGCTGCTGGCGCCGGGAAATCCGCCGCTGCGGCTGATCCGGATGAGCGACGTGCTGGCCGCCTGGGCCAGCCGCTGGCTGGCGCGGATCGCGGCAGTGGCGGTGTTCGGCTACGCGATCGCCCAGGTGGGCCTGCTGCTCGGGATGTCGGAGCCGGCGTACGAAGGGCTGCTCAAGATCGCCGGGCTGATCAACCACGTGTTCGTCGCCGCGATGGTGCTGCAGAAGCGGCGCGCGGTGCGGCGCTGGCTGCGTGCGCCGGATGACCTCAAAGGCGCGCTCGGCCGGCTGCGCAACATGGTCGCGCCGATATGGCACTGGATCGCGCTGGCTCTGCTCGCCGGGGAATGGCTGGTCTGGGCGGTGGAACTGCGGCACGGCTACGCCGTCATGATCCGGATCCGGCGATCGTGATCGTCGTGCTGGTGGCGGCGGGCACACGGTTCATCCTGACCGAGCTGCACGGCCTGCTCGACCGGGCGATGCGCCCGGGGCCGGAGATCGCCGCGCGCTATCCGGGGCTGGAGGCGCGGCTCGCGGTCTATCACCCGGTGCTGCACTCCGGGCTGCGCGTGGTGGTGCTGATTGTCGCGGCGGTGGTGCTGGGGCAGCTGATGGGCCTCGGGATCGCCGGCTGGATCGCCGAAACGCCGCTCGGCCTGCAGCTGATAGGCGGGCTTGGGGCCATCCTGTTCACGGTGGCGCTGGCGCTGGTGGCGTGGGAGGGGACGAACGCCTTCCTGCAACAGCACCTCGGGCGGCTGACCCGCGACCAGCACGCCGCCCGCGCGGCGCGGCTGCGCACCCTGATGCCGCTGCTGCGGGCGGCGCTGTTCGTGGTGATCGCGGTGGTGGCCGGCATCTCCGTGCTGTCGCAGATCGGCATCAACGTCGGCCCGCTGCTGGCCGGCGCCGGCATCCTGGGCGTGGCGATCGGCTTCGGCTCGCAGAAGCTGGTGCAGGACCTGATCACCGGCATCTTCCTGCTGGCCGAGAACTCGATCCAGGTCGGCGATGTGGTCAGCGTCGGCGGGCTGACGGGCGTGGTGGAGAATCTGTCGGTCCGCACCATCCGCTTGCGGGCGGTGGACGGATCGGTTCATGTGATCCCGTTCAGCTCGGTCAGCACCGTGACCAACATGACCAAGGACTTCGCCCAGGCGGTGTTCAGCATCGGGGTGGCCTACAAGGAAGACTACGATGCCGTGGTCGAGGTGCTGCGCGCCCTGGCCAAGGACCTGCGGGCCGAGCCGGAGTGGGCGGACCGGATCCTGGCGGATCTGGAGGTCTGGGGGCTCGATCAGTTCGGCGATTCCGCGATCGTCATCAAGTGCCGGATCCTGTGCACGCCGTTCGCGCGCTGGGCGGTGATGCGGGAATTCAATCGGCGGATGAAGCGGCGGTTCGACGAACTCGGCATCGAGATTCCGTTCCCGCACCGCAAGCTGATCGTCGATCAGGTGATCCCGTTGCAGACCCTGCCGCGGAACGCTCAGGCATGACGGATCGTCCTGCGCTTCTGGATTTGTCCGAGACCCTCCGGCGCGAGGGGTTCGCCTTCGTCCCCGGCGCCGCCTTGCACGCGGCGTTGGAAGCCTGCGGTCCGCTGGCGGACTGGGACGCGTTCGCGGCGAGTTGGGACGATCTCGGGCTCGACACCTACATGGCCGACGGCGGGCGCTACCGCAAACGCCGCCACGGGGTGTTCGCCGCCGATGCCGGGGGGATCCGCCGCAAGCCGCATCAGCCGCATTACCAGAGCCGGGATTACAACCCGCTGAACGGCGGTATCGAGCGCTGGTTCGCCCCGATCGCGCCCGCGATCGGCGCCGGCGCCAGCCTGACCACGATCCTGGGCTTCTGCCGCGCCCTGTTCGACCGTCTGACCCCGACGCCGGCCTGGCATATCGAGGCGCACCAGTTCCGCATCGAGGCAAGCAGCGGCGCGCCCGGCCGGCCCACGCCCGAGGGCACGCACCAGGACGGCGTCGATTACGTGCTGGTGCTGCTGGTCGGGCGGCGCAACGTGCGCGAGGGCGAGACCACGGTGACCGATCTCGCCCGCCGCGAACTCGGCAGCTTCACCCTGACCGAGGCGTTCGATGCGGCGCTGGTGGACGACAACCGGGTGATGCACGGCGTGACGCCGGTGGAGCCGATCGATCCCACGCAGCCGGGGTCGCGGGATGTGCTGGTGGTGACCTTCCGGCGCTAGTGTCCCGGAAATTCGGTTCCGAATTTCCGGGACACCAGCTCTTTGTTTTCAGTGGCCTGCTGGTCCCTGAAATGGGAAGGCATTTCAGGGGCAGGACACTGGCGGCGCGCGGACGGTTCAGGAGCGGGCGGCGTGTCCCGCGGCCGATCTCGCCAGGCATCTGATCCGTGCCGTCCCCTCCAGCGGGCGGCTTGCTCTCCTGGCGGTGACATCGGACAAACCCGCGCCCGCCGGCCTGCGCGCGGGAAGGCAGGGGAACCCGATCGATGCACGACCGTCCGACCGCCCCGACCGGTCCGCTCGGCATTCTCGCCGGCGGCGGCAGCCTGCCGGGGCAGGTGGCCGCCGCGGCGCGCGCCGCCGGGCGGCCGGTGTTCCTGGTCGGGCTGGACGGTCACGCCGATCCCGCCGTGCTCGCCCCGTATCCGCACACCATCCTGCGGATGGGCGCCGCCGGGGCGATCCTGGCCAGCCTGCGCGCGCAGGGATGCGCCGAGCTGGTGCTGATCGGGCGGGTGCGGCGACCGTCGTTCGCCGCCCTGCGGCCGGACAAGGACGGCGCCCGCATGCTGGCCCGCATCGGCCGGGCCATCTTCGCCGGCGACGACGGGCTGCTCGCCGCGGTGATCCGGGTGCTGGGGGACGAAGGCTTCCGCGTCCTCGGCGCGCAGGAGGTGCTGACCGCCGCGCTGGGCCAGGTCGGCCTGCTGTCTCGCACCGGGCCGGATGCGCAGGCGCGCGCCGACATCGCCCGCGGCATCGCGGTCGCGCGCGTGTTGGGCGCGGCGGACGTGGGCCAGGGCTGCGTGGTGCAGCAGGGCCTGGTGCTGGCGCTGGAAGCGATCGAGGGCACCGACGCGATGCTCGCCCGCGCCGCCGGGCTGGCCCGTCCCGGTCCCGGCGGGGTGCTGGTGAAGCTGGTCAAGCCCGGCCAGGACCGCCGCGCCGACCTGCCCACGATCGGCCCGGACACCGTGCGCGCCGTCGCCGCCGCGGGGCTGCGCGGCATCGCCTTCGAGGCCGGCGGCACCCTGCTGGCCGAGCGCGACGCCCTGGGGGGGGCGGCAGACGCGGCGGGGGTTTTCCTGCTAGGTGTCGACCCCGCACGATTCACCGAGAACGGAGAGACCGCATGAGCCGCTTCCTGCACACCATGCTGCGCGTCGGCGACCTGCAACGCAGCGTCGATTTCTACACGAAACTGATGGGGATGAAGGAGCTGCGCCGGCGCGACGTGCCGGACGGCAAATACACGCTGGTGTTTGTCGGCTACGGCGACGAGGACAGCGGCGCGGTGGTCGAGCTCACCTACAACTACGGGGTGGACCATTACGACCAGGGCACCGCGTTCGGGCACCTCGCGGTCGGCGTGCCGGACGTGAAGGCCACCTGCGACACCTTGCGCGCCGGCGGGGCGAAGATCACCCGCGAGCCGGGGCCGGTGAAGTTCGGCTCCACGATCATCGCCTTCGTCGAGGACCCGGACGGCTACAAGATCGAGCTGATCCAGCGGGCCTGACCTGTGGCGGCGGCGGAGCGGAGGCGGGGGGCGCGCTGCCCGGTCTGCGGGCGGCCGGTGGTGGCCGCCGCCCACCCGTTCTGCTCCCGCCGCTGCGCGGAGATCGACCTCGGCCGTTGGCTGACCGGGCAGTACGTGCTGCCCGGCGGCCCCGCCGGGGAGGAGGACGAGCCGGAACTGCCGCTTTCGGCCGATCAGCCGCTTGATCGCGGATCGGGCATGGGCTAATCCGGCGCGGCGCCCAGGTAGCTCAGTTGGTAGAGCATGCGACTGAAAATCGCAGTGTCGGTGGTTCGATTCCGCCCCTGGGCACCATTAACTCAATGAGTTGCCCCCGCATCCTTCGCGCCCTCCGGGCCCGCCATTTCCCCGGCACCGTCCGCTTAGCGCGACCGCACCCGCACGCCCTCGGCGACGGCATCGCCCGGAAACAGGATCACCCGCTCCCCGGCCGTGAGTCCCGTCTTCACCGCGGCCTCCGACGCGCCGCGATAGGCCAGGGTCACCGCGCGCTTGCGCGCCCGCCCGCCTGCCGCCACGAACACCGACCAGCCCGCATGGTCGCGGAACAAGGCGCCCGCCGGGACCACCGTGGCGTCCTTCAGGACTGCGACGACAATTCGCACCTCGACCCGATAGGCATCGCCGAGCACGCGCCGTTCCGCATAGGGCGAGGTGACGTCCATCACCACGTTGGTCCGCTGCTCGTCGACCCCGAGCGCCGAAACCTTGGTGAACGCCCCCGGCTCCACCCGGCGCACCACGCCCTGTAGCGGCGCCGGGCCGCCCCATCCCTCGATGCGGACCGGGTCGCCGGGGCGGATTCGCACCGCGTCGGTGGTCAGCACGTCGGCGATGACCTCGAGATCGGCCGGATCGCCGATCTCGACCAGCGGGGCGCCGAGGGCCACCGCCCGCTCGCTTTTTTGCAGCACGCGCAGGACCTGTCCGGCCACCGGGGAACGCACCGGCCAGGCCGCCGCCGGGGTTTCCCCGGGGTCCGCCATCAGGGACGCGCGCGCCAGTTCCACCTCGTGCGCCGCCGCGTCCTGGCTGAACCGCGCCGCTTCCAGCTCGCGCAGCGCCGTGTGCAGGGCGAGCGCATCGCGCTCCGCCTGGGCGCGCGGGGCGCCGCCGCGGTCCGCCAGGGCGCGGGACCGGTCGGCGTCCACCTTTGCCTGCTCGGCCACGCCTTCCGCCTGGGCGATGCGGGCGGTGGCCCGGGCCAGCGCCGCCTCCGCGACGCCGAGCCGCTGCTCGGCTTCCTCCCGGGCGCGGGGATCGAGCAGCGGCACCCGGTTCGGCAGGACCGAGGCGACGATGGTGCCGACCGCGACCGGGTCGCCCTCCTGCAGGTCGATGCGTTGCACCCGGCCGGCCACGGGCGCGGACACGACGTAGCGCTCGCGCACCCGCGTCTGGCCCTCGTCCGCGATCGTCTCCTCGAACCGCGTGCGCAGCACCGGGGCGGTCTCCACCACGACCGGCGCCGGCCAGAGCGCCCAGCCCAGCGCGCCGAGCAGCGCCAGGCCGCCGAGCACCGGCAGCAGGCGGGAGGGCCAGCGCATCGGCTACTCCCGCGCTTTCAGCACGCCGACCAGGTCGAGCCGGTCGATGTGCCGTCGTACCAGCCAGGCGCTCGCCGCGACGCTCGCCAGCACGAGGGCGCCGGCCACGGCATAGCTGCGCGGGGCGATCACCGGGGGGATCTGGAACATCTCGGTCTCGTTCAGGCGGATCAGTCCGCGCACGAGCCAATAGCCGAGCCAGAGCCCGGCGGGCAGGGCGAGGGCGACCTCCAGGAACAGCTCGCCCAGCAGCAGCCCCGCGACCTCGGCCCGGGTCAGGCCGAGCACGCGCAAGCTGGCCAGTTCCCAGGCGCGTTCCTGCAAGGCGATGCGCGCGTGGTTGTAGACCACGCCCACCGCGATCACGACCGAGAAGGCCGACAGGATGCCGGCCATTACCAGGATGAAGGCCTCCGTCGTGTCGCGGAACTGCCGCAGCGAGACGGCGCGGTCGCTGATGGTCGCCACCATGGGCCGGGCGAGCAGCGCCTGCCGCAGCGCCCTGTCGTCCGGCCCCGCCACGGCAAGGCCGACCGCGCTGATGGCGTCAGCCTCGCCGAGCAGCCGGTGCAAGGTGCCGATCTGCGTGTAGGCGCCGAGGCCCAGCAACTCGTCCAGCACGCCCGTCACCGGAAGGTCCACGCGCTGGCGCCTTCCTTCGAGGATCTCCACCTCCACCATCTGGCCGGGACGCACATCGAGGCGGCGCGCGATCCGGCTGGACAGCAGCACCCCGTCGCGCGGCGGGGCGACGCGGCGGAGATCGGCATCGATCAGGCGACGCAACTGCGGGTGCGCCGGCAGGCCGGTGAGGCTGGTTCGGTAGCTGTGCGGACCGGCGCGCAGGCGGACCGGAACGGCGCGGTAGGCTTCCGTCAGCAGCACGCCGGGCAGGTGGGCGATCTCGCGCTCCGCGCGTCCCGGCACCGCGGTGGTGAAGCCGACGACGAGGTCCGCCCGGTCGGCCGCGGCGAAATGGACATCGATCATGAAATCGATCGCGTCCTGCCAGAACAGGGTGACCAGGATGACCGGCACGGCGAGTGCGATGCCGAGGATCGCAAGCAGGGTGCGCCCCGGACGGTCGGCGATCCCGCGCAGCACCATGCGCTGGCGGGTCGGCAGGCGGCGGGTCCAGCCGAGCCGGTCGAGCAGGCCGTGCCGGTAGGTGCGCGGCGCCGGCGGCCGCATCGCCTCGGCCGGCGCGAGGCGGGCCACCGCGCGCACGGCGGCGCGCGCGCCTGCCAGCCCCGCCAGCAGGCCGACACCGGCCGCCAGCAGCGGAACCCAGGGCGAGAGGTGGAACGTCAGGGCGGGAAAGCGGAAGAACTGCGTGTAGTTCGCCGTCATCACCCGGCCGAACCCGAGCCCGGCCAGGATCCCGAGCAGCGCGCCGAGTCCGGCCACCGCCAGGGCGAATTTCACGTAGTGCCAGCCGATCGCCCGGTCGGCGTAGCCGAGCGCCTTCAGCGCGGCGATCTGCGCGCGCTGCGCGGCGGTGAGGCGACCGAGCATGGCGTGCAGCAGGAACACCGCGACGAACAGGAAGATGGCCGGGATGGTGGTCGCCATCACGCCCTGCTGGGCGATCTCGTCGGCCAGGAAGCGATGCGAGGGCTGGTCCGCCCGCCCGTGGGCGACGAGGCCGCCATAGGGTTCCAGCGCCGCGTCCACTGCGGACAGGACGGCCGGCAGGCTGCCGCCCGGCGCCAGGGTCGCGACCACGTCGTTGAACCCGCCTTCCATGTCGAAGGCCGCGGCGAGCGCCGTGTGGTCCATCCACAGGATGCCGTAGCGGCGGTCGTCGGGGATCGGGTCGCCGGGACGGGTCGCGAACACGTATTCCGGCGACAGCACGATGCCCACCACCCGCAGGCGCTGCTGGCGTCCGTTGAGCACGGCGGTGATCACCGCGCCCGGGCGCAGCCGGTTGGCCGTGGCGAAGGCCTCGCTCGCCAGCACCTCGTCGGCGGCACCCGGCGCGATCAGGCGGCCCTGGCGCAGATAGGGTCGGTTGAGCTGCGGCGCGCCGGCCGCGGGCAGCGACAGCACGTGCGCGGTGAGCGGCTCCTGCCCGCCGCCCAGGGAGACGGTGACGTCCTCGGCCACGCGGGTCTCGACCAGGCCGATGCCGGGGATCGCCGCGAGCCGGGCGGCGACGGACTCAGGGACGCGCTTGGCGCTGGCAAAGACGGTGGCGAAACGCGAGGCCGCATAGAACGCGGCCTGCGAGGCGAGCAGCGACTGATAGGTGGCGACGGAGGCCACCAGCACGGCGATTCCGCAGGCGAGCACCAGGGCGATGGTCACGACCTGACCGCGCAGCCGGACGAGGTCGCGCAGGAGCTTGCGGTCGAGCATGCTCACCAGCGGATCTCCTCCGGCGTCAGGCGCCGTTCGTTGACGTCGATCCGGGCGATGGCGCCGTCGGCCAGGTGCACCACCCGGTCCGCCATCCCGGCAATCGCGGCGTTGTGGGTGATGACCACCGCCGTCGTGCCGAGCTCCTGGTTGATGCGGGCGATGGCGGCGAGGACGGCGACGCCGGTGCGGTAGTCGAGCGCGCCGGTCGGCTCGTCGCACAGCAGCACGTCCGGCCGCTTGGCGATGGCGCGTGCAATCGCCACCCGCTGCTGCTCCCCGCCCGAGAGCTGGGCGGGGAAATGATCGAGCCGGTGTTCCAGCCCGACCCGTCCCAGCGCGACCTCCGGCGGCATCGGGTCGACGGCGATCTCGGTGACGAGGGCGACGTTCTCGCGCGCCGTCAGGCTGGGGATCAGGTTGTAGAATTGGAAGACGAAGCCGACATGGTCCCGCCGGTACTCGGTCAGCATCCGTTCGCTGGCGCCGACCAGGTTGTCGTCGCGGAACCAGGCCTCGCCGCTGGTGGGCGTGTCGAGCCCGCCCAGGATGTTGAGCAGGGTGGACTTGCCGCTGCCGGAGGGGCCGAGCAGCACCAGGAACTCGCCTGCCCGGATCTCGAGGTCCACGGCGCGGAGGGCGACGACGTCCACCTCGCCCACATGGTAGGTCTTCGACAGGCCGCGCGCGACGAACACGGCGTCCGGCGCGCGGGTCCGGCCGGCAGGGGGCGGCGGCGGCGCGGCGCCGGGGGCAGCCCGGGGCCGCCAGGCCCGGCGCAACGCGTCACGCGACCAGAAGGCGGCCATGGTGGGGCCTCGGGGTCGGCACGCCTGTGCCAGGGGAGCGCATGGCGCCATGAGGCGCCGGGTGCGGCGGGAATGCCTTGATCTGGCTCAAGTGGCATCGATTTTCGGGCCCGCGTCGGACGGTTCGGGCCCAGGTCCGGACGGATGTTGTTGTCATCGGCGGTTGGGATCGTGACACTCGGCTTTGGGCTATTTGGTGTATTGTGCAATCAGTGGCGTGTTTCAACCAGACATGAGGAAGAGTGGCGGACAGGCAAGCGCCCCGGCCAGGCGACCTCGGCGGCGACAACACCCAGGATAGCGCGATGGTGCGCTATGGGGTTGCGTAGCGGTCGAGCAAGCTGGACCCGATCAGCCCGGCCGACAGGAAGACGAGAGCGGTACTCCGCCTGAGGAACGATCCGGAATATGTACGTAATTCGGAACGAACGACGTGACCCGACGACCTGCTTGGCGTCAAGACCAGATATCTCGATGCATTGTTTGAGGAAATGACGGTAACTTACCGAACCATATGGGCATATTTTGCAAACGGTCTCTCCATTGACCAAGCAGGGCAGCAGCGGTTGCGGGACCGGCTTCTGGTCGATGGGTGATCCGCCCCGGTCCGCGGCCGTGCAGACGACGACAGGCCCGGTCGATCCCTGCAACGGGGCGGATTTCGTAACTTCCTCGTACAAGACGCCGGGTTTCCCTCATACGAAGATTCTGAGTTCTACCCATCGCGCGCGAGCCGGTTCGGTGGACGAAGCGGAACACGCCGCAGTCGGTGCGGACCAAGCGGTCCTGGGCGAAAATGCGCGTTGCCAGCAGGATGAGGTCGTGCGGTGCACCGGTTGCGGGAAATGCATAGCGATGGCCCGCACATCTGCAGAAAACGGGATCCGATTAAGGAGTACGCGCGGCCCGACATGTCGGATTTCGCGGCCTGGCGGGCGTGCAACCACATGGGCGACCAGGAAGGGTGATCCACATGAACCGGCGGCAACTGTTTCTGTCTTCAGCCAAGGCCGCACTGGCAACGGCTTTCGGCGGTTCCTGGCTGCTCAGCGGCGCAAAGGCGCAGAGCCCCGGCTCGACCCCTGGGCCGACCCCTGGGCCGACCCCTGGCGCGACCACCGGAACGGGCGAGCCGATAGGCCACGCCATCGGCTCGCCCGACGGAACACGCACCATCCCGGGCGACGTTCTGCCGGCGCCCGATCTGCCGTTCGGCGGCAAGCCTGGTCTCAACGCCGCGCACTCCACGCCGTGGTGGCAGCCGCGGATCGTACCGCCCGCGGGCGCGCCGAACATCCTGTTGATCATGACCGACGACGTGGGCTTCGCGGCCCCGTCCACGTTCGGCGGCGTGATCCCGACGCCGGCGCTGGACCGCATCGCCGCGAACGGACTGCGCTACACGAATTTCCATTCAACCTCGTTGTGCTCGCCGACGCGCGCGGCACTGCTCACCGGGCGCAACCATCATTCGGTCGGTTTCGGCGTGATCTCCGAGGCGGCGACGGGCTTCCCCGGCTACAACAGCCTGATTGGCAAGGAGAATGCGACGATCGGCCGTATTCTGCTGGAGAACGGCTACCGCACGTCCTGGTTCGGCAAGGACCACAACACGCCGGTCTGGACCGCCAGTCAGGCCGGGCCGTTCGACCAATGGCCGACGGGCATGGGGTTCGAGTATTTCTATGGCTTCGTTGGCGGCGACGCCAGCCAGTGGGAACCGAACCTGTTCCGCAACACCACCGCGATCTACCCCTATATCGGGAATCCCGGGTGGAACCTGACCACCGCGATGGCCGACGACGCCGTCCACTGGCTGAACCAGCTCAACGACATCAACCCATCGATGCCGTTCTTCCTGCACTACGTGCCGGGCGGCACCCATGCGCCACATCACCCGACGCCGGAATGGATCAAGAAGATCAGCGACATGCACCTGTTCGACGAGGGGTGGAATGCGCTGCGCGACAAGATCTTCGCCAACCAGAAGCGGCTCGGCGTGATCCCGGAGGATGCCAAGCTGACGCCCTGGCCGGAGGAGCTGCTGAAGACCTGGGACAAACTGACAGCGGAGGAAAGGAAGCTCTTCATCCGCCAAGCCGATGTCTATGCCGCCTATCTGGCCTACACCGATCACGAGATCGGGCGCGTCATCCAGGCGGTCGACGACATGGGCAAGCTGGACGATACGCTGATCATCTACATCAGCGGCGACAACGGCGCTTCGGCCGAAGGCTCCCCGAACGGCACACCCAGTGAGGTCCTGCAGTTCAACGGCGTCGAGCTGCCGGTGGCCGAGCAGATGAAGTTCTACGATGTCTGGGGGACCCAGGAGACGTACAACCACTTCGCCGTTCCCTGGGCCTGGGCATTCGATACCCCGTACAAATGGACCAAGCAGGTCCCGTCCTTCTTCGGCGGCACGCGCCAGGGCATGGCGATCTCCTGGCCGGCGCGCATCAAGGACCGGGGCGGCATCCGCTGGCAGTTCCACCACGTGATCGACATCGTGCCGACGCTGCTGGAAGCGACCGGTATCCCGGCGCCGAACATGGTGGACGGCATCGCACAGAAGCCGATCGAGGGTGTCAGCATGGCCTACACCTTCGACCAGGCGGGTGCCCGACGCACCTTCGACGCATACCACCCAATATTTCGAGATGTTGGGGGTGCAGGGCCTGTACAGCGACGGCTGGATGCTGAGCGCGGTCCCCGTTCGCGCGCCATGGCAGCTGCTCGGCAAGGCCATACAGGACCCGGCCAGCGCGTACAAGTTCGAACTGTACGACGTCCGGCATGACTGGACCCAGTATAGCGACGTGGCCGCGGCCAATCCGGCCAGGCTGCGCGAGATGACGGACCTGATGTTTGCGGAGTTCGCCAGATATCAGGTGCTGCCGCTGGACGCTTCGGTGGCGACGCGGATGGTGACCCCGCGTCCGTCCGTTTCCGGGGGCCGCCAGCTGTTCACCTATTCCGGTGAGCCGATCACCGGGATTCCGCGCGGCACGGCGCCGGAGCTGCTCAACACGTCCTATACCATCACGGCGGAGATCGACGTGCCGCAGGGCGGCGCCGAGGGCATGATCGTCACCGATGGCGGACGATTCGGCGGCTACGGGCTGTATCTGTTGAAGGGCAGGCCGGTGTTCCTGTGGAATCTGCTGGACCTGGAGCGCATGCGTTGGGAAGGCACGGAAGCCCTGGCGCCCGGAAAGCACACGCTTGAGTTCGACTTCAAATATGACGGGCTCGGGTTCGCAACCCTGGCGTTCAACAACATGTCGGGCATCGGCAGGCCGGGCACCGGCACGTTCAAGGTGGACGGGAAGGTTGTCGTCACCCGAGAGATGCGGCGTACCGTGCCGCTGACCTTGCCATGGGATGAGACGTTCGACATCGGGTCGGATACCGGCACGCCGGTCGATGATGGCGACTATCAGGTGCCGTTCAGGTTCACCGGTGCGATCGACAAGCTCACGGTTGCGGTGGAGGTGCCGAAGTTGACGCCGGAGGACGAGAAGAAGCTGATGGACGCGTATCGGGCGGCGCAGGACGCCAACTAGCTGCCCGGGTGGCCCGGCCGGACCGACCATCCGGCCGGGCCTCCCGCCTGGCAGGCACACTAAGGCCGCACCAGGGCCAGGACGATCTCGAACAGGATCAGCACCACGATCGTGGCCTCGAGCAGCGTCGCCCGCGCGCTCGAGGATTCCTCATACAGCGCCGTATACGTCGCGCGGATGATCGCCAGCTTGCGGTCGACCGAGGCACCGACCGCGGCCACCCGGAACACGTCGAGCGCCGCGGTGTAGACCCGCGCCAGGTAGACATCTTCGGTCACCAGCAGCGCATTGTCCGCCTTCGCCCGCAGCTCCGTCACCTCCGCAACCAGGGCGTAGAGCCGCCGCGCCAGGTTCGCGAAGCGGCGGGAGCCGAGCAGCGACCGGGCGCGCTGGGTCGCCTGCACCAGGTCGTACATGCGCGGCAGCTCCACATCCAGCAGCCGGTCATAGTAGCGCGTCTCCAGCAGCTGGGCGTTGGCGACGTCCAGCACGTCGATCACGTCCGAATCGCCGCGCGGCTCATAGAGGAAGGCGCGGTCCCAGGTCAGGACGACGAGGTCGTCCGTGTAGTAGGAGAAGCTCTGGCGGAGCAGCTCGCGCCGGGCGCCGTCGGAGAGCGGGCGGGTCTCGCCCGACAGCAGCGGCACGAGGTCGAGCCGCTGGCGCAGGGACTCCGCGCCCGGGGCCTCGTCGAAGGCGCGCACCAGGCCGACCAGGTAGTCCTCCTCCAGCAACGCCCGCGCGGGCTGGAGGAACGCCTCGCGGAAGGTCCCGCGCAGCTGATCGAGCAGCTCGATCCAGAGCCCGCTGCCCGCGCCGGGGCCGACCGAGCGATCGACCGCGCTCAGGCGTTCGGTGAAACCGGTCCAGGACAGCGAATCGGCGGCGATGCGCAGGGCGAGCCGCACGACGCCGAAGTCGAACAGCCGGGCGGTGGGATCGGCCGCCAGGGTGAGCCCGTCGAGCCGGAGCTGCACCGGGGCGAGCGGGATATCGAGCGGCGCCACCCCGAAGGCCACCGCCTTGGGCGGGGTGGAGACCAGGCGCCCGCGCGCCATGGCCGAGCGGGGCTGCTGCGCCCAGAGCCGCTCCGCCTTGGCCAGATCGATGGCATCCGAGACATCGATGAACCGGGATGCGATCACGGCGCCCGACACGACCCGAAGCTCTCGATCGCCCATCCGGTGCCCGGCTATCCGGCGTCGCGCATGGCTGCGGCCAGCTCACGCAACAGGCGCACCGTCCCGGCCACGCGCCTGCTCTGGCTCCCGATCTCTTCCAACGCGCGGCCAAGCTGCGCCTGATCCGGCGTCCTGGCCGTGCGCACCGCCTCCGCTCCGGCGCCGTAGCTGCCGATGGCGGTGAGCGGCTCGCTCAGGTCGTGCGTCAGGACGGACAGCACCTCGGCGAAATGACGCGTGCGGTCCGGATCGGTGTGGACCAGGGGCGCGTGAACCTCGGTGACCGTGCCGCGATGCTCCCCGCGGGACCGATCGAGGTACCAATGGCTGGCGACCAGCACCGCACGGCCGCAGGCGCGGCGCTGGATGACCCCGCCGCTCCAGTGGTCATGGGCCTCGAAGGTGGCCTCGATCTCCCGCAGCGCGCGTGGAAAGCTGGTCCGGAGCAACCGGTGGGTGGTGTGGCCGAGCGCCTCGTCGCGGGAGAAGCCGTACAGCCGCTCCATCTCGGGCGACCAGTCGATGACCCGCCCCTCCCTGGTGCGGATCAAGGTCGCCGGCACCCCGGCGGGGTGGTTCGAAAGGGACAACTCCATTGCCTGCTCGCCCCAACCACCGCGCTTCGGTGGACTCAAGAAGGTCCGACTGCAACCACCGCACGCGGCGTGGGCACAGGCTGGTATGTTTGCTGGCAACGGGCCGGGGAGAAGACCTGTCAAAGTTGACAGGTTGCGGATGTGTCTGGTGCACCAGGATCCGGTGGATCACCCGTACTCCACGGCCGGCGCCCAGGTCACCGGGGCGCGCGCGGAAATGTCATGGGGATGTGATGGCGGTCGGAGCGTCGATGCCGGCATCGGCACCGGTCGCAGCTCTGGCGGTGGACGCGGCCGGCGTCGACACAGGCCTGGATCGATACGCCGCCGCGGTCGGCTGCGGCGGTGGTGGTGGGCGGTGACGGGTTCGAACCGCCGACCCTCTCGGTGTAAACGAGACGCTCTACCGCTGAGCTAACCGCCCCACCGGCCGGCGGCTACTGCACGGCTTCTTTCAGGCTTTTGCCCGGCTTGAACCGCACGGTGGTGGAGGCGGCGATCTCCATCGTCTCCCCGGTGCGCGGATTGCGACCGGTGCCAGCCTTACGTTCCATGGTGACGAACGTACCAAACCCGACCAGTCGGACATCGTCCTTGCTTTTCAACGCCTGTTCGATCGTGCCGAACACGGACTCGACCACTTCGGTGGCCTTGGCCCGCGAGAGATCGGTATGCTCGGCCACGGCCGCGATGAGTTCCATTTTGTTCACAGACGATCCCCCTGGTGCAATGGGCATGGAATGAAGACGAGGCCGGCCACGACACCGGGGCCGGGCGGCGTTGCGACAGTAGAGTGCCGGTTTCGCCGCCGTCAACGGATTGGCGCGTCGATGGGGGGGAATTGAGCAGATACGACGCGGGGCACGATCCGGCATTGACCGAATCGTGCCCCGCGCATGGTGCAACCGGCTTAGTGCGGCAGGGACGCCGCGGCTGCCGCCGGCTTCGGCGGCGTCACCGGCTCCTCCGGCTCCTCCCACTCGATCGGCTCGGGCCGGCGGGCCAGCGCCTGGGCGATCACCTCGTCGACATCGGCCACCGGAATGAGCTTGAGGCCTTTCTTCACGTTGTCCGGGATCTCCGCCAGGTCCTTCTCGTTGTCTTTCGGGATGAACACGGTGGTGATGCCCGCCCGCAACGCGGCCAGCAGCTTCTCCTTCAGCCCGCCGATCGGCAGCACCCGGCCGCGCAACGTGATCTCCCCGGTCATCGCCACGTCGCGGCGGACCGGGATGCCCGTCAGCACCGAGACGATGGAGGTGGCCATGGCGATCCCGGCCGAGGGACCGTCCTTCGGCGTCGCGCCCTCGGGGACGTGCACGTGAATGTCGCGCTTCTCGAACAAGGTCGGCTTGATGCCGAACCTGATCGACCGCGAGCGCACGTAGCTGAGCGCCGCCGAAACGCTTTCCTGCATCACGTCGCCGAGCTTGCCGGTCTGCTTCACGTTGCCCTTGCCGGGCAGCAGGACGCTTTCGATGGTCAGGATCTCGCCGCCGACCTCGGTCCAGGCCAGGCCGGTGACGACACCGACCATGTCCTCGGCCTCGGTCTCGCCGTAGCGGAATTTCGGCACGCCGGCGTATTTGTCGAGGTTCTTGCGGGTGATCGTCACCTTCTTCGTCTTCTTGGTGACGATCTCGCGCACCGCCTTGCGGGCCAGGTTGGCGAGCTCGCGTTCCAGGTTCCGCACCCCGGCCTCGCGGGTGTAGGTGCGGATCAGCTCGCGCAGCGCGTCCTCCGACAGGTGCCATTCGTCCGGCTTGAGCCCGTGCGCCTCGCCCTGCTTGGCGAACAGATGGCGCTTGGCGATCTCCACCTTCTCGTCTTCCGTGTAGCCGGGGATGCGGATGATCTCCATCCGGTCCATCAGCGGTTGCGGCATGCGCAAGGAGTTGGCGGTGGTGACGAACATCACGTCCGACAGGTCGTAGTCCACTTCCAGGTAGTGGTCGTTGAAGGTGCTGTTCTGTTCCGGATCCAGCACTTCGAGCAGCGCGGACGACGGATCGCCGCGCCAGTCGGCGCCGAGCTTGTCCACCTCATCCAGCAGGAACAGCGGATTGGACGTCTTCGCCTTCTTCATGCCCTGGATGATCTTGCCGGGCATGGAGCCGATGTAGGTGCGCCGGTGGCCGCGGACCTCCGCCTCGTCGCGCACGCCGCCCAGCGACATGCGCACGAAGTTGCGTCCCGTGGCGTGCGCGATCGACTTGCCGAGCGAGGTCTTGCCGACGCCGGGCGGGCCCACCAGGCACAGGATCGGGCCGCGCACCTTGGGGCTGCGCGCCTGCACCGCCAGGTACTCGATGATCCGCTCCTTGACCTTCTCGAGCCCGTAGTGGTCGGCCTCCAGCACCTTCTCCGCTTCGAGCACGTCGTTGCGGATCTTGCTGCGCTTCTTCCAGGGGATCGACAGCATCCAGTCGAGGTAGTTGCGCACCACGGTGGATTCCGCGCTCATCGGGCTCATGGTCTTGAGCTTGCGCAGCTCGGCCAAGGCCTTCTCGCGGGCTTCCTTGCTGAACTTGGTCTTCTTGATCCGGGCCTCGAGCTCGGCGGTCTCGTCCTTGCCTTCCTCGCCCTCGCCCAGTTCCTTCTGGATCGCCTTGAGCTGTTCGTTCAGGTAGTACTCGCGCTGCGTCTTCTCCATCTGCCGCTTCACGCGGTTGCGGATGCGCTTTTCCACCTGCAGCACGCCGATCTCGGATTCCATGTGGCCGAACACGCGTTCCAGCCGCTCGCCGACCTTGGCGGTTTCCAGCACCTCCTGCTTCTCGGCGATCTTCAGGTTGAGATGCGCGGCGACGGTGTCGGCGAGCTTGCTCGGGTCCTCGATCTGATTGAGGCTGACCAGGACCTCGGGCGCGATCTTCTTGTTGAGCTTGATGTACTGCTCGAACTGGGAGACGACGGTGCGGCCGAGCGCTTCCATCTCCTTGCCCTCGCCGGCGGCGTCCTCGATCGGCTCGACGAAGGCCTCGAAATAGGTCGTGGTCTCCTTGAAGCCGGTGATGCGCGCGCGCCGGCCGCCTTCGACCAGCACTTTCACCGTGCCGTCGGGCAGCTTCAGCAGTTGCAGGATGGTGGAGACCGTGCCGACCCGGTAGATGTCGTCGGACGAGGGGTCATCCTGCGCGGCATTCTTCTGCGCCACGAGCAGGATCTGCTTGTCCTCCTTCATGACCGCTTCCAGCGCGCGGACGGATTTCTCCCGGCCGACGAACAGCGGCACGATCATGTGCGGGAAGACGACGATGTCGCGCAGCGGCAGCACGGCCAGCAGATCGGCCGGCGCCGGGGACGGGGACGGGGGAATCTGGGGCTGTTGCCCCGGGGGGATCCCTGGCCGGTCGGATTCCGTCATTGTGGACCTCCTGTTGGACAGTCGCAGCGCGCGCCGCCCGACTTCGGCACGGAGCGCATCTGGGGTGGGGCAGCGCCCCGGTTCGGCTTTCGATATCGGCCGCACCGCAGCGGGTGCAAGGTCTTGCGCTCCCGGGAGTCGGTCCCGTGCTGTCAGGCGCTGCCTTCGGCCCGCTCCTTGCCGTAGAGGAACAGCGGGTTGGCGCGGACTTCGGCGACTTCGCGGTTGATCACCACCTCCTCCACCCCGTCGAGCCCGGGCAGGTCGAACATGGTGCCGAGCAGGATCTGCTCCATGATCGAGCGCAGGCCGCGCGCCCCGGTGCGCCGGGCGATCGCCCGCGTCGCCACCGAGCGCAGCGCGTCGTCGGTGAAGGTGAGCTTCACGCCCTCCATCTCGAACAGCCGGCCGTATTGCTTCACCAGGGCGTTCTTGGGCTTGGTCAGGATCTCGACCAGCGCCTTCTCGTCCAGGTCCTCGAGGGTCGCGACCACCGGCAGGCGGCCGATGAATTCGGGGATCAGGCCGAATTTCAGCAGGTCTTCCGGCTCCACCGCACGCAGGATCTCACCCATCCGGCGATCTTCCGGCGCGCTGACTTCCGAGCCGAAGCCGATGCCGGCGCCCTTGCCGCGGGAGCCGATGATCTTTTCCAGGCCCGAGAACGCGCCGCCGCAGACGAACAGGATGTTGGTCGTGTCGACCTGCAGGAACTCCTGCTGCGGATGCTTGCGCCCGCCCTGCGGCGGCACCGAGGCGATGGTGCCTTCCATGATCTTGAGCAGGGCCTGCTGCACGCCTTCGCCCGACACGTCCCGGGTGATCGAGGGGTTGTCGGATTTGCGGCTGATCTTGTCGACTTCGTCGATATAGACGATGCCGCGCTGCGCGCGCTCCACGTTGTAGTCGGCCGCCTGCAGCAGCTTGAGGATGATGTTCTCGACATCCTCGCCCACGTAGCCGGCTTCCGTCAGCGTGGTGGCGTCCGCCATGGTGAAGGGGACGTCGAGGATCCGCGCCAGGGTCTGCGCCAGCAGGGTCTTGCCGGAGCCGGTCGGGCCGAGCAGCAGGATGTTCGACTTGGCGATCTCGACGTCGTTGTTCTTCTGCCCGTGCGCGAGGCGCTTGTAGTGGTTGTGCACCGCGACGCTGAGGACCTTCTTGGCGTGGTCCTGGCCGATGACGTAATCGTCGAGCACCTTGCAGATCTCGCGCGGGGTGGGCACCCCGTCGCGCGACTTGACCAGGTGCGTCTTGTGCTCCTCACGGATGATATCCATGCAGAGCTCGACGCACTCGTCGCAGATGAACACCGTCGGTCCGGCGATCAGCTTGCGGACCTCGTGCTGCGATTTGCCGCAGAACGAGCAGTAGAGGGTGTTCTTGGATTCGCCGGACTTGCTCATGCGCACTCCTGTCCCGCTCGGGCTGGGACCAAACCTCAGTCTACCCCCCCCAGGGCGCGCCGGACAAGAACCGGGCCCGGCGTGGGCGGACGGAAATAACCCCCGCCGGTTTTCGCGCCCCCGCGCCGGCGTCGGGCGCCGGGGCGTGGGTGGCCATGGGTCGGGTGACGAATATCACCGGATATTACAAGCAAGAATTATGCCGAACCGGCCGACCTGCAAGGCCGGACCGATCGCGCCGCGCCAAGCCGCCGCACCCGGCGCCGCCGGGGATCAGGATTTCGCCGCGTCTTCGGCCTGCGGCGGGCGGCTCTCCACCACCTGATCGACCAGCCCGAACTCCTGCGCTTCCTCGGCCGACATGTAGGTGTCGCGCTCCAGCTTGCGCTCGATCGCCTCGATCGGCTGGCCGGTGTGGCGCACGTAGATCTCGTTCAGCCGCTTGCGCAGCGACAGGATTTCGCGCGCCTGGATCTCGATATCCGTGGCCTGGCCCTGCGCGCCGCCAGAGGGCTGGTGCACCATGATCCGCGCGTTCGGCAGCGCATAGCGCTTGCCCTTGGCCCCGGCGGTGAGCAGCAGGCTGCCCATCGAAGCGGCCATGCCGATGCACACGGTGCTGACCGGGCTGCGGATGTACTGCATGGTGTCGTAGATCGCGAGCCCGGCCGAGACCACCCCGCCCGGGCTGTTGATGTAGAAGGAGATATCCTTGTTCGGATTCTCCGATTCCAGGAACAGCAGCTGGGCGCAGACCAGGCTGCTGACCTCGTCGAACACCGCCCCGGTCAGGAACACGATCCGTTCCTTGAGCAGGCGGGAGTAGATGTCGAACGCCCGTTCGCCCCGCGCGGTCTGTTCGACCACCATGGGGACCAGGGTGCTGAGGTAGGTCTGGGCGGGATCGTGATCCCTCATGGCGGATACCTTCAAGGCCTGACGTGGTGCACAGTGACAAGCGCGTTAGATGGGGTGCCGCCGGCCGTTGTGAAAGCGGCCGGGGCAGGGCAGCGCGGCGTGCCGGCTCAGGCGGCGGGCTCCGAGGCCGCCGGGTCCGCCGCGGCGGCGTCCCCGGCCGGCGCCGGCTCTTCGGCCAGCGCCTCGGGCGCCACCGCCTGCTCGGTCACCTGCGCCAGTTCCAGCACGAAGTCGATCACCTTGTCCTCGAACAGCGGCCCGCGCAGGCTCTCGGCGGCCTGCGGGTTCTTGCGGAAGAAGTCGAACACCTGGGCTTCCTGGCCGGGATAGCGGCCGGCCTCGGCGCGCACCGCGCGGGTCATTTCCTCCGGTCCCACGGCGATGTTGTGGGTGCGGCCGGCTTCGGCCAGCAGCAGGCCGAGCCGTACCCGGCGTTCGGCGATGGCGCGGTATTCGGCGCGCAGGGTCGCCTCGTCCTTGGCCGCGTCCTCGGCATCCAGCCGACCGGCCTGGCGGTCGGCGTCGAGCCGGGCCCAGATCTGGCCGAACTCGGCCTCCACCAGGCCTTCGGGCGCGGGGAAGGTGGCGAGTTCGCTCAGCCGGTCGAGCAGCTCCCGCTTGAGCCGCATCCGGGAAAGCTGGTCGTATTCGGTCTGGATCTGCCGGCGGATCAGGTCCTTGAGCTCGTCCAGGGTCTCGAAGCTCAGCTTCTGGGCAAACGCCTCGTCGATCGCCGCGACGTCGGCGCGGCGGATCGCTTTCGCCGTCGCCTCGAACTGGGCTTCCTTGCCGGCCAGCTCCGGCGCGCCGTAGGGATCGGGGAAGCGCACGGTCAGGGTGCGGGTCTCGCCGGGACGGATGCCTTCGAGCTGCTCGGAAAAGCCCTCGATGAAGCCGGCGCCGGCCACTTCCACATCGGCGTCGGTCGCGCTGCCGCCGGGGAATTCCGTGCCGTCGATCCGGCCGACGTAGTCGAGCTGCACCACCTCGCCTTTCGCCGCGCCGCGATCGCCCAGCTCTTCAGCGGTCAGATCGACCAGGGTGCGGTTGCGCTCGGCGAGGTTGGCGAGCGCCTTGTCCACCGCCTCGTCCGCCACCTCGGCCTTGAGGCGGGTGAGCGCAATGGCGGCGAAATCGGGCAAGGCGAAGTCCGGCAGGACTTCGAGCTCGACCTTGAACTCCAGGTCCGGCGCCGGGGTCGCCGTGGTCTCGCCGCTGACCAGATCGATCCTGGGCTGTTGCGCCGGGCGCAGGCCGCGGTCGGTCAGCACCTGGCGGGTGGAATCCGTCACCGTCTGCTCGACCACCTCGGCGGTCACGGCGGTGCCGAAGCGCTGGCGCAGCACCGGCAGCGGCACCTTGCCGGGGCGGAAGCCCGGCAGGCGCACGGTTTTGCCGAGATCGGCGAAGCGGGCGGCACGGCGGCTTTCCACCTCCGTGCCCGGGATCACGACGGTGTAGGCGCGCTTCAGCCCTTCGGCGAGCGTCTCGGTGACCTGCATCGGCTTCGGAACTCTCCTGAAAACCTTCTGGGTGGGCTCCGCCGCGGCCCGCCTGGTGCGGGCGGGGGACTCGAACCCCCACGGCTTGCGCCACCAGAACCTAAATCTGGCGTGTCTGCCATTTCACCACGCCCGCCGGACGGCCCGGCGGCCGGCCCGCGACCGTTCCCCGCGCTTTAGCCGGTCCGTCCAGAGCCGGCAAGCGCCACCCCGGTCCGCTGCTTGTGCCGCTTGGCCCGCGTCCCCGCCAGGGGGTAAACCATGGTGTCATGAAGCACTGGCAGATTGAGCAGCTCGCCTGGGACCAGTTTGACCCGGCCAAGGTCGATCCCGCCCTCGTGCCCCTGGTCAAGGCCGCCGCGATGGTCGAGCGGAACGGAGCCGATTACGCCATCTATCTCAACCGGGTGTTCCATGACGACCCGGACTTCCGCGCCGCCGTCGACCGCTGGGCGGGGGAGGAGGTGCAGCATGGCGAAGCGCTCGGCCGCTGGGCGCGGCTTGCGGATCCGGGCTGGGATTTCGCCGCCGCCTTCGCGCGCTTCAAGGACGGCTACAAGATCCCGCTCGACGCCCCCGCTTCGGTGCGCGGCTCGCGCACCGGGGAGCTGATCGCGCGCTGCATGGTGGAGACCGGCACGTCGTCCTACTACACGGCGCTGGCCGAGAGCACCGAGGAGCCGGTGCTGCGGCAGATCTGCAAGCAGATCGCCGTCTGACGAGTTCCGCCACTTCAAATTGTTCTACGATCACATGCGCCGCTACCTGGGGCGGGAGCGGATCGGGCTGCTGCGCCGGCTGCGCATCGCCGCGGGGCGAATCGGCGAAAGCGAGGACGACGAGCTTGCCTACGCCTGGCACTGCGGCAACGAGCCGAAGGACATGGCGTATGCGCGCGCCCGCTGCTCGGCGGCCTACATGGCCGGGGCGATCGGCTGCTACCGGTTCCCCCACGTCGACCGCGCCATCGGCATGGTCTTCAAATCGGTCGGGTTGAAGCCGCGCGGGCGGCTGTCCGCGCTGACCGCGCGCGGGGCGTGGCGGCTGTTGCTGTGGCGCCGCCGGCGGCTGGCCCGCCGGGCCGCCGGGCGGCCGGTCCGCGCCGGCGCATGACCCAAGCTGTGCCGGCGGGCGGCTGAGTGCGCATCGTCGCCGGGGCGTGGCGCGGCCGGCGGCTGGCCGCGCCGGCGGGGGCGGGCACGCGGCCGACCGCGGACCGGGTGCGCCAGGCGCTGTTCGACATGCTGCTGCACGCGCCCTGGGGCGGGCGCGGGCTGATCGAGGGGGCGCAGGTGCTGGATGCCTTCGCCGGCACCGGGGCGCTGGGGCTGGAGGCGCTGTCGCGCGGGGCGGCGGACGCGGTGTTCATGGAACGCGACCGGACGGCACTGGCGGCGCTGCGCGCGAACATCGCCGCCTGCGCCGCGGAGGACCGCTGCACGGTGTTGGCGGTCGATGCGCTGGCGGCGCCGGCAGGGGCGCGGTGCGGGCTGGTGTTCCTCGATCCGCCCTACGGGCAGGGGCTGGTCGCGCGGGCGGTGGCGCGGCTGGCCGCGACCGGATGGATCGGCGCCGGCACCGTGGTGGTTGCGGAGACCGGGCGGGAGGAAGTGCCGCCGATGGTGGGCGCGTTGCTGGCCGAACGGACGCACGGGGCGGCGCGGGTGTCGGTCTGGCGGGTGGGGTGAGCGGCGCCCGCAAGGCCAGGGGGCGCTGCCCCCTGGACCCCCGCCAGGGGACAGTCGTCCCCTGGACCCCTCGGGGGGTTCCGTGCCGGTATGGGGGTGGCGCGGCGGGCGCGGGGCGGCCCGGGCGGGAGGCGGAGACAGAGCGCAAACGCGCTCTGTCTCCGCCTCCCGCCCGGGCCGCCCCGCGCCCGCCGCGCCACCCCCATACCGGCACGGAACCAACGAACGGGTTCCAAGGGCGATGCCCTTGGCGGGGGGTCCAGGGGGGCAGCGCCCCCCTGGCCTTTCGCACCCGATCGCCTCAGATCACGCCGTCCGCCGCCAGCGCCGCCACTTCGGCCTCCGACATCCCAAGCAGTGTGGTCAGCGCCCAGGTATTGTCCTCCCCATAGCCGGGCGCGCCGCGGTCGATCGGGCCGCCGACATGGGCGGGCGTTTTGTTCAGCTTCATCGGCAGTTCGTACACCGGCCAGCGTCCGATCTTCGTCCCCGTCACCTCGGTGAGCCAGCCGAGCGCGGCCAGCTGCGGATCGGTCTCGCAGCGGTCCTCGGCCGTCTGGCAGACCCCGGCGGCGACCCCGGCGGCCTGCAGGTGGTACATGCAGTCGTAACGATCCTGCGTGCGGGTCCAGCCCGTCACCTCCGTGTCCAGCGCGTCCTGGTGCGCAAGCCGGGCCGGCAGGGTGGCGAAGCGCGGGTCATTGAGCCACTCCGCATGGCCGGCCGCGTGGGCCAGCGCCGTGAACTCGGCGTCGGTGAAGCAGGCGATGGCGATCCAGCGGTCGTCCCCGGCGCAGCGGTACGCCCCGTGCGGCGCGGCCGGAACGTAGGGGGAGCGGTTGCCGGTTCGCCGCCACACACGACCGTGGGCCGACCAGTCGAGCACCGGCACGCCGGCCAGGAACAGCCCGGATTCGCACTGCGACGCGTCGATCCACTGGCCTTCGCCGGTGCGCCCGCGGTGATAGAGGGCGCCGAGGATCGCCAGGGCGAAGCTGTAGGCGCCCATCCAGTCCAGGAAGGAATAGCCCCAGCCCGCCGGCATCGCCGGCTCCGGCAGGCCCGACATCTCCGACTGGCCGGCGAAGGCCGCCGCCACCGGCCCCACCGTGCGCATCCGCCCATAGGTGCCGTGCGCGCCCATGCCCGATTGCTGGATGTAGATGATATCGGGCCGGATTTCCCGCAGCGCGTCGTAGCCGAGGCCGAGCCGCGGCAGCACGCCGGGGGAGAACCCTTCCGCAACGATATCGGACTGGGCGATCAGCCGTTTCGCGATCGCCAGCCCCTTGGGGTGGCGGATGTTGAGCGAGATGCCGCGCTTGCCGGCGTTCTTGTTGTTGAACTGTCCGCCCATGTCGGGATCGGTCACGCCGGGCAGCACGCCGGTCGCGGCCTGCCGCGCCGCGCGCCCGCCGATGGGGGCCATCGCCGCCAGCCGCGTGTCGGGATTGTCCTTCCATTCCACCTTGATCACCTCCGCGCCGAGCGCGGCGAGGAACCGCGTGCCGCCGGCGGAAGCGAGGAACCAGGAGAAATCGAAGATCCGCACCCCTTGCAGGGGGAACGGCGTGCCGTGCACCGAGCGTTGCGGCGCCCGATCGGGCCGCGCGGCGGCGGGCACGCGCGGCGGGCGCGGCGCTTCGGCCAGCACCGCCGCCGTGTCTTCCCCGAGCAGCGGCGCGCGGCGGCCGGGCTGCCAGGCGGTGGCGGTGCTCAGCCACTTGCTGACCGGATAGCGGAAGCTGCGGCCGAGCTCGGGGTGCGGAATGTCGGCGTAGCTGCGGCGGGCGATCCAGTGCGGGTCCTCGGCGTTCTCGTGCGGCTTGCGCAGCGGCGCCCACAGCAGGCCGGCCTCCTGCGCTTCCAGCCAGGGCATGTCCTCATAGGTCCAGGCGCGCACGAAGCGCTGGATCACGTCGAGCAGATGCGCCCGCGCCTCGTCGCCCGGGGCCGAGCCGGGCACGTTGCGCGCTTTCAGGTCGGCATCGGGGGGCGGCGGCTGCAGGTCGGCCTGCATGCCGTACCGGGCCAGGAACGGCACCATGTGCTTGAGGTCGCGCGCGCCCATGCCGTGCTGGATGAACCAGCGCCCGTCCTTGGTGTGGCTGATCGAGGGCGTGTGGTTCGGGGTTTCCACCGCGTGCCGGCAGGTGAGCCGCCACAGGGGCGCGCGGCGCATGGTCCAGAACATCACGTCGAGCTCGGTGTTCTTGGCGCAGGCCTCGTGCACCGCGAGCGATACGTCCTGGCCTTCCCCGGTGCGCATCCGGTGCAGCAGCGCGGCGAGGATGCCGACCGCGAGCTGCTCGCCGGCGATGTGGTACGCGTGCCAGGCCTGCGGGGCGATCGGCGGGGTGTCGTAGTGCAGGCTTGGGTCGGGGTCGTAGCCGCAATCCATCATCTCGCCGCCGAGGGCGAGATGGATCAGGTCGGAGGCCTTGAAGTCTTTCCAGGGTCCGGTGTCGCCGAACGGGGTCGGGCGGGCGATCACCAGCGCGGGGAAGCGTGCCGCCAGCGCCGCGGGGTCGAGCCCGAGCTGCGTGTTCAGCCCGCCGCAGGAGCCGTCGAGCAGCACGTCCGCCGCGGCCAGCAGGTCCAGCAGCCGGGTGCGGTCCGCTGGCGTGTCGAGGTCGAGCACCACCGAGCGCTTGCCGCGGTTGTAGGCCCAGAAGAACAGGGAGCGGTCGGGGCCCTCCTGATCCTCGTAGAAGGGGGGAATGCGGCGGCTGCGGGCGCCTTCGGGCGGCTCGATCTTGATCACTTCGGCGCCGAGGCCGGCGAGCAGCAGGCCGGCGTATTCGGCGCGTTCGTCGGCGATTTCGATCACCCGCAGCCCGTCCAGCATGCCGGGTCCGCCGGGCGGGCGCATCGGGCCGATCGGGCCGGGGTCGGTCATGGGGTTTCCTCCGCAAGCAGGGCTTCGAGCGTGGCGTTGAACGTCGCCGCCGCCTCATACGCCACCCAGTGGCCGGCGCCGTCGATGGTCCGGAAGCGCAGCTCCGGCCGCAAGGCGCGCATCGCGGCTTCGCGCGCGCCGATGTCGGGCAGGGACGGGGCGTCCAGGCTGCCCCAGATCCCGGCCACCGGGCAGCGCACCGCGGCCAGCGCTTCGGCGAGCCAGGCGCCGCGCGAGATCTGCGGCGATTTCAGCCGGGAATGGCGCGTGTTCCACTCCTGGATGACGAGCGCCAGGGCGTCGATCTTCGCCGGGTCGGCGATCATCAGCCGGGCGAGGTTGGTGCGGTGGGCGGCGATCCGCTCGTCGCCGGTGAGGTGGCGGACTTTCACGAGCGCGGTCGTCCCGCGCGGCAGGCCGAGCCCGCCGGAGCCGACGATGGTCAGGCTGCGCACGCGGGCGCCGTCGGCGGCGGCGAGGCAGCCGGCCATCACGCCGCCGAAGGAGAACCCGGCGAGATCGTAGTGGTCCGTGCGACCGATCACCCCGGCCAGGCCGTGCGCGAGGATATGCGCCATGGCGCGCGGGTTGTCCGGTTCGGGCGGCAGATCCGATTCGCCGAGGCCGGGCAGGTCGGGGGCGATCACGCGCCGGCTGGCCGCGAAATGATCGATGTTGCGCGCCCAGTGCCGCCAGGAGCCGCTGCCGCCGTGCAGCAGCACGAGCGGCGGGCCGGCGCCCCAGGCGTGCCAGACCATGTGCCCGGCGCCGCAGGCCGTGGTGGTGCGATGCGCCGACCGGCCCAGACGGTCCAGAAGCGCTCCCGGCGCCGCGGTGCCGGACGCTGCAACGAAAGAGGGGTGATCCACGCGGCGTTTCCCCGGCCCTTGTTCGCGCCGCGTGCGGCGTGCTCTACCAGACGGTAGGAACCGGGTCGGGGCAAGGTCAAGTGCAGCGGACAAGACCTGCATGACGATCGTCTTCATCGGCGACGTGCATCAGCGGTGGGATCTGGTCGAACAGGGGCTGGCGGCGCTGCCGGCCCCGCCGCATGCGGCGGTGCTGGTCGGCGACATGCAGTGCGACCGGCCGCTCGATGCGCTGGCGGCGCCGTTGCGCGATCGTGGCATCAAGCTGTGGTGGATCTTCGGCAACCACGATGCCGATGGCGGGCCCGAGATGTGGGCCAACCTCGTCGATCCGGTCCGCAACCCCGCCACCGCCGCCGGCGCGCTGCACGCGACGGTGGCCGAGATCGGCGGGCTGCGCATCGCCGGCCTGGGCGGCACGTTCCGCCCGCGCATCTGGGAGCCGCCGGAGCCGCCGCGGCTGCATCGGCGCGCGGAGCTTGCGGCCGACCTGCGCACGCTCGGCCCGCACTGGAGGGAGGACCATCTCGCCGCGCTCGCCGCCTCGCTGGGCGATCTCGCGATCTGGCCGGAGGACGTAGAAAAGCTGCGTACGCAACGTGCGGATGTCCTGGTGACGCACGAAGCCCCGGGCTGCCACCCCGCGGGCAAGGCGGTGCTGGACGAACTGGCGCGCGCGATGGGCGCGCGGCTGATCGTGCACGGCCATCACCACGTGACCTATCGCGCCTGCGCGCCGGACGGGCTGCACAGCATGGGGGTGGCGTCGGCCTGGGGCGTGGGGCAGGATGGCGACGTGCTCTGGACGGGCGAGCCGCCGCGGCACCTGGGCAGGCTGGTCAACGGCTGGTCTTTGCTGACATAATAAAACCAAGCGCTGGCCACGAACGTGCCGGCGGGGGAGGCGGGTTGCTCGAAAACATCCTGAACGCTGTCGCGGCCGGGCTGATCATAGGTTGCTTGTACGGGCTGATGTGCATCGGCCTGGGGCTGATCTTCGGCATCATGAAGATCGTCAATTTTGCCCAGGGCGAATTGCTGATGCTCGGCATGTATGTCAGCGTCTACCTGGTGGGCGGCTTCACCGCGATCGGCATCCTGGGACCCTATGTGGCGCCCTTCGTGGCGGCGCTGATCGCCGGGCCGGTCCTGTTCGGCGGCGGGGCGCTGCTGCACCGGTTCCTGCTCACCCATGTCTCGGGCCTGTCCACCGCCTCCCGGCTCGACGAGGGCGGGTTCGGCCAGCTGATCGTGACCCTGGGCGTCTCGCTCGTCCTGCAGAACGGGGGGCTGATCCTGTTCGGCTCCACCCCCAAGAGCGTGCTCACCCCGCTGTCGGCCCGCGCGTTCATCCTGGGGCCGTTCCCCGGCGATGCGCTGGTGTTCCTGAACCAGGCCAAGGTGTTCGCCTGCGTCGTCGCGATCATCGTGGCGGTGGTGCTGTGGCTGGTGATGGAGCGCACGACCCTGGGCCGGGCGCTGCGGGCGGCGGCCGACAATCCGATCGCGGCGACCTACATGGGCATCGATGTCGATCGCGCCTATCGCATCGCCTTCGGTCTCGGCGCGGCGATCACCGCGATCGCCGGCGGGCTGATGGCGACCTACCTGTCGTTCACCCCCTTCGTCGGGCTCGATTACGTGATCATCATGTATTCCGGCGTGGTGCTGGGGGGCATGGGCAGCATCCTCGGCGCCTTCTGGGGCGGGCTGCTGGTCGGGTTCGTGCAGCAGGTCTCGTCGCTGGTGCTGCCGCCGCAATTGCAGAACGCGGCGATCTTCGTGGTGTTCCTGCTGATCGTCGGGCTGCGCCCGCAGGGCCTGTTCGGCCGCTCGGCGGAACGCGCATGAGGATCGGGGGCGCGCAGCGGCTGCGACGGGACGGGATCGCGCTGGCCGCGGTCACATTGGTTTATCTCGCGCTC
This sequence comes from uncultured Pseudomonadota bacterium, assembly GCA_963829875.1. Classification (GTDB taxonomy): domain Bacteria; phylum Pseudomonadota; class Alphaproteobacteria; order Acetobacterales; family Acetobacteraceae; genus JAJZVS01. The sequence goes on along the minus strand of CAWHKR010000050.1, from coordinate 95,335 downwards.
GCGGTGTCGGTGCACAACAGCTACTACCAGCTGATGCTCACCCTGGTGCCGATCTGGGCGGTGATGGGGCTGGGCTGGAACCTGATTTCCGGCATGAGCGGGCTGGTTTCCTTCGGCCATGCCTCGTTCTTCGGCATCGGCGCCTATACCGTGACCCTGGCGCTGGTCTACTGGCACCTGACCCCCTGGCTCGGCATCCCGCTCGGCATGGTGATGGGCGGGGTGGCGGCGGTGCTGATCGGGCTGCCGACGTTCCGGCTGCGCGGGCATTATTTCGCACTGTCGATGCTGGCCTATCCGCTGGCCATTCTTTACGTGATGCAATATCTCGGCTTCCAGGAAGTGCCGCTGCCGATGCACCGGGCGCATCCGGCGTTGTTCCTGCAATTCACCAATCCGCTTTATTCCACCCTGGTGGCGGTCGGCGTGTTCGTCCTGGCGATGGTCGCGGGGATGCTGGTGGAGAACACGCGCTTCGGCCTCGCGCTGCTGGCGATCAAGCAGAACGAGCTGGCGGCGGAAGCGGCCGGGCTCGACACCTGGCGGTGGAAGATGCGCGCGCTGGTGGCGAGCGGCGCGATCGCCGCGGCGGCCGGCGGGCTCTATGCCTGTGTGCTGCTGGTGGTGACGCCCGATTCCGTGTTCGGCATGCTGGTGTCCGCCCAGGCGCTGGTGGTGACCCTGTTCGGCGGCGTCGGCACCGTCTGGGGCCCGGCGATCGGGGCGGCGGTGCTGATCCCGCTGGCCGAGACCCTGAACGCCAAGCTCGGCAACATCATCCCCGGCATCCAGGGCGTGGTGTACGGCGTGGCGATCATCGCCATCATGCTGGCCGCGCCCGAGGGGCTGTTCTGGGAGATCCGCGACCGCTTCTTCCGCCGCCCGGCCGCCGCGCCGGTGATCCGCGAGCATGCGTCGTCCCTGACCGTGCCCGCGGCCAGCGGACCGTTGCTGGAAGTGCGCAGCCTGTCGAAGACGTTCGGCGGGCTGCGGGCGGTGCAGGATGTGGCGTTCACGGTCACGGCGGGCGAGATCCTTGGCATCATCGGCCCCAACGGCGCCGGCAAGACCACCTTGTTCAACCTGCTGAACGGCGTGCTGCCGGCCGACAGCGGCGGCAGCGCGCTGCTGGCGGGGCGGGAGCTGCGCGGGCGCAAGGTGCACCAGGTGGCGCGCCTGGGCGTGGGCCGCACCTTCCAGGTGGTGCGCAGTTTCCCGCGGCTGCCGCTGCTGGATAACGTGATCGTCGGCGCCTACGGCGCCGGGCTGGATGATCATGCCGCCGCCGCCGCGGCCGAGGCGGCGCTGGAAGCGGTCGGGCTCGCGGATCGGGCCGGCCGCCCGGCCGGCGAGCTCACCAACAAGGAACTGCGGCTGATGGAGCTGGCGCGCGCGCTGGCCGGCCGCCCGCGCCTGCTGCTGCTGGACGAGACCCTGGCCGGGCTCGGGCGGGAGGAGTGCGACGAATTGCTCGCCGTGCTGCGCCGGCTGCGCGAGGCCGGCATGACCATCGTCATCATCGAGCACACGATGCACGCCATGCTGCGCCTGGCCGATCGCTTCCTGGTGCTCGATCACGGCCGGGTGCTGGCGGAGGGGCCGCCGCGCGTCGTGGTGGAGGATCGTGCGGTGATCGAGGCCTATCTCGGCTCCAAGTTCCTGGCGCGCCAGAATGCTTGAGGATGCGCGACATGCTTGAGGTCCGGGATCTGTCGGTGGCCTATGGCGGGCTGCGCGCGTTGCAGGGCGTGTCGCTCGGGGTGGCGGAGGGGCAGTTCGTCACCGTGGTCGGGCCGAACGGGGCGGGCAAGACCACCCTGTTCAAGACCATCTGCGGCGTGGTGCCGGCGGCGTCCGGCACCGTGCAGTGGGACGGGGCGCCGCTGCTGAGCCGGCCGGCCTCGATCCGCGCGCATCTCGGCATCGCCCATGTGCCGGAGGGGCGGCAGGTGTTCCGCACCCTGACGGTGCGGGAGAATCTGGAAATGGGCGCCTATCCGCGCGCCGGACGGGCGCAGTTCGCGCGCACCCTGGAGCGGATCCACAGCCTGTTCCCGATCCTGTCCGAACGTGCCGGCCAGCTTGCGGGCACCCTGTCGGGCGGTGAGCAGCAGATGCTGGCGATCGGGCGCGGCCTGGCCTGCGCGCCGCGGCTGCTGATGCTGGACGAACCTTCGATGGGCCTGGCGCCGGCGGTGGCGGAAACGATCTTCGACCGCATCGCCCAGATCCACAAGGAAGACGGGCTCGCCATCCTGCTGGTGGAACAGCGGGTGGCCGAGGCCCTGGAACTGTCCGACCACGGCTACGTGCTGGAAACCGGACGGATGGTGCTGGACGGGCCATACCAGACCCTGCTGGCGGATGATCGTGTCAGGCGTGCCTATCTCGGCCTGGGCGAAGCGTGAAAACCACTTCGGGAGGACCATGACATGACGACACCAAAGATCGGCCGGCGCACGGCGCTGGCGCTCGGCGGCGCGGCGGCGGCAGCAGGCACGGCCGCCGGAACGGCCCGGGCTGCAGAGCCGAAGGAAATCGAAATCGCCCTGCTGGTGCCGCTGTCTGGCCCCTGGGCCGAGCAGGGCATCCTGGAACGGCTCGGCGCCGAGATGGCGATCGATGACGTGAACAAGGCGGGCGGCATCAAGTCGCTGGGCGGCGCCAAGCTCAAGCTGCTGGCGTTGGATGCCGGCACCTCCGCCGAGACGGCGAAGAACGCGGCGCAGCGCATGCTCTCGCAGCACCCGAACCTGGTGGGCGGCATGGGCTGCTGGCTGTCCACCTTCACCCTGGCCGTGACCGAGGTGACGGAGCGGGCCAAGCTGCCGTGGCTCACCCTGTCCTATTCCGACGCGATCACCGACCGCGGCTTCCACAACGTGTTCCAGACCTCGCCCACCGCGAACACGCAGGCTGCCCAGATCGTTCCGATCCTGATGAAGCTGGCGCAGGACACCACCGGCAAGCGGCCGACCAAGGTGGCGATCGTCGGCGACAACACCGCCGCGTCGGTGAGCTTCCTGAAGCCGATCCGTGGCCATATCCTGAAGGACGAGAAGCTGACCGCGGTGGTGGACAAGATCTACACGCCGCCGTTGTCGGATGCGTCCACCCTGGTGCAGCCGGTGCGCGCGGCGCATCCGGATTTCGTGATGCTGCTGTCCACCAACGGCGGCGACGACAAGATGCTGGCCGATACCTTCGCCCAATATGGCATGCCGGCCACCAAGATGCCGCTGGTCGGCAACGGCGGGCACTGGGCGGTGCCGGAGATGCTGAAGACGACCGGGGCGAACATCCTGCAGGACATCATGATCGGGCTGGCCAACTGGCCCGGCAAGGACCTGAACGAGCTGTCCGCCCGCTACGTGAAGCGCACCGGCCAGGCCTGGTTCGGGCACAATGCGATCTTCGCCTATGCGCATGTGCAGATCTTCGCCTGGGCGCTGAACCAGGCGGCGGCGGCGAACCGGGAGAAGGTGGCCGACGCGATCCGCCACATCGACGTGACCGACGGGCCGGCGATGTTCTTTCCCGGTCATCACCTGCAGTTCGATTCCAAGGGCCGTCGGGTCGGCGCCGAACTGGTGGTGGTGCAGTGGCAGAACGGCCGTCCGGTCACGGTGTTCCCCGAGAACATGGCGGTCGGCAAGGCGGTCTGGCCGACCTGACCGGCAGGCAAGGCCAGGGGGGCACCGCCCCCCTGGCCTTGCTGCCGATATCCGCGATCCGTGTGGTTGGTATCAAACCACCCGATCGCGGATCACCTGGGGCGATGGAAGGGTTGTGCGGAACGATTCGCGGTCCGACAGGCCGGCGAAATAGCGACCGAGGTTGGGGTGCCGCCCGCGCCAGTCGTAGTCGGGAAAGCGGACGTCGAAATATCCCAGCACGCAGCCGATGCCGATATCGCCCAGGCTGAAGCGGTCGGCGACCACGTACTCGCGCGCGCCGACCATGCGCGCCAGCTCGGCGAGGCCGTTGTCGATCTTGCGCATCTGCCGGGCGATCCAGGGCGCGCTCTGCTGCGCGTCCGGCCGGCGGCGCTCGAAGAACACGAGCAGGAAGGCGTCGCACACCCCATCGGCGAGCACGAGGCAGCGGCCGGTGGCCAGGATGCCGTCGTCGTCCGCCGGGCGCAGCGGCGGGGTGGGGTGTTTCCGTTCGAGCCATTCCAGGATGTAGCTCGACTCGTAGACGGTGCTGCCGTCATCCAGGATCAGAACCGGAAGCTTTTCCAGCGGATTGAACCGCGGCAGGGAGGTGTCCGAATTCCACGGCACCTCGGTGATCAGTTCGAACGGGAGTCCCTTTTCCGCCAGCGCGATGCGGACCTTGCGGGCGTACGGGCTGGGGGTGGCGCTGATCAGTTTCATGCGCGCATCGCGGCTGCTTCCGCCATCGCCTCCGCCATGGCCGCCGGGGCTTCCCGCGGCAGGAAATGGCCGACGCCGGGCAGGGTGCGCCGGCGCATCGGCCCGGTGAAATGCGCCGCCTCGGCCGCCGGATCGGGGGCCGGTGTCACCCCGTCGTCGGCGCCGTGCAGGATCACGCTGGGGACCGGGATCGGCGGCCGGGCCGCCAGGCGTTGCTCGATCGGTTCCAGCGCCGGATCGCCCGCGGCGTTGCCGTAACGATGGCAATAGGACTGGATCACCACGTCGACGAAATCCGGGTTGTCGAAACTGGGCGCGGTGCGGGCGAAGGTGGCGTCGTCGAAGCGCCAGGTGGGCGACCACAGGCGCCACAGCAGATGCGACAGCTCGCGCCGGTTGGCTTCCAGCCCGGCGCGTCCGCGCGCGGTGTGGAAATACCAGTGGTACCAGTAGCGCAGTTCCTGCTCCGGCGCGGCGGGGCGGCGTGCGGCGGCGATGTCCTGGATGCTGTAGCCGGTCACGCTGACGAGGCCGCGCACCCGCTCCGGCCACAGCGCGGCGACGACGCAGGCCGCGCGCCCGCCCCAGTCGTAGCCGCCGAGCAGCGCGCGGCCGATCCCGAGCGCGTCCATGAACGCCAGCAGATCCGCCCCCAGCGCCGCCTGCTGGCCGGAGCGCGGGGTGGCGGGATCGCGGAACCGTGTTCCGCCGCAGCCGCGCAGCCAGGGCATCAGCACCCGCATCCCGGCGGCGGCGAGCGGTGGCGCCACCTGGTCGTAGGCCAGCGGATCGTCGGGGAAGCCGTGCAGCAGGATCGCCGGCGGGCCGTCGGCCGGGCCGCATTCCAGCCAGGCGATGTCCAAAAGCGGCGTGGTGACGCGGTGACGGGTCGCTGGCGGCGCCATCTCAGTCGGCCACCGAGGTGTCCTGCCCGCGGACCGGATCGGCGATCGCCGCCTCGATGCCGGCGACGCCTTTCCACTCCTCCGGCGGGCGAACCCGGCCGTCGCTGCCGACCTGATCGATGTTCCAGTAGATTTCCAGGTAGTGCCCGTCCGGGTCGTTGAACTCCACGGCGATCTGGCAGCCGGCGCGGCGGCGGCCTTCGAAGGTGATGGGCACGTCGAGGCGCTTCAGGTGGTCGCGGGCGCGGATCACCTCGCCCAGGGTGGCGACCTCGAACGCCACATGGTGCAGCCCGGCGCCGGGGGCGGTATCGGCGCGGAACAGCGCGAGGCCGTGATGGTCGGGGTTGCAGCGCAGGAACACGGCGCCGCCCGGCAGCATGTCTTCGCCGTAGACGTCGGAGACCTGGAAGCCGAGCACCTCGGTGTAGAAGCGGGCCGCGCGTGCCACGTCTGCGACGTGCAGCGCGACGTGGCCGATCTTCCCGATGCGGAAGGGGAGCCCTTGCGGGCGGGACAGGCGGGCGACGGCGGCTTTGTCCATCGGCGTGGCTCCAGGCGCAGCGAAGCGGGTCCTTCAGGCTACCTGCGACGCCCGCACGCGGCAACGCGGCCGGACCGCGTCCTCGGCTTGCTCCCTGCCGCCGCCCCGCTTATGCCCGGCCCCCGGCAACTCCTGAGGCTCCGATGGCTGGCTGGCAGTTCTGGATCGATCGCGGCGGCACCTTCACCGACATCGTCGCGCGCGCCCCGGATGGGCAATTGTCCACCCACAAGCTGCTGTCGGAGAATCCGGACCGCTACCGCGACGCCGCGATCGCCGGCATCCGCGCCGTGCTCGGCATGGCCGCCGACGCCCCGATTCCGCCCGGCACCATCGATGCCGTGAAGATGGGCACGACGGTCGCCACCAACGCGCTGCTGGAACGCAAGGGCGAGCGCACCCTGCTGATCGTCAATCGCGGCTTCGCCGATGCGTTGCGGATCGGCAACCAGACCCGGCCGCGGCTGTTCGACCTCGCCATCACCCTGCCGTCGCTGCTGTACGAGCGGGTGGTGGAAGTCCCCGGCCGGGTCGGCGCTGACGGGGATGTGATCGAGCCTCTGGACGAAGCCGCCGCCGCTGCGGCCTTCGCCGAGGCCCGCGCCGCCGGCATCGCCGCCTGCGCGATCGTGCTGATGCACGCGTGGAAATATCCGGACCAGGAGCGGCGCCTGGCCGCGCTCGCGCGCGCGGCCGGCTTCACCCAGGTCTCGACCAGCCATCAGGTGAGCCCGCTGCTGCGCCTGGTGCCGCGCGGGGATACCACCGTGGTGGATGCCTATCTCTCGCCGATCCTGCGCCGCTATGTCGATCAGGTGGCCGATCAGCTGGCGGGCGTGCGGCTGTTCTTCATGCAGTCGAACGGCGGACTGGCCGAGGCGCACGGGTTCCAGGGCAAGGACGCGATTCTGTCCGGCCCCGCCGGCGGCATCGTCGGCGCGGCGCGCACCGCGGCGATGGCGGGGATCGAGCGGATCATCGGCTTCGACATGGGCGGCACCTCGACCGATGTCGCGCTGTACGCCGGCGCGTTCGAACGCGCGTTCGAGACCGAGGTGGCCGGCGTGCGCATGCGCGCGCCGATGATGGCGATCAACACGGTGGCGGCCGGCGGGGGCTCGATCCTGCAGTTCGACGGCGCGCGGATGCGGGTGGGGCCCGACAGCGCCGGCGCCGATCCCGGCCCGGCCTGCTACCGCCGCGGCGGGCCGCTGACCGTGACGGATGCGAATGTCTGCGTGGGCAAGATCCAGCCGGCGCATTTTCCGCCGATCTTCGGCCCCGATGGCGACCTGCCGCTGGACGGCGCGATCGTTGCGGACAAATTCGCCGCGCTGGCCGACGAGATCGCCGCCGCCACCGGCCACCGGCGCAGCCCGCGCGAGGTGGCAGAGGGGTTCCTGCGCATCGCGGTCGCCAACATGGCGAATGCGATCAAGCAGGTCTCGGTGCAGAAGGGCCACGATCCGGCGCATTTCGCGCTGGCGTGTTTCGGCGGCGCCGGCGGGCAGCACGCCTGCCTGGTGGCCGATGCGCTGGGCATGCAGACCGTGTTCCTGCATCCCTTCGCCGGCGTGCTTTCGGCCTACGGCATGGGGCTGGCGGACCAGACCGCACTGCGCGAGCAGGCGGTGGAACGCACCCTCGATCCCGCCATCGTCCCCGATCTGCACGCGCTGGCCGACCGTCTGGCGGCGGAGGCGACGGCGATGCTCGCCGCGCAGGGCGCCGATCCGGCGCAGGTGGTGGCGCATCGCAGCGCGCATGTCTGCTACGCCGGCACCGAAGCGGCGCTGATCGTGCCGCTGGCCGACCACGACGCCATGGTCGCCGCGTTCACCGAGGCGCACCGCGCCCGGTTCGGCTTCGCGACGCAGGAGCGCGCCCTGACGGTGGCGGCGGTGGCGGTGGAGGCGGTGGCGGCCGGCGAGCAGGTGGCGGAAGCCCACCTGGCCGCGCGGACCGGGGGGGCGCCGGCGGAAATCGACCGCGTGTCGCTGTTCAGCGGCGGCGCCGCGCATGCCGCGCCGGTGTTCGACCGCGCCGGGCTGCGCGCCGGCGATCGCATCCCCGGCCCGGCGCTGATCCGCGAGGCGGGTGCCACCACCGTGGTCGAACCCGGCTGGCAGGCGGAGATCACGCCGCGGGACCACATGCTGCTGCACCGGATCGCGCCGTTGCCGGACCGGATCGCCGGCGGCATCGACCGGCCGGATCCGGTGCTGCTGGAGCTGTTCAACAACCTGTTCATGAACGTCGCGGAACAGACCGGCGCGGTGCTGCAGAACACCGCGATGAGCGTGAACATCAAGGAGCGGCTGGATTTCTCCTGCGCGGTGTTCGACGCCGAGGGGCGACTGGTCGCCAATGCCCCGCATATTCCCGTGCATCTCGGCGCGATGGGGGAAAGCGTGCGCACCGTGCTCGCGCACCGGCGCGGCAGCCTGAAGCCGGGCGACGTGGTGGCACTGAACAATCCCTATAACGGCGGCACCCATCTGCCGGACGTGACCGTGATCACGCCGGTGTTCGATGCCGCCGGCACCAGGCTGCTGTTCTTCGTCGGCTCGCGCGGGCATCACGAGGATATCGGCGGCATCACCCCCGGCTCCACCCCGCCCGCCTCCACCACGTTGGAGGAGGAAGGGGTGGTGATCGACGATTTCCTGCTGGTCGACGGCGGGCGGTTCCGCGAGGCGGAGTTGCGGGCGCTGCTGGCCTCCGCCCGCTATCCGGCGCGCAGCCCGGACGTGAACGTGGCCGACATCAAGGCGCAGGTGGCGGCGAACGCGAAGGGCGTGCAGGAACTCGGCCGGGTGGTCACCCAGTACGGGTGGGATGTCGTGGCCGCCTACATGCGCCACGTGATGGACAACGCCGAGGAGAGCGTGCGCCGGGTGATCGACCGCATCGGCGACGGGGCGTTCGACTACACCATGGACGACGGGGCGGCGCTGCGGGTCGCGGTCACGGTGGATCGCGCCGCGCGCACCGCGCGGGTGGATTTCACCGGCACCGCGGCGCAGCGGGAGCGCAACAATTTCAATGCGCCGCAGGCGGTGACCCGGTCGGTGGTCCTGTACGTGTTCCGCTGCCTGGTGGGCGACGACATCCCGCTGAACGACGGCTGTCTGAAGCCGCTGGAGATCGTGATCCCGGACGGCTCGTTCCTGTCGCCGCATCCGGGGGCGGCGGTGGTGGCGGGCAATACGGAGGTGTCGCAGGCGGTGTGCAACGCGCTGTTCGGCGCGCTGGGGTCGATGGCCTGCTCGCAGGCGACGATGAACAACTTCCTGTTCGGCGACCCGACCTGGCAGGTACTACGAAACGATCTGCGGCGGCACCGGGGCGGGGCCCGGGTTCGACGGGACCTCGGCGGTGCAGACGCACATGACCAATACGCGGATGACGGATCCGGAGGTGCTGGAGCTGCGCTACCCGGTGCGGCTGGAGAGCTTCGCCATCCGCCGCGGCTCGGGCGGGGCCGGGCGCTGGCGCGGCGGCGATGGGTCGGTGCGGCGGATCCGGTTTCTCAGGCCGATGACGGCGGTGATCGTGGCCTCGCGGCGCAACGTGGCGCCGTTCGGGCTGGCCGGCGGGGCGGATGGCGCTGCCGGGCGGCAGTGGGTGGAGCGGGCGGACGGGACGCGGGAGGTGCTGTCCGGCACCGCGGCGGCCGAGTTGGCGCCGGGCGACGCGTTCGTGATCGAAACGCCGGGCGGCGGCGGGTACGGGGCGGTGGGGTAGCAAGGCCAGGGGGGCGCTGCCCTGGACCCGGCGCCTGGACGCCGGCCCGACAGCGCGCTGCGGCCCCGCGCCACCACCAACCCGGATGGGTTCCAAGGGCTCAGCCCTTGGCGGGGGTCCAGGGGCAGCGCCCCCTGGCCTTTCTGCTCAGCCCGCGCGGACCAGGCGTCCCGGCCGTGCGCCGGTTTCGATGCCGTGTTCGAACACCGGCATGCCTGCGACGATCGTCGCCACGTAGCCATCCGCCCGCTGCACCAGGCGCTTGCCGCCGGCCGGCAGGTCGTGCGCCATTTCCGGGTGGTGCAGGCGCAGCCCGTTGAAGTCGATCACGTTCACGTCCGCCTTCAGCCCCGGGGCCAGCCGGCCGCGATCGGCGAAGCCGAAGAAATCGGCGGTCTCGCTGGTTTGCCGCTTCACCACCTGTTCCAGGCCGAGGCGCGGGCCCCGGGAGCGGTCGCGCGCCCAATGGGTCAGCATGTAGCTCGGCAGGCTGGAATCGCAGATCAGTCCGCAATGCGCGCCGCCGTCCGACAGGCCGAGCACGGTGGCGGGATCGGTCAGCATGGCGCGGATCACGTCGTGATCGCCATGAACGTAGTTGGTGATGGGGTAGAACAGCATCCGCCCGCCGTCGGCGCCGGTCAGGTAGTCGTAGGCGAAGGCGTCGGGCGCCTGGCCCGCGGCGGCGGCCATGGCGGTGATGGACCGATCGGCGGTCGGTTCGTAGTCGGGCGGGTCGCCGAGCACGAACATGTGCTCCCAGCGGGTGGCGATCGGGCGCTGCAGGGGCGGCTGCACCGCGAGCAGCGCTTCGGATGCGGGTTCGGCCAGGATCGCCGCGCGCACGGCGGGATCGCGCAGCCGCGCGAGGCGTTCGGCCGGCGTCAGTCCCGAAAGCGCGGCGAAGCCGGGACGGGCGGCGAACGGGGTGAGCGAGGTGGTCAGGCCGAGGATCACCCCGACCGGGCGCCCGGCCACCTGCGCGGTGACCGCCGCCCCCGCGGCGCGCGCCCTGTGCACGCCTGCCATCAGCCGCCGCCAGCGATCGGGGTCGGAGGAGCGGTCGGTGAGCAGGAACCAGAGCGGGCGGCCGGTCTCCTGCGCCAGCTTCGTCATCCAGGCGAATTCGGCGTCCTCGTCATCGAAATCGCTCAGCATGCCGAAGGCGCCGGTACCGCTGGCGCCGAGGGCAGCGCCGATGCCGAGCAACTCCTCCTCGGCGGCGTAGCGGCCGGGCACCCGCTCGCCGCGCATGGTGCGGTGGGATTCGGTGCGCGAGGTGGTGAAGCCGAACGCGCCGGCGCGCAGCGCGTCCTCGGCCAGCCGGCGCATCAGCGCGATGTCCTCGGCGGTGGCCAGTTCGCGGCGGATCGCGCGTTCGCCCATCGCGAAGACGCGCAGCGGGTGGTGCGGCAGTTGCGCGGCGACATCGATCGTGCGTGGCAGGCGGTCGAGCGCGTCGAGGAACTCGGGGAAGCTTTCCCAGTCCCACTGCAATCCTTCCGCCAGCACGATGCCGGGGATGTCTTCCACGCCTTCCATCAGGTCGATCAGCGCTTCGCGGTCGCGCGGGCGGCAGGGGGCGAAGCCGACGCCGCAGTTGCCGAACAGCACCGTTGTCGCGCCATGCCAGGACGACGGCGCCAGGATCGGGTCCCAGGTGGCCTGGCCGTCGTAATGCGTGTGCACGTCGACCCAGCCGGGGGTGACCAGCAGCCCGTCGGCGTCGATCTCGCGCCGCGCCGGGCCGGCCTTGCCGCCGACTTCGCTGAGGCGCCCGGCGTCGATCGCCACGTCGCCGGTGAAGGCGGGGCGGCCGGTGCCGTCGACGATGCGGCCGGCGCGGATCACGAGGTCGTGCATGGGAAGGGGCTCCTGCTGGGCGCGCGAGGATGGGGGAGGGGGGACGGCACTGGCAAGCCCGCGGCGCTCCGCGCCGGCGTCAGCGCGATGTGCGCTGGCCGCGCCGGGGAAACACCGGGCCGGGCATGGCGCGCTCGGCCGCGTCCGCCAACCGATCCTCGTGCCGGCGGACGAACACCGCGCCCGCCACCAGGGCGGCCAGCCCCAGGGCGCCGAGCGCGATGCCCATCGGGCCCAGGAGGCTTTCGATCCGGGTTCCGAACAGATACGCCCCGCCGCCGTACAGCAGGGACCAGACGATCGCCCCGGCCGCGTTGAACACCAGGAAACGCGGCCAGGTCATGCGGTTGGTGCCGGCCAGGAAAGCGGCGAGCGCGCGCAGCAGCGCGATGAAGCGGCCGAAGAACACCATCTTGCCGCCGTGCCGCCGGAACAGATACTGGCCGATCCGGATCCGCCGCTCGGTGATCCGCACGTGGTGCCCGAAGCGAAACAACAGCCACAGGCCGAACTCCCGGCCCAGCCAGAAGCCGACATTGTCGCCCAGGATCGCGCCGGCCGAGGCGGCGGCGATGACGCCCCAGATGCTGAGCTTGTGCGTCGCTCCGGCATACAGCGCCGCGGCCAGCAGGGTGGTTTCCCCGGGGAAGGGGATGCCGATGCTCTCGATGCCGACCGCCAGCGCAACCGCGCCGTAGCCCGCCTGATGCAGCATGGCGACGTGTTCGGGGGACAGGCGCACTCTCCTTTCGATGGCTCATATCGGCCGGCGAAATGCTGGACTTACCGCCAGCAAGACCAGGGGGGCGCTGCCCCCCTGGACCCCCCGCCAGGGGACAGTCGTCCCCTGGACCCCTTGGGGGGTTCCGGGTGAGCCGGGGGTGGCGTGGCGCGTGCGGGGCCGGGGCCGGGCGGCAGGGGAGAGGGGCGCAAAAGCGCCCCTCTCCCCTGCCGCCCGGCCCCGGCCCCGCACGCGCCACGCCACCCCCGGCTCACCCGGAACCGACGAATGGGTTCCAAGGGCGGCGCCCTTGGCGGGGGTCCAGGGGGCAGCGCCCCCTGGCCTTGCTTACGACGAGACGAGCCTTTGCCGGGTCGGTCTTAGTCGGCGAAAGCGGCGAACACCTCCTCGACCGCGCGGATCTGGTTCCCGGCGGCGGAAGACGGGACCAGGATCGGCGTGCGCACCCCGGCGTCCCGCCACGCGGTCAGGCCGTCGTGCACCCGGCCAGCGGGGCCGGCGAGGCTCACCTGATCGAGCCAGTGGTCCGACAGGCAGGCGGGCACGTCCTGCGGGCGGTCTTCGGCGATCGCACGTTCCACTGCCGCCATTTCGGCCTCGAATCCGGCTTCCTTCCAGTAGTTGCGGTAGTTCGGCATCATCGCGTAGCCGGTGAGGGAGCGGCGGTTGACCGCCCGCGCCGCGTCCAGGTCCGGTGCGATGCAGGTCGGGATCATGGCGCCGATGAAGAACGCGGGGTCGTCGCGCCGTGCCGGCGGCAGGGCGTTGAGCGAGTGTGCCATGTGGTCGCGGGCGGCGTTGGCGAACACCACGCCCTCGCCGATCTCTCCGGCCAGCGCGACCATCTTGCGGCGCAGCGCGGCGATGATGACGGGCGGCAGCGGGCCGAGCCCCTCGATGGCGCGCAGCCTGGTCACGAAGTCGCGGATATCGGCGAGCGGGCGGCCCGGCTGCACGCCCATCCGCCGGTGCGAGGGCGGGTGGGCCACGCCGATGCCGAGGCGGAAGCGTCCGCCCGAGACCTCGTGCAGGAAGGCCGCGCTCTGCGCGAAATCCAGCACGGTGCGGGCGTAGATCGGCGCGATGGAGGGGCCGAAGACGATCCGTTCGGTGGTCCAGGCCAGCGCTTCGGACAGCGACAGGGTGCCGAACAGGCTGGGGGTGAAGACGCCGGCGAAGCCGCGCCGCTCGATCTCGCGGGCGAGCTCGACCGTGAGGCGGCGGCGGCCGGGCACGGCGACCAGGCTGAGGGCGGGCTTCGGGTCGGACATGCTGGGCCCCTTTCGGCAACGTCGCGCGAGGGTGGCGGGCGGCGGCGGGGCGCGCAACCCCGGCCGTGCTTGCGCGTCCCGCCGATCCGGCCCATCTGCCGATCACGGATCGAGCAGAAGGCCTACCCGATGCCCAGCACGGAAGCGATCGAGGCGGCGGATCAAGCTGCCCGCCACTGGCGCTATGAAACCTCGTCCTCCTCCGCCCCGCAGGGGCCGGAGGAGCAGGTCACGATGCTGTCGCGGATGCTGCTCGACACCTTCAACCCCTATCGCCCGGCGGTGCTCGACTGGCCCCGGCTGGATGAGGAAGCGCGCACCCGCCTCACCAGCCTGCCGATCTGGGATATCGCGGTGCAGACCGAGGGCCGCGCCCGGCTGCGTATCCTGAGTTACGCCCGCCGGGTCACGCACCCGGTGTTGCGCGAGGCATTCGAGCTGATGGCCTTCGAGGAAGGCCGCCACAAGGAGGTGCTGTCGCATCTGGTCGCCGCCTACGGCATCCAGCTGGAACCGGAACCGGAATACGTGGAGCCGAAGGATCCGGAATGGGGCTTCCTGGTCACCGGCTATTCCGAATGCATCGATAGTTTCTTCGCCTTCGGCCTGTTCGAGCTCGCGCGCCGCTCCGGCTTCTTCCCGAAGGAGCTGGTGGAGACGTTCGAGCCGGTGATCCAGGAGGAGGGGCGGCACATCCTGTTCTTCGTGAACTGGGTAGCGTGGCACAAGCGGACGATGCCGCTGTGGCGGCGGCCGCGGTTCTTCCTGAAGACGCTCGGCGTATGGACCTATCTGATCCGCGAGCGCATCGGGCTGGCGCGCGACGTGAGCGCCGGCGAGAAGGAGAACGCGAACTTCACCGTGGAAGGCGCGAGCGCGGTGGGCGGCGAGGTCGATCCGGCCGAGCTGATGGCGATCTGCCTGGCCGAGAACGACCGGCGGCTGTCGGGCTACGACCCGCGCCTGCGCCAGCCGCGCATCGTGCCGGCCCTGGTGCGGCTGGTGCTGCCGGTGCTGCGGTGGAAGTCCCGGCGCGGCGGCTAGTGTCCTGCCCCTGAAATGCCTTCGCATTTCAGGGACCAGCAGGCCACTGAAAACAAAGAACGAGTGTCCCGGAAATTCGGACCCGAATTTCCGAAATGGGACACGAGGATCGCTCGCGTCCCCCGGACCTTGCCCAGTCGGCCGCCCGGGCATGGCCATCGGGCGCCTGTTGCTACAATGTTGTCCCCCACCGCTTCGGAGCCGTCCGCCATGCTTGACATCGCCTTTGTCCCTGCCGTCCTGCCGCGCGCCGGCGCGCTCGTGCTCCCCCTGGCAGAAGGGGCGGCGCTGGCCGGCCTCGGCGCCGCGGCGGACGAAGCGACCGGCGGGGCGATCGCCCGCGCCCTGGCCGCGGCCGAGTTCAAGGGAGGCAAGGGCAAGACCTGCGTGATCCTCGCCCCCGGCGCCGGCCTCAGCCGGGTGGTGGCGGTCGGCCTCGGCAAGCCGGCGGACCTCACCCAGCACCGGCTGGAGGAAGCCGGCGGAGCCGCCGCGGCTTCGCTGGCGCGGGAAGCGGAGGCGGCGGTGGCGGCCGACGGGCTCGATGCGGCGCAGGCCGCCGCGTTCGCGCTCGGCGCGGTGTTGCGCGCCTATCGCTTCGACAGATACCGCACCAAGGAGAAGGCCGAGGACAAGCCGCGCCTGACCCGGCTTGCGCTGCTGGCGGCGGAGCCGGACGCGGCGGCGGCGCGGTTCGCCCCGCTCGGCAAGCTGGCCGAGGGCGTGTTCCTCACCCGCGACCTGGTGAGCGAGCCGCCCAACGTGCTGAACCCGGCCGAGTTCGCCGATCGCTGCCGCGGCCTCGCTTCCCTCGGCATCGATGTGGAGGTGATGGGGCCGGACGAGCTGCGTGCGCTCGGCTTCGGCGCCCTGCTCGGCGTGGCCCAGGGCAGCGCCAACGAGGGGCGCATGGTGGTGATGCGCTGGAACGGCGGGCCGGACGGGGCGAAGCCGGTGGCCTTCGTCGGCAAGGGCGTGACCTTCGACACCGGCGGCATCAGCATCAAGGGTGCCGGCGGGATGGAGGACATGAAGTGGGACATGGCCGGCGCCGGCACGGTGACCGGGCTGATGGCCGGGCTCGCCGGGCGCGGGGCCAAGGTGAACGCGGTCGGGCTGATCGGGCTGGTGGAGAACATGCCGTCGGGCACCGCGCAGCGGCCGGGCGACGTGGTGACCAGCCACTCCGGCCAGACGATCGAGGTGATCAACACCGATGCCGAGGGGCGGCTCGTGCTCGCCGACGTGCTTTGGTACTGCCAGAAGACGTTCGATCCGGTGTTCATGGTCGATCTCGCCACCCTGACCGGAGCGATCATCACCGCCCTCGGCCATGAGTACGCCGGGCTGTTCTCCAACAGCGACGAGTTGTCCGGGCGGCTGGAGGCGGCGGGGAAGACCGTGGGCGAGACTGTGTGGCGCATGCCGCTCGGCGAGGCCTATGACGAGCAGATCAAGTCCGCCATCGCCGACATGAAGAACGTGGGCGGGCGGCCCGGCGGGTCGATCACCGCGGCGCAGTTCCTGCAACGTTTCGTCAACGGCAAGCCCTGGGCGCATCTCGATATCGCCGGCACCGCCTGGTCCTCGAAGGACAAGCCCTGCACCCCCAAGGGGGCGACCGCGTTCGGCGTGCGGCTGCTCGACCGGCTGGTGGCGGCGTATTACGAGTCCGGCGCGGCGTGACCGGCGGCGGTGGCTGACGTCGGCTTCTACCATCTGACCCGCACGCCGCTCGATCAGGCGCTGGCGCGGCTGCTCGGGCGGGTGCTCGAGGCCGGCGGGCGGGCGGTGGTGCGGCTGCCGTCGGCCGAGCGTGTGGCGGCGCTGGACAAGGCCCTGTGGGCCTGCGCCGGACCGGACTGGCTGCCGCACGGCACCGCCGCGGACGGGGACGCCGATCTGCAGCCGATCTGGCTGACCGCGGAGCCGGAGGCGCCGAACGGCGCCGGGTATCTGTTCCTGGCGGAGGGCGCGGAGGCGGCGGACCTCGCCGGGTTCGACCGCGCCTTCGACCTGTTCGACGGCCAGGACGATGCGGCGGTGGCAGCGGCGCGGCGGCGCTGGCAGGCGGCGCGGGCCGCGGGGCACGCGTTGTCCTACTGGCAGCAGACCGCGCGCGGATGGGAGAAGAAACAGGGGTAGCGGGGAACCGGTCCGCGTATCAGGCGCCGTCGGCGGGCTGCAGCCGGTAGAGCGTGACCTCCCGCGTGTCGCGGTCTTCCAGTTCCCGTGTGGTCTGCACCAGGTAGCGCGCGAACCCCTCCAGCCCTTCGCGCGGCAGGTACGCCCGGCCGGGGTCGGCCACGATGACCGCGGCGGTGCGGGCCATGGCGCGCAGCCAGGGCAGGATGCGGCCGGTCATCGGCGCCTCGTAGCAGACGTCGCCGCACAGGATCACGTCCCAGCGGCAGGGCGCGCCCACGACGTCGGCGGCCACCGCGACCGCGGCCTGGTTGGCCGCGGCGTTCAGCGCGATCGCGGCGCGCGCGAGGGGGTCGATCTCCGCAGCCTCCACCGACGCCGCGCCGGCGCGGGCGCAGGCGAGCGCGGCGAGGCCGCAGCCGGCGGCGAAATCGAGCACCCGCCGGCCCGCGACCAGCTCCGGATGGTCCAGCACATGCCGCGCCAGGGCCTGCCCGCCGGGCCAGGCGAAGGCCCAGAACGGCGGATCGACGTTGTGCGCCGCGAGCCAGGATTCGGTGGCCTGCCACAGCGGCGTGATCTCGCTGGCCAGCTGCAGCAGCAGTTCGGGGACCAGCGGCGCGCGGGCGGGGGCGGTGTGGGCGCGGATGAAGGCGGCCGGGTCGGTCACGCCACCCCGATCAGCAAGGCCAGCGCCACCGCGAGCCCGGTCTCCCGGTTCAGCCGGAACAGCCGCAGGCAGCCGGCCGGATCGTCGATGTCCAGCGCGACCACCTGATAGGCCAGCAGCGCCGCCGGCAGCGCCAGCGCCGGGTAGAACCCGCCGCTCAGCCCGCGCAGCCAGCCCGCCAGCGCCAGCAGCGCCAGGGCCCCGGCGTAGCAGGCGGCGAGGAACGGGCGCGTGCGGTCGCCGAACAGCCGCGCGGTCGATTTCACCCCGGCCAGCGCGTCGTCTTCCCGGTCCTGGTGGGCGTAGATCGTGTCGAACCCCAGGTCCCACAGGATCGCCGCGCCGTACAACGCCACCCAGGCGGCATCGATCCGTCCGGCCGCCGCCGCATAGCCCAGCGGCGCGCCGAAGCCGAAGGTGATCCCCATCATCAACTGCGGCCACCAGGTGACGCGCTTGGCCAGCGGATAGAGCGCCACCAGCAGCAGGGATCCCGCCCCCAGCCCCTGCGCCAGCGGGTTCAGCTGCAACAGCACGCCAAGGCCGAGCGCGAGCAGCAGGCCCAGGAACACCATCGCCTGCCACCCCCGCAGCGCGCCGGAGGCAAGCGGGCGCGCCGCGGTGCGCGCCACCTTGCGGTCGATGTCGCGGTCCCACAAATCGTTCACCACGCACCCCGCCGCGCGCATCACCAGGCTGCCGAGCGCGAACAACACGATCAGCCAGACCGTGAGCCCCACCCCGGCGCCGCCAAGCAGAATGCCCCACAGCCCGGGCAGGAACAGCAGCCATACCCCGATCGGCCGGTCGAGCCGCGCGAGCAGCGCATAGGGCCGTACCCGCCGGGGCAGGCGGGCGATCCATCCCTCGGCGCGGATGTCGGTGTGGGCGGGCATACGGGCTCATTCCAGGCGGCGAAAAATTGGACATCCAGGCAGAAAGGCCAGGGGGCGCTGCCCCCTGGACCCCCGCCAAGGGCATCGCCCTTGGAACCCATTCGTTGGTTCCGGGTGTGCGTGGGGTGGCGCGGCGGCCGGGGCGGCGGCGGTGGCCGGCTCGGAGAGCGCGTTTTTGCGCGCTCTCCGAGCCGGCCACCGCCGCCGCCCCGGCCGCCGCGCCACCCCACGCACACCCGGAACCCCCCGAGGGGTCCAGGGGACTAGTCCCCTGGCAGGGGGTCCAGGGGGGCAGCGCCCCCCTGGCCTTGCTTCCGAAGATTCGACCCTTCGGCCGGCTGGTATAATCTGTGTGACGCCATGTCCGGGTCAATCCGCCTCTTCGTTCCTGTCCCGCTTGCCGCCGGCACCGCTGTCGAAGCGACGCCGGCCCAGGCGCACTACCTGGCCGGGGTGATGCGCCGTGCCCCTGGCGATCCGGTGCGCCTGTTCAACGGCCGCGATGGGGAGTGGCAGGCGCGGATCGAGACGCTGCGCCGCGGCGCCGCGCTGCTGCGGGTCGGGGCGTTGATCCGCCCGCAGGCGGCGGGGCCCGATCTCTGGCTCGTATTCGCGTTGCTCAAGCGCGACCCGACGGACCTGCTGGTTCGTCAGTCCACCGAGCTTGGCGTTGGTGCATTCTGGCCGGTGCTGACCGCGCGGACCAACGCGGCGCGCACCAACCCTGACCGGCTGGCCGCGATCGCCGCCGAGGCGGCGGAGCAGTCCGAGCGCCTGACGGTTCCGGTGCTGCACGAGTTGCGCCCGCTGCCCGCGCTCCTGGATGCCTGGCCGGCCGACCGTCCGCTGTTCGCCGCGGTGGAGCGCAGCGGCGCCGCGCCGCCGCCCGCCGCCGCCCGGGCGGGCCTGTTGATCGGTCCCGAAGGCGGCTTCACGGAGGCGGAGCTTGACCTGCTGCGCGGGTGTCCCTTTGTAACGCCGGTCGGGCTCGGTCCGAACGTCCTGCGGGCGGAGACCGCGGCCCTGGTCGGACTGGCCCTGTTGCAGGCGTCCCGGCCCGACGGAATACTGCCCTCCTGAATCCTGGCGCCCCGCCCCTTGGGTGCCCACCAACCGCGCGGAGCGACATGTCCAATCCCGGAGACGCCGACACCACGCCGATCGAGTCGGTGCGGCAACTGGCCGAGCACATCGCCGCCGGGTGCAAGCCGCCGGAGGCTTGGCGCATCGGCACCGAGCACGAGAAGTTCGGCTTCCGCCACCTCGACCTGGCTCCCCCGCCGTACGAGCCGGCGCCCGGCAGCCGGGCCGCCATCCGTCCGTTGCTGGAAGCGATGGCGGCGCGCGAGGGCAGCCCGATCCTCGATCGGGGCCGGCCGATCGGCGTCACGCTGGACGGCGCCGCGATCTCGCTGGAGCCCGCCGGGCAGCTCGAGCTGTCGGGCGCGCCGCTGGAGACGCTGCACGAGACAAGGGCGGAGATGGCGGCGCATTTCGCCGAGGTGCGCACGGCGGCCGAGGGGCTGGGGATCGGCTTTGCCCCGCTCGGCTTCCATCCCACGGCCACGCGGGCGGCGATGCCGTGGATGCCGAAGGGGCGCTACGCCATCATGCGGCGCTACATGCCGGAGGTGGGGGCGCTCGGCCTCGACATGATGACCCGCACCTGCACGGTGCAGGTGAACCTCGACTTCGACTCGGAAGCCGACATGCGGGACAAGCTGCGGGTGGGGCTGCTGGCGCAGCCGCTGGCCACCGCGCTGTTCGCCAACTCGCCCTTCACCGAGGGTCGGCCGAACGGGTTTCTTTCCTACCGCGCCCAGGTCTGGACCGACACCGACCCTGCCCGCGCCGGCATCCCCGCGGTGATGCTGGAGCCGGGGTTCGGCTTCGAGCGCTACGCCGCCTGGGTGATCGATGAGGTGCCGATGTATTTCGTCTATCGTGACGGGCGCTACATCGACGTGGCCGGGGCCTCGTTCCGGGCCTTTATGGAAGGCAGGGTCCCGGCGCTGGCCGGGGAGACGGCGACGGTAGGCGACTTTGCCGACCACCTGACCACCGTGTTCACCGATGTCCGCCTGAAGCGTTTCCTGGAGATGCGCGGCGCCGACGCCGGCACCCCCGAGATGATGCTGGCGCAGTCGGCCCTGTGGGTCGGCCTGCTGTACGACAAGTCGGCGCTGGCGGCGGCCGGTGCGCTGCTGCGCGATGTGCGGTGGGAGGAGGCGGTGGCGCTGCGCGCCGTGGTGCCCCGCCTGGGTCTGGCGGCTCCGTGGCGCGGCGGAACGTTGCGCGATCTTGCCCGCGAGATGGTTGCGATCTCGGCGGCGGGGTTGCGCGCCCGCGCCCGGCGCGATGGCGCAGGGCGGGACGAGTCGGACGCCCTCGCCCCGCTGGAGGCGATCGTTGCCGGTGCGCCCTGTCAGGCCGAGCACTGGCTCGGCCGCTACCGAGGCGCGTGGGGCGGCGAGGCCGGCCGGATCTTTGCCGAGGCGGCGGTCTAGGCCGACTCTGTTAACGCTTCTGGGCGTGGGCGCGCTGTCTGCCGTGATTTTGTTGGATCGGAAGCCTGACGGTCGATTCAAGGAGGCGTCCAAAAACGCTTGCGTTCACAACCGATAGCGTTACAGTGGTACTATGTTGTTGTCGCCCTCCGCCGACGCGCTCGATGGGACAGGGCCGGACCTGTGGGACAGCGAGGCCCCGGTCGGGACCGTGCTTCGGCTTCGACTCATCGGTCAGATGGAAGCCTGGACCTTCGGCAGCGAAAGCGTGTTGCCGGTCGGGCGGAAGACCCGGGCGCTGCTGGCGGTGGTGGCGCTGTCCGCACCGCGCCCGATGTTGCGTGCGCGGCTGGCGGAATTGTTCTGGAGCCGCCGGCCCGAGGAGCAGGCGCGGGCGTCCTTGCGACAGGAAATCCATCGCCTTCTCGAATTGTTGGCACCGGCTGGTCCCGATGTTCTTGTCGTCACCCGCGATCAGGTCGGCCTGCGTACCGGAGTCGCCTGGATTGATGTAGATTATGTAATGCGCGCAACGGTCGCGCAGCCGGCGGCGCTGTCGCTGCTGGATGGCGACCTGCTGGAAGATCTGGTCGGGCTCGATCCTGCCTTCGACATGTGGCTGACCGGTGAGCGGGAACGGCTGCGCGACCGCGGCCGGGCGCTGGCCGAGGAGCTGTTGCGTGGCCAGAGCGGTCCCGATCAGATGATCGCCGCCGCGGGGCTGGTGTTGCGTATTGACCGGGCGCACGAGGGCGCCTGGCGGGCGCTGATGCGGGCGCACGCCGCACGCGGCGAGCGCGGCATGGCGATCGAGGCGTACGACCGTTGCCGGGTCGCGCTCGCCGACCGGATGGACGCGGCGCCCTCGGCTGAGACCCAGGCCCTGCTGACCCGGATCCGCGGCCCCTCGGGCGTCCGTCCGCTGCCCGGTCCGCAGGCCCCCGCGCCGGAAACCGGCGCGGCGGAGCCGGCTGGCGTCGCCCCGACGCGGGGCGGGGCGCATATCGGCGTGCTTCCTTTCGTACTTATCGGAACAAGTAAAGAACAAAAGCACCTTGGTCCGGGACTGGCCGAAGAGATCACCGCGGCGCTGTCGCGCTTCCGCTGGCTGTTCGTCGCGTCCTCCGGCTCGCTCGCCCGCCTCGCCGACGAGAACCGGGACGAAGCGGAGATCGGCCGACTGTTCGGCCTTGACTACCTGCTCGACGGCTCGATCCGGCTGGTGGCCGGGCAGCTGCGCGTGACCGTGCGCCTGCTCGACCTGCGGCAGGTCAACCATGTGGTCTGGTCGCGCGGCTTCGATTGCGAGGCGGGCGACCTGCTGTCCGTGCAGGAAGAGATCGCCGCCGCGGTGGTGGCGCGGACCGATCCCGAGATCCTGCTGATCGAGGCGCGCCGGGTCGCCGCCCGCCCGCCCGCCGACGCCAGCGCCTATGATCTGATGCTGCGCGGCCTGGCCTTGATGCACCGGCTGGACCGCGAGGCCCTGGCCCAGGCCGGGGCCTATTTGCGTCAGGCGGTCGAGCGCGATCCGGATCACGCAGCCGCGCACGCCTGGTACGCCTACTGGCAGAGCTTCATGATCGGCCAGCAGGGGGCGGCGGATCCGCCGGCGGTGCTGGAGGAAGCCGGGCGGCTCGCCGACCGCGCCATCCTGCTCGATCCGTTCGATGCGCGGGCACTGACGATCTGCGGCCATGTGCGGGCCAGCCTCTATCGGCGGCTGGAGGAGGCGATGGCGCTGCACGAGCGCGCGCTGGCGCTCAATCCCAATCTGGCGATGGCCTGGGCGCTGTCGGCGGTGACCCACGCGTATTTCGGCAATCTGGGCGAGGCGGAACGGCGCAACCGGCGCTACAAGAAACTGTCGCCGTTCGATCCGTTCGCCTTTGTTTTCGATACCGTCTTCGTGCTGATCCATCTGCTGAAAGGCGAGTATGAAGCGGCGGCGGCGATCGGGCGCTCGGTGATCGGCATGAGCCCGGCGTTTCCGGCCGCCCATAAAAGCTATGTCGCGGCGCTGGGTTATGTCGGCCAGCCGCAGGAGGTGGCGGCGATGTGCGCGCGCCTTCTCGCGATCGAGCCCGGGTTCAGTATCCAGCGTTTTCTCGCCACCACGCCCATGCGGCGCGAGAGCGACCGTCTGCGCTGCGCCGAAGGACTGCGCCGCGCCGGCGTGCCGGAGCGCAGCCCGGCCGACGCGCTCATGGGCGCGTGGGGCCGCATCGTCCGGGGCTAGACCAACCGGCGAAGCTGCCCGCTCCCGGTTCGGTGGCGCCGCCGCTTCCCATGATCCCCGACCGGGTGCAAGCTGACCGCCCTTCGACCGCCACGACGAGGGGAGGACAGCGGATGCATCTCTTTTCCCGGCACGCGGTGCGCGATCCCGCGGCGGCAGCGCGGCTGATCCCGGTGATCGACTACGGTCCGTATTTCGCCGGCGTCCCCGGCGCGCTCGCCACCTTGGCGGCGGAGGTGAGGCACGCCTGCGAGGAGGTGGGGTTCTTCTACGCGGCCAACCACGGCGTGGATCAGGCGCTGATCGACCGCGCCTTCGCGGCCTCCCGCCAGTTCCACGCCCTGCCGCCGGAGACCAAGCTGGCGCTGCGGCTGAACGATAATAACATCGGCTACCTGCCGATGAACGCCTCCACCCAGGCCGCCTCCACCGTGCACCGGGCGACACGGCCCAACCAGAACGAAAGCTTCTTCGTCAGCCACGATCGCGGCCCGGATCACCCGGACGTGATCGCGGCCACGCCGCTGCGCGGGCGCAACCAATGGCCGGACGGGATGGCGGGGATGCGCGCCGACATGATGGCCTATTTCCACGCCATGGGCGCGCTGTGCGACCGGATGCTGCCGGGCTTCGCGGCCGCGCTCGGCCTGCCCCACGGCTATTTCGCGCCGTTCTTCGCCAACGAGGCGCACGCCACGTTGCGCTTCCTGCACTACCCGCCGCAGGCGGACGTCAGCGACAACAGCTTCGGCACCGCGCCGCACACCGACAACAGCTTCATGACTGCGCTCGCCCGCACCGACGTGCCGGGGCTCGCGGTGCGGCTGGCGTCGGGGGAGTGGTTCGCGCCGCCGGTCATTCCGGGAACATTCCTGATCAACCTTGGCAACATCATGCGCCGGTGGTCGAACGAGCGCTTCCTGTCGACCCCGCATGGGGTGATCAACGACACCGCCACCGATCGCTATTCGATCGCCTATTTCCACAGCCCGAACCCGGATACGGTGATCGCGCCGTTGCCGGGCTGCGTCGACGCCGACCATCCGGCGCGCTCGGCCCCGGCGCTGTATCGGGACCTGATCCTGGAGTTCTACCGCGCGAACTACTTCCACCAGCCTGGGCATCGCTCGGCTGCGTCGGCGTTCGTTGGGGCGGGCGGACAGCAAGGCCAGGGGGGCTTTGCCCCCCTGGACCCCCTACCAGGGGACTAGTCCCCTGGACCCCTCGGGGGGTTCCGTGCCGGTGGGGGGTGGCGTGCCGGCCGGGCCGGGGCCGGTGGCTGGGTGACAGGGCGCGCTGATCGCGCGCCCTGTCACCCAGCCACCGGCCCCGGCCCGGCCGGCACCCCACCCCCCACCGGCACGGAACCAACGAACGGGTTCCAAGGGCTGTGCCCTTGGCGGGGGTCCAGGGGGCAGAGCCCCCTGGCCTTGCTGTCCGCCCCCCGATCAGCGCCGGTGCAGCACGGCAGGTTGTTCCTCGCGCAGGCTGGGGTGCGCCACCGCGGGCGGCAGAGTGTCGGGCCAGTCCCATAGGGTAGGCTCGAACAGCCGTCGCATGGCTGCCAGGTCGCAGTCGAACGGGGGGCCGCCCGGCTGGCCGGTTTGCATGAACAGCACGAACAGTGTTCCGCCGGGGCGGAGCCAGGCGGCCAGGCGCGCGGCGTAGTCCGGCCACAGGTCGGGCGGCAGGGCGCAGAGGCAGGTCTGGTCGTAGACCGCGTCGAACGGCGTTTCGGGTGTCCAGGCAAACAGGTCGGCCACGACCGCATGGGCATGCACGCCGATGCGGGCGAAGCGGGCCTGCTGCACCGCCACGGCGCTGGGCGCGGCGTCGATCACGGTCACGTCGAACCCGGCGTCGGCCAGGGCCAGCGGCTCGGCGCTGCGTCCGGCGCCGGGAACCAGGATGCGACAGGGCGTGAGCGTGCCCTCCGCCCGCCAGGCGAGGAACGCCGGGTGCGGCGCCGGACGTTCCCACGGCGCGCTGCCGGCACGGTATTTCGCTTCCCAGTCGATCGCCTGTGTTGCGGTCACGACGCGGTCTCCGGCAGGCGCATCCAGGCCGGGATGCGCGGGGTGATGCGGGCAGGGCCGCAGGTGAGCGGCGCGTGCACCGCATCGAGCCGGAGCAGCGCAAGGCCGAGGCCGTCGCGCGCCGAACGGAGGGTGCCCACCTCGGCCGGCGTTGCCCCGTCCTGGCGCAGCACCGCGGTGCCGGGAGCGGGCGGGTCGCCGGCGATCGCCACCGGCACGAGCCGGCGCTTCACCAGGCCCCGATAGCGGGTCCGGGCGGTCAGTTCCTGGCCCATGTAGCAGCCCTTGGTCCAGGACACGCCGCCCAGTTCATCGAATCCGGCTTCCAGCAGCACGGTCTTTTCGGTCTCGAGATCGCGCGTGCCGTCCGGCAGGCCGAGCGCCAGGCGGTGGCGGTCCCATGCGTCGAACCCCGCGTCCGCCGGGAGCGGCGCGGGGGAGAGCAGGCGCCAGCCGGCCTCCGGCAGGCGCGGGTCGGGGGCCGCGATGGTTCCTGCCGGCAGCGGCGGTGGCGGCCCGTCCCAGGCGGCGAACACCGCAAGGTCGTCGCGCGCCGCGAGGCTGACGGCGGCGCGCAGGCGGAAGCGGCCGAGGCGCTGCAGCAGCATCGGGATCTGCGTGCGTTCGGCATCCAGCAGCAGGCCGTCATCCTCCGCGAGGATGAAGAAATCCGCGAGAAACTTGCCCTGCGGCGTGAGCAGCGCCGCCCATACCGCGCGGCCGGGCGCCGCCTGCGCCACGTCGTTGGAGACGAGTCCTTGCAGGAACGCCACGCGGTCCGCGCCGGTGACGGCGATCACCCCGCGGCCGGGGAGGGGAGCGATCCGGGTCATGTGCGGCGATGCTAACAGGACCGGGGCCCGCGCCCAAGCGCCGCTGTTTCGGCGGTGCGCTTGCGCCGCCCTGCACTTGCCCCTAAGGGGAGCCGCCAAGGTACGGAAAGGCTCCCCCGGCCATGGCATTCGACACTCCCCCATCCCCGACGACCCTGCGCATCGAGGAGGCTCTGGCCTTCGACGACGTGCTGATGGTCCCCGGCTATTCCCAGGTGCTGCCGAGCGCGACCGACACGCGCACCCGGCTCACGCGCGAGATCGCGCTGAATATCCCGCTGATTTCGGCGGCGATGGACACCGTGACCGAGAGCGACATGGCGATTGCCATGGCCCAGCTCGGCGGGATCGGGGTGATCCACAAGAACCTCGATCCCGAGGCGCAGGCGGCGCAGGTGCGCCAGGTGAAGAAGTTCGAATTGGGGATGGTGGTGAACCCGCTGACCATCCACCCCGACCAGACCCTCGCCGAGGCGCAGGCGCTGATGGGCGCGCACCGGATCAGCGGCGTGCCGGTGGTGGAGCGCGAGACCGGACGGCTGGTCGGCATCCTGACGCATCGCGACGTGCGCTTCGCCACCGACCCTTCCTTGCGCGTCTATGAGCTGATGACGCGGGAAAACCTGATCACCGTGACGAGCGAAGTGGGCGCCGAGGAGGCCCGCCGCCTGCTGCACCGGCACCGGATCGAGAAGCTGCTGGTGGTGGATGAGGCGTATCGCTGCGTCGGGCTGATCACCGTGAAGGACATGGACAAGGCGCAGGCGCATCCGCTGGCCAACAAGGACGCGATGGGCCGGCTGCGCGTCGCCGCGGCCACCGGGGTGGGCGCGGACGGCGAGTTGCGGGCCCGTGCGCTGATCGGCGCCGGGGTCGATGTGATCGTGGTCGATACCGCGCACGGCCATTCCGCTGGCGTGATGGCTGCGGTGGAGGCGATCAAGCGGGCGTCCAACGCGGTGCAGGTGATCGCCGGCAACGTTGCCACGCCGGAAGGCGCGCTGGCGCTGATCGAGGCGGGAGCGGACGCGGTGAAGATCGGCATCGGCCCGGGCAGCATCTGCACCACCCGCGTGGTGGCCGGCGTCGGCGTGCCGCAGTTCTCCGCGGTGGCGGAAACCGCCGCGGCCTGCAAGGAACGCGACGTGCCTGGGATCGCCGACGGCGGCATGCGAACCTCGGGCGACATCGTGAAGGCGCTCGCCGCGGGCGCCGAATGCGTGATGATCGGCAGCCTGCTCGCGGGTACCGACGAGGCGCCCGGGGAAGTGTTCCTGTACCAGGGCCGGTCGTACAAATCCTACCGCGGCATGGGCAGCATCGGGGCGATGGCGCGCGGCTCGGCGGACCGGTACTTCCAGCAGGACATCAAGGACCAGTTGAAACTGGTCCCCGAAGGGGTGGAAGGCCGGGTGGGCTACAAAGGGCCGGTGAGTGCGGTGGTGCACCAACTGGTCGGCGGCGTGCGCGCCGGCATGGGCTATACCGGCAGCGCCACCCTGGCGGATCTGCAACGCCAGGCGCGCTTCCGCCGGGTGACCGGCGCGGGCCTGCGCGAAAGCCACGTCCACGACGTGGCCGTCACCCGCGAGGCGCCGAACTACCGGCAGGACTGAGCGCGGGGGGTATACCGGGCTGCGGAAGGTCCGGATGGGCCGCAAGCAAGGCCAAGGGGGCTTTGCCCCCCTGGACCCCCTACCAGGGGACAAGTCCCCTGGACCCCTCGGGGGGTTCCGGGAGGGTGTGGGGTGGCGCGGCCGGGCGCGGGCGGCCTGGGTGGCAGGCGGACACAGCGCGCATCAGCGCTCTGTGTCCGCCTGCCACCCAGGCCGCCCCGCGCCCGGCCGCGCCACCCCATACCCACCGGCACGGAACCAACGAACGGGTTCCAAGGGCTGTGCCCTTGGCGGGGGTCCAGGGGGCAGAGCCCCCTGGCCTTGCTTGCAGCCTGTCCGCAGCTTCGCAGTTCGCTATCACCCCCGTGCCCAGCCGACGGCGGCGCGGGCCAGGGCATCGATCGTGTCGATCAGGGGGGCGCCGAGGGTCTCGGCGGGGCCGGCGGCGAGGCCGAGGGGGATTTCGGTGCAGCCGAGCACGATCGCGCTGGCGCCGCGGGCGGCGAGGCTGCGGGCGGCTTCGGCGAGCGGTTCGTAGGCTTCGGCGACGCGGTTGGCTTTCACCAGGGCGATTGCGGGGCTGACCAGGCGCTGCATGTGCTCGGGCGGCGGGGTCAGGCAGGTCCAGCCCTGGGCGCCGAGCCGGTCCTGGTAGAGGCGCATCGCCAGGGTTGCGGCGGTGCCCATCACGCCGATGGGGCCGGGGGCGATGCCGGTGCGGCGCAGGTCGGCGGCGGCGGCGTCGACGATGTGCAGGATCGGGCAGCCGGCCGCGGCGGCCATGTCCTCGTACCAGCCATGGGCGGTGTTGCAGGGGATGGCGATGGCGCCGCAGCCGGCCTGGCGCAGGCCGGCGATGCCGCGCAGCAGCCAGGGCAGCGGGTCCGGCCCGGTGCCTTGCCGGCCCTGGGTGCGGTCGGGCACCCTCGGGTCGGACCAGAGAACGGTGGGGATGTGGTCCTGGTCGCGCGCGGCCGGGGTGAGCAGGGTGAGGCGCAGCATGAACTGCGCGCTGGCGAGCGGGCCCATGCCGCCCAGCACGCCCAGGATCTTGTCGTCTGCCGCGGTCATGGTGCGTTCCTTCGTCGGGTGGTGCGTGGGGGTATGCCGGCTTGACCGCGCGGCGGGCGGGGAGGTAGCGGGCGGATCATGTCCCGGGTTGCCCTGGTTGGCCATCGCGGCGCGCGCGGCCTGTTCCCCGAGAACACGCTGGAGGGATTTCGCGCCGCCGCGGCGCTCGGGGTGGATGCGATCGAGCTCGATGTGGCGCTGACCGCCGACGGGGTGGCGGTGGCGAGCCATGATCCACGTCTGTCCGCCGAGCTGACGCGCGGGCCGGACGGCGCCTGGCTGGCGGCGCCGGGGCCGCTGATCCGGGCGCTGCCGGCGGCGGCGCTGGCACGGTTCGACGTCGGGCGGGCGCGGCCGGGGAGCACCACGGCGGCGGCGTTTCCCGACCAGGTGCCGATCGACGGCGCGCGCATCCCGACCCTGGAGGCGACGTTCGGCGTGGCGTCCGTCGATTTCCTTGTGGAGATGAAGACCTTCCCCGACCATCCCGGCTGGACCGCGCCGCCGGCGGCGCTGGCCGCCGCGGTGCTGGCGGCGGCGGAGCGGGCCGGGGCGACGGCGCGGCTGACCGTGGAGTCCTTCGACTGGCGCGGCCTGCGCCACCTGGGCCGCATCCGCCCCGGGCTGCGCCGCGCCTGGCTGACCCGGCAGGCGACGGTCGCCGCGGCGGCGCTGTGGTGGGACGGGCCGCGGCCGGAGGATTTCGGCGGTTCGGTGCCGCGCGCGGTGGCCGCCGCGGCGGGGCCGGGCGGCCCGCCCGCCGTATGGGCGCCGGAGCATGTCGACCTGACCGCGGATGCGATCGCCGAGGCGCACGCGCTGGGGCTGCGGGTGATCGCCTGGACGGTGAACGCGCCGGCGGACATGGCCCGGCTGATCGGCTGGGGCATCGACGGGCTCGTCACCGACCGGCCCGACCTGGGGCGGCGGGTGCTGGCGGCGGCGGGCGAGGCGGGACGCGCCGGGCCGGCGTGAGGCGGTCCGGCGGCGGGGTCATTTCGCCGGGCGGTACCAGCCCGGCCGGCGCTTTTCGCGGAACGCGGCGGTGCCTTCGCGGGCTTCCCCGGTGGCGCGCTGGGTCCAGCTTTCGTGCGCGAGCAGGGTCATCTGGCGTTCGTCCAGGGTCAGGCCGTTGGCGCCGAGGAACGAGCGCTTGGTCATGCTGATCGCGCCGGGGGCGCCGAGCAGGATCGCGTCCAGCACCGCGGCGAGTTTGGCTTCCATGTCGGCGGCGGGGACCACGTCGTGCACCAGCCCGATGCGCTGGGCCTCGGCGGCGTCGAAACGTTCGCCGGTCAGCGCGTAGCGGCGGGTGTGGCGCAGGCCCATGGCGTGGACCATGTGGGTGGAGATGGGGGTGGGGGCGACGCCGACGCGGACCTCCGTCAGGCCGAAGATCGCGTCGGGCGTGGCGAGCGCGACGTCGACGCAGCAGACCATGCCGGCGCCGCCGCCGAAGCAGGCGCCGTGCACGACGGCGACGGTGGGGTGGGGGAATTCGTTCAGCAGTTGCATCGCGCGGGTGGTGGCCATGGAAGCCTGGTAGTTGCGCTCGGGCGGGTAGGCGGTGGCCTGGCCGAGCCAGCCGATGTCGGCGCCGGCCTGGAAGTGCTTGCCGGCGCCGCGCAGGACGAGGGCGCGGATCGTGGGGGTGGCCGCGAGTTCGGTGAGGCCGGCGATCAGTTCGTCCAGCAGGTCTTCGTTGTAGGCGTTGCCGACTTCGGGGCGGTTGAGGGTGGCGGTGGCGATGCCGGTGGGGGCGATGTCGAGGCGGACGAGGGTCATGGCTGGGGCCTTCCTGGACGGCGGGGCGGGCAGGATACCTCGCCGGGGGCGGGATGCGCAGGCCCCGGCAGGCTGTCGGGTTCCGGCGCCGGGCGGATCGGGCGGCGTTCGGCGTTGCAGGCCGCTGCGGGATGCCGCTCCTTGCTGCCTGAGTGGTGCCGCTCGCCGTGAACGTGACACGCCTCGGCGAGACGATCTGGGATGCCATGCGCCGCATGACGCATGGCTTCGAGCTGGGCGGGCAGTGCCGTGCGCCCCAAGCTGACCGAATCCTGTTCGCCCCGGTCGTGCCCAAGGGGGCAACGCAAAGGATAACCAACATTATGTGACATATGGGCGCGCTGGAGCCTGTGCCCGTTGCTTGCAAGCCGCCCGAGCACGCCGCTAGACTACTGCGCGGACAAAGAAGCTGGGGGTGACAAGGTGCGCAACACACTGGTAGCAATTGCGGTGACGCTCGCGCTTGCTCTGACGGGATGTGCGCAGACGCCCTCCAACCCGGAGATCGCCGTGGCACCGAGCCAGGCGAAGAGCTTCCAGGCATTCCAGGCCGACCAGGCCTATTGCAAGCAGTACGCGCAGGCGCAGGTCGCCGGGCAGGCGCAGCAGGCGAACCGCACCACGGCGTTGGGAGCCGGCGGCGGCGCCCTCGGCGGCGCGGCGCTCGGGGCGGCGGGCGGGGCCATCGGTGGCAATGCCGGGAAGGGTGCCGCCATTGGCGCCCTGGCCGGCGTCGTGCTGGGCACGGCCGGCGGGGCCATGGCGTCGAACCGGCAGCAGACGGCCTCGCAGAACCAGTACGACCAGGCCTATGGCCAGTGCATGTATTCCCGCGGCAACGACGTGCAGGGCTTCCCGCCGCATGCGCAGGCCGCGTCCACCCTCTCGCCGAACGACCCCGCGCTGGTGCGCAGCGTGCAGACGCAACTGATCCGCCTGCACTATCTTGCCCCGCCGGCTGACGGCATCGCCGGGCCCAACACCCTCTCGGCCATCACGCGCTTCCAGCAGGCGGCCGGCATGCAGCCCTCGGGCCAGGCGTCTCCGGCACTGCTCGCGCGGCTGCAGGCGACGCCGGGCAGCTGAGCCGCAGTCCCGCTTTGATACCAACCGTCGAAATGGCCAACTCTTCGGGAAGCCAGGCCAGGGGCAGCGCCCCCTGGCCTGGCTTCCTGATGGGTCGATCATCCAGGCGCCTGGTATAAGCACGACCTGGCCGGCGTGGACCGGAACCGGGTGGACGCCACCGCGCAGGTGCGTTCGCCGGAGGCGGGGCGCACTGAACGCGGTTGGGGACGTGTGGACATTGCGGCCGTGGATGGGGCCGGCGTAGGCGGGTTTTGCCCCCGCTTCGGATTTTCGGTCACTGCGATCCGGCAATACCAGCGCCGGCCGCGGCGGCCCAGGGGGGCGGCGGCGGCAGGCGCGAGAGGTGGTGTCGATCACCCTGTTCCGTGGTCCGCTTCCTGCCTATCCCCGTCGTTCCGAGGGGTGTTCAGCCGGTTCGAAGGCGGATATTCGCCATAGTCAACTCGCCCAGGGCCATTGCCAAGGGTGATGATCTCGGATCATCCCGTCGGATATGTCACGGGTCGGTGGGAATTTGGCGACTGCCGTTGTCGGGGCGCGCAGCGGCCGGTGCTGTTGGGGATTACGAGCGGTCTCTGGCAGGAAAGGTCGGTACCGGTCGCATGCAACCACAATTCGACATGGAACTGTAAGCGTCTTTTCAGTAGATACGCCAGTCTGTTCAGGATAGGCAGATCGTAATCATTTACATGGGTGGCACATACAGGGCATCTCGATACCATCAACAAAGCGAGATCGTATAGAATCAAAACAGAATTCGGCTTCTGGTTTTTGATGCAGGATGGTAGGTCTTTCCCGGAAAACCGGCTGCACTGTCCAGGAGGTAGACGTCCGATGGCACGAGGAATCCTATTCGCTGGCGGTCTGATCGCTGCGCTCGTATTGGGCCAACAGGCAGACGCCAATGTTATCCCGTTTCAGTTCAGCGGCCAGGGCGTGAGCGGCAGCGGCACGTTCACGGTGGTCCCGAATGTATCGCCGCCGGATCCCAATCCGAACTGTGGGACGCCCGGCAATAACGCTTGCCGGCAGGATCCACCGGGCGCATATCGGATCAGTGGCATCTCCGGCACGTTTTCTGATTCCAATATCGGGATATCCAACGCGGCGATCACCGGCTTGGTGCCGACCAATCCCGCAAATGAGAGAGACCCTACGTTCGATCCTCTGGTTCCCGCCAGCCTGAGTTTCGTCGGATCCCAAACGGACCCGAAAGCGTATTTCTCCTACGACAATCTGTTTTACCCGAATGGAGCACCGATCGTTTGCAGCTATCCGTTCACCGGTACGTTCCTTGATCCGTTCGGGACGGCGTTCACGATCACGGGCGGCGCCACGGTGGACTTCTGGGGGGATGGCAATTCCGGTCCCGGTCACTCGCTGACCTATGGCGTCGGCGTTCTGAACGATGGCAGACCGTTCATGAAGCTTGACAACCAGTTCAGTGGCGTTTCGGCCACGGTGCCGGAGCCGGGATCTCTTTGGCTCCTTGCGAGTGGCCTCGTGCTGCTCTCTGCGTTTACCATCGGCTCTGGCACATTCCGTCGTCGGCGCAGCGTGATCGACTGAGCGCAGAACATCGCCTGTCATCATGCCCCGATGCGACGTGAGGGGCGCGCTGGTCTGTGCGACGCGTGCGGCCGGCTCACGGATAGGGTGGCTGCCGTTCCCGGTCGATCGCGTGGACGCGACGGAAGGCATCGCGTGATACCGGCGGCCCGGAGTGTTGGCTTGAATGTGCATCGCTCCCATTCGACCGGCGATGAGCGGTCGTTCTTGCTTTGCCCGGCCGATGACGCGTGCATGGCAGCAGCACCGAGCAGGCGCCAGGCACACGCCCGCCGGCAGTTACTGCGGCTGTCTCGCCTGATATGTCATGCAGCTCGAACCAGGCTGCGCACGACGCCCTTGCCCCGCACGTCCGCCTCCTCGAACTCGGCAGCGGCAATGGCCCGGTCAAGCGCGGCGCGCAGCTCCTTGGCCGTCTCCAGGGTCAGCTCGATCCCCGCCCGCGCGCCGGGGTCGAGCTCCGTGTTGATGAAGTCGAGCGTGATGACATCGCCCAGCGGCGCATGGCGCGCATGGTCATAGGCCACCACCGCCGTCGAGAGCGGGAACCAGGCGTCCCCGCGCTTGGCCATGCCCTCGGCGCGCGCGATCTCGATGATGGACGTGCACATGTCCGACCCTCCTACCGTCCCAGATGCCGGCCGAAGAAGGCGAACACCTTGCTCCAGCCATCCATGGCCTGCTCGGGCCGGTAGAGCGGGCGGTGCCAGTAGAAGAAGCCGTGGCCGGCGCCGTCGTAGCGGTGGAACTCGTACGTCTTGCCGTGCTTCTTCAGCTCGGCCTCGTGCTGGTTCACCTGCTCCGGGCTCGGCGCGCGGTCGTCGTTGCCGAACAGGCCGAGCAGCGGGCAGGAGAGGCCCGCCGTCATGTCGATCGGGGCGGTGGGCGTCTTGGCGTTGAGCTCCTCCTTGCCCATCACCACGCGGCCGCCCCACAGCTCGGCGCAGGCATCGACGTCGGTCCGCTGGCAGGCATAGAGGAAGGCGTGCCGACCGCCCGAGCAGGAGCCGAACAGGCCGACCTTGCCGTTGTGACCGGGCTGCGCGCGCATCCACGCCACGGCGCCGGCGGTATCGCCGACCATCTGGGCGTCGGCGATGCCGCCCTCGGCGCGCACCTTGGCCGCGACGTCGTCGGGGTTGCCGTCGCTGCCGCCGCCTTCACGCTCATACAGGTTGGCGCAGACCGCGAGGTAGCCGTGATGCGCGAACCGGCGCGTCGTCTCGATGTAGAGCTCGCTCCAGCCCGGAAGGTGGTGGACCAGCACGACGCCCGGAAAGGGGCCGGGGCCGGATGGCCTGGCGACGTAGGCCGTGATCGGCGTTCCCTTGTCGCCTTTGATGGTCACGTTCTCGCAGGTCATGCCGCGGTAGAATGACATCGTGCTTCCTCCATGGGCGCTTATTGTGGGCGATCATTCGGCTCGTCGGAGCGCCGCGCCGTCATCGGCCGGCGGGGTTGACCGCGCGTCGCGCCCCGATTGTGTCGCCGCGCGAGTATTCGACGATCGCGACCCGGGCGCAACACGTGCCGGGCGTCGGCCGGGCCATGCGCGGTTGCGGCCACGTCGGGCCGATGTCGCCGGGTGCTGCGGGCGTCGTGGCGTCCACTGACAGGGGCGCCACGGCGCGGCGCACCGCGGCCGGCGGCGCAGACTTTGAGAACGCCCCGGCAGTGGGGTAATTCGCGGGGCAGCAGCGCAATCGGGGACGCGACCATGGCCGACGGGACCAGCAAGGACCGCATCCATCTGACGGTCGCCGAAGCGCGGGCGCTCGGCGAAGCCGCGATGCGTGGCGCCGGCTATGACGCGGACGACGCCCACATCCTGACGGACCACGTGCTGGACGCGGCCCTGTGCGGGTACGAATATTCCGGCCTGCCGAAACTCCTGAATGTCATCGATGCCGCGGATTTCCGGCTGCCGCGGCGGCCCATCGCCGTGCTGCGGGAGACGGGGGCAACCGCCATGATCGACGGCGGCAACCATAACGGCATGATCGCGGCGTACCGCGCCGCGGCGGCGACGATCGCGCGGGCGGAGGCGAACGGACTTGCCATTGTCTGCCTCGCCAATACCTGGATGACCGGGCGCAGCGCCTATTACTGCGAAATGATCGCCCGTGCCGGCATGGTCGCGATCCACACGGTGGCGGCGCCGCCGGCGGTGGCCCCGTTTGGCGGCACGCGACCGGTGCTCGGCACCAACCCGATCGCGTTCGGGTTTCCGACCGAAGCCGATCCTCTGGTCATCGACATGGGGACATCGGCGCTGATGGCCACCGATCTCCAGCTCCGGGCCCGTCTCGGCACGCCTGTTCCCGAAGGCGTCGCGCTCGGGCCGGACGGCCGGCCGACCACGGACGCGCGCGCGGCCCAACACGGCACGCTGCTCCCCTTCGGCGGCCCGGAGGGCGGGTACAAGGGCTTCGGCCTGGCCCTGGCCATGGATGCGCTCGGCGCGCTGACCGCCGGGATCCGGCCCGCGGACGCGGTGAGCAGCTATGTGTTCATTGCCTTCAAGCCCGACCTGTTCCTGCCGCTGGAAGATTACCGGCGCGAGGTCACCAGGCGGATTGACATTGTGAAGGCCACGCCGCGTCAGGCTGGCGTGGCGGAAATCCGCATTCCGGGAGAGCGCAGCTACCGGACTCGCGAGCGTCTCACACGCGACGGCATCGAAATCGATCGGAAGATCCACGCTGCGCTGTGCCGCCTCGCGGAGGGAAAGCTTGATCACGGCGCTTGAAGGCACATTCTCCCGGCTGCTTGTGCCCGCCCGCGCCCGGAAGCAGACCGTCGCCTTACGGCCAAGTCTTGCCATCCGGCGCACGTGACGGGAATCCCGTCTCCTGGCGCATGCCGGCCTTGGGTTGCGCCAAGCAGGAAGGTCGCCTTCCCACCGGTTCCGGACAAGCCATTTTCACTCCGGCACCGCCCCCGTATTCCCCCCGCACACCACCACGCCTACGCGCGCCCCCGCCGGCGGCACGAACGCCCCGCACAGCAGCGCCGCCAGTGCGGTCGCCCCGCCCGGCTCGGCCAGCACCCGCGCGCCCTCCCACAGCACCCGCCGCGCCGCGGCGATCGCCGCGTCCGGCACCAGCACCAGCGCGTCCACATGCGCTTCCACCAGCGGGAACACCCGCGCCCCCGCTTCCCGCGCGCCCAGGCTGTCGGCGGCCAGCCCGCCGGTCGCCACCGGCACCGGCCGCCCGGCGGCCCGCGCCGCGTGCAGGGTGGGGCAGCCCTCCGGCTCCACGCCGACCACCGAAACGGCGCCCGCGTACCAGGCGGCGATCCCGGCCAGCAGCCCGCCGCCGCCGGCCGCGACCAGCACATGGGTCAGCTCCGGCGCGTCCTGCTCGAACTCCCGCGCCACGGTGCCCTGGCCGGCGATCACCTCGGCATCGTCATAGGCGTGCACGGACAGCGCACCGGTTTCCGCCTGGCGGGCGCGGCTCGCGGCCAGCGCCGCGGCATAGTCGGCCCCCACCGCGACCAGCCGTGCGCCGTAGCTTTCGATCCGCGCCCGTTTCGCCGCCGGCGTCGCTGCGGGGACGAAAATCTCCGCCGTCAGGCCGAGCGCGCGGGCGGCGAAGGCCACCGCCGCGCCGTGGTTGCCGCCGGAGGCCGCGATCACCCCGGCCCGACGCAGGTCGGCCCCGCCGTCCGCCTGCGCGGCGAGCAGGCGGTTGAAAGCGCCGCGCGGTTTGAAACTCCCGGTATGTTGCAGAAGCTCGAGTTTCAGCGTCAGTTGGCCGCCTGGCGCGTCCGGCAGGCCGAACCCTGCGGCATCGACGCGCAACACCGGGGTGCGGCGGATCATCGGCACAAGGCGGTGGGCGGCGGCGGCGACGGCGGGGCGGCTGGTCATGACCGGGCGGAGGCTGGCATGAGGTGCGTGCAAGGACAAGCCTGGCAGCCCAACGCGTCCCGCCCTTTCACTCCGGGCTGCGACGGACCACACTATGCCGTGATGACCAGCACCGCTGCCCCGCCCGCGTCGCTGCACGCGAGCTGCGTCTGCCGCGACGGCGCCGCGGTGCTGCTGCTCGGCCCGCCGGGCGCGGGCAAGTCCGATCTCGCGCTGCGGCTGCTGGCGCGCGGCTTCGCGCTGGTCGCCGACGACCGAGTGGTGATCGAAGCCGGGCTGGCCCGCCCGCCGCCGGCGCTGGCCGGGCTGCTGGAGGTGCGCGGGCTCGGGATCGTGCGGCTGGCCCATGCGGCGCCCGTGCGTGTGGCGCTGGCGGTGGAGCTGGCCTCAGGACCGGACGGGTGGGCGGAGCGGCTGCCGCGGCCGCGCGCGCTGGCCGGGCTCGACGTGCCGCTGGTGCGGATCGACCCGCAGGCCGCCTCGGCGCCGGAGCGGGTGGCCCTGGCGCTCGACTGCGTGCTGGGGCGCGTGGCCCAGGTGGCCGGAGCCTTCGCGGCATGAGCGAGGCGACGGAGAGCGCAGCCCCCGCGCAGCCGCCCGGGCCGGCGGCGACGGCGCGCCGGCTCGTGCTGGTCACCGGGCTGTCCGGCGGCGGCAAGGCCTCGGTGCTGCGCGTGCTCGAGGATCTGGGCTACGCCGCGATCGACAATCCGCCGCTGGCGATGCTGGAAGAGACGGTGCGCCGCACCGACCGCCGGCTTGCCATCGGCATCGACGCGCGCAGCCAGGATTTCGTCGCCGCCGACCTGCTCGCCGCGCTCGACCGGTTGCGCGCCAAGGCCGGGCTGCGTCCGGAACTCGTCTATGTCTGGGCCGAGCAGGCCGTCCTGCT
This sequence comes from uncultured Pseudomonadota bacterium, assembly GCA_963829875.1. GTDB lineage: Bacteria > Pseudomonadota > Alphaproteobacteria > Acetobacterales > Acetobacteraceae > JAJZVS01. The sequence continues at coordinate 57,615 of CAWHKR010000050.1, read as the reverse complement.
GCGCCGCTACACGGAAACCCGCCGGCGCCACCCGCTGGCCCCCGAAGGCCGGGTGGCGGACGGCATCGCCGAGGAACAGGCGGCGACCGCCCCCTTGCGCGCGGCGGCGGATCTGGCGATCGACACGTCCGACCTGCCGCTGGCGGCGATGCGGCGGCTGGTGGAGCGGCATTTCGGCGCCGACCAGGCCGCCCCGCGCCTGGTGGTGACCCTGCTCTCCTTCGCCTATCCGCATGGCCTGCCGCCAGATGCCGATCTCGTGTTCGACGCCCGGTTTCTGCGCAATCCGCACTACGATCCGGCGCTGCGTCCAAGTACCGGGCTCGATCCGGCGGTTGGCGCCTATGTCGCCGCCGACCCGGCCTGCGCACCATTTCTTGCCAAAGTAGGAGATCTGCTCGACCTGCTCTTGCCTCGCTTCGTTCAAGAGGGCAAAAAATATGTCACCCTTGCGGTGGGCTGCACCGGGGGACGGCATCGCTCGGTCTATATAACCGAGCGGCTGGCCGCGTTCCTGGCCGATCGGGTTGCCTCCGGCGGGGTGGACGAAAACTGGCGGCTGCACGTCGCGCATCGCGAACTGGCCCGGGAAGGCCACGCGAGCGCTTATCTGACGGACCGTCCGGTGCCGTCGGGCACCGTCGGAACCGAAACCGGGACTGGGCTGGGGGCCGGCGCGGGCGATGATCCCGCTCCGGCGCAGGCGCGGGAGGCCTGAAAGGGACTGGACCACATGATCTTTCGATCATTCGCTGCACCGCGGATCCGCCGTCACATGTCATGATCGGCATGATCCTGGTGACGCATGGCAAGCTCGCGGACGAACTGCGCGCGGCCATGGAGCATGTTGTCGGGGCGCAGCGGAACGTCGATACCGTCTGCATCGGCCCCGATGACGACATGGACCACCGCCGCGCCGAGATCGAGCGCTGCATCGCCCGCTGCGACACCGGCGACGGCGTGGTGCTGCTGACCGACATGTTCGGCGGCACGCCCTCCAACCTGGCCATTTCAATGATGGAGCGGAAAGGGGTGGACGTCATTGCCGGCGTGAACCTGCCGATGCTGGTGAAGCTGGCGAAGGTGCGGTCGAACCAGCCGCTGGCGGACGCGGTGTGCTGCGCCGAGACCGCGGGGCGGAAATACATCGCCGCCGCCTCGCACGTGCTCCACGGGGCGAAGGCCAACGGCAGCCCCGGCACCGGCACCTGTCAATGAGTGGGCAGGACGGGGCGGGTCCGCCTGCCTCGCCCGCAAGCGGGCCGCGCGATGCGACGCCGGAGCCGATGGTGCTCACCCGCCGGGTGGTGGTGCCCAACCGGCGCGGCCTGCACGCCCGCGCCGCCGCCAAGCTTGTCACCACGGCGGAGCGGTTCGGCGCCGCCGTGGATGTGGTCTGCAACGGCCAGAGCGTCTCCGCCCGCTCGATCATGGGGCTGATGATGCTGGGCGCCGGCCCCGGCACGGCGCTCGATCTGCGCGCCGAGGGCTGGGATGCCCGCGAGGCGCTCGACGCGCTGGCGGCGCTGATCGAGGCCGGCTTCGATGAGCAGGACTGACCCGCCGCCGCCGCAGCACCGCCGCCTGCGCGCCCGCCTGTCCCGCTCCGCCGATCGGGTCGAGGCGGTCTTCGCGGGCATTCCCGTCTCCCCCGGCGTCGCCATCGGCGCGGTGTTCGGCACCGCCGAGCCGGTGCCCGAGATCGTACGGCAGAAGATCCAGGCTGCCGACGCGGCGGGGGAGGGCGCCCGGCTCGAGGCCGCCATCACCCAGTCGCGCAAGCAGCTGCTCAAGCTCAAGACCCGGCTCACGGTGCTGCCAGAAGACAGCCAAGCGGAAATCGCGCCGCTGATCGAGGCGTATCTGAGCATGCTCCGCCCCTCGCGGCTGATCCGCGGCGCCCGCCGGCGCATCGCCGAGGGCCTGCTGTCGGCCGAGGCGGCGGTCCTCAGCGAGGCCGACGACATCGGCGCCGCCATCATGACCCAGGCCGAGCCCGGCGCCTCCGCCGAGGACCGCGCCGGCCTGCGCCGCCGCGCCGACGAAGTGGGCGAGATCGCCCGACGCCTGGTCCGCAACCTCACCCGCGCCCCGTTCCAGAGCTTCGCCGGCCTGCCGGAAGGCGCCATTCTGCTCTGCGAGGCGCTGCGCCCGGCCGACGCCGCGCTGCTCGACCCCGCCCGCCTCGCCGGCGTCGCGACCGAGGAAGGCGGGGCCGACGGCCACACCGCGGTCATGCTGCGCGCGCTCGGGGTGCCCGCGGTGCTGGGGGTGCCGGGCCTCTTGCCCGCCTTCCGGCCCGGCGACCTCGCGGTGGTCGACGGCGGCGCCGGCACCGTGGTGCTGAACCCCACCCCCGCCCGCCTCGCCGCCGCCCGCCGTGCCGTGACCGCCTTCTCGCGGGAGCGTCAGCGCTTCGCCAAGCTGCGCCGCCTGCCGGCCGAAACCCTCGACGGGACCAGGGTGGAGCTGGCGGCCAACCTGGAACTGCCGCTCGAAGTGCCGCTGATCCAGCAATCCGGCGCCTACGGCATCGGCCTGCTGCGCACCGAATTCCTGTTCATGAATCGCGAGACGGTGCCGGACGAGGATACCCAGACCGAGACCTACCGCAGCGTCATCGACGCCATGGGCGGCGCCCCGGTCACCTTCCGCGTCCTCGACTGGGGCGGCGAGAAGCAGATCGAGGCGCTCTCCGCCGCCGGCATCGTGCCCGAGATCGCCGACACCAACCCCGCCCTCGGCCTGCGCGGCATCCGCCTGCTGCTGCGCGCGCCGGAGCTGTTCGAGACCCAGCTCGCCGCCATCCTGCGCGCCGCCACCGCCGGCCCCGCCCGGGTCATGCTGCCGATGGTCACCACCGTCGCCGAAGTCCAGGCGGCGCGGGAGATCTACGAACGGGTCGCCCGCCGCCTGCGCCGCCGCGGCGAGCGCATCCCCGACAGGCTCCCCCCGCTCGGCATCATGATCGAGACCCCCGGCGCCGCCCTCTCGGCCGACGCGCTGGCCTTGGAGGCCGATTTTCTCGCCATCGGCACCAACGACCTCACCGCCTACACCCTGGCCGTGGATCGCGGCGAAAGCGACGTCGCCGAGCTCTATGACCCGCTCCACCCCGCCGTGCTGCGCCTCGTGCAGTTCTCGATCGAGGCGGCGCTGCGCATGCACCGCCCCGTCTCCGCCTGCGGGGAGATGGCGGCCGATCCGCGCCTCACCCCGCTGCTGCTCGGCCTCGGCCTGCGCAGCTTCTCCATGAACGCCGCCGCGGTGCCGCGGGTGAAGCAGGCGGTCCGCGCCGTGCGGATCGAGGACTGCGTCCGCTTCGCCCGCCGGGTGATGGAGCAGGCCGACCCCCGCGCCATCGCCGCCCTGGTGGAGGGGGAGAAGTAGGCGCGCGAACCGTACAACACCCCTCCGGACGCCCCGAACCGGACCCACCGGGCGTACGTTTCGCCGCCGCGCGCCGTGCGAACCGTACGGCCGCGGTCAACCTGGGCTTAACCTTCGGGGCAGGCCGTCCCCCCGCCGCGGCGGGGGGTGCGACCGCCGCCGGTTGAAACGGGCGCACCGCGGCACCAGAACATAATAAGAACAAAAACCGGAGTGCCCGATGCCCCCGGACGACCCCGCCCCCGAAGCAGCCCCCGACGCAGCCCCCGACCCAGCCCCCGACTCCGCCGCACCCCCCGCCGCGTCCCGCCCCGCCCAGGTCATCCGCTGGGTCGGCGTGCCGAGCCGCCCGACCCCGAAGGCCCGCGCCCACCTGCGCCCGCAGCAGCTCCTCCGCCGCCACCAGCTGCGCGCGGCCGCGGCGCGCCTCTACGCCGAATTCGGCGTGGCCGCGGTCGGGATCGAGCCGGTGGCGCTCGCCGCCAAGGTGTCCCGCCGCACCGCGCACGCCGACTACGTCAACCGCGACGAGATGCTGTACGAAATGCTGGGCGAGCACATACTGGCGCTGAACGCCGCCGTCTGCGCCGCCTTCGACGCCACCGCCTCCGCCCCCCCCTTGGCGCGGCAGGAGGCTGTGGCCGCCGCCTGGCTCACCCACGTGGCGCGCCACCGCGACGAACACCGCTCCTGGTTGTTCTGCAAGCACCTGCTGGTGACCGAGCGCCGGCGGTCGATCGAGATCCGCCACCGGATCCTGATGGAAACCATGATGGAGCCGCTGCTGGCCGCCACCCCGGGCCTGGCGGCGCGGACCGATGCGGTCGAATCGCTGATGGCCACCCTGGCCTCGTTGCTGAACGACACCGGCTTCTGGCCCGAGCCGCCGCCGCCGGCGGACCTGCTGGTCCGCGCGCAGCGGATCGCCGGGATGATGCGCGCCGCGGCTTCGGCCGAGATGGCGGGCTTCTGGCCCGGCCTGGGCCCGCCCGACGGCGGCCCGGCCGCGGTCGCGGTGCTGGACTGCAGCGCCGTCCGCACCCGCTGGCGGGAGGTGCTGGCCGGCGTCGCGGCGGGGACCGAGGTGGTGGTGACCCGGCACGGGCAGCGCCTCGCGCGGCTGGTGCGGGCCGGGTAGGGGGCGGCCCGACCCATCGCGCGCCCGCCTGCCGCGCCCCCCTGCGTTGCCCCCCTGGGCGCCGGCCCGGCCGGCGGGGCGCGCGCGCCCGTTTCGCGCCCCGCCGCCGCCCGGGGTAAGCCATCCCCGCAGCGGCCCCGTCCCGGCACCGCCCCGCCGCCCGGGCCCGCGCACCCGCAGGGAGCCCGATCCGTCATGACCAAGCTTCGAGACGCCCGTCCGGCCGCGGACCCCCGCCCGGTCCCCTGGAAGGCCTTCGCCGCCGAGCTGGTCGGCACCGCGCTGCTGATCGCGCTGGGGCTGTCGGTCGTGATCCTCGATTTCGGCCAGGGCAGCCCGGTGCGGACGCTGCTGCCCGATCCGGCGGCGCGGCGGGCGGTGACCGGGCTGCTGTTCGGTGCCACCGGGGCGGCGATCGCGCTCTCGCCGCTGGGGCGAACCAGCGGGGCGCATATCAACCCGGTGATGACCCTGGGGTTCTGGCTGATGGGGCGCCTGCGCCCCGGCCACGCCCTGGGCTACGTGCTGAGCCAGTTGGCCGGCGCCGTGCTGGGCGCGCTGCCGCTGCTCGCCTGGGGCGCGATGGGGCGGAGCGTGGCGTTCGGCGCCACCCTGCCCGGCGCCGCCTGGGGCGCCGGCGCGGCCGTGCTGGGGGAGGGGGCGACGAGCTTCGCGCTGATCTTCTTCGTGTTCGTCTTCCTGCGCCACAAGCGGCTGAAGCCCTTCACGCCCGGGCTGTTCCCGCCGCTGTATGCGGTGATGGTGTGGCTGGAGGCGCCGGTGTCCGGCACCAGCACCAACCCCGCCCGCAGCCTGGGGCCGGCGGTGGTGGCGGGGGCCTGGCATGGGTGGTGGGTGTACCTGGATCGGGCCGGTGATCGGCACCCTGGCGGCGGTGGCGGTGCATCGCTGGGGGCGGTTGCGGCTGCCGGAGATCGGGGTGGCGAAGCTGGCCCATTTCACTCACGATCCGTACCGGATGTTCCGGAGGGAGGTGGCGGTGGTGTGGCGGCGGGTGTGAGGGGGCTGGTTCAAGGACGCGCCGACCGTTGCGGTGGGGGCATTTGCCGCGTCGCCGCCGCCTGATCTGGCGTGTCGTGCGGTTGGCGACGGGTATGAGGCGGCGGGGCTGTTGCGTGAGCGGCTCGGTCTGGGCGACGATCCGAAAGCGGCGGTGTGCCGGCTGCTGGGGAAGGTGGCCGACCGGTACCCGGTTCCGTTGCCGGGGCGGGTGGCGGCGGTGGAAGGCATTGTGGCGCGTGGGTCCGGGGAGATGCGCGCCGTCGTCGTCGCGCGCAGGCTGGGCCAGCAGCGGTTCCGGCTGTGCCGGGCGGCGTATCTGGCCTGGACGGCGGAGCGGGATGGCGAACTGGGGGTGACGGTGGCGCGGACCCGTGCCCGGCAGGCGAGCCGGACGTTCGGGGCCGGGCTGATGGCGCCGGCGGCGTCCCTGCGGGAACGGGCGGGGGCGCATGGGTTGACCTCGGATGACGTGGACGATCTGGCGCAGGAGTTGGAGTGCGGGACGCAACTGACCCAGGATCAGGTGCGGAATCATGATATTGGGGGGCGGTGAGGGTGGGGATGGCCGTTCGGGCGGCGGGTTGAATTTGGGCTTTCGACTCGTTGTGGATGTTCGCGTGGGTCCGCCGTTGCTGCTAAGGCGCCTTGGTGGACCAATCGGGGAGGCACGGAGCTTCCAGTCGGATCGGCAACGCGATGCTTTCTTGGGAAAAACATGCTCGCCCATAAACCAAGATGTATGCACATTGAGGAGGAGATCCGGGATGGATCGCAGCGGTCTGGCTGGCTCTCGAACCGGTTCTTGGTCTTGGTTTTGACTCCCCCTTGTCGCTTCGGCTTAATGTCCCTGCTATCCAATTCGGACAACCCATGGTTCTTGGCCTTAAGCAATCGAAACTGGCGGCTGGTATCCTTGCCGGCGTTGCCAAGGCCGGCGGCCAGTCTGGTATCGCTTCCGCAATCGACCTCGCGCTGAAGGCTACGGACTTCGGCGAAACCCTGCGCAAACAAGACCCGGTCGCCGTCGCGCTGAGAGACGTAAGTGTGAAACTGGAAGAGGCGACGGGCAAGGCGCTATCCGGGGAGTTCGGTGCTGACTGGGAAAGCAAGCCCGACTTGGCCGCTACGCTTGCTGCGCTGCCGGACGTGCTCGAAAGTTACGCGCCGGACACGGACGCGATCTTCGCGCAGAACCTCGACCCCGAGCGGATCGCCCGCCGCGCTACCGATGCCGCCGAAGCCGCGCACGACGATCTGTTTCGTCAAAATACAGTGGGCGAGCGGTTGCTTTTCGCGGTAGTGCGTCAGACCTACGCCGTCGCTCTGGCCAACAAGGACTTTGCTCTGCAAATGATCCTGCGTAGTCAGGGTGAGACGCTAAACCGGTTAGACGAAACCGCCGCCGGAATCAGACGACTGGAAGATCTACTCTCCGGCAACCACCCAGCCGCGCGCGCTCTGCAAGAAATTCGCGACACCCTTCGCCCCAATGTTCCGGACATACAAAGGATCGCTGACGAGCACCTTCCGGGCATTGTGCGGCGCATTCTGGAGGAAGCACGCAAGCCGGGCGCCGATCCGGTGGACTTTTCCGGTGCCGTATGCCGCGCACTGGAACAGGCCCGCGTGCACATCGCAAATCTGGAATTCGCCACTGCTGCGGGCGTGCTGGACGCGCAACTGGCACAGATCGAGGCCGAGAACTGCGACCGCGCGCGAGAGCATGCCGCACTTCTGGCCGAACGCGGCCGCGTTGCCGCACTGCAATTACGCTACCTCGACGCCGCTGCGTTCCATAAGCAGGCAGCGTCGCTGATGGCGTTCGACCAGCGTGCCGCCTGGGGTCATATGATCGATGCTGCCGGGGTGTTGAGTGACCACGGAAGCGAGTTCGGCGAAAACCAGGCCTTGCACGACGCCATCGCCACCTACCGCGGGGCTCTCGGCTTGGCTTCCCGCGAGCGCGTGCCGCTCGACTGGGCTAGGACCCAGAACAACCTCGGCACCGCGCTCTCGACCCTCGGGGACGCGAGAGCGGCACCGCGCGCCTCGAAGAGGCCGTCGCCGCCTACCGCGACGCCCTCACGGAATACACCCGCGAGCGGGTGCCGCTGGACTGGGCGGCGACCCAGAACAACCTCGGCACCGCGCTCTCGACGCTCGGCGAGCGCGAGAGCGGCACCGCGCGCCTCGAGGAGGCCGTCGCCGCCTACCGCGACGCGCTCCAGGAACGAACCCGCGAGCGCGTGCCGCTGGACTGGGCGAGACCCAGAACAACCTCGGCAACGCGCTCTCGAGCGCTCGGGGAGCGCGAGAGCGGCACCGCGCGGCTCGAAGAGGCCGTCGCCGCCTACCGCGCCGCGCTCGCGGAATACACCCGCGAGCGCGTGCCGCTCGACTGGGCCGACGACCCAGAACAACCTCGGCACCGCGCTCTGCGAGCGCTCGGCGAGCGCGAGAGCGGCACCGCGCGGCTGGAAGAGGCCGTCGCCGCCTACCGCGCCGCGCTCAAGGAACGGACCCGCGAGCGCGTGCCGCTCGACTGGGCGATGACCCAGAACAACCTCGGCAATGCGCTCTGCAGACGCTCGGCGAGCGCGAGAGCGGCACCGCGCGGCTGGAAGAGGCGGTCGCCGCCTACCGCGCCGCGCTCAAGGAATGCACCCGCGAGCGCGTGCCGCTGCGACTGGGCGATGACCCAGAACAACCTCGGCACCGCGCTTCAGACGCTCGGCGAACGCGAGAGCGGCACCGCGCGGCTGGAGAGGCGGTCGACGCCTACCGCGCCGCGCTGCTGGAATACACCCGCGAGCGCGTGCCGCTGGACTGGGCGATGACGCAGAACAACCTCGGCACCGCGCTTGCGAGCGCTCGGCGAACGCGAGAGCGGCACCGCGCGGCTGGAGGAGGCGGTCGCCGCCTACCGCGCCGCGCTCAAGGAATACACACGCGAGCGCGTGCCGCTGGACTGGGCGACGACGCAGAACAACCTCGGCACCGCGCTCTCGAGGCTCGGGCAACGCGAGAGCGGCACAGCGCGCCTCGAAGAGGCGTTAGCGACATGGGAGGCGTGCTTGATTGTCGTCGCGTCTGTTTGGCCGACCGACTGGGTTCAATACGTGCGCGATCACTGCGACGAGGCCCAGTCCGAGATCAAGCGACGGTTGGCAAAATAGTGGCTGTTGTAGAAGGTAGGAACTTCGCACCAAATTTAGGCCCTCGAAGAATAGAGGCGTTCCCGTTGCATAATTCCGGTGCAAATTAGACCCAATGATCTACGGGTATGCACGAGTCTCGACGGACGGCCAGAGCGTTGACGCCCAGGTGCGCCAGCTCCGGGCCGCCGGGGCGGGCCAGGTGTTCCGCGAGACCGCGAGCGGGGCCAAGACCGACCGGCGCAGCTCCGCCGCGTGCTCGGCCACCTCGCCGCCGGCGACGTGCTCATGGTGACGAGGCTCGACCGCCTGGCCCGCTCGACCCGCGACCTGCTGAACACCCTCGCCGCGATCGCCGACCGCAAGGCCGGGTTCCGCTCCCTCGGCGACGCCTGGGCCGACACCACGACCGCGCACGGCCGGCTGATGCTGACCGTGCTCGGCGGCCTGGCCGAGTTCGAGCGCGAGCTGATCCGCGCCCGGACGGCCGAGGGCCGCCGGCGGGCCGTGGCGCGCGGCGTGAAGCTCGGCCGGAAGCCGAAGCTCACCCCGCACCAGATGAAGGAAGCGATCAAGCGCCGCGACCGGGGCGAGGAGACGCTGCGCGAGATCGCGCGCAGCTACAACGTCAGCCATAGTACGATTTCGAGGCTGGCAACATGAACCATTTAACGCCGATTGGTTCCCGTCTATCCGCTTCGTTGAACGACGAGTATCTACGAATGCAGAACGAATGGTTTTTCAAGTGGCATTCCATTGGCGAGGACCGCGCCGTCGAGATTGATAGCTTTCGAGGAAAACCGATCTGCTACGGTGGCATCAAATTTTCGGGTTCGGCGGCTGATGTCTATTGGGATACCATTCAGCATTATCTGCGCAAGAAGATCGACACTATGCTCAATGGCATGGAAGAGGAACTGAAGGGCTATCCGCTAGATATCAAGGACAAGGCACTGACCGAGGCCAAACAGATCATTGCCCAATTTGCAGGAAGAATCCGGCGATCTGCTGTAGAAAAAGATCGTATCCTGCGCGGTGATGGAATCAGGTTTCCGCCTCCGCATGATCGAGGCCGCTGGCAAGGATGCGGACCGGAAGACATCGACGCGCGCGTTGAAGGTCTGCGCCGGATCTACTGTGATCTGCCGCTCAATGTTGGAGGAATCGATATGTCGTTCGGAGCAATACCAAAAGAGCCCGTGACGCTCATGAAAAAAGACGGGAAGATCTTTAGATCTGACATACCGGCCATAGTCAGTGATGGGCAAATCAGAACATTCGTCACGGATCTGCAAATCGAAGTCGGAGACCACATCTTGAGGCAATTGCCGAATGGCTTGGTTGAAGACTACATTGTAGACGAGCCGCGTTATAACAGCGGGATCGGGTCAATCCCTGCTAATTATGCAGTTAAGGTCCATCGAAGCGATGCGCCAACGGCACCACCGCAGACCATCATTGCTAATTTTCACGGCGCCAATCCCAGAATGAACGTGAACTCGACCGACAATTCGTCAAACACAGTCGTCTATCAAACACATGATTTAGGCCAGCTAGCCGATGAACTTTCTCGGCTCCGTGAGGCGCTTCTGACGCGGGCTCAGAGCGCTGAACACTATGCGGCGATTGGCATTATAGCTTCCGCAGAATTGGAGGCAAAGTCGGGCGAGCAGCCAAAAATTTCTGCGCTAGGGGCTGCCGGCCGGTGGGTTCTCGAAACTGCCAAGGACATTGGCGTCCAGATCGCAACGGAGGTAGTGAAGGCTCAGGTCGGTCTATAGATCGGCAATAGCCACCGTCCTGACTTACCATAAAGCGACTTATGCTGCTGGGTCTTATATCGATCCAATTGCGTATATTATAACTGCGCTTGTTTCTCGACTTTGGTCAGCCGTGCCTGGAAATCAAAAGCGTCGTTCAGGGCCTCTGAAGGCACCTATACTATTTTCGCTCATTTGCGTTTTTTGCTCTTAAAATCTTCTCCGTCACGCCGCCCCCGGGCCCACAACAGCCTGCCGCAAAGCCGTCGATACCCGCCCCGGCCTCCAACTTTCGTCGAAGCACGCTTCGCCGGCATGATGGGTTGGCGCGCGCCCTGCCATCCACGTAACGGTTATCCCTGGGCACCGCCATACCTTCTGGGCGCGAGGCCGGTGCCGGCGGGCGGCTCGGCTTGATCACAGAGATCACAGAGGAAGACCGAGGACACAGAGCGGCCGGTGCCGCCGGGGTATCCCGAGCATCCGCCCGCCGCCCCGCCGCCCGCCACCACCGCCGCAAGGAACCCGGGGCAGGCCGGGACCAACGACGCGCTCTCTGTGATCTCAATCTTCCTCTGTGCCCTCTGTGTTAAATCCGTGGCCGCCGTCCCCCGGAACCGTCACCGCAGAGACCCGAAGGTCCATCAGGCGCAGGAACCGATACGCCGGATGCGCCCACGATCCAGCCGCCATGCCCTTGCGCGGCGCACAGCGTCCTCGATGGCGGCGCGCCCATAGCCAAAGCCCGCGGCAGGTCGGGCCCCCAGCGGCGGCACAGCCATCCTCCGGCAGGGACGCTCGACCCCGGACCGCTCGCGCCAGCCGCGTCCCCGCCGTTTGGCGTGGAAAGCAGGCCGTCATGCCGGCCACCCGACGCAGCGCGCCCGACCTGCCCGAGCCTGGCGCCGTGCTCGCCGCCGTCAAGGACGCTGCGCGCCGCGCAAGGGCGCGGTGGCCCGCGAAAGGGCGGGCCATCCTTGACTGCGGCTCCGCGCGGCGCCCTGGGAACATTCAGGCCGGGACGAAGAAACGGCCCCCAGCCGAACCAAGAAACACCGGAGAAAGGCGCAGCCGGGGCGACGTTGCCCACATCAACGAGCGAGGAGCCGGTTATTCCTTGGCCCCGGCGCACCTGCCGGGCGCCGGGCCGGTGCCGCGCAGGCGGCTCGGCTTGATCACAGAGATCACAGAGGAAGACCGAGATCACAGAGCGCCGCATACCACCACGCCCCTCCACCCGACCCGCCGCCGCCACACCCCCCGCCCGCCGCCGCGAGCGACCCCGGACCGCCCGCGACAGCCGCCGCGCCCTCTGCGATCTCAATCGTCCTCGCGCCCTCTGCGATGAATCGGCGCCCGCCGCCCCCCGGACCCATCCCCGCAACGACCCGACCCCCCACCCGCCGCAACAGCCCCGGCCGAGGCCATGCGCCCAGGTCGCCACCCGCAAAACCACCCCGAACGCGCCCCGCACGCCGCGGATCGGCAACCACCATGACGCCCCGCCCCCGACGGCCCCACACGCCGCCCGCCAGGCCGAAGCCGGCACCGCCGGCCCTCAGGCGCAAGACCGCGCCGCCCGGCCCGGCGCCGCCACAGCACGCGCATCCGACCCGGCTCACGCCCCGGAAGCCCCAGCCGCCGAGGCGGAACCGCGGCGGCGTTCGGCCGCGCTCCCGCAGCCCGCCCGGCGGCGCCGGCACCAGATCCCCCGGACCACCCCGCCACCGCCCGCCGCTGCGCAGCCCCCCAGCAGGCCGGCAACAAGATCCCGCACGATCGCCCCGCGCGTGCCTCCCCCATGCCGCGCCGGCGGCACTCGGCGGCGCGCTCGGCGCCCGGTCCCGCCCGCTCACGCCGCGCGGATCGCCCCGCCGGTCCCGTTCGCAGCGGGCACGGCTCCCGCCCGTCCCCCGCAGCCACCGCGCGCATCGGTCCCGCCTGCCGGGTCACGCAAGACGCAACGGACCCAACCGGGTCCCGCCGGCCCCGCACCGCCCCCGCAACAGACCCGGATCGGGTCCGAACCGGCCCTAGGCCGCCGTCTCCCCCCGGTCGCGCAGCGCGCGCCGCATCTCCTCCAGCTCCGCCGCCCCGCTGTCCGCCGCCGCCGCTTCCAGCCGCCGGTACGCCGCCAGCATCCGCGCCCCCAGCGGCGTGAGCGCCGCGCCCCCGCCACCCGCGCCGCCCTTGGCCGCATCGACCAGCGGCTGCGCGAACAGCGCGTTCATCGCCTCCACCAGCTGCCAGGCGCGCTTGTAGCTCATGCCCAGCCGCCGCCCCGCGGCGGCGATCGAGCCGGTGGCGGCGATCCCTTCCAGCAGATCGGCCTTGCCCGGCCCCATGGCGACCTCGGCGCCGAGCACGACGCGCAGATGCAGGCCCCAGCGATCGGGATGGCGAAGACGTGTCATGCCGGCCAGAAAAGCATGGAGCGGGCCCCCTGCGGTAGAGCGCCCGCGCCCGCCCGTGCCGCGGCGGAGGGGACCCGCCGCCCCGTCACCCGCCCCCGATGCGCGTGACCTTGCAGGTGCCGTCCGGATGGCAGGCCAGGATGCCGCCGCCGTCTTCCGTCTCCACCCGGAATTCATCCACCGCCGCAAACCACTGGCCGCGTTCCTCCTCGTTCAAGGTGGCGACGTAGGGCCGGAACACCCGCGGGTCGTAGAACCGGAACAGCACGACCTGCCCGTCCGGCAGCCGAGCCTGCAGGAACTGGCGGAAGTGCCGGCGCAGCTCGTTGAGCCCGGCCTGCGAGACGCACAACAGGCCCCACTGCTGGCCCCACCCGTCGCTCCGCCACGCCCGGGTCAGCGGCGCGTCGGCCGCCAGCCGGACCAGATAAGGCGCAACCCGGTGCAGCGGCGGCTTGATCTCGCCGGCGAACAGGCAGACCCGTTCCTCGCAGGTAAGAACGAGCGGATGCAGCCCGGGGTCCCGCGCCGCATCGACGATGCCATAGAGCCGGGCCGCCACCGCTACCGTCCGGCGGCGCAGCGGGCGCAGAAGGGCACGCCGCTCCGGGCGCCGACCGGTCCCCCACCATGGGGCACCAGCCCGGTCACCATCAGGCAGGTGTGCAGGTCGGTCACGCGTGCGGCAGGCTGGCCCATGGGAGGCGTCGGTTCGCGCTCGTTCACGGAAACGTTATTCCGGTTTTTGACCGAGAGCAACCCCGTGTCCAGGTTTCAATCCGGCGCAGCGACGATCCGGTCGGGAGCGGTCGATGTCGCCGACGGGCGCGGACCTGTCCATGGCCCGATCGGTGCCGTCCGCCAGTACGCCGCCGGGAGCAGGACGTGTTGGACACGGATCGGCTGCACGGGCCGGACAAGGTGATGTTGCTGTCGGCCAGACCGCGATCGTTCCGGGTGGCGATATGAGTGTTCTGTGGTGACGTTCCGAGCCATCAAGCGCTTCTCTAGACCGTCGTGGGCGACATCGGGGCCGACCCGCCCGTTCGGACCGAACGAGATATCGTATGAGGGCGGTTCCAGCTTTCGGGTTCGGGCAGGGCATCGCCCTCTCCTCACACCCCCGCCACCCACTCCCGCATCACCCCCCACAGCACCCGCTCCGCCCGCGCCCCCGCCACCATCCCCACATGCCCCGCCGCCGGCGCGACCACCCGCGCCCCCGGGATCGCCTCCCCCAGCGGCAGCGCGCTCTCCGGCGGAACGATCCGGTCCCGCCCCGGCACCGCCACCAGCGCCGGCATCCGCACCGCGCCCGGATCGACCGGCATCCCCGCCACGCGCCACGCCCCGCGCGCCGGCGTGTTCGCCCCGTACCACCCCGAAAGACACTCCCGCGCCACCGGCGCCGCCAGCGGCACCCCGTCGTTCAGCCAGTCCTCCAGCGCCACGAACAGCTCCGCCCGCGCCCCCGCCGGATCGAGCCGCCCGAACGCCCGGTATTTGTCCGCCACCCCCCAGGGATCGAGCAGCGCGAACATCACTTGCAGCGCATCCACCCCCAGCGCGCCCTGCACCCCCAGCGCCGGTTCCAGCAGCGGCAGCAGCCGCGCCACCGCCAGCGCCGGTTCCGCCCCGCCCGCATGGAAGTCCCACGGCGTCGCCAGCAAGGCCAGCGCCCGCACCAGGTCCGGCCGCCGCTGCGCCGCCGCCAGCGCCAGCAGCCCGCCCATGCAATATCCCGCCAGCACCACCGCCCCCCCGCAGGCCGAAGCGGCCGCCGTCAGCGCCCGTTCCAGCCGCCCGGCGATGTAATCGGTCAGGGTGAACGCCGCGCTCCGTCTCCCCCGGCCAGCCCCAGTCCAGCAGCAGCGGACGCACCCCCCGCGCCGCCAGCCAGCGCAGCATCGACCGCCCGGGCCCCAGGTCCAGCACATAGGCGCGGTTGATCAGGCTCGGCACGAACAGCACCGCCGGCCCCGCCGCCGCGCCCGCCCCGTAGTCCAGCAGCCGGCTGCCCCCCTCCGCCCACAGCGCCGGCGGATCGTCCAGTGCGCGCGCGTACGGATGGCGCCGATAGGCGGCGATGCCGGCCACCAGCGCGCTGTCCCGGCGCAGCGCTTCCTGCAGCACCGCGGCCGGAAACGCCCCCTCAGCCCCGCTTGCGCGGAGCGCCGCGGCGATCGCCGCGGCCGCCGCCGGCGGCGGGCAGCCGGGCTTCCAGCTCGGCCAGGCGGGATTCAAGCTCGCCGACGCGGCGATGGAGGCGCTCGATCTCAGCATCGCGAGGGTCAGGTGCAGCAGCAGCGGCCGCGGCCCCCGCCGGCGCAGCGGGCCGGGCGCGTCGGTCCGCCCGCTCATGCGCCGCCCCGCCCCCGCCGGCCGGCCGCGCGGCAGCCCGCTCAGCGCCGCGCCGGCCGCCCCGGCCCACAGCGCGGCCAGGGTCTGCCAGCCCTCCTGCATCTCCCGGTCGGCCGCCATCGCGGCCAGCTCGCTCTGCCACAGGGTGATCCAGTCGCCCGCCAGGGCGGCCAGATCGGGCGCCCCCGGATCGGCGCCCCCCCGGATCGGCGGTCTCGCCCGCCGGCGCCGCGTCCGGCCGGTCCGGCCCGCCGGTCCTGCTCATGCGCCATCCGCCCTCCACACGGGCAGGACCCCCGAAGGGCAACGGCGCGGGCGCGGAGCACAAGTTCTGGTCAAAGCAGGTTTCGCCTGTATGCTGGTACCCGGATCGTTCACGACCGGAGGCAGTATGGCCGAGCCGACACCCAGCGAACCGGGCCCGAAACCGGCCGCGCCCGCCCCGGTGGTGGTGAAGAAATACGCCAACCGCCGGCTCTATAACACCGAAAGCTCCAGCTACATCACCCTCGACACATTGGCCGGGATGGTGCGCGAGGGCCGCGACTTCGTCGTCTATGACGCGAAAAGCGGCGAGGACATCACCCGCGGCGTGCTCACCCAGATCATCGTCGAGCAGGAGGGGCGCGGGCAGAACCTGCTGCCCACCGGCTTCCTGCGCCAGTTGATCGGCCTCTATGGCGATCAGGTGCAGAGCGTGCTGCCGCGCTATCTGGAACAGGCGATCGGCGCCTTCGCTGCCCAGCAGGAGCAGGTGCGCGCGACGATGCAGAAGACGATGGGCTCCATGGCCCCCCTGTTCCCCTTCGGCAACGTCGCGATCGAGGAGGTGAGCCGGCAGAACATGGCGATGATGGAACGGGCGATGAGCCTGTTCACCCCGTTCTACCGCCCGACCGAAGGCGAGGGCGCCGCGGCGCCGGCCGACGAACTGGCCGAGCTGCGCGCCGAAGTGGACCGGCTCAGAAGCCAGCTCGCCACCCTGCAAAAAGACAAAGCCGGCGCCCGCGGCTAAAGGCCCCTTCTCCCTCCCCCCTCGCGGGGGAGGGCCGGGGAGGGGGGCAAGGCCCCCCAAGCCCGGGAGACGCTCCCCCCGGACCGGCAGCCCCCCGTGCCTACCCGGTCCAGCCCAGAATCGCCTCGGCCACCGCCTGCGGCTGATCAAGCTCCGCCAGATGCCCCGCGCCCGCGATCACCCGCAGCTCGGTCGGCCCGGCGATGGCGGCGCGGAAGCGCGCGGCATAGCTCTGCGGCATGATCCGGTCGTCCGCGCCCCACAGCAGCAGGGTGGGGGCGGCGATCAGCTTCAGGCGCTTTTCCAGCCTGGTGTTGCCGAGCGGCCAGAAGATCCGCGCCGCGGCTTCCGAGGCGCGGGTCTGCTCGATCGGCCATTCGATCGAGTTGGCACCCTCCGGCACCGCCTTCATCGCCTTCCAGATCTCCGGATCGGCGCACATCAGCCCCGGCACCGCGTCGGCCCGTTGCGCCCAGGGATCGGTCGGCGGGTCCGTCTCCTCGAACAGGCCGAACGGCGCGATCAGCGCGAGCTTGCGCACGCTCGCCGGCCAGATCGCCGCCATCTCGGCGGCGAGCGAGGCGCCGACCGAGGAGCCGGCCAGGTCCGCGCCGGCGAGCCCCGCCTTGTCCAGGGTCTGGCGCACCGCCATAAGCCAGTCCAGATGCGTATCGAGCACGCTGTGGCCGCGGTCGCCGCCCGGAAAACCGGGCAGGGACGGCACGATGACGGTGCGCTTCTCGGCCAGCGCGTCCAGGACCGGCATCCAGCGCGGCATCCCGCCGAGCCCGGCCAGGAAGCCCAGTTTCGGCCCGGACCCCTTGCGCCAGACGCGCGTGGCGAAGCCGTTGATGTCGATCGTCGTGGTTTCGGGTTCGCTCACCCTGCTCTCCAACCTAGGCTGCGGGAAAGGACCGGGCCGCCGCGGCGGCCCGGAAGCATCGGCGGGCGGCCTATTCCGCCGCCATCTTCGGCAGGAAGGCCGGCACGTCCGCGCGCTGCGCCTGTGCCATCGGCTGCGGCCACCAGCGGTCTTCCCACTCGCCGAACATGTCCTTGAGCTTCGGCATCACCGCGTCCGCGAACAGCTTGGTGTTGTAGCGGCACAGCTCCTTGCCCATGTTCCCGAACTGCAACAGCAGCATCAGGTGGCCGACGTTCAGGCTGCGCGCCACTTCGCGCAACTGCTCGGCCACCTCGTCGGGCGAGCCGATGATCACGTAGCCGCGGTCGACGATCGCATCCATCTCGCGCGCCACCCCGGCGAAGCGGGTGCCGGTGGTGGAGCCGATCGCCCCGGCCCCGGCCGCCTGCTGGATCTGGCTCTTGATGCCCGCGGTCTGGGTCGCTTCCGTGACATAGCCCGGCGGGGTCGCCCAGCGCGGGTCGACATGCAGGCAGCGGCCGTAGAAATACTCGGCGGCTTCCGAGTACAGATCGAACGCGTGCTGGCGGCTCTCGCCGACGCCGATGAACTGCAGGAAGCCCGCGCGGTACGGATTGCGGTCCTTGCCGAGGCGGGCCATTTCGTTCCAGAACCCGTCCATCAGCGCCTGCCCGGCCTTGTAGCCGTAGTAGGACAGGTAGCAGTAGACGTAGTCCATCTCGGCGCACCACTGCCAGGTCTCCACCGAGCCGCCGCCGGGGATCCAGATCGGCGGATGCGGGCGCTGCACCGGGCGCGGCCAGATGTTGACGTAGCGCTGCTGGTTGTAGCGGCCGTTGAAGGCGAACGTGTCCTTCTCCTGCCAGGCGCGCATCACCAGGTCATGCGCTTCCAGATACCGCGAGCGCAGCTGGCTCGGGTTCGTGCCGTAGGCGTAGCAGGTGTCCATCGGCGTTCCCACCGGGAAGCCGGCGATCAGCCGCCCGCCGGAGATCACGTCGATCATCGCGAACTCTTCCGCCACGCGCGTCGGCGGATTGTACAGCGCGAGCGAATTGCCCATCACGCAGATCGCGGTATCGGTGGTGCGCCGCGCCAGCGAGGACGCAATGAGATTGGGTGACGGCATCAGCCCGTAGCCGTTGGAATGGTGCTCGTTCACGCAGATCGCGTCGAACCCGCACTCGGCGGCGTATTCGAGCTCGTCCATGAAGTCGTTATACATGTGATGGGCGCGCTTCGGGTCGAACAGCGAGGAATGGATATCGACCCACACCGAGGGATTGTGGTCGCGGAAATCGTCCGGCAGCTCGGTATACGGCATCAGGTGGAACCACATCAGCTTCATGGACGGTCTCCGGAGTTTGTTGGCGCACGGCGCGATCAGGCTACCGATCAGTAGCATGGCCGGCCCCAGGGGCGTCAACCGCAAGCGCGGCCCGGCCGCACGTCTCGTTTTGCCTGGAAATTGCGCGGTGCCGCCGCTCCTCCGGACAGTCCCGTCGCGGCCCGGCCCTCCCGGGCTCTCCCGTCATGGCCGGGTCAGGCCCGGCCAAGACGGGACTGCCTCGGCCCCCCACGATGGAACGCCAGAATGAGAACGGCGGGCGGGCTAACGCCTGTTGCCTTGGCCCCCGGCAGGCAGCAGGAACGCACCCATGCGCCCCGTCGATCCGCCCGAGTGCGACTCCGCCCCGCGCGCCCTGCTGGCCGACCCGAGGCTGTGGCTGATGGGCGCCTTCGGCGCCTTCTCCGGCCTGCCGCTGCCGCTGTCCGGCTTCACCTTCCGCCTCTGGCTGTCCGAGGGCGGGGTGTCGCTGGCGCTGATCGGGCTGACCGCCAACGTGGGCCTGGCCTACTCGCTGAAATTCCTCTGGGCGCCGCTGCTCGACCAGGCGCGCCCGCCGGGACCGCTCGGCCGGCTCGGCCGGCGGCGCGGCTGGCTCGTGGTGATCCAGCCGGCGCTGGCGCTGGCGGCGCTGCTGCTCGCGCTGTCGCATCCCAACCGGGCGCCCGCGGGCGCGATCGCGGCGGCCGGGCTGGTCGCGTTCCTGTCTGCCAGCCAGGACATCGTGATCGATGCGTGGCGGATCGAGACCTTCCCCCCACGCGCCCAGGGGGCGGCGATGGCGGCGTATGTCTGGGGCTACCGGCTGGCGCTGCTGGTCTCCGGCGCCGGGGTGATCGCGGCGGCGGGACGGCTCGGCTGGCACGGCGCGCTGGCGGCGGTGGCGGGGATGCTCGCGCTGGCGCCGTTCGTTACCCTGCTGGCGCCGGAACCCATGGTGACGGTCCGCACCGTCGCCGCCCGCTTCGGCACGCGGCTGCGCCAGGCCGTGACCGAGCCCCTGCGCGAAATCCTGACCCGTCCCGGCGCGCTCACGATCCTGGGCTTCGTCGCCCTGTTCAAACTCGGCGAGGCGATGGCCGGCGTGATGACCGCGCCGTTCTATACCCACCTGGGCTTCAACCGTGCCGCGATCGCGGTCGCCAACGGACCGCTCGCGCTCGCCGCCACCTTCGCCGGCACCGCGCTCGGCGGCTGGCTCGTCGCGCGCATCGGGGTGGGACGGGCGCTGCTCGCCACCGGATGGGTGCAGACCCTGTCAATGGGAATGTACCTGATCCTCGCCGCCTCGGCAGGGAAAGCCCACGTGCTGGCGGCGACCGTGGGCGTGGAATTGTTCGCCGAGGGCATGGCCGACGCCGCCTTCATCACCTACCTCTCGGGCCTCTGCTCCCCGGGCTTCACCGCAACCCAATACGCGCTGCTGTCCTCGCTGGCCGCAATCGCGCTGCGCACCGTGGGCGGCCTGTCCGGCTTTCTCGCCGCAGAAACCGGATGGACCCTGTTCTACACACTCGCAATGTTCGCCGCCCTGCCGGCAATGGCGCTGATGATGCGCATCCTGCGCCGCTACCCGCCGGTGGAGCGGGTCCGGGCATAAGCAAGCAAGGCCAGGAGGGCGCTGCCCCCTGGACCCCCTGCCAGGGGACAAGTCCCCTGGACCCCTCGGGGGTTCCGTGCCGGTGGGGGGTGGCGTGCGCGGCCGGGGCGGCCGGCGTGGCGGCGGGAGACAGAGCGCGATTGCGCTCTGTCTCCCGCCGCCACGCAGGCCGCCCCGGCCGGCACGCCACCCCCCACCGGCACGGAACCATACGAACGGGTTCCAAGGGCTCAGCCCTTGGCGGGGGTCCAGGGGGCAGCGCCCCCTGGCCTTGCTTGCTTATTCCTGCCGCTACCAGATCATCTGCGGCGCGCGGTTCATCGGTGGGGTTTGGTCCGGGCGGGGGCCGGAGATCCATTCCGTGACCGGCATGAAGCGCGGGGCGAGGAACTGGTACGTGCGCCCGAGCAGGGCGAGGGTGGTGTCGTCGCTGGTGCTGCCGGCGGGTTCCCATTGGGCCAGGATGGGTTCCCAGGCGCGTTGGCTGCGGTAGAGCCAGTTGCGGTTCGATCGGATGAACGCGCGGTGGCTGTCGATGTGGCGCAGCGCCACCATCACGTCGGCGGTTTGCGCGTCGAGCGCCTCGAAGCGGGCCAGCATCTGGCGCAGGGCGATGGCGGTCAGGCGCTGCACCTGGGTGAGGGTTTCGACATGGCTGGCGTCGCTGCGCCAGCCGCGTGCCATGCGCGCGATCTTGCCGACCATGGCGCGCACCGGGCGCAGCAGCCGGTCGCGCAGTGCCTCGATATGGGCGAGTTCGCGGCCCAGCGCTTCCAGCAGGGTCACCACCTCTGCCGGCGTTGCCAGGTCCAGCGCCGCGGCGGCGCGTGCCAGTGCCGTGTGCACCTGCTGGCGCAATTTTGGGTCTTTGGCCATGGCGCGCAGCGCCCCGGCGCCGAGGTCCGGGTGGTCCGCGCCGCCGTTGGCGTTGAGCCAGGCGAGCAGGCTGCTCCGCAGCCGGGTGTGCGCGACCCCGAGGTGCTGCGGGTCGGGCTCCCAGCTTGCTTCCCCGGTCAGCACCTCGCTCGGCAGCCGGTCGCCGGGGCGGAGGACGGAGACGAAGTCGAGCGATTCGGCGATTCGCGCCAGCATCCGTCCGTCGCCGGAGCCCTCGGGGATGCCGAACTCCCGTTGCAGTGCCTGCAGCGGCCAGGCGGCTTCCCGTTCGCCGAGCTGGACGACCATGACCGGGGCGCCGTCGACCTCCGAGCGGCGGAAGACCGGCGGGCCGAAGCTCAGGAACAGCCGGTGCCGGAGCTGGCACTCGGTTGGCTCGGCGGGGTCCGGGGGGCGGGGCGTGGCGTCCATGGCAGCGCCGACAGGAAGCCCGGGTCGGATGAACAACCGGCTAACGACCTTGTGCGGTGGGACGAGGTCACCATTGCGCTATGCACCAAGACCCGCCAAAATTGCCCGTCAGCCGTCGAATGGCGGCGTGACAGGTGGCACGGACATTGCTAGATGAAGCCATCGACATGAAGCCATCGACCGACACACACGAGAGCCACAAGGGGTTGCAGGAATGATCACTCGCCGGGCCGCCGCCCAACTTCTCGCCAGCACTGCCGCCGCCGCCGCATTGGGGGCCGGTCCCGCCGCTGCCGCCGACACGAAGACGATCGTGATCGGCGTGGCCCTGCCGCTCACCGGCGCGGACGCGCAAAGCGCCACCCTGATCCTGCATGGCGCTCAGCTCGCCTTCGATCAGGCGAACGCCGCCAATGCAGTGCCCGGCTACACGTTCAAGGTGAACGTTTACGACAACGCCACCGCCACCGCGGGGGGCTACGATCCCTCCCAGGCGGCGACCAATGCCCGCAAGATGGTCTCCAACTCCAAGCTGGTCGCCGCGATCGGCCCGGAAATGAGCGGCGACGGCAAGGCGATGACGCCGATCCTGAGCGAGGGCAATCTCGCCACCATCACCCCGGCCTCCACCAATCCCGACATCACCGACCCGAAATTCGCCGCCGAGTTCCGCCCTGCCGGCAAGCCGATCTATTTCCGCACCGTCACCACCGACGCCTACCAGGGCCCGGAAATGACGATGTATTATTCGAAGAAGCTCGGCGTGAAGTCGGTCTATATCCTCGACGACAGCGGCGCCTACGGCGTCGGTCTGGCGGATGCGTTCGAACGCCAGGCGAAGAAGGTCGGCATGAAGGTGGTGGGCCGCGACCGGCTCGATCCGAAGAACTCCGACTATTCGACCACCCTCACGAAGGTGAAATCGCTCAATCCGCAGGCGCTCTACTACGGCGGCGTCGACCAGGCGGGGGTGAAGCTGGTCAAGCAGGCCTATCAGATCATTCCGAAGATGATCAAAGGCGGCGGCGACGGCATGTACGCGCCCGACATTCTCACCGCTGCCGGCTTCCCGGCGGCCGAGGGCTGGTATGCCACCATCGCCGCGCCCCATCTGGTGGGGATGCCCGAGGCGCAGGCGGCGATCCGTGCCTTCCAGGCCAAGTACGGCACCGCGCCGAGCGACTATTCGCTGACCGCCTATAACGCCGGGCTGATCATCATCGGTGCGGTGAAGGGACTGGTGGCGGCGAAGAAGCCGATCACCAAGGCGAGCATGCAGGCGGCGATCGCGGTCTCGAAGACGCCGACCCTGCAGGGTGTGGTCGAGTTCGACGGCAACGGCGACATGAAAAACCACACCGTCAGCGTCTATCAGATCCGCGAGGACAAATCGAAGCCGCTCAACGACGTGATCGCCCAGTACCATTACCTCGGCACGGCGCCGCAGGTGTGATGCAAGCCCAATGACTTTCTCCTCCCTGCTGCTGCAGCAGACCATCAACGGGCTGAGCCTGGGGGCGATGTATGCCCTGCTCGCGCTCGGGTTCACCCTGATCTATGGCATTCTGGAGCTGATCAACTTCGCTCATTTCAATGTCTTCATGGTGGGCTCGTTTGTCGGTCTGTGGGCGTTGCAGGGCTTCGGGCTGTCCGGTCAGGCGATCGTGTTGACCGGACTGCCGCTGATCGGCGTGCTGCTCGCGGCGTTCGCGATCAGCATGCTGGTCAGCGGCACGCTCGGCGTCGTCATCGAGCGGGTCACGTTGCGTCCGCTGCGCAACGTGACCGGCCCGGCGGCGATGATCACGACGATCGGGGTGTCGTATATCCTGTTCAACGTCATCCTGCTGTGGACCGGGGCGCAGACCATGAACT
Organism: uncultured Pseudomonadota bacterium; assembly: GCA_963829875.1. Lineage (GTDB taxonomy): Bacteria > Pseudomonadota > Alphaproteobacteria > Acetobacterales > Acetobacteraceae > JAJZVS01. The sequence continues at coordinate 34,342 of CAWHKR010000050.1, read as the reverse complement.
TCCCCAATCCGCTGCCGCCGATGCATTGGACGATCGGCGGCGCGGTGCTCACCCTCCAGCAGGTGCTGATCTGGGCGGTCTCGACGGTGCTGATGGCCGGGCTCTGGCTGTTCGTGCAGAAATCCCGCCTGGGCAAGGGCATGCGGGCCACCGCGCAGGATCCGGAAGCGGCGCGGATGATGGGGGTGGAGGTCGACAAGGTGGTGATGATCGCCTTCTTCCTCGGCTCCGCGCTGGCCGGGGCGGGCGGGCTGATCTTCGGTCTCTATTACAATTTCACCAGCTTCATGATCGGCTTCACCGCCGGGCTGCGCGCCTTCACCGCCGCCGTGCTGGGCGGGATCGGCAACGTGCCGGGGGCGATGGTCGGCGGCATCGCCATCGGCCTGATCGAGGCCTACAGCGGCCAGTTCATCGCCACCGAATGGGCCGACGTGATCATCTTCTCGATCCTCGTGCTCGTGCTCGTGTTCCGCCCCTCCGGCCTGTTCGGCCGGCTCGCGCCGACCAAATCCTGAGCGGAGACGAGCACCCATGCCCTCCGCTGCCGTCGCCGCCGCGACCCGTCCCTTCGCCGCCATCCCGGAAGCCCGCCGGCGCCAGGCGCTGACCATCCTGGTCGCGCTGGCGGCCTTCCTGTTCCCGATCTATCACGGCAACCAGGCCGATATCGACAGCGTGGCGAACGCCGCGATCTACGCCTCGCTCGCGCTCGGCCTCAACATCGTCGTCGGCTTCACCGGACTGCTCGACCTCGGCTATGCCGCTTTCTTCGCCATCGGTGCCTATACCTACGGCATCCTCAGTTCGTTCCAGTTGCAGCCGGAATGGAGCAGCTTCTGGGTGCCGTTCCAGGAGCTCGGGCTGGTGGCGCAGATGCCGGGCGAAGGTGCCGGCTTCGTGGTGCACTTCACCCTGTCGTTCTGGCTCGCCCTGCCGCTGGCCGGGCTGATCTCGGCCGGCTGCGGCGTTGCCTTCGGCCTGCCCACCCTGCGGCTGCGCGGCGACTACCTCGCCATCGTCACCCTTGGCTTCGGCGAGATCGTGCCGATCGTGTTCCGCAACTGGTCCAGCCTGACGAACGGCGCGGCCGGGCTCAACGGGGTCGCCGCGCCGCGGGTGTTCGGCCACAGTTTCGGCGTCAACGCCACGCCCTACTACTACGTCGCCATCGTGCTGGTCGCGCTGCTGATCTTCGTCAGTTTCCGGCTGCGTGATTCGCGCATCGGCCGGGCCTGGATGGCGATCCGCGAGGATGAGATCGCCGCCGGCGCGATGGGCGTGAACCGCACCCGCTTCAAGCTGCTCGCCTTCGCCACCGGCGCCGCGTTCGCCGGCATGACCGGCGTGCTGTTCATCGCCAAGCTGCAGACCGCGACGCCGGACATGTTCGGCTTCCCGGTCTCGGTGATGATCCTGGTGATGATCGTCTTCGGCGGCATCGGCAGCGTCTGGGGCGCCGTCGCCGGCGGGGTGATCCTGCAGCTGCTGCAATCGTGGTGGCTGCCGGACCTGACCACCTGGCTCAACGCGGCGGGCGAGCTGGTCGGCAACCGCTGGCTGGAGCAGATCAATCTGGTTCCGTCGATCGAGCTGATCTTCGGCATCATCCTGGTGGTTATGATGCTGTACCGGCGTCAGGGCCTGATCCCGGCCTACCGCCCGCCCTCGGCGCTGAGCTTCGAGCAGCAGCACGCGGTGGTGCAGCGCGGCTTCGGCGAGCTGAAACTCTCCGGCCTGGGCGGAGAGGCGCGCAGCGGGGAAACCGCGCTCCAGGTGCGCGGCGTGACGGTGAAATTCGGCGGGCTCACGGCGCTGAACGCGGTCGATATCGAGGTGCCCGCCGGCGGCGTGGTCGCGGTGATCGGACCCAACGGATCGGGCAAGTCCACCCTGTTCAATGTCATGACCGGCCTCGTGCCGGCCGACGGCGGCAGCATCCGCTTCCATGACGAGGAGATCCTGGGCCTGCACGACTACCAGATCCTGTCCAAGGGGATCGCGCGCACGTTCCAGAACATCCGCCTGTTCCCCACCCTGACCGTGTTGCAGAACGTGCTGATCGGCCAGCATGCGCGGTTGTCGACCGGCGCGTTCTCCGCCGTGCTGCGCCTGCCCGGCACGCGGCGGCAGGAACAGGGGGCGATCGACTGGGCGATGGAGATCCTGGCGATCTTCGGCAACCGGCTGCTGCCGCGCGCCGCCCAGCCGGTCAGCGGCCTGTCCTACGCCAACCGGAGGCGCACCGAGATCGCCCGCGCGCTGGCGTCGCGGCCGCGCCTGCTGCTGCTCGACGAACCCACCGCGGGGATGAACCCGGCGGAAACGCTCGAACTTGCCGAGCAGATCAAGGCGCTGAAAGGGCTGGGCCTCACCGTGCTGCTGATCGAGCACAAGCTCGACGTGGTGACCACGCTCGCGGACACGGTCTATGTGCTCGACCATGGCGAGGTGATCGCGCATGGCAAGCCGGACGAGGTGCGGCGCAACGAGGAGGTGCTGCGCGCCTATCTCGGCCGCAACGCGCAGGCCGCCGCGGCGGGTCTGACGGGGGCCGAACATGTTGCTTGAGTTCAAGGATATCGACACCTACTACGGCGACCTGCACGTGCTGAAAAAGGTGAACTACGAGATCGAGGAGGGCGAGATCGTCTCCCTGCTCGGCGGCAACGCCTGCGGCAAGTCGACCACGATGAAGACCATCATGGGGGTGGTCCGCCCGGTGCGCGGCACGGTGATTTTCGACGGCAAGCCGATCGAGAAACTGCCGACTGCGGAACGGGTGAAACGCGGCATCGCCCCGGTGCTGGAAGCCCGCCGGCTGTTCCCGCGCATGACCGTGTTCGAGAACCTGGAAATGGGCGCCTATCTGCGCCCGAAGGGCCCGGAGTTCGACGAGGATCTGGAGCGGGTCTATTCGCTGTTCCCGCGCGTCAAGGAACGCCGCAACCAGATCGCCGGCACCCTCTCGGGCGGCGAGCAGCAGATGGTGGCCATGGGCCGCGCGCTGATGGCCCGTCCGCGCCTGCTGTGCATGGACGAACCGTCGATGGGCCTGGCGCCGATCTTCGTCGAGCAGGTGTTCGACATCATCCAGCAGATCAACAAGCAGGGCACCACCATCTTCATGGTCGAGCAGAACGCCAACATGGCGCTGCAGATCGCGCATCGCGGCTACGTGCTGCAGACCGGGCAGGTGGTCCTCAGCGGCACCGCCGAGGAGCTGCGCCGCGACCCGATGATCCGCGAGGCGTATCTGGGCGAGATGCAGGTCGCGGCGCAGTAGGGGGCGGCGCCGCGGGTCAGCGGACGGTCGTATCCTCGGGATGCCGCCCCGCTACCGCCCCAGCCATAGCGCGCCGATCGCCAGGGTGATCACCGTCACCGGCGCGCCCACCCGGAAATACGCCCAGAACCCGATCGTCACCCCCCGCCGCGCCGCCTTCTCCGCCACGATCAGGTTGGCGATCGAGCCGAGCAGGGTGAAATTCCCGGCCAGGGTGGAAGCCATCGCCACCACCAGCCACGCCTGCCCCGGCGCGGCCAGCCGCGCCACGAACGGGCGCAGCACGAGCACCGCGGGAACGTTGCTGACCAGGTTCGACAGCGCCGCGGTCAGCGCCGTCAGCACCGGCACCCGTTCCAGGTGCAGCCTGCCCACGGCGGCGATCGTCGCCGGCGTCAGCAGCCGCTGCTCGGCGCCGGCAACGATGATGAACAGCCCGGCGAACATCAGCAGCAGGGACCAGTCGATCTCGGCATAGATCCGCGCGCTTTTCACCCGCCGGGTCAGCAGCAGGAGCGCACCCACCACCACCGCCGCCTTGGCCGGCGGCTGGCCGGCGAAGAACAGCGCGATCACCGCCGCCGTCGCGGCGAGCGAGCGGACCACCAGCACCCGGTTGGCACGGATCCGCACCGGCCGCGGCGCCAAGGTCGCCCCGGCGGCGAACTCGCCGCGGTACAGCAGCGCGATCATCCCGCCCGCGACCACCAGCCCCGCCAGCGCCACCGGCGCCAGCGCCGCGGCGAACGTCGCATAGGGGAGGGCGGAGAACCCGCCGATCAGCATGTTCTGCGGGTTGCCCGTGATGGTGGCGACCGAGCCGATATTGGACGCCATCGCCACCCCCAGCAGATACGGCACCGGGTTGCGCCGCAGCGCCAACGCGAGGTCGACCACCAGCGGCGCCAGCACGAGGCAGATCGCGTCGTTGACCAGGAACGCCGAGGCCAGGCCCGCCACCGCGACGATCGCGCCCAGCAGCAGCGCCGGCCGCCGCGCGTGCCGCGCCAGCCAGGCGGTGGCCAGCGCGAACACCCCCGACAGCCGCAGATTGGCGACCACGATCATCATGCCGAGCAGCAGGGCCAAGGTGTTGATGTCGATGGCGCGATAGGCGTCGGCCAGCGGCAGCGCGCCGGAGGCCACCATCAGGCTCGCGCCGACGAGCGCGATCCCGGCGCGGTCGATCGACAGGCCCGGCACCCGCCCGATCGCGAGCGCCAGATAGCTCGCCAGGAAAATCCCGCCGGCGGCGAGCCGCCGCGCCGCGGCGTGGTTGACCGGCATCGCCCAGGGCGCCAACGCCGCGGCGGCGGCCAGGGCGATCAGCGCGGCGACCAGGACCAGGCTGACCCGGCGCGCGTGGCCGCGGTGCGCGCGCCGACCGGGTGTGGCGGCGTCGGGGGCGGCGGCGTCGGGCGCAGCCTCCATTCAGGCGTTCGGCCAGAGGCCGGGGGTGGCCAACTCGATCGAATGCAGGTCGGGGTCGCGGAAGTAGACGCTGGTGCCGCCGCGCGGCCAACGCACCCGGCTTTCGACCGCGATCCCCGCCCCGGCCAGGTGCCGCTCCCAGGCGGCGAGCTCGCCGAACGGGATCGCGAAACACAGGTGCAGCGCCCCGCTGCCGCCGTGCGGCGGGATCATCGCCCCGCCCGGCGCCGGCGCCGGTTCGCTGGTGGCGCCGCGCGCGAACAGCAGCAGCACCGCCCCGCCGGGCAGGCCGAGTGCCACCATGCGCCGGTCCTGCACGAAGGTCTCAAGGCCGAACAGCCCGCGGTAGAACGCCGCCGCGCGGTCGAGATCGGCGACGTAGAGCGAGGTCTCCATGACCCCGGACAGGCGTGGCGGACGGGTTTCGGGCACGACGGCGCTGGGTCCTGACATGATCCCGGTTCGAAGCGGGCCGATCGACCGCGCGCCCCGATTCCGGGCAGTATGCGACGAACGCACGTCTTGTGCGAGCCGCGCCCCGACCGGGAGAGCCGCGAATGAGCGTGACCGACCTCACCAGCAACGCGTCCTACGCCTCGCTCAGCGCGGCCATCTCCGGCTCGGCCGCGAACGACGTGATCGCGCTCTCCGCCGGCTCCTATGTGGAGAACTTCCCCGACATCACCCACAGCCTGACCATCGAGGCGGTGGGCGGGCTGGCGCATCTGACCACGCCGCAGCCGATTCCGCTCAACGGACGGGCGATCCTCTATGTGCCGCCCAATCTGAACGCGAGCCTGACCGTCTCCGGCCTCGAACTGTCCGGCGCGGTCGATCCGGCTGCCAACAACAACGGCGCCGGCATCCTGTTCGAAGCCGGCAACGCCAACCTCACCGTGCGCAACTCCTGGTTCCACGACAACCAGGAAGGGATCCTGGTCGGCGGCCCCACGGCCGCCAGCACCGCCGGGATGACGGTGACGATCGATCATTCGGAGTTCGGCAACAACGGCATCGCCCCGGGCCAGCCCGGCTCCGGCTTCACCCATAATCTGTACGTGAACGCGGTCACCCGGCTGACGGTGACGAACAGCTACTTCCACGACGCGATCGGCGGGCACGAGATCAAGAGCCGCGCCATCACCAGCGTCATCGAGCACAACCGGTTCCAGGACCAGGCCGGCCCCGCCAGCTACAGCATCGACCTGCCGGACGGCGGCGCGGCCACCGTCTCGGGCAACGTGATCGAGAAGGGCGTGAACGCGCAGAACCGCTACGCGGTGCATTTCGCCGGCGAGGGCACGTACGCCAACAGCACCCTGACGGTGCGCGACAATACCTTCATCGGCGACCGGCCGGGCGGCACCACCGCGGTGTTCAACCAGTCGAAGGACAGCGCCGGCCACAACATCCCCGCCACGATCACCGGCAACAGGCTCTACGCCATCCCGATCGCCAATCTCTACCAGGATAATTTCGGCCCGCCGTACGACACCCTGTCCAACAATGTGGCGTCGACCGCGCCGCCGCCGCCGCTCGACACGTCGCACCCGTTCGCCGTGCCCAGGCAATCGGGCGCCTGGATCCTGCCGCTGGCGCTGTTCGCCACCGCGGTGCTCCGCCGGGTCCGGGCACAGGAGCGCAGCGGCCGGACCGGAGGCGCGATCGGGTCTGGACCCCCATAAGTGATGTCTGAGGCTTGACTTATCATGGCCCTCCCGTGATATCCGGCGTCCCATGATCACCGCTGGCCAGATGCGTGCCGCCCGCGCCCTGCTCGGGATCGACCAGCGCCGCCTGGCCGAGCTCTCCGGCCTCTCGTTGCCCACCATCCAGCGCATGGAAGCCAGCGAGGGGGTGATCCGCGGCAACGTCGATTCCCTGATGAAGCTGGTCGGCGCGCTGGACGAGGCCGGGCTGGAGCTGATCGGCGAGGGCGCCGCCAGCCCCGCCGGCGGGCGCGGCGTGCGGCTGAAGGGGGCGCCCGGCTGATGCTCGCGCTCGTCCTGCTCGCCATCGCCGCGCTGCTGGCGACCGGCCTCGGCGGCGCGATCCGGGCCCGCGCCGCGAACGGGCGGCCGCTCGTCTATGGCGCCAGCCTGGCGCTCAGCGTCCTGCTCACCCTGGCCGGGCTGGCCGCGCTCGCCGCCCCGCCCGCGGGGCTCACCCTGCCGCTGTTCCTGCCCTGGATCGGCGCCCGCTTCCACCTCGATCCGCTGGCCGGGTTCTTCCTGTTCGTGGTCAACCTGGGCGCGGCCGGGGCCAGCCTGTACGGCCTCGGCTACGGTCGCCACGAGACGGAGGCGGAACGGGTGCTGCCGTTCTACCCGGTCTTCCTCGCCGGGATGAACCTGGTCGTGCTCGCCGCCGACGCGTTCAGCTTCCTGTTCGCCTGGGAGCTGATGTCGGTCGCCTCCTGGGCCCTGGTGATCGCGCACCACCACGAGCCCCGCAACACCCGCGCGGGCCTCCTCTATCTGCTGATGGCGACCCTGTCGGGCCTTACCCTGCTGCTCGCCTTCGGGCTGCTTGCCGGCCCCGCGGGCAACTACAGTTTCGCTGCCATGCGCGCCGCAAATCCCGCCGGCTGGGTGGCGGCGCTGGCGCTCGTGCTGGCGCTGTTCGGCACCGGCTCCAAGGCCGGCCTGATCCCGCTGCACACCTGGCTGCCGGAGGCGCATCCCGCCGCGCCCAGCCATGTCTCCGCGCTGATGAGCGGGGTGATGACCAAGGTGGCGGTCTACGCCTTCATCCGCATCGGCTTCGACCTGCTCGGCACGCCCCCCTGGTGGGCCGCGGTCGTGGTGCTGGCGCTGGGCGGGATCACCGCGGTGCTCGGCGTGCTGTATGCGCTGATGCAGACCGATCTGAAGCGGCTGCTCGCCTACAGCACGGTCGAGAACATCGGCATCATCTTCCTCGGCCTCGGCCTTGCCATGGCGTTCCGCGCCGACGGCGATCCGACCGGGGCGGCGCTGGCGCTGACGGCCGCCTTGTTCCACGTGTTCAACCACGCGGTGTTCAAGAGCCTGCTGTTCTTCGGCGCCGGCGCGGTGCAGACCGCCACCGGCACGCGCGACATGGAGCAGCTGGGCGGGCTGATCCACCGCATGCGGCTGACCAGCTTCACCTTCCTGGTCGGCTGCGCGGCGATCTCCGCCTTGCCGCCGCTGAACGGCTTCGTCTCGGAGTGGCTGACGTTCCAGGCGATCCTGCTGCATCCCGACCTGCCGCAATGGGGGTTCAAGGTGATGCTCCCGGCCGACGGGGCGCTGCTGGCGCTGGCCGCGGCGCTGGCCTCGGCCTGTTTCGTCCGCGCCTTCGGCGTGACCTTCCTCGGCCGCCCGCGCAGCGCGGCGGCGGCGACGGCGGGCGAGGTGGACGGCTTCTCCCGCGCCACCATGGCGGGGTTCGCCGCGCTCTGCCTGCTCGGCGGCATCTTCCCCGGGGTGATGATCGATGCGCTGGCGCCGGTGGCGCATCTGCTGCTCGGGACGCGGCTGCCGGCGCAGCTGGCGCTGCCCTGGGTTTCGGTCATTCCGGTGGCGGCGGCGCGCAGCTCGTATAACGGGTTGTTGATCTTCCTGTTCGTCGCCGCCGCCACCTCGATCACGGTGGCGGCGGTCCACCGTTTCGCCTCGCACGCGGTGCGCCGGGCGCCGGCCTGGGACTGCGGCTTCCCCGACCCCAGCCCGGCGACGCAATACACCGCCGAGAGCTTCGCCCAGCCGATCCGCCGCGTGTTCGCCACCAGCCTGTTCGCCGCGCGCGAGGTGGTGAGCATGCCCCCGCCGGGCGACATGGCCCCGGCGCGGATCGTGAAATCGATCCGCGATCCGATCTGGGACTGGGGCTACGCGCCGGTGGCAGGCTGGATCGACCGGACGGCCACCACGCTCAACGCGCTGCAGTTCCTCACCATCCGCCGCTACCTGGGGTTCGTGTTCCTGGCGCTGATTGCGCTGCTGCTGGCGCTCGCGCTGTGGGCGTGATCCTCGCCCTGCTGGTCCAGGGCGTGCAGATGGCGCTGGTGCTCGCCGCCGCGCCGCTGCTGACCGGCTTCGTGCGCAAGGTGAAAGCGCGCTGGCAGCGCCGGCAGGGCGCCTCGGTGTTCCAGCCCTATCGCGACCTGCGCCGGCTGCTCGGCAAGGAGGTGGTGCTGGCGGAGAACGCGTCCTGGCTGTTCCGCACCGCGCCCTATCTGATCTTCGCCTTCACCTGGGTCGCCGCCGCGCTGGTGCCGACCTTCGCCACCGGGCTGATCTTCTCCTGGACCGGCGACCTGATCGCCATCATCGCCCTGCTCGGCGCCGCGCGCTTCCTGCTGACCCTGGCGGGGATGGACATCGGCACCGCGTTCGGCGGCATCGGCGCGTCGCGGGAGGCGATGATCGCCGCGCTCGCCGAGCCGGCGATGCTGATGATCATCATCGCGCTCGCGCTGCTGGCCGGGTCCTCGCAATTGTCCACCGTCGCCGCATTCATGGCCTCGTCCGCGGTCGGCCTGCGCGTGTCCGTCGCGCTCGCGCTGGTCGCGTTCGTGATCGTGGCCCTGGCCGAGAACGCGCGCATCCCGGTCGACAACCCGGCGACGCATCTCGAACTCACCATGGTGCACGAGGCGATGGTGCTGGAATATTCCGGCCGTCACCTGGCGATGATCGAACTGACCGCCGCGCTCAAGCTGCTGCTGATGGTCTCGGCGATCGGCTGCATCTTCGTCCCCGTCGGGCTGGCCGGGGCCGGGGCCGGGATCGGCTCCTATGCGCTGGGGATGGCCGCCTATGGCGCCAAGGTCGCGGTGGCGGGCGTGCTGCTGGCGACGTTCGAGACCGCGATCGCCAAGATGCGCGTGTTCCGGGTGCCCAACCTGCTCGGCGGGGCCCTGATGCTCGGCCTGCTCGCCACGCTTCTCCTGTTCGTCTCGCGGGGGCTGTAGCGCATGGGCGGGTTCGGCTTCGACGTCGCGCATACCCTGGCCGGGCTGCTGGTGCTCGCCAGCCTGACCATGCTGTACCAGGACCGGCTGGTCGCGCTGATCAACGTGCTGGCCCTGCAGTCGCTGATCCTCGCCGCCTCGGTGGCCTGGCAGGCGCATCTGCAGGGCGCGATCGATCTCTACGTCACCGCGGCGATCGCGCTCGGCTTCAAGGCGATCTTCATCCCCGTCGCGCTGCGACGCATCATCGTCCGCCTCGGCCTGCACCGGGAGATCGAGACGGTGGCCGGCATCGGCCCCACCATGCTCGCCGGCATCGGGCTCGTCGCGCTGTCGCTGGAGGTGATGCTGCCCGTCACCACCGCGGTCGATCCGGTGGCGCGCCAGGACGTCGCGCTCGCCCTGTCGGTGGTGCTGATCGGCCTGCTGATCATGGTCACGCGGCGCAATGCGGCGAGCCAGGTGGTGGGCTTCCTGTCGATCGACAACGGCATCAGCCTCGCCGCCACCGGCGCGCGCGGGATGCCGCTGGTGGTGGAGATCAGCGTGGCCTTCTCCGTCCTGGTCGCGTTCATCGTGATCGGCATCTTCCTGTTCCGCATCCGCGAGCGGTTCGACACCGTCGATCTCGGCGCGCTCGACGAATTCCGGGGGGAACGCCGGTGATCGGCCTGCTGTCCGTGCTGGTCGTGCCGCTGCTGGCCGCCGTGGTCCTGGCGACGCAGCGCGACTACGTCCGCTCGGCGCGGATCAACGTGGCGGCGAGCGGGCTCGCCTTCCTCGGTGCCGTGTCCCTGCTGTTCCACCGCCCGGCGCCCGGCGTGTTCCTGCTGGTCGACGACCTGAACGTCGTGTTCATCGTGCTCGGCACCTTCGTCGGCACCACCACCAGCATCTTTTCCGCCAGCTACATCGGCCACGAGCTGGAAACCGGGCGGCTGACGCCCGGCTACCTGCGTTTCTACCACGCGATGTACCAGGTGATGATGTTCGGCATGAACCTCGCGCTGGTGGCCAACGACATCGGCGTGATGTGGGTCGCGGTCGAGCTTGCCACCTTGTCCACGGTGATGATGGTCGGCATCTACCGCACCCATGCGGCGCTGGAAGCGGCGTGGAAATATTTCATCCTCGGCAGCGTCGGCATCGCGCTCGCCTTGTTCGGCACCATCCTGGTCTATCTCGCGGCACGGCCCGAGGTGGGGGAGGGGTTGCGCGCGATGGAATGGACCGTGCTGGTCCAGCACGCGCGCGGCTTCGATCCGGCCCTGCTCGATGTCGCCTTCGTCTTCCTGCTGCTGGGCTACGGCACCAAGGTGGGCCTGGCGCCGATGCACGCCTGGCTGCCGGACGCGCACGCGGAAGGCCCGACGCCCATTTCGGCGGTGCTGTCGGGGCTGCTGCTGAACGTCGCGCTCTATGCGCTGCTGCGCTTCAAGGTGCTGCTCGCGTCCTGCCCGGGGGCGATCGCGCCGGGGCCGCTGATGATCGCGCTCGGGCTTTTGTCGCTGATCTTCGCCGCGTTCATGCTGTACCGAAGGCGGGATATCAAACGCCTGTTCGCCTATTCCTCGATCGAGCACATGGGGATCATCGTCTTCTCCTTCGGCATGGCCGGTCCGCTCGGCAATTTCGCCGGCCTGTTGCAGATGACGATGCACAGCCTGACCAAGTCGGCGATCTTCTTCTCGGTCGGCCACGTGGCGCAGGTGAAGGGCACCCAGCGGATCAGCGAGATCGGCGGGCTGACCGAAAGCCACCCGCTGCTCGGCTGGGGCCTCGTTGCCGGGGTGGCGGCGATCGCCGGGCTGCCGCCGTTCGGCGTGTTCATGAGCGAGTTCCTGGTGGTGAGCTCCACCTTCGCGCGCGCCCCGCTGCTCGCGGTGGGTCTGGTGTTCGGCCTGCTGGTCGCGTTCGGCGCGCTGCTGCTGCGGATCACGGAGGTCGCGTTCGGCCCGCCGCGCGGACCGGTGGGGCCGGTGCACGCCTCCTACATCCCGGTGTTCGCGCATCTGGCCCTGGTGCTGATCGCCGGGATCTGGCTGCCGGGCCCGCTGGTGGCCTGGTTCCGGCACGTGGCGGTGATGCTCGGATGAGCGATTGGGAGGACATGACGGCCCGGCTCGCTGCGGGGCAGGCGACCCTGCTGGGGCTGTGGGGGGAGCCGGGGCTTGTGCATCTGGCGGTGCTGGACCCCCCGTCTGCGCCCCCTCTCCCGCTTGCGGGAGAGGGTCGGGGTGAGGGCGCCCTCACCCCTCCCTCTCCCGCAAGCGGGAGAGGGGGCGTCGATCCGACGGAAGGTGCGTCCATCCGGCATCTGACCCTCGCCTGTCCCGACGGGCACTACCCCTCGATCGGGCGCACCCATCCCCCCGCGATCCGGCTCGAACGCGCCGCCCGCGATCTGTATGGCCTCGATCCCATCGGCCTGCCCGACCCGCGCCCCTGGCTCGCCCATGGCGCGCATCCCACCGCCTATCCGTTCCTGCCCGTCGAAGGGGCGAACCTGCACCAGATCCCGGTCGGCCCCGTGCACGCCGGCATCATCGAGCCGGGGCATTTCCGCTTCACCTGCGACGGCGAGACGGTGGTGCGGCTGGAGCAGCGCCTCGGCTACACGCACAAGGGGATCGAGGCGCTGCTCGCCGGCGCCGATCTCCCCGCCGCCGCCCGCATCGCCGCTCGCGTCTGCGGCGACAGCACCGTCGCCTACGCGCTCGCGCTTCGCGCGCGCCGCCGAAGCCGCGCTCGGCGCCGAACCGCCGCCGCGCGCGGTGTGGCTGCGCGCGCTGCTGGCGGAGCTGGAGCGGCTCGCCAACCACCTCGGCGACGTCGGGGCGATCTGCAACGATGCCGCCTTCGCGTTGATGCTGGCGCATTGCGCGGTGCTGCGCGAGCGGGTGCTGCGCGCCGCCGATGCCTGCTTCGGCCACCGGCTGATGATGGACGCGGTGGTCCCCGGCGGGCTCGGGGTCGATCTGCCGGCCGACGGCGCGGCCCGCCTGCGCGCGCTGGTGGCCGAGGTGCGCGCCCGCTTCCGCCGCCTGGTCGCGCTGTATGACGGCACCACCTCCTTGCAGGATCGCACCGTCGGCACCGGGATCGTGACGCAGGCTCTGGCCGCGCGCTTTGGCGCCGGCGGCTTCGTCGGCCGCGCGTCGGGGCGCGACTTCGACGCCCGCCGCACCCCCGGCTACGCCCCGTATGACCGGCTCAGCTTTACGGTGCCGACGCGGACCAAGGGCGACGTGGACGCAAGGATCTGGATCCGCATCGAGGAGGTGGAACAAAGCCTGCGCCTGATCGAACAGATCCTCGATCGCCTGCCCGAAGGCCCGGTCCGTGTGGAGCTGCCGCCGGGGCAGGGGGAAGGGATCGCGCTGGTGGAAGGCTTCCGCGGCGATATCCTGGCCTGGGTGCGGATGGACGGGGCCCGGGTCGCGCGCGCGCATCTGCGCGATCCGTCCTGGTTCCAGTGGCCGCTGCTGGAAGCCGCGATCGAGGGCAACATCGTCGCCGACTTCCCGCTCTGCAACAAATCCTTCAACTGCGCCTATTCGGGGCACGATCTCTGATGTTCCGCACCCTCCTTTCCGGCCTGCGCGCCCCGCTGACCGAGCCGCCCGCGCCGGACGCCGAGCTGGCCGCGCTGGGGGCGCGGCTCGATGCCGCGGCGCGCCGGCGGCTCGGGCGCAGCCTCGCGATCCGCGCCGTCGATGCCGGCTCCTGCAACGGCTGCGAGCTCGAGCTGCACGCGCTGAACAACGCGTTCTACGATCTGGAACGGTTCGGCCTGCGCTTCGTCGCCTCGCCGCGCCACGCCGACGTGCTGCTGGTCACCGGCCCGGTCAGCCGGCACATGCGTGAGGCGCTGGTGCGCACCTACGCGGCGATCCCGGCGCCGAAATGGGTCGTCGCGGTCGGCGATTGCGGCGCCGGCTGCGGCGTGTTCGCGGCCAGCCCGGCCTGCGTCGGCGCGGTGGCCAAGGTGGTGCCGGTCGATCTGACCATCCCCGGCTGCCCGCCGCCGCCCGCACGGCTGCTCGGCGGGCTGCTCGCGCTGCTCGGCTGAGCGTCCGCCGTTCGCCGGCGCGCAGGCCCGGATCACGAGGCGCGGGCGGTGGCTTCCAGCAGTTTCTCGATCGGGTCCCAGGCGAAGGCGACCTGCACGACCGGCTCGCCGCCGACCCGGATGGTGGCTTCCGCCGCCGGCCGCCCGCCGAGCCTTGCGTAGAACCAGCGGCTCGGGTTGTCGCGCAGCACCCAGAGGAAGGCACTGCGGCAGCCGCTTTCCGCCAGTTGCGCGACGGCGGCGCGCAGCAGCCGGCGGCCCACGCCGCGGTCGCGCCAGTCGTCCAGCACATAGAGGGTTTCGATCTCGCCTTCGCCGAGGCGCTGGCCGAAGCTGCTGTCCCGCGCCGGCCCCGCGGTCGCGAAGCCGATCACCCGCGGGCCGCGTCCGTCCGGCGCATCGGCGCCGCTGGCGATGGCGACATGGATCGGCGCGCCGGAGCGGATCGCCCCCTCGTACATCAGGCTCTGCCGCGGCACCGAGAGCCGCGCGAGGTAGCCCGCCGGCAGGATGGCAGGATAGGCCGAGCGCCAGGCCGCGACATGCACCGTGCCGATCGCCGGCGCGTCGCTCTCGCGGGCCCGGCGGATCGAGATCACGGTCGGCCTCCGCGCGGCAGGGTCATTGGCGTTCCAGCACCGCGGCGAAGAACCCGTCGGTGCCGTGGCGGGCCGGGGTCAGCGACAGCGCCTGGTCGGTCCCCTCACTCAGTGGGGGCGGCGGGGTGTCGAGCGGCCAGGCGCGGGCGAGCGGCACCTGGGCGAAGTCGGGATGGCGGGCGAGGAACCGTGACACCTGGGCCTCGTTCTCCTCTGCGAGCAGGGAGCAGGTAGCGTAGATCAGTTTTCCGCCGTTGCGAACCAGCGGCGCGGCCTGATCGAGGATCCCCGCCTGGCGGATGACCAGTTCGTCCAGATCCTGCTCGGTCAGCCGGGTCCGCGCGTCCGGGTTGCGCCGCCAGGTGCCGGTGCCGGTGCAGGGGGCATCGACCAGCACCCGGTCGAACCCGCCGGCGCGGCGCTTGGCCCATTTGTCGCCGGCGACCAGCAGGTGGCGCTCGGCGTTGTGCACGCCGGCGCGGCGCAGCCGGCGGATCGCGCCATCCAGCCTGGGGGCGGAGACGTCGCAGGCCACCAGACGGCCGCGATTCTGCATCGTCATCGCCAGCGCCAGGGTCTTGCCGCCGGCCCCGGCGCAGAGATCGACCACGCTCTGGCCCGGCCGGGCGTCGGCCAGCAGGGCAACGAGCTGGCTGCCCTCGTCCTGGATTTCCACCAGCCCGGCGCGGAAGGCGGCGCCGGCGGTGACATTGGGCCGCCCGCCCACGCGCAGCCCCCAGGGGGAATACGGGGTCAGCGCCGCCTCGATCCCTTCCGCCGCCAGCGCTTCGCGGGCCGCCTCGCGCGTGGTCTTCAGCAGGTTGACCCGCAGATCGAGCGAGGCGTGGGACAGCAGCGCGGTGGCCTCGGCTTCCAGCGCCGGGCCGAAGCGGGCGGCGAGGCGCGGCAGCAGCCAGTCGGGCAGTTCCAGCCGCACCGCCTGCGGCATCGCCGGATGGTCGCGGGTGTGGCCGGTGAGCGAGGCGAGCGCGGCGTGTTCCGCCGTTTCGAGCGGCCCCGGGGCATACTGCCCGCCGGAGAAGGCGCGGCTGAGGGCGGCCAGATTGCCGTCCTGGCGCAGCAGCATGGCGGCGGCCGCGCACAGGCGCGGGGTGGGCTCGGCGCCGGCGCGGGCCAGCCACCAGGCCAGCCGGCGCGGGGCGCGCAGCGCGTCCCACGCGGCGCCCGAGACGGCGCGGCGGTCGGCGGCGCCGATGTAGCGGCGGGCGCGGAAGAACTCGTTGGCGACCGCATCGGCCGGGCGCCGACTGGCCGCGATGGCGGCGAGCAGGTCGATGCTGGCGGCGAGGCGTGCGGGTGGGGTCACGACCGGGGTGCGGCGGTGGCGGGGAAGGCGCGGAGGAGCCGGGTGTTCATGGCCGCAACCTACCCCGGCGGGCGGGCCGCGGCCAGGGGATCCCCGGCCGGCAGTCGTTCAGGAACTCTCAGCCCGGCCCTGCCACGTCCGGGTCCAGCAGCGGGGCGACGAACTGGGCCAGGTTCCCGCCCGGGAAGCGCACCGCGCGCACCCCGGCCGCCGCCGCCGCGGCAAGGTCGGTGGGCTGGTCGCCCACCAGCAGGCAGCGCGACGGATCGAGCTCCCAGGCCCGGATCAGGTCGTGCAGCATGCCCGGGGCCGGCTTGCGCCAGTCGCTGGCCTGGCGGTAGGCGGGCAGCGGCGCCTCGGGATGGTACGGGCAGTACCGCGCGTCATCGATCGTGCCGCCGGCGCGGCGGGCTTCCTCGCCCACCCAGGCCAGCAGGTCCTGCACCGCCGCTTCGGTGTAATGGCCGCGCGCCACGCCGGACTGGTTGGTGACGATGAACACGTGCCAGCCGCGCGCGGTCGCCAGCCGGACCGCCTCACGCGCGCCGTCGATCCAGTCCCAGCGGTCGCGGGTGCCGACATAGCCGTGGTCGTGGTTCAGCACCCCGTCGCGGTCGAGGAACAGCGCCCGCCGGTGCAGCCGGGCCGGCAGGTCGGCGCGCGCGCGGGCGAGGTCTTCGGGCACGCCGATGTCGATGAACCAGCCCTCGGCCAGGGTGCCGGCCAGCCGTCCCGCGGCGGCGAGGCGGGGCAGCACGTCGCGCTCGAGCGAGCAGACCGGGGCGACGTGCTCCAGGATGGTGCGGTCGAGCGCATAGATCCCGGCGTTGATGATCCCTGGCGCGCCGGGGGCCGGGCGCTCGTGGAACGCGCTGACCCGGTCGTCCGCGAGGGTCACGACCCCGTAGCGGGAGGCGTCGGGCAGCGCCCGCAGCAGCATCCGCCCCGGCGTGTCGGCCCCGTCGGCGGCCCGGGCGGCGAGCAGGGCGGCGAGATTGCAGTCGAACAGGCTGTCGCCGTTGCAGAGCAGGAACTCCGGCGCGAGCAGCGGCGCGGCGTGCGCCAGCGCCCCGCCGGTGCCGGCGGGGGCCGGTTCGGCGGAGATGCGGATGCGCGCGGGGCGGGGCAGGGACGTCGCGGCCGCGGCCACGGCGCGTTCCACCGCGGCGGAGAGATGGCCGGTGAGCAGGACGAAGTCCTCGATCCCGAAGCGCGACAGTTCGCGCATCAGCCAGGCGAGGAACGGCCGGCCGCCGACCTCCAGCACCGGCTTGGGGGTGGTGGCGGTCAGCGCGCCGAGCCGCGTGCCGAGGCCGCCGGCAAGGATGGCGCACTGGCGGATCGGCGCGCGGCTCACCGGAGCCGCGCTGCGTGCGCCCCCACCGCTTGCGGGAGGGGGGCGGGGGGAGGGGGGCTGACCGTACGATCCGGGGTGCCGCGTACCCCTCCCCCCGGCCCCCTCCCGCAAGGGGAGGGGGAGAAGAGGGGGCGCCGGCGTGCGGGGGCTGGCGGCATGATCCGCCTAGTGTCCCGACTCGGAAATAACGTCATCATGCGTCGGGACACTAGCTCTCTGTTTTCAGTGGCCTGCTGGTCCCTGAAATGGGAAGGCATTTCAGGGGCAGGACACTAGGACGCCTGTCCCGGCGGCACGAGGTCGGGGAACATCGCCCGCTCGACCAGGGCGCACACGATATGCGCGGCGGTGATGTGAAGTTGCTGGATGATCGCGGTCTCGGTGGACGGCGCGCGGAACAGCAGGGCGCAGCGCTCGGCCATGGCAGCGGCGCCCGGACCGGCGCCGGTGAAGCCGAGGCAGACCATGTCGCGCGCGCGCGCCGCGTCCAGCGCGCGCAGCACGTTGGGCGAGCGGCCGGAGGTGGAGATGCCGAGGAACACGTCCCCCGGCCGGCCGAGGCCCTGCACCTGGCGCTCGAACACGTGGTCGTAGCCGTAGTCGTTGCCGGTCGCGGTCATCACCGAGCCGTCGACGGTCAGCGCGATCGCCGCCAGCGGCGCGCGGTCGAACATCAGCCGGGAGATGAACTCGCCGGCGATATGCTGGGAATCGCCGGCGCTGCCGCCATTGCCGGCGACCAGCAGCTTGCCGCCGGCGCGCAGGGCGGTTGCGGTTGCCCCCGCCATGTCGGCCAGCAGCGCCTGCGTCGGGCGGTCGGCCGCGAGGGTGGCGAGCGCGGCCAGGGACCGGTCGAGATACGAGGCGATGGTGCCGAGTTCGAGCGTGGACATGGGCGTGTGTGTGCCGCAGCGGGGCCGGCTTGCCAAGCGCAATAGGGCGGGCGCGGCGATACCGTCGCGCACATGTCGGCGGCGTTCGGCCCTGGGGACCCCGCGAGGCACGGGGGCAGGGCAATCGGGTGAACGCCCCGCATCTTCACCTCTCCCGCTGTGCGGGAGAGGTCGGCGCACGAAGTGCGCCGGGTGAGGGCTGGAGGCACGGTATTCCGGGGTCTGGCGGCATCGCCCGTGGCGCCGTCGGGGCCGTTTGGGCCGCCGGTGCGGCATGCCCTCACCCGCCGTGCTGCGCACGGCGACCTCTCCCGCGGCGCGGGAGAGGTGAATTGCCTGGTACGCGTGGTTCACCCGATTACCCTGGCACGGGGGCGATCGTCGTTGCATCGCCGCTGCCGGAGGGGCTATGCGCGGTGCTGGACAGTCGGGAACGTCGGATGGACAGCGTCTTCAACGCCGCGCTTGGGCGTCCGCGCGGGGGCGCTGCCGCGCGGCCCCCGCTGGTGGTCCGTGCCCGTGCGCCGCTCCGCCTCGGCCTGGCCGGCGGCGGCACCGATCTCGCCAGCTATGCCCAGGCGTTCGGCGGCGCGGTGCTGAACGCCACGATCGACCGCTATGCGTTTGCCTCCATCCGCGCGCGCGACGACGGGCAGGTGGCGTTCGACGCCTGCGACCTCGATCGGGAGGAGACGCACCCGGCCGCCGCCAGCCTGCCCGACTCCCAGCTGATGCTGCATCGGGGGGTTTATGAACGGATGGTGCGCGATGCCAACGGCGGCGTGCCGCTCGCGATCACCGTCACGACCTCGGTCGATGCGCCGCTTGGGTCCGGCCTCGGCTCGTCCTCGGCGCTCGTGGTGGCGCTGATCGAGGCCTATGCCGCCTATCTGGATTATCCGCTCGGCCGCTACGAGGTGGCCCAGCTTGCCTATCAGATCGAGCGGATCGAACTCGGGCTCGCCGGCGGCCAGCAGGACCAGTACGCGGCCGCCTTCGGCGGCATCAATTTCATCGAGTTCCTGCAAGGGGGACGGGTGATCGTGAACCCGCTGCGATTCCCCGCGGCGGTGATGAACGAGCTCGAATCCTCGCTGGTGATCTGCTTTTCCGGCCGTTCGCGCAGCTCCGACACCATCATCCGCCAGCAGTCCGAACGGCTGATCGCCGGCAGCGCCGACGCGTTGGAGGCGATGCACCAGCTTCGCCACGATGCCGTGGCGATGAAGCAGGCGGTCCTGCAGGGCAACATGGACAGCCTGGCCGCGGTGCTGGAACGCTCGTGGCTGGCCAAGAAGCGCACCGCCGCGGCGGTTTCCACCCCGCAGATCGACGCGTTGGAGGGGTTGGCGCGGCGCAACGGCGCCACCGCGGCCAAGGTTTCCGGCGCGGGCGGCGGCGGCTTCATGATGTTCGTCGTGCCCAGCGAACGCCGGTACCGTCTGGTTGCGGCACTGAACGACGCCGGCGGGCAGGCCTATGCGGTCAAGCTGACGGACCGCGGCAGCGAGAGCTGGATCCTGCCCGTGCGCCGCACGCAGGACCAGGAGGCGCTGCCCGCTGGTCCCAAGCCAGGGGACAGTCGTCCCCTGGACCCCTCGGGGGGTGGCGTGCCGGCCGGGCCGGGGCCGGTGGCTGGGTGACAGGGCGCGCATCAGCGCACCCCGTCACCCAGCCACCGGCCCCGGCCCGGCCGGCACGCCACCCCCCACCGGCACGGAACCAACGAACGGGTTCCAAGGGCGATGCCCTTGGCTTGGGTCCAGGGGGCAGCGCCCCCTGGCCTTGCCTTCCCGGGTCGGGACATCCGGCGTCTGCTATGAGAGCTTTCCGCCCCAAGCGGGCATCCCCTCCACCGACCCGGCCGGACGCGTGCGCAACCTTCTCTTCATCAGCCACCGCATTCCCTATCCCTTGAACAAAGGCGAGAAGATCCGCGGCTACAATCTGCTGCGGCATCTGGGGAAATCCTATCGCGTCCATCTCGGCTGCCTGATCGACGATCCGGCGGACCGGGCGCATGTCGCGCATCTGCGCGAGATCTGCGCCGAGGTCGAAGGTTTCGAGATCGACAAGCGACGCCAGAAGCTCAAGGCCCTGGCCCGGATTCGTCCCGGGCGGCCGTTGATGCTCGACTATTACCGCCATCCCGGCCTGCACCGCTGGGTGCGGGCGACGCTTGCCCGCGTCCCGATGGACATCGTCTACATCTATTCCGCCGCCATGGCGCCCTATGCGCTGCATCTCGACCGGCCCGGCAAGGTGCTGGACATGCAGGACATCGATTCCGAGAAATGGGCGCTGTATGCCGAGAGCGCCGGCTGGCCGATGCGCGCGGTCTGGGCGCGCGAGGCGCGCACCCTGCTTGCCTACGAGCGGCGCGCGGCGATGGGCTGCGACGCGACCTTCTTCGTTTCCGAACCCGAGACGCGGCGATTCCTCGACCTGGCGCCGGAAACGGAAGGACGGGTCACCTGGGTGGAGAACGGGGTCGATCTGGACGGGTTCTCGCCTGCGCGCAGCTTCAACTCGCCGTTTGCCGGGCGTCCCGGTCCGCACCTCGTGTTCACCGGCAACATGGACTACTGGCCCAACGCGGACGCGGTCGCCTGGTTCGCCGCCGAGGTGCTGCCGCGGCTGCGCGCCCGCGCCGCGCCGCCCAGCTTCCACATCGTCGGCGCCAATCCGGGGCCGGCGGTGCGCGCGCTGGCCGATCTGCCCGGCGTGTTCGTCACCGGCCGGGTGCCCGACGTGCGGCCCTATCTCGCCCATGCGGATGTCTCGGTGAGCCCGCTCCGGATGGCGCGCGGCATCCAGAACAAGGTGCTGGAGGCGATGGCGATGGGCCGGCCGGTGGTCGCCTCCGCCGCGGCGTTCGAGGGGGTGCGCGCCTCCGCCGGGCGCGATCTGCTGGTGGCGGACGACGCGGGACCGATGGCCGCGGCCGTGGCGTCGGTGCTGGACGGGGCGCACCCCGGGCTGGGCGCGGCCGGGCGGGCGGCGGTGGAGCGGGGCTATGCCTGGTCGGCCACCCTGGGCCGGCTGGATGCGGCACTGGAGCTTGTGCTGGGGCAGGGCGCGGCGCCGGGCGGGTGAGGGTTTCATCAAACCGTCAAACCCGGGGGCGTCCGGCTCGCCTATATGCGGCGCGGCTGAACCGCTCTGGCGGCGGGGTGATCGACCGCGCCGCCACTCACAGGAGACAGAAACCTGATGTCATGTCGCACTGATACCGTCCGGATGCCGGCCCGCCGCCGCTTCATCGCCGCCGCCGCCCTGGCCGGCCTCGGCCTTGGCGTGGCCGGCGTCGCGCCCGTCCGGGCCGCGACCACGGTGAACCTGCTGGAGACCGGATCGAGCCTGCTCTATCCGCTGTTCAACCTCTGGGTGCCGGCCTACACCAAGGCCAACCCGCATGTGCGCATCACCACCCAGAGCACCGGCAGCGGCACCGGCATTTCCCAGGCGATCTCCGGCGTGGCGCAGATCGGCAGCTCGGATGCGTATCTGTCGCGACGCGCTGATGAAGATGCACGAGGGGATGCTGAACATCCCGCTGGCGATCTCCAGCCAGATGGTCAACTACAACCTGCCCGGCCTGAACGCCGACCATCTGAAGCTCAGCGGTCCGGTGCTGGCCGAGATCTATGCCGGCAAGATCACCAAGTGGAACGACCCGGCGATCGCGAAGCTGAACCCGGGCGCCAAGCTGCCTGACCACGCCATCATCACCGTGCACCGCACGGACGGCAGCGGCGATACCTTCCTGTTCAGCCAGTTCCTGACCTTCTCCGCGCCGTCCTGGAAGGACGTCGGCTATGGCACCAGCGTGAGCTGGCCGGCCGCGCCGGGCGCGATCGGCGCCGTGGGCAACCAGGGCATGGTCAACGCGATCAAGGACAACCCCTATTCGGTTGCCTATATCGGCGTGAGCTACAAGGGCATCACCGACAAGAACAAGCTGGGCGAGGCGATGCTCGAGAATCGCGCCGGCAAGTTCGTGCTGCCGGAGGTGGCCAACGTGCAGGCCGCCGCCGCCGCCAAGGTGCCGGAGACGCCGAAGGACGCGCGCATCAGCCTGATCTTCGCGCCCGGCGCGAACTCCTACCCGATCATCAACTACGAATACGGGATCGTGAACTCCAGGCAGCCGAACGCCGCGATGGCGCAGGAACTGCGCAAGTTCCTCGACTGGGCGATCTCGTCGCAGGGCGGCAACGCGCCGCACTTCATGAAGGCGGTGAATTTCGTGCCGCTGCCGGGGCCGGTCTCCAAGCTGAGTGCCGGGCTGATCGCCGAGATCAAGTGATCCTCCGGCCAATCTGCTAACCTGCCCGACGCCGCCGGCCCCCGCCGGCGGCGTTGGTGCGTCCTACGTTCGGGAGCTTCGATGACCTTCCGCCGCCTGCTCGCTCTGTTCGCCGGGGTGCTGCCGCTCAGCCTGGTCGCCGTGGTCGGGTTCCTGGCGATCTATTCCTGGCCGGCGGTGCAGTTCAACGGGCTCGGGTTCGTGCTCGGCACCCGCTGGAGCCTGGGCAACACCTATGGCGCCCCGATCGTGCAACACGGGACATTGGTGCTGCCCGGGGCGCAGTACGGCATCCTGTTCCTGATCGTCGGCACCCTGCTTTCCACCCTGATCGCGCTGCTGCTCGCGGTGCCGACCGGGGTGGGGGCGGCGATCTTCCTCGCCGAGGCGGTGCCGGGGCGGCTGCGGCTGTGGCTCTCGTTCCTGGTCGAGCTGCTGGCGTCGGTGCCGTCGGTGGTGTTCGGCCTGTGGGGCTACGCGGTGCTGATCCCGCTCCTCGGGCGCCACATCTTTCCGGCGATCGGGCAGGTGCTCGGCTGGATCCCGATCTTCGCGCCGCCGTACGGCAGCGGCTACGGGCTGCTGACCGCCGGCATCGTGCTGTCGCTGATGATCGTGCCGCTGATCGCCGCCACCCTGCGCGACGCGATCCTGGCCGAGCCGATGGTGGTGCGCGAAGCCGCCGCCGCGCTCGGCGCCACGCGATTCGAGACGGTGTGGAAAGTGGTGCTGCCCGGGGTACGCAAGATCCTGATCGGCACCACCATCCTTGCCACCGGCCGGGCGCTGGGGGAGACGATGGCGGTGCTGATGGTCAGCGGCAACGCGGTGAACTATCTGCCCCCCAACATCTATTCGCCGATCTCCACCATGGCCGCGTTCATCGTCTCCCAGCTCGACAGCGCGTTGCAGGACCCGACGGGGATGGCGGTGCGCTCGCTCGCCGAAGTGGCGCTGGTGCTGTCGGTCATTTCGGTCGCGGTGAACGCGCTGGCGCGGCTGGTGCTGTACCGCTCCGGGCTGAAGGCGGCGCGGGTATGAGCGCGGGCGCGACCGGCGCCGGCCTTGTCCTGCCGCCGCGCGACGAGGCGGCGCGGCACCGGCGGTTGCAGCGGCGGCGGGCCGGTGCGATCGCGGGCTGGGTGCTGTGCGGCGTGGCCTTCGCCCTGCTCGGCATCGCCATGGGCTGGATCCTGCTCATGGTGCTGGTGCGCGGGGGGGAGGCGCTGACGCCCAAGGTGTTCACCCAGGTGACCCAGGGCACCGGCGGCGGCCTGCTGAACGCCATCGAGGGCACCGTGGTGATCGGCATCGGCTCGATGCTGCTCGCGGTGCCGTTCGGCGTGGCGGCCGGGCTTTATGCGGCGCAGTTCAGCCACACGATGTTCGCGCGCGTGATCCGCTTCCTGGCCGACGTGCTGGTGGGGGTGCCGTCGATCGTGCTCGGGTATTTCGGCTATGTGACGATGGTGGAAGGGCTGGGCTGGCACTTCTCGCTCGCCGCCGCCTGCATCACCCTGGCGATCCTGTGCCTGCCCTATATCTGCCGCACCACCGAACTGGCCGTCGGGCAGGTGCCGGCGTCGCTGCAGGAAGCGGCCTATGCGCTCGGCGCGGGCGAGGGGCGGGTGGCCTGGCGGATCTCGATGCCGATGGCGATGCCGGGGATCGTCACCGGCATCCTGCTGGCGTTCGCGATCTCGGTGGGCGAGACCGCGCCGCTGATCTACACCGCCGGGTGGTCGTCCTACATGTGGACCGGCCAGCTCACCCATTCGCCGGTGGGCTACCTGACCTACGCGATCTGGGCCTTCATCAACGAGCCGTTCGCCGAGGCCAATGCGCTGGCCTATGCCGCGGCATTCCTGGTGACGTTCCTCGTCCTGCTGATCAGCTTCGGCGCCAGGTTGACCATGGCCCGGCGCGCCGGGGAGCGCTGAGCGCGCCCGCCGGGCGCTGCCGAGGGGCATGATCTTCGCCGCGTGCCGTGCCAGCATGCGTCCTCGGACGACGACGGGGAGGACGGACATGAACGCACCGGATCTGGCCGGCAAGGTGGCGGTGGTCACCGGCGGCAGCAACGGCATCGGCGCGGCCAGCGTGCGCGCGCTGGCCGCGGCCGGCGCGCGGGTGGCGATTCTCTATCGCAGCGGGGAAGACCGGGCGCGCGCGCTGCTCGGCGCGCTGCCCGGCACCGGGCACGCGGTGCTGGCGGTCGATATCACCGATCCGGCGTCGGTGCGGCGGATGGCCGACCAGGTGCGGGCGACGTATGGCCGCGTGGACGTGCTGGTGAACGCGGCGGGCGAGACCCGGCCGATCCCGCATGCCGATCTGGAGACCCTGGACGAGTCGCTGTTCGACCGCATCCTGATCGCCAACGCGCGCGGCCCCTATTCGGTGATCCGCGCCCTGCTGCCGCTGCTGCGGGCCGGGGCGCAAGCGGTGGTGGTGAACATCTCCTCGGTCGCGGCGCTGAACGGGGCGGGCAGCAACGTCGCCTATGGCGCGGCGAAGGCGGCGCTGGAGACGATGTCGATGTCGCTCGCGCGCGTGCTGGGGCCCGAGGTGCGGGTGATGTGCGTGGCGCCGGGGCCGGTCGCCACCGATTTCGTCGCCGGCCGTGGGCGCGATGCGCTGGAGAAACTGGCCGCCGCCACGCCGCTGCGACGGGTGGTGGAAGCGGAGGACGTGGCGCAGGCGGTGATGGCCTGCGTGGTCCACCTGCCGGCCAGCACCGGCTCGCGCATCATCGTCGACGGCGGCCGGATGCTGTGAGCCGGGCAGGACGGCCGGCCGCAGCCGCGGCCGGCCGGGACGCTCAGTAGCTCAAGGGCTTCGGCACGGCGGGGACCCAGGCGCCGTCCTTCACCACGCAGAGATAGGATTCGTTCGACCCCTGGTGCTTGTGCGGGCCGAAGCTGATGGTCGGCGAGCCGAAGATGTCGTGGTAGTCGCGGATGCTTTCCAGCCCGTGGATGAAGCTTGTCGTGGTCAGGTCCTTGCCGGCGTGTTGCAGGGCCAGCACGACCACATGGGCGCCGGTGTAGCCGATCTGCGCGGCGAAGTTCGGGTCCTTGCCGAACCTGGCGCGGTACTCGGTGACGAATTTCTGCACCGCCGGACGGGAATCGGAGGATCCCACGAACAGCATGGGCGTCATCGAGTAGAATCCCTCGGTCAGCCCGCCCGGCGCCTTGGCCACCGCCGCGTCGTAGCTGGCCGCCTGGCCGAGCATGGCGACGTGCCAGCCGGTCTTGTGGACCGCCGAGATGATCTGCACCGTATCGCGCACGATGGTGCCCAGCACGACCAGGTCGCATTTCGCGTCGTGCAGCTTGGCGACGGTGGCGCTGAAGTCCATGTCGGTCGGCTGGTGCAGGCTGACCGCGGCCAGCTTCATGTTCAGCGCCTTCAGCTCGTCGCGCACGCCGTCCATGATGTCCTTGCCGAAGTCACTGTCCTGCGCGGCGGCGCAGACCCGGGTCTTGTGCTCCTGCTGCACGAAGTATTTCACCCCGGCGCGGATCTGGTCGTAATAGGACGATCCGAGACCGAATTTGAGCGTGTTGAACGGCTCGTACATCGACCGCGCCGAGGTCAGCGGGAACACGTTCGGCACCCCGGCCTTGAGCTGCATCGGCATGGTGGCGTTGTTCATCGGCGTGCCGCCGTTGGCGACCTCGATGAACACGTGGTCCTGGTTCAGCAGCTTGTTCTCGGCCTGGATCGAGCGTGGGACCTGGTACTGGTTGTCTTCCACGATGTAGCGGATCTTGCGGCCGTGGATGCCGCCGGCCTTGTTCACGTCGTCGAACACCATGCGCCAGGAGTTGGAGTTGTTCACGCCCCACATGGCGGTGACGCCGGAGAGATCGGTGTAGGTGCCGATCTTCACCTCGGTGGGCGTCACCCCCTGGGTGCCGGCGGCGATTGCCGGTCCGGCCAGGGGGACGGCCAGCGGGACGGCCAGGGCGGCGGTGAGCGCCGCCGCCGCAAGAAGATGTTTCATGGTTCCTCCTTTTCTGGTTGTGCCGGCGCCGCTTGCCGCGGCCGCCCGGCGGGCATTCTTTCGCAGGCTCTCATGCCTCCCGGTACATCGTTTCGATAAGCTCGTGGAAACGCTGCTCCGTGATCCCGCGCCGCAGGGCCATCAGCGGCGTGAGCTCGGGATCCTCGGGTTCCAGCCGGCGCTCGATCAGCCGGAAGGCGCGGATCGGCGCGGCGCGGTCCGGCCCGGCGGTGAGCCGCGCGATTTCGTCCGCGATCAGCGCCTGCACCGGCTCGGCCTCCAGCAGGCTCGCCAGGGTGGTGAAGGCCACGCGGTGGGCGTGCGCCCAGCTTTCCATCGCCTCGGTGTTCACCCGCACGAGGCAGGCGAGGAACGGGCGCCCCGTCCCCTCGACCAGCGCATCGGCGATGTAGGGGGACAGCCGGAGCGCGCTCTCGATCACAGCGGCGGACAGGGCGGGGCCGGAGAGCGGCGTGATCATGTCCTCCCGCCGTCCGGTCAGGCGGAGCGCGCCGTCCTCCATCACGCCGAGATCGCCGGTATGCAGCCAGCCTTCGGCCAGCGCAGATTCGCTCGCCTGGCGATTGTTCCAGTAGCCGAGGCAGACATGCGGGCCCTGCACCAGGATCTCGCCCTCCGGCGAGATCCGCAGGGAGGTTTCGGCCAGCGGCCGGCCGACGGCGCCGAGCCGGGTCGCCCCCGGCGGCACGGCGGCGGCGAGACCGGCGCACTCGGCCTGGCCGTAAAGCTCGGCCAGCGGGATCCCGAGCGCGAGGTACCAGCGGATCAGGCCCGTCGCCACCGGCCCGCCGCCGATCAGCCCGAGGCGCAGCCGCGACAGGCCGAGCGCGCGGCGCACGTTGCCGAGCACGAGACGCCCGAGACCCCAGGCGGCCGCCGCGGTCCAGGGCGCGGCCCGGCGCCCAGCGAGCTGGGCTTCGGCCGCCGCGGTGCCGGCGGCGAGCGCGGCGCGGAACAGCAGGCGCTGTCCCAGGCCCGCCGCCGCGGCGGCGAGGGTGATCCGGTCGCGGAATTTCTTCCACAGCCACGGCGCGGCCAGCAGGACGGTGGGCCGCACTTCCCGCAGGTTCTCTTCGAGCGTGTCGGCGCTCTCGCCGTAGTTGCTGACGCAGCCGGCGTACAGCGCAAGGGCGAGGCCGAGCACCCGTTCCATGACATGCGCCATCGGCATCACCGCCAGCCGCTCGTCCCCGGCGCGCAGGCCGAACAGCGGGGCGGCCTGGGCGATCAGGAACAGGATGTTGCGGTGGCTCAGCACCACGCCCTTGGGCGGGCCGGTCGTGCCCTGCGTATAGACCAGGGCGGCCGGCGCGGCGGGGTCGAGCGCCGCCACCGCCGCGTCCCATCCGTCCGGCGCGGCGGCGCCGGCGGCGATGAAGTCGGCGAAGCTCTCGCACATCGGGTCGGCGAGGTCGCGCAGTCCCTTCATCTCGAAGATGACGATATGGCGCAGCGCCGGGCAGGTGGCCCGCGCGGTCAGCGCCTTGTCGAGTTGTTCCTCGTTCTCGACGAACAGCACGGTTGCCCCGGCGTGGCGGAGCAGGGCGGCGACCCCCTCGGCATCGGTGGTCGGGTAGATGCCGGCGGCGATCCCCCCGGCGCCCTGGATGCCGAGATCGGCGAACACCCATTCCGGCCGGGTCTCGGCCAGCACGGCGGCGACCTCGCCGGGGCGGAAGCCGCGCGCGCGCAGGGCCTGGCCGACGGCGCGGACCTGCGCATCAAGCCCGGCCCAGTCCATCGGCTTCCAGATGCCGCGATCCTTCTTGCGCAGGATGGTGCGGGATCCGTCCTCGGCGCTGCGCTGGCGGATCAGCGCGGGCAGGGTGGCGGGCGCGGTCATCGCCACAGCTTCTTGCGCCGCCAGCGCTGTCGTCCGCGCACCCCTTCGGCCTTCTGCCCGAGATAGAACTCCTTGATGTCTTCCCGCTCGATCAGCGCCGCGCAGCGGTCCTGCATGACGATGCGGCCGACTTCGATGATGTAGCCGTAGTCGGCGGTGCGCAGCGCGATGTGGGCGTTCTGCTCGACCACCAGGATCGCCACGCCGTGGTCGCGGTTGATGCGGCGGATGATGTCGAAGATCTGCGTGACCAGCAGCGGCGCGAGGCCGAGCGAGGGTTCATCGAGCAGCAGCAACCGTGGCCGGCCCATCAGCGCGCGGCTGATCGCCAGCATCTGCTGCTGGCCGCCGGACAGCAGGCCGGCGCGCTGGTCGGACCGTTCCCTGAGCACCGGGAAATACTCAAAGCACAGCGCGAGATCCCGCCCGACCTCGCCGTCGCGGCGGGAGTAGGCCCCCATCATCAGGTTCTCGCGCACGCTGAGCAGCGGGAAGATCTCGCGCCCTTCCGGCACGTGGCAGATGCCGAGCCGCATCACCCGGTCGGGCGACAGGCCGGTGATATCGGTGCCGTCGAAGCGGACCTGGCCGCGGTCGGGGTTCAGCACGCCCGAGATGGTGCGCAGGACGGTGGTCTTGCCGGCGCCGTTGGCGCCCAGCACGGTGACGATCTGGCCCGGCGCGACCTCCAGGCTGACGCCGCGGATCGCCTGGATCGGTCCGTAATAGGTTTCGATGCCGGATACGGCGAGCAGGGGGGCTTCGCTCATGCCACCGGCTCGCCGCCGATATAGGCGCGGATCACCTCGGGGTGGGATTGCACCTCCTCGGGTGTGCCGAGCGCCAGCAGCTTGCCGTAGTTCAGCGCCATCACCCGGTCGGAGACCTGGCGGACCAGGTTCATGTCGTGCTCCACCATGATGACCGTGATGCCGAGGTCTTTCTTGATGTCCTCGATCCAGAAGCCCATCACCTCGGTCTCTTCGGTGTTGAGGCCGGAGGAGGGTTCGTCGAGCAGCAGCAGTTTCGGTTCGGTGCACAGCGCCCGGCCGAGTTCCACCACTTTGCGCACCCCGTAGGGCAGGCCGGCGATCAGCGCGTCGCGGTAGCGTTGCAGGTCGAGGAAGGCGATCACGTCCTCGGCCTTTTCCCGGTGCGCCAGTTCGTCGCGCCTGGCGGCGGGGGCGAACAGCATCTGCGAGAGCAGCGAGGCGCGGACATGGCAGTGGCAGCCGATCAGCAGGTTCTGCAGCACGGTGGCGTTGGCGAACAGCTCGATATTCTGGAAGGTGCGGGCGATGCCGAGGCCGGCGATGCGGTGCGCCGGGATCGCGGTGATGTCGCGGTCGCGGAACGTCATCCGACCGAAGGTCGGCGTGTAGAGCCGGCTGATCAGGTTGAAGATGGTGGTCTTGCCGGCGCCGTTGGGGCCGATGATGGCGAACACCTCGCCCTCGGCCACCTCGAAGGAGACGTCGTCCACCGCGCGGATGCCGCCGAAATGCACGGCGAGGGACTCGGCGTGGAACAGGGCGGTCATGTCCGCTCCGATCGCGCATAGCTGCGCTGGCGGCGGAAGGCGGTGCGCCGGTGCAGCGGGAAGCGCTGGAACCACGCCTTGAGCCGCAGCCAGCCGCCGTAGATGCCGGTGGGCTGGAACAGGATGATCAGCACCAGGATCAGGCCGAACAGCGACGGTTCCAGGCCTGGCAGATGGCCGATATGGCCGGGCAGGTCATCGCGCACCATGGCGATGCCCTGCGGCAGCAGGCGGACGAACAAGGCGCCGTAGATCACCCCCTGCAGGGAGCCGATGCCGCCCACGAAGATGATGGTGAGGAACTGCACCGACAGCAGCACGTCGAAGGAATCGGGCGCCAGGTAGTTCACGTATTGCGCGAACAGGGCGCCGGCGAGCCCGGTCATCGCCGCCGCCACGGCGAAGATGATCGTCTTGTACAGCGCGACGTTGATGCCCATGCTGCGCGCCGAGACCTCGCTGTCGCGGATCGCCACCAGCGCGCGGCCGAACGGGGTGCGCAGGATGTTGGCGGCGATCCAGAGCACGAACACGAGCAGGACGAGGGAGGCGTAATAGACGCCGGTGGCGCCCTGGATCGGCAGGCCGAGGATCGTCGGCGTCGGCACCGGCAGACCGTTGAAGCCGTGCGTGACCGAATCCCATTTCTCCAGCACCGCGGCGACGATCTGGCCGAACGCCAGGGTGGCGATGGCGAGATAGAGACCGCTCATGCGCAAGGTGGGGATGCCGATCGCCACCCCGGCTGCGGCGGCGAGCAGGGCGGAGGCGGGCAGGGTGAGCAGATAGGGCCAGCCCGCGGTGAGCAGCACCGCATTGGTGTAGGCGCCGATGCCGAGGAACGCCGCGTGGCCGAGATTGACCAGCCCGGTGTAGCCGGTCAGCAGCATCAGCCCGACGCCGGCGATGGCGAAGATGAACACCGCGCCGAGTTCGCCGATGTAGAACGTGCCGAGCAGGTGCGGCAGCGCCAGCAGCACCACGACCAGCAGCCCGTACCAGAACAGGTCGCCCGGGTGACGCCAGATCGTGAGATCCTGCCGATAGCTGGTCTTGAACAGGGTGCGCATGCGACGCCTCAGACCCGCTTGACGATTTTCTGGGAGAACAGGCCCTGCGGCATCAGGATCAGGGTGGCGAGCAGCACGACATTGGCGGTGACGCTCTGGAATCCGGCGGGCAGGTAGAACCCGGCCAGTTGCTCGGCGATGCCGATCACCACGCCGCCGACCAGGGCGCCCGGGATGCTGCCGAACCCGCCCAGCACCGCCGCGGCGAAGGCCTTGATGCCGAGGAAGCCCATGTTCACGTCGATCATGGAAACAGGCGTAAGCAGGATCGCCGCCGCGGCCGAGACCCCGGCGCTGATCGCCCAGATCAGCGAGAAGATCCGCCGCACCGGGATGCCCATGTAATAGGCCGCGAGCTGGTTCTGCGAGGCCGCCTGCATCGCCACGCCGAGCCGGGTGCGGCTGAAGAACAGATAGAGCACCGCGCACAGCAGCACCGTGCCGCCGATGATCGAGAGACTGTCGTAGCCCAGCACGAAGCTGTCGAGCTTCAGGGTACGGTTGGTGAAGGGCGTGTTGTAGCCAACCGAATCGTATCCCCAGGAAATGCCTGCCACGGCGCGGAAGATGAACCCGAGGCCGAGGGTCAGCATCACCACCGCGAACTGCGGCTGACCGATGACCCGGCGGATTACGATCACGTCCAGAAGGTAACCGAATGCGGCGGTGACCACGATCGCGAGAGCGGCACCCACCCAGTAGTTCAGGCCGAACCAGGTGATGAAGCTGAACGCGACGAAGCCGCCCAGCATCATGATGTCGCCCTGGGCGAAGTTGATGACCTCGGTGGCCTTGTAGATCAGCACGAAACCAAGCGCGATCAGGCCATAGATGCAGCCGCCGGCGGCACCGTTGATGATCAACTGAAGCAGGCGCAGTGCGTCTACCACGAGCCGTCCGTCCCCCCCGAAGCGCGCCGGCTGCCGCAGAGGGGCCACGCGTCACGTGTTCATTGACAGTCACGTTAGACGTCAAATTTTGCCGGCGTCAATCGCGATGTTGGCGGAGGGGTTTGCCAGCCCGGCGCGCAGCGCGGCGGCTCTCAGCCGGGGAACCACCGGGCCTTGGCGGTGCCGGCGGCCAACAGAGTACGGACCAAGGTTTCCCGCGGGCCGGGTGGCAGGGTTGCGACGGCGTGCTTGACCCAGGCCCGGCCGGGTCGGCGTCCGGGCGGTAGAAGCTGAAAGATGTCCCGTACCGCCTGATGGTCGCGCTCGGCGAAGGCGGCGTCCAGCGCCTGAGCACGGCGCAGGGCGATGCTCGCGCGGACGGCCTCGGCATCCGCCGCCGCGGCGGGGTGGGTTTGCAGGACCCGTTCCAGCACCAGCGCCTCCCCCAGCAAGGTGGCGCGGTCGTTGCCGGAGATGTTGTGCGCGTGCTTGCGGATGCCGACCAGCGGGGCTTGCAGGATCCCGAGCGGCGCGTGCTCTGCCAGCCGCAGCGCGGTGGCGAAATCGCCGGCGAGCACCCGGCCGACCGACTCGTCCCAGCCGCCGACCGAGCGCAGCCAGAGGCGATCGACCACCAGGCAGGAGGGAAAGAACGGCTGGAAGCTCAGCAGGCGATGAAAGACGGGGCGGTCGAACACGCCGCGGTCCGGCCCGGCGGGGCGCAGGTCGGCCCAGAACCCCGGGGGAGCATCGGCGAACTTGCTGGTGTGTTCCCAGATGTCGTCGCGCACGATGACGAAATCGCTGAAGGCGGCATGAAGCCCGGGTTCGGCTTTCCAGAATTCCGCCATCTCGGCCAGGAAGTCTGGCTTCCAGAGATCGTCGCTGTCGCAGAAGGCCACCAGGTCCCCGGTGGCGGCGGCGACGCCGGCATTGCGCGCTGCCAGATCCCCGCCGTTGGGGACGCGGATGGAGCGGACCGGGGGGGCGAGGCGGGCCAGCAGCTCCGGCGTGGAGTTGGTCGATCCGTCATCGACCACGATCACCTGGGCCGGCGGCAGGGTCTGCGCCTGGATGGTCGCCAGTGTGTGAGGGAGGAGGTCAGCCCGATTATAGGTGGGGATGACAACGCTGATCTGCATCGCGAGGGCGGTCCGGCTGGGAGGGTAGACGGCAGGCAGGGGGCGGGCATGACAGAGGATGGCGGTCGAGACGGATGGCCCGGCAGAGACATGCCAGCCGGATCAGGGATCCGGCGTCCGGGCAGGTGCTGGTTGGACGAAGGGAAGGGGGGAGGGGGCGGTGGCGTGTGCTACATGGGGCAGGCGATCGGTCCTTCGGCAGGATCGGAGCCTACGTTCCGTGGGCTCTGTCGGTTCCCAGGCTACAAGATGCGGTGATTTTTTTCTAAGGTACGGGTCGAGTCGGTGGTAGCTCCGCCGCTGGCCCCCCCGTTCCGGTTGGCCCGACGAAAAGGGATGCGATGCTGGATAACGACGTCGCCCCCGGGTGGGCTGGATCCTCCTCGGGCAGGCGCCCTCCGGTCATGTCGCGGCGGGGGCGGGTGCGCCGATTCGACATCAGTTGGGACCCGCTGTGCGGTCTCCGGCCCCAACGAGCCGACATCCGTTTGATGCCGCAGGCTGACGCGACATCCCTCGGTCGGAAAGCGGTCACCGGCGCCGGTTGGATCCTGGCATGGCGGATGCTTACGCGCGGGTTGGGGTTCGTCAGCACCCTCGTCCTCGCCCGCCTGCTGGTTCCGAACGATTTTGGCCTGATCGCGATGGCGACGGCGTTCGCCGGCGCGATCGACACCCTCTCCCAATTTGCGGTCGAGGATGCGTTGATCCGCCGTGTCGAGGAGGACACGCGGCTCCACGACGCCGCATTCACCATCCAGCTCGGGCGGTCCTTGCTGACCGCCGCGATCGTCGGCCTCTCCGCGCCGCTCGCCGCGGAGTGGTTTTCGGAGCCGCGCCTGACCCCGGTGCTGTTTGTCCTGGCCGGCATCACGGTGATCGGTGGGCTGGACAACATCGGCGTCGTCGAGTTCCAGCGACAGCTTCGCTTCAATGTTCACGTCCAGGTGCTGGCGGTCCCCAGGCTGCTGCAGGTGGTGGCGACGATCGCGGCCGCCGTCCTGACCCACAGCTATTGGGCGTTGCTGGTCGGCATGGGGGTGAGCCGGGTGGCCCGGGTCGCTGTGACCTATCTTATTCACCCCTATCGCCCCCGGTTGTCCTTGGCCGGATGGCGCGAGCTCGCGGGGTTTTCCTTCTGGCTATGGGCCGCCGGCATGGCCTCCCTCGTGTGGAATCGCTGCGACACGTTCATCGTCGGTCATTTCTTCGGATCGGCGAAGCTGGGTCTTTACATGGTGGGCAGCGAGGTGGCGCTGCTGCCCTTGAGCGAGCTCGTCGCCCCGGCCGCCGGCGTTCTGATGGCGAGTTTCGCCTATTCCCAGAGAAGCGGAGGCAAGGCGGCGGGGAATGCCCTGCCGGTGGCCGGTGCCCTGCTTCTGGGTGTGACCCCGATGGCGCTCGTTCTGTCGGCCGGCGCGGGCTACGTGGTCACCGTGCTGCTGGGCGCCAAATGGGTGGAGGCGCGCCCGCTGATCGAGATCATGGCGTGGATCTGCCTGGTTTCCCCGGTGAGCTACGTCTGCGGCGCGGTCCTGATCACGATCGGGCAGGTGAGGCGGCAATTCCACGCCGTTGCCGCTGCGGCCGCGGCCAGGGTGGCGATCCTTT
>CAWHKR010000049.1:45000-47156 GCA_963829875.1 uncultured Pseudomonadota bacterium | reverse complement strand
ACTAGGGACAGCGCCTCGCAAGTCTCCTTCACCCACGGCAGATAGGGACCGAACTGTCTCACGACGTTCTAAACCCAGCTCACGTACCACTTTAATCGGCGAACAGCCGAACCCTTGGGACCTGCTCCAGCCCCAGGATGTGATGAGCCGACATCGAGGTGCCAAACCTCCCCGTCGATGTGGACTCTTGGGGGAGATCAGCCTGTTATCCCTAGAGTACCTTTTATCCGTTGAGCGATGGCCCTTCCACGCGGGACCACCGGATCACTATGGCCGACTTTCGTCTCTGCTCGAGCTGTCGCTCTCGCAGTCAGGCGGGCTTGTGCCATTGCACTCAACAGCCGATGTCCGACCGGCTTGAGCCCACCATCGCGCGCCTCCGTTACTTTTTGGGAGGCGACCGCCCCAGTCAAACTGCCCACCATGCAGGGTCCCGGACCGGGCTGACCGGTCGCGGTTAGACATCAGAAGAGTTCAGGGTGGTATTTCAAGGGTGGCTCCACCGAAGCTAGCGCCCCGGCTTCAAAGCCTCCCACCTATCCTACACAGAATTCTCCTGATGCCACTGCAAAGCTGCAGTAAAGGTTCATAGGGTCTTTCCGTCTGACCGCGGGTACCCCGCATCTTCACGGGGAATTCAATTTCGCTGAGCCGATGCCGGAGACAGTGGGGAAGTCGTTACGCCATTCGTGCAGGTCGGAACTTACCCGACAAGGAATTTCGCTACCTTAGGACCGTTATAGTTACGGCCGCCGTTTACCGGGGCTTCAATTCGGTGCTTGCACACCTCCTCTTAACCTTCCGGCACCGGGCAGGCGTCAGACCCTATACGTCGTCTCTCGACTTCGCAGAGCCCTGTGTTTTTACTAAACAGTCGCTACCCCCTGCTCTGTGCCACCCGCACCCGGTTGCCCGGATACAGGTCTCGCTTATCCCGAAGTTACGCGAGCAATTTGCCTAGTTCCTTCGACATCGTTCTCTCAAGCGCCTTGGTATACTCTACCTGTCCACCTGTGTCGGTTTAGGGTACGGTCTCGTCACTGGAGCTATTTCCTGGGATGCGCGCAAAGCCAGGGCAATCCGATAAGCCCTGACAACAGTTTGCATCCGTCACTTCCAGCTGGCCCAGGAATATTAACCTGGTTCCCATCGACTACGGCTTTCGCCCTCGCCTTAGGGGCCGGCTCACCCTGCGCGGATTAACCTTGCGCAGGAACCCTTGGACTTTCGGCGACAGAGTTTCTCACTCTGTTTGTCGCTACTCATGTCAGCATTCGCACTTCCGATACCTCCACCGTCCCTCACAGGACCGGCTTCACAGGCTTACGGAACGCTCCGCTACCGCTTGCAAGTTGCTACACTTGCAAACCCACAGCTTCGGTACGTGGCTTGAGCCCCGTTACATTTTCGGCGCAGGATTTCTAATAGACCAGTGAGCTATTACGCTTTCTTTAAAGGATGGCTGCTTCTAAGCCAACCTCCTGGTTGTTTTGGAATTCCCACATCCTTTCCCACTTAGCCACGATTTGGGGACCTTAGCTGGTGGTCTGGGCTGTTTCCCTCTCGACGACGGACCTTAGCACCCGCCGTCTGTCTGCCACGCTATACTCCTCGGTATTCGGAGTTTGGTTAGGTTTGGTAAGTCTTTGGGACCCCCTAGCCCATCCAGTGCTCTACCCCCGAGGGTAAACACATGACGATCTACCTAAATAGATTTCGCGGAGAACCAGCTATTTCCGAGTTTGATTGGCCTTTCACCCCTAGCCACAGCTCATCCCCGACTTTTTCAACAGGCGTGGGTTCGGCCCTCCAGTGCGTGTTACCGCACCTTCAGCCTGGCCATGGCTAGATCACTCGGTTTCGGGTCTTCCGCCCGCGACTGAACGCCCTGTTCAGACTCGCTTTCGCTGCGCCTTCGCCTACCGGCTTAAGCTTGCCACGAACGGAAACTCGCTGACCCATTATACAAAAGGTACGCCGTCACCACACCAGGGACTCGCGCCCCATCGGCGGCTCCGACTGCTTGTAGGCATTCGGTTTCAGGTCTCTTTCACTCCCCTCTCGGGGTGCTTTTCACCTTTCCCTCACGGTACTTGTTCGCTATCGGTCACCAGGGAGTATTTAGGCTTGGAGGGTGGTCCCCCCATGTTCAGACA
>CAWHKR010000049.1:0-40000 GCA_963829875.1 uncultured Pseudomonadota bacterium | reverse complement strand
CGACCGAGAGATCCGCGTTCATCGCGGTCAGCACGGCGGCGTTCACGCCGCCGAACAGCGCATCCTTCATTCTTCCTGTCTCCCTTGCTGCGCCCGCCGCGTCCGGGGCATCCGCCCGGGCCAGTCGGCGAGGTGATGTTCCAATGGTCCCGCCTGCCGCTCGCTGATCACCCGCCCGCGCACCGACACGCCCGCCTGGTGCACCGTTTCGGGATCGCCCGAAACCAGCGGGTGCCACCAGGCCAGATCCTTGCCTTCGGCCACCCGCCGATAGCCGCAGGAGGGCGGCAGCCAATCGACCCGGCGCACCTCCTCGGGGGTCAGGCTGACGCAATCGGGCACCCGGCGCTGGCGGTGCGCATAGTCGCGGCAGCGGCAGGCCTGCAGGTCCAGCAGGTGGCAGGCGACGGTGGTGAAGGACAACGCGTCGGTCTCGGCGTCGCGCAGCTTGTGCAGGCAGCACCGGCCGCAGCCGTCGCAGAGCGATTCCCATTCGTCCTGGGACATCTCTTCCAGACGCTTGGCCTTCCAGAACGGCGGGGGAGTTGGCATGGCGGACCGACCCTACCCTGCCGCCGGGGCCGGCGGAAGGCCGGCGTTGGCGCTCCGACTTGCGCGCCGGCTCCGGGATACGAACCGAACCGGCCGGCTCCTGCAGGCCCCGGCCACGCACAGGCCGAAGCCTCGCACCGGTCGGGGCGCTACCGGGTCGGGGGCGGCAGCGATTGCTGTTGGATCGGCGCCCCGGGGGCAAGCTGCACCGGCTGCCCGGCCGACGGTGCCGTCGCGCCCTGCTGCCCATAGCCGGGTTGGGCGTAGCCGGGTTGGGCGTAGCCCTGGGCGCCGCCGGCCGGCGGGGCATAGGCCGGCGGGGCGTTGTCCGATGCCGTGCCGCGCGGCGCCGGCTGCGCCGTACTCCCGTAGCGGGTCAGCAGCGCCCGCAGCGGATCCGCTCCCGGATTGCTCCCCGCCATCTGCAGCACGATCGCCCGCGCATCCACCGGCCGGCCGTAGTAGGCCTGATCCCAGTTCGCCCGCGAGCTCAGCACGCTGCCGGCCAGCGACACCCCGGCGAACGCCCCGCGCGACTTCGTGAACGCCACGATATCCGCGCCCACCGCCGTGGTGGTGGCCCCCTCCACACCGCCCCCGAAGGTGGCGATCACCGCCGAGGCGTCAGCCCCGAACTTGAAATGACTCGACAACAGCGCGTCCAGCCCGTGATCGGTCATCACCATCAGGACCAGCTCGCTGTCCTTCAGCCCGAGCTGAAACCCCACGCTGGCGTTGCCGATGGCGAAGAACGCCGGATAGGACCAGGTCCCGTTCGCCGCCCGTGCGGCCAGCACGCATTCCCCGCCGGAGCCGCCCACCAGGAACGCCGCCGAAAACACCCGCGGGCAGATCAGCACCGCGCGGGACCGCTGCAGCATCGCCTGCGCCTGGGCCGAGGCGCCCGGCGCCATCATGTCCTGCAAGGCGAGAGTGGAACGATCGACCAGCGCCTGCACATCGGCTTGCGCCCGCGCCACTGCCGGCGCCAAGGCCAGGACCGCGATCCCCAGAGCGAACAGAATGCGTCTCATGCGGCCCCCTCGTTCGATCCCGCAGGGCGGGAGTGGCAGACCCTTCCGGGTCGGACGCCGGGTTTCCGGACCGGGCCGGCACCGGCCGCCCGCATGCCCGTGGACCAGCATACCCGGTTAACATAGCACGTGGATTCGGCCCGAATTGCGGCGGCTCAATATCCCGGGAGTTCGTTCACCGATACCACCCGCCAGCCGTCCCGATGCCGCTCCATGCGGGTCAGCGACAGGTTCTGCACCGACAGATGCAGCGCATTGTCCGGCCCGATGTCGAGCGCGTGCGCCACCGCCGCCCGGATCGTGCCGCCATGGCTCACCGCCACCACATCCTCCCCGGCGTGGCGGGTGGCCAGCGCCTCCAGCGCCGCGCCGGCGCGCGCGATCACCTGCGCCATGCTCTCCCCCCCCGGCGGGTGCTCGTGCCCGCCCAGGGGCCAGAAGGCGTGCGGCTTCAGGCTGAGCCGGGCGGGCAGGTCGGCGTGCGGCAGGCCCTGCCATTCGCCCAGGTGCTGCTCGATGAGGTCGGGTTCCTCCACCGGCTCGGCGCGCGGATAGCCGGCGGCGAAGATCGCCTCGGCGGTGCGCCGGGTGCGCGACAGCGGTGTCACCACCCAACGCGCCGGGCGCGGCAGGCGCGCGGCCAGGGCGGCATACATCGGCGCCTGCTCGATCAGGCTGGTGGGACAGAGCTCCACGTCCAACGTGCCGTACAGGACCGCGCGCGCATTCTCGCTGACGATCGCGTGGCGGATGAGCCAGAAACTGGTAGGCAGGGCCATGGGGACAGGGTCCGATGGGAGCGGCGGGAGACCCTCATATAGCGCGGGGCGGCCGGCGTCGCGCCCGGCGGCGGCCGGGCCACCCATGTGCCCCGCGCGCAGCAGGCCCCCTCCCCCGCGGCCGGGTCAGCCCGGCGCCTCCGCCGCGCCGATCGCCCGCCACCACCGCCAGGTCAGCGCCAGCGCCACCAGCGCCTCGACCCCGGCGGCCACCGTCGCGCCACGCGCGCCGATCGTATCCGCCGTCAGCCCGATCAGCACGAAACCGACCGGCCCCACGCCGATGCACACCGACAGCACGCCGAGCAGGCGGCTGCGCATTTCGGGCGGCGCGAACAGATAGACGAGCGTTGCCTGCATCACGCTGAACCCGGCGCCGCCGAGCCCGGTGGCGATCAGCGCCCCGCCGGCGAGCCAGGGGTTGGGCAACAGCGCGAACACCACCAGCAACGCGCTGTAGCAGATCACCCCGCCGATATAGGCGCTGGCGAAGTGGCGCCGCTTCGCCAGCGCGGCGAGCAGGACCGCGCCGACGAAGGCCCCGACCCCGTCCATGCTGGCGAGCACGCCGGTCGCCGCCGAGCCGAGCCGCAGGTTGGTCTCGGCGATCACCGGCACCATGCTGGTGAAGGGCCAGGCGAAGATGTTGTAGATCACGGTCACCATCAGCACGCCAATCAGCCGCGGATCGCGGCGGGCGAAGGCGAGGCCCTCGGCGATGTTGGCCAGCACCGAACCGCCGGAGACCGGCGCGCGGACGTTGCGGCTTCGCACCATCAGGGTGGCCGCGAGCGCGGTGGCGTACAGCCCCACGCTCAGGGTGAACACCGCGCCGATCCCGCCGAAGGCCAGCAGGGTTCCGCCGATCGCCGGGCCCAGCATGCGGCTGCCGGTGCTGGCCGCGACATCGAGCGACATCGCCCGGCCCATCCGCTCGGTGCCCACCACCTCGCCCATCGCCACCCGGCGCACCGGGTTGTCGGCCGCCCAGCCGGCGCCGTTGATGAAGCTCGCCACCCCGATCTCCCACACCGTGAGCCGGCCGGAGAAGGCGAGCAGGGCGAGGCAGAGCGAGCTCGTGCCCATCACCAGGATGGTCAGCGCCAGGGCGGAGCGGCGCTCGAACCGATCGGCCCAGGCGCCGAGGAATGCGCCGAACAGGCCCATCGGCAGCAGCCGCAGCATGGTCATCATGGCGACCAGGAAGGGCGAGCGGGTGTGCTGGAACACGAACACGGCCGAGGCCAGGGTCTCTCCCCAGCGCACGGTGAACACGCTGAGCCCGACATAGAGCAGGCGCCAGAAATCCGCCCCGGCCCAGGAGACGGCGGCAGCAAGGGAACGGGCCACGGCGCCGGCGGGCGGCGGGCCGAGATCGGCGGATGACAGGACGGTCCTCGGGTGCGCTTATGGGTGCGTCGGCCGATCCTGACGGGGTTCGACCTCGGCGGCAACCGCGGCCTGCCCCTGGGCCGACCCCTGGCGCAGCACGCCGGCTAGTGTCCTGCCCCTGAAATGCCTTCCCATTTCAGGGACCAGCAGGCCACTGAAAACAAAGAGCTCGTGTCCCGACGCATGATGACGTTATTTCCGAGTCGGGACACTAGCGCGCCTGGGCGCTGGCGTCCGACCTTGTGGCGCCAACCCGCTGGGCCAGCGCGGCCGCCATGAAGGCATCGAGATCGCCGTCCAGCACCGCCGCCGGATTGCCCTTCTCCACCCCGGTGCGCAGGTCCTTCACCATCTGATAGGGCGCCAGCACGTAGCTGCGGATCTGGTGGCCCCAGCCGATATCGGTCTTGGCGTTCTCCACCGCCGTCGCCGCGGCTTCGCGCTTCTGCAGCTCCTGCTCGTAGAGCCGCGCCTTCAGCATCTCCATCGCGATCGCGCGGTTGCGGTGCTGGCTGCGGTCGGTCTGGCAGGCGACGACGATGCCGCTCGGCATATGGGTGATGCGGATGGCGCTTTCGGTCTTGTTCACGTGCTGGCCGCCGGCGCCGGAGGAGCGGTAGGTATCCACCCTCAGATCGGCGTCGCGGACCTCGATCGCGATCGTGTCGTCGACCACCGGATAGACCCAGACGCTGGCGAAGCTGGTCTGGCGGCGGGCGGCGGCGTCGAACGGGCTGATGCGGACCAGGCGGTGCACGCCGGCCTCGGTCTTGAGCCAGCCATAGGCGTTGGGCCCGCTCATCTGCAGGGTGGCGGATTTGAGCCCGGCCTGCTCGCCCTCGCTCGTTTCCAGGAGCTGCACCTTGTAGCCGTGCGCTTCGGCCCAGCGCATGTACATGCGCATCAGCATCTCGGCCCAGTCCTGCGCCTCGGTGCCGCCGGCGCCGGCGTTGATCTCGATATAGCAGTCGTTGGGATCGGCCTCGCCCGACAGCAGGCTTTCCGTCTCCCGCCGCTTCGCCTCCTCGGCCAGCGCGTGCAGGGCGGTCAGGCCCTCGGCGGTCATGTCCGCATCACCGTCGGCTTCGGCCAGCGCGATCAGTTCCAAGGTGTCGGCGACATCGCCTTCCAGCTTGCGCACGCCCTCGATCTGGCCGGCGATCTGGTTGCGTTCGCGCATCAGTTTCTGCGCCCGCGCCGCGTCGTCCCACAGCTTGGGGTCTTCGGCGTTGGCGTTCAGTTCGGCGAGGCGGCCTTCGGCGACATCCCAGTCAAAGATGCCTCCTCAGCAGCGCGACGGACTGCTTGATCTGCTCGTTGAGCGCTTCGGATTCAGCGGACATGGCAACGGCTCAGATGGGACGGAGCGGGCGTCAATACAGACCGCCGAGCGAATTGTCCACGCCGGACGGCGCCGCCGCGGCCGCGCCCGGGGCGCCACCGGGCGCCGCGGCCACCGCCGTTCCCGCCCCGGCCGGAGCCGCCGGCATGGTGGACGCCCCGGGCACCTGGCCCGTCTTGAACGCATCGGTGACCGTGCCGGTACGGCTGCTCCAGGAGGCCATCGTGACCCCGGGCGGCGGCGGGAAGGGCAGCGCGGGCTTGCCCTTCAGCGCGGCGGCCATGAACTGGTGCCAGATCGGCCCCGCCACCACGGACCCCGCCTGCCCGTGGCCGAGGGTGGAGGGCGTGTCGAACCCCACCCAGACCACGGTGACAAGCTGCGGCGTGAAGCCGGCGAACCAGCCGTCCTGGAAATTCTCCGTCGTGCCCGTCTTGCCGGCGATCGGGCGATCGAGGCCTTTGCCCACGGTGACGCCGGTGCCGCGGGTGACCACCCCTTGCATCATGGTGACCAGCTGGAACACGCTGTCGGGGTCGGCGAGACGCGTTCGCTGGTCGACGATCTGCGGCGGCGTGGCGGGCGAGTTGCAGGCGCAGGTCAGCCCCGACGGCCGCCAGACCACGTGGCCCTCGGGGTCCTGGACGCTGTCGATGACGCTCGGCACCACTCGCCGGCCGCCGTCGGCGAGGCTTGCATAGACCCCTGCCTCACGCAGCACCGTGGTATCCACCGCGCCCAGGGCTGCCGGCAGGACTTCCGGCATGTCCTTCACCATGCCGAAGGCCTCGGCCGTCCTGGCCACCGTTGCCATGCCGATCCGCTGCGCCACCCGCACCGTGACCAGGTTGAGCGACTGTTCCAGGGCGACCCGCAACGAGGTCGGTCCGGCGAACTCACCCTCGTAGTTGTGCGGGCGCCACATCCCGCCGGCGCCGAGGTTCACCACGATCGGCGCATCGAGGAAGCGGGAACTGGGCGAGTACCCCTGCTCCAGCGCGGCCAGATAGACCATCGGCTTGAAGCTGCTGCCGGGCTGGCGCGCGGCCTGGGTGGCACGGTTGAACTGGCTCGCCTGGTAGCTCCAGCCGCCGACCATGGCGACGATCCGGCCCGAGGTCGGATCGAGGCTGACCAATGCGCCCTGCACCTTGGGCACCTGGCGCAGCAGCGCCGTCGTGGCCCCCGCGCCCGGCGGGCGGATCAGCACCACATCACCGGGCTGCACCATCTGCGCCAGCCCGGCAAAGGCGCGCTGCGCGTAGCCGGCGGTGCTCATCGGATGGTGCCAGACCTCACCGCCCAGACTCAGGGCGGCGGTATGCGGCAGGGCCGTCTGGCCGTCGGCCGCGGGGTCGAGCCAGCCGACCTGCGGCGCCGCCGGCTTGCCCCCCGGCAGGACCACGGCCAGCCGCCAGTCGTCCAGCATACCGTCCGGCGGCGTGATCTTGCCCAGGGGACCGATCCAATCGGCCAGCATGGCCGCCGGCAGGCGCGCCACCGGCCCGCGCCATCCGCCCATCCGGCGATCGTAGTCCATCAGGCCATCGCGCACCGCGGTGTTGGCTGCCGCCTGCAACTGCGGATCGAGGCTCGTGGAAACGGTCAGACCGCCTTCCAGGGTCTCTGTGGTGCCGAAGCGGTCGACCAGCCGGTGCTGCACGTCGGCGGCAAACCATTCGCCGCCGGGGATCGGCGCGGCGCCCGGGCGCGCCGCCGGCACCAGCGGCTCCGCCTTGGCCGCGGTGGCGGCGGCCCGGGTGATCATGCCGTCATCGGCCATGCGGTCGATCACCCAGTTGCGGCGGATCATGGCCGCGCCGGGGAAGCGCAGTGGGTTGTAGTTGTGCGGCGCCTTCGGCAGCGCGGCGAGCATCGCGTCTTCGGCGATGGAGAGCTGGTCAAGCGGCTTTCCGAAATAGGTCTGGGCCGCCGCGGCCACGCCATAGGCGCCGCCCCCCAGGTAGATCTCGTTCAGGTAGATCTCGAGGATCCGCTTCTTCGGCAGGCTCTGGTCGATCCGCACCGCCAGGATCGCCTCCTCGATCTTGCGCACCAGGGTCATGCGGCGGTGCAGCAGCATGTTCTTTGCCACCTGCATGGTGATGGTGGAGGCGCCGAGCGGGCGGTGCCCGCTGCCCATATGGAGCAGATCCCACACGCCCGCCCGCACGATGGCCACCGGGTCGATGCCGGGATGGATCCAGAAATTCTGGTCCTCGGCGGCGAGGAAGGCGTTCTGCAGCGGGCGCGGAATACCGGAGAACGGCACCAGGACGCGCCGCTGCCGGGCCAGTTCGTCCAGCAACTGGCCGTTGCCGGCATAGACCCGGGTCATCAGCGCCGGCCGGTAGTGGCGCAGGCCGGCGATGCTGGGCAGGTCGGGGGAGAAGCGGGCCCAGGCGACCCAGACCGCCACCACGCCCGCCAGGGCCAGCAAGGTGGCGGCCCCGAGCAGCCCGCCCAGCAGCTTGCGGAGCCAGCCCATGCGCGGGGGCGGCCGCTTCGGCGCCGGCTGCTTGGGAGAGGGTCGGTTCGGGCCTCGTCCGCCCCCGCGGCCGGAGGGGGCGGAGAGCGGATCACCCGCAGTGAAGGGACCAGTCATGGCCGCGACATATGGGGGCTTTCGAGGCAAAGGACCAGCGGCGGGCCCGCAACGACCGGGCGCAGCGGAACGCCGGCACCGGCAGGGCGGCGGTGGCGGTCAGCCGGCCATTTTGTGCGAGCCGGCGGCGAAATACGCATCGACGGCCTGCCGCATCGCCGTTGCCACCGCCCGGCGATGCGCCGGCCGACGCAGCGCGGCCTCATCCAGCGGGCTGGACATGAACCCCATCTCCACCAGGACGCTCGGGATTTTCGCCGATTGCAGCACGACAAACCCGGCATGGCGTTCCGGATGCTCAAGCATCGGCGTGACCGCGCCCAGGGTGTCCACCATCCGTTCCGCCAGGGTGCCCGAAAGGACCCGGGTCTCCCGGCTCATCAGGCTGGCGAGGATCCGCGCCACCTGCGGCGACAGGCCGTCGAAGGACCGGTTCACATAGCTGTCAGCCGCATTCTCGCTCGCCGCGATGACGGCCGACTGCGGGTCGGAGGCGCGGGAGGCGAAGGTATACACGCTGGCCCCGCGCACCCGCGAATCGTGGCGCAACGCGTCGGCGTGCATCGACACGAACAGCGACGCGCCATGCCGCTGCGCCAGTTCCACCCGCTGCTCGAGCGGGATGAACACGTCGCTCGCGCGGGTCATCGCCACCCGGTAGCGGCGGCCCGCTTCCAGCAGGCGACGCAGATCCCAGGCCGCGTGGA
The DNA here is from genome assembly GCA_963829875.1 of uncultured Pseudomonadota bacterium. Lineage (GTDB taxonomy): Bacteria > Pseudomonadota > Alphaproteobacteria > Acetobacterales > Acetobacteraceae > JAJZVS01. The sequence goes on along the minus strand of CAWHKR010000049.1, from coordinate 31,589 downwards.
GCGCGATGTGCTTTTCGTAGGTGCCGGACACCCCGATAGCGCCGGGGTCGCGCCCGCCATGGCCCGGATCGATCATGACCAGCGGCGGCAGGCCGCGCCCCGAGGGCGGCTGGAACTCCGGCGGCTGCCAGAGCGGACGCGGCGGATGCCACAGCGCGCGGCGCCCGTGCGCATGCAGCCGATGCCGCGCCGCCTCGGCCTCGCCGAAGCCGCCGGGCAGGAGAAACGTGCCGAACACCCCGAGAGCGGTACCGATCCGGGTCAGCAGCACGCGGCGCGCAAGGAGAGAGCGCGGTGACATGGCGCCGACCTTAATGCCGAATCTCGTGATTCGCACCTTAAATGTTGATAACGGCCGGTTCTTGATCGTCGCGCCCTGCGCCGGCCGACCGTCAGCCGAGCGCGCCGACCCGCGGCAGCACCTGATCGATCAGCCGTTGGGTCTGCGCCAGCATCTCCTCCTCCCCGGCCGCCACCGGGCGCAGGACGAACTTGCTGACCCCGGCGGCGACATAAGCGCCGATGCGGGCCAGGATCGCCGCCGCGTCGCCGACGGCGAAAATACCCGCCGGATCGCGCCCGGTGCGCGCGCGATAGGCGGCATAGGCCGGGGCCAGCGCGGGATCGTCGGCGGGGCCGAAGCGGAAGGCGATGCCGGCGCCGTAGTGGTCGGGCTCGATCGTCCGGCCGGTTTCACGCAGCGCCGCCTGGATCGCGGCGATCACGTCCGCGGCCTGGTCCGGCGTTTCCGGCCCCGCCTGCCAGCCGGTGCCGAAGCGGGCGGTGCGGCGGATGGCGGCGGGCGATCCGCCGCCGATCCACATCGGCAGGTCCGCCTGCGCCGGGCGGGGGGCGATCTGCGCCCCGGTCAGGCGGAAGTGCCGGCCGGCGAAATCGACCTTCTCGCCGCTCCACAGCAGGCGGATGACCTGCAGGGCCTCGTCGGTGCGGCTGCCGCGGGAGGTCTGGTCGAGATGCAGCGCCGCCCATTCCGGCGCGCGCGGGTTGCCGATGCCGAAGCCCGGCAGCAGCCTGCCCTCGGACAGCACATCGATCGTGGCGCATTGCTTGGCCACCGGCACCGGGTCGCGCAGCGCCAGCGACAGCACGTTCACGCCGAATTTCAGCCGCCGTGTGCGCCCGGCCACCGCAGCCAGCGCGGTCAGGCTTTCCAGGATCGGGCTGCGGCCGAGCAGCCGGTCGGTCTGCCAGAAGGAATTGATGCCGCCCTGCTCGCAGAGGTCGATCCAGCGCCAGAACCCCGCCGCGGTCGCGAAGGGGAACTCCGCCAGGCCGATGCCGATCGCGATCTTGCGTGCCATCCCGCTTGTCCCCTGCGGCAACCTGGGCGGAGCGTATCCGCCCGGCGCCGCGGACGCGAGGGGGCTTATGCCAATCGGCGAACTGTTTGAGGCATCGACAGCAAGGCCAGGGGGCGCTGCCCCCTGGACCCCCGCCAAGGGCGTCGCCCTTGGAACCCGTTCGTTGGTTCCGTGCCGGTGGGGGGTGGCGCGGCGGGCGCGGCGGCGGGATCAGCCCTGCGCCAGCGCGCTCCAGCACGGCTTCGATCTGGCGCGTGACCTCGTCGATCTCCGCCATCCCGTCGACTTCGAAGAACCGGCCCTGCGCCCGGTAGTGCGGCAGGATGGGCGCGGTCTGCCGGTCATAGGCGTCCAGGCGGGCGGTCACCGTCTCGCGATTGTCGTCGGCACGGCGGACGAAGTCCCGCCCGCCGCATTTGTCGCAAACACCGGGCACGCGGGTGGGCTGGAACCGGTCGTGATAGCCGGCGCCGCAGGTGGCGCAGGTGAAGCGCCCGGCGATCCGGTCGACCAGTGCCGCGTCGTCCACCGCGAGCGCGATCACGGCATCGAGCCGCAACTGCTTGCCGGCGAGCAGGCCATCGAGCGCCTCGGCCTGCGGCACGGTGCGCGGGAACCCGTCCAGGATGAAGCCCTGCGCGCAGTCGGGACGGTCGAGCCGCGCGCCCAGCATGCGGATGATGATGTCGTCGGAGACCAGCGCGCCGGACTCCATCACCGCCTTGGCTTCCTGCCCGATCGGGCTGCCGGCGGCCACCTCGGCGCGCAGCATGTCGCCGGTGCTGATCTGGGCGAGCCCGTAGCGCTCGGTCAGCCGCTTGGCCTGGGTGCCTTTGCCGGCACCCGGGGGGCCGAGAAGAATGAGGTTCATCGTCGCCCCCTTACCTGCGCCCCTTGGCCCGGCTTTTGCGGATCAACCCCTCGTACTGGTGCGCCAGCAGGTGCGACTGGATCTGCGTGACCGTGTCCATCATCACCGAGACCACGATCAGGATCGAGGTGCCGCCGAAGTAGAACGGCAGCCCGTAGTCGCTGATCAGGACCTGCGGCAGCAGGCAGACCGCCACCAGGTAGATGCCGCCCACGACCGTGAGCCGGCTCAGAACATAGTCGAAATACTCGGCGGTGGCCGTGCCGGGCCGGATGCCGGGCACGAAGCCGCCGTATTTCTTCAGGTTGTCCGCCGTCTCCTGCGGATTGAACACGACCGCGGTGTAGAAGAACGAGAAGAAGATGATCATCGCGGCATAGATGACCATGTAGACGACCGAGCCCGGCGCCAGCACGGTGGTGATGGTCTGCACCCAGGGCGCGGTGCTGCCGGAGAAGCCGGAAATCGTCGCCGGGACCAGCAGGATGGAACTCGCGAAGATCGGCGGGATCACGCCCGAGGTGTTGATCTTGAGCGGCATGTGCGTCGAGTCGCCGCCGAACATGCGGTTGCCCACCTGGCGCTTCGGATACTGCACCGGCACCCTTCGGTAGGCCCGCTCCATGAACACGATGAAGGCGATCACCGCGATCGCCAGGAAGAAGAAGCCGATGATGAACACGGTCGACAGCGCGCCGGTGTGGCCGAGCTCCAGCAGCGAGGCCGACGCGCTCGGCAGGTTGGCGACGATGCCGGCCATGATGATGAGGCTGATGCCGTTGCCCACGCCGCGCGCGGTGATCTGCTCGCCGAGCCAGGTCAGGAACATCGTCCCGCCGACCAGGGTGACCACGGCGGTGACCAGGAAGCCGGGGCCGGGATGCACCACCGCCTGGCCCATCGCGCCGTGCATGCTCTCGAGCCCGAGCGAGATGCCGTAGGACTGCACGAGCGCGATCGGCACCGTCAGGTAGCGGGTGTACTGGTTGATCTTGACCTGGCCCTGCTGGCCTTCCTTCTTCAGCGCCTCGAGCGAGGGCATCGCCGCGGTCATCAGCTGGATGATGATGCTGGCGCTGATGTAGGGCATGATGTTCAGGGCGAACACGGTCATGCGTCCGAGCGCGCCGCCCGAGAACATGTCGAACATCCCGAGGATGCCGCCGCCGTTCTGGTGCAGCATCTGCGCCATGACCGAGGCATCCACCCCGGGCACCGGAATATAGGTGCCCAGCCGGTAGATGATCAGCGCGCCGAGGGTGAACCAGATGCGCTGCTTGAGCTCGGTGGCCTTCGACAGCACGCCGAGATTGAGGTTCGCCGCAAGCTGTTCGGCCGCAGAGGCCATGGGGATCGATCCCTGATGCAGGGCGCCGGCGGCGGCACGCGCGCGCCCGTCGTCGCCGGCGCGGTTCTAAGGCGCGGCCCGCCGCCCGGCAAGGCGGACGGCGGCCGGGGCCGGGTTCAGGCCGGCGCGGCGGCGGCTTCTTTCGCCGGGACGGTGGTGGTGACCGAACCGCCCGCACCCTGCACCGCCGCCACCGCGGCGGCCGAGGCGCCGGCCACGGTGATGGTGACCGCGCGGGTGATCGCGCCGTTGGCGAGCAGCCGCACGCCGGCGATCTTGCTGCCGCGCACGAGGCCGGCGGCCCGCAGGCTGGCCTCGGTGATCGGCTGGGCGGGGTCGATCCGCCCGGATTCGATCGCCTTCTCAAGCGCGCCCAGGTTCACCGGGGCGTATTCCTTGCGGAACGGGTTCCTGAACCCGCGCTTGGGCAGCCGGCGGTAGATCGGCATCTGCCCGCCTTCGAACCCGTTGATGGCGACGCCTTCGCGCGCCTTCTGGCCCTTCACGCCCTTGCCAGAGGTCTTGCCTTTGCCCGAGCCGATGCCGCGCCCGAGCCGCTTCGACTTCAGACGCGCGCCCGGATTGTCGCGCAGCTCGTTGAGGTTCATGTCAGGAAAGCTCCTCCACCTTCACCAGGTGGGCGACGGTGCGGATCATGCCGCGCACCGAGGGGGTGTCTTCCAGCTCGCGGGTGCGGCGGATCTTGTTGAGGCCGAGGCCCACCAGGGTTTCCTTCTGCCCGGGCTTGCGCCCGAGCACGGAGGCGGTCTGGGTGACCCGGACGCGCTTGGTCGTCTCAGCCATTGGCCGGTGCCTCCGCCTCAGTCGCCGGGGCGGCATCGCGCCGCGTACCGTAGATCTCGGCGACCTTCTTGCCGCGCCGGTTGGCCACCGAGCGCGGGCTGACCGAGCGCTGCAACGCGTCGAAGGTTGCCTTCACCATGTTGTGCGAGTTGCGGCTGCCGAGCGACTTGGCCACCACGTCGCCCATGCCGAGCGCCTCGAACACCGCGCGCAGCGGGCCGCCGGCGATGATGCCGGTGCCGGCAGTGGCCGACCGCAGCACCACCGAGCCGGCGCCGAAGCGGCCCTGCACGTCGTGGTGCAGGGTGCGGCCTTCCTTCATCGGCACCCGGATCATGCCGCGCTTGGCACGCTCGGTCGCCTTGCGGATCGCTTCCGGCACTTCGCGCGCCTTGCCGGCGCCGTAGCCGACCCGGCCCTTCTGATCGCCCACCACGACCAGCGCGGCGAACGCGAAGCGACGGCCGCCCTTCACCACTTTGGCCACGCGGTTGATGGTGACCAGCTTGTCGATGATGCCGTCGTCGGCGTCGCTGTCGCGGCGCCGCCCGTCCCTCGGTTCACGTGCCATATGTCAGGTCCCTCAGAACGACAGCCCGCCCTCACGGGCGGCCTCGGCCAGCGCCTTGACGCGGCCGTGATAGAGATAGGCGCCGCGGTCGAACACCACCTGGGTGACACCGGCGGCGAGCGCCCGTTCGGCGACCAGCTTGCCGACCGCCGCTGCGGCGGCCTTGTCGGCCCCGGTGCGCAGGCTGCCCCGCACCCCCTGGTCGAGCGACGAAGCGGCGGCGAGCGTGTGCCCCTGCCCGTCGTCGATCACCTGGGCGTAGATGTGCTTGCCGGAACGAAATACCGACAGCCGCGGCCGTCCGCCGCCCTTCTGCCGAAGCGAGAAACGCAGGCGCGTGCGCCGGCGAGTCCGCAGATCCTGAACCGCGCTCATGCTATTTCTTCTTGCCTTCCTTGCGCCGGATGACCTCGTCGGCGTAGCGCACACCCTTGCCCTTGTAGGGTTCGGGCCCGCGGAAGCCGCGGATCTCGGCCGCCACCTGGCCCACCAGGCGGCAATCGATCCCTTCGACCTTCACCGCGGTCGGGCGCTCGCAGGTGATCTTGATCCCGGGCGGGATCGGATACACCACATCGTGCGAGTAGCCCAGGTTCAGCACCAGCGTGTTGCCCTGCACCGCGGCGCGATAGCCGGTGCCGGTGATCTCCATCGAACGGCTGAACCCCGCGGAGACCCCCTTCACCATGTTCGCGACATTCGCTCGCGTGGTGCCCCACATCATGCGGGCCTGTCGCCCGCTGCCCTTCGGGGCGACGGAGACACGGTTGTCCTCCAGCTTCGCTTCCACCAGATCGGTGAGCGGCAAGGCCAGCTCGCCCAGTTTTCCCTTGGCGGTCAGCCGGCCGCCGGCGATGGCGACCTGCACACCGGCGGGAATCTCGACCGGGTATTTGCCGACGCGTGACATTTCGGCTTCCCCCTCAGAACACGCGGCAGAGGACTTCGCCGCCGACATTGGCGGCGCGGGCCTCGGCATCGCTCATCACGCCGCGCGGCGTGGACAGGATGGAGACGCCGAGCCCGGCATAGACCCGCGGCAGCTCCTTGATCCCGGAATAGACGCGCCGGCCGGGCTTGGAGACCCGGTTGATCTCCTTGATGACCGGTTCGCCTTCATTGTACTTCAGCTCGATGCGCAGCTGCGCCACGCCGGGGCGCAGCTCCTCGGCGGAGAAGCCGCGGATGTAGCCTTCGCGCTTCAGCACGTCGAGCACATGGGCGCGGAACTTCGACGCCGGCGCCACGCAGGAGCTGTGGCGCGCGTGCTGCGCATTGCGGATGCGGGTGAGCATATCGCCCAACGGATCGGACATGGACATGGCGTGCGCTCCCTACCAGCTCGCCTTGACCATGCCGGGGATCTGCCCCGACGAGGCCAGGTCACGCAACGCGATGCGGCACAGCTTGAATTTCCGATAATTGCCGCGCGACCGACCGGTCAGCGCGCAGCGCAGCCGCACGCGCACCGCGGCGCCATTGCGCGGCAGTTGCGCCAACTTGAGCGACGCGTTGAAGCGATCTTCAACCGGCAGCGTTCGATCCATCACGATCGCCTTCAGCGCCGCCCGCTTGCCTTTGTCGCGTCCCGCCATCTTGGCCCGACGGTCGTTGCGATTGACCTGGGAAGTCTTGGCCATTCTCTGTCCTTGCCTACGGAACCTGTCAGGAAACGCCCTGGTGGTCTTCCAAACTCAGCTTGCGAACGGAAGGTCGAACGCCTTGAGCAGCGCCTTCGCTTCCGCATCCGTCTTCGCCGTGGTGACGAAGACGATGTCCATGCCGCGGACCTGGTCCACCTGATCGTAGTTGATCTCGGGGAACACGATCTGCTCCTTCACGCCCATGGCGAAGTTGCCGCGGCCGTCGAAGCCCTTGCCCTGGATGCCGCGGAAGTCGCGCACCCTGGGCAGGGCGATGGTGATCAGCCGGTCCATGAACTCGTACATCCGCGCCTTGCGCAGCGTGACCTTGCAGCCGATCGGCAGGCCCTTGCGGATCTTGAAGCCGGCGATCGCCTTCTTGGCCACCGTCTTCACCGCTTTCTGGCCGCTGATCTTGCCAAGCTCGGCCACCGCGGCGTCCAGCAGCTTCTGGTCGACCGTTGCCTCGCCCACGCCCATGTTGATGACGATCTTCTCGAGCTTCGGCACCTGCATCGGGTTCTTGTAGCCGAACTCGGCGGTCAGCTTGCCGCGCACATCGTCGCGGTAGCGCTGCATCAGCCGCGGCATCTCGGCCGGCGAGGCTGCCGGGGCGGGCGCGTTGGGATCGACCGGCGCGGCGCGTTCGCGCGCCTGGCGCGGCAGCGGCGCACCGGCGCCGCCGCGCGCGGCCCCGCCTTTGCCCGAAGCCTTGCCGCCGCCCTTGCCGCCACCCGGGCGGGCGCCGCCCTTGGCGGCCCCCCCCTTCTTCGACGCTGTCTTGGTTCCGCTCATGTCAGCCCTCGATCACCTGGCCGGTGGCCTTGGCCACCCGCACCTTCCGCCCGTCGTCCAGCACGCGGAACCCGACCTTGGTCGGCTCCTCGCTTTTCGGGTCGACCAGCTTCAGGTTCGACAGGTGGATGCTCGCCTCCTCGTCGCTGATCCCGCCCGGCTGGCCCATGCCCTGCGGCTTGCGGTGCTTGCGCACCATGCGCACGCCGGCGACGATCGCCCGGTCGGCCTTCGGGAACACCCGCAGCACCTCGCCGCGGCGGCCCTTGTCGGCCCCCGTGATCACCAGCACCGTGTCGCCCTTGCGAATACGCGCGGCCATCAGATCACCTCCGGTGCCAGCGAAATGATCTTCATGAACTTCCGCCCGCGCAGTTCGCGCACCACGGGTCCGAAGATGCGGGTGCCGATCGGCTCCTGCTGCTTGTTGATCAGCACCGCCGCGTTGCGGTCGAAGCGGATCGCCGAGCCGTCCTGGCGGCGCACCGGGAACGAGGTGCGCACGATCACCGCCTGGTGCACGTCGCCCTTCTTCACCTTGCCGCGCGGAATGGCTTCCTTCACCGACACCACGATCACGTCGCCCACCGAGGCGGTGCGGCGGCGGGTGCCGCCCAGCACCTTGATGCACTGGACCCGACGCGCGCCGGAGTTGTCGGCAACGTCGAGATTGGTCTCGACCGAGATCATGCCGCTTCTCCCTGCTCAGCGCCGGCGCCCCAGAGCGGCGCGCCGTTGCGCGCGACCACCAGCCAGGTCTTGCGCTTGCTGACCGGACGGCACTCCTCGATCCGCACCATGTCGCCCACCTTGCACAGGTTGGCTTCGTCGTGCGCCGCGTATTTCTTCGAGCGACGGATGAACTTCTTGTACAGCGGATGCATCACACGGCGATCGACAAGCACCGTCACGGTCTTGTCCATCTTGTCGCTGGTGACCCGGCCGGTCAGAACGCGCCTCGGCATGATTGTCGAACCCTATCTCTACGACCGCGCCGCGGCGGCTTCGGCGCCACGACTACGTTCGCCCATGATCGTCTTCACTTTCGCAATCTCGCGCCGGACGGTGCGGATCCGCGCCGTGCCCTCGGCCTGGCCGGTGGCACGCTGGAAGCGCAGGTTGAACTGCTCCTTGCGCAGATCGAGCAGCATCTGGCCCAGCTCGTCCGCCGTCTTGGTCCGCACGTCGGACGCCTTGCGCTCCGGGTTCTTCGCCATCACGCGTCTCCCATCCGCTGCACGATCTTGGTGCGGATCGGCAGCTTGGCCGCCCCCAGGGTCAGCGCGCCGCGCGCCACATCCGCGCCCACCCCGTCGAGCTCGAACATGATCCGCCCGGGCGCCACGCGGGCCACCCAGAATTCGGGCGAACCCTTGCCGGAGCCCATGCGGACTTCCGCGGGCTTGGTGGAAACCGGCACATCGGGGAAGATGCGGATCCACACTCGCCCGGTGCGCTTCATCGCGCGGGTGATCGCCCGCCGCGCCGCCTCGATCTGGCGCGCGGTGATGCGCTCGGGTTGCAGCGCCTTCAGCCCGTAGGTGCCGAAGTTGAGCTGGGTACCGCCCTTGGCGTTGCCGTGGATACGGCCCTTGTGCGCCTTGCGGAACTTGGTGCGCTTGGGTTGCAGCATGTCGTGCCTACCGTATCCTTTAGCGTTGCGGCGCCTGTTCGGCGGCGCGGCGGTCCTGCGCCAGCGGGTCGTGCGCCAGAATCTCGCCCTTGAAGATCCAGACCTTCACGCCGCAGGTGCCATACGTCGTTTTCGCCGTCGCGTGGCCGTAATCGACATCCGCGCGCAAGGTGTGCAGCGGCACCCTTCCTTCGCGGTACCATTCGACCCGGGCGATCTCCGCCCCACCCAGCCGGCCGCCGCAGTTGATCCGGATGCCCTGCGCGCCGAGGCGCATCGCCGACTGCACCGCCCGCTTCATCGCCCGGCGGAATGCCACCCGGCGCTCCAGCTGCTGGGCGATGTTCTCGGCCACCAGGGTCGCATCGATCTCCGGCTTGCGGATCTCGACGATGTTCAAGGTCACCTCGGACTTCGCCATCTTCCCGAGGGTCTTCTTCAACACCTCGATGTCCTGGCCCTTCTTGCCGATGACCACGCCGGGCCGGGCGGCATAGATCGTGACGCGGGGCTTCTTCGCCGGCCGCTCGATCACCACCCGCGACACGCCGGCGCCGCGCAGCTTCTCGCGCAGATGGCCGCGCAGCTTCAGATCCTCGTGCAGCAGGCGGGCGTAGTCGGCCCCCGCATACCAGCGCGAATCCCAGGTGCGATTAACCCCGAGCCGGAGCCCGATCGGATTGACTTTATGACCCATTACGCGGCCTCCCGCCCCGGCCGCGCCGGCGCTTCTTCCTGCGCGCGCTCCGCCACCACGATCTTCAGGTTGCTGAACCACTTCTCGACCTGCGCGGCACGTCCACGCCCGCGGGCCTGGAACCGACGCATCACGATCGCCCGCCCCACCTCGGCCCGGCTCACCACCAGCCGATCGACGTCCAGACGGTGGTTGTTCTCGGCGTTGGCGATCGCACTTTCCAGCGCCTTCTTCACCGCGCCGGCGATGCGGCGCTTGCTGAACGCAAGGGTCGCCACCGCCTGCTGCGCGGGCAGGTTACGGATCATGCCCGCCACCAGGTTGAGCTTGCGCGGCGAGACCCTGAGGTTGCTCACGATCGCCTGCGCCTCGGTATCGGCCAGGCCGCGCGGATGATTGGGCTTGCTCATGTCAGCCCCGCCTCGCTTTCTTGTCGCCCGAGTGGCCGGTGAAGGTCCGGGTCGGCGAGAACTCGCCGAACTTGTGGCCCACCATGTTCTCGTTCACCTGCACCGGCAGGAACTTGCGACCGTTATAGACACCGAACGTCAGGCCGACGAACTGCGGCAGGATGGTCGAGCGGCGCGACCAGATCCGGATGATCTCGTTGCGGCCCGACGCGCGCGCGGTGTCGGCCTTGTTCAGCAGATACCCGTCCACGAACGGGCCCTTCCAGACGGAGCGTGCCATCCTACTTGCCCTTGTTCCGGCGGCGGATAATCAGACTGTCGGTGCGCTTGTTGCCGCGCGTCTTGTAGCCCTTGGTCGGCTGCCCCCAGGGGCTGACGGGGTGGCGTCCACCGGACGACCGCCCCTCACCACCACCATGCGGGTGATCGACCGGGTTCATCACCACGCCGCGGTTGTGCGGACGGCGTCCGAGCCAGCGGGAGCGGCCCGCCTTGCCGATCTTCTGGTTCATGTTGTCCGGGTTGGACACGGCGCCGATCGAGGCCATGCACTCGGCCCGCACCAGCCGCACTTCCCCCGACATCAGCTTGATCTGCGCGTAGCCCGAATCCTTGCCGACCAGCTGCGCGTAGGTCCCGGCGGAGCGCGCGATCTTGCCGCCCGCGCCCACCTTCATCTCGATGTTGTGGACGATCGTGCCGACCGGGATCGCCGCCAGCGGCATCGCGTTGCCCGGCTTGATGTCGGCGCGCTGCCCGGCCACCACCGTATCCCCCGCGCGCAACCGCTGCGGCGCCAGGATATAGGCGAGCTCGCCGTCGGCGTATTTCACCAGCGCGATGAACGCGGTGCGGTTGGGATCGTATTCCAGCCGCTCCACCGTCGCCGGAACGTCGAACTTGCGACGCTTGAAATCGACCGCGCGATAGGTCTGCTTGTGTCCGCCGCCGCGAAACCGCGAGGTGATCCGCCCGTGGTTGTTGCGCCCGCCGGTGCTGCTCTTGCCCTCGGTCAGGCCCTTGACCGGCTTGCCTTTCCACAGCCCGGACCGGTCGATCAGGACCGTTCCGCGCAGGCTGGCCGTTACCGGGTTGAAGTTTTTCATCGGCATCGTTCGGTTCTCACGCCAGCCCGGTGGTGAAATCGATCTGCTGGCCGGCCGCAAGCCGCACCATCGCCTTCTTCACGTCCGACCGCACGCCCGGCCGGCCCTTGAACCGCTTGGTCTTGCCCTTCTGCACCAGGGTGTTCACCGCCAGCACCTGGACGCCGAACAACCCCTCGACCGCGGCCTTGATCTCCGGCTTGCACGCCTCGAGCGGCACGCGAAACACGTACTGCCCATGCTCGGACAGGCCGGTCGCCTTCTCGGTGATCACCGGATTGCGGATGATCTGGTACATCGCCTCACGCGACAGCTTCGGCGTGCGCTTGATCCTGGTCTCGCTCATGCCGCGTCTCCCTGGGCCGCATCTCCCTCGGCCGCATCTCCTGCGGCCGGCGCCGCGGGGGCAGCCAGGCGGGCGGTGAGCCCGGCCAGCCCGGCGGCGGTGATGGCCAGCACGTCGTGGCGCAGGATGTCGTAGACATTCGCCCCGATCGTCGGCAGCACGTCCACCTTGGGCAGGTTGCGGCTCGCCCGCAGGAAGCCGGCATCGACCGTCCCGTCCACGATCAGCGCCGAGGACCACCCCAGCGCCTGCATCTTGCGCGCCAGATCCCTGGTCTTGGCGCCATCCGCGGCGGTCGCCGCGTCCAGCACCACGAGCTTGCCCTCGGCCTGCTTCTGCGACAGCGCCGAGATCAGCCCGAGCCGGCGCACCTTCTTGTTCAGGCTGTATTCGTGCGAGCGCACGACCGGCCCGTGCACCACGCCGCCTTTGCGGTACTGCGGCGCCCGCAGGCTGCCCTGGCGGGCGTTGCCGGTGCCCTTCTGGCGATACGGCTTCTTGGTCGTGCCCTGAACCTCGGACAGGCCCTTCACCTTGTGGTTGCCGGAGCGGCGTTTCGCCAGCTGCCAGTGCACCACGCGCGCCATGATGTCGGCGCGCGGCGCCGCGGCGAACAGCGCGTCCGGCAGCTCGGCCATGCCGGCGTCGGCGTTATCCAGGGTCTTGATCGGAACTTGCATCGGTTTCTGTCCTCAGGCCGCCGCCGTCTCGCGCAGCGCCGCCGGATAGGGCGCCTCGGCCGGGCGCGGCCGCTTCACCGCGTCGCGCACCAGCACGAAGCCGTTCTTCGCCCCGGGCACCGAGCCTTTCAGCATCAAGAGCCCCTTCTCCACATCGACCGCCGCCACTTCCAGGTTGAGCGTGGTCACCCGCTCATGCCCGAGATGCCCGGCCATCTTCTTGTTCTTGAAGGTCTTGCCCGGATCCTGCCGGTTGCCGGTGGAGCCGTGGCTGCGATGGCTGATCGACACGCCGTGGCTCGCTTCCAGCCCGGAGAAGTTCCAGCGCTTCATCGCGCCGGCAAACCCCTTGCCCTTGCTGGTCGCGGCGACATCCACAAGCTGCCCGGGAAGGAAATGCGCCGCCGACAGCGCCGCGCCCGCTTCCAGCACGGCATCGGCCGCGACCCGGAACTCGGCGAGCTTCGCCGCCGGCTCCACCTTGTGCTTGGCGAAGTGGCCGCGGTTCGGCTTGGTGACGTTCTTCACCTTGGCCTTGCCCCAGCCCAGCTGCACCGCGGTGTAGCCGTCGGTTTCGGTCGTCCGTGCCGTGACCACGCGCACGTCGTCCAGATGCAGCACGGTGACCGGCACATGCGTGCCGTCCTCGCGGAAAATCCGCGTCATCCCGAGCTTCTTGGCGAGCAATCCGGTTCGCATGGCCCCGCCCTAGATCTTGATCTCGACGTCGACGCCGGCAGCCAGGTCGAGCTTCATCAGCGCATCGACCGTCTGCGGCGTCGGCTCCACGATATCCAGCAGCCGGCGATGCGTGCGCATCTCGAACTGCTCACGGCTTTTCTTGTCGACGTGCGGCGAGCGGTTCACGGTGAACCGTTCGATATGCGTCGGCAGCGGGATCGGTCCGCGAACGCGGGCACCCGTGCGCTTCGCCGTGTTCACGATCTCCCGCGTGCTGTTGTCCAGCACCCGGTGATCGTACGCCTTCAGGCGGATGCGGATATTCTGGTTGTCCATCGTTCGCTTTCCGTGGCGTCAAAAGCGGCCCCCGGGGCTCCGCGCAATGCGAAGCCTCGGCGCCCGCTACAGTCCTAGGCCGTGATCGAGGCGACGACGCCGGCGCCGACAGTCCGTCCACCCTCGCGGATGGCGAAACGCAGCCCCTCGTCCATCGCGATCGGCGCGATCAGCTCGACATCCATCGACACGTTGTCGCCCGGCATCACCATTTCCGTCCCTTCCGGGAGCTGCACCACACCGGTCACGTCGGTGGTGCGGAAGTAGAACTGCGGGCGGTAGTTGGTGAAGAACGGCGTGTGCCGGCCACCTTCTTCCTTCGTCAGGATGTAGGCTTCCGCCTTGAACTTGGTGTGCGGGGTGATCGAGCCGGGCTTGGCCAGCACCTGGCCGCGCTCCACGTCCTCGCGCTTGGTGCCGCGCAGCAGGGCGCCGATGTTGTCGCCGGCCTCGCCGCGGTCGAGCAGCTTGCGGAACATCTCGACGCCGGTCACCACCGTCTTCACGGTGTTCTTGATGCCGACGATCTCGACCTCGTCGCCCACGTTCACCACGCCGCGCTCGACGCGGCCGGTCACCACGGTGCCGCGGCCGGAGATCGAGAACACGTCCTCGATCGGCATCAGGAACGGCCGGTCGGTCGCGCGCGCCGGCTGCGGGATGTAGGCGTCGACCGCTTCCATCAGCTGCAGGATCGCCTGCTCACCCAGCTCCGGGTTGCGATCCTCGAGCGCGCACAGCGCCGAGCCCTTGATGATCGGGATGTCGTCGCCGGGGAACTGATACGAGCTCAGCAGCTCCCGCACCTCGAGCTCGACCAGCTCGAGCAGCTCGGGGTCGTCGACCATGTCGACCTTGTTCAGGAACACCACCAGCGCCGGCACGCCAACCTGACGGGCGAGCAGGATGTGCTCGCGGGTCTGCGGCATCGGGCCGTCGGCGGCGGAGACCACCAGGATGGCGCCGTCCATCTGCGCCGCGCCGGTGATCATGTTCTTCACGTAGTCGGCGTGGCCGGGGCAGTCGACATGCGCGTAGTGGCGCTTCGCGGTCTCGTACTCGACATGCGCCGTGGCGATCGTGATGCCGCGGGCGCGTTCTTCCGGCGCCTTGTCGATCTGGTCGTACGCCGTGAACGTGGCACCACCGGCCTTGGCCAGGATCTTGGTGATCGCCGCGGTCAGCGACGTCTTGCCATGATCGACATGCCCGATCGTGCCGATGTTGCAGTGCGGCTTGGTGCGCGCAAATTTGGCCTTGGCCATCGTCTTGTCTCCGTGGACCCGTGGTCCGTCCAGTTAGAGCTCAGAGCTACCAGCGATAGTGACTGAACGCCTTGTTGGCTTCCGCCATCCGATGGGTGTCTTCCCGCTTCTTGACTGCCGCGCCGCGGTTGTTCACCGCGTCCAGCAGCTCGTTCGAGAGCCGATCTTCCATCGTCTGCTCGCCGCGCTTGCGGGCGGCGTCGATGATCCAGCGGATCGCCAGCGCCTGCCGCCGCTCGGTCCGCACTTCGACCGGCACCTGGTAGGTGGCGCCGCCGACGCGGCGGGAGCGGACTTCAACCGCCGGCTTCACGTTGTCCAGCGCCTCGTGGAACATGCGCACCGGGTCGGCCTGCGACCCGCCGCGCTTGCGCAGCACATCGAGCGCCGAATAGACGATGGTCTCGGCAGTCGACTTCTTGCCGTCGTACATCAGCACGTTCATGAAACGCGTGAGGATGACGTCGCCGAACTTGGCGTCCGGCAGGATATCGCGCTTGACGGCGCGGCGGCGGCGGGACATCGCGCGTTCTCCTACTTCGGCCGCTTCGCGCCGTACAGCGAGCGACGCTGACGACGCTTGGCAATGCCCTGGGTATCGAGCACGCCACGCAGAATATGATAGCGCACGCCGGGAAGATCCTTCACGCGCCCGCCGCGGATCAGCACCACCGAGTGCTCCTGCAGGTTGTGGCCTTCACCGGGAATGTAGCTCACCACCTCGTAGCCGTTGGTCAGCCGCACCTTGGCCACTTTACGCAAGGCCGAGTTCGGCTTCTTGGGTGTGGTGGTGTAGACGCGGGTGCAGACGCCGCGCTTCTGCGGGCAGCCCTGCAAGGCCGGGACCGTGTTGCGTCCCCGCTGCGGTTCGCGCCCGTGGGCGATGAGCTGGTTGATGGTCGGCATGGACCTCTGTCTCGTCTCGAAGGTTCGCCCGGCATTCCCCCCGTCAGGGCAGCCGCCGTCCACGGGCGAAGCCCGCGGGCGTGGGGTGGAGCCCCACGCGAGCGGGTTGAAACACGGACCTGCGGCCTGGGTCTTCGGGCGAGTGGTGCCGAAGACGGCGCCGCAGACGGGGCTTCTGCCTGCGAAAACGACGACCACCCGAACCTGGCGGGGGTCGGCCGAGGGGGCGGAACCTAGTGGCCGCCCCGGGGGGTGTCAAGCGGGGTGTCGCAGGAAGGCCGCGGCGCGGGGTGCGGGCCCTTTCCAACGGTATCTGTCCCGCCCCGATCTGTCCCGCCTGTCCCGCCTGTCCCGCCCCTAAGGGGCAGGCGGCAGACGGTTGCCGGACCGGCAGCCCGCGGCTAAAGCCCGGACTTTCCGCCCCCCGACCGAGAGGTGCCGCATGACCCCGAACACCAGCCGCGTGTTCTACGTCAACGCCGTTTCCCACCCCGTGTTCCTGGAAATTCTCGGCCGCCGGCCGGACGTGCATGTGGATCGGCTGACCAACGACAGCCCGGCGGCGGAGGCCGAGCCCGTGCTGGCCCAGGCGCACACCTATCAGATCGGCGCGACCCGCGACGAGCTGGCGCCGGCCTACCACGGCACCGCAGCGCTGCTGGCGCAGACACCGAACCTGCTGGCGGTCTCCTCCAACGGCGCGGGCTACGACACGGTTGATGTCGCGGCCTGCACGGCAGCCGGGGTCGCGGTGGTGAACCAGTCGGGCGGCAACAAGGAAGGCGTGGCCGAGCACGTGCTGGGGCTGATGCTCGCGCTGTCGAAGCGAATCGGGGAGACCGACCGGTTCATGCGCAGCAAGCCCAACATCCCGCGCACCGCGTTCATGGGCCACGACATCCTGGGGCGCACCGTCGGCATCGTCGGGCTCGGCAACGTGGGATCGCGGGTGGCCGAGCTGTGCCGCGGCCTGTTCCGCATGCGGGTGCTGGCCTACGACCCCTATCTGAGCGCCGAGCAGATCGCCGCCCGCGGGGCCGAGAAAGTGACCCTGGAGGACCTGCTGGCGCAGTCCGACTATGTGTCGGTCAACTGCCCGCGCAACCAGGAAACCCTGGGCATGATCGGGGCGCGGGAATACGCGCAGATGCGGCCCGGGGCCTATTTCATCACCACCGCGCGCGGCGGCATCCATGACGAGGCGGCGCTGGCCGAGGCGCTGGCCGCCAGGCGGATCGCCGGCGCGGGGCTGGATGTGTGGGCGAAGGAGCCGCCTGAGCCCGATCATCCGCTGCTGCGGTTCGACAACGTGCTGGTCAGTCCGCACACGGCGGGGGTGACCCACGAGTTGCGCCGCGAGATGGGGCGGTTTGCCGCCGAGCAGATGCTGGAGATCCTGGACGGCAAGCGCCCGCCGCGGCTGATCAACCCGGAGGTGTGGCCGGTGTACCGGGAGCGGTTCGCGCGGATCCGGGGGTTCGCGGCGGAGGCGTAGGCGGCCGGGTCAGGCGGCGCGGGGCGCCACGTCGCGCTCCACCCGCCCGACCGGAGCGAGCGCGGCGGTTTTCAGTTCCCGGTCGCGCTGGAGGTTGAGCCAGACCTCGGGCGTGGTGCAGACATAGCGGGCGCCACGCAGCGCCCTCAGCCGGTTGCCGGGCGGAGCCATCAGGTCTGCCGGCGCCGCTGTCACACAACCGCGCTCAGGCTGCCCCGGCCTGCTTCTCGATCGCCGCCCGCAGCAGCGCTGCGCCGCGATACACGCCGTGCACCATCTTGCTGTACGGCAGGGTCACGAACAGCGCCAGGATCACCCCCAGGTGCACCGCCAGCGCGATCCCCATCGCCCCGGTGCCGCGCAGCCCGAGCAGCGCCAGCCCCGTCAGCGCGGCGAAGAACAGCAGCCCGAGCAAGGCCACGTCCGCCCCCAGCAGCTCCCGCGCCGCCGGTCCCGGATCATCGACCAGCTTCATCGCGAACAGCCCGCCTGTGCCCACCAGCAGCCCGATCCCGCCCACGGTGCCCAGCAGCACGGGCAGGCTGAAGAACGGATAGGGCGCCGCCCAGCCGAGGAACGAGTCGTAGACGAACCCGGTGCAGGTGGCCGCGAAGCACAACAGGAACCCGTACATCATCGCATGGTGCAGCCGGCGCCGCCGCATCGAGAACCGTTCCGAATTGTCGTTGCACCCGCCGCCGCCGCCGCCGAGATTCTTCAGGCTCGCCACGTCGTGCAGCGCCGCGGCCAGCGCGCGCGGCGTGATCTTCCCCGTCCCCCCGGCGTCGCGCCAGAACCGCGCGGCGCCCATGCCCATTGCCAGCAGCGAGAACAGGAACGTCGCCAGCCCCACCGCCTGCATCATCCAGAGCGGGATCACCCGGTAGAACGCGCCCGGCACCACGGGATGCGCGCCGTACAGGGTCGCATCCGGCACCAGCCCCACGGTCAGCAGCAGAAGCAGGGCGAGACCGGCGGCCACCGCGCCGGCCACCACCACGCCGTTGCGGTCGAACGCGCGCGCCAGCGCCGGCGGCCAGGCGTATTCCGCGTAGCTCTGCGCCCGTACCAGGGCGAGGCTGCGCGGGACGTTGATCCCCCATTCATGCGGCGGCGCGTACTGGCAGGCGTAGTAGCAGCCGCGGCAGCCGTGGCAGAGATTGGCGAGGTAGCTCAGGTCGCCGGCCGAGAACTCCCGGCGCAGGTTCACCGCCGGGAACACCGCGCAGAACCCCTCGCAGTAGCGGCAGGCGTTGCAGACCTCGATCTCGTGGCGCGCGCCGCGGAGCGCGTCAGTTTCTTGCATGGCGTGCCGCCTCTTCCCCCGCGATGCGGCCGAACACCGTGCCGATCGTCATTCCGAACCCCGCCAGGTAGCCCCGGCCGAGGATGTTGCCCGCCATGATCTCGCCCGAGGCATAGAGGTTGGCGGCGGGCTGGCCGTCCTCCAGCAGCACCTGGGCACGCTCGTTCACCCGCACGCCGAGATAGGTGAAGGTGATCCCGGGACGCAGCGGGTAGCCGGTGAAGGGCGGGGTCTCGATGCTGCGCGCCCAGTTGGTCTTGGGCGGGGTCAGCCCCTCGGTCGCGCTGCCGTCCAGCTTCGTGTTGTCGAACTTCCCCGGGCGGACCGCCTGGTTGTAGCGGGCGACGGTGGCGCGCAGCTTCACCGGGTCGAGCCCGAGTTTCTCGGCCAGCTCGCCCAGATTGTCCGCCACCACGGCGGGATAGACGGACGGCATGAACAGCGGCACCGATTTGGCGTCGCAGATCGAATAGGCGATCTGCCCCGGCTGCTGCGCGATCAGCCGTCCCCAGATGGCGTAGCGCTTGGGCCAGACGTCCTCGCCCTCGTCGTAGAAGCGTTCGCCGTCGCGGTTGACGACGATGCTGTAGGGCACGCTGTCGAGGCGGGTGGTGATGCCGCCGTCGAATTTGGGCGCCCGGGCGTCGAGCGCCACGGCGTGGCACTGGGTGGGGTCGCCCACCGCGGCCACTTTCTGGTCGAGCAGGTTTCTGAGCAGCCGCCCGCGGTTGTACGGGGTGCCGCGGATCACGAAATTATCGACCGCGTCGCCCCAGGTACTGCCGCATCCAGTCGAGATTGGCCTGGAACCCGCCGGAAGCCGCCACCACGCAGCGCGCGGTGACGGTGCAGGGGAAGCCCTTGTGGGTGATCTCCACCTGCCGCACCGCCCCGTCCTGCATGGGCAGGGCGATCACCTCGCTGTCGTACAGAATGTCCACGCCGAGTCGCTCGGCGGTCAGGTAATAGGCGTTCACCAGCGCCTTGCCGCCGCCGAGGAAGAAGGCGTTGGTGCGCGAGAGGTTCAGGGTGCCGGTGAGCGACGGCTGGAACTGCACCCCGCTCTGCGTCATCCAGCCGAACACCCCGGCGGAGGCGCGGATGGTCATGCGCGCCAGATGCTCGTCGGTGTTGCCGCCGGTGACGCGCTTGAGGTCGTCCCAGTATTCGTCCTCCCCGTATGCTTCGGTCAGGACGCCGGTCGGCGCCTCGTGCATGGCACGCAGGTTGCGGGTGTGGCGGCTGTTGCCGCCGCGGAAGGCCCGCGGGGCATGTTCCACCAGCAGGACGGAGGCGCCGTGCTGGCGGGCGGTGATCGCGGCGCACAAGGCCGCGTTGCCGCCGCCGGCCACCAACACGTCGTAGGGCTTGCTCAGGTCGGGCATGCGTGCTGTGTACGGGGGCGAACGGGCCCGTGCAAGCCGGCCCCGCCACCCCGCGCGGCGTGTCGTGTGCGGTCCGTTCCTGCCTGGGCAGGGGCCGGCCGGCGGTCCCGTCCGCCGCGTCCAGGAGACCGCCATGCCCGATCCTGCCCCCTGGTATCAGACCGTGCTCGAGGTGCTGAAGCGCCACGACGTGCGCCTGGTCACCTATGTGCCCGACAACGTGCTGCGCCCGCTGATCGAGGCCGCGCACGCCGACCCGTTCTTCACCACCTTCGCCACCGCGCGGGAAGAAGAAGCGCTCGGCATCGTCGCCGGCGCCTGGATGGGGGGCACGCGCGGCATCCTGCTGATGCAGACCTCGGGCTTCGCGACGTTGCCGAACGAGATCGCCTCGCTCGCGGTGCCGTTCCAGATCCCGGTGCTGATGATGGTCTCCGAACGCGGCACGTTGGGGGAATTCAACCTGGGCCAGGCGCTGGTGGCCAAGACCATGCGCCCGGTGCTCGATTCGCTGGCGCTGGAGCACCACACCATGACACGGGCCGACGAGGTGGAGTTCATCCTCGATCGCTCGATCCGCCAGGCGGTCGCCACCCGAGCGCCGGTCTGTTTCATCCTCTCGCCGCTGTTGACCGGCGGCAAGGTGTTCGCGGCGTAGGGGAGCAGAGACATGTCGTTCGCATCCAACCATCCGACCCGTCGCGCCGAGGCCAAGGTGATGGGCCGCGCCGATCTCACCCGCCGGCTGGTCGCCCGCCTGAAGCACGAGGAAGCGGTGATCGGCGGCATCGGCTATGCCAATTTCGACCTCTGGGGCGCCGGACACCGGCCGCAGAATTTCTACATGCTGGGCAGCATGGGCCTCGCGGTGCCGATCGCGCTGGGGGTGGCGATCGCGCAGCCGCAGCGCCGGGTGGTGGCGCTGGAGGGCGACGGGTCGATCCTGATGCAGCTCGGCGCGCTGGCCACGGTGGCGGGGCGGCGGCCGGCCAACCTGATCATCGTGATCTGGGACAACGGCGCCTATCAGATCACCGGCGGGCAGCCGACCGCGGCGGCGGAGGTGGCCGATCTGGTCGCCATCGCCCGCGGGTCGGGGATCGCGCAAAGCGCCTGGGCGGCGGACGAGGGGGATTTCGAGGAGATGATCGCCCGCGCCCTGGCCGAGGACGGGCCGTGGCTGATCGGCTGCCGGATCGACAACGCCAAGCCGGACGCGACGACGGAGCGCGATCCGGCGCGGATCCGCGACCGGTTCATGCGCGGGATCGGGGCGATCGCGTAGGGGGATCGAAGCGGGCGGCCCCGGCGGGTTCCCGCCTGGGCCTTGTCCGGGTCAGCCCGCGGTTGCGAGGCGCTCCCCGGTCAGCGCCTCCGACACCGCCCACAGGGGCGCCGCCGCGGCGGGTTCCCCCGGGCCATTGAGGTCGCGGGAACCGATCGAAACGTCATCGCTCCCCCTGGCGTGGCGCCAGGCGCGATGCGGCGAACAACAGCGGCGGCAGCCGGGCGGTCGGGGCGCAACGGCCGAGATAGGTGGTCCCGAACCGGAGCTTGAGCCTGTGTTCGGCGGCGCGCCGGGTCGCCAGCGCCATTGCGTCGGCGTTCTGCGCCGGCGGGTGGGAGGGCAGGAGAGCGGAGAAGGATTTTCCACGTTAGGAAAATATGCTTCACGTGAAGCATTGTTCGACGTCAAACAATTTGTGTTAATAACAAGCTAACAGAACGTCCACCATACTCCAGCAAAGCATGCAGCAATCCGTCCGGCTCGGCACAAGCGGCCCGCCATCGCGGTCCTGCAGGTTTGCCGGGTGCGGCAGCAAACCGGCCGCATCGACCAGACTCGAGCGCCAAAGGCGATCAAGCTGCTTGTTGCCCGTGATCTTCCTGCCGGCACCACAGCCATGCGGGTCGATCGAGGCCGCCAATTGTTCGGCGCTCTTCACGCGCCGGCTGTCGATCATACCGGCTGTCGGACCGGCATCCCGTCCCCTGCCTCGCGGCATTCCACGTAGAGGGCGTGATGGATCTTCGCCAATGCGCCGTCGCAGGTCCGGCGATCGAGATCGTCGTGCACCGTGCTCTTCGCTGGCAAATCCCTGGGGACGGATCGCCACTGGCGGCCGGTGCTCAGCACAGGCCTGACGCCGTTGGCGATATCCCGCACGGTCACCTCGCGCTTGCATCCGCCAGGCTTGGCCGGCGGGATCTGCCGCGCGATCGGCGCCCCATCCTGGTCGGTCGGGTCGCTCGGATCGTGCTGCCGGTCCCGCTCGGTGCGGGCACGGTTTCCGGTCGTCCACACCAGGCATCCCGCGAACCGGCGCCACATATCGGCTCGTGGGGAATCACACGGGGTCAAGTGGTTTCTCGTATCCCTGCATAACCAACTCAGACAACTCGGGCGCCTCCCGGACGGACACGCATTCTTGATAGTGGATCACTGCCTCTTTTCTTGAGTGCGAGAAAATATCGTGCGCCTTACGCGGGCCACCGTCTTAACATTTGTCAGTTCTCTGTTGTTCACCTTTGCCAATTCGCCCGCTCGTCCGTTCCGCGACGTACCCCGCTCCATCGCCGACCCCCGGAGACCCGCAGCATGCGCATGATGGTGTTCGACCGGGCGACCTGCACCTGGCGGGCCTGGAACGGCACGCGAGTGGCCTGGCTGAAGCTCCCGCACGCGGTGGCCACCGCCGCTTGCGTGGCTTCCGCCGCGGTGCTGCGCAGCACCGCACCGTTGCCGGCGCATCCCGTCGAACGGGTCTCGTCTCTGACCGCGCCCCCTCCCGCCGCCGGCGCGCAGGTGCCAGTCACCTCTGTGCTGCCCCTCCCGGTGCTGCCCCCTCCTGTGCTGGGCATCCCCGTGCTGGAGGACACCCCCGTGCTGGGCACCCCCGCGCCAGGCACCCCGCTGCCGGCCGCGGCGTTCTTGCCCTTGCCCTGGATCTTCGTCCCCACCTCGGTTGCAGGCGGCAGCGGACCGTGGCCCTTGTCGCCCCCAGGCATCGGCGGAAGCCCCTCACCTCCACCTGCCCAGGTTGTCACCGTGACCACCAACATGCCCGCCACCCAGGTTCCGGAACCCGGAAGCCTGACGCTGACAGCCTGGGCCGTCCTGGCGCTGGCGGCTGTGCGCAGCCGAAGGCGATTTCGTCGGCTACGGAAGCGGGCGCCAGGTCAGTAGGTCCTGGCGTCGGGTGCCGGCCTCGGCATGGCGCCGCGTGAGGGAAGCGATCCGCTCGGGCATTTGCATCAGCTGGTTCCAGGCGAGGCAGCACAGCTGGAGAATGGCCGCGCAGCTCTCCCGGACGCGATGACCGAGGACGGCGCCGCGGCGGGACTCCCGGACGGGTGCGATGGGGTTCACGTCGGGCAAGTCCGAGGCAGCGGCAAGAGGCTGATGGTGTCGGGAACCCGCTGACTCCCCGTGCGTGATGCCAGCCGGCGCAGCGGCGTGCCCACGGCGCGCTCGTGCCACGCGACGTCGCATTCGCCCAGGATCCGCTGTCGCAGGTCGGTGCAGCGCCGGCGCCCCACGCCGCAGCGCCCCGGATCCGGCCCCCTCCCCCACCCACTCCGCCACCTTCTCCCGCGGCTCGGGGGACGGCCGAGGCCCGGGGGCCGTTGCGGCGGGGGCGGTCGCACTCGCCTCCCGGCCCGGACGCATGGAACCGGTGACCCCACTCGCGCAGCATCCGCCGGTCCATCGCGCCCGCATCCGCCGTCATGGCTTCGACTCCCGGGGCTCCCCCGCCGCCGCGCGCCGACCCGCGGCCGATGTGCCCATGCGCGTGATCGCTGTCGTCCTCGCGGCCCTCCAGCACGGCGGGCAGTCTCGCATCATGGGGCCTCGGGCCGGGCCTGATCGGTACCGGCTTCCCGCTCCGCTGACCGCCGACCCGGCGTCGGGCCACTGGTACGTCTTTGGTTTCACGCGTGGCCGCCCTCGATGTCCCTCGGGCAACCCCACGCGCGATACCGGTCGGCCGACGGGCGCCGGTATCGCATTCGGGTCTGCGGTCCGGCGGTTGGTACGCGGCGTCCTCCGCCTTGCATTCCTGCAGGCGGCCCGCGCGGTCGCCCTTCGGCCCGCCAGACCCCCGCCGTCCCCGGAAACAGGTCCGCCCGCTGACCCCGATCGACCGCGCAGCCGCGGCGACCGACTGGCCCTGCCCGGTCAGACCCGCTGCCTGCCGGAGCCTGGCAACGCGCGCCTCCGGCTTGTGATGCGTCTGCCCCATTCGATCCTCCCCGGGACACGGTGCCCGCTCGGGGCTGGGTCACCGCAACGCGGTCAGGTCAGCCCGCCGCGGGCAGGAACTGCATCCTGCGGCATGCAGGCATCCGGCTGGCGTGGGCGGCATCCCCCCGGCGTGCAGCACCGGCGACGTCGGACGGGGTGGCGGTCCCACCCTGCAGCGGACCTTTCCTAGTGACGGTGACAGTCGCCTGTAACTGCATTGTTAAGGGTTTGGTGGCTTGATCTTTCCACGATCAGGCGTCGAAGCCGATCTCCCCCGGCCCGCGCCCGCCATTCCAGGAAAAGATTTGGCGACTGCCCAGGACAATCCACGATTGGAAGCCACGCACTGCAACATGCGTCTCCTCACTGCGATCGTCATTGTCGCGGCCACCGGCCTGGCGGCGTGTACCCGATTTGACGGGCCTCAAGCCACCGACCGCGGCCATTCCATCAGCATGTCGCGGAATTCGGTGACGAACTACACCCTCCCCATTGTCGACTCAGGCGACCGTACACCGATCACGCGCCACCGCGCGCCACCGACCTATCCAGGCGGACAGAGGTGCTCGACCGAGCAGGGCCACGCCGGGCCGCAACCCCGCGGACAGTCGCCGGCTCACCGTCTGCTGGCCTTCCAGAATTCCGCCCGGGCGGCGGTCGGAGAGCAGCCCCTGGTCTGGTCGACCGGACTTGCCGATGTCGCGCGGGAGTGGGCCAACCATCTCATTGCCACCGGAGCGTTCAAGCACCACGTCGGCGGTCACTACGGCGAGAACCTGTACGACATAACCGGGGGCACCGCCACGCCGCGACATGTGGTTTCAGCATGGGCCGATGAGAGACGCGACTACGACGTCCGGACCAATTCCTGCTCGGGTGACACCGACTGCGGCCACTACACCCAAATCGTCTGGTCGAGGACCCGTGCCGTCGGTTGCGCTCTCGCAGCCAATTCAAACCGGCAAGTCTGGGTCTGCGAGTATTACCCAGCGGGCAACATCATAGGGTACCGCCCCTATCAAGTGGTGGTGAACCGACGTTGACCACGCTCCCGGGAGGGAGGGACCGATGCGGGCGTCGAGGTTCGCGGTCGGCCGGCACGCGCTCTGTTGGGTGCATGCGGAGCGGCTGGTGCACAAGCTCGACACCTTCGCCGACCTGCATCGCGCCGCCCAGGCGTGCGTGCGCGAACTGATCTGGCGCCTCTATGCCGCGCTGAAGGCGTATCGCGCCGCGCTGCGCGCCCGGTTCGATCGCATCTTCCGCCGCCGCACCGGCTTCGCCACCCTCGATCGCCTGCTGGCGCGGCTGCATGCCGACAAGCCCGAACTGCTGAGAGTGCTCGACCGGCCCGAGATCCCGCTGCACACCAACGGCTCCGAGCGCGACATCCGCGCCCTCGTCACCAAGCGAGAGATCAGCGGCGGCACCCACAGCGACGCCGGCCGTGACTGCCGCGATGCCTTCCTCGGCGTGATGCAGACCTGCACCAGGCTCGGCATCACGTTCTGGGACGACCTCGGCGACAGGCTCGCCGTGCCGGGACATGCGGGCGTCCTCAGCCTGCCGGATCTCGTCCGATGCCGCGGAAGACCGGCTTGACCCGAACCGCCCGGGGTATTGCCCCGGTTACGTCCTACCGCGGCGTCTCGCCCGCCAGGGTGATCCGGTGCATCACCCGCCGGAACCCGTGATAGTCGTTGATCGGGTTGTGCTGGGCGCAGCGATTGTCCCAGAACACCACCGATCCCGGCGCCCAGCGGATGCGGCAGG
The DNA here is from genome assembly GCA_963829875.1 of uncultured Pseudomonadota bacterium. Classification (GTDB taxonomy): domain Bacteria; phylum Pseudomonadota; class Alphaproteobacteria; order Acetobacterales; family Acetobacteraceae; genus JAJZVS01. The sequence continues at coordinate 5,970 of CAWHKR010000049.1, read as the reverse complement.
TGAACTCCGGCCGCACCTGGTGGCGGAACAGATAGCCGAGCAGCGGCGCGCTCTCCGCCTCCGTCATGCCCTCGAACCGGGCGGTGTGGGCGACGTTCACATAGAGCGCCGGGCGGCCGGTTTCCGGATGGGTGCGCATCACCGGATGGATCGCCTCCAGGGGCGCGCGCGCCGTCTCCTTCCCGTCGGAGCGGATGCGATCCTCCCGGGTGCGCGAGACGTCGGCCTTGGCCGAGCTGCTCACCGCCCGCAGCGGCGCCAGCAGCCGGCGCATGCCCTCCGACAAGGTCTCCCACGCCAGGTACTGGTTGGCGAACAGCGTGTCCCCGCCATAGGGCGGCAGCTCGCGCGCGGCCAGCAGGCTGCCCATCGGCGGGGCTTGCAGATAGGTCGTGTCGGAATGCCAGATGCCGCCGAAATTGACCCGCTCGTGCTCCAGCTTGGCGACCGTGATGATCTCGGGGAAGCCCTCCATTCCTTTCACGAACGGGTATTCCACCGGCTCGCCGAAGCGGCGGGCGAAGGCCAGGAAGCGCGCCGGCGGCAGGTCCTGGTCGCGGAAGCAGATCACCAGATGGTCGAGCAGCGCCTGGCGGAGGGTGCGGACGGTGTCGTCCGCCAGCTCCGCCGCCAGATCGACGCCGAGCACCTCGGCGCCGATGGCGCCGGCCAGCGGACGGATCTCGATCGGGGACTGCGGCATCGCGGGCTCTCCGGCAGGGCGGGACAGGCTAGCCCAGCAACCCGGCGCCGGAAAACCCGCCGAACACGCCAAGCCCGCAGGTGACGATCATCACCGCCAGCACCACCCCGTAATACCAGCCGGCCAGCCGGTACTGCGCCGGCAACGCCCGCCGCGCCAGCGCGATCAGGAACCCCAGGACCAGCGGCAGCAGCAGCGCGTTCATCACCTGCACGCCGACATTCAGCGACACGAGATCGGGCCAGAACCCCACCACCAGGCAACCGCCCACCACGCAGGCGGCATAGACGCCGTAGAACCACCGCGCCTCCAGCGGCCGGTATTCCAGCGACCGGCGATAGCCGGAAACCTCGCCCAGCCCCCAGGCGAGCGCGAGCGAGGCCACGATCGCCGCCACCATCCCCGCCCCCAGCACGCCGGCGCCGAACACCGCGTTGCCCACGGCGGTGCCGAGGAACGGGGTCAGCGCCCCGGCCATGTCGCCCACGGTGTTGAGCGAGGCCGCGGGGTTGCCGCGCCCGATGGTCGCGGCGCAGGCGATCAGCACCGCCGCCATCACCAGCTGGGTGATGACCGCCCCGATCGCGGTATCCCAGCGAGCGGCGCTGAAATGCTCAGCGCGCAGCTTCTTATCGGCCACCGCGGACTGCTGGTAGAACACCATCCACGGCATGATCACGGCGCCGATATTGGCCGCCACCAGATAGACATAGGCGCGATCGGTGAACGGGATCGACAGCGCCCCCGTCAGCATCGCGTGCGGATCGGGATGCGCCGCCCAGGCGACGAAGAAGAACGCCAGCTCGAACAGGCCGACGCAGATCGCCGCCCGCTCCACCCGCCGGTACGACCCGGTCAGCACCACTGCGAGCAGCGCCACCGCCGCGATCGGCAAGGTCAGCGCGCGCGGGAGGCCATAGAGCTCCCCCACCCCGGCGACGCCGGAGAATTCGGTCAGCAGCGCGCCCACCGTGGCCACGCCCAGCCCGGCCGCCGAGACCCAGGCCCAGAACGGGCCGAACGTGCTGCGGATCAGCTCCCCATGTCCCCGCCCGGTGAAGATGCCGAGCCGGACCGTGAGCTCCTGCACCACGTACAGGATGGGGATCAGCACGAACTGCAGGGCGAGCAGCCGGTAGCCCCACTGCACCCCGCTCTGCCCGGCGGTGATCACGCTGCCGACGTCCGTATCGGCCAGCATCACCACGAGGCCGGGGCCGAACACGGCGAGGAAGCGGGCCAGGCGACGCCCCGCCGCGCTGCGATCGGGGCGCGGCCGGGTGGTCCGGTCCGAGGTGACCGGGGCGGAGGTTGGCATCGGCGTGCGGTCCGTCATCGGGGATGGGGTGCGGCGGAATTGCGAAGCATTCTCAATTGCAGCTACGCGGACCGCCGCCGGGAGTCAACCGTCCCGGGGCGGACCCGAGCCATGCGGGCGGGACGACGCGTACCGCCCGGCGCGTCTCCGTCCGCCCGCCGTTGAAAACCGGCCCCGGATGGACCAGAACCCGCCGATGCCCGAGCTTGTCCTGCACAACAGCCTGACCCGGAAGCGGGAGCCCTTCACCCCGCTCGATCCCGCGCATGTGCGGATGTACGTCTGCGGGCCGACGGTCTACGACCTCGCCCATCTCGGCAACGCCCGCCCGGTGGTGGTGTTCGACGTGCTGGCGCGGCTGCTGCGCCGTCTGTTCCCGCGCCTCACCTACGTCCGCAACATCACCGACGTGGACGACAAGATCAACGCGCGCGCGGCCGCCAGCGGCGAGAGCATCGGCGCCATCACCGCCCGCACCATCGCCGATTTCCATGCCGACATGGCAGCCCTCGGCACCCTGCCCCCGGATCAGGAACCGCGCGCCACCGACCACGTGGCGGAGATGATCGCGCTGATCGAACGGCTGATCGCCTCCGGCCACGCCTACGCCGCCGAGGGCCACGTGCTGTTCTCGGTCCACAGCTTCGCCGAATACGGGCGCCTCTCCGGCCGCTCCCCGCGCGAACTGCTGGCCGGCGCGCGGGTGGAGGTGGCGCCCTACAAGCGCGATCCGGGCGATTTCGTGCTGTGGAAACCCTCCACCCCGGACCTGCCGGGCTGGGACAGCCCCTGGGGCCGCGGCCGGCCGGGCTGGCATATCGAGTGCTCGGCGATGTCCTGGCGCTACCTGGGCGAGAGCTTCGACATCCACGGCGGCGGCCAGGACCTGATCTTCCCGCACCACGAGAACGAGCGCGCGCAGAGCCTGTGCGCCTTCCCGCACGGCGGCTTCGCCCGCGTCTGGATGCACAACGGCATGCTGCTGGTGAACGGCGAGAAGATGTCGAAAAGCCTCGGCAACTTCCGCACCGTGCGCGACGTGCTGGCCTTGGCGCCCGGCGAGGCGATCCGGCTGCTGCTGCTCAAGACCCACTACCGCGCCGCGCTCGACTTCACCGAAGCGGGGCTGGCCGAGGCGCGGCGCGAGATGGACCGGTTCTACCGCGCGCTGGAGGCCGTCCCCGATCCTGCGCCCGGGGCCGCGCCCGCGCCGGAGGTGCCGGAGCCGGTGCTGGCGGCGCTGTGCGACGACCTCAACACCCCGGCGGCGCTGGCGGCGATGCACGCGCTGGCGGACGCGGCGCTGACCGGAGACGCCGCGGCGGCCGGCGGGTTGCGCGCGGCGGGCGCGGTGCTCGGGCTGCTGGCGCAGGACCCCCGCGCCTGGTTCCACGGCGGCGGCGACGCGGCGGCGATCGAGGCCGCGATCGCCGACCGCAAGGCGGCCCGCGCGGCACGGGATTTCGCCCGGGCGGACGCGATCCGCGCCGCGCTGGAGGCGCAGGGCATCCTGCTGGAAGACGGACCGGGCGGCACGACCTGGCGGCGGCAGCCGACCACCGGATCGCCCGCACTGCCGGCGACCGAAGGCCGGACCCGGCCGGCCAGGCCATGACCGGTCGCGACGGCGGCGCCGATATCGCGCCGATCGGCAATTCCCCGGTCGTGATCCTGGTCCGGCCGCAACTCGCCGACAATATCGGCGCCTGCGCGCGCGCCATGGCCAACGGCGGGCTGTTCCACCTGCGCCTCGTCGCCCCGCGCGACGGCTGGCCGCAGGAGAAGGCCTGGCGCAATGCCTCCGGCGCCGACCGCATCCTGGAGGCGCTGACCCTGCACGACACGGTGGCCGAGGCGGTCGCCGACCTGCACCACGTCTTCGCCACCTGCCCGCGCCCGCGCCATATCGTGAAGCCGGTGCTCACCGCCCGCGGCGCCGCGGCGGAACTGCGCGCGGTCTGCGACCGCGGCCTGCGCGCCGGGCTTTTGTTCGGCCCGGAACGCGCCGGGCTGGACAACGACGACATGGCCCAGGCCGACGCGCTGGTGCGCTACCCGCTCAACCCCGCCTTCATGTCGCTCAACCTCGCCCAGGCGGTGATGGTGCTCGCCTATGAATGGTGGACCGCGGCGGACGCGACCCCGCCGCGCACCCTGATGACCAACGAAACCCGGATCGCGACCAAGGCGGAGCTGGAGAATTTCCTCACCCACCTCACCGCCGAGCTCGACGCCTGCGGCTTCCTCCGCAACCTGCCCAAGCGCCCCGGCATGGTCCGCAACATCCGCCACTTCTTCGAGCGCGGCGAAGTCACCGAACAGGAACTGCGCACCCTGCACGGCGTGGTGACCGAACTCGCGCGCGGCCGCCACCAGCTTGGCCGGGACGAGCCGGACCGCGGCGGCTGAGCGGCCGGCCGGCCGGACCGGCCAGCCGGTTTATCAGCAGCGACACGGGCTGCGCCCCCGGAAGCAATGGCCGCCGCCCGGGCGCCGGCCTATGCTGCGCTCATGCAATGGGTCCAATGGATCTTCCTGGTCCTCGCCCTGTGGGCCGCGCTCGTGGAACTGCACACGGGCACGATCTACCTCGCCGCGATCGCCGTGGTGGCGCTGGCCACCTTCGTGCTCGGCTTCTGGGTCCACCCCGACCTGCTCGTGTTCGTCTTCATCGCCGGCTGCATCGCCGCCCTCGTCGCCGTCTGGGCCTATCGCCGCCGCCTGCCGCACGGCCGCGGGCTGGCCGATTTCGACGCCGGCGGGCAGGTGATCGTCGTCTCGGTCGCCCCGGGGGAGCGGCGGCTGGTGGTCTCCTACCGCGGCACCCGCTGGGACGCGGTGATGGACAAGGGCCCCCTGCCCGCGGCCGGCGAGGTGGCGGTCATCACCCGCAAGACCGGCAACGTCCTGCATCTGGCGCCGCCGCCGGACGCCCCCGCCCCAAGACCGGCCCAGGAGAGCCCGTAATGTCCGAGTTCCTCGCCACCCTGATCGTCGTCGTCCTTCTTCTGCTGCTGGTCTTCACCATCCTGCGGGCCGCGCTGCACATCGTGCCGCAGCAGCAGGCCTGGGTGCTCCAGCGGCTGGGCAAGTTCCACCGCGTGCTGAGCCCGGGGCTCAATATCGTCACCCCGTTCCTCGACCGGGTGGCCTTCCGCTTCGACACCCGCGAAATCCCGACCGAGGTGCCGCCGCAGGTCTGCATCTCGCTCGACAACACCACGCTCACGGTGGACGGGTTCCTCTATCTGCAGATCACCGACCCGGTGAAGGCGGCGTACGGGTCGAGCAGCCCGATGACCGCGGCGATGCAGCTCGCCCAGACCACGATGCGCTCGGAGATCGGCAAGCTGCACCTCGATCAGGCGCTGTCCTCGCGCCAGCTGCTGAACACGGCAGTCGCGGCGTCGGTCGACGAGGCGGCGACCAACTGGGGCATCAAGGTGCTGCGCTACGAGATCAAGGATATCAGCCCGCCGCCCGAGATCCTGCGCGCGATGGAGCTGCAGATCACCGCCGAGCGCGAGAAGCGGGCCACCATCGCCCGCTCGGAAGGCCAGCGCCAGCAGCAGATCAACACGTCGGAGGGCCAGCGCCAGCAGGAGATCAACATTGCCGACGGGCGGCGGCAGGCCGAAGTGCTGCGCGCCGAGGGCGAGGCCCGCGCGATCGAGCTGGTCGCCGTGGCCTCCGCCCAGGCGATCCGCACCATCGGCGAGGCGACCGTGATCGACGGCGGCATGGCGGCGATGCAGATGCAGCTCGCCAAGGACTTCATCGCCCAGTGGGGCAACCTGGCGAAGCAGGGCACGACGATGGTGATCCCCACCGATCTCGGCAATATCGGCGCGGTGATCGGCACGGCGCTGCAGATGGTGCGGGCGCAGCCGGGGCGGCCGGTCCGGCCGGGACGCCCGGACCGGCGGCTTCGGTGCCGCGGGTCGGCTAG
>CAWHKR010000048.1:0-39586 GCA_963829875.1 uncultured Pseudomonadota bacterium | reverse complement strand
CGATCATCCACCGGCACATTCGCCCGCACCGACTCCCGCGCCGCAAACCCCTCGTACCACCCCGCCAACCCCGGATGCCCCTCCCGCCACCCCAGCTCCCCGAACCGGAAATCCAGGTACCCCAGCGCCACCCCGATCGCCACATGCCCGATCGTGAACGGCCCCGCCGCCAGCGAAGCCGCCTCCCCCTCCAGCGCGCCCACGCAGGCCACCAGCTTCTCCCGCCACAACGCCATATGCGGCGCCGACTGACGTTCCGCCGGCCGGAACCGCTCGCTCAGCCAGGGCAGCGCCACGTCCAGCATCCCGTCGCCCAGCGCCAGCCGCCGCAGCGCCACCCCCCGCTCCGGCCAGGCCTGCGGGAACAGCCGCGCCCCGTCGTGCAGCGTATCGAGATATTCGCAGATCACCGGCGAATCGTACAGCACCGACCCGTCCGCCAGTTCCAGCACCGGGATCTTCCCCAGCGGCGCCCGCGCCATCAGCTCGCGATGCGGCGTGGTGCCGCCCACCACGGTGCGCACGGGCGCGAGCCGATCCGCCAGCCCCAGCTCGTGCGCCACGATCATCACCTTGCGCACATAGGGCGAGCGCGGCGACCAGTGCAGAATCATCTTGGCTTGCATGGCATTCTCCTCGCGGGCAGCCTGCCACCGAACGACCGACAACGGGAGAGGACCACGCGCATGGCCGGCAAAATGGACTGGATCGAGGTGAACGGCACCAGCCTGCGCTACGAGCTGACCGGCGACGGCCCGCGCACCCTGGTGCTGGTGCACGAAATGGGCGGCACGTTGGATAGCTGGGACCAGGTGCTGCCCGCCCTCGCCCCCGGCCGCCGCATCCTGCGCTACGACACCCGCGGCGCCGGCCAGTCGGAGAAGATCCGCGGCGCCGTCAGCTTCGATGTCATGGCGAGCGACCTGGCCGCCCTGCTCGACGCGCTGGCGATCCAAGGCAAGGTGGCGCTCGCCGGCTGCGCGGTCGGCGCGGGCATCGTGCTGCATTTCGCGTCCCGCTTCCCCGCCCGGGTCGCCGCCCTGGTGGCGATGGGCCCGGCGACCGGCGTGCCCCCGGACCGCCGCGCCGCCACCCTGGCGCGGGCCGAGGCGATCGAACGCACCGGCCCGCGCGGGGTGATCGAGGAAAGCTTCGCCGGCTCCTACCCGCCCGAGGTGCGCCACGACCCCGAGCAATACCGCCGCTTCCGCGCCCGCTGGCTCGCCAACGACCCGGAAAGCTACGGCGCGATCTACCGCATGCTGGTCGACAGCACGGTCACCGAGGAACTGCCGGGAATCGCCTGCCCCGCCCTGCTGCTCGCCGGCACCAAGGACCGGCTGCGCCCGCCGGCGGTGGTGGAGCCGCTGGCGGCGCAGATGGGCAACGCAACGTTCCGCGCGCTGGACACCGGGCATTTCATGGCGGTGCAGACGCCGGCGCTGGTGGCGGCGGAAATCGCGTCGTTCCTCGACCCGCTCGGCCTGTAGCGCGCGGCGATGGGGGAGACCGCGCTCAAGGCCCTGGTCACCCTGCTGGTCACCGTCGGGCCGATCGAGATGGCGGCGATGTTCCTCGCCCTGACCGCGGACCGGCCGCAGGCGGCGCGGCGGCGGCTGGCCTGGCGGTCGAGCGCGATCGCGTTCGTGATCCTGCTTGCCTTCGGGCTGGGCGGCGCGCAGCTGCTGGCGGCGCTGCGGGTCGGCCTGCCGGCGTTCCGCGCCGCCGGCGGCGTGCTGCTGCTGGGCGTCGCGCGCGACCAGTTGTTCGCGCAACATTCCGGCCTGTCCTCGATCACCCAGGGCGAGGAGGCGGAGGCCGCGGTGCTGCCCGATATCGCCGTGTTCCCCCTGGCGATCCCGCTGATCGCCGGCCCCGGCAGCATGACCGCGATGGTCCTGCTGAGCGGCCCGGAGCCGTTCGGAACCCAGGGCGCGATGGTGATCGCGGCGCTGGTGGTGGTGATGGCCCTGACCCTGGGCGCGATGCTGGCGGCGGACCGGGTGGCGCAGGTGCTGGGGCGATCGGGCGCAACGGTGGCGGCGCGGGTGTCCGGCGTGCTGCTGGCCGCGCTGGCGATGCAGTTCCTGTTCGATGGGCTGCGCGACAGCGGGCTGTTCCACTGAGCCGCGCATCTTTCCCCCCTCCCCTTGCGGGAGGGGGTTGGGGGGAGGGGTGCGCGCGGCACGAAGCCCCGTGCGGTCCGCACCCCTCCCCCCAACCCCCTCCCGCAAGGGGAGGGGGAGAAGCGCGCCTGCCTCAGCCCGGCGTCTGCGCCCCGTCGCTGCGCACCCGCCCGTCCACCAGATGCACCCGCCGGCCCGCCAGCGCGGCCAGCGCCTCGTCATGCGTCACCACGATCACCGTGCGGCCCTGCGCCGCCAGGCCGCGCAGGACCTCGAACACCGCCCGCCCGTTGCGCGTATCGAGCGCGCCGGTCGGCTCGTCGGCCAGCACGAAGCTCGGGTCGTTGGCCAGCGCCCGCGCGATCGCCGTGCGCTGGCGCTCGCCGCCGGACAGTTCGGCCGGCAGGCGCTTCGCGTTCGCCGTCATGTCCAGCGCCGCCAGCAGCGCCAGCGCGCGGGCGCGCATCTCCGCCCCGTTGAGCCGGCCCAGTTCCCGCATCGGCAGGGTGACGTTCTCCAGCACGGTGAACTCGGGCAGCAGGAAGTGGAACTGGAAGACGAAGCCGAACTGCGCGAGCCGGATCCGCGCCCGCGCCTCCCCATCCAGCCCCGCGGTCGGCATCCCTTCCACCAGCACCTCGCCCCGGGTCGGCGGATCGAGCAGGCCCAGCAGATAGAGCAACGAGGATTTGCCCGACCCCGACGGGCCGGTGATCGCGGTGAAGCTGCCGGCCTCGAACGCCAGATCGATGCCGCTGACCAGGGTCACCGGCACCAGGCCGGGCAGAACCCGGGTCAGGCCGCGCGCTTCCAGCACCACGCTCACGTCGCGCCCCGCACGATGGTGAGCGGGTCCATCCGCGCCGCCCGCCGCGCCGGCAGCCAGGCCGCGCCGATCGCGGAGATCAGCGCAAGACCGCTCGCCGAGCCGTAGATCAGGAAGTTCTGCGCGATCGGCAGTTTCGTGCCGGGATCGGTCGCGCCCGGCGCCGGCACCTGCGCCAGCCCCATCGACAGGCCCCAGCCGAGCAGGCACCCCAGCAGCACGCCCAGCACGCCCACCACCACGCCCTCGACCACGAACACCGCCACCACCCGCGGCCCGGCGATGCCGATCGCGCGCATGATGGCGATGTCGCGCGACTTTCTCCAGCACGACGGTCGAGATGATGTTGAAGATGCCGAACCCCGCCACCAGCAGGATCGATCCCGTGGTGGAATAGATGATCCAGTTCTGCAGCCGGACCACTTCCAGGAACCGGCCGTACGTCTCCTCCCACGGCGCCGTCTTGTAGCCGAACCGGTTCTCGATCTGCCGCGCCACCACGACCGAGCGGGCGATGTCGCGCAGGCGGATGCCGATCTCGTTCACCACCCGCGGCCGCGCCTGCATCGACTGCTGCTTGGCCAGGTTGACGTAGACGAGGCCAAGATCCTGCTGCTCGAGCCCGGTGGCGAACAGCCCGACCACCCGCAGGCTGGTCTGCCCCCCGGCGGTGGTCGCCGCGACCACCGTATCGCCCACCGCGACGCCCATCTTCTCGGCCAGGCTGCGGCCGAGCACGATGCCGCTCTGCTGCGAAGCCAACGTATCGAGCGAGCCGGAAACCATGTCCTTGGCCAGACTCGTCACCCGCCCCTGGCGCACCGGATCAACCCCCAGCGCGGTCACCGCGTAATCCCGCCCGCTGCGCCGCAGGATCAACTGCCCGCGCAACATCGGCGCGGCCACCAGCCCCGGCATCGCCGACAGCGCCCGCACGATCTCCCCCGCATCGGCAATGCCGCGCACCGGATCGCGCGGCAGGATCCGCCGCACCTGCACCGCCGCGCGCGGATAGAGCGTCTGGAGCGGCTGCGGCGCCGGCCGGCGGATCTCGTCGCTGACCAGGACATGCGGGTTGGTCTCGACCAGCTGGGTCAGAAAGAACTCGTGAAACCCCTGCATCATGCCGGCCACGGCAATGTAAACGCCGACACCCAACATCACCCCCAACACCGAAACCGCACTCTGCCGCTTGCGGCTGCGCAGATGCCCAAGCCCGAGCGTGAGCGCGAGCGGCATCATGCCGGGGGTCGGGCATGTTGGCGGTCCGGACAGCAAGGCCAGGGGGGCGCTGCCCCCCTGGACCCCCCGCCAGGGGACAGTCGTCCCCTGGACCCCTCGGGGGGTTCCGATCCGGTGTGGGGAGGCGCGGCGGGCGCGGGGCGGGGCCGGGTGGCGGGCCGGGAAAGGGCGCTTGCAAGCGCCCTTTCCCGGCCCGCCACCCGGCCCCGCCCCGCGCCCGCCGCGCCTCCCCACACCGGATCGGAACCGACGGAAGGGTTCCAAGGGCGACGCCCTTGGCGGGGGTCCAGGGGGCAGCGCCCCCTGGCCTTCCTTCCGAACCCCCAACCCGTCCGATCTCCGGCATCATTTCACGACCGTGACGCGCCGGCCGGGGGTCAGGGCGTCGGGTGGGCGGGCGAGGATTGCGGCGTTGGGTGCGAGGCCGCTGCGGATCTGGACGGCGTCGGGTCCTGTGGCGCCGAGGACGACGTTGGTTCGTTCGCTGCGGCCGTTCTTGACCTGGAACACGTAGGCGGCGCCGGGGCGGCTGCCTTCGGGCGGGTCGTGGCGCACGGCGGCGGGCGGAACCAGCAGCGCGTCCGGCTGTTCGCTGACGACGATGTTGGTGTCCACCGTCATGCCGATGAGCAGTTTGGTGCCGGCGGGCAGGGCCGCTTCCACCCGGTAGGTGCGGGTGGCGGTGTCGCCCTGCCAGCGGATTTTCGTGACTTTGGCGCGGAACACCTCGCCGGGGAACGCGTCGGCGCGGATGGCGACCGGCGCGCCCAGGCGCACCCGGGGCATGTCGCGCTCGTCCACGTCGGCGGCGACGCGCAGCCTGGCCGGGGAGGCGATGTCGAACATCACCGCGTTGGCCGCGACCGTTTCGCCCAGCTCGACCTCCCGTTTCATCACGATGCCGTCCAGCGGCGCGACGATCCGGCGGTCCTCCACCTGGCGCAGCGCCAGGAGAGCGGTGGCGTTGGCGCGATCCCGCTCGGCCCGGGCGCGCTCCAGCGCCTGCACCGTATGGACGCCGCGCCCGGCGAGCGCATTCTCGCGCGCGAGTTCCGCGTCGGCGAGCGCGAGGCGGGCGCGCGCGTCGGCCAGCAATTGCCCGGCCTGGCGGTCGTCGAGCAGGGCGAGGAGTTGGCCTTGCTTCACCCGTTCGCCTTCCTCGACCGGCAGGGCGACGATGCGGCCGGCGACGACCGCGCCGACCCGGGCGGTATCGACCGCCTCGACGATGCCGGTGGCGTAGACCGCCTCGATCGCCGGGCCGCGCCAGGGGTGGGTGATGGTGACGGGGAGCGGGCGCCAGAGCATGTACCAGGCGCCGCCGCCGGCGGCGGCGAGGACGAGGGCGATCAGCAGCAGCCGGGCGGGCCAGCGGGCGCGGCGGCGCGGGGCCGCGGTCAGCCCGGGGGTTGCGCGCGGCGAGGCGGTCGCGGGCGCGGCCGGCGGGCCGAAGGGGCGGACGGGCGGCGCCTCGGCGACGGGGGGGCGCGCGGTGTCGGTGTCCGAGGTGGAGGATGATGGCGAGGTGGCCAAACCTGGTCCGATCCCTGCGGTGCGGGGCGAGCGTAGCGGAAGGTGGGGTGCGGGCGCTTTGAGGCAGGTCATCTGCCGGCCGGCTGGCCGCAGGCGGCGCTTCGGCCCGGGGTGGGACGCCGCCGGGAGGTATATGGGGGTGGTCGGGCGCGACCGGAGGGTCCTGGGGTGGGGCGTGCGCGCGGCGGCGGCGGTGCTGCTGGGGCTGGCGGGGTGCGCGGGGCCGGCGCCGCCTTCGGGGCCGGCGTCTGCCTGCCGGGACGGGCTGAAGCTGACGGTGGTGGCGGGCGGATGGCATACCGGGATCGGGGTGCCGGCGTCGGTGCTGGTTGGGCGGCTGGCGGCGCTGCGGCGGGCGGATCCGCGGGCGGGGGCGTTCGGGTTCGGGTTCGGGCAGCGGGACTATTACATGGCGGCGGACCCGGGGGTGGGGGATCTGCTGCGGGCAACCCTGCCGGGGCCGGCGGTGCTGCTGGTGACGCCGCTGCCGGTGGGATGGAGCCGGGCGGAACGGGTCTGGCATGTGTGCGCGCCGGCGGACGGGGCAGCGGGATTGCGGCGATTCCTGGCGGCGGCGTTCGCGTCCGGGGCGGACGGGGGGCCGGTGCCGGTGGGGCCGGGGCCTTGCGCGGGATGCGTGTTCTATGCCGCCACGGAACGCTACGACCTGGCGCATACGTGCAACTGGTGGACGGCGGCGGCGTTGCGGGCGGCGGGGGTCAAGCTGCGGGCGGCGGGGGTGGTGACGGCGGGGGACGTGCTGGGGCAGTTGGGGCGGTGAATGCGTCAGCCGGGCCGCCCCCGCGCACTGTCGTGGCGTCATCGTGTAAAGGACGTCCCGAACGTGCATTGCGATCGCATCGCACGGCCAAACGTAGGGAGATTGGAAAATGACGAGTTCATCCGAATACACGCCGCCGAAGGTCTGGACCTGGGACAAGGCGAACGGCGGCCGGTTCGCGAACATCAACCGCCCGGTTTCGGGGGCCACGCACGAGAAGGAGCTGCCGGTTGGGCGCCATCCGCTCCAGCTCTATTCGCTCGGAACGCCGAACGGCGTGAAGGTGACGGTGATGCTGGAAGAGCTGCTGGCAAGCGGCCACAGCGGCGCGGAGTATGACGCCTGGCTGATCCGGATCGGCGACGGCGATCAGTTCGGCAGCGGTTTCGTGGCGGCCAATCCCAACTCCAAGATACCGGCGCTGGTGGACCGCAGCGGTCCGACCTCGCGGCGGGTGTTCGAGTCCGGCGCGATCCTGCTGTATCTCGCCGAAAAGTTCGGCGCCTTCCTGCCGACCGACCTCGATGCGCGCACCGAATGCCTGTCATGGCTGTTCTGGCAGATGGGCAGCGCCCCGTATCTGGGCGGCGGGTTCGGCCACTTCTACGCGTATGCGCCGACGAAGATCGAATACGCGATCAACCGGTTCGCCATGGAGGCGAAGCGGCAGCTCGACGTGCTCGACCGCCGGCTGGCGGACAACGCGTATCTGGCGGGCAGCGAGTACAGCATCGCCGATATCGCGGTCTGGCCCTGGTATGGCGGTCTGGTGAAGGGCTGGCTCTATGGGGCAGCCGAGTTCCTGCAGGTGCAGGACTACAAGAACGTGCAGCGCTGGGCCGACATGATCGGCGAGCGGCCGGCGGTCCGGCGGGGTCGCATGGTCAACCGCGTCACGGGCGAGCCAGCAAGCCAGTTGCATGAGCGCCATGACGCCAGCGATTTCGAAACGAAGACGCAGGACAAGGTCGCGGGCGCGAGCTAGCGGACTGAAGGCGACGGGTCCCGCGCCGCTGCCGGGCGGGACCCCTTGCTTCCGCCCGGCGGCAGCGAGCCGGGCGGCCGCTTCGGGTCATGAGCGGGGGGCCGTCAGCCTGCTCCGGCAGGTCCGCTGAGGCAGGTCCCTGGGCTGCATGCAAGCGGAGGCCTGTGTAGGGGGCCGCTTCTAGCATCCGCAGGGATCTCGTCCCGACATGCCCGCCGACAGTCCCGCCCGTCCTCCGTCGCCCGCGTGCACGCCGGCGAGTGGGGCGGCGGGGTTGGGGCGGTTCATGGCGGCGGCGTTTGCGGGCAGGGTGGATGGGACGCCGGTGCCGGTGGGGCCGCGGGCTGGCGGGCTCGGTTCGCCGATGGCTTCGGTTCGGAGCCAGACCCAACGCTGGTGCCCGGGACGCTACGGCAGGTCGGATACCGAACCGTCTCGGGGTGGACAATTCGTCGCCATTGTGGCGATCTACTGCCGATACATCAGCTATGCTGACTAGTACCTGACAATGCGAGCACTGCAACACCAATGAGCGACATCAAACTGTTCCGCCTTGAGGCAGGCCGCATGGCCGAATTGGCAGGATACGCTGTGCAGATGGAGAAATCCCTTCAGCGACTGTTTGAGGAAAACTTGGAGGCATTGCTGGGAGTGCGTTTTCTAGCTACCGAGCACTCAACCGGCCCTGTGCACGGCGGTCGGATTGACACCCTCGGTCTGGATGAGGATAGCTGTCCAGTCATTATAGAATACAAGCGCGCTATCAACGAAAACGTCATCAATCAAGGTCTATATTATCTCGATTGGCTGATGGACCACAGGAAAGAGTTCCAGTGGCTCGTTCTCGAGCAGCTCGGCGAGGATGCGGCCAAAGCGGTGGACTGGTCGGCGCCGCGGCTGCTGTGTATTGCGGGCGACTTCACCCGCTACGACGAGCATGCGGTAAAGCAAATCAATCGGAACATTGAACTTCTTCGTTATCGCCGCTTTGGTGAGATGCTCCTGATGATCGAACTGGTTCATGCACCCAAGGTCGCTCGCATGAGCAACGGCGCCCCAGCCACAGCCCAACTCCCCTCCACTACCTCATCACCAGTAAGCCTGCTATCCGAGCTGACTGTGGCGTCGGAGGGGGTTTCGACCCCTGATCCGTACGCCAGTCAACGCATCTCGTATCGGATCGATAACGCACCGACCGCCGTTCGAGACCTTTATGAAGCAGTAAGTGCCTTTCTGTCTGGTCTCGGCGATGACGTGCAAGTCAAAGAACTCAAATATTATGTCGCATTCAAGCGGATCAAGAACTTTGCCTGTGTCGAGGTATACCCCCAAGCAAGGGTGGTGACCGCCTACCTCAAGGTCGATCCAGGTTCCGTGGACCTAGAATTGGGCTTCACACGCGATGTGCGCAGAATAGGCCATTTCGGCACGGGTGATTTGGAGGTCACTATACGCAGCCTTGCCGACTTCGCAAAGGCGCAGCCGCTTTTTCAGCGGGCCTACGAAGGAGGCTGAATACGTCGCCGCCCTTAACTGCTGCACGGAAGATGGTCGTTGCACGTCTTTCGGCGGCCCGGTATGGCGCGGATGGAACGGCTGAAGTCCGTGCAAAGTTGATGTCCGGTTTCTGGCCGGTACCGCGTGTTTGCAGTGCATCGCGAGCGCCTATCCGATCCGTCGTTGGGATAGCGGGCGGGACGGTCCTGTAATTCGACAGCCGGTGGCTACGCCTCAGCCCGTCAACTATAGATCCCGCGCCATCCTTACCCCTGCCGAGAGACCTCGCCCCGACATGCCCCCCAACGCCCCCTCCCCCTCCTCCGTCGCCCGCGTCCGCGCCGCCCTCGAAGCCGCCGGCCACCCCGACACCATCACCGAATTCCCCGAAGGCACCCGCACCGCCGCCGACGCTGCCGCCGCGGTCGGCTGCGACGTCGCGCAGATCGCCAAATCCATCGTCTTCCGCGCCGGCGGCAAGACGGGCAGCCGGGCGGCGGTGATCGTCACCTCCGGCGCCAACCGGGTGGATCCCGCCAAGGCCGCCGCCGCGCTCGGCATCGCGCTTGCCCGCGCGGATGCCGATTGGGTGCGCGAAGCCACCGGCTTCGCGGTCGGCGGCGTCGCCCCCCTGGGCCACACCAGCCCGCCGCTGCTGCTGCTGGACGAAGACCTGCTGGCGCTCGACCCGATCTGGGCCGCCGCCGGCTCCCCGCGCCACGTGTTCCGCACCACCGCGGCCGAGTTGCGCCGCATCACCGGCGCGGCGGTCGCGGCGGTCGCGGCCGCGGGGTAGGCGAAGCCCCCTACCCCATCCCCTGGGCGCCGCGCACCGCCGCTTCCCGCGCGGCGAAGGCGCTCAGGTTCACGATCCCCCGCGCCGTCACGCTCGGCACCAGCACATGGATCGGCTGCGACATCCCGAGCAGCATCGGCCCCACCGACAGCGCATCGGCCGCCGCCTTCAGCAGGGTGAAGGCGATGTTCGCGGCATCCAGATTGGGCATCACCAGCAAGTTGGCGGTGCCGGCAATGCGGCTGTCGGCGATGGCGCGGCTGCGGATCGCCTCCACCAGCGCCGATTCCGCGTTCATCTCTCCGTCCACCGCCAGGCCGGGCGCACGCTCGCGGATCAGCGCCAGCGCGCGGCGCATCTTGCGCGCGGAATGGGAATCGCTGGCGCCGAAATTGGAATGCGACAGCAACGCCACGCTGGGCACGATGCCGAAATCCGCCACCGCGTCGGCGGCAAGCTGCGTCATCTCGGCGATCTGTTCCGCAGTGGGATCGACCACCATATGCGTGTCGCACAGGAACAGGGTGCCGGTCGGCAGGATCAGCGCCGCCAGCGCGTAGACCCGGCTGGCGCCCGGGCTGCGCGGGATGATCGGCAGCACGTACTGCACCTGGCGCCACCAGTTCGCGAGCCCGCCCACCAGCGCCGCGTCCGCCTCCCCCGCGTGCAGCAGCATCGCCGCGGCGACCGAGCCGCGGCTGCGCAGCGCGCGGGCGGCGATGTCGGGCGGCACGCCGCGCCGCCCGGCCAGGCGCACGTAATCGGGCAGCAGGCGCGAAAACAACGCGCTGTCCTCGGCCGGATCGATCACCTGCACCGCCCCGCCCAGATCGAGCCGCAGCCCCATCGCCTGCACCTTGGCCGCGATCGCCGCCTGCCGGCCGAGCAGGATCGGCCGGGCAATCCCGTCGTCCACCAGGGTCTGCGCCGCGCGCAGCACCCGCTCGTCCGTCCCTTCGGCCAGCACGATGCGCTTCAGCGACTGCCGCGCCGCCTCGAACACCGGGCGCATGAACTGGCCGGAGCGGAACACGAAACGTTCCAGGTCGCGCTTGTAGGCGGCGAAATCGGTGATCGGGCGGCGCGCCACCCCGCTTTCCATCGCCGCGCGGGCCACCGCGGGGGCGATCTCCAGGATCAGCCGCGGGTCGAACGGCTTGGGGATGATGTAGTCGGGGCCGAACACGGGGGCCGCGCCGCCGTAGGCGGCGGCCACCACCTCGCTCGCTTCCATCCGCGCGAGACCGGCCAGCGCCTCCACCGCCGCGATCTCCATCGCCCGGTCGATCGTGCTGGCGCCCACATCCAAGGTGCCGCGGAACATGAAGGGGAAGCACAGGACGTTGTTGACCTGGTTCGGGAAGTCGCTGCGCCCGGTGGCGACGATCGCATCCGGGCGGGCGGCGCGAGCCAGTTCGGGCAGGATCTCCGGCTCGGGATTCGCCAGCGCCAGGATCAGCGGCTTCTCGGCCAGCCGGCTCAGGAATTCCGGCCGCAGCACCCGTGGCGCCGACAGGCCGAGGAACACGTCGGCGCCGTCCAGCGCGTCTTCCAGCCCGCCCGCGTTCGTCTCCCGCGCGTAGCGGGCCATGTTGGGCAGCATCCCCGGCCGCCCGGGCCGCACCACGCCGGCGATGTCGGTCAGGGTCACGTTCTCGGGCTTGAGCCCCATGCTGACCAGCAGATCGACGCAGGCGAGCGCGGCGGCGCCGGCGCCCGAGGTAACCAGCTTCACCTGATCGAGCGTCTTGCCCTGCACCAGCAGCCCGTTGCGCACCGCGGCGGCGACCGTGATCGCGGTGCCGTGCTGGTCGTCGTGGAACACCGGGATGTTCATCCGCGCGCGCAGGGTGGCCTCGATCGCGAAGCACTCGGGCGCCTTGATGTCTTCCAGGTTGATCGCGCCGAAGGTGGGTTCCAGCGCCGCCACCACGTCGCAGAACCGGTCCGGGTCGTCGGCGTCCACCTCGATGTCGAACACGTCGATGCCGGCGAATTTCTTGAACAGGACGGCCTTGCCCTCCATCACCGGCTTGCCGGCCAGCGGGCCGATGTTGCCAAGGCCGAGCACCGCGGTGCCGTTGGAGATCACGCCGACCAGGTTGCCGCGCGCGGTGTAGTCGTGCGCGCTCGCGGGATCGGCCTGGATCGCCTCGCAGGCGGCGGCGACGCCGGGGGAGTAGGCGAGCGCGAGGTCGCGCTGGCTCGCCATGCGTTTGGTGGGTTCGACGCTGAGTTTCCCCGGCCGCGGCAGGCGGTGGTAGTCGAGCGCGGCGCGGCGGAAATCGTCGTCCATGGGGGGTTTCCTGTCTCCGGCCACGGATCGCGAGTTGTGGCAATTGTCCGAGAAATGTCCTATATCCCCCGGCATGGATCGACAAGAGGTATTGACATGACCGCGCAGCGCGCCAGGCTTGCCGAAGGCGGCCGGCTGGTGATCCCGGCCGAGTTCCGCCGCGAGCTCGCGCTCACCCCCGGGGAAAGCCTCGTGCTGGATATCCGGGACGGGGAGCTGCGGGTCCGCTCGCTTCGCCGCGCGGTGGAACGGGCGCAGGCGCTAGTACGCCAGTATATCCCCGCCGATGCCCGGCTGTCCGAGGCGCTCATCCGCCAGCGCCGCGCCGAGGCGATGCGTGACTGAACCCGCCGGCCCGGTGGTGCTGGATGCCTCGGCCGTGCTCGCGCTGCTGGGCGACGAACCGGGGGCCGACGTGGTGCTCGCGGCGCTGCCGCGCGCCACGATCAGCGCCGTGAACCTGTCCGAAGTGGTGGCGACGCTCGCCGAGCGCGGGATGCCGACAGAGGCGATCCGCGCCGCGCTGGACGGGCTCGATCTCGACCCGCGGCCGTTCGACGCCGAGGCGGCCCATGCGGCCGGCGCGCTGCGCCCGGCGACACGGGCGGCGGCACTGGGGTTCGGCGACCGGGCGTGCCTGGCGCTGGCGGCACAGCTGGCGGGGGAGGCGCTGACGGCGGACCGCGCCTGGGCGGCGCTCGATGCGCCCGGCCTGCGGGTGAGCCTGCTGCGCTGACCTGGGAGCGGGAATCCCCGCCACTCTTGCCCTGCGCACGCGGCGCGGCCTTATGCTGGGCGCCATGCTTCCGCCCTCGCCCCCCCGTCCCGCATCGTCCCGTCCGCGCCCCGCCCTGGCGGCCAACGTGATGCACTTCGCCCACCTGCTCCGCCGCGCCGGCCTGCCGGTCGGTCCGGCGGAAACCCTGGCGGCGCAGCAGGCGTTACGCCTGATCGACATCGGCGCGCGTGAGGAGATGCGCACCGCGCTCCGCGCCGCGATGATCCATCGCCACGAGCATCAGGAGGTGTTCGACCACGCCTTCGCGTTGTTCTGGCGCGACCCCGCCGGCAGCCGGCAGGCCGCCGCCATGGCGCTGATGGAAGCGGAAAAGATCCGCAAGCCACAGCGTCCGCCGCCCGCCGCGCGCCGGCTGGCGGAGGCCATGGCCTCGCCGCGCGCGCGCAAACCCCGCGAGGAACCGCCGCCCGAGCTCGACGTCACGTTTTCCGCCAGCGACCGCGAACAGCTGCAGCAGATGGATTTCGAGGCGATGAGCGCCGCCGAGATCGCCGAGGCCAAGCGGGAGATCCGCCGCCTTGCCCTGCCGCTCGACCTGCGCCGCACCCGCCGCGCCCGGCCCGACCCCACGGGCCCGATCGCCGACCTGCGGCGGACCATCCGCGCCAGCCTGCGCCACGGCGGGGAGATCTTCGACCTCGCCCGGTCCCGCCGCACCACCCGCCCGCCGCCGCTGGTGGTGCTCTGCGACATCTCCGGCTCGATGGGGCGCTACGTGCAGATCCTGCTGCACTTCCTGCACGCGGTGACGAACGACCGCGACCGGGTGCAGGTGTTCCTGTTCGGCACCAGGCTGACCAACATCACCCGCCAGTTGCGCCACCGCGACCCGGAAGTGGCGTTCCAGACCATCGCCCATGTGGTTCCCGACTGGTCCGGCGGCACCAGGATCGGCGAGGCCCTGGCGCGGTTCAACCGGCTGTGGGCGCGACGCGTGCTGGGCCAGGGCGCGGTCGTGCTGCTGATCACCGACGGGCTCGACCGTCCGCGCGAGACGGACGGACCCGGGGAGCTGGCGGAGGCGATGGACCGGCTGCACCGCTCCTGCCGGCGGCTGATCTGGCTCAACCCGCTGTTGCGGTGGACGGGGTTCGAACCAAAATCCCAGGGCATCCGGGCGATGCTGCCGCATGTGGATGAGTTTCGCCCGGTGCACAATCTGCAAAGCCTGCGCGCGCTGGTGGCGCTGCTCTCGCGCCCGATGGCGCGCCGGCCCATAGTGTCGCGGGAAAGCGGGGAAAGGATCGGTTCATGAGTGCGGATGTCGAAGACGTGCTGGCACAGGCAGCCACCTGGCGCGCGGCCGGCGAGCAGGTGGCGATCGCCACCGTTACCGAAACCTGGGGAAGTTCCCCCCGTCCCGCCGGCAGCCAGATGGCGGTCACGAAATCGGGCCGCATGGCGGGCTCGGTCTCCGGCGGCTGCATCGAGGGCGCGGTGGCCGACGCCGCCTTGCGCACGATGGAAACCGGGGCGCCGCAACTGCTCGATTTCGGCGTGACGAACGAGCGCGCCTGGGAAGTCGGCCTCGCCTGCGGCGGCAAGGTGAAAGTGTTCGTGGAGCCACTGGCGTGACGCCCGACCTGCTTGCCGCGCTGCAGGCGGCGCGGGCGGACAAGCGCCCGGTGGTGCTGGCGACGAAGCTGCCGGACGGCGCGCAATGCCTGCTGCCCGATCCGGCCCGGCCGGCAGCGCTGAACGCGGCCGCGGCGCACGCGCTGGCGGAAGACGAAAGCGGCACGGTCACGATCGACGGCACCGACTGGTTCCTGCACGCCTACACCCCGCCGCTGCGGCTGATCGTGGTCGGCGCCGTGCATATCGCCCAGGCGCTGGTGCCGTTCGCCTCCGAAGTGGGGTTCGCGGTCACCGTGGTCGACCCGCGCCGGTCCTTCGCCTCCGACGAGCGCTTCCCGAACGTGACGGTGCGGACCGACTGGCCGGACGAGGCGATGGAGGCGCTGGCGCCGGACGGGCGCACCGCGGTCGTCACGCTCACGCATGATCCGAAGCTGGACGATCCCGCACTCGACCGGGCGCTGCGGTCCGACGCGTTCTACATCGGCGCGCTGGGATCGCGCCGCACCCATGCCGCACGGCTCGGCCGGCTGCGCGCGCTCGGCCATGACGAGGCCGCCCTGGCGCGGATCAAAGGGCCCGTCGGTCTCGATCTGGAAGCGGTGACGGCGCCGGAGATCGGCCTGTCGATCGCCGCCGAACTGGTCGCGGCGCGCCGCGGGTCGAAGCTTGCCCCGGCCCGGCCGGCCGCGCGCGCGGCATGAGGTTCGGCCCGGTTCCGCTGGCCGAGGCGAAAGGCGCGATCCTCGCCCATTCGCACCGTCTGGCCGAGCGCATGCTGCGCAAGGGCTCGGTGCTGGACGAGGCGGCGCTCACGGCACTGCGCGAGGCGGGACGGCGGGAGGTGATCGCCGCGCGGCTGGAACCGGGCGACGTGCCCGAAGACATCGCCGCCGACCGGCTGGCCGCGCCGCTGGTGGGGCCGCTGCTCGCGCGCACCCGCGCGGCCACCGGGCGGGTGAACCTGGCCGCCGAGGCGGCCGGCCTGCTGCTTGTCGATACCGCCAAGATCGACCGGCTGAACGGGGTGGACGAATCGCTGACCGTCGGCACCCTGCCCGACGGTGCGGTGGTGGCCGCGCGCGACCTGGTAGCCACCATCAAGGTGATCCCCTTCGCCGTGCCCGGCACGCTTGTTTCGGTGGTCGAGGTGGTGGCGCAGCATGGCGGGCCGGCGCTGCGGCTGCATCCGTTCCGCCCGCTCAAGGTCGGGCTGGTGGTGACGGAGCTGCCCGGCCTCAAGGAAAGCGTCACCGAAAAGACCATCGCGGTGACCGAGGCGCGGGTGAGCGCGCTCACCGGCACCCTGCTGCCGCCGTTGCGCACCCCACACGAAACGGCACCGATCGCCGCCGCGCTGGAAACGCTGATCGGCCAGGGGGCGGAGCTGCTGCTGGTGGTCGGCGCCTCTGCCGTGGTCGACCGGCGCGACGTCGGGCCGGAGGGGATCGTGCGGGCGGGCGGCGAGATCCTGCATTTCGGGATGCCGGTGGATCCGGGCAACCTGATCTGCGTCGGGCGGATCGGCGGCCGGCCCGCGCTCGTGCTGCCCGGGTGCGCGCGCAGCCCGAAACAGAACGGGATCGACCTCGTGCTGCCGCGCCTGTTCGCCGGGCTGCCGGCAGGCCCGGCGGAGATCATGCGCATGGGCGTGGGCGGGCTGCTGAAAGAGACCAACGTCCGCCCGTTGCCGCGCGAGAAGGCCACCGCCGAGGCCCGCGTGGGCCCGGCGCCGCGCTCCGCCCCGGTGATCGCCGGGGTGGTGCTGGGCGCCGGGCGGTCGCGCCGGATGGCCCCGCTCAACAAGCTGCTGCTGGCCGACCCCGCCGGCAAGCCGATGATCGCGCGGGTGGTGGACAACGTGTTGTCCTCCAAGGCCCGCCCGGTGCTGGTGGTCACCGGCCATCAGGCCGAGCAGGTGGCGCACGCGCTGGGCGGACGGCCGGTGCGGGTGGTGCACGCGCCGGACTACGCCGACGGCCTGTCGGCCAGCCTGCGCGCCGGCATTGCCGCGGTGCCGCCCGAGGCCGCCGCCGCCATCGTCTGCCTGGGCGACATGCCGCTGGTGACCGGGCGGATGATCGACCGGCTTTTGGAAGCCTACGACCCCGACGAGGGAAGGCTGATCGTGCTGCCGACCTTCCGCGGCAAGCAGGGCAACCCGATGTTGTGGGACCGCCGCTTCTTCCCCGAAATCCTGCGCATCACCGGCGATTCCGGCGCCCGCTTCCTGCTCGCCCAGCATGCCGAGCACGTGGCGGAGGTAGAAATGTCCGAGGACGCGGTGCTGCGCGATTTCGACACCGCCGACTCGCTGACCACCCTGCCCCCGCGCCTGCGCCCCGTCGTTCCGGGCTGAGCCTCCGTGCCGATCCGCGAGCCCGATCCCTGGCGCTGGCAGTTTTTCGCCGACGTGCCGTGTCCCGAGCACGTGCGGATCCCCACCAAGGACCCGGATGCCTGGGAATGGTACCCGGCGCAGCGCTGGATCTACGACAAGCTGGCGGTCGCGCTGTCGCAGGGGCTGGAAGCGGCGCCGCACGGGGTGATGCCGCCCTTCTTCCCGGTGTTTTCCAAGCCGATCATGAACCTGCGCGGGATGGGCACCGGCAGCCGGGTGGTCGCCTCGGCCGCCGACTACGCCGCCGCGCTGGCACCGGGCCATTTCTGGTGCCGCCTGCTGGAAGGGCGGCATGTCAGCTCCGACGTGGCGCTGGTGAACGGCGAGGCGCGCTGGTGGCGCCACGCCACCGGCGCCGCCGGCGCGGGCGGCACCTTCGACCACTGGCACGTGCACGCCGAGGCGATGGCGGAGGTGGAAGCCTGGTGCGGCGCCTGGGCGCGCACGCATCTGGCCGGCTACACCGGCATGGCCAATTTCGAAACGATCGGCGGGCGGATCATCGAGGCGCATCTGCGCTTCGCCGACCAGTGGCCGGACCTGTACGGACCGGGCTGGGTGGCGGCGCTGGTCGACCTCTACGCGCACGGCGCGTGGCGCTTCGACGACAGCGCCCGGGCCGACGGGTTCAGCGTGGTGCTGTTCGCCCCGCACGGCCGGACCTACCGCCACCCCCCCGCGGCGACGGTGGCAGCGGTGCAGGCGATGCCGGGCGTCTCCAGCGTGCAGATCACCTTCTACGAGGACCGGACTCCCGGCTGGCACGCGATGCCGCCCGGCGGGTTCCGGGTGGCAACCGTGAACGCGACCTCCCTGGACGCCGGCCAGGCCGCGCGGGACGTGCTGGCGCGGGCGTTGACGGGAGCGGCGTGAGGCACAATCCACGACCGGCCATCGGTCTCCGACGTTGCGGAAGGAAGGCCAGGGGGGCTTTGCCCCCCTGGACCCCCCACCAGGGGACAGTCGTCCCCTGGACCCCTTGGGGGGTTCCTGTTGGGTGCGGGGTGGCGCGGCGGGCGCGGGGCGGCCCGGGTGGCCGGCAGGGAAAGGGCGCAAGCGCCCTTTCCCTGCCGGCCACCCGGGCCGCCCCGCGCCCGCCGCGCCACCCCGCACCCAACCGGAACCGACGAATGGGTTCCAAGGGCGACGCCCTTGGCGGGGGTCCAGGGGGCAGGCCCCCTGGCCTTCCTTCCGCGACATCAGATCCCCGCGCCGCCGATGAAAGTCTCCTCCAGCGCCCGCCGCAGATCGGCCACCTGCGTGGCGAGCCCCGCGCGGGGCCGCGGGCGCGGCACGTCGATCGCCACGTCCTGCGCCACCCGCGCCGGGCGTCCGGCCAGCAGCACCACCCGGTCGGCCAGATAGACCGCCTCGTCCAGATCGTGCGTCACGAACAGCACGGAGGCCCCGGTCTCCCGCCAGACCCGCAGCACCTCGTCCTGCAGGCCGTGCCGTGTGATCGCATCCAGCGCGCTGAACGGCTCGTCCATCAGCAACAGGTCGGGCGCGACCGCGAGCGCGCGCGCGAGCCCCACCCGCTGGCGCTGCCCGCCCGAGAGTTGCGCGGGAAACCTGCCCGCCTCGGCCGCGAGCCCGACCAGCCCCAGTGCCGCCTGCACGCGCCGCCGCCGCTCCGCCGCATCGAGCCGCAGCCCTTCCAGGCCGAACGCCACGTTCGCCGCCACCCGCCGCCAGGGCATCAGCCGCGCGTCCTGGAACACGAGCGCGGCCGGCCGCCGATCGGGCGCCGGGCGGGCGAGCAGCCGCGCCTCCCCCGCCGCTGGCCGCACCAGGCCCGCGACCACCCGCAAGAGGGTGGACTTGCCGACCCCGGAGGGACCGACGATCGCGGTGAAGCCGCCGCGCGGCAGGGTCAGATCAAGCCCTTCCAGCACGTTCCGCCCCGACGCGTCACCGGGATGGGCGAAGGCGAGGCCGCGCAGCGCGACGATCGGCGCGGCGCTCATGGACGCGTCCATGCCAGCACCCGGTTCGTCACTGCCTCGAACAGAAGATCGGTCAGGCCGTACAGCACGGCGATGGTGAGCATGTAGAGCACCAGCACGTCGGTCGCGAGCAGCCCGGCCGCTTCCGTCATGCGCTGGCCGATGCCCGGGATGCCGAACAGCTCGGCGGCCACCACCGCCATCCACCCCTGCCCCAGGCCCGCGCGCACGCCGGACAGGATTCCCGGCCCGGCCGCCGGCAGCACCACTTTGTGCAGGCTGCGCACGAACCCGCCCTGGCCGAATGCGGCGGCGAGCTCGGTCAGCCCCGGATCGACCGCGCGCACCGCCGACTGGGTGGCAAAATAATTCAGCCAGAACACGCCGATGCCGATGATGAACGCCGCCGCCGTCTCGCTGGCGCCGAACCAGATCAGCGCGAAGGGGATCCACGCGAGCGGCGGGATCGGCCGCAACAGCCGCGCGACCCAGGCCTGGGCCGCATCGAAGCGCGGCAGCAGCGCCACCGCCACGCCGGTCGCGATGCCGAGCAGGCTGCCGATGATCACCCCGCTTGCGTAATGGCTCAGGCTGTCGCCCACCGCCGCAAGCCAGATGCCGTCGCGGAGTTCGCGGATGAACGCGCCGGGCACCGCGCTCGGCGCCGGCACCCAGGCGGGCGGCAGCAGGCCGGTGCGCACCGACGCCTCCCACACCGCCAGGAAGGCGGCGAGGCCGGCGGCGGACAGCAGGGCGGGGCGGCGGGGCGGTGTGCCGGTCATCCCGCCCGCTGGGCGATCGCCGCGGTGTAGAACGAGGCGTCGAACATCCCCGCCACGTCCTGGAGCGGGGGCATGTGATCGAGCCCGGCCTGGAACGCGTTCAGCCGCCCGGTCGCGGCAACGAGCAGGCGCGGATCGGCGATCGGGTGGGTGGCGGCGGAGGTGACGGCCTGGAACAGGGTCGCCTCGGTCAGCAGGCCCTTGCCCAGGGTCCGCTCCAGATCGGCCGCCGCCCGGTGCGGGTGCTGGCGAAGCAGGTCGGTGGCGCGGATATGCAGACCCACCAGGGCCTGCACCGCGTCCCGGTGGGTCTCGATCAGCGTCCGGGTGACCGCCAGCACGGCGCCCGGCTGGCCGGGGAACATCGTGCCCCCGCGCACCAGGACCCGGGCGGTGGGATCGCGCTCCTGCACCAGGGTCAGCGCCGGCTCCAGGGTGGAGGCGGCATCGACCGAGCCGGCGAGCAGCGCCTGCTGCAACCGGTTCTCGCCGAAGCCGAGCACCGCCACATCCGTGGGCGCGACCTGCGCCACGCGCTGCAGCCAGTATTGCAGCACCGTGTCGGGCACCGAGCCTTTGGGCAGGCTGGCGATGCGCACCTTCCGGCCCGTGGTTCGGCGGAACGCGGCGAAGGCCGCCGCCGGGGAGGCCGCCTTGGCCCAGCCGGCGGCGAAGGCCCCGCGCCCGAGCAGCGCGATCTCATCGGCCCCGTTGGCGGCGACGACCTTCAGATCCACCCCGTGCGCGCGCGCCACCATCGCCGGGCCGATGCCGACATAGGCGACGTCGAACCGTCCCGACGCCAATGCCTGCACCATCGCCGGGCCGGAGGAGAAGCTGGTGAGCACGAGATCGAGCCCGGCCTGCGCCGCCCAGCCCTCCGCCTGGATGACGAACAGCTGCGCCATCGGCAGGATCGGGATGTAGGCGACGCGCAGGCGCGTGGCGGCGCGCGCCGGACCGGCGGCGATGGCGGCAAGCGCGGCGGCGCCGAGCAGCACCCGGCGGCGGCCGGGGGCGCGAGCGTTATCGGATCGCATCGGAGAGTCCTGTCGTTGCAAATTCGGGCGCAGGAAAATCCCGCGCGGGGCCGCGGTCTTAGGCCGATCCGCGCTTGTCCCGCAAGGCTTTCGTGGCAATTGCAACGTTCATCGCGCCGCAAGGCGATGAGCTGGAAGTTTCTTCCCCGCCCGCCGGAACGCAGGCCAAATCCGTACCTCTCTCACCCCGCCCCTCCCCCCAAACGACGCGGGCAAGGGGGGAGTCGCAGCCGGGCCGGGCTCAGACGGGCTTCCAGCCGCGCTCGACCGTCACGTCGATCAGGGTGGGGCCATCCGCGGCCAGCCCTGCCGCCAGCAGCTCCTTCACCTCGGCCACCGTGCGGGCACGGTGCGCGGTGAGGCCGAGGCCGCGCGCGACGGTCACGAAATCGACCGCCGGATTGTCGAGATCCATGCCGACGTAACGATCCGTCTGGTGCGCGAAGCCCTGCATCGCGTTGGTGCGCTGTTTCAGGATGCGGTACGAGCTGTTGTTGATGATGATGAACACCATCGACAGCTTCTCATGCGCCGCGGTCCACAGCCCCTGGATGGTGTACATCGCCGAGCCGTCGCCGATCAGCGCCACCACCGGCCGGTCGGGCAGCGCGAGCTTGGCGCCGATCGCCGCCGGCAGGCCCCAGCCGATGCCGCCGCCGCGCAGGCCGAAGAAGCTCTGCGCGTCGTCGCTCGCCAGCAGCCGGCGCAGCCCGGCGCCGGAGGACACCGTCTCGTCGATCACCACCGCGTTCTTCGGCAGCATCGCGGCCACGGCGCCGATCAGCGCCAGCGGGGCGACCGGGCTGCGCCCGGCGGCTTCCCCGGCGCTCGCGCGCAGCCGGGCCAGGCTCGCGGTGCCCTCGGCCCGCGCCGCGGCGAGCCGGGCCGCCGCCTTCGCCGTCCCCGCCTTGCCCTGCGCGGCGACGACCGCTTCGGTGAGTTCCGGCAGGGTGGCCTTCGGGTCGCCCAGGATGGAGGACGCCTCGGCGTAGTTCTTGCCGAGCTCCCACGGGTCGGTGTCGAGGTGGACGATCTTCATCCCCTCCGGCATCGCATCGACCGCGCCGGGCAGGGACAGGGTGAACAGATCGGCGCCGATCGAGACCAGCAGATCGTGCTCGGCCAGGATGCCGCGGATCGTCGCCGGCAACCGGGCGAAGGCGCCGCGGTAGAGCGGGTTCGAGGAGGGGAACATGGCCCGGCTTGCCATCCCCTCGTCCCAGACCGGCGCGCCGATCGCTTCGGCCAGCGCGACCAGCTCGGCCAGCGCCCCGCTCGCCGGGACGGCATCGCCCGCCATGATCACCGGGCGTTCGGCGCGCGCGATCAGCGCCGCGGCCTGCGCGATCGCCGCGGCATCGCCGCGCAGGCCGGCGGCGACGCGCGACGGGGCGCCGAGGTCGAGCTCGGCCGAGGCGGTCAGCACGTCGCCGGGGAGCGACAGGAACACCGGGCCCATCGGCGGGGCGAGCGCGGTCTTGGCGGCGCGGTGGATGGCGCGCGGCAGGTCTTCCAGCCGGCGCACCTCGTGCGACCATTTCACGAACGGGGCGGCGATCCGCGGCAGGTCGGCCCACAGCAGCGGCTCGGTGAAGTTGAAGGTCTGCTCGTGCTGGCCGGCGGTGACCAGCACCGGGCTGCCGGCCTTCTGCGCGTCGTACAGCATGCCCATGGCGTTGCCGAGGCCGGGGGCGACGTGCAGGTTCACCACCGCGAGCCCGCCGGAGGCGAGCGCGTAGCCGTCGGCCATCGCCATCGCCGGCGCTTCCTGCAACGCCAGCACGTAGCGCAGCTCCTGTTCCACCGCGAGCGCGTCCATCAGCGGCAGTTCGGTGGTGCCGGGATTGCCGAACATCACGCGGACGCCCTCCTGCTTCAGCAGTTCGAGCAGCGCGGTCTTTCCCGAAAGCGACGGCATGGCAGGCGTTCCTTCCCCGGCGGCGAGCGACACCGCAGGGTGGACCGAACCGCCTGGCGCGGCAACATGGCACCACCGTCATGTCGTGAAAGGCAATGGCCGCGGCTGGACCAATGCCGTCGGGCGGCGCACTCTCCGCCCGCCTCGCGGCCGAGAACGTCCCGGTCGGCGGCAACCGGAGCATGCTCCGGTAGTAAAGAAACGGAGAAGGCACGACCCGATGACGACATCTTCGCGTATGACAAGACGCGGCGCCCTGAAGCTCGGCGCCGCCGCGACTGCCCTGCCTTTGGTGCATATCCGCTCCGGCCACGCCGCCGGCAAGATCAAGGTGGCGCTCTGGGACCACTGGGTTCCCGGCGCCGACGGGATCATGAAGAAGCAGGTGGACGCCTGGGCCAAGAAGAACAACGTTGCGGTGGAGCTGGATTTCATCACCAGCAACGGCAACAAGCTGGCGGTGACCGCCGCGGCCGAGGCGGAAGCCGGCGCCGGCCACGACATGATGACGTTCGGCACCTGGGACACCCATAACTACCACGACAAGCTGGAACCGGTCGACGACGTCATCAAGGAACTGAGCGCCAAGGCGGGGCCGTTCAACGCCGCCTCGGAATACCTGGCGCACATCAAGGGGCACTGGATGTCGGTGCCGGCCAGCTGGGGCAGCCAGAGCAAGCCGTCCTGCGCGCGCATCAGCCTGATGAAGAAATACATCGGCGTCGACGTGACGAAGATGTACCCGGCGCATGAGGTGACGCCGCCCGAGGGCGCCGACTGGACCTATGAGGGCAATTTCCTGAAGGCCGCCGAGGCGGCGTTCAAGGACGGGCACGCGTTCGGCCTCGGCCTCGGCCAGACCACCGACAGCGTCGACTGGGTGGGCGCGTTGTTCCATGCCTTCGGCGCCAACCTGGTGGACGAGCACGGCAAGCCGCAGGTGAACTCGGCCCCCGTGCACCAGGTGCTGGAATACGCGCAGAAGCTGGTGAAGTTCCTGGGCCCCGACGCGGTCAGCTACGACGACGCCTCCAACAACCGCTCGCTGATCTCAGGCAAGGGCGCGCTGATCTTCAACCCGCCGTCGGCCTATGCCGTGGCCAAGCGCGATGCGCCGAAAGTGGCCGAGGATTGCTGGACCTTCCCCAACCCGGCGGGCCCGAAGGGGCGCTTCGTCCCCTATCTCGGCTTCTACTGGGGCGTGTGGAAGTTCAGCCGCAACAAGAGCGCGGTCAAAGAGCTGATGGCGTTCCTGATGGACCGCGCCCAGGTCGAGCAGCGCGAGCCCTACACCCAGGGCTACGACATCCCGCCGCAGGCCAGCATGATGGACTTCAAGATCTGGTCGGAAGTGGGTCCGCCCAAGGGCACGGTGTACAATTATCCGATCCGCCCCTGGCACCAGTCGCAGCCGAGCATCGCCGCCGCGCCGGCACCGGCCGACATCGCGGTGCAGATCTATAACGGCGCCGTGCTGACGAGCATGCTTGCCCGGCTCAAGAACGGCACGTCGATCAAGGACGTGGTCGCCTGGGCCGACAACGAGGTGCAAGGCTACATGGAGCCCTGATCTCGCGCGCCGGGACGGACCTGCTCCGTCCCGGCGCCGGCACCGCTTCCCCTTGCGGCTAAAGTTTGGCAAAATGCACGCATAACGTCACGCCCAAGGGAGGCATCATAAAATGACCCCGATCACCCGTCGCGTCGCACTCGGCGCGCTGGCTACCGCGCCTTTGGCCCGTCCGGCCATCGTGCGGGCACAAAGTTCGTCCAAGCCGGTCAAGATCGGGCTGCTGTGCGACATGGGTGGCCCCTATGTCGCCGTCGGCGGCCCCGGATCGAAGATCGCGAGCCAACTCGCGGTCGAGGATTTCGGCGGCTCCGTGCTGGGCCGGCCGATCGAGATCCTGCAGGCGGACGATCAGAACAAGCCGAACGTGTCGAGTTCGATCGCCCGGCAGTGGATCGACGACAACGGGGTGAACGTGCTGGGCGACGGCGCCGCCACCTCCTCGGGCCTCGCCATCCAGCAGGTCTCGCGCCAGAAGAAGGTGATCTATCTGATCACCGGTCCGGCGGCGACCGACTTCACCGGCAAGCAGTGCTCGCCGTACGGCTTCCACTTCGGCTACGACACCTATGCGCTGGGCAAGAACACCGGCGGCACCCTGACCCGCCAGGGCGGCAAGACCTGGTTCTTCATCACCGCCGACTACCAATTCGGCTACTCGCTGCGCGACAACACCGAGAAATTCGTCAAGGCCGAGGGCGGCAAGGTGCTGGGCAACGTGAATGCCCCGCTCGGGACGGCCGATTTCTCCTCCTACCTGATCCGCGCCAAGGCGTCGGGCGCGCAGGTGATCGGCTTCGCCAATGCCGGCACCGATCTGCAGAACTGCCTCAAGCAGGCGGCCGAGTTCGGCATCGTCAAGGGCGGACAGAAGCTCGCCACCCTGCTGATGGCGCTGACCGACGTCGTCGCGCTCGGCCAGAACGTCTGCGAGGGGCTGGTGCTGACCAATTCGTTCTACTGGAACCTGACCGACAAGACCCGCGCCTGGGCGAAGCGGTTCGAGGCGCAGATCAACCAGCCGCCGGTGCAGCAGCATGCGGGGCTGTACACCGGGGTGCTGCACTGGCTGAAGGCGGTGAAGGCGGCCGGCACCACCGACGGGCCGGCGGTTGCGGCGAAGATGCGCGAACTGAAGGTGAACGATTTCTATAACACCAACGTCGGGATCGAGCCGAACGGGCGGGTGCTGAACAACATGTACCTCTGCCAGGTGAAGCCGCCGTCGGCGACCCAGGTCAAATACGACGCCTACAAGGTGCTGGCGACCACGCCGGGCATCGACGCGTTCATGCCGCTGGCCGAGACCGGCTGCCCGCTGGTCAAGAGCTGATCTGACGTCCTGCGTCTGACGGTCGCGGTCCTTCGCCGCGACCGTCAGAGTTCGGCAGGTCCGGTCCTGAGCACGCGGCCAGGCCTGCCGCGGCGGTATCCCGCGGGACGCCGCCGTGGCAGGCTGGCCGCGCCATGCGCATCCATATCCAGAACCCGCCCGACGACCCGCACTTCACCCTGACCCCGGCGCTGTGGGAGGCCGCCGCCGCGCGCGCCGGCGCCGTCGGGGGCGGCCACCGGCCCAGCTTCGGCACCACCCCGGCCGCGTTCGCCGCCGCGATCGCCGAGGCCGAGGCGCTGATCGGCGACAAGGACGTGCTGCGTGCCCTGCTGCCGGCCGACGCGCCGCGCCTGCGGCTGGTGTTCGTGACCAACGCCGGCCTCGACAACCTGGCCCCGTTCGACTGGCTGCCGCCCGGCGCCCTGCTGCTCAACAACCGCGGCACGCACGCCGAGAAGGCCGGCGAATTCGGCCTGATGGCGATCCTGATGCTGGCCAACGCGATCCCGGCGATGGTCACCGACCAGCGCGCCGGGGTGTGGCGCAAGCGCTGGGGCCGCACCCTGGCCGGGCGGCGGGTCACGGTGGTGGGGCTCGGCGCGCTCGGCGGCGCGGTGGCCGGGCAGGCGGCGCGACTTGGCATGGTCGTCACCGGGGTGCGCGCGCGCCCCGCGCCGCATCCGGCCTGCGCGCAGGTGGTGACGACCGACGAGCTCGATCGGGTCCTGCCCACGACCGAGTTCCTGGTGCTGGCCTGCCCGCTGACCCCGTCGACCCGCGGCCTGCTCGACCGCGGCCGGATCGGCCTGCTGCCCGCGGGCGCGGGGGTGGTGAACATCGGCCGCGGGCCGCTGCTGGATCAGGCGGCGCTGTGCGATGCGCTGGACGCAGGGCACCTTTCCGGCGCGGTGCTGGACGTGTTCGACCCGGAGCCGATCCCGCCGGGCCACCGGCTGTGGACGACGCCGAACCTGATCATCAGCCCGCACACCGCGGCCGACGATCCGGCCACCTACCTGCCGCGCAGCCTCGATATTTTTTTCGCCAACCTGCGCGCCCTGGCCGAAGGGCGGGACCCGCCGACCCGTGTGGACCCGGCCCGCGGCTACTGAGCGGCCGGCCCGGGCGCCGTCATCGCCCCGTCACCGGCGGATTGACGTCCGCGCCCGGGCCGCTATAACCCCCTCTCCCGTCAGACGACCCCGGTTGCGGGGCCGTCGGTATTGGCGCATAGGTATCGATCCCTGGCGGCCCGCCGCGGTTGACCGCGGCTGGATTGCAGGACCGTTCGAGCAGGAGAGTGCAGGCGTGGCGCGTATCGCGGGGGTGAACATCCCCACCAACAAGCGAGTGACGATCGGGCTTCGGTACATCTACGGCATCGGCCCGACCAAGGCTGCCGAGATCTGCACCCGGCTCAGCATCCCCGACGACCGCCGGGTGAACCAGCTCTCCGACGATGAGGTGCTGCGCATCCGCGAGCTGGTCGACCGCGAATTCCGGGTCGAAGGCGATCTGCGGCGCGAAGTGGCGATGAACATCAAGCGTCTGATGGACCTTGGCTGCTACCGCGGCCTGCGCCATCGGCGCGGCCTGCCGGTGCGCGGCCAGCGCACCCATACCAACGCCCGCACCCGCAAGGGCAAGGCGGTGGCGATCGCCGGGAAGAAGAAAGTCACCAAGTAGCCGGATCCGCCCCTTTTCGTATCCCGCATCTCGTCCGCCGGCCCGCCGTTCGCCGCGGGCCCCTCTCGGAACAGGAAACAGTCCCGCCATGGCGAAGCCCGCCGCCGCCTCGCGCC
Source organism: uncultured Pseudomonadota bacterium (assembly GCA_963829875.1). Classification (GTDB taxonomy): domain Bacteria; phylum Pseudomonadota; class Alphaproteobacteria; order Acetobacterales; family Acetobacteraceae; genus JAJZVS01. The sequence continues at coordinate 12,332 of CAWHKR010000048.1, read as the reverse complement.
CCCGCCGCAAGGAGCGCAAGAACATCATCGCCGGAGTCGCCCATGTCGCGGCGACGTTCAACAACACCGTGGTGACCATCACCGACGCCCAGGGCAACGCCATCGCCTGGTCTTCGGCCGGCAGCCAGGGGTTCAAGGGCAGCCGGAAGTCCACCCCCTACGCCGCCCAGGTCGCCGCCGAGGATGCCGGGCGCAAGGCGCGCGAGCACGGGATGGAAACGCTCGAGATCGAAGTGAGCGGCCCCGGCTCGGGCCGCGAAAGCGCGCTGCGCGCCTTGCAGACGGTAGGGTTTTCCGTCACCGCGATCCGCGACATGACGCCGATCCCGCACAACGGCTGCCGGCCGCGCAAGCGCCGGCGGGTCTGACGGTCTTGTCCGGCCGCGCGCGCCGGACCGGTGCGGCGGGCCGCTAGCCGCCGTCGGCCCCGGCGGGCCGCAATCCGCCGACGGCCCCGGCGGGCCGCCAACCGCCGCAGCAGCGCCGTCGGGCCGGCGCATCCATCCCGGGGATGCGGCCGTCCGGGGGCGGAAAGGATTTGACAGACATGAGGCAGACCCAGGTCATCCAGCGCAACTGGCAGACGCTGATCAAGCCGGACAAGCTCGGCGTCGAGCCCGGCGGCGACCCCGCGCGGATCGCCACCATGGTGGCCGAGCCGCTGGAACGCGGCTTCGGCATGACCCTCGGCAACGCGATCCGGCGCATCCTGCTGTCCTCGCTGCAGGGCGCGGCGGTCACCGCGGTGCAGATCGACGGCGTGCTGCACGAGTTCAGCTCGATCCCCGGCGTGCGCGAGGACGTGACCGACATCGTGCTGAACATCAAGCAGCTCGCGCTGCGCATGCACGGCGAGGGCCCGAAGCGCATGAGCCTGACGGCCACCGGCCCGGGCGAGGTGCGCGCGGGCCAGATCCAGGCCGGCCACGACATCGACATCATGAACCCCGACCTCGTGCTGTGCACCCTCGACGACGGGGTGAAGCTCGGGATGGAGTTCACGGTCCAGCTCGGCAAGGGCTACGTGCCCGCCGCGGCCAACCGGCCGGAAGACGCGCCGATCGGCCTCATTCCGATCGATTCGATCTACTCCCCGGTGCGCCGCGTGTCGTACAAGGTCGAGCCGACCCGCGTGGGCCAGGTGACCGACTACGACAAGCTGCTGCTGACGGTGGAGACCAACGGCGCCGTGACGCCGGAAGACGCGGTGGCCGTCGCCGCCCGCATCCTGCAGGACCAGGTGCAGCTCTTCATCAATTTCGAGGAGCCCCAGCTCGCCCGGCCGGAGGAGCCCGAAGACAACCTGCCGTTCAACCGCAACCTGCTGCGGAAAGTGGACGAGCTGGAGCTGTCGGTGCGCAGCGCCAACTGCCTGAAGAACGACAACATCGTCTATATCGGCGACCTGGTGCAGAAGACCGAGCAGGAGATGCTGCGGACCCCCAATTTCGGCCGCAAGTCGCTGAACGAGATCAAGGAAGTGCTGGCCTCCATGGGCCTTGGCCTCGGCATGGCCGTGGTCGGCTGGCCGCCGGAGAATATCGAAGACCTCGCCAAGCGCGTGGACGAACCGTTCTGAGCCGCCGCAGCGGGAAGGAAGACCTAACATGCGACACAGAATTGCCGGCCGGAAACTCGGCGTCACCTCCAGCCACCGCCTTGCGATGTTCCGCAACATGGCGGTGGCGCTGCTGAAGCACGAGCAGATCACCACCACCCTGCCGAAAGCCAAGGAGCTGCGGCCGGTGACGGAGAAGCTGCTCACCCTCGGCAAGCGCGGCGGGCTGCACGCCCGGCGGCAGGCCTATGCCGAGCTGCGCGATGCGAAGATCGTGGACAAGCTGTTCTCCACCCTGGCCGACCGCTACCGGACCCGCGCCGGGGGCTACACGCGGGTGCTGAAGGCCGGCGTGCGCTACGGGGACGCGGCCAGCATGGCGGTGATCGAGCTGGTGGACCGGGACCCGGCGGCGAAGGGCCAGGACAGCGGCCCCCGGCCGGAGAGCCTGGCCGACGAGGACGAAGCGCCCGAAGCCCGGGCGGCGTAAGGGGACGAGGGGGGCGCGAGCCCCCCTTTTTCGTTTGGGGGCAGAGAGGTCCGCCGGCGGCTGGGCCGAAGGCGCGACGGTGGGTTGTACAAGTCGGGTTTTCGGGGCCGAATTGGACCGGCCGAATGGTGCCCTTCATCGGGCGCTCAGGGCCCAAGGGTGACCTTTGGATTAACCATTCGTTGATGGTTCTACGGCGTAGCCGGCTGGCGGAATGCTGCTGCGGCCGTCGGCTGGTGAGGGCGATCAGGGCACCGTGCCCGGTGACTTCAGGGTGGCCGCTCGGGAGCCGCTGCCCTGCCTCATCGATCTTCCGGCCTTCGCGCTTCGGGCCGGGGGCGTGACCGGTGCTTCGGAGCAGGCCGCACGCCGTCCGGATGCTCCTGCTCCGGTGCCCACGTCTGCAACGCCGGTGGGGTTCCGTCCCCGTTCCCCCCACAGCTTGCCGACGGTGTTGGAGCCCAGCGGCGTCCATCTGGGGACGCACGGCGGTTGCGCCCAACCTCAAGCGGCGCCGTCCCCTTCCTCGTCCGCCTCCAGATAATAATCGAACCGATCCGGCTCCAGACTCAAATGCGCCGCCGCGGCGATCGACGCCACCTGCCCCTCGTCCAACGGATAGGACCCGACCAGCCCCGGATCGCTCTCCGGCACGCTCGCGATCGCCTTCACGGTCTCCAGCGCCCAGCCCGGCAGCCCCGCCTCGAACGCCATCCGCTCCGAGACCTTATCGAACCCGACGATCTTCGCCTCGATCCTCATGGATCCACCCTGTACCCGGGATTGCGCGGTTTGGTGTGGATCGGCGTCCAAATGGCACCCGCCTCCTAGAAAGAACAAGGCACTGGGATGAATCGAAAAATTAACGATTTGAAGTGGGTCCCGATTGAATGGCGATCCACACCTCTGCGCGGGATGTGGCAGCCCGATTGCGGGAAGGGTGGGCTGCGGTGCCTGGCGGGCCACCAGGATCGGCCGATTGTGGGGGGCGTCGTTTCGCCAGCCCGGCCTCGGTATGGGGGATTCGCCTCCGAAGCTAGCTATGATTGATCATATAATCGTCATATTTTCTTGACTAGCGTGGTGGATATCTACATATGGATCATATCCACAGGCGGACGGAGGTACACCATGCTGCCGCACCGAACCCACCACGCGCAGATCCGACACCAGCAGCGAGCCACCCTCAGCCTCTTCGAGAGCCTGCTCCTCGATTACGGCGCGCGCGTTCGCGTCCGCGGTGCCGACATCGTCTGCCTCGACAAGGCCGCCAGAAAGCGCATTCGCGAGGCAGTCGGCGGAGATCGCGGCATGCGCATCTTCGACCGCTACTTCACCTCAGGCGCTTACCTCGTCGTCGACAACGACAACACGGTCATCACGACCGGCTGGCGCATCCGCCGCATCAAGCGGGCCTGACCCATCTTCCCACGCAAGGATCTCACGCCACCACCATGGCCAACCTCGACACCGACATCTCCGGCTATATCCACCACGTCCGCACGTCGGCGAACGCCGATCTTCTCGCGGGCGAGACCCTGACGATCTCCCGCGAGGGCCATCTCACCGTTCACTGGGCCCCGTTCGAGCACGTGGCGCCGAATGCGCGCCTCGCGATCGTCGGGATCACGCCTGGACGGGCGCAGGCGACCAACGCCCTGCTGGCCTTCAAGAAGGCCCTGCAGGAGAGCAAGCCGCACGCGGCGGCCCTGCGCGACGCCAAGCTTGCCGCAAGTTTCAGTGGCCCGATGCGGTCCAACCTCGTGCGCATGCTGGATCGGATCTCCCTTCCCAAGCTCCTGGCTGTGCCGGGCGCGGCGGCGCTGTTCGATCCGATGCACGAACGGGTGCATTTCACCTCGGCGCTGCGCTACCCGGTCTTCGTGGACGGCGCCAATTACAACGGCAACCCGGATCCGCTCCGCTCGCTTCTACTCCGGGGAATGGTCGAGACCTGCCTGGCCGCGGAAGTGCGGGCGCTGCCACATGCCGTCTGGCTGCCGCTCGGGCCGAAGCCGACCGCATGCCTGCAGCACTTGGTCTCGCTCGGCGTACTGGCTGCCGACCGCGTGCTCGTCGGCCTACCGCACCCGAGTGGCGCGAATGCCGAGCGCATCGCCTTCTTCCTGGGCCTCAAACCGAGATTGGAACTTTCGGCCAGGACGCGGCCGGACCAGATCGAACAGGATCGGGACCGGCTGCTGGCGCAGGTCAGCCGGTTGGCGGTGGTCTGAGTCATGGCGGTCAGGATTACGCGGCGGAACCCTCGCACGGGCCGGATCGAACTGCCGTGGCGCAACCGCGACGGACTGTTCGTACTGGCGGACCCGGCGCACGGTGCGCGCCGACACCACGACAAGTTCGCGGTGAAGGTGAAGACGATCGAGGAGGTCGCCGCGCTCGTCGGGCGTGGCTTCCCCGTGCGCATGACGGACGGCGACACGCCGCCCTCGCTCATTTCACCGGACTCGCTCACGGTCGAGACCGTGGACGACGCCTCGCCCGCCTCGCTCTGGGCTGAAACCCGGCCGCGCCCGCCGTTCATCAAGGCGGACATGCTGGCCGAGTTGAAGCGGGTGCTGCTCGTGCAGGCCAACCAGATCGCCCATGCCGGCAGCCTCGACTTCGCCGTCGCCTTCATGGGTTTCGAGACCGGAAATCCGCTGTATCCCTACTGCAAGGACGATCCGGGCAAGGTGGACCTGGGTCGCTTCAACGCGACCGGCTATCTCGATCAGGCCTACGACTTCGCCTTTCAGGTGGGACAGCATTGGCGCTTCGGCGACGAAACGGCTCAGAACGTCGACGAGTGGGTCCGCGGTGCCAACCAGCAGGCGAGCAACGGCGAAGGCTCCCCCCTCGCCAATCCGGACGGCATGTGCCGGCGGGCGGCGGACACCGCCTTCGGACGGTGGAAGCTGGGCAAGGGCCACGACCTGACCGTCCGCGAGCTGGCACTGCTGGCCGCCATGACCGAGGGGGCGGTGCGCAACTCCTTGAGCCGCGAGCGCATCGCGATCCAGGAGGGGAAGGTCGATCATGCGATCGCGTCCGCCTGGCTCGGGGACCGGCGGGATTTCGTTCCGACGCGGGAGGAGGAAGGCGGCCAAGCGTGTTGGGCCGAGGGCGCGCGCTTCATTCTCGAGCGCGAGGCGTTCGCGGTCGCGTTCTCGCATCTGCTGAAGGGGTTCGAGATCTCGCCCGCGGAGCTGGCGACCAAGGCACAGGTGTCCGAGGAGTTCGTCGCCGCGCTGGCCGCCGGCCGGCCTCCAACTGATCTTGCCGCGTTGCGCCGAGTTGGCGAGGCCCTTGATCTCGATGCGCCTCATTTCGTCGGGATCGCGGTCCAGGCGGCCTTGCGAGGCGGACAAGCTGGCTGACCCGCCTGTGATGACGCCGCCAGCCAATGTCCATCATCAGTCTGAGGTAAGCGCAGCTCCACGGCCCTTCTTCCGCTGGGATGGGTGGATGTGTGGATCGGCGTCCAACTGGAACCCGCCTTTCAGAAGGCGCGAGATGTCGGAATAGAGGCAAAGGCAACGATTTGAGGGGGTCCCGATCGGCGCCGATCGGGACCCCCTCAAATCGTCCGTTTTCTGTGCTGGCCCAATGCGTTACACCACAAACGCGGCGGGGTCCCAGTTAAACGCCGATTTACAGAATGGGCTTCGAAAAGCACTTCGGACTATACCGCAACATTCTCGGGGAACGAGGGATAACTATCCGCCTCTACTAGGCCAAGCCTGCGGTCTGCTCCTGGTTTCCACGCGTATGAATGTCGGCACCTTGTAGTTGCATTAATTTGACTGGGTGCATGATCGGTACGACAGAGTCCGTTTCTCCGTGGTCCGGCAACGACAAAGCCTGGATCGACGGCGATCTGGTCTCCATCAGTAACGATGATTAGTACACCCCCGACCTTAGGTGACCTCCGGCGCGGTGGCAGTCTTTGAAGTAGCGTAGCTGGATTTCATCGAACGCTGCGGTGAGCGTATCCGGAATGGTGGGCTTGGCAGGACGACTTAGCTTAACGTCGTGCGGCGGGCGCGTCTCTGGTTGCCCCGCCCCGCACCTCCGGATGCGCCCGCAACCGCCGCCGGAACTGATCGTACCCCAGCCCCAACCGCGCCGCCGCCTGCCGCTGGTTGAACCGCGTTGCCGCCAGCGCCTCCCCCAGCATCCGCCCCTCCAGCGCATGCAGCGCCGCGCGCAAATCCCCGCCCGCGCCCGCCGCCCCATCACCCGCGGGCGCCGCCACAGCCGCCGGCGCCGCCGCCGAGCAACGCCCCCGCCCCCCCCGAACGGATCGATCACCACCTCCGCCAAGCGCCGCTCCGGCCGCGTCATCCGGCACACGCTGCGCTCCACCACGTTGCGCAACTCCCGCACATTCCCCGGCCACCCGTACCCCGCCAGCGCCGCCAGCGCGGAAGGCGCGAAGCCCGGGAAGAACGCCCGCCCCAGCTCCGCCGTCATCCGCGTCGCGAAATGTTCCGCCAGCAGCGGAATATCCTCCTCCCGCTCCCGCAACGGCGGCAGAAGCACCACGTCGAACGCCAGCCGATCGAGCAGATCCGCCCGGAACCGCCCCGAAGCGGCCAGCGCCGGCAGATCGGCATTCGTCGCCGCGATCACCCGCACGTCCACCGCAAGCGTATCGTTGCCGCCCACCCGCTCGAACCGCCCGTATTCGATCGCCCGCAGGATCTTCTCCTGCACCGAAAGGGTCGCGTTCGCGATCTCGTCCAGGAACAACGTCCCCCCGTCCGCCAGCTCGAACCGCCCCGCCCGCCGCCGGCTCGCGGAGGTGAACGCGCCCGCCTCGTGCCCGAACAACTCGGAATCGAGCAGGCTGTCGGCCAGCGCCGCGCAGTTCAGCGCCACGAACGGCCGGTCCCAGCGCGGGGACAGATAAGCAAGCCGCGCCGCGATCAGCTCCTTGCCCGTCCCCCGCTCCCCCACCACCAGCACCGGCCGATCGAGCGGCGCCAGCCGGGAGACATGCGCCAGCATGTCGAGAAAGACGGCGGATTCGCCGATCGGCGTCGGCGGGGTCGCGGAAATCGCCATGATGCGGCGAAATCTACCAAGACTCCGGCGGCCTCCGCCACACAAACCGCACCCCACCCCAGGAAAACCAAGCGAGATCAACGCCCCGCCCCCCTGGCACGCCCAATGCATTCTGTCCCCCGCCACCACGCGCCCAAGCGCAGCGACAAGGACCCCCACCATGGGCATCTTCTCCCGCCTCTCCGACATCGTGAACTCCAACCTCAACGCGATCCTCGCCCGCGCCGAGGACCCGGAAAAACTCATCCGCCTGGTGATCCAGGAAATGGAAGACACCCTGGTCGAAGTCCGCTCCGCCGCCGTCCGCGGCATCGCCGAACGCAAGGAGCTGGAACGAAGGGTCGAAACCCTGAAGCGCGAAGCCGACGATTGGGACCGCAAGGCCGAACTCGCGCTCACCAAAGGCCGCGAAGACCTCGCCCGCGGCGCCCTGCTCGCGAAAACCCGCGCCGCCGCCGCCGCCGAGGACGCCGCCCGCCAGCTCGCCCAGGTCGCCGAAGCCCTGGCCCGCCAGAACGAGGATATCGGCAAGCTCCAGGCCAAGCTGACCGACGCCAAGAACCGCCAGCGCGCCCTGATCGCCCGCCACAGCACCGCCGCCAGCCGCCTCAAGCTCCGCCGCACCCTGTATAACGAGCGCATCACCGACGCCTTCGCCCGCTTCGAACAGGTCGAACGCGCCCTCGACGAAGCCGAAGGCAAGATCGAGGCCTTCGACATCGGCCGCCCCCCCGCCCCGGGCCAGGCCGCCGGCGACGACTTCGCCCAGTGGGAAGCCGACGCCCGCGTGCAGGAAGAGCTCGAGCGGATGAAGGCCCGCCTCGGCAACCGCCTGCCCGCGCCCGCAGCGCCCAGTCCGGCGAAAGGCTGAGCCGCCATGCTCTCCTGGATCCTCGGCCTGCTCTTCGTGGTGGTGGTCGCGCCGATCTGGATCGTCGCCCACTACGCCACGCGCTGGCGGACCGCGCGGATGCTCTCGCGCGAACATGAACGCACCCTGGCGGACATCTGGGACCTCACCCAGCGGATGGAGGCACGCATGGACACCCTGGAACGCATCCTGGACGCCGACGCCCCCGGCTGGCGTGCCCGGGATGACGACCCGGCGCGGGGCGGACGATGAGCGGCCCCGGCCGGCCGGGCGGGCCGTTCCGCGGCGCTCCGCCCTGGCGTGCCCCCGGCGCCGACCGCTGGCGGGTCTGGCGCGACCCCGACCACGGCTGGGTCGCCGGGGTCTGCGCCGGCATCGCCGATCACCTGGGCATCGCGCCCGCGCTCGTCCGCGCCGCCGCGGCGGTGGGGCTGATCGCCTTCACCCTGCCGACCGTGGTCGCCTACGTGGCGCTCGCCCTCGCGCTCAGGCCGAAACCGCCGGAACTGTTCGCCGACCCGGCGCAGGAAGCGTTCTGGCGCGACCTGCGGACCGATCCGGTGCACAGCCTGGCGGTCCTGCGCGACCGCCTGCGCGGCCTCGACCGCCGGCTCGCGCGTGCGGAAACCCTGGTCGCTTCGGAGGAATTCGAACTCCGCCGCGGCTTCCGCGACCTCGGCGCCTGACGTGCCCCGCACGGCGCGCGGATCGACACCGCAGGCACGCCCGCCCCGCCGCCGTCGCGCCCGGCCCGCGCGATCGAAGGAGAGCCGCGCATGAGCCCGTTCCGTCTCATCCTCAACCTTCTGTGGATCGTCTTCGGCGGCCTGTGGATGGCACTCGGCTGGGTGCTCGCCGGGCTGATCATGGCGCTGACCATCGTGGGCCTGCCCTGGACCCGCAGCGCCTTCACCATGGCCCGCTACGCGCTGCTGCCGTTCGGTTTCCGCGCGGTGCCGCGGGCGGCACTGACCGGGCACGGCGACCTCGGCACCGGCCCGCTGGGCGCGCTCGGCAACGTGATCTGGCTGGTGCTGGCGGGGTGGTGGCTGGCGCTCGGCCACCTGCTCACCGCGATCGGCTGGGCGCTGACGATCGTCGGCCTCCCGTTCGCCTGGGCGCATCTGAAACTGGCGGGGCTGGCGCTGTGGCCGATCGGACGCAGCATCGTCGCCGACGACGATCCGCGGCTGTGGCGCCGGGCATGGTGAAACCGGCGGCGGTCCCGGCCGGGATCGCCGCCACCTGGCCCCGGCACGGGCCCCGCCCGAGGGTCCAGGGGGCAGCGCCCCCCGGACCCGCCTGCGATGCGACGACCTTGCGGTCCGCGGACCGGTTCGCCGCCCTCAGGGTTCGTGGGCGAGGGTCAGTTCGACGCGACGGTTCTGCGCGCGCCCCCGGGCGGTGTCGTTCGGCGCAACCGGGTCCGCCTCGCCATAGCCGTGGGCGGAGACAAGGTCCGCCTTCACGCCTTGCGAGATCAGGTACTGCATCACGCTGTCGGCCCTCTTTTGCGACAGCTCCAGGTTCGAGGTGATGCCCTGCCGACTCAGCCCCGGACCAATCGGGGTGTTGTCGGTATACCCGTTCACCAGCAGTTTATCCTGCTGGTGCGGTGCCAGCTTGGGCGCCATCCTGGCGATGATCCGTTTCCCCGCGGCCGACATTTCCCAGCCGCCGGAGGGGAACAGCAGGTCGCTGTTGACCGTGTACTTGATCGCCCCCTGCAACCGGTTGACATGCGCCTCGGCGGCGGCGGCCCGCTGCTCAAGCGCCTGGTTTTTCCGCTCAAGCTGCTGGTTTTGCGCTTTCAGATCGTCGTAGACGCCCTGCGTGACGCAGGCGGAGAGGAAGAAAGGCCCCATGAGGGACAGCAGCAGGGCGCTGCGTTTCAAAGCATGTGCGGTCATGTTCGTATTCTCCCGGTGAGGCAGCCAAGCCATCGCAACGCTCGGCCTCTCATTCCGAGCTCACGCATTGACATGGATCAATCTGATGTCGGGGTCGTTGGTGACGTTCCTTGCCGGGTCCTCATCGTGTCTGTTGTACACAGTGTTACGTTGCCCGTTTGCAGATCCGTTGCATCCGACGCTCCGCAGCAGCTGGCAGCACGGCAGGTCGGCGGAACGGTGCGATGGACCGATACGATGGCGCCGGCAGATCCCGATCGCGGGGAGACGATCCCCGCCGGGCGTGCTCCACCTGCGTCGCTGCCCGGGACGCATGCGCTCGTTCCGCTGGTTGAGCCGGCTTCCGCAACCGCCGGCGCCGGCCTGCGCGTGCCCGCGGGCCGGCCGCGCGCGAGGCAGGCGTGGCTTGCGCCAGGGCGGCTTCGGCGCGATGAGGCGTGATCCTCTCTCTCCGGCTGGACCCACGTGAGCGCATCCCTTCCGGACCATGCCCTGGTGCTGTTCTCCGGCGGCCAGGATTCCGCCACCTGCCTCGCCTGGGCGCTGGCGCGCTATCGGCATGTGGAGACCGTGGGCTTCGCCTATGGCCAGCGCCACGCGGTGGAACTCGCCTGCCGCGCCCCGCTGCGCGCGGGGATGGCGGCGATCGCCGGCTGGGGCGCCCGCCTCGGCCCCGACCACATGGTGGAGCTCGGCCCGTCCATGGCGGCGATCGGCGAAACCGCGCTGACCTCGGAGGCCGAGATCGCGATCGGCGCCGACGGCCTGCCCACCACCTTCGTCCCCGGCCGCAACCTGCTGTTCCTGACCTACGCCGCCGCCATCGCCTGGCGGCGCGGCCTGCGCCGGATCGTCGCCGGGATGTGCGAGACCGACTACTCCGGCTACCCCGATTGCCGCGACGACACGATCAAGGCGATGCAGGTCGCGCTCAATCTGGGGCTGGAACGACGCTTCGTGCTGGAAACGCCGCTGATGTGGCGCGACAAGGCGGCCACCTGGGCGCTGGCCGAGGCGCTCGGCGGGACGGCCCTCGTTTCGCTGATCGAGGAGCAGTCCCACAGCTGCTACCGCGGCGACCGCACGCAGCGCCACCCCTGGGGCTACGGCTGCAACGCCTGCCCCGCCTGCGACCTCCGCCGCGCCGGCTGGACCCGCTGGCGCGGCGACGGAGGCCGTGCGCGCCGGACCTGACACGCCCAGCCGCGGCAGCCCCGGCCGGTGACCCGTTCGACGCCCACCACCCCACGCAGCTACCGGCCGGCCAAAGACGCCGCCAGCGTGACATGACGACGCACGGACGAACCGGACAAAGTCCATCGTACGTCCAGCCGGTGCGAGTTCGTCAGCGTCGGCGGGCAGACAGCCTGCGGCTGGCGCAACTGCGCGCCGACCTTCCCGCCGACTGCGGTCGCGGCGGCGACGCTCGCCACCGTGCTGAGACCGTTGATCGCCGCCATGAGGCGGGACGACCCTGCCGGCACCGCGGGCCGCAACGACAACCGGCACACCCGGTCGGACGCTGGTGCGGTCCTACGGGAGGCCATGACGCTTGCGTGCCGGCCGGAGACCCGGACCGCCCCCGGCCGCCGGGGCCACGGCCGCAGCGACCATCCAGAACCATATCTATTGTATCATATTACATCTGTCTAACGGATAACCATCGTTTCGTCTGAATTCCGTCGATCACGGCGTCGTCATCTGCCATGTCAGCACCTGAAGGGTCCGCGTGGTCCGTTACGCCATGTGGCGGCCGAATTGAACCTCCGGCCACCTGCGGATTCTCGGCGCAATCAGGGAAGGAGACGATCATGCGATCAAGGTTCAGGCTTCTGGCGGGGGCGGGAGCACTCACTTTTGTGCTGGGCGCGGCTCCGGCCTTCGCCGGCCCCTCGCCGTGCATCAGCACGACCGGCCATGGCCCCGCGGGCATCGGCGGATACGGATCGTCATCGGGCTGCCAGTACTTGGTAACGGTGAATGCCAACGGCAGCATCACCCTGACCAACCAAAGCGCGACCAACGGGTCGAACTACGAAAGCAACGAGGATGTTGAGGTCGGCGTGATCGACAACTACACGGCCGGCACCCTGTCCGGGCTGGCCCTGACGGGCTACGGCATCGGCAATTTCGAGAATGATGGAATCGACGCCTACGGCGGGACCAGCAACGCCCGGGATACCACCGGCTATGGTGGCCCGAACACATATTTCACCAACAACACGGTCAACGCCCTCAACGCGCTCTTCGTGACCGCGCTGACGACCGGGCAAAGCACCTATTTCTCGCTTGAGGAGCCGCCGACGATCGGCTCCGGATCACTCAGCGTGACGGGCATCCCGACGCCGGAGCCGAGCAGCATGGCGCTGATCGGCGTTGCGATGCTCGGCATCTTCATGGTTCGGCGGCGTCACGCCTGACTGCCGCTAGTGT
>CAWHKR010000047.1:0-91788 GCA_963829875.1 uncultured Pseudomonadota bacterium | reverse complement strand
TCCGGGCGCGCCAGGATTGACGTTGGTTGGCAAGGCGTTTCGCCCCCTGGGCGCACAGCCCCCCGGCGGGCCCATCGGACCTTCCCACGCTATTCCCCCATACGGTGCCAGAACGCCCCCCTCGCGCTATCCGCGCCCGGGACGCATGGGGCGGGGGCGCGCCGCCCGACCTCTCCCCGATCCGCCTGTCAGAAAAAAGAGACGGGGGTGCCGGCCGGTTGGCCGACACCCCCCTTTCCCCCCTCGGGGACGGCCTGCACCCGGCCGCCCGTCCCGCTGCAGGCGATCAGCCCGGGGCCCGCGGCCGCGAACAGCACGTAGCTGCCCTCCCGCCCGGGCAGCCGCACCGTCGCGGGCCTTCGGCCCGTGCGGGCCGCGCAGGCCCAGCGGTCGAACCGCTCGCGGACGGACGGCACCGGCGTGGGGTCGTCGTCGTCCTCCACGCGCAGCGCCTCGACCAGCAGGTTGCTGTTCCACAGGGTGGCGAAGCTGAGCAGGGCGTCCTCGCTGCCGCGATCCGGCTCGAATGTTGAGTTCCGCTGAGAACTGACCCGGGTTAGCCGGGATTTTCCACTGAGAATTGACCCATGTTCGAACCTGCCCCGACTGGGAACAGCGGGGGTGTATGGAGTGATCGACATGGCGTTGTTGGGCGTCATCCGACGCTGGGCCCTTCGGGAGGGCATCTCGATCCGGGCGATCTCGCGGCGCACCGGGCTATCGCGGAACACGATCCGCAAATATCTTCGGTCCGGCGCGGTGGAGCCGAAGTTCAAGGTTCCCGAGCGGCCCAGCAGGCTGGACCCCTTTGCGGGCAGGCTCTCGCTCTGGCTGAAGGCGGAAGCGGGCAAGTCCCGCAAGCAGAGACGAACCGTCAAACAGCTTCACGCCGACCTGGTGGCCCTGGGATATGGGGGATCCTACTACGGCGGTCGTGTCCCCGCTGGTGGTGTAGGAGCTGTGGGTACGTGGCCCGCCGGAGCGACCGCCGAGAGTTTGGCATAGGCGGGCCACGTACCCACAGCTCTTGCACCACTCCCTGGGATACGACCCTTCACCTCTCAGGAACGGCTTTGCCGAATCTGCATAGCCGACCGCTGATCGGACTTCCTAAACCATTCGACGGATTTCTTCAGCCCGCCGCTGGTATTGGGAGGCGGGCTACTACGCTCCGCCGTGGCCGCTTCCTCGAAAAGGGGACTTTCTTGGTGCACATCCGACAACCAGCGCGGCCACTGGAGGTTAGAGTTGATGGACGCGTCAGGCGTCCACGGTCGGCCCGCGGATGGAGTCTCTCACCCCGCCTGAACCGGGCCCAACGAAGTCCGGCCAAGTGTCGCCAATGGGCCGTGCGGCTCGCAGGAGCCGAAATAACGCGTGATCTATGTAAGCTCCGATCCCCGAGAGCAAATCGTCTAGATAGCCACAATTCGGGGTCGGAGCTCGCGTCATGAAGGAAAGATCATGAAAGTCATCATCGTTGGTGGTGTGGCCGGCGGCGCATCCTGTGCGGCTCGCCTGCGCAGACTGGATGAGACAGCCGAAATCGTGATGGTGGAACGTGGCCCGTACGTCTCGTATGCGAACTGCGGTCTACCATACCACATCGGGGATGTGATCGAAAGAGAGTTGAGTTTTTTGGTCGCGGACGCAAACACATTCCGGTCGCAATTCGCGGTCGATGCGAGAACCGGGTGCGAGGCCATCGGGATCTCGCCCGGCAAGCATACGGTCGACCTGCGCAATGTCGCAACCGGCGAAGTGACAACTGAGTTGTACGACAAGCTCGTGCTCTCACCTGGGGCGCCCTCGGTTCGCCCGTCCCTGCCCGGCCTCGACCTCCCGGGTATCTTCCAGGTGAGGACCGTACCTGACGCTAAGGCGATCCGTGAGTGGATCGAACGGGGATCCCTGTTTCTCTCCGGGATGGACAGGTACTCAGGTTTCCAGACTGTAAGGCCTAAGACCCGAGCTGTGATCATCGGAGCAGGCTTCATCGGCCTTGAGACGGCGGAGAACCTCGTGCATCGCGGCTTCGACGTAACGGTCGTCGAGATGGGCGATCAGATCCTTGCGCCGCTCGATCGGGAAATGGCGCGCATCGTCGAAGGTTATGTGGAGCGGCATGAGATCCGCCTGATGCTCAACGACGCGGTGGCCGGGTTCGAGAAGGGCGCGAACAATACGCTTGCGGTCCTCACGAAATCCGGCGCGTCGCTCCCGGCGGATATCGTGATCCTTGCGCTTGGCGTGCGACCGGATACTACCCTGGCGAAGATGGCCGGGCTGGAAATCGGCGAGCGCGGAGGGATTCGTGTCGACGAACACATGCGCACGAGCGATCCAGACATCTTCGCCGTCGGCGATGCCGTCGAAGTGAAAGATTTCGTGACCGGCGAATGGAGCCTCATTGCGCTGGCCGGGCCTGCGAACCGGCAGGGCCGCATCGCAGCCGATGTCATCGCCGGACGGAGCTCCTGCTTTCGCGGCAGCCAAGGCACTGCTATCATTGGTCTTTTCGATGCGGCCGTGGCTTGGACCGGCGTCAACGAGAAGACGCTCAATCGGCTCGGCGATAAGGACTTCGAGAAGATCTACCTCTATCCGAACTCACACGCAGGCTACTACCCTGGTGCGAAGCCGATCGCAATGAAGGCCATTTTCCGAAAGTCGGATGGCCGCCTCCTCGGTGCGCAAGCTCTTGGCGAGGACAACGTGGACAAGCGGATCAGTGCACTCGCTGTGGCAATCCAGATGGGCGCAACGGTCTATGATCTTGAAGAAGCCGAACTATGCTACGCGCCCCAATTTGGAAGCGCGAAGGATCCGGTGAACTTCGCAGGGATGGTTGCAGCCGATGTCCTACGCGGAGACATGCCCATCCGTCACTGGGGTTCCAAGGAGAGCGGATTTCTCCTCGACGTGCGCGAGCCGTTGGAACTCGCCGTGGAGAACGTCCCCGGCGCAATCAACATCCCGCTCGGACAACTTCGAACACGCCTCGGTGAACTGCCGCGCGACCAGGAGATCAAGGTCATCTGTCGGTCCGGCCAGCGTGCTTACTCAGCGACGCGCATACTGCTGCAGAACGGCTTCAATGCGCGAAATGTCTCCGGAGGTATGCTATCCCTGGCGCATAATCGCTTGTTTGGACCCGGGTGATCGAGATGTCTGCTGTCGGGACTACCCGAGGCCCGCAGCCCCAGTCGCCGGCGGCAGCATTCGGACAGCATGATCTTCGCGTCCTGGTGTTGCAGGGAGGCGGGGCGCTCGGCGCATACCAGGCTGGCGTTTACGAGGGCCTCGCCACCGAGGGATTCACGCCGAGCTGGGTCGCGGGCGTTTCCATCGGCGCAATCAACTCTACTCTGATTGCCGGCAACCCCAGCGAACGCAGAATTGAGCGGCTGCGCGAGTTCTGGCAGCGGGTATCGGCGCAAGCGCCGCTTATCCTGCCGGCCGGAATGGACTCCGCCCGGCCGCTTATGAACTGGATGAGCGCTGCGTCGGTGGCGGCGTTCGGCGTCCCAGGGTTCTTCAAGCCACGCCTTGTGCCGCCGTTTTTCGCTCCCGATGGAAGCCTTTCGGCCTTGAGCTACTACGACACCGATCCTTTGCGCGAGACGCTCGAGGAACTCGTCGACTTCGACCGGATCAGCCAGGGCGACGTCAGGGTCTCGCTCGGCGCGGTGAATGTGTGCACTGGCGAGTTCGTCTACTTCGACAGCGCGCAACAGAAGATCACCGCCGATCACGTCATGGCGAGCTGCTCTCTGCCGCCGGGCTTTCCGCCGACATTGATTGATGGCGAATATTACTGGGACGGCGGCATCATGTCGAACACGCCGTTGCAATATGTGTGCGAAGACTTCCGCCTCAGCGCGCTTATCGTAACGGTCGATCTTTTCAGCGGCAAGGGCAAGCTTCCTCAGAACCTCGATCAGGTGCAGGAACGCGCCAAGGACATCCAGTACCAGAGCAAGCAGCGTCTGACAACGTCGCAAATTCGCAAGATCGAGACGCTGCGCAGCACGCTCGCCGGTGTGATCGGAAAACTGCCGGACTCGCTGCGCTCCGATCCCCAAGTGCAAGAGCTCGCTGCGTTAAGCCAGCGCGGCCCCTTGTCGCTGATCCATCTCGTCAATCGCCACGACACGGGGTCGTCCGGTTCCAAGGACTACGAGTTCTCGCGAGCCTCTATCGAGGATCTTTGGCAGGGGGGGCGGCACGATGTGCAAAAAGTGCTGGAACATCCGGAGACTTGCCGCTTGACCGACTTTGGCAACGGCGTTCGCGTCTACGACTACTAGTCTTGTGGTTTGGAAGGGAGCTACGGATGGAAGAGGCGGAAGTCAGAGAACGCGCGTTTGCGATGCCGCTGACGAGCCCGGCGTTCCCACCCGGACCGTATCGCTTCATCGACCGCGAGTTCTTCATCGTGACGTATCGGACCGACCCGGAGGCGTTGCGCGCGGTGATCCCAGCTCCGCTCGAAATGACGGACCCTATCGTCAAGTACGAGTTCATCCGCATGCCTGACTCGACGGGCTTTGGCGACTACACCGAAAGCGGCCAGGTGATCCCGGTGAGCTTTCGGGGCGAGCGCGGGGGATATGTTCATGCGATGTATCTGAACGATCATCCGCCGATCGCCGGAGGTCGAGAACTCTGGGGCTTTCCGAAGAAGCTCGCCTGGCCAGAGTTGCGGGTCGAAAAAGACACGTTTGGCGGGGTGCTGAGGTACGGTCCCGTCCCCGTGGCCGTTGCAACCATGGGATATAAGCACTGGACTCTCCCACACGACCCGATCCTGGCCTCGCTGTCGGCGCCGAATTTCCTTCTGAAGATCATTCCGCATGTCGATGGCCGTCCACGCATATGCGAGATCGTCCGCTATTTCATGGAAGACATCACGGTGAAGGGGGCGTGGGGAGGGCCCGCGGCGATCGAGTTGTTCCATCATGCGCTCGCCCCTGTCGCTACGCTGCCGGTGCGGGAGGTTATCGGCGGTGTGCATATTCTGACAGATATGACTCTCGGACTTGGGCGGGTTGTCCATGATTATCTCGCCGAGTGAGGAAATGACATGAGACTCAAGGGCAAATCGGCCGTCATCACAGGCGCCGCCAGCGGCATTGGCAAGGAAATCGCGCTCACGTTCGCGCGCGAAGGTGCGAAGGTCGCCATCGCCGATCTGAACAAGGCGGCGGCCGACGCCACCGCCGCCGAGATTCGCGGGCGTGGGGCCGAGTTTATCGCTGTTGCCATGGATGTCTGCGACGAAGACAGCGTCAATTCTGGCGTGGCGGCGACGATCGCCGGATTTGGGGGCGTTGACATTCTCGTCAGCAACGCCGGTGTTCAGATTGTGCATCCGTTCGAGCAATTCAGCTACGCTGAATGGAAGAAAATGCTGGCGATCCATCTCGACGGAGCATTTCTTACGACCAGAGCCTGTCTGCCTCACATGTACAAATCAGGCCGGGGCGGCAGCCTAATCTACATGGGTTCGGTCCACTCGAAGGAATCCTCGAAGCTCAAGGCCCCCTATGTGACGGCGAAGCACGGCTTGCTCGGGCTCGCACGCGTGGTCGCGAAGGAGGGGGCGCCGTATGGCGTGCACGCGAACGTGATCTGCCCGGGTTTTGTGCGTACGCCACTGGTGGACAAGCAAATCCCCGAACAAGCTAAAGAGCTTGGAATCACCGAGGCCGAAGTCATCAAAAACGTCATGCTGAAGGACACGGCAGACGGCGAGTTCACGACGGTCCAGGATGTCGCCGAGACAGCCTTGTTCTTTGCCGCCTTCCCCAACAATGCGCTGACGGGGCAATCTCTGGTGGTAAGCCATGGCTGGTTCATGGAGTAGGTCGGTAATCCGCGATCCTGGTGACGGCATTGCCACGATTGGCGGTTGCCCCGCGGACGCCGGCCATGCCGTACAAGAGCTTCCGCCCATCTCATCCGGCCTTGATCGATCGTTCCGTGACCCGCGACAAGAACTCGCTGGGAGATCGGGGCGGTAAGCTGCGCAACGCCTCGCTGCCGCTGTACGACCCCGTGTTCGTGGACCGGCACGGGTGGTATCAAAAAGTCACTCCGCGACCTGCGGATCCAGGGCGTCCCTGCCCTGATCTCTCTCTGGTTGGTCCGCTGGCGATATTTGCCGGAGTCCTGTGGGCGCGTGGTCCTCACGGAGCGGCGGTCGCCCCTTGCATCGCCACATGTCCACCGGACCACGGTCGTCACCGGGATCGTGTGGGATCGGGTAGGGGCCGCCAACGACGGTCGGCGCGACTCTCAATGTGATATCCTTCTTCGTCCTCGAGGCAGGTAAGGTCATGGCGCGGCCCTGCGAGGAAGGTATAAAAACGATTGTCGAGCGTAAGGCCATGAAACAGCAAACGGAGGACGCCGCAAAGGCGCCCTGTGAGCGAGGAGGTTCCGATTGTTTGGCTGGGTCGTCCATTGCGGATACCACATGGCTTCGATCCGGCGTGGGTGGAGACACAAAGCGGTCACCGCGATCACCAGTGAACCCGATGACATGAATGGCCCCGGCACCACCCCTTGTCATCCGCCTGGAAACAGGACTTCGGCGACACGCACGCACACACTGCTGGGCAGACCCAAATTTATTATAGCAGCAGCGTTGACAACGATCATCATTCATGACCCGTCATCGGCCCAAGTTAATGCGTCGCCCAACATTGTTGTGGACGAGGGCATCGCCGCCTCCAACAGGACAGCCGCGGCGCCGGCGGTGTCGCCGACGGCGACTACCCTCACCGGCGACTGGGGCGGCGGTCGCACCTGGTTGAAAGGACATGGTATCACGATTGCGCCTCGGCTGACTCAGTTCCTCCAGGGGCTCGTTTCAGGAGACGCCGAGCACGGCTTCGACTACGGAGCGAAGGCCGACCTTCTATTGAACACCGACCTCAGTAAGATCGGCCTTTGGAACGGTCTCTCGATGACCGTCCACGCAGAATACAATTTTGGTCAGAGTCTCAACGGGCGCGCGGGCACCATCGCATCAGTGAATACGGCGCTGCAGTTTCCCGGGATGGAAGGAGCCGAGGCCTTCGACTTCTCAAGTGTCTATCTGACCCAGAAGTTTGGCAATTCCACTTCTCTCGCGTTGGGCAAGATCAACGTGATCGATCTCGCCGCCAGCAAGCCATTTATGGGCGGCGCCGGCATCGATGCGTTCTGGAACATTGCTTTTGCCGCCCCGCCCAGCGGTACTATCCCGCCCTATCTTCTGGGGGCGATCCTGAACGTCCGCACAAAGCCCGCGATCTTCGGCTTGTGGATTTATGACCCCAACAGCGCCGTGAATAAGACGGGTCTCGAAGAGCCTTTCAACGATGGTGTCACGATCCGGATGACCGTTGATTTCCCGGTCATCATCGCGGGCCGTAGCGGCCATCAAGGTGTCGCCGCATCGTACAGGTACGGAAAGTGGCACCGATCTGACTACGATCAACGATCTATCTCTCTTTCCTGAGCCACCTCCAGGCACGATCGGCATAAAGAACTCGAGGTATTACTTCGCCTACTCGTTCGACCAATATCTTTATCGGTCGGCAGTCGATCCAGGCCAGGGGGTCGGTCTGTTTGGGCAGTTCGGCGTTTCGGATGGCAATCCCAATCGGCTGTATTGGTCGGTGTTGGTGGGCGTGGGAGGGATCGGTCTGATCCCAGGGCGGCGACAGGACAATTGGGGCATTGGATACTATTATGAGTCACCAAGCAAATATTTGAAGCAATCCGTTGCACCGGTTCTGACCATCCGGGATGAACAGGGCCTGGAAGTCTTTTACAACTTCGCTGTGATACCGGGACTCGTCGTTGGGGCGGACCTGCAGGTCATCAAACCCGCTCTGCGCGAAGCCACGGCCGTGTTTAGCGGACTCCGCACCGTGCTCAGGTTCTAAGGCGCGTGAATGTCAAATCTTCCGAGGGAGACCAGCATGAATGCCGAACAGTCCCCTCTCGAAGAGACCCGGAGGAACGAGGCGGCACGGAAGAAGTGGGGTCCTTACCTGAGCGAACGTCAGTGGGGAAGCGTCTGCGGGGACTATAGCGGGGGTCGCAACGCCCGGGACCACGTCAGCTACGACCAGGCGAGAAAGCGCGCCACAATCGGTTGTGAAAGGCGCTGTCAAGGAAGCCCCGGGTTGGCGCCCGTTGCCGCGCGAGGGTGATGTCCGCTGCCGGCTCTCCGGAGGCGACATCATCGTGCCACAGCAGGAGAAGTCGAAATGAAGGCGATCACCGTAGAACCTGGCAAGCCGCAGACTGCACACCTGGAAGATATCCCCGAGCCGGACGCGCATGGCGGGTCGGTTCTCGTGGAAGCGATCGCGGTAGGCGTTTGCGGAACCGACGTTGAGATCGTGGAAGGCAAGTATGGCTGGTCCCCCCCGGGCAAAGCGCGCCTCGTGCTCGGGCACGAGTCCCTGGGCCGGGTGGTTGACCCGGGCCCAAGCAGCGCGCTCCAGAAGGGTGATCTCGTGGTCGGTATTGTGCGGCGGCCCGACCCGGTGCCTTGCCCCAACTGTGCGGTCGGCGAGTGGGACATGTGCCGCAACGGCCAGTACACCGAGCGTGGCATCAAGGAGATCGACGGCTTCATGGCCGAGCGCTGGCGGATCGAGCCCGAGTATGCCATGAAGATCGACCGCTCACTCGGCCTTCTTGGCGTGCTGCTGGAGCCAACGACGGTTGTCACCAAGGCGTGGGAGCAGGTGATAGCGGTTGGCCAGCGTGCATTTTGGGAGCCGCAGACCGTGCTCGTGACGGGCGCTGGACCGATCGGCCTTCTTGCTGCCCTTGTCGGAAAGCAGCGCGGGCTCGAGGTCCACGTCCTTGACCGGGCCAACTCCGGGACCAAGCCGGAGCTCGTCCGTGCCCTGGGGGCCATCTACCACACTGGCACCGTCGCCGGGGTGGGGTTCGAGCCTGACGTAATCGTCGAATGCACGGGCGTCGGACAGGTCATCAATGACGCAATCCGGGGGATCGGTGCAGGTGGTGTGGTCTGCCTCACGGGTGTTGGCACTGGTGGGTCTACGGTCGGCCCCGCCGTGGCCGACGTCGCGGCGGCGGCCGTGCTTAAGAACAACGTCGTGATCGGCAGCGTCAATGCCAACAAGCGGCACTGGTACAAGGCCGGGCAAGTCCTGTCCCGTGCGGACCGTGCGTGGCTTGCACGGCTCATCACGCGGCGCGAACCGCCGGCGGAATTCATGCGCGCTCTCCAGCGGCAGCCGGAGGATATCAAGGTGGTCATTCAGTTTACGCAGGCATGAACATCGCCAGCCCAACTGGTTCAGGTGCAGCCCGGGCTGCACCTGCAAAAGAACCTCACGCGGGAGACGACAATGGGCCGGTCGCCATTTTACCCTGGCAGGTGTTCGTCTCCGAATTGATTGGTACGGCACTGCTGGTGTTGGTCGGTCTGTCGCTGGTGATTGTGATGTTTGGTGACGGCAGCCCCATCATACGTCTCTTGCCCGACGAGGGATTGCGGCGGTTGATCACCGGCTTTCTGTTCGACGCCACGGGCGCACTGATCGTGCTCTCCCCGGTCGGGATGCGGAGGGGAGCGCACATCAGCCCGATCGTCATGATGGCGGTTCGCCTTATGGGCAAGCCCGATCTGCGGACCAGCCTGGGTTACGTCGTCGCACAACTGGCAGGCGAGGTTCTGGGGGCTTTGCCACTCCTTGCATGGGGCTCAGGTCAATTCCCCGGATGGCCTGCCTCCCGGCCACCTTGGAAGGCAGTCTGATCGCGATTTGACGCTATTTTGAACAGAGCAATCTCCCGGAGGGTCGCCCGTGCCCTGCGAACGGGCCGATGGAGTCCGCATTGACAGGGTGATTGGCCGGTCGGCCGCGGTCGCAGTCAGGATAATGTGGAACAGGGCGCGAGGCGACATGACCTCGGCCATCTGGAAGACGGTCGATCGGCCATGCCGCACGATCCTGGCGCCGATCTTGACCAGCCGGTTCCGCCGCGTGGTCATGCGCCACGGCTTGACCTCGTCGGACAGGGCCAGAGTGCGTCGGAGGTTGGCCAGATTATAGGCCAAGGCATGGAACTGAGGCCGGACAGCATTGCCGGTCAGCGCCAGCAGCGCGATCGCGCTCGCCGCGGCCGGGTCGGGGGCGGCCGCCAGCGCGGCCATCAGCGCGCGCAGCTGCCCCTCGGTCAGGAAGAGCTTGCGCGGGTCCTCGCGTAGCATCCCCGGCGACTGCGCGGGGTTGCGGCCCGCGAACAGCTCCCAGCGCAGCGCCAGGTTGAGCGCCCGCCGCAGCACCGCCAAGTGACGGTTCGTGCGCGCGCCCGACAGCCCCTTGGCGATGAGGCCGCGGCGGAATCCACAACGGCCGCCCGCAGACGGTGCGCAGCGGGCGCAAGCCGCACGACTGGCAGGTTCCCAGGTTCCCAGGTTCCGGACGCTCCCGCGGAGGCGTCTTGCCCCGGCTAATCCGATTTGTAACCGGGGCGCGGGGCCGGTCCATGCCAGAGAGCGTGCGTGAGTTTAGTAGGTGTCGGTCCTATGCATCATATCCCCATCCGGGATATGACACCCGGGCGGATTCGCTTGTGCGTGAACGGTGGATGCCCCCTTCGGGATTACGATGACCACGCATCTCGCGTGGCCGGGGTCGGTGCCGCGACCATGCCTGTCTGCCAGGACGCAGCCGGATGGGATCCGGGCGCGGACCATGCGCAGGGCGGTCCGTGACCTGGCTCTTTCGCCCGTGGTTCTCCTGCGGCCGGTGGACATCGCCGCAGTCCATTACCCCAGCCGGGGAATTACACCAGGACCTTCCGCTCCAGGCAGCTTCCCACCGAACGGCATTGCTGCATCGGACCCCGGACAGGTGGGGCGGGCGCTCCGAGCCGCAATGTCAGTTGCGCCACGCAACGGCCCACGCTTATCCCACGGCGAGATCGACGGGGATGCCCGGTCGTCAGGGGCGATACGGGGCGGAGCGGTTGGCCCTGTTCGAAGCCAAAGACATCAAACGGTTCGTAAATTGGGCAAACGGCTTAATTCGTTACGGTCATTCCTCAAACTACGAATTTGGGGGCTGGGAGTTCGAGTCTCTCCGGGCGCGCCAAGCTGGGCATTCAGTCCCGGGGCTTTTCGGCCCGCCGGTCTACCCCATGCCGGCAGGTCCTTCGGGCCGTCCCACGCGAGGCCCACCCACCGCGGGGGCAGTGGCGATCCGTGACACGTGGTTCGGGACGGGCTGCCCGCCGCGTGACGTGCGTGGGGGGCTGACGCTGTTCATGTTCGTTGGTGTCCCGGTTGAGGTGTCTGTCGAGTGGCTCCGGACCGACCACAGGGATGCACGGCCGCCGATGCTGGGGCGTGCCGCTTCGGCAGGGTTGCTCCGACGACCCGGGCCTGACGCACCGAACACGGAGGCAGGGTCACGGCGGATGTCGCGCACCCGTGGCAGGCGGGGGGCGAGCAGCGCCCAGACGCTGGCGTTCGCGTCCGTCGGCCCCTCGTGTGCTCAAGACTCCGATCGGCTGGCCATGCCGGCTCGGCCGGTGCTCATACGACGCCGCACGCGGCAGGAGCGCGGTCCACCCGCCCGATGCCCAGGTGTTCGGATGGCGCAGCGTCTCCGCTGGAAAAGGCGGGCGACCCGTCTGGGTCGCCCGCACGCAGGACGGCTTCTGGTGTCAGACCTATCGCTTCGGCATGAAGCTCTGGCGCCGTGCCAGGCCGAGGCCGACCAGCCCGGCACCCAGCAGGGCGAGGCTCATCGGCTCCGGAACCGAGGTGCTGGAGCAGGTTCCCGCGATGATGCAGGAGGTGGTGCCACCCTGGAGGGCGATGGTCTCCGGCGTCCCGCCGACGCCGAGGGTTTCGGTGACCACATAGGATGCGGAAAGCCCGCTCGTGCCCGGCGTCGCGAAGAAATTATGCGTCGGATCGCCATTCACTGCCGGAAGACCGTACGCCGCGCCGGCCGCCGTCTGCACATATCCGCTGGACGGCGGGGAGCCGCCGCCGTTGCTGGCCGCTTCCGGAACATAGGCATAGGCGCTGGTATCCCCCGCGCCCGCCAGCCCGAGGATGCCGCCGCCGGCGTCGAAGAACGACGCGATGGCCGCCGACTGCGCGGCGATATTCGCGATGTCGCCCGGCGTGTTGTCGCAGCCGCCGCAGGAGGTGACGGAGGCCACCGCGAAACCGCTGTATTTCGCGGGGTCGAACAGCGCGGCCGTGACGCTGGCCGCGTTTGACGGATTGACATTGACATAGCTGAACCCGAGGCTCGTCAGCGAGCTGGTGAGCTCGCTGCCCGCGTCGAATGTCAGCAGCGGAAGGCTGGATCCGTTTTCGATGAATTTCACCTCGGCTGCCAGTGCGGTGCCGGCAGCACTGGAACCATAAGAATAATGAAAGTCATTGTCGTGGCCGGTGAGAACGATGTTGCCTGCCATCGCCGGACCGACCCACGTGATCGCCCCCAACGCTACGCCTGCTAGGAAACTCGATTTCATTGTCCTGTCCCTTCTGTTGCCTGCCCGCCCCGTTCGATCTGTTCGGAAGACCTGCCCGAGGTCTGACAGAGAGTTAATGCCGGACTGAACGGAACAAAATCTAAAAGAGACAAGGCATGCGTAACGTTGATCATCTTGGAAACACACTTACAAACGTTGCTGCACTCATCATTGGCGCCGACCTAAGTCTTGTGGTTGACCGAACCCGATATGCACCCCGATCCGATCCCGCCGGCGCCCGCCAGAACCCCGATGCTCCCAGCCTGTCACGCGCGGGGACCCGGCCGAATGACGCACCCATGAGCGCACCCGGAATGGTCGCCGAGCTGGCCGCCCTGCGCGAAGCCGGGCACTTCGACGCGGCGATGGGCCTGCTCGGCCCCGCGCTGCGCGCCCGGCCGGAGGATCCGGCGCTGCTCGCGGAATGCGGCCTGTTGCATCTCTGGATGGGCCGGCCGGATCAGTCGCTGGCACCGCTGCAACAGGTGCTCGCCCGCGCCCCGCGCGACTTCCGCCATCATTACAATCTCGGCGCGGCACTGGAGCAGCTCGGCCGCCCGCGCGAAGCGATCGCCACCCTGGGCCGCGCCGCCGCCCTCAACCCCGCATCCCCGGACACCCAGGAGAAACTCGGCAATCTGCTGCTCGCCCAGGGGCAAGAGAGCGACGCGATGCAGCATTTCCGCCGCGCCGCGGCGGCCGCCCCGGACTCGACCCTGGGTCGGATGTGCCGCGCCAAGGTTTTGCGCGCCGAGGGGCGGGGCGCGGCGGCGGAAGCCGGCCTCCGCGACGCCATCGCCCATGATCCGAACGCGGCCGAGGCGCGGCGGCTGCTCGCCGCGCTGTTGCGCGAACAGGGGCGCTTCGCCGAGGCGATCGCCCTGCTCGAAGCGGCGATCGACGCGGAGCCCGCGCGCGCCCAGTGCTACCACGACCTCGTGCACGCGAAGCGGGTCACCGAAGACGACCGCTGGCTGCTCGAGCGGATGGAGGCGCTGCTCGGCCTGCCCGGCCTGATCGAGCCCTGGCGGGTGGCGCTGCATTTCGGCCTCGGCAAGGCGCTTGACGACCTCGGCGAGGCCGCGGCCGCCATGCGCCATTTCGAGGCGGGAAACGGGCTCGTGCGGTCGCGGCTGTCGTTCGATCGCGCCCAGCTCGGCGCCTCCGTCAACCGGGTGATCGCGACCTTCACCGCGGATTTCTTCGCCGGACATGCCGCACTCGGGTCCTTGGATGAAACCCCGCTCCTGAT
This sequence comes from uncultured Pseudomonadota bacterium, assembly GCA_963829875.1. Classification (GTDB taxonomy): domain Bacteria; phylum Pseudomonadota; class Alphaproteobacteria; order Acetobacterales; family Acetobacteraceae; genus JAJZVS01. The sequence continues at coordinate 77,993 of CAWHKR010000047.1, read as the reverse complement.
CGTCGGCATGCCGCGGTCGGGCACCACCCCGGTCGAGCAGATCGTCTCCAGCCACCCACAGGTCGGCGCCGGCGGGGAACTGCCATTCTGGCACCAACAGGCGGAGCGGTTCGCCCGGGCGGGGGCGGACGCGCTGACCGGCGGCCTGGTCGGCCGCATCGCGGCCGAATACCAGGATCTGCTGCGCGGCGTGGCGACCGGGGCTGCGCGGATCACCGACAAGATGCCGGCGAATTTTCTCTGGCTCGGCCTGATCCACCTCGCGTTTCCGCGCGCCCGCATCATCCACTGCCGGCGTCACCCGATCGACACAGCCCTTTCCAACTATTTCATCCATTTCCAGGTGCCGAAGGCCTTCGCCTACGACCGCGAGGACTTCGTCTACTACTACCGCTGCTACGAGCGGGTGATGGCGCATTGGCGCGAAGTGCTGCCGCCCGACCGGCTGCTGGACGTCGATTATGAGACCGTCGTCACGGATCGCGACCGCGCGACCCGGCGGCTGATCGCGTTCTGCGGCCTCGACTGGGACGCGGCCTGTCTGCGCCCGCAAGACAATCCGCGGGTCGTGCGCACCGCCAGCATGTGGCAGGCGCGGCAGACCCCGTACACGACGTCGGTGGCGCGCTGGCGCCGATACGAACGGTGGCTCGGTCCGCTGGCCCTGCTCGCGGACCCCAGCGCGCCGCTGCCGCGGCCTGCGCGGCGGCCCGACGCCGTCGCCGCGGTGCGGCGGGCGGCCGCGCACCGCGCCGCCGGACGCTATGCGCCCGCCGTCGCGGCGCTGCGCGGGGCGGCGGTGCTCAGTCCGAACGACCCGTGGGTGGAAAACGAGGCCGGGCTGATCTTCCTGGCCCAGCACGACCTGCCGCGGGCGGTCGACTTCCTGGAGCGTGCGGTCGCGCTCGATCCCGAGCATGCGGTGGCACAGGTACAACCTGGGCTGCGCCTATGAACGCCAGCGCCGCCCGGTGGCCGCCATCGCCGCTTATGAACGGGCCATCGCCCTGTCGCCCGGCCTGGTGGAGGCGCAGAGCCGGCTCGGCAACCTGCTGCACGCCCAGGGGCGCCGGGCGGAGGCGCTGGCCTGGTTCCGCCGGCTCGCCGCCACCGCTCCGGACAGCGCCGCCGGCCGCCTGGCGCAGGCCAAGCTGCTGCTCGAGGAGGGGCGGACCCACGAGGCCGAAACCGTGCTCCGGCGCATCGTCGCCGCCGCGCCGGCAAGCGCGGAAGCGTGGCGGCTGCTGGGCGCCTGCCTCAACAGTTCCGGCCGTTTTGCCGAAGCGGGACACTGCCTGGAACGCGCGCTGGCCGAGGACCCCAGCCAGGTCGCGGCCTGGCTCGACCTGACCCGGTCGCGGCGGATCACGGCGGCGGATCGCCCCCTGCTCGCCCGCATCGAAGCCCGGCTGCGCGGACCGGACCTCACCGACGCCGAGCGGGCGGTGCTGCATTTCGCCATCGGCAAGGGCCAGGACGACCTCGGCGCGCACGCGGCGGCGATCGGGCATTTCGATGCCGGCAACCGGCTGGAGCAGTCCGGCCGCCGCTTCGACCGGGCCGGTTTCGCGGCCCATGTCGATCGCATCATCGCCAGCTTCGGCGCCGCGGTGTTCGCCGAAAGCGCGATCTCCCCGGCGGCGGTCCCGACGGTGCTGCCGGTCTGCATCCTGGGGCTGCCACGCAGCGGCACCACCCTCGTCGAGCAGATCCTGTCCGGCCATGCGCAGGTCGGCGCCGGCGGGGAACTGCCGTTCTGGACCGACCACGCCGCCGCGCTCGAGACCCCGGAGTCCCCCGCGCTGGCGGCCTCGGCGCGCGCCTATCTGGCGCTGCTGCGCAGCATCGCCCCGCAGGCGCAGCGGGTGACGGACAAGATGCCGTTCAATTTCCTCAACGCCGGGCCGATCCATCTGGCGCTGCGCGGGGCGCGGCTGATCCATTGCCGTCGCCATCCGGTGGACACCTGCCTGTCGATCTACATGACCCGCTTCGCAACCCGCCACGAATGGACCTACGACCGCAGCGATCTCGTCTTCTACTACCGCCAGTATGCGCGGCTGATGGCCCATTGGCGCGCGGTATTGCCCGCTAGCCGGTTCCTCGAGGTCGACTACGAAACCCTGGTGCGCGCGCCGGAACCGACGGCGCGGCGTCTGGTCGCGTTCATCGGCCTGCCCTGGGATCCGGCCTGCCTGCGCACGGAGGCCAACCAACGGATCATCCGCACGGCCAGCCTGTGGCAGGCGCGCCAGCCGATCCACCCCGGCGCCATCGAACGGTGGCGGAACTACGACCGCTGGCTGGGAGAGTTGCGTGACCTGTTGCCGTCCTGACCCGTCCGTCGCGGCAGCGCGCCGCGACCCAGGCGGCGATGGCGACACGCGCCGTCGGACCAAAGACCGTGCGACCGGATGACCCCAGCACGCTCACATGCCAACCGGCACCGTCATCCGGCGTCGATCGTCTTTTGCAAGGAGCCGCACATGTCATGTCGTCAGCGTCGTCTTCCTGCACTGGGGCTTGCCCTGGTGACGGGTCTTGCCGCGGCCGCCCACGCAGCGACGGCGCATCCGCCGCTGCGCCCGGTGCCTGATGTCACGGTTGTATACCAAGTAACAAACTCGTCGGTACCGGATCAGGCGCACAAGCTGCGGATCAGCTACGCCGACCATGCCACGCGGGTGCGGGTCGACGCCTTCGCCTCGCCGCTCGCGCGCGAGCCCAGCGGCTCGGTCATCTTCGACGGATTCGCCGGGGAGGTCATTACTCTCGTGCCGGACCGGCACGGCTACCTGACCCGCGGGCTCGGTCATCTGGCGAATCCCGGCCTGCTGCTCAGCCCGGCGATGGGCTTCCGGAAGGTCGGAACGCGCAAGCTTGCCGCGGGACGCTGCACGGAGTGGGCCATCACCAGCGGTAAGCTGCATGGCTCCGCCTGCGTTTCGAAGGACGGGGTCGTGCTGCAGGCGGTGCGCACGGGGCCGCATCCCGACAGGCTTGAGGCGGTGTCGGTGCGCGTAAGCAAGGTTCCGGGCACGACTTTCGACGTGCCTGCCGATTACACCCGGATCGACCGCTTCGGCCACAAGCTGCCGTGATCGGGCCCATCGCATGCGATGGGCCGGTCTGGTGCGTTCCCGCATGACCCGGGGATGCCATCACCCGATCCCGGCCCTGGCGCCACGCCGACAGCTTGCACGCCATGACGGGAGGACGGACCTCCTGCGGTGAGGACGGATGTCGAGGCCGAACGCGTGATCCTGGCGTCGTGCATGCGGTACGTCCCTCCGTCGCCATCCGTCCTGAAACCGCGGATCCGGGAACCGGGGGATCGAATCGTCCCGGGCGCGCCAGATGCTTCGAACAAACGCGCGCCTGCACCCCTCACTCGTACCGCAGCGCCTGGATCGGATCAAGCCGCGCCGCCTTGCGCGATTGATGAGGGACCGGCGCTCGCCGGCGCGCCAAGGCCCGCCGATCGCGCGCTGCGGCGACGCTCGGCCTCGCCAATTCGCTCTACAATTTCGCGCGCTACGCGTGGCTCGAACGTAGGACCGTTCCCGCATCGTCGGGCAGTCCGACTCGCCCCTCCGATCCCGCCGCGAGGCCGGAGCCTGGAGATTCTCCTCGCTCACACGCCACGGCGCAACAACGCGCGCCACGGCCAAACCGTTCCATATCCGGAAAACCAGCCCTTCCCCACAGGTATCCGACTGTACACCGCCCCACCCGGTGCGTGCGGATGATCGTGATGCGTGAACATGGGATTAGAGTGTCGGCGCGGGTTTTGGAACGCACGTCCGCGCCGGTTCACACCGACAGCCCATCGCCGGAGCAATCGGCCGACGCAATGCGATATGCCCGTCGGTCGGCGGGTCGGACCGATGGGATGTCGCGCCGGCTTAGAGGAGGCATCGGAATGGTTGTCGTACGACTTGCCAAGGTGATCATGGTCGCATCGCTCGCCGCGTTCGCGTTCGTGGTGACGTTCAGCAACGTGACCGACTACGGTTCGAACTTTGCCTTCGTGCAGCACGTGCTGTCGATGGACACGACGTTTCCGAACAACGCGCTGATGTACCGCGCGATCACGCGCCCCCGGCTTTGGCGGCTTGCCTACGACCTGATCATCGCGACGGAAGGCGTGACCTGCGCACTCCTGGTGGTTGGAGCCGTCGCGTTGGGGAATTCGCTTCGCGCCGGCGCGGCGGACTTCGAACGGGCGAAGCGGTTCACCGTCATCGGGGTGAGCATGGCGTTCCTCCTGTGGTTCACCGGCTTCATGGTGGTCGGCGGTGAGTGGTTCGCCATGTGGCAGTCGAAGGTTTGGAACGGGCAGGAGGCGGCGTTTCGCTTCTACATGACGGCGCTCGCCGTGCTTCTGTTCGTCAACCAGCCCGATGCGGAGTTACCCGAATGACGACGCTGTCGAGCCATGGATTCGGAACGAAGTCGCTCCGAATCCGGGCGGGGGCGGGGTAGGCCCCCTCGGCCGCAACGGGTCCTCATCAAAACGAGCGCCCGGCGGAGTCCTATCCCGCGAGGATGACGTCGCTTGCCTTCTCGGCCAGCGCGATCGTGGCGGCATTGATCATCGCCTGCGGAATCGCGGGGATCACCGAGGCGTCGACGACGCGCAGGCCCGCCACGTTCTTCACGCGCAAGGCCTCATCCACGACGGTCCCGAGACGACATGTCCCCACCGGGTGATGGAAGGAATTCGCCGCGCGACGAATGAAACCGTGCCGCTCCGCGATGTTCGCCGCGCCGGGGCCCGGATAGATCTCCCGCGCCCGCCAGTCGGCGAAGGCCGCGGCGCCGCCGATCTCCCGGGCCAGATCGACGCCGTCCGCAAGAAGGGCAAGATCTTCGGGCGCGGCAAGGTAATTCGGATCGATCAGGGCGGGCGCGCGCGGATTGTCGGAGGCGAGCGTCACGCGACCGCGGCTCCGCGGGCGCATCAGGCAAGGTACGAGGACGTAGGCAGGCGGAGCCAGCGGTCCCACGCTCGGCAGAACGAACGGCAGGGAAAGGCACATCACGAGGAGGTCGGGGCTCTCCTTCGGATCGGCGTTCGGCACGTAGAGAAGCGCGTCGGCGTGGTTGTAGTGCGAGGGCGGCACGTCGCGCCGCGCGGCATAGGCCACGCCCGCGAGCAGCAGGTGATCCTCGAGATGGCGACCGACATCCGGCATGTCCGAAGCGACCGGAATTCCGAGGCGCCGAAGCTCGCCGGCGGGGCCGATGCCCGACAGCATGAGCAGACGCGGCGAATCGATGGCGCCGGCGCAGAGCAGGACCTCTATTTCAGGGCGCACGAGACCTTCGGAAAGCCGCACGCCGGTGCACCGCCCCCCCTCGATCTCGAGGCCGAGAACCTCGGTGTCGAGCAGGAGATCCACCACGGCCCCCTCGATGCGTCCGAGATAGGCCGTCGCGGCATCGTCGCGAGCATGTCCCTTGATGTTGAGCTGGTTCCAGCCGACCCCCGTCGTGATCGCGCCGCCGATATCCCCCGTCATCGGGAAACCGAGATCGCGCGACGCCCTGACGAAGGCCGACGCGACAGGCGTGCGGTCGGTCACGTCGGCGAGCGAGAGCACATGCAGGGGACCGTCACCGCCGCGCCAGGCGCTGGCGCCACCGGAAAAATTCTCCGCGCGCTTGAAGTAGGGCAGGAGGTCGGCGAACCGCCAGCCCTCGGGCCAACGATCATAGGCGGCCGGATGGCCCCGTTGATAGGCAAGCGCGTTGATCGTGCTGGAACCGCCCACCACCTTGCCGCGCGGATACGGAACCACACGCCCGCCGAGACCCGGTTGCGGGACCGTCACATAGCGCCAATCGACCGTGCTGCCCTGAAGCGCGGGCCAGTCCGGCGGAATGGCGATGGCCGGCAGCGTTGCCGGGCCGCCGGCTTCGATCAGGAGCACGCGCCGCCCGGCCCGGCCGAGGCGGTGCGCCAGCACGCAACCGGCCGAGCCCGCCCCGACGATGACGTGGTCGTAGGCCGGCCCGAGCTGTTGCGGGGAAACGAGGGTGCGCACGCCCGGCGCGGCGGTCGCGGGCCGGGCGAGGCGCGACATCGCCACGCCGCCACCGATCGCGGCGGCCAAGACCTCACGCCGATCGAGTGCGGTGTCCGCGAGGCCGCCAGTCAAATCGCCGGAGAGCCTGTCGCCCAATTGCGAAGCTCCGAAGATGAAGATGAGGAGACGCGTTCGGCAAACCACCAGAAGGGCCGCGATTCGTAGCTCTGTTCAAGCGCGTGGCGCAACTCGTGTCGAAGCGCCCGGCGGGCCGCCGTGGTGACCGGTCGCGGCCGGGCGGCGGCGCGTTCGGAATATCGGCATTTTTGGGTCGCGCGGAGAGGTGACCAACCCCGTCCCTGGTTCGGTGCCTGTGCGGTCCTTCGGGTCATCCCGGGCCTGGGGCCGGCTCTATGCCAACAAGCTGCCGGTCACCGCGGTGCAGGTGCTGAACAACGACGTTCTGCCCACCTTCGAGGAACATGGCGCCCCCACCAGGGACGCGGCATGAACGGCAGAACGCCGCTGAAGGCGTTCAAGGACGGCATACCCAGGACAGCCAGGAAGGAGGCGCACACCGAACAGAATAGCGCCGCCTGGGCCACGCGCCCGGAGTGGCGACGGTCAGGGGAATACCGTCATTGTACACGTCGGTCGATTGCTGCCTTGGCCGGGCTGCAGGCGTGGATGGCAAGCCCCGAGGTGGATGGCGGCGTGGCCGGCGTGGCAGGGTGGCCCGGGTGGTTTGGGGGCGGCGGATGGAAAAGAACCGGCTGGAGGCGTTCAGCGACGGCGTGCTGGCGATCGTGATCACCATCATGGTGCTGGAGCTGAAGGTGCCGCACGGGATCGAGCTGGCCGCGCTGGCGCCGCTGTGGCCGGTGTTCCTGAGCTACGCGCTGAGCTTTCTGTATATCGGCATCTACTGGAACAACCACCACCACATGATGCAGGCCTCGCGCCGGGTGAACGGGGCGGTGCTGTGGAGCAACCTGCATCTGCTGTTCTGGCTGTCGTTGCTGCCGTTCACCACCGGGTGGATGGGGGAGAACCATTTCGCGCGCTGGCCGACGGTGCTGTATGGGGTGAATCTGCTGCTGTGCGCGCTGGCCTATTTCGTACTGCAGGGCTGCCTGGTGCGGCTGCATGGCGGCGAGAGCCTGCTGGTGCGGGCGCTCGGGCGGGACGCCAAGGGGAAGGGGTCGCCGGTGCTGTACGTGGCGGGGATCCTGGCCGCCTGGCTGGTGGCGCCCTGGGTGGGGCTGCTGTTCTTCGTGGGCACCGCGCTGATGTGGCTGGTGCCGGACCGGCGGATCGAACGGCTGATCGCGGCGCGGGGCGGGGAGGGGTAGCGGGCAGGCGGCTCTGTTGCAAACGCCGGCTCGCGTCAGCTCCGTCACCGCCCACGGGCAGGTTGGGTTGTTGTCCACCGTGATCGTGCGCGGAGTGACGGTGTGCGGCCGCGCAGCCGTTGCTCCATCGTCTCGGCATCGGCCTGCACCCGGCGGAACAGGGTGGTGTGATCGACCGCGACGCGTCGATCCGACAGCTCGTTCCCTGTCTCAGCCCGCCCACCCCGACCATGCCCGCCCCGGGAATTGCAACAGAGCCCCGGATCTTGTGGTGGTTCAGAAATTTGCAGCGGAGCCCCTTCCCACGTATCAACGAGCTGCCAAAATTCCACATGACCGGGGCTTGTGATGCACAATGCTGACGCGCTGTTGGCCAAGGCCAAGGAGGTTTCCGACCTTTGGCGCGCACAGCGGTCCGAACGGCAACGTCGGCGCCAGCTGGATCCGGACGACTTCCGCCAACTTCAACAGATCGGCCTGCCGCAGGCCGCCGTCCCGGCGGAATTCGGCGGGGCTTGGGAAAGCATCCAGCGCTCGATGCGTCCGCTATGCGAAGCATTGCGCCTTCTCGCGCAAGGCGATCCATCGGTCGCTCTCTCAGCCTCCATGCATCCCGGCGTGCTGGCATTCTGGCGCGACCTGCCGCCGCCCGAGCCGGCTTCTGCCGACTGGGAACACCAGAAGCGGCACGTGTTTCAGACGGTGCTCGACGGCGCCTGGTGGGGCACCATTACCTCGGAATCCGGCAGCGGCGGCGACGTCGGCAAGACCCGCGCCACGGCGCGCCGCGACGGGGCCGGCTACCGGATGACCGGCGAGAAGCACTTCGGCTCCGGCTCCGGCGCTGCCTCCTATATGGTGACCGCAGCGGTGCCGGAAGGCGAGGACGACCCCGCCTGGTTCTTTCTCGACGTCCGCGATGTTCCCTGGGACGGCTCGACCGGCATGCTGCTGCGCGCCGAATGGGATGGCCACGGCATGGCGGCGACCAACAGCCATTCTTTCGCTTTCCGCGACTTCCCCGCGACGCGCGTGGCATGGCCGGGCTCGTGGCGGGACGTGCTCGGCGGCGGTACCATTCCGATGTTCTACACGTCGGTGGTCGTCGGCGTCGTCGATGCAGCGATGGCCTACGCGCGGGAACAGCTGCATGCCGGCGGACTGGGTGGCGCGATGCGCGCCTTCGAGAAGGTGGAATGGGTCACCGCGGAACGCGAGGCTTGGCTGCTGCACCAGGCCTATGAAGGCGGCGTGCGGGCGCTCGAGCGCCTCGGCCGAGCGCGCGAGGACACTGCGATGGCGAAGACCAATATCGCCTGGCTTGCAGAATCGATCCTGACCCGGCTGTGCCGGATTTCCGGCGGCAGCGCCTTCTCCCGCCGCGGCCCGCTTGGGTTCTGGTTCGAGGACGTCCGCTCCCTCGGCTTTCTGCGGCCGCCGTGGGGATTGGCCCAGGAGGCGCTGTTCGACATGAGCGCGGCACGAAACCAATGACCGCGGACGCCGAAACGACGGCCTCGCCCCGACCGGCGCCCGGGCTGCGGTAAACCGGCGCCACGGGTCAAGGCGGAGGAGCAGGTCCTTCGGATCGCCGATGCCACCGCCCGGCAGGCGCATCGCGACCGCCCTGGCTTCGCCGCGCTGCGGGTTGCGCCCGGGCTCGCTGACCGCTTTGCGGGGCATCGGTTCGCTTCGCAACCCGATCCGGTGCTGATCGCCACCGAGGGCGCGCCGTGGGGCAGCATCCACGATCACGGCTCCCTGCGGGAGGCCGTCATCGTCAGCGACGATGCCGGACAGTTCGCCGTCGGCCGGGACGCGCCCGGGCAGTGTTCGGTCCGGGCGTGACCCGCGTCGGCTGCACCCCGCGATCATGCGCCAGTGTACAGATGTTACCTCTTCCCATGGCGCCTTCACCGGGGCTTTCGCCGGCAGCCGTGCGCCGATCTGGTTCGCGCCCGTCCCGCCGCGCCCCATGGTGAGGCGCAGGTTCGCGCCCTGCGCCCGAAAACTCCCCTCCTCTTCGGTAGAAACCGCCCCCGCTGCCCCGGCCGTTGCGCCTGGCGGATGGGGAACGGGCCGACCGCCGCTGCGGCAGGCACGTTAACGAATGTCCAACCGGATTTCCTATGCCATTACAGACGACTGCGTATTACCACTGCGTTGTAAAAGTTAACGACAGTCCTGAACCCAGGGATTACCTCCAAAGTCGAGCGACCCTCGCTCCGATTCTCTCTATTCCGTGAGAATCAACGACTTGTGAGGCCGGCGCCGCCACCGCGAGCGCGGCCAGGCCTCCTGGCACACTCATTGCAGATACCTGCGCCACGGGTGACCGATTCGCCCATTCGCAACAAGAAATGGATGGACGCTTCGGCTCGGCCACTCGTCATCACCAACCCGCGTTTCCTGTTGGAGGTCTCCCATGGTTCCCATGCTCTTCCGTGTTCACCAGCTTCTGCTCCGGCTCCGCAGCGATAACCAGGCCCTCGAATTGCTCGAATGGGCGGTCATTGCCGCCGTGGTCGTGGTTGCGGCCATTGCGTCCTACCAGACGGTTCTCGGTGGCGTCAGCACTTTCTTCAGCTCGGTGTCGACCGCGCTTGGTGGCGTCAGCGTGACGTTCTGACGGGATCCGGTCCGGGGTGGGGCGCTGCTCCACTCCGGGTCGTTCCCTCCGACGCCTTACCACGATCACACGAGCGACGGAGATCCCGATGCTCACGACACGGTGCAGCAGGCGTCTCGTTCCACTCACGTCCCGTGCGCGCTGCGGCACGGCGATCGCCGGACCTGCTCCGAAACACCAACGACACTCGTCCCGGACCGACCGCGTGCCGCAGCCGCCAGGTTCCGCTCGCGTCGGACCCGTCCGTCGGGCCCCGGCCTGACCGAAATCGCGTCGTCATCGACCCGGAAAGGACAAGCGCAGAATGGAACGGCTGGCAGAACTGGTGATCCTGGCGCTTCTGGCAACGGCTGCGTGGCGCGACGTGCTGACCCGCCGCGTGCCTGACTGGATCGCCGCCGGGCTCGCCCTGATCGGTCTCGCCCTGCGCCTGGCCCAGGGGCCGCGCAGCCTGGGACTGAGCCTCGCGGCGGCCGGCGTCCTGTTTGTGTTCCTCCTGGTGATCTATGCGCGCCAGGGCATCGGCGGCGGCGACGTCAAGCTCGCGACCGCGATGGCCATCGGCCTGGCGCCGCTCGAAACCGGCCACTTCGTCGTGGCAACCACGCTGGCCGGCGGCGTCGTCGGCCTTGTCTACTTCGCCCTGCGCCTCGGTCCCGTCGCAATGCCGGGGCCGGCGGCGGCCCGCCTGCCGGCCCGCCTGTGGGCGGTCGAACGCTGGCGCGCACGCCGACGCGGCGTGCCCTACGCGGTCGCCATCGCTGCCGGCGCCGCCATCGTCCTCGCTCCCTCCATAAGGCTCTAGATCCATGTCCCTGCGCATCCTTGCGGTGATGGTGATGCTGCTCACGGCAGTCGGGCTGGGGCTCATCGCCTTTGAAACCACCCGCGGCCCCCACCCCGGCGCCGAGCATGCCGCGAAGGCGGTGCCGACCGAGTTGGTGCTGGTCGCGACGCATCCGCTGCCCGCCGGCACGCTGGCGCGCGATACCGACTTCGTTGCCCATTCCATACCCGTTGGAACGGCGCCGGCCGGTGTCATCCTGGCCGCGCCTGGCGCGACCGGCGGCATACGCGGCGCACTCGTTCGCCGCTACATCGATGCCGGAACGCCGGTGTTGACGCAGGATATCCTGCGCCCGCGCGATCGCGGCTTCCTCGCTGCCGTGCTGACGCCCGGGATGCGCGCCATCTCGGTCGGGGTGAACGCGGTCACCGGCGTGTCCGGCCTGATCTGGCCCGGCGATCATGTCGACGTGTTGCTGACCCAGAAGGACAACGCGCGATCGACACCGTTGGCCGAGCGTGTGTTCTCCGAGACGGTGCTCAAGAACGTGCGGGTGATCGCGATCGACCAGAAGATCGTCCAGGGCGCGAGCGGCAGCCCCGCCGACACTGCCGCCGCGGCGCAGGCCAAGGTCTATCGCACCGTCACGATCGAGGTGACGCCCCGGGAATCCGAGAAGGTCGCCGTGGCGGAGCAGCTCGGTCCGCTGTCCCTGGCCGTCCGGCCGATGCAGGAATTGCTCGCGATGGCCCAGGCGGAGCCGAGCTCGACCGTGTTCGCGTCGATGGTGTCGCCGGCGCTTGCCAGAGCGCAAAAGCCCGTAGGAGCCCGCATGAACATCATCCAGGGGAACACCCGCCAGCAGGTTACGTTCCCATGAACCGGACACTGGTTTCGACACTGGCCATGGCGGTGGCGGTCGCGCTGCCAGGCCCGGGTGCACGTGGCGCTGCCGTGAGCGCCGCCATGGTGGCCCCCACCGGCCAGGACCCGGCTTCGGTCGCGGTGCTGGCGACCGCCGACACCTGGGTCCAGGTGCGCAACAGCGCCGGCGCGGTGGTGTTCAGCCAGCTGCTGCACGCGGGGCAAACCTGGCGGGTGCCGGCAGGCGAGCACCTGAGCCTGACCACCGGCAACGCCGGCGGAACCAAGCTGGTCCGCAATGGCGTGGCCTCGCCCCCGCTGGGTGCGACCGGCGCGGTGCTGCACAACGTGCCGCTGGGCGCCGCGGCGTCCACACCCGTTCCGTTGCAGACCGCAGAACTGTTGCCGCACCCGAAGCCGGCGCAGGCCGTGCCCAGGCCCACCCAGGTGGCCGCGGCGCCGTCCCGCCCGGCAGCCGAGGCCGCCCCGGCGACGGGAGTCGCGCGGCCGGTCGACGCCGGCGTCGGCGGCGGCAAGCGCGTGCACCCACCGGCGCCGGCGTCGATCATGCTGGTTGCCAACTCGAAGATCGCGCACGTGGAACCGGCCTCGCCCACCAGACTGGCCACGGTGGCCCCCGCCGGCCAGGACCCGGCTTCGCTCGCGGTGCTGGCGACCGCCGACACCTGGGTTCGGGTGCAAAACAGCACCGGCGCGGTGGTGTTCAGCCAGGTGCTGCACGCGGGGCAAACCTGGCGGTGCCGACAGGCGAGCACCTGAGCCTGACCACCGGCAACGCCGGCGGGACCAAGCTGGTCCGCAACGGCGTGGCCTCGCCCCCGCTGGGCGCGACCGGCGCGGTGCTGCACAACGTGCCGCTGGGCGGCGCGGCGTCCGCACCCGTTCCGTTGCAGACCGCAGAACTGTTGCCGCACCCGAAGCCGGCGCAGGCCGCGCCCAGGCCCACCCAGGTGGCCGCGGCGCCGTCCCGCGCAGCAGCCGAGGCCGCCCCGGCGACGGGAGTCGCGCGGCCGGTCGACGCCGGCGTCGGCGGCGGCAAGCTCGTGCACCCACCGGCGCCGGCGTCGATCATGCTGGTCGCCAACTCGAAGATCGCGCACGTGGAACCGGCCTCGCCCACCAGACTGGCCACGGTGGCGCCCGTCGGCCAGGACCCGGCTTCGCTCGCGGTGCTGGCGACCGCCGACACCTGGGTTCAGGTACAAAACAGCACCGGCGCGGTGGTGTTCAGCCAGGTGCTGCACGCGGGGCAAACCTGGCGGGTGCCGGCAGGCGAGCACCTGAGCCTGACCACCGGCAACGCCGGCGGGACCAAGCTGGTCCGCAACGGCGTGGCCTCGCCCCCGCTGGGCGCGACCGGCGCGGTGCTGCACAACGTGCCGCTGGGCGGCGCGGCGTCCGCGCCCGTTCCGTTGCAGACCGCAGAACTGTTGCCGCACCCGAAGCCGGCGCAGGTCGTGCCCAGGCCCACCCAGGTGGCCGCGGCGCCGTCCCGCCCGCCACCGTCCCGCCCGGCAGCCGAGGCCGCCCCGGCGGCGGGTGTCACGCGGCCGATCGCGGTCGGCATCGGCGGCGGCATTCTCGTGCACCTGCCGGGGCCGGCGTCGACCGTCCTGGCCGCCGATCCGAAGATTGCGCGCGTGGAACCGGCCTCGCCCACCAGTCTGTTCGTGATCGGTGTCGCGCGCGGGACGACGTCGGTGATCGCAACCAACCAGGCCGGGGAAGCGGTCGCGCAGTATGTGGTGCGGGTGAGCGGCAGGGTGGCGCCGGAGGCCCTTGGCGCGCGGCGCACCGGCGGAGCCGGAGGCAGCGTGGTGCTGCACGTGCAGTCGGCGATCAATCGGATCGTTCCGGGCGCCGGTTCCGTGCAGGTGCGCAAGGTTGGCGCGGCCTATGTGCTGTCCGGCGCCGTCGCGACCCCGGCGATCGCCCAGCAGGTCGAGGCGATCGCCCGCGCCTTCGCCGGGAAGGACCCGCAGCTGATCAACCAGATGACCGTGCTGTCGTCGATCGAGGTGAACGTGCGCGTGCGGGTGGCCGAAATCTCGCGCACCATGGTCCGCCAGCTCGGCCTCAACTGGCAGGCGCTGGGAAAGGCCAGCACCTGGCGCTTCGGCCTGCTGACCGGCGCGGCGGCGACCGCGCCGATCAGCGCCCTGCTGCCGCTCGGGCTCACGCCAAGCGCCGCCGGGCAGGCGTTCCAGCTCGGCGCCGGCGTCACCTCCGGGCACTGGAACATCGACAACGTGATCGATGCGCTGGCCGCCAACCAGCTCGCCACCATCCTGGCCGAGCCCAACCTGACGGTGGAGTCCGGCAATCTCGCCCGCTTCCTCTCGGGCGGCGAGTACCCGGTGCCGGTACCCTCGAGCGGCAGCAACTCGATCTCGATCCAGTACAAGCAGTACGGCGTCAGCCTGTCGGTCGTGCCGACGGTGATCGCGCCCGATCGGATCAGCCTCAAGGTCATGCCGTCGGTCAGCCAACTGACCACCACGGGCGCGATCAGCGTGCCGATCCAGGGCGGGTCCATCACCGTGCCGGCGCTGCTCGTGCGCCGGGCGCAGACGGTGGTGGAGCTGGGCAGCGGCGAAGCGTTCGCCATCGCCGGCCTGTTGCAGACCACCACCAGCCAGCAGACCAACGGGCTGCCCGGAGCCTCCGACATCCCCGTGCTCGGAGGGCTGTTCAACACCAACCAGTTCCAGCGCACGGCCGACGAGCTGGTGATCATCGTCACGCCCTACCTGGTGAACCCGGTGCCGACCCCGGACGCGCTGCACGCGCCGACGGACCATTTCGCGCCCGCGACCGACCTCGAGCAGATCCTTTTCGGCAAGCAGATGGAGACCGGACCGGGGCCGCGGCATGCCGCGCCGCTGGACGCCGGTTTCCTGATGGAGTGACCGCCATGCCCCGCCATCCCCGCAGCCTGCGTCCCCTTCTTGTCCTTGTGCCGCTCCTGCTCGGTGCCTGCTCGTACGACCCGTGGCAGAAGCCCGGCACATGGCAGCCCACGGCGGCCAATGACCAGAACCTGAAAGAGATGCTGGCAATTCCGGCGGACGCCGTGCGCGGCGAGCAGGCCACCGGCGCGCGCGCCGCCGCCGCCGCCGCGCCGGTCGGTGCGCTGCTGTCGGGCACGACGCCGTCACTGGACGGCGCGGCCTCGGGCCTGGCGGGCGCGGGATCAGGTGGTGGCAACGGCGGCGGCATGGGCGCCGGGGCCGCGGCCGGAGCGAGCTACTGATGTCCGCCGCCGCCACGGCCCCGGTTGCCGTCCTCGCCCAGCCGCCCCAGGCCCAGGTGTCCCAGGCCCAGGCGACCCAGGTCCCGCCGCCGCGCGCGCCCGGCGCGTCGCAGCGCGTGGTTGCGTTCGTCACAGATGATCAGAGCGAGGCGGCCCTGCGCGCCGGACTTGTCGAATTTACGAGCGAACTCGACATCCGGCGCGGCAGCGTGCCGGCCGCCCTGAAATTCCTCGAGCGCGAGTCGCGGCTGCGCGTTCTGCTGGTCGATCTGACCGGCCTGAGCCAGCCGATCCAGGCGCTGGACGACCTCGCCCATGTCTGCCCGCCCGACGTGATCGTGCTGGCAATCGGCGCCACCCAGGACATCGCGCTGTATCGCGCCCTGGTGCACGAGATGGGGGTCGCCGACTACCTGCCGAAGCCGCTGACCCGCGACATCGTGGCGCAGGTGTTCGGCCCGCATGTCGCGGGGACCGAGCTCGACCGGGCGGTGGATCGCGGCGGGCGCGTGGTGCTCGTCTGCGGCGCCAGGGGTGGCGTCGGCACCACGACGGTGGCGGTGAGCCTCGCGACCCTGCTCGCGCGCGACATGCACAGCCATGTCGCCCTGCTCGACATGCACTTGCATCGCGGCACGGTGGCGCTGATGGCGGGCATCAAGACCGGCTCCGGCCTGCGCATCGCGCTCGAGGATCCGCAGCGGGTGGACGCGCTCTTCCTGGAGCGCGCCGCGGTCGCGGTCGACGAGCGGCTGCGGGTCGTGGCCGCCGACGAGCCGCTGGCCCAGGGCGTTCAGCCGACCGAGGAGGGCGTGGCCCGGGTCATCGATCTGCTGCGGAAGAAATTCAATTTCATCGTCATCGACCTGCCGATGCCGCCGCCCGCGGCGGCGCGGCGGCTGATCGCGCTGGCACGGACCACGGTGCTGGTGCTGCGTCCCGACGTCGCCAGCCTCCGCGATGGCGTGGCGATCCGCCAGTTCATCGCCGCGCAGAGCCACGCCAACCAGGTCGTCACGGTCGTCAACCACGCCACCATGGCCGGCGCGCTGGCCCCGCCGATGCTGGAAAGCAGCCTCGGCGGCAGACCCGACATCGTGATCCCCGAGTTCGGCAAGGCGGTGGTCGCGGCGGCCAACCTCGGCAAGCCGGCGGCGCGCCAGGTCCCGGCCCTGGCGCGCGCCCTGTCGCCATTGGTGCAGGAGGTCTCGGGCGGTGCCCTGGCCTCGGTGCGCCGGTCGTGGCTTACGTGGTGGAGGAAACGATGAAGTCCTTCGGACGTCGTGACGGCATCCAGCCCCCGGCCGAACCGGCCGCGACCGCGGCGACCCTGCCCAGCCTGAAGGTCATGCGCGCGGCCTCGGCCGGCGCCGCGCAGGAAAACCCGATCGAGCGCCTGCGCACGCGCGTGCTCGATCAGGTGGACCCGGCGACCGCGGTCGAGCTGCCGCCGTCGGCCCTGCAGCGCCAGCTCGAGGCGCTGATCCATGAGATCGCCGACGGGGAGCGGCTGGAAATCACCGCCCGCGACCAGGTGCAGCTGGCGGAGGATCTTGCCAACGACATGCTCGGGCTGGGACCGATGGAGCGGCTGCTCGCCGACGAATCGGTGTCGGACATCATGGTCAACGGCCCCGAGCATGTCTTCGTCGAGCGGTACGGCAAGCTCGAACGGGTGGCGGTGCGGTTCCGCAATTCCGGCCACATCGCCAGCATCGCCCAGCGGATCGCCGCCGCGGTCGGCCGGCGCATCGATGAGTCGAGCCCGATGGTCGACGCTCGCCTGCCCGACGGATCCCGCGTCAACGTGGTGTTTCCGCCGCTGGCGATCGACAGCCCGTGCATTTCGATCCGCAAATTCTCCCGCCGGCGGCTGGACTTCGCGGCGATGATCGAGAACGGCTCGCTGAGCGCGCCGGTCGCCCGGCTTTTGGAGATCGCCGGGCGCTGCCGGCTCAATATCATCGTCTCTGGCGGCACCGGTTCGGGCAAGACCACCGTGCTCAACGCGCTCAGCCGGATGATCGACCACGGTGAGCGCATCGTGACGATCGAGGACACCGCCGAGCTGCTGCTGCAGCAGCCGCACGTCATCCGCCTCGAGACCCGTCCGACCAACCTCGAGGGAAAGGGCGAGGTCACCCAGCGGGACCTGGTGCGCAACGCCCTGCGGATGCGGCCCGACCGGGTGATCGTGGGCGAGGTCCGCGGCGTCGAGGCGTTCGACATGCTGCAGGCGATGAACACGGGCCATGACGGGTCGATTTCGACCATCCATGCCAACACCGCCCGGGATGCGCTGACCCGTATCGAGAACATGGTCCAGATGGGGGCGTTCGGCCTGCCGCCGGCGGCGATCCGCCATCAGATCGCGAGCGCGATCGACCTCATCATCCAGCTCGAACGCATGCGCGACGGCGTGCGCCGGGTGGTGCAGGTCACCGAGGTCCATGGGATGGAAGGCGAGGTCATCACCACGAGCGATGCGGCGAGCTTCGAGTTCGACAACGAGAACGAGGCGGGGCGCATCGTCGGCCATTACATCCTGGCGGGCACGCGGCCGAGTTTCCTGAAGCGGCTTGCCTATTTCGGTCTCGCGACGGCCTGGATGGAAGCCGCGCGGGGGGCGGAGTCGTGAGCGGGATGGTGCACGTCGCCGGCGTTCTGCTGGCGTTCGGACTGCTCGGCAGCCTGTGGCTGCTGATCCAGGATGCGCGGCGGCGCGCTTTGAGCGAACGGATGACCCTGCTCGCGCGGGCGGATCGCGGCGCGGGCGGGGCCGAGCTGCCGAGCATCCGCACGCACCGTCGGGAACTGAGCCGGGCGTTCCGGATGGTCGCCAGGGCGTTGCGCCTGCGGCCGGACGTGCAGGAGGTGAACCTCCTGCCCTGGCCGCTGGTGCTGCTGGCGGGCGCGGCGGTGGGCGCGGCCGCTTTCGTCGGGCTGCAGGTCATCGCCTCGATGCGCATCGCGGTACCGGCCGCCGTCGCGGCCGCGCTGTTCGCCGCGCGCGGGATCTTCCAGTGGGAGGCCGATCGCTTCTCCATGGCGCTGTTCGGCCAACTGCCCGACGCGCTGGAGCTTCTGGTCAGCGCCGTCTCCGCCGGCCTGCCGGTGACCGCTGCGTTTCGCCAGATCGCGGCCGAGATGCCGTCCCCGACCCGCGAGCAGTTCGGGAAAGTCGTGGCCGAGATCGCGGTCGGCCGCCCGGCCGATGCGGCGCTGGTGGAGGTGTTCGAGCGTTCGGGCGTCGTCGAATACGCGATCCTGGCCATGACGATCGGGTTGCAGACGCAAGGCGGCGGGCGGATCTCGGAATTGGCCGAGAATCTGGGGCGCATCATCCGCGAGCGGGTGACGGTGGCCCAGCGGGCCCATGCGCGCGCCGCCGAGGCAAGGCTGGGCGGCTGGGTCCTGTCGGGGCTGCCGGTCGTCTTCGCCCTGGCGAGTTCCGCGGTGAACCCGAACTACCTTCGTGTCTTCACCGCCGACCCCAGCGCGACCCGGTTGCTGGGGATCGGCGTGATCCTGCTGATCTTCGGGATCGTCTCGATGCGCAGCATCATCCGATGGAGCCTCAGCGAATGAGCGCCGCAGGACACGGCCATGTGATGCTGCTGCTGGCCGGCGCCGCCATCCTGGCACTGGGCGGGGTGTTCCTGCTGCTGCGCGAAGCGGGCACGCAGGATCTGGAGAAACGGGTCGATTCCGTGACGAAAGGGCCGGCGGCCGCGCCGGCCGGCGCGCGGGCGGGCAGCGCATTCGCCACCTTGCTGGCGTGGCTGGGCGGCGTGCTCGCGCGCAAGACCCGGCTGTTCAGCGACAAGGAACAGGCCGCCTTCGCCCAGACCTTGTCCTACGCGGGGCTGGAGCCGCGGCGGCATCTTCCGTTGCTGATCGGGGCCAAGGTGGTCCTGACCTTCGCCGCGCCGCTGGGCGCCTACGGGCTGAGCATCGCGCTGCACCTTTCCTCGCAGATCCGCCTGCTGGTCGTGCTCCTCGGCCTGGTGGTCGGCATGCGGGGGGCGCAGTTCGTGCTGGGCCTGATGGCGCGGCCCTATGTGAAAGCGCTCCGGCGCGGCGTTCCCGACGCGCTCGACCTGCTGGTGATCAGCGTGGAGTCCGGGCTGGGGCTGGAGGCCGCGCTCGACCGGGTTGCCCGCGAGATGCGGCGGTCGAACCGGCCGACGGCGATGCAGCTCGAAACGCTTGCGGAAGAGCTGCGTGTGCTGCCGGACCGCACCAAGGCGTTTGCCAATCTCCGTGCCCGCGCCGGGGACGACGGGCTCGGGCGGCTCGGGGTCATCCTGTCGCAGACCCTGCAATACGGCACGCCGCTGGCCCAGGCGCTGCGCGCCGTGGCCGCCGAGATGCGCCGCCAGCGGGTGACCATGCTCGAGCAGCGGGCCAGCCGCCTGCCGGTGCTGCTCGTGTTCCCGCTCGTTCTGTTCGTCATGCCCTGTGTCGTTATCGTCATGATAGGGCCGTCGATGCTGTCTCTGTTCTCTGCGCTCGGTCATCTCGGTGGAGGGATATCAATCAAATGAAACCGTTCACGCTCTTCCTCGTCCCGGTGGCCCTGCTCCTGGCGGGCTGCGCCACCACCCCGGCGCCGCAGGGACAGGCGCTCGAGAACCAGACGCGCCTCAAGCTCGCGGAGGTCGCCGAACGCAGCGGCAGCACCCAGGCTGCGCTCAATCTCTATGCCGCCGCCGCGGCGGCGGCGCCGGCTGATGCGCCGAACCAGATCACCTACGCCCGTGCCCTGCTGCGGAGCGGGAACATCGTGGGCGCGCGCGACGTGCTGCTGCGCGCCGCGGCGCACAATCCCGGGGAGCGCTCGTTGCCGCGCCAGTTGGGCGTGATCGATACCTTGAGCGGCGACACGAAACGGGCGATCGCCGGGTTCGACCGCCTGCTGGCGAGCGATCCGCAGGACTGGAAGTCGATGGTGGACAAGGGCGTGGCGCTCGATGTCGAAGGCAACCACGCCGGTGCCCAGGCCCTGTACCGGAAGGCGATGACGCTCGCGCCGCACGCGCCGGCGGTGGCGACGGATTACGCCGTTTCGCTGATGCTGCAGGGCAAGCCGGGCGCGGCGCGCACGGTTCTCGCGCCGTATTTCGATCGCTACGACGCCCCGTCGCGCACGCGGGTGGACCTCGCGATCGTCTACGCGGCGAGCGGGGAGCCCGACCGCACGAAAGAGCTGTTGAGCAATGGCCAGCATGTCGACCAGGTCGACGCGATCGCCTCGGCCCTGGCATTGCGCGGCCCCGGCACATGACGCGGGAGCCGACCATGTCGTTGCGAGCGGTGGACCCGGCACGCGACCAGCAGGATGCGGCGGGACGGTGGGACCAGGGCGCGGAGACGGGCGGCAGGGCCGGGCGGAAGCGGCGCCTGCGGCAGGACCGGCGGGCGACGGTGACCATCTTCTTCGCGGTCTGGTCGCTGATCATCTTCGCCCTGGCCGCGGTCGGCGTGGACGGCGGCTTCTGGTACCTGATCCGCCAGCAGGAGCAGAACGCCGCCGACGCCGCGGCGATGGCGGGGGTCGTGTCCCTGGCGTTCAACGGGGGCCAGGCCGGGGCGGTGAGCGCCGGTTCCCTGTTGGCCGCCGACAACGGATTCAGCGTCGTCAAGAACAACACGGTGGCCATCAACACGCCGCCGGCGTCCGGGCCTTACGCCGGCAGCCCGAAGGCGGTCGAGGCGATCATCCATCACCAGGCCCCGGGCCTGCTGACCACCCTGATCCGGACCGTGGCCGGGGTTTCGCCGCCGCAGATCGCGGCGCGGGCGGTGGCGCTGCTGGCCAACCCCAATCCCGGCGCGGTCTGCGTGCTGGCGCTGACCGGCGATCTCACCATGGGCGGCAGCAGCGTCACCACGGCGCCGGGCTGCATCATGGCCTCGAACGCCACCGATGCGAACGCGGTGAATATCTTCGGCGCGGCCTCCGTCGACGCCTACACACTCGTCTCGGTCGGCGGCTGCAGCGGCTGCAACGGGTCCGGGGTGGCACTTGGCCGGGCTCATTCCACCAACCAGTTGCCGGTTTCGAACCCGTTGGCACCGATCGACTCCCTCGACTTCACGGCGGAATGTTCGCCCGGGTCGGGCACGAGCGCGGGCAAGAAGAGCACGACCCTGTCGCCCGGCACATACACGAGCGACATCAAGATCACCGGCAACACGACCGTGACCTTCAATCCAGGCCTCTATATCCTCGACGGTGCGAGTCTCAGCATCCAGTCCGGCGCCGCCAATTGCACGGGGTGCACCTTCGTCTTTCTCAACGGCGGATCGGTCACCATCAACGGCAACGCCTCGGCGAACCTGACGGCGATGACCTCGGACAGCGCCTATCCGGCGCTGGACGGCATCCTGTTCTACGCCCAGCCCGCGGGCGGCGCGACGGGCAGCGCGGGTACGGTCAAGATCAACGGCGGATCGTCCACCTATCTGGCCGGCGGGATGTATTTCCCCGGCAGCGACGTCAGTTTCAGCGGGAACTCCGACGCTGCGGGCAAGCCGCTGTCGACGTGCGTGGAGCTGGTCGCGGCAAGCGTCACCTTCACCGGCAATGCCGCGAGCTACATCGATACGTCGGGCTGCGGCGCCCTCGGCATGCCGCAACCGATGGCGCAGATCGTGCGACTGGTGGAGTGAGCGACATGCGGAGGAAGGCACACCGTTTCGGCAACCAGCGTGGTGTGGCGCTGATCGAGTTCGCGCTGCTGCTGCCGGTCCTGATCACCTTGGTGGCCGGCGTCTTCGATATCGGCAACGCGACGCAGCAGGGGATCTGGCTCTACCACGCGGTGCGCTCCGCCGGCCAGATGGCGCTGGCCTATCCCAACGATCCGGGTGGAATCATCGAAGCGAGCGTGCGGGACGCCATGCCGAACTGGGCTGTGACCGTCAACGCGCCGGCGATGGCGTGCTATTGCAGCGGCGGTGGATCCGTGTCCTGCACCGGCACCTGCGCCGGCGGCACCGTGCAGCGCTACATCAAGATCTCCGCCAGCTTGCCGTTCAAGGCCCTG
Source organism: uncultured Pseudomonadota bacterium (assembly GCA_963829875.1). Lineage (GTDB taxonomy): Bacteria > Pseudomonadota > Alphaproteobacteria > Acetobacterales > Acetobacteraceae > JAJZVS01. The sequence goes on along the minus strand of CAWHKR010000047.1, from coordinate 56,003 downwards.
ATCATCCCCCTCGGAACCCTGCAGGCAGCCTATGTCGAGCGGATCCAATAGGCGCGCGGCAGCGCCGCGACCGGGACGCCTGAAGCTCGACCGGGCGGGGACGTCCACGCTCGAGTTCGCCGTCGTCCTGCCGCTGCTGATGATGCTGATCATCGGCATCGTGCAATATTCGGTGTTTTTTTTCACCGACCAGTCGTTGCGGATCCTGGTCAGCTACGCGGCCCGGTCCGCTGCGATCCAGTCGCAGGCAGGGACCTTGACGACCGGGTGCCCGGTGAGCTCAATCGGATCACTCGGCGCCATCAGCCCGGCGCTCGACCTCAGCAAGCTCACGCTGTGCGTCAGCGAGTGGAAGCAGGCCAACGGCATCGTCGGGGTTACCGTGACCGGCAGCTACCCGTATCACCTGCCATTGCCGCTGATCAACGGCGCCTTCAAGGAGACCACCACGATCTCCTATTTGGATTGACTGCACGCGAGGAGGTAACGCTGTAGAACTCCTGCTCCGACCGCAAATATCCGGCCTGGCCGAGGCAGTCGGGCGCGCGCTTCTGATGCGACAGGGGCGCGTGAGATTCGTCGCCCTTCCCGGAGCGCCTGCACGTCACGCGGGCCATTGGTCCTGGCGAACGCCCGCTTGGTCCGGTTCCGATCGGGGCGGCAGGCCTTGTTGCCTGGATGTTCGCTTGGGTCGCGGCCGCCTGCAATCTGGCGCGGATACCGAAGCCGCCGGGTGCTCCGCCGTGGCGACACCGGGAGCGTGTCCCAAACGGTCCTGGCGGCAGGATTTTCAAAACCTGGGTCCGGGGATATAGCGAAAGGAACCCATCCCTATAGGCTGTCAGGTTCGCCTGTGAGGTCGGACAGCGCGATTTCCGTAGCCGCCCGGCAACGGCTGACCGGCCAGCGCTGCAACGAAAATAATCCTTCTCGCTGTTTTGGTATAGGACGCAATGCATCGCCCGGGAGATGCGCGATTCGCATCGAACCACAAGGTGGAAAAAACATTCTTCCGTCTATAATCGGATCGCATCATCCGGGCTATCGATTTCGGCAGCGAGTCTGGGCATTCTGCGGGCGGCCGGAAGGGGGTGCATCCCGATCCGGCGCCTTCAGATCTCACCCGACAGGAGCCGACGATGACGTTTGTTCTCGATTCAATGAAAACAGGGTCCCTTCCGGCCGCGGCGCGGCCGTTCACGAGCGGGGTCGATGTCGCCGAGGCACCCCGGCCGGTTCTTGTCCGCACCGACCTCGGTGCCGCAGTGGATCCCGTCTCCCGCGCGACCCCCGGCGCGGTCGTGGCAAGCCAGGACTATGCCGACCTCGAAGTGGCTCTGACCGCGGAGGACCGTGCGTTCTGGTGCTTCATGAAGCCGCGCGAACGGCCGAGCTTCACCCCCGGGCTGCTGCGCGATCTTGGGCAGATGCAGGCGCTGATCGATGCGCTGTTCGCCGCGACGCCGCCCGGCGCGGAGACGCCGTTCGACTATTTCGTGCTCGGCTCCCGGCTGTCCGGGGTGTACAATCTTGGCGGTGATCTCTCCCTGCTGGCCGAGAAGGTCCGCCAGCAGGACCGTGAGGGGCTGCGTCGCTATGCCCAGGCCTGCGTCACGGCGGTCGATGCGAACTATAACGGCTACGGCCACGGCGTGGTGACGATCGCGCTGATCCAGGGCGACGCGCTGGGCGGCGGACTGGAAGCGCCGCTCTCCTGCGACGTGATGGTGGCGGAGCGGCAGGCGAAGTTTGGTCTGCCGGAGATCCTGTCCAACCTGTTCCCCGGCGTTGGCGCATACAGCTACCTTCTGCGCCGGATCGGGATGGTCAAGACCGAGGAGATGCTGCTCAGCGGGCGGCTCTATACCGCGGAGGAAATGCATGCCCTCGGCGTGGTCGATGTGCTCGCCGAGCCGGGCGAGGGCGAGCGGGTGGTCAAGGAGTATATCGCCCGCACCCGCTCGCGCTTCCGCGGGCAGTCGGCGATCTACAAGGTGCGCCGGCGGGTCAACCCGGTACCGGTCGAGGAGTTGCGCGACGTGGCCGATCTTTGGGTCGAGACAGCGCTTCGCCTGTCCGAGACGGATCTGCGCCGGACTGCCCGCCTGGCCGCGATGCAGCAGCGTGCGTTCTCCGCCGACAGACAGACTGCGGCAGGCCGGCGGGCCTGAAATCTCCGGTCGGCACGGGGACGGGGCCACGGTCACCTCGCCAAAGTCCGACGCTCCGGGGCGTATCCGGACGCGGCCGGGTCGCCGGCGTCGCCCCACGTGCCGAGCGCGGTTTCCACCCGGTCGAGCTCCTGGGCGATCCGGCGCACATACTCCGCGCCGCGAGCGCGCAGGTCGACGGCGGAGATTGTCTCGTACGGAAGGCACAGCGCGCTGAGCGGACGTGCCCCGATGTTGGCTGCGATGCTGCGCAGCCCATGGGCCAGGGAGCGGTACTGCGCCACGTCCCCGTCGTCGGCGGCGGCGCGCATCGCCGCCAGCTTGACCTCAGCCTCGGCGCAGAAGCTCTCGCGGAGCTCGGCCATGAACTCCGCCCCGCCCAGTGCCCTGAGACTCTCCGCCACCTCGGGATCGAGCGCGGCGGCGCCCGGCGCCGCGGCCGGGGGAGGGGCGGGGGCCTGCGTGGCGGGTGGCCGCGCGGCGCGGGCCGCCAGCACGGCCTCCTCGATGACGCGCAGCAGCGCGGCCGGCGCCATCGGCTTGACCAGACAGGCCTGCATGCCGGCGGCAAGGCAGCGCTCGCGCGTCGCCTCGGTCGCGTCCGCTGTCAGCGCCAGGACGGGCACCGCCGCGCCCAGCGAGGCCATGCGATAGATCTTGGCGGCCTCGATGCCATCAACCTTCGGCATGTTGACGTCGAGCAGCGCAATGTCGAAATCCTGCTCGGCCAGTGCGTCGAGTGCGGCCTCGCCGTCGTTCACGGTGCGGACGCTATGGCCGGCGGCGCCGATGATCTTGAGCAGCACGCGCTGGTTGACCTGGTTGTCGTCGGCCACCAGCACCCGGAAGCTCTCCCGCGCGACCGGAAGGGGGGTGGCGTCCTCGGCATCGCCGGCGCCGAGGTGGTCCAGCAGGTGCAACAGCCAGGCGAGCGACGGATCCTCCACCGGCAGCGGCAACAGGGTGGTCAACGCCCGGCGTGCGGCGAGCGGCGGCAGCGCTGCGGTCGGAGCGGTGCCAAGCCCGACGAAGGCGAGCCGGCCACGGGCGAGGAGCGCCTGGAAGCCGGTCGAGGCCGCTTCCTCGCCGGGAGCGAAGGCCAGCACGCACCAGGGTGCGCCCGGCCGGTCCGCGATCCCGCCGGGAGCCCCGTCGCCGGGCATCATCTCAGGCCTCGTGAAGCCCGCGGGAAGCGGGCCCGCCGGAGCGATCGAGACACCGAGTTCGGCCAGCCGACCGAGCACCGGTGCCGCTTCCGGCGGAACCGGGCTGAACACGAAGCCGCTCAGGGCTGGCCGCCGCTCGTTCGGGATCGGCGCCGGCGGCTGGCGGTCGAACGGAAGTTCGACCCAGAACGTGCTGCCCGTACCGGGTGCGCTGGTAACCCCGATGGTGCCGCCCAGCAGCTGGACGAATTTCCGCGTGATCGCCAGACCGAGGCCGGTGCCGCCGAAGCGGTTCAGGATCGTCTCGTCCGCCTGGGTGAAGTTCTCGAAGATCCGCTCCTGCGCGTCCGGCGCGATGCCGATGCCGGTGTCGCTCACCTCGATGCGGAGCCGCGTCGGGCCGTCCGCCCCCCCGGTCGCGTCGACCGCGACGGCGACCCCCCCGGCCGCGGTGAATTTCAGCGCGTTGCCGATCAGATTCTGCAGGATTTCATACAGCCGGCGGCCATCGCCGCAGAGCCCGAGCGGGGTGCGCGACGTCACATGCAGGTCGAAGCCGATCCCTTTTTGCCGGGCCTCGTGGCGGAAAATGGTGCGGATTTCGCCGAGCAGGGTCGCAAGATCGAAATCGGACCGCTCGACCGGCATCTTGTCCGCCTCGATCCGGGTGAGATCGAGGATGCCGTCGATCAGCCGGAGCAGGCTGCGGGCCGCGGTCATGACGGTGCCGCTCATTTCGGCCTGGGCCGGCGCGAGGCCGCTGCTGGCGAGCAAGGTGCCCATGCCGATGATCGCATTCATCGGCGTGCGCAGCTCATGGCTCACGCTGGCCAGGAACAGCGACTTGGCGCGGTTCGCCTGCTCGGCCTGCTGGCGTGCGGCCGAGACCCGGCGCCAGAGCGCGAGGTTGTGGATCGGCAGGATGATCATGCCGACGATCACGCCTGCGGTCAGGGAGGGATCGTTGCGCCAGAACGGCGTGAGTGCCGCCATCGCCCCGAAGGCCGCGATCGACAGCCCGATGGCGGCCAGCAGGAACCGCGGACCGAAGCGGAACCCGTTGCCGAACACGATCCAGAGGAAGGCCGGAAACAGCCAGGCGGTGACGGCGCCGCCGATCAGCATCTCGTACGCCACGGCGATGATATCGATCATCATCGCCGCGCCGCGGAGTGTTGCGGAGGGACGGGGATTGATCAGCAGTTGCGCCAGGAGCACCCCGTGCAGCACCAGATAGAGACTGACCGCGAAGGCCGGCGCGCCGGCGAGCGAGCCCGATTGCGCGAGCAGCGTGTTGAAGGCGAGCACGACCACCCCGGCGGTCAGCCGGTTGCGCGCCATCTCGCCGTCCTGGCCCGCCTCGATGCGGTGCCAGCGGTCCTGCCACCTGCGGCGGAGGCTGCGGCGGTCGGCGGCGTCCGCGGGATCGGATCCAAAACGTTGCATGGCTCAGCCGCCTCCCACCGCCACCAGCACCGCGTCGCGTTCGAGCAGCCGGCCGAACTCCTCGGCGTCGACCGGATACCCGGTGAAGTACCCTTGCACGGCGTCACAGCCGATCGCCCGGACCTGGTCGAGCTGGTTGGCCGTTTCGACCCCCTCTGCCACCACCTCGATCCGCAAGGCGCGCCCGAGGCCGACGACGGCGCGAACGATCGCCATGCTGTTGGGCTCGTCCAGGGTCTCGACGAAGGATTTGTCGATCTTCAACCGGTCCACGTGAAGGCTGGCCAGACGGGCCAGGGACGAGAAACCGGTGCCGAAGTCGTCGATCGAGATGCGCACGCCCAGCCGGTGCAGCGCTTCGAGGTCTGCCGCCGCATGATGGGCGTCCTCCAGCAGCACCCCTTCGGTCAGTTCCAGCTCCAGCAGGGCGGGCGGGATGGCCGCTTTCTCGAGCGCCTGCATCACCCGGGTCCGGAGCCCGCCGGTGCGCGCCTGCAGGGTGGACAGGTTCACCGAGATGCGGATCGCCTGTCCCGTGCTCTCATGCCAGCGCCGGGCCTGGTGGCAGGCCTCGTCCAGCACCCAGTCGTCGATCTCGCCCATCAGGCCGCTTTCGGCGGCGACCGGAAGGAACTCCCCCGGCCCTATCAGGCCCAGCCCCTCGCGCTGCCAGCGGATCAACGCCTCGGTGCCGACGATGCGGCCGGTGCGCAGGCAGACCTGCGGCTGGAACCGCAGTTCGAATTCTCCCCGCGTCAGCGCCACCCGGAGCGCGGCCTGCAGCTGGACCTCGGCGCGGGCGCGCGCCAGCATGTCCTGCGCGAAGAACTGGAAGCCGTTCCGGCCGCTGGCCTTGATCCGGTACATGGCGAGATCGGCGTTGCGCAGCAGTTCCTCCGGCCCCTCGCCGTCGCCCGGGTAGGTGGTCACCCCGATGCTGGCGCTGATCACGATCTCCCGTCCGTCGATCGTGAACGGCCGCAGCAGCAGCTCGTTGAGCCGCTCCGCCAGCTGGTTGACGTCGTCCAGGCCGGCCGCGTCGCTCTGCAGGATGGCGAACTCGTCGCCGCCCAGCCGGGCGACCATGTCGCCGCTGCGGACGGCGTCCTGCAGCCGCTGCGCCACGGCCTTCAACAGGCAATCGCCGATATGGTGCCCGAGCCCGTCGTTGATGCACTTGAAGCGGTCGAGGTCGATGAAATGCAGCGCCAGGACGCGGCTGCCGGACCGGGGCGTGTCGGTGAGTTCCTGGCGCAGGCGATGGAACAGATAGGACCGGTTGGGCAGCGAGGTGAGGTAGTCGTGCTTCGCCTGGAACGCGAGACGGGCCTCGGACTGCTTCCGATCCGAGATGTCGAGCGACATGCTCAGCACGCCGGCCACCCGTCCGCCGCCCTCGCGCAGCGGCGACTTGGTGGTGAGGAAGGTGCGGACATCGCCGCTCGGCAGGATGATGTCTTCCTCGAACCCGGCCAGCGGCTGGGCGGAGGCGAGCACCAGCCGGTCGAGCCGGGCGCTCTCGTCCGCATCGCCCGGCTGGCCGGCCCGCTCGCCGAGCAGCGCGGCGCGGTACGCATTGACGAAGATGCAGCGGCCTTCGGTGTCCGTGGCGCTGATCATGGCGGGGATCGTGTCGATCACCTGCACCAGGCGTTCGCGGCTGTCGCGCAGCACCTGGTCGCGGGATGCCTCGGTCTCCTTCAGTTCCCGTTCGAGCGTCCGGGCCCGGTCGCGGATCAGCCGCTGGTGGCCGCCGAGCTTGAGCAGGTTGCGCACCCGCATCCTGAACTCGGAGTGGTCGATCGGGCTTTGCACGAAATCGCTCGCGCCCGCCTCGAATGCTTCGAGGCGGAAATCGCGGTCGGCATAGGCCGTCACGACGAAGACCGGCACGTCGGTGCCGTAGGGGAGGCTGCGAATGCGGCGGGTGAGCTCGGCCCCGTGCATCGCCGGCATCATGTAGTCGGTGATCACGAGATCCGCGGCGTTCTCGGCCAGCCAGCCGAGTGCCTGCATCGGATCGGTGAATTTCTGCACCGTGACGGTTGGGTCCACGGACGTTACCAGCCGCGCGTAGATCGCCAAATTCGCGAGCGAGTCGTCAACAACGACAGTGAACGCCATGGGGAGATCCCGGTCCGTTAATGACAAAGCGACAGTGGGTTCCCGGGTCGGCTGGCAGGCGCCTCAGCCCGGTCGGACAGCTCGCACGCCCCCCGCACACAGTCGCTTAACCCCCCATGGTCTTCATAATCATAGCGTCTTTGGAGTAGCGTTGCCAAGCGTATCAGAGATGCCCTGCCACCCCAAGGCTTTCGGTAGCCGCCGCGATGCGGCAGGAATCGATCCGCCCATCTCCGTTCGGTGCCGCGGAGAAACTGTTGGCGCCGGCGCCGGGTCCAACATTGTGCAGATGGGCGGCCGGCAGGCGAAGGGGAGGGGGGAGGCCGAAGATAAGGGCCGCCGCCCGCGCGGCCGACGCGGTTACCGGGCCGGACGGTCCTCGGGCGAACGTCTCGGCCGACCAGGGGGGACTGCCGGGGCGAACCCGGGGGTCGCCGGCGCGGACGGGCGGAAGGCGGGCGCGATCGGGTTGCGGATGCCCCGAGGTCGGTCATGGCAAGAGCCTCTCCCGGGCGTGGGCCCGCCGCGTTGCGATCATGGCGGCATGCCGTGGCGACGGCGCCGCGATGCCGACATGTTGCGGGTCGAAACGTGAGGCCCTGCGACCTCCCGACCCTGGATGCCCAGCATAGCGGTCGGCCGGTTGCCGATTGGTTACAGCGCCTGCCGCGCTTGCAAGAGATAGGTTGACCGGAGCGGATGCGGGACAGGGGGCGGCGTGGGGGGCGCGGTGCCGGCGGCTCGGAACGGCGACTCTCCATGGCCGCACGTCGCGGCCGACACGATCCCGGGGATGTCGCGGCGGCAGGCGGCATGCCGGAACGGGTCCGCGCGACAATCGGGGGATTGATGTCGGATCGCCGCCCCGGGGTCAAGATCTTCCTCACTGGGCCGTCGCAGTTCCGACGGACGAGATAATAATGAGGCACGCTCCTCCGCAGAAATTCTCTCGGAGAACGGCAATATTGATGGCCGGTACTCGATGCATACAATATGTTACTGGAGATCTGCCGCAGGATCGCCTTTTGCTTTACATCACCGAGCTCCAAAGACACGGGTCGTTCCCGAATGGATGCCAGGTGCGAGACCCGGACGTGACAGGGTTTTCGGCACGACCCGCGCCCTGCACGGGGTCACGCCGGCCCCGCTCATTCGTACCGCAGCGCCTCGATCGGATCGAGCCGCGCCGCCGTGCGGGCCGGATAGTAGCCGAAGAACACCCCCACGGCGACCGAGAACAGGAACCCGCCCGCCACCGCGAGCAGGGAGACCGGCGCGCGCCATCCCGACAGGATCGTGATCGCTTCCGAGAAAGCCACCCCCAGCACGATCCCCGCGATCCCGCCGGTCACGCTCAGGAACACCGCCTCGGCCAGGAACTGCAGCAGCACGTGCAGCCGCCGTGCGCCGATCGCCATGCGCAGCCCGATTTCCCGCGTGCGTTCCGTCACGGACACAAGAAGGATGTTCATGATCCCGATCCCGCCCACCAGCAGCGAGATCGAGGCGACCGCGGCCAGCAGCAGCGCCATGATCCGGCTGCTCCCCTCCGCCGCTTCGGCGATCTGGCTCAGGTTGCGCACCGAGAAATCCTGGATTGCCCCGGGCAGGGTCCGGTGGCGGGCGGCCAAGGTGGCGGTGACCTGCCGCAGCGCGAGCGGCACGGCGTCGGGGCTGATCGCCTGGACGTAGATCTGGTTCACGTAGCCGGTCAGCCGCGGCTGCAGCCCGTACGGGTTGGGCCAGGCCGGGTAGGGCCAGTTGAGCGGCGCGGCCTGCTCGGTCGGCGCGGCCGCGCCCAGCACCCGGCGTTCGGCGGTGGCGAACGGGGTCATCACAATATCGTCCTGGTCCTGGCCGTACGGGGTCTGACCTTTGCCCGCCAGCAGCCCGATCACCCGGAGCGGCGTGCTCTGCACCTGCACCACCGCGCCGATCGGGCTCTCCCCGGGCGGGAACAGCTGGCGCGCGACGGTCTGGCCGATGGTGGCGACCAGCGCGCCGCGGATCTGGTCCGCGCGCGAGATTTCCCGCCCCTGCGCGATCGCCCAGTTGGTCATCGCCGGGTAGCTCAGGCTGATGCCCTGGATCCGGGTGGTCCAGTTCTGGTTCCGGTACTGCACCTGGCCGAGGCCGCGGATCAGGTAGCTCACCCGCGCCACCGCCGGGTCCTCGCGCCGGATCGCCTGCGCGTCCGTCACCGTCAGGGTCGAGGCGCTGCCGAAGCCCGCCCGCACGCCGCTGGTGGTGGTCGCGCCCGGCAGCACCACGAGCAGATTGGTGCCCAGGCTCTCGATCTGCTTGCGTACCGCCTCGTTGGCGCCCCGGCCGACCGCGACCATGGCGATCAGCGCGGCGACGCCGATGAACACGCCGAGCATGGTGAGCGCCGAGCGCATCCGGTTGCGTGCGAGCGCCTGCACCGCCGCGGCGAGGATCATCGCGCCGAAGGCCCAGCTTGTCGCGGCGCGCCGGCGGGCGGGATCCGGCGGGCCCGGCGGCGGCGTGGCGGCCAGGGCAAGAGCAGGGGTAGTGGCAGGGGCGGCCGGCCGCGGCGCGCGGCGCTCGTCGGTGACGATCCTGCCGTCGCGCATGGTCACCACCCGCTCGGCGTAGGCGGCGATGTCGGTCTCGTGCGTGACGACGATCACGGTCAGGCCGCGCGCGCGGTTCAGCGCGACGAGCGTTTCCATGATCTCGTGCGAGGTGCGGGAATCGAGGTTGCCCGTGGGCTCGTCGGCCAGCAGCAGGCTGGGCGCGTTGATCAGCGCCCGCGCGATCGCCACCCGCTGCTGCTGGCCGCCCGAAAGCTGGCCGGGCGTGTTGCGTTCCCGCCCCGCGAGGCCCAGCAGCGCGAGCGCCTCGCGGGCCCGCGCCAGCCGCGAGCCGGTCCGCACCGGCCCGTCCGCGGCATAGAACAGCGGCAGGGCCACGTTTTCGAGCGCGCTCGTGCGCGCCAGCAGGTTGAAGCTCTGGAACACGAAGCCGAGGCGCTCGGAACGGATGCGCGCAAGCTCGGGTTCGTCGAGCCGGGCGACGTCCATCCCCTCGAACCGGTAGTGCCCGCGGTCCGGCCGGTCGAGGCAGCCGAGGATCGCCATCAGGGTGGACTTGCCGGAGCCCGACGCCCCCATGATCGCGACGAACGCGCCGCGCTCCACCGTGAGGTCGACGCCGTCGAGCGCGCGCACGTCCACGTCGCCCACATGGTAGGTGCGCGCGATGTTCTCGACCTGGATGAGGGGGGACGTCACGACGGCAAGCCGGTCAGAACCGCGGCGCGGGCAGGGCGCCGGCGCGGGCGGCGCCGCGTTCCTCGCCCAGGATCACGCGCTCGCCGGGACGCAGGTCGCCCGTGCGGATCTCGGTGTTCGCGTCGTCGTCGAGGCCGGGGACGACCGGCACCGCCGCCGGCCTGCCGTTGCGCAGCACGAAGACCCGGGCCTGGTCCGGCGCCGCCGCGGCCGTGCCTGGCGGCGTGTAGCGCAGCGCCTGGTCCGGCACGCGCAGCACCCCGGTCCGTTGCGCGGTCACGATCGTCGTCGCCGCGGTCATGCCCGGTTTCAGCGCCAGGTCGGTGTTGGCGACGCCCACGACCACGTCGTACGTCACCACGTTCTGCACGGTCTGCGGCGACTGGCGAACCTGCGCCACGGCGCCGCGGAAGGTCCGGTCGGGGAAGGCGCCCACCGTGAAGCGCGCCGGCTGGCCATCCTTGATCGCGCCGATGTCGCTCTCGCTCACGTTGGTGTCGACCTGCATCCTGGTGAGGTCGGTGGCGATCAGGAACAAGGTGGGCGTCTGGAAGGTGGCGGCCACCGTCTGGCCGACGGTGACGTTGCGCGAGACCACCGTGCCGTTCACCGGGGAGACGATGTCGGTGTAGCCGAGGTTGACCTGCGCGGCGTTGAGCTGGGCCTGGCGCTGCTCGATGCTCGCGCGGTCGAGCGCGACCTGCGCCTTGGCCTGCTCGTAGACGTTGCGGGCGTTGTCGGCCGTGTCCTTCGAGGCGTAGTCGCGTTGTGCAAGCGTGCGGTTGCGCTCGTAATTGGCCTCGGCGTAGGCCAGCGCGGCCTGGTCCTTGCCGAGCTGGGCCCTGGCGATGTCGAGATTGGCCCGGTCCTGGTCCACCACCGCCTGGTACGGCCGCGGATCGATCTTGGCGCAGACCTGGCCCTGCGTCACTTTCGTGTTGTAGTCGCAGGAGATGGTCTGGATGACGCCCGAGACATAGGTGCCGACGATGATGGTGAGCACCGGGTTGACCGTGCCGGTGGCGGTGATCGTGCGGGTGATGTCGCCGCGGGTCACCTCCGCCGTCAGGTAGCGCGGCGCGGCCGGGCGGCCGGCGGTCCACCACCAGGCCGCGGCGAGGCCGAGCAGCAGCAGGAGCGCGGCACCCGCCGCGCCGCGGCGGAGGCGCCGGCGCCGCCCGAGGGCAGCGGGCGGTGCCGGGATGGCCGCCGGGGGTAGCCGGGCCATCTGGTCTGGCATGGCAGGCCTTTCCGCGCGCCCGCTCCGGCGCCCGAGGAACGCCGGCGACCCCCATGCCCGCCCCGTTTCGCAACGCGGCGCGCCGGCCCCGGCTCCGCAAGCCTAGCCGGGACCGCCGCCGACGCATTGACCTCGATCAACCGCGGGACGGCGGATCCCGCGTGTTGCAGCGGCGGCGGGGGATGGCCCCGCCTGCCGGCCCCGTACCGCTACGCCGCCTCGCAGGCCAGACGCGCGCCGGCCGCCAGCGCCCGCAGCTTGGCCACCGCCACGTCGCGGGCCATCGGCGCCAGGCCGCAATTGGTGCAGGGGAACAGCCGCTCCCGCGGCACGAAGCGCTGCGCGGCGGCGATGGTCGCCGCCACCTCCTCGGCCGTCTCCACCCGGTCGGTGGCGACGTCGATGACGCCGACCATCACGTCCTTGCCGGCCAGCAGGCCCATCAACTCGGCCGGGACGCGCGAGTTGATGCATTCCAGCGACACCTGATCGATCCGGCTGGCCGCCAGCGCAGGGAAGACGCTTTCGTACTGCCGCCATTCCTCGCCGAGGCCGTGTTTCCAGGCGATGTTCGCGTCGATTCCGTACCCATAGCAGATGTGCACCGCGGTCGTGCACGTCAGGCCGTCGATCGCGCGATGCAGCGCCTCGATCCCCCAGGCGACCGCGTCGTCCATGTAGACGTTGAAGGCGGGCTCATCGAACTGGATGATGTCGATGCCGTCCTCGGCCAGGCCGCGCGCTTCCTGGTTCAGCAGATCGGCGAAGGCGAAGGCCAGCTTCTGCCGGTCGCCGTAGTATTCGTCGGCCAGGGTGTCGACGATCGTCATCGGTCCGGGCAGGGTGAACTTGGTCCGCCGCGTGGTGTGCGCGGCCAGCAGCCGCGCCTCGGTCGCGTGCACCCGGCCGGTCAGGCGCAGCTTGCCGGTGACCACGGGCACCATCGCGTCGTAGCGGTTGTTGCGGATTCCCATCTTCACCTTGCGGGCGAAGTCGATCCCCTCCACCTGCTCCAGGAACCCGTGCACGAAATGCTGACGGGATTGCTCGCCGTCGGTGATGATATCGAGCCCGGCATCCTCCTGCTCCTTGATCCACAGCAGGGTGGCATCGCGCTTGGCCGCCGCCAGCTCGGCGCCGGTGGCCTGCCAGGCGGGCCAGAGCTTCTGCGGCTCGGCGAGCCAGGCCGGCTTCGGCAGGCTGCCGGCGCCGGAGGTCGGGAACAGGGTGCGCGACATGACGACGGATCCTCCCAGCAACGGGCGCTTGGCCGCCCGGCGCCAGTTTGCCATGGAACGCCGAGTCGCGCGCCCCTCGACCGGCCGACCGCGCTTGCCGCGCCGGGGGCGGGGCGATAGAGCGCGGGCGCGGCGCCATCCGGCGCAATGGCGGCAGTTCGAGGAGCGGCGCATGAGCGAGCAGGACCTACTCTGGGAGATCCGCGACGGCATCGGCTGGATCACCTTCAATCGCCCGGCGGCGCGCAACGCGCTGACCTTCGCCATGTACGAGCGCCTGGCCGAGCTCTGCACCCTGGCCGGCGAGGACCGCGCCATTCGCGCCCTGGTGCTGACCGGGGCGGGGGAGAAGGCCTTCGCCGCCGGCACCGACATCTCCCAGTTCCGCGCTTTCGCCACGCCCGAGGACGCGCTGGCCTATGAAGCGCGGCTCGACCGGGTGCTGGACGCGCTGGAGCGGTGCCCCAGGCCGACCATCGCCGCGATCGCCGGCGCCTGCACCGGCGGCGGCGCCGCGATCGCCGCCGCCTGCGACATGCGGATCGCCGCGCGCGGCGCCCGCTTCGGCTTTCCCGTGGCGCGCACCCTGGGCAATTGCCTGTCGATGGCGAACTACGCCCGGCTCGCCGCGCTGATCGGCCCGGCGCTGGTCACCGAGATCGTGTTCACCGCGCGGCTGGTGGCGGCGGAGGAGGCGAAGGCGATCGGCCTCGTCTCGGAGCTGCTGGACGACCAGCCGGCGCTGCTGGCGCGCGCCGAGGCGCTGGCGACCCTGGTCGCCGGCCACGCGCCGCTGACCCTGCGCGCCACCAAGGAGGCGTTGCGCCGCCTGCGCCCGCGCCTGCCGGAGGGGCAGGACAAGGACCTGATCCTGATGTGCTACATGAGCCAGGATTTCCGCGAGGGGATGGACGCGTTCCTGACCAAGCGCACCCCGGTCTGGCGCGGCGAATAGCCGACCGGCGGCGGGGCGTTCCTTGTCGCAGCGGGACGGCGGCGCGAGACTGGCGCCGCCGCTCAGCGGGAGGAAACCGTCGCCATGCGCATCGTCGCCCTGGAAGAGCATTTCAACGTCCCCGATCTCGTTGCCCGGATCGACCCGGCGCTGATCCAGCGCCGCGGCTTTCCGCCGCCCGGGGTGGTCTGGAGCCAGGTCACCAAGCGCGCCGAACTGGCCGATCTCGGCCCCGCGCGCATCGCCGATCTGGACGCGGCGGGGATCACCCTGCAGGTGCTCTCGGTCTCCGGCCCCGGGGCCGATCTGCTGGAGGGCGAGGCGGGCATTGCGCTGGCGCGGGACTACAACGACGCGCTGGCCCGCGGCGTGGCCGCGCATCCGGGGCGGCTCGCGGGCTTCGCCCATCTGCCGATGCGGGCGCCGGCGGCCGCGGCCGATGAGCTGGAGCGGGCGGTGGGCGAGCTCGGCTTCCTCGGCGCGCTGGTCAACGGGCTGACCGACGGGCGCTGCCTCGATCATCCCGATTTCGATCCGCTCCTGGCGCGCGCCGCCGCGCTGGATGTGCCGATCTACATCCATCCCGGGATTTCCGAGGAACCGGTGCGGCACGCCTATTACGACGGGCTGCCGGGGCAGATGAGCTACGTGATGGCGACCGCCGCCTGGGGCTGGCATATCGAGACGGCGGTGCAGGTGCTGCGCCTCGTGCTCAGCGGGACGCTCGACCGGCATCCGGGGTTGAAGATCGTCATCGGCCATATGGGCGAGGCGCTGCCGTTCATGCTCGCCCGCTGCGAGCAGACCCTGGCCGGCGAGGCGGCGAAGGTGCTGGCCCGGACGGTGACGCAGACGATCATGGATCAGGTGTGGATCACCACCAGCGGGTTCTTCACCCTGCCGCCCTTCCTGGCGGCGCTGCAGACCTTCGGGGCCGACCGGATCCTGTTCTCGGTCGATTATCCGTTCGCGCCGAACGCGGCGGCGCGGACGTTCCTGGACGCGCTGCCCGTCTCGCCGGCCGATCGGGCGAAGATCGCGCATGGGAATGCCGACCGGCTGCTCAAGCTGGCGCCGGCGGGGTAGGGGCCCCGGCCGAACCCCGGTCCGCTCGGCACGGCGGGCGATGGGTTCGGGTGCGGTGTGCTGCCGCGTGCGCCGTCGTCTCCGCACGGTCCGGACGCTGATAAGCCGGTGCCGGCAGGGGGGTGGCGCCGCCCGGCCGACGGGTTTTCACGCTGGACTCACGCTGCGGCCGCTATCTGCCCGCGCGTGCCCCCGGACGGAGGCGCGACGACCTTGGCGATGCAACGGCAACGAGAGAAGGTGGACGGCCATGACCACGGAACAGAACGATACGTATACGGAAGAGTACCGGACCTACGGTGTGCGCAATTATACGAACTGGGGCAGGCTCGTGAAGACATGGGCGACCGGGGAAGACCATGTCCGCGACGGCAACCAGTACCCGCGTCCCACCACGATCGCGGAGTTCAGACGCCAGACCGAGCTGGCGAACACCGGCCTCGTGGTCCCCGAGGAGGTGACGAACCTCGTGATGGTGCAGGGCGACAGCGACACGTTGGTGGTGCGGCTGCCCGCCGGCGCGATGGTCAGGGCCAGCGAAGCGCGGATCGGCGGCCTTGTTTCCGGGCAGTGCGGCGCGCAGTACCCGCTGCCGGACTTCTATCGGGAGGCGTGGGAATACCAGCCGCAGAAGGAACTCGACCGGGAGGGGTTGCTGGCCTTCAACGATCGGCGGGTGGGCGAGTACACCATCAACAACTGCGCGTAGTGACGGGCCACCACGCGCCGAAGCGCGCGGCGCCGGTCGGCAGGCCGGCGCCGCGCAGCCCTTCGCGCAGTCGCTCCCAGTTGGCGCGATCGCTGATCGGGTAGAGATGCAGCAGCCAGCGCATGATCGCCGCATCGGTCGGCGGGCCGGTCGCGCACCAGTTCTCGCGGATCGTCGCCAGGAACCGGGCGGCGTGGACGCGCGCCTCCGGCTGGCGGCCCAGCCGGTGCAGCGCCGCCGCGCGCCAGGCCGGCAGGGTCTTGATCGTGTCCATGGCAAGGTCCGCCGCCCGCAAGGTCCCTTCGTCGTCGCCGCTGAGATAGGCGATGGTGACCTGATAGGCCCAGTGCGTGCGGCTGGGCTGCAGCGCCCAGTCGAGCGCGCGGCGCGACAACGCGCCGGCCTCATCGAACCGGCCCCGGAACGCATGGAACAGCGCCACGGCGATCAGGGTCCAGCAATCCTGCGGATTGAGTTCCGAGGCCAGCCGCATGTGCAGATCGGCCAACTCGTACTGGCCGATCATGGCGTGCGACCAGCCGAGGCATAGTTGCGTTCTCGTGTCGACCGAATCGACCTGGACCGCCCGGCGCGCCAGGTCGAGCGACCGCTGCGCCCGCTCCCGGCTGCGCATCACGCCAGGATGCACGATATGGATCATGTTGTGCATCTGCACCAGGCTGCAATGGGCGGCGGTGAAGTCCGGGGCCGCGGCGATGATGGCGGTGAACTCATCCTCGGCCCGCTTCCAGTCCTCCAGACCGAAGGTCAGGAGCTGCTTCTGGCAACGGAGCCAGCGGTCGTAGATGCCCAGCGAGACATCGGGCTTGGCGGACAGGCGCATGACCCGCTCGGTGGAGAGTTGCACGTGCAGCGCCGCGGCCAGCCGCATCACGATCCGCGACTGGACATCGAGCCAGCCATCCAGGGTCAGGCCGAACGACTCGCTCCAGACGAAGATGTTGCTGTCGGTTTCCTTCAGGGTCAGGGTCAGCTCGACCGCGTCGCCGGCCTGCTGCGCGAGGATGCGGATCTCGTAGCACGCCCCCACATCGGCCGGCCGCTCGACCCCGGTCGCCGGCAGCGACTGGTCGGCAACATACCACTCGCGGAACCGCACCAGGCAGGCGATCAGATGCTGACGGAATCCGTCGACGAGGTAAGGCTTGTCGGCGTCCAGGCCGTGCACGACCGCCGCCCCGACCGTCAGCAGCAATTTGGTGCTGGGTCCGGTGTCCCGGCCCGCCGGCGCCGGAGCCTGGTCTGCCGTTGGTTCCAGCGCGCCCGACTTGATCTCGGCGACCAGCTGCTGGGTCGGCGGCGACGGCTCCATGTCGTATTCGTCGTCGAGCAACTGCCAGAGCTGCTTGTAGACCTTGAGGGCGCCGCCGATATCGCCCGCCTCGGCGCGGGCGCGCATCAGCAGCCGGCCGGCCTCCTCGTGCGTGGGGTCGAGATTGAGCGCCGCTTCGGCCAGACGGGCGCGCGCGTCGCGCGACAGATCCGCCCGTCGCATGCCCGCTTCGAGCGCCCGCAGCAGCCGTTCCTGCAGATTGTGGCGCCGGGCCAGCAGCCAGACATGGAACGCCGGATCGAGGTCGTCCAGATCCTGCAGCAGCGCATCCGCAAGCCGCGTCTGTTGCAATAGCAACGGGTGCGCGCGGCCCGCTTCCGCTTCCCGCAGCACCGCGGCGACGTCGAGCTGCAGGGCGTGGTCGTCGAGCCCGATCGCGAGCTTGTCGGTCCGCAAACCGTGATAGCCGGCCTCCGCGAAGGCCTGGCGGATCTCCGCCAGGATCTGGCGCAGCGACGCCCTTGCGTGCGCCTCGTCCGACTCGCTCCAGAGCAGGCCGGTCAGGCGCTCCCTGGTCTCCTGCGGGCTGGTGCTCAGCAGCAGATAGGCGAGCGTCGCGCGCGCCTTGCGTCCGAGCCTGCGAAGTGGGCGGCCGGCGAAGGCAAATGACGTCGGCCCCAGCAGCGAGGCCACCAGGCAAGCATCATCCGGACGCGCCAACCCGCCAGCCTGATCGATCATCCATTCGCGCGTCGGGGCATCTGCCATCGGCGCTGTCCAGCAAGTATGGCTTGACAAAGAGCATAATCATCCGGTGGGCCTAAAACAAGCCGACGCCGCCGGTCGCGTGGGCGCCGCCTCCGGTGCGGGCGATCATCGCGGCGAGACGATCGGTGACGATCGCGCAGGGATCGAGCTGGAGCGCGGGGGCGATCACCCGGACCACCGGGATCCCCAGTGCCGGCCGGGTCAGGTCGACCGCGTAGGTCTCGATCCCCCGGTCTGCCAGCCACGTGACCAGGCGGTGCAGCGTGGGCGCGTCGTCCTCCCCCGCCGTGCCGGTCCAGGCCGGGGTGCTCGGTGCGGTCGGATGCAACAGGTCGCAGCGGACCGCGTCGATCCGTTCGGCGCGGCGGATGTGGCCCCGGTCGCCGTCGCTCAACGCCGCTTCGCCCCGCTGCCGACTTCGTTCGGCGGCCAGGCGGTAGCCGAGTTCCATCTGGCAGAGTTCAAACACCGCGGCGGTCGCGGCGGCGGCGCAGGTCGGGCGGCAGGCCACGCCGTACGTGAAACCATATCCGTCAGGACGCACCGAAACGGCGGCAATGACGGGAATGCCGAGGTCGGTGGTGATGTCGAGCAGCCAGGTCGTCCGGCCAGAGGCGCTGCCGCGCAATCGGCCGATCAGCGCGGCCGCATGGTACGCAGCGCCGCTCTCCATCGCCGTCAGGCGCCCGCGGGCACCGCCGCGCCACCATAATGCGGCGGCGTCGCGCTCCACCAGTTCCAGCAACGCGTGCAGGGTCGCCGCGGCGACCGATTTCCCCGCCGCGCACCCGGTTCCCAGTTTCAGGGGCGGGGTGAAGTCGCGGTCGGCCGCGGCGCGCCGGGTGCAGAGATCGAGCGGAAAACAGGCCGGCGCGGTGTCACCGAGCCGCCGGGCCGAAAGCCAGCCGATCGGGCGGTCCAGAGGCACCTCGCAATGGTCCAGCACCGCGGCGACGAAGGCGCGCGATGTCGGGTGCAGCGACGCCATCCGCTGCCGCGGCGTGGCCTGGTCGTCGCCGGCGTGTTTGCGGCGAACCCCCGAGAGATACTCGATCCCCTCTCCGATGCAGGATTCGAAGGCCGCTCCCGGGCTCAGGCCGGAGCCTGCGGCGCTCACGGGCGGCAGGCCGGGGCCGGGCGCTCCCGTGTCGGCACCGAAGAAACACAGGCCGGGCGCATCGGGAGCGGCCAGTCGGAACAGACGAAACCGGGTGGCCGCGCGCAGCAGCGCGGCGCGATGCGGAGCGGCGCGCGGATCCCCGTCCCGATAGCCGAGCAGGTCCAGCAGCCCCGCGACATCGGGGGAGGGCACCGCGTGTCCGGGCGCGGCGTCCAACGTGGCGGCGGCGCGCGCGAAGAGATCGCTCAGGACTGCCATCCGGCGGGTCGCTTCCTTGGACGTTGGCGGGGCGCGGGTGTCGCCGGCACGTGAAGTCAGCGTGAATCGTTGCGGGTCCGCGGAATGACGCTGGGGTCACACCTGGTCCTGCACAGTGCACCCGGTTCGCCGCGGAAGGGCCTCCCTCGCGATCAGTTGCGGGGGAAACCGGATCTCCCGACGTGCCGGCCGATGCGCCATCCGGCGTCTCGGTCACGAGGTGCACAGCAGGTGCATGCACCGTACGGCAACACACAGATGGAGACGATCATGAACAAGTTCCTCGCAGCGTTCCTGGTGCTCGGTCTTTGGATCTCGGCCGGTGCCGGGGTGGCTTCGGCCGCTCAGCTGGGCGGCGATTCGGGCTCCAGCCAGACGAACTACTTCCCCGGTGGCAACGGCTGAGCCGTTGGTCTGGTCGACCCGCCCGGTGACATCCGGATTTGTCCCGCCCTGGTGACGCAGAAGGCCATCCCGTCCAGATGGCGCGCCAGGGCGGATCCCGGCAGAGATGGCCAGGCGGATGTCGGCGGAGCCGGCGGAGCGGGATTGCCCAGGGCCCGCTCCGTCATTTTTTTGTCAGCCGTTGGATCCGGCCTTGCCTTCCCGGGGCGGCGGCCTGGCGCGGCGTTCCCGTCCCGCCGCGGCTTTTCCCCCCGCCGGTTCGGAGTCATGCTGGCCGTCGCGGGCCGACCGCCCGCGCGGGAGAAGCGCCATGAACCAGTTACGCAACACCGAATACCGTCACATCGAGACAAGCCGCATCGCCGGCAGCCTGGGCGCGGAAATCACCGGCGTGGACCTTGCGCAGGACCTGCCGGAGGACGTGCTGGCCGAGCTGCGCGCCGCCTTGCTCGCGCACCAGGTGATCTTCTTCCGCGACCAGGATCTGACGCCGGCCCGCCAGCTTGCCTTCGCCCGGCGCTGGGGCGAGATCCATCTGCATCCCTTCATGGTCGGCATGCAGGATCATCCGGAAGTGCTGGAGATCGTGAAGCGCCCGACGGATGCGCGCAATTTCGGCGGCGCCTGGCACACCGACCAGATGTTCGCCCCGGAACCGGCGATGGGCACGATCCTGTATGCGAAGCAGGTGCCCTCGGCCGGCGGCGACACCATGTTCACCAACCAGTATCTGGCGTTCGAAACCCTCTCCCCCGGCATGCAGCGCCTGTGCGAGAGCCTGCGCACCGTCTGCTACGGCGACGGCGCCAAGAAATACGGCGGCAAGTCCCGCAAGGAATTCTACGCCGACAAGACCACGATGCAGGTGAAAGACCCCGGCGACGTGCAGACCACCTCCGTCCACCCGCTGGTGCGCACGCACCCCGAGACCGGGCGCAAGGCGCTCTATATCGGCGGCCACGTGCAGCATTTCGCGGACATGGAAGACGCCGAGAGCCGCCCGCTGATCGACTTCCTGATGGCGCATTCCACCCGGCCGGAAGTCACCTGCCGGTTCCGCTGGGAAACCGGATCGCTGGCGTTCTGGGACAACCGCTGCACGCAGCATTTCGCGATCAACGACTACCCGGCCGAGACCCGCATCATGCACCGCGTGACGGTGCGCGGCGACACGCCGTTCTGACCGCGGCTCAGCCCCGCGCCCGCACCGCCGCCGACAGGGCGACCCTGCCCAGCAGGGTCGAGCCCAGCAGCACCGCGCCCACCGTCAGCACGGAGCCGGGGTTGAGCGAGGCGACGATCACGGTGCAGAGCGCGCCATACGTCATCTGCACGCAGCCATAGAGGCCCGACGCCGCGCCGATCGCGTTGGGGTTCACCGAGATCGCCGCGGTCAGCGCGAACGGGCTGGCGATGCCCGCGCCCATCATGAACAGCGCGATCGAGCCGACCACGCTGACCACCGACAGCGCCCCCGCGGCCCAGGACAGCAGGAACAATGTCGCGGCGGCCATCGACACCAGGTTCGCCCCCAGCAGGATCCGCGCCGCCGGCACCCGCCCGGCCAGCCGGTTGGCGGAGAACCCGCCCGCCGCCAGCCCGACCATCAGGAACATGTAATAGACGCCGATCCGCTGCGGCGTCTGATGCAGCAGATTGGTGAAGATGAACGGCGAGGCCGCCATGAAGGCGTAGAACGAGGTGGTGGTGCAGGCCCCGCCCAGCGCATAGCCGCGGAACGCCCGCGAGCGCAGCAGCCGCAGCGACGCCCGTCCCATCGCGCCGCTCCCGCCGCCGCGGCCGGCGCGGCGCGTCTCCGGCAGACGCCACGCCGCCAGCAGGGTGGTGACCGCGCCGATCACCGCCAGCAGCCCGAACGCGGCCCGCCAGCCGAACCAGGCGACCGTGTAGCCGCCCAGCACCGGCGCCGCCGCCGGGGCCATCGCCATCACCAGGGTCAGCAGCGCAAGCTGGGCGGCGGCGCGGTCGCCCTCCGCCGCGTCGCGCACCATCGCCCGGCCCAGCACGAGGCCCGCGCAGCCGCCCAGGGACTGCGCGATCCGCGCGACGATCAGCAGCCCGGCGGAGGGCGCAAGCGCGGTTGCCGCCCCCGCCACGGTGTACAGCGTGAGCCCGGCCAGCAGCACCGGCCGCCGCCCGAACCGGTCGGAGATCGGCCCGTAGGCGAGCTGCCCGATCGCCAGCCCGATCAGATAGAGCGTGATCGTCAGCTGGATCGTGCCGGCCGAGACCCGCAAGGCGTGCGCCGTCGCCGGCAGCGCGGGGATGATGAGGTGCATCCCCAATGTGCCGCAGGCGGTGATGGCGACGAGCAGCAGGAACGGCGCCGCCCCCCGGCGGCGCGCCGGGCCAGGGCTCAGGACAGCGACCCGAGGGTGATCCGCGGCGGCGCCTTCAGGGTTTGCAGCACCACGCAGTAGCGCTCGGTCGTTTCGATCAGCCGGGCCTGCTTGTCGGCCGGGGCGTCGGTGTCGAGCTCGAAGCGCAGCGCGATGTCGGTGAGCCCCACCGGCGCGCTGCGGTCGACCCCGAGCGTGCCGCGGGCGTCCCAGCGCCCTTCCACGATCACCCGCCCGCCGCGGATCGCGATCCCCATGGCGGTGGCGACGGCGCGCAGGGTGACGCCGGCGCAGGCCGCCAGGGCTTCCAGCAGCATGTCGCCCGAGCAGGCGAGCGTGCCGTCGCCGCCCGCCGCCGGGTGCAGCCCGGCGCGGGCCGGCCCGGCCCAGGTGGTGACGGTGCAGGCGATCGTGTCGGGGTCGAGCGACGCCTCGGCACGGGCGGGGATCCGCGCGGTGGCGGGATCGTCG
This sequence comes from uncultured Pseudomonadota bacterium, assembly GCA_963829875.1. Lineage (GTDB taxonomy): Bacteria > Pseudomonadota > Alphaproteobacteria > Acetobacterales > Acetobacteraceae > JAJZVS01. The sequence continues at coordinate 33,938 of CAWHKR010000047.1, read as the reverse complement.
CGGTAGCGTTGCTTGATCGGCGCTTGCAGGGTGCGGAGTTCGGTGGCGTCCATGGGGTGATCTAGCTCCTGATGCGGACCTTGGCGGCCGGGTGGGTGTCGGGCAGGCGCGCACGGCCGGGGCCGTACAGCTTTTCGCGGAACGTTCCCGGCGCGTAGTCCGTCTTGAACGCCCCGCGGCGTTGCAGTTCCGGCACCACCAGATCGACGAAATCGGTGAACGTCTCCGGGGTTACGACATAGGTCAGGTTGAACCCGTCGACATCCGTTTCCGCCACCCAGGCCTGCAACGCATCCGCCACTTCCCACGGCGCGCCGACGATCACCGGGCTGCGCCCGCCGATCGCCGCATGGGCGCCGATCTCCCGCGGGGTCCAGTGCCGGGTCGGATCGGCGATGGTGAAGGCTTCCAGCGCCGAGGTCATGGCGTCGTGCTCGCCGTAGCGGATGGGGTCATCCGGCGGCAGCTTCGAGAAATCGATTCCGGTCCAGCCGCTCATGAGCGTGAGCCCGCCGGCCTCGCTGGCATAGGCGCGGTAGGCGGCATATTTCTCCCGTGCGGCTTCCGGCGTGGTGTCGGTGATCACCGTCATCATGGTGAAGATCACGATCTCTCGCGGATCCCGCCCGCAGGCTTCGGCGCGGCGGCGGATGTCGGCGACGATCGGCGCCACCACCTGCATCGAGGGGCCGTTGATGAACACGCATTCCGCATGCGCGGCGGCGAACTGCCGGCCGCGGGTCGACGCCCCGGCCTGGAACAGCACCGGCGTGCGCTGCGGCGACGGCTCGGCGAGGTGGATCGCCGAGAGGCTGAAATAGGGCCCGTCGTGCTCCACCCGATGGATGCGCGCGGGATCGGCGAAGCGGCCGGAGGTGCGGTCGCGCAGCACCGCGCCGTCTTCCCAGCTTGCCTCCCACAGCTTGTAGACCACCTGCATGTAGTCCTCGGCGATCTCGTAGCGGGTGTCGTGGCCCTGCTGGCGCGCCAGGCCCATGCCCTTGGCGGCGCTGTTGAGATAGCCGGTGACGATGTTCCAGCCGATCCGCCCGTTGGTCAGGTGGTCGAGCGTGCTCATCCGCCGGGCGAACGGGTAGGGGTGTTCGTAGGACAGGGTGCAGGTGACGCCGAAGCCGAGGTGTTCGGTCGCCGTCGCCATCGCGGGGACCAGCATCATCGGGTCGTTCACCGGCACCTGCACGGCACCTTCCAGCGCCGCATCCGGGGAGCCCTGGTAGACGTCGTAGATGCCGAGCACGTCGGCAAGGAAGATCGCGTCGAACTTGCCGCGTTCGAGGGTGCGGGCGAGGTCGGTCCAGTAGCCGAGCGTATTGTAGGTCTCGGCGCGGTCGCGCGGATGGCGCCACAGCCCGGGGGACTGATGGACCACGCAGTTCATGTCGAAGGCGTTGAGCCGGATCTGGCGGGGCATGGGCGGACCGTCGCGATTTGCAGGCGGCGGGTCAAGCAGCCCGGGCGGCAGATCTCCATGGCACCGCCCCCGGCGGGCGGCTAGACTGCGCACCCATGAGTCCTTTCCAGCTCCCGCGTCTGCGCCGCACCGCGCTGGCAGGCATCGCCCTGCTGGCCGCCGCGCTCGCAGGCCCGCTCCCCGCCCGCGCCGGCATCACGGCGCCGGGCCCGGCCGCCAGCGTCGCGGCCGATTTCCTCGCTGGCGGGTTCGCCCTCTCCCAGGGCGATCCGGCGCAGGCGGCGGCGTTCTACGCCCGCGCGCTGGCCCGCCGCCCGGCCGACCCCGAATTGCTGCGCCGCGCCTTCCACGCCACCTTGATGAGCGGCAGCCCGGACGCGGTCCGGCTCGCCGACCGGCTGCCCGGCGACGATCTGGCCACCCTGGTGCTGGTCGGGGCCGACGCGCGCGCCGGACACTGGGCGGCGGCCGAGCGGCGCGTCCGCAGCCTGCCGCGCGACGGCCAGGCCAGCCTGTTGCGCCCGGTGCTGGGCGCCTGGGCCGAGCAGGGCGCGGGCCGGACCGCCCAGGCGCTCGCCACCCTGGCGCCGCTGACCGCCGAGCCGCACGCGCCGGATTTCTACCTGCTGCACGCCGGGATGATTGCCGACCTGGGCGGGAAAACCGCTGCGGCGCGGCGCCTGTTCCATCGCGCCGCGGCGGCGCTGGGGGGCGCCGATCTGCGCAGCACCCTGATCCTCGCCGGTTTCGATGCACGGCACGGCCAGCGGGCCGCGGCGCTGCGCCGGCTGGACAGCCTGGCGAACGGGTCGCCGGAATTCGCCATTGCCCTGCCGGCCCTGGCCGCCGGCCTCGGCGATCCCCCGGTCGCCAACCGCGGCCGAGGGCATGGCGGAGGCGTTCTTCGGCCTGGGCGCCACGTTGCAGGCGACCGACCGGCCGGACTCGGGGCTGGTGATGCTCCGGCTTGCCCTGACCTTGCGGCCCGGGTTCGCCGCCGCCCGGCTGCTGGCAGCGGATCTGCTTGCCGATCAGGGCGAGGTGCAGCGTGCCCTGGCGCTGCTCGACGGCGTGGCGGTGAACGATCCGCTGGCGCCGGTCGCGGGGCTGCAGGCGGCCGACCTGCTGCGCCGGATGGGCCGGCCGGACGACGCGCTGCGCCGCCTGGCCCGGCTGCAGCGCCTGTTCCCGCACAGCCCGCTGCCGTTCGGCGAAGCCGGCGACATCCTGCGCGACACCCATCATCCGCACGCCGCGATCGCCGCCTATACGCACGCGCTGGCCAACGCCGCGCCGCTGACCGACCACGACTGGGTGCTGCTCTACAACCGCGGCATCGCCTATGACGACGCCAAGGACTGGACCCGGGCGGAGGCCGATTTCCATCACGCCCTGCGGCTGTCGCCGAACCAGCCGCTGGTGCTGAACTACCTCGGCTACAGCTGGGCCGATCGCGGCGTGCACCTGGCCGAAGCGCAGCGGATGATCGAAATCGCCGCGCACGCGCAGCCGGACAGCGCCGCCATCACCGACAGCCTCGGCTGGGTGCTGCTGCGCCGCCACGACATCGCGCGCGCCGTCACCGTCGCCCAGCGCGCCGCCGAACTGGCGCCGCAAGACCCGGTCATCAACGCCCATCTGGGCGATGCCTACTGGGCCGCCGGGCGCCGGCTGGAAGCGCGCTACCAGTGGGAACGGGCCCTGACCCTGAACCCCGGGCCGGGCGAGGCGGCGAAGCTGCGCGCGCGGCTGGACCAGGACGTGCGCGGCGCGGCGCACCGGCCCGAAGCGGCGACCAGGCTGGGCTCGGCCGCCCCGGCCACGCAGTTGCGCTGACCGGGCGTTTCGTTCCCGTGCAGCCGACCCCGCCGGCGTCCGTCGCGGCGCAGGAGAGCGCGCCGGCCAAGATCAATCTGTTCCTGCACGTGCTCGGCCGGCGGGACGACGGGTACCATCTGCTCGACAGCCTCGTCGTGTTCGCCGGGGTCGCCGACCGGCTGCGCGCGGCGCCGGCGGCGGGTCTGTCCCTGACCGTCGGCGGACGGTTCGGGGGCGCACTGGCGGCGGAGCCGGACAATCTGGTGCTGCGCGCCGCCCGCGCCCTGGCCGACGCGGCGGGGATCGCGCCGACGGCCCGGCTGGAGCTGGACAAGACGCTGCCGGTCGCCTCCGGCATCGGCGGCGGGTCGGCCGATGCCGCGGCGGCGCTGCGCCTGCTCGCGCGGCTGTGGGGGATCGCGCCCGGCGGCAGCGGAGGCCGGCCGGTGGATCTGGCGGCCCTCGCCGCCGGCCTGGGCGCGGATGTGCCGGTGTGCCTGGCCGGCCGGCCGGCCCGGATGGGCGGGGTGGGGGAGGTGCTGGCACCGGCGCCGCGGCTGCCGGAGTTCGGCCTGGTGCTGGTCAACCCCGGCGTGCCGGTGGCGACACCGGACGTGTTCCGGGCCCGGACCGGGCCGTTCTCTGCCCAAGCCGCACTGCCGGACGGATGGCCCGACGCCGCTGCGATGGCGGAAGATCTCGCGCAGCTGCGCAATGACCTGGAAGCGCCGGCGCGGGGCCTGTGCCCGCCGGTCGGCGCGGCGCTGGACGCGCTGGCCGCCCGCCCCGGATGCCTGCTGGCGCGGATGAGCGGGTCCGGCGCCACCTGCTTCGGCCTGTTCCCGACCCCCGCGGCGGCCGAGACGGCTGCGGCCGCGCTGGCACGCCCCGGCTGGTGGTGCTGGGGCGGCGCCGCCAGCGCGAGCACAACCCCGTGACGCTGCGCGCAGCGGGCCTGGTGCGAATGACGCGGCGTGGCGGCCCGGCGCCCGGCGGCGCAGGCTGAGCGCGGCGGGGATCAGGGGGAACGGCGGATGCGCGGGACACGGCGCCTGGGCCTGGCGCTCGGGCTGACCCAACTGATCGCCTGGGGGACCACCTTCTACCTGCCGGCCGTGGTGCTCGGCGTCGTCACGCGCGATCTCGGCGGGTCGCGGACGGCAACGGTGGGCGCGCTGTCCTGGGCACTGATCGTCGCGGGCGGCTGCGCGCCGCGCATGGGGCGCTGGATCGAGCGTCACGGCGGGCGCGGCCTGCTGGCGACCAGCACGGTGATCCTGGCCGGGGGGCTGGCGCTGCTCGCCGCCGCGCAGGGGCTGGTGCTGTGGTACGTGGGCTGGACCGTGCTCGGGGTCGGCATGGCGATCGGCCTGTACGACGCCGCCTTCGCCACCGTCGGCCGGCTGCTGGGCACCGGCGCGGGGCCGGTCATCACCGGGATCACCCTGGTCGCCGGGTTCTCGAGTTCGGTGTTCTGGCCGACCAGCACGGCGCTGGTGCACCTGTTCGGCTGGCGGATGACGATGCTCGCCTACGCCGGGCTGCTGCTGGCGGTGAACCTGCCGCTGATCCTGCTGCTGGTGCCGCCGGCCGGGCCGGCGCCGGCCCCGGTGGCGCGGACCCGCGGCGGACCGGCGGGGCGCGGGCGGATCACCGCGCTCGCCTGCCTGTCGAGCTTCTTCACCCTGCGCTGGCTGATCACCTCCGCGATCGCGGTCTACGCGCTGGCTCTGTTCCGCGGGCTGGGGCTGAGCGCGGAGCACGCGGTGATGGCGGCGGCGCTGATCGGGCCGGGGCAGGTGCTGGGGCGCGCGGTGGACTGGGGGCTGGACCGGCGGCTCGGGGTGCTGACGCGGGCGCGGCTGGGCGCGGCGCTGCTGCCGCTCGGGGTGGTGGTGCTGGCCGCGGGCGGGCCGCTGCTGATCCCGGTGTTCGCGGTGCTGTACGGCATGAGCAACGGGATCCTGTCGATCAACCGCGGCACGTTGCCGATGTCGATCTTCGGGCCGGAAGGATACGCGGCGCTGCTCGGCTGGCTGGCGGTGCCGCCGCTGCTGGCGCAGGCCGCGGCGCCGAGCGTGGCGGCGCCGCTGGTGGGCGGGCTGTCGGCGTTCGGGGTGTTCGCGGTGGCGGGTGCGCTGGGGGTGGTGGGGCTGGGGCTGCTGGCGCCGTTGCGGGTGGGGCGGGACGCGGCGGGGGCCGTGCCGCCCGGATGAGCGCGGCGGCGGGCTGCGGCCGGCGGGAAAGGATTCGGTGAGGTTTGTCCGGTGTGATGGCGAGGTCGCGATTCCCCTTGCCAACTATCCTACCGGGTTATATAGATGCCGCTGTTGGTTCTGAAGAACCGGGGCTTCACCCGTGCCGCACGGAAGGCCGGGCTCACCGATCAGGCCTTGCGCCGGGCGGCCGCCGAAATCGAATCCGGGCTGGTCGATGCCCGGCTCGGCGGCTGGCTGCTGAAGAAGCGCATCGGCAAGGGCGGCCGGGGCAAGCGCGGCGGCTTCCGGGCCATCCTGGCCTGGCGCCAGGGCGAGCGGCTGGTGTTCCTGTATCTGTTCGAAAAGAACGAACGGGACGGCATCACCGACGCCGAGCGCCTGGCGCTGTCGGAACTGGGCGAGGCCTACCTGACCCTGGGGGCCGACATGATCGGCCGCCTGCTGGGGGACGGCACCTTGACGGAGATCACGTGCCATGGCGGCACCTGCGACGACGAGCCGGATCCTTTCTGAAGTCCATCAGGCCGCGCAGGATCTGCACGCGGCCGGGGCGATCGATCCGCTGACCATGCGCCGCTTCGACGCGCTGTGCCTGCCGCCGGTGCCCGCCTACAGCGCCGCCGATATCAGGCGCATCCGCCATCAGGCCCATGTGAGCCAGGCGGTGTTCGCCGCGGTGCTGAACGTGGGCAGGGCCACCGTGGCGGCGTGGGAGCAGGGGACCAAGACACCCTCCGGCCCCGCGCTCAAACTGCTCGACCTCGTTGCGCGGAAGGGGCTTGCGGCGCTCGCCTGAGCTCGACTTTCCGAATTTTGCGGCGTCGTGGGGTCGTCCGGCGAACCGGCTGCCGATCGGAACCGCGCGATGATGACGGGGCTTGTGCCGCCGCGATCCAGCAGGTTTTTCACCACGGAGAAACGACGGAGGGCCACGGAGGGCCACAGGAGTCGCAGCGGTTGGTCATGGCCGGGGACCTGACCGACAGCGACGTGGTGGAGCCGCGATCGACCCGACCGCTCCGACTCCCGTGGCCCTCCGTGGCCCTCCGTCGTTTCTCCGTGGTAGAATCCTTGCGATGCCGCAAGCCGAACGATCCGGGCGGCCGATGCCTCCGGGCCGCGCCAACCGCGGTCGTCGTCCGCCCGGTCGGACATGCGGACCGTCGCGCTCCGGACAACGCGGGATTGATCGATGTCCCGGCAAACCTGCGACAGACTCGAAATCCCCGCCGGATCGCCAAACCGCGGCATGGAGATTTTCTGCCCCACCGCCTGAAATGCGGAAAGTCGAGCCGAGAGTTTGTGAAGGAATGCCCGTCGGTCTCCGCAATGGCCGGAAGGCCATGTGGTTTCAATGGGCGGTCTTTCACGAGTTCAATTGCTTTTCAGGCTCTGAGCCTGGCGGGTGCTATCCGGGCAGCCCGCCGTACTCCCGCCGGGCCCCGGCCTCGGTCACGTAGCCGTCCGCCAGATCCTCGGCCAGGCGCTGCGGATCGCGCGCCGCCGGCGGGCCGTAGCCGCCGGAGCCCGGCGCCTCCATCACCACGCGCGCGCCTTCCGGGGCCAGGAACGCGCCTTTGCTCACCAGCGACCTGGGGTTGCCGTGCGGCGGGATCAGCGAAATCCGCGCCGGCGCGCCCGGCTGCCCGCCGGCCAGGCCGAACGGCGGGGTCACGCTGCGCTCCGCGCACACCGCCACATGCGCGCCCGGCCCCAGCACCCGCCAGACCCGGCGCACGCCGAGGCCGCCGCGCCAGCGCCCGGCGCCGCCGCTGTCGGGGATCAGCGCGTATTCCTCCACCCGCAGCGGGAAACTGGTCTCCAGGATCTCCACCGGCGTGTTCATCATGTTGCTCACGGTCGCGGCGACGGCGTTGATCCCGTCCTTCACCGGCCGGGCGCCGAACCCGCCCTTGATGGATTCGTAGCTGACATAACGCTCGCCCCGGCTCGGATCGAGCCCGCCGAAGGTCACCACCGCCGAGGTTCCCTGCGAGCCCGCCATCACCTGTCCCGGCGCGATCGCGAACATCGCCGCCATCACCATGTCGGCGATCCGGTGCGACATCTCGTGATTGGCGTACACCACCGGCGAGGGATGCTGCGCGTTCACCACCGAGCCGGGCGGCGCCGTCACCGTCACCGGCCGCCAGCAGCCCGAATTGGGCGGGATCAGGCTGGCGGGGTCGGCGATCATCTTGAGCGCGCAGAACACGCCCGAGGCGGTCACCGTCAGTGGCGCATTCATCGGCCCCGCCACCGCGGGATCGGAGCCGGCGAAATCCGCCGTGATCGTCTCCCCGCGCTTGATCAGGCGCAAGGTGACGCGGAACGGCGCATCCACGGTCTCGCCCGCGTCCAGCACGCCGTCGCCGTCGAAGATGTCGGTGAACGACGCCTCCCCGTCCGGCAGGGCGGCGAGCGCGGCGCGCATCATCCGTTCCGAATAGTCCTGCACCTCCGCCATGATCGTGAGCACGGTGTCGGTGCCGTATTTTTCCGCCAGCGCGACCAGCCGCTGGGCGGCGCGTCGGTTGGCGGCGACCTGCGCGCGCAAATCGCCCATCCGTTCCGCCGGCGTGCGGACATTGGCGAAGATGATCGCCTCGATGCCCGGATCGGGCTTGCCGTCGCGATAGAGGCGCACCGGCGGCAGGCGCAGCCCCTCGCCGTAGATCTCGGTGACCGCGCCGTAGCTGCCGGGCGTGGCGCTGCCGATGTCCGGCCAGTGCGCGCGCACGCAGCCGAAGCCGAGCAGCCGGTCGCCGAAGAACGCCGGGGAGACCACGTTGACGTCCGGCAGGTGGGAGCCGCCCTGGTACGGGTCGTTGTGGATGAACACGTCGCCCGGCGCGACGTCGGGGAAGGCCGCCACCACGGCGCGCACCGCGTCCGGCATCGAACCCAGATGGATCGGCAGATCCGGCCCCTGCGCCACCATGTTGCCGGCGCCGTCGAAGATGCCGCAGGAGTAGTCGCCGGCCACTTTCAACAACGGCGAATAGGCGGTCTTGGCGAGGACGATCTTCATCTCCTCGGCCGCGGCGATCAGCGCGTTCTTGATGATCTCGAAACGGGCGGGGTCGGTGGTCAGGGGCATGGGGCGGCTCGCGTGGCAGGGGGCGACGGGGCGGCGGCCGCACTGCTCATGTGCGGGTCAACCGGAGGAAGCCGGCCGGGTCGGTGCGCACGGTCCAGCCGGGCGGGACCAGCGCGGTGGAGTCCAGCGATTCGATCACCACCGGTCCGGCCAGTTCCGTCCCCGCAGCCAGGCCGTCGCGCCAGTGCACATCGATCGTGACGATATCGGTTGCGGGGAACCACGCCTGGCGCTGGCGCACCCGCGCCGCGGCGGGGTCCGCCCGTTGGCGCAGCGCGAGATCCGGCTGCCGGCCGAGCGCGGTCAGCCGCAGGTTCACGAACTGCACCGGTTCCGCCCGGTTGGCGTGGCCGTAGGTCTGTTCGTGCCTGGCGTGGAAATCCGCCGCGAGCCGCTCCAGCATGGCCCGATCCGCCGGCCCGTCCGCGAGCGGCACCGTGAGTTCGTAGGCCTGCCGCCGGTAGCGCACATCCGCCGTGCGCAGCAGCGCGCGCCGCGCCGACGGGATGCGCGCCGCGTCCAGGAACGCGCGGCCCGCCGCCTCCATCTCCGCCAGCCCGGCCGCGAGCCGGGCCGGGTCGAGCGATCCCAGCTCGGCATACAAGGTCCGCGACCAGTCCCGCCGCAGATCGGTCGCCACCAGCCCGAGCGCCGAGAACGCGCCCGGCGCCGGCGGCACGATCACTTCCGGGATTGCCAGCTCCTCGGCGAGGAAGGCTGCGTGCACGGGGCCCGCGCCGCCGAAGGCGATCAGGGCGAATTCCGCCGGGTCGTGCCCGCGCTCCACCGAGACGATGCGCAGCGCCTGCGCCATGTTGGCGTGCACGACCGCGACGATCCGCGCCGCCGCGGCCCGCGGATCGAGACGGAGCGGCGTGCCGATCTGGGCCATGACCGCGGCCTCGGCCGCCTTGCTGTCGATTGGCAGCGCGCCGCCGAGCAGCGCGGTGCCGTCGAGCCAGCCCAGCACCACGTCGGCGTCGGTCACCGTGGGCAGGGTCCCGCCGCGCCCGTAGGCGGCAGGACCGGGGTCCGCCCCGGCGCTGCGCGGGCCGACTTTCAGCGCCCCGCCCGGGTCGATCCAGGCGATCGAGCCGCCGCCGGCGCTGACTTCCGCCAGATCGATCACCGGCACGCGGATCGGGTGGCCGGTGCCGTGCATCCAGCGATTGGCGTGGCCGGCGCCGCCGACCTCGTACTCCGCCGTCACCGCCACCTGGCCGTCGGCGATCAGGCTCGCCTTGGCGGTGGTGCCGCCCATGTCGAAGCTGAGCAGGTTGGGCCGGCCGAGCTGGCGGCCGGCCAGCGCCGCGGCGATCACCCCGGCGGCCGGCCCCGATTCCACCGCCGCGGCCGGCATCGCCAGCGCCGCCTCGACCTCCATCACCCCGCCGCTGGAGCCCATCACGTGCAGGCGCGGCAGGCCGAGGCCGGAGATCGCTTCCTCCAGCCGGTGCAGGTACGAAGCAAGCAGCGGCCCGACCACGGCGCAGACCGCGGTGGTGCTGGCGCGCTCGAACTCGCGGATTTCCGGCAGCACGTCGGACGACAGGAACACCCGCACCCCAGGCAGGGCTTCGCGCAGCGCGGCGCCGAGCCGGCGTTCGTGGCTGTCGTTGAGGAAGGAGAACAGCAGGCAGACCGCGACCGTCTCTGCCCCGGACTCGCGGATCGCGGCGATCAGGGGGGCGATCTCGTCCTCGGCGAGCGGGGTGACGACCGCGCCGCCTGCGTCGATCCGCTCGGTGATCTCGAAGCGGCGGCGGCGCGGGATCAGCACCGCCGGCGGGTCCTGCAGCAGGTCGTAGAGATCGGCGCGCGACGAGCGGCGCAGTTCCAGGATGTCGCGGAAGCCGCGTGTGCCGACAAAGGCCGCTGCGGCGCCCTTGTGCTCCAGCAGCGCGTTGGTGACGACGGTGGTGGCGTGCGCGAGCAGGGTGACGGCGGCGGGGTCGATCGCGTTCTCCGCGAGCCCCTGGCGCAGCCCGTCGATCACCCCCTGGCCGAAATCGGCGGGGGTGGTGAGGCGTTTCGCCACCGCGATGCGGCCGGTGGATTCCTCCACCAGGGCCACGTCGGTGAAGGTTCCGCCAATATCCACCCCGATGCGCCAGCTCATGCGGGCAGGCTAGCTTGGGTGGGCGCGGGATGCCAGGGCCGCCCGGGCCGGCCCTGTCGTGACCCTGCACGGCCGCGGAGTGAGGCGGCCCCGGGGGGCGGACCGGTCCGCCTCCGATCGGGTTCTCAAGCGGAAGTGACCACGTCCATCGGGGGAACGGGAACATACAACACGACAACAACAGTCATCACAGGAGCGCCTCATGCCGCTTCCGGATCCCGTCATCGTCGTTCCCGGCATCACGGCGGCGTACCTGCAGGATCAGTATCCGTTGCCGCCCGAAGACATCTGGACCGTTCTGCACCTGGACTACCAACGGGCCGCGCTGCATCCGGACAACCTGCTCTACGAGGCCGGGGAGCCCGCGCTCGTGCGGCCCGGCCAGCTCTACGAGATCGCCTACAAGGAACTGGTGAATGCGCTCAGGCACGACCTCAGCCCGGGTCCCGACCGTCCCGTGCCGGTGTTCCCGTTTTCCTATGACTGGCGTCAACCGCTCGAAGCGACCGAGGCGCAGCTCGCGGCCTTCATCCAGGAGGTGATCGCCCGCACGACGTTGCTGACCCACTATGTGCGCGATGGCTATCGCGCCCGCGCCGGGGTCAGTCTGGTCGGTCACTCCATGGGCGGCCTGGTGATCGCCGGGTGCCTGGCGCGGCCGGGGCCCGCAAGCCCGGTGCGCAAGGTCGCCACGCTCGCCACCCCGTATCGCGGCTCGTTCGAGGCGGTGATCAAGGTCGCCACCGGCACCGCCAATCTCGGCGCGGCGCCGCCCAGCTCGCGGGAGCGGGAAGCGGCGCGGCTGACACCGGCTTTGTATTATCTGATGCCGCAGCTCGACGCCGGCATCACCGCGGCCCCCGGGCTGCCGACCTCGCTCTATGATCCTGCCGCATGGCAACCGAGCGTGGTTGAAACCATTGCGCAGTTTGTGCGGCTGCACGGAACCGACCCGAATGACGTCAACGGCCAGGCGGCGCGGTTGTTCGCAGAGATGCTGCGCAAGGCCCAGGCCCACCGGCAGCGCCTCGATACGTTCCGGCTCGATCGGGTCGGCCTGACCGCGGCGGACTGGCTCTGCGTGGCTGGCGTGGACTGCGAGACACGGGTTCGGCTCCAGATCGTGCGCCAGGGCGGCCTGCCGTCGGCGCCGCCGGATTTCCGCTTCGCGAGCAGCGATCGCGAGAACCAGTGGGCGTCAAACGATCCGGCAACCCGGGTCTTCACCGGCGATGGCACGGTGCCGTTCGAGGGCGCGGTGCCGTCCTTCCTGGGGCGGGAGAACCTGGTGTGCGTGAAGCCCGGCGATTTCGGCTACTGGGAGGTGGAGGACCGGCTGACCACCGCTGTGGCCGGATTTCACGGGATCATGCCGAACATGGACATGCTGCACCGACTGATCACCCGTCATCTGACCGGGGCTGCGGATGATCACGGCAATACCTGGGGCCGGCGGGCGCCGGGAGTGGCGGAGTGGCAGCCGCCGCTGGCGCTCACCGAAAAGCCGTAGCGGTCACCGGACGGACGCGTACGGCATCACGCCGCGACCGCCCGCACGTCCTTCACATCCCGGAACGTCACCGCCGGCGCCAGATCCGCGGTCCGCCGCAGCATGAACTCCGAGGTCGCCAGGAACACCGGATCGCCATCCACATCGTCGGCGATCGCCGAGCGGTTGGCCGCGATGAAGCGTTCCAGCGCCGTCTTGTCCGCCGAGGAAATCCAGCGTGCCACCGCGAACGGCGTGGAATCGAACCCGACCGCCACGCCGTATTCCGCCTTCAGCCGCGCCTGCAGGACATCGAGCTGCAAGGCGCCGACCACGCCGACGATCGGCGCCGCCCCGTCCTGCGGCCGGAACAGCTGCACCACGCCTTCCTCGGCGAGCTCCACCAGCGCCTGGCGCAGCTTCTTCGCTTTCATGGCGTCGTCCAGCCGCACCCGGCGCAGGATCTCCGGCGCGAAGGACGGCACGCCGACGAAATTGAGCGTCTCGCCCTCGGTCAGGGTATCGCCGATGCGCAGGGTGCCGTGGTTGGGGATGCCCACCACGTCGCCGGCGAAGGCTTCCTCGGCGATCTCGCGTTCCCGGGCGAAGAAGAACTGCGGCGCGTGCAGCGGGATCAGCTTGCCGGTGCGCACCTGCTTCAGCCGCATCCCGCGCGTGAGCCGCCCGGAACAGACGCGCGCAAACGCGATCCGGTCGCGGTGGTTGGGGTCCATGTTCGCCTGGATCTTGAACACCAGCGCCGTCAGCCCCGGCTCCGCGGCGTCCACCACCCGGAGATCGGCCTTCTGCGCGCGGGGGCGCGGGCCGTAGTCGGCGAGCCCGTCCAGCAGGTCGGTCACCCCGATCCCCTTGATCGCGGCGCCGAAATAGACCGGGGTCAGGTGCCCCTCGGCAAAGGAGACCGGATCGAACTCCGGCAGCGCGGCGGAGACCAGGTCGAGCTCCTCGCCGAGCTGCGCCAGGCGCGGATCGCTCTGCGCGAGCTCCTGCGTCACGTGCAGCGCCCGGGCGCGCAGGTCATAGGTGCCGGCAAACTGCGCCGCGCGCCCCACCGGCCAGGTGACCGGGGCGGTGTCCAGCGCGAGGTCGGCGCCGATCTCGTCCAGCAGCGCGAACGGATCCTGGCTTTCCCGGTCCAGCTTGTTGATGAACGTGACGATCGGGATGTCGCGCAGGCGGCAGATCTCGAACAGCTTGCGGGTGCGCGCCTCGATCCCCTTGGCGGCGTCGATCACCATCACCGCGGCGTCGACCGCGGTCAGGGTGCGGTAGGTGTCTTCCGAGAAATCCTCGTGGCCCGGCGTGTCCAGCAGGTTGAACACGCAGCCCTTGTGCTCGAACGTCATCACCGAGGTCACGACCGAGATGCCGCGGTCGCGCTCGATGCTCATCCAGTCCGAGCGGGTGCGGCGGCGCTCGCCCTTGGCGCGCACGTTGCCGGCCAGCTGGATCGCGTTGCCGGCGCGCAGCAGGTGCTCGGTGAGCGTCGTCTTGCCGGCGTCGGGGTGGGAGATGATGGCAAAGGTGCGGCGGCGGGCGATTTCGGTGGCGGGATCGGTCATGCTGGGGTCCGGAGGGGGGCGCGCGGGCAAGGGAAACGCCGGACGGGGGGCGTCCGGCGTTGAGATCAGGACAGATATGGGGCGGGCAGGGGCGAATTGCCAAGCGCTGCGCTCACGGTCGCGCCGCGCGCGCCATGACGGGCGCAGGTTGGCGAGCCCGATCAGGCAGTCCCTGCAAGGAGATGGTTGAAGGCCCCCGGCTGCTTCGAGGGGCAAGGTCTCGACGCCATGGCGGCGTGGCGGCGGTCCCGGGCGGCCTGGTCGACATCCCGGCGCGCGATTCGGGGGGCTGGACCGCGGCCGGATGGCGCGGGGGGCATGTTCTTTGCCCTGGCCGACCCGTTCGGGGGGGCGTGTGGAGTGACCGTGCTGGATGTCGCCACGTTCGATGACGCCACGCCCGCTGCCGCCCGCGCGGACGCCCGCCGCCGGGGTCCCCCGCTAAGGGGCACGGGGGCGCTCCGGTGACCGATCCGGACCGGCGCGGGGGCGCCCGTCCGATCCTGCAGGGCCTGCGGCCGCGGGGTCCGGGTGCAGGGGCGGCGGCACGCTGCACGATGCGTCGGTTGTCGGTCCGAGTTCACACCTGTGAGTAGCGCGGGGTGGCGTTCGGGCCCACTCCTCTGTCGCTGCCGGCCGTTCCGGTTGCCTCTGGCCCAGACACCAGCGGAGCGTAGCGGTCGGGACAATTTGATGAAAGGGAGCGTAGCCGTGAAACTGTGGGCGATAACCGGTAGCGTCGTGGGCATGACGCTGCTCGGACTTGCATCTGCTGCCGCGACGCCCACGATCAGCGGGCAGGTCGTGCCGACGTCACCATCCAGCCTGCCGTTCACCCTGCTGAACCTGGGTATGGGAGACAACAGCGGCAACCTGCAGAGCGTGAGCAGCGGGTCCACCTTCGATGGCAAGACGATAACGTTCTCCGGTAGTTCCGGCGTGTACTCCGGAAGTCAAACCGGTTTTGTTCTCTCCCCGTTTTCGGACGCCACGAACTATCTGGCCGCCGAACCGGGCTATTCGGTCAAAATCACCTTCGCCGCGCCGCAGACCGCATTCGATCTTCTTGTGGGAAGCATAACGAAGAGCACGAGTACATCACCGAACAATGTGATGACTTTCAGTTCCGGTGACACCGTTACAGCAGCAGAGATCGAGGCCGCGGTTCCCGCAGCTCAGGACAACGTCTCCAACGTCGCGGTCGAGCTGACCAACCTGCAGCCTTTCACCTCGGTCTCCTTCACCACCGCCAACCCGGCGTTCGAGTTCGTGCCCGGCGTGCCGGTGCCCGAGCCGCCGACCCTTGCGCTGCTGGGCGCTGGTCTGGTCGGTCTGGCGGCCATCGGCCGACGGAAGGAGACGTCGGGCTAGTGTCCCAACTCGGAAATAACGTCATCATGCGTCGGGACACTAGCTCTTTGTTTTCAGTGGCCTGCTGGTCCCTGAAATGGGAAGGCATTTCAGGGGCAGGACACTAGATGCTGACCGGGTCACGTTGACCCGGTCAGCATCTGCACCCCATTGATTGGTCGCGTGAGTCACGCCTTCCGGCCTTCGGCCTTGTATCTCTCAGTTGCCTGCCGGCGTGACGTCGGCAAGGCTTTCGGTGGACGGGAGCCCGTGTTGGCCTGGGGCGGTTGAGCCCGCGCCTGAGCTCAGGCGATCACGCTCTGGTCCGAACGCGCATCCACGGGCGCGCCGCCTCGCCCGCCGGGTCCGCAAGCGGGCGCGCGTCGGCCAAACGCGCCGCGCCGGCCGGGGCGGTGATGGCGGGCGCACCCGACACCGGCCATCGCCTTGGGTTGACACGTCCGGTGCCGCGCCCTGTCATCGCCCTGCCATCGTCCCGGGGGCCGCGATGACGATCCCGACACCGCTGGAGACCGATCGACCGGACCCGGTGGCCCGCGCCCGCCGCCTCGGCCCCGCCATCGCCGAAGCGGCCGACGAGATCGAGCGCACCCAGTCCCTCCCCGAACCGCTGCTGACGGCGCTGCACGACGCGCGGCTGTGCCGGCTGCTGCTGCCCCGCTCGGTGGACGGCGAGGAGGTGCCTCCCTGGGTCTATCTGCGCACCGTGGAGGAGGTCAGCCGCCACGACGGCTCGGTGGGCTGGAACGTGTTTGTCGCCAACAGCTCCGCCCTGATCGCGCCGTTCCTGCCGCCCGAGCAGGCGCGTGCCATCTTTGCCGACACGCGGGCGCTGGTCTCCTGGGGGCCGCCGAACGCCTCCACCGCGACCGCGGTCCCCGGCGGCTACCGGGTGAGCGGCGAGTGGCACTTCGCCAGCGGCTCGCGCCAGGCGACCTGGATGGGTGCGCACTGCCCCGTGGTCGAGCCGGACGGCAGCCTGCGCCGCGACGCCGCTGGCCGCCCGGTGATCCGCACCCTGCTGTTTCCGGCCGGGCGGGCCGAGCGGATCGCCGACTGGGACGTGATCGGCCTGCGCGGCACCGCCTCGGAAGGCTACCGGGTCGCCGACCTGTTCGTGCCCGAAGCCTTCAGCGCCACCCGCGAGGACCCGGCGGCGCGCCGAGAGCCGGGCCGGCTCTACGCCTTCACCATGCAGGGGCTCTATGCCGTCGGCGCGACAGGCGTGGCGTTCGGCATCGCGCGCGCGATGCTGGACGCGTTCATCGACCTGGCGGTCCGCAAATCCCCGCGCGGGCTGGGCCGGCTGGCGGACAGCGCCACCGTGCAGGCCGGGCTCGCGCGGCAGGAGGCGGCGCTGGGCGCGGCGCGCGCCTACCTGAGCGAAACCCTGGGCGAGATCTGGGAACAGGCGGGGGAGACGGCGCCGATCGACATCCCGGCGCGGGCGCGGGTGCGGCTGGCCTGCGCGCAGGGCCTGGCGGCGGCGATCGCGGCGGCGGATTTCGCATACAAGGCGGCCGGGGTGGACGCGATCTTCCTCGGCACGCCGTTCGAGCGCCGGTTCCGCGACATGCATACCCTGTCGCAGCAGATCCAGGCGCGGGACGCGCATTTCGAGGCGGTGGGCGCGATCCTGCTCGGGATCGTGCCGGAGGTGTTCTACTGATCCCCCGGCAGCGCGGCAGGCGCCGCGCCGCCGGAGGGCAGGCCGATCAGCGGGAGTAGAACTCCACCACCAGGTTCGGTTCCATCTGCACCGGATACGGCACGTCCGACAGCTTCGGCGCGCGCGAGAACCGGCCCTTCATCGCGCGATGGTCCACTTCCAGATACTCCGGCACGTCGCGCTCGGAACTCTGCGCAGCGTCCAGCACCATCGCCAGCTGCTTCGACTTCTCCTTGACCTCGATCGTGTCGTTGTCGCGCACGCTGTAGGAGGGGATGTTCACCCGCTTGCCGTTCACCAGCACATGCCCGTGCGAGATGAACTGGCGCGAGGCGAACGGGGTGATGGCGAATTTCAGGCGGTAGATCACCGCGTCCAGCCGCCGCTCCAGCAGCTCGATCAGGTTCTGCGAGGTGTCGCCCTTGCGGCGCACGGCCTCTTCGTAATACTTGCGGAACTGCTTCTCGCCGATGTTGCCGTAGTAGCCCTTGAGCTTCTGCTTGGCCATCAGCTGGATGCCGAAATCGGTCGGCTTCTTGCGCCGCTGGCCGTGCTGGCCAGGGCCGTAATCGCGCTTGTTGACGGGGGATTTGGGCCGGCCCCAAAGATTGGCCCCCAGGCGGCGATTGATCTTGTACTTGCTTTCGGCGCGCTTGGTCATCGGCGCGGTGCCCTTTCGCGTGGCTGTTGTTGTACCGGTAGGCCGCACGCAGAACGCGCGGCGGGCGCGGGACCCGAAGTCCCGTCCACGTTCCCGGCCATGGAAGCGACGCCTTCTATGAGCGCACCCCCGCCTTGTCAAACCGCACGGTCGGCAAGCAAGGCCAGGGGGCGCTGCCCCCTGGACCCCCGCCAAGGGCGACGCCCTTGGATCCGTTCGTATGGTTCCGTGCCGGTGGGGGTGGCGCGGCGGGCGCGGGGCGGGCCGGGCGGCAGGCGGGACGGGGCGCCAAAGCGCCCCGTCCCGCCTGCCGCCCGGCCCGCCCCGCGCCCGCCGCGCCACCCCCACCGGCACGGAACCCCCCGAGGGGTCCAGGGGACGACTGTCCCCTGGCAGGGGGTCCAGGGGGGCAGAGCCCCCCTGGCCTTGCTTGCCGGGCGTCAGAGCGGCAGAGCGAGGAGGGTGTCGAAGCGGGTGCTGTCGCAGACGGCGATGCGGGCGGCGAGGCGCAGGTCGGGTCCGTTCTGGATGCGGTCCAGGTAGCGGCCGCAGGCGAACAGGTCCATTGGCCCGTCGCGCAGGATGCGGACCACCAGGAACGGTGTTTCCGCCACGATCGTGTCGCCGGCCGCTTCGCGCAGCAGGGGCATGCCCAGGATGTGGCGGTAGGTCTGGCGTTCGTAGATGTTGGCGCGGCGCAGGGCGGCGACCCGGTCTTCCAGCATGGCCCGGCTGTCGGCCCAGACCACCCCGGCGGGCAGGCCGGCGCGGTGGTTGTCCGCGGTGGTGATGGCGTAGTGGCAGTCCTCGACGAAGAAGCCGGGCCAGTCTTCCAGCCGGTCGGCGTCGATCGCGTCGGCGTAGGCCGCGTTCAGCGCGGCGAGGCGGAACAGGGTGGCGGGGTCCGCGGTCATGCTCACATCCCCATCGTGGCGCGCCATTGTTTCCAGAAGCCGCGGACCGAGGCTTCGGTGGCGCGGGTGTCCTGGGTTTCGGCTTCGCTTCCGCCCATCTCGATCACCGACATCTGTTCCCCGGCCGCCGCGGCGCCGCGCTGGACGAAGCCGCCGACGCAGCCGTCTTCCATCGAGACGAAGCCGGCTGGCCCGACCAGATTGGCCTGGCGCAGCCGCAGGGTGCGCAACGCCGGCGGGTCGTCGGCGAAGCCGAGCAGGGTCCAGTGCAGGTCGGTCTGTGCCACGCCACGCGGGATCACCTGGCGCACGGCGACCGAGTTGTGGATCTGCTGCAGCACGAAGCCGGGAAACAGGGCGAGGATCTGCAACTGGATATCGTCGCCCCATTCGTCGGCGGTTTCCAGCAGGCGCGGGTCGCGCAGGCGGAACGCGGCGTCGTCGGATCGCAGCCCCTGGTAGCTGGTATCCGGTCCCTTGGGCGGCATCCGGGTTGCCGAGACGTGGTGCCCGCCGGAGGCGCTGACCACCACGCCGCCGCCCTGGCTCAGGCGGGTGATGCGGAAGGTGGCGAAGAACAGATGCAGCAGGCTCGCGTGGTAGGTGTCCTTCACGTTCTCCACATAGAGCTTCCAGTTGTTCGGCAGCGCCTGGGTGTAGCGGCCGATCACCTCCACCGGCCGGCGCAGCACGCGGTGCAGGCGGGCGGCGATGTCGGGGCCGATCCAGTCCTCGAACGGGGCGAGGTCGGGGTCGAGCGTGCCGAACACCAGGCCGCAGAAGGTGGCGATGCGCAGCCGGCGCGGGCCGTGCTCGGCCAGGCGGAAGCTGTCCGGCATGCCGCCTTTGCCGTTGATCCCCCGTCCGAACGCGACCGACTGCGGCACGCCGCAAAGGTCGTAGCGCCAGGCGTGGTAGACGCAGGCGAAGTCCTTGGCGCCGCGGCCGGCGGTATCGAGGCAGATCAGCGCGCCGCGATGGGCGCAGCGGTTCTCGAACGCGGCGACGGCGCCGGTTTCGGTGCGGACCACCACCACCGGCATCCGGCCGACGAAGGTGGTGCGCCAGTCGCCCGGTTCCGGGATTTCGGCTTCCAGGCAGAGGTAGTTCCACACCGGGCCCTGGAAGATCTTCGCTTGTTCGGCCGCCAGCACCGCCGGGTCCTGATAGACGCGGTAGGGCACGCGGGTCAGGCCGGGCGGCCAAAGCGGTGCGGCCGCGCGCGGATCGGCGGTGGCGTCGGGCATGGCTGGTTCCTCCCGTCCCGTGGGCCAGGGTGCCGCCGCGGGTCGGGCCAGGCAAGCCGCGCGGCGTCAGGCGTCGGCCGGGACCTTGCCCCCCGGGCGCAGCGCGAGGTGCAGCACCAGCAGCCCGACCACGGCGGCGGCGAAGGAGGCGACCAGAATGCCGATCTTCGCCGCGGTCAGCAGCGTCGTGTCGAACGCCAGGCTGGCGATGAACAGCGCCATGGTGAAGCCGATGCCGGAGAGAATCCCGGCCCCGGCGATCACCGGCCAGCGCAGCTCCTCCGGCCGGGTGGCGATGCGCAGCTGCACGGCGGCCCAGCTTGCCCCCAGGATGCCGAGCGGCTTGCCGAGCGCGAGACCGGCGATCACCGCCAGCGCCACCGGATCGCGCAGCCCGACGCCGCTCAGCGGCACGCCGGCATTGGCGAACGCGAACACCGGCATGATGACGAAGCTGACCCAGGGATGCAGCACGGTCTCCAGCCGCTCGAGCGGGGAGACGGTCTCGCGCGCCGCAAGCTCCACCGAGCGCAGCAGGGCGTTATGCCCGTGCCCGTCCGGCGCACTGCCGTCCGGCTGGTCGCCGCGCAGATAGCCGCTCATCCGCTCGACGATGGCCCGGAAGCGCTGCGGGCCGACCCAGGGATGCGCCGGCGTCAGCAGGCCCAGCACGACGC
Source organism: uncultured Pseudomonadota bacterium (assembly GCA_963829875.1). Classification (GTDB taxonomy): domain Bacteria; phylum Pseudomonadota; class Alphaproteobacteria; order Acetobacterales; family Acetobacteraceae; genus JAJZVS01. The sequence goes on along the minus strand of CAWHKR010000047.1, from coordinate 13,639 downwards.
CGACGATGGTGGGATGCACGCCCAATTCATACACCGCGAACCAGGCGGGAATGCCGACCATGAAATACATCGGCACGCTGCGCACGCCGAGATAGCGCAGCCCCGACACGGCGCAGATGGCGAGCACGCCGAGCCCGAGCGCCAGCAGATTGAGATCGGCCGGATAGGCGAAGGTGATCACCAGCACCGCGCCGATATCGTCGATGATCGCGAGCGACAGCACGAAGACCCGAAGGCTGCGCGGCACCCGGCTGCCCAGCACGGCGAGGCAGCCGACGACGAAGGCGATGTCGGTCGCCATCACCACGCCCCAGCCGTTCTGCCCGGGGGCGCCGGTCTGCAAGGCCAGATAGAGCGCCGCAGGGGCCACCATGCCGCCCAGCGCGGCGGCGACCGGCAGAGCCGCCACCCGCAGCTCCTGCAGTTCGCCCAGCACGACCTCGCGCTTGATCTCCAGCCCGACGACGAAGAAGAACAGGGTCATCAGCCCGTCGTTGATGGCGTGACGCAGGGAGTGGACGATGTCCACCGGGCCGAGGCGCAGCCCGACCGGCGTTTCCCAGAACCGCAGGAACGGCCCGGACCAGGGCGAGTTGGCCAGGATCAGCGCGGCCACGGTGGCGATGAGCAGCACCACGCCGCTCACCGCTTCGACATGCAGGAAGCGGACGATCGGCTCGACCAGGCGGGTCATGCGCTGGCGCGGCAGCTGGGGCGGTGGGGGATCATCGTGAGGCATGCGGCTTTCCCGGTCCCCGGCGGCTGGTGGCATGGCAGGGCTCCTGCCGTCCCGGGCGCGAGCCTGCCGTTCCAATCCGGGCGGGGCAAGCCCGAGCGGTTGCGGCAAGGCGCGCGCCGGGCGCATGGTGTCCGGCAAATCCGGTCCGGAGGAAACCACAATGGCCCCGTCCGCTCCCGCCGCGCCGCTCGCCCGCCTGCCCGAACGCCTGCACCACCACGCCTATGTGGTGCGCGACCAGGAAACCAACCGCCGGTTCTTCGAGGATATCCTCGGCCTGCCTCTGGTCGCCACCTGGTGCGAGGAAAGCCGCCACCCGCTGACCGGGGTGCCCACGTCCATGTGCCACACCTTCTTCGCGCTGGAAGACGACGGCGCGCTGGCGTTCTTCCAGTTCGCCGATCCCGAGGTGTACCGGCTGTGCCTGGCGGAAACTCCGCCGCGGGTGCGCAATTTCGATCACATCGCCTTCAAGGTCGATGATTCGACCTACGACGAGATCGTGCGCCGCCTGCACGAGGCCGACGAACCCGTGCGGGAGACCGACCACGGCTATTGCCGCTCGGCCTACGCCACCTCGCCCGACGGGCTGATCGTGGAATTCACCGTCGATCCCCCGGACGCGGCCGACATCGCCGCGCGGCGCCGGGCGGACGCCCACGCCGAACTGTCCCGCTGGCTCGCCGGCGACCACCGGCCGAACAACGACCTGCGACCGGCGCATTCGGGCTGAGGGGAAGCAAGCAAGGCCAGGGGGGCTCTGCCCCCCTGGACCCCCTGCCAGGGGACAGTCGTCCCCTGGACCCCTCGGGGGGTTCCGTGCGGGAGGGGGGGTGCGTGCCAGCCGGGGCGGCGCCGGTGGCCGGGTCACAGAGTGCGCTTCCGCGCGCTCTGTGACCCGGCCACCGGCGCCGCCCCGGCTGGCACGCGCCCCCCTCCCGCACGGAACCAACGAACGGGTTCCAAGGGCGACGCCCTTGGCGGGGGTCCAGGGGGCAGCGCCCCCTGGCCTTGCTTGCTTCCCTTCCGCGCGACCGCGTCAGTCCCAGGCGATGAACAGCCCGATGTCGCCCGGCAGGCCGCCCGGGTATTCGAGTTCGCGGGCCGCGATGCGAAAGCCGCGCCCTTTCAGTTCCTGTTCCCAGTGACGATAGAGGTCGGCGGCGTCGCCGGTCAGGGTGGCGGGCCAGTGCGGTTCGTTCTGGCGGATGGCGCGGCCGTCGTCGGTGCAGGCCGTGGGGGAGAAGCGCAGCAGGCGGTACTGTTTCCCGCCGTCTTCGGCGGCTTCGCGCATGCGCTGCAGCAGTTCGCGCCAGCGCGTGTCGCCGACGTGATGGTGGATGGTGGTTTGCAGTTCGCGGCGCAGGCGATCTGCGGTCTCGGTCGCCGTGCTGTCGGCGCTGGGCAGCGGCACGCGCAGCTTGGCGAACGCGTCGAACAGGGTGCGGAAGGCGCCGGCGGACAGTTCGGACTTGCTCATGTCAGCATTTTCCTTTCTTGCCCGGTCGTCCGGGTCGGACGCACCGGGTCACGCTCCCGCGGTCGTGGCCGGCGCGGTCCCTGCCGGCCCCTGGAAGCGATAGACCAGCATCTTGGCCTCGTCTTCGATCAGCATCCAGATCAGGCAATAGACCCAGACCACCCCGATATACAGCCACGGCACCGGGGCGACGAACAGGCCCAACCCGACGATCAGCGCGGCGATCGCCTGGGTGCAGACGATCGCCAGGAACAGCACCGCAGCCGGGTAGGGGCGTTGGAACACGCGCTGCCGGGTCCGGGCCACGAACAACGTGAGGTGTCCGGCCACCGACAGCTTGAGGAAGATCAGGGACTGGATTTCCGCCCGCGAAAAATGGAACCAGTGGATGGCGATCATCAGCAGTCCGAACGTCTCCACCACCCCGATCAGGCCGAGGGTGGAGGCCACCGTCAGCACCCGGCGCATGCGCCAGCGGACCGGCACCGGGCTCAGCCAGGCGTTGTCGTAGGCGATCGTCATGATCGGCAGGTCGTTCAGCAACGCCAGCAGGATGATCAGCACCGTCGTGATCGGGTAGAATTTGTAGATCAGGATGCTGAGCACGACGAACAGGGTGATGCGGATCGTCTCGGTGATGCGATAGATCGCGTAGGAGTTCATCCGCTCGAAGATGCGGCGCGCTTCCTCCACCGCGCGGATGATCACGTCGAGGCCGGGCGCGGTCAGCACCAGCGCCGCGGCGGCGCGCGCCGCGTCGGTGGCGCCGGAGACGGCCACGCCGACCTCGGCCTGTTTCAGCGCCGGCGCGTCGTTCACCCCGTCGCCGGTCATGCCCACCACGTGGCCGGCCGCCTGCAGCGCCTTGACGATGGCGAATTTGTGCTCGGGGAACACCTGGGCGAAGCCGTTGGCCTGCTCGACCTGGCGCACCGCCTCGGCGTTGAGCGCGCCGTCGTCGCCGTCGGTGGTCAGCACGTCGGCCGCGAGGATGTTGTTCCCGAGACCGATCTCGGTGGCGATCTGCCGGCCGATCGCGACGTTGTCGCCGGTGACCATTTTCACGGTCAGCCCGTGCTGGCGCGCCTGGGCGATGGTTTCCGCGGCGTCCTCGCGCGGCGGGTCCGACAGCGGCAGCAGGCCGAGGAATGTCCAGGTTCCGGCTGCATCGCTGCGGGCCACGCCCAACGTGCGGTCGCCGCGCCCGGCGAAGCGTTCGACCGTCTGTTCCGCTTCGCGCCGTTCGTCCGCCCCCGGCTTGGCCATGTCGAGGATGACCTGCGGCGCGCCCTTGCTGACCTGGAAGTCCTGCCCGTCCGGGCCGGCGATCTCGGCCGTGGTCCGCTTGCTCACCGGGTCGAACGGGACGAATTTCTTCTGCGTGTAGCCCTTCAGCGCGGCGGGGTCGGCGAGGCCGGCGGCGACGGCGTCGTCGATCGCATCGCGGTCGTCCTTCGGCGAGGCCAGGGTGGCGGCCAGGATCAGATCCTGCGGGGCGATGCCGGCGGAGCACGCCGGCTCCCCCAGGGTGAGGCGGTTCTGCGTCAGGGTGCCGGTCTTGTCCGAGCACAGCACGTCCATCCCCGCCATCTCCTCGATCGAATCGAGGCGCGAGACGATCGCCTTCATGTGCGACAGCAGCAGCGCGCCGACCGCCATGGTGACCGAGAGCACCGCGGGCAGCGCGACCGGGATGGACGCCACGGCCAGCACCAGGGCGTATTCCACGATGGTGAAGATCGGCTCGCCGCGGATCAGCTCGACGACGACCAGCAGGCCGATCAATGTCAGGCTGAACAGGATCAGGTAGCGGCCGATCGCGATCACCGCCTTCTGGAAATGCGAGACATGCTTTGCCTCGCCCACCAGTCGCGCGGTCTGGCCGAAGAAGGTGCGCATGCCGGTGGCGACCACGAGGCCGAGCATCGTGCCCTGCTTCGCGACCGAACCGGAATAGGCGACGCCGCCGACCTTCTTGTCCACCGGCAGCGATTCGCCGGTGAGCGCCGACTGGTCCACGCTCAGGTAGTCGCCCTCGAACAGCTTGACGTCGGCCGGAATGATGGCGCCGAGGTGCAGCCGCACCACGTCGCCGGGCACGAGGTTCCGGGCGTCGATCTCCCGCCAGGCGCCGTCGCGGCGGACGCGCGCTTTCAGCGCGAGTGATTTCTTCAGCTGCTCGATGGCGTTGCCGGCCTGGTATTCTTCCCAGAATCCGACCAGCGCGTTGAACACCAGCAGCACCAGGATGATGATCAGGTCGGGCCAGTGGCGGATCACGGCCGAGAGCACCGCCGCGATCTCGATCATCCAGGGGATCGGGCCCCAGAAATAGCCGAGGAACTTCAGCAGCAGGTTGGTTCGGTGCGCCTCGACCGCGTTCGGTCCGTAGCGGTCGAGGCGGGTCTTGGCGTCTGCCTCGGCAAGCCCCTCGGCGCTGCTGTCCAGCTCCGTGAACAGGCTCGCCGCGTCCTTCTTCTCCAGCTCACGGCGCTCCGTCGCGTTCGCCTGGGTATCGTGGCGCGGCGGCTCGGCCCCGCCGGGCTTGTCATTCCGGCCCTGCGCCACTGTGCCCGCGTCGTCCGCCATGGCCACGTCCTCTCATCGTCGTGAGGCCGCGGGCTCGGTCTCCGCGCGGACCTCCTGGAGCGGGCCGCGCGCGGGCGCCGGGCAGCGCCGTGGCGCCCGCCGCGGCCGGTCGCTGTGTCTAGCGCGGCAGGGGGAGGCCGCTATTGATCTGGATCAGGGGCGCATCCCATGCTGGCGCCCGGTCGGCGGCGCACCGCCGCGCCCGCGGAGGAAACAAGCCATGATCGAACAGGACGTGATCGTCCCCACGAAGCACGGCCGCATGCCGGCGTTCTTCGTCCATCCCGACGGCCCGGACCGGCATCCGGGGATCATCTTCTACATGGACGCGCCCGGCACCCGCGAGGAGCTGCGCAACATGTGCCGGCGCATCGCCAAGGCGGGCTATGCCTGCCTGCTGCCGGACATGTACTACCGGCTCGGCACGATCCGCTTCGACCTCCCCCGTCGCAACGATGCGATGTCGGCGGTGATCCGCCCGGCGATGCTGAGCCTGACCAACGCGCTGGTGACCGACGACACCGCGGCGATGCTGGGGTTCCTGGAGGCGCAGGAGGCGGTGACGCCCGGTCCGGTGGGCTGCGTCGGTCATTGCATGAGCGGGCAGTACATCACCACCATGGCGGCGCGGTTTCCGCATCGGATGGTGGCGGCGGCGTCCCTGTACGGCGTCGGCATCGTGACGGAGGCGGAGGATTCGCCGCACAAGCTGCTGGGGCAGGTGAAGGGGGAGCTTTATTACGCCTTCGCCGAGCACGACCAGTCGGTGCCGGCCGCGGTGGTTCCGGCCTTGAAGGCGGCGCTGGAGGCGGCGGGGACGAAGCACACCTTGGAAGTGTATCCGGGCACGCATCACGGGTTCTGCTTTGCCGAGCGGCCGGCGTACGATCCGCTGGCGGCGGAGGCGACGTGGGAGAAGATCTTCGCGCTGTGGGGGCGGCACCTGCGGTAACGACGGGATCGCGCCAGGCCGGCCTGCGCCGCGCCCGACCTCGCCCGGCGTCGGGGGCTCTGGCGCGTGGATGGTGCCGCGCTAGGATGGGTCATGGTTGATGACCCATTCCCGCCGGTGCGGACCGCCCGGCTCACGCTGCGCTGCGTCGCCGCTGCCGACGCAGCGGCCACGTCCGCATTGATGACCCCGGAGGTGAGCCGCTGGCTTGCCGATTGGCCGCTTCCCTTCACGCCCGACATGGCGGCCGCACGCATCGAGACGATGCGGCGCTGCGCCGTTGCCGGCGATGTGCTGCCGGTTGCCGTGGTCGAGCAGGTCAGTGGTGCGCTGGCCGGCTGGATCGTGCTCCGCCGGGATGGCGAACGCCGACGGCGCGGGTCGCTGGGCTACTGGCTGGGCGAGGCCCACCACCGCAGGGGATACATGCGAGAGGCCATCCCGGCCGTGCTGCGGGTCGGCTTCGCCCGGCTGGATCTCGACGTCATCGAGGCCGCGGCGCAGCGGGCGAACGCGGGCTCGTTCGCCGTCATGCGCGCCTGTGGCATGCGGTCCGCGGGCGAAGGCATGATCTATGCCCCGTCGCGCGACCGCGAAGAGCTCTGCTGCTTCCACGAAATTGCACGCCCACGCGACACCCACCCGCATCCCGCGCCAGCTTGACAACTTGACAAAGGGTTTCACCGGTCCGCAGCCTCCTCGGCGTGCCACGGTTGCGGGAAGGGGGGATCCATGGTCCAGGCAGCGGTCATCACCGGAGCGGCCTCCGGCATCGGCCTCGCCGCCGCGCGGCGCCTGCTCGATCAGGGGTGGCGGGTTTTCGGTCTCGACGTGACGCAAGCGGCGCTCGATGGCGCGGCCGATACGTTGTCCCCGCACGAAGGTCGTTTCACCGCGATCGCGTGCGACGTCACCGACGCCCCCCGCGTCGCCGCCGTGTTCGAACAGATCGCCGCCGCCGCCCCGGCGCTCGATGCGCTGATCTGCTGCGCCGGCATCCTGCGCACCGGCCCGCTCGCCACCATGGAGGTCGCGACCTTCGACCAGGTCTTCGCCGTCAACACCCGCGGCTCCTGGCTCTGCGCGCGCGCGGCGCTGCCGTTGCTGCGCCGCGCCGCGGCCCCGGACAAGCCGGCGCGGATCGTGTTCCTGTCCTCGGTCGCGGCGCTGCGGCCGAAGGTCGACAGCGGCGCCTATGCCGCGTCCAAGGCCGCGGTTTCCCAGCTGACCCGCGTGCTCGGCGCCGAGCTCGGCCCGAGCGGGGTGCTGGTGAATGCGCTCGCCCCCGGAACGGTCGACACGCCGATGATCCAGGCGGTGAGCGATCCGGCCACCGCCGGGCGCTACCGCCCGTCCGGCAAATCCCCGCTCGGGCGCATCGCCCAGGCCGAGGACGTGGTGGACGTGATCGGCTTCCTGCTGTCGGACGCCGCCCGTTACATCACCGGTGTGACCATCCCGGTGGACGGCGGCACCTCGGCCGCCTTCATCCCGCCGCAGTAGGGTGCCGCCCCGCGCCGCACTTGCCTTGTGCCGCGCGGCAGGGCCAGGATACCCAGCCGGTCCACGCCTTCGGGCGCCGGGCCCCATCCACGCACACCGTGACACCGGAACCGATCCAGGGGAACCAAGCCAGATGTCCGCCGCGCTCCGAATGACCCAACCCGACATGACCGACGCCGAATGGCAGGCCCGCTGCGAGCTGGCCGCGCTCTATCGCGTGACCCACCAGATGGGCTGGACTGATCTCGTCAACACCCACCTGTCCGTGCGCCTGCCCGACGCGCCCGATACCTTCCTGATCAATCGCTATGGCGAGATGTTCGACGAGGTCACCGCCTCCTCGCTGGTGAAGATGGACATGGACGGCAACGTCCTGGGCGACCCCGGCCACTTCAACAACGCCGGCTTCATCATCCACAGCGGCGTCTACAAGGCGCGGGCGGATGCGATGTGCGTGATGCACACCCATACCCGCGCCGGCGCCGGGTTGTCGCTGATGCACAACGGCCTGCGCCCGATCAGCCAGGACGCGCTGAGCGTGTACGATGATGTCGTCTATCACGACTACGGCGTGCCCGCCTCGGTGGAGGAATGCGAGGCGCTCGGCCGCTCCTGCCAGGACGGGAGCTGCGTCGTGCTGATGAACCACGGACTGCTCGCCCTCGGCCCCACCGTGCCCGGCACCTTCATGCGGATGTACATGCTGGAGCGCGCGGCCGAACTGGAACTGATCTCCCGCACCCTGGGCGAACCGCCGGCCCCGATCTCGGACTACGTGATCGGCAAGGCCGCCGAACGCATGAAGAAGCGCCGCGCCGAGCCTGGCTACGGCATGCTGGAATGGCAAGGCGCGCTGCGCACGGCCGAGCGTGCTGGGGCCGATTACCGGCGGTAAGAGCGTAGCAAGCAAGGCCAGGGGGGCGCTGCCCCCCTGGACCCCCTGCCAGGGGACTGGTCCCCTGGACCCCTCGGGGGGTTCCGTGCCGGTGGGGGGCGGCGTGCCAGCCGGGGCGGGGCCGGTGGGCGGGTGACAGGGCGCACAGACGCGCGCCCTGTCACCCGCCCACCGGCCCCGCCCCGGCTGGCACGCCGCCCCCCACCGGCACGGAACCAACGAACGGGTTCCAAGGGCTCAGCCCTTGGCGGGGGTCCAGGGGGCAGAGCCCCCTGGCCTTTCTTCTCCCGGTCTTGACCCCGGGCCATCAGCCGCGGAGCCTCCGCGACCCCGAATGCACCAAGGATTTTCAGCGCATGACCCTGCCGTCCGCCATGACCTTCATCGAGACCGCCGGTTTCGGCGGCCCCGACGTCTTGCGTCCTGCCACCGGCCCTCTGCCGCAGCCCAGGCCGGACGAGGTGTTGATCCGCGTCCTGGCCGCCGGGGTGAACCGGCCGGACGTGCAGCAGCGGCTGGGCGCCTATCCGCCGCCGCCTGGCGCGAGCCCGATCATCGGCCTGGAGGTTGCGGGCGAGGTCGTCGCGTGCGGCGCCGAGGCCGCTGGCTGGGCGATCGGCGACCGGGTCTGCGGCCTGGCCAACGGCGGCGGCTATGCCGAGTACCTGCGCCGTTCCGGCTACGCAATGCCTGCCCTTGCCGAACGGCTATGACGCGCTGCGTGCCGGCGCGCTGCCGGAGACGTATTTCACCGTCTGGGCCAATCTGTTCGGCCATGGGCGGTTGGCGGCGGGGGAGAGCGTGCTGGTGCACGGCGGCACCTCCGGCATCGGCGTTACCGCGATCCAGTTGGCGCGGGAATTCGGCGCCACGGTGTATGCGACCGCCGGCACGGCGGAGAAATGCGCTGCCTGCGTGAAGCTGGGCGCCGCGGCGGCGATCGACTACCAGACGCAGGATTTCGTCGCGGAGGTGAAGCGTCTGACCGACGGCCGTGGGGTCGATGTGGTGCTCGACATGGTGGGGGCGGATTATTTCGCCCGCAATCTGCGTGCGCTGGCGCTGGACGGGCGGCTGGTACTGATCGCCTTCCTCGGCGGGTCGAAGGCCGAGGCGGTGGATCTGGTGCCGATCATGACCCGGCGGCTGACGGTGACCGGATCGACCATGCGCCCGCGCACGGCGGCGCAGAAGGCGGCGATCGCCGCGGCGCTGGCCGAGAAGGTCTGGCCGGTGCTGGAAGCGGGGCGGGCGGGGCCGGTGATCCATGCCACTTTCCCGCTGGCTCAGGCGGCGGAGGCGCACCGGCTGATGGAGAGCAGCACGCATATCGGCAAGATCATGCTGCGGGTGGCGGGGTAGGAGGGGAAGCCGGCGCGGCGCACGTTGCGTGCGCCGCGCGGCCCCCATGCTGACGCCCGACGGCGGTCAGGCGTGACGCTTCCGAACCATGAAGATGCCGAGCATCGCAACGCCGATCAGCGCCAGGCTGCTCGGCTCCGGCGTCGGGATGCCCGTCACGCTGAGCGATCCGGAGCCGATCGTCGGCGGCTCCTCAAGCGAGAAATAGGTGCTTTGCCCGGTCGTCAGCGCGGTCACGAAGAGCGCGTTGAGGGCGTTGACCGTGTTGTTGGTGAAATATGTGTTCGGGCCACCATAGCCGGTGGTATCCCGGGCGTTGCTGGTCCCGCCGTAGGCGTCGATTCCATCATTCTCGAAATTGCCGATGCCGTAGCCCGTCAGGGCCAGCCCGGACAGGGTGCCGGCCGTGTAGTTGTCGATCACGCCGACCTCAACATCCTCGTTGCTTTCGTAGTTCGACCCGTTGGTCGCGCTTTGGTTGGTCAGGGTGATGCTGCCGTTGGCATTCACCGTTACCAAGTACTGGCAGCCCGATGACGATCCGTATCCGCCGATGCCCGCGGGGCCATGGCCGGTCGTGCTGATGCACGGCGAGGGGCCGGCGAAGGCCGGAGCCGCGCCCAGCACAAAAGTGAGTGCTCCCGCCCCCGCCAGAAGCCTGAACCTTGATCGCATGATCGTCTCCTTCCCTGATTGCGCCGAGAATCCGCAGGTGGCCGGAGGTTCAATTCGGCCGCCACATGGCGTAACGGACCACGCGGACCCTTCAGGTGCTGACATGGCAGATGACGACGCCGTGATCGACGGAATTCAGACGAAACGATGGTTATCCGTTAGACAGATGTAATATGATACAATAGATATGGTTCCGGATGGTCGCTGCGGCCGTGGCCCCGGCACGGTCGTCCCGCCTCATGGCGGCGATCAACGGTCTCAGCACGGTGGCGAGCGTCGCCGCCGCGACCGCAGTCGGCGGGAAGGTCGGCGCGCAGTTGCGCCAGCCGCAGGCTGTCTGCCCGCCGACGCTGACGAACTCACACCGGCTGGACGTACGATGGACTTTGTCCGGTTCGTCCGTGCGTCGTCATGTCATGCTGGCGGCGTCTTTGGCCCGCCGGTAGCCGCGTGGCGTGGTGGGCGTCGAACGGGTCACCGGCCGGGGCTGCCGCGGCTGGGCGTGTCAGGTCCGGCGCGCACGGCCTCCGTCGCCGCGCCAGCGCGTCCAGCCGGCGCGGCGGAGGTCGCAGGCGGGGCAGGCGTTGCAGCCGTAGCCCCAGGGGTGGCGCTGCGTGCGGTCGCCGCGGTAGCAGCTGTGGGACTGCTCCTCGATCAGCGAAACGAGGGCCGTCCCGCCCAGCGCCTCGGCCAGCGCCCAGGTGGCCGCCTTGTCGCGCCACATCAGCGGCGTTTCCAGCACGAAGCGTCGTTCCAGCCCCAGATTGAGCGCGACCTGCATCGCCTTGATCGTGTCGTCGCGGCAATCGGGGTAGCCGGAGTAGTCGGTCTCGCACATCCCGGCGACGATGCGGCGCAGGCCGCGCCGCCAGGCGATGGCGGCGGCGTAGGTCAGGAACAGCAGGTTGCGGCCGGGGACGAAGGTGGTGGGCAGGCCGTCGGCGCCGATCGCGATCTCGGCATCCGAGGTCAGCGCGGTTTCGCCGATCGCCGCCATGGACGGGCCGAGCTCCACCATGTGGTCGGGGCCGAGGCGGGCGCCCCAGCCGGCGATCGCCGCCATCCCCGCGCGCAGCGGGGCGCGGCAGGCGAGTTCCACCGCGTGGCGCTGGCCATAGGCGAAGCCCACGGTCTCCACATGCCGATAGCGCGCCAGCGCCCAGGCGAGGCAGGTGGCGGAATCCTGGCCGCCGGAGAACAGCACCAGGGCATGGTCCGGAAGGGATGCGCTCACGTGGGTCCAGCCGGAGAGAGAGGATCACGCCTCATCGCGCCGATGCCGCCCTGGCGCAAGCCACGCCTGCCTCGCGCGCGGCCGGCCCGCGGGCACGCGCAGGCCGGCGCCGGCGGTTGCGGAAGCCGGCTCAACCGGCGGAACGAGCGCATGCGTCCCGGGCAGCGACGCAGGTGGAGCACTCCCGGCGGGGATCGTCTCCCCGCGATCGGGACCTGCCGGCGCCATCGTATCGGTCCATCGCACCGTTCCGCCGACCTGCTGTGCTGCCAGCTGCTGCGGAGCGTCGGATGCAACGGATCTGCAAACGGGCAACGTAACCCTGTGTACAACAGATACGACAAGAACCAGACAAGGAACGTCACCAACGACCCCGAATAAGATTGATCCATGTCAATGCGTGAGCTCGGAATGAGAGGCGAGCGTTGCGATGGCTTGGCTGCCTCACCGGGAGAATACGAACATGACCGCACATGCTTTGAAACGCAGCGCCCTGCTGCTGTCCCTCATGGGGCCTTTCTTCCTCTCCGCCTGCGTCACGCAGGGCGTCTACGACGATCTGAAAGCGCAAAACCAGCAGCTTGAGCGGAAAAACCAGGCGCTTGAGCAGCGGGCCGCCGCCGCCGAGGCGCATGTCAACCGGTTGCAGGGGGCGATCAAGTACACGGTCAACAGCGACCTGCTGTTCCCCTCCGGCGGCTGGGAAATGTCGGCCGCGGGGAAACGGATCATCGCCAGGATGGCGCCCAAGCTGGCACCGCACCAGCAGGATAAACTGCTGGTGAACGGGTATACCGACAACACCCCGATTGGTCCGGGGCTGAGTCGGCAGGGCATCACCTCGAACCTGGAGCTGTCGCAAAAGAGGGCCGACAGCGTGATGCAGTACCTGATCTCGCAAGGCGTGAAGGCGGACCTTGTCTCCGCCCACGGCTATGGCGAGGCGGACCCGGTTGCGCCGAACGACACCGCCCGGGGGCGCGCGCAGAACCGTCGCGTCGAGCTGACCCTCGCCCACGAACCCTGAGGGCGGCGAACCGGTCCGCGGACCGCAAGGTCGTCGCATCGCAGGCGGGTCCGGGGGGCGCTGCCCCCTGGACCCTCGGGCGGGGCCCGTGCCGGGGCCAGGTGGCGGCGATCCCGGCCGGGACCGCCGCCGGTTTCACCATGCCCGGCGCCACAGCCGCGGATCGTCGTCGGCGACGATGCTGCGTCCGATCGGCCACAGCGCCAGCCCCGCCAGTTTCAGATGCGCCCAGGCGAACGGGAGGCCGACGATCGTCAGCGCCCAGCCGATCGCGGTGAGCAGGTGGCCGAGCGCCAGCCACCACCCCGCCAGCACCAGCCAGATCACGTTGCCGAGCGCGCCCAGCGGGCCGGTGCCGAGGTCGCCGTGCCCGGTCAGTGCCGCCCGCGGCACCGCGCGGAAACCGAACGGCAGCAGCGCGTAGCGGGCCATGGTGAAGGCGCTGCGGGTCCAGGGCAGGCCCACGATGGTCAGCGCCATGATCAGCCCGGCGAGCACCCAGCCGAGTGCCATCCACAGGCCGCCGAAGACGATCCACAGAAGGTTGAGGATGAGACGGAACGGGCTCATGCGCGGCTCTCCTTCGATCGCGCGGGCCGGGCGCGACGGCGGCGGGGCGGGCGTGCCTCCGGTGTCGATGCGCGCGCCGTGCGGGGCACGTCAGGCGCCGAGGTCGCGGAAGCCGCGGCGGAGTTCGAATTCCTCCGAAGCGACCAGGGTTTCCGCGCGCGCGAGCCGGCGGTCGAGGCCGCGCAGGCGGTCGCGCAGGACCGCCAGGCTGTGCACCGGATCGGTCCGCAGGTCGCGCCAGAACGCTTCCTGCGCCGGGTCGGCGAACAGTTCCGGCGGTTTCGGCCTGAGCGCGAGGGCGAGCGCCACGTAGGCGACCACGGTCGGCAGGGTGAAGGCGATCAGCCCCACCGCCGCGGCGGCGCGGACCAGCGCGGGCGCGATGCCCAGGTGATCGGCGATGCCGGCGCAGACCCCGGCGACCCAGCCGTGGTCGGGGTCGCGCCAGACCCGCCAGCGGTCGGCGCCGGGGGCACGCCAGGGCGGAGCGCCGCGGAACGGCCCGCCCGGCCGGCCGGGGCCGCTCATCGTCCGCCCCGCGCCGGGTCGTCATCCCGGGCACGCCAGCCGGGGGCGTCGGCGTCCAGGATGCGTTCCAGGGTGTCCATGCGTG
>CAWHKR010000046.1:0-707457 GCA_963829875.1 uncultured Pseudomonadota bacterium | reverse complement strand
CATGGTCACGAGGCTCCATTCGCCGCGCACCTTATCGAGGCCGCGCAGCAAGAACTGGCGGAACCCGAGCACCGACTTGATGATCCCGAACACCGGCTCGGGGGTCTGCTTGCGCAGGGCGTACCGTGCCTTGCCCTCTTTCGTCTGGAGCCGATGGCGCATGGATGCGACCGGCGTGGGGTCCTTCGGCGGCGCCGGGTCCTCTGCGAAACGTTCAGCCAGAGAGGGATGATGCGCTTCACGCCCCATCGCGATCACCGGCTCGATCCCGGCGGCGGCGCAGGCGTTCACGTTGGCCTCGCTGAAATACCCGTTGTCCGCGAGCAGATCGCCAACCTTGCCCAATTCGTCGGGCAGTTCGGCCAGCTTGCCCAGCATCGGCACAAGCTGCCGCTTGTCGTTCGGCGCCTGCACCACATCGGCGGCCACCACCAGCAAGCTGTCCGCCGCCACCGCCGCCTGGGCGTTGTAGCACTGCTCGAATCCGCCGCCCGCCACAGGCATGATGCGCGATTCCTCGTCCGTCAGATTGATCTGATCGCTCGGCAGCGGTCCCTCCACCGGCGGCTGCGGCACCCGACCGCCCGGCTTCCTGCCCGTCTGCTCCGCCTTGGCGTCGCGTGCCGCCATCTTTGCCTCATACTCGGCCTGCTCGCGCGCATGGCGCTCCTTCGCCCGCGCCTCGATCACAGCCTTGGCGCGAGCAATCTCGGCCAGCCGCTTCTCGCGCCGCGCCAGTTCCTCGGGGATCGACATCCCGTCCGGCACGTCGGCCTGATCGGCCGCCTCGGCCTTGCCCAGAAGATCGGCCACCTCGTCCTTCAGGTGCGCCTCGATCCTGGTCGCGTGCTCGTACGACAGCGCGCTGTGGCGGCTGGCGTTGGCGTGGATCTTGGTGCCATCCAGCGCCACGGTGCCCAGGTTCAAAACGCCAATCTCGCGGGCCACTCCGAGCACCTGCACGAACCGCGCTTCGATCTGCGGCAGGAAGCGGCGGCGGAACGTGGCGATGGTGTCGTGGTCGGGATGCTGGTTGGCAGCGACGAAGCGGAACGCCACAGAATTGTAGGTCGCCCGTTCCAGCTTGCGGCTCGAAAACACGCCCGTCGCATAGCCGTAAATGATCAGGCCAAGAAGCAGTTGCGGGGGGTAGGACGCATCGCCCGATCCCCGGTAGCTGCCGCTCATCGCCCGTAGGTCCAGTCCCTCGATCACTTCCACCACGAACCGCGCCAGGTGGCCGCCTGGCCGCTGGTATGTCCCTGATTTCGCGCGCGGCCGCCCCCTCATTTCCCTTGGGCAACCCCACGCACGATACCGGTCGGCCGAAGAGGCCGCCGGTATCAGGCTGGTTCGGTCCGCGCCTGGGCTTCCGCCGCGACCGGACCTAGTGTCCTGCCCCTGAAATGCCTTCGCATTTCAGGGACCGGCAGACCACTGAAAACAAGGAACAAGTGTCCCGGAAATTCGGAACCGGATTGCCGAAACGGGACACTAGCCGCTGCCACCGCCAGGAGTGGCGACGTAGAACGGGATGGTCACGCGTTCACACTTCACACCAGGCCCGTCGATGTTGGCAATGATCCATCCGGCGCTGTTGACCGTTCCGGTGATCTCCGCTTCGCGGTTTTCTCCACCGACTTCCTTCGCCGTCATCTTGAAGTGCCTGTTCGAGGTCATGGCGCCGGTCGCTTTCGCCATGTGCTGCATGTTGTCCCATGAGATCATGCCGGTAAGCGAATCGTTGTTGCCGACGACGATATGCCAGTCGAGCTCC
Source organism: uncultured Pseudomonadota bacterium (assembly GCA_963829875.1). Lineage (GTDB taxonomy): Bacteria > Pseudomonadota > Alphaproteobacteria > Acetobacterales > Acetobacteraceae > JAJZVS01. The sequence goes on along the minus strand of CAWHKR010000046.1, from coordinate 705,680 downwards.
GGGCATCCGCCGGAGGCCTTCGAGTGGAAGACATACAACCTTCCCTCCGGCAAGTGCTCGGCCGGTGTCATCTGGGCGTAGGCCATACCGCAGGTGGCAACAAGTGCCAGCGCGCCGGCGGCCAGGTTTCTGAGTGCGAGCATTGGAGCCCCTTTTGTCTGGGTGCAGTTTGAACGGGGTGAGATCGATCCGGGCGTACGCAGGCCCTCAACCCGGGAACCGATGTTTCACCCCCGCCCCCGGCCTCGACTATGCGTTTTCGGCATCGCCTTTCACGGTCGCGGGAGGAGGGCCGGCTGCTGGCGCTCCGGGGCCGGAGCCGGGCAGGCGCATGGCGTGCCCTCGCCCCTCCCTGCTCCCGCAGGCGGCAGAGGGGGCGTTGGCGCGCGAGCGGCAGCCACATGCGATCTCTCCCGCGGCATTACCGTTCGCTTCACCATTGCCGTGCCAGGCTTCCGCGCCCGCCACCGGAGCCGCCGGATGAACGCCCTGACCCGATCCGCCGCCATCGCCCGCATCCGCACCTTCGCCTTCGCCGGGATCGAGGCGGTGCCGGTCGAAGTGCAGGTGCAGATCTCCTCCGGGCTGCCGGCCTTCCTGGTCGTCGGCCTGCCCGACAAGGCGGTGGGCGAGGCGCGCGAGCGGGTGCGCGCCGCGCTCGCCGCCATGGGCCTGTCCTTGCCGCCGCGGCGGGTGCTGGTGAACCTGGCCCCGGCCGATCTCGCCAAGGAAGGCAGCCATTTCGACCTGCCGATCGCCCTCGGCGTGCTGGCGGCGATGGACGTGCTGCCGCGCGACGAGATCGGCGGCTTCGCCGCGCTGGGCGAGTTGCACCTGGACGGCACGTTGCACCCGGTGGCCGGCGTGCTGCCGGCGGCGATCGGCGCCTCGACGCGCGAGATCGGGTTGATCTGCCCCGCCGCGCAGGGCGGCGAGGCGGCCTGGGCCGGGCGGATCGAGGTGCTGGCGGCGCCGGACCTGCTCGCCCTGGTCAACCACTTCCGCGGCAGCCAGGTGCTGAGCCCGCCGGAGCCGGCCGGCCTCGCCGAAGCGCCGCGGGGGCCCGACCTTTCGGATGTGAAGGGCCTGGAAACCGCCAAGCGGGCGCTGGAGATCGCCGCCGCCGGCGGGCACAACCTGCTGCTGATCGGCCCGCCGGGCGCCGGCAAATCCATGCTTGCCGCAAGAATGCCCGGCCTGCTGCCCGATCTGTCGCCGGCCGAGGCGCTGGAGGTCAGCATGGTCCACAGCGTCGCCGGCCTGCTGGCGGGCGGGCGGCTGGTCATGCGCCCGCCGTTCCGGGAACCGCACCACTCCGCCTCCCAGGCCGCGCTGTCGGGCGGCGGGCAGCGGGCGCGCCCGGGCGAGGTCTCGCTTGCCCACCGCGGCGTGCTGTTCCTGGACGAACTGCCGGAGTTCCCCCGCCCGGCGCTGGAATCGCTGCGCCAGCCAATGGAATCAGGGCGCACCACGGTGGCACGGGCGGCGGCGCACGTCACCTATCCGGCGCGCTTCCAGCTGATCGCGGCCATGAACCCGTGCCGCTGCGGCCATATGGGCGACGGGGCGCGGGAGTGCGGCCGCGCGCCGCGCTGCGGAGAGGACTACCGCAACCGCATCAGCGGCCCGGTGCTCGATCGGATCGACCTGGTGGTGGAGGTGCAGCCGGCCTCGGCCGCCGAACTGGCCCGAGCACCGGCCGGCGAAGCGAGCGCCGCGGTGGCCGCCCGGGTCGGCCGCGCCCGCGCAACCCAGCGCGCTCGCTACGGCGCCGACGGACCGGCCACCAACGCCGAAGCCGACGGCCGCGATGCGGCCCTGACCCCGGACGCCCAGGCCCTCGCCGGACAGGCGATGGACCGGCTGCGCCTGTCGCCGCGCGGCTACACGCGGGTGCTGCGCGTGGCCCGCAGTATCGCCGACCTCGCCGGGGCCGACGTGGTCGGCCGCGCCCACGTCGCCGAAGCCCTGGCGTTCCGCCAGCGGACGCGGCGGTGAGGGGGCGCTTCGGAAAGAAAGGCCAGGGGGCGCTGCCCCCTGGACCCCCGCCAAGGGCTGAGCCCTTGGAACCCGTTCGTTGGTTCCGTGCGGGAGGGGGGCGCGTGCCAGCCGGGGCGGCGGCGGTGGCCGGCTCAGAGAGCGCGGCTTCCGCGCGCTCTCTGAGCCGGCCACCGCCGCCGCCCCGGCTGGCACGCACCCCCCTCCCGCACGGAACCCCCCGAGGGGTCCAGGGGACTTGTCCCCTGGCAGGGGGTCCAGGGGGGCAGCGCCCCCCTGGCCTTGCTTCCGATAGCCCCCCGCGGCCTGGCTCAGACGCCGAGTTCGGTGCCAGACAGCCGCTCGGCCACCTTCGCCATTTCGGTATGATCCGCGCCCGGCCCGAACATCGCCAGCGCTGCGCCGATCATTTCCTTGCACAGCGCCGACAGCGGGGCCGGCGTCGCGGTCTCCCGCCCGACCTGCATGGCGATCGACAGGTCCTTGTCGAGCAGCGCCATGGTGAAGCCGGCGTCGAATTTGCGCGACAGCACGAACTGCTTGAACTTCTTCTGCGTGGAGTTGTTCATCCCCGTGGCCGCGTTCAGCACGTCGACCATCACCGCCGGATCGAGACCGAATCGTTGCCCGATCAGCAGCGCTTCGATGCCGATCAGGAAGCCGCCGGCGGACACCAGGTTGTTCAGCGCCTTCATCGCCTGGCCGGAGCCGACGCCTCCGGTGCGCAGCACCTGGCTGCCCATCGCCGACAGGGCCGGCATGGCGCGCTCGATCGCAGCTGCCTCGCCGCCGGCCATGATGGCGAGCTGGCCGGTCTTCGCCCGCGGCACGCCGCCCGAGACGGGCGCGTCGATCAACGTGCCGCCCAGCTCCGTCACCCGCAGCGCCAGTTCCTGCGTGACGGATGGCACGCCGGAGCTCATTTCCACCACCACCGCGCCGGGCTTCATGCCGGCCAGGATGTTGTCGTCGCCCTCGGTCAGCACCGTTTTCACGATGGCGCTGGTGGGCAGGATGGTGATGATCACGTCGGATGTCGCGGCCAGCGCGCGCAGGCTGTCGGGCGCGTCGCCGCCGATCTGCTGGACGAAGTTGTTGGCGACCTCGCGGCGGGAATCGTTCACGTGCACGGTGAAGCCGGCGCGCACCAGGCAGGCCGCCATCGGCCAGCCCATGTTGCCGACGCCGACGAAACCGATCTCCGGCTTGTCGGCCATCACTCGGCGGCCTTCGGCTTGGAGTCCACGTCCTTGAACACCTCGGTGGCGATCTTGAAGGCTTCCAGGCTGGCCGGGATGCCGCAATAGGCGCCGGTCTGCAGCAGGATTTCCTTGATCTCGTCACGGGTGACGCCGTTGGTCAGCGCGGCGCGCAAATGCAGGCGCAGCTCGGCGCCGCGGTTGAGCGCGACCAACATGGCGATGTTGACGATGCTGCGCGTCTTGCGCGGCAGGCCGGGCCGCGTCCAGATCGCGCCCCAGGCCATTTCGGTGGTGAGCTGCTGGAACGCGGCGTTGAAGTCGTCGGCCCGCGCGATCGAGCCATCGACGTAGTCGGCGCCCAGCACCTCGCGCCGGACGGCAAGGCCCTTCTTGAACAGATCGCTCTGATATTCGGGACGGTTGGGAAGATCGGCCATGGTTTCCCCCTTCGGCGGCATGAGGCGCCGGACCCTAGAGATTGCCAGCCGACCCGGCAAGCTGGTTCACTGCCGCCCGACCCGATCCCAGGAGACGCCCGGATGACCGACAAACCCGCCGTGACCTACGAAGTGCTGGCCCTGCGCTATGGCATTTTCGACGGCCGGAAGCAGTACCAGAACTACATCATGCCGGACGACCACGCGGCGCCCGACCTGCTCGATTTCTTCGTCTTCGCCATCCGCGGCGGCGGACGCACGATCGTGATGGACACCGGGTTCAACGCGGCCTCGGCGAAGCGGCGCGGGCGGGAGCTGATCTGCACGCCGGACGTGGCGCTGCGCAACGCCGGCATCGAGCCCGCCACGGTGAAGGACGTGGTGCTGACCCATATGCACTGGGACCACGCCGGCGGGATGGAATACTTCCCCGCCGCCACCTTCCACATCCAGGCCGAGGAAATGGCCTACTGCACCGGCCCCTGCATGTGCCAGCCGTTCCTGCGCCGCCCGTTCGACGTGGAGGACGTGCAGAGCGCGATCCGCGCGCTGTACGCGGATCGGCTGAAGGTGCATCAGGGCAATGTGGAGCTGGCCCCGGGCGTCACCCTGCACCTGATCGGCGGGCATTCGGGCGGGATCCAGTCGATCCGGGTGCCGACCGCGCGCGGCTGGGTCGTGCTGGCCGGCGACGCGGTGCATCTGTGGGGCAACATCCGCAAGCGCAACCCGTTCCCGGTGGTGGTGGACGTGGCGCGGATGCTGCGCGGGTTCGAGACCATCGAGGGGCTGGCGGACGGACCGGACCATGTCATTCCGGGACACGATCCGATGATCCTGAAACGGTTTCCGCCGGCTTGACGGGAACGAGAATATCGTGCGGCTGGATCTGCCGCCGGTGGGCTAGACGACGCGGGAGGGCCCGGTGCGGCGCGCGCTTCGGGCCCTCCGTGCGCTGCTGATCGGCCTCGCCGCGCTGATCCTGCTCGCCGCCGCGGGCGGCATCGCGGCGGCGCTGTGGTGGACCCTGCCGCCGCGCCACGCGACCGCGGCCATCCCGGGCCTGTCCGCCCCCGTCGCCATCACCTTCGACCAGGACGGCATCCCCCGCATCCGCGCCGCGAACCTGGCCGACGCCGCCGCCGCGCTCGGCTACGTCCATGCCCGGGACCGGATGTTCCAGATGGACCTGATGCGCCGGGTCGCCTCCGGCCGGCTCGCCGCCATCGCCGGGCCCGCCGCGCTGCCGCTCGACCGCGAGATGCGCACCCTCGGGCTGCGCCGCGCGGCCGAGGCCGACTATGCGGCCCTGCCCCCGGCCACAGGCGGCATCCTGCGGTCCTACGCGCGCGGGGTGAACGCCTTCATCGCCGCGCATGGACGGTTCAGCGCGCCGGAATTCCTGCTGCTCGGCCCGCCACGACCCTGGACCCCGGTCGACACCCTGCTCTGGGCCAGGACCATGGGGCTGTGGCTGTCGATGAACTGGCGACAGGAACTGGCCCGCCTGCACCTGTCTGCCACCCTGCCGCGGACGGTCATCGAGGCGCTGTGGCCGCCGCAGCACGAGGCCGGCGCGCCGGACGCGGAACGGCAGGCCGGCCTCCGCACCGCCGCGCTGTCGGCGCAAGCGATCGCCCGCGCGCTGCCCGCCTTCCCCGCGCCGTTTACCCAGCCCGCAACCGCCTCCAACGAATGGGCGGTCGACGGGACACACTCCGCCACCGGCAAACCGCTGCTCGCCGGCGATCCGCATCTGGGCTTCGGGTTTCCCTCGATCTGGTACCTGGCGCGGATCGACACGCCGGACCACACCCTGGTCGGCGCCACCGCGCCCGGCGTACCCGGCGTGGTGCTGGGGCGCAACCGCCACATCGCCTGGACCTTCACCACCACCGGCGCCGATGTGCAGGACATCTTCGTCGAAACCCCGGTCGGCAAGGACGAGTACGCCACCCCCGACGGGCCGCGCCCGTTCTCAGTCCGCACCGAGCACATCACGGTGCGCGGCGCGCCGACCGAGACGATCCGCATCCGCAGCACCCGCCACGGCCCGGTGATCAGCGACCTGTTCGACCCGAAGGGACCGGTGCTCGCCGTCGCCATGGCCAATCTGCAGCGCGGCCACACGGCGGCGGCGGGGCTGCTGGCGCTGGACGAGGCCGGCTCCGTCGCCGCGGCCGGGCACGCGGCGGCGCACATCACCGCCCCGGTGCAGAATCTGCTGGTGGCGGACGGCGCCCATATCGGCCTGTTCATGACCGGCCGGGTGCCGATCCGCGCCCGCGGCGACGGGTCGATGCCGGTGCCGGGCGCCTCGGGTGCGTATGACTGGACCGGCTGGGCGTCCGGCACGCAGTTGCCGCAGATCGTCGATCCGCCCAGCGGGCGGCTGGTGAACGCCAACAACCGGGTCGCGCCGCCGGATTTCCCGGTCTTCCTCGGCCGCCACTGGTTTTCCGACTGGCGGGCGCGGCGCATCCGGGACTTGCTGGACCGGAACGCACATCAAACGGTCGCGGGGTTCGTGCGCATGCAGGCCGACGTCACCAGCCTGTTCGCCCGCGCCCTGCTGCCGCGGCTGCGCGCCGTCCCGCCGCCCCCGGGCCGGGCGGGGGAAGCGTTGGGCCTGCTCTCCGGCTGGAACGGCGCGATGACGGAAGCCGCGCCGCAGCCGCTGATCTTCCACGCCTGGATCGATCGGTTCTACGAACTGGTGATGCGCCGCAACCATGTGCCGCTGTCGGACGCGGTGTTCGCCGCGCCGCTGGCAGAGTTCCTGCCCTCCGTGCTCGCCCCGGGCGGGTCGCGGTGGTGCGGCGGCGATTGCACGGGGCTGCTGCGCCGCGCGCTGGATCAGGCGGTGGCGGCGCTCGCCGCGCGGTTCGGCTCCGACCCCCGTGCCTGGCGCTGGGGCGCGGCGCATCAGGCCGTGTTTGCCCACCCGCTGCTGCGCGCCATCCCGGTGCTGCGCCGCTTCGGCACCTTTGCGATCGCCAGCCCCGGCAGCGCCACCACGATCGACGCCGGCGCCACCGCGCTCGGGCGTTTCACGTCGGTACACGGGCCGGAGTTCCGGGCGGTGTACGATCTCGCCGATCTCGACGACAGCCGCTTCGTGATGGCGCCGGGCCAGTCGGGCAATCCGCTCAGCCGGTTCGCGGATGATTTCCTGCGCCGCTGGCGGGACGGGCGGACGATAACGATCGGGCCCGATCCCGGGCGGGAGAGCGCCACCCTGCGGCTGGTTCCCGCGGCGCGATGAGGACGCGCGATCTGCGCTTTCATCCACCTCGTCCGCTTGCGGGAGGGGGCGCCCTGTGCGGCGCGGCGGGTGGGCCCCTCACCCGGTTCGCTGCGCGAACCACCCTCTCCCGCACGCGGGAGAGGGTGGGGGTGGTCCGTTACCGGCCCAGCGCCTGCACGATCTCCTCGGTCATCTTCTTCGCGTCGCCGAACAGCATCATCGTGTTCGGCCGGAAGAACAGCTCGTTGTCCACCCCGGCATAGCCCGAGGCCATGGAGCGCTTGACGAACAGCACCGTGCCCGCCTTCTCCACCTCCAGGATCGGCATCCCGTAGATCGGGCTGGTCCGGTCGGTCTTCGCCGCCGGGTTGGTCACGTCGTTGGCGCCGATCACATAGGCCACGTCGGCGGTGGAGAACTCGTTGTTGATCTCCTCAAGCTCGAACACCTCGTCATACGGCACGCTGGCCTCGGCCAGCAGCACGTTCATGTGCCCGGGCATGCGGCCGGCCACGGGATGGATGGCGTATTTCACCTCCACCCCTTCCTTCTTCAACGTGTCCGCCATCTCGCGCAACGCGTGCTGCGCCTGCGCCACCGCCATGCCGTAGCCGGGCACCACGATCACCTTCGACGCGTTCTTCAGGATGAACGCCGCATCGTCCGCGTTGCCGGTCTTCACCGTGCGATCGAGCGCCCCGCCGCCGGGACCGGCCGCGGCCGTCTCGCCGCCGAAACCGCCCAGCAGCACGTTGACGATGCTGCGGTTCATCCCCTTGCACATCACGTAGGACAGGATCGCGCCCGATGCCCCCACCAGCGCCCCGGTCACGATCAGCGCCAGGTTCTGGATGGTGAAGCCGATCCCGCACGCCGCCCAGCCCGAGTAGCTGTTCAGCATCGAGATGACCACCGGCATGTCCGCGCCGCCGATCGGCACGATGATCAGCACGCCGAGCGCGAAGGACAGGAACGCCAGCAGCCAGAACGCCACCTGGTTGCCGCCGGTGGCGACGAACACGACGATCAGCACGACCGCCAGCACGCCGAGCGCCAGGTTCAGCAGATGCTGCATCGGGAACACCAGCGGCGCGCCCTTCATCAGCCCCTGGAGCTTGGCGAAGGCGATCACCGCGCCGGTGAAGGTGATGGCGCCGATGGTGACGCCGAGCGACATCTCGATCAGGCTCTCGGTGTGGAGCGCCCCCGGCACGCCGATCCCGAACGCCGTCGGCCCGTTCAGCGCCGCCGCGGCGACGAACACCGCCGCCAGCCCGACCAGCGAGTGGAACGCCGCCACCAGCTGCGGCAGCGCCGTCATCTGGATGCGCAACGAGACGCCGATCCCGATCGCGCCGCCGATGATGATGGCGAGCAGGATCAGGCCGTAGCCGCTCGGGTCGATCGCGTAGCCGATCAGGGTCGCCAGCACGGCGATCAGCATGCCGGCCATGCCGAACCGGTTGCCCTGCCGCGCCGTCACCGGGCTCGACAGGCCCCGCAGCGACAGGATGAACAGGACGGCCGCGACCAGATAGAAGAAGTCGGTCAGATGCTGCGACATCGGTACGGCCTATCCTTGCTTGCGACGGAACATCGACAGCATCCGCTGTGTCACCAGGAAGCCGCCGAAGATGTTCACCGATGCCAGCAGCACGGCAACGAACCCGAACGCCCGCGACCAGCCGGTCACGCCGATCCCGGCGGCCAGGATGGCGCCGACCACGATCACCGAGCTGATCGCGTTGGTCACCGCCAGCAGCGGCGAGTGCAGCGCCGGGGTGACGTTCCACACCACGTAGTAGCCGACGAAGCAGGCCATGACGAAAATGGAAAACAGGTAGATGAACGGCACGCCGGCGGCGGCGTGCGGAACCACGGCGGTTCCGGCCCAGGACGCCGCGTGGGCGGCAAGCGCCTGGGCCTGGGCGGCGAGACGATGCGCCTCGTCCGCCAGTTGGGTGGGGGTCATCCGGCGTCTCCCTCTGTCGGGCGTCTGGGGATCAGGCGGCCGCGCTTTGCTGCGGAGCGAACTGGGGGTGGACCACGGCGCCTGCGCGGGTCAGCAGCACGCCTTTCACGATGTCATCGTCTTCCGGCAGGCGCGGCGCCTTGGCATCCTTGTCCCAGAACGTGCTGAGAAAGGTGAACAGGTTGCGCGCATAGAGCGCGCTCGCCGCCACCGGGATCCGCCCGGGCCAGTTGTGCCAGCCGAGCACGGTCGCCCCGTTCGGCGTGACAACCCGCTCCCCCGGTTTCGTCGCGGCGCAGTTGCCGCCGGCGTCGGCGGCGAGATCGACGACCACGCTGCCCGGGCGCATGGCGGCCACCATCTCCTCGGTGACGATCACCGGGGCACGGCGGCCCATCACCAGGGCGGTGCAGACGACGATGTCGTTCTTGGCCACCGTCGTCGCCATCAGCTCCGCCTGCTTCTGGCGGAACGCGGCGCTGAGCTCCCCGGCATAGGGGCCGGTCTGCTTCGCCGTCTCCTCGTCCTCGACGCCGACGAAGGTCGCGCCGAGGGACTTGATCTCCTCCTTCGCCGCCGGGCGGACGTCGGTGGCGGAGACGATGGCGCCGAGCCTTCGGGCGGTGGCGATCGCCTGCAACCCGGCGACGCCGGCGCCGATCACGAACACCCGCGCAGGCGGCACCGTGCCGGCGGCGGTCATCATCATCGGAAAGCCGCGCTGGAACGCCGCCGCCGCCTCGATCACCGCGCGGTAGCCGGCGAGGTTGGCCTGGGAGGACAGCACGTCCATCGACTGCGCGCGGGTGATGCGCGGCAGCAGTTCCATCGCCACGGCGTCGATGCCAGCCTCGGCCAGCGCGGGCACCAGGGACGGGTCGGCAAGCGCGTTCGCGGTGCAGACCAGCAGCGCGCCGCGCGGGATCTGCGCGCGGATCTCGGGCTCCGGCGCCTGCACGGCGAAGACGATCCCGGCGCCGGCGAGCGCGGCGGCGGCATCGGGCATGATTTCCGCGCCCGCGGCCGCCAACTCGCCATCCGGCAGAGAGGCACCGGCGCCGGCGCCCGCCTCCACCGCGACCGTCAGGCCGAGGCCGATCAGCCGCTTGACGGTATCCGCCGTCACCGCGACCCGGGTTTCGTGATCCCGCCGTTCCTTGAGCACCGCCAGGCGCATGCGCTTCGCCCTCCGCGACTGATTCGCCCGCACCATGCGCGAAGGGATGCCGCGGTGCAAGGGGCGGAACGGGAGAGTGAGGCCCGGATTGGCATCAAGGCCGGTCTGGCCTATATTCCCGAGAATGGGGAGCTGTTCCCCAAAACCGGGTTCGGGACCCGGACTGGAGATCGGTCCATGGACACGCTGACCAAGGTTTCCGACACCGGCAAGCTCAACCTGCCCGCCCAGCTCCGCCGTCAGGTCGGGCTGGACCGCGGCGGCCCGGTCCTGGTGCGGGTGGAAGACGGCGAGCTGCGCATCCGCACGGTGCAGGAAGCGATGCGGCGGCTGCAGCAGGACGCGCGACGCATCTTCGCCGGCAGCGGCGACAGCGTGACCCGCTTCGTCGCCGAGCGGCGGGAGGACGCCACCGGGTGAGCGTGCTCGATGCCTCCGCCGTGCTGGCGCTGACCCTGGAGGAACCGGGCCACGACCGGGTGATGGAAGCCATCCTGGCCGGCGCGGAGATGACCACCGCCGGTTTTGCCGAACTGGCGCGCCGCTACGTGCAGCGCGGCGCCACGGAAGCGGACGTGCGGGCGCTGCGCGCCGGACTGCCCGTCACCCTGGTGCCGGTGGACGAGGATCTGGCGCTGCGCGCGGCGCTGATGAGCGGCACGCCCCAGGCGGCGCAGCTGTCGTTGAGCGACCTGCTGAGCCTCGCGCTGGCCCAGCGCAGCGGGGTGCCCGCCCTGACCGCCGACCCGTCCTGGACGGCAGCGGCGGAGGCGGCCGGGGTCAGGGTGGAAGTCCTGCGGGGATAGGCCAGGGGGGATAGGCCAAGGGGGCGCCGGCGGGATCAGCCTGACAGGCGGAAGCGCGCCGCGGCCAGCAGGTCCTGGGCCAGCGCGGCCCGCACCGCAGCTTTCCCCGCCGGGCCGCGGGTCACCGCGACCACGTCGCGGAACAGCCGCCCGCCCCGGGCGCGATCGAGGAACAGCCGACCCAGGGCCTCGGCGGCCGGGCCGCGCGGGGCGCAGCAGGCGCAGCCGGGGGGATGCCCGGGGGGATACGAGGACGCGGCCAGCACGAAACGCGCCACCGGAACCCCGGGCGGCGCCGGGGCGTCACCCTCGATCAACAGCGCCGACTCCGGCCCGACGGCGTCGATCGGACCGAAGCGGACAGGCAGGCGGGCGTCCACGAATACGGGCATAGGCTGGACATAAGGATATGTTTATGTCAGACACAAGCCCATGGAGACCCTGCTCGCCACCCTGCGCGCCTGCGCCGAGCCGACCCGGCTGCGCCTGCTCGCGCTGGCGGGACGCGGCGCCTTCTGCGTGTCCGAATTCACCGACATCCTCGGCCAGTCCCAGCCCCGCCTGTCGCGGCATCTGAAGCTGCTGTGCGAGGCCGGGGTGCTCGATCGTGAACGCGAAGGCGCCAACGCCTGGTTCGCCCTGCCCGCCGGCTCCCGCGGCGGCCTGGTCCGCGACCTGCTGGCCCGCCTGCCGGGCGACGACCCGGTGCTGGAAGCCGACCGCCGCCAGGCCGCCCGCGTGCTGGCCGAACGCGCGCGCATCGCCTCGGAAAGCTTCCAGCGCAAAGGCGCGGACTGGGACGAGATGCGCGCCCTCGACCTGCCGGCCCAGGCGGTGGAGGACAATCTGCTGCTTCTGGTTCCCCCGGCGGGCATCGACCGGCTGATCGATATCGGCACCGGCACCGGGCGGGTGCTCGAACTGCTCGGCCCGCTTGTGCGCGAAGGCCTCGGCGTGGACGCCAGCCCGGCGATGCTGGCACTGGCCCGCGCCCGGCTGGCCCGCGCCGGGCTTGGCCACTGCGCGGTGCGGCTGGCCGACATGTACCGCCTGCCCCTGCCGGAAGCGGGGTTCGACCTCGCGGTGCTGCAGATGGTGCTGCACTACGCCGAAGACCCCGACCGCGTGCTGGCCGAGGCCGCGCGGGTGCTGCGCCCGGGCGGAACCCTGATCGTGGTCGATCTGGCCCCGCACCGGCGGGCCGACGTGGCGGAGCGGCTGGCGCATCGCTGGCCCGGCTTCGGCGACGACGCGCTGCACCGCATGTTCGCCGCCGCCGGCCTGATTCCCGGCGCGCCGCTGGCGATCCCGGGCCCGCTGTCGGTGCGCCTGTGGTCCGCCGTGCGCGCTGCGGCCGAAGCGGCCCCGGCCGCCCCCGCCTCCGCCCTCGTTCCCTGACTGAAAGATCACCGATGCCCCGACCTCATCTGCTGGATGCGCTGCGCGACCAGGTGCTTCTCTGCGACGGCGGCATGGGCAGCCGGGTGCAGGCGATGACCCTTGATATCGAGCGCGACTACTGGGGCCGGGAGAACTGCACCGACGTGCTGTGCCTGTCGCGCCCCGATCTCGTGCGCGAGATCCATCGCGGCTATTTCGAAGCCGGCGCCGACATGGTGGAAACCAACAGCTTCGGCGCCTCGCCGGTGACCCTGGGCGAGTTCGACCTGGCAGACCGCGCGTTCGAGCTGAACCGCCGCGCCGGCGAACTGGCGCGCGAGGCGGCCGAGAGTTTCGCCGACGGGCGCCACCGCTTCGTGCTGGGCAGCATCGGGCCGGGCACCAAGCTGCCGAGCCTCGGCAACATCGCCTATGATCCGCTCGAAGCCGCGCTCGCCGAGCAGTGCCGCGGGCTGATCGCCGGCGGGGTCGACGCCATCCTGATCGAGACCTGCCAGGACCCGTTGCAGATCAAGGCCGCGGTGAACGGGGCGAAGATCGCCCGCGCCGCAGGCCGGGACCGACACGCCGGTGTTCGTGCAGGTCACGGTGGAAACCACCGGCACCCTGCTGGTCGGCCCCGACATCGCCGCCGCCGCGGCGGTGGTGCGCGCGCTCGACGTGCCGCTGCTCGGGCTCAACTGCGCCACCGGGCCGCAGGAGATGGCCGAGCACCTGCGGTGGATCGCCACCAACTGGCCGGGCCTGATCTCGATGCAGCCGAATGCCGGCCTGCCGGAACTGGTGGACGGGCAGACCAGCTATCCGCTGGGCGCGGCCGAGCTGGCGAGCTGGGTCGAGCGGTTCGTGACCGAAGACGGCGTGAACCTGATCGGCGGCTGCTGCGGCACCGACGTGCCGCACATCGCCGCGCTGGACGCGATGCTGCGCCGGCGCGGGGGGTTCCGGCCCGCCCCGGTGCCGCGCACCGCCGTGTGGGTGCCCTCCGTCGCCTCGCTCTATCAATCCGTGCCGCTGCGCCAGGAGAACGCCTTCTTCGCGATCGGCGAGCGCTGCAACGCCAACGGCTCGAAGAAATGGCGCGGGTTGCAGGAAGCGCATGACTGGGACGGCTGCGTGGCGATGGGGCGCGAGCAGATCGGCGAAGGCTCGCATGCGCTCGACATCTGCACCGCCTTCGTCGGCCGCGACGAGATGGGCGAGATGTCGGAAGTGATCCGCCGCTTCACCTCCTCGGTGAACGCGCCGCTGGTGATCGACAGCACGGAAACGCCGGTGATCGAGGCGGCGCTGAAGCTGCACGGCGGCAAGCCGATCATCAACTCGATCAATTTCGAGGATGGCGAGGGTCCGGCCACCGATCGGCTGCGTCTTGCCCGCCGCTTCGGCGCGGCGGTGATCGCGCTGACGATCGACGAGCAGGGCATGGCCAAGACCGCCGGGGCGAAGCTCGCGGTGGCACGCCGGCTGGTGGAATTCGCCTGCACGAAACATGGGCTGGCGCAGTCGGACCTGCTGATCGATCCCCTCACCTTCACCATCGCCACCGGCAACGAGGACGATCGCAAGCTGGGCCAATGGACCCTGGAAGGGATCGCGGCGATCCGGGCCGAGTTCCCCGACATCCAGATCATCCTCGGCCTGTCCAACATCAGCTTCGGGCTCAATCCGGCGGCGCGCGCGGTGCTGAACTCGGTGTTCCTCGATCACGCGGTGCGCGCCGGCATGACCGGGGCGATCGTGCACGTGAGCAAGATCCGCCCGCTGCACCTGATCGCGCCGGAGGAAGCGCAGGTCGCGGAGGACCTGATCTTCGACCGCAGGCGCGAAGGCTACGACCCGTTGCAGCGCCTGCTGGAGATCTTCGCCGACCGCAAGGCGGGCGACGCCGTGCAGAAGAAGCGCGCCGACACGGTGGAAGGCCGGCTCAAGGACCGCATCGTCGACGGCGACCGCAAGGGCCTGACCGACGATCTGGACGAGGCGCTGAAGTCCCTGCCGCCACTCGACATCATCAACACCGTGCTGCTCGACGGCATGAAGGTGGTGGGCGAGCTGTTCGGCGCCGGCAAGATGCAGCTGCCCTTCGTGCTGCAATCGGCCGAAACCATGAAGGCCGCGGTCGCCTATCTGGAACCGATGATGGAACGGGTGGAGGGCCAGGAAAAGGGCACCATCGTGCTCGCCACCGTGAAGGGCGACGTGCACGACATCGGCAAGAACCTGGTCGACATCATCCTGACCAACAACGGCTACCGGGTGGTGAACCTCGGCATCAAGGTGCCGCTGCCCGACATGCTGGAGGCGGTGCGCGAGCATCGCGCCCACGCCATCGGCATGTCCGGCCTGCTGGTGAAATCGACCGTGGTGATGCGCGAGAACCTGGCGGAGATGTCACGCCAGGGGCTGCAGATCCCGGTGCTGCTGGGCGGCGCGGCGCTGACCCGGAATTACGTGGAGGACGCCTGCGTCGAGTCCTATGCCTGCGGGCGGGTGGCGTATGCGCGCGACGCGTTCGACGGGCTGCACCTGATGGACAAGGTCACCGGCAACGGGTTCGACGACTACCTCGCGGCAGTGGCCGCGAAACGATCGGGCAAGGCGCGCAACAGCACGCGCACCCTGGGCCAGGCCGACACCCGCGCCTTCCGCCCGGTCGATGTCGCCGCGGTGCGCACCCGCCGCCGGCGGATCACCGAAAGCATCCCGGTGCCTGCCCCGCCGTTCTGGGGCGCACGGGTGATCGCGGCGGCGCCCAAGGCATTGGTGCCGTTCATCAACGAACGCAGCCTGTACCAGTTCCAGTGGGGCTTCCGCAAACAGGGCCGCTCACTGGAGGACTTCCTCGGCTGGGCGAAGCAGGAACTGCGCCCGGTGCTGAAACGCATCCTGGCGATCGCGGAAGCGGACGACATCCTGCACCCGCGCGCCGCCTACGGCTACTGGAAAGCCGCCGGCCAGGGCAATGACCTGATCCTGTTCGACACCGACGGCCAGACCGAACTGGCCCGCTTCACCCTGCCGCGCCAGCCGAAGGACGATGGGGAGTGCATCGCCGACTTCGTCCGCGACGTGGACGATTTGGAACGCGACGTGATCGGCCTGCAGGTGGTGACCATGGGTGCCCGCGCCTCCGACGTGGCGCACACCTGGTTCGAGGAGAACCGTTACCAGGACTACCTCTATCTGCACGGCCTGTCGGTGGAGATGGCGGAAGCGATGGCCGAATACGTGCACAAGCGGATCCGCGCCGAACTGGGCTTCGCGGCGGACGACGACCGCGAGATGGAGAAGATGCTGGCCCAGGGCTACCGCGGGTCGCGCTATTCCTTCGGCTATCCCGCCTGCCCGAAGCTGGAAGACCAGGCGCCGATCCTGCAGCTGCTCGATGCCGAGCGGATCGGCGTGTCGCTGTCGGACGAGTTCCAGCTTCACCCGGAACAATCCACCAGCGCGCTGGTGATCCTGAACCCGCGGGCCAAGTACTTTTCGGTCTGACGGGATCGGGGGTGGGGACAGCACGGCCAGGGAGGCAACGCCCCCTGGCCGTGCTTCCTCTCAGCCCGCCGCCGCCGCCAGCGCGCGCAAATCCCCTTCCGGCCGCGCGCCATAGCGCCCGATCACCGCTGCCGCCGCCAGGCTGCCGAGCCGGCCGCACACCGGCAGCTCCCGTCCCGCCGTCAGCCCGGCCAGGAACCCCGCGGCATACGCATCGCCGGCCCCGGTGGTATCCACAACCTTCGCCGGTGCGGCGGCGATTTCCACCGTTTCGGCACCGCGCAGGATCACGCTGCCGGCCTCGCTGCGGGTCAGCGCCGCCAGGCCCACGTCGGCACGGGCCTGCTCCATCGCGTCCTCGAACCGGTTGGCCTCATAGAGCGCGGTGATCTCCGTCTCGTTGGCGAACAGGATATCCACCTCCCCGCGCACCAGATCGAGGAACGCGGCCCGGTGGCGATCGACGCAGAACGCGTCCGACAAGGACAGCGCCACCCGCTGCCCCGCCGCGTGCGCCGCCGCCGCCGCGCGGCGGAACGCCGCCTGCGCCGCCGGCGGGTCGAACAGATAGCCTTCCAGGTAGAGCACCGACGCCTCGGCCACCACCGCCGGGTCGACATCCGCCTCGCCGAACGCGACGCAGGCGCCGAGGTAGGTGTTCATCGTCCGCTGTCCGTCCGGCGTGACCGCGATCAGGCACCGCGCCGTGGGCGCACCGCCCGCCAGCGGGGTAGAGGGAAACGTCACCCCCGCCGCGGTGATGTCGTGACGAAACACCCCGCCCAACTGATCGTCCGCCACCTTGCCCAGATAAGCGACCCGCGCCCCGAACCCGGCCGCCACCGCGCAGGTGTTCGCCGCAGAGCCGCCGCTGCTCTCCAACCCCGGCGGCATGGCATCGTACAAGGCCGCCGCGGCCCCGGCGTCGATCAGCGCCATCGCCCCCTTGCGCATGTCGTGGCGAGACAGAAACGTCTCCTCCACCCGCGCCACCACATCGACGATCGCATTGCCGATCCCCAACACATCAAACCGCGCCATGCGCCATGCCCCTGTATGCCAATCCGGCGTGGGGCCTGGGGATGCTTACAGCAAGGCCAGGGGGGCTCTGCCCCCCTGGACCCCCTGCCAGGGGACAGTCGTCCCCTGGACCCCTCGGGGGGTTCCGTGCCGGTGGGGGGTGGCGTGCCGGGCGGGGCGGTGGCCGGGGAACAGGGCGCGCGATCGCGCGCCCTGTTCCCCGGCCACCGCCCCGCCCGGCACGCCACCCCCCACCGGCACGGAACCAACGAACGGGTTCCAAGGGCGACGCCCTTGGCGGGGGTCCAGGGGGCAGAGCCCCCTGGCCTTCCTGCACGCAGCCTCAAGCCCCACGATCGGAGGGGCTTACCGGCGCGCCGCGGGCACGTCCAGGCCGATGCCGCGCAAGTGGGAGAACAGGCTGGCAAGGCGGGCGCGATCGGCCTCCGGCAGCGGCGGGTTCAGGATCGAGGCGATGTTGGTGCGCAGATGGTCGATGTTGCCGGTGCCGAACAGCACCACGTCGGCGCCAGGCTCGTGGCGGGCGTATCGGTAGGCGGCATCGGTGAGCGAGCTGGCCCCGTCCGGGTGGACCAGGAACCCCAGCGGGTCGTCGCCGGCCGCCAGCTCGGCCGGCACCTGGCCGGCGGCGGCGAGGCCCCGCAGGGTGGCCGTGAGCTGGGCCGGGCGGGCGAAGATGCCGCGCACGACGAACATCAGCAGGGTTCCCACGTTGTGCCGGCGGGTCAGCGGGAACACGGAGTCGCGTGCGTTCTGGCACATCATATGGAACCCGACCATCACGCTGTCCCACACTCCGTCCGGCACCGCCCGGGCCAGCATGCTGTGTTCGGGATCGTTCGGCGCGGTTTCGGTCAGGCCGAGGAAGCGGATCTTGCCCTGCTCGCGCGCCCGCAGCAGGATCGGAACAAGCCGATCCCTGATCGTCTCATAATATGCCGGCGGCACGGCATGCAGCTGGAACAGGTCGATGCAATCGACGCCGAGCAGCCGCAGGGACGACTCCAGGCTGTCGCGCACCGCCGCGGCCGACAGCGGTTCCCCTGCTTGCATGACAGAGGCTTTGGTCGCCAGCACCACGCCGGCACGCCGCCCGGCAAGCGCCTTGCCCACCACCGCCTCGGTGCCATAGACTGCAGCCGTATCGATCAGAGTCACGCCGAGATCGAGCGCGGCGTGGATCAGCGCAACCGCTCCGGCCTCCGATCCGCCGGTGCTGAGGCCGAGCCGGCTGTGCCCGCCGGTCCCCAGGCCGGCGACGCTGACCCGAAGCCCGGTTCGACCCAGGGTGGTGGTGTCCATCTGCCGCTTCCTCCGTGTTCGCGCCGCGTGGCCGGCAGGGTTGTCCGCCCTGGCGCGGGCGGCAAGAGGATGCGGCACGCTCACGGCTTTGCGAACCCGGGCGGATTGTGAGCTCACGGGGGCGCGTGCTAACCGACCTTGCCGGCATGAGCCGGTCGTTTCTTGTTTCAGGGTGGAAAACCCGTGTTCAAGCGCCGCAAACCCGACAACTCGACCGTTCCCGATATCAAATCCGGGCCGGCTGCAGCACGCTCCGGCCCGGAGGCCCACGCGGTGTCCGACGCCAGGGATGCCTCCCGCGGCACCCCGACCGACAGCGGCCTGGGCGTGCCGCCGTTCCGCCCCGCCCCAATGAAGGACGCGACCGCCATGGCCCGATCGCCATTCAGTTCCAGCCCGACCACCCCGGCCACGCCGGTGACGCCGCCGCCTCTGTCGTCCGCCGCGGCCCTTGCCGGCCGGCCCTCCGGCGTGCCGGCCCGCTCCGCCGCACGGGAGCCGGCGGAGCGCCGCACCCTGGTGGTGGGACGCGGGATCAGCGTGCAGGGCACGGTGCAGGATGCCGAGCGGCTGGTGGTCGAAGGCACGGTGGAAGCCAGCATGATCCACGCCACCGAACTGGCCATCAGCCAGGGCGGCATGTTCAAGGGCGAGGTCGAGGTGGAAGATGCCGAGATCGCCGGCACCATGAACGGCACCCTGACGGTGCGCGGGAATCTGGTCGTCCGCGCGAGCGGCCGGTTGATGGGCACCGCGCGCTGCCGGCGGCTGCAGGTCGAGGACGGCGGGCAGATCTCCGGCCAGATGGAGATGCTGACCGGTGAGGCGAAGCCGGACGTTCCGATGCTTTCGGAAACGACCTGACCGCTCCGGGCGGGCGGAGCGCTGCCGCCCCGCCCGCCCGGACCGATTCAGGACAGGCCGCTCAGAACAGTCGGGCGCCCTTGCCGATGGCGATCCAGACGCCGATCAGGAACGGCACCCCCACCACCACCCAGGCCAGCCCGCCGGCGAGGCCGAAGCTGCCCCGCGCGGCCGTGCTCACCGAGGCCGCGGTGCGGTCCTCCCGCTGCAGGGCGCGTTCCCGCGCCAGGTCGGTTTCGTCCATGAAGTGCCGGTCGGCGACCGGGCGGACGAAGAAGTTGCAGATCAGCCCGCCGACCAGCAGCAGCGCCATGATGTACAGGGTCAGGTTGTACACCTGGGCGTGCGGCACGCCGTGGTCGATCTCGTATTGCCGCAGCCCGGCGATCAGCATCGGCCCGGCGATGCCGGCGGCCGACCAGGCGGTGATCAGCCGCCCGTGGATCGCGCCCACCATCTGGGTGCCGAACACGTCGGCCAGGTAGGCCGGCACGGTCGAGAAGCCACCGCCGTACATCGACAGGATGATGCAGATGCTGGCGACGAACAGGGCCGGCAGGCCGAGCTCACCCCAGCGCGGCAGCATCACGTAGAGCAGGATGCCGAGCACGAAGAACGTGTAGTAGGTGGTCTTGCGGCCGATCTTGTCCGACAGCGAGGCCCAGAACAGCCGGCCCAGGCTGTTGAACAGGCTGATCAGCCCGACCAGCCCGGCCGCCGCGGCGACGATCGCGAGATGCAGTTGCGTGGGCGACAGGCCGGCGCCGCCGCCGATCAGCTTGGCGCCGAACATGTCGGTGAGCATCGGGCTCGCCATCGAGATCACCCCGATCCCGGCCGTGACGTTGAGGCAAAGGACGCCCCAGATCAGCCAGAACTGCGGCGTGCGGATGGCCTTGTCCAGATGGACGTGGCGACGGGTCACCATCGCCCGTTCCCGGTCCTCGGCCGTCGGCGTGTAGCCCTCCGGCATCCAGCCCGGCGGGGCGACGCGGAAGCCGAACGCGCCGAGCGCCATGACGACGACATAGATCGCGCCCATGACGATCAAGGTCGAGGCCACGCCCGGGACGCCGCCGTGGGTGAAATGGGCCATCAGCGCCACCGCGATCGGCGCGCCGATCATGGCGCCGCCGCCGTAGCCCATGATGGCGAAGCCGGTGGCCAGCCCGCGGCGATCGGGGAACCATTTGATCAGGGTGGACACCGGGGCGATGTAGCCCAGCCCCTGGCCGATGCCGCCCAGCAGGCCGCAGCCGAGATAGACGAGCCAGAGCTGGTGGATCGCCACGCCGACCCCGCCCAGCGCCATGCCGCCGCCCCAGCAGAACGCGGCGATCAGACCGGCGCGGCGGGGACCGGCGTGTTCCAGCCAGCCGCCCCAGATCGCCGCCGAGATGCCGAGCACGGCGATGAAGGTTTCAAAGATGTGGGTGACCGAAGGCACGGTCCAGTTGCAGCTTGTCGTGGTGAGCTGGCCGATGAAGCCTTGCGCATGGCATGCGGCGGCGTTCGCGTTCGGCACCAGATGCGTCATCGGCAACCAGAACACGGAAAACCCGTAGGCCATGCCGATGCTGAGATGGATCGCCAGCGCTGCCGGCGGGACCAGCCAGCGGTTGAAACCAGGACCGGCGACGATGCGGTCCCGGTCGAGCAGGCCTGGCGGATGCCGGGCTGCGGAAGATTCGCTCATGGGTTCCCTCCCCTGTCGGGATTTTCGTGGTGCTTTCTTTTGTTGCGACGCAGCATTCCATCGCACCCGTGATTATGCCGGGATGGTCATGCCGCGTCGAGACGTTCGTTCCGACTCGTGGGATCCAGGCCGGTTCCGGGGCACGGCGGTGGCGCACCCCCGATCCGGCCCCGCGCAGGCGGTGCGGGCCATGGTGAGCGCGATCGTCTGTTGGAGGTGTCGGCCGTCGCCGGGCTGGCGCCCGCTCGCCCCGGCTTGCCGCCACCCGGCTTGCCTCCCTGGGACCGCCGCCCTAATCCCACGGGCGGAGGCAGCCCGCATGACCCAGACGACCGAGACCGACCCGCACGCCGAGATCCGCGAGGAAGTGCGCAAGCTCTGCGCCCGCTTTCCCGGCGAATACTGGCGCACCCTGGACGCCGCGCGCGGCTATCCCACCGAGTTCGTGACCGCGCTGACCGAGGCGGGCTACCTCGCCGCGCTGATCCCCGAGGAATACGGCGGCGCCGGCCTGCCGCTTGCGGCCGCCGCGGCGATCCTGGAGACCATCCAGGCCGAGGGGTGCAACGGCGCGGCCTGCCACGCCCAGATGTACATCATGGGCACCATCCTGCGGCACGGATCGGACGCGCAGAAGCAGGCCTACCTGCCGAAGATCGCCACCGGGGAGCTGCGGCTGCAGGCCTTCGGCGTGACCGAGCCCACCTCCGGCACCGACACCACCAGTCCCTGCGCACCTTCGCCCGCCGCGAGGGCGACCAGTACGTGGTGAACGGGCAGAAGGTCTGGACCTCGCGGGCGGAACATTCCGACCTGATGCTGCTGCTGGCGCGCACCACGCCGCGCGAGCAGGCGAAGTCCCGCACCGACGGGCTTTCCACCTTCATCGTCGACATGCGCGCAGCCCTCGGCCACGGCATGACGATCCGGCCGATCCGCACCATGATGAACCACAACTCGACCGAGATCTTCTTCGACAACATGGTGGTCCCGGCCGAGAACCTCGTGGGCGAGGAAGGCCGCGGCTTCCGCTACATCCTGGACGGGATGAACGCCGAGCGCCTGCTGATCGCCGCCGAATGCATCGGCGACGCCAAATGGTTCACCGCCAAATCGGTCGCCTACGCCAAGGACCGCCGCGTGTTCAACCGCCCGATCGGGCAGAACCAGGGCATCCAGTTCCCGATCGCGCGGGCCTATGCGCAGATGCGCGCGGCCGAGCTGCTGGTGGCCGAGGGCTGCCGCAAATTCGCCGCCGGCCTGCCCTGCGGGGAAGAAGCGAACATGGCGAAGATGCTGGCCGCCGAAGCCTCCTGGGCCGCCGGCGAGGCCTGCATCCAGACCCATGGCGGCTTCGGGTTTGCCGAGGAATACGATGTCGAACGCAAGTTCCGCGAAACGCGGCTGTATCAGGTGGCGCCGATCAGCACCAACCTGATCCTGTCCTATGTCTCCGAGCACGTGCTCGGCCTGCCGCGGAGCTACTAGCCATGGCCGGGCCGCTCGACGGGCTGCTGGTACTGTCGCTGGAACAGGCGGTGGCCGCGCCCTATTGCAGCTCCCGCCTGGCGGATGCCGGGGCGCGGGTGATCAAGGTGGAACGGGCCGACGGCGATTTCGCCCGCGGCTACGACAAGGCCGCCAAGGGGCTTTCCAGCTATTTCGTCTGGCTCAACCGCGGCAAGCAGAGCCTGGTCGCGGACATCAAGAACCCGGACGACGCGGCGCTGCTGCACCGGATCCTGGCGAAGGCCGACGTGTTCATCCAGAACCTCGCGCCCGGCGCCGCGGCGCGGGCGGGGTTCGGCTCGGCCGAGCTGCGCGCGCGCTATCCGCGGCTGATCACGGTCGATATCTCCGGCTACGGGGAGACCGGCGACTACGCGTCCATGAAGGCGTACGACCTGCTGGTGCAGGCGGAATCGGGACTGGCGATGGTCACCGGCCGACCCGAGGGGCCGGGGCGGGTCGGCGTGTCCGCCTGCGACATCGCCTGCGGCATGGCGGCGCACGCGGGGGTGCTGGAGGCGCTGATCGGGCGCGGCGTGACCGGCCAGGGCAAGGGGCTCGCGGTCAGCCTGTTCGACGGCATGGCGGACTGGATGAACGTGCCGCTGCTGTTCTTCGAAGGCACCGGGCGGGCGCCGGAACGTATGGGGCTGGCGCATCCGTCGATCTGCCCGTACGGCGCGTTCGCGCTGGCGGACGGGGCGCTGGTGCTGATCTCGATCCAGAACGAGCGCGAATGGGGGGAGTTCTGCGCGAAGTTCCTGGACGAACCGGAGCTGCCGCGACGGGCGGGGTTCGAGACGAATGTGATCCGGGTCGCGCATCGGGCGATGGTGGATGCGCATATCGGGGCGGTGTTCGCCCGGCTGGACCGGACGCAGGCGGCGGCGAAGCTGCGGGCGGCCAACACGGCGTTCGGGTTCGTCAACGACGTGGCGGCGTTCTCGCACCATCCGGCGCTGCGGCGCGCGGTGGTGGCGACGCCGAACGGGGAGGTCAGCCTGGCCGCGCCGCCGGTGCGCCACAGCGATGGGGAGCGGGCGCTGGGGCCGGTGCCGGCGGTCGGGGCGCAGTCGGGGGCGATCCGCGAGGAGTTCGGGGGGTGATCGGGGTTTGCCTGCTACGGCGCGGGCGGGGCGGGCTGGAACACGGCACCAAGGCGACCTATCCTTTCCTTATGGACACCCTGCCCCCCCGCGCCACACAGGCCGACGAGGCCGCCGCGTCCCGCGCCCGGCGGCATGCCGCCGCGCGGTTGCAGGAGATCGAAGGCAACCCGCTCGACGCCGACGACCTCGCCATGTTCGAGATGTTCGAGCGCGAAGGCTGGTCGCATGAGCGCCGCCGCGCCTACATCCTTGCCGGGGCCGCCAAGCTGGCGGCGGAGTGAGCGAGGACGATCCCTACACCTATCCCGGCTCGACCGTCCTGCGGAACAAGCTGGACCTCACCGACGCGGCACAGCTTGACCGCCTGGAACGGCGGCTTGTCACCCAGCGGGCCGCCGAAGGCATCCCGCCCGGGGGCTTCGACCTCGCCCACCTTCGCGCCATCCACCGGCACCTTTTCCAAGACGTTTACGATTGGGCAGGCGCGCTTCGCACCGTGGAGATTGCCAAGGGCGGGCATCAGTTCCAATTCCGCCGGTTCATCGAAACCGGCATGCAGGACGTTCACCAGCGCCTTGCCCGCGCCGCCTTCCTGCATGGCTTGCGCCGGGCGGACTTCGCCACGGCGGCGGGGCGGATCATGGGCGACGTGAACTATGTTCACCCTTGCCGCGAGGGGAACGGGCGGACCCAGCTTTTCTATCTGGCGCAGTTGGCCGCGCAGGCCGGGCACCCGCTCGACCTCGCCCGACTGGACCCGCGGGGCTGGCTTGCCGCGTCCCGTGCCGCGCATGGCGGCGAGTACGCCCCCATGGCGGCCGAGATTCGCCGCGCCCTCGCCCGCCGCCGGTAGCGCCGCCGGGCTGGCGAGTCCCGGCCCGGTTTCGAACTCGGGGTCGATGCCTTGCCCTAGCATCTGCGACGCGGCGAAATCGCAAGCTTTGCAAAGGGATTCTTGCCAATTCCCGGGAGTTTGTTTCACCCTGCCGCGTTGCCGCATGGGGCGGTACCGTGGAGCAGGAGCTTTGACCACGCGGGCGAGGCCCTGCTCCGGGATGTCGGCTCCTGGTGCAGCGCCGTCACCCGGAGCAGCCCCGCACGAGGACCGCAAGCGATCGATGCCTGCCGAGGCCGCCGCGCAACGAAAGCGTCCGCTCTGCCGCGCTTCGCCCCCGAGAGCAGACCGACTGCTTCCCGCCCGAAACGGTCATCGGACGAGGCGTCCGGCATTGCCCCCCGCTATTTCTTAGCGCGTTGTTCACACAAATTCTTCGATATCGAACAATGATTCGCGTGGAGCACTTTTCCTACCCTGGAAAATCCTCGCGCCTATTGCAAAGTCTGTTGCCGGCTGGGGGGTGTTGGGTTCGGCGGCGGAGGGCCGAATGCAGCGGGCGACGCCCCGTGGCCCCGCAAGGAAGCAAGGAAGGTCGAACGCAGATGCACGCAAATGGACGCAGATTCACGCAGATGCCGTGTACCGCTTCGGCGATCCCGCGGGCGGCGTAGGCTGCTGCCTCGGGCCTGTGCCGCCGGCGCGGCGTTCCGCTCGGTCCATTTGCGTGTATCTGCGTCCATTTGCGTGCATCTGCGTTGAACCCTTCTTCTGTCCGGCTGCTCACCAACAGGGTCCGCAATAAGAGCAAAAATCCTTCTCCGCCCACCGCGCCCCCCACCGCAACCGCAAGGGGCGACAAAATCCCGGCCACCCACCGCGTGCCGCAGCTCAGGCCCGGAGAACGGCAGCCCCCCACCCGTGCCCCCAAGGAACCCACACCCAGCCCCGTCGCGCCAAAGCCGCCCGGCATCCTGCTCCCGCTACAGCAGCAGCAGCCCGCCGATCCCACCGCCAGCACCGCCAACCCCGCGTAGGGCAGGAACCACCCGCCCCAGGCGGTCACCGCCGCGCCGAATGCGAGGGCAGCAGCATCACGCCGAAGAACATCGTCGCGGTGCCCAGGCCCGTGGCCTCGGTCCGCCGTGCCCCGCCGATGCGCGCGTATTCCGCATAGGCCACCCCGGTGAACCCGCTCGCGGTCATGCCCCCGAACACCGCGACCCCCAGCACCGCGGCCCAGGGCCAGGCCGGGCCGAACCGCCCGATCGCCAGCGCCGCCGCGGCCATGGCGAAGCCCAGGACCGCCAGCATCCGCGACGGCGACAGGTAGCGATCGGCGGCCCAGCCCCAGACCGGCCGGCTCGCCGACCCGGCGATCTGGTACAAGCGCCAGCGCAAACCCGGCGCGCACCAGATCGAGCCGCACCACGGAGGTGAGCTGCACGGTCATGAACGCGATGAAACAAAGCTGCACGCCGGAATAGACGAAGCTCGCCACCGACAGGGCGCGCAGCCGCCGGTCCTCGCGCAGCAGGCGGAACGGCTGCAGCAGGGTCGGGCCCCACAGCTTCCAGTCGCGGTCGCGGTCGCTGTCCCAGCCGCGGCGCGGCAGTTCCAGCAGCAGCAGCATCGCCAGCACCGGCACCAGCTCGGTCAGCAGCGCGCCGCGCCAGCCGATCAGCCCGACCATGGGCGGCACGAACAGCGCCCCCAGCACGCCGCCCAGCGGCACGCCGATCTGGCGCAGCGACATCACCAGGTTGAACACCGGCCGCGGGGTCTTCGGCACCAGCAGATGCGTGCTGGCCGGCGCGATCGCGCCATAGGCCAGCCCCAGCACCACCGCCCCCAGCGCCAGCGCCGCCAGGCTGCCGGCCGCGGCCGTCAGCAGCATCCCGGTCACCGCGACGCAGGCCGACCTGGCTCACCCGCACCGCGCCGTAGCGATGCACGAACCCCGGCGACAGCAGCGCGGAGACGATCCCCACCCCGTAGACCAGGGAGACGAAGATGCCGATCAACGAGCCCGGGACGTGCAGGTCGTACGCGATCTCGGGCGCCGCCGTGGGCACCGAGAACAGCGCCATGGTGGCGAAGGTCTGCACCGCCAGGGTGGCCGCCAGCGGCCAGATCGGCATCTCGCGGAAACTGGCCAGCATCGACGGCGCGGCCAGCCGCGCGGGGGCGGGCCTGGTCACCGCGGCCGCACGCCGCCGTACATCGCCCAGCCCCGCGCCGCGTCCCAGCCGGCATCGACCACGAGATTGCCCCCGGTGATCGCGGAGGCGCGGTCGGACAGCAGGAACTCGATCGTCTCGGCCACCTCGTCCGGTTCGACGCAGCGGCCGAGCGCGGTGTGCGCGCCGGGATCGCCGGCGTAGCGCGCCCCGGCCTGGCGGCGGGCGAGCACGCGGGGGACCAGGGTCACCCCGGGGGAGACGGCGTTCACCCGCACCCCGGCCCGTCCCCACTCGCCCGCAAGGCTTTGGGCGAGGTTGATCACCGCGGCCTTGGTCGGGCCATACGCATGCAGCGGCGTGCCGCCGAGGCCGATGATGGAGGCGATGGCGACGATCGATCCGCCGCCGCGGCGGGCCATCGGCGCGCCGAAGGCGCGGGCGGCGAAGAACACGCCATCGAGGTTCACCCGCATGATGCGGTCCCAGTCTTCCGGCTTCGTCTGATCGGGCGGGACCGGATCCTGGAAGGTGCCGGAGGAAATCACCAGCGCGTAGGGGGCGGCGACCTCGGCCTCGATCCGCGCGGCCAGCGCTTCCATCGCGCGCAGGTCGGTCACGTCGGCGGCGAAGGCGTGGCCGGAGAGCTCGGCCGCGACTTCGGCCGCCCGGTCGGCGTCCTTGTCGAGGATCGCGAGCCGCCAGCCGCGCGCGGCCATCAGCCGCGCGGTGGCGGCGCCGATGCCGTTGGCCCCGCCGATCACGACGGCGAGGCGGCCTTGTCCGGTCTGGTCCATGGGGAACCCTTCACGCTGCGGCGACGAGGCAGGAAGGCGACGCGGTCGAACGCACCACGGTTCTTGGGCCGGGTGTCCCCGATGGGGCCACCGGCCAGCAGAGGGCGCGGCACCTCGCATGTCGGAGCCTAATCCCGGGCCAGCCGGCTCACAAACCGGACCAGGTATGGACCCGGCCACGGAAGGACCGCTGTCGGCTTTCGTCGGGCCGCACGGTTTCCGCTGGCCCCGGCTCGCCGCCCTGCCGCAGAAGTCCTCTGGCGCACCGACGCGCGAAGACACGCCCATGAACAGCCCCGAGATCGTCGCCAGGAGGCCCGGCACGCGCGCCAGCCTCTCCGCGCTCGCGCTTCGCCTGGGGGCCACCGGCTTCGGCGGCCCGGTGGCGCTGTGCGAGTTGATGGAGCGGGATCTGGTGGAGCGTCGCAGCTGGCTGAGCCGGACCGAACTGCGCGACATGATCGCGGTCTGCCAGTCGATGCCCGGGCCGCTCGCGGTGCAGGTCGGCATCGTCGTGGGCTACCGCCGCTGCGGCATGTGGGGCGCCTGGGTCGCGGGTGGGGCGCTGATCCTGCCGGCCTTTGTCATGGTGACCATGCTCGCCGCCGCCTATGCTCAGCTTGGCGACCTGCCCTGGGTCACCGTCGTCATCTACAGGGTGAACCCGGCGGTGATCGCGCTGATCCTGCAGTCCTGGTGGCGGCTGGCGCGGCTCGGGATGGAGGACCGGGTCCAGTGGGTCCTTGCCGCGCTCGGCTTCGCCGCCACCTTCGCGCTCGTCGGGCAACTGCCGGCGGTGTTCCTCGCCGCCGGAGCCGCAGGCGCGCTGTAATGCGCAAATGATAGCATGACACTCTAAGAGTTTGTCTCGAATTGGGTCATCAACGTGCAAGTCGGCGCAAAAGCAGGATAGCTGACGCGGCATAGAGGAACGCCGTGGCGGACTTGGTTGTAGCTTCGACGTCTTTGGCAAGGCGGCGGTTGCGGTTGATCCAGGCAAAGAACCGCTCGACCACCCAGCGCCGGGGCAGGACGGCGAAGCCCACCTGATCCTTGGGTTTGCGCACGATCTCGACGCGGATGCGGCTTGCGTTGGCGACCCGCGGCCCCTGATATCCCCCGTCGGCGAACGCAAGCTTCACGAACGGCCAGCGTGGACGCGAGGCGCGTAGCAATGGGCCGGCCCCGTCTCGATCTTGGATGTCGGCCGTATGCACATGCAACTTGAGCGCCCGGCCGTCGGTATCGACCAGAGCATGGCGCTTGCGGCCCTTGATCTTCTTGCCAGCGTCATAGCCGCGCGGACCGCCGCTTTCGATGGTTTTGACGCTCTGGCTGTCGATCACCGCGGCGGTCGGACTGGCCTCGCGGCCAACACGCTCGCGATCACGCATCACCAAGTGATGGTTGATGGTCTCCCATGTGCCGTCGTCGCGGAACCGGGAAAACCAACGATAGACTGTGCGCCAGGGCGGGAAGCCCGCTGGCAACAACCGCCATGTCACGCCACCGCGCAGGATGTAGCATATCGCGTTGACGATCTCGCGCATCGGCCAGGCGCGCTTGCGGCCACGGCCGGCCGCGGCGGGCAGAAACGGGGCGAGCAGGGTCCATTCTGCGTCGGTCAGGTCGCTTCCATAGCGTAGGCCGGCACGGCTATGCTGCCGTCGGGTGGTCGGGGTCCACATCGCGGTCTCGTCTGGTGTGTTGCAACCCTGACGAATCACGATTTGCCCCGGCTGCCCAGCCCGATAGATTATATGGGGGCCGTTTCGAGACAGCCTCTAATCGAATACTGCCGTGAAATCCGGGCGTAGCGCGTACTTACTCGGAACGAAGCGAAGATGCCTCGCAAACGGCTGGCGCGGATCGCGGGAGACCGGCAAAAAGGTGACAAAATTGCGGACCCCAACAGTGCATATTAGGTCATGGAATTCGAACGAAAAAGGTTTGGCCCACATGGGAGCGTCGAGCGAGTTAATCGGCATGCTTCCGGCCATCAGAACTTGACTTTGAATTGGTAACGCGGGGTGAAATCTGCGTGGGCTGAAGTATTGCCTTCGCATCAGCAAGCCGCTTCGCATCAGCGCGACGATGTAGCCAAAGCGGGCCACCATTGCCAGATAACCAACGGTTAGCCCAGCTATGGTATACATGTTGGTGTATTTCTGAGGAGGAAAGGCCGCTCCCGATACAAGTTCGTTGATCAGCGTGTCGTAGAAACGGCCCTTCCAGCTATTACATCCATTCTTATAGAACACGCGTCCTTTGTGTTTCAAAGGTGCCTTGCAGAGCAGCAAATTTCCGCCTCTGACATTCGCAGGGGTTGCACGATTGTCTCGTACAGTATTCGGGTCTCGCCGCAGTGCTTGTTGGGGAATAATATGTTCAAGTCCGAAGCACTCCTGCGGGAGCAAACGCCCGCAGGCGCAACACATCAGTAATCTGTTCCCGGCGATGTCCGGCATGAAGCTCGCCAGATCCTTTCGCATCCGGTGCCACAGTCTGTCCTGAATCGAGGCCGCCATCAAATCGGGCATGCTTGTCCTGGCTCATTCACTGTAACCGATACAACTCTACCATCGCGGCGGTGGTCTGTACAGAGTTGGTAATCGCCTGACACTCTGCCGCCCCGCGCCGCGCCGCGCGGTGTTATCCTCCCCGTCGGTGCAACCGGGGGAGGGCAGGCATGGCGCGCAATCACATCCCTTCGGCGGCGGGGCTGGCGCTGCTGCTGGTGCTTCCGCTGCCGGGGCGCGCCGCCGATCCGGCGGCCGTCCCGCCCCCCGCCCCGACGATAACGATGCACGGGATGCAGATGGGCGGTGCGGCGATGCCCGCCTCACCGCCCACAGGCGCGGCGGCGCCGATGGTGCCGACCGAGCCGGGCCAGGGCGCGTTCGGCGCCTTGCAGCAGATCGTGCAGATCCTGGAAGCCGACCCGCATACCGACTGGTCGAAGGTGAACCTCGACGCGCTGCGCGAGCACCTGATCGACATGGACCGCGTCACGCTCGATGCCCATGCGCGGGTGCGCCACATCCCCGGCGGCAACCGCATCGACGTGACCGGCACCGGCCGCACGCTGGCCGCGATCCGGCGCCTGGTTCCGGAGGAAGCGATGCATCTGAACGGGATGCACGGCTGGCGCCTCGTCGCGGTCCGCACCCGTGACGGCGTGATCCTGACCGTGACGACCAGCGATCCGAAGCAGGTGGCGATGATCCGCGGCCTCGGCTTCGCCGGCATCCTGGCAAGCGGGGATTTCCACCCACGCCACCATCTGGAGATCGCGCGCGGCGAGCCGATGCACTGAACGCGGCGGGCCGCCGTGGCCAAAGGTTGACCCAGGTCAAGGACGGATGATGCTGCGGGGCGCAGGTTTCGTCGCGTCTTTCCGAGGCAAGGCCGATGGTCCGCCACTCGTTCCGGCCCCCGTGCCGCCGTAGCAGGGTTCCGCCACGCGGCGCCGGCGAGACCTGCCGGATCGCCGTGCGCACGGCGTGATGGCCATGGCCGTTGCCCCGCTCGCCCCGGCGACGCCGCTGCCGACCGCCCCGCCCACAGTCGCCCCCCGGGCGCAGGGGGCAGCGCCGCCCGGCCGGCCGCGCCGGGGGCGCCTGTTGGTCTGGGCAGCGGTGTTCCTGCTCGTGCTCGCGGCGGCGGGATGGCTGTGGCGCACGGCGGTGACGCCCCCGACCGTGCAACTCGCCCCGGTCGGAACAAGGGTGGCGGAGCAGGTGTATGGTCTCGGCACTGTCGGCGCCGACGTACAATCCAGTGTCGGCTTCAAGATCGCCGGCGTGATCAACGAGATCGATGCCAACGAGGGCGACCGCGTGACGGCCGGAACCGTGCTCGCCCGGCTGGACGCGCGCGACATCGCCGCGCAGGTGGAGCAGGCGCGCGCCGGCGTGCTTCAAGCCCGGGCCGCCCAGGGCAAGGCGGAGGCCGATGTGGCCAGCGCCCAGGCCAGCCGCGCCAATGCCCAGGCCATCGCCACCCGCCGTCAGACGCTGGCGAAGCATGGATTCGCCTCGGTCGAGGAGGCGCAGACCAACCTCACGGCGCTGCAGGTGGCGACGGCCAATCTGCAGGTTGCGCGGAGCGAGGTGAACACCGCCGAGGCCGGGGTGGCGGCCGCGCGGGCGCAGCAGGATTACGCCGAGGCGACGCTGGCCAACGCCACGCTGCGCGCGCCGTACGATGCCTGGGTGGCGGCGCGCATGCTCAACCTCGGCGCCATGCCGGTGCCCGGCCAGGGAGTGTTCGCCCTGGTCGATCCGCGCACGATCTGGGTGGTGGCCTACGTTGACGAACGGACGGCCGGGCGGCTGAAGGTCGGGCAGCCCGCGGAGATCGTGCTGCGGTCGGAGCCGGGGCGGCGCTTCGCCGGGCACGTCGCGCGCATCGAGATCCAGAGCGACGCGGTGAACGAGGAGCGGCTGGTCGATATCGCCTTCGACCACCTGCCGCCGAACATCCATCTGGCCGAGCAGGCCTATGTCGTACATTACCACCGGGGTGCTGGCGCGCGCGGTGCTGGTGCCGGAGACGGCGATCACCGGGCTGGCAGAAAGCCGCGGCACGGTCTGGACGCTGGAACACGGCCGGCTTGCGCAACGGCGGGTGAGCCTCGGGCCGCAATTGTTGGACGGCCGTTTCCCGATCCTCTCCGGCCTGCCTGACGGTGCGGAAGTCGTGCTGCCCCAGGCGGGGCTGCGGGCGGGTCGCGCCGCGGTTGCGGCGAAGGACACCGCGCGATGAACCTCGCGCTGCGCGACGTGCGCCGCAACAAGCTGCGTTTCGCGCTCACCGGGCTCGGGGTTGGCATGCTGCTCGGCGTGGTGATCGCGATGATGGGCATCTACGAAGGCGCGCTGGCCGACGCGCTGCGCCTGCCGCGCGCCGAGCAGGCCGATCTTTGGGTGGTCCAGCCGCGTACCTTCGGTCCGTTCGCCGAACCCTCCCGCATCCCGCGCGACACGCGCGACCTGATCCGCCGCATGCCCGGGGTGGCCGAAGCCGGCGCGGTCACGTTCCAGACGGTCCAGGCGACGGCGGAGGGCAAGCCGGTGCGGCTGTGGCTGGAGGGCTACGAACCCGGCCGGCCGGGCGGACCGTCCAACCTGGTCGCCGGGCACGGGCTGACCGAGAGCCATTATCAGATCGTCGTCGATGCCGCCTCAGGCCTCCGGCTCGGCGAAACGATTCCGCTCGGCCCCTACCGCGATCCCTACACCGTGGTCGGGCTGACGCGGGGCATGGTGAGCTCGTCTGGAGATCCGGTGGCGTGGGTCACCTTACTCGACGCGCAGGCGCTGCAATTCGCGGTGCCGCCGGCGCTCGCGCGGCGCGAGCGTGCCGCCGGGCGTCCCGCGCCCGCGACCGCCGATATCAACGCGGTGTTGGTGCGGGTGATGCCCGCCGCGTCGCCGGCCATGGTCGCCGGGGAGATCACGCGATGGAAGCACCTGTCGGCAGTGCCGGAGGCCGAGGAGGAGCGCTACCTCACGCTGTTCGTGATCCAGAAGATGCAGCAGCAGCTCGGCCTGTTCATGGGCATCCTGATCACCGTCTCGGCCGTGATCATCGCGCTGATCATCTACACCTTGACCATGGACAAGCTGCGCGCGATCGCCACGTTGAAGCTGATCGGTGCGCCGGACCGGGTGATCGTCGGGCTGATCGTGCAGGAGGCGCTGGTGCTGGGCGTCATGGGCTTCGCCATCGGCCTCGCTTTGATCGAGCAGGTGAAGGGCTATTTCCCCCGCCGCGTGCAGATCGAGCCGCGCGACCTGGCAGTGCTGTTCGTCGTCGTCATCATCGTCTGCCTGCTGGGCTCGGTGCTCGGCGTGCGCGCGGCGGTGAAGATCGATCCCGCCGAGGCGCTGGCCGGTGGCTGACGCGGCGCCGCTGCCGGGTGGCGGGCCGCGCGTCGCGTTGCGCGGCGTCTGCAAGCATTTCGGGTCCGGCGCGAGCCGTGTCGATGCGCTGGTCGATATCGCGCTCACGGTGCGTGCCGGGGAGACAGTCGGGCTGCGCGGGCCGTCGGGCTCCGGCAAGAGCACGCTTCTCAACGTGATCGGCTGCGTCACCGAACCGAGCAGCGGCAGGATGCAACTCGACGACGAGCCGGTCTATGACGGGCGCTGGCTGCGCTTCGATCTGCGCCGGCTGCGGCTGTTCCGGATCGGCTTCATCTTCCAGACCCACAACCTGCTGTCGTTCCTCGACAGCACGGAGAACGTCGCCGAGGCGATGGAACTGGCCGGCGTGCGCCCGCGCGAGGCACGCGCCCGCGCGACCGCGCTGCTCGACTACCTCGGTGTCGGCCACCGTGCGCTGGCCTACCCGGGGGAGGTCTCCGGGGGTGAGGCGCAGCGGGTGGCGATTGCGCGCGCGCTGGCCAACGGGCCGCGCATCATCCTGGCCGATGAACCGACCGCGCCGCTCGATTCCGCGCGCGCCGGGGCGGTGATGGACCTCCTGCGCCGCATCGCCGTGGATCGGCAGGCGGCGGTGCTGGTGGTGACACACGACGAAACCATCTTCGACCGGTTCGACCGGCTTATCAGCATGCGCGATGGGCGGATCGAGGGAGAGGTAGTGCAGGACATCGTGAGTCCCGCCTGAGCGGCGGAGCCGCCCGCGCTTCCGATACCGGCCGAAGATGTCGCCCTACGCCCCGACCAGCACCACATGCAGCCGCCGCGGCCCGTGCGCGCCCAGTTCCAACGTCTGCTCGATATCCGCCGAGCGCGACGGCCCGGTGACCAGCATCACGTTGCGCGGCATCCCGTCCATTCCGCGCGCAACAGATCCCACGCCTCCTCATACGCCCCCACCACCCGGTCCGCGGCCAGCACGACGATCGCCGCCTCGGCCAGCAGATTGAGCGTGGTCGGGCGCACCGGGGCGGACGGCAGCATCAACGTCCCGGTCTCGGCGATGCCGGCGAAGCCGTGCTGGATCGCCACCGCATCGGTCCCCTCGGCGCGCCCCTCGCGGAAGCGCAACAACGGGCGCGAGGACCAGTCGATCTCGCGCAGGTCCGGATGCGGGGCGATCACGAACTGGCCGGGCAGGTTCTGCGTCGCCAGGTAGTCGGCCACCGCGCCAGGGACCGCGGTGAGGTCCTCCACCTGGGCGACGGTGCCGAACTCCTTCTCCACATTCGCAACAAACAGCGCCACCTGGCCGGCGTGATCCAGCCGCGAGCGCGCCGGGATCAGATGCCGCGGGTGCGCCGCCAGCCGCGCCCGCAGCGCAAGGGCCTGATCCTCCGGCAGCGGCCCGCGGCGCAGTCCGCGGCGGATCGCCGTCAGCATCGTCTCCTTGCTCATGCCGAACGTCCCTGCCGCTGGGCGCGGGCGTAACGGGCGAAGAACGTCTCGCCCTCCGGCGCCGGCAGGTCCCGCCCTGCGGTCCAGCCGCCGGCCAGCGGCAGGCGCGCAAGCTTCCCGCGCCGGCCGGACAGGGTCTTGAGCCCCCGCGCGGCCAGCCGGGTGACCGCCCGGTACAGCGCCGGGCGCTTCGCCAGGTAGGCCCACGCCGCCAGGTTGGTGCGCTGCGCCGCGGGGGTCAGATGGCGCTCGAATTCGCGCTCCCGCCAGTGGCGCATCAGCCCCGGCAGCGGGATCTTCACCGGGCACACGCTCTCGCACTTGCCGCAGAAGGTGGAGGCGCCGGGCAGCAGCCCCGCCTGGTCCACCCCGATCAGCGCCGGGGTCAGCACGCTGCCCATCGGCCCGGGATAGACCCAGCCGTAGGCGTGCCCGCCGATGGCGCCGTAGACCGGGCAGTGGTTCATGCAGGCGGCGCAACGGATGCAGCGCAGCATCGGCTGGAATTCGCTGCCCAGCATCCCGGACCGGCCGTTGTCGACGATCACGACATGATACGCCTCCGGCCCATCGAGGTCGTCCGGCCGGCGCCCGCCGGTGGAAAACGTGGTGTAGACGGAAAAGTCCTGCCCGGTGGCCGAGCGCGCCAGCACCCGCAGCAGGCTCATGCAGTCTTCCAGGGTCGGCACCACCTTCTCGATGCTGGCGAGCGCGATGTGCACCTTGGGCAGGGTCTGGGTCAGGTCGCCGTTGCCCTCGTTGGTGACGATCACGCTGCTGCCCGTCTCGGCCACCAGGAAATTGGCCCCGGTGATGCCGACGTCGGCGGCCAGGAACTTCGCCCGCAGGCGGGACCGTGCCTCGGTCAGGATGTCGCGGCGCTCGTTGAACACCCGGTCGGCCGGCAGGTCGGTGTGGGCGGCGCGGAACGACGCTTCCCAGTCCTCGCGGTTCAGGTGGAAGGCGGGGGCGATGATGTGGCTCGGCGCCTCGTGGCGGATCTGCAGGATATATTCGCCGAGGTCGGTCTCCACCGGCTCGATGCCATGCTTTTCCAGGTGCTCGTTGATGCCCAGCTCCTCGCTGATCATCGACTTGCCCTTGGTCACGGTGCGCGCGCCGGCCTGCTGGCAGATCGCCAGCACCGTGGCGCGGGCTTCGGCGGCGTCGGCGCACCAGTGCACCGTGCCGCCGGCTTCCTCCACCTTGGCGGCATAGGCTTCCAGGTAGAAATCGAGATGCGCGAGCGTGTGGTCCTTGATCGCGCGGGCCTCGTCACGCAGCGCCTCGAACTCCGGCAGCGCGGCGGCGGCGGCGGCGCGGCGGGCGATGAAGCTCGTGCCGCTGCGGGCGAGCGCCTTCTGCAACCCGGCATCTTCCAGGGCGCGATGCGCGTTGTGCTTGAACTCGGGCGAGGTGGCGATGTGCATGGGGCGGCAGTGTAGCCGCACCGGCCCGTTTCGCCAGGGGGGGACGACCGGGGGGGACGGCCAGGGGAAGAAGCCGGGGCGGACGCCGCCCCGGTCAGTCCAGCGCCGCGTGCGCGGCGCCCGCCGGCGCGCCGCGCGGACGACGCATCAGCGGCAGCAGCGCCAGGATCGGCAGCGTCAACAGCGCCATCAGCCAGAAGTCGTTGTTGTAGGCCACCACCTGCGACTGGTAGTCGATCATGCTGTTGAGCAGCGCCGCCCCGTGCGGGGTGTGCGGCGACAGCGCGCGCGCCACCTCCGGCGTGGCCGTCAGCGCGTGATTGAACGGCGAGGCATTGGGCGCCAGCGCCGCATGCTCCATCCGCGCGCCGTTGCTCAGCAACGTCTCGAACACGGAAATGCCGATCGCGCTGCCGATGTTGCGCAGCAGGCTGAACAGGGCGGTGCCTTCGTACCGCTGCTTTGCGGGCAAGGTGGCGAAGGCGACGACCGTGAGCGGCACGAACACGCACCCCATGCCGAAGCCCTGGATCACCGTGTTCACGAACAGGGTGGTCTCGTCCACCGCGGGCGTCCAGGAGGCGAGCCGGTCCAGGCTCCACCACATCAGCACCACGCCGAAAGCGATCAGGAAGCGCGGGTCGATGCGGTCGGCGAGCCGGCCGGCGATCATCATCGCCAGCATGGTGCCGATCCCGCGCGGCGCCAGCAGGATGCCGGCGATATCGACCGGATAGCCGCCCAGGATCTGCAGCCAGGGCGCCAGCACGGCCGAGGACGCGAGCAGCACCATCCCCATCGCGAACATCGCCACCAGCCCGGCGCTGAAATTGCGGTCGCGGAATATGCCCGGCGTGATGAACGGCTTCTCCCCGGTCACCATATGCACCAGGAACAGGTAGAAGCCCGCGGCCGCCACCACCGCCTCGACGATCACCTCGGTGGAGGAGAACCAGTCCTTCACCTGGCCGCGATCCAGCATGAGCTGGAGCGCGCCGATGCCGAAGGCGAGCGCGGTGAAGCCGAACCAGTCGAAGCGCAGGCCGCTCTGTTTCCGTTCGCCCGGCAGGCACAGCCACAGGCCGACGGTGGAGGCGATGCCGAACGGCAGGTTGACGAAGAAGACGTAGCGCCAGTTGTACCAATCGGTCAGGTAGCCGCCCAGGGTGGGACCGAGGATCGGCCCCACCATCACCCCCATCCCCCACAGCGCCATCGCCGCGCCGCGCTTCTCGGCCGGATAGATGTTCATCATCGTCGCCTGCGACAGCGGCACCAGCGCGGCCCCGAACACCCCCTGGATCAGCCGGTAGATCACCATCTGCGTGATCGAGGTGGCGATGCCGCAGGCCATCGAGGCGATGGTGAAGCCGATGATCGAAACGAGATAGACCTGCTTCTGCCCGAACCGCGCCGACAGCCAGCCGACCGGGGCGGTCATGATCGCCGCGGCGATCACGTAGGAGGTCAGGACCCAGGTGATCTCCTCATAGCTGGTGGAGAACGAGCCCTGCATGTACGGCAGCGCGACGTTGGCGATGGTGGAATCCAGCGCCTGCATCAGGGTCGCGGCCATCGCCGAGATGGTGATGATGCCGCGATGCGTCACCAGCACATCGGGCTGCCGGTCGTCGCCAGCCATCGCCTTGTCCGCCGCTCAGAACAGGTCGCGGAGATGGCGCACGTGATGGGTGTCGATCGACACCTCGGCGCTCATGCCTGCCGACAGCGGCGGATCCTTCGGGCCCTGCTTGATCACCACCCGCAACGGCACCCGCTGCACCACTTTGACCCAGTTGCCCGAGGAATTCTGCGCCGGCAGGATGGCGAATTCCTGATCCGTCGCCGGCGCCACGCTTTGCAGATGGCCGTGCCAGACATGACCAGGATAGGAGTTGATCGTCACCGTGGCCGAATCGCCCGGCCGCGCCCAGGTGAGCGCGGTCTCCTTCGGCTGCGCGTCGATCCACATGTCCTGCGTATCGACCAGCCCGAAGCCCGGCGTGCCGGCAGGCAGGTATTGCCCGGGCTGCAGCTTGCTGACCTTGGTCACCACGCCGGCGAAGGGCGCGCGCACGGTGGTGTCGTTCAGGTTGCTCTGCGCCACCCCCAGCTGCGCCGCGGCCAGCTTGTAGGCCGGCATCCCGGTCACCGGCAGGTCGGTCGACCCGCCGAGCCGCGCCAGGGTGGCGGTCACCTGCGCCGCGCCGGCGCCCAGCGCCGCCCGATCGGCGCGCAGCTTGAATTTCGCGTCGTCGAACTGCTGGCGGGTGACGGCGTGCGACTGCACCAGCCTGGCGTAGCGTTCGAACGTCGCCTGGTCGGACTCGACCTGGGCCTGGCGTTCCGCAAGCTGCCGCTTCGCCTGCTCATAATCGGCCTTGAGCGCGTTCAGATCGAGCTTCGTCTGCTCCAGCTTCGCCTGCGCCTGATCGACGCGCAGGCGGAACGTCGCCGGGTCGAGGGTGAACAGGACCTGGCCCTTCTTCACCGCCTCGCCCTCGTGCACCAGGATCTTCTGCACGGTGCCGGACACGTCGGTGCCGACGGCCAGCACGTTGGCCTGCACATAGGCGTCTGAGGTTTCCACGTAGCGCCCGCCGCTCAGCCAGTAGTAGCCGCTGCCCACGACCAGCACGATCGCGCCGAGCGCGAACAGCCCGTAGCGCAGCTTCAGCATCCGGGCG
The DNA here is from genome assembly GCA_963829875.1 of uncultured Pseudomonadota bacterium. Lineage (GTDB taxonomy): Bacteria > Pseudomonadota > Alphaproteobacteria > Acetobacterales > Acetobacteraceae > JAJZVS01. The sequence continues at coordinate 667,146 of CAWHKR010000046.1, read as the reverse complement.
CGCTGGGCCAGGGCCGAGCGCAGCGGCGCGGCCGTTTCCCGCGGCGCCGCAGACGGTTTCGGTCGGCCGTGCGCCTCGTCGGCGGTGGTCACGTCGGCCATCACGCCACCTCCTGCCATGCAGAGGCGCCAGACGGCCCGGCACTCCGTGGCGTCGCGTCCAGCCCGCCCAGCGCGGCGGCGACATGGCGCAGGCCGACGGTCAGCCCGTCCCGCGCCGACGGCTTCATCTCCGCGGTCAGCTGGCGCGAGAGGTCGGCCATCTCGGCCGTCACCGCGGCGGTGAGCGGACCGGCGTCGGGGCCCGGATGCAGGCGCCAGACCCGCCGATCCCTTGGGTCGGGACGGCGCTCCACCAGGCCGCGCACCTCCAGCCGGTCGAGCAGGCGGGCGACGGTGATCGGCTCCACATCCAGCCGTTGCGCCAGTTCCCTCTGGGTCAGCCCGGGGGCGCGGGCGAGCACCGCCAGGGCGGCGAACTCACCGCGGGCCAGGCCGCGGGCGCGGGCGCGCCGCCCGGCCTCGACCCGCAGCAGGCGGGCAGCGTCGAACAGGGAATAGATCAGGTCGAGCGGTTCGGCGGGCATGGGACCGTAGCAATTGCCTATGGTAGGCACGCATATAGTAAGCTTTGCTCATGGGGCAGTATGTTTGTTCGCCCCGCCCGGCATGACCGGACCGCATGGCGGCCGCTTCCCAGCCGGGCGGACCTGCCGCAGACTGAACCACCGCCCGCAACCCGGAGTACACACGTGCTGATCCGCCCCAGCCGGCCCAATGTCTATGCTGCTTCCCCGCTCGACCGCGCCGCTGCGCGGCGCACCGATGCGGACTGGATCGCCACCCGGCGCGCCGATCCCGGATCCCTTTACGTGCCCCTGTGGCGCAACCGCAACCTGGTCACGGGCATGGACGCGGCGCAGCCGGCAGCGGTCTACCTGCCCGCTGCCGCCGCCGCGCCGCTGCACGAGGCGGGCGAACGCCCCTGGGTGTTCCTGGGCCTGCTGGAGGAGACGGCGGTGTTCGCGATCGACCTCAGCGCCGCCGAGGACCCGGTGCCGCTGGTGGGCGCGGCGGGCGGCAGCTTCGTCGATCTGCGCGCGGTCGGCTGGGGGGTGGCGAAGCCCGAAGCCGCGGTGCTGGCGCACGCGCGCGGCCTGCTGCACTGGCGCAACCGGCACCGGTTCTGCGGCGTGTGCGGCGCGGCGTGCGAGCCGCAGAGCGCCGGCCACGTGATGCACTGCACCGGCTGCGGCACCGACCATTTCCCGCGCACCGACCCCGCCGTGATCATGCTGATCACCAGCGGCGACCGCGCCCTGCTGGGCCATTCGCAGCATTTCCCCCGCGCCAACATGTATTCCACCCTGGCCGGCTTCGTGGAGCCGGGGGAAAGCGTGGAAGAAGCGGTCCGCCGCGAGGTGCTGGAGGAAGCCGGCGTCACGGTGGGCGAGGTCTCGTACCACTCGAGCCAGCCTTGGCCGTTCCCCGGCAACATCATGCTCGGCTGCTACGGCGAGGGGCTGAGCGAGGAGATCGTGGTCCAGACCGAGGAACTGATCGACGTGCGCTGGTTCTCCCGCGCCGAGATCGCCAACCCCGACTCGCACGGTTTCATGCTGCCGCGGGGGGATTCGATCGCCCGGCGGCTGGTCGAGGACTGGCTCGCCGCCGGCTGACCCGGTGCCTGCGGGCAAGGGGCACCCCGGGCCGACGCCATCGCTGCGGGAGTGGGTGTTTTCGCCGATTGCGATTAGATTAGTCCCATGCCCGCCGATGTCCCCGCCCAAGCCAGCCATCCCGATCCCGCCCCGGACGCGCTGATCGCCGCCCGCCCGCAGCTCAGCCGCCATGCGATGGACGGGCTGCTGCTGGAAGGCGTGCCGCTCGCCGCCATCGCCAAAGCCGTCGGCACCCCCGCCTGGGTGTATGGCGCCGGCACCATCCGCGCCCGCTATCGCGCGCTTGCCACGGCGCTCGCCGAGGCGGGGCTGGCCGCGCATGTCCATTTCGCCGTCAAGGCGAACGACCGGCTGGCGGTGCTGCGCCTGCTGGGCGCGGAAGGCGCCGGCGCCGACGTGGTCAGCGCCGGGGAGCTGCTGCGCGCCCGCGAAGCCGGCATCCCGTCCTCCCGCATCGTGTTCTCCGGCGTCGGCAAGACCGCGGCCGAGCTGCGGCTGGCCCTCGAGCAGGGCATCGCCCAGATCAACGTGGAAAGCGCCGAGGAGCTGGCGATGCTCTCGGCGATCGCCGCAAGCATGGGGCGCACCGCGCCGGTGGCGCTGCGGGTCAACCCCGATGTCGATGCCGACACCCACGCCAAGATCTCCACCGGGCGGGCGCGCGACAAGTTCGGCATCCCCTATGCGCAGGCGGCCGCGCTCTATGCCCACGCCGCCACCCTGCCCGGCATCGCCCCGCGCGGACTGGCGCTGCACATCGGCAGCCAGATCCGCAGCCTGGCGCCGTTCCGCGCCGCCTACGCGCGCATCGCCGGGCTGGTGCGCGACCTGCGCGCCGCCGGGCAGACGGTGCGGGCGGTGGATTGCGGCGGCGGGCTCGCCATTCCCTATCGCGACGAGCCGGTGGCCAGCCCGACCGGCCTCGCCGGCGCGATCGCCGGGGCGTTCGGCGCCCTCGACGTGGAGCTGCTGGTGGAGCCGGGCCGCTGGCTGGTCGGGCCCGCCGGGGTGCTGCTGAGCGCGGTCGTGCTGGTCAAGCGCGACGGCGCCTCCCGCTTCGTGGTGCTGGACGCGGCGATGAACGACCTGCTGCGCCCGGCGCTGTACGACGCCTGGCACGGCATCGTGCCGGTCGCCGCCGCCGACCTCGCGGCGCCCTGCGCGCCGGCCGACGTGGTCGGGCCGGTGTGCGAAAGCGGCGACACCTTCGCCCGCGACCGGATGCTGCCGCCGCTCGCCCCGGACGCGCTGGTGGCGATCCTGGACGCCGGGGCCTACGGCGCGGTGATGAGTTCCAGCTACAACGCGCGCCCGCCGGCGGCGGAGGTGCTGGTCGATGCCGGGCGCTGGGCGGTGATCCGCCCGCGCCCCGAGCTCGCAAGCCTGTGGCGGGACGAGATCCTGCCCGACTGGCCCGGATGACCGCCGGGCCCGCGCCGTCGGCCGCGCCTGGGACGGGGGATTTCCCGCCGCCCCCAGGGCTGGCCGCACGGCGCGGGCTCGCGCGCTGCGTGCTGCTGATGGAGCGCCTCTGGCCGGCGCTGTGGCCGGCCGTCGGTGTGGCCGGGGCGTTCCTTGTCGCCGCCCTGCTCGGGCTGCAAGCGGCGCTGCCGCCGCCGGCCGCGGCGGCGCTGGCGGTCGTGACCGCGATCGTGATCCTCGGCCTCGCTCTGCGCGGGCTGCGCGGGGTCGCCTGGCCCGATGCGGCGGCGGCGGACCGACAGCTGGAACATGCCTCCGGCCTGGCGCACCGACCGCTGGCGGCACTGGCCGACCGCCCGGCGCATGCCGACGCGACGGCGCTGGCCTTGTGGCAGGCGCACCGGGCGCGCGCGGCGGCGGCGGTCCGTCGGCTGCGGGTCGGCCGGCCGCATCCGGGGCTGGCACGGCGCGACCTGAAGGGCCTGCGCGGCGGCCTGGCGGTGGCGCTGGTGGCGGCCGTGGTGATCGCCGGGGATCGCGCGCCGGGGCGGCTCGCCCAGGCGCTGTGGCCCGGCTGGACCGCCGCGGCGCCGGCGCCGCGGCTGCTCGCCTGGATCACCCCGCCGGCCTACACCGGGCTTGCCCCGGTCTATCTGCGCCCCGGCACGCCGCCGGCCCCGGTCCCAGCCGGTTCGCGCCTCGCGATCAGCCTGGACGGCGGATCGGGGCGCCCGGCGCTGCGGCTCGACGGGAAGGCGATCCCGGTCCGCCCGCTCGGGACCGACGGGTTCGGCGCCGAGACGACGCTCACCGCCAGCGGGCGGCTCTCGGTCGGACGGGGCGGGCGGCCACTCGGCGCCTGGGCGCTCACCGTGCTGGCGGACAAGCCGCCCGATGTGGCCTGGGCGGCGGCGCCCGGACCGCTGGCGGCCGATCCGCTGCAGACGAGCCTGCCCTGGCGCAGCCGCGACGATTACGGCGTGGTGGCGCTGCAGGCCCGGCTGCGGCTGCGCGGCCGGCTGGACGCGGAGCCGATGACGCTGCGCATCCCGCTGCCGGCCGGGCCGGCGGAGGCCGCGACCACAGCGCCCGGCCCGGCGGGCGGCGGCGTTGCGCAGAGCGGGGCCGACGTCGTCGATCTCACCGCCAGCCCCTGGGCCGGCCTGCCGGTGGTCGCGCGGCTGGAGGGGCGCGACGGCGCCGGCCAGACCGGGCGCAGCGCCCCGGCAACCTTCCTGCTGCCGGCGCCGCGCTTCCGCAACCCGCTGGCGCGCGCGCTGGTGGCGATCCGCCAGATGCTCAGCCTGGCGCCCGAGCGCCGGGCGATGGCGGCCGACGCGATCGTCGGGCTGCTCGCGCAGACCGAGGCCTTCGGGCACGCCTACGGCGCCTGGCTGGAGCTGCGGCTGGACGCGCAGCGACTGCTGCAGCCGCCGGGGGAGGAACCGCTGGACCCGGTGCAGCGCAGCCTGTGGCAGGTGGCGCTGCATCTGGAAGAGGCGGCCCTCGATCCCTCCGCCCGCACCCTGGCGCGCGCGCGCCGCGCCGTCCGCGACGCGCTGAACCGCAGCTTGCGCGATCCGAACGCGGCCAACCGCGCGGCGCTGGAAGCGCGGCTGCGCGCGCTGGAACGGGCGATCGACGCGCGGCTGGACGCCTTGCGCCGCGAACTCGCCCGCCAGGGCGTGCCGCCGGACCACAACGCCGCCACGACCCGGCGGCTGGAGCGGCTGGCCGAGGCGGCGCGGCGCGCCGTCCGGCAGGGCGACCTGCGCGCCGCGCAGACGGAGATCGCGGCGCTGGAACGGATGCTCGAACTCGCTGCGCGACGCAAAAACGATGGCGGCGGCGGCCCGCCGCGCGCGGGCGGCCCACCGGCAGGCGGAGCAGCAGATGGAGGAACTGAACGCGCTGATCCGGCGCGAAGCGCGATTGCTCGACCACGCCCACCAGCGGCTGCAGCAGGCGGAGACCCCGGCCGCGCAGCCGACCGGCGGCGCCCGCGACCCGGCGGCGCAGCGGGCCGCGGACCTGGCCGAGCAGCAGGCGCTGCATCACCAGTTGGGCCAGCTGATGCACAGCCTGGAGGCGCTGGCCGGCCAGCGCCCGCCCAGCCTGGACCGCGCCCGGCAGGCGATGGGCGGGGCCGGCGCAGCGCTGGGCGCCGGGCAGGACGAGCCCGCCGAAGCCGCCGAGCGGGCGGCGATCGCCGCGTTGCAGAAAGGCGGGCAGGAACTGGGCCAGGCGCTGGCCAAGCAGTTCGGCTCCGGCCAGGAGGGGCCGGGCCGCCAGCCCGGGGGCGAGCTCGGCCTGTCCCGCCCCGGCGGCGGGGCGGAAGGCGCCTCCGGCTGGCTGCGCGGACTGGGCGGGCCGGGCCAGGACCCGTTCGGCCGGCGGGAGGGCGCGGGCGGCGACGCGCTCGACCCGCGCGCACAGGTGCTGCTGCCGGCCAACGCGGCCGGCGGGCGCCCGCGGCAGATCGAGCAGGAACTGCGCCGGCGCCAGGGACAACGAACCCGTCCGCCGGAGGAGCTGAAGTATATCGACCGGCTGCTGAAACAGTTCTGACCGGCTGAGGCGTCAGTCCGCAGCCCCGAAGCCTCAGACGTCGGCTTCCAGCCTGGCCCGCGCCGTCGCGAGGGCCGCCTCGGCCGCGGCGTCGAGCGGCGGGATCCGCAGATCAAGCCGGTCCAGCGCCTCGATCAGTGCCGTGCTCACGACCAGCCGGGTGAACCATTTGTGGTCGGCCGGCACCACGAACCACGGCGCCCAGGGCGCGGCGGTGGCCTCGATCGCCGCCTGGTAGGCCGCCTGGTAGGCGTCCCAGTGGTCGCGCTCGGCGAGGTCGGCGGTGCTGAATTTCCAGTGCTTGTCCGGCTCGTCCAGCCGGGCGAGGAAGCGGCGCTTCTGCTCCTCGCGCGACAGGTGCAGGAAGAACTTCAGCACCACGGTGCCCTCGCGGGCCAGGTGGCGCTCGAACGCGGCGATGCCGCGCAGCCGGTGATCCCAGAATTTCTTGCCCACGAGCTCCGGCGGCAGGCGCTGGTGGTTCAGGATCTCCGGGTGGACCCGCACCACCAGCACTTCCTCGTAGTGGCTGCGGTTGAAGATGCCGATCTGCCCGCGTTGCGGCAGGGCGCGCGCCGAGCGCCACAGGAAGTCGTGCGCAAGTTCCGACGGCCCGGGTACCTTGAAGCTGGTCACCTGCACGCCGGCCGGGTTCACCCCGGACATCACGTGCTTGATGGTGCCGTCCTTGCCGGCCGCGTCGATCGCCTGAAACACGCACAGCACCGACCAGCGGTCCTGGGCGAAGAGCTTCTCCTGCAACGCGGCCAGACGGTCGACGCCGGCCGCCAGCAGCTGCTGCGCCTGCTCCGGCGTGATCAGCTGGCCGGCGGTGTCGGCCGGATCATGGTCCTTCAGGTGGAACTTCTTGCCGCTGGTCACGCGGTAGCGGTCCAGCAGCCGGCGCACCTGCTTGCGCGGCAGGTCGAGCGTATGCGCAACGTCCCCGAGCGAGTCCATGAAACAAACTATGCACCCTCAGCCCGGCAGGCGGAAGATCACCGAGACCGGGCAGTGGTCGGACAGGCGCTCCTTCCAGGCGCGCCCGCGCTCACGGAACACCAGCACGCGCAGGGTCGCGCGGTCCATCCAGGCCCGCGCGGCGCCGCCGGCGATGATGTGGTCGATGAAACGCTCCCCGCCCCAGCAGGGGCTGGCGTAGCCCGCCGCGGCGCGCGTCAGCGGGGCGGCGGCGTCGAGCCGGGTCCACAGCCCGTCCGGGTGGCCGTCGCGCGTGTCCATCCAGCGGTTGAAATCGCCGAGCACGACGAACGGCACGCCCGCAAGCGCGCGGGCGCGGATCCAGGCGACGAGCGCGGGCACCTGGCGGGCCAGCACCTCGCAGGCCGGGCGATGGCCGCGCAGCGAGGAGAAATGGCAGTCGGTCTTGAGATGCACCGCCAGCACGCGCAGCGGCCCGCCAGGCAGGTGCAGGGTGATGTCGGCGCCGCTGCGCAGCCCCGAATGGGGCGGCACCAGGGCGGTGTCATCGGGATTGACGGTGAACGGAATGCCACGGCGGACGACGAGGCCGACCCGCTGCACCACGGGATCGTGGGTCATATGGATCACGTAGCGATCGGGCGGAAAGACCTGCGCGGCCATGTGCGCGCCGTCCACTTCCTGGACCGCGATCACGTCGGCGTTCAGCTGGGCGGCATAGGCGCGCAGGCGGGCGATGTCGGCCGGGCGCTTGGGCCGCACGTCGGCGGGCAGCGCCTTGCTGCCGGCCGGGCGGTCGGTGAGCCACTCGAGATTCCAGGTGGCGAATTTCAGGCTGGCCGCGGCGGCGGGCGCCGCCCCGCCGGCAAGGATGAGCAGCACCAGGCAGGCGCGGAGCAGCCACGACGGGACCGGCGCGCGCGGCCCGCCGCCGGGTGATGCCGACCGGCGCCATGACGCGATGCGCGGCGGTCGCCCGACCTTTCCCCGTCATGGCCGGGCCTGACCCGGCCATCGACCCCCGAACCTCCGTGCGCGGATGGCCGGGTCAGGCCCGGCCATGACGAGAGGCCCCCCGCCCCCGGGCCGTCCGCCCGGTTCCGGCCGGGTCGCACGGGATGGGACGCCACGATCATCGGGTCGCCGTCATGCATGTCGTCCCTTGGCCGGTCGGCCCGGGTAGATAACGCCCAGGTAAACAATGAGTGAGCAAACCGCTGCGTTGCCCACGGACGCGGCGGATTGTAGCGTCTTCCGCGATGATCGCACCCAAGACCGCCGTCCGCCCCGCGCCGCGCCGCCGCTTTCCGGCGCCGCCCCGCTCGTTGCTCGCCCTCATCCTGCTGGCGGCCCTGGGCCACCCGGCGATGGCGCGCGAACTGACCCTCGCGGTCCGCTCCCCGACCCGGCTCAAGGCGGTGCAGGAGGTGTTCGTCGCCCCGTTCCAGACTGCCACCGACATTCCGGTACTGGCGCAAAGCTGGCCGGGCGGACTGCCCGCGCTGACGACCGGGCTGGCGGGCAAGGATCCGGCCTGGGATCTGGTGGAAGTGAACGGCACCGAACTGCTCGACGGCTGCGCAACGGGCCTGTTCACGAAACTCGACCCGGCGCAGATCGGCGGGGCGGCGCACTACCTGCCGCTGGCGATCTCCCCCTGCGGCATCGGCGCCACCCTGACCACCACCGTGCTCGCCTGGGACCGCGACAAGTTTCCCGGCACGCCGAGCTGGACGGATTTCTGGGACGTGGCGAAATATCCCGGCAAGCGCGGGCTGCGCCAGGGCGTGCGCGGCAACCTGGAGATCGCGCTGATGGCCGACGGGGTGGCGCCCGGCGACGTCTACAAAGAACTGGCCACCCCGGACGGCGTCAAGCGCGCGTTCCGCAAGCTCGACCAGTTGCGCCCTTACATCGTGTGGTGGAAGACGCCGGCCGAGGCGGCGAAAATCCTCGCCTCCGGCGGCGTGCTGATGACCAGCGCGCCGAGCGCGGCCATCCTCGCCGCCGCGCACGCGGCGCATCGCGACTTCGGCCTGCGCTGGGCCGAAAGCGTGTACGACGTGCTGAGCTGGGCGGTCGCCAAGACCAGCCCGAACCAGGCGGCGGCGCTGCAGTTCCTCTATTTCGTCGGCACGCCGGCGATCGAGGGCAGACTGACCGCCCGCTTCGGCGAAGGCGGGCTTGCCGTCGGCGCCAACGACGACCTTCCGCCCGCGGTCGCCGCCGCCTCGCCCACCAATCCGGCCAACATGAAAGGCGCGTTGCGGCTCGACGACGCATTCTGGCACGCCAACCTGGCGAAGCTGCGCCAGCGGTTCGATGCCTGGCTCGCACATTGATGCCAGCGGTCAACGAACAGGACTGCTGGTGTGAGAGCCGGACCGGCGCACGGCCCTGCGGCGGTCCGACCGCCACGCTCCCGGGCCGGCCGCGACCGGCCGCCCCGTCCGGCCGGCGCGAAGGGGGCCGGGCCGGGCCCGTGCGGCGTCTGCCGCGGCGGCCGGGCCTGACCCGGCGATCCCGGCATCGGCGATGACCATCCGGACCGGCTGCACTGCCCGGGGCCCGCTCGGGCCCCGCCATGGCGGGATGGCGCGCGGCGGCGCCGCCGCATGAGCACGCCGGGCCCGGACATGACCACGCGCACGACGCCGGACGGGACCGTGCTGGCCTTCTCCGGCCGGCTCGACGTCGCCGGCGCGGGACGCCTCTGGCGCCCGGCCCTGCGCGCCGCCCGTGCCGCCCGCCCCGGCCCGCTCGGCTTCGAGTTGCACGCGTTGAGCGCGATCGACATGGCCGGCGCCACCCTGCTCGCCGCGCTCGAGACGGCGCACGGGAGCGCGGCGGACATTGCCGGCGCCAGCCCCCAGGCCACCGCCCTGCTGGGTCGCGCCCGCGCCGCCGCCGCGTCCGTCGCCGCCGCGCCGCGGCCGGCGCGCATGACGGCGCGGCAGATGCTGGCCGCCGGCTATGCCGTCCTTGCCGGCGGGCTGGGCTTCATGGGCGAGGCGGTGATCGCCGTCCTGCGGCTGCCCGCGCGGCGGCGGATGTTCCGGCTGCGCGACGTGCTGCGCGAGGCGGACCAGGCCGGCTTCCGCGCCCTGCCGCTGGTGCTGATGCTCGGCTACCTGATCGGGCTGATCCTGGCGTTCCAGTCCTCCGTTCCAATGCGCAAGTTCGGCGCCGACCTGTTCGTCGCCAATCTGGTCTCGATCAGCCTGCTCCGCGAACTGGGCCCGCTGCTCGCCGCGGTGATCCTGGCCGGGCGCACCGGCTCGGCCTTCGCCGCCGAGATCGGCACCATGAAGGTGAACCAGGAGATCGACGCGCTGGTGGTGATGGGGCTCGATCCGATGACCCTGCTCGTGCTGCCGCGCATGGCCGCCGCCCTGCTGGTGATGCCGGTGTTGACCCTGCTGCTCGATTTCGCCGGGCTGCTGGGCATGACGACGGTGATGACCGCCTTCGGCTACGCCCTGCCGGCGATCCAGCAGCAGGTGCAATCCGCGGCGACGATGGGGGATCTGGCGAGCGGGCTCGCCAAGGCCGCGGTGTTCGGGGCCGCGGTGGCGGCGATCGGCTGCCGCGCCGGGCTCGGCACGGGGATCGGGCCGCGCGCAGTGGGCTTCGCCGCCACCGCCGCGGTGGTGGGCGGCATCGTCGCCACCATCGTGATCGACGGCGTCTTCGCCCTGCTGTTCTACCGGCTGGGGCTGTGAGCGCGGCCCCGCCGCTGCTGCGGGCTGAGGGGCTGATGCAGCGTTTCGGCGCGCGCACCATCTTCCGCGACGTGTCCTTCACCGTCGCTCCGGGCGAAGTGTTCGCCATCCTGGGCGGCTCCGGCTCGGGCAAATCCACCGTGCTGCGCCAGGCGGTCGGGCTGCTCGCCCCCACCGCCGGCCGCATCGAGATCGCCGGCCGGCCGATCACCGGCGCCGAGGGCGCCGCCGGGCTGCGCGCGGCGCGGCGGCTGATCGGGGTGACGTTCCAGTCCGGCGCGCTGTTCGGCTCGCTGAGCCTGCTCGGCAACGTGACCCTGCCGCTCGAGATGTTCACCGATCTGCCGGTGGAGGCGCGCGAGGCGGTGGCGCGGGTGAAGCTGGGCCAGGTGGGCCTGGCCGACGCGGCGGCGCTGCTGCCGGCCGAGATCTCCGGCGGCATGGCCAAACGGGCGGCGATCGCGCGGGCGCTGGCGCTCGATCCGCCGCTTTTGTTCCTCGACGAGCCCTCCGCCGGGCTCGACCCGATCACCTCGGCGGAGCTCGACCGGCTGATCCTCGACCTGCGCGGCGAGCTCGGCACCACATTCGTGGTGGTGACGCACGAGCTGGCCTCGGTGATGGCGATCGCCGACCGCTGCCTGCTGCTCGACCGCCACGCTTTCCCCGACGCCGGCGGGGTGATCGCCACCGGGGACCCGCGGGAGCTGGCGGCATCGGGCACCCATCCGGTGGTGCGCGCGTTCTTCCGCCGCGCGCTGCTGCCGGCGGCAACGGAAGGGCCATAGATGGAAAGCCAGGGCGTCTTCCTGCGCGTCGGCGCGCTGATCGTGCTCGGGCTCGGCCTGCTGATCGGGATCGTGTGGTTCCTCGGCGGCCAGCGCTTCGGCCACGGCGAAGTCTACGAGAGCTACTTCAAGGAATCGGTGCAGGGGCTGGAGGTGGGCGCGCCGGTGAAATACCGCGGCGTCACTGTCGGGCGGGTGACCGCGATCGGCCTGGCCAGCGCCGAATACGGGCACTCGCCGGCCGACATGGACCGCAGCGCCTATCGCGAAGTGTTCGTGCGCTACCTGGTCGACACCGCGAAAATCGGTCCGGTCCCGGACCTGAAGAGCGCCATCCGGCTCGGGCTGCGGGCGCGCATCGTCTCGCAGGTGCTGACCGGGGTTGGCTACATCGAGCTCGATTACGTCAGCCCGCTGGTCTATCCGGCGTCGGTGCCGCCGTGGCGGCCGCAGGCCGAATACATCCCCTCGGTCCCCAGCACCTTCACCCAGGTGCAGGATGCGGCGCAGGCGCTGCTGGCGAAGCTCGACAAGATCGATCTCGACCGGCTGTCGCGGTCGTTGCAGACCCTGGTGGACACGTTGCAGGGCGAGCTCGTTTCCGGCGACGTGCACAAGACGCTGGCCGCGGCGCAGGGGCTGCTGCAAACCGCCCGTACGTCCGTGCAGGAGGCGGATCTGCCGGGGCTGTCGGCCGAACTGCGACGCACGGCGGCGGCGCTGGGCGGGGTGGTGCGCGATCCCGCCCTGGCGCGAACCCTGGCCAACAGCGCCAAGGCGAGCGGACAGCTCGTCCGGCTCACGGGACAAATGAGCGGGCTGGTGGCGCGCCTGCAGGCGGCGGTGGCAGCCGGCAGCGACGGGGTCAGCCAGCTCAACGCGCGGCTGACGCCGATCCTGCGCGACCTGCGCGGCACGGCAGCCAACCTGCGCGCGACCACCGACAGCCTGCGGCAATATCCGGGACAACTGCTGAGCGGTCCGCCGCCGCAGGATCGGAGTCTGGCGCGATGAGCGGGCCGGCATGACCTTCCTGACCGACTTCGCCGACCAGGCGGTGGCGGGACCGCTGGTGCTGGTGCTGGCGCTGGCGCTGGCAGCCCTCGGCTGGCGACGCGGCGCCGTGGCCTGGCTGGTGGCGACCGGTGCCACATTGGCGGTGGTGCTGGCGCTGAAACTGGCAACCCTTGCCTGCGGTCCGCCGCTGCTGCGCAGCCCGAGCGGGCATACCGCGACGGCCGGGGTGGTCTGCGGCGGGATCGCGGTGCTGGCGGGGCTCGGCGGGACCGCCGTCGCGCTGGCCGCGGCCGCGGGGGCCGCGGTCATCGGGCTGAGCCGGGTCGCGCTCGGCATGCATTCCTGGGCCGAGGCGCTGCTCGGGGGCGCGATCGGCGTCGCGGGCGCGCTCGTGCTGGCCCGGCTGGCCGGGCCGCGGCCGGACGGCCTGCGGCTGCGCTGGGTGGTGGTGGCGGCGGTGACGGTGGTCACCGTGCTGCACGGGGTGCGCCTGCCCGCAGAGGCGGAGATCCGGGCCGCCTCCTTCGACGCCGCGCGCCTGCTGGGAGTGTGCCGCGGGTCGGGGTGAGACGGGCTTCGGCCAAGAAAGGCCAGGGGGGCGCTGCCCCCCTGGACCCCCCGCCAAGGGCACAGCCCTTGGAACCCGTTCGTTGGTTCCGTGCGGGCGTGGGGTAGCGCGGCGGGCGCGGGGCGGCCCCGGTGCCAGGGCGAGACAGAGCGCGTACGCGCTCTGTCTCGCCCTGGCACCGGGGCCGCCCCGCGCCCGCCGCGCTACCCCACGCCCGCACGGAACCCCCCGAGGGGTCCAGGGGACTTGTCCCCTGGCGGGGGTCCAGGGGGCAGAGCCCCCTGGCCTTGCTTGCCGGACGGCCGCCCCTACTCCGCCGCTTCCTCGATCGCCGGCGTCGGCTCGGCCTCGAGCCGGCCGCGATCGCGGCCGGCAGCGATGGCGCGCAGGCGGTTCATCACCGCGCCGGTTCCGGCCGGGATGAGCCGGCCGACGATCACGTTCTCTTTCAGGCCCATCAGGTTGTCGACCTTGCCGGCGGTGGCCGCTTCGGTCAGCACCCGTGTGGTTTCCTGGAACGAGGCCGCGGAGATGAAGCTGCTGGTTTGCAGGCTGGCCTTGGTGATGCCTTGCAGGACCGGCATCGCCACCGCGGGACGGTCGTCCTTGCCGAGCTTGGCGTTGAGCTGTTCGAACTCGGTGCGGTCGACCTGTTCGCCGATCAGGAAGGTGGTATCGCCCGGATCGGTGATTTCCACCTTCTGCAGCATCTGGCGGACGATCACTTCGATATGCTTGTCGTTGATCTTCACGCCCTGCAGCCGGTAGACGTCCTGGATTTCGTTAACCAGGTATTCCGACAGCGCTTCGACGCCGAGCACCTTCAGGATGTCGTGCGGCACCCGCGGGCCGTCGACCAGCGGATCGCCGCGGCGGACGAAGTCGCCTTCCTGCACCGAGATGTGCTTGCCCTTGGGGATCAGGTATTCGGTTTCTTCGCCGGTTTCCTCGTTCTTCACGACGATGCGGCGCTTGGCCTTGTAGTCCTTGCCGAATTCCACCTGGCCGTCGTTCTCGGCGATCACCGCGTGGTCCTTCGGGCGGCGCGCCTCGAACAGTTCGGCGACGCGCGGCAGACCGCCGGTGATGTCGCGGGTCTTGCTGCCCTCGCGCGGGATACGCGCCAGCACGTCGCCCGCCGCCACCTGGGCGCCGTTCTCGACCGAGAGGATCGAGTCGGGCGCCAGGAAGTAGCGCGCGTCCGAGCCGCCGGGCAGCCGCACGACCTCGCCCTTCTCGTCCTTCAGCTGCAGGCGGGGACGCAGATCGATCGATTTCGCGCCCTGCTTGTAGTCGACCACCACTTTCGAGGTGATGCCGGTCACCTCGTCCATGCGTTCGACCAGGGTGATGCTGTCGATCAGGTCGAGGTATTCCACCTTGCCGTTCTGCTCGGTGATGATCGGCAGGGTGTAGGGGTCCCATTCCGCGAGCTTCTGCGCGCGCGTCACGGTCTGGCCTTCGTCGATCAGCAGCCGCGCGCCGTAGGGCACGCGGAAGCGGGCACGCTCGCGGCCCTTGTCGTCGGTCAGCACGATCTCGCAGTTGCGGCTCATGACCACGGGCACGCCCTGGCTGTTGAGCACGACGTTGCGGTTGCGCACGACGACGGTGCCTTCGTGGCTGGCTTCCACCGCCGACTGCTCGGCGCCGCGCTGCGCCGCGCCGCCGATGTGGAAGGTGCGCATCGTCAGCTGGGTGCCCGGCTCGCCGATCGACTGGGCGGCGATCACGCCGACCGCCTCGCCGATGTTGACCGGGGTGCCGCGGGCGAGGTCGCGCCCGTAGCAATGGCCGCAGACGCCGACCTTGGCATCGCAGGTGAGCACGGAGCGGATCTTGAGCTGTTCCACCCCGGCCTTCTCGATGGCCTCGGCCGTTTCTTCCTCGACCAGGGTGTTGTTGGCGAGCAGGACGGCGCCGGTGGCGGGGTCGAGCACGTCCTCGGCCGTGGTGCGGCCCAGGATGCGTTCGGACAGCGAGGAGACGACCTCGCCGCCGTCCATCACCGCGCGCACGGTGAGGCCGCGCTCGGTGCCGCAGTCCTCCTCGACGATGATGCAGTCCTGCGCGACGTCCACCAGCCGGCGGGTGAGGTAGCCGGAGTTGGCGGTCTTGAGCGCGGTGTCCGCCAGCCCCTTGCGGGCGCCGTGGGTGGAGTTGAAGTATTCGAGGACCGACAGGCCTTCCTTGAAGTTGGCGATGATCGGCTGCTCGATGATCTCGCCCGAGGGCTTGGCCATCAGCCCGCGCATGCCGGCGAGCTGGCGCATCTGCGCGGGACTGCCGCGCGCGCCGGAGTGGCTCATCATCCACACCGAGTTGGTGACGGTTCCGACTTCCTGCCTGCTGATCTCCTTCATCATCGCGCCGGCCACCTCGTCGGTGCAGCGCGACCAGGCGTCGACCACCTTGTTGTAGCGTTCGCCGGCCGTGATCAGGCCTTCCTGGTACTGGGACTCGAACTCCTTCACTTCGGTCTGGGTGCGCTGGATCAGACCGGCCTTCTCGGCCGGGATGATGAGGTCGTCCTTGCCGAAGGAGATGCCGGCCTTGGCCGCCTGGCCGAAGCCGAGGCCCATCAGCCGGTCGGCGAAGATCACGCACTCTTTCTGGCCGCAGTGGCGATAGACCACGTCGATCACGTCGGAGACGGTCTTCTTGGTGAGCTGGCGGTTGATCACCGAGAACGGCACGTTCGGGTGCAGCGGCAGGATCTGGCCGATCATCATCCGTCCCGGCGTGGTCACCACCACCTGGCGGTGCTGGTTGCCGTTGGCGTCGACGGTCTCGATCCGCGCCTTGATCTTGTCGTGCAGGGTGATGGCACGGGCGTGCAGCGCGTGCTCGATCTCGCCCATGGTGCCGAACGCGGAGGCGTCCTGGTCGGACGCGGCGCGGTATTCGGGGGTTTCGAGCGAGAGGTAGTAGAGGCCGAGCACGATGTCCTGGCTGGGCACGATGATCGGCTTGCCGTTCGCCGGGCTGAGGATGTTGTTGGTGGACATCATCAGCACGCGGCCTTCGAGCTGCGCCTCCAGCGACAGCGGCACGTGCACCGCCATCTGGTCGCCGTCGAAATCCGCGTTGAAGGCGGTGCAGACCAGCGGATGGAGCTGGATCGCCTTGCCCTCGATCAGCACCGGCTCGAACGCCTGGATGCCCAGGCGGTGCAGGGTGGGGGCGCGGTTGAGCATGACGGGATGTTCCCGGATCACCTCTTCCAGGATGTCCCACACCTCGGGGCGTTCCTTCTCCACCATCCGCTTGGCGGCCTTGATGGTGGTGGCGTGGCCGTATTTCTCGAGCTTGGCGTAGATGAACGGCTTGAACAGCTCGAGCGCCATCTTCTTCGGCAGGCCGCACTGGTGCAGCTTGAGCTCGGGTCCGACCACGATCACCGAGCGGCCGGAGTAGTCGACGCGCTTGCCGAGCAGGTTCTGGCGGAAGCGGCCCTGCTTGCCCTTCAGCATGTCGGACAGCGACTTCAGCGGGCGCTTGTTGGCGCCCGTGATGGCGCGGCCGCGGCGGCCGTTGTCGAACAGCGCGTCCACGCTTTCCTGCAGCATGCGCTTCTCGTTGCGCACGATGATGTCGGGCGCGCGCAGCTCGATCAGCCGCTTCAGGCGGTTGTTGCGGTTGATGACGCGGCGGTAGAGGTCATTGAGGTCCGACGTGGCGAAGCGGCCGCCGTCGAGCGGCACCAGCGGGCGCAGCTCGGGCGGGATCACCGGAACGACCTCAAGGATCATCCAGTCCGGCTTGGCGCCCGATTCGCCGAACGCCTCGATCAGCTTGAGGCGCTTGACCAGCTTCTTGCGCTTGGCCTCGCTGGTGGTTTCCTTCAGGTCCTGGCGCAGCCGCACCTTCTCGGCGTCGATGTCGATCTTCTTCAGGACTTTCTTGATCGCCTCGGCGCCGATGCCGACCTCGAACTGGTCATCGCCGAACTCGTCCTGCTTGGCCGCCAGCTGGTCCTCGTTCAGGAGCTGGTGCAGCTTGAGATCGGTGGTGCCGGGTTCCAGCACCACGTAGCTCTCGAAATACAGGATCTTCTCGAGTTCCTTCAGGGTCAGGTCGACCATCAGGCCGATCCGGCTGGGCAGCGACTTCAGGAACCAGATATGCGCGACCGGGGAGGCGAGCTCGATGTGCCCCATCCGCTCGCGCCGCACCTTGGCCAGGGTGACCTCGACGCCGCACTTCTCGCAGATGATGCCGCGGAACTTCATCCGCTTGTACTTGCCGCACAGGCACTCGTAGTCCTTGATCGGGCCGAAGATGCGGGCGCAGAACAGCCCGTCCCGCTCCGGCTTGAAGGTGCGGTAGTTGATGGTCTCCGGCTTCTTGATCTCGCCGTACGACCAGCTCCGGATCTGCTCCGGGCTCGCCATCTGGATCTTGATCTGGTCGAAGGTCATGGCCTGACCGGTCTGACCCAGGATCTTCATCAACTCGTTCATGCGTATCTCGATCCCTTCAGGGGGAAGCGTCGCGGACGGCGGTTCAGGCCGCCCGGTTATCCAGCTCGACGTTGAGGCCGAGCGACTTCAGTTCCTTGGTCAGCACGTTGAAGCTTTCCGGGATGCCGGCCTCGAAATTGTCCTGCTCGCGGACGATCGCCTCGTAGACCTTGGTGCGGCCGGACACGTCGTCGGACTTCACGGTCAGCATCTCCTGCAAGGTGTAGGCGGCGCCGTAGGCTTCCAGCGCCCAGACCTCCATCTCGCCGAAGCGCTGGCCGCCGAACTGCGCCTTGCCACCCAGCGGCTGCTGGGTGACCAGGCTGTAGGGGCCGATCGAGCGGGCGTGGATCTTGTCGTCCACCAGGTGATGCAGCTTCAGCATGTAGATGTAGCCCACGGTCACCTTGCGCTCGAACGGCTCGCCGGTGCGGCCGTCGGTCAGCACCACCTGGCCCGAGGTATTCACCCCGGCCCGGGTCAGCATGCCTTCGATGTCGGACATGCGCGCGCCGTCGAACACCGGGGTGGCGATCGGCACGCCCTTCTTCAGGTTGCCGCCGAGTTCCAACAGATGCTCGGTGTCGAGATCGGCGATCTGGGCGCGGAACACCTCCTCCCCATAGACGCCGCGGAGCAGGTCGAGCAGCTCCTGGCGGGCGTTGCCGGTGCGCTGGTATTCGTCCACCAGCTCGCCGATCTGCCGGCCCAGGTTGGCGCAGGCCCAGCCCAGATGGGTCTCCAGGATCTGCCCCACGTTCATCCGGCTCGGCACGCCGAGCGGGTTGAGCACGAGGTCGACCGGCGTGCCGTCTTCCAGGAACGGCATGTCCTCGACCGGCACCACGCGCGAGACCACGCCCTTGTTGCCGTGGCGGCCGGCCATCTTGTCGCCGGGCTGCAGCTTGCGCTTCACCGCGATGAAGACCTTGACCATCTTCATCACGCCGGGCGGCAGCTCGTCGCCACGCTGCAGCTTCTCCACCTTGCCGTCGAAGCGGGCCTGCAGGCGGGCCACCGCGGCATCATACTCGCGCCGCAGGGTTTCGATCTCCGCCATCACCGCATCGTCCTGCACGCCGATGTGGCGCCAGGCGCCGCGCGGATGCTCGGCCAGCACGTCCTCGGTGATCACCGTGCCGGACTTGATGCCCTTGAACCCGCCGGCCGCCTTGGCGCCCAGCAGCTTCTCGCGCAGCCGGTTGAGGAAGCTGCGTTCCTGGATCAGCTTCTCGTCGTCGCGGTCCTTGGCCAGCCGCTCGATCTCGGAGCGCTCGATCGCCATCGCGCGCTCGTCCTTGTCGACGCCGCGGCGGGAGAAGACGCGCACGTCGACCACCGTGCCGGTGACGCCCGGCGGCAGCTTGAGCGAGGTGTCGCGCACGTCCGAGGCCTTTTCGCCGAAGATCGCGCGCAGCAGCTTTTCCTCGGGCGTCATCGGGCTTTCGCCCTTGGGCGTGACCTTGCCCACCAGGATGTCGCCCGGGTTCACCTCGGCGCCGATGTAGACGATGCCTGCCTCGTCGAGGTTCTTGAGCGCTTCCTCGCCGACGTTCGGGATGTCGCGGGTGATCTCCTCCTGGCCGAGCTTGGTGTCGCGCGCCATCACCTCGAATTCCTCGATGTGGATCGAGGTGAACACGTCGTCGCGGGCGATGCGCTCGGAGATCAGGATGGAGTCTTCAAAGTTGTAGCCGTTCCACGGCATGAAGGCGCAGAGCACGTTGCGCCCGAGCGCCAGCTCGCCGAACTCGGTCGAGGGGCCGTCGGCGATGATCTCCCGGTCGCTCACCCGGTCGCCCACCTTCACCAGCGGGCGCTGGTTGATGCAGGTGGACTGGTTGGAGCGCATGAACTTGCGCAGCCGGTAGATGTCGACGCCCTTGGTGGTGCCATCCTCGGCGGTCGCGCGCACGACGATGCGCGCGCCGTCGATCTGATCGACCACGCCGGCGCGGCGGGCGACGATGGTGGCGCCCGAGTCGCGCGCCACCGACTCTTCCATGCCGGTGCCGACCAGCGGCGCGTCGGCCTGGAGCAGCGGCACCGCCTGGCGCTGCATGTTCGATCCCATCAGCGCGCGGTTGGCGTCGTCGTTCTCCAGGAACGGGATGAGCGCGGCGGCGACCGAGACGAGCTGCTTCGGCGAAACGTCGATCGCGGTCACCTGATCGGGCGGCACCAGGCGGAAATCGCCCTGCTTGCGCACCGAGACGAGGTCCTGGGTGAAGCGGCCTTCGCCGTCCATCGGCGCGTCGGCCTGGGCGACCACCAGCCGCTCTTCCTCCATCGCCGAGAGGTAGCGCGCGCCCTGCTGCACCACCCCGTCCTTCACCAGCATGTACGGCGTCTCGATGAAGCCGTATTTGTTCACCTTGGCGTAGGTGGCGAGGCTGTTGATCAGGCCGATGTTCGGGCCTTCCGGCGTCTCGATCGGGCAGATGCGGCCGTAGTGGGTCGGGTGCACGTCGCGCACCTCGAATCCCGCCCGCTCACGGGTGAGACCGCCGGGGCCAAGCGCGGACAGG
This sequence comes from uncultured Pseudomonadota bacterium, assembly GCA_963829875.1. Lineage (GTDB taxonomy): Bacteria > Pseudomonadota > Alphaproteobacteria > Acetobacterales > Acetobacteraceae > JAJZVS01. The sequence goes on along the minus strand of CAWHKR010000046.1, from coordinate 647,447 downwards.
CGCCGCTTGTGGGTCACTTCCGACAGCGGGTTCGTCTGGTCCATGAACTGGGACAGCTGCGAGGAGCCGAAGAACTCCCGCACCGCCGCCGCGGCCGGCTTGGCGTTGATCAGGTCGTGCGGCATCACGGTGTCGATGTCGACCGAGCCCATGCGCTCGCGGATCGCGCGCTCCATGCGCAACAGGCCGACCCGGTACTGGTTCTCCATCAGCTCGCCCACCGAGCGGACGCGCCGGTTGCCGAGATTGTCGATGTCGTCGATCTGGCCGCGCCCGTCCTTGAGCTCGACCAGGGTCTTCACCGTGCGCAGCAGATCCTCCCGCCGCAGGGTGCGCACCGAGTCGGGCACCGCCTCGAGGTCGAAGCCGAGGCGCATGTTCATCTTCACCCGCCCGACCGCGGACAGGTCGTAGCGGTTGGGGTCGAAAAAGAGGCCGCGGAACAACGTCTCGGCGGTCTCCGGCGTCGGCGGCTCGCCCGGGCGCATCACCCGGTAGATGTCGATCAGCGCCTCGTCACGGTTGCTGTTCTTGTCGATCGTGAGGGTGTTGCGGATCCACGGGCCGTTCGCCTGATCCACCGCCAGGGTCGGCAGCTGGGTGATGCCGGCGTCTTCCAGCGCCGCCAGCTTCACCTCGGTCAGTTCCTCCCCGGCCTCGGCGAAGATCTCGCCGGTCTCGGCGTTCACCATGTCCTCGCCGACGAAGCGGCCGAGCAGGTCGGCGCGACCGACCAGCACTTCCTTCGTGACCTCGGCGATCTTGCGCGCCTGGCGGGCGGTGAGCTTGTCCTCGGACTTCGCCACCACCTCGCCGGTGGCGGCGTCGATCAGCGGCTCGAGCAGTTTCACGCCGCGGAACGCGTCGGGGTCGAACGGGCGCGCCCAGCCCTTGGGGGTGCGGTCGAACACCACCTGGCCGTAGAAGAAGGACAGGATCTCCTCGGGGTCCATGCCGCGGATCTCGGCCAGCTCGATCGCCTCGCCCTTCGCCGCGCGCGCCGCGCGCAGCTGATCGGTCGCCGTGCTGTCGAGCGCGTAGAGCAGGGTGGTGACGGGCAGCTTCCGCTTGCGGTCGATGCGGACGTAGAGGATGTCCTTGCTGTCGAACTCGAAATCGAGCCACGACCCGCGGTAGGGGATCACCCGCGAGGCGAACAGGTATTTGCCGGACGAGTGGGTCTTGCCCTTGTCGTGGTCGAAGAACACGCCGGGCGAGCGGTGCATCTGGCTGACGATGACGCGTTCGGTCCCGTTGATGATGAAGGTGCCGTTGTCCGTCATCAGCGGCATGTCGCCCATGTAGACGGGCTGTTCCTTGATGTCGCGGATCGACTTGGCGCCGGTGTCCTCGTCGAGGTCCCACACGATCAGCCGCAGGGTCACCTTGAGCGGCGCGGCGAAGGTGAGGCCGCGCTGGATGCACTCCTCGACGTCGTATTTGGGATCTTCCAGCTCGTAGTCGACGAACTCGAGCCGGCCGCGGCCGGCGAAATCATCGATCGGGAAGACCCCGCGGAACACTTCCTGCAGCCCGGTCACCGTGCGGTTGTCGGGGCGCACGTCGCTTTGCAGGAACGCCTCGTAGCTGGCGCGCTGCACATCGATCAGGTTGGGCATCGGCGTCGCTTCGGAGATCCGCCCGAAGCTCCGGCGGATACGCTTGTGCCTCGTCACCGACCCGGAAATCGCGTTCATCGCCTGTCCTGCTCCGCCACTCGTCTGTCCGCGGCCCCATCGTCCCGGGCCGCACTTGGGTCGTCCGCGGAGGCCGTCCCCCTGGGGGGCGCCTCACCTCGCCTTGCCTTCGGAAACGGGCGAACGGGCGGGAACGCGTAGGTTCCCGCCCGTGCCGGCCTTGCGGCCTTACCCGGTCTCCGTCCTGCGCCGCCCGGAGGGCCGGCGCAGCGCTGTCGTGCTGATCAACCGATCCTACTTGATCTCCACCGCGGCGCCCGCGTCTTCCAGCATCTTGCGGATCTTCGCCGCCTCGTCCTTGCTCACGGCTTCCTTCACGGGCTTCGGCGCGCCTTCGACCAGATCCTTGGCTTCCTTCAGCCCGAGCCCGGTGATGGTCCGCACCTCCTTGATGACGTTGATCTTCTTGTCGCCGGCCTTGGCCAGAATCACAGTGAACTCGGTCTGCTCCTCGGCCGGGGCGGCGGCAGCGGCGGCCGGGGCGGCGGCGACGGCCACCGGCGCAGCGGCGGACACGCCCCACTTCTCCTCAAGCAGCTTGGAGAGCTCAGCGGCCTCAAGCACGGTCAGGGTCGACAGCTCGTCGACCAGCTTCTGCAGATCTGCCATTGTCGTGGTCTTCCTAATCTATACCTTGTTGGGTTCGATGCAAGCCGGGGCGGCTCAAGCCGCGTCCGGCTGGTCCTTGCGGGCGAAGGCGCCGAGCACGCGCGCCATCTGGCCGGCGGGAGCGGCCAGCACGCCGGCGATCCGGGTGGCGGGCGTGGAAATCATCCCCACCAGTCCGGCGCGAAGCTGATCGAGGCTCGGCAGCGCCGCGAGCGCCTTGACCCCGTCCTGGTCGAGGGTCTGCGCGCCCAGCGCGCCGCCCACCACCACCAGCTTCTCGTTGGCCTTGCCGTACTCCACCGCGACCTTGGCCGCCGCCACCGGGTCGTGCGACCAGGCAAGCGCGGTGGGTCCGGTGAGCATCGGCGCGATGCCTTCGAAGGCGGTGCCTTCCAGGGCGCGCTTGGCCAGCCGGTTCTTCGTCACCTTGAAGGTGACGCCGGCCTCTCGCATCCGGCGACGCAGATCGGTCGCTTCGGCCACGGTCAACCCCTTGTTGCGGGCGACCACGACCATCGACGTCTCGGCGAACACCTGAGCGAGCCCGGCGACAAAGTCCCGCTTCTGAGTGCGGTCCATTCTCTCTCCGTCTCTCGGGCCCGGCGCGTATGGACCGCGCGGGGCCGGTTGCCCATGGGCCGTTGGGGAACGGCCCGGTTCGCCTGTCCAGCAAGTCGGACCCGCCAGGACACCCGCCACGGACCCAAAGGTCCATGCGACCGCCCCGGCTTCCCCGTCTCCCGCGCGCGGGCCTCGGCCCATTACTCCCCGCGGATGCGGGGAACGCACGGTCTCGGACAGGTTCGGGGACCGGCGCCTCGACGCGCGATCCCCTGTCCGCCGTCGCCGGGCGGGGCCCGGCGGCGGCGTATTCCGCTCACGGCGTCAGGCTGCTCACGTCAAGCCTGAGGCCCGGGCCCATGGTGGAGCTGAGCGCCGCGCTTTTCACATAGGTACCCTTGGCGCCGGCGGGCTTCGCCCTGATCACCGCGTCGGCCAGGGTGCGGGCGTTTTCCAGCAGCTTGGCCTCGTCGAAGCTCGCCTTGCCGATGCCGGCGTGGATGACGCCGGCCTTCTCGGCGCGGAACTCGACCTGCCCGCCCTTGGCGGCGCTGACCGCGCCCTTCACGTCCATGGTCACGGTGCCGAGCCGCGGATTCGGCATCAGCCCGCGGGGGCCGAGGATCTTGCCCAGCCGGCCGACCACGCCCATCAGGTCCGGGGTGGCGATGCAGCGGTCGAAGCCGATCTCGCCGGCCTGCACCTTCTCGGCCAGGTCTTCGGCGCCCACCACGTCGGCGCCGGCGGCCAGCGCTTCCTCGGCCTTGGCGCCGCGGGCGAACACGCCCACCCGCACCGTCTTGCCGGTGCCGTGCGGCAGCGAGATCAGGCCGCGCACCATCTGGTCGGCGTGCCTTGGATCGATGCCGAGGTTCATCGACATCTCGATGGTTTCATCGAACTTGGCCGTGGCGTTGCTCTTGGCGAGGCCGATCGCCTCGGGCAGCGGGTAGGCCTTCGACCGATCGACCGCCGCGCGCGCCTTGGTCAGCCGCTTGTCCTTTGCCATCGCTCAGCCCTCCACCACGGCAAGGCCCATCGAGCGGGCGGAGCCGGCCAGCATGCGGACCGCTGCCTCCACGTCGGTGGCGTTCATGTCTTTCATCTTCTGCGCCGCGATCTCATGCAACTGGGTCGTGGTGACCTGACCGATCGCCGCGCCCTTGCCGGGGGTCGTGGTGCCCTTCTCGATCCCGGCCGCCTTCTTCAGGAAATAGGAGTTGGGCGGGGTCTTGGTGATGAAGGTGAAGGTGCGGTCGCCGAACGCGGTGATGACCACGGGCACCGGCATCCCCGGCTCCATGCTCTGCGTCGCGGCGTTGAAATCCTTGCAGAACTGCATGATGTTGAGGCCGCGCTGGCCGAGCGCGGGACCCACCGGCGGCGAGGGGTTCGCCTTGCCCGCGGGGATCTGCAGCTTGATGTAGCCGACGATCTTCTTCGCCATGATCCCTTACCGTACAGGTCCCGACCGGGACCGAGGGACCGCGGTGCAACCGACGCCGCCCCCCTGGCCCCCGGGTGAGGGCAGGCGAAGGCGGCATCTCCCGCGTTCCGGATGAAGCGGGGGCCTGTAGCGGATCGGCCGCGGGCTGTCCAGCCCGGCGCCGCCGCTGGCCGAGGCAGAGCGTGAGGGCGCGCGGGAGGGCCGGGGGCGCCGGGCCGGGACGGACCGGCCCGGGGAACGGGGCCGTCACCGCGGCACGTCGACCCGTCGCGAGCTCGGTGGGTGGGACCTCCCGCCGGCCCTCGCCCGGGGTCGGCGGAGCTTGCGGCGGGGCGCGGACCGATGGAAGGGACGTGCGGCGCTGGGAGTAGTTTACTGTTGCATCTGTTATTCGATCGGATATCGGACCGAAGTCGGTCGATCCTCGCGGCACCCGCGAGCGCAGGTAAGCGAATCGTGTCGTTCAGTCCAGTTTCTTTCGTGAGCGGTCTCCTTGTCGCTGCAACCACGGGCCCATAGGTGATCCACCGATCGTTCGGGGCGGCCTGACATGCGCGCGCGACGGGGCTGTTCCTGCGCCTTCGCGGCGTTCCGGGCCTCGATGCCATCCGGGGGCGGAGGAGGGGCGGCCATGATCTGGCATCACGGGCTTCGCGTTCTGGCAGAAGCTGCGGTGGTGGCGCTCGTGGTGGACGCCGGCGCGGCGTTCGCCGGCCCGACGACTCATATCGGGACCCTGGTCTATGTCGGCCGCAGCGCGCTGCTGGTGGTCGACCACGGTGACCTCGCCACGCTTGACCCGCGCTTCGGCGTGACCTTCGCCAACCCGACGCGCCCGGCTCGCGCCGGTCGCACCGGCCTGGTCGGGGCCGGGGCCGGGGCCGGGGCGGACGATGATGCGGCGGCGGTATTGCGCACCGGCCGCTTGCTGGCCGCGGGCGGGAGCCGCGGCTCCGGTCAGGCCGCACCCGGCGCCGATGGGCCGACTTCCGAGCGGGCCGATCCGTACGGCGGGGCAAGCGACCCCAGCACGCAGTTTGCCGACGTGGCGATTGCCCTGCGGCCCGTCACCGGCGGCGGGAACCTGACGTCGCCGCTGATCCTGAGGCCTTAGTCGGGCCGCGTCGCGCTTTTCGGCACCGCATTCGTCGATCCGTTCGCGCTGCGCCGTCGGCGCCGCCGCGCGGCATCCTTGCGTACCTCGGAGGACCGAGCCGGTCCGACGTCGCCCGGACATGGGGTGGCGAGCGGTGTATGTGGTTAACGGTCATAATCGTGTCCGTAACTGTTGTTACAGTATACCACGCAACCGTGTGTTGTTTCCTATTCCCCAATATTGCTAACGGGTAACCCAGCGACCTACCCCGCTCCGCGCCACCGTCGGGATCAGCCGCGCCCCAGTGCTGTGAGCACACAGTCAGGAACAGGAGAAGCATGTGGCTCTGTATCGAAAGCTTCAGATTCTGGCGGGCGCGGCGGCGCTCGCGTTGCCGTTGGGCGGAACGCCCGCGTTCGCCGGTCCCGCCCCTTGCGTCGCCGCGGGGAACTCGAGCGGGTGCCAGTATCTGGTGACGTTCAACGCGGACGGCAGCATAAGCCTGGCTGACCAGACGGCGGCCAACGGCACCACCTATGACGGCTCCGAGGACGTCGAGGTCGGAGTGGTCAACAATGCCAGCGCATCGCTGGCGGGCTTCCACCTCACCGGCAACGACATCGGCGGATTCGATGGCGACGGTATCAATACCTACGTGAACGTCACCAACACCACGGATCGGACCGGCTACGGGGGGCCGAACACATATTTCGCCAATAACACGACTGACGCGCTCGACGCGCTGTTCATCTCGGCGCTCGCGACCGGTCAGAGCACCTACTTCTCGCTCGAGGCGCCGCCGTCCACCGGCGCCGGGGCGTTGACCGTCACGCCGCTGATGGCCGTGCCGGAGCCGGGCAGCGTGGCCTTGCTCGCCACCGCACTCCTCGGCGTGTTCACGATCCGCCGCCGCCGCGCCTGAGGCTCCGGAACCGGCCGGAGGGCGACCACCGCGGCCGGAGATGGAGGGATAGCAGGGCCAGGGGCAAAATAAAATTGTCCCTGGCCTCGCGTGCGACCCGTGCGGTCAGGTGGCTCCTCCCCAGTGCCCGCCATGCGCCGCCACCGCCGGGGCCAGCAGCGCAGCGGGGTTGTCCGCCGCCATCCGCCCGGCCTCCGCCGGCGAGGCGAACCCCCAGTCGATGACGTTCCGCACCGCCTGCGAAAGCCGCAGGGCGGAGCCGGCAAGACGCTCGCTCCCGTCCTGTCGCACCGTGCCGTCGTCCGCGTGGACGATCTCCGCCCCCGCGAAGCGGTAGCGCCCGGGCGGCGCGGCGGCGGCGGCGGTGGCGTCGGTCACCAGGATGCTGCGCCCCGGGCCTTTCGCCCGCAGCAGCACTTTCAGCGCGAACGGCGGAATGTGCCTTCCGTCGGCGATGAAACTGGCGCACAGCCGGTCCTCGGCCAGTTGCGCCATCATCGGGTTGGCGAATTTCGGCTGCATGGTGAACAAGGCGTTGCCGAGATGGGTGGACAGGCGCGCGCCCGCCGACACTGCGGCCGCGATCTCCTCCCCCGTCGCCGCGCTGTGGCCGATCGCCACCAGCTTGCCGCGCGCGCAAGCCCAGCGGATCAGATCGGGCGCGCCGGGACGCTCGGGGGCCAGGGTCAGCAGCAGGATCGGACGGGCGAGCGGCGCTTCCAGCCGCGCCACCAGCGCCGGGTCGGGCGGGAGCATCGCCGCCGGCGGATGGCAGCCGGCGTAGCCCGGTTCGGGGCTGAGGAACGGACCCTCCAGATGATAGCCCGGCACCATGGCCGGGCCGAGCCGGCTTTCCGCCACCGCCCGGTCCAGCGCGGCGAAGCGGGCGGCCAGCACTGCGACCGGCGCGGTGATCAGGGTCGGCAGGCAGACCGCGACCCCGTCGTCACGCATTATCGCGAGCGCATGGTCGAGCGCGGCCGGGGTCAGGGCGGCGTCGTTGAAATCGACCCCGGCGTAGCCGTTCACTTGCAGATCGATCAGGCGCGGGGGCATGGGCGCGTTCGTGCCGGGGCGGTGCCCTGGGGGCAGCCTGCGGACCCGGGCGCCCTCACCCGGCGCGCGGCGCGCGCCGACCTCTCCCGCATGCGGGAGAGGTGAAGGTCGTGTCGGGTTGTGCCTGACGACGGCTCGTGCCGCGGCACCGAGGGCATCAGGCGCCCTTCCATTCCAGAATATAGAGGCCGGCGTCGTAGTCGGTGGCGTAGATCAGCCCCTCGGCGGAGACGAAGATATCCGCCGTGTGGCGCATCTTCGCCCGCCCGCGCAGCGGTTCCATCCAGCGGGTTGGCATCGGCGGGACGAAATACCCCACCTCCTCCGGCCGGAACGGGTCGGCGATGTCGAACACCCGCACCCCCGCGCTTTGCCAGGTGGCGAAGACGGTGGTGGACGAGCGGAACGATCCCGGCCGGTTCTCGTGCAGATTGTGCGGGCCGAACTGGCCGCCCAGCGCGAGATAATCCTGCTCGTGCGGGATCGGGAAGGTGCTGATCGAGACCGGGTTCGCCTTCTCGCGGATATCGAACACCCAGCTCCGCTTGAGCTGTTCCTGGCCGACGTTGGCGACCAACTCGTCGGCCACCACCAGCAGGTTGCGGTCGGGCAAGGGCAGCGCGCTGTGGGTGCCGCCGCCGAACGGGGGCGACCAGTTGCGGTGCGCAATCAGCTTGGGCGCCGATTTGTCGGCCACGTCCAGGATGGTCAGCCCGCCGTCGCGCCAGGAGCCATAGGCGATGTCGTCCGCCACCACCGCGTGGTGCAGCGCGTACCGGCCGGTCCAGGACGGCGTCTCCCCGCCCGCGTCGTGCATGCCGGGGATCCACCAGCGTCCGGCCTCGCGCGGGTGGGTCGGATCGGCCATGTCGATGGTGATGAAGATGTGGTCGGTGAACCCGTCGAGCAGCGCCGAGGCATAGGCCCAGCGTCCGCCCACCCACCAGATCCGGTGCAGGCCGAGGCCCTCCACCTCCATGAAGCCGATCGGGCGGGGGTTGGCCGGGTCCTTGAGGTCGTAGACCCGCATGCCGGCGGAATAATCCACCCCGCGCTCCCCGTAGCCCTTGCTGCCGCCGCGGTTGACCGAGCCGCCGTAATACTCCTGCATCGAGAGGAAGTTCTTCATGTCGAACTCCTCGATCACCAGCAGCAGGTCCTCGGCCTGTTGCAGGTGCAGGCAGTGCGAGTTCGGATGGATCGGCAGGAAGTTCACCGCCCGCGGGGCGCGGGGATCGCGCACGTCGGTGACGATCAGGCCGCGCGAGGTGCGGGTGCCCATATAGGCGTGGCCGCGGGCCACCATGACCTGCAGGCAGTCGCCATGGCCGTCGTTGTCGGTCTGGCCGAGGAAGGCGATGTTGCTGGCGGCTTCGGGGGCGGGGTGGGGCATGGCGGGGCCTCGGGCTGCGGCGCACTGGCGCCTGTATCGCCGATCCGCCGCCGCCCTGCCAGCGCGGCCGGCGAAGCGACCGGGGCCAGGGACCGCGGCCAGGGACCGTGGGCCGGAGCGCCCGACGCGGGCGCTCCGGCGACGTCGGCTCAGCCCATCGGCGGCTTGACCTGGCCGCGGATCTCGCCGGGCGGATGCTTCTTGGTATGCACGTTCACGTACCACTCGCCCGCCAGGAACTCCTTGGCCTGGGCCGGGGTCAGGGTGGCCGAGCCCTTCATCGGGTCGGCGGGCTTGGATCCCTTCTTGCTGATCCAGACCTGCACGCCGGCGTTCTTGCCGGCCGGTGCCGGGCCGTGGAAATGCGCCATGGTGACCGGGCTCGACATGTTGCTGAAGCTGACCGACCAGGTCAGCCGCCGCGTGGCGCGATCGTAGGTCAGGTGCGCCGTGCCGTGGCCCTTGGTTTCCAGCGGCGGCACCTGCTGCGCCCCGGACAGGGGCACGCTGAAGGACATCGGCGCCGCGTGCGCCGCCGTGGCGGTGCCGAGCAGGCCGGCGGCGGCGCCCATCATCACGGCCCGCCGAGACAGTGTAGCTTCCATCGGGGTTCCCTTTCCTGGTCCGATCCAATGGAGGATCGGGTCGCACTGCGGCAAGTCAAGACAGGCGTGTCGGGATAGCAAGGATTTCATCCGCCCCTCGTTCCGGCCGGCGGAGGGGCGGGCGTGGCCGGACGGCGGCCTTTGGGCGGTGGGTATCAGGCCGCGGCCGGGCCCACCCTTCGGGTCAGTTCGGCCGACAGGCCGCGCGCGGGCTTGCCCGGCACGGCGGTAAAACTCCCGGCCCCGGGCGCGCGGGGCCGCAGCGCGGCCAGTTGCTCGGCCAGCCGGACCGCGCAGCTCACCCCGTCGAGCGCCGGGACCGGGATCTCCCCGGCCGCTTCCCGCGCCAGCCCGGCGAGCGGGCCGCCGCCCAGGATCACCACCTCCGCCCCGTCGCGTTCCACCGCCAGCCGGCACTCCTCCACCAGCAGCGCCCGGGTCTGCTGCTTGGCGCGCGTGATGTCGGGGATCGCCACGTTCAGCGGGCGGATCGCGGCCAGCCGGCCGGCGAGGCCATGCGCTTCCACCGTTTCGCGGTACCAGGCGCCGAGGCGCGGGGTCAGGCAGACGATCGCGAAGCGCCGCCCCAGCGCCCAGGCCGCCAGCACCGCCGCTTCCGTGAGCCCGACCACCGGGACCGCCATCATCTCCTTCGCCGCCCGCAGGCCGGGATCGCCGAAGGCCGAGACGATGGCCGCGTCGCAGCCCGCCCCGTGCCGGGCCAGCGCATCCAGCACCGCGTGGCCGGCGATCGCCGCTTCAACCTGCGTCTCGACATATTCGGTGCCGAAGGCGGCGGTGGCGGTCACCACCTCGGTGCCGAGGGCCGCGAAGCGGCGCGCCTCGGCGGCCATCGCGTCGGTCATCACGGTGGTGATGTTCGGGTTGATCAGCAGCAGGCGCATGTCGGGTTCCCTGTGTGGCGGGCGCGGTCCGGGGGGCTTCCCCCCACCCCGGCCCTCCCCCGCAAGGGGGGAGGGAGAGGGTGTCAGGCGTTGAAGCCGCGCTCGAAGAAGCCCTGGTAGCCGTACAATCCCACCGCGCCGCCGGTGTGCAGGAACACCACCCGCTCGTCGGCACCGATCTGTCCCTTGCGGATCAGGTCGATCAGCCCGGCCATGCCCTTGCCGGAATAGACCGGGTCGAGCAGCACCCCCTCGAGCCGCGCGAGCAGGGTGACCGCCTCGCGCATCCCCTCGGTCGGCTGGCCGTAGCCGGGGCCGACGTAGTCGCAATTGGCCTCCACCGCCTCGCGGGCGATGGGGCTGCGCACCCCGGCGTACTCCGCCACCTCGACCGCCAGGCGGTGCACGTTCGCCTCCTGCTGCGGGCGCGGGGCGCGCACGCCGATGCCGAGCACCCGCACGCCGGCGTTGCAGCCTTCCAGCCCCGCGACCAGCCCGGCCTGGGTGCCGGCGCTGCCGGTGGCGTGCACGATGCGGTCGATCTTCAGGCCCATCTCGTCGGTCTGGGCCATCAGTTCCTGCGCGCAGGCGACGTAGCCGAGCGCGCCGACCCGGTTCGACCCGCCGCCCGGGATCACGTAGGGCCGGGCGCCCGCCGCCCGCAGCTCCGCGCCCTTGGCCTCGGCGGCGGCGTTCATGTCGGTGCCGCCGGGGCGGTACTCGATCACGGCGCCCATCAGCCGGTCCAGCAGCACGTTGCCGCTGGTGAGATAGGCGGGATCGTCGGTCTCCACCCGATGTTCCAGCAGCACGGTGCAGGGCAGGCCGAGCTTCGCCGCCACCGCCACGGTCTGGCGCACGTGGTTGGACTGCACCGCCCCCTGGGTCACCAGATGATCGGCCCCCTCCGCCAACGCCGCGCCGGCCAGGAACTCGAGCTTGCGCACCTTGTTGCCGCCGGTCGCCACCACGGTGCAATCATCGCGCTTGACCCAGATTTCCGGGCCGCCCAAATGGCGGGAGAGATTGTCCAGCCGCTCAAGCGGGGTGGGCGCAGGGAACAGGCGGAGGCGGGGAAAGCGGGCGAGGTGCACGGCGGAACTCCTGGCTGCGACGGGTGGAGACGAAGGGGCAGGCATACCGCGCGCGGATCGTGCCGGCCCGGTCGGGGGTGCAGCTTGCGGCAATTTCATCCATGCGGGCGCATCCGGCAAATAGTCTCGCGCCGAAGACAGGGCACAGGGCCACGTCGGCCCCTGGGCATGAGGGAGGCACAGGCATGACCATCATCAGGCGGCACGGCTGGGAAATCCCGGAAAGCCAGGTGACGCCGGAGGCGTTCGTGCTGAACCGGCGCGCCCTGCTCGGCGGGGCCGCCGGCCTCGCCGCCGCCGGCGTGCTGGGCAGCCGCCCCGCGCAGGCCGAAGCGGCGCTGCCGCCGATGAACCCGCCGCGCGACATGACCTACCGGGTCGAACGCGCCCTGACCGCGGAGAAGGTGGCAACCACCTACAACAATTATTACGAGTTCAGCCAGGACAAGAATCTCTGGCGCGCGGCCCAGAAGATGACGATCAGCCCCTGGGCGATCCAGATCGAAGGGCTGGTGAAAAAGCCCCGCACCATCGGGTTCGACGACCTGCTGCGCCAGGTCTCCCTGCAGGAACGGGTGTACCGCCATCGCTGCGTCGAGGCCTGGGCCATGACCGTGCCCTGGACCGGCTTTCCCATGGCCGACCTCGTGAAGCTCGCCGAGCCGCTCGGCTCGGCCAAATACGTCGTGTTCACCACCATCGAGCAGCCGAAGTCGATGCCGGGGCTCGACAGCCCGCTGTTCCCCTGGCCGTATGTGGAAGGGGTGACGATGGCGGAGGCGATGAACGACCTCGCGTTCATCTCCGTCGGCCTCTACGGCAAGCCGATGCCGAAGCAGAACGGGGCGCCGATTCGCATCACCCTGCCGTGGAAATACGGGTTCAAGTCGGGCAAGGCCTTCGTGAAGGTGGCGTTCACCGAGACCCGGCCGAAAACCTTCTGGGCGCAGATCGGGCCCAGCGAATATGGTTTCTGGGCGAACGTGAACCCGGCGGTGCCGCACCCGCGCTGGAGCCAGGCCACCGAGCGGCTGATCGGCACCAGTGAACGGGTGCCCACCCGCATCTACAACGGCTACGGCCCCCACGTGGCATCCTTGTATGCCGGGATGAAAGGAGACATGCTGTTCCGGTGATCATGAGTTCGAATCATGGCGGTCCTGGCGGCCCTCCTGCTTGTGGGAGCGGTCGCGCTCGCCATCCTCGAGCCGCCGGAGCTGCCGCTGGGTCGCGCGCTGTTCCTGCTCAACCACGACCTCCCGCGCGCGCTGGAAGGCGGGATCGAGGCGCATTTCGCCCAGTGGATGTGGGACGACGTGGCCATGCCGCTGCTGCTGCGGCCGGTCTGGCTGATCCCCGCCTCGATCGGCCTGCTCTGCGCCGGCGCCGCGCTGACCCTGGGTTCCCGCACCGGGCCGGGGCCGCACCGGCGGTCGGGGACACCCCGGGGGTGGTTCTGACGTCGGGCGGCGGAGAGGTCGGGGCGGCTTAAGCAAGGCCAGGGGGCGCTGCCCCCTGGACCCCCGCCAAGGGCGTCGCCCTTGGAACCCATTCGTTGGTTCCGTGCGGTAGGGGGAGGCGAGCCAGCCGGGCCGGCCTGCGCGGCGGGCGGGTACAGGGCGCGCGATGCGCTCTGTCTCCGCCCGCCACGCAGGCCGGCCCGGCTGCCTCGCCTCCCCCTTCCGCACGGAACCCCCCGAGGGGTCCAGGGGACGACTGTCCCCTGGCGGGGGGTCCAGGGGGGCAGAGCCCTCCTGGCCTTGCTTAAGGCAGCCCCCGATCACTCCGGCGGCAGTGCGGCGCGGAGCAGGGCGCGGATGTCCGGGGGCTGGTGTTCGACCGCGACGAGCACGTCGCGCAGTTTGGCGCGCAGGTCGTACACTTGGTCCAGCAGCGACAGCACCAGCGGCATCGTGTCTTCCGGGATGTCCATGCGGCGGCGCAGGTCGTGGATCAGGCGCACGCGGGCGAGATCGATCGCCAGGAACTCCCACCCCTCTTCGTTGGGTTCGGGCCGCACCCAGCCGCGTTCGATCCAGGCGCCGAGTTCGCCTTCGTCCAGGTCCCCCAGCAGCGCCAGCACCGCTTCGCTGCGCATCACGGTCCCTCCATTCCATCCCTCGGGTTGAACGGATGGGCGGGCGTCCAGCCGCGCAGGAACTCGGCCAGCGCCGGCTCGTCGGCCGGCGGCACCATCACCCGCAGATCGACGTACTGGTGTCCGCGCCCGCCGATCCCCCGCCCGCGCAGCCGTAGCCGAGTGCCACTGCCCGAATGGGGCGGGATGGCAAGCCGCACCTTCCCGGAGATGGTGGGCACTTCCAGCGACGCGCCCAACACCGCTTCCTGGATCGTCACCGGCAGGGCGATCACGATGTCGTCGCCCTCGCGCACGAAGTAGGGGTGCGGCGCGATCGAGACCTCCACCAGCGCGTCGCCCGGCGGTCCGTTGCCGACGCCGCGCTCGCCCTGGCCTTTCAGCCGCAGCACGTGGCCGTCGTGCACGCCGGCGGGGATGCGCACATCCAGGGTGCGGCCGTCCGGCATGGTGATCCGGCGGGTCACGCCGTTGGCGGAATCGAGGAAGTCGATGGTCAGAGTGTAGCGCACGTCCGCGCCGCGCAGGTTGAATCCGCCGCCGCCGCGGGCCCCGCCAGGGCGGGCACCGCCGAACGCCTGGGCGAGGATGTCTTCCAGGTCGTCGGGCGACATCCCGCCGCCGGCGGAGGTGTAGCGCCCGCGCCCGCCGCCTTGGGCGCCTTCGGCGAAGTCGCGGTAGAAGGGCCGCTGCGGGGCGCGTTCGTTGCCTTCGGCGTCGATCTCGCCGCGGTCGAAGCGGGCGCGCTTGTCCTTGTCGGACAGCAGGTCGTAGGCGCCGCTGATGCCGGCGAAGCGCTCCGCCGCCTCCGGCTTGCCGGGGTTGAGGTCGGGGTGGTGCTGCTTGGCGAGCTTGCGGTAGGCGGTGCGCAGCTCGGCCTCGGTCGCGGTCTTCTTGACCCCGAGAACCTCGTAGGGATCCTGCGCCATGGATCAGGTGCCGGTCCAGACCGGGGCGCGCTTGCCGAGGAAGGCGTCGATCCCTTCCTCCGCATCGCGGGCCATCATGTTGCGGGTCATGGTCTCGGCGGCGAAGCGGTAGGCGTCGTCCAGGCCGAGCTCGGCCTGGCGGTAGAACGCTTCCTTGCCGATCGCGAGCGTCAGCGGGCTTTTCGCCGCGATCTGGCCGGCGAGCGCCGTGACCGCCTCGTCCAGCGCTTCCTCCGGCACCACCCGGTTGACCAGGCCGATCTCGCGGGCGCGGGCGGCGTCGATCAGATCGCCGGTCAGCAGCATCTCCATCGCCGCCTTGCGGCCGACGGCGCGCGAGAGGGCGACCATGGGGGTGGAACAAAAGAGGCCGATGTTCACGCCGGGGGTGGCGAAGCGCGCGGTGTCGGCGGCGACCGCGAGATCGCAGGTGGCGACCAGCTGGCAGCCGGCGGCGGTGGCGATTCCGTGCACCCGCGCGATCACCGGCTTGGGCAGGCGCAGGATGCGCAGCATGAGGCGCGAGCAGGCCTCGAACACCTCCTCATAGGCTGCCCGCTCGGGCCGGGCGCGCATCTCGCGCAGGTCGTGCCCGGCGCAGAAGCCGGGGCCGGCGCCGGCGAGCACCACCACCTGGACGGCGGAGTCCTCGGCGATGCGGGCGAGTTCCGCATCGAGCTGGGCCATCAGGCCAAGCGAGAGCGCGTTGCGGGCGGCCGGACGGTTCATCGTGAGCCAAGCCACGCCGCCCCGGTCGGCGCGGAGCAGCACGGCATCGGTCTCGGGCTGGGCATTCATGGCGCGGTCCCCTTTCTCTCCCCTATCATTGTCGCGCGGGGGATATATTCCAAGCAGGGACGGGGTGAGGGGATGGATCAGGGCATGGCGGGCGCAGCGGACGGACCGCGCGGGGAGCTGGCCTTGCGCACGGTGGCGATGCCGGCCGACACCAACCCGGCCGGCGACATCTTCGGCGGCTGGATCATGTCGCTGATGGACCTGGCCGCCGGCACCGCGGCGGCGGCGGTGGCGAAGGGACGGGTGGCAACGGCGGCGGTGTCGCGGCTGGAGTTCCTGGCCCCGGTGAAAGTGGGCGACGTGGTGTGCTGCTACGCCGCGGTGGACCGGATCGGGCGGACGTCGATCACCCTCGGCGTCGAGGCCTGGGTGCTGCGCCAGGGGCGGGAGGAGCGGTTCCGGGTGACGGCGGCGGAATTCGTGCTGGTGGCGGTGGACAAGGCCGGCCGGCCGCGCCCGGTCGCCGGCGGGTAAGCGCCCCCTGATCAATTGGTTGCGGGACGAGCTTTCCAGCGCGCATGATGCGCCGGGCGGCGCCCCGGCGCGGCCCGCGTCGTTGCCGGAGCGCCCAAGGTGCCGCCTTCGCAACCTGCCCCGTCGGTTCCCTGCCCGTCGCATCGCGCCTCTGCGCTGCGCGGCGTCGTGCTGGGCGCCCTGCTGGCGCTGGCCGGCTGCGCCGGCGGGCCGCGCCCGTCGGGACCGATGGCCGGGGCCTATGTCGGCGGCCGGGTGCCGCTGGACTGTGTTCCGTTTGCGCGCGCGCTGTCGGGCGTGCGGCTGCACGGCGCCGCCGCCGGATGGTGGCCCGCGGCGGCCGGCCGCTATGCAAGGGCGCAGCGTCCGGCCGACGGCAGCGTGCTGGTGTTCCGCGCCACCTCGCGGCTGCCTCTGGGCCATGTCGCGGTGGTCACCCAGGTGCTCGGCCCGCGGCGGATCCTGGTGGCGGACGCCAACTGGGTGCGGCACCGGGTCACTCTGGACCAGCCGGTGATCGACGTCTCCGCCGCCAACGACTGGAGCCGGGTGCGCGTCTATTGGCCGCCGACCCGGCAAATGGGCATCACCACCTACCCGGTGGCCGGCTTCATCCGCCCGCCCTGGCCCGCCTCGCCGGCCGATCTCGACGCACGCGCGCCGATGGCGATGCGGATCGCACTCGGCGGGGGAGAGTGATACGAGGCGGGAGGAAGGAAGCAAGGCCAGGGGGGCTTTGCCCCCCTGGACCCCCCACCAAGGGCGTCGCCCTTGGAACCATTCGCGGTTCCGAGCCGGTGGGGGTGGCGCGGCGGGCGCGGGGCGGCCCGGGCGGGTGGCAGAAAGGGGCGCTTTGCGCCCCTTTCTGCCGCCCGCCCGGGCCGCCCGCGCCCGCCGCGCCACCCCCACAGGATCGGAACCCCCCGAGGGGTCCAGGGGACGACTGTCCCCTGGCGGGGGTCCAGGG
The DNA here is from genome assembly GCA_963829875.1 of uncultured Pseudomonadota bacterium. GTDB lineage: Bacteria > Pseudomonadota > Alphaproteobacteria > Acetobacterales > Acetobacteraceae > JAJZVS01. The sequence goes on along the minus strand of CAWHKR010000046.1, from coordinate 630,796 downwards.
GGCAGCGCCCCCTGGCCTTGCTTCCTTCCTGCCCCCCGACCCACCCCAAGGAGTTCCGATGTCCCGTTTCGTCGTTCTGCTGGCCCTCCTGCTTGGCGCGGTGGCGCCGGCCCATGCGGCGCCGGCGCATCCCCGCACGGTGCTGGCCGCAGTGCCGATCGGGCGGATGGATCTGCCCTGGTGGCGGCATCGCTTCGAGGAGAAGCGCGCCGAGTTGCATCGCGGAAGGGTGGATCTGGTCTTCTACGGCGATTCCATCACCCAGGACTGGGAGCGCACGGGTCCGCAGCCCTGGGCCGACTTCCGTCCGATCTGGCAGCATTATTATGGCGGCCGCCATGCGGTGAACCTGGGCTTCATCGGCGACACCACGGCGAGCCTGATCTGGCGGATCGATCACGGGGAGGCATCGGGGATTTCCCCCAAAGCGGCCGTGGTGCTGATCGGCGCCAACAACATGGGCCGGCCGCACTGGTCGGCGCCGGACACGGTCGACGGCATAGAGACCGTGATCCGCCTGCTGCGCCGGCATCTGCCGCACACGAAGATTTTGCTGCTGGCGGTGCTGCCGAGCGCGCGGTCGGCCTGGATCACCCGCACCACCGCGGCGATCAACCGGCGGCTGGCGGAGATTTACGGGCAGCGGCCGGGTGGACGGGGTGACCTATCTCGACCTGACCGGGCTGTTCCTGCGGGACGGGCGGCTCGACCGGTCGCTGTTCCTCGATCCGCACCTGACCCCGCCGGCGCCGCCGCTGCACCCGACGGCCGAGGCGCAGGCGCGCATGGCGGCGGCGATGGAGCCGGTGCTGGCGCGGCTGCTGGGGGACCGGGCGCGGCCGCCGATGCCGGCGGCTACACGGTGAACTGTTCGGCGATGATCCGTTCCGACAGGCCCTGATCGGGGTCGAACAGCACCATGGCGCCGACGGTCCGGTCCTCGCTCACCGCGACGGAGACGACGTCGCGCACTTCGTAGGAATCCGCCACCGCGGCCACCGGGCGCTTGTCCGGCTCCAGGATCTCGAACGCCACCTCGGCGCTGGACGGCAGCAGCGCGCCGCGCCAGCGCCGCGGGCGGAAGGCGCTGATCGGCGTCATCGGCAACAGATTGGCCGACAGCGGCACGATCGGACCGTGCGCGGACAGGTTGTAGGCGGTGGACCCGGCCGGCGTGGACACCAGAATGCCGTCGCAGATCAGCTCCGCCAGCCGCACCGTGCCGTCGACGGTGATGCGGAGCTTGGCGGTCTGGTGCAGCTGGCGCAGCAGGGAGACCTCGTTCAGCGCCAGCGCTTCCTCGACCGAACCGGTGGCGGTGATCGCGTGCATGCGCAACGGGTGCAGCAACGCCTCCTGCGCCGCGTCCAGCCGTTCGATCAGCCGGTCCTCGGCGAACGGATTCATCAGGAAGCCGACCGAGCCGCAGTTCATGCCGTACACCGGGGTGGTCCGCCCGAGCACCTGGTGCAGGGTTTCCAGCATGAACCCGTCGCCGCCGAGCGGCACCACCACCTCCGCCGCGTCGAACGGGCAGTCGCCGTAGCGGGCGACCAGCCGGGCGCGGGCGTCGGCGGCGAGCTGGGTGGCGGCGGCGGCGAAGGCCACGCGGCCCGGCGTCACGCGGCGCCGGGGCGCCGGAGCGATCGGTGTCCGGCCCGCGGCGACCAGCGGGACGTCGGTCATGCGAGCTTCCGATGCGCCTCGACCGGCATGTCACGGCGCACCCGCGCGGTGAGCGTGGGATCGATCCGCGCCGTGGCCCAGCCGACGCCGTCGGAGACCTGCGCCACCACCTGGCCCCAGGGGTCGGCCAGCAGGGAGTGGCCGTAGGTGAACCGCGGCTCGCCGCGCGAGCCGTCGAGGTGCTTGCCCCAGGTGGCGGCGGCGGCGAACCAGCACTGGGTTTCGATCGCGCGGGCGCGGATCAGCGGCTCCCAATGGTCCTTGCCGGTCTGCAGGGTGAAGGCCGAGGGCAGCATGATCAGCTCCGCCCCCGCCGTGCGCAGCCGGGCGAACAGTTCGGGGAAGCGGAGATCGTAGCAGATGGCGGCGCCCACGGTGACGTCGCCGGCCTGGAACGTCACGATCTCGTCGCCGGCGCCGTAGGTGCCGCTTTCGCGAAAGCCGGTGCCGTCGGGGGTGGTGATGTCGAACAGGTGGATCTTGCGGTAGCGGGCGATTTCGTTGCCGTCGGGGTCGAACACCACGGTGGTGTTGAACAGCTTGTCGCCGCCGCGTTCCTGCATCGATCCGCCGTGCACGTGCAGCTTCGCGCTGCGGGCGACGTCGCGCAGGAATTCGTAGGCCGGGCCGCCGGGGGCGTTGGAGCCCTTGGCGGGGAGGTCTTCGGCCTGCTCGAACTTGCCGGCGCGGGAACCGCCGAGGCAGGTCCAGACCTCGGGCAGGCTGACGAGGTCGGGCCGGTCGGCGGCGATGGCCTGCTCCAGCAGACGGCGCGCCTGGGCGATGTTGTCCGCCTTGTCGGCGCCGGGGTTCATCTGCACCACGCTGACGCGCATCGCGTTGCTCCGGGTCGGGGGATCTGGGGTCGGAGCACCCACAAGAGCGGATGCAGCGGGGGATCGCAAGCGGCGCTGGCGCGCCCTGGTGGACTCGAACCACCGACCCACAGCTTAGAAGGCTGTTGCTCTATCCAACTGAGCTAAGGGCGCAACACGGCGGGCAACTCCCGCCCGCCTGACTAGCCCCCCGCTCTGCGCCGGTCCAGCACCCTCACGCGGCGGCGCGCGCGCCCCGCCGGCGCAGATCCTCCAGCCACGGCCGGTCCGCGCGGTAGAACAGCGCGAGCTTCAGGCTTTCCGCGATCCGCCGCGCCTTGTCGGCGAACGCCGCCGCCAGATCGGGAACGAACAGCTCCGCCGCGGTCGCCTCGAACAGATCGAGCCAGGTGGCGAACAGCTCCGGCGGGAACCCCTCCCCCGCCGCCGCCACCGCGCGCCGGTGCGCCGCCACCGGATCGCCCTTGTAGCGGCCGGAGGTGCGCATCACCGAGGACCAGAACCCGCTCATGCGTACCAGATGCGCCGGCCAGTCGGCCTCGGCGATCGCGGCGTCGAACACCGGCGCCAGCGCCGGGTCGCGCCGGACCCGGGCGTAGAACGTCTCCACCAGGGTCGCGATGGCAGGTTCGGTGATCTCGGTGAACATCGGGCGGGCCTTAATTGGTATTTCGGATACCCTTTTACCTGGAGCCGCCCGGCCCTGCAAGCCCGGCGGATCAGCCGCCCCCGGGCCCCAGCCGTTCGCGCAGCCCCGCCACCACCTCGACGAACATCGCCTCGGTCAGCCGCCCGGTGTTCGTGTTGTAGCGGGACACATGATAGCTGTCCGCCAGCAGCGGCCGGCCCGGCAACGCGTGGACCGCCCCGTGGCGGAACGCGGCGCGCGCCAGCGGCACCCCCCAGGCGCGCAGCACCGCCTGGTGGGCGAGCACGCCGAGCGCAAGCACCGCGCGCACCGACGCCATCGCCTCCAGCTCCGCGGCCAGGAACTTCAGGCAGGTCCGCGCCTCGGCCGGCAGCGGGCGGTTTTCCGGCGGCACGCAGCGCACCGCGTTGGTCACCCGGCAGCCGGTCAGCGTCAGCCCGTCATCGGTGCGGGCGGCATAGGCGCCGTGGGCGAAGCCGAAGCGCAGCAGGGTTTCGTACAGCAGCACGCCGGCGTAATCGCCGGTGAACGGGCGGCCGGTGCGGTTCGCGCCGCGCAGGCCCGGGGCCAGCCCGACCACCAGCAGCGGCGCGTCGAGCGCGCCGAAGCTCGGCACCGGCGCGTTCCACCAGTCCGGATGCGCGGCCCGGTTGGCGGCGCGGAACCCGGCGAGCCGCGGGCACAGCGCGCACTCCGCGGCCGGCCCGGCGGCGGCCCCAGCGGTCGCCCCAGCGACAGGCAAGCTCACGCCGCGTCGGGGGAGGGCTCGTGGAACGGCTCGGCCGGGGTCGGGCGGGCCGCCCGCGGGGCGCGGGGCTCGGTCTGCCGGCGGGTGAACTCGGCGGCGATATCGGCCAGTTCCACGAACTGGTCGGCCTGCCGGCGCAGATCGTCGGCCACCATGGGCGGGCTGGTGCGGATCGAGGACACCACGGAGACCCGCACGCCCTTGCGCTGCACCGCCTCCACCAGGCGGCGGAAGTCGGCGTCGCCGCTGAACAGCACCACATGATCCAGCCGCGGCGCGAGTTCCAGCATGTCGACCGCGATCTCGATATCCATGTTTCCCTTCACCCGGCGCCGGCCCATCGCGTCGGTGAACTCCTTCGCCGGCTTGGTGACCAGGCTGTAGCCGTTGTAGGCGAGCCAGTCGGTCAGCGGCTTCAGCGGCGAATAATCGTCCGTCTCCAGCAGCGCGGAGTAGTAGTAGGCGCGGACCACGTGCGTCTGGCGACGGAAATGTTCCAGCAGGTTGCGGTAATCGACGTCGAAGCCGAGATTGCGCGAGGCGGAATAGAGATTGGCTCCGTCGATGAACAGCGCCACGCGCTCGTTGGGCAGGAAGATCATGCCGGAAACTCCTTCTGCGATCGGCGGGCCGAAAACGGCCGGAAGCGGCGCGAGCCGGACCAAAACATCTGTCCGGGGCAACCGAGGCCGACGATCATCCCATTATTGCAGAGAAAAGTGAAACCGGCCACGATTCGCGCCCAGGATCCGGCGACGCCGATCCTGATCGCCATCGGCGCCAACCTGCCGGGACCGGACGGGGCGCCGCCGCTGCTCACCTGCCGACGCGCCGCCGCGGCACTGGACGCCCTGCCTGGGTTGCGGCTCGCGGCGCTGTCGCGCTGGCACACGACCGCACCGGATCCGCCCTCGGAACAACCGCCCTACGTCAACGCGGTCGCCCTGTTGCGCGGAACGATCGACCCCGCCGCCCTGCTCGCCGCGCTGCAGGCAATCGAAACGGCGGCCGGGCGGCGGCGCAGCGTGCCGAACGCCGCGCGCACGCTCGATCTCGACATCGTGGCAATGGGCGGGCTGGTGCGCGCCGCACCCGACCCGGTGCTGCCCCACCCGCGCGCACATCTGCGCAGCTTCGTGCTCCGGCCGCTGGCCGAGGTCGCCCCGGCATGGATACACCCCGTGCTGGGCCAGCCGGTGTCGGCGCTGATCGCGGCGCTGGCGGAGTGAGCCAGGGGGGCGCTGCCCCCCTGGACCCCCTGCCAGGGGACAAGTCCCCTGGACCCCTTGGGGGGTTCCGGGTGGGAGAGGGGAGGCGCGGCGGGCCGGGGCGGCCTGGGTGGCTGGGTGCGGGCAAAGCGCGGATGCGCTTTGCCCGCACCCGGCCACCCAGGCCGCCCCGGCCCGCCGCGCCTCCCCTCTCCCACCCGGAACCGACGAATGGGTTCCAAGGGCTGTGCCCTTGGCGGGGGTCCAGGGGGCAGCGCCCCCTGGCCTTGCTCGCTGCACCCCGCCCCGGTTCAGACCGCCTCGCTGCGCAGCGCCCGGCGCAGCCCGTCGGCGGCGCGCGCGAGGTCTGCTTCCAGGCCGGCGCAGTGCTGCGCGGCGTCGTCCAGCCGCTCGGCGCGGAGCGCGCCGAGGGTTGCGCGCACCGTGCGTTCCAGCGCCGCCAGCCCGTAGCCGCCGGCCAGGCCGGCCATCGCGTGCGCCGCCGCGGTCGCCGCCACGCCATCGCCCTTGGCGATGGCCCCGCGCAGCCGTCCGAGCAGCTCGGCGAGCCCGCTCAGGCATTCCTCCGCGACGCGGGCCAGGGTGGCGGGGGCCAGGTTTCCCTGCAGTTCCAGCAGGCGTGGCTCCGACAGCACGGCGCTCTCGGCCGGCGGCGCGGCGCAGAAGGCCGCGGCCGGACCGCGGATCGAACCGGCGTGACGCGCCAGCGCCGCGCGCAGCGCCGCGGGCCCGGCCGGCTTGATCAGCACCTCGCCCATCCCGGCCACCAGGCAGGCGGCGCACTCCTCGGGGGAGACGGAGCCGGTAAGGCCGAGGATCGCCACCGCGCCGGACGCGCCCGGCAGGGCGCGGATCGCCCGGGCTGCCGCCACCCCATCCCGCCCGGGCAGATGCACGTCCATCAGCACCAGATCGAAGGCCTCATGCGCGGCGGCTTCCACCGCCGCATCGCCGTCGGCCACCGGGTGCACCGCATGGCCGTCGCGGCGCAGGAGGGTGGCGGTGACCAGCCGGCTCACCGCCACGTCCTCGGCCAGCAGGATCCGCAGCCGCGCCCGCACGCCGTCGACGGTCGGGGCCGCCGGCCGTGCTCCGGAAGCAGGCGCCGCCGCGGCGGCGGGCAACGGCACCGTGAACCAGAACATGTTGCCTGTGCGCGCGGCTTCCCCCGCCGGGTCCGTCGCGTCTGCGGAGAGGTCGGCGGCGGCGCATCCGATCTCGCCGCCCATCAGCGCCACCAGGTCGCGGCAGATCGCGAGCCCCAGGCCCACACCGGCGCCCACACTGGCGTCGCCCTCCCCTGGCGGGGCGAGACGGGAGAACGGCTGGAACAGCAACGTCCGCTGCGCCGGGGCGATCGCCGGCCCCTGGTCGGTCACGGCCACCAGCAGCACCGGCCCGGGCGCGACACCGGCGCACACCCGCACCAGTCCGGGGCCGGAGAACTTCGCCGCGTTGGAGAGCAGGTTGACCACGACCTGCTGCAGCCGGGCGGGGTCCACCAGGACGGTCGCCGGGACGTCCGCTGCCACCTCCAGCGCCAGGGACACCCCATGTTCGGCCGCGACCGGACGCAGCATTTCCACCGCTCGTTCCAGCGGCCGGCGCGGGTCGCAGCGCTCGGCGTGCAGCGCGAGGCGGCCGGCTTCCATGCGCGCGACGTCCAGGATGTCCTCGAGCAGCCGCAGCATCGCGGTTCCCGCCTGGCGCATGCCGCCGAGCAGCCGGTGGTGCATCGGATCGAGCGGTGCGTCGGCCAGCAGGTCGGTCCCGTGCAGCAGCGCCTGCAGCGGCGTGCGGATTTCGTGGCTGACCATGGCGACCAGGCGGGACTTGCCGGCGGTGGCCGCCTCTGCCGCCGTCCGCGCCTCGCTGAGCGCGACCTCGGCGCGCTTCCGCTCGGTGATGTCGGTGAACAGGGTGACGAAGCCGCCGCCCGGCAGAAGCTCGCGGCGCAGTTCGACGAAGCGGCCATCGGGGCGCGGGCGTTCCGTCCGGCGCTCCCCCTGACCGGACTGCACCCGGGCCAGCCGCTTCGCCACCTGCCCCTCCGGATCGCCCGGGCCAAACTCGCCGGCCTCGGCCTGGGCCCGCACCATGGCACCGAACGTCTCGCCGACCCGCAGGAGCCGGGGGGGAATGCCGGCGATGTCGGCGACCTGGCGGTTCCAGGCCACCAGCCGCAGGTTGGCATCGAACATGATCACGCCGACGGGCAGGCCGGCCAGCAGGCCCTCAAGCAGGGCGGCCTTGGCATCGGCCTCCCGCTTCGCCCCGGCCAGCGCGGCATTGGCAACGGCAAGCGCGCCGCGGTCGCGCGCCAGCCGCCGCTCCCGCCGCCGCATGACCTCGATCTCGGCCAGCACCACCAGGGCGACGAACAGGATGAGCGCGGAGATGGCAAGGGCGAAGCGGCGGGTTTCCGCCACCAGGGCGCGCGGCACGCGGAGCACCGCGGCGCGGTCCACCCCGACCAGCACGGCGAGCGGCCGGCCGCCCACCCGGCGCAGCGCGAACAGGAGCGCCTTCCCGCCCGGCACCAGCTGCCCCTGGCCGGCACCGCGCGCATCCGGCGCGGCGTCGGCCCGGAGCGCGGCGACCGCGGGCACGCCGGAAATATCGGCCCCGGGCGCGAGGCCGGCCCCGACATCGGCGGTCGGGCCGATCACGGCGCGCACATGCCCGCCGGTTCCGACCAGCGCCACCACGCGGCGCGGTGCCAGCGCGGTCGGACCGGCGGCGTCAAGCAGATCGCGCACCGGCAGCGCCAGCGCCACGGCACCGGCGAACCCGCCGGTCGCGGCACGCAGCGGGCGCGCCAGCACGATGTGCCAGCCCGCTCCGTCAGCTTCCGGCTGCGTGGATGGGTCCGGCGCGGCCGGGCCGATCACCAGCAGCGGGCGCGCCGGGTTTGGCTGGCGCGCCGAGGCCTGGCGCAGCGCGGCAAAGGCTTCGGTGCGGGCGGGATCCTGTCCGCTCCCGCCCGGCCGGGTGGTCTGCCGGACGACCCCGGCCTCGTTGAGCAGGAACAGCCCGGCCCCGCCGGGCAGCGTCAGCGGGGTGCGGACCCAGCCGGCCAGATCGAAGCCCGACGGATTGCCGCGCCAGCGATCCGCCAGGAACCGCAGCAGCCGATCGGAGTCGTTCAGCCGGCGGTCGAGGTCCGCCGCGATCGCATCCGCCCGCGCCGCCACGATCGCGCCGGCGCGGCGTTCGGCGGTGGCCCGCCCGGTCCGGATCACCCGCAGCGCGCTGCCCCAGGTGAGCGCGATCAGCAGGGCCGAGATCACGACGGTCAGGATCCGCGCGACCACAACGCCGCTGGCGCGCCCGCTGGAGGGGCCGCGATCGGCAGATCGGCGGGCCGTCGGTGGCACGATGAGGGTCGCCTGCGGGTCCGGAGGGGCGAGAACGCATGGGCACGGCTGCGTCCCGGGAGCAGCCAGAACGATCCTTAACGAAAGATCATGCTCGCATACAACCTCTACGCGATGCCCGGCGGGCGGATCGGTACTGCCGGTTTCAGTGGGGTACCGCTCCGGGACAACCACGGTCCGCTTTCGCGGCCCGGCCCGGGCGCCGTGCCGGCCGGCTTGCCGTTCCGCCGGCCCGGTGCGAATGTCCGCCCGCAATCGGCCCCGCCGCGCCGCGCGGCGGGCTTCCTGCGTACCGCATTGAGGGCAGAATGGCAAAAATCAAAGTCAAGACCCCGGTCGTCGAGCTCGACGGCGACGAAATGACCCGGATCATCTGGGGCTTCATCAAGGACAAGCTGATCCTGCCCTATCTGGATATCGATCTGAAATACTACGATCTCGGGATCGAATACCGCGACCAGACCGACGACCAGGTGACCGTCGATGCGGCGCACGCGATCGCGCAGTACGGCGTCGGCGTGAAATGCGCCACCATCACCCCGGACGAGGCGCGGGTGAAGGAATTCGGGCTGAAGCGCATGTACCGCAGCCCGAACGGGACCATCCGCAACATCCTGGACGGCACGATCTTCCGCGAGCCGATCATTTGCCACAACGTGCCCCGGCTGGTGCCGCACTGGACCCAGCCGATCGTGATCGGGCGCCACGCCTACGGCGACATCTATCGCGCCACCGAGATGAAGATCCCCGGCCCCGGCAAGGTGACCCTGAGCTACCAGCCGGCCGATGGCAGCCCGGTGCAGACGCTCGAGGTGCATGATTTCGGCGAGGGCGGCGGCGCGGCGATGGCGATGCACAACACGCGCGTTTCCATCACCGGCTTCGCCCGCGCGTCCTTCAACTACGCGCTGCAACGCGGCTGGCCGCTCTATTTCTCCACCAAGAACACGATCCTGAAGGCCTATGACGGCTACTTCAAGGACATCTTCCAGGAGATCTACGAGAGCGAGTTCAAGACCGCCTTCGACGCCGCCGGGCTGACCTACGAGCACCGGCTGATCGACGACATGGTGGCCTGCGCGCTGAAGTGGAACGGCGGCTACGTCTGGGCCTGCAAGAACTACGACGGCGACGTGCAGAGCGACACCATCGCCCAGGGCTTCGGCTCGCTCGGGCTGATGACCTCGGTGCTGCTGAGCCCGGACGGCAAGACGATCGAGTCGGAGGCCGCGCACGGCACGGTGACGCGGCACTACCGCCAGCACCAGCAGGGCAAGGAGACCTCGACCAACCCGATCGCCTCGATCTTCGCCTGGACCCGCGGGCTCGCCTATCGCGGCCGGTTCGACGACACGCCGGACGTGACCCGGTTCGCCGAGACGCTGGAGAGGGTGTGCATCGAGACGGTGGAATCCGGGTTCATGACCAAGGATCTGGCGATCCTGGTCGGGCCGCAACAGAAGTGGCTGAACACCCAGGACTTCCTGGCCAAGCTGGACGAGAATCTGAACAAGGCGATGGCGGCGGGCTGAGCCGCAGCTTCGGGGGCGGCAGGACCGGCCGGTCCTGCCGCCCGGCGCGCCGGCCGCGCGCCCCTGACCGGGGGGCGCGCGGCGGCGCCGTCATCAGGCGATGGTGATCTGGGTCAGATCCTGGAACCAGCTCTGCGCCGGATGGAAGCCTTTCACCTTGGCCGACAGCGCGCGCGGGTTGAGGTCGTGCACGATGAACAGCCACGGCGCCTGGTCGACCACGATGGTGTGGGCGGCCGCCAGCAGCTTCGTCTGTTCCGCCTTGTCTGTGGTGGCGAGCGCCGATTCCAGCAGCTTGTCGACCTTGGGGTCGCTCCAGTGCCCCCAGTTGAACCCGTGCGGCGAGAAGCTCTTGGAATTGTAGTAGCGGAACATCGAGGCCGGATCGACCCAGCTCAGGCTGACATTGATCCCCTGATCGCCGTGCGACTGCGGCGCGGACGGGGTGCTGCGCAGGGCCACCAGCATGGTGCCCCATTCCACCACGTCGAACGTCACGTCGATGCCGACCGCCTTGAAGTTGGTCTGCAGATACTCGTTCATCGGCAGCGGCACCATCTGCCCCGAGCCGGAGGTGGAGATCATGATCTTGGCCTTGAGCGGCTTGCCCGGCCCGTAGCCGGCTTCCTTGAGCAGCGCCTTCGCCTTGGCCGGATCGTAGGTGTAATGCTCGGTCGGACTGCCGTAGAACGGGGTGCCCTTGGTGTAGAGCCCGTCGGCGGGGATGCCGGTGCCGTTGATCAGCTTGCACAGGCTCACCCGGTCGATCGCATAGTTCATCGCCCGGCGCACGCGGACATCGGTGAAGGGCGATCCCTTGGTGACGTCGAGCACGTACGGATAGGTGTGCGGGTAGGGCCACAGGCTGATGACGAAGCCGGCGGCCTTGAGCGAGGGGATGGCGTCCGGCGCCGGCACCTCGATCCAGTCGACCTGGCCCGAGCGCAGCGCGGCGACCCGGGTGGTCGCTTCCGGCATCGGATAGAGCACCAGCTTGTCGAGCTTGGGAACGCGGGCCTTGTCCCAGTAGTGCTCGTTGCGGGCCATCTCGACATACTGGCCGAGCACCACCTTGGTGATCTTGAACGGACCGGTGCCGGAAGGAGCCTTGTTGAAATTGGCCCAGCTCTTGCCGACCTTTTCCCACTGGGTCGGGCTGGCCATCAGCACGCGGGTGAGCAGGTAGGGCAGGAAGGTGAACGGGTAGGGGGTGGTGATGGCGATGGTGGTGTCGTCCACCTTCTCGAACTTGTCGATCATGTAGACCGCGCCGCGCACGACCGGGGCGGAGGCGGCGTCGTACTGGGGGGATTTGTCGTCGTAGATGCGACGGAGATTCCAGATCACCGCGTCGGCATCGAAGGCCGAGCCGTCGTGGAATGTCACCCCCTGGCGCACGGTGAACAGCCAGCGCTTGATGTCCTTGGGATCGGTATGCCAGGCGGTGAACAGGCTCGGGGTGATGTCGGCCGGCTTGTCCCGGTGGTGCAACAGGTCCCAGTTCACCAGGCCGTCGTAGGCGGTGTAGCCGAGGAACCGATAGCCTTCGAAACCGTTGTTGGGGATGCCGCCGGGGGTCGGGATGTCGGCGGCGGTCATGGCGATCCGCAGCACCTGGGGCGCGGCGGCGGCGGCGGGCAGCGCCGGCAGGGCCGCCGCGCCGGCGGAGGTGGCGATGAAGTGACGTCGAGAGAGCATGTCGGATTGGTTCCATCGCTGGGCCGGGGCGGGCGCCGCGACATGCGGACCCGGGGCCGGGAGGGCACTGGGCCGGCCAGCAAGACCCATGCCATGGGTCGCCTGCGCGTCCGCCGCGCGCCGGCCCGGCGGGCCGGAGCGGCGCGCGGCGCCGTGGAGTGGGACCGGCCGCGGGGTGCGCGGCGCGGGGCGGGCGAGCCGGTGGCGCTGGGCGCGCTGCCGCAGGATTAGGCGGGCGGCTCGCATCTGCCCAAATTATGGCAGGTTTGCTGTCGCGGACTGCAATTCGTTTCGACCTCGTCCATGCTCCAGCGGGAGGCTGATGGGCCGATATGTTTAGGAATTGTGCACATTTCCTAGGGACTTCGTCTCGGTTCCGAAGATATGGCCCTATCTATCACTAAATGCATAATAAATAGGCTGCATTTTTTCTGGACCTGCCGATTCTTTGTGCTAGCCTCCCCGACGATTGCTGCATCGCAGCACGCGCCTCGAGGCCCGCCCGGAATGCTCCTGTTCACCCTCCGCCGCCTGCTGCTCGCCATCCCCGTCCTGCTCGGCGTCTCCCTCGTCGTCTTCGCCCTGGTCCATATCGCCCCCGGCAACCCGATCGACATGCTGCTGCCCCCGGACGCGTCGCCGCGGGTGGTCGCCGAGGTGACCGCGGCGTTCGGCTTCGACAAGCCGCTCTACATCCAATACCTGCTCTGGCTGCGCAGCGCGCTCACCGGCAATTTCGGCGTCTCCATCTTCAACGCCGCCCCGGTGCTCGGCCAGTTGATGGTGGCGCTCGGCAACACCTTCATCCTCGCCGTGCTGGCCGCGCTGGTCGGATTCTCGCTCGGCATCGGGCTCGGCCTGGTCGCGGCCCTGCATCACGGGCGCTGGCCGGACAAGCTCTGTTCCGCCATCGCCACCACCGGGGTCAGCCTGCCCAACTACTGGTGCGCCATCGTGCTCGTGCTGTTCACCGCGGTGCTGCACAACTGGATGCCGGCGCAGGGCATGGGACCGGATTCCCTGCCACTGTGGGACCGCGGGCAGTACCTGGTGCTGCCGGTGATCTCGTTGGCGTTGATCCCGATGGGCGTGATCGGGCGGCTGGTGCGGGCCACCGTGCTCGAAGTGCTGGGCCAGGAGTTCGTCGGCGCGCTGCGCGCCAAGGGCCTCGGGCGCGGGCCGATCGTGCGCCATATCTGCAAGAACGCGGCCGCCCCGGTGCTGGCGCTGATGGGGCTGCAGTTCGGCTACCTGCTCGGCGGCTCGATCCTGGTCGAGACGGTGTTCAACTGGCCGGGCTCGGGCTACCTGCTCAACCTCGCGATCTTCCGCCGCGACATCCCCGTGCTGCAGGCGACCGTCGTGGTGCTCGCCTTCTTTTTCGTGCTGCTCAACCTGCTGGTCGATATCGTCCAGGCGGCGATCGACCCGCGGCTGCGGCGCTGACCGGAGGATCGCCCGATGCTCGACGCCGCCATCAGCCCCGAGACCGCCCCCTTCGACGCGGTGCCGCGCCCGCCGCAAACCCAGGGCTACTGGCGCTCGGTGCGCCGCAAGCTGCAACGCGATCCGGTCACCATCGCCGTCGGCCTGGTGCTGTTCGGGATCGTCGGGCTCGCCGTGTTCGCCCCGCTGGCGGCGGGCGCCGATCCCTACGCCGGCAGCATCCTGCACCGGCTGGCGCCGATCGGGGCGCCGGGGCACTGGCTCGGCACCGACGAGAACGGGCGCGACATGTGGACCCGGCTTTGTTACGGCGGGCGGATGTCCCTGCTCGCCGGCGTGACGCCGGTGATGGTGGCGCTGGCGGTCGGCGGACTGCTCGGCGTGGTCGCGGGCTACGCCGGCGGGGTGGTGAACGCGCTGATCATGCGGATCATGGACGTGTTCTACGCCTTCCCCTCCGTGCTGCTTGCCATCGCCATCTGCGGCGTGCTCGGCAACGGGCTGGTGAACGTCATCCTGGCGCTGTCGGTGGTGTTCATCCCACCCCTCGCGCGCATCGCCGAGACCGTCACCGCGCAGGTGCGCCGGCTTGATTTCGTGGAAGCGGCGCGCGCGTCCGCCAGCAGTCCCGCGCAGGTGATCCGCCACCACGTGCTGGCCAACGTGCTCGGGCCGATCATGGTCTACGCCACCAGCCTGATCAGCGTCTCGATCATCCTGGCGTCGGGCCTGAGCTTCCTCGGCCTCGGCGTGGTGCCGCCGACGCCGGAATGGGGCGTGATGCTGAACGCGCTGCGCGAGGCGATCTATGTGCAGCCCTACGTCGCCGCGCTGCCCGGCGTGATGATCTTCCTCACCTCCATGTGCTTCAACCTGTTGAGCGACGGGTTGCGCAGCGCCATGGACGTGAAGCTCAACCCGTAAAGGGCGGCAAGCGCGATGACCCCTCCCCTGCCCGTCCCCGCCGATCCGCGCGACCGCGGCGGCGCCGCCCAGCCGCTGCTGATCGTCGAAGGGCTGCGCAAGCATTTCCCGATCCGCGGCGGGCTGCTCGGCCGCCGCCAGGCCACCGTGCACGCGGTCGATGACGTCTCCTTCACCGTCCGCAAGGGCGAGACCCTGGGCATCGTCGGCGAATCCGGCTGCGGCAAATCCACCACCGCGCGGCTGCTGATGCGGCTGATCGAACCCGACGCCGGCGCGGTCGTGTTCGATGGCGATACGGTCGGCTCGCGCACCGGCATCGAGGTCGCGGCGATGCGCCGGCAAATGCAGATGGTGTTCCAGGACAGCTACACCTCGCTCAACCCGCGCATGACGATCGCCGAGAGCATCGCCTACGCACCGCGCATCCATGGCCTGGCGCGCGCGGCGGCGACCGCGCGGGCGGACGGGCTGCTGGCGCAGGTCGGGCTCGATCCCGGCCAGTTCGCCCGCCGCTATCCGCATGAATTGTCCGGCGGCCAGCGCCAGCGGGTGAACATCGCCCGCGCGCTGGCGCTCGACCCGCGGCTGGTGATCCTGGACGAGGCGGTCTCGGCGCTCGACAAATCGATCGAGGCGCAGGTGCTGAACCTGCTCACCGACCTCAAGCGCCGGCTCAACCTCACCTACGTGTTCATCTCGCATGATCTGAACGTGGTGGAGTTCATCAGCGACCGGGTGCTGGTGATGTATCTCGGCCAGGTGGTGGAGACCGGGCCGGTGGAGGCGATCTACGCCCGCCCGCGCCACCCGTACACGCGGGCGCTGTTCGCCTCCAAGCCGACCCTCGATCCCGACCGGCGGACGATGGAACCGCCGCTGGCCGGCGATCCGCCGAACCCGATCGATCCGCCCTCGGGCTGCCGCTTCCGCACCCGCTGCGCCTTTGCCGCCCCTGCCTGCGCCGAAACCTCCCCGCGCCTGGCCCCGCCGCTGGCCGGCCCGCCGACCGCCACAAAGCGGCCACCGGACGACCCGCTGCACCTGGTTGCCTGCCACCGCGCGATCGCCCAGGCGGGCGGGGAGGGATTCGATGCCTGACACCATGACCATCGACGCCCCGTCCGCCCCCGGCGCGGCGGCGGTCCCGGCGCTCGAGGTCGACGGCCTCGCGGTGCGCCTGTTCCGCCGGGAGGCGGAGATCGCCGCGGTGAACGGCGTCTCGTTCACCCTGGCGCCGGGCGAGACCCTGACCATCCTGGGCGAGTCCGGGTCGGGCAAGAGCGTCACCCTGAAGGCGCTGATGGGGCTGCTGCCGGCGCGGGCGCGGGTCGCCGGGACGGTGCGGCTGGCCGGGCAGTCGCTCCTGGATCTGCCGGCGCCAGCGCTGGCGCGGCTGCGCGGACGGCGGATCTCGATGGTGTTCCAGGAGCCGATGTCCGCGCTCGACCCGGTCTATACGATCGGCGCGCAGATCGCCGAGGCGATCGTCGCCCACGAGGGCCTCAGCCACCGCGCCGCGCTGAAGCGCGCGCAGGAGATGCTGGAGCGGGTGCGCATCCCCTCGGCCGCGCGCCGGCTGAGCAATTACCCGCACGAGATGTCGGGCGGCATGCGCCAGCGGGCGATGATCGCGCTGGCGCTCGCCTGCGCGCCCGACGTGCTGCTGGCCGACGAGCCGACCACCGCGCTCGATGTCACGGTGCAGATCCAGATCCTGCTGCTGCTGCGCCAGTTGCAGCAGGAACTGGGCATGGCGGTGGTGTTCGTCACCCACGACATGGGGGTGGCGGCGGAGATCTCCGACCGGGTGGCGGTGATGTATGCGGGGCGCTTCGTGGAAGCGGGCACGGCGCGGCAGATCATCCGCGATCCGCGCCATCCCTATACCGCCGGACTGCTGTCCTCCACCGTGCAGGGCGGACGGCGGGGCGGCGTGCTGGAAGCCATTCCGGGTGCGCCACCCGACCTTGCCGCGCTGCCGCCGGGCTGCGCCTTCGCGCCGCGCTGCGCCCTGGCCGAGGACGCCTGCCGCAGCGCCGACCCGCCGGTGCTCCCGCGCGAAGGCGGCGGCCTGGTCCGCTGCCTGCGCGCGACCGCCTGATCATTCCCTGAAAGGAACCACCCCCATGCCGGCCCCGTCCGATCCTGCCACCGTCGCCATCCTGCTCGCCCAGGCCGGCCTCTCGCTCCGCCCCGAGCAGATCGCCAGCGTGGCGGAGGGCTACGCGCTGATCCAGCCGCTGCTGGACCGGCTGCACGCGCCGCTGCCGCGCGAGGCCGAGCCGTCGCTGACCTTCACGCCGGAGCAGGCGTGATGGCGCCGTTCTTCACCATCGCCGAAGCCTCCCGCCTGATCGCGGCGAAGCAGCTCTCGCCGGTGGAACTGACCGAGGCGTGCCTGGCGCGGGTGCGCGCGCTCGATCCCACCCTGCACGCCTTCCTCCGCCTGACCGAGGAGCGGGCGATGGAAGACGCACGCGCGGCCGAGGCGCGGGCGGTGGCGGGGACTCTCCGCGGGCCGCTCGACGGCATCCCGATCGGCCACAAGGACATCTACGCCACCGCCGGCATCCCCACGACGGCGCATTCGAAGCTGCTGATCGACAACGTTCCGGCGGCCGACTCGACCGTGGTGCGCCGCTGGGCGGAGGCGGGCACGGTGCTGATGGGCAAGCTCGCCACGCATGAATTCGCGTTCGGCGGCCCGTCCTTCGACCTGCCCTGGCCGCCGGCGCGCAACGCGTGGAACCCGGCGCATTTCACCGCCGGATCCTCGTCCGGCACCGGCGCGGCGGTGGCCTCGGGCATGGTGCTGGGCGGCACCGGATCGGACACCGGCGGCTCGATCCGCGGGCCGGCGGCGCTGTGCGGGCTGGCCGGGATCAAGCCGACCTACGGGCTGGCGAGCCGGACCGGCGTGCAGCCGCTGGCGTTCACCCTGGACCATACCGGCCCGCTCGCCTGGACCGCCGAGGACTGCGCCCTGCTGCTGACCGCGATGGCCGGGCACGATCCGGCCGACCCCGCCTCGGCCGACCGCCCGGCAGAGGATTTCGCCGCCGGAATCGACGCCGGGGTGAAGGGGCTGCGCATCGGCGTGGTGCGGCATTTCCACGAAAACGACCATCCGGTCAGCCCCGCCGTGCTGGGCGGGATCGAGGAGGCGGCCCGGCTGTTCGCCGCCCAGGGTGCCGTGGTGCGCGACGTCACCCTGCCGCCGATGGCGGAGTACCAGGCCTGCGGCTGGGTGATCCTGATCGTCGAGGCCTTCGCCGTGCACGAACCCTGGATGAAGACCCGGTTCGACGACTACGGCGAATATTTCCGCGACCGGGTGGCCCTGGGCGGCGTGCTGCGCGCCGCCGACTACGTGCAGGCGATCCGCCGGCGCCGCGTCCTGTGCCAGCAGATGGCGGAGACCATGACGGAGTTCGACCTGCTGCTGACCGCCCCTGCCCCGGCGGAAGCACCGGAGATCACCGCGGTGACGAAATGGTCCACCCTGGAGAAGCCGTCGTTCACCATCCCGTTCAACGTCACCGGCCAGCCGGCGATGAGCGTGTGCACCGGCTTCGGCGCCGGCGGGCTGCCGGTGTCGATGCAGCTGATCGGCCGGCCGTTCGAGGACGCGCTGGTGCTGCGCGCGGCCCACACCTACGAACGCGCGACCGCCTGGCGGGCGCAACGGCCGGCGCTGGCGAGCTGAGGCCAGGGGGGCGCTGCCCCCCTGGACCCCCCGCCAGGGGACAGTCGTCCCCTGGACCCCTTGGGGGGTTCGGCTCGGGTGGGGGGAGGCGCGGCGGGCGCGGGGCGGCCCCGGCGGGTCGGGGAAAGCGCGCGATGGCGCGCTTTCCCCGACCCGCCGGGGCCGCCCCGCGCCCGCCGCGCCTCCCCCCACCCGAGCCGAACCAACGAATGCCCGCCTATCAACCAATCGACCCGTTGGCCTGGCATAGACGCCCCTTCTGGTCAGGGCGGTCGATGTCGCGATGGCGCGGCAAGCGGCGCTGATCATGGCGGGCATGTTCTTGCGATGGTTGGTGGTCCAGCAGAAGGCGCCGAGATAATCGGGCAGGTGTTTCGCCGAGGGCGCTTTGTAGGTGCCTTGATCGCGGTGCTGAGGTTGGCGATCGCGGTATTGACCCAGAAGAACACCGATCCGCGCGCCCGCTCGGGGCGCTTGCTGCCGGTGACCGTGACCTGGTGGGTATGCTGGGTTGCCGGATTGGCGAAGGCGGTAAAGCCGCGCAGGCCGTCGGTGTGGATGTGAGCACCCTGGGCGATATGCGCATCGCGAAAGGCTGCAACCCGCTCGGCGTTGAAGTTCGCGACGACTTTCATCACGACATAGCTCATGCGTCCGTCGGCTTGGCGTTCGCACGCGGCGATCATGCGGGTTTTTCCGACCGTTCCATGGCCTTGGTTGCGCTCGCCGCCGAGATAGACGTCGTCGGCCTCGACCGTTGGGCGGGCGCTGCCGTCCACCGGCGCGGCGCCCAGGACGTGACGTTCGCCGCGCTCGGTCATGGCATGGCGCAGGCGCTTATGCAGGTACCAGGCGGTCGGATAGGACACGCCCAGCCGGCGGCCGAGTTCGATCGCCGAGATGCCCTGCTTGGTGCTCGTCATCAGGTGCATCGCACGAAACCAGCATCTCAGCGGGAGCTTGGTGGCGGCCATGACCGTGCCGGAGGTGATCGACCAGCGTTGGTTGCAGCGCGTGCAGCCGACCCGGCGCCCATAGACGTAGTCTTCGGGTTGGAGCAGCCTGGGCACGCCATGCCAGCCGTCTGCCGCGCCGCAACCAGCGCCTTCAGGCAGGCATCTTCAGTGCCGAAGCGCTGCTCGAAGGCGTATCCGTCAACCCCTGCATCATCAGCCGCATGTCATGCTCCTCGCATCGAGGCTATGAACATAACAAGAACAGTACTTCCTGCAAGGCGGTTGGTTTGGTTGATAGGCGGGCAACGAATGGGTTCCAAGGGCGTCGCCCTTGGCGGGGGTCCAGGGGGCAGCGCCCCCTGGCCTTGCTTGCGACCTACCCCGCCGCCGCCACCCGCATCGCCGCCACGGCGTCAGCGACGCCGGCCGCGCTCACGTCGAGATGCAGGCACGCCCGCGCCCGCGTGCCTTCGGTCACCGACACCAGCACGCCCTCGGCCGCCAGCCGGGCGGCGAAGTCCGCCGCGCTCATCCCCGTTGCCGCGGTGTCGAAGAACACCAGGTTGGTCTCCGGCGGTTCCACCGACAGGCCCGGGATCTCCGCCATGCCGGCGGCGAGGGCGCGCGCGTTGGCGTGGTCCTCGGCCAGCCGGGCGACGTGGTGGTCGAGCGCATAGAGGCATCCCGCCGCCGCGATCCCGCCCTGGCGCAGCGCGCCGCCGAGGCGTTGCTTCCAGCGCCAGGCCTGGTCGATGAAATCGGCCGAGCCGCACAGCACCGCCCCCATCGGCGCGCCGAGGCCCTTGGTGAAATCGAGCCACACGCTGTCGTAGCCGGCCGCCTGCGCCGCGGCCGGCACGCCCAGCGCCGCTTCGGCGTTGAGCAGCCGGGCGCCGTCCATATGCGTCGCCAGGCCGTGCGCGTGGGCGCAGTCGGCGACCGCGCGCAGCTGGTCGGCCGGCCAGCAGGCGCCGCCGCCGCGGTTGGCGGTCTGCTCCACCTCCACCAGCCGCTGCGGCGGGCTGTAGCGGCTGGGCGGGGTGAGGACGGCTTCCAGCGCCGCGACGTCGAACTGGCCGCGCGCCCCGGGCAGGCCGAGCACCAGCACGCCGGTGATGGCGCTCTGCGCGCCGCCCTCGCTGCTCAGGATATGCGCGCTTTCATGCGCCAGCACCTGATCGCCGGGGCGGCAATGGGTCGCCAGCGCCACCTGGTTCGCCATGGTGCCGGAGGGGAGGAACATCGCCGCCTCCTTGCCGAGCAGCGCGGCCACCCGGTCGCACAGCGCCCAGACGGTGGGATCGGCGCCCGCCTGCTCGTCGCCCACCTCCGCCGCCGCCATCGCCGCGCGCATCCCCGGCGTGGGGCGGGTCTGGGTGTCGGAGGCGAGATTGACCCGCACCGGCGCGGCGGGGGTGAAGCGGGGCGGGGCAAAGCGCATCGTCGGGGTCCTCGGCAAGGTGGTGGCCCAGAATGCCCCGGCCGGGCCGGTCTTGACAGCGTCTGCCCCGCCCCGTGCAGTGCGGACCATGAGGCGCGGCGGTCGAACCGTGCCCGTCCGGAGGATCCGTCCATGTCCGCTTCGCTCGCGCCCGACCCTGCGCTCCGCTGGCCGGCGGAAGGCGTCACCAGGGTTCCGTTCCGCCTCTATTCCGATCCGGAGGTCTATGCGCGCGAGCAGCAGGTGCTGTTCCGCGGCCCGATCTGGAACTACCTGTGCCTGGAGATCGACGTCCCGGAGCCCGGCGATTACTGCCTGGCGACGATCGGGGAGACGCCGATCGTGGTGACCCGCGACCGGGACGGCGCGCTGCACGCGCTGGTCAACCGCTGCGCGCACAAGGGCGCGCTGGTGTGCCTGAAGCAGCGCGGGCATGGCGACAGCCTGACCTGCGTCTATCACTCCTGGACCTACGACCTGGCCGGGCAGTTGCAGAGCGTGGCGTTCCGCCACGGGCTGCGCGGCAAGGGCGGCATGCCGGAGGATTTCGACCCCGCGCAGCACCGGCTGCAGCCGATCCGCCTGGCGCAGTTCTGCGGGCTGGTGTTCGGGACGTTTTCCGAGGCCACGCCGGACATCGAGACGTTCCTCGGGCCGCAGGTGGCCGGGGTGCTGCGGCGGAACCTCGGGCGGAAGCTGAAGCGGCTGGGCCAGCACAGCCAGATCATCCACAACAACTGGAAGCTGTACGCCGAGAACGTGCGCGATTCGTATCATGCGACCCTGCTGCACACGTTCTACACGACGTTCAAGATCAACCGGCTCGACATGGACGGCGGGATGATCCTGTCCGACGACGGGCGGCACAGCCTGAGCTACGCGAAGCGGGCGAAGCTGACCGAGTCCGAGGAATACGCGCAGGTCCATTCCGCCCAGTACAAATCCGGCCTGCACGGGCCGCAGCTGCTCGATGGGTTCACCGAGTTCGACGACGGGATCACGCACATGATCCAGACGGTGTTCCCGACGCTCACGGTGCAGCTCACGCTCAATTCGCTGGCGGTGCGGTTCTTCACCCCGCGCGGCGTCGACAAGACCGAGTTGTTCTGGAACTACCTGGGCTATGAGGACGACGACGAGGAGCGCACCGCGATGCGGGTGCGCCAGGCCAACCTGACCGGGGCGGCCGGGCTCGTGTCGCTGGAGGACGGGTGCATCAACGAGTTCGTCCAGCGCGGCTCGCGCGGCAGCGAGGATGTCAACGAGTTCCTGGAGATGGGCGGGCGGGACGTCGCCTCCTCCGACGGGTCGCGGGCGACGGAGACGGCGATCCGCGGGTTCTGGCAGGGCTATCGCGCGTTGATGGGCTGGTAGGGGAGATGCACGCGATGGACCAGACCGCCCCTGCCCCGGTCGCGCCCGCGTTGCGCACGCGGATCGAGGATTTCCTGGCCGGGATCGCGCAGGTCGTCGATGACGACCTGCTGGAGGACTGGCCGGGGTTCTTCGCCGAGGACGCCAGCTACCGCATCATCCCGCGCGACGCGTTCGAAGCGGGCCTGCCGATCGGCATCCTGTCCTGCCAGGGGCGGGGGATGATGCAGGACCGGGTGCTGGCGCTGCGCACCGCCAACATCTTCGAGCCGCACACCTATTGCCACCTGCTGGCCCGCCCGCTGCTGGCCCGCGCGGCCGACGGGGCGATCACGGCGCGCAGCAATTTCGCGCTGTACCGCACCCAGCAGGGGGGCGGCACGGAGCTGTTCGCGGCGGGGAAATACCTGGACCGGATCGTCGAGCAGGACGGGGCGCTGCGTCTGGCAGGACGCGAGGTGGTGCTGGAATCGCACCTGGTGGACATCCTGATCGTGCTGCCGATCTGACCCGCCCCGCGGGACGGGATCAACCGGTCGGTTCGTGCTCCTGCGCTTCCATGCGCGCGCGCAGGATGCGGTTGATCTCGGTCTGGTAGCCGGGGCCGCGGCGGCGCAGCCAGTCGAGCACGTCGGCGTCGAGGCGGAGCGAGATCGCCTCCTTGCGGGGGCGGAAGAACCGGCCGCGCTGCGCGGTGGTCCAGTGGGCGGCGGGGGCTTCCGGGATCGCCTGGGTATCGATCGGGCGGCCTTCCAGCGCGCGGAGTTGGGCCGCCTGCGCTTCGGTCAGCGCCGGGCGTTCCGGGTCATGTCGGGTCGTCCTCATATCGCCTCCGTTCACGTCGGGTGGCCGCCCGCACGCCGATGATCCGCAGGGCGGCCCCGTCGTCAGGCGCGGTGTGCACGACCAGCAGCACCTTGCAGCCCGGTCCGACCGCGCCCAGCGTGTGCCACCGCTCCTCCCCGCCCTCGATCCGGTCGAACAGCGTTACCGCGAGCGGATCGGCGAACACCAGGGCCGCGAACGAGAAATCGAGCCCATGCTTGCGGACATTCCGCGCTTCCTTGGCCGGGTCCCACATCAGGTCCATGCAAGCCGGTGTGGGACATGACCGCTGAGCATTCCGTTAAGGGCTGCCGAGGGACGGGCTGCATATACAGAATTGTATATGCTACGCGCCAATCCCCTGTCAAGGCCATCCGCCTTCCCTTCCCGCCGGCCAGGACGTATCCATCCTGCCTTGACTTGCAGGAGGTCCCGCGATGACCGTCGGCCGTTTTCCCTCGACCCGCATGCGGCGCAACCGCCGCGATCTGTGGACGCGCCGGCTGGTGGCGGAGAATGCGCTCTCCGTCGACGACCTGATCTGGCCGGTGTTCGTGATCGAGGGCACGGGACGCACCACCGATGTCGAGTCCATGCCCGGCGTCGCGCGGGTGACCATCGACCGGCTGGCCCAGCATGTGGCGCCGGCGCATGCGCTCGGCATCCCCGCCGTGGCGCTGTTCCCCGCCACGCCGGCGGCGAAGAAGAACGCCGAGGGCACCGAGGCGATCAACCCGGACAACCTGATGTGCCAGGCCGCCCGGGTGCTGAAGCAGGAGTTCCCCGGCCTCGGTCTGGTCGGCGACGTGGCGCTCGATCCCTACACCGACCATGGCCACGACGGGGTGATCCGCAACGGCTACGTGGCCAATGACGACACGCTGGAGGTGCTGGTCCGCCAGGCGCTGGTGCAGGCGGAAGCGGGCATCGACGTGATCGCGCCGTCGGACATGATGGACGGGCGGGTGGGCGCGATCCGCGAGGCGCTCGACCGCGCCGGGATGATCGACACGCGGATCATGAGCTACGCGGCGAAATACGCCTCGGCCTTCTATGGGCCGTTCCGCGACGCGCTGGGCTCGGGCGGGGCGCTGAAGGGCGACAAGACGACCTACCAGATGGACCCGGCCAATGCCGAGGAAGCGCTGCGGGAGGTCGAGCTCGACCTGCTGGAAGGCGCGGACATGGTGATGGTGAAGCCGGGGATGCCGTATCTCGACATCATCCGCCGGGTGAAGGAGCGCTTCGGCGTGCCGACATTCGCCTATCAGGTGTCGGGCGAATACGCGATGATCATGGCGGCGGTGCGGAACGGCTGGCTGGATCACGACCGGGCGATGATGGAAAGCCTGATCGGCTTCAAGCGCGCCGGCTGCAGCGGGGTGCTGACCTATTTCGCGCCGGCGGCGGCGAAGCTGCTGGTCGGCTAGTGTCCTGCCCCTGAAATGCCTTCGCATTTCAGGGACCGGCCGACCACTGAACACGGCGCATCGGTATCCCGCGCGGCCGGCGGCGTCCTTTCGTTGCGCCCGCGCCGGGCTTCGCCGCCATCCGACCGCCCGCCCGTTACGATCCGATGACCGCGCGTCCGGCACCGCACCCTGCCGGCGCGATCGCGGCCGGACCGCCGGATCGGACGGGACGGCCCCGCCGGTCCGTACCGGCCGGTCCGGCCCGGCACGCGCGCCGCGGCGCCCCGAAGTTACGACTGTATAAATTGCTGCGCCTTGCTCCGCCGTGTTGACATCGCTCGCCCGCCACCGCCATCTGGCCCGAGCCGCAAAGGAGCCCGCGCTATGATCATCGTCGATGCGCAAGTCCACATCTGGGGCGCCAATACGCCAGAGCGCCCCTGGCCGTCGTGGGGCCCCGGCAACGAACAGCAGCCCGAGCCCTTCACCCAGGAGAAACTTCTGGCCGCCGTGAACGCGGCCGGGGTCGATCGGGTGGTGATCGTGCCGCCCTCATGGGAAGGGAACTACAACGATCTCGCGCTCGCCGCCGCGCGCGCCCATCCCGACCGGTTCGCGGTGATGGGCCGGCTGGCCGTCGATCCCGCCAATGCGGCCCGGCTGCCCGGCTGGCGCGACCAGCCCGGCATGCTGGGCCTGCGCTTCATCTATCGCCCGGAAATGACCTGGCTCTATGACGACAGCGCCGAGTGGCTGTGGGAGGCCTGCGAGCGTCACGCCCTGCCGGTGATGATGTTCGCGCCGGGCCACCTGCCCGCGCTCGATCGCCTGGCGGAGCGGCATCCGGATCTGAAACTGGTGCTCGACCACATGGAACTGCGCCGCGAGAAGGACGCCGCGGCCTTCGTCGACCTGCCGGACCTGCTGCGCATCGCGCGGCACCCCAATGTCGCGGTGAAGGCCTCGGCGCTGCCGTGCTACACGGACGATACCTATCCGTTCCGTTCCATTCACGAATTCATCCGCCAGACATTCGATGCCTTCGGCCCGCGGCGCACCTTCTGGGGCACCGACCTCACCCGCCTGCCCTGCAGCTACCGCCAGGCGATCACCTTCTTCACCGAGGAGCTTTCGTTCCTGTCCGCGGCGGACAAGGACTGGGTGATGGGCCGCGCGGTGTGCGAATTCCTCGACTGGCCGCTGCCGGCATGAGCAGCCCGGTGCCGCCGGGCTGGCCGGCGGGCCGGCCGCTCGCCGTTTCGATCAGCGTGATGCTGGAAGGCTGGGCGGAGGGCACCGCGCCCGGCGTCGGCCCGATGGGCAACGTGCTGCGCCCGGGGGTGGTGGATCTGCAGGCGCGGTCCTGGGCGGAGTATGGCGCGCAGGTGGGGGCGTGGCGGATCCTGGACATCCTCGACCGGGCCGGGCTGTCGGGCGTGTTCTACACCAGCGGCGTGGTGGCGGAGCGGTTCCCCGACCTGGCGCGCGCCATCGCCGCGCGCGGGCACGCGGTGGCGGCGCATGGCTGGAGCCAGGGGACCCTGCGGCCGTATCTGACGACGGAGCAGGAACAGGAAGATATCGCCGCCTGCCGGTCCGTGCTGGCCGAAACCACCGGGGCCGCGCCGGCGGGCTGGCTCAGCCCGCGCTGCACGCCGGGCGCGGAGACATCGCGCCTGCTGGCGGCGGCCGGGTTCCGCTGGCACGCGGACATGTTCGACGCCGACCTGCCGTACCGGATCGAAACGCCGGCCGGCGGCATCCTGGGCATGCCGTTCACCATGGAGGTGAACGACATGCCGCTTTACGTGCGATACGGCAACGAGCCGGCGGCGTTCAGCCGCACCCTGGAGCGGATCGTTTCGGGCTGGCCGCGGCTGGGCAGCCCGTTCGGCTGCCTGGACATCACCGTCCATGCGCATGTGTTCGGGCGGCCGTACGGGGCGATCGCGCTGCTGGATGCGCTGGAGGTGGTGCGGCGGGCGGAGTGGTGCTGGGTGACCAGCCACGCGGGGCTGGCGGGGTTGGGCTGGGGGTAGGCGGCGGCCGCGGGTACTACGCGCGCCGCGCCCTCACCCGCCCCGCTGCGCGGGGCGACCTCTCCCGCACGCGGGAGAGGTGGGAGGGTGCATGGGCCTCGCGGGTGCGCCGGGGTTCAGCCGGCGCCGGGGGCGAACTCCCCCGCCCGCAGCAACCGTGCCAGCCGGTCCAGGATCGCGTTCGCCATCCGCGGTTCCTCGCCCTCGAAGAACCCGTGCGCCACGTTCAGATACTCGTTGATCACCACCTTCGCCGGCGGCCCGTCCGCGCGCGCCAGTTCCCCCGCCGCCGCCCGCAGCAGCGCCCGCAGCACCGGATCGAGCCGCCCGAGCGGCCACTCCGCCGGCAGCGCCTCGGCCAGCATGCGGTCGATCGTCTCCTGCTGCGTCACCGCCGCGCGCACGATCCCGGCGAACAGCGGCACCTCGGCCTCCGGCACCCGGCCGTCCTCGAACCCGCCCGAGCCCGGCAAGACGCCCAGCCGATGGCGCACGAACTCGTCGATCACCGTCTCCGCGCTGATGCCGGCCTGCTCGCTCTGGAACAGCGCCTGCACGGCCGCCACGCGCGAGGCCGTGCGCCCGCGCCGCGGGCCGGGGCGGCCACTCTTGCCGCTCACGCCCCGAACCGCCGCGCAACGCCGATCTGGATCAGGGCGGCAGCGGCGGCCTCGGCCCCTTTGTTGTGGCCGTCCCGGCCGGAGCGGGCGAACGCCTGGTCCAGCCGGTGCACCGTCAGCACCCCCTGCCCCAGCGCCAGGCCGAACTGCAGGGACAGGCGCATGAGCCCGCCGATCGTCTCGCGGCAGATATGATCGTAGTGGTCGGTCTCGCCTTTCACCACGCAGCCCAGCGCCACGTAGCCGTCGAACCGCGTGGCGCCGCGCAGCGCGAGGCGGATCGCCTGCGGCAGTTCGAACGCGCCGGCGACGTTCAGGCTGTCGAACGTGGCGCCGGCCTCGCGCAGGATGCGCTCGGCGCCGCGGGTCAGCCCGTCCGCCACTTCGCGGTAATAGGGCGCGCGCACCACCAGCAGGTGCGGCGCCGGCCCGTCGATCCGTGGCGCCGCCGGCAGCGCCGCGTCTTCCGTGCTCACGTCCTGCCTCCCCCGGTCGCCGTATCGGGGATCGGCCGTGTCTCGACGATGTTCAGCCCGTAGCCCTCCAATCCGATCACGGTGCGCTGCCGGTTCGACAGCAGCACCATGTCCTTCACCCCGAGATCGAGCAGGATCTGCGCCCCGATCCCGTAATCACGCAATTCCCGCTGCGGCCGCGGCGACATCACCAGCTCCCGCACCCGGTCCGACAGCGCGGTGGCCCGGTGCTCGCGGATCAGCACCAGCACGCCGCGGCCCTCGCGGCCGATCATGTGCATGGCGTTATGGATCGAGATCCAGTGCGGCCCGCCGGTCATGTCGTCCAGCAGGTCGACCGCGTGCATGCGCACCAGCACCGGATCGGGCCCCGACAGGTCGCCCTTCACCAGCGCCAGATGCTCCTGGTACTCGACCGTGTTGGCATACACGATCAGCTTCCACTCGCCGCCGGCCACATGGTCGAACAGGCCTTCCTGCACCCGCTTGACCAGCCGTTCCGTGCGGCGGCGGTAGGCGATCAGGTCGGCGATCGTGCCGAGCTTGAGGTTGTTCTTCTGCGCGAACGACACCAGATCCGGCAGCCGCGCCATGGTGCCGTCGTCGTTCATGATCTCGCAGATCACCGCCGCCGGCGACAGCCCGGCGAGCCGGGCGATATCGACCGAGGCCTCGGTGTGGCCGGCGCGGATCAGGGTGCCGCCCTCGCGCGCCACCAGGGGGAAGATGTGGCCCGGCACCACGATGTCGTCGCGCCCGCAATCGGGGTTGATCGCCACCGCGATGGTGCGCGCGCGGTCGTGCGCGGAGATGCCGGTGGTCACGCCCTCGCGCGCCTCGATCGAGACGGTGAAGGCGGTCTGGTGGCGGGTGCCGTTGTTGGAGCTCATCAGCCCGAGCCCGAGCTGTTCCACCCGGTGCCGGGTGAGCGCGAGGCAGATCAGCCCGCGCGCGTGCCGCGCCATGAAGTTCACCGCGTCGGGCGTGGCGAACTGGGCGGGGATGACCAGGTCGCCCTCGTTCTCCCGGTCCTCGTCATCGACCAGGATGAACATGCGGCCGTTGCGCGCTTCTTCGATCAGGTCCTCGGCCGAGGTCAGGTACTGCGCCAGATCGAAGCTCTTGATGCCGTCCATCATCGGGCCTCCGCCCCCTGGAACGCAGCCAGCCGCGCCACGTAGCGGGCCAGCATGTCGATCTCGAGATTCACGGCGTCTCCCGGCCGCAGCACGCCGAAGCCGGTCACCGCGGCGGTGTGCGGGATGACGTTCACCGCGAAACTGTCGTCCGTCACCGCGTTCACCGTCAACGAGACCCCGTCCACCGCGACGCTGCCCTTCTCGGCGATGAAACGGGCGAGCGCCGCCGGCACCCGGAACCGCCAGCGGACCGAGCCATTCTCCGGGTCGGCCGAGATCGCCTCCCCCACCCCGTCCACATGGCCGGAGACGATGTGCCCGCCCAGTTCGTCGCCAAGCTTCAGGCTGCGCTCCAGGTTCACCCGCGTGCCCACCGCCCAGCGCCCGAGCGTGGTGCGCGCCAGGGTTTCCGCCGAGGCATCCACCGCGAACCAGTCCGGACCCAGTTCCACCGCCGTCAGGCAGCAGCCGGAACAGGCGATCGAGGCGCCGGGCGCGATCGTCGCGGTGTCGTCCCACGGCGCGCCGATCACCAGGCGCATATCGCGCCCGGCGCCGATCTTGGTGATGGCGCGGACGGTGCCGAGCGCGGTGACGATCCCGGTGAACATCTCAGGTGTGGCCTTCAGGCTGGACATCGAACAGGCTCAGCAGGTCGGGGCCGAGCGGCGTCGTGCTACGGCGCACGAATTGGGGCATCCTGTCCAGCCCGTCCACCCCGAACGCCGCGACCGCCGGCCAGCCGTCGCCGCCCATCACCGCGGGGGCGTGGAACCAGGCGATGCGATCGACCAGCCGTTCCCGCAACAACGCGGCGGCAAGCTGGCCGCCGCCTTCCACCAGCAGCCGGGTCAGGCCGGCCGCGCCCAGATGCGCGATCCCGCGCGTCAGGTCCACGCCGGTCGCGGCCGGGGGCGTCTCGATCAAAGTGACGCCGGCGGCGGCAAAGGCCCGCCTGCGCCCGGAATCGGCATCCTCGCGCAGCAGGAACCAGGTGGGCGTGTCCCGCGCGGTGGCCACCACCCTTGCGGTGAGCGCAGTGCGCAGATGGCTGTCGGCGACGATGCGCACGACCGGCGTGGGGCGGAAGCCCGGCAGACGGCACGTCAGGTCGGGATCGTCGGCGGCCACGGTGCCGGCGCCGACCAGCACGGCGTCGTGCCGGCCGCGCAGGGCATGCGCCGCGCGCCGCGCCGCCGGGCCGGTGATCCAGCGGCTCTCGCCGCTGCGTGTGGCGATGCGTCCGTCGAGGGTGGAGGCGAGCTTCAACGTCACCAACGGCCGGCCGCGACGGATGCGGCTGGCGAAGCCGGCCAGCATCGCATCGGCCTCGGCGGCCAGCACGCCCTCGGTGACCGCGATCCCGGCGGCGCGCAGTTGCGCCAGGCCGGCGCCGTCCACCCGCGGATCGGGGTCGCGCGCGCCGATCACCACCCGCGCCACGCCGGCCGCGATCAGCGCCTCGGTGCAGGGGGGCGTGCGGCCCCAGTGGCAGCAGGGCTCCAGGGTCACATAGACCGTGGCGCCGCGCGCCGCCGCGCCGGCCATCGCCAGGGCGGCGGGCTCGGCATGCGGGCGCCCGCCCGGCGCGGTGACCGCGCGGCCGACCACCCGCCCGTCCTTCACCACCACGCAGCCGACCGACGGGTTGGGCCAGGTCAGCCCCAGCCCGCGCCCGGCCAGCGCCAGGGCGGCGCGCATATGCGCCGAGTCTTCAGCCCGTTCCGTCATCGGTCCGGGCCACTTCCCCAAGAGTGCCGACGAAAGCCTCGAAATCCTTGGCCTCGCGGAAATTGCGGTACACGCTGGCGAAGCGGACATAGGCGACGGGATCGAGATCCTTCAACGTGTCCATCACCAGCTCGCCCAGCTGCTTGCTGGGGATCTCGGTCTCGCCCGACGCCTCCAGATGCCGCACGATGCCGTTGACGATGCGCTCGATCCGCTCCTCCTCGATCGGGCGCTTGCGCAACGCGATGCGGATCGAACGGGCCAGCTTGTCGCGGTCGAACGCCACCCGCCGGCCGTCGGACTTCACCACCGTCAGCTCGCGCAACTGCACCCGCTCGACCGTCGTGAAGCGCTGACCGCATTGCGGACAGAACCTCCGGCGCCGGATCGCCGCGCCATCCTCGGTCGGACGGCTGTCCTTCACCTGCGTATCGTCATGGCCACAGAACGGACAATGCATCAGCGTGGGGCTCCGTAAGCCGGGGCTCCGCCCCGGACCCCGCCAGGGGGCTCTGCCCCCTGGACCCCCGGCAAGGGACATTGTCCCTTGCATCCCTTGGGGGGCTTCGCCCGGGAGCGGGGTGGGCGCGGGGGGGCGGGCGGCTGGCGGCGTGAGGCAGGCGCGGCGTGCCGCGCCTGCCTCACGCCGCCAGCCGCCCGCCCCCCCGCGCCCACCCCGCTCCCGGGCGAAGCCGTCGAAGGGGTCCAGGGGACGACTGTCCCCTGGCGGGGTCCAGGGGCAGCGCCCCTGGCGGGGTCCGGGGCGGAGCCCCGGGCCTGCGGCCCCCCGATGCTCATGGCGTGCGGTAGATCGGGAAGCGGGCGCAGAGTTCCTGGACGCGGGCGCCGACCGCCGCTTCGGCGGCGGTGTTGGTGCCGTCGTTGGAGCGGGCGAGGCCGTCGAGCACTTCGGTGATCATCTCCCCAACCGTGCGGAACTCGGCGGTGCCGAAGCCGCGGGTGGTGGCGGCGGGGGAACCGAGGCGGACGCCGGAGGTGATCGCGGGTTTCTCGGGATCGAACGGGATGGCGTTCTTGTTGGCGGTGATATGGGCGCGTTCCAGGCTGGCTTCGGCGGCCTTGCCGGTGACGTGCTTGGGCCGCAGGTCGACCAGCATCAGGTGGCTGTCGGTGCCGCCGGTGACGATGGCGAGCCCGTGTTCGGCGAGGGTGGCGGCGAGGGTGCGGGCGTTGTCGAGCACCGCCTGCTGGTAGGCGCGGAACTCGGGGCGCAGGGCTTCCGCGAAGGCGACCGCCTTGCCGGCGATCACGTGCATCAGCGGGCCGCCTTGCAGGCCGGGGAAGACGGCGCTGTTGATCTTCTTGCCGAGGTCGGGGTCGTTCGACAGCACCATGCCGCCGCGCGGGCCGCGCAGGGTCTTGTGGGTGGTGGTGGTCACCACATGGGCGTGCGGCAGCGGGCTCGGGAACAGGCCGGCGGCGACCAGGCCGGCGAAATGGGCCATGTCGACCATGAAATACGCGCCGACCTCGTCGGCCAGCTTGCGGATGCGGGCGAAGTCGATCACGCGCGGATAGGCCGAGCCGCCGGCGATGATCAGTTTCGGCCGTTCCGAGCGCGCCAGGGATTCCATCTGCTCGTAGTCGATCCGCCCGTCGTCCTGCCGCACGCCGTATTGCACCGCGCGGAACCATTTGCCCGACAGGTTGGGCGCCGCGCCGTGGGTCAGGTGGCCGCCGGCGGCGAGGCTCATGCCCAGCACCGTATCGCCGGGCTGCAGCAGGGCGAGGAACACGGCCTGGTTGGCCTGCGCGCCGGAGTGCGGCTGGACGTTGGCGAAGGCGCAGTCGAACAGGCGCTTGGCGCGGTCGATGGCGAGGTTTTCCGCCACGTCCACATGGACGCAGCCGCCGTAGTAGCGCCGGCCGGGGTAGCCTTCGGCGTATTTGTTGGTCAGCACCGAGCCCTGCGCTTCGAGGACGGCCGCGGAGACCATGTTCTCGCTGGCGATCAGCTCGATGCCGTCCTGCTGGCGGTGCAGTTCGGCGCCGATCGCGGCGGCGAGGTCGGGATCGGTCTCGGCCAGCGGCGCGGTGAAGAAGCGGTCGAGGCTGGCGGCAGGCTGGGTCTGGTTCATGGCGGTTCCCGGTCGGACGCGGCCCCCTTAACACGGGGCCGGAGGGGACGAAACATGGGGGCGCGCTCAGCCCATATGCACCGCGAGCCATACCGCCGGCGGGGCGGCCGATGTCTGCTCCACCCGGTGCCGGCAGTGGGCGGGCAGCACCAGGTAGTCCCCGGGCGCGAGGTCGCGCGCCGCCGGCTCGTCCTCGATCCTGAGGCGGGCCGATCCGGCCAGCAGCAGCACGAATTCCGTCTGCGGCTGGTCGTACCAGACCCCCTCGGGGCTCGCCTGACCGGCCGAGACGATCCGTTCGACCCGGCAGCCCGGCGTGCCGAACAGCGGGGTCATCCGTTCCGCCGCGGCGGCGTCCGGCAGCCGGTCCAGCAGGCGGCCGGCGAGCACGCCGGCGGTCATCCCACCACCTCGATCTCGCTGAGGCCCAAAGCCAGGATCGCGCGCAGATCGGCCGCGGCCAGCGCGACGCAGCCTTCGGTCGGGGCGAAATCGGGGCGCGCGACGTGCAGGAAGATCGCCGAGCCGCTCCCGGGGACCACCGGGGCGTCGTTCCAGCCCAGCACGCCGATCAGGTCGTACAGCGCATCGTCGCGCCACAGCGCCTCGCCGCGCGCCGGGTGCGGGCGGCGGACCATGCGGTTGTAGTCGGGGTGGGCGGGGTCGTCGCACCAGCCGTCGTCCGGGGCGAGCGGCTCCACCGGCACCGCGCAGGCAGGCCGCGGGCCGCGATCGGCGCGGTACAGCACCCGGCGCAGGGGCAGCACGCCGACCGGGGTCGCCCCGTCGCCCTCCTGCTTGCCGTCGCGCACGCCGCCGCGGCCGAGAGCGGCGCGCAGCCCCTGCCCCGCCATCTGCAACCGCCCGTCCGCCGTGACCACCGCGCGCATCGCCCTAGCCCAGCAGATGGCCGAAGCGGAGCGCCTTGGTGGCGAGGTAGGCGTCGTTCACCCCGTTGGGGGCGAAGGCGTGCGGCTCCCGCCCTGCCACCTCGATCCCGCAGGCCGCGAGGCCGCTGAGCTTGTCGGGATTATTGGTCAGCAGCC
This sequence comes from uncultured Pseudomonadota bacterium, assembly GCA_963829875.1. Taxonomy (GTDB): domain Bacteria; phylum Pseudomonadota; class Alphaproteobacteria; order Acetobacterales; family Acetobacteraceae; genus JAJZVS01. Next base: position 597,804 of record CAWHKR010000046.1, on the reverse strand, counting down.
GGACCCGGCCGATGCCGAGCGCGTCGAGCATGGTGGCGGCGAGCAGGAAATTGCGTTCGTCGGCTTCCCAGCCCAGCGCGCGGTTGGCGTCCAGGGTGTCGAGCCCGCGGTCCTGCAAGGTGTAGGCGCGCAGCTTGCTGGCCAGCCCGATGCCGCGGCCTTCCTGGGCCAGATAGAGCAGCACGCCGGCCCCGGCCTCGGCCATGCGGGCGATCGCGCCGCGCAACTGGGTGCCGCAGTCGCAGCGCAGGCTGTCGAGCAGGTCGCCGGTGAAGCATTCGGAATGCAGCCGCACCAGCGGCGCGTCCTGCTGCTGCGGTTGGCCCACCAGGATCGCCAGATGCTCGGTGCCGCCGTCGGCGGGGCGGAAGATGACGATGCGCGCGTCCGGCGCGGCGGTCAGCGGCACCTGCGCCTCGGTCAGCCGGCGGAGCGAGGTCGCGGCGGCGGGGCGGTAGGCCAGCACGTCGGCGGCCGGCACGGCCAGCAGGCCGGGCGGGAGGGACCCGGGCGCGGCCAACGGCGCGGCCAGCACCGCGGGCAGCAGCCGGGCGAGCTTGGCGAGCGCCAGCGCCGCCGGCGCCGCGGCCGGCGCCTCCACCGGCTCCGGCACCGCGGGCAGGGCCTGGTCCAGGACCGGGTCGGCGAGGCGGGCGAGCGACTCGGGCGCCAGCAGCGCCCCGGGCAGCGCCAGCGCCACCGGCGGGCCGCCCCCGGGGCCGCCGCCCGCGGGGCCGCCCGCGGGGCCGATCGGGCGGCGCAGCACGGCGGCCGCGCGCACCGGGGCGAGCAGCAGCACCGGCGGCGCGGCGATCAGGCGGGCGACCTCCTCCAGCCCGGCGGCGCTGGCGGTCTCGGCCGCCAGCAGCAGCAAGGGCGGGTCGGCCACCAGCACCACCGGGATGCCGCGGCGGAGGTCGGTGGCGGCGCGATGCACGGCGCGCAGCCGCGCAGCCGACAGGGCCGGCGCGGCGGGCTGCTCGCCCGCGGACAGCTCGGCGGCTGGAGTCGCGGCGCCGGGTACGGCGACAGGACGGGGAAAAGTCGGTCGGTTCATCGGTTGATCACGCGTTTGCGATCCCGGCGTGGCCTAATTTTGTCATCATTCACCCCGAAGCTGGCGCGTGGCACCCGTGCGGGGCCGACATGTCCAACGGGACACGGCGGCTCGACATGGACTATATGGGGGTTTGGCGGGGCTGTCGTGACTCCCCCTCCCGACCGGACCGACGGCGGCCTGCCCCCCGCCCGATCGAAGGAAGACAGAATGGCCAACGAGCGACCCATCCTGATCGTGGACGACGATCCTGATCTGCGCCTCACCCTCGCCGAGCAACTCGCGCTCGAGGGCGAATTCGTCGCCGTCGAGGCCGCCACCCTGCGGGAGGCGGACCGGCTTCTCTTCGCGCCGGACGCCCGCTTCGATGCGGTGATCCTGGATATCTCCATGCCGGACGGCAACGGGCGCGAGTTCTGCGCCCGCATGCGCCGGCTGGGCCACAAGATGCCGGTGATCATGCTCACCGGCTCGGATGCCGAGATGGACGTGGTCCGCGGCCTCGACGCCGGGGCCAACGACTACATCGCCAAGCCGTTCCGGCTGGCCGAACTGCTGGCGCGGCTGCGCGCGCAGCTGCGGAATTTCGAGAACAGCGAGGACGCGGTGTTCTCGATCGGCCCGTACACCTTCCGCCCGTCCGCCAAGCTGTTGTCGGATCCGGCGCGCAACCGCCGCATCCGCCTGACCGAAAAAGAGGCGGCGATCCTGAAATACCTCTACCGCGCCGGCGCGCCGGTGGCCCGGCAGGAATTGCTGGGCGAGGTGTGGGGTTACAACGCGGCGGTGACCACGCACACGCTGGAGACGCATATCTACCGGCTGCGCCAGAAGATCGAGCCCGATCCCGGCAACGCGCGGCTGCTGCTGACCGAAAGCGGCGGCTACCGCCTGGCACCCGAAGGGGCGACCGCCGAAGCGGCCTGAGGCGACGCGCGCCCGACACAAAGCCAGGGGGCCGCGGCCCCGACACCGATCCCGGGGGCCGCGCCCTACACCCATCCCGGGGGGCCCGGCCCCCACCCATCCCGGGGGGCCGGGCCCCCACGGCCCTGGTTTCGTCGCTACAGCGCCAGCTCCACGCACACCGGCACGTGGTCCGACCCCTGCGGCCAGTCGCGCGCGTCCTGCAGCACCACCTGCCGGCGGAGCGCGCCCGTCAGGTCCTGGCTCACCCAGACATGGTCCAGCCGCCGGCCGCGGTTGGAGGCGCGCCAGTCCCTGTTGCGATACGACCACCATGTGTAGAGCCGCTCCGGCTCCGGCACGAAATGGCGCACCGCGTCGACGAAGCCGGTGCGCTGCCAGGCGAGCAGACCGTCCGTCTCCGCCGGCGTGTGGCTGACCACGCCGAGCAGCTGCTTGTGGTTCCACACGTCGGCCTGCAACGGCGCGATGTTCAGATCGCCCACCAGCACGGTGCGCGCGAGCCCGGTGCGGGCGGCGAACCAGGCGCGGGTCTCGGCGATGAAATCGAGCTTGTGGCCGTATTTCGGGTTCTGTTCGCGATCGGGAACATCCCCGCCGGCCGGCACGTAGAAATCATGCAGCTCGACCGGCCCGCCCGGCGCATCCAGGCTGACCGCGAGATGCCGGCAATCGCCCTTGCCGCACCAGTCGGGCGCGCTCTCCAGCGCCGTGAGCGGCAGGCGGGAGAAGATCGCCACCCCGTTGTAGCCCTTCATCCCCCGCCAGGCCGCGTGCGGATAGCCGAGCGCGGCCGGCGCCTCGGTGGGGAACAGCTCGTCCGGGACCTTGGTCTCCTGCAGGCAGATCACGTCCGGGTCGAGCGCCGCGGCCAGTTCCTTCAGCAATCCCAGCCGCAGGCGCAGCGAATTGATGTTCCAGGTGGCGATCCGCAGCCGGGCCGGCATCAGACGATGCGGGTGCGGATCGTCCCGACGCCCTCCACCTCCCCTTCCAAAAGGTCGCCGCGGGCGACGGCGGCCACACCTTCGGGCGTGCCGGTGAAGATCAGGTCGCCCGGCGCGAGGCGGACCAGGCGCGAGAGATAGGCGATCGTTTCCGGCACGCTCCAGATCATATTCGCGAGATCGGAGATCTGCCGCTGCTTCCCGTTCACGTTGAGAACGATGCGTCCGCGCGCCGGATGGCCGATACGCGCGGCCGGCACCATGAGGCCGATCGGGCCGGAATGGTCGAACCCCTTGCCCATGTCCCAGGGCTTGCCTTCCTTCTTCGCCTGGCCCTGCAGGTCGCGGCGGGTGAGGTCGAGCCCGGCGGCATAGCCCCAGACATGGGCTTCAGCGCGTCGGCCTCGGCGATGTCGACGCCGCCCTCGGCGAGACCCACCACCAGCTCCATCTCGTGGTGCAGGTCGGCGGTGGCGGGCGGATAGGGCGTGTCGGCCCCGTCGGTCACCAGCGCGTCGGCGGGTTTCATGAAGAAGAACGGCGGCTCGCGATCGGGGTCGCTGCCCATTTCGCGCGCGTGGGCGGCATAATTGCGGCCGACGCAGAACACGCGGCGAACCGGGAAGGCGCCGCCGCCGGCGACCGGAATGGCGGCGGGCGCGGGCGGGGGAAGCACGAACTCGGGCATGGGCACCCCTGGGGTGATGAAACGGGGCCAGACCATAGCGGCGGTGCGGCGGGTTGGGTAGGCAGGGCGCACCGCGCGTGCGCCCCCGTCGCTCTGGCCGCGCGTCGCTCTGGCCGCCCGTCGCTCTGGCCGCCCGCCGGTTTCGGCGCAGAATGGGCCGGCGCAACGTGGGAACGTGCCGGGACGAACCCAGCGACCACCCCTTGGGGAGGCTCCGATGTGCGGCCGTTATGCCTCCGTCCTGCCCGCCGAGTCGCTGGCGCGGATTTTTTCCGCCGCCCCGCCGGTGGCGGCCCTGGCGCCGCGCTGGAACGTCGCCCCGGGGCAGGAGGCGCCGGTGGTCCGCCGCGAACCGCGCTCCGGCGCGCGCCGGCTCGATCCGCTGGCCTGGGGGCTGGTGCCGCACTGGGCGGGCGATCCGCGGCAGGGCCGCCGGCCGATCAACGCGCGGGCCGAGACCGCGGCCACCCTGCCGATGTTCCGCGACGCGTTCGCCCGCCGCCGCTGCCTGGTGCCGGCCGATGCGTTCTACGAATGGCAGCGCCCGGCGGAGGCGCCGGCCGCGGCGCGGATCCCCGGGAAGATCCCTTGGGCGATCGCGCGGGCCGACGGGGCGCCGTTCGCCTTCGCCGGCCTGTGGGAAGGCTGGCGCGGGCCGGACGGGACGGTGATCCGCAGCTTCGCGATCCTGACGACCGCGGCCAACGCGGCGCTGCGTCCGGTGCACGCGCGCATGCCGGCGATCATCGAACCGGCGGACTGGCCGGTCTGGCTCGGCGAGACTTCGGGCGACGCGGCCGGGCTGCTGCATCCCTCGGTCGCCGCGCTGCGACTGTGGCGCGTCTCGGCGCAGGTGAACGACCCGCGCCACGACGGGCCGGACCTGCTCGCGCCGCTGTAGCCCGCGCCGCTATAGCCCACGCCCGCTATAGCCCACCCTGGGCGACCGGGAATTCCACGTCCCGGTGCAGGTCGACCGACAGCAGCAGGCCGAACCCCAGCATCACCGCGATCAGCGCCGAGCCGCCATAGGACACCAGCGGCAGCGGCACCCCGCCGACCGGGATCGCGCCCATCACCATCGCCAGGTTGACGAACACGTACATGAAGAAATTCACCGTCACCCCGAACGCCACCAGCCGGCCGAACTGATGGCGGCAGCGCAGCCCGATCAACATCCCGCCGGCGATGATCAGCCCGAGCAGCGCCAGCACCAGCAGCGCGCCCATGAAGCCGAACTCCTCGCCGATGGTGGTGAAGATGAAGTCGGTCTGCTTCTCCGGCAGGAAATCCAGATGGCCCTGGGTGCCGTGCAGATAGCCCTGCCCCCACATCCCGCCCGAGCCGAGCGCGATCTTGGACTGGATGATGTTGTACCCGGCGCCGAGCGGGTCGCTTTCGGGGTGCAGGAAGGTCTCGATCCGCGCCTTCTGGTAGCCGTGCAGATGGCCGTAGGCGAGGCGCGCGAGCAGCGGCACCGGGCCCAGCGCGGCGGCGAACATCCACAGCCTTACCCCGGCGGCGAACAGCACCGAGGCGCCCACCACCGTGGTGATGACCGCGGTGCCCAGGTTCGGCTCCTTCAGGATCAGCGCCGCCGGCGCCGCGATCGTCAGCGCCGGCACCACCAGGAACAGCGGCTGGCCCACCCGTTCCCACGAGGCGCGGTGGAACCAGGCGGCGAGCGCCAGCACCAGCGCCACTTTCATCAGTTCCGAGGGCTGCAGGTCGAACCCGCCGAGGCTGATCCAGCGCTGCGCGCCCTTGCCGACATGGCCGAACCGTTCCACCGCCGCCAACAGGGCCAGCGCCGCCCCGTAGGCCGGCCAGGCCAGCCGGGCGATGAAGCGGATATCGATCAGCGCCACCCCCAGCATCAGCACGAGGCCGAGCGCGAAGCGCAGCGCCTGGGTTTCCGCATACGGGTGCGGCGAGCCGCCGTCGACACTGTAGAGCGCGGCGTAGCCGACCCCGGCCAGCACGCACAGCAGCAGCACGAAGGCCCAGTTGAGCCGCGCCAGCTTGGCGGTGATGTCGAACGGCATGGAGCGGAGCAGGCGGCGTTCGGTCATGTCGTGCCTCCTGCCGCCACCGACCCGACCCGGGGGATCGCCGGGGGGGCCACCCCCCCGGGCGCGACGGCGCGCCCGGCCGGATCGCGGATGAGCGCCGCCAGCATCAGGTCGTGCGCGATCGGCGCCGCGGCCTCGGCCCCCTCGTCGCCGTGGGCGACCACGACGGCGGCGGCGTAGCGCGGCGCGGCGAACGGCGCGAAGGCGACGAACAGCGCGTTGGGGCGCAGCTTCCACGGCAACTTGCTGCTGTTGTAGCCGCCGCGGGCGCGCTCCGCCCGGCTGACGTCCGTCACCTGGGCGGAGCCGGTCTTGCCCGCCATCTGCACCCCGAGCGCATCAGGCAGCCGCTGGGCCCAGGCGGTGCCGTGCCGCTGGTTCACCGCCGCGAGCATGCCCTGCCGCACCGCATCCAGATACGGCTCCTGCAGATCGAGCAGCGGCCAGTCGGTCGCCTGTGCGCCCGGCAGCATCGTGCCGCCGATCGTGCGGGTGACGTGGGGCTGCACCGCCCGCCCGGTGGCCAGCCGCGCGGCGTAGGTCGCAAGTTGCAGCGGCGTCACCTGCACGTAGCCCTGGCCGATGCCGCTGATCGCGGTCTCGCCCAGCACCCAGGGATGGCCCTGGGCACGCCGCCAGGCCCGGGTCGGGATCAGCCCGTCGGACTGCGCCGGCAGGTCGAGCGCCAGCTTCGTGCCGAGACCGAGCCGGTTCGCCATGGCGGCGATCCGGTCGATGCCGGCGAGCAGCGCGACATGGTAGAAATAGACGTCGCAGCTCTGCTCGAGCGCGGTGTGCAGGTCCACCAACCCGTGCCCGCCGCGCTTCCAGCAGTAGAAGCGCGTCTTGCCGAGGACGAAATAGCCCGGGCAGAAGAACTGCTGGGTCGGGGTCATCACCCCGGCCGACAGCGCCGCCAGCGCCACCGCCATCTTGAAGGTGGAGCCCGGCGCGTAGACGCCGACGGCGGCCTTGTCGATCAGCGGCGCCCGCTCGTCGCTGGTCCAGGCGCGCCACTGCGCCTCCGACAGCCCGGTGTCGAACAGGCCGGGGTCGAACGAGGGGGAGGAGGCCATGGCCAGCACTTCGCCGTTGCGGCAATCGAGCATCACCGCGCTGGCGCTCTCCTCGCCCAGCCGGTCCATCGCGATCTGTTGCAGGCTGGCATCGAGGGTCAGGCCGACCTCGGCGCCGGGATCGCCCGGCTGGCGGGCCAGCTCGCGGATCACCCGTCCGTAGGCGTTCACTTCCATCTGCACCGTGCCGGCGGTCCCGCGCAGGCTGTCTTCGCGGAACTTCTCCACCCCGGTGCGGCCGACCCGCATGCCGGGCAGCGCCAGGGTGGGGTCGGCCTGGACGTCGGCCGGGGTCGGCGGCGCCACGTAGCCCACCACATGGGCGAAGGCCGGACCGAGCGGATAGAGCCGGGTTTCCCCGACATCGACGATGATGCCGGGCAGATCGGGCGCGTTCACCTCGATCTCGGCCATCTGCTCCCAGGTCAGGAAGTCGCGCACCAGGACCGGGATGAAGCGGCGGTTGCGGCGCACGTCGCGGCGGATGCGGGCGCGCTCGCGCGCCTGCAGCGGCACGATGCGGGAGAAGCGGTCCAGAATGGCGCGTACGTCGCCGGCCCGCTCGGCGATCAGCAGCGCGCGCCAGTTCTGCTTGTTGCCGGCGAGCATGGTGCCGAAACGGTCGAGGATGTGCCCGCGCACCGGCGCGATCATCCGCAGGCTGACGCTGTTCTGCCGCGCCAGGGTCGCGTAGCGCGCGCCCTCGGTGATCTGCACCTGATAGAGGCGCAGGCCGAGCAGGCCGAGCACGGTCGCCTGGCCGCCGAGCGCCAGCAGGGCACGGCGGGTGAACACCAGGCTGCGGCGGGCCTCGCGGCGCATCTCAGGCCCGCTCGGGCGCGGCGATATCGCGATGCGCGTGGGCGAACAGGATCGCCAGCGCCGGGTAGAGCGCCATGCTGAGCACCGCCTGGAACGCCGCCGGGCCGATCGGCGCCGGGCGCAGCGCAAGCAGCCCGACGAGACCCCACATCAGCGCCGCCGCGCCGAACGCGAAGCCGGCGAAGGCCAGCCAGATCGTCAGGAATCCCTGGCCCGCCAGGCCGTGCCGCCAGTACAGGCAGAAGGCGTGCACCGTCAGCAGGGTGACGACGCCGGTGCCGAGCGGCAGCCAGCCGAGCAGGTCGAGCAGCAGGCCGATCAGGAACACCGCCAGCGGCGGCATGCCGGACGGGCGGAACAGCGACCAGAAATACACCGCGACGACGGCGACCGCCGGCAGCAGCTGCGCCTGGTCGGGAATGCCGAACGGGGCGTTGCTCGCCAGCATGAGCAGCACCGTGCTGGTGACCGGGAAGGCGCGCCGCGCCAGCCCGTCCAGCCGGCGCCAGATGCTGGGGCGGGGGCGGATGCCCGGGGCGCGGCCCACGTCGACCATCGCCGTGCTCCGGCTCAGCCCGCCCGGGCGGCGGAGGCCGGGGCGGCGGCGGGCGAAACCGCGGCGGGCCACGGGTCCGGCGGCGGCACCAGGGCGGGGGGCAGCGGGAGCGCGGGCTGCCCCGCGGCGGCGACCGCGGCCGGCACGGGCGGGCCGGCGGATGGCGCCGCCGGCAGGGCGGCCAGGGATGGGGCGGCCAGGGATGGGGCGGCCGGGGATAGGGCGGCCGAGGATGGGGCGGAACGCGCGGCCGGCGGCGGGGAGGATGCCGCCGCGCCGGCCCCGGTTTCCGCGGCGGGGTCCGGCGCGGCATCGGGCGCGGACAGGCCGGCCAGGCCGCCGGCGACGATCTGCACCATGCGCAGCCGGTTGAGATCGGCGCCCGGCACCACCTCGGGCACGTGCGCGGCGTTGTAGCGCACGGTGCCGATCGGCAGGTCGGGCGGGAAGCCGCCGGCCACGCCGGCGGTCACCACCTGCTGGCCTTCGCGCGGGGCGGCGCCGGTCCAGAAGATCAGCCGCGGCAGCGGCCCGTCGGTGCCGACCATGATCGCCCGTGTGCGGCTGCTCTCGATCAGCACCGGCACCCGGCTGTTGCGGTCGGTCAGCAGCAGCACCCGCGCCGAGCGGCTGCCCACGTCGGTGATGCGGCCGATCAGGCTGCCGTCGGCCAGCGCGATCTGCCCCTTGCGGACGAAATGGTTGGGCCCGGTCGACAGCAGCAGCGCGCGGGCATAGACGCCGCCGGCATCGGCCACCACCCGGGCGGTGACGAATTCCGGCGCCGGCGAGGGGATCCAGTGCAGCGCCGTCTCCAGCGCGCGGTTGCGCGCCGCCAGGGTGAGCGCCACCGCCTGCCAGTGCCGCAGCCGGTCGTTCTCCGCCCGCAGCCGCGCGTTCTCGCCATCGAGCGCGACCAGGCCTTCCAGATCCAGCACCCCGGCGCGCACGGCGCCGAGCGGGCCGGCCAGGGTGGCGTAGATCGGCGCCATCGCGTCGGCGAGCGAGATGCGGGCGCGGTCGGCCACCATCACGTCGAGCTTGCCCAGCAGCACGACGCCGAACGAGACCGCGAACAGCACCGGCAGGGTGAGCTTGGCCAGCGCCTGGCGCAGCGGGACCGAGAGCCGGATCATCGCCGCCCGCCGCGCCGCCCGTGGGTCAGCCGGTCATGGCCGCCGGGGGCCGGTGCGTCCGTTGCGGCACGTCTCGATACGCCGTGCCCGGCAGGGCTCAATACATCGTGCTCAGCACGTTGCGGAGACGCTTCAGTTCCTCCAGCGCGCGGCCGGTTCCGAGTGCGACGCATTGCAACGCGTCCTCCGCCACCGCGACGGGCAGGCCCGTCGCATCCCGCAGTACCTGATCGAGACGATACAGCAAGGCACCGCCGCCCGTCAGCACAATCCCCTTGTCGACGATGTCGGCCGAAAGTTCGGGGGGGGTGTTCTCCAGCGCGACCTTCACCGCCTCGACGATCGCGTTCACCGGCTCGGCCAGGCTTTCGGCGATGTGCACCTGGCCGACGATGACCTCGCGCGGGACCCCGTTCATCATGTCGCGGCCCTTCACCTCGCGCCAGGGGCCTTCCTCGCCGTCCTCGCCCAGGGCGGCGGCGCCGATGTCCATCTTGATCCGCTCGGCGGTCGATTCGCCGATCAGCAGGTTATGGTTGCGGCGGATGTAGTTGATGATCGCCTCGTCCATCTTGTCCCCGCCCACCCGCACGCTGCGCGCGTAGACGATGCCGCCGAGCGAGATCACCGCCACTTCGGTGGTGCCGCCGCCGATATCGACGACCATGCTGCCCGAGGGCTCGGTGACCGGCAGGCCGGCGCCGATCGCCGCGGCCATCGGCTCCTCGATCAGCAGCACCTTGCGCGCGCCGGCGCTTTCGGCGCTTTCCTGGATCGCCCGGCGTTCCACCGCGGTCGATCCCGACGGCACGCAGACGATGATCAGCGGCGAGGCGAAGCCGCGGCGGTTGTGCACCTTGCGGATGAAATGCTTGATCATTTCCTCCGCCACCTCGAAATCGGCGATCACCCCGTCGCGCAGCGGACGGATGGCGGAAATGTTGCCCGGGGTGCGGCCGAGCATCTGCTTGGCTTCCTCGCCCACCGCGAGCACCTGCTTCTTGCCGCGCACTTCGGCGATGGCGACCACCGAGGGTTCGGCGAGCACGATGCCGCGCCCTTTCACATAGACCAGGGTGTTCGCGGTGCCGAGGTCTATGGCCATGTCGGCCGACATGAAGCCGAGCAGCCGGGAAAACATGTAGGAAACCTTTACGCAGCGAAGCAGCCTGAAGGGATCGGCGATCGGGAAGGCGCAGCAATTAGCCTTGCCCGAAGGGGATCACAAGAGGCTGCCACGTTACGCTTGTCATCCGCAGGGTCGGGCGGCAGGGTCGGGCGGCGCGCCGCAGGCCGGATCGCTCCCGGCCCCGGCCTGGCCGCGGGCGCTGGCGCCGCGGCGGCGGATCGTGTTGACTGCCGCCTTGCACCGCCCTTCCCGGGCTCGTCGCGTTCGGAACCCGCTCCATGATGTCTCGCCTGATCCCGCTGCTGGTGCTTGCCGGGCTGGCCGGCTGCTCAGCCTCGCCGCAGGCGCTCGGGCTGACCGGCGCGCAGCCGGGCACGCCGCCGCGTCCGGCGGATGACAGCACGGTGGGCCTGCCCGGCCTGCCGTCGCCGGGCGGCGGCGGGCCGAGCGGGTTCGGCACCACCTCCGCCACGTTCGGCCCGCGCTACTACGGCACGCCGTAAGCGGGCCGGGGCGGACGGATCAGAGCTGCACCACCCCGGACAGCGAGAAGCTGTCGCCGGTCGGATTCTCGCCGACCCGCACGGTCTTCGGATTGAGGAAATTGTACGGCGGCACCGGCAGGTTGTACGGCGCCGGAACATTCTGATAGACCCGGCCGGCCAGATCGTATTTCGAGCCGTGGCAGGGGCAGAGATAGCCGCCCGGCCAGTTGGTCACCGGCTCGGTCGGGTCGGGCTTCGGCAGGTATTCGGGCAGGCAGCCGAGATGGGTGCAGATGCCCACCAGCACCGCCATTTCCGGCTTCACCGAGCGGTGCCAGTTCTTGGCGTAGTCCGGCTGCTGGAACACGTCCGAGCCGGGATCGGCGAGGCGGGCGACATCGGCCTTGTTCTGCAAGGTCGCGACCATCTCGGCGGTGCGGTTGACGAACAGGATCGGCATGCCGCGCCAGCGCACGATGATCTGCTGGCCGGCCTCGATCTTGCCGATGTCGATGTCCATCGGCGCGCCGGCGGCGATCACGTCGGCGGCGGGGTTCATCGAGTTCGATCAGGGTCCAGGCGATCGCGGCGCTGCCGATCGCGGCGAAGGCCCCGGTGACGAGACCGAGGAAGTCTCGCCGGCCGGCATCCGCCGGCTGGCCGTGGTCGTTGGCGGTAGCGGAGGACATCGGGGCAGCCTCTCCCTTCGGGCAGGTCGTCGGATCGGACGGCCGGGCGATCCCGCCGGGGCGGGAACCGTCCGGGGCGCGGGCCGGGACGGTCCCCGCCCGCGCCTTGCAGGTGTCGCCTCCCTCATGGTCTGCTGCGCACCGGAAGGTCAAGAGGGGACCGGCCCCGGAGAGCGAACTGATGATCACCCCGGCCTATCTGCGCACCATGGCGGCCTATAATTCGGAGATGAACCGTCGGCTGTACGCCGCCGCCGCGCGCCTTCCGGAGTCCGAGCGGCAGGCGGAGCGGGGGGCGTTCTGGGGCTCGCTGCACGGCACCCTCGCGCATCTGGTCTGGGGCGACCGGATGTGGATGGCCCGGTTCGACGGCTGGCCGCGCCCGGAGGTGCCGCTGCGCGAGAGCGGCCGGTGGATCGCCGATTTCGCCGCCCTGACCGCGGCGCGGACCGGGACCGATGCCGGGATCGAGGCCTGGGCCGGGCGGGTGGACCAGGCCTGGCTGGAGCAGGACCTGGTGTGGGTCAGCGGCGCAGCGCAGCGGGAGATGCGCGCGCCAAGGGGGTTCCTGGTGACGCATGTGTTCAACCACCAGACCCACCACCGGGGCCAGGCGCACGCGCTGATCACCGCCGCCGGCGAGGCGACGGGGGACACCGACCTGATCCTGGTGCTGGAGGGGCCGCTCTGAGCACAGCCTGACCAGGCTTGCGCCGGCCCGAAATCCCGCTCCCGATCCGTGGGGCCGGGGGCGGGCTTCAGCCGGGTCGGCGGTCGGTCTCAGGACGGGGACAGCCGCCGGCGCGCCTGCCGCTCGCCGTATTTCATCCCCTCCAGCTTCAGCCCGTCCGGATCGGTGAAGAACACCGCGTAGTAGTCGTCGTAATACTCGGCCGCCGGATCGACGATGGTCGCGCCGGTCTCCTGCAGGAAGGCCTGCAGCGCATCGACGTCCTTGCGGCTGCGCAACTGGAACGCGTAGTGGTGGAACCCGATATTGCCGGCGCGGTGCTTGTGCGTGCGCCCCTCGGCGTCCGCCGGGCCGATCCAGAACCGGGTCTTGCCGTTGGTCCAGCCGATCGCGTCCTCGTATTCTTCCGAGACCTTGAACCCGAGGAACGCGAACAGGCGTCCGTAGAAGGCCTTCGATACCTCATAGTCGCCCACCCGGATCACCAGGTGGTCGATCCCGACCACGCGCACCATGGCATCCTCCTGTCGCGCTCCGCGACGGTGCCCGGTGCACTCGTCGCATATGTTTTCATCGTAGCGCGTCTCTGCCCGGGGTTGGAGCGGCCCCGGGCGCGTCCTACCCTGGCGCCGTCACGCGCCACCGGAAGGACACCCCGCCATGCTTTCCCCGGATGCCATCGCCGCCTATCGCCGCGACGGATTCCACTTCCCGCTGCCGGTCCTGCCCCCGGCCGAGGCCGCCACCTTGCGGGCCCGGCTGGAAGCGGTGGAAGCGGCCCAGGGCGGCCCGCTCAAGGCGGCGATGCGCCACAAGCCGCACCTGCTGTTCCCCTGGCTGAATGAGGTGGTGCGCCATCCGCGCATCCTGGACGCGGTGTCCGACCTGCTCGGCCCCGACCTGCTGTGCTGGAGCTCGACCTTCTTCATCAAGGAAGCGGCCGACCGCGGTTTTGTTTCCTGGCACCAGGATGCGACCTACTGGGGCCTCAGCGCGCCCGACGTCACCACCGTGTGGCTCGCGCTCACGCCGGCGAACCGGGAGAACGGGTGCATGAAATTCATCGCCGGCACCCAGGCGACCCAGGTGGGACACCACGATACGTTCGACCCCGACAACCTGCTGACCCGCGGGCAGGAACTGGAAGTGACGGTAAACGAGGAGCAGGCGGTGCTGGCAGAACTGGCGCCGGGCGAGGCCTCGCTGCACCACGTGATGCTGTTCCATGGATCGGAGCCGAACCGATCCTCCGACCGAAGGATCGGCTTCGCCATCCGCTACATCCCAACCCGGCTGCGCCAGATCGCCGGCGAACGCGACAGCGCCACCCTGGTGCGCGGCGAGGACCGCTACCACCACTTCGATCCCGAACCGGCGCCCACGGCAGACCTGGCCCCCGACGCGCTCGCCCTGCACGCCGCCATCATGGACCGCCAACAGCGCGTCCTGTACCGCGGCACCGACCGGGCCGGCTTCCGGGACTGATGGGGGCGGTGACGTAAGGAAAGAAAGGCCAGGGGGGCTCTGCCCCCCTGGACCCCCCGCCAAGGGCACAGCCCTTGGAACCCATTCGTTGGTTCCGTGCCGGTGGGGGGTGGCGTGCCGGGCGGGGCAGGGCCGGCGGCCGGGTGAGAGGGCGCGCATTGGCGCGCCGTCTCACCCGGTCGCCGGCCCTGCCCCGCCCGGCACGCCACCCCCCACCGGCACGGAACCCCCCGAGGGGTCCAGGGGACTTGTCCCCTGGCAGGGGTCCAGGGGGCAGAGCCCCCTGGCCTTACTTTCTAACAGGTCCCGCCCCCATTCAGCCCGAAGCCAGGGCCGCGTCCACGGCGGCGCCGAGGCGGTCGACGATGGTGTCGATCTCGGCGGCGGTGACGATGTAGGGGGGGGCGATCAGCACGTGGTCGCCCTGGCGGCCGTCGATGGTGCCGCCCATCGGGTAGATGGCGAGGCCGCGATCGAGGGCGGCGCGTTTGACGCGTTCGTGGAGTTTGCGGTCCGGGTCGAACACGCGCTTGCTGGCGCGGTCGGCCACCAGTTCGATCGCCCAGAACAGCCCGCGTCCGCGGATGTCGCCCACGTGCGCGTGGTTACCGAAGCGGTCCGTCAGCGCCGCTTCCAGCCGTGCGCCCATGGCGCGCACGTTGGCCAGCAGCCCGTCCTCGCGGATGATCCGTTGCACTTCCAGCGCGCCGGCGCAGGCCACGGGATGCGCCTGGTAGGTGTGGCCGTGCTGGAACGCGCCGGATCCGGCACTGAGGCCGGCGATGATCTTTTCCGCGATCAGGATCCCGCCGATCGGTTGGTAGCCGCCGCCCAGGCCCTTGGCGACGATCTGGAGATCAGGAGCGATGCCTTCCTGTTCCCAGGCGTGCATCGTGCCGGTGCGGCCCATCCCGCACATCACCTCGTCCAGGATCAGCAGCGCGCCGTGGCGGTCGCAGATCGCGCGCACCCGTTCGAAATAGCCCGGCAGGGCCGCCACGCAGCCGGCGGTGGCGCCCACCACCGGCTCGGCGACGAAGGCCGCGACCGTTTCGGGGCCGAGGCGGGCGAACTCGGCTTCCAGTTCGGCGGCAAGACGGTCCACATAGGCCGCGTCACTTTCCCCGGCCTCCTGGAAGCGATAGGCGAAACAGGGCGAGACATGGCTGAACGCGTCGGCCAGGATCGGCTCGTAGATCGCGCGCCGCGCCATGTTGCCGCCGGCGGCCAGCGCACCGAGCGTGTTGCCGTGGTAGCTTTGCCTGCGGGCGATGAAGCGGGTGCGCCGCGGTTGGCCGATTTCCACGAAATACTGCCGCGCCAGCTTCAGCGCCGCCTCGGTGCCTTCGGATCCGGACGAACAGAACCAGGCGTGCGTCAGGCCGCCCGGCGAACCTTGCAGGATCAGATCGGCCAGCGCCTCGGCCGGTTCGGAGGTGAAGAAGCCGGTGTGGGCGTAGGCGAGCTTCGCCGCCTGGGCGCCGATCGCCGCCGCCACCCTTGCGTTGCCGTGGCCGAGGCAGGCGACCGCGGCGCCGCCCGAGCCGTCGATGATCTCCCGCCCGTCGGCGAGGCGGAGGATGATCCCCGCCCCGCCCACGGCGACCGGCGGCGTGCCGCCGGAGCGATGCAGAATGCGGCTCACGCCGCCACCGTCGCCTGCACGCCGAGATGCGCCAGCCGCGGCATCACCTCCTGCTGCAGCAGGCCGAGCGAGGTGCGCCAAGCCTCCGGGTTGTCGGCATAATCGAAGCCGAACACCAGCAGCACGCCGAAGCCGCCGGTTTCGTGGTAGAGTTTCTCGATCTTCTCGGCCACCGTCGCCGGCGAGCCGATCAGCCAGTTGTGCCGCGCGCAGTATTCCACCGTGACGTCGGAATCCGGCACCTCGGGAGCGTGCTTGAGGTATTCGAGGAAGCCGAAATTGCCGAGCAGCGGCAGGAAATACTCCCGCATCATCCGCCCCATCATCCCTTCCACCGACAGCCGCCAGGCTTCGGCGTCGGTCTCGGCCACGAACACTTCCCGCACGTGGCGCCAGTCGGCGCGGTTCGGGGTGCGGCCGGTGCGGGCCGCGCCGATCTCCACCGATTCCCAGTGCGAGGCGATGTAGCCGGCGTTCAGGTTCAGGCTGAGCGGCAGGAAGCCGCGTTCGCCGGCCAGTTTCAACGTGTCCGATCCCTTCGACAGCCCGGCCACGCCGATCGGCGGGTGCGGCTGCTGCAAGGGGCGGATATGCGGGCGCAGGAAGCCGAACATCGGTTCCGGCTTCGTTACTTTCCAGAACTTCCCGTCGTAGTCGAAATGGTCTTCCGCGCCCCACAGCCGCAGGATGATGTCGAGCGCCTCGCGGGTCATTTCGCGGTTGGCGCCGCTCATGCCGTCGACATGGAACATCGCCCAGTCGGACGGCAGGCCGGAGGCGGCGACGCCGAAATTGAGCCGCCCGTCGGACAGGTGGTCGAGCACGGCGACCCGGTTGGCGAGCTCCGCGGGGTGATGGTACGGCAGCAGGAAGCCGCCGGGGCCGATGCGCAGCCTCGTCGTTTCGCGCAGCGCCTGGGCGATCAGCAGGTCGGGCGCCGGGTTCGGCTCCCAGATCGCGGTGTGGTGCTCGCCGATCCAGGCTTCCTGGTAGCCCAGCGCGTCGAGCCGGCGCAGCACGTCGAGATCCCACTCGTGCCCGGCCTTCAGGCCGCGCTCCGGCGGGTGCGAGGGCATGGTGAAATAGCCGAGTTCCATGGCCGTCCTCCTGGCTTCGGGCTCCGTCCGCATGGCGGGCCCTGGGGCGAGCCTAGCCCGGGGGATGGCGGGCGGGGAAGCGGTGCAGGGAGCGCGGCCCTCACCCGCCCCGCGGCGCGGGGCGAGCACTCCCGCAGGGCGGGAGAGGTGGGGGGTGGCGGGTCAGACGCCGGCGGGCACGTCCGTCGGGGGGACGGCGAGCGCGGCCAGCAGATCGTCCGGGCGCACCACCGCGGTGGCGCCTTTGGCCGCCACGATCTCGGCGGCCAGTCCGGCGAGGCGCAGCGCGGCCGGCGGGTCGAGCCGGGCCGCCAGGGCCGCCGCCAGGGTCGCCAGCAGCGGATCGGTCAGCGCCCCGACACCGGGGCCCGCCGACGGCAGGGCGACGGTCCAGACCCCGTCGGCCGTCGCCAGGGTCAGCCCGGCGGTCTCGGCCAGCAACACGGCCCCGAACCCGTGCGCCGCGCGCAGGGCGGCAGCGCAGGCGCCGGGCGGACCGTCGGCGTCCGGCAGGTCGCCGCGGCAGAGCAGCAGCGTATCGGCGCCCGCGTAGGCGGCCAGGTCGGCCTCGGTCGCCTCGCGCGGCGGCGCGGCGAGCACGGGCCGGCCGGTCTCGCGGGCAGCGGCGATCAGCCGCGCCGCCAGCCCGCCGGCCAGCATGCCCTTGCCGTAGTCGGACAGCACCGTGAGGCTGGTCGCCGCCATCGCGTCGCGCGCGATGCGCAGCGCCCGGTCCGCCAGCCGCTCCGGGATCGGCGTGGTCTGCTCGCGATCGGCGCGCAGCAGATGGGTGCCGTCGGCGAGGTAGCGGGTCTTCACCGTGGTGGTCCGCCCGCCTTCCACCAGCAGCCAGGGCTCCACGTTCGGCTGGCCGCCGACCAGTCCGGTGAGGTCGGAGCCGGAGGGATCGTCCCCCACCACGGAAATGAACGCCACCGCCGCGCCGAGCCCGGTGAGGTAGCGCACCACATTGGCCGCGCCCCCGGGCAGGGCCAGCTCGCGTTCCTCGGCCAGCACCGGGGCGGGGGGGAAATCCGGGCTCATGCGGGTGACGGTGCCGTGGATGTAGCGATCCAGCATGGCGTCACCGATCACCAGCACGCTGGTGTGGGCAAGGCGCGCGACGGCGTCGGCGGGAACCGCCGGGGGCTGTCGCGGTCCGGCGGGCGGGGTGCGGGTCATGACGGATGGCGTACCAACTGCGCGGTCCCGGTGCAAGCAAAGCGATCGGATGGCGGTCAGCCGGCTTCCAGCATCAGCTCGAAGGTGATGCAGACCGGGTTTTCGCCCGCGGCCAGCCGTCCCTCGTGCGGGCGGCCCTGGGCATCGACGACCACCAGGTCGAGTGTGGCCGCCAGCGCGCCGTCGGGGCCGGGGGCGACCCGGCCGTGGCGGACCAGCACCTCGGTCGCCGGGTCGGGAACCACGCGCCCGTCGGCGAAGGCGGCGCCGATCAGACTGCCCAGGCTGCCGCGCACGGTGGCGGAGGCGAGGCCGTGCCGGGCGCAGAGCGCGACCAGGGCGGCGCCGATGTCCTCGTTGGGGCGGATGCGCGCGGCGATCAGCGGGAACTGCCCGTCCGGGCCCGCCGCGCCGGCGGGCGGGCGGACCGGATGGAACAGCGGGAAGTTGGTTTCCGGATCGGGATCGACCGTGATCCTCACCCCGCCCAGCGCCCAGGCGCGGGCCCGGGCCGGGGCGGCGATGATGGTCTCCTCCGGCAGCATATGGCCGCCGCGGCTGGTGCCGTCGGGCTCGACCCAGACGCCGTGGCAATGCACGAAGGGCGCGCCGTCGCGCCAGCCGAAGGTGGCGTTCGCCGTCTCCACCATTGTCGGACGGGCGGGATCGCCGGCCGGGCGGTGCGGGTCGCTGAACCAGGCGACATGGGCCTGGTCGCGCGGCGGGCCGGGCAGGACGTAGCGGAACGGCGCCAGCGCGGCGTTGGTGAAGGTGATGGCGGCGCTCTGCATCCCGGCTGCGACCAGTGGCGCGGTCAGCGCCTCGATCAGGGTGCGCCCCGGCTCCAGCGCGTAGCCGAACAGGACCCCGCGGGCGGCCAGGCTCTCGATCCGCTCCGCCGGGGCGGGGCCGGGCTGGGTCAGCCGGCGCATCAGCGGCCGACCGCGTAGCCCTGCATGCCGCGCGGATTGGCCCCGGCGCGCAGCTGCCCGGCCTCGATCCGCGCCGCCGACAGGCGGCCTTCGGACCAGTCGTCTCCCCGCTCGGCACGGTGGCCGCGGCGCAGCAGGTCGGCCAGCACGGCGTCGCTGAAGCGGCCTTCCAGCACCAGCCGGCCGGGCCGCGCGGCGCGCGGCCAGAAGCTGCCGGGGAAATGCTCGGAATGGAACGAAGGCAGGTCGATCGCTTCCTGGATATTGAAATTGTGGTGGACCATGCGGAGGAAGAAGACCGCCTGCCACTGGTCCTGCTGATCCCCGCCGGGGGTGCCGAACGCCATCCAGGGTTTGCCGTCGCGCAAGGCCATGCTGGGCGAAAGGGTGCTGCGCGGGCGGGTGCCGGGCTCCAGGCTCGCCGGCAGGCCCGGCTGCAGCCAGAACATCTGCCCGCGGGTGCCCATCGGGAAGCCGAGCTCCGGGATCACCGGGGAGGATTGCAGCCAGCCGCCGGAGGGGGTGGCGCTGACCATGTTGCCCCAGCGGTCGATCGCGTCGATGTGGCAGGTATCGGCGCCGATCACGCCGAGGCGGGCGACCGTCGGCTCCCCCGCGCCCGGTTCGCGGCCGAGCCGGGCGAGGCGGGCGGTGGCGGCGGCGTAATCGACCTGGGGCGCGCGGCCGGCGACGCTGCCGGGGCGCAGATCGAGCGAGGCCTCCGGCCCGACCAGCCTGCGGCGGTCGGCGTTGTAGGCGTCCGACAGCAGGGCTTCGAGCGGCACGTCGGCCAGGCTGTGATCGCCGTACCAGGCCTCGCGGTCGGCGTAGGCGAGCTTGCCGCATTCGACGATCGTGTGGACGAACTCGGCGCCGGCCGGGTCCATGGCGCCGAGGTCGAAGCCGCGCAGCAGGGCGAGTTGCTGCAGCAGCACCGGGCCCTGGCTCCAGGCGCCGCATTTCAGCACCGTGTGGCCGTGGTAGTCGTAGCCGACCGGGTCTTCCACCGTGGCTTCCCAGGCGGCGAAATCGTCCGCGGTCAGCAGGCCGCGATGGCGGCGGCCGGTCACGTCCAGCACATCCGTGGTGCGGAAGAAGCGGTCCACCGCCTCGGCGACGAAGCCGCGGTAGAAGGCGGCGCGGGCGGCGTCGATGCGGGCCTCGCGGTTCGGGCCGGTGGCTTCGGCCAGCAGGCGCCGCCAGGTGGCGGCGAGCGCGGGGCGGGCGAACAGGCTGCCCGGCGCGGGCACCTGGCCGCCGGGGAGGAAGACGGCGGCGGAGCGAGGTCCATTCCTGCTCGAACAGCGGGCGCACGCCTTCGATGGTGGCGCTGATCCGGGGCACCAGCGGGACGCCGCCGGTGGCGTAGCCGATCGCGTAGGCGAGCACGTCTTCCAGTTCCCACGTGCCCCAGTCGCGCAGCAGCAGCAGCCAGGCATCGACCGCGCCGGGGACCACCGCCGGCAGCACGCCGGTGGCGGGGATGAGGTCGAGGCCGAGGGCGGCGAAATGCTCCAGGGTCGCGGCGGCCGGGGCCACGCCCTGGCCGCAGATCACGCGCTGGCGGCCGGTGATTGCGTCGTGGAGGATGATAGGGGCGTCGCCGCCGGGGCCGTTCAGGTGGGGTTCCGCGATGTGCAGAGTGAAGGCGGCGGCCACCGCGGCGTCGAAGGCGTTGCCGCCGCGTTCCAGCACCGCCATGCCGACGGCGCTGGCGACCCAGTGGGTGGTGGCGACGACGCCGAAGGTGCCGGCGATCTCGGGGCGGGTGGTGAACATGACGGCTCCGGTTGGGCGGTTCGGGGGTCGGCGCCGCGGGCGCGGCGGGAGGCCGGGAGAGTGCGGCAAATCCTGAACGGGACCAAACGGGGGCGGAGGACCGGGTCAGGCCCGGCCATAACGGAGGCGGGTGGAGGTGATCGCCGCCGACCAGGCGGGGCGCCATTCGTCGAACGAGGCCCAGTCGGGCACCGGGCCGTTCACCGGCGGCACCTGGGTGGGGCACGGGAGGGGCGGGACGGCGGGCGGGTGCTGCGGCAGATAGTCGGAATGCCCGTAGTTCCAGGCATCGGGGATCTGCCAGCCGGCCTCTACTCGGCCGGAAAGAGTGCTCTCCGGTCCCTCGCGCCCCAGGGCCGCATGCCAGTAGGGGCACCCCCGGGTGAACAGGCCGGCGGCGAAATTGCCGAGCGGGAACGCCAATGCGAGCACGTCGTCGCGATAGGACGACAGGACGGAAATCTGCTCGACCGCTTTGGCCGCGTCGGCATATTCGTCGTCGAGACAGGAATCGTCGATCGCGCCGGCCATCAGCATCAGCCGGCGCACCCGCACGCGCCCGCCGATCCTGCGGATCGTCTGCAACACCAGCCGGGCGCCGAGGCTGTGGGAGGCGAACGAGACCGAGGCCGCCCCCCGCAGATGCCGCAGGATGAAGCCGGCAAGAAGATTGCCGGCGGCGATCGCCTCATTGCCCTCGACGGGATAATCGAGGGCGGGAAGCCAGGTGGAGTCGCCCGGCCAGAGCACGGCGAGGAACACCACGTCGTCAGGCAGGGATTGCAGGGATTCCCAGTACGAAAGGGACCGTCGCCCGCACGCGCGATTGACGTTGAACCCGTGCGTCGCGAGCAGAACGTCCCGGTTGCGGATCGCACCCGCCAGACCTGCCGCCGAGCCCGGGGCGTCCTGGTCATACACCGCCACCTCCCGCGCGACGCCGCCGCCGGCCGGCTGCACGCGGAGATCGAGGAACCAGGTCATGGCCGGCTATGTCCGCACGATCTGCAACGCTTTCACGCTGGCTTGCAGCGCCGAGGCGAGGTCCTTCGAAACCGGGGCAAGCGGAGCGGCGAGAAAGCCGGCGAGCAGCGCCATCCCCCAGCCGATGTCGGGATTTCCAAGCGCCAGCTTGCCGGCCAGGGCCAGCACCAGTGCCACGACCGCGGCGGCCGCCTTGGCGCCGTTGCGATAGGCCTGGTCGGCCCGCTCGTAGCCTTCCGCGAGCAGGGTCGTGAGCAACAGATCGAAGCGTCCGGCCACGTTCTGCTCCTCGGCGGACAGCGCGCCGCCGGTGGCGTATTTCGCGGCCAGGCTGGTCAGCACGCCGGGGTCCACCCCGGTGGCCGCGGCGAGATGCGGCGCGTTGGCGGCATCGAGCCGCAGCTTGACGAGGGTCTTGGCAATCGATTCCTGATCGGCCAGCGACAGGCCGTTCAGCCAGTTGGCGCGCAAGGTGGCGCGGACACCGGCGAAAGTCAGCGGCGTGCTCCGGTCCGCCTGGTCGACGCCGGGCGGGAACAGCTGGGCCAGCACCCGGTCCACATGAGGGAAGCCGAGATTGGACACGCCGCCCCGCAGCGCCTTGCTGCCGTCCACCAGCGCGAAAGCTGCGGTTCCGAGGCTGCCGATCGCCAGGACGGCGTCGGAAAGATTGATCGACATGGACGCGTCCCTTTCCTCGGCCCGCCCGGGCGCGGGAGTTCCGGCCGAGGATGTGCCCGATGACCGGCCCTTGTGCGCCTTCGTTGCACGAGGCTAGATGCGTTCAATATGATTCGCAACGGTTTCGTTGGCGGCGGGATTGGACCGGGCCGTGGCGGCCCGGGGCACCCCGGCAGGGGCGGTCTCGCCCGGGCCATCGGCGCACGGAGGGTCGGGGGCGGAGGACCGGGTCAAGCCCGGCCATGACGGGGACGGTCGCGCTGCCGGGCGCGGTCGGAGTTACTGCCCCACCCGCTCCCGCTCGTCGCTGTGCACGCCCAACTGTTTCAACTTGCGGTGCAGCGCGCTGCGCTCCATGCCGACGAACTGCGCGGTGCGGCTGATATTGCCGCCGAACCGCAGCAGTTGCGCGTGCAGGTATTTGCTTTCGAACAGATCCCGCGCCTCGCGCAGCGGCAGGCCCATCACGTCGGCGCCGGGATCGGTCGCCAGCAGCGCGGGCGCGCCGGCGGCGAGCTCGGGCGGCAGCATGTCCGGGCGGATCGGATCGGCCGGGCCGCCGGGCGCCATGATCAGCAGCCAGTCCACCAGGTTGCGCAACTGGCGCACGTTGCCCGGCCAGTCGTAGGACTGCAGCGCGGTCATCGCATCGGCCGACAGCTCGCGCGCCATCATGCCGGAGGAGTCGGCCGAGCGCGTCATGAACAGCCGCGCCAGGGCGGGGATGTCCTCGCGCCGCTCCCGCAAAGCCGGCAGGCGCAGCGGCACGACGGCGAGGCGGTAATAGAGGTCCTCGCGGAACCGCCCGGCGGCGATCTCGCCGGCCAGGTCGCGGTTGGTGGTGGCCAGCACCCGCACGTCGACCCGCACCCGTGCCGAGCCGCCCAGCCGCTCGAACGCCTGATCCTGCAACACCCGCACGATCTTGCCCTGGGTCTCGGGCGGCAGGTCGGAGACCTCGTCCAGCAGCAAGGTGCCGCCATGGGCGCGCTCCAGCACGCCGGCGCGGCGCGGCTGCGCCAGCGGATCGGGGCCGGCCTCGACGCCGAACAACTCCTCCTCGAACCGGACCGGGGCCAGGGTGGCGCAGTTCAGCGCCACGAACGGGCCCTGGGCGCGGCGGGAGCGGGCATGGATCATGCGCGCCGCCACTTCCTTGCCGGAGCCGGCCGAGCCCTGGATCAGCACGCGCGAGCCGGTCGGCGCCACCCGCTCGATCTGCGCGCGCACCGCGACCATCGCCGGGCTCGCGCCGGTGAGCTGGGTCTCCGGCCCGGCGCGCAGGCGCAGTTCGGCGTTCTCCCGCGCCAGCGCCGCGGCTTCCAGGGCGCGGCGGACCACCAGCAGCAGGCGGTCGGATTCGAACGGCTTCTCGATGAAATCGTAGGCGCCGTGCTGGATCGCCTGCACCGCCATCTCGATCGTGCCGTGGCCGGAGATCATCACCACCGGCACCTGCGGCTCCTCCCGCTGCAAGGCGGCAAGGATGCCGAGGCCGTCGAGCTTCGAGCCCTGCAGCCACACGTCCAGGATCGCCAGCGACGGCCGGCGGGTGCGAAACGCCGCCAGCGCGGCCTCGGAATCGCCGGCGCCGACGGTCTCGTAGCCCTCGTCGCGCAACACGCCCTCGATCAGCAGGCGGATGTCCGGCTCGTCGTCGACGATCAGAATGTCATGCGCCATCGGCTCTCCCCTTCTCCGTCGGCATCGGCAGGATCAGGGTCGCCACCGCGCCAGGGCCCTCCGCCCGGTCTTCCAACACCAGCCGCCCACCGTGGTCTTCCATGATCTTCTTTACGATCGCCAGCCCGAGACCGGTGCCTTTCGGCTTGTGGGTCACGTAAGGCTCGGTCAATCGTGCGCGATCCTCCTGCGGCAGGCCGATGCCGTCGTCGGTGACCGACAGCCGGACCTCGCCCGCGGCCGCGGTCACCGCCAGGGTGATCGCCCCCGCGTCCTCGGACCCCTCGCCGCGCGGGCGCATCGCCACCGCGTCGGCGGCGTTGGCGAGCAGGTTGGTCAGCGCCTGGCGCAGCATCCGCCGGTCACAGGGCGCCACCGGTCCCTGCTCGGGGATCTCGCTCCGCCAGGCGATGCCCGGGCGGGCCGTCTTCTGCAGCACCAGCGCCTCGCGCGCGACCCGGCCGACGTCCTCGGGCTTGATCACCGGGGTCGGCATGCGCGCAAACGCGGAGAACTCGTCCACCATGCGGCCGATGTCGCCGACATGGCGCACGATCGTGTCCGCGCACTGGGCGAAGGTCTCGGGGTCGGAGGTGATCTCGCGGCCGAAGCGGCGCTTCAGGCGCTCGGCGGAGAGCTGGATCGGGGTCAGCGGGTTCTTGATCTCGTGCGCGATGCGCCGCGCCACGTCGGCCCAGGCGGCCTTGCGCTGGGCGGCCTGCAATTCGGTGATGTCGTCGAACGTGACGACGAACCCCTCCGCCCGCTCGCCCGACAGATCGGCGCCGATGCGCACCAAAAGGGTGCGCCGCCGGGTCGGCGGGCCGAGCTCGATCTCCGCCACATGCGCCCGGTCGGGCGCGGCCAGCGCGGCGGCCAGCAGCGGGGCGAACTCGGGCACCAGCTCGGCCAGCCGCCGGCCGGTCGCGGCCAGCAGATCGAGGCCGAGCAACTGGTCGGCCACCCGGTTGGGCAGCTCGATCCGTCCCTGCGGGTCGAGGCCGATCACCCCGGCGGAGACGCCGGACAGCACGGTTTCGGTGAACCGCCGCCGCTCGTCGATCTGCCGGTAGGCGGCCATCAGCTCGGCGCGCTGGGCGCCGAGCTGGCCGGTCATGCGGTTGAAGGCGCGCGACAGGCCGGCGATCTCGTCGTCGGTGGGTTTTTCCGGCACCCGCACCGCCAGATCCCCCCCGCGCACCCGCTCGGCGGCCTGGATCAGCCGGCCGATCGGACGGGCGATCTGGTTCGCCATCACCAGGCCGATCAGCACGGCCGCCGACAGCACGAGCAGCGCCACCATGGCGAAGATCCAGGCGAACGCGATCTGCAGCCAGGATCGGTTGGCATCCAGTCGCTTGTACTGCGCCACCGCTTTCTCGGTCCGCTGCATGTAGTGCAGGATCTGCGGATCGACCGGGCGGCCGATGGTCAGGATCAGCGCCGGCGTGGAATCGAGCGCCACCACCGCGCGCACGCCCGAGCCATGCGCCGAATTCGAGCACCACCACGTCGCCGTGCAGCGCCTGGGCGACCGCCCAGCGCGGCGGCGGCATCACCCCGAGCCCGCCGAACAGCCCGGCCGAGGCCATCACCTGCTCGGAGGCGGCATCGTAGATCACCGCGTCGGTCAGGCCGCGCAAGGTGGTCTGCTCGGCCAGCGCGCGGGCGAAGTCGCGCGGATCGAGCGCCAGCAACTGGCCCGAGCGGTTG
Source organism: uncultured Pseudomonadota bacterium (assembly GCA_963829875.1). Classification (GTDB taxonomy): domain Bacteria; phylum Pseudomonadota; class Alphaproteobacteria; order Acetobacterales; family Acetobacteraceae; genus JAJZVS01. The sequence goes on along the minus strand of CAWHKR010000046.1, from coordinate 572,348 downwards.
ATGTCGTTGGCCATCTCGAGCGCGACGGCGCGGATGTTGTTGCGGTGCTCCTCCAGGTAGCCGCGCGCCACCTGCAGGGATTCGGTCACCGCGGTGCGCACCGGATCGTTGAACCAGGCCTGGATGCCGGAATGGAAGAACGCCACCGCGAAGCCGGCGACCACGATGGACGGCGCGACCGCGACGCCGCTGTAGAGCAGCACCAGCCGCACATGCAGCCGCGCGCCGGCGGCGCCGCGCCGCCGCTCGGTCAGCACCCGGGTGAGCCGGCCGGCCAGCACCAGGCCGAGCAGCAGCAGCACCGAGAGATTGGCCCAGACCAGCCCGACGCCGATGCCGGACTCCACGCCGAACGGCGCGCCGCGGGCGAGGATGACGAACGTCGCGACGCCGGTCGCCACCGCCAGCACGACCAGCGCGAGGGTGACCGCGCGGCCGAGCAGAAGATCTGCGAGCCGGGCCGCCCGGGACCGCTGCGGCTCGGCCGCGGGAACGGGCAGCCCGGGATCGGACGGCCCGGGATCAGGCGGAGGCGCGGCGGGGATCAGCGCCGCACGGGGCGGCTGCTGGGTCACATCAGCCCCCGCACCACCGGGATCTCGAGGTCGCGGATCTTCTTGCGCAGGGTGTTGCGGTTCAGCCCCAGCATCGCCGCCGCCTTGATCTGGTTGCCGCGGGTGGCCGCCAGGGTGAGGCGGATCAGCGGGCGTTCCACCTCGGCGATCACCCGGTCGTAGATATCGGACGGGCCGTTGCCGCCATCATGGGCCGCGAGGAACGCGCGGATATGGCGCTCCACCGCGCGGGCCAGCGGCTCCGGCCCGCCGCCGCCCGCCGCCACCGGCTCCGGCGGCGGGGCGGCTTCCGCCAGCTCCGCCTCGATCGCCTCCGCGCCGATCGTCTCGGCCGGGTGCAGCGCGGCGAGGCGGCGCATCAGGTTTTCCAGCTCGCGCACATTGCCCGGCCAGGAATAGCGCTTCAGCCGGTCGAGCGCGGCGACATCCAGCGATTTCGCCGCCAGCCCGTCGGCCCGCGCGCCGTCGAGGAAGTGGCGCGCCAGCGGGGGAATGTCCTCCACCCGCTCGCGCAGCGGCGGCAGGCGGATCGGCACCACGTTGAGGCGGTAGAACAGATCCTCGCGGAACAGGCCCTGGCGGATCGCCGCGCGCAGGTCGCGATGGGTCGCGGCGACGATGCGGACATTGGCCTTGATCGGCTGGCGCCCGCCGACCGAGGTGAACTCGCCCTCCTGCAACACGCGCAGCAGGCGGGTCTGCGCCTCGGGCGGCATGTCGCCGATCTCGTCGAGGAACAAGGTGCCGCCGTTGGCCTGCTCGAACCGGCCGGGGCTGCGGTTGAGCGCGCCGGTGAAGGCGCCGCGCTCGTGGCCGAACAGCTCGCTCTCGATCAGCTCGCGCGGGATCGCCGCCATGTTCACCGCGACGAAGGGGCCGGCGCGGCGCTTGCCGTAGTCGTGCAGGGCGCGGGCCACCAGCTCCTTGCCGGTGCCGGATTCGCCGTTGATCATCACGGTCAGGTCGGCGGTCGTGAGCCGGGCGATGGTGCGGTAGATCTCCTGCATCGCCGGGCTGCGGCCGATCAGCGGCAGGCGCTCGTCGGCATCGCGCGGTTCGGCCTCGGTCACCGGCACCGGCGCCGGGGTGGCCAGGGCGCGGCCCACCACGCCGAGCAATTCCTCGAGATCGAACGGCTTCGGCAAATACTCGAACGCGCCCCGCTGCGCCGCCTTCACCGCGGTGATCAGGGTGGATTGCGCGCTCATCACCACGACCCGCAGATCGGGCCGCACCCGGCGGATGCGCGGAATCAGGTCGAGCCCGTTCTCGTCCGGCATCACCACGTCGGTGAGAACCAGATCGCCCTCCCCGTCCTCCACCCAGCGCCACAAGGTGGCGGCATGACCGGTACTGCGCACCTGGTAGCCGGCACGGCCCAGCGCCTGCGTGAGCACGGTGCGAATCGAACGATCGTCGTCGGCAATCAGAACGGTGGGCGGGGTCATGCCGGACTCCTGATGCCGGAGAGGTGGAGGGGGGGCCGGATACAAGCAAGGCCAGGGGGCTCTGCCCCCTGGACCCCCGCCAAGGGCCTCGCCCTTGGAACCCATTCGTTGGTTCCGGGCGGGCTGGGGGTGGCGTGCCGGGCGGGGCGGCCGCGTGCGGGGAGGGAGGCGCGCGGAATGCGCGCCTCCCTCCCCGCACGCGGCCGCCCCGCCCGGCACGCCACCCCCAGCCCGCCCGGAACCCCCCGAGGGGTCCAGGGGACCAGTCCCCTGGCGGGGGGTCCAGGGGGGCAGCGCCCCCCTGGCCTTGCTTGCCTTCGCCCCCCCGTCCCATCCCACCAGGCTCAGCATGCCGGGTCGTCCTCGGCCATCACGGGCAGGTGGAGGCGGAATTCGGTGCGGCCCGGGCGGCTGTTGACTTCGATCAGGCCGCCGTGGTCGCCGACGATTTTCGCGACCAGGGCGAGGCCGAGGCCGCTGCCCGTTGTCTTGGTGGTGACGAAGGGTTCGAACAAATGCGGGCGGATATCTTCGGGGATGCCCGGTCCGTTGTCGCGGATCGCGACGTAGAGCGGCAGATCGAGCCGGCTGGTCGAGCCGGGCACCGCGAGGCGCATGCCGTGCTGGAAGCCGGTGCCGAGCACGATTTCGCCGTTCGGCTGATCGGCCACCGCCTCGGCGGCGTTCTTCACCAGGTTGAGCAGCACCTGGACCAGTTGGTCGCGGTTGCCCCAGACCGGCGGCAGGGAGGGGTCGTAGACTTCCTGGAAGCGGATGCCGGGGGCGAAGCCGGACTGGGCCAGTTTGCGCACGTGTTCCAGCACCCGGTGGATGTTCACCGCGCTGCGTTCGATCGGCTTTTCGCCGAACATTTCCATCCGGTCGACGAGATCGCGGATGCGGTCGGCTTCCTCGCGGATCAGCACCGCGAGTTCGCGGTCGGCGGGGGCGACCGAGGCTTCCAGCAGTTGCGCCGCGCCGCGGATGCCGGAGAGCGGATTCTTCACCTCATGCGCCAGGATCGCCGCCATGCCGGTGACGCTGCGCGCGGCGCCGCGGAACGCCAGTTGCCGGTCGAGCGCGCGGGCGGCCGAGGCGTCCTGCAGCACGAGCACCACCGCGCCCGGTTCCTCCGGCAGCGGCGAGCCCTGCACGGTGATGCCGGGCTTGTGCAGGCGCGGGCTTTCGAGGGTGAGGTCGTGGTCGGAGACCGTGGCCTCGTGCGTGCGCACCTGTTCGAGCAGCAGGAACAGCGGGCTGTCCTGCGGCACCAGGTCGGTCACGCGCATCTGCGCCAGCGACGCGGCGGAGACGCCGAGGAACTGTTCGGCGGCGTAGTTGACGTAGCGGAACCGGTTCTCGGCATCGAGCACCACCATCGCCACCGGCAGGGCGCCGAGCAGCGCCAGCGGGTCGGGCGCGACCGGGGCGCGGTCGCGCACCCGGCCGATGGCGGCGCGCAGGCGGCTGGCGACCGCGCCGCTCATCAGGCGGCCGCCGCGGTGAGGGCTTCGGATCGCGCCGGCGGGATGCGGGCGGCGCCGGCGGCGATCAGGCGGTCGTAGAAGGCATCGACCAGGGCGATCACGGCGGCGGGGTCGGTCAGCCGGTTCACGGTGGCGCGGAACTCCGCCGAACCCGGCAGGCCGCGCGAGTACCAGCCGAGGTGCTTGCGCGCGAGGCGCAGGCCGGGGTCGGTGCCGAAATGGGTCAGCATCGCGGCGTAATGCTCCAGCAGGATGGCTTTCTGGGCGGCGAGCGGCGGCTCGGCCAGGCGTTCCCCGGTGCGCAGGAAGTGCGCCACGAGGGCGGGAAACCACGGCCGTCCGTAGCAGCCGCGGCCGATCATCACCCCGTCGGCGCCGGAGCGGGCAAGCGCGTCCGCCGCGTCGTCCTCGGTGAGGATGTCGCCGTTGACGATCACCGGCAGGCGGGTGGCCTGTTTCACTTCGGCGATGAAGTCCCAGTCGGCGCTGCCGTTGTAGAACTGCTGGCGGGTGCGGCCGTGCACGGTGAGCATGCGGATGCCGGCGGACTCGGCGATGCGCGCGAGGCTGGGGGCATTGCGGGTGGCGTGGTCCCAGCCGGTGCGCATCTTCAGGGTGACGGGCACCGGCACGGCGCGCACGGTGGCTTCCAGGATCGCGCCGGCGGCGACCTCGTCGCGCATCAGGGCGGAGCCGGCGGCCTGGCCGACCGCGACTTTCTTCACCGGACAGCCGAAATTGATGTCGATGAGGTCGGCGCCGCGGTCGACCGCGAGGCGGGCGGCCTCGGCCATCGCCTGCGGCTCGCAGCCGGCGAGTTGGACCGCGCTGATGCCGCCGGCGCCGTCCACCTCGGCCATGCGCAGGGTGTTGCGGTTCTCGCGGATCATCGCCCAGGAGGCGATCATTTCCGAGACCACCATGCCGGCGCCCTGCCGCTTGGCAAGGCGCCGGAACGGCAGGTCGGTGACGCCGGACATGGGGGCGAGGATGACCGGCGTGTCGATCCGCACCCCGGAGCCGAGCAGGATCGGGGCAAGATCGCCGGGTCGGGCAGCCGAAATTGTGGTTTGCATACGACACCTGCCCATGATTTGGGCAATATAGCGCCACAGCGGAGGCAGAGCAATCGCCGCGCGGGGGCGGCGACACCTCTTCCCCACGCGGGAGAGGTGAGGACGAGGCCCGCGGATCAGGCCGAGGCGGCGACCTTCGCCTCGATCCGGTCCCAGATCGCCGCCTCCAGCCGCACGCCGTCGAACCGGTCGATTTCCTGGATGCCGGTGGGGGAGGTGACGTTGATCTCGGTCAGATAGTCCCCGATCACGTCGATGCCGACGAAGATCAGCCCCTGCTCGCGCAGGGTGGGGCCGATCGCGGCGCAGATCTCGCGGTCGCGCGGCGACAGCTCGCAGCGCTCGGCGCGACCGCCGACATGCATGTTGGACCGCGCCTCGCCGGGGGCGGGCACGCGGTTGATCGCGCCCATCGGCTCCCCGTCCACCAGGATGATGCGCTTGTCGCCCTGCCGCACCGCCGGTTCGTAGCGCTGGATCATCAGCGGCTCGCGCGAGCGGGCGAAATGCATCTCCAGCAGCGCGCCCAGGTTCTCGTCGTCCGGCTTGATGCGGAAAATGCCGGCGCCGCCGTTGCCGAACAGCGGCTTGACGATGATGTCCTGGTATTGCGCACGGAAGGCGCGGATCGCGTCGGTGTCCCAGGTGATCAGGGTGGGCGGCATCAGCTCGGGGAAATGGGTGACCAGCAGCTTCTCCGGCGCGTTGCGCACCGAGGCCGGATCGTTCACCACCAGGGTGCGCGGGTGGATGTGCTCCAGCAGGTGCGTCGCGGTGATATAGGCCATGTCGAACGGCGGGTCCTGACGCATCAGCACCACGTCCATCGTGCCGAGATCGAGCCGTTCCGGCTCGTCGAAACTGTAATGCGCGCCGGCGGCGCGCTGCACCGTGACCGGCCTGGCGCGGGCGAACAGCCGGCCCGTGCCGCCAGGCGCGCCCTCGTGCAACGCCATGTGGCGCACTTCGTAGTGCCACAGCGCGTGGCCGCGCGCCTGGGCTTCCAGCATCAGGACGAACGTCGAGTTGGCATCGATGCTGATGCTCTCGATCGGATCCATCTGCACCGCGACGCGCAGGCTCATGGGAGGCTCCCGTCAGTAAGGCCAGAGGGGCTCTGCCCCCCTGGACCCCCCGCCAGGGGACTAGTCCCCTGGACCCCTCGGGGGGTTCCGGGCGGGTGGGGCGGCGGCGGGGCCGGGGCGGCCGGCGAGGGCGGGACGGGGCGCACGCCCCGTCCCGCCCTCGCCGGCCGCCCCGGCCCCGCCGCCGCCCCACCCGCCCGGAACCAACGAACGGGTTCCAAGGGCGATGCCCTTGGCGGGGGTCCAGGGGGCAGCGCCCCCTGGTCTTACTTCGCGCGCGCCCCTCACGCCAGCCGCTCCCACAGCCCCGTCTCCTCGTCCAGCCGGTCCTGCTCCAGCCCGCGGAAATCCCCGCGCGAGACCACGCCCACCACCGCCCCGTCGCGCACCACCGGCACATGGCGGAACCCGCCGTCGTGCATCAGCCGCAGCGCCTCGATCGCGGTGCAGCCGGGCGGCAGGGTCTGCGGGTGCTTCGTCATCACCTGGCGCAGCTTCGTTGCCGCCGGGTCCTGCGCGCGGGCCAGCGCGTGCACCGCATCGCGCCCGGTGAAGATGCCCAGCAGCGCGCCGTTCGGATCCGTGACCAGCACGGCACCCACGTTGCGCGCATGCATCCGCTTGCACGCCTCCTGCACGTTCGCCTCCGGCGGCAAGGTCAGCGGCACCTGGTTGCGCAGGATTTCCGACATCGGACGGTTGGTCATGGCATAGCCCTCCGGCACGCGGTTGCCCGCAGGCAGAGTGTCACGCCCGGCCCGGTCCCGGGTTGATCGAAATCAACCCGCCGCCCGCCCGGCGGCCAGCGCCAGCGCGACGTCGATCGCCTCGATCAGGCTGTCCGCGTTGGCGATCCCCTGGCCCGCGATGTCGAACGCGGTGCCGTGATCGACCGAAGTGCGGATCACCGGCAGCCCGAGGGTGATGTTCACCCCCGACAGCGCCCGCCAGGTGCCGGTCTCCGGATCGATCTCGAAACCGAGCAGTTTCACCGGAATGTGTCCCTGGTCGTGGTACATCGCCACCACCGCATCGAACTGGCCGCCGCGCAGCTTCACGAACACCGTGTCGCCCGGCACCGGCCCGGTCACATCCAGCCCCGCGGCGCGGCAGTCCGCGACCACCGGCGCCGTCACCTCCAGATCCTCCCGCCCGAACAGACCCGCCCTCCCCGGCATGCGGATTGAGCGCCGCCACCGCGAGCCGCGGCGCCGCGATGCCGAGATCGCGCACCGCCGCGTGGGTCAGGTCGATGGTCCGGCGCAGCCGCTCCGGCGTGATCAGCCGCGGCACGTCGGCCAGCGCCACATGGGTGGTGACGTGGCCGACCCGCATGTTGCCGTGCGCCAGCAGCATCACCGAGCTTTTCGTCCCCGTGAGCGCCGCCAGCATGTCGGTGTGGCCGGCATATTTGTAGCCGGCGAGGTTGAGCGCCGCCTTGTTGAGCGGGGCGGTGACGATCGCAGCCACCGCGCCTTCCGCCGCCAGCGCCACCGCGCGCGCGACCGCGAGATAGGCGAACCGCCCCCCCTCGGCCGCGATCTCGCCCACCGGAACCCGCCCCTGCTCGGCCCCGGCCGCCAGGAACGCGAGCGCCGGCGCCCCGGGGCCGGGCACCGCGTCCGGAAAGGCCAGATCCTCGCCCAGCAGATCGCGCGCCCGCTCCAGCGCCGAGCGATGGCCGATCACCAGCAGCCGCAACGCGCCCGCCTGCAGCCGCGGCACCAGGCGACGGCAGGCCTTGACGATGATCTCCGGCCCCACCCCGGCGGGATCGCCCATGGTGACGGCGAGGCACGGCGCGGAGTCGGTCATGGTCGGTCTCCCTCGCGCCGCGGGGCCAGCAGCCGGGCCAGCCACAGGGAGTCCCCGAATGCGCCCGACTTCGATACCACGCGCAGCCCGTGCCACCGACCCCCGCGCAACAGCGAGGTCGGCACGCCGGGTTCCAGCTCGCCATCCACCTCCAGCATCGTTGCGCCGAGCGAATCGCAGACCGCACGCAACGTCTCCCCGCCCGCCACCACCAGGGTGCCGGGGCGGTCGAGATCGTGCAGCACCTGACCGAAACTGGCGCCGATCCGCAGCGCCGCGGCGGCCCGCGAGACGCCCGGCGGCACCACCACCGCCACCGCGGCATTGCCGCGCGCCAGCCGCCGGGCGATCGGCGCCGCTTCCTCCCCGCCGCCATGGGTGATGCGATGCACCTGCTTCCAGGCGGTGGAAAGCTGGGACACCGAAACGGGATGATCCGAGCCGATCAAGGCCAGCACCGGCTCCGGCAACGCCGGCGCGGGAACCGCGCCATGGCCGGCCAACGCGCCGGCCAGCCCGGCCGACCCGCACCACAGCACGCGCCCCGGCAAGGTCCGCCCCGCCGCCACCACCGCATCAAGCTCATCCTCGGTCTCGGCGTCCCACAACGTCACTCCGGGCGCCGCCGGATCGCCGGGACGACAGAGCCGCAGCCCAACCCCCTCCCCCGCCAGCGCCGCCGGCAGGTCCAGCCCGACCTCGCGCCACTCCCCCGCCTCGGCGCGGAACTGCCGCCCGCCGGCCGTCACCCGCCCCTGCGCCGGAAAGGCCGGCGCCATCACGCAATGATCGAACCAGCGCAGGCACGCCGCCACGGAGGCGGCCACATGCCCGCGCAACAAACTGTCGATCTTCAGGAACGCCGGATCCGCCCCCTCCAGAACCAACGCCAGCCGCGCGGTCATCGCCCGCGCCTCCCCCTCCGACATCCCCCGCGTGCCCGCATCCACCGCCGCCGGCCAGGACACCCCGGCCGCCGGCTTCCACACCGTCGGCACCGGCCCCACCAACCCCACAAACCTGGCCGCCGCATCCAACGCCCCGGTGAGATCGTCCGCCAGCACCCGGAGCGCGGTCATGGCCGGGGCTTTCGGGGGGTGGGGTGAGCAAGCAAGGCCAGGGGGCTCTGCCCCCTGGACCCCCGCCAGGGGACAGTCGTCCCCTGGACCCCTTGGGGGGTTCCGCTCCGGTGGGGGGAGGCGCGGCGGGCGCGGGGCGGCCCCGGCGGGTGGCAGGCAAAGGGCGCTGCTGCGCCCTTTCCCTGCCACCCGCCGGGGCCGCCCCGCGCCCGCCGCGCCTCCCCCCACCGGAGCGGAACCGACGAAAGGGTTCCAAGGGCGACGCCCTTGGTGGGGGGTCCAGGGGGGCAAAGCCCCCCTGGCCTTGCTTGCTCACCCCACCCCCGAACCCCCCGATCCATCACGCGACCCGGTGCAGCAGAGGGTCGCCGGTGGTGAGGCGGCGGCAGTTTTCGGTGGCGAGGGTGAAGCTGCGGTCGAAGGTGCCGGTGGTGAGCCAGGCGATGTGGGGGGTGAGGACGACGTTGGGGAGGGTGAGGAGGGGGGTGGTCGGGCTGGGGGGTTCGGGGTCGAACACGTCGAGGCCGGCGGCGGCGAGGCGTTTGGATTGCAGGGCTTCGGTGAGGGCGGTCTGGTCGACCAGGCCGCCGCGGGCGGTGTTCACCAGGATGGCGCCAGGGCGCATGCGGGCGAGGCGGGGGGCGTTGATGAGGTGGGTGGTTTCCGCGGTGAGGGGCAGGTGGAGGCTGACGATGTCGGCTTCGGCGAGGAGGGCGTCGAGCGGGCGGTAGCTGGCCAGGGCGTCGGGATGGTGGCTGCGGGCGGTGTAGAGGAGGGTGCAGCCGAGGGCCGTGAGGATGGGGGCCAGGATGTGCGGGACGGCGCCGTAGCCGACGAGGCCGACGGTGCGGCCGCCGAGTTCGCCGATGCCGTCGAGGTGGACGGGGTCGAGGGCGAAGCCCCTGCCCTGGCGCATGGCGGTGTCGAAGACGGGCAGGCGGCGCAGCGCGGCGAGCATGAGCGCGAGGGTCAGCTCGGCGACCGCGCGGGCGTTGGTGCCGGGGAGGTTGCAGACCGGGATGTTGCGGGCGCGGGCGGCGTCGAGGTCGATCGTGTTCACGCCGGTGCCGATTTTCTGGATCAGCCGCAGCCGCGGCGCGGCGGCGATCATGGCGGCGGTGGCGGGGGAGAGGACGTGCCACAGCACGTCGGTGCCGGGCAGCAGGCGGGCGAGGCGGTCGGGGTCGGTTTCGGGGCAGATCGTGACGGTGAGGGTGTCGCCGTTGCAGGCGGCGAGGCGGGCGCGGAGGTCGGGTCCGGCGGCGGCGTGGAACAGGACGGAGAGCGGGGCGGCCATCGCTCAGCCCGGTTCGGCCGGGCGCGGGGTGCGGCCGAACGCGGCGGCGCCGGCGAAGCGGGCGCGGGCGCCGAGGGCTTCCTCGATGCGCAGCGCCTCGTTCCATTTCGCCATCCGCTCGCTGCGGGCGAAGCTGCCGACCTTGAGCTGGCCGACGCCCCAGCCGACCGCCAGGTGGACGATGGTGGTGTCTTCGGTTTCGCCCGAGCGGGCGGAGACGATGCCGGCGAAGCCGGCTTCCCGGGCGGCGTCCCAGGCGGCGCGGGTTTCCGTCAGCGTGCCGCGCTGGTTGGGTTTCAGCAGGATGGTGTTGGCCGCGCCGGCGGCGGCGGCTGTGCGCAGGCGGGCGGCGTCGGTCACCAGGAAGTCGTCGCCGACCACCTGGACGCGGTCGCCCACTTCGCGTGTGAAGGCGGCGAAGCCGGCGGCGTCGTCCTCGGCCAGCGGGTCTTCCACCGAGACGATCGGGTAGGCGGCGATCCAGCCGGTGAGCAGGCGGATCATGCCGTCGGTGTCGAGCTCGCGGTTTTCCAGCCCCAGGCGGTAGTGGCCGTTGCGGCCGAATTCCGAGGCGGCGACGTCGAGCGCGATCGCCACCTGGGCTGCCGGGGGTGAAGCCGGCGCGTTCGATGGCGCGGACCAGGGTTTCCAGCGCCTGCTCGTTGGTGGCGAAGGCGGGCCACCAGCCGCCTTCGTCGGCGACGCCGGCGCGGCTTCCGGCTTCGTCCATCAGCGCGCCGGCGGCGCGGTAGACCTCGGCGGTCCAGTCGAGCGCCTGGGCGAAGCTGGTGGCGGCGGGGCAGACGACCAGGAAGTCCTGGATATCGACCCGTTTCCCGGCGTGGGCGCCGCCGCCGAAGATCTGGATCTGCGGCAGCGGCAGTGTGGTGGCGGCGGGACCGCCGAGGTGGCGATACAGCGGCTCGCCGGCCGCGCCGGCGGCGGCGTGGGCGACGGCCATGGAGACGGCGGTCATGGCGTTGGCGCCGAGCCGGGACCGGGTGGGCGTGCCGTCGAGCGCGATCAGGGCGTGGTCGATCGCCGCCTGGTCGGCGGCGTCGCGGCCGACCAGGGCGCGGGCGATGTCGGTGTTCAGCCGCTCCAGCGCGGTGGTGACGTCGTAGCCGCCGAAGGCCGCGCCGCCGTCGCGCAGGTCGAGCGCCTCGCCGGAGCCGGTGGAGGCGCCGGCGGGGGCCATGCCGCGGCCGACCGCGCCGCCTTCCAGCAGCACGTCGGCTTCCAGGGTGGGGCGGCCGCGGCTGTCCCAGACGCGGCGGCCGAGGAGGAAGGCGATGCGCGTGTCGGTCATCGGGGCCTCGCTGCGTTGGCCGTGGCCGGGGGCGTGCGCGCCAGCTCGGTCGCCCAGGCGTCGCGCACGGTGGCGAGGTGGGCGGGCGGATCGGCGAGCAGGGCACGGGCGACCCGGCGGACCCGGTCCTTGTCCGCCGGATCGGTAATGTATTCCACCGGCGATTTGCCATCCACCCGGGCGAGGAACAATCCCGGGAGCAGGCGGGCGGCGCGTTCTTCCAGCGCCGCGGCCGGTTCCCAGGCGACGGCGGCGCGGTAGGCGGCTGCGAGCGCATCGAAGCAGGCGAGGAAGCCCGGGATGGCGTGCGGCGTCCACAGGCATTTGAGCAGGAGGTGATTGAGGCAGAAGGCGAGGTCGAAGGCGGGGTCGCCCCACCAGGCGCATTCGGCGTCGAGGAACACGGGGCCGCGCGGGCCGGCGAGGATGTTCTTGGGGCTGACGTCGCCGTGCACCAGGGCGTGCTTCGTGGCGGCGGTGATGGCGGCGAGGGCTTCGAGCGCGGCGGCGCGGTCGGGGTGGGCGCGGGCGGTGGCGAGCAGGTAGGGCTCGAGCCGGATGTCGTGGAAGATGCGGTCGGTGGGGAAGTCCGCCGCGAGGGCGGGGTCGGCGGCGGTGGCGGCGTGGATGGCGGCGATCGCGGCGCCGACGGCGGCGGCGAAGGCGGGGTCGGCGTGGCCGGCGTGGAGCTGGTCCTTCCACAGCGGGTGGTCGGCCGGGGAGAGGTAGTCCATGGCGAGCGCGCCGGTTGCCTCGTCCTGGCCGAGCAGGCGCGGGGCGGCGCCGGGGCGGGCTTCGTTGGCGCGGGCCATCCAGGCGGCTTCGTAGCGGTTGCGCTCGATCGGGGCGTGCCAGTCGGCGGCGACGCGGAGCCTGGCGAGGGCGCGCTTGACGCAGATGGGGCCGGCGGGGAGGTCGATGCGCCAGATGTCGGAGGAGACGCCGCCGGTGAGGCGGGTGCCGGAGCGGGGGCGGCGCGTCTTCGGGGAGCAGGCCCATGCGCGCGAGGGCGGCGAGCAGGTCCGGCGGGGGCGGGTCGGGCGGCATGGGGGAAGGGTAGCACGGGCGCTCCGCGAGGGCGGACGGAGTCTCAGCGGGCCATGGCGGGCCAGCGATGCGTCGTACAGCTTTGCTTCCGGCGGGGTTTGATGGCGCTCCAGGCGCGTCCGGACCAGTCCGCGCGACGCAATACCGCCCCCGACCCTGATTTGCCCTATGTCGGCGCAAGGCCGGCGGCGCCGGCCGCACCGGCGCCTGCGGCTTCCCCGGCGGCGCGATCCGCGGTCTCAGCTGGATCGCGCCTCGCCCGCGGGCCGGCACCGGGGTCCATCATGTCAGGCGCGCAGCCACGCCCCTGGTCGCCCCCGCCGTTCTGCGGTCTGGATCAATACCCAAGCTCCCGACCGTGTCGCACCGCGAGCAAGACCACCAGATCATCCTCGATGCGCTAAAGCACCAGATATCCGCTCGCCCCGAACAGGATCATCCATTCCCGGAACCTCGGATCCATCCCCTCAACCGGCCGTCCGATCTCCGGATGCCGTGCCAACAGCCGAACTCCCTGGCGGATGGCCCGTACGGCACGCGCCGCGGCCCGCCTGTCCTTGTCCACGAGGAACGTATGCAGCCGCGCAACGTCGCCGAGCGCCCGCGGCGTCCAGATCAGCCGTGGCATTCAGGCGGCGGTTCCGTCTCCCCGTCTTCCAGCAGGGCCAGCCACCGGTCGGCTTCCGCCTCGGTCACGTGGCGCCCGGTCTGCTGGTAGGCGGCCCATGACGTGCGTGCGTCCTCGCGGGCCTGCTCCCGCTGCTCCTCCCGCTCCAGGTATTCGCGGATGGCCTCATGCATCAGCCAGTTCGCACTTCGCCCTCGGGCCGCTGCGAGCCGTTGCACCCGTTCCTCGATTGCCGAATTCGAGCTTCAGGCCGCTGATCGCCAGCGCCATGGGGGCCTCACCGATTGCCTGGTACCAATGTGGCATACGGGACCGGACGGTCAACACGGATCATCGGCCACGCCGTGGCCTGGCCCGAACCCCAGCGCCAGTTGCGCCTCCGCCCCCTCCCCCGCCAGGTTCGACACCGTCACCCCCAGCAGCCGGACCCCGCGCGGGGGCGGCAGCACGCCGCGCAGCAGGTCCAGCGCCGCCCGGGTCAGCGCCGGGTCGGACCGGTAGGGCACCGCGGCGGAGCGGCTGCGCGTCACCAGGCGGAAGTCGGCGTATTTCACTTTCAGGGTCACCGTCCGTCCCGCCAGGCCGCGCCGGTCGCACGCCGCCCGGACCCGCGCGGCCAGCGCCTCCACCACCGGCGCCATCTCCGCCCACGTGGTCAGGTCGCGCTCGAAGGTGCGTTCCGCGCCCAGCGACTTCGCTTCGCGATCCGGGTTCACCGGCCGGTCGTCCTGGGCGCGCGCGAGGCCGTAATAGAACGCGCCCGCCTTGCCGAACTGCGCGGTGAGGAAGGCGAGCGCGCGTTCCCGCAGATCGGCGCCGGTATGGATGCCGAGCGCTGCCATGCGCGCCGCCGTCTTCGGGCCGATGCCGTGGAACTTCCCCACCGCGAGGCCGGCCACGAACGCCTCCGCCATGCGCGGGGTGATCACGAACAGCCCGTCCGGCTTGCGGTAATCCGACGCCAGTTTCGCCAGGAACTTGTTGTACGACACGCCGGCGGAGGCGGTGAGCCCGGTCTCGGCCCGGATCGAAGCGCGGATCGCGGCGGCGATCGCGGTGGCCGAGCCGTGCTCCGGCACCGCCGCCGTCACGTCGAGATAGGCCTCGTCCAGCGACAGCGGCTGGATCAGGGGCGTGGTGCGGGCGAAGATGTCGTGGATCTGGCGGGAGACGGATTTGTACACCTCGAACCGGGGCGGCACGAAGACCAGCTCCGGGCAGCGGCGGCGCGCGGTGACCGACGGCATCGCCGAATGCACGCCGAAGGCGCGGGCCTCGTAGCTCGCCGCCGCGACCACGCCGCGCGCGCGGTCGCCGCCGACCGCGACGGGACGGCCGCGCAGCGCGGGATCGTCGCGCTGTTCGACCGAGGCGTAGAACGCATCCATGTCGATATGCAGGATGCGCCGCGGCGCCGGCGTCTGGTCCTGTCCGTTGGGCATGGCGTCCCCATCCTGCGCCCCCCATTCTATGCGCGACAGGCCCGGTCCCGCCACGCGCAGGGCCATCGCGTGCGCCGCCCGCACAAAGCTGTTGCCTCGCCGCGGGCGAATGTTCTATATTTGTTCGAACCCCATGACCCGCTCCCTCCCCCCTCTGCTCGACCGTCTTGCCAGCCTCGTCGCCTGGCTGGCCGACCGCATCGCCGGAGCGGGCGATCACGCGGGGCTGGACCGCACGCGCGCCGGCGCCCTGCTCGCGCGGCTGCACGATCTCGTCGCCCGGTTCCGCGCCGTTGCCGGCACGCCGGTCCCGCCGCTGAAGCGGGCCCCGAAGCCGGTCGAGCCGCAATTCGTTCCCACCGACAGCTATTACGACCCGTTGGCGGACCCGCCGCCGGAACGCACCGGGCTGCCGCGCTCCTGGCGCTGGCTGCTGCGGCTGGTGCCGCAGGCCGCCGCCGGGCGGGCGCAGCTGGAAGCGCTGCTGCGCGATCCCGGCGATGGCGGAGATGCTGGCGGCCGATCCCAGGCTGGGGCCGATCCTGCGCCCGCTCGGCTGGATGCTCGGGGTGGATCGCGCGCTGCTGCCCCCCTCGCGGCGGCGGCGGCGGCCGGTGATCCTGGTGCCCGGCGGGCCCCTGACGGCCGCGGCGGCGGCGGCCGACTACGCCGTGGCGCGGGCGAGGGGTGTTTCGCACGGGGATCTTGTCGCGCTCGGGTGCATGCCGCCCACGGGGGGGCGGGACCGTCGGCCGGTTTGGCTCGGGTGCCCGGGGCTGGGTTCGGCGAAAACTCCGGCCTGAGGGGGGGCGGCCGACGCGTGTCCTGATTGTTGCGATATCGTATTAAATAGCCGCCCCCCGGTATCCGAACCGCCCCAGGGGCGCCCCAGAGGCGCCCGCGTCCGGCCTTGGGGCGATGGGGCGGTCGCCCGATCGCCCCAAGGCCACACGGCCCTGCACCGCATCTCGCCCCGCGCCCCCCGCCGGCCATCGCCACCCGGACGCCGGTTTGAACAGCGGTTAGCCGTCTGCTAAACAAAAAGTAACGGTGCCCGAAACACCGGTCAGGGGATGGCGATGGCACAGACACTCCGCGCGCCGTGTGGCACGGCCCGGCGAGGCGGCCGCCGGACGAGACATGGGCCTGCCGCAGGTCGGCGCGACCCGATGCGGCGCGATGTGCCGCCGCCGGCCGCGCCCGCCCGGACCCGACGGTGAGGCCGCCGCACGGCGCCCTGCTCGCGCACGCGCTCGCCGCCCATGGCGCGGGGGACATCGCCACGGCCGAACGGACCTATGGCGAGGTGCTCGCGGTCGCGCCGCACCATCCGACCGCCGCCTACAACCTGGCGCTGCTGCTCGCCGGCACGGGCCGCCGCCGCGCCGCCACGGCAAGGCTGGTGGCCCTGCTCCGCAAGCACCCGGAGGACGGCGCGGCCCACCTGAGCCTGGGGCGGCTGCTGCTGGCGGACGGGGCGGCACAGAAGGGGCTTCTATCATCTGCGCCGGGCGAGCGAGCTCGATCCGGGCCTGCTGGAGGCCGATCTCGACCGCATCCGCGCGCATGGCGAGCGCGGGCAACTGGCCGAGGCCCGCACGGTCGCCGCGCAGGCGGCGGCGCGGCATCCGGACAGTGCCGCCCTCCCCACCCAGCTCGGCGTCGCCTGCGCCGCCTGCGGCGCGGCGGCGGAGGCGCGGGCGCAGTTCGAGGCCGCGCTCGCGATCGACCCCGCCTGTGCCCCTGCCCTGTTCAACCTCGCGCGCCTGCACGACGAGGCCCGCGAGGTCGCCGCGGCGCTGGCGCTGTATCGGCGCGCGCACGCGGCCGATCCCGATTTCGAGCCGGCGCTGTTCAACCTGGCCGAGATCGAGCTGCGCCTGGGCGAGGTCGATGCGGCGATCGCCGGGTTCGAGGCGTCGCTGGCGCGCCGGCCGGCCGACCCGTCCACCCTGTCCGCCCGGCTGATGGCCGCGCAGTACCGCCCCGGCGTGACCGCGGCCGAGCTCGCGACGTTGCACCGGCGCTGGCAGAGCGAGGTCGGCGACCGGCTGCGGCCGGCGCGCCCGCTGCATGCCGTCCGCCCCGACCCGGACCGGCGGCTGCGGGTCGGGCTGGTCTCGGCGGATCTGCGGGCGCATCCGGTGGGGTATTTCGCGATCGGCGCGGTCGAGGCCTTCGATCCCGCCGCGATCGAGGTCGTGGCCTATGCCGCCAACCCGGCCGAGGACGCGATCACCCGCCGGTTCCGCGCCCGCGCGGCGCTGTGGCGCACCGTCGCGGAGATGGAGGACGCGGCGCTGGCCGGGCAGATCGCGCGCGACGGCGTCGACATCCTGATCGACCTCGGCGGGCACACGCGCCACGCGCGCCTGCCGGTGTTCGCGCGCCGGCCGGCGCCGGTGCAGATCACCTGGGCCGGCTATGTCGGCACCACCGGGCTCATTGCGATGGACGGGCTGCTGGCCGACCGGTTCCAGGTGCCGCACGGCGAGGACGACCACTACACGGAGACGGTGATCCGCCTGCCGGACGGCTACGTCACCTTCGACCCGCCGGCCGAGGCGCCGGAGGTGGGTCCGCTGCCGGCCGGCGCCGACGAGCCGCTGACCTTCGCGAGCTTCCACAACCCGGCCAAGATCAACCCGGCGACCGCCGCCCTGTGGGCGCGGCTGCTGCACGAACAGCCGGGGGCGCGGATCGTGTTCCTCTATCCCGGCTACGACATCGCCGAGGTGCCGGCGCGCATCCGCTTCTGGTTCGCCGGGCACGGGATCGACGGCGGGCGCCTTGTCTTCCTGGGCGGGCAGCCGCGCGCCGAGGTGCTCGCGCGCTACGGCACGGAGATCGACATCGCGCTCGACCCCCTGCCCTATTCCGGCGGGCTGACGACCCTGGAAGCGCTGTGGATGGGCGTGCCGGTCGTCACCCTGCCCGGGCAGACCTTTGCCGGGCGCCACGCGGCAAGCCATTTGTCCGTCGCCGGGCTGGCGGAGCTGGTGGCGCGCGACGCCGGGGACTACCTCGGGATCGTCCGCCGGCTGGGCGCGGACCGGGACCGGCTGGCGGCCCTGCGGGACGGGCTGCGGGCGCGGGTGGCGGCCTCGCCGCTGTGCGACACCGGGCGCTTCGCGCGCAACCTGGAAGCGGCGCTGCGCGGCCAGTGGCGCCGCTGGTGCGCGGGGGCCGGCCGATGAGCCCGGGCCTGTCCGGCAAGCGGGTGCTGGTGACCGGCGGCGCCGGGTTCCTGGGCTCGCATCTGTGCGCCCGGCTGGTCGCGGCGGGGGACGACGTGCTGTGCGTCGACAATTTCTTCACCGGGCGCAAGGCCAACATCGCCGCCGCTGCTCGGCCGCCCGAATTTCGAGCTGCTGCGCCACGACATCACCCTGCCGCTGCATGTGGAGGTGCACGAGATCTACAACCTCGCCTGCCCGGCCTCGCCGGTGCATTACCAGTTCGATCCGGTGCAGACGACCAAGACCAGCGTGATCGGCGCGATCCACGTGCTGGGCCTGGCGAAGCGGATCCGGGCGCGGGTGTTCCAGGCCTCGACCAGCGAGGTGTACGGCGACCCGAGCGTGCACCCGCAGACCGAGGCCTATCGCGGCAACGTCGATCCGCTCGGCCCGCGCGCCTGCTACGACGAGGGCAAGCGCTGCGCGGAGACGCTGTTCTTCGACTACCACCGCCAGCACGGCGTGCGGATCAAGGTCGCGCGCATCTTCAACACCTACGGCCCGCACATGCACCCCGACGACGGACGGGTGGTGTCGAATTTCATCGTCCAGGCGCTGCGCGGCGACGACATCACCATCTACGGCAGCGGGCGGCAGACCCGGGCGTTCTGTTACGTCGACGACATGGTGGACGGGTTCGTGCGGCTGATGGCGACCGAGGACGCGGTCACCGGTCCGGTCAATCTCGGCAATCCGGTCGAGATTTCCATGCTGGATCTGGCCGAACGCGTGATTGCGCTGACCGGGGCGCGTTCGCGGATCGTCTTCCGGCCGCTGCCGCAGGACGATCCGTTGCAGCGTTGCCCGGATATCGGCCTGGCGCGGCGGGTTCTGGACTGGCAGCCGCTTGTGGCGCTGGAGGACGGGCTGGCGCGGACGATTGCCTATTTCGAGCGGCTGCTGGGGATGGCGGCGGCGCGCTGAGGGGCGTGGACGCGCTGCGCCGCAGGCTCCGCCGCGCGGCACGGGACTACCGTTCTCCACGGCATTCTTTCCGGCCTTCCGTGGGGCCCGTTCGGATCGCAGTCTCGTCCGGCGTGGCGCACCCCCGACGAACCGCGATTTCCTCCGGCCGCGCAGCCCGCCACACCATCATGCCGACTCCGTTTCGGGAGAGCCTCTGACCTGTCTGCGGGGTCATGTGCCAGGCCTCGGACCAATGCCGCCGCCGCGGTTGCAGGTGTGGGCGATCCCCCGCCACGCCAGCCAGGTCGGAAGAAAAGCGGGAAATCCCGTTCCCTACCGCCCGCGGCCGCTCCCGACGGGGACGCGGGCACGGGGGCGGCGGCGATGGTGTGTCAATGCTTTGGCAATCACGCGATGGGCAGCCTGAAAAAGGAAGTCATGACGCAGATGCCAGAGGATGCACGCAGATGCACGCAGATGACGGCCGGCTGACGGCGCTGTCCGGGGTCGTCATCGGCTGCGCGTTCACCGTGCTCAACACGCTCGGCGCCGGCTTCATGGAAAAGGTGTACGAGAACGCGCTGACCTATGAGGTGCGCAAGGCCGGCCTTGCCGTCGCGCAGCAACACGCCATCACGGTCCTGTATGACGGTCTGACGGTCGGCGCGTATGTCGCGGACCTGCTGGTCGAGCAGGCTCTTCTGGTCGAGGTGAAGACCACGAAAGCACTGGGCCAGGCGCATCGTGCCCAGTGCCTCAACTATCTGAAGGCAACCGGCCTGCACCTCTGCCTGCTGCTCAACTTCGGACATGCCCACCTGGAAATCAGGCGCATCGTCCATCGCCTGTGATCCATCCTTCTTCATCCGCGTGCATCCGCGTCCATCCTCTTCATATCTGCGTCAAAAAAACCTTCCTTCCTTGCCGTATCCCAACCGACGCGCCCGCCGCGCGGACCCTCGGGACACGAGGAAAGATCAGCGCCGTGCGGCTCAGGAATGCCGTTCTTCACGGCATTCTTTCCAGCCTCCCGTGAGGCCCGTTCGGATCGCAGTCTCGTCCGACGTGTCGCACCCCCGACGAACCACGATTTCCTCCGGACGCGCAGCCCGCCACACCGTCATGCCGACTCCGTTTCGAAAGAACCTCTGACCGGTCTGCGGGGTCATGCGCCAGGCCGCGGACTTATGCCGCCGCCGCGGTTGCAGGTGTGGGCGATCCCCCGCCACGCCAGCCCGCTCGGCAGAAAGGCGGGAAATCCCGCCCCCACCGACCGCGGCCGCTCGCCACAGCGACGCAGGCATGGGGGGGCGGCGGCGACATTGCGTCAATGGTTCCGCAATCGCGCGTTGGCAGTCTGGAAAAAGATTACGACGCAGATGTCAGAGGATGCACGCAGATGCACGCAGATGACGGGCGGCTGACGGCGCTGTCCGGGGTCGTCGTCGGCCGCGCGTTCACCGCGCGCAATACGCCCGGCGCCGGCTTCGTGGCGAAAGTTCATGGGACTGCACTGACCCATGAGGTGGCAAGGCCGGCCCTGCCGTCGCGCAGCAACGCGCCATGACGGTCCTGTATGATGGTCTGACAGTCGGCGCGTAGGTCGCGGACCTGCTGGTCGAGCAGGCCCGTCTGGTCGAGGGGAAGACCACGAAAGCACTGAGCCAGGCGCATCGTCCATCGCCTGTGATCCATCCTTCTTCATCCGCGTGCATCCGCGTCCATCCTCTTCATATCTGCGTCAAAAGTCCTTCCTTCCTTGCGGCCTCCCAACCAGGTCGCGATGCACCGGGCCGACAAGCATGTCCGCCGGCTGGCGACCCGCACCCGGCCGGTGGCGCTGCTCGACGGGCACCTCTGTCCGAGGCGGCACCCAAGCGGGCGTTGGTGGCGGGGTTTGCGCGCCGCGCGGCGCGGCTCCATGCCGCCGGATGCCGGATCGTCACCCGCCTCACGTCGAACACACCGCGGCGAATCGAGACCGGGCGCCGGATCGCCCAGGGCGGGCCGATCCTGTCGCGCCGCACCAGCCATATGCCGCCGCGGCACACACCATCGCCGCGCGCGACAAGCGGCGATGGGCGATCGGGCTGTCCTTCCGCCGGGTCAGGGGGTCAAGCCCGGCCGTGACGGAGTGGGAAGCGCGCCCGCTCAGTGGTTGTTGCGTGCCTCGCCGCGGGTTTCGATGACGTTCAGGTACAACGTCGCCGGCTCCAGGCAGGCGCCCGTCCCCAGCTGCCCCACCATGGAGCGGTAGATCTCCTCCCACGGCGTCTGGTTCGCGAGCTTCGGCGCCACCCAGGCCGCCCGGCGCGCTTCCAGCTCGCCCGGAGGCAGCAGCACGTCGACCTTGCGGGTGTTGAGATCGATGCGGATGCGGTCGCCGCTGCGCAGCAACGCCAGCCCGCCGCCCACTGCGGCTTCCGGCGAGACGTTCAGGATCGACGGGCTGCCCGAGGTGCCGGACTGCCGCCCGTCCCCCATGGTCGGCAGCGCGTCGATCCCGCGCGCGAGCAGGCTGGCCGGCGGCTGCATGTTCACCACCTCGGCGCTGCCCGGATAGCCGACCGCGCCGCAGTTGCGGATGATCAGCACCGACTGGTCCTCCACGCCGAGATCCGGATCCTCGATGCGCGCGTGGTAGTCTTCCGGGCCTTCGAACACGATCGCCTTGCCCTCGAACACGTTCGGGCGCGCGGGATCGGACAGGAAGCGGGAGCGGAACGCGGCGTCGATGACGCTGGTCTTCATCACCGCCGAATCGAACAGGTTGCCCGACATCACCACATAGCCGGCGGCGGCCTTCAGCGGCTCGGCGTAGGCGCGGATCACCTCGCGGTCGGGCTCGGGCAGGTCGCGCAGGTTTTCTGCCACGGTGCGCCCGCTCACGGTCAGCGCCTCGCCTTGCAGGCGGCCCGCGCTCAGCAGTTCGCGCAGCACGGCGGGCACGCCGCCGGCGCGGTGGAAGCGCTCGCCCAGGAAGCGGCCGGCGGGCTGGCAATCGACCAGCAGGGGAACCTCCGGGCCCAGCCGCTGCCAGTCCTCCAGCGTGTGGTCCACGCCCATGTGCCGCGCGATCGCGACCATGTGGATCGGGCAGTTGGAGGAGGCGCCGAGCGCGGCGGCGGCGACCACCGCGTTCTCGAACGCGGCCTTGGTCATGATGTCGGAGGGGCGCAGGTTCTCGTGCACCATCGGCACGATCCGCCGCCCGGTCTCGTACGCCATCTGGCCGCGTTCGCGGTAGGGGGCGGGGATCGCGGCGCAGCCGGGCAGCGACATGCCCAGCGCCTCGGCCAGCGAGTTCATCGATGTGGCGGTGCCCATGGTGTTGCAATGGCCGACCGAGGGCGCCGAGGAGGCCACCATGGCCATGAATTCCTCGTAGCCGATCTTGCCCTCGGCATAGAGCTTGCGGCCCTCCCAGACGATGGTGCCGGAGCCGGACAGCCGCCCCTGCCACCACCCGTCCAGCATCGGCCCGCCCGAGAGCACGATCGACGGGGATGTTCACCGTCGCCGCCGCCATCAGGCAGGCGGGCGTGGTCTTGTCGCAGCCGGTGGTCAGCACGACGCCGTCCAGCGGGTAGCCGTGCAGGATCTCCACCAGGCCGAGATAGGCGAGGTTGCGGTCGAGCGCGGCGGTGGGGCGCTTGCCGGTTTCCTGGATCGGATGGACCGGGAATTCGAGCGGGATGCCGCCGGCGTCGCGGATGCCGTCGCGCACGCGGGTGGCGAGGTCGAGATGGTGGCGGTTGCAGGGCGAGAGGTCGGAGCCCGTTTGGGCGATGCCGATGATCGGCTTGCCGCCTTGGAGTTCCTCGCGGGTGATGCCGTAGTTCAGGTAGCGCTCGACATAGAGCGCGGTCATCGCCGGGTCGGCGGGGTTGTCGAACCAGCGGCGGGAGCGGAGCCGGGGGGTGGCGTCGGAAGTGGTCCCGTGATCGCGGGTCATGGCGGTTGCTCCCCTGGACAGACGCGGGCCGGGTCGTTGTGCGACATCGCGGAGTGCGCAACGTCTGTCGCGATTCGGCCGGCCAGTGAAGGGTGGGCGACGTTCCGGGGGGTGTCAATGCCGGCCAGGGCGACAGAAGGGATGTCGGCCGAAAGGATGATTGCTGCGGCCGGTTGGGTACCGTTAGGAGGGATTTAACAGATGTAAGTTCGGCCCGTTCGCCGGCCGAACGGTGCCCCAGTCTGCCGAAAGGGCGAATGACCGCATGACCATGCGTAACGTAGTGGCCGGCAGCGGTCGTGCGGGGTCGGGTGGGCTGCGGCTGACAGGGGTGCTGGCTGGGGCGCGGCCCTGGCCCTGGGCGTCGCGAGCGGGACGGCCCGGGCGCTGACCATCGTCCCGACCTTCGACAGCACGCTGGAGAACTGCCAACGCCGGCCAGGCGATCGAAGCGGCCATCACCGCGCCACTGATGTCTGACGAGCCCGTACATCGACCGCGCCACCGTCGATCGAACCAGCATACGACGTCGCGGTGCGGGTCGTGTAGCTCGGCGCGTCAGCGCTGAGCACGAATAGCTGTTGGATCCGGTAGGCCAGACTAACAACGCTCGCGCAACATCGGCCGCGACCGCCGCCACCGAGCACTTCATTGAGCGCGTGTTCGAGCACCGCCCATCGGTCAGCTGGCTCGACGAATTCGGCGCGCGCAGATGCGCAATCTGGGAACTAGACGCTGACGGGGCATTCGACAGCGTCGGGTCCAAGGCCCAGCATCGAGTTCTGAGCGTCCGTCATCGGCATTCTGCTGGCACCGGCGGCATCGTTTCGCTAGCGTCATGCTATCAGTGGAAGGCCGTGTTTTGCGGATTTCCGGTTCGCACTGCGGTAGCGCCAGCTATGATGCTGAACCCGACGCCATCGAGACTCTGAGACGTCGACGCAGATTACCTGCCGACGCGATCGCGCTGAATTCACGGAGATCGTGATCTGATTGCCCAAAAGCCATGCTATCGTATTTATTGCAGAACCAATCGCGCCTATCGATCGCCAGGGCCTTGCCACTCCCGGTGACGGCTGTCGTACACTGGATCGATGAGCTACGGCACGCCGGGTGCTCGCGGCAACAGCGGCAACACCGCACCCCCACCGACAGTCTTCCCCACTCGACAGCGCTGGACTGGTCATCGGTCCCACCGGCACCGGGACCGTGCGTACAACGCCTATCTTGCACCGGGCGTGCTGACGACGTTGACCCCCGTGGACTACACGCTGTTACGTGCTGGGCTCCAATCCGGTTCCCGCCCGCGACGGCCTGTCTCCTCGGCGTCGCCATGGTATCCCCCGCGGCGGTTCGCCGGCCGGCGCCCGACGCCGACCAGGCGGCCAGCTCGGCCGCAGCGATGATCCCGGGCCCCGGACGCAGGCGTCACCCGGCGCCATGCCCGCCGGTGGACGGGGGGACGGCGCTCTGATACCAGCGCGCACAGGGCAGGTTGCGCGCCCGACGCCCCCGCCTTCCTTGATCGCCGCCCTGCCGGAGCCCCACGTGCCCGATCCCGACGCGCCGCCTGAGCCCTTCAATCCCGACCTGCTGGAGCGCATCCCGCTCGCCGCGCGCACGGTGCTGGATGTCGGCTGCGGCACCGGCGCGCTGCTCGCCGCCTACCGCGCCCGCAACCCGCGCGCCCGGCTGCTCGGCATCGAGCGCGACCCCGAGCGCGCCGACATCGCCGCCGGCCGGCTCGACGACGTCGCCGCGATGGACGTGGAAGCCGACCCGCTGCCGTTCGACCCCGACACCTCGCTCGACTGCGTGATCTATGGCGACGTGCTGGAGCATCTGCACGATCCGCTCGCGGTGCTGCGGGCCCATGCCGAAGCGCTCGGCCCGAACGGCAGCGTGCTGGCCTGCGTGCCCAACGTGGAACACTGGAGCTTCGCCGCCCGGTTGCTCGCCGGCGGGTGGGACTACGAGGCCGAGGGCCTGTTCGACGCCGGCCATCTGCGCTGGTTCACGCTCGAACTCGATGCGCAAGCTGTTCGCCGCGGCCGGGCTGGTGCCGTGCGAGGTCTCCCCGCGCGTGTTCGACGCCGACCGGGCCCAGGCCTTCGCAAGCGCGCTGGCGCCGGGGCTGCGCGCGCTCGGGATCGATCCCCAGGAGTACGCCCGCCGCGCCGCGCCGCTGCAGTTCGTCTGGCGCGCGCGGCGTCAGCCGCGCGCGCGGCTGACGGTCGCCGGCACCATGCTGGCGCCGATCGGCGGGGTGTCGCATGTGCGGGTGATCCATCCGCTGGGCGCACTCGGCACCGATCCGTCGGTAATGACGCGGATTGTTCCGTTATCAGATCTTGGGCGCGCCGACCCCGCCACGCCGCATGTCTGCGTGCTGCACCGCCCGGTGCTGGCCGGCGCCGAGGGCCGCGCGCTGCTGCGCCGGCTGCACGCCGCCGGCTGGCTGCTGGTGACCGAGTTCGACGATCATCCGGATTTCTTCCAGGCGATGCAGGGCGGCGAGCAGCTCAGCTTCACCGGGGTGCACGCGGTGCAGACCAGCACGCCGGCGCTGGCTGCCCTGCTGCGCCCGCGCAACCCGGAAACGGTGCTGTTTCCCAACATGATCCGCGTCCTGCCGGAGCCGCGCAATTTTGCCGCCCCCGACCGGCTGACCCTGTTCTTCGGCGCGCTCAACCGCGAGCGCGACTGGGAAAAGCTGATGGGCGCGATCAACGCCGTGGCGGCGATGGCGGGCGAACGGCTGCGGTTCGAGGTGGTGCACGACCGCGGCTTCTTCGATGCGTTGCAGACCGGCGCACAAGCATTTCACCCCCACCTGCGACTACGACACCTATCTGCGCCTGCTGGGCGAAAGCGAGATCGCGCTGATGCCGCTGGCGGACACGCCGTTCAACCGCGCCAAATCCGACCTGAAATTCATCGAGGCGGGCGCCTGCCGGGTGGCGGCGCTGGCCAGCCCCGTCGTCTATGCCGACACGATCGAGGACGGCCGCACCGGCCTGCTGTTCACCGACGCCGACAGCCTGCGCGCGCGGCTGCTGCACCTGATCGCCATGCCGGAACTGGCCCGCGCGCTGGGCGAGGCGGCGCGGGACTACGTGACGCAGGAACGCATGCTCGCCACCCAGGTCGCGGCGCGGACCGCCTGGTACCGCTCGCTCTGGGCGCGGCGGGAGGAGCTGACCGCTGCGCTGCGCGAGCGCGTGCCGGGGCTGCTGGACCCGGTCCCGGCGCTGTAGCCGGGCCGCGCTTCTCCCCCCGCCGCCACGGGGGTAGACTTGCCTCCGTCCAGGAGGAGAACCGCGCCATGACCGAAGCCTGCATCGTCGGCTGGGCCCACTCGCCGTTCGGCAAGCTCGACGACCCGGATATCGAAAGCCTGATCGGCCGGGTGGCCGGCGCGGCGATCGCCGATGCCGGGATCGCGCCGGGGGAGATCGACGCCAGCTTCGTCGGCCTGTTCAACAACGGGTTTTCCGACCAGGATTTTCCCTCCTCGCTGGTGCTGCGCCACCTGCCGGAGCTGCGCTTCAAGCCGGCGACCCGGTATGAGAACGCCTGCGCCTCCGGCTCCGCCGCGGTGCACGGGGCGCGCGACTTCCTCGCCGCCGGGCGCGGGCGCTTCGCGCTGGTGGTCGGGGTCGAGAAGATGACCGCGACCCCGGGGCCGCAGGTGGGCGACATCCTGCTGAAAGCGTCGTACCGGAAGGAGGAGGGCGACATCCCGGCCGGGTTCGCCGGCGTGTTCGGCCGCATCGCCGACGGCTATTTCCAGCGCTACGGCGACCAGTCGGACGCGCTGGCCGCCATCGCGGCGAAGAACCACAAGAACGGGGTGGACAACCCCTACGCGCAGATGCGCAAGGACCTCGGCTTCGCCTTCTGCCGCAACGTCAGCGAAAAGAACCCCTACGTCGCCCCGCCGCTGAAGCGCACCGACTGCTCGCTGGTCTCCGACGGCGCCGCGGCGCTGGTGCTGACCGACGAGGACACGGCGCGCGCCATGGCCAAATCCGTGCGCTTCCGCGCCGCGGTGCAGGTGAACGACCACCTGCCGATCAGCGCCCGCGACATCACCCGCTTCGAAGGCGCGGCCGAGGCCTGGACCCGCGCGCTGGACGCGGCCGGGCGGTCGCTGAACGACCTGTCCTTCGTCGAATCGCACGACTGCTTCACCATCGCCGAGCTGCTGGAATACGAGGCGATGGGCCTGACCGCCCCCGGCCAGGGCGCGCGCGCGGTGCTGGAGGGCTGGACCGCGAAGGACGGGCGGCTGCCGGTGAACCCCTCGGGCGGGCTCAAGGCCAAGGGCCACCCGATCGGCGCCACCGGGGTGTCCATGCACGTGATCTCGGCGATGCAGCTCACCGGCCAGGCCGGCACCATGCAGCTGCCGAAGGCCGATCTGGCCGGCGTGTTCAACATGGGCGGCGCGGCGGTGGCCAACTACGTCTCGATCCTGGAGGCGGTGCGCTGATCCCGACGGCCAACCTCGCCTGCCTGCTCGATCAGACGGCGGCGCGCTTCCCCGACCGCCCGGCGCTGATCTGGCGGGAGCGCACGGTGACCTGGGCCGCCTTCGCCGCCCGGGTGCGCGCCGCCGCCGCCGGGCTGGCGGCGCGCGGGGTGGCGCCGGGCGAGCGGGTGCTGGTCCACGCGCGCAACTCGATCGCCCAGCTGGAAACCATGTGGGCCACCTGGATGGCCGGCGCCGTCTGGGTGCCCACCAACTTCCGCCTGACCCCGCCGGAGGTGGCCTACCTGGCGGAATCCTCCGGCGCCGTCGCGCATATCTTCGACCCCGCCTTCCCCGACCACGCCGCCGCCGCCCGCGCCGCCAACCCCGCCGCGCGGCTGGAGTTGTGGCTCGGCGAGGGCGCGGACGGCCCGGCCTGGGACGATCTGGCCGGCGCCGATGCCGCCCCCTTCGCCCCGGCGGAGGTCGGCTACGACCACCCCGCCTGGTTCTTCTACACCTCCGGCACCACCGGCCGGCCCAAGGCGGCGGTGCTGACCCACGGGCAGTTGCACTTCGTCATCAACAACCACCTGGCCGACCTGATCCCGGCCACCACGGAGCACGACGCCTCCCTCGTGGTGGCCCCGCTCTCGCACGGCGCCGGCATCCACGCGCTGATCCAGGTCCCCCGCGGCGCGGCGAGCGTGCTGCTGTCGGGCGAACGGCTCGACTGCGCCGAGGCCTGGGCGCTGATCGAGCGCCACCGCATCACCAACCTGTTCACCGTCCCCACCATCCTGACGATGCTCACCAGGCACGAGGCGGTGGACCGGCACGACCATTCCAGCCTGCGCTACGTCATCTACGCCGGCGCGCCGATGTATCGCGCCGACCAGAAATACGCGCTGGAAAAACTCGGCCCCGTGCTGGTGCAGTACTACGGCATGGGCGAGGTGACCGGCGCCATCACCGTCCTCCCGCCCGCCTGGCACAGCACCGACGACGCCGCCATGCCCGTGGGCAGTTGCGGCTTCCCCCGCACCGGCATGGAGATCGCGATCCTCGGCCCCGACGCCACCCGCCTGCCCCCGGGCGCAACCGGGGAGATCTGCGTCCGCGGCCCCGCCGTGCACGCCGGCTACTGGAACAACCGGGAGGCGAACGAGAAAGCCTTCGCCGGCGGCTGGTTCCACACCGGCGATCTCGGCCACACCGACCGGCGCGGGCTGGTCTACATCACCGGCCGCGCCTCCGACATGTTCATCTCCGGCGGATCGAACGTCTATCCGCGCGAGATCGAGGAGGCGCTGCTGACCCACCCCGCCGTGGCCGAGGCCTGCGTGGTCGGCCTGCCGCACCCGAAATGGGGCGAGGCCGGCGCCGCCGTCCTGGTCCTGCGCGCCGCGGCGACCGAGGCCGACCTGCTCGGCCATCTGGAGGGCAGGCTCGCCAAATACAAATGGCCCGTCCGCTTCGCCGTCTGGCCCGAGCTGCCGAAATCCGGCTACGGCAAGGTGGCCAAGCGCGAGGTGCGCCGCAAGCTGGAGGAGGACGCCTGATGCCCGACACCCCGCAGGACCCGGCGGCCATCACCGAGTGGCACGCCCATGTCTATTACGACCCCGCCAGCCGCGACCGCGCCGCCGCCCTGCGCGCATGGGTGGAGGCGCGGTTCCCCCCGGGCTCCGGCCTGCGGATGGGGCGCTGGCACGACGTGCCGGTGGGGCCGCATGTGCAGGCGATGTATCAGATCGCCTTCCCGCCGGCGCTGTTCCCCGAGCTCGCGCCCTTCCTGGCGCTGAACCGGCTGGGCCTGACCCTGCTGCTGCACCCCGAATCGGGCCGCCCGCGCGACGACCACACCTTGCACGCGCTGTGGATGGGCGCCGTGCTGGCGGTGAAGACCGAGGTGCTGGCGGAGGTGGGCTGAGCCGGCGCCGCGCGGCCGCCGGGGCGGGCGGCGGAGGCGGCGGGCGGTGGCGTCCCGTACGGGATTCGAACCCGTGTTACCAACGTGAAAGGCTGGTGTCCTGGGCCTCTAGACGAACGGGACCGCGGGGCCGGCGGGCCGCGGCGGCGCCTGGGGGGCGCCGGCGACGGCGGGGCACCTCTTAGCCTGCCCCGGCGTGCAGGGCTAGCCCATCCGGGCGGGTTTGGCGGGGCGGCGGCGGGTTAGGAAAGAATGCTTCACGTGAAGCATTGTTCGATGTCGAATGGTTTGGTTAACAAGCTCGTTACCGCTGGGGGTACATCTGCGGCCCTCGGCGTGAGCCGCGCCGGACTGACGGCTGCGCGGACCGATCAGCGCGCGGCGCGCGCCCGATGTTCGGCGCGCACGGCTTCGGCTTCCTCCGCAAGGCCCGCCCGCGCCAGGGCCTCGGCGGACCGCAGCCAGCCGTCTTCCCGGTCGGGAAAGGCAGCGCGGAGCGCGGCCCAGCGTTTGGCGGCCTCGACCCAGTCCTGCCGGGCGTGGGCAATCAGCGCGTGTTCGACGAGCGGCCAGGGTTCGGTGGGAAATCGATCGATCGCGGCTGCGGCGACCGGCTCCGCTTCGGCCCAGTTGCGCTGCGTACGCAGCAGCCGCAGCGCTTCCGCGATAGCCCACCCGCAGGAGCGGAAATCGCTGGCGGACGGTGGCCCAAAGCTGCGCGGCCTCGGCGATCCGGCCGGTTTCCTCGGCAATCCGCGCTTGCAGGATCGGGATCTCCGGGGCGATCGGATAGCGTCTCCGGCCTTCGACGAGCAGCGCGTCTGCTTCGGCCGTTCGGCCCAGCTTGTGCAGCGCCTGTGCGGCGCCGACATAGCCGGCCGGATGCCGATCCCGCATGCCGAACCAGCGCCGGTACGCCTCTTCCCAGTCGCCGCGCGCGTCGGCGATCCTGCCGTGCTCCACCAGAGCGGTGAGCTCGTCAGGGGTCCGGCGGAGTACGCGGCCAACGAGGGCATCGGCCTCGTCCAACCGGCCGAGCGCACGCAGGCACCTGGCACCCCGCACGAAGCCCTTGGCGCGCAAGGGGAATTTCTTGCGCACCGCCGTCCAGCGGCGCGCCGCTTCCTCGAAATCGTCCCGGTGTTCCGCCGCAAGCGCATAGCCTTCCAGATAGTGCGGCTGGTGAGGGAAACGCTTTGCGCCCGAAAGGGTGAAGGCTTCCGCCTCAGCGAGATCGCCAAGGCCGATCAGCACATCGACCGTATCGGGAGAGCTGAGGACATAGGCGGGGATCCGCGCGCGCGCGAGATCGAGGTAGTGACGCGCGGCGACGGGATCCTCGGCCTTCAGCGCGGCCTTGGCGCGGTTCAGCGGGTTGGCATCGTCAAGCGCGGCTGCTCTCCGCCTCGACCGCCAGGGCCCGGCGCAGTTCGCGCAGCGCCCGCCGCCGTTCGAGCCAGGCTCCGACTCGCCCCGCTGCGAAATGGCGAGATCATGATTCCACCGCTAATCGGCTGCGGCGACGCAGACCGCGCGCATACATACCAGCCGACACAGTCCGATCGCGCAAGGGGGCCCGCACGTGATTGCGAGCGGCCCGTCAACGCCCTACCGCCGCACGGGTCAACGGATGAGTCGAGATAACCGAACGTGCCAAGGAACGGGCGAAAGGCCTCGGTCAGCCGGTCCCGCTCCTCCGCCGGGAAGGTCGGTCCGCCAGCGGCCAATCGAGGCGCGGGGGGAGCTGCTGGTGCCGTGCGCCGCAAAAATCTCCGCATCCCGCGCCTGCCGCGGCGGCGGTAACGCATCGAAGCCAAGATACTGGGCGAGCAGACTGGAGCGCGCTAGCGTTGTCGGTGACCAGATCTTCGTACCGCATCATATGCAGGCTGACGTCGTTCAACTCGGCAATCCGGATAAGTTGCTGGCAGGCGAAGCTCACTTGGCGCAGCGCTGTCGAGGGTCGGAGTGGAAGTAGGCACGTTGCGAGCAGTAGAGGTCCCGTGGGTCGCGTACCAGCACAATCTCCTTGAGATCCGGGAACGCCTCCCGCGCAAAGGCCCGCGACTGCACATCGAGATTGTTTGCCTTCTCTGCAAAAAAGCGGGCTTCGGGCTTGCCGTTCTCGTCGCGCAGGCGGAGGTAGAATTCCTCGACCGCATTGCGCACGAAGGCCTTCAGCTCACCGGGGACGAAAGCCCGGAAAAAGTCCTCGAACCGCTCCGGGGTCGTAAACGCATTGCGATAGATCGCGTTACCAAACGGGTTAAAGCCGACGAAAAACCCGTCGCCTTGAAGGCGGTCGGGGTGGGTCGAACGTTCCAGATCACCGGGCGCGGTGAGCACACGAAACACGGTCGCGTAATAGGCGAGCATCCGGACTTCGAACGGGGAGATGTCGGCGAGCGCAACTTGGTCACTGGCGGCGAGGCGGCTCATCAGCAAGGTGGTGCCAGACCGCCCGGCGGCGGTAACCAGGATCGGCGTCAGACGCGGAGCGGGTGGTGGCCTGGATCAGCCGGTCCCCTCCCGGGACCAGTTCCCCGTGGCGGCAAATCGGACGGCGAGGCGGTGGTCCACTTGCTTGGGAAGCGGGGTGGGGAACGACGTAGCGAAACCCGTGCTTCCCGTCGCCCCAGGTGCCGGCGTCGCGCAGGTCTTCGCGCGGACGGTCGGCCGGAACTTGCGCGTACCGCTGGCCGTTGAGAAAGACGACGACGTCGATCGGGGCCTCCGGCCTGCTCGGGTCGGCGGCCCAGCCGCCGACCGCCTCTCGCTCGAGCCGATCAACGTGACCCATAAGCATCCTAACCTCCCGCTGTCCGAAAGACCCACTGGCGTATCAATGGATACACTGCCGTCTTCCCAGAAGGGGTGCAAGGTGTTAGCATTCGTTCAGAATAGCTGAACGGGCCGATGTTAGGGCATAGGGGCAGTTAGCCTTTGTTTGGACGAATCGTGCCGTACCTTGCGGTTACCGGCGGCGCTGCAAAACAGGTGCGGGCGGGGCCGAACGGGGGGGCGCGGGCTCTCGTTTGGCTTGACACCCACGCAGCGCGGCTATGGATGGTGAGAGCTATTGCAGGCCGCCCGAGACCCAACAGTCTCCGGCCCAGGGGCGCTCCGCGGATAATGGCCTGATGGCACGATATATCCTGCCCGGCAGCGTGCTTGCGTTCGGCATCCTCTTGCTGAGTCCGATCGCGTGCGCTCAGACGATTTGGCTCGCTCCCAAGTGGGGACCAGGGGGAGCCAAAGACTACATGGGGCTATTCCAGCCAGATGCGCCTTGGCGCGACGCCGCATCACACGTCAGGTATTTCACCCTCTCCATTCAGCTTATGTCCCACGGCAGCGACGCCGATCTGCGGCGAGTGTTCGAGAACCTCAACAACCGAGGCATAGGGGTAGTGTTGGATATGCTGCCCCTGTCCGGCCCCGCATCCGGAGGCACAGGGCGGTGCGGGTATCACGTTGAGGGATACAGCGCCCCTGGTCAGACCGCGCGGTTGGCGCGCCGAACTCAGGTCGTTGGGCGCTGCGCCCGCTTCCTACGTCATGGACGAGCCCCTATTCCATGGCCGGTATTTCGATGGCCCGCGCGCGTGCCACAGCCCGATGTCTGAGAATTCGACGTGACGTCGCGCGCGCGGTCGCCGAGGCCCGCCAAGTGTTTCCCGGCGTCCCAATTGGCGAAGCCGAACCATTGAGCGCCTTCACCACACCTGGGAGGATGGCAGAATTCGAGATCTGGCTCCACGATTTCCGGGCGGCCACTGGCCACCATCTCGCTTACCTCGTGCTCGACATGGACTGGAATTACCCTTGGCGCAGCCCCGTGCTTGCCCTGGCAAAGGTGCTCCACGAAAATGGGATCCCGCTTGTCGTTATATACAACGGCGATGACCGGGCAACTTCGGACCGTGAGTGGGTCGCCCAGGCAGTAGGCCACTTCAAGGCATTCGAGTCAGTAATCGCGCCCTCCGGGGTCTCGTTTCAGACCTGGGTAGGGCACCCAGCGAAAATATTGCCCGACACGGATCGGGACAGTCTTACTGGCCTCGTCCTGCGATACGCCGCATGGAAGGCCGCCCACTCCCCGACAAGGTAACCGCACGCTTGTCCAGTCCCGAATCGCATCATCGCAAGAGGCAGCTATGGCACACAGCCAACCCGGACATGCCCCCGAGCCCGCCGACAAGCTATGCCTCGTAGACGTGGGTGGTGCCGGCGGGCTGGAGCCTGAGTGGCATCCGCACGCAAACTCCATCAGCCCGGTGTTCTTCGAGCCGAATCCCGAAGCCGCCCAACGGCTCCGTGACTCTCTAAGGTACGCGACCGTTATCGACCGCGCACTCTCCAACTCCAGCGGACGGAAGCGCCTCTATGTGACAAGGAACCCCTTGTGCACGTCGCTCCTCAAGCCAAACGCTGCGCTACTCCAGCACTATGGGGTGGCCCCCCACTTTGAGGTGGTTGGCGAATCCGAGGTCGAATGCGCCCGCTACGACTCCCTTCACCAAGCCGGGCTAGCGCCGGCACCAGACGCACTGAAAATAGATGTCCAGGCCCATGAGTACCAGGTTCTGTTGGGTTTTGGCGGCTTGTTGCAGCACTGCCTCGCGGTACAAATCGAGACCCAATTCTATCCGGTATACGAGGGGCAGAAGCTGATCCACGACGCAGTCACCCTTCTGGAGGCCTACGGCCTCGTCCTACGCCGGGTAAGGCCATCCTCCAATTTTATGGGCGATCTTGTTGAGGCGGATGTGTACTTCACCAGGAATTGTACCAGTGTCCGCACGTTAGACGAGATACAGCGCAAGAAGCTCCAACTGATCAGTGAGGTGTGGCAATTGGCGCCCTACCGGCTCTAGCGGGATCGAGGGAGCCGAATACGCGGGCCATCGCACCCAATGCGATAGACCACCGAAACCACAACACCAGACACAAGGCAGAGACACAGATGAACGTCGCCGCCATCACGTTCGTTTATAATGAAAGCGTTAACTTACCCATCTGGCTGCGCTACTATGCGGCGAATTTCGGTGCCCGCAACCTGTACGTTGTGGACCGCGATTCGAATGACGCAAGCACCGAAGCTCTTGGTGAGACCACCCGCATTAGGCTCCCCCGGGACGCCTTTGACGATCATAAAAAAACGGCCTTCATATCCTCCCTACATCAGGCACTGCTTCAGTACCGATGATGCAGTAATATATACCGACTGCGACGAGATTCTTAGTGCCGGATCCAGGTTTGTATTCTAGTTTACTGGACTATATTACAAAGAACGACTTCGACTACGCCACGTCAGTCGGCATGAACGTGGTTCATGTTGTAGATCGTGAAGATCCTCTGCTACTCGACAGACCTATACTGCAGCAAAGGAAATATGCCAAATTCTGGTCGATGAGCTGCAAGACGCTACTCAGCCGCGTGCCCATAGTCTGGCTTCCGGGATTCCACGGCCTCAACAGGCGCCCCAAGATCGACCCAAACCTCTATCTATTCCATACCAAAGCCATGGACTACTCCATCGCCTTAACCCGCCAGCGTATCAACAGGGAAACTGAATGGTCGGATCGGTCCCTGGCCTCGAAGCACGGGGAGCACCACCGGCACGACAATGTTCGGTTTGTACGGGAACATTTTTTCGATCCGGTGAACGCTGTAAGCTCCGGAAGGATGTCGGCTTTCGCCCTTTCGGACGAACTGTCCCAGTTTGATGCCAGAATTGTGGAGCGAGATGGAATCTTTTATCCCCCAGTCGACATCACAGCCTATGTAGAGCTCCCCGAGCGCTTCCGGACCGTGTTCTAACCGCGCCCGACAGTAGAGCATAGCGGGCGATAGGAGGTTCTAGGGCGTGTCCGTCGCATCCAGCGAGATCGCACTCATCAGTGTGGGCAGCTTTTGCCAGGCCGCTCACCAGCTACGGCGACTTCAGGCCAACCTGTCAGAACTTGTGCAGACCGACCTGCATATTAGTCCGAATTTCTTTGACTACATCGCCATGCCAATCGGTCAAACCACGAGGCTACTGCATGACTTCCGGCTTCCCGAGGCCGTCCATGACCTCGAGGTTCGTCGGGGCGCCGCGTATTGGCCAGCCTACCAGATGTGGCTTACCCATAACTTCCACGTCCATAATCCGGAGACCAAAGCCAGCGATCTGGACGTCGAGCGCACCTGGCGCCGCGACATCCAAATTCTGGACCGGCTCCGCACCAAGTGGCTGGAATTGGACCAGATCAGCGATCGGTTTGTGTTTGTTGTGACCAACGCGCAAGGAAACTGGCGGGAGCACTTTAGCAGCGACGAGTTTTCTAGCGGGTATTTGTTCGACCAGAGGAACGTATTGGGCCTGTGCGAGTCACTGCGCAGACAGCTTGGGAAGCGCGTTATTGGTGTTCTCGTAATGGAGACCAATGAAACGCGCACTGGCGAGTGGTCGGTCCCCGGCGCAATACGGATCGACCTCGGTCCGACCATATATAATTGGCAAGGCGACGATTCGGCCTGGGAGCGGGGACTGCGCAAGGGACTTACGCTGCTCCTGGATCGCGGCGAGAACGCAAGTGACCTGTAAGTGGGACAATTTCCGCGCGCCTTCTGTCACGATGGCACCCGGCGAAGCTCCCGCCTGGCCAGCGTTAGCAGAACCCCGCCACTACGCCAGATCTTTCCCGGTTATGTTGCACGCGCGCACGGGGGCTTTCCCCTGGCACTCTAGGGCGGCAGCAATCAACCGCCCCTCGCGACGGCCGCCCACGCGGTCGGTCGCGTTCCGTCTCGAAGAGGCAGGCACGACGTGGCTGCTGAAGGAATGACTCATGAAACCTAAATCCCCCGCCGATCTCTATCTTGACCTTTTGAAACGGTCGCTCACCGGCACGCTACATGACGAGGAACCCGATCACGACAATCCGGACACTCGTACATTCGTCGTACCAATTCGCCAGCCATTACATTCGTGGTCCCGCCGTCACGATGCTGCCAACGGGGCGGCTCGACAATGTCCGGCATTGTATCGAGAAAGTCCTGGCCGACCAAATTCCGGGCGACTGCATTGAGACAGGCATCTGGCGCGGCGGGGCTTGCATATTTATGCGCGGATGCCTGGTGGCTTTGGGCGGTAGCAGCCGCGCGGTCTGGGGGGCCGACTCGTTCGAGGGCCTGCCCGAACCCGATCCGCTACGCGCAAAGGAAAGCGAGTTCTTCAACAGTCCTACAATGCAAAAATCCTACCGCAGAATGGCGGCTACTCTGGATGAGGTACGTCACAACTTCGGCGCGTATGGCCTGCTCGACGATAACGTCAAGCTGCTGAAGGGCTGGTTCAAGGACACGCTCGATGCGGCTCCCATAGATCGTCTGGCGGTGATGCGTCTCGACGGCGACTACTATGAGTTAACGATGGACGCACTGAGGGCGCTTTATCCCAGGCTTTCACCAGGCGGCTTCGCCATCATTGATGACTATGGCGAGGACCGTTGGACAGATTGCCGGCAAGCGGTTGACGAATTCCGGAAGGACTACGGCGTTAACGATCGAATGACCCAGAGTCGACTCAAAGTGCTATTTTTGGCGAAAGTCTGGTTGAATATCGAGCGAACGAGAGCGCCATGCCCCTCCCCCACCTCCCCCCACCCCCGCCCGACTTCCGCGCCCGCCTCCGCGCCCTCCCGCAAGACCCCGCCGAGGCCTGGGCCGAGGCCACGCGCCTCGCCGCCACCGACCTCTCCTTCCTCCAGGTCAACGCCCTCGACGCCGCCGTCCAACGCGCCGTCCCCGCCCCGCCGCCCAACCTGCCCGCGCCCCCCGTCCGCCTCGCCGTCCTCGGCTCCGCCACGCTCACCCACCTCCTCCCCGCCATCCGCGTCGCCGCCCTGCGCCGCGGCCTGCACGTCACCGCCTGGGAAGGCGAATTCGGCCAGTATCTGCAAACCCTGTCCGACCCCGAAGCCGGCCTGGCAGCCTTCCGCCCCACCGCGCTGCTGCTCGCGCTCGACGCGCACCACCTCGCCGCCGGCGCCGATGCCGCGCAGGATGAAGCCGGCGCGCAGGCCGCGCTCGAAGACGTCCAGGCCCGCATCAGCCAGGCCTGGCGCCTCGCCCGCGCCGCCTTCCGCGGCCCGATCCTGCACCAGACCTGCCTGCCGCTGCACCGCCCGTTGCTCGGCGCCAACGAACACCGCCTGCCCGGCGCCCCCGCCACCCTCATCGCCCGCCTCAACGCGGCGCTGCGGCCGATGGCCGACGAAGCCGGCGTCCACCTGCTCGCGCTCGATACGGCGGCGGCGCAGGACGGCCTCCAGGCCTGGCACAATCCCACCTACTGGCACCTCGCCAAGCAGGAAATCGTCCCCGGCGCCGCGCCCGCCTATGGCGAGAAGACCGCCCATCTGCTCGCCGCGCTCGCCGGGCGCAGCGGCAAATGCCTGGTGCTCGATCTCGACAACACGCTCTGGGGCGGCGTGATCGGCGACGACGGCCTGGCCGGCATCGCCCTCGGCCAGGGCAGCGCCAACGGCGAGGCCTACGTCGCCTTCCAGCGCCACGCCCGCGCGCTCGCCCGCCGCGGCATCATCCTCGCGGTGTGTTCCAAGAACGACGAGGCGAACGCGCTGGAGCCGTTCGAGAAGCACCCCGACATGGTGCTGAAGCGCGAGGACATCGCCTGCTTCGTCGCCAACTGGGACGACAAGGCCACCAACCTCCGCCGCATCGCGCAGGCGCTGAACATCGGCCTCGATTCCCTGGTCTTCGTCGACGACAACCCGATGGAGCGCGACCTGGTGCGCCAGGAGCTCCCCATGGTCGGCGTGCCCGAGGTCACCGAAGACCCCGAAAGCTTCTCCGCCGCGCTCGCCGCCGGCGGCTATTTCGAGGCGCTTTCGGTCACCGACGAAGACCGCGAGCGCACCGCGCTCTACGCCGGCAACCAGGCGCGCGAGACCCTGCGCGGCCAGGCCACCGACCTCGAGGGCTACCTCCGCGGCCTCGAGATGCGCCTGGTCTGGCGCCGCTTCGACGCGGTGGGCCTGCCGCGGATCGTCCAGCTCATCAACAAATCGAACCAGTTCAACCTGACGACGAAGCGCTACACGGACGAAGACATCCGCGCGGTGATGGAAGACCCCGCCGCGATCGGCCTGCAGCTGCGCCTGCTCGACCGCTTCGGCGACAACGGCGTGATCGCCATCCTGATCGGCCGGATGCAGCCCGACGGCGGGCTGGAGATCGACACCTGGCTGATGTCCTGCCGCGTGCTCGGCCGCCAGGTGGAACCCACCACCCTCAATCTGCTCGCCGAACAGGCCGCCGCCCTCGGCGCCACGCGGCTGATCGGCCGCTACCTGCCGACGAAGAAGAACGCGATGGTGAAGGACCATTACGCGAAGCTGGGCTTCACCGTCACCGAAACCGCGCCCGACGGCGCGTCGCGCGCCGAGCTCGATCTCGCCCGCTTCGCCCCCACCCCCACCTTCATCCACGTCACCGAGGGCTGAGACCACATGCCGACCGAAGCCGACATCACCGCCACCCTCACCGGGATCTTCGCCGAGGCGTTCGGCCGCGACATCGCCCTGCATCCCGGCCTCACCGCCAGGGACGTCCCCGGCTGGGACAGCTTCAAGCAGATCGAGATCATCATGGCGACCGAGGAACGCTACGCCATCCGCTTCTCCACCCGCGACCTCGACAGCCTGCAGACGGTGGGGGACCTGATCGCGGTGGTGGCGGCCAAGGCGGGCTGACCCGCGGCGGACGGGTCAGCCGTCCGGTCCCCCGGCCGCGCTCTAGTGGCCATCCCCGTCAGGGTCGGAAGGAGTACCCGTGCCGGTCCCGCTGCCTCCCGACGTGCTCCCCGTCCCCGTCGTGGCCGGGGCGGTGATCAGGGTGACCGCATTGCTGATCGCGCCGTACAGGGACGACTCCGCCCCCGAGAAATGCGTCGCCGCGGCGAAGATCGTCATGCCGATCAGCCCGGCCAGCAACGCATATTCCAGCGCCACGATACCGCGGCGATCCTTCACGCCGCCGCGCCCCGGGAGGCAGTTCGCAGCCCCTCGCATCGGTTCCTCCTGCCTGCTCCGAACGACCACCGGTCCACGGCCCGGTGATCCCGCCCGAACAGGCCACGCGGGACCTTACAAATCGGTTACCTTTTCGGTCGGCCTGACGGCTTACAGATCCGCGAGCCGCACCCAGGCCGCCACCGCGCCCGCGACCACCAGCCCGGCGACGCTGGCGGCAGCCCCGCCCAGCCCCAGGCTCGCCGCCGCCGCCAGCCACAGCGCCAGCACGCACGCCCCGGTCGCCAGCCCGCCGATCAGGCTGGCCCGCCCGCGCTTGATCCGCCCTTCCGGAAACGGCGCCGCCATCGCCCGCTACTCCGCCGCCGCCGTCGGCACCCGCCCGATCGCCGGATCGTCCGCCCCGCCGCGCACCCGCTTCAGGTCGCGGCGCACGAAGCGCGTGTCCGTCCCGTTGAACACGTGCCGCAGCAGCCCGCAGGCGAGATCCGAGGTGCCGAAGAACCAGTCGGCCACCGGATAGGTCAGGTTGAAGTTCCGCTCCATCATCAGCGCCGGATTGTGGTGCGCGATGTGATGCCGGCGGATCGAGTTCACCAGCGGAATATGCCGCACGATCCGGTCGTCCTTCACGTGGCAGCAGTAGTGGAACAGCTCGTAGTTCAGATAGAGCCCCACATTGGTGATCAGCAGCAGCCACCCCGCGTTCGCCAGCCCCAGCGCCATCAGCAGCGCCGCCGGCGGCAGGGAGATCACGATGAACGCCACCAGCGCGTAGGGCGGGAAGAAGACGATGCGGAAATCGCGGCTGTCGTCGAAGCTCGGTTCCACGTCGGTGAAGAACTGGTGGTGCGCCAGGGTGTGGCGCTTGTAGATCCCCATGAACCCGCGCACCGGCCGGTGCATGATGAAGCGGTGGATCCACCACTCGAACACGTTGGACAGCGCGAACGCCGCCGGGATCACCAGGAACTCGTACCACGCCGGCCGGTCCAGCTGCCGCGCCGCGACGAAAATCGCCGCCGCGCCGATCGCGAAGATCAGCGCCACATGCACCCAGCCGGAATAGGCGCGCGCGATGCGGGCGCGGAAATCGGCGCGGAACGCCGCCTGCCGACGGCTGATCGAAGAGCCCGCCATGAGGCATCTCCCCCCAGGTTGTCTTACGTCAGGTTAACCCGGCCCCGGTCAGGCGGCAAACGGCCCCGGGTCACGGATCCCGCTCACGGGTCCGGCAACCGCAGCCGCAGCACCACCATCCACGGATAGCGCGGGTCGCGCACCACCCCGTCCGCCCCCGCCAGCCGCCCCTCGGCGGTCACCGGCACGTGCTTCATCGTCACCGCGTTATCGACATTGCCCCCGACGACCGTGAGCTCCGGCACGACGCCCCCGGCCGGCGCGGTCGCCAAAACGGCATCGCGCGGCCCCGCCAAGACATTCCCGCGCGGCGTCGCCACGACATTCCCGCGCGGCGCCGCCACCACACTCCCGCGCGGCTCGCCACGACGATATCGCAATGCGCCGGGAACCGCCCCGACGGCAGCCGGTCGTAGGTGATGCCGGCCGCCCACGCCCGGCCCATGCAGATCAGGTCGCCGGGCTCGGGCGCATAGGCATCCGGACGCTCCGCCACCACCAGCCAGCCATGGACCTGGTGCGCGGCCATCTCCCGGGCGATGTCGATATAGGTCGCGTGGGCGTCGGAATAGGGGAAGCGCGGACCGGCCCCGGCCACGCGCATGACGTAGGAGACGAACGCGGCCGACCACGCGTACCGGCCGCTCTCCGCCGCGGGGAAGACCGCCCCCGCAGCGTCGTGTTCGCCCGTCCAGCGCGATTCGGGGGTGCCGGCGTCCATGCCCAGCCACCAGTAGTCCCCGACCCGTTGCCACAGCCCGGACATCCGCTCCGCCATCTGCTCGGGCTGCGGCGGCGCTTCGCTGCCCGGCGGCGCGTCATCGACCCGGCTGCCCCAGAGACGCCACTCCCGCAGCGCAATCGCCACCACCGCGCGGCGCGTGATCGCCTGATACGGCACGCGGGCATAGGGCGGCACATGCGCATCCGGGCGGACCGCGCAGCCGGCCAGCACGGCGAGCGGCAGCAGCCCAAGGAACGGCCGAAGCCGGGGACGCAGGGTCATCAAGGGCGCCGGTCCGAGCCGCCGGGCGGATGGATCACGCGCCGAGCCGAGTCCTGCCACGCCAGCCCTCCCCCTCGCCCGGTCGCTCCCGCCAGCACAGCAGATCACCTCCGCCCCGTGGGGCTTTCACAATGAACGCGGGGCCAGCCAGACCCGGCCCGCGCCGACGACATACCCCGCAACCAGCCACCCGGACCATCGGCCCGACCAGCCCGCGCTTGCGCCTCTCCCCACAGCCGCCCCCGCGCGTGTCGCAGCGCATAACCGCCCCCGGCAGGATCAGGCGCCCGACCGGTCCCCGCCGGGTGGCTCGGATGTCCGGCACGTTTCCAACCGGTTTGTCTCGTCATCGTCATCGCCCGGAAAACTTCCCGTGAATACGGTTTGCGGCGCCGACCCGGACGGCCATATGCCTCGAACTTCAGAGCAGTGAGCACGAGGCCGGGCATGGTGGCAGTCGCCGACACGCTGACCGACGGATGCACCGATTCCCCCGGGGCCCGAATCACTTGCAAACATGGCATTCGTTCCAGGCGGCACGTTCCGCATGGGGTCGGATCGGCACTATCCGGAAGAAGCTCCGGTTCACCGCGTCACGGTCGACGGATTCTGGATGGACCGCACCCCCGTCACCAATCGGGAGTTCCGCCGCTTCGTTGCCGCCACCGGTCATGTCACCCTCGCCGAACTGCCGCCGGACCCCAAGGATTACCCGGGGGCGCTGCCGCATATGTTGAAGGCGGGGTCGCTGGTCTTCACCCCGCCCGACCATCCGGTCAATCTTCATGACGTCGCGAACTGGTGGAGCTTCCGGTTCGGCGCCACCTGGCGCCGCCCGTACGGACGGCGCAGCACGATCAGCGGCCTCGACGACCATCCGGTGGTGCACATCGCCTACCGGGATGCGGCGGCGTACGCCAGCTGGGCGGGAAAATCCCTGCCCACCGAGGCGGAGTGGGAATTCGCCGCCCGCGGCGGGCTCGACGGCGCGGAATTCGCCTGGGGCGACGAATTCGCGCCCGGCGGCCGGCCAATGGCCAACACCTGGCAGGGCGCCTTCCCGCACGAAAACCTCGCGCTGGACGGCTACCCGCGCACGTCACCGGTCAAGATATTCCCCTGCAACGGCTACGGCCTTTTCGACATGATCGGCAACGTGTGGGAATGGACCTCCGACTGGTACTCCCCCAGGCACCAGCCCGACGCAGCGAAGCCATGCTGCATTCCCGCCAATCCGCGCGGCGGGCCCGAGGGCGCCAGTCGCGATCCCGGCCTGCCGGACATCCTGATCCCGCGCAAGGTGCTGAAAGGCGGCTCGCACCTGTGCGCCCCGAACTACTGCCGGCGCTACCGCCCGGCCGCCCGCCATCCGGAGCCGGTGGACACCTCCACCAGCCATGTCGGGTTCCGCTGCGTGGTCCGCGGGCATGGCCCCGGATGAAGCGGTCCG
This sequence comes from uncultured Pseudomonadota bacterium, assembly GCA_963829875.1. GTDB lineage: Bacteria > Pseudomonadota > Alphaproteobacteria > Acetobacterales > Acetobacteraceae > JAJZVS01. The sequence continues at coordinate 529,914 of CAWHKR010000046.1, read as the reverse complement.
CTCTCATCCTGCCGGGATACGGTGCCTGGATCATGCTCGGGGTGGTTTGCGCCCTGATGCTTCTCGCCAGCCTGTCATCGGCCGGGGCAGAGGACATCTCCGGACGCGCCTGGACCAACCTGGCCGCGCGGGTCACGGGCCCGCTGTCATTTCGCTTCCTGCTGCAGCCGGCCATGGCAGCAATCGTGGCGACGCACGACGGCATCAACGACGCGCGGACCGGCCGCTCCCCCTATTTCTGGACCGTCCTGACCAACCCGGCGGAGCGCGCCGGCCGGCTGCGCGAAGGACTGAAGGCAACGACCCGCATCATCGTGCTCGCCCTCGTCATGGACGTGGCCTTCCAGCTGTTCGTGCTCAAGACGTTCCATCCCGGCGCAGCGCTCCTCATCGCCCTCACCCTGGCCTTTCTCCCCTACCTGCTGATCCGCGGCCCGGTCGCCCGCGCGGCGCGCCGGTGGCGGCATTGAGCAGGTTCCGGCCGTCCATTCCGACACCGGGAGCCGAGGTCATGGAACGCGTCACGTCAAGATCCGATGCCGCATCGATTGCCGGCGAACAGGCGGCGCGCCGCACCGGAATGGCGTTCCAGCGCACCCGCCTGGCCGCCGACCGGACCCTGATGGCCGTGATCCGGACATCCCTGTCGTTGATCGGCTTCGGCTTCACGATCGCCCAGATCTTCCAGAAGCTGAAGGAAGCCAACCTTCTCCGGGGCGCCGACGTGGCGCCCAGGCACTTCGGCCTCGCCCTCGTCCTGCTCGGGATCGGCATGCTGGTCCTCGGAATCGGCTATCATGGCCTGTTCATGCTGGAGCTGCGCGCCGTGCGGCGCCGGATGGCGGGCGACGGCCTCATCCACGGACAGACCCGGTTCCCGCCCTCGCTCACCCTGATCACCGCGCTGGTCCTGCTGATGATCGGCATCGTCGCCGTGACAAGCATGACGTTCCGCGTCGGCCCCTTCGCCTGAGACAGCAGCGCAGCCCGACGCCTGCAACGGCTCCGCCGCAACGACCCCGACCTGGCACCAAATCGTGAACGGAAGGAATCCTCAACATGGCAAAGCCCAACAAGCCCAATATCCTCGTGATCTGGGGCGACGATATCGGTATCGCCAACCTGAGCTGCTACACCAACGGGCTCATGGGCTACCGGACGCCCAACATCGACCGGATCGCCAAGGAAGGGATGATGTTCACGGACTCGTACGGTGAGCAGAGCTGCACCGCGGGCCGGGCATCCTTCATCACCGGACAGAGCGCCTTCCGTACCGGCCTGACCAAGGTCGGGATCCCGGGCTCACCGATCGGGCTGCAGGCGGAGGATGCAACGATCGCCGAGCTTCTCAAGAACCACGGCTACGCCACCGGCCAGTTCGGCAAGAACCACCTGGGCGATCTGAACAAATATCTCCCCACCGTGCACGGGTTCGACGAGTTCTTCGGCAATCTCTACCACCTCAATGCCGAAGAGGAACCGGAAATGCCCGACTATCCGCCGGAGGCAGACTTCCCGAATTTCGCGAAGAATTTCGGCCCGCGCGGCGTGATCCATTCCTGGGCAGCCGACAAGGACGACCCGACGGAGGAACCGCGCTGGGGCCGCGTCGGCAAGCAGAAAGTGACCGACACCGGTCCGCTGACGAAACAGCGTATGGAAACCTGCGACGACGACTTCGTGAGCGCGGCCAGCGACTTCATCAAGCGGCAGCACAAGGACGGCAAGCCGTTCTTTGTATGGCTCAACACCACGCACATGCACCTGTTCACCCATACGAAGAAGGAAAGCCTGGGGCAGGCAGGCCGCTGGCAGTCACCGTACCACGACACCATGATCGATCACGACAAGAACGTGGGCGAGATGCTGGATCTGCTGGACGAGTTGGGCATCACCGAGGACACGTTCGTGATGTACTCGACCGACAACGGGCCGCACATGAACTCCTGGCCCGACGGGGCCATGACGCCGTTCCGTAGCGAGAAGAATACCAACTGGGAAGGCGCGTTCCGGATTCCCATGGCGGTCCGCTGGCCCGGCAAGATCGCGGCAGGCACGATCGCCAACGGGATCGTGCAGCACCACGACTGGCTGCCGACTTTCCTCGCGATGGCCGGTGAGCCCGACGTGGTCGACAAGCTGGCCAAGGGTCACGCCGCGCACGGCAAGACCTTCACGAACCATATCGACGGCTACAACCTTCTCCCCTACCTGACCGGCAAGGAGAAGGAGAGCCCGCGCAAGCTGTTCATGTATTTCGACGACGACGGAAACGTCGTCGCGCTGCGCTACGACAACTGGAAGGTCGTGTTCAGCGAGCAGCGCTGCGCCGGGACATTGCAGGTCTGGGCGGAGCCGTTCACGCCCCTGCGGTTGCCGAAGATATTCAACCTGCGGACCGATCCCTATGAGCGGGCGGACATCACCTCGAACACCTATTACGACTGGTTCCTGCAGCACGTCTATATCATGTACGCGGCGCAGCTGATCGCCGGCCAGTTCGCTGCGACATTCCAGGCGTTTCCGCCGCGCCAGAAATCCGCGAGTTTCACCATCAACGACGCGGTCGCGAAGATGGCCAATTCCGCCGGCGGCGGCGGGCACTGATCCACCCGACGGGGCCGGGCGGCGGCACGCCCGCCGCCCGCCAGGGCGGCACCGCCATGATCCCGGCGATCTGGCAGGAGCCCAGCAGATGGATATCACCGAGCTCGCCCCATGGCATCTCGCCTGGGCATGCAGTGTGCCGCTGATCGTCCTGAATGTGGTCATCCATATCTGCGGTCTCGTCGCCATACAGTCGCGGCTGACACCGGCGTTGGGCGGGCTGCCCGGTCGCCGGGAACGCGTGACCCGGTTTGCCGTCGTCATGGGCCTCACGGTGGCGGCGATCACCGTCCTGCATGCGATTGAAGGCACGATGTGGGCGGCCGCGTACCGGATCGTCGGCGCGATCCCGGACTTCGGCCAGGCCATGCTCTATTCGATCGACGCCATCACCACCTATGGCCACGCCAGGTTGTCCATGACACCGCACTGGCGGATGATGGGCGCGCTGGAAGCCCTGAACGGAATGATCCTGTTCGGCCTCTCCACGGCATTTCTCTTCGCCATGATCCAGTCGAGCGATCTGATGAGACAGAAATGACCGCGCCCGGGCGCGGCGCCGGCGTCCGCAAACTCCGGGTCCGGATTTCCGCGACACTGGGTCCTTGTTCTCGGTGGCCGGCTGGTCCCTGAAATGCGAGAACATTTCAGGCGCAGGACACTATCCCGCCTCGATCCGCAGCACCGTCGGCGGCTCCAGCACCGCGCCCAGCGCCGCGATCCGCTCCAGCGCGGCGCGCATCGCCGCTTCGCGCGTCTCGTGCGTGACCAGCACCACCGGCACCGTCTCCCCCGGCGCGCGCCCGCGCTGCAACATGCTTTCCAGCGACACGCCCTGGTCGCGCAGCACCGCGGTGACGTCGGCGATCACCCCGGGCCGGTCCACCACCATCAGCCGCAGGTAGTAGCAGCCGACATGATCGGTGATCGGCACCGACGGCGCGTCCGACAGGGTGCCCGCCGCCGCCCCCCACACCGGGGTGGTCCGCCCGCGCGCGATGTCGATCAGGTCCGCCACCACGGCCGAGGCCGTCGGCCCGGCCCCGGCGCCGCGCCCTTCCAGCATCACCCGGCCGACGAAATCGCCTTCCGTCACGATCGCGTTGTAGACCCCGTCCACCCGCGCGAGCGGCAGGTCCTTGGCCACCAGCGCCGGATAGACCCGCGCCGCGATCCCCGCCGGCACCGCATCCGCCAGCCCCAGCAGCTTGATCCGGTAGCCGAGTTCGCCGGCGAAGCCGATATCCAGCGCCGAGATCCCGCGGATCCCCTCCACGTGCACCGCGTCGAACGCGACCGGCCGGCCGAACGCCAGCGCCGCCAGGATCGCCAGCTTGTGCGCCGCGTCGATGCCGTCGATGTCGAACGAGGGATCGGTCTCGGCGTAGCCCAGCCGTTGCGCGTCCGCCAGCACCTCGGCGAAGGCGCGCCCCTCGGCCTCCATCCGGGTCAGGATGTAGTTGCAGGTGCCGTTCAGGATGCCGGCGATGCGGGAAATCCGGTTGCCTGCCAGCCCTTCCCGGATCGCCTTGATCACCGGAATCCCACCGGCCACCGCGGCTTCGAACGCCAGCGCCACGCCCGCTTCCTCGGCCGCCGCGGCCAGCGCCGCGCCGTGCACCGCGAGCATCGCCTTGTTCGCCGTCACCACCGGCCGCCGCGCCGCCAGCGCCGCGTCCACCAGACGCCGCGCCGGCCCGTCGGCCCCGCCGATCAGTTCCACCACCACATCGACATCGGGATCCGACGCCAGCGCCAGCGCATCGTCGTGCCAGCGCATCCCCGCCAGCGGCACGCCGCGGTCGCGCCCACGGTCGCGCGCCGAAACGGCGGTGACCACCACGGTCCGCCCGGCCCGCGCCGCCACCACATCCGCGTTCGCCGCCAGCAGCCGCAGCACCCCGGCCCCGACCGTCCCCAGGCCGGCAACCCCGACCCGCAATGCCCCGCTCATGCCGGCGCGCGCGCGAGCGAAGGTTCCGCCTGATTCGACCCCGCCTGCAGGAAGCCACGGATCGAGCGGCAGGCCTGGCGCAGCCGGTGCGTGTTCTCCACCAGCGCGATGCGCACGAAGCCCTCCCCGTGCTCGCCGAAGCCGAGCCCCGGCGCCACCGCCACCTTGGCGCGTTCCAGCAGCAGCTTGCTGAACTCCAGACTGCCGAGCGAGGCATAGTGCGGCGGGATCGGCGCCCAGGCGAACATCGACCCTTCCGGGGACGGCACATCCCAGCCGGCCGACGCCAGCCCGCGGATCAGCACGTCGCGGCGTTCCTTGTACAAGGCCCGCACCTCCGCCACGCAGTCCTGCGGCCCGTTCAGCGCCGCCGCCGCAGCCACCTGGATCGGCGTGAACGCGCCGTAGTCGAGATAGGATTTCATCCGCGCCAGCGCCGCGATCAGCCGCGGATTGCCGGCCGCGAACCCCATCCGCCAGCCCGGCATGGAATAGGTCTTCGACAGCGAGGTGAACTCCACCGCGATCTCCTTCGCCCCCGGAATCTGCAACAGGGACGGCGGCGGGGTATCGCCGAAATAGATCTCGGCATAGGCCAGATCGGACATGATCCAGATCTCGTGCCGGCGGGCGAAGGCGACGATTTCCCGGTAGAAATCCAGATCCGCCAGATACGCGGTGGGATTGGACGGGAAGTTCACGATCAGCGCGGTCGGCTTCGGCACCGAATGGCGCACCGCGCGATCGAGCGCCCGCAGCATGTCCTCGTCCGGCCGCGCCGGGACCGAACGCACCGCCGCGCCGGCGATGATGAAGCCGAACTGGTGGATCGGGTAGGACGGGTTCGGTACCAGAATGGTATCGCCCGGCGAGGTGATGGCCGAGGCCAGGTTCGCCAGCCCTTCCTTCGAGCCCAGGGTGGCGATCACCTCGGTCTCGGGATCGAGCCCCACGTCGAAGCGCCGGCGGTAGTATCCGGCCAGCGCCCGGCGCAGCCCGGGAATGCCCTTGCTGACCGAATAGCGATGGGTGCGCGGGTCCTGCACCGCCTCGATCAGCTTGGCAACGATATGCGGCGGCGTCGGCCCGTCGGGATTGCCCATGCCGAGGTCGATGATGTCCTCCCCGGCGCCCCGGGCGCGCGCCTTGGCGGTGTTCACCTCGGCGAACACATAGGGCGGCAGGCGGCGGATGCGGTGGAACTCTTCGGACATGGGGGAGCTCTCGGGGTTGCGGGAGGGCAGGACGCCGTCTAGGCCACGCCCGGCCCCGGGGCAGGATCGCCGTCTTGCCGGCAGGCGGAGGCGCCGGGTTCGGCATTCGCCGGCACGGAGCGCCCCGTTATGGCCGGGCCTGACCCGGCCACGACGGCGCACGGTCGGACGCTGCTGTCCGTCCAGTCTCAGGCGCCGGTTCCTCTCAGGCCAGCAAGGCCGCCAGTTCCGTCATGCTCGGCACGATCACATCCGGCGCATGCGGCGTGCGCCCGAACGGGCGGCGCCGCCGGTCGATGAACGCGGTCCGCATCCCGGCCGATTTGGCGCCCACGCAGTCGAACGCGTGGTTGGCGACGAACAGCACCTGCTCCATCGGAACGCCAAGGATCTCCGCCGCCTTCGTGTAGGTCGCCACATGCGGCTTGAACGCCCCCGCCGCTGCCACCGAGATCACCCGGTCGAAGGCGATCCCGTGATGCGCCTTCGCCGTCTCCAGCATGTCCGGATCGCCGTTCGACAGCACCACCAGCTTGGTAGCGCGTCCGCAGCCGGTCGAGCGCCGCCGGCACCTCCGCAAACGGGGTCAGCCGCTCGATCGAAGCCACCAGCCCCGCCACCTCCTCGGCCGTGTGCGCGATGCCCGCCCGGTCCATCACGAAGTCCAGCGCCCGCTCGCCGATCTCCCGATACGGCGTGTGGTCGCGGCCCAGCAGCGAATCGATCATCGAGTTCTCGAAATGCGTCCGCCGCCACCAGGTGACGAACGCGTCCGGCCGCCCGGTCCAGCCCTTCGCGCGCAGGAACGGCGTCGCCGCCGCCACCAGCCCGCCCTGCATGTCCACCACCGTGCCGTACTGATCGAACATGCAGACCGTCACGGTCCGCTTCAGCGCCTCGACGTCCATAGGCTTCTCCCCTCATCCCGACCGGACTAGCATCGGCGCCTCAGCGGGAGAGGAAAACCCATGACCGAAGCGGCCCAGTTGCGCGCCCTGCTCAAGGCGCCCGGAATGATCGTCGCCCCCGGCGCGTACGACGGGCTGACCGCCCAGCTGGTGGAACAGGCCGGCTTCCCGGCCGTCTACATGACCGGCGCCGGCACCGCCATCGCCGCCGGCTACCCCGATTTCGGCCTGCTGACGATGACCGAGATGGTGGACAACGCCGCCCGCCTCGCCCGCTCGGTCCGCATCCCCGTCATCGCCGACGCCGACACCGGCTACGGCAACGAACTCAACGCCTTCCGCGCGGTGCAGGAATACGAGCGCCAGGGCATCGCCGGGATCCATATCGAGGACCAGGTCGCCCCCAAACGCTGCGGCCACCTCGACCAGAAGGAAATCGTCCCGCGCGAGGACTGGATCGCCAAACTCCGCGCCGCCTGCGCCGCCCGCCGCAGCCCCGACTTCACCATCATCGCCCGCACCGACTCCCGCGCCGTCGCCGGGTTCGAGGAAGCCGTCAGCCGCGCCAACGAAGCCCTCGCCGCCGGCGCCGACATCGCCTTCCTGGAAGCCCCCGAAACCCTGGAAGAAGTCGCCGCCGTGCCGCGCCTGGTCCACGGCCCCTGCCTGCTCAACGTGGTCCACCGCGGCAAAACCCCCGCGCTCGACCTGCAGGACGCCGAACGCATGGGCTACCGCATCGCCATCGTCCCCGGCCTGCTGTTCAAAGCCACCATCGCCGCCTGCGACACCGCCCTGGCGGCCCTGAAAACCACCCACCGCCACCCCGAAGGCCCCACCGACATGACCGTCCGCCAGGCCTTCAACCGCGTCGGCGCCTCCGACTGGGACACACTCCGCACCCGCTTCCGCACCCCACTCCCCCGGCGCGCGGCGGAATGAGCGGCGGTACCTGACGGACAGCAAGGCCAGGGGGGCGCTGCCCCCCTGGACCCCCCGCCAGGGGACTAGTCCCCTGGACCCCTCGGGGGGTTCCTGGTGAGCGCAGGGAGGCGCGGGCGGGCGCCGGGCAGCGGGCCGGAAAAGGGCGCTTTCGCGCCCTTTTCCGGCCCGCTGCCCGGCGCCCGCCCGCGCCTCCCTGCGCTCACCGGGAACCGACGAAAGGGTTCCAAGGGCTCAGCCCTTGGCGGGGGTCCAGGGGGCAGAGCCCCCTGGCCTTGCTGTCCGCCGGTACAACCTCTCACTCCCCCCGCTGGCCGAGGGCGTGGATGCGACGCAGGAGGCGGTGGTGGCGGGTGGGGGCACCGGATTCGATGCGGCCGATGAGGGTTTCGCGGATACGGCGGATGCCGAGGAGGCGGAGGATGCCGCGTTCCAGGGTCTTGAGCGCGGATGCGCCGAAGTACCAGCGGAAGATCAGGGCGGGCATGCCCATGGTGACGATGATGCGGGCGGTTTTGCCGCGCAGCACTTTCGGGGGCAGGCCGCCTTTGGCCTGGGGGTGGCCGGCGAAGTGGGGGCGGAAGGTCTGTTCCAGCACGGCTTTGAGCTGTGCGGGCATGCCGCCGAGCCAGAGCGGGAACAGGATCACCAGGTGCTCGGCCCAGTTGATGTCTTCCTGGCAGCGGCGGATGGGTTCGGGCGGATCGGCCTTCTCCCACTCCGCTTTGCTGGCGAGCATGGGCACGTCGAGCGTGGCGGCGGTGAGGAGGCGCGTTTCGTGTCCGCCGGCGCGGGCGCCTTCGATATAGGCCGCGGCCAGGGCGTGGCCGAAGTGTTCCGCGTGGGGATCCGGGTGCCCCTGGATCAGCAGGATGCGCGCCATGACGAAGGATGTCGTGTGGCAGCGCCACCCTGGCAAGGCGGGACGGGAGGTGACAAGCTTCCCGTCCGGCGACACCGCAGGAGGGGAAACGCATCATGGTCACCATGGGAAGCGGCGAATACATCTACGAACCGGTTGAGGACTGGGCGAAGCTTCCGCCCGGCTGGTCGTTCAAGGAGATCGGCTCGGTCGGAGTCGATAAGAACGATAACGTCTATGTGTTCAACCGCGGCGAGCACCCGATGATCGTGTTCGACCGCGACGGCAATTTCCTCCGCTCCTGGGGCGAGGGCGTCTTCCCGCGCGCGCACGGCCTGCACATGGCCCCCGACGAGACCGTGTGGCTGACCGACGACGGCGATCATTCGGTGCGCCAGTGCACGCTCGACGGCAAGGTGCTGATGACCCTTGGCGTGCCCGGCAAGCCGGCCCCGTACATGAGCGGCGAGCCGTTCCACCGCTGCACCCATACCGCCATGTCGCCGCAGGGCGAGATCTATGTCTCGGACGGCTACGGCAATTCCCGGGTGCACAAATATGCGCCGGACGGGAAGCTGCTGTTCTCCTGGGGCGGTCCCGGCACCGATCCGGGGGAGTTCAACATCGTCCACAACATCACCTGCGACGGCGACGGCTGGGTCTATGTGGCCGACCGGGAGAACCACCGGGTGCAGGTGTTCGACGGCAACGGCCGCTACGAGACGCAATGGAACAACCTGCACCGTCCCTGCGGGTTGTTCATGCCGCCGGGGAAATGTCCGATCTGCTACATCGGGGAACTCGGCCCGGGGATGCCGGTGAACCGCCAGGTGCCGAATCTCGGGCCGCGGATCAGCATCGTCGATCACACCGGCAAGCGCATCGGCCGGATCGGCGGGCTGCATCCGGGGCTGGGCCCGACCGAGTTCCAGGCGCCGCACGGGCTGTGCGTCGATTCGCACGGCGATCTTTACGTGGGGGAGGTCTCCTGGACCAACTGGCCCACGACGTACCCGGACCAGCCGCGGCCGGACAATCTGCGCAGCCTGCGGAAGTTCCGCCGGGTGCGGTAGGCGTTCCCGCCGCGGCGCCGTCCGGCGCCGCGGCGGGTCGGGCTCAGGGCTCGGCGAGCAGGGTGATGTCGGAAATCAGCACCTTGCCTTTCCTTTCCGGCCTCGGCGTCGCGAAGCCGCTGCTTTGCGTGGCGGCCCGGACTCCGTCGCCCGCGCGCGATCCGGTCATGAACCCTCCGATAGCGCAACAACCGGCAGCACCACACGGCTCGGCCGCGCCGCATCGACGAACACCGTGTTCACCGCCACCCGCCGCCGCCGCGCCCGCCCCTCCGGCTCGCCGGTATTCGGGTTCACGTCGAACTTGGGGAAGTTGCTCGACGACACATCGATCCGGATGCGGTGGCCGGCCAGGAACAGGTTGGCGGTCGGGAACAGGGTGATCCGCACCCGCACCACCTCGCCCGGCCGGCGCAGCCGCGGCGCCGTGGGGTCTTCCGCATAGCGCAACCGCACGATCCCGTCGGTCAGGTTCATCGCATACCCGCGCGGCAGGTCGGCCGAGGCGGGGTGCACGTCGATCAGCTTGGCGGTGAAATCGGTGTCCGGCCCGTCGGTGGCGACGTAGAGCTCGGCCTCGACCGGCCCCACGATCCGCACCGGGCGCGCCAGCGGCGCGGTCTGGAACACGAGCACGTCCGCCCGCGCCGCCAGCGGCAGGAACGGGGCCGCGCAGCCGAAGAACGCCGGCGCTTCCACCTGGTCGAACGCGCCCGCGCGCGCCAGCGGCTCCAGGCTGGAGAACGCGCCGCCGATCGTCGGCACCGGGCGGGACGGATCGAAGTCGAACGCGAGCGGCGCCGCCCCCGCCGCCGGCGGCGCGGGATCCAGCCGCCCGTCGCCGTGCAGGTGGAACGCGGTGAAATCGGTGCCCGGCAGCGGCCAGTCCGCCGCCGAAATCCAGTGCCCGCCGTGATCGAGATGCCCCGCCGGCGTGCGCCGCCCGGACCCGCCGCCCATCACGAACACCCGCACCGCGGGTTCGTCGAACGGCGCGCCGCGCAGCACGTGCTCGAAAAACCGCAGCCGGTAGGCCCGCCAGTCCCCGGCCCAGCTGTCGATCGGCGCCTCGGGACCGAAATCGACGTCGCCGAACACGCGGTCGCTGCGGTCGCCATGCGTCCACGGTCCCAGGATCAGCCGTTGCTTGCCCCGCCCGGCGCGGCGCAGCCCCTGGTAGTTGACCGACGCCGTCAGCGCATAGGGGTCGAACCAGGACGACATGTGGACCATGGCGCAGGAACTGTAACGATCATACCGGTCGGCCATGTTGATGCCGATCCGGCGCCAGAACGGGCCGTCCGCGCCGTGGGTCCATTGGGAAAACAAATACAACTCGTAATCGGGATGATGCCGCAGCGGCGAATGCCCTTCCCGCCAGGGCAGCCGGGCGAACCAGGCGCCGATGTCCTCCGCTTCCAGCGCCGCGCGCAGCACCGGATCGGCCGCGGCTTCGGGCGAGACCAGCGCGTTGCGGAACGCCCAGGTGACCTGCTTCAGCTCGAACGCGCCCGACTGGCGGATGCCCGAGCGCCAGGAATTGGCGAATCCGCCGCAATCGAGCACCTGCGCGTTCAGCCCCGGCGGATCGAGACAGCCCAGCGCCGCCTGGGTATGCGCCGCGTAGGAAAGCCCCATGGTGACGAGCCGCCCGTCGCACCAGGTCTGCGTGCGCAGCCAGGCACAGGTATCGAGCCCGTCCGCCCCGTCGGCCAGGTATTTCTCGAACCTGCCCTCCGAGTCGTAGCGCCCGCGCGTGTCCTGAAAGACGACCGCGTAGCCGGCGGCGACGAAGGGCGCGGCCAGCGCGGCGCGGGAGGCCGGGGCGCGGTCGGCCGCGGTGATCTCGCTGCGGCTCGGCAGGTGCCGCCCGTAGGGCGTGCGTTCCAGCACCACGGGGAAGGGCCCCGGTCCCGCGGGCCGATGGATGTCGGTGGCGAGCCGCGCCCCGTCGCGCATCGCCACCATCGCGGTCTCACTCACCCTCGTCCGCTCCCGTCTCCCTCCCCCCTTGCGGGGGAGGGTCGGGGTGGGGGGCGGGCCCCGCATGCAGCCTGGTGGCGGTCGCCCCCCTTCCCCGGCCCTCCCCCGCAAGGGGGGAGGGAGAACGGCCCGCCGCCCGCATCTGCGTTTAGGACCCCGGATCGATCCAGCCGATGTTCCCGTCGGGGCGGCGATAGACCACGTTGAATTCGCCCGAGGCGCTGTTGCGGAACATCAGCACCGGCTGGTCGGCGAGATCCATCCGCATCACCGCCTCGCCCACCGACAGCAGGCTGATCTCGGCGGCCTGTTCGGCGATCACCGTGGCGAAGGCGCCGGCCACGCCGTTCGCCACCGTCACCGGTTCCGCCTCGGTTTCCTCGGTCTGGCCCAGCACGTAGATGCGCGCCGCCTCCGGGCGCTTGCGGTTGGCGATGTCGCGGGCGTGGTCGCTCACCCGGCGGCGGTAGCGGCGCAGGCGCTTGGCGATATGCTCGGCGGCGTCGTCGAACGCGCCGTGCGCGTCCGCCGCTTCCCCCTCGCCGCGCAGGCTCAGGCCGCGCGCGGCGTGCAGGTTGATGTCGCAGGTGAAGAAGCTGCGCGCCCGGCTGAAGGTGACCTGCGCTTCCTGCGCGTGGTCGAAATACTTCCCGGCGATCGCTTCGAGATGGTTGGCCACCCGGGTGCGCAGCGCGTCGGACAAGTCCACCTGCTTGCCGGAAACCGTGATCTCCATCCTGCCTTCTCCTTGGGTCGGCCGGCCGGGCGCGGCCCGGCACGGCGCAGCAGCCACCGAGCCGCCGGCGGTCCCGGGCCTCAGGCCGGCTCCGCCTTCTCACGCTTGCGCTGCACCGAGCTCGGGATGCGCAGCGCCTCGCGGTATTTGGCCACGGTCCGCCGGGCGATGTCCACGCCTTCGGCCCGCAGCGCCGCGACCAGCGCGTCGTCCGACAGGATGTCGCTGGCCGGCTCCGCTTGCACCAGGGCGCGGATGCGATGACGCACCCGCTCGGCGCTGTGGGAGATCCCGTCGGTGCCGGCGATGGCGGTGGTAAAGAAATATTTCAGCTCGAAGGTGCCGCGCGGGGTGGCGATGTATTTGTTCGCTGTCACCCGGCTGATCGTGCTCTCGTGCAGCTCCGTCTCCGCGGCGATGTCGCGCAGGATCAGCGGGCGCAGATGCTCGATACCGTGGCGCAGGAAACCGTCCTGCTGGCGCACGATCTCGCTCGCGACTTTCAGGATGGTCTGGCTGCGCTGGGCGAGCGACTTCACCAGCCAGTTGGCGGTGGCCAGCCGCTCGGCGAGGAAGGCGCGGTCCTCTTTCGCGGCTTTCGGCGCCACCCTGGCGTAGAAGGGCTGGTTCACCAGCACCCGCGGCAGGGTCTCCGGGTTCAGCTCCAGCAGCCAGCCGCCGTCGGGGGCGCGGCGCATCAGCACGTCCGGGATCACCGCCGGCACCTCGGCCGCGTCCCAGCCCCAGGCCGGCTTGGGGTCGAGCGCGCGAAGCTCCGCCACCATCTCCGCCATGTCGCCGGCATCGACGCCGCACAGCGTCATCAGCCGGCGGGTGTCGCGCTTGGCCAGCAGGTCGAGATGGTCGAGCAAGGTCGCCATCGCCGGATCGAGCCGGTTGCGCTCGGCCAGCTGCGCCGCCAGGCACTCCTTCAGGTCGCGCGCGAACAGGCCGGGCGGATCGAAGCGCAGCATGCGCGCGCGCACGGACTCCACGCGGTCCACCGGCACGCCCATCGCCTTCGCGATCGCCGCCGGGTCGGCGGTCAGCCGCCCGGCGGGGCACAGCAGGGCGATCAGATGCGCGCCGATCAGCCGCTCCCCGGCATCGGCGAAATTCAACCGGAGCTGCTCGCCCAGATGCTCGCGCAACGACGGCCGGCCGGCCGCCATCGCCTCGATGCCGCGGTCGTCGGTGCTGAAATCCTGCGTCCCGCCGCGCTCGCTCCGGCCCGGCCCGCCGTCGGCCACGCCACCCGCATCGTAGCTTTCGGCGTGCACGGCATCGAGCGGGTCGGCCGCGGCCTCCGGCAGGGTCTCGGCGTGGGCGCGATCGGCGCTGTCGCCCTCGTCGGCCGGCCCGCGCTGGTCGAGCGCCGGGCGCTCGGGATCAGGTTGATCCTCCGCCGCGGCCGCGCGTTCCAGCAGCGGGTTGCGCTCCAGTTCTTCCTCGACGAAAGCGGTGACTTCCAGGTTGGTGAACTGCAGCAGCTTGATCGCCTGGCGCAGCTGCGGCGTCATCACCAGGGACTGGCTCTGACGCAGCTCCAGGCGGGGTCCGATCGCCATGGCGGGATCCGCTACAGGCTGAAGCGTTCGCCGAGATAGACCCGGCGCACGTCGGCATGGGCGACCACCTCCTGCGGCTTGCCCTCCATCAGCACCTGGCCGTCGTGCAGGATGTAGGCGCGGTCGATGATCTCCAGCGTCTCGCGCACGTTGTGGTCGGTGATCAGCACGCCGATGCCGCGGTGCTTGAGGTGCGAGACCAGATCGCGGATGTCGCCCACCGCGATCGGGTCGATGCCCGCCAGCGGCTCATCGAGCAGGATATAGGCGGGCTGGGACGCCAGCGCGCGGGCGATCTCCACCCGCCGCCGCTCCCCGCCCGACAAAGCGAGCGCGGGGGTGCGGCGCAGATGGCCGATGCCGAACTCGGCCAGCAGCTCGTCCAGCACCACCTCGCGCCGGTCGGCGTCCGGCTCGGCCACTTCCAGCGCCGCCATGATGTTCTGTTCCACGTTGAGGCCGCGGAACACGCTCGCCTCCTGCGGCAGGTAGCCGATGCCGAGCCGGGCGCGGCGGTACATCGGCAGGGCGGTGATGTCGGTGCCGTCCAGGGTGATCGCGCCGGTGTCGGGCCGCACCAGGCCGACGATCATGTAGAAGGTCGTGGTCTTGCCCGCGCCGTTGGGGCCGAGCAGCCCGACCGCCTCGCCGCGGCGCAGGGTGATGGTCACGTTCCGTACCACCGGACGCTTGTTGTAGGTCTTGCCGACGCTGACCGCGGCAAGCCCGCCGCCGCCCGGCAACACGCGCAAATCGCTGCGGCGCGGGTCCCCGCCGGGGCCGCGCGGTGCCGCGGCGCGGTTCGTCCGGCTGGTGATCGGCCCGTCGGTCATCGGTTGCCTGCCTCAGGAGATTTGCCCGCAGGGGATTTGCCCGCTGGGGGTTTGCCCGCTGGGGGTTTACCCGCGGGCGGCTTGCCCGCCGGGGTGGCGGTCAGGCCCTGCGATTGCGCCCGCTCGGGCACGATCAGCCCCTGCACCCGCGCGTCGTGCGCCGGGAGCAGGCTGGCGACCCCGGTCTTCAGATCCACATCCGCCGCCTGGCCTGCCAACTGGTTCTTGCCGTGGGTGATCCGCACCTGGCCCACCAGCCGTGCCCGGCCGGTGGCCGGCACATAGACGGCGCGATCGCCGGTGACGATGTCGGTCGCGGTGCGCAACACGACATGGCCGAACGCCTCCACCCGTTCCAGCTTGCCGGCCGCGGCGCGGGCCGCCTCGGGCCCGCCCGGCGATGCGCCGGAGGCGGCAGCGGCGGGCGCCCCGGACGCGGAGGCCGGCGCCGGCGTGGTATAGGCCACCAGCACGTCGGCGGAGATCCGCCGGCCGGTGCGGGTCACCACCACCGCGTCGCCGCGCGCCACCGCCATATGCCTGGCGGACCAGTATTCCATGTCCTTTTTCGCGGTCAGCACCTCGTTCGGCGTCGTCAGGCGCAGGTCGCGGCCCGTCATCACCAGCACCGCCTGATCGAGGTCGTAGACCGCCCGGTCACACCGCGCGTGGTCGGTCGGGGTGAAGATCTGCACGTGGCCTTCGGCTTCCAGCCGGTAGATCTCGTTGCCGCCGCCTTCCTCGCCGGCCGTCCCCGGCGCGGCGGCAGCCCCGGATGGGGCGGCGGCGGCGGTTGAGGGGGCGGCGCCGGCGGCGGCCGCGGGCCGGGCCTTGGGCCGGTACCAGGCGGTCAGCCGGTCCGCGATCACCGTCACGTCCTGGCGCACCGCCCGCGCGTCGCCGCGCGCGATCACCTCGTGGGACTCGCGCAGCCAGGTGATCCCGTCACGCGCGGTGATGGCGATCGGCCCGCCGCTGGACAGGTCGATCCCTTGCGCCGCCGCCGGCGTGGCGATCGGCCCCAAGGGGAGCACCAGGGGGAGCACCAGGGACAGCGCCAGGGGCAGCGCCGGCAAAATCCCGCCGCGCCGGCTCATCGCGTCGCCCCGCTGAGCACCAGCCGCGCCGGCCCGACGAACTGGATGTCGGCGCCTTTGTCGAGCAGGGTGAACCCGCCCTGCGCGCTGAGCGTCCCGAACGGCCCGGTGGCGGACACCGGCGCGGAGCCGGCCGCCGCCCCGCGGTGCAGGTCGATCGCGGCATTGTCGGTGATCACGGTCGTGCCGTCATCGCGCGACAGGGTCACGTCCCGCGACAGGTCGAGCGCGTGCTCCGCCTGGCGGTACACGCCGGCGCGCGCCTCCAGCATGATCGCGCCGCCGGCGTGCAGATGCAGCTCGCCCTGGGGATCGGTCAGGTCCACCCGGTCCGGCCCGATCCGCTGGGCGACGGCGGCGGTGACCGTATAGGGCCGGTTCTGCTGGTCCACCCCGTGGTAGCGGGCCCCGTACATGGTATCGCCCTGCACCGCGCGCCCCAGCCTGTGGAAATCGAGCCGCGCCACGATGCCCTCGCCGGAGATCTGCGGCCACAGCACCAGCGCGCTCAGCAGCGCCAGCGCCACGGCCGGCAGCACCAGCTTGGCGAAACGGATCGTCCGCCGCCGCCGCGCGAGCCGGCGCGGGTTGGGCGCGCGCCGCAGCCGGGTGAAGGCGACGCCCACCGGCCGGCGCGGGCCGCGCGGCGCCGGCGGCGGCGCGGCACCGAAACGGCCGGACGGCGGCGGCTCGGGGTGCCAGGCCCCGCTCATGCCGCCCCGGCGCGCAACAGGTCGTGCACGTGCAGGATGCCGAGCGGCCGCGCGGCCGCGTCGAGCACGAACAGGCTGGTGACCGGCCGCGCCGGCGTGTTCATCAGGGCGAGCGCTTCCCCGGCCAGCGCCTCGGGGCCGATATGGCGCGGCGCCGAGGTCATGATCTCGGCCACCGGGCGGGCGAGCAGGTCGGGGCCCATGTGCCGGCGCAGGTCGCCGTCGGTCACCACGCCGGCCAGAATTCCCGCGGCATCGACCACGCCGAGGCAGCCGAAGCGCTTCTCGGTCATGGTCAGCAGCGCCTGGTGCATCGGCGTCTCCGGCGCGGCGAGCGGCACCGCATCCCCGGTGTGCATCAGCTCGCGCACCCGCTTCAGCCGCGCGCCGAGCCGCCCGCCGGGGTGGAAGCGGCGGAAATCGGCCGCGCCGAAGCCGCGCCGGTTGAGCAGCGCCACCGCCAGCGCGTCGCCGAGCGCCATCTGCATCACCGTGCTGGTGGTGGGGGCGAGGCCCATCGGGCAGGCCTCGGCCGCGCGCGGCAGCAGCAGCAGCACGTCCGCCGCGCCGGCCAGCGCCGAGCCGGCGCCGCCGGTGATCGCCACCAGCCCGATGCCGAACCGGCGCGTATGCGCGACCAGGTCGGCGAGTTCCGGCGTTTCCCCGGAATTGGAGATGGCCAGCACCGCATCCCCGGCCACGATCATGCCAAGGTCGCCGTGCGAGGCCTCCCCCGGATGGACGAACAGCGCCGGCGTGCCGGTGGAGGCGAGGGTGGCGGCGATCTTGCGCCCGACATGGCCCGACTTGCCCATGCCGGAGACGACCACCCGGCCGGTGGCGCCGGCCAGCAGGTCGACCGCGGCGGCGAAGCGGTGATCGAGCGCGGCGGCCAGCGCGGTGAGCCCGGCGGCCTCGGTCGCCAGCACGGACCGGGCCAGGTCGCGTTCGTCCTCGCCGCGGGCGGGGCCGGGCACAACGGAGAGCGGCGAGGCGGCTGTCATGACGATGCGGCGATCCTTGTTCCGTGCGTTCAGTGTATCGGCTTGGGGGAGGGCCGGGTCAACTGTTGCGGCCTTCTCGGACAAGAATCGTGCCAGTAATGTGCGGAAACATTTGGCAGGCCTCCGTCTCCCCTCCCCTTGCGGGAGGGGCCGGGGGAGGGGGCCGAGGCCGCGAGCGGGGCCGTCCACGCCGGACCGCCGGCAACGGCACCTGCGCCTGCACCACGGTCCCGGGCGGCGGATCGCCCGAGTCCAACGGGGAGAAAAGAAGGTAAGGCGAGGAAGATCGCGTTCACAGAGGGCACATCGCCTGCCGCGGGCGCGGGCGCCGATCGCAGCGTGCGGCGGGGGCGGATCGGACCATGCCGCGGCGGAGGATTCGGAGGGACCCGCGCCCATGCGGCGCGCCGCGACATCTCCGTGATCTCGCGCTTCCTCGCCTGTCTTCTCCGTGTTGGAGTTGGGGCGTTCCGCCGGCACCGGCCTCGCCCGGGGGAGACTGATCCGGTTCCCGACCGGGATGCTCACGCCGCCCCGGTGCGGCGAGACGGGGGCACGACCCTGCCATGGGCATCGCCCCTCGCCCCCCGACTTGTGGAACGGCCGCAGCCCGGGAGGGGAGACTGTTCCCGTCAGCAGGCAGCCCCACGCCGGCGGGCTTGTGCGGGACGTTGCGCCCGCCGCTCCGGGCCAGGGGTGCAGGCGGGCGGGGCGCGGACCTCGGGCGCGGGCGCGTCGGCGCGGCCCGTCCGTGGCGGTCGCGGTTCGTTTCGTGATAACGGCGTCGTGTGCTGCCACCACCGTGAGGCCGACAGAGCCGGACCATGGACCATCTCGATCTCGTTCGTCAGCGATATGTTCGGTCGGGTTCCGGGGCTGATCCTGACGGTAGCCGTCGTGCTCGGCGGGCTGGCGATGTGGATCCAGGACGGGGCGTTGAAGGAGCCGGGGCCGGATCGGGACCGGCTGCTGGCCGCGCTGGAGATCGGCGGCGACCTGCGGCAGCTCTATGTGTTCTGGCTGACCCGCGGGCTCAATCGCGTGGACCGGTTCCTGGGCGATGCGGACAAGGCGGCGTTCTCGCTCCCCTCGCCGTTCGGCAACCGCGAGCCGGCGCCGTATTGGACCGGATGGTCCTTCGATGTCTGCGCCCTGATCGCGGTGGCCTATCCGCTGCTGGGCGTGTTCGCCACCTGGGTGTGGAACGGTAACGCCGGCCCGGTGGGGCACGGGCTGGGATTTGCGTTGGGGACGCCCCGCCTAGTACGGGCGGTAGCGGCAGGTGGTCTCGTCGTGATGTTCCTCGCGCTCCGACAATACGTGCGTAGCAACGGACGGCGCACGGTCTTATGGTTCGCTGTCGCTGGCGCTGTCGCTGTCGCTGGCGCTGGCGCTGGCGCTGTCGCTGTGCGCTGGCGCTGGCGCTGTCGCTGGCGCTGCGCTCGCTGGCGCTGGCGCTGGCGCTGGCGCTGTCGCTGTCGCTGTCGCTGTCGCTGGCGCTGTCGCTGGCGCTGTCGCTGGCGCTGGCGCTGTCGCTGTCGCTGGCGCTGTCGCTGTCGCTGGCGCTGGCGCTGTCGCTGTCGCTGATCTCGCGCATCGGGCGGCTGATAAGCACAAACTCCATAGGTTCTGGATCGCGTTTTGGCCGATCGCCGTTGGGGCTTGTTGCGTGGCGCTTTGGGGCAACGCCGCCATGGGCGCCCCGCGCCTGTTCTTGCTCTTCATCGTCATGCTCGGTCTCGTCCCGCTGGTGAACATCCCTTTCGATTGGGCGTCGGTCGGCGTGACCCGCGCCCTGCTCCGGCGCGGATGCGAGGCGGACGCGCGCTCGCCATTCTGGCTCGGCGTGCTCGATTTCGGGCTCGGCGTGGTGCTGCTGATCGGGCTCGCCGCAGCCCTGATGGCCGCGCTCTGGGCGGCCGACCGCCTCACCGCCCACCCCGGCACCGCGCCGCTGATCGACCTGCCGCGGCTTGTCCACCGCATCGCGACCGATCCGGACGAGTCCGCCAACTGGTGGGTCTATCTGACCCTGTTCAGCACCATGATCCCGAGCGTGCTGAACTGCCTCATCGGCGCATTCAGCCTGATCTCCTGGTCGCTGCCCTCATGGCGCCGCTGGATGCTGGAGGTGATCCCGACGCTCGAGCAACCCGGTCTCGGCCGCACGCGCCGGCTGGTGCAACTGGCCCTGGGCGGGCAGGTGGCCGTCGGCACCGTGCTCACCGGGGTCGTGCTTTGGGGCTTCGCGTGGCTGGCCCCCCATCTGCTCGCCGAAGCGGACATGGCGGTCCGCGCCCTGTCGGGGACCGGCTAGGCGCGCGACCCCACGCCGCCGCCGCGCCGGCGCGGATCGCGCGCGCGGACCACCGCCGCCGGGTCCGCGTCGATCACCCGCCGCAACGTCGCCGCCGGCCCCGAGGGCACGCGCCGCCCCTGCTCGTACTGCTGCACCGTATCGACGCCGAGCCCGAACCTTTGCGCGAGACCTGTGCCTGGCTCAGCCCCAGCCGTGCCCGCAGCGCGCGCACCTACCCGGGCGAGGGCGGCGGCAGCACCAGCTCCGCCCGCGCGACCTCGGCCGCGGTCCAGGCGTTGCCGTCCTCGGCGGCCTGGCGGTCGATCTCCGCCTCGGTCGGCTCCGGCCGCGCCGCCAGCTCCGCCAGCAGCGCCGCGCGGTCGACTATCAGTCTGGGTCCGCCGCACGGTAGGCATCCCGTTCTCTCCTGTTGGCATGGCGCAGGCTGATGATCCGGCGCACATCGCCCCGCTCCGTATGGACCGCAGAACAGGCCCCTGCCCCCGACCTGGCCGACCTGCCTGGTTGCGCAGTTCCTGGTCGTGCCGCCGGTCATCGACCCGCTCGATGACCGGGCCTTCAAACACCACGATCGCCACATCGCCAGACCGCGGGCAAGGCGGTTTCGCTCGCTCTTGGCGGCATCCCACTCGAAGACGCTCACGCCTTGTAAGTCAAAGACGTATATGCTGTCAAAGACGGATACCGCTGTCGGCAGGATCGCCGGAAGCCGTGTTCCCGACTGACCACGCCGCCGGGAGACCGAGGCCGGCCCAGGGCCCCCTACTCCGCCGCGACCTTCTCCCCCACCCCGGCCGCCTTCAGCGCCGCGGCCTTCGTCTCCACCAGCTCGACGATATGGTCGATCATCGCCCCGGCCTCGATCGTGTGGTCGGTCTTGCCGGCCGCATACACCATGTGCCGCCCGGCCCCGCCGCCGGTCACGCCGATGTCGGTCATCAGCGCCTCCCCCGGCCCGTTCACCACGCAGCCGATGATCGACAAGGTGAGCGGCGTCTCGATATGCGCCAGCCGCTCCTCCAGCTCCTGCACCGTGGCGATCACGTTGAACCCCTGCCGGGCGCAGGACGGGCAGGAGATCACCTTCACCCCGCGATGGCGGATGCCCAGGGTCTTCAGCATGTCCCAGCCGACCCGCACCTCCTCCTCCGGCTGATCCGACAGCGACACCCGCAAGCGTGTCGCCGATCCCGGCCCACAGCAGAGAGCCGAGGCCGATCGAGGATTTCACCGTGCCCATGCGCCGCCCGCCGGCCTCGGTGATGCCGATGTGCAGCGGGTGGTCGCAGACCTCGGCGAGCTGCTGATAGGCGGCCACCGCCAGGAACACGTCGGAGGCCTTCACGCTGATCTTGAAGTCGTGGAAATCGTGCTGCTGCAGGATGTTGGCGTGATAGAGCGCGCTTTCCACCAGCGCCTCGGGGTTCGGTTCGCCGTATTTCTCCAGCAGGTGCTTCTCCAGGCTGCCGGCGTTCACGCCGATCCGCATGGAGCAGCCGTGGTCGCGCGCCGCCCGGATGACCTCGCGCACCCGTTCATCGCTGCCGATATTGCCGGGGTTGATGCGCAGGCAGGCCGCCCCGCTCTCGGCCGCCTCGATCGCGCGTTTGTAGTGGAAATGGATGTCGGCGACGATCGGCACGTTCACCTCGTGCACGATCTCCTTCAACGCCAGCGCGCTCTCGCGATCGGGGCAGGAGACGCGGACGATGTCGACCCCGGCGACCTCGGCGCGGCGGATCTGCGCCACCGTGCCGGCCACGTCGGTGGTGAGCGTGTTGGTCATGGTCTGCACCGTGATCGGCGCGTCCCCGCCCACCGGCACCCGGCCGACCATGACCTGGCGGGATTTGCGGCGGATGATGTCCTGGTAGGGGCGGTAGCTGCTCATCGGGTCACGGTCTCCGTCCAGGGGCTGCAAGCCCGGAGATGGGGTGGGCGGCACGGGGCGCCAATGCGCCCGGTTGGATGGTCACCTGTCGGATGGTCATGTGCCGGATCGTCATCCGCCCCGCGGCCGGCGCCACCGGACCGCTAGCCCGACGCGCGGGCCGACCGGGCAGACGCGGACGCCGTGGCGGCCAGCGGCACATTGTGCAGCACCGCGCCGGTCGCGCCCAGCGGGGGCGAGGCCACGCCGTTGCGGACCAGCTCGGTCCCCCCGGCATTGCCGGTGGTCAGGCTCAGGTGCTCGCCTGCCGGCACCGGCCAGGTTTGCCCCGCGTGCAGGAGCTGGCTGAACACCACCGCGCCGGTGCTGCTGCGCACCTGCACCCAGGCGTCGGCGGTCGCCAGCACCGCGAGCGAAGCCTGGTCCTGGCCGGCGGGGCCCAGCATGGCGGCGCTCTGCGCCGGGGTGGGGGTCGCGGCGGCGGCCGATCCGGGGGCGACGTCGGCCGGCGCGGCAGGCGCCTGGCCGGAAGGCGGAGTCGCGGCGGTGCCGGCCGCAACCTGGGCCGGGGCCCCTCCGGACGTCGCCCCCTGACCCATCGCGGTATCGCCCGTCGCCCCGCCGCCTGGTCCGATGCCGCCCGGTCCGATGTCGCCCGGTCCGGTGCCGCCCGATGCCGCAGCGCCCGTCGTCCGGCCGCCCGGCGCGGCAGTGCCCGGCGCGGCCGCGGATCCGCCCGCACCGGGCACGCCCGTCCCGCCGCCGGCCCCGCTCGCGACCGCCAGTACCGTCTTCGGCGCAGCAGCGCCCCCGGCCACCGATCCACCCGCCGTCACGCGCACGCCCGGCGGCGCCGGCGCGGCCAACTGCGCCAGCTGCGCCGGCACCGGCTGCACCGTCTCGGCCGGCAGCCGCCCTTCGCCGGACAGCCGGTACCAGCCGGCATAGGCGCCCACCGCCAGCACGAGGCCGAGCAGGACCAGCGCCCCGGTCGGCAGCCCACGCTCCGGCAGCGGGGCAGGAAAATCGAGCTCGGTCCGCGCGCCGATCTCCGCCGCCTCGGCCTTGAAGCGGCGCACCGCCTCGTCGGCGTCGAGGCCGAGCGCGGTGGCATAGGTGCGCAGGAAGGCAAGCGCGTAGGCGCGGCCGGGCAGCGCGTCGATTCGCCCGTATTCCAGCGCTTCCAGATAGGCCACGCGGATGCGCAGCACGCGGGACATTTCCGGCACGGTGCAGCCCAGCCGCTCGCGCGCGATCGCGAGTTCGGCGCCGACCCGCGGCGCCGACAGGCTGGCGTCCGGCACCAGGCTGGCTTTCACCGAAAAATAGTCGTCCGCCAACCTTGATCTGCGGTCCTGCAACACGGCAGCCCGACCCCGTTCCCGTCCTCGATCGCCGAATGGGGCCGGCACGCCCCGCAGCGGACCGCGCCCCTTCGTCCTGATGCGGGCACCCGCCAACACTTGTATACTGGCCCGGAATCGTCGTCGCGTCGAGACGGAAGACACGCAAAATCGTGACGAACTCGCGGTTTAATGCGATCGCTTTAATCCGTCCCCTGCGGCGGGCGGGCGTGCCGCCCGCCGCAGGATCCGCCGTCCGCTCAGGTCGAGTAGTCGGAGAACGCCACCCCGGCGAAGCGCGCCCGGTAGTCGGTGCGCACGTTCACCACCGCCACCATGCCCTCATTGACCTTGGCCTGGGCGCGGTCCAGCGCCGGGCGGATGTCTTCGGGCCGCTCCACATATTCGCCGTAGCCGCCGAGCGCTTCGCACATCTTGTCGAAGCGCGTGTAGCCCAGCTCCCGGCCCGGCTTCTCCCGCTTCGGATCGCCGGTCCAGCCGCCGTTCAGGCTGATCACCACCAGGATCGGGATCTTGTGGCGCACCGCCGTGTCCAGCTCCATCGCGTTCAGCCCGAAGCTGCCGTCGCCGTGCACCACGATCACCTGGGTGTCGGGCTTGGCCACCTTGGCGCCGACGCCGAACGGCAGGCCGACCCCCATGGTGCCGAACGGGCCGGAGTTCAGCCGGTGGCCGGGGGCGAAGGTCGACATGGTCTGGCGGCCGTAGTTCAGGGTCTCCTGCCCGTCGACGCACAGGATCGCGTCGCGGTTGGCGAAGTTCTTGATCTCCTCCAGCAGCCGCACCGGGTGGATGTCGCCGTCCTCGGCGTATTTGTTGGCCCCGGCGCCGGCCCGCTTGGCCGCCTCGCCGTCGGCCAGCTTCTGCCGCCAGGGCTTGTAGCTCTCCTGGGTGACCTTGCCGCCGATCCCGTCCAGCACCTGCTGCAGGACCATCTTGCAGTCGCCGACGATGGGGATGTCGACGTAGCGCGCGGCGGTGGCGATCTCGTCCGGGATCGACGTCGATCCGCGCGATGGTGGCGTTGCCGCCGAAGCGCGGCGGCGCGGCGTGGCCGATGATGTAGTTCATCCGCGTGCCCAGCACGACGATCAGATCAGCCTCGCGGAACGCCGAGGAGCGCATGGTGAGGTAGGAGCAGGGATGATCGTCCGGCACCACGCCGCGGCCCTGCGGAGTGGTGTAGAAGGGGATGCCGATCTTCTCGACCAGGGCGCGCATCTCGTCCCACGCCTGCGACCAGATCACGCCGCTGCCGGAGACCAGGATCGGCTGCTTCGCCGCGGCCAGCGCCTCGACCAGCTTCGCCACCTGGTCGGGATTGCCGAGCGGACGGGAATCGAGCAGCGGGCGGCCGGCGAAGGACCAGTCCACCTCGGATTCCTCGATCTTCTGGTAGAGAATGTCGCCCGGGAAATCGAGATAGACCGGCCCCGGCTTGCCCGACATCGCCTTCTGGA
Organism: uncultured Pseudomonadota bacterium; assembly: GCA_963829875.1. Taxonomy (GTDB): domain Bacteria; phylum Pseudomonadota; class Alphaproteobacteria; order Acetobacterales; family Acetobacteraceae; genus JAJZVS01. Next base: position 505,385 of record CAWHKR010000046.1, on the reverse strand, counting down.
AGGCGAAGTTCACCTGCTGGGGGATGCGCTTCAGGTTGTGGATGCGGTCGGCGTATTTCACGCAGCCCCGCATGATCGCCATCTGGTCGATCTCCTGGAACACCTGCCGGCCGAACTGGCTGATCGGGCTCGACCCGCCGATCGCCACCACCGGGCAGCAGTCGACCAGCGCGTTGGCGATGCCGGTCACCAGGTTGGTGACGCCGGGCCCGCTCGCGGCCATGCAGACCGAGGGCTTCTGCAACAACCGGCTGTAGGCCTGGCAGGCGAAGGCGGCCGCCTGCTCGTGGCGGACGTCGATCATGCGGATGCCTTCGGTCACGCAGGTGGCCTCGGCCAGCAGCATCGGCCCGCCCATGATGAAGAAGAGGTCGTCGACCCCTTCCTTCTTCAGGCACTTGGCCAGGATTTCCGAGCCGGTGAGTAGCGCCATGGTCGTCTCCTCTCGTTCGTCGTTCAGCCGATGATGCCGCGATCGCGCAGCGACCCGAGCTCGTCCCCGGCAAGGCCCAGCCACTCGCCCAGCACCTCGTCGGAGTGCTGGCCCAGCAGCGGCGCCGGCTTCACCGCGGGCGCCCGGCCGGAGAAGCGCACCGGCCAGGAGGTCATCTTGTACGGGCCGATGGTCGGATGCTGCACGGTCTGCATGATCCCGCGCGCCGCGAAGCTCGGGTCGTCCATCAGTTCGGCGGTGTCGAGCACGGCGCCGGCGGGGATGCCGGCGGCGCCGATGATGCGCATCGCCTCGTTCTTGTCGTGCTTCCGGGTCCAGGCGGCCACCATCGCATCGACCTCCTGCCTCGTGCTCCAGCCGCGCGGCGGGGGTGTCGTAGCGGGGATCGCCGATCAGCTCCTCCCGCCCGATCACGCCGAGCAGGCGGCGCCAGTGCTCGGGGTTGGCGCGGCTGGTATAGACGTAGACGTAATCATTCGGCCCGCCGCCCTTGCAGGGGAAGATGCCCATCGGCGGGTTCTTGGCCAGCACGCTGCCCGACCCGGCGCGCGGCGCGGCGTGGCCGGTGCGGGTCTGGGTCGCGAAGGCGCCGCGGATGTACTGCAGCATCGCGTCCTGCATCGCCACCTGCAGATGCTCGCCCTGCCCGGTGCGGGCGCGGCGATAGAGCGCGCCGAGGATGGAGATCGCCAGCAGCATCCCGGTGCCGGTGTCGCCGATCGTCGGGCCCGGTTTCAGCGGCGGGCCGTCGGCCTCGCCGGTGATGCTCATGGTGCCGCCGCAGGCCTGGGCGATCATGTCGAACGCCAGGTTCTTCTCGAACGGCGAGCCGGCGCCGAAGCCTTTCACCTGGGCGTAGATGATCCCCGGGTTCAGCGCGCGGATCACGTCGGCGCCGAGGCCCAGCCGCTCGATCGCGCCGGGGGCGAAATTCTCGATGAACACGTCGGCCTTGGCCGCCAGCCGCTTCACCAGGTCGAGCCCGGCGGGGTCCTTCAGGTTGACCGTGAGCGATTTCTTGTTGGCGTTGTATTGCAGGAAGTAGTGCGCGTCCTGGCCCGGCGGAGGGTTGATCTGCCGCCCGGGGTCGCCCGATTTCGGGTTCTCGAGCTTCACCACCTCGGCGCCCATCCAGGCCAATGCCTCGGTGCAGGAGGGCCCCGCCTCGAACTGGGTGAGGTCGAGGACCTTCACCCCGGCGAGGCAGGTTTCCGCCCCGCCCGTTTCCGCCCCAAAGGCCGTCATCGCCGTCACTCCTCCGCTGCCGCGTTTTGCGCCTTGGCAGAAGCTTACGTCGGCCCCCTTGGCGCGTCGAGGGCAAGGCCGGCGCACAACCCTTCTCCCCCTCCCCTTGCGGGAGGGGGTTGGGGGGAGGCGAACCGCACGATGCGTGCGGTTCGCAAGGGGAGGGGGAGAAGGGACCGTGTGTGACAAGCGGCACTCCGTTGCCTAGGCTCGCCGCCAACGCGCGCCGGCCCGCGAGCCCCCGGCGGCGACGGAGGAAAACCGGCCATGATCACGAAATTCGACAGCCTGTTCGCCGGCCATGCCGATATGGACGACGTCGGCTACGGCGGCATCCCGGTCAACGAGCGGCGCTACCCCAACGAACATCTCGCCACCGTGTTCGAAAAAGCCGAGGCGATGGCCCGGCTGATGGACCGGCTCGGCTACACCACCTTCTGGATGGCCGAGCATCATTTCCAGCGCGAGGGGTATGAGTGCATCCCCAACGTGATCATGCTGGCGCTGCATCTCGCGCACCGCACGAAGCGCCTGCGCCTCGGCTGCGGCTTCAACATCGCGCCGATGTGGCACCCGCTGCGGCTGGCGGAAGATTACGCCACCGTCGACATCCTGACCGGCGGGCGGGTCACCTTCGGCCTCGGCCGCGGCTACCACACCCGCGAGGTCGAGACCTTCGGCGCGCCGCTGCGCGATCAGGCCGCCAACCGGGAATTGTTCGAGGAACAGGTCGATATCATCTTCAAGGCGTTCAACGAGGAGCAGTTCTCCCACCACGGCACGCACTACACCCTGCCGGCCGAGGTGCCGTACCGCGGCTACGACCTGAAGGAGCTCACCCTGGTCCCGCGCCCGCTGCGCCGGCCGGTGGAGTGCTGGCAGCCGATCCAGGGCGGCAGCGAGCGGGCGCTCGGGTTCATGGCGAAGCACGGCATCCAGGGCATGGTCGGCGGCGGCTCGGCCGAAGGCGGCGCGATGCACAACACCGTGCTCGCCTGGCAGGAGGCGCACCGGCGGATCGGCAAGCCGATCGACCTCGGCGAGCGGCTCTGTTTCGGGTTCCACTTCTACATGGCGGATTCACGCGAGCAGGGGATGCGCGAGGCGGCGAAGTATTACGAGGAAAACATGAAAATGTTCGGTGAGCTGCGCCTGGTGCGCGCGCTGACGGAGCAGCAGCTCGAGATCATGCGCGACCCGCTCCGCGCGCCCGGCGCGAAGCTGCCCCGGATCGAGGACGCGGTCGCCTCCGGCGGCTTCCTGTGCGGCTCGCCGGACCAGATCATCGAGCATCTGAAAAAGCTGGAACGCGCCTATCCGGGCCTCGACCGGGTGTCGATCAGCCTGTCGGTCGGCGTGCCGAAAGCGGTGGCGCTGGAGCAGCTGGAACGGTTCGGCACCGAGGTGATGCCGCATTTCGCCGGCGCAAAAGAACGCGCCGCCGCGGCCTAGCCGCTCGCCTCCCCCTCCCCTTGCGGGAGGCGGTTGGGGGGAGGGGTGCGCCGCACCAGGCCTCGTGCCGCGCACCCCTCCCCCCAACCGCCTCCCGCAAGGGGAGGGGGTGCCCACTCCTGCCTGCTTGCATTTCCCCCCCGAGCCGCTATCTTCCCATCAACTTCAATCTCCGCCGCGTTTACGGAGGGGTGGCCTTAACCGGCCGCCTTTTTTGTTTGTCCGAACCCGCTCGCCCGCCCGTGGGCCTTGAAGCCCGCCTCGCCGCCATGATCGCCCCCTCCCTGGAAGCGATGGGCTACGAGCTTGTGCGGGTCGCCGTGCTCGGCCGCAGCCGGCTCACCGTGCAGGTGATGGCCGACCGCGCCGACGGCAGCCTGATCGCGGTGGAGGATTGCGAGGCGATCAGCCATGCGCTCGGCGCCCTGCTCGACGTGGAAGACCCGCTGCCCGGCGCCTGGAACCTGGAGATCAGCTCCGCCGGCATCGACCGCCCGCTCACCCGGCCGAAGGACTGGAACCGCTTCGCCGGCCACCTGGCCCGCGCCGAGACCGAATTTCCGATCGACGGCCGCAAGCGCTTCGCCGGCACCGTGCTCGGCGCCGACGCGGACGCGGCCCGCCTGCGGCTGGACGACGGGCAGGAAGTCGCGCTCCCCTTCGCCACCTTGCGCCGCGCGCGCCTCGTGCTGACGGACGCGCTGATCGCCGCCACCGCCCCGCCGACGGGCGCGCCCGAAGAGGACAGACCCCCAGGGGACAATTCCCCGGGGGACAAGTCTCTGGGGAACAATTCCCTGGGGGACCGGCTCCAGGGACAAGATCCCACGCACGGCATGAACTGAGGAACCGCCATGGACACCGCCGTCGCCCGCCCCGAACTGCTGCTGGTCGCCGACGCCGTCGCGCGGGAAAAGAACATCGACCGCGATGAGGTGATCGAGGCGATGGAACAGGCCATCCAGAAGGCCGGCCGCGCCAAATACGGCCACGAAAAGGACATCCGCGCCACCATCGACCGCAAGACGGGCGATGTCCGCCTGTCGCGCTGGACCGAGGCGGTGGAGACGGTCGAGAACGAGGAAACTCAGATCCCCGTCCACATCGCGCGCAAGTTCAAGCCCGGCATCGAGGTGGGCGAGCACATCGTCGATCCCCTGCCGCCGATCGACTTCGGCCGCATCGCCGCGCAGACCGCCAAGCAGGTGATCGTGCAGCGGGTGCGCGAATACGAGCGCAAGAAGCAGTACGACGAGTTCAAGGACCGGGTCGGCGAGATCATCAACGGCGTGGTCAAGCGCACCGAGTACGGCAACCTGATGGTCGAACTCGGCCGCGCCGAGGCCTTGCTGCGCCGCGACGAGCTGATCGGCCGCGAGAGCTTCCGCAACGGCGACCGGGTCCGCGCCTATATCTACGACGTGCGCGACGAGCCGCGCGGGCCGCAGATCTTCCTCTCCCGCACCCATCCCGGCTTCCTCGCCAAGCTGTTCGCCCAGGAAGTGCCGGAAATCTATGACGGCATCATCGAGATCAAGGCGGTCGCCCGCGATCCCGGCTCGCGCGCCAAGATGGCGGTGATCAGCCGCGATTCCTCGATCGATCCGGTCGGCGCCTGCGTCGGCATGCGCGGCTCGCGCGTGCAGGCGGTGGTGGCGGAACTGCAGGGCGAGAAGATCGACATCATCCCCTGGTCGCCGCAGGCCGCCACCTTCGTGGTGAACGCGCTCGCCCCCGCCGAGGTTTCCAAGGTGGTGATGGACGAGGAAGCGGGCCGGGTTGAAGTGGTGGTGCCGGAAGACCAGCTCAGCCTGGCGATCGGCCGGCGCGGACAGAACGTGCGCCTCGCGTCCCAGCTCACCCGCTGGGACATCGACATCCTGACCGAAGCCGAGGAAAGCGAGCGCCGGCAGGAGGAGTTCCGCCGCCGCAGCGGCACCTTCGTCGAGGCGCTGGATGTGGACGACGTGATCGCCGGGCTGCTGGTGACCGAGGATTTCGGCTCGGTCGAGGAACTGGCCGCGGTGCCGCTCGAGGAACTCGCCTCGATCGAGGGCTTCGACGAGAACATCGCCGGCGAGTTGATCCGCCGCGCCGAGACCTTCCTCGAACGCCGCGACAACGAGCTGACCGAGCAGCGGGTGGCGCTCGGCGTGACCGACGATGTGGCCGCGCTCGAGGTGCTGACCCCGGCGATGCTGGTCGCGCTGGGCGAGAAAGGGGTGAAGACGCTGGACGATTTTGCCGACCTCGCCTCCGACGAGCTGATCGAGATCGTCGGCGCCGAAGCGATGGACGAGGACACCGCCAACGCCGCCATCATGGCCGCGCGCGCCCACTGGTTCGCCGACGGCGAAGCCCCGGCAGCGCCGGCCGAACCCGCGCCCACGGGCGAGACCGGGACGGCCGCGGCGGCGGAGGAGACCGGTCACGACGCCTGATCCCGCCCCCACCCCCCCCCACGCGCCGCCCGGGTCCGGGCCCCTGGCCGACGATCGCGTCGCCCCGGTCCCCGGATGCGGTCCCGCGCCGGTTCCCGGCGATCGGTCCGCGCCGGTTCCCGGAGATCGGTCCGCGCCGGTTCCCGGCGACGACAACGACGACGACGCGCCCGAGACCGGCCCGCTGCGGCGTTGCCTGGTCACCCGGGAACGGGCAGAAAAGACGCGTATGATCCGCTTTGTGCTCGGCCCCGACCGCACCGTGGTGCCTGATCTTTCCGCACGGCTGCCCGGCCGGGGAATGTGGTTGAGCGCGCGGGCCGATGTGATAGAAACCGCCCGGTCGCGCGGGGCCTTTGCCAGGGCCGCGCGCGGGGCGGTGGCGGTGCCGCCCGATCTCCTGGCGCGACTGCGCGCCGGGCTGGAACGGCGGATCGCCGAACTTCTGGGGCTCGCACGGCGCGCGGGCCAGGCGGTGGCCGGATTCGACAAAGCCGGGGAATGGGTGCGGACCGGCCGCGCCGCCCTGGTCGTTCAGGCCGCCGACGGCAGCGCCGACGAACGGCGACGGTTCCTCTCCGGACGGGATATCCCGACGGTGGCGCCGTTGCCGGCGGCAGTGCTGGGAACGGTCTTCAGCCGCGATCGCGCGGTACATGTGGCGGTGGCGCCGGGCCGGTTGGCGGCGACGTTGCTACTCGAGGCGGACCGGCTGGCCGGGCTCGCCGATGCGCCCGGGGCGGTTTCAGGCCGCGGACGCCCGGGCCGGGCGGCACGGGCCGCGGCGGATCCCTCCGCCGCGGACGTGGCCGGCCCAGGGAACCAAATTCAGGTCGGCGGCAGCAACGCCGGCACAGCGGACAGGCGAACGGGCACGGCCCGACAGGCGGGGTGATGAGCGACAGCAAGGATCAGGACGCGGGCAAGGGCAGGTTGTCGTTGCGGCCGGCGGGGCGGCTGGAGATCGGACGGACGGTCGATGCCGGCTCGGTCCGGCAAAGCTTCAGCCATGGCCGCTCGAAAGTGGTGCAGGTCGAGGTGCGCAAGAAGCGCGCCCCGGGCGCCGCGCCCGGGCCCGCGCAGGGCGGCGGCGGCGGTGGCCGCTCCGGCGGCGGGCGCGCCCCGGCGGGCCCCACCCGCGCGCTGACCGCGACCGAACTGGCAACCCGCCAGCGCGTCCTGGTCGAACAGCAGCAGGAAGCCGCGCGGCGCGAGGCGGAACGGCGCGAGCAGGAGAAGATCTCCATCCTCTCCGCCGCCGAGGAAGCCCGCCGGCGCGAGGAGGAAGAAGCCCGCGCCGCCGAGGAAGCGGCCCGCCACGAAGCCGAAGAAGCGGCCGAGCGCGAAGCCGCCGCCGCCCAGGCCGCGGCCCAGGCCGCCGAGCCCGAGGGTGCCGCCCCCGGCGCCGCGCCGGCACCCGCCGCGGCGGCCCCGGCCGCCGCCCCCGCCACCGCGCGCGCGCCCGCCGGGCGCACCCGTCCCGGCGAGGACGCGCGCCGCCGCGCCGGCGCGGCCGCGCCGGCCGCGCCGCCCACGCCCACCGAAACCCTGCGGCTGCGCCGCGGCGGCGAGGAAGACTACGACGCCCGCCCCGCGCGCCGCGCCGGTCCCGGCGCGCCCGCCCGCAAACCCCCCGTGGTCGCCCCCAGGAAGACCACCGACGACCGCCGCCGTCCCGGCCGCATCGACGTGCAGGCCGCGATCGAGGGTGAGGACGAGCGGGTCCGCTCGCTCGCTTCGGTCCGCCGCCAGCGCGAGCGCGAACGGCGGCAGGCGGAACTGGAGCGGCTGCGCTCCGATCAGGTGAAAGTCGTGCGCGACGTCATTCTTCCCGACCAGATCACCGTGCAGGAATTGGCCAACCGCATGGCCGCCCGCACGCCCGAGGTCATCAAGACCCTGATGCGGCTCGGCATCATGGCCACCGTCACCCAGTCGCTGGATGCCGACACCGCCGAGCTCGTGGTGCAGGAATTCGGCCACCGCTCGCGCCGGGTTTCGGAATCCGACGTGGAGCAGGGCCTGGAAGGCGCGGTGGATACCGAGGCCGAGCTGCAGCCGCGCCCGCCGGTGGTCACCGTCATGGGCCATGTCGATCACGGCAAGACGTCGCTGCTGGACGCGCTGCGCGCGACCGATGTCGCGGCGCACGAGGCCGGCGGCATCACCCAGCATATCGGCGCCTACCAGGTGGCGCTGCCGTCCGGCCAGCGGATCACCTTCATCGACACGCCCGGCCACGAGGCGTTCACCGCCATGCGCGCCCGCGGCGCGTCCGTGACGGACATCGTCGTGCTGGTGGTCGCCGCCGACGACGGGGTGATGCCGCAGACGATCGAGGCGATCCGCCACGCCAAGGCGGCCGGCGCGCCGCTGATCGTCGCCATCAACAAGATGGACAAGCCCGGCGCCAACCCCGACCGGGTGCGCCAGGAACTGCTCAACCACGAGGTGGTGGTGGAAGCGATGGGCGGCGAGACCCAGGACGTGGAGGTCTCCGCGCTCAAGCGCACCGGGCTCGATACGCTGGAAGAGGCGATCCTGCTGCAGTCCGAAGTGCTGGGCCTGACCGCCAACCCCGATCGCGCGGCGGAAGGCTCGGTGATCGAAAGCCGGCTCGACCGCGGGCGCGGCCCGGTGGCCACCGTGCTGGTGCAGAAAGGCACCCTGCACCAGGGCGATATCGTCGTCGCCGGCGCCGAATGGGGCCGGGTGCGCGCGATGCTGGACGACAAGGGCCGCGCCATGAAGGACGCCGGCCCCGCCATGCCGGTGGAAATCCTCGGTCTGGCCGGGGTGCCGGCGGCCGGCGAACCCGTCGTCGCGGTCGAGAACGAAGGCCGCGCCCGCGAGATCGCCGAATTCCGCACCCGCAAGCTGCGCGACCAGGCCGCCGCCGGCACCGTCGCCGCGCGCGGCACGCTCGACCAGATGCTGGCGCGCATCCAGGCCGGCGAGCAGAAAGAAGTCGCGGTGCTGATCAAGGCCGACGTGCAGGGCAGCGCCGAGGCGATCTCCGCCACCGTGCTGAAACAGGGCACCGAGGAGGTGAAGGTCCGCGTGCTGCACACCGCGGTGGGCCAGATCACCGAAAGCGACATCCAACTGGCCAAGGCCTCGTCGGCCGCGCTGATCGCCTTCAACGTGCGCGCCACCGCCCAGGCGCGCGCCATGGCGAACCGCGACGGGGTGGCGATCCACTACTACTCCATCATCTACGACGTGGCCGACGACATCGCGAAACTGGTCAGGGGCAAGACCGCGCCCAAGGCACGCGAGAAGTTCCTGGGCTACGCCGAGGTGCGCCAGGTGTTCAACATCACCAAGGTCGGCAAGGTCGCCGGCTGCATGGTGACCGAAGGCCTGGTGAAACGCGGCGCCGGCGTGCGGGTGCTGCGCGAGGGCGTGGTGATCCACAACGGCGAGCTGTCGCAGCTCAAGCGCTTCAAGGACGACGTGCGCGAAGTGGCGCGCAGCTACGAATGCGGCCTGAGCTTCGCCAACTTCCACGACCTGCAGGAAGGGGACGTGGTCGAATGCTTCGAGACCGAGCTGGTCCCGGCCTGAAGAAGCCGACCAGGGCCGCGGCGGCAAAACGCGGTCCGACCCAGCGGCAGCTGCGCGTGGCGGAGGAAATCCGCCACGTGCTCGCCGGCGTGTTCGCCCGCCGCGAGTTCCGCGACCCCGAGCTGGCGGCGGCGGACATCACCGTGACGGAAGTGCGGCTCAGCCCGGACCTGAAGAACGCGACGGTGTTCGTGGTCCGGCTCGGCCGGTCGGATGTCGACGCCTTGCTGCCGTCGCTGACCCGGGTCGCGCCCTATCTGCGCGGCCAGGTGGCCCACGCCCTGCCGCTGCGCGCTGTGCCGGCGCTGAGCTTCCAGCCGGACCGTACGGTGGACCAGGTGGCGGCGATCGAGAAGCTGCTGCACTCGCCCGAAGTGGCCCGCGATCTGGACGACTGAGGAAGGATCACGCGGGTGACAGCAAGGCCAGGGGGCTCTGCCCCCTGGACCCCCGCCAAGGGCGTCGCCCTTGGAACCCGTTCGTTGGTTCCGTGCCTGTGGGGAGTGGCGTGCCAGCCGGGGCGGGGCCGGTGGGCGGGTGACAGGGCGCGCGAATGCGCGCCCTGTCACCCGCCCACCGGCCCCGCCCCGGCTGGCACGCCACTCCCCACAGGCACGGAACCCCCCGAGGGGTCCAGGGGACTTGTCCCCTGGCGGGGGGTCCAGGGGGGCAGAGCCCCTCTGGCCTTGCTGTGACCCACGCGATCCATCCCCGGACGCTCAGAACGCCAGCTCATATTCCAGTTGCCAGCGCACGGCGCCGGTTGGGGAGCCGGAGGTTAGGCCGAACAGATAGCCGGCCTGGTATTTCACCGTTCCCCAGCGGCCGAAGTGGACGCCGCCGATCAGCACCGGGCCGGTCAGGGTTTCCTGCCGGGCGAAGGGGCCGGGATGGGCGAGGTCGGGGATCTCGCCGTACAGCTCCACCGCCGGCGAGGCGAGCGGGGTGACGTACAGCAGCGACTGCCAGGCGTAGGCGAGCCCGGTGGCGCTGGTGGCGCCCGCTCCCACATCGCGGGTCAGGAACAGGTTGAGCGTGTGCACGCTGTCGGTGCCGAGGAAGTCCGGCAGTTCCTTCTGCACGATCGGCCCCGCCGTCACCGAGCCCGGATCGCCGTGGCGCAGGGCACGGGAATATTCCGCATAAATGCCGAAATTGAAGGCGTATTCTCCGGGCGGGGTGAGCTGGAACGTGTTCTCGAGCGTCATCGCGTTCAGCACCAGGTTCTGCCCGGAGCCGGCTTCCATTTCCCCTTCCAGCTCCACCCCCCAGAACGGCAGCAGGCCCACGCCCACGGCGTTGCTGTAGCTTTGCCCCCGCTCGCCGTGCGGGCCGAAGGTGACCAGCCCGTTGTGTTCGTATTCAAGCTCCCGATAGTCCACCGTCGGCCAGCGGACGTGCAGGTCGGCGTGGGCCGGGGCCGCGAGTGCCAGCAGCCCGCCGCCCACCAGGACCATCACCCGGGCGCGGCGCCGCGCGCGCTCGGCCCGGCCGACCGCGCGCATCGGCAGCCCGATCGCGAGCAGGGCGAGCACATAGGCCAGCAGTTGGACCCCTTCGGGGCGGGCGACATAGCCCACCAGCGTGTGCAGGACCCGCCCGGGGATGCTGTTCTCGGACAGCAGGAACGACGTGTCCCACACCTGGCCACCGAGCGAAGGCAGCAGGTCCGCCTGCACCAGCACCCCGGCCGCCTGGGCGGCGAGCCCCGCGGCCAGCAGCAGCACGAGCCAGCTTGTCACCGCGAACAGCCGGCGCAGCGGGATGCGCAGCAGGCCGCGGTACAGCACGAAACCGGCGGCGGCGCCCCCCGCCAGGCCCAGCCCCGCGCCGCCGGCCACCGCGACCAGGCCGCCCTGCCCCGCGGCGGCGATGCCGGTGACGAACAGCACCGTCTCCGAGCCCTCGCGCAGCACCGCGGCGCCGGTCACGACAGCGAGCGCGGCGAGCGGGCGGGCGCCGGACGCCACCTGCGCGCTCAGGCTGCGGGCGTGGGTGGCCATCTCCCGCCCGTGGCTGGCCATCCAGATGTTGTGCCAGCCGAGCATGGCGACCGCGAGCAGCAGGACCGCGGCGGTGAGGAGTTCCTGCCCCACGCCGGCGAACGCATTGGCGATGGCCGCGGCGAACAGCGCGATCAGCGCCGCGCCCAGCAGGCCGCCGGCCGCTCCGGCCGCGACCCAGCGCCCGCGCCGGGGCACGCCGACCGAGGCCGCCAGCACGAGGCCGACGATCAGTGCCGCTTCCAGCACCTCGCGGAACACGATCACGGCGATGGCGAGCATGGCGGCGGCCTATTTCGCGACGATGCGCCCGCGCAGGGCCGGGTGGAAATCGTCGAAGAAGGCGTAGGTGCCCGGGCGCAGCGGGCCGACATAGACGATCACCCGATCCCCCGGGGGGACGACTTTCTCGCGGTTGAGGTCGGTCGATTCGAACTCGGCCGGGCCGGTGCCGGCATTGGTGATGTGCAGCACGATCTTCTGGCCGGCGGGGACGTGCAGTTCGGCCGGGGTGAAGCCGGCGGGATCGAGGCGGAGCGTGTAGGACGGCCGCTCTGCGGCGGCAGGCGGGACGGCGAGCAGGAGGACGGCGCAGGCGAGAACGGCGGGGCGCATCGGCGAGCTCCGGGGGCAAATGAGAGTGATTCGCATTTACATGATTCTGCGGCCTGGCGCAACCTCATCGGACCCGATTGCTCCGCGGGGGCCCGCCGCGGCGTGGCGGGCGTTGGAATCATATATACGTTGCCGTCTACGGTATGGTGCTGGCCTGCAATGTGTTTGCAGCCCAGGCCCGCTACGCGTCCAGCCGACGCACACGTGTGGGGATGGATTGATGTCACGTCGGAATTTCTCGTGCCTGGCCATGCGTTGATCGCCAGCATCGGCGGGGCGACCGCAGCGCAGGCAACCGCCCTACGGCTACACGGTGTTGGGACACCCCGGCACCACCGCCGCGGCTGGGTCCGGCTCGCCAGCGACCCACCGTAGCCGGCCGTGCTCGGACCCTGCTGGTGCTTCGCGCGGCGATCGCACTCGGCATCGCCCGGCCGGGGCGCCGCGCCGGCTGACCGCGCCGCCGCCCGGGCGGGCGCCCGAGCGCGGCTCCGGCCTGCCGGCATCACCGATCGTCCGCATGGCGCCCCGGTCGCGCGCCGGCGGCCGGTTGCGCTGCGAGGAGCGCGGGCGACCGCCCGGCGGCGGTTGCAGCGACCGCGATGTAACCGCTCTGCAAGCCGTCATGGCGCTATCTATGCCCGGCCGAACCATCTGGGGAACCACGCCGATGTCCTATCGCTTTTGTATGCGCCTGGCACTGGCCTTGATGGCGAGCGTCGGCGCCGCAGCATCCGCCCGGGCGACGGTGACCACCTACAACGGGTTCGCCAGCACGGCCGGCCTGACCCTGGTCGGCAACACAGCCCCCGCCACGACCTCCGACGGGACCGTGCTCCGGCTGACCCAGGCCACGGGCGGCCAGAGCGGCGCCGCCTATTCCACGACGGCGGTCACCCTCGGCACCAGCGCCACGTTCAGCACGACATTCTCGTTCCGCTTCACCAGCCCCTCCTCCCCCCCGCGGACGGCATCACCTTCGTGCTGGCGGCGGGCACCAGCGGACTCGGCAGCAGCGGCGGGGGCCTCGGCTACGGCGGGGTGGCCAACAGCGTGGCGGTCGAGTTCGACACCTACAACAACAACGTTGCGAACAACGACAACCATGTGTCGATCGACACCAACGGCAATCTGATCGACTTGGCCGCGGCGTCTCCCTACGGCGTGATAGGCTGCGGCGCCGGGATCAGCGGCTGCATGGCGAACGGCGATCTCTGGTCGGTGACGATCGGCTACAACGGCACCGACCTCTCGGTCGCGGTCCAGGACGGGACCCACCCGGTGGACAACATCATCAGTGCGTACCCGATCGACATCGCCTCCTATCTCGGCACCAACAAGGCCTATGTCGGCTTCACCGGATCGACCGGTGCCAGCTACGAGAACCAGGACATCACCACCTGGTCATTCGCCAACACCACCCAGTTGGCGGCGAGCCTGGTGGACGAGCCAAGCGGCCTCGCGGTGTTCGGGGTGGCGCTGCTGGCGCTCGGGGTGATCCGGCCGCGCCGCCAGCGCGGCTGACCCGAAGGGCGGCCGCTCCACGGCGCGCGGATCGCGCGACGCCGGCTCCACGCCTGTCCGGTTTGGTTTCGCCCGCATTGGAGGGCGGCCTGGGTGAGGCGCAGCAGCACGCAGGCGATCAGCGCGACGGCGATCCGGATCCGAGCCGCATTTTCGCCCTGGCCCAGGTAGCGGCGGATCTTCAGCGTGTGCCTGATCCAGCGGAAGAACCGCTCGATCGCCCCGCGTCGCTTGTGGAGATCGGCGATGGTTTGCGCCGGTCTGGTCGGGTCGTTGCCGACGATGCGCAGGACCTTGCCGGTCTCGATGCGCACCCGCACCTCGCGCGCCCGCCCCGACATCGGGTTCTTGCGGGTCCGCGCCTGGCGCGCCGGCAGGTAGCCGGTCCGGTCCGACAGGATCAGCCCGCCCGGGTCCACCAGCCGCTCGGAATGCGGCGTGAGCGGGGTATCGGTCTTCAGCCACGTCACGATCCGGCAGGCGGCGGCATCCGGCTTTGCCGCTCGGGTCCGCCCCGAGGGCATGCCACCACCCGAAATCGTGGTCGCCGAGGTCGAAGACGCAGGTTGCCCGCTCCTCGGTCGGCATCTCCCTGGCCGCGCTGATGTCGTTCGTCCGCTGCGGCGTCACTTCGGCATAGAGCGGGCTGGCGGCATCGGGGCGAAGGACCGGGTCAAGCCCGGCCATGACGGGCTACCCCGGGCCGGCGCCACCGCAGCAAGAGCCGGCACATCCGCCGGTTGGTCGGACATGCGCCAGCGCGCGGAGGGCGACGGCCGCGTCGTCCCGGACGCACTCAGCGTGGCAGCGGTCCCGGCGCCCGCCGCGCCGGCCGCCGGTCCGGCTCAGACCGCCGGCGCGCGCCGCCGCGACACCGCGCCGAGCCCCAGCACCGCGACCCCGAGCACCGCGAAGGCGGACGGCTCGGGCACCAGGCTCGCCGCCAGCGCCGTGGTGTTGGAGAACGACCAGGTGGTGATGTACTGGTTCTCGAAGTCGGCGCCGGTTGCGCCGGTGAACCCGACATAGGCGCTGTTGGTGCCGAGAAGGGAGGCGATGTTGATCGCGTAGTTGCTGATCACGGTCTGCGACGCGTGGGAGCCGTCCTGGGCGGCAACCGAGAGGTCGGAACCATTATAGCCGATCGTCACGGTCCAGAGGTCGCCGTTCGCCATGCATCCCAAAGTGCCGTTGGGCGAGCCGCAGGCCGTCGCGCCGTATGGCGACGCCGCAGCGAGATCGGTCAAATTGCCGTTCGTGTCGATTGCGATGTGGTTGTTGTTGTTCGGCTCCGCGCTGACCTGCGGGTAATTGTTGTAGGTGTCGAACTCGACCGCGACGCTGTTTTGGACGCTGCCGTAGCCGAGCCCCTGGCCGGTGCTGCCCAGGCCGGAAGGGTTCGCGGCCAGCACGAAGGTGATGCCGTCGGCGGGCGGGCTGGACGGGTTGGTAAATCGGAACGTGAACGTGGTGCTGAACGTCGCGTTGCTGCCGAGCGTGATCGGCGAGGTCGAGTACGCGGCGCCCGCCTGGCCGCCGGTGGCCGACGTCAACCGCAGCACGGTGCCGTCGGAGGTCGAGGCAGTGCGTGGCGTTGCCTTTGAACGTCAGGGTCGAACTGCTGCCGCTGAAACCGTTGTAGGTCACCACGGTCGCGTGGGACGTAGCCGTTCCGCCGATGCAGGCCGCCAGCGCCAGCGCCAGCCTCATCCCTAACCGCTTCGCCATCCGTCGCCTCCCTGTGCGTCCCCAGCCGCGCGCTTCATGCCGCAGGCGGCGCTTCAATCCGGTTACAGCGCCGCCCCGCTCCGGTATCGTTCCGGACTGCGCCGCGTTCCCGGCCGGGCGCGGCGCCGCCGCCGGTTGCACCCGCGCCCGGCCCGCTTCCATGATGCCCCCCGCCGCACCTGCCCGGACCAGAGAAGGAGGCCCCCATGCCCGTCATCCGCGCCGCCGCCCGCGCCACCAAGACCGCCCCCGCCGAGCGCTTCACCGGCGCCGTGTTCAACGATGAGATCGCGGCCCCCACCGCGCCCTCGCGCCTGCGCGCCGCCGTGGTGTCCTTCACCCCTGGCGCGCGCACCGCCTGGCACGCCCATCCGGTCGGCCAGACCCTCTATTGCCTGTCCGGCGTCGGCCGGATCCAGTTCGAGGGCGGACCGGTGCAGGCGCTGTTCGCCGGCGACACGGTGGTGATCCCGCCCGACACGCGCCACTGGCACGGCGCCGCCCCGGACCGGATCTTCGCCCATGTCGCGATGTCGGAGAACACCGAGGCCGGCGGTTCCACCCAGTGGTTCGAGCACGTCAGCGACGCCGACTATGCGCGCCCGCCCGCCTGAGCCCGCCCGGCGCCGCGACCCCGGGTGATCCAAGCCCTGCTCGCCGCGGCGCTGGCCGCGGTCGCCGCCCTGCAATGCCTCGCCGGCTGGATCGCGGTGGCCCGCTTCGCCGCCCGCCCCCGCCGCGCCGCCGCCCATCGGCCCGCCGATCACCGTGCTGAAGCCGCTGCACGGCGACGAGCCGGGGCTGGAGGACGCGCTCGCCACCCTGTGCCGGCAGGACTACCCGGACTTCCAGGTGGTGTTCGGCGTGCAGGACCCGGCCGACCCGGCGATCGCCGTGGTGCGGCGGGTCCAGACGCGCTTCCCCGGCCGGCGCCTGACCCTGGTGGTCGATCCCACCACGCACGGCGCCAACCGCAAGGTCGCCAACCTGATCAACATGCTGCCGGCGGCCCGGCACGCGGTGCTGGCGATCGCCGATTCCGACCTGCACGTGGCGCCGGACTGGCTCGACCGCCTGGCCGCGGCGCTGGAGCCCGAGGGCACCGGTCTGGTCACCACCCTGTATGCCGGGCGGCCCGCGACCGGGGCCTGGGTGCAGCGTCTGGGCGCCGAGCAGATCACGCATGCGTTCCTGCCCGGCGCGCTGCTGGCCCGCGCGCTCGGCCGGCAGGACTGCCTGGGCGCCACCATGGTGCTGCGCCGGGCCACCCTGGCCCGGATCGGCGGGTTCGAAGCGCTGGTCGATCACCTGGCGGACGACAACGCGCTGGGCCGCAAAGTGCAGGCGCTGGGCCTGGCCGTGGCGCTGGCCGATACCGTGCCGCAGACCACGGTGCCGGAAGCGACGCCGGCCGCGCTGTGGCGGCATGAGCTGCGCTGGGCGCGCACCGTCCGCGCGCTGGCCCCGGCCGCTTTCGCCGCCTCGGCGCTGCAATACCCGATCGTCTGGGCGCTGGCCGCGGTCGCCCTGTCCGGCGGCGCGGGGTGGAGCTGGGCGGGCCTCGCCGGCGCCTGGACCGTGCGCGCCGCGGCGGGGCGGGGGATCGACCTTGCGCTGCGCCGGCACGGGGGGACGCTTGCATTTCCTCTGCCGGTCTGGCTTCTGCCGGTACGCGAGCTTATCTCCCTGGCGGTGCTCATCGCCGCCTTCGCCGGCAACCGGGTGGAGTGGCGCGGCCACCACCTGACCGCCGACCGCCCCGCCCGCACACGAGACCAGGGATCCCCGCCCCCATGATGAAGACGCTGTTCCTGCACCCCCCCTCGTTCGACGGGTTCGACGGCGGCGCCGGCTCCCGCTACCAGGCGAAGCGGGAGATCCGCTCCTTCTGGTACCCCACCTGGCTCGCCCAGCCGGCCGCGCTGGTGCCCGGCAGCAAGCTGATCGATGCGCCGCCGGCGGGGACCAGCCTGGAGCAGGTGCTGGCCGCGGCGCGCGGATATGAGCTCTGCGTGATGCACACCTCCACGCCGTCCTTCGCGTCGGACGTGAAGGTGGCGCAAGCGCTGAAGGACGCCAATCCGGGGCTGAAGATCGGTTTCGTCGGCGCCAAGGTGGCGGTGCAGCCGACCGAAAGCCTGACCCAGGGCGCGCCGATCGACTTCGTCGCCCGCAACGAGTTCGACTTCACGGTGAAGGAAGTGGCGGAAGGGCGGGATTTCGCCGCCATCGACGGCATTTCCTACCGCAACGCGGCCGGCGCGATCGTCCATAACAAGGACCGCGCGATGCTGGAGGACATGGACCAGCTGCCGTTCGTGACGGAAGTGTACAAGCGCGACCTGCGCATCGAGGATTATTTCATCGGCTACCTGATGCACCCCTACGTGTCGCTGTACACCGGCCGGGGCTGCAAGTCGCACTGCACCTTCTGCCTGTGGCCGCAGACCGTGGGCGGGCACCGCTACCGCGTGCGTTCCCCCGGGCATGTGGCGGAGGAGATCCGGCTGGCGAAGCGCTATTTCCCGCAAGTGAAGGAATTCTTCTTCGACGACGACACCTTCACCGACAATCTGCCGCGGGCGGAGGCGATCGCGCGCGAACTGGGCAAGATGGGCGTGACGTGGTCGTGCAACGCCAAGGCGAACGTGCCGCGGGCGACTTTGAAGGTGCTGAAGGACAACGGGCTGCGGCTGCTGCTGGTGGGCTACGAGAGCGGCAACCAGCAGATCCTGCACAACATCAAGAAGGGCATGCGGATCGAGGTGGCGCAGCAGTTCACCAAGGACTGCCACGAGCTGGGGATCAAGATCCACGGCACCTTCATCCTGGGCCTGCCGGGGGAGACGAAGGAGACGATCGAGGAGACGATCCGCTTCGCCACCAAGATCAACCCGCACACGATCCAGGTGTCGCTGGCGGCACCCTATCCGGGCACGTTCCTGTACAAGCAGGCGGTGGAGAACGGGTGGCTGGACGCGGCGCATGCCGAGCTGGTGGATGATCACGGGATCCAGATCGCGCCGCTGCACTATCCGCACCTGTCGCACACCGAGATCTTCGACAACGTAGAGACGTTCTACCGGCGGTTCTATTTCCGCGCGCCGAAGATCGCTTCCATCGTGGGCGAGATGGTGCGCAGCCCGCAGATGATGAAGCGGCGGCTGCGCGAGGGGGTGGAGTTCTTCCAGTTCCTGCGCGAGCGGCACAAGGCGGCGTAGGCGGGCGCGACGCGCGGGGCCGGTGTAGGGTCGGACGCAGGGCAGGGGACGGAAGGTCCAATGGCAAAAGGGTGCGATCCGGGTACCTCGGGCGGTGTCTGACGAGGCCGAGAATGACGCGCGAATGCAGATCGCCAGCGCGCTCCGCGAGGGGGCTCGCAGCCTGAGTTTGCAGGCTGCCGGCAGAGATCGCCCAACTGACCGCGCTGCAAAGCCTCGATCTCAGCGGCAACCAGCTGACCGCGCTGCCGGCAGAGATCGCCCAACTGACCGCGCTGCAAGGCCTCTATCTCAGCGGCAACCAGCTGACCGCGCTGCCGGCAGAGATCGGCGATCTGGTGGGGCTGGCACGGGCCGCCGAGGACAGTTTTCGCCCGTCGGGCTTTGGGCTTCATCTCGACGACAACCCCCTGCCGGCCCCGTATCCACAGCTGATCGCAGGCGGGCAGCCGGAAGCGACGCGCCGGGTTCTGGCGTGGCTGCGCGGCGAGCTTGAACCGGAGCCGCCCGCGGACCCGCCGCCCCCACCAGACATCCCCCCGCCGCTCCCCGAACAAGGCGCCGGCCCGCATGTCATTCTCGACGAGGAGGGCCGCCTCGCCCCGGCTCCGCCCGAGGATCTCGATCGCGAAGGCAACAACCTGCGCCTGCTGCGGCAGCTGCATCCGCTGCTGCGGGACCTCGCGCGGGAGCTGGTCGCCGATCTGTCGGCCGGCAATCGTCCACATCCGCGGCTGCGCGACCGTGCAGTGGCATACCTGGCGCAAATCGACCGCGACCTGGCGGCAACAGACTTCGCGGCGCTCTACTTCCAGGGCGTTCGCCTCGCCAATGCCGCCGACGCCGCGGAGCGCGAAATCGCCCGCGGTGAGCAACCGCCGATGTCGGAGGCGATCCGCGAGGAACTGACATCGCTGTTGCAGACGCACGGCACATTCATCCTCGCCACCGTCGAGGGCGCCGAGGCCCTGGAGTTGGAAGCTCGACATCGTCGCGACCGCGAGGAAGAAGCGCGGTTCCGAGACGCCGCGCTGCGGTTGGCCACGGGCTTGCAGGCATCATCCGGGGTCGCCCAGCCCGTCATTGCCGATCTCTCCGTGCAAGCCGCGGAAGAAATCGGTCGCGGCCCCAACCCGGTGCGCAGTGCGGCGATCGGGACCGCGACCATCCGCAATGTCTCGATGAGGGAAGAGGTTCCGCCATGGCCACTGCCCTCAAGCTCCCGCCGCGGCACATGACGGTGACCGAGTTCCTGACCTGGGATTCGGGCGACCGCTCCGGCGCGCTGTGGCAACTGCGCGACGGCGAGCCGGAGATGATGGCCCCCGCCTCGGACGCGCACGGCACTATCCAGGCCGAGCTCGCCTATCTTCTGACCGCCCATCTGCGCGAACGCGGCAGCCCCTGTCGCGTCGTCATCGCCCCCGGCGTCATCCCGCGCGTGCGGTCGGCGGAAAACTGCCTGATCCCCGATCTCGGCATCACCTGCACGCCGGCGTCCGGCGCGAAGACCCTGCCGGACCCGGTCGCCCTGATCGAGATCCTGTCGCCCTCGAACGAAGCCGAGACAAGGGCGAACGTCTGGGCCTACACGACCATCCCGACCGTCGCCGAGATCGTCATCCTCCGCTCCACCGCCATCGCCGCGGAAGTCCTGCGCCGCCGCCCGGACGGCACCTGGCCCGAGCAGGCGGAGGCGATCGGCGCCGAGGACGACCTGCGGCTCGACGGCATTGGCTTCGTCGTGCCGCTGCGGGCGGCATACCGGACGGCGGGCGTGGCGTAGGCGGGGCGGTCCGGTCAACCTTCCTTTCAGGCGACGGACCCGGCGTCGGCCCGCGGCCCCGGCGGTCTGGTGCGCTTGCGGGCGAGGCCGGTGCCGGCGGAATGTTCCGAATTCAACACAGAGAAGAAAGGCGAGGAAGAGTGAGGACACAGAGGGGCGCGGGGCGTCGGGCCGCCCCTCGGGCCCTCCCGTAGCCGGCCCCGGCGCCATGCGGTCCGGGAGCGTCCCGCCGCAGCGATCGGCCTTACTCTTCTCTGTGACCTCGGTCTTCCTCGCCTTTCTTCTCTGCGTTGAATCTCGAAGCTCGCCGCCGCCCCGGACCCAGCCGTGGGCGCACGCCGCCCCACCCGGACACGGGCCGCCCCGGCTTCCCCGACCGCCTCGTCCCGCGCAACGCCAGGGCTGCCACCCTCCGCAGGATCCGCCCCCTGACCCGGCTCTACACCACGCGCGGCACGCCGGTGGGCACCT
Source organism: uncultured Pseudomonadota bacterium (assembly GCA_963829875.1). Lineage (GTDB taxonomy): Bacteria > Pseudomonadota > Alphaproteobacteria > Acetobacterales > Acetobacteraceae > JAJZVS01. The sequence continues at coordinate 484,878 of CAWHKR010000046.1, read as the reverse complement.
GGCTCGACACGCGGCACCGCCCGCTCGATGCCGCCGCCTGCCGCTGGCCGGCCGAGCAGGCAGACGATGCGGTGCCCGGCCGGCCCGCGGAGCGCGAACCCGGGACGGCGTGACGCACCCCGCCCTCCGCAGGGCGGCGGGTCTTCCCGGAGGGATCGGCGGTATGTCCGCGGACACGGGGCGGGGGCTGGCGAGGCAGGGCCGGTGGTGAACGGAAGGTTACCGGAAAGGGTACCCTTCGCCTTCGCGCGATTCCAAAGGGTACACCGCGCGTCGGGTCCCCACCCCTGCATCGTGCTGGCGCGCCCCCTCCCCCCAGCCTTGGTCCGCTTCGCGGCCCAAGCCCGCAAGCGGAGGGGAGAAGGCGGGGGCTAGCCGCTGGGGTCCGGCGCCTCCAGCAACCGCGCCGCCTCGGCGCCGCGCAGCTTGGCGATATCGTCCTGATACTTCAGCAGCGCGCCCAGGGTCTCGTCCACCACCCCCGGCGTCAGCTCCGTCTCGTTCAGCGCCCGCAGCGCGTTGGCCCAGTCGATCGTCTCGGCCACGCCGGGCAGCTTGAACAGATCCTCCCCGCGCAGGCGCTGGACGAACGCCACCACCTGGTCGGCCAGCGCGTCCGGCACCTCCGGCGCCTTGGCGGCCAGGATCGCGCGTTCCCGCGCCGCATCGGGGTAGTCCACCCACTGGTACAGGCAGCGGCGGCGGATCGCGTCGTGCACTTCCCGCGTGCGGTTCGAGGTCAGCACCACCACCGGCGGCGTCTTCGCCCGCACGGTGCCGTATTCCGGCACGGTGATCTGGAAATCGGCCAGCACTTCCAGCAGGAACGCCTCGAACGGCTCGTCGGCGCGGTCGAGCTCGTCGATCAGCAGCACCGCCGGCGGCAGGTCGGGGTCGATCGCCGAGAACAGCGGCCGGGCGGCCAGGAACTCGCGCGTGTAGATGTCCCGCGCCAGCTCGTCGCGGTCGGTCTGCCCGGCGGCCTCGGCCAGCCGGATCGCCATCAGCTGCCGCGCGTGGTCCCATTCATAGGCGGCGGCGGCGAGGTCCATGCCGTCGTAGCATTGCAGCCGCACCAGCCGCCGGCCGAGGCCCGCGGCCAGCACCTTGGCGATCTCGGTCTTGCCCGTCCCCGGCTCCCCTTCCAGGAACAGGGGCCGGTGCATCACCAGCGCCAGATGGATCGTGGTCGCCAGCGCGCGGTCGGCGATGTAGCCGTGGGCAGCCAGCAGCCGGGCGGTTTCGTCGACGGAGGTCGGCAGGGACTCCGGTGCCATTACAGCAGCGGCACCACGATCATGTACAGGATGAACAGCCACAGCAGCCCGCCGATCCACAGCGCCAGCGGCAGCCCCATCGGCTCACGCGGGACCATGGCGAGCCAGTTCACGCTCGGCGTCGGGGCCGGCGCGCGGGAGGGCGGGGCGGTTTCCTGGGTCGGGGCCATTGTCTGGGCGAGCTCCTTGGCGAAATTGTCAAAAAACGCGTCCGCCATCTGCTTGGCGGTGGAATCGATCAGCCGCGCGCCCAGCTGGGCGATCTTGCCGCCGACCTGGGCCTGGACCTGATAGCTCAGCACGGTGCCGCCGTCCTCGGCGTCCTTCAGCTGCACCGTGGCGCCGCCCTTGGCGAACCCGGCCACGCCGCCCTGCCCCTCGCCGCTGATCTTGTAGCCGTTCGGCGGGTCCATGTCCGACAGGTGCACCTTGCCGTTGAACCGGGCCGCGATCGGGCCGATCCGCACCGCGGCGGTGGCCGCCATTTCCGTGGGCGAGGACGAGTCCAGCTTCTCGCAGCCGGGGATGGCCACTTTCAGGATCGCCGGATCGTTCAACGCGTCCCATACTGTCTGCCGCGGCGCCGGGAGGCGCCGCTCTCCGCTCATGTCCATTCGTTCAGGGTCCCCGTTGCGCGCGGCGGACGTTACTTGCAGGGTCCGGCGCATGCAACCGACCACGTCCGCTGTTTCCTCAGGCCAGGGTCTGGCCGCGCACGCGGCCCTGGCCGCGGGCGTGCCGGGCCTCATCTGGGCCGTGCCGTTCCTCGGCCTGCTGGCCTGTTTCGCGCTGCTGCCGATCGTCGCGCCGCGCTGGTGGCACCGGCGCCAGGTCTGGGTCACCCTGGGGTGGAGCGTCGCGCTGCTGCTGCCGCGGGCGATCGTGAGCGGCCCGGCCGCCGCCGCGGCCGAGGCATGGGAAGACGTGCTGGGCTCCTACCTGCCGTTCATCACCCTGCTGCTGGCGCTCTATGCCGCCGGCGGCGGCGTGCTGGTGCGCGGGGGGTTCCGCGGCACGCCGGCCGGCAACACGGCCATGCTGGCCGTGGGCACCCTGGCCGCGGGGGTGATGGGCACGATCGGGGCGGCGATGGTGCTGATCCACCCGCTGCTGCGGGCCAACGCGCACCGCCAGCGCAAGCTGCACCTCGTGCTGGTGTTCACCGCGCTGGTGGCCAATGCGGGCGGGGCGCTGTCGCCGCTCGGTCCGCCGCTCTATCTCGGCTTCCTGCTCGGGGTGCCGTTCTTCTGGCCGCTGCTGCGGCTGGGCCCGGCGGTCGCGTTGTTCTGCGCCCTCCTGCTCGGCGGGTTCTGGCTGCTGGACTGGTGGCTGGCGCGCGCCGAGCCGTTGCCCGCGCCGCCGGCCGAGCGGTTCCGGCTGCGCGGCGTGGCCAATCTGGCGCTGATCGTGCTGGTGGCGCTGACGGTGTTCGTCGAAGGCACGGTCGATGTCGGCACCCTGCGGCTGGCCGGCGCGACCATCCCGCTGTCGCGCTTCGCCGGGATCGGGGTGTTCCTGATCGTCACCGCGCTGTCGGCCGGCCTCACCCCGCGCGCCGTGCACCAGGGCAACGACTTCTCCTGGCGGCCGATGGAGGAAGTCGCCTGGTTCTTCCTGTCCCTGTTCATCACCCTGGCGCCGGTGCTGCGGATGCTGGAAGCCGGGCCGGCGGGCCCGTTCGCGCCGCTGCTGGCGATGGCGATGGACCCGGCCGGGCACGCCAGGCCGGGCGTGCTGTTCTGGCTGACCGGCTCGCTGTCGGCGGTGCTGGACAACGCGCCGAGCTACCTGGTCGCCTGGGGTCTCGCCGGGGTGCAGCCGGAGGCGCTGGCCGCCGGCGGCGGGCGGGCACTGGCGGCGATCTCGGCCGGCGCGGTGCTGTTCGGCGGGCTGACCTACCTGGGCAACGCGCCCAACCTGATGGTGCGCGCGATCGCGGCGCATCGCGGGGTGCGGATGCCGGGGTTCCTCACCTACGCGGCCTGGGCGTGCCTGGTGCTGCTGCCGCTGCTCGCGCTGCTGACCGTGCTGTGGGTGTAGGGCGGCGCGCATGAGCCGCCCGCCCGTCCTGTTCGCCGGCGACCCGCACGGCAATTTCGCGCCGATCCTGCGCGCCTGCGCGGCGCATCCGCCGGGGCACCTGGTCCTGCTCGGCGATTGCGATTGCGCCGCGCCGCTGCCGGACCTGCTGGCCCCGGCGCTGGCGGCCGGGTGGTCGGTGCACTGGATCCTCGGCAACCACGACACCGAAACCGAGGCGACGTTCGACAACCTGGCGGGCGCCTGGCCGCAGGGCGATCTCGGCGGCCGGGTGCGGGATCTGGCCGGGGTGCGGGTGGCCGGCCTCGCCGGCGTGTTCCGCCCGCGCGTGTGGCACCCGCTGGAATGCGAGCCGCCGCAGTTTCGCACCCGGGCAGAGTTCCGCCGCGCGCTGCGGCCGGGCGAAGAGTGGCGCGGCGGCCTGCCGCTGTGGCACCGCGACACGATTTTTCCCGAGGATGTGGCCGCCCTCGCCGCCCAGCACTTCGACGTGCTGGTCACGCACGAAGCGCCCTCCTCGCACCGGCACGGCTTCGCCGCGCTGGACCGTCTGGCCGAAGCGGGCGGCGCCCGGCTGATCGTGCACGGGCATCACCACGAGTCCTACACGGCGACCCTGCCAAGTGGCCTTTGCGTGCGCGGCCTCGGCGTGGCCGAGCCCTGGCCGCTGCCCGACTGGATTTCGGCCCCCAGCAAGTAAGGCCAAGGGGCTCCGCCCCCTGGACCCCCGCCAAGGGCGTCGCCCTTGGAACCCGTTCGTCGGTTCCGCTCCGGTGGGGGGAGGCGCGGCGGGCGCGGGGCGAGGCCGGGAGGCGGGCCGGGAAAGGCGCAATTGCGCCTTTCCCGGCCCGCCTCCCGGCCTCGCCCCGCGCCCGCCGCGCCTCCCCACACCGGAGCGGAACCCCCAAGGGGTTCCAGGGGACGACTGTCCCCTGGCGGGGGTCCAGGGGGGCAGCGCCCCCCTGGCCTTGCTTGCCGCCGGTCGACACCCGGCCCGGTCGCCCTCAGGACGGCGACGAGGCCATCGCGTCCCACCACGGGCAGACGCCGCTCATGCGCTGGTAGTTGCCTTCCATCACCTGCAGCGGCGCCCGGCGGACGGGGAGCGGCGGCGCGCCCGGCGGCGGGCCATGGTCGCCGATCGTGCGCAGCAGTCCGTCATGGCCCCAGAAGCTTCCGACCGTGGTCATTTCCTGCGGTTGCCAGGCGGCATCGTCCACTTCCCGCCCGCCCCAGCCGCATTCGATCAGGAAATCGGACGGGGTGCGCTGGTAGAAAGACGTCATCAGGTCGTTGGGATGCCGGCCGAGCGTGACCGCCACCCGGTCGGGGTCACGCAGCGCGATGTCGTAGCCCTGACCGACATCGTCCAGCGAGAAGAACTCCATCATCAGGTGGTGCAGGCCGTGCCGCCCGGCCTCGACCAGGGCCAGGCTGTGGTGGCGCGGGTTCACGTGCAGGAAATACGCGGTCACGGGCTGGCGGATGTAGTCGCTGACCCGGAAGCCCAGCAGGTCGCGGTAGAACGGCAGCACATCGTCCATCCGCGGCACCGCCATCAGCACGTGGCCCATGCCGAGGGCGCCGGTGCGGAAGCCGGAGATCGACCGGCCGGGGCGGAACGGGTCGGCGGCGATCTCGGCGCCGTGGAACGCTTCCAGCCGGGTCCCGGCGGGATCGGCGAAGCTGATCAGGCCGGCGACGAAGCGCTGGTCGGCGCGCGCGGCGGGTTCGCGCCGCACCGCGGTCCCGGCCGCCTCCAGCCTTGCGGCGAGGCGGTCGAGCGCGGCGGCGTCCGCGACTTCCCAGCCGAACACGCGCTCCCCTTCGGGCACGGCGCGATCGAGGAACAGCCGCTGGCGGCGATCGTCCATGCGGAAGGCGCGTCCCGCCGCGCCGCGGTCGACCATCTGCAGGCCGATCGCGTTGGTTGCGAAGTCCGACCATTGGTCCGGATCGGCGGCGCCGACCCCGAGATAGCCGAGGGCCTGGATCGTCATGGCGGTTGCCTCCCTGCCGGCGGGGCTGCCGGTCGCTTTGGTTTTGGCGGATACCTTTCGGGCCTGGCAAGTCATATCGCCGAGCAGCCGGACGGGCTGGCCCGCCCGGCGGCAAGCGGCCTCACGGCGTGAGGTCCGGACCCGCTGCCTATGCCGCCTCCGCCTGCCCGAACGCCCCTTCGGCCCGCGCCAGGAACGCAGCCAGCGCGCTGGGGGCGAAGGCGTCGCGCCGGCGGAGGAACACCGTCTCCACCATCGCCTCCGCCGGCGGCAGGCCGAGCACCGCGACCCGCCCGGCGGCGCACACCCCGCCCACCAGGGCCCGCGGCAGCAGGGTGATCCCGAGGCCCGCGGCGACGCAGGCGAAGATCGCTTCCAGGGTGCCGAACTCCATCACCCGCGGCGCCGGGATGCCGCGGCGGGCGAGCAGGTCCTCCAGCCGCTGGCGGTAGGAGCAGCCGGCGCGCAGCACCACGATCCGCACATCCCCGGCGCCGACCAGGGCGGCGAAGGCGCCGGTCCCCGGTGCGGCCAGCACCGCGAGCTCCTCGCGGAACATCACCCGTGCCTCCAGATCCGGGTCCGCGACCGGGCCGCAGACGAAGGCGCCGTCCACCGTTCCCTCGCGCACCGCCGCCACCAGCTCGCAGGTGGTGCCGGGGCGCAGCACCAGATCGACCTCCGGGCAGGCGCGCGCGTAGGAAGCGAGCAGCGGCGCCAATCGCAGCGCCGTCGTGGTTTCCAGCGCGCCGATGACGAGCCGCCCGCGCGGGGTGCCATCGTCGCGCGCCGCGCGCGCGGCATCCGCCAGCAGGCGGGGTACGCGCCCGGCATAGGGCAGCAGGCGGCGCCCGGCGTCGGTCAGGCGCACCCCGCCGGCGTGGCGCGCGAACAGGCGGCAGCCGAGCCCGTCTTCCAGCGCGCGGATGCGGGCGGTGACGTTGGACTGCACGGTGTTCAGTTCCCCCGCCGCCCGGCTCATGGCCCCGAGGCGGGCGACCGCTTCGAACACGCGAAGGTCGCCGGCATCCATGTCCCTATCTCCCGCAGCGATCGCCGTGATCGCAAACAATCATTTCCGGGAATGGACGCTACCCTTCATGGTGCGCCCGCCGCAATCCAGGCCAGGACATGATGCAAGCATCCGCCACCGCCGCCCGCGCCGCTCCCACGACCCCGCTCGCCCCGGCGCTGGGCGGGCTGCTCGCCATGGCGGTGGGGATCGGCATCGGCCGCTTCGTCTACACGCCGATCCTGCCGCCGATGATGGCGGAGCTCGGCCTCTCCCGCTTCGCCGCCGGGCTGATCGCCTCGGCCAATTTCGCCGGCTACCTGGCCGGCGCGCTGTTCGCCGCCGGGCCCTGGCTGCCGGGCTCGCGCCGGGGCTGGCTGCTCGGCGGGCTGGCGGGAAGCGCGATCACCACCGGGGCGATGGGGCTCACCCACAGCCTGGCGGCGTTCCTGGCCTTGCGCTTCGCCGGCGGGGTGGCGAGCGCGCTGGTGCTGATCCTGGTCTCGGCGATCGTGCTGGAACTGCTGGCGCGGGCCGGGCGGGCCGACCTCGCCGCCGTCCTGTTCGCGGGCGTGGGCGTCGGCATCGCCGCCTCCGCCCTGCTCGTCTCCGCCTTCCGCGCGGCGGGACTGGGCTGGGCGGCGCTGTGGCTGGGCAGCGGGGCGCTGTCCTTGCTGGCCGCGGCGGGCGCCGCCGCGCTGATCCCGCCGGAGCCGGCGCACCGCCCTTCCCCGGCCGCACCCGCCCGCGCGCGGCCCGACCGGCGCCTTGTCCGGCTGGTGATCGCGTACGGGCTGTTCGGCTTCGGCTACGTGATCACCGCCACCTTCCTGGTGGCGATCGTGCGCGCCCACCCCGCGCTCCGCCCGCTGGAGCCGGTGATCTGGGTGGTGTTCGGCCTCGCCGCCGCGCCTTCGGTGGCGCTGTGGGCGGCGATCGGGCGCCGGGTCGGCATTTCCCGCGCCTACGCGCTCGCCGCGCTGGCGGAAGCGCTGGGCGTGCTTGCCAGCGTCGCCTGGCCGAGCCTGGCCGGCGTCGTCCTCGCCGGCCTGCTGGTCGGCGGCACCTTCATGGGACTGACCGCGCTCGGCCTGATGCGTGGGCGGGAACTGGCCCGCGGCGATGCGCGCCGGGTGCTGGCGCTGATGACAAGCGCGTTCGGGCTGGGGCAGATCATCGGCCCCAGCTTCGCCGGCGCGCTGGCCGACCGGCTGGGAAGTTTCACCCTCCCCTCGATCGTCGCCGCGGCCGCGCTGGCGGTGGCCGCCGCGCTGACCGCGATCTCGCCGAAGGAGACCCTGCCATGACCCGCCCCCACGCACGCGCCGAGGCGTTCTGCCACCGCTTCGGCCTTGGCGTTCCCATCCTGCAGGCGCCGATGGCCGGGGCCTGTCCGGCCGCGCTGGCCGCCGCGGTCGCGAATGCGGGCGGGATGGGGGGCATGGGCGCGCTGCTCACCGCCCCGGACGGCATCGCCGCCTGGGCCGCCGCGTTCCGCGCCCGCAGCAATGGCGCGTTCCAGATGAATCTGTGGATCCCCGACCCGCCGCCCCGGCGCGATTCGGCGGCGGAGGGGCGGGTGCGCGGCTTCCTGGCCGCCTGGGGGCCGCCCGTGCCGGCCGAGGCGGGCGACGCCGCGCCGCCCGATTTCGCCGCCCAGTGCGACGCGCTGCTGGCGGCGCGGCCGGCGGTCGTGTCCTCCATCATGGGCCTCTACCCGCCCGGGTTCGTCGCGGCGCTGAAATCCCGCGGCATCGCCTGGTTCGCCTGCGCCACGACGGTGGCCGAGGCGGTGGCCGCGGAAGCGGCGGGCGCGGACGCGATCGTCGCCCAGGGGGTGGAGGCCGGCGGGCATCGCGGCGCCTTCGATCCGGAGGAAGCGGAGCGGCGGGCGGTGGGCCTGTTCGCCCTGCTGCCGCGGCTGGCGGACCGGATCTCGGTGCCGATCGTCGCCACCGGCGGCATCGCCGACGGGCGCGGGGTGGCGGCGGCGCTGCTGCTGGGGGCGAGCGCGGCGCAGATCGGCACCGGCTTCCTCCGCTGCCCGGAGGCGGAAACGAACCCCGCCTGGGCCGAGGCGCTGGCGGGGCTGGAGCCGGAAGCGACGGCGGTGACCCGCGCGTTTTCCGGCCGGGCGGGACGGGCGGTTGCCGGCGCTTACGTCCGTGCCGCGGGCGCCCCGGACGCGCCGCCGCCGGCGCCCTACCCGGTGCAGCGCGGCCTGACCGCGCCGATGCGCGCGGCGGCGGCGACAGCGGGCGACGTGGAGCGGATGCAGGCCTGGGCCGGCCAGGCCGCCGCGCTGGCGCGGGCCGAGCCGGCCGCGGAGGTGGTGCGTCGCGTCTGGGCGGAGGCGCGGACCCTGCTCGGCTGAGCCGCCCGGAACCGGCCACGCCGCTCCTCGATCAGCCCGGGACCGTCGCTTCGCCGCGCAACATCGCCACGCACCCGCCGCCGACGGTGGCGCGGATGCCGTCGGCATCGCGACGCGCGGCCACGCGCAGCAGGCTCGGCCGGCCCATCTCGACCCCCTGGACGACCTCGGCGCGGCGCTCCTGATCGGCGGTCAGCGAGAGCAGCAGCGCGATCAGGGTGGCGTTGGCGCTGCCGGTGGCCGGGTCCTCCACGGTGCCCGACAGCGGCGCGAACATCCGGGCGCGCAGGCGGTCCCGCTCTCCGGCACAGGGTCCCGCGCATAGAGATGCAGCGCCAGCCTGCTCCCCAGCGCGGGATGCGCCGCGCGCACGCGGTGGAACTCCCCGGCGTGCGGCGCGGCACGGGTCAGCGCGTCGCCCGACACCTCGGCGATGACGAAGGCGATCCCCACCGAGGCGAGCACCGGGGGGTGTGCGCCCGTCAGCACGTCGGCGGGATCGAGCCCGGCGCAGGCGGCGACCGCCGCGACCGGCAGCTCCATCCCGAGCGAAAGCGGCTGCGGCGCGGCGATCGTCGCGCCGACGAGGACGCCCGCCGCGTCGCGCTCCACCTGCACCGTGACCAGCCCGGCCGGTTCCTCGAACAGCAGCACGCCGTCGCGGTCGCGGCCGGCCTCGGCCAGCACGCAGCCGGTGCCGACGTTGGGGTGGCCGGCGAACGGCATTTCGGCGGTGCGGTTGAAGATGCGCACAAGCGCGGTGTGGGCCGGGTCCTCCGGCGGCAGGACGAACGTGGTCTCGCTCAGGTTGAACTCGGCCGCCAGCGCCTGCATCGCCGCGTCCGACAGGCCGCGCGCGTCGGGGAAGACCGCGAGCGGGTTGCCGCCGAACGCCCGGTCGGTGAACACATCCACGGTCACGAAGGGGTAGCGCGGCACGGCAACCTCGTCGGCCCGGGGAACGCCGCGCGGACAGGGCGGCATGGGGCCGGAGGCTACCGCGGCGCCGGGGAATCGAACAACTACGGCGCCGGACGCCGGAACCGCACGCGCGATCCCGACGCCCCGCCCCGCGCGGCGGTTACGCCGCCGCGCCATCTGCCCGTTGATCGTCAGTCCGGTCGGCCCGGCCGAGACATGCACCGTCTCGCCTTCCTTCACCGAGCCTTCCAGGATCATCTGCGCCAGCGGGTTCTGCAGACTGCGCTGGATCACCCGCTTCAGCGGCCGCGCGCCATAGGTGCTGTCGTAGCCTTCGTTCGCCAGCCACTCCAGCGCCGGCCGATCCAGCTCGATCCCGATCTTGCGGTCGGCCAGCAGCCCTTCCAGGTGCTGCATCTGGATCTGCACGATCGCCGCCATGTCGGCCCGCTGCAACCGCCGGAACAGGATGATCTCGTCCAGCCGGTTCAGGAACTCGGGGCGGAAATGCGCGCGCACCACCCGCATCACCTGGCCCTGCACCATGGTGGTGGCCTCGCCTTCGGGCTGCGCGGCCAGCACCTCGCTGCCGAGGTTGGAGGTCAGCACGATGATCGTGTTCTTGAAATCCACCGTGCGGCCCTGCCCGTCGGTCAGGCGGCCGTCGTCCAGGACCTGCAGCAGGACGTTGAACACGTCCTCGTGCGCCTTCTCGACCTCGTCGAACAGGATCACCTGGTACGGCCGGCGGCGCACCGCCTCGGTCAGCGCACCGCCTTCCTCGTAGCCCACGTAGCCGGGGGGCGCGCCGATCAGGCGGGAGACGGCGTGCTTCTCCATGAACTCGCTCATGTCGATGCGCACCATCGCCCGTTCGTCGTCGAACAGGAACTGCGCCAAGGCCTTGCAGGTCTCGGTCTTGCCGACGCCGGTGGGGCCGAGGAACAGGAAGCTGCCGATCGGCCGGTTCGGGTCCTGCAGCCCGGCGCGCGCGCGGCGCACCGCGTTGGCGACCGCGGTCAGCGCCTCCTCCTGGCCGATCACCCGCTGGCGCAACTGGTCTTCCATGCGCAGCAGCTTGGACCGCTCGCCTTCCAGCATCTTGTCGACGGGAACCCCGGTCCAGCGGGACACGACGCCGGCGATGCCTTCCTCCGTCACCGCCTCGTTCACCAGCTGGCCCTGGTCGGCGGCCGTGTCCAGCTTGCGCTCGATATCCGGGATCACGCCGTACATCAGCTCCGAGGCGCGGGCGAGGTCGCCGCGCCGCTGCGCCACCTCCACCTCGCTCTTCGCCTGATCCAGCCGCTCCTTCAGCTTGTGCGTCTCGGCGACCTTCTCCTTTTCCGCGTTCCATGCGGCGGTCAGCGCGTTGGACTTCTCTTCCAGCTCGGACAGCTCCTTCTCCAGCTTCTCCAGCCGGTCGCGGGAGGCGGCGTCGGTCTCCTTGCGCAGCGCCTCGCGCTCGATCTTGAGCTGGATCACGCGGCGGTCGAGCTCGTCCAACGCCTCCGGCTTGCTGTCGACCTGCATGCGCAGGCGCGACGAGGCCTCGTCGATCAGGTCGATCGCCTTGTCGGGCAGGAAGCGGTCGGTGATGTAGCGGTTGGACAAGGTCGCCGCGGCGACCAGCGCGCCGTCGGTGATGCGCACGCCGTGGTGGGTTTCGTATTTCTCCTTGATCCCGCGCAGGATGCTGATCGTGTCGGCGACCGTCGGCTCGCCCACGAACACCGGCTGGAAGCGCCGCGCGAGCGCCGCGTCCTTCTCGATATGCTTGCGGTATTCATCGAGCGTGGTGGCGCCGATGCAGTGCAGCGCGCCGCGCGCCAGCTCCGGCTTCAGCAGGTTCGAGGCGTCCATCGCGCCATCGGCGCGGCCGGCGCCGACCAGGGTGTGCAGCTCGTCGATGAACAGGATCACCTCGCCCTGGGCGGTTTCGATCTCCTTCAGCACCGCCTTCAGCCGTTCCTCGAACTCGCCGCGGTATTTGGCGCCGGCGACCATCTGGCCGAGGTCGAGCGCCAGCAGCCGCTTGCCCTTCAGCGCCTCCGGCACGTCGCCGTTGACGATGCGCAGCGCGAGGCCCTCGACGATCGCGGTCTTGCCGACGCCGGGCTCGCCGATCAGCACCGGGTTGTTCTTGGTGCGGCGGGCCAGCACCTGGATGGTGCGGCGGATCTCCTCGTCGCGGCCGATCACCGGGTCGAGCTTGCCGTCGCGCGCCCGGTCGGTGACGTCGGTGGCGTATTTCTTCAGCGCCTCGAACCCGGCCTCGGCGTTCTCGCTGGTCACCTTGCGGCCCTTGCGGATGTCGGTGACCGCTTTTTCCAGCGCCTGGGCGTTCGCCCCCGAGGTGGCCAGCGCGCGGCCCGCCGGGGTGGCGGAGGCCGCCAGCGCGACCAGCAGCCGGTCCTGCGCCACGAACTCGTCCCCGGCCTTGGTCGCCACCTGCTGCGCCGCGTCCAGCACGCGCACCAGCTCCGACGTGATCTGCGGCTCCCCGGCGCCGGAGCCCTGCACCTTGGGCATCCGCGCGATCTCGGCCGCGAGCGCGGTCACCACCGGGCGCGGATCGCCGCCGGCGGCGCGGATCAGCCCGGCGGCGGCGCCTTCCTCGTCGTCCAGCAGCGCCTTCAGCAGGTGCTCGGGCGTGATCCGCTGGTGGAACTCGCGGATCGCGATGGTGGAGGCGGCCTGCAGGAAGCCGCGCGAGCGTTCGGTGAACTTTTCGATGTCCATGAGTATCCCCTTGGGGCTTGTCCCTGTGACGAAGGCGACGGCCCGGCTCCGCCCCTCCCGGAGGCGACGGAAACGTGGACCTTTGGCAAGAGACTTGGGAGGGAGCAGACTGACGCTCAAGAGGGAAGCCGCCGATGCGCATCGAGTATCTGTACCGCTACCCCGTGAAGGGCCTGTCCGCCGAGGCGCTGGAAGCGACCGAGGTCGCCGCCGGCGGCGCCATCCCGTGGGACCGCGCCTTCGCGCTCGCCCAGGGCGATTCGGGCTTCGACCCGACCCAGCCCGCCTGGCTGCCGAAGACGCAGTTCATGTGCCAGATGCGCAACGCCGGCATCGCCGCGCTGCGTGCCCTGTTCGACCCGCGCTCCGGCCGGCTGGTGATCGCGGCGCCGGACGGGATCGGAGGTGACCGCCGATGCGCTGACCGCGGCCGGCCGGGCCGAGATCGAGCGGTTCCTGGTGCGGTTCCTGGGCGCGGAGGCCCGCGGCGCCCCGCGCTTTCACCACATTCCCGGCCACGTGTTCGGCGATCAGCGCCGCCCGGCGGTGAGCCTGATCGGGTTGGCCAGCCTGCGCGACTTCGAGGCCAGGCTGGGCGCCCACCGCCACCGCCGCCGCTTCCGCGCCAATGTCTGGTTCAGCGGCGCGCCCGCCTGGGCCGAGTTCGACTGGATCGGCCGCGAGCTGCAGATGGGCGGCGCCGTGCTGCGGGTGGTCAAGCGCATCGCGCGCTGCAAAGCGACCGAGGTGAACCCGCTCACCACCGACCGCGACGCCGATCCGGTGGCCGAACTGCGCGCGCTGTACGGGCACAGCGATCTCGGCGTGCACGCCGAGGTGGTCGAAGGCGGCCACTTCGCGGTGGGCGACGGGATCGAGCTGCTGTCGATGTAGGCGGTTGCGGCGCCCGCGCCGGGCTTGCTTCCGGGCAAATTTTCCGCCCTGATCGCCCGGGCCGCCGCACGCCGCGGCGCCGGATGCGGGGGAAACGAACACATGGCCGAGTGGGACTACATCATCGTCGGCGCCGGCTCCGCCGGCTGCGTGCTGGCCAACCGCCTGACCGAGGATCCCTCGGTCCGCGTGCTGCTGCTGGAGGCCGGCCCGAAGGACAACAATTTCTGGATCCCGATCCCGGTCGGCTTCAACAAGCTGCTGAACGACACACGCTACAACTGGTGCTTCGAAACCGAGCCGGAAGACAACGTCCGCGGCCGCAAGATCCCGATCCCGCGCGGCAAGACCCTGGGCGGATCGAGCTCGATCAACGGCATGCTGTATGTGCGCGGCAATCCGCTCGACTACGACACGTGGTCGCAGTTCGGCAACCGCGGCTGGTCGTACGAATCGGTGCTGCCCTACTTCAAGAAATCCGAGCACTACGAAGGCGGCGGCGACGACACCCGCGGCAAGGGCGGCCTGCTGAATGTGGCGCCGATGCTGGAACACCACGAGATCTGCGACGCCGTCATCGCCGCCGCCGCGGCCGAGGGCTGGCCCACCAACCCCGACTACAACAACGGCAACCAGGAAGGCTTCAACTACTACCAGGTGACCCAGAAGCAGGGCCGGCGCTGGTCCACCGCGCGCGCCTTCCTCGACCCCGCGCGCTCACGGCCCAACCTGCGGATCGAGACCGACGCGCTTTCCACCGCCCTCCTGCTCGACGGCAAGCGCGCCGTCGGCGTGCGCTACACCCAGGGCGGGCAAACCCACGAAGCCCGCTGCGAGGGCGAGGTGATCCTCTCCGCCGGCTCGGTGAAATCCCCGCACCTGCTGGAACTCTCGGGCATCGGCCAGCCGGAGCGGCTGCAGGACCTCGGCATCCCGGTTGCCCACGAGCTGCCCGGCGTCGGCGAGAACTACCGCGACCACTACGCCCCGCGCATGAACTGGCGGGTCAAGCTGCCGATCACCCTGAACGAGCAGGTGCGCGGCCTGAACTTCGCCAAGGAAATCGCGAAATACTTCATCCAGCACCGCGGCATCCTGACCTTCACCGCCGGCATCGTCTACGGCTTCGTCAAGACCCGGCCCGAGCTCGCCGAGCCGGACGTGCAATACCACTTCGCCCACGCGAGCTACGCCACTGCCGCCACCCGCATCCTGGACAGCGAACCGGGCATGACCTTGACCGCCTACCAGTGCCGCCCCGAATCGAAGGGATCGATCCACGCCGCCTCCCCCGATCCCAACAAAGCCCCGGCCATCCGCCCCAACTTCCTGGCCGAGGAACTGGACCGCCAGACCGTCGTCGCCGGCATGAAGATCGGCCGGCGCATCATCGAGAACGCGGCCATGGACCGCTACCGCGCGTTCGAAATGAACCCCGGCGACAAAGTCCAGACCGACGAGGAATGGCTGGAATTCGCCCGCAACAACGGCCAGACCACCTACCACGTGATCGGCACCTGCAAGATGGGCCAGGACCCCATGGCCGTGGTGGACGACCAGCTTCGGGTCCGCGGCATGGAAGGCCTGCGCGTCATCGACGCCTCCATCATGCCCACCATGGTCTCCGGCAACACCAACGCCGCCGTCATCATGATCGCCGAGAAAGGCGCCGACCTCGTGCGCGCGGCGCGGAGGAAGTAAGGCCAAGGGGGCTTTGCCCCCCTGGACCCCCCACCAGGGGACTGGTCCCCTGGACCCCTCGGGGGGTTCCTGGTGAGCGCGGGGAGGCGCGGCGGGGCCGGGCAGCGGGCTGGGAAAGGGCGCCGACGGCGCCCTTTCCCAGCCCGCTGCCCGGCCCCGCCGCGCCTCCCCGCGCTCACCAGGAACCGACGAATGGGTTCCAAGGGCAGTGCCCTTGGCGGGGGTCCAGGGGGCAGAGCCCCCTGGCCTTTTTCCTCCACCCCACGCTCACGCGGCCAGCATCTGGCTGCGCACGAGGCGGGCGTACAGGCCGCCGGCGGCGAGGAGTTGGGCGTGGGTGCCCTGCTCCACGGCGCGGCCGTCGTGCATCACCACCACCAGATCGGCGTCGCGCACGGTGGACAGGCGGTGGGCCACCACGATCGTGGTTCGTCCCTGGCGCAGCCGGACCAGTGCGTCCTGCACCGCAGCTTCCGATTCGGTGTCGAGCGCGCTGGTGGCCTCGTCGAGCAGCAGGATGCGCGGGTTGCGCAGCAGCGCACGGGCCAGCACCACGCGCTGGCGCTGGCCGCCCGACAGACGTTGGCCGCCCGGGCCGACCCTGGTGGCGTAGCCCTCCGGCATCGCCGCGATAAAGCCGGCGGCGGCGGCGGCCTCGGCGGCGGCAACGACCTCGGCTTCACTGGCGTTCGGGCGGCCCATGCGGATGTTGGCGCCGATCGTGTCGTCGAACAGCAGGGTTTCCTGCCCGACATAGGCGATGGCGTCGCGCAGGCTGTCGAGCCGCACCGCGCGCACGTCCGCCCCGTCGATGCGCACCGCGCCGGCGGCCACGTCGTGCAGGCGCGGAATCAAGGTGAGCGCGGTGGATTTGCCCGCCCCGGAGGGGCCGACCAGGGCGACCGTGGTGCCCGGCGCGGCGGTGAAGCTCAGCCCGTCCAGCCCGGCGCGGCCGTCGGCGTAGATATAGGCCACGTCCTCGAACGCCACATGCCCCTGCCCGGGCGGCAGCGGCTTTGCGTCCGCCGGGTCGGCGATGCCGGGCGGTTCGTCGATCACCCGGAACACCCGGATCAGCCCGGCCAGCCCTTCCTGCACCGCGGCGTTGAGCGAGCCGAGCGCGCGCAGCGGCCGCGAGGCGATCAGCAGCGCGGCGACGAAGCCGGTGAAATTGCCGATCGTGTGCCCGCCCGCCGCGGCGCGCCAGCCGGCGAAGCCGATCACCAGCGCGACCGCCGCGCCGCCCAGCACTTCCAGCACCGGATCGACCGCGGCGCGGTTGCGGAACATGCGCAGCAGGGCGCGATAGAGCTGGGCGAAGGCCGCCTCGGCGCGGGCGGTTTCGGGCGCTTCCAGCCGGTAGGCGCGGACCGTGCGGGCCAGGGCGAAGCTCTCGTTCAGCATCGCCGCCGCCTCGCCCATGCGTTCCTGCATGCCGCCGGAGGCGCGGCGGACCCGCCGGCCGATGCGCTCGATCGGCAGGGCCGCCAGCGGATAGAGCAGCGCGCCGATCAGGCTGAGTTCCCAGTCGAGATACAGCATCGAGGCGACCAGCCCGACCACGGTGATGGCATCGGCCACCCCGTTCACCGCCCGGGTGAGCGCATCGCGGATCACCGCCGCATCGGTGGTGAAGCGGGCGGCGAGCTGGGCCGGCGCCTCGCGTTCCACCCGCGCGAGGTCGGCCTGCACCAGATGCGCGAACATGCGCCCCTGCAGGTCGCGGATCACCAGCAGCACGGTGCGCTGCACCTGCACGTTCTGCAGGTATTGCGCGATCGCTTTCACGCTGGTGACCACCACCACCAGGACCGGGAGCTGATAGAGGATCCGCGGGTCCTTGTTGGTGAACATGCTGAAAGCGTGATCGATCACCACCGGATAGACCGCGGTCGCGCCGGCCATGAGCGCGGTGAGCGCCAGGATGACCAGCACCCGTCCGCGGTGCGCGCGGATATGCTCGCGCCACAGCCGCAGGATCAGGGCACGGGTGGTCTCGGCGGAAGAAGACAGCGCGGCGGCGGGCAGAACGGCATCCATGGCCCGGGGTGTAGCAGAGCACGCGCCACCCGCCGAGGCCGGGGGCGCGCCGCTCAGCGGCGCAGCACCAGCCCCGCCGCGCTCAACATCAGCCCCATGCCCAGCACGTCGGACAGGCCCACGTGCTCGCCGAACAGCAGCATCGCCAGCACCACGCCGATCACCGGCGAGACGAAGGCGTAGGTGCCGGTGCGGCTCAGCCCCCAGTCGCGCACCAGGAAGAAATAGATGACCGAGGCGCCGAGCGAGCCCGGCAGCAGCAGATAGAGCCAGGCGCCGAAGGCCGGCCAGCCCCAGTGGCCGGAGGCGGCGGCGAGCGAGCCCGGTTCAAAGGCCAGGGAGCCGGCGAGCAGCATCCCCCCGCCGAACAGGTTGGCGAGCCCCGCGATCTCCACCGCCGGCAGAGTGCGCATCAGCGGCCGGGCCAGCACCGAGCCACCGGCGTAGCAGAGGGTGCCGATGACCACTCCGCCAGCCCCCGCCGCTTCCTGCCAGCTGAGCGTGCCGGCCAGCGCTTTCGGTCCGAACACCACCATGATGCCGAACACGCCGAGGCCGATCGCCGCGGCCTGGCGCCGGTCGAACCGTTCCTGCCCCGCGAGCACGCCGAAACCCAGCAGGGAGATGGGGGTGAGCGCGGCCGAGATCACGGTGGCGAGCCCGGGCGGGACGAAGCGCAGCCCGTAGAGCTGGATCACCTGGTTGAGCGAGATCATCAGCACCGAAACCAGCAGCAAGCGGCCCAGAAGCCACGACGGCAGCTCGATCCTGTGGCCTTGCGCCCGCCGCCAGGACAGCAGGAGGAGTCCCGCCACGGTCCAGCGCGTGCCGGCGAACAGCCCCGGCGGCACGCTGGTGACGCCGACCTTCATCGCCAGCCAGGTGGTGCCCCAGACGAAGCACAGCACCGCGAACATCGCGCGCTGGCGGGCCAGGGGCGAGATCGAAACGGCGGGCACGTCGGCAGGCACGGCCGGCGAGGCGGTCATGACGGAACCCGGAGCGGCCGGGACCTTGCGCATCATCATCGGGAAGGCCTGGAGTTGGGCGGGCGGCCGTCGCCGCCGACGCGGCTGATTACCAGACCAATTCATGGCGAAGCGAAGGCAAAACCTCGCCTCGGCAATGCGCCCGGCGCGCAGCGGCCCGGAGCCGCGCGCACGGCCCGCCCGGCCGGCGACGCGGTGGCGCGCGCGATGGCGAAGTGCTAGCCACCGGCCCACCAGAGAGGAGCCGGATGCCATGAGCGCCATTGCCGATATTTCCGCCCGCGAGATCCTGGACAGCCGCGGCAATCCGACGATCGAGGTGGATGTCGTGCTCGACAGCGGCGCCGCCGGCCGCGCCGCGGTGCCCTCCGGCGCCTCCACCGGGGCGCATGAGGCGGTGGAGCTGCGCGACGGCGATCCCGCCCGCTACGGCGGCAAGGGCGTGCAGCGCGCGGTGGCGAACGTGGAGGGCGAGATCTTCGACGCGATCGGCGGGATGGACCCGACCGAGCAGGTGAAGATCGACGACATCCTGATCGACCTGGACGGCACGCCGAACAAATCCCGCCTGGGGGCGAACGCGATCCTGGCGGTCTCGCTCGGCTGCGCCAAGGCCGCGGCGGCGGAGCTGGGCCAGCCGCTCTATCGCTACGTCGGCGGCGTGTACGCCCGCACCCTGCCGGTGCCGATGATGAACATCGTCAATGGCGGGCGGCACGCCGACAACCCGATCGACATCCAGGAGTTCATGGTCCAGCCGGTCGGCGCGGCGAGCCTGGCCGAGGCGGTGCGCATGGGCTCGGAGATCTTCCACGCCCTGCGCCAGGGGCTGCACGACGCCGGGCACGGCACCAATGTGGGCGACGAGGGCGGGTTCGCGCCCAACCTGAAATCGGCCGACGAGGCGCTCGCCTTCATCGCCCGCGCCGCCGAGCGCGCCGGCTACCGCCCGGGGGAGGACGTGGTGTTCGCGCTCGACTGCGCCGCGTCCGAGTTCTACCGCGACGGCCGCTACCATCTGGAGGGCGAGGGCAAGGTGCTGGATGCCGCGGGCATGACGCAGTACCTGGAAGCGCTGGCCGCGCGCTATCCGATCGTCTCGATCGAGGACGGCTGCGCCGAGGACGACTGGGAGGGCTGGGCGCACCAGACCGCGGCGCTGGGGGGCAAGCTGCAACTGGTCGGCGACGACAATTTCGTCACCAACCCCGAACGCCTGCGCCGCGGCATCGCGGCCGGCGTGGCGAACGCGATCCTGGTGAAGGTGAACCAGATCGGCACCCTGTCGGAAACGCTCGAGACGGTGGAACTGGCGCAGCGCGCCGGCTACCGCGCGGTGATGAGCCACCGCTCGGGCGAGACCGAGGACACCACGATCGCCGATCTCGCGGTTGCCACCAACTGCGGGCAGATCAAGACCGGCAGCCTGGCGCGCAGCGACCGCACGGCGAAATACAACCAGCTGATGCGGATCGAGGCGGAGCTGGGTCCGGCCGCGCGGTTCGCCGGGCGGACCATCCTGCGCGGCTGAGGCGCGCCCCCCCGGTCAGCGGATCGAGAAGCCGAAGATCATCGAGGGCTGCGCGGGCGCGACATAGGCGCGCGGCGGGGGCGGCGGCGGAGACCAGACGTAGCCGCCGCGATAGCCGTCGCCGTCATGCTCGCGGCGCGGGCGCCAGTCGTGCGCGTCGTCATCGCGCCCGCCCCACCCGCGTGCGCGCCAATCGCCGCGATCGTGCCAGTCGCCGCCGTCGTGCCGGCCGCCCTGGCCGTGCCAGTCACTGGGGCCGTGCCGGTCACTGGGGCCGTGCCAGTCACTGGGGCCGTGCCAGTCGCCGCCGGCGCGCCGGTCCTGGTGATCGGGGGTGCGGTCGCCGCGATTGTTCTGCTGCCAGCCGCCGCCGCGCCAGCCGTCCTGCGGATCGGCATGGGCGGGCAGCGCGGTGCCGAGCAGCGCGAACGCGCAGCCGGCGGCAAGAAGAACCCTGGTGGTCAGACGCATGCAAACGCCTCCGTTAAGAAAGGATGAGACCGTGTGCCAACTCATATGGTGACTCTGGCGCGCGGACCGTGGCGAGAAGCGGGCAGAGCGGCCGTCGAATCGTGGCCCGGTGTTTTCGCCGATCCGCTTCCCTCCCCGTGCCGCGGCGCGCTAGTGTCCCGTTTCGGAAATTCGGTTCCGAATTTCCGGGACACCAGTTCTTTGTTTTCAGTGGCCTTCTGGTCCCCAGAAATGCGAAGGCATTTCAGGGGCAGGACACCAGGCTGACGGCGAAGCGAGCAGGGAGCGGACGATGCGGTTCGGACGGGAGATCAGGCGCCGGGCCAGGGCGGCGATCGCGCCGGTGTTCTTCCTCGCGCTGACCGGATATTTCAGTTGGAGCACCGCGCGCGGCGATCACGGGCTGGTGGCCTTTGCGCAGCGCAAGGTGCTGCTGGCCCAGGCGCAGGACGATCTGTCGCGGTTGCAGGCGCAGCAGGCGGACTGGGAACGACGGGTGGCGGCGCTGCAGACCGACCATCTCGATCCCGACCTGTTGAACGAACGGGCGCGGGAGATGCTGAATTTGTCGAACCCGCAGGACATCCTGGTGCCGTATCCGCAAGGGGATCGGCTGGTACTAGTGTCCTGCCCCTGAAATGCCTTCCCATTTCAGGGACCAGCAGGCCACTGAAAACAAAGAGCTAGTGTCCCGACGCATGATGACGTTATTTCCGAGTTGGGACACTAGCGTCCGGCCGCTGCAAGCCCCTGCCCGGCCGGCAACTGCACTGCAAAATGCACCCCGAGCCCGTAATCTTGTTGCGTGCCGACCGGTCGGCACGCAACACCCCGACCTACCCGCCACCCTAATCCGGGCCGTCGCCAACCAGTTAACTGGAATCCGGTTAACACCCTCTATTGCGTTGCACAATAAGACAAATCCGGGACTCCGGGTCTTGTCGTAGCGCCCGCGGCGGGACTAGTGCTGGGAACGACAGGGACCCATCCGCGGCGGGGAGGCAAGCCATGGCCCAGGCGGCCGAGAAAGCAAGGCGCGGCAAGCCGCGCGAAAACGTGATCGACAAGGACCAGTTGCTGCGCGCCTACCACGACATGCTGCTGATCCGCCGGTTCGAGGAAAAGGCCGGCCAGCTCTATGGCATGGGGCTGATCGGCGGCTTCTGCCACCTGTATATCGGGCAGGAGGCGGTGGTCGTCGGCATGCAGATGGCGATCGCCGAGGGCGATCAGGTCATCACCTCCTACCGCGACCACGGCCACATGCTGGCCACGGGGATGGACCCCAAAGGGGTGATGGCGGAGCTGACAGGCCGCGCCGGCGGGTATTCGCACGGCAAGGGCGGCTCGATGCACATGTTCAGCAAGGCGACCAATTTCTTCGGCGGGCACGGGATCGTGGGCGCGCAGGTCAGCCTGGGCACCGGGCTCGGCTTCAGCAACTGGTACCGCGGCAACGATCGTGTCTCGCTCACGTATTTCGGCGAGGGCGCATCGAACCAGGGCCAGGTGTACGAAAGCTTCAACCTGGCGGCGCTGATGAAGCTGCCGGTGGTGTTCGTGATCGAGAACAACAAATACGGCATGGGAACGAGCGTCGATCGCGCCTCGGCCTCGCACGACCTGTCGCGGAACGGCACCCCCTGGGGCATTCCCGGCGCGCAGGTGGACGGCATGGACGTGCTGGCGGTGAAAGCGGCGGCCGATGTCGCGGTGGCGGCCTGCCGCGCCGGCAACGGCCCGTATCTGCTGGAAGTGAAGACCTATCGCTACCGCGGCCATTCCATGTCCGACCCGGCGCGCTACCGCACGCGGGAGGAGGTGCAGATGATGCGCACTCAGCACGACTGCATCGAGGGCGCGCGCGCCAGGCTGGAAGCCCTGGGCATCGACGAAGCGGCGATCAAGAAGATCGACGACCAGGTGAAAGCCCGGGTGCAGGAGGCCGCCGACTATGCCCAGGCCAGCCCCGAACCCGAACCTGCCGCGCTTTACACCGACGTGCTGGTGGAGGGCTGACCCATGGCCACCCAGATCCTGATGCCCGCCCTGTCGCCCACCATGACCGAAGGCAAGCTCGCCCGCTGGCTGAAGACCGAGGGCGAGGACGTGCGCGCCGGCGACGTGATCGCCGAGATCGAAACCGACAAGGCGACGATGGAAGTGGAAGCGGTCGATGAAGGCAAGCTCGCCCGCATCCTGGTGGCCGAGGGCACCGAGGGCGTCGCGGTGAACACCCCGATCGCCGTCCTCGCCAGCAACGGCGAGGACGTTTCCGCCGCGCCCGCACCGCCGGCCCCGCCCACGCCCGCGCCCGCGCCCGCCGCAGCGGCGCCGCGCCCGGCCGCGCCTTCTCCGGCCGAAGACAAGGACTGGGGCCCCACCAAGCCGATCACCGTCCGCGAAGCCCTGCGCGATGCCATGGCCGCCGAGCTGCGGCGCGATCCGGACGTGTTCCTGATCGGCGAGGAAGTCGCCCAGTACCAGGGCGCCTACAAGATCAGCCAGGGCCTGCTCGACGAATTCGGCCCCAAGCGGGTGATCGACACGCCGATCACCGAGCACGGCTTCACCGGCATGGCGGTCGGCGCGGCGCTGAACGGGCTGAAGCCGATCGTCGAGTTCATGACCTTCAACTTCGCCATGCAGGCGATGGACCAGATCATCAACTCCGCCGCCAAGACGCTGTACATGTCCGGCGGCCAGATGGGCTGCCCGATCGTGTTCCGCGGCCCGAACGGCGCCGCCTCGCGCGTCGCCGCGCAGCATTCGCAGTGCTACGCAAGCTGGTACGCGCACGTGCCGGGACTGAAAGTGGTGGCGCCGTGGTCGGCGGCGGACGCCAAGGGATTGTTGCGCGCCGCGATCCGCGATCCCAACCCGGTCATCTTCCTCGAGAACGAGATCCTCTACGGCCACACCTCGGACTGCCCGGTGGCCGAGGATTTCGTCCTGCCGATCGGCCGGGCCAAGGTCGAGCGGGCGGGCGACAAGGTGACCATCGTCGCCTTCAGCATCATGGTCGGTGTGGCGCTGGAGGCGGCCAAGGCGCTGGCCGAACAGGGGATCGAGGCGGAGGTAATCAACCTGCGCTCGCTCCGACCTCTGGATACCGAAACGATCGTCGCCAGCGTGAAGAAGACCAACCGCCTGGTCACGGTGGAGGAAGGCTGGCCCTACGCCGGCATCGGCGCCGAAGTGGCGATGCGGGTGATCGAGGAGGCGTTCGACTGGCTCGACGCCCCGCCGGTGCGCGTGCACGGGGTCGACGTGCCATTGCCCTATGCGGCGAATCTGGAAAAACTCGCCCTGCCGCAGCCGGCCTGGGTGGTCGATGCGGTGAAACGGATCGTTTGAGCGGAGCGCGACCTTATGGCCACCAACATCCTGATGCCGGCACTGTCGCCCACCATGACGGAAGGCACGCTCGCCCGCTGGCTCAAGAAGGAAGGCGAGACGGTGAAATCCGGCGACGTGATCGCCGAGATCGAAACCGACAAGGCGACGATGGAAGTCGAAGCGGTCGATGAAGGCGTGCTGGGCAGGATCCTGGTGAGCGACGGCACCGAAGGGGTGAAGGTGAACGCGCCGATCGCCGTGCTGGTCGAGCCCGGGGAAGAGGTGCCGGCCGAGGCGCCGGCCGCGCCGCCGCCGGCCCCCGCCGCCGCGCAGGCCGCGCCGCCGCCCGCCGCCCCGGAACCGGCGCCCCCGGCTCCGCGCCCGCCGGCCCCGGCCGCACGCGGCAACGGCCACGACGCCGCGGAGGCCGGGCGCATCTTCGTCTCCCCCCTCGCCCGCCGCATGGCGCGCCAGGCCGGGCTCGACCTCGGCGGGCTGAAAGGCAGCGGCCCGCACGGGCGGATCGTGAAAGCGGATATCGAGGCGGCGCTGCAGGCCGCGCCCACGGCCGCCCCCGCCGCCGCCCCGGCGGCGCGCGCCCCGGCGCCCGCGCCCGCCATCACCGCGCCGCACCGCCTCGTGCCCAACAGCTCGATGCGCAAGGTGATCGCCCGGCGTCTGGCGGAAGCGAAACAGACCATCCCGCATTTCTACGTGTCGATGGACATCGAGATCGACGCGCTGCTGAAATTGCGCGAGGAGCTGAACGCCCGCTCCCCCAAGGAGGGCCCCGGCGCGTTCCGCCTGTCGGTGAACGATCTCATCATCAAGGCCGCCGCCGTCACCCTGCGGCGCGTGCCGAAGGTGAACGCGAGCTACACCGAGGAAAACGTCATCCTGTATGACGACGTGGACATCTCCGTTGCCGTGTCGATCCCGGACGGGCTGATCACCCCGATCGTGCGCAAGGCGGACCAGAAGGGCCTCGCCGCGATCAGCAACGAGATGAAGGACCTGGGCGCCCGCGCCAGGTCCGGCAAGCTGAAGCCGGAGGAATTCCAGGGCGGTGGCTTCTCGATCTCGAACATGGGGATGTACGGCGTCTCGGAGTTCGCCGCGGTGATCAACCCGCCCCAGGCCGCGATCCTGGCCGTGGCGGCCGGCCAGCAGCGCCCGGTGGTGAAGAACGGCGCGCTGGCAATCGCCACCGTGATGACCTGCACCCTGTCGGTCGATCACCGCGTGGTGGACGGCGCGCTGGGCGCGGAATGGTTGGCGGCATTCAAGGCGGTGGTGGAAGACCCGATGAGCCTGATGCTGTGAGGGCCGGCGAGGCCCCCGCGCGCGCACCGAAACCGACCACCCGCCCCCTGCCGCCGGTGACCCGGCCCCTGCTCCGCGGCCCGCGCCTTTCCGCCCGCGGGCACGGCGGACGTGCGTGGATGGCCGGGTCAAGCCCGGCCATGACGGAGAGGACTGCGGCCCTGACGGCAAGAACCGAAGCCACGGCGGACAAGACCGCGCCGGTGACAGACGGAGCAGGCGGGCTTGGCCCTCCCGCAAGACACAACACCGCCGCCCCCCGCACGGACCGCCCCCATGCCTGACCGTTTCACCCTCCGCGCCCCGACCCCCGACGACGTCCCCCACGTGCTCCGCCTGGTGCACGCGCTCGCCGAATACGAACGCCTGGCCCACGAAGTCACCGCGACCGAGGCCCACTTCGCCCGCGCCCTGTTCGCCCCCTGCCCGCGCGCCCACGCCGTGCTGGCCTGGGTCGGCACCGAAGCCGTCGGTCTCGCCCTGTGGTACTACACCTTCAGCACGTTCGTCGGCGGCCCGGACCTGTTCCTGGAAGACATCTTCGTCACCTCCGAGCATCGCGGCACCGGCATCGGCCTCGCCCTGTTCCGCCACCTCGCGCGCTCTGCGCAGGCGGAGGGATGCCGGCGCATGGAATGGCGCGTGCTGAACTGGAACCGGCCGTCGATCGACTTCTACCAGCGCCTCGGCGCCAGGCCGATGCAGGACTGGACCGTGATGCAACTGCAGGGACCGGCACTGGCCGCCCTCGCCGCCTGAGAAGGACACAGCCCATGCCCGACCAGAGCTTCGACCTCATCGTTCTCGGCGGCGGCCCCGGCGGCTACGTCGCCGCCATCCGCAGCGCCCAGCTCGGCCTCAAGACCGCGGTGGTGGAACGCGAGCACCTGGGCGGCATCTGCCTCAACTGGGGCTGCATCCCGACCAAGGCGCTGCTGCGCACCTCCGAGATCAACCACCTGCTGCACCACCTGCCGGAGTTCGGCTTCGCCGCCGGCCCCACCCCGGGCTTCGACCTCGCCGCGGTGGTGAAACGCTCCCGCGCGGTGGCGAAACAACTCTCCTCGGGCGTCGCGCATCTGATGCGCAAGAACAAGATCACCGTGTTCGACGGCGAGGGGAAGTTGGCCGGCAAGAACACCCTGGCGGTGACCAAGGAAGGCAAGCCGGTCGCCACCCTGAAGGCGCCGCACATCATCCTCGCCACCGGCGCCCGCGCCCGCCAGTTGCCCGGCCTGGAAGCCGACGGCAAGCTGATCTGGAGCTACAAGGAAGCGATGGTGCCGCCCGCCATGCCGAAATCCCTGCTGGTGATCGGCTCCGGCGCCATCGGCATCGAGTTCGCCAGTTTCTACCGCAACATGGGCGCCGAGGTGACCGTGGTCGAAGTGCTCGACCGCATCCTGCCGGTGGAGGATGCGGAAATCAGCGCCTTCGCCCACAAGGCGTTCGAGAAGCAGGGGATGAAGATCCTCACCTCGGCGGCGGTGAAAAGCGCGAAGAAGGGGACAAACTCCGTCACCGTCACCGTCGAGCAGGGCGGCAAGACGCAGGAGATCACCGCCGAGCGCGTGATCTCGGCCGTCGGCATCGTCGGCAACGTGGAGAACCTGGGCCTGGAGGGCACCGGCGTGAAGGTCGATCGCACCCATGTGGTGATCGACGGGTTCGGCCGCACCGGGGAGCCCGGGGTCTACGCCATCGGCGACCTCGCCGGTCCGCCCTGGCTCGCCCACAAGGCGATGCACGAGGGCGTCATCTGCGTGGAAAAAATCGCCGGTCGCACCGACGTCCACCCGATGGACACGCAGAACATCCCCGGATGCACCTATTGCCGCCCGCAGGTCGCCTCGGTCGGGCTGACGGAAGCGAAAGCGAAGGAAGCCGGCCACGAGATCCGGGTCGGCCGCTTCCCCTTCATCGGCAACGGCAAGGCGATCGCCCTCGGCGAACCCGAGGGAATGGTGAAGACCGTGTTCGACGCCAAGACCGGCGAACTGCTCGGCGCGCACATGATCGGCGCCGAAGTGACCGAGCTGATCCAGGGCTACACCATCGCGCGCACCCTGGAAGCGACCGAGGCCGACCTGATGCACACGGTCTTCCCGCATCCCACCCTCAGCGAGGCGATGCACGAGGCGGTGCTCGACGCCTACGGGCAGACATTGCACTTCTAGACCAGGGCGGCGGCTCCGGCCGACCGGTCAGAACCCGGCGCCCGGCTCCGCCAGATAGGCCAGTTCCTCGGGCGTGCTGGTCCGCCCGAGCGCGGCGTTGCGGTGCGGAAAGCGGCCGTAGCGGCGGATCACGTCGCGATGGCGGTGGGCGTAGCGCACGACCTCCGCGCCCTCGATCGGCGCCAGCGCCTCGAACAGCCGCACCGACAGGTCCTGGTCCGCCAGGGTCTCGGCATGCTCGAACGGGAGATAGACGAACACAAGCTCCACCGGGGTCAGCGCCGCGTCGAAGCCGCGCGCCAGCGCCGCGCTGGCGATGGCGTGCGCCTGCGGATCGGCGGCGAACGCCTCCGCGCTGTCGCGGAACAGGTTGCGCGACATCTGATCGAGCAGGATCAGCAGCGCCAGCGCCCCGCGCGGGGTCTCCGCCCATCCGTCCAGCACGCCGTCCCGCGCCGCCTGGCGGGTCGGGACGAAGGCGGCGCAGGCGGCGTCCAGCCCGGGATCCTTGGTGAACCAGAACGGGCGCCACATCGTCGGGTCGGCGGCGAACCAGAAGTCCAGCACCGCCGCGGCGGTGACGATCGCGGTCATCGCCCGCCTACTTCGCGGCCGGCAGGGTGTCGACCGGCAGCAGCGCGGCCGTGACCTGCTCGCCGGCGGCGCGCGCGGCGGCGATCGCCGCCCGCAGGCGGCGCAGGTAGGCCGTGGCGGAGACGGCGACGTTGGCGGCCGGGTCGGCGGGCAGCAGCGGCTTCGCGGACGCGACGGCGACGATCATGTCGGTCCCGTACGGCGGACCCACCTCCCACAACGGCCGGCCGGGGCCGCCGTCGCCCAGGCGCAGCACCGCGCCGGCCGCCAGCCGCCGCGCCGGCACCGCGACGAAGCGCTGCGCGGGGTCGGCAACGGTGGGATAGAGATGCACCACCGACCCGTCGTGACCGAGGTAGTCCACCCGCAGGTAGCCGGCGAAGTCCGGCATGGTGATCCGCGGCAGGATGCGCGCGCCGTCGTGCAGCGCGGTCAGCCCGCCCGCCAGCCGCAGCCCGAGGCCGAACGCCGGCGCCCCGGCCGGCGGCGCCACCGGCCGCAGCACCGTCATCGCCGGGCAGAACACCGGGTTGAGGCTCTGCACCTGCCAGGCCAGGTCCGCCGGGCCGACCAGCGCCGCCAGCCGGGTGCGCAGCCCGGCGGCGACGGTCTGGCCCGCCAACCCCCTCACCGCCACCGCGCCGCCCAACTCCGCCGCCGGATGGGCGAGCACGCAGGCGGTGGCGGCGATGGCCGCCGCCACGTGTTGCTGCACCGCCGCTTCGGTCGGCGCCGGCGGGCGCGGCGGGGAAGCCGGCGCGGCGGCCGGCGCCGGCGGCGCGCTCGCCGGCGCGGCCGGAGCCGGGGCCGCGGGGGCGACCGTGGCAGGGGTCGGCGGCGCCGTTTCCTCCGCGGCCGGTGCCGCGGTGCCCAAAGCCGGGGGTGCCGCCGTGCGCGCGGACGCGGCGGCCGGCGCGCCGGAAGAGGCGAGGCGGCGCGCCGGCAGACCCGGCCGGGGCCTGGCCCGGCGGCGGGGCGGACGTGCCGACCGGGGGCGCAGACGACGGTGGCGGTAGGGGCGCAGCCGCCGGGGCGGGCCGGCGTCGGCTCCGGCGCGGGCGGCGCCGGGGTGTTCGGCGCTGGCGTGCTCGACGCGGGGGCGGTTGGCGCGGGAGCGGTTGGCGCGGTCGACGTCGGCGCGGGCGGCGTCGGAACGGGCGATTTCGGGACCGTCTCGGCGGGATGCGCGGCCACGCGCACCGTGCCCGACGGGCGCAGCACGAACCACCACGTCCCGCCCCCGGCCAGCAGCACCAGCGCCACCAGCGCGCCCAGGATCGCCCCCAGCGGACGCCGTCGTCCCGGCGGGGCGGAGGGCGGCGCGACGACCGGGGCGGACGACGCCGCCGCACGCGGCGGCGCACCCGCGCGCCCCCCGCCGCCACGCGCGGGCGAGACCATCGTCGCCTCGGCTTCCGCACCGCCCGCGCCCGCCGCGGGCGCCTCCAGCGCGCTCGCGATCGCCCCGGCAAAGGCGGCGGCGGAGGGGAACCGGTCTTCCGGCCGTTTCGCCATCGCCTGCAGCACCACCGCGTCCAGCGCCGCCGGCACGATGACCGACAGATCGGACGGCGCCGGCGGGGCCACGTTCAGCACCTTGTGCATGATCGAGGTGACGCTGCCGTCGAACGGCCGCTCCCCGGTCAGCAGCTGGTACAGCAGCACGCCGGAGGAATAGATGTCGGTGCGCGCATCGACCGGATCGCCGCGGAACTGCTCGGGCGACATATAGGCCGGGGTGCCCAGCACCGTTCCGGCCTGGGTCATGTTGCTGCTCTCGATCCGGGCGATGCCGAAATCGGCGATCTTGGCCTGCCGCTCGCTGCTCAGCATCACGTTGGCGGGCTTGATGTCGCGGTGCACGACCCCGCGGTCGTGGCTGAACTGCAGCCCGGCCAGCAGGCCCTCCATCACCCGGCGGACCTCCGGCAGGGCGAACCGCTCCTGCTTGTCGAGCAGGGATTTCAGGGTCGGCCCGTCGACGTATTCCATCACGATATACGCGAGGTCGGCGGTTTCCCCGTAGTCGTAGACGCCAACGATGTTGGGATGGGTCAGCCGCCCGGCGGCCTGCGCCTCGCGGCGGAAGCGGGCGATCTCCTCCTCGGTGTCGGGATCGGGATGTTCCGGCAAAGGCACGGTCTTGACCGCCACCCGGCGCTGGATGACGGGGTCCCAGCCGTCGTACACGGTCCCCATCGCACCGCGGCCCAACGTGCCGCGCAGCTCGTATTTCCCCAGCGCCTGCACCGTCTCCATCCGCGTCCTCGCAACGGCCCCATTTGCCAGCATAGAGGCGTCCGTCCCCCAGGCAAGCATCGCTGCGCCGAAACCAACGCCAGGAGCACGTTGCTCCGCCGGCGCCGATTGCGCCGGCCCGCGGTCACCCCGCGTGGTGACCGACCCGGCGTGCGGCGGTCACGGCCGCGCCGTCGCCGCCGTCGCCGATGATGGCGAACGGCGCCCAGAAGAACGGGTGCGCCACCTCCGCCGGCAGGCTGTGCCCGGCGTCGGCCAGCATGGCAAGCTGGGCGTGACGCAGCGCCCCGGCGACACCCAGGTCCGGTTCGGCGCGCATCCGGCGCAAGGTGTCGGCAATCAGATAGGCCGTCACCTGATCGTTCACCGACCAGTGGGTGACCATCAGCGCCCGCGCGCCGGCGAAGAAGAACGCGCGCGCAAGGCCGGACAGGCTTTCCCCCGCCGTCCGCCCGCCCGGCCCGCCGGAGTTGCAGGCCGACAGGATCACGAGATTGGCGTCGAGATGCATCCCCATCACGTCCGAAGCGGTGAGCAGCGCGTCGGTGGCGTTGGCGGCGCCGGTCGGATCGGAGGTGACGATCGCCGGCTGGCTCTGGCAGCGCAGCTCCGCCGGCAGCAGCGCGTGGGTGGCGAAGTGCAGGATGCGGAAGTTCTTCAGCTTCGTGTGCAGCACCGCCGGCACGGTGAAGTTGGCGCCGAGCAGTTCGTCGGCCGGACTGGCGCCCAGCAGCTCACGCGCGGCGGCCAGTTCCTTGCCCGCATAGGGCAGCGCGGGCAGCCCGGCGAGCAGTTGCGCCGTATTGCCGCAGGCGGCACCGGGGAAGCTCGTCTCGGCCTGCGCCAGGGTCAGCGGCCGGAAGTCGCCGAAGCCGAACCAGGGCTGGGTGGCGCGCGAGGTGCCGGCGATCTTGCGCAGGGAGACGAAATTCGCCGCCGCCGGCACATGCGCGATGGTGAACCGGCGCACGAGCCAGGGCGCGTCGGCCAGCTGGTCGGGTTTGGCCGGACCGGTCAGCAGCACCTCGAACGGCAGGGACAGCAGCGGGCCGGCGGGTGCGACGACCAGGCCCTTGACCCCGTCCAGGTCTTTCGCCACCCCGCCCAGGGTGTCGGTGTACAGCGTCTGCGCCGCCGCCACGTTGAACACCGGCAGGCTGGTGCTGGTCAGCTCGATGCCGGCGCGGACCTGGCGCACCAGCTTGCCCATGGCGGCCAGCCCGCCCGGCACGCGGGAGACCGCGATCCGCCGGTCGCGCAACAGGAACACCCAGCCATGCCGCACCCCCAGGGTGATCTGCACGAAGGCCTCGTGCGGGTGCAGCGCGGCGAACACCGCCTTGGCCGGCACCACCTGCTGGACCAGCTGGCCGTAGTTGGGGGCGGCGGCCTGCACCGCGGTGTCGGCGTCGGCCAGCGCCGTGCGGGCGGCGTCGATCTTCTTGTCGAGGGCGGCGCTCGCCGCCGGCGCGACCTGGGTGTTGGACGTGCGCGCCGCGGCGGCCGCCTCGTCGCGCTGGCGATACAGTTCGCGCAGCCGCGCGCCGGCATCCTGGCGGGTGCGGATGGCCGCCGCCACTTTCGGGTCGCGCGCGCTTTCCTGCAGCCGCGCCGTGGCCTCGGCGATCTGTTGGCTGGTGACGCTGCCCTGGGCGAGCTGGGCGGCGGTGAACATCTCGCGCAGCAGCCCCTGGCGGTCGGCCGGGGCGGCCTTGGCGGCGACGGCGGGATACACGTCGAGGCAGGGCCCCATCAGCCCGGGGTCGGTGCCGACCCGCAGCGCCATCAGCGTGCGCACGGCGCCGCGGCAATCCTCCAGCGCCGCCGCCGCCTGACCGCGGCGCAGCAGGGCGGCGGCGTCCAGCAATTCGGTATCCGCCAGCGGCTTCGATCCGGGCAGCGCGGCGCCGAAATCATGGGCCGAGGCCGCCAGGTCGATCAGCCCCTGCTCGACGTGCCCCGCGTCTTCGGCGGTAATGCCGCGGGTCCGCAGCAGCCGCGCCGCGACGATCGGCCGATCAAGTCCGTTGGCGCGGGCAAGCCGGCTCGCGCTGGCCAGCATCGCCTGGCTTTCCGTCAGGCTGTGCAGATGGCGCAGCACCAGCGCCGCGTTCCGCCGCGCCTCGATCAGCCCGAGCAGCGCGCTCTGCGCCGAGGGATCGGTCAGCAGATCCTGATTAGGCAGCAACGACGCCAGGCTGCGCGTGGCCGGGCCGGCGAAGCCGCGCATCGGCGCAAGCCCGTTGATCTCCGGGTGCAGCACGCTTGCCGGCAACAGCTCGGCGTAAGCGGCGATGGCCTGTTTCAGCAGGCGGAGGGCGTCGGTGTCGCGGCCCTGGTTCAACGCGCTCAGGCCGCGATAGTGCAGCAGCCGCGCCGCCGCGGTCTGGTCGGCCGCCCGCGGCGCGAGCTTTCCGGCCTGGGCGAACAGCGCCTCCGCCTCGGCATAGCGGCTTTCGTTCGACAGCTGCAGGGCGAGGGTCATCAGCGGGATGACCGTGTTCGGGTTGTCCGCACCCAGCGCCTTGCGCTGCAAGGCCAGCGCGGCGCGGAACGCCACCTCGGCCGCCGCCGGATCGTCGGCGAGGTTGGCCCGCGTGCCGGCGGTCATCAGCGCGTTGTACTGGCCGATGTCGCCGGAGCTGAAGGCCTGCGCCGCCAGCCGTGTCGCCAGCAGCGCATCGGCCGCCGAACCGGGCGGCGCGGCGCTGGCGCTGACGATCCCGGCGCGCACCCCGATCGCGCGTTCCATTGCCCCGGCCGCGGGCAGCACGCCGTCGGCGTACCACAGGCGGCCGCCGACCAGGGCCACCATCGCCACGTGCGGCCAGCCGCCCAGGCGCTGGGTGCAGGTCAGCAGCTCCGCCGGATGACCGCCGAGGATCGAGGTGGCGCGCGGGGCCTGGCAGAGAAACCGCTGGTCGATGCCGGCCCGCCAGGGGCTGGCGGTGGCGAGCGCGCCGAGCTGCCCGGCATCGGCCGCCCCGCCCTCGCGCACCCGCGCGCTGGGCTGCTGGTAGGTGCCGCAATAGACATCGGCGCCGCTTCCCGCCGTCGGCTGCAAGGTGCAGGCTTCGCCCACCGCGTTGCGCCCGATCGCGATCTGCGCCGCGGGCTTGCCGCCCAGGGCGCCGGCGCGGACATAGGCCGTGGCCGGCGGGCGGGCGCAGGCGGCCAGCCCAAAGGGCAGCAGCAGCGCCAGCGCACGGAGCCAGGAACGGCAGCGGCCGGCGAACCGGAGACAGGCGGAGGAGCGCGCGCATGATCAGTAGTCCCGACGGGAGACGAGCGGGAGGAACAGGTTGTCGTCCTCGTCGGAATTGAGCAGCGAGCCGATCGAGAACTCCTGCAGCGGATTGGTCAGCGGCAACACCTCCACCGGCAGCACGACGCAGTTCACCGAGCCGATGGCGCAGGTGTTGAAGCGGAACCGCGCGTCGGCCTGCGGGGAGATATTCGCCGCCCCGGCGGCCGACTGGCCGGTGACGCCGTTGATGGTGCCATTGAGATCGGCGCCGCCGCCGGTGCTGCCGAGCGCGAAGACCATGTCGAGCCAGCGGACGAACACGTTGCCCGAGGCGACGCCGAGCGCGCCGCTGGGCCTGAGGTCGAGGATCAGCCAGGTCGATGTTCCGGTCAGCCCGCCCGACGTCGCAAGGCTGATGTTGCCGCCGTTGTAGGCGTCGATCCGGACGATGCTCGGCCCGCCGCCCTGCGAGATGACGGTGACCACGCCCTGCTGCTCGAAATCGCTGAAATAGGCGCCGGGGCTGGAGGCGCCGGTCGGATAGGTGAAGCTGCCGGCGGGGCCGCTCGGGCGCGCGTGGCCGCCGGTGACCAGGGTCGTGCCGTTGGCGATGGTGATCTGGTTCGGCGTGGCATCGAACACCATCGTCGGCGCATTGATGACTCCGGCGAGGGTGAGGGCCCGCCCGTCCGTCACCGCCAGGGTGGTGCCGGCGGTGAAGCTGTCGATCTCGCCGATCCGGTTGCTGCCGGAGGTAAGGGTGGTGGCGCCGCCGGAGCTGCCGGTGAGCAGCGGGGTGATCAGGCCACCGGTTTCGCTCACGTCGCCGCCGATGCCGAGGGTGACCTGGGTGGTGCCGGTGAGCGTGCTGTCCAGGCTCAGGCCGGCGGCGCTCAGGGTGACCGACCCGGCGGTGAGCGGGCCGGCGAGGATGAGCGCGCCGGGCACGGTGATCCGCGCCGCGGGACCGGCGGAGACCGGGCCGGCGACCGTCAGGCTGCCGCCGTCGTCGAGCCTCAGGCCGCCGGAGGCGGTGAACGGCCCGAGGGTGGCGATGGCGTTGGTTCCGGTCAGGCCGGCGGTGCCGGTGCTGCCGCCGCTCAGCGTCCCCACGATCAGCGTGCCGGTCTCGGTGATCGATCCGCCCGTGGCGGTCAGCGCCGTCGTGCCGGCCCCGCCGTCGGTCACAATGCCGGGGATCGCCAGATCGGCGCCGCTCAGGCTGATCGCGGTCGCGCTGACGCTTCCCGGCACCGACAGCCGCGCGGTGTCGGCGATCGTGGCGCTCACCCCGCCATTCAGCGGACCGGTCACCGTCAGCCCCAGGCCGTCATTCAGCGTGAACCCGCTTGCCGTGAAACCGGCAAGCGTGGCGATCTGGTTCGCCGAGGAACCCGCCCCGGTCAGGCTCGTTGCGCCGGTCGAGCTGCCGCTCAGCGTTCCCACGATCAGCGTGCCGGTCTCCGCGATCGATCCGCCCGTGGCGGTCAGCGCCGTCGTGCCGGCCCCGCCGTCGGACACCGTGCCGGGGATCGCCAGCGCGGCCCCGGTCAGGCCGATCGCCGTCGCGCTGACGCTCCCCGGCACCGACAACAGCCCCGTATCGACGATCGCCACACTCGCCCCGCCGTTCAGCGGACCGGTCACCGTCAACCCCAGACCGTCATTCAGCGTGAACCCGCTTGCCGTGAACCCGGCAAGCGTGCCGATCTGGTTGGCCGAGGAACTCGCCCCGGTCAGGTTGGTTGCGCCGGTCGAGCTGCCGCTCAGCGTTCCCACGATCAGCGTGCCGGTCTCCGCGATCGATCCGCCCGTGGCGGTCAGCGCCGTCGTGCCGGCCCCGCCGTCGGACACCGTGCCGGGGATCGCCAGCGCGGCCCCGGTCAGGCTGATCGCCGTCGCGCTGACGCTCCCCGGCACCGACAGCAGCCCCGTATCGACGATCGCTACACTCGCCCCGCCATTCAGCGGACCGTTCACCGTCAGCGCCGTCCCATCATGCAGGGTGAAGCCGTCGGCGGTGAAGCTGCCCAGGGCGGCGATCGTGTTGCTGGCAGTCAGGCTGGTCGCACCGGTGCTGCTGCCCGCCAGCGAGCCCACCAGCAACGACCCGGTTTCACCGATCGTTCCCGCTGTGGCGATCAAGGTGGTGGTGCCCGCACCCTGGTCCGACACGGACCCGCCGATCGCGAGATTGGCCCCGCTCAGGTAGATCGAGGTCGCGGTCAGGCTGCCCGGCACCGACAGCGACGCGGTGTCGATGATGGCGGCGAAACTGCCCGCATTCACCGGACCGTTCACCGCGAGCGCCGCGCTGTCGTGCAGGGCGAAGCTGGTGGCGGTGAAGCTGCCCAGCGTGGCGATGGTATTTGTCCCGGTCAGGCTGACGGCGGTTGCGGCGCTGCCGCTCAAGGTGCCGACGACCAGCGAACCGATCCCGACGAGCGACCCGCTGGTGGCAACCAAGGTCGTGCTGCCGGCGCCGCCATCCGAGACCGTGCCGCTCGGGATCGCCACATTCGCCCCGGTCAGGCGGATCGTCGTCGCGGTCACGTTCCCGGTGACGGTCAGATCCGACACGTCGGTGATGGATGCCAGCGCGCCGCCGTTCAGCGGCCCGGCGACATCCAGGATCCCACCGTCGTCCAGGGTGAAGCCGCTCGCGGTGAAGCTGCCCAGGGTGGCGATCTGGTTCGTTCCCGGCGATGCGCCGAGCAGGGTGGTCGCGCCGGTGCTGCCGCCGCTCAGCGTCCCCACGATCAGCGTGCCGGTCTCGGTGATCGATCCAGCCGTGGCGATCAAGGTGGTCGTGCCGGCCCCGCCGTCGGTCACAATGCCGGGGATCGCCAGATCGGCGCCGCTCAGGCTGATCGCGGTCGCGCTGACGCTTCCCGGCACCGACAGCCGCGCGGTGTCGGCGATCGTGGCGCTCACCCCGCCATTCAGCGGACCGTTCACCGTCAGCCCCAGGCCGTCATTCAGCGTGAACCCGCTTGCCGTGAAACCGGCAAGCGTGGCGATCTGGTTCGCCGAGGAACCCGCCCCGGTCAGGCTCGTTGCGCCGGTCGAGCTGCCGCTCAGCGTTCCCACGATCAGCGTGCCGGTCTCCGCGATCGATCCGCCCGTGGCGGTCAGCACCGTCGTGCCGGCCCCGCCGTCGGACACCGTGCCGGGGATCGCCAGCGCGGCCCCGGTCAGGCCGATCGCCGTCGCGCTGACGCTCCCCGGCACCGACAACAGCCCCGTATCGACGATCGCCACACTCGCCCCGCCGTTCAGCGGACCGGTCACCGTCAACCCCAGGCCGTCATTCAGCGTGAACCCGCTTGCCGTGAACCCGGCCAGCGTGCCGATCTGGTTGGCCGAGGAACTCGCCCCGGTCAGGTTGGTTGCGCCGGTCGAGCTGCCGCTCAGCGTTCCCACGATCAGCGTGCCGGTCTCCGCGATCGATCCGCCCGTGGCGGTCAGCGCCGTCGTGCCGGCCCCGCCGTCGGACACCGTGCCGGGGATCGCCAGCGCGGCCCCGGTCAGGCTGATCGCCGTCGCGCTGACGCTCCCCGGCACCGACAGCAGCCCCGTATCGACGATCGCCACGCTCGCCCCGCCATTCAGCGGACCGTTCACCGTCAGCGCCGTCCCATCATGCAGGGTGAAGCCGTCGGCGGTGAAGCTGCCCAGGGCGGCGATCGTGTTGCTGGCAGTCAGGCTGGTCGCACCGGTGCTGCTGCCCGCCAGCGAGCCCACCAGCAACGACCCGGTTTCACCGATCGTTCCCGCTGTGGCGATCAAGGTGGTGGTGCCCGCACCCTGGTCCGACACGGACCCGCCGATCGCGAGATTGGCCCCGCTCAGGTAGATCGAGGTCGCGGTCAGGCTGCCCGGCACCGACAGCGACGCGGTGTCGATGATGGCGGCGACACTGCCCGCATTCACCGGACCGTTCACCGCGAGCGCCGCGCTGTCGTGCAGGGCGAAGCTGGTGGCGGTGAAGCTGCCCAGCGTGGCGATGGTATTTGTCCCGGTCAGGCTGACGGCGGTTGCGGCGCTGCCGCTCAAGGTGCCGACGACCAGCGAACCGATCCCGACGAGCGACCCGCTGGTGGCAACCAAGGTCGTGCTGCCGGCGCCGCCATCCGAGACCGTGCCGCTCGGGATCGCCACATTCGCCCCGGTCAGGCGGATCGTCGTCGCGGTCACGTTCCCGGTGACGGTCAGATCCGACACGTCGGTGATGGATGCCAGCGCGCCGCCGTTCAGCGGCCCGGCGACATCCAGGATCCCACCGTCGTCCAGGGTGAAGCCGCTCGCGGTGAAGCTGCCCAGGGTGGCGATCTGGTTCGTTCCCGGCGATGCGCCGAGCAGGGTGGTCGCGCCGGTGCTGCCGCCGCTCAGCGTCCCCACGATCAGCGTGCCGGTCTCGGTGATCGATCCAGCCGTGGCGATCAAGGTGGTCGTGCCGCCCCCCCCGTCGGTCACAATGCCGGGGATCGCCAGATCGGCGCCGCTCAGGCTGATCGCGAAGGCGCTGACGCTGCCGGTGACCGAAAGCAGCCCGGTACTGGCGATCGATGCGACCGTGCTGCCGGTGACCGGCCCGCTCACCGTCAGCGGCGCACCATCGTCGAGCGAGAAGCCGCTCGCGGTGAAGCTGCCCAGGGTGCCGATCTGGTTCGTTGCGGGTGACGCGCCGAGCAGGGTGGCCGCGCCGGTGCTCGATCCGCTGAGGGTGCCGCTGACCAGGATGCCGGTCTCGTCGATCGTGCCGCCGCTCGCGATCAGATGGGTGGTGCCAGCCCCGCCGCCATCGGAGACGAAGCCGGCCAGGGTCAGGCTCGATCCGGTCAGGCTGACGGACGTGGCGATCACCTTGCCAGTGCTGCCCACGGTCAGTCCCGCCGTGTCGTCGAGCTGCGCCAGGGCCCCGCCGGTCACCGATCCCGTGACCGTCAGCGCCGCGCCGTCGTCCAGGGTGATGCCGCCGGTCGCGGCGAACGTGCCAAGCGCGGTGATCGTGTTGCTGCCGGTCAGGCTGGTCGCGCCGGTGCTCGACCCGCTCAACGTGCCGACAATCAGCGTGCCGGTCGCGCCGATCGTGCCGGCGCTCGCGGTCAGGCTGGTGGTCCCGGCGCCGCCGTCCGACACCAGGCCCGGCAAGGTCAGGCTTGATCCGGTCAGGCTCACGGTGCTGCCGGTCACGCTGCCGGTCACGGTCAGCGCGTTGGTGTCGGTGAGTGCCGCCGCCGTCCCGCCGGCGACCGCGCCCGCCACCGTGAGCGGCGCCGTGTCGGCGAGCGCAAAGCCCGCGGCGGCGGTAAACCCGGCAAGGGTTGTCACCGCGTTCGCGGGTCCGCTCAGCGCGACGGCACCGCTGACCGTGCCCAGGCTGGTCAGGGTGCCGGCCATGATCGTGCCGGTCGTCCCCTCGCTGACCCCGGTCCCGCCCAGCGCCAGCACGGAGCCGGCGTTCACCACCGCCGCAGCACCGCTGCCCGCACCGATCGTGACGAGGCTGCCGGTCAGATCGACGGTCGAGCCGGTCACCAGCGCATTGCCGCCCAGCGCCAGGCTGCCCGCGCTCGCGGTCAGCGCCACGGTGCCCGCCGCCGTCGTCGCCACGATGCTGCCCCCGACCGCGATCGTCCCGGCGTTGAGCGCCACGTCCGCCCCGGTCACCGGTCCGGTCACCGCCAGGCTGCCCGTGCCGGTCAGGATCACGTCACCGGCGGCGGCGAAGCCGGCGAGGGTGCCGATCCGGTTGGCCGCACTCGCCAGGTCGGCCGTGCCGGCCACGGTGCCTAGGCTGCGCAGGGAGCCGCTCGCCACGATCGTGCCGACCGCCTCGCCAATGGTCCCGGCGCTGCCCAGCGCCACATCCGGCGCGCTCAGGGTGCCGCCGGCGGTGAACAGGATCCCGCCGGAGCCGGCGTTCACGCTCAGCAGGGTGCCGGTCCCGGTGCTGTCCACCAGGCCGGAGACCACGATCGTGCCGGTGTTGGCGTCGGACAGATCGACCCCGGCCCCGGTGACCGGCCCCGCGACGGTCATCGCGCCCGTGTTCCCGGTATCGGCGACCGCCAGCGATCCGCCGGCGGACAGGCTGCCCAGGGTGGCAATGTCGTTGCCGGGAAGCGACAGATTGATCGCCCCGGTGGCGTTGCCCAACAGGGTGCCGGCGGTCAGCACCGCCGTCTGGCCGACGCCATTCTGGCTGAACAGCCCGAGGCTCAGGCTGCCCGCGCCGAATCCGCCACCCACCGCGATCGACCCGGCGGTGGTCGTCAACGTGCCGGTCCCCGGCAGGGTCACCGCGCCGATCCGCGCCACCGCCGGACCGATCCCGGTCAGGTCGGGCAGCGACAACCCGCCGCCGGCCCCCAGGCTCACCAGGCTGCCGGATGTGTTCGGCGCGAGTTCGAACACCGCGCCGGTGATCGTGCCGCCGGACTGCACGCTCAGCGCGTCGGTTTGCAGGCTCGCCAGGGTTCCGGCGGCCAGGATGCCGCCGGCGGCGAGCGTCATCCCGCCCGCCGCGGTGTCCTGCAGGAAGATCTGCCCCGGCGCCGCGACCGCGCCGGCGACGGTGAGCGACCCGGCATCGGTCAGCGCGAAGCCGTTGCCCGCCCCGCTCACCGCGAAGCTGCCGAGCGCGGCGATGCTGTTGGCAGCGCCGAGCGAGACACTGCCCCCGGCCTGCCCGATCAGGGTGCCGGCGTTCAGGCTGCCGCCCGAGGCCTCGGCGATCGTGCCGGTGGAATAGAGGCCGAGCGTGGTGGTTCCCGGCACGGCGATCGCGGAGGTCACCGTGACCCCTGTCGCGGCGATGCTGGCCCCGCTGTTCAGCCGGCCGATGTCGATCTCGTTGGCGCTGATATGGGTGAAATCCACCGCCGGCAGGGCCGACAGGCTCGGGCTCGCGCCGAGGGTCACGCCAGCCCCGGCGCTGCTCACCGGGGCGATCGCCACCGTCGCCGCGACCAGCGAGC
Organism: uncultured Pseudomonadota bacterium; assembly: GCA_963829875.1. Classification (GTDB taxonomy): domain Bacteria; phylum Pseudomonadota; class Alphaproteobacteria; order Acetobacterales; family Acetobacteraceae; genus JAJZVS01. The sequence continues at coordinate 444,964 of CAWHKR010000046.1, read as the reverse complement.
CGCCGGCCGCCACGGTCATTCCGTCCGTCCCGAGCGCAATCCTGTGCCCGGCCGCGGAGACCGACCCGGCCACCGTGAGCGGCTGGCCGCCGGCCTCGATCACGGTCAGGTCGCCCCCCGAAACCACGAAGCCGTTGATCTGCGGCAGCACGTTGCCGGTGCCGGCCAGATCGACCGTGCCCACGACGCTGCCGGTGCTTTGCAGGGTCCCGGACAGCCTGGCGTTGGCCGCCTCGGCGATCCCACCGCCGGCGGTCGTGAAGTCCAGCGTGTTCAGCCCGCCGCCGCCCACGAAGGCGCTGCCCGCCAGGGCGATGCCGCCGGTTCCCGCATCCAGCGCCACCGTGCCGCCGGACCCGGACAGGATCGTGCCGACGCCGATCGAGATCGCCCCCGGCGTGGCCCCGGTGGTTCCGAGCGTGACGTTGGCCGCCGACAGCGTCCCGAGCACCGTCAGCGTGCCCGTCTGCCCGCCGTCGGCCAGCACGAAGTCGCCCGGCGCGACCCCGAACCCGCTGATTGCGCCGATGGTGTTGGACCCGGTCAGGGCCACCGTCCCGGCCACCGTGCCCAGGCTCGCCAACGTGCCGGCGGTGATGCTCCCGCTCTCCGTCACGCCGCCGCCGCTCGCCCCCAGCGCCAGGGTGCCGGGAGTATGGAGACTGCCGGCCAGGCTGATCCCGCCGGTCCCGGCATCCAGCGACAGCAGGCTGCCGGTCGTCACGATGGTGCCCGGCACCGCCAACGTGCCCGGGCTGAGCGTCCCGCCGCCGATCGTCACGTCGGCCGCCGAGACCGGCCCGGTCACGGTAAGCGTGCCGGTCTGCCCGCCGTCGGCCAGGGTGAACCCGGCGCCCGTGACGGCGAAACTGCCCAGCGCGGCGATGGTGTTGGCCCCGTCCAGCGCGACCGTGCCAGTGACCGTGCCGGCGCTGATCAGGCTGCCCGCGAGCAGGCTGCCGCCGGTCTCACTGATGCCGCCCGCCCCGGCCCCCAGCGCCACGATGCCGCCGGGCGCCGCGATCGATCCCGTCAGCGCCAGGGTGCCGGCGCCCGACAGGGTGATGTTGCCCGCGTTCAGCGGTCCGGCCACCGCGAGCGTGCCGGTCTGCCCGCCGTCCGCCAGCACGAAGTCGCCGGCCGAGACCGCAAAACTCCCGATACTGGCGATGGTGTTCGATCCGGCGGCCAGCGACACCGTCCCGACGACGCTGCCCGAACTCTGGAGCAGCCCGGCGATGACGGTGCCGCCCAGCTGGGTCACGCCGCCGCCCGTCGTGGTGAAGTCAAGGGTCTGACCCGCCGCCCGCAGCCGGGACCCTACCTCCAGGGTGATCCCGCCGGTGCCGGCGTCCAGCACCAGCGGGCCGCCGCTGGCGGTCATCACGCCGGTCACGTCGATCGCGGTCGGATCGATGGTGATGCTGGTGCCGCTGATCGTGCCGGCGACCGTCACCGTCCCGATGGGATCGGTGAAGACGAAATTCCCCGCGCTCACGCTGCCGCCCAGGGTCACCAGGCTGGCGCTGTTGCTCAGCGCGAAATCCTGCCCGCTGCCGGAGGCGAGGTCGGCGATCGCGCCGATCGTGTTGGTCCCGCCGAGCGAAATCCCGCCGCCCGCCGCGCCGGTCAGGGTGCCGACCGTGATCGCCCCGAGCGGGGTGCCGGTCTCGGCGATCGTCCCCGACGAATAGAGACCGAGGACGCTCGCCGTCGGCGCGATCGCGGCATCGATCGTCACCGCCCCGGCGGTGACCGAGCCGGTGGTGTCCAGCCTGCCGATATCGATCCGCCCGGCGTCGAGCTGCCCGTCGCTGAACAAGGTGCCTGCCAGCACGAGGCCGGCGGCGGCGCTGCCCAGGGTGACGATCGATCCGGCGCCGCTCACCGGCGCGAGGGCGATCGTGCCCGCCCCGACCGCCAGGGTGCCGCCGGCGCCGAAACCAAGCGCGTCGGCGCCCAGGACGATCCGGTGGCCGGCAGCGGCCACCGACCCTGCCACCGTAAGCGTCTGGCCGCCCGTCTCCGTGAGGGTGAAGTCGCCGCCGTTGACGGTGAAGCTGCCGATCTTGGTGATGGCGTTCGCCGTGCCGGCGAGATCGACGGGGCCGACGACCGCCCCCGCGCCGACCAACGTGCCGGCGACGATCCTGGCCCCCGCCGCCTGGCTCACGCCGCCGCCGCTGGTCTGCAGCGACAGGCCCCCCGTGCTGCCGGCGTCCAGCAGTCCGCCAGTGCCCAGGGTGATGCCGCCAGTGCCCGCGATCAGCTTCAGCAGCGTGCCGCCGCCGTTCAGCGCGATCGTGCCGCCGTTCACGGCGATGGCGCCGGGCGCGCCGCCGGCGCCGCCGATCGTCACGTTATCGGCCACCAGGCGCCCCGCGGCCGGCACGGTGAGCGTGCCCGCCCCGCCGTCGGCGAGCAGGAAATCGCCGGAGGACACGGCGAAGCTGCCGATGCTGGCGATCGTATTGCTACCCGCCAGACCGACCGCGCCGGTCACCGTGCCGAGGCTCGCCAGTGTGCCGGCGACCAAGGTGGCGGTCGAATCCTCGGTCACCCCCGCGCCGCCGAGCGCAAGCAGGGTGCCCGCATTCACCGCCGCGCCGTGGATCACATACACCCCGCCGCTCGCGGCCAGATCGATCGTCGGCCCTGCAACCACCATCGTGCCGCCGCCGCCGTCGATCGTGAGCGCCCCGCCGGTCGCCGTCAGCGACAGCGGACCGGCGCTCGCCGTCAGCGGCGCGGTCACGTCGATCGTGCCCGCGGTCAGGTCCAGCGCCTGCGCCGTCACCGATCCGCTCACCGCCAGCGAGCCGCTTCCGGCCGCGAGGGTGAACCCGCCTGCCGCCACGGTGACGTTGCCGAGGATGTCGATCGTGTTGTTCGAGCCGGCAAGCGTCACGCCGCCGCTGGTCACGTCGCCGGACAGGGCGTGCGCGGTCAGCCTGCCGTGACTGGCCTCGCTCACCGGCCCTGCCGCAAACAGCCCGAGGTCCACCGTGCCGGCCCCGAAGGCGCCCGTCACCGCGATCGACCCTGCGACAATGGTCTCCGCGCCGCCCAGCGGCTGAACGCCGCCGATATCCAGCTCGGCCTCGCCGGCGGTCAGCAAGGTGTCGAGCGCGAGACTGCTCGACGACCCGTCCAGCGTGACCGTGCGGCCGGCGGTGTAGGGCGCCACTTGCAGGATACCGCCCGCAACCGAGACGTGCCCGGACACGGTGAGGCTGTCCGCCTGCACCCCGAGCAGGACCGGCGCGGACACCGATCCGTGGTTCTCGATCGAAATTCCGGTCGCCGTGGCCTGGAGAAACGCGTCGGCGCTCGCCAGGACCGAGCCCGCCACGTCGATCGATCCGGCGGAGAGGCTGACGTCGGCCGCGCTGACGGTCCCGGCCACCGCCAGGGTGCCGGGGCCGCGTACGCTGACCGTGCCGGCGTTCGCGGTGATCGGCCCGGCCAGGCTCGCCAGGGTCCCGGCCCGTCCCGCATCGACCAGGTCGACATCACCGCTGGAGACCGTGAGGCTGCCCACCGTGGCGATGGTGTTCGACCCGATGAGCGCCACCGTGCCACCGATCGTCCCGGCGCCGACCAGGGTCCCGGCGCTGATCGTGCCGGCCGCCGCCTCGGTCACCCCCGCGCCGCCGAGCGACAGCAGGCTGCCCGCGCTCACCACCGCCACGCTGCCGATGTTCACCGCGGAGGTGCCGCCGTCGAGCGCGATCGTCGTGCCGGACAGCACCGCACCGTGGTCGAGCCCGAGCGCTCCGCCGTTCGTCGTCAGCGCCAGCGTGTTCCCGGCGGTGATCGACCCGCCCACCCCCAGCGTGCCGGCGGTCACCGCGATGTCGGTCGCGCTCACCGGCCCGGTCACCGCCAGGCTGCCGGTGCTGGCGAGGGTGAAATCATGGCCGGTCACCGCGAACGCGGCCAGCGTGCCGATCGCGTTCGCGGCCTGGTCCAGGGTCACGGCGCCGCCGCTCACCGAGCCGCTCAGCGTGCCGGCGGTCAGCGCGCCGGAGCCGCCCTCGCTCACCGGTCCGGTCGCGTCCAGCTCCAGGTTCACGCTGCCGCTGCCGAAGCCGCCGGTCACCGCGATCGAGCTTGCGGTGGCAACCGGCGCCCCGCCCAGCGGCGTGACCGCGCCGATGCGCAGCAGGCTCTCGCCGCTGTTCAGCAGCGTGCCGAGGTCGAGGCTCGACGACGCACCGTTCAGCGTGATGACGGACGCCGCACCCGTGGTGCTGAACGGCGCCACTTCCAGGGTACCGGCGACGACCGAGCCGGCGCCGCCGACCGCATCGGCTTGCAGCCCCACCAGTGCCCCGGCCGCGCCCAGCGTGTTGCCGGTCGCCACCGTTATGCCGCCGGACCCGCCCGCCTGCAGATAGGCCTGCGTGCTCGGCACCACGTCGGCGCTCACGTCGATCGCACCGGCGGTGACCAGGCCGATCGTCGGCGCCGAAAGTGCGGCCGCGACGGCGATCCCGCCGGTCCCCGAGGACAGCGCCAGCGTCCCCGCCGTGGTCGTGATCGGGGCGTCGACCGTCAGCGCGCCGCCGGCCGTGAAGCCGTGGATCGCCACATCGGCCGCCGTGAGGGTAATGTTGCCCTGGGTGGTGATGGAGGCGCCGGTCGCGATCGACAGATTATCGCCCGATTCCAGGCTCAGCGTCTGGCCCGGCGTGGTCAGCGTAATCGGGGCTTGCACCGACAGCAGCGTGGTCGCCTGCAGCGTCACGTTGCCGACCAGAGTCTCGATCGCGTAATTGCTGACGGAATCGGTCGCGCTGGTGCCGTGGGTGTTGTAGGCGACGGTGCCGCCGGGAACCAGCGAGCCGTCGAGGCTGCCGACGCCGAGGCTGGTGCCGGCGACGATATCGAGCGTGCCCGGATCGAACAGGATCGACCCCAGCCCCCCTTGCGGCGCCCCCACATCGACGCCGCCGCCGAACCCGAGCGTCCGCCCCGACACTTCGACGAGCCCGCCGTCACCACCCGACGGCCCGCCGCGCGCCGCGATCGCCCCGTCCATCACGGTACTGTCGCCCGCCAGCACCGTGACCCGCCCGCCGTTCCCCTTGCCGGTCGCATCCGCCGCGATCGTCGCGCCCCGCGCCACCGTCACGTCGTGCGACAGCATGGTGGGCGCCACCGAGGGCCCGCCGGACGCGCGCGCCGGGTCGGTGCCGATCGCCACCGTCCCGCCACCCGCCGCCCCGGACGCGTCCACCCGCGCGGTGGCGGCAAGCGACACCCCGCCGCTCGGCGCCACCGCGATCTGCCCGCCCGTCTCGCCCGCCTGCGACCCCGTCGCCAGCAGCGCCCCGGCCACCACGATCGACCCGCCGATCCCGTTCAGCACGATCTGCCCGGTCTGCCCGCCCGCGGTCGGCGCCGCGATCGTGCCCCCCGCCACCACCAGGTTCTGCACCACCCCGGCCGCCTGCCGCGCGGTCAGCAGCACGTGTCCGCCCTGCGCGATGATCGTTCCGGTGTTGGTGACCAGCGCGGTGGCCGGCTTGCCGTCCGGCCCCACGGGGACCTTCGTCACCTCCCCGTTGACGTCGATCGACACCAGCCCGTCGCCGTACAGATCGAGCGTGGCGGTCTTCGCCCCGGCCAGCACCACCCGGCCGAGCTTCGCCTCGATCACCCCGGAATTCGCCACCTGCGGCGCCACCAGCGCGGCGATCCCCGCCTGGCGGACGGTGATGTGGCCCTCGTTCACCACCCGCGCGCTCGGGCGCGGCCGGCTGGTCGAACACCATGTGCCCGGCCATGAAGTTCTTGTTCGTGATCCCCGCCGCGGTGGCCACGAACCCGGCGGTGTTGATCTGCGCGCCCTTGGTGAAGGTGATCCCGTCCTGGTTCTGCAGAATCACCTGCCCGTTGGCGGTGATCCTGCCGGCGATCTGCGACGGATTGGGCCCCACCACCCGGTTCAGCACCACCGCGGAGGCATTCGGCTGATGGAAATCGACCGCCTGCTTCGATCCCACATCGAAGCTCCGCCAGTTCAGCGCCGCCCGCTGGCTCGACTGGTCGATGGTCGTCGTGCCGGGCGTCCGGCTGATGCTGGCGGAACCGGCCACCACCGCGCCGCCGGTGGGGCGCGCGTTCGGCGCCGGCTGGGCGCGCACCGGCAGCGCGAGCACCAGCACCACCGTCGCCTGCAGCGCGGTCCCCAGCAGCAACGCCCGACGCGGCCGCCGCGCCACCCCGGCCAGGCGCACCGCCTGCGCCAGCTTGTTCCGACCGCGTTGCCGCCGCGCGCCATCATGCCTGGCCATCATTGCCCCCCGCGCAACCGCGCCCACGCGCATCAGAACCGTCCCAGCACCCGCCAGTAGAACGCGCTGCCACGCAGCGCCGAGATCGAGGCGCCGCTGCCGGTCGGATAGACGTTGAACCGGTGCAGCCCGACGAAATCGAGATCGACGTACCGTGTCACCGACAACCGCACCCCGCCGCCGATGGACGAGACATGCATGTCCAGCCCGAACTGCTGGTTCTGCCAGACCTCGCCCCAGTCGTAGAAAGCGTAGAACTGCGTCGGCAGGCTCTCCGACAGGCCGACCCGGTGCAGGTCGATCGCGGTGTCCAGTTGCAGCTCCGCCGTCGCCGCGAGACCCTTGTCGCCGCTCGCCTCACCCGAATAGTAGCCGCGGGTGTACTGGAAGCCGCCGAGGTAGAATTCCTCCGCCGGCGGCAGGATGTCCGGCGACCATTGTCCGGTCAGCAGCCCCATGAGCGCCACCGAGGCGCCGCTCCATGGATGGAACAAGGTCTGCGTGCGGCTCAGACGGAACGCGAGCTTGAAGAAATCGGTCCGCTCGCCCACCCGCGGCGCATCCGCCGCGTCGTTGCCTGCCGCCCCCAGCACCGGCAGCCCCTGCGACAGGCTGAGGTTCGCCGCGTTCAGCGCACCGCGATCGTCGCCCGCCAGCAGGTCCGAGCGCGCGTAGTCCAGCCCGACCCGCGCCACCCGCAACGAATCGTAGCTGGCACGCGCGCGCACGCCGCCGGTTTCGGTGCTGATCTCGGATTCGAGCGCATCGAACGCGCCGAACACTTCCAGGCTCTGCTGGCGGGCACGGATCAGCGGATAGCTGAGCCGGGCGCCGAACACGGTGGTGCTGCCGAGATAGCCCTCCGTCGCCAGCGGCCCGGTCGGCGTCACCCGCCCGCTGCCGCCATACACCCTGAGCTTGAGCCCCGAGCCGCCGAGGAACGCCTCCTCCGAGATCTGTCCGAAGGTCTGGCTGTTCGGCCATGTGTGATAGAGTGAGATCTGCGTCTGCTCGCCGAACTCGCTCAGGCTGTTCAGGTTCACGACCAGCAGCGATTCTTCCGGCCCGGTGTAGGGCGAGCCGTAGTTGTCGGTGGTGAACAATCCGCTCACCGCCTGGCGACTGACCTCGGCGATCAGGGTCAGCTCTCCGGGCTGGTCGGCCGAAGGCTGCAGCACGGCATGGATGCTGATCCCCGGCACGCTCTGCGCCAGCAGCAACGCGCGTTCCAACGCCGCCGAGGTGACCGGGCGTACCTCGGTCAGCCGGTTCAGGAAGCGCAGCACCTGGGTTCCCGCCGGGCCGATATCGCCCGACAGCTTCACCGCCGCGATTTGTCCTTCGGTGACCAAGAAACGCAACGTGCCGTGCACGCCAAGACTGGCGGAAACGGCGGTCAGCACGTAGCCATCGTTTTGATAGAGATGCAATAATGCTTCGCGCGCCGCCTCGATCTTCGGCAGCGGCACGGCGGCGCCGACCAGGCCGTGGGTGAACCCGGCAATCCGGGCGCTGGAATAGGCGGTCACCCCGGCAACCGTCACCCGGCGCACCGGCACCTCCCGGTTGGGCACCGTCGTGCCGATCGCCAGCGGCGCGGCCGGCGCGGCCGGCGCAACCGGCGGCGGCGGCACGGGAAGCACTCGCGGCAACGGCGATCCCGCCGGCAACGGCGCACGCGGCGGCGGTGTCGCCGCCCGGGCGGCGTGCGGGGCGGCGCCCGCCACGGCGAGCGCCGCCGCCCCCAGCAACACAACCCCCCTCCGCCACCCCAACCGTCGGATGTTTTGCGCAGTTATCACGTCGCCCTCGCCCAAGTCACGAGAACGTGAAGACATGGTGAACGAATGTCAATCCCTGCTTGCATATGATTCGGCCTGTCGTTGGGGGGTCGTTTCGTTTGGCCCCGAATCCGATTCCCGCATCGCGGGAAAAATGTCGTATCACCGCAACCTTGGCGCGAACGTCGCCATCAGCCGCCCAGGGCGCCCTGCGTGTTCACATAAAGCGCGTACAACCCGTGGCTCGCCGCCATGAACAGCCGGTTGCGCCAGCGCCCGCCGAAGCACAGGTTCGCGCAACGTTCCGGTAACGCGATGTGTCCGATCGGCTCGCCCGCCGGGCTGAACACCCGCACCCCGTCCAGCGCGGCCTCGCCCATGCCCCAGCCGCACCACAGGTTGCCGTCGACATCCACCCGGAACCCGTCCGGCGTGCCGGCGCCGGCGTCGATCGCCACCCGGTTGTTGGTCAGCCGCTCGCCCGCCACGTCGAACACGCGGATCTTGCGCGGCGTCTCGCGCGAGGCGACGACGTAGAGCTTCGATTCGTCGGGCGAGAAAGCGAGCCCGTTCGGCCCTTCGATCTCGTCGGTCACCATGCGCACCGCGCCGGTCTGCCCGTCGATCCGGTACACCGCCGGCGCCAGCTCGGACGGGTTCTTCTCCCCCTCGTAATAGCCGAGCAGGCCGAACGGCGGATCGGTGAACCACACCGAGCCGTCCGAGCTCACCACCACGTCGTTGGGCGAATTCAACGGCTTGCCCTGGTAGGAGTCGGCCAGCACGGTGACGGCGCCGTCGTATTCGGTGCGGGTGACCCGCCGGCCGCGGTGCTCGCAGGTCACCAGCCGCCCCTGCCGGTCGCGGGTGTTGCCGTTGGCGTTGAACGAGGTCTTGCGGTACACGCTGACCGCGCCGGTGTCCTCGTCCCAGCGCAGGATGCGGTCGTTCGGGATGTCGCTCCACAGCAGGCAGCGGGCATCGCCGAAATAGACCGGGCCTTCCGACCAGCGGCAGCCGGTATGAAGCCGCTCCACCGAGGCCAGCGGCAGGCGATATTTGTTGAAATCCGGGTGCAGCACCTGCACCGCCGGATCCGGGTAGCGCGCACTCGGTTCCCACATCGGATCGTCCCCCCCATGTCGTTCTGACGGATGACAACGCTAGCCGGTTCCGCGGCCGGACGGAACCGCGGCCCGGCCGGCCGGGCCGTCCCGCGGCCGGTTGCCCTTCCGCCGGGGGGCGTCTATGCGCCCGCATCGGAGACCGATGATGACCGTCCGCACCCGCTTCGCCCCCAGCCCCACCGGCCTGCTGCACATCGGCGGCGCCCGCACCGCGCTGTTCAACGACCTGTTCAGCCGCCACCACGGCGGGCAGTTCCTGCTGCGCGTCGAAGACACCGACCGCGCCCGCAGCACCGAGCAGGCCACGCAGGTGATCCTGGACGGGCTCGCCTGGCTCGGCCTCGCGCCCGACGAACCCCCCGTGTTCCAGTCCACCCGCGCCGCCCGCCACGTCGAGATGGCAGAAGCCCTGCTGGCCGCCGGCCGCGCCTACCGCTGCTGGTGCACGCAAGACGAACTCGCTGCGATGCGCGCCGAGGCCGCCGCGGCCGGCCGCCCGCCGCGCTACGACGGCCGCTGGCGCGACCGCGATCCGTCCGAAGCCCCGCCCGGCGTCGCCCCTGCGGTCCGCCTGAAAGCGCCGCGCACGGGCGAGACGGTGGTCGACGACCTGGTGCAGGGTCCGGTCCGCGTCGCCAACGCCGAGCTGGACGACATGATCATCCTGCGCAGCGACGGCAGCCCGACCTACCTGCACGCCGTGGTGGTCGACGACCACGACATGGACATCACCCATGTGATCCGCGGCGACGACCACCTGACCAACACGTTCCGCCAGGTGCAGATCTACCAGGCGCTCGGCTGGGAGCCGCCGCGGTTCGCGCATATCCCGCTGATCCACGGCGCCGACGGGGCCAAGCTGTCGAAGCGCCACGGCGCCGTTTCGGTGCTGGAGTTCCGCGAGCAGGGCTTCCTGCCCGAGGCGCTGTGCAATTACCTCCTCCGCCTCGGCTGGGGCCACGGGGACGCAGAGGTGATCGGGCGGGATGAGGCGATCGCGCTGTTCGATCTGGGCGGTGTCGGCCGCGCCGCCTCGCGCATGGACTACGCCAAGCTCACGCATCTGAACGGCGTCTACCTGCGCGCCGCCGACGACGAGCGGCTCACCCGCGACGTGCTGGAGCGGCTGGCGCGGCGCGGCGACCTCGCGCTGGGCGGCATCGCCGCCGCGCGCATCCGGGCGCTGATGCCGGGGCTGAAGGAGCGGGCGAAGACCCTGGTGGAGCTGGCCGACGCGGCCTCGTTCCTGGCCCGCACCGTCCCGCTGGCGCTGGAGCCGAAGGCCGCCGGCCTGCTGACGCCGGAGGCGCGGCTGATGCTGCGCGATCTGGCGCCGGCACTGGCGGCGACGGATTTCTCCGCCCCCGCGCTGGATGCGGCGCTGCGGGACTTCGCCGCCGCCACCGGGCGCAAGCTCGGCCAGGTGGCGCAGCCGCTGCGCGCGGCGCTGACCGGCAGCACGGTCAGCCCGGGGATCGACGCGACCCTGGCCGCGCTGGGACGCGACGAGGCGCTGGCGCGGATCGGCGCGGTCAGCGGCTGACCGCGCCGGAGGCCCGCGAACCGGCACGGATCGGGAAACCAAGCCGCGCGGACGGGTTTGACAACCGCGCGCCCCCACCCCATCCTTCCCGGCTACCGAGGGGGGTCCCGCCATACGGGGGCTGAGAGTCCGGCAGGGGCGCGCGAACGCGCCGGCGCCGGTGACCCTTGCACCTGATCCGGGTCATGCCGGCGGAGGGACGGGAACCACCACGCCACCCCCACCGCCCCCGGATCGCCATGAGGAGACGCCCATGACGGTCCAGTCGAAGTCCGCCGCCCGCCCCGCCAGCGTGACCACCGGCCCGATCGCCGGCTCGCGCAAGATCTACACCTCGCCCGAAGGCCGCCCGGACATTGCGGTGCCGTTCCGCGAGATCGCGCTCGAGCCCACCGCGCGGGAGGAACCCTACCGCGCCTACGACACCTCCGGCCCGTTCACCGATCCGGCCGCGACGATCGACCTCGCGACCGGCCTGGTGCCGATCCGCCGCGAGTGGATCGCCCGCCGCGGATTCGCCGCCGTCGCGCCGCGCGACGTGCGCCCGGAGGACAACGGCAACATCGGCGCCGAGCACCTGCTCGCCCCCTGCCCGGCCGACCATCCGGTGCTGGCGGGGCGGCCCGGCCAGCCGGTCACCCAGTACGAATTCGCCCGCGCCGGGATCATCACCGAGGAGATGATCTACGTCGCCCACCGCGAGAATCTCGGCCGGCAGAAAGCCCTCGCCGGCGCCGCCGAGCGTCGCGCGGACGGCGAGGATTTCGGCGCCGCCATCCCCGAATTCATCACCCCGGAATTCGTCCGCGACGAGATCGCCCGGGGACGGGCCATCATCCCGGCCAACATCAACCACCCGGAGCTGGAACCGGTCATCATCGGCCGCAACTTCCTGGTGAAGATCAACGCCAATATCGGCAACTCCGCCGTCACCTCCGGCGCCGCCGAGGAAGTGGAAAAGCTCGTCTGGGCGATCCGCTGGGGCGGCGACACGGTGATGGACCTCTCGACGGGGCGCAACATCCACAACATCCGTGGCTGGATCATGCGCAATTCGCCGGTGCCGATCGGCACCGTGCCGATCTACCAGGCGCTGGAAAAAGTCGGCGGCGAGCCCGACGCGCTGACCTGGGAGGTGTTCCGCGACACGTTGATCGAGCAGGCCGAGCAGGGGGTGGACTATTTCACCATCCACGCCGGCGTCCGCCTCGCCTACGTGCCGCTGACCGCCACGCGCACCACCGGCATCGTCTCGCGCGGCGGGTCGATCATGGCGCGCTGGTGCCTGTCGCACCACAAGGAGAGCTTCCTCTACGAGCGGTTCGACGAGATCTGCGACATCATGCGCAAGTATGACGTGTCGTTCTCGCTGGGCGACGGGCTGCGCCCCGGCTCGATCGCCGACGCCAACGACCGCGCGCAGTTCGCCGAGCTGGAAACCCTGGGCGAGCTGACCAAGATCGCCTGGGACAAGGGCTGCCAGGTGATGATCGAGGGCCCCGGCCACGTGCCGATGCACAAGGTCAAGGTGAACATGGACAAGCAGCTCGCCGAATGCGGCGAGGCGCCGTTCTACACCCTGGGCCCGCTGACGACCGACATCGCGCCGGGCTACGACCACATCACCTCGGCGATCGGCGCGGCGATGATCGGCTGGTTCGGCACCGCGATGCTCTGCTACGTCACGCCGAAGGAGCATCTCGGCCTGCCCGATCGCGACGACGTGAAGACCGGCGTCATCACCTACCGGATCGCCGCCCACGCCGCCGACCTCGCCAAGGGCCATCCCTCGGCCAAGCTGCGCGACGACGCTGTGTCGCGCGCGCGGTTCGAGTTCCGCTGGCAGGACCAGTTCAACCTCTCGCTCGACCCCGACACGGCGCGCCGCTTCCACGACGAGACCCTGCCCAAGGACGCGCACAAGGTCGCGCATTTCTGTTCCATGTGCGGGCCAAAGTTCTGCTCGATGAAGATCACGCAGGACCTGCGGGAGGACGCCGCACGGATGGCCGGGATGGAAGCGAAAAGCGCCGAGTTCGCCGAGAAGGGCAAGGCGCTCTACCTCCCCGAAACCGCCGCCGAGTAGCCCCCGGTTGCGTCCCGGCGGGCAAGGCCGTAGCACCTCAGGCCATGTCCGCCGGACCCGCCCGCCCGATCGACCCGGAGACCGCGCTCGACGCGGTGGGCCTGCTTGCGGACGACGAGATCGACATCGCCGAAGCCGCGCTGCAATTCGCCCGCATCGACCAGCCGGAGGTGGATCTGGCGGCGGCGCGCGGCGTGCTGTCCGCCATCGCGGTCGACGCCGCCGCGCTGGGCCGCACCACCCCCCCCGACGACCTGCCCGCCCGCGGTGCCGCGCTGGCCCGCCTGCTCGCCGGCCAGTACCGGCTTCCGCGGCGATGCCGAGGACTATGACAATCCCGCCAATGCCAACCTGATCCAGGTGCTGGCGCGCCGCCGCGGCCTGCCGGTGGCGCTCGGCGTGCTGTGGCTGCACGCGGCGCGGGCGGCCGGCTGGCCGGCGCACGGCGTGGATTTCCCGGCGCATTTCCTGGTCGCGCTGGAAGGCGCCGGCGGGCAACTGGTGGTCGACGTGTTCGACGGCGGGGCGGTGCTGGACGCGCCGGCCCTGCGCGCGCTGCTCAAGCGGGTTTCGGGGCCGCAGGCGGAGCTGCGCCCGGGCCTGCTGCGCCCGGCCGGCACACGGGCGGTGCTGCTGCGGCTGCAGAACAACCTGCGCAGCCGCCGGCTGTCCGCAGGCGACATCGCCGGCGCGCTCACCGCCACCGAGGACATGCTACGCATCGCCCCCGACCAGGCCAGCCTGTGGCGGGAAGCCGGCACGATGCACCAGCGGCTCGACCAGGTGGGCGCCGCCCTGCGCTGCTTCGACCGCTTCCTGGCGCTGGTCCCCGAGGGGGACGCGGCGACCCGGCTGCGCCGGGAAGTCGCCACCCTGCGCGCCCGGCTGAACTGATCCCGCCGGCCCGATGGGATCCCCGGGGGGATCGCCGGGGGAGGATCGCCGGCGGGCGCTCAGGGCCGGTCCGACTTCGGCACCAGCGTCGCCTCGATCCGGGCGATCAGCGCCCGGCGCTGATCCTCGCTCAGCCCGGCGATCATCGCCTCGAGCAGGCTTTCATGGTCGGACGAGGTAAGCTCGAGCCCTATCTCGTTGCCCCGGGTCCAGCGGCGGCGGGCGCGGGAGCTCATCCCGTCCGGCAGGAGGAACGTCACCCACTCGGGCACCGTCACCGGGGTGCCGGTCCGCACCCGCGCCCCGGTCGGCGAGAGGTCCATCACCACGCAATCGATCACCGAGCGGCTCATGTCGTCGTTGCCGAAGACGAGCTTGGCCCGTTTCAGAACCCCGGTGCGTGCGCCCCGACGCCTGTCGTCTTCCATCTCTGCCCCCCGCGGTCCGACGCCCGAAGCGCTTGGGTTAGCTCACCCGATTGTCCACCAGTTCCGTCACCACCGCCGGATCGGCCAGGGTGGACGTATCCCCCAGGCTGTCGGTTTCGTTGGCCGCGATCTTGCGCAAGATGCGCCGCATGATCTTGCCGCTGCGGGTCTTGGGCAGGGACGGCGCCCATTGGATCGCATCCGGCGCCGCGATCGGGCCGATCTCCTTGCGCACCCAGGCGACCAGCTCCTTGCGCAGCGCCTCGGTGGGTTCCTCGCCCAGCTTCAACGTCACGTAGGCGTAGATGCCCTGGCCCTTGATGTCGTGCGGGAAGCCCACCACCGCGGCCTCGGCCACTTTCGGGTGGGCAACGAGCGCGCTTTCCACTTCCGCGGTGCCCATGCGGTGGCCGGCGACGTTGATCACGTCGTCCACCCGCCCGGTGATCCAGTAGTAGCCGTCGGCGTCACGCCGCGCCCCGTCGCCGGTGAAATAGAGCCCCTTGAAGGTGGAGAAATAGGTCTGCACGAAACGCTCGTGATCGCCGAACACGGTGCGCATCTGCCCGGGCCAGGAGTCCGCGAGGCAGAGATTGCCCTCGCAGGCCCCGTGCAGTTCGTGCCCGTCGCCATCGACGATCATCGGCCGCACCCCCGGCAGCGGCAGGGTCGCCGAGCCCGGCTTCAAGGCGGTCGCGCCCGGCAGCGGGCTGATCAGGATGCCGCCGGTTTCGGTCTGCCACCAGGTATCGACGATCGGGCAGCGATGCTCGCCCACCACCCGGTGATACCAGAGCCAGGCTTCCGGATTGATCGGCTCGCCGACCGTGCCCAGGATCCGGATCGACTTGCGGGAGGTCTTTTCCACCGGCGCCTCCCCGTCGCGCATCAGGGCGCGGATCGCGGTCGGCGCGGTGTAGAAGATGTTGACCTTGTGCTTGTCGCACACCTGCCAGAAGCGGGAGCTGTCGGGGTAGTTCGGCACGCCCTCGAACATCACGCTGGTGGCGCCGTTCGCGAGCGGCCCGTACACGATGTAGGTGTGCCCGGTCACCCAGCCCACGTCGGCGGTGCACCAGTAGATCTCGCCGGGCCGGTAGTCGAACACGATTTCATGCGTGTAGGACGCCCAGACCAGATAGCCGCCGGTGGTGTGCAGCACCCCTTTCGGCTTGCCGGTGCTGCCGGAGGTATAGAGGATGAACAGCGGATCCTCCGCCCCCATCGGCTCCGGCTCGCAGACCGGGGCGGCGGCGGCGCAGAGCGCGGCGTAGTCGTGGTCGCGCCCGGCGGCCATCGGCACGTCGGCACCGGTGACTTTCACCACCACGACGGTCGTCACCCCGGGGCAGGATTTCAGCGCCTCGTCGGCGTTGGCTTTCAGCGGCACCTTGCGCCCGCCGCGGCGGCCCTCGTCGGCGGTGATCAGCAGGGTGGACTCGCAATCCTGCAACCGGTTCGCCAGGCTGTCGGGCGAGAACCCGCCGAACACCACGGAATGGACCGCGCCGATCCGCGCGCAGGCCAGCATCGCCACCGCGGCTTCCGGCACCATCGGCAGGTAGATCGTGATCCGGTCGCCCTTCTTCGCCCCCAAGCTGCGCAGACCGTTGGCGAACCGGCAGACCTGCTCGTGCAGCTCCTTATAGGTGATGGTGCGAGAGACGGACGGATCGTCGCTTTCCCAGATGATCGCCGCCCGGTCGGGATGCGCCGCGGCGTGGCGGTCGAGGCAGGAGACGGAGGCGTTCAGCACCCCGTCCTCGAACCATTTGATGGCGACGTTGCCGGAATAGCTGGCGTTCTTGATTTTGGTCGGTGGCGTCATCCACGCCACGCGGCGGGCCTGCTCGGCCCAGAACCCGTCGGGGTCGCGGGCGGCGCGCTCGTACATCTCGCGGTAGCGCTCGGCGGTCACGTGGGCGTGGGCGGCGATCTCCGGGCGGACCGGGAACACCTGGCCGTCGGCGGGATGGGTGTCGGGCATGGACGTCGTCCCTCCTGTTTCGTTCTTGGGTCGGGCGCGGCCCGGCGGGAGCGCGGCCGGCAGGATAATGGGCGGCAAGCTACGCAGCGCGCGCCGCCGGTTCAAGCGAGGGCAACCGCCCCGCCCCTACAGGCCGGCCTGCTCCGGCACCCAGATCACGCCTCCGTTGACCTGGATCAACACCTGTTCCAGGGCCGCGCCGTAGCAAGGGCCATGCACGCAGCCGCCATCTTCGATCCGGAACAACGCCCCATGCGTGGCGCAGATGATATGCCGCCGGTCGACCGAGAGGAACCGGTCCGGCGCCCAATCGAGCGGCACGCCGAGATGCGGGCAGGCGTTCACATAGACGGCGACCGTTCCGCCGGCGCGCACCGCGAACAGCCCGGTGAACCCGCCCGGCGGCGGCGGGAAGCCCTTCGCGCCAGGATCGGGGATCTCGTCCACGGCGCAGAGCCGGCGCAGCCGGGGCGGCGGGTCGGCGATCAGCCGGTCCATCCGCCCATCCGGCAGATCTCCGCCCAGTGCGCGGGGGAAACCGGCAGCACCGACAGGCGGGACTGGCGGATCAGCGCCAGCCCCTCCAGCGCCGGCGCCGCCTTGATGGCGCCGAGCCCCACCGGGCGCGGCATCGGACCGACCGCACGCATGTCGACGCACACCCAGTCCCCGGCCTCCGCCGTGGGATCGGGATATGCGGCGCGCACCACCTCCACCACGCCGACGATCTCCTTGCCGGTGTTGGAGTGGTAGAAGAATGCGCGATCGCCCGCCTGCATCGCTTTCAGGTGGTTCTTCGCCGCGTGGTTCCGTACCCCGGTCCAGGGTTCCACCCCGGCCGCCACCTGCTGGTCCCAGGAGAATGCGTCGGGCTCGGATTTCACCAGCCAGAAGCGGGACGGATCGGACCCGGTCATGCCGCCGCCCCGGGCGGCAGGGCGAGCCCTTCGTAGATCTCGGCCAGCGGCAAGGTCCCGTCCAGCGGATCGAGCGGCACCGCCTCGTCCAGGCCGGAAAGCGCGGCGGCAACGGCCAGCCGACCGCTTGGGTCGCGGTTCCACAGCGCGACCCAAGCGATGTCCTGCGAAACCACGACATACAGCCGGACGCTCGGCGTGGCATCATAGTCGCGCAGCTTGGCGTGCAGGTCGATCCAGGCGGTGGAGCGGGACAGAACCTCGAAGACGGCCACCGGTTCCGAGGCATCGTGGGCGCCCGGCTGGAAAGGCCCGCAGTCGATCAGCGCATCGGGGTACCGAACATTCCCGTTGCCGGTCACGATCCGCAGGTCGCTCCCCCCGGGCCGGCACGGCGAGCCGCGCAGCGCGCGCCGCAGCGCCGACGTGACGTTGATCATGATCAGGTTATGCGCCTGGGTTCCGCCGGTCATCATTATCGGCCGGCCGTCGATCAGCTCCCACCGCACGGGCTGGGCAGCTTCCCACGCCAGGAACTCGTCCAGCCCCCAGCCTCGTCGCTCAGCCTCGCTCACCCGCGCCTCCGCTCCGCCCACCGATGCTTTTCTAGCACAGCGGAGCCCTGCGGGGCAGCCGGCCGACCGGGCCCAGGCGGCCTGCCCCGCGGATCTCCCGCCCGACGCCTTACAGGAATGCAATCCCGGGGAGCTTCTGCCGCGACCGGGCCTGGGCTAGACACGCTTTCCAAGGAACCGAATGACCGTGGACGCCACCTCTTCTCTCGCGCCGCCGCGGCGCAACCTGCATCGTTTCGCCAACCCGGGCCGCTTCCTGCGGCTGGCCGGGACGGTGCTGCCGTGGCTCACCGTCAGCGCGTTGGTGCTGATCACCATCGGGCTCATCTGGGGCCTGTTCTTCGCCCCGTCCGACTGGCAGCAGGGCGACGCGGTGCGGATCATCTATGTCCACGTCCCGGCCGCCTGGCTGGCCTCGGCCGGCTATGCCGGGCTCGCCGCCTGCTCGGTCGCCTCGCTGGTATGGCGCCATCCGCTGGCCGACCTGGCGGCGCAGGAGATCGGACCGGTGGGGGCCGGCTTCACCGCGGTCTGCCTCGCCACCGGCAGCCTGTGGGGCAAGCCGATGTGGGGGGCGTGGTGGGTGTGGGACGCGCGGCTGACGTCGGTGCTGGTGCTGTTCTTCCTCTATCTCGGCCACATCGCGCTGATCCGCGCCTTCGACAATCCGGAACGCGGCTACCGGGCCGGGGCGATCCTGGCCCTGGTCGGCGTGGTCGATCTGCCGATCATCAAGTTCAGCGTCGACTGGTGGCATACATTGCATCAGGGCAACACGTTCACCCTGACCGGCGCGCCGCATATGTATATCTCGATGATCTGGCCGCTGCTGTTCACCACCGTCGGCTACACGCTCGGCTTCGCGGCGATCGTCACGGCGCGGCTGCGCGCGGCGGTGATGGAACGGCGCATCCGCGTCCTGCTGATGGCCCGCGTCGAGGAAAGGGCCGCGGCATGACCTTCCTGCCTTATATCGCCGCCTCCTATGCGCTCGGCGTGGTCGTGCCGGGCGGGTTCGCCCTCGCCGCCTGGCGCCGGATGCGGACCGCGACGGCGCGGCTGGCGGCGATCGATCCGCGCCGGGCCCGCCGCCAGGCCGCCGCGGCGCGGACGGAGCACCGATCCGAGGGGAACCAGCCCACGGAGGACCGGTCATGACCCGCAAGCGCCGGCGCCTCTATCTGCTGCTGGCCTGCGCGGTCGGCGTGGGCTCGGCCAGCGCGCTCGCGCTCAGCGCGTTCCAGAGCAGCCTGACCTTCTTCGTCACCCCCACCCAGATCGCGCAGAAGGACCCGCCGCCCGGCCAGGTGCTGCGGCTTGGCGGGCTGGTGCAGCAAGGCAGCGTGCGCCACGTGATGGACGGAACCGAGCCGGAGGCGATCTTCCGCGTCACCGACGGCAGCTCCAGCGTCCGGGTGGACTATGTGGGCGTGCTGCCCGACCTGTTCCGCGAGGGCCAGGGCATCGTGGCGATCGGCTCGATCTCCCCGAACGGCACCTTCCGCGCCACCGAGGTGCTGGCCAAACACGATTCCGACTACATGCCGAAGGAAGTGGTCGCCGCGCTGAAGAAGTCGGGCCACTGGAACCCCTCGGCAGGCAAGCCGCCGCCATCCGCCACCTGGTGGGACAAGAGCCGGTTCAAGCCGGTCGACGCGCTGCGGCACACGAACGGCATAGGACGTAGCGGCGGATGATCCCTGAACTCGGCCATTTCGCGCTGGCGCTCGCCGTTGCACTTGCCTGCGCGCAGGCGGTGCTGCCAATCGCCGGAGCGCGCAGCCGCGACCTGCGGCTGATGGCGGCCGCGCCGGCGCTGGCGGTCGGCCAGTTCATGTCCCTGATCGTGTGCTACGGCTGCCTGATCTGGAGCTCGGTGGTCAACGATTTCTCCGTCTACGACGTGGCGATGAACTCGTCCTCGACCGAGCCGCTGTTCTACCGGATCACCGGCACCTGGGGGAACCACGACGGGTCGATCCTGCTGTGGTGCCTGGTGCTTTCGATGTGCGGCGGCGCGGTGGCGGTGTTCGGGCGCAACCTGCCTTCGGCCCTGCGCGCGCGGGTGATCGGCGTGCTCGGCATCGTTTCGGCCGGGTTCCTGCTGTTCACCCTCACGTCGTCCAACCCGTTCCGGCGCATGTGGCCGCCGCCGATCCAGGGCGCGGCGATCAACCCGCTGCTGCAGGACCCCGGGCTCGCGATCCATCCGCCGATTCTCTACATGGGCTACGTCGGCTTCGCGATCCCGTTCGCCTTCGCCGTCGCCGCGCTGCTGGAAGGACGGGTCGATGCCATGTGGGGCCGCTGGGTGCGGCCCTGGGCGCTGGCCGCCTGGTGCTTCCTCACCTGCGGCATCGCGCTCGGCTCCTGGTGGGCGTATTATGAGCTCGGCTGGGGCGGCTACTGGTTCTGGGACCCGGTGGAGAACGCCTCGCTGCTGCCCTGGCTCACCGGCACCGCGCTGATCCATTGCGCGATCGTGGTGGAGAAGCGGGACACGTTGAAGACCTGGGCCGTCCTGCTCGCCATCGCCACCTTCTCGCTCAGCCTGTGCGGCACCTTCATGGTGCGCTCCGGCATCCTCAATTCGGTGCACAGCTTCGCCGAGGACCCGACCCAGGGCATCTTCATCCTCGCCCTGCTCGGGATCACCATCGGCGGCAGCCTCGTGCTGTTCGCGCTCCGCGCGCCGGCGCTGGCGGCCACCGGGGTGTTCGCGCCGATCTCGCGCGAGGGCGCGCTGGTGCTGAACAACGTGCTGCTGTGCGCGCTCTGCGCCGTGGTGTTCACCGGCACCGCCTATCCGCTGTTCGCCGCGCTGTTCCACATACAGCTCAGCGTCGGGCCGCCCTATTTCCACCTGACGGTGGTGCCGCTGCTGGTGCCGCTGTTCGCGGCCATGAGCGTGGGCCCGGTGCTGGCCTGGAAACGCGCCGACCTGCTGCCGGCGCTGCTGCGGCTGTGGTGGGCGGGCGCGATCGCGGCGGTGATCGGCATCGCCGCCCAATTCGGGCTGGACCGTTCCTTCGCCGCCGCCGGCTTCGCCGCCGCCGCCTGGCTGATCCTCGGCGCCTTCGCCGAACTGGTCGAGCGCATCCGGCTGTTCCGCGTTCCGTTCGCCACCTCCTGGGCCCGGCTGCGGGCGCAGCCGCTCGGCGTTTGGGGCGCGGCGATCGCGCATGCCGGCATGGGGGTGACGGTGGCCGGGATCGCCGGGATGTCGCTCGCGCTCAGCACCATCGTCGCGGTGCAGCCGGGGCAGACCATCGCCTTCGGCGGCTACCAATGGACCCTGGCCGGGATGCACGACGTGCCAGGCTCGGATTATACCGCGCATGTCGCCGACCTCCGCATCATGCGCGACGGGCGGCAGGTGGCGATGGTGCACCCGTCCCTGCGCACCTTCGGCCAGCAGCACCAGACGGTCACCGATACCTCGATCCAGACCAACCTGCTGCGCGATCTGTATGTCGCGCTGGGCGGGGAACAGGATGGCAAGGTGGTGCTGCGGCTGCACGTGAACACCATGGCCCCGTTCGTCTGGCTGGGCGCGCTGGTGATGGCGCTGGGCGGCGGGCTGTCGCTGGTGGACCGGCGCCTTCGGGTCGGCGCCCCGGCGCGGCGCGGCGCGGTCGGCGTGCCGGCCTGACGGGGGCAGGGATGGACGCCGTCACCCGTCGCCGGTTGCTGATGCTCGGCCCGCTCGGCCTCGCCGCCGCCGGCAGCGGCGTATTCTGGGCGCTGCTGGTGCGCATGCGCGACGGCAGCTACGATCCGCACGCGCTGCAAAGCATGCTGATCGGCAAGAAGCTGCCCAGCTTCGACCTGCCGGGACAGCCGCCGTCGGCCGGTTTCTCCAATACCGACGTGAACCAGGGCCAGTTGCCAGCCCTGGTCAATTTCTTCGCCTCCTGGTGCATCCCCTGCGTCGAGGAATCCGCGGCGCTGATGACCCTGCGCCAGAAAGGGGTGCCGATCTGGGGCATCGCCTACAAGGATACGGCGGCAGCGGCCGCAGGCTTCCTCACCCGCTACGGCGACCCGTACCACCGCGTGGCGCGCGACGCCGAGGGGAAGACGGCGATCAACTTCGGCCTGTACGGCGTGCCGGAAACCTATGTGGTCGATCGCTCCGGCATCGTGCGGCTGCGCTACGCCGGCGGGATGTCGACGGATTCGATCAACGACACGATCCTGCCGCTGTTGCGGAAGCTGGCATGACCCGCGCCTGGCCCGCCCGCCTCGCCCTGATCCTCGGCCTGCTGCTGGCCGCGGGCCCCGCCTTCGCGGTGAGCAGCCCGGGCGAGATGCTGGCCAACCCGGTGCTGGAAAAACGCGCCGAAGCGATCGGCATGCAAC
The DNA here is from genome assembly GCA_963829875.1 of uncultured Pseudomonadota bacterium. Classification (GTDB taxonomy): domain Bacteria; phylum Pseudomonadota; class Alphaproteobacteria; order Acetobacterales; family Acetobacteraceae; genus JAJZVS01. The sequence goes on along the minus strand of CAWHKR010000046.1, from coordinate 422,962 downwards.
TCCGCTGCGTGGTCTGCCAGAACGAAAGCATCGAGGAGTCGAACGCCGAGCTGGCCAAGCAGTTCCGCGGCATCATCCGTCAGCACGTGCTGGCAGGCTGGTCGAACAAGCGGATCATGGACTGGATGGTGGCGCGCTACGGCACGTTCATCCTGTTGCGTCCGCCGTTCGATCCGATGACCTGGGTGCTGTGGGGGGCGCCGGCGATCGCGCTTCTGGTGGGCGGCGCCGCGGTGTTTCTGGCGCGCCGGCGCCACCCGGCGCTGCCGGAACCGCTGTCCCCGGCCGAACAGCAACGATTGGCCGATCTGCTGAAATGAACCCCGGCCCATGATCTGGCTTGCCATCGCAGGGCTGGCGGCGTTCGCGCTCGCGCCGCTCGGACTCACGTTGTTTCGCAGCGCGCGCGCGCGCGGGCGGCAGGAAGCGGCGCTCGCCCTGCACCGGGCGCAACTGATCGAACTCGACCGCGACCTGGCGGACCAGCGCATCGGCGTGCCGGAGCACGCCGCCGCGGTGCTGGAAGTGCAACGCCGGCTGCTGGCCGAGGCGGGCCGCGCCGACCCCGAGCCCGTCTCCGCCGGGCGCTCGCCGCTGTGGGCGGCGCTGCTGCTGGTGCCGGTCGGGGCCCTGGCGCTGTATCTCGTCGGCGGCTCGCCCGAACTGCCGGCCGCGCCCCTGGCCGGACGCATCGCCGCCGCCGAAGCCCGCGCGAAGCGGGAGGTGGCGCTGATCGCCGAGCTGAAAACCGCGCTGACCAAGCTGGATCCAGGATCGGCCAAAGCGCGGCAAGGCTACATCCTGCTCGGCAACGCCGAAGCGCGGCTGGGCAACATGCCGCAAGCAGCAGCGGCCTGGCAGAAAGCCCTGGCCAACCGCTTCGACCCGACCCTGGCCGCGGAAACTGCCGAAGCGCTGACGGAAGCCAACGGCCACGTCACCCCGGACGCCGAAGCCCTGTTCCGGCGCGCACTCGCCACTGCACCAGCGAACGCCCCCTGGCGCGCGATGGTGGAACGGCGGCTGGGTGGCGGGTGACGGTAAGCAAGCAAGGCCAGGGGGCGCTGCCCCCTGGACCCCCGCCAGGGGACAGTCGTCCCCTGGACCCCTCGGGGGGTTCCCGGGAGGGAGGGGGAGGCGCGGCGGCCGGGCCGGCGGCCTGGGGCGGGCGAGAGGGAGCGCCTATGCGCTCCCTCTCGCCCGCCCCAGGCCGCCGGCCCGGCCGCCGCGCCTCCCCCTCCCTCCCGGGAACCGACTGAAGGGTTCCAAGGGCGACGCCCTTGGTGGGGGGTCCAGGGGGGCAAAGCCCCCCTGGCCTTACTTATGCGCCCCTCCCCTTCACCTTGCCTTCATCCCCCGCCGCCAGAATGCCCCGGCCGTTCGGCAGTATCGGGTGGGCACGCATGTCAGCGACGTCGACGGACCTCGACTTCTTCCACCAGATCCTGGCGCGCGATCCCGGCTGTGCCCCGGTGCGCGCCCAACTGGCCGTTGCCCTGCTCGCCGCCGGCGATGCGGTCGCAGCGATCGCGGCAGCCGACCAGGCGCTGGCCGCCAACCCCGCCTTGCCGACCGCATGGCTCGCCCGGGCCGAGGCCCATACGCGCCTGCACCGCCACGCTGCCGCCGTTACGGATCTGGAGCATGCCGACACACTCACCCCGGACCGGGCACCGATCCTGCTGGCGCTCGGCGCCGCCTATGCCGAGCTTGATCGGCTGGACGAAGCCGAGGCCTGCCTGCGCCGCGCCGCCGCGCGCGCCCCGGACAACGCCGCGGTGGCGGCCAGCCTTGGCTCGGTCCTGGTCCGGCGCGGTCGGTTCCACGCGGCGGAAGACGCCTGCCGCCGCGCGCTGGCGCTCGATCCCGGCCTGCGGGCCGCGCACCAGAACCTGGCCGGCCTGCTGATCCGGTCCCGGCCGGAGCAAGCACGCGCCCACCGCGATGCGGCCTACCGGGACCAGCAGGTGTTCATCGAGACGGCGGCGCGGCCGGACTGCACGGTGCTGGTCCCGACCGTCGCCGATGTCGGCAACATCCCGCTGCGCCATCTGCTGCCGCGCGCGCGCTTCACCGTGATCCGCTGGTACGTGGACTACGCGACGCCCGATCAGGATCGCGCCCTGCCCGGGTACGATCTGGTGTTCAACGCGATCGGCGATCCGGACCAGGCCCCGACGCTGCCGCCGGCCGCGGCCCGGCTGTTCGCCGCCCCACCGCGCCCGCTGCTCAACCCGCCGGACCGGGTGGCCCGCACCGGCCGGGCGGATCTGCCCCGGCTGCTCGCCGGCATCCCGGGGATCGTGGTGCCGGAAGTCGCCCGCGCGGCCCCCGGGGCGGGCCTGTCCGCCCTGCTGCCGGCCCTGGTGCGCCCGATCGGCGCCCATGGCGGCGCCGGTGTGCAGCGTGTCGGCACCGAGGCAGCGCTCGCCGCCGCCCTCGCCCAGGCCGGGCCCGCCTATGTCACAAACTTCGTGGACAGCCGCGGGACGGACGGATTTTACCGGAAATACCGGGCGATCTTCATCGATCGGGTACCCTACGCCTACCATCTGGCGATCGGGCGCGCCTGGCTGGTGCACTACTGGACCGCCGGGATGGACCAGGATCCGACGCGGCGGGCCGAGGAGGCGCGATTCCTGCACGACCCCGCAGCGGTGCTGGGCGCCGCCGGCATGGCGGCGCTGGCGGCGATCGGCGCCCGGCTCGACCTCGATTTCGCCGGCATCGACTTCGCCCTGCTGCCGGACGGGCGGCTTCTGGTGTTCGAGGCGAACGCGACCATGCTGGTCCATCCGGAGGACGATCCGCGGTTCGCCTACCGCAACCAAGCGGTGGCGCGCATCCTGGCTGCGTTCGAGGCGATGCTGACCCGCCGGCTGGACGCGGCAGCTGCGTCGGCACCGGCCCTGCGGGCCTGAACCCGAAGGCCGGGAACCGATCAGCGGCGGATCAGCGTCGCGCGGGTGTCCCTTCAGTCGGGGACGGCCTCGCGGGCCCGCCCGCGCAGCCGGTCCTCGGCCCGTTGCAGCACGACGAAGAACGACGGCACGAACAGCACCGTGAGGCAGGTCGAGGCCAGCATGCCGCTGACCACCGCAAGCCCGAGCGAGATGCGCGCCGCCGCCCCCGCGCCGGTCGAGAGCACGAGGGGCACCACGCCCAGGATGAACGCGAAGGACGTCATCAGGATCGGCCGGAACCGCGTCGCCGCCGCCAGCACCGCCGCGGACGCAATGTCCATGCCCTCCGCGTGCCGGGCGCGGGCGACCTCCACGATCAGGATCGCGTTCTTCGCCGACAGCGCGATCAGCAGCACGACCCCGATCTGGGTATAGAGGTTGTTGGAAAGCCCGAGCCCACCCAGCACCACCGCCGGCCCGAGCAGCGCAAGCGGGACCGCAAGCAGCACCGACAACGGCGCGATCCAGCTCTCGTACTGCCCGGCGAGGCAGAGATAGACCAGCACCAGGGCAAGCACGAACGCGAAATAGACCTGCCCGCCGACCGCTTTCTCCTGGTACGACATCGCCGTCCAATCGAACCCGGCGCCCCGCGGCAGCACCTTGCCGGCGATCTCCTCCATGAGCGCGATCGCCTGCCCGGAGCTGAAGCCCTGGGCAGGAAGCCCGACGACCGTCGCCGCCGGATAGAGATTGTAGAGCGAGATCAGCCCCGGCCCGACCACCGGGCCGATGGTGACCAGCGCGCCCAGCGGCACCATGTTCCCGTCGGTGCTGCGGACATAGAGCGATGCGAGATCGGCCGGGCGCAGCCGGTAGCGCGAGTCCGCCTGCACATACACCTGGAACGTGCGGCCGAAGCTGTTGAACTGGTTGACGTAGCTCGATCCGATATAGCCGGTCAGCACGTTGAACACATCTCCGACCGAAACATTCATCCGCTCCGCCTGGGTGCGATCGACCGTCACCCGGATCTGCGGCACATCGGCGCGGTAGGAGGAAAACACGTGCTGCAACGCGGCCTGGCTTACCGCGTCCGCGACGATCGTGCGGGTCACGCGTTGCAGCTTCTGCCAGTCGAAATTGCCGTCGCGCAGCTCCACCTCCATGGTGAAGCCGTTGGAGTTGCCCACGCCCTGGATCGGCGGCGGGACCAGCACCAGCGCGTTGCCGTCGGGCAACGTGTTCATCTCTCCCTGCAACCGTTCGTAGATCGCGCGCAGCCCTTCGTCCTTGGCCCGGCCGCGCGCGGCCCAGTCCTTCAGGATCACATAGGCCGCGCCGGCGCTGGAGAGCGAGGCGTTGCCGTCCAGCGGCGAGACGCCGGCGATCTCCACCACGTGATCGACCCCCGGAATCGCGCGTGCGATCCGGCCGACCTGACCGAGCGCGGTCTCGGTGCGTTCCAGCGCGGCGCCATCCGGCAATTGCAGGGCCACCACGAGATAGCCCTGGTCCTCGGTCGGGATGAACGCCGTCGGCAGGCGCGCGAGGCCCCAGACACCGAGCCCGGCCAGCGCCAGCGCGATCACCACCATGACGGTCGCATGCCGGCTCATGGAGCCGATCAGCCGCGTGTAGCCGCGCTCCAGCGGGGCGTAGGCGCGGTTGAAGCCGCGGAACACGATGTTGCGCTGCTCGGGCGGCCGCGGCCGGCGCAGCCACAGGGCGCACTGCGTCGGTTTCAGGGTCGCCGCGTTGATCGCGCTGATCAGCGCGGTCGCCGCGATCACCAGCGCGAACTGCGCGTACATCCGCCCCGTCAGCCCGGGCAGGAACGCCGCCGGCAGGAAGACCGACATCAGCACCAGGGTGATGCCGATGATCGGCCCGAACAGCTCCCCCATCGCCGTCACCGCCGCATCATGCGGCGACAGGCCGCGCTCGATATGGTGCGCCGCGCCCTCCACGACGACGATGGCGTCATCGACAACGATGCCGATCGCCAGGATCAGCGCGAACAGGGTCGAGAGATTGACCGTGAACCCGAGCGCCGCCATCACCGCGAAGGCGCCGATGATGGTCACGGGCACCGTGGTCGCCGGCACCAGGGTGGCGCGCCAGTCCTGCAGGAACAGCAGGATCACCACCAGCACCAGCACCGCCGCCTCGAACAGGGTGCGGTACACCTCGTCGATCGAGGCCTTGACGAAGCGGGTGGTGTCGAACGGGATCGCATAGGCCACGCCCTGCGGGAAGGCGTCTGACAGGGTCTGCATCTTCGCCCGCACCAGCCCCGCCACCTGCAGCGCGTTGGCATCCGGCGTGAGGAAGATCGCGAGCCCCGCGGCGGGCGTGCCGTCGTAGCGGAACGCCTGCGCATAGGTCTGCGCCCCCAGTTGCACCCGCGCCACGTCGCGCAGCCGGGTGACGGCCCCGCCCGCGGATTTCACCACGATGTCGCCGAACTGGCGCGGGTCGGCCAGCCGGCCGGCGACATCCACCGTGTACTGGAAGTCCTGGCCGGCCGGCGCCGGCGGGGCGCCGACCTGGCCGCCCGCGACCTGCTGGCTCTGCTGCTGGATCGCCTGGATCACGTCCTGCGGCGTCAGCCCGCGCGCCTGCAACAGCCGCGGATCGAGCCAGATGCGCATCGCGTACTGGCCGACCCCGAACACGTTGACGTTGCCCACGCCGGGAATGCGCGCCAGCTCGTCCACCAGGTTGAGGGTGGCGTAGTTGCTGAGGAACAGGCTGTCGTAACGCTTGTCCGCAGCGGTCAGGGTGACGATCTGCAGGATCGCGGTGGATTTCTGCTGGACCTGCACGCCCTGCGCCTGCACCGCCTGCGGCAATTGCGCGAGCGCGGAGGACACCCGGTTCTGCACCAGCACCTGCGCGAAATTCAGGTCCGTGCCGATCTGGAACGTCACCGTGAGCGTGTAGACCCCGTCCGAGGTGCTGGTCGATTGCATGTACAACATGCGGTCGACGCCGTTCACCGCCTGCTCGATCGGCAGGGCGACCGTGTTCATCAGGGTCTCGGCGCTCGCGCCCGGATAGCGGGCGGTCACCTGGACCGTCGGCGGCGTGATGTTCGGATACTGCGCCACCGGGAGGGAGAACAGCGCCACCCCGCCGATCAGCACGAACAGGATCGCCAGCACGTTGGCGAGCACCGGCCGGTCGATGAAGAATTTCGATATCATCGCGGGATCAGGCGCCGGGCATCGCCGCGGGCTCCGGCGCAACCTTCTGCCCGGCGATCGCGTGGGAGAGACCGGTGATCACCACCCGGTCGTGGGCACCCAGTCCGGACAGGATCACCCGCAGCGCCCCCTCCTCCTGGCCGGTCTGCACCGTGCGCTGCTCGATGACGTCGTCCTTGTTCACCACCAGGAGGTAACGGCCCGACTGGGCGCTGCCGAGCGCCGTATCCGGCACCAGCAGTTGCTTCCCGGCCAGATGCGTGAGCGGCACCCGCACGCGGACGAAATAACCGGGCAACAGGGCGCGGGTCTTGTTCGGCAGGACCGCGCGCAGGGTGAGCGTGCCGGTCGAGGCATCCACCTGCGGCGCCGCGTAGTCCAGCACGCCATGATGCGGGAAGCCTTGCTCCGTGGTCAGGCCCACCTCGGCCGGAACCTTGCCGAGATCGGCCACCGTGAGCCCCGCGCGCACAAGGTCGGCCCGGATGCGCTGCACATCCTGCTCGCTGATGCTGAAGGTGACGTAGATCGGGGAAAGCTGGACGATGCTGGCCAGCTTGGTCGGGCCGGTGACGCCGACCAACTCGCCCACCGAGACAAGGTGCTGCGTCACGACCCCCGCGAACGGCGCGACGACACGGGTGTAACTGAGGTTGATGCTGGCCAGCGCCACGCCGGCCTGCTGGTTGGCGACGTTCGCCTTGTCGGTATCGCGGGTGGCGCGCGCCTGGTCCACGGCGGATTGGGAGGCGAAATCGCTGCGCCCGAGCGACGCCTGGCGGCGGTACTCGGCATCTGCCTGGACGTACTGGGCCTGCGCGGCCTCCAGCGAGGCCTGCGCCTGCTGCTGCTTGGCCTCGTAGGGGGCCGGTTCGATCACGAACAGGGGCGCGCCGACCTTCACCTCCTGCCCGTCCTTATAGTCGATACGTTGCACGAAGCCCTGCACCCGGGCCTCGAGATCGACATCGTTGTAGGCAACGGTGCTGCCGGTGGCATCCAGATAGGGCGTCACCATCCGCGAAACGGGAAGCGCCACCCCCACCTTCGGCGGCGGCGGGGCGACATAGGTGTTACGCTTGCGACAGCCAACGAGCAGCAGCAGGGCGAGCCCGGCGCAGAGCGCCGCCCGCCGCGCGGGGCCTGCCCGCCGCCTCATCTTCCGTGCCCCACTGCCCGTGCCGCAAGAAGGGTCCGCATCCCGTATCCTCCTTGCCTGCCGGCGCGGTGAGATTTCGGTTCGTCGGACATGGTATCATCTTAATATCAGATAGCAAAAGTCACCGCGCTCCACGAACGAGGGAGAGGAGCGCCCCTCTGCCTCTCTTGCCAGGCATCAGGGCTGCGGGTGGCCGGCATCACCTCCGCGATCGGGCGGCGGCCCGACGCCGAACCGGCGGCCAGTAAACCCGGTCGCCGGCTTGGGCGACCGGCCTGGTGTCCCCGTTTCGGAAATTCGGTTCCGAATTTCCGGGACACTCGTTCTTTGTTTTCAGTGGCCTGCTGGTCCCTGAAATGCGAAGGCATTTCAGGGGCAGGACTAGCCGCCCAGGTAGTCCCGGGTCCGCGCCGTATAGTCTTCCTCCCGCAGCACCCGCGCCATCAATTCCTTGGAGGCGATGCCGGTCAACTGCGCAGGCGGCGTGCCCTCGCGCAGCGCCTTCAGGGTGGCGTACACCGCCTGCACGGCGGCGGAGAACGGCTGGTGGCCCTGCAGCGCGATGCGCACCCGCCGGCTCGCCAGATAGGCGCGGTCCTGCAACTCCCCCGAGATGCCGCCGAGCAGCAGCGGCAGTTTCACCGCGTCGGCAATCGCATCCAGCTGGGCGCGGGTCATGCCGCCGGCGAAGAACAATCCGTCGACCCCCGCGGCCTCATAGGCGCGGGCGCGGGCGATGGCGTCCTCGGTGCCGGTGATGCTGGGGGCGGAGGTGCGGCCGATGATCGCCAGCGCGGGATCCTGCCGCGCCGCGACCGCCGCACGCATCTTGCCGGTGCCCTCGTCGAGCGAGATCAGCCGCGGCTTCGCCTCGCCGTAGCCGCGCGGCAGCGCCGTGTCCTCGATCGTCATGGCGGCGACGCCGGCGGTTTCCAGCTCCTGCACCGTGCGCATCACGCTCAAGCGCATTGCCGTAGCCGTGGTCGGCATCGACCATCAGCGGCAGGCCGCCGGCGCGGTTGATGCGCAACGCCTGGGCGGCGAACTCGGTCAGGGTCAGCACGATGATGTCGGGCGCGCCGAGCACGGTGAAGCTGCCGATCGAGCCGGCGAACATGCCGACCTCGAAACCCAGATCCTCGGCGATGCGCGCCGAGATGGGATCGAACACCGAGCCGGGATGGATACAGGCGTCTCCCGCCAGAACGGAACGGTAACGGTCGCGGCGCGCGGTCCAGTGCATCGGCGTGGTTTCCTTCCCCCGGGGTCAGCGCCGAGTATGGCCGCGGCCGGGCCGGGCGACAACGCGGCGGGTCAGCCGGCCGCCGCCGGGTGCAAGGTCCGCAGCACCAGGCCAGGGGTCAGGATCTGCGGCAGCACCTCGCCCGTCCGGCCGCCGGGCGGGTAATAGACATAGAGCGGCACCCCATCGCGCCCGTGCGCCTGCAGATAGGCGGTGATCGCCGGGTCCTGCCTGGTCCAGTCGCCGACGAGATAGGCAACCCGGTCCGCCGCAAAGGCCGCGCGCACCCGCGCCGGCGACAGCGCGATGCGCTGGTTCACCTGGCAGGTGATGCACCACGCGGCGGTCATGTCGACGAACACGCCCCGGCCATCCGCCCGCAGCGCGGCCAGCCGGGTCGCGGAATAGGGCTCGGCGCCGGGGATCTCTGCCGCCGACACGCTCCCCGCCACCGTGGCGGACGGGCCTGCCGAGGCCGCCGGCGCCACAGCCAGCCAGGCGAGCACCGCCACGGTGCCGACGCCGCCAATCGTCGCCAGCCCATAGCCCAGACGCCGCGCGGAGCGGCCGGTGCCGCGCTGCGCCAACCCCAGCACCCAGCCGGCGAAGCCCAGCAGCACGAGCCCGATGCCCGCGGCCAGCACGCCGGACGGCCCGGCCTCGGTGCTCGCCACCCACACGAGCCAGGCGGCGGCGGCGTACATCGGGAAGGCCAGCGCCTGGCGCAGCAGGTCCATCCACCGCCCCGGCCGCGGCACCAGTCGGCCGAGGCCGGGGGCGACGGCGAGCAGCGCCATCGGTGCCGCCAGCCCCGCGCCCATCGCCAGGAACACCGCGAGCCCTGCGGCCGGCGGCCCGGCCAGGGCGCCGCCGATCGCCGCGGCCATGAACGGCGCGGTGCAGGGCGTCGCCACCACCACGGCGAGCAGGCCGGTGAAAAAGCTCCCCGCATGTCCGCCGCGCGCGGCCAGCCCCTGACCGAGGCCCCCCATCCGCCCGCCGATCTCGAACACGCCCGAGAGGTTCAGCCCCACCGCGAACAGGACCAGCGCCATGCCGACCACCGCCGCCGGGGAGGCGAACTGGAAGCCCCACCCCACGCTCTGCCCCGCCGCCCGCGCCGCGACCAACGCGCCCCCCAGGGCAGCGAAGGCGGCCAGCACGCCGAGCGTGTAGGACAGCGCCAGGCCGCGCATCCGCCCCCGCTCCGCCGCGCGCGCCAGTGCCATGGCTTTCATCGCCAGCACCGGGAACACGCAGGGCATCAGGTTGAGGATCATCCCGCCGAGGAAGCCGAAGCCGAGCAGCCGAAGCAGCCACGCCGCCCCGCCCGGGACGGGCCCGGCCGAGGCCGCCGAGGCTGGCACCGGCCCGGCCTGGGCCGCGATCTCAAGCGCGCTGCGCTGGCCCCGGCGGTCAACCAGCTCCAGCACCCCGTGCACCCCGCCCGGCCGGGCCAGCGCGGCGGCGAAGCCCGTGCCGGGCGCAAGCGCCAGCACGATCCCGTCCGCCCCGCGGCGCAGCTTCGCGGGCGCGCCGTCACGCAGCACGCCGGGGCGGGCGGGGATGAACCGCGCCGACACGAGCGCCGACGGGTTGAAACCGTCACCGTGCAGCCACAACCGCCCGTCCGGTGCCACCACCGCCGGCCAGGGCGAGGGACGCGGCACCTGCCGGGCCGCGGCGGCGAACAGCGTCGCCTGGGCCGAGGGCGCCGGCGGGCCGACCGGCAGATCGAGCCGGAACGTGCCGTGCTCCGGCACGCAGATTTCCTTGCAGACAAGCCATTGCGCCTGCGCCACCACCTGGACGTCGCTCCCGCCTACCTGGGCCGGCAGGGTGACGCTGCGCGCGAGCAGCACGGTGCCGGTATAGGCGTAGCTGGTGAGCGGCCCCTCCTTCACCACACGGGGCGCCGGCCAGGCGATCGGGCCGGCGCCGGCGCCTTGCGGCAGGCCGAGGTGAAGGGTCGGCGGGGCGCCGGCATCGCCGGGGTTGCGCCAGTAGGTGTGCCAGCCGGGCGCGAGGCGCAGCAGCAGGCCGACGTGGAACGGCGTGCCCGGCGCGACCCGATCGGTATCGGTGACCAGGGAAACGGTGGCGCGGGGGCTGCTGACCGCAGCGCTCTCGGCCGCGCGGGCGGCCCCCGGGACCGCACCCAGGAGCACGGCGGCGAGCAGCAGCAGCGGGATCAGGCGGGTTCGGACAGGAATGATCGGGGCCCCTCGGCTGCACCCGCCCCTCGGGTCCGGCGGCGGGCGGCGCGGCCAGGGGGCGAGAGGCGGGCAAGTGTCGCCGAACATATAGTCCCCGCCGCGACCGGGCGCCACGCGCCGTCGCGATCGGGCGGCGCCGCCCGGCCCCGCCGCTTACAACGCAAACGCCTTTGCCAGCGCCGGCCGCGCCAGCAGCCGGTCGATATAGGCCCGGACGTTCGGCTTGTCCGAGACATCGCCGCCGAGACGGGCGGAGACGATGGCGGCGTGGCCGGTCATGATGTCGGCGCCGGAGAACGCGCCGGCGAGATAGGTGCGGCCTTTGAGCCCTTCCTCGACGGCACCCAGCATGCGGCCAAGCAGCTTGGTCGCGCGGTCCACGTTGGCCTGGTTGCGACGCTCCGGCGGCAGCAGGATGGTCTCGACGACGATGACGTTCACCTGCGGCATCAGCATGCCCTCGGCGTAGTGCAGCCATTGCAGGTAGGTCGGGAACGCGGGGTCGTCCTTGTCCGGGGCGAGGCGGCCCTCGCCGTATTTCGCCAGCACGTATTCGACGATCGCCCCCGATTCGAAGATGCGGACGTCGCCGTCATCGAGCGTCGGCACGCGGCCCATCGGGTGGACCGCGAGATAGGCCGGGTCGCGCATCCTCGGGTCGCCGAGCGCGAAGCGCTCGAGCTCGTAGGGCAGGCCCAGTTCCTCGAACAGCCAGACGATGCGCACGGCGCGCGTGTTGGGGGCGAAGTAGATCTTCATCGGGTCCGCCTTTGTCACGGTGGTCGGAAGGGAGGATCGGGCCGCGCCGCCTGCCGGAACGGAGGGCGCGTCGCCGCGGACCGCCGAACCGGTTCACGGCGCGCGGCCGCCGGGATCAGACCATCGGCGCGGCCTTCGCCTCCCGGAACGGGGTGCCGCTCTCGGCCAGCTCGCGCAGCAGCCGCGACGGCGCCCAGCGGTTGCCGTACTGCTGGTGCCAGGCGGCGATCTGGTCGTACACCGCGCGCACGCCGATCTGATCGGCCCAGAACATCAGCCCGCCGCGGTAGCGCGGGAAGCCGAACCCGTTCAGCCACATCACGTCGATGTCGGAGGCGCGATAGGCCTTGCCCTCCTCCAGGATGCGGCAGGCCTCGTTGACCGAGGAGAACAGCAGGCGGCGCAGGATTTCCTGATCGGTGAAGGTCTTCTGCGCCACGCCCATCTGCGCGGCGGTCTCGCGGATGAGGCGCGCCACTTCGGGATCGGGGTGCGGGGTGCGGTCGCCCTTCTCGTAGCGGTACCAGCCGGCGCCGGTCTTCTGGCCGTAGCGGCCGAGTTCCACCAGCTTGTCGGCGATCGGCAGGGTCCGGTAGTTCGGATCGGCGGCGGCGCGGCGCCGGCGGCCGGCGGCGCCGATATCGAGCCCGGCGAGGTCGCCCACCGCGAAGGGCCCCATCGGGTAGCCGAAATCGACCATCACCTTGTCCACCTGCTCGGGCAGGCAGCCCTCTTCCAGCAGGATGACCATTTCGCTGTTGAACGGCGCGCGCGAGCGGTTGGCGACGAACCCGTCGGTGTTGCCGGCCATGGCCGAGATCTTGCCGATCCTGCGCCCCAAAGCCATGGCGCTGACCAGGGTTTCGGGGGAGGACTTGGTCCCGCGCACCACCTCGAGCAGTTTCATCACGTTCGCGGGGCTGAAGAAATGCGTCCCCGCCACGTCCCCCGGCCGGCCCGTCTCGGCCGCCAGCGCGTCGATATCGAGCGCGGAGGTGTTGGAGAAGATCAGCGCGCCTGGCTTCATCGCCTGGTCGAGCGCGCGGAAGATCGGCTTCTTGACGTCCATTTCCTCGAACACCGCCTCGATCACCACGTCGGCGTCGGCGATGTCGGCATAGCCGCCCACCGGCTGGATGCGGGCGAGGCGGCGGTTCATTTCATCCTCGGCGAGGCTGCCGCGGCGGACCGATGTGGCGTAGTTGGAGCGGATGCGGTCCATCCCGCGCGCCAGGGCTTCGGGTGTGCTGTCGATGATCTTCACCGGAGTGCCGAAGTCGGCGAAGCTCATGGCGATGCCGCCCCCCATGGTTCCGGCGCCGATGACGGCGGCGGTGCGGATCTCGCGCGGGGCGAGGCCGGTGGGGATGTCGGGCAGCTTGGCCACCTCGCGCTCGGCGAAGAAGGCGTAGCGCAGCGCGCGGGCCTCGTCGGAATTTTCCAGCTCGGCGAAGAGCTCCTGTTCGCGCTTGAGGCCTTCGTCCATCGGCAGGGTGCAGGCGGCTTCCACCGCGAGAATGCAGTTGTACGGGGCCTTCTGGTTGCGGGCGCGGCGGGCGATGGATTTGCGGACGGTGTCGAACAGGGCGGGATCGGCCTTGGCTTCCGCCAGCCGGTCGGTCTTGTCGCGCACCCGCGGCAGCGGGCGGGCGGCGGCGATGCTGCGGGCGTAGGCGATGGCGCCGGTGCGGAGGTCGGCGCCGTCGGCCAGCACCTGGTCGATGATGCCGAGGCTGGCTGCTTCCGGGGCGGGCACGTGGCGGCCGGTCACGATCATGTCGACCGCCGCCTTCGGCCCGATCAGCCGCGGCAGGCGCTGGGTGCCGCCGCCGCCGGGCAGGATGCCGATCAGCACCTCCGGCAGGCCGACCTTCGCGGTGGGGACGGCGATGCGGTAGTGGCAGGCCATCGCGATCTCCAGCCCGCCGCCGAGGGCGTAGCCGTGGATCGCGGCGACCACCGGCTTGGTGGCGGCGTCCAGCACGTCGTACACGCGCTGGCCGAGCGGCGGCCGGGCGCGGTTCTTGCCGAACTGGCGGATGTCGGCGCCGGCGATGAAGCTGCGGCCGGCGCCGATCAACACGAGGGCGCGGATGGCGGCGTTGGCCTCGGCCTCGCGCAACGCGGCGATGATGCCTTCGGGCACGCCGGGGCTGAGGGCATTCACGGGCGGGTTGTTGACGGTGATGACGCCGATATCGCCTTCGGTGGTCAGGCGGACGAGCTGGGCTTCGGACATGGTGGTTTCCCCCGGATGCGTTGGGGGGACGATAGGCGGCACTGGGCGGGGCGTCCACGCGGGGGGGACAGGGCCGAGCGCTGGAGGGCGCGCGGGCGCCCTGGCCCGGACGCGCCAACAGGGGTCCTGGGACGACCGGAGGGGCGTCTCAGTGAAAGATGCGTCCCGCGTCGATGACGGTCGTCTGGCCGGTCATGGTCTCGGTGCGGCACATGGTGACCACCATGTCGGCGCAGTCGTCCTTGTCGGCGGCTCTTCTTCAGCAGCGCGCCGGCCGCGGAGCGCTCGATCTGCTCGGGCCGGAGATTGGCGGTCGCGCGCGTGCCTTCCAGCAGGCCGGGGGCGACGCAGTTGACGAGCGTTTCGGGGGCCAGCGCCACCGCCATGCAGCGGGTGAGGTGGATCAGGCCCGCCTTCGACACCGCATAGGCGATGGACGAGCCGGTCGGCCCGAGCCCCGCCACGGAGGCGATGTTGACGATGCGGCCCTGGCCCTGGGCCTTCATGACGGGTGCGACCGCCTTGATGAGGCGCATCGGGCCGGTGAGGTTGACGGCCATGATCCGGTCCCACACCTCCTGCGTGAGGTTGTCGAGGTCGGCGAACGGGATGGCCTTGTTGTAGGCGGCGTCGTTGACCAGGATGTCGAGGCGGCCGAAGCGGCCGGTGACGTCGGCAACGAGGCGTTCCACGGCCGCGCCGTCGGTGATGTCGCAGGCGAAGGCGGCGGCGTTGACCTGGTGGCGGGCGGCGAGGTCGCGGGCGACGGCCTCGGCCTGGTCGCGGCTTTGGGCGTACATGACGGCGATGTGGGCGCCCTGCTGCGCCAGCGCGTGGCAGATGCGCTGGCCGAGGCCGCCGTTGCCGCCTGTGACCAGGGCGACCGCGCCGTTGAGGTCCATGGGGTTTCCTCCTGTGGGTGGGGGCGCGGTTGTTTTGGGGCGCCTCCCGGAGTTTGGGGAAGTTTGTGGGCCGGACGCGAGGGAGGCAAGCCGTTGGCGGGGAGACGCAACCGGCGTTTTCGGAGGACCAAGCGCGCTTGCAGAAATACGCTTGCGACCCCACTTTGCGCAAGCTTGCGCAAAGGAGCTGGCCGTGGGCTTTGACCATTCCGCGCCGAGACGCCCCGTGAACCTGAACCTGAACGCCGACCTGGTCGAGCGCTGCAAGTCCGAGGTCGGTAATCTCTCCGCCCATGTCGAAGCATTGCTCGCCGCGGACCTCGAGAAACGCGCCGCGGCGGCGGAGGCCGAGAGGCGGCGGACCGAGCGGGCGATGGACGCGTTTGCCGCTCTGTATGAGGCGCACGGCAGCCTGTCCGAGGAAATGCAAAGCCTGTGAGTGGAGCGGCGCAGTTCGACGTGCACCGGACGCCCTCGCGCAGTGCGGTGCGCCCCTTCGTCATCGTGTTGCAGTCGGACGATTTTGCGCGGATGCCGACCCGGGTGGTGGCGCCGCTCGTGCGGGCGGATGCCATGCCTCGGCTCGGCAGCGAGCACGCGCGGGTGGCGCCGGTGCTGGTGGTACGGGGAGAGGGATACGTTCTCAATCCCTTCGATCTTGCCACGCTGGGGGTTGCTCGGCTGGGGGAGCTGGTCGCGTCTTTCGCCGGGGATGAGGAGGCGAAGCGCAGGATCCAGGACGCGCTGGATGTTGTGCTGAAGCCGCTCTGAGCGGGGTTGCGGGTCGGGACCGATGCTCTCAGGCTGCTCGGGCGGGCGGGGATGGATTGTTGCGGGTCCGTTGTCCGGGCGGCGGCGGGGGGTCGCTCGCGGAATCCTGCTTGTGGGCGAGGGCGGTATTTTTACCACGGAGGAAGAAGGCGAGGGCCACGGAGGGCCACGGGAGTCGGAGGGGTTCGTCTGACGGCGGCTACAGGACGTAGCGGCGGATGCCCTGGGTCGGGCCGGGCGCATTGAAATTCGGGATCTGGCCGGTGTGGAGGCCACTCATGCGGAGATAGGTCTGCAGCTGCGCTTCGTGGATCGGCAGGATGGCGGCGACGGTTTTGATCTCCAGGATCACCTCGCGCGCGACGACGATGTCGGCCTTGAATCCGTCGGCGATCGGCACGGACTTGCAGATCACCGGAATGGCCACCTGCCGCTCGAACGGAATGCCCGCCTCGCGCAGTTCGTGACGAAGGCATCGTTCGTAGACCAACTCAAGCAGGCCTGGGCCCGTGTGCCGGTGCACCTCAATCGCCAGCCCGATCACCCGTTCGGTCAATTCCCCGGCCATCAGCACAAGTACAACTCCTGTGGCCCTCCGTGGCCCTCGCCTTCTTCCTCCGTGGTAAAGAGCAAGAAAGCGTCAGCGCACGGACGGCCGGCATCGACCTCGCCCGCGCCTACAACGACGCCCTGGCCGAGGCCTGCACCCGCCACCCCACGCGCTACCGCGGCTTCGCCCACCCGCCCCTGCTCGCCCCCGCAGCGGCGGCGGAGGGGCTGGAACGCACGGCCCGGGACCTCGGCTTCCACGGCGTCCTGGTGAACGGCGCCACCCACGGCCGCTTCCTCGACGATCCGGCGTTCGAGCCGCTCCTGGTCCGCGCCGAGGCGCTCGACCTGCCGATCTACCTCCATCCCGGCATCCCCACCCCGGACGTGCGGAACGCCTATTTCGACAACCTGTCAGCGGCGCGCTCGACCGCCACCCCGGCCTCAAGACCATCATCGGCCACATGGGCGAGGCGCTGCCCTTCATGCTGGACCGGATCGACGAAACCACGGCCAACGAGGCGAAGGCGCGGCTCCGGCGCTCGCTGCGGCAGACGCTGGTCGATCAGGTGTGGATCACGACCAGCGGATTCTTCACCATGGTCCCGTTCATGGCGGCGCTGATGTCGTTCGGCGCGGACCGCATCCTGTTCTCGGCGGACTACCCGTTCGCCTCGAACGCCCGTGCCCGCGCGTTCCTCGATGCGCTGCCGGTCTCCCCGGCCGATCGGGCGAAGATCGCGCATGGCAACGCGGACCGGCTGCTGCGCTTGCCGGGCTGAGGGCGGTCGGCCCCCAACGGCCACACGCCCGCCCCGCGCGGCCGGCCGGCCAGCCTCACCACCCCGTCGCGAACCCCTCGAACCGGCTCGGCACAAGCCGCAGATCCGCCAGCAGCTCCCCCGGCAGCCCCGGCGTCACCGCGACCGCGTCGACCACGCCGCCGAACCGCTCGGCCAGCACCGCCTCCAGCCGGTCCCACCGCCCGATCGCGGTGAACAGCGCCACCACCTCGTCCGGCACCGCAGCCGCCATCTCCGCCCACTGCCCCGCCTTGGTCATCGCGTTCAGCTTGCGGCCCAGATCGCCCAGCCCGTGCAGCTCCAGCACCGGCCAGTAGGCGGGCGTGGAGCCGTAGAAGGCGATCCGCCCGCGCGCCACCTCGATCGCCGCTGCCACCTGCGCCTCGTCCGCCCCGGTGGCGACGAACCCCCCGCCCACGATCTCGAAACTCTCCCGCGTCCGCCCGGTGCGGGCGAAGCCCTCGGCCAGCCGCGGCAAAATCTCCCGCTCCAGATAGGCCCGCGTGCAGAACGGATGCAGCCGCACCCCGTCCGCCACCTCGCCCGCCAGGCGCAACGTGTTCGGCCCGACCGCGGCCAGGGTCACCGGCACCATCGGCAGATGGAGCGACGGCGGCACGAAATAGGGCGGCATCAGGGTGAAACGGTAGTGCGCGCCTTCGTACGCCAGCCGCGCCCCGGTCTCCCACGCCCGCCAGATCGCCCGCAGCGCCTGCACGTACTCGCGCAGCCGCGGCGCCGGCGCCGACCACGGCACGCTGAAGCGGCGTTCGTTATGCGGCCGGATCTGCGGTCCCAGCCCCAGCACGAACCGCCCGCGGGAGGCGATCTGCAGATCCCAGCTCGCGTTCGCCACCACCATCGGGCTGCGCGGAAAGGCGATGGCGACCGAGGTCGCCAGCCCGATCCGCTCCGTCCCCACCGCCGCGACCGCCAGCGGCAGGAACGGGTCGTGCTTGTTCTCCGCGGTCGTCAGCCCGTCGTAGCCCGCAGCCTCGGCGGCAAGCGCGGCCTCCGGCACGTCGCGCAGGTCGTCCTGCGGCAGGGTCGTGAGGATGCGCATGACAGCGCGGCCTACAGCACTGCTTCCGCCACCACCCGCATCGCTTCCTTCGAAGCGCCGGTCAGCACCATGGTCCCCACGTGCCCGTCCTTCGCCGCGTCCTTCCACGCCGCCAGCCGGTCGCGGATGCGCTCGGCCGGACCCACCAGCGAGATCTCGTCGATCAACGCATCCGGGACCAAAGCCGCCGCCTCGGTCTTCTTGCCGTCCAGATACAGATCCTGGATGCGCTTCGCCGCGTCCGGGTAGCCGAGCTTGATCGCCACGTCGTTGTAGAAATTCTTCGCCCGCGCCCCCATGCCGCCGATATAGAGCGCCAGTTCCGGCCGGATCGCATCACGGCACGCCGCCACGTCCGGCCCCAGCCGCGTGCGCACGTAGGGGGCGACGTCGAACCCGGAAAGGCTCGCCGGCCGCCCCGCCTTGCGCATCCCCTCCAGGATCGGGTCCGACACGATCCGCGGCTGCTCCGGCGAATAGAAGATCGGCAGGGTGCCGTTCGCCACCTCCCCGGCCGTGCGCAACCCCGCGGGCGTGATGGAGGCAGTGTAGATCGGCAAGGACGGATCGCCATGGATGATGCTGCGCAGCGGCTTGCCGAGCCCGGTCGCATCCGCCCCTTCATAGGGGATCACGTATTCCTCGCCGGAGAAGGTCAGCGGCTTCTCGCGCGCCAGGATCTGCCGGACGATGGCAATATATTCCTTCGTCCGGGTCATCGGCTTGCCGAACCGCACGCCGTGCCAGCCCTCCACCACCTGCGGGCCGGACATGCCGACACCCAGCAGGAACCGCCCGCCGGACAGCGCCTGAAGGGTCATTGCCGTCATCGCCGCAGCCGCCGGGGTGCGCGCCGGGATCTGCATGATCCCCGTGCCCGCCTTGATCCGGCTGGTGCGCGCCAGCACCCAGGCCACCGGGGAGACGGCGTCGGTGGAATAGGATTCCCCCGTCCAGACCTCCGAGAAGCCCAGCCGTTCCGCTTCCAGCACCGCATCCATGTCCGGCTGCGGCGCGGAGCCGGCCATTTTCAGGGTGATCCCGAGTTGCATCGCGCGTCTCCCACCTGTGTTCATTTCGAAACGTCACCGCACGGACGGAACGCTCCCCCCCGTGTGGGGGAGGGCCGGGATGGGAGGTGCCCGCGGCACCACGCCTCATGGTGCGGCTCGTCCCCTCCGCCCGGCCTCCTCCCGCAAGGGGGGAGATCGCGTGGCATCCCGCGACGCCTTGACCCACCGAGCATAGGCGGGCGGCGGACCGCCCGCCACCGCCCTACCCCCCGCGCGGCCGGACCCGGCCGGCCAGCGCGCGCAACGGCGCGGTGATCCGCCACGACGTGCTGGCAGCGTAGGCCGCCGCGACCTGCGCCGCCGCCGCGGCTCGGGCCTCGGCCGCTGTCGCCTGCGCGTCCGCGGCCTGCCGGGCGGCGGCGGCGGCCTCCGCCGCCTCGGTCAGCGCGCGGTGCGGGATGCGCAGGCTGGCTGCCACCTGCGGCCAGCACTCCCCGTACACGTCGATCGCGGCGGCATGGAGCTCGATCGCCTGCCGTTCCAGCCCCGCGCCGAACAAGGCGCGCCAGCCGTCCCGGTAGAACCCCGCCGCCGCCGGGCGGCACAGCGCCAGCTTGTTCGGGAACAGCGCGACCGGAACGAGCCCGGGCATCGTATCGAGGAAGGCGAACAATCCCGAAACGACGCCGGTCCAGTGCGGGTTCAGCACATCGTCCAGCCAGCACACCCCCCGCTCGCCCAGCGCCGCGTCGGCGATCCGCAGGTCGTTCAGGGTCAGCGCCCGCGTGTGCCCGCCATCGACCGAGATGAGCCGCAGCTCCGCGAGCCCCGCCGTCGCCTCCCGCCCGCAAAGTGCGACCGAGGACCCCTCGATCACCTCCGGCCGCGCGGCGGGAAAGAACCGCGCCAGGTTGGCAAGGAACGCGGCCCGGTTGCCGGTGCCGTACGGCGTCACGTCCTGCTCCGGCCGTTCCGCCGCCGGATCGCCCGCGTCGAACAGGTCGATCGCGATCAGCCGCTCCCCCGCCCGCGCGCCTGCCGCGAGCGCGAGGAACGACTTGCCGCGGAACACCCCGATCTCGGCGATGTCCCCGGCGATGCCCGCGCGCTCCTGCATCCACAGGGTCTCGATCATCGCCAGCGCCGTGGTCGGCGACAGCCAGCCCTCGATCGTCTCAAGCCGGTCGAGATAGTGCAGCGCCGCCCCGGCGCGGGCGAGCGAGCCGGCGGGCTCGCTCATATCTTGGCCGCGACCTCCTCGCGGAAGCGACGCATGTTGTCGAGCGTGGCGGCCAGGGTCGGGCCGAACAGGCCGAAATCCACCGACGTCACGCCCATGTCGCGCAGGGCCCGGATGTCGCCGACGAAATCCGCCGCGCCGCCGGTGAACAGCTTGCGTTCGCCGTCCACCGTGCCCTTTGGCTGCGCCTCCGGATTGGACGACACCCGATAGGACAGCGCCACCGAGGCCGGATCGCGCCCGGCCTTTCTCGGTCAGCGCCCGCAGCCGGGCGACGCCGGCCTTGTAGCGGCTCAACGTGTCCATCGGATGGGCCGGATTGGTGCCGATCGGGTACCAGGCGTCGGCATAGGCGGCGGTGCGGCGCAGCGCCGGCCCGCTCTCGCCGCCGACCCAGATCGGGATCGGCTGCTGCACCGGCTTGGGCTGGAACACGACGTTGGAGAATTTCACGTATTTGCCGTCGAACTGCGGATCCTCCTTCGACCACAGCTCCTTACACGCCATCATCGTCTCGTCGGTCACCGCGCCGCGCTCGGCAAACGGCGGCGTGCCCACCGCCTCGAACTCCTCCTTCATCCACCCCGCGCCGATGCCCAAGGTCAGCCGGCCCTTGGACAACACGTCCAGGGTGGCGAGCAGCTTGGCCGTCAGCACCGGCGGGCGGTGTGGCACCACCATCACCGAGGTGATGATCCGCAGCTTCGACGTCTTGGCGGCGATGAACATCGCCGTCATCAGCTGCTCGTGCCGGTCCACCCGCGCGCCGGAGGGAAACTCCCCGCTGTCGGTATAAGGGTAGCGGGAGCCGATATCGGTCGGGATGATGATATGATCGCTGACCGTGACATAGCCGAAGCCGAGCATCTCGGCCTCGGTCGCGATGCGGGCGATGGTATCGGGGTCCGTCAAGGCGCCGGCCGTCGGCGCGCTGCAGCCGATCTGCATGGGGTTCCTCCTGGCGGGATTTGCGTCGGCGCCGACGTTACCACAGGATGCCGCCCGCACCATGAACCGGGGGAGGGCAGGCGTGGAGTTCGGCATCCATATCGGCGCGCGCGGCGCCCTGGCCGCGCCGGCCCAGCTGGCTTCGGTCGCGCGGGATGCCGACGCGCTGGGCTATGCCACGATCGGTATCCCCGACCGGCTGGTGCTGCCGCGCGCCGTCGCCACCCGCTACCCCTACACCGAAGACGGCGTCTGGGTCGGCGCCCAGACCGGCGAATGCCTGGACGTCCTGGGCGCGCTCTGTTTCCTCGCCGGCATCACGACAAGGGTGAAGCTGCTGCCGTCCGTGCTGGTGGTGCCTTACCGTCCCGCGGTGGTGGCGGCGAAGATGCTGGCCACCGTCGATGTGCTGTCCGGCGGGCGGCTGATCGCCGGGGTCGGTGTCGGCTGGCTGCGCGAGGAATACGCCCCCCTCGGCGCGCCGCCCTTCACCCGCCGCGGCGCCGTGACGGACGAGTACCTGGCCGCCATGCAGGCACTCTGGACCGAGGAAGCGCCAAGCGCCGCCGGCCCGCATGTCGCGTTCGAGAACCTGCTGTTCCGCCCCAAACCGGTGCAGTCCCGCGTGCCGGTCTGGGTGGGCGGCGAAAGCGCGGCGGCGCTGCGCCGCACGGTGCGCTTCGGGACCGCCTGGTACCCCGCCTCGCACAACCACGAAACCCCGTTCGACACGCCGGACCGGCTGGAAGCCGGCATGGCCCGGCTGGCGCAGACCGCCGAGGCCGCCGGGCGCGACCCGGCGACGATCGAGACCGTGCTCCTTTGGTTCAAGCCGGTGGACTGGACCGCACGGCGCACGCAAGAAGGCCGGCGGCAGATGTTCACCGGCAGCGCCGCCGACCTGCGGGAAGACGCCGCGGCGCTGGAAGCGATCGGCGTCCGCCAGGTGGTCGTGGTGCTGCAGGCGCCGACCATCGAGGAAACAAGCGACCGGCTGGCCCGCTTCGCCGCCGATGTGATTGCGCCCGTGCAGGGATGAGCCCGCGCTTGCCGCGCGCCCCCTCCCCCCGGCCCCCTCCCGCAAGGGGAGGGGGAGTCGTTCTCCCCCTCCCCTTGCGGGAGGGGGCCGGGGGGAGGGGTCATGCCGAGATGGAACCCATGACCGACGCAGACCTTCTCCACGCCCCGCTGCCCGACCTGATGTCCGCCGCCGCCGCACGGCGCGACGCGGCGCATGGCCGGACCATCTCCTACTCCCGCAAGGTGTTCATCCCGCTCACCCAGCTCTGCCGCGACGTGTGCCACTACTGCACCTTCGCGCAGCGCCCGCGCACCAGCCACGCGACCTACCTCTCGCCCGAGCAGGTGCTGGCGATCGCCCGGGCCGGTGCCCAGGCCGGCTGCACCGAAGCGCTGTTCACCCTGGGCGACAAACCCGAACTCCGTTACCGCGCAGCGCGAGAGGCGTTGGCGGAGCTCGGCTATCCGACCACCATCGCCTATCTCGCCGCGATGTGCGCGCTGGTGTTCAAGGAAACCGGCCTGCTGCCGCATGTGAACCCCGGGGTGATGACCGGCGAGGAGATCGCTTCCTTGCGCGACGTCTCCGCCAGCCAGGGGGTGATGCTGGAATCCGTCTCCGCGCGGTTGTGCGAACCCGGCGGGGTCCATTACGGCTCCCCCGACAAACAGCCGGAACGGCGGCTGGAAACGATTCGCCTCGCCGGGGAGCTTCAGGTGCCCTTCACCACCGGCATCCTGATCGGCATCGGCGAGACGCGGGCGGAACGGATCGACTCGCTCACCGCCATCCGCGACCTGCACGCGGCGCACGGGCATATCCAGGAAGTGATCGTGCAGAACTTCCGCGCCAAGCCCGGCACGAAGATGGCGGGCGCGGCGGAGCCCGACCTTGACGACCTGCTCTGGAGCATCGCCGTCGCCCGGCTGATCCTGCCCGATGATGTGCATGTGCAGGCCCCGCCCAACCTCTCCCCCGGCGTCTATCCGCGGCTGATCGCGGCGGGGATCGACGACTGGGGCGGCGTCTCCCCGGTCACGCCCGACCATGTGAACCCGGAAGCGCCCTGGCCGGCGATCGCGGCGCTGGCGGAGGGCAGCGCGCAGTCGGGCAGGATCCTGGTCCCGCGCCTGCCGGTGTATCCCGCCTTCGCCTTCGCCGCCGACCGCTGGTGCGCCCCGAAGCTGGCCGCCGCGGTCCGGCGCGGGATCGATTCCGACGGCTTGGCGCGCGAGGACGACTGGGCCCCGGGCCGCGCCGTGGCCCCGCCGATCCCCGCGCCGCGGCTGGCCTCGGCCGACCCGGCGGTGATGGCCGCGGTGGAGCGCGCGGCGGGCGGGATCCGGCTGAATGAGGCCGACATCGTGCGCCTGTTCGCCGCGCGCGACGCCGATTACGCGCATGTGACGGCGGCAGCCGACGCGCTGCGCCGGGCGGTGTCGGGCGAAACCGTGCGCTACGTCGTCAACCGCAACATCAACTACACCAACATCTGCTATTATCGTTGCAAGTTCTGCGCCTTCTCCAAGGGCAAGACGCACGAGGCGCTGCGCGGCACGCCGTACGACCTCGACATGGAGGAAATCGTCCGCCGCGCGGTAGAAGCCTGGGACCGCGGCGCCACCGAAGTGTGCCTGCAAGGCGGCATCCACCCGGACTACACCGGGGCCACCTATCTCGGCATCTGCCGCGCCATCAAGGCGGCGCTGCCGGGCATGCACATCCACGCCTTCTCCCCGCTGGAAGTGACGCAGGGCGCGGCGACGCTTGGCATCACCGTGCCGGCGTTCCTGGCGCAGCTGAAGGCGGCCGGGCTCGGCACCCTGCCCGGCACCGCGGCAGAGATCCTGGACGATCCGGTGCGGGAGGTCATCGCACCCGACAAGATCATGACGCAGCAGTGGCTGGATGTGGTGCAGGCCGCCCACCGGCTCGGGCTGCGCACCACCGCGACCATCATGTACGGCCACGTGGAACGACCGGACTCCTGGGCGCGCCACCTGCTCGCGCTGCGCGACGCGCAGGCGGAAACCGGCGGCTTCACCGAATTCGTGCCGCTGCCCTTCGTGCACATGGAAGCGCCGATGTATCTGCGCGGGCTGGCGCGCAAGGGCCCGACGTTCCGCGAAGCGGTGCTGATGCATGCCGTCTCTCGCCTCGTGCTGCACCCGCTGATCCCGAACATCCAGACGTCGTGGGTGAAGATGGGGCCGGAGGGGGTCGCGGCCTGCCTGCAGGCCGGCGCCAACGACCTCGGCGGGACCCTGATGAACGAAAGCATCTCCCGCGCCGCCGGCACCGAGCACGGGCAGGAGTTCCCCCCCGAGGCGATGGAAAGCCTGATCCGCGGCATCGGCCGGGCGCCGGCCCAGCGCACCACCCTGTACGGCCCGATCGGCAACGAACGCCGGGCGCGATCCTTCGGCGCGGCGGAGCTGGCGCCGGTGGTGCAGACGCCGCCGCGCAAGGTGCTGGCGGCGGAATAATACCGGCCGGCGAGGGGGCCGACGCTTCGCAAGCAAGGCCAGGGGGGCGCTGCCCCCCTGGACCCCCTGCCAGGGGACTGGTCCCCTGGACCCCTCGGGGGGTTCCCGGCGTGTGGGGGGAGGCGTGGCGGGCCGGGGTGGCCTGGGTGGCGGGTGGGGTGAGCGCGATTCGCGCTCACCCCACCCGCCACCCAGGCCACCCCGGCCCGCCACGCCTCCCCCCACACGCCGGGAACCTTCGTGAAGGGTTCCAAGGGCTATGCCCTTGGTGGGGGTCCAGGGGGCAAAGCCCCCTGGCCTTGCCTACAAAGCGTCGGACCTTTGCCCGATCTGGCAGTATTCCGCCGCTCAGCGCCGTGCCGACAGCTCCGGCGTCGTCGCCGCCAGCCCGGCCTCGATCGCGCGGGCCAGGGCGTGTGCCACGCAGGCGTAGCCGCGGTCGTTGTGGTGCAGCTCATCCACCGCGATGAACTCGGCCGGCGGATCGCCCGCCGCCGCCCAGCCGCGCATCAGCCGGTCGCGGGAGAACAGGCCGACGCCGGTCTGCCGCGCGACCTCGGCCAGTGTCTGGTCGAACACCCCGTCCTCGGGCCGGGCGAGCAGGCGCGGGGAGCGCTGGTTGTCCATCAGCACCACGTCGATCTCGTGCGCCCGCAACCGGGCGATCCCGGCCATGACCAGGCGACGGAACGCCACCGGATCGGCGTGCCGCAGCGCGGCGTTGGCGCCGACCTGCCAGATCACCACCTGCGGGTCGAGCGCGATCGCATCCCGGTCCATCCGTGCCAGTTCGCGCGGCGCGTCCTGCCCGCCGATGCCGCGGTTGATCACCCGGATCTGCCAGCCGGGCCGGGCGTGTTCCAGCGCGTCCTGCAATTCCGCCGGATAGGTGTCGTTCGGCCCCGACGCCATCACGCCTTCGGTGGAGGACGAGCCGAGCGCGACGATCACCCCCGGCTGCTCCCGCGTCGAGCGCGGCGCGCAGATGCGGCAGGTGCAGCACCGGCATCGGCGGATCGGGCGGGCAGGGCAGCTCCGCCGCAAGCGCCGGGGCGGCGGCGGCGATCAGCGCGAGCGCCAGCGCCCAGGCGCGGGCGGTGCGGCGCGCCCCGGGTTCAGCCCGCATCGAGCGCGCTGCCTGAGCGCCGTCGTTCACCAGGGCGGGATTGCCCTTGCCCGCCATCGCCTTCATCACCTGGCCGACGAAGAAGCCGAACAGCTTGTCCTTGCCGGATTTGTATTCCGCGAGCTTGTCCCCGTTCGCCGCCAGCACCGCGGCCACCGCCTGATCGATCGCGCCGGTGTCGGTGACCTGGCGCAGGCCGCGCGCTTCGATGATGGCATCCGGGGTCTGGCCGGTCTCCACCATCGCCTCGAACACTTCCTTGGCGATGCGGCCGTTGATCGTGCGGTCGGCCATGCGGTCGAGCAGCGCGCCGAGGGCGGCGGCGGCGACGGGGCTCGTTTCGATCGTCCGGCTGGTGCGGTTGAGCGCGGCGAACAGGTCGCCCATCACCCAGTTGGCGGCCAGCTTGGCGTCGCGCCCCTTCGCCACCGTCTCGTAGAAATCCGCGGTCGCCTGTTCCGCCACCAGCACGCCGGCGTCGTAGACCGGCAGGGCGTAGTCGCGCACGAAACGGGATTTCTTCGCGTCCGGCAGTTCCGGCAGCCCGGCCTTCAGCTCCGCGATCCAGGCTTCGTCCAGCACCAGCGGCAGCAGGTCGGGATCGGGGAAGTAGCGGTAGTCGTGCGCGTCTTCCTTGCTTCGCATCGAGCGGGTTTCGCCGCGGCCGGGATCGTAGAGGCGGGTTTCCTGGCCCACCGCGCCGCCCGCTTCCCACACCTCGATCTGCCGCTTCGCCTCCGCCTCGATCGCCTGCATGACGAAGCGGATGGAGTTGACGTTCTTCACCTCGCAGCGGGTGCGGAACGGCTCGCCATGCTTGCGCACCGACACGTTGACGTCGGCGCGCATCGAGCCTTCGTCCATGTTGCCGTCGCAGGTGCCGAGGTAGCGCAGGATGGTGCGCAGCTTGCGCAGGTAGGCGCCGGCTTCCTCCGGGCTGCGCAGGTCGGGCTCGCTCACGATCTCCATCAGCGCCACGCCGGCGCGGTTGAGGTCGATCAGCGACTTGCTGGGATGCTGGTCGTGCAGCGACTTGCCGGCGTCCTGTTCCAGGTGCAGGCGGGTGACGCCGATCTCCTTCGTTTCGCCGTCGGCGAGCTCGATCTCGATCTTGCCTTCGCCCACGATCGGGTGCGCGAACTGGCTGATCTGATAGCCGGCGGGCAGGTCGGCGTAGAAATAGTTCTTGCGGTCGAAGCGGCTCACGGGATTGATCCGCGCGTTCAGCCCGAGCCCGGTGCGCACCGCCTGGGCCACGCATTCGCGGTTGATCACCGGCAGCATGCCGGGAAAGGCGGCGTCGACGAAGCTCACCTGCGTGTTCGGGGGCGCGCCGAATGCGGTGGCGGCGCCGGAGAACAGCTTGGCGTGGCTGATCACCTGGGCGTGAACCTCGAGGCCGATCACGGTTTCCCAGGGGCCGGTAGTGCCTTCGAGGACGTAGGAGGCCATGGAGCGTGGATCCCTCGGGTCGCTGGCGGGAGCGGGCGGTCCTGTCTGATACAGGAGGATCCGGATCACCGGAAGCGCTCCTTCTCCCCCTCCCCTTGCGGGAGGGGGTTGGGGGAGGGGTGCCAGCGGCACGAGGCTTCGTGCGGCTTGCCCCCCTCCCCCCAACCCCCTCCCGCAAGGGGAGGGGGAGAAGGAGCGTTCGCCCTGTCGGCCTCGGCTTGGCGCCGCCGCCGCCGCGCCGCTATCCTGCCCCTCCGGCCCACCCCCAGGCAGGATGCCCGCCATGGACCAGGATGCAACGCTGTTCGCCACCGTCCGCGAGACGCTGTTCACCGCCGTGATCGGCGACGTGATGGATGCGAACGGGCTGACCCGCCAGTTCCTGCCCCCCGAGATCCGCGCGCTCGATCCCGATGCCGTGCTGGTCGGCCGGGCGATGCCGGTGCTGGAAGCCGATTGCGCCACTGAGACCATCGCCCACACCGGGGAGACGCATTCCTTCGGCCTGATGTTCCGCGCGCTCGACGAGCTGCGCAGCGGCGACGTCTATATCTGCACCGGCGCCTCGCCGCGCTACGCGCTGTGGGGCGGGCTGATGAGCACGCGGGCGCACGCGCTGGGCGCGGCCGGCGCGGTGCTGGACGGGTTCCACCGCGACACGCGGGAAATCCGGGCAATGGGGTTCCCGGTGTTCTCCGCCGGCGCCTATGCCCAGGACCAGCGGCTGCGCGGGCGGGTGATCGATTTCCGCTGCACGATCGAGTTCCGCAACGGGGTGCGGGTGGCGCCGGGCGACGTGATCGTGGGCGATATCGACGGGGTGCTGGTGATCCCGCAGGCGCACGCCGCCGACATCGTGCGCCTGGCGGTGGCGAAGGTGGCGGGCGAGGAGACCGTCCGGCAGATGATCCTGCGCGGGGAAAAGACCGCCGCGGTGTTCGAGAAGACCGGGATCATGTAGCGCGGCGCGCCGGGCGGCCCGCCGGGGGTCAGCACCGCGGGTCAGCGCCGGGCGAGCGGGACGATCTTCCCCCCGCCCGCGGGCTGGGCCGAGGCGCCGGGCTCGGCGCTGCGCAGCAGGCTGGGCGCGACATTCCAGTGCTGGCCGTCGTCGGTGATCACCGTCACCGTCTTGCGGTTGTAGCGGGTCAGCATGCCGTAAACGACGCCGCGCCCGTCGGGCTGGAACGCGACCCGGTCGCCGATCCGGAAATCGAGCATCGCGGCATGGGCGCGCACCTGACCGAGCAGGCGCAGGCGCGCGACGATGCGATGGTTGAGGTCGATCAGTTCCGCTTCGGTCAGCCGGTCGATGTCGATGCTCATCGGTCGCCTGTCTCCCTGTCCCGCCCGACCAGCCCGTTCGCGTCGCATCGCACGACAGGCGGGCGCGCGCCGAGTTGCCTGGGCGGAGAGTGTAGCGGGGCGGGGTCCGGCCCCGTCAATGCCGCGGTCACCGGGCGCTCGCGGACCGCGGCGTGCGTCGGGGGGGCGCAGTGGTCGGACGGTTTTCCGGGGGCACCCGGTCCGGTCCCCGGGTGCACGGCCGGCCCGCGGCTGACGGGCTTTCTGGCACGAACTCTCAGGACACCAGGCGCGCCAGGCTCTCCGTCAGGTCCCGGACCGAGCCTTCCGCCGCGATCGGCGCAACGAAACGCCCGTCCGGCCCCATGAGGTACAGCACCGAACTGTGGTCCATGGAATAATCGTCCGGCCCCGGCCCGGTCGCGTGCCTAGCGTAATAGACATGGTACTTCCCCGCGGCCGCGGCGATCTGCGCCGCCGAGCCGGTCAGCCCGACGATGCGCGGCGAGAACAGCGCGGCGTAGCGCGCCATCACGGCCGGCGTGTCGCGCGCGGGATCGACGGTGATGAACACCGGCACGATCCGCGCCGCCTTCGGCCCCAGTTGCTGCAAGGAAGCGGCGATGTCGGACAGGGTGGTGGGGCACACATCCGGGCAATGCGTGTAGCCGAAATAGACCAGCATGTATTTGCCGCGGAACGTGTGGTCGGTGACCGTCTGGCCCTGGCCGTTGACCAGGGTGAAACGCCCGCCCACCGCCGCGCCGCGGTTGCCGCTGAACCACAGGAATCCGCCGGCGGCGAACAGCAGCAGCGCCAGCAGCACGCCCACCATGGCGTAGCCGCGGGTGGGCGACGTGCGTCCGCTCATGCCCCGCCCCCCGGCCGGCCGGTCCAGCGCGCCGCCATCGCCTCGATCTGCGCCGCGCGGGGATCGAGCGACCGCGGCGCGGCATCCTCGGCCCGGCGCAGGTGGGTGAGCACCAGCAGCAGGGCGATCACGCTCATCATCGCCGGCGGGATCCAGACCACCATCCCGCCCACCAACTGGTCGTATTGCGGGCTGATCGAGGGGAAGAACCGCCCGCAGAAATCGTAGTACGGATAGATGTCGTAGCGCGCGAACACGATCAGCGCGCCGATCAGGATCTGCGGGAAGATCACCCCCACCGCCATCGCCGCCCGCACCCCGTAGCCCGCGCGCGCCGGCGGCTTCGGCCGCGGGTCCAGCACCATGCACCAGAACAGCAGCCCATCCAGCACCATGCTCCAGTTCATGATCCAGAACAGCCGGTCGCCGATCATGGCGCGGAAATGCAGCGGCGGGATCAGCCACAACGCCACCAGCCCGACAAACAGGACGGACGCCACGAAGGGCTGCTGCAACGGCGCCAGCGCCCGCCGCACCGCGCGATGCTGCACCCCCCGTGCAAGCGGCCCCGGCATGCCGCGCCGGATCGGCCCGCCGGCCACGCCCAGCGCCACCAGGAACGGCCCCAGATGGTGCATCACCACGTGCTGGATGCGATTGAGGAAGAACTCGTGCTCGGCCAGATACAGATAGCGGGTCTGCAGCACCGCCCAGATCACCGCCATGCCGAGCAGGAACGCCACCCGCCGCCCCAGGCCGGGCCGTTCCTCGGGCCGCAGCAGCGCCACCCCGCGCAGGTACCACCACACCGGCAGCACGGTGCCGAGCCAGGCGAACCAGGAAAAATCGAACGGCAGCCACACCGGCATCGACGCCGGCGCCGTGGAGGCGGCGACGTCCAGCAGGACGCCGACCAGAACCAGACCGGCGGGCACCGCGATCGCGCAGCGGTCGCCGGCCAGGCACCAGGAGCGCCGCGCCGCGGGAACGTCGATCGGAACCGAAACCGCCATGCTCCCTCCTGTCCCGCCGCCGGGATCAGACCCCGTGGATCAGCCGGTCGAACCAGCCGCCCTGCCCGCCGTGCAGCAACCGCTCCAGGTCCGCCGCGGTCCCGGCCAGATCGGGCTTGGCGTTGGCGAGCGAGGGCACCAGCAGGCGGGCCGCCCCGGTGCGGTCAAACACATAGACCGCGGACGAATGCGTCACCTCGTACGGATGCGACGCGGTCGCCGGGGACACCGAATAGGCCAGCCGGTAGCGGCGCGCCAGCCGGGCCAGTTGGTTGGCGTCCGGCCGCAGCGCAACGATCTGCGGCGCGAACAGGGCGGCGTAGCGGCGCAGCACGTCCGGCGTGTCGCGATGCGGGTCGACGGTCACGAACAGCACCCGCACCTCGTCCGCCGCCTTGCCCAGCCGGTGCAGGATCTCCGCGATATTGTGCAGGGTCAGCGGGCAGACGTCCGGGCAGTTGGTGTAGCCGAGGTACAGCAGCACGATCTTGCCGCGGAATGCCGCGGCGGTGACCGGCTTGCCGGTGGTCGCGTCGGTCATCTCGAACCGGAGCGGCGGCACCGAGCCCTGCACGTCGATATTGTGCCACGCCGCGGCGCGCGCCGGGCGCGCCGGCACGGCGGCCAGCCCCGAGGCCAGCGCGAGCCAGGCCGCCGCCCCGCCCAGCGTGCGCCGGCCCAGCATCGCCCCTTCTCCCTCCCCCCTTGCGGGGGAGGGTTGGGGTGGGGGGTGCGCGCCGCAGGATGTCTCGTGCGGCGCGCCCCCCCACCCCGGCCCTCCCCCGCAAGGGGGGAGGGAGGTACCACCGGGGGCACCGGCCTGCCGTTCTCCGCCGTCCGCGCTCATGATCCTTCGCATTCCCGCTCCTCCGTCCGTGCCCCGCCGCATCGGCTACCGCTGCGGCTGCGTCGTCCCGGCCGGCGCCGGGGTGCCGTTCGCGCCGCGCACCGGGAAGCGCGCGGTGATCCGGCTGCCGTCGGCGAAGCGCAGGGTCACCGGCACGATCTGGCCCGGATGCATCTTCGGCTTCATGCACATCAGATGGTACCCGCCGGGGGCGAAGCGGACCTGCCCATGCGCCGGGACAGTGACCTGCTTGACGCCGACCATGCGATCGGTCCCGCCCACCGTCTCGGTCCGGTGCAACATCAGCATGCCGCAGCCGGGCGAGGTTGCGCCGGTCAGCACCACGGGCGCGGCGCCGATATTCTCGAGCGTCAGGTAGCCGCCGGCGGGAATGCTCGCCAGCAGGTAGCGGAACCAGGGCTGGTGCACCTGCACCGGCGCATCGGCGCGCGCCGCCCCCGGGGCGAGCAGGACCAGGGCAAGGGCGAGGGCAGGGCCGAGGGCGGGCCAGGCATGCCGACGCCGATCTGCCGCGCGCGTGGCCGTATCACTTGAATGGGCGGTCATCGGGAAACTCCGGACAAAGGGGAACGGGGTGGATCGGCCGGGCGCGCGAACCATAGCGCGCCGGCGCCAGCGATCAGGACAATGAGCCCGGCCGACCGCCAGGGCCAGGACAGGGCGACGGCGGTCAGGTCGGCGCCGGGCGGCTGGCCCGCCAGCCAGCCGGCGGCCAGCACGATCGCCAGCCCGAGCACGGTTTCGACCGCCACCGTGCCGCGCAGCCGCCCCCGGGCCAGGTCCGCCGCCGGGCCCTCGAGCTGCGAGGTCAGCACCAGGCGGTTCACCGCCGCCAGCATCAGCGCGGCGGTGAACAGCGTGATCTTCAGCAGCACCGCCCGGCCATATCCGGTGCCGCTCAGCCGCGCGATTCCGCCGACCAGGACCCACCCCTCCGCCGCGCCGCCCGCCGCGATCGCCAGCACCGCGGCCAGCGCGAGGGCGGAAAACCGGGGCACGGCGCGGACCAGCTCCGCGCCCGTCGCGCGCCGCAGCACGCCGGCGAAGGCCGGCAGGCCACCGAACCACAGCGCCGCCCCGGCCAGGTGCACGAGCTCGGCCCCCGGCAGCACGATCCCGGCCACCCCGCCGGCCGCGCCGGCGTGGCCAAGCCAGGGCTGCAGCCCGAGCGCCGCGCCGGCCAGCCCCCCGAGCGCCGCGAGACCCCATCCGGACGGCAGCTCCGCCGGGCCCGCGGCCAGCCCGGCCAGCGCCAGCGCCAGCAGCGCGAGCCGCAGCAGCAACAGGCGGGCGAACCCGAAATACTCCAGCATCGCCGGCACCGCGGCGATCGCCCCGCCGAGGCTGCGGGCGCTGCCGAGTTGCGCCGCTTCGGCCAGGAACCAGGCGCCGCCGAGGCCCAGGGCGAGCGCCGCGGCGGCGGTCGCGATCCGTCGCAGCCCCGGCGCCGCCGCTCCGCGCAGCACGACGGCGCGGAAGCCGAGCGTGCCGGCCAGCACCAGCAGCGCGGCGACATGCGTCCCGCGCAGCAGCGCCAGCGCCGCCGGGCCGTCCGGGCTCATGGCGCCGGGCGGGCCACGGTGAAGCCGAACTGCCCTTGGGTGCGGTGGGTGTCGGTGGAAACGGCGTGCCAGCGCACCGTGTAGCGCCCGGGCACGAGGTGCGGCAGCCGCACCAGCAGCACCGCAGGATGTCCCGCCTCGGCCCGCGGCCGCCCGGCCGCGACCGCAGCGCCGCCCGGCCCGGTGACGGTCACCCGGCAGAAATGCGGCACCACGCCCTCGGTGTAATCGAGGGTGAGCCGCGGCGGCGCGGCCTTCACCGTGGCCCCCACCGCCGGGACGGCGCGGACCAGAAAGGCATGGGCCAACGCGGGCGCCGGCGCGAGCCAGATCGCGGCCAGCATCAGCGCGGCGAGCCGGACCGCCGCAGGGCGGCCGATCCGGGGGACGCCACGGAAGGGACGAACGGGCAGGTTCATTGCGGTCACCACAACAGGAGAGGTTTGCCGAGCGTGTTCGGGAACACGTCATCGAAATAAAGGACGGAACGGTCCGGTCCTGCCGAGGTTGCGGCCGGCGGGCGGCGCGCAGACGGCGCAGCAACGGCAGGGGCCGCATGAAACGGCACTCCGCTGGCAGTGAGTCGGACCATCGCGCGTAGGCGCGCGATCAGACGGCAGGGGACTCAGGCCAGGGCAGGAGGTCCGCGCGGCGCGGCAGCCAGCAGGAACAGCACCGGCGGCGCGGTGGCCGGCGGCAGCCGCTCCATGGCGCGCAGCACCGCCGCGCGCGGCGCCGGCAGCGCCGGCGGCGTGGCGAGCGGCGGCAGCGGCAGCGCCAGCGCGATGCACTGCGGCGAGACCGCGCGCAACGGCACATGCTTGTCCGTCCGGCCGGGCGCCCTGCCCTTGGAATCGCTGTGGCAGATCGGGCCGAAGCTCAGCAATGCCAGCACCGGCTGCGGCACGCTCGCGGCCCATGCCAGTTGCCCCGCCAGCGCCAGCAGCGCGGCCGCCAAGCCCAGACGAAGAGACCGAGGACGCAGCATCGCGACCGCCCGATAGCGCCGTCAGCCAGCCGGAGCAACTGTTACCCCGCCTGCCGCTCGTACATTGACAGGCCCTAACCGCGCCATTACCCCGCCACACGGTGCCACGTCCCACCTGTCCGGAACCCCGCACGATGCCCGTCTATGCCTTCGTTTTTCCCGGCCAGGGCAGCCAGGCAGTCGGCATGGGCCGCGACCTCGCTGCCGCCTTCGCCCCCGCGCGCGAGGTGTTCGAGGAAGTGGACGAAACCCTCAAGCAGAAGCTCACCAAGCTGATGTTCGAGGGGCCGGCCGAGGAACTGACCCTCACCGCCAACACCCAGCCCGCGTTGATGGCCGTCTCGCTCGCCGTGCTGCGGGTGATGGAAGCGGAAGGCGGCTTCACCCTGGCGCAGAAGGCCGCGGTCGTCGCCGGCCACTCGCTCGGCGAATACAGCGCCCTCGCGGCCGCCGGCAGCTTCGGCACCGCCGCCGCGGCCCGCCTGCTGCGCCGCCGCGGCGAGGCGATGCAACGCGCCGTGCCGCCCGGCGAAGGCGCCATGGCGGCGCTGATCGGCATCGAACTGGCCGACGCCCAGGCGATCTGCGACGAAGCCGCCCCGGTCCCCGACAGCGACCCGCCGCAGCGCGAGGTGGTGGACCCGGCGAACGACAACGGCGGCGGACAGGTCGTGATCTCCGGCCACCGCGCCGCCGTGGAACGCGCGGTGGACATCGCCAAGGCCCGCGGCATCCGCCGCGCCATGCTGCTGCCCGTCTCCGCCCCGTTCCACTGCGCACTGATGGCCCCCGCCGCCGACACGATGGCCGAGGCGCTGGCCGAAACGCCCCCGACCCCGCCCGCCGTGCCGCTGATCGCCAACGTCTCCGCCGCCAAAGTCACGACACCCGACGACATCCGCGCCATGCTCGTGCGCCAGGTCACCGCCACGGTCCGCTGGCGCGAAAGCGTGACCTACATGACCGGCCTCGGCGTCGACCGCTTCATCGAACTCGGCGCCGGCAAAGTGCTGAGCGGCCTGATCCGCCGCATCGCCCCCGACGCCACCGCCACCTCCGCCAGCACGCCGGCCGAAATCGAA
This sequence comes from uncultured Pseudomonadota bacterium, assembly GCA_963829875.1. GTDB lineage: Bacteria > Pseudomonadota > Alphaproteobacteria > Acetobacterales > Acetobacteraceae > JAJZVS01. The sequence goes on along the minus strand of CAWHKR010000046.1, from coordinate 388,171 downwards.
GCCGTGCTGAAATCGCTCTAGGAGCGGGGGGAATGAGGCAAGCAAGCAAGGCCAGGGGGCGCTGCCCCCTGGACCCCCGCCAAGGGCTGAGCCCTTGGAACCCATTCGTCGGTTCCGATCGGGAGGGGGTGGCGCGGCGGGCGCGGGGCGGCCCCGGCGGGCAGGCCGGCAGAGAGCGCAATGGCGCTCTCTGCCGGCCTGCCCGCCGGGGCCGCCCCGCGCCCGCCGCGCCACCCCCTCCCGATCGGAACCCCCCGAGGGGTCCAGGGGACTAGTCCCCTGGCGGGGGTCCAGGGGGCAGCGCCCCCTGGCCTTGCTTGCTTCCCCTCTCTCCCCCGCAGCTAGAAGGATCTCGGCAATGTTTCGGCTGGACGGCAGGGCGGCGCTGGTCACGGGGGCGTCGGGCGGGATCGGCGCAGCGATTGCCCGGGCGTTGCATGCGCAGGGTGCGGTGGTGGTGCTGTCGGGCACGCGGCGGGACGCGCTGGAGGCGCTGGCGGGTGCGCTGGGCGAGCGGGTTCATGTGTGTCCGGCCGACCTGGCCGATCCGGCGGCGCCGGCGGCCCTGGTGGAGGCAGCCGAGGCGGCTGCCGGGCCGCTGCATATCCTGGTCAACAATGCCGGGCTGACGCGCGACATGCTGGCGCTGCGGATGGAAGACGCCGACTGGCAGGCGGTGCTGGATGTGGATCTGACCGCCCCGTTCCGGCTGGCCCGGGCGGTGCTGCGCGGGATGCTGCGCCGGCGCGCGGGGCGGATCGTTTCCATTTCCTCGATCATCGGCGCCACCGGCAATGCCGGGCAGGCGAATTACGCCGCCGCCAAGGCCGGGTTGATCGGCCTGACCAAGGCCCTGGCGCAGGAAGTGGCGCCGCGCGGGGTGACCGTGAATGCGGTGGCCCCCGGCTTCGTCGCCACGCCGATGACCGAGAAGCTGTCGGAGGAGCAGCGGGCGCGGATCGCCGGCGCGATCCCCCTGCCGCGCCTCGGAAAGCCGGAGGATGTGGCGGCCGCGGTGGTCTATCTGGCATCCGATGAGGCCGCCTGGGTGACCGGCGCGACCCTGCATGTCAACGGCGGGATGGCCATGCTGTAACGCCCCCGGCGGAATTGGCGGGCGCGCGCAAACCATGCTAAGCGGCCCAACCGTCCGCACGAGGCCGGTCCGCTGCCCGGCCCCCAGGTCCGGGCGCGGCCCCCGACCCGATCCATTTCGTTCCTACCATCCCCCGCCGGCTGCGCGGGGTCACGACAGCCAGGAGTTGACAAGCCGATGAGCGAGATCGCTGACAGGGTCAAGAAGATCGTGGTCGAACATCTGGGCGTGGAGGAGGCGAAGGTCACCCCCGAGGCGTCCTTCATCGACGATCTCGGCGCCGACAGCCTCGACACTGTCGAGCTGGTGATGGCCTTCGAAGAGGCGTTCAGCGTCGAGATTCCGGAAGACGCCGCCGAGAAGATCAGCACCGTGAAGGATGCGATCGACTACATCGAAAAGCAGAAGGCCGGCTGAGCGGCGGCGTGCGGAACGAGGGGCGAGCCATGCGGCGCGTGGTCGTTACCGGCATGGGAATTGTCTGCCCGCTCGGCCTCGGCGTCGGGCATGTGTGGCGACGGCTGATCGAGGGCCAGTCCGGCATTGGCGCCATCCAGGGCTTCGGCACCAACGACCTGCCGTGCAAGGTGGCGGGCCAGGTGCCGGCCGGCGTACGCGCAGAGGGCGGGCTCGACATCGCCGAGTGGATCCCGGTCAAGGACCAGAAGAAGATGGATCGGTTCATCCATCTGGCCCTGGTCGCGGCGACCGAGGCGGTGGAGGATTCCGGCTGGACGCCGGCGGACGAGGACGATCGTTGCGCCACCGGCGTTATGATCGGCTCCGGTATCGGCGGGCTGGAGACGATCTACGAGGCGTCCCAGCTGGTGGCCTCCGGCCGGGCGCGTCGACTGTCGCCGTTCTTCATCCCCTCGGCGCTGGCCAACCTGGCCTCCGGCAACGTGTCGATCAAGTACGGGTTCAAGGGACCGAACCACTGCGTGGTGACCGCCTGCGCCACCGGCGTGCACGCGATCGGCGACGCCGCGCGGCTGATCATGCTGGGTGACGCCGATGTGATGGTGGCCGGCGGGGCGGAAGCCACGGTGTGCGAAATCGGCATCGCCGGGTTCTGCGCCTCGCGCGCTTTGTCCACCGGATTCAACGACACGCCGCAGGCGGCGTCGCGCCCCTGGGACAAGGATCGTGACGGGTTCGTGATGGGCGAGGGCGCCGGCGTGCTGGTGCTGGAGGAATACGAACACGCCAAGCGGCGCGGGGCCCATATCTACGGCGAGGTCGCGGGCTACGGCATGTCCGGTGATGCCCACCACATCACCGCCCCGGCCGAGCACCACGACGGCGCGTTGCGCTCCATGAAGGCGGCGCTGCGCAACGGCGGGATTACGCCCGAGCAGGTGCAGTACGTGAACGCGCACGGCACCTCCACCCCGCTCGGCGACGATCTGGAACTGGAAGCGGTGGAGCGGCTGTTCGGCGATGCGGGAGGGGGGATCGCCATGTCCTCCACCAAATCCGCCACCGGGCACCTGCTGGGCGCGGCCGGCGCGGTGGAGGCGATCTTCTCCATCCTCGCCGTGCGCGACGGGGTGGCGCCGCCGACCCTGAACCTGGAAGCGCCGAGCCGCGACAGCGTGATCGACCGGGTGGCCAAGGTGGCGCAGAAACGGCGCATCCGCATCGCGCTGTCGAACAGTTTCGGCTTCGGCGGCACCAACGCCTCCATTCTGTTCCGCGAAATGGCCTGAGCGCACGCGCGTCGGTTGACGCGCCCGCCGGCCGATTGCACCGTTGCTCGCCGGTCGAAGGAGCCGAAACCATGGCGCTGCGCCACGCCACCCGCGTGAACTGGCTGATCGCCACCGGGCACTTCCTGGCCCATTTCTACGTGCTGTCCCTGCCGCCTCTGTTCCTCGCCTGGCAGGCGGCGTTCCACGTCAGTTTCGCCGAACTCGGCCTGGCGCTGGCGCTGATGTCGGCCACCACGGCGTTGTTGCAGACGCCGGTGGGATTCCTGGTCGATCGGCACGGCGCGCGCGGCTTCCTGGTGGGCGGCGTGGTGCTGATGTCGGCCGGCATCGCGGCGATGGGGCTGGCCACGTCGTTCTGGCAGATCATGGTCTGCGCCGTGGCGTCGGGCGTGGGCAATTCCGTGATCCACCCGGCGGACTACGCGATCCTGTCCGGCTCGGCCGACAAGCAGCGGGTGGGCCGCGCCTTCGCCCTGCACACCTTCGCCGGCAACCTGGGCTTCGCCGCCGCGCCGCCGACGATGGCCGTGCTGATGGTGACGATCGGCTGGCGCAGCAGCGTGATCCTGGTCGGGCTGATCGGGGTCGCCGCCGCCGGCGCGATCCTGGCGCAAAGCGGCATCCTGAAGCAGCAGACCCGCCGCTCCGCCGAGGCCGGCGCCGCGATCACCGGCCGGCAGTTGCTGATCAACCCGGTGATGCTGCTGTTCTTCGGCTTCTACATGCTGGGCGCCATGGCCGGGTCCGGCGTGCAGGCCTGGCTGATCACGGTGCTGCATCAGGTGCACCGGGTGGGACTGACCGACGCCTCCGGCGCGCTCACCGGCTTCACCGTGGGGGCCACAATGGGCGTGCTGGTCGGCGGGGTCGTCGCCGACGCCTTCGGCCGCTACCTGCTGAGCTTCACGGTGGCGATCTCGCTCGTTTCGGCGGCGCTGATGCTGACGGTGAACGCCCTCGGCCTGCCGGTCGCGGCCGTGATCGGTACCATGTTCGCCTCCGGCCTCGCCCTCGGCTGCACCCGCACGCCGCGCGACCTGATGCTGCGCGAAACGGTGCCGGGCAGCGAAATGGGCAAGGTGTTCGGCTTCGTCAGCGCCGGATTGCCGCTGGGCAGCGCACTCACGCCGGTGCCGTTCGGCTTCCTGATCGACCGCGGCCACCCGGACCTGATCCTGGTGCTGGCAGCGGGCCTGCTGATGATGAGCCTCGCCAGCGTCGCCGCCGCGCGGGCGCTGTCACAACGGCGGCCGCTGGCGGTCGCGGCGGCCGAGTAGGCTGGGCAAGGCCGGGGGGCGTTGCCCCCCTCTGGTCCGCTTCCAGAGACCTAATCCCCTGGCGGGGGGGCCACGGGGACAGCGCCGCCCTCGCCTTGCTTGCCTTGCTCCTCCCCCCCGATCAGCCCCGACGCGCGCATGCGGGCGCGGGAGGTGGCCATGGACTCGCCGATGGCCAGGGCGGCGGCCAGGGCGCGGCGGCCGGCAGCGGCATCCACCATCACCGGCGTGCCGTCCAGGATGGATGCGACGAAGGCGGTTTGTTCGGCTTCCAGCGCGTCGTGGTCTTCCCACGAGACATTTTCGACCCCGAAGCCTTCCACGAAGGGCAGCGGCTGGCCATGGCCGCGGCGGATCACGGTCATGTTGCGGTTGGCGAAATCGACCGCCAGGTAGCCGTCGGCGGCGAAGATGCGCATGCGCCGTTCGGTGCGGGCCGAGACCCGGCTGGCGGTGATGGTGGCGACCGCGCCGGAGGCGAAGCGGATGCGCGCGTTGGCGATGTCCTCATGCGCGCTGGCGACGGCGGCGCCGACCGCGTCGACGCTTTCGATCGGGCTGTCCGTCAGGGTCAGGATCAGGTCGAGGTCGTGGATCATCAGGTCGAGGATCACCGACACGTCGGTGCCGCGCGGCTTGAACGGGGCGATGCGGGTCGCCTCGATATAGAGCGCGGCGCCCATGCGGCCGGACAGCACGCCGTGCGCGGCGGAGAAGCGTTCCAGATGCCCGACCTGGAGCACGAGCCCCTGCGCGGCGGCGAGCGCGGCGAGGTCGTCGGCTTCCGCAAGGGTGGCGGCGATCGGCTTTTCCACCAGCACGTGACGTCCGGCGCGCAGCGCCGCGGCGGCCAGCTCGTGGTGCGCGGCGGCGGGGGCGGCGATCACCACCGCATCGGAATGGGCGAGCAGATCGGGCAGGTCGCGCACCGGCGCACCGGCTTCCCACGCAACCGTCTGGGCGCGCTCGGCGTGCCGGTCGTGGATCCCCGACAGCACGGCGCGCTGCGCGGCGGCCAGTTTCAGCGCGTGGTAGCGGCCGAAATGGCCGGCGCCGATGACACCGATACGGAGCGGACCGGCACTAAGGGGGGCGGACGGCATGGCATGCTTGTGGACCGCCGCGGGGTGGCGCGGCAAGAGCGATGCAGGCATCCGGCTGTCACCGGTGACGAAGGGCGTGCGGATCGGATGCGTCGCGCGCCGTGCCGCCGTCGCGGGCGCCGCTTGCATGCGTCGGCGATTTATGTATCCATTATCGCATGCGTTGATCCCGCCGCAACGGACACCCTCGAGAAGGACACCCCATGCTCCCCCGTGTCGCCGTCGTCGGCGCCGGCTATTTCGCAGCCTTCCATCATGACGGCTGGTCCCGCATCGCCGATGCTGCGCTGACCGCCATCTGCGACCGCGACCCGGCCAAGGCCGAGGCCGCGGCCTCGCGCCACGGCGCCCGCGCCTTCACCGACCTCGCCGCCATGCTGGACGACGTGGCGCCCGACCTGCTCGACATCGCCGTCCCGCCGGCGGGCCACGCCGCCGCGATCCGCGCCGCCCTGGCCGCCGGCGTGCCCAGCATCATCTGCCAGAAGCCGTTCTGCGGCGATCTGGCGGAAGCCGAGGCGGTGGTGGCCGAGGCCGAAGCCGCCGGCGCGCTGCTGGTGGTGCACGAGAATTTCCGCTTCCAGCCCTGGTATCGCGAGACCGCACGGCAGATCGCTGCCGGCGCGCTTGGCACGCCGGTCAGCCTCGGCTTCCGCCTGCGGCCCGGCGACGGCGGCGGGCCGGACGCCTATCTGTCCCGCCAGCCCTATTTCCGCACCATGCCCCGCTTCCTGGTGCACGAGACGGGCGTGCACTTCATCGACGTGTTCCGCTTCCTGCTCGGCGAGGTGGAGGCGGTGTTCGCCGATTTGCGCCGACTGAACCCGGCGATCGCCGGGGAAGACGCCGGCACCGTTCTGTTCCGCATGGCGGGCGGCGCGCGGGCGGTGTTCGACGGCAACCGCCTGGCCGATCACGTCGCGCAGGACCGCCGGCGCACCATGGGCGAGATGCTGCTGGAAGGCAGCGAAGCGGCGCTGCGCCTCGATGGCGAGGGGCGCCTGTTCCTCCGCCGCTTCGGCGCCGCCGACGAACGGGCGCTGCCGTTTGCCGCGCCGACCCTCGGCTTCGGCGGCGACAGCGTGCGCGCGCTGCAGCAGCATGTCGTGGCGCATCTTGCCGGCGCCGGGCCGATCGAGAACACCGGGCGTGCCTATCTGGCCAACCTGCGAACCGAGGCGGCGATCTATCGCGCCGCAGAGAGCGGATGCTGGCAGAGCCCCTGACCCCGGCCGCGCCGGAGACCGCCGCCGGGCGCGCCTATGCCGCGCTGCGCGCGCAGGTCCTGGACGGCACCTTGCCGGCCGGGACGATGGTGCTGGAAGGCGAGCTTGCCGCCGCCCTCGGCCTCAGCCGCACCCCGGTCCGCCAGGCGCTGGTCCGGCTGGCCGACGAGGGGCTGATCGAGCTGCGCCCGCGCCACGGCATGCGGGTGCGCCCGATCGCGGCCGGCGACATGCGCGAGATCTACCAGGTGCTGACCGCGCTGGAGGCCACGGCGGCGCGGCTCTGCGCCGAGCGCGGCGTGCCGGGCGGAGAGCTGGAAGCGCTCGACTCGGCGGTCGCCGAGATGGAGGCCGCGCTGGCCGCCGGCGACCTTCGCTGCTGGGCCGCGGCTGATGCCGCGTTCCATCGCCGTCTGGTTGCGGCCGCCGGCAATCGCCGCCTGGCGGCCACGGTGGCCGGGTTCTCCGACCTCGCGCATCGCGCCCGCATCGCGACCTTGCGGCTGCGGCCGCTGCCCACTGCCTCGAACCAGGACCACCGCGCCGTGGTGGCAGCCATTCGCGCCGGCGACCCGGACCGCGCCGAGGCGATCCATCGCACCCACCGAAAACAGGCCGGCGACCTGCTGGTCCGCCTGCTCGCCGACCTGCCCGCCGGCGCAGCGTAACCCCCCATCCGCAACAGAGACCCCCCATGAGCTCCAGCAATACGGTACGAATCGCAGTGATGCCCGGCGACGGGATCGGCCAGGAGGTGACGGCGGCGACCCTCGCCGTTCTGGAACCGCTGGCGAAGCGCCACAATCTCGGCCTCGTCACCGAGCCCCTCACCGCCGGCGCCTTCGCCTATCGCGACACCGGCAGCGCCATGAGCGAGGAGACCTTCCGCCGCGCCGAAGCGGCCGATGCCATCCTGCTCGGCGCCATGGGCTGGCCCGGCATCCGCTACCCGGACGGCACCGAGCTTGCGCCGCAGCTCGACCTGCGCTTCCGGCTCGGGCTTTATGCCGGCGTGCGGCCGATCCGTGCGATCCCCGGGGTGCCGGGCGCGCTGGCCGACCCGCGCGCCGCGGGGATCGATTTCGTGCTGGTGCGGGAAAGCACCGAGGGACTGTTCCATTCGCGCGATCTCGGCGAGGTGATCGACGATCGCGAGGCGCGCGAAACCCTGCTGATCACGCGCGACACCACCACGCGTCTGAGCCGCTTCTCGTTCCGCCTCGCCGCCGAGCGCGCGGCCAGGCTTGGCCGGCCCGGGCGCGTCACCCTGGTGGACAAGGCCAACGTGTTCCGCGCCTTCGCCTTCATGCGCCGCGTGTTCGACGAGGTGGCGGCCGAGTACCCGGACATCGCCGCGGATCATCATTACGTGGATGCGATGGCGCTCGACCTCGTGCGCCGGCCGTGGGACTTCGACGTGTTGCCGACCGAGAACATGTTCGGCGACATCCTGAGCGACCTCGCCGCCGGGCTGATCGGCGGCATGGGCTTCGCGCCGAGCGCCGATATCGGCGAGACCCACGCCGTGTTCCAGCCCTCGCACGGCACCGCGCCCGACATCGCCGGCCAGGGCATCGCCAACCCGACCGCGACCCTGCTCTCGGCGGCGATGATGCTCGACTGGCTGGCCGGCCGCGGCGCCGGCGAGAACTGGCGCGAGGCGGCGGCGGAGCTGGAACAGGCGGTGCGCGGCGCCTTCGCCGATGGCCTGCGCACAAACGACATCGGCGGCACGCACGGCACCGCCGCCGCCGCCCAGGCGGTGGCCGACCACCTGCGGGGATAGCCGGGCGGCAGCCCCCTGCGATCTTTCCCTCTCCCCCGCCCTTGCGGGGGCTTGGGCCGTGAAGCGGACCAAGGGTTAGGGTGAGGGGGCGGTGCCGACCACCCCCCGGAAGCCAGCCCCCTCCCCCCCTTGATCCAGATCAAGGCGCTCCCCGCGCCCACCGCGTTCCATCCCCAGCAAACGAGGATGAAACGCACCATGACAACCTACCAGGATCCCGCCTGCGCCTATTGCCCCCCCACCGTGCGGGCCTGCCGCCAGGGCGAATCCGACGCCCGCGGCCCGGGCTTCTGTCCCGGCAAGGTCGATCCCGCCACCCAGGCCGATGCCCGCGCCGGCTACGCCGATCCCGAAACCCGCCGCGTCGCCCTGGAATCCGCCCGGGTCGAGGCCGAGGGCTACTGCCGCTGGACCAGGGTGGAGGAGGTGATCCAGTTCGCGAAGAAGATGGGCTTCCGCAAGATCGGCATCGCCAACTGCATCAGCTTCGTCGATCACGCCCATGTCCTGAGCGGCATCCTGGAATCGCACGGATTCGAGGTCATCTCGGTCGCCTGCAAGAACGGCAGCATCCCGAAAGAGGAAATCGGCCTGGCCGACAGCGAGAAAGTCCGCCCCGGCCAGTTCGAGGCGCTGTGCAATCCGCTGGCCCAGGCGGAGCTGCTCAACGCCCACGGCAGCGAACTGAACCTGGTGATGGGGCTGTGCGTCGGCCACGACAGCCTGTTCTTCAAACATGCGACCGGGCTCAGCACGGTGCTGGTGGCGAAGGACCGGGTGCTGGGGCACAACCCGGTGGCGGCGCTGCACCTGGCCGACAGCTACTACAGCGGGCTGTGGGGGCCGGACCGGCCGGCGAAGGCTCCCAAATTGCCGCCGGCGGGGCGCGCGGCCTCCTGACCGCGGCGCCGCCAGGCGATCACGGCAGCAGGCGCGGGCGTGCGCCGCGTTCCTCCGCCACGTCCAGCACCGCCTCGATCGCCAGCCGCGGCAGCCGGCGCAGCAGGCCGGGCGGGCGCGGGCGGAACACGCGCGCCCGCGCCTTCTCCCCGCCCAGCTCCCGCACCAACCCGTCGACATCCGCCAGCCCGTCGATCAGCCCCTTGGCCAGCGCCCGCTCGCCCAGCATGAACCCGCCGTCGAACAGCGCCGCCTCGTCGGCCGTGAGCCGCCCGGTGCGCCGGGCGCGCACCCAGGACTTGAAGCGCTCGTGCAACGTATCGAGCAGATCCCGGGTGAACGCCACGTCGTCGTCCTGCTCCGGCAGGAACGGATCGAGCCGCGCCTTGTGCGCGCCGGCGGTATAGAGCCGCCGCTCCACCCCGATCCGCGCCAGCAGATCGGGGAACCCGAAGCCGCCGCCGCGCACGCCGATCGAGCCGACGATGCTCATCGGGTTGGCGTGGATGCGGTCGGCGGCGCAGGCGATCCAGTAACCGCCGGAGGCGCCGACGTCGCCGATCACCGCGTGCACCTCGGCGCGGGCCTTGTCGGCGCGGCGGCGGATCAGCCCCGCGATCAGGTCGGACTGCACCGGCGAGCCGCCGGGGCTGTCGATGTCCAGGATCACATGGCCGCCGCGTGCGGCGGCGAACGCCTTGTCGATCAGCGGGCGGACCCCGCGCAGGTTCAGCTGGCCGAGCCGTGGCGCGATCATCCCGTGCAGCTCGATCACCGGGATGCGCGGCCCGCGCCAGAACGCCAGGCCGGTCATGCCCGCACCGCAAGCAGCGCCTGCGCCGCCGCGGCCTGGCCGGTGAGCCAGGCCCCGCCCAGAGTGCCGGCCAGGCCCGTGTGGCAGGCCTCGCCGGCGAAGGTCAGCCGCCCTTCGGCCAGCGGCTCGGCGAGGCGCGCGCGGGCGTCGGCCTCCCCGGGAACGGCATAGGCATAGGCGCCGCGCACCAGCGGGTCGGCGTCCCAATGGGTGACCAGATGCGCGCCGCCGGCGAACAGGCGATCGACCCGGGCCCCGAACATCCGCCGCAGCTCCCCCAGCGCGAAATCCGCCGCCGCCGCCTCGCCGGCGCGGGCCAGTTCCCAGGCCGGGGTGCCGCCGACCCAGCCCTGCACGTAGTCGCGCCCGAACGGCCAGCACTGGAACACCATGAAGGGCTCCCCCGACCGGGCCGCCTGATGGTCGAGCACGCAATGCGGCGGCAGGTCCAGCCGGTCCGGGCCGGTGGCGCGCAGCGCGACCTTCATCGCCAGCCCCATCGGCAGCGCGGCGATGCAGGCCTGCATCGCCGGCGGCAGCAGCGGATCGAAGCGGATCGCCTCGGCGGCGAGCACACCGGTGGAAACCGTCACGATCGCGGCGCGCGCCTGCACCGTGCCCGACGGGGTTTCGACCGCGACGCCACCGCCTGGCCGGTCCCAGCGCACCCGGCTGACCGGGGTGCGCAGGCGGATATCGAGCCCGGCCCCCAGGCGGCGGGTGACGAAGGCGCCGATCCCGCCTTCCGGCACCAGATTGCTGCCGGTCAGCTGGTTGCGGTGCCAGTCGCGCAGGCTGAACCGGTCAGCATCGACGGCACAGATGACGGGGCCTTCCCAGGCTTCCACGGTCAGCGCCCAGGGGTCGTCCGGCAGGCGCTGCGCCACCGCCGACAGCGGCACGTCGGGCACGCCGGGGGCGAGCAGCGGGGCGGCGGCGGCGGCGAACCGGTCCCAGGCGGCGGTGGCGTCGGCGCACTCGGCCGCGGTGGCCGGGCGGGGGCCGAGGAAGCTGCGTTCCTCGCGGATTTCGTCGGAGCGCAGCAGGGTTTCCCCCGCGGCCCGGGCGATCGGCACCAGCGGGTTCGTTTCGGCATTGTGCAGCCATATGGCGCCCTGATCGAACCACGCGCCGCCGAGTTCGGGGGGATGGGCGGTGCAGGCACGCCCGCCGATCCGCCCGGCCGCCTCCAGCACCACGGACCGCGCGCCGGCCTGGCGCAGCGCGGTGGCCGCGCCCAGGCCGGCCAGGCCGGCGCCGATCACCACGACATCGACTTCGCTCATCGGACCCCTTTCGTCGCGCCGCATCCTGGCCGCGCGGCCGAGCTCCTGGCAACCCGCCGTGTTGGCCACACGCCGCACATCAAGGCGCGACCGGCGCCCCGGGGGCACACGCCGCGCGTGCAATGTATCATACCATGGTCTCAGTGACCGTTATTAACACCTGCATAAGCATTGCAATTGCCGCGTGGCGCATATAAATAACGCGACAAGGGCGTCGAAATAATGCGCTCTGACGCCTCGCTCGCCTCGGACCACGGACCACCCGGAGAAGACAGATGCGCCTTGCAGCCAGAGTTGCGCTCGGATTGGCACTGGGAGGGGCACTTGTCGGAGCTGGAAGTCGCGCCGCGCAGGCGACCGCGTGCGATCCGTCCGCGGCAGGCACGTTCTGCGGCGCCCTGAACGGGACCGACACGGCACGTGCCGTGTTCAGCGCGTCGGGCACCGATCTCACCCTGGTGCTGACCAACACCTCCACCCGCAGCGCCTACGTGAACGGGCAGGTGCTGAGCGGGCTGTTCTTCGACATCGGCGGAAGCCCGTCGCTGCACACCGTTTCGGCGACCGCGTCGGGGCTGGTCGATCCGTCCGGCGGCGCGCAGGATGTCGGCAGCCACTGGGGATTTCAGACTTCGTCCACGGGCTACAAGCTCAACGGCAGCACGTTGACGACCGCGCAGTACGGCGTGGCGGCGGCCGGCTACAGTTCCCTCAGTCCGAGCTTCGGAAGCCCGCACTTCTTCTCAAGCAGCTCGGGCAAGGGACCGCAGAAGCTGCAAGGCCTCGACTATTCCATCGTCGGCGCGGATTTCACGAGCATCAACGGCAACGGCGCGGGGACCCTGGTCGAGGATTCCGTCACGTTCCGGTTCAGCGGCCTTCCCTCGGGCTTCGCTCTCTCAAATATCGGCAACGTGACGTTCGCGTACGGCACGGCGCCCGACGGCTCCGCGGCGGCCCAACGCCCGACGACCACCGGCACAAGCGAGAGCCAGCCGGTGCCGGAACCCGGCAGCCTTGTCCTGCTGCTGTCCGGCGTGGTCGGGCTCGCGGCCTATCGCCGCCGGACGGTCGCCGCGCGCGCCGCCTGAGCAGGCGACGCACGCGCGCCCCGATTGCAGGCCGGGCGGTACCCGGGACAACGATGGCTTCCCGGCCGGGCGGCCGGCAGCCGGCGCCGGCCGGTCCCCTCAGGGCGGCGGATCGGTCAGCCAGCCGGGCCGGTCCATCGGGTCCGCCGGGTGGCGGATCGTCAGATGGTCTTCCACCGTCCGCACCCCGGCCGCGCTCTCGGCCGCGGCGATCACCGCCTGGCGCACCTCCGCCGAGCGCACGCTCCCCCACAGATGCGCCACCCCGTCGCGCACCAGGACGGACAGCTCGGTGGGCGACGGCGCCCAGGCCTGCGTGCGCAGTTCGGCCAGGATGGCCTCGCGCAGGCGCCGGTCGTCCGCCCCGACCGGCGCAGCCAGGCGCAGCGCGAGCGCCCGCAGCAGGTCGGCCCGGGTGACGATGCCCACCAGCCGCCCCGCGCGCAGCACCGGCAGGCGCTTGATGCGATGGCGATCCATCAGCGCCGCCACCTCCTCCACCGGCGTATCCTCGGCCACGCTTACCACCGGCCGGCTCATGACCTCGCCGGCGGTGCGCCCGTGGGTCCGCACATAGGCCGCCGCCTCGCGGTCGGGAAAGCCCAGCAGCAGCAGCCAGCGCGGCCGGACCGGCGCGGTGCCGAGTTCCGGGCGGCGCAGCAGATCCCCCTCGCTCACCATGCCGACCACGTCGTTGCCGTCCAGCACCGGCACGGCGCTGATCCTGCGGTCCAGCAGAGTTCGCACCAACGCATCGAGCGGCGTGTCGGGGCGGGCGGTGATCACGTCGGGGGTCATGATGTCGCTTGCGTGCATGCGCCGTGTCTCCCGGTCAGGCAGGTTGCGGCAGCGCCGCGATGGAATCGGGCAGCGCCAGGGCGGCGGGCGACGGCTTCTGCACCGCGCGGGCCAGGGCATCGAGCTCCGGCCCGGCCAGGGTCTCGTGCGCCAGCAGGGTCTGCGCGCCCTGGTGCAGCAAGGCGAGGTTCGCCTCCAGCACCACGCGGGCGCGCGCGAAGGCCAGCCCGATCAGCGCCTTGACCGCCTGGTCGATCGCCGCGGCGGTGGTGTCGCTGTAGCGCCGCGGCTCGAACACGCCGCCGCCCGGCGCTTGCAGGAACTGCGCCCGCTGCGCCTCGTACGCCACCTGCCCGAGACCCAGGTCCATGCCGAAGCGCACGACCATGCTGCGGGCGATGTCGGTGGCTTTCACCAGATCGTCCTCGGCGCCGGTCGAGATCTCGTGGAAGATCACCGTCTCCGCCGCCCGCCCGCCAAGCAGCACCGCCATGCGGTTCATGAGCTCCGCGCGCGTCATCAGGAACCGGTCTTCCAGCGGGCGTTGGATCGTGTAACCCAGCGCGCCGACCCCGCGCGGAATGATCGAGATCTTCTGCACCGGATCGACCCCCGGCAAGGCCATCGCCACCAGCGCGTGGCCGATCTCGTGATGCGCCACCACCTCCCGCTCGTGCGCGTTGAGGATGCGCGAGCGCTTCTCCAGCCCGGCGATCACCCGCTCGACCGCCTGGTTGAAATCCTCGATCGTCACCTCCGTCGCGTCGCGCCGGGTCGCGAGCAGCGCCGCCTCGTTCACCAGCCCGGCGAGGTCGGCGCCGGTGAAGCCCGGCGTCAGCGCCGCGATCTCGTCGACATCGACGCCGGCGGCGAGGCGGATCTTCTGCAGATGCACCGCCAGGATCTGCGCCCGCCCGATCCGGTCCGGCCGGTCCACCAGCACCTGACGGTCGAACCGCCCGGCCCGCAGCAGCGCCGGATCCAGCACCTCCGGCCGGTTGGTGGCACCCAGCAGCACGACGCCGCTGCGCGGGTCGAACCCGTCGAGCTCGGCCAGCAGCTGGTTCAGCGTCTGCTCCTTCTCGTCGTTGCCGCCTTGCAGCATGCTGCCGCCGCGCATGCGCCCCAGCGCGTCGAGCTCGTCGATGAACACGATCGCCGGGGCCTGCTCGCGCGCTTTCTGGAACAGGTCGCGCACCCGCGCGGCGCCGACGCCCACGAACATCTCGACGAATTCCGAGCCGGAGATGGAGAAGAACGGCACCCCCGCCTCGCCCGCCACGGCACGGGCGAGCAGGGTCTTGCCGGTGCCCGGGGGCCCGACCAGCAGGATGCCGCGCGGGATATGCGCGCCGAGCCTGCCGTACCGCTCCGGGTCCTTGAGGAAGGTGACGATCTCCTTCAGTTCCTCCTTCGCCTCGTCGACGCCGGCGACGTCGGCGAAGGTCACCTTCACCTCGTTCTCGACATAGATGCGCGCCTTGCTCTGGCCCACCGCCATCAGTCCGCCGGCGCCGCCGGCCATCGGCCGGACCAGGAACATCCACAGCAGAACGAAGGCCGCGACCGGCACCACCCAGGCGAGCAGGGTGGCAAGCGGGCCAGGCCCCGGCTGGCCGGAATAGGTCACGCCCGCTTTTTCGAACTGGTGGGCGAGCTCGGGATCCACGCGGAACGTGGTGAACTGGTCGGGCTTACCCTCCGGCTTCTGCACGTAGCTGCCGGTGATCTCGTGCGTGCCGATCACGAGATCCTTCACTTTGTGCTCGGCGAGCAGGGTCTGGAACTCGTTGTACGAGATCTCCGTACTGGGAACCAGCGCGATCAGGTTCTGGATCAGGAGCACCGCAAGCAGCGCGGCAACCACGTACCAGAAGTGGATCTGATGCTCCTTGCGAACCTGCATCGGCCCTCTCTTCACGATCCGCCGGGACCCGCGGAGCAAGGCCCACGCCGGCCGGCGACGCGCATCTTCCGACTCGCAGCGGCGCGGAGCAACCTGCGGGGGAAGGAAAAGAACCGGGCCACCCCACAAGAGCCCGCACGGCTCGCGGGGACCACCCCGTTACGGATGCCTGCGCCGCGCGCCGGCCGCGCGACGCGGCCACCGGCCCGCAGCAACCGGCGCGGGCCCACAGCCCGTCCCGGCCGGCCTGGTCAATCGCCTCCGTCCGACTGCCCTGCGGGCGTACGCGTGATCGCGGGGAGGAGGAACGGGGACCGCAGGCCGCCGTCGGCGCCCCAGTTGGCGCCCCGGTCGGCACCCCGGCCAGCGTCGGTCAGTGCCGGGCCGCGCAAGCCAGCGTGCGCAGCCCCACCGGGTTGCGGATCGTGACCTGGGAGCCGTTCACCGACCGGCCGGTGCCGATGGTCCCGTCCTGGCGCAGGCAGCTCAGCACGCGGCAGACGGTCTCCATGGTCAGGCCGAGGTGATCGGCGATGTCGGCGCGGCCCATCGGCAGCACCACCCGGTCGCGCCCGCCGCCGGGCACCCGTGCGGTCATCTCCAGCAGGAAGCTGGCGATGCGCTCCACCGCCGTCTTGCGGCCGAGCAGCATCATCCGCTCCCACGCGGCACGCAGGCCTGCGGCGGCGAGCGTGCGCAGCCGGCGGGCAACGGCCGGGTCGCGGTCGGCCAGCGCCTCCACCGCGCCGCGGCGGTAGCAGCGCAGCACCGTCGGGACGACCGCCTCCGCGCTCAGGTCGTACGTATCGAGCGTATCGAAGCCCAGAAGGTCGCCCGGCATCAGGAATTCCACCACCTGACGGCGGCCATCTTCCATGAGCTTGACCATACGCACGCAGCCACCGACAATCCGGTAGCAAGATTCGGCAGGATCCCCCTCGCCATAGACAGTCTGTTCTTTCTCCACGCTCACCGTCGTGCCGGTGGCTTCCAGCGCTGCCAGCAGGTCCCCCTCCGGGCGGCGCGGTGCCGCCGGGGACACGCCAGCCACATGCGGAACCAGGCCCGTATAGCCAGGGCCATGACGGTGATGGGCCGCGGTCGTCAGCGATGAAGCAAACATCCAAGCCTCCTGGCCAGGTTGCGGTTTCGGAGGGAACCTGTAGCCGGGCGAAGGAGGCGCCGGAATTGGGACCCCTGCGTACGGAAAACTCCCTAGAGACCGAGGCGGCGCGCGTGGTGCATGTCGTCGATGACGACGCCGCGGTGCGCGACTCGCTCGCGCTGTTGCTGGAGGCCGCGGGGTTCGCGGTGCAGACGCACGCCTCGGCGGAGGCGTTGCTGGCCGCCGCGGCCACCGGGCTGGCCCCGGGCTGCGTGCTGACCGATGTGCGGATGCCCGGGCTCGACGGGCTCGCGCTGCAACGCCGGCTCGGAGAACTCGACCTGCAGGTCGCCGTCGTGGTGATGACCGGGCACGGGGACATCCCGCTCGCGGTGCAGGCGATGAAGGCCGGCGCGGTGGATTTCCTGCAGAAGCCGTTTTCCGAGACGGAGCTGCTGGCGGCCGTGCGCCAGGCGCTGGCGGCAGAGCAGCGCATGATCCAGGCCGCCGCCGCGGCCGCCGCCGCCACCGCGCAACTCGCCAGCCTGACCCCGCGGGAGCGCGAGGTGCTGGACGGGATGGTGGCCGGACATCAGACCAAGGTGATCGCCCAGGCCCTGGGGGCCAGTCCGCGCACCATCGAGGTGCATCGCGGACGGGTGATGGAAAAGCTCGGCGTGCAAAGCCTGCCCGACCTCGTGCGGCTGGTTCAGGCGGCGGGATGAGCCACCCGCGGCCGTCCGCCCCATCCGCCCGGGAGCGGGCGGTCCTGCTCCGCTCGATCCTCGACACCGCCCCCGATGCCGTGATTGTGATCGACGCGGAGGGGCGGATCGCGCAGTTCTCGCGCGCTGCCGAGCGCCAGTTCGGCTGGACCGAGGCCGAACTGCTCGGCCGCAACGTCAGCCTGCTGATGCCGTCGCCGTATCGGGAACAGCACGACGGCTACCTGCGCCGCTACCGGGACACCGGGGAACGCCGGATCATCGGCATCGGCCGGGTGGTGGTGGGGCTGCGCAAGGATGGCAGCACGTTTCCCATGGAGCTGGCGGTGGGCGAGGCGCGGGTGGGCGCGCGCAGCGTGTTCACCGGCTTCATCCGCGACCTGACCGAGGCGCAGCAAAGCCGGGCGCGGATGCAGGAGCTGCAGCAGCGCCTTGCGCGGGTCACAAGGCTGCGCGCGATGAGCCAGATGGTGGCGGCGCTGGCGCACGAGCTGAACCAGCCGCTGACCGCGATCGCCAGCTATCTCGGCGCCGCCAACCAGCTGCTGGCCGGATCGGCGCCCGCCGCCGGCCGGGCGCGCGACGCGGTGGCCCGGGCGCAGGCTGAGACGCAGCGGGCCGGCGAGATCATCCGCCGCCTGCGCGGCTCCGTCGCCGGCGACGAACTGACCCGCCGCCCCGAACCGCTGGCCCCGCTGGTCGAGGAAGCCTGCGCCCTCGCCCTGGTCGGCGGCCGGGAGTCGGGCGTGCGCGTGCGCCTGGCACTGCCGCCCGACCTGCCGCCGGTCCTGGCCGACCGGGTCCAGGTGCAGCAGGTGCTGCTGAACCTGATCCGCAACGCCGTCGAGGCGATGGCGGACAGCGCGCGGCGGGAGCTGATCGTGTCCGCCGCGCCGCAGGCGGAGCTGGTGCGCATCGACGTGCTCGACAGCGGGCCGGGCGTGCCTGCCGAGGTGGCGGCGCGCCTGTTCCAGCCGTTCGTGACCAGCAAGCCGGGCGGGATGGGGGTCGGCCTTGCGATCTGCCGCAACATCGTGGAGGCGCATGGGGGGCGGCTGTGGATGGACGCGCCTCCCGCAGGGGGTACGGTGTTCTGCTTCACCCTGCCGGTGTCGGAGTAGACAAAGCGCCCTGGGCTGACCTGCTTCCCTCCAGCCCCCCGGCGCCCACGATGAACCGCGCGACGTCCGCCACACCCTGGCCGGCGCGGACATTGGCGAACACGAACGGGCGCGCGCCGCGCATGCGCTTCGCGTCGCGGTCCATCACCTCGAGGCTGGCGCCGACGTGGGGCGCGAGGTCGATCTTGTTGATCACCAGTAGGTCGCTGCGGGTGATGCCCGGGCCGCCCTTGCGCGGGATCTTGTCGCCGGCGGACACATCGATCACGTAGATCGTGAGATCCGCCAGCTCCGGGCTGAAGGTGGCGGCGAGGTTGTCGCCGCCGCTTTCGATCAGGATCAGGTCGAGCGCAGGAAACCGGCGCGACAGATCGGCGACGCCGGCGAGATTGATCGAGGCGTCCTCGCGGATCGCGGTGTGCGGGCAGCCGCCGGTCTCGATCCCCAGGATGCGCTCGGGCGGCAGGGAGCCGGCGCGGGTCAGGAACTCCGCGTCCTCTTTCGTATAGATGTCGTTGGTGATCGCGGCGATGTCGTAGCTTGTGCGGAACGCCTTGCACAACGCGTCCATCAGCGCGGTCTTGCCGGAGCCGACGGGGCCGCCGATGCCAACGCGCAGCGGGCCGGTGGAATGGGTCATGTGCGGAACAGCCTGGTGTACTGGGTTTCGTGGCGCATGGCGGACAGGTCGGAGCGGAACGCGGCGCCGCCGATGTCGTCGAGGGCGGCGCCGCTTGTCGTTTCGGTAACGTGGTGGA
The DNA here is from genome assembly GCA_963829875.1 of uncultured Pseudomonadota bacterium. Taxonomy (GTDB): domain Bacteria; phylum Pseudomonadota; class Alphaproteobacteria; order Acetobacterales; family Acetobacteraceae; genus JAJZVS01. The sequence goes on along the minus strand of CAWHKR010000046.1, from coordinate 369,467 downwards.
TCGCCGGGTCCAGCGCGGCGAGCACCCGCAGCCCGGCGGACTGGCCAAGCGGGACGAGGCGCACCGCCGCCGAGATCAGGTTGGCGGCGAAGGCCTGCAGATGGGCCGCCACGGTCGCCTCCCGGTCGATCCCGTGCGCGCCCGCGAGCGCGCCGAGCGCGACCGGATAGGGCGGCGCCGGCGGCAGCTCGGGCGGCGACCAAGGCCTGGCCGCGGCGGCGAAGGCGGTGCCGAGGTCGGTGGTCTCGCTGCGGCGTTCGCGGGCGGGGGCGGCGGCGCAGGCGAGCTCCGCGATCGCGTCGAGGCGGGCGGGGTCGTGCGCCGCGGCGTGGGCGTGGCGCAGCAGGATGGCGTCGGTGCGGCCGGAGCCGTGGATCAGCACGTCTTCCAGCCAGGCCTGGAGCGTGGGCTCGTCGGTGACGTCGCCCACCTCGACCGCCCATTCCAGCCCGTGCGAGCAGGCGAAGGCGCCGGTCGGGAAACCGGGGGAGAGCCAGGCCAGCAGGCGCAGCAGGGATGCGTGCGACCCCTCCCCCCGGCCCCCTCCCGCAAGGGGAGGGGGAGTGACGCATCGACTCCCCCTCCCCTTGCGGGAGGGGGCCGGGGGGAGGGGTCGCACGCACGTTCCCGTTATGCGTCATCGTCATGGTGATGATGATGCGCCTGCCCGCCGCCACCGGCATACGCCCCCGGCTCGGGATCGAACGGCGCCGCGATCCGCTGCACCGTTCCGCCGAGCGCTTCCACCATTCCGGCGATCACATGGTCGTCGCGGATCCGCAACGCGCCATGCAGCACCTGCACCGGCAGGTGGCGGTTGCCGAGATGCCAGGCGAGGCGGGTCAGCTCCGCCGCGTCGGCGGCGGTCAGCTCCAGCAGCGGTTCGGGGCTGGCGTGGACGCGGACGACCGCGCCGGTGTCGCATTCCAGCCCGTCGCCGTCGCGCAGGTGAGTCGCCTGCGGCAGGTCGAGCAGCAGATGCGCGCCGGCCTCGGTGTGCAGGGTGATGCGGCGGCGATGGCGCAGGTCGAAATCGAGCCGCACGGCATCGACTTCCCGCGCCGGATCCCAGCCGCCGGCCGGCAGGACGCGCAGCGCGCGCATCAGAACAGGAAGTAGCGCTGCGCCATCGGCAGCACGGTGGCGGGTTCGCAGGTGAGCAGCACGCCGTCGGCGCGCACCTCGTAGGTTTCGGGATCGATCTCGATCGCCGGGGTGGCGTCGTTGTGGATCATCGACCGCTTGCCGATGCCGCCCCGCGTGTCGGCCACCGGAACCAGCCGGCGGGCAAGGCCGAGCGTGCGGCCGATGTCCGCCTCCAGCGCCGCGGCGGAGACGAAGGTGACGCAGCTTTCCGTCATCGCCCGGCCGAAGGCGGCGAACATCGGCCGGTAGTGCACCGGCTGCGGCGTCGGGATCGAGGCATTGGGATCGCCCATCGCGGCCATGATGATCGAGCCGCCCTTCACCACCAGATCGGGCTTCACCCCGAAGAACGCCGGCGACCACAGCACGAGGTCGGCCAGCTTGCCGACCGCGATCGAGCCGATCTCGCGCGCCATGCCCTGCGCGATCGCCGGGTTGATGGTGTATTTCGCGACGTAGCGCTTGACCCGGTTGTTGTCGTTGCGCTCCGGATCGCCCGGCAGTGCGCCGCGCTGGAGCTTCATCTTGTGCGCGGTCTGCCAGGTGCGCAGGATCACCTCGCCGACGCGGCCCATCGCCTGGCTGTCGGACGACATCATCGACAGCGCGCCGAGGTCGTGCAGGATGTCCTCGGCAGCGATCGTTTCGCGGCGGATGCGACTTTCCGCGAACGCCACATCCTCCGGGATCGCGGGGTCGAGATGGTGGCAGACCATGAGCATGTCGAGATGCTCATCGAGCGTGTTCGCCGTGTAGGGCCGGGTCGGGTTGGTGGAGCTGGGCAGGACGTTGGCCAGGCCCGCCACCTTCATGATGTCGGGCGCGTGGCCGCCGCCGGCGCCCTCGGTGTGGAAGGCGTGGATGGTGCGGCCCTGGAAGGCGGCGATGGTGTCTTCCACGAAGCCCGATTCGTTCAGCGTGTCGGTGTGGATCATCACCTGCACGTCGAACCGGTCGGCGACCGACAGGCAGCAGTCGATCGCGGCCGGCGTGGTGCCCCAGTCCTCGTGCAGTTTCAGCGCCGCGGCGCCGGCGCGGACCATTTCCTCCAGCGCGGCGGGGCGGGAGGCGTTGCCCTTGCCGGCGAAGCCGAGGTTGACCGGCAGCCCCTCGGCCGCCTGCAGCATGCGCGCGAGGTGGAACGGGCCCGGCGTGCAGGTGGTCGCCGCGGTGCCGGTGGCCGGCCCCGTGCCGCCGCCGAACAGGGTGGTGATGCCGGAGGCCAGCGCCTCCTCGATCAGTTGCGGGCAGATGAAGTGGATATGCGCGTCGATGCCGCCGGCGGTGAGGATCTTGCCCTCGCCGGCGATGATCTCGGTGCCCGGGCCGATGACGATGGTGACGTTCGGCTGGACGTCGGGATTGCCGGCCTTGCCGATGGCGGCGATGCGGCCGTCGCGCAGGCCGACGTCGGCCTTCACGATGCCCCAGTGGTCGATGATCAGCGCGTTGGTGATGACGGTGTCGACCGCGCCTTCCGCCTGGGAGGCCTGCGACTGGCCCATGCCGTCGCGGATCACCTTGCCGCCGCCGAACTTCACTTCCTCGCCGTAGGTCGTCAGGTCGCGTTCGACTTCGACGAACAGATCCGTGTCGGCCAGGCGGACGCGGTCGCCGGTGGTGGGGCCGAACATGTCGGCATAGGCGGCGCGGGGGAGGCGGGCCATGCTACAGCGCTCCCATGACGGCGCCGCGGAAGCCGGCGACGATGCGCTTGCCGCGATAGGGGATCAGGGTCACCTCCCGTGTCTGGCCGGGTTCGAAACGGACCGCGGTGCCGGCGGGGATGTCGAGCCGCTGGCCGCGCGCGGCTGCACGGTCGAACGCGAGCGCCGGGTTGGTTTCGGCGAAATGGTAGTGGCTGCCGACCTGGACCGGGCGGTCGCCGGTGTTGGCCACCGTCAGGGTGGTGCGCGGGAGATCGGGGTTGAGGTCGATCTCGCCGGGGGCGGGGATGACTTCGCCGGGGATCATCGGATCGGCTCGTGCACGGTGACGAGCTTGGTGCCGTCCGGGAACGTCGCTTCCACCTGCACGTCCGGGATCATCTCCGCCACCCCTTCCATCACCTGCTCGCGCGTCAGCACCAGGCCGCCGGCTTCCATCAGATCGGCGACGCTGCGCCCGTCGCGCGCGCCCTCCACCACGAAATCGGTGATCAGCGCCACCGCTTCGGGGAAGTTCAGCTTCACCCCGCGGTCGAGCCGGCGGCGTGCGACGATCGCGGCCATGGCGATCAGCAGCTTGTCCTTTTCCCGCGGGGTCAGGTTCATGCGTGTTCCTTTTCAGCCCAGGGCCTTGCTCAGCACCGCCACACGCGCGGCAGGTTACGCGCGCCGCGCAGCGCCGCCAACGCCAGGGTGACTATTCGCCGCAGCGCCGCGCCATCCGGCGCCAGCAGCCGGGCGAGCAGCATGCCGTCCCAGGCGCTGGCCCCGCTTTCGCTTCCGTCCAGCGCGGCGCGCACCGCCGGCAGGCGATCGTCGGCATCCGGCGCCACATACACGATCGTTGCGACCGCGCCGGCCCCGGCGGCAATGCCCGGCCGGGCCAGCAGGGCGGCGATGTCACCCGCCAGCCGCACCGCATCGTGCAGCAGCAGCCGCCCGGCGCGGCGGATGCGGATGGTATCGCGCAGACTGCCGCGGCGCAGGGTCTCGCCGCTCGCCGCGCGGCCGAACACCAGGGACTCCACGCCGAGGAACCAGCCGTCGGCGGGCATGTCGACATCGAGGCCGCGGTTGAGGCGTGTGCCGTCGAACAGGATGGTTTCCTGCGGCAGCCACTCCGCCGCCGCGCCGGGCTCCAGCGCGATCCCGGTCCGCACCTCGGCCGGCGGGCTGTCGGGCAGCGCGCGGTAGAAGCGCTCCGCCGCCTGCGCGGCCAGACAGGCCTGCGCGCCGGCCTGCAGGCGGAACCGCAGCTGCAGCCGGTCGCCGCCGACGATGCCGCCCGAACTGTTCAGCACCACCACGTCGCGCCAGCCCGGCGCGCCGCCGCGCGGGAAGCGCGCCTTCAGGCAGCCTTCCTGGCGCAGCTTCGCGAGCACGGTTTCGTCGCCCCGCCGGCGCAGGGTCACGTCCAGCACGCCGCGGGCACGTTGCAGGCGCGGGGCCGCATCAGACGGCCCCGCATCAGACGGAAAGGCGGCGTCGAACATCGTCCTCGTTCAGCGCCTCCCGCGCGCCCGACAGCACGACGTCGCCGCGGTCCATCACCACGATGGTCTGGGCCAGTTCGCGGGCGAAATCGTAGTACTGCTCCACCAGCAGGATGGCGATGTCGCCGCGCCCGCGCAACAGGGCGATCACCCGGCCGATGTCCTTGATGATGCTGGGCTGGATGCCCTCGGTCGGTTCGTCCAGCACCAGCAGGCGCGGGCGCATCACCAGCGCGCGGGCGATCGCCAGTTGCTGCTGCTGGCCGCCCGACAGATCGCCGCCGCGCCGGCGCAGCATGGTCTTCAGCACCGGGAACAGGTCGAAGATCTCGTCCGGCAGCTTTCGTTCGCCGCGCGGCAGGACGGCGAAGCCGGTTTCCAGGTTCTCCCGCACCGTCAGCAGGGGGAAGATGTCGCGGCCCTGGGGGACCCAGGCGATGCCCCGCCGGGCGCGCTCGTAGATCGGCAGGTGGGAGATGTCGGCCCCTTCCCAGCGTATCGCGCCCGAGGTGATCGGATGCGCCCCCACGATCGCGCGCAGCAGGCTGGTCTTGCCCACCCCGTTGCGGCCGAGCAGGCAGGTCACCGCGCCGGGCACCGCGGTGATGGACACCTGGCGCAGCGCGATCGCTGCGCCGTAGTGCAGATCGACGTTGGATACTTCAAGCATCGGCGGCGTCCTTGGATCGACCCCTCCCCCTTCCCCCTCCCGCAAGGGGAGGGGGAGTCGTACCAGACTCCCCCTCCCCTTGCGGGAGGGGGAAGGGGGGAGGGGTCGCGCGGCTCCGTTCATCGTCCCAGATACACTTCGATCACGCGCGGATCCTCGCTCACGTGATCGATCGAGCCTTCCGACAGCACGGACCCCTCGTGCAGCACCGTCACCTTCACGCCCAGCGCGCGGACGAAGGCCATGTCGTGCTCCACCACCACCACGCTGCGGGTCTGGTTGATCTCGCGCAGCAGCTCCGCGGTCTGTTCCGTCTCCGCATCCGTCATGCCGGCCACCGGCTCATCCACCAGAAGCAGGCGGGGCTCCTGCGCCAGCAGCATGCCGATCTCCAGCCACTGCTTCTGCCCGTGCGACAGATCGGCGGCGCGGCGGGCGCGCTGCTCGCCAAGCCGCGTGGTGGCGAGGATGCCCTCGATCCGCTCCCGCTCGGCCGGCGTTTCCTTCGCCCACAGCGAAAACCGCGGGCTGCGGTCGCCGGCCAGCGCCAGCAGCAGGTTGTCCCACACCGACAACGGCTCGAACACGGTCGGCTTCTGGAACTTCCGCCCGATGCCGAGCTCGGCGATCGCCGGTTCGTCCAGCTTGGTCAGGTCGGTATCGGCGCCGAACACCACCCGCCCGGTATCGGGGCGGGTCTTGCCGGTGATGACGTCCATCATCGTCGTCTTGCCGGCGCCGTTGGGACCGATCACCGCGCGCATCTCGCCCGGTTCCAACACCAGGGACAAGGCGTTCAGCGCGCGGAACCCGTCGAACGAGACGGTGACCCCGTCGAGATAAAGGAGCGAGCCGTCGATCATCCCGTGACCTCCCGCGCCGCCGCCGCAGCGGGCGTCAGCTCCTTGCGTGCGCGCCGGCGCGCGAACAGCCCGATGATCCCGCGCGGCAGGAACAGGGTCACGCCGATGAACAGGCCGCCGAGCGCGAACAGCCAGACCTCGGGCAGCGCGCCGGTGAGCCAGGTCTTGCCGAGGTTCACCAGCACCGCGCCCAGGATCGCCCCCGACAGGGTACCGCGCCCGCCGACCGCGACCCAGATCACCGCCTCGATCGAGTTGGCGGGGGCGAATTCCGACGGGTTGATGATGCCGACCTGCGGCACGTAAAGCGCGCCGCCGATCCCGGCCAGCACGGCGGAGATCACCCACACCACCAGCTTGTAGTGCTCCGGCCGGTAGCCCAGGAAGCGGGTGCGCGATTCGGTGTCGCGCACCGCGACCAGCACCTTGCCGTAGCGCGAGCCCACCAGCCAGCGCGACAACAGATAGGCACAGGCCAGCACACCGGCGCTGACCAGCATGAGGCCGACCGTGGTGCCGTCCCGCCCGATCGGGAAGCCGGCGATGTCCTTGAAGTCGGTCATGCCGTTGTTGCCGCCGAACCCCATCTCGTTGCGGAAGAACGCCAGCATCAGCGCGTAGGTCAGCGCCTGGGTGATGATCGAGAGATAGACGCCCGAGACGCGCGAGCGGAACGCGAGCCAGCCGAACACGCCCGCCAGCAGCGCCGGCACCGCCATCGCCGCCACCAGTGCGACGCCGAGATGGTCGAACCCGAACCAGTACCACGGCAGGTGCTTCCACCCCAGGAACACCATGAAATCCGGCAGCAGCGGATTGGCATACACGCCGCGCGCGCCGATCTCGCGCATCAGGTACATGCCCATCGCGTAGCCGCCGAGCGCGAAGAACGCCGCGTGCCCCAGGGTCAGGATGCCCGCGTAGCCCCACACCAGATCGACCGCCAAGGCCAGGATGGCGTAGCAGAGGTATTTCCCGGTCAGCCCGATCACGAAGCTCGACACGTGCAGCGCGCTGCCGTCCGGCGTTGCCAGGTGCAGCACCGCCAGCAGTGCCGCGCCCCCCAGCACGCAGGCCAGGGTGATGACCGTATCGCGGGTCATGCCTCCACCGCCCGTCCCTTGAGCGGGAACAGCCCGCGCGGACGGCGCTGGATGAACAGGATCAGGAACACCAGCACGATGATCTTGCCCAGCACCGCCCCGGTCATCGGTTCGACGAACTTGTCGACGATGCCGAGGATCATCGCCCCGAACAACGTGCCCCACAGATTGCCGACCCCGCCCACCACCACCACGAGGAAGCTGTCGATGATGTAGTTCTGTCCGAGGTTGGGCGAGACGTTGTCGATCTGGCTCAAGGCCACCCCGGCCATGCCGGCGATGCCGGAGCCGAGGCCGAAGGTGAGCGCGTCGATCCAGGGCGTGCGGATGCCCATCGCCGCGGCCATGCGCCGGTTCTGCGTCACCGCGCGGATGTTGCGCCCCAGCCCGCCCCAGCGCAGCGCCGCCATCAGCGCCGCCAGCACCAGCGCCGCGAACAGGATGATCCACAGCCGGTTCACCGTCAGGGTCAGCCCGCCCAGCTTGATGAACCCGCTCATCCAGTCGGGCGAGGTCACGTCCTGGTTGGTGGCACCGAAGATGCTGCGCACCGCCTGCTGCAGCACGAGGCTGAGGCCCCAGGTGGCGAGCAGGGTTTCCAGCGGCCGTCCATACAGGAAGCGGATCATCGTCCGCTCGATCACCACCCCGAGCACGCCGGCCACCAGGAATGCGGCCGGAACCGCGAACAGCAGCCCGAACTGGGTCAGCGCCGGGGCGAAGGCGGCGACCAGCTGCTGCACGACGAAGGTCGTGTAGGCGCCGATCATCACCATCTCGCCATGCGCCATGTTGATCACGCCCATCACGCCGAAGGTGATGGCAAGACCGGTGGCGGCCAGCAGCAGCACGGCGCCGAGGGAGATGCCGTAATAGAGATTCTCGACCAGGCCCCACATCTGCAACTGCCGGTCGATCTGCTCGATCGCCGTGGCCGCCGCGGCGGCCACCGCCGGCGGCTGAGTGTGCAGGGAGGCGAGCAGGCTGCGCGCGGACAGATCCTCCCGCGCTTCCAGCACCTTGATCGCGGCCAGCCGGTCGGGGATGCCCGCGGTGGTGGATTTCAGCTCCGCCGCGGCGCGCGCCTCATGCAGCACGCGGGCGACCGAGGCGGTCTTCTCCTGCGCCAGCGCCTTGTCGATCATCGGCAGCGCGCCGGGGTCCGCCGCCCGATAGAGCGCCTCCGCCGCCGCGCGGCGCTTGGCGGTCTGCGGGGAGAACAGGTCGAGCACGCCCGCCGCGGTTTCGATCGCGGAGCGTACCGTGTCGTTCAGGATCACCCGTCGCAGGTTGACCTGCATCGGCGGGTTGGCCACCGGCGCGCCGGTGCGCGCATCGACGAGCCCGTGGTTGGTGCGAATATAGAGCGGCGCATCCGGCCGCGGCCAGCGCGAGGCGAACAGCTTACCCGCCTGCAGCGCCGCGATCACCGGCTCGGCGCGCGGGCTGCCCGAAACCGCAAGCTCGCGGATGCCGTGGGCGACCGTGTCGATGCTGGTCGCGGTCAGGTCGGCGAACGGATCGCCGGCGGCATAGGCCCGCGGGAGCAGCGCCAGCAACAGCAGCAGCACGGCAGGAAGGCAACGCCAGGGGGAGAGCCTCCCCCCTGGCGCGTGCGCTCCGTCCGCCCGCTTACGCCTTCCGCTTGCCGAGGCATTTGCCGGCCACCACGTCGTAGTTTCCGCACGACATCGGCGGCAGCCAGTCGCCGATCAGGTTCTTCGACTCCGGCAGGTAGGGCGACCAGGGCTGGGCGACGACCAGACCCGCCGTCTCCCAGACCACGTTGAACTGACCGTCCGCCTGCACCTCGCCGATCAGCACCGGCTTGGTCAGGTGATGGTTCGGCATCATGGTGGCGTAGCCGCCGGACAGGTTCGGATGCGCGACGCCGATCATCGCGTCGATCACCGCGTCGGCCTTGGTGGAGCCGGCCTTCTCGACCGCCTTCACCCACATGTTGAAGCCGATGTAGTGCGCCTCCATCGGGTCGTTGGTGACGCGCTTGTCGTTCTTCGCGAACTTCTTGAAGTCGGCGACGAAGGTCTTGTTCTCGGGCGTGTCGACGCTCTCGAAATAGTTCCACGCCGCCAGCTGGCCGACCAGCGGCTTGGTGTCGAGGCCGGCCAGTTCCTGCTCGCCGACGCTGAACGCCACCACCGGGATGTCGGTCGCCTTGATCCCCTGGTTGCCGAGCTCCTTGTAGAACGGCACGTTGGCGTCGCCGTTGATGGTGGAGACGACGCCGGTCTTCTTGCCGGCCGAGCCGAACGCCTTGATCTTGGCGACGATCGACTGCCAGTCCGAATAGCCGAACGGCGTGTAGTTGATCATGATGTCGGAGGCGGCGACGCCCTTCGACCGCAGATAGGCCTCCAGGATCTTGTTGGTGGTGCGCGGATAGACGTAGTCGGTGCCGGCCAGCACCCAGCGCTTCACGCCGACCTGGTTCATGAAGTAGTCGACCGCCGGGATCGCCTGCTGGTTCGGCGCCGCGCCGGTGTAGAACACGTTGCGCGAGCACTCCTGGCCCTGGTCCTGCACCGGGTAGTACAGGATGCCGTCGAGCTGCTCGACCACCGGCAGCACCGACTTGCGCGAGACCGAGGTCCAGCAGCCGAAGATCGCCGCGACCTTGTCGACCGACAGCAGCTGCTTCGCCTTCTCGGCGAACAGCGGCCAGTTGGACGCCGGATCGACCACCACCGGCTCGATCGGCCGGCCCATCACACCGCCTTTCTTGTTCTGCTCGGCGATCAGCATCAGCATCACGTCTTTCAGCGGCGCCTCGCTGATCGCCATGGTGCCGGACAGCGAATGCAGGATGCCGACCTTGATCGGGCCGGTTTCCGGCGCCGCCGGTGCGGCCTCGGCCGCGGACACCAGGGAGGGAATGGCGCCCAGGCCGGAGGCGGCGGCAGCCAGCCCGGCGCCGAGCAGGCCGAGATGACGACGACCCAGAGTTATTCCATCGGATGACATGCGGAGTTCCCCGTTTACCTGTTGGCACGCCAGCGGCGGAGGCGGCTGCCTCCCCGGCGGGCGGGCGCGGCCTCCCGCGCTTGAGGGTGATGAACGCAAGCGCCGTGCCAGGTCATCAGACCCGCAGAGACAGGTCCGGCGGCGGGTCCCCCCGCCGCCGGATCGCGTCAAATCATGGCAATTGCCCTATTTGCGGGCAGACGGCCGCAGCGGGGCGGCGCGGCCGGGCTACAGCAGGTCCGCCACCGCCGCCCGGTAGCGCCGCAGCGCGTCGATGTGATCGGCCAGGGTCCGCCCGGCGATGCGCGCGTGACTGCCGCGGCCGTGCGTGCTCGCCACGGTCACATGGGTGACACCGGCCCGCTTCCAGAACAGGAACTCCTCGCGCCAGTCCCGTTCCGCCCCCGCCCCGGTGGAGGTCCAGACCTCGATCCCGAGCGCCGCCGGGTCGCGCCCCTCGGCCTCGGTCAGCCGGCGCAACGTATCGAATGCGGTCTGCGCCGCGGGGCCGGCGGTATGGGCGAGCATCATCCAGCCGTCGCCCCATTTGGCGATACGCCGCAACGTGTTCTCGTGATGCCCGCCGAACCACACCGGGATGCGCCCGCCCGGCGGCTGCGGGTTGATGCCGGCGTCCTCGATCTTGTGCCACGTCCCGTCGAACGTGACGTGCGGCGCGGCCCACAGCGCCTGCATCACCTGCACCTGCTCTTCCGACCGCTTGCCGCGGTTGTGGAAGTTCTCGTTCAACCCGGTGAACTCGACCGGATTCCAGCCGACGCCCACGCCGAAGCGGAACCGCCCGTCGCACAGCAGCGCCAGGCTTGCCGCCTGCTTGGCTGCCAGCACCGCCTGCCGCTGCGCCAGGATCAACACCCCGGTCGCGAAACCAAGCCGTGTCACGCCGGCAAGGAAACCGAACATCACGAAGGGATCGTGGAAGAAATCGGCCGAGGTGTTGCGCTCGTTCGGCCAGTCGGGGCGGGACGCGGTGTTCACCCCCAGCACATGGTCCGCGGCCAGCAGGTAGTCGTAGCCGTATTCCTCCGCCGCCGCGGCGAAGCTGCGCAGCGCCGCGCGGCTGCCGTGGATGTCGTTCTGCGGAATCATTGCACCGAGTTGCATCGCTCTGCCCCCTTATTGGCCGATGGTCAGTTCGAACCGGGTCGTGGTTTCGATATCGTCGTCATACCAGGCGACGATCGCGGCTTCCCGCTTGCCCAGGAACACCGGCTTGCCGTCCTCCAGCACCATCGGCAGGTCGTGGCCGGGCACCAGCATCGTGCCGGGGCGGCGGCGCCACAGCGTCCCACATCGCCTCGATCGAGCCGGCGGTGACGGCGGGATCGTAGGTCATGTCGGCCCGCCGGGTCAGCAGCTCGGCACGGTTCTTCGCCGCGTCGCCGGTGAAGATCACGTCGCGCTCATTGCCCGACAGCATGAACATCATGTGTCCGGGCGTGTGGCCGGGTGCGTCATAGGCCACCAGGCCGGGCAGCACGGTCTGGCCGTGGCGCACCGGTTTCATCTGCGCCGATCCGGCCAGTTCGCGCACGTACAGTTCCGGCACCGCGGTGCGGCCCCAGGGTTGCTTGACCGACCACGCCAGTTCCTCGGCGCCGATCCAGATCGTGGCTTTGGGGAACAGCACCCAGTTGATCGCGTGGTCGTGGTGGGAATGGGTCAGGATCACGTCCGTGACTTCCTCGGGCGAGAGCCCGTGGCGGGCGAGCCCCGCGATCAGGTTGGCGCGGTGGCTGAACGTGCCGGCATCGATCAGCGCCACATGGCCGTTGCCGCGCAGCAGCACGATCGTGCTCCAACCGAGGGCGCCATGGCAGACCGACTTGCCGGGATAGCCCTGTACCAGGATATCGAGCTGGTAGTCTTCCATCACCGTCCCCTCCGGTTCCATTCTTCCCGCCATGGATAGCACGAGAGACACGCGCGGGAACGAGCGGGCCGCGTTGCTGACGCCGGCGGAGATGGCGCGGGCGGATGCGCTCGCCCCCGGCCTCGGCGCGCCGGGGCCGGCGCTGATGGAGGCCGCCGGCCGGGCGGTGGCGCGGGCCATCCGCGCCCGGATCCGGCCCTGCCGCACGGTGGTGCTGTGCGGGCCGGGCAACAACGGCGGCGACGGCTACGTCGCGGCCCGGCTGCTGGCGCAGGAAGGCTGGCCGGTCGCGGTGGCCGCGCTCGCGCCGCCGCGCCCGGGGTCAGACGCCGCTGGTGCAGCCGCGCGTTGGCACGGACCGACGGTGCCGTTCCGGCCGCAGGAGGCCGCGCGCGCGGGGCTCGCGATCGACGCGGTGTTCGGCGCCGGCCTCGCCCGCGACATCGACCCGGCGGTGGCCGCGGTGCTGAAGGCCGCCCCGCGCGTGGTCGCGGTGGACGTGCCGAGCGGGGTCGATGGCGCCACCGGCGCGGTGCGCGGCTTCGCCCCGCAGGCGGCGTTCACGGTCACCTTCTTCCGCCGCAAGCCCGGCCACCTGTTGCTGCCGGGGCGCACCCTGTGCGGCGAGACGATCCTCGCTGACATCGGCCTGCCGGATGCGGTGCTGGAGACGGTCCGCCCCGCCACCTTCGCCAACACCCCCGCCCTGTGGTCGCTGCCGCGCCCGGAGGCCGCCGGACACAAATACACGCGCGGCCACGTCACCGTGGTGGCCGGGGCGGCGATGACCGGCGCCGCCCGTCTGGCGGCGGAGGCGGCACGGCACGCCGGGGCGGGCCTGGTGACGATCGCCGCGCCCGCAGCGGCGGCCGCGATCTATCGCGCCGGCCCGCCGGGCACGATCGTGACGGACGCCCCGGTTTCGGCGCTGCTCGAGGACCCCCGCCGCATGGTCTGGGTGTGCGGTCCCGGCCTCGGGCCCGAGGCGGCGGCGGCGGCGCTGCCGGAACTGCTGGCAGCGCAACGGCAGGTGGTGGCGGACGCCGACGTCTTCACCGCCTGCGCCGGCCGGCCGGAGGCGCTGGCCGGGGCGTCCGTGCTCACCCCGCATCTGGCCGAATTCGCCCGCGTGTTCGGCCCGCCCGGCGCGGACCGGGTGGCGGCGGCGCGCGCGGCGGCGGCGCTGACCGGCGCGGTGGTTCTGCTCAAGGGGGCGGACACGATCATCGCCGCGCCGGACGGGCGCGCGGCGATCAACGAGACCGCGCCCCCCTGGCTCGCCACCGCCGGCGCGGGGGATGTGCTGGCCGGGATCATCGCCGGACTGCTCGCGCAAGGCCTGCCGGCGTGGGAGGCGACGGCGGCGGCCGCCTGGTGGCACGGGGAAGCGGCGCGGCTTGTCGGCCCCGGGCTGGTGGCGGAGGACCTGGCGGGGGCGCTGGCGGGGGCGGTGCCGGAGGACAGGTGACAGCCGGGGCTACCCAGCCCCATAACTTTCAAAGCACATTTGGTCGTTAACCGATCCGAAGCCCCGGCCCGCTACCCTGCCGGCATGTCCCAGGCGGTCCCAAGGCCCTCCCGAGCAGCCGGCGCGGTGCTGGCCTCTGCGCTGGCGGCCGCCGCCGCGGCCGGCGCCCTCGCCGCCGCGCTCCTTGGCCCGGAAGCGGACTGGGATCTCCGCAACTACCACCTGTACGACGGCGCGGCGCTGCTGCAGGGCCGGATCGGCACCGATCTGGCGCCGGCACAGTTGCAGAGTTTCCTTGCTCCGGGGCTCGACCTGCTGCACGCGCTCGCACTGGACGCGCTGAACCGTCACCCCTGGGGTCTCGGGGCCGTGCTGGCGCTGCCGCAGGGGCTCGCCTGGTTCCTCGCCTGGTGCCTGGCCCGGCGCCTGTTGCCGGGCGCGACCGCGGGGCGCGACGGGTTGGCCGGCGCGGCGGCGCTGATCGGCGTCACCGGAGCGGCCGGCGTCTCCACCTTCGCCGGCGCGATGAGCGCGATGCTGCCGGCCTCCTGCGTGCTCGGCGCCATGCTGCTTCTGGCCGAGCCCCCATCGCCCGGGACGCGGGCCGGGGCCGGGCTGCTCGCCGGACTGGCGATGGGGCTGAAGCTGACCGCGGCGCCTTTCGTGGTCGGGCTGGCGCTGGCCGCAGCGCTGACCGGCGGGCGGGGACGGCGGGCCGTGACCGCGCTCGGCTGGTTCGCGCTGGCGGCGGCAGCCGGGGCGGCGCTGAGCGGCGGGGCGTGGTGGGCCTGGCTCGCTCACCGCTACGGCGACCCCGTGTTCCCCTATTTCAACGAGATCTTCCGCTCGCCCTGGGCGGCGCCGGTCCCGGGCACCGATCTTCGGTTCCTGCCGCGCACTCTCTGGCAGGCGCTGGCCTATCCGCTGTTCTGGGCCTTCACCAGGTGCACCCTGGTCAGCGAACTGCCGGTGCGTGACCCGCGGGTGGCGCTCGGCTGGGCCGCGGCGTTGGTCCTGCTCTGGCGCGGGGTGCGGCAGCGGCGGGCGGAGCGGGGGGTGGTCGTGGCGCTGGCGGTATGGATCGTCGGCTACGCGTTGTGGGAGGCGCGGTTCTCCATCCTGCGCTACCTCGTGCCGCTGGAACTGCTCAGCGGCCCGCTGCTGCTCGCGGCGCTGGCGCCGTGGCTCGCGCGCGCACCGGGCCGGCTGGTCGTGCCCGCCGCCTGGGCGCTGGCGGCGGGACTGATCGTGGTGACGGTGTATCCGGACTGGGGGCACGCGCGGCCGGGGCCGCAAGCCGTTTCGGTGCACCCGCCGGCATTTCCGCCCGGAAGCCTCGTCGTGCTGCTCGACCCCTCGCCGATGGCCTATGTGGCCGCCTTCGCACCGGATTCGGTGCGTTTCGTCGGGGCCGACAACAACCTCGTGCGGCCCGGCGCGTCGACCCGCATGGCCCGCGCGGTGGCCGCCTCCATCCGCGACCAGACCGGCCCGCTCTGGGGCCTGGAAGCGCCGGCCGACCACCCCGGCGCCGCGACGGCGACCTTGCGCGCCTACCGGCTGGCGCGCGCGCCGGGCTGCGTGCGGGTCCGCTCCAACCTGGACGACAATGCGATCCTGGCCTGTCCGCTGCGCCGGATCAGGCGAACGCCGGCGCAACTTGTTGCGCGAAGCGCTCCATTTCCTCAAGCACCATCGCATGCGGTTTCAGACCGACGTTGAAATACAGGATCACCTCGTCGAATCCGGCCGCTTCGACCCGCTTCAGCACCTCGGTGATGCGCGCTGCGTTGCCGAGCAGCACGGCGTTGTCGGTCAGGTCTTCCGCCCGGGCCTGTTTCAGCCGGGCGACCATGTCGATGAAATACCGGTAGCTCGGCGGCGCGGTGGCGGGATCGCCGGGGAAGGAGGGGATCACGCACTCGCGATAGTAGCGCATCTGCCGGGCGCGGGCCGCCTGTTCCTGCTCGGCCGTGTCGTGGAAATGGATGAAGTAGCTGCACATCAGCCGCCCCGGCCGGGTGCCGTGGCGGGCGCAGGTGTCGTGATAGAGCCGCGCCACCTCGGCCAGGCCGCCGAAACTCATGGCCGCGGCGAAGGGGGCGACGATCAGCCCGCAGCCGAGCCGGGCCGCCAGTTCGATCGAGGGGCGGGAGAACGATGCCACATAGGACGGGATCGGCTGCTGCACCGGGCGCGGGGTGATGGAGACATCGTCGAACCGGTAGTGGGCGCCGTGATGGGTGTACGGCGCGGGATCGGCCCACAGGCGCTGCACGACCCCCATGCCTTCCTCGAAGATCGCCTGGTTGGCATCGAAATCGACCCCGAGGGGGCCGTATTCCCGCCGGTCGTAGCCCCGCCCGGCGGCGAAATCGACCCGTCCGCCGGACAGCAGGTCGAGGCTCGCCCACTGCTCGGCCACCCGGATCGGGTGGTGCAGCGGCAGCACCGTCACCGCCGGGGCCAGGCGGATCCGCTGCGTGCGCGCGGCGATATAGGCAAGCGCGAGATCGGGGCAGGACAGCACGCCGAGGGTGCTGAAATGGTGCTCGCCGATCCAGGCGGAATGAAAGCCGAGCCGGTCGGCGGCGATGGCCTCGGCGACGATGTCGGCAACGAACTGGTTCGGGCCGCGCGGGTTCTCGGCATAGGCGTTGTCGCTGAGGGTGAAATAGCCGAAGTCCATGGGTGTCCCTTCCCGCCTTTCATTCGATGCCGAGCGGCGAACGGACCGACGCGGCGCAGCGTGCGGTCTTCCCCGTCATGGCCGGGCCAGACCCGGCCGCGGCGGAGTGCGCCCACCTCCGCCACGGAACCGGAAGTCGGTGCTTTCGCCGGATGCTATGATGATACGGTTGGGGCCGCGGTTGCGGCAAGCGGTTCGAGATCGTGCGCCTGGACCTGGAAGCGCGCCGCCGGCGTCTCCTCGGCCACCAGCCGCGCGAGCGCGCTGCGGGTCGCGAAGCGCAGTTCGGCCAGCCCGGCCACCGCCACCGGCAGGTGCGGCACGGTGCTGTTGGGGGCCGGCCCCTGCTCGCGCACACGGTGCAGCACGAGGCCGCGCAGGCCCGGGCGGCCCAGCATCGCCTCGGCGTAGCGCTGCGGGGCCGCATCGTCCGGCGTGTCGCCGGGGAACAGCACGATCAGGCCGACCTGCGCGGTGTCGGCGGGCGCCATCAGGATGTGCGGCTCGGCGATCACCCGCGACACGGCGCCGATGAAGCCGCGCGAATCCACGTTGCACGCGGCCATTTCGGGCGAGGCGTGGGCGCGGGCCCGCGCAGCGTCGTCGTCGAACCACAGGATGGGAAAGCCGTCGATCCGCAGCCGGCGCGCCGGCGGATTGGTGGGCGGCGCGTTGATCACGTGCCATTGCACATAGGCGCGCAGGTCGGGAAAGCCGCACACCAGCGGGCCGTGCACCCGCAGCCAGTGGTGGCGGAAGACGGGCAGGCTGATATCCGCCCGCCGCCGCATCAGGCTGATCGCGGTGATCATCGGCGGCGCCGGGCTACACCGCTGCCTCCGCGCGCAGCGCCGCGACCGCCTCGGCGTTCAGCGACAGCCATTCGTCCAGCACGGCGTCGGTATCCGCGCCGAGGCCCGGCGACGGCGCGACCCGCGGCGGCTTGCCGTCGACCCGCACCGGCCAGGCGGGAATGGTGAACGGCGCCTGGCCGGATCGTTGCACGGTCTGCATGATGCCGCGCGCTTTGAAGCTCGGTTCGTTCTGGAGCTCCATCGTATCCAGCACGGCGCCGGCCGGCACGCCGACGCCGCCGACCAGGTTCATCGCTTCGTGCTTGGTATGGCGTCGGGTCCAGTCGGCGATCAGCGCATCGACTTCGGCTTCGCGCGCGACCCGGTCGGCGGGCGTGGCGTAGCGCGCGTCGCCGATCAGGTCTTCCCGCCCGATCAGTTTCAGCAGGCGGGTCCAGTGTTCGGGGTTGGCGCGGCTGGTCATGATGTAGACGTAATCGTTCGGCCCGCCGGGCCGGCAGGGATAGAGGCCGAGCGGGGCGTTGTTCACCCCCGGCACCTTCGATCCGCCGCGTGCCGCGGGCGCCGCGGTGCGCGCCTGGGCGGCGAAATTGGTGCGCATGTAGTGCAGCATCGAATCCTGCATCGCCACTTGCAGGTGCCGGCCCTGGCCGGTGGTGTGGCGGCGGAACAGGGCGGAGGCGATGGTCACCGCCATCAGCATCCCCGTGCCGGTGTCGCCGAGCGAGACGCCGGGTTTCAGCGGCGGGCCGTCGGGTTCGCCGGTCACGCTCATGGTGCCGCCGCAGGCCTGGGCGATCATGTCGAAGGCAAGATTCGATTCGTACGGGCTGCCTTCTCCGAACCCCTTGATCTGGCAGTAGATCAGGCGTGGGTTCAGGGCGTGAACGACCTCCCAGCCGAGGCCGAGGCGCTCGATCGTGCCGGGGGCGAAATTCTCCACGCAGACGTCGGCTTTCGCCAGCAGGTCCTTCACCAGCGCGAGGCCGCGCGGGGATTTCAGGTTGACGGTGATGGATTTCTTGTTGGCGTTGAAGACGTGGAAATACCACGGGTCGTCGTCCGGCTGGCCGGGGCGCAGGCGGCGGCCGGGGTCGCCCGCGCGCGGGTTCTCGATCTTCACCACCTCGGCGCCGAGCCAGGCGAGCGCCTCGGTGCAGGACGGCCCGGCCTCGAACTGGGTGAAATCGACCACCCGGATGCCGGCGAGCAGGTCGACCGGGACGCTCGGTGCGTCCGTGACGGGAGCTTCCATGGGGGCTTCCTCCGCTGGGCCGCGCCGGCGTGCTCCGGCGCCCGGGGGAAGCCTGCCATAGCGCGCGCGGCGCGGCCACTGGCGGGGGCGCGGCGCGCGCCCGGCGCGCCGGCCCTGGTCAGCTGCGCGGCCCGGCCCCGCGCGCGGGCGCGGCGAGGCCGGTTCGATCTCGGATCAATACGACCGCGGCATGCCCAGCACGTGCTGGCCGACGTAGGCGAGCACGAGGTTCGTGGAGATCGGCGCGATCTGGTAGATGCGGGTCTCTCGCCACTTGCGCTCGATCTCGTACTCCTTCGCGTAGGAAAAGCCCCCGAAGGTCTGCATCGCCGCCTCGCCCGCGTGCCACGCGGCTTCGGAGGCCAGCAGCTTGGCGATGTTGGCGTCCGCCCCGCAGTCCTTGCCCGCGTCGAACAGCGCGGCGGCGCGGCGGCAGACCATGTCGGCGGCTTCGAGCTCGGCCCAGGCGCGGGCGATCGGGAACTGCACGCCCTGGTTGGCGCCGATCGGACGGCCGAACACCACCCGGTCGTTGGCGTATTGGGTGGCCTTGCGGATGAACCAGCGGCCGTCGCCCAGGGCTTCGGTGGCCACCAGGACGCGCTCGGCGTTCATCCCGTCCAGGATGTAGCGGAAGCCCTTGCCCTCCTCGCCGATCAGGTTCTCCGCCGGCACACGGAGGTTGTCGAAGAACACCTCGGTGGTGTTGTGGTTGATCATCGCCTTGATCGGGCGGATCTCCAGCCCCTGGCCGCGGTGTTCGCGCAGGTCGACCAGGAACACCGACAACCCGTCGGTGCGCTTCTTCACCTGGTCGGCCGGCGTGGTGCGCGCCAGCAGCAGCATCATGTCGGAATGCAGCGCCCGCGAGGTCCAGACCTTCTGCCCGGTGACGACGTAATGATCGCCGTCGCGCACGGCGCGGGTCTTGAGTTTCGTGGTGTCCGACCCGGTGGTGGGCTCGGTCACCCCGAACGCCTGCAACCGCAGTCGCCCGGCGGCGATCTCGGGCAAATAGCGGCGCTTCTGCTCCTCGCTGCCGTGCCGCAGCAGGGTGCCCATGATGTACATCTGCGCGTGGCCCTGGGAGGCGACGCAGCCCGAGGCGTTGATCTCTTCCAGGATCACCGCGGCGGCGCGCAGCGGCAGGCCGGAGCCGCCGTATTCTTCCGGGATCAGCGCGCCGAGGAAGCCGGCCGCGGTCAGCTCGTTCACGAACTCGGTCGGGTAGGCCTCGGCCTCTTCGAGCTTCTGCCAGTAGCTGCCCGGATAGCCGGCGCAGATGCGGCGGACGGAGTCGCGCAGTTCCGGATAGTCCTCGCCGATCTCGAGCGTGGTGAGCTGGTCCGACATGCGCCGGTCTCCTTCATCATCCGTGTGGCGCCGCAAGCTGCCCAGACGGGCGGGACGGGTCAACCGGGCGGGACGGTCAGCGGATCGCGCCGGCCTTGCGCAGCGCCTCGATCCGCGCGGCGTCGTAGCCGAGCCCGCGCAGCACCTCCTCGGTGTGTTCGCCGAGCGCGGGCGGTTGGCGGCGCAGGCCGGGCGTCTCGTCGTCGAAGCAGAGCGGCAGGGAGGGAAAATTCGCCGTCTCCCCGCTGGCCATCCGCAGCGGCAGCGCGCGCACCGCCACCTGCGGGTCGTGGAACAGGTCGGACGGGGTGTTCACCGGGGAGAACGGGATGCCCGCGCGATCCATCATCGCAGCAAGGTCGGCGAGGTCGCATGTGGCCGCCAGCGCGGCGACGATCTCGCGCAGAGCGGCGCGGTTCTCGACCCGCAGGGTGTTGGTCGTGAAGCGCGGGTCGTCCAGCAGGTCGGGCCGGGCGAACGCGGCGCAGAAGGCGGTCCAGTGCGGATCGGACGTGATGCCGATGAACAGGCGCTCCCCGTCCCTGGTGGCGAAGGTCTCGTAGACGCCCCAGGCGCTGCGGCGCACCGGCATCGGCGGTGGCGCCTCGCCGGTCGCGGCCTCGCCGGCCATGTGCTGGCCGGTCAGGAAGGCCGCCGCCTCGAACAGCGAGGCGGTGACCTTGCGGCCCTGCCCGTCGCGGTCGCGCTGGCGCAGCGCGGCGAGGATCGCGACCACCCCCATCACGCCGCCCATGATGTCCACCACCGAGGCGCCGGCGCGCAGCGGCTGGCCCGGCGGGCCGGTCATGTACGACAGGCCGGACATGTACTGGGCGATCTCGTCCAGCGCCGGGCGGTGCGCGTAAGGCCCGGGCAGGAACCCCTTCAGCGCGCAATAGACCAGCCTTGGGTTGATCGCGTGCGCCTGCTCCCAGCCCAGGCCAAGCCGCTCCATCGTGCCGGGGCCGAAATTCTCCACCAGGGCGTCGGTCTGGCGCAGGAGGTCGGCGGCGACGCCGCGCCCGGCGTCGGATTTCAGGTCGATGGCGACGGCGCGCTTGTTGCGGTTGAAGTAGACGTAGAAGCCGGAGGCGAAGCCGGTCAGCCGGCGGGTGTGGTCGCCCTGCGGCGCCGGTTCCACCCGGATCACGTCGGCGCCGAGATCGGCCAGCACCACGCCGCAGCTCGGCCCCATGATGGTGTGGGTGAACTCGAGAACGGTCAGGCCGTCGAGCGGCAGGGCGGTCATGCGGCGCCTCCTGGGTCGGTCTCGGGTGCTTCGGCGGCGGTGCGCGACCTGTCAAGCACGGAACCGGGACGCGGGCGGACGGTCAGAGACCAGGCGGATGCCTTCCGCAATGGTTGCAATCGTATGGTGTCCGCGCTGTCCCTTTCATCCTCCGTTCATCCCTGGCCGCCAGAATGACGCCCCATGCCCGATACCCCGGTTGCCGCGAACGCTCCCGTTCCCTACGATCCTGGCCTGGACCGTCGTGTGTCCAGGCTGGAGGATGACATGCGCGACATGCAGGCCGGCCTCGCGCGGGTGGAAACTGCCCTGGCCGAGATCAAAGCGATGCTGGGAGCGACCCTGCCGCACCTCGCGACCCGCTCCGAAGTATCGGATCTGCGCGGCGCGCTTCGCGCGGACCTCGCGGAAAAGCCCGGCAAGCTCTACATGTGGGGCATCCTGGCCGTGCTGCTCGCCGCGTATGCCGCCGGCCTCGCCGGGCTCGCCGTCCTGAAATAGCCCGGTTTGCCCTCCGCCGCGTCCGCTTGCAGGATGCGCCGCGAACCCGGAGGGATCATGGACCGAACGACCTGGCAGGCGGACGTCTTCGCCGCGCTGAAAGCCGCCAACATCACGCAACTCGCCTACGTGCCCGACGCCGGCCACGCGCATCTGATCGAGGCGGCCCATGCCGACCCGGCAATGCACGCGGTAGTGCTCACCACCGAGGAGGAAGGCATCGCGCTCGCCGCCGGCGCCTGGCTCGGCGGCCAGCGCGCCTGCCTGCTCATGCAGTCCTCCGGCGTCGGCAACTGCATCAACATGCTGTCCCTGCCGGTGAACTGCCGGATGCCGTTCCTGACCCTGGTGACGATGCGCGGCGAGTGGGGCGAGTTCAATCCGTGGCAGGTGCCGATGGGCACCGCGACGCCCACCGTGCTGACCGCGACCGGCGTGCACGTGCGCCGCGCCGACCGGTCCGACGAAGCGGCCGAGACGGTGGCCGCCGCCGCATCGCTCGCCTTCGATTCCATGGTGCCCGTCGCGGTGCTGTTCTCCCAACGCCTGATCGGCACCAAGGTGTTCGTGAAATGAGTCCCGACCGTCTGCACAACGAGGGCACGCTCGACCGCCGTGCCGTGGTGGCCACCCTGCTCGCCGATCCGGGCGAGCTTCTGGTCGTCAGCGGCCTCGGCTCGGCCACCTACGATGTCGGTGCCTCCGGCGACCGGCCGCTCAATTTCTACCTCTGGGGTGCGATGGGCGGGGCGGCGATGATCGGCCTTGGCCTGGCACTCGCCCAGCCGCGCCGGCACGTGCTGGTGCTGACCGGGGACGGGGAGGCGCTGATGGGGATGGGCGCGCTCGCCACCATCGCCGCGGCGAAGGTGCCCAATCTTGCCGTCGCGGTGCTGGACAACGCCCGCTTCGGCGAAACCGGCGCGCAGCGCAGCCACACCGGATACAGCACCGACCTCGTCGCGGTCGCCTCCGCCTGCGGCTGGGGCGCCACCGCGACCGCGCGCGACATGGACGAGGTGGCGGCGCTGCGCCCAAGGCTGCGGCGCGAGCCGCTGTTCGCCGTGCTGAAGATCTCCCCCGCCGAGGTGCCGCGCCACCTGCCCCCGCGCGACGGCGCGTATCTCACCGACCGCTTCCGCCGCGCCCTCGGCGTGGCCGAGGACTGACCCGTCTTCTCCCTCCCCCCTTGCGGGGGAGGGCCGGGGCGGGGGGTGCGAACGGCACGACGCCGCGTGCTGCGCGCACCCCCCACCCCAACCCTCCCCCGCAAGGGGGGAGGGAGACGTGGGGAGTATCGCCCTGCGCCCCCGCTTCCCGCTAAGCTCCGGCCATGACCCCGCTCTTCCTCGAAGACCTCCACCCCGGCCAGCGCTTCACCAGCGCAACCCAGACGATCGACGCCGAAGCGATCAAGACCTTCGCCGCCGCCTGGGACCCGCAGCCGTTCCACCTGGACGAGGCCGCCGCCGCGTCCACCCTGTTCGGCGGCCTCGCCGCCAGCGGCTGGCACACCGCCGCGCAGACGATGCGCCTGCTGGTCACCACCGGTCTGCCGCTCGCCGGCGGCATCATCGGCTCGGGCGGGGAACTGCTGTGGGAAAAGCCGGTCCGCCCCGGCGACACCCTGCAGGTGGACTGCGAGGTGCTGGAAGTCTCCCCCTCCCGCTCCCGCCCCGACCGCGGCACGGTCCGGGTGCGCTGCCTGACCCGCAACCAGAACGGCGAGACGGTGCAGAGCTTCACCCCGAGGCTCGTCGTCGCCCGCCGCCCGACCAAGGACGCTGCCGATGTCTGACCCTTTGCTCGCCGGCGAGACCGCGCTGGTCACCGGCGCCGCCTCCGGCATCGGCCGCGGCATCGCGCGCGCGCTGGCCGCCGAGGGTGCGCGGCTCGTGCTGACCGACATCGATCCCGACCGCGGCGGCGCGGTGGCCGCCGAGGTCGGCGCCAGCTTCCTCCCCGCCGACCTGTCGCGGCCCGAGGCGGCGCGGCCGTTGTTCGAGGCCGCGCTGGCCGCCGCCGGTGGACGGCTCTCGCTGTTCGTGCACAGCGCCTCCCCGCGGCGCGGCGAAAACCAGCACATGCTCGCGGTCACCGAGGACGAGTGGGACGCGATGATCACCACCAACCTGCGCGCCGGCTTCGTGCTCGGCCAGGCGGCGGGGCGGCACATGATCGAGGCCGGAGTGCGCGGGCGGATGGTCTTCGTCACCTCGCTGCACGCCTACAGCCCGCGCAACCTGCCGCACTACAGCGCCGCCAAGGCGGGCGAGACCATGCTGATGAAGGAGCTCGCCCGCGCGCTCGGCCCGCACGGCATCAGGGTGAACGCGATCGCCCCCGGCGCGATCCCGGGCGGCGGCTTCGCCGCCGACGTGGCCAGCCTGGAGCGGATGATCGCGCTCGGCCGCACCGGCACGCCGGAGGACATCGCCGCGATGGCGGTGGCGCTGCTGTCGGACCGCTTCGCCGCTTACGTGACCGGCACGACGGTGGCGGTCGACGGCGGCCTGGCGCTGTACAACTGGATCCCGCCGGCCGGCTGACCCCGGCCTTGAGTCTTCTCCCTCCCCCCTTGCGGGGGAGGGCCGGGGTGGGGGGTGCGCGCCGCACGAGATCCTGTGCGGCGCGCACCCCCCACCCCGGCCCTCCCCCGCAAGGGGGGAGGGAGACTTGCGGTAACCCGTGGTGGTGTTCGGCCGGGCGCGCTATCCCACCTCGCGCGCGCCGATCGCGGACGCGCCCTGCAACACTGCCCTCGGGAGGCTCACGCCATGTCCGATCTCGCCATCACCGGCGGCGCGGTGCTGCTGCCGGGCGCCGGGCTGCAGCCGGTGGCGCTGGCGCTGGCGGACGGGCGCATCGCCGCGATCGATCGCGCCGGGTCCGGACGCCAGGGGCCGGGCCGCCGGTTCGACGCCTCCGGTCTCTGGGTGCTGCCCGGGCTGGTCGACCTGCACGGCGACGCGTTCGAACGCCAGGTGCAGCCGCGCCCGGGCGTGGACTTCCCGCTCCCGCTGGCGATCGAGGACACGGAAGCGCAACTGCTCGCCAACGGCATCACCACCGCCTATCTCGGCGTGACCCTGTCGTGGGAGCCGGGACTGCGCGGCATCGGCACCTGGCACGCGCTGCTCGAGGCGCTGGCGGCGCACCGGGGGGCTTGCGATCTCCGGGTGCACCTGCGCTGGGAAGCCTACAACCTCGACGCGCTGGCCACCGCCGAGGCCGCGATCGCCGCCGGGCGCGTGCATCTGCTGGCCTTCAACGACCACACCCCGGCGATCCTGGAACGTCTGGCCGACCCCGCGGCGGCGGCGACATACACCGGGCGCGCCGGGGTACGCCCGCAGGAGTTCCGCGCGCTGGCCGCGCTGGTCGCGGAACGGGCGGCGGAGGTGCCGGCGGGCCAGGCGCGGCTTGCCGCGGCGGCGCGGGCGGCGGGCATTCCGCTCGCCAGCCACGACGATGCGAGCCTGGCCGAGCGGGATCGGTTCCGCGCCCTCGGCGCGCGCATCTGCGAATTCCCGATGGCCGAGGCGGTGGGGCAGGCGGCGCGCGCGGCCGGCGACGCGGTGGCGATGGGCAGCCCCAACGTGCTGCGCGGGCGGTCCCATCTCGGCTGGGCGTCGGCCGCACGTCTGGCCGAGGCGGGCGTGTGCTCGGTGCTGACCTCGGATTATTACTACCCGGCGCTGGGCCGCGCGGCGCTGATCCTGGCCGGGCGCGGGGTGCTGGACCTGGAACGGGCCTGGGGGCTGGTCTCACGCGCCCCGGCGGCGGCGGCGGGGCTGGAGGATCGGGGCTCGATCGCAGAGGGGCAGCGGGCCGATCTCGTGCTGCTGGCGCCGGCGGGGCCGGCGGAGCCGGCACGGCTGGTGGCAACGATCGCCGGCGGGCGAATCGCCTGGCTCGGCAACGAGGGGGCCTCACGGCTCACGTAATTGTTGTTCGCATGATGCAATTGGCTCGGGCAGAGCAAGGGGGCGCGCTTCACCGGAGGCACCCCCATGACCCGCAAACGAATCCAATCCGTTGCCGAAAGTCCGCCCCGGCACGCCGGCCGGGCGGGGCCGCGGATCAGCGCGCTCGCCGGGCTTGCGGTGCTGGCCGGGCTTACGGTGCTGGCCCTGGGCGGCTGCACCGGCCCCGCGCCGGCACCCCCGGCCCCGCGCGCCGCCGCCGATCCGCCGGCCTACGCGCCGGCGCGGGAGGTGCATGTCGTCTCCGACGCGTTGGACCGCAAGCTCGACCGTATGCTGGCCGCACCCGGAACGCCGGCCGGGCACTGATGTCCTGCTTCGCCGGGTCGCTGCCCTGCGCCGCGCCCGCACCATCCGTCACGAGCGAGGCCCAGGGCGCGGGCTTCGCTCCTGGTGCAGGCCAGGTTGCCCCCGCAAGGCGGGACGAGTCTCGCGACAGAGAGATTTCCCTGTTTTTCGAGGCAGCCGTTAATCATCGGGAAAGCTTTTGGACGGAGGGTATGGGCATCGCCACAGGAGGTTCCCATGGATCGGAGGTCCGCCTTTTCCATCCGGCCCGCGTCCCGACGGCGCGGCGATCGTCGCGCATTCGGATGGGCCGGTCCGCTGGCCTGCCTTGCGCTGCTGGCGCTGGCGGGCTGCGCGGAAACCGCGCCGCCGGCGGTGAACACGGCGGCGCTGGCGCAGCAGGCCTATGCGAGCAACGGCACCATCCGCTCGGTGTCCAACGCGCTTGACCAGCGGCTCGACCTGATGCTGGCGGTCCGCACCGCCGACGCCCAGCCGTGAAGGCCGAAACGCTGCGGCTGTTCCCTACGCTGGGCGGATGACCCGCACACATGTCGGGGTCGCGCCGCTCGTCGCATGAGGACGGCAAGCGGGTTGCGCGCGATCCTTGCGGCCAGGGCGCCCGGCGTTCAGCCGCCCAGCACCCGTCCCGCCACCGCGTCCAGCCGCGCCAGCGCCGCCGGATCGCGCATATGCGCCGCGGTGATGATGGCGTTGTCCAGCGCCCGATCGCAGCCGCAGGGGCAGGCACCGCGCGCCCGGCCCAGCGCCGGCACCGCGGCGCGCACCAGGTCCCGTGCCCGCTCGGCGTTCTCCAGCAGCACCTTCACCACCGCCTCCACCGTCACGGCGTCGTGGTCGGGGTGCCAGCAGTCGAAATCGGTCACCATCGCCACGGTCGCGTAGCAAAGCTCGGCTTCCCGGGCGAGTTTCGCCTCCGGCATGTTGGTCATGCCGATCACCGCCGCGCCCCAGCTGCGATAGAGCGCGCTCTCGGCCTTGGTGGAGAACTGCGGCCCTTCCATCACGAGATAGGTGCCGCCGCGGGTTACCGGCAGGCCGAGGGTCCGCGCCGCCGCTTCCAGCTCATGCCCGAGCCGCGTGCAGACCGGGTGGGCCATCGAGACATGCGCCACCACCCCCTCGCCGAAAAAGCTCTTCTCGCGGGCGAAGCTGCGGTCGATGAACTGGTCGACGATCACGAACTGCCCTGGCGGCAGGTCGGCCTGCAGGCTGCCGACGGCCGAGAGCGAGATCACGTCGGTCACGCCCGAGCGCTTCAGCGCGTCGATATTCGCCCGGTAGTTCAGATGCGTGGGCGAGAGCGGATGCCCCCGCCCGTGCCGCGGCAGGAAGACGCAGCGCACGTCCCCCAGCCGGCCGAACAGCAACGCGTCGGAGGGCTGGCCCCAGGGCGTAGGCACCTGACGCCAGACCTTCTCCTCCAGCCCCGCGATGTCATAGAGACCGGAGCCGCCGACGATGCCGATGACCGGCTGGACGTCGTTCAATGCACGTCGGCCCAGATCTTG
Source organism: uncultured Pseudomonadota bacterium (assembly GCA_963829875.1). GTDB lineage: Bacteria > Pseudomonadota > Alphaproteobacteria > Acetobacterales > Acetobacteraceae > JAJZVS01. The sequence goes on along the minus strand of CAWHKR010000046.1, from coordinate 342,513 downwards.
CGCTTCAGTGCGTAGGTCAGCCCGGTGAGCAGCAGCAGGAACAGCACCACCCGCACGCCCATCTGCTTGCGCTCCACCATCTCCGGATTGGCGGTCCAATGCAGGAACGTCACCACGTCGTGCGCCATCTGCGGCACCGTGGCCTTGGTGCCGTCGGCATAGGTCACCACCCCCTCGCTCAGCGGCGGCGGCATGGCGATCAGGTGGCCGGGGAAGTACTTGTTATAGGTACTTGCCTGCCGGCACCTTGAAGCCGGCGGGCGCTTTCACGAACCCGGTCAGGATGCCGTACACGTAGTCGGCGTTGCCCTCCCGCGCGTTCACGATCAGCGACAGGTCGGGCGGCAGGGCGCCGTTCATCGCCGCGCGCGCCGCTTCCTCGTTGGGGAACGGGGAGCGGAACTGGCTCGCGGGCGTGCCCGGGCCGGTCGCCGGCTGGCCCTGGCTGTCCACCCCTTTCGGCACCGTCACCGACGCCGCGATCGCCTTGATCTGCGCCTCGCTCAGACCGATCCCGGCAAGATCGCGGTAGTGCAGTTGCTTCATCGAATGGCAGTTGGAGCAGACATTGAAATAGACCCAGAACCCGCGCTGCGCGGCGGCCTGGTCCAGCCCGCCGAACAGGCCGGAGAAGCTCCACTGCTCATTCGGCAGCGGCGGCATGGCGGCATCCTGCGCCAGCGCCGGGCCGATGGCCCCCAGTCCGAACGCGAGCGCGAACAGGAACGAACGAAGCGCGCGCATCATGCCTTCTCCATCGGCTTGGCCGCGGCGCCGCCGGGCAGTGGTCCGCCACCCTTGCCCAGCACCGCGCGGCTGATGCTCTCCGGCAGCGGCCGGGGACGTTCGATCACGCCGAGGAGCGGCATCAGCACCAGGAAGTGGAAGAAATAATAGATCGTGCAGATCCGCCCGAGCGGCACCCAGAAGCCCAGCGGCTTGTGCGCGCCGACCACGCCGAGCAGCACGGTGGCCAGCACCCAGACCCAGATCAGCTGCCGGTACAGCGGCCGGAACCGCGCGCTGCGGACCCGCGAGGTGTCGAGCCAGGGCAGGAAGAACAGCACCAGGATGGACCCGAACATGGCGCACACGCCGCCCAGCTTGTCCGGCACCGAGCGCAGGATGGCGTAGAACGGCAGGAAGTACCACTCCGGCACGATGTCGTTCGGCGTCTGCAGCGGGTTGGCCTGGATGAAGTTGTTCGGATCGCCCAGCAGGTTGGGCAGGAAGAACACCAGGAACGCCCAGAACGCCAGGAAGGCGCAGATGCCGACGCTGTCCTTGATCGTGTAGTAGGGGTGGAACGGCACCGTGTCCTGCGGGCTTTTGACGTCGATGCCCAGCGGGTTGTTCGACCCGGTGATGTGCAGCGCCCAGACATGCAGGAACACCACCGCCACGATCATGAACGGCAACAGGTAGTGCAGCGAGAAGAACCGGTTCAGGGTCGGGTTGGAGACGCTGAACCCGCCCCACAGCCAGGTGACGATCCCGTGGCCCACCACCGGGAAGGCGGAGAACAGGTTGGTGATGACCGTCGCGCCCCAGTACGACATCTGCCCCCAGGGCAGCACGTAGCCCATGAAGGCGGTCGCCATCATCAGCAGCAGGATCACCACGCCCAGGATCCACAGCAGCTCCCGCGGGGCCTTGTACGAGCCGTAGTACATGCCGCGGAACACGTGGACGAAGGTGACGATGAAGAACATCGACGCCCCGTTCTGGTGCACGTAACGGATCAGCCAGCCGTAGTTCACATCCCGCATGATGTGCTGCACCGAGTCGAACGCGAGCGCGGTGTTCGGCTGGTAGTTCATCGCCAGGAAGATGCCGGTCGCCATCATGATGACCAGGGTCACCATCGCCAGCGCGCCGAAGTTCCAGAAATAGTTGAAGTTCTTCGGCGTCGGGAACGCCGCGTACTCCTTGTACATCAGCGACGGGATCGGCAGACGCGAGTCGATCCAGTTGAGCAGCGGGTTCTCGAATTGGCTCTTGTGCAGACCGGCCATGGGGGATCCTCGTGACGAAAACGGACCGGCGTCAGCCGATGCGGAAGTCCGGAGCGGGCGGGGCGGGCGGGGCGGAAAAGATGGGGGAACGGCCGGGCGGGCCGGCAGGGTGCTGGGATGGCTGCGCCATCGTCACGACAGCGCCGGGCGGCTTGGGCATCGGTCCCCTCGTAATCTGTTGTCGCTTCCGGCGACACCGCGCCGGCGCGCCGGGGCGCGATCCGGCCGCGGTGCCCGGCCGCGGACGGCGCATATTAGGAAGCCTGCTTCGGCCCTGCAACACACCGCGGCCACGGGCTAAACTGTCCGTCACCCGCCGACAAGCCCTTCCGGCCCTTGCTGGGCATAAGTTCCGCGCGCCGCCGGCCCCTCGTCCCCCTTCGAACCCAAGGATACGCCCGCCGATGCCCTCTCCGCCTGCCCACGCGGCGCTGCAGCCGGATGCAAAATCGTGGTTCGAAACCCTGCGGACCCGGCTGTGCGCCGCGTTCGAGGCGATCGAAGACGCCGCCCCGGGCACCGATCCCCCCGGCCGCTTCGTCGCGACGCCCTGGAGCCGCCCCACGGCGGACGGCAGCCCCGGCGGCGGCGGCGAAATGCGCCTGATGCACGGGCGGGTGTTCGAGAAGGTCGGGGTCAACGTCTCCACCGTCTGGGGAGAATTCGCCCCCGAGTTCCGCGGCCAGATCCCCGGCGCTGCCGAGGATCCGCGCTTCTGGGCCAGCGGGGTCAGCCTGGTCGCGCACATGCGCAACCCGAAGGTTCCGGCGGCCCATTTCAACACGCGGATGCTGGTCACGACGAAGGGCTGGTTCGGCGGCGGCGGCGACCTCACGCCGATGCGCCCCGAAACTCCCGGGTCACAGGACGACGCGGCGGACTTCCACGCCGCCTTCCGCGCCGCCTGCGACCGCCACGACCCGGGCTACTACCCGGAGTTCAAGGCCTGGTGCGACCGCTACTTCTTCCTCCCGCATCGGAACGAGCCGCGCGGCGCCGGCGGCATTTTCTTCGACCACCACGCCACCACCGACCCGCGCGCCGACTTCGCCTTCGTCCGCGACGTGGGCGAGGCGTTCCTGGACGTGTTCCCCCGCATCGTCCGCCGGCGGATGGCCGAGCCCTTCACGGCGGAGGACCGGGACCATCAACTGGTCCGCCGCGGTCGCTACGTGGAGTTCAACCTGCTGTACGACCGCGGCACCCTGTTCGGGCTGCGCACCGGCGGCAATATCGAGGCGATCCTGATGAGCCTGCCGCCGCTCGCGCGCTGGCCCTGAGCCGCCGCGGTGACAACGGCGGACGGCCGCGCGGGCGCGCCGGCGCGGCTTGCACCGGTCCGGCCGCGCGCCGTCCGGTCCTTGTCCCGGGGCGGGCTGGTGTCCCTCGCGCTGCACCTGGCGCTGCTGGGCGGGCTCGTGCTGGCAGCGCTGCATCGGCCGGCCCGGCCCCCGCCGCCGCAGCACGAGGTGCGGGTGGCGCTGGTGCTGAAGGAGCAGAAGGGCGCCGGTCCGCCGCACCCGCCGGCGGTTCGCGCGCCGCGCCCGCCGAGGGCCGTGCCGCCGCCATCGCCGGCGATCCGGCCCGTGCCGCCGACCGCGGCGGGCGCCGCGCCGGTCCCCCCCGATCCGCCCCGCCGCCCCGTCGGGCGGTCCCGGAGACCTCACCGCCTCCGCAACCGCGGCCGGCCGCTCCCTCCAAATACCAGTTCAACCTCGGCGGCACGGACAGCGCGACCAACGCCATCGTTCAGGGCGCCGCGGTCGTGCCGGCCAAGCCCGATGCGCGCTTTCGCAACCTCGAGCCGCTCTACCCCGAGGCCGCGGCGCAACGCCATGAAGAGGGCAGCGTGATCCTGCTGATCCACGTCGCCCCGGACGGCCGGGCGAGCGGGGTGGACATCCTGCGCAGCTCCGGCTTCCGCCTGCTCGATCGCGCCGCGCAACAGGCGGTGGCGCGGTGGCACTTCCTCCCGGCCGTGCGCGACGGGCAGGCGATGGCGGCGTCCATGCAGCTTCGCGTGGTGTTCAGCCTGCGCTGATACCGGCGGCCGACGTCCGGCCCCCGCGTGCGACGGGCCATGAGGCCGCCCCCTGACCTTGCTCCCGAACCGCCGAATCGTATCGATTTAGTGTTCAAGCGCCGCGCTCAGCGCGCAGTTTCGCCCAGAACGCGAGGCGCCTGGCGATCTCGCGTTCGAAGCCGCGGTCGCGCGGGTGGTAGAACGCCTCGCGTTCCATTCCGTCCGGGAAGTAGTTCTGGCCAGAGAACGCGTCCTCCGCCCCGTGGTCGTAGGCATAGCCGGCGCCGTAGCCGAGATCCTGCATCAGCTTGGTCGGCGCGTTCAGGATATGCGCCGGCGGCATCAGGCTGCCGGTGGCCTTCGCCGCCCGCCGCGCGGCGCCGAACGCCGCGTAGACCGCGTTCGATTTCGGGGCCGTGCCAAGATAGACGACCGCCTGGGCGAGCGCGAGCTCGCCTTCCGGGCTGCCAAGCCGCTCGTAGGTTTCCCACGCCGCCAGGGTCTGGCCCAGCGCGGCGGGATCGGCCATGCCGATGTCCTCGGCGGCGAAACGGGTCAGGCGGCGGGCGATGTAGCGGGGGTCCTCCCCGCCCGCGAGCATGCGCGCGAACCAGTAGAGCGCCGCATCCGGATCGGAGCCGCGCAACGATTTGTGCAGCGCCGAGATCAGATTGTAGTGCTCCTCCCGGTCCTTGTCATAGAGCGCGGCACGGCGCGCGAGCAGGGCGGCGAGCGCGGCGGGATCGAGCGGCGGGGTCTCGCCCGGCAGGGCCGCGAGCTGCTCGGCCATGTTGAGCAGGTAGCGCCCGTCGCCGTCGGCCATGGCGCGCAGGCTGGCGCGGCCGTCGGGATCGAGCGGCAGGGCGCGGCCGAGCTCGGCCTCGGCGCGGGCGAGCAACAGGTCGAGCGCGGCATCGTCCAGCCGGCGCAGCACCAGCACCTGGCAGCGCGAGAGCAGCGCGCCGTTCAGCGCAAACGACGGGTTTTCCGTGGTGGCGCCGATCAGGGTGATGGTGCCGTCTTCGACCACCGGCAGGAACCCGTCCTGCTGGGCGCGGTTGAAACGGTGGATCTCGTCGACGAACAGCAAGGTGCCCTGGCCGGTGCGCCGGCGCCGCGCCGCGTCCTCGAACGCGCGCTTGAGGTCGGCGACGCCGGAGAACACCGCCGAGAGCTGCACGAACGCCAGCCCGGCGCGGGCGGCGAGCAGCCGGGCGATGGTGGTCTTGCCGGTCCCCGGCGGGCCCCACAGGATCAGCGAGGCGAGCGAGCCGCGGTCCAGCATCCGGATGAGCGTGCCGTCCGGCCCGACCAGATGGTCCTGCCCCACCACCTGGTCGAGCGCGCGCGGGCGCAGCCGGTCGGCGAGCGGGCGGGCGGCGCCGGACGGGCCGGGGGCGGGTTCGGGCGGGCCGCCGAACAGGTCGTTCGGGCGCGGCGGAGGCGGGCCTAGGCATGGGCGGAGATCCTGGCCCGGCGGCCGCCGCGGCGTGTCCGGGGCGGGCACCGGGGCGGCGACGTGCGGGGCGCGCGGGCGGGCAGCATGGTGCGCGCAAGCTGTCCGCCCGCGCGCCCGGATGCAACAGGTTTCCCGCCGCGCCTCTCTGTCCCGGCCCGATCGCAAGCGAAAGCAGGGGACAGACCCTCTTCTCCGCCCCTCCCCTCGCCGCGGGGCGATCGCATGAGGCACCCGCCTTGACGCGGCCGGCCCGCCTCGCCATAAGCCGCGTTCCCCGGACCCGCCGCCCGGGCCGACGCGTTGTACGAGAGGTTCCGCGATGTCCCGCCGCTGCCGGATCACCGGCAAGACCGTGTTGACGGGCAATAACGTCAGCCACGCCAACAACAAGACCCGCCGCCGCTTTCTGCCCAACCTGCAGAACGCGTCATTGCTGTCAGACACCCTGGGCACCTCGGTCCACCTGCGGCTGTGCACGCGCGCGATCCGCACGGTGGAATCGAAGGGCGGGATCGACGCTTTCCTGCTCGGCACGCCCAACCGGCGGCTGGGCCCGGAAGTGCAGACGATCAAGCGCCGCCTGCTGCGCGCCCAGGCCAAGCGGGCGGCCGCCCAGGCCTGACCTGTCGCGGGCCTGAGCCTGTCGCGGACCTGACCGGGGGAAAGGCCGCCGCGACCCGCGGTCGGCCTACGCGCCTGGTTGGGCCGGCCCCAGCCCGATCACGCCCCGCGCCGCGAGGTCGGCGATATCTGCCGCCGTGTAGCCATGTGCGCTCAGGATCGCCGCGCTGTGCTCCCCGAGCGCCGGGGCGCGCGCCCGCGCGCTGCCCGCCTCGAACGGCGCGGTGCCGATCAGGGTGGGCAACGGCAAGTCCCCCGGCACCGCGGGATGCGCCACCCAGGCCACCGCGCCGCAGGCCCGCGTCTGCGGGTGGTCCAGGAACTCCCGATAGGTGTTCAGCCGCTCGTGCATCACCTTGCGCGCGGCCAGGCGCTCCGACCAATGCGCGGTGGGCTGGCCGTCGAACACCGGGCGCAGGATCGCGCGCATCGCCTCGGCGTGCTCGGTGCGCAGGTCGACATCGGCGAAGCGTGGATCTTCGGCCAGCGCCGGCAGGTCCATCGCGGCGCAGAAGGCGAGCCATTCGTGCTGGCGGGCGATGGTGACGTTGATCCAGCCGTCTGCGGTCGCGAACACGCCGCTCGGCGCGGCCGGCGGGCGCAGCCCGTCCTGTTCCAGCGCGTGCTGCAGCATCCGCACCACCTGCAACCCGGCGGCGGCCGATAGCAGGCTGGCCTCGATGTGCCGGCCGGTCGTCAGATCACGCCGCGCATACAGCGCCGGCGCCAGGGCGGAGAACGCATAGCAGCGCGGTGCTCATGTCGATGGCGATGATCGGGATGCGGTGCGGCACCCCGTCCTCCCCGGCGTTCTCGGCGATCAGCCCGGTGAAGGCCTGCAGCACCGGGTCCATCGCCGGGCGTTCGGCGAGCGGCCCGGTCGCGCCGAAGCCGGAGACCGAAACATACAGGATGCGCGGCTCGGCCGCCGCCACCGCCGCGTAGCCGAAACCGAGCCGGTCGATCACCCCGGGGCGGAAGCCCTGCACGAACACGTCGGCGCCGCGAACCAGCCGCCACAGCACGTCCCGCCCGGCATCGGACTTGAGATCGAGCGCCAGGCTGCGCTTGCCGAGGTTGGACGGGATCGAATAGGCGGTCTGGTCGCCGTAGATGCGGCCCAGCCCGCGGCTCCAGTCCCCGCCGGTGATCGGTTCCACCTTGATGACGTCGGCGCCGTACTGCGCGAGCAGCATGGCGCAATAGGGTCCGGCGACCCCCTGGCTGAGGTCGACGACCTTCAGCCCGGCATAGGGACGCTGGTAGCTCATGGCGCGGCCGGCCGCCGACCGGACGGAGCCGCTCGAAGCGAAATGCGCATGGTTCCGTTCCCTCCGCGACGAACCGTAGGCTGCCGGCGCGCGGCCAGCAAGCGACGCATCCTGGCCGGCGCGGTTCGGGCGACGTCCCGCTTCGGACGGTCGTTTCCGCCTTTCCGGGACACCGGCGCGGCGTGTTCCGACGCAGGATTCTAGCCCAGCCCGCCCCGCCGCAGCCCTTCGGCGTAGCGGGCACGTCCGACCGGGTCCTGGATCGGCGACCGCTCCAGGGCCTGGCTCACCGAGAAGCCGGGCTCCAGCGCCAGCAGCCGGGCGCGGATCTCCGCCGCCTCCTCCCGCCGGCCCAACTGGCCGAGTGCTGCGAGCTGGGTCTTGTAGGCGGAGGAAAAATCCGGATTGGCGGCGATCGCCGCGCTGCCGAACGCGACCGAGACGGTATCCTCGCCGCGCAGGAAATGCGGCACGGCCATCGCCGTGTCGAAGAAATACTGCAACGGATCCTGCGGCGAGAGCCGCCGCGCCACCCCGGCGCGGCGGATCGCCTCATCCTGGCGGCCGAGATAGGCCTGGTTCAGCCCCGACAGCGACCAGGCCAGCGGCAGGTTCGGGTTGGCGTCGGCGGCAAGCGCGTGCAGCGCCTCGGCCGCGACGGGGTCGTGATCGACGAAGCCGCGCACATGCGCCGCCAGCGCCAGGGCGCGCGCGTCTCCGGGATCGAGGGCCACCGCCGTGTCGGCCAGCGCGCGCACCAGACGCGCGGCGCCGGGCGCGTCGTCCGTCCAGCCCTGGCCGACCGCGAACATGTGCCAGTAGGCAAGCCAGGCATGCACCGAGGCGTCTTCGGGGTCGAGCCGGCGCGCCGCCTCCAGAAATCTGCCCGCCCGCGCGAACGCGCGGCGGTCGAGCCGCAGCAACCCCGGCAGCGCCGCGCGCAGCAGGCGGCGGGCAACCGGATCGGTGCTGCCGCGGCCGCGCCGCCCCTCCCACAGCAGCAGCTGGGATTCGAGGCGGGCCACGCTCTCCCCGGCGAGTTCGTCCTGCAGGGCCAGCAGGTCGTCGAATGGGCGGTCGAACCGCGTGGCCCAGACCACGTCCCCGCCGGCGGCGAAATCGAGCAGCCGCACAGTCACCCGCACCTGCGCGCCGCTCGACTGGATCACGCCGTCGAGCAGGAAATCGAGATCGGCGTGGCGCCATGCCGGCGCCTCCGCCAGCCCACCCGGGAGCCGCCCGCGCACGCCGAGCGGGATGCAGACGATGCCACGGAAGCGGGCCAGTGCGGCCACCAGCTCCTCCGACAGGCCGGCGGCCAGGACGGCTGCCTGACCCGCGGCGTGATCGCCTTGCAGGGCGCGCAGACCGATCACCCCGATGCGCGGGCCGCGCGGGGTGGCGGCGCCGATCCAGGTGGCGCGGGCGGCGCCGCCGGCGGCACTCGGGACGCGCGCGTCCGCCGGCGGATCCTGCGGCGGGGCGGACGGGCCGGGCACGGCCGCCTCGGCGGCCCAGGCGGCCGGGGACGGGCCGTCCGCCGCGGCGAACGCTGCCTCCCGCAGCAGGTCCGGCGACATAGTCCGCGCCGCGTCCGGCGACATAGTCCGCGCCGGGTCCGGCGACATGTCCCGCGCCGCGTCCGGCGACATACCCGGCACGGGGCCCGGTGACAGAGACACGACTCCGGCCGGGGCGGCCGGCGGCGGGCCGGACGACAGCGGCGGCTCGAGCGCGCTCCACCGGCGCCGTTCGGCCTCGGCCGCGCCGGCCGGGTCGCCGCTCTGCACCAGAGCGGCGATCAGCGCGTCCCAGGCGGGCGCATCGGTCGGATCGTGCGCCAGCAGATGCTCCGCGGCGGTCACCATCGCCGCCGGACGGTCGCCGGCGTCGAGCACCGCCCGTGCCAGCCCCCGGGCCAACCGGCCGAGACGCGCCGCCTCGGCGGCGATCCATGTGTCCAGTTCCGGCGCCACCCCGGCCAGATCGGCCATCAGGTGCGGCCGGTACAGATCGAGTGTCTCCGGCTGGCCGGACCCGGCGCGGGCCAGCATCGCCACGTCGGTCCACAGGCCGCGCTCGGACAGGGCGATCTGGTGGCGGTCGGTGACCAGCAGCGCGGCGCACCGTGGCCCCAGCGCCGCCTGCAGCTCGTGCCGCGCCTGCCGCAGCGAGGCGCGCGCCTGTTCCGGCGCCCGTCGGCTCCAGAGCAACGCGGTCAGCTCGATGCGCAGCACCGGGCGCGGCGCGTGCATCGCCAGCACCGCGAGCAGCGCGCGGGTCTTGCGGGCCCGCGGCAGCACCGGCTGGCCGGCCATGTCGACCGCACGGGTGGCGCCGAACAGGGAGACGGCAAGCAACGGCGGCAGGCCGGCGTGGGAGGGCGGAGGGTCGGAACTCAGGATGAGCTCCGCCTGGGTGCTCAAGGTCCGAGGGCCTTTCCTGGACGGGATCGGGCGGGGGCCCGACCGCTGCCTGCGAGAGGATGAGTGAAACCATAATGCAAGATTTAGACGATTGCAACCTTTACGGGTATCGTCACTGATGCAATCGCCCAGGCCGCCGGACACCGGCCCCTTGCAACCGCGGCCGGCGCGGCGCGGCCGAGGACCGCGGCCGGACGGCCAACGGGAATGTTCACCTATTGTAGGATTATATGCTTGACATGGCCGGACCGATTACCTAGCTTTCCGGTGTCAACGGGCGACCTGTGCCCGCCATCCGCTGCCTGCAGTTCGTGACCTGGCCGCCCCTCGGGCAGCCAGGTTTTGTGCTGTACAGCGGAGGCAGGGACGGTGACCGGGATGACGTCCTTGTTTCTGCATTAGGGGATATTTTCCTATGAATACACCCACCGCCCTCTCGCCGGCCCCGCGCGACCTGGCCGCAACGGCCGATTCCGGCACCATCCGCCTCGGCGCCGCCATGCGTCGCGCGGCGGCCGCCAGCGTGGCCGGCGCCGGCACGGTTGCCGCCAGCGTGGCCGACACCGGACGCATCCGCCTCGGCGCCGCCATGCGCATCTACGGCCCCCGCCACGCCTGACCCCTTGCGTCGACACCGACGACGCCGCGCCGTCACGCGGCGGCGTCGGTGTCGGTCCTTTCTCCGCCGTGAACCCCGCACCGCCGGCCCCGGACTCCCGGACCGGAACCTGAATTTCCGGGACATAGCTCTTTGTTTTCAGTGGCCTGCTGATCCCTGAAATGCAAGGCATTTCAGGGGCAGGACACTAGCCTGGGCCCGGCACGCCCCGGTCCGGGCCCCGCGTCGTTCCCAAGGAACCAGGCCCATGCGCGAAATCCTCGCCGCCGCCGACCCGATCGTCCGCTTCTACCGCCTGATCGAGGCCGCCCGCCCACCGCAGCGCGCCGACCGCTCGGCCGCCGGCACCCTGCCCACCCGCGCCACCCGGTATTGCGAGGCGGTCACCAGCGCCACCGGCTACGGCTGGTGGGTGTTCCCGCCCATCGACCTGTCGCTGCTGTGGGACGGGACCGACATCTTCTGGCGCTGCGCCGGCCTGCCCGAGTTTCTGCCGCTGGCCCCGGCGGCGCAGTTCCCGCACCAGTCCGCCCGGTTCGACGCCGCCGCACCCGCCGACCTCGCCGGCTGCTCGCCCCCGTTCCTGACCGCGCTGCCCGAGCCGGGCGCGGTGCAGATCTGGACCGGGCTGATGGCGCGCAGCGCCCCGGGCTGGAGCCTGCTCGCCCGCGCCCCGGCCAACCTGCCGGGCCCCGGCGGCTACGCGCTGTGGGAAGGCATCGTGGAAACCGACCGCTGGTTCGGCCCGCTGTTCACCAACCTGCGGCTGACCCGCACCGACCGCCCGATCAATCTGTCGGCCGACCTGCCGCTGCTGCTGGTCCAGCCGGTCCCGCGCGCCGCCTATGCCGAGACCACCCTGGCGGCCAGCGCCTTCGTGTCCGACATGGCCGGCCTGACCGCAGCCGATTGGGAGGACTACCGCCGCACCATCGTTGCCCCCTCGGCCGATCCGGACCGGGCGCCGGGAGGCTACGCGGTGGCGGCGCGCAAGCGGGCGCGCGGCGCGTGCCCCTTCGCCGGGGCGTCGGGCTGAGCGTTGGGGACGGCATGCCCGCCCTCACGCGGGCACCCCGGCGCATGCCACGCACAAGGTGCCCAGCGGCAGCGGACGCCAGTCCTCGTCGCTCAAGGGCACGCTGGCGAACAGGGTGACGGTTTGCGCCTCCCCCAGACCGATGCCGGCCGCCGCCAGGGCCTCGGCATCGGCCGCACAACTTCGGTGCAGCATGTGCAGCCCTGGTGGGGCGATGCGGCCGTCGGCCTGCGTGCGCCGGTCGGCATGGGCGAACAGGCACTCCCCGTCGGTATAGAGGAAGTTGGCTGGCCCGTGCCGGCGCAACTCGGCGGCGACGGCGGCAACCGCTGCCCGACGCTCGGCAACGCTCGGCGAACCGCCATCCCACAGCGGCGCCAGGCGCGCCAGCAGCAGGGCAAACGCGGCCTCGGAATCGCTCTCGCCCACGGGACGGAAGCGCGCCCCGCCCGGATGGTCCGGCAATCCCGTCAGGTTGCCGTTATGGGCGAAGGCGTGCATCCGTCCGCCCAGCGCGCGGACGAAGGGCTGGGTGTTGGCGAGACCCGCAGCGCCCTGGGTGGCATGACGGATGTGCGAGAGCACCACCGCGCCGCGAACCCGCTGCCGCTCCAGGAAATCGACCCAGGGGCTGGTCTCGGCCGGCTCCGGCTCCTTGATCAGCCGCACCGCGCGTCCGTCGTGATACGCCACGCCCCAGCCGTCGCCGAGCCCGGCCGCGGGATCGCCATGCCGCGCCAGGCGGGCGAGCGAGAGGGTGATCCCGGTCGGCACCAGGCTCGACATCCCGAACAATTCGCACATCATTTCCCTGCCGCGGTCCGTTACGGCAGAGATGGATGGCCGGATCCGGCGCGCCCCGCGTTGATCGGGATCAACCCGGCGCACGCGCGCCGAGATTGCCAGCGCCGCCGGTTTCCCCCATCTACCTGCGGGTAGGACGCGAGGACCCAAATGGCCTTTCTCACCGAACCCGAGCCCGAACGCGGCGCGGTGCTGCCGGTGCTGCCCGGCATCCGCCGCATCGTCGCCGCCAACCCCGGGCCGATGACCTATCACGGCACCAACACCTACCTGATCGAAACGCCGGACGGGCTGGTGGTGCTCGACCCCGGCCCCGACGAGCCGGCGCATGTGGAGGCGATCCTGCGCGCCACCGGCGGCAAGGTGGATCTGATCCTGCTGTCGCACACCCATCACGACCACCTGGAAGCCACCCCCGCGCTCGCCGCCGCCACCGGCGCGCGCACCGCCGGCTTCCGCGTGAGCGCGGTCGAAAGCTTCGATCCCGACATCAAGCTCGACGACGACGCCACCATTGCCGGAATGACCGCCGTGCACACGCCGGGCCATGCCTCGGACCACATCTGCTACGCGCTGGCGGGGCAGGACGGCACGTCGGTGCTGTTCAGCGCCGATCACGTGATGTCCTGGAGCTCGAGCGTGGTCAGCCCGCCGGACGGCGACATGGCCGCCTATGTCGCCAGCCTGAAACGCGTGCTGGACCGCAACGACAACGTCTTCCTCCCCGGCCACGGTCCGCCCCTGCCGGAGCCGCGGCAACTGACCCGGGCCATGCTGTTCCACCGCATGGAACGCGAACGCGCGATCCTGGCCCGGCTCGGCCGGGCGCCGGCGGATACCGCCAAACTGCGCGACGCGCTCTACTCGCAAACCCACCCGCGGCTGCAACGCGCCGCCGAACGCAACGTGCTGGCGCATCTGCTGAAGCTCGAAGCCGAAGGCAAGGTCCTGCGCGCCGAGGAGACCTGGCGGGTCGCCTGAGAGCGTGCGGCGCAGGACAGCAAGGCCAGGGGGCGCTGCCCCCTGGACCCCCGCCAAGGGCTGAGCCCTTGGAACCCGTTCGTTGGTTCCGTGCCGGTGGGGGGTGGCGTGCCGGCCGGGGCGGCGGTGGGGGCGGGCCGAGTGGAGCGCGTTCGCGCTCCACTCGGCCCGCCCCCACCGCCGCCCCGGCCGGCACGCCACCCCCCACCGGCACGGAACCCCCCGAGGGGTCCAGGGGACCAGTCCCCTGGCGGGGGGTCCAGGGGGGCAGAGCCTCCCTGGCCTTGCTTCCTTGCCCTACAGCCGCAGCCGCCGCAGCCGCAGCGCGTTGGTGATCACGCTGACCGAGCTGAACGACATGGCAGCCGCGGCGATCACCGGGCTGAGCAGCAGGCCGAACACCGGGTACAGCACGCCGGCGGCCACCGGGATTCCGACCGCGTTGTAGAAGAACGCCCAGAACAGGTTCTGGCGGATGTTGCGCATCGTCGCGCGCCCCAGGGTCAGCGCGCGCAGGATGCCGCCGAGGTCGCCCTTCACCAGCGTGATCGCGGCCGTGCGCATGGCGACATCGGTGCCGGTGCCCATGGCGATGCCGATATCGGCCGCCGCCAGGGCCGGCGCGTCGTTCACCCCGTCGCCGGCCATCGCGACCACCCGGCCCTCGGCGCGCAGGCGTTCCACCACCGCGTGCTTGCCGTCGGGGGCCACGTCGGCCTCGACCTCGGTGATGCCGAGGCGGCGCGCCACCGCTTCGGCGGTGGTCCTGTTGTCGCCGGTCAGCATCACCACCCGCAGCCCGCGCGCGGTCAGCGCCGCCACCGCGTCCGGGGTGGTCGGCTTGACCGGATCGGCCACGGCGATCAGCCCGGCGGGCACGCCGTCGATCGCCAGGAACAGCGCGGTGGCGCCGTCCTTGCGCAAGGTCTCGGCTTCGGCAGCCAGGCGGTCGAACGCCGCGTCGCCGGTGGCGCCCTCCGCCGCCATCAGCCGGGCATTGCCCAGCGCGGCGCGGTGCCCGCCGACCCGGCCGGTGACGCCCTGACCGGTGACCGAGGCGAACTCCGTCGCCGGCGGCACCGTCCCGCCGCCCTCCCGCGCCGCCGCCAGCACCGAAGCGGCGAGCGGATGCTCGCTCCCCTGCTCCAGCGCCGCCGCCGGGCCGAGCACGTCGGCCTCGCTGCGCCCCGACGCCGGCAGCACGTGCGTCACCCGCGGCCTGCCTTCGGTCAGGGTGCCGGTCTTGTCGATCACCAGGGTGTCGATCCGTTCCAGCTGCTCCAGCGCCTCGGCCGAGCGGATCAGCACCCCGGCGTGCGCGCCCTTGCCGATGCCGACCATGATCGACATCGGCGTGGCCAGGCCCAGCGCGCAGGGGCAGGCGACGATCAGCACCGAGACCGCGGCGACCAGCCCATAGGCCAGCGCCGGCGCCGGGCCCCAGACCGCCCAGGCGACGAAGGCCAGCGCCGCCACGGCGATGACCACGGGGACGAACCAGCCCGCCACCCGGTCGGCCAGGCCCTGGATCGGCGCGCGGGAGCGTTGCGCCTCCGCCACCAGGGCGACGATGCCGGCCAGCACGGTGCCGGCGCCGACCGCCTCGGCGCGCATCACGAAGCCGCCGGTGCCGTTCATGGTGCCGGCGATCAGGCGGTCTTCGGGGTGCTTGCTCACCGGCATGGATTCGCCGGTCAGCATCGATTCGTCGACCGGTCCGCTGCCCTCCAGCACGGTGCCGTCGACCGGCACCGCCTCGCCCGGGCGCACCCGCAGCCGGTCGCCGGCGACGATGACCTCGCGCGGCACGTCTTCCTCCGTGCCGTCGTCGCGCAGGCGGCGGGCGGTGTTGGGGGCGAGGCCGAGCAGGGCGCGGATCGCCCCCCCGGTCTGCTCGCGCGCGCGCAGTTCCAGCACCTGGCCGAGCAGCACCAGCACGGTGATCACGGCGGCGGCCTCGAAATAGACCGGCACCGAGCCGTCGGCGGCGCGGAAGCCGGCCGGGAACGCCCCAGGCGCCAGGGTGGCGACCACGCTGTCGGTCCAGGCGGCGCCGGTGCCGAGCGCGATCAGGGTGAACATGTTGAGGCTGCGCGCCCGCACCGAGGCCACGCCGCGGACGAAGAACGGCCAGCCGGCCCACAGCACGACCGGGGTCGCGAGCAGGAACTGCACCCAGTTGGACAGGGTCGGCGTCAGCAGATGGCCGAACACATGCCCGCCCATTTCGAGCACGACCACCGGCGCGGCGAGCACGAGGCCGATCCAGAAGCGCCGGCGCATGTCCAGCAGTTCGGGGTTGGGGCCCGTCTCCGCCGTGGGGTCGGCCGGTTCCAGCGCCATGCCGCAGAACGGGCAGGCGCCGGGACCGATCTGGCGCACCTCGGGATGCATCGGGCAGGTGTAGATGGCGCCGGGGGAAGCCGGCGCGTCGGCCTTCAGGACCGGCTCGGGGTGCAGATAGCGCTGCGGGTCGGCGAGAAACTTCGTCCGGCAGCCCGCCGAGCAGAAGAAAAAGGTCTGGCCCGCGTGCTCGGCGCGGTGTTTCGCCGTCGCGGGATCGACCTGCATGCCGCAGACCGGATCGGTGGTCGCCGCGTCGGCGGACACGCCGGGCAGGTAGCGGGCGGGATCGGCGAGGAACTTCGTCCGGCACCCGTCGCAGCAGAAAAAGAACGTCTGGCCCGCGTGCTCGGCGCGGTGCTTCGCGGTCGCGGGGTCGACCTGCATGCCGCAAACCGGATCGGTGGTCGCAGCGGGCGCCCGGGCCGGGGTTCCGCCGCTGTGTCCATGATCGTCCATGCTGGCCTCCATGCCGCGGCGCGGCCCGGACGTCCGGGACCGCAGCCTCTTGCCCATATACCCCCCCGGGGTTAAGTATCAACCCATGCACCAGGCAACCAAGCAGCTCGTTGCGGCACGGCTCAAGCGGATCGAAGGCCAGGTCCGCGGCCTGTCGCGGATGGTCGAGGACGACCGCTACTGCGTCGATGTGCTGACCCAGATCGCCGCGGTGCGCGCCGCGCTGGCGAAGGTGGAAGAACAGGTCCTGCACGACCATGTCGACACCTGCGTCGCCCACGCCTTCACCTCCGGCGACCCGGCCGAGCAGCGCCACAAGGTGGACGAGCTGGTGCAGACGATCGGCCGCCTGCGCCGCTGATCCGGACCGGGAGCCCTCGCATGACCGCCCTGCCCCGCCCCGTGCTGGTGATCGGCAGCCTGAACATGGACCTGATCGCCACCTGCGCCCGGCTGCCGGCGCCGGGGGAGACGGTCCCCGGCACCGGCTTTGCCACCCTCCCCGGCGGCAAGGGGGCGAACCAGGCGGTGGCGGCGGCGCGGCTGGGCGCGCGCACGTTCATGGCCGGCTGCGTCGGGGCCGATCCGTTCGGCGCCGCCTTGCGCGCCGACCTGGCCGCGGCCGGGGTGGATATCGCCCATGTTGCCGAGGTCCCCGGCCCGACCGGCACCGCGTTGATCGCGGTCGACGCCGCCGGCGCCAACCAGATCGTGGTGGTGCCCGGCGCCAACGCCGCGACCGATCCGGCGCGGATCGACCGCGCCCTGGCCGCCGTGCCCGGCCCCGGCATCCTGCTGCTGCAACACGAGATCCCGTCCGCTTCGGTGGCGCACGCGGTCCGCGCGGGCCACGCGGCGGGCTGGTTCGTGCTGCTCAACCCGGCCCCCGCGCGCCCGGTTCCCGCCGGGGTGATGGGCGCGATCGACCTCATCGCGCCGAACGAAACCGAAGCCGCCCTCCTGCTCGGCCATCCGCTGCGCACGGCGGAGGAAGCCGCCGCCGGGGCCCGCGCCCTGTGCGCCCTTGGAGCGCGGGCGGCGCTGATCACCCTGGGCGCCGCCGGCGCGGTGTATGCCGATGCCGGCGGGGTGCGAAAACAACCCCCGGTCGCGGTTCGCGCGGTCGATACCACCGGTGCGGGCGATGCTTTCCTGGGCGCGCTCGCCACCGTGCTCGCCACGGGAAGCAGAATTGACGAAGCGCTGGGTTTCGCCGCCGCCGCCGCCGCCCTATCTGTCACCCGTCCAGGAGCGCAGGCATCGCTGCCGGCCCGGCGTGACGTGGAGGCGTTCATTTCCCGCACCCGGATCGATCTCTCACCGGTTTGATCGAGGCCAAGGCACCCCGCCGCCAGACATGCGTGGCAGGCCGGGTCGCGACGGAGCGCGGGACGAAAGATGCGAACGAAGCGGAACGGAACGACGGCGCCCACGCCCTTGTGGGCTTTCGGGCTCGTGCTGGTGCTGGGCGTCACCACGATCGGCATGGTGCGGCTGGCCCAGCAGGCCGGCCACTGGGGGCCCGGGGTCGGCGATATCGTGAGCTTCGCCGCCCCCGGGCCTGCTCTGGCCCCGGCGGTCACCTTCGCGGTCGCCCGGCTCGCCGCCGGCGGCCAGGAAACGTGCCGGCTGGATTCGAAGACGATGGCCCGGGGCGGGGGCAGCCTGGTCGTGGAGGCCGCCGCCCCCGGACAGCGCGACGGCTATCGCGCCCACTGGGCCGGCGGCCCCACCAGCACCGGCGCGGACGATTGCGGCCGACAGGCGGAGCTGGTGCTGAGCGGCAGCGACCTCGGCGCGCTCGCCGCCGCGGCGGGCGGCTTCGGGGTCGGGCACCGCAGCATGCTGCCGCTGCTGGGCGCTCCGCTGCAGGTCCGGGGCTGAACCGGGGCAGGCCGAGGGGTCGGGTTTCCGCCTCTTTTGTTCTCTTAATGTTCTTGACCCTGGCCCCGCCGGCTGCCACACTCGGCACGAACCGGCGAGGACCCTCGTCATGCCCCATGCCTCGGATGCCGCCACCCGCCTGACCACCGAACCCGACGCCGAAGCCCTGGCCGCGCTGGATCGCGCCGGCCTGCCGGAGCCGCCGCCGGAAACCCGGGCGCCGCCGCGCGCCCGCCGCGGGCGCGGCGCCGTATCCAATCCCCCGAGCCGGTTCGACAGCGCCACCACGCACCCGTTCGACGACGGCTGGGACCAGGCGGATGCCGGGGCCGACGCCGGGCAGGACAGCCCTGCCGCCGCTGCCGACGATCCTGATCCGGGACGCCACCCGCTCGGCGATCAGTTGGAACACCTCGCCCGATATCGGCTTCGACCGCGCGCTCAACCCGTATCGCGGCTGCGAGCACGGCTGCATCTACTGCTACGCGCGGCCGACGCACGCCTATCTGGGCTACTCGCCCGGCCTCGATTTCGAGACCAGGCTGGTGTTCAAGCCGGAGGTGGCGGCGCTGCTGGAAAAAGAGCTGCGCAAGCCCGGCTACGTGCCCCGGCCGCTGGCGCTGGGGTCCAACACCGATCCCTACCAGCCGGTGGAACGCACCCTGCATCTCACCCGCGCGGTGCTCGGGGTGCTCGACCGGTTCAACCACCCGGTCAGTATCGTCACCAAATCGGCCGGCGTGCTGCGCGACCTCGACCTGCTGGCGCCGATGGCCGAACGCGGCCTGGTGCGGGTGTGCGTGTCGGTCACCACGCTCGATCCCACGCTGGCGCGGCGGATGGAACCGCGTGCCGCCAGCCCGGCCCGCCGGCTGGCGGCGATCGCCGGGCTTGCCCGGGCCGGGGTGCCCACCGGGGTGATGGCGGCGCCGATGATCCCCGGGCTGAACGACACCGAGCTGGAACGCATCCTGGAGGCCGCCGCCGGCGCCGGGGCGCGCTCCGCCGGCTACGTGCTGCTGCGCCTGCCGCACGAACTGCGCGAGATGTTCCAGGACTGGCTCGCGGAACACGTTCCCGACCGCGCCCGCCACATCCTGAGCCTGATCCGCGACACCCGCGGCCGGCGGGCTTTCGGACGCGCGGTTCCATCACCGCATGGCGGGCTCGGGCGTGTATGCCGACCTGCTCGCCCGCCGCTTCGCCCGCGCCGCCCGCCAGTGGGGGCTGGCCGACCCGCGCGGCGGGCTGGACTGCGCCCGCTTCGCGGTGCCCGACGCCGGCGCGTCGCCCGGCGCGCAACAGCTCAGCCTGCTCTGAACAAAAACCTCCCCTCCCCTTGCGGGCTTGGGCCGCGAAGCGGACCAAGGTCGGGGGAGGGGCGAGTGCCGGGTTTTGGCCCGGATTTGGCGGCCGGCGGGCCGTCGTTCACAAAGTCTCAGTGCCGTCCCAGCCGCGCCTTGATCCATTCGCGCCAGGACTGGAACGTCACGTACAGCATCGGGATCAGGAAGATCCCGAGCGAGCTGGCCGCGATCATGCCGGCGAACACGGCGGTGCCGACGTCGCGCCGGCTCAGCATGGCCGCGCCCTGCGCCGCGACCAGCGGGATCAGCCCGGCCACGAACGCGATCGAGGTCATCATCACCGCGCGGAACCGCATGCGCGCGCCTTCCACCGCGGCCTCACGGATCGGCACCCCGGCTTCGCGCTGTTCCTTGGCGAACTCGATGATCAGGATGGCGTTCTTCGCCGCCAGCGCGATCAGCACAACAAGCCCGATCTGGGCATAGAGATCGAGCGACAGCCCGCCGACCAGAATGCCGATGAACGCCCCCATGATCCCCACCACGACCGACAGCAGCACCGGGATCGGGATGGTCCAGCTTTCGTACAGCCCGACCAGGAACAGATAGGCGAACAGCACCGCGACGCCCAGGATCACGCCGGTCTGCCCGGCTGCAAGCTCCTGCTGGTAGGCGGTGCCGGTCCATTCGAAGCCGTAGCCGCGCGGCAGGGTGTGCGCCGAAAGCTTCGCCATCTCGGCGAGCGCGGTGCCCGACGAGACCCCCGGCGCGGGTCCGCCGTTGATGACGATGGCGCGATAGTTGTTATAGCGCGTGATCACCTGCGGCCCGGTGACCACACGCAGCGAGGCGATCGAACGCAACGGCACCATCTTGCCCTGGTCGTTGCGAACAAAGATCTTCCAGATCGCCCCGATGTCGCGGCGGTCGCCCGGCCGGCCCTCGATGTTCACCTGCCAGGTGCGGCCGTAGAGGTTGAAATTGTTCACGTAAAGGCCGCCCAGGGTGGCCTGCAGCGCCGCGTACACATCCTGCAGGCTGAGCCCGAGCGCCGCCGCCTTGGCCCGGTCCACATCCAGGAACAGGGACGGATTGTTGGCGCTGTAGGTGGAAAACACCCGCGACAGCTCCGGATCCCGGTTCGCCGCCGCCACCAGCCCGCGCATCACCTGCCCGTTCGCCACCGGATCCTGCCCCTCCAGCGCCTCCAGCACGTACTGGAAGCCCGAGCCGGTGCCGAGACCGATGATCGGCGGCAGGTTGAACGGGAAGATCAGCGCCGAGCGGATCCGGCTGACCGCGAAGAAGGTGCGTCCGATCACCGCCTGCACCGAATTGGCCGGCCCCGGCCGCGCGGCGAACGGCTTCAGGTGCACGACCACGAAGGCCGCGTTCGGCTCCTGCACCCCGCCGTCGAGCAGGGAGAAGCCGATGATCGACAAGGTCTCCTGCACCTGCGGCATCTTCTTCAGGATGTCGCTCACCCGTTCGGCCACCGCCGCCGAGCGGGCGACGGAGGCGCCGTCCGGCAACTGGATGGACACGAAGAACGCGCCCTGGTCCTCCTCCGGCAGGAAGCCCGTCGGCGTGCGGGCGGCGAACCACAAGGTGGCGGCGCCGACCGCGCCGATCAGCACGAGGCCGAGCACCGACACCCGCACCAGCCGGCGCACCACCGCGGCATAGCCGCCGCGCACCCGCTCGATCCCGCCCATCACCCAGCCCAGCGGACCGTGCGGCCTGCCGTGGTGGCGCAGGAACACCGCGCACAACGCCGGCGACAACGTCAGCGCGTTGATCGCCGAGATCAGCATGGCGAAGGTCATGGTGACCGCGAACTGGCGAAACAGCGTGCCCGACAGGCCGGGGATGAAGCCGACCGGCACGAACACCGACAGCAGCACGAGCGAAATGGCGATGATCGGCCCGGTGATCTGGCGCATCGCCTTGATGGTGGCCTCGGTGGCGCTGAGGTGCTGGTCCTCGCCCATCACCCGTTCCACGTTCTCCACCACCACGATCGCGTCGTCGACGACGATGCCGATCGCCAGCACCATGGCGAGCAGGGAGACGGTGTTGACCGAGTAGCCGAGCGCCATCAGCGCGGCGAAGGTGCCGATCAGGCTGACCGGCACGGCGACGATCGGAATGATCGTGGCGCGGACGTTGCCGAGGAACAGGAACACCACCAGCACCACGAGCCCGAAGGCGATCAGCAGGGTGGTGAGCACCTCGTGGATGGTGTCGGAGACGAAGGTGGTGCTGTCATACAGCACCTGGGCGTGCAGCCCCGGCGGGAACGCGGCCGACAGCCGGGCCAGGGTCTTGTGCACCGCCGCGGCGGTCGAGACGGCGTTGGCCCCCGGCGAGAGATAGATGCCGATCGGCACCGCCGGCTTGTTGTCGAGCCGGGCCTCGCTGTCCATGCTCTGCGCGCCGAGCTCGACCGAGGCCACGTCGCGCAGCCGCAGCACCGAGCCGTCCGGGTTGGCGCGGATGATGATGTCGCCGAACTGCTTCGGCGTGACCAGCCGCCCCTGGGTCTGCAGGTTGAACTGGAACTGCTGGTCGTCGCCGATCGGCCGCGCGCCGATCCGCCCGATCGGCGCCACGACGTTCTGTGCCCGGATCGCCTTGACGATGTCGCCCGGCGTCAGGCCGAGGCTCACCAGCTTGTCGGTGTGGAACCACACCCGCATCGAGTAGTTGAGACGCGAGAACAGGTTGGCCTGGCCCACGCCGGGGGTGCGGGAGATCGCGTCCAGAACGTGGATCAGCACGTAGTTGGCGACATAGAGCGGCGTCTCCTGCGGCGTGCTGCCGGAGAACGCCACGAACATCAGCACCGCGGAGGATTTCTTCGAAACCTTGACGCCTTGCGACTGCACCTCCGGCGGCAGTTGCGACAGCGCCGCCTGCACCCGGTTGTTGACGTTCACCGTGTCGATGTCGGGATCGGAGCCGAGCGCGAAGCTGACCGCCAGCGAGTAGCTGCCGTCGTTGCCGCTGGTCGATTTCATGTAGATCATGTGATCGACGCCGTTCACCGCCGCCTCGATCGGCTCGGCGATCCCGGCCTCCACCGTCTCGGCCGAGGCGCCGGGATAGGTGGTGGAGACGATCACCTCCGGCGGCACGATGTCGGGCAGCTGCGCCACCGGGATGCGGGTCATCGCGATCGCGCCGGCGATGGTGATGACGATGGCGATGACGATGGCGAGCCGCGGGCGGTGGATGAAGACGGCGGAGATCATCGCGACTTGGCCGCCCCGGAGAGGCTGGCGGGGGCGGCGTGCAACGGCGGGCTGGCCGGTCCGGGGGCCACCACCTCCCCGGGGCGCACCTTCTGCAACCCGTCCACGATCACGGACTGGCCCTGCTGCAACCCGGTCGTGACGGTGGCGGTGGTGGCGGTCGACTGGCCGAGGGTGATCCGGGTCAGCACGACCTTGTTCTGCGCGCCCACGGCGTAGACGTAGTCACCCTGCTGGTCGGTCATCACCGCCGCGCGCGGGATGGCGAGCAGGGAGATCGGCTGCGCGCCTTCCAGCAGCACGGTGACGAACTCCCCGTCGATCAGCTCGCGCTGGGTGGCGCCGCCGACCTTCTGGCTGCTGATCGTCGGGTTCGGGATGGTGCCGCGCAGGATGACGGTGTCGGTGCTGGGGGAGACGGTGTTGTCGACGAAGTCGAGCGTGCCGGTCTGGCCATAGATCTGCCCGTCCGGCAGCTTGACCCGGATCACCACCGAGCCGAAGCCGCCGGCGCCCGCGTAGCGGTGGCGCAGCGCCAGCTCATCGGTGAGCGAGACCGGGAACACGACGTACATCGGATCCTGGCTGACGATGGTGGCAAGCGTGCCGGAGCCCGGCGAGACGACGTTGCCGACCGAGACCGCGTTGCGGCCGATCTTGCCTGCGATCGGCGCGCGGATCTGGGTGTAGCCGAGGTTGATCGCCGAGGCCCGCGCCTGCGCCTCGGCCGCCTGCACCTTGGCCGCGTCCGACAGCATCACGGCGCGGGTCGCATCGACCTGGGCTTGTTGTCCCGCCGGTGTCTTCAGCAGCGATTCGCTGCGGCGGAACGCCAGGGTCGCGTTCTGCAACTGCGCCTTCGCCTGCGCCACATCCGCCTGCTTGGCCGCCAGATCGGCCTGGAAGGGCGCCTGCTCCAGCTGGTACAGCAGCTGGCCCTTCTTCACCTCCGACCCTTCGACGAAATCCATCTGTTCCAGGAACGCGGTGACCCGCGCGACCAGCGCCACCCGGCGCTCGGCCGCGATGCGCCCGACATATTCCGAGGTTTCGGTGATCTGTTTCGGTTCGACCTTGACCACGCCGACCGACGGCGGGCCAGAGGGTCCCGGTCGTTGCGCACGGGCCGGGGCGGCGACGGCGGCAAGCACGAGCAGCGCGGCCACCAGGGCGAGGGCCGGAGGGCGGGGTCTCATCGGCAGGCATCTCCGGCCGGACAAAGGGGGCAGCTGCGCGGCAGGAACCGCGTGCCGAAGGCAGATAGACGCATTCGCAAGATCCGCAAGCCAGCACGCGTAGGACCTCCCCCCGTCTCCGGTCAACCGCGCCGGCCCGTCGCCGCCCCGCGCCGACCGGGGGGTTGAGGCCGTTCCCGCGCCGGCGCCAGACTGCCGGCCCACGCGCTCATGAGATGCACCCAGGGGGATGCACCCAGGGGACGCACCAGAGGGGAACCGCCGCCATGCCGACCACGACCTTCGAGAACCGGGCCCGCCGCAAGCTCGCGGCCGGCGAGCTGGTCCTGTGCATGGCGGTGAACCAGCTGCGCAGCGCCAATGTGGCGATGATCGCCGCGGCCTGCGGGTTCGACGCGATCTATATCGACCTGGAACACAACCCGACGTCGCTCGAAACCGCCGCGGCGATCTCGGTCGCCGCGATCGGCCTCGGCGTGACCCCGATCGCGCGCATCCCCTCGCACCATCCGCACGACGCGGCGCGGATCCTGGATTGCGGCGCGCAGGGGGTCATGGTCCCGCACGTGAACAGCGCCGCGGAGGCGCAGGCCATGGTGGCCGCCTGCCGCTTTGCCCCGCTCGGCCACCGCTCCGCCGCCGGCACCGTGCCGGGGCTGGGCTATGCGGCGCTGGGTCAGCCCGAGATCAACCGCCGGTTGAACGCCGAGACCCTGGTGATCGCCATGCTGGAAACGCCCGAGGCGATCGCGCAGGCCGACGCCATCGCCGCGGTCGCGGGGATCGACATGCTGCATATCGGCTCCACCGACCTCAGCACCGAAATGGGCATTCCCGGGGAGTACAAGCACGACCGCATGCGCGCCGCCTATCAGGCCGCCGCCCGCGCGGCGCAGGCGCACGGCAAAAGCTTCGGCGTCGGCGGCGTGCGGGAAGACACCGAGTTCCAGGCCTGGCTGGTGCGGCTCGGCATGCGCTACCTCACCGGCGGGTCGGACGTGGGATATATCCTCAGCGCGGGGCGGCGGGACGTGGCGGCGATGCGGGCCATCGCGCCGGGGTGAACCGGGCGGGCGCACCCCTCCCCCCACCCCCTCCCGCAAGGGGAGGGGGAGACTTGGGCGACCCCGCGCTTGACCAGCTGCCCCTCGCCCGACCATTCTCCGCGCCGAACCGGCCCCGGAGCCCCGCCCGTCCGCGCGCGGCGGCGGCCCCGACGGCGCGGAGGCTTCATCCACCACGGCGCAACCCAGCGGACAGAAGGGGGAACACGATGCCTCAGGTATCCCTGACGGTGAATGGCACGCAACACACGGTCGAGGTGGAAAACCGCACCCTGCTGGTGGAGCTCCTGCGCGAGAAGATCGGCCTGACCGGCACCCATGTCGGCTGCGACACCAGCCAGTGCGGCGCCTGCGTGGTCCATGTCGATGGCAGTTCGGTGAAATCCTGCACCATGCTCGCGGTGCAGGCCGACGGCGCCGCCGTGACCACGATCGAGGGCCTGGCCGCCGCCGACGGCACCCTGCACCCGATGCAGGAGATGTTCCGCGAGCATCACGCCCTGCAGTGCGGCTTCTGCACCCCGGGCATGGTCATGAGCGCGATCGACCTGGTGCAGTCCCACCCCGAGGGGCTGACCGAGCACCAGATCCGCGACGGGCTGGAAGGCAACCTCTGCCGCTGCACCGGCTACCATAACATCGTGAAAGCCATCGCCGCCGCCTGGCCGCTGATGCACGGCAAGGCGGTCCCGGCCGCCGCCGAATAACCACGAAATCGCAGGGAGGGTTCGGATCATGGGCTTCGAGGGCATCGGCGCCGCCGTCCGCCGCAAAGAGGATCTGCGGTTTCTGAGCGGCCGCGGCCACTACACCGACGACATCAACCGCCCCGGCCAGGTGCACGCGGTGATCCGCCGCGCCGACCGGCCGCATGCGCGCATCCTGGGGATCGACGTCGCGGCGGCGAAGGCCGCGCCCGGGCGTCGTCGCGGTGTTCACCGGCGCCGACATGGCGGCGGACAACATCGGCGGCCTGCCCTGCGGCTGGCAGATCCACAACAAGGACGGCTCGCCCGATGGCCGAGCCGCCGCACCCGGTGCTGGCGACCGGCAAGGTGCGCCACGTCGGCGACCCGGTCGCGGTGGTGATCGCCGCGACCAAGCAGGAAGCCAGGGACGCGGCGGAGAAGCTGGTCATCGACTACGAGGACCTGCCCTCGGTCGCCGCCCTGCGCGACGCCGTCGCCCCCGGCGCGCCGCTGGTGCATGACGAGGTGCCCGGCAACATCTGCTACGACTGGCACATCGGCGACCAGGGCCTGGTCGACGCCGCCTTCGCCAAGGCGGCCAAGGTGGTGAAGCTCGAGCTCGACAACAACCGGCTGATCCCGAACGCGATGGAGCCGCGCGCCGCGGTGGGCGACTTCGATGCCATGTCGGGCGACTACACGCTGTACACCACCAGCCAGAACCCGCACGTGATCCGCCTGCTGATGGGCGCCTTCGTGCTGCACATCCCGGAGAACCAGCTGCGCGTCGTCGCCCCCGACGTCGGCGGCGGCTTCGGCTCGAAGATCTACCACTACGCCGAGGAAGCGATCGTCACCTGGGCCGCCGGCAAGCTGAAGCGGCCGGTGAAATGGACCGCCGACCGCTCGGAAAGCTTCATGTCGGACGCGCACGGGCGCGACCACGTGAGCACCGCCGAGATGGCGGTGGACGCCGAGGGGCATTTCCTGGCGCTGCGCGTCTCCACCATGGCGAACATGGGCGCCTATCTGTCCACCTTCGCGCCCTGCGTGCCGACCTATCTGTACGCGACCCTGCTCGCCGGCGTGTACAAGACCCCGGCGATCTACGCCGAGGTGAAGGCGGTGTTCACCAACTCCGTCCCGGTCGACGCCTATCGCGGCGCCGGGCGGCCGGAGGCGACCTACCTGCTGGAACGCCTGGTCGACGTGGTGGCGAAGGAAACCGGCATCGACCGGGTGGAGCTGCGCCGGCGCAACTTCATCCCCGCCGACGCCTTCCCCTACCAGACGCCGGTCGCGCTGCAGTACGACAGCGGCGACTACACGGCCACGTTGAACGCGGCGCTGAAATCCGCCGACTACGCGGGGTTCGAGGCGCGGCGGACGGCGGCCAAGGCGCGGGGCAAGCTGCGCGGCATCGGGATTTCCACCTATCTGGAAGCCTGCGGCATCGCGCCCTCGGCGGTGGTGGGCTCGCTCGGCGCCCGCGCGGGCCTGTATGAATGCGCCAACATCCGGGTGCATCCGACCGGCAGCGTGACCGTGTTCACCGGCTCGCACAGCCACGGCCAGGGGCACGAGACCACCTTCGCCCAGCTCGTGCACAGCCAGCTCGGCGTGCCGATGGACCAGATCGAGATCGTGCACGGCGACACCGACAAGATCCCGTTCGGCATGGGCACCTACGGCTCGCGCTCGCTCGCGGTCGGCGGCTCGGCGATGGTCAAGGCGATGGACAAGATCGTCGCCAAGGGCCGCAAGATCGCCGCCCACCTGATGGAGGCCGCGGTCGACGACATCGAGTTCAAGGACGGCAGCTTCACCGTCGCCGGCACCGACAAGAGCAAGGCGCTGGCCGAGATCTCGCTTGCCGCCTACGTGCCGCACAACTACCCGATCGAGGAACTCGAACCCGGGCTGGAAGAAACCGCCTTCTACGACCCGAAGAACTTCACCTATCCCGGCGGCTGCCACGTGGCGGAGGTCGAGATCGACCCCGACACCGGCGTGACCACGGTGATCAATTTCACCGCGGTCGACGACGTCGGCCGGGTGATCAACCCGATGATCGTCGAGGGCCAGGTGCAGGGCGGCGTGGCGCAGGGCATCGGCCAGGCGCTGCTGGAAGCGGCGGTGTACGACAAGTCCGGCCAGCTGCTGTCCGGATCGATGATGGACTACACCATGCCGCGCGCCGACAACCTGCCGAACATCACGGTCGGGACCGAAACCACCCTCTGCACCCACAACCCGCTCGGGGTGAAGGGCTGCGGCGAGGTGGGCGCGATCGGCAGCCCGCCCGCGATCATGAACGCGGTGATCGATGCGCTGCGCGACTACGGCGTGCGGCATATCGAGATGCCCGCCACCGCACCGAAACTCTGGTCCATCATCCAGGCCGGCCGCCCGCGCATGGCGGCCGAATAGCTCAGGGGACAGCACGCGATGTACGATTTCGCCTATCAGAAGCCCGCCACTGTCGCGGATGCGGTGAAGGCGCTCGGCGCCGACCCCGAGGCCAAGGCGATGGCAGGCGGGATGACCCTGATCCCGGTGCTGAAGCAGCGGCTCAACCATCCCTCGGTCGTGGTCGATCTGGGCAAGGCGGGGCTCGCCGGCATCACCGCCGGCGCGAACTCTGTCACCATCGGCGCGATGACCACCCACGCCGCGGTCGCCGCCTCGGCCGAGGTGCGGCGGCTGATCCCGGCGCTCGCCGCGCTCGCCGGCGGCATCGGCGATGAGCAGGTGCGCCACCGCGGCACCATCGGCGGCAGCCTGGCCAACAACGATCCGGCGGCGGATTATCCGGCGGCGGCGCTGGCGCTGGGGGCCACGATCACCACCAACAAGCGCGCGATCAAGGCGGACGACTTCTTCCAGGGCATGTTCACCACCGCGCTGGAAGCCGACGAGATCATCACCAAGGTGGAATTTCCGGTCGCGCAGAAGGCGAACTACCAGAAGTTCCGCAACCCGGCCTCGCGCTACGCGATCGTCGGGGTGTTCGTGGCGCAGACCGCGGGCGGGGTGCGGGTCGCGATCACCGGGGCGGGCCAGGGCGGGGTGTTCCGCCACACCGCCATGGAACAGGCGCTGGGCGCGAAGTTCTCGGCCGACGCGATCGCCACCGTCGCGACCTCGGCGGACGACCTGAACGGCGACATCCACGCCAGCGCCGAATACCGGGCGCACCTGATCGGGGTGATGGCGCGCCGCGCGGTGGCGGCGGCGATCGCGTGAAGGCTGGGGGGCTCTGCCCCCCAGACCCCCTGCCAGGGGACGACTGTCCCCTGGACCCCTCGGACGGCTTCGCCAGGGAAAGGGGCGCAACGGAGCGGCATCCAACCCCCGGGGCGCGCCCCTTTCCCTGGCGAAGCCACCCCAAGGGATGCAAGGGACAATGTCCCTTGCCAGGGGGTTCGGGGGGCAGCGCCCCCCGACCTTGACCCGATGACCGACCCGCACGACGTCCTCCGCCGCATCTTCGGCTTCCCCGCCTTCCGCGGCCTGCAGGAGCCGGCGATCCGTCACGTCCTGGCGGGCGGCGACGCGCTCGTGCTCATGCCGACGGGCGGCGGCAAGAGCCTTTGTTACCAGGTGCCCGCGCTCTGCCGCCCCGGCACCGCGGTTGTCGTCTCGCCGCTGATCGCGCTGATGGACGACCAGGTGGCGGCCCTGCGCCAGCTTGGCATCGCCGCCGGCGCGCTGCATTCCGATCTCGACCCGGCCGAGGCGCGCGACGTCAGCCGCAGCCTGATCGAGGGCGAGCTCGACCTCGTGTATGTGTCCCCCGAGCGCCTGCTGGCGAACGGCACGCTTGGAGCGGCTGTCCCGGCTGAAGCTCGCCCTGATCGCGATCGACGAGGCGCATTGCGTCTCGCAATGGGGCCACGAGTTCCGACCCGAATACCGTCTGCTCGCCGGACTGGGGGAGCGGTTCCCCGGCGTGCCGCGGATCGCCCTGACCGCAACCGCCGATCCGCGCACGCGGGCCGACATCCTGGCCGCGCTGGGCATGGACCAGGCCCGCATGTTCGCCGCCAGCTTCCACCGCCCCAATCTGTTCCTGGCGGCGGAACCGAAAGCCGGCGAGCTCGCCCAGCTCGACCGGCTGCTGGGCCGCCAGCCCGGCGCCTGCGGCATCGTCTATTGCGGCTCGCGCGCCAAGACCGAGCGGGTGGCGGCGTCGCTGGCGGCGCGCGGCCATCCGGCGGTGGCGTTCCATGCCGGGCTCGACGTCGAGCACAAGCGGGCGGCGGCGGCCCGCTTCCGCTCCGGCGAGCCGGTGGTGGTGGTGGCGACGATCGCGTTCGGCATGGGCGTCGACCGCCCGGACGTGCGCTTCGTCGCCCATCTCGACATGCCGAGCACCCCGGAGGCCTGGTACCAGCAGATCGGCCGCGCCGGACGCGACGGCGAGGTTTCGGAAACCCTGCTGCTGCACGGCGCCCAGGACATCGCCCAGGCGCGCCACTGGCTCGCGCAATCGACCGCGCCCGACGCGCAGCAGCGGGTGATGCGCACCAAGCTCGAACAGATGATCGCGCTGTCGGAAACGGTCGGCTGCCGCACCCGCGCGCTGCTCGGCTGCTTCGGGGAGGAGCTGGAGGAAGACTGCGGCCATTGCGACAACTGCCGCACGCCGCCACGCACCTTCGACGGCACCGTGGAGGCGCAGAAGCTGCTGTCGGCGGTCTACCGCACCGGCCAGTTGTTCGGCGCCATCCATCTGGTCGCGGTGCTGCGCGGCGAGGCGACCGAGGCGGTGAAGCGCCACGGCCACGACCGGCTGCCGACCTTCGGCGTGGGCGCCGACCGCCCCGCCGGCTTCTGGCGCGGCCTGGTGCGCCAGCTGATCGCGCGCGGCGCGCTGGATGTGGACACCGCCGGCCACGGCGGGCTGTTCCTGCTTCCCGAGGTGGCGCGGCCGATCCTGCGCGGCGAGGCGACCGTGCTGGTGCGGGAGGACACGGCCTTGCCGCCGCGGCCGCCCCGCACGCGCCGGGACCGCCGCGCGGCCGCGGCCGCAGCACCGACCGGGGCCGCGGGCGCCGTCAGCATGACGGCAACGGCGCCCGCCGACGTCGCGGGCGTCCCTGAGGCGGCTTCGGCCGGGCCGCCGTCCGCGGCGTCCGCCGCCGTCCCGGCGTCGCTGTTCGAAGCCTTGCGCGCCTGGCGCGCGCGCGAGGCCAAGAGCCAGGCGGTGCCCCCCTACGTGATTTTCCACGACACCGTCCTGCGCGAAATCGCCGCCGTCCGTCCCGCCAGCCTGGACGAACTCGGAGAGATCAAGGGAGTGGGCGCCTCCAAGCTGGCGCGCTACGGCAGCGCGGTGCTCGATCTGGTGGCAGCGGACTGAGCGTCGTGGATCCGACCGCGCCGTTCGACCGCAGCGCCGTGCGTCGCCATCGCGACCGCGCCGCGCCGCGCGTGGGCGTGGTGGCGGACCTGCTGCGCGACCTGGGCGAGCGGCTGCTCGACCGGCTGGACGACACGACCCGGCGGTTCGAACAGGCGCTCGACCTCGGCGGCCGCGGCGTGGTCGCGCCGTTGCTGCGCGCGCGCGGGATCGCGACCGTCAGTTGCGACCTTTCGGAACGGATGGCGGCCCTGAACCCGCCGCCGCGCGTGGTGGCGGACGAGGAATTCCTGCCGTTCGCGCCGGGCAGCTTCGATCTGGCGGTGGCCAGCCTGTCGCTCCATTGGGTCAACGATCTGCCGGGGGTGCTGATCCAGATCCGCCGCGCGCTGCGCCCGGGCGGCCTGCTGCTGGCCAGCCTGCCGGCGCTGGGCACGCTGTCGGAGCTACGGACGGCCTTGACCGGCGCCGAGGCCGACCTGACCGGCGGCGCCGCGCCGCGGATCTCGCCGTTTCCCGACCTCCGCGACTGTGCCGGCCTGCTGCAACGCGCCGGCTACGCGCTGCCGGTGGCGGATGTCGAGGACATCGTCGCTCGGGTATGCCGACCCGCTGCGGCTGCTTGCGGAGCTGCGCGCGGCGGGAGAAAGCAACGCGCTGGCCGCCCGCGACCGGCGGATCCCGCCCCGGATGCTGTTTCCCGCCGCCCTGGCGCGCCTGCCGCACGCCGGGGCGCGGGTGACGGCGCAGCTGCGGCTTGCGGTGCTGACCGGCTGGGCACCCGACGCATAGCACAAAATACTTCCGGCTCAATGCCATATCCGTATATGTTTGACAATAGACAATTATAGTTTCGTTAGGCACGGTATGCCGGGTCCTGGTGATCCGGATCATGTCGAAGGTTTCATTCACCTAGACGATTGACCACACACCCAACTCCTGCCACTGTTCTGTGCGCAACGAGTGCAGGCGCAGCTCAGATGCCTGCCAATGCGACAGGGAAGGGAGACGGACCATGACCAACATGAGCCGGCGGTCGGTGCTTGGGGCCTCGTTGGGGCTGGCAGCGGCGGGAACTCTGGCACGCCCCTACATCGCCAATGCTGCCGCCAAGACCGCGAAGGTCTGGTGGACGCAAGGTTTCATCCCGGCAGAGGATGCCTCGTTCAAGCGCATGGTGGCCGAATACGAAAAGGCCAGCGGGAACAAGATCGACTACAGCATTCTTCCCTTCCTTGCGCTCGAGCAGAAGATGGTCTCGGCGCTGCAGACCGGCAAGACGCCGGATCTGATCTCGTTCGACGGCAACCAGATGACCCTGATTCTGGGAGCCTACAACGACAAGCTGGTGGACGTGAGCGACGTGGTGGCGACCCAGTCGGCGCACATGAGCAGCACGGCGCTGCTGTCCACCAAGCTCTACAACGGGGTCAAGAAGGAACGCGCTTTCTATGCGGTTCCGTACAAGTGCGCGTCCCAGCCGTTCCATGTCTGGGGCGATCTGGTGAAGGAGGCCGGCGCCAATATCGCCGATATCCCCGAGACCTGGGATGCACGCTGGAACTGGTTCAAGCCCATGCAGGCCAAGCTGCGCGCCAAAGGCCACCGCAAGCTGTACGCGCTGGGCTATCAGATGACCACCAACGGACCGAGCGACGGCAACAACCTCTTCCACCAGTTCCTGGTCGCGAACGGCGGCTATGGCGGCAAGAACAGTATCGTCACGCCCGACGGCCAGCTGCATATCGACGATCCGAAGGTGAAGGAGGCGGTGGTCAAGACGATCGCCTACATCTCCAACGCCTATGAGGAGGGCTACGTCCCGACCGGGGCGATCAGCTGGAACGACGCGGACGACAACAACGGCTTCCACGCCAAGCTGTTCATCGCCGATTACGACGGCACGCTTTCGACCGAGCTGGCGATGTTCCACGACAAGAAGCGGTTCGAGGAATGCGTCACCCTGGGGCTGCCGAAGGGCAATGACGGCAACCCGAACCCGGCACTGGTGGGCGTGATCGGGGGCATGATCCCGAAGGCGGGCGAGAACACCGAGGTCGCCAAGGATTTCATGCGCTATGCGATCCAGCCGCACATCAACAACAAGTATCTGAAGGCCACCAGGGGACGCTATTGCACGGTGTTCCCGGAAACCGCCCGCAGCGATCCGTGGTGGCTGCACAACCCTGACAAGGCGCTCGCCGCCCACCTGACGCCGTATGTCGAGGAGACGATCCTGGGCCCGACCGTGCCGGATCCCATGGTGTATACCCCGGCGTACGGAGACGTGGAAATCGAACAGGTCTTCGGCCAGTCCTACTCCTATGTCTACAAGGACAAGATGACCCCCGAGGCCGCCGCCGAGAAGGCGTTTGCCCAGATCCGGACGATCTGGACCAAATACACGACGGCCTAGGAGAGCCGGCTTCATGGATGGCAGCAGCGCCCAGGTCATGGGCATCGGCGAGCGTCCGGTCGTTCGCACGCACGTCCGCCCCCGATGGCAGCTCGGGCTCCAGGGGCCCGAGCTGATCTGGGCGCTCGCCTTCCTGACCCCTTACATCGCGACGTTCCTGCTGTTTGTCGTCTATCCGATCCTCTACGGGTTGTGGATGGGCAGCTCGCCCACGCTCTATGCGCAACTGTTCGACGACCCGATCTACCGGGACACGGTGGTCAACACCCTGATCTATGTGCTGGTCGGGGTGAACCTGCGCATGCTGATGGCGCTCGGTCTGTCGGGCTTCTTCATGCGCAAGCGCAAGTGGATCAAGGCGCTGCTGATCGTCTTCATCCTGCCCTGGGCGGTGCCGGCCCTGCCGACGTTCCTGTCGATCCACTGGATGCTGAACGGCGACTGGGGGCTGATCGACAACCTGATCTACCTCCTGTTCCACGTGAACGCGCCGTCCTGGCTGAACCACCGGTGGCTCGCGCTCGGCGCCGACATCCTGGCCTATGTGTGGAAATGGCTGCCGTTCTGGACCGTGATCCTGCTCGCCGGGCGGATGGCCATCCCGCAGGACCTGTATGAGGCGGCCGCGGTCGATGGCGCAACCGGCTGGCGGCGGTTCACCAACGTCACCTTCCCGCTGCTGGCCAATCTCTATTTCGTCTGCACCCTGCTCGGACTGCTGTTCACCATGGGCGACTTCTCCACCGTGTATTTCGTCTCCGGCGGCGGACCGGCGAACTCCACCCAGGTTCTGGCCACGCTCGGCATCCGCGATGCGTTCACCATGTCCCAGCCCCGGCTGGGGGTCGCGGCCGTGATGACGGCCATCCCGGTGCTGTTACCGCTGGTCTTCGTGCTGATGCGGCGCGTGCGCACCGCGGCGGTGGAACGATGAGCGGCGCCACGCTCACCCGGCCGCGGGGGAAGCCCAATTATCGGTTGCGCCGGTTCGCGGTCGAGGCCGGGTCCGTCCTGTTCGGCCTCGTCCTGCTGATCTGGTCGCTCGGGCCGATCTACAACATGGTGATGGTCGCGCTGTCGTCGCATGACGACGTGTTCAGCAGCCGCGTCTGGCCGGCGGCGCCCAGCCTGCACAGCTTCTGGGTCGTCCTCACCGAGAACTACTGGTACCTTTCGTATTTCTGGCACCAGTTCGGCAACAGCGCCTATGTCGGCCTGGGGACGACGTTCTTCACCCTGCTGATCGGCTCGCTGACCAGCTTCGTGATCGGGCGGATGCGCATTCACGGGGGCTGGGTCATCTCCAATCTGGCCATGGTCACCTACGTGATCCCGGCGTCCTTCGTCGCCATCCCGTTCTATCGGATCATGCAGATCTATGGCTGGAGCAACAATCTCTGGGCGGTGATCGCGGCCTATGTGGTGTTCGCGACGCCGTACGCCATCATCGTGTTTCAGCAGTATTCGATATCGATCCCGATCGAGCTTGACGAATCGGCGCGCATCGACGGCGCGACCCCGTGGCAGGTCTATTTCCGCATCTACCTTCCGCTGATGGCGCCGGCGCTGGTCGCGGTCGGCACCTTCGCCCTGCTGCTGGCCTGGAACGACTACCTCTACCAGTTCCTGCTGCTGTCCACGAAGCGGAACATGACCGTGGCGGTGACCCTGGCGCAGTTCCTCAACAGCGATGAGGCGCCGTGGAACTACATGATGGCGACGGCGCTCATCTATTCTGTCCCGCCGATCGTCGCCTACTATGCGTTCCGTCGTTACATGACGTCGGGGCTCACCATGGGCGGCGTCAAGGGCTGACCGTCGCCGCCGGCCACCGGCCCGTCCCTTCCTCCCCCTCCCGGGGGAGGAACAGGGGAGTATGCGGCTTTTTCCAACCAGGTGGGTTGACCGCCGGCACCCGATTTGTCACGGTCCATAGGTGCAGGGATCAACAACGCGTCCGCGAAAGGGTCGCGAGGCGCCTAATGGGAAGGAAAGCGGACCATGGCAACAATCGGCCGGCGGTCGGTGCTGGGCGCCTCTTTGGGCCTGGCGGCGGCCGGAACATTAGCCCGCCCGTATATCGCCAATGCGGCCGCGACCACGATCACCGCGTGGTGGCAGCAGGGCTTCTATCCGGCCGAGGATGCCGCGCTCAAGCACTTGATTGCGAACTGGGAAAAGGCCAGCGGCAACAAGCTCGAGCTCTCGCTGTTGCCCGGTCAGGCATTGAACCAGAAGATCGTCTCGGCGCTGACCAGCGGTGACGTGCCGGACCTGATGTATGGCGACAATGCGCCCGGCCAGATCATTCCGCAAAGCGCGTGGGACGGCAAGCTGCTGGATGTCTCCGACGTGGTCAAGACACAGGAGGCGCAGTACCTCGGCACCGCCCTGCTGTCGTCCAAGTTCTACAACAACAAGGAGAAGAAGCGCAGCTATTACGGCGTGCCATTCAAGTCGGCAGTGCTGACCATGCCGATGTGGCGGAGCCTGATCGAGAAGGCCGGCTTCAAGATGTCGGATATGCCCAAGACCTGGGATGCCTATTTCGACTGGTTCAAGCCCATGCAGCCGATTCTGCGCAAGACGATGCGCAACGTCTATGCCCTGGGCTACACGGTCTCCACCACCGGCGACGACCCCAACAACCTATTCAACGCGTTCCTGATCGCCTATGGCGGCTACGGCCTCGTCACGCCGGACGGCAAGCTGCATGCGGACGATCCGAAGGTGAAGGAAGCGGTGGTCAAGGCGCTGGCCGCGCTCACCACCCCGTACAAGCAGGGCTACGTGCCGCCTGGCGCGATCAACTGGGGTGATGGCGACAACAACAACGCCTTCCACGCCAAGCAGTGCATCATGACGCCGAACGACACCACCTCGATCCCGGTGGCCGTCAAGAGCCACCCGGGCTGGTACAACGGCGAGATCTACAGCGGCGCCCTGCCGCTCGGCAACGACGGCAAGCCGGTGCCGAGCCAGCTTTCGGTGGAGCTCGCCTTCATCCCGAAGGGCGCCAAGAACGTCACCGCGGCGAAGGAGTTCCTGACCTACCTGATCCAGCCCAAGATCGTCGGCGACTACCTGAAGAACGCCGAGGGGCGGTGGCTGCCGGTGATGCCGGACATCGTCAAGCAGGATCCGTTCTGGCTCAACCCGAAGGACGAGACCATCTCCAACTTCTCCCGCCAGGGCCTGATCAGCCCGACGGTGCCGTGGTTCTACGTGTTCAACCCGGCCTATGGCCAGGTCGATGCCGCGCATACCTGGAGCGTGGCGGAGGCCGACATCCTCACCAACGGCATGTCGGCGGAAAAGGCGGCGGACAAGGCGCTGAAGCAGATCGAGAAGGTCTTCGCCAGGTATCCGATCGCCTAGTAATCCGAGGCCAACGCCCGCGTCCGGGCGTTGGCCGCCTCGGCCCGCACGAGGCAAGCCGGCGCTCTGACGCCTGCTGAATTCCGTGTATAACGTCAGAACGCCAGCCGGGAGACAAACGCGATGGACGGCACGTCGGCAATCGAGGCCGTGCGGCCCCCAAGGGGGGCACGGTCACGCAGGCTCGGGTGGTTCGCCGCCCCGCAAGGGTCGGACCGCACCTGGGTTGTGGCCTTCATCGTGCCGTATGTCGCGGTTTTCGTTCTGTTCGTCCTGTTTCCCGTCGCCTACGGCTTGTGGCTCGGCAGCGACCCGGCCAGCTACGCCGAACTGTTCAACGACCCGATCTACCTGCGCACCGTGTTCAACACGCTGCTGTTCCTCGCGTTGGGCGTGAACCTGCACCTGTTCCTGGCGCTCATGCTGTCGGGCTTCTTCATGCTGCGCTACTGGTGGGTGAAGCCGCTGATGCTGGTCTTCATCCTGCCCTGGGCGGTGCCGGCGCTGCCCACCTTCATTTCCATCCACTGGATGCTGGACGGGCAGTGGGGGTTCATCAACAACGTGCTGTGGGCCGCGTTCCATATCAACGGCCCGCCCTGGCTGACCGACCGCTGGCTGGCGATGGGCTCGGTGATCGTGTCCTATATATGGAAATGGACGCCGTTCTGGACCGTGATCCTGCTGGCCGGACGGATGGCGATCCCGCAGGAAATCTACGAATCGGCGAAGATCGACGGCGCCACCGGGCTGCGCAGCTTCGCCCATGTCACCTTCCCGCTGCTGGCCAACCTCTACCTGGTCTGCACCCTGCTTTCCACCATCTGGACCCTGGGAGACTATAATACGGTGCACTTCGTCTCCGGCGGCGGGCCGGCGCTGTCGACCCATGTGCTCGCCACCCTGGGCATCCGCGACGCGTTCGAGATCGCCAATCCGCGCCTCGGCATGGCGGCGGTGATGTCGGCGCTGCCGCTGCTGATCCCGCTGGTCATCGTGCTGATGCGCAAGCTGCGCTCGACGGAGGTCCAACTGTGAGCACGACCACCCTGGGCGCGGTCCGCCCTGCCGCCCGCCGCCGCCCGCGCAACTGGAAGTTGCATCACCAACTGACCCACCTGGCCGCGATCGGCGTTGCGATCGTGCTCCTGATCTGGACCCTGACGCCCCTCTACAGCATGGTGCTGGTCTCGCTCGAGCCCCACAGCACGGTGTTCAGCGGCAACCTGTTCCCGCCGCACCCGACCCTGGAACCGTACAAGGTCGTGCTCACGCAGGGGTACTGGTATCTCGAGCATTTCTGGCGCGAGATGTACAACAGCTTGTACATTGCCGTCGCCACCGTGGTCTGCACCCTGGGCATCGCCTCGTTGGCCAGCTTCGCGGTCGGGCGCATGCGGTTCCGCAACAGCTGGATGGTGACCAGCGCGGCGATGCTGACCTACGTGATCCCGATGTCGTTCCTGGCGATCCCGTTCTACCGGCTGATGCACATCTACGGCCTGTCGAACAACCTCTGGGCGGTGGTCGCGGTCGAGGTGACGTTCGCCACGCCGTACGCGATCTTCATCTTCCAGCAGTACGGCACCTCGATCCCGATCGAACTCGACGAGGCGGCGCGCATCGACGGCGCCTCCCCGTGGTCGATCTACTGGCGGATCTACCTGCCGCTGATGGCCCCGGCCCTGGTGGCGGTGGGCACCTATGCGCTGCTGCTGGCCTGGAACGAATACCTGTACATGACCCTGCTGCTGTCTTCGCAGAGCAACATGACCGTGCCGCTGGCGCTGTCGCAGTTCCTCAACAGCGACGAGGCGCCGTGGAACTACATGATGGCCACCGCCGTCGTGTACGCCCTGCCGCCGATCGCGATCTACTACGCGTTCCGCCGCTACATGACCGCCGGGCTGACCATGGGCGGGGTGAAGGGCTGACCGGGGCCCGGCTTCTCTCCCCTCTCCTTGCGGGTCGGGGTCGGGGGGCACGCCGCCCGATCATCCGTGCCGTCGGCACCCCTCCCCCGGCCCCTCCCGCAAGGGGAGGGGAGAAGACGGGTGCCTACATCAGCTGGATCAGCTGGGCTTTCAGGTAGGCGGTCTCCGGCAGCGCCGGGTGCACCGGATGGTCCGGGCCGGCGCCGGTGGTGGCGAGGATCCTTGCCGGGCGGCGTGCGCGGTGCAGGCCTTCGGCGATGCGGGCGGCCCAGGCCTCCGGCGCCGCGTGGTGGCTGCAGGACGCGGCGAACAGGAAGCCGCCCGGTTCCACCAGCGCCGCGGCCAGCCGGGCCATGCGGGCATAGGCGCGCAGCCCGGCATCGGCGTCCTTGCGCGAGCGCGCGAAGGCCGGCGGGTCGCACACCACGATCCCGAACCGCTCCCCCGCGGCGGCCAGCGCGGCCATGATGTCGAACGCGTCGCCGCGGCTGGTGGCGACCCTGGGGCCGAACCCGTTCAGCTCCGCCGCCGTCGTGGCCTGGGCCAGTGCGGGCGCGCTGGAATCGACCAGCAGCACGGAGGCCGCGCCCGCGGCGGCCGCGCGCAGGCCGAAGCCGCCGGTGTGGCAGAACACATCCGCCATCCGCGCGCCGCCGGCCAGCCGCGCCACGAGGTCGCGGTTCCCCCGCTGGTCGAAGAACCAGCCGGTCTTCTGCCCCGCCAGCAGATCGACCGGGAAGCGGACGCCGCCTTCCACCACCACCGCCTCGGCGCTGTCACCGGCCAGCAGCACGACCTCCTCGGGCAGCCCCTCCAGCCGCCGCGCGCCGCTGTCGTTGCGGGCGACGATCGCGCGCGGTGCCAGTTCGGCCAGCAGCGCCTCGCGCAGCGCCGGCAGCGTCCGGTCCATGCCGGCGGCGTTGGCCTGCACCACCGCCACGTCGTCGAACCGGTCGACGATCAGCCCGGGCAGGAAATCCGCCTCGGCGTGCACCAGGCGATGGAAATTGCTGTCGCAGACGCGCGCACGCAGCGCGATCGCGGCGCGCAACCGGGCGCGGAACCAGGACGTGTCGATGGCGGCGTCCGGATCGCGGTCCAGCAGGCGGACGGCGATCAGGCTGTGCGGGTTGAACATCGCCACGCCGAAGCGCGCGCCGTCGTCGCCTTCCAGCCGCACCAGGCCGCCGGGCGGGAAGCCGCGGTGCTCCGGGCCCAGGGCCAGCTCGTTGCTGTAGGCCCAGGGCGCGCCGGCGCGCAGCCGCCGTCCGTGCCCGGGGCGGAGCTTCAGGACCGGACGGGGATCGCTCACACCCGCTCGAAGATCGCCGCGATCCCCTGGCCGCCGCCGATGCACATGGTCACCAGCGCGTAGCGGCCCTGGGTCCGGCGCAGCTCGTAGAGCGCCTTCACCGTCAGCATCGCCCCGGTCGCCCCCACCGGATGGCCGAGCGAGATGCCCGATCCGTTCGGATTGGTCTTCTCCGGGTCGAAGCCGAGGTCCTTCGCCACCGCGCAGGCCTGCGCGGCGAACGCCTCGTTCAATTCGATCACGTCGATCTCGTCCAGCCGCAGCCCGGCGCGGGCCAGCGCCTTGCGGGTGGCCGGCACCGGGCCGATGCCCATGATCTTCGGATCGACGCCGGCATGGGCATAGGCCACCAGCCGCCCGAGCGGCGTGGCCCCCCGCTTCTCGGCCGTCGCCGCCTCCATCAGCACCACCGCCGCGGCGCCGTCGTTGATGCCGGAGGCGTTGCCGGCCGTCACCGTGCCGTCCTTGCGGAACACCGCGCGCAGTTTCCCGAGATCCTCGGCGGTCGCGTCCGCGCGCACATGCTCGTCGGTGTCGAACACCGTCTCGCCCTTGCGGGACTTCAGCCGCACCGGAAGGATCTGCTCCTTGAACCGGCCTTCCTTGATCGCCCGCCCGGCGCGGCGGTGCGATTCCACCGCCAGCGCGTCCTGCTGCGCGCGGGTGATCTGGTGCGATTCGGCCAGGTTCTCGGCGGTCTCGCCCATGTGGATATGGTGGAACGGGTCGTGCAGCGCGGCCAGCATCATGTCGATCATGGCGGCATCGCCCATGCGCGCGCCCCAGCGCACGCCCTGCGCCAGATAGGCGGCGCGGCTCATGGATTCCGCCCCGGCGCCGACCGCGATGTCGGCATCGCCGAGCAGGATGGATTGCGACGCCGACACGATCGCCTGCAACCCGGAGCCGCACAGCCGGTTCAGGGTCAGCGCCGGCGCGTCCTGCGTGACCCCGGCGCCGAGCGCGGCGACCCGGGCGAAGTACATGTCTTTGGCTTCGGTATGGATCACGTTGCCGAAGACGACGTGCTCCACCTCCTCGCCGGCGACGGCGGCGCGGGACAGCGCCTCGCGCACCACCTGCGCGCCGAGTTCGGTGGGCGGCACGTCCTTGAGCGCGCCGCCGAAGTCGCCGATCGGGGTGCGGACGCCGGAAACGACCAGGACTTCGCGTGCCATGTGGGTCTCTCCTGCCAGGGATGGGACGGGTGCTGTGGCATGTGGCCGGCCCCAGGGCAAGCCGAGACGGGCAAGCCGAGGCGGGCAAACCGGCGCGCCCGTCAGGGCGATCGGGGGACCGCCCCTGTTGGCCTGCCCGCCGCCGCAGCGCCGCGGTGGCGCCGGGACAACGGCCCCCGCGCCGTCTGGCACGGGGCACCCGACCCGACGGCGCCTTCCTCCGGTGTTTCCTGGTTCGGCTGGGGGCCGTTTCCTCGTCCCGGCCTGACGTTTCCAGGGCGCCGAGCGCAGCCGCGGTCAAGGATGGCCCGCCGCTTCGCGGGCCACCGCGCCCTTGCGCGGCGCGCAGCGTCCTTGACGGCGGCGAGCACGGCGCCAGGCTCGGGCAGGTCGGGCGCCCTGCCCCGGGGGGCGTCACGGCTGCCCGCACAAACCTGTTGCCTCAGCCGGGGCGAATGTTCTATATATGTTCGCACACCCATGACCCTCCTCCCCCTCCTCGACCGTGTTACCAGCCTCGTCGCCTGGCTGGCCGACCGCATCGCCGGAGCGGGCGATCACGCGGGCCTGGACCGCACGCGCGCCGGCGCCCTGCTGGCGCGGCTGCACGATCTCGTCGCCCGGTTCCGCGCCGTTGCCGGCACGCCGGTTCCGCCGCCGAAGCGGGCCCCGAAGCCGGTCGAGCCGCGATTCGTTCCCACCGACAGCTATTACGACCCGTTGGCGGACCCGCCGCCGGAACGCACGGGGCTGCCGCGCTCCTGGCGCTGGCTGCTGCGGCTGGTGCCGCAGGCCGCCGCCGGCCGCGCGCAGCTGGAAGAACTGCTGCGCGATCCGGCGATGGCGGCGCTGCTGGCGGCCGATCCCAGGCTGGGGCCGATCCTGCGCCCGCTCGGCTGGATGCTCGGGGTGGATCGCGCGCTTTTGCCCGCCTCGCGGCGGCGGCGGCGGCCGGTGATCCTGGTGCCCGGCGGGCCCCTGACGGCCGCGGCGGCGGCGGCCGACTACGCCGTGGCGCGGGCGAGGGGGGTTTCGCACGGGGACCTTGTCGCGCTCGGGTGCGTGCCCCCCGCGGGGGGGCGGGACCGTCGGCCGGTCTGGCTCGGGTGCCCGGGGCTGGGTTCGGCGAAGATTCCGGCCTGAGCGGGGGCGGCGGACGCGCGTCCTGATTGTTGCGATATCGTATCTAATAGCCACCCCCCGGGCCTGGGTCGGTCGCCGGGTTGCCACCAGATCGCCCGCGTCCGGCCATGGGGCGATAAGGGCGTGCGCGCGATCGCCCTGGCGCGCCCCTGCACTCGCGTTGACACTCCGCGCCGGCGGCGGCGATGCTGCCCCCGGCCGCGCGCGGGCGCGGCCGGGGAAACGCGGGACCGACCTGGCATGACAAGCGCCGCCCTCAGCACGATCGCCGGCACCGGCACCGCGGGCGACGCCGGCGACGGCGGCCCGGCCGGCGCGGCCCGGTTGAACGGCCCGTTCGACCTCGCCTTCGATCCTGGCGGAAGGCTGGTGTTCGCCGACACGTTCAACCACCGCGTCCGCCGCATCGACCTGACCACCGGGACCATCGAGACGGTCGCCGGCAGCGGCCAGCCCGGCTTCGCCGGCGACGGCGGCCCGGCACCCCAGGCGCGGCTCCATGAGCCCTACGGGCTCGCCATCGCACCGGACGGCGGCCTGTTCATCGTCGACCGGCTGAACCGCCGGGTCCGCCGGGTCGATCCCGCCAGCGGGACCATCGCCACCGTGGCCGGCGACGGGCGCGCGGCGAGCGACGGCGACGGCGGTCCCGCCACCGCCGCGGGCCTGGCCGAGCCGAACGACGCCTGCCTCGACCGTGCCGGCAAGCGTCTGTTCATCGCCGACGTGGCCGGACACCGGGTGCGGGTGGTCGATCTCGCCAGCGGGCGCATCGACACCTATGCGGGCACCGGCGCGGCACGCCATGACGGCGACGGCGGCCCCGCCGGCGCCGCGGCGCTGCACGGCCCGCGGGCGGTGGCGATCGCCGCCGACGGCGCGCTGCTGATCCTGGAACGCAACGGCAGCACCCTGCGCCGGGTCGATCCGGCGAGCGGGATCATCGCCACCATCGCCGGCACCGGCGCGCGCGGCGCCGGCGGCGACGGCGGCCCGGCGCACGCGGCGGAGTTCGCGGCGCCCAAGGAG
The DNA here is from genome assembly GCA_963829875.1 of uncultured Pseudomonadota bacterium. Classification (GTDB taxonomy): domain Bacteria; phylum Pseudomonadota; class Alphaproteobacteria; order Acetobacterales; family Acetobacteraceae; genus JAJZVS01. Next base: position 299,307 of record CAWHKR010000046.1, on the reverse strand, counting down.
CTGGGGCTCGATCGCGACGGCGGGGTCCTGGTCGTCGATACCGAAACGCATCGCATCCGCCGCATCGATCCCTCGGGGCGGATCACGACCATCGCCGGCACCGGGGACGCGGGCGGCGCGGACGGCGCGGCGACGACCGCGCGGCTGGCCCGCCCGCACGGCGTCGCGGTCGGGCCGGACGGGGCGGTCTATATCGGCGATACCGAGAACCACCGCATCCGCCGCCTGGACCGCTTCCCGCCGCCATGAGCGCCGGCGCAGCCACCTCAACCCACGGACCGACATGACCCAGGACGACAACGACGCCTATGATTTCATCGTGACCGGCGCCGGCTCGGCCGGCTGCGCCGTGGCCGCGCGGCTGTCGGAATCCGGGCGCTATCGCGTGCTGCTGCTGGAAGCGGGGATGCGCGACCGCAACCCGTGGGTGCACATCCCGCTCGGCTATTCCAAGCTGTTCACCGATCCCACCCACAACTGGATGTTCGATTCCGAGCCGGAAGCGAACCTGAACGGCCGGGTGATGTACCAGCCGCGCGGCAAGGTGCTGGGCGGCACCAGCGCCATCAACGGCATGGTCTACATGCGCGGCAACCACGCCGATTACGACCAGTGGCGCCAGATGGGCTGCGAGGGCTGGGACTGGGAGTCCGTGCTGCCCTACTTCCGCCGCGCCGAGGACCAGTCCCGCGGCGAAAGCGAGTACCACGGGGTCGGCGGCCCGCTGCACGTGTCCGACCAGCCGCAGCGCTGGGAACTGGCCGACGCCCTGCTGGCCGCCTGCATCGAGGCCGGCATCCCGGCCAACCCCGATTTCAACGGCGCGCGCCAGGACGGCGCCGGCTACTACCAGACCACCACCAAGGACGGGCGGCGCTGGAGCAGCGCCACCGCCTATCTGTTGCCGGCGCGCGGCCGCGCCAACCTGACGGTGCAGGCCGAGGCGCATGCCACCCGTCTGCTGATCGAGGACGGGCGGGCCGTCGGCGTCGAGTACGTCACGCCGGACGGACCGCGCACCGCCCGGGCGCGCGGCGAGGTGATCGTCTCGGGCGGCGTGTACGGCTCCCCGCAGTTGCTGCTGCTGTCGGGCATCGGGCCCGGGGCGCATCTGTCGGCCATGGGCATCCCGGTGGTGCGCGATCTGGCCCCGGTCGGCGCCAATCTGCACGAGCATTTCAACAGCTACATCACCTATCGCTGCACCAGGCCGATCACCCTGAACGAGCTCAACCGCAGCGCCTGGCGCAAGCTGAAGGCGGGCGCGGAATACATGCTGGCCCGGAAAGGGCCGATGGCGGGCAACGGGCTCTATGTCGGCGCCTTCGTCACCAGCGATCCGTCGCTGGACCGGCCGGACCTGCAGATCAACATGTTCGCCTGGAGCGTGCTGGAACGTACACGGAATGGCATCGTCGCGCATCCGTTCCCCGGGTTCTCGATCAGCCCGGTGCACCTGCGCCCCGAAGGGCGCGGCACGGTGCGGCTGAAAAGCCCCGATCCGCTGGCGCCGCCGGAGATCAGGTTCAACTTCCTCGCCACGCGCTACGACATGCAGGCGATGCTGGCCGGCATGCGCTGGGCGCGGCAGATCGCGCAACAGCCGGCGCTGGCCCCCTATATCGCGGCGGAGACGCTGCCGGGGCCGCAGGTCACCTCCGACGCGGCGCTGGAGGCGGATATCCGCGCCCGCGGCGTGTCCAACCTGCATCCGGTGGGAAGCTGCCGCATGGGGCACGGGATCGATGCCGTGGTGGACCCGCGGCTGCGGGTGCACGGCGTCGGCGGGTTGCGGGTGGCGGACGCGTCGATCATGCCGCAGATCGTCGCCGGCAACACCAACGCCCCCTCGATCATGATCGGCGAGAAAGCCGCCGCCATGGTGCTGGAGGACGCCCGGGCCTGACCGTCGCCGGCCCGGCCGGACACCGCGCCCGCCGGGCGCGCCTCAGGGCGGTCCGGCCAGCGACTCGCGCAGGGGCGGCAGCAGCGCGGCGGCATAGGCGGCGGGGTTGTCGATCAGGAAATGCGCCACTTCCAGATCGAGCTCCTGGCCCACCGCGGCGGGGCAGGCGCTGCGGATCGCCACCGCTTCGGCCGGCGGCACCGGGGCGCGGATGTCGCGCTCGCGCCGGATCGCCGCGTCCATCGGCTGGGTGCCCTCGTTCAGCGCTGCAAGCTGATGTTCGACCGCCCGCTCGCCCAGGCTGGTGCAGACCTGCGGCAGCACGCCCAGGCTTTGCAGCGGCCAGCCGCGCGGGGCGAGCACCCGGCTCCAGGTAACGAACAACTCCCCGCCCCCGGGCAGGCGGGTGAAGGTCTGCACGAGTCCCTTGCCGAAGGTGGCGCTGCCCACCACCACGGCACGGCCGCGATCGGCCAGGGCGGCGGCCAGGATCTCGGCGGCGCTGGCGGTGCGGCCGTCGACCAGCACCACCACCGGCATGCCGGCCGCCAGTTCCCCGGGCTTGGAGCGCCAGACCTGCGAGGCCATCGGATCCCGCCCCGCGGTGCGCACCACCACGCCCGCCGACAGCAGCCCGTCGGCCACCGTCACCGCCTGGCCCAGCAGCCCGCCGGGGTCGCCGCGCAGATCCAGCACCACCCCCTCCGGCGGGGTGTGCGCCTTCATGGCCCGCAGGATCGGTGTCGCGAACGCGTCCGCGGTGGCACGGTTGAAACTCGTGATGCGGACAAGCAGCATGCCGGCCAGTCGCGCGCTGAACACGGTGCGTGGCGGCACCCGGGCGCGGACGACCGTCGTGGTCCGCACCTGCGCGGTGCCGGCCGGGCGCCAGCGCAAGGTGACGGAAGACCCGTCGGGACCGGCGAGCCAGCCGGCGGCGGCGGTCCTGTCCGCGGCCGCCCGCCCGTCGATCGCCAGGATCGAGTCGCCCCGGCGCAGGCCGGCCCGCGCCGCCGGCCCGTCCGGGTTCACGGTTTCCGCCAGGATGACGCCGTGCCTGCGCACCAGATGCAGCCCGATCCCCACCTTGCCGCCGCGCGCCGCCTCGTCCCTCGCTGCCGCCGCCGGCGCGACGTAGCGGGAATAGGGGTCGAGATGGTCGAACATCTCGTCGAAGAACGCCTGGATCACCCCTTGGGTGCCGGCGCGGCGCACCTCGGGCGACGCCGTCCACGCCGCCGCCGCCATGCGCGCCGCCGCCTGTGCCCAGGCGGCGGGGGTTTCCTCGCGCGGCGCCGGCGCCGCATAAAGCACCCCCGTCCGCCCGCTGAGCACCAGCCGCCCGGAGCGGAGCGCGGCGGTCAGGTCGGGATCGAGCGCGGTCAGCCCGCGCAGCCCCCAGACGGTGAACTGCGGCACGCCGTCCGGCTCCAGCGCGCGCGGCGCGATGAAGCCGAGCGCGTCCGTATAGACCCGCTGGACCAGCGCCGCGTCGAACCCCGCAGCCGGCGCGGCAGGGCCGGCCTGCGCGGGACCCGCGAACGCCAGGATCAGGAACAGGAGACCGAAGCCTCTCACCGATGGCGGGACCGATACCCCATATGACCGCCGCGGGAGGAGGGGCGCGGCGGAATGCCCTGCATGAGCTGGAACATGGAGACTCCCGGTGGCCACGTTCGCCTCCGCCAGCCGGACCTCAACCTCCTGCCCCAGACGGAACACGAGGCCGGTGCGGCGCCCGGTCAGGCTCTGCTCACGCACATCATGCTGCCAGAAATCATCCGGCAGGGCGGAGCGCGGGACAATGCCGCTGGCACCGTTTTCCGCCAGCGTGACAAAAAGGCCGAAGCGTGTGACCCCGGAGACACGGGCAGGGAAGATCGCGCCCACCCGGTCGGCCAGAAAGGCAGCGAGGTAGCGGTCGATCGCCTCGCGCTCGGCGGCCTGGGCGCGGCGTTCGGTCGCGGTGACGTGTTCGCCGGTGTCGGGAAACGCCGCGCCCGCGTCGGGCGGCAGGCCGTCGGCGCCGAGCTTCAGGGCGCGGATCAGGGCGCGGTGCACCAGCAGGTCGGCGTAGCGGCGGATCGGACTGGTGAAATGCGCGTATTGCCGCAGCGCCAGGCCGAAATGGCCGATGTTGTCGGGGCTGTAGGCGGCCTGGGACTGGCTGCGCAGCACCACCTCGTTCACCAGCAGCGCCTCCGGCCGGCCGGCCACCTGGCGCAGCACGCGGTCGAGGTCGCGCGGGTGGACCTGATCGCCGGGCGGGAGCGACAGACCGAGGCCGTGCAGGATGGTGCGGAGCTCCTCCAGCTTCTCGGCCGAGGGGGGGGCGTGGATGCGATAGAGGCAGGGGGCGTGATGGCGGCCCAGTTCCTCGGCGCTGGCGACGTTGGCGAGGATCATGAACTCCTCGATCAGCCGGTGGCTGTCGAGGCGCGGACGGGGGACGACGTCGGCCACCCGTCCGTTCGGGTGCAGGATCACCTGGCGTTCGGGGAGGTCGAGATCGAGCGTGCCGCGCCCGATCCGGGCGGCGAGCAGGGCGCGGAAGGCGGCATAAAGAGGGGGGATCAGGGCCTGGATCGGCGGATCGAGCCGGGTGAGCCCGTCGTGGGCCTGCTGCACCTGTTCATAGGTGAGGCGGGCGGAACTGCGCATCAGGCCGCGGCCGAAGCGGTGGGCGGTCTTGCGGCCCTGGACGTCGATCTGCAGCTCGGCGAACAGGCAGCCGCGGTCCTCGTTCGGGCGCAGGCTGCACCAGCCGTTCGACAGCGCCTCGGGCAGCATCGGCACCACCCGGTCGGGGAAATAGACGCTGTTGCCGCGCTCGTGGGCGACCTCATCCAGGGCGGAGCCGGGGCGGACGTAGTGGGCGACGTCGGCGATGGCGACGATCAGGCGGAAGCCGCCGTCGGCGGCCGGTTCGGCGAACACCGCGTCGTCGAAGTCGCGCGCGTCGGCGCCGTCGATGGTGACGAGGGGGACGGCGCGCAGATCCTCGCGTTTGCCGAGCGGGGCGGCGGTGGCGGCTTCGGCTTCCTCGATGGCGGCTTCGGCGAAGACATGCGGGATGTCGTTGCCGGCGATGGCGATCAGGCTGACCGAGCGGGCATCGCCCATGTGGCCGAGGCGTTCGAGGATACGGGCGGGCTTGAGGCCGAGGCGATGGTGCGGCAGCGGCTCGGCCAGCACGATCTCACCCGCTTCGGCGCCGGCGTCCTCGCCGGGGGGGACGGTCCATTCCGCCTTGCTGCGGCGGTCGGTCGGGGTGATGCGGGCCTCGCGATGTGTGGCGGGGTCGGCGGGGCGGAAGATGCCGATGACCCGGCCGGGGGCTTCGGCGAGGCGCTTGAGGGTGCGGCCCTCGTAGCGGCCGGGGCCGGCAGGGCGCAGGCGGGCGAGCACGCGCTGGCCGGGGGCGAGGGCGGGGTGGCCGTGCGGTTCGGGCGCCATCAGGATCTGCGGCGGCGGGCCGGCCTCGTCCCAGGCGAGGGGGCGGGCGATGGCGTCGCCGTCCGTGTCCGTGCCGGTGACCTGGACGATTGCGACGGGGGGCAGATGGCCGGCGGGGCGGGAGGGGTGATGGTCGGGGCGGGTGCGCCGGGGCTTGGCGCGGGGTGAGCGGGGCACCAGGATGTCTTTTCGGCCAGAGGGGTGGACAGCGGCGGCGCCGGCTCGGTTCAGGTGCGAAACGCCGGGGTGCGGGCAAGCCGTTCAGGGTCGCGCCGGGTGGCGATCCGGGCCGCGTCGCACCGACGCGCCTCACATGGCATCCGTCGGTTCCGGGCGCAAGCAACCCGCGATGGGACAGACGCCCCGCAATGGCGGCCGATGCGCCACCGGGAATGAAAACGGCTTCCCCCGGTCGGTCGGGAAGGAGAAGTTACCGTGCCGTGTGGATGCCGCGTGTGTCCGTCCGTCCGTCGGTCCCGGAGCATGGGCCGGCGCCGATTCAACGCGGAGGGCCGCTGCGGGCGGGCGCCGGCCCCGGCATGATCCGTTCCGGGGCTTCCTTGGGGGATTACGCCGGCGGCGCAGCGCCGGGGCGGGGCTCGGGTTCGAGGAACGGGTCCACCCGCGCCTGCGACAGCGGCCGGTCCGGCGGACCCCAGGACTTGCGCACGTCATGGAGGTGGACATCGCGTCCGCCGGCGTCGCGCAGCACGTCGCACGCATGCGTCGCCTCGGCCTCGGTGCGAACGCCGACCCACAGCACCAGCCCACCATGCTCCAGCTGCTCGACGATGTGGCGGCGATGGTGCTGCGCCACCGCGCGGGCGAGCAGCGCCCCGAGGCCGCCCCCCGCGGCGCTGGCCAGGATGGTTCCCGCGATCGCCGCGGCCAGCGCGCCACCTGATGCGACGACGGCGGCGGCGCCGGCAAGCCCGCCCAGATAGAACGGGACGACCACCGCCGCCGCCTCGCCCTCCAGCCGCGTGCCGCGCGAGACGAAAGCGGCGCGCGGCGCGCGCGGATCGTCCTCGATCTCCGCCACCGCCGCATAGACGCGGCCGATCCGCGCGCGCACCTTGTCCTCGGCACCGAGCACCGAGATGGCCGCGCGGTCGAACCCCGCGATCCCGAGCGCGGTCACCGCCGCTTCCAACGCATCGCCGTCGGCGAACACCGCGACGGCCTCGCGCGACCGATAGGTCAGGGCGCCGGTCTCGGGGGCGGTGGCCGCGTCCGGGCGGGTCGTGGCGCCGGGACCGCTTCCCGCCGGCTCGGCGACCGGGCGGGAGGCGCCGCCCGCGGCGGCGACAGCGGCATGTCGCTGCACCAGATCGGCCCACCAGCGGTCGAAATGAGCCTTGCCGTCCTGCGTGCGGGCGTCGAGCCGCACGCTCGCGCTGCGCGCGCCCGGCGCCAGAAGCTCGGCCTCGAACGCATCGACGGAAAGCGGGACGCCGAGCAGCGCCTCCTCGTCGGCGATGATCCGCGGTCCCAGATCCTGGCGGACCGCGATCGAGAGCACCCAGTAGTTCTGTTCCAGGCGCGCCTCGATGGCCAGGACCACCTCCGAGGAGACGAGGCTGTACGCCTCGCCGTCGCGCAGCCCATAGGCGGCGCGGTCGAACTCCTCCTCGATCACGTAGTCCTGCCACGCCTCGACGTAGAGCTCGGGCTGCCCTCCCGCGCTGGCCCGCTCCGCGCGCAGCAGGCGGACGATCTCGTCGGGCGGGATATGGAGCGTATAGGTGGGCATGTGCCTGTCTCCCGGCTGGGTGGATGACACGGGCTGCGCCGCCGACGCGGTTGCAACGAACAGCACATCAAACGACCGGCGGCCGGCGGTGTCGTTGATCTTGCTCAACCCTGCGGGCGACCCCGGTCCCGCGGCCCGACCCGGCCGCTGCGGACCCTTTGACCCACGTCAAGGCCCCCGCGGCCCGCCGCCCCTACGCCGGGCGCGATGGCCAGGCCGCCCGGCCCGGCCGCAGCCCCGAGTCGGAGATGATGGCAGAGACCGGGTTTCCCGCCACGCTCGCCCGCGCCACGATGCGCCTGCTGCCGCCGCCGCTGCTCGGCGCCGGCGCCGCGCTGCTGCTGCGCCGGATGGCGCGGGCGCATCCCGCGCTGTTCCACGACCTTGCTGCGCTGCCGCCCGCCGTGCTGCGCATCGAGCCGACCGACCTGCCGCACCGCTTCGTGCTGCGCCTCGGCGGCGGCCCGCCCCGGATCGCCCTGGCCGGCGACGACCGCGGGACGGCGGATGCGTGCGTCAAGGGCTGCCTCGACTCGCTGGTCGCGCTGCTGGAAGGCCGGCTCGACAGCGACACGGCGTTCTTCTCGCGCGCCATCACCATCACCGGCGACACCGCCGTCGTGGTGGGGCTGCGCAACACCCTGGAGCGCGACGGGATCGCGGTGATGGCGGAAGTGGCCGCCCTGCTCGGCCCGCTGGCCCGGCCGGCCCAGGCCGCGGCGCGCCGGCTCGACGCGATCGCCGCCGGCGCGCGCACGCGGCTGATCGCGGCGCTGCGCGACACGGCGCCCCCGGCGCCCGCGTCCGCCGCGCCCGACCTTGCGGCGCTGCGCGGCGAGGTGACCCGGCTTGCCGGCCGCCTCGCGCGCCTGGAACGCAAGCACTCGCAGCAGCCGGAGGACAAGGCGGCGTGACCACCCCGAAATACCTGGAGCTGGTGTGCCCCGCCGGCACCCCGGCCAGCCTGCGCGCGGCGATCGATGCCGGCGCCGACACGGTCTATTGCGGCTTCCGCGACGCCACCAACGCGCGCAACTACCCCGGGCTCAATTTCAGCCCCGAGGAGATGCGTGCCGGCATCGCCTATGCCCACGCGCGCGGCCGGCGGGTGCTGGTCGCGGTCAACACCTTCCCCCGCGCCGGGGAAACCGGACTCTGGCACCAGGCGGTGGACAACGCCGCCCGCTGCGGGGCCGACGCGGTGATCCTGGCCGATCTCGGTGTGCTGGACTACGCCGCGACCCGCCACCCCGGGCTGCGGCGGCATCTTTCGGTGCAGGCGGCCGCGGCCAACCCGGTGGCGATCGACTTCTACCGCGCGCAGTTCGGCATCAGCCGGGTGGTGCTGCCGCGGGTCCTGGCGGTCGCCGAAGTGGCGGCGCTGGTGGCGGAGCTTCGGGTGGAGGCCGAGGTGTTCGCCTTCGGCTCGCTCGGCACCATGGTGGAAGGACGCTGCTACCTTTCGTCCTACATCACCGGCCGCTCGCCCAGCAGCGACGGGGTGTGCGCCCCGGCCGAATGCGTGGCCTACCGGGAGGACGGGGCGGACCTGCGCGCCTGCCTGGGCGAGGCGATGATGAACCGGTTCGGCCCGGACGAACCCCGCTCCTACCCCACGCCCTGCAAGGGCCGCTTCGTCACCCTCGGCGCGCCGTCCTACCTGTTCGAGGAGCCGGTCGGGCTGAACGCCAGCGCCATCCTGCCCGAACTCAAAGCCGCCGGGGTCACCGCGCTCAAGATCGAGGGCCGCCAGCGCGGCCGGGCCTATGTGAGCGAGGTGGTGCGCGCGTTCCGCGCCATCCTGGACGCGCTGGCCGAGGGACGCCCGCCGCCGCCCGCCGCGGCGCAGCTGCACGCGCTGAACGAGGGCGGCCAGGAGACCCTGAGCGCCTACCGGAGCGGCTGGCGATGAGCGCGCCGCCGCGCCTGACCCTCGGCCCGCTGCTGTACCACTGGCCGGCGGACCGGCGGCGGGATTTCTATTTCCGCATCGCCGACGAGGCCGACCTCGACGTGGTCACCCTGGGCGAGGTCGTCTGCGCCAAGCGCGAACCGTTCTTCGCCGACCACCTGCCCGCCGTGATCGAGCGGCTGCAGGCGGCGGGCAAGGAGGTGGTGATCGCCACCCTGGCGCTGGTCACCACGACCCGCGAGCTCGCCGCGATCGGCGCGCTGGCCGCTGCCGGGCTGATGGTGGAGGCGAACGACGTCACCGCGATCCAGGCGCTGGCCGGCCGGCCCTTCGTATCCGGGCCGCTGATCAACCTGTTCAACGAGGGCACGCTCGATTTCCTGCTGCGCCAGGGCGCGACCCGGGTGGTGCTGCCGGTCGAGCTGTCGGCCGGCGCGATCGGCACGCTGGCCGCGCACAACCCGACCGGGCAGACCGAGGTGGCCGTGTTCGGCCGCCAGCCGCTGGCGATCTCCATGCGCTGCTACCACGCCCGCGCCTATGGGCTGCACAAGGACGGCTGCCAGTTCGTCTGCGAACGCGACCCGGACGGGCTGGCGGCCGACCAGCTGGATGGGCGCGGGTTGCTGGCGGTGAACGGCACCCAGACCCTGTCGCACGGCTATCTGGTGCTGCTGCGCGAACTCGCCGGGCTGCGCGCGGCCGGGGTAAGCCATTTCCGGCTGTCGCCGCAGGCCGGGGTGGACATGACGCAGGTCGCCGCGCGGATCCGCGCGGTGAGCGCGGGCACGGAGGCGCCGGACGAGGCCGAAGCGGCGCTGCGCGCGCTGACCGGCCCGGTGCCCTTCATCAACGGCTACCTGCACGGGCGCGAGGGGATGGCCTGGGTGCCGGCCGACCGGGCCGACGGCACCGCGGACCGCGCGCTGTGATCCGGCGCACGAAGGGCCGGAGGGTGTCGCCCCCGGCCCTTCGCGCAATCGGCCTCAGGCCGGTCGTTCCAGGCTGGCCAGCGAGCGGCCGCGGGTCTCCGGCAGCATCAGCAACGCGACGATCATGATCCCGTAGGCCAACAGGCTGAACGTCGCGATCGCCCCCCCGAGCCCGAGGCGCACGGCGAGGAAGCCGACGAACGCCGGGAACAGCGCGCCGATCCCGCGCCCGGCGTTGTAGCAGAACCCCTGCCCCGCCCCGCGCACCGCGGTGGGATAGAGCTCGGTCATGAACGCGCCCATCGGCGAGAACATCATCAGCGAGATGTAGCCGAGCAGGAAGCCCACCAGCAGGATCATGTCGTTGCCAAGCGGCGCGAACAGATACACCACCGTCAGCACCATCGAGCCGATGGCGGAGACCATGAAGGTCGCCTTGCGCCCGATCCCGTCGGCCAGGTAGGCGCCGCTGACGAAGCCGAAGAATGCGCCCAGGATCAGAACCATCAGGTAGCTGCCGGTGCCCACCGCGGACATGTGCTTCACGGTCTTGAGGTAGGTGGGCAGCCAGATCACCAGCGCGTAGCTGCCGCCCTGCGCGCCCGTCACCATCATCGCCACCCGCCAGGTGGTGGACAGATAGGGCGGCTTGAGCGCCGCGAAGATCTGCGTGAGCGCGGAGCCCACCGGGCTCGTGTCGCGCGGCAGGTTGGGTTCCTCCACGTAGCGGCGGATCCAGAACACCAGCACCGCCGGCGCCAGGCCGATCCAGAACAGTGCGCGCCAGGCGATCGCTTCCGGCATGATGCTGGAGAACAGGGTGTAGAGCAGCGCCGCCGCGCCCCAGCCTATCGACCAGCCGGTCTGCACGATGCCGACCGCCCGGCCGCGGTATTTGTCGCGGATCACCTCGCCCATCAGCACCGCGCCGGCGGCCCATTCGCCGCCGAAGCCGAGGCCCTGCAGCGCCCGGAATGCAAACAATTGATTGTAGTCCTGCGCCATGCCGCACAGGAACGTGAAGATCGCGTACCACAGGATGGAGATCTGCAGCACCCGCACCCGGCCCCAGCGATCCGACAACGCGCCGGCGAGCCAGCCGCCGAACGCCGAGACCAGCAGGGTGATGGTGGCGAGTTCGCCGGCCTCGGCCTTGGAGATGTGCCAGAGCGCCAGCAGGCTCGGGATGACGAAGCTGAAGATCTGCACGTCGAGCGCATCGAGCGCCCAGCCGCCGAAGCAGGCGCCCATGGTGCGCCGCTCGCGCGTCGTCAGGTCGTGGAACCAGGCCAGCATGTTTTCCCCCCCGGGCGCGTGTGATTACGAAAAGTCAAGCACCCCGCCCGGGGTATGGCAATCCCTCACCCGTCGCGCTGCCGGGCCCTTGCCGCCGAAAGTTCCGTTTCGTCGTGATAGCCGATCAGGATGCCGGCCTTGAGCTGGGCCCGGCCGGCATAGGGGGCGATGCGGGCATCGGGCATGGTGATGCGGCCGTGATCGGTCAGCGCCCAATCGAGCAGCGCGGCGCGCAGCCGGTCGATCTCCCCGGCGCAGGCGGGATCGGCGCCGCGGTCGTTCAGCTCCGCGGGGTCGGTGGCGAGATCGTACAGCATCGGACGGAACCCGGGGGCGTGGATCAGCTTCCAGCGTCCGTCGAACACCATGAACAGCCGGCAGTCGGGAATGGGCTGACCGAGGGTCAGGCGGGCTTCCTGCATCGCGTAGTCGTATTCGGAGAACACGAAACGGCGCGGCGCGGGCGGGGGCTCGCCGCGCAGGTAGGGCAGCAGCGAGCGGCCTTCCAGCACGTGACGGGGCGGGTCGCCGCCGAACCAGGCGACGAAGCTCGGCGCCAGGTCGATCGCCTCCACCAGCGCGTCGCACACGCTGCCCCGGGTCGCGTCCGCCGCCGGCGAGGGATCGGCGACGATCAGCGGGATCTTCACCGAGACCTCGTGGAACAGGTCCTTCTCGCCCAGCCAGTGATCGCCCAGGTAGTCGCCGTGATCGGAGGTGAAGACGATCATCGTGTTCCCGGTCAGGCCGCGCTCGTCCAGGAAACGGAACAGAATCCCGAGCTGGTCGTCGATCTGGCGGATCAGGCCCATGTAGGTCGGGATCACGCGGGCGCGCACCTCGTCGCGGGAGAAGTTGCGCGCGGCGCGCATCTGCATGAAGGCGCGGTACACGGGGTGCGGGTCGGTGCGTTCGCTCTCGGCGCGAACCGGCGGAACCACGTCGGCGGCGGAATACATGGCGTGGTACGGCGCCGGGGCGATATAGGGCCAGTGCGGCTTGATGTAGGACAGGTGCAGGCACCACGGGCGGCCGTCGCGTCCGGCCTGGTCGATGAAATCCATCGCCCGGCGGGTCATGTAGGGGGTCTCGGAATGCGCCTCCGGGATCCGCGCGGCCTTGTCGGCATGGGCGAGCAGCCAGCCGCTCAGCAGCTCACCATTCGGCCCTTCGGCGGAATTGGCCCACTCCTCCCACGGGTTGGCGCCGTCGAACCCCTGCGCGCGCAGGTAGTCGTTGTAGGACGGCTTCTCGCGCGCCGGGCCGGGATGCAGCCCGTCGTCGCGCTCGAACGGCTCGAAACCGCATTGCGATTCGCGGATGCCGACGGACGAGGCCGGATCGATGCCGAGCCGGGCCAGCCCCTCGGTATCGGCGCGCATATGGGTCTTGCCGACCAGCACCGTGCGCACGCCGAGCGCGCCGAGATGCTCGCCCAGGGTCGGCTCGCCGACCCGGAGCGGGAACTGGTTCCAGTTCGACCCGTGCGAGCGCATGTAGCGCCCGGTGTAGAAGCTCATGCGCGACGGGCCGCACACGGGCGATTGCACATAGGCCCGGGTGAAGCGCACGCCGCGCGCGGCCAGCGCGTCGATGTTGGGGGTGCGCAGGCTCGGGTGGCCGGCGCAGCCCAGATAGTCGAAGCGGAGCTGGTCGCACATGATCCAGAGGATGTTCTTCCCGGTCATGGCGGCTGCTCCGGCTTCGCTCAGCGACCCGTCAGGATCCGCTCGAACAGTTGCTGCACCGTGGGGATGAAGCCGTTCGAGTAGAACGGATCCCGCGCGAAGCGGAACCCATTATGGCCTGAGAACATCAGGTTGCGCTCGATGGTATCGGGAAGGTCGCTCTCGTGGGCGATGTCCTGCAGGGTCTTCTGGATGCAGAAGCTGCGCGGGTCGGGGCGCTTGCCGGTGCTGTGCTCGGCCTCGTGCTGCGACCAGTTGGAAAAGCGGCACTGGCTGAGGCAGCCCATGCAGGCGATCTGGTCGGCGGTGATCTCGCGCGCCTTGTCCGGGGCGACGAAGATCAGGGTCGAATCCGGGGTGCGCATCGCCTCGGTGAACCCCTGGGATTCCCAGGCGCGCGCGCGTTCGAGGTCGACCTTGGTCAGATAGACGATCCGCTTGCGCGGGCCGACGCCGTATTCCGCCACGTGCTCGCCGATCGGTTCGCCGGTGTAGGCGACCTGGCGCTCGTTGCGGCCACGCAATTCCTGGATGAAGCCGTTGTTCACCGCGCTGGAATAGAACCCGGTGGGGGAGAAGCGATTGAGGAAGACGTCGCCTTCCTTGAGCGTGAGCAGCCGCTTCTTCCACGCCTCGCCGATCGGCGATTCCCGGGTCAGCAGCGGGCGGGTGCCGAACTGGAAGGCGATCGGGCCGAGTTCCGGATTGTCGATCCAGTCCTCCCACTCCTCCAGCCACCAGACGCCGCCGGCCATGATGATCGGCGTCTGACCCAGGTCGTATTCGCGCATCACCTTGCGCAGCGCGAGCACCCGCGGATACGGATCCTCGGGCTTCGTCGGGTCTTCGGAATTGGACAGGCCGTTGTGCCCGCCGGCGAGCCAGGGGTCTTCGTACACCACGCCCCCCAGCAGATCCGCGGTCTTGCTGTAGGCGCGCTTCCACAGCGCGTTGAAGGCGCGCGCGGAGGAGATGATCGGATAGTAGTAGACGTTGAATCTGGCTGCGATGTCGGACAGGCGGTACGGCATCCCGGCGCCGCAGGTGATGCCGGCGATGATGCCCTTCGCCTGCTCCAGCACCTCGGTGATGATGCGTTCGGCCGCGCCCATCTCCCACAGGATGTTGGCGTGGATGCGCCCGCGGCCGGAGGCGAGATCATAGGCCCGGCGGGCCTGGGTCAGCGCGCCCTTGATGGCGTAGGCCGCCAGCTCCTCGTGCCGCTCGGTGCGGGTGCGGCCGCGGTAGAGTTGCGGGATGCGCCGCCCGTGATCGTCGAAGCTGTCGGCGTTCACGGCGCTGAACGTGCCGATGCCGCCGGCGGCGGCCCAGTTCCCCGACGAGATCCCGTTGGAGATCGAGACACCCTTGCCGCCCTCGATCAGCGGCAGGATCTCGGTTCCGCCCATGCGGATGGCGTTGAGCAGTTTCATGGCAGGTCAGATCGGCCTGGCGCAGACACCGGCGCGCACGCGTCGCGTCGCGGGATGATCCTGAATCGTCGCGGTTCCCAGCTTCAGCCCCATGTGCAACGTGCTCCGTCCGGTCCGCAAACTGAAGAAAAAAGCCAGCGGAGGCAACATCCGCGGGGGCCCGCCGTGCGGGCCCCCGCGCCGCTGCATCGTTACTCCCCGGCGGGCGTCGCGATCGTCGGCTGGTCGCGCCGCTCGCCGCGATCGCGGTCGCTGCGCCCCGGCTTCGCGCCGACCTGGTCGGTGATATCCGCCCCGGTCGCCTGATCGACCACCCGCATCGACAGTTTCACCTTGCCGCGGTCGTCGAAGCCGATGACCTTCACCTTCACCGCATCGCCGACATTGACCACGTCGCCGGTCTTCGCCACCCGCCCCTGCTGCAGCTCGCTGATATGCACGAGCCCGTCGCGGGAGCCGAGGAAGTTCACGAAGGCGCCGAACTCGGCGGTCTTGACCACCTTGCCGTTGTAGATCGCGCCGATCTCGGGTTCCGCCACGATGCCGCGGATGCGGTCGATCGCGGCCTGTGCCCGCTCGGGGTCCGACGCGGCGATCTTGATGGTGCCGTCGTCCTCGATGTCGATCTTGCAGCCGGTCTGCTCGACGATCTCGCGGATCACCTTGCCGCCGGTGCCGATCACTTCGCGGATCTTGTCCTTCGGCACGCTGATCACCGTGATCCGCGGCGCGGTGGCGGCGACGTCGGTGCGCGCCCCGGTGATGGCGCGCGCCATCTCGCCCAGGATGTGCATCCGCCCGTCCTTCGCCTGGTCGAGCGCGACGCGCATGATCTCCGGCGTGATGGACGTGATCTTGATGTCCATCTGCAGCGAGGTCACGCCGCGTTCCGTGCCGGCCACCTTGAAGTCCATGTCGCCGAGGTGATCCTCGTCGCCCAGGATGTCGGACAGCACGGCGACGCCGTGGTCTTCCTTGATCAGCCCCATGGCGATGCCGGCCACCGGACGGACCAGCGGCACGCCGGCGTCCATCAGCGCGAGCGAGGAGCCGCACACGGTCGCCATCGAGGACGAGCCGTTGCTCTCGGTGATCTCGGAGACCACGCGCAGGGTGTACGGGAACTTGTCCTTCGCGGGCAGCAGCGGGTGGATCGCCCGCCAGGCGAGCTTGCCGTGGCCGATCTCACGCCGGCCCGGCGAGCCCATGCGCCCCGCCTCGCCCACCGAGTAGGGGGGGAAGTTGTAGTGCAGCATGAAGTGCTCGCGGTACTCGCCTTCCAGCGCGTCGATGATCTGCTCGTCCTGGCCGGTGCCGAGGGTGGCGACGCACAGCGCCTGCGTCTCGCCGCGGGTGAACAGGGCCGAGCCGTGCGCGCGCGGCAGCACGCCCACCTCGGCCACGATCGGACGCACGGTCTTGGTGTCGCGGCCGTCGATGCGCAGGCCGGTGGCCAGGATGGCGTTGCGGACGATGTTGGCTTCCAGCTTCTTGAAAGCGCCCTTCGCCTTCTCGACGTCCCCGCCCTCGGCGGCCAGGGTGGCGAGCGCGGCCTTCTTGGCAGCGCCGACCCGCTCCTGGCGGACCATCTTCTCGCGCTCCTGATACGCGTCCGTCAGCGGGCCGCGGGCCAGGGTGTCGAGCTGGGCGGCCAGCGCCTTCTCCTCGGCCGAGGCCTCGGGCAGCGGCCAGGGCTCCTTGGCGGCGCGTTCGGCGAGCTCGATGATCGCGGCGATCACCGGCTGGAACGACGTGTGACCGAAGGTCACGGCGCCCAGCATCACGTCTTCGGCCAGCTCGTGCGCCTCGGATTCGACCATCAGCACGCCTTCGGCGGTGCCGGCCATCACGAGGTCGAGCGCGCTGCCTTCCAGCTCGGCGGAGGTCGGGTTGAGCAGGTACTGGCCGTCCTTGTAGCCGACCCGCGCGGAGGCCACCGGGCCGAAGAACGGGATGCCGGACAGGGTCAGCGCGGCCGAGCAGCCGATCATCGCCACCACGTCGGGATTGTTCTCGAGGTCATGGCTGAGGACGGTGGCGATCACCTGCACCTCGTTGCGGAACCCCTGGGGGAACAGCGGGCGGATCGGCCGGTCGATCAGGCGGGAGGTCAGCACCTCCTTCTCGGTCGGACGGCCCTCGCGCTTGAAGAACCCGCCGGGGATCTTGCCCGCGGCGAAGGTCTTTTCCTGGTAGTTCACGGTCAGCGGGAAGAAGTCCTGCCCCGGCTTGGCGCTGCGCGCGCCGACCGCGGTGCACAGCACGATGGTGTCACCGTAGCTGACCAGCACCGCGCCGTCCGCCTGACGGGCCATCTTGCCGGTTTCCAGCACGAGCTTGCGCCCGCCCCAGTCGAGTTCCTTGCGGAAATAATTGAACATGCGTCGTCCTTGCGATGCGCCGGGCACCGGCGGACGGCAATCCGGGCGATCCGTCGTTTCCCTGTCGGTACGCGGGCTACGGCGTCTCGGGTCGCACGGAGGCGCGGCGCCGGAGCGCGCGCGCGGGCCATGCGGCCGGAAACGCCGTCCTTGCTCCCGCGTTTCGGGCAGCCGGATCGGCGGTTTGAGGTCCGCCGCAGTCGCGGCGTGTGGGGGGTTTCGCCCCCGCGTTGCCCCGCGCCCCTATGGCGCGAGGGTCGTGCCGATTACGACCCTATATAGGGCCACAACCGGGAAAATCAGGGCGGCGGAGCGCATGGCACGAAGCCGGGTGCGGCGCGCGCCCCACCGCGCCCATCCCCCGCAAGGGGGAGGCGGTGGCACCGCCGCGGTCAGCGCCGCAGGTTGAGGCGGCCGATCAGGGTCGTGTAGCGCCCGACATTCTTGCCCTTCAGGTAGTCGAGCAGGCGGCGACGGCGGCCGACCAGCATCAACAGGCCCCGGCGGCTGTGGAAGTCCTTCGCGTGGGTCTTCAGATGCTCGGTCAGGTTGATGATCCGCTCGGTGAGCACGGCCACCTGAACCTCCGGGCTGCCGGTGTCGTCCGCGCCGGTGGCATATTCGGAAATGAGCGCCGTACGGCGCTCCGCAGTGATCGACATCGGGGGTACTCCTGATGGGTGTTGCGGGTCGCGCGCGGGATCAGAGGATCCGTTCGGGCTTCAGCAATCCGTCCTGCAGACGACAGAGCCCGATCACGCGGCCCCCCGCCATGGCCCTGGCGAGACCCCCTTCGGGGTCGGCCGTGCCTGGAATCCGGCCCATCAGCGCCACCAGGCTGATCGCCTGGCCGTTGATGAGCTGGGTGGCCTCCGCCTCGGTCAGGGCCAGCGCCGGGATGTCGGCCAGCGCGGTCGCGACCGGAAGCAGAAGGTCCGGGGAAGCCCGGGCCGTATGGTCCGGCCCGGCGATCTTGTCCAGCGGAATCGCGCCCGCCTCGGTGAACGGGCCGACCCTGAGCCGGCGCAGGGCGGCGACATGGCCGAGCGTGCCGCAGGCGGCGGCGAGGTCGCGCGCCAGGCTGCGCATGTAGACGCCCTTGCCGGACTGCACCTCGAACACCGCCGTATCGGGGTCGGGGCGTTCCACCAGCTCGAACCGGTCGACCCGCGCCGCGCGGGGCTCCAGCACCGGGGCGCGGCCCTCGCGGGCCATGTCGTAAGCGCGCTCGCCGGCGACCTTGATCGCGGAATAGGCGGGCGGGACCTGCTGGATGGTGCCACGGAAGGCGGGCAGCGCGGCCTCGATCTCGGCGTCCGTCGGCCGGTGGTCCGAGGTGGCGATCACCTGGCCGTCGGCGTCGTCGGTGTCGCGGGCGGTCCCGAAGGCCAGGGTGAAGCGATAGAGCTTGGTGCCGTCCATCACATAGGGGACGGTCTTGGTGGCGGCGCCGAAGGCGATCGGCAGCACCCCGGTGGCGAGCGGATCCAGCGTGCCGCCATGCCCGGCCTTCTGCGCGTCGAAGGCGCGGCGGACGCGGTTGACGACGTCGGTGCTGGTCAGCCCCGGCGGCTTGTCGATGACCAGCCAGCCGTCGAGCGGCCGGCCGCGGGGCTTGCGGCGAGGCATGAAGGTCTCCGGGATGCGTGGCAGCAGGGATCGGGGCGCGCGCGGCACCGATCCCGGCACGGGGGCGCGTTCTGGCACGCGCGGCGCGGCGGCGAAATGGGCGGGGGGAAAATCACGCGACAAAATTCCCCGGCGCTGCCTCCCGCGGCGGGCGCGCGGCGATGGCGGACAGGCGGCGCCGGCCGGATCGGTCGGTGACCCTCTGCGGACCGAGCCCCCTCGCCCGGCTATTCGCCCCGCGCCAGCCGCCGCTCGACCAGCCGGGCGAACAGCGCCGACCCGTAAGGGATCGCCGCGTCGTTGAAATTGTACTTCGCGTTGTGCAGCGCCGCGCTGTCGCCGTTGCCCACGTTCAGATAGGCGCCCGGCACCTGCTCCATCATGAAGCTGAAATCCTCCGAGCCCATGCCCGGCGGCTTGGCGCGCTCCACCGCCGCGTCGCCCACCAGCTCGGCCGCCGCGTCGGCGAAGGCCTGGCTCGCGGCGGCGTCGTTGACCAGGGGCGCGAAGATCACCCGGAAATCGGTGGTCGCGGTGGCGCCGAACGCGGCAGCGACATTGGCGCGATGCGCGTGATCCCGGCTTCCAGCATCTCCAGGGTCTCGCGCTGCATCGCCCGGGCGGTGCCGGCCAGGATGGCGCTGCCGGGGATCACGTTATAGGCCGCGCCGCCCTCGATCTTCGTCACGCTCAGCACCGCGGCCTTCCACGGCGAGAGGTTGCGCGCGATCAGCGATTGCAGCGCGGTGCCGATGTGGCAGGCGACCAGCACCGGATCGATGCTTTCCTCCGGCCGCGCGCCGTGCGCGCCGCGGCCGGTCACGCCGATGTCGAAGAACGCCCCGCCGGCCGAGGATGCGCCGGGGCTGATCGCATAGGTCCCGACCTCCATCCCCGGTCGGTTGTGGATGCCGAACACCTGCTCGCAGGGGAAGCGCTCGAACAGCTTGTCTTCCAGCATCGCCAGCGCGCCGCCGGCGCCTTCCTCGCCGGGCTGGAAGATGAAGTTCACCGTGCCGTTGAAGGCGCGGGTCTCGGCCAGGTAGCGCGCGGCGCCGAGCAGCATGGTGGTGTGCCCGTCATGGCCGCAGGCGTGCATCAGGCCCTGGTTGCCGCTGGCGTAGGGAAGGCCGGTCGCCTCGGTGATCGGCAGCGCGTCCATGTCGGCGCGCAGGCCGATCGCGCCCGGCCCGTTGCCCGACCGCAGCACGCCCACCACGCCGGTGCCGCCGACGCCGCGATGCACCTCGATCCCCCAGTCCTCCAGGGCGCGGGCGACGAGATCGGCGGTGCGGTGCTCCTTCATCCCGATTTCGGGATGGGCGTGGAGGTCGTGGCGGATGGCGGTGAGGTCGTCGTGGTGGCGGCGAATGGCGTCGAGCGGGGACATGCGGGGGATCCTGGCGACGGGGATGGAAGCAAGACGGGGGATGGAAGCAAGGGGGACGGCGTCACTCTGCCCCCGGCCCGGCGAGGCGCCAAGCGGGGCCGGGCGATCCCGCCGGCGCCGGCTACGGTGGACCGGGTTGATCTGCGTCAATGTACCCGTCCCCGCGCCGCGGCAGCATGACCGGGCAGAGTCCGGATGCAAGCCATGACCCACCCGATGACCCCATCTGACCGCAAGATCCACGCCCACGCGCTGCGCATGTGGCGCGCCGACGGCGCGCCGAAGGGCCGCGAGGCGGAGTATCTGGAACGGGCGCGGGAACTGCAGGGGATGGCCGACAATCCCGGGGCCGGCCTGCTGCCCAACCCGATGACCCAGCACGGCGGGGCGATCCCGCCCGTCGAGCCGGTGGAAGAGGCCGCGATCGAGGAGAATCTCGGCGAGTTCCCCGCTCGCCTGACCGACCAGGGCAACCGCCCGTCCACGCCGATGACCCGCCGGAAGTCCCGCCGCTTCCTGCGCGAGCGCTGAGCGGCCGGCCGGGGGAGACGTGATGGTGACGCGCCGGGAGGGGAGGAAAGCATGATGCCGGTACAACGACGCAACGTCCTGCTGCCGTGGTTCATCGGTCTCGTGGTCATCGTGGCGGCCGATCTCATCGTCGCCTGGCGGATGTTCTCCACCGCCTGCCAGGCCTCCGGTCTCGCCCAGGCGCTGGTGCTGGTGGTGATGCCGGCGGTCTATCTGATCCTGATGTACCTGACCCTGCGCAGCCAGGACTAGCCCGCCCGCGCCACAAGCCGCAGCGCCTGGGTCACATGCCGGTTGGGGGCCGCGCCCCGCGCGGCCGGTGCCTTCCGGAGTGTCGACGTGACCCCTCTCGCCCTCGTGTGGCTCCAGTTCGCCGTCTGCCTAGCGCTGGTCGGGGTCGCCGGGCCGTTTCTGTCGCGCAGCGGCGACGTGATCGCCGACAAGACCGGGCTCTCGGGCAGCTGGGTCGGGGTGATCCTGATGGCGACCGTCACCTCGCTGCCCGAGCTCACCACCGGGATCAGCGCGGTCGCGGTGGCGAACGCGCCCGACATCGCGGTGGGCGACCTGTTCGGCAGCTGCGTGTTCAACCTCGCGATCCTGTTCGTGCTCGACTTCACCCAGCGCGGCGAGAGCGTGTACCGCAGGGTGCGCCAGGGCCACATCCTGTCGGCCGGGTTCGGCATCGTGCTGATCGGCTTCGCCGGGCTCAGCCTGATGCTGCACGGCCAGGGCGCGTCCTTCGCCATCGGCCATGTCGGCGGCTACACGCCGGTCATCTTCATTCTGTACGCGCTCGGCATCCGCGCCGTGTTCAGCTACGAGCGCGACCATCGCGAGGAGGCGGCCGAGGAAACCGCGGCCCGCTACCCGCACATCACCCTGCGCCGCGCCGTCGCCACCTATGCCGGCGCCGCGGTGGTGATCGTCGCGGTCGGCACCGCGCTGCCGTTCGTCGCCGCGAGGCTCGCCGAGGTGATGGGCTGGCAGCGCACCTTCGTCGGCACCCTGTTCGTCGCCACCGTCACCTCGGTGCCGGAGCTGGTCGTCAGCATCGCCGCGGTGCGGATCGGCGCGGCGGACATGGCGATCGCCAATCTGCTCGGCAGCAACCTGTTCAACATGATGGTGCTCGGCGTCGACGATCTTTTGTTCGCGCACGGGCCGCTGCTCTACCACGTCTCACCCATGCACGCGGTCTCGGCGATGTCGGCGGTGATCATGACGGGCATCGTGATCGTCGGCATCGTCTACCGCTCGGACCACCGCCTGCTCCGCACCGTGGGCTGGATCAGCCTCGGGCTGTTCACGATGTACCTGTTCAACTCCTACGTGTTGTACCTGCATGGAACCTGAGGCGACACCGACCCCGGCCCTTCGCCTTGTCAGGGGACCACCGATATGCCCGGGGCTTCACGGGCGCGGTCGGTACGCATTTGTCATGGGATATCCTAACCTCGAAACGGCCGCGCACGAAGCCCGGACCCCCGCCGGGGTTGATCTACCTCAATGCGCGCACGGCCGGCGGGCGGCAGCCTGTGCCCGCGGAAGGAGGCGCGACGCCATGGCCACGACCCGGACAGCATCGGAACGCCGGATCCACGCGCACGCGATGCGCCTCTGGCGCGCCGAAGGGGCGCGAATCCGAATACCTGGAGCGGGCACGGGAACTGGCGGCGATCACCGAGAATCCGACGGCCGGCCTCCTGCCCAACCCGATGATCCAGCACGGCGGGGCAATCCCGCCGGTCGAGCCGGTGGAGGAAGCCGAGCTTGAAGAAAACCTCGGCGAATTCCCCGGCCGCCTGACCGACCAGGGCGACCGCCCGCCGACGCCGCTGACCCGCAGGTAGGCCCGTCGCCTCCTGCGCGAGACCTGAATCCCCCGCCAACGGAAGGAACAAAAGCAACCGGCCCGGCGCAGGTACTTCTGCTTGTCTCCATGCCGGCCGTCTATCTGGTGCCGAAGTAACTGTCGCTGAAAAGCCAGGACTGACCGGGCTCAGCCGGCGTACCGTGCCCGGCGGACGGGATCCTGCAAGGACGCCCGTGGCCGACGCCGAAGCCGCCATCTTGTCCCCCGCCCGCGCCTGGGTATCGCCCTATTTTCGTTCCCGTTGCAACAGCGCCGGATCGGAAGCCAGTTTTTGGTTGGATGCGCTGGTTTCGTCGTCTACCCAGGGACACACGGCTCAACAGGCCCGTCATAGGGTGGATGTGGCCTGAACCTGCCGGAGCTGAAGCCATTCGCGGCAGATACTGGAGCACGCACGACGTCACTCGGAAATTGACCATGCTGGAAAGCCAATATCCTTTTCGTCAGACGATCTCCACCATCATCCTGACGTGTGGTGTCGTTCTTGGTCTCGTCCTTTGCTACCTTCTTGTCACTCCATTCATCCCCGCCGTCGTGGGGTCGCTCACCCTGGCGGTCCTTTTCGCTCCCCTTGATACGAAGATACGAACGGCGGTGCGCTCGGTCAGCCTGTCCGCGGCAGCGACGGTGGCCGTCGTGGCGCTCATCGTCGTGGTTCCTTCCTTCGTCATGATCGGCACGTTGCTCAATGCAGCCGCCCGCAGCGCAGCACTCGTCAGGTCCCTGATCGATTCCCAGACCTGGATGCGCGCGATCGAAAGCCGACCGTGGCTGGCACCCATGTTCCGTATTATCAACGAAAGGCTTGACATACCCGACCTCGTCAAGGCGTCAACGTCATGGCTTGCCGGATGGAGCGGCACCTTTGTCCAAGGTTCGCTCTCGGGAATGCTCAGCCTGTTGCTGACATTCTACTTTCTCTTCTATCTCCTGCGTGACCGGGAAGCGATTCGAGCCGCCGTCGAAGACGCTCTGCCTTTGTCAGGTACAGAGTTCTCCAGACTTGCCGATCGCGTGGTCAGCACGATCTTCGCCACCGTTCTCGGCATGGCCGCGATGGCGATCCTGCAGGGCGCCCTCGGCGGAGTCATGTTCTGGTGGCTGGGATTGCCCGCGCCCCTGTTCTGGGGTGTGATGATGGGCCTGCTTGCGGTGGTGCCGTTCCTTGGTGCCTTCGTGATCTGGGCGCCCGCGGCCTTGTTCCTCGCCCTGGCTGGCGAGGTGAAGTCCGCAGTGATACTGGCCGCCTGGGGCGCCATCGTCGTCGGGTTGGTCGACAATCTGGTCTATCCGATCCTCGTCGGCAAAAAGCTCATGCTCCACACGGTGCCATCGTTCATTGCCGTCGTGGGCGGATTGATCCTGCTGGGAGCACCGGGCATCGTTCTGGGCCCCATCATCGTCGCCGTTTCCCTGACGTTGTTGGCAATTCTGAGAAGCAGGCTTTCGCAGGCAGCCTCGGCGCGACCCGCGGCGGTACCTGACCCGTGACACTTCGACCGGGGATGTGTCGCCGGTCCTGGTCTCCCAGCCGGACCCGATCACGGAACTGCGGCGGGGGCGCCTCCCGATTTATCGGGACGCAGGACAGGGCGGCGGACATCTCGTGACTCGTGTTCGTCGGCCTCCTCGATCGGTCGGACCGCCGGCTGGTCTGCACGGTCGGCCGGACCAGTCTGGGGCTATTCACGATGTACCTGTGCAACTCCGAGGTGCTCTCCCGCCATGACATCTGACCCGACGTCATCCCAGGCGCCCGCCTGGCACACGCTGGACGCCGATGCCGTCGTGGCGCGGCTGGGGACCGACCCGGTGCGCGGCCTGCCGGAAGTCGAGGCGGGCGAGCGCCTGGGCCGCCACGGACCGAACGCCATCCGCGCGGGGGCGCGGCGCAGCATCCTGGGCATGCTGGCGGCGCAGTTCACCGATTTCATGATCCTGCTGCTGATCGCCGCCGCAGTCGTCTCCGGCGTGATCGGGGACGCCAAGGACACGGTGGTGATCCTCGGCATCGTCGTGCTGAACGCGGTGGTGGGATTCGCACAGGAATACCGGGCCGACCGCGCCATGGCGGCGTTGCAGCGGATGGCCGCGCCCGGGGCCGTGGTGCTGCGCGACGGGCGGCGCCACGCCGTGCCGGCCGCGGCGCTGGTGCCGGGCGATATCGTCCTGCTGGAGGCGGGCAACCTGGTGCCGGCAGACCTGCGGCTGCTGGAAGCGGTCGACCTCAAGCTGGGCGAGGCGGCGCTGACCGGGGAATCGCTGCCGGTGGAGAAGCAGGTGGATCCGCGCCCGGATCCCGACCTGCCGATCGGCGACCGGGTCAACATGGCGTTCAAGGGCACCCTGGTGCAGTACGGCCGCGGACGCGGCATCGCCGTGGCGACCGGAATGGCCACCGAGCTCGGGCGAATCGCCGGCATGCTGGAGGGCGTGGGCGAGACCCGCACGCCGCTGCAGCAGCGCCTGACCGTGTTCGGGCGGCAGATCGCCATCGCGGCGCTGGGGATCTGCGCGCTGATCTTCGCGGTCGGGCTGCTGCGCGGTGAGCCGGCGTTGCTGATGCTGCTGACCGCGCTCAGCCTGGCCGTGGCGGCGATCCCCGAGGCGCTGCCCGCGGTCGTGACCGTGCTGCTGGCGCTGGGCGCGAGCCGGATGGCGCGCGCGCAGGCGCTGATCCGCCGGCTGCCGGCGGTGGAGACCCTGGGCTCGGTCACGGTGATCTGTTCGGACAAGACCGGCACGCTCACCCGCAACGAGATGCGCGCGGTCGAGGTGTTCGTGGCGGGCGCGCGGGGCGCCGTGACGGCGCTGGATGCGGCGCATGCGCCGGCGCGCGCGCTGCTGCATGCGTTGGCGTTGTGCAACGATGTGGCGCGCGACAGGCACGGCAGGCCGCTCGGCGATCCGACCGAGGTGGCGCTGTGGCAGGCCGCGGCGGCGGCGGGGATCGACAAGGCCGAGCTTGAACAGAGCGCGCACCGGGTGCTGGAGTTTCCGTTCGAGTCCGATCGCAAGCGGATGACGACGTTCCATCGCAGCGGGTCGGGGTTCGTCGCCTACACCAAGGGCGCGCCGGAGACCGTGCTGGCCCGCTGCACCCTGATGGCGATGCCGGCGGGCCCGGTGCCGCTGCACCGGGCCGCGGCGATGCGGGCGGCCGAGCAGATGGCCGAGGACGGGCTGCGGGTGCTCGCGGTTGCCAGCCGGCACTGGGAGTCGCTGCCCGGCCACCGCGACCCCGACCTGGTGGAGTGCGAGCTGACCCTGCTCGGGCTGGTCGGGCTGCTCGATCCGCCCCGGGCGGAGGCGAAGGCGGCGGTGGCGACATGCCGGGCCGCCGGAATCGTTCCGGTGATGATCACCGGCGACCATCCGGCGACCGCGCGCGCGATCGCCCGCCAGCTCGGGATCCTGGATGAAGACGGCGCGGTGCTCACGGGACGGGAGCTGGCCGGCCTGTCCGACGCGGCGCTGCAGGCGCGGGTGGAAGATATCCGGGTGTACGCGCGGGTCGATCCGGCGCAGAAGATCCGCATCGTGACCGCGCTGCAGGCCGAGGGCGAGATCGTCGCCATGACGGGCGACGGGGTGAACGACGCGCCGGCGCTGGCACGCGCCGATATCGGCGTCGCCATGGGCAAGGTGGGCACCGACGTCGCCCGCGAGGCGGCCAGCCTGGTGCTGCTGGATGACAATTTCGCGACGATCGTGAAAGCGGTGCGCGAAGGCCGGCGGATCTACGACAACATCCGCAAGTTCATCCGCTTCGTGCTCACCTGCAATTCGGCCGAGATCTGGACCATCTTCCTCGCCCCGTTCCTCGGCCTGCCGGTGCCGCTGCTGCCGATCCAGATCCTGTGGATCAACCTGGTGACGGACGGATTGCCGGGGCTCGCCCTGGCCGCCGAGCCGGCCGAGCCGGGCGTGATGCGCCGCCCGCCCCGGCCGCCGGGCGGAGGGCTGCTCGATCCGGAGATGACCCGGCAGATCGTCTGGGTGGGGCTGCTGATGGCAGGCATCACCCTGCTGACGCAGGCCTTCGCCGTGCATGTCGGGGACGGTCACTGGCAGACCATGGTCTTTACCGTGCTGACCCTGGCGCAGATGTGGCAGGTGATGGCGATCCGCTCCGACCGCGTGTCGCTGTTCCGCCAGGGCGTGCGGTCGAACCTGCCGCTGCTGGGCGCGGTGCTGCTGACCTTCGTGCTGCAACTCGGGGTGATCTATATTCCGCAGCTGAACCCGATCTTCCGCACCGCGCCGCTGACGGCGGCGGAACTGCTCGGCTGCATTGCCGTCTCGGGCCTGGTGTTCGTGGCGGTCGAGCTCGACAAATGGCGCCTGCGGGCGCGCGAACGCACAAGGAGGACGTGATGATCGAGACGTTGCAGGGGTTTCCCGCGGGCGTGGTCGCCGTCGCCTGCACGGGCCGGGTGACACGGGCCGACTATGACACGGTGCTGGTTCCGGCGGTGGAGGCCGCGCTGCGCCAGGGCGGCAAGGTGCGGCTCTATTACCGGATCGAGAAGGATTTCTCCGGCATCGCGCCCGGCGCGATGTGGGAGGATTTCAAGGTCGGGATGCAGCACATCCTGCGCTGGGAACGGATCGCCGTGGTCACCGACGTCGACTGGATCGGCCACACGATCCGCGCCTTCGGCTTCGTGATGCCGGGCGCAATACGGGTGTTCCCGCTCGCCGAGGCGGCGGCGGCGGAGGCGTGGATCCGCGCGGCGCCGGCCGGATGAGAGGAGGCTGACGGGAGCCAGGCACGCGCGACGGTCCCGCCCGGCACCGGGCGCGATCAGAACGCGGCCTGATCCTTGAGGTACTCGGGGTCGTGCGGGCCCGCAGGCAGGCCCTGGTGCGGAGTTCCGGTCGCGATCGCGTTGGCCTTCCGGGCCAGGGGCATGTAGTCGGGAGCAGCCTTTTGAATGGCCGCAACGATCGCCTGCGCCACCAGGCCCGCGATGCCCCCGCCCCCGGCTTGCGGGGTGTATTGCATGGTCTCGGTATTGCGCCAGATCGTCTTGCCGTCGCGGGTATCACGCAACCTGTAATCGATCTTCACGGTGGTCGTGGTTTCCAGCACCATATAGCGCGAATCCCATCGCTCCACGGTCACGTAAAGGACCGCGTCGGCGCCGAACAACTGTCCCAGGCGGCGCGGATCGGCCTTCCGGACGAGGTCTGCATCCGACAGCCCGTTGTCGTCCAACATGCCGTTGACGAGGTTGACCGGGAAAACATAGTAGCCGCGTTCGGCAATGGGTTGGGAAATGGTCGTCAGCAGATAGCTGGGCGCCTGGACGTTGACGGTGTCGTTGACAGCCGGGACGATCAGGATCGAATGTGGGTCGTCCGCGCGGAACGCAGTGTAGTTGGCGGCCGGCCGGGCCGCACAGCCGGCGACCAGCAGACAGGCCAGCAACGCTGGCAGGATCAAGCGACCGGGACGAACTCGATCTCGCGACTCCTATGCGCCCGGTCGGGTTGATGGGCCCGTGCCCCGGCCGGTCGCCACCGTGATCATGCGATCCATCAGGCGGCCTGATTCGGGCCACAACTTCTTCTCGGCCTCGAATTGCGCGACCGCCTGGCGCGGATGGTGCTGGGTCAGGAGCATGTAGCCATATTCGGCATGCAGGCCGGGCGCGGTGCGACCCGCGGCGTCGCCGCGGACGACTGCGCTCTTGAGCGCTGCGATATAGGGTTGGGGATTTGCGGGGGTTTGATAGTAGCGGTACAGCGCGTTCTCGTAGTTGCCCCAGACATAATGGGTCCTGGGCGCGCATGCACTGGCGAGAAGAACGAACACGAGCGCAGCCGCACGTTTCATGGCTTCACCGTGCTGGCCGGGATCGTGATGGTCTTTACGATGCCGTCGTCCACGAAGACCCGCTCGCGGAGCAGGGTCATGCCGTTCGAGCCGACCGCGATGACATGGGTTCCCGGCTCGACCCGGATCGCCTGCGGCGCGCCGCCGGCGTCGGTCACCCGCCCCGCGACCAGCCCGTCCACCGAGAGCATCGCCCCCGCCGGGGCGCCCTGGACCAGGATGGCGGGGTGTTCGTCGACGACGCGGGTGGTCTCGACCGGATAGGAACAGGCGGCGAGAGCAAGCACGGTCAGACAGATCAGCAGGTTGCGCATCACCCGCGCCCCTCGTCGGCGGTCACGAACAGGCCGCGGACCGAACCGCGCGGGAGCGTCCCAGAGACGACCTGGGCGACCGCGCCTTCGTTCGTCTCGCTCTGGCCGAACAACTGCATGACCCGGATCGTCGCGATGCGGGTGGGCGGCAGGTCGATCATGAACCCCGATTGGGCACTGCGCACCGCGCCGGCCGAGCGCATCACGGCGAATGTGTCGCCCACGGCCACACCCTGATGGCGCCCGCTGGCGATGAACACCGTGTTCCCCTGGACTTTCAGGATGTCGGTTCGCCAGGGGCGCGCGGCGAGCTTCTGCACGATCGTATTCATCACGTCGGAGATCGCCGCGCCAATCGCCTTGTCGTTGAGCGTTCCGTCATACGCGGCACGCGAGCCGAACCCGTCGACCTGGCCCGATTCGGACGTGGCCTCGCCGGTTCCGGAGGCGGAAAAGAATGCAAGCCCGGTACGGACATCGACCAGCCGGATATCCACCTTGGCGCGGGCGACCTGCCGCTTCGTCGAGCTGAAGAAACCCACCTGTCCGGTCGTAGAGCGCCCGAACTGGGTCACCGACCCGAGCACCAGCGTATCCACCCCGATCAGGCGGCCCGCCCCGAGGATCTGCTGTTCCTGCTCGATCTTGCCAATATCCGGCCGCTCGAACACCAGGAAGCGACGGGAACTCGATCAGCTTCGAGGCAAGCATGTCGGATGCCTGCTTGCCGAGTGGATCTCCGGCCCTGTCGACGAACAGGCCACGACCGTATGTTGTCTCGTTCGTGAAGCGTCCGATTGCAATCTTCTGCTTGAGCCGGGGCACGGCGGGAAGCGCGGTTGCGCTTGCCTGGGCAGCCAACTGCTGAGCAGGACTTGTCAGGGCCGCCACTTCACGCGGTGGTGCGGTAACCGTGGCACAGCCGCTAAGCATCAGAGCCAAGCCGAGTCTCAAGGCTCGGTAGCTTATCCGACGCACGTTACGCCCTCCCCATATCCACCGTAGTCGTAACTGTTCCGTTCTCCGGAATATGCGTATTTCGTAAACGGGTGTCAAGCACGGGGCGGACGCGCCTTCGTGCAGCCGGACGACCCACGCCGGTGGTTTATCCCCTCGCTTGCAGCAGAGAGGGCAGCGGCTGCAGCGCCGGAGCTCGGACTGCACGGTCCGCTCCCATATGCAAGAGAGGCGAGGAGAACGCGGCTCATGCCACGCGTTGTCGCGCTCGCGTGCCGTCAACAGAGATCGCAGCACGGGTGCCACGCAGCGGTCAGGGGCGTCGGACCCACGTGACCACCAGGCGGTGGCCGCCTTATCCGGACCGTTGCCAGCGCCTACCGTTGCTTCCGCTCACGCACCCGCAACCGGAACGGCGGCGCATGGTCCGGCTGGGTCGTGACGATCGCCACCGGCAGCACCGGCCGGTCGTCGGTCCGCGTGATCTCGAACGCCCCCACCAGCGCAGCCAGCCCCAGGGCGGCTTCGGTCAGCGCGAACTGCGCGCCCACGCACACCCGCGGCCCGGCGCCGAACGGCAGATAGGCGAAGCGCGGCGGCGGCGGCGCGCCCGGGGCGAACCGGTCGGGATCGAACGCCTCCGGCTCGCCCCAGTAGCGCCGATGCCGGTGCAGCACCCAGGGCGCGATCAGGATCAGGGTGCCGGGCGCGATCGCCATCCCGCCCGCCGTGTCCGCCCCGATCGCCGCGCGGGCCAGGGTGAAGGCGGGGGGATAGAGCCGCAACGTCTCCGCCACCACCGCGCGGGCGCGCGGCAGGTCGGGGATGGTGCCGGAAGCGACCGCCGCCGCCAGATCCACCCCCTGGGCCTCCGCGGCGACCAGCGCCTGTTCCTCCGGCGCCGCGGCCAGCAGGGTGAGCGCCCAGAACATCGTGGCGGCGGTGGTTTCGTGGCCGGCGAGGATCAAGGTGGCGGTCTGGTCGCGCAGTTCGTCGGGGGTGAAGCCGGCGCCGGTTTCGGGATCGCGGGCGGCGCGCAACAGGTCGAACAGGTCGCGCGGGGTTTCGGGCGGCGGCGCGGCCAGCCGGTCGCGGATCAGCCCGGACATCACCGCCATCCAGCGCCGCCGGAACGCAAGCCGGCGCAGGTCCCGCCAGGTGGGAAGCGCCACCGGCAGCAGCAGGTCGGCCAGGTGCGGGCGGGCGAGGTCCTCGCCGTACTCCCGCACCATCGCCCGCAGCGCCGGCGCGGCGCCGGCGGTCTCCAGCGAGAACATCGAGCGCCCGGCGATCTCCAGCGCCATCGCCTGCATCGCCGCCAGCAGGTCGACCGGCCGCTCCACCTCCGCCTGGGCAAGCAGGCTCGCCACCGTGTCCTCCACCGCCGCGACGACGTGGCGGGCGAGCAGCGGCAGCATGCGGGGGCCGAGCGCGGGCGCAATGGTGCGGCGTTGCAGCCGCCAGGCCTCGCCTTCGGCCAGCAGCAGCCCCGCGCCGGTCAACGGACGCAGGATGCGGATCGAGGCGGGGGAGCGGCGGTAGTTGCCCGGGTTGGCCACCAGCACCCGGTGGATCGCGTCGGGTGCGTTCAGCAGCAGGGTGGTGCGGCCGAGGAAACGGGTGACGTGGGCATCCTGCTCATAGGCCGCCGCCGGCCACAGGCCGAGCGCGTTGGTGCGCGCGGCACGCAGGAAACCGCGCAGGCCGGGATCGGCTCCCGGGATCGGCGGGGTGGGCGGGCGGTAGCGCATCGCGGCGGTCACGCAGGGAGGGTAGCAGGCCGGCCCGGATTGTCACATGAGGAACGGGCGGCCCTCGGGGCACGTGCGGAGGCCGGCGCGCGCGGCCTCATCCTCAGCCCGCGCCGCTTCCGCAAGCGGGAGAGGGGGCGTTGGCGGGGTGGGGCTGGCCGCGCGGCTACCGGCGGGTATAGTGTTTCCCGCACGGTTCATCCGGGGAGAAGAAGCCTATGAGTTTGAAAGGGGCGGCATACATTGCCGGCGCCTATGAGCACCCGACCCGCAAGGCCACCGACAAATCGGTGGCGTTGCTGCACGCGGAATGCGCCATCGGCGCGCTGGCCGACGCCGGGCTGAGCAAGTCCGACGTCGACGGGTATTTCTGCGCCGGCGACGCGCCCGGCATGGGCCCGCTGTCGATGGTCGACTACATGAACCTCAAGGTCCGCCACGTCGACGCGACCGACATCGGCGGGTCGTCCTACCTGATGCTGGTGGCGCACGCGGCCGAGGCGATCGCCGCCGGGCGCTGCAACGTGGCGCTGATCACGCTCGCGGGCCGCCCGCGCAGCGAGGGCATGGCGACCGGAACCGCCGCCCGCGCCGGCAACCCCGCGCAGCCGGACATGCAGTTCGAGTACTCCTACGGCCCGACCGTGGTGAACATGTACGCGATGTGCGCACAGCGTCACATGCACGAGTACGGCACCACCGCGGAACAGCTTGCCTGGATCAAGGTCGCGGCCTCGCACCATGCCCAGTACAACGAGCATGCGATGCTGCGGAACGTGGTCACGGTCGAGGACGTGGTGAACTCCCCGGTCGTCGCCTCGCCGCTGCACCGGCTGGATTGCTGCGTGATCAGCGACGGCGGCGGCGCGCTTCTGGTGGTGAAGCCGGAAATCGCGGCCAGCCTGAAGCGGCCGAAGGTGAAAGTGCTCGGCATGGGCGAGGCGCCGAAGGGCCAGATGGGCGGCGCGGTCGATCTGACCTATTCCGGCGCGCGGTATTCCGGCGCCGCGGCGTTCGAGATGGCCGGGGTGAAGCCGGGCGACATCAAATACGCCTCGATCTACGACAGCTTCACCATCACGGTGCTGATGCAGCTCGAGGACCTGGGCTTCTGCGAGAAGGGCCAGGGCGGCAAGTTCGTCGCCGACGGCAACCTGATCTCCGGCGTCGGCAAGCTGCCGTTCAACACCGATGGCGGCGGGCTGTGCAACAACCACCCGGCCAACCGCGGCGGCATCACCAAGGTGATCGAGGCGGTGCGCCAGTTGCGCGGCGAGGCGCATCCCAAGGTGCAGGTTCCGAACTGCGGCGTGGCGCTGGCGCACGGCACCGGCGGCTCGCTCGGCACCAGGCACGGCTCGGCGACACTCATCATGGAGCGGGAGTGAGGCAGATGGCTTACCAGCAGCGCAAGATCCCGTTCGTGGGCACGCCTGATACCAATCCCGAAACCAAGCCGTTCTTCGACGGCTGCGCGGAGGGCAAGCTCAAGGTGCCGACCTGCGGCGCCTGCGGCAAGGCGCATTGGTATCCGCGCGGCGTCTGCCCGCACTGCTTCAGCCAGAAGCTGGAATGGAAGGACGCGTCCGGCCAGGGCACGGTCTATTCGTTCAGCGTGATGAAGCGGGCGGAGGTGCCCTACGCCATCGCCTATGTCACCCTGGCGGAAGGCCCGACGATGATGACCAACATCGTCGATTGCGACCTCGATACCATCAAGATCGGCCAGAAAGTAGCGGTGCGGTTCGTCCCCACCGAAGGCGGCCCGCCGCTGCCGATGTTCACCCCGGCCTGACGCCCGGGCGGACCCGTCCCCGGCCATCGCACCGGCCGGGGACGGATTTTTCGTGCATCCCCGAAGGAAACGAATTTAATGAATCTCTCCCGACGCGCCCTGATGGGCGCGGGCGTTGCCGCGTTTGCGCTTCCTGCGGCCGGTGTGGCCCGCGCGGCCTCCCGGCCGAAGATCAAGATCGGCGTCCTGGTCGATATGTCCGGCCCCTACAGCGCCGACACCGGCCCCACCAGCGTCGCTTGCACCAAGCTGGCGGCGCAGGAATTCGGCGCCCACCACGGGTTTGACATCGAGGTGGTCGCCGGCGATCACCAGAACAAGCCCGATGTCGGCGCGGGCATCGCCCGGCAGTGGTACGACCGCGACGGCGTCGATTGCATCGTCGACGTGCCCGATTCTGCCGTCGGCCTCGCGGTCAACACCATCACCCGC
Organism: uncultured Pseudomonadota bacterium; assembly: GCA_963829875.1. Lineage (GTDB taxonomy): Bacteria > Pseudomonadota > Alphaproteobacteria > Acetobacterales > Acetobacteraceae > JAJZVS01. Next base: position 266,033 of record CAWHKR010000046.1, on the reverse strand, counting down.
GAGAAGAACAAGGTCTTTCTCGATTCCGGTTCCGGCACCTCGCTGCTGTTCGGCAAGGACTGCACGCCCAACCTGGTGGACTGGACCTACGACACCTGGATGCTCGCCCATTCCACCGGCGGGCAGATGGTGAAGCAGGGCGGCGACAGCTGGTATTTCATCACCGCCGACTACGTATTCGGCCACACGCTGGAGCAGGACACCAGCGCCCTCATCAAGGCCGCGGGCGGCAAGGTGCTGGGCGCGGCGCGCTATCCGTTCCCGGCGACCAGCGATTTTTCCACCTTCCTGCTGCAGGCCCAGGCCTCGGGGGCGAAAGTGCTCGGCCTCGCCAATGCGGGCGCCGACACCCAGAACTGCATCAAGCAGGCGCATGAGTTCGGCATCGGCAAGAAGATGCGCATCGCCGCGCTGCTGATGGAGACCAACGACGTACATGCGCTCGGCCTGGAGACCGCGCAGGGCATCTACTACACGGAATCCTACTACTGGGATGCCAACCCCCGCACCCGGGCCTGGAACGCGCGGGTGATCCCGAAGACCGTCAACCATGGCTATCCGAACATGGGTCAGGCCGGGGACTATGCGGCCACCCTGCATTATCTGAAGGCGGTTGCGTCGGTCGGGGCGAAAACGGCGAAGACTGACGGGCGCGCGGTGGTCGCGCGCATGAAGGCGATGCCGACCGACGACGACTGCTTCGGCAAGGGCAGGATCCGCGAGGATGGCCGCGCCATCCATCCGGTCTATCTGCTGCAGGCGAAGGCGCCGCACGAGAGCACGAGCCCCTGGGACGTCGCCAAGATCATGCACATCACGCCGGAAGACGAAGCCTGGCGCCCGATGAGCGAGGGTGGCTGCCCGCTGGTCAAGAGCTGATCCAGCTGTCCGCCCTCGCTCCCGCACTGCGGGAGAGAGGGCGGGCGTTGGTCCGGCGGTCAGTCCGCGCGCGGCAACAACTGTTCCGCCAGGGTCGCCCAGTAGGAGGCGCCGACCGGCAGGATCTCGTCGTTGAAGTCATAGGCCGGGTGATGGACCATGGGGTTGGCCCCGCTGCGTGCGCCGCCCAGCATGATGTAGTTGCCCTGCTTGGCGTTCAGCATGAAGGCGAAATCCTCGCCGCCCATGGTCGGGTTCGCCATCGGCACCACCCGTGCCTCGCCGGCGACGGCGCGGGCGGCGTTCCGGGCCATGTGCGTGGCATCCGGATCGTTCACGGTGGCGGGATAGGTGCGGGCGAAGACCACCTCGGCGGTGGCGCCGAAGCTCGCGGCGATGCCGGTGGCGAGCCGGCGCACGCCGGCTTCCAGCTTGTCGCCAACCTCGGGCTTGAACCAGCGGGCGGTGCCCTGCATCTGCACCGTTTCCGGGATCACGTTGTAGATGTGGCCGCCGTTGATATGGCCGATCGTCACCACGCCGCTTTCGGTGGGATCGACGTTCCGTGCCACGATCGACTGGAAGGCGGAGATGATCTGCGCCGACACGACGATCGGGTCGATCCCGTGATCGGGATGCGCGCCATGGCCGCCCTTGCCGGTGACGGTGATGTCGATATTCGCGACCGCCGCCATCATCGGGCCTTCGCGGCAGGTGAAGGTGCCGGCGGGCACGGTGGGCCAGTTGTGCATGCCGAAGACCTGCTGCATCGGGCAGCGCTCGAACAGGCCTTCCTTCACCATGATCTCGCCCCCGGCCAGGTTTTCCTCCGCCGGCTGGAAGATGACGTAGACGGTGCCGTCGAAATTGCGGGTCTCGGCCAGGTAGCGCGCGGCGCCGAGCAGCATGGTGGTGTGCCCGTCATGGCCGCAGGCGTGCATCAGGCCGGGGGTTTTCGAGGCGTAGGCCAGGCCGGTGGCTTCCTCGATCGGCAGCGCGTCCATATCGGCGCGCAGCCCGATCGCCGGGCCGCCGGGACCCGAGCGGGCACCGCGGCCGCGGATCACCCCCACCACCCCGGTGCGGGCGAGGCCGGTGATGACCTCGTCCACCCCGAATTCCTTCAGCTTCGCCTGCACCACGCCCGAGGTGCGGGTTTCCTGCAGCGCGAGTTCGGGATGCGCGTGCAGGTCGTGGCGCCATTCGGTCATGTCGGCGTGGAAGGCGGCGATGCGATTGAGGACGGGCATGAAGGGGCTCCTGCGCGGGGTCAGCCGGGGTTGTGCGGGCGGGCGAAGGTGCGCGCAAGACCTTCCGCGAGCGGGATGGGCTCGATCCCGAGGGTGGCGCGCATCGGCGCGATGTCGAACGCCTTGTCCTCCAGCAGGCGCCGCAGTTCGGCGCCGCGGACCGTCGGCAGGCCTGGCAGCAGCCGGGTGAACGGGGCGAGCGCGCGCAGCAGGGCGGCGGGAACGGCAACGATCCGCGGCGGGCCGAGACCGGCGGCGGTGGCGACGGCGCGGACGAAATCGGCGTAGGCGCGCGGTTCGGGCCCGGCGATCACCAGGCTGGCGGGGCCGTCCCAGGCGCGGTCCAGCGCGGCGCGGACCGCGCGGGTCACGTCGTCTTGATGGATCGGCTGAACCAGGGCGCGCCCGCCCTCGGGCAGCGGCACGAGCGGCAGGCGGCGCAGCAGGGCGGCGAGGCGCCGGACGTTATCCTCCCCGCTCGCGCCGTAGATCATGGTGGGGTGCAGCATGACGCCGGGGCGGCCGGCGGCGTGGAATGCGGCCTCGCCGGCACGCACGCCCGCGGCGTGCGCATCCGGCCAGCGGGTGAACCTGCGCGTGCTGCCGAGGAACACGAGGCGCGCGGCCGGCGGCGCGGCGGCGAGCACGGCGGCGGCGTGGCGCGCGTGGGCGCAGCAGACGATGCGGGTCGCATCTGCCAGCGCCGCGCGCAGCGCGTCCGGGTCGGTGAGGTCGGCGACCCGCGCCGCAGGGGCGAGCCCGGCGGCCATCCATTTCGCCACGGACCGGACCACCGGGACCGGCGCCACCCCGTCCGCGAGCAGGCTGCGGCAGAGCGCAACGCCGCTGCGGCCGGAGGCGCCGATGACATGGACCGGCGCGGCGGTCATCGCCGCGCGGAGCGGCTCAGCGCAGCACCGCGAGATCGCAGCCTTCGTCGGCCTGAAGGATCTGTTCGGCCACCAGCCGGTCCCAGCCGCGCGCCGGGACGGCGGGCTTGCGCCAGGCGGCGCGGCGGCGGGCCAGTTCGTCCTCGGCCACCAGCAGGTCGAGCTTGCGATCCTTGACCGACAGGCGGATGCGGTCGCCGGTTTCCGCCAGCGCCAGCGGGCCGCCGGCCGAGGCTTCGGGGGCGACGTGCAGGACGATGGTGCCGAAGGCGGTGCCGGACATGCGGCAGTCGCTGAGCCGCACCATGTCCTTCACGCCGGCGCGGGCCAGTTTCTTCGGGATCGGCAGGTAGCCGGCTTCGGGCATGCCGGCGGGCGACAGCGGGCCGGCGTTCTTCAGCACCAGGATGTCGCGTTCGGTGACATCGAGGTCCGGATCGTCGATCCGGGTGGCGAGGTCTTCGAGCCCGTCGAACACCAGGGCGCGGGCTTCCATCTCGAACAGGGCCGGGGTGGCGGCGCTGCGCTTGACGATCGCGCCGCGCGGGGCGAGCGAGCCGAACAGCGCGACCAGGCCGCCGACCGGCGGAGACCGGTTCGCTGCGGGGACGGATGTAGCGGCGATCGACGAAGGCGGGTTCGCGCAGCCGGTCGGCCAGGGTCGTGCCGGTGACGTCGATCGCGTCGGTGTGCAGCAGGTCGCGCAGTTCCCACAGCAGGGCGGGCAGGCCGCCGGCGGCGTGGAAATCCTCCATGTAGCCCTCGCCGGTCGGTTTCAGGTCGACCAGGACGGGAGTGGTGTCGGAAAGCGCGTTGAGCCGGTCGAGGTCGATGCGGATGCCGCGCCTTCCGGCGATGGCGGTGAGATGGATCAGCGCGTTGGTCGAGCCGCCGAGCGAGAGCAGCACGCGGAGCGCGTTCTCCACCGAATGCTCGGTGATGATCTGCGAAGGGCGGATCGGGTTGGCGATCAGGCCGACGGCGCGGGCGCCGGCGTCTTCCGCGGCGCGCAGGCGTTCGGCGTGCACCGCGGGGATGGCGGCGGTGCCGGGCGGCATCATGCCGAGCGCCTCGGCGATGCAGGCCATGGTCGACGCGGTGCCCATCACGCCGCAGGTGCCGGCGGTGGTGGCGAGGCGGGATTCGATTTCCGCGATCCGCTCGCCGCTGACCGTGCCGGCGCGGTAGGCGGCCCAGTAGCGGCGGCAGTCGGTGCAGGCGGACAGGCGCTCACCCTGGTACGGGGTGGCGAGCATCGGGCCGGTGACCAGCTGGATTGCCGGGATGTCGGCCGAGGCGGCGGCCATGAGCTGGGCCGGAACGGTCTTGTCGCAGCCGCCGACCAGCACCGCCGCGTCCATCGGCTGGGCGGACAGCATCGCTTCCGTATCGAGCGCGGCGAGGTTGCGGTAGTGCATCGAGGTCGGGAACAGCGACGGCTCGCACAGGCTGACCGTGGGGAAGGCGAGCGGCAGGCCGCCGGCGGCGAGGATGCCGCGCTTCACCGCCTCGATCAGGTCGGGGAGGGTGCGGTGGCAGTTGTTGTAGTCCGAGCCCGTATCGACGATGCCGACCACCGGGCGATCCAGCATCGCCTGGGAGTAGCCCATGGACTTGGCGAAGGACCGGCGCAGGTAGAGGGCGAAATCGGGGTCGCCGTAGCCGGCGGTGTTGCGGGCGAGGCCGCGCTTCGGGGGGGTGGGGGATTCTGCGGTCATGGGAGGATGCTAGACTAGGCGGGCTTCCGTGGCAGAGCAATTTGGCCTGGCTGGGACCATACGTGGCCAGCCGTGAACCGCGGGCCGCGTCGCCGCCGGTGGATCGGCACCGACCCCCAGGGTGACACGATCGCGTGAACTGCCGTAAGCTCGGATCGCGCCGGTGGTTCGTGGCAACCGCAACGCACCGGGTCGCCGCTGTCGCCGAGCCTCCGCGCCGCCACTGGAACCTGATGCGCTTTACCGATCCCTCGCTGCAAATGCCGCTTCTGCAATGGCGCGCGATGCCCGATGCGCGGGAGCGGTCGATGGCCGACAATCTGTGGTTCGAGGAACGGGTCAGCGCGGTGCGACGGCAGGCGTTCGAGGCCGAATGCAGGGGCATCACCGATGCGGCCGAACTGCGGTTTCAGCAGGCCGATTATTTCCAGACGTTCATTGCCACCGACGCGGGCATTCCCCATACGTTCCTGTCGGCTCTGGAGCCGGCCGATCTCGGTCCGATCGACACGGCACAGAGGATCGTCCGGATCGAGGATCTGACGCGCCCCCTGCACCAGATGAGCCTGTCGTACGACCGGCTTCACAAAGCATTCGCCCGCGATGAGACGGCGTTGGTTGACAAGTTCCTTGACACTTGGAACGGATCGACCCTGCGTGACAACCGCCCCGCCTTCGCGGCGTTCAAGGACGCGGTATGGGACGATCTGGAGCGTCCGGACTGGCCGCGCCGGTTGCGCGACCGGCTCGGGCTGGCCCATTACGACTGCGCCGCCGGACCGATCCCGATCGCCCTGATGGAGTATTCGGTCGCGGACGTGAACGCCGCGGCGGCGGCGTTCCCGGGCGCCTGCGCGGTGACCGCGCCGACCGTGCTCGACAGCAAGCCCTGGCCGTTCTTCTTCCCGGCCCCGCCCGGTCTGACGTGCGGCCGGTCGATGCCGCTGTTCGAGGTTGCCGACGACGCGGACCTGCTGGCGGAGATGCTGCACTTCCGGCTAACCTATCGGCGCCAACATCTCGTCCGGCTCGATGAAATCCGTGACCCGCCTCCGCCCTATGAGCTCAAGGCGTTGCGGAACCACCATCTGGTGGCGCTGCGGATCGCCTCCGGGCGTGAGGATTATGGTGAGGAGATCGCCTAGGTGAGCGCGACGGCACGGCACAGCACGCCCCCGCGCCATCCCTGGCTGGCGCAGTTCCTGGCGACGCCGGAGGTCGCGTTCGGCCATCTGCTGGCGGGCTATGCCTCCGTTCCGCCCTATGAGCGCGCGGACGCCCCGGATGCCGCCCGCATGCTGTTCGGCCCGCTGCCGGCGGACGATCCGGCGCGGCTGGCGCTGGGTGCTGCGATCCTTGACTGGCTGGAGCGTCGCCGTCGGACGCCGGTGCCGGCCGCGCGGCCCCGGCTGCAACGCCTGGTGCGGGAGATCGGGGAAGCGTTCGAGATCGTTGCCCTGCTGGACGTCACGGACGCTGCGGTGGCACTGCGGCAGCGCTTTGCGCTCTGGAACGAATGGGTCGCGCGCCTGGCACTGTCGTCGGCGCGGGATGGGCGTGCGGCCTACTGGCGTATGCTGGCGCTGACCCAGCCGATCGTTGCGCGTGCCGCGCCGGCGATCGATCCGCTCGGGCTGACTCCGTTCTGGCTGCATATCTGTCGCGAGGCCGGCGGGTCGTTGCCGCAGGGGTATCTGGATATCGGGCTGTTGGGGCTGCGCCGGCTGCCCGAAGGGGCGTCGGGGTCGGAGGCGCCGTGGCTGGCGGGGCTGGCGCAGTGGGCGCTGGCGCGGCGGCCGTCGGACAGCGCGTTCAAGGCGGAATGGCTGGCGTTGAAGGCGCTCTATCCGCGTCAGGCGGAGCGTTGGCGCAAGCTGGTCGGAGCCCTGCTTTCGACCAGCGCGTTCAGGGACGCGGAGATTGAGCCGCCGGCGTGGTGGGGGGGCGATCCCGATTTCGCGTCGCTGGCACGGCAGGGGCGGCGTTCCTCGGGCCGCCCGTTGCGATCGCCGTTGCCGGCGGACTGCAACGAGGTGATCGCGCGCTTCGGTGAACCGTTCGGCAAGGTCGAGCCGTCGATCGACGCGCTGATGCGCGATCATCGGCGCTATCGCGACATCACCGGCGACAGCCAGTACATGGTGCGCGCCATCCATTTCCTGGGGCAGGCGCTGATCGCACCGGGCGGCGACGACCCGGCGGCACGGGCGCACAAGGCCCAGGTGCTCGCCCGTGAGGGGTTGGCCTGGGACCCGTTCAACCCCTTCCTGTGGTCGTTGTGGCGCGACGCGCTGGCGGCCGAGGGTGCGCCGGAGGCGGCGGAACTGGTGGGCTGGGAAGTCGTGCGTTGCTTGCCGGACGATCCCGAACCCCGCACCCAGCTTGCGAGCCTTCTGGCGGAGGCGTTGCACCGGCCGGCGGAGGCAGAGGCGCTGCTGCGGGAGACGATCGCCCGTTTCCCGGACAACCCCCACGCCCGCAACCAGCTTGCCGAGCTTCTGATCGCGCAGGATCGTCTGGACGCAGCGACGCACGCGGTCGATGCCGCGTTCGGCGCCGGCGCGGCCAATGAAGCGACCTACGCCTTGCGCGCGCGTTTGCAGGCGCATGCGGGACGCCCTGCGGAGGCCCTGGCCACGGTGCAACGCGGTCTTGCGGCGGTCTCGCCCCACCCGGTGCTGACGAACTTCAAGCGTCGGCTCGATGCCGGCCAGCCGTTGCCGCTACGGAGCCGGCGTGCGGCAGCCATCGTCCCTGCTGTCCCGGCGCTTGCGGCGGCCGCGTCGGCGGTCGAGGCGGTGCCCGAAGAGGTTCGGCAGCGCGGCCGGCTGCGCCGGTTGCGCTTCCGGCTGGACAGCGGCGATCCCGCAATAACGTCCGCGGCCGTCGCCGAACTGCGGGCCATATTCGAACAGGACCCGACCTTCGCCTACGCCGAATTGCTGGCCGCAAGACAACGCCTCTGGCAGGCGGACACGGACAGCCTGCCAAGTTTCGCCGCCGCGTTCGAGGCAGCGCTGGCAAGCGGCGATCGCGCCACGCTGGAAGACCTGGCCCAGCGCCAACCGCGGCTGGAGGCCCTGACCCTGGTCGCGCGCGCGCTGCTGGGCGACGACGCGGCGGCGTGGCTGGTCGAGACCTGGCTTCGGACCCCGCCGTCCGCCGCTGAGCCGCAGGCCGCCGCCGCGCTGCGGCGTGGGCTGGGTCCCGTGTTGCGCGCGATCGATGGGGGGCGTGCCGTGGTGGAAGTGATCGCCGCGCAGCACGCCCAGATCCGTGCGACGGTGTACGATGCCAACGAGGCCGGCCTGGGCGATCTGCCGCAGGCCGCATGATCCGCAGGTACGGTGCCATGCGCCGCCGATCCCATCTCCATGTCCGACCCCAGGCGCGTTGCCCCCCCACAGGAGCACGCCCATGCCCGCAGTCATCCCCGACGCCTTCCTCGACCTTCTGGACCGGAAGAAGGCCTTCGCCCACCTGGCCATCGTGATGGCGGACGGCTCGCCGCGGGTGACGCCGGTCTGGTTCGACCACACGGGGGGCGAGATCAGGGTGAACACCGCGCTCGGGCGGGTGAAGGCCCACACCTTGAAGCCGGGGGCGCAGGTGGCGCTGTCCATCCTCGATCCGGACAACGCGTATCGCTACATCCAGATCCGCGGCCAGGTGGCGCGCGTCACCGAGGAGGGGGCAGATGCGCATATCGACGCGCTGGCGAAGAAATACCTGGGCAAGGACAGCTATCCGTTCCGCCAGGCGGGCGAACGGCGGCTGACGATCGCGATCACGCCGGAGGCGGTGCAGACGATGGGCTGAGCGGGGGCGGCGTCACCCGTCGCTCTGTCGGCGGGCACGCGCCAGTGTCCTGATTCTGGAAATTCGGTTCCGAATTTCCGGGACACTGGTTCTTTGTTTTCAGTGGCCTGCTGGCCCCTGAAATGGGAAGGCATTTCAGGGGCAGGACACTAGGGCTGCCCAAACCCGAAAACGTCGAAGAAATCGCGCCGATGCGCAGCCAGCCATGCCGCCGGGGCGTCGCCCAGCTTGCCCATGAACACGCTCCGCTCAAGGGTCGCGATCTTGTCGAAGCGAACCACGGACGGAACCTTGAGGCCCGTCACACGGCCGGCCTCGAGCGGCACCAGGTCGGGGCCCGTGCGAGGCACCGAGGTGATGAAGCAGACCACAAGGTCGGTCCGGCGGTCGTTGTCGCGCGACACCACAAGCGCCGGGCGGCGCTTATCGCCGGACAGATCGGTGAAGGGGAAGCGGGCAAGGACGATGCTGCCGAACGCGAACACCTAGCCCGCCCGCGGCTCTATGTCGGCATCGGTGTAGAGATCCGCCTCCTCGGCCAGGAAATCGAACGCCCTGCCGGCCTGGGCCATGGCCGCCAGGGGCAGCGCCTCGCCGCCCGGCACCTCGACAACGACATGCACCCGCGTCCCGGCGGCGACCCCACGCCGCGCGAGTTCGGCGGAAATCTGTCCGGCCTCGGTATCGAGTGCGATTGTCGGCATGGTCGGGATCCCATCCCTGGCGGCAAACCCTTGCGTTGCATATGGCCTGCCGGGCCGGCAAAGCCAATTCCCGCCGCTCACGCCAGCCCGAAATACGCCCGGTGCAGCGCATCGTCGGCGTGCAGCTGTTCGACCGTGCCCTCGAACCGGATCCGCCCGCCCTCCAGCGTGTAGACCCGGTCCGCCAGGTCCAGGAACGCCACGTTCTGTTCCGCGATCAGCATCGCCAGCCCCTGCCCGCCGGCGCGGAACTTCTCCAGCACCGCGATCACCTGCTGCACGAACAGCGGCGACAGCCCGGCCGAAGGCTCGTCCATCACCAGGAGCTTCGGCCCCGCCGCCAGCGCCTTGGCGATGCCCAGCATCTTGCGCTGCCCGCCCGACAGGCTGCTGGCCAGGCTCCGCTTGCGCTCCGCCAGATCGGGGAACACGCCGAACAGCTCGTCCATCCGCGCCCGCAGGGTGGCGCGGTCCACGAACTGGCCGCCGATGCGCAGATTCTCCTCGATGGTCAGCCCCGGAAACACGCCGAGCTCCGACATGTAGGACAGTCCCAGCCGTACCCGCCGATCCGTGCGCAGCCCGGTGATATCCGTCCCGCCCAGCCGCACCGACCCGCGCCAGGCCGGCATCAGGCCGACCAGGACTTTCAGCAGGGTCGTCTTGCCGGCCCCGTTGGCGCCCAGCAGCACGACCGATTCCCCCGGGCGCACCGCAAGCCCGGCGCCCCACAGCACCTGCACCTTGCCGTAGCCGGCCTCGATCCCCTCGGCGTGCAACAGATCCTCAGCCATGCGCGCCGCCCAGGAACACGCGGATCACTTCGGGGTCCTTGATCGCGCCGGCCAGGGTGCCTTCGAAGAACTCGTGGCCCGCGTTCATCACCACCACCCGGTCGGTGACCCGGTCGATGAACCCCATCAGATGTTCCACCACCAGCAAGGCCATGCCGTCGGCCGCCAGCGCGCGCAGCCGGTCCGCCATGCGGGCCAGTTCGGCCGGGTTGAGCCCCGCGGCCAGCTCATCGACCAGCAGCACGCGCGGGCCGGTCGCCAGGGCGCGGGCCAGATCCAGGGTCTTCTGCTGCGCGCTGTTCAGCTCCGCGGCCGGCCGCTCCGCCAGGGTATCGAGCTGCAGCGAGGCGAGCAGCGCGTCGAGATCGGGCGGTGTGCCGCCGTTGCCGTAGGTGGCGGCAACCTGCACGTTCTCCCGCACCGTCAACGACAGGAACGGCTTGGGCGACTGGAAGGTGCGGTTGATCCCGCGCCGGGCCAGCACGTGCGAGGCCACGCCGCCGATCGAACGGCCCTGATACGTGACCCGCCCCCCATCCGGCGGATAGAGGCCGGAGATCACGTTGATGCAGGTGGTCTTGCCCGACCCGTTCGGCCCCACCAGCCCCAGCACCTCACCGGGCGCGAGGTGGAACGACACGCCGTCCAGCGCCCGGAAGCCGCCGAAGCGCTTCACCAGACCCTCCACGACCAGCAGCGGCGGCTCAGGGGACACGGATGCCCCGCGCGGTCAGCAGGGACACAAGACCGTTCGGCAGGAACAGCACCAACGCGACGATCAGCGCGCCATAGATGAACTGGAAATACTGCGGCACGCTGATGCCGATCCAGTTGTACACGCCATACAGGATCAGCACGCCGAGCAGCGGGCCGGTCAGGGTGGTGGCGCCGCCGAACAGCACGAACACGGTGGCGAAGATGGAAATCCCCAGATCGAAGGCGGTGTCCGGATAGAACACCGAGATGTGCCAGGCGAAGGCCGCGCCGACGAGGCCTGCGACCAGGGCCGACAGCAGCCAGGCGATGGTGCGCCCGCGCACCACGGACACGCCGGCCATGCCGGCGCTGACCGGATCCTCGCGGATCGCCTGCAACGCCAGCCCGAAACGGGAATTGCGCAGCCACACCACCAGCGCGAAGGCGACGGCCAGCACCCCGAGGCCGACGTAATAGGAAAAATGCGGCGCGAACACCGACGACAGGGACACGCCGTACGGCCCCCTGGTGATGTTTTGCAATGCCGGGTTGGACACGACCTCGTACACCGCCTGGGCCGCGGCCAGGCTGGCGATGGCGAAATAGGCGCCCGACAACCGCAGCAGCGGCAGCAGCACCACCGCCAGCACCACCGCCGCCACGCCGCCGACCGCCATCGCTGCCAGCGGCGGCGCGTGCAGATGCATCACCGCGAGCGCGAAGCCGTAGGCGCCGGCACCGTAGAAGCCGACATAGCCGAACGGCAGGTAGCCGGTGAAGCCGTAGACGATGTTCAGCCCCTGCGCGAGCGCCAGGAACATGACGAAGTTGAACAGCATCAGCTCGTTCGAATAGAGGAACGGCGCGACGCCGAAGGCGGCCAGCACCAGGGCCGGCAAAGCGAGGTCGGGCAACAGACTGCGCTCACGCATCGCTGGCCCCCCAGCGTGCTAACGCACGGTGTTTCCCGCGCGCTTACGCCGGGCATTTTCCGCGCGCTTACGCACGACATTTCCCGCGTGCTTACGCACGACGCACCTGCCGGCCGAACAGGCCCTCCGGACGGACCAGCAGCACCGCGATCAGCAGCAGGTTGGGCAGCAGATTGGCCCAGGAGCTGAAATAGGTCTGCATCAACATCAGGGACACGCCATAGACGATTCCGCCCACCACGGTGCCGAGCGGATTGCCCAGGGTGCCCACCACGATCACCGCGAAGGCGGTGATGTTCAGGTCGACGCCGATATTGGGCGTGATGCTGCCCAGCATGAAGGGCGCGAACACCCCGGCGATGCCGGCCAGCGCGAGGCTGATGCCGAAGGCGATCGCCGAGACCCGGTGGACATCGATCCCCGTGGCCAGCGCCTCGTCACGCGAGACCATCACCGCCCGGGTCAGGGTGCCGAGCCTTGTGCGATACAGATAGAGATAGACGCCGAGCACCGCCACGGCGCTGACCGCGGCGCTGAACACCCAGGGCTTGGGCAGCCGTGTGCCGAACAGGATCACCGGCCCGATGCCCAGCACCCGGCCGGGCAGCGAGCGTTCGTCGGTGCCGACGCCGATCGTGGTCACCGCCTCGATCATCTGCGACAGGCCGAAGAACAGGATCAGCGACAGCATCTCGGCGTCGCGCGCCCGTTGCAGTCGCGGCACGATCAGGTAGTAGAGCGGCAGCCCCCCCAGCACGAACACCACCAGCACGATGACGGCGGCCAGCAGCGGATGGATGCCGTAGGCGGACAGCAGCCACCACGCGGTGTAGCCGCCCAGCATCACGAAGTCGCCATGCGCGAGGTTGACGATGCGCATGACGCCGAACACCAGGTTGAGGCCGAGCCCCACCAGGGTGAAATAGAGGCCGAACACCACGCCGGCGACGATCGCGCCGGTCAGCATGCGCGCCCGTCGCCGTCCGGTCCGTCGACCGGGGGCGCCGCGCGCATGGCGACGCCCCCGTTGTGGTAAGCCGTGCTCACTTCCCCAGCACGGCCTTGCCGTTGGCGAACTGCGCCGGATAGACCGACATCAGCTTCACCGACTTGCCGTCCGGCTGCACCTGGCCGAGCGGGGTGATCACGCCGACCTGCGCGCCTTCGCTGTTGAGCACGAACGGGCCGTCCAGGGTCTTGAGCTTGCCCGACTGCGCGAACACCGCGTCGTGGATGTCCATCTGGCTCAGTCCCTTGGCGGTGGCCAGGGCGCTCTGGATCACGAGGCCGGCCTGGTAGCCGTAGATCGCGTTGGCGCCGAACTCCACGCCGGAGCCCTCGGGATACTTCTTGTCCCAGGCCACCTTGTACTGGGCCAGGTCCATGCCGTAGTTCACCTTGTAGGTGTAGTTCGACGGCGGCACGTAGCTGAACACCCATTTCATGGCGTCCGCGCCGACGTTCTTCTTCAGCAGGTCGAACTCCTCGCCGGAGTAGACGGTGAACAGGAAGCGGAACTTCTCGCCGGAATCCTGCATGTTGCGCAGGAAGGCGATGTCGTTGCCGGGGTAGCCGAGCTCGACCACCGCATCCGGCTGGCGGGCGGCGATGTTGTTGATCAGCACCGTGTAGTTCGAGGTGCTGGTCGGCACGCCCTGGTCGTAGACGATCTTGATCTTGCCGGCCTTCTCGATGAAGCCGCGCAGCGCCTTGGCCTGGGTGCCGGTGAAGTCATTGGTGGAGTAAAGGATGGCGAGCTTCTTCACCCCCTCCTTCGCCGCCACGTCGTTCAGATAGTCGGCCAGGTATTTCGGCCAGATGGTGGACACCGGCACCGCCATCAGCCCGATATACGGGTTGTTCTTGGTGAAGAACGCCCCGCCCGAGCCGGAAACATCGAACAGGAACATCTTGTGTTCCTTGGCGATCGGCACGGCGACCGAGGTCAGCACCGAGCCGGAATCCGCCACCAGCAGGTTCACGTGATCCTGGGTGATGAGCTGGTTGTACAGGGTCGCCGCGGTCGCGGTGCTGCTCTGGTCGTCATAGGCGATCAGCTTGACCGGGATCTTCTTGTCGAACGCCTTCACGAACACGCCGCCGTCCGCGTTGACCTGATCGACCCAGAGCTTCAGCGAATCGAACACCGGCATGGAAATGGCGGCGAACCGACCCGAACTGGCGTAGAGCGTGCCGATCTTGATCGCGGCCGGCGCGGTGGCGGCCTGTGCGCCCCCCGCCAGCAGCGCGGGCAGCAGCCCCAGTGCCGGCAACAGTCCCTTGAGTTTCATGGCCGAGCTCCCCTCGCGTCGTGAATGACGCGGGGGTTCTGCCGCAACCGGACCGGTCCGGCAAGCAGGCCGGGACGATGCCCGGGCCGGGTTCAGCCGAAATCGCCGGCCAGTTCCGCGCGCACCGGCTCGCTCAGCACGGCCATGTGGCCGTAGTTCGGGTGGGACAGGCCCAGCACGACCTCCGCCCCAGGCTGCGAGAAGGACGCGATCTGCGCCGGGCTGAAGGGGAAGTGCACGAACTGGACCGAGGACGCCTTGCCCTCCTCGCTCGTGCGGTCCTGGTCCTGTTCGGCGATCGCGCGGATCGTCTCGCCACCGACCTTGAGGAATGCGGTCTCCTCGATCCCGCCCAGCTGCGCCAGCACCCTGGCGCGGCGCACCGGATCGTCGATCTCGATCATGAAGGTGGCGACCAGCTCCGACCCGTTGGGCACGAGGGGATTGTAGGCGGCCAGCTCATCGGGGATCTGCGCCGCCCCGCCCTGCTCGATGTGCAGCATCTCCTGGATCTGCAGCCACAGGGTCGAGAAGTTCTCGAAATAGAACGTGACGTGCGGCCCGACCTCCACCCGGCGCTGGCGCTTGCGCGCGGCGATGGCGCGGCGCTTCTCGGTGCGCACGGCCGCGTACTGGGCGGCGGGAAGCAGGTCGGCCTCGGTGATCGTGTGCCGGTTCGCCATGGCTGCGGCTCCCTCTCAGTCAGGCGAGCCCGTAGGCCCGCGCGAGAATCTCGATCGGATGTCCTGCCAATGTGGGGCGCGGTCCGTCGCCGCCAAGCAGCTCCATCCCCTGCGCGATGTGGACCGCGGCGAGCGGACATTCCGAGGCGACGAGCCCCTTGCCGCCGTCGCGCGCCTGGCGGGCCACCGGGCGGCCCACTTTCAGCGCGGTGTCGAAATGCGCGCCCTTGAACCCCCAGGAGCCGCCGTGGCCGGAGCAGCGCTCGATCACCGCCACCTCGGTCTCCGGCAGCAGGCGCAACAACTCGGCGGCCTTCTGACCCATGTTCTGCGCCCGCGCGTGGCAGGCCAGATGCACGCTCACCCCGCCCGGGACCGGCGACAGGCCGGGGGCCAGCCCTTCCTTGCGCGCGATGTCGACCACGTATTCGCTGATGTCGAAGGTCGCCACCGACAGGCGCTTCACCGCCGGGTCGTCGGGCAGGATCAGCGGCCACTCGAATTTCAGCATCAGCGCGCAGGACGGCACCAGCGCGATGACGTCGTAGCCCTTGTCGATCCAGGGGCCGAGCGCGGCGGCCACCTGCCGGGCCGAGGCCGCCACCTCACTGATCCGGCCCTGCTCGAGCAGCGGCATGCCGCAGCAGTGCGGGTGCACCACTTCGGTTTCCACCCCGTTCTTCGCCAGCACCGCGCGGGCGGCCGCGCCCATGTCGGGGTCGTTATAGTTGACGAAGCAGGTGGCGTAGATCACCGCCTTGCGTCCGTGCGCGGGGGCGGAGGCGTTCACCGGCGGCGGCGTGCGTCCGGCCGCCGCGACGAAGCTGCCTGCGTGGTATTTCGGCAGCTCCGCGCGCGGATCGAGATCGGCCGCCTTGGCCAGCAGCGCGCGGGTTTGCCGGTTCCCCCGCGCCGTCGCCCAGTTCGCCACCGGCGCCGCCAGCCCCGCCAGCTTGCCGTTGCGGTCGGTCGCCGCCAGTTGCCGGTCGGCGAACCCCACCTTGCCCTGGGCCGCCTCCATCGCGCGGTAGCGCAGCATCAAATGCGGGAAGTCCAGGTTGAACGCATGCGGCGGCACATACGGACACTTGGTCATGAAGCACATGTCGCACAGGGTGCAGCCATCCACGACCGGCTTGAACCCGGCGCTGTCCACCGCATCCAGCTCGCCGGTGCGCGATTCGTCGATCAGGTCGAACAGCTTGGGAAACGAATCGCACAGATTGAAGCAGCGGCGGCAGCCGTGGCAGATGTCGAACACCCGTCGCAGTTCCGCATCGATCTGCGCCGGGTCGGTGAACTCCGGATCCTGCCAGGCGATGGGATGGCGGGTGGGCGCGTCGAGGCTGCCTTCGCTCATGAGGATTGGCCTGTCGTGCAGGGGAGCTGGAAAACCGGCTGAGCCGGTGCGGGGCGCGCGCCGCGCCCCTCGCCCGCCGCATGCGGGCGCGACGGCCTCTCCCGCGATGCGGGAGAGGCGGGATCAGCGCTGCGGCGCTATTTCAGCTCGTCGAGCGCGCGCTGGAAGCGGCCGGCGTGCGAGCGTTCGGCCTTGGCCAAGGTCTCGAACCAGTCGGCGATTTCCTCGAACCCTTCCTCGCGCGCCGAGCGGGCCATGCCCGGATACATGTCGGTGTATTCGTGGGTTTCGCCCGCGACCGCGGCGACAAGGTTGTCGGAGGTCTTGCCGATCGGCTTGCCGGTGGCCGGATCGCCGACGGCTTCCAGGAATTCCAGATGGCCGTGCGCATGCCCGGTCTCGCCCTCGGCGGTGGAGCGGAACACCGCGGCGACGTCGTTGTAGCCCTCCACGTCGGCCTTCTGGGCAAAATAGAGGTAGCGGCGATTGGCCTGCGATTCGCCGGCGAACGCGGCCTTCAAATTCTCTTCCGTCTTGCTGCCCTTGAGCGATGCCATGACCGTCTCCCTGATGTCTGCAACTGGTCCGGGGCCGGCCCCCGCATGCGGGCGGCCTCCGGCGGGCGAAAGGGGTAGTCGATCACCCGGGGTGAGTCCAATGGCATTTCTCGATCACCCCGAGCAGGTTTTTCGATCAGCCGCCGCCGGCCCGCCTCCCGCGCAGCGCGCGGAAACCGCGGGTCAGACCGGGATCAGCCGCACCTGGCGTCCGCTCACGCCGAGCGCCATCCGCCCCTCGCGCAAGGCCAGCGCATCGGCGCCGAACACCTCCCGCCGCCAGCCGTGCAGCGCCGGAAGGCCGGTGTCGGCCCCGCTCGCCAGCCGGTCGAGGTCGTCCGACAGCGCGACCAGCCGCGGGGCGACGTGGTGCTGCTCGCATTTGGCGGCGAGCAGGACTTTCAGCAGCGCGATCAGCGCGGGGGACGGCCGCGCCGGCGCCTCGGCCCCGCGCGGGGAGGACGGCAGCGCCTCCTCCGGCAGCTCGCGCGCGGCGGCCACCGCCTCCAGCAGGGCGGTGCCGGTGCGGCCCTCGGCAAAGCCTTTGGTGATGCCCCGGGCACGGGCCAGGGCGCCCGGCGTTTCCGGCGCGGTGGCGGCGATCTCCAGCAGGGTCTCGTCCTTCAGCAGGCGCTGGCGCGGAATGTTGATGCGCTGCGCCTCGCGTTCCCGCCAGGCGGCGAGCGCGCGGACCTGGCCCAGGTAGCGGCGGTTGGTGCTGCGCGGGCGCAGCCGCAGCCACATGTCCTCCGGCTCGGCGCGGTAGGTGGCGGGGTCGGCGAGCACCGCCATTTCCTCGGCCACCCATTCCAGCCGGTGGTCGCGCGCCAGGCGGTCGCGCAATTCTTCGTAGACGATCCGCAGCCAGGTCACGTCGGCGGCGGCGTAGGCGAGCTGGGCGGGGGACAGCGGGCGGGCGGCCCAGTCGCTGAACCGGTGCGCCTTGTCGATCTGCCCGCCGGCCAGGGTCTGCACCAGGGTGTCGTAGCCGGCCTGGTCGCCGAAGCCGGCCACCATCGCCGCCACCTGGGTGTCGAACAGCGGCGCGGGCACGGTGCCGTAGCGGATGACGAAGATCTCGATGTCCTGGCGCGCGGCGTGGAAGACCTTCAGCACCGCGGGGTCGGCGAGCAGGGCGCCGAGCGGGGCGAGGTCGATGCCCTCGGCCAACGCGTCGACCACCGCGACGTCGGAGGCGCTGGCCAGCTGGACCACGCAGAGTTCGGGCCAGTAGGTGCGCTCGCGCATGAACTCGGTATCGACGGTGACGAAGGGCTCGGCGCGCAGGCGCTCGCAGAGCGCGGCGAGTGCCTCGGTGGTCTCGATCAGGACGGGGGTGGGGAAGTTCGGGCGGGGGGAGCGGGACATGGGCGGGGTTCTACACGAGGGGCGGAACGCGGGAAACCGGCCCCCGGGCAGGTGCCGGCGGCACCGTTCCCGTTTCAACGCAGAGAAAAGCAAGGCGAGGAAAACCGAGGGCACGGAGGCCGGCGCACGGCGCGCGTGCCCGGGATCGCCGAGCAGCGTCACGTCACGCTCCCGGCGCCACCTTGTATCCCCCCGGCCCCGGCTGCCCCGGTCGGCGATCCTGCGTCCTCCTTCCGAACGCGACGGACGGATCCGGGACGGACGCGGTCGCGGAAGGCGCATGGCAGCCGGCACCGTCCGGCCGGGTCAGCCGCCTGCCGCCTTGGGCGTCACGGCGATTGCCAAGGCGCGCGGCCACGCGCCGCGCCGTTGCCTCCCGCCGGGTCGTGATCGCCTGGACGGAGCGTCGCGCCCCTTCCAGCACCGCCGCCGGCGCGGTCTCCGGCGTCCCGCTGTCGAACGGCGGCTCCGGCGCGTACTGCAGATGGAGCTGGATGGTCTGGGCGGCGGCATCACCGCGCAGCTCGGCCGCGACCCGCAGGGCGCCGTCGATGCCCGCCGTGACGCCGGCGGCGAACACCATGTTTCCGTCCACCACCACCCGCTGGTTCACCGGCGTCGCACCGAAGAGCGCGAGCAGATGGAACGCCGACCAGTGCGTCGTCGCCCGGCGCCCCTGGAGCAGCCCGGCCGCGCCGCAGATCAGCGCGCCCGTGCATACGGAGAACACGCAGCGCGCCCCGCCCGCCTGACGTCGCACCCAGCCGAGCACCTCCTCGTCGTCCATCAGGGCTTCCTGCCCGAAGCCGCCAGGCACGTGCAGGAGATCGAGCGGCGGCGCGTCCGCCAGCGCGGCATCGGGCGTCAGCCGCAGGCCGCGCACGTCCCGCACCGGTGCGGTCGTCCTGGCGAAGATCCGATAGGTCGCGTTCGGGATGCGCGACAGCACCTCGAACGGACCGGTGAGGTCGATCTGATCGAGCCCCTCGAACAGGAGGGAGCCGATCTGCAGATGGGTCTCGTGCGGAATCATGGAAAAGCCTCGCTGTCGCCGCGGGTGGATGGACAGGAGAAGACTAGACGGGCAGGGTCTGGCGGAAATGCCAGATATCCCTCGTTCTCCGCCAACCGCGCCCCGGATCGTCGAGCTGCTCGCCTTCCCCTCGGTGCAGTTGCTCGACGTCGCGGGACCGCTGCAGGTCTTCGCCACGGCCAACGACCTCGCCACCGGGTCGGGCGGCACGCCGCCCTATGCGCCCCGCGTGATCGCGGACGGCGGCCAGGTCGTGACCGCCTCGGCCGGGGTCGGGCTGGCGACCGCGCCGCTGCCGCCGCTCTCGTCTCCGCTGGACACGCTGCTGGTGGCCGGCGGTCAGGGCGTCCGGGCGGCGGCGGCCGATCCGGTGCTGGTGGACTGGGTCCGGGCCCGGGCGGCGCGGGCGCGTCGGGTCGCCTCGGTCTGCACCGGGGCCTTCCTTTTGGGCGCGGCGGGCCTGCTGGACGGGCGACGGGCGGCGACGCACTGGACCGTCTGTGCCGAGCTCGCCCGGCGCGTGCCCGCCGCCCGGGTCGAGCCGGACCCGATCTTCGTGCAGGACGGGCCGGTCTGGAGCTCGGCCGGGATCACCGCCGG
The DNA here is from genome assembly GCA_963829875.1 of uncultured Pseudomonadota bacterium. GTDB lineage: Bacteria > Pseudomonadota > Alphaproteobacteria > Acetobacterales > Acetobacteraceae > JAJZVS01. The sequence goes on along the minus strand of CAWHKR010000046.1, from coordinate 246,459 downwards.
CATCGATCTCGCGCTGGCGCTGGTGGAGCAGGACCTGGGCCGCGGCGCCGCCCTGGCCGTGGCACGCCACCTGGTGGTGTTCCTCAAGCGTCCGGGCGGGCAGGCGCAGTTCAGTGTCGCGCTGTCCCTGCAGGCGGCGGAGGACAGGTTCGGGGCGCTGCATGAATGGATCGGCGCGAATCTCGCCCGCGACCTGTCGCTTCCCGTCCTGGCGGCGCGGACCGGGATGAGCGAACGCAGCTTCAGCCGCCACTACGCGGCGGTCACCGGATCGACCCCGGCCCGGGCGGTGGAGCGGCTGCGGGTGGAAGCGGCGCGGCGTCTGCTGTCCGACTCGCCGCTGCCGGTGAAGCGGATCGCCGCGCGGTGCGGCTTCGGGTCGGCGGAGACCTTGCGCCGCAGCTTTCTTCGCCTGCTGGCCGCCACGCCGCAGGACTATCGGGCGCGGTTCAGCCGCGCCGCGCCGGTCACGCGGCGCCGCGCGGCCCCCCGGCATCCGGCTTGACTCGCCGGAACCCGCGGCGTTTCTCTCCCCGCCCCGTCCGCCCCCCTTTTTTCAGATCCGAGAGCCGCCAACGATGCACGCCTATCGTACCCATACCGCCGGCGCGCTGCGCGCCGCCGACGCCGGGCAGACCGCGCGCCTGTCCGGCTGGGTGCACGCCAAGCGCGACCACGGCGGCCTGCTGTTCATCGACCTGCGCGACCATGACGGCCTCACGCAATGCGTGTTCGCCGCCGACAGCCCCGCGTTCGCCGCCGCCGAGGCGGTGCGCCCGGAAAGCGTCATCACCGTCACCGGCACCGTCGTTCCGCGCGCCGAAGGCACCGTGAACCCGCGCCTGCCGACCGGGGAGATCGAGCTTCGGGTCGATGACCTCGCGGTGCAATCGGCGGCCGAGGTGCTGCCGATCCAGGTGGCGGGCGAGGAGAAATATCCGGAAGACCTGCGCCTGACCTACCGCTTCCTCGACCTCCGGCGCGAGAAGCTGCACCGGAACATGATGCTGCGCGCGGGCGTGATCGCCTCGATCCGCCGGCGCATGATCGACGCCGGCTTCACCGAGTTCACCACGCCGATCCTGACCGCGTCCTCCCCCGAAGGGGCGCGCGACTTCCTGGTGCCGGCGCGGCTGCATCCGGGCACGTTCTACGCGCTGCCGCAGGCGCCGCAGCAGTTCAAGCAGCTGCTGATGGTCGCGGGCTTCGACCGCTATTTCCAGATCGCGCCCTGTTTCCGTGACGAGGCCTCGCGCGCCGACCGTTCCCCGGGCGAGTTCTACCAGCTCGATTTCGAGATGAGCTTCGTCACCCAGGACGACGTGTTCGCCACGATCGAGCCGGTGATCGCGGGCGTGTTCGAGGAGTTCGCCGACGGCCGCGCGGTGGATGCCGCGCCGTTCGTGCGCATTCCCTACGCCGCCGCCCTGGCGGAGTACGGCACCGACAAGCCCGACCTGCGCAACCCGCTGCGCATCACCGACGTGACCGAGCATTTCGCCGGGTCGAGCTTCGGCCTGTTTGCCCGCATCGCCGCCGCGGGCGGCGTGGTGCGCGCGATCCCCGCGCCGGGCGCGGGGGGCAACCCGCGCAGCTTCTTCGACAAGCTGAACGAGTGGGCCCGCGCCGAGGGCGCCGGCGGGCTCGGCTACATCACGTTCGACGCCGAGGGCGCCAAGGGGCCGATCGCGCGCAACCTGGAAGCCGACCGCGCCGCCGCGATCCGCGCCGCCTGCGGGCTCGGCGCCGGGGACGCGGTGTTCTTCGCCGCCGGCAAGCCGGACGAGGTGTGGAAATTCGCGGGCCAGGTGCGCACGCGGCTCGGCACCGAGCTTGGCCTGACCGAGCAGGGCGCGTTCCGCTTCTGCTGGATCACCGATTTCCCGATGTACGAGCTGAACGAGGACACCGGCCAGATCGACTTCAGCCACAACCCGTTCAGCATGCCGCAGGGCGGGCTGGAGGCGCTGAACACGCAGGACCCGCTGACCATCAACGCGTTCCAGTACGACATCGTGTGCAACGGCATCGAGCTGTCCTCCGGCGCGATCCGCAACCACCGGCCCGACATCATGCTGCGCGCGTTCGAGATCGCCGGCTATCCGCCGGCCGAGGTGGAAGCGCGCTTCGGCGGCATGCTGAACGCATTCCGCTACGGCGCACCGCCGCACGGCGGCTCGGCGCCGGGGATCGACCGGATGGTGATGCTGCTGGCCGAGGAGCCGAATATCCGCGAGGTGATCCTGTTCCCGTTGAACCAGCAGGGCCAGGACCTGATGATGGGCGCGCCGGCGCCGGTGCCCCCGGCGCGGCTGAAGGAATTGTCGCTGAAGCTCGATCTGCCGCCCAAGGTGAAGGGATAGCGGGGGCGGCCCGCGCGGACGCCGCGACCAGGTTCGTGCCGCTCGGCCCCTCCCCCTGGCCCCCTGCCGCAAGGGGAGGGGGAGAAACGGTGCGGGGGCGGGACGTTCTTTTGGGGAGAGACCGCGTGCCATGCCGGCCAGCCAGACCGAGAAAGCCGCCCGCTTCCGGGCCCTGCACGACGGCCCCGGGACTTTTCTGATCGCCAACGCCTGGGATGCGGGCTCCGCGCGCATCCTCGCCGGGCTCGGCTTCCCTGCGCTCGCCACCTCCTCCGGCGCCTGCGCCGGCGTGCTGGGCCGGCGCGACGGGCAGGTGACGCGCGAGGAAGCCCTGGCGCACGCCGCCGCGATCGTCGCCGCGACCGACCTGCCGGTCTCGGCTGACCTGGAGAAAGGCTTCGGCGACACCCCGGCAGCCGCCGCGGAAACCATCACCCTGGCCGCAAAGGTCGGGCTGGTCGGCGCCTCCATCGAGGACGCCACCGGCGATCCCGCCCGGCCGCTGTTCGACCGGGCAATCGCCACCGCGCGCATTGCCGCCGCGGTGCAGGCCGCCCGGGCCTGCGGCTTTCCCTTCGTGCTGACCGCGCGGACGGAGAATTTCCTGCGCGGCAACCCCGATCTCGACGACACCATCCGCCGGCTGGCCGCGTTCGAGGCCGCCGGCGCCGACGTGCTGATGGCGCCCGGCCTGCCCGATCTGACCGCGGTGCGCGCGGTCTGCGCCGCGCTGTCCCGCCCGGTCAATTTCATGGCCGGGATCAAGGGCAGGTCGTTCACCGTCGCGGCGCTGGGCGAGGCCGGGGTGAAGCGGATCAGCCTCGCCACCTCGCTCTGGCGTGCCGCCATGACCGGCCTGCTGGATGCCGCGCGCGAGGTGCACGACCACGGCACCTTCGGGTACCTGGACACCGCCGCCCCGACACCCGATCTGAACGCCTATCTGCACGACTGACCCGCCTGGCCCACAGGGGCCGGCATCGTGACACCCGACCGCCTGATGCGGCCCGACCGTGGATCGACCCCGCCGCTGATCCCGGCCGGCAAGCCGGCGCAAGCCCGGCCCGTCCTCCTGCCCTGCCCCCCTCTCTCTTGCCCGCGGAGCCCCCCCGATGCGCCGCCTTGCCGTGCTGGCGACCCTGCTGCTTCTCGCCCTCCCCGCCGCGGCCGCGCCGCCGCCGGTCCGGCTGGCCGCGCACCAGGCGCTGTACCGCCTCACCCTGGTCGACGGCCGCGGCAAGGTGGTCGGCGCCGTCGGCGCCATGGGCTACGAGGTGATCGATGCCTGCCACAGCTGGAACGTGCGCCAGCGGCTGGCGATGACCGTGACCAACACCGACGGCACCAGCACGCATATGGTCTCGGACTACGTCACCAGCGAAGCGAAGAACGGCCTCACCCTGCGGTTCCACACCACGCAGCGGGCCGACGACGCCATCACCAGCGAAACCCAGGGCGAAGCCCGCCTGGACCATCCCGGCGGGCCCGGCGTCGCCGACTACGCCAAGCCGGAGGTGAAGCAGGTCGCGCTGCCGCCCGGCACCCTGTTCCCGATGGCGCACACCGCGGCGCTGATCCGCGCCGCCGAAGCGGGCCAGAAATTCTTCACCCTGCCGGTGTTCGACGGCACCGACGACACCGGCGCCGAGCTCAGCTCCATCGTCCCGCTGGAGCGCCGCGGCCCCACCGCCGGCCAGTGGGCGGCGCTGGCGGCGCTGCCCAGCGTGGTGGTGCACATCGCCTTCTTCGGCAGCGACCCGACCAAGATGCTGCCCGACTACGAAGTGGGCATGCGCTACTGGAGCAACGGCGTGGCGGACGACCTGCGGATGGACTTCGGGGACTTCGTGATGGCCGGCAAGCTGATCGGGTTCCGGCTGCTGCCCAGCCGCTGCTGATCCCGGGCGCCAGGGCGATCGGGCGAACGCCATCATCGCCCCATGGCCCGACGCGGGCGGCCTTTTGGCACCCCGGCCGCCGACCCGGGCCCGGAAGGGGAGCGGCTATTAGCTACGATATCGTAACAACCAGAACGCGCGTCCACCACGCCCCCTCAGGCCGGACTCTTCGCCGAACCCAGCCCCGGGCACCCGAGCCAGACCGGCCGACGGTCCCGCCCCCCCGCGGGGGGCATGCACCCGAGCGCGACAAGGTCCGCCTTGCGAAACCCCCCTCGCCCGCGCCACGGCGTAGTCGGCCGCCGCCGCCGCGGCCGTCAGGGGCCCGCCGGGCACCAGGATCACCGGCCGCCGCCGCCGCCGCGAGGCGGGCAGAAGCGCGCGATCCACCCCGAGCATCCAGCCGAGCGGGCGCAGGATCGGCCCCAGCCTGGGATCGGCCGCCAGCATCTCCGCCATCGCCGGATCGCGCAGCAGCTCTTCCAGCTGCGCCCGCCCGGCGGCGGCCTGCGGCACCAGCCGCAGCAGCCAGCGCCAGGAGCGCGGCAGCCCCGTGCGTTCCGGCGGCGGGTCCGCCAACGGGTCGTAATAGCTGTCGGTGGGAACGAATCGCGGCTTGACCGGCTTCGGGGCCCGCTTCGGCGGCGGAACCGGCGTGCCGGCGACGGCGCGGAACCGGGCGACGAGATCGTGCAGCCGCGCGAGCAGGGCGCCGCCCTGCGTGCGGTCCAGCCCCGCGTGATCGCCCAATCCGGCGATGCGGTCGGCCAGCCAGGCGACGAGGCCGGTAAGACGGTCGAGCAGAGGGAGGAGGGTCATGGGTGTGCGAACATATATAGAACATTCGCCCCGGCCGAGGCAACAGGTTTGTGCGGGCTCCCGTGACGCCGCCCGGGGCGGGGCGCCCGACCTGCCCGAGCCTGGCGCCGTGCTCGCCGCCGTCAAGGACGCTGCGCGCCGCGCAAGGGCGCGGTGGCCCGCGAAGCGGCGGGCCATCCTTGACCGCGGCTGCGCACGGCGCCCTGGAAACGTCAGGCCGGGACGAGGAAACGGCCCCCAGCCGAACCAGGAAACACCGGAGGAAGGCGCCGTGGGGTCGGGTTCTGCGTGCCAGACAGCGTGGGGGCGCGTTGTCCCGGCGGCATGGCCGGCCATGACGCGGCCGGCGGGCCGAGCCGGGACCTCCCTGGATGGGGGCCGCCACCCCATCGTTCCGTGGCAGTCGAGGGAACCGGGGCGCTCGCCCGATTGCCCTGTCCCGGGCGCGGCCCGCGGTTGACAAGCCCCGCCGCGCGTCGCTTCCGTGCCCGCCCCATGCTTCGTGGCATCCTCACCGTTGGCGGCTGGACCCTGGCGAGCCGCCTGCTCGGCTTCGCCCGCGACATGCTGATCGCCGCCCGGCTCGGCGCGGGCCCGGTGGCGGATGCGTTTTTCGTCGCGCTGCGCCTGCCCAACCTGTTTCGCCGCCTGTTCGGGGAAGGTGCGTTCAACGCCGCCTTCGTCCCCAGCTTCGCCGGCCTGCTGGCGACCGACGGGCGGGTCGCGGCGCGCGACTTCGCCGAACAGGCCTTCGCCGGCATGTTGCTGCTGCTGGGCCTGCTGACCATCGCGGGCGAAGTGTTCATGCCGCAGGTGATGCTGGGCCTGGCGCCCGGCTTCGCCGCGGTGCCGGCGAAATTCGCCCTTGCCGTGACCCTGTCGCGGATCACGTTTCCCTATCTGCTGCTGATCTGCCTGGCGGCGCTGGTGTCCGGCCTGCTGAACGGGCTGGATCGGTTCACCGCCGCGTCCGCCAGCTATGTGCTGTTCAACGTGGTGACGATCGCGGCGCTGCTGTGGCTCACCCCGGTGCTGCCGAGCGCGGGGCATGCGCTGGCGGTGGGGGTGACCATTTCCGGCGTGGCGCAGCTTGGCGTGCTGCTGGTGGCGGCGCGGCGGGCGGGCATGGGGCTGCGGCTGCGCCGGCCGCGCCTGACGCCGGAGATGCGGACCCTGGTGCGGCGCATGGCGCCGGGGCTGGTGGGCGCGGGGGTGACCCAGCTCAATCTCGCGGTCGACGTGATCATCGCCAGCCTGCTGCCGGCGGGCACGGTGTCGGTGCTGTACTATGCCGATCGCGTGCAGCAGCTGCCGCTCGGGGTGATCGGCGCGGCGGTGGGCACCGCGATGCTGCCCGTGCTGTCGCGCCAGGTGCGCGGGGGGGAAGCGGCGGCGGCGGCGGACACGCAGAACCGGGCGATCGAATACGCGCTGTTCCTCACCCTGCCGGCGGCGCTGGCGCTGCTGGTGACGGCGGGACCGATCATCGCCGTCCTGTTCGGGCGCGGACAGTTCGGGCAGGCGGATGTGGTGCTGTCGGGGCACGCGCTGGCGGCCTATGCGGTGGGGCTGCCGGCGTTCGTGCTGGTGAAGGTGCTGGCGCCGGGGTTTTTCGCCCGCGGCGACACGGCGACGCCGGTGAAGATCGGCGTGGCGGCGGTGGCGCTGAACCTGGCGCTCAACCTCGCGTTCATGCGGCCGTTCCAGCAGATGGGTCCGGCGCTGGCGACCAGCGTTGCGGCGATGTTCAACATGGCGGGGCTCGGGGTGGTGCTGGCGCGGCGGGGGCAGTTGCACTTCGATCCCGCCCTGCGCCGGCGGGCGCCGCGGATGCTGGCCGCGGCGGTGGCGATGGCCGCGGTGCTGGGGCTGGCGCAGCACCTGCTGGGGGGGGCGCTCGCCACCCGCGGCGTGCTGCGCTGGCTCGGGCTGGGCGGGTTGGTGGCGGCGGGAGCGGTGACCTATTTCGCCGCCCTGCCGCTGTTCGGCGCCTATGGCGCGCGCCAGGCGCTGCGCCTGCTCACCCGGCGCCGCTTGCGCCCCGCGCCAGGATCGGCCATCACCCCGCCGCCCCTGACCACGGACAGTTGATCCCCGACCCATGGCGCGCATTTTTTCCGGCATCCAGCCTTCCGGCATCCCGACCCTCGGCAACTACCTCGGCGCCGTCCGCAACTGGGTGACGTTGCAGGACAGCCACGAGTGCCTGTGGTGCGTGGTCGATCTGCACGCGATCACGGTGTGGCAGGAGCCGGCGGCGCTGGCGCGGCAGACGCGGGAGATGGCGGCGGTGCTGCTGGCCTGCGGGCTCGATCCGGCGCGCCAGATCCTGTTCGTGCAGTCGCATGTGCGCGCGCATGCGCAGCTGGCGTGGATCCTGAACTGCGTCGCCCGGCTGGGCTGGCTGAACCGGATGACCCAGTTCAAGGACAAGGCGGGCAAGGACCGGGAGGCCGCGTCCGCGGGGCTGTACGTCTATCCCAACCTGATGGCGGCCGACATCCTGGCCTATCACGCGACCCAGGTGCCGGTGGGCGACGACCAGCGCCAGCACCTGGAACTGGCCAACGACATCGCGCAGAAGTTCAACCACGACTACGGCGCGGCGTTCTTCCCGCCGATCGAGCCGCTGATCCTGGGCCCCGCCGCACGGGTGATGAGCCTGCGTGACGGGACGAAGAAGATGTCGAAATCCGACCCGTCGGACCAGAGCCGGATCAACCTGAACGACGATCCCGACACGATCGCGCTGAAGATCCGCCGCGCCAAGACCGACCCCGACCCGCTGCCGGAGACGCCGGAGGGGCTGGCCGCCCGGCCGGAGGCGCGCAACCTGGTGGGCATCTACGCCGCGCTGTCCGGGGTCACCCCGGCGGCGGTGCTGGCCGACCACGCCGGCAAGGGGTTCGGCGCGTTCAAGCCGCTGCTCGCGGACCTGCTGGTGAGCGCGCTGACCCCGATCGCGCGGGAAACCGACCGGCTGCTGTCCGACCCGGGGGAGATCGACGCGACCTTGCGGGCCGGGGCACGGCGGGCGGCGGCGATCGCCGATCCGATCGTGGCGGAGGCCGAGCGGCTGGTGGGGTTCCTGCCGCACGGGTGAGCGGGGCGGCGGGGCGGGGTTTTCCCGATTACGACGGATCGGCGGCGGCCGGCCCGGGTGACGGCGTGCCCCACCGCCGCCGCACCGGCGCCATCATCTGCCCGGCGAAACCGGCGGCCATAGGTGAATCCGTTCCATAGCGGGCCGGCCATTGGTGCCGCGGCACGTGGGACGTGCCGAAGATCCGGTCGAGCACCGGAAGCATCGCGGCGTAGTTCCTGTCCCGGTATGCGTCGTTGGTGTGATGCCAATGGTGGAAGGCCGGCGTGGCAACGAGCCATCCCAGCCAGCCGAGCCGCCAGCGCAGATTGGCGTGGATGAAGAACCCCCAGACGGTGCCGAGCAGCAGCACCAGCATCGGCGCCATGTCCGTCGCATGCCCGACCGGCCGCGCCAGGCCGAGCACGTAGATCGGCACGAAACCGCAGAGCCGGGTGAAGATGATGTCCACCGGATGGGCGCGGGTGTTGACCAGCCAGTCCATCCGCTCGGCGCTGTGGTGGACGGCGTGAAAGCGCCACAGCAGGGGGATCTCGTGGCTCCAGCGGTGCCCCCAGTAGAAGCCGATCTCGCCGACCGCCAACGCCGCCGCGAGGCGCGCCGGCAGCGACAGGCCGGCCGCCCAGGCGTGCAGCCCGGTGGGCAGGAGGGCGTGCAGCCCCCAGGCCAGCACGGTCGCCAGCGGCACCAGAGCCAGACCGGGGACCAGGCTGCTGACGAAGTAGTAGGTCAGATCAGTGGCGAAGCCCGGGCGGAAGACCTTCTGCGGGTGCAGGGCGGCCAGCCGCTCCAGCGGGACGAACACCGCCATGAGCAGGATCAGCCAGGCGCCGAGGCGCAGGAGGTGGACGGCGGCCGTGGCGATGCTCTGGTGCATGACGTGCCGCGGTTCTCTCGGCGGGTCTGCCGGATCGGCGCGGAGGGCCCCGTCAGGCGCGCCGCCGGCGCCGCCCCCGCACGGCCAGCATGCCCAGCACGCCGGCGCCGAGCAGGGCGAAGGTCGCGGGTTCCGGCACCGCCTGGGTCACCGAGATCCCGTCCAACGCGACGAAGGGCGGCTCGCCGCTCGGGGTGCCCTGCGCCAGGAACCCGAGCACCTCGCTGGTCGCCGTGGCCACGAAGTTCAGGGACACCTGGCTCCAGCCGATAAAGCCGTGGCTGGGCGTGGTCATGACGGGCGTGGCCTGGCTGCTGCGGCCCAGGGAGACGCTCCACCACTCGGTGGTAATTCCGCTGAAGCCCGACTGCTGTCCCGCGGCCTGGTAGAAGCTCACCTGATAGGACTTCCCGGCGACCAGCCCGCTCAGGGTCTGCGACAGGGTTCCAACCTGGTAGGCGCCGTCCTGCAGCAGGAAGTTCCCGCCATCAGGACTGGTCGCGGGGAACGCCCACAGCTGGATGCCGTTGCCCAGGTCCACCGTCGCCTGGCCCGGAAACACGAGGAAGGAATAGCCCGACGTCGTCTGCCAGCCCGGCAGGTTGGAATTGGTGACCTGAAACGATGACCTGGCGGTCCCGACATTCTCGAAGGCGCCATTTGTCACCAGATTGGTCGCGTGGGCGGAGCCGGCGGTGACCGCCATGGCCATCGCCGCCAGGCCGATGGCCACCGAGATGCGCAGACTCGTCTTCCGCTCCGGCATCGCCGACTGTCCTTCCATGACCACCACGCCTTTGCGACGGCAGGCGCGATCCGCGCCCGATCGGCCTTACGGTGGACAAGGTAGCCCACAACGCTTGCAAAAAGATTGCGGGCAGGCCCGCGGGGACGTTGCGCCCGCCCGCCGCGGCGCCGCACGGGCGGGCGCTTGCTCCGGCCCCCCGGCGACCACCCCCTGCCCTCGCCCCCCTGGCCCCGCCCCCCTGGCCAGCCCGGCCGTCCGGCCCCATCTTGCCCCCATGTCCACCGCCCTGCTCCGCCCCCCGGCGCCGGTCCTGTTCATCCCCCAGAAACAGGCCGCCCGCCCGCGCACCAACCGGCTGCGGGTGGTGTCCGAGTATGAACCCGCCGGCGACCAGCCCACCGCCATCGCCACCCTGACCGGCGGGGTGGAGACGGGCGAGCGCGACCAGGTGCTGCTCGGCGTCACCGGATCGGGCAAGACCTTCACCATGGCCAAGGTGATCGAGGCGGTGCAGAAGCCGACCCTGATCCTGGCGCCGAACAAGACCCTGGCCGCGCAGCTCTATGCCGAGATGAAGGGGTTCTTCCCCGACAACGCGGTGGAATATTTCGTATCCTACTACGATTACTACCAGCCGGAGGCCTACGTCCCGCGCACCGACACCTACATCGAAAAAGACGCGCAGATCAACGAGCAGATCGACCGCATGCGCCACGCCGCCACCCAGGCGCTGCTGGAACGCAACGACGTGGTGATCGTGGCCTCGGTGTCGTGCATCTACGGCATCGGCTCGGTCGAATCCTACGCGCGCATGGTGGTGAAGCTGGAAACGGGCGGGCGGATCGACCGCGACAAGCTGGCCAAGGCGCTGGCCGAGCTGCAATACCGCCGCAACGACGCCGCCTTCCAGCGCGGCACGTTCCGGCTGCGCGGGGAGGTGGTGGATATCTTCCCCAGCCACTACGAGGACCGCGCCTGGCGGGTGAGCCTGTTCGGCGACGAGATCGAATCGATCCACGAATTCGACCCGCTGACCGGGGAAAAGACCGCCGCCCTGCCGGCGATCACGGTGTACGCGAACAGCCACTACATCACCCCGCGCCCGACCCTGGCGCAGGCGGTGGTGGATATCAAGCGCGAGCTGAAGATCCGGCTGGAGGAGCTGACCGCCCAGGGCAAGCTTCTGGAAGTCGAACGGCTGCAGCAGCGCTGCACCTTCGATGTCGAGATGATGGAAACCACCGGGTCGTGCAAGGGGATCGAGAACTACTCGCGCTACCTGACCGGGCGCAACCCCGGCGAGCCGCCGCCCACCTTGTTCGAATACCTGCCGGAAGACGCGCTGCTGATCGTCGACGAGAGCCACGTCACCGTGCCGCAGATCGGCGGCATGTACCGCGGCGACTTCAACCGCAAGTCGGTGCTGGCCGATTTCGGCTTCCGCCTGCCGTCCTGCATCGACAACCGGCCGCTGAAATTCGAGGAGTGGGACACCTACCGCCCGCAGACCCTGTTCGTCTCCGCCACCCCGGGCCCGTGGGAGCTGGAACGCACCGGCGGCACCTTCGCCGAACAGGTGATCCGCCCCACCGGCCTGGTGGACCCGGTGACCGAGATCCGCCCGGTGGAGCACCAGGTGGACGATCTTCTGGGCGAATGCCGCGCCGTCACCGCGCGCGGCGGGCGGGTGCTGGTGACGACGCTCACCAAGCGCATGGCCGAGGACCTGACGGAGTACCTGACCGAGCACGGGGTGAAGGTCCGCTACCTCCATTCCGATATCGATACCCTGGAACGGATCGACATCATCCGCGACCTGCGGCTCGGCGTGATCGACGTGCTGGTGGGCATCAACCTGCTGCGCGAGGGGCTCGATATTCCCGAATGCATGCTGGTGGCGATCCTGGATGCCGACAAGGAAGGCTTCCTGCGCTCCGCGACCAGCCTGATCCAGACCATCGGCCGCGCCGCGCGCAACCTCGACGGGCGGGTGATCCTGTACGCCGACACCATGACCCGCAGCCTGCGCCGCGCGATCGAGGAGACGGAACGCCGCCGCACCAAGCAGACCGCCTGGAACGTCGCGCACGGGATCACCCCGCAGTCGATCAGGAAACAGATCGGCAACGTGCTCGCCTCGGTGTTCGAGCAGGACTACGTGACGGTCGCGCCGATGGCCGAGGCGGGACCGGCGGAGTTCGTCGGCAAGGACCTGAAGGCGGGCATCGCCGAGCTGGAGAAGCGGATGCGCGCCGCGGCCGCGGACCTCGAGTTCGAGCAGGCGGCCCGGCTGCGCGACGAGATCCGCCGGCTGGAAGCGCTGGAGCTGGGGATCGAGCCGCCGCCGCCCGCCTCGGTCACGCAGCGCCCCGGCGGCGGGCGGGGCGCGAAGGACCGCGGGCCGCAGCCGCTGGGGCCGGGGGGCGGCGGCTACGACCCCAAGCGACGTGGCGCGCCGCGGCGGCGACGGGGGCCGTAGGCGGGCGGACGCCAGGCCGGAGTGGTCGCGGGCGGTTCCGACCGGCAAGGCGGCGGGAGGATCATCGTTGCCGGTCCGCCGGCGCGGGGCCGCCGGCGCGGCGGGCGTTTCCCTCCGGCGCGGGCCGCTCTATGACCGACCGGCGAACGCTCCGACTCCCCGGTTCGACGGCACTGACCCGGGGTACCCGGCCAGGACGGGGACGGGTCGGACGCTGTCGTGCGTCTGTCGGTTCGCCGGTTGTCATAAGCAGGGCCCGGCGTTGCGTTGTGTCCCTCCCCGGGTGCCGGGACAGGAGCAGGCGCGGCGCCCCGTCCGCCCGTTCGGAGTAGCCATGCCCAGCCTTGCTTCCATGACCGGATTTGCCCGCACCGAAGGCCGTGCCGACGGCCTCGTCTGGGCCTGGGAACTGCGTTCGGTGAACGGGCGGGGGCTCGATCTGCGGCTGCGCCTGCCGCCCGGGTGGGACGGGCTGGAACCCAGTCTGCGCGAAGCGGCGGCCCAGGCGCTGCGGCGCGGCAACGTCGCCGCCACCCTGACCGTGAAACGGGAGAGCGAACCGGTGCTGACGCCCGATCCGGCGGCACTGGAGCAGGCGCTCGATCTGGCGCTCAAGCTGTCGGCCCGCATCCCCGGCTGCCCGCCGCCGCGGGCCGAGGCCCTGCTCGGCCTGCCCGGCGTCCTGCGCCCGGCCGTTGCCGACGTGGTCGGCCCCTCGGCCGCCACCGCCACACGGCTGCGTTCCGGCTTTGTCGAGGCGCTGACCGGGCTGGTGGCCGCACGCACGGCCGAGGGCGCGCGGCTCGGCGTCACCCTCACCGGCCTGCTCGACGAGATCGCCGCGCTGCACGCGGCGGCGACGGCGGAGGCGGCGGAGCAGCCGGCGCAGCAGCGCGCGCGGATGCTGGCGTCCGTCGCCGCGCTGCTGGCGGAAGCGCCCGCCCTGCCGGAGGAACGCATCGCCCAGGAGGTGGCGCTGCTCGCCGCCCGCTCCGACGTGCGCGAAGAGCTCGACCGGCTGGACAGCCATATCGCCGCGGCCCGGGCGCTGCTGGCCGAGGCCGGCGCGATCGGCCGGCGCTTCGACTTCCTGGTGCAGGAGTTCAACCGGGAAGCGAACACCCTGTGCAGCAAATCCGCCTCGGTCGCGCTGACGGCGACCGGGCTGAAGCTGAAAGCGACGATCGAGCAGTTGCGCGAGCAGGTGCAGAACATTGAGTGACAGCCACGCACCGGCCGGGACCGCGATCCCGCGCCGCGGGGTGTGCCTGGTGCTCGCCGCCCCCTCCGGAACCGGCAAGAGCACGGTGGCCCGCGCGCTGCGGGCGCGCGAGCCTGGGCTTGCGGTCTCCGTCAGCGTCACCACCCGCGCGCCGCGGCCGGCGGAGCGGGACGGGACCGACTATCATTTCCGCTCGCCGGCGGCGTTCCAGGCGATGGTGGCGGCGGGCGAGATGCTGGAATGGGCGCAGGTGCTGGGGCGGGACTGCTACGGCACGCCGCGCGCGCCGGTGGAAGCGGCGCTGGCGTCCGGGCGGGACATGATCTTCGACGTCGACTGGCAGGGGTTCCGCAGCCTGCGGGCGGCGCTGCCGGGGGACGTGGTGGGGGTGTATCTGCTGCCGCCCTCGCTCGCGGCGCTGCGCGCGCGGCTGGCGGCGCGCGGCGGCGACGCCCCGGCGGAGGTGGCGCGACGCATGGCGCTGGCGCTGGCGGAGATGGCGCACTGCGCCGAGTTCGACCACGTGGTGGTGAACGACAGGCTGGAAACGGCGGTGGCCACCGTCGCCGCGGTGCTGGCGGCGGCCCGGACGGCGGCCTCGCGGCTGGTAGGGCTGGCGGGGTTTGTCGCCGGGCTAGCGGGCGAGCAGGGGACGGCGGCCGGCTCCGGAGCGCCGGCGGCGCAGCGCGGCGAGCGCGGCGAGGCCGACGGCCATCACCGCTAGCCCCGGCGGCTCCGGCGTCGTGACGGTCGACAGCCCGGTGCCGAACGGCGTGTTGGGATCGAAATAGGCAACCGCATGGTTCGAAGATTCGAACCCGGTGCTGCCGCTGTTGTAGAACTGGACCGCTCCGAAATAGCCGCTGGTGTCGAAGAAGTTGACGTAGGCGAACTGTTCGCTCGCATCCTTTCCCTTGAACGGCGTGGTCGGGTTTCCGCAATACCCGGTGCCGGGACAGGATCCGAGCGCGGCGATCAGGGTGCCCGGCGTGAAATCCAGCAGCAGCTTGCCTGAGGTGTCGTAGAGCCGCAGGTCGTTCTGGACATCAAGCGCGGAGATCCAGATGCCGAAATAGTTGACCCCCGGCACGCCGTGCGGGGTGAAACTGACCGAATAGCTGTTCTCGGCGGCCGTGGGATCATTGGCGCTCCCGGAGGTCGGGCCGAACAGCTCGGGATAGGGATCCGTCCCATTCTGGCCGCCGTACTGGTTGGCGTTCTGCTTCAGCCAGTCGACCCCCGTGGTGGTGTTCGCTCCGGCCGTGTAGATGCCCGTGATATACTGGGTCGCCGTGAAATTATGCGTTCCATCGTTGAAGCCCGAGTTGAAATTGTTGGCTCCATTCCACCCGGTCCAGTTTTCGTTGCCGTAATAGCAGGCGGACATGCCGGCGCGGGTACACACCGAGCCGGAGAAGTCGGGGCGCGTCTGGCCGGCCGCCTCGTAGGTGGTGACGATCGTGTCGGCATGTGCCTGCGGCAAGGCGAGGATCAGCGCGGCAGCGATCGCAACGGCGCGCAGCACAGGACCGGGCAGACGAAGGCGCATGACAGGTCTCTTTCCCGAGCTTGCCGGTCCGCGTTGGATCGGGATCCCGATCCTCGTCGCCGATGACGGCACCAACTCCGGGTCGGGACCCTAGCACCGGAGGGATTACGGAAGACCTACATACGTCGCGCGCATACTCGCGTGTGGCGGCCGGCCTGGGCGGCGACCAATTCGGAAGCTATGCTGTCCAACACCACGGACCCGGAGGAAACCCCATGACCCCGCGCATCCTCGTGACCGCCAATCCGCTCAGCTCGCTCGATGTGATGCGGGAACTGGCGCCCGCCGGGTTCGACATCGTGGTGGCCACGGCGGGCAGCCCCGAGTTCCACGCCGCGCTGGCGGAGACGGACTACCTCGTGGGCCTGGGCGAAGCGTCGATGGACGCGGCGTTCTACCGCGCCTGCCCGAAGCTGAAGCTGGTGCAACTGCTGTCGGCCGGTTACGACCGGGTGGACATCGCGGCGGCGCGCGCGGCGAAGGTGCCGGTGTGCAACAACGGCGGCGCCAATGCGGTGGCGGTGTCGGAACACGCGATGCTGCTGATGCTCGCGGTGTGCCGGCGGCTGACCTGGCTGCACGGCAACGTGGTGTCAGGGCGCTGGCGCGGCAACGATGTGGCCAATGTGCGCCTGTACGAGCTGCACGGGCGCACCCTGGGGATCGTCGGGCTCGGCACCATCGGCAAGAAGACCGCGCGGCTCGCCAGCGCTTTCGGCATGACGGTGCAATATTATGATATCGCGCGACTGACCGAGGACCAGGCGGACGCGCTCGGGGTGCGGTTCCGGCTGCTGGGGGAGCTGCTGCGCACGTCGGATATCGTCTCGTTGCACGTGCCGCTGACCGCGCAGACGAAGCATATGATCGGCGCGGCGGAACTGAGGCTGATGCAGAAGACGGCGTATCTGATCAACACCTGCCGGGGGCCGGTGGTGGACGAGGCGGCGCTTTATTCGGCGCTGACCGATGGCACGATCGCCGGCGCGGGGCTCGACGTGCTGGACCAGGAGCCGCCGGCGGCGGACAATCCTTTGTTCGGGTTGGACAACGTGGTGCTGACGCCGCATTACGCGGGGCCGACCTGGGACAACCAGTACAGCCGGTTCCGCAACGCGTTCGACAATGTGCAGCGGGTGGCGCGCGGCGAGGCGCCGCTGTGGGTGGTTCCCGAATTGCGCTGAGCCCGGCGGGGCGGCCAGGACTGAACGAGCCGCATACACGAGCCCGGCTGGCACGGGCCCGGCTGGCCGCATGGCGGTCGTCGGGGGCCCGATGCGTCACACGCAGGGCCGCCTCTGGCGATCACGCTGACGCGCGGTCGAACCCGACGGCTTCGCTGTCCTCCGGCAGGCCGCGCCCCTGGAACCGGGCACGGGGCTCGATGTCGAAGCATGCGATTGCCGGTCCGCGGTCTTGCCGATCGCGCCCGGGTCGGGCCTTGCGCCGGCGCCGGCCGACCTCAACGGTATCGGCCGGCACCACGGCGCCGCGATTTTCTCAACGAATCATGAACAGCGGGGGTACACCCGCACCCCATCCGTCCTGGCCGGGGTACACATCGGCGCAGCCGCCGGGCCCCCGGATCACCCCGCGCGCGCCCGGCCCCCGCCCTCGGTCCGCAACTGCCCGCAGGCCGCCAGGATGTCCCGTCCCCGCGGCGTCCGCACCGGGGAAGAGAACCCGGCATCCATCACGATCCCCGCGAACCGCGCGATGGCGGCGGCCGTGCTGGTCTCATAGGCCGAGCCCGGCCAGGGATTGAACGGGATCAGGTTCACCTTCGCCGGGATCCCGGCGATCAGCCGCACCAGCTCCCGCGCCTCGGCGGGGCTGTCGTTCACGCCCTTCAGCATCACGTATTCGAACGTGATCCGCCGCGCGTTGGAAGCCCCCGGATAGCGCCGGCAGGCGGCGATCAGCTCGGCGATCGGATACTTGCGGTTCAGCGGCACCAGCTCGTCGCGCAGCTCGTCGCGCACCGCATGCAGGGACACGGCCAGGTTCACCCCGAGCTCGGCCCCGGCCCGGTCCATCATCGGCACCACGCCGGAGGTGGAGAGGGTGATCCGCCGCCGCGACAGGGCGATGCCCTCATTGTCCATGACGATCGCCATCGCCTTGGCGACATTGGCATAATTGTACAGCGGCTCGCCCATCCCCATCAGCACGATGGTGGACAGCAGGCGCGGGGTCTCCCCCTTCGGGCTTGGCCATTCGCCGTAGGAATCCCGCGCGGCCATGAACTGGCCGACGATCTCGGCGGCGCCCAGGTTGCGGGTCAGCCGCTGGGTGCCGGTGTGGCAGAAGCGGCAGGACAGGGTGCAGCCGACCTGGGAGGACAGGCACACCGCGCCGCGATCCTCCTGCCGGTCGGGGATATAGACCGTCTCCGCTTCCTGCCCGTCGCGAAAGCGGAACAGCCACTTGCGGGTCTGATCGGCGCTGGTTTGCACCACCGCGGCCGCGGGCCGGCCGATCACGAAGCGTTCGGCCAGCCTGGCCTGGGTGGGGCGGGCGATCGTGCTCATGGCGGCGAAGTCGGTCACGCCCTGGTGGTAGATCCAGTGCCAGACCTGGCGGGCGCGGAACGGGGCCTCGTTGATCGCGGCCAGTTCTTCCGTCAGCTCCGCGCGCGAGAGGCCCACCAGATCGCGCCGCCCGTCGGCGAGCTGCGCCGGCGGCGGGTCGAACAAAGCGGACTTGGCGAGGATTCGAACGCGCTCCGCCGCCGTCAGCTCAGCGGCGGACGGCACGGTCCCGGGGCTGTCCAGGACGGTCGGCATCACCCCGGCCGATGCTGCGACAGGTGCGTCACCGCCGCGGGCAGGCCTTGCTCATCGCGGCATGCGCGTTGGTAAAGCCGATCAGGCTGAAACGCAGCGCACGCGCGCCCTTCCCCGGCGGGCGCAGCACCGCGGTCGCGCCGCGCCGGAACGCCGTCACTGCGGCCTGCCCGTCGCGCGCGAAGGCGTCGTGGCCCGACGTATAGAAGTCGAGCTTGGCGTCGCCGACTTCCACCACCGCGCGGCCGCCCTTGGGAAACTCCGGCCCGCCGCTGATCGCGACCTGGTTCCGTCCGGCCGGACGGTCGGTGACGCTCAGCACCGGCCCGGTGCCGGTGGCCGGGTTCTGCCCGTCCTCACGCGTGAACGCGTAGCACATCATCTCCCGCCCCGACCCGTGGACGGCGGCGATCCATTTGCCGAACTGCCCCAGCTCCCGCGGCGCCGTCGCTGCCGCGGCATGACGCGGCGCGGCAACGGCGGGCGGCGCAAGCGCCGGGGCGAGGGTCAGGGACGCCGCCGCGGCGAGCAGGACGGCGAACGGACGGAAGCGGGGGGTCGGAGCGTGCTGCATGGGCGCACAGATACGGCGCCCGGGCGGGCGGGACAAGGCGGGATGGGGCCGGTGCGTGCGGTTGGGCGGGCGCGGGAGCGGCTGTACCCGGGGGCGCGCCGGGGCCGGGATGCCGGGCGGACCCGGGCGCGGGCGGCGCGATCTTTCCAGGTAGAGCCGCAACCCGAATGTAAGCCGGTCGATGGCAGTGTTCGAGGGACCCGGCGCGGATGTCGGTCGGCGAAGGCGCAGGGAGATGATGTTGAGGACTACGGTGTTGAGCGCGGCGCTGGTCGTCGCGGGACTTGGTGTGGCTCATGCGGGGGTCATCACCACGACGCTCGATCTCGCCAGCCTGCCGACGGGAAATTTCAGCACGCCGGCGGCGGTCGGCTTGTTCGTGTTGACGCCGGTGGGCGGAGGCTCAAGCCTCCCGACGATCGTCGACAACAGTGGAACGTATGTTCTCGCAAGCTCGAACAGCACCGGCGGCGGGGACGACACCTACCTGACCATGAACGGCGGGGGCACGTTCACGCTCGTGTCCGTCCAGATCGGCTTGTTGTCGGGCAGCGGCCCCAACGGGATGAATGTGTCGTCGACCGGCTACACCGACAACCTGAACAACGTCGCCACGGCGACCCCGCAGACGATCAGCTTCGCGCCCCATTTTGTGAATATCGCCTCCGTTGACCTGGATGCCGCGGGCACGCCGTATTTCACGGCGATCACCGTCAGCTATGGCTCGGTTCCGGAACCGTCCACGCTGGGGGTTCTTGGTCCCGCGCTGGGGTGGCTCGGGCTTGCCGCCGCGGGGCGGCGGAGGCGGGTGGCGGGGTTCGGCCCGCCGTCGGGTCCGTTGTCGCGGCGGACGCCTGCGCCTGGGTGATCCGCCGCGCCGACGCACCCCGCGGTAGCCGTGCGTGCTGTCTATCCGGCCGATGGGTCCGCCCGCCTCCGCGTCGCCTGAGGGGGCAAACGCAGGCGGATCGTGGCAGGCACCGGGGTCCGACAGCAGACCTCCCTCGGTCACACCAGCCCCAGGAACACCGCCAGCGCCCGATCGACCGTGCGCAGGGTTGCGGCGTCCGCCCGGCCAATCACCGCGCCCAATCGCTCTCGCCGCGGGGTCTGCGGCTTGTCGATCTGGATCTGCGAGGGCAGCGCCAGCCCGCTTCCAGGGCCGATGTCGATCCGCAGCAGCGGCGCATCGACCAGATGGCTGGTGATCGGAAGGACCGTCACCGAGGGATGAGCCTCGAACAGATCGGACTGGATGACCAGTGCGGGCCGGGGTTTGCCGTAGTCGCCGGGCAGGGAGACGGTGACCAGGTCACCCCGCCGCACGGGCGACCGCTTCCGCCGAGGCAGCTTCCCAGGCTTCGTCGTCGGCCCGGGTGGCGGAGGTTTCCTGAGCCGCGATCCGCGCGGACTGGTCGCGGCAGATGTCGGCGAAGCCTGCGGCACGCGTGTCCGGCACCCAGAGCTGGACTGGCCGCAGCCCGGCAGCGGTGAGCTTGGTGCGGCGGCGCGCCACGCGTTCGGCGGTGGACAACGGCATGGAACCCTCCATGCGTGACATGTAGCGAACCGGTCCGCCTCCGGCAAGCCCCGGCGTTCGCTTCATGTCTCCCGCGGCGCCGCCCCCGCGGCCGGACCAACCCCGTCCTCATCCGGAGCGGCCCAATCAGGGATGGTCCGACGGAACCGTGGGGGACCATGCCGCACCGGAGAGCCCCCGGCCCCCGGAACGGCCACCGCAGCCGCCGCCATCCCGCTGCCCACCGCACTGCCCACCGGTCGGTCGGCGAACCGCCCCTGCTGGATCAGCCGGTCGTACAGCACCAGCGCCCCCGCCACGGCCAGGTTCAACGAGAACCGGGTCGGGATCCGCACCACGTGCCGGCAGCGCGCCAGCAGCGCGGGCGACAGGCCCGACCGCTCCGGCCCCAGCACATAGGCGGCGCTGAGCGGGATGGCGGAACGACGGCAGCTCGGTCGCCTCCGCGGTGATCTCGATGCCCACCAGCGCGCAGCCGGCGGGCAGGGCGAGCGCGTCCACCGACTCGAACCGCCACAGCGGCACATGCGCCGGCGTGTCGGCGGTGTCGGCCCGCCGCGCCGCGCGCGCGTCCCACCCGGCGCCGATCGTGAAGCAGTAGGCCGCCCCGAAGGCGTGCGCGGTGCGCAGCAGCGCGCCGACATTGGCCGACTTCGACACCCCCTCCACCCCGATCCCGAAATAGCCGCGCGCGCTTTTCCCCTGCATGCAAACCGGTCTATGCCCGCCGCCATGACCGACGCAACCGACGCAATGCTGGCCGCCCAGTACGAGGCCTACCCCTATCCGAAGCGCGACCCGCGGGAGGAAGCCAAGCGCCTGATCGTCGGCAGTCCCGGCCATCTGCGCGAGATCGATCACTGGGTCTTCGGCGCCACCCGTCCCGCCAGCCGACCGCTGCACGCGCTGATCGCCGGCGGCGGCACCGGGGACGCCACCGTCATGCTCGCCCAGCAGATGGCGCGCGCCGGGCGGGCGGGCAGCGTGACCTGGCTCGACCGCTCGACCGCGGCGCTGCGGGTGGCGCAGGAGCGCGCGGCGGTGCGCGGGCTGGACGGGATCCGCTGGGAACAGCGATCGCTGCTCGACCTGCCGGGCTCCGGCCTCGGCCCGTTCGACTACATCGACTGCTGCGGCGTGCTGCACCATCTGCCGGACCCGGCTGCGGGGCTGCGGGCGCTGGTGTCGGTGCTGGCGCCGGGCGGCGGCATCGGGCTGATGGTCTATGCGCCGCACGGGCGGACGGGCGTCTACATGCTGCAGGACGCGCTCCGCCTGCTGGCCCCGCCCGAGGAGGCGGCGCCCGCGCGCATCGAAACCGCGCGCCGGGTGCTGCGTCACCTGCCGGAGACCAACTGGTTCCGCTTCAACCGCAATTTCCAGGACCACATCAGCGGCGGCGACGCCGGGGTGTTCGACCTGCTGCTCAATCCGCGCGACCGCGCCTTCACCGTGCCCGATCTGGCCGCGCTGCTGGACGAGGCCGGGCTGGAGGTCGCCGCCTGGATGGAGCCGTTGCGCTACGACCCGCAGCCGCTGCTGCCGGACCCGAAACTGCGCGCGCGGGCCGCAGCGCTCGACCCGATCGGCCGCGCCGCGCTGGCCGAGGCGCTGGCGGGGAACATGTGCGTGCACGTGCTGTATTGCCGCCGCCGCGGCGAACCCGCCACCCGCGCCGACCCGACGGACCCCAACGCCGTGCCGATCGGGCGCGAGGTGCCGGGGCCGGAGTTGCCCCGCTTCCTGCAACCCGATGGCGGGCTGACCCTGCTGCTGGACGGGCTGCGCGTGACACTGCACCTGCCCCCGCTGGCGCCGGCGATCCTCGGGCTGGCGGACGGCACGCGCCCGGTCGCCGCGATCGCCGCCGCGCTGGAAGCCCGCGGCACCGCGCCTTCCGCCTTCGCCCGCGCCTGGCGCGAGACGTTCCAGGTGCTGGAACACGCCAACCGGCTGCTGCTCGCCCCGCCGCCCTGAGCGGCCGGAACCGGCGCCGCCCTCAGGCGATGGTGCGGCCCGGAAGCAGCGCCGCCAGCGCCAGGGCGGCCGCCTGTTGGCAGGGTTCGATCACCGGCAGGCCGACCGCCGCCTCGACCGCGCCGCGGTGATGCGCCATGCCGGTGCAGCCGAGGATGACCGTCTCCGCCCCGGCGGCGGCGCAGGCGCGCGCCGCTTCGATCAGCGCGCCGCGCGCCGCAGCAGGATCGAGCAGCGTGTCCATGCCGACATTGAGCGCATGTTCGGCCGCGAGCCGCGATTCCAGGCCCATGGCCCGCAAGGCGGCACGATGGCGGGCGATGGAGGCATCGACGATGGCGACGATGCCGAACCGCTCCGCCCGCGCGACGGCGCTCGCGACCGCGGCGCGGAACACGCCGAACACCGGGCGGGCGGTGGCGGCGCGGGCGGCCTCGATCCCGGGGTCGGAGGCGCAGGCGATGATGTAGGCGTCGGCCGGGTCGGCCTCGATGCGGCGCAGGATCGGCCCCACCGCGGCGTGCCAGTCGGCCCAGCTGTAGATCGCGGGCGGGCCGTCGGGCAGGGAGACCACGTCCAGCCGGGGACCGTCCGGGCGGGCCAGCGGGGCGATGGCGGCGGCGATCCCGGCGCCGCAGGCCTCGGAGCGGTTGGGATTGATGACCAGGATCCGCGGCATGGACGTCAGGCGGGGCGGGCGCGGGCGATGCTGTCGACGGCGCGCAGCCAGGCGTCGGCGTCCCGCTCCTGCGGTTCGACCAGCAGGTGCTGGATGCCGGCGTCCGCGTAGGTGGCGAAGGCGTCCCGCATCGCGGCCTCGTCCGCTCCGTCCCAGCGGACGCGGAGCGAGAGGGTGAACGCCGGGTCCGGTCGCAGCGCGCGCAGGCGGGCGACCAGCGGGGCGGCCTGTGCGGGGGCGATGCGGCTGCCGTGCCAGCCGTCGTGGCGGGCGGCGCGGGCCAGCGCGGGGTCCGAGGCGCCGCCGATCCAGACCGGGATCGGGGCGCAGGGCAGCGGTTGCATCCGCATGTCCCGGACCTCGGCCGCGATGTGGCGGGTGGCGAAGCTCACCGGGTCCTGGGTCCAGACCGCACGCATCAGCGCCAGGCCTTCGTCCATGCGCCGGCCGCGTTCATGGAACGGGACGCCGAGGGCGGCGAACTCGGCCTCCATCCAGCCGACGCCGGCGCCGAGGATGAGGCGGCCGTCGGACAGGTTCTGCAGGGTGGCGAGTTCCTTGGCGAGCGGCAGCGGGTGGCGCATGGGCAGCACCAGGACCGAGGTGCCGAGCCGGACCCGGCTGGTGCAGGCGGCGGCCCAGGTGAGGGTCAGGACGGGATCGTAGAAGGACGGCGACGGGGGATAAGGGGCGCCGGCGGGAACGATGATGTGCTCGCTGACCCAGACATCGTCGAACCCAAGGCCTTCGGCTTGTTCCGCGGCGGCGCGGATCAGCCGGGGGGACGCCTTGCGGCCGATATGGGGAAGATGCACGCCGAAGCGCATGAGGGATCCTCTCTGAGGGCCGCGTCCGGGCCGGCGGCGGGGGACGGTGATGACCCAGGCAGGATGGACCCGCGCAGCGCGGCCGTCGAGCAACGCAACGGCGCGGCTCAGGCCGGGCTTGCCGTCCCGGCGGTCGGGGCCCCCCGCGCGACAACCAGACGGAGCGTATAGGGGTCGATCGCCGGCCCCGCGGTCCGGACCGGAACGGGCTCATAGAGAAGGGCGAAATTCGGCAGCACCGAGTATTCGATCTGAAGAATGAGGCGCGGGCTGCTGACGGGCACCTCGCCCTTGTGGATGCCGTAGGTGTCGGCGACGAAGCTGGTTCCCCCCTTTCCCACGATCCGCAGGATGGCGTCGGGCCCGTACCTCTGCTCGAGGTCTTCCAATCGATACGGCTTGCCGCGCAGGCGGCCTTTTGTCTTGTGGGTCCCCCGCACGTAGGTATGCGGGCCGGACGTCTCATTTACATCTGTAAGATAGATGAAAACCTTCACGAACCGCCAGTCATCGAGGTCCCGATGGAAGGTTTGGACGCTCCGGGACAAGGTGCCACAGAACGACCACCGCAGACCGATGCTCGACAGGGTCGGCTTGCAGCCGAGATAGTTTCCGGCAACGGACAGCACGCGGGGATCGGACATCACGCGAAGGACGTGCGGGCAGTTCAGCACGGCATCGAGTGAGTATGAATCGCCCGCTGCCAGGGGATGCAAGCGCAGCCAGTCGTGGATTTCGGCAACCTCGTCTCCGGACAGCAGATCCGGCAGCCGGGCGATGCCGTCTTCCTCCAGCTGCCGGGTCGCGGTCCGTGCCGCACCGTCGCGGGGACGTTGCCTGTGTCGCAGGTTGACCGCCGCGGCGATCAGGCGCGCAACGGCCTTCCTTTGCCCTGGCGATATCACAAATCTGTGAGCATAATACAATGTTGCCCGAAGTGGACGAAATCCGGGTCCGGGCGTTAGTCGTGCATACGGATGCATTGTCGTGTCACCGTAATTCTTACGTCTCAGGTTAGTCCGCCTTCGCGAATTATATCAACTGGAATCTTCTCTTATCTATCGTGGGTTCGTAGGTTGTATAATGTCCTTGCACGATAGTTTACAATTGTATGTTCCCAACCAATCCCCCGAAGCCGGACCGCACGTCGGCAGGCGGCACGGTGTCTCACCGCGCTGCCGCCAGGTGCCGCGCCACCCTGCAAATTGCGGCGCCGGTGGCATGCCGCCCCGCGCCCGCTGCTCCCGCGCCCGCTGCGCCGGCCGGGATGGCGCCTCGATGGACCTTGCCCCGAGCCTCCCCTAGCCTTCCCTCCAGCCTGAGGAGACGCACCGCATGTCCATCGAACTCGCCGAAGAACACCGCATGCTGGCCGAGCTGGTGAGCCGATTCGTCGATCGCGAGTTGATGCCGCTGGAGAAATCCGTGCTGGCGCGCGAAGCCGCGGGCCAGAAATACGGCCTGACCCCGGAGGAAGAGGCCCCCCTGCTCGCCAAGTGCCGCGAGCTCGGCCTCTGGGCGCTCGACGTGCCGGAGGAACTGGGCGGCGCCAACCTGCCCACCGTCGCGCTGATGGCGATCAACGAGGAACTGGGCCGGACCGTCGTGCCCTTCACCTTCCCGCCCGACAGCCCGAACCTGCACATGCTGCTCGCGGTCGCCAGTCCGGAGCAGCGGGAGGCATACCTGAAGCCCTATGCCGAGGGCACCGCCGTCTCCGCCATCGCCATCTCCGAGCCCGGCGCCGGCGGCGACCCGGCGGGGATGACCACCCGCGCGGTGCAGGACGGCGACGACTGGGTGATCAACGGCCGCAAGATCTGGGTCAGCCGCGTCCCCCAGGCCGATTTCCTCATCGTCATGGCCCGCACCGGCGACGGCAAGCGCCAGGACGGCATCAGCGCCTTCATCGTCGAGCGCGGCACCAAAGGCTTCATCGTCGAACGCGAGATCGCCATGATCGGCGGGCGGCGCACCTATGAGCTGGTGTTCGAGGAGTGCCGCATCCCCGGCTCCCGGTTGCTCGGCCAGCTCGGCCGCGGCTTCGCGCCGATGCAGCTGCGGCTGACGGTGCGGCGGTTGCAGATGGGCGCCTGGTGCCTGGGCATGGCGCGCCGGGCGCTGGAGATGATGTGCGAGCAGGCGAAGAACCGGGTCACGTTCGGTGCCAAACTGTCCGATCGCCAGGCGATCCAGTGGTGGGTGGCCGAGGCGGCGACGCAGATCCATGCCTGCCGGCTGATGGTGATGGACGCCGCCGCCAAGCACGACGCCGGGCAGGACGTCCGCACCGAGGCCTCGATGATCAAGGTCTTCGCCACCGAAATGGCCGGCAGCGTGACCGACCACGCGATGCAGACCTTCGGCGCCATGGGCATGACCAAGGAACTGCCGCTGCAACTGCTGGCCCAGCAGGTCCGCGTGATGCGGGTCTACGAAGGCCCCTCCGAGGTGCACCGCATGGTGATCGCGCGGCGCATCCTGAACGACCGGCGTTAGGGCGGGCCCCGCGATGGCCGCGCATCCGCTGGAACGCTTCTTCTGGCCGCGCGGCATCGCGGTGATCGGCGCCTCGCCCGATCCGCACCGCATCCGCGGCCTGCTGCTCGGGCATCTGCGCGCCAACGGGTTTCCCGGGCGGATCGTGCCGATCAACCCGAGCTACCGGGAGATCGACGGCCTGCCCTGCCACCCGTCCCTGGCCGCCGCCGGCGCAGGGCCCGGAGGAACACAGGGCGGCGACATCGATCTGGCGGTGCTCGCGATCCCCGCCGCGGGCGTGCCGGCGGCCCTGGACGACTGCGCGGCCGCCGGGGTGCCCTATGCGGTGGTGATCACCTCGGGCTTCGCCGAGGAAGGGGCGGCGGCCGGCGAGGTGCAGACCGCGCTGGCCGCGCGCGCGGCCAGCGCCGGGCTGCGCGTCGCCGGGCCGAATTGCGAGGGGTATTTCAACGCAATCGGCCAGGTGGCCGTGACTTTCAGCCCCACGGTGGAAGCGAAACCCGGGGCCGAACCGCCGGTCGCCATCTCGGCCCGGCGGCTCGGGGTGATCGCGCAATCGGGCGGGATCGGGTTTTCCCTGTTCCACCGCGCCCGGGCCGCCGGCCTGCCGATCAGCTACGTGATCTCCACCGGCAACGAGGCCGACCTCACCGCGGCCGACTTCCTGGACTACATGGTCGCCGATCCCCGCACCGACGCGGTGCTGCTGTTCTGCGAAACGATCCGCGACCCCGCCCGCTTCATCGCCGCCGCCGACACGGCGCGCGCCGCGGGCAAGCCGGTGATCGCGATCAAGGTCGGCCGGTCGGAGGCCGGACGCCGCGCCGCCGCCTCCCACACCGCCGCCCTCAGCGGGGCGCACACCGCCTATCGTGCGGTATTCGCCGCGCATGGGGTGATGGAGGCGGAGGATCCGGAAGAAGCGGTGGCGCTGGCCGGGCTCGCGCTCACCGCGCCGCCGCCGGCCGGGCGGCGGGTCGGGGTCATCACCGTCTCGGGCGGCGGCGGGGCGTGGATGGCCGATACCTTGGCGGCCAACGGGCTGGTGCTGCCCACCCTCTCGGCGCCGCTGCAGGCGGCGATCCGCGCCTATACGCCGAGCTACGCCGCGCCGGCCAACCCGGTGGACACCACCGCGCAGGGCGCCAACACCGGGCCGATGATGATGCGGACCCTGGAGCTGCTGGAGGACTCCGACGAGATCGACAGCCTGGTGCTGGTCAGTTCCTTCGCCAGCGAGACCCGGATCGCGCTCGACCCCGCGCGGGTGCGCCCGGTGGTGGCGCGCGGGCGCAAGCCGGTCGCGGTCTGGAGCTACACCCAGCCCTCGGCGCTCGGCCGGCGCCAGGCGGCGGCCTGCGGGGTGTTCCTGCATGTCGATCTGCGCGCGCTGGGTTCGGCGCTCGGCAAATACACCGCCTGGGCGGCGGCGCGGGGAACGGCGGCGGCGCCGCCGGCGCCGCTGATCGCGCGCCCCGACGCCCTGCCCCCGGGCCTGCCGCGCGTGCTGACCGAGCACCGGGTGAAGGCGCTGCTGGCGCCCTACGGCCTGCCCGCATCGGCGGACCTTCTGGCGACCAGCGCCGCGGACGCCGCCGCCGCGGCGACGGCGCTGGGCTTTCCCGTGGCGCTGAAGATCCAGTCCCCCGACCTGCCGCACAAGACCGAAGCGGGCGGCGTCCGGCTCGGCCTGGCCGACGCCGCCGCGGTCGTCCGCGCCTATGCGGAGATCCGCGCCGCCGTCGCCGCGCATGCGCCGGACGCGGCGATCGAGGGCGTGCTGGTCAGCCGCATGGCCCCGCCGGGGATCGAGATCGCCATCGGCACCGTGACCGACCCCGATTTCGGCCCGATCCTGATGCTGGGCTTCGGCGGCACCGCGATCGAGATCTTCGGCGACGTCGCCCACCGCCCGGCGCCGGTCAGCCCGGCCGAGGCCGAGGCGATGCTCGCCTCGCTCGCCGCCGCCCGGCTGCTGCGCGGCTTCCGCGGCGCGCCCAAGGTGCCGACCGGCCCGATCGCGGCGCTGGCCTCATTGGTGTCGCGGATCGCGATGGCCGAGCGCGGGCGGATCGCCGAGCTGGAGTTCAACCCGGTCATCTTGCATGCGGATGGATCCGGGGTGACCATCGCGGACGCGCTGGCACTGCTGCACTGAGCGGGCATACCCCGCCCCCTCCCCGGCAGGGGGGAGGGAGCTGCGCCAGCCACAACGAAAAACGGGGGGAAACGGTCCAATGCAGACCGCGGAGGAGTTCGACTATATCATTGTCGGCGCCGGCTCGGCCGGCTGCGTGCTGGCCAACCGGTTGAGCACCAACCCGACGCATCGGGTGCTGCTGCTGGAAGCGGGCGGGACGGACCGCAATCTGTGGATCCATATCCCGGCCGGGTTCTTCCGCAACATCTTTCATCCCAAACTCAACTGGGGGTTCGAGACCGAAGCGATCCCGACCCTGGACAACCGGCGCATGCCCTGGCCGCGCGGACGGGTGCTGGGCGGGTCGAGCTCCATCAACGGGCTGATCTACATCCGCGGCCAGGCGCAGGATTTCGACCTGTGGCGGCAGATGGGCTGCACCGGATGGTCCTATGACGACGTGCTGCCCTATTTCCGCAAGGCGGAAGACCAGGAGCGCGGGGCGAACGAATACCACGGGGCGGACGGGCCGCTGACCGTCTCCGACCTGCGCTCCCGCCACGAGCTGAACGACGCGTTCATTGCCGGGGCGGAGGAGCTCGGCATTCCCTACAACCCCGATTTCAACGGGGCGGACCAGGAAGGCGTAGGGCCGTTGCAGGTCACGGTGCGCGGGCGGCGGCGGTGCAGCGCCGCGCTGGCCTATCTGCGCCCCACCCTGGGACGGCCGAACCTGAAAGTGGAAACCGGGGCGCTGGCGCATCGGGTGATCTTCGAGGGGCGGCGCGCGGTGGGCGTGGCGTTCGCCCAGGGCGGAACGGTCCGGGAGGCGCGGGCGCGCCGGGAAGTGCTGCTGGCGGGCGGATCGATCAATTCGCCGCAGTTGCTGCAACTGTCGGGCGTGGGGCCCGGGGCGTTGTTGCAGGAGCACGGCATCCCGGTGGTGCAGGACGTGCCGGGGGTGGGGGAGAACCTGCAGGATCACCTGGGCGGGCGGGTGATGTACCGGGCGCGGCACGCCAACACCTACAACGAGGTGGCGCGCAACCCGCTGCGCCAGGCGCTGGCGGGACTGCAGTACGTGTGCGGCGCCGCCGGGCCGCTGATGACGGGGGCGGGGCCGATCGGGATGTTCCTGCGCACCCGGCCGGAGCTCGAATCGCCCGACGTGCAGTACCAGTTCTTCGCCGG
Source organism: uncultured Pseudomonadota bacterium (assembly GCA_963829875.1). Classification (GTDB taxonomy): domain Bacteria; phylum Pseudomonadota; class Alphaproteobacteria; order Acetobacterales; family Acetobacteraceae; genus JAJZVS01. The sequence goes on along the minus strand of CAWHKR010000046.1, from coordinate 217,185 downwards.
CAGCCTGGACCGCGCCGGGGAGCCGATGCACTCCTGGCCGGGCTGCATGGCGGTGACGATCCCGTGCCGGCCGGAAAGCCGGGGGTGGCTGCGCATCCGCTCCCCCGATCCGGGGGCGCATCCGGCGATCCAGCCGAACTACCTGGCGACCCAGGGGGACCGCGACACGATGGTGGCCGGGATGCGGGCGCTGCGCCGGGTGTTCCGGACCGCGGCGATGCGGCGGCTGGTGAGCGAGGAATACATGCCCGGCGCGGCGGTGGAGACCGACGAGGCGTGGCTTGCCCATGTGCGGGCGACGGGGGGACGACCTACCACCCGACCAGCACCTGCACGATGGGCAAGCACCCGATGGCGGTGGTGGATCCGCAATTGCGGGTGCGCGGGGTGGAGCGGCTGCGGGTGGTGGATGCCTCGGTGATGCCGACGGTGGTTTCGGGCAACACCAATGCGGCGACCATCATGATCGGGGAGAAGGGGGCGGAGATGGTGTTGCACGACGGGTAGGCGGCGGTCATCGACACCGCAACGGAAGCCGCCCGACGCATGCCGGGCAAACCAGGGGAGGCGCAGTGATGCGGATTCATAACCTTTACACCGATGCAGCCGGGGAGAGCCATTTCCGCGATATCGAGGTGGAGTGGGTGGAGACCCGGAACGCGAGCAAGCTGTCCGCGCGGCTGCCGGCGACGGGGATCATCTTCCGCGAGACCGGCGGGGAGTACGACCTGAGCTGGCACCCCGCGCCGCGCCGGCAGTACATCATCAATCTCGACGGCGGGGTGCGGATCACGGCCAGCGACGGGGAAAGCCGGGTGATCGGCGCGGGAGAGGTGATCCTGGTGGAGGACACCTCGGGCAAGGGGCACCTGTCGCAGTCGGTCGGCGGGCAGATGCGGCGGTCGATCTTCGTGCCGGTGGAGTAGGGGCGCTGTCCCCCTGGCCTTGCTGTCCGCCCGCGATCAGGCGTGGCGGACCGGGCCGGGAGGGCGCGCGCCTCGGCGCCCCTGCGGGCCGGCCCGCCGCTTGCCATGTAGCACACCACGCGCTACATCATGCCGATGACCCGCACCATCACCCTCCGCGACGCCAACCAGAGCTTCGCCCGTTGCGTGCGCGCAGCGGAAGCGGGCGAGGAACTCGTGATCACCCGCAACGGCCGCCCGGTGGCACGCCTCGTTCCGGTGGCCGGCGAGGCCGCGCTGTCGCCGCGCCGGGCTGCGGCGCTGGAGCGCATCCGCGCCCACATGGCCGAGGGCTGGCCGATCGGCGCCGGCCAGCTCGACCGGGCGGCGCTGCATGAGCGGTAAGCGCTTCACGCTCGATACCAACATCCTGGTCTATTCCGTCGATCGCCACGCCGGGACGCGCCAGGCGCAGGCCGCGGAGGTGATCGAGCGTGCCGCGGGGTGCGACTGCCGGCTGACCTTGCAGGCGGTGTCCGAGTTCTATGCCGCGGTCACGCGCAAGGGGATCGTGCCGGCACGGGAGGCGGCGGGGCTCGCGGCGGACTGGATGGAGTTGTTTCCCTGCGTGCCGGCCTCGCCCGAGGCGGTGCGGCTGGCGCTGGACGCGGCGGCGGCGGGGCGCGCGGCCTATTGGGACGCGCTGCTGGTGGCGAGCGCGGCCGAGGCGGGGTGTGCGGGAGTGCTGACCGAGGATCTGACCGATGGCGGGACCCTGTTCGGGGTGCGGATCGTCAGCCCGTTCGGAGTGGGGGGCGTGGCGGCGGCGGCGCTGGAGGTGCTGGGGGGCGGGTGACGGACGCGTCCGGGGGCAGAACGCAGGCGGCGGCTCAGGGCGATCGGCCGAACGCCTGGATCGCCCCATGGCCGAACGCGAGAAACCGTGTGGCATCCCGGATACCGACCCAGGCCCGGGGGGGTGGCTATTAGGCCCTATATCGTAACAATAGCGACGCGCGTCCACCCGCCCGCTCAGGCCGGAATTGCCGCCCCAGACGGCGGCGCCAGCCCCGCGCACGCGTAGTCGGCCGCCGCCGCTGCGGCCACCGCGGGCCCGCCGGGCACCACGATCACCGGCCGACGCCGCAGGAGCGAGCTCGCCTCGACCGCTGGCCGGGACGGATGGCGTTGCCGGGGCCGAGCAACCGGCCGGACCCCGTGCCGGTGCTGCCGGGGCAGCGTGCGGTGGACCGGCGGCACCAGGCGCAGGGGGGGTGGCTCCGTCGCCTATGCAGCAGCAGAATTTGCTGTTTATCATGACAATCTCGGGTTAAGCCGCCGGCATCCGCCGCCTGGTATCATGACCAAACGATGGAGGGGCGCCGATGTCCCATGCAGACAGCGCCTTCACGGGCAAGATCCCCGAACTCTACGACCGGCTGATGGGGCCGATGCTCTTCCACCCCTATGCCGCCGAGATGGCCCGGCGCCTGCAATGGCTCACCGCCGGGCACGTGCTGGAAACCGCCGCCGGCACCGGCATCGTCACCCGCGCCATGGCCGCCGCCCTGCCGCCGGCGGTGGCCATCACCGCCACCGATCTCAACCAGCCGATGCTCGATCACGCCGCGGCCCAACCCGGCGCCGCGCGCGTCGTCTGGCGGCAGGCGGATGCGCAGACGCTGCCGTTTCCGGCGCAGACGTTCGACGCCGTCGTCTGCCAGTTCGGCATCATGTTCTTTGCCGACAAGGCTGCCGGCTATCGCGAGGCCCTGCGCGTGCTGAAGCCGGGCGGGATGTGGCTGTTCGCCGTATGGAGCCCGCTGGAACTCAGCCCGATCGCAGACACGGTCGTGCAGGCGGTGGTCGCGCAGTTTCCCGCCGATCCGCCGCAATTTCTCGCCCGTACCCCGCATGGTTACAATGATATCGACGCGATCAGCGCCGCTCTCGGCACGGCCGGCTTCACCGCGATCGCGGCCGAGCGCCGGGTCGAAACCAGCCGCGCGGTATCCGCCCGCACCGCCGCCACGGCCTTCTGCCAGGGCTCGCCGATGCGTGGCGAAATTACCGCGCGCGATGCCTCCCGGCTGGAGGCGGTGACCGATGCCGCCGCCCAGGCCGTGGCCGACCGCTTCGCCGGCGGCGCGATCGACGTGCCGATCGCCGCCCCCATGGAGGCGATCATCTTCTCCGCGACCCGGCCCGGATGACGGACCCGCCCGCGGGCGGAACCCAGGCGGCGGCTCGGGCCGATCGGGCGACCGCCCCTGTCGCCCCATGGCCGGGCGCGGGCGGCCTTGTGGCACCCGGGCTGCCGGCCCGGGTCCGGGAAGCGACTATTGGATACGATATCGCAACAATCAGGACGCGCGTCCGCCGCGCCCGCTCAGGCCGGAATCTTCGCCGAACCCAGCCCCGGGCACCCGAGCCAGACCGGCCGACGGTCCCGCCCCCCGCGGGGGGCAGGCACCCGAGCGCGACAAGATCCCCCTGCGAAACCCCCCTCGCCCGCGCCACGGCGTAGTCGGCCGCCGCCGCCGCGGCCGTCAGGGGCCCGCCGGGCACCAGGATCACCGGCCGCCGCCGCCGCCGCGAGGCGGGCAAAAGCGCGCGATCCACCCCGAGCATCCAGCCGAGCGGGCGCAGGATCGGCCCCAGCCTGGGATCGGCCGCCAGCATCTCCGCCATCGCGGGATCCCGCAGCAGTTCTTCCAGCTGCGCGCGGCCGGCGGCGGCCTGCGGCACCAGCCGCAGCAGCCAGCGCCAGGACCGCGGCAGCCCCGTGCGTTCCGGCGGCGGGTCCGCCAACGGGTCGTAATAGCTGTCGGTGGGAACGAATCGCGGCTCGACCGGCTTCGGGGCCCGCTTCGGCGGCGGGACCGGCGTGCCGGCAACGGCGCGGAACCGGGCGACGAGATCGCGCAGCCGCGCGAGCAGGGCGCCGGCGCGCGTGCGGTCCAGGCCCGCGTGATCGCCCAATCCGGCGATGCGGTCGGCCAGCCAGGCGACGAGGCTGGTAAGACGGTCGAGCAGGGGGGGAGGGAGCGGGCCATGGGTGTGCGAACATATATAGAACATTCGCCCGCGGCGAGGCAACAGGTTTGTGCGGGCGGCGCGTGCGTCGGGGGGCGGCATCCGGGGGGCAGGGGCGCTTTTTTGATAACACGGAGGAAGCAGGCGAGGGCCACGGAGGGCCACGGAGGATCGGGTGCCCGCTCCGGCCCAGTGCCCCACCCGGCAGTCGGCGCCGGCGCGGGACGCGGCAGGCGGATCGATCACGAAGCACGATCTCTCCCGCCGCCGATCGCGCCGCTGACGCACCGGGGCGGAGCGGGCACCGATCCCTCCGTGGCCCTCCGTGGCCCTCGCCTGCTTCCTCCGTGTTATGAAACGAAGCTCGCCCGCCCCCGGGGCGCCGCACCCTGACGCACGCACGGCCAACCGCACTCACCCTCACGGGGAAGTTGGGCGGTCTTGCGGAACACGAAGCGCGGTGGCCGTTCGCAAGGTTGCCGGGTCGGGCCGCCGGGTCCCGTATCGACGCGACTCCGGCAACGTCGCAGGCGGCACGTCGCGCTGAGCGTGGTCGACCCCGCGAAGGATGCGGCCAGTCGCGCCACGCACGGCGTCTCGCTGATCCTCGGGGCAGCCCCGCTTCAAGGCACCATCGGCGACATCGTGGATGAGCGGCGCGAGGACGGCGAGGCCCGCGTGAATGCCTTCGGGGTCGTGGCAGCACGGCTGTGCGCCCGCAAGGACAAGATGCTGCGCGAGGTCTGCCGGGTGATCCCGGTACGGCGGGGCGGCAAACCGGAGCGGCGGACAAGCGTCGCCTTGTTGTGGTATGAAAGTGCCATGAAGCGGGAAGATGCCCTGGCAAGACTGCGCCGGCACGAGGCCGATCTGCGGCGGATGGGGGTCAAGCGCCTCTATCTGTTCGGATCGACCGCGCGGGGGGAGGCGCGCGCCAACTCGGATGTCGATCTGTTCTATGACTACGAGAAGGGGACCCTGGGCCTGCTGGAAGTGATCGGGATCGAGGAAGCGGCCTCCGCATTTCTCGGCTGCAAGGCCGACGCGATGCCGCGGGGCGGCATCAACCGGCATGTCCGGCCCGGCGCCGAGACAGAGGCCGTCCGCGTGTTCTGATGGCCGCGAAATCGCTGCTTCCCCGCCTGGATCATATGATCGAAGCCATCGAGCGGATCAGGGCAGTGACGGATGAAATCGATCTCGCGACGTTCGAGGGGGACTGGCGGCCCCGGATGATCGTGGAGCGGGGCCTGGAGATCGTGTCCGAAGCGAGCCGCCATCTTCCGGACGACCTGAAGAGCCGCCACCCCGGCATTCCCTGGCCGCGGATCGCCGCGATCGGGAACCGGCTGCGGCACGAGTATGATGACGTGTTGCCGGACATCCTCTGGAAGGTTGCGCGCGAGGACCTGCTGGCGCTGGCGCAAGCCTGCAAGGCCGAACTGGAACGGGAGCAGCGCCGGGTGGTCGCCCGCCGGCAGGCCGGTCCGACACAGGCGCGGGAGGAGGACGGGTGACGTACGCTAAACTTGGCTCTTCGCTGTTTGGGGTGGGTAGCAGGCCCGCCCGGCAGCCCGGGGCAAGGTGCCCGACCTGCCCGAGTCTGGCGCCGTGCTCGCCGCCGTCAAGGACGCTGCGCGCCGCGCAAGGGCGCGGTGGCCCGCGAAGAGGCGGGCCATCCTTGACCGCGGCTCCGCTCGGCGCCCTGCGAGGATTCAGGCCGGGACGGAGAAACGGCTCCCAGCCGAACCGAGAAACGCCACAGAAGGCGGCGGGATGGAAACGCCCTGCCCACTCCAAACAGCGAGGAGGCAATAATACCACGTCCCGCCTGCGGCGCCCTGTCGTCGGCTTTCGACAGGCCGCGTATTCCCGCAACCCACTCTGACCGGGATTGCGCAGGACTGTGACCGGGCTCCCGGAGAGTCAGCTGGAGCGATCGTGGGATATCATCTCCGCTTTCAAATGGACAAGTCGTTTATTTACCGCAACACCATGACGCGCGGCCGGAAGCCGTCACACATTCTTGAAAATCGTCTGAAGCATTGCCTTCAAGGACGCAACCTCTGTCCGCAAATCGTGCATTTCGGTGATGAGTTCGACGACGTTGTCCTGCATCGTCAATTCAGGAACGAAAGTCCCGTCAGGCTCGTTCACGCCGATCGTAGCCGCGGTGATCGCGGCTTGCACGGGTCCATTGCCGATCGGGATGTCCCGACCGGCTTCCGCTTTTTGCGCGTTGGCCACCGCGGCCCGACGGCGCTCAGTCTCCGCCCGGGACAGGCCCATGCTGCCGGGCGGCGCTCGTTTGGGAAGATCGGCGTTGCGCTCAGGCAAGCGCGCAGCCTCGTCCTTCTTTCGCGCATGCAAATCTGCCCGCTGTGCCGGATCCAACGAGCGGATCTGATCGAGTATCGCCTCCCGGCGAACGACTTTCTCCTGGCCGCGGAGAGCTGCAAAACTCGTGGTATGCCCGTTCACGAATGCCAAAGACGGACGACCGAGTTGGCGCAGCGAGCTATTCAGTTGCACCAGTATGTTATCATTTAGAGTGCCGCCTTCCCCAAGATGATAGTACTCGAATAGGTTGATGTGCCTTGCCTTTTTGAATTTGCCGGACTCCTGTATGTGCAGGTAGGAATCAAGCACAAGGTAATCCTCGCATTCGTCCAATGCGTAGGTAAACATGCCAAGCGACGGAACTTCGATATACTTTGCCAGGGCTTTTGTCCTTCATTCATGTGGTGGAACCTGTCGTAATCTCGCGTTGTTCAGGCAACCCCCATTGGGGCTGTCGCCGCACCAGAATTCCTATACCGCGCCCCGGCACCCGGGCGGTGCTTCCATTGTCTATTATTATCCCCCTACCCATGCCCGATATAATCCACCCTCCCCCCATCCACCACCAACGTCTGCCCCGTCACGAACCCCGCCTCCGGCCCCGCCAGAAACCCCACCGCATTCGCAATATCCTCCACCGCCCCCACCCGTCCGACCATCGTCCGCCCCGCCATCCCCGCCACCCGTTCCGCAAACGCCGCCTCGTCCATCGCCCCCCGCGCCATATCCGTCACGATCCACCCCGGCGCCACCGCGTTCACCGTGATCCCCCGCCCCCCCAGCTCGAACGCGAACCGACGCGTCAGCGCCAGCACCTCCGCCTTGGTCGCCGCATAGAACGTCGTCCCCGCCAGCGCCGTCCCGATCGCCGCGTTGGACGCCACATTCACGATCCGCCCATACCCCGCCGCCGCCATCCCCGGCACCACCGCGCGCACGCAATGGATCACCCCGTCCGCGTTCACCCGCCGCATCCGCGCCATCGCCTCCGCGTCGTACGTCTCCAACGTCCCCGGCACCGCGATCCCGGCATTGTTCACCAGCACCGAAACCGGCCCCAGCGCCGCCGCCACCGCGTCCACCATCCGCTCCACCGAAGCCGCATCCCCCACATCCGCGCCCACCGCCATCGCCCGCGGCCCCAGCTCCGCCGCCAGCGCCTCCGCCGCCTCCGCCCGCACGGCGTAGTTCACCGCCACCGCCGCCCCCAGCGCCGCCAGCCGCCGGGCGATCGCCGCCCCGATCCCGCGCGAGGCCCCGGTCACCAGCGCCACCTGTCCGCTCCAGTCCATCACCGCTCTCCTGTCCGCATGCCGCCCGCCCGATCGGCCGGCCGGTCCCGCCCCCAGTAGCCGTTCGTCCCCCCGGGCTGGTCAAGCCCGCAGCCGTCCCCATGTCAGTCCCTCACGCGCGGCAGCGAGGGGACCGGATGGAACGCGGCGGCAGGCGTGCGGGCGGGGCGGCGGGCTTCGCGCTGGCCCTTTTTCTCCTGGCCGGGCTCATCCCCGGCCGGTCCCACGCGGCCGAGCTGTTCCAGCTCGACCAGCGCTACGGCAGCATCGCCTTCTCCGTGAGCAACCTCGGCCTGTTCCGCTCGCACGGGGGCTTCGCCCGCTTCGACGGCCGGCTGACGATCGACCTCTCCGACCCCACCGCCACCGACATCGCGGTGACGGTCGTCACCGACTCGCTGCACACGCCGTGGCCGGACGAAACGCAGATGCTGCGCTCGACCGATTTCTTCGACGTGGCGCGCTACCCCGTGATCCGCTTCGCCAGCAGCAAGGTGGAAGCCGCCGGCCCCGGCCGCTACCGCGTGCACGGGCGGATCGAGATCCGCGGCATCTCCCGCCCGATCACCCTCGACGCGCGGTTGACACATGAATCGCGCGACCCGGCGAGCGGCAAGCGGATCGACGATTTCGCCGTCACCGGCGAGCTGAGCCGGCGCGCCTTCGGCATGACCGCCGAGCCGCTGTTCGTCGGCGATCGCGTGGCGATCGACATCCACGCCCGCATCATCCTGAACCAGGCCGTCGATGGCGGCTGACGGCGCAGCGCCCCGCGGCTGGAGCCGCGCGCAGCGCCGGCTGCACTGGACCACGGCGGCGCTGGTGGCGGCCGGGTTCGCGCTGGGCTGGATCATGGTGGCGGTGCCGCTGCGCGACCTGCTCACGAAGTTCCTGCTGTTCCAGCTGCACAAGACGCTCGGGCTGATCGTGGCTGGGCCTGGTCGTCTGGCGGCTCGGGCTGCGGGCGCGGCGCGGGCGCCCGGCGGCCGAGCCGGGGCTCGCCGCCTGGGAACGCCGCGCGGCCGGGCTGGGACAGGGCGCGCTCTATGCGCTGCTGCTGGTCGTGCCGGCGCTCGGCTACCTCACCGCCTGCACCGCGCCGGGCGGGGTGCCGACCCTGTTCCTCGGCGTGATCCCGATCCCGGCGCTCGTCGGGCCGGACCCGGGGTGGTACGCCGTGCTGCGCGTCGCGCACCGCGTTGCGGCGGTGGGGCTGGTGGCGCTCGCCACCGGCCACGCGCTGGCGGCGTGGCGGCACCACCGGCGGGGCCTGCCGGTGCTCGCGCGGATGTGGCGCGGATAGGGCGGGGCCTGCCCGCGCTCGCGTCCTCGTGAGCAAGCGGCCGGCCGAGTGTGGTAACCTGCGCGCCGCTGCAGCAACCGCGTTGGGAGGGATCGGACGGTGTCGCACCCTCGGCCCCCGCTCCTCGTTCTGGTGCCGCCGCCCGTGCTGTTCCTGGGGGCCTTCGCCGTGGGGCTGGCGCTGGACCGGCTCGCCCCCTGGCGACCCGGCTGGATGGCGGGGACGGCGGCGCGCGGGATCGGCTGGCTGCTGCTCGCCGCCGGGGTGGGGCTGGCCATGGCCGGCCTCGGGCTGTTGCGGCGGCGGGGGACGACGGTGGTGCCGTTCCGCCGGCCGGCGCGGCTGATCAGCGACGGACCGTTCGCGCTCTCCCGCAATCCCATCTACCTCGCCGTGACCGCCGCCTATTGCGGCACGGCGCTGCTGGCGGGACGCGCCTGGCCGCTCGTGCTGCTGGCCGGGCCGCTCGTGCTGCTGCACCGCGTCGTCATCCCGTTCGAGGAACGACGCCTGCGCGCGGCGTTCGGCGAGGCCTACGGCGCCTACTGCCGGCGGGTGCGGCGCTGGATCTGACCCGGCCCGCGGATGGACAGCCCCGGCGCCCCGGCCCAGTCTCGGCCCGAGGGAGGCGCCCATGAAGATCGCGCGGATCGAGACATTCCTGTTCGACCCCGGCACCGCCAAGAACCTGCTGTTCTGCCGGGTCGAGACCGAAAGCGGCCTGCATGGCTGGGGCGAAGCCTACGTGACCCCGGGCAAGGAAAAGCCGGTGGCCGACATCCTCGCCGCCATGGCCGGCGTGGTGATCGGGCGCAGCGCGTTTTCCATCCGCCACACCGCGCAGGTGATCTTCGAGGATTTCGCCATGCGGCGCGCCTCGCTCGAGCTCGGCTCGGCCTGGAGCGCGATCGAGATCGCGCTGTGGGACATCGTCGCCAAGCAGGCGGGGATGCCGCTGTACAATCTGCTCGGCGGCGCGTCGCGGGCGCGGGTGAAAGCCTATGCCAACGGCTGGTCGAGCGGGACGGACCCGATCGAGGCCAATGTCCAGCGCGCCCTGGCGGTGAAGGAAGCGGGCTTCACCGCGCTGAAATGGGACCCGTTCCCCGGCCCCTGGCGCAGCTTCATCCACCGCGAGGACGAGGACCACGTGGTCCGCTACGTCCGCGCGATGCGCGAAGCGCTGGGCCCGGAGTTCGGCCTGCTGGTCGAGGTGCACCGCCGCCTCGCGCCAATGCACGCGATCCGGCTGGGGCAGCGGCTCGCCGAGTTCGACATCGGCTGGTACGAGGAACCCTGCCTCGGCGACAACATCGAGCTGGTGGCCGAAGTCCGCCGCGCCCTGCCGATGCCGATCGTGACCGGGGAGGCGATGTATTCGAAGGAGGCGTTCTTCCACTGCCTGGAACGCCGCGCGGCCGACATCCTGAACCCGGACGTGTGCAACTGCGGCGGGATCTCCGCGCTGATGGACATCGCCGCGATGGCCGCGCCGCAGGCGGTGGCGATCGCGCCGCACAACTACAATTCCACCCTGGTCGGGCTGGCGGCGACGGTGGCCGTTTCGGCGGTGATCCCGAATTTCTGGCTCGCCGAGTGCTTCGTGAACCTCAAGCCCGCCTGCGATGCGATCGCGGTGGCGCCGCTGGTGGTGCAGGACGGGTTCGTGGAGCTGCCGACGGCGCCGGGCCACGGGATCGATCTCGATGTGGCGGCGCTGCGCAAGCGGCCGTACCGGGAGATGGGCGGCAAGGGACTGCGGCAGTACCTGGGAAGAGTTCCCGCGCAAGGGGTATGTGGTGGCGGAGACGCGGACGGGGTTCTGACCCCGCCGCCCCGCGACCAAAATCAGCGCTCCGCGCCGAACGCGGCGGCGTCGTCTTCCAGCAGCAGCCGCTCCCGCACCAACGCCGCCGCCGCAGCGGCCCGCTCGGCCGCGCCCGCCCGCTCCTCCAGCGACAGCCGGGGATCGCCCGCCCGCTCCCGGTCCGCCCTTGTGGCGGCGAAGGCGAGGAAGCTGCCGTCGCGGTCCGCGATCTCGCCGTCCGGATAGGGCGGCGCATAGCAGTTCCATCCGGTGTACGTGCCCGCCGGCACCGCGATATCGGGCAGCCGCAGGCCGGCGAGCTCGTTGCCGTCGGCGTCCACCTGCGGCAGCAGCGCGCCCCAGGCCTGGGCCGGCGGCACGGGATCGATCCAGTCCGCCAGCGGCACGACGTCGTTCGGCAGCGGCGGCGGCGCGGCGCCCGGGATCGCGGGGAAGGCGAGCGCCTCGGCCGGCACCAGGGTGCCGTCGTCGATCCGCGGCAGGCAGGAGGGCGGCGGCGCGACCCCCTCGGCCACCCACTCCTCCAGCGCGGCCAGCAGGGCGCGCACCGCGGGCATCGGATCATGCGGGTTGCGCGGGTTCGCGCAGGGGCCGCGGTCGCGCGGCATGCCCGCCTTGCCCGCGTGCTGCGTGCCGGCCAGGAAGTAGCCGCGCACCCCTTCCGGCAGGCCCACGTCGCGCGCCCCGGCCGGGTCGGTGTGCAGCAGGCTCGCGCCCTTCTGCCAGTATTCGGTGGAGGTGTTGGTCTCCATCAGCAACGGATCGCTGCCGTCCCCGCGCAGCAGCCCCGCGGTGGCGCCGGAGATCGGGTCGGTCAGGGCGCTGGCGGAGAAGGGGAACGCCACTTCCGGGAAGTCGTGGTCCTCGTGCCAGGTGCGGGTGCGCGCGGGCTGGGCGAACAGCGCGTTGTGGAACACCCGGCCGATGCCGGCGACATGGGTGAACACCCCGTCGAACACGCGCCGCCCGGCCTCGTCGCGGTTGAAGCCGAGCGCGATGTGATCGCGCAGGTACCGCCCGGCCTGGGAGATCCCGAAGCCCAGCGCATGCGCCACCGGCCGCCCGGCGAGCGCCGCGCCCGCCCCGCGCAGGTAGCTCACGAAATCCCGTGTCGCGGCGAACCCGAGGCCGGTCACGCGCGGGTTGGTCGCCAGGTAGTGGATCTCATAGATCGCGCCGGGGTCGGGCAGGGTGCCCTCCGGCAGCAGCCGGATCGTGCGCGCATCGACGAAGGCGAACGGAACCTCCTGCCGCGGCGCGGTCTGCGTTGGCCGCACGGTCAGCCGCGCGTCCTGCGGCCCGACGGCGTCGTAGGCCAGGCGGAACGTCTCCAGCACGCCGAGGCGGGTGCCGGAGACGAACTCCTCGCGGATGCGCCGGATCACCGGCGCGCCGTCCTCCATCGCCACCGGGGCGTCCATCCCGAGGCCGCCGTTCGCGCGCGGCGCGCCCGGGTCCCAGCCCGACCAGGCCAGGGTGAGCCCGCGCCGCAGCGGGAACGCGTTGCCGACGTCGCCCGGCGCGACCGGCACGTTTCCCGCCGCCCCGGCGCAGACGTTGGCGAAGATCATCTTTCGCCCGCGGTTGTTCACCTCGTACAGCAGCCGTCCCGTCGCGCGCGCGGGCTCGGCCGGGCGCAGCACGACGAAATCGGTCCGGTATTCCACGGTCCCACGCGCGTTGCGCGGCGCGAGGCCGATCCCCGCGATCCCCGCATTGGCCGGGTGCGCCGGATCGACCTCGCCGGCGGCGACGCCTGCCACCCATTCATACGCGCCCGCCGCCCCGAACGACGCCCCGTCCAGGAACGGCCGCCGCTCCCGCAGCGTGATCCCGGTGATCACCGGCTCAGTCCCGCCAGAGCTTTGCTTCGGTGCGGTCCTGCAACGCCGCGAACGACAGGCCCGGGATCATGTCGCGCACCACGAAGCCGCGCGGGGTCACGTCGAGCACCGCGAGGTTGGTGTAGACCCGCTTCACCATGCCTTTCGCGGTGAGCGGATAGGAACAGCGCTGGCGCAGCCGCGGCGCGCCCTCCTTCGTCGTGTGCTCCATGATCACCCACAACCGTTTCGCCCCGATCGCGAGGTCCATCGCGCCGCCGATCTGCTGCGTCGGATCGTGCGCCGCGCGCGCCCAGTTGGCGAGGTCGCCGGTTTCCGACACCTCGAACGCGCCCAGCACGGTCAGGTCGAGATGCCCGCCGCGGGCGATCGCGAAACTGTCGGCGTGGTGCACATAGGCCGCCCCGGTGCGGAGCGTGATCGGCTGGGTGCCGGCGTTCACCAGATAGGGGTTGATCTGGTCGGGCGCCGGGGCGGGGCCGGCGCCGATCACGCCGTTCTCGGCGTGGATGATCACTTCGCGGTCGTCGGGGATGAAATTGCCCACCTCGGTCGGGATGCCGATGCCGAGGTTGACCACCCAGCCCTCGGGGATGTCGCGCGCCGCGCGCGCGGCCATGCCGTCGCGGTCGAGCAGGGTAAAACTGTCCGCCATGATACGATGCTCCTGTTCAGCCAGGCACGTGCAGCACGCGGTTGACGAAAATCCCCGAGGTCATCACCTGCTCGGGCGGGATCGCGCCGAGCTCCACCACGTGGCGTGTCTGCGCCACGGTCAGCGGGGAGGCCATCGCCATCACCGGGTTGAAGTTCCGTTGCGTGTCCTTGAAGGTCAGGTTGCCCCAGCGGTCCGCCTGCCAGGCGTCGATCAGCGCGACGTCGCCTGGCAGCGGGTATTCCAGCAGGCAGGGCCGGCCGCCGATCTCGCGCACCTCGCGGCCCTCGGCCAGCACGGTGTCGGCCCCGGTGGGCGTGTAGAAGGCCGGGATGCCGGCGCCGGCGGCGCGCAGGCGTTCGGCGAGCGTTCCTTGCGGGATCACCTCCACCTCCAGCCGGCCGGCCGCGGCCAGGCGCCCGGCGTCGCTGGCGGCGCGGATGAAAGTGCAGACCAGCTTGCGCACCCGGCCGAGGATGAGCAGGCGGGCGACCGCGCTGCCGTCGCGCCCGCCGGAGTTGCACACCAGGGTGAGGTCCTTCGCCCCCTGTTCGATCAGCCCTTCCAGCAGCGCCATGGGCATGCCGACATCGCCGAAGCCGGCGAGCAGCACGGTGGCGCCGTCGGGAACACCCTCCAGCGCCTCGGCGGCGGAGCGCACGAATTTGTCGATCATGCCGGCGTTTTCACCCCTGTGAGTTTGCGGCAGGCTAACCGAGGCATCGGGCCGGGTCCATGCCGGCGGCGCGGGACGCGGCCGGGGTCAGAGGGGCGCAGGGATCACGACCTCGCGGCGCGGGATTCCTGCGGCGAATGGCCGAGCCCGAAGGGCGAGACCCCGCGCCTGCTCTCGACCATCCTGCTGATGGGCATGGACGAGCCGCTGGACAACGACGCCAACGTCGCAAAGGCGATGACGATCGCGATGGACAACGAGGGCATCGCCCTGTCGCGCCGTCGGATCACCCTGTCCCCCGCCGGCGTGGTGCCGATGACGGACCGGGCCGGGACAGACAAGCTGAGCCGGGGGCACTCCCTGGCGTCACTCCCGCGTGGCGTTGCCGCCTGCGTGAGCCACGCGCCGGCCGGACGGGATGGCCGGCGGCCCGAGCGGTGGCAGCCAGGTATTGGTCACGAAGTCCAGGCCGCAGAGTGCGTGGATGTCGTGGCGTGCCGCGTAACTGCGGATCCGGGCCACATAGTCCGGTCGCTCCGGGTTGGCGAAATTCGAGTCCGGCGGCGTGAAGGTGGAGGTTCCATTGATCGTCGGCAGGTGGTCGTAGGTGGCGACGATCATGGCCGCGACATTGTCGCTGTAGAATCCGTCCACCTTGGGAAGAAACGCCGGCGGTTGCGCGGTGGCGGCATAGAACACCCGGCACCCCGACGGCGGCGGCGGCACGGCGTGCAGGAACCGCATCTCGACGGTGCGGTGCAGGAACACCGGGCCCGTCGGACCCGGCACGTTCACCTGCTCGAGCAGCAGCAGCGCGCCGATGGCGGCAACCGCACCCGGGGGCACACGCCGCGCCAGCCGGCCGATTGCCCAGGCGGCAACCAAGGTGACCGGAAGGTCCAGGAACAGCTGCAACCTGGATGTAACACGGATCGCCTTCGCCCCGGGGACCACGGCATAGATCAGGCGCCACGCGGTGAACCGGCCAACGTGCAGGGCCGCCGCCCACAACACCAGGGTCGCGACCGCCAGGACAAGGACGAACGCGCCCTGGGGCGTGGCACGCCGGCGCCATGCGCCGATGGTGCCCAGCGCGAACAGTGCCAGCAGCAGCGGCGGCAGCCCGGAGGTGCGCTCGCTGAAGACCAGCGGGCCGTGTCCCAGCCACCGACTCACGTCGCTGTCGAGGGCGCCGTACACGAGGTTGCCGGCCCCCAGGTTGACAACGTCGAGCGGCGATGGCGCGTAGTCCATCACCTCGCTGAACGGATGCATCCCGGTCTGCGCCGCGGTCCGCAGGTACACGACCAGAAACGGCACGAGAGCCACGCCCAGCCCGACGACGATGACGCCGAGCGCGAGCGCTTCCCGCCGGGCGGTCCGCATCGCCACGTCACGCCCCCCGGGCCCGGCGCACAGCGCCGCCACCGGGATCATCGTCAGCAGGAACAAGCTGAAGAACCAGGCCATGTACCACCCGGTCAACAGCCAGGCGCCGTACCACACCGCCGCTCCGAGCCCCCAGCCGATGCCCGCGGCCGAGCGCCCCGCGACCAGCGCGGCCGCGGCCTCGAACAGCAGCAGCGCCATGACCGGGGCAAAGCACAGGGTCAGCATCTGGGCATGCCCGGCCTGCAGGAAGCTGTTGCCGGCGATCACGAACAGCACGGCGCCGAGCAGGGCCGGCCGGAAGTCGAGCCGCACGACATGGCGGGCGAGGCGGAAGAAGGCGAAGAAGCCGATCACCTTGACCACGACATTGGTCAGTTCGGACCCGAGGAAGGGATCGGCCCCGAGCGCGCGAAATCCGGAATACATCAGGCCATAGAGGACATACCCGTCATTGTATCCAAGCGTATCACGGTACGGATAAAAATAGCCGGTGACGTTCCAGTGCGCGAGCCCGCGCAGCACGTCATACCAGTGCTCCAGAATCGCGACTTCGATGACGCCATCATAGCGGTTTCCGAAGAGCACGGAGAACCCGTTCAGGATCTGGGTCCGGAAGAAGAACCCGACCGACACGATGCACAGCAGCACGACGATCGCCGCGCGGCCCCGACCTCGCCCCGTGTCATCTGCGCGCGGAGCGATGCGCGGCTGATCCCACGTCTTGTTCATAAGCAACCGAACCGGGACCCTGTGCAGCACTCCGCCGCGGGGCGGGTCTCCTGCGGACCCCGGGCCGCGGCTGCCGGGGTCGGCCGCCGCAAGCCCGGCTTAGCGCTTTGCCGGAAAAAAAACATCCTGTCAGGGCATCGTTATTGATGACAGTTGCCTGACCCCAGGCTATAAGGGAATAATGGTTACTTTGTGATGACCGCCGGCCCGGCGGCGGAGTTCCCGCGCCTGGCGAAACGCAACGGGGCGCGGCGGTGGGCGTGCAGTCGCCGGCCCGCCTCACGCCCCACTTCGTTCCGACACGATCCTGCGAAACACCGTGACGAAACGGTCGACGTCCGCCTCGTCGTTGTACACATGCGGGCTGATCCGGATCCGGCCGAGCCGCGCCGCCACGTGCACATTCTCGGCCGCAAGCCGGTCAACCAGCCCCGCGGGCATGCCACGCGGGAAGGCGACGCTCAGGACATGCGGCGCCCGCACCCGCGGATCAGGCAGCAGGACGCCAGAATCGCCGAGCCCGGCGGCGAGGCGCGACGTGAGCCAGGCCAGCCGCGCAGTGATCGCCCCGGCCCCCCACGCCGCCACCATCTCCATCCCGATCGCAGCCATCTCGAGCGAGATGAAATGGTCCCGCTCGCCCATGTCGAACCGCCGCGCCCCGGCCACGAAGCTGGTGTCGGCGAGATAGGTCGCCTGCTCGGCGCCGACGCCGCGCCGCCCGTAGGCGGTCTGCTCCAGCGGGATGCCGTCCTGGTGGCGCCGGGCGACATACAGGAACGCGCGCCCATAGGGCCCGAGCACCCATTTGTAGGTGGGAAACACGAGGAAATCGGGATCGAGCGCCCGGACATCGAGCGGCGTCACCCCGGCCGCGTGGGTCGCGTCCACCAGCAGCGCCGCGCCGCAGGCCCGGAGCGCCGGTCCCACCCGATCGAGATCCACCGCCCCGCCGTCCGACCAGTGGATGGACGAGATCGAGGCGAGCGCCGGCGGCGCCACCCCCGGGCGCGCGATGGCGGCGAGCAGGGCGGCGGTCCAGTCGCCATCCTCCGGTCGCGCGACGATGTCGATGCGAAGGTCTGCCGCCTCGGCGCGCGTGAGCCATTCCAGCACCGGCGAGGAATGATCGTCGCCGAGCAGCAGCACCCGGCTGCCGGGGGGAAGCCGGAGCAGTTTCGCAGCCGTGGCGACGCCGTAGCTCACCGAGGAGATCAGCGCCACGTCCCCGGCGTCGGCCCCGATCAGCCGCGCGGCGGCGCTGCGTGCCCGCGCGTACTGCAAGGCGGGAAACTGCGGATCAAGGGTCCAGGGCCGGCCCTTGCGCGCCACGCCGAGGCGCCCTGCCTCCTGGCTCCGCAGCGGCAGCGGGCCGCTGGCTGCCGCGTTCAGGTAACAGACCTCGCGCGGGATATCGAACAGCGCACGCTGCGATGGGAGCATCCCGGTTCCCCTTTTGCCCTGGCGGCATCCCCCTACCGCTTCGCCCGGCCCCTGGCCACTGCGCCGCGCGCGCCACGCGGCCGTCGCCCGATCCTGCGGGCTTTCCGCTCCATCTCGCGCGGTCTATGCGCCCTCCGCCCCGGCTCCGATCACTCCCTCCGCCCGCAAGGCCGCAATCTCACCCGCCGAAAACCCCGCCTCGCCCAGCACCGCCTCGGTATGCTCGCCCCGCCGCGGCGCCACCCGCGCCGCGCCCGGCGTGCGCGAGAACCGCGGTGCCGGCGCCGGCTGCGGCACGCCGCCCATGTCGACATAGGCGCCGCGGGCAACCGCATGCGGATGCCCCGGCGCCTCGGCGATCGACAGCACCGGGGCGAAACAGATGTCGGTGCCTTCCATGACCGCGCACCAGTCGTCGCGCGTGCGGGTGCGGAACACCGCCGCCAGCCGCGCGTGCAGCGCGGGCCAGGCCGCGCGGTCCATCTGCGCGGGCAGATCCGCCCCGGCCAGCCCGGTCTTCTCCAGCAGCAGCCGGTAGAACTGCGGCTCGATCGCGCCCACGGCGACGAACTTCCTGTCCGACGTTTCGTACGTGTTGTAGAAATGCGCCCCGCCGTCCAGCATGTTCGCCGCGCGCGCGTCGCGCCACGCCCCGGCCTGGAAGGCGCCGAACGCGGCCCCGAACAGCAGCGCCGCGCCATCCACCATCGCCGCGTCCACCACCTGCCCGCGGCCCGAGCGCGCTGCCTCCAGCAGCGCGCAGACCATGCCGAAGCCGAGCAGCATCGCCCCCCCGCCGTAGTCGCCGACCAGATTGAGCGGCGGCACCGGCTGCTCCTTCGGCCCGATCGCGTGCAGCAGGCCGGTCAGCGCGATGTAATTGATGTCGTGGCCGGCGGCTTTCGCCAGCGGCCCGTCCTGGCCCCAGCCGGTCATCCGCCCGTACACCAGCTTCGGATTGCGCGCGGTGCAGGCCTCCGGCCCGATGCCCAGGCGCTCCGCCACACCGGGGCGGAACGGCTCCATCAGCCCGTCCGCACCCGCGGCCAGCCGCAGGACCACCTCGGCCGCGCCCGGCTGGCGCAGGTCGACGGCGATGGAGCGGCGCGAGCGGCCGTGCACCGCATGGCGCGGATCGGCGAAGCGCTCCGGCCCCGACGGATGCAGCCGGTCGACGCGGATGACGTCGGCGCCCATGTCGCCGAGCAGCATCGCGGCCATCGGGCCCGGCCCGATGCCGGCGATCTCGATCAGGCGGATCCCAGCGAGCGGTCCCATGCGGCGTCTCCCCCGGTGCAGGGGCAGAGCCTAGGCGGGGCGGCGGGGGTTGTCAGCCTGGGGGCGGCCGCACCGCAGAGGTCCGGGCCGGGCGGGCCCTCCCCGCGGCCGCCTCCCGCAAGGGGCGGGGAAGACGGCGATCAGAACACGAAGCCCGGCCTGGGCAGCAGTTCGGGAATGCAGGGTGTGGCGCAGTCGAACATCGGCCGGGTGCGCAGGCCGAGCGGGGTCGGCTCGGCCAGCACCGCCTGGCCCATGCCGCCGGCGGCGGCCAGCACGGTGACCAGCCGCCCGCCGTCGGCGCGCAACTGGGCGGCGACGGCGGGCGGGATGTCGCGTACCGCGCCCTCGATCAGGATCAGGTCGTAGGGCGCGCCGGCGGGCCAGCCGGCGGCGAGCGGCCCGGCGGAAAGTTCCACCCCCGGCGCCTCGATGAGCAGCGTGCGCGCGGCGATCGCGCTCAGGGCGGGATCGTCCTCCAGCGCCGTGACCCGCGCGCCGCAGGCGGCGAGCAGCGCGGCGCCGTAGCCGGTGCCGGCGGCCACCACCAGCGCGCGCTGACCCGCCTGCGGGGCCAGCAACTGCATCAGGCGGGCCATCACCATCGGCTCCATCATGACCCGTCCGGGCTTCGCGGCGGCATCGCCCAGCGGGATATCTTCATCGCTGTAGGCCAGCGCGGCGAGCCTGGGCGGCAGGAAACGCTCCCGCGGCAGCGCGCGCATGGCGGCCAGGATCCGGGGGTCGGTGACCTTGTTGGGGCGGATCTGGCTGTCCACCATGCGGATACGGGCATCAGCGAAGTCGAACGCGGCCAGGTCCATTTCGGTCTCGCGGAGTGTTCGGGATGGCGCGGCTTATAGGGCGGCACGGCGGCCAACGCCAGGGTCGGCGTGGGCCGCGCTTGACCGCCACCCGCTCCCGGACCGATATACCGGCCGTCCACGCCCCGGTCCGGTGGCAGAGTGGTGATGCAGCGGACTGCAAATCCGCGAATGTGGGTTCGATTCCCGCCCGGACCTCCAGCCTTCCCGACCCCGCCCCACCCCGAGGATCCAGCGACGTGACGCCGACCGCCGGTTGTGCCAGCCATGACCTCTGAGGCGGCCGCTGCCGCCTCCACCGTCGGCGTGCCGTGTCGTCCCCCCCTCCGCGAGCCTGGTGCCGCCCCGGTCGGCGCCCCGCAATGCCGGTGATGTCGGCTGATCAGCGCCGGCAGGCACCTCCCGCACGGCCCGCGGCGCGGGCGTCCCCCGGCGGCCGTCGGCCGGCCGCCCCTCCCGGGCGGAGGGCAGACCCTCCCGCGCAGCACAGGCCCCGGCCCGCCGCGTGCCGTTCCCGCCGCTAACCAGCAAAGCTGATCGTCGTGTCACTCAGAGATCGCCTTCCCCGCTCGTACCATTTCTCCCCGTCCGAACTCTGGCATCAGCGGCTGTTGTTCTGGCTCAGCGCCATCATCGTCGGCGCCGTCTCGGTCGCCTTCGGCTGGGGCACCAACGAAGCGATCAGTCTGTTCCACGACATCACCGGGACGCATCCGCTCGTTGTCTTCGCGCTGTGCCCGCTCGGCCTGGCGGCGGTGGCGTTCACGACCCGCACGGCGTTCCCCGGCTCCCAGGGCAGCGGCATCCCGCAGGCCATGGCGGCGATCCGCATGGAACGGATGGAATTCGCCAACACCATGCTGTCCTGGCGCATTGCGATCGGCAAGACCCTGCTCACCCTGGCGGGCTTCGCGGTCGGCGCCTCGATCGGCAAGGAAGGCCCGACGGTGCAGATCGGCTGCAGCGTGATGAACGGCCTCGGCGGTCTCGGCCTCAAGCCCTCGCGTGAGCTGTTGCGGCTGCTCGTGCTGGCCGGCGGCGCGGCCGGCATCGCCAGCGCCTTCAACACCCCGATCGCCGGCGCGGTGTTCGCCATCGAGGAGATGGCGCACTACCATGTCGATGCGGGTATCGGCAGGCGGCTGCTGGTCGTCACCGCGCTCAGCGGCATGGCCATGCTGGCGCTGGTCGGGAACTATACCTATTTCGGAACCGTTCACGCCGACATGCCCTGGGGGGGGAACTGGCTGGCGGTGCCCTGCATCGGCGTGGTGGGCGGGCTGCTGGGCGGCGCCTTCGCCCGCATCCTCACCGTGCCGATCCAGCGCATGCCGCGGCTGCTGGCCCGGTTCATCCAGCGCCGGCCGATCCTGTGGGCCGGGACCTGCGGCCTCGCGCTTGCGGCGATCGGCACGCTCTCGGGCGGGCATGCCTTCTGCGCCAGCCACCCCGAGGCGCTGGGCGCGCTGCAGGGCACGCTGGTGCTGCCGCTGAACTTTCCCATCCTGAAATGGGCGGCCACCATCGTTTCCTACATGTCGGGGATTCCGGGCGGCATCTTCGCCCCCTCGCTGGCCGTGGGCGCGGGGCTCAGCACATGGTTCGTGCCGCTGTTCCCGCACGTGCCGCTCAGCGTGCTGGCGATGCTGGGCATGGCTGCCTATTTCTCCGGCGTCGTGCAGTCGCCGATCACCGCCGCGGTGATCGTGCTGGAGATGACCAACAACATCGAGATGACGGTCGCGGTTTCCGCCGCCTCGATGCTGGGCACCGCCTTCTCCCGCATGGTCTGCCGCAAGCCGATCTACGCCGCCATGGCCGACCAGTTCCTGGACGCGATGAAGCAACCCGCGGGCGACGCGCCTCCCGCCCCCTTGTAGGCCCCCCGCCGCGCGGCGGTGACCGCCCGCTTGCGTGCAGGGGGCGCGTCCCCGGCCGGCGACCCGCGTCGCGGGCGCCTTGCCAGACGGCGGACGGCTTGTATGACTGCCGCGGCCCGTATCAGCCCGCGAGGTTTGCCCGCCCATGTCCCAGCCCGCCACCGCCCGCCTCGCCGTCGATATCGGCGGCACCTTCACCGATCTGGTGCTGGAACAGGACGGACGGCAGGTCACCGCCAAGGTGCTGACCACCCCCGCCGCGCCGGAACAGGGGGTGCTTGAGGGGCTCGACCGGCTGCTCGCCGAAGCCGGCCTGGCGCCGGACGCGGTCAGCCTGGTGATGCACGGCACCACCCTGGCCACCAACGCCATCATCGAGCGCAAGGGCGCGCGCACCGCGCTGCTGACCACCGAAGGCTTCCGCGACGTGCTGGCGATGGGCAACGAGAGCCGCTACGACCAGTACGACCTCGACATCGCCCTGCCCGAGCCGCTGGTGCCGCGCCACCTCCGCCTGCCGGTCCCTGAACGGCTGGACAACGAGGGCAAGGTGCTCCGCCCGCTCGACGAAGCCGCGGTGCACGCGCTCGTTGCCGTGCTGCGACGCGAAGCGGTGGAGGCGGTGGCGGTCGGCTACCTGCACGCCTTCGTCAACCCGGCGCATGAGCAGCGCACCCGCGAGATCCTCGCCGCGGCGCTGCCCGACCTGCCGATCTCGCTCTCCTCCGAGGTTTCGCCCGAGATGCGGGAGTGGGAGCGCCTGTCGACCACCGCCGCCAACGCCTATGTGCAGCCGCTGATGGCGCGCTACCTGCGCGAGCTGGAAGCCGGGCTGCGCGCCCGCGGCGTGGCGGCGCCGCTGTTCCTGATGCTGTCGGGCGGCGGGCTCGCCACGGTGGAGACCGCCTGCCGCTTTCCGATCCGGCTGGTGGAAAGCGGCCCCGCCGGGGGCGCGATCTTCGCCGCCGGCATCGCCCGCGCGGCCGGACTGGATCGGGTGGTCTCGTTCGACATGGGCGGCACCACGGCCAAGACCTGCCTGATCGACGGCGGCCGGCCGCAAACCTCGCGCAGTTTCGAGATCGCCCGGGTCGGGCGGTTCAAGAAAGGCTCCGGCCTGCCGCTGCGCATCCCGGTGATCGAGATGGTGGAGATCGGCGCCGGCGGCGGATCGCTGGCGCGGGTCGACGCGATGGGACGGATCGTGGTGGGCCCCGACAGCGCCGGGGCCGATCCGGGGCCGGCCTGCTACGGGCGCGGCGGCACGGCCCCGGCGGTGACCGACGCCAACCTGCTGCTGGGCCGCTACGACCCGGCGCGCTTCGCCGGCGGCAGCCTGACGCTCGATCCCGCCGCGGCGCGGGCGGCGATGGCCGCATCGGTGGCCGGGCCGCTGGGGCTCGCGCCGGAACTCGGCGCGCTCGGCGTGATCGAGATGGTGGACGAGACCATGGCCAACGCGGCGCGGGTGCACGCGGTGGAATCCGGCACCTCCTTCGCCGGGCGCGCGCTGATCGCGTTCGGCGGCGGCGGGCCGGTGCACGCCTGCCGGATCGCCGAAAAGCTCGGCGTGGCGCGCGTGCTGGTGCCGACCGGCGCCGGGGTGGGCAGCGCCATCGGCTTCCTGCGCGCGCCGGTGGCCTATGAGGTGGTGCGCAGCCTGTACCAGCGGTTGTCCAGCTTCGACGCCGACGCGGTGACCGCGCTGCTGGACTCGATGGCCGAGGAAGCCCGCGCAGTGGTGGCGGCCGGCAGCTTCGGCGCCCCGGCCACGGAACGGCGGCTGGCGTTCATGCGCTACGTCGGCCAGGGGCACGAGATCCCGGTCCCGCTGCCCGCCGGACGGCTGGATCAGGGCGCCGCGGGGGCGATCCGCGCCGCCTACGACGCCGCCTACAGCCGGTTCTACGACCGCCCGGTGCCGGGCTCCGACGTCGAGATCATGAGCTACGCGGTGCTGGTGGCGACGGAGATCGCGCCGGCCGCCGTCCTGGCGCCGCCGCCGCCGGCCGAGGCCCCGGCCCGTCCGGTCCGCACCCAGGCGGTGCGCGACACCACCACCGGCACGGTCGCGGATTGGGCGGTCTATGAGCGTGCGGCGCTGGCGCCGGGCGCGCATCTCGCCGGGCCGGCGATCGTCGCCGAGGACGAAACCTCCACCCTGGTCGGTCCCGGCTGGACCGCCACGGTCGCCGCCGCCGGCTGGCTGGACCTGACCCGTGCCGAGGGGTGATCCCGCGCGACGGCCGGCCCCGCGGGAGGCCCCAGGGGAAGCGCCAGGGGAAACCCCACGGGAGGCAATGAACCGGGTTTCACTTCCGCCGCCGCCGGGCGCCCGGTAACACTCGGGGCCGGACCGGGCGGCCCGCCCCACGTCGAAGATCGGATCGCGCACGCATGGACAGCATTGCCGCCGCCGGCCGCCGGATCGGCGGGTGGGCGCTTCTGGCCTGGGCCTGTCTGGCCTGGGCGCTGATCGCGCTGGCCGCCGTCGTGGTGCCGGACAGCCCGGCCCTGCAGCACCGCGCCCCGTGGGAGGTCTGGCCGCTCAGCCCGGCCATCGGCGTGCCGCTGGTGCTCGCGGTCGTGGTCTACCTCCGCGGCGTGCGGCGGTCGGCACCGGCGCCCTCGGCCGGGCGGCAGGCGGCGTTCCTGGGCGGGATCGCGGCGCTGGCGCTGGCGCTGCAATCGCCGATCTTCGCCATGGCGCCGCGGTCCTTCGCGCTCGACGCGGTGGCGCAGATGCTGCTGCGCACGATCGCGCCGGCGCTGCTGGTGATGGCCCAGCCGATGGCGACCCTGGGGCTCGGCCTGGCGATGGGCCGTCGCGACGCCGGGCCGGCAGCGGGGGCGCTCCGCCTGCTGCGGACCGTGGCCGGGGCGCTGTCGCGCCCGATGGCGGGAACGGCGGTCTATGTCGGCACCGCCTATTTCTGGGCCTGGCCGGCGGCGCGCGACCTCGCGCTGCTCGACCCGCTGACGCGGGCCGCGATGGCGCTGTCCCTGGCGCTGAGCGGGCTCGCGTTCTTCCACGCCCTGTTCGACCTGCGGCCGGAGCCGGTGGGGCCCACCATCGGCACGCGGCTGCTGATGATCTGGGGGGCGGAGCTCGGCAACATCCTGCTGGGCTACTTCCTCACCTACACCAGCCTGCCGCTCTATGGCGCCTATGCCGCGCACGGGCTGCTGTGGGGGCTCACCCCGCTCGCCAACCAGATGTACGGCGGGCAGACCCTGTGGCTGTGCGACACCGCCATGATCGGGGTGGCGGCGATGGCGGTGATCTTCCGCTGGGCGCGCGACGAGGACCGGCTGCGCGGACCAAGGCTGGGGCCCGGCACTGACCGCGCGGCCTGGCTGGCCCGGCAGCGGGCCTCCAACCGGCGCGTGGCGCTCGGGCTGCTCGGCTTCGTCGGCATGATCCTGGGTGTGATGGGGGCGAGCGTGGTGCTGTACGAGGTCAGCTATCACCGCGCCGCGGCGCACCCGCCGGCGGTGTCGGTGAACCAGTTGCCCTGAACCCGGCGGCAGGGCGCTTGGCGCCGGCCGGCGCGATGTGGCACATGAAGCGCGGATCGCTCGGAACAGGGACTGGCGCATGAAGCTGAACTCGGCGCTGATATGCAGCCTGGCGGCGCTGCTCGCGGCGGGCCCGGCTGCCGCCCGGCCGGCGCCGCCCGCCCGGCCGGCGGCGACGCCCGGCGTGCCGCGCACGCTGGATCAGGCGCTGGCCGCCACCTACCTGCACGAGCCCGCGCTGGCGGCCGAACGCGCCAAGCTGCGCGCCACCGACGAAGACGTGCCGCAGGCGCTGGCCGGCTGGCGCCCCACCGTGGTGATCAGCGGCGGCGCCGGCTACGGCGACGGGCTGTCGCGCAGCTACACGCCCTTTCTCGGCGGCTGGGTGAAGACCCCGACCGACCGCAACGTCGCCACCGCCCAGGCAACCCTCACCCAGCCGCTGTATACCGGCGGGCGCACCAGCGCGAACGTGCACCGCGCCAAGGACCTGGTGATGGCCGAGCGCGCCACCCTGATCGCGCAGGAAGAAACCAGCTTCACCGACGCGGTGAACGCCTATGTGGGCGTGATCGAGACCAAGCAGCTGCTCGCCCTTAACGTCAACAACGAGCAGGTGCTGCGCCAGCAGCTCCGCGCCACCCAGGACCAGTTCCGGGTGGGCGAGGTCACCCGCACCGACGTGGCGCAGGCGCAGGCCGCACTCGCCAACGCCGCGACGCGGCGGGAGACGGCGCAGGGCAACCTGCAGACCGCGCGCGCCACCTACCGCAAGGTGATCGGCTACGATCCGCCGGAGGGGCTGGTGCCGCCGCAGCCGCTGTCCTTGCCCGTGCGCAGCGCCCAGGCGGCCAGCGCCATGGCCGCGGCCAACAACCCGAATGTGGTCGCCGCGCAGTTCAACTTCGCCGCCGCGAGGAACGCGGTCGATGCGGCGATCGGCCAGTTGCTGCCGCGGCTCAGCCTGCAGGCGCAGGCGTTCCAGTCGAACAACGCCGGCGCCCGCAGCTCCGACGTGAACGGCTACACCGCGCTGCTCAATCTCTCGGTGCCGCTCTACCAGGGCGGGGCGGAATACGCCTCGGTGCGCCAGGCGAAGCAGACCGCGCAGCAGCAGGCCGAACTGCTGGCGAACGCCCGACGCGGCGCGATCCAGTCCGCCGTCCAGGCCTGGCAGACCTACACCTCGGCGCGCGCCGCCGCCGCCAGCACGCGGCTTGCGGTGCGTGCCAACGAAATCGCGCTGGTCGGCGTGGAGCGGGAGCATCTGGTCGGCACCCGAACGACGCTCGACGTCTTGAATGCGCAGCAGGCCTTGCTCAATTCACAGGTGATTCTGGTGCAAAACCTGTCCAACCTGGTCACGGCGTCCTATGCCGCCGCCGCCGCGGTGGGCCGGCTGACCGCGCGGGATCTGCATCTTCAGGTCCCGCTCTACGACGAAATGGGGTATTATCGCGCGGTGGAAAGCAAGTGGTTCGGCCTTGGCGGCCCCGCGCCGCACCAGCCGGGACGCTGAGCGCCCACCCCCGGGCGCGGGAGGGAGAAGCACGAACGTGAGCGGATCCAGCAAGCCCGAAGCCCCGCCCGCCGGCGCCGCCGCCGGCGATCCATCGATGGAGGACATCCTGGCCTCGATTCGCCGCATCCTGAGCGAGGACGAGCCCCACCCCACCGCCGGCGCGGAGGAGAGTGTGCTGGTCCTCGATGAATCCATGCTCCGGCCCGAAGCGCCCGCCGCCGAACCTGTGCCCGACGCTGCGCCGGAGCCGGAAACGCCGGCCGCCCCGCCGGCCGGGCTGGTGGCGCCCGAGGCGGCGGCCGCGGCGGCCGCCTCGGTCGGCAGCCTGCTGCGCGCCCTCGCCTCCGACCGGGCCTTGCAGGTGCGCACCGGCGGGCCGACGATCGAGGACATCGTCCGCCAGAGCTTGCGCCCGCTGCTCAAGGACTGGCTGGATGCCAACCTGCCGGCCCTGGTGGAGCGGCTGGTGCGCGCCGAGATCGAACGCGTGGTGAACCGGTCGCTGACCTGACGCCGGGCCGGCCGGGGGCCGAGACAGGCAGTCCCGGCGGCGGGTTCGCCGAGCCGACATGGCGGCAGACCCTGGCCGGGCCGCCGGATACGACCCAACAGCGCGAGCCGGTGCGCCCGGGGACCGGCGCCTTCGTCGCGGTGCGGGCCCGCCGTCGCGCCTGACCTGCCCGGCCGCGAACCGCGGCTGCATCGGGACCCGCGCTCACTCTGCCTCGATGTCGGCCTCCGCGACCGCCATCGCCCGGCGCTGCACGGTTGCCACCCGCAGCACGTTGGTGCTGCCGGAATGGCCGAACGGCACCCCCGCCGCCACCACGATCTCCTGCCCCGGCTGCGCGAAGCCCTCCACCTGCGCGACCCGCACCGCGCGCGCCACCGCCTCGCTCAGCGAATGCGCATCGGCGGCGATCACCGCGTGCACGCCCCAGACCAGCGCGAGCCGGCGCGCGGTGACCCCGTGCGGGGTGAAGCCGATGATCGCGCTGTCCGGCCGCTCGCGCGCCACCCGGAGCGCGGTGGCGCCGGAGGCGGTGAAGGCGACGATCGCGGCGGCGCCGATGGTGTGGCCGACCTGCCGTGCCGCGGCGGCGATCGCATCGGCGGCCGAAGGTTCCGGTTCCGAGCGGCTGGCGTCGATCATCGCCCGCCAGCCCTGGTCCTGTTCCACCCGGGCCAGGATGCGGTCCATGATGTTCACCGCCTCGAACGGGTACTGCCCGGCGGCGGTCTCGGCCGACAGCATCACCGCGTCGGTGCCGTCGAACACCGCGGTCGCGACGTCGGAGGCCTCGGCGCGGGTCGGCGCGGGGGCGGAGATCATGCTTTCCAGCATCTGTGTGGCCACCACCACCGGCCGGCCGAGCGCGCGGGCGGCGCGGACGATGCGCTTCTGCGCCAGCGGCACCTCCTCGGGCGGAAGTTCCACGCCGAGGTCACCGCGGGCGACCATCACCGCGTCCGACAGGCGCACGATCTCGTCGAGATTCTCCAGCGCCTGCGGCTTCTCCATCTTGGTCATGATCCAGGCGCGGCCGTCGGCCAGGCGTTTCGCCTCCATCACGTCCTCGGGCCGCTGCACGAACGAAAGCCCGATGTAGTTGGCGCCGTGGTCGAGCGCGAAGGCGAGATCGACGCGATCCTTCTCGGTCAGTGCCGGGATCGGCAGCACGACGTCGGGCACGTTCACGCCCTTGCGGTCCGACAACGGGCCGCCGACCACCACCTCGGTCTCCAGCGCGTCGGGGCGCTTGCGCAGCACGCGCAGGCGCAGCTTGCCGTCGTCGAGCAGCAGGACGGTGCCGATCGTGGCGGCGGCAATGATCTCGGGATGCGGCAGGCTCACCCGCAGGGCATCGCCGGGGGTGGGATTGAGATCGAGCCGGAATGTCTGGCCGGTCTGCAGATACACCCGCCCGCCGCCGAACGTCCCGACCCGCAGCTTGGGTCCCTGCACGTCGGCCAGGATGCCGATCGGCCGGCCGACGCGCGCCTCCAGATCGCGGATCATGGCGAAGCGGGCGGCGTGGTCCTCATGCGTGCCATGGCTGAAGTTCAGCCGGAACACGTCCGCCCCGGCGTGGAACAGCCGCGCCAGCACCTCGGGCGTGGAGCTGGCGGGGCCCAGGGTGGCGATGATCTTGGTACGCCGGCGCCGGCGGATTTTCGGTCTTGCGGACATGGCGTTTCCTTCGCGCGGGCCGGCGGTTTCTCCCCCTCCCCTTGCGGGAGGGGGTTGGGGGGAGGGGACGGGCCGCACCCCTCCCCCCAACCCCCTCCCGCAAGGGGAGGGGGAGAAGACGGTCAGAACGGCAGCTTCATGCCCGGCGGCAGCGGCATGCCGGCAGTGACCTTCTGCATCTCGGCGGCGTTGGTCGCCTCGATCTTGCGTTTGGCGTCGGCGTGGGCGGCGACGATCAGGTCCTGCAGCATCTCGGTGTCGGCGGGATCGACCACCTTGGGGTCGAGGCGCAGGCGCTTGAGCTCGCCCTTGCCGCTCAGCACCACGGCCACCAGGCCGGCGCCGGCTTCGCCCTCCATCTCCATCGCTTCCAGCCGCGCCTGCATCTCCTGCATGCGGTCCTGCATCTGCTGCGCCTGCTTCATCAGGCCGGCGAGGTTCTTCATAGGTCTTGCTCCATCTGCTCGGAGGGGTCGGGCGGCTCACCGTCCATCGGCTCCGCGTCCGGGGGGGCGAACTCCGGCAGGTCGGGCGGGACGGCGGGCAGACCGTAGGCGTCGGCGGCAGCGTCGTGCACGGCTTCGATGCGCGCGCCGGGGAAGGCTTCGAGGATCGCGCGCACCAGCGGGTGCTCGGCGGCTTCGGCGCGGCGGCCGGCATCGGCGGCGCTGCCCTGCTCGGCCAGGGTGGGCTCGCCCGGCTCGGCGGAGACGGCGATGGTCCAGCGCTGGCCGGTGGCGGCGAGCAGGGTGGCCGCGAGCTTCGGGGCGAGGTCGCGCGGCGCCTCCGGCAGCGGGCGCAGCTCGATCACCGGGGGGGCGAAGCGGACCAGGCGGACCGAGTGGACCAGATGGGCGTGCAGCAGCGCCTCGCGCTGCTCGGCCACCAGGGCGGCGACGGCGCGGAAGCTGGTGGGGCGCGGGGCGGCGGGGGCGGCCTCGATCGCGACCGCGGCGCTGGCGGCCACCGCGCGGGCGCCGCCGCCGGAGCTGCCCTCGGAGCTGCCCCTGGAGGCGCCAGGCCCCGGCGCGCCCGGGGCGGACACGGCAGGGGCGGACGCGGCAGGGGCGCCGCCGGCGGTCAGGCGGCGGACCAGATCGCCCGGCGTGGGCAGCTCGGCCACATGACACAGGCGGATCAGCACCATTTCCGCCGCGGCGCGGCGATCGGGGGCGGATTCCACCTCGCCCACGCCTTTCAGCAGCATCTGCCAGGCGCGCGCCAGCACCGGAACCGACAACTGGTCGGCCAGCGCCGCGCCGCGGGTACGCTCGGCTTCCGGCAGGTCGGCGGAGTTCCGCAACTCGGGGATGGATTTCAGCCGGGTGAGCGTGTGCACGAGTTCCAGCAGATCGGCGAGCAGCAGGCCGAGATCGGCGCCGCGTTCGTAGGCCCGCTCGGTGAGCGCGAGCGCCGCGGCGGGCTTGCCTTCCATCACCGCGTCCATCAGGTCGAACACCGCTTCGCGGTCGGCGAGGCCCAGCATCTCGGCGACCTGGGCGGCGGCGATCGGCACGGCGGCGTCCTGCTCGCGCTGGGCGATCGCCTGGTCGAGCATCGAAAGCCCGTCGCGCACCGAGCCGTCGGCGGCGCGCGCGATCAGGTCGAGCGCGGCGGCGTCGGCCGCCACCCCCTCGGCCGCGCTGATGCGGGCGAAATGGCCGGCGAGCTCGGCCACCCGCACCCGGCGCAGGTCGAAGCGCTGGCAGCGCGACAGCACCGTGATCGGCACCTTGCGCAGTTCCGTGGTGGCGAACACGAATTTCACGTGCGGCGGCGGTTCCTCAAGCGTCTTCAGCAGCGCGTTGAAGGCGTTGCGCGACAGCATGTGGACTTCGTCGACGATGAAGACCTTGGTGCGCGCCTGCAGCGGCCGGAACCGCGTCGCCTCGATCAGCTCGCGCACGTCATCGACGCCGGTGCGCGAGGCGGCGTCCATCTCGATCACGTCCGGGTGGCGGTCGGCCAGGATGGCGCGGCAGTCGGCGCAGACCCCGCAGGGATCGGCGGTGGGGCCGCCCTGCCCGTCCGGGCCGGTGCAGTTCAGGCAGCGGGCGACGATGCGCGCCGTGGTGGTCTTGCCCACCCCGCGCACGCCGGTGAGCATGAAAGCGTGTGCGACCCGGCCGGCGGCGAAGGCGTTGCGCAGGGTGCGCACCATCGCCTCCTGCCCGATCAGGTCGGCGAAGCTGGTGGGGCGGTATTTACGGGCGAGCACCCGGTAGGGGGTGGCGTGGTCGGGCGGCGGCGCAGCGTCGGGCGGCGTTCCGCCGAACAGGCCCGGGCCGTCCGGCGGCGGATCCGGCAAGGGAGCGTCCGGTGGCGGGGGATCGTCCTGGAACAAGCCGGACATGCGGAGCTGGCTCAGCCGCCGCGGCGGCCCCCCTTTGGGCGAAAGATCGGGCGAAACGCTCGGCGAAGCGCGTGCGAAGTGGGAGACCGGACCAGCGACCCAGGCGGAAACTCGCTGCGGCTGCTTCCTTCCGGACCTGACCGGGTTGGCAAGGCGCCCGTCCACGGCCGGCCTCCCACCCGCTATATCGCGCGTCGCGGAGCCGGACACAAGGCGGGGAGCGGCGTCCCCGGCTCAACGCTCCTTCGTTTCCGTCTCGCGCAACCGGGCGGGCGGGATCTGCAGGAAGCGGGCGAACTCATGGACCGTGCTGTCCGCCTGCTCCCAGCAGTAATAGCCGCGGCAGTCGCGGGGGCGTGCTTCGTAGACCGTGCACATCCGGTCCTCGCCGAGGAACTGGCAGGTGTCGTAGCCGGACTTGATGCGCTTGCTGCCCTTGCGGGTGCGTTCCACGACGTGGCGCGCCTCGAAGGCGGACACCGTGAGGCCGAGGAACTTCGCCAGCCGGCGGATGTCGGCGCGGCTCACTTCCACATAGCCGGCCATGCGGCAGCAGAGGCTGGGGCAGTGCAGGCAGTCGAGCGGGGCGCCGGTCATGGCAGCGTGTGTGCCATGGGCGCCGGCGCGGCGAAAGCGGGGCCGGCGCCGGCGGTCGGCACCGGCTGTGGGCGTCTTCCCCTGCCGGTATCCTCCGCCCGCGATCCCCCATGGCCGGTTCGGGCACGAGACAGATCGGGCACCGGGCCCCCCGCCCCCTGACCGCCGGAACGCCGCCATTGACCCGATGGCCCGGGTCCTGGAACATGCATCCGGATGCTCATCGCATGACCTATAGACCGCCGCGCCGCCCGCAGTTCTTCTACACCACCGCGCCGCTGCCCTGCCCTTATCTGGCGGGCCGGACGGAACGGAAAGTGGTGACCGAAATCACCGGGCTGGAAGCCGACGCGCTGCACGACCGCCTCTCTCGCGCCGGGTTCCGCCGCAGCCACAACATCGCCTACGCCCCGGTCTGCCCGTCCTGCCAGGCCTGTGTGCCGATCCGCATTCCCACCGCCGCCTTCCAGCCCGACCGCACCCAGCGCCGCATCGCGCGCGCCAACGCGGGGCTGGACGGGTTCGAGGTGCCGGCGCGGGCCACCGCCGAACAGTTCCACCTGTTCCAGCGCTACCAGAACGCCCGCCATGGCGAGGGCGACATGGCCACCATGAGTTTCTACGACTACCGCGCCATGGTGGAAGACACGCCGATCGAGACCCTGATCGTGGAATACCGCGATTCCGACGAGCAGCTGGTGGGCGCCTGCCTCACCGACCGGTTGGGGGACGGGCTGTCGGCCGTCTACAGCTTCTTCGCGCCCGAGCTCGAGCGCAGCTCGCTCGGCACCTACACGGTGCTGTGGCTGATCGCGCGGGCGAAGGCGCTCGGCCTGCCGTATGTGTACCTCGGCTACTGGGTCGCCGAGAGCCGCAAGATGGCCTACAAGGCGCGGTTCCGGCCGAGCGAGGTGCTGCTGGGGGGCAGCTGGCGGATGCTGACCGAGGCCGATCTCGACTCCGCCCCGCCGTTGTCGGCCGGAATGGTGACGGAGGCGGCACGGTAACACCGCGCGTGACGGTGCGGGGATGTCCCCCCTCCCCCAACCCTCCCCCGCACGGGGGGAGGGAGAGCGGCGGGCAGCGCGCCGGTCAGGCGGTGACCGGGAAGTGGCACTTCGGATTGAGCGGGTGCAGCACGTCGGCGGCCGGGGTGATCGTCTGCAGATCGAACACGTCCCACGGCATCTTGCTCTCGGACGGCTTCTTCACCCGCCACAGATAGGCCGGGAACTCGCCGCGCCCGTCCATGCGGATGCGGCCCTTGCCGAACGCGTCGTCGTCGGTCGGGATGCCTTTCATGTGCGCCACCGTCGCCGCGCCCGATTTCAGCGCATTCTCCGGCCCCATCGCGGCCACCGTCTTCAGATAGTGCAGGGTGATCGCGTAGGACGACGCATGCGCCATGTTCGGATAGGCGTTGTTGACCAGATGCGGCAGCACCCGCTTGGTGAAGGCCCGGGTGCGGTCGTTGTGGTCCCAGTAGAACGTGGTCGTGACGTTCAGCCCCTGGCCCAGTTCCAGCCCGATCGTGTGGACGTCGGTGATGAACATCAGCAGCGGCGCGATCTTCATCGTCTTGCCCACGCCGAACTCGTGCGCCTGCTTGATGCAGTTCACGGTATCAAGCCCGGCATTGGCCAGCCCCAGCACCTGCGCACCCGAGGCGCGCGCCTGTTCCAGGAAGGACGAGAAATCGGTGGTGGCGGGGAACGGATAGCGGATGTTGCCCAGCACCGCGCCGCCGGCCGCCTTGACCACCGCCGCGCCCTGTTCCTCCAGGATATGGCCGAACACGTAGTCGGCGGTGATGAAGAACCATTTCTTGAAACCCTGCTTCACCACCGCGCCGCCCTGCGAGCGGGCTTCCATATAGGTATCGAAGCTCCACTGGATCGTGTTCGGGCTGCACTGGCCGTCGGTCAGGTCCGAGGTGGCGGCCGAGGCGTTCAGCATGATCTTGTTCTTGTCGCGCGCAACCGTGGCCACCGCCAGCGCGACCGAGGACGTGGGCACGTCGATCACGGCGGCAACCCCGCCGTCGAACCATTGCCGGGCGATGGCGGAGGCGACGTTCGGCTTGTTCTGATGGTCGGCCTCCCGCAGTTCCACATCGAAGCCGTGTTTCAGCGGGTTGAAATCACGTACCGCCTGATGCGCGCAGGCCACCGAATTGGGGCCGGTGTTGTCACGGTAGGTGCCGCCCAGATCGGTCAGCACGCCGAGATGGATCTTGGGGCGCCCGGCGGCGCGCGGGCGGATGAGCGGAACAGCGGACAGCGCGGCGGCGCCGCCGAGAACGGCGCGGCGTGATACGGCCATGGAGTTTCTCCCAGGATACTTTGTTATGGTTCGGACACGCCGGGCGGGCGCCCGTGCGCAAGGCCAGTGGATAGGCACATCCGGCAAACGTCAAGCATCGCCATGCCGCCCGCCCGGCCGGACGCCTTGCGGCGGCTGCCGGGCGGGGCAAGACTGGCCGCACGCCGATACCGGCCACCACGACCGCTCGCCCAGGGGGAACCGTTCCATGAAAATCGTCGCGATCGAGACCAGCCTGACCCGCATCCCGTTCGACATGGGGGCCAAACCCGTCTCCTTCGGCGGCGTCGGCTGGCAGGCGATGCACACGCTGTGGGTGCGGGTCGTTACCGACAGCGGGATCGAGGGCTGGGGCGAAGGCTTCGGCCATGCCTGCGTCGCCGCCACCCGCAGCGTGCTGGATACGCAGATCGCGCCCGCCGTGCTGGGCCAGGACGCGCGCGACATCGCCGGGCTGCGCGCACGCCTGTCCAAGACGCTGCACCTGTTCGGCCGCAACGGGCCGCATCTGTACGCGCTGTCGGCGCTCGACATCGCGCTGTGGGACATCGCCGGCAAACAGGCCGGGCTGCCGCTGTGGCGGCTGTGGGGGGCCACCCCGCCACGGCCGTTGCGTGCCTACGCCAGCCTGCTGCGCTACGGCGCCCCCGAGCTGGTGGCCGCCGCCGCCGAACGCGCCGCCGGGCGCGGCTACGCCGACATCAAGCTGCACGAGATCGAGGTGCCGATGGTGGCCGCGGCGCGCAAGGCGCTCGGCGCCGGGCCGCGGCTGATGGTCGATACCAACTGCCCCTGGACGGTGGCGGAGGCGACCGCGATGGCCCGCGCCCTCGCCCCGTGCGATCTGACCTGGCTGGAGGAACCGGTCTGGCCGCCCGAGGATTTCTCCGGCCTCGCCCGCGTACGCGCGGTCGGCGGCGTGCCGATCGCGGCGGGGGAGAACGCGGCCGGGCTGATCGATTTCCGCAACGCCTTCGCCGCCGGCGCGCTCGATATCGCGCAGCCGAGCGTGATCAAGATCGGCGGGCCTTCGGCGATGCTGGAAATCGCCGCCCTGGCGCGCGCCGCCGGCGTGCGCCTCGTGCCCCACAACGCCTATTTCGGCGCCGGCTACCTCGCCTCGTTGCACCTGAACGCGACGGTGGCGCCGGACGCGCCATTCGAGCGGTTGTTCATCGATCTGGAAGCGAACCCGTACCACGAGCTGGTGGCGGCGACGGACGGACACGTGACGGTCCCGGACGGGCCCGGGCTGGGACGGGACCCCGATCCGGACGTGCTGGCCCGCTACCGGGTGGGCGATCCGACCTTGCACCGGGCCTGACGGTGGGCGGTCTGGACCTGCGCAAGTAAGGCCAGAGGGGCGCTGCCCCCCTGGACCCCCTGCCAGGGGACAAGTCCCCTGGACCCCTCGGGGGGTTCCGTGTGGGTGGGGGGTGGCGCGGCGGGCGCGGGGCGGGCCGGGCGGCTGGCTGAGACGGAGCGCCAAAGCGCTCCGTCTCAGCCAGCCGCCCGGCCCGCCCCGCGCCCGCCGCGCCACCCCCCACCCACACGGAACCAACGAACGGGTTCCAAGGGCTATGCCCTTGGCGGGGGTCCAGGGGGCAGCGCCCCCTGGCCTTGCCTGCGCGACCTATCCGCCCAACGTACGGGCCGGCAGGATCCGCCCGCGGCAGGCGCCAAAGCCGATGGCGATCCGTCCCGGCGCGCGGCACTGCGCTGTGAAGATCACTTCGTCTCCGTCTTCCAGGAACCGCCGCGTCTCGCCGTTGTCGAGCGCGATCGGCGTGCGCCCCCCCGCGGTGAGTTCCATCAGGCTGCCGAAACTGCCCGGCTCGGCGCCCGATATCGTGCCGCTTCCGAACAAATCGCCCGGGCGCAGGTTGCAGCCATTGCTGGTATGGTGCGCCACCATCTGCGCCACCGTCCAATAGAGCGCTCCGGCATCGACCGCGGACAGGCGTTGCGGCGCGGCGCCGGCCGCGCGCATCTGCCCGGTCAGCAAGGACACCGAAAAGCCGATGGCAAGCCCGCCGCTGGCCTGATCGGCCGGATCGTCCAGATAGGGCAAGGGCGGCGGATCGCCTTCGGGCCGGGGCCGCGCCGGGGCGCGGAACGGCGCCAACGCCTCGGCGGTGACGATCCAGGGGGAGATGGTGGTGTGGAAGCTCTTGGCCAGGAACGGGCCGAGCGGCTGGTATTCCCAGGCCTGGATGTCGCGCGCCGACCAGTCGTTCAGCAGGCAGACCCCCGCGACCTGCGCGGCCGCATGCGCAATCGGGATCGGCTCGCCCTGGGCGTTGCCGGGGCCGATCCAGACGCCCAGTTCCAGCTCGTAATCGAGGTTGCGGCACGGGCCGAAGTCCGGCGCCGGCTGCTCCGGCAGCTTGCGCTGGCCGCAGGGGCGCCGCACCGCGCTGTCGGACACCTGCACCGACGACGCCCGGCCGTGATAGGCCACCGGTACGTACTTGTAGTTCGGCAGCAGCGGATTGTCCGGGCGGAACAGCCTGCCGGTGTTGGTCGCGTGCTGGATGCCGGCGAAAAAGTCGGTGTAATCGCCGATCGCCGCCGGCAGGTGCATCGTGCAGGCCTCGGCCGGGTGCAGCAGCCGGCCGGCCAGCGGTTCGATCGTCCCCCGGTCGGCCCCGTTCGCATCGAGCAGCGCCGACAGCCGCCGGCGCAACGCCCGGCGCGGCCCGGCGCCGAGCGCGAGCAGCGGATTGAGGGTGGCACCGCACGCCGCCTCCGCCGCCGCCTCCGCCGGGCCGGCGAACAGCCCCGCGGCCTGCGCGGCCGGCAGATCGAGGATCGCCGTCCCGATCGCCACCCCGCCGCGCGGCGCGCCGCCGTCGGGCGGGGAAAACACGCCGAGCGGCAGGTTCTGGATCGGGAACTCCGGATGGACGTTGGCGGACGCTACCCAGCTTTCGCGCGCCGGATCGTGGGTTTCGTCGATCATGCGCGTCCCCCCGTGAATCGCCGGGGAAGTCCGTTCCATACCGAATCGTAGTCGGGTTGCAGCTCGGGCAGGGCCAGCGCCTGCGCGGTCGGGCGCAGCAGGGCGCGGGTCTCGAACATGAAGGCGAGCGTGTTGGCGATCTTCTGCGGCGCCAGTTCGGCGGTCATCGCCGCTTCGGTCACCGGGGCGTCGGGTCCGTGCGCGCTCATCAGGCCGTGCAGGCTGGCGCCCCCGGGCAGGAAGCCGCCGCGCTTGCCGTCGTAGGCGCCGTGCACCAGGCCCATGAACTCGTTCATCACGTTGCGATGGAACCAGGGCGGGCGGAAGCTGTGCTCGGCCACCGACCAGCGCGGCGGGAAGATGACGAAATCGAGGTTGGCGGTGCCCGGCGTGTCGGTGGGCGCCGTCAGCACGGTGAAGATCGACGGGTCGCAGTGGTCGAAGCTGACCGTGTTGATCGCCATGAAACGGGAAAGATCGTAGGTGTACGGCGTCAGGTTGCCGTGCCACGCCACCACGTCGAGCGGCGAGTGGCCGAGCGTGGTGGCCCACAGCGCGCCCTGGAATTTCTGCACCAGCTCGGTCGGTTCGTCGCGGTCCTCGAACCAGGCCACGGGGGCGTGGAAGTCGCGCGGGTTGGCGAGGCCATTGGCGCCGATCGGGCCGAGGTCGGGCAGGCGCAGCACCGCGCCGTGGTTCTCGCAGATGTAGCCGCGCGCGGTCTGATCCGGCAGGTCGACCCGGAAGCGGACCCCGCGGGGGATCACCGCGATCTGTCCCGGCGCCACGGCCAGGCGGCCAAGTTCGGTGGCGAGCGACAGGCGGCCCTGCTGCGGCACGATCAGCAGCTCGCCGTCGGCGTTCCAGAACACGCGCCGCATCGGCCGGTTGGCGCGGAACAGATGCACCGAGACCCCGCCCGTGGGCGCCTCCGCCGCGCCGGCCAGGGTGAACAGGCCGGAGATGAAATCCGCCTCCCCCTGCGGCATCGGCAGCGGATCCCAGCGCAGCCGGTTGGGCGTGGGCTCGGCGAGCGGGGCGCCGAGCGCTCCGCTGTCGATCCGCCGATAGGCGGGGTGCACCGCGGAGGGGCGGATGCGATAGAGCCAGGTCCGCCGCGCCTCCCGCCGCGGCACGGTGAAGGGGGTGCCGGAAATCTGCTCGGTATAGAGGCCAAGCGGGGGACGCTGCGGCGAGTTCTGCCCCTGGGGCAGCGCGCCGGCCACCGCCTCGGTGGCAAACTCGTTGCCGAAGCCGGCGAGCATCGGGGTCTCGGTCATGTCAGCCTCACGGGAACGGAGAGAAAGCCGCGGAAGCGCGCCCGCCCGCCGCGCACCGGCGGGCCGGCCAGATCGTAGCCAGGGAAGCGGGCCAGGAAGCGGCCGATCGCGACCTTGCCTTCCAGCCGCGCCAGGCTCAGCCCGGCGCATTGGTGCACGCCGAGGCCGAAGGCCAGATGCCGGTTCGGGGTGCGGCCGAGATCGAGCCGGTCGGGATCGGGGAATACCGCCGGGTCGCGGTTGGCCGCGCCGATGCCGAGCGTGACCGGCGTGCCGGCGGCGATCGCCACGCCGCCGAGTTCGGCCGGCGCGGTGCTGATCCGGTTGCCGAGCTGGTTGGAACTTTCGAAGCGGAGGAATTCCTCCACCGCGCTGCCGATCAGTTCCGGCGCGTCCAGCAGCCGGCGGCGTTGGTCGGGCCATGCGTGCAGGGCGACCAGCGCGTTGCCGATCAGGTTGGTGGTGGTCTCGTGCCCGGCGTTGAGGATGAAGATGCAGTTGTGCAGCAACTCCGCTTCGGACAGCAGGTCTTCACCCTCGCCGGCGATCAGCCGGGTCAGCACGTCCTGCGCCGGATCGCCGGGGCGGCGGCGGCGGTCGGCGACCAGATCGCGCAGATAGGCCAGGAATGCGCTCACCGCGCGATTGCCGCGCGCGTGCTGCTCCGGGGTCAGCGCCGGTTCCAGCGCGCCCAGGATGGCGAGCGACCAGTCGCGCAGCGGACCGCGATCTTCATGCGGCACGTCCAGCAGATTGCCGATCACCTCCACCGGGATCGCGGCGGCGAACTCCGCGATCAGGTCGATGCGGCCCTTCGCCGCGGCCGCATCCAGCAGCCGGTCGACCAGCGCCACCAGCGCCGGCTCCATCGCCGCGATCGCGCGCACCGTCAGCGCGCCGACGATCAGCCGGCGCACCCGCGAATGCAGCGGCGGGTCGTTGAACACCAGGCTGGTGGTGTGATGCGCAAACAACGGCGTGTCGCCGTATTTGGGCCCGAACTCGGCGCGCTTGTCGGAGCTGAACAGCCTTGCGTCGCGATAGACCGCGACGCAGTCGGCGTAGCGCGTGAGAAACACCGACCCGTCCGGCATCCGCCGCACCGGGTCATGCCGGCGCAGCGCGTGGTACGTCGGATAGGGATCGGCATAGAACGACGCCGGCAGGTGCCGCAGGTCGAACCCGGCGACCGGATCGGACAAATCACCCGGCATCGGGCTGGCGGTCCGGCGCCGCGTCCCGGAATGCGGGCAGGGCCAGCGCCGCGGCCTCGGCCCGCAGCAGGTTCGGATAGGGCTCGACCGGGCAGTGCATCCGCCGCGCGTTGCCGAGTTGCGGGACCAGGCAGACATCCGCCATCCCCGGCGCGGCACCGAAGCAGAACGGTCCGGACTGGCCGGCCAGCATCGCCTCCAGCGCGCCCAGCCCTTCGGCGATCCAGTGCGCGTACCAGGTGTCGCGCGCCGCCTGGTCCTGGCCCATCTCCTGGCCGAGGTAGCGCAGCACCCGGAGGTTGTTCAGCGGATGGATGTCGCAGGCGATGGTGAGCGCGAAGGCGCGCACCCGGGCGCGCGCCAGCGGGTCGGCGGGCAGCAGCGCCGGGGTGGGGTGCGTCTCCTCCAGCCACTCGATGATCGCGAGCGACTGGGCGATGGCCGCGCCCTCGTCGGTTTCCAGGGTCGGCACCAGCCCGGTCGGGTTCTTGGCGCGGTATTCGGGGCGCAGTTGCTCGCCGCCGCCGCGCAGCAGGTTGACGGACTCGGGGGTCCAGGCCAGGCCCTTCAGCCCGAGCGCGATGCGCACCCGCCAGGCGGCAGACGAGCGGAAATAGGTGGAAAGTCTCATGCGTCCTCCCCCGCCGCGCGCGCGGCGGCGATCGCTTCGGCGAGCACGTCGGCCTCGCCGATATGGTTGGCCAGCAGCAGGATCAGCCGCGCGTCGAGCCGGCGCGACGCCTCGGCCGACAGGCCGCGATGCGCCTCCACCAGCGCCGCGAACAACGCGTCGGGATCGGCGAGGCGCGGGGTGGTGTCAAGCCGGGACATGGGCGGGCTCCGGGCGGGGTCGCGGGTATGGCGCCAGGCCCAGCGCCCGGTCGCGCGCGGCGCTGACGGCGGCGGGGTCGAAGCGGTGCCAGCGGGCGGCCACGTGCTGGTCGGGGCGGAACAGGATCGCATCCCCCGGCGCGGCGGCGTAGCGGCGGGCGATCAGGCCGGCGTGATCGTGCAGCGCGCCGGGCACCGGGGATGGGGTGACGAAGACGGTCTCGATGCCGTCCGGGCCGGCGAGGTCCGGCGCGGCGAAGCGCAGCAGGACGAACCCGCCCCCTCTCCCGCTTGCGGGAGAGGGTTGGGGTGAGGGCTGGCGGAGCGGCACCCTCACCCCAACCCTCTCCCGCAAGCGGGAGAGGGAGAGAGTGGGGGAGCAGCCAGCCCACCCGGCCCGCGTCCGTCACCGGGGCGTCGATCGCGGCGGTGCCGGGCGGCAAGCCGCCGTCCCAGGGCGCGTCGTCCTCCGTGTTGAGCGGGCTCCCCGCCAGCACCGCGGGCCGTGACAGCCGCCCCGAGTTCACCAGCCCGCGCGCGAAGGGATAGCGCCCGGCGAGTTCCAGCACCGCGTCCCGATAGGCCCGCGCGGCGTCGGATTTCGGGGTGATGAAATCGGTGCTGCGGGTGGAGTTCAGGATGTTCTCGTCATTGGCCGTGATCCGTTCGGCATCGTAGCTGTCGAGCAACGCCTCCGGCGCCGCACCCGCCAGCACGGCGGCGAGCTTCCAGCCCAGATTGTCCGCGTCCTGCACCCCGGCGTTGCCGCCGCGGGCGCCGAACGGGCTTACCTGATGCGCCGCATCGCCGAGGAACAGGATGCGCCCGTG
The DNA here is from genome assembly GCA_963829875.1 of uncultured Pseudomonadota bacterium. GTDB lineage: Bacteria > Pseudomonadota > Alphaproteobacteria > Acetobacterales > Acetobacteraceae > JAJZVS01. The sequence continues at coordinate 176,139 of CAWHKR010000046.1, read as the reverse complement.
GCGGAACCGCTCCAGCCGGCGGCAGCGGAAAGTATAGACGCTGATCCATTCGATCTCGAACCGGGCCTCGGGCCCCAGCATCGCCGCCACCCGCGCGCGCACCCGGCCGGGGTCCTTCTCCGCTTCCGGATCGGCGTCCCAGCCGAGCTGGAAATCGATCCGCCAGACATGATCGGGCTGGCGGTGCAGCAGCACCGAGCCGCCTTCGTGGAACGGCGGGTCGAACCAGAAGCGGCGGATCGGCGGGAATTCGGCGTCCATCACCACGTCGGCGATCAGGAACCGGTCGTGGAACACCTGGCCGGTGAACCCGAGCCCCAGCGCGGCGCGAATCATGCTGCGCGCGCCGTCGGCCGCGAGCAGCCAGTCCGCTTGCATCCCATACGGCCCCTCCGGCGTCTCCACCGTCAGGGCAATGCCGTCCTCCCCGGACGCGATCGCCGCCACGCGGTGCTTCCAGCGCAGATCGACCCGGCCGGTGGCACGGCAGGCGGCGACCAGGTATTCTTCCACATAATACTGCTGCAGGTTGATGAAGGCGGGGAAATGGTGGCCGTCCTCGGGCAGCAGGTCGAAGTGATAGACGGCACGGTCGCGGAACAGCACCTCGCCCCGGTTCCAGGTCACCCCCTTGTCCAGCATCCGCGCGCCGACGCCCAGCCGGTCGAAGATCTCCAGCGAGCGCTTGGCCATGCAGATGGCACGCGAGCCGGTGCTGACCGTGTCGTCCTCATCCAGCAGCACGACGTCGATGCCGCGGCGGGCGAGATCGAGCGCGGCGGTGAGCCCCACCATGCCGCCGCCCACCACCACGACCGGATGGCGCGCCGGGTGCGCCGGGCGCGGCGCGGCGGGATAGACGGGGTAGGTGTAGCTCGCCACGGCCGGCGCTCAACCTTCAAGCGCGCGCCACATTTCCTGATCGCGCGCGGCGGTCCAGATACGCGGACGATCGATGCCCTGCGCCTCGTCGAACGCGCGGGAGACGTTGAACGGCATGCAGTGCTGAAAGATCGCCCAGGCGCCGAAGCGCGGGCGCATCTCGTCCATCGCCTTGCGGTAGGTGTCCTTGAGGTTCCAGCCCTTGGAAACGCCGTCGCGGGCGATCGCGAACAGGGTGGAGGTGAAGGCATCGGTGCCGGCGATGCCTTCGGCGACGTCGGCCTTGGTCAGCAGCGCCCGGCCGCGGCCGGGGACCATCTTCTCGGCGCCCAGCTCACGCAGTCGGCGCAAGGTCTCGGGCCAGTCGGTGAAATGGGCGTCGCCGCAATAGGGGGCGGCGCCGAATTCCACCGTGTCGCCGGCGAACACCACCTTCTCCTTCGGCAGCCAGACGACGGTGTCGCCCATGGTGTGGGCGCGGCCGATGTGGATGATCTGCGCTTCCCGTTCCCCGAGCCAGAGCGACATGCGCCCGTGGAAACTGAGCGTGGGCCAGGTGAGGCCGGGGATTCCCTCCCGCCCGCGGAACAGCCTGGGAAAGCGGCCGATCTCGCTGTCCATGTCGGCCTGGCCGCGCTCGGCGATCAGCTCACGGGTCACATCGGAGCAAATGATCTCATTGGCGCCGTAGCCGGAGGCGCCGAGCACCCTTACCGCGTGGTAATGCGACAAGACGATCCGGTTCACCCGCTTGTCGGTGACGGTGGCGATGCGGGCCATGACGGCGGCGGCCAGCGCCGGGGTGGCCTGGGCATCGACCACGGTGACCCCGTCGGGCCCGACGATGACGCCGGAATTGGGATCGCCCTCCGCGGTATAGGCATACAGGCCGGCGCCGAGTTCGTCGAACGAGATCTGCTTGTCGGCGAGATCGGTGGTGGAGGCAAAACCGGCCATCGGACTGTTCCCTGGACGAAGGTGATCCGGCGCGCAGGCCGGCCACGGACCCTTTCGCGCAGCACAACGGCCGGGGCGAGGCGCTGTCAAGCCTGCCGGGGTGCCCGACCTTGCGGCGTCGGCGGGCCACGGGAAACTATGTGACGAATTGCCTCTGTAGGGCCGATGAAACGAAAAAAATTCGGCCCAACCCATTCCGGTCCGGACCGATTGGGTCTAAACAATGCCGTGACCGGGGGGTGTCGGCATGATCCGTTGCAGGCAACCGGCTTTGGATACGATGGAGAACGTAAGGATTATGAAAGCTAAATCTGCTGTTCGCGAGGCCGATTCAGAGGCTGTCTCTGATGACTTCAAGTTGGAGGAGTTCCTCCCTCATCGCCTGGCGGTTGCCGCGACACGGGTGAATCGGCTGATGTCGCGGCGCTTCGAGGAAGCGAGCGGCGTCTCCATCCCGGAGTGGCGGGTGCTGGCCGTGATCGCCCGATTTGGCGTGCTGTCACCGAGCGTGGTCGGCGAGCGCACCAATATGGACAAGGTGAAAGTCAGCCGCGCGGCGGCGAGCCTGGTGGCCCGCGGCCTGCTGAAGCAGAGCCAGGACCCGACCGATGGTCGCGGCCGGCTGCTGCGCCTGACCCGCAAGGGGGCCAGCGCCTGCCAGAACCTGGTGCCGCTGGCCAGTGAGCTGGAGGAGGAATTGTCCCAGGGCCTCGGCCGCGCCGAATGGGCCACGTTGCAAAAGGCGCTGGTCCGTCTCGATCAGCACGTCCTGGCGCTCGAACAGCCGGAAATGGCCGAAGCGGCCGACTGATCGCCGTCGCTGCCATGCCGGCCACATCGTCCGGCCGGCATGGCAGCACGAGCAGCCGACACCGGTTCCGTCCGGCGGCAATGCTAAAATGGGACCGATAGCGAGACGGAATCGAACTGGAAGACCCCACCCGACTGCCCACGAAAGGTCCTGGTCCGGATGACGTGGGTGAAGCTGGCGCGTATTCCGTGGGTTATCACGGCGATGCCGGCCTCCACCTCGCCCACCAGCGGGAGCCGGGTGACATGGGCGGTGGAGCGAAAGGGCTCACCCTGCAGGGTTTCGTCCCAGGCCACGGCCTGGCCGTCGGCGCCGACGAACACGTACCAGGCGAGATGACGCGTGGCGATGTAGGCATCGTCGCCGGTCAGGCCAGACCGGATGCGTGGCGCACCGAAATCCGCCCCCAACCCCTGGCCGATACGCAGTACCGCACCGAACTGCCCTGCCACACGCCAGCTGCCGACTGCGCCGGTCAGTTCCGGCAGCAGGTCGATCCGCAGCGCGCCGGGTTCGGCCAGAGGCACCCGCCAGATCCGTTGCGCCGTCACTTCAACGACAGGCTGGTTCGGCAGCTGCGCGTCCCAGCCCTTGGGGGTCGCCTCTCCGATCAGATGGTGGAACGTGTCCTGTGACTGCTCGGCGAGCGAGGCCGGCCCGATCATGCCGAGATCGAGTCGCACCACATCACGCCGAACCGCGGTATCATGGATCAACGACAGGCCGCCGAGCAACAGCCCGGCATAGGGACGGTCCCGCGGGTCGGGCGGATCGATCTGGGTCTGGCGCGGCGTGAACAAGAGCTGGGTCAGGCCGAGCCCGATCCGCTGCCGGCCTTCGCCCCACAGCCAGGAGCCTAGCCGGGCCAGCGGAGCGGGCACCTGTCCCACCGGGCCGGTCCAGCCGATGCGCTGGCCGGCCGTGTAGTATTGGTCGGTGCCATTCAGCGTGTCATTTTCGATTCGGAAGGTCAGGATGCCGTCGGATCCCGGCGGTGCCGCGGCGCGGGCGAGGGCCGCGGGCGTGAGCAGGACGGCGAAGGCGAGGGCACGAAGAATACGGATCGGGTCGGTCATGATCATGTCCGGGTCACCACGGCACCGGCCGCCGCCGACGACGGCGCCGTGATCGGCGCAACGCCGATCCCTGTCAACGCCTCGCGCCCGGCACAGGCAACAGCGCCGCAAGCGATTGAGCGCGACGGCGATGTTAGGGTATCTGATCCGCCGCGGGATGGGTGGCCGAGCGGTTGAAGGCAGCGGTCTTGAAAACCGCCAGGGGGCAACCCCTCGTGGGTTCGAATCCCACCCCATCCGCCACCTCGGCCCGGGCGGCCCGGCCGCGGCTGGCGACGGCGTGCCGCGACGCCGTCGCCGCCCTTGTATCAGTGAACCGCGCGTTCCAGAGCCGACAGCGTGGCCGTCAGGGTCTTGCGGATCTCCAACGGAACGAAGGGGTTGGCGTCGAGATCCGCCAGCAGCGGCTCGCCGTCGATGAAGGCCTGGCAGCGCTGCAGGATCGCCTGGGCTTCCGCGACCCGTGCCGCGCGGGTCTGCGCGTCGGCCGCACCCGACGCCTGCTCGAGCTTTTCGGCCAGGGAGGCGTCCAGCCCTTGCATCACGGGGGCCACGCGGGAGCGGAACCGGCTCTCGATCTCGTCGGCGATCCCGTCGTCCTGATAGCTGGCGACGAGCGCGGCCCGCAGCTTGTCGAGATCGGTCTGCACCCGGCTGCGCGTGGCCACCCAGGCCCGTCCCGACCGTCCATACGCATCGGCGCGATCGGCGGCAGCCGGCGCCGGCGCCGTTGGCCGCTCCGTTCCCCGTGGCGGCGCCGGATCGGGTCTTGAGCGCGTCCCCCAGCGCCGCGATGGCGGTCTCGGCGCCGGAGAGGTCGCCGCCGCGCAGCAGGGCCCCCGCCCGGGTGGCCATCCGCGCGAGATCCCCTTTGCGGGCCGCGTCGGTCACGTCCTTGACCTGGCCGACCAGGGCGGCCAGCGCACGGGCGAGCGCGGCGGGATCGGGCGCAACGTCCTCATCGTCGAGGTCGGCGTCCTCCGGATCGTCGATATCCGACACCTCCGCCCCACCCACCATGAGCTGCACGCTCTTGAACGGAAGCGGCTTGAACTTCTTCAGCATCTTGGTGAGTTTTTTCTTCAGGCCCGGAAGTTGCCGGCCTTCCAGCGACAGGATCAGGGTGCTCGACTTCTCGTCGCCCATCCCCTCGCCGTCTTCGCTTTCGGACTCCGCCGCTTCCGCCTCGCCGGCAACTTTCGGCGTCATGGCGACCCCGAAGGACATGATGCGCAGCCCGGTTTCCCGCGCCACCATCCCGGCCAGCGCCTTCGCCCCTTTCGATTTGTGCAGCGCCAGACGGTGATCTTCCGCCTTCTTGCCGAGCACCACGCCGAAATTCATCTGTCCGCTCGTGCGCAGCCGCTTCAGGGCGGAGACCAGGTAGGTGTGATAGACGTCCGGGTCGCTGAACTGGCCGTCGTCATCCTCTTCGGCGTGGTCGGCGACGAACTTGCGCTCGGCCGAGATCTCCCGGTCGAGCTTCTTCATCGCGTCGGCCGTCCATTCCATCTCCGGCGCGCCCTTGGCCTTGCCGGCTTCGGCAAGCACGGCCTTGGCCGCGGCGACGATGTCATCCAGCGCGCCCATCGCCGCCTGACCCGCCGCCGCGTCGCCGCCCTGCTCGAGCTTGCGCCGGGCCGTCTCGTAGCCCTTCAGCGCGTCGTCCAGCTTGCCGGCGCTTTTCAGGCCCTTCGGCTGGCTGCCCTTCCACCATTTGGCGGAAAGCTCCGGTTGCTCGCCTTTCTTCATCGCCGAGATCTCCCCCTGCGGACACGGTGCACCGTGCCGCTGCACAAACCGACGCATACCGGCCCGCGCGGCGCCAAAGACGGGCGTCGTTCCGGCCGGGCGTTACTTGCACTCAGTATCGCATCGGCCGGCTGGAGGTTCCAGGACGAAATAAGACCGGGGTTTTGCGCCCGACCCGCCGGAGGGAACGAAACGGCCCCAGGCCCGCAGGGCAGCGGGTCCCCTGGTCACCGGGCAAGGCAACGCCGCGACCGCGCGCAGGATCGCTCGTTCCCGGTTCGCCAGCGTGCCCGGCAGCCCGCGGGTCGACGGACATTCCGTCACCGTCCCTCAGGCAGCGCGTCCGTAATACAAGGTGACCGTATGGGTCGCCTCGGCAAAGAACAGCCAGCGCTCCAGATAGATGCCGGCCAGGGACGCGAGCGCCGCCAGCGGCAGCAGCACCGTGCCGGCCCCGACCACGCCGCCCGCCAGCACCAACAGGATCGGCGCGGCGAACCCCACCGCCACCGTAATCCGGCGCAGCTTGTCGGCGTGGCGGCGGCCGATGGCGAAGCCCATCTCGCGCAGCAGGTAATTTTCCTCGGTGTGCGGCAGTTCCAGGCTGCGCACCTTGCCGAGGAAGCCGAGCCCGGTGGCGCTTTCCATCGTCGCCGCCGCGGGGGCGCGGTCGATCGAGCGCCAATAGGTCAGCTTGCCGGCCAGGGCCGCCGCGCCGGCCAGCACCGCGAGCGCGCCGGCCGTCCGCGCCGCCGCCGGCTGCCAGAACACCGCCATCGCGGCGACGCAGGCCGCGCCGCTGAACAGCGACAGCAGCAGGTAGTTCGGCAGCACCGCATGGTGGTACCACTGCCGGATCGGTTTCAGCGACGCATAGATCATTGCCTGGGACACGACCGTCAGCAGCCCGCAGGCCGCCGCCACCAGCCCCAGCACCACGGTCGCGGTCGCGCCGCCGCCCGCCGTCGCCCAGGACGCGGCGAAGCCGAGCGCGGGGACGAAGGTGACCAGCGCCATCACCCCTTCACGCGACAGCCACGACGTGCGCCATTGCGAGATGGCCCGCCACGCCCGTTCCGGATGGCCGAGATGGAAGGTGGAGGCGAGCAGCCCGGCCGAGGCCAGCGCCAACGCCACAAGGACCGCCGGCAGCCCGAACCACCCGCTGCCGGGCAGGCTGCCGAGCGCGTCCAGCACGCCGAGCCAGGCCAACATCCCATACCCCGCGCCGGCGGCGGTGGTGAGGAAGACGACCGAGAACGCGGGGTTCATCGGCTGAGCGCCCGGTCGATCCAGCGCAGCAGCGCGTTGGCCCCGCCGGACGGCGGCGTTTCGGCCGGCCTGGGGCGCTCGGCCGGGACCGGACGACGGCGCGGCGGCAGGTACCGGTTCACCGGCTTGTAGCCCATCTCCGGCATCAGCTCGATGCCGCCGCGTTCGGCCACCAGTTGCGAGACCGCGCTGTCGGGATCGCCGAGATCGCCGAAATGCCGCGCCTGTGCCGGGCAGGTCTTCACGCAGGCCGGAACCCGCTCCGGCTCGGGGATGGTCTCGTTGTAGATGCGATCGACGCAGAGCGTGCACTTGCGCATCACCCCCTGGTCCTCGTCGAACTCGCGCGCGCCATACGGGCAGGCCCAGGAGCACAGCTTGCAGCCGATGCAGATATCGGCGTTCACCAGCACGATGCCGTCCTCGGCGCGCTTGTAGCTCGCCCCGGTGGGGCAGACCGTCACGCAGGCCGGCTGCTCGCAATGCAGGCAGGAGCGGGGGAAATGCACCGTGCGGCTCTCGGTGCCCGTGCCCGCTTCATAGGTATGGATACGGTTCAGCCACACCCCGTCCTGCTTCGCCTGGTAGGGCTGGAAGTCGGTGAGCGGCGCGGCGTGGCCCGAAGTGTTCCACTCCTTGCAGTTCACCGCGCAGGCATGGCAGCCGACGCAGGTATCAAGGTCGATCACGAGGCCGAGCTTCCTGGCGCCCGGTTCCGGAATTGCGGTCATGGGGGGGTCACTCCGCGGCGGGCAAGGGGGCGGACGAGGGCGCGCCGAAACGCAGGATGCGCGGGGCCTGGGGCTGGCCCGGCGGGCGCGGCAAGGTCGGCGGACGGGGCAGGGTCTCCGCCGGCCCCTCCGCCTTCTCGACCCGCACCCGGAGGTCGTACCACGCCGCCTGGCCGGTGACCGGATCGCCGTTGGCATGGCGCACGCCGCCCTGCTCGGGCAGGAACTCGGTGATCACCTGGTTGAGCAGGAAGCCCTTGGTGGATTCCGAGCGCGTCCGCGCTCAGCGCCCAGGCGCCGCTGCGTTTGCCGATGGCGTTCCAGGTCCAGACCGTATCGGGGTTCACCCCTTCCATCAGCCGCACCTGGCACTTCACCCGCCCGGTGCGGCTGATCGCCCACACCCAGTCGTCGTCGGCGATGCCGAGCGCGCCCGCGGTGGCGCGGTTCATGTAGAGCCGGTTCGCCCCGTGGATCTGGCGCAGCCAGGCGTTCTGCGAGTGCCAGGAATGATACATCGCCATCGGCCGCTGGGTGATCGCGAACAGCGGATAGGCGGCCTGCGACCCGGACGTCTGTTCGAGCGGCGGATACCAGATCGGCAGCGGATCGAAGGCATGGCGGATCCGCGCGCGGTGGCTGTCCGGCGGCTGCACGGGGCCGTGCCCCTCGGCGGCGAGGCGGAATTTCTGCAACGGCTCGCTGTAGAGCTGCAGCACGATCTGCGCGGTCGAGCCGATCAGGCCGAGCGCCTTCGCCTCCGCCAGGTAGGCGGCGTTGGCGTGCTTGTAATAGAGCGCCTCGGGCGGATGATGATGCGCCCAGAACGCGCCGTTTTCGATGTAGCGCTGCAACTGGTCCGGGTTGGGCGCGCCGACGCCGGAGGCGGTGCCGTCGGCGCCGCGGAACCCGGCCAGCGGGCCGACCCCCGGTCCGCGCTGGTGGTTGACGATGTAGTCGGCGTAGTCGCGGTAGGTGGCCGCACCGGTCTCGGTGACGAAGCCGGGCAGTTTCAGCCGCGCCCCGAGCTCGATCAGCACGTCCTGGAACGGGCGGACGTCGCGATCCGGCGGCAGCACCGGCTGGCGGATCGCATCGGCCGGTCCTTCCGGGCTGCCGATCGGCCGGTCGAGCAGGGAGATGCAGTCCCAGCGTTCCAGATAGGTGGTGTCGGGGAACACCAGATCGGCATGCGCCACCATCTCCGACGAGAACGCATCGGCATAGATCACGTGCGGGATGACGTACTCGCCGGTGGCCGGGTCCTTGTCGGTCAGCATGCGCGCGGCATCGGCCGGGTTCATCGCCGAGTTCCAGGCCATGTTGGCCATGTACATGAACAAGGTGTCGATCTTGTACGGATCGCCGGCATGCGCGTTGGCGATCACGCTCTGCATCAGCCCGTGCAGCGCGAGCGGCGCGTCCCAGGTGAACGCCTTGTCGATGCGCACCGCCGAGCCGTCGTCCTCGATCAGCAGATCTTCCGGCCCGCGCGGAAACCCGAGCGACATGCCGGGCATCATCGTGTTGGGCTTCGATCCCTTGCCCACCGGCGCCGCGCCAGGCGGGATCGGCCGGGGGAACGGCGATTTGTAGCGCCAGGAGCCAGGGGTATCGACCGCGCCCAGCAGCATCTGCAGCAGATGGATGGCGCGGCAGGTGTGGAAGCCGTTGGAATGGGCGGAGATGCCGCGCATCGCGTGCATCGCCACCGGCCGGCCGCGCATCGTCGCGTGCCTGCGGCCCGAGGTGTCGGTCCAGGGCTGATCGAGCTCGATCGCCTGGTCGAACGCGACCTCGGCGATCTCGCTGGCGATGCGGCGGATGGTGTCGGCCGGAATGCCGCAGCGGTCGGCCACTGCTTCGGGGGCGTACGGCCCGTCCAGGTAGCGCTCCGCCAGCAGATGGAACACCGGGCGCGCGGTGCGTCCGTCTTCCAGCCGGACCTCGCCCACGATCTGCGGCGCCATCTCGGGCGTGGCGGCGTCGATCGCGGCGCCCTTGGTGCGGTCCCAGGCGAGCGGGCGGCCTTCGGCGTCGCGCGCGAACAGCCCGTGCCCGGCGGTGCCCGGCGCGTCGATCACCAGCCAGGCGGCGTTGGTGTAGCGGACCAGGAACTCGAGATCGACGCGGTCCAGGCGCAACAATTCATGCACCAGGGCGAGCACGAACAGCCCGTCGGTGCCGGGGCGGATCGCCAGGAACTCATCGGCGATCGCCGAATAGCCGGTCTGCACCGGGTTGACCGAGATGAACTTCGCCCCGCGGGCCTTCAGCTTGGCGAGCCCGGTCTTGATCGGGTTGGAATCGTGGTCCTCGGCGACGCCGAACATCAGGAAGTATTTGGTCCGGTCCCAGTCCGGGTCGCCGAATTCCCAGAAACTGCCGCCCACGGAATAGAGGCCGGCGGCGGCCATGTTGACCGAGCAGAACCCGCCGTGGGCGGCGAAATTGGGGGTGCCGAACTGCTTGGCCCACCAGCCGGTGAAAGACTGGCTCTGGTCGCGCCCGGTGAAGAAGGCGAGCCGTTTCGGATCGGTCGCGCGGATCTTGCCGAGCCATTCGGTGGCGAGGGTGAGCGCCTCTTCCCACTCGATCTCCCTGAACGTGCCGGCCCCGCGTTCCCCGGTGCGCAACAACGGCTTGGACAGGCGCGCGGGCGAATAGTGCTGCATGATCCCGGCCGAGCCCTTGCCGCACAGCACGCCGCGGTTCACCGGGTGGTCGGGGTTGCCCTCGATATAGCGGATACGGCCGTCCTTGAGGTGCACCCGGATGCCGCAACGGCAGGCGCACATGTAGCAGGTCGTGTGCTGGACCGAATTGCTCACCGGTGGAGATCGATCGATCCGCTCCACCGGATTGGAAAAGCCGGTGGTCCGTCCCGAAACCGCGCCGCCCATGCTGCCTCCGCCCCTCGCTCGTTGGCTTTGTGGGGCGGGTCGGAAGGTTCGGCAACCCCTCGCCCGGAGCGGGGCGGTCATGAATCTTCTCTCCTGGCCCGGGGGAGGGGCGGAAAAGCCTGCCGCCGGGGGGGTTGCGCGCTGGTCGGATGTTTTGTAGCGTCCGCTCCATAATATCGGCAAGCATGGACAGCCAACGCATGGCGCGACCGCGCGGCTTCGACGAGGATGCGGTGCTGGATGCGGCGATCGACCGCTTCTGGGCGGACGGCTATGCCGCCACCTCGGTGCGCGAGCTCGGGGCCGCGATGGGCCTCGGCGCCGCCAGCCTGTACAACGCCTTCGGCGACAAGCGGGGCCTGTTCGTTCGCGCGCTCGATCGCTACCTCGACCGGTCCATGCGGGCGCGGATCGAGCGGCTGGAACGCACCCTCCCGCCGCGGGCCGCACTTGCGGCGTTCTTCGACGACATCCTCGCGCTCTCGGTGCAGGACCGGCGCGGCTGCCTGCTGGTGAACACCGCGACCGAGCTCGCCGCGCACGACCCCGACATCGGCGCCGCCGTCGCCGCGCGGCTGGCCGAGCTGGAAGCCTTCTTCCGCCGCGCCATCGCCGCCGGCCGGCACGACGGCACCATCGGCTCCGCGGCCGACCCGGTCGGGCTGGCCCGGCTGTTCGTCGCCACCGTGATCGGCCTGCGCGTGCTGGCGCGCGCCCGGCCGGACCCCGATTTGCTGCACGGCGTCGCCGCCCAGGCGCTGGCCGCGCTCGATCCCCCCAGCCCGGAGAGACACTGATGATCGACCTCTCCGATCGGGCCACGCCGAACGGCCCCAAGGTCACGATGTTCCGGGAGGAAGCGGGGCTGCCCTGCCGGATCGTCCCGATCGATGTCTCGAAGGGCGAGCAGGTCCGCCCCGATTTCCGGGCGATCTCCCCCTGGATCGTGCCGCACACCCGCCAGCGCCAGGATTTCGCCGACTTCGCCCGCTGGTTCGCCGCCATCCGCGCCCGCCCGGCGACCGCGCGCGCCCTGCTGGCCGGGCAGACCACCACCGTCACCAAAGGAGCGTAACGACCATGGCCCGCCAATTGTATGAACTCGCCGGGGCCGATCCGGCCCACCGGTTCAGCCCGTTCTGCTGGCGCGCGCGGATGGCGCTCGCCCACAAGGGGCTCGACGCCGCGTGCGTGACCTGGCGCTTCACGGAAACGGACCGGCTGGCCTTCGCCAACCACGACAAGGTGCCGGTGCTGGTCGACGGCGCGACGGTGGTGCCGGACTCCTGGGCGATCGCCCAGTATCTGGAGCGCGCCTACCCCGACCGCCCGTCCCTGTTCGGCGCCGCGCTGCCCGCCATCCATTTCATCACCGCCTGGACCGACCAGATCCTGCACCCCGCCCTGGTGCGGCTGATCGTGAGCGACATCCTGCCGCTGCTCGATCCCACCGCGGCCGCGTATTTTCGGGCCAGCCGCGAGGCCCGCTTCGGCATGCCGCTGGAACAGGTTACCGCGGGGCGGGAAGAGCGGCTGCCCGAGTTCCGCCGGCTGCTCGCCCCGCTGCGCACCGTGCTGCGCGACGCGCCGTTCCTCGGCGGCGCGGCCCCGGACTACGCCGACTATGCGGTGTTCGGCGCGTTCCAGTGGGCCCGCGTGGTCAGCCCGCTGCCACTGCTGGCGGAAGACGATCCGGTGCGGGACTGGCGCGAGCGCCTGCTCGACCGGTTCGACGGCCTGGCCCGGCAGGCGCCTGGCTGCGACGTCTGACCCCACCCGCCAAGGAGGCTTTCCGATGGACCACACAACGAAACTCGCCGCCGGTGCGGCCTTCCCCGCGATCACCGTGCCGCGGCTCGGCGGCGGGGAGATCGCGCCCGCCGCCGGCGCCGGATGGCGGCTGCTGGTCGTCTACCGCGGCCGGCACTGCCCGCTGTGCAAGACCTATTTGCGCACGCTCGACTCGCTGCTGGAGGACTACCGCGCCGCCGGGATCGAGGTGACGGCCGTCTCCGCCGATCCCGAAACGAAGGCCGCCGCCGACGTGGCGGAGTTCGGCTGGCGCTTCCCGGTGGGCCACGATCTTTCGGTGGCGCAGATGCGCGCCCTCGGCCTTTACGTCTCGGCGCCGCGGTCGGCCGAGGAGACGGACCGGCCCTTCGCCGAACCCGGGCTGTTCCTGATCAACCCGGCGGGCGCCATCCAGGTGCTCGACATCTCCAACGCCCCGTTCGCCCGGCCCGACCTGGCGGCACTGCTGCGCGGGGCCACGTTCATCCGGGACCGCGGCTACCCGGTGCGCGGCACCCTGGCCTGATCCGACGAAGGACCATTGCAATGAGCACTCCGCTGACCGGCATCCGCGCCTGCGTGTTCGATGCCTACGGTACCCTGTTCGACGTCGCCGCCGCGGCGGCCGCCTGCCGTGACGTGCTGGGCGAGCGCGCCGCCCCGCTCGCCGCGCTGTGGCGCGACAAGCAGTTGCAATACAGCTGGCTGCGCGGGCTGGCCGGGCAGTATGTGGATTTCTGGCAGGTGACCGAGGATTCGCTCGATTTCGCCCTGGAAACCATGGACATCCCGGGCGCCGAGGTGCGGACGCGCCTGCTCGGCCTCTATCGCCGGCTCGAGGCCTTCCCGGAGGTGCCTGAGGTGCTGCGCGCGCTGCGCGGCGCCGGCTTCGCCACCGCGATCCTGTCCAATGGCTCGCCCGCGATGCTGGCAAGCGCGGTCGCGGGCAACGGGCTGGGCGATCTGCTCGACGCGGTGATCTCGGTCGATGAAGTGGGCGTGTTCAAGCCGCACCCGTCGGTCTACCAGCACGCGCTCGATCGGCTGGGCGTGCCGGCGTCGGCCGTGTCGTTCCAGTCCTCCAACGCCTGGGACGCGCACGCGGCCTCCGCCTTCGGGATGAAAGTCGTGTGGTGCAACCGCTACGGCCAGCGGCGGGAACGGCTGCCCGGATCGCCGGACCGGGAGATCCGCTCCCTCGTGGACCTGCCGGGCCTGCTCGCGCCGTAGCACGACGGCGAGCGGGAGAGGCATGGGCCGACTCCGGCATGGGACCGTCAGCCTTCGAGCGCTGCATCCGCCAGCGGTCGCTCCGTCACGGCGGCCGCGGCCATCAGCGCTTCGGGGTCGTAGATGTGAAGCTGTCCGCGGCGAAACCTCAGGATCCCTTCCTCGCGCAGTGGGCGCAGGGTGCGGCTCACATGCACCGGCGTCAGCCCCACCGTTTCCGCGATCAACGCCAGCGTGAGCGGCAGGGTGACAGTCTCGTCCGGCTGCTGCGGAAGACGATGAAATCGTCGGAAATAGAGCTCGATGAGCAGCCGCGCCACGCGTTCCCGTGCATCGCGGCCGGCGCTGTTCACCAGATGATCATGCGCACGGGCCTCGTGCGCGGCGATCAGGTGCGCGAGATGCGCGGCAACCGTCGGTTCCGCCTGAAGCAGCGCCTCCAGCCCCGCACGCGGAAACGGGCAGATCTCGACCGCGGTGACCGCGATCGCCGACTGCGGGCGCGGCGCGTCGGGATTGGCCTGAAAGCCAAAGAAATCTCCCGGCAGCGCATAGTCGAGCACCACCGCGGCGCCGTCTTCCTGGACCGTGCTCAGCGCCACCCAGCCCTGCAGGACGGTGAAATATTCGGTGCACCGCCCCTGCTCCGCATAAATCGCCGCTCCGGCCGGCACGCGGCGGGGCGGCAGCTTGAGCAATGCGATCCGGTCGATCGCATCCGTCGTCACCGGGGCGCAGACGGTACGGTTCCGCACCGGACAGGAGAGGCAGGCAGCGCGTCGTTCGGCAGCCTCCTCCGTCTGCACCGCGTGGTGGTGCGCTGCCAGGAGCCGTCCCGTCGCTGGCATGTGCCGCGCCTCCGGGTTCTCTTGATCCAGATTAATGCGACGCGCCGGCACGATGGTCAACCTTACGACGACCCCGGACCATCGGCTTGCCAACAGGAGCAATCGATATGGGAGAACGCGGCGATTTGTTCGGCAATGCAATCCCGACGGAGCTGCGGAACACCGGGCTGGAAGCCGCGCGCTCGATGCTGGCGATGCAGGGCGCGGCGCTGGATGCGATGATGCCGCTGGCGCATGACTGGCTGCACCGGCGGCAAGAAGCGCTGGCCGCGGCGCGGCACCTGCTGGACGGGCTGGCAACCGCGTCCGGGCCGATGGACGCGATGCAGGCCCAGCAACTCTGGTGGTCCGGCGTGGCGCAGCGCATGACGCAGGATGCCGGCGCCTGCATGGAACTCGGCGCGGCCCTGATGCGGGTGCCCGGTGCCGGGGTGGCGCCAGAGCACATGCGACGCCCGGCACGACCGCGCGGCATGGCCAGCACGGCGCGCTGATCCGACCGCCGCTTGCACGCCGTCGTCCGGCCCCGTACTGCTTGGCCAGCGCGCCGTTTTGCGCGTCCGCTCCAGGGAGTTACGCCGCGATGAAAATCACCCGCCTGCGCACCGAGGTGGTGCACCTGCCGGTCGAGCCGCCGATCCTGACCGCCATTTTGGGCTCCATCCGCTCCGCCGATTGCGTGCTGACCTTCCTGGAAACCGATGAAGGGCTGGTCGGCGAAGGGCTGGTGTTCTCCATCAACAACCGCCGCCTGCCGGCGATCCACACGATGATCGGCGAGCTGGCCGACCTGGTGGTGGGGCTCGACCCACGCCAGGGCGGCGCGCTCAATGCGCGGGCGTGGAAGGAGCTCAATTTCCTGGGCTACGAAGGGGTTTCCATCGTCGGCCTGGCGGCGCTCGACAACGCGCTGTGGGATCTGCGCGGCAAGGCGGCCGGGCTGAATGTCGCGCATCTGATCGGCGCCTGCCGGCCCGCCGTGCCCACCTACGCGAGCGGCGGGCTGTGGCTGGGCTCGTCGATCGACGAGTTGCAGACCGAAGCCGCCGGTTTCGTTTCGCGCGGCTTCCGCGCGGTGAAGACGCGGGTCGGCCCGACCGACCCGGAGGCGATGGTGGCGCGCGTGCGCGCGGTGCGCGAGGCGGTGGGGCCCGACGTCGCGGTGATGGTCGACGCCAACCAGCAGATGTCGGTGAAACAGGCGATCCGAATCGGGCGGATGATGGAAGAACTCGACCTCGCCTGGTTCGAGGAACCGGTGATCTGCCACGACCACGAGGGCGAAGCGGCGATCGCCGCCGCGCTCGATACCCCGATCGCGTCGGGCGAAACTGTCTATACCCACCGCGGCGTGCTGGCGATGCTGCAGGCGAACGCCGCCGACGTGATCATGCCCGACCTGCAACGCATGGGCGGGCCCACCGAGTTCCTGAAGGCGGGGCATCTGTGCGAGGCGTTCCATATCCCCTGCGCCTCGCATTTGTTCCCGGAAATGAGCCTGGCACTGCTCGCCGCGCTGCCGGGCGGGCACTACCTGGAATACATGCCCTGGTTCGAGAAGATCTATCAGGAACGGATCGAACTCGATGCGGACGGTCATGCGATCGTTCCGGACCGGCCGGGCTGGGGCTTCAGTTTCGATCCCGCGGCGATCGCGCGGTTCCGGGGCTGAAAGCAAGGCCCGGGGGGCGTTGCCCCCCTTGGTCCGCCGCTACGCCGCGCGCCCCTGGCGGGCATCCAGGCGGCAGCTTTCCTCGATATGGGCGGCGAGCGCGTCGGTCACCGGTCGGGGCGTGCCGCGGCCCCGGGCCAGCACGATCCCGTAGTCAGGCAGCGCCGGCAGCCCTTCTTCGGGACGCACCGGGCGCAGCCCGTCCGGCAACCAGGCCTGGGCGGAGACGGTCACCGCAAGCCCGGCCAGCACCGGCGCGTGCGTGCCGGTCTGGGAGCCGGAGGTATAGGCGACCCGGAACCGCCGCCCGGCGCGTTCCAGCGCCTGCACGGCCGCCCGGCTCCAGTCGCAGGCGCAACGCTCCGACAGCGGGTCCGGGCTGGCGAGCGCGAGCGGCAGCGGATCGAGCCGGTGCGGCGCGTAGCGGGTGGAAGTCACCCACACGAGCCGCCCGCGCCACAGCGGGACCACCGGCTGGCCGCGGGCTTCGGAGCCCTCCGACAGCAGGGCGAGATCGAGCTCGCCGCGTCTCAGCCGCTCGGCCAGCGCGACCGAGGGTTCGCACAGGACATCGACCTGCACCGCCGGATGGGTATCGGCGAAGGCCTTCAGCACCGGCGGCAGGTAGCCGAAGGCGTAGTCGTCCGGCATGCCGAGCCGCACCGTGCCGGCGATCTGCGGCGCGCGGAACGTCGTGACCACCTCGTCGTTCAGCGCCAGGATCTGCCGGGCCCGGCCGAGCAGGAACTGGCCGTGCGGGGTGAGTTCGATCGCGTTGCCCTTGCCCCGGTGCAGCACCGGCTGGCCCAGTGTTTCCTCCAGCCGCTTGATCTGCATCGAAACGGCGGATTGGGTGCGGCCCACCCTGCCGGCGGCGTCGGTGAAGCTGAGGCCTTCGGCAATCAGCACGAAGACACGGAGCAGGTCGGGATCGAGCGTCACGGGCTGGGCCATGGCCATCAATATGCGTGATCCGGGGCATCAAGGCAATTCGTTTTCCTTATGTCGATCGCGTGACCAGATTGCCGGTGTCGGCAACCCCCAACGGTCCGGGAGGACCTCATGTCCGCTTTCTCGCCCATCGCCGCTTTTCTTGCTCCCGATGTCCCCGCGCCGCCCGGCGGCGGTGCCTGGACGGTGCCGGTCCCGCGACACCGCCGGCCCTCCCGGGTGGTCGGACGGGTCGCGCGCGGCGTCGCGGTGCTGCGTGCGGCCTGGCGGCGGCAGCGTTCGCGGGCCCGGATCGCGGGGCTGGACGCGCATCTGCTCAAGGACATCGGCGTGAGCCATGCCGAAGCCGAGCACGAGGCGAACAAGCCGTTCTGGCAGCCCTGAACACCACGCCTTCCCCCTCCCCCCTTGCGGGGGAGGGCCGGGGTGGGGGGAGCCAGCGGCACAGCGCCCCGTGCGGCGTGCACCCCCACCCCATCCCTCCCCCGCAAGGGGGGAGGGAGACGGCCGGCTCACACGTGCGGCAGCACGCGTTCGGCGGCGAGCCGCATGGCGGCCTCGCAGACCGCCGGGTCGATGCCGCCGATGTTGAACCACAGCGCGAACTCGGTCAGGCCGAAGCGGCGCTTCATGTCGCGCAGCCGCGCGATGCAGGTCTCCGGATCGCCGGCGACGGCGGCGCCGTACTGCAGCAGCTTGTCGAAGCTCAGATAGCCGAGTTCGCGGGTGCGCTTGCCCTCGGCCATCGTGAGTTCGTAGCCCTTCACCACCCCCGGCGCGCCGGCAAGCTGGTTGGCGGTGACCTTGGCGTAGAACCATTCCACGTGCCGGCCGAATACCTCCCGTGCGCGGGACGCATCGGGATCGACGAAGAACGGCACCAGCAGCATGCGCTGCGCCGCCTTCGGGTCGCGCCCGAGCTTGCGGCAGGCGGCTTCGTAGTCCGCCAGGTGGGATTCCAGCTCCTCCATCCAGCGCTCGCGATAGGTGCGGTAGGTGAAGGGGGTGGCAAGCTGCAGGTTGTAGCCGCCTTCCGCCGCCTGGATGAAGCTTTCGGGAGAAACCGTCGCCTGCCAGATCGGCGGGTGCGGTTGCTGCACCGGCTTGGGCAGCACTTCAACCGGCGCCGGGACGGTCCAGAAGTCGCCGTGGTGGGTCACCGTCTCCTCGGTCCAGGCGCGGCGGATCAGGTCCATGCCTTCGGTGAACATCGCCCGGCTGTGTTCCATGTTCACGCCGAGGCCGACGAACTCGTGCGGCTGGTAGGCGCGGCCGACGCCGAAATCGAGCCGGCCGTGCGACAGCACGTCGATCAGCGCGAAATCCGACGCGGTGCGCAGCGGATGGTTGAACGGCACCACCACCACCGCGGTGCCGATACGCAGACGTTTCGTCCGCTCGGCGATCGCGGCGGCATAGACCTGGGTGGAGGTCACCACGCCGTAGGTGGAGAACAGATGCTCGGCGATCCAGGCGCGGTCGAAACCGAGTTGCTCGGCCAGTTCGAACAGCTTCAGGTCGGCGTCGAAGGCTTCGACCCGGCGCGCCTGGTCGGGGATCTGGCTCAGGCTGAAGACGCCCCATTTCGTCATGCGTGCGCTCCTTTCATGGAAGGCTCAGCGGCCGGCGGACCAGGCGCCGTCGATCGGCAGGGTGGCGCCGTTGATGTCGGCCCCGAACGGGCCGCAGAGGAAGGCAACCAGGCCGGCGACGTTCTCGGTGGCGACGAACCGGCCGGAGGGCTGGCGGACGCCGATGAAGGCGGCTTCGGCCTCGGCGCGGGAGACGCCGGTCCGCGCGGTTTCCGCCTCCAGCCGCTGGTCGATCGCCGGGGTCAGCACGGTGCCGGGGCAGAGCGCGTTGCAGGTGATCGCGGTCTTCGCCACTTCCAGCGCGACGGCGCGCGTGAGGCCGAGCAGCGCGGTCTTGGTCGTGATGTAGTCGATCCGGTTCACCGTGGCGAAGATCCCATAGATCGAGGCCAGGTTGACGATCCTGCCCCAGCCGGCGCGCTTCATCCCCGGCAGGGTCAGCCGGATCAGGTGGAACGGGGCGGAGAGGTTGACCGCCAGCGCCTCGTCCCAGGCCTCCGGGGCGAACTCCTCCACCGGGGCGAAGGCGCGCACCACGGCGTTGTTCACCACGATGTCGGGCGGGCCGAGGGTCTCGGTGGTGGCGGCCACCAGGGCGGCGATCTGCCTTGGATCGCGCAGGTCGGCGCCGTGGAAGCCAACCCGGGCGCCGGTGGCGCGGAGCTCGCCGACGCGGGCCTCGATCGTCGCCGGATCGGCGAGGCCGTGCAGCATCACCGCCGCCCCCTGTTGCGCGAGCGCGCGGGCGGTGGCGAAGCCGATGCCGCCGAGCGATCCGGTGATGAGGGCGGTCTTGCCGTTCAGCATGGTCGTTTCTCCCCGGCCCAGCCTGCGTCGGATCGGCCGGCGCCGCAACCTTGCGGGCGGGGGGCGTCGTTGTAATCGTCCGTTGTGGCTCCCATCTTACAGCTTCACTCCGCTCTTCCCGCTGGCTGGCGCGGTCGCGCCGCTGACCGAAGTCCGGGCAACCCAAGGACATCGCGCATGCACGCCAAGGCTGCACCGGGACGGTGGGACGACCATCAGGTTCTGTTCGAAATCGACGAGGGACAGCGGCATGTCGCCTGCTCGGTCTCGGTCGAGGCGCTGGAGGAAGCGGGGCCGGGCCACGGCGCGCGCCGCTGGCAACTGCTGGAGGCATTCGACCGGTTGCGTCCGCGGATCGAACGTATCGCCCGCGATCACTACCGCACGGCCGCAGGCGGTCCGGTCCGCACCATCCATGTGAACGCAGCGGATCTGAACGATCCGACCCCCGCCGCCCCTGCCGTGGCGCTGCGGCGGAGTGCGGCGGGTTGAGCGCGTCCGCCGGGTCGGTCGCCACGCCCGCGCGCTGGGACCGCAACCGGGTGCTGTTCGAGATCGAGGACGACGGCCGGCAGGTCGCCTGCGCGATTTCGTTGCAGGCGATCCAGGACGTCAGCGGACGCCGGTTTCACGACAAGGTGCGGGTGCTGGACTGCTTCGGCAAGGTACGGTCGCGGATCGAACGGATCGCGCGCAGCAAGCTGCACGCCAGTCCGCACGCGGGCGAGCAGTTGCTGACCGTCTGGTCCGGCGACATCGATGACTGAGCCGCGGGCCGCGGCGGCGGTGTTCCAGGCCCGGGTGGATCGGCTGGGGGAGGTGTTCCACGCCAGCTGTGGCGTGGGCGATCCGGCCGGCGAGCGGCCGGACCCCGACCTGCGGGAGACCGGCAGCTTCGCGAGCTACGATGACGCCCGGGCCTGGGTGCATCTGTCGGCCGGCCAGGCGGGGTTCCGCACCATCTGCTGGGATACGGACAGCTACGCCGCGCCGGAGGAAGCCTCCGCCGGGTGACCTGCCTGCGAGCGCCGGGCGCCTGAGCGTTTGTGGATGAATGCCCGCCCGCCGCCAAATCCGGGCAAAGCTCCGAGTATTTTCAGCGGGCGTTCATTCGCAGGTTCGATTTCTTTTTCACGCTCTGACGCCATCCCGTCCCGGTTGGGATGACCCGCCGCAGGATGCGGAGGGTGCACCGCCCGCGGCGGCCGCTATCCTGCGCCCTCGGCGGCCACCGGCGGATCGGATGCGTCGCGCGGGTGGGGCGAGGAGAGGCGCATATGGGTTCGCAGCTTGCGACACGGTCAGGTGCGGCGGCGGAAGATCCCTGGAGCCGCCGGATTGGCGGGCAGGACTGGGCGGCGCTGGGGGAAGCGCTGGACGCGCAGGGCGTGGCGGTGATGCGCGGGCTGCTGGATCCCGTCGGACTGCGCCGCGATGCTGCGGCTCTATGAGGACCGGGCGCGGTTCCGCAAGCGCGTGGTGATGGACCGGCACGGCTACGGGCGCGGCGAATACCAGTATTTCGCCACCCCCCTGCCGGACGCGGTCGCGGGGCTGCGGACGGCGCTCTATCCGCCGCTGGCCGCGATCGCCAATCGCTGGGCGCTCGCACTGGGGGAGGCAGCCCGGTTTCCGGACGACCATGCCGCGTTCCTGGAGCGCTGCCATGCGGCCGGGCAGACCAAGCCGACGCCGCTGCTGCTGCGGTATGGGCCGGGGGACTACAACCGGCTGCACCAGGATCTGTATGGCGCGCATGTGTTCCCGTTGCAGGTGGTGGTGCTGCTGTCGGCGCCGGGGACGGAGTTTCAGGGCGGGGAATTCGTGCTGACCGAACAGCGGGCGCGGATGCAGTCGCGGGTCGAGGTGGTGGGGCTGGCGCAGGGGGATGCGGCGGTGTTCCCGGTGCATCACCGGCCGGTGGCGGGCGCGCGCGGGGCGGCCCGGGCGGTCATGCGCCATGGGGTGAGCCGGGTGCGCGAAGGCGCGCGGATGACCCTGGGGATCATTTTCCACGACGCGGCGTGAGCGGCGGCGTCCGCCGGCGTGGGCGCTGCGCCTATCCGGCGCGCGGCAGCTTGCGGTGATCGTGGACCCATTCGCGCAGTGCGCGGTTGATCTCGGTCTGGTAGCGCCCGCCGCGGGCTTTGAAGAATGCGATCAGATCGGCGTCGAGGCGGATGGTCACCGCCATCTTGCGGGGTCGGAACATCGTGCCCGGAATGGCGTCCGACCAATCGGGAACCTCCGGGATGTCGGAGGTGTCGATCGCCGTGTCCGGCAGGGCGACCAAACGGGCAAGCCGTGCCTGCCGCTCAGTAAGGGGCTTGTTGCTCATAGGCCTTCCGTTCCCGAGGCGTCGCCTTGCGTGCGCCGATCAGCCTGATCCGGTCCGGCGCCTCCGGGTCCGGGTAGGCGTGCCAGACCACCAGGACCACCACACCGGCCATCATCCCGATCGCGTGCCATCGTTCTTCCCCATTCTCGAAGCGGTCGAACCGCAGCAGGAACCTGGGGTCGTGCCACACCAGGGCGGCGCCCTACCCCGCCGCCGGCACCCCCGCCGCCTGCAACGCCGCCGCCTGCCGGTCCGCCAGCACCGCCTCGTCGAACCCCTCGACCAGGCCCCGGAACAGCCGGTGCCAGTTCAGCTCCGCCTTCAGCCGCACGAACACGCCCCCCAGCCCGATCGCCGAGCGGTCCATCAGCACGAACTCCCGCGGCGGCTTCACGCCCCCGGTGCGCTGCAGCCCGGCGTGCACCTGCTCCGCCACCTCGCGCCCGAACTGCGGATCGTCGGTCTCCTGGATGCGCCGCACCCGGTCTTCGGTCAGCGGCTCGTACAGGAACCGCGCCCACAGGTTCAGCACTTCCATCTTCTCCCGCGGGAGGTCGATGAACCCCCAGGTCTCGTAGGCATGCAGCGCCTTGGCGTCGTCACGGTCGCGCACCGCCTCGTACAGGTCGATCACCCCCCGAACGAATTTCGGCGCGAACACCCGGATCGCGCCGAAATCCAGCAGGTTCACGGAGCCGTCCGGTCTGACCTGGTAATTGCCCAGATGCGGGTCGCCATGGATCACCCCGTAGCGGTAGAACGGCACGTACCAGGCGTGGAACAACGCCTGCGCGATCCGGTTGCGTTCCTCCGCCGGCGGGTCCTCCTCCAGCCGCCGCATCAGCGGGCGGCCCTCCAGCCAGGTCATGGTCAGCAGCCGCTTGGTGCAGTAGCCCGGCATCGGCACCGGCACGTGCACATCCGGCTGATCGGCCAGCATGATGCCGTACAGCCGCATCTGCGCCGCCTCGCGCTCGTAATCGAGCTCCTCGCGCAGCCGCGCGGTCAGTTCCTTGTAGACCTCCTCGTGCTGGATCGCGTTGTCCATGCGGTGATAGACCGCCATCGCCAGCTTCAACTGGCGCAGATCGGCCTCCACCGTGCTCGCCATGTCCGGGTATTGCAGCTTGCAGGCCACCTCGGTCCCGTCCGGCAGCACCGCGCGGTGCACCTGACCGAGGCTCGCCGCCGCCGAGGCCTCGCGCGAGAAGGACGCGAATTTCCGTTCCCAGTCCGGCCCGAGCTCGCTCGCCATCCGCCGGCGCACGAAATTCCACCCCATCGCCGGCGCGTTGGATTGCAGCTGCGCCAGTTCCTCGGCGTATTCCGCCGGCAGCGCGTCCGGCACGGTCGACAGGAACTGCGCCACTTTCATCAGCGGGCCCTTCAGCCCGCCCAGGATGGCACGCAGATCCTCGGCATGCGCGGCGCGATCGGTCTTGATGCCGAACATCCGCGCGCCCGCGACCCGCGCGGCGATCCCCCCCACCGCACCGGAGGTGCGCGCCATCCGGCGGATCTCGCCGAACAGCGTGCTCGCTTCGTCCCGCTCGGCCATCAGCCGGTCGCCTCCAGTTCGTCGATGAAGCCCGCGATCACGTCGAGCCCCTTCCTCCAGAACGCCGGGTCCGCCGCGTTCAGTCCGAACGGGGCCAGCAGCTCCTGGTGACGCTTCGTGCCGCCCGCGCGCAGCAGGTCGAGATACTTCGCCTGGAACCCCGGATGCCCGTCGCGGAACACGGCATAGAGCGCGTTCACCAGGCAGTCCCCGAACGCATACGCATACACATAGAACGGCGAGTGGATGAAATGCGGCACATAGGCCCAGAACACGTCGTATTCAGGCGTGAACTCGAGCGCCGGGCCCAGGCTTTCCACCTGCACCTGGCGCCAGAGTTCGCCGATCCGTTCCGGCAGCAGCTCGCCCGATTTGCGTTCGTCGTGCAGCAGGGTCTCGAACCGGTAGAACGCGATCTGGCGCACCACCGTGTTCAGCATGTCCTCCACCTTCGCCGCCAGCATGATCCGCCGCCGGCGGGGATCGGTCTCGGCGTCCAGCAGGGCGCGGAAGGTCAGCATCTCGCCGAACACGCTGGCGGTTTCCGCCAGGGTCAGCGGGGTGGAGGCACGCAGATAGCCCTGCGCCTCGCCGGCGAGGATCTGGTGCACGCCATGGCCCAGCTCGTGCGCCAGGGTCATCACGTCGCGGGTGCGGCCGTGATAGTTGAGCAGCAGATACGGATGCACCGACGGCACGGTGGGGTGGGCAAAGGCGCCGCCGGCCTTGCCGGGATGCAGGGTCGCGTCGATCCAGGGCGCGGCGAAGAACCGCCCGCCGACCTCGGCCAGTTCCGGGCTGAACGCGCCGTAGGCGGCCAGCACGCGGGCTTTGGCTTCGTCCCAGGGGATCTGCCGGTCGTCATCGTCCGGCAGCGGGGCGTTGCGATCCCAGTGCTGCAGCTTCGGCAGGCCGAGCCATTTCGCCTTCATCGCGTAGTAGCGATGCGCCAGCCGCGGGTAATCGGCGCGCACGGCGGACACCAGCGCCGCCACCACCTCGTCCTCCACCATGTTGGCGCGGTTGCGCGCGCTGGCGGGGGTCGGGTAGTGGCGCCAGTCGTCGATGATCGCCTTGTCCTTGGCGAGCGTGTTGGTGATCAGCGCGAACAGCTTCACATCGGCGCCGAACGCCGCGCCGATCGCCCGCCCCGCCGCTTCCCGCACGGCGCGGTCGCGATCCGACAGCTT
Organism: uncultured Pseudomonadota bacterium; assembly: GCA_963829875.1. GTDB lineage: Bacteria > Pseudomonadota > Alphaproteobacteria > Acetobacterales > Acetobacteraceae > JAJZVS01. The sequence goes on along the minus strand of CAWHKR010000046.1, from coordinate 151,778 downwards.
GTTCAGCGCCGCACTCACCGTGAGCGCTTCGCCCGCCACGGTGATGCGCATCCCGGCCATGGTCTCGTCGAACAGCCGGCTCCAGGCGGAATGGCCGGTGACCTCCTTCTCGTGCAGCAGCTTTTCCAGCTCGTCGGACAGCTGGTGCGGGCGGAACACGCGCAGGTCGCGCAGCCACGGGCGCCAGGGGGCGAGCGCCGGGTCGGCCAGCTTCGCCTCCAGCGCCGCATCGTCCAGCCGGTTCAGCTCCAGGGCGAAGAACAGCAGGTCGCTGCCGATCTCCGTCACCCGTTCCACCACCGTCTGGTAGAACCGCCCAGTGGCGGCGTCGGTGGAATTGGCGGCGAACCGCAACTGGGCGTAGGAAGCGAGCCGGCCGAGGATTTCCTCGATCCGTTCGTAGGTCGCAATCGCCTCGGCCAGCGCCCGGCCGGACAGGGTCGCGAGCCGTCCCGCATGGGCGGCGGCGAACGCCTTGGCGCGCTGCGCGGCGGCCTGCACGTCCCGCGCGATCTCCGGGCTGTCCGGGCCGGGATAGAGGTCGGACAGGTCCCAGGCGGGCAGCGCCGCGGCGGCCCCGCCGGTCGGGGCGCCGTCGGGCGCGCAGGGAAGGTCAGAGGCGTCGGTGGTCGGCATCGGCCGGGGGTCCTGGTGCTGTTGCCCCGGCACGGTCCCGACCGGGTTGCCTAGATATTGACCCAGCGCCGCCCAGGCCAAGCCCCCCGTGCCTGCCCAGCGTGACGTCCCTGCGCCTATACTGGCCACGGTCCCCGGCGCGCCGGCGGGCGCGCAACGACGGAGGCGACGTGCAGCACTACCCCACCTGGCCCAACCTGCCGGCGATGATGCTCGCCCTGGCGCGCACCTGGCCGGACCGGCCGATGCTGCGCAGCTTCCGCGACGGCGCCTGGCAGCGCACCACCTGGGGCGGGTTCGGTCGCGCGGCGGCCTCGGTGGCCCGCGGGCTGGCCGCGGCCGGGGTGGGGCCGGGCGACCGGGTGCTGATCGCGGCGGACAACCGGCCGGAATACCCGATCGCCGAGACCGCGCTGATGGCCATCCGCGCCGTTCCGGTGCCCGCCTATGTCAGCAACACGATCGAGGACCACGCCCATCTGCTGCGCGATTCCGGCGCGCGGGCGGCCATCGTCGGCTCCCCGATGCTGGCCGGCCGGATACGGGAAGCCGGTGCGCGGGCCGGCGGGCTCGACCTGCTGGTGGTGATGGACGGGGAGGCCGAGGCGGCGGGCGGCTATCCGCGGCTGCTGCCGTGGCGGGTGCTGGCCGCCGACACCGCGGCGCCGGACGACGTGGCCCGCGCCGCCACCGCCATCCCGCCCGCGACGCTGGCCTGCCTGCTCTATACGTCCGGCACCGGCGGCGCGCCGCGCGGGGTGATGCTGCCGCACCGCTCCATCCTGTCCAACTGCCGCGGCGCGTTCGAGCTGCTGCGCCCGCTGCGGCTGGGGGAGGAGGAGGTCTACCTGTCCTTCCTGCCCACCGCCCACAGCTACGAGCACACGGTGGGCCTGTTCTTCCTGCCCAGCATCGGCACCGAGATCGTCTATGCGCGCGGGATCGAGCACCTGGCGAGCGACCTCCTGACCGCCCGCCCCACCATCCTGACCGCGGTGCCGCGGGTGCTGGAGGCCGTGCGCGGGCGGGTGCTCGGCCAGGTGGCGCGGCAGCCGGCGTGGCGGCGGGCGCTGTTCGATCGCGCGCTCGCGCTCGGGGCCAAGCGGTGCGACGGGCGGCCGCTGAGCCTGCCCGAACGGCTGGTCGACCGGGTGCTGGACCCTCTCGTCCGGGCCAAGGTACGGGCGCGGTTCGGCGGGCGGGTCAAGGGGATCATGTCCGGCGGCGCGCGGCTGGAGCCGGAGGTGGGCCGGTTCTTCCTCGCGCTCGGCCTGCGCATCATGCAGGGCTATGGCCAGACCGAGGCCGGACCGGTGATCAGCGGCAACCCGCCCGACGCGATCCGCATCGACAGCGTCGGACGGCCGCTCGCCGGGGTGGAGGTGCGGGTGGCCGAGGACAACGAGATCCTGGTGCGCGGCGATCTGGTGATGGACGGCTACTGGCGCCGCCCGGAAGACACCGCCGCCACCATCCACGACGGCTGGCTGCACACCGGCGATATCGGCACGCTCGATGCCGACGGCTACCTGCGCATCACCGATCGCAAGCGGGACATGATCGTGCTGTCCGGCGGCGAGAACGTCTCGCCGGCGAAGATCGAGGGAATGCTGGCAGCGGAGCCGGAGATCACCCAGGCCGTGGTGGCCGGGGACGGACGCGCCGGCCTGTGCGCGCTCGTGGTGCCGTCCGAAGGACAGGATGAGATGGGCGTCGCGCTGGCCGTATCGCGGGTGAATCTGCGCCTGTCGGTGACCGAACGCATCCGCCAGCATGCCGTCGTGCCGGCGTTCACCGTTGAAAACGGATTGCTGACCCCCTCGCAGAAGGTGCGCCGGCTGCTGGTGCTGCGCGCCAACGCCGCGGCGCTGGGGCGGGTGGACGGGGCCGAGCGGCAAGGGAAGCAAGGCCAGGGGGGCGCTGCCCCCCTGGACCCCCTGCCAGGGGACTAGTCCCCTGGACCCCTCGGGGGGTTCCGTGTGGGAGGGGGAGGCGCGGCGGGCGCGGGGCGGCCGGCGGTGGCGTGGGCAGAGCGCTGTTGCGCTCTGCCCACGCCACCGCCCGGGCCGCCCCGCGCCCGCCGCGCCTCCCCCTCCCACACGGAACCAACGAACGGGTTCCAAGGGCTCAGCCCTTGGCGGGGGTCCAGGGGGCAGCGCCCCTGGCCTTGCTTCCCTTGCCGCTCCGCCCCCGGTGCATCCGAGTGGCGCCCGGGGCGCGGGCGCGGCATTCTGGGCCAACAACGATGATGTGAGACCGCACCGATGCTTGATCATCCGCTGGACTGTCTGGCCGACCCCGGCGCCGAGGCGTTGCCGCTGCATGCGGTGCGCCCGGATGGGCTGGGTCGCTTGCTGGAGGCGCTGCCCGAGGGTCAGGCGTCGTTCCTGCGCCGGGCGGGTTTCACCGGCGCCGCCGGGGACCCGGTCCTGCTGGGCGGCGAAACGGGGCTTTCGGGCGCGGTTCTGGGGCTGGGGACCGACCGCTCCCCCTACGCCTTCGGCGGGGCGGCGATGCGATTGCCGGACGGGACGTCGTGGCGTCTGCAACCAGGCGACTACGATCCGGCGGCGGCGGTTCTCGGGTACTGCCTCGGCGCCTATCGGTTCACCGCGTTCAAGCCGGGGAAGCGGCCGCCGGCGCGGCTCGTCCTGCCGGCCGGTGCCGAGCCAGGCGCGCGGGCCGACGCCGAGGCGGCGTGGATGGTGCGCGACCTGATCAATCTGCCGGCGAATCTTCTGGGCCCGGTGGAGCTGGCGGAGGCCGCGGCGAAGCTCGGGCGCGGCTTTGGTGCCGCGGTGACGATCGCGGCGGATGCGGCGCTGGAGCGCGACTACCCCGCGATCGCCGCGGTCGGGCGCGGCTCCGCCCGGCCGCCGCGGGTTGTTACCTTGCGCTGGTCGGGCAGCCGGGCGGCGGCCGGGGCGCCGCTCGTTGCGCTGTGTGGTAAGGGGGTATGTTTTGATACCGGCGGCTACGACCTGAAGCCCTCGGCGGCGATGCTGCGGATGAAAAAGGACATGGGCGGCGCGGCAACGGTGCTTGGCCTGGCACGGCGCATCATGGTGGCCGACCTGCCGGTGCGGCTGGTCCTGCGCCTTGGCTGCGTCGAAAACTCCGTCTCCGGCACGGCGATGCGCCCGTCCGACGTGCTTGCCACACGGTCGGGGCTTTCGGTGGAGGTGGGCAACACCGACGCGGAGGGCCGGCTGGTGTTGTGCGACCTGCTGGCCGAGGCCGCCGCCGAGGCGCCGGCTTTCCTGCTGGATTGCGCCACCCTGACCGGCGCGGCCCGGGTGGCGCTGGGTCCCGAGTTGCCGGCGCTGTTCTGCAACGACGACGGCTGGGCCGCGGCGTTGCTCGCGGCCGGGACGGCGCGCAGCGACCCGCTGTGGCGGCTGCCGTTGTGGGACGGCTACGATTCGTGGCTGGACAGCAATGTGGCCGACATGAACAATGTTTCATCCAAACCTTTTGCCGGTGCGGTGACGGCGGCGCTCTTTCTGCGGCGCTTCGTTGCGCCGGGCGTGGCCTGGGCCCATATCGACCTTTATGCATGGAACGACCAAACCCGCCCGGGCCGACCGGAAGGTGGCGAGGCACAGGCCTTGCGTGCCGTTTTCACCGCCCTCGCCGAGCGATTCGGCGAGGGGTAACGGTTGTCCCGTCTACGGCGCGCCCCCTCCTGCTTCACGGCCGTGGAGTTGCGCGCGCCGAATCGGGAGGGACGCGCGCCATGGCGGCGCGATTCCTGATTCCTTGAGTTGCTCCTGCCCGATGCGGGAGCGATATTTCTCGCCGGTGCGACACGGCGGCAGCCGCCCCGGCCGAAGTAAAATGTGCGGAAAATCAAATACTTATTGCGCCGGCGACAACCGCGGCGCGCCGGTTTGATGCCGACGCGAATTTTGACGTTGGCATGGACCGGAACAACGTGGTAACATCTTCGCGAGTCCACGGGACGAATCGATCCGCGTGCGCCCATCTTCCCCGATGGCTTGCGCAACGGAACGCGGGCCACCACCGACCTGCCGCACGGCGCGCGCCGCGGCATGCATGAAAGGAAACTCCATGGCAACGTCCCCCGCCGCCGCTGCTGCCTCCGACCAGCTGCTGCATCTCTTCCGGGATACAATCGTCGCGCTGGTGCGCCGCGAGGGCAGCGACTTGTCGGCCCGCCAGCTCGGCGTGCTGCTGACCTGCTACCTGCAGGAAGGTGGCCATACCGTGCGCGGGCTGGCGGCCGAACTGAACGTGTCGAAGCCGGCGATCACCCGCGCGCTCGACCGGCTGGCCGAGTTCGACCTCGCCCGCCGCAAGCCGGACCCCGCCGACCGGCGCAGCGTCCTGGTGCAACGTACGCCACGTGGCAACGCGTTCATCCGCGACCTGCGCAATATCATGAGCGGCGCCTCCGGCGGCGGACGCAAGGGCGAAGGCGGATCCCGGCGGGTCAGCGCGGCACGCTGAGCCACGGTCGCCGCGGCGGGTGAACACCGATCGGTCCACCCGCCGCGGCGCGATCCTGGCCTGGTGCCTGTTCGACTGGGCCGGCAGCGCGTTCAGCACGATCGTCGTCACCTTCGTCTTTGCCACCTATTTCGTCCGCGCGGTGGCGCCGGACCCGGTCGCCGGCACCGCCGCCTGGGCCAGCGCCGAAACCGCGGCGGGGCTGACGATCGCATTGCTTGCCGCACCCTTCGGCGCGGTGGCCGATCGGGGCGGGCATCGGCGCGTATTGCTCGGCCTGTGCACCGCGCTGGTCGTGGCCTGCACCGCGGCGTTGTGGTTCGTCCGCCCGCGCGCGGCCGATATGGTCACGGCGCTGGCCCTCGTCGCCACCGCCACCGTCGCGTTCGAGATCGGCTTCGTCTTCTACAACGCCATGCTGGCGGACATCGCGCCGGCCGGGCGGATCGGGCGGATCTCCGGGTTGGGCTGGGGCGCGGGATATGCGGGCGGTCTCGGTTGCCTCGGGCTCTGCCTCGTCCTGCTGATCAATCCGCACCCGCCGCTGTTCGGGCTCAACGCCGCGGCGGCCGAGCCGGTGCGGGCCGCCGCCCTGTTTGCGGCCGGCTGGATCGCCGTCTTTTCCGCGCCGTTGCTGTGGCTGGCCCCGGCGCCGGCCCGCCGCAGCGACTGGCGCACGGCGCTGCGCCAGGGGCTGCGGGAGCTTCTCCCCAGCTTGCGCGCGGCGGCCGCCGACCGGGTGCTGTGGCGGTTTCTGGCCGCCCGCATGCTGTACACGGATGGACTGAACACCCTGTTCGCGTTCGGCGGCATTTTCGCCGCCGGCACGTTCGGAATGGGCGCGCGGCAGGTGCTGCTGCTGGGCATCGCGCTCAATCTCACCGCCGGGCTTGGCGCGGCCGGGTTCGCGCTGGTGCAGGACCGGATCGGCGACCGGGCCACGGTGCTGATCGCGATCGGCGCCCTCGCGGGGTTGGGCGGGCTGGTGCTGCTGGCCCGGTCGGCGGGGGTGTTCTGGGCGCTGGCGCTGGCGCTCGGCGTGTTCGTCGGGCCGGCGCAGTCGGCCAGCCGCAGCCTGATGGCGCGGCTGGCGCCGGAGGCGACGCGCAACGCGCAGTTCGGTCTTTATGCCTTGTCCGGGCGGGTCACCGGGTTCGTGGGGCCGGCCGCGCTGGGCGCGGTCACGGCGGCGTTCAACAGCCAGCGCGCCGGAATGGCCGTGGTCGTGGTGCTGCTGGCCGCGGGCTGGGGGCTGCTGGCAGCCACGCCGCTGGGCGAGCGGGCAAGCTGAAGGCCGGCCGCCCCTACCATCGCCCCACCCCGACCGCGCGCGCCCGCCCGCGTACCACCCACCACCACACCACCTGCGGCCCCAGGGTCAGCAGCGGCACATAGGGCTTCCACGCCGAGGACGCGGCGATGAACACCAGGCAGCACACGCCGCCGAAGACCGCGAACCCCCAGTGCACGAGGGTCACCGCAACCGCCGGCACCCCCGCCCGCTGCGCCACCTGATAGAGATGCCCGCGATGCGGCACGGTCAGCCGCTCCCCGGCCAGGGCACGGCGGACCAGGGTGAACGCCACGTCGAACAGCACGCCCGACAGCAGCATGGGCACCAGCAGCAGGGACAGGTCCACCCCGTCGAAGCGGGCAGCCACCACCCCCAGCATCGCCAGCACGAAGCCGCAGAACTGGCTGCCCACGTCGCCCATGAAAATCCGCGCGCGGGGGAAATTGAACGGCAGGAACCCGACCAGCCCGGCCACCAGCAGCAAGGCGGCAAAATAGGCGAACCAACTGCCCTGAAAGGCGGCGATGCCGGCCAGGAACGCCGCCGCGATCAGCGCCACCCCGGCGGCCAGGCCGTTCAGCCCGTCGATGAAGTTCATCGCGTTGGTGACGAACAGGATCCAGGCCAGGGTCGCCGGCGCGCCCATCCAGCCGATGTAGAACCCGCCGACATAGGGCACCCGGTAGTCCTGCACATAGACGCCGGTCCCCACCGCCGCCAGCGCCGCCAGCACCTGCGCGCCCAGCTTCACCGTAAAGGGCCAGTCCCACAGGTCGTCCAGCAGCGCGACCACGGCGATCAGCACCGCGGCGCCGATCACGCCCAGGAAATACGGATTGGCGATGCGCGAGAAGCGGGCAAACAGGTAGAGCACCGCCACGCCCACCAGGAAGGCGACGACGATCCCGACCCCGCCCCCTTTCGGGATCGGCCGGTCGTGCGCCTTGCGCGCATCCGGCGTGTCCATCACCCGAAGCGCGATCATCCCCCGCACCACCACGGCCGACAGCATGGCCAGCCCGGCCGCGAAGGCCAGGTGGTGCAACACGGCGAGCAGGGTCACGGCGCGGACACCGCGGCGGCGCGTGTGGGGTCCATGGCCGGCGCGTGGTAGAGACCCCGGTGCGCGAAGGAAAGCCCGCCGCCGGTCACCGCCGCGCGTACCCCTCCCGCGTCTGCGGCAGCTTCCAACCGAGCAGCCGTCCGGCGATCAGGGTCCGCAGGACCTGGGCGGTGCCACCGCCGATGGTGAACATGCGCGCGTCGCGGACCATCCGCTCGAGCGGCCGGTCGCGGGAATAGCCGCGGGCGCCGAAGATCTGCAGCGCGTCGTTGGTGACCTTGATCGCCATCTCCGAGGTGAACAGCTTGGCCTCGGCCGCCAGCAGCGGGTCGGGGAACGGATCGGCCGAGGCGGCGGCCCGCCAGACCGACAGGCGCGCGGCGTTGAGCTGGGTGGCCATGTCCGCCAGCATCCATTGCAACCCCTGGAACTCCCCGATCGGGCGGCCGAACTGCACGCGGGTGCGGGCGAAATCAAGCGCCAGGTCGAACGCGCCCTGGGCGAGACCCAGCGCCACCGTCGCCGCGCCGACCCGCTGGGTGTTGTAGGCGTCCATCAGCGCGCCGAAGCCGATCAGACCGCCGTCCGGCCGACGCAGGGCCATGTCGTCGGGGACGTGCAGATTCTCGAAGATCACCTCGGCCTCGGGGATGCCGCGCAGGCCCATCGTCGGTTCGCGCCTGCCGATCCGCAGCCCCTCCGGCGCGCCGGTCGCCGGATCGCGCACCGCGAGGAAGCCGCCGATGCCGCGGTCCGTGCCGTCGGCCTCGAAGGCGCGGGCGAAGATCAGGTGCAGGCGGGAGACGCCGCCGCCGGTGATCCAGTGCTTGCGGCCGTTCAGCATCCAGCCGTCCCGGGTGCGATCGGCGCGGGTGGTCATCTCGGTGGCGGCGGAGCCGGCCTCGGGTTCGGTGATGCAGATCGCCGGCTTGTCGCCGTCCAGCACCAGGCCGGCGGCGAGACGGGCCTGCGCCTCCGTGCCGTAGCGGAGGGTGGCGGACAGCGCGCCCATGTTGGTCTCGACCGCGATGCGGCCGGTGACACCGCAGACCCGGGACATCTCCTCGATGATGAGGACGGCGTCGAGCAGGCTGCCGCCGGCGCCGCCGAGGCCGGTGGGGATGGTGTAGCCGAGCAGGCCGGCATCGCGCAGGGCGGCGACGTTGTCCCAGGGGTAGGATTCCGAGCGGTCGACCTCCGCCGCGCGCGGGGCGATGGCGGTCTCGGCAAGCTGGCGGGCGAGGCGGCGCAAGTCCTGCTGGGCGGGCGTGAGGTCGAATGTCATGGAGGCGGCTCCCAGGCTGCGGCGCCGGGACGCTGCCAGCCATGCCGGGGGCTGTCCAGCGGAGCGGCGGTGCCCGCTTGCGCTCCCTGTCGCCGCCGCGCCAACGTCGGCGGCGCCGCTGTCCGGAGCTCCGCCCGCCATGACCGACTTCGACGCCCTCGACCGCGCCGACCCGCTCGGCCCCTTCCGCGACCGCTTCGACCTGCCGGAGGGGGTGATCTATCTCGACGGCAACTCCCTCGGCCCGCTGCCGAAAGCCACCCGGACGCGGCTTACGGAGGTGATCGACCGCGAATGGGGCCGCGACCTCATCGCGTCGTGGGAAACCAACGGCTGGATGGAGCTGCCGCTGCGCGTGGGCGGCAAGATCGGCCGGCTGCTCGGTGCCGCACCGGACAGCACGGTGGCCGGCGACAGCACCTCGGTGAACCTGTTCAAGGCGCTGGCCGCGGCGCTGGGCTTGCGGCCGGAGCGGCGGGTGATCCTGTCCGAGACGGGCAATTTCCCGACCGATCTGTATATCGCGGAAGGGCTGGCCGCGCTGCTCGGCCGCGGCCACACGTTGCGCCAGGTCGCGGCCGGCGAGATCGAGGCCGCGCTGGACGGACAGGTCGCGGTCCTGATGCTCACCCATGTGAACTACCGCAGCGGACGCATGCACGACATGGCGCGGCTGACGGCGGCGGCGCATGCGGCCGGGGCGGTGACGGTCTGGGACCTGTCGCACTCGGCCGGCGCGGTGCCGGTCGATCTTGCCGGCAGCGGAGCGGATTTCGCGGTCGGCTGCGGCTACAAATTCCTCAACGGCGGCCCGGGCGCGCCGGGCTACCTGTTCGTCGCGCCGCGCCACCGGGAGGCGCCGTTGCCGCTCACCGGCTGGATGGGCCACGACGATCCGTTCGCGTTCGCGCCCTCGTACCGCCCGGCCGCGGGCATTGCCCGGGCGCGGGTGGGCACCCCGCCGATCCTGGGGCTGGCGGCGCTGGAGGTGGGCGTCGATCTGGCGCTGGAAGCCGACATGGGACTGGTGCGGGAGAAGTCGGTGCGGATGACCGGGCTGTTCCTGCGCTTCGCCGAGACCTCGCTGCCGGGCTTTGCCGTCGCCACTCCGCGCGATCCGGCCGAGCGGGGCAGCCAGGTGTGCCTGGCGCATCCCGACGCAGCGGCGATCATGCGGCGGCTGGCCGCCCGCGGGATCGTCGGCGATTTCCGCCCCCCCGACATCCTGCGTTTCGGCATCGCGCCGCTGACGTTGCGGTATGCCGAGCTGGGGCGGGTGCTGGCGGCGCTGGCGGAAAGCTGAGGGTGCCGCTGCGCGCCCGCAGGAGACGATCGCTCTCGTGCGGCGCGTCCCCCGTTGACGCCCAGCCCCCCGCCCGCGACAAAGCCGCGTGTCCACCCACCTCCGCCACCTCCTTGCGATCGAGGGTCTCTACCCTCCCCAGATCGGGCAATTGCTCGACCTGGCCGAATCCTACGTGCTGCTCACCCGCTCCGGCCAGACAAGGCGCGACCTGTTGCGCGGGCGCACCCTGATCAACCTGTTCTTCGAGGACTCCACCCGCACCCGCACCAGTTTCGAACTGGCCGGCAAACGCCTCGGCGCCGACGTGATCAACATGTCGGTCTCCACCTCTTCGGTGAACAAGGGCGAGACCCTGCTCGACACCGCGGCCACCCTCAACGCCATGCACTGCGACCTGCTGGTGGTCCGCCACGGCCAGTCCGGCGCGCCCAACCTGCTGGCCCAGAAGGTCGAGGCGGCGGTGATCAACGCCGGCGACGGCACCCATGAGCACCCGACCCAGGCGCTGCTGGACGCTTTGACCATCCGCCGCCGCAAGGGACGGCTGGAAGGCCTGACGGTCGCGATCTGCGGCGACATCGCCCATTCCCGGGTGGCGCGGTCGAACATCCACCTGCTCACGACCATGGGCAGCCGGGTGCGCGTGATCGGCCCGCCCACCCTGATCCCGGCCGAGGCCGCCCGGCTCGGCGTGGAGGTGTTCCACGACATGGATGCGGGCCTCCGGGACGCCGACATCGTCATGATGCTGCGCCTGCAACGCGAGCGGATGGCGGGCGGTCCCGGCGGGCTGGTGCCCAGCGCGCGGGAATTCTTCCGCTTCTGGGGCCTCGATGCCGCCAAACTGGCCCACGCGAAGCCCGACGCGCTGGTGATGCACCCCGGCCCGATGAACCGCGGCGTGGAAATCGACAGTGCGGTGGCCGACGACCCGGTCCGCAGCGTGATCCGCGAGCAGGTGGAGATGGGGGTCGCGGTGCGCATGGCGGTGCTAGACACGCTCTCCCGGGGGGCGGGAAATGCCTGATCCCGCCGCCGCCGACATCCTGTTCACCGGCGTTCGCCTGCTCGACCCCGCCTCCGGCCTCGACCAGCCGGGGGAACTGCTGGTACGGGGCGGGCGGATTGCCGATCTCGGCCCCGGCCTCGGCCGGCCGGACGGGGCAACCCTGGTGCAGGGCGAAGACGGCGCGGTGCTCTGCCCGGGCCTCGTCGACCTGCGCGCCGCGCTCGGCGAGCCGGGGGGGGAGTACCGCGAAACCATTGCCTCCGCCGCCCAGGCCGCCGCCGCCGGCGGCATCACCACCCTGGCCGCCCTGCCCGACACGCGCCCGGCGATCGACGACCCCGCCCTGGTGCGCCTGCTCCGCGCACGCGGGGAGGAAACCGGCAGCCTCACCATCCTGCCCTACGGCGCCGTCACCCGCGGCTGCCGGGGGGAAGAACTGGCCGAGCTTGGCCTGCTCGCCGAAGCGGGCGCGGTTGCTTTCACCGACGGGGCGCGGGCGATCGGCCCGGCGCGGCTGATGCGCACGGCACTCGCCTACGCGAGCGGCTTCGGCGCGCGAATCGTGCAACATCCCGAAGACCCCTCGCTGGCCGCCGGCGGCGCGGCGACCGAGGGCGAACTTGCCACCCGCCTCGGCCTGCCCGGTATCCCCGCGGCGGCGGAGGCGATCCTGGTCGCGCGCGACATCCGCCTCGCCGCGCTCACCGGCGGCGCGGTGCATTTCGCCCATATCTCGACCGGCGAGGCGCTGGCGCTGATCCGCCGGGCGAAGGCGGACGGGCTGGCGGTGACCTGCGACACCGCACCGCCCTATTTCGACCTGAACGAGACGGCGATCGGCGATTTCCGCACCTACGCCAAGCTGTCCCCGCCGCTGCGGCGCGACGAGGATCGGCGGGCGGTGGTCGCGGCGCTGGCCGACGGCACGATCGATGCCGTCGCCTCCGACCACCAGCCGCGCGATGTGGACGACAAGCGGCTGCCGTTCGCCCAGGCCACGCCCGGCGGATCGGGGCTCGCGACCCTGCTCGGCGTGACCCTGGCGCAGGTGCATGGCGGGACAGTGAGCCTGATCCAGGCGATCGGGCTGCTGACCGCCCGGCCGGCGGCGCTGCTGGGGACCGCAGCGGGCCGGCTGGCCAAGGGGGCGCCCGCCGATCTCTGCCTGTTCCATCCCGAGCGCGCCTGGCGGGTGGAGGCCGGCAGCCTGCCGGGCAAGGCGCAGAACACCCCGTTCGACGGCCGCGCGCTGGAAGGCCGGGTGCTGGGCACCTGGAAGGCCGGCCGGCGCGTGTTCGGGTAGAGCCCATCTCCCCCTCCCCTTGCGGGAGGGGGTGGGGGGAGGGGTGCGCGCGGCACGATGTTCCGTGCCGTCGCACCCCTCCCCCCCCTCCCGCAAGGGGAGGGGGAGACGGGTGCGCGATGGGCACGGCGCCGGTTGCACGGCAGCGCGCCCCCCGGTAGGGTCCGCGCGCTTTCGGAGGGCCGGAATGATTACGATCTTGTTCAATCTGATCGGATATGTCGTCTGGGCCTACATGTGGGCCGTGATCCTGGCCGCCGTGTTCAGCATGCTGGCGGCGTTCGGTGTGCTGGACACGCGCAACCGCCTGGTCTGGTCGATCGGCGACTTCCTGTACCGGGTGACCGAGCCGGTGCTGGCGCCGATCCGCAACATGCTGCCGAACCTGGGCGGCATCGACATCAGCCCGTGGATCGTGGTGCTGCTGATCCAGATCGTCATCCTTCCGCTGCTCGGCCGGCTGGAGGCTGCGATCATCTTCGGCACATGGCGGGCGCTGGCCCTGTGAGCGACCCCTGGCGGCCAACGGCGGACGGGATCAGCGTGGCGGTGAAGGTCCATCCCCGGGCCCGCCGTCCCGGCCTGCGCGGCGTGGTGCCGTCGCGCGACGGCCCGCGGCTCGGCATCGCGGTCACCGCGGCGCCGGAAGACGGGGCCGCCAACCGTGCCGTCTGCGCCGCGCTGGCCGCGGCGCTCGGGGTGCCGCCCTCCTCCGTGGCGATCGCCGCCGGCGCGGCGAGCCGGGAGAAGCGGCTCTCGGTCGCCGGCGATCCGGCCGTCCTGGGCGCACGGCTCGCCGCGCTGTGACGGCCCGGATCATCGACGGCAAGGCCGTCGCCGCAGCGCTGCGGGCGGAGGTTGCGGCGCGGGTGGCAACGCTCGATTTCCGGCCCGGGCTGGCCGTGGTGCTGGTGGGCGAGGACCCGGCCAGCACCGTCTATGTTCGCAACAAGGACCGCGCCGCCGCCGCCGCCGGCATTGCCGCGCGCACGATCCGGCTGCCCACGACCGTCGGGCAGGCCGCCTTGCTGGCCGAGGTGGCGCGGCTGAACGCCGATCCGGCGGTGGACGGCATCCTGGTGCAACTGCCCCTGCCGCGCGACATCGACCCCGCGCGCGTGGTGGCGGCGATCGACCCGGCGAAGGACGTCGACGGGTTCCACCCGCTGAACGTGGGCGCGCTGGCAGCGGGGCAGCCGACGCTGGTGCCCTGCACCCCGCTCGGCGTGATGCGGCTGCTGGCAGGCCGCCGACGTCCGGCCGTCGGGGGCGCGGGCAGTCGTGCTCGGCCGCTCGGCGATCGTCGGCCGGCCGATGGCGGCGCTGCTCCTGGCGGCGGACGCCACCGTGACCATTGCCCATTCCCGCACCCGCGATCTGCGCGCGGAGTGCCGGCGGGCGGAGATCCTGGTGGCCGCGGTGGGCCGGGCGGGGCTGGTGCGCGGCGACTGGATCGCCCCCGGCGCGACGGTGATCGACGTCGGCATCAACCGCGGGGCGGACGGGCGGCTGGCCGGAGACGTGGCCTTCGCCGAAGCCGCCGAGGTGGCGGGGGCGATCACACCGGTGCCGGGCGGCGTCGGGCCGATGACGATCGCCTGCCTGCTGGAGAACACGGTCACCGCGGCGCTGCGCCGGCGGGGGTAACGGGGCGCGGTCGCCCGCACACCGCCGCTCCGATCAAGACTTTCTTTACCGCCGGTCCCCAGAGTGCCGACCGAGACTGGCATCGGATCCGCACGTGACCCCAGGCTTGGCGCTCGATACCGCGGCCCCGCCCGCCGATCTTCCGCCCCTGGCCGGGACGGAGGATGAGGCCGCCTCCCTGCTCGCCGCGCTGGACGGTCCAGCCCTGCTGCTCGACCACGACCGCACCGTCGGCCTGGTCACCGGGGAAGCCGCACGGCTGCTGGCGCTCGATCCCTCCACGCCGCACGCCGGCGCGCCGCTGTCCGCGTTGCTGGCACGCACCGGACTGGGGCCGGACGCACGCGCGGCGCTGGCCGGATTGGCCCAGCCGGCGGCGGCGCCGTTCTGTCGCCTGCGCGATGCGGCCGGCGGCGGGATGGCGGCGCGGCGCGTGCCGCTGCCGCGCCGGCGGGTCGCGCTGCTGCTCTGCCCGGACGCCCCGCCGCCCGCGACCGCCCCTGTCCCGCCGCACGTCGATGCGCTCACCGGCCTGGCCGACCGGACCAGCTTCCGCGCCGCGCTCGGCGGACGGCTCGCGGCACAGCCGGGCGCTCTCGGCCTGCTCGTGCTCGACATCGATCGCTTCTGGATGGTGAACGACACCCTCGGCCCGCAAATGGGCGACCGGTTGCTGGCCACGATGGCGGCGCGGCTCAGCTCCGCGCTGCGCGGCAGCGACCTGCCCGCGCGCCTGGACGGGGACGAATTCGCCGTCCTGGTGGGGGAGACAACGACACCGGACGAACTCGACGCCCTCGCCCGGCGCCTGATGGACAGATTGAGCCGGCCTTACCTGCTGAACGGCCAGCCGGTGAGCGTCGGGCTCAGCGTGGGCGTCGCCCGCGCACCGGAGCACGGGGCGGACGCCGACACGGTGTTGCGCTGCGCCACCATGGCGTTGCACGCCGCCAAGGCGGCCGGCAAGGGACGCTGCGCCGCCTTCACGCCGGAAATGCAGGCCCGCTCGGAAACCCGCCGACAGATGGAAACCGCGCTCCGCCGCGCCGTCGCGCCGGGCCGGTTCACGCTGCACTACCAGCCGCAGGTCGATCTGACCGCCAACCGTCTGGTCGGGTTCGAGGCGCTGCTGCGCTGGCGCCACCCCTCGCGCGGCGCCGTCCCGCCGGCCGAGTTCGTGCCGCTGGCCGAGGAAATCGGCCTGATCGCCCCGATCGGCGCCTGGGCACTCTGCGCCGCCTGCAAGGAAGCGGCCGGCTGGCCGCTGCCGCTGACCGTGGGGGTGAACGTCTCCGCCCTGCAATTCGAGCAGGGCGACCTGCTGGCCGCGGTGGCCGACGCGCTGGCCCGATCGGGCCTGCCGCCCGAGCGGCTGGAGATCGAGGTGACCGAGAGCGCCCTGCTGGCCAACCCGGAGGCGACCCTGGCCGTCCTGCGCGCCCTGCGCGCCAGCGGGGTGCGCATCGCGATGGACGATTTCGGCACCGGCTATTCCTCATTGACCCGGCTGCAGAGCTTTCCCTTCGACAAGCTCAAGATCGACCGCAGCTTCGTCTCGGGCGCGCGCGGCAGCGCCGAGGGGCGCGCCATCGTGCGCGCCATCGCCGGTCTCGGCGCCAGCCTTGGCATGCGCACCGTCGCCGAAGGGGTGGAGACCCTGGACCAGCTGGCACGGGTGCGCGCCGAAGGCTGCACCGAGGGGCAGGGCTATCTGTTCGGCCGCCCCACCCCGTCGATCGGGCTGCCCGGCGTGATCGCCGGGTTTGCGTCAGGAACCGCCGCGGCGGAGAAAAGTTAACCCCGTGACGGCCGCGCCGGGGCTTGCCGTCGCACGCCGCCCGCGCCATAGGTGCCCCGCGCCACGGACATGGCGGATCAAGGACCCCCTGGAATGAGCCGACCTGTCGCGGCGCCACGGCTGCCGCGTGGCTTTGCTTTCCCCATCGCCGAACTGCAGGCGATGCAGCGCTGGGCGGACCTCCACCGGCTGCTCCTGACGATCGAACTCGACCGCTGCACCGACGGCGAAGACTTCGAGGAAGTGGTGGCACTGCAGGAAACCGGCGGCCGCCGGCGGCGCTGGAGCCTGTGGCGCAGCGCCGAGCACCTGGTGGTGGAACCGGCAACCGGCACGGCCACCCGCTTCGCGCGGCTCGCCGACGCCCTGGCCGTTCTGCGGGGTTAGCCGGCAACCGCGCGATGGTGGACGCTTCGTAAGCAAGGCCAGGGGCTCTGCCCCCTGGACCCCCGCCAAGGGCTGAGCCCTTGGAACCCGTTCGTTGGTTCCGAGCCGATGGGGGTGGCGTGCCAGCCGGGGCGGAGCCGGTGGGCGGGTGCACAGGGCGCGCCCTGTCCCCGCCCACCGGCCCCGCCCCGGCTGGCACGCCACCCCCACCGGCACGGAACCCCCCGAGGGGTCCAGGGGACTTGTCCCCTGGCAGGGGGTCCAGGGGGGCAGCGCCCCCCTGGCCTTGCTATCGATGAGCCAACCGTCAGGCCGCGCGGTCGAGCCGCGCCGGCACCAGCCCGGCCCCGACCAGCGCCGCGCGCAGGCCGGCGCGTTCGGCAGCCGTGACCGGCACCAGCGGCGGGCGGACCACCGCGCGCTCCATCCGCCCCAGCATCACCAGACATTCCTTCATCCGGTTGTGCATATCGAGCGCGGGTGCGGCGTAGAACGCCTCCGCCAGCGGATGGATGCGCGCGTTGATCGCCCGCGCCGCGGTCAGGTCCCCCGCCTGCACCGCCTGCCACAGCGCCACGTGCAGATCCGGGATGACGCTGCCGGAGCCGGACAGCAGGCCGTTGCAGCCGAGCGCGAGCGAGGCCATCAGCCAGGCGCTGTGGGTGGAAAGCACGTTCACCGGGCGCGGCAGGGATTGCAGGGTCCGGATGTGGCGCTCATGCAGGACCGGGTCGTTGCACCAGTCCTTGATCGCGCGGATCGAGGGGATCGTCTCCGCCAGCCGCACCAGCGTCTCCAGCGGGTAGGACAGGGTGGAGCGTTCCGGGTAGGCGAACACGATCAGCGGCAGGTCGGTCGCTGCGGCGATCGCGCCGAAATGCGCCAGCGCCATCTCCGGCCGCAGTTGCCCGCCCATGGAGAACACCGCCGAGGGAAACACCAGCAATGCCGAGGCGCCCTCGGCCGCGGCGGCGCGGGCGATGCGCGCGGCATTGGCGCTGCCGTCGGCCCAGATGCCGGAGATCACCGGCAGCCGGTCGCCGATCTCCGCCAGGGTCAGTGCGAGGATGCGCTGCTGCTCGGCCTCGGTGCAGGCGTGCACCTCGGAGGCGTGGCCGTTCACGGTGATGGCGGAAATGCCCGCGGTCGCCGCGACGTCGCGCAGGTGGCGGCGCGTGCCCGCTTCGTCGATGCTGCCATCGTCGTGGAAGGCCAGCAGAGTGGCCGGAATGACGCCGGCGGGGGTGAAGCTCACGGGGCCGCCTCCATGCATGGGGGCCGGGCTCAGCGGAGCCCGGCGTTCACCTTATCCAGGGCCGCGGCGCCGGGAACCAGCGCCGCCTCGTCCAGTTCGTTGAAGGGGGTCGCCACCGTGTTCAGGTGGTGGTGCAGGTCGCGCGGCTCGGGATCGACATACAGCAGGCCGGTGACGATCTCGCCCTCGGCGTGGCGGCGCTGCAGGTAGTCCATTGCCGCCACCCGGTCGTGCACGTCGTAATCGTCGGCGAGCTTGCGCAGGCGCAGCCAGGTGCCGTCGTGCTGCTGCACCATCTCCATCGTGCCGGGCGCGTAATCGACCTTGATCTCCGGCCGTCCCTCGATCACGTCGAGCTGGTTCACCGCCTCGTTGTGCTCGCGCACGAAATCGTAGCTTTTGGTGGAGCCTTCGTGGTTGTTGAAGGCGACGCAGGGGGAGATGCAGTCGATGAAGGCCGCGCCCGGATGGCGGATCGCCGCCTCGATCAGCGGCACCAGCTGGGCCTTGTCGCCGGAGAAGCTGCGGGCGACGAAGGTGGCGCCGAGGTGCAGCGCCATGCCGACCATGTCGATCGCCTCGTCGCTGTTCAGCACGCCGCGCTTCGACTTGGCGCCCTTGTCGGAGGTGGCGGAGAACTGGCCCTTGGTCAGCCCGTACACCCCGTTGTTCTCGACGATATAGACCATGTTGATGCCGCGGCGCATCGCATGGGCGAACTGGCCGATGCCGATGGACGCCGAATCGCCGTCCCCCGACACGCCGAGATAGATCAGCTCGCGGTTGGCCAGATTGGCCCCGGTCAGCACCGACGGCATCCGCCCGTGCACCGAGTTGAACCCGTGCGAGGCGCCGAGGAAATAGGTCGGCGTCTTCGACGAGCAGCCGATCCCCGACAGCTTGGCGATCCGGTGCGGCGGCAGCTCCAGCTCGAAGCAGGCGCGCACGATCGCCGCGCTGATCGAATCGTGCCCGCACCCGGCGCACAGGGTGGAGATCGCGCCCTCGTAGTCGCGCCGCGTGAAGCCGAGCGTGTTCCGCTCCAGCCCCGGGTGACGCAGTTTCGGCTTCGGCAGGAACGTCATGGCGTGGCTGTCCTCCGCGCCTGCGCCTTGGCGATGGCGCCGGCGATGAAGCGTGCGGTGATCGGGGAGCCGTCGAAATGGACGATGCGGACCAGCCGCGCCGGGTCGATTTCCAGCTCGGTGATCAGCAGGGTGCGCAGCTGTCCGTCGCGGTTCTGCTCCACCACGAACACCTGGTCGTGGTGCGCGATGAAGTCGCGCACGTCGTCGTGGAACGGAAAGCCCCGCACGCGCAGCAGGTCGACCGGCAGGCCCTGTTCGGCCAGCAGGGCGTCGGCTTCGGTCATCGCCGGGCTGGTGGAGCCGTAGTAGATGACGCCCAGCCGCGTGGGCGCCGCGGCCGGATGGGCGACGGGGCGCGGCAGCAGGGATTTCGCCGTGTCGTGCTTGCGCAGCAGGCGGTCCATGTTGTCGGCGTAGGCGGCGCCGTCTTCCGTGTAGCGGGCGTAGCGGTCCTTCGACGTGCCGCGGGTGAAGAAGGCGCCGCGGGTCGGATGGGTGCCGGGATAGGTGCGGTAGGGGATGCCGTCGCCGTCCACATCCAGGTAGCGGCCGAACTCCTTGCCCGCTTCCAGCTCCGCCGCGGTCATCACCTTGCCGCGGTCAAGCCGCCGGCTGTCGTCCCAGGTGAACGGGGCGCACAGCCGCTCGTTCATGCCGATATCCAGATCGAGCATGACGAACACCGGGGTCTGCAGCCGGTCCGCCAGATCGAACGCCTGCGCGCCCATCTCGAAGCACTCAAACGGGTCCTCGGGGAACAGCAGCACGTGCTTGGTGTCGCCGTGGGAGGCATAGGCGCAGGCCAGCACGTCGCATTGCTGGGTGCGGGTCGGCATGCCGGTGGACGGGCCGGCGCGCTGCACGTCGAAGATCACCGCCGGGATCTCGGCGAAATAGGCGAGCCCGAAGAACTCCTGCATCAACGAGATGCCGGGCCCCGACGTGGCGGTGAATGCGCGGGCGCCGTTCCAGCCGGCGCCGATCACCATGCCGATCGAGGCGAGCTCGTCTTCCGCCTGCACGATCGCGAACCGGTGCTGGCCGGTTGCCTTGTCGATCCGGAACCGGTGGCAGTAGCGGATGAACGCCTCGGCGAGCGAGGACGACGGCGTGATCGGGTACCACGCCGCCACGCTGGCCCCGCCGTACACCGCGCCCAGCGCGGCGGCGGCGTTGCCGTCGATCGAAATGCGGTCGCCCACCGCGTCCGCCCGGCGCACCCGGAGCCCGATCGGGCAGGGCAGATGTTCCAGCGCATAGTCGCGGCCCATGTGCAGCGCCGCCACGTTGGGCGCGATCAGCGCGTCCTTGCCGCGGAACTGCTCGGACAGCAGCGCCTCGATCACCTGGGGATCGATATCGAGCAGCGCCGACAGCGCGCCCACGTAGATGATGTTCTTGAACAGCTGCCGCTGGCGGGTGTCGGTGTAGGCCCGGTTGGTCAGCTCGGTGAGCGGCATCCCCAGCACGACGATATCGTCGCGGAACTTGGACGCCGGCATCGCCTTGGTGGAATCGTAGAACAGATACCCGCCCGGCTCGATCGAGCTGATGTCCTGGTCCCAGGTCTGCGGGTTCATCGCCACCATCAGGTCGACGCCGCCGCGCGCGCCGAGATGGCCCGCTTCGGACACCCGCACCTCGTACCAGGTCGGCAGCCCCTGGATGTTGGAGGGGAAGATGTTGCGCGGCGCCACCGGCACGCCCATGCGCAGGATCGACTTGCCGAACAGCGTGTTGGCCGACGCCGAGCCGGAGCCGTTGACGTTGGCGAACTTGACGACGAAATCGTTGACCCGTTGCAGGCCCTGGACCTGGCCCAACGATCCTTCGGTCAGCGCTTGTGACATGCGTGCTCCGCCTGGGTCAGGTCGTACAGGAACCGCTGCATGTCCCACGCGCCGGTCGGGCAGCGTTCGGCGCAGAGGCCGCAATGAAGGCAGACGTCCTCGTCCTTCGCCATCACCCGCGCGGTCTTCAGCGGGCCGGAGACATAGAGCGCCTGGGTGGTGTTCACGGCGGGCGCGTTCAGCCGCTCGCGCAGCTCCGCCTCCTCGCCGTTCGCCGTGAAGTTGATGCAATCGACCGGGCAGATATCCACGCAGGCGTCGCACTCGATGCACAGTCTATCGGTGAACACCGTCTGCACGTCGCAGTTCAGGCAGCGCTCGGCTTCCTTGAACGCCAGAAGGTCGTCGTAGCCCAGCTCGACCTCGGCGGTGATGTCGGCCAGCGCCAGGGCCTTGTCCTTGTGCGGCACCGCCACCCGGAGATCGAGGGTGATGTCGTTGTCGTAGCTCCACTCGTGGATGCCCATCTTCTGGGACGCGAGGGTGACGGTCGGCGGCGGCCGGTCGCGCACGTCCTCGCCCTGGCAGGTCTTGTGGATCGAGATCGCCGCCTGGTGGCCGTGCGCCACCGCCCAGATGATGTTCTTCGGCCCGAACGCCGCGTCACCGCCGAAGAACACCTTCGGATGGGTCGCGCCCATGGTGACCTCGTCGACCACCGGCATGCCCCAGCGGTCGAATTCCAGCCCCGCGTCGCGCTCGATCCAGGGGAAGGCGTTCTCCTGGCCCACCGCCACCAGCACGTCGTCGCAGGGAATGTGCCGGTCGGGCTCCCCGGTCGGGACCAGGCGGCGGCGGCCGTTGGCGTCGCGCTCGGCTTTCACGCTCTCGAACAGCACGCCGGTCAGCCGGCCGGCCTCGTGGGTGAATTCCTTCGGCACCAGCCAGTTGAGGATCGGGATGTCCTCGCCCAGCGCGTCCTCTTTCTCCCAGGGCGAGGCCTTCATCTCCTCGAAGCCGGAGCGGACGACGACCGTCACCTGCTCCCCGCCCAGGCGGCGGGCGGAGCGGCAGCAGTCCATGGCCGTGTTGCCGCCGCCGAGCACGATCACCCGCTTGCCGATCTTCTCGACATGGCCGAACGAGACCGAGGACAGCCAGTCGATCCCGATATGGATGTTGTCGGCCGCTTCCTGCCGGCCGGGGATCGGCAGGTCGCGCCCGCGCGGCGCGCCGGAGCCGACGAACACTGCGTCGTACCCCTCGGCAAGCAGGGATTTCAGGCTGTCGACCCGCTGGCCCAGCCGCATCTCGATGCCGAGCTCGACGATATAGCCCACTTCCTCGTCGATCACGCTCTCGGGCAGGCGGAAGCGCGGGATCTGGCTGCGGATCATGCCGCCGCCGCGGGTATCGCCGTCGAACACGACGCAGCGGTAGCCGAGCGGGGCGAGGTCGCGCGCCACCGTCAGGGACGCCGGGCCGGCGCCCACCAGGGCGATGGTCTTGCCGTTTTGCTGCGCTGCGGGAGCGGGCAACCGGGCGCGGATGTCGCCCTTGTAGTCCGCGGCCACCCGCTTCAGCCGGCAGATGGCGACCGGGGCTTCCTCCACCCGCCCGCGCCGGCAGGCCGGCTCGCAGGGCCGGTCGCAGGTGCGGCCGAGGATGCCGGGGAAGACGTTGGAATGCCAGTTGATCATGTACGCGTCGGCGTAGCGCTGCGCGGCGATCAACCGGATGTATTCCGGAACCGGCGTATGTGCCGGGCAGGCCCACTGACAATCCACGACTTTGTGGAAATACTCAGGGTCCCGAATATCGGTCGGCTGCAAGCCCGGACTCTCCCGTTCTGCCCGCTGTTGCCCGCGGGGGCGAAGGCGGTTTTGTGGGGCCGAAGCCGGGCGCCGTCAACTCCGGACGCGCCCGGCTCCGGGCCCGCCGGAAAAAGCGCCGCGGTGCCGGCCCCGGGCGGGGCCGGCACCGCGGAGGGATCAGAACAGAACGCCGGTTTCGAGGATGAAGGTCGCCTGGTTGCGGCTTGAGCCGCTGCCATAGCCGCCCGAATACAGCGAGCTGCCCGAATCGCCCATGTTGGTCAGGTGGATGACGCCCACGTCGCCGCGCACGAAAATACGGCCCTTCTGCCAGGTCGGCGCGATCGACATCCCGACGCCCTGCGCGCCCGGATTGATGAACCAGTTGTCCGGCCCGTTGGAGGAGAAATACTCCACCCACGCGCCGAGCGAGTAGGGCGACTTGCCGAACTGGTAGCTGGCGAACAGCGCCGCGCCGAAGTTGCTGGAGAACTTGTCCAGCCCGACCGAGCTGTTCGGCTTGGCGTAAACATACTGCACTTCCGGCGTCAGGGTCAGGTTGCCGAGCGTGACGCTGTAGTACGCGCCGATCATCGTCGAGTTGATGAACGGCGCCGCGCTCCCCGGACCGGAGCCGACGAAGGAATTGGAGTACGACGTGCTCGCGCTCCCGTAGGTATGCGCCCCGGCCCCGGTGGTGCCGAGGTTGGTGGCGCCGAACACCGTCAGGGAATTGGAACTGTTGAAATTGACGGAGACCAGGCCTTGCAGGAAGTTCCACTGCTGGGTGTCGAAGCCGTCGCCGAACGTCAGGGTCCCGGAGACCGGGCCTTTCGTGTAGGTCGCCGTAATGCCGGTGCTGTTCGAATTCTCGACGTAGTATATGGACGTCGTGAACAGGTTGGCGTTGGTCCAGTCCACCGCCGATTCGTAACCCTCAAGCGAGGGGATGTGGCCGGCCGAGATGGTCAGGTCGGAGGTCGGCGCCAGGGTGACATAGCCGGCGATGAGCGGTCCCGTGACGAAGGTCTGCACCGACGGCGGGCCCGGCCTGGTGCCGAGGGTGGTCGAGGTGTTGCGGGCGCCGGCCTGGAGCGTGAACTGCACCAGCCCCGAGGTCTTCTGCAGCTCGATCAGACCGTTCAGGAACTCGAACCCTGCCGACGGGTGGTCGCCGAATTGCCCTCCCGTGCCGGTGCCGGTGAGGGCATAGGCCATCCCGTCCATGCCGCCGCTCAAGGTCAGGTTTCCGAGCGGCCCGGCCTCGAACGTGATCGGCGTGGGCGGGGTGATCGCCTGAGCGGCCGGGATCGCCGCGATCGCGACCCCCGACAGCGCGGTGCCTGCGCCCAGCATCGCGCGCAACAGCCCTGATCGCAATCTGGCCCCGTTTGTCATATCCGGTCTCCTTGATTTCGGTCTTGCGGAACCCGGGGCGGCCGCTGCCGGCCGGGCAAAATTCGGGGCGCCCGCTGCCGGGCGCCCCGTTTTGATGGCGATCAGAAGATCTGCTCGCCGTGCAGCACGAGATCGAGGCCCTCGCGCTCTTCCTCCTCGTCCACCCGGAGGCCGACCAGAGCCTTCGTCACCATCAGCAGGACGTAGGTCATGACGCCACTGTAGATGACGGTGGTGAGCACCGCGACGATCTGCGATTCGAACTGCGGCAGCCCGGCCTTGGCCGCCCCTCCCGACAGCGGTCCGAAGGCGAGCACGCCGGTCAGCAACGCGCCGACGATCCCGCCCACGCCGTGCACGCCGAACGCGTCCAGGCTGTCGTCGTAGCCCAGCATGTGCTTGAGGCTGGTGGCCGACCAGAAGCAGATCACCCCGGCGGCGATGCCGATGATGAGCGAGCCGCCCGGCAGCACGAAGCCGGAGGCCGGGGTGATGGCGACCAGCCCCGCGACCGCGCCGGAGGCGGCGCCGAGGACCGAGGGTTTGCCCTTGGTGCCCCACTCGGCGAAGGTCCAGGCGAGCGCCGCCGCCGCGGTGGCGATCTGCGTCACCGCCATCGCCATGCCGGCGCGCCCGTTCGCGCCCACCGCGGAGCCGGCGTTGAACCCGAACCAGCCGACCCACAGCAACGAGGCGCCGATCACCGCATAGGAAACGTTATACGGCGCCATGTTGTCCTGGCCGTAGCCGACCCGCTTGCCCAGCACCAGGGCGCAGACCAGCCCGGCGATGCCGGCGTTGATGTGCACCACCGTGCCGCCGGCGAAGTCCGCCGCGCCCGGCAGGCCGAACACGCCCGCCGCCAGCCAGCCGTCGGAGCTCCAGACCCAGTGCGCGATCGGCGCGTAGACGATCAGCGACCACAAGGTCATGAAGATGCACATGGCGCTGAACTTCATGCGGTCGGCGAAGGCGCCGGCGATCAGGCCGGGCGTGATGATCGCGAACGTCATCTGGAACATCATGAAGACGCTCTCGGGGATGGTCTGCGGCACCGATCCGCCGAGCAGGAAGGCCTTGTCCCAGTCCTTGCCCATCCCCGACAGCATGAAGCGGGACAGGTCGCCGATGTAGGGGTTGCCGTTGGTGAAGGCCAGCGAATAGCCCGCCACCATCCAGACCACCGTCACCAGGCAGCAGATCATGAAGGACTGCATCATGGTGGCGAGGATGTTCTTCTTGCGCACCATGCCGGCATAGAACAGGGCGAGACCGGGAATGGTCATCATGAGCACGAGCGCGGTGCTGGTCATCATCCAGGCGGTATCGCCCGTATCCAGCTTCGGCACGGCCGGCGGCGCGTCGGCCAGCGCCGGCACAGCCGCCAGCAGCGCCGGCACGAGGCCGGCCACTCCCCAGGCGAGGCGGGATCGCTTCATCGTTCTTGTGTCCTCGGTTTTGACGGATTCGGAATCACAGCGCCGTGGCATCGGTCTCGCCGGTGCGGATGCGCACCGCGCGCTCGAGATCGAGGACGAAGATCTTGCCGTCGCCGATCTTGCCGGTGTGGGCGGATTTCGTGATCGCCTCGACGACCTGCTCGGCGAGGTCGGCGGGAACGGCAACCTCGATCTTCACCTTGGGCAGGAAGTTCACGTGGTATTCGGCGCCGCGGTAGATCTCGGTCTGGCCTTTCTGCCGGCCGAAGCCCTTGACTTCGGAAACAGTGAGGCCCTGGACGCCGAGCGGGGTCAGCGCCTCGCGGACGTCGTCCAGCTTGAACGGCTTGATGATGGCCATGATGAGCTTCATGTCGGTGCCCTGTCCTGCGGTGGCATGGTTCGGACAGTGATATTCAAGAACCGTGCCGCGCCGGGCGCGGGAGCCCGGCGCCCCCGTCATGGCCGGACCTCGCCCGGTCCTCCGCCCCCGAACGTCGGTGCGCAGATGGCCGGATCAGGCCCGACCACGACGGGAAAAGGTCGGAGGCGGCGGTACGCTCAGCCTTCCGGTGCCCGGCGCCCGGCGCGCCATGCGACGATGACCGCCCCGGCGCCAGGGATGCCCAAAACACGGGCAAATTGCTTATCTGCAAACAAACCCGGCCCAAACGAAAACGCCCCGCCGTCCTTGCGGACGGCGGGGCGCGGCGAAAGACGCCGAAGGCCGGTCGGTCAGACCGAGTAGTACATCTCGAACTCGACCGGGTGCGGGGTGTGCTCGAAACGATACACCTCGGACCACTTCAGCTCGATATAGCTCTCGATCTGGTCGGCGCTGAACACGTCGCCGGCCAGCAGGAACTCGTGGTCGGCTTGCAGCGCGCCGATCGCCTCGCGCAGGCTGCCGCACACCGTCGGGATGCCCTTCAGCTCTTCCGGCGGCAGGTCGTACAGGTCCTTGTCCATCGGCTCGCCCGGGTGGATCTTGTTCTTGATCCCATCGAGACCCGCCATCAGCATGGCGCTGAACGCGAGATACGGGTTGGCCGCCGCGTCGGGGAAGCGCACCTCGACCCGCTTCGCTTTCGGGTTGGTCGCATACGGGATGCGGCAGGAGGCCGAGCGGTTGCGCGCCGAATAGGCCAGCAGCACCGGCGCCTCGAACCCGGGGATCAGCCGCTTGTAGCTGTTGGTCGCCGGGTTGGTGAACGCGTTCAGCGCCTTGGCGTGCTTGATGATGCCGCCGATGTAGTAGAGCGCGGTTTCCGACAGGTCGGCGTAGCCGTTGCCGGCGAACAGCGGCTTGCCGGCCTTCCAGATCGACTGGTGGCAGTGCATGCCGGAACCGTTGTCGCCGTAGATCGGCTTCGGCATGAAGGTCGCGGTCTTGCCGTAGCTGTGCGCCACGTTGTGGATGCAGTACTTATAGATCTGCAGCGCATCGGCCAGCTTCACCATCGGGCCGAACTTGATGCCGAGCTCGTGCTGGGACTGCGCCACCTCGTGGTGGTGCTTCTCGATCACCACGCCCATCTCGCCCATGGTGGACAGCATCTCGGCGCGCAGGTCGCTTTCGCTGTCGACCGGCGGCACCGGGAAATACCCGCCCTTGATGGCCGGGCGATGGCCCATGTTGCCTTCCGGATAGTCCTTCAGGCTGGCCTGCGGGCCTTCCTGGCTGTCGAGCTGATAGATGCCGTAGTTGCCGCCGACGCCGTATTTCACGCTGTCGAAGATGAAGAACTCGGCCTCGGGGCCGAAATACACCGCGTCGCCGATGCCGGACGCCTTCACGTAGGCCTCGGCCTTCTTGGCGGTGGAGCGCGGGTCGCGACTATAGCGGCTGGCCGGTGGACGGCTCGACGATGTCGCACACCAGGATCAGGCTCGGCTTGGCCGCGAACGGGTCCATCACCGCGGTCTCGGGGTCCGGCATCAGGATCATGTCGGACTCGTTGATCGCCTTCCAGCCGGCGATCGAGGAGCCGTCGAACATGATCCCGTCCGTGAACGTCTCCTCCTCGATGGTGGAGACGTGCTGCGCGGTATGCTGCCACTTGCCGCGCGGGTCGGTGAACCGCAGATCCACGTATTCGACGGAATGCTCCCTGAGCATCTCCATCACCTTCTCGACGGCATCCCCGTCGCCGCTACCAGCCCGCTTCGCCATTCTTATCGTCCTTGATCCTCTGGTTGCAGAAACCCGCGGCCGCCGCCTCGGTCTGCGACGCGCTCGCGGGCAACACACGGCGCCGGACCAACAGTTGCGGCCCGTGCGCCGGCTCCTCTAATCGGTTCCGCGGCCGGCCGGAAGCGACCGACGCCGGGTCTGCCGGTCGCCGACCCTGTGCCGGAGGTCAGACCGCGGCTTCGCCGCGCTCGCCGGTGCGGATACGGATCACTTCCTCGACCGTGGAGATGAAAATCTTGCCGTCGCCGATCCGTCCGGTGCGGGCGGCGTTGATGATCGCCTCCACCGCGCGCTCGACGAGGCCGTCTTCGCACACCACCTCGATCTTCACCTTGGGCAGGAAATCCACCACGTACTCGGCGCCGCGATAGAGCTCGGTATGGCCTTTCTGCCGGCCGAACCCTTTCGCCTCGACGACCGTGATGCCCTGCAAGCCCACCTCGTGCAGCGCCTCCTTCACTTCGTCCAGCTTGAACGGCTTGATGACGGCCTCGATCTTCTTCATGGCCATACCCGGACCGTTCCGGGTCTCCCTTGCTGTGCATGCGCCGTGCCAACCCTATGCTGGCCGGAGGACGGTGCTGCGTCCGTGCTTAGCCCAGAGCCTGGGCGGAAGCCAGTCAACCTGCCCGCGATTTGGGCACGCGGGCGCAAACCACCGCCGGCCCGGTTGACCCTGCCGCCGCCCCCGGATACTGCCCCGCCGCCGCCGGGAGGAGCCAGACCGAAGTGAAGCCCGTCAATTCCCGCCTCGCCTCGCTGGGGACCACCATCTTCACCGTGATGTCCGCGCTGGCCGCCGAGCACGGCGCCATCAACCTCGGCCAGGGCTTCCCCGACACCGACGGGCCGGCCGACGTGCTGGACGCCGCCGCCGGCGCCCTGTTCGACGGGCGCAACCAGTACCCGCCGATGTCCGGCGTGCCGGAGCTGCGTGCCGCCGTGGCCACCCACGACCGCCGCTTCTACGGCATCGCCGCCGACCCCGCGCAGGTCGTGGTGACCTCCGGCGCGACCGAGGCGATCGCCGCCTGCCTGATGGCCGTGCTCGACCCGGGCGACGAGGTGGTGCTGATCGAGCCCCTGTATGACACCTACCTGCCGGTGGTGCGCCTGCTCGGCGCCGTGCCCCGCCTGGTGCGGCTCAATCCGCCCGACTGGGCGCTGCCGCGGGCCGAACTGGCCGCGGCCTTCGGCCCGCGCACCAAGGCGCTGCTGCTCAACACGCCGATGAACCCGACGGGCAAGGTGTTCGACCGCGACGAGCTCGGCTGCATCGCCGGCCTGCTGTCCCGCCACGACGCCTATGCGATCTGCGATGAGGTCTACGAGCACCTGACCTTCGACGGCCACCGCCACATCCCGCTGATGACCCTGCCGGGGATGGCCGAGCGGACCATGCGCATCGGCTCCGCCGGCAAGACGTTTTCCCTGACCGGCTGGAAGGTGGGCTACGTGACCGCGCCGCCCGCCCTGGCCGCGGTGGTGGCCAGGGCGCACCAGAACCTGACCTTCTCGACCGCGCCCAACCTGCAACGCGCGGTGGCGATGGGGTTGGCCAAGGACGAGACCTATTTCCGCGGCCTCGCGACGGCGCTGCAGGACCGGCGCGACCGGCTGGCGACGGGGCTCGCCGCGCTCGGGATGGCGGTGCTGCCGTGCCACGGCAGCTATTTCGTCACCGCCGATTTCCGACCGCTCGGGTTCGAGGGCGACGACGTCGCCTTCTGCCGTCACATCACCGAGGCGGCCCGGGTGACCGCCGTTCCCGTCACCGCGTTCTACGACACCCCCGACCCGCCGCGGCACTATGCCCGCTTCGCCTTCTGCAAGCGCGAAGCGGTGCTGGACGAGGCGGTGGCTCGGCTCGCCGCGCAATTCGGCACCGGTCCGGGGCGCCGCGGCCACGCCACGCATTGACGGGCGCCGTCCCCGCGTCCTAAACGGCCCGCATCAGTGGCGGGCGTAGCTCAGTTGGCAGAGCGCCAGGTTGTGGTCCTGGATGCCGTGGGTTCGAGTCCCATCGCTCGCCCCACCCCCTTCCGCCCTCTGCTGGCCCCCCTCCTCGCGAACACGCGCGCGGCACAGGACGGCGCGGCCGGGCCGCACAACCGAATCAGAGGCGTATCGCGCTGACGGCGCCGGGAGGAGGGTAAGCTTCGCCGGCCGCCCGGACCTGACGCCGGGCAAGATCGCCACGATCCGAACCGCGGCCGGTATCGTGCCGCGACGGCCCGCCCGCGACCGCGCGCTCAGCGCGCCGGAACGGCAGTCTGCTGCGGCACCCAAAGCGGCGCCGGCGCGCGGTGGAACGCTGCGTCACGCATATCGCGATGCGTGAACGAGGTGTTCAGGCGGTGGCCCAGCCGCGCCGGCCAGTGCGGCGGCGGCGGCGGCGGGCCGGGCAGTTCGGCCACTTCCTCGCCGCCCCGGTTCAGCGCGCGCAGATGCGACGGCGCGGGATTGGCCGCAAGCTCCGGCGCCGGGGCGTGGCGCGCCGCCAGCACGGTGCCGGTGTCGGGGCGGTCGTAGATGAACCCGTGGGTCGGATAGACCGAGCCGAAGCGCCCGTCGCCCAGCGCGACCCGCACCGCCGTCCAGTCGTTGTCTTCCGAGACATCGATCACCGGCACGGCATGGGTGATCCGCCCGCCGTTGCCCCAGTTGGCCTGATCCACCTCGATCTCGCGGTGGTTGATGACCCGGCTGACCACGGCGACGTGGCCGAGCCGCATCCGCGTGTTGGCACGGAACGCCAGCAC
This sequence comes from uncultured Pseudomonadota bacterium, assembly GCA_963829875.1. GTDB lineage: Bacteria > Pseudomonadota > Alphaproteobacteria > Acetobacterales > Acetobacteraceae > JAJZVS01. The sequence continues at coordinate 121,840 of CAWHKR010000046.1, read as the reverse complement.
GCTGCCCGGCACCGGGGTGTCGCCACGGGCATAGACGCCGGCGGCGGCGCGCCACCACACATAGGCGTCACCCACCAGCTTGATGCCCGAATCGGCCCGCGCGAACGGCACACAGGACATCAGCAGCGCCCGCTCGTGGCGCCGGACGGCCCGATGGTGGGAACTGTGATGGCTGATCGCGTGGCCCGCGTGGTGGTGGTAGGAAACCCGGTGCACCCAGTGATGCTCCGCCCGGTGGAGCACGTGATGGGCAACCTGGTGGAGACGAGCCGCCGGCGCCGCCGCTGCGGGGGCCAGCGCCGCGCTCGTCAGCAAGGCAAGACACCCAACCGTCAGAAACGCTGTCGTCCGTAACGTGCCGCACAAAGACGCATGCCCTGCGGCCGCTGTGACCACCATATCCAAGCTACCCTCGTGTGCCCCAGACCTGAGCCGCGGTAGCCGCTGCCCTGCGCCCATGGCAACCCTCAAATCGTTAGACTGTGACGAAAACGTCGCAGTTTTCATTCAGGGCCCTGTGGACAAATGTCAATGCAGGGACTTTGGTCCTAAAATATCGGCCAAAGCGCAGCCGCGGCGGGATCGCCTGGCGTCCCGCATCGCGGTGCGCGCAGGGCTATTTGCAGGCGGTCACCATGATCTCCACCCGCAGCCGGGGATCGGCCAGTTCGGCCTGCACGCAGGCCCGCGTCGGCGCGCCGCCGGCCGGCAGCCAGGCGGTCCAGAGCTCGTTCAGCGCCGGACGCTCGGTGATGTCCTTGAGCCAGATCTGCGCCGTCAGCAGCCGGGTCTTGTCGGTGCCATGGGTCTCCAGCAGGGCGTCGATCTGCTCCAGCACCTCGGCGGTCTGGCCTTTGATGTCCTTGCCCGGGTCGTTTGCGGTGATGCCCGAGAGATAAACGAAACCGTGAAATTCCACGGCCTTGGCCAGGATCGGGCCCGGCTCGGTCCGAATGATCTTGCTCACGCGCGCCTCCTTGGTTGCGAACCGGGGGCTTGTACGGCCCGGGCGGGAGCGGCGGCAAGCGGCGGGCGCTCACGCCGCGGCCCAAGCCTGCAACGCCGCGGCCGCCGTCGCGGCCAGCCCGTCCCAGTCGCGCGGGCGCGCCGGGCGGAACAGCCGCGCGTCGGGGTACCAGGGGCTGTCCGCCCGATCGCGCAACCAGCGCCAGTCCGGCCCGTAGGGCAGCAGCACCCAGACCGGCCGGCCCAGCGCCCCGGCCAGATGCGCCGGCGCCGAATTGACGGTGATCAGCAGGTCAAGCGCCGCCAGCGCCGCCGCCGCCTCGGCAAAGTCGGTCAGCGCGCCGCCCAGGTCGGGCAGCCCGGGCGCGATTGCCGCGCGCCCCGCCGCCGCCGGGCCGGGCTGCAGGGAAACCAGCGCCACCCCCGGCACCGCGGCCAGCGGCGCCAGCGCCGCCGGCGGGGCGGAGCGGTTGGCATCGTTCGGATGCGTGGCCCGCCCCGCCCAGACCACGCCCACCCGCCGCGCCGGGCGCGGCGCCAGCGCGTCCAGCCGCGCGATCCAGGCCGCTCGCCGGGCCGGCTCGGCGGCCAGATAGGGCACGCCGCCGGGGATGGTCTCCAGCCTGGTCCCGTGCAGCCGCGGCAGGCCCGACAGCGGCGCCCAGGCGGCGAATGGCCCCGGCTGCGCCGCCACCTCCGCCCAGCCGGTCAGAACCGCGCCCGGCGGCAGCAGCGGCGCCAGCAGCGGCGCCAGCTCGGGCGCGGCAACCACCGCCACCGCGGCACAGCTTGCCCTGGCCCAGGGAAGGTAGCGGGCGAACTGGATGGCATCGCCATAGCCCTGATCGGCCACCAGCAGCAGCCGCCCGCCCGGCAGCGCCGTTCCGTCCCAGGCGGGGCAGCCGAGCGGCGGAGCCGGCGGGGCAGCGCCCGGCAGGCGGTAGCGCCACTCGGTACTCCTCCCACCCTGCCGCGAAATCGCCGCACAGCAGCAGCGACTCGGCCAGGGCGACATGCGCGCCGGCGTGCCGGGGGTCGCAGCGCAAGGCAGCGCGCGCGCTGGTCGCCGCGGCCTCCGGCGCGCCCCCGCGGTACTGCACCAACGCGAGCGCGTGCCACAGGTCGGGGTCCTCCGGCGCCAGCGCCACCGCCCGCTCGGCCGCCGCCAGCGCCGCCGCGAGATCGCCGCGCCGCTCCACGATCGTGCACAGGTTGCGCCACCAGGCGGGGCGGTCCGGCACCGAAGCCAGCGCGGCGCGGGCCAGCGCCTCCGCCGGTTCCAGCCGGCCCTGCTGGAAGGCCACCAGCGCCAGGCCGTGCCGCGCGTCCGGATCGTCCGGCGCAACCGCCAGCGCGCGGCCGAGCAACGCCGCCGCGGCATCGAGCCGGCCCGCAAGCCGCTCGGATTCGGCGAGCCGAACGACCTCGGGCAGGGGCAGGGGGACCTGGGTCATGGAACGGGCGCGGGGGGCAGGCAAGCAAGGCCAGGGGGCGCTGCCCCCTGGACCCCCGCCAAGGGCTGAGCCCTTGGAACCCGTTCGTTGGTTCCGGGTTGGCACGGGGTGGCGCGGCGGGCGGGGCGGCCTGGGTGGCGGGCGGCGGGCGGGCGCGAAAGCGCCCGGCCTCCGCGCGCCACCCAGGCCGCCCCGCCCGCCGCGCCACCCCGTGCCACCCCGGAACCCCCCGAGGGGTCCAGGGGACCAGTCCCCTGGTGGGGGGTCCAGGGGGGCAAAGCCCCCTTGGCCTTGCTTGCCGACCCGCCCCCCCAGCTCACGGTTTCAGCGCAGGGCCGGTTCCGACGTCGCGAACGCAGCTGTCGATCTGCTGTTGCTGCTCAAACCGGTCGGCCAGTCCGGCCGTAGGCAGCGGCAGGCCCAAGGCGCCCGACGCCGGCGCGTCGGACGGGTGCAGCGCGTAGATCTCGCTGCGGTGGCGCAGTTGATAGACCTCGTCCGCCTGGCGGCGGCAGGCGGCGCGGGTGTCGCGTTCGGTGACCGATTCCGGCCGCGCGGCGGCGCAGCCCGCCAGCAACAGCAGCGGCATCAGGCGGAGGAGGAGACGGGTCATGGGTCGTTTCCGATCAGGCGGGGCGGGGCGGCGGCAAGTGCGGCCCGGAATGCGGCCTCGTCGAACCTTGCCTCGGCCGACAGCGGCGCGGTGGCGGCCAGGCGCAGCAGCCTGGAGTCGAATTCCGCCCCGTCGCGCGCCAGCCGGCACAGGCCGGCCGCCCAGGGCGCGCGGGCCAGCAGGTCGACCAGCGCGAGCAGGCGCAGGCAGAGCGACATCCCGTAGCCGGACCCGAGCCCGGCCAGCCGGTCGACCGCGTTCACCCAGCAGCAGGCGTCGCGATCGGCGAGCACGAGGTCGGTCTCCCGCCCGTCCGCGCGGCGGAAGCGGAAGCCGCGGATCGTGCCCCAGGCCTCGGCCAGCGCGGCCTCGCGCGCCGCGTGCCAGGCGCGGTCGAGGTCGTGTTTGCGCACCGCGGGCAGATCCTCCGGCCCGCTGTCCACCAGATAGGTGGGCCAGGTGTCGCGGGCGCGCGCGGCCCGTGCCACGCCGGGATCGGCACGGCGGTCGCGGCGGGCGGACGTGTGGGACTGCGCCTGCATCGCCGCGACCATGGACTGCCGGACCGCGCCGCGCCAGTCTTGACAGGGTCGATCCGCGCCGGCGCCGGCGCCCGGCCGCACCGCTCCCCCAACCCGGAGGCCCGATCGCCATGGACCCGTCCCGCCTGACCGCCACCGAGGCCGCCCGCCAGATTCGCGAAGACCGTCTGCGGCCCGAGGCGCTGATGGACGCCTGCCTCGACCGCATCGCCGCGCGCGAGCCCGAAGTGCGCGCCTTCACCTGGTTCGACCCCGCCGCCGCCCGTGCCGCCGCCGCGTCCTGCGGGCAGGGCACGCTGCGCGGCCTGCCGATCGGGGTGAAGGACCTGTTCGACACCGCCGAGATGCCGGCCGCCTATGGCTCGCCCATCTGGGACGGCTGGCGGCCCCGGGCCGACGCCGCCGCGGTGGCCTGGGCGCGCACCGCGGGGGCAGTGGTGGCGGGCAAGACCGTGACCACCGAGTTCGCCACCCGCAAGCCGGGGCCGACCGGCAACCCGCACAACCTGGCGCACACGCCGGGCGGGTCGTCGTCCGGTTCCGCGGCCGGGGTGGCGGATTTCTTCTTCCCGCTGGCGTTCGGCAGCCAGACCGCGGGCAGCGTGATCCGCCCGGCGGCGTTCTGCGGGGTGGTGGGCTACAAGCCGAGCTTCGGGCTGATCAACCGGGCCGGGATGAAGCCGCTGGCCGACAGCCTGGACACGGTGGGCGTGATGGCGCGCCAGGTGGCCGATTGCGCGCTGTTCGCCGCCACCGTCTCCGGCCGCGATCTGGGCGATCCGGATCGCCGGCCGGACCGGGCGCCGCGGGTCGGGCTGTGCCGCTCGCCCTCGTGGGGCCTGGCGCAGCCGGAGACGGCGCCGCTGCTCGATCGGGTCGCCGCCGCGATGGGCCGCGCCGGCGCGGCGCTGGAGGACCGCGAGCTGCCGGCGGACTTCGCCGCGCTGACCGAGGCGCATCCGATCGTGATGAACCGTGAAAGCGCCCGCGCCCTGGGCTGGGAGCTGGCGCACGCGCGGGACGGCATCAGCGACGAGCTGATGGACCGTCTGGTGTTCGGCCTGGCGCAGGACGAGGCGGCGGTGGCAGCGGCCTACGCGACGTTCCGGCGCACGCAGCAGGCGTTCCCGGCGGCGATGGAGGGGCTCGATGTGCTGCTGACGCCCGCGGCCCCGGGGGAGGCGCCGGCGGGCCTGAGCTGGACCGGCGATCCGGCGTTCAATTTCATCTGGACCAGCCTCGGCGTGCCGTGCGTGACGGTGCCGGCGGGGACGGGACCGGGCGGGCTGCCGCTCGGGATCCAGATCGTCGGGCGGGTGGGGGAAGACCGGGCGGTGCTGGCCTGGGCGGCCTGGGTGGCGGCGGCGATCGGAGGGTAAGTCCAACCGTCGTCAGCACCGGCGGTCGGCGCGGCGGGGCCCGCGGGGCGCCCTGGCCGGGCGGCCTCGCCGTTCGCCTTCGGTCAAGCCCGGCCATGACGGGGACGGGGTCTTGTGCACGTCTGCCCGACCCGTCGGCGCGGACCAGGCCGACGTGTACACCGGGTCGGCCGGCGGTCCCGGGATGTACACAATCCGCTAACCTCCGGGAAAGGATGACGCAGCGTGGCGGCGCATTCGCGTTCCCTTTCCATATCGGGACGACAAGGCCGTGCAGGAAGGCGGGGGTGCCGTCGTGGCTCCAGTCTCCGCCACCGGCGCCGGCCGATGCGTCCGCGGGCTTCACGAAGCCGTGGGACAGGTGAGGCGCCCGGAATTCCTTGCAACTCCCATCCTCGTCAAATATGATCATAAGCAATCAAACATTAAGGTTCTGACAGGTCGCTTCCCCGGCCGCCTCCAACAGCCACCCGAAGCGACGCAGGCAAAACAGATCCGTCCGTCACCGCAAACAGGGAGACCAACATGTCCGCATCCGTCGAATGGGAAATCAAGGGCACCGAATTCGCAAACTGCAACTGCGTCTATGCGTGTCCCTGTCAGTTCAACGCGCTGCCCGACAAGGGGTTCTGCGAGGCGGTTGCCGGCTATCAGATCGACCAGGGGCATTTCGGCGATGTCCGGCTGGATGGTCTGCGCGCCGCGGCAGTCTATCACTGGCCGGGCCCGGTGCATGAAGGCCAGGGCAGCATGCAGCTCATCATCGATGAGCGTGCGGACGCACGCCAGCGCGACGCGCTGGTGAAGATCCTGTCGGGGCAGGAAACCGAGGAGATGGCGACGGTCTGGTGGGTGTACGGCGCCATGAGCCCGAACAAGCACGCGCCGCTGTTCCATCCCATCGCCCTCGATGTCGACGTGAAAGCACGGCGTGCGCGGCTCGACATTCCGGGTCTGGTGGCCTCCGCGGGTGAGCCGATCCGCAATCCGGTCACCGGCGCGGAGCACCGGGTCCGCATCGATTTCCCGAAGAGTTTCGAGTTCGCACAGGCCGAGATCGGCAGCGGGACCAGCCAGACCACGGGCGCCATCGCACTCGATCTGAAGAGCACCTACGGTCAGTTCGCGCATCTGCACCTCAGCCACAAAGGACGTCTGAACTAGCGGAGAGCGCTCGATGCTGCTCGGCATCCTCCGGCACGACCGCGCGGTCGTGCTGACGGGTCTGCTCGCGGTGATCCTGCTGTCCTGGGCCTATCTTCTGCTCGGCGCCGGGGTCGGGATGGGACCGATGGAGGCGGGCGGCAGCGGAATGATGGCGATGGCGCCGGCGTGGACCTTGCACTACGCGGCGCTGATCTTCCTGATGTGGGCCGTCATGATGATGGCGATGATGCTGCCCAGCGCCGCGCCCACCATTCTGCTGACCGCCGCCCTGATGCGACAACGTAACGGCAACCGCGCGTTCGGTCCGACCGGGCTGTTCGTCCTGGGATATCTGGTGATCTGGTTCGGCTTCAGCCTGGTTGCCACCGCCTTGCAATGGGGCCTCGACCGGGTGGCGCTGCTGTCGGCGGACATGGCGAGCGGCAGTGTCGTCCTGGCCGGGGTCCTGCTGATCGCAGCCGGCGTCTATCAGTGGACGCCGTTCAAACAGACCTGCCTGGTCCAGTGCCGTTCGCCGTTCGACCATCTCCTGGCGCCCTGGCGCCAGGGACCCATGGGGCCGCTGCTGGCAGGGGCAAGGCACGGGATGTTCTGCCTCGGATGCTGCTGGATGCTCATGGCGCTGCTGTTCGTGGGCGGCGTGATGAATCTTTTCTGGATCGCGGGCCTCGCGCTGCTGATCCTGATCGAAAAGGTGCTTCCCGTCGGTCCGCGTGCAAGCCGGCTGACCGGCGTGGCGCTTGTTGCCTGGGGCGCAGCTGTTTTGTTGCAGTGATGCCAACCGCGCGGGGCGCCGACCGTTGGTTCGGTGACGCCGGCCCCGGGTATCCCGACACGGGGCGGGCCTGCGCCGGTTGACGCGTCGATCCCGCGGTTCGGGGGGTCCGCACGGCCGCTGCTTCGCGGCCCCGCTTACCGCGCCGCCATCGCCGCCTGTCGCACAGTCACCCCGGCCAGCGTGAACAACGGGCCCAATTCCCGGTATTCCGCCGCGATCGCCGCCTGCGCCGCCGCCGGCGCCAGCCAGGCCGGCGGCAGCCCGGCCCGGGCCAGCGCGTCCCGCACCGCCGGATCCTGCAGCACCGCCCGCAGGGCCGCCCGCGGCGGCGCCAGGCGACCCTCCCCGGTTCCGGCCGGGGCGCCCAGCGCCAGCCAGGACCCGATCGCGACGTCGATCCCCCGCTCCCGCAACGTCGGCACGCCGGGCAGCGCCGCCACCCGCTGCGGAGCCGAAACGGCCAGCGCGCGCACCCCGCCCGCGGCCAGCGCGGCCAGCGCCCAGGGCAGCGGGCGCAGCACGAAGCCGATCCGCCCGTCGCGCACTGCCGGCCCCGCGCGCAGCCCGGCCACCGGCCGGGCCGCCAGGCCGGCGCGGTCGAGCATCATCACCGTGGCGATCTCGGCGCTGGTCCAGGCGCCGTCGAACGCGGTCGGCACCTGCCCGGGGGCGGCGCGCAACGCGGCGCGCAGATCGGCCAGCCGGCGCCACGGGCCGGCGGCGGCGACCAGCAGCACCTCCGGCGTGAAGCTGATGCGCCCGATCAGGGCAAAATCCGCCGGCGTGTTGTCCATCCGGCCGGCGAGCCAGGGCGCGGCGGCCAACGTCGGGGTCAGCAGGGTCAGGGTGTTGCCGTCGGCCGCGGCGCGGGCCCCGGCCATCAGCCCGGTGATGCCCCCCGCGCCCGGACGGAAATCCAGGATCACCGTCCGCCCCAGCGCGCGGGCCAGCGGCGCCCGCAGCACGCGCGCCGCGATCCCGGCCGGCGCGGCCGGGAAATCCGGCACGATCACGGCAACCGGGCGCGGTTCCCCTGCCGACGCGCGGCTGCGGCCGGGAAGCAGCACCGCCGCCCCGGCCGCCGCGGCCAGCCCGATCGCCTGTCTGCGCCGCATGCCGCCTCCGTGCCCGCGCGGCGGAGGATGGGGCGGAAAAGCAAACGGAGCGTGAAGGCCGCCCGCCGCCCAGGCGGCGCTGGCCCGGACGGCGCTGGCCCGGTGGGCCCCGCCCTTGTAGCCTCGGCCCCGCGTTCACCGCCGCGGAGCCCGTCATGCCCTTCACGTTCCTGATGCTGCCGCCACAGACCGGAACCACCCGGGCCTGGGCGGGCCGGCTGGCCGCCGACCTGCCGTTCGTCCGGGTGGTCGCGGCGGAAGATGAAGCGGAGGCCCTGGCGGCCCTCCCCGCCGCCGAGGCCGCCTTCGGCACCCTGCCGCCGCGGCTGCTCGCCGCCGCGGGGCGGCTGCGCTGGCTGCAGGCGCCGCAGGCCGCGCCGCCGGCCGGGTACTACACGCCCGAACTGGTCGCGCATCCGGCGACGGTGACCAACATGCGCGAGATCTACAACGACCATATCGGCGCGCACATCCTGGCCTTCGTGCTCGCCTTCGCGCGCGACTTCCACACCTACCTGCCGGCGCAGATGCAGGGCCGGTGGCGCCCGCGTCCGAATGATACCGGCGTGATCGCGCTCGGCGAAGCCACCGCCCTGATCGTCGGCCTGGGCGGCATCGGCGCGGAAGCGGCGCGGCTGCTGGCCGCCTGCGGCGTGCGCGTGCTGGCGACCGATGCCCGCCGCACCGCGCCGACCGAAGGGGTGGCGGAGCTGCATCCGCCGGCCGCGCTGGACGATCTGCTGGGCCGGGCCGATTTCGTCATCCTCACGGTGCCGCACACGCCGGCCACCGAAGGGTTCATGCACCGCGACCGCTTCCGCCGCATGAAGCGCGGCGCCTTCTTCATCAACATCGGCCGCGGGCGGACCACACAGGCTGGACGATCTGCTGGCCGCGCTGCGCGCGGGCGAGATCGCCGGCGCCGGCCTCGATGTGTTCGAGACCGAGCCGCTGCCGCCGGACCATCCGTTGTGGACCACGCCGGGGGTGCTGATCACGCCCCACACCGCCGGCTACGGCCCGCATCTGGACGAGCGGCGCTACGCGATCATCGCCGACAACTGCCGCGCCTTCGAAGCGGGGACGCCGCTGCGCAACCAGGTGGACAAGGCGAACTGGTTCTGACCCCGGCCGGCGGAGACGCGGCGCGGCGCCGCCGGCCCGGGGATCAGCGCAGGATGATCTCCACCCGCCGGTTCTGCGGCTCGCGCACGTCGGGGCCGGTCGGCACCAGCGGATGGGTCTCGCCGAAGCCCTTGATGGTGATCGTGCCGGCGGCCACGCCGTCGCGCACCAGTTCGGCGGCGACCGCGCGGGCGCGCCGCTCCGACAGCGCGCGGTTATAGGCGGCGCTGCCCGAGGTATCGGTGTAGCCGTTCACCACGATGCGGGTGACCTGCACCCGGGCCGCGTTCTCGGCCGCGGTGCGCACGATCGCCTTCGCCCGCACACTCAGGGCGGTGCTGTCCCAGTCGAAGAAGACGAGATAGGTGCGCTCCGGCGCCGGGGCGGGCGCGGCCGCCGGCTGGGCGGGCGGCCGCGGCCTCGGGCGTCGCCGGCGGGGTCACGTCGAAGGCGTAGCGCACGCCGAACAGGAACAGATGGTCGAACTGCGGCCCGAGGTTCAGCGTGCCCGATGTCCCGCCGCTGCCGGCGCCCTCGAAGCTCTGCCCGGCGGTCACATCGCGGAACCGGTATTCCGCGGTGAGCGACAGTCCGGGCATGTTCGGCACCGGGAACGCGCTGCCCAGCATCGCCTGCCAGGCGAAGGCGCCGGAGGTGGCGTCGCTGTGGAACACCGCCGCCGCCCCGGGCGAGGCGACGCCGAAGCTGTCGAGATGCGTCCACTGGTAGCCGGCCCCGACGCCGAGATAGGGGAAGATGTAGCGGTTGCCGATGTCGAGGTCATAGAGCGCGTTGACCATGACGCCGTAGGTCTGCGCCGTCCCGCTGGTCGTGGCCGGCATCGGGGTGCGGCCCAGGCCGCCGATGCCGGTGCGGGCGAAAGCGCCTTCCAGCTCGAACCGCCAGCCGTCGCCCAGCGCGTAGCCGGCGCTGCCCAGCAGGGCGAAGCCGCCGTTGCGCTCGAACCGCAGCCGCCCGTCGCCGAAGCCGGGGGCGGACAAGGTGGCCGAGGTGTTCTGCGGCAGGTCGAAGCCGGCGCCCGCGCCCACATAAGCACCCTGGATCGGCTGCGCGCGCGCCGCGGGCGACAGCGCAAGAAGGACGGCGGTGAGCATCGCCGCGCCCAGCCAGGCACCAAGAACGCGCATGGGTCTTCGTCTCCTGCTTCCGCACGCCGGGAAAGGGACCGGCGGCGGCACGTCGGGCGGGTGGAGGCTGCCCCGGGGCCCGCCCCCGTGCATAAAGTGCGGATTGGCGTCACAAGGCAAGAGATCGTTGCGCGGTGCCGGGGTACAACGAAAACGGGGCGCCCGAAGGCGCCCCGTTCGTCAGGCCGGCGGTGTGCCGGACGGACCTTACTTGATGATGATCTCGACCCGGCGGTTCTGCGGCTCCCGCACGTTGGCGCCGGTGGGCACCAACAGGTGGGTTTCGCCGAAGCCCTGGATCGCGATGGCGGTCTTGGGCACGCCGTCGCGCACCAGCTCGGCCGCCACTGCGTCGGCGCGGCGGATCGACAGGCCCATGTTGTATTTCGCCTGGCCGGAGGTATCGGTGTAGCCGTTCACCTCGATCTGCGTGTACTGGACGTGGGTCGAGTTGTCCGCCGCTTCCTTGACGATCTCGCGGGCGCGGGGGGTCAGGGTCGCCTTATCCCAGTCGAAGAACACGAGGTAGGAGCGGGCCGGCGCCGGAGCGGGCGCGGCGACCGGGGCCGGCGCCGGGGGCGGCGGCGGCGGCGTGACGCCGAAGGCGTAGCGGACGCCGATCAGGAAGGTGTTGTTGTAGTCGTTGCCGAGCTTGACGGACGTGTCCCCCGAACGGGTAACGCTGCCGGACGTCGCAGTCCCGGTACCGCTATAGGTCCGATCGCCGATCAGGGCCATGAAGCGATACTCGGCAGTCAGGGCAAGGCCCGGGACCGCGTCGATCGGCAGCGCCACGCCGACAATCGCCTGCGCGGCAAACGATCCCTCGACCTGGCTGACCTGGTAACCATAGTTGGGGGTGGAGACGTTCAGGTTCTGCTCGTTGGCCCACTGATAGCCGACGCCGATGCCGAGGTAGGGGGTGACCATCGGGATCAGCCCGTTGAAGTCGTAGTAGCCGTTCACCATCACGCCGTAGAGCTCTTCACGGCCTCCGGCGTTCGCCGATCCGCCGGAAGCGGATATCCTGTTAATCGGGTTGTTGGAGTAACTGCCCTGGAGCTCAGCCCGGAACCCGTTGCCGAACCCATAGCCAAACGCACCTACGAACGCGGGCCCAAGCTCCGACTCCACCCTGCCCCCGCCGCCGGTGACCGGCGTGTCACCAATGCTGACCGACCTCACGTCGATGTTCGATTTCAGGTTCAGGCCGGCGCCGAGGCTCACATACATGCCTGACAACGGCTCTTCCGCCTGCGCCACGACCGGGCTGGCCAGCACGGGGACAGCCAGCACCGTGGCCGCCAGAAGCACGATCCGAAGTTTCATCTGCTTTCTCCTCGTGGTCTTCACCAGACCAGCCGCCTGGCCTGCGCCGGCACGATCAGCTGATCGACGCCTGCCGAGATCGCTCCGCTTGCGTCTGACCGCCGAACTATTAGGAGCCTCGGGCTCGCCGAAAAAAGAGAGGGCCATTTTCTTCAGCCGACCCTGTTGCCGTTGCGCCACAGGTTTGCGCAGCGGCGCCAAGGGGGGCGGAATGGCTCGCATGCAACTTCTGGTCATTGCCCCGCTTTCGCTCGTTGGGATGCGCGTCCGTGGTGGCCAGCCGGGTGGGCGGCGGCACGGTCACGCGGCGCCCGCCGCATGCAAGCGGACCGGAGGCGCAGGATAAGCGAGCGTTGCGCCGCCCCCCAGCCCCGCGAAAGTAGTACACTGAAAGTAGTACGCTGAAAGCAGTACCAAGGAAAACGTTACAACGAAAACGGGGCGCCCGAAGGCGCCCCGTTCGTCAGGCCGGCGGTGTGCCGGACTGGCCTTACTTGATGATGATCTCGACCCGGCGGTTCTGCGGCTCCCGCACGTTGGCGCCGGTGGGCACCAACAGGTGGGTTTCGCCGAAGCCCTGGATCGCGATGGCGGTCTTGGGCACGCCGTCGCGCACCAGCTCCGCCGCCACTGCGTCGGCGCGGCGGATCGACAGGCCCATGTTGTATTTCGCCTGGCCGGAGGTATCGGTGTAGCCGTTCACCTCGATCTGCGTGTACTGGACGTGGGTCGAGTTGTCCGCCGCTTCCTTGACGATCTCGCGGGCGCGAGCTGGTCAGGGTCGCCTTATCCCAGTCGAAGAACACGAGGTAGGAGCGGGCCGGCGCCGGAGCGGGCGCGGCGACCGGGGCCGGCGCCGGGGGCGGCGGCGGCGGGGTCACGCCGAAGGCGTAGCGGACGCCGATCAGGAAGGTGTTGTTGTAGTCATTGCCCACCTTCACCGAGTCCGGGGTGACCACGCCAGTGGAAGACGTGGCGGAGCCGCTATAGGTCCGGTCACCGATCAACGCCATGAAGCGATACTCGGCGGTCAGGGCAAGGCCCGGGACCGCGTCGATCGGCAGCGCCGCGCCGACGATCGCCTGGGCGGCGAAGGAGCCCTTGGTCTCGTCCGTCGCGAAGCTGCCAGCCGGACCGTATGCCTTCACGTTCTGCCAGTTCGCGAACTGGTAGCCGGCACCGATGCCGACATAGGGCGTGACCATCGGCACAAGGCCGTTGAAGTCGTAATAGCCGTTCACCATCACGCCGTAGAGCTGCTCGCGCCCGCCCGCCGCCGTGTAGGCGGACGACCCGCCGACCTTGTACGCCTGGTTGTTGTAATAGTTGCCCTCGATCTCGGCGCGGAAGCCATTGCCGAAGCCGTAGCCGAAGGCACCCACGACGGCCGGGCCGAGGTGAAACTGAAGGTTGTCGGCGCCCGGCGTCTTCACGTCGAGGTCCATCTTCATGTTCACACCAGCCCCGAGGCTCATGTAGGGGCCGGCAACCGGCTGCGGCGCCTGGGCCCACGCGGGGCCGGCCAGCGCAGGGGCCGCCAGGACGGATGCCGCCAGAAGAGCGGTCCGAAGGTTCATCTGTTTTCTCCTCGTTGTCTGCAACAGCCCGACGGCACCGGCCCGCATTCTCACGGCCAATAGGCCAGCCGGCCGAAATCCAGCCCGACCGACCGGTTCCGCTCGCTTATTGATAGGCTCGCAACCACTCGGAGACGAGGGGGTGGGCTCGCTTTGCCCTCCCCTGTTGCTGTAGCGCCACACGTTGCACATTCTCGCCACAGTTGCCGCGCTGCCCGGGCGGGCGCGCCGCCTCCCGCTGCCGGCGCACAGATCAGACCGCGGCCGCCCCGGCGGCGCCGCCCGGGCAGCGCGGCGCGGGCGGGGCGCCCCGCCCGCGCCGCAGATCACTTTCCGGCGACACGACGCCGCAGCGGCTTGTCAGCCGCGTCTGCCGGCCTCGGCGCGCGCGATCGCCCGATCGAACAACGCCAGCACCTCGGCATGGGAGGAGCGGTCGTTCATCTTCTCCACATGGCTGAAGCCCATGATCAGCGCCTCGGTCCGCAGCAGGTCGCGCGCCGCCTCGAACGCGGTGGGATGGCGCAGCCCGCGGGCCGCCGCCTGCAAGGCCCCGATCGCGCAGCGCCGGCCGCGCAGGGTCTCGTAGCGACCCTGCACCCAGGTATCCTCCTGGTCGATCAGCGCGCGCGCGGCCCGCAGCAGGCGCGCCGGGGTGATCTCCGTGGCCGGCTGGACCTCCCGCGGGGCATAGGACCACATTGGCCAGCCGCCCAGCCGCATCGCCAGGCCGGCCGTCAGCCCCCGCACCCACTGCCAGCGCACACCGGCCGCGGGCAGCGACGTCGCCGCCGCCGGATCGCGAACCGGACGATATTCCGTACCATCGAATGGCATCTTCGCCCCCTTTTCGTCGTAAACGCCGCCATTGCCGGGCGTGGCCGGGACCTCGGGCCGTCCTGCATCGGCCCACGCCAGCGGCCCGCCGGCCGGGCTCGGCGGGGCGGGCCCGGCCGGGAGCGATGCTACGCCCTTCCGGCGAGAAAAACAGCGATCAAGAAGGGTCGTCTCCAACCAGTCTTCTTGCGGGGCCGGCTGTAAACCACAACAGAAGGAACACAGTGATGAATGATATTGACAATTGTAGCATAGAGATCCTCGGGCTCGGCCTTCACTTCGAGGATCTGCCGATCGGCCGGCGCTTCCGCACCATCGGCCGCACCCTGACCGAGGCCGACCTGGTGAACTTCGTCGGCGTCACCGGCATGACCGAAGTGCTGTTCACCAATCTCGAGTTCCTCGCCGAGGAAAGCGACATCAAACGCCGCGTGGTGCCCGGCGCGATGGTCTATGCATTTGCCGAAGGACTGCTGGTGCACGCCACGATGCAGCACACCGGCTTCGCCTTCCTGCACATGGATCTGTCGATCGAAAGCCCGTGCTGCGTCGGCGACACGATCCATGTCGCCTGCGAAGTGATCGAAAGCCGGCGCAGCCGCTCACGCCCCGAACGCGGCCTGGTGCGTACCCGCAACCATGTGATGAAACAGGACGGCACCACCGCCCTGACCTACACGCCGCTGCGCATGGTCAAGGCCCGCGCGCCGGGGTGACGGGGATATCGTCTCGCTACGGAAAGCAAGGCCAGGGGGCTCTGCCCCCTGGACCCCCGCCAAGGGCACAGCCCTTGGAACCCGTTCGTTGGTTCCGTGCCGGTGGGGGGTGGCGTGCCGGGCGGGGCGGGGCCGGTGGGCGGGTGACAGGGCGGCGCGGATGCGCCGCCCTGTCACCCGCCCACCGGCCCCGCCCCGCCCGGCACGCCACCCCCCACCGGCACGGAACCCCCCGAGGGGTCCAGGGGACTTGTCCCCTGGCGGGGGGTCCAGGGGGGCAGAGCCCCCCTGGCCTTACGTTCCAACAGCACGAGATCGCCCCGTCGGGCTCAGCCGCGGCCGCCCTCGAAGAACTCCTTCACCTTGGCGAAGAACCCTTCGCTTTCGGGGTGGTGCTTCTCGCCCGTTTCGGCATCGCTTTCGAAAGCTTCCAGCAGTTCGCGCTGGCGCCGGGTCAGGTGCTGCGGGGTTTCCACCATCACCTGCAGGAACAGGTCGCCGCGGGCGGCGCTGCGCAGCACCGAAAATCCCTTGCCGCGCAGCCGGAACTGTTCGCCGGTCTGGGTGCCCGCCGGAATCTTGACCTTGGTCTTGGTGCCGTCGATCGAGGGCACCTCGATCTCGCCGCCGAGGGCGGCCAGGGTCATGCGCAGCGGCACCCGCAGGATCAGATTGGCGCCCTCCCGATGGAAGATCGGGTGCGGCCGGACCGCGACATGCACATAAAGGTCACCGGGCGGTGCCCCCGCGCCGCCGGCTTCGCCCTCGCCGGCCAGGCGAATGCGGGTGCCGTCTTCCACCCCGGCAGGGATCGTCACGGTCAGGCTGCGTTCGCGCTGCACCGTGCCGGCGCCGCGGCAGACGCGGCAGGGATTGCGCACCACCCGCCCGGAGCCGCCGCAGGTGGGGCAGGTGCGCTCGACCAGGAACAGACCCTGCTGGGCGCGCACCCGGCCGTGGCCCTGGCAGGTCGGGCAGGTCTCGGCGCCGTGCGCCTTGTCTTCCGAGCCGGTGCCGCCGCAGGCGTCGCAGGCAACCCTGGTGGGCACGCGCAGCGGCACCTTGGTGCCGGCGAAGGCCTCCCCGAGGTCGATTTCAACGGCCTGGCGGATGTCGGCCCCGGCGTGGGCACGCCCGCCGCCGCCGCGGCGGCCGCCGCCCATGAAGTCGCCGAACACCTGATCGAAGATGTCGCCCAGGCCGCCGCCGCCGAAATCGAACCCGCCGCCGAACGGCCCGGCGCCGCCGCCGCCCTGCTCGAACGCCGCGTGGCCGAAGCGGTCGTAGGCGGCGCGCTTCTGCTCGTCCTTCAGCACGTCGTACGCTTCGCTGAGCTCCTTGAAGCGCGCCTCGGCCTGCTTGTCGCCCGGATTGCGGTCCGGGTGGTACTTCATGGCCAGCTTGCGGTACGCCTTCTTCAGCGCATCGGCGCCAGCGTCGCGCGGCACCCCGAGGGTGGCGTAATAGTCCTGCTTCGCCATCTCAGTCTTTCATCATGCCGTAGGTACACCGAACGCCCGCGTGCAGGAGCACGCGGGCGCGGCAGGAACCGGCGCAGTCACGTCGCCGGAGCATCGGCGATCAGGCGGACTTCCGCTTCTCGTCCACTTCCTCGAACTCGGCGTCCACCACCTTCTCGTCCGGGGCGGCGCCGCCGGGCTGCGCATCCGGCCCGGCCTGGGCACCTGGCTCGGCCGACTGCGCCTTGTACATCGCCTCGCCGAGCTTCATCGCCGCCTGGCTCAGCCGTTCGCCGGCCTGCTTGATGCCCGCCTCGTCGTTGCCTTCCAGTGCGCTGCGCGCGGCGGCCACGGCCGCTTCCGCCTCGCCCTTCTCCTGCGGGCCGACCTTGTCGCCGGCCTCGGTCAGGCTGCGCTCGACCTGGTGCACCAGCGCCTCGGTCTGGTTGCGCGCTTCCACCAGCTCACGCCGCTGCTTGTCGGCCGCGGCGTTGGCCTCGGCCTCCTTCACCATGCGCTGGATCTCGCCCTCGTTCAGCCCGCCACTGGCCTGGATGCGGATCTGCTGCTCCTTGCCGGTGGCCTTGTCCTTGGCCTGGACCGAGACGATGCCGTTGGCGTCGATGTCGAACGTCACCTCGATCTGCGGCACGCCGCGCGGCGCCGGCGGCAGGCCGGTGAGGTCGAAATTGCCGAGCAGCTTGTTGTCGGCCGCCATCTCCCGCTCGCCCTGGTAGACCTTGATGGTCACCGCCTGCTGGTTGTCGTCGGCGGTGGAGAAGGTCTGGGACTTCTTGGTCGGGATGGTGGTGTTGCGCTCGATCAGCCGGGTGAACACGCCGCCCAGGGTCTCGATCCCGAGCGACAGCGGCGTGACGTCGAGCAGCAGCACGTCCTTGACGTCGCCCTTCAGCACCGCGGCCTGCACCGCCGCACCGATCGCCACCACCTCGTCGGGGTTGACGTTGCGGGCGGGCTCGCGGCCGAAGAACTGCTTCACCGCCTCGATCACCTTGGGCATGCGGGTCATGCCGCCGACCAGGATCACGTCGTTGATCTCGCCCGCGGTCACGCCGGCGTCCTTCAGCGCGGCGCGGCAGGGCTCCAGGGTCCGCGCGATCAGGTCATCGACGATCTGTTCCAGCTTGGCGCGCGAGAGCTTCATCACGAGATGCTTCGGCCCGGAGGCGTCGGCGGTGATGAACGGCAGGTTGATCTCGGTCTCCTTGGCCGAAGACAGCTCGATCTTGGCCTTCTCGGCCGCTTCCTTGAGCCGCTGCAGCGCGAGGCGGTCCTTGCGGAGATCGATGCCCTGCTCGCGCTTGAACTCGTCGGCCAGCCAGTCGATCACCCGCTGGTCGAAATCCTCGCCGCCCAGGAACGTGTCGCCGTTGGTGGACTTCACCTCGAACACGCCGTCGCCGATCTCGAGGACGGAAATATCGAAGGTGCCGCCGCCGAGGTCATAGACCGCGATCGTGCCGGTGCCCTTGCGGTCCATGCCGTAGGCGAGCGCCGCCGCGGTCGGTTCGTTGATGATGCGCAGCACCTCGAGCCCGGCGATGCGGCCGGCGTCCTTGGTGGCCTGGCGCTGGCTGTCGTTGAAATAGGCCGGGACGGTGATCACCGCCTGGGTGACCGGCTCGCCCAGATACGCCTCGGCGGTCTCCTTCATCTTGCCGAGGATGAAGGCGCTGATCTGGGACGGGGCGTATTTCTCGCCGCGCGCGTCCACCCAGGCATCGCCGTTGTCGCCGCGGACGATCTGGTAGGGCACCAGGCCCTTGTCCTTCTCCACCATCGGGTCGTCGAAGCGCCGGCCGATCAGGCGCTTGATGGCGTACAGCGTGTTGGAGGGGTTGGTGACCGCCTGGCGCTTGGCGGACTGACCGACCAGGCGTTCGCCGCCGTCGGTGAAGGCGACCATGCTGGGGGTGGTGCGGGCGCCTTCCGCATTCTCGATCACGCGGACATCCTTGTCCGCGCCCGGCCCCTCCATGATCGCAACGCAGGAATTGGTGGTACCGAGGTCGATGCCGATGACCTTGCTCATTCGTCGTGCTCCTTGCAGCGGACGCGGGTGGCCCGAGGCACCGCCCGCATCCCTAAGGGTGGATTTTTGTCCAGTCGGATGTATTGAGCCGGCCGCCGCGCGGCAAGGGCCAGCGAACCAGACCGCCGCAATTTCCGCCAGCCTGGGGCGGGGGCGGCCTTGTCGAAAGCAAGGCCAGGGGGCGCTGCCCCCTGGACCCCCGCCAAGGGCTGAGCCCTTGGAACCCGTTCGTTGGTTCCGAGCCGGTGGGGGGTGGCGTGCCAGCCGGGCCGGGGCCGGTGGCCGGGTGACAGGGCGCGCGGATGCGCGCCCTGTCACCCGGCCACCGGCCCCGGCCCGGCTGGCACGCCACCCCCCACCGGCTCGGAACCCCCCGAGGGGTCCAGGGGACTAGTCCCCTGGCAGGGGGTCCAGGGGGGCAGCGCCCCCCTGGCCTTGCTTCCGACAGATCACCCCCCCTCGGCGGCGGAGAGTTCAGCGAGCGGCGCCTTGGCGACCACGACCATGGCCGGGCGCAGCAGCCGTCCGTGCAGGGTCCAGGCCGGCGTCCAGGCCTGGATCACCGTGCCGGGAGCGTGCGTGAGGCTTTCCTGCTCGGCCATCGCCTGGTGGAAATTCGGGTCGAAAACCTGCCCGGTCGGGTCGTCCTTGCGGATACCGTTGCGCTCCATCAGGGCGAGGAAGCTGCGTTCCACGCCTTCGAATCCTTCGCGCAGGCGGGACGCGATCGGCGGATCCTCGGGCTGGGCGGGGGGCAGGCTGTCGAGGCCGCGGCGCAGGTTCTCCGCCGCTTCCACCACGTCGGCGGCGAATTTCTGCACCGCGTACTGGCGCGTTTCCTCCACCTCGCGCCGGGCGCGGGCGCGCACGTTGGCCATCTCGGCCTCGGCGCGCATCCAGCGGTCCTTGAATTCGGCGGCTTCGGTTTCCAGCGCCGCGATGCGGGCGGTGGCGGCAGCCATCAGCTCCTCGGCGGAGCGGGGCGACGCGGCGGTGTCGGGCTGGGCGGGCGCGGGATCGGACGCCGGCGCGGCCCGGTTCGGTTCGGTCTCGGTGCTCATGGGGCGATCAGTTAGGGCGGCATGGCGGCCTGGGCAAGCGGGCGGGGCCAGAAGACCGCGCAAATGACGGAACCCCTCGTCTCCCCCCCAAGGCACGGGGCCGCACGTCGCCCGGCGCCCTCAGCCCGCCGGGCGCACTTCCACCGTGACGTGCGACAGCGCCGGGAAGCGCGCCAGCTCGCCATGATAATGGCGCGCGTCACGGGCGCCATCGGTGACCACCGCGAGGATCGCGCCCAGATGCCCGGGGCCGAGCCGCCACAGGTGCAGGTCCGCAAGCCGGTCGCCCTGCTCGGCCACCAGCGCGCGGATCGCCGCTTCCAGCCGTGCGTCGGGCGTCATGTCGAGCAGGATGGCCCCGGTGTCGCGCAGCAGCCCGTATGACCAGCTCAGGATCACCCCGGCGCCGACCAGCCCGGCCAGCGGGTCCATCCAGCGCCAGCCGAACGCCGCCGCCGCGCCCAGCCCGCCGATCACCATCACCGACACCGCCGCGTCCGCCATCACATGCACCACCGCGGCGCGCATGTTGTTGTCCCGGTGGGCGGCGGCGTGCTTGTGGTCGGGCTCGTGGAAGTCGTGCCGTGCCGCGATCGTCCCGTCCGCCCCGGCGAGGCGGAGCAGGGCGGTGAACGCATGCGGCTCGGGGATGGTCTCGCGACTGACCCACCCGTCCGCGCCCGGGGCGAAGCTGAAGCGCTGCCGCGCCCCGTCCGGACGCAGGGTCTCGACGCTGACCTGCGCCGGGTCCACCGCCGCGTCCGCCCCGCGCAGGCGGAACACCGGGGGCACGCCGTCCTCGAGAATGTCCAGCCAGAACGTGCCGGTCGGCGTGACGACCGGCCGCGCCGGCTCGTCGTGCCCATGCCCATGCCCATGCCCATGGTCGTGCGCGTGGCCATGCCCGTGGCCATGCCCGGGGCCATGGTGCTGGTGTCCGCCCGCCCCGCCCATCAGCAGCCAGGCGCTGGCGAGGTTCACCACCAGGCCGAGGGCGGCGATCGGGATCGCCTCGCGGAAATGGATCGGCACCGGTGCGGCGAACCGGCGGACCGCCTCGAACGCGATCAGCGCCGCGATCAGCGCCAGCACGATCGCCGAGGAATACCCCGCCAGATCGCCGAACTTCCCGGTGCCGAAAGCAAACCGCGGATCGCCCGCATGGGTGCGCGCGTAGCGATACGCCAGCGCCGCCAGCAGCAGCGCGCCGGCATGGGTGGACATGTGCAGCCCGTCGGCCACCAGCGCGATCGAGCCGAACAGCCCGCCGCCGACGATCTCCGCCACCATCATCGCGGTGCACAGCCCGATCACCGCCCAGGTCCGCCGCTCGGCCTCGGCGTGTCCGGTGCCGAGGAAGACATGGGCATGGAGCGGTTCGGTCGCGTCCATCGCCGGCCTCAGCGCAGATAGGTGCGGATGAGGTCGAGCAGCACCTCCGCCGCCGGCTGATCGAGCGCGCCGGGATGGGCGACGGGATCGACCAGATGGGTGCGCACGTGATCCTCCAGCACTTCGGCCATCAGCCCGGCCATGGCGCCGCGGGCGCCGGCGATCAGGTGCAGCACCTGCTCGCAGCCGGCTTCCGCGGTGAGCGCGCGTTCGATCCCCTCGACCTGGCCGCGCAGGCGGCGGACGCGGGCGAGCAGCTTCTGCTTGTCGCGGACCGTGTGGGTCATGCGCCCCAAATAGGGTAGGGGGCTATCCGATGTCCAGCCCTTGCGGGAGGGGGAGAAGGGGGCGGTCCGGTCGCTCGTCCGGCCGTTCAGTCGATCGCCCTGCCGGACCCCGCCCCCCGCGCGCCTCAGCCCGCCTGGAACCGATAGTGGAAGCGGTTCCCGTCGCCCTCGATCCGCCCCGCTGTCGGCGCGGGGAAATGCACCGGCAGGATCAGGGTGCCGGTGCCGGCGACGTCGCTCAGGAACCGCCGGCGGGACGCCGCGGCCTGCGCCGGATCCCAGTCGAACACGGTGGACCAGTCCGGTTCGCGGCATTGCAGCATGTGATGCACCGCATCGCCCGTCACCACGGCCCGCAGGCCGCCGGAGCGGATGTTCACGCAGCAATGGCACGGCGAGTGGCCGGGCGTGGGGGTGAGCCAGGCGGTGTCGTCCAGGGTGAAATTGTTGTCGACCAGCAGCGCCTGGCCGGCTTCCACGATCGGGCGGCAGTTGTAGGTCCAGACATTGCCGGGCGGGTTGGCGCCGCGCGCGGTCGCTTCCTCCCACGCGGCGTATTCGTCCTTGTGGAAGATGTATTTCGCGTTCGGGAAGGTGGGGACCCAGCGTCCGTTCACCAGCCGCGTGTTCCAGCCGCAATGGTCGATGTGCAGATGGGTGCAGAAGACGTAGTCGATATCGGTGAACTTCAGGCCCAGCGCGGCGAAGCCATCGAGCCAGGGCTGCTTGGGGAAGTCCATCGGCGCGGGGTAGCCCTTGTCCTCGCCGGTGCAGGTATCGACCAGGATGGTGTGCTTCGGCGTGCGGACGACGAAGGTCTGGTAGGTCATCACCAGGCGGTTGGAGGCGGCGTCGTACACGACGGGGGGCAGGGCATCGAGGTGGGGCCGGCCGATCTCCTTGGTGTAGGCGGGGAACATGTCCTCCGGCGCACGCCAGGGGCCGTCGCGCTCGATGATGCTGTCGATGGTGACGTCGCCGATCCGGATCTGTTGCATGGGCGGTTTCCTCCTTGGATGATCGCTCGGGGCGCAGCACAGCACGCCAACGCCGGGCGGCCCAGCCTCCCGCGCCGCACGGCACCCGCCCGCAAGGGGATTGCCTCGGCCCGCCCGCCGCCGCAGGATGGACGCACCATGATCCTGCTCATCGACAACTACGACAGCTTCACCTTCAACCTCGTCCACTTCCTGGGCGACGTCGGCGGACGCTGTGACGTGCGGCGCAACGACGCGCTGACGGTCGAACAGGCGCTGGCCCGCCAGCCGGAAGCCATCGTGCTCTCCCCCGGCCCCTGCACGCCGAACGAGGCCGGCATCTGCCTCGACCTCATCGCCGCGGCCGCCGGGCGCATCCCCATCCTGGGCGTGTGCCTGGGCCACCAGGCGATCGGCCAGGCGTTCGGGGGCACCGTGGTGCGCGCGCCCCTGCCGATGCACGGCAAAACGAGCCGCATCCATCACGACGGGACCGACATTCTGGAGGGCGTGCCCAACCCGTTCACCGCGACCCGCTACCACAGCCTGATCGTCGATCGCGCCAGCCTGCCCGAGTGCCTGGTGCCGACCGCCTGGACCGAGGACGGCATCATCATGGCGATGCGCCACCGCGCGCTGCCGGTGTTCGGCGTGCAGTTCCACCCGGAAAGCATCGCCAGCGAAGCCGGCCACGCGATCCTGGGCAATTTCCTGCGCCTCGCCCGCGGCGGCAACGCGCCCGCGCGCGCCGCCTGACCGCGCCGCACGACGGTTCCCGCGTGTCGAACAGCCTCAAGCCCGCCCTCGCCCGCCTCGCCACCGGCGCCACCTTGTCGGAGGCCGACGCCGAGGCCGCCTTCGACGTCATCATGGCCGGCGAGGCCACGCCGGCACAGATCGGCGGCCTGCTGATGGCCATGCGGGTGCGCGGGGAGACGGTGGCCGAACTCACCGGCGCGGTCCGCGCGATGCGCGCGCGCATGAGCCCGGTCGCCGCGCCCCCGGGCGCGATCGATGTCTGCGGCACCGGCGGCGACAACGCCGGCACGTTGAACGTCTCCACCGCCGTCACCTTCGTCGTCGCCGCCTGCGGCGTGCCGGTTGCCAAGCACGGCAACCGGGCGCTCTCGTCGCGCACCGGTGGCGCCGACGTGCTGGCCGCGCTCGGCGTGAACGTCGATGTGCCGCTCGACCGGCTGCCCGGCATCCTGGGCGACGTCGGCTGCGCCTTCCTGTTCGCGCCCCGCCATCACCCGTCGATGCGTCACGCGGCCGGGCCGCGGGTGGAGCTGGGGACGCGGACCATCTTCAACCTGCTCGGGCCGATGGCGAACCCGGCCGGGGTGCGCCGGCAACTGACCGGCGTGTTCTCCCCCGACTGGGCGCGGCCGATGGCCGAGACCCTGGGGCGGCTCGGCACCGAGGCGGCCTGGATCGTGCACGGCGACGGGCTGGATGAGCTGACCCTGGCCGGCGAGAACCAGGTGGTCGCGCTGCAGGACGGCACGATCCGCGAATTCCGCCTGACGGCGGGCAGCGCCGGGTTGTCGCCGGCGCCCCGCGGCGCCATCTCGGGCGGCGAGGCGGCGGACAACGCCGCCGCGCTGCGGGCGCTGCTGGAAGGCGCGCCCGGCGCCTATCGCGACACCGTGCTGCTCAACGCCGCCGCCGCGCTGATCGTTGCGGGCCGCGCCGGAGAGCTGCGCGAGGGCGTCGCGGCAGCGGCGGCGGCGGTTGACTCCGGGGCCGCACTCGGGGCCTTGGAGCGCCTCCGGCGGGAGACCGCGGTGGCACCCGACCCGGCCGGCTGAGCCGAACCGGCAGGCGCCGCCAGGCCGCGCCGACGCAGACACAGGAGTGCCGATGGCGGAAGACAGCAACGTGGCCCCGGGGACAGCGAACGGTGAGGACGTGCTGGCCCGCATCTGCGCCACGACCCGCGCCGAGGTGACCCGGCGCAAGGCCGCCACCAGCCTGGAGACCCTGCGTCAGGGCATCGCCGCCCAGGATGACCGCCCGCGCGGCTTCGGCCGGGCGATCAAGCACGCCACCGGCGCCGGCCGCTATGCGCTGATCGCCGAGATCAAGAAGGCCTCCCCCTCCGGCGGGCTGATCCGCCCTGAGTTCGACCCCGCGCAGCTCGCCGCGGCCTACGAGGCGGGCGGGGCGACCTGCCTGTCGGTGCTGACCGACGCGGCGTTCTTCCAGGGCAGCACCGCCGACCTGATGGCCGCCCGCGGCGCCTGCGCCCTGCCGGTGTTGCGCAAGGACTTCATCCTCGACCCCTGGCAGGTGTACGAAAGCCGCGCCATCGGCGCCGATTGCATCCTGCTCATCATGGCGGCGCTGACCGACGCCGAGGCCCGCGCGCTCGAGGAAGTGGCGCGCGATCTCGACATGGACGTGCTGGCCGAGGTGCACGACCGGCGCGAGCTGGAACGCGCGCTGGGGTTGCAGACGCAGCTGATCGGCATCAACAACCGGAACCTCAAGACCCTGCGCACCGACCTCGCGACCACCGAGGAGCTGGCGCCGCTGGTGCCGCCGGACCGGTTCCTGGTGGCGGAAAGCGGCATCACCGACGCGGCCGACCTGCGGCGGCTGGCCGCGGTGGGCACGTTCTGCTTCCTGGTGGGCGAGAGCCTGATGCGCCAGCCGGACGTGACCGTGGCGGTGCGCGCCCTGCTGGCCGACAACCCGCCGCCGCCGCCCGAAACCGCCACGGAGACCACGCCATGAGCGGCACGCTGACCCATTTCGATGCCGCCGGCCAGGCGGCGATGGTCGATGTCTCGGCCAAGCCGGAAAGCGTGCGCACCGCCACCGCCCGGGCCCGGGTGGTGATGCAGGCCGCGACCCTGGAGCTGATCCGCTCCGGCGGGGCGAAGAAAGGCGATGTGCTCGGGGTCGCGCGGCTGGCCGGCATCATGGCCGCCAAGCGCACTGCCGAGCTGATCCCGCTGTGCCATCCGCTGCCGATCGACGCGGTCGGGCTGGAGCTGCACGCCGATCCGTCCGGGCCGGCGGTCGAGATCGCGGCGACCGTGCGCACCACCGGGCGCACGGGGGTGGAGATGGAGGCGCTGACCGCTGTCTCGGTGGCCGCGCTGACGGTGTACGACATGTGCAAATCCGCCGACCGGGCGATGCGGATCGAGGCGATCCGGCTGACGCACAAGGACGGCGGCAAGTCCGGGGAATTCCGCCAGGACTAGCCGCGGCGGCGGCAACTCCTCTCCCCCTCCCCTTGCGGGAGGGGGCCGGGGGGAGGGGTGCGTGCGGCACGGAGCGTCGTGCGGGCGGCACCCCTCCCCCCGGCCCCCTCCTGCAAGGGGAGGGGGAGACGTCGAGGTAAGGGACCGAACCCATGATCAGCGTCGAGGACGCCCGCGCCCGCATCCTGGCCGACCTGCGCCCCGTGCCGGGCGAGGTGGTGGCCCTGGCCGAGGCCTGGGGCCGGGTGGCCGCCACCCCGGTGGCGGCGCGGCTGACCCAGCCGCCGGCCGATGTCTCGGCGATGGACGGCTACGCGCTGCGCGCCGCCGACGGGGTGGCGGGCGCGGGGTTGGACGTAATCGGCAGCGCCCCGGCCGGCCATCCGTTTGCCGGCCAGGTGGGGCCGGGCCAGGCGGTGCGGCTGTTCACCGGCAGCCTGGTGCCGGACGGCGCCGACGCGATCCTGCTGCAGGAGGACGCGACCCGCGAGGGCGAGGTCGTGCGGGTGAACGAGGCGGTGCGCGCCGGGCGGCACATCCGCCGCGCCGGGCAGGATTTTGCCGCGGGCGACGTGGTGGTGCCGGCGGGACGGCGGCTGGGCGCGCGCGACATCGGGCTGGCCGCCGCCGCCAATCACCCCTGGCTGGTCGTGCACCGCCGCCCGCGCGTGGCGGTGCTGGCGACCGGCGACGAGATCGCGCTGCCGGGCGAGCCGATCCCGCCAGGGGGGATCGTCTCGTCGAACTCCCACGCACTGGCCGCGTTCGTGCGCGCGGCGGGCGGGACGCCGCTGGTGCTGCCGGTGGCGGCGGACGATCCGGCGGCGATCGGGGCGGTGGCGGATGCGGTGGCGGGGGTGGACCTGCTGGTGACCACCGGCGGGGCCAGCGTGGGAGACCACGACCTGGTGATCTCGGCGCTGAGCGCGCGGGGGCTGACCGTGGATTTCTGGCGGATCGCGATGCGGCCGGGCAAGCCGCTGGTGTTCGGCTGGCTGGGCGCGCCGGGCCAGGGGGTGCCGATGCTGGGGCTGCCGGGCAATCCGGTGTCGGCGCTGGTGTGCGCGGTGCTGTTCCTGGGGCCGGCGCTGGCGCGCCTGGGCGGCCTGCCGGCGGCGGCGCCGCCGGTGAGCCAGGCGGTGCTGGGGGCGGCCGTGGCGGCGAACGACGGACGGGCCGACCATCTGCGCGCGGAACTGACCGAGGATGCGGCGGGACAGCTGGTGGCGACGCCCTTCTCCGTGCAGGATTCGGCGATGCTGCGGCGGTTGGCGCGCGCGGATGGGCTGGTGCTGCGGGCGCCGCATGCGCCGGCGCTGCCGGCGGGGGCGGCGGTGGGGGTGATCCGGCTGGATCGGCTGGGGGTGTAGAGGGGGCTCTTCGCCCGTTCCAAGACACCGGCAATGGGCTCGGAGGGCGGCGCCCGTCGTGGACCATTCCCGGCCGCCACGCCGCCCCCCTGGCTCTTGCCCGCCGCCTTCTTTAACCTGTCTGCAACCCCCCGGCGTGCGATCCTCCCCCCATGCGTATCCTCACCGTCTTCGGCACCCGCCCCGAGGCCATCAAGCTGGCCCCGGTCATCCGCCGCCTGCAGGCGACGCCGGGCCTCACCTCGCTCGTCTGCGTCACCGCCCAGCACCGCCAGATGCTCGACCAGGTGCTCGACCTGTTCGCCATCCGCCCCGACCGCGATCTCGACATCATGCGCCAGGCCCAGGGCCTGACCTGGATCACCACCGCGGTGCTCGACGGGCTGGCCGGCGCCTATCAGGACCTCCGTCCCGACATCGTGCTGGTGCAGGGCGACACCACGACCACCTTCGCCGCCGCGCTCGCCGCCTTCTATGCCAAGATCCCGGTCGGCCACGTGGAAGCAGGGCTGCGCACCGGCAATGTCCACTCCCCCTGGCCGGAGGAGATGAACCGCCGCCTCACCACCACCCTGTCCCACTGGCATTTCCCGCCCACCACCGACTCCCACGCCAACTTGACGCGCGAGGGGATCGACCCGTCCCGCATCACCGTCACCGGCAACACGGTGATCGACGCGCTGCTGGAAGCCGTCGCGATCCTCGACGCCGATCCTGCCCGTGCCGCTGCGGCCGAGGCGGCGCTGCCGCCCGCCGATCCCGCCCGCCGGCTGATCCTGGTCACCGGCCACCGGCGGGAGAATTTCGGGGGCGGGCTCGACCGGGTCGCCGCCGGCCTCCGCCGCCTCGCCGATCGCGGCGACGTCGAGATCGTCTATCCGGTCCACCTCAATCCCAATGTGCGCGAGGTCGCGGCCCGGATGCTGGACGCGCATCCGGCGATCCGCCTGATCGAGCCGCTCGACTACCTCCCGTTCATCGCGCTGATGCGCCGCGCGCACCTGATCATCACCGACTCGGGCGGGGTGCAGGAGGAAGCCCCCTCCCTCGGCAAGCCCGTCCTGGTCACCCGCGACACCACGGAACGACCGGAGGCGGTGGCCGCCGGCACGGTGGAACTGGTCGGCACCGACACCGAGCGGCTGGTGGTGCGCGCCACGAGATTGCTGGACGATCCCGCCGCCTATCGGGCAATGAGCATCGCCCACAACCCCTACGGCGACGGCCAGGCCGCCGCCCGCATCGTGAAGGCGCTGCTCGATGGATAGTTTCGCCCGCATCAGCGTGGTCGGCCTGGGCTACATCGGCCTGCCCACCGCCGCCATGTTCGCGGACAACGGCCTCGACGTGCGCGGCACCGACGTGAACCCGCGGGTGGTCGAGACCATCAACGCCGGCCGGCCGCATTTCGGCGAACCGAACCTCGATGCCCTGGTCCGCCGGGTGGTCGAAGCGGGCAAGCTGCGCGCGGCGGCCGAGGTGGCGCCGGCGGATGCGTTCATCCTCGCCGTTCCCACCCCGCTGCGCGGCCACGGCGCGGAAGCGGCACCCGATATCTCCTACGTGGAAGACGCCGCGCGCGCCGTGGCCCCGGTGCTCGCGCCGGGCAATCTGGTGATCCTGGAATCCACCTCCCCGGTCGGCACCACCGAACAGGTCGCCGCCATCCTGGCCGAACTGCGCCCGGACCTGACCTTCCCGCAGCAGAAGGGGGAGATGGCGCAGGTCCAGGTGGCGCACTGCCCCGAACGCGTGCTGCCCGGACGGATCCTGGAGGAAGTGGTCAACAACCCCCGCGTGATCGGCGGCATGACCCGGCGCTGCGCCCAGCGGGCGCTGGCGCTGTATCGGATGGTGGTGCGCGGGGAGTGCCGGGTGACCACCGCGCGCACCGCGGAACTGGCGAAGCTGACCGAGAACGCCTACCGCGACGTGAACATCGCCTTCGCCAACGAACTCTCCGTCATCTGCGACAAGCTCCGGATCAACGTCTGGGACCTGATCGCGATGGCCAACCTGCATCCCAGGGTGAACATCCTGAGCCCCGGCCCCGGCGTCGGCGGGCACTGCATCGCCGTCGATCCGTGGTTCATCGTCGCAACCAACCCCGACGAGGCGAAGCTGATCCGCGCGGCGCGCGAGATCAACGACGCCAAGCCCGATTTCGTCGTCGCCAAGGTGCGGGAACGGGCCGCGGCGTTGAAGCATCCGGTGATCGCCTGCCTCGGCCTCGCCTACAAGAAAGACGTCGACGACCTGCGCGAAAGCCCGGCGGTGGAGATCGTGCGCAAGCTGGCCGAAGCCGGCATCGGCGAACTGCTGGTGGTGGAACCGCACATCGCCCGGCTGCCGGCCGAGCTGTCGGACCGCGGCCTGACGCTGCAGGATTTCGACCAGGCGCTGGAGCGCGCCAACCTGGTGCTGCTGCTGGTCGATCACATGAGCTTCCTGCAGGTCGACCGCGACCTGCTGAAAGACAAGTTCGTGGTCGACACCCGCGGCGTCTGGTAAGGCTGTCCCCGCGCTTTGTTCGACATCGAACATTGCGTCACGTGACGCGGTCCGCCTCCGTCCATCCCGACCGTGCCCGCGCTTCGGCCGGCGACACGCCCAGCCGCCCGCAGCGCCCGCAGGGTCGCGGCGCCGTCGCGCTTGGCAAGCCGCCGGCCGGCCGGGTCGGTCAGCAGCCGATGGTGGGCATAGGCGGGCGCCGGCCAGCCCATCAGCGCCTGCAGCAGCCGGTGCAGGTCGGTCGCCGGGCGCAGGTCCTCGCCCCGGGTCACCAGGGTGACGCCCTGCAGCGCATCGTCATGCGTCACGCACACATGGTAGCTGGCCGGAGCATCCTTGCGGCCCAGCACGACGTCGCCGAACCGTTCCGGATGGCACATCACCCGCCCCTCGTTCTCTTCATGGAACGACAGCGGTGTCCTCACGGCGGCGACCGCGCGGGCCATGTCGAGGCGCAGCGCATACGCCTCCCCCGCCGCGATCCGCGCCGCCCGCGCGCCCGGGGACAGCGCGCGGCAGGTGCCGGGGTAGAGCGGCCCGCCGTCCGGGCCGTGCGGCGCCGCCGCCGCCGCCGCCACTTCGCGCGCGATCGCCGCCCTGGTGCAGAAGCACGGATACAGCAGCCCGCGCCTGGACAAACGGTCCAGCACCGCGCGGTACTCGGGCAGATGCGCCGACTGCACCCGCACGTCCCCGTCCCAGTCGATCCCGAGCCAGGCCAGATCCTCCTCGATCGCCGCGGCGAAGTCCGGCCGGCAGCGGCCGGGATCGATGTCCTCGATCCGCAGCAGGAACCGCCCGCCCGCCGCCCGCGCCCGTCCCCACGCGGTCAGCGCGGCGAATGCGTGGCCGAGGTGCAGATATCCGGTCGGGCTCGGGGCGAAGCGGGTGACGATGGACATCCCCCCAGGGATGCGGCTACCGGACCTGCGGCACAAGAGGTGAAGGAGCAGGCGATGGCAGACGGGATCGACGGTCCGCGCGCGGCCCCGGCGGCGGGCGGGACGCCGCGGCAACTGGTGGTGCTGTGCCACGGGCTGGGCGCCGACGGGGCGGACCTGATCGAACTGGCCCAGCCCTGGGGCCAGGGGGTCCCGCAGGCGGCCTTTGCCGCCCCCGACGCGCCGTTCACCCACGAATCCGGCTTCGGCCGGCAGTGGTGGAGCGTGGCCGACCGCACGCCGGCGGCGATGGAAGCCGGGGTGCGCGCCGCCGCGCCGTATCTCGACCGGTTCATCGACGCCGAACTGGCCCGCCTGGGCCTGCCGGCCGACGCCTATGCGCTGATGGGGTTCAGCCAGGGCGCCATGATGGTGCTGTTCACCGGCCTGCGCCGGGCGGTCCCGCCGCGGGCGATCCTGGCCTTCTCCGGCGCCCTGGTGGCCCCGGACCTTCTGTCGGCCGAGCTGACCCACCGCCCGCCGGTGCTGCTGGTGCACGGCGAAGCGGACGAGGTGGTGCCCGCCGCGAGGTCGCGCGACGCGGAAGCGGCGCTGCGCGGGGCGAAGGTACCGGTCGAGCCGGTGTTCGTCCCCCGGCTGGGCCACGGCATCGATCCGACCGGGCTGGCGATGGGCGGGCTGTTCCTCCAGCGTGCCTTCGCGCCGCCGTCCGGCGGGTGACCTTCGGGTGACAAAACCGCGCCCGCCTTGCACCGCCGCCGCCGGCCTTGCAATAGTCGGGGCGAGGGACCTCGGCGACGTCACGGATAGGACGGGCAGCCCATCCGCCCGCCGGCTTGTTCCGCGCGCCGCTTTTCGGCGGGTCCAGGGGCAGGAGGGCGCGGCGTGCCTGACGGCGGACAGCATTTCCCGGCACTGGTGCTGAACGCGGATTTCCGGCCCCTGTCGTATTTCCCGCTCTCGGTGTGGTCCTGGCAGGACGCGGTCAAGGCGGTGTTCCTCGACCGGGTCTCGGTGCTCAGCGAGTACGACGCGTCGGTGCACTCGCCCTCGGTGCAGATGCGGCTGCCGAGCGTGATCGCGCTGAAGGACTATATCCCCTCGGCGCGGCGGCCGGCCTTCACCCGGTTCAACGTGTTCCTCCGCGACGGATTCCACTGCCAGTACTGCGGCGACCGGTATTCTGCGCCCGACCTCACCTTCGACCATGTGATCCCCCGCTCCCGCGGCGGGCGGACCACCTGGCAGAACGTCGTCACGGCCTGCGGGGAGTGCAATCTGCGCAAAGGCTCGCGCCTGCCGCGCGAATGCACGATGTTCCCGCGCGCCCATCCGCGCCAGCCGACCACCTGGGAACTGCAGGACCAGGGCCGGGCGTTTCCGCCCAACTACCTTCATCGCAGTTGGCGCGACTATCTCTACTGGGACAGCGAGCTGGAAAGCTGAGCCGGCGCCGGCGGGCCGCCGCCCCCTTGCAACACCGCCCGAAAACGCCAAATCTTTCCTTGTCCGGGATGCCGCGAGACGGGTCCCGGACCAGCGCTTCGCTCTGAGGAGGGGGCTATAGATGAGTACGCGAATGTTCGCTTCGCCGTTGTTCCTCGGCTTCGATCATCTGGAACAGATGCTGGAACGGGCATCGAAGACCTCGTCCGACGGGTATCCGCCCTACAATATCGAGCAGATCGGCCCCGTGGGGCTGCGGATCACCCTGGCCGTGGCCGGGTTCACGATGGCCGACCTGCAGATCACCCAGGAAGACAACCAGCTGGTGATCCGCGGCCGGCAGACCGACGACAGCGCGGATCGCGTATTCCTGCATCGCGGCATCGCCGCGCGGCAGTTCCAGCGGGCCTTCGTGCTCGCCGAGGGGATCGAGGTGAAGGGCGCCTGGCTCGACAACGGGCTGCTCCACGTCGATCTCGCCCGCCCGCAGCCGGAACCGCGGGTGAAGACCATCCCGATCAACCGCCCCGCCGGGAATGGCGCGGGGAACGGTGCCGGCAACGGCAAAGTGGTGGACGGCAGCATCAGCCGGGGCTGACAGCCCGGCACACATCGCATGACGGCGGCGCCCGAGGCGGGCCGCCAGAGGAGCTGCGCACATGAATACCCAACGACATGAAACCGAATCGACCGGGCAGATCGACGGCGGCACCGACATCCGCCACCTGAGCGAGCTTCAGCTGGCCCGGCTGGGCCTGTCGCAGATCGCCTATGTGCGGCCCGTGGTGGTGGACGGATCCCCCGGCTTCGCCATCCACGCCGCCGACGGCACGCCGATGGCCGTGGCGAGCGACGAGGGCACCGCGATGGCCGCGATCGCCCAGCACGACATGATCCCGGCACTGGTGCACTGAACCCGAGAGGCGGCCGGCCCGGCGAGGCCGGGCCGGTCGTCATGCGGTCGGTTCCCAGGCGCCGGCGACCGGCACCGCTTCCTGCTCGCCCGGCCAGGGCGGCATGGTGACGCCAAGCACCAACAGCGGGTCGGCCCCGTCGCAGCGGAACTGAAAGCAGGTGCCGACCGGCAGGTTGACCGAGACGCCGGGCAACAGGGGGACGATCTCTTCCTGCGCGCCAAGCCGGCGCCATATCCGCCCGGCGCCGGCCGCCACGCACCACACCTCCTCGACGGTCCGGTGGACCACGGCGCGCGCGACGGCGCCGGGGGGAAGGGTGAACAGCGCCATGCCGCCGCGCGTCCCGCTGCACAGGACGCGCACCTCCGACCCGTCCGGGGCGATCGCGTCCGGCGCCGCGGCGGCCTGCCGGGTCTGGAGCGTCGCCGACGCGGGCCTGGTTTCTGTCTCTGATGCCATTTCCTGCCCTCCCTCTCATACCATCCGTCATCGCGCCGGCGTGCGTGGCCGGGGCCGACCGGGCCGGCGCTGGGCCGCCCCGATCGCGTCGCGGGCCCAGGCGAGCAGCGCCTCCGGCTGGTCGAACAGCGTTTCGGGGACCGCGTAGTAGCTCTCGATCGCAACGTCCCGCCCGGCGCGGGTGTAGCGAAACGGACCGCAGTCCGCTTCCTGGAACCGCGCGCGGGTCCGCTCGTCGACGCGGAGATACATCGTGTCGTTCGCAAGCAGTGCGAACATCACCCCGTCGCGCATGATCCCGACGCCGCCGAACAGGCGCCGCGCCCCCGGGCGCAGCGGCGCCAGCAGGTCGAGCACGAAGGCCTGGAATTCCGCGCCAACTGCCATCACCCGCTCCTGCCCGGTCTCCGCCATCGCCGTGCCGGCTTTTGTCGGCGTCCAGGACGAAACCGGCGGAGCACCGCCGCCGGACCGCTGGTGGCGAGCCGACGGGCGCCCGCCTACTTTACCTCCTGCCCCAGCGCCTGCTCGTACACCCGCAGCAGCGAGCTCGAATCATCCCCGCCCATTCCCTTCGCCCGCCCCATGCGCATCAGGGTCATCACCTGCGGCGCGATCATCCCCGGCATGCCCACCTCGTCGGCCATCTCCAGCGCCAGCCGCAGATCCTTGTGCGCGAGGTCGAGCGCGAAGCCCGGCTTGAAGTCGCGCGCGAACGCCTTCGGCCCCAGCCCGCGGAACGCGTCGGAATTGCCCGAGGCGTTGCAGATCACGTCATACAGCTTGTGCACGTCGATGCCGGCCGCGGCGCCCAGCAGCAGCGCCTCGGCGGCGGCGGCGGCGTTGCAGAACGCCAGCATGTTGTTGCACAGTTTCGCGACCGATCCCATGCCGACGGGGCCGACATGGATCACCTCCTTGCTGAAGGATTTCAGCAGCGGCAACTGCGCCTCGAACACCGCGGGCTCGCCGCCCACCATGATGACGATGGTGCCGTCGGTCGCGCGCGGCACGCCGCCCGAGACCGGGGCTTCCAGCATCGCGATCCCCTTGGCCGCCATGCCCTCGTGCACGCGGCGCGCGGTGGCGGCGGAGTTGGTGGAGAGATCGATATAAACCGCGCCGGGCCGCGCGTTGGCGGCGATGCCGTCGGCGCCGAGCGCCACCGCCTCCACATGCTTCGGCATCGGCAGGGAGGTGAACACCACGTCCGACTGCGCCGCGACCGCAGCGGTGGACGCGCCGGCGGTCGCGCCGAGCGCGGTGCAGGCGGCGACCGCGTCCGGGTTGAGGTCGAACACCGCGACCTGGTGATTGGTGGCGCGGATGATGTTGCGGCACATGGGCCCGCCCATGTTGCCGACGCCGATGAAGCCTACTTTCATGGCTGCGTTCCCTCCGGGTCCGGTGCGTTCCTGCCGGCGCGGAGCATGGCAGAGCCACCGGGCGGCGTCACCACGGCCGGGCTGCCGATGCCCCCGCCCGCCACTACGCCGCCCGCCGCTACGCCGACCGCCGCCCGCGCAACGCCGCCGCCAGGGTCCCGTCGTCCAGCACATCGAGCGCCCCGCCGATCGGCACCCCCTGCCCCAGCCGTGTCACCGTCACCCCCAACGGCCGCAACCGGTCGGCCAGCCAGTGCGCGGTGGAGGCACCGTCCACCGTCGCCCCCAGCGCCAGGATCACCTCCCGCACGCCGCCCTGCTCCACCCGCGCCAGCAGCGGGGCCAGGCGCAGATCCTCCGGCCCCACGCCGGACAGCGGCGACAGCACGCCCCCCAGCACGTGGTAGCGCCCGCGATGCACCCCGGCACGCTCCAGCGCCCACAACTCGCCCACGCCTTCCACCACGCAGATCACCGTCGCGTCCCGCTCCGGATCGGCGCAGATCGCGCAGGGGTCCTGGCTGTCCAGATTGCCGCACAAGGTGCAGGCGCGCACGGACCCGGCGGCGGCGGTCAGGGCGGCGGCGAGCGGACGCAGCCGCGTCTCCGGCTCGGTCAGCAGCTTCAGCGCCGCGCGCCGGGCGCTGCGCGGGCCCAACCCCGGCAGCTTCGCCAGCACTGCGATCAGGCGCTCGACCTCCGGCCCGCCCATCATCCTGCCCCGATCAGCACCCGATCAGCACCGCGCGGATGTCGTTGACGTTGGTCAACGTCGGCCCGGTGCGGACCAGCGCCCCCACCGCCGCGAACAGCCGGTAGCTGTCGTGCCCCGCCAGCACGTCGCGCGGATCGAGCCCGGCGGCCCGCGCGCGGGCCAGGGTGTCCGGCCCGATCAGCGCGCCGGCGGCGTCTTCCGTCCCGTCGATCCCGTCGGTGTCACCCGCCACCGCCCAGACGCCGGGCGCGCCGTCCAGCGCCACCGCGAGACCCAGCAGGAACTCGGTGTTGCGCCCGCCCTGCCCGGCCGGGCCGTGGCCGATCGTCACCGTGGTCTCCCCGCCCGACAGCAGCACCGCGGGCGCGGCCAGCGGCTGGGCGTGGGCGCGGACGGATCGCGCGATGCCGGCCATCACCGTGCCCATCTCCCGCGATTCGCCTTCCAGCGCGTCGCCCAGGATCAGCGGCGTCGCGCCGGCGGCACGCGCCGCCCCGGCCGCGGCGGCCAGCGCCATCATCGGAGTGGCGATCAGGCGGAAATCGGCCTGCGGCAGGTGGCCGGGCTTCGGCGTCTCCTCCGCCGCCGCGGCCAGATGCGCCGCCACCGCCGGCGGCGCGGTGATGGCGTAGCGGGACAGGATGGCGCGCGCGTCGGCGAACGTCGTCGCGTCCGGCACGGTGGGGCCCGACGCGATCACCCCCGGATCGTCCCCCGGCACGTCGCTGATCGCCAAGGTCACCACCCGCGCCGGCGCCGCCGCGGCGGCCAGCCGCCCGCCCTTGATCGCCGAGAGATGCTTGCGCACCGTGTTCATCTCGCCAATCGTGGCGCCCGAGGCGAGCAGCGCCCGGTTCACCGCCTGCTTGTCGGCCAAGGTGATCCCCGGCGCCCCCAGCGCCAGCAAGGCCGACCCGCCGCCCGAGATCAGCGCCAGCACCAGATCATCCGGCCCCAGGCCGCGCACCAGGTCGAGCAGGCGGCGCGCACCCTGCTCGCCGGCCGCATCCGGCACCGGATGGGCGGCCTCGATCACCGCGATCCGCCGGGTGGGCACGGCATGGCCGTAGCGGGTGACGACGGCGCCGGTCAGCGCCACGTCCGGCCAGGCCTCCTCCAGCGCCGCGGCCATCACCGCCGCGGACTTGCCGCCGCCCACCACCACGCAACGCCCGCGCGGCGGAGGCGGCAGATGCGCGGCCAGCACGCGGCGCGGATCGGCCGCCGCCACCGCGGCGTCGAACACCCCCCGCAGCAGCGCCCGGGCGCGCGCATCGTCCCAGGCGGGGGCAGCGGAGGCGACATCAGGCGAAGTCATGCCGGGCGGGATCCTTGCGAGACGATGCACCGCGCGACCGTGCCGCGCCGGGGGAGTATGGCGGAGCGGCCCGCGCGGCGCCATGTTGCGGGAACCACGACCGGAGGATCCCACCATGACCGCACCCGTGCTCGACGACACGACCCGCACCGCGCTGGAAGCCGCCGCGTTCCGCCGCCTGGTGGAACACTTGCGCGAACGCACCGACGTGCAAAACATCGATATGATGAATCTTGCCGGCTTCTGCCGCAACTGCCTGAGCCGCTGGTATCGGGAAGCCGCGGAAGCCCAGGGAATCGCCCTCGCCGACCCCGACGCGCGCGAGATCGTGTACGGCATGCCCTACAAGGAATGGCAGGCGAAACACCAGAAAGAAGCCTCGGCCGAACAGAAGGCCGCGTTCGCCAAGGCCAACCCGGCACATTGACCGCGCCCGGCCCGGCAGCTATCCCCGCCGGCCTTGCGACACAGCGGAGCGACCATATGGCGACGGCGGAAACGACGAAACCGGAGACCGGCGGCATCGCTGCCGATCGACTGCGCAGCATCGTCGATCGGATCGAGCGGCTGGAAGAAGAACGCAAAGCGCTCGGCAACGACATCAAGGACATCTACGCCGAGGCGAAATCCGCCGGATTCGACGTCAAAGTGCTGCGCCAACTGATCCGCATCCGCAAACAGGAACCCGCAGAAGTCGAAGAGATCGAAACCCTCCTCGACGTCTACCGCCGCGCGCTGGGAATGTAGGGTCCGGGGGCGCGAAGCAAGCAAGGCCAGGGGGGCTTTGCCCCCCTGGACCCCCCACCAAGGGCGTCGCCCTTGGAACCAGTCGTTGGTTCCGTGCGGGCGGGGGGTGGCGTGCCAGCGGGGGCGGCGGCGGTGCGGGGTCTCAGCGCGCGTGCGCGCTGAGACCCCGCACCGCCGCCGCCCCCGCTGGCACGCCACCCCCCGCCCGCACGGAACCCCCCGAGGGGTCCAGGGGACGACTGTCCCCTGGCGGGGGTCCAGGGGGCAGAGCCCCCTGGCCTTGCTTGGCTTCGCCCCCCCGGGCTCAGCCCTCCGGCGCCGCGGCGATGGGGATGTCGCGGGCGTCGGGTTGGTCGCCGGTGCCGGGTGGTTTGGGGGTTGTGTCGTCCGCTCCGTCCTGGCTGGCGGACTGGGTTTCCTCGCCGTTGTAGCGGCGGGGCTGATGCGGCGGGCCGCCCTGGCCGCCTTGCTGGGTGGCCTGGGCCATGGCGTTCAGCACGCGGAAGTAGTGTTCGGCGTGCTGGAAGTAGCTTTCCGCCATCACCCGGTCGCCGCCCGAGGTCGCATCCCGGCCGAGTTGCAGGTATTTCTCGAACAACTGCTGGGCCGTCCCGCGGATGCGCAGGTCGGGGCCGCTGCTGTCGAAGACGTGGTTGCGATTGAGCGGCACGCTGCCGCTGGCGCTGCCACCGTGGTGGCGCGGCCCGCCGCCGCCAGGGCCGCCGGGACGGTGCCCGCGGCCACGCATGCGTTTCATGTTCATGCTGATGTCGTCGCGCTTTCCTGTTGTCACCGGCGGGGATCATGGCGGGGCGCGCGGGAGGGTAGGATCCCGTTGGCGTTCCGCGGCAGGCTGCCCGGCCGGAATTCACTGCCTTCGACGTGTGGCCATGGGCGGCCCTCTGGGCCGGCTGCTTTTCGCCCTGCACGCCGATTGGCGCAACCGCGGGCGGCAAGCGGCTTTCTTCGGATGCCCGGGATCTGTCGCATCGCGACCGTCCCTGCCACAGGAATCAGATTTAGTCTCCCCAACCGCCATTGCCAAACGGTTTTTTTCGCCGCGTGAGGCCGGACGGTCACGATCCGACAGCGCGCAGCACCAGGGCGCGTGCAATTCCGCCGAGGTCGGCGCGTGTCGTGGCACGAAGGCCGGCGTGCGCGGCCAGGGCGGCGACCGGCGCGGCCTGGTGCTCGCCCAGTTCCAGCACCGCGACCCCGCCGGGGCGCAGGAGTCGCGGCAGATCGGCGAGGATGGCGCGGTAGGCCGCGAGCCCGTCCGGCCCGCCGTCCAGCGCGGCGCGCGGTTCGTGGCTTGCGACTTCGGGCATCAGGTCGGGAATGTCCGCGCTCGGGATATAGGGCGGATTGGCGAGCACGAGGTCGAAGCGTCCGGCCAGCGCCGCGGCCCAGTCGCCGGCGAAGACCGCCGCCCGTTCGCCCAGGCCCAGCCGGGCGGCGTTGTCGCGCGCGAGCGCCGCCGCCGCCGGGCTCCGGTCGATCCCGATCCCGAAGGCGGCGGGGAACTCGGTGAGCGCGGCGAGCAGCAGGCAGCCGGTTCCGGTGCCGAGGTCGAGGATCCGTGCGGGTGCGGCGCGGCCGGCGAAGGCGGCCAGCGCGGCCTCGATCAGGGTTTCCGAGTCGGGCCGGGGGATCAGGGTGGCGGGGGAGACGGCGAGATCGAGGCTCCAGAACTCCCGCCGCCCCAGGATCAGCGCCGTCGGTTCGCGCGCGGCGCGGCGGGCGGTCAGCGCCGCGAAGGCCGCGGCGGCGGACGGCGGGACCGGTGCGGCGAGGTCGCCGAGCAGCGCCGTGGCGGAGAGGTCGAGCGCGGCGGCGAGCAGCAGGCGCGCGTCGAGCCGGGGGGAGTCGACGCCGGCCGCCGCAAGGCGGTCGGCGGCCCAGGCGAGGGCGGCGCGGCGAGAGGAAAGGGGTGGGGGTTCGGGGGGGCTGGCCCTCCCCCCGGCCCCCTCCCGCAAGGGGAGGGGGAGGTCCTCTCCCGACCCGTTCACCCCTCCGCCGCCAGGCGCGCGGCCTGGTCCTCGGCGGTCAGCGCGTCGATGAACTCGTCGAGCTCGCCCGCCGTCACCCGGTCGATCTTGTAGAGGGTCAGGTTGATCCGGTGGTCCGAGACCCGTCCCTGCGGGAAGTTGTAGGTGCGGATGCGTTCCGACCGGTCCCCGGTGCCGACCTGCGCGCGCCGGTCGGCGGCGCGGGTGGCGTGCAGCGCGGCGCGCTGCTGTTCATAGAGACGCGCGCGCAGGATCTTCATCGCCTTGGCGCGGTTCTTGTGCTGGCTCTTCTCCTCCTGCATCGCCACCGCGATACCGGTGGGAAGATGCGTGATCCTGACCGCGCTTTCCGTCTTGTTCACGTGCTGGCCGCCGGCACCGGAGGCGCGGTAGACGTCGATGCGCAGGTCGCCCTCGTCCACCTGCACGTCCACCTCTTCGGCTTCCGGCAGCACCGCGACGGTGACGGTGGAGGTGTGGATGCGGCCCTGGCTTTCGGTGGTGGGCACGCGCTGCACGCGATGGACGCCCGATTCATATTTCAGCCGGGCGAAGACGTTCCGCCCGGTGATCTCGGCGATGCCTTCCTTGAGCCCGCCGAGTTCGGTCTCGGCATAATCCATGACCTCGAAGCGCCAGCCATGCAGCGCGGCGTATTTCTGGTACATCGCGAACAGGTCGGCGGCGAACAGCCCCGCTTCGTCGCCGCCGGCGGCGGGGCGGATTTCCAGGATGGCGCTGCGTTCGTCGGCCTCGTCGCGCGGCAGCAGGGCGAGGCGCAGCTCGTGCTCCAGCGCCGGCAGGCGGTCCTTCAGCGCGGCCAGTTCGGCTTCGGCGAGCTCATGCATCTCGGGGTCGGCGAGCAGGGCCTCGGCCTCGGCGCGGGCCTGCTCGGCGGCGCGCAGCTCGCCGATGCGCGCCGCGATCGGTTCAAGATCGGACAGTTCCTTGGAGGCGCG
Source organism: uncultured Pseudomonadota bacterium (assembly GCA_963829875.1). Classification (GTDB taxonomy): domain Bacteria; phylum Pseudomonadota; class Alphaproteobacteria; order Acetobacterales; family Acetobacteraceae; genus JAJZVS01. The sequence continues at coordinate 81,911 of CAWHKR010000046.1, read as the reverse complement.
GGCATAGGTCTCGCCGGCCAGCCCCTCGGTGAGCTGGGCGCGCAGTTCGTCGGTGCGCGCGGCGATGCGGTCGAGCTTGAGGGCGAAGCTCATCGCAGCCGGTCGGGCAGCTCCGCCAACGGCACCGCGGTCTGCGCGCCGCTGGCGAGGTCCTTCACCTGGGCGACGCCGGCGGCCAGGTCGTCGGTGCCCAGCAGCACCGCGGCGCGGGCGCCGAGCTTGTTGGCGCGCTCCATGCGGCGGCGGAGGTTGCCGCGATAGGCCATCTCGGCGCGCAGACCGGCGTGGCGGAGGGCTTGCAGCACGTCGAGCGCGGGCCCCTCGGCGGCCTCGCCGATCGGGATCACGGCGATCGGCCCGGGCGCCTCGGGCGGGGCGGCGAGCAGCATGGCGAGCCGCTCGATCCCCGCGGCCCAGCCGACGGCGGGGGTGGGCGGGCCGCCCATCTCGGCCACCAGGCCGTCGTAGCGCCCGCCGGCCAGCACCGTGCCCTGGGCGCCCAGCCGGTCGGTGACGAATTCGAACGCGGTGTGGCTGTAGTAGTCGAGGCCGCGGACGATGCGCGGGTTTTCCCGGTACGGGACGCCGAACCGGTCCAGGTGCCGGCGCACCCCGTCGTAGAAGACGCGGGCGGCGGCGGTCAGGAACGGGAAGATGGTCGGCGCCGCGGCCACCAGCCGGCGGTCGGCCGGGTCCTTGCTGTCGAGGATGCGCAGCGGGTTGCGGTCGAGCCGGTTCAGGCTGTCTTCCGACAGGGCGGCGCGGTGGTCGGTGAAATAGTCCACCAGCGCCGCGCGGTAGCCGGTGCGGCTCTCGGCGTCGCCCAGGGTGTTCAGTTCCAGCACGGTGTCGGCGGCGATGCCGAGCGCGGTCAGGATGTCCCACCCGCAGGCGATCGCCTCGGCATCCGCCAGCGGCTCGGCGGCGCCGATCAGTTCCAGGCCGATCTGGTGGAACTGGCGGTAGCGGCCCTTCTGCGGCCGCTCGTAGCGGAACATCGGCCCGGCGTAGAACACTTTCTGCGGCAGGGTCTGGGTCAGGCCGTTGGACACGAGCGCGCGGCAGACGCCGGCGGTGCCTTCGGGGCGCAGGGTCAGGCTGTCGCCGCCGCGGTCGGTGAAGCTGTACATCTCCTTGGTGACCACGTCGGAGGTCTCACCCAGGGTGCGGGCGAACACGGCGGTGGCCTCGAAGATCGGCGTGGCCCATTCGTCGCAGCCGTAGGTGCCGGCGACCGCGCGGGCGGTGTCGATGACGTGGCGGTGGCGGCGCGCGTCCTCGCCGATCAGGTCGGCGGTGCCGCGGATGGGTTGCAGAGGGGGCACGGGGCGGGGCGATCCTCGGTCAGGGCGCGGGGTGGTCGCGGGCGCCCGCACCGGAGCTGGAGACGCGCGCGGGGCGCGAGGCAAGGCCCGTCTTTGCCGCCTTCGGCGGCGGAGATCAAGGCGCCGCGGCGGGCAGCCAGGGCGCGCGCCGCCCCGGAGGCGGGTCGGGGCACGCGCAACCGAGGCGTCCGCGGAGGGCCGGTCGATCCGGATACGTTTCGTAATCCGGAACGATTCGGCGGTTCGCTATCAAACCGATCGGTCGCCCACCCGTCGGAAACGTTCCTATACAAGATCGTCCTGCGCGCGCGACGGCGGACACAAAGCGGTGATTGCCGCTTTCTTGCCACATCCTCGGGTTAGAGGGAGCCATGCATGTCAGACGCCTGCTTTGCGCCGCTTTCGTTACGTCTACGATCGCAGGATGCGCCGCTGCACCGCCGGTGCCCCCCGTCGCCGCCGCCGCAGCGCAGCCCCGCGCGCCCGCGGCGCCGGTGCGCACCGTCGCCGCACGGGCCCACCCGGACGCCTGCGTCCAGTACGGGGTTGCATCCTGGTACCAGGCCACGCGCCGCCAGGCGCGCACCGCGAGCGGACGGCTCTACCGGGCGAACGCCCTGACCGCCGCGCACCCGTTCCTGCCGTTCGGCACCAAGGTGCGCGTCACCGATCTGGAGAATGATCGCTCCGTCATCGTGCGCATCGACGATCGCGGGCCCTTCGTGCCCGGACGCGTCATCGACCTGTCGGTGGCCGCGGCCCAGCGGCTGGGCATACGGCACAGCGGCGTGAGCCGCGTGCGCCTGCTGGCCGTGCCTGAGGGTACCGACGCGATCCCCTCGCCGATCGGCCTCGGGCCGCTGCCGTCCTGCGCGCCCAATCGTGGCGCCGGGCGGGCGTAACCGGCGCCCGCGCCGCCCGGGGGTCATCCCTGCGGCCCTTTCCGTTGACCGCCGGCCCGGTGTCGGGCCGCTGGTCTCAGTGGGCGAAGATGTCCGGCGTCTCGTAGCCGAGCAGATCGAGCCGCGCCCGCGCCGGCAGGAAGGCGAAGCAGGCCTGCGCCAGCTCCAGCCGGCCTTCCCGGCGCAGCAGCGCCTCCAGCTTCGCCCACAGCGCGTGCAGGTGCAGCACGTCGGAGGCAGCGTAGGCAAGTTGTTCGGCCGACAGCTCCGGTGCACCCCAGTCCGAGGTCTGCTGCTGCTTGCTGATCTCCACGCCCAACAGCTCGCGGCAGAGGTCGCGCAGCCCGTGCCGGTCGGTGAAGGTGCGGACCAGCTTGGCGGCGATCTTGGTGCAGGCGACCGGGGCGACGGTGATGCCCAGGCTGTGCTGCAGCACCGCCACGTCGAAGCGGCCGAAATGCATCAGCTTGAGGGTGGCGGGATCGGCCAGCATCCGCGCCAGGTTGGGGCAGTCGAACCCGCGCCCGCCGAGCGCCTGCGGGCGCAGCTGGACCAGATGCGCGACCCCGTCGCCGGCGGAGAGCTGCACCAGGCACAGCCGGTCACGGTGCGGATTGAGGCCCATGGTCTCGGTATCGACGGCGACCACGGGGCCGAGCGACAGGCCCTCCGGCAGGTCGTCGCGATGGAGGTGCAGTGCGGCACCGGGCATGAACTGGGTCACGCCCATGGCGTCCTGCGTCCTGACGGCTGATGATCGATCATTGCGGATGGTGCCCAGGAGAAGACTCGAACTTCCACGACCTTGCGGCCACAGGTACCTGAAACCTGCGCGTCTACCAATTCCGCCACCTGGGCATCCGCCGGCGGCCAGAGGCCGGCCGGGAGGAGCGGGGATGTAACGGCGGGAAAGAGAGGCGTCAAGCGGGGGCACGGCGATCGCCGCGAACCGGCCCGCGGGATCGAGCCGGCCACCCAGGTCTCCCCCTCCCCTTGCGGGAGGGGGTTGGGGGGAGGGGGGTGCAGCACGAGGCATCCTGCGGCGGCCACCCCTCCCCCCAACCCCCTCCCGCAAGGGGAGGGGGAGACTTACGCGACCCTTGTGCGCGGCGCGCTTTTCCTTCCTTCATCGCCCTCCCCCGCCCCCTGCCGCCGAGACCGCCATGCCCCGCATCGAGATCGCCCCCAGCCTGCTCGCCGCCGATTTCGCCCGCCTCGCCGAGGAGGTCGCCACGGTGGAGGCCGGCGGCGCGGACTGGCTGCATCTTGATGTGATGGACGGCCGCTTCGTGCCCAACATCAGCTTCGGCCCGATCGTGCTGCAGGCGCTGCGCCCGCGCACCCGGCTGAAGTTCGACGTGCATCTGATGATCGCCCCGGTCGATCCGTTCCTGGCCGAATTCGCCGCCGCCGGCGCCGACCGCATCCTGATCCACCCGGAATCCGGGCCGCATCTGCACCGCTCCCTGCAAACGATCCGCGGGCTGGGCAAGCGGGCCGGCGTGGTGCTGGACCCTGCGACTCCGATCGAAACCGTTGCATGGGTACTCGATCTGGTCGACACAGTGCTGGTGATGACCGTCAACCCCGGATTCGGCGGGCAGGCGTTCCTGCCCTCGCAACTGCCCAAGATCGCCGCGTTGCGGGGGATGATCGCGGCCTCGGGCCGGCCGATCCGGCTGGCGGTGGATGGCGGCGTCGGCCCGGGCACGGCAGGGCCGGCCGCGGCGGCGGGCGCCGATACCCTGATCGCCGGCAGCGCCGTGTTCGGCGCCCCCGACCCCGCGCAGGCCATCGCCCGGCTGCGGGCGGAAGCCACGGCCGCCGCGCGCCGCGTGCCCGAAGCCGGAACATCCGATCCTGGGGGGTCGGGGGATTGAGCCGGAGCGAATCAGGCCGCTGGCTGCGCGAGGCCCGTCGCGCCCTCGCGCGCCTGCCCGATCTGCGCATGAGCCGGGTGCCCGACGCCCCTGCCCTGCCGGTGCGCGACCCCTGGCCGGGCGATCCCGCCCGCGGCGCCAGGCTGCTCAAAGGGGAGCTGGAACTGGGCGGCGGGGTGCGGGGCCTGCGGCCCGGGTTCTGGGCCGAGCCGTCCGGCCCCGCGCTGCTGCGCGCCGCGGCGCACGGCTTCACCTGGCTGCGCGACCTGCGCGCGCTGGGCACCGACGCCGCCCGCCTGCGCGCCCGGGCGCTGGTGTCCGACTGGATCGCCACCGGGGCGTCGGACCCGCTGGCGCAGCGGCCGGACGTGGCCGGGGCGCGCATCGCCGCCTGGCTCGGCCACTACGACTTCTTTTTCGCCGCCGCCGACGACGCGTTCCGCCAGAAGCTGATGGCCCGGCTGGTCGCCGACGCCCGCGGCCTGTCGGCCGCGCTGCCGCCGGAGGAGATCGACGCCCGCGCGCTCACCGCGCTCAAAGGATTGATCGCCGCGGCGGTGGCGCTGCCGGAGCACGGCGGCTTCCTGCTGCGCGCCCAGCGCTTCCTGCCGCAGGAGATCGCCCGCCAGGTGGCCCCCGACGGCAGCCACGCCGAGCGCAGCCCGGCCGCGCTGCTGGCCGCGCTGCAGGATCTGACGGAAATCCGCTCCCTGCTGCAGGCGGCGCAGGCCGCGCCACCGGCGGCGCTCGGCCCGGCGATCGAGCGGGTGGCCGGGGCGCTGCGCTGCCTGCGCCATGGCGACGGCGGGCTCGCGCTGTTCAACGGCACCAAGGAAGACCATGCGGGGCTGATCGAGCTGGTGCTGACCCAGGCCGGGCGCGCCGGGCGCACCCCGATGGCGCTGCCGGACGGCGGGTTCCACCGGCTTGCCGCCGGACGGAGCCTGGTGCTGGCCGATTGCGGCGCGCCGCCGCCGCCCGGGCTCGACCGCACCGCCCACGCCGGGACCCTGTCGTTCGAGATGTCGGTCGGCCGCGAGCGGCTGATCGTGAACTGCGGCGCCTTTCCCGCCGGCGGGGCGGAGTGGCGGGATGCGGTGCGCGCCACCGCCGCCCATTCCACCCTGGTGATCGCCGACGTCAACTCCTCCGAGCTGAAGCCCGAGGGGCTGGGGCGCCGCCCCGCCGCGGTGGAGGTGCAGCGCCAGGAAGCCAACGGCGCGCACTGGCTGGAAGCGAGCCACGACGGCTGGGCCAGGCCGTTCGACGCCGTCCACCGCCGGCGCCTGTACCTGGCCGAGAGCGGCGAGGACCTGCGCGGGGAGGACACGGTGGAGGCGCCGACGGCGCAGCCCTTCACCATCCGCTTCCATCTGCACCCGACGGTGCACGCCAACCTCCAGCAGGACGGCGCCGCGGTGCTGCTGCGCCTGCCGGGCGGCGGCGGCTGGCGGCTGCGCGCCGACGGGGCGCTTGTGTCGGTGGAGGAGAGCATCTACCTCGGCGGCCCCGAGCCGAAGCGCGCCGAGCAGGTGGTGCTGACCGGCTATCCGGACGGGCCGCAGCACGTGAAATGGGCGATCAGCAAGGTCAAGTAATGCGTGCCGGGCCCGCCCGCCGCCCACCGTCTCCCCTCCCCTTGCGGGAGGGGAAGGGGGAGGGGTTCGCTTCGCGCCGGCGTTCCCGGCGCGTGCGTGCCGCGCGCCCCCTCCCCCGGCCCCTCCCGCAAGGGGAGGGGAGAAGACGGCGTGCGGGGGTGCGGGCCGGGGCGTGAAGGTTCTCGAGATCGCCAACGTCGATTTCTCGCTGCGGCACTTCGTGCTGCCGGTGATGCGCGGCGTCCGCGCGCGCGGGCACGAGGTGGTGGGCGTGTCGGCCGACGGGCCGCTGCTCGCCGACATCCGTGCCGAGGGCTTCCGGGTGGTGACGCTGCCCTTCGCGCGGCGGGTCTTCACTTTCGCGCACCTGCGCGCCTTCGCCGCCCTTGTTTCGCTGCTGCGGGCGGAGAAGCCCGACCTCGTGCACGCGCACATGCCGATCAGCGGCTTCCTCGCGCGGCTGGCCGCGCGGCTCGCCGGGGTGCCGCGGGTCGCCTACACGTGCCACGGTTCTGCTCTACAAGCAGGACGGCCCGCTCGCCCGCCGCGCCGTCGCTTTCGTGATGGAGTGGCTCGGGGGGCGGCTGACCGACGTGTTCCTCACGGTCTCGGCGGTGGAGGCGGAGGACGCGCGCCGCCTCGGCATCTGCCGCGATGCGATTGCGGTGGGCAACGGGCGGGACCCGGCGATCTTCCGCCCCGATCCGGCCGCGCGGGCGCGGATCCGCGCCGCGCTCGGCACGCCGGCAGGACCGGGTGGTGGTGCTCGCCGTCTCCCGCCTGGTGCGCACCAAGGGCTATCCCGAACTGGCGGCGGCGATGCGCGAGCTGCCCGAGGCGGAGCTGTGGGTCGTGGGCGACGCGGCTCGAGTCCGATCCGGGGGAGGACATGGAGGCGCTGCTCGATGCGGCCGGCCTCGGCCCGCGGCTCAGGCGTCTCGGCTATCGGGCCGACGTGGCGGCGGTCATGGCAGCGGCCGACATCTTCACCCTGCCGAGCTATTTCGAGGGCCTGCCGATGTCGGTGATGGAGGCGATGCTGTGCGGCCTGCCGGTCGTCGCCTCCGACATCCCCGGGCCGCGCGAGCAGGTGGCGGAGGGCGTGACCGGCCTGCTGGTGCCGGCACACGCATCCGAGCCGCTGGGCGCCGCGCTGGCGCGGCTGGCGGGCGACCCGGCGCTGCGCGCCGCCATGGGCGCGGCGGGGCGCGCGCGGGCGGAGGAGCGGTTCGACGAGGCCAAGGTGGTCGCGCGCACGCTGGACCTGCTCGGCCTCTAGGTCTATTGCGCGGCGCCATGAGCGATGTTGTTCCGATCCGCCGCGCGCTGATCTCGGTTTCCGACAAGTCGGGCCTGGTGCCCTTCGCCACCGCGCTGGCCGCGCGCGGGGTGCAGATCCTGTCCACCGGCGGCTCCGCCGCCGCGCTGCGCGCCGCCGGCGTGGCGGTGACCGAGGTGTCGGAGCACACCGGGTTTCCGGAAATCCTGGACGGGCGGGTGAAGACCCTGGTGCCGCAGATCCACGGCGGACTGCTGGGCCGGCGCGACCTGCCCGCGCATGTGGCGCAGATGGCGGCGCACAACATCGCGCCGATCGACCTGCTGGCGGTGAACCTCTATCCGTTCGAGGCGACGGTGGCGCGCGGCGCGAGCGCCGAGGACTGCGTGGAGAACATCGATATCGGCGGCCCGGCGCTGATCCGCGCCGCGGCGAAGAACCACGATTTCGTCACCGTGCTGACCGAGCCGGACCAGTACGAGGCGGTGCTGGCGGAGATCGAGGCCCAGGGCGGCACCACCCTGGCGCTGCGCCGGCGGCTGGCCGGGGCCGCCTATGCCCGCACCGCCGCCTATGACGCCGCGATCGCCGGCTGGTTCGCGGGCGAGCAGGGGGAAGTGTTTCCGCAGCGCCTGGCGATCGCCGGCACCCTGCGCCAGACCCTGCGCTACGGGGAAAACCCGCACCAGCGGGCGGCCTTCTACGCCACCGCGCCGCGCCCCGGGATCGCCACCGCGACCCAGATCCAGGGCAAGGAGCTGTCCTACAACAACCTGAACGACACCGACGCGGCATATGAGTGCGTCGCCGAATTCGACGAACCGACCGTGGTGATCGTCAAACACGCCAATCCCTGCGGGGTGGCGAGCGCGGCCAGCCTGACGACGGCCTGGGAGGCGGCGCTGCGCTGCGACCCGGTCTCCGCCTTCGGCGGCATCGTGGCGCTGAACCGGCCGCTCGATGGGCCGACGGCGGAGCGGATCGCGGCGATCTTCACCGAAGTGATCATCGCCCCGGATGCGGACGAGGCGGCCCGCGCCGTGCTCGCGCGCAAGAAGAACCTGCGCCTGCTGCTGACGGGCGGGCTGCCGGACCCGGCTTCGGGCGGCATGGCGTTCCGCAGCGTGGGCGGCGGGTTCCTGGCGCAGACGCGCGATTCCGGGCGGGTGGCCGCGGCGGATCTGAAGGTGGTGACCAAGCGCGCGCCGAGTGCGGCGGAACTGGCCGACCTGCTGTTCGCCTTCCGGGTCTGCAAGCATGTGAAGTCGAACGCGATCGTCTACGCCAAGGGCGGGGCGACCGTGGGGGTGGGCGCGGGGCAGATGAGCCGGGTCGATTCCGCGCGCATCGCGGCGTGGAAGAGCGCCGAGGCCGCGAAGGCCGCGGGGCTCGATGCGCCCCTGGCGCAGGGCAGCGTGGTCGCGTCCGATGCGTTCTTCCCGTTCGCCGACGGGCTGGAGGCGGCGGTGGCCGCGGGCGCGACGGCGGTGATCCAGCCCGGCGGGTCGATGCGCGACGCGGAGGTGATCGCCGCGGCGGACGCCGCCGGGATCGCGATGGTACTGACCGGGATGCGCCACTTCCGGCACTAGACCGACCCGGCGCCGTCTCCCCCCATCCCTTGCGGGAGGGGGAGACCGTGCGGCTTGGGCAAGCAGAGGACAGGTGAAGTATGACGCCATCGGACATCGCGCGGCTGGAAGCCTATCTGCGCACGACCCTCGGCAGCGACCGCATCCGCATCGAGGCGCCGAAGAACCGCGGCGCCTCGGTGGAACTGCGCGTCGATGGGGAGTTCCTGGGCACGGTGCACCGGGACGACGAGGACGGGGAAGTGTCGTTCTCGCTCCATATCATGGTCCTGGAGGAGGATCTCCCGGTGCTGGCGGGGCAGAAGAAGGCGGCGCCGAAGCGGTAGCGAACGCGCCGGGTCAGGCGCGCGCGATCGCCGGGGTGGCGAGGCCGAGCGCGCGGGCGGCGGCGGCCATCTTGGTGTCGAATGTCGCGACCGCCGCGCCCAGTCTTTGCGCGATGGCGATATTGAGCGCGTCGGGCGTGCGCAAGGGAAGATCAAGCCGGCGCAGGAACGCCCCGGCCGCGGCCACGTCGGCTGGCGTGGTCTCCGCCCGGTGCGTGGCGCGGACGGCCCAGCTATCAAGCGTCGCGAAGGCGGAGCGGGCCTCGGCTTCCGTGAGGTCTTCCGTACGGACGCGGCGGGCGAGGGCGGAGGCGAACTCGGCGGCGGCAAAGTCGCTGAGAATCAGGCTGGGAGTGCGGGCGCGGAGGAAGGCCTCGGCGCGGGCGGTGAAGGGGTCGTTGGTGAGCAGGGCGACGAGAACGCTGGCGTCGAGATAGAGGCTCACCGGTCTTCGGCGTCGCGCAGCCGGCGGAGCAGGCGGCCGGCATCCTCACGCAACGGCCGGGCGCCGACGCGATGGCGGGCCAGGAAGTCGAGATCGGCTGCGGTGACGGGATGGGCCGGGGGGCGCACCGGCTTGAGTTCCACCACCTGGGTGCCGTGGCGGGTGATCACGACGGTCTCCCCGGTCAGGGCGCGGTCGATCAGGTCGGACAGGTGGTTGCGGGCTTCGGCGACGCTGTGCTGGGCCATGGGGAAAATATAGGCATCCGATGGCTATATTGTCCAGGACGGTGTCGGCTGCGGGGGCATGCAGGATGCCCCGGCGCGCGAGAGGAACACCGACCACCATTCGCGTTGGCTCGGATGTGATCTGGGTCGTCTTCGCGACGGAGGCGCAGGCGGACCTGATCGAACTCTACGATGACCTGGCGGCGCGCGGCGGTCCGGGGCGGGCGTTGGCATTCACCGAGCGGATCGAGGCGACGTGCCGGCACCTGGCTCTGTTTCCCGCGCGCGGCACCCGGCGGGACGATATTCGGCCGGGGTTGCGGGTGATCGGCCTCGCCCGACGGGTGACGATCGGCTTTCATGTCTGGGCCGGACGGTGACGATCCTGCGTGTGCTGTTCAGCGTTCGCACCGTTGACAAAAATTTCTGGAAGGTTACGATCTGACATGGAGCATCGCCGACGGCGATTGAATTCTTAATTTGGGGGCGACGCATGGCAGAACAAGCGCTTTTTGAATTGTATCGCAGCCTGAAACTGTGGGTAAACCCTGTCTGTCAGCGGTGTAGATCGGACACCCCAGAGTTGTCCGGTCCAGTAGCGATCTGGCAGGTGGGGCGCGAATTCCGAAGCGACCCCCACCGGCTTGTCTTCGTTGGGAAAAATGCCCGCGGAAGAATTCTCGATGATCACGAAGCCGACGATCAATTGGATAAACAAGGATTCATTGACGGAACACGCTCCGCAGATGAATGGGTGCGCCAGAAATGGTCGGCCTATTGGTCCTACACGGCTGGCGTCGTCCAGGGAGTATTTGGATCAGTTGACAAAGGCTGGGAAAAAGTTTCGTTTACGAACTTAGTGAAATGCAACGCTTCAATGAATCGAGACACGACCAGCGCGGAGACGAGGATGAATTGCCTCGGCAATCTTGGGGTGGCGTGGAAGGAGATGGATATCTTGCAACCCAAGAACATAATTTTCTATACGTCCAGGGATTATGATGGCTTTATTGAAAATTGGAGTTCAAAATTTGAGTATTACGATGTGCGTCCAATGACCCACCGGGTCAAGAACGGGAAAAAGCAAATATGGTGGTGGGAACGCCAATGCCGTGATCAGCAAGGCCGTAGGTTTCGCTTCCTACGAACCTCTCACCCTGAGCGACAGAAGAGGGAGGAGTTCGTTGAACGCTTGGTTCAGTGGGTCAATGGCGGTTGCTCCTGACTTCCCCCAAGCTCCATATGATGCGTTACCGATTTGTAGATCACCAAATTCTTTGTTTGGCCTCATCGCGGTGTCGACAGTCGCCGCTCACCCCCGCCACCCCGCAAACCCCGCCGCCCGCTCGATCTCCGCCCCCACCGCGAGCACCGTCTCCTCGTCGAACCCGCGCCCGATCACCTGCAGGCCGAGCGGCAGCCCGTTCGCATCCAGCCCCGCCGGCACGCTGATCGCCGGCACGCCGGCCAGGTTCGCCGGCACGGTGAACACGTCGTTCAGATACATCGTCACCGGATCGTCCATCTTCTCGCCCTGCGCGAACGCGGCCGAAGGCGCGGTCGGCGTCAGCAGCGCATCGACCTGCGCGAACGCCTCGGTGAAATCGCGCAGGATCAGCGCGCGCACCTTCTGCGCCCGCAAGTAATACGCATCGTAATATCCCGCCGACAGGACGTAGGTGCCGATCAGCACCCGCCGCCGCACCTCGGCGCCGAACCCCTCGGCGCGGGTGCGTTCGTACAGATCCCGCAGATCCCCCTCGCCCGCCGCACGCGCGCCGAACCGCACCCCGTCGTAGCGCGCCAGGTTGGACGACGCCTCCGCCGGCGCCACGATGTAGTAGGTTGCCAGCCCGTATTTCGTGTGCGGCAGGGAGACGTCCACCACCTCGGCGCCCGCTTCGCGCAGCCAGGCGATGCCCTGCTGCCACAGCGCATCGATCTCCCCCGCCATTCCCTCGGCCCGGTACTCGCGCGGCACGCCGATGCGCAGCCCCTTCACCCCGCGCGCGCAGGCGGCGCGGAAATCCGGCACCGGCACGTCGGCCGAGGTGGAATCCTTCGGATCGTGCCCCGCCATCGCGCCAAGCAGGATCGCGCAATCCTCCACCGTGCGCGCGAACGGCCCGGGATGGTCGAGCGAGGAGGCGAACGCCACCACCCCCCAGCGCGAACACCGCCCGTAGGTCGGCTTCAGCCCGACGATCCCGCAGAACGAGGCCGGCTGGCGGATCGACCCGCCGGTATCCGTCCCCGTGGCCCCCATCGCGATCCGCGCCGCCACCGCCGCGGCCGAGCCGCCGGACGATCCGCCCGGCACCAGCACCGCGGACGGATCCTGCCGGCGGGTCCAGGGGTTCGCCACCGGGCCGAAGGCCGAGGTCATGTTGGACGAGCCCATCGCGAACTCGTCCAGATTGGCCTTGCCCAGGAACACCGCGCCGTCGCGCAGCAGGTTGGCGCTGACCGTACTCTCGTAGGGCGGCACGAAGGGCGACAGGATCTTGCTGCCCGCCGTGGTGCGCACGCCCGCGGTGCAGAACAGGTCCTTGATCGCGAGCGGAATGCCGGTCAGCGCCCGCCCCTCCCCGCGCGCCAGCGCTGCATCCGCGGCATCGGCCTGCGCCAGCGCCTGCTCGGCGGTCACGGTGATGAAGGCATTGAGCCGCGGGTTCAGCGCGCCGATCGCCGCCAGATGCGCCTCGGTCAGGGCGCGGGCGGTGAAATCGCCGCGGTCGAGGCCGGCGCGGGCCGCGGCGATGGTCAGGTCGGTCAGCATCACTCCACCACCTTCGGCACGACGTAGAAATCGCCGATCCGCTCCGGCGCGTTGGCCAGCACCTGCTCGGGGTAGCCGCCGTCGGTCACCACGTCCTGGCGCATCGGCAGGGCGCGCAGCGCGGCGCCGGCCAGCGGCTCGATCCCCTCCACGTCCACCTCGTTCAACTGCTCGATCCAGCCCAGGATGGCGTTCATCTCGTCCGCCAGGCGGGGCACCTCCTGATCCGTCACGCGGATGCGGGCGAGCGCGGCAATGCGACGGATGGTCGCGGGATCGAGCGACATGGGCGCACGCGGTCCTTTTCCAGGAGAAGGGCGCGGACCATAACCACGCCCATGCCCCTGTTCAACCTGACCGAGCTGCTGGCGGGCCTGACCCGCGACGAGAGGCTGATCGGCATCGACCCCGGCGCGAAGACGATCGGCCTCGCGCTGTCGGACGTGCGCCGCACCCTGGCCAGCCCCTATGGCAGCCTGCGCCGGCGCAAGCTGCGGGAGAACGCCGCCGAGATCGCCGCGATCGCGCGCAAGGAAGGCGCCGGCGGGCTGGTGGTCGGCCTGCCGCTGTCCATGGACGGCAGCCTCGGCCCGGCCGCCCAGGCCGCGCGCGACTGGGCCGGGGCGCTGGCGGAGGCGACCGGCCTGCCGGCGGCGATGTGGGACGAGCGCCTGTCCTCGGCCGCCGCCAACCGGTTCCTGATCGGGGAGGCCGATCTCAGCCGGAGCAAGCGCGCCGCCTCGGTGGACCGGCTGGCCGCCGCCTGGACGCTGCAGGCGGCGCTGGACGCGGCGGCGCGGGCGGCCGGGCCGGGGTAGCGGCCGGCCGTCCGGAACGCGCCGCCCGGCTCAGGACCCGCTGAACCAGTTGTACCCCTGGTCCGCCCAGTACCCGCCGGGGAACACGTTGGTCACGCCGAGCGCCACCAGCGATTTCGGGTTCTTGAACCCGAGCTTGGTGGGGATGCGCAGCCGCAGCGGAAAGCCGAAGGCCGGGGTGAGCGGCTTGCCCAGGAAATCCAGCGCCAGGATGGTCTGTGGGTGCAGCGCCGATTCCATGTCGATACTCGAATAATACCCGTCGGCGCAGCGGAACGAGACGTAGCGCGCTCGCGTGTCCGCGCCGATGCGGCGCAGGAACCAGTGCAGCGGCACGCCGCTCCATTGCCCGACCACCCGCCAGCCTTCGACGCAGATCAGCCGGGTGATCTGGCTTTCCTGCGGCGCGGCGCGCAGCTCCGCGAGCCGCCAGGGACGCTTGTCGGCGATGGCGCCGGTCAGCTCCAGCTTCCAGGCGGCCCCATCCACCACTCGCACCCGGCTGCGATCGTAATAGGCGTTGAAGCGCGGCGGGCGGGTGATGGCGCTGGCGGGGAAGGTCGGCGCCAGCGTGCGCGGATCGAGCAGCGCCGCCTGCACCCGGTCGTTCCAGCGCGAGATCGCCGTCAGCGCGCGGTCGGCGAGGTCGGGGTGCTTCAGGTCGTCGTAGTTGCAACCGGGCAGCAGGCTCAACGCGCCGAAGGCGAGCGCACGGCCGAGCAGGCGGCGGCGGTCCAGGGACGCGCTCATCGCACGTCCTCCGCGCGCCGTCCGCCGACGATCATCGGCCACAGGACCTTCGGCACCAGCGCGACCAGAACAAGATGGATGGCGAGGAAGCCGACGATGCCGGCCATGGCGAAGAAATGCACGTAGCGCGAGGCGCGGAACCCGCCGAACAGATCGGACAGCCACCAGAGCTGCACCGGCTTCCACACCGCCAGCCCCGAGGCGACGGCGAGCGCGCCGAGCGCGATCACGGCGAGATAGAGCGCCCGCTGGACCGCGTTGTAGACCCCGTGCCGATGGTCGAGCCGGAAGCGCAGCGCCAGCCTCGTGTCGCGCCAGACCTCCCGCGGCCCGGGCGGGCGCAGCCGGCGGCGGAAATGCCCGCTCAGGCCGCCCCAGATCAGGTAGCTGATGCCATTCAGCACCAGCAGCCACATCGCCGCGAAATGCCAGGCGATGGCGCCGCCGAGCCATTCGCCGATGGTGACCTGGGCGGGGAAGGTGAAGGGGAACAGCGGCGCAGCGTTGTAGATCTGCCAGCCACTGCCGATCATGACGACGATCGCCGTGGCATTCAGCCAATGCATCAGCCGGAGCGGCCAGGGATGGATGGGCCGGCGGGTGGGGCGGTGGGCGTGGGTCGGCATGGCGAGCCTCCGCGGTGCGTGTGGCCGGGGTGATCGTCCCGCCGCGCGGTCCGCGTCCATGCATGAAGTCGATAACCAGACGGCATTGGCCGACGCGGGCGCGGATCGCGATCCTTGGCGGGCCGGGCAGCCGATCCTTGCCCGCGTTCACACCAAGGAGGCTCACGATGAAACATCTCGTTCTCGCTGTCGCGCTGGCCGGCGGTCTCGCCCTGGCCGGCGGCGCCCCGGCGCTTGCCGCGTCCGACAGCGCCATGCAGCACGCCACCGCGATGGGCCAGGACAGCATGGGGCATGACAGCATGGGACATGACACGAAGGCCCCCTCCGCGATGGGGCACGACGCGATGGGGCACACCGAAATGGGCCATGACAGCATGGGCCACGACACCAAGACGAAGTAGCGCCGGTCGGGCGCGTTCTCCTCTCCTCCCCCTCCCGTTGCGGGAGGGGGAGAAGCGCCCCGGTTCGGCCCCTCGTCTGGCTCGGCGTGAGCGCCCGGCCGCCTGCCGCCCCGCCGCTTGCCGTCCGCCCCCCGGCGTCGCAGGCTGCCGTCAGGAGACCCAAGCATGCCGCGCCTTCGGGACCAGATCGCCGCCCAGCGCCGGACCATGTCGGACGAGGTCCGCATCGCCTACGAAACGTCGGTCGCGGAGATGCAGCGCCTCGGCGTGAGCACCCACGCGCTCGACGTCGGCGACCGGTTCCCCGACATGGTGCTGCCGAATGCCGAGGGCGACCTGGTGGCGATCGCGGACCTGCAGCGCCGCGGCCCGGTGGTGGTGACGTTCTTCCGCGGCATCTGGTGCCCCTATTGCCGGCTGATGCTGGACGCGCTGGTCGCGGCCCTGCCGGAGCTGGAAGCGGCCGGCGCCAGCCTGGTCGGGATCACGCCGGAAACCGGCGGGCTCGCGCTGCGGACCAAGCGGGACCACGGCGCTTCGTTCGAGGTGCTGTCGGACGTCGATTGCGGCCTCGGCCTCGGCTGCGGCGTGGTGTTCCGCACGCCCGACATCTACCGCCGGCTGCTGCTGAAATACGGCAACGACCTGGCCTTGCGGCACGGCAACCAGGCCTGGTTTCTGCCGCTACCGGCGGTGTTCGTGCTCGATCGCGCCGGCGTGGTCCGCTGGCGCTTCCTCTCGGTCGATTTCACCGAACAGGCCGAGCCGGCCGACATCCTGGCGGCGCTGCGCGCCCTGCCGCGCGCGGGGGGCTGAGGGCGGGGCCGATGGAACTGCACCAGGTCCGCTATTTCGTCACCCTCTGCCGCACGTTGAATTTCACGCGCGCCGCGGCCGAGTGCAACGTGACCCAGCCCGCGCTCACCCGCGCGATCCAGCGGCTGGAGGAGGAGCTGGGCGGCCCGCTTCTGTTCCGCGAGCGCAGCCTGACCCAGCTCACCCCGCTCGGACGGGCGATGGTGCCGCATCTGCACGCCATGCTGATCGCGGCCGAGACCGCGCGGCGCATCGCCGACGAGCAACTCGGCCGCCAGCAGATGCAGCTTCGGGTGGGGCTGGGCCCGGCGATCGCGGCCGCGCGGGTGGCCGACGTGGTCGGACGGCTGACACGGTTCTGCCCCGAGCTGTCGGTGCAGTTCGAGGAGGCAGCGCCGGCGGCGCTGGTCGACTCCCTGCTGTCGGACCTGCTGGACTGCGCGCTGCTGCCCGACGACCCCGACCTGCCCGACCGGCTGCACCGGTGGAAGCTGTGCGAGGAACGCTGCGTGGTGGTGCTGCCCGCCGGGCATCCCCTGGCCGCGCAGGACAGCCTGGCCGCCCCCGATCTTGCCGGCGAGACCCTGCTGGTGGGCGAGCGTTGCGGCGGTTTCGCGCTGCGGCTGATCGAGGCGCGCGCGGAAACGTTCACGGTGCGCCGCTGCGGCGGGTCCTGGGTGCAGATGCTCGATCTGGTGGCGGCGGGACTGGGGCTCGCGCTGCTGCCGGACGCGCTGGCGATCGGCGCCGGGCTGATCTCCCGCCCGCTGGCCGAGCCGGCGCTGTGCCGCTCGGTGCTGCTGGCGCTGGTGGCCGGGCGGCCGCAGGGAACAGCGGTGGCGCAGTTCGTGAAGCTGTGCCGGGCGCGGGCGTTCGCGTGAGGCGATCTCTCCGCCTCCCCTTGCGCGAGGGGGCTGGGGGGAGGGGTGCGCACGGCACGGCCCATCCGTGCGGCATCTACCCCTTCCCCCAACCCCCTCCGGCAAGGGGAGGCGGAAAGTCGCCCGCAGTGTGACAGGCCGCACGGGGCTGCCTGGCCCGCGGCAAACCCTGGGGAGCATCCGCCATGACCCGCATCACCCGCGTCGAGCTGACCCTGTTCGGCTTCGACCTTCCGGGCCTCGGCCTGCCCGCGCACGGCGCCTCCGGCGTGGGCAACATCATCGCCCGCCCGGGCGAACGCCTGGCCCAGCAGCGCTGGGCGGTGCGGATCGAGACCGACGAAACCGCCCAGGGGGGCGCTGCGGGCGGCTACGTCACCCAGTGGGTCGGCACCCCGGCGTCCTTCGGCCAGGCGCTGATGCTGGCCCCGCACCTGCTCGGGCGCGATCCGGATGCGCGGGAGGCGATCTGGCAGGACCTGCGGCGGGAATTGCGGGCCTATGACCACATGGGCCAGGGCGCGCTCGATATCGCGCTGTGGGATCTTGCCGGCCGGCGGCGGAACGTGTCGGTGGCGCGGCTGCTGGGCGGGTTCCGCACGCGGCTGCCCGCCTATGCCAGCAGCTACCACGGCCAGGACCAACCCGGCGGGCTCGACAGCCCGGCGGCCTTCGCCGCCTTCGCCCGCGCCTGCCGCGCGCGCGGCTTCGCCGGCTTCAAGATCCACGGCTGGCACGACGGCGACGTGGCGCGGGAGACGGAAAACGTGCTCGGCGTGCGCGCCGCGGTGGGCGACGGCTGGCCGCTGATGCTCGATCCCGCCAGCCAGTTGCGCAGCTGGACCGACGCGCTCGCGGTCGGGCGCGCCTGCGACGAAGCGGGATATCTCTGGTACGAGGACCCCTACCGCGACACCGGGCTTGCGCTCGAAGGCCACAAGCGGCTGCGCGAACGGCTGCGGACGCCGCTCCTGGTGGGCGAACACGTGCGCGGGGTCGAATCCAAGGCCGCGTTCCTGCTCGGCGGCGGCGGGGACATGCTGCACGTCGATCCGGAATACGACCTCGGCATCACCGGGGCGATGAAGCTGGTCGCGTTCACCCAGGCGCTGGGGCTGGATGTGCAGTTCCACGCCTGCGGCCCGGCGCACCGGGCGGTGATGGCGGCGACGCCGAACACGCGGTTCTATGAGCTGGCGTTGATCGGGCCGGACATGCCGAACGCCGTCCCGCCCGTTTACGCCTGCGGCTATTCGGACGCGATGGAGGCGGTGGCGGCGGACGGGACCGTTGCGGTCCCCGACGGACCCGGGCTGGGGGTCGACTACGACTGGGCGTTCATCGCCCGCGCCGCGGTGCGGCGGGAGGTCTTCGCGCTGTAGCCGGAGCGGCCGCCGGGATCAATGCGCGGAGCGGCGCCCCTCGTCGAGCACGGTGCAGGCGAGGCGGACCAGCCGGGTCGCGGTCGCCGGCAGACCGGCCCGGTCCGCGTCCTCGGCCAGGGTGATCAGGCGGTCGGACAGGATCAGCGGGGTGAGCGCCGGCGGTTTCGGCGGCTCGGGCGGGCGAAGATGGAGCATGGTCCTGGAGTCCTCGGCGGGTGATTTTCAACCGGGGAGCAGAATGCCCATGTGTGCTTACGAAAAAGTTAAGCGCTCTCGTGACTGTAACTTTTGCGCCCCGCCTCTTCCAGCGCCAGCACCCGCAGGGCCGAGGCCAGCGGCCGGTCGGACCCTCGTGCCGCATCGACCGAGGCCACCAGCGCGGCCAGGGTCTGCCCGCGCGCAACGGCGATGGCGACCAGCGCAGCCCAGAACTCCGGCTCCAGCGCCACGCTGGTGCGGTGACCGGACAACGAGAGGCTGCGCTTGACCAGCATGTTCAGCCGCCGCCGGGCGCGGTCATGCGCGCGGGACGCACCCAGCGGTCGAACTCCTCCCCGGTCACGAACCCAAGCTCCGCCGCTGCGTCCTTCAGCGAGACGTTCTTCGCCAGCGCCAGCTTGCCGATCCGCACCGCCTTGTCGTAGCCGATATGCGGATTGAGCGCGGTGACCAGCATCAGCGAGTTCGCCAGGTGAAGCGCGATCCGTCCGCGGTCCGGCTCCAGCTTCGCCACCATGTTGTCCGCGAAGCTCTCGGCCGCGTCGCCCAGCAGCCGGATCGAATGCAGCACGTTCTGGATGATCACCGGCTTGAACACGTTCAGCTCCAGGAAGCTCTGCGCGCCGGCGATGGTGACGGTGACGTGGTTGCCCATCACCTGGGCGCAGACCATGGTCAGCGCCTCGCACTGGGTGGGGTTGGTCTTGCCCGGCATGATGGAGCTGGACAGACCGTCCGCCGGCACCACCAGCTCGCCGATCGCGCCGCGCGGGCCGGAGCCGAGCAGGCGGATGTCGTTGCCGAGCTTGGTCAGCGACACCGCGATGACGTTCAGCATGCCCGAGAGCTCCACCAGCGCGTCATGCGCGCCCATGCCCTCGAACTTGTTGGGGTTCGGCGTGAACTCCAGGCCCGTGAGCGCGGCGATGCGCGCGCAGAAGACGCGGTCGAAATCGGGGTGGCGGTTGAGGCCGGTGCCGACCGCGGTGCCGCCCTGCGGCAGGGACAACAGGCGCGGCATGGTCGTGCGCAGGCGTTCGATGCCGAGTTCCACCTGACGCGCCCAGGCGGCGAACTCCTGGCCCAACGTGACCGGCACCGCGTCCATCATGTGCGTGCGGCCGATCTTCACGATGTCCGCCCACTCGGTGGCGCGGGCGGTCAGCGCCGCGCGCAGTCGGTCGAGGCGGGGGATCAGCGCCTGGCTCGCGCGGGCGGCGGCGATGTGCATCACGGTGGGGAAACTGTCGTTGGAGGACTGGCCGCGGTTCACGTGATCGTTCGGGTGCACCGGGGCGCGGGCGCCGCGCGGGGCGCCTTCCATCTCGTTGGCGCGGTTGGCCAGCACCTCGTTGGCATTCATGTTGGTCTGGGTGCCCGATCCGGTCTGCCAGACCGGCAAGGGGAAATCCGCGTCGAAGCGGCCGTCCGCCAGTTCCGCCGCGGCGGCGATGATCGGGCGCGCGATCGCCTCGGGCAGTTCGCCGAGGGCGAGGTTGGCCTCCGCGGCGGCCTGTTTCTGCAGGCCGAGGGCGTGGATCAGCGCGGGGGGGAACCGGTCCTCGCCGATGCGGAACAGGCGGCGGGCGCGCTCGGTCTGCGGGCCCCAGTAGCGGGCGGCATCGATCTCGATGCTGCCGAGGCTGTCGGTCTCGGTGCGGGTCGCTGGCATGGGGGGCCTCCGCGGGCGGCGCCCGCCCGGGATGGTGGGGCGGCGCAGCGGTAGATGGGCCGGGCGGGCGCGCGCCTCAACCGCCGCGGCGCCAGTGTCCCGGAAATTCGGTTCCGAATTTCCGGGACACTGGCTCGTTGTTTTCAGTGGCCTGCTGGTCCCTGAAATGGGAAGGCATTTCAGCGGCAGGACACTACCGGGCGAAGCCGATGCGGTCGGTCGTGGTCAGGGTCACCCGCCCCGCGGTGCCGGGGGAATGGAGCAGGTCCCAGACCACATACTGCTCGGCATACAGGCTGGCGGAGGACAGGCCATCGGCCGGCAGCACGACCTGATAGCCGCGGAAGGCGGCGCCGCTGGCGGTGGAGAGCACGGCGCCCTCGGCGGCGGTGCCGGTGACGATCACCGTGCGGATGCCGTCGCGGCGCAGCAGCCGGGCGAGATGGGTGCCCAGGAACTTGTCCGGGCCGGACTGCACCAGCGGCTCGCTCGGACGCGGCTTCAGCGCCGGCGCGACATCGGCGGCGGTGCCGCTGGAGACGTAGCTGTAGATCACCTTCGCCCCATGCGCCCGCGCTTGCGCCAGCAGCTTCGCCACCGCCGGGATGGAGGCGACGCAGCGCGGCCGGCGGGCCTCGTTGCAGGTCTGCGAGACGAAATCGAGCAGCAGGAGCGCGGTGGTGCGGGACTCCACCGTGACATCGTGCACCACCGGTGCGGCAGGCGCGGTGACCTTGGTCCATTCCTCGACCACGGTTTGCGCGCGGGCTTGCGCCGTTGCGATGGCGATCACGGCCAGCGCACAGATCGGGATCGTTCGCCACGGATGCATCGCCGGCCCTCCGGTTGTTGCCGGGACCCGCGGGTGCGGGGCCGCGGATCCGTCCGCCACTGCGGCGAGGATAGGCTGCGCCGGCACCGCGGAAAAGCCACAAGACGGGGAGGCGCGCGCACGGCGCCCCCCGCTGTGCCCGGCCGCCAGGCCGGATGCGAGGATTATTTTACATGGAGGATGACCGTCCCCTCCGCGATCGTCGGGGCGCCCACGCCGGTGTTTGCGGCGTTCTTCGTGATCCAGTCACGGGCCTTCTGGACGCTTTCGTCAACGCCAGCCTTGTTTTCGCAGACGGTCACGGACGCGCCGCCATCGCCGGCGCGGACGAGCGTGTAGCTGACGAAGCCCTTGATCGGACGCATGATCTGCTCGACGTCTGCTGTGTGCTTGGCCAGCACATCGAACAGTTCCTTGGCGCCTTTTCCCGAATAGGTCCTCATGACGGCATGCATGGCGGTCTCCCTTGTTATTGGTTGATCTGTTATTGGTTGGCTGCCCTGGGTCACGGACTCCAGGCTTCGTCATGAACGTTCCTTGTCGTGTCTGGCGTACTGATCCAGGTCAATGTCACGCCAATGTCAGCGCCGGGGTGCGGGCGCGGGGTGAGATCGAACAGGAGCGGCGGACAGGAAATCCGGGCCTCCGGCCTGTGATGTTCCATCGCCTGCATGGCCCTGCTTTCGCGGCGTCACGGTATCTTCCGTGTCCAACGGTCCGTTCTTGCGAATCTGGCCGGGTTCGCCGGAACCCGAAGCCCCGGCAGTATCGACCGGCAGGACGACCGGCGTACGGCGGCGTCCGACCGTCCCCGATCGGGTGGAGGCAGGAACGCGGCGGGATCAGTCGAGCCGCTTGTAGAACAACGTGGTCTCGGAGAGACGCCCGTCCGCCGTGAAGGAATGGTCGGGGACCCTGCCGATCTCGGTCCAGCCGCAGCTTCGGTACAGCCGGTCGCCGGCGCTGCCGCTCTCGGTGTCCAGCATCAGCAGGGTGCGGCCCGCCGCGGCGGCCGCCGCCTCCGCCGCGGTCAGCAGCCGGCGGCCGAGGCCGTGGCGGCGCGCCGTGGACAGGACCAGCATCTTGCCGATCTCGGCGCGGTGCGGCGCGTTGGGCTGGGGCGCGAACATCAGCAGGACCGTGCCCAGCAGCCGCGCGCCGTCGTCGGCGACGAACAGACGCTTGCCGCCCGCGGCGATGCCCGGAATCTGGCCGCGCCAGAACGCCCGCCCCTCCGCGTGCGAAAAGCCGGCCAGGAAGTTCACCGAGGCGCCGTGCGCCACCGCGTCCACCAGGATGTCGGCCAGCTCGTCCAGACGCGCCTCGGCCTCGGCCGCGTCGAGCGCGCGGATCGCGGGACGGGCGGGGGATGCGGTGGGTCCTGTCATGGCCGGCCGGCTCCATGGCTGATGATGACGGCGTAGCGGACGGGCCGCTCGGTGGGGTTGCGGAACAGGATCGGCCGGCCGAAGCGCATCATGAGGCAATCGCCCGTGTCGAGCCGGACGCTGCGCGCCGTCCAGTTCCAGCTCCAGGATGCCGTCGAGCACCCAGATGTGCTGGTCCGTGCCGGCCAGGCGCTGGTGGTCGAAGGCGACGCTGCCGCCCGGCGGGAACGTGACCTCGGTGATGTCGACCGGTGAGCCGGTGCCGGGGGGCGAGACGTTGCGGCGCAGATACCCGCTGGCCGGATCGCGCCAGGTGGGCTGGTCGCGGCGGCGGGCAAGCGGGCTGGCCGGCGCCGCGGGCTCGGCGAACAGCGCCGACAGGGTGACGCCGAGGCCGCCGCAGACCTTGTTCAGAAGCTGCGCGGTGGGGCTCGATTCGCCGCGCTCGATCCGCGACAGCATCGCGCGGCTGACGTCGGCCTGGCGGGCGAGGGCGTCGAGGGTGAGGCCTTTCGCGGCGCGCAGGGTGCGGATGCGGGCGCCGATGCGGCCGTCGATGTCGGGTTCGGGGACGCTCATATATGCATCATGCATTCCAGGATATTGGAGTCAATGGCGGTCGGGCGCGGTCGCTACGGCCGCACGGCCCGGCTGCCGATGCCCCTGATCCTGCTCCGCCGCGGGAACCCGCCGGTCGCCCTGCGCCCGGAGGCTCGCGCCCCCTCACCCCAACCCTCTCCCCCGCAAGCGCGGGGGAGAGGGGGCGTTGCGTCGGCGGCCCGGCGAACTTGCCCGCTCAGCCCAGCGCCGCGACCAGCGCCCGCGCCTTCGCCGCCACCGTCGCCGCATCGTCGCCCGGCCGGTAGATCGCCGAGCCGATCCCGAACCCGGCCGCCCCCGCCGCGCGCCAGGCCGGCAGGGTCGCGGCGTCCATCCCGCCCACCGGCAGCACCAGGGTTCCCGCCGGCAGCACCGCGCGCAGCGCGCGCAACACCGCCGGGCTCGCCGCCTCGGCGGGGAACAGCTTCAGCCCGTCGGCCCCGGCGGCCAGCAGGGCGAACGCCTCGCCGGGCGTGAAGAACCCCGGCACCGCCAGCATCCCGCGCGCCTTGGCCGCCACCACCAGCGACGGATCGGCATGCGGGGTCACCAGCAGGCGCCCGCCGGCCTCGGCCACCGACGCCACCTCGGCCGCGGTCGTCACCGTGCCGGCGCCGATCAGCAGCCGGTCGCCGAAGTCCCGCGCCAGCGCGGCGATGCTCTCCAACGGGCGGGGCGAGTTCAGCGGCACCTCGACGATCGCGATCCCGGCCGCTTCCAGCGCCGCCGCGATCGGCCCGGCTTCCTCCGGCCGCACGCCGCGCAGGATCGCGACCAGCGGGCAGCGCGCCAGGTACCCGCTCAGCGCCATCCGATCCTCCCGCCGATCAGGGCCAGGCCGCGCGCCGCCGCCTCGCCGTTGATCCGCTCGGCGATCCCGCCGCCGGCCTCGATCGCGCGGGAATAAAGCGCGGTAAGCTCCGGCGCGCCGATCACCGGCACCACCGTATCGGCCGGCACGCCCGCCAGCGCCGCTGCCACCTCGTGGCCGATCAGCAGGCCCGAGAGGTACGACGCCCCCGCCTCGGGCGCGAGCCTGCCGGCCAGCGCCTCGGCCCGCACGCCGAACAAATGATGCAACAGCCCGCCCCCCTGCGCCGCGCGCGCCACGCCGCGGTCGAACCCCGCCAGGTCGGTCGCGGCGCCGTCCTGCATGGTGCGGCCCAGGATCGTGTGGCCGCGCAAGGCGGCGAACACCTCCCCGGTCATGTGGGTGGCGAAACCGGTGATCCGGCCCTCGGCCACTCGCGCCCATTTGGAATGCGTGCCGGGCAGGCAGGCGGCGGACACGCCCCCGGCGCCCAGCCGCTCGAACGAAGCCAGCGCGCCGGCGAGCTGCGTTTCCTCCCCGCGCATCACCTCGGCCACGCCGTCCGGATCGGCGCCGGCCACGCCGGGAACCAGCTTCACCTCGGCCCAGTCGAACGGAACGTCGATCAGCGCCGCCGCCAGCTCCGCCGGGCCGACCGGACAGGGCAGATAGGGCGCCTCCACCCAGCCCTGGCGGCTGCCGACCATGCCGCACATGAGTACGTGCCGCTCCCCGGCCGCCAACCACGGACCGATCTCCTCACGCAAACTGTCGGCAAACCGCCCGTCCGGCACCGCCAGAATGCCCCGCGGCCCGCTCTTGTGGTCCCTAATCGCCCCATCCGCCCCCAGCCGAAACGCCCGGAACCGGCTGGTGCCCCAATCAATGCCAATCATCTGTCCGCTCCCCCCTCACGCCGGGCGGTGGTGGGCCGCCTGGAAGAAAAGCAAGGCCAGGGGGCTTTGCCCCCCTGGACCCCCCGCCAAGGGACAAGTCCCCTGGACCCCTCGGGAAGGTTCCGAGCGGGTGCGGGGTGGCGCGGCGGGCGCGGGGCGGGCCGGGCGGCAGGCGGAGACAGGGCGCGATTGCGCCCTGTCTCCGCCTGCCGCCCGGCCCGCCCCGCGCCCGCCGCGCCACCCCGCACCCGCTCGGAACCTTCGTGAAGGGTTCCAAGGGCACTGCCCTTGGCGGGGGTCCAGGGGGCAAAGCCCCCTGGCCTTGCTTCTCTCCCAGGCTACGGCACCTCACCCCCCGAGCGCGCGGCGGGCGGTGGCGGCGAGGAAGCCGGACGCGGCGGGCAGGATGGTGTCGTTGTAGTTGTAGCCGGCGTTGTGCAGGCCGGGGCCGTCGCCGTTGCCGATCCAGACGAACGCGCCGGGGATTTCCTTGAGGAACCAGCCGAAGTCTTCGCCGGTCATGGCGGGCGGCAGGTCGCGACGGACGGTCAGGCCGGCGGCTTCCGCGGCTTCGCCGGCGAGCGCAGCGCCTTCGGGGCGGTTGGTCGTGACGGTGACGCCGCGGCGGATCGCGACGTCGATCTCCAGGGCGAAGGTGTGCGCGACGCCGTCGGCGACGCGGTGCAGCGCGGCTTCGGTGGCGTCGCGCACGTCTTCGCGCAGACTGCGCATGGTGCCGCGCATCAGGGCCTGGTCGGGGATCTGGTTGGCCGCGCTGCCGGCTTCCATGGTGGCGATCGAAATCACCGCGGCATCGAGCGGGCTCGTTTCGCGCGAGACGATGGTCTGGATCGCCAGCAACAGGTGCGCCGCGGCCACCATGGGATCGCGGGTTTCGTGCGGCAGCGCGGCGTGGCCGGAGCGGCCGCGCACCCGCAGCTCGATCCGCGCGCCGGCCGCCATCACCGGGCCTTCGTGCACGGCGACGGTGCCGGGCGGCAGGCCGGGCCAGTTGTGGTAGCCGAAGATCCGTTCCATCGGGAAGCGCGCCAGCAGCCCGTCGGCCAGCATCGCCAGCGCGCCGCCGGCGCCTTCCTCGGCCGGCTGGAACACGAGATGCACCGTGCCGGTCCAGCCCGGATCGCGCGCGAGCAGCGCCGCGGCGCCGAGCAGCGAGGTGGTGTGCCCGTCGTGGCCGCAGGCGTGCATCACGCCGGGGTTGGTGGAGGCGTAGGGCAGGCCGGTGGTCTCCGTGATCGGCAGCGCGTCCATGTCGGCGCGCAGGCCGACGCTGCGGTTGGAGCCGCCGCGGCGCAGGGTGGCGACCACGCCGTGGCCGCCGATGCCGGTCTCGAACGGGATGCCGAGTTCCGTGAGCTTCGCGCAGACGAAGGCGGCGGTGTCGCGTTCCTGCAACGAGACCTCGGGGTGCGCGTGCAGGTGCCGCCGCCAGGCGGTCAGCGTCTCGGCCAGGGCGGGATCCATGTCGGGGCGCATCCGCTCAGGCGGGGTCGGCGCCGACCCGGACCAGCAGCTTGCCGAAATTGCGCCCGCCCAGGATGCCGGCCAGCGCGTCCGGCGCGTTCTCGAGGCCCGTGACGATGTCCTCGCGGTAGCGCAGGCTGCCGTCGGCGACCCAGGGCTGCGCCAGCGCGCGCCATTCGGCGAAACGTTCCGGCTTGTCGGAGACGATCATGCCCTGGATCAGCACCCGCTTGCCGACCACGAAGCCGAGGTTGGGGCCGGGCGGGAATTCGGCCTCGTTGTATTGCGAGACCATGCCGCACATCACGACGCGGGCAAACGGGTTGAGCAGGGAGAAGACGGCTTCCTGCACCCGTCCGCCGACGTTCTCGAAATAGACGTCGATGCCGTTGGGGCAGGCGGCGGCCAGTTCGGCGGTGAGGTCGAGCGCGCGGTGATCGACGCAGTCGTCGAACTCCAGTTCCTCCTGCACGAAGAGGCATTTCTCCGCGCCGCCGGCGATGCCGACGGCGCGCGCGCCGGCTCGCCTGGCCAGTTGGCCGGCGACCGAGCCCACGGCGCCGGAGGCGGCCGAGATCACCGCCGTCTCGCCGGCTTTCGGCCGGCCGATGTCGGTCATGCCGGAATAGGCGGTGGCGCCGGGCATGCCGAGCACGCCGAGATAGGTGGACAGCGGCGGGCCGCCCCGGTCGATCTTCGCCAGCCGGTCGGCCGGCGAGGCCAGATGGCTCGCCCAGCCGCGCGCGCCGAGCGCGATGTCGCCGGGCGCGAAGCGCGGGTCGGTCGAGGCGATCACCTCGCCGATGGTCTCCCCGGTCATGACCTCGCCCGGCTGGATCGAGGGGGCGTAGGAGGGGCGGTCGGACAGGCGGCCGCGCATGTAGGGGTCGATCGAGAGGAAGATCGTGCGGGTGACGACCTCCCCGGGGCCGGGGGCGGGGATCGCGTCCTCGCGGAGTTCGAAATCGTCGCGCCGCGGCGACCCGCTGGGGCGGCGGCGGAGGAGGACGGAATGGCGGGTCGGGCTCTGGCTCACGCGGCGCTCCGGGGCAGGAGGGGGGACGGGCGGGCCGGCGGCAAGCCGGACAGGGCCCTTCGCTGCGATGAGATGGGAATTCTGCCGCCCGCGCAAGACCGGGCGGGGCCCGCGGCCGGCGCTGACGTATGCTGGCAGGTGGCGTTCCGCAACCACGCAGCGGATGGCGGTGCAGGCTAGGCCCGTCATCCGAAGGCCCGGCGTCGGGGAGGGATGGGAGCCTGACCCTCTGTGCATGGCGGGTCGCCTCCTCAAGCGGTCCGAGTGGCCTGTCCCGGCTCGTCGGGTGGACCGCCTTGGCCCAGGGACCGATGGAGTCCGTTATTTCTGGTTCTTGTCGTCCGTGCTCGGCGGGCCGCTTTGCACAGTCGACACCACCTGCTTGACGTCCTGCCCAAAATCCCAACGTGCCTTTCTTCCTGGTACCCCGGGCTTCTGCATTTCGTCTCGCGTCTGCCTTCCGAGATCTCTCAACTTTTCTATTTCTCTTTCTCCGACACTTTCGTCCGATTCTTTCCCATCTCTAAGGGTTGTCTTCAGGTTGCTCCACTTTTTGCGCACCCCCTCGTCCAGCCGCCGCGGTCGCTTCACCGGAGCGGCAGGCGCCGCATCCAGGTTGGGCGTTCCGTCCGCTTCCGTGCCCATCGGCCCGGACGCCGCATCGCTCATCACTTCGGGCCCGGTCCTGGGTTCCGTCGGGACGGAGTCCGGATGGACCGCAGCCTCCTCCGGTGGCCGCACCGGCCTGGTCGTCCCCAGGTGCGTGCCGCCTTCATGGGGCTCGGTCTCGTGCGACCCCGCATGCGGGTGCTCCGACTCGGCTTCTTCGGACTCTTTGCTCCCCAGGAGCGCCATCGCCATCTGGAACCCGCCGACACCGACCGCGGCGATTCCGTGAGCGAGGTGCCGCCCGGAGCGCTCCAGGTCCGCCTCGGTCTGCGCGCGGTTGCACTGGGTCTCCTGATAGAATTGCAGGAGATAGGCGAGACCCTTTCCGATCTGCTGGCTGTTCTGGATGATGCCGTACACGTTGCCGAGCCGGGCCGCGACAACAATGACGGCGGTGGCATCGGCAAGCGCGTCAACCCCGGCACCGACCCCGGTGGTCGCCAGGACGCTTTCGACTGCGACCGTCGTGAGGGCGACGGCGCCGCCGATCAAGAGACCGTGTAGGAAGTTGTCGAGCCCCCCCAGTTCCTTCAGGACCGCCGGCTGGAGGTGCGCCAACAGAAGAGCCTGCTCCATTTTCTGAAAGTGGCCCATGTTCCCGACGAGCGAGCACGCCAACACGGGCGTCGGTTTCCTGGGCGGAAGGGGCGGAACAGGCCGTGGGGTGTGTCTTGGTGCCGGCGGTTTGGCCGGTCCCTGACAGGCCCTTTGGTAGAATCGTATCCATTCGCGGCGGTACTGCGCATCCTTCGGCGCCCCGGTCAGCGGCCTGCCGTGCAACTCCGGGTGGGCGTCCCAGAGCAGCCGGTTGGCGATCCGCAGAGCGGCCGGGTCGATCATGGCGCTTGCCCCCGCATCACCTAGACCCGGACCCCGGACGACCGCAGCTTGTGCAGCAACAGGGCCATCTTGTCCGGCCCGTGCAGCCGGTCCGGTTCCAGGATGCCATGGGCCCAGGGCTCCTCATGGAACCCGGGGCCGTACATCACGATCAGATCCGCCAGCGAGCCCAGGTTATCGAGCCGGTCGATGCCGTATCGCCGGCCGATCTCCCGCGCCTGGGCAACGACCGCCCGGGCGGGTCGGTGATCCGCCGGGGTGAACCGGGAGGGAAATCGGTTTCCAAGATACGCGACGAGGTCGGCATCGAATTCGTCCTGTTGCGTCTTCATGATCCGCTGGCCCTGTTCGCGTCGGATCTTCAGCATGCCGCACCGCCCGCGGGCGCATGGGGGAACCATGCCGGATGCGGCCGTCGCACCGGTCGACGCGACAGGACGGTCACCACCACCCAAGCTTGCGGCATTGCAACACCCTTTGCAGAACAGGGACATCCGAAGCTTTCGACGACGGGAATGGGAGATCCCCCGCCGCACGCGCAGGCGCACGGCGCAGGCATCCCTCTCCGGCGCCCAGGCTGGCGGGACCCGATATCGCCCGAGCTGGCACTGACGCGGCGGCGCTCGCTACTCACAGGTGTTAATGTCGGGCGCCGATCGTTTCGCTACACTGTCCCGCGCCCTCGCTCAACCCGGCGTCACCTCGGGCGCCACCGAAGCCGGGCAGCCGATGCGCGCCGTCAGCGGCGTTGGGAGGACCCGATGGGCCAGCCGGCCGCACGCCTGACCGATCTGCACACCTGCCCGCTGGTGAACGGGGTGGTGCCGCATGTCGGCGGTCCCGTCGTCGCACCCGGCGCCCCGACCGTGCTCATCGGCGGCCTGCCCGCCGCCCGGGTGACCGATATGCTGACCTGCACCGGCCCGCCGGACCTGATCGTGAAGGGCTCGGCCACCGTGCTGATCGGCGGCCTGCCCGCCGCCCGGCTCGGCGATTCCACCTCCCATGGCGGGGTCATCACCTCGGGCTGCCCGACCGTGCTGATCGGCGATCGTGCCGGCGGCGGCGGCGGCTCGGGCGGGGGCGGCTCGGGCGGAGGCGGAGGCGGCGCCGACGAGGGCTTCGCCGACCTCCTCTCCACCGGCCCGGCGCTGTCCGCGCCGGTCACCCAGGCCCGCGCGCTGGTGCGGGCCGCGCGGACCGGCGTGCCGTTCTGCGCGCGGTGTGCCTCTGGCCGGTAAGGGCCGCCACGGATCCCGTGCGGCACCCGCTCGTACTGAGTTGTAAGGAACGGGTCTGCCTGTTCGCCGGCGGGATCAAGCCGGCGCTGGATCGGGTCGGGCCCTACCTGGTCCGGCTGGCGCCGGAGGCGCGCCTGACCCAGGCCGGGCGTCTCGACACCAGCCGCCCCGGGCCGATGTCCCGTTCGACCACCGCGTGGCCGACCTCGATATCCCTTGGGCAACCGCACGCGCGAGACCGCTCGGCCGGAAAGGCCGCCGGTATCACGCCAGGCAGGGCTCGTGTCGCGCGTCCTGGTGGTCTCTGTCGATCGCGGTAAAGGACCGCGACCGACAGACGCAGGAAACTCGGGCACGTTCAGCATGACTGAACGCGCGCCCGCCTTGTTGTTCGAGCGGAGTCACGCCCCCCGGATCGCTGCGCGAGTCCGCTCAGGCGCGATCCGCCCTACTCCGGCCGGCGCCACCAGCCGCGTTTCTTTTCCGCGGGCGGTTCCGGCTCGGCGCCGATGACGATCGGCCGGATCGCCGGTTCGGAGGCGGCGACAGGTTCCGGCGCCTCCGCTTCGACGGGTGCCGGCGCGGCAGCCGGCGCGGCCGGCTGCTCGGCTTCGGCGACCGTCGCGGGCGGGGCGGAGGCGGCCGCCCCGGCGGCGGCATCGGTCTCGGCCACGATCGCCGGTGGCTCCGCGGGAGGGGCCGCCGGCTCGGCCGCGGCGACCGTCGCGGGCGGGGCAGACGCCAGAGCCGGTTCCGGCGCAGGGACCGCTTCGGCGGCGTTTGCGGCGCTCGCCGCCGCCGACGGCGCGGCCTCGGCCGGCGCCTCGGCGGCCAGCGGCGCGGGCGGCGGTTCAGCGGGCGCGCCATCTTCCACCTTCGGCGCGGTCACGGCGCGGGCTTCGGCCCGTTCCAGCACGTCGAAGATGTCGAACATGTGCCCGCCGAACGGATCGGCCGGGGTGGGGCCGGCATAGGCCGGCGTCAGGTCCGGCTGTTCGGCGCCGGGCACGGCGACGCTGGGCAGGGTCTCGTCGTCGCGCCGGCGGCGACGGCCGCCGCGCCGGCCGCGGCGGCGGGCACGGGCTTCGGCGTCCTCCGCGGGCTCCGGCTCGGCGTGTTCCGGCACGCCCTCGATATGGGTGTCGGCCGCCTCCGCCGGGACGGCGGGGGGAAGGCGATCTCGGTCTCTGCGACCGGGGTCTCCGCCACCGTTTCCGGCGCCGGCTCACCGCCGGGCGCGCCCACCGGGGCTTCCTCGCCCTCAGGGGCGGTTTCGGCCAGGCCATCCTCGCGCCGTCCGCCGCGACGGCGGCGACGGCGACGGCGGCGGCGACGTTCCTCGTCCTCGGCCGATCCCTCGGCGTCGGCGGCCGGGGCGGCGCGGGGCGGCTCGCTCGCCTCCGCCTCGGCGGGCGCCGCGGCAGGCTGCGGCTCGGGCGCCGCGATCTCGTCCGGCTCCTCCTCGACCTCCAGGTCCGCCGCGATGCGCGCGGTGTCGCGCGGGAGCGCGACGGGCGCTTCGGGCGCCGTGTAGGCGCTCAGCTTCGTGATACGGATCTGCGGCGGGATCAGGCTGTCGTCGCCGGCGAACGCCACGCGCAGCCCATGGCGCGCCTCGATCTCGCTCAGCCGGTCGCGCTTGTGGTTGAGGATGTACAGCACGATCGGCATCGCCGCGTGCACCAGGATCTCGCCGGCGCGGCGCTTCGCGCCTTCCTCCTCGATCGCGCGCAGCACGTGGATCGCCGCACTTTCGGTCGAACGCACGTGGCCGGTGCCGCCGCAATGGGCGCACACCACCTGCGAGGTCTCGGCGAGCGAGGGGCGCAGCCGCTGGCGGCTCATTTCCAGCAGGCCGAAATGGCTGATGTGGCCGAGCTGGATGCGCGCGCGATCGGCCTTCAGCGCCTCCTTCATGCGCTTCTCGACCATGGCGTTGTTGCGCCGGCTTTCCATGTCGATGAAGTCGATCACGACCAGCCCGGCGAGGTCGCGCAGGCGCAGCTGGCGCGCCACTTCGTCGGCGGCCTCCAGGTTGGTGCGCAGCGCGGTCTCCTCGATCCCCCGCTCGCGGGTGGACCGGCCGGAGTTCACGTCGATCGCGACCAGCGCCTCGGTCTGGTTGATCACCAGATAGCCGCCGGAGCGCAGCTGCACGTTCGGGCTCATCATCGCGTCGAGCTGGGCATCGACCTGATGGCGGGCGAACAGCGGCTGGCCCAGCGTGCCGGCGGGGGCCGACGGGTCGTGCCAGAGCTGCACCTTCTTGGCGTGGCTCGGCATCAGCATGCGCATGAAGTCGCGCGCGGCGCGCCAGGCGTCCTCGCCATCGACCGCGATCTCGTCGACGTCGCGGGAATAGACGTCGCGGATGGCGCGCTTGATGAGGCTGGCTTCCTCGTAGATCAGCGCCGGGGCGACGGATTTCATCGTCGTCTCGCGGATGTCGTCCCACAGGCGGAGCAGGTACTCGGCGTCGCGCTTGATCTCGGGCTTCGGGCGGTTGGCGCCGGCGGTGCGGACGATCAGGCCCATGCCCTCGGGCAGGTCGAGCTCGCTCATCACCTCCTTCAGCCGGCGGCGGTCGCCAGGGGCAGTGATCTTGCGCGAAATGCCGCCGCCGCGCGGGGAGTTGGGCATCAGCACGCTGTAGCGCCCGGCGAGCGAGACATAGGTGGTGAGCGCCGCGCCCTTGGTGCCGCGTTCCTCTTTCTCGACCTGGACCAGCAGGATCTGCCGGCGGTGGATCACTTCCTGGATCTTGTAGCTGCGCAGGAAGCGCGACGGGATGCGGCGGGTGCGGGGTTCGTCGGAGGTATCGTTCTCACCGCCCAGGGTTTCCGGGGGCGGAGCGTCCGGGGCCGGCTCGGTGTCGTCGGCCTCGTCCGCGTCGGCGTCGGCCGCTGCGGCCTCCGCGGGACCGCTGCGGCGGGCGCGGCGCATCGCCAGCGGCTGGGCGGGACGGTTGGGCACGGCATCGGCGGGGTCTTCCGCCGCGTCGGCCGCTGTGTCTTCGGGGGGAACATCCGCCGCGGCGGCAGTCGGGGCCGTCTCCGGCGCAGCTTCCGTCGCGGCGACGGGGGCGAGGCCGCCGTCCACGGGGACGACAGCGGGCTCTTCCGGGAGGGCGGCCGCGGCTTCGACCCGGGGTTCGGCCTGGGCTTCGGCCCCAGGGTCGATCGGGGCTTCGATCGGGGCGGCGACAGCGGGCGGATGCTCGTCGGCAACCGCGGGCGCGGCGGCCGGCGCACCGTCCTCGCCGTTGTCCCCGGGGGCAGCCTCGTCGGCGACCTCGGGCGCGAACGGCGCGAGGAGGAGGGCAGCCCGGGCGGCCTCGGTCTCCGCAGCCTCGATCTCCTCTGCGGACGGAACCGGTTCCGCGGCGGCGGGGGGCGCACCCTGCTCGGCGGCGCGATCGTCCTCCTCCTGCTCGCGGCGGGCCTCTTCGGCTTCCAGCGCCAGCAGGCGCTGCCGGTCGGCGACGGGGATCTGGTAGTAGTCGGGATGGATCTCGTCGAACGACAGGAACCCGTGACGGTTGCCGCCGTATTCGACGAAAGCGGCCTGCAGGGACGGTTCGACCCGGACGATCTTGGCGAGGTAGATGTTGCCCTTGATCTGCCGCTTGGTCGATGTCTCGACGTCGAAATCCTCGAGGCGGTTACCGTCCAATACCACCACGCGGGTTTCTTCCGCGTGGGTGGCATCGATGAGCATACGCTTGGTCATTTAGTCGGAAACTCCGATGGCGCGCCCGGCGAGGCGGCGCCGGCCCAGTGGGGGCGGACGCCGGCGGGCGGCGGAACAGGCTTGCGGGATGCAGCAGAACCCGGCGCCGCGTCCGCGCGGAAGCGCGGCGGCGCGAGCGGGAGCGCGGCAGGCCGGCCGGGGCGACAGGGGGACGGATCCCCGTTTCGGTCGCTGCGGACGGGCTGGCGCGCATGGGTCCTCGGGGTTCGGGCCGTGGGTTCCGGACGGAACGCGGCCGTGGTGAGACGAAACGCTGCTGGCGGCCCAGCTTGGGCCGCCCCGGCGCGCGAAACTCGCGCGGCGCGGGCGATAACACGGCGGGGCAGCGGGTCCGAACCCCTTCCCGGACCAGGGCGGGCACGCGCGTTGGCTCGCCGCGCTCAACCCTGCGTCGTCGCTGCCTGCGGGGGCGGCGGCATGGCCGCGCCCCCGGTCGCGTCACCGGAGCGGGAAAGACCATGAAGGAAACCGTCGCCCGCTGCAAGGCCGGCCGTGCCGCGACGGCAGGAACGTCAATGCCCTGGGCGCCGCGACGAGCCGGCGCCGGCCCTCGGCCGGATCGACCGCGCAGGCACGGCGAGACGGAGGAACGGGAGCGGTGCGGCCCGACGGGCACCCGATCCCGGACCAGGAGGCGTTCGCGGTCCAATCCCTGACCCACCGGCGCCCCTGTCCACGCGTCGCCCGACACCTCGCAGCGCGACACGGGTGACTCCAGGCCGATGTGGGTCGCTATCTCTCGTGAAGGACGTGCGCCCTCCCCTCGTGCCGGTCTCCCGGCCCCCCTCCGCCGCCGGTTCACCGACACAGGTCTGCTCGACCCGCCCATGACCGGTGCGGGACCGCAGATCCCCCGGGGCTCGCACGGCTCACCCCGGCGGCCCAGAGGGGTGACGTCGCGCGTGACGCCACGATCCGTCGTCGCCGCACTGTGCGCCGGCTCCAGGCGTGCCGCCGCTGTGCAGACCACAGCCGCCCGGTGGGTCATGTCGCGGATCGTGCGGCCGACCCCATGGCTTGACCGATATCAATGGACTTCGGGCCGACCGTCACTATCTACACAGCGCTGAGGCGGTTTCTGTGTGCGCGGGCCTGCATCATGAACCGGGCACCATGTCGACCGCGAGCCACGCACGTCCTGACCAGCATGCAGTTGCAAACATAACCGATCCCGGGTCGCGCGACCCGCGGAACCGGCCCGGTCACCAGCCTGCAACCCCATCGCGCGCGACGGCGAAGCCGGAAAGCGGAGGGCATTTCCATGCAATCACAGGGCAACAACAACCGCCCCGGCGACCCGTGGCGTCCCGGCGACGCATCGGATTTCGATTTCGATCAGCTGGTTCGCCAGGGCCAGGACCGCATCAGGCAGGTCATGCCCGGTGGCGGCCGACGCGGGATCATTGTCCTGGTCGTTCTCGCCTTGCTCATCCCGGTCGCCTGGACGTCCTATTACACCGTCCCGAGCGATTCCGTCGCGGTCATCCAGCGCCTGGGCCGGTATTCCAAGACCGTTCCGCCAGGGCTGCATTTCAAGCTGCCGCTGGGCATCGACACGGCGACGATCGTTCCCGTCAAACGGCAGCTCAAGCAGGAATTCGGCTTCGCGACTCCTGGCGCCACCGATCCCTATCAAAGCTCCGGTCCGCGCGGCGCACAGCGCGAAACCGAGATGGTGACGGGCGACCTGAACGCCGCGCTGGTCGAATGGGTGGTGCAGTACCGCATCACCGATCCCGTGAAGTTCCTCTTCGAGGTCCGCAGGCCGAGCGAAACTCTCCGCTACGTTTCGGAATCCATCATGCGGGAGGTCGTCGGCGACCGGACCGTGGACGAGGTGATCACCATCGGCCGGCAGGAGATCGAGACCGAGTTGCTCACCAAGATGCAGGCGCTGGCCAGCAAATACGCGATGGGCATCAGCATCGATCAGGTGCAGCTGAAGAACATCAATCCGCCCGAACCGGTGCAGGAGTTGTTCAACGAGGTCAACCAGGCGCAGCAGGACAAGGAGAAGCTGATCAATGAAGCCCGGCGCGACTACAACAAGGTGATCCCGCTGGCCCAGGGCGAGAAGGATCAGCGGATCCGCGAGGCGGACGGCTACCGGCTCAAGCGGATCAATGAAGCCCAAGGCGATGCCGCCCGGTTCAATGCCCTGCTGGCGGAATACCTCAAAGCACCGGAAGTCACGCGTCGTCGCATCTATCTCGAGACCCTGCAGGACGTGCTGCCCGGCCTGCGCTCCAAGATCATCGTCGATGAACAGACGCGTGGCATCCTGCCCTTGCTGAACCTCGATTCCCAGAACGGAGGCCAGCCATGAACAAGATCCGGCGGACGGCGATCCTGGCGGGTCTGGCCGGCCTGACGATCGGCGCCTTCGCCGCGCTGAGCGCGATCTATACAGTCAGCGAAATCCAGCAGGTGATCGTCACCCAGTTCGGCAAGCCCGTCGGCAAGCCGATCACCACCGCCGGATTGAAGTTCAAGCTGCCCTTCGTCCAGGAGGTCAACGCGATCGACAAGCGGGTGCTGGAGTGGGATGGCAATCCGTCCGACATGCCGACAAAGGACAAGCTCTATATCTCGGTCGACCTGTTTGCCCGCTGGCGGATCGTCGATCCTCTGCAGTATTTCCTGCGTCTGCACGACGAACGCAGTGCCCAGTCCCGGCTGGACGACATCCTTGGCAGCGAGACCCGCAACGCCGTTGCCAAGCATGAGCTGATCGAGATCATCCGCACCACCAAGGGTCGCGTCCCGTTGCGCGACGCGATCCTCACGGACTCCGAACGCGGCCTCAACATCGGCGCTCTGGTGCCGATCCAGAAAGGGCGCAAACAGGTCGAGCACGAGATATTCGTCGAAGCCGCCAACAAGGTTCGCGTGTTCGGCATCGAGCTGCTGGATATCCGGTTCAAGCGGATCGACTACAACGAAAGCGTACGCCCGAAGATTTTCGACCGGATGATCAGCGAACGGCGGCAGATCGCCGAACGCTTCCTGTCGGAAGGCAATGGCGAAGCCGCCCGAATTCGTGGCAATCGCGTGCGTGACCTGAACAAGATCCAGTCCGAAGCCTACCGCCAGGTCGAAGAGATCCGCGGCGTGGCGGATGCCAGGGCAACCGACATCTACGCGAAGGCCTACAACCAGAGCCCTGAAGCGGTGAAGTTCTACGAGTTCACCCGGACCATGCAGGCGTACAAGTCGATCATTGCCGCGAACACCACCCTCGTTCTTTCTACCGACAGTGACCTCTTCAAGTTCCTGAAGGGCATCGGTCCGAGCGGAACCACCATTTCGGACCGGCGTCCCGCCGATAACCGGTGACGCTTTGCCAGGAAGGCCCGGGTCGCCTGGCCTGGGGCTGTCAGGTTTCGGGGCGGGCCGCGCCGGCCGGGAATGCGCCGGCCGGCGCGCGTGCGCGCTGGGGCTGCCGGCGCGTGCCGTCGCAGAGCCCAACCCGCGCTTGAGCTTCCCCGCGCGCCGGCCCAGACTGCGCGCAAACGTCCAAGGGAGAAGCTGTCCATGACCAGCCCCCCGTCGCTCGCCGGCATGATCGACCTCGACCACGGGCTGATCAGCCGCGACATTTTCGTCTCTCCGGATCTGTTCCGCGACGAGCTCGAAAAGCTCTTCACCCGCGCCTGGCTGTTCGTCGGCCACGAGAGCCAGATCCCCAACCCGGGGGATTTCTTCGTCTCCCGCATGGGCTCGGAATCGGTCATCCTCTGCCGCGACCAGGCTGGCGAGGTCCATGTGTTCCTCAACTCCTGCCGCCACCGGGGGATGAAGGTCTGCCGCTACGAACAGGGCAACACCTCCCTGTTCGTCTGCCCGTACCACTCCTGGAGCTACACCACCGACGGGAAGCTGCAAGGCGTGCCGCTGTATCGCGTGCTGTACGACGGCACCCTGAACCGCGACGAGTGGTCGCTGATCGAGGTCGCCAAACTCGCCCGCTACAAAGGCACCGTCTGGGCCAGCTGGGACCCCGACGCGCCCGAGTTCCTCGCCTATCTCGGCGATGCGGTCGACCATCTCGACCAGGTGCTCGATTGCCGCGACGGCCGGCCCGGCGGGTCCGAGGTGATCGGCATCCACAAATGGATCCTGCCCGCCAACTGGAAATTCGCCGCCGAGAACTTCCTCGGCGACACCTACCACAACCCCTCCCACCGCTCGGTCGACATGATCGGCATCGGCCCCTCCGCCCAGCGCGGCGCCAAGGGGCGGCGGGACAACGAATACGAGGGCGGCCAGCACGTCTGGGTCAGCTTCCCGGCCGGCCATGGCGTGCACAGCGTGATGACGCGGGAGAACCCGGAGTACGGCGGCAGCTACCAGCAGTACCCGGAGGTCGACGAGTACTTCCGCCAGTGTTTCGAGGACCGCAAGCGTCGCCTGGGCGCGCACGCCCGCCTGCTGCCCTTCACCGGCACCATCTTCCCCAATGCTTCCTACCACGGCCGCCAGCCGCGCGGGATCTGCGTCTGGCACCCGCACGGCACGACCGAAACCGAGGCCTGGCGCTTCTTCCTGGTCGACGCCGATGCCCCCGCCGCGGTGAAGGACGTGCTGCGCCGCTTCTACATGCGCTACTCCGGCCCCGCGGGGATGACCGAGCAGGACGACATGGAGAACTGGCTCTACGCCACCACCGCCAGCCAGGGCCCGATCGCCCGGCGCCATCCGTTCAACTACCAGCAGTCGATCGGCGCGTACCGCCACGGCGATCCGCTGCCGGGCGACGTCGCCACCCAGATGACCGAGCAGAATGCCCGCAACTACTACCGCGTCTGGCGGGCCTACCTCGAAGGCGATCCCTGGCCGGTCCTGCTCGGCCGCCCCGCCGTGCGCGCGGCGGCGGAGTAGCGCCGATGGACGCGGCACAAGACCCCGCCCCGGCCCGTGACGCGTCCTGGTGGGCCCTGACCCAGGAAGTGGCGGAGTTCCTCTACCGGGAAGCCGACCTGCTGGACGAGCGGCGCTTCCCCGAATGGCTCGACCTGCTGGCCGAGGACCTCGTCTATTTCATGCCGATCCGCCGCAACGTGAAGTTCGGCCAGCACGCGGCGCGCGAGAACACCCGCCAGGGCGAAGGGATCTCCTGGTTCGACGAGGACAAATGGACCCTGGGCAAGCGGGTCGAGCAGATCCTGACCGGCGTGCACTACGCCGAGGAACCGCTGTCGCGCACCGCCCATCTGGTCAGCAACGTCCGTCTGCTGTCGGTGGACCCCGATGCCATCCACGCCGCCGACGTCGAGGTCGGCTGCCGCTTCCTGATCCAGCAGAACCGGGTGGAATACGAGACCACCACCTTCGTCGGCCGCCGCCGGGACCGCCTGCGCCGCGAGGCCGGTGGCTGGCGCATCACGCGACGCGAGATCCTGCTGGAACAGAACGTCCTGCTGGCGAAAAACCTCAGCATTTTCTTCTGACCCGCCGCCGGATCATCGGTTGACGCAGATCATGGCGCGCGGCTGACAGCGCCGTATCGTTCCCGGGATCCGCCTGCTCCCGGTCGGGGCAGGCCGGCACGGGAAAAGCAGATGAAAACACGCCGGGCTATCCTGCGTATCGCTCCCGGCCTCGCGGTGTTGCTGAGCGCCCTGCTGGCCGGGTGCGTGGGCTACTATCCCGCCAGCTACGGGTACCAGCCCCCGGTCATCACCGCGGCTCCGCCCACGATGGTCTGGTTGCCGTCGGCGGGAGCCTATGTCGCGCTGGGATACAACTACCCGCTGTTTTATACGGGCAATTCCTACTACTATTCATATGGTAACCGCTGGTATTCGGGGCCGAACTACAGGGGCCCGTGGCGGACTGTGCCGGGACCTCCGCCGCCGCTGCGCGGTTTTCAGTCACGATACTGGCCGGATTACCAGTCACGCGCGAATCGCTATTACCGCAGCAACCCCAACTGGCAGCATTTCCAATCCGGTGGCCGGCGATAGGTCCGCCGAAATGCGACCGACGAGACGCATCCGGTGAGGCAGGCGAATCAGCGGAGTCATGGGGATAACCTGGGCCACCGCTGAGGCCCCGGCGGCGGGACGGGGATAACTCCCCGGCGGAGCGGCACCGTGGATTGTCTGGCCGGGGTTCCTTCGGCTGTCGGGGAAAAGCCGAATCCGCGGCTGCTGCCAGACACTTGCCGGCCGACCCGGCTGTGGACAACCTGGCCCTCGTCACCCGAGCAACGGGAATCCCCGCTCTCGGCGACCCCTACTACCCCCCCACCCAGGTCTTCTTAATCTTCTCTTTTCTGGTAGAAGCCCGGCATGCACACCGAGACGGACGGAGCGACCAGCGGCAAACCGCTGCTGACGGTGCTGGGCGGCGCACCGGTCTGGCCGCCGCCGCTGTGGCTGATGCGCCAGGCCGGGCGCTACCTGCCGGATACCGGGCGGTTCGCGCGCAGGCCGGCGATTTCATCGCCCTGTGCACCACCCCGGCGCTGGCCGCCGAGGTCACCCTGCAGCCGATCCGGCGTTACGGCTTCGACGCGGCCATCCTGTTCAGCGACATCCTCATGCTGCCCTGGGCG
Source organism: uncultured Pseudomonadota bacterium (assembly GCA_963829875.1). Taxonomy (GTDB): domain Bacteria; phylum Pseudomonadota; class Alphaproteobacteria; order Acetobacterales; family Acetobacteraceae; genus JAJZVS01. Next base: position 41,880 of record CAWHKR010000046.1, on the reverse strand, counting down.
CTGGGCCATGGCCTGGCGTTCCGTGAAGGCGAGGGGCCGGTGCTGCCGCCGCTCACCGATGCTGCGGGCGTGGACCGGCTGGATCCCGCCCGCCTGCCCGGAGCGATCGCACCGATCCTGGAAACCGTGCGCCGCGTGCGCGCCGGACTGGCTCAGGAAGGCTTCGCCCGCACCGCCCTGATCGGCTTCGCCGGCGCGCCCTTCACCGTGGCCTGCTACATGGTGGACGGCGGCGGCTCGAAGGAGTTCGCCGCCACCCGCGCGATGGCCTATCGCCAGCCCGAGCTGTTCGCCGCGTTGATGGAGCGGTTGACCGAGGCCACGATCGCCTATCTCACAGCTCAGGTGGAGGCGGGGGCAGAGGTGGTGATGCTGTTCGATTCCTGGGCTGGCGTGCTCGCCCCGCGGCTGTTCCGCGCCCATGCGATCGAGCCCGCGCGGCGGATCGTCGCCGCCTTGCGCGCGCGCTTCCCTGGCCTGCCGGTGATCGGTTTTCCCCGCCTCGCCGGTACACTGCTGGGCGAATACGCCGCCGCGACCGGCGTGGCGGCGGTCGGCGTCGACACCGGAACCGACCTCGGCCAGGCCCGGCGGATGGTGGGGCACGGGGTGGCGCTGCAGGGCAATCTCGACCCGCTTGCCCTGCTCGCAGGCGGCAAGGCGCTGGAAACGGCGGCCGCCGAGGTTCTGGAAGCGGCGCGCGGCAGCCGCTTCATCGTCAATCTCGGCCACGGCATCCTGCCCGCCACCCCGCCCGCCCATGTCGCCGCGTTGGTCGCGCAGGTCCGCGCGGCGGCGGCGTGACCGACCCCGCCGCTCCCCCCTTCTCCCCTCCCCTTGCGGGAGGGGCCGGGGGAGGGGTCCGCCCCATCGACCCCGCATCGCCATCTCCAGCCGACCCCCGCTCCGCCAAACCCCGGGTCGCGATCGTCCTGTTCAACCTCGGCGGCCCCGACCGGCCGGAGGCCATCGGCCCGTTCCTGCGCAACCTGTTCTCCGACCCCGCCATCCTGCGGGTGCCGTTCTTCGTCCGCCCCTTTCTTGCCCGGCTGATCGCATCCCGCCGGCTGAAACCCGCCACCGAGAACTATGCCCTGCTCGGCGGGCGCTCCCCGTTGCTGGAGCTCACCGAAGCGCAGGCGACCGCCCTGGCCGCAGCGCTGGCGGAGTTGGACACGCGCTGCTTCGTCGCCATGCGCTACTGGCACCCGTTCAGCGCCGAAACCGCGCGCGCGGTGAAAGCCTGGGGCCCGGACGAGGTGGTGCTGCTGCCGCTCTATCCGCAGTTCTCCACCACCACGACCGGCAGCTCGCTCGACGCGTGGCGCAAGGCGTCCTGCGACGCGGCGTTGGTCGCGCCGGTGTCGTCCCTGTGCTGCTATCCGGAGGATCCGGGCTTTGCCGCCGCCACTGCCGCCGGGATCCGCGCTGCGTGGCTGGACGCGCGGGCGGCGCTCGATCCCGCCGTGCCGTTGCGCGTGCTGTTTTCCGCCCACGGCCTGCCGGAAGTGATCGTGCGGGCCGGCGATCCCTACCAGTGGCAGATCGAGCGGACCGTCGCCGCCGTCCTTGCCGCCTGGGGTGCAGACGCGCCGGCCGATCACGCGATCTGCTACCAGTCCCGCGCCACCCCGCAGAAATGGCTGGAGCCGAGCACCGAACAGGAGATCGCGCGGGCTGCGCGCGACAAGACGGCGCTGCTGGTGGTGCCGATCGCGTTCGTCTCGGAGCATTCCGAGACCCTGGTGGAGCTTGACGTGGAGTACCGCACGCTGGCTGACGGATTGGGCGTGCCCGGGTATTTCCGTGCGCCGGCACAGAATGTGGCGCCAGGGTTCATCGGCGCGCTCGCCGCCCTGGTGCGGCACGCGCGCGCGGCGGGGCCGGGGATGTGCAGCGCCGCGGGGGGCCGGATCTGCCCGGCTGGGTTCCGCGGTTGCCCGATGCGTCAGGGTTGAGGCGAAGGGATGGCGAATACCGGAACGACCCGCCTGCACGCGACCCGGTGCCCCCTGTCATGGCCGGTCTTGGTTCGTCCATCGGTGCACGCATGTCCGGGGGCGGATGGCCGGATCAAGCCCGCCCATGACAAAGGGGACGGATGTAGCCAGGCATTCCAGGTTTCATCGGTCGGCGCGGGGTTGCACAGGCGGCGGGGTGTCGCATCCTGTGTCGCGGCATGAGCCCCGCGGCGGACCTGCTGCGCACCCGTTCCGTGCCCCTGCGGCTGGTCGTGTTCGATTGCGACGGCGTCCTGATCGACAGCGAGCCGGTGGCGGCGCGGGTCGCCGCGGAGGCGATCGCCCCGCTCGGCTGGCGCCTCAGCGCTGAAGCCTGCCGGCATCGGTTCCTGGGCATGAGCCTGCAGGACATGTCCCGCGCGATCGCGGCCGAACTGGATCGCCCCGTGCCGGACGGTTGGGAAGCCGCTCTTGCCGCCCGGCTGGTCGAGGTGCTGGGCCGCGAGGCGGTCGCATTCCCCGGCGCGGCAGCCGCCTTGCGCGCGACAACCGCGCTCGGGCTCGATTTCCGCGTCGCGTCCAATTCCGGCCTGCGCGAACTGGCGGCGAAATTCGTCTGCACCGGCCTCGCCCCGCTGGTTGCCGGCCGGGTGCTGAGCGCCGAGACCGTGATCGCCCGTGGCGGACGCGGGCAAGCCGGCGCCCGACCTGTTCCTGGATGCGGCGGCCGCCGCCGGGGTCGCGCCGGGGGCCTGCCTGGTGATCGAGGATTCCCTCGCGGGCGCCCAGGGCGCCGCCGCGGCGGGGATGGATTGCCTCGGCTTCAGCCCGGACGGCGACGGCGCTTCCCTGCGCGCCGCCGGCGCCGCGCCGTTTCACGATCTGGCAGCCCTGCCCGCGTTGCTGCGGCTCGGCATGGAGACAGCGGTATGACGTTCCCGGCCCTGGCCCCGGTCTATCTCTGGATCAAGGCGTTCCACGTGATGTCGGTGATCGCCTGGATGGCCGGGATGTTCTACCTGCCGCGGCTTTACGTGTACCATTGCGAGGTTCGCGCCGGCTCGGCCGAGAGCGAGCGGTTCAAGGTGATGGAACGGCGGCTGCTGCGCGGCATCGTCAACCCGGCGATGATCGCCACCTGGACCTTCGGCATCCTGCTGGTGTTGACCCCGGGGGTGATCGACTGGTCGGCCGGCTGGTGGCATGTGAAGCTGGCGGCGGTGATCCTGATGTCGGTGCTGCACGGGGAACTTTCCCGCTGGCGGCGGGATTTCCTGCATGACCGCAACCGGCACAGCGCACGGTTCTACCGGATTGCTAACGAAATCCCGACCGTGCTGATGATCGTGATCGTGATCATGGTGATCGTGCGCCCGGCCTGACCGGCGGGCGGCACGACGGAGCCGGCGCCCGATCGGAACAGGCCAGCCCTCATGCAGCAATCATGGAACGAACCAGGGCACGGAGTGCACGCCTGAAACGCTTTGCCGATCAGGAAGGGCGGTGCCATGGGTGACGACATGGACGCGTTCGGGAAGGACGTGAAGCGCCTGCTCGGCCGACTGAAGAAGGTCGACGCCTCGCTCAAGAAGACTTCCAGCAACCCGAAGGCGGCGAAGCGGAAGCAGGATCTCGCCCCGTTCCTGACCGAGGACGCGATCCAGCGGCGTCAGAAGCCGGCTGCCGATCTGGACCGACAGGCGTTGGGCAAGATCATCAACGACAGCGGCCTGCCCTGGTAACCCCGGAGGGCCGCCGCACGACCGGGCGTTTCACCGGGGCAAGACCGCCGTCTGGCCCGGTCTCCCTGACCGCCCGTTACGCGAAGACCCGCCTGGACTTTTGGGCCTGCGTCCGCTTTCATGCGGGGCCTTCCTCCTTGACAAGCGCGCGTCGCGCCGCCATTTGCTCCGATTGACGGAGACCGGCCGACTGGCTAATTTCCGCTCTCTCCCCTCCGCGCGGCCCCTGGCCGCCACACGTCCTTCCAGGATGGAACGGTTCCGGCCCTTCGCGGGATTTCCCCGCCGGCCGGTGGTGCGTCCGCCCGAACCGTCTCCCCTGTCTTCCCTGTCTGTCGCCCGAGGTTACCCCCTCGTTCCACGCACCCCTTCGTCCCACGCCAAGGCATCCGCGATGCATCTCGCCGAACTCAAGGCAAAATCCCCCGCCGACCTGTTGTCCTATGCGGAATCCCTGCAGATCGAGAATGCATCGTCCCTGCGCAAGCAGGACATGATGTTCGCGATCCTGAAGAACCTGGCCGAGAACGACCAGGCCATTCACGGGGAAGGCACGCTCGAAATCCTCCCCGACGGCTTCGGCTTCCTGCGCAGCCCGCAGGCCAACTACCTGCCCGGCCCGGACGACATCTACGTCAGCCCGACCCAGGTGCGCCGCTTCGCCCTGCGGACCGGCGATTCGGTCGAGGGCCAGATCCGTGCACCCAAGGACGGCGAGCGGTATTTCGCCCTGCTCAAGGTCAACACCATCAATTTCGAGCCGCCGGATGCGGTACGGCATCGAATCAATTTCGATAACCTGACGCCGCTCTACCCCGACCGCCGGCTGAAGATGGAAGTCGAGAACTTCCAGTCGGTCGCCAAGGGCCCCGGCAAGGACTTCACCCCACGGGTGATCGACCTGATCGCGCCGATCGGCCTCGGCCAGCGCGCGCTGATCGTGGCGCCGCCGCGCACCGGCAAGACCGTGATGCTGCAGAACATCGCCACCGCGATCGCCGCCAACCATCCCGAAGTCTTCCTGATCGTGCTGCTGATCGACGAACGGCCGGAAGAAGTCACCGACATGTCGCGCTCGGTGAAGGGCGAGGTCGTCGCCTCCACCTTCGACGAACCGGCCACCCGCCACGTGCAGGTCACCGACATGGTGCTGGAAAAAGCCAAGCGCCTGGTCGAGCACAAGCGCGACGTGGTGATCCTGCTCGATTCCATCACCCGCCTCGCGCGCGCCTACAACACCGTGGTGCCGTCGTCGGGCAAGGTGCTGACCGGCGGCGTGGACGCCAACGCGCTGCAACGCCCGAAGCGCTTCTTCGGCGCCGCGCGCAATATCGAGGAAGGCGGGTCGCTGACCATCATCGCCACCGCCCTGATCGACACCGGCAGCCGCATGGACGAAGTGATCTTCGAGGAGTTCAAGGGCACCGGCAACTCGGAAATCATCCTCGACCGCAAGCTGTCGGACAAGCGCAGCTTCCCGGCGATCGACATCACCAAGTCGGGCACCCGCAAGGAAGAGTTGCTGGTGGAAAAGAGCACCCTGTCCAAGATGTGGGTCCTGCGCCGCATCCTGAATCCGATGGGCACCGTCGATGCGATGGAGTTCCTGCTCGACAAGCTGAAATACAGCAAGACCAACAACGATTTCTTCGACGCGATGAATACCTGACCCTGCCGCCGCGACCGCCTCTCCCGCTCTGCGGGAGGGGTCGGTGCGCGCGGCGACCTGCATGAAGCCACCCCGGCAGGGCCCGAAAGCCCCGCCGCCTGGCTTGCCCTGTACCCAGGCTTCGCGCAGCCTGCGGCCATGCCATCCGCGCCCCCTTTGCATGTCGTTGTGATCGGCGCCGGCATCGTCGGCGCGGCCACCGCGATCGAGTTGCTGCGCGACGGCCACCGGGTCACCATCGTCGAGCCCGGCGATCCCGGCGGCACCCAGGCGGCGAGCTACGGCAACGGCTGCTGGCTCAGCACCGGATCGGTGGTGCCGATCTCGGCGCCCGGGATCTGGCGCAAGGTGCCGGGCTGGCTTGCCGATCCGCTCGGCCCGCTCACCATCCGCTGGCGCTATCTGCCGCGGCTTCTGCCCTGGCTCGTCCGCTTCCTCCGCGCCGGCGCCACCGAACAGCGGGTGATGGCCACCGGCCGCGCGCTCCGTCCGCTGGTCGCCGATTGCCCTGAGCGGCACCGGCGCCTGGCCGAGGAAGCCGGGGTCGGCGCGCTGATCCGCCGCCAGGGCCTGCTCTACGTCTTCCCCTCCCGCGCCGACTTCGCCGCCGAGGCACTGGCCTGGCGGGTGCGCCGCGACAACGGCGTGAGCTGGACCGAGCTGGAGACGGACGAGCTCCGCCAGTTCGAACCCGCGCTGGACCGGCGCTACGGCTTCGGCGTGTTCGTCGAATCAGGCGGCCATTGCCTCGATCCTGGCGCCTATGTCGCCGCCCTGGTCGCGCACGCGCACGCGCAGGGCGCCGACCTCCGCCGCGCCCGCGCCACCGGGTTCCGCATCGAGGGCGGCCGCCTCCGCGCCGTCCGCACCGACGGGGGCGAGATCGTCGCCGATCGCGCGGTGATCGCCGCCGGCGCCCGCTCGCGCGCGCTCGCCGCCGCCGCGGGCGATGCGGTGCCGCTGGAAACCGAGCGGGGCTACCACGCCGTGATCGAAACCCCTGAATCGGCGCCGCGCCACCCGATCATGCCCTCGGACGGCAAGATGTCGATCACGCCCATGGCCCAGGGCCTGCGCCTGGCCGGGCAGGTGGAACTGGCCGGGCTCACGGCGGCGCCGAACTGGCGGCGGGCCTGGATTCTGCGCGATGCCGCGCTGCGCCTGTTCCCCGGCCTGCCGCGCGACCTGCCGCAGGACCGGGTGACGGTCTGGATGGGCCACCGCCCGTCGATCGCCGACGGGCTGCCCTGCATCGGCCCGGCCAGCGGCTGCGCCGACGTGGTGCACGCGTTCGGCCACGGCCATATCGGGCTGGCCGCCGGGGCGAGCACGGGGCGGTTGGCGGCCGATCTGGCGGGCGGGCGGCTGCCGGCGATCGATCCCGCGCCCTACGCGCCGGGCCGGTTCCGATAATATGGCCGTCAGCGGCGCCAGCCGCCGCGGTAAGCTGCTACACGTCAGCCGTCACGGACGAGGAAGGTGCCAAGACATGACCCGACTCCTGAGTGCCCTGAGCGCGCTGTTGCTCCTGAGTGCCTGCGCGGCCGGCGCCGAGACCCTGCAGGTCGGCCCCGGCCAGCGATACAAGATGCCCAGCCAGGCGATCGCCGCGGCCCAAAGCGGCGACACGGTCGCGATCGCCGCCGGCACCTATTTCGACTGCGCCATCGTCCGGCAGAACAACCTCACCATCACCGGCGTCGGGCCGAAGACCGTGCTGACCGACAAGTCCTGCGCCGGCAAGGCGCTGCTGGTGATCGACGGCAACAACGTGACGGTGAAGAATCTCACGTTGCAGCGCGCCCGGGTGCCGGACGGCAACGGCGCCGGGATCCGTGCCGAGGGCGGCAACCTCACGGTCGATGGCGTGCGCTTCTTCAACAACCAGGACGGCATCCTGTCGGCGCCGAACCCGAAGGCCACCATCCGCATCCTGAACAGCAATTTCGTCGAGAACGGCAGTTGCCCCCCCGGCGGCAGTTGCGCGCACGGGATCTACATCAACCAGGTCGCCCTGCTGGAGGTGGTGCACACCCGCTTCTACGACACCCGGCAGGGCCACGGCATCAAGTCGCGCGCGCGGAAGACGGTCGTGAAGGACTGCACGATCGAAGACGGGCCGAACGGGACCTCCAGCTACCAGATCGACATCCCGAACGGCGGCACTCTGATCGCCGAGGGCAACGTGATGCAGAAGGGACCGAAATCGGAGAATCACGGCACCGCCATCGCGATCGGCGAGGAAGGGGTCAACCAGCCGACGCAGCAGATCGTGGTGACGGGCAACACGCTGATCAACAACAGCGGCCATCCGACCGTCTTCGTCCGCAACATCACCGCGACCCCGGCGCAGCTCTCGGGAAACACCTTCAAGGGAGACAAGATCATCCCTTTAGCGGGGGATGGCTCAGTGCACTGAAACTGAGCCTGGTGCTCGATACGAAACGTTTTGCGCACCGCATGATCCACATCGCCAAGGCCGGCACGCATCTGGTGCTGGAGCACCCGAAGCAGGCGCTGGAGCGGGCGCTGACCCTGGTGCGATAGCGGCACAGGGTCCGGCGATCGGGGAGGGAAGCTGGACAGGCCGGCGCCACGTGCGCGATGCTCGGCCGCGCCGTGCCCCGATCCATCGCTGCGCCCGGCCGGGGCACGGCGCGCCCGGTCGCGAAGGAGACATCGTGGCGTGAGCCGGATCCTGTCGTCGGCGCTCGCGCTGCTGCTGCTCGCCCTCGCCCCCGCTGGCGCGGCCACCCTGCGGGTCGGCCCCGACCAGCTGTACCGGCTGCCGAGCCAGGCGATCGCGGCGGCGCACGACGGCGACACCGTGGCGATCGCCCCCGGCACCTATACCGACTGCGCGATCGTCCGGCGGAACCACCTGACCATCGAAGGCACCGGCCCGGGCGCCACGCTCACCGGTCCCGTCTGCGCCGGCAAGGCGCTGCTGGTGATCGACGGCAGCGACGACGTGATCGGCGACCTTACGCTGGAGCACGCCGCCGATCCCTCCGGCAACGGCGCCGGCATCCGCGCCGAGGGCGGCAGCCTCACCGTGGTCGCGGTGACGTTCCGCAACGACCAGGACGGCATCCTGACCGCCCCCAACCCGCGCGCGATCCTGCGCGTGGAGGACAGCAGCTTCATCGGCGACGGCACCTGCGTGAACCAGTCCGGCTGCGCGCATGCCATCTACGCCAATGCCATGACCGAACTGGAGGTCTCGCACAGCCGCTTTCTCGACACCCAGCAGGGCCACAACATCAAGTCCCGGGCCGCGCTCACGGTGGTGACGCACGCGATGATCGAGGACGGGCCGGACGGCACCTCCAGCTATCAGATCGACCTGCCGAACGGCGGCAACCTGCGCGTCGACGACACCCTGATGCAGAAGGGGCCGCACTCGGGCAATCACAGCGCGGCGATCATGATCGGCGAGGAAGGCCTGAAGAACCCCACCACCTCGCTGATCCTGCGCGACAACACCGTGATCAACAACACCGGCCATCCGACCGTGTTCGTGCACAGCCTGGCGCGGACGCCGGTGACCCTGATCGACAACAGCTTCACGGGCGGGACGGTCATTGCGCAGGAAACCCCGACCCATCCGCGGCCGGTCCCTGGCCTGTGGCAGGTGCTTCTGACCCCGCACAAGCTGGCGGCGTTGGTCGGCCTGATGCTGGTGGGCGCGATCGGCATGAAGATCGGCGCCGCCCGGCGACGCAGGTTTGCGGCTGCGGGAGGCGTGCGCGTGTCCCCGGGTCGCGCGGTCCGGCCCGGCGCGCTGATCCTGGCGGGGCTGCTGACCGCGCTGGTGGGCGCGGGTCCTGATGCTCGGGGGCGCAGCACTGCTGGACCGAATCGCCCTGCCGCCGCAGGACTGGGGCGCCTACGTGCTGCACCGGGCGAGCGGGCATGATCCGCTGATCGAGCAGGCCGCCGCGGTGCTGGCGGCCGGCCTCGACTGGGTGACCCGGCTGCTGTGAGGCGGGGCCCTGTCGGTCGCGCCCGGCATGGATCGCGTGGGCCGTGCGTGCGATGCTGCTTGCCTTGCGCCGTAGCGTGCGAGCCACTCTTTCCAACATGCAGGAGACGACCCCATGGCCGACCGGCCCTTCACCCAGGCTGACCTCGACGTGCTCAAGCAATGGGACACGCCCACCATCTGCAACGGGCTTGAGATCACGTCGCCGGCCCGGCGCGCCATCGGCTTCACCACCGCGCCGCTGGTCGCGCTCGACCCGAAACTGCCGCCGATCGTCGGTCTTGCCCGGGTCGGCACGATCCGTTCCAAGGAACCGCCGCGCGGCCCGGTGGCCAATCGGGTGGACTGGTACGATTACGTCGCGAATGCCGACCTGCCGACCATCGTGCTGTTGCAGGACCTCGACGATACCCCCGGCTACGGCGCGTTCTGGGGCGAGGTCCACTCCACCGTGCACCAGGCGCTCGGCGCGCTCGGCTGCGTGACCAACGGATCCTATCGCGACATCGACGCCTGGGCGCCGGGCTTCCAGATCCTGGGCGGCATGGTGAACCCGAGCCACGCGCATGTGCACATGGTCGATTTCGGCAGGCCGGTGAACGTGCACGGCATGAACGCCGCGCATGACGACGTGATCCATGCCGACCGCCACGGCGCGGTGGTGATCCCGGCCGAGGCGGTGAAAACCCTCCCCGCCGCCATCGACCTGATCGCCCGCCGCGAGAAAGTGATCCTGGACATGTGCCGCGACCCCGGCTTCACCGCGGCGAAGCTGCGCGAAGCAGTCCGGCGCTCGGGCGAGATCCACTGATCGCGGCCGGGGAACGGTCTGACACATCGACAGCAAGGCCAGGGGGGCTCTGCCCCCCTGGACCCCCCGCCAGGGGACAGTCGTCCCCTGGACCCCTCGGGGGGTTCCGTGCCGATGGGGAGTGGCGCGGCGGGCGCGGGGCGGCCCGGGCGGCTGGCAGAGACAGAGCGCCGTCGGCGCTCTGTCTCTGCCAGCCGCCCGGGCCGCCCCGCGCCCGCCGCGCCACTCCCCATCGGCACGGAACCAACGAACGGGTTCCAAGGGCGACGCCCTTGGCGGGGGTCCAGGGGGCAGCGCCCCCTGGCCTTCCTGTCCGAAGCGTCGAACCCGCTCTCAGCCCGATGTCAGCAGCGGCACCGGCGGCGCCTCGGACCAGCGCAATGTGCCCGCGGCGCGGCATGTGGGGCAGGCCGGTGCCCAGCGCTCGGATACCGCGTGGCAGGCGGTGCAGCGCCAGGTCGGATCGGGGTCGGCGTCCGCCGCCCGGCGCAGGGCATCGCGTTGCGCGGCCCGGCCGGCTTCGGTGCTGCCGCCGGCCGCCTCCTCGATGTCCGCGCGCAGCAGCCACAGCCGCCGCTGGGTCAGTCCGGTCCGCTGCGCCGCTTCGGCGTGGCGCCGCGCCTCGCCCACCAGCCCGGCGGCCAGGGCGGTGCGGGCCAGCAGCAGGTGCGCCTCCGGGTGGTCCGGGGTGGTTGCCGCCAGGCGCTGCGCCGCCTGCATCCGTGCCAGCGGCTCGCGTAGCGGGGCGAGCGCGAAAGCGGCCAGATCGGCGTGTGGCGCCAGGGCCCAGCTGCGCCGGATCACCGCCTGGGCCCGCCGTTCCCGCCCCGCCGTGCGCAGCCGCGTGGCGTAGGCCAGCGCGGCCGGCGCCAGCGCCGGATCGTCCCGCCAGGCCCGCCGCGCCAGCACCCGGGCGCGGGCAGGGTCGGTCGCCGCTTCCGCCGCGCCCACGCCGAGCGCCGCCTTCGGCGCGTCGGCATCGGCCAGCGCCAGCGCGTCTTCCCACCGTCCGGCGCGCACGGCGAGGCGGGCGCGTTCCCCGCGCAGCCAGGCCGCACCGGGATGGGCCGCTTCCGCCGCCTCCGCGAGCTGTGCCGCTTCGGCCCAGTTGCCCTGTTCGGTCGCCCGGCGCAGCAGGCCGCGATAGCCGAGGAACGCGGTCTCCGGCTGCCGGGTCAGCGCGTGCAGCGCCGCTTCCGCCTCCTCCGGCCGGTTGGCGAGGCGGGCGGCCTGGGCCGCCAGCAGCAAGGTCTGGGCGGTGTCGCCCAGCAGCCGCCGCGCGCGGGCGGCCTCCCGCCGCGCATCCCCGGCTTCGCCGGCGGCGAGCGCGACCATCGCCTGGGTAGCGGCGCGCTCGCCGAAGCGGCGGTGGCGGCCGCCGCGCCAGCCGCGCCAGCGCCGCGGCAGGCGCCACAGCCCGCCAAGCAGGCGCAGCGCCGCGTAGAACAGCAGGAACAGCGCCGCCGCGGCCGGCACCGCGATCGCGGTGGGCGCCTGGATCACCGTCGCGCCGATCTGGGCGGTGACGGTGCCGGGCAGGCCGGCGACGTACCACGCCGCGGCCAGCACCGCCGCGGCGACGATCAGGATGACAAGCGCCCGGCGCATCAGCCGCCCGCCGCCATGGTGTCGAGCGCGGCGCGCGCGGCCAGCACCGCCTGCGCCTGATCGCGCCAGGGCGCGATCGCCGCCGCGGCCGGTCCGCTCAGTCTGTGCAGCGCCGCCACCGCCCCGGCGAGGTCCCCGGCGTCCAGCCGCGCCTGCGCCGTCGCCAGCACCCCGCTGGCCGGATCGCCCACGATCACCCGGTCACCTTCGCGCACCGTCACCAGCGCCTGGGTCCGCGCCCACAGCCGGTCGAGCAACGGCTTGCCGGCGGTGGAAGGCCGGCTCGCCGCCAGCGCTGCCTTGGCCGCGGCCGGGAAGGCCAGCCGCAGCTCCGAGTCCGTGGGGGGCGCGGTGGTCGCGAAGCGGGCCAGCGCCGGCGGCGCGTCGGGCAGGGAGCCGAGCGGCCGGCCGGCGGCCAGCGCGGCGCGCGCCGCCTGCACCACGGCGAGCCGCGAGGTCTGCCCGGACGTCTTGGCCAGCGCATCGACCTGGGTGCGCAGCGCCGCCTCGGCCGCCTGCTGGGCGGTCAGGTCCTGGCGCAGCGAGCCCAGTGCCTGCTGCGTCGCGCTTGCCCGCGCGTCCCGCTGCGCCGCCAGCGCGCCCACCCGCTCGTCCAGCGCGGCCAGATGCTGCGCCTGCGTGGACACCTGCTGGGAGAGCTGGTCGAGCTTCTGCGCGGCGGCCGCCGTGTCCTGCGTGGCCGTGCCGACTTTCCCGGCCAGCGCGTCCAGCTTCTGCCCCAGCGCGGCCGCCTGGCTGGCGACGGGGGCGATCGCCTGGGCGATGTCCTGGGTGATGTCCGGGGCGCTCGCGCCCTGCTGGTCGGACGACCCGGCCGGGCCCGCCGGACGCTGCTCCAGCGCCGTGACCCGCTTGCCGAGGGCGGCGAGGCTGGCGCTGGTGTCATGGGTCTGCGTGGCGAGGGCGGCGCGCAGATCGCCGATCTCGGCCCGCAGCGCCGCCACCGGGGCCGTCGCCGCGGGCGGCGGCGGGGGCGGGTTCCGCCAGAGCCAGACCTCGCCCCCCGCCAGGATCACGAAACCGGCCGCCACCAGCCAGGGGCCGATACGGCGGCGGGCGGCAGGCGGGGGCGGCGTGGCGGCCTTGCTCCCGGCTGGCGCCTCTGGCGCGGCCTCGCGCGGGGCCGCGCCCGTCGTCGGCGGCTGCGGGGAGCGGTCGGCGCCCTTCGGCTTCGCCCCGTTCTTCCCGGAGCCGGAGGGGCGCGCCTCCTGTGGGCGTGGCTCGGTTGCGGGCACCGAGGCCGGCGGCGCGGCGTCCGCCTTCCCCCCGGCGCGGTTCCGGTCGGCCGCGGACGGCGTCGCAGAGGAATCAGGGCCGGATGCCGGCGGATCGGAAGGGGGCACAGGATCGGTCATCACAGCAGCGCGAGCATCGCCTCCTGGGTGGGGTGGGCGGCAAGGCGGATCTCCCGCCAGCGGAGTGCTTCTAATGCCACGGCGGCCGGCCGACCGATAGCACAAGCGGTTACCCCGCCGAGCGCATCGGCCACGCCGGCCGCCTCGGCCAGGCGCACAAACACGCGCGCGGTCTCGGCGGAGAAGAACAGCGCGGCGTCCACGGTCCCGGAGCGTAGCGCGTCCGCGGCCTCCGCGGGCAGGGCGCCGGCGGGCTCGGCGGCATACAGCGTGCGCCGGTGGACCGTCCGCCCTTGCGCGCGCAGGGCCTGTTCCAGCGCCGCGCCCCGGCCTTCTCCGACCGCGAGCAGCAGCGCGCCGGGCGGCGCCGCCCGGGCCAGCAGCGCCGCCAGCGCCGCGGCGTCGGCGCCGGCGCTGGCGACCCGGGCGAAGCCGGCGGCCCGCGCCCGTGCCGCGGTGGCGTCGCCCACCGCGAACAGCGGCAGCGCGCGCAACGCGGCCGGCAGGCCCGGCACGGCATTGCCGCTGGTCACCGCGACCGCCGCCAGTCCCGCCGCCAGCGCGGGGTCGTCCGGCGCAAGGGGAAGCGGGCGGATCACCAGCATCGGCGCGAGCAGCGGCGCGACGCCGCGCGCGGCGAGGGCGGCGGCGGTCGCCGCGCCCGCCGGCAGGGGACGGGTCACCAGCACCCGCGCGGCGGTCATGGCAGGACGGTCATGGGAGGATGGGGCAGGACGTGCCGCGGGTCATGCCGCGCGCGGCCCGCGATCAGATGAACAGATCGGCCGGGGCGTCGGCGCGCAGCGCGGCGCCCAGTTCGGCGCCCAGCCGCGCGGCCTCGCCCGCCGGCCCGGCGATGCGGCGGCGGTCCAGATAGGTCCCGTCCGCCCGCGCCAGCAGCCCGGTCAGGTGCAGGGTGCCGTCGGCGTCGCACCGCGCATGCCCGCCGATCGGCGTGCGGCAGGACCCGTCGAGCGCGGCCAGCAGCGCCCGCTCGGCGGCGGCGACGCAGCGCGCCTCGGGGTCCTCGATCGCGGCCAGCAGCTCGCGCAATTCGGTGTCGTCGGCGCGCACGGTGATGCCGACGATGCCCTGGCCGGCGGCGGGCACCATCGCGTCGGGGTCGATCGCCACCGCGGCGCGGTCGGCGAGGCCGAGCCGGCGCAGCCCGGCCAGCGCCAGCAGGGTCGCGTCGGCGGCCCCGGCGGCGATCTTGTCGAGCCTGGTCTGCACATTGCCGCGCAGCATCGTGACCTGAAGGTCGGGCCGCGCGTGCAGCAGCTGCGCCTGACGGCGCAGGGACGCCGTGCCCACCACCGCGCCCGGACGCAGGGCGTCGAACGGGCGCGCGGGGTCGATCGGCCCGGCGGCGGCGCCTTCGGGCAGGATCAGCGCGTCGCGCGCGTCTTCCCGCTTCAGGGTGCAGGCAAGCACGATGCCGCCCGGCAGCTCGGTTTCCAGGTCTTTCAGGCTGTGCACGGCGAAGTCGATCCGCCGGTCCGCCAGCGCCTCGTGGATCTCCTTGGCGAACAGCCCTTTGCCGCCGATGTCGGCGAGGCGCCGGTCCTGCACCTTGTCGCCGGTGGTGCGGATGGCGTGCTCCTCGAACACCTCCATGCTGCGCAGCACCGGGCAGAAGCGGCGCAGCAGCGCGAGGAAGGCGCGCGTCTGGGTCAGCGCCAGCGGCGAGGGACGGGTGCCGACCCGCAGCGGCAGGGCGCGCGCGTGCGGCTTCACATCCTGGGTCGCTTGCGGCGCGGGCGCGGTGGCCGTGTTCATCGGCCTGTCCTATTACCCAACGGCGCAAGCGGTAAAGAGGCTGAGAGGTACGGATGAACCCGGTGGGCATGCGACCGGTGCTGGGAATCGAGAGCTCCTGCGACGAAACCGCCGCGGCGGTGCTGGATGCCGACGGCCGCGTGCTGGCCGCGCTGGTGGCCAGCCAGGAGCAGGACCACGCCCCGTTCGGCGGCGTGGTGCCGGAAATCGCCGCCCGTGCGCATCTGGCGCTGCTGCCCGGGCTGGTGCGCCGGGTGATGGATCAGGCGGGGCTGGGCTTCGCCGATCTCGGCGGCGTGGCGGCGACCACCGGGCCGGGGCTGATCGGCGGGCTGATCGTCGGCAGCCAGCTGGGCAAGGGCATCGCGCTCGCCGCCGGCCTGCCCTTCGTCGCGGTGAACCATCTGGAGGCGCACGCGCTGACCGCGCGGCTGCCGGGCCTGGTCCCGGGGGGGGCGCCGTTTCCCTATCTGCTGCTGCTGATCTCCGGCGGGCATTGCCAGTGCGTGGCGATCGAGGGGGTGGGGCGGCACCTGCGCCTGGGCGGCACGGTGGACGACGCGGCCGGGGAGGCGTTCGACAAGGTGGCCAAGCTGCTCGGCCTGCCCTGGCCGGGCGGGCCGGCGCTCGAGCGTCTGGCGGCCGGGGGCGATCCGCGGCGCTTCGCGTTTCCCCGGCCGATGCTGGGCCGGCCTGGGTGCGATTTCAGCTTTTCCGGGTTGAAGACCGCGGTGGCGCAGGCGGTGGCGCGGTTCGGGGACGGCGCGCTGGACCGCCAGGTGGCCGCCGATCTGGCGGCCGGGTTCCAGGCGGCGGTGGCCGCGGTGCTGGCCGATCGGGTCGGGCACGCGATGGAGATGTTCGCGCAGCGCTATCCCGGCATGCCAGGGCTGCTGGTGGTGGCTGGCGGTGTGGCGGCGAACGGGGCGGTCCGGGCGGCGCTGCTCGCGGTAACCGGGGCGCGCGGGGTCCGCCTTGCGGTGCCGCCGGTGGCGTTGTGCACCGACAACGCGGTGATGGTGGCCTGGACGGGGATCGAGCGGCTGCGGCTCGGGCTGGTCGACGGGCTGGACGTGGCGCCGCGGCCGCGCTGGCCGTTGCAGGAGCTGACGGGCGCGGCGGCAGACTGAAATTCCCCCTCCCCTTGCGGGAGGGGGTTGGGGGGAGGGGTGCGCACGGCACGACGGCCGTCGTGGCGCGCGCACCCCTCCCCCTAACCCCCTCCCGCAAGGGGAGGGGGAGAGGCGCGGTTAGCGCGCTCCGGCCCGCGCCGTTTCGGCTGTGCTCGCGGCGATGCGGCCCGCGGCCTGCATCCGCTGCTCGGCGACCGCCGCTTTCATCGCCTTCTGCAGCTTCTCGAACCCGCGCACCTCGATCTGGCGCACCCGCTCGCGCGAAATGTTATAGTGCTGCGACAAATCCTCGAGCGTGGTCGGATTGTCCTTCAGCCGCCGCTCGATCAGGATGTGACGTTCGCGTTCGTTGAGCGTCTTCAACGCATTGGCCAGCAGCGCCTTGCGCCCGGTCAGTTCCTCGCGATCGCCGATCGCGGTTTCCTGGCTTTCCGTATCGTCGACCAGCCAGTCCTGCCATTCGCCTTCGGAATCGGCGCGCACCGGCGCGTTCAGGCTGTGGTCGGGCGCGGCCAGTCGGCGGTTCATGCTGACCACGTCCTGTTCCGGCACATCGAGCGCGTGGGCGATCTTCGCCACCTGCTCGGGCTGCAGATCGCCGTCCTCGATCGCCTGCATCTGGCCCTTCAGCCGGCGCAGGTTGAAGAACAGTTTCTTCTGCGCCGCCGTGGTGCCCATCTTCACGAGCGACCAGCTGTGCAGGATGTATTCCTGGATCGCGGCGCGGATCCACCACATTGCATAGGTGGCGAGACGGAATCCCCGGTCCGGATCGAACCGTTTCACCGCCTGCATCATGCCGACGTTGCCTTCGCTGATCAGTTCGCCCACGGGCAGACCGTACCCGCGGTAGCCCATGGCGATCTTCGCCACCAGGCGCAGATGCGAGGTCACAAGCTTGTGCGCGGCGGCCGTGTCTTCCTTGTCCCGCCAGCGGCGCGCGAGATCGAGCTCCTCCTCGGCGGTGAGCATCGGGAATTTACGGATGTCCTGAAGATACCGGGTCAGATTGCCTTCAGGGGCGATGTTGATGACGGCAGAGGCCATGATCGGCTCCTTTCGCCTGGCGGCGTGATGTCAGGACCAGTTCTATTCGGTTCACACTGGCACAGGACAGCGACGCCGTGGACTGAATAACAGTCCATGATATGGCAAGGATCAAAACGTCCCGGCGTTTTGCCCCGATACGGCGGCGGCGCGGGCCGGACGATTGCCGGAGCGGCTTGCCCATCCGCCGCCGACGCCGGGATGCATACAGGACTAATCCAGTCCCGTCAATATCGCTGACCTTTTTTGCGGGTCAGGCCTGCGTTCCGTGCACCCCGTCCGGCGCGTCCAGCGCGGCCAGCAGCGCCGCCATGTCGGGCGGCGGCGGCGTCTCGAAGGCCAGCACCCGGCCGTCCCGCGGGTGCGCGAAACCCAGCCGCGCCGCGTGCAGCGCCTGGCGGGGAAAATCGAGCAGCCGCGCCCGCAGCCCCGCTTCCAGCCGCCGCGCCGGCGCCGGCACCCGGCGCAGATAGACCGGATCGCCCACCAGCGGATGGCCGCGGCTCGCCAGATGCACCCGGATCTGGTGCGTCCGCCCGGTGGCCAGCCGGCATTCCAGCAGGCTCACCGCCCCGCCGGCCCAGACCCGCAGTACGCGGTAACGTGTCAGCGCGTCCCGCCCGCCGCCGTGCGGGCGGATCGCCATGCGCTTGCGGTCGCGCGGATCGCGCCCGATCGCCCCCTCGATCTCGCCCGCAGCCGGCGCCGGACAGCCCCAGACCAGCGCGAGATAGGCGCGGTCGGCGGTGCGCTCGGCAAAGGCGGCGCCGAGGCCGGCCATCGCCGCCTCGGTCTTGGCCGCCACCATCACGCCCGAGGTGTCCTTGTCCAGCCGGTGCACGATGCCCGGCCGCTGCTCCCCGCCCACGGCCAGCGCGGGGCCGCAATGGGCGATCAGCGCGTTCACCAGGGTGCCGTCCTCGTTGCCCGGCGCCGGGTGCACCACCAGGCCGGCGGGCTTGTCGATCACGATCAGGTCGGCGTCTTCGTACAGGATATCGAGCGGGATCGCCTGCCCCAGCGGCCGCGCCGGGCGCGGGGCGGGAACGGTCACGGTATAGGTGGCCTCGGCGCGCACCGGCTCGCTCGGGTCGCGCAGCGGCGCCGCGTCGCGGGCCACGTCGCCGGCCGCGATCAGCGCCTGCAGCCGCGCGCGCGACAGCGCGGGGATGCGCCGGGCGAGGAACCGGTCCACCCGCTCCCCCGCCTCCGCCGCCGCGGCGCGCACCCGCACCGGTTCGGGGGGCGGGGCCGAACCCGGGACGGCGATGGAAGCGGGGGGGGGCGGCTTGTCGGGCATGGGGGATGCGGATAACCCGGCGCGGGCCGCGGCGCGAGGGCGCGCCGTGGCGGCAGGAGCGCGACCGGGATGCGGGTGTTGACGGCGGTGACCATCGGGATGGGGGTGCTGATCGTGCTCGCCACCACGGTTCTGATCGTGACGATCATCCATCGCGCCGCCGCCCCGGCGGGCCCGGCGGCCCCCTTCGCCCTGGCCCTGCCCGCGCCCGCGGGCACCGCCATCGCCGGCATCGCCGACGTCGGCGGGCGGCTGGCGATCGCGCTGCACGGCGGCGGGTCGGACCGGGTGGTGGTGGTCGATCCGCGCACCGGGGCGGTGACCGGGACCATCGCGCTGCGCCCGTAAGCCGGCGCCGTCCCGCCCGACGGGCGTTTGCCCCCGGTTAACCCGGGGCGGCCATGCTCTCCGGCCGGAGGGCTTCGGGTGCGACGACTGACCTGTCTCGACGGGCTGCGCGGCGGGCTGGCGGTGTATGTCATGCTGTCGCATCTGGCGCCGTTCGCCGTGCTGCCGGGATGGGTGGCGGGGCCGCTGTCGCACGGCGGCGCCGCGGTGGACGTGTTCTTCATCCTCAGCGGCATGGTGATCACCCGCTCGCTCGACCGGTCCGGCTGGCGCGCGTGGCCGTTCCTGCGCGCCCGGATGCGGCGCATCTACCCGCTGTTCCTGGTGGTGTTCGCCTTCGCCGTGGCGATCCAGCCGCTGTCGCTGCCGTTCGCCGCCATGCCCTGGATCGGCCCGGCCAGCCCGGCGCGGGACATCTGGTCCGGCGGCTGGCCGCCGTCCTGGGCCGCGGAGGTGCTGACGCATCTGACCATGACCCACGGCCTGCTGCCCCGCGCGGTGCTGCCCTGGGCCTGGGTCACGTTCCTCGGCGCGGCCTGGAGCCTCAGCACCGAATGGCAGTTCTACGTCCTGCTCGCCGCGCTGGCGGCCGGGCGCGGGGCGCGGGCGCGGCGCGGCCTGCCGTGGCTGTTCCTGGCGGTGGCGGCGGCGGGGCTGGCCTGGAGCTGGACGGTCCCGCCCGGGTGGCGCTTCAGCCGCGCGTTCCTGGGCAACGAGGCGCAGTATTTCGCGCTCGGCATCGCCGGGGCGGACTGGCTGGAACGGCCGCAGGGCACGCGCCGTCACGCGGCGGTGCTGGCGTTGGTGCTGGTGCTGTGCGCCCTGCAGGGCGGGGCGGACAAGCTGGCGGCGCCGCTGGTGTGGATGCTGTGCCTGCTGGCCGAGCGCGGCGCCGCGCCCGCGGCGCTCGCCGCGGCGCTGCGGCGGCCGGCGCTGCAATGGCTGGGGGCGGTGTCGTATGCGTTGTACCTGGTGAACGAGCCGGTGCAGAAACTGCTGGGGCTGGGGCTGGCGCGGCTGGCGCACGGGAATGCGGCGGTGTTCGCCGCGCTGTGGCTGCCCGGCGCGGCGGCGCTGCCGGTGATGGCGGCCTGGGCGCTGCATGCGGGGATCGAGCGGGGTCGGGGGGCGGGACAGCAAGGCCAAGGGGGCGCCGCCCCTCTGGAGTCCCCGTCCGGGGACAGTCGTCCCCTGGACCCCTCGGGGGGGTCCGTGCCGATAGGGAGGGCTGGCGGGGCCTGGGGGGCGCGGCCGGGCCTTACTTGCCATCAAAACTTCCTGCGCCAAGGCGCGCCGTCCCTCTGTCCCGACCGCCCCTCCACCCCCTATGATGCGTGCGCCGTCCGTGCCCAGCCGCACCACGACAGGAACCCAGCCCCGTGCGCCTGCCCGCAAGCTTCGTTGCCGTCGTCGCTCTGCTGTCGCTTGGCGGGTGCCAGGCGCCGCCCCGGCGGGCGGCTCTGCCGCTGCCGCCGCCCTCTCCGCCCGCTCCGCCGGCCCAGCCGCGGGAGGCAGCGGTCTGGCACTTCACGTCCGATCAGGGGAGCTGCACCGCGCGTGCGGCGGGTCGGACGGCGCAGTTGCGGGTCACCCTGCGGGCCGGGCACACGGCCGGGTTCCTGCTGTTTCTCCCGGCCGAGGCGCGCGCGCCGGGCCCGGCCGGCTCGACCGGCCCAGCCAGCGCGGCCGGCGTGGGTGCGCTGCGGTTCCAGGGCCCCGCCGGAAGTTGGTCCGTCACCGCCCAGGCCGGTCCGGGCAGCCGGGCGGAGGCGAACCTGGCGCTGAACGATCAGGCGGTCGGCCGGGTGGCGCTGCTGCTGGCGGGCGGCACGCTGACGCCGGTCGGGACCGGGCCGACCCTCCCGGCGCTGACCTTGCCGCCGGCCGGCGCGGCCGGCCGGCAGTGGTTCGCCTGTGCCCGTGGTCTTCTGTTCTAGCGTCCTGCCCCTGCAATGCCTTCGCATTTCAGGGACCAGCAGGCCGCTAAAAACAAAGGACCAGTGTCCCGTAAATTCGGAACCGAAGTTCCGAAACGGGACACTCGGTCGGGGCGCCTCAGCCCCGGCCGGCCGGCGGATCGCAGGGCTTCGTGCCCATCTCCGCCGGGACCGAGACTTCCAGCAGCTCGAAATTCTCCGAGGCGCCGGTTTCGTTGTGCGGCGTGTTGCCGGGGATGAACACGGAATCGCCGGCTTCCAGCCGCACCGAGCGGTCGGCGAATTCAAGGTCGATCCAGCCGTTGAGCATGTAGACCATCTGCCCCTCGCACAGATGCACGTGCCAGCCGGTGGGCTTGGTCATGCCGTCGCGGCCGGCGGTGATCTGGGCGCGGATGCGGCCCTGGCTGCCCTTGGTCACGCCAAGGTCGCGATAGGTGAAGAACGCCCGCCGCCCGGGCACCAGATCGGGCGTGGCGGCGGAGGACACGGCGACCTGGGGGCCGGTGGCGGGACGCGGTTCGCTGCTGGCGGACATCGGTGATTTCCTCCTGGAACATCCGGTGGACCCGGGATCGTTTGATCGGACGGGCAGGCTAGCCGGAAACCGGCCCCGGGTTCCAGGCGCCACGCGCCGGCCGGACCCCGCCGGGCCTGCGCCGCGTCGGGTCAGTCCGCCGCCGCCGCCAGCGCTACCTGGCCGCGCACCGCTGCGGCGAAGGCCTCGAAAATGCGGCGCGACAGCGCGTCGGTCGGGAAATCGTATTCCGGGTGCCACTGCACCCCGACGGCGAAGCCCGGGGCGTCGGCCACCCGCACCGCCTCGATCGTGCCGTCCGGCGCGGTGCCTTCCGCGACCAGGCGGGGCGCCAGCCGGTCGATGCCCTGGTTGTGCAGCGAGTTCACCGCGATCTCGGTGCAGCCCGCCAGCTGGTGCAGCCAGCTGCCCGGCACCACGCGGATGGTGTGCGCCTTGCCGGTGCGGACCTTCGGGTTCGGCTGCATCGGGGTGGAGTGGTCGAACCGCCCCGCCAGGTCCTGCAGCCGCTGGTGCAGGCTGCCGCCGAGCGCGACGTTCAGTTCCTGGAACCCGCGGCAGATCGCCAGCACCGGCAGCCCGCGCGCGACCGCGGCGCGGATCAGCGGCAGGGTGGCGGCGTCGCGGGCGGGATCTTCCGGCGTGCCCTCGGGGTGCGGCGGCCCGCCGTACAGGCTGGGCTGCACGTTGGAGCGGCTGCCGGTCAGGATGATGCCGTCCAGCCGGTCGAGCAGGGTTTCGGTGTCCGCGCCCTTGCCGTTCGCCGGGATCAGCACCGGGACGCCCTGCACCACCTGGTCGGTGGCGCGCACGTAAGTATCGGAGGCCGCGTGGTTCGGCATGCCGAAGACGCCGAACTGCTTGGTGCAGCAACTGATGCCGATGAGGGGTTTCACCTGTGCCCCGATCTCATGAACCCGGGTTCCGATCGCTGGAAAACGCCTGCGTCCCGGCGGAAGGCGGCCGGGGCTTGCGTCGAAATCATGACGCATTGCGGCATCATGCTCCCGGGAGATCGGGAAGGGAAGCGGTGTGCGCAAGTCCGGCGGGGGAATCGGGTGAGCAAACGGACCGGGTGATGCGGCTGGCGAGGGGATCGTCGTCCCCGCCGTGCCGAAACGCAGGCCCGGGTCCGGAGGTCCGGACGACGTCCGCACGGGATGAGCCAGGGCGGCGCGGCACCCGCGGATTGCGGACATAAAGATATGCTTATATACAGCCGCCACCCCAGAAGGAGCGGCGCGCGATGCAGGATTACAAGGTGAAGGACATCTCCCAGGCCGAGTGGGGCCGCAAGGAGATCGCCATGGCCGAGGACGAGATGCCCGGCCTGATGGCCGTGCGGGCCGAATACGGCGCGGCGAAGCCGCTCGCCGGTGCCCGCATCGTCGGCTGCCTGCACATGACGGTACAGACCGCGGTGCTGATCGAGACCCTGCAGGCGCTCGGCGCCACGGTGCGGTGGTCGTCGTGCAACATCTTCTCCACCCAGGACCACGCCGCCGCCGCGATGGCCGCGGCCGGGGTGCCGGTGTTCGCCTGGAAGGGCGAGACCGAGGAAGAGTTCTGGTGGTGCATCGAGCAGACGGTGCGCGGACCCGACGGCTGGACGCCGAACATGATCCTGGATGACGGCGGCGACGTCACCCAGCTGATGCACCAGAAATACCCCGAGATGCTGGCCGACGTGCGCGGCGTGTCGGAAGAGACCACGACCGGCGTGCACCGGCTGCGCGACATGGCGCGCGACGGCACCCTGCTGGTCCCGGCGATCAACGTGAACGACAGCGTGACGAAGTCGAAGTTCGACAACCTGTACGGCTGCCGTGAATCGCTGGTGGACGGCATCCGCCGCGGCACCGACGTGATGATGGCCGGCAAGGTCGCGGTGGTGAACGGCTTCGGCGACGTCGGCAAGGGCTCGGCCGCCTCGCTGCGCAACGCCGGCTGCCGGGTGATGGTGACCGAGGTCGATCCGATCTGCGCCCTGCAGGCGGCGATGGAAGGCTACCAGGTGGTGACGATGGAGCAGGCCGCCCCGCAGGGCGACATCTTCGTCACCGCGACCGGCAATGTGGACGTGATCACGCTCGATCACATGCGGGCGATGAAGCACCGGGCGGTCGTGTGCAACATCGGCCATTTCGATTCGGAAATCCAGATCGGCGCGCTCCGCAACTACAAGTGGGAGAACGTGAAGCCGCAGGTGGACGAGGTGGTGTTCCCCGACGGCAAGCGGCTGATCGTGCTGTCGGAAGGCCGCCTGGTGAACCTCGGCAACGCCACCGGCCACCCGAGCTTCGTGATGAGCGCCAGCTTCACCAACCAGGTGCTGGCGCAGATCGAGCTGTTCACCGCCCCGGCGGGGCAGTACGAGCGGCAGGTGTACACCTTGCCGAAGGCGCTGGACGAGAAGGTGGCGGCGCTGCACCTGGCCAAGGTGGGCGCGACCCTGACGAAACTGACGCCGCAGCAGGCCGAGTATATCGGCCTTCCGGTCAGCGGGCCGTTCAAGCACGACCTGTATCGGTACCTGAGAGCGACCGGCGGGAAGACCGGCGCGAGACGGCGTTCGGTTCCTTCCCGCCGGCGGCCCGGTCGCGACGGTCCGCGCTCAGCACCATCCGTCCGTGGTGCCGTGCGCGACCCGGGTCAGGATCTTGGTCCGGCCGAACAGCGGAAACCCGACATAGACGCGCGCGGTGATCACGTCGGGGGACGTGAGGCGCGCGGAGATGTTGTAGGTCGTGCCGTCGTCGGGATTGTAGAACCAGCCGTCATCCCAGCGATCGGGGCCGCTGGCGCGCAGACCCCACAGGATGGTCAGACCGCAGAGCGGGCGCCGGCGCAGGGCGGGATCCGGGTTTTTCTTGTCGCGGACGAACTGTCCCTGGGGATCGCGGGGCGTCCGCAACCAGAGGATGCGCCCGCAGAGGAGGCCCTCGCAGGTGAAGATCTGCACGGCGACCTTGCCGTCGATCAGCCACACGCCCTGGGGCACGGACGCGCGGGCCGGGGTGCGCGGACCCGGCAGGCACACGAGCGTTGCGACCAGCAAGACGATGCAGGCCACGCGGCATGGGCCGCGCGAGCGAACAGGCTGCGGCCGGCGTCCTCAGCGCGGCATCGACGTGTGGAAGCCACCGCCGAACAGCAGGTAGAGGACGACGAGGATCAGGATGAGGCCGAGCAGCCCGCCGTAGCCGCGGCCGCCGTAGTAGCCCGAACGGTAGCCGTAGTAACCGCCGCCGCCGAACAGCAGCAGGATCACGATCAGCAGCACAATGAGGCCCATGGGGTCACCTTCGTCGGGTTGGGTGGCGTGTCGGCGGGATCGGGGCGGAAGGCGGGGTCATTCGCGCGCGGCGACGAGGCGGTGGTCGTGGTGGGCGTCATCCGTCATGGCCGGGCGCCATGGCCGGGTCAGGCCCGGCCATGGAGCCCGGGGCCGTGACGGAAGGCGCCGGGGACGAACAACGCTGACAACCGGGGCTGCGCGGCAGCCGAGGCGGGCGCCGGTCGGTCGCTTCGGCGCGCGGGATTACGGGGTGTTCTTCTTGGCGCTGCCGGTAAGCGCCTTTCCGGTCGCGGAGATGTCCTGCCCGGCGCCGGCGGTCGTGTGGCAGGCGCTCAGCAGGGGCATGGCCCCGAGCAGCACAAGCAGGGTCAGAGCGAGGGAGAGGTTCCGGCGCATGGTGGCGATCCTTTCCGGGTAAAACCGATAACGTTCGCTAGCACACCACGGGATCGGTCGTGATGATGCGTTGATCTGGATCAACACGCGCCGATTTTACCGCCGCGGAGCGGGCCGCCTGCCCTTACCGGTCCAGGCTCATCGCGCCGGAGGCGTGGCGCAGGCCGGCGGTCAGGTAGTCCCATCCGGTCACCAGGGTCAGCACCGCCGCGGTCCACAGCATGGCGCCGCCGATCGCGGTGATCGGCAGGAACGAAAGATGCAGCAGTGGGGCGGAGCCATCCCCCGCCAGCAAAGTGCCGAGCGCGCCCATCTGGAAGCCGGTCTTCCACTTGGCGAGTTTCGTGACCGGCAGGCCGATCCGGATCCCGGCCAGATACTCGCGCAGGCCGCTCACCAGGATTTCGCGCAGCAGGATGACGATGGCGGGATAGAGCATGCCGCCGGTCAGCCGCCCCTCGCCGGCCAGCACCATCAGGGTGGCGCCGACCAGCAGCTTGTCGGCGATCGGGTCGAGCATCCGCCCGAGGTCGGATTGCTGCCGCCGCGAGCGGGCGAAATGCCCGTCCAGCCAGTCGGTGAAGGCGGCGACGCTGAACACCACGCAGGCGGCGAGGTCGGTCGCCGGATGGCGCAGCGCCACCAGCGCCACCAGCAGCGGGATGGCGCCGATCCGCGACAGGGTGAGCAGATTGGGCAGATCGGTCAGCATGATGCGTCACCCTAGCCCCCGACGGGGCGGGGCGATATGTCCGCGAGCCGCGCGCCGGGGTGAAAATGCGCATAGACCCTTCGCGCGGTCTCGTGGCTGATGCCAGGGGCGGCTTCCAGGTCGGCCTGGCCGGCCATTTTCACCCCGCGGGCGGAGCCGAAATGGTTGAGCAGGGCGCGCTTGCGCGCCGCGCCGATGCCCGGGATCTCGTCGAGCTCGCTGGTGGTCAGGGCGCGGGACCGGCCGGCGCGGTGGGTGGTGATGACGAAGCGGTGCACCTCGTCGCGCAGGCGCTGGAGGAAATAGAGCACGGGGTCGCGCGACGGCAGCTGGAACGGGGGATGGCCGTCGCGGTGGAACCACTCCCGCCCGGCGTCGCGGTCGGGGCCCTTGGCGATCGCCACCAGGGGGATGTCGGACAGGCCGAGCCCGGCCATGACCTCCCGCGCCGCGGACAACTGCCCGGCGCCGCCGTCGATCAGCACGAGGTCGGGCAGGTCGGGCGTGCCGCCTTCGGCCCGCTCGCGCAGGGCGCGGCCGAAGCGACGCTCCAGCACCTCGCGCATCATGGCGAAATCGTCGCCGGGGGTGATCGGGCCGCGGATGGCGAATTTGCGGTAGGCGGCTTTGCGGAAGCCTTCGGGGCCGGCGACGATCATGGCGCCGTACGGGTGGGTGCCCATGATGTGGCTGTTGTCGTACACCTCGATCCGTCCGGGCGGGGCGGGCAGGGCGAACAGGGCGGCGGTGGCATCCAGCAGCTTCGCCTGGCCGGCGACCTCGGCGAGGCGGCGTTCCAGGGCCTCGCGCGCGTTGATTTCGGCGTGCTCCAGCACCGCGCGCTTCTCGCCGCGCTGGGGCAGGGCGATCTCCACCTTGCGGCCGGCTTTCAGGCTCAGCGCCTCGGCCACCAGCGGCTGCTCGGGCAGCGGGTGGTTCACCAGCACCAGCGGCGGCGGGGGCTTGTCGTCGTAGAACTGGGCGATGAAGGCGCCCAGCACCGCCGGCAGCTCCTCGCCGCGGGTGTGGGAGGGGAAGAAGGCGCGGTTGCCGTTGTTGCGCCCGCCGCGGATGAAGAACACCTGCACGCAGCTCTGCCCGGCGTCCTGCCAGGCGGCGATCACGTCGGCGTCGCCCAGACTGGCGGGGTTGATCACGTCGCTGCCCTGGACATGGGTCAGGCCGCGGATGCGGTCGCGGATCGCCGCCGCCCGCTCGAACTCCAGCGCCGTCGCCGCGGCTTCCATCTCGGCGGCCAAATCCTGCTGCACGGTGGCCGAGCGGCCTTCCAGGAACGCTTTCGCCTGGGCGACCAGGGTGGCGTAGTCGGCTTCCGAGATGCGGCCGACGCAGGGGGCGGAGCAGCGGCGGATCTGGAACAACAGGCAGGGGCGGGTGCGGGTGGCGAACACCGTGTCGGCGCAGGAGCGCAGCAGGAACACCCGCTGCATGGCCGCGACCGTCTGGTTCACCGCCCAGGCGGAGGCGAACGGGCCCCAGTAGCTTCCGCGGCGCAGCTGCGCGCCGCGGTGCTTGGCGATCTGCGGGAACGGATGGTCCTCGGTCAGCATCAGCCAGGGGTAGGATTTGTCGTCGCGCAGGACGATGTTGAAGCGCGGCTTGAGGCGCTTGATGAGGTTCGCCTCCAGCAGCAGCGCCTCGGCCTCGGTGTGGGTGGTGACGATCTCCATGGACCGGGTTTCCGCCACCATCCGGCGCAGCCGCTCCGGCAGGCGGGCGGGCTGGGTGTAGGCGACGACGCGCTTGCTGAGCGCGCGGGCCTTGCCGACGTAGAGCGCCTCGCCCTTCGCATCGAGCATGCGATAGACGCCGGGGCTGGCCGGCAGCGTCGCCAGGGTGGCGGCGATGACGGCGGCGCCCGAAGGGGGGACAGGGTCGCTCATGCCGGGATCAGCCGGTCTCCGGGTTTTCCACCAAACCTGTGGATAAGATTGTGGATCGACGGTTGGTCAAGTGTACAAATCCGGCCTGTATGGCGGGTTGACAATGGTTTGCCCAAATTTCGGGCATCACGAAAGATCGTTGATTCCACTGCATTTCTATTCACGAGGGAATCACACATGAAGTAACGACCTGTATGCCTTTAAGGTTACAAGCCGTTGGCGTTACGGCGTGGACAAGTCGGACTGCCGGCGCTCGATTTCCACCCCGGCCGATGCCGCGTCGGCGAACACGGCGAGTTTCTCCACCCGCACCCGGGCGAGCAGGACCCGCCGGTCCTGCAGGCAGGCTTCGGCGATCCGCTCCGCCAGGGTCTCCACCAGGCGCACGTGGCCGGCGGCCACCAGGGCGCGCACCCGGTTCGCCAGGGCTTCGTAATCGACCACGCGGGACAGCTCGTCGCGTCCCACCGGGGGGCGCGAGCGGCCGCGGGCGCCGTCGTCCTCCACCCCGAGGTCGAGATTGATCCGCACCGGCTGCGGCGCGGCGCGTTCGTGCGGGTGCACGCCGATGCTGGCCGGCAGGACGAGGTCGCGGATGAACACGTGGCGCAGCGCGCGGGCGGCGGAGGCGATGCGGGGGCTGTCCATGCGCGCTATTCCTCGAGCGGCGGGTCGGTCCGGCCCGAGGCCCATTGCAGGTGCTGCCCGCCGTCGAGCGCGATCATCTGCCCGGTCATTGCCGGCAGGGAGAGGATCGCCAGCGCCGCGCGGGCCACTTCCTCGGGCGAGGTGCCGTGGCCGAGCGGTACCATGGCACATTGCCGGGCAAATTGCTGTTCGGTCTGCCGCGCGCTGGGCAGGGCGGGGCCGGGACCGATCGCGTTCACCCGGATGCGCGGGGCGAGCGCCAGCGCCATCGACTGGGTGAGCGCCCAGAGCGCGGCCTTGGAGACGGTGTAGGAGACGAAGAACGGGGTCGGCGACCACACCCGCTGGTCCAGCATGTTGATCACCGCGCCCTCGGCGCCCGGCGGCAGGGCCTGGGCGAAGTGCTGGATCAGCACGAAGGGGGCGCGCAGGTTGGGTTCCAGATGCGCGTCCCAGCTGGCGCGGGTGGCGCTGTCCCAGGTGTCGCGCTCGAACGTGCTGGCGTTGTTGACCAGCACGCCGATCGGGCCGAGTGCGGCGGCGGCGTCCGGGAGCAGGCGGGCGGTGTCGGCCTCACGCGAGAGGTCGGCGGAGAGCACGACGGCGCGGCGGCCGAGACGGCGGATGGCGGCGGCGGTGTCCTCGGCCGCGTCGGTGCTGCTGCGGGCGTGCAGGGCGATGTCGAACCCTGCCTCGGCCAGTCCGAGCGCGATCGCCCGGCCCAGACGGCGGGCGCCGCCGGTGATCAGGGCGGTGCGCGGGAGCGCGGAGGGAAGGGCGAGGGTCATCGGGACGGTGTTTAGCGCGGGGCGGCGAAGGGAAGAAAGGCCAAGGGGCTTTGCCCCCTGGACCCCCACCAAGGGCATAGCCCTTGGAACCCGTTCGTTGGTTCCGTGCCGGTGGGGGGTGGCGTGCCGGGCGGGGCCGGTGGCCGGGTGACGGGCGCGCGCATCCGCGCGCGCCCGTCACCCGGCCACCGGCCCCGCCCGGCACGCCACCCCCCACCGGCACGGAACCCCCCGAGGGGTCCAGGGGACTAGTCCCCTGGCAGGGGGTCCAGGGGGGCAGAGCCCCCCTGGCCTTGTTTTCCTCTCACACGAACCGCGCCAGTCGCACCGCGATATGCCCGCGGCTGGGGCGCAGATTGGGCAGCACCACCAGGCAGTTGTCGTGCGGGGTACGGATTTCCGTCGGGCCGTCGTAGGCGAGCAGGGTGTTGCGCCGGGGGATCACGGTTCCGCTGCGCCAGGGGTGGACGAACGCGAAGGCCGCGGTGGCGGCGGTGACCGCCATGGTGACCTTGGCCACGCGCGCGGACGAGGGCGCAGACGGCGGCGGGAGGGAGCATCCCGCCCGGGCGCCGGTCAGCATGTCCTGCGCCCGCAGCAGCCCGGCGACGCTGGCCGCCGCGGTGGCGACGGTGGCGGGTTCCCAGTGCTGCCCGGCTTCGACCAGCACCGCGGTGGCCGTGCCGTCCGGGTCGCGGAAGCGCGGGTAGTCGATCAGCCGCGGTCCGCCGGCGTGGCCGCGGTCGGCCACCACCAGCGAGGGCACGCCGATCGCCAGCCCCAGCGCCCGTCCCCGCGGCGAGTCCCCCGACAGGATCAGCGGGTCGGAGTCCCACAGCATCGAGTGGAGGTCGCAGACCACGTCGACCGAGTCGATCAGCGGGCGAAGCGCGCGCGCGCGGTCCAGTTCGCAGGACTGTCCCGGTCCGTCCAGGATCTCCGGGTCCCACAGCCGGTTGAGGTCTTCGTCGACGAAGCGCGACAGGGTGGGCTGGCGCGGATCGAACCCGTCGAACGCGGCCATGTTGGCGAAGACGAAGCTGATCCGCCCGCGTGCCGGCCGGAGCCCGGCGCGCAGCAGTCGGTCGAGCACGATCGCGCCCGCCAGCTCGTTGCCGTGCATCACGGCGATCAGCGCCACGTGCGGGCCCGGCGCATCGGCGGCGAAGGAGGTCACCCCCGGGATGCCGCTATTTCCCGCACGCCACGGATCGATGTCCGGTGTGGCCAGCTGCACATCGAATCGCGGCAAACCGGGGATATGGGCCATCGGGCTACCCGGCGACCCGGTCGATCAGGCGCCGGAGGAAGCGGTCGCACAGGATCATTTGGTCCTCCGTCACGAATTCGTCCGGCCGGTGCGCCTGGGCGATGTCGCCGGGGCCGCAGATGATCGTCGCGATGCCGGCGTTCTGGTAGAAGCCGCCCTCGGTGCCGTAGCTCACTTTACCGGCGCGGTTGGCGCCGGTGAGCTGGCGCACCGTGTCGGCCAGCGGATGGTCCTGGCGGCAACGAAAGGCCGGGCAGGGCGGCGATGGTTTCGAAGCTGAAGCCGGTGGCGGGATCGACCGCGTGCATCGCCGGCTCGATCGCGTGTGCGATGTGGTCGCGAAAACGGGCGAAGGCCGCGTGCGGGTCGTCGGCGGGGATGGTGCGCCATTCCAGGGTGAACTGGGCGAGCTCGGGGATGATGTTCAGGATCGTGCCGCCCTGGACGGTGCCGACATGGATCGTGCTGTGGGGCGGATCGAACCCGTCCTCGAACGGGCCTTCGGCGGCCAGGCGGCGGGCCTCGGCGGCGACCCAGGCGATCGCTTCCGCCGCCGCATGGACCGCGTTCACGCCTTTGGACGGCGCGCTGGAGTGGCCGGTCCGGCCGCGCACCGTGACCCGCATGTCGTGCTTGCCCTTGTGCGCCAGGACCGGCTGCATCGAGGTGGGTTCGCCGACCACGCAGAGCGCCGGGCGGGCGCCGTCGTCGTCCAGGGTTTCGATCAGCCGTTGCGCGCCCGCGCAGGTGATTTCCTCGTCATAGGTGATGAACAGATGTATCGGGCGGGCCAGCCGGCCGGACGTGGCGCGGGCGGCGAGGTCGGGCACCAGGGCGAGGCAGGCGGCGACGAAGCCTTTCATGTCGCAGGCGCCGCGGGCGATCAGCCGGCCGTCCTGGCGGCGGAGCGCGAAGGGATCGCCGGTCCAGGCCTGGCCGTCCACCGGCACGGTATCGACATGGCCCGACAGGGCGAGGCCGCCGGGCAGGTCGGGGCCGATGATGGCGTGGAGATTGGCCTTGGTGCCGTCGGCGTTGAGGCTGCGGCGGAGCCGGACGCCGGGGCGGGTGAGCCAGTCGGTGACGAAATCGATCAGCGCGAGGTTGGAGTGCCGGCTGGTCGTGTCGAATCCCACCAGACGGTCCAGCAGGTCGATCGCGGACGGCACTGCAGGCGTGGGGAACGACATGATGGCAGTCTAGTGCGCTTGCCGGCGAGGGCAACTGCCGCCCGGGCGGCCGGCCCGGTGCCGCTCAGCCGAGGCGGAGGCGACGCACGCGTGGGCCGTATCGGATGCGGGAGGAAACCCGGCCCGTGTCCGGACGCGAGATCGGGGTCGGACCGGCGCCCCGGGAGGCGGCGGGGCCGCGGCCGCGGAGGTCAGCGGATCGGCTGGGCGGGCAGCGAGGCCTCAAGCTGCTGGAGGTAGCCGATGGCGTCCATCAGCTTGCCCGATTGCAGGCTGGTGAACCACAGGGTCTCGATCTGCTCCCAATCGTTCTCCGGCATGCGCCGTTCGAGCGCTTCGAACCGGGCCTTGACCAGGGGAACCGCGGCGGCGAGGACCCTGTCCGTGAGCTGGGTCACCGCAGCCTTCGGATCGCCCTGCAGCTGGTTGCCGGTGATGTCGATCCGCATCTGCTGGATGGACGTCTGGTCCTGTTGCGAGACGACGGCCGGATCGGCCACCACCACCCGGTCGAGATAGTCGAGACCCTTGAGCGCGGCCTGCGCCGGGTTCGCCGGCGGGGCGAGGATCATCAGCAGCGCGGCATCCACGTCGCGCGGGGCCGGCAGGTTGGGGCGGAGCTGCTGCGCCTGGCGCAGCGCCTGGGCGCCGCCGTTGCGCATGAACGCGTCCCAGCTGGCGAGGAGCTTGGTGACCTTGGACTTGTCCTCGGGCAGCGGCAGGTCGGGAAACACCTGGTGGATGGCGACAAGCTTGCCGGCGCGATCGTTCTTCTCGGCGTCCGCGAGATAGAGGCGGACCTGGGCGAGCACGTCGGCCACCGTCTTGTATTTCCTGGGGGCGTTGGGGTGCAGCAGCGCCTGCTGCACGACCGGGATGCCGCCGAGGACCCGGATCTTCTGCCAGTCGGCGACCCACTCGTCTTCCTTCT
Organism: uncultured Pseudomonadota bacterium; assembly: GCA_963829875.1. GTDB lineage: Bacteria > Pseudomonadota > Alphaproteobacteria > Acetobacterales > Acetobacteraceae > JAJZVS01. The sequence goes on along the minus strand of CAWHKR010000046.1, from coordinate 9,509 downwards.
TCCGGTCGAGCTTCAGGCCGGGCACGGCCTCCGCCACCTCGAGCCTGGTCTGGGTGGCGTCCACGGGTTGCGGCTGGGGCGGGGTCGGCCGCGGCGGCGTCGGCGTGATGCCGGCCTGACAATAGGGCAGGACCAGCTCGATGTTCTGCGCGATCCAGGCGTAGTCCGGCCGGAAGTTGTTCAGGATCCCGTCGTCGTTGAGCTTGCGGAAGATCGCCTCCTGCTCGTCCCCCGGCAGCATCCAGAACTCCTTGAGCGGCGCGACCTTGGGGGCGTATTCGGCGATGACCTGCCCGGCGAACTGGTCCCAGGCCTGCGGGTCACGGCCGAACCCGGGGTCGAGCAGCTTGCGGCTGTGGACCGCGAGGGCGATCTGCAGCACCGCGGGGGGCAGGGTCGGCGCCGCCTTCTTGAGGAACTTCGTCGACAGGTTGCTGATGGTGAGCGATTCCGTCGACACCGTTCCCTCGGTGCCGGGATGCGCCTGCGCCATCTTGACGTTCTCGGCCATCAGCGCCGAAGTCATGAGATCGGGGTCGAGCTCGGCGATGCCCGCCAGGCTTTCCTGGGTGAACGGCTCGTAGGAGCCGGGCAGGCGCAGCAGCACGTTCTTCTCGCCCGCCATGTTGGTGATGAGCTGGTCCTGACGCACCGTCTCGGTGCTGGGAAAGCTCAGGCCGTGATCGATCGGGATCAGGCCGCTGCCGTTCTTGCCGAGCAGCAGGTTGCCGTCGTGGCGGTCGAGGTTGAGCATGATGGTGTCGAGCATCGCCACGTTCTGGCAGCTCTGGGCGGTGATGTTGCCCTTCTCGCCGCAGAAGTTCCGCCGCATGTCGCCGTCGCTCGGCTTGAACTGCTGCAGCGAGCCGGACAGCCGCTCGCCGTCCACCAATTCGCTGGCGATGTCTCCGACGAAGTCATCGAGCCGGGTGCGGTCGACCGTGATGACGTTGGTGGTCGGCATGTTGAAGTCGAGGCCGCTGAACACGCGCAGCTGCTCGGCCACCCGCCCGGCCAGAGCTTCGCGTGCCGGCTCCCCGCCGTACGGCATGCCCGGCCATCAGGCCGCCCTTCATGGCGGGCTTGAAGATGTATTCCCTGGTCTCCTGGGTGACGGGATCGGGGGCGCCGTGGACCCAGAAGGTCGGATTGGCGGAGCCGGTTTGCAGGGCGGCCCGCTGGTTGGGCATGGATTCGAAGGCGAGCGTCGCCTTGATCTCGCTCGCCTGCATTTCCTGGGTGCTGTCCCAGACGCCGTTCAGCGCGTAGGCGTCCGACAGCTCCTGGTGCTGCTGCGCGAGGTCGGTGATCAGCGGGGACGGCTGGTTGCCGAACCCCTGCAGTATCTGGCCGATCTCGACGTCGAGCTGGCCGTGCTCGACCTTCTTGCTGTTCCAGCCGAGCACCCGCAGCATCTGGGTGGTCCACTGGGCGACGTCGTCGGGAATCGCGTCGAGCGGCATGATCGTCGGCTGCGGCGGCTGCTGCGGCACCGGCGGCGGCGGCCGGTTGGGGGGCTGGGCGCGGTTCCGGCCCAGCTGGACCCCCCCGCGCTGACGGTTCGGGTTCTGCGGAGCGGGCCAGCGGTTGCCACCACCCATGCCGTTGCTTCCTCTTTTGAATGCGGGTTGGGGACGCGCGCGGCTAGGCGAGCGACTGCTCGATGCGGTCCAGCGCGGCGCCGAGCCGGGGGCCGAGGCCGACGGTCACGCCGAAGGGGTTGCGGTCGATCAGCGCGACGCCCGGGTTGCCGGTGATGGCGGTGCGGTAGTCCGCGACCGCCTTGCGGACCTGCCGCGCCGCCGCCGGCCGCCGCTCGGGCGTGGCGACGCCATACTCCAGCAGGGCCTTGCGGAGGGCGACGTTGATGCCGCGCCCGCCGCCGATGCCGAACAGGCCGAAATCGGCGATCCGCACGAGGTCGGGGTCGCCGGTCGCGCGCAGCTTACCGGCCAGCACGTTGAGCTGCTGGTCGGTCGCTTCCTTGGCGTCGCGCCAGATCGCGTTCAGGTCGGCGGGTTCTTGCCTGGGCGGCGTGGCGCGGGCGGCGAGATCGAGGCCGAGCACGCGCTTGACCCAGTCCGCCTGGCTGCCGCTCGCGTCCGCCATGTTACCGTGCTCCACCATTTCCGATGCATGAAGTCATCGTTATGGTTAGCACGTGTACGTAAGCGGCGTCCAACCCGGACGCGTGGGGGTAGTGTCTCAGTTTGCAAGCCGGCGCCGACTTGCTTTTCAAACCGAGACACTACCCGCGCGGGCGGCCGAGACTCGCGATTCGGACATTCCGGAGTGAATGTACGGGACACGGGTCCTTTGGTTTCAGTTGCCTGCTGGTTCCTGAACCGGGTAGGCGTTTCAGGGGCAGGACCTTAGCGCCGCAGCGCCGCTTCCGGCGTGCGCCCCGCGGGACGCACCAGGCTTGGCACCTCGACGTCGATTTCCAGGGTGGAGACCGGGTCGCCGCGATCGAGCTTGATCTGCACCTTGTCGCGATCGACGGCGATGTGCTTGGCGATCACCGCCAGGATCTCCTCCTGCAGCTTGGCGATGAGGTCGGAGCCGCCGACGCTGGAGCGTTCGTGCGCGAGCAGCACCTGCAGCCGCTCGCGCGCCACCGGCGCCGAATTGTGCCGGCGGAACAGGGTGAGGAGGTTCACGCGACCGCCCTCCGCCCGAACAGCTTGCCGAACAGGCCGCGCGGCTCGGCGGACGGCACGGTGACCTGGATCTGCTCGCCCTTGAGCCGCTTCGCCGCTTCCGCGTAGGCCCGCGCCGGCGCCGAGGCGGGGCTGGCCAGGGTGACCGGGGCGCCGAGGTTGGAGGCGCGCAGCACGTCCTGGCTTTCCGGGATGATCCCGAGCAGGGGGATCGACAGGATCTCCAGCACGTCGTCCACCTTCAGCATCTCGTTGCGGGCGGCGCGGGCGGTGTCGTAGCGGGTCAGCAGCAGGTGCTTGGGCATGCGCAGGCCCTGCTCGGCGCGTTCGGTCTTGGAATCGAGCAGGCCGATGATGCGGTCGGAATCGCGCACCGAGGAGACTTCGGCGTTGGTCACCACCACCGCCATGTCGGCGTGGCGCATGGCCATGGTGGCGCCGCGCTCGATGCCGGCGGGGCTGTCGCACAGGATCCAGTCGAATTTCTCGCGCAGCTCGCCGACGATGCGCTCGACCCCCTCGGGCGTGAGCGCGTCCTTGTCGCGGGTCTGCGAGGCCGGCAGCAGCGAGAGGTTGTCGAGCCGCTTGTCGCGGATCAGCGCCTGCGCGAGCTTGGCGTCGCCCTGGACCACGTTGACGAGGTCGAACACCACGCGGCGTTCGGCGCCCATCACCAGGTCGAGGTTGCGCAGGCCGACGTCGAAATCGACCACCACGACGCGTTCGCCGCCCTGCGCGAGGGCGGCGCCGAGGGCAGCGGTGGAGGTGGTCTTGCCCACGCCGCCCTTGCCCGATGTCACCACCACGACCTGCGCCATCGTGTTGTTTCCTTTCCCCAGGGTTCAGTCGAGCGCCGCGAGCAGCATGGTCTCGCCCTCGAGCCAGGCGTGCGCCGGGCGGCCGGTGAGGGCTTGGTCCATGTCCTCGGCGGTGCGGTAGACGCCGTCGATCGCCAGCAGCTCGGCTTCCAGCCGCTGGCAGAAGATACGCGCGGCCTTGTTGCCGTTGAGCCCGGCGATGGCCCGGCCGCGCAAGGCGCCGTAGACGTGGATGGAGCCGCCGGCCACGATCTCGGCGCCCCAGGCGACGGTGCCGAGCACCGTCACGTCGCCTTCTTCATGCACCACGGACTGGCCGGAGCGCAGCGCGTGGTCGATGAGGAGCGGTGTCGCCGGTAACGGCGCGGCGGGCCGCCGCGGCGGCGGGGGCTCGGCCGGGAGCTCGATCGGGCGGCCGGGGCGGGCGCCGCCGGGCGGTCCGAGGCCGATGCCCCATTTGTCCACGCCCGGCCAGGACGGGTGCGCCCCTTCGGTGCCGATGATCCGGATGCCGCGCCCGGCGATGGCCTCGATCAGCGCGGCCACCCCGTCCTGATCCGGGGGCAGCAGGCCGAGGTCGAGCAGCACGGGGCGCTGGTCGAAAAAGCCGGGGGCGCGGGCGATCTGCGCGTCCAGGGCGGCGAGCCAGTCGGTGAGCGGCGGTTCGGGCGCCAGGACCAGCGCCATGAAACTGCGGCCGCGGACCCGAAGGGAGGGGCGGGAGTCGGCAGACGGACCGGATTCAGCATGTGACACGGGGTACGCGTAACGGGCCCGGGGCGCGCGGTCAACGCGAATCACCCCGTCGCAGCCACTAGATTTTGCGTGAGCGGGGCCGGTTCGGCCCCAGGGAAGGGGGCGCCGTGCCCAGGCGCCGGGAGCGGGAGGAAGCGGTGGCGATCGTGATGCGCGGGCGGGCATGGCGGCGGCCGCGTTGCAAAAAGACGACGGTGCCCGCATAAAGAGGAAGGCCCTGGACTTCGGGCATGTCTGCGGCTAGCGTGCCGTCCCGTAAATCCGACCACGTGTGAAAAATGACATGAACGAAGCGCGCTGGATGCAGGAGCAGGAGGACGCGGCGGACGACGGCGTCGACGTCAGCCTGTTGAGCGCGGCGGGCGGGGCCGAGGTGGTGGACCGCTTTCTCAACACGCCGTCGGAAATGAACCGGCCGAACTGGGCGGCTAATCTTGCGGTTCTGGTCTATCGCGCGATGCGCCGGGCGGAGCTGTCCGAGCTTCATTCGCCCGCGCATACAAAAGGGTCAGCTCCAGAAGCAGGGACGCGATTGTCCGATCCAGGGCACTGAGCGTCCGGGTGGTGATCCGCTGGCGGGCCACGCCGGCGGCCAGCAGCGGCGCGCCGATGGTCTGGATATCGGGCGCCTCGGCCAGCACCCAGGCTTCGTGCAGCACGGCCTTGCGGTCTTCGTCGGCGTCCCGCAGGCGGGTGAACAGGGCGGCGATGTCGCGGGATTCGGCCGGCAGCGCCGCCTGGAACGCCTCGCGCAGCATCTCGGCCTTTCGCGTGGAGTCGACCTGGCGCACGTCCCGCATCAGCCCCTCGGGCAGGTCCTGGAACCAGCCCTGCAGCAGCATGTCGAGCAACTGCGCCCCGACCTCGCTGCGGATGGCGATCATGCCGATCAGGCTGAGGTGTTCGTCGGGGAGGGTGATCTGGGCCATGGCGACTTGGGTGGGCCTGGGGAACGGGACGGGGGCGGCGTCTCTAAAACTATGTTCCGCGCCGGTTGGGGGGGTTTACATGTGCATGTCTCCGGGGCCGCGGCAAGCGGGCGGGCTGGCGTGTGCGGTGTGTCCCCTCCCGCAAGGGGAGCGGGAGACGCGGGGCGGCGCGGTTGTGGGGCGGGGCGGTTGCCGATAGGGAGTCGGGCTGGCCCGTGGCGCGGCCGCGGGCCCCGCAGCGGGAGTGCGCGTCATGGCCGCCAGGATCATCCCCGTCCCCCTGTTCGATGCCGTCGTGTTCGGCGCCACCGGCGATCTGACCCTGCGCAAGCTGTTGCCGGCGCTGTACCTGGCGGTTCCGCGACGGGCAGATGCCGGAGGGCGCGCGGGTGATCGGCGCCGCGCGCTCCGCGCTCGACGACGCGGGCTTCCGCGCGCGCGCCGCCGGGGCGCTGGCGGCGCATGTGCCGGAGGCGGCGCGGGAGGCGGAGACGGTGGCGCGCTTCCTGGCCGCACTGTCCTATGTGCGCCTGGACGCGGCGCGGCCGGACGGCGGGTGGGAGGCGCTGGCGGCGTGCCTCGACCCGGGGCGGGTGCGGATGTTCTACCTTGCCACCGCGCCCGATCTGTACGGGCCGATCTGCCGCAACATCGCCGCGGCCGGGCTGGTCACGCCGGAGTCCCGCGTCGTGCTGGAAAAGCCGATCGGCCACGACCTGGCCTCGGCCCGGGCGATCAACGACCAGGTGGGCGCGGTGTTCACGGAAGCGCAGACCTTCCGGATCGATCATTACCTGGGCAAGGAGACGGTGCAGAACCTGCTGGCGCTGCGCTTCGCCAACCCGATCTTCGAGCGGCTGTGGAACGCCGACGTGATCGACCACGTGCAGATCACGGTGGCCGAGACGGTGGGGCTGGAAGGGCGCGGCGCGTACTACGAAGGCGCCGGGGCGCTGCGCGACATGGTGCAGAACCACCTGCTGCAACTGCTCTGCCTGATCGCCATGGAACCGCCCGGCTCGCTGGACGCGGACCGGGTGCGCGACGAGAAGCTGAAGGTGCTGCGCGCGCTGCGGCCGATGACGGCGGAGCGGGCGGCGAGCCACTCGGTGCGCGGCCAGTACGCCGCCGGCGCGGTGGAGGGACGGGCGGTGCCGGGGTACCTCGCCGACCTCGGCGGCGGCTCGGGCGGCACGGAGACCTTCGTGGCGCTGAAGGCCGAGGTCATGAGCTGGCGCTGGGCCGGGGTGCCGTTCTACCTGCGCACCGGCAAGCGGCTGCCGCGCAAGGTCTCCGAGATCGTGCTGCAGTTCCGCGCGGTGCCGTTTTCCCTGTTCGAGGGCGCGGGCGGGTCGGGCGCGCTGGAGCCGAACCGGCTGGTGATCCGGCTGCAGCCGGACGAGGGGATGCAGCTTGGGGTGATGACCAAGGAGCCCGGGCCGGGCGGGCTGCGGCTGGTGCCGACCGCGCTCGATATCTGCTTCGAGCAGGCGCTGGGGCTGCGCTACCCGGATGCCTACGAACGGCTGCTGATGGACACGGTGCGCGGCAATCCGACCCTGTTCATGCGCCGCGACGAGGTGGAAGCGGCCTGGGGCTGGGTCGAACCGGTGCTGGAGGCCTGGGCCGCGCGGGGCGATCCGCCGCGCGCGTACGCGGCCGGAAGCTGGGGGCCGAGTGCCGCGATCGGGCTGATCGAGCGGGACGGGCGGACCTGGCACGACGGGGGCTGAGGGCGGCGGTCCCGCTCCGGGCGGCGTCGTGCCGGCGGGTGCGCGCGGCGCGCCCGGCGATCCGCTCAGGCGTCCTGCAGCGTGAACCCGACCTTCAGGGTCACCTGGTAGTGGTGGACCTTGCCGCCCTCGATATGGCCCCGGGTCTCGATGACCTCGAACCAGCGGAGGTTGTCGAGGGTCCGCGCGGCGCGCGCGATGGCCTGCTGGATCGCATCCTCGATGCTTGTCTCGGAGGAGCCGGCGATCTGGATGATCTTGTAGATGTGGTCCTGCATGGTCATCCCTTTTCCTGGTGGATCGGGCGGCGTGCCGGCCGGGGCGGCGCCGGTCGTGCGCCTGGGTGCGGGATCGCGGCCGGGCGCGGGTTCCGTGTGGCGCGATCCATGGGGGCGTCAGGCGCGGCGGTGCCGGGTCCTGCCGCTATCGTTCGCAACCATACCCGGCGGAGGGGCGGCGGCGCTATCCTTTCCGGCGCAGCCGCTTCACGTTCGCTCGGGTGCGGCTGACGAACGGGGCCAGCATGGCGGCTTGGCCCCGGCCGTTCATGAGCGCGGCCGTCGAGGCGCGCGCGGCGGCGGCTTTTTCGGCCACCATGCGGCGATACTCGGCCGGCGTGCACCGGCCCTGGGCCATCAGCAGGCTGCGCCGGATGATCGTTTCCCAGGATGCGGCCGCGAGCCGGGCCAGCATCGGCGGGACGGCATGGGACGGACGTCGGAGATGTCTGCGCATGGGACAGGACATGAGGCGCCGCGGTCCGGCGGCAAGGGGCGGCGTCCGGGCGCATGGCTCGCCCGGTTCGCCCGTCGCCGGTCTGCCGGCCCCCGCGGCCGGGGTCAGGCCCCGAGGTCGTTGCGCAGCAGCGCTGCCTCTTTCACCACGTCCTTGGTGAAATCGGTCACGGCGGTCTTCAGTTCGTTCCCGTCCAGATCCGAGAAGCCGATCGTGCTCCAGTCGAAGCCCTTGAACTTGGTCGTCCAGGTCTTGAGGTATTTCTTGGCGAGCTCGGGGGTGCCCTTGAGGTTGTTGGAGACGCTGCGTCCCTGCTGCTTCACCATCTGGTCCCACTGTTTCATGGTGGGCGGGTCGACCTTGCGGAAGTCGCCGAGGCCCTTGAGCAGCGCGGCCAGGTACTCCCGGGTCTTCGACATGTTCTCCTTGATGGTCTTGAGGTTCTTTTCCATCAGCGCGACGCTCTGCTCGCACTCCTTCCCGACGGCGGTGAAGAAGACGCCGTTGAGCGCCAGCGCCACCGAGAAAAGGTCGGCTTCCTTGGCGATCTCGCCGGCGATCTTGCCCGAGCCCTTGGTCAGTTTGCTCTTGTTCAGGCTCTGGGCGGCGTCGGCGGCGGCGCGGGAGAGCTGCTTCAGGGCGGCGATGGTCGGCTTGACGGATTTGTTGAATTCGCTGACCACCGAAGGCTTCAGCGCCTCGCACTCCTTCAGCTTCTGGGGGGAGGTGCCGATCGGACTGCGCTTGATGATGTCGAAGACGGTCCAGTCGATGGCGTCGAAGGCGTGCTCGGCGCTTGCCGCCGCCTCGCCGACGCCGGTGGCGCCGCTGGCCTTGGCGATGAGGCCCTTTTTCTTGTCCCAGTAGGATTTCGTGAGCGTGGCGGGATAGGACAGGGGTTTGTATGCCATGGGGTTCCCTTCGTGAGTGACGGGCGCAGGACGGAACCCGAGACCGCGGGTCGTTGCAGGATGACGGAACGTCCGGCGCGGGCGGCAGTCTGGCGTGCGCGGGTCGTGTGCGCAAGACGAACGAAGCCCGTGGGGTGGCGCATCGATGGCGGCGGGGCGCGGCGCGGCCCCGGCTGGCACGCGGGGGCGGGGCCGGCCATACTGGGTGCGGCGCGCCGATTGGGTCCGGCGGCGGTGCGCGGGCAATCGGGAGGTCTGGTGTCATGCCCCGGCATATCGGTATTGTTGCGTGTTCCGCGGAAGGCGCGGCGTTGTGCTACCGGACCATCTGCGCGGAGGGCGCGGGGGTGCTCGGGCCGCTGGCGCATCCCGAGGTGTCGCTGCACGGGGCGTCCCTGGCGGAATACATGGCGCGGATCGGGCGGGACGACTGGGCAGGGGTGGGGGAGATGATGCTCGCCTCGGCGCACAAGCTGGCGCGCGCGGGGGCTGAGTTCCTGATCTGCCCGGACAACACGATCCACCAGGCGATGGCGTATGTGGCGCCGCGCTCGCCGCTGCCGTGGCTGCATATCGCCGAGGTGGTGGCGGCGGAGGCGGCGGCGCGCGGGTTCCGCCGGGTGGGGCTGACCGGGACGCGGTGGCTGGTGGAGAGCGACGTCTATCCCGGGCGGCTGGCGGCGCGCGGGGTGGCCTGCGTGCGGCCGGAGGCGGCGGAGCGGGCGGAGATGACCCGGATCATCATGGACGAGCTGGTGTGCGGGGTGTTCCGGCCGGAGGCGGTGGCCTGGTTTCAGCGGGTGATCGGGCGGATGCGGGCGGCGGGGTGCGACGGGGTGGTGCTGGGGTGCACGGAGATCCCGTTGATCCTGAGCGACGCGAATTCGCCGCTGCCGGTGCTGGATTCGACGCGGTTGCTGGCGCGGGCGGCGGTGCGGCGGGCGGTGGCGGGGGATGAGGGGTGAGG
>CAWHKR010000045.1:0-12237 GCA_963829875.1 uncultured Pseudomonadota bacterium | reverse complement strand
TCGCGATCGCCGCCTTGGGGTTCAACCGCGCAATGCGAACCTTGCGCCGCGGGTCGAGGAACGCCGCCCCGGCCGCGGCGACCCGCTCCAGCAGGCTGAGCTTGCGGCGTGCTATCTTCTCGTCCGTGGTCATGTCGCTCTCTGGTCGGGGTTGATGTTGCTCGCAACACCATCCTGACCCCTCCGAAAGCGGCCTGGACACACCGGCGCCCGCCTGGCCCACCACCGTGGCCTTCGCCAACCTCTACGACGCCACCACCTACGGCCGGACCGTCTACATGACCAACCGCGACGAGCGGCGCCTCCGCGCCGTCCTTGCCGCGGTCCAGGACTACGGCTTCATCCTCGGCGCCAGCTCCGAGCCTGCGGTGCCCGGCTGCGGCTTCGCCGAGGTCATCGGCCACCTCCCCCGCGCTTCCCTCGGCGCCCCCCTTCGCAGACGCCGTCCTGGCGGCCGCCGAGCGCACCGCCCCCGACAGGGAGCCGCCGCCCGCCGCCCTGATGCCGGTCTGGGCGTTCGAGAGCCGGATCGCAGCAGCGAGGAGACACGCCGCTCAGCTCGGCCAGGCTGTGGAACGGCAGCCTGCTACTGCGCGTGGAGGACGACAACGACCCCACCCCGGTGCCGCCCGTCCGGGAGCGGTTCGGCCGCTGGGTCCGCGCGGCGGGCGCAGGCCCCAAGCTCACGACGACGCGGCTGCCGGGCCGGTAGGGCAGCTACGTGCGGTTCGCGGCCTCGGCCCCCGGCTGGCCGGCACCCCCATCTCTTTTTTCGGACGGGCGGAGCGGGTGGGCTCCGGGCGGCCCGTGGCTGGGCGGGTCTGCCCGGGGCGGGTGCCGCGACGGGGGCGGTTTGCCACCGTGCGTGGGGATAGCGTGGGACGCCCCGGGCGGGCCGCCGGCGGGCGCTGCCGCCGCGGGCCAAAATGCCCCGGGAATGAAGGATAATCCTGGCGCGCCCGGAGAGACTCGAACTCCCAGCCCCCAGATTCGTAGTTTGAGGAATGACCGTAACGAATTAACCCGTTTGCCCAATTTACGAACCGTTTGATGTACTTTGGCTTCGAACAGGGCCAACCGCTCCGCCCCGTATCGCCCCTGACGACCGGGCATCCCCGTCGATCTCGCCGTGGGATAAGCGTGGGCCGTTGCGTGGCGCAACTGACATTACGGCTCGGAGCGCCCGCCCCACCTGTCCGGGGTCCGATGCAGCAATGCCGTTCGGTGGGAAGCTGCCTGGAGCGGAAGGTCCTGGTGTAATTCCCCGGCTGGGGTAATGGACTGCGGCGATGTCCACCGGCCGCAGGAGAACCACGGGCGAAAGAGCCAGGTCACGGACCGCCCTGCGCATCGTCCGCGCCCGGACTCCCATCGGGCTGCGTCCTGGCAGACAGGCATGGTCGCGGCACCGACCCCGGCCACGCGAGATGCGTGGTCATCGTAATCCCGAAGGGGGCATCCACCGTTCATGCGCAACCGAATCCGCCCGGGTGTCATATCCCGGATGGGGATACGATGCATACGAACGACACCCACTAAACTCGCGCACGTTCTCTGGCATGGAACGGACCCGCGCCCCGGTCACAAATCTGATTAGCCGGAGCAAGACGCCTCCGCAGGAGCGTCCGGAACCTGGGAACCTGGGAACCTGCCAGTTGTGCGGCTTGCGACCGCTGCGCACCGTCTGCGGCCGCTGTGGATCCCGCCGCGACCTGATCGCGGAGGGGCTGTCGGGCGCGCGCATCGAACCGCCACCTGGCCGTGCTGCGGCGGGCGCTGAACCTGGCGCTGCGCTGGGAGCTGTTCGAGGGCCGCAACCCCGCGCAGTCGCCGGGGATGCTGCGCGAGGAGCCGCGCGAGCTCTTCCTGACCGAGGCGCAGCTGCGCGCGCTGATGGCCGCGCTGGCGGCCGACCCCGACCAGGCCGGCGCGAGCGCGGTCGCGCTGCTGGCGCTGACCGGGGCGCGGAAGGCCGAGATCCTCGGCGCGCGATGGGAGCACGTGGACCCCGACCGCGGGCTGCTGACCGTGCCGCTGTCCAAGAGCGGGCGCCGGCGCCACGTCGTGCTGTCGGGCGCGGCGGCCGCCGTCCTGCTGCTGCAGCCGCGGGAGCCGGGGCAGCCGTTCGTGTTCCCCTCGGCGCGCCGGCCGGGCCGGCCGATCGAGGGCGTGCGCTCGGTCTGGGAGCGGGCCAAGGCCGCCGCTGCGCTGCCGCCGGAGACGCGGCTCCACGACCTCCGCCACACGTTCGCGAGCCTCTGCGTCAACGACGCCGTCTCGCTCTACGAGGTCTCCAAGCTGCTCGGCCACAGCAACCAGGCCGTCACCGCCCGCTACGCCCATCTGCGCGACGACCGGCTGCTCGCGGCGGCCGACGCGGTCGGGCGGATCGCCACCGGGGGCGGCGGCGCCGGCTGAGGCGCCGCTCCCCCGTCCCCTTCACACGAAGCAAAAAGGAACCCTTCCATGCCCGTTCCCCCGAGACCCTGCCAACTCCGCCCCGCCCCGCCGCGGCGCCCCCCGCGCCCGCCCCAGCCCGGCCGACGGGGCGGCCGCCGACCTCCTGACGCCGGAGCAGGTCGCCCGCCGGCTGGGCGTCAACACCGAGATGCTCGAGCGGTGGCGCGGCGCCGGCACAGGGCCCGCCTTCGTGCGCATCAACCACAAGACGCTGCGCTACCGCTGGCGGACGTGGAGGCGTTCATCGCCAGCAGGCTGCGTGCCAGCACCGCGGCGGGGTGATCCCGCCGGCCGACCCGAGGACGGCGCCCCGACGGGCAGCATGACGGCCCAGCACCCGGGGGTGCTGGGCCCAATCGCCGCCTCACGTAACTGTGGGCAGCCGCTCAGCTTGGATGCCGACAGAGAGAGGGGAAAGCTGCCGTTCCCGATGCGGGACGAGCACTGGCGCCTCTGCGCAAACGGCATTCATGTGGAATCCGGCCAGAAGACGGCGTCGCTCCAGCTAAAGCAGTTCTTCTAGCCACCGCCAAACAGTCGATCTTCTTTTGGCCACGTATTTCGAGACAGGGGCCGTCTATCATGCCTGGGCTAACAGGAAGTTAGACGCTCCATTTGAGAGCAAAGCGCTGCGCCCGCGGGTAGGCGATCCCAAATCCGTTCCTGACCGCCAGGTCGATGTCCTCATCCGAGGGCTTGATTTCCAGCACGATCAGGAGATGGACTTCCTTCTTCTTGTGCCGCTGCCGGTAGTCGAGAAGCTGGCCCATAGCAGTCCGCACCGCATATCGGGCGTCTGACCTGTCGCATGGTTTGATCTCGGCCAGCACATAGCCGCGTTGCTTCAAGCTGAACTGGATGTCGACCCCGCGGTGGTCAGCCACAATGCCAGAAGCCCCGTTGTTCCTGATGTACGCCTCGAAGCGCTTCTGGACCTCGTGGTGCCGGGGGGTCACCGTTAGCTCCCGAGCCTGGATATAGCGGATGTAGGGGCTCGTGGCAGGAGGGGCGCTGCCGTGGTTTTTCGAACCGGGGCTCGGGCTGGGGCTTCCATAAGATTTCGTCCTCCTGGCTACCTCGTCGAACGAACCCGACGTGAGCCACTCGATGATCGGGCTGTCTTTGTCGAGCGAGTTCCAGACGATTGCGAGGGCTTGGTCCGGACGGATCGCCATGTATGTGCTGAACATCTTGACGATGTCCGGCGGCTTGCCGCCTTCGGTGGCCGGCGGAAACAGCTTCGCGGGATCCAGGGGGATCGGGCGGTCAAACCACTCATAATGCTCGGGCGGGCACCTCCAGGGTATCCCGCGCGATTGGACCTCCCAAAACGTTTGGAAGCCGACGAAATTCCCAAACCGCTTCTCTATACTCGGAAGTGTCCACATCGCGCCTGCATGTCCGGTGGCGTTAACCGCTTCAGCGATGGCTTCCCTTTCCGTCGCCGTGTTGAACGTGACGCTCGTCGCCACTCCCACCGCGCACGGGCCCTCGTCGGAGTATGCCGTCATCACCATACCGAGATCGCCGCGTAGGCCGTAGTCTTCCATCCGGCCCTTGACTTCGGTGTGGAACACCCGCTGCCCGTTCCAGATACGGCGTGGATCGCCGTTCCATTCCTCGTGGCCGAAGCCGTTCTGCGCGACGTAGTCGGTGCCCTTCTTGTCAATGCCGGCAGGAAACCGGTAGCCGTTCGGGCTCCAGACCACGGGCTTGAGGACGATCATCTTCCCTGGCATCCCTACCTCCCTTGTCACGGTGACAAAATAAATGGCCTCGCCTGACGGTGCAACTACGCTTCGACCGGAAGCGCGTCCTCCGCGCCAAGGGGGGGAATGTTTTCTTATCACCTGTCCCCGCCAATCACACCGAGCCTGGCGAGCGGCTGCCTTGGATCAGGAAGGACCGACCATCGGATTCCAGCCGAACAGCCGCTTCGGCCTGGAACTCGGCGGTTGCCGCTGGGAAAGCTTGGCTGCCACTATTTCGAGCCGGGGCCTGCCCACACAACGTGACAGCACCGGCCCGCCGCGGTGGGATCACACACCCCGGACCAGCTGCTCGATGGCGCTGGCGATGGCCTGCTCGCCGGTCAGGCCGTGCCGGGCCACGTAGGCCTTGAAGCGGACGTAGAGCTCGGTCGGCAGCTTCGAGCCCACCCGCCGGGCGTCCCCCGCGCGGGGGCGGACCTCCGGCTCCGTCGGCGGCTTCGCCTCGCCCTTGCGGCTCAGCAGGCCGGCGGCGGGACGCGCGGCGGCGCTCATGCCCGGCCCCCCGCACCGGTTCGACGCGCGGCCCGCCCGGCATCGACGTCGGCCAGGGCGGCCCGCACGGCCCGCCACAGCGCCGCCAGCTCCCCCGCCGCCGCGCTGCCCGGCTCGGTCTCCAGCGCCGTCCGCCCCGCCGCCATCGCCGCCGCCACCGGCACCCGCTGGTGCACCGGCGGCCACAGCAGGCCGCCGCGCTCGCGCAGCTGCACCACCGCCCGGCCCGCGAGGCGGCTGCGGAACACCGCCCGGTTCAGCACGAACCGGAACGGCACGCCCGCGCGCCGCGCCATCTCCGCGGTCGAGGCCACCGCGTCCAGGTCGAGCACGCTCGCGCCGGTCGGCACCAGCACCAGGTCGGCCGCGCCGATCGCCTCCCGCAGGACGGAGGAGAAGCCCGGCGGGCAGTCCAGGATCAGGACGTCGACGCCCGCCGCGCGCAGCTCGCGCCGCACCGCCGCGAGCGGCCGGCCGGACAGCTCGGCGAGGAGCGGCTGCCGCAGGGCGCGGGTGTTCCACCACTGGGTCAGCGAGCCCTGGGGGTCCAGGTCCACCAGGGCGACCCGGACGCCGGGGGTATCGAGGGGGGCGGCGGTGGCCAGCGCGGCGGCCAAGCTCGACTTGCCCACCCCGCCCTTGGCGGCGGCGAGCGCGATCGTCTTCATGGGTATCTCCTGAACGGATGGGGTGCGGCCCGCGCGCGGGCGCGGACGCGCAATCCTCTGTTCGCGCGGGCCCGCGCGGCAGCCCGGTCCCCCAGGCGGATTTCATGGTGGTGCTCCCCCGCGAGCGATCCCCGTGACCCGCCGACCCACGCCCGCCCGGCGTGGGTCGTTGCATTTGGAGACCCACATGAGCCCCCACGCCCGAGCCGCTGGCCGCGCTGCTGCGGCGCCACAGCGACGACCCCGACGATCCCCCCGAGGTGCCCCGCCTGAGCCTCGCCGAGGCCCTGCGCGACGGCGACGACCCGCTGCACATCCTCAGCTACCTCGCCGGCCTCGGCCTGACCGTCCAGTCCCTGGACGACCTGCTGCGGATCAACAACGACCCCGCCGAGGAAGAGATCCACAGCTTCCGCGTGGCCGAGGGCGTGGCGGTCAGCCTCGCCAGCGACGGGCTCTGGCAGCTGTTCCTGCCCTGACCGGCGCCGGCGCCACCGCGCCGCGAGCGCCTGACTGACAACCCGCAACCAACGCCAACGCGCCCGGCCGGGATCACTCCCGGCCGGGCGCTTTGATCTGTCCCCAAACCGCAACACACGGAGGAAAGCCGATGGCGCAAGCCCCCATCACGCGCGCCTCGATGCGCGACCTCGCCGCCCCGCCCGAGGGCGTCGCCAAGCTGCGCGTCTTCGACACCCACCTGCCCGGCTTCATCGCCGAGCGGCGCCGGACCGGCACGACGTTCTACCTGCGCTACACCGACCAGCGCGGGCGCAGCCGCGAGGTGAAGCTCGGCCGCCTCGGCGACGTGACCGTCGAGCAGGCGCGCCAGCGGGCCGAGCACCTCAGGGCGACGGTCAGCCTCGGCGCCGACCCCGTCGCCGAGCGGGCCAAGCGCCAGGCCGTCCCGCTGCTCGCCGACTTCGCCCGGGACCGCTACCTGCCGCACGTGCGGGAGCGCCTGCGCAGCGCCGGCAACATCGACGCCTACCTGCGCCTGCGCATCCTGCCGTTCCTCGGCCGCAAGGCCCTGGACGAGGTCACCCAGGACGACGTCGCGGCCCTGCGCCGGCGGCTGGTCGGCACCGGCCTCTCCAGCGCCAGCGTCAACCGCCACCTCGCCACGGTGCGCAGCATGTTCGGCCTGGCGCTGCGGTGGCAGCTGTACGAGGGCCGGAACCCGGCCGCCTCGCCCGGCATGCTGCGGGAGGTGCACCGGGACCGCTACCTGTCCGCGGCGGAGACCCAGGCGCTGGTGCGGGCGCTCGACGCCGAGCCGGACCAGGACGCCGCCGCGGCGCTGGCCCTGCTCGTCGTCACCGGCGCGCGCAAGAGCGAGGTCCTGCTGGCCACCTGGGACCTGGTGGACCTGGACCGCGGCACGCTGTCGGTGCTGCGCTCCAAGAACGGCAGGCCGCGGCACATCCCGCTGTCGCCGGTGGCGGCCGGGATCCTGCGGCGGCAGGCGGGGCGGCGCGCCGAGGGCAACCCCCACGTGTTCCCGAGCCGGCGGCGGCCCGGGAGGGGGCTGGAGAACCTGCGGGGGGCGTGGGCGCGGGCGAAGAAGGCGGCCGGCCTGGCGGCGGACCTGCGCATTCACGACCTTCGGCACTCGTTCGCGTCGGCGCTGGCGAACGCCGGGACGCCGCTGAACGAGATCGGCACCGTGCTCGGCCACTCGCAGCTGTCGACCACCACCCGCTACGCGCACCACTCGCCCCAGCGGCTGATCGCCACGGCCACCGCCGCGTCGACCGCCTGGAACCTGCTGCCGGACGCGCCGGGCCGGCGGGTCGAGCAGGCCGGGGAACGAAGCGCCTGACGGACCGAGACCGACGGGGGAAGGCGCCGCCGCGCGTCCCCCCGTTTCCGCGGGCGGCTTCGGGCCGGCCCATCCCATCCCATCCAACCAAGGAGCGATTCCGCATGGCCACCAGGGCCGAGAAGATCCACGGGCTGATCCACACCGCCGCCGCCGCGTGCGCCGCGGTCGGCGGGGGCCTCGCCCAGGCGCCGGGCAGCGACACCGCGGTCATCACGCCGATCCAGGTCGCGATGGTCGTGGCCGTCGGGCGGGAGCACGGCGTGCCCACCTCCGGGGCCGCCGCGGCGAAGCTGATCCTGCCGTTCTCCGCCGCGGCCGCGGGGCGGGGGATCAGCCAGTGGCTGGTCGGCTGGTGGCCGGGGGTCGGCAACGCGATCAACGCCGCCACCGCCGCCGCGCTCACCGAGGCGATCGGCTGGGCCGCGGACGCCTACTTCGCCGAGGACGGCCCCCGCGGAGGCGGGGCCCCCCGGTCCCCACCACCAACCCAACCCCGACAGGGCCGGCCCGCGGCCGGCGGAAGGAGCGTGACCATGTACGACAGCGAGATAGAGATCACCGTCGGCGGCGACCCGGGGCAGGCGGTGGCGGACGCCGCCGACCACGTCGCGCTGGCGCTGATGTCCGCCGGCGCGGCGGTCGACTTCCCCGGCCGGCCGCGGCGGGAGGCGGAACGCGCCCGGACGCTGCGCGGCGTGCGGGCCGTCGTCCGCACGGCCGTGGGGGCGCAGCCGGGCATGCTGCCTGGCCCCCGCCGGGCCGGGTTCGCTTTGCCCGCCGCCGCGAAGGTCGCGGTCGGCGCGGTGCTGCTGCTGGCGCTGCTCGATGCGGAGGTGCGCCTGCACTTCGGGCTGCGGCTGGACACCATCATCACCGGGGCCGCCATCTGGTGGTTCTGGCGGTGGTGCCAGCGGGGGGCGGCGATGGCCCCCTAGGCGCCGGGTTGAGCTAACGGGGGAGCACCCGGGACGGGCGCATGCGGCAGGCCGGCCAGGGGGAGAGGCGCCGACGCCTCTCCCCCTGGCCTGCATTTTTTCTTGCCGTCGATCAATGCGCGGGCGGCTCATTGCCGGCTGGGCCGCACCAGCGGCTCGGCCGACGGCCGCTCAAGCGCCAAAGCGGACCTGCGGTTTGGGAGCTGGTCCGCTGCCTCACGCATCCGTCCACCCGATCGTTTCTTTGAGCCTAGTGCCGGTCCTCGGGCCGATCGCAGTGATGAGCAGTGCGCGCGGCGCTTGTCCTGCCGAACCCATGGTCGGCGGGCTCCTGGAGCATACTTGCGGCACGTCGTGCTAGCTCCGCACCGAGGACAATGCTTGCTCCGCCGTGCCTCGAGGCCGCGGACGACGCCGACCAGCCGTCATAGCGGTCCGCCGGAGCCGCTCGCGTCCAGCTGGTCTTACCTCTGAAGCCGGTGCGTGGTAGTTATCCTGTTGTGTCGGGGGTAAACCGATTCGCTCGTGGGAGCATGCTAATTGGCGCGGGCTTCAGGTGCCGGTAACGCTGACGTCGCACGCGTCATTGAGCAGGCCGACATCGTCGACATTGCACTGCGGCTCGGGTTGCAACTCGACAAGCGGCTCACCCGGCCTCGGCGAGCGCTATGTCCCTTCCACGCGGACCACAGCCCCTCGCTCCATCTGTACCACGCCGGCACCGGCCGGGACCACTTCCATTGCTTCGTATGCGGGGCCCACGGCGACGCCGTCGCACTCGTCCAGCGGCGCGAGGGGCTTGAGTTCTGGGACGCGGTGCGGCGGCTAGCCGATTTCGAAGGCGTCAAGCTGCCCGAAGGAGGCCGCACTCGGGTGGACCGGCGGAGCGGCGCCATGTTGCTGGCCGAGCGGCTGCGCGCGGCCCAACACGGCGCCGAACTCGCTGAATTCGCAGAGCAGCGGGATTTCCCACCCGAGGTGCTGCGGGCGGTCGGAGCCGCCGTCTTCGAGCTGAGGGGAATCAGGGCAGAGGCGCAGCGTGACCGCGCGCTACAGGAGAGGCTGGTCCAGGCCGGCATCCTGCGCGAGACCGAGGACCAGGCAGGCCCGTCGCTCTTCGCCAAGAGCCTTCGTGGCTTCTTCTCCGACCGCAGGCTGGTCCTGCCACTGAACGACATGGCCGGTGTGCCCGTCGGTTTCGTCGCCCGGGCGCTGGCAAACTCGCCACGGCGCTACCTGTATTCATACGACTTCCCACGGCGCGACACGCTTTATGGCGCCGACCGGGTCCTCCGATCACTCGCCGCGCCCGGCGAACGAGGTAGGCCGGTTTGCATTCACGTGGTCGAGGGGCTGTTCGATCAGCTTCGCCTCGAATTACTCGGCATGCTCGCTGTGGCGATCCTCGGTGCCCGAATTACGCTTGGTCAGCTTGATCGCCTCGCGCACCTCGTGCGGGCCGCCGAAGATGCCGGGCGCGAACTGACCATCCGCGTTTTCCTCGACCCGGATGAGGCCGGTCGGCGTGGCGCCTTCGATGCCGTGCTGGCGGTCATGCGCCTCCTCGATAAGGCCGTGCCGTTCGGGCTGGAGGTCGTCGTTCCACCCGAGGAGAGCACGAAACTCGATCCAGACGAGTTCCTGAAGCGACGCTCGCCCGGGGAGGCAGAGCGGTTGCTTCAGGGCTCGTCGGTGCGGCCTCTCCGGTTCCTCCTGGCGATTGCGACGGGTGGCGGCGTTCGGTCACTGAACCTCGAGGGGCTAGGACGTCTCCGGCTTGCTGCAGCGGCCCGCCGGATCGCGAATGCGATGCCGGAGGTGTCGTGGACGCGAGTCCTCGCGGCATTAGCTGAGGTCGACGGTGATCTCGCAGGGTTCGCGGATCTGATCCGCGCCTACGGCGACGGGGCGCCGGGCACGGCTCGTGCGCTGCATCCCGCAGGCCGTGAGGGCGGCGACGACCGCTCCGACCTGATCACCGCGCTAACGATGGGTCGGTCGTCAACGGCGCGCCGCGAGTATCCGCTGGACGACGATGCGTGGGAGCGCCTGGCGGTTGCCGCCTCGCCTTTCTTCCACATTCATTGCCATCGATTGGAGGTCGGGGATCGCCCGTCCGCGCCGCTGCTCGCACGCTACGTCCCCAAGGGGGATGGTCGCTATCGGCTCAAGGCCGGTCCGGTCGCGCCCGATGCGCTGCTGCAGCAGTATGCGCTTGTCGAGTTGCTGCGCGAACGGCCGGAGTACCCGGCTTCGCGAGCCTAGTCCCGGCGATCCGCTACTCGCGGGACGGGAGCACAGGCGCGAGGATCTACAGGACCGGGTTGGACGGCGAGCGAGAGGCGCTCAGCTTCGCGTACCAGGTCGACATGGCGATCGTGAACGGGGAGACGCCGCCCCGGCGCGAGGGGATTTTCCGGCCCTATTTCGACTGCTGGCGATCGTTCATCGACTTCCTCGACGGGCGCATACGGCGCTACCAGCACGAGGAACTCCAGATTCTTCGCCTCGACGTGACCGGTTTCTATGAGCACGTCATGCAAGACGTCGTCGGTCACGCCCTCCTGCAGCCGCTCGAGCGCGCGCTCGCCCTACTCGGGCAGTCGGACGGCGGACCCCAGGGGTTCGCCCGGCTGCTCCAACCCTACCGGAGCACGGACGAAGCCGAACGTGCGAGCGCGTTCACAGAATTCCTGCTCAAGCACTCGTTCGACCTATCGCATCTCGATCCTGAGACGGGCGAGGAGGGCCGAGTGAAGGGCCTGCCACAGGGGCCGGATCTGTCCGCCTACTTGGCCAACATTTCGCTCTTCAGCCTCGATGACATCATGGCGGCCGAGATCGCCAGGCTCGACGCCGCGTGGCGGACCGATGACGAGAGCCGATGCAGCGCCGCCTATGCCCGCTACGTCGACGACATTATCATCGTCTGCCCCAACATGGAGATCGCGGCACAGCTGAGGCGGAAGGTCGAGGCGCACCTCCAGATTAGGGGCCTGTCACTCAACCGGAAGAACGCGACGCCGCCGCCGATGACCCGCACCCAGGCGCGCGGGTGGCTGACCGACAACCGGGCTGGCTTCGGCTTCTCCGGCCCGCTCGCGGAGATGCCGGTAATTGACTCCATGGATCCGCTCGCAGACGCCGGCGACATCGACCGCCGGACCGCGCTCGGGCTGCTCTACGACCCAGAGCTCGACGACCTCCGCAAGGTTGACCACATCATCCAGCGTATCGGCCTGGCGCTGCAGGCGACCGAAGTCCGGTTCGGCGACCGCACCAACGCCTACCGCCGCCTCTGGCAGATTGCGGCGCTCCGGGCCGGGGGCGACGGCGCGGACGCGGACGCGGTCGCGAACGACTTCTGGGATATCCTGTCCGGGCTGGAGCCAGCCGCCGGGTTGATCGGCGACGGCGCAACGGACATCGCGCTGGCCTGCCTAGAGGCCCTGGACCGCGCGCTACGGTCGCGAGTGCCCGCAGGGGTCACGGATGACATACGCGAGATTGCGTTGGTGGCCCAAGGGCGACTCGCCCGCGCTGCGCTCGGCGACGTGCTCTCGCCGCTAGCGGCGAAGTTGTTCGCCTCCGATCAAGACCGCCTGTTCCTGTGCCGTTATGACGTTCGCTGCCAGATTGCCATCGTTGCATGCCTCGCGGCCGTCGCGCTTGGCAGCCGAGGCGTTGACACGTCGTTCGCCCGGCTTACGCCGTTGCTGAAGCCAGAGGATGGCAAGGGGGGCCGCCCGCTCCCGGAGGGTCTCCGGCTCTCGCTGCGCAGGCATGATCCGTCATTCAAGGGCATCGTCCCACCGCTCACGGTGCCATCGTCGCGGCAGGCTCTGTCGGTTTTCGACCGGCTGGAGACCGCTCTGGTCCAGTTGCAGCGGTTTGACGGTTCGGGCGATGATCTTTCGACCGTTCCGGCCGTGGTCAATCAGGTCGAAGGGCTAGACCGGCTTGCCTCTCTCATCCTGCGGATCTGGTCGCCGGGCGATGACGCCCGTGAGGCCGATCCGGTCGATCCGGTCGAGCTCGACGCGGCCTCCACCCTCGTCAATGTTACCTATCGGCACTTCCCTGCG
>CAWHKR010000044.1:0-18155 GCA_963829875.1 uncultured Pseudomonadota bacterium | reverse complement strand
ACGACCAGATCGACGTCGGCGTGCCGATCCCGCTCGTGTGCACGGTGACCAAGCGCGGCGGGTCGATGCGCTTCGACTGGACCGGCAGCGCGCCCCAGGTGAAGGGCGCGATCAACAACACCTGGAGCTACACCGCCGCGGCCAGCTTCACCGCCGCCAAATCGGTGCTGTCGGTCAACATGCCGAACAACGACGGCGTGTTCCGCGCCATCGAGGTGATCGCCCCCCAGGGCACCATCATGAACGCCCTGCCGCCCGCCGCCTGCGCCGCGCGGGGGCTCACCGGCTTTCGCGCCACCGACTGCGCCTTCGGGGCGCTGGCGAAGCTGTATCCCGACCGTGTGTTCGCCGCCGGCGACGGCGGCAACACCGGCATCACCGTCGGCGGCTACGACCGCGACCGGAAACCCTTCATCTATGTCGATTTCCTCTCCGGCGCCTGGGGCGCGCGCCCCTGGGCCGACGGGCTGGAGGGCAACACCACCATGTTCGCCAAC
Source organism: uncultured Pseudomonadota bacterium (assembly GCA_963829875.1). GTDB lineage: Bacteria > Pseudomonadota > Alphaproteobacteria > Acetobacterales > Acetobacteraceae > JAJZVS01. The sequence goes on along the minus strand of CAWHKR010000044.1, from coordinate 17,658 downwards.
ATGGCGAGCTTCAGTGTCGAAATGATCGAGGCGGAGAACCCGATGGAAGTGCTGGACTACGGGTTCGTCCCCGACACCGGCGGCGCGGGGCGCTTCCGCGGCGGCGCGGCGATGCGCCGCACCTGGCGCATGGGCGCCGAGGAAGGGATTTTGCAGGTCCGCGCCGACCGCCAGACCCACCGCCCGTACGGCCTCGGCGGCGGCGGGCCGGGTGCGGCGGGGCGCAACCTGCTCGACCCCGATACGGACGGCGAACAGGTGCTGCACGCCAAGCTGACCATGACTTTCCGCCGCGGCGAGGTGTTCCGCCACCAGCTTCCGGGCGGCGGCGGCTACGGCGACCCGCTGGACCGCGCGCTCGACGCCGTGGCCAAGGACCTGCGCGACGGTCTGGTCACGATCGCCGGCGCCGCCGCCGACTACGGCGTGGTGGCGCGGTGCGATCCGCCGGAGATCGACGTTCCCGCCACCAACGCCCTGCGCGCCCGCCTGCGCGCGTCCCGCCCCGCGGCGGAGGCGGCGCGATGAGCCTGCGCATCGGCATCGACATCGGCGGCACCTTCACCGACCTGGTCGCGATCGCCGCGGACGGAACGGTGCGCACCAGCAAGACCGCCTCCACCCCGCACGACTACACCGAGGGCATCCTGACCGGGTTGCAGGCGCTGCTGGCCGATACCCCCGGCCCGGTGGCGAACTGCTGCACGCCACCACCATCGGATCGAACACCATCCTGCAGGGCGCCGGCGCGCGCACCGGGCTGATCACCACCGCGGGCTTCCGCGACATCCTGGAGATCCGCGACCTGCGCATGCCGCGCGTCTACGACATCGGCTGGACCAAGCCGCCGCCGCTGGTGGAACGCCGGCTGCGCCTGGAAGTGACCGAGAAGCTGCGCCCGGACGGCAGCGTCGCGATCCCGCTCGATCCCGCATCGGTCGCCCTCGCGATCGAGCGGCTGCGCGCGGAGCGGGTGGAGAGCCTGGCGATCTGCCTGCTGCACAGCTACGCCAACCCGGCGCACGAGCAGGCGGTGGCCGAGGCGGTGCGCGCCGCGCTGCCCGACCTGCCGATCTCGCTCAGCCATGAGATCCTGCCCGAGATCAAGGAATATCCCCGCACCAGCACCACCGTCATCAATGCCTATGTGCAGCCGGTGGTGCGCGCCTACCTGACCGCGCTGGCGGCGCGGCTGCGCGCGCTGGGGATCAAAGCGCCGCTCCATTTGATGCAGTCGAACGGCGGGCTGGCCGCGTCCGGGTTCGCGGCCGCCCAGCCGGTGCACATCATCGAATCCGGCCCCGCCGCCGGCGTGGTCGGCGGCGCGGTGCTGGCCGCGCGGCTGGAGGAGCCGCGCATCATCACCTTCGACATGGGCGGCACCACCGCCAAGGCCGGGCTGGTCGAGAACGGCGAGGTGTTGCGCACCGAGGCGCTGGAAGTCGGCGCCGGCGTCATGGCCGGCTCCCGCCTGCTGGTCGGCGCGGGGTATCTGCTCAAGCTGCCGGCGATCGACCTGGCGGAGGTGGGCGCCGGCGGCGGCTCGATCTGCCGGCTCGATCCGGCCGGGGCGCCGAAAGTGGGGCCCGAGAGCGCCGGGGCCGATCCGGGCCCGGTCTGCTACGGCGCCGGCGGCACCGAGCCCACCATCACCGACTGCAACCTGGTGCTGGGCTATCTCGATCCCGGCGGGCTGGTGGGCGGGGCGATGAAGCTCGATCTGGCGGCGGCCCGCGCGGCGGTGGCGACGCGGCTGGCCGGGCCGCTGGGGCTTTCGGTCGAGGAAGCGGCTTCGGGGATGCTGCGGCTGGCCAGCGCCAGCATGATGCGGGCGATCCGCGCGGTGAGCGTGGAGCGGGGGCGCGACCCGCGGGATTTCGCGCTGCTGGCCTTCGGCGGCAACGGCGGGCTGTTCGCCGCCGCGATCGCCGCCGAGTTGGGCATATCGCGGGTGATCATCCCGCCGCTGCCGGGCGTGTTCAGCGCCTTCGGCCTGCTGGTGGCGGAGACGGAGCATCATGCCTCCCGCAGCCTGCGCGCGCCGGTGCCGGGGGCGGATGGGGCGGCGGATGCGGGGGCGATCGGGGCGGCGCTGGCGGCGCTGGAGGCCGAGGGGCTGGCGCGGCTGGCGGAAGACGGGTTCGCCCCGTCGCGCTGCGTGCTGCGCCGCTTCGCGCTGGTGCGCTACGTGGGCCAGTCGAGCGAGATCGCGGTGGCGCTGCCGGCGGGCGGGGCTTCGGACTGGCTCGCCGCGCTGGGGGCGTTGTTCGGGGCGGAGCATGAACGCACCTACGGGTTCCGCGCGGGGGCGGAGGAGCCGGTGGAGCTGATGGGGGTGTCGGTGATCGCCCGCGGGCTGCCGGAGGCGCCTCGGCTGCCGGGGGCGATCCCGCCGGCGGCGGCGGACGTGCCGGGGATGCGGCGCGCGTGGTTCCCGGGGGCGGGGTGGGTGGACACGCGGGTCGTGGACCGCGCCGGGCTGGCGCGGGGGACGTTGCGGGGGCCGCTGATCGTGCAGGAATACGATGCGACGTGTCTGGTGCCGGCGGGGGTGGAGGCGGAGGTGGATCGGTTCGGGGCGATAAGGTTGGGGTTGGGGGGCGGGGGGATTGGAGCGGCGGTCCGGCAGTGGAGGAGCGGTTTAGCTTGATGCTGCCCCACAAACCAATGCGCTCATCGGTTCAGGCTGGGCTTTTGGCCTGTCGCAACTTCGATTCGGTCAGTCGAGATGTTCGGCCTGAAGGTCGCGTAACGGAGTTGGGAGAACCCTGGAGTAGCATTGCGTCGATTAGAACAGTGTGTTCCCCACGCTGATGGGGCCGTCGAACGCAAGCTGACGTTCGAGTTGAACCCTCACTCGGTAGTTACCATCGGCGAGGGGATGCTTGTAGATCCATCGCCCTCCTGTGGCCGGCTTTGCCTCAAGGGCGTTGTGATAGAATGTCAAGATGTGGGCGCCTGATTCTGCCCACACGTCGATGCTGATTTCGACCTCACGTCTGTCCCACCGGTGGTTTAGAGCGAACAGGACCCCCGCCTCAGTTAGGCCGATCTCCTCAACGAAGGTATAACGTTTCTCGAACACCTTGAGCGCATCAGAGACTTGACAGCAGCCAGACCAGAAGTCTTGCTTGTCCCCGAGCAGGTGTAGCACCGTGTCTCGTTCCGGATAAGAACGAAACCAAACCTCTTTTAGGCACAGATCCAAACTAAGCGGCGACGGTATCAGAACCTCGGCGCAGCGATGATATTTAATGCTTCCGTCGCTGTGCGCGCCTTCATGGTAGACTTTTCCGAAAGGAATGCTCGCAAAGTGCTCCTCTGTGTCGGCGGCTGTCGCAGCACTGGACTGCATATTCTGGTCCGACACCAAGACGCCGGACTGCGTCAGGACGGCACGCGCATCAAATACCAGCATGACGAGGACAGGGGCATGCGTCACTTCGCCAAATGGGCATTCGCCCTGCTTCCGAATTCCCTCAATGTTGTACCTGAGTCGGAGTTTTCGGCCTGAAATAAAGCCGAACATAATCGTGAGCATCTAATCGTGCCCCGATTACACCGGGCGCGGCAATGTCTCTAGCACGTTTGTTTTCCGGATCGTTTCTTGATCGAAGAAGGCCGCCTCGCAAGATCTCGACTACATTTTCAAGAGGCGCGTGATGAAATAGGCGACTCGGCCAGCCGCGGCGATGAGGATGGTACCGGGCTGACCAGATCCTGCTCCCACTTTGCGATGTGGGCCCGGACAAACTCATCGCTTAGTGCCATGCCGAGATCGTACCTGGTCATTCGAGGGCCTAGCGTCGGCGAGCGCGCGCTCCGCCGGCGCGAGCTCGATCGCAATCTCCGGCTCCGATGCACCTCCCCGCTAAATCTGAATCGGACGAACATTGGGCAGCAGGCTAAACAGTGTGAGTAACGGTCGGCTTCCGTCGCGGATTGACCAACCAGCGTCCTTCATCGTCACGATCCCCTTCTGCAGCTTTAGCCACACACCCCGCAGATCGTCTAACTCATATCGCCAACAGGCTCCGCTAGCCTCAATCTCCAGATACTCTTCCGACGGCATGCTCGCGGAGAATGGCGCTTTGGACTCGAGTTCGACCATCTCAGAACCGGCGAGATCGACCGCCCGCCGGACCGTTCGCATGAATCCAGCGAAAGACGAATTGACGGTCCGCTCGCCACGCAGCGTCTCAGCGACGCATTCCAGATGTTCCGGCAAGCCGATGTCGACCGTGAAGTCGTGGATGAAGATCGAAATGGGCAGCTTCGCTAGATAATGCTCCATCACCGGCTGGACGTCGACCCAATCAAGATTTCCGTTCCCGCATCCCAGCCGCGGGAAGGAGATCTCGGTGATGCCTTGCAACTTGTAGGCGCTCACGAACTTCGCGAGGCCGGCTTCGACCCACTCCAGCCTGGCTGGGTTGCGCCAGTGCAGTTTGGTCGGGAAATTGAGGTACCCAGTTATTTGTGCCCCGCCAGAGCCAGAGCTTGCCGGGCTGTAGCAGCTTTTCCTCGCAGATCCGCTTATAGGCTACGAACATTTCAGGTTCGCGCGCCTTGAACGCATGAGCAAGGCCCTTCCCCATTACACCGACACAGTTGACGGTGTTTACAACCGTCTGGGCGGAGGAACTCCAGTATGCTGGTGCGACGGTAGATGATCATCTGCCAACTCCATCATAAGCGCCTTGGCGAGATGGCGCCCAGCGCTCGCTCATTAGCTTCCTCCCCAAAGTGGACTCCCATCCTGTGAACATACCAGGAACGAGCGGCCTGCATACGCCCTTGGCTGGACGAAGTCTAGCAACAGGAGTGACGAACGCAAAAATCGGTGGTTCGATGGGACCGTGGGCAACGGACCTCGGCGTCCGACGTTGTGCCGCTAGGCCTGGAACTGCAGCGGCTCAGAGCCGACGATCACGTGCGGGAACCACTGCCGGTCGGCGCTCGCGGACATTCCCCTCGATGAGCTCCCCCAGGGATCTCCCGCCGCCCCCAACCCTTGGCACCTGCCGCTGCCGACCTGAACCCCCCGCATGGACTCCCCGACCGCCCGATATCGCCGCTTCCGCTCCGACACATGGCCCGCCCGCCGCCAGGCTTTCGAACATCTCGCCAAGCACGGCCGGTATTGCAAGCGCCCTCGTCCTCGCCCGCGCCGACAGCCGGCTCGATCCCGCCACGATCGTCGACGCCGTCCCCCGGCGAGATCTTCGTCATCCGCAACGTCGCCAACTCGCCCCCCCAGCCAGCCAGCCGGATGGCGCCGTCCACGGCACCAGCGCCTCGCCGGAATTCGGCCTCGTCAGCCTCGGCGTGCGCGACCTCATCGTGCTTGGCCACGGCCAGTGCGGGGGCGTGCACGCGCCGCACGCCCGCGTGGCGGACGCGCCCAGCAGCGTCGTCGGCCCCTGGCTTCACCGCGCCGAGCCCGAGCGCCGCCGCTTTCGGTTCCAGCCGAAAGTCGCCCGTCCGCTCGCGCACGCACAGCACGGCAAAGCAAACGATGACCCCGGGGCGGAGGCCCACCAAACACCGACTCGTCCCGGAGATCCGTAGTCGCCTGTCACCGCGCTGCGCGGCCCGTCGACCAGGAAGGACGCCCCCGTCCGAGCAACCCCAGCCCGGCGCCGGTACACGATCCGAAGCGCCCGGACCCATCGCGCAGCCTGCACCAGCCGCACGTCCCCCCATCTCCCATCGCCCGCAATCGCCGGCACCGGCAACCCACGAAGCCCAGGGCGATCGGGTGAACGCCCCGGTTCCCTCGGCCCCCACGCTGCGATGCGGTGGCGGCCCCGCATCCAGGGGCGCCCCTGCCGGGCCGCCCGCCGGGTCAGGGCCGGCCATGACGGAGCGGCCGAGGCGCCGGGAAAATGGAACGCCTCGCAGCGACCGGTTCGGGCCATCGCGCGCACCGCAAGAAAAAATCTCTCGCCTCGCCCGGGGCGAATGTTCTATATATGTTCGCACCCCATGACCCTCCCCCCTCTCCTCGACCGTCTCACCGGCCTGATCGCCTGGCTGGCCGACCGCATCGCCGGAGTCGGCGATCAGGCGGGGCGACCGGCGGGGGGCGGCACGCGGGGGGCGAGCACGCGGCCCTGGACGCCACGCAGGCCGGCGCGCTGCTCGCGCGGCTGCGCCGTCTCGCCGCCCGGTTCCGCGCCGTCGCCGGCACCCCGGTCCCGCCGCCGAAGCCCGCCCCCGAGCTGGCCGAGCCGCGGTTCATTCCCACCCACCGCTTCCGCGACGTGTCGGCGGACCCGGTGCCCGACCCCCCCCGCCTGCCGCACCCCTGGCGCTGGCTGCTGCGGCTGCTGCCGCAGGCCGCCGCCGGGCGGGACCAGCTGGAGGCGTTGCTGCGCGATCCCGCGATGGCGGAGATGCTGGCGGCCGATCACCGGCTGGGGCCGATCCTGCGCCCGCTCGGCTGGATGCTCGGGGTGGACCGGGCGCTGCTGCCGGCCTCGCGGTGGCGGCGGCGGCCGGTGATCATGGTGCCTGGCGGGCCGGCGGAGGTCGCGGCGGCGGCGGAGGAGTATGCGTGCGCGCGGGCGAAGACCGCGTCCTGGGTGGATCTTCTGGCGCTATTCTACGTGCCCGCCAGGGGCAGGCGGGAGCGCCGGCTGGTCTGGCGCGGGCGCACCGGGCTCGCGATAACGGGGCTGGAGAAATTTCTCGTCTGAGCCTGCGGGGGGAAGGCGTGCCGATTTCGTTGCGATATCGAACCTAAACGCTGCCTCCACCGGTCCCGGGTCGGTCTCCGGGGGGCCACCGGGTCTCCCGCGTCCGGCCATGGGACGGTCCGGGCGGTCGTCCGATCCCCCTGCCACGAAGCCCGGCCCCTCTGGACACATCCCGGCCCGGATCGCCAAACTCCCCCGCCACAGAGGAGCGTCCCCAATGACCATCATCGACTCGCAGGTCCACGCCTATGAGGCGAACACCGCGAAACGGCCCTGGCACAGCGTGCCGAACTGGCCCGCCCACGTCACCGGGGACGAGATGGTGGCGGCGATGGACAAGGTCGGCGTCGACGGCGCGATCTTCATCTCCTCCTTTTCCATGTATCAATACGACGCCAGCTACGCGGTCGAAGTGCAGAAAGCCCATCCCGGCCGGTTCGGCCTCGTCAAGCCGGTCGACCCGGACAATCCGGCGGTGGCCGATGTCATCGCCGAGTGGAAGACCACGCCGGGCACCGTCGGCGTCCGCATCATGTTCCCGCAGGAGGCGCAGCGCGACCCGACCGACCCGGGCCTCGACCGGATCGCCCGCGCCGCCGCCCACCACGATTTCCCGGTCAACCTCCTCTGCTGGGGCAATCTGGACGCCGGCACCGCGCTGATCGATCGCCATCCCGGCACGCGCTTCATCCTCGACCATCTGGGCATCCTGCAGCCGCGCGTGCCGCCGGCGCCGCCGCTTCCCTGGGCCGAGCTGCCGAAGGTGCTGGACCTCGCCCGGCGCCCGAACCTGGTGATCAAGGTCAGCGGCGCCTGCACCCTGTCGCGCGAGCCGTATCCGTTCGCCGACATCTGGGATCCGCTCGCCCGCGTGTTCGACGCCTGGGGGTTCGACCGCTGCCTGTGGGGCACCGACTGGACGCGCGCCTTCGCTGTCGTGAACTACGAGCAGGCCGTCACCCCGTTTCTCGACACCGACCGGCTGAGCGCGACCGAGCGGGCCATGCTCATGGGCGGCGCCTGCGCCAAGGCCTACGCCTGGTCGCCGCGGAAAGCCTGACGGTCAACGTCCGCTCCAGGGGGGGACCAGTGATGCGAAACAGCCGCGTGGAAATCTCGCCGATCGCCGGCGCGCTGGGGGCCGAGATCGGCGGCGTCGATGTCGCGCAGGATCTCGACGATGCCGTGATCAGCGAGATCCGCCAGGCGCTGCTCGATCACGGCGTGATCTTCTTCCGCGACCAGAATCTCGACACCGATCGGCACAAGGCCTTCACCCGGCGCTTCGGCGAGATCTTCATCCACCCGAACTACAAGGGCGTCAGCGCCGATCCGGAGATCGTCGATATCCGGCGCGAACCCGGCGACAAAAAGATCGTCGGCGAGGACTGGCATACCGATACGACGATGATGGCGGCGCCGCCGATGGGCGCCATCCTCTACGCCATCGACGTGCCGCCCTACGGCGGGGATACGCTGTTCGCGAACCAGTATCTCGCCTACGAGACCCTGTCCCCCGGATTGCAGCGCACGCTCGATGGCCTGCGGGCGGTGCACACCGACCGCATGGTGGCGGGCCCGCAGGCCGGGATGAATGCGCACCGGTCGACCAAGGTGCGCGAGGATCCCGACTGGCGCGAAACGATCAGCGTCCATCCCGTGGTGCGCACGCATCCGGAAACCGGTCGCAAGCTGCTGTTCGTCAACCGCTCCTACACCGTCGGCTTCGAGGGCTGGACCGAGGCGGAGAGCAGGCCGCTGTTGGACTACCTGCTGGAACACGGGCATCGGCCGGAGTTCACCTGCCGCTTCCGCTGGGCGAACGGATCCATCGCCTTCTGGGACAACCGCTGCACCAAGCACCTCGCCGTGCATGATGCCGGCCCGTTCCGCCGGATCATGCGGCGCACGCAGATCTGCGGCGACCCGGTCCGCTGACCGCCCCGGGCTCGCCGGCGGCGGACGCGCCTCGCCGCGTGCGATCCTGGTCCCGGTGGCCGCGTGGCTCGTGGTGGCCTGCGTCACGCGCGACCGCCGCCGATGGGGGAAAATCGGGGTTTCGTCCGCTGCCCCGCTTGATCCTTCCCACCTGGGGCACCAACTTAGCCCAGTTGGGTGGAGACGGCGGCATGCTCCCGAACTACGACGCGAAAGCCATCGCCGAGGTCATGGGCCTCGCTTTCGTCCGCGGCGCGAACCCCGCGCCGCCGCCCGTCGGCACGACCACGGCGGGCAAGGGACGCCCCAGGCCGGTTCCCCCCGCGTCCGGCCAGGACTTCGTCATCCGCGTCGATGACGTCCTCATGCGGATCGTCGCGGCGAAGGCGAAGACCATGGTCGCCCCGTTCCCCACCGCCCCGGCCCCCGGCACGCGCGTCGCCCGGCCGGAAAACCGCCCGCTGTCATCGCCCTCGTCCGTCTTCATCGAGAAAGCGGTCGAATCCGGCCTGCCCCGGACAGCCCTCCGCCGCCTCGCGGAATCGATCGCCGGCGGCGACAAGGCGAAGGTCGCGGCGCTGGAATGGGGCGTGGTCCCGAAGACCACGCTGGAACGCCGCGAGACCCGGCTTTCGCCGCAGGAGAGCGAACGAACGGAACGGGTCGCGCGGCTGTTCGTCCACGCGCGCCGCGCCCTCGGGACCGCGGCCGAGGCGCGCGCGTTCATGACGACCCCGCATCCCGAACTCGACGGGCGCACCCCGATCGACGCCGCGAAGACGGATCTCGGCACCCGCCGCACCGAGCAGATCCTCAACGCGCTCGAATACGGCCTGGCGCTCTAGCACCGGTGCCGCTGCGGCTCTGGCGCATCGCCACCGGCGCCCATCCCATCTGGTCCGGCGAGGGCGCGCGCCTGTTCGGTCAGCGCTGGAACCCGCCGGGGCTGGCGGCGATCTACACGGGCACGAGCTTTGCCGTCTGCCTGGTCGAGATCCTCGTGCATGCCAATCGCAAGGCGCCCCCCAGCGCCGCGCGCTATGTGGAAGCCGTCGTCCCCGATGACGTGTCGCGCGAGCAGATCGATCCGCCGTCGCTCCCCGGTTGGGACGACCCGCACGATCCGTCGGTCGCCCAGGCGTTCGGCCGCGCCTGGATCGAAAGCCGGAGATCCGCCCTGCTTCTGGTTCCCTCCGTCGTCACCGCCGGGCGCGACGTCAATGTCGTTGTCAACCCCGATCACCCCGACGCCGCGCGGATCGCGGTCGGGCCGGAAACGCCGGTTGCCCTCGACCGACGGATCTTCGGCCCATGACCTGCCGCGGGCGCGAACGATGACCCGCGGTTTCCCCGGCCTCGGCCCACCCTTGGCGCTGGGCGCGGCACTGTCTAAGTCCCTCGGATGGATTCCCTCATCGCCGGCTACCGCCGTTTCCGCGCCACCGCCTGGCCCGCCCGCCGCCAGCTCCTCGAGCAACTCGCCGAGCACGGCCAGCACCCCCGCGCCATGGTCATCGCCTGCGCCGACAGCCGGGTCGATCCCGCCATGATCTTCGATGCCGCGCCGGGGGAGATCTTCGTCATCCGCAACGTCGCCAACCTGGTGCCCCCCTGCCAGCCGGACGGCGCCTATCACGGCACCAGCGCGGCGCTGGAATTCGGCGTCCTCGGCCTCGGCGTGAAAGACCTCATCGTGATGGGCCACGGCCAGTGCGGCGGCGTGCAGGCGCTGCTGGCCGGCGGGGCGGATGCGCCGGACAGTTTCATCGGCCCCTGGATGCGCCTCGCCGAGCCCGCGCGCCGCCGCACCCTTGCCTGCCACCCCGCCGACCCGCAACTGGTCTGCGAGCAGGAAACGGTCCGCCTGTCGCTCGAGAACCTGCAGACCTTCCCCTGGATCAACGAGCGGGTCGCAGACGGCAGGCTCCGCCTGCACGGCGCGCATTACGCCATCCGCACCGGCATCCTGGCCCTGCTCGGCAACGACGGGCGCTTCGCCCCGGTGGCATAGCCGCCGGCGCGCCCTCAGCCCCGCCGCAGCCGCGCCAGCCCCACCCCGGCGACCCCCAGCGCCAGCGCCGCCGCCACCAGGAACGCGGCCCGGAACCCGGCCCCGAACGAGGCCCCGGCGCTCACCCCCTGGAACACCGACATCAGCACCGTCGCGCCGGACACCAGCCCAAGGGTGCGGGTGAGCATCCCCAGACTGCCCGCCACGCCCCGGTCGCGCGCCGGGATCGCCCCCGTCACCACATCGAAATACGCCACCTGGAACACGCCCAGCCCCAGCCCCTGCGCCAGCATCATCGGCGCCAGCAGCATCAGCGCGCCGCCCGAGACCGCGATCCCCCCCAGCCCCGCCGCGATCGCCGCCGCGCCCGCCGGCATCAGCACCGAAGCCGGCACGCGCCGCGCCAGCCGCCCCGCCAGCGGCCCGCCCAGCATCACCCCCGCGGGGGAGGCGGCGAGCAGCAGCCCCCCCGCCACGGTGGACAGGTCCGCCCGCCGCGCCAGGGCGAACGGCACCAGCAGCAGCACCGCGAAGCTCGCCAGGTTCACCAGCACATTGCCGAGATTGACCAGCGCGAATCCGCGGTCGCGGAACGGACGCAGGTTGAGAATCGGGTGCGCGACCCGGGTTTCGCGCCGCACGAATCCGGCAAAGGCGAGCGCGGCGCCCGCCGCGGCGATCAGCGCGAAGACCGGGGTGCGGAACCGGTTGAGCGCCAGCAGCAGCGCCGCGATCGCCAGCACCAGCAGCACCGCGCCGGCACCGTCGAATCGCTCCCGGCCCGCCCGGCGCGGCGCGGCGGGCAACGCGAGCCCGGCCAGCCCGCCCAGCGCGGCGATCGGCGCCCGCGCCCAGAACACCGCGCTCCATCCGAACTGCGCCACCAGCACGCCGCCCACCGCCGGGCCGAGCGCGCCGCCCAGTCCGAACCCGAGCGTGTAGATGCCGAGCGCGCGGGCCCGCTGCTGGTCCGGATAGAGCGCGGTGATCAGCGCCGGCCCGCAACTCAGCACCAGCCCCGCACCGATTCCCTGCAGCACCCGCGCCGCCAGCAGCCAGGGGTAGGACGGCGCGCTGGCGCACAGCACGAAGGCGACCACGCTCCAGCCGCACCCCGTCATGAACACGCGCCGATAGCCGAGCATGTCGGCCACGCGGCCGAACACCAGCATCAGGCTCGATGTCGTCAGGGTGTAGCTGATGACGATCCACTGGATCAGCGGAATCGCCAGATGGAAATGCCCGGTAATGAACGGGAAATCGACGTTGACCGCCGAATCGAGCGGCACCACCAGGGTGCCGAGCAGGACCGCGAACACGCCCCAGGCCGCACCCGGCGGAGACCCGTCCGGCCCCGCCGGAGCAGCCGGGGTGCGGCCCATGCCGATCACGCGGCAAAGACCTGCCGGAGGGACACGCGCCCTCCGGCCCGTGGAAGCAGCACCGTGCCGGTCAGACTGCCTTCTTGAGGGTCGGCGAGGCCTTGAACCGCACCGTCTTGCCGGCCTTCACCTTGATCAATTCGCCGGTGCGCGGGTTCAGCCCTTTGCGGGCCTTGGTCTTGCGCACGGTGAAGGTGCCGAAGCTGGGCAGGGTGAACTTGCCGGACTTCTTGAGCTCCTTGACGATCAATTCCATCACGTAGCCCGCAGCCCGGTTGGCGGCGGCGCCGGTGACTTCGGCGGATTCCTGGATCGCCTGGGCGATAAAGGCTTTCGACATGCTGTCTCCTCAGCGCGTTGGTGCGGCTTGCCGACGCCTTGGACCAGGCGGGGCCGCGCGGTTGCGTGATCTGGCCACGACGCGTGACAATTCGCCGCGTCGCTGCAACGGCTTTAGCGGTGCCGCCGAGATTTCGCCAGTGGTTCTGCAAGTTTTGCCAGGAAATTTTGCGGGACGTGCCGCGGGGCGGGTCCAACCCGCCCCGCGGCGGCGCCTACAGCCCCGCCTGTGAGACGAATTTCGTGTTCAGATAGGCCTCGATCGCCTCCAGCCCGCCTTCCGACCCGTAGCCCGAGTCCTTCACGCCGCCGAACGGAACCTCGGGCAGGGCCAGGCCGTGGTGGTTGATCGACATCATCCCGGCTTCCACCGCCGCGGCGATCGCGTTCGCGGTCTTCGCCGAGCGTGTATAGGCATAGGAGGCAAGCCCGAACGGCAGGCGGTTGGCCTCGGCCACCACGTCGTCGAAGCCGCGGAACGGGGAAATCACCGCCACCGGGCCGAACGGCTCCTCGTTCATGATGCGGGCGTCCCGCGGCACGTCGGTCAGCACCGTGGGCTCGAAGAAATTGCCCTTGTTGCCGATCCGGTTGCCGCCGGTGCGCACCTGGGCGCCGTGTTTCACCGCGTCGGCGATGAAGGTCTCCATCGCGGTGATGCGGCGCGGATTCGCCAGCGGCCCCATGGTGGTGCCCGCCTCCAGCCCGTCGCCCACCTTCGCCGCTTTCACGTGGGCGGTGAATTTCTCGACGAAGGCGGCGTAGACCGGCTCCTGCACCAGGAAGCGGGTGGGCGAGATGCAGACCTGCCCGGCGTTGCGCAGCTTGTTGGTCGACAGGATCTTCGCCGCCGCGTCCAGGTCGGCATCCTCGAACACGATCGCCGGGGCGTGGCCGCCCAGCTCCATCGTCACCCGCTTCATATGCGCCCCGGCCAGCGCGCTGAGCTGCTTGCCCACCGCGGTCGATCCGGTGAACGAGATCTTCCGGATCACCGGATGCGGGATCAGGTATTCGGAAATCTCCGCCGGCACGCCGAACACCAGGTTCACCACGCCGGCCGGCACGCCGGCATCGACGAAGCAACGGATCAGTTCGGCCGGCGAGGCAGGCGTTTCTTCCGGCGCCTTGACGATGATCGAGCAGCCGGCGGCGAGCGCGGCCGACAGCTTGCGCACCACCTGGTTGATCGGGAAGTTCCACGGCGTGAACGCGGCCACCGGGCCGACCGGCTCCTTCAGCACCAGCTGGTAGATCCCCTCGGCGCGCGCCGGCACCACGCGGCCATAGGCGCGGCGGGCTTCTTCGGCGAACCATTCGATCACGTCGGCCCCGGCGAGGGTTTCGCCTTTCGCCTCGGCCAGCGGCTTGCCCTGTTCCAGGGTCATCAGCCGGGCGATCGCGTCGGCCCGCTCGCGCAACAGACCGGCCGCCTTGCGCATCAGTTTCGAGCGATCATAGGCCGAGACCTTGCGCCAGACCTGGAAGCCCTTGTCGGCGGCGGCCAGCGCGCGGTCGAGGTCGGCGCGTTCGGCATGCGCGACCGTTCCGTTGGTCTCGCCGCTGGCGGGGTTCACCACCTTCAGGGTGCGGCCGGACTGGGCCTTGGTCCAAACGCCGTCGATCAGCAGCAGGACATCCGGATACATGGCAGGCCTCTCTACGTTCTGTGCGGGCCCGGCTGCGTGATCGCGCGGCGCGCGGCGCGTCGGGTGTGGCCGGGACGTAGCCCCCGGGCCTCGCTTGTCAAGCCGGGACGCCGCCGGCCAGCCCGGCCGCGATGCGCAGATCGGCGACGAAGGCCGCGTATTCCCGCGTCCGCGCCGCTTCGTCCGGCAGCCGCAGCAGGAACGAGGGATGCACCGTCACCAACGCCGTTGCGCCATCGGACAGCCGGATCGGCCGGCCGCGTTCGCGCCCGATCGTCACGGCACGACCGAGGATCGTGCGCGCGGCCGTGCCGCCCAGCGCCACGAGCAGGGCGGGCTGCAGGCGCACACGCTCCACATCGAGCCAGAACCGGCAGGCCTCGATCTCCGGCGCCTGCGGCGTCTGGTGCAGCCGGCGCCGGCCGCGCTCGACGAACTTGAAATGCTTCACGGCGTTGCTGATCCAGACCGAGCGGCGGTCGATGCCGGCTTCCTCCAGCGCCCGGTCCAGCATCTGGCCGGCGGGGCCGACGAAGGGACGGCCGATCACGTCTTCCTGATCCCCCGCCTGCTCGCCGATGAACATCATCCGCGCGCCCGCCGGGCCTTCGCCGAACACGGTCTGGGTCGCCGGCGCGCCGAGCGGGCAGCGCCGGCAGGTTGCCGCCTCCCGCGCCGCCGCTGCCAGCGCTGCGTCCGCGGTGCCGGTGCCGCCCGGCACGACCGGAGCGAGCGGCGGCTGGTCCGGCGGGCGGCGCGCTTCCTCGAAGGTTTCCGCTTCCGGCAGCGACGCGCCCGGGGCGGCGACGGCCAGCAGCTCGGCGCCGAACCCGGCCCAGTAGGCGCGCAGGGCCGCATCGTCCGGGATGGCCGCGGGATCGACCGCGGGGCCGAAGCGCAGCCCGTCCGGGTTCCAATGCGCGCTGCCGTCCGGGGTCAGGATCGAGACCGTGAAGTCGGGAAACCAGCGCGCCAGCACCTGCGCGTTGGCCTCCAGCACGAAATGCGCCGGCGCGTACCAGCCGAGGAAGCGGGTTCCGTCCGCCGCCGGCAGGTAGCGGATCAGCGATCGCATCCGGTGCGCCTCCGCCCGCACCGCCAGGGCCAGTGCGCGGGCCTGGCGCAGATCGGGGTCGGCCACATCCTCCAGCACCGGCGCCCCGGCATGGGCGCGCCAGACCAGCCGGTAGAGCAGGGCGAAGCGGTCGGGCTCGCGGGCCTGGATCGCCTGCGCGGCGAGTGCCACGAGCGTGCGCGGCACCGCGAAGGCGCCGGCAGCCGTCGGCGGGGGCGTCACGTTGGCGGGATCGATCACGAAGCGCACGGCCTCGGGCGGCACGTCGGCCAGCACCAGCGCGCGGGTGGCGGTTCGCCAGCCGTCCCAGTCCGTCTCGCTGCGCAGCGCCACCTCCGGCATGGCGCCAGCAAACCGCATCGGGGCGCGGTTTCCAATCCCGCCGGTTCGGGGCTAGCTTTGGGTTGCCGGAAGCAAGGCCAGGGGGCGCTGCCCCCTGGACCCCCGCCAAGGGCTGAGCCCTTGGAACCCATTCGTCGGTTCCGTGCCGGTGGGGGGTGGCGTGCCAGCCGGGGCGGGGCCGGTGGCCGGGTGAGAGGGCGCGCCTAGGCGCGCCCTCTCACCCGGCCGCCGGCCCCGCCCCGGCTGGCACGCCACCCCCACCGGCACGGAACCCCCCGAGGGGTCCAGGGGACTTGTCCCCTGGCAGGGGGTCCAGGGGGGCAGCGCCCCCCTGGCCTTGCTTCCCGACACCCAAGATCTTCCGGCCACCGGTATGGGCCGGGCCGGCAAAGGAGGACGCGACATGACCCCCGATCCATTGGTTCTCGACATGGGCCGGCAGTTCAGCGCCGAGCGCCTCGCTCCCGGGGCGCAAGCGCGGGAGAAGGCCGGGCGAATCGAACCCGAGATCATTGCGGAACTCGGCGATCTCGGCATTCTCGGCGCCACCACCCCCACCGACTGGGGTGGTTCGGATCTCGATCCCGTCACCTACGCCCTGCTGCTGGAGGAGATCGCCGCCGGCGACGGCGCGGTGTCCACCCTCGTTTCGGTGCACAACTCCCCCACCTGCGTCGTGCTCGACAAATTCGGCACCGATGCGCAGAAGGACCGCTGGCTGCGCCCGCTGGCGAGCGGGCAGCATGTCGGCTCGTTCGGCCTCACCGAGCCGCAGGCGGGATCGGATGCGTCCAACCTGCGCACCCGCGCGGTGCGGCGGGGGGATCGCTGGATCGTCAACGGGGCGAAGCAGTTCATTTCGAACGCCGCGCTGCCCGGCAGCATCGTGTTCTTCGCGGTGACCGATCCGGATGCCGGCAAGAAGGGCATTTCCTGCTTCGTCGCCGACAAGTCGACCCCGGGCTTCAAGGTGCTGCGGATCGAAGACAAGCTGGGCCAGAAAGCCTCCGATACCTGCGCGCTGGCGTTCGAGGACATGGAGCTGCCGGCCGACCAGCTGGTCGGGAAGGAAGGCGAGGGGTACAAGATCGCGCTCTCCACCCTGGAATCCGGGCGTATCGGCATCGCCGCGCAGAGCGTGGGCATGGCGCGCGCCGCGCTGGAGCACGCGATCGCCTATGCGCGCGAGCGCGGCGCCTTCGGCCGGCCGATCATCGAGCACCAGGCGGTCGCGTTCCGCCTGGTCGAGGCCAAGACGCGGCTGGAAGCGTCGCGGCAGATGACCCTGCACGCCGCCCGGCTGAAGGCCGCCGGCGAGCCGGCGCTGGAGGCCGCCTGCATGGCCAAGCTGTTCGCCTCGGAAGCGGCCGAGGCCGTGTGCACCGCGGCGATCCAGACCCTGGGCGGCTACGGCTTCCTGGCCGACTATCCGGTGGAGCGCATCTACCGCGACGTGCGCGTGTGCCAGATCTACGAAGGCACGTCCGACGTGCAGAAGCTGATCCTGCAACGGATGCTGTAGGCGGGGCGTGGGCGGGGAGTCCGCAGTGACCGGGGCAACTCTGCCGGCGGACCTGGCCGGCGCCGGGGTCTCGCCCGATCGCTACCGCTCGGTCCGGGCGCATACCGAAACCCTGGCCGCGGCGCTGACGGCGGAGGACCAGGGGCTGCAGTCGATGCCGGACGCGAGCCCCGCCAAGTGGCATCGCGCGCACACGACCTGGTTCTTCGAGGAGTTCGTGCTGGTCCCATTCGCGGACGGCTATTCCGTGTTCGACCCGGCCTTCCGCTATCTGTTCAATTCCTATTACGAACAGGTCGGCCCGCGTCATCCGCGCCCGGCGCGCGGGATGCTGACCCGGCCGGAGGCGGCGCAGATCGGCGCCTATCGCGCGCATGTGGATGCGGCGATGGCGGAGCTGCTGGCCACGCACCCGGCCGTTGCCGTGGATCTGGTCGATCTTGGCCTGCAGCACGAGCAGCAGCATCAGGAACTGCTGCTGACCGACATGCTGCACGGGTTCGCGCAAAGCCCGCTGGCGCCCGCGGTGCTGCCCGGCTGGAGGGAGCCGCGCGGCGGCGGCGCGGCCGTGGCCTTTCTCGGCTGCGAGGGCGGGCTGGTCGCGATCGGCCACGCGGGGGCGGGGTTCCATTTCGATAACGAGACCCCGGCGGCATCGTGTGTTCTGCCCCCGTTCGCGATCGGCGTCGGCCTGGTGCG
>CAWHKR010000043.1:0-20231 GCA_963829875.1 uncultured Pseudomonadota bacterium | reverse complement strand
GTCCGACCGCTCGTCGATGATCGCGAAATGATCCGGCAGCTTCGGCATCGCCGCCCCGAACGGGCCGAGCGCCGCCCAGTCGGGCGCGAAGCGGAACTTTCCGTCGGGCTGCGGGAACCCATCCAGGAAATGCGCCTTGGCGAACGGCAGCGCCGCGTCCACCCAACGCCGCTGCCGCACCGTCTCCGCATCCGGCCAGCCCGACGCGCGCAGGGTGGCGTCGATCATCTCCCACTCGGTCATCGCGAAACCGGGATGTTGCGCACCGAGCCGGGCGGCAAGCGCGTTCACCACGGCGTGGTTCGACCGGCATTCGCCCGGCGGATCGATCAGCTTCGGCCCGATCTGCAGGTAGGTGTGGCCGCCGGCCTGGTACAGATCGTCGTGCTCCATGAACATCGTCGCCGGCAGCACGATGTCGGACCAGCGGGCGGTTTCGGTCATGAACTGTTCGTGGGTGCAGACGAACAGATCCTCGCGCGCGAAGCCGCGGCGCACAAGGTTGCTGTCGGGGCAGACGGCGAGCGGGTTCTGGTTCTGGATGAACAGCGCGTGCACCTGCGGCCCGTCGCCCAGTTCGGCGCGGTCGCCGGTCAGCACGGCGCCGATCCGGCTCATGTCCATCGCGCGGATGGACAGATCGCGCACGTCCAGTCCCTCGATCAGCGTCTTGTCCCAGTGGTAGATGCCGCGGTTGCTCCACAACGCGCCGCCGCCCTCATGCGCCCAGGTGCCGGCGACGGTGGCGAGCGAGGTGACCGCGTGCATGTTCGCGGCCCCATTGCGGGACCGGGCGAACCCATAGCCCAGCCGGATGTAGCTGCGTTTGGTGGACCCGTAGAGCCGCGCGAAGGCCTCGATCTGCGCCACCGGCAGGCCGGTGATGGCGGACGGCCCACTCCGGCCCGCGGGTCGCCAGATGCGCCTCCAACGCCTCGGGACAATCGGCATGGCGCGCCAGGTAGGCGCGATCGGCCCAGCCGTCGCGAAAGCCGATGTGCATCAGCGCGCAGGCGAGCGCCCCGTCGGTGCCGGGACGCAGCATCACGTGCAGATCGGCCACCGCGGCGGTGCCGGAACGGTAGGGATCGACCACCACCAGCTTCGCGCCGCGGTCCTTCCGCGCCCGTGTCACGTGGGTCATCACGTTGACCTGGGTGGCGACCGGATTGCCGCCCCAGATCACGATCAGGTCGGACTTCGCCATCTCCCGCGGGTCGGGCCCGCGATAGCCGCCGACGCCGGCGAACCAGCCGGCCTCGCAGATCGAGGTGCAGATGGTCAGCTTCTGGCGCGAGTATTTCATCGCGTGGCGCAGCCGGTTGATCCCGTCGCGCTGCACGAGACCCATGGTGCCGGCGTAGTAGAAGGGCCAGACCGCCTCGGTCCCGTGCGTGGCCGCGACCCCGCTCAGCGCGGCGGCGGTGCGGTCCAGCGCCTCGTCCCAGGAAATCTCCCGGAACTGGCCCGCGCCTTTCGGCCCGGTGCGCAGCAGCGGGCGGGTCAGGCGGTCGGGGTGGTGGATGCGTTCGGCGTAGCGCGCGACCTTGGCGCAGATCACGCCCTGCGTGTAGTCGTTGTCCGCTGCGCCGCGCACGGCGCCGATGCGGCCCCCCTCCCCCACCTCCACCTCCAGCGCGCAGGTGGAGGGGCAGTCGTGCGGACAGACGGAGGCGCGCACCGGCATCGCGGGCTCAGCTCCGGTAGTCGGGACGGTCGTTCTCGATCAGCCGCAGCGCGGCGTCCCAGACCATCGCGTAGTGATCGTCGTTCTCCTGGCTGCGGAACTGCTCGGCGGTGTGGCGGCAGACCTCCTCGGGCGGGGTCAGCAATTCCTGGCCGCCGGCGAGCGCGGCCACCTGTGCGGCGCAGGCGCGCTCCAACATGTAGGTCATATGGAAGGCTTCCGCGATCGAGGTGCCGCCCACCAGCAGGCCGTGGTTCTGCAGCACCATCGCCTTGTGCTCGCCGAGGTCGCGCACCAGGCGTTCGCGTTCCTCCAGATCGAGCGCGATGCCCTCGTAGCCGTGATAGGCGAGCCGTCCGTGGAACTTCAGCGCGTGCTGGCTGATCGGCAGCAGGCCCTTGGGATGGGCGGAGACGGCGATGCCGGCGGCGGTGTGGGTGTGCACCACGCACAGAAGGTCGGGCCGGGCCATGTGCACGGCGGAATGGATGGTGAAGCCGGCCGCGTTCACCCGCCGGCTCTGCCCGTCCTCGGGTTCAACGACGTTGCCGTCGAGGTCGATCTTCACCAGGTCCGAGGCCCGCATCTCGTGGAAGTTCACGCCATAGCGGTTGATCAGGAAATGGTGGTCCGGCCCGGGCAGGCGGGCGGACAGATGGGTGTAGATGAAATCGGTCCAGCGGTAGTGCGCGATCAGGCGGTACAGCGCCGCGAGATCGCAGCGGATCTGCCACTCGTCTTCGCTATAGCCGGCGCGGGCGGGCTGGGGGGCAAGCACGTTCATGCGATGTCTCCGGATGGATGTCGGGCGGCAGCATCCGACGGCGACGGGCGCGCCGTCAACGTGCGCCGGCACGCGGTGCGGCTCCCCGCCTGGCCGGGCGGCATTAGCGGATTGCTAACCCGGACCTGCGATGGCGCACGTATCCCGTCCCGGTCGGCTCGCGCGGACGGAACCACCGAACATGGAGACCGCTCGGATGTCGCCCACTGCTTCCCTCCGCCTGGTTTCGGCGATGGCCCTTGCCCTCGGCGTCGCCGCTGCATCGATCACCGCGGCCCATGCCGGCGGCCACGCAACAACGGCACGGCGTACCGCCCTGCACGGCTACACGACCGAGGCCGAAGCGCAGACCGGCTGCGCCGGCGACACGGTGGTCTGGCGCGCCCACGAGAGCAAAGTGTTCCACACCGCCGGATCCAAATACTTCGGCAAGACCCGGCACGGCGCGTTCGTCTGCGAGAAGGCGGCCGAGGCGAAGGGGCTGCGCGCGGCGCGCTCCTGACCCCACCCGGAGGCGGGCGGCACGGGGCCCGGGCCGGCTGCCGCCGGTCAGGTACATGTGCTGCCCGCCGTTGATCGACAGCGTGCTGCCGGTGACGAACTCCGCCGCGTCGTCGGTGAGGAAGGCGACGCCGCGGGCGATATCGTCGGCATGCCCCAGCCGGCCGACCGGGATACGGGCCACGATCTTGGCCAGCACGTCGGCCGGCACCGCGCGGACCATCTCCGTATCGACATAACCCGGCGCGATCGCGTTCACCGTGATCCCGAAGCGCGCGCCTTCCTGCGCGAGCGCCTTGGTGAAGCCGTGGATGCCCGACTTGGCGGCGGCGTAGTTCACCTGCCCGTACTGTCCGGCCTGGCCGTTGATGCTGCCGACGTTCACGATGCGGCCGAACTTGCGCTCCCGCATGCCGTCGAACGTCAGCTTGCACAGGTTGTAGCAGGCGCCGAGGTTGGTATCGATCACCGCGTCCCACATCTCGCGCGACATGCGCGCAAGCGTCCCGTCGCGGGTGATGCCGGCGTTGTTCACCAGGACCTCGATCGGGCCGAACCGCTCGACGATCTCGGCGACCCCGGCCTTGCAGGCCTCGAAATCGCTGACGTCGAAGCGGATCACGGCAATGCCGGTCTCGGTGCGGAACGCTTCCGCCGCCGCCTCGTTGGCGGCGTAGTTGGCGACAACGGTCCGCCCCTGGGCGGCGAGCGCCCGGCTGATCTCGGCGCCGATCCCGCGCGTGCCGCCGGTCACCAATGCCACGCGTGCCATCCCGGATCCCTCCCTCTATGGTCGAACACCGGCGCAGGCTAGCACCGCCGCGCGCGAGGGGGCAGCCGGGAAATGCCCCGGACCCGGGCACCGCGGCGTGAGACGGAAAGGACGGAGGATGGTTCGGATCGATCGGGTCGTCACCCGCGGCGGGGACGGCGGGGAGACCTCGCTCGGCGACGGGGCCCGGCGGCGCAAGGACGCGCCGCGGATCGAGGCGATCGGTGCCGTGGACGAGACGAACGCCGTGATCGGCATGCTGCGCGCCACCCTGGCCGGGACCGGCGGGACGGCGGAGGCCGTCACCGACCTGGCGCTGGCACGGATCCAGAACGACCTGTTCGACCTCGGCGCCGATCTCGCCGTCCCCGGCGAAGGGGGCGCGCGGCTGCGGATGTCGGCCGCCCCGGTCGCCCGGCTGGAGGCCGAGGTGGCGGCGATGAACGCGGCGCTGCCGCCGCTGACCAGCTTCATCCTGCCGGGCGGCAGCCGCCCGGCGGCGGCGGCGCATTTCGCCCGCACCGTCGCGCGGCGCGCCGAACGCGCGCTGGTGCACCTGGCCGCCGAGGAGAGCGTGACGCCGGATGCGCTCCGCTACCTCAACCGCCTGTCCGATCATCTGTTCGTGCTGGCCCGGGTGCTGAACCGCACCGGCGCCGACGACGTGCTGTGGGTGCCGGGGGCGAACCGGTAGCGGCGGCCGGGGCGCGGCACCCCGGGTTCCGGCCTTACCCCGCCGCTACAGCGCGCCGGCGATCTGGTGCGCGCCGTCCCAGATCATCCGCAGCGCGACCAGCAGCACCATGCCAAGCCCGGCCCAGGCGATCCAGCGCTGCCGCTGCAGCACGCGCGCGAGCAAATCGGCGGCCAGCCCCATCAACGCCACCGACACGGCCAGCCCGGTCACCAGCACCCAGGGCCGGTCGCCCGACGCCCCGGCCACGGCCAGCACGTTGTCGAGGCTCATGGACACGTCGGCCAGCATGATGTGCAGCAGCGCACGCCCGAGGGTGCGCCGCCTGCCGCCGGCGGCCTCGTCGCCCATGGCCGCGGGGCGGTGCAATTCGCGGAACATCTTCCACGCCACCCACAGCAGCAGCAGCCCGCCGGCCAGCAGCAGGCCGAGGATCTGCAACAGGTCGAGCGCCACCAGCCCGAAGCCGATCCGGATGACGGTGGCCCCGCCGATGCCGAGCAGGATCGCCAGCCGCCGCTGCTCGGCCGGCAGCCCGGACACCGCGAGCCCCACCACCACCGCGTTGTCGCCGGCGAGCGCGATATCGATCAACATCACCTGGCCCAACGCCGCGAGGTCCTGGGTGAGGGTGGGGTCCATGCGCGTCGATCCTTCCGGCGTTGCCCGGCACGGCCTTGCCAAGCGCCGGCGGACGCGGTCTAGCTGCCCCGCAGCTTCACTGAAAGACAGGCCGCCCCGAATGGTTCCCCGCTATTCCCGTCCCGCGATGACCGCCATATGGGCGCCCGAGAACCGCTACCGCATCTGGTTCGAGATCGAGGCCCTGGCGGCCGAGGGCATGGCCCGGACCGGCGCGATCCCGGAGGACGCCGCGCGCACCATCCGCGCCCGGGGCGCAGCGAAAGTGGCGCAGATCACTTCCGCCGATCTCGAGCGGATCGATGCGATCGAGCGGGAGACCCGCCACGACGTGATCGCCTTCCTCACCTGGCTGGCCGAGGCGATCGGACCGGACAGCCGGTTCGTCCATCAGGGCATGACGAGTTCGGACGTGCTGGACACCTGCCTGTCGGTGCAGCTGACCCAGGCGACCGACCTGCTGGCCGCGGATCTGGACGCGGTGCTGGCGGCGCTGAAGGCGCGGGCGTTCGAGCACAAGCACACGCTGACCATCGGGCGCAGCCACGGCATCCATGCCGAGCCCACCACGTTCGGGTTGAAGATCGCCGGGCACTACGCTGAATTCGCACGAAATGTGGCCCGCCTGAAGGCGGCGCGGGCGGAGATCGCGGTAGCGGCCGTGTCGGGCGCGGTGGGCACCTTCGCCCATCTCGACCCGCGGGTGGAGGCGTATGTGGCCGAGCGGCTCGGCCTGGCGGTGGAGCCGGTGTCCACCCAGGTGATCCCGCGCGACCGGCATGCGGCATATTTCTGCACGCTCGCGGTGATCGCCTCGGGCATCGAGCGGCTGGCGACCGAGATCCGGCATTTGCAGCGCAGCGAGGTGCGCGAGGCGGAGGAGTTCTTCCACCCCGGGCAGAAGGGGTCCTCGGCGATGCCGCACAAGCGCAACCCGGTGCTGTCGGAAAATCTCTCCGGGCTGGCGCGGGTGGTGCGCGCGGCCGCGGTGCCGGCGCTGGAGAATGTCGCGCTGTGGCACGAGCGGGATATTTCGCATTCCTCGGTGGAGCGGGTGATCGCGCCGGATGCGACGATCACGCTCGATTTCGCGCTGGGGCGGCTGGCCGGGCTGGTCGAGAAGCTGACCGTCCATCCGGAGCGGATGGCGGAGAACCTGGAATTGCTCGGCGGCGTGGTGCACTCGGGCGAGGTGCTGCTGGCGCTGACCCGGGCGGGCATCCTGCGCGAGGACGCGTACCGGATCGTGCAGCGCAACGCCATGGCGACCTGGGAGGGGCTGGGCCGGCCGGGAGCGCGCAGCTTCCGCGAGCATCTGGCAGCCGACCCCGAGGTGGCCGGGCGGGTGGCCCCCGACGCGCTGGATCAGGCGATGGATCCCGGCGCTGCATCTGCGCGCGCTCGATCAGGTGTTCACCCGCGTGTTCGGCGAGCCGGGCCCCTCCCCCGCCGCATCCTGAGCCGGCGGGCCGGGCGGCAATGTGCACCGTGGTGTTGCTGCTGCGGCCCGGCCACGCCGTGCCGGTGCTGCTGGCGGCCAATCGCGACGAGCGGCTGGACCGGGACTGGGATCCGCCGGGGCCGTGGTGGCCGGACCGTCCGGGGGTGATCGCCGGGCGGGACCGCAGCGGCGGCGGCAGCTGGATGGGGGTGAACCGGCACGGGGTGGTGGCGGCGGTGCTGAACCGGCCGGGCAGCCTGGGTCCGGCGCCGGGCAAACGCTCCCGCGGGGAACTGCCGCTGCTGGCGCTGGAACACGAACTCGGCCGCGGCGGCGGCGGCGGCGATCGCGGCGCTGGATGCGGGGGCATGGCGCAGCTTCAACCTGGTGCTGGCGGACCGGACGGGGGCGGTCGCGTTGCGCGGCCTCGGGCGCGGCCGGGCGGAGCCTGTGGGGCTGACGCCGGGGCTGCACATGGTCACCGCGCACGACCCCGACGACCTGGCGAGCCCGCGGGTGGCGCGGCACCTGCCGCGGCTGGCCGCCGCGCCGGTGCCGGAGGGCGAGGACTGGCGGGGCTGGGGGACGATCCTGGCCGACCGCGCCGGCTCGGCGGCGGAGCAGATCAACGTGGCGCCGCGCGGCGGGTTCGGCACCGTGTGCAGCGCGCGGGTGACGCTGGGAGCGGACGGGGCGGTGCGGTGGTGGTTCGCCGCCGGGCCGCCGGATGTGGCGGCGTTCGTTCCAGTGGGGATGGCGGAATAGGACAGCGCGCGGCTTCCATGCCCGCGGGACTTATCGTATGTAAGGCCGTGTCGAGGGCCGTTCATGGCGCACGGAGCGGCGACGACCCGTGCTGAGTGGTAACATAATGTTGGGAATGGTCGGCGACAGGGAGGGCCGTACGCCGACGACGGCCCGCCGGGCCGACCGGGGGTTGGCGCATCTTTCGTGGCGCCGTCCGGGCGCGGGCACATGCGTCCCTGTCGGCCTGCCTCGCGCGCCGGGATGGCGTCGGCGGGGGCCCGTTCGAACCGACGGCTGCGGCCCGGCCCTGTCCGCGCCGTGCTTGCATCCACACCAAGGCACTGCCCCGCATGTCCCGCCCGATCGAGCATGATGCGTTTCCCGACCCGGTGCCGGCACAGCCCCCGCCCGGCCGGGTGGTGGTCAGCCTGATCGTCGATGCCGAGGAGGATTTCAACTGGGCCCGTCCGGTGGAGGGCACCGCCTATTCCACCGCCTGCATGCATGCGATCGGCCCGCTGCAGGAAATCCTGGCGGCCTACTCCCTGCCGCCCACCTATCTGCTGACCTACCCGGTGCTGGAGGACGAGGACGCGGTGCGCCTGCTGCGGCGCCACCTGGATCGCGGGCGCTGTGAACTCGGCGTGCAGATGCACCCCTGGGTGAACCCGCCCTTCGGCAACGGGGTGGACCACCGCCTGTCCTTCCCGCTCAATCTGCCGGGCGCGGTGGAGGAAGCGAAGATCGTGCGGCTGACCGAGAAATTCACCGCCGCGTTCGGCTTCGCCCCAAGGGTGTTCAAGGCCGGGCGCTACGGGATCGGCGTACAGACGGTGGCGCTGCTGGAGCGGCTGGGCTTCCTGATCGACACCTCGATCGCGCCGCGTACCGATTTCGGCGCCGAGGGCGGGCCTGATTTCTCGGACATCGGCGCCCGCCCGTTCTGGTTCGGCCTGCGCCGGCGGATGCTGGAAGTGCCGGTCTGCCGCGACGTGGTGGGCTTCGCCGGGACCGCCGCGCCGCGTCTGTATCGCCCGCTGGCCGGGCCCGACTCGTCGTCGTTGCGCGCGGCCCTGTCGTGGCTGCGGCTGGCGGAGCGGATCACCCTCTCGCCCGAAGGCAACGATACCGCGGCGATGCGCCGGCTGATCCGCGGCGAGCTGGCGGCCGGGCAGCGGGTGCTGACGATGAGCTTCCACTCCTCCTCGCTGGCCGTCGGGCATAATCCCTACGTGCGCTCGCGCGCGGAGCTGCACCAGTTCTACGACCGGCTGTCGGCCGTGCTGGACGGGCTGGCGCGGCGGGCGGAGACGGTGTTCGCCAGCCTGCCGGAGCTGACGCGGTTGCTGGCGGAGGCCCCTGGCCGCGGGGCGGCCGCGTGCTGAGCGGGCGGGATGCCGCCGCCGTCGCGGCGCCGGCGCCCGGGCGGCGGGTGCTGCTGGTGGCGAATAATTTCCCGCCCGTGCGCGGCGGTTCGGCGGTGGTGTACGACACCGTGGCGCGCTTCGCCGGCGGACAGGTGATCGTGCTCGCGGCCAGCCACAGCTATGCCGACGGACTGCCGCTGATCGGCTGGCGCGAGCATGACCGACTGGCGGCGTACCGGGTTGTGCGCCTGCCGCTGCTGCGCACCCTGCTGCGCGCGCAGGCGGCCCCGGGTCCGCTCGGCCGCCTCAGGCTGCTGCTCGACGATCTGACGATCCGCGCGCGCGTGGTGGCCACCGTGCTGTGGCTGATCCTGTTCGCGCGGGTGCGCGCGGTGTGCATCGGCGAGCTGGTCTCGGCCGGCTGGCTGTTCGCGGCGCTGCGGCTGGTCCCGTTCGTGCGGCGCGTCGTCTACATGCACGGCGAGGAGATCACCACGATCGACGGCTACGATAACGACTTCCGCCGCCGCCGGCGCTACGTGGCCGCGGCGCAGCGGATCGTGGCGGTGAGCCGCTTCACCCGCGACGCGACCGCCCGGCTGCTGGGGACGGCGGCGTCCGGCCCGGACGGCGGGGGACGCATCGCGCTGATCGAGAACGGGGTGGACCCGCGGCGCTTCTGCCCGGGACCGAAACGGCCGGACCTGCTGGCGTGTTACGGGATTGAAGGGGCATTCGTGTTCGTCTCGGTCTGCCGGCTGCTGGAGAAGAAGGGGATCGACCACGCGATCCGCGCCTTCGCTTCGGTGGCGGCGGACTTTCCGGATTGCCGCTACCTGGTGGTGGGGGACGGCCCGTACCGGGCGCGGCTGGAGGCGATCGCGGCGGAGGCGGGCGTCGCGGGACGGGTGGTGTTCAGCGGCCTGGTGGCGGAGGAGGAGCTGGTGGACCACTACCGGCTGGGGGACGTGTTCGTGATGCCGAACCGGGAACTGGCGAACGGCGATACCGAGGGGTTCGGGCTGGTGTTTCTGGAAGCGAATGGCTGCGGGGTGCCGGTGGTGGCGGGGAACGCGGGGGGGAGCCCCGATGCGGTGAGCGATGGGGTGAACGGGCTGGTGGTGGACGGGCGGGACGTGGAGGCGATCACGGAGGCGATGCGGCGGATGCGGGCGGATGCGGGGCTGCGGGAGGCGTTGGCGGCGCGGGGGTTGGAGGTGGCGGAGAAGGCGGATTGGACGCGCCGGGTGGAGCGGTTCGTTGCGGTTTGCACACAGTGAGCCGCGGAACGAGCCCAACCGGCTGGCCGCTTCCCGCGTCGACCCGCCGCCGGCGCCGCCCGCCGCGGTGTTACGCTCATAGCTGGTGCGTTCACCACTGATGCCGCGGAACGACGCATCGAACGGCCCCAGCGCGCCGGACCACCCGACGGGCGAACTGCACCGGCTTCGCCGGGACCTGCGCACCGCGCGGCTGCGTTTGCTCGAAAGCGACCGACAGCTGCAGGCGCGGCTGGAGAGCAACAGCTGGCAAGTGATCGAACTGCTCCAACACGTCGGCCGGCGCTGCCCGGGGACGGCACGCATCGGGCTGCAGGCAGTCAAGCTGATCGCCTGGACGGCGTTGGGGCAGCTCGGCGCGCGCGCGCGCGCGCGCCGGCTGTCGCAGCAGCGCAGGCGCGAGGAAGCGCCGCCAGACGTCGAGATCGCACCGACGCCGGAAGTCGTCGCCGCATCCCTGACGCCCCCCGCGCCGGCGCCGGGCGGGCGGACGATCCTGATCGTCGACGCCAGCATCCCCCGTCCGGACCGCAGTGCGGGCGCGCGCACCACCGCGGCCTTCGTCACCGCCTTGCTCGACGCCGGCTGGGCGGTGGTCTTCGCTCCGTTCGACGGCTTGGATGCCGGCGAGTACACGCGCGCGTTGTCCGCCCAGGGCGTGCTGGTCGTGGATGGGCGCACGATCGGCGGGATCGAGGCGTGGCTGGCCGCGCACGGGCCGAACCTGGATCACGTCATGCTCATGCGCCCGCAGCCGGCGCGCGCGCTGCTGCCAACGGTGCTGCGCAGCAGTGACGCGCGGATCAGCTACTACGGCCACGACCTGCATTTCGCGCGCCTCCGACGGCAGGCGGAGCTGCAGCGCGATATCGACCTCGGCGAATTGGCCGACCGCGAGCTGGCGGTCGAACGCCAGATCTGGCGGGTGGCTGACGTGGTGCTTTACCCCTCGGCCGAGGAAGCGGCCATGGTGCGGAAGATTGAGCCGGACGTGGATGCGCGGGCGGTTCCGATGGTGGGTTTCGACACGTTCGTTACCAGGACGGCGCCGCCGGAGGGGGAGATGTTGTTGTTCGTCGGGGGCTTCAAACACCCCCCGAACGAGGATGCCGTCCGGTGGTTCGTCGAGGCCGTGCTTCCGCTGGTGCGCGCGGTGCGGCCGGGGGTGCACTTGGTGTTGGCCGGGGCGGATCCGGGTCCGTCGGTGCGTGCGCTCGCCGGCCCTGGGGTGGAGGTCACGGGCTACGTGACTGACGCGGCGCTGACGACGCTTTATGACCGGGCGCGCGTGGTGGTGGCGCCGCTGCGGTTCGGGGCGGGCGTGAAGGGCAAGGTCGTGGAGGCGATGCGCCTGGGGGTGCCGGTGGTGACGACGACGGTGGGGGCGCAGGGGTTGGCGCGAACTCGAGCCAGTCGTGCCCGTGCACGATGCGCCGGCGGCAATGGCCGCCTCCGTGTTGCATCTGATGGCTGATGACAACATCTGGATCACGCAGGCGGTCGCGGAGACCGCGTATGCGCGGGCGCATTTCTCTCCACACCGCACTGCAGCGGATCCTGCTGGACGCGCTGGATCCCGCCGCCGCCCCGGCGAGGCCCGTTTTTGCCGGACCGCACAACGGCTGCGCGAGGTCCGGCTCGGTTCCGCTGCCTCCAAGTTCTCAAAAAGATCCTTTGGACGCCCAGATGATAGTCTCGAATCCATAAAGAGCCCAGGTTCCGTCGAGGACACGGCGCTCCCGATAGCTGCGCAGTTCTGCCTTGAGCCCCTGAACGACGCGGGCCAGCGGCCGGTATCTTCTGCGTGCCACTTCCAATTTAAGGCCATGTGATACGATGGTCGAGCAAATCTTGTCGAACTTGGGAACTGTCTTATGAGTCGGGTCATCGAAGAAGTTGAGTGTTCCACGCCGGCTTGGGAAGCCGACGCTTTTTTCACACGGAAACGCCAAAAAGATCCGCCCGCCCGGCTTGAGCGCCTCCAGCATGGCGGCCAAACAGGCATCCGGATCATCACAATGCTCGAGATTGTGGGAACTGATCACGGCATCAAACCTGCCGCGCTGGGCGGCGATATTGAGCGAAAACTCACTCGAGGGAACGATAAGATATTCATCTGCCGCGACGACGGATTTGGCTGACTGGTTATATGCGGCGACATCGAGACCGACATAATAGATGTCCGGTCTGGCAGTCTTGATTGCTTTAGGAGAATTGTTGCCGCAGCCTACGTCGAGCAACCTCGCGTTGAATGAGCACGTCTTCAGGAAGGAGTATTTTTGTACTTGTCCCAATAGTATTCCCCGACAGTACGCCTAAGCATGCCCAATGTCCCTGCCCGCCTCATGAATATCCCTGCCCGCCTCATGTACGTTGCTCCGTTTCTGCCACTGCAACGCGGGTTGACGCGACCACGCAAACTGGCCGGTGAGAACCTGTGTGGCAACGGTCGAAGGACTCGCGAAGCCGTCGGTCCTCCCAACCGCTGCTGGTTCGTGTGTCCAAGCCCCCGGTCTCCCGTTTCCTGAATGGCGCCGGATTGAAGCCGGCAATCTCTCCGCGGCGCGGCAGTGCCGCTTGTCTCTTGCCGGGCGATAATAGGACGGTACAATGAACAGCACGACTAATGATTGTCTAGCAGCGCCCGACGATTCCAAACGAGGCAAACTAGGCGCCTGCCGTCCTATGCATGTCCGCTCGATGGTTGACGTGCAGGTCGTCCGCGGTTGACGGAGACCGAACTCTTAGCATAGGTTAAAAGGAACATCGATGCGGTGGGATGGCTACCCTGAAAATGACCTCGGACTTGGCTATTTCAACGGATCCGGGGGCAGCGATCGCCGGCAAGCGCTTGGTGTTTCTTGTCGGGGCACCCAGGAGCGGAACAACCTGGCTTCAGCTTCTTATTTCTGGCTCCGAGCAGGTTGCCACCTGCGCAGAAACCCATCTGTTTAACGGCTACATGCGAAGTCTGTTCTCGGCACATTCTGGTACCGCGCTATCAGAACGACTGGGGAATTTCCGCGCATACTTGGTGAGCGCCGTTACTTCGACCAAGTCCGGCGGATTGCTGTCGAGTTCATAGCTGAAGCTGTAACGGAAAACCCGAGCGCGTGGGTGATATTGGAGAAGACCCCGGACCATGCACATCACGTCGAGGACATACTACGTGTCTTCCCTGATGCTTATGTTCTTCATCTAATCCGTGATCCGCGAAGCGTCGTCGCGTCGCTGCTTGCGCAAGCAAGGGATGGGGCAGCCAATGGGCCAAGGCAGACGTTGTGCATAACTGTCAGCTATGGGCACAGTCGGTGGCAGGCGCTCGCCGTGCGAAGAATCTTACTCCCCACTACAAGGAAGTTCGCTACGAGGAGCTCCGGCAGGACGACGGGACGCTATTGCGGGCAGTGTTCTCCTGGCTGGGCATTGATGTGGATCGGCTGGCCTGCGCGGCACTCTACGAGAGGTATCACCTCAGCGAATTGAAGCAAGACTTGTGTCGGCGATGCCCATTGGGCAGCCAGATCGGACTCCGCGCAGTTCTTTCGTTCCGGACGGACGGATGGATGGCGCGACGACCTGACGCGCCGCCAGATCGCCCTGGTCGAGAGCGTGCTGCGCCGCGAAATGCGCGATCTTAACTATAGCACCGCGATGCCGCGCCGTCTCGGAAGCCAGTTTCTGCTCGTCGGGGCCCGTGCCCGCGCTGCGCTAAAGTGGCGGCTGCAGTTTTTGGCAGAGCGCTTGTGATTGCGGCAGCCGCTTTGCCATGGCCTTGGAGCACAAACACGCTCGGCTGGTAGGCCGCGGTCGGGTAGCGGGTTCGAGGGACCATCCCGCGCCACATCGTGCGCCGTGCCTTATCAGGACCACGCTTTGCTGCCGCAGGGAAGCCGCATGCGATTCAGCATGCTTGCCCCTACACGCAGCACCAACCGCTCTGGACCGTCTGGCCGGCGGGCTACAAACCACAGCCCCAACAGGGTGCCCGTGAAGCTCATCAGCACCACGCTGCCGATTAATGCGGCAGAACTGAGCGCGTCCATCATCCCGACCTTCCCTGTCAGAAAATGAGCTTCTGGCTGCCAGGCCGGGCCGAGTTGGCTCGCTGCCAGGGTCGCGACGACGCCAGCCACCGCAAGACGCGCCAGCCCGCCGGCCGCCACCCGAAGTCCAAGAGACCGGCGCGCACAGAACGCCATGAACATCATCGTCTCAAAGGCCGATGCCAGAAGGATCCCGCCGGCTACCAGAGTCAGACTGGTGCGTCTGCGTGACCCAGATAGATCACGACGACCTTGACACGGAAGCCGACGCCGATCACCAGGAATCGCTGCCGCATGCGGCCTTGGCTATCATGAGCGACGCATACACATGATTGAACGGCGAGAAGATGCACATCCACGGCAGAATCGTGAGCAACGGCTGGCCCGCAAGCCATTTCGGGCCGAGCAGCAGAAGGATAACGTAGCCGGAGGCCGCGGACAAGCGAGATCACGAGCGGCGTCACCACCATCACCAGCGGCGCGATCACCAGCAATGCCTTGTCCGCGGCCCGCGCGCCGGTGCGCTCGACCAGCGACAAGGTTGCCAGCAGAACCTCGCTGGCCGGCGCCACCAGTTCCGTCACCGGCAGCACCGCGACGTCCTGCGACACCTGGAATACCCCCAGCCCGACCGCACCAAAGGCCGGACCGATGATGAACGTGGTGGCGCGGTCCCACACCAACGATGCAAGACTCCCAGCCCATAGCCAGAACGAAAATCCAGCGAGCTCGCGCCACCCCGCCAGCGACAGGCGCGGCCGATACGGGTGGATCACGTAGGACATGACGACGCGCGAAACCGTGGTCACGCCGATGCCGATCAGCAGCGCCCAGTAGCTGTGCGTCAGCCATGCTGCCGCCACCGTGCTGACCACTTGCAGCAGCCGCGGCACCGCCATCAGGCGGATCTGCATTCCGTAGCGCAAAGTACGCCGGAACTCGACCGGCCCGATATTCACAAGCCCTGAGACAACCGAAAGCCCCGCCAGCACCAGCAGCACCGGCTGCAGCCGCGGTTCGGTGAACCACGCGGCGGCAAGCGGCGCGGCCGCGGCGATGATCCCCCCCGTCAGCACCGCTCGCAACAATTGCAGGGTGAACGCCGCGTCGTGCAGCCGCGTGTCCTCTTCCGGCCGCCGCAGCAGCACGTCCTCCACCCGCAATTGCGAAATCGAGTCGATCGCGCCGGCAAAGGCGGACGCCATTGCCACCAGGCCAAAATCCGCCGGAATCAGCAGCCGCGCCAGGGCGAGCGTGCTGAGAAAGCCAAGGCTGCGGGTCAGCGCCCGCCATGCCACCATCAGGCCGGCCGCCGCGGCTGTCCTGTCGCCGACCGAGCGTTCGCTTGCGCGTCCCACCAGAGCCCCCAGAAAAGGCCCGTTTGCCGCCGGCCCGTCGCGCCCAGCGGGGATGCCACGCACCGGCCTCGCACACAATGGACATTTGCGCCCGCGTGCGGGGCCGTCCACCGCGACCGAAGACAACGCGACACATTCGGTCAAAAGGCGGGGGTCGTGTCAGTCATCCTGCCTCTTGCTTCACGCGAAACATCGTTCGATTCCGGACAAACAGGGAACACGCGGCGCCGCCGCCAATAACAAACCCCCGCGTTCTCACCGCCGCCCGCCCTGCCCTGCCATCGATTCCCATCCTATGTGACATCCGCCGGCCCGCTGCCCCACAGGCCCGGTCCACCGCCGACAGGACAGCACGAGGCCCCTCCGACCCATGCCGTCAGACCCACCGACCGAGTCCCCCCCTGGCCCCAACCACGGCTTCGCCGGCGGCGTGACCCTCGGCATCCGGACCGCGCGCGGCCGGCGCGGACGACGGCTGGCTGCGGAACGACGACGCCGAGGCCCCGCCGGACACGCTGGCGAAGCTCGTCGCCGCCACCGAGGCGGACGCCGCCATCGGCATCGCCAGCCCCGTCATCCTCAATTCCGACGCCGCCGGCGCCCCCGCCTTCTGCGGCGGGCTGAGCGATCCCCACACGACCGAATTCCACTTCGCGCCCGACCCTGCGACCTTTGCCGCCTGGCGCAGGCGGCGCCGGACCGCGTCTGGGTAGACGGCACCGCCATGCTGATCCGCCGCGCGGTGATCGAGTCGATCGGCTATTTCGACGAAGACCTGTTCGCCTACCGGGAAGACGCCGACATCTGCCTCCGCGCCATCCGCGCCGGCTTCCGCAATGTCCCGGCTTCCGCAATGTCATGGTCACCGATGCCGCCGTCCTGCACCCGCACGGCGCGAGCGGCCCGCGCCTCGGCCGGATCTGCCTCGCCGCAGCCGCAGCGCTCGGCCGGCTCCGCGGCAGGGCCACCGGTCCGGACCGCCGCCGCTGACCGCACATCGCCGCCGGTCCCCCGTCACCGTTTTCGCCAAGACGCACGCATCAACCCGACCCGTTCGCGTTCCCGATTCCCGCTCCGAATCCCGTTTTTCGACATGCGTGTTAATCTCGGGTTCATTATGCTTCACGTGAAGCAACGTTCGATATCGAACAAATAGGGAACGCCAGGCCCGTCTGCCCCCGGGGGCCTGCGTCGGACGCCCCCGCCGGGCCGATCCGCTGCGGTCCCAGAGGGCCGAATTGCCCGGCGGCAGCCCGAGCGGCCGCCGCCCCGCCGATCTGCACCCCATGGGTCGGCGGCGCTCCGGATGTCCATAGCCGCTGCGAGACGGCCACCCCGGCATGCACGCTGAGGGGGCGGCGGCCGCCCGCGCTCCGAGGACGGCCATCCGCTGATCGGTCAGCGACGGGGTGGGCCAGGTGCGGCGCGCGAGGCCAGTCCGGCCACACCCTCGCGGCGAAAAGCGGCGGACCCATTCGCGGGCCCTCCCCCCGGAATCGTCGTGCAGCACGATGGCCTCAGACCTCGCGCCGATTGGGGACCTGTGATCGGGCAGGCTTACGAACGCTTTGTATACAGGTGCGGCGGATGATATACATATGGAACTGAGCCGTGAACGTCCCTGTCAGACGGTCGGACAACCGAGCGTCCCAGCTCATCGGCCTTCGTGGAGCCCCCATGCCGCCGCTCGTCCATATCGTCGTTCTGACCTGGGACGGTTCCCGTCACACCCGCCAGTGTCTCGACAGTCTCACCCACCAGGACTACCCGAACTTCCGGGTCGTGGTTGTCGATAACGGCTCCGCCAGACCCTATCCCCTGGATCCGACCTACCGCTTCCCCGTCAGCACACTTCGTCTCGACCGGAACCGCGGCTTCGCCGGCGGCGTCAACGCGGGCATCACGGCCGCCCTGGCAGACGGCGCGGCGTATGTCTGGCTGCTCAACGACGATGCCGAAGTCGCGCCTGATATTCTGACGAAGCTGGTGGCTGCCTGCCAGGCCGACCCGGGAATTGGCCTGGCCAGCCCGGTCATCCGGAACTCGGACGACGAGGGAAGGGTTGCCTTCCACGGCGGCCGCGTCACGCCCTCCACCATGACGTTCGATTACACTGACAGCCGGGAGACTTATCAGTCGTGGCTGAGGGATTCGCCTCACCGGATCTGGCTCGTCGGAACGGCTTTGTTGATCCGCCGTGCCCTGGTCGAGAAAATCGGTCTCTTCGACGAGGGTTTCTTTGCCTATTGGGAAGACAACGACTATTCCGTTCGCAGCATCGACGCCGGATTTCGGAATATTACCGTGGAAGACGCATGCGTTATGCACGCCTCCGGCGATCCGTCTGTTGGCGGGGTTGAACGCTCACCCTATTATCACTACTATATGGCAAGAAATCAGCTTCTTCTGCTGCGCAAGCACGGCGGCCTGATGCGCAACACCTCGCCCACCTTCTGGGCGCTGCTTGCGCAGCGCGCGATGGCCGAGCGGTTGCGCGGTCATCCGAAATCGCTGTCCGCGCTCCGCCAAGGGGTCTGGGATGGCCTGCGGGGGATTCCAGGCGAGTACCGGCCGCGCAGGTCGCCAGCAGCCCAGTTGGGGCAGGCAAGCCTGGCTACCGCCGGCGCGCTCGTCGCTCTGGTCTCAATCTGAGCCGACGGACAGCGCCTGCCTTGGCTCAGGCAGGGGGGCGTCCAGATCCCCTGGGCACATAAGCGCCCTGATCCTGGCTTCGCAGCGGCTCATGTCATACGCGTCTTCCGCCGCCGCCCGCGCCGCGGCGCCAAGACGCCCGCAAAGATCATCGTCCGCAAGCAGTGTGCAGCACGCCTCGGCGAACGCGTGGTCGTCGTCGCGAATCACGGCGTGGACGCCATCCTGGAAGCCCAGCCCTTCGGCGCCGACGCCGGTGGAGACGATCGGCTTGCCGAACCCCGCCGCCTCGATCAGCTTGATCCGCGTGCCGCCGCCCACATCGACCGGGCAGCAGACCACCCGGACCCTTGCGTACAGCGCATCCAGATCCGGAACGAACCCGAGATACGCCACCCCTTCCGGCGCCTGGCCGAAGCTCGGCAGCAATTCCTGCCATTTTCCGGCAATCAACAGCGACGCGTCCGGACGCCGCGCGCGGATCAGCGGCCAGATCCGGGTGACAAGGCGCTCCGCGGCCTCAACATTGGGCGGATAGACGAAGGTGCCAAGAAACAACAAACTCGGCGCCGCGGCCGGCCCCTGCACACGCGCAGGAAGACGAACGGCGTTCGGCACCACGGCCAGGTTCCGCCCCAGGCCCTGCCGGCTCAGATAGTCGCGGTCCGGCTCCGAGCACACGAACACGGTGCGCGCAGCGGCGATCGCGCGCCGTTCCCCCCGCCGGATCGCCGGAACCTGCGCCAGGTACATCAGCTTGCCCGGCCGCCAGGGGCCGGTGGTGGCCGCCCGCAGCTGCACCCGGTGCTCGATATCGTCGAGGTCGAACACCAGATTGGGATGCGTCACCCCCGCGCGCATGACCGCGCACATCGCGCTGAGCCGATGCACCGACACGAGGTCGGGGTCGCGGGCAAAATGGCGGGCAACAGCTGCCGCGGCCTCCTGCTCCCCAGGCCCATGGAAGGCGGGGTGCCCGTGGATGGAGAGTACGCCCGCCCCGTAGTGCGACCAGAAGGTCTTCGGAGACTCGGACGCCGGAACCAGATCGACCGTGACCGGCACGCCCCACCGCCGGGACTGGTCGCGCGACAGGGCTTGAATGTCCGGATATCGATCGCGGCGCCTGGGCGGTACGAAGTGGACGAGGTCGATCTCATCGGCAAGCCCGGCCAGCGCCCGCATGAACATCGAGAACCGCTGCATGGCGCCGGTCATGTCCTCGTCGGAAACCATGGGCGCATGGGCGCTGATGACGAGAGCTTTCATAGCCTCACTCCATCGCGGGCAACAGGCATCTCGGTTCTGGGATCAGCAAAGGCCGGCAAGACCGCATGGCAGCAGTCACATCGCTGTGACCTAGGCACCCACAGTAACTTCCACAAATTATCTGGGTCTTAGACAGTCCGTTGTCCAATAACACTGTCGTGGATAAGACTGTACATGTCTGAACATCCGGATACTTACGAATGTGAGATTCTTTGACCAGGAACACCCGGATTAACGGAGCCGGGTTCGGTCCGGACACAGTCCCGGCAACCGCGCCCCGTCGAACAAGGATCCGCGCGACCGCATGTTCCTTCGCCGCACGACCGTGACCCGCAACGCGGAAAACACCCGCCAGACCGACGATTTCGGCGATCCGTCCGACGATCGTGTGCGGACGCAAGGCCCCGGACCGCACGCTCCGCGCTGCCCCTGGGAGCCGCGGAACCCAAATGCGAGATCGACCGCATCCGCCCGGCCGACAGCCCGGCATCGCGCCAGCCCGGCTCCACAACCTGTCAGATCACACGCAGATGTGTCATGCTGAGCCGGCCAGGCCGGCCACCCGAAACGGCCCGGGCCGCCCCCGCCCTACCCCGCCCTCGAGAACCGCGGCGCCACCATGTCCCTGGCAAGCCGGAACACGATCCGCTCCGGTCCCTCCGGGCGGCCGCTCGCCAGCCAGAGCAGGATCACGCATCCACCGAACGTCACCACCGTCACCCCCCCGATCAAGGCCAGGTACAGCAGGCTGTCGAGCACGGGCGAGGCCACGAAAGCGACCGGTGGAACCGCGGTCCAGGTGCCGCCAAGCTGCGTCAGGGCCGCCGCAGCGACAGCCCCGGACAGCGCGACCCGCAGCAGCCCGAAGGCGCTCCGCCGCAGCCGGGCGTAGCCAACGGCCCGCACCTGCCACACCAGCAGCAGGACCTCCAGCGCGACGGAGACGACACCGCCGAGGGCGATCATCTCAAGGCTGGAAGACCGCGCGGCG
>CAWHKR010000042.1:0-23224 GCA_963829875.1 uncultured Pseudomonadota bacterium | reverse complement strand
GGGGCGGGACAGCAGCCTGGGCCGGCCCGCCGCGGGAGCAGGGGACCGCCCCCCTCGCTGCACCGCGGGGAACGCGGTATAACACCCGCTCAGTCCCGTCCGGCCCATCGCCGGCTCCCCCCACACGACCGCCGGGCACTCGCACGGCCCGCTGGAGACCGAGACAAGCGTGAGCGATCAGCCCACCCCGCCCCCTCCCGTTCCGCCGGAGGGGCAGATGCCCGTGACGATCGAGGAGGAGATGCGACGCTCCTACCTCGATTACGCCATGAGCGTGATCGTCTCCCGCGCCCTGCCGGACGCGCGCGACGGGCTGAAGCCGGTGCACCGACGAATCCTCTTCGGCATGCAGGAGGCCGGCTACACGCCGGACAAGACCTATCGCAAATCGGCCCGCGTCATCGGCGACGTCATGGGCAAGTATCA
Source organism: uncultured Pseudomonadota bacterium (assembly GCA_963829875.1). Taxonomy (GTDB): domain Bacteria; phylum Pseudomonadota; class Alphaproteobacteria; order Acetobacterales; family Acetobacteraceae; genus JAJZVS01. The sequence continues at coordinate 22,798 of CAWHKR010000042.1, read as the reverse complement.
TCCGCACGGCGACGCCTCGATCTACGACGCCATGGTGCGCATGGCGCAGCCCTTTTCCATGCGCGTGCCGCTGATCGACGGGCAGGGCAATTTCGGCTCGGTCGACGGCGATCCGCCGGCAGCGATGCGGTACACCGAAGTGCGCCTCGCCAAGGCGGCGATGCTGCTGCTGGACGACATCGACAAGGACACGGTCGATTTCCAGCCGAACTACGACGAATCGGCGCACGAACCCAAGGTCCTTCCCGCCAGCTTCCCCAACCTGCTGATCAACGGCGGCAGCGGCATCGCCGTCGGCATGGCCACCAACATCCCGCCGCACAACCCGGGCGAGATCATCGACGCCACGCTGGCGCTGATCGCCGATCCCGACATCACCCTGGAGTCGCTGATGCGCATCGTCCCCGGCCCGGATTTCCCCACCGGCGGCATCGTGCTCGGCCGCTCCGGCATCCGCAGGCGTTCGAGACCGGCCGCGGCTGCTCATGATCCGCGCCCGCGCCGAGATCGAGGAGATCCGCGGCGGCCGCCAGGCCATCGTGGTCACCGAGATCCCCTACCAGGTGAACAAGCGCACCCTGCTGGAACGCATCGCCGAGCTGGTCCGCGCCAAGCAGATCGAGGGCATCAGCGAGATCGCGACGAAAGCGACCGCTCCGGCATGCGCGTCGTCATCGAGCTGAAGCGCGACGCCACCGCCGAGGTGGTGCTGAACCAGTTGTTCCGCTTCACCCAGCTGCAGATCAGCTTCGGCGTCAACATGCTGGCGCTGGACGGCGGCCAGCCGCGGCTGATGGGGCTGAAGGACGCGCTGCCTGCTTCATCGCCTTCCGCGAGGAGGTGATCCTCCGTCGCGCCCGGTACGAGCTCGGCAAGGCGCGGGACCGGGCCCACAAGCTGGTCGGCCTGCCATCGCGGTCGCCAATATCGACGAGGTGATCCGCCTGATCCGCGCCAGCCCCGACCCGCGCAGCGCCCGCGCCGCGCTGATGGAGCGCGACTGGCCGGCGACCGATATCGGCGCGCTGCTGGCGCTGATCGACGAGCCCGGCAACGCGATCAGCCCCGACGGCACGGTGCGGCTGACCGAACGCAGGCCGGCGGCATCCTGGAACTGCGGCTGCAGCGCCTGACCGGGCTGGAGCGGGAGAAGATCGAGAAGGAACTCAAAGAAGTCGCCAGCGGATCCGCGACCTGCTGGAGATCCTCGATTCGCATATCCGCCGCATGGAAGTGATGCGCGAGGAACTGCCCGCCGCCCGCGCCTGCTCGCCAGCCCGCGGCTGACCACGATCGAGGAGGCCGAGGCCGACCAGGACGACGAGAGCCTGATCGAGCCCGGCCAGATGGTGGTCACCATCACCCGCGACGGGTTCATCAAGCGCACGCCGCTGGAGACCTACCGGGCGCAGAACCGCGGCGGACGCGGGCGCACCGGGGCGGGCACGCGCGGCGACGACATCGTCACCCGCAGCTTCAACGCCCATACGCACCAGTGGGTGCTGTTCTTCTCGTCCGGCGGCAAGGCGTTCCGCGAGAAGGTCTGGCGGCTGCCGGAAGCCGCCCCGACGGCGAAAGGCCGGGCGCTGGTGAACCTGCTGCCGGAGCTGAATTCCGACGGCATCACCACCGTGCTGCCGCTGCCGCAGGACGAGGCGCTGTGGGACAGCCTGCACCTCGTGTTCGCCACCGCGTCGGGGAATGTGCGGCGCAACCGGCTGTCGGATTTCCGCAACGTCCGCGCCTCCGGCCTGATCGCGATGAAGCTCGATGAGGGCGACCGGCTGATCGGCGTCGCCACCTGCCGCGAGGGCGACGACGTCTTCCTGGCCGCGCGCAACGGCCGCTGCCTGCGCTTCCAGATCACCGACGACAGCCTGCGCGTGTTCGCCGGGCGCGACAGTTCGGGCGTGCGCGGGATCCGGCTCGCGCCGGGCGACGAGGTCGTGAGCCTTTCGGTGCTGCGCCATGTCGAGGCCAATGTCGAGGAACGCGCCGCCTACCTGCGCGCCGCCGCCGCCCGCCGCCGCGCCGCCGGGGAGGACGAGGGGCCCGAGATCGCGCCGGGCGAGACCCCGCCGGCCGAGGCCGACGAGGAGACCGCCGCCGAGGTGGCGCTGGACGCCGAGCGCCTGGCCGCGCTGGATGACCAGGAAGAGGTGCTTCTGACGGTCACCACCGGCGGCTTCGGCAAGCGCAGCTCGGCCTATGAGTACCGCACCGCCGGCCGGGGCGGCCAGGGGATTGCCAACATCAGCCTGGGCAAGCGAAATGGCGGGGCGGTGGCGGCCACCTTCCCGGTCCGGCCGGGGGACGACGTCATGCTGGTCACCGACGCCGGCCGGCTGATCCGGGTTCCGGCCGACCAGGTGCGCATCACCGGGCGGCAGACGATGGGGGTGACCCTGTTCCGGGTGAACGCGGGCGAGCACGTGACGAGCGTGTTCCCGGTGCTCGACCAGGGCGGCGACGACAACGGCCACACTGGCGACGACGCGGACGATCCCGCGGCGGAAGGAACGGAGAACGGCAACGATGGCTGAGGCGACCCGGACTCGGATCGGTCTCTACCCTGGCACTTTCGACCCGGTGACCAACGGACATCTGGACGTGATCGGCCGCGCCGCGCGGCTGATGGACAGGCTGGTCGTCGGGGTCGCCGTCAACACCGGCAAGGGGCCGCTGTTCTCGCTGGAAGAGCGGGTGGAGATGGTGCAGGCGGAGGTCGCCACCATCGCCGACCGCAACGGCACCACGATCGAGGTGCTCCCGATGCAGGGACTGCTGGTGCATTTCGCTCGCACGGTCGGGGCCGGCATGATCGTCCGCGGGTTGCGCGCGGTGTCGGATTTCGACTACGAATTCCAGATGGCGGGCATGAACTACCGGATGGATCCGGGCGTCGAGACCGTGTTCCTGATGGCGAGCGAGCGGCATCAGTTCATCGCGTCCCGCCTGGTCAAGGAAGTGGCAGCCCTTGGGGGCGATATCGCCTCCTTCGTCCCTGCCCTGACCCTGGCGCGGACGCTTGCGAAGCTGCGCGGGCCCGCCGCCTGATCGCCGGAGAGCCCTGATGCCCCCCGTGTTGCACCGTCGTACCCTGATCGCGGCTTCCGCGGTCACCACCCTGAGCCTGGGATTGAACATGAGCGCGGACGCCGAAGCGAAGCCCGATCTGAACAACACGATCTACATGGACCTGAAATACGGAAGGGTGGTGATCGAGTGCTTCCCCGACATCGCCCCGCTGGCGGTGGAGCGGATCAAGACCCTGTCGAACGACGGATTCTACGACAACACGCCGTTCCATCGCGTGATCGAGGGCTTCATGGCCCAGGGCGGCGATCCCACCGGGACCGGCACCGGCGGCTCGCCGCTGCCCAACCTGCCGGCCGAGTTCACCACCAAGCGCCACTTCCTGCGCGGCACCTGCGGCATGGCCCGCTCGGCCGACCCGAACAGCGCCAATTCGCAGTTCTTCATCATGTTCGCCCCGGCGCCGCATCTGGATGGCCAGTACACCATCTGGGGCCAGGTGGTGCAGGGGATGGAGTTCGTGGACATGATCAAGCGCGGGGCGGGCTCGTCGGGAACGGTGCAGGACCCGGACCGGATCGTGCGGATGCGGGTGGCGGCGGACGAGAAAGCCTGAGATCGGCCGGCGAAAATACCGCCCCACCGGCGCCCGGCGGTTGACCGCGGGGCGCCGGTGGGGTTCAACCCGGACCGAGCGAGCCCGTAGCTCAGTTGGTAGAGCACGAGACTTTTAATCTTGGGGCCGTGGGTTCGAGTCCCACCGGGCTCACCAAGGATTTCAACGGGTTCCGGCCCTCCCCGCGCGGGGCACCGCGGCCCGTCCCACGGTATTCCCCCGAAATCGCCCCCGGACGCCCACGACCTCCCGGTGGGAGGGATGTCCCGCGGCGGGCGGGCGCCGGTGCGCCCGGAGCAAAAAACGAGAGCGGCGGGGGCGCCGGCCGCCGGCCGACGCCCCCTCCCCCGGCAGGAAGCTCGCCGCGTCCCCCGGCCCGCAGTCAGCCGGGCGCCGCGGCGGCGAACAGCACGTAGCTGCCGCCGCGGCCCGGCAGCCGCGTCGTCGCGAGCTTGCGGCCCGCGCCCGCCGCGCCGGCCCAGCGGTCGAACCGGTCCCGGACCGACGGCACCGGCGTGGGGTCGTCGTCGTCCGCCACGCGCAGCGCCTCGACCAGCAGGTTGCCGTTCCACAGCGTGGCCGAGCTGAGCAGCGCGTCCTCGCTCCCGCCGTCCGGCTCGAACGCGTACACCGGCATCAGGGCGACGGGCGCGGGCTCCGGGTCCGGGGCGGTGCGCCCGGCGGCCGCCAGGGCGGCGTCGGCGAACGGGGCGCCGAGGGTCGCGCGGAGGTGGGCGATGACGTCCGCGAAGCCGTAGCCGGGCACCGCCGGCTCCAGGGTGGCGGGGAGGATGAAGCCGTAGTCCCGGACCGCGGCGAGGACGGCGCGGAGGCGGCGCTCCTCGCGGTGGGTCATGTAGACGGTCCGGCCGTAGGTGGTGGCGTCGTAGAGGTTGGCGAACGCCACGGTGGTGGGCCAGGCGGGCGCGGGTTGGCTGCCGAAGTTCATGGTCGCGGGTGTCCCTGTCCGATCGTTGGATGGATCGCTCCGGGCGGAGCACAGGGATGAAATGCCGTCGGCCCTGGGGTCTGATGCGCCGGCGGGCGGAGGGCGGCCCCGCCGGGACCGAGCTGACAGCCGCTTTCCAATGGCCGGAGCGGAACTTGGACAACGCGGCCGGCGCCGCCTCATCCCGCGTGCCGAATCCGGACGGAGACCGCCGGGGACAACCCCGGGGGAAATATCCTCTCCATCCTCACCCGCGCCCATCGCTTGCGCGATCCGACTGGGTGCGGGTGAGGATGAGAGGATGCGCGCCCCGAGGGATCGCTGGCCCTCATGCTGCTGAGCGCGCTCGCCACCGACACCGTCCTCGTGCTCGCCCATGTCGAAATCGCCGAGAAGTCCAACGAGATCCCGGCAGCGCAGGCGCTGCTTGCCGAACTCGGCGTCCCGGCCGGCGCCATCGTCACCCTCGATGCGCTGCACTGCCAAAAAAAACATTCGAGGCCGCCGCATAGGCCAACCTCGCCCTGATCGTCCAGGTCAAGGACAACCAGCCGACCCTGCTGCGACAGATCGCGGAACTCTCCACCACCGCGACGCCGCTCGGCGCCGCCCACAGCCGCGATATCGGACGCAATCGCGACGAGAGCCGCACTGTTACCGTCCTTGATCCAACCAACAAACTCGCCAACACAGACTGGCATCGCGATGTCGCCGCGATCATCCGTGTCGAACGCGAGGTCTTCACCCGCAGCCGCAAGACCGGGTTGCTGCACCACTCTGCCGAGACCGCCTTCTACGTCTCCAACACGCTGATCACTGCAAACCGCGCCGCCGAAGCCATCCGCGCACACTGGCGGATCGAGACTACGTCCCACTACAGCCGCGATGTCACCTTCGGCGAAGATCGCTCGCGCATCCGAACCAATCCCGGCGTCTTCGCCCGCTTGCGGAGTTTCGGCTTCAACATCCTCAAGGCCCACCGCACCAGCACGTTGACCCAGGACCGCTACCGAGCCGCCCTCGCCGGCATCGACAACCTACTCGCGCTGCTCGCTATCTCATAGCGTTGAACAGCCTTGCCGGAATCCCGACCAGGTTCGATCAGCGCAACGCTGCCTGAGCCACATCATATCCCACCCTCAGGCCCCATCGTAGGCGGGGCTGACCGGACGGTTACTCCTGTTGCCGGCCGCCGATAGCCTCGGCCGGGGCCAGACGCGGGCAGGGTGCCCGTCAACCGGGCGGCGCCGGGGGGGCAGCCGTCCGACAGTGTTTCCTTTTGTTCGCTTGTGTTCATTGTTAGCTTTCATGTAATAGTTGCCACTCGCCATCGGGCGCCCGATCGGTGGCCGCAGACAACGTCAAGTGAGCGTCTTTAGTGCATTTTCTCTCCGGCGTTGACACGGGGTGTTGCGGCAGTAGGACCGGCACTTTTCGGACACAATCGGGGATATCAACTGGCGACATGCCCCCCCTAACGATGGGGTTGGTTAGCAGATGCCCGCAACTCGCGCTGGGTCATCGGTTGTGGAAGGATATAATAACTCCACGCGCCCTGGTTGATTACGAGCGTAGCACCGCGCGGAGGCTGCTGGACCGCAACACCCGGAGGGGCTGGCACGTGCAGGATAAGATCAGTGTATCTAGGCTCGACGCCGATCCCCGTAACGGTCAGTGGCGCAGAAAGACCAGTCATAAGAGTAAACAAAAGAGCATGATCAGTATCGACGGCACGAGGAGGTGTCGGTAACCGTCCCACGTGGTCAAACAGAGCTACCATATTGCCGAGATCTCCGAGGTATGGCTTCGCCTCGAAGCGATAGGCGAACATGGCTAGGCTCGGCACATACAGGACAAAATCCCATAAACGAGGAGCGCGCGACCGCCTACCGACATGCGGGACAGCCAAGGGGCTGCATTGATCACTATAAGAACGATCGTCAGGCTGGTGACAGGAATCCAGAACCTGATTGACCCGCCCAGGGCATACACACCCAGAATTGCACAATTCACCAAAATCATCACTGCAATCGGGAAGGCCGCTGAACGGCGGGGAAGGGCTGCGGTGGCCACCAAGAGAGTGAGCACGAGCGCCAGGAACGGTGCGAACCGCCACTCCCACCACCTCGCATCCCACAGACCTGGAATGATCTGATCGGGCACGTGATAGATAACCTGGTAGACCAGGTTCCTGAAGGCATTCTGCAAAATCTCGGGCATCGTGAGCAGGTGGCTCGCCTGGTCCGTGGGGGAAACGGCAAGGAGCATGTGCACTTGACTGATACCATCGAATCCGAGGCCTTTCGTATCGATAAAGCGATTACGCACGAACCATGCCAGGGAGGGAATACTGAAGGCAGCGCCGTGCACCGCAAGCAAGCCCCACCGATTCCAGGGCCTCACATACGCTTGGCGCTCACCTACCGCATAGGCAAACGGGACGGCAAGGAGCCCTACCACCGTTCCATGCAGCAGCATGCCTAGCCCACCCACAAGTCCGGCCATAGCTACCTGCCAGACCTGCGGGATCCGCTTCGCCCACGCCCGATCCATGAGCAACAGCGCAAGCAGGACAAAAACAACTTGCGGAACCTCGGTCATCACGGTCCGGCTGAACAACCAATAGAACGGCGCCAGGGCCAGCAACAGCGCCGCAACGTCGGCGGCAAACCTGCTTTCGGTCACCCGCCGCACGTACAGCCAGGACAGGCCAACACCGACGATCCCGATCCCGATCATATACGCCTTCAGCACGAGCCAGTTCATTGGCAGGCCCATGACAGCGGTGACGGGCGCAAGAAGCAGAGGAAAACCTGGAGGCCAGGTCGTATGCGGCACATAAAGACCGGCCACAAGGCTTCGTGTGTAACCAAGCCCGTGCGTCAAGGCGTAGCTGAGAGCGAGATAAGATTCGCTATCGTCTGCATTGAATTGCGTGAGGTCGGGTCTAGCGTTCGGCAGCAGAGAGTATATCACCACGAGGGCAAGGATACCGACGACCTGCACCCACGACACATGTAGCGACGAGTTAGTGGGCCTATGATCCTGCATAACTATGCCTTCCTGCAATTAGTATAACCGACATTCCCCCGATGATCGGCCCATCTTGCACCCCCTGGTCCCGCCAAGGGCATCGCCCTCGCACCAGTTGCGCTGATTCCGTATCTGTCTGCGGTGGCACGGTGGGCGCGGGACGATCCCCCCGCGGTCGTGCATGCGACGCGTCAGACATCCCGCCGCACGGGATCGGTCAGTGGGGGCACCGCGGCGCCGACGACGTAGAGCGGCCGGGCCTTCACTTCCAGGAACATCCGGCCGAGATATTCCCCGATCACGCCGAGCGAGATCATCTGCACCCCGCCCAGGAACAGCACGACCGTGAGCAGCGAGGCGTAGCCCGGTACATCGTTGCCGAACAGCAGTGTCTTGGTCACCGTGACCAGGGCGTAGACGAACGCGAACAGCGCGATGGCGGAGCCGAAATAGCTCCAGATCCGCAGTGGCACGGTGGAGAATCCGGTGATGCCGTCAAGGGCGAAGTTCCACAGGCGCCAGAGGCTGAACTTGCTGGTGCCGCCCTGCCGCGCCGCGCGTTCGAAGCTGACGCCGGTGGCGCGGAAGCCGACCCAGGCGAACAGGCCCTTCATGAAGCGTCCGCGTTCGGGCAACTGGCGGAGCACATCGGCCACCCGCCGGTCGATCAGGCGGAAGTCCCCGGCGTCGAGCGGCAGTTCGGTCGCGGTGATCCGGTTGAACAGCCGGTAGAACAACATCGCGGTCACCCGCTTGACGAAGGAATTGGTGCCGCGGTCGGAGCGGATGCCATAGACGACGTCGAACCCCTCGCGCCAGCGGGCGAACAGGGCCGGGATCAGCTCCGGCGGATCCTGCAGATCGACATCGATCGGCACCAGGACATCGCCGCGGGCGTGATCGAGACCCGCCGACAACGCGGCCTCCTTGCCGAAATTGCGCGAGAAGGAGATCACCCGGATGCGCGGATCGTCGCATGCCATGCCGGCCAGCAGGGCAAAGCTATGGTCGGTAGACCCGTCGTCGATGAACAGGATTTCATAGCCGAGCTGGGCGCCTTCCAGCACCGGCCGCACCGCCTGCAGGAAGCGCGAGATCGCCGCTTCCTCGTTCAGCACGGGCACGATCACGGACACGAGCGGGTTCGCCGGGCGCTGGACGGCAGAGACGGGCTCGGTCGCTGCCGCACGGACGGTCGTGGGCCGGCCGTCCACCTGGGTATGGCCGGTTCCCATCGCGACGTCGGCGAGCAGCGGCAGGTCGGCGGCCACCATCCCGATCGGCATCGATCACGCCCCTTTTACTCCGCCAGACTTACGCCTGTATGGTCTGTACACTTCATCCGGTCAACTCCGGGTCCCGAGCGGCCATCGGCCGGGCCGCTGGCACGGTCCGGCCGGCAACAAGCTGCCCGCGCACCAGCCGACGGCAAAAAAACAGGCAGGGGGAGAGGCGCCGACGCGCCCCTCCCCCTGCCTGTCCGCAGCACCCGTTCGTCCCTGGTGATCCCGTGCTTTCAACCTGGCGCCTGGGCAGGCACCGCAGCGCCCCGCCGGCGGCACCACCGCCAGAACCACCAGATGGCGGCCGCGGTGATGAGGGTATCCAGCCGCAGCCCGAAGTGCAGGCGCACCTCCGCATCGAGCAGCGCCAGCAGCAGCACCGCGCCGACCGCGACCTTCGCGGCGGCGGGCAGATCGAACCCCTTCCGGCCGGGGCCGGGCAGCAGTTCCGGCCGCGCCCCCGCGGCCGTGCGGACGACGGCCCGCACGCCGCGCAGCGTCCGGCCGGGCGCCGCCCCGCGCCGCGGCCGGCCCGGGAAGTCGACCGCCGCGCCGGCCGACATCAGCGCCAGCGCGACGTGGTCGGCGGCCTCCGCCACCGCCTGCCCCGGACCGCCGCCGACGGTGATCTCTATCTCGTTGTCGTCCATGGTTCCTCTCCTTCCTCCGGCCCGGGGCCGGCACTGTTACGGTTCGGTTGCTGGGGGGACCGGGGGGCCCCGCCTCCGCGGGGGCCCTCCTCGGCGAAGTAGGCGTCCGCGGCCCAGCCGATCGCCTCGGTGAGCGCGGCGGCGGTGGCGGCGTTGATCGCGTTGCCGACCCCCGGCCACCAGCCGACCAGCCACTGGCTGATCCCCCGCCCCGCGGCCGCGGCGGAGAACGGCAGGATCAGCTTCGGCGCCGCGGCCCTGGGGTTGGGCGCGCCGTGCTGGTGGCCGATGGCCGCGACCATCGCGACCTGGATCGGCGTGATCGCCGCGGCGTCGCTGCCCGGCGCCTGGGCCAGGCCCCCGCCGACCGCGGCGGCCGCCGCGGCCGCGGCGTGGATCAGCCCGTGGATCTTCTCGGCCCTGGTGGCCATGCGGGGTTGCTCCTCGTTGTGCTGGGTTACTGAGCCGCGAGGGAGCAGAGGGGGGGAGGCGCGATGGCGCCTCCCCCCTTCCCTCTCCCTTCGGCTTGGTCAGGCGCCGGTTTCCTCTACTTCGTCGACCTGCCGCCCCGGCGGGCCCGGCAGCAGGTTCCAGGCGGTCGACGCGGCGGTGGCCGTGGCGATCAGCCGCTGCGGCGAGTGGTGGGCGTAGCGGGTGGTGGTCGACAGCTGGGTGTGGCCGAGGACGGTGCCGATCTCGTTCAGCGGCGTCCCGGCGTTGGCCAGCGCGGAGGCGAACGAGTGCCGCAGGTCGTGGATGCGCAGGTCCGCCGGCAGCCCGGCCGCCCGCTTCGCCCGCGCCCACGGCTTCCGCAGCCCCTCCAGCGGCCGCCCGTCGCGCCGCCGGCTCGGGAACACGTGGTCGTTCCCCGCCTCCCGCCGGGCCGCCTGGCGCTCCAGGACCGCCACCGCGAACGGCGCCAGCGGGACGTGCCGCGTGCGCCCGCTCTTCGACCGCGGCACGGTCAGCATGCCGCGGTTCAGGTCGACGTTGGCCCAGGTGGCCAGCAGCACCTCGCTCCGCCGCGCCCCGGTGACGGTGAGCAGCGCGAGCGCCGCCGCGGCGTCCTGGTTCGCCTCCAGGTCCAGCGCGCGGATCAGCGCCTGGGTCTGCTCCGCGGTCAGGTAGCGGTCGCGGTGCGCCTCGCGCAGCATCCCGGGCGAGGCCGCCGGGTTGCGCCCCTCGTACAGCTGCCACCTCAGGGCGAGGTTGAACATCGCCCGCACGGTGGCGAGGTGGCGGTTCACGGTGGCGGCCGCCAGCCCCTCGCCGACCAGCCGGCGGCGCAGCGCGGCGACGTCGTCCTGGCGCACCTCGTCCAGCGGCCTGCGGCCGAGGGCCGGCAGGATGCGCAGGCGCAGCTGGCCCTCGATGTTGGAGCCGCTGCGCAGGCGCTCGCGCACGTGCGGGAGGTAGCGGTCGCGCGACGAACTCGGCGAGCGTCGGCACGGCGCGCCGCTGCGCCGCCTCGGCCGCCGGGTCGGCGCCGAGGCTGACCGAGGCCTTCAGCTGCTCGGCGCGCCTGCGGGCCTGGTCGACCGTGACGTCGCCGAGGCGGCCGAGCTTGATCTCGTGGGACCGGTGCCGGGCGTCGGCGTAGCGCAGGTAGAACGTGACGCCGCCGCGCCGCTGCTCGGCGATGAAGCCGGTGACCTTGTCGTCGAAGATGCGGAGCTTCCCGGCGCCGTCGGGCAGCGGGGGGAGATCCCGCATGAGGCTGCGGGTGATCGTGGTTGAGCCCATGGGGTTCCTTCTTGCGTTGGTTGGGGACAGCGCCGGGCGCCCCGGCGGCCGGTGGGCCGCGGGGTGGTGCAGGCGCGGGGGAGCGGGGTTGGGGGAGCGGGGCGGCGGGACCCGGGCGCCGGGCGCCGCCGCTACTCGGCGGTGTTCTTGCGGAGGTGCTCCAGGACGAACGCGTCCAGGTCGTCGCTGCGGTATCGGATCGTCTTGGAGTTACAACGGACGTATGCCGGCCCGTCGCCGGCGCCGCGCCAGCGCTCCAGCGTCTTGGCGGTCACGCCGAGCTGCTCTGCCGCCTCCGCCGGCCTCAGGAGGCGAGCGGGCGACGGCTGCCGCGGCGTCTGGTCATCTTTCATCGTGTTGCCCTTCCTGGATCGGGCGCGGCGGTGGCGATTTGCCCCGTCCGGCCTATGAACCTGTTCAGGGCGGGACTTAGGACGCTAAGTGACTGGAATTGTTCTCACCGTGGGCGATCGGAGGGATCGCCGCCGTCGTGCGCGGCACCGCGCTCCCTGGCGCCGCCCGATCGCGCCGCGGACGGGAGCCGAGGCAGCGCGGCCGGCGGGGGCGCCCGCCGCGTTGGCGCTACCTCGCCTCGGTCAGCCAGATGAGGCGGGAGCCCCGCGGTCAGGCCCGGACGGCGCGCCCTGGATCGGGGCGGAGCGCCGGGGGCGGCCCTCCGCCCGGCGGCCCGGTCAGGGCGTGAACAGGAGCCACTCGCCCTGGCTGGCGACGGAGACGGCGACGCCCTCCGCCACGCGGAAGCAGTGGAGCTCCTCCTCTCCGGGGTCGGCGTTGATCTTCAGCAGGTCGTCCAGGGTGCGGACGGCGATGCCCAGGCCGGCCAGGTAGGCCAGCACGTCCAGCGGATCGGCGCTCGCCGCCACGGCGGCGGCCAGGCTGACGCGGGGGACGACGGCGGGGATGGCGTCTCGGTCGCAGTAGCGGCGGACCAGGTCCGCCAGCGTCTCGGTGGGTTGGGTCATGGCGGGTGCGCTCCAGATGCGGCGAGCCCCGCCGGACCGGCGGGGCTCTGGGGGGCGTCCGGTGGGGACACCCCCATCACATCCGTTCGAGGGGGGAGGCTGCCCCGGCCCGCGCAGCGGGCGGTGCGGGCGCGCGGCCCGGCTGCCGCGGAGGCCCGGGGGGCCCGATCCGTGCCAGGCCGCCGCGCGGCACCCGCCGGCGCCCCGCCGTTGCCGGACGCAGCCCGCTCCCGGGCGGGCGTCGCGCGCCGCCGCGTCAGTCCTGGACGCCCCGAGGGGCTGCCGCGGCACGTTCGCCAGGGCCTGCCTGGCGGCCTCGAGCTCCGGCGCGACGGTGAACAGGCGCGGCTGCCGGCGGCGTCGTGCGCAGCGCCCCGGCGGCCTCCATGGCCCTCAGGGCAACCAGCACGGCGTCGCGGGAGCCCCGCCCCGCATGTCGAACATGCCCTCCGCGAGCAGGCGCTCGAGCGCCAGGCGGGCCAGCGCGCGCCACGCCGGGGCCCGGGCGGCGGCCCGCGGCCCCGGGCGCGCGGGGCGCCGGGTCGGCCAGGCGCAAGAGCGGGGCGAAGGCCAGGACGAACTCCGGGCCGCCCCGCGGCTCGGCGACCAGCCCGTCGTCGGCCCGGCCGACCATCTCGTCGAGCAGCGGGTCGGCGGCCCAGCGCCAGCCGCCCGAGGGCGCCCGCCACGTCCTCCCCGCGCAGCGTGCGGCGCGCCGCGCCGGCCGCGCCCCGCCGAGCAGCCCGGTGACGGCCCTGCGGTTCCGCAGGGAGATCTCGACCCGCACCAAGTCGGGCCGCTTGGCGTAGACCTTGCGCTCCGGGGAGCGAGTTCGTCCCGTCGTCCCAGGAGAGGCAGAGGCCGTTGCCGCGGCGGTCCCGGAACAACCTCGCCCGCCCGTGCCGCGCGCCCGGGATCGGCCGGAGCCGCAGGTCGCGGACGTAGGCCTCCGCCCCCTCCCATGCGTAGTCGCGGCAGAACTCGGCCTGCTGCACCCAGATCCCGCCCCCCAGCCGGTCCGCCGGCACGCCCGCCGCCGCCGCCAGGTCCCCGACGACGGCGTCCACCAGGCCGGCGACGGCGCGCAGCTGCCACGCCAGCAGCGGCCGGCACCCCCCGGGCTCGTAGGGGACCGCCAGGTTGTCCGCGCCGCCCCGGGCGGGCGCCAGGGGGGCCCCGAGCTGCGGCCGCAGGGCGCGCATGACGTCCGGCAGCAGCTGGCCGCTCGCCCGGACCATGAGCTGCCCGCGGTCCGCGAGGTTCAGCCTGCCGCCCACGGCGGCGACCCCGCCCTCGGCCAGCCGGACCGACCTCGGGCCTATCGCCTGCCCGAATCCCCCCGACAGCGCGCCGGAGGGCGGCCTCGTCCTCAGGAGGCCGGAGCGGACGAGCGCGGAGCAGAACCGGTCCCCGCCCGTTCCGGCATCCACCGGGATCGCCATCTCGACGCCGAGCTGGACGCGGTCGAGCAACAGGTCGGCGACCGTGTCGAAGTCGCAACCGTCTATCTGCGGCTGCGCCGCGGGAGAGCCGGAGGAGGAGGAGGAGGAGGAGACGGCCCATGGCCGGAGGGCGGGAACGCGTCATCGGCTCCCGGGCCCCCGCCGTCGCCGCTCGCATCATATGTCACCGTAACGTTCTCCGATGTGGGGGATCTCAGGTGGGAGGCAGCGGCCGCCATTGCAATGGTGGATACGATTCCAGCGGACCTGACGGGCTTGTAAGTAGAGTGGCGGCGCATCGCGAAGCTGCAGCGGCGCTCGGCACCAAGCACGTCATGGAAGATTCCTACGTGGCATCCTGAGAAGTTGCAAGACATTGCTCGTTTGGTGGAAATCGACCTGTATGTCCCCACTCCGTATGCAAAACGTTGTCAATGGGTGTCAACAAGGGTGATGCGCGCTCTCGCGGCCGCCCCTCCAGGGTCTCGATCAGGGCAGCGCCGCATGGCTGGGCTGCCCATCGGGGCGGCTGAAGCGGTCGGTGCGGCGCGCCGACACGGAGGTCGTGGGCGCATCCTCTCCATCCTCACCCGCGCGCGCCGCGTGCACGATCCGAGCGGATGCGGGTGAGGATGGAGAGGATGCGCACCCCGGGCGGGCCGCCGGCCCTCATCGTGCCGCGTCCCCGACCGGGCCGGCGAGAACGGAGGCGCGGGGGCTCCCGCGCGCTGTGGGCATCGCCTCGGCGTCCCCCGTTCTTCCCCCGCTCCTCCCCCGGGCGTATCGATGGCGATAGGGGGCGGACGTGGGCAAACAAGGGGATGCTACGGGGCACGCCTTGGTGCCAATGTGCCTGAAACGGATTAGGAATGGGCCAATGGCCTATCCGGAACGATGCCGCACGCTGAACTTTTAATCTTGGGGCCGTGGGTTCGAGTCCCACCGGGCTCACCAAGGATTTCAACGCGTTTCGGCCCTTCCCGCGCGGGGCACCGCGGCCCGTCCCACGCTCTTCCCCCGAAATCGCCCCCGGACACCCGCGACCTCCCGGTGGGACGGGGTGTCCCGCGGCGGGCGGGCGGCGACGCCCCGGACCAAAAAGCGAAAGCGGCGGGGGCGCCGGCCGCTCGGCCGACGCCCCTCCCCCGGCAGGAAGCCGCCCCGTTCCCCGGCCCGCACTCAGCCGGACGCGGCAGAGGCAAAACAGCACGTAGCTGCCGCCGCGACCCGGCAGCCGCACCGTCGCGAGCCCGGGTCCCGCGCCCGCCGCGCGGACCCAGCGGCCGAACCGGTCCCGGACGGACGGCACAGGCGTGGGGTCGTCGTCCACGACGCGCAGCGCGTCGACCAGCAGGTTGCCGTTCCATACGGGGGGACACCGGATAAAATCGGCCGCGACGTGACGTGTGCGGTAGTCCCGGGCGAACGCGCGACCGCGCGGCCCGAACTCTATCCGTTCCGGAGGCAGACCGTGAAGATCATCGCGCTCGCCGCGACCAAGGGCGGGGTCGGCAAGACCACTCTGGCCGCCGCGCTGTCCATCGCCGCCACCATCGACCGGCCCGACGCCAGGACCGGCATGGTCGACCTGCGACCCGCAGGGCGGGCTCACGCACTGGTGGAACGCCGCCGCCCACCTTGTGCTTGTGCCCACGGGGCCAAGCGAGCTGGACCTGGCCGCCGTGGCTTCGACGGCGGCGATGGTGGGGCACGCCTGTCCGCCCCGCCGGCTCACTCCGCTCACCCTACCCGGGACGGATCGCGCGTGCGATGTGCGCAACCACATGTTCGGCAAGCCGACGGCGGCCGGAACAGCGCGGGCTAAACCTCGTTGAGGAGTGCCTCCCACTCCGCTCCGATCTGCGCCACTTCCTGCTCCAGACGCGCGATGAACAGACGCGCCGGCAGGCTGAGCAAGCGTCTGGCCGGCTCGATCAACACGAATTCGACGGTCAAAGGCGGGCCGTCCAGCGGATTGACCGCGAGCGTCTTGCCGTGGACGTCATGTCGACAGATGAGCGCCGGCAGGATCGTCACCCAGTCGGACGCGGCAACAAACTCGAGTGTGCCGATCATCGCGTCCATCTCGACCACGGCGTCGACGACGATCCCGTTCGCCGCCATGTAGCCGTCCAGATTGCGCCGACGGGTGTTCCCGGGACTCGGAAGCACCAGCTGCAACGGCCGAAGTTCGGCCAGGCGGACCGGCACCCGCGGCGTCAGGCCGCGGCGCCGGCCGGACACCAGCATCTCGCGATCCCGCGCGATCACGCGCGCCCGCAGCCCCGTGCGGCCCTCGAAGTGCGGCACGATCGAGAAGTCCAGCGATCCGTCGAGCACCCGGTCCGTGAGGTCGGTGCTGTAACCTTCGATGACCTGCAGGCGAACGTCGGGATAGAGCCGGATGAAGTCTTCCAGCACCGGTGCGAGCGCCGCCCGGGTGAAGGTCGGCATCAATCCGACCTTCAGCGTCCCGTTGACCCGGCCGTTGACCGCCACGGCTTCGCGCCGGGCGACCTCGAGCAGCGCGATCGCCTCGATGGCCCGGCGATAATAGGCTTCGCCGGCCGGCGTCGGCGTGATGCCGCCGGCATGCCGCTCGAACAGCTTGACGCCCAACGCCCGCTCGAGGCTGCCGACATGCTGCGAGATGCCGGATTGCGTCGCGTGCTCGCGTTCCGCGGCCTTCGTGAACGAGCCGACCTCGACCACGGCGACAACGGCCCGGACCTGCCGAAGGCTCATATCGTTCCGGCCGGGCTTCAGGGAACCGCCGCTGCGTCCGCTTCCGACAAGGGCAGCGCCACCGGCTGGCGCCGCCTGGCCGACAGGTCCAGCGCCTTGGTCAGCATCAGGTTGCGGTGGGCCTCGCGTGCGGTCGCCGCCGGTGTCGGAACGCCGAGGGCAACCCGGTTCAGCCACGAGTTCCGTTTCGTCGCGCATGGGGCCCCGCAACTCGCCGAGCGCCATGTCGCCGGGCGGGTATGATCCCAGGAAATCGACCAGGCGACGCTTGTCCGGGGCATAGCCCTCCTCCTGCGGGGCCGACACGGCCAGCACGATATCGCGATGCGTGTCGTCGATCGTCAGCACGCCCTCGGTGCCGGTGATACCGACCTCGAGGCTGTAGACCGCGCCGGGCCAGGTGACCGGAAGCGCCCAGGAAATGTTCAAATGGAACACGCTGCCGTCGGAGAACATGATCATGCCCGCGGTGGCGTCGATCCCGCCATAGGCGGGCCCCAACACCTTGTCGATCGACCGTGCATAGCACTCGACCGGCGTCTTCTCCTCCATATACCACATGACGACGTCCAGCATGTGGGTGCCGGAGATCACCATCGGCGAAATGGTCGTCGGATCGTCGGTCCGCTTGTAGTTGTCGATCGCGACCAGCCGGTTCATGAACGCGCGAGTGCTCACCAACGTCACGTCGCCCAGCGCGCCGGTCCGCACCTTCTCCTTGCCCGCCAGCCAGCGACGACGGAAGCGCTGGGTATAGCCGACCACCGCGTCGACCCCGGCCGCCTCGATCGCCTGCAGCACGGCGGCCGACTGCACGAGATTGGTCGCCAACGGCTTCTCGATCAGCAGCTTGGCCCCGCGCTCGATGGCCGCCAGGATCGGCGCCACGTGAAGATGCTCGTCCGTGGCGATGATGACGGCGGTGACCTCCGGCCGCGCCAGCAACGTCCTGTAGTCGGTCGTGACGAAGTCGGCGCCGATCTGCCCGGCCACGTGCTTGGCGCGATTGTCGTGTCGTTCGGCGATCCCGATCCATTTGACGGCCGGGTGCCGCGCGGCCACGGCGCCGCGGAACAGCCCGACCCGCCCGGCGCCGATGATCGCGAGACCAATCGGTTCAACCTGCCTTCGCATGGGTGCCTCCCTTCAGATCGGCGATCGCCGACAGCGCCAGATTGGACAGCGGCAGGTCCACCGGCTCCCCCGTGGCGGCAGACAGGTCCGCGGCGGTGTAGCAGGCCATGACGGTGCGCGCGTGCTCGGCCGAGACCATGGGCGGACGGTCGAGCAAGACCGATTCGAGGAAGTGGATCGTCTCCGGCCCCATCTGCCCGGCGAAGACGTGGTCGACCTGCTCGCCTGGCATGGTCGACATCGGGTAGCGCGTTCCCTCGGCCACCGTGTTCAGCCAATGGTCGCGATGGGTGTCGTCGAGCACGAGCGCCCCCTCGGTCCCCGTGATCTCCATCCAGGTCGCGCAGAAATTCGGATATGACGGCGGCAGGTTCCATCCGCCGCCCACCATCACCAGGGTCCCGTCATCCATGGTCACGGTGGACCACATGATGTCGTAGGAGCCATTGATCGCCTGCATGGTGCCGTAGGCGCCCTGCGAGTAGACGCGCACCGGCCTGGCCGGCTCCAGCAGCCAAAGCACGAAATCGAGGTCGTGCGTCGACTCCATCGCGGCCGGCGACAGCCTGACCCGCGACGCGATCTTCTTGCCGAGCGCGCGGGAGAGATGCCGGCTGACCATGACGCTGACGACCTTGCCCAGCGTGCCCTGGGTCACCGCCTTCTTGGCGTACGCGATCTTCGGATTGAAGCGCTGCGAATAGCCGATGGTGAACTTCAGGCGCGCCTGGCGCGCCAGCGCGATGAGCTCGTCGGCCTCCCAGAACTCAAGCGCGATCGGCTTCTCCAGCAGCACGTGCTTGCCGGCACGCAGGCAGTCGCGCGCGATGGGGAAATGGGTCTGCTCGGGCGTGGTGGAGATGTAGACGATCTCGATCGCCGGGTTGTTCACGATGTCCTGGTAGTCGGTCGTGGCGGTGGCCGGGCGGGTCAGCGCCGCAACCTCCGCCAAACGATCCGGCCGGATCTCGCAAATATGCAGCCGGTCGACCAACGCCGAACGCGCCAGCGTTTCCGCACGGATCCCGCCACACCAGCCGGTGCCGATCACCGCCGCTTCGACCGTTCTCATGGGGCAATGCCTTCCACGCTCTGTTGTTGTCCGCTCGCCGCCGAGCGGAAGATCGCCTCCAACGCGGCGATGGTGGCGAGCATCTGCTCGTGCGGCACCGGATAGGCCGGCCCGCCGGCGACGGCTGCGGCGAATGCCTCGAGATTGCGGCGCACGGCCGGCGCGGGCGGGAACTCCTGGACCTCGCGCGCATGGCCGCGGATGACCTTCGTCATCGTCCAGCCCTCGGATTTCTCGGGATGGGCCTTGTCGCGGACCTCGGCCCAGCCCTGGCTGCCATAGACCGCGAACCGCCCATCGAACGGCGTTGCCAGGATGGCCGAGATCAACGCGTGCGCACCGCTGCGGAAACGGACCATCGCGCCCAACGTATCGCCATTGGCCAGGCCGCTGCCGAGCCGCGCCACGCTGGCCAGGACGGTGTCCGCCGGGCCGAGGAAGCTGCAGCAAAGATCGAGCAGATGGATGCCGGTGGCGGTCATCGGTCCGGCCGGCGCCTCCGTTCCGGAAAGCCGCCAATTGTCGGCCGGCAGCGACAGGAACTTGTCCTGACTGAAATTCGCCTCGATCTGCAGCAAGGTGCCGAGCGTGCCGTCCGCCACCAGTTGCCGCAGCGCCTCGATCGGCGGCTCGAACCGCCGCTCATGCCCAACGCCCAGGACGACGCCACTGGCGTCGCACGCGGCGATGGCGGCAACCGCATCCAGCCGTGTCAGGCAGAGCGGCTTCTCGCAAAAGACGTGCTTGCCGGCGCCGGCGGCCTGCCGGATTTGCGCCGCGTGCTGGGTGTGCGGGGTGCAGAGGATCACCGCCTGGATCGCGGGATCGGCCAGCGCCGCGTCCAGCCCCGGCAGGAAGCGCAGCCCGTGCTGGGCGGCGAAGGCCGATGCGGCCGGGTCCGGATCGGCACCGGCGACGATCCGCAGATGCTGGCTGCCCGCCATGGTCTGCACTATGGTGCGGCCCCACCATCCCAGGCCGATTATCGCGGCGTCGATCATGCAGGTAAGCTCTCCGAGCGTATGCCGCGGACCGTGCCGGCCGGCGGTGACAGGGTGGGGCTAGGTTCAGCGGACATGGATCTGCGCAGCATCGAACTGTTCTTGCGGGTGGCCGATTGCGGCAGCATCACCCAGGCCTCGCGCGACCTCGGCATCGTCCAGCCGGCGCTGACCCGCCACATACAGCGGCTGGAACAGGAGATGGGCGCGCAACTGCTGGTGCGGCTGCCCCGCGGGGTCCAGCTCACGATGGCCGGCCGCCAGTTCGTCCAGCACTGCCGCGCGATTCTCGGGCAGGTGGCGCGCGCGCAGGAGGAGATCGCGCTCAACCGCAAGGTCGAGGGCGGGCGCGCCGTGCTGGGATTGTCGCCGACGGTGGCGCCGTCCGTCATTCCCGGACTGATCAGCGTACTCTCGCGCGAGGCGCCGCTGATCGAGCTGAAGATCGCCAATCTTGCCAGCCCGGCGATGTTCGACGCGGTGCTCGCGAACCGGCTGGATCTCGCCCTGATTTCCAATCCGCCTGCCCACGCCGCGTTGCAGCTGACCCCGGTGCTTTCGGAACCGATCGTCGTGCTCGCTCCGCCGCAGCCCCGCGGCATGCGCGCCTTCTACACGACCCGCGAGTTGATGCAGTCCCGCATCATCATCACCACCCATATCCGCGCCATCGTGGAGGAGCAATTGCGTCCGCGCGGCACGCGGCTGCCGGTGGCAAGCGAGATCGACTCGATCGAAGCGATCCGCCGGTTGTTGCTGCGCGGCATCGGGCCGACCCTGATGCCGGCCTCCACCTTCCATGCCGATATCCAGGCCGGCCGGATCGCGGCCTGGCCGGTGAAGGATGCCAATCTCTACCGCATCCTGACGCTCGTCACGCTCGGCAACGCGGAGCCGCCGCCGGCGGTGCGCACCGTCGCCCGGGTATTGCGCAGCGAGATCGAACGCATGGCGGAAACCGGGGTGTTCACGCCGATTGGCCCGCCCGAGCAACGCTGATCCGCGGCCGGACCCACCACCAGCGGCGCGTGGCGCCTGCGCAGCGGCAGGTACAAACCGGATGACAGGCGAAGCGGCGCCGGGCCCGAAGGGCATGACGGGAGTGACGAGGGCGTCCGGACAGCGGGCCGCGAGCGCTCCCCGGGCCGGCAGCGGTCGCCGGGTCGTCTCCGTCATCCTCAGTTCCTCCAGGTGGCCGACTGGCTCCGCTCGCCACACGATCGCCGAACCTGCACACGAGCGCGGAGGCGTGACAAATAGCTATCGGCAATGCGTGACATACAATTCCGGCATGGCACATCCCATTACCCGGCTTGATGCCGTCGAGCAGAAATCTTTGTTTCCATCCGCTCACCCGCCGCGCCATCTAGCGGGCCGGAGGACGCGATGGACAGGCAGACGACGATGACGGATGGCCGGGAGTTGCGGCGTGCGCTGGGCCGCTTCGCGACCGGCGTGACCATCGTCACGACCCGCGCCCCAGACGGCAGGTGCGAGGGACTGACCGCGAACTCGTTCTCGTCGGTTTCGCTCGATCCGCCGCTGGTGCTCTGGAGCCTGGACCGGCGCGCGCCCAGCCTGCCCGGATTCGAGGCGGCCGAACATTTCGTTGTTCATGTACTCGCCAGCCATCAGCAGGACCTGTCCGGCCGGTTCGCGACCCCCGCGGCCGACAAATTCGCCGCGCTGCCCACCAGGGACGGGCTTGGCGGCTGCCCCTTGCTGGCGGACTGCCTGGCCCGGTTCGAGTGCAGCGTGCACCAGCGCGTCCTGGCGGGCGACCATGTCGTCTTCATCGGCCGGGTGGAACGGATGTTCCACCGGGACGGCGAGCCCCTGGTGTTCTGCGCCGGCCAGTACCTGGACGCCGACGCGGCTCGATTGCTCCCGAAGATGAGCACGGGCAGACCGAACCGAACGAACATCCCCTCCCCCAACGACCAACCGTCGGAGCGACGTCATGCAGCTTGGCTTCTTCACCATGCCCGTTCACCCGTTGGACAAGGATTGGCGGCAGGCGCTGGGCGAGGACCGTGAGGCGTTCATCCTGGCCGACCAGTTGGGCTTTACCGAGGCCTATGTGGGCGAGCACAGCACGGATGCCGCGGAGAACATCACGTCGTGCACGCTGTTCCTGGCGTCGTTGGCGGGGCGGACCCGGCAGATCCGGCTCGGGACCGGCACTGTGAACCTGCCGAACACGCATCCGGTCCGGGTGGCGAGCGAGATCGCCATGCTCGACCATCTGCTCGACGGGCGGCTGAATTTCGGGATCAGCCCAGGTGGCCTGCCGTCCGATGCCGAGGCGTTCGGGACGTTCGGCAAGGACCGCAACGCGATGTTCGTCGAGTGTATCGACCAGGTGCTCAGGATCTGGGCCTCGGACCCGCCTTACGACATCGAGGGCCAGTTCTGGAACGTGACGACGCAGAAGACGCTGATGGCCGACATCGGCCAGGGGATCATCCCCAGGCCGCTGCAGAAGCCGTATCCGCCGATCATCTGCACCGTGGTGGCGCCGCACTCGAAAGGCGTGACCGAGGCGGCGGCGCGCGGGTGGGAGCCGATTTCGGGCAACTTCCTGTTGCCGCAATGGGTGGCGACGCACTGGCCGCGCTATGTCGAGGGGTGTGAGCGGGTCGGGCGCCCGGCCGACCCGGCGAACTGGCGGGTGGCCAAGAGCATCTTCGTCGCCGACGACGCCGGGACGGCGCGGCGCTACGCGACCGATCCGAACAGCCCGTATCGGTTCTACTACAGCCAGATGCTCGCGAAGATGAAGCGCGCCGGCCGGATCGAGCTGTTCAAGAAGGACCGTTCGGCGCCGGACGATTCGGTGACGCTGGACGGCATGTGCGACGACCTGATCATCTACGGCACGCCGGACAGCGTGACCGAGCAGCTCCTGGCGTTTCGCGACGATGTCGGCGACTTCGGCACGCTGCTCTATGCCGGCCACGACTGGACCGACCCGGCGCTGGCGCGGCGCTCGATGGTGTTGATGGCCGAGCAGGTGATGCCGCGCATCAACGCAGCCATCGGCCCGGTGCCGACGGCGGCGGACTAGCCGGGGCCAACGCGCGGACGATCGAGCCTACGTGATCGCCAACG
>CAWHKR010000041.1:0-478726 GCA_963829875.1 uncultured Pseudomonadota bacterium | reverse complement strand
CTGCGGATGCACGCGGCTTACGATGTCGCGCCCGGGTCCGCGCCAGGTGCGGCATCGGCAACAGGCACAAGTTGCACAAAATGAGCAACAAAGCGCTTCGCCGTTGCTACCGCCTCGGTGGCATCTTCAGGTGAAGTGACCGGATTGGGCCCGGAAAAATAATCGGCAATGGATTTGAATTCATACGCCCGGGACAGGAAGCGGCGCAATCCGCCATCCACCCTGGCGTCCTCCCTGGTCAGTCGGAAGAATTCCCTCTGCACGCCATGATGGGTCTTGGAAATCCTGTCGGACCTCTCGAAGATGTAGCCCTGGGCAACATGAAAACTGGCAAGATACGCGGCGCGCGCGGCGTCCTCGTTCAGGCCGACATCCAGCATGACATCAGCCCGTGCGAGCACGATGTTCGCCTGTTCCACGAATTTCGCGGATTCCGGCTTCATAGATCGAGACCGTCCCGGCGTATCTCGTGCATCAACGGAGTGCGCTCCTGATATGCCTTTGCCGGATACGGCTTCGCGTCGAAGAACGCGCCGGTGTCATCAAGAAAATCGACCCGCAGATCCGCCATGCGCCGGACTTCCCCCCGCTGGTCCGGCAGCGACTTGAGGAACACGGCGACATCGTAGTCGGAATCGGCGCGCGCATCGCCGCGCGCGCGTGAACCGAACAGCACGACCCGATCAATCCGGTCGCCGTAGATCCTGTCGAGCGCGGCCTTGAACCGCTTCAAGGTCGGATCGTCTGTGGGCCCTGATGTCATGTTGTCCCCCGGGGATCACTCGCCTGAAACACGGGTCACCCGCCGCAGTTCCTCAAGCTGTTCGGCCGCAGTCAGCAGGTCGAACTCCCCTCCCGCCAGAGCAGAACGAAATGCGCCGGCAGCGATCCCCCCACCAGCAACGCGCTGACCAGCAGCTTGCTGTCGATCGCCACCCGCACGCGTCAAGCGGCGGACGGCGGCGTCCCCTCCCGCGCGGCGGCCAGCGCCTCGTCGATCACCGCGTCCACCGCCTCCGGCGCCAGGTCGGCGAACCGGCTCCTGGCTTCGGCGATGGTCTGGTCGAGGACCCGCCACTTCACGGCCTCCTCGATGAATTTCGACAGATCGCCCTTCTTCATCCCCCGCCGGGCCAGGTGGCTGCGTACCGCGATGTCGGTGTCCCTGGACACCGAGACGGTCCAGCGGGTCACGGCTGCGTCGGACATGGGAACCTCCGGACAGGCGCTTATGTACTTATCAACATAAGATTCGCTGGGCCGCCCTGCAACGGCCCCTACCCCACCAGCCACCCCGCCAACGCCCCGCTCATGCACGTCGCGATCGTCCCCGCCAGCACCGAGCGCATCCCCAAGGCCACCACCTCCGCCCGCCGCTCCGGCACCATCGCCCCCAGCCCGCCGATCAGGATCCCCAGGCTGCCGAAATTGGCGAACCCGCACAGCGCATAGGTCAGGATCACCCGCGCCTGCGGCCCGAACGTCGCCGCCGGCAGCCCGGCCAGGGTCCGGTAGGCGACGAACTCGTTCAGCACCGTCTTCGTCGCCATCAGCCCCGCCGCGGCCCCGCTCTCGGCCCAGGGAATCCCGATCAGCCACATCACCGGCCGGAACGGCCACGCAAACATCCGCTGCAGGGTCACCGCCGCCCCGTCCCAGTGCCCCAGCAGCCCCAGCGCCCCGTTCGCCAGCGCCACCATCGCCACCGCGACGATCAGCACCGCGACGATGCCCGCCAGGATCGGAATCCCCGCCAGGGTCCCCTGCACCAGCGCATCGAGCGCGCTGACGCTCGGCCCCTCCCGCTCCAGCCGCGCCGCCTCCGCCCCGCCCGGCCCGAACGGCACCATCACCGCCGCCACCGCCACCGCCGCCGGCGTGCTGATGACGGAGGCGGTGAGGATCTGCCCCAGCGCATGGGGGATCAGCCCCGACAGGAACTCGGCATAGATCACCATCACCGTGCCCGCGACGCCGGCCATCCCGCAGGTCATCAGCGCAAACAACTCGCCCCGCGACATGCGTGCCAGATAGGGCCGCACCAGCAACGGCGCCTCGATCATGCCCACGAACACATGCACCGCCGCGCCCAGCGCCAGCGGCCCGCCGATCCCCATCACCCGCCGCAGCAGCCAGGCGAACCCGGCCGTGATCCGCTGCATGATCCCCCAATGGAACAGCAACGACGCCAGCGCGCTGATCACGATCACCAGCGGCAGCGCCTGGAACGCCAGGATGAACCCCGCTCCGGGATGCGTCGGCGCAAACGGCAGCTTCCCGCCGCCCAGATAGCCGAACACGAACCCAGTGCCCGCCGCCGTCGCGTCCTGCAACGCGGTGGCCGCCCGGTTCAGCAGCAGGATCGCATCGATCGCCGGCGGGAACCTTGTCAGCAGCAGCGCCAGTGCCACCTGCAACCCGATCCCCGCGGCCACCGTACGCCAGCGCACACGCCACCGATCCTCCGACACCGCCCAGGCGAGGCAAAGTAGCCCCGCCTCCCCCAGCACGGCATGGAACATCAGCGGCGCTGGTTGAACGGGTAGTAGGCCGGGAACTCGCCCACCTTGGTCATGTCGACCTCGACCAGCGACACCCCGCGATGCTCCAGCGCCTGCGCGATGGTGGCGCCGAACGCATCCGCCGCCTCGACGCGGAAGAACGGAATGCCCGCCAGTGCCGCCAGCCCGGCCAGATCTGGCCCTTGCAGATCCGCAAAGAACCGCCGCCCCTCGGCGGTCGCATCCTGGATGCGCTTGATCACGCCGTAGCCGCGGTCGTTCATCACGACCACCACCAGATCGAGCTTCTCCTGCACCGCGGTCCACAACTCGCCCACGTTCAGGAAGAACCCGCCGTCCCCGGTCATCATCACGCAGCGCCGACCGCCCGCCGCCGCCGCCGCGCCGATGCCGAGCGACAATCCCTGCCCGATCCCCGCCCCCACCGGATAGACGTTCTGCCGCGGATCATGCAGCGGAAAGATCCGGTTGCCCCAGGTCGTGTTGTTCTGCGTCACGTCACGGGCAAAGATCGCGTCCTTGGGCAGCACTTCGGCCAGCTGCCCGGGGAAGCTGCCGTACGCCCCCAGGCTGGCCAGGAACTCGCTCCGCGCCCGCGCCTTCATCGCCGCGAAATCCGCCTGGAACGAAGGATCGGGGGCGAACCGCCCGCCGATCCGCTCGGCCAGACCCGCCAGCGCCAGCCCGGCGTCGCCGCAGACGAAATACTGGTTCGGATAGGTACGGCCGTTGGCCAGCGGATCAACATCGATCTGGATCAGGTTCTCCGGCAGCTTCAGCGCGAAATCGCCGGTCTCGTGCCCGCGCAGCCGGGCGCCGGCGACGATCATCAGATCCACGCCGCGGTAGAACTCCGTCACCGCCGGCATGCCGTTGCCGTGCAGCCCGCCGAGCGAGCGCGGATCGTCCTCCGGCACGATCCCCCGCCCCTGCAGGCTGTTGACCATGGTGAAGCCCATCTCCAGCAGCTTGCGCACCGCCGGCCCGGCGCCACGCGCCCCGGCCCCCAGCCACAGCATCGGCCGGCGCGCCCGCTTCACCCGCACGGCAAGCTCATCAAGCTCCCCCGCTGCCGGCGCGCGCGGAGCCGGCAGCGGCAGCGCGAACCCGTCCAGCACCGCCGGGCGCGGGATCGCCACCCGTTGCAGGTCGATCGGCACCTCCACGCTGACCGGCCCCATCGGCGGGGTCAGCGCCTCCACCGCGGCGCGGGTCAGCACGCCCAATGCCTGCGAGGCCGAGCGCACCCGGTACGCCGCCTTGCTCACGGACCCCATCATGCCGAGCTGGTCGTATGCGTCGTGCACCGTCCCCAGCGCCCGGTCGGCGTATTTCGTCGCCGTCTGGCCGGTGAGGTGCAGCACGGGCGAGGACGCGAACCGCGCCTCGATCAGCCCGCCCACCGCGTTGGCGGCACCGGGGCCGGTGGAGGAGAAGATCACCCCCAACCCGCCGGACGCGCGCGCATAGCCGTCGGCCATATGCGCCCCGCCCAGCTCGCCGCG
Organism: uncultured Pseudomonadota bacterium; assembly: GCA_963829875.1. GTDB lineage: Bacteria > Pseudomonadota > Alphaproteobacteria > Acetobacterales > Acetobacteraceae > JAJZVS01. Next base: position 474,699 of record CAWHKR010000041.1, on the reverse strand, counting down.
CGCCATCATGAAGCGGATGGTGTTGCGCCGGCCGATCGCGTCCAGCATCGGAATGTTGTGGACGGAGGCGATGCCGAACGCGGTGGTGACGCCGATCGCGGCGAGGAACTCGGCGACCAGGTCGCCGACCGTGTAGTCGCTGGCCATGACTTCTGAACCTTTCGCAATGTGCCCGGAGGCTGGCCCGGCGCCGGCCGTGGGTCAATCGCGGGCGGCAAGCGCCGGGATCAGGCGCTCAGGAAGCCGAGCCGGTCCGCCTCCAGCACCAGGCAGGTCAGCCGCCCGCCCATCACCGCGCCGGTGTCGATACCGATCCGGTTGGGCCGTACCTCCGGCGCCGGCCGCGGGGTATGGCCATGCACCACCACCGCCCCGTGATCGGCCTTGGAAGACAGGAACGGCTCGCGGATCCACAGCAGGTCGTGCCGCTCCTGCTGCGCGATCGGCACGCCGGGGCGGATGCCCGCATGGACGAACAGATAGCCGTCGAGGCGGACGCTCAGCGGCAGCGTGCGCAGGAACGCGAGATGCGCGGCCGGCAGGTGCGCCGCCCAGTCCTTCGGCTCCACCTGGCGCGGCACGCCCCAGCTGAACAGCGCGTCGGCGCCGCCGTTCACCACCCACAGCCTGGCGGCGTCCTCCTCCTCCGGCGCCTCCAGGGCGGCGAGCATCATCGCCTCGTGGTTGCCGAGCAGGGTGGTGGTCTCGGCGATCCCCCTGGGCCGCGGCCGGCCGGACAGGAACGCCACCACCCCGGCGGAATCGGGGCCGCGGTCGATCAGGTCGCCGAGATGGATCAGCACCGCCCGCGCCACCGGCCGCTCGGCCAGATCGGCGGCGATGGCACCGTGCAGCGCGTGCAGCCGTTCCAGGCAGCCGTGGATGTCGCCCACCGCGTAGACGCGCAGATCGGGACCGAGGGAGGCAGGCGCAGGCGACAGATCGAGCATGGGGCACGGGATCCTGGATGTGGGCACGACAGGCGGGGCGGGCGGGCGACTCGCGGCCCGCGCCGTCCGGGTCCCGGTTGTCCGATCCGGGGCAGCGTGCTATTGCGACGCGCCGGCTGTCCAGGTGGGGGATAGTTTAGCGGTAGAACTCCCGGCTCTGACCCGGGCAGCCTTGGTTCGAATCCAGGTCCCCCAGCCACCGCAGCGTGAACCCCGCAGAAATCCGGGACTTCCCGGCCCCGGCCGGACCGCCGGAGGCGAAGCCTGTCCGGAAGGTTCCCGGAACGGTTCCCACATCGCGCGCAAGCGTGCCGTCTGTCGCGATCGCAGACGCCTTCCCGGTGACCTTCGGCGGGGAGATATGCGTCACCCTCTGCACCCGCAACTTGCGGGAGGCAGAGATCGGGCGGCACTCCTGGATGGAGCCTGTGACGACGCACCAAGGGTCCGGGCCGGTGCAACCGAATCGGAATAAGAAAATGGCTCTTCGCTGCTTGGTGTGGGTCATCGGCCGCCGTGGGGCGGCCCGAGGCAGGGTGCCTAACCTGCCCGAGCCTGGCGCCGTGCTCGCCGCCGTCAAGGACGCTGCGTGCCGTGCAAGGGCACGATGGCCCGCGAAGCGGCAGGTCGGGCTTGACCGCGGCTGCGCGCGACCCCCTGCGAGGATTCGGGCCGGGACGGAGAAACGGCTCCCCAGCCGAACTGAGAAACACCCCGGGCGGGCGGGAACCGGGCGGAGTTCCCCACACCAAACAGCGAGGCGGCGTCTCCTTCTTATCGATTCGACTCTGCAATATAGAATCTGCGACATCGAGGGAGTGCGCGACCAGAAGGAGGCGAAGTTGGGCATCGACGTATGGAGGTTCGCAGCCGGGTCCCGCTCCGACCTCGGGCAACATATTGAAAATGCTGGCGATAGTACCCTTCCGACGCGGTCGCTTGAATAAGACGGTCTAGCCGCCCCGCGCGCCCTCCCCTACTCTCCCCCGCAGCGCGGCCCGCCCGCGGCGCCCGCCACCGAATGGGAGAGAAACGCATGTCCGAGACCCTGCCCCTGATCCCGCAGAAAGCGCCCTACCGGCTCGAGGTCGAAGCCGGCAAGTCCTACTGGTGGTGCGCCTGTGGCAAGTCCGCCAAGCAGCCGTTCTGCGACGGCTCCCACAAAGGCACCGGCTTCGCCCCGATCGAGTTCAAGCCGGACGCCGCCGGCACCGTCAGCTTCTGCGGCTGCAAGCGCAGCGCCAAGGCGCCGCGCTGCGACGGCTCCCACAAGGCCCTGTGACCGCCATGAAGATCGACGAGGTCACGCTCACGATCTTCACCTGGCCCGGCATCCCGGCGACACGCTACACGAGCGGGTCGCAGACCGCCGGCGGGGCCGGCAACCTGGGCCTGCTGCGCATCCACACCGATCAGGGGCTGGAAGGCCATGCCTTCCTGGGCAGCGCCACCAACCCCGCGTCGATGGACGGGCCGCAACTGATCCGCTCGCTCAAGCCGCTGCTGCTCGGCCAGAACCCGCTGGAGCGCGAGCGGCTGCACCAGGCGATGCGCCTGCAGTCGCGCAACGTGAGCTACCGCACGATCGGCGCGGTGGACGTGGCGCTGTGGGATCTGGCGGGCAAGATCGCCGGCCTGCCGATCCACGCGCTGATCGGCACCTGCCGCAGCTCCATTCCCGCCTATGCCAGCTCGCAGGTGCTGCCGGATGCGGCGGCCTATGTGGAACAGGCGCAGGCGTTCAAGGCGGAGGGCTGGCAGGCCTACAAGATCCACCCGCCGCGCGACCCGGACACCGACATCGCGGTCTGCGCCGCGGTGCGCAAAGCGGTGGGCGACGACTACCGGCTGATGCTCGATTCCACCTGGAGCTACAGCTACCCGGACGCGCTCCGCGTCGGCCGCGCGATCGAGGAGATGGGGTTTCATTGGTACGAGGACCCGCTGGCCGACGAGGACATCTACGGCTACGTGAAGCTGCGCCAGAAGCTGGACATTCCGATCCTCGCCACCGAATACCCCGCCGGCGGGCTCGATACCTACCCGATCTGGATCACCGAGCGCGCCACCGACTATCTGCGCGGCGACATCCCGAACAAGGGCGGGCTCACCACCATGCTGAAGACCGCGCATCTCGCGGAAGCCTTCGGCATGACCTACGAGATCCACCACAGCGGCAACTCGCTCAACAATCTCGGCAACCTGCATCTCTGCATGAGCATCCGCAACACCACGATGTTCGAGGTGCTGCTGCCGCATGGCGCGCATAAATACGGCATGGCGCGCGAGCTCGAGATCGACCGCGACGGGATGCTGCACGCGCCGACCGGACCGGGGCTGGGGGCGGAGATCGATGTCGCGCTGATCGACCCGGCAGACGGAGGCAGTGCTGCGCTGAAGGGCTGCGGAGGAACGCCCGCCAACCGCCGAACTCGCACGAAGGGTCGGGCGTTCCCTCACCGCTGCGGCGAATTTTCACGCCGTGAAGCGGCCGTCTTAACCACTTTGCAACCTGTCCCGGCGTACGGTTGGCATCCCTCCGATTTCGCTGGGCAGCATGCAACCTCTGGACGCCCCGGCGCAAACACTCCTGTCGCAGCCTGCCAACCGGATCGTCATCGCGGCGACGGGGGCCTTCGTGGTGGCCTGCACAGCCGCGATCGTGGCATGGGCGCATGGCGCCAGCGCCCCGGCCATCGCACTCGCGGCGAGCCTCTCGGTCGCGGCCTTTCTGTGCGGCTGGATCGCGGGCAGCGTGGGAGAGGCGCGCCGGCTCGCCACCTTGCTGGCCGAAAACGGGCGGGACGTCATTGCCCGGGTACTTCGCGACGGCACGCTCGCCTATGTCGCCCCGACGTGCCTGCCGATGTTGGGCTACAAGCCGAGCGCGCTGCTCGGCCGCCCGCTCGCAAGCCTCTGCCACCCGGAGGAGGCGCCGGCGCTCGCCCGGATGGTTGCCGCCGTCGCAGCATCGCGGAAGCGCATCGACCGCCTGTTTCGCCTCCACCGCGCCGACGGAAGCTGGCAGACGACCGAGATCACCTTCGCCCCGGCCGCGCGGGGGGAGACGGTCTGCGTCCTGCGCGACGTGACCCGCTGGCAGGCCGCGGTGGCCCTGGCCCGACGCAACGAGGCGGACTTCCGCCTGATCGCCGACCACGCGGGCGACATGATCGTGCGTACCCGCGCCGACCGCACCCGCACCTATGTCTCCCCCGCCGCCGTCACGGTTCTCGGCTTCACGCCGGAGGAACTGCTGAACCGCGACTTTGTCCGCTTCGTTCACCCCGACGACCGGGGACGGATCGAGACAGCCTACCAGGCTTTCAGCCGGGCCGGCGGACGGACCACGTGCCGCTATCGCCTGGCCCACAAGGTCGGACGCTGGGTTCCGGTCGAGTCCACCTGGGTGACCCGACCGGCGGACGATCCGGCAGAAGGCAACGAGGTGGTCGCGGTGGTGCGCGACATTTCCGAACGCGTCGCCGCCGAGGAACGAATCGCCTTCCTGGCCCGCCACGACCCGCTGACCGGGCTTGCCAACCGGGCGCTGCTGCAGGAGCGGACCGAGCAGGCGATGGCGGGGCTCGCGCAGGGTAAGCTGGTGGCGATGCTGTGCTTCGACCTCGATCTGTTCAAGTCGGTGAACGACACCCTGGGTCACCCCGCCGGCGACGCCCTGCTCTGCGAGGTGGCCGAGCGGCTGACCGCCTGGGTCCGCCCGAGCGACACGGTCGCCCGGCTTGGCGGGGACGAGTTCGCGGTGCTCCAGGTGGACATCGATCGGGCGGAGGATGCCGGACGGCTCGCGGCGCGGATGCTGAGCGTGCTCGCCGCGCCGTTCGAGCTGGAAGGGCAGATCGTGCCGATCTCCGCAAGCCTCGGGATCGCCGTGGCCCCCGCCGACGGTGCCGATTATCCCTCGCTGCTGCGCAACGCGGACGCCGCGCTGTATCGCGCCAAGGCCGAAGGGCGCGGCCGCTGGCATTTCTTCGAGCCCGCGATGGAAGTGCGCCGGGCGGCGCGGGAGCGGATGGTGCTCGAACTGCGCCAGGGCCTGGCGCGCGGCGAATTCGTCGTCCACTACATGCCGCTGGTGGCGCTGAACGACGGGCAGATCACGGGATTCGAGGCGCTGCTGCGCTGGCAGCACCCGGAACGCGGCCTGTTGCCGCCTGACGCCTTCATCCCGCTCGCCGAAGAGACCGGGCTGATCGTCCCGATCGGCGCCTGGGTGCTGGCGCAGGCCTGCAACGAGGCTGCCGGTTGGCCGGAGCCGGTCTCGGTCGCGGTGAACCTGTCGGCGGTGCAGCTGCGCGAGGGCACGCTCGCGCACGGGGTCACCACCGCCCTCGCCGCCGCCGGACTGCGGGCGGGGCGGCTCGAGCTCGAGATCACCGAATTGGTGCTGCTCGACAACAACGAGACGATCCTGGCCGACCTGCACGCGCTGCGCGCCATCGGCGTGCGGGTCGCGCTGGACGATTTCGGCACCGGCTACTCGTCGTTGCGCTACTTGCGGCGGTTTCCGTTCGACAAGATCAAGCTCGATCGCTCCTTCGTGCGGGACATCTCGGAGCAGGCCGATGCGCTGGCGATCGTGCGCGCGGTCGCCGGGCTGGGCCACAGCCTGGGCATCGCCACCTTGGCCGAAGGGGTGGAAACCGCAGCCCAGCGCGACCTGTTGCGGGCCGAGGGCTACACCGAAGCCCAGGGCTTCCACTACGGACGGCCCGGCGACCGCGACAGCGTCCGGTGGATGCTCGCCCGCGCAGGGCTGGCGGCGATAACCGAAGCCGCCGCCGACTGATCGCCGCTCCCGCACGGCACCAACGAACGGGTTCCAAGGGCTGTGCCCTTGGCTTGGGTCCAGGGGGCAGCGCCCCCTGGCCTTGCCTACGCCGCCGTCGCGGACCGTTCGCCGCCCGGCCCGAGCACCCCCCGCGCCGCGAGATTGCGCATCAACGCGCCGACCCCGAAGCGCCACGTCTCGCAGCCGTCCGTCGGCGCCATCCGGTTCACCAGCCGTCCCAGTCCCGGCGCGGCGATGGTGACGACATCCCCCGTGTGGTGGGTGAACCCCTGCCCCGGCGCCCCGCGATCCTGGGTGGGCGCGAACATGGTGCCGAGAAACAGCACCGCCCCGTCCGGATAGGGATGATGCGCATTCAGCATCTGCGCCGCCAGGTCCGCCGGATCGCGGCTGATCCGCGCGATCGAGGACGCCCCCTCCAGCAGGAAGCCGTCCGTCCCGGCCACCGTCAGCGAGACGGTGGTACGCCGGATGTCGTCCAGCCCGAATCCCCGCATCGAACAGCCGCAGGAACGGCCCGATGGCGCAGGAGGCGTTGTTGTCCTTCGCCTTGCCCAGCAGCAGCGCCGAGCGCCCCTCCACGTCGCGCAGGTTCACGTCGTTGCCCAGGCTCGCGCCCACGATCCGCCCGGAGGAGGCGACCGCCAGCACCACCTCCGGCTCCGGGTTGTTCCAGGCCGAGCCCGGGTGGATCCCGGCCGCCATCGCCGGTGCCGACCGCGGCCATCGGCTGCGCCTTGGTGAAGATCTCCGCGTCCGCGCCGATGCCCACTTCCAGGTACTGGCTCCACGCCCCCTGCGCGATCAGCACCTGCTTGAGCCGCGCCGCCTCGGCCGAGCCCGGCCGCAGCCGGGCCAGGTCGTCGCCGACCAGCCGGTTCACCTCGGCCCGGATCGCCCCGGCGGCGGCCAGGTCGCCGCGCGCGCGCTCCTCGATCACCCGCTCGATCATGGACACGACGAACGTGACTCCGGCGGCCTTGATCGCCTGCAGGTCGATCGGCGCCAGCAGCCAGGGACGGGCGGGATCGCGGGTCTCCGGCGGGGTGTTGGCGAGCACGGGGTCGAGCGGGCCCACCACCTCCCCGCGCGCCGCGCGCAGGGCCCCTGCGGGGTCGTCGGCCTCGCACAGGTCGCGCACGGTGGGATAGGCCGCGGTGATATCCACCAGCGCGCCGTCGCGGACCGCCACCACCGACGGCCCGCCAAGCTCCGGCCGCCAGATCCGCCCGACGAGCGCCGCCGCGCCCGCATCCTCCGGCAACACCGGCCGCAAGGCATCCCCGAATCCGCTCATCCGTCCCCTCCGCATCCGGCCGCGCCGGCTCTATATTAGGCCCGTCAGGTTATACGGGCCCGCGGGGTCCGGCGACGAGAGGGAGACAGCAGGCATGCGACGGTTGTTCGGCGGCGGCGCGACCGAGACGGCAGAAAGCTTCCCGATCGCCCACTCGGAAGCGGAGTGGCGCGCGCGGCTGAGCCCGGCCCAGTACAAGGTGCTGCGCGAGCACGGCACCGAACGCGCCGGCACCAGCCCGCTGAACGCCGAGAAGCGCCCCGGCACGTTTGTCTGCGCCGGCTGCGGCCGGGACGTGTTCCCCGCCGACGCCAAATTCGAGAGCGGCACCGGCTGGCCGAGCTTCACCGCGCCGCTGCCGGACGCGGTCGGCACCACCGAGGACCGCAGCTTCTTCATGACCCGCACCGAGGTCCACTGCGCCGGCTGCGGCGGCCATCTCGGCCATGTGTTCCCCGACGGACCGGAGCCGACCGGGCTGCGCTACTGCCTGAACGGCGCTGCGCTGGGCTTCACCCCGGCGCGGACGTAGCGCCGCGCCGGGCGCCCGGGCGGGATCACAAAGTAAGGACTGATCCGGACCATTTGACCCAGATCAATGCGCCACCTCGGCCGGCATGGCGATATCACCCGCGTCGGCGCTGATCACGCGCCGGAGCTTGCGTTTCCTCCCTGAACTCGGCGGCGTCGACACGGCGTCGCCGTTTTTTTTGCCGTTGTCTGATCGCGCGAAGCGGATGACGCCAATTTCATCGCTTCGCGGCAATCCTGTTGTCTCTGCCCGGCGTTGGGGACACACTGCCCCCCGGAGCGAGCGGCGACGGGGGCCAGGTAACGATCCGGCCCCCCAACGTCGTCGCCCCGCCTGCGACTCGCCAGGCCGCGGCAACCACCAGCAACAGAGGGTTTCACGACCATGCGGATGAAGCGACGGAGTTTTCTCGGCGCGGCTGCGGCCGCGGCCAGCCTGCCGGCGGGGCTGTCCACGCCGGCACTCGCCCAGGGCGAGTCGAAACAGGTGCTCAAATTCGTTCCCCAGGCCAACCTCACCTCGCTCGATCCGATCTGGACCACCGCGGCGGTGACGGCCGAGCACGCCTGTTATGTGTTCGACACGCTCTACGCTGTCGACGGCAACTTCCGCGCGCATCCGCAGATGGCGGAAGGTCATACCGTCTCCAACGACGGAAAGACATATGAAATCAAGCTGCGCGACGGGCTGTTCTTCCACGACGGCACCCCGGTCCGCGCCGTCGACTGCGTGGCCAGCCTCAAGCGCTGGGCGGCGCGCGACACGTTCGGCGTCACCCTCGCCGCCGCGGTCGATGCGTGGGAAGCGAAGGACGACAAGACCATCCGCGTGCGCCTGAAGCGCCCGTTCCCGCTGCTGATCGACGCGCTGGCCAAGCCGGCGTCGTCCTCCCCCTTCATCATGCCGGAGCGGCTGGCCAAGACGAGCCCCTCGGTGCAGATCACCGAGATGGTGGGCTCCGGGCCCTACATGTTCGAGGCGAAGGAATACGTCTCCGGCAGCCGGGCGGTGTACCGCAAGTTCGACAAATACGCCCCCCGCTCCGAGGCGCCGAGCTGGTACTCGGGCGGCAAGGTCGCGCATTTCGAGCGGGTGGAGTGGCACATCATCCCCGACCCCGCCACCGCCTCCGCCGCGCTGCAATCGGGCGAGATCGACTGGTGGGAGCTGGTGCTCGCCGACCTGATCCCGATGCTGAAACAGAACAAGGACGTGCATATCGACATCGCCGATCCCGCCGGCTACCTGGGCGTGATCCGCTTCAACGAGCTGTTCCCGCCGTTCAACAACGCGAAGATGCGCCAGGCGGTGATGCACACCGTCGATCAGCAGGAATACATGCGCGCGGTCACCGGCAACGACCCCTCGGCGTTCCGGGTCTGCCACTCGCTGTTCCCCTGCGGCACGCCGTACGGCAACCCGGTCTCGCCCGATCCCATGGCCAAGCCGGACTGGGCGCTGGCGAAGAAGCTGGTGAAGGAAGCCGGCTACAAGGGCGAGAAGATCGTCCTGATCAACCCCACCGACTTCCCCACCATCCAGCCGTTCGGGGAGATCACCTACTCCAACCTCAAGAAGCTCGGCCTCAACGTCGATCTGGAGGAGACGGACTGGGGCTCGGTGGTGAAGCGGCGCTCGATCAAGGGGCCGCCGGACCAGGGTGGCTGGAACATCTTCCACACCTGGTGGACCGGCGACGGCATCATGAACCCGGCGATCAACCCGATCATCCGCGGCCAGGGCGCCAACGGCTGGTACGGCTGGTACAAGAGCGCGAAGATGGAGGCGCTCAATGCGAAGCTGGCTCGCCGCCAAGACCGAGGCGGAGCAGAAGGCGATCGTGACGCAGATGCAGAAGCTCGCGTTCCACGACGTGCCGACGGTGCCGCTCGGGCTGTTCTACATCCACACGGGCTACCGCACCTCGCTCGCAGGCCATGTGCCGGCGCCGACGGCGGTGCCGTGGGGGATCCACCGGGTCTGACCGCCCGGGGGGACGGAGGGCAGCCTCCGTCCCCATCTGCCCGTCATCGGCCGGGCCGGACCCGATCGGTGTCCGGCCCGGCGACAACGGCGGCACGGACGCAGGCGTGCCATCCGCCGCGTCCGTGCCACTGCTGCGCGCGCCCGCTATCGTTGCGCCGGTCATCCGTGCTAGAAACGCACGGCAGACCCGCACCGAGGAGAGGGCCATGGCTGTACGCAAATTGCTCCTGCCGCTCACCGGGACGGCTGCCGGTGAGGCGGCGCTCGCCACCGCCCTGCAGATCGCGCGCATATGGAACGCCCATGTGCTCGCGCTGCACGTGCGGGTCGACAGCCGCGACGTCGCCCCGCTCGCCGGGGAGGGCCTGTCCGGCGCCATGATCGAAGAGATGATGACCGCCACCGAACGCGAGAGCAGCGACCGCGCTCACGCGGTGCGCACCCTGTTCGAGCAGTTCGTTGCCCGCCACGATGTCACCGTCGGCGAGCCGCGCCCCGGGGCCGCCTCCGCCACCGCCAGTTTTGCCGCGGTGATCGGCCGGGAAGACGATCTGGTGGCGCAGCAGGCCCGCCTTGCCGACCTCACCGTGGTGCCGCATCCGGAAGCGGGAGAGGACGTGTCCTCCTCCGACGCGCTGCACGCGGTGCTGTTCGATTCCGGCCGGCCGGTGCTGCTCGCGCCGCAGACGGCGCCGGCGACGGTGGGCACCCGCATCTGCGTCGCCTGGAACGGCACCGCCGAATCCGCCTCCGCCGTCAGCGCCGTGCTCCCCTGGCTCAAGCGGGCCGAGGCGGTGCGGATCCTGTCGGGCGACGGCTACCAGCGGCGCGGCCCGGCCGCGCCCGAACTCGCCGCCTATCTCGCGCTGCACGAGGTCGAGGCCGACATGGTCACGTTCCAGCCGTCGGGCGGCGTGGTCGGCGCCGGGCTGCTGGCGGCGGCGCAGGATTTCGGCTGCGACCTGCTGGCGATGGGGGCCTATTCGCATTCCCGGCTGCGCCAGCTCATTCTCGGCGGCGTCACCCGCCATGTGCTGGAACGGGCGGCCCTGCCGGTGATGATGAACCGGTGAGCGGGGCGATCCCCGCCGCGCCCGGGCCGGCGGCCGGGTGAGCATCCGGCCACCCCACGGTCCCGCCGGGCAGGGGCCGGCCGAAACCGCCCCGTCCGCGCCGCCCTCGTACGACCCGGAGACCGGACCGGCGCTGCGCGCCTATGTCAAGCTGGTGCGCGCGGTGCGCGCGATCGACGCGCAGGTCGAGCCCGGTCTGGCCGCCGCCGGTCTGACCCCGACCCAGCTCGGCGTGCTGGAAGCGCTGCTGCACAAGGGCCCCCTCAGCCAGGCGGCGCTGGGCCGCAAGCTGCTCACCAGCCCCGGCAACATGACCGACGTGATCGGCAAGCTGGAGCGCCGCGGCCTGGTCCGCCGCGGCCGCAAGCCGGGCGATCGCCGCGCCGTGCGGGTTGATCTGACCGAAGCGGGGCGGGCCCGGATCATCGGGCTGTTCCCCCGCCACGCCGCCGCCATCGCCGCCGCCATGTCCGGGCTGACGTCCGCGGAACTCGAGATCCTGGGCGGGCTGCTGCGGACCCTCGGCCGTACCGCGGCTGGCGCATGGGAGACCCCGGCCGCGCCGGATCCCCTTGCCGAGGCGTACGGCGCGTCCCATTTGGCCCGTCGATCGTTCGACGTCGAACGATAATCCAGGAGGCCAACATGATCGAGGTCCGTCCCTTCAACCGGCTCGGCCGGTTCCAGAACGAGTGGCTGAACGCGCGGCACCATTTCAGCTTCGGCCAGTATCGCGACCCCGCCCGCATGGGCTTCGGCCGGCTGCTGGTGTGGAACGACGACGAGATCGCTCCCGCCACCGGGTTCGACCCGCACCCGCACCGGGAGATGGAAATCGTCACCTACGTCCGCCAGGGCGCGATCACCCACGAGGACAGCCTGGGCAACCGGGGCCGGACCGAGGCCGGGGACGTGCAGGTGATGCACGCCGGCACCGGGATCGTGCATGCGGAATACAACCGCGAGGACACGGCCACCCGGCTGTTCCAGATCTGGATCCGTCCCGACCGTACCGGCGTGCCCCCGGGCTGGGGCACAAGGCAATTCCCGCGCGCCGACGGCGGCGGGCTGACCGTGCTGGCCAGCGGGCGCGCCGCCGATGCCGATGGCGACGCGCTCCCGTTGTTCGCGGACGCGGCGGTGCTGGCCGGCACCCTGGCCGCCGGGGAAACCGCGAGCGTGACCCTGGATCCCGACCGGGCCGCCTATCTCGTCGCCGCGAGCGGACGGATAACGGTGAACGGGGTCGCGGCGGGCCCCCGCGACGGGATGGCGATCGGCGGGGAAACCCGGCTGACGATCACCGCCCAGGACGCAGCGGAGGTCGTGCTGGTGGACGTGGCCGCCGACGAAGCCTGAGCGGCGCAGGCGGGTCCGCCGCCACGGAGCCCCCTGCTCCCTCCCCCCTTGCGGGGGAGGGCCGGGGTGGGGGGAACGCCCCGAACCCGCCTGATGCCTGCCCCCCGCCCCGGCTCACCCCACGATCCGCCCGCCCGGCAGCGGCTGCGGCACGCCTGTCGTGCCGGGAAAACTGAGCGGCAGCCCCGCCGCCACCCGTGCGGCGAGAAAGCCGAAACACTGCGCCTCCAGCGCATCCCCGTCCCAGCCGACCGCTTCCACCGGATCGACCGGGGCCGGCACCGCCGCCCGCAGCGCATCCATGATCGCCGGGTTGTGCCGTCCGCCGCCGCACACCAGCCAGCGCCGCGGCGGGACGGGCAGCGCCGTCGCTGCCACCGCGGCGGCGATGAAGGCAACGAGCGTGGCCGCCCCGTCCGCCGGCGACAGGGTGTCGAGACCGCTCGCGGCAAGCGCCGGGGCGAAATCCAGCCGGTCGATCGATTTCGGCGCCGGCCGGGAGAAATAGGCGGCCTGCATCAGCCGCCCCAGCACCGCCCGGTCGGCCCGCCCCGCGCGCGCCAGCGCCCCGTCGCGGTCGCAGGCGGCACCGGTATGGCGCCGCGCCCAGTCGTCCAGCGGACCGTTGCCCGGGCCGGTGTCGCAGGCCAGCAGCGCCCCGTCGGCGCCGATCCAGGTGACGTTCGCCACCCCGCCGATATTGAGCACCGCGAGCGGGCGCTCCAGCCCCGCGGCCAGCGCCGCGTGGAACACCGGCGCCAGCGGCGCCCCCTGCCCGCCCGCCGCCACGTCGGCCGACCGGAAGTCGTACGCGACCGGAACCCCCGTAACCCGCGCCAGCAGCGCCGCGTCGCCCACCTGCCAGGTGCGGCGGTCCTGCGGCCGATGCAGCAGGGTCTGGCCGTGGAACCCGATCAGATCCGCCGTATCGCCGAGCGCCAGCACGGCCCGCGCGTGCTGCTCGGTCAGCGCGGCGACGGCCCCGGCCAGCTCGGGGTCCGCCGCCGGCAGGTCCGGCGCGCGGTCGAGCAGGCGGCGCAGCACCGCCCGCAGCGCCGCGGTGTACGGCAGGGTGATCCGCGGGCCGAAGCGGGCGAGCGTGATCCCGTCGGTCTCCACCCAGGCCGCATCCACGCCGTCCAGCGAGGTGCCGCTCATCAGCCCTATCGTGCGCAGCATCCTGCCCTCCTGCGATCCGGCGCGGACGTTTTCCCGCCGCCGGCTTCATGCTAGCCCCGCGGCCATCAGAACGGGACCAGCGCCGATGTCGCATGCCGATTTTCTTGCCGAGGCCACCGCGCGCGGCTTCGTCTTCCAGTGCACCGATCCGGAAGGGCTGGACGCGGCGCTGCGCGAAGGGCCGCTCACCGCCTATATCGGCTTCGACTGCACCGCCGATTTGCTGCATGTCGGCAGCCTGGTGCAGATCATGATCCTGCGCCTGCTGCAGAAGCACGGCCACACGCCGCTCGTGCTGCTGGGCGGCGGCACGACCCGGATCGGCGATCCGTCCGGCAAGGACGAAAGCCGGCAGATGCTGACCGACGCGCAGATCGACGCCAACATGGCCGGCATCCGCCGCTGCTTCGATCCGTTCCTGCGCTTCGGCGACGCCCCGGGCGAGGCGATGCTGGCCGACAACGGCACCTGGCTCAACGCGCTCGGCTACATCCCGCTGCTGCGCGACGTCGGCACGCATATCACCGTCAACCGCATGCTGACCTTCGATTCCGTGAAGCTGCGGCTCGAGCGCGAGCAGCCGCTGACCTTCCTCGAATTCAACTACATGATCCTGCAGAGCTACGATTTCCGCGAGCTGTCGCGCCGGCACGGGGTGCGCCTGCAGATCGGCGGATCGGACCAGTGGGGCAACATCATCGCCGGGATCGAGCTGACCAGGCGCACCGACGGCAAGACGGTGTTCGGCCTGACCACGCCGCTGATCACCACCGCCTCGGGCGCCAAGATGGGCAAGACCGCGCGCGGCGCGGTGTGGCTGACCGCGGACCGGGTGTCGCCCTACGAGTACTGGCAGTTCTGGCGCAACACCGAAGACGCCGACGTGGGCCGCTTCCTGCGCCTGTTCACCGACCTGCCGCTGGCCGAGATCGCGCGGCTGGAAGCGCTGGGCGGGGCCGAGATCAACGAGGCGAAGAAAGCGCTGGCGACCGAGGCGACCGCGCTCGCGCACGGCCGGCCCGCGGCAGAGGCGGCGGCGGAGACCGCGCGGCGCGCGTTCGAGGCCGGGGAAGCGGCGGAGGACCTGCCCTCGGTCGCGGTGCCGGCGGCGGATCTCGCGGCCGGAGATGCCGGCGTTCCGCCTGTTCGCGCTGGCCGGCCTGGCGGCAAGCAACGCGGAGGCGCGGCGGCTGATCCGCGGCGGCGGGGCCCGGATGAACGATGCGGTGCTGACCGACGAGGCGGCCGTGATCGGGGCCGCGGACCTGCGCGACGGGGCAATCAAGCTGTCGGCGGGGCGCAAGCACCACCGGCTGGTGCGGCCGGGGGCCTGAGCGGCCGCCCTTCTTCTCCCCCTCCCCTTGCGGGAGGGGGTTGGGGGGAGGGGTGCAAGCCGCACGGAGCATCCTGCCGCTTGCACCCCTCCCCCCAACCCCCTCCCGCAAGGGGAGGGGGAGAAGGAGGACCGGTTGCCTCGATCGTCCCGGGGCCCGGGCCCCCTTGACGGCCCCCGGCGGATGGGCCATTTCCCGTCAATCAGGACTGCGCTGGTCCTGTTATCTTTCCGCCGCGATCGGCCAGGACATAGCACCATGCTGAGGCTGTCGAAGCTCACCGACTACGCCGTGGTGGTGCTGGTCCGCCTGGCGCAGGCGGACGCGGCGCCGGCCCACGCGGGACAGACCGCGGGGATGCAGACCTCCCCGGGCATCGCCGCCGCCACCGGCATTCCCGAACCGACCGTGGCCAAGGTGCTGAAGACCCTCGCCGGCGGCGGTCTGGTTGCCTCCCAGCGCGGCGCCCGCGGCGGCTACCGGCTGCTGCGCCCGCTGGAGGGAATCCCGGTCGCCGACGTGATCGCCGCCATCGACGGGCCGATCGCGCTGACCGCCTGCGTCGAAGGCTCCACCGGCGGCTGCGAGTCCGAAAGCCTCTGCCCGGTACGCGGCCGCTGGGACCCGGTGAACACCGCCATCCGGGAAGCGCTGAGCGCCATCACCCTGGCCGACATGCAGAGGGCGGCGATCCCCCGCGCCTTCCGCATCCCCGCCGAGGCGATCGCGGCGCGCGCGCTGCCCGCAGCCGAATAGGATCCGACCATGCCCGCCGTCACCGAAACCCTCGACACCGTCCGCACGCTCACCGAATCCGGCTACAAGTTCGGATTCGAGACCGCGATCGAGATGGACCTCGCGCCGAAAGGCCTGAACGAGGACACGATCCGGCTGATCTCCGCGCGCAAGGGCGAACCCGCCTGGCTGCTGGAGTGGCGGCTGGCCGCCTTCGCCGGCTGGCGCAAGATGGAAGAGCCGCACTGGGCCCGCGTCTGGCACGCGCCGATCGACTACCAGGACATCCACTACTACGCCGCCCCCCGCCCCAAGGCCGGGCCGAAATCGCTCGACGAGGTCGATCCCGAGCTGCTCGCCACCTACGAGAAGCTCGGCATCCCGCTGAAGGAGCGCGCCATCCTGGCCGGCGTCGAAGGCGCCGGATCGAACGTCGCGGTGGACGCGGTGTTCGACAGCGTCTCGGTCGCCACCACCTTCCGCGCCACCCTGGCGAAATCCGGCGTGATCTTCTGCCCGATCAGCGAGGCGGTGCGCGAGCACCCCGATCTGGTGCGCCAGTACCTCGGCACCGTCGTGCCGGTGGCGGATAATTTCTTCGCCGCGCTGAACTCGGCGGTCTTCACCGACGGCAGCTTCGTCTACATCCCGCCCGGGGTGCGCTGCCCGATGGAGCTGTCCACCTATTTCCGCATCAACGCGCGCAACACCGGCCAGTTCGAGCGCACCCTGATCATCGCCGACGCCGGCAGCCAGGTCAGCTATCTGGAAGGCTGCACCGCGCCGATGCGCGACGAGAACCAGCTGCACGCCGCGGTGGTGGAGCTGGTCGCGCTGGATGACGCGAAGATCAAGTACAGCACGGTGCAGAACTGGTACCCGGGCGACGCCGAGGGCCGTGGCGGGATCTACAATTTCGTCACCAAGCGCGGCGCCTGCCGCGGCAAGCGGGCGAAGATCTCCTGGACCCAGGTGGAGACCGGCTCGGCGATCACCTGGAAATACCCCTCCTGCGTGCTGGAAGGCGACGACAGCGTGGGCGAGTTCTACTCGGTCGCGGTGACCAACAACCGCCAGCAGGCCGATACCGGGACCAAGATGATCCACATCGGGCGCAACACGCGTTCGACCATCGTCTCCAAGGGGATCTCGGCCGGACGGTCGGACAACACCTATCGCGGGCTGGTGCGGATCGGGCCGCGCGCCGCGGGGGCGCGCAACCACACGCAATGCGACAGCCTGCTGATCGGTCAGCAGTGCGGCGCGCACACCGTGCCCTATATCGAATGCCGCAACCCGAGTGCGAAGGTCGAGCACGAGGCCACCACCTCGAAGATCGCCGAGGACCAGTTGTTCTACTGCCGCTCGCGCGGCCTCTCGGAAGAAGACGCGGTCGGGCTGATCGTGAACGGGTTCTGCAAGGACGTCTTGAAGGAACTGCCGATGGAATTCGCCGTGGAGGCGCAGAAGCTGCTGGCCGTCAGCCTGGAAGGCTCGGTGGGCTGACCATGCTGGAAATCCGCAACCTTACCGCCGCCATCGAGGGCAAGCCGATCCTGCGCGGCATCGACCTGGTGGTGCCGTCGGGCGAAGTGCACGCCATCATGGGGCCGAACGGGTCGGGCAAGTCCACCCTTTCCTACGTGCTGGCCGGGCGGGAGGACTATGAGGTGACCGCCGGCTCGGCCACGTTCGACGGCACCGACCTGCTGGCGCTGAGCCCGGAGGCGCGCGCCGCCGCCGGGGTGTTCCTGGCCTTCCAGGCGCCGGTCGAATTGCCGGGTGTCGGCAACGCCAATTTCCTCCGCACCGCGCTGAACGCGGTCCGCCGCGCCCGCGGCGAGGCGGAGCTCGACGCGGTGCAGTTCCTGCGCCTCGCGCGCGAGCAGGCGAAGCTGCTGGCGATGCCCGAGGACATGCTGAAGCGCAACGTCAACGTCGGCTTCTCCGGCGGCGAGAAGAAGCGCAACGAAGTGCTGCAGATGGCGATCCTGCGCCCCCGCCTCGCGATCCTGGACGAAACCGACAGCGGGCTCGACATCGACGCGCTGAAGATCGTCGCCGACGGGGTGAACGCGCTGCGGCGGCCGGAGTTCTCGGCCCTGGTGATCACCCACCATCAGCGGCTGCTGGAACGGCTGGTGCCGGACCGGGTGCATGTGCTGGCCGGCGGGCGGATCGTCCGTTCCGGCGGGCCCGATCTGGCGCGTGAGCTGGAAGCGCGCGGCTACGCCGCGATGACGGCGGAAGCGGCATGACCATGCCCGCCGCCACCGGGGCTGCGGGCTTTCTCGCCCGCTACGACGGGATGGCCGCGCGCCTGCCGGGAGACCGCGCGGCGCGCGATGCCGCCGCGCAATCGTTCCGCGCCCTCGGCCTGCCCGGCGCCGCCGCGGGACGGCGGGAGGAGGCATGGAAATACACCAGCCTGCGCCCGCTCGCCGCGGCGCCGTTCCATGAAGCGCTGAGCACGATCGACGACGCTGCGACCAGCCTCGCCGGTCTGCCGCGCCTCGCCCCCGCGCGGCTCGTGTTCATCGACGGGCGGTACCGGCCGGACCTGTCCGACCCGCCGTCCGGGCTCGAAACAACGAGCTTCGCCGAACACCCCGGCTTCGGCCCCCTGGCCCGGCCGGAGCGGGACCCGCTGGTGGCGCTCAACACCATGCTGGCCGAGGACGGCGCGCAGCTTGACGTGCCCGCCGGCGCCGATGGCGGGGTCGTGCAGCTCGCCAGCCTCGCCACCGAAGCGCAGGGCCGCAGCACCGCGTTCCACCCCCGCCACCGGATCCATCTCGGCGCCGGCGCCCGGCTGACCCTGCTGGAAACCGCGACCGGCGTCGGCAGCTACCTGCACAACCCGGTGACCGAGATCGTGCTCGAGGCCGGCGCACGGCTCGATCACGTGCGGTTGCAGGACGAGGCGCCGGACGCATTCCATCTGGCCACCCTGTATGTCGGGATCGCCGAAGGCGCGACCTACGACGGGTTCACCCTGAACATCGGCGCGCGGATCGCCCGCACCGAATTCCATGCGCGGCTCGCCGGGCCGGAGGCGCATGCCGCGATCAATGCGGCGCAGGTGCTCGCCGGCACCCAGCACGCCGATATCACCTCCGTGGTGCGCCACGACGCGCCGCAGGGCACGTCCCGCCAGACGGTGAAGAACGTGCTCACCGGACGCGCGCGCGGCGTGTTCCAGGGCCGCATCGAAGTGGCGCGGGCGGCACAGAAGACCGACGGCTTCCAGATGAGCCAGGCGCTGCTGCTGTCCGACGAGGCGGAGATCGACACCAAGCCGGAACTGGAAATCTTCGCCGACGACGTGAAATGCAGCCACGGCGCGACGGTCGGCGCGCTCGACCCCGAGCAGATGTTCTACCTGCGCTCGCGCGGCGTGCCGGAAGCCGAAGCGCGGGCGATGCTGGTGCACGCGTTCCTCGCCGAAGCGCTGGAGACGGTGGCGAACGAACCGGCGCGCGCCGCGCTGGACGCGGCGGTCAGCCGCTGGTGGGTCCGGGAGGCCGCATGAACGACACAACCGCCATGCCGCAAGCGCTCGACATCGCCCGCATCCGCGCCGATTTCCCGATTCTGCGCCAGACGGTGCGCGGCAAGCCGCTCGTCTTCCTCGACAGCGCCGCCTCCGCACAGAAGCCCGTCGCCGTGATCGAGGCGATGAAGACCGCGATGGAAACGCAATACGCCAACGTCCATCGCGGCCTGCACTGGATGAGCGAGCGCACCACCGAAGCCTACGAGGCCGCGCGCGACGCCGCCGCCGCGCTGATGAACGCGCCCGACCGGGCCGGGATCGTGTTCGTCCGCAATTCCACCGAGGCGCTCAACCTGGTCGCCCACAGCTACGGCCGCTCCGTGCTGCGCCCCGGCCAGGCGGTGCTGATCTCGGGCATGGAGCACCATTCCAACATCGTCCCCTGGCAGATGCTGCGCGACGAACGGGGGATCGAGCTTCGGGTCGCGCCGATCACCGATGCGGGCGAGCTCGACATGGCGGCGTTCGAGGCGCTGCTGGACGACGGCAAGGTGGGGCTGGTCGCGATCACCCACATGTCCAACGTGCTCGGCACCTACACGCCGGCCGAGCGGATCGCGCGGATCGCGCACGCGCACGGGGCGAAGGTGCTGTTCGACGGCTCGCAGGCGATCGTGCACCGCGCCGTCGATGTGCAGGCGATCGACGCCGATTTCTACGTCTGGACCGGGCACAAGCTCTATGGCCCCACCGGCATCGGCGTGTTGTGGGCGCGCCGCGAGCTGCTGGAGCTTATGCCGCCGTTCCTCGGCGGGGGAGAAATGATTTCCTCGGTCAGCTATGAACGCTCCACCTGGGCCGCGGTGCCGCACAAGTTCGAGGCCGGGACGCCGGCGATCCTGGAAGGCATCGGCCTCAAGGCGGCGATCGACTGGGTGCGCGCCATCGGCTATCCGGCGATCGCGGCGCACGAGGCGGCGCTGACCGAACACGCGCTGGCGCGGCTGTCCGCGATCGAGGGGCTGCGCATCCTGGGCAGCGCGCAGGACCGCGGCGGGGTGGTGTCCTTCGCGCTCGATCGCGCGCATGCGCACGATGTGGCGACGTTGCTCGACCGGTTCGGCATCGCGGTGCGCGCCGGGCACCATTGCGCCGAGCCGCTGATGCACCGGTTCGGCCTGGACAGCACCGCGCGCGCCAGCTTCGGCGTCTACACGACGCATGAGGAAATCGACACCCTGGCCGAAGCGCTGGTGCGGGTGCGGGAGTTCTTCGCGTGACGGAGGGGACATGAGCGGCGGAACGACGACGTTCGACGACCTGCGCGATCTCTACCAGGACGTGATCCTCGATCACGGCCGGCATCCGCGCCATGGCAAGCGGCTGGCGGCGTTCGACGCCGCCGCCAAGGGCGACAATCCGATGTGCGGCGACCGGGTGGAAGTGTTCCTCCGCCGCGCGCCGGACGGCACGATCGCCGAAGCGGGGTTCGAGGCGCGCGGCTGCGCGATCAGCATCGCCTCGGCCGACCTGATGGCCGAAACGGTGGCCGGCCGGCGCCCCGAGGACGCCCGCGCCCTGTTCGCCGCCTTCCGCGAGCTGGCACGCACCGGCGCCTGCCCTGCCTGCGATCCGGCCCTGGCCGAGCCGCTGGAACGGCTGGCGCCGCTGGCCGGCGTGCACGAGTACCCCTCACGCGTGAAATGCGCCACGTTGCCCTGGCACGCGCTGATCGCCGCGCTGGATGGCGCAGAGGAGGCCAGCAGTGAATGACATCGCCCAGACCGCGCCGCACGGCGCCTGGACCCCGGACGGCGAGACCCCGCCCAAGGTCACGGAAATCGCGGTGATCGACGCCTGCGCCACCGTCTATGACCCGGAAATCCCGGTCAATATCTACGAGCTCGGCCTGATCTACGCGATCGAGATCGACGACGCCGGCCAGGTGAAGGTGGACATGACCCTGACCGCGCCGGCCTGCCCGAGCGCGCAGGAACTGCCCGAGCAGGTGCGCGAGGCGATCATGGCCGTGCCCGGCGTCAGCGCCTGCGAGGTGGAAACCGTCTGGGATCCGCCCTGGGACCCGAGCCGGATGAGCGAGGAAGCCCGGCTGCAGTTGAACATGTTCTGAACGAGCCCACATCGGACAAGACCATGAGCACAACCACGCACACCCGCCGACCCGCCCGACCGCTGCCGCCGTTGATGACCCTGACGGACGCCGCGGCCGAACGCCTGCGCACGCTCTATGCCAAGGGCGAGCAGGGCAAGCTGCTGCGCATCGGGGTGAACACCAAAGGCTGTTCGGGCCTGTCCTACGACATGTCCTGGACCGATGCCCCGGGCCCGGGGGATGAGGTCGTGACCGACAAGGAGCTGACGGTGCTGGTCGATCGCCGCGCCAGCCTGTTCCTGATCGGCACGGTGATGGACTACGAGGTGAAAGCGCTCACCTCGGGGTTCACGTTCACGAACCCGAACGAGAAGGGCCGCTGCGGCTGCGGCGAGAGCTTCCACGTCTGAGCCGGCGGCCTCTTCGGCCGACCGGCGGTGCCCCCGCAGGGTGGCTCAAGGCTGAGATTGTAAATCGAAGCAACTGTTACTGCGCTGCGGCCGTGACAGAACTTGCCCGAGTTTCGTAGTATCAACCGGCGACAGTACTGACCTTCGGTCGGATGGTGCCGCTCCGCAGCACCCGTCGTGGCCGGGACGGCACGGAGCCTGCCGAGCGTCCGTCATTTCGGCGGATGGCATCAGACGTCGTTGCAAACCGACCTGCAAGGGGTCCAGCGCGTGCCTTCGGCAAACGGGATGGAAGCGCAGGCCCTGTGCGCCTGCGGCAGCGGCCTTCGTCAGGCCCGCTGCTGCGCGCTCGATCCGGCCGCCCTCGCCGCGGCAGGCACGGCCCCGGACGTGCAGCCGCTGGTCGAACGCGCGGTGCTGGCACACCGCCAGGGCGCGCGCGACGCCGCCGCGCATCTCTGCCTCCAGGCACTCGAACAGGCACCGGCCGACCTTCGCGCGCTGGCGGTGCTGTACGACATCCGCAAGGCCGCGGGCCAGGACCGCGCCGCCGAGGCCCTGGCGGGGCGGATCGTCGCGCTCGATCCAAACAACTTCCCGGCCACCGTCGAACTGGCGCTGCTGCTGCTGGCGCGCGGCGCCCTCACCGAAGCAGAGCGCCACGCCCGCAACGCGGTCCGCCTCGCGCCGGAAAACCCGCAGGCGCACAACCTGATGGGCATGATCCTGACCGAGGCGCAGCGCCCGCAGGTGGGCGAATACCACTACCGCCGGGTCCTCGCCCTGTCGCCGCGCCGCGATCCCATCCTGCTCGCCAACCTGGCCTGGAACCTCAAGAGCCAGGGGCGGATGGCGGAGGCGCGTTCGCTGTACGAAGACTCCGTCGCCGCCGCCCCGTCCGTGCTGCAGACCCTGCTCGGCTGGGCGCGGCTGGAAGAGGCGGACCGGCAGTTCGAAGCGGCCCGCGCGCTGCTCGACCGCGCCGACGCCGCGGCGCCCGGCCACCCCTCGGTCCGGCTCAGCCGCGCCGTTCTGCTCGGCCGGACGGGGCAGTATGAAGCGGCCCTGGCCGTGCTGGACGACCTGGCCCGCGACACCGCGGACGGCGAACTGGGACCGGACGAGCTGCTGGCCAAGGGCCGCCTGCTCGACCGCATGGGCCAGTACGACGCCGCCTTCGCCGCCTTCGCCGCCGGCAAGCGCAAGTCCAGCGCCTTGAGCGGGCAGGCCTATCTCGCGGAGCAGGCGCATCATCTGGCGACACGGCTGGCCGGCTTCTTCACCGCCGGGCGGCTCAGGCTGCTGCCGCGCGCCGGGCGGCGGACCGACATCGCCCAGCCGCTGTTCATCCTCGGCTTCCCCCGCTCCGGCACCACCCTGGTCGAGCAGACCCTGTCGGCGCATCCGGCCATCAGCGCCGGCGACGAGCTGCCGACGATCGCGGAAATCGCCACCCTGATGCCGCGCATGCTGGAAAGCCCGCTCGCCTACCCCGAAGCGCTGGCCGAGCTGTGGATGGGCGATCACCGCGACGACCTCGATCTGTTGCGCGACCACTACCTGCGCCGGGCCCGCCAGCTCGGGGCGATCGACGACCGGACCGCCTGGTTCACCGACAAGATGCCGCTGAACGAGATGCATCTGGGCCTGATCGCGCTGCTGTTCCCCGAGACGCCGCTGGTGCACGTGCTGCGCCATCCGCTGGATGTCGTGCTCTCGGTGTTTTCCAACCAGCTCACCCACGGCTTCTGCTGCGCCTTCGAACTGGAGACGGCCGCCCGGCACTATGCGCTGGTGATGGAGCTGGTGGATCGCTACCGCGCCGAGATGGACCTGCGCTACCTGCCGCTGCGCTACGAAGCGCTGGTGGCCGCGCAGGAGCCCGGGGTGCGGCGGATGCTGGAGTTCGTGGGCGAAGCCTTCGATCCGGCCTGCCTCGCCTTCCACGAAAACCGCCGCTACGCCCGCACCGCCAGCTACGCGCAGGTGGCGGAGCCGTTGTACGACCGCTCGGTGTTTCGCTACCGCCACTACCGGCGCCATCTGGAGCCGGTGCTGCCGATCCTGCGCCCGGCGATCGAGCGGCTGGGCTATTCGCTCGATTAGGCAACCCCGCCGGCGGCGGGGCGCTTCAGGCCGACGACGTAGGTCGCAGGGCTTAGGCCCGGCTCAATCCTCTGACCAAGTCGCCAAGCCACCATCGAGAATGCGTTACTCCCACCGGGCCGCCGTCTCCTGCCTGCATCCGGCCGGGCGCCGGGTGACCCGACGTCCGTCCGCGAAGGAGATGCCGTTGCACCCTCGACTGCCGCCCGCCCGATCCGGAGTCGATGCCGCAGTGCGCAGGACGGCGGACCGGGGGACGGTCCGCATCCGGGTGCGCGGGTCGGGTGCCCGCGCATGACGCCGGCACCGGCGTCGCACCTCTAACCAGCCGCGGGACGGTCGAGCATGGCGAACGAGCTGCAGTTTCGCGATCTGATCAACGTCCTGCGGCAACGATGGCGCATGATCGTCGTCGTCGCGCTGGGCGGCACGACCCTGGTCCTGCTCGGCGCCATGCTGGTTGCCGCGCATTACACGGCGACCGCGGAAATCGTTCTGCTGCAGCAGCAGACCGGCGTGGTCGCGCCGCAGGCCAGCGAGCAGACGATCCTGACCAAGGTGACGGAACTCTCCTCGGAAGCCCTGCTGCGGCGCACGATCGACAGCCTGTCGCGCGATCCCGCGTTCCAGGCCGCCGACAGCCAGGCGAGCACCCAGTCCCGCACCTCCGGCGATCTCGTGCGGGGCGCCCTGCGTCGCCGCCTGCCCGACTGGTTGTCGCCCTGGCACGCGCTGCGTGCGTGCCGCCTCCTGCGGGTCGCGGAGCTGCGCCGGCATCTCAAGGTGGCGCAGGAAGCCGGCTCGCACGTGATCGCGGTGCACTACACCTCGACCAGCCCCGACGTGGCGGCGCTGATCGCGAACCGCGTCGCCGCGCTCTATCTGCGCGGCCAGACCGAGCAACAGCAGGCCACCGCCAGGCGATCGCTCACCTGGCTGGACCAGCGCGTGCCGGAGGTGAAGTCGGAGCTGATGGCGGTCGAAACCACGATCCAGGACTACCGCCGCGCGCACGGGCTCGCCGACGTCAATCCCACTGCCGTCGCCGACCAGCAATTTGCCGAGCTGACCCGCCAGATCGGGGTCGCGGAAGCCGGTCTCGCCGCCGACCGAAGCCGGCTGGAAGGCGTGCGCGGCGACCACGGTACGGCGGTGGCCGACACGCTCGATACGCCGGCGCTCGACGCCTTGCGCGCGCGCGAAGCCGCGCTGTTGCAGCGCGAAGCCGGTCTCGCCGTCAGCCTGGGCCACAACCACCCCGAGATGCAGCAGGTCCGCAGCGCCATCGGCGAAGTGCGGCAGAAGATCCGCCAGGAACTGGGCCGCGCCGAATCCGGCCTGCGCGAACGCGCGCGGGCCCAGGCGACCCAGGTCCGGTTGCTGCGGCACGAGCTGGCCACGGTGCAGGACGCGAGCAGCGACCTGCGGCTCGGCGAGCTCGACCGGCGCGCCACCGCCACCCGCCAGCTCTATGACAGCCTGCTGGGACGCCGGGAAGCCACGCTCGAACGCCTGGAGACGGCATCGTCGGGCTTCGAGGTCGTCTCGCACGCGGTTCCGCCCGAGCACCCGAGCTCGCCCAACCCGGTTCTGTTCGCGCCGCCGGCGCTGGTCCTGTTTCTGGCCTGCGGGGCCTTCCTGGCGATCACGATGGATCGGCTGGACGGCACCATCCGCTCCGAAGGCCAGGTGGGGGAGGCACTGGGCATTCCCTGCGCGGGGTTCGTCCCCCGCCTGCGCCGGACCAGCCGCGGCCGACCGCACCAGCGGCTGCTGCGCGATACATACGGCCCCTATGTCGAGGCGATCCGTTCCGTTGTCGCCACATCAATGCTGATGGCCAAGCGCGAGCCCCAGGTCGTGCTCGTGACCTCCAGCGTCCCGGGCGAGGGCAAAACCACCCTGGCCGTCAGCTACGCGACCTGCGCCGCGCGGCTCGGACGACGGACCATCCTGCTCGACCTCGATTTCCGCCATCCCGCAACGTCGCGCGAGGTCGGCGGCACGGGGCAGGAGCGGACGCTCGAGCGGCTGCTGCAGGACCGGCCGGTCTGCGAGATCGTCCAGCGCATCCCGCTGCTGCAGCTCGATTACGTCCCGATGGGACGCGGCACCGGCGATCCGCTGCGGCTGTTCGCCGGCAACCAGATCGGAACCTTGTTGCAGCGGCTGCGCGATCATTACGACTGCATTGTCATCGACAGCGCGCCGCTGCTGGCCGTCGCCGAGACCCGGGTCCTGGCGACCATGGCCGACCAGGTGCTGTTCGTGGTGAAATGGGGCCGCACCAGCCGGCAGGTGGCGGCCAACGCGCTCGGCCTGCTGCGGCGGGTCGGCATGCGGTTCGATCGCGAAACCTGCCTGGTGGCCGCCGTCGTGACCCAGCTCGACCTGCGCAAGCATGCCCGCTCCCGCGGCGGCGACGTGGCCGAAGCGCTGGTGCGCTACGGGCAGTACTACGGCCAGGAAGACAGGCTGGATGCCTGAGCCGGCATCGCCGCCTGGGCAGCCCGGCCGCGACCGGCGGGCGGTCGCCCGCCATGCGGACGGGACAGGAGGTGACGGTGGTGGCCCTCCCCGGATTCGAACCGGGACGCCCGTTAAGGCGCGCGATTTTCGTACCACTTCGGCTTTCGCCGCCCCGATGTCGGGTTCGTGGTCTGGACTGTCCCTTCACCCTGCCGCGGATGCGGTTTAGGTGCCGCCCGTCCAGTCTCTACACCTTCCCATGACTGGGCTTGGCTCGGGATTAGCAGTGAAGCCTTCCCCGAATTTGAGCGGTTCTGCTCCCGGCGTTTCCACCGGGGCACTCAAGCGGTCTGAGTCGCGTTCGTCTACCAATTCCGACAGAGGGCCATCGCGAGCGGGACGTAGCACGGGCTTCGCGGACGTCCAAGGGGCTGCGCGCTTGCCTCCGGGGCACGGCCCCGCCACACGGAAAGCCGGCCGGATCGCCGTCGGCCCGGGCGGCCGCCCCGAGGTGCGGCCTTGACGGTCGGGGGGGCGATCTGGCACCGCCGTGCGCCCGCGGACCGGAGGGGGACCCTTCCATGCGCCTTTTGATCGCTGCGCCCTTCCTGCTGCTGCTCGTGCTCTTCGCTCTCTCGAACAGCGCGCCGGTGTCGCTCGGATTGTGGCCAACCGGCCTGCACCTGGCCGCGCCGCTGTCGCTCGTCGTGCTGGTCGCAGCGGCGGTCGCCTTCCTCGCCGGCGCCTTGCTGGTCTGGGTGAACGAACTCGGCCAACGCCGCCGCGCCCGCCGCGCGGAAGCATCGGTGCGCAAGCTGGAGGAGGAGGTGCAGATGCTGCGTGCCCGACAGGCCGCACCGGCGGCCGGCGCCGGGCCCGCATCCGCCTCCCCCGCGCTGCCGCCGCCGGCGGCACGGTGATGGCCGACCGGCTGATCGCCGCACTCGACACCGCCGACCCGGCGCGCGCCTGCGCCTGGGCCCGGGCACTCGCCCCGCATGTGGGGCTGCTCAAGCTCGGGCTGGAATTCTTCGCGGCCAACGGAGCGGCCGGGGTGCGGGCGATCGCCGCCGCCGCGCCGGACCGGCCGGTGTTCCTCGATCTCAAGCTGCACGACATCCCGGCCACGGTGGCCGGCGCGGTGCGCGCGGTGCTGCCGCTGGCGCCGCGGCTGCTGACCCTGCACGCCGGCGGCGGCGCGGCGATGATCGAAGCCGCAAGGACCGCCGCCGAGGCCGCCGGGCCGGGCCGCCCGCTGCTGCTCGCGGTCACCGTGCTCACCAGCCTGGACGACACCGCCCTGGCCGCGACGGGCGTCCCCGGCGGGGCGGCGGCGCAGGT
The DNA here is from genome assembly GCA_963829875.1 of uncultured Pseudomonadota bacterium. Classification (GTDB taxonomy): domain Bacteria; phylum Pseudomonadota; class Alphaproteobacteria; order Acetobacterales; family Acetobacteraceae; genus JAJZVS01. Next base: position 447,506 of record CAWHKR010000041.1, on the reverse strand, counting down.
GCTGCGCCTGGCCCGGCTGGCACTGGCCGCGGGGGCCGACGGGCTGGTGTGCAGCCCGCTGGAGGTGGCGCTGCTGCGCGAGGCCTTCGGCGCCGGGCCGAAGCTGGTGGTGCCCGGCATCCGCCCCGCCGGCGCCGCCGCGGGCGATCAGGCCCGCACCCTCACGCCGGAGCAGGCGGTGGCCGCCGGCGCCGACTGGATCGTGGTCGGCCGCCCGATCACCGCCGCCCCCGACCCCGCCGCCGCCGCCGCCGCGATCGCCGCCGCGATCTCCCCCGTGGGCGCCCCCACGATCGCCCCCACGATTGCCCTGGGCCGATGACGGTACGGGTCAAGATCTGCGGCATCAACGACCCGCGCGCCCTGGCGACCGCGGCCGAGGCCGGGGCGGACTGGGTGGGGTTCGTGTTCTTCCCCCCCTCCCCGCGCGCCGTCACCCCCGCGCAGGCGGCCGCGCTGTCGGCCGGCTGCCCGGCCGGGCCGGAGCGGGTCGGGCTGTTCGTCGACCCCACCGACACGGCGGTGGCTGCGGTGCTCGACGTCATGGCGCTGGACGCGTTGCAGCTTTATGCCTCGGCCGAGCGGGTGGCGGCGCTGCGCGCCCGCTTCGGCCGTCCGGTCTGGCGCGCGATCGGCGTGGCAGGCGCGGCCGACCTGCCGACCGGGGCAGGCGGCGCCGACCGCTTCGTGCTGGAAGCCAAGCCGCCGCCCGAAGCCACCCGCCCCGGCGGCAACGCCGCGCGCTTCGACTGGTCGCTGCTGCGCGACTGGCGCGCCCCGGCGCCCTGGATCCTGGCCGGCGGCCTGACCCCGGACACGGTGGCAGCGGCGATCCGCGCCACCGGGGCCACGGCGGTCGATGTGTCCTCGGGGGTGGAGCGTGCGCCCGGGGTGAAGGACCCGGCCCTGATCCGCGCCTTCATCGCCGCCGCCCGCGGCGGGGACGCGCGGGTCTGAGGACACGCGCCGCGGGCAGGCACGGGGCCGCCGGAGTTCCCTCCCTGGCCGGAGGCGGCTACTGATAGACGACGACCCTGCCCCCGGAAGGGGGAGAAGGACGCAAGTCCACCCGCGTGACGACCCAAGAACGCCCGCCCGGAGGAACCAAGTGATGCCGCCGCTCGATCCCGACGTCCTGCTCGTTCTCGACATGATCCGCCTCGCCGGCCGTCCGCCGTTCGAGCAGCTTTCGCCGGACGAGGCGCGCGAGGCCTACATGAAAAGCCGCGCGGTGCTGCAGCCGGAGCCGGAAGCGGTGAGCGAGGCGCGCGACCTGACCGCCCCCGGCCCGCACGGCGACATCCCGCTGCGGCTCTATCGCCCCGCCGGCGCCGGCGCGGAGAAGCTGCCCTGCCTCGTCTACTACCATGGCGGCGGCTGGCTGCTGGGCGGGCTCGACTCGCACGACGTGGTGTGCCGCCGCTTCGCCAACGCGGCCGGCTGCGTGGTGGTCTCGGTCGATTACCGCATGGCGCCGGAACACAAGTTCCCCGCCGCGGTGGACGACTGCGCGGCGGCGACACGGTTCGTGATCGAACAGGCCGATTCGCTCGGCGTCGATCCCGGGCGGATCGCGGTGGGCGGCGATTCCGCCGGCGGCAACCTGGCCGCGGTGATGGCGCTGATGGCGCGCGACGGCAGCCTGCCGCCGCTCGCGTTCCAGTTGCTGATCTATCCCGCGACCGACATGACCATGACCACCGTGTCCTCGCAGACCGTGGGGCCGGGCGTGCCGCTCACCTCGGCCACCATGAAGTGGTTCATCGATCATTACATGCGCAGCGAGGCCGACCTGGTCGACTGGCGCGCCTCCCCGGCCCGCGCCGCCAGCGTCGCCGGCACCGCGCCGGCGCTGGTGCTGACCGCCGCGGCCGATCCGCTGCGCGACGAGGGGATCGACTACGCCCGCCGGCTGGAACGCGAAGGGGTGCGGGTCACCGCCCTGCATCTGTCGGACCAGATCCACGGGTTCATGAGCATGGGCAAGGTGATCCGGGCCGCCGACTCGGCGATCGACATGATGGCCGTGGTGCTGCGCCGGGCGCTGGCCGGCTGAGCCCGGGCGGCGCCTTGATCCAGATCAAGGCGCCGCGCCCGCCCCGGCGGGAAGCGTGCCGGATGGAAACAGCCGGGACGCACACACCATGCCCGCCAGCCGGGAGCCGATCCACGACATCGCCCATCTGGGCCTGGTCGAACTGCTGACCCCGCAGCCGGCGGAGAGCCTGACCTTCTTCCGCGACACGCTGGGCATGGAACTCGCGCACCGGGAGGGGGAGTCCGCCTGGCTGCGCGGCTATGGCGACCATGCCGCCGCCACCCTGAAACTGACCGCCGCCCCCGCCGCCGGCGTCGGCACCATCGCCTGGCGCGCGGCCAGCCCCGCGGCGCTGGACCGCAGGGTGGCGGCGCTGACCGAAGCCGGGCTCGGCGACGGCTGGTCGAACGGCGACTACGGCCGCGGCCCCTGCTTTCGCTGCCGCGACCCGGAAGGCCACCGGATGGAGGTCTATTACGAGGAGGCACGCCACGTTCCGACCGCGGCCACAAGGTCCGCCCTGAAGAACCTGCCCTCGCGCTACCCGGCGCGCGGCGTCAGCGTGCGGCGGATCGACCATCTGGCGGTGCTGTGCAGCGACGTCGCCGCCAACCGAAGCTTCGCGCAGGAGGTGCTCGGCTTCGCGCTGCACGAGCAGGTGGTCTACGCGCAGGGAACGCAGGAGATCGGCTCCTGGCTCAGCCCGTCACCGGTGCATCACCAGCTGGCCTATGTGCTGGACGTGAAGGGCGGCCACGCGCGGCTGCATCATTTCTCGCTCTGGGTCGATGACCGCGACGACGTGCTGCGTGCGGCCGACATCCTGCGCGAGGCCGGCGTGTTCATCGAGGCGGGGCCGGCGAAACACAACAACTCCCAGGGTTTCTACCTCTACTGCTACGAGCCGGGCGGCAACCGGGTGGAGATCTATTCCGGCAGCTTCCTCGTGCTCGCGCCGGATTTCGAGCCGGTGCGCTGGAACGAGGCCGACCGCGCCGGTGGCGTGTACTGGGGCGGCGCCTTGCCGGAAAGCTTCCTGGCCTATGCCACCCCGGACCTGCCGGACGTGGCCGCGGCGGCGGCGCCGGTGTTCGACCCGCACTGATCCGAACCGCTTGCGGCGCGGGCGGAAGGCTGGTGTCGTGGCGGCAACCGGAGAGTGCCGCATGCCCCAGCCATCCCGCCCGATCCTCGACGAACTGCCCGAGGATGCCGCGCACGGCGCCCTCGCCGTGATCTACGAGGAGATCCGCCGGTTCTCCGGCGTGCCCTACGTGTCCTCCATGCAGCGCTACCTGGCGGCCACGCCCGGCCTGCTGGAGTGGGTCTGGGCGGCGCTGCGCCCGGCGATGGCCGCCGGCGCGATCCAGGAGGCGGGCTGGCAGTTGGCCGGCGCGGCGCGGGTCGCCCCGCTGGCCGCGGTCGCGGCGGCGCAGCTGTCGGACTGGGGCATCGATCCGGCGGGTCTGGCCGGGGTGCGCAACGTCGCGGCGAATTTCGTCCGGGTGGCGCCGGTGAACCTGGTGTTCGGCCGCTGCCTGGGGCTGCTGCTCGACGGCGCGCGTCCGGCCGGCGCCGGCTTCGCGCCCGGCTGGACGCCGCCGGCCCTGCTGCCGCCGATGCCCGGCAATGTCGATCCGGACGCGCTGGCCGAAGCGCCGCGCGCGGTGCTGCTGCGCTTCGCCACCGAACTGGGCGGCAAGCCGTTCATCCCGGCGCTGTATCGGCAGCTGGCGCACTGGCCGGCGCTGCTGGCGTGGCTGGCCGATCAGATGGTGCCGCGGCTGACGGCGGCGGCGACGCAGGCCGCCGGCGCGGCGCTGCGCGAGGCCGCGGGCGCGGCGGCGCCGGGGATCGTGGCCCGGCTGCCGGGGCTGCCGCCGGGCGCGGCCGCCGGATGCGCCGACCGCCGCCCGGGTGCAGGCCGCGATCGCGCGCTACGGCGTGACCAGCCCGGAGCTGACCCTGGTCGGCCGGCTGTTGCTGGATGCGCTGCCGCAGTGACCGACGCGGCGACGGGGCCGCTTGATGTCGTCATCATCGGGGCCGGCATCATCGGCCTGGCCTGCGCGCAGAAATTGCGTGCGGCCGGGCGTGCGGTGACGGTGATCGAACGCGCCGGCATCGCCGGCGGCGCGAGCTTCGGCAATGCCGGCGCGTTCGCCTTCGCCGACATCCTTCCGCTCGCGGCCTCCGGCACGCTGCGCAAGGTGCCGACGTGGCTGCGCGATCCGCTCGGGCCGCTGAGCATCCCGCCGTCCTATTTCCTGCCGATCCTGCCCTGGCTGATCCGCTTCTGGCGTGCCGGATGGCGGGACCGCTTCGCGCGCGGCCTTGCCGCGCAGAGCGCGCTGATGCGCCTCGCCGCCGAGGAAATGGCCGCGATGGTGGCAGCGTGCGGGCTCGGCGCGATGGTGCGCAGCGAAGGCTCGCTCGAACTCTACGAGACCGAAGCCGCATTCGCGGCCGCCGCCCCCGGATGGCGGGCGCGCGCCGAACGGGGGATCGCCTTCGCGCACGTGCGTGGCGCCCCCCTCGCGGCGCTGCAGCCCGGGCTCGCGCCCTGTTTCGTCGCTGGCACGTTCGTGCCGCACTGGCAGACCGTCGCCGACCCGTATCTTTTCGCGACCGCGCTCGCCGACCACCTGCGCGCCGCCGGCGCGCGCTTCCTTGACGCAGAGGTGACCGCGGTGACACCGGATGCCGGGGGCGCGCTGGTCCGCCTGGCCGACGGGCGCAGCTTGCCGGCGGCGGCGGCCGTCATCGCCGCGGGCGCCTGGTCGAAGCGCCTCGCCGCGCCGCTCGGCGATCGCATCCCGCTGGAGACCGAGCGCGGCTACAACACCACCCTGCCCGCCGATGCGTTCGATCTGCGCCGGCAACTGATTTTCGGCGGCCATGGCTTCGTCATCACGCCGCTCGCCACCGGTATCCGGGTCGGCGGAGCGGTGGAGCTCGGCGGGCTCGAGCGCCCGCCGAACTATGCGCGTGCGGCGGCGATGCTCGCGAAGGCGAAGCGGTTCCTGCCTGGCCTCGCCACCGAAGGCGGACGGCAATGGATGGGCTTCCGCCCCTCGCTGCCCGACAGCCTGCCGGCGATCGGGCCCTCGCGCGCCGCGCCGCAGATCGTCCATGCCTTCGGCCACGGCCATCTCGGCCTCACCCAGTCGGCGGCGACCGGGCGGCTGGTGACCGATTTCCTCTGCCGCCGGTCACCGGCGATCGACATGGCGCCGTTCAGTCCGCAAAGGTTCGGGTGAGATGACCAGGCACAGCTTCTTCTGCATCGACGGGCACACCTGCGGCAATCCGGTGCGCCTCGTCGCCGGCGGCGCGCCGCGCCTCGACGGCGCCAGCATGATCGCGCGGCGCGCGCATTTCCTGGCCGAGTACGACTGGATCCGCACCGGGCTGATGTTCGAGCCGCGCGGCCACGACATGATGTCCGGCGCGATCCTCTATCCGCCGACACGTGCCGATTGCGACGCCGCGCATCCTGTTCATCGAGACCTCGGGCTGCCTGCCGATGTGCGGCCATGGCACCATCGGCACCGTCACGATGGCGATCGAGCACGGGCTGATCGCCCCGCGCACGCCGGGCCTCGTGCGGCTCGACACGCCGGCCGGCGTGGTCAGCGCGAGCTACCGGCAGGAGGGCGGCTATGTCGAGGAGGTGCGCATCACCAACGTGCCCGCCTTCCTGCATGCGCGCGATCTGGCGGTCGATTGCCCCGGGCTCGGGCGGGTCCGGGTCGATGTCGCCTATGGCGGCAATTTCTACGCGATCGTCGATCCGCAGGAGACTTTCAGCGATATCGCCGATGTCACCGCCGGCGACCTGATCCGCTGGAGCCCGGCGCTGCGGGCGGCGCTGAACGCGGCGCTACGAGTTCCGCCATCCCGAGCAGCCGGAGATCCGCGGCCTGAGCCACATCCTCTGGACCGGCGCGCCGCGCGCGCCCGGGGCGCAGCGCGCGCAATGCGGTGTTCTATGGCGAGAAGGCGATCGACCGCTCGCCCTGCGGCACCGGCACCTCGGCACGCATGGCGCAATGGGCCGCGCTCGGGCGGCTCCACCCCGGCGACGACTTCGTCCATGAGAGCATCATCGGCTCATTGTTCCACGGGCGGGTGGAGGCGGCGGCGAAGGTCGGTCCGTTCGACGCGATCATCCCCTCGGTCGGCGGCTGGGCGCGGCAGACGGGGTTGAACACGATCTTCATCGATGATCGCGACCCGTTCAGACACGGCTTCCAGGTTCCCTGAACGCCGCAGCCCCTTCGCCGCCCCGGCACCCTGCCTCGCGGCACAAACGGAACGAGCACCCATGCGCAGCACACGAACCCTCCACATCGTCGCCTGCCACGCCGAGGGCGAGGTGGGCGACGTGATCGTCGGCGGCGTCGCCCCGCCGCCAGGCGCGACCTTGTGGGAGCAGTCGCGCTTCATCGCCCGCGACCAGGGCCTGCGCCGGTTCGTGCTGAACGAGCCGCGGGGCGGGGTGTTCCGCCACGTGAACCTGCTGGTGCCGCCGAAGGATCCGCGCGCGCAGATGGGCTTCATCATCATGGAGCCGGAGGACACGCCGCCGATGTCCGGTTCGAATTCGATCTGCGTCGCGACCGTGCTGCTCGATACCGGCATCATTCCCATGGTGGAGCCGGAAACCCGGATGGTGCTGGAGGCGCCGGGCGGCCTGGTCGAGGTCACCGCCGCCTGCCGCGACGGCAAGGCCGAGCGCATCACGGTGCGCAACGTGCCGAGCTTCGCCGACCGGCTGGCCGTTCCGCTCGAGGTCGAAGGCATCGGCACCTTGACGGTCGACACCGGCTTTGGCGGCGACAGTTTCGTGATCGCCGACGCCACTGCGCTCGGCTTCGCCATCACGCCCGACGAGGCGCGCGATATCGCCGAAGCCGGCGTGCGGATCACCCGGGCGGCCAATGAGCAGATCGGTTTCACCCATCCGGCCAATGCGGACTGGAACCACATCTCGTTCTGCCAGATCGCCGCGCCGGTGGCGCGCGAGGGCGGCGTGCTCGCCGCCGCCAATGCCGTGGTGATCCAGCCCGGCAAGATCGATCGCTCGCCCACCGGCACCGGCTGCTCGGCGCGGATGGCGGTTCTGCATGCGCGGGGGGAGATGGCGGTCGGCGACCGCTTCATCGGCCGCTCGATCATCGGCTCGGAATTTTCCTGCCGGATCGAGGCCGAGACAGATCTGGCCGGGAGACCGGCCATCATCCCCTCGGTCTCCGGACGCGCCTGGGTGAGCGGCATCCGCCAGGAACTGCTGGACCCGGACGATCCCTGGCCGCAGGGCTACCGGCTGGCCGATACGTGGCCGCGGTTCGCGCGCTGAGACCCGAGGCCGGAATTTCCGCCGCTGCGGGAAGGCAGGCCAGCGGGCCCCGCGCCCGGCGCCGCAGGCGGGGCGATCCAGGGGGGCGGGCCGGCGACGGCACGCCACGTCCGTCTCAACCGTGTCCGGCCGGAGCCGGCGGCTCGCCGCCGTAGCTGCGCAGCACGGCGGCGAACAACCGCAGCGCGTCCGGCCCGCCGCGATCGGCCAGGTGGCCGGCTTCGATTTCCGCGGCCAGCGCTTCGGCCTGGCCGGCGATGGTGTCGGTCGCGCGGCACAGCGCGGCACGGCTGACGGCAAGCTGCACGTCTTCAGAAAGCGCGTTCCAGTCGGCGAGCATCGGGGTCCATCCGCTGCGGCCGTTCTGGCGAGGCAGTGCCGCGGATCGGACAGGCGCGCGCGGTCGGCGCCAGTCTCGCGCCCGGCGGTTAAGTGAAGGTTACCCGCACCGGGGGCAGCGGCGGGAAGGCGACCGTGACGCTCCCCGGCGCGTCCAGCCAGATCGGCGGGGTGACGCTGCCCAGCAGCACCACCTGCCCCGCGCGCAGCCCGCCGAACGCGGCGGCAACGGCGGAACCGGCCAGCCAGGCCAGGCCGTTCAGCGGATGGCCGAGCAGATCGGACGCCACCCCGCGGTCGCGCTCGGTCCCGTCGATCGTCAGGCTGCCGGCGAGGGCCGGGATCTCCAGCGCGCGCCAGGCCCCGTCCCACCCCGGCCCGGTCGGCGCGCCCAGCACCGCGGCGGCGTGGAACACCTGATCGGCGATCAGGCCCGGCGTGCCGAACGCGGCGACGTCGCCGTAGCGGTTCTCCACCACCTCGATCGCGGCGAAGAACTCCCCCACCGCCGCGGCGGCGGTCGCAGGCTCGCACGGGCCGGGCGGCAGGTCGCGGGCGAGCCGCACCGCGACCTCGCATTCCACGCCCGGGCGCTGGAAATCGGCGAAGCGCAGCACGGCGCCGCTCGCGTGCAGGCCGGCTTCGGGCATGAACCCTGCGGCGGGTCCGGACAGGCCGAGATAGTCCTGCATCCGCTTCGCGGTGGCGCCGATCTTGAACCCCGCCGGCGGATCGGCGGCCATTGCGCGGGCGAGCGCGTGCTGCACCGCGGCACCTTCGGCCTCGGTCCGCGGGGCGATCGCGGCGGGCAGCGGGGCGAGCACCCCGCCGGCGCGGCGGGCCGCCTGCAGGGCAGCCGCGGCCGGGGCGGGATCGAAATCGCGGTCGGATCCGTTCATGGGCGCCTCGTCATTTCATACAGCGCGACGGCGGCGGCGGCGGCGACATTCAGGCTCGCCATCGCCCCCTCGGTCGCCAGACCGGCCAGCACGTCGCAGGTCTCGCGGGTGAGGCGGCGCAGGCCGGAGCCTTCGGCGCCCAGCACCAGCGCCACCCGCCGGCCGGCAAAGGCCGGGCCGGACAGGGCCTCCGGCCCCGCCGCGTCCAGCCCCACCACCCAGCGGTCGGCCGCCTTCAGCGCGATCAGGGTGCGGGCGATGTTCACCGCCCGCAGCAGCGGCACCGTTTCCAGCGCGCCGGAGGCGGCCTTGGCGAGCGAGCCGGTCTGCTCGGGCGCGTTGCGTTCCTGGGTGATCACCCCGGCGGCGCCGAAGGCGGCGGCGGAGCGCAGGATGGCGCCGACGTTGCGCGGGTCGGTGACCTGATCGAGCACCAGCACCGGCCCCGGGCGTTCGAGCATCTGCGCGAGGCTGGGGGGCGCCAGCGGGTCGGCGAGCAGCGCCATGCCCTGGTGCACCGCCTCGCGGCCCAGCAGGTGGTCGATGCGGGCGCGTTCGGTGCGCTCGGCGACCAGCGGCCAGGGGTGGGGGCACAGGGACGCCAGCGCGGACTCGCCCTCCTCGGTCAGCAGCAGGCGGCGCAGGCGGCGGGAGGGGTTGGCGAGCGCGGCGGCGACGGCGTGGTGGCCGTAGAGCCAGACGGTGCCGGCCGGCGCCGGCGGCGGGCCGGAGGGCGCGGCGCCGAAGGAGCGGTGCGCGCCGCGCGGGTGCGCCCGGTCGGCGGGCGGCGGGGCGTCGTGGCGCGGTTCGTCGTGGCGGGGCGGGGCGCGGTCGCGCTGATCCGTGCGGTCGGGCGGGGCGCCGGCGGGGCGGCGGCGGTCGGGGCCGGTCGCGGCGGGGGCGAAGCGCGACGGGCCGCCGGAGCGGCCGGGGGCGCGGGTGTCGTCGCGGCCATGGCGGCCGGGGCCGCCGGCGGGGGGCGGCTTGCCGGCGCCGTGGCGCGGACGTTCCTGCCAGCTTGTGCCGTCCGGGCGGGCGGCGCGCGGGGCGCCGTCGCGCGCCGGACCCTGGGCGGGGGCGCCGCGCTGGTCGCTTCTGTCGCTGGGACCGGCACGGAAGGATCCGGGGGGACGCGCGCCTGCGCCGCGCGGGCCGGTGGAGGCGCCGCGATCGGCGGGGGGGCGGCCGGGACCGCCATGCCGGTTGTGAGGGGGCTTCATTGGTGACCGTATAGAGGGTAGCTGGGAGGCTGCCCAGGGTGGGGCGTGGGGGGTGGTGGTGGGAGGGCCGCGGGGGGGGAAGCAGAGGTCCGTCCGAAGGTCTTCCAATGGCAGCTTCGCGCCCATTTCGGTCGATCACGCTGCTGTCGGGGCCTCCGGGAAGCGGACGTCGGTCGCGCCTAGCTTGGTGTGCGTGAAGGGCGGAAAGCGAACCTTCGCTGCGACGTAAACGAGTGACCGCCATTTGTTGTCTGGCATCTTGCGGATGAATAGTATGCTTGAGGTATCCTTCATTCATATCCACCGAAAACAGACCAAGGTGGCAGCATGGCTCCTGACGTGGGAAAGGTTAGTGCTTAATGAGGCTGAGGCCGGACGGCCTCGAAGCCGCCGGCACAGAAATCGTCGTTGGCGGCCAGCGCTCGATAGAGCTTGGCAAGCCAGTAGTTCGGACCTGACACTTCCTCGAAGTCCTCCGCTCCCTCGACCAGCTTCTCCGCAACTCGTTCCGCATCCTCTCCCGGGCCATAAGCGCGGCGAAGCGCGGGATACTGGCCTCCGAGATGCTCGAGACCCATCCGGCGATAGCGGTCGGCGAGATCGAGCTCAGTGAAGTGCGACCGCAGATGCTGGAAGGTCTGCAGCAACATCTCGGCCGGCCGGGTCAGGCGATAGGACAAGATCAGCGCATCCGCCTCCATGCGCGTCCGAACCGTCAGAAACGCCATCTCCGGGATCACGTCGTAACAGGGGTGCAGGAACATCCGCACGTTCGTCCCGTCGTCCAGGATGCGGTCTCTCTTGCGCGTGTTGCAGACCGCGCAGCTCGGCACGAGATTCTTCGGGAATACAGAGAACTCGGGGTACTGCTCCTTCGGCAGATAATGATCGAGCGTCGAGGACTCACTGATCCCGCAGAACGGGCACCGCGCGACCCTGATTCTCTTCAAGAGATTGCCGCGGAGCGTCGTCATCGGCTCGGTCTCCACGGTAAACGCATGTCGCATCGCCTCCTTCTGCAGGTCGATTAGCGGCGCTTCATCCAGCCCGCCGACCTCTGGCGCAGCATCCTCGTAGCCTTGATAGGCGGCGAGGACCTCCGCGCGCGCCGCCCGCATCCGTCCCCGCCGCGGTTGATGCTTGGCTGCGGCGATCTCATCGAACACGTCCGCCGCATCGACGGCGAGGAGCGGGATGGAGCGCATCCGCTACTCCTCGATCTCATCGCGAATGCTCAGAATGTAGGAGCGCGCCGCGAAGCCCAGCTTCCGACCGAACGCTTCCTCGATCTCCTCAAGCGTGCTTCGACGCGCCAACGCGCTCAGCGTCTCGTGCCAATCGGTTGAGCCGTCGCCGAGATTGAAGACCTCCTGCGTGATGACGCCAATGCTCTCTGCGAAAGTCTCCACGCTCGGCGCCGCGACGCGGTTCTGGTCGGCCGCACGACGCAGTACCCGGACATACTTCGCCGGGGTCTCCTGCAGGACCACCGGCGAGTGGGTGGCGATGATCGCATAGCCGTCGAAGGCTTCGAGACAGGCCCGTACACTCTTGAGAAACGCAGCCAGCAGCGGCGGATGAAGGTGGGTTTCAGGCTCGTCGATGAGAACCAGCGTCGGCTCCGACCCCGAGATGTACGCCGTGAGCTCGGTGACGATCTTGAGCACCACCTTGTGACCACTGCTCAGTCCGCGAAAAAGCTCGCCGAGCTCGTCATCGTCGCGATTGGCGTAGAGCTGGGTTAATCCGATGCGCTGGAACGATGGGTCGCGCAGGAGCGGCTTCAAAACCTCTAACAGGTTCACCAGGCGGTCGGCTTTGCGGACGCGCTCTAACGCCGACAAGAACTCCGCCTCGATCTCCGCCGGGGTGCGTAGCCGATAGGCCTGCTCACCGTTCGGCGCGTTGTCGTCCGATCGCTCGCGAAGACCACAATAGACGTACCCAAAGATCTCCCCGCGCTCTTGGAGCCTCTCCTTCTCCTCCTCGGTGCGCCCTGGAATGACAAAGGTGTCGAACGCGCTGTAGGACACCACAACCACGGTCTTGAAGGGCGGCGCGGTGCCGACGAACCGACCCGCGGCGTCGTCCAGCACATCTTCTTTGCTGCCATAGCCGTATCCGCTCGCCACGATCGCGAGGTTCGAGAGCAGACGAGTTCTTGCCCGTGCCGTTGTAGCCGATCAGGGCGTTGATGCGGTTCGGCAGCCGACCGCGTCGCCGAAAATCGAAGTCGATTGTGAAGGCGTTCGAGCGTCGCGCTACACGCGTCTTGAACTTGACCCTGAACCCCTTGCTTCGCCGTTTCGTAGGCAGGGTAGGCGCACGCAATAACCTTGCGGCGTCAACGATCGTCCGCTCGGCGCCGCCAAAGCGCAACAGCGAGACCCGATACGCCTCGCTGTCTTCTACGCTGGCCTTGATCTCGTCGTCGAACGCGACATCTCGAAGGCCTCTGAAATACGGTTCGAAGACGTTGCGCCCAAGTTTGTAGATCGTCTCATAATAATTGAGGTCTGCACCTAGCGAGGCATGGCCGGCGGGCAATTCCTCAAAGGGCCGCCTGGGCATTTCGGTGTAGCCGCCGGTTCGACCCACCTCGATGATCTTTATGTTGCCGAGATCGCAGCTTTCATCGGCCGACATGTGCAGCGTGACGTGGAAGGTGGTCTTGTAGCCATAGTCATCCCAGTTATCCTGGACGAGCACAGCATGCGGATAATGATTGGTCGTCAGCGAGTCGCCTGACCTAAACTTGACGATGAACCTCATTCCAATCTCCGCGCCGGGACGAAAGTCTTTGCCGCTGAACCGGCTAGGCGCGAAGCTGCCATTCAGCGGGAAACGACCAAGCGGCATCTGTGTGCCGAAAATGTCGGTCGCGCAACTCGGGTCAATGTCCGCTTCGGCAGTTGGACGTCGGAAACCTGCTAGTCCGCTTTCGGCCAACTTCGGCCGCAGCCAACCCGCTGCCCAATAAGCAGCAATGGGCCGCCGGACGGCGACCTTCAAACCGAGACATTACCCACCCGCCCCGGACCGCAACCGCCCAGCCACCTCCCGCGCCGCCGCCAGATCCGCCGCCGTGTTCACGTTCAGGAACGCCTCCCCCGCCCCCCGCTCACCGCACACGCAGGCGCCGGCCCCAACGCACCGACCAGACCAGCCGGAATGAACGGCGTATCCCCCGGCACACTCAGCAGATCCGTCGCGCCAAGCCCCGCCGCCCAGTCCAGCCCCGCCAGCACCCCCGCCAGCGGCCCCGCCCCCGCGAACACGCCATCGTCCAGCACCGGCAGACCAAACCGCGCAAACCGAGCCGGATCGCCGCCCGCACGCAACGCAATCGCCCCAACCGGCTCCGCCCGCACAAACAGGGCCATCGGGTGAACCGCGCGCACCAGGCCGTTCACCGCTCCCGCGCCGCGGGAGCGGTCGCTGTGCGCAGCACGGCGGGTGAGGGCGTGCCGCACCGGCGGTCCAATCCGGGCCAAACGGGCCCGGCGGTGCCACGGGCGATGCCGCCAGAGCCGGACGACCGTGCCTCCGGCCCTCACCCGGCGCACTTCGTGCGCCGACCTCTCCCGCGGAGCGGGAGAGGTGACGATGCGGGGCGTTCACCCGATGGCCCTGCCCGCACAAACCTGTTGCCTCGGCCGGGGCGAATGTTCTATATATGTTCGCACACCCATGGCCCTTACCCCCCTCCTCGACCGTGTTACCAGCCTCGTCGCCTGGCTGGCCGACCGCATCGCCGGAGCGGGCGATCACGCGGGGCTGGACCGCACGCGCGCCGGCGCCCTGCTCGCGCGGCTGCACGATCTCGTCGCCCGGTTCCGCGCCGTTGCCGGCACGCCGGTCCCGCCGCTGAAGCGGGCCCCGAAGCCGGTCGAGCCGCGATTCGTTCCCACCGACAGCTATTACGACCCGTTGGCGGACCCGCCGCCGGAACGCACGGGGCTGCCGCGCTCCTGGCGCTGGCTGCTGCGGCTGGTGCCGCAGGCCGCCGCCGGGCGGGCGCAGCTGGAAGCGCTGCTGCGCGATCCCGCGATGGCGGAGCTGCTGGCGGCCGATCCCAGGCTGGGGCCGATCCTGCGCCCGCTCGGCTGGATGCTCGGGGTGGATCGCGCGCTGCTGCCCCCCTCGCGGCGGCGGCGGCGGCCGGTGATCCTGGTGCCCGGCGGGCCCCTGACGGCCGCGGCGGCGGCGGCCGACTACGCCGTGGCGCGGGCGAGGGGTGTTTCGCACGGGGATCTTGTCGCGCTCGGGTGCGTGCCCCCTTCGGGGGGACGGGACCGTCGGCCGGTCTGGCTCGGGTGCCCGGGGCTGGGGTCGGCGAAAATTCCGGCCTGAGCGGGCGGCGGCCGACGCGTGTCCTAATTGTTGCGATATCGTATCTAATAGCCACCCGCCTCCCGGGCCTGGGTCGGCAGCCGGGGGGCCACAGGCTCGCCCGCGTCCGGCCATGGGGCGATAACGGCGTTCGCCCGATCGCCCCGGGCGCGCCGCCCCCTTCGTTGACAAGCGTGCGGCAATGGCATTAGTCCGCCGGCTCCGGCGCGGAGGGGTGCCCGAGTGGCTAAAGGGGACGGACTGTAAATCCGTTGGCGCACGCCTACGTTGGTTCGAATCCAACCCCCTCCACCATGATCCCGGCCTGCCGGGACCATCGCGCGGCCGCCGGCCGCAGCCGAGACGGCCGCGCCGCACGGCCGGGGATACCTCCCCCGCGGCGGCCGGAAGTGCCGAGTCCGCCCCGCGTCCGCGGTGCGTGCGACATCGCCCGGATCGCCGCGCCGCGCCGCACGGTCCCGCCCGGAGACGCCGTCATGCCCGACCACCCGCCCCGCCGACGCCCGACGGTCTGGACGCCGGGGCGGATCGCGCGCCCCCGTGCGCCGGTCCGGCGCGGCGCCACCGCCCCGGCGGCCCGCGGCTGATCGGAGATGCGCTACCTTCGCCACCTGGTGCCGCTGCTGCTGCTTCTTGCCCTCGGGGTGGTGCTGTGGCGCAGCGGGCTGACGGGCCAACTGAGCTGGGCCGCGCTCGCCCGCCACCAGGCGGCAATGCAGGCGCTGGTCGCGGCACACCCGGTGGCGGCCCCGGCCGCCTTCGTCGCCCTCTATGCGTTGATCGTGGCGTTCTCCATCCCCGAAGCGGCGCTCGCCACCGTCACCGCCGGGTTGCTGTTCGGCCCATGGGTCGGCGGCGGGCTCGCCGTGCTCGGCGCCACCCTGGGCGCGGTGCTGCTGTTCCTGGTGGCGCGCACCGCGCTCGCGGGCTTCATGGCGCGGCGGGCGCAGGCGCTGCTCGGGCGCATCCGCCCGGGGCTGGAGCGCGACGGGTTCAGCTACCTGCTGGCGCTGCGGCTGCTGCCGATCGTGCCGTTCTGGCTGGTCAACCTGGGCGCGGCGCTGTGCGGCATGCGGCTGTTTCCCTATGCCGCGGCGACCCTGATCGGCATCATTCCGGTCACCCTGGTGTTCGCCTGGATCGGCGCCGGGGTCGGCAACGTGCTGGCGGTGGGCGGCCGACCCGACCTGTCGCTGATCTTCTCGCCCGCGATCCTCGGCCCGCTGGCCGCGCTGGCGGCCCTGTCGCTGGCGCCGGTGGTCTGGCGGCGCCTTCGCCGGCGGACGCCCGAAGGCCTGTAACACCATGCCCGCCCGCCGTCGTGCCGGACCGAACCGCCGCGCCTGCCCGGGCGGCGGTCCGGCCGGCGCGCCGCCCCGTCGCGGCGCGTGCCGATGAGGCCCGGGTTCGACCTCGCCGTGGTCGGCGCCGGCGCCGGCGGGCTGTCGGTCGTGGCCGTGGCCGCCCGGCTCGGCCTCAGGGTGGCGCTGATCGAGCGCGGGGCGATGGGCGGGGACTGCCTGAACACCGGCTGCGTGCCCTCCAAGGCGCTGCTCGCCGCGGCGCATGCGGCCGAGGCAGCGCGCGGCGCGTCCCGTTTCGGCATCACCCTGCCCGCCCCCGCCACCGCCTGGGCGGCGCTGCGCGCGCATGTGCAGGGTGTGATCGCCGAGATCGCCCCGGCCGATTCCGCCGCCCGCTACCGCGGCCTGGGCGCCGAGGTGATCGCCGGCACCGCCCGCTTCCTCGATCCCGCCACCCTGGCGGTCGGCGAACGACGGATCACCGCGCGACGGATCGTGATCGCCGCCGGATCCCGTCCCGCGGTGCCGCCGGTCCCCGGCCTCGAGGCCGTGCCGTTCCTGACCAACGAGACGCTGTTCGACCTCCCCGAGCCGCCCGCGCATCTGCTGATCCTGGGCGGCGGGCCGATCGGGCTGGAAATGGCGGACGCGCACGCCGGCCTCGGCTGCCAGGTCACGCTGGTGGAGGCGGCGCGGATCGCCGGCAAGGAAGACCCCGAGCTGGCGGCGGGGCTGCGCGCCGCGCTCGCCGCGCGGGGCGTGACGCTCCTCGAAGGGGTCGCGGTGGCCGCCGTCGAACCGGGCCCGGCCCTGGTGCTGGCCGACGGGCGGCGGATCGCCGGCAGCCATCTGCTGGTCGCCACCGGCCGCCGCCCGGACCTCGGCGCGCTCGCGCTGGAAGCAGGCGGGGTGCGCGCCTCCGCCGCCGGCATCGCCACCGACCGCGGTCTGCGCAGCCTGACCAACCGGCGCGTGTTCGCGGTCGGCGACATCGCCGATCCCGAGGGCATCGGCCCGCGCGCCTTCACCCATGCCGCCAGCCATCATGCCGGCATCGTGATCCGCCGCGCGGTGTTCCGCCTGCCGGCGCGGGTCTCCGACACGGCGCTGCCGCGGGTGACCTATACCAACCCGGAGCTCGCCCAGGTCGGGCTGACGGAAGCCGAAGCCCGGGCCGCCGGGCACCGCGTGCAGGTGCTGCGCTGGCCGCTGGCGGAGACCGACCGCGCCCGGACCGACCGCGACCCGGCCGGGCTGGTGAAGCTGGTGGTGGCGCGCGGACGTGTGCTGGGCGCCGGCATTCTCGCCCCGCACGCCGGCGAGATGATCGGCACCTGGACCCTGGCGATCGCCCGGCGGATCCCGCTGTCGGCGCTGGCCGGCATGATCGTGCCCTACCCGACCCGCGCGGAAGCGGCGGTGCGGGCCGCCGGCAGCTTCTACCTCGACCGGCTCTTCGCGCCTCGCACACGCCGGATTGTGTCCTGGCTGGCGCGATTGCCCTGAGGCGAAGGAAGGCCAGGGGGCGCTGCCCCCTGGACCCCCGCCAAGGGCTGAGCCCTTGGAACCCATTCGTCGGTTCCGAGTGGGAGTGGGGCGGCGCGGGAGCCGGGGCGGCGCGTGGGGCTGGGCGGAGAGGGGCGCGAGCGCCCCTCTCCGCCCAGCCCCACGCGCCGCCCCGCGCCCGCCGCGCCACCCCACCCCCACTCGGAACCCCCCGAGGGGTCCAGGGGACTTGTCCCCTGGCAGGGGGTCCAGGGGGGCAGCGCCCCCCTGGCCTTTCTTAGCGCTGTGGTCAGCGATGTACGCTAGACTGGCCGCGATGCCGAAGCTGCCATTGATCGGACCCGGCCTGCTGCTGCTGGCGGCCTATGCGCTGGCCCCCGGTTTTGCCCTGTTCCGGCTCGACCAGGCCGTTCGCCACGACGACGTGGCCACCGTCACGCATCTGGTCGATTGGCCCTCGGTGCGTCAGGGTCTGGCGGATCAGGTGGCCGGCGGCGTCCTGGGCGCGCAAGCGCCGGGCGGCAGCCTGCCGCCGTTCGGTTTCTCCTTCGTCTCCCATCTCGCCGACCACGCGATCGCCGCCCGACTGACCCCGCGCAAGCTGATCCGGCTGGCCCACGCGGCGCCCTCGGCCGGCGCGCCACTGGCCCGGGTCCGGCTGGCGGGCGCATGGTTCGACGGCCCGCGTCAACTCACCGTGCGCCTCCGCCTGACCGGGCAGCACCAGCCGATCCGCCTGCGGATGCAGTTGCAGCGCGGCGGGTGGAAGCTGGTCCAGGTGCAGCTCCCGCCGGATCTGCTGCGCCGCGCCGCCGAGACCCGGGGCAGCACGGACGAGGCCGGGTCCGCCCGCACCGCCGACCTGGTGGCCCCGAAGCGCTGAGGCAGGCGGGGGCTGACGCCCGCTGACAACAATCATTTTTGGTGTTGCTCCTTTTGTGTTGCTCCCCTGGCGCGCCCGGCCCATGAAGACGGGGCGCGGCCTGCTCCGGGCCCTTCGGTCTGTCGTTCCGTCGCGCGCCCGGCCCTCGCCTTCGGGACGCCCGTGCATGTCCTCGGTCTTTGGCCACAAGCCCATCGCGGACAAGGCGTCCCTTCGTCCGGAACAGTCCCCCGCGCCGCGCCCGCAGATCCGGCGGCACCGCTTCGCCGACCGCATGCTGCACGCGCCGCAGGTGCTGCGCGCGCTGGTGCGGGTGGACGAGGTCTGGCTGCTGGCACTCGCCGCCTGGGTCGGCGCCTGCGCCGGCGTGATGGTGTACGTCATGACCGAGGCGGCGCAGCTCATGCACGAGCTGCTGTTCGCCATCCCTGCCGGGGCGCATCTCAGTGCCATGCCGCGCCTCGAGGCCTGGCGCACCCTGCTGGTGCCCTCGCTCGGCGGGCTGGCGCTCGGGCTGTTCGGGCTGCTGATGGGACGGCTGCGGCCGCGGCGGGCGATCGACCCGATCGAAGCGAACGCGCTGTACGGCGGGCGCATGTCGCTCAACGACAGCCTGATCGTGGTGGCGCAGACCCTGCTGTCGAACGGCGTCGGCGCCTCGATCGGGCTGGAGGCGGGCTACACCCAGATCGGCGCCGGGCTCGCCTCGCGCTTCGCCCGCGCCTTCCGGCTGCGCCGCAACGACATGCGCCTGCTGGTCGGCTGCGGTGCGGCCGGGGCCATCGCCAGCGCCTTCAACGCGCCGCTCACCGGGGCGTTCTTTGGCTTCGAGCTGGTGATCGGCACCTACACCCTGGGCACCTTCGCCCCGGTCGCGGTGGCGTCCCTGGTCGCGGTCGCGGTCCTGCACAGCCTGGGCCGTGCGCCGTTCGAGCTGCAACTGGTGATGCCGGCGCTGCGGTCGGAGGATTACCTGCCGATCCTCGCCACCGGCCTGTTGTGCGCGCTGATCGGCATCGCGCTGATGCGCGGCGTGACCCTGACCGAGGAGCTGTTCCGCCGCAGCGGCCTGCCGCTCTGGCTGCGCCCGCTGGTGGGCGGGATCGCGGTGGGAGGAATGGCGCTGGTCAGCCCGGCGGTGCTGTCCTCCGGCCACGGCGCGATCGGCCAGGTGATCGAGGCGCACTATGCGCTGCCCTGGGTCGGGCTGCTCGTGCTGCTCAAGGCCTGCGGCTCGGCGATCTCGATCGGCTCGGGGTTTCGCGGCGGGCTGTTCTTCGCCTCGCTGTTCCTGGGCGCGCTGGTGGGCAAGTTCGCCGGCGGGGCGCTGGCCCTGGTGAGCACGGGGCATCCGGTGCCGATCGTGATCATGTCGGTGGTGGGCATGAGCGCGCTGGCGGTGGCGATCATCGGCGGCCCGCTGACGATGGGCTTCCTGGCGCTGGAATCCACCGGCAGCCTGCCGCTGACCATGGCGGTGCTGGGCGCCTGCGTGGTCTCTTCCGTTACGGTGCGCCGAACGTTTGGTTACTCTTTCGCCACCTGGCGGTTCCACCTGCGCGGCGAGGGCATCCGCAGCGCCGTCGATATCGGCTGGATGCGCAGCCTGACGGTGGGGCGGATGATGCGCCCCGGCGCCCGCACCGTGCCCGCCGACCTGCCGCTGGCCGTGTTCCGCACCGAGTTCCCGCTGGGATCCACCCAACGCGCGATCGCGCTGGACGCGGACGGCCGCTACGCCGGGATCGCCCTGGTCGCCGAGGCGCATGCCGAAGCGGAAGGGCACCGGATCGTGGCCGACATCCTGCACCACCAGGACAAGATGCTGCTGCCCGGACTGAGCGTGAAGGACGCGATGGCCCTGTTCGAGACCGCCGAAAGCGACGCGCTGGCGGTGGTCGACGGGCCGGAGACCCGCCAGGTGATCGGGCTGCTGACCGAGCAGTACACGTTGCGCCGCTATAGCGAGGAGCTGGAACGGCGACGGCGCGAGCTTGCCGGCGAGTGACCGCGCCGTCACCCCGCGGGGCCCGCTCCGCGCTTGTCCCTTCCGGCCCGATGCGTTAGCACCCGCACAACCAAGGCCGCCCCGCCCCGCCCGCAACACGGCGGCCGGCCGGCCCGTTCCATCGTCCTGTCCTTTGTTTCAAATGAGGTCCTCATGGCCCGCAACAAGATCGCACTGATCGGCGCCGGCAATATCGGCGGCACCCTCGCCCATCTGGTCGGCCTGAAGGAGCTGGGCGACGTCGTTCTGTTCGACGTCTTCGGCGGCGTCGCCGCGGGCAAGGCGCTCGACCTCATGCAGTCGGGCCCGGTCGAAGGGTTCGATGCGACCATGAGCGGCGGCTCGGACTACGCCGCCATCGCCGGATCGGACGTGGTGATCGTCACCGCCGGGTTCCCGCGCACCCCGGGGATGTCGCGCGACGACCTGATCGGCAAGAACGCCGGCGTGATCGCTTCGGTGGCGGAGGGCATCAAGACCCATTGCCCGAATGCGTTCGTGATCGTCATCACCAACCCGCTCGATGCGATGGTGTGGGTGATGAAGGAGAAGTCGGGCCTGCCGGCGAACCGGGTGGTGGGCATGGCGGGCGTGCTCGACAGCTCCCGCTTCCGCCTGTTCCTGGCCCAGGAGTTCGGCGTGTCGGTGGAGGACGTGACCGCCTTCGTGCTCGGCGGGCATGGCGATTCGATGGTGCCGCTGACCCGCTATTCCACCGTGGCCGGCATCCCGGTGCCCGACCTGATCAAGATGGGCTGGACCACGCAGGCGAAGATCGATGCGATCGTGACCCGCACCGCCAACGGCGGCGGCGAGATCGTCAAGCTGCTGGAGCGCGGCAGCGCCTTCTACGCGCCGGCCACCTCGGCCATCGCGATGGCGGAAAGCTTCCTCAAGGACAAGAAGCGGGTGCTGCCCTGCGCCGCCTACCTGACCGGCCAGTACGGCATCGACGGGCTCTATGTCGGCGTGCCGGTGGTGATCGGCGCCGACGGGGTGGAGCGGGTGGTGGAGATCGCGCTCGACGCCGAGGAGAAGGCTGCGTTCGACAAGTCCTGCGCGACAGTGAAGGAGCTGATCGAGGCGTCGAAGAAGCTGATCGGCTGAACCGCGACAACAGGACGGGATCGGCGCCATGAACATCCATGAATACCAGGCCAAGGAGCTGCTGCGCCGCTACGGCGTGGCGGTGCTGGACGGGCACGTTGCCTGGACACCCGAGGACGCCGCCGCGGCGGCGTCCAAGCTCCCTGGCCCGATCACGGTGGTGAAGGCGCAGATCCACGCCGGCGGCCGGGGGGCGGGGCATTTCGCCGACGACGCGGACGCCAAAGCCGGGGGCGGCAAAGGCGGGGTGCGGCTCGCCCGCTCGGCCGACGAGGCGCGGGCGGCGGCGGAAGCGATGCTGGGCCACGTGCTGGTGACCAAGCAGACCGGCCCCGCGGGCCGCAAGGTCAACCGGGTCTATGTCGAGGCCGGCTGCGACATCGCCCGCGAGCTTTATCTTTCCCTGCTGGTCGATCGCGCCACCGGGCGGATCACGATCATGGCCTCGACCGAGGGCGGGATCGAGATCGAGGAGGTGGCCGCAACGGCGCCGGAGAAGATCCTGCGCGTGGCGGTCGACCCGGCCGCCGGGTTCTCGCCCTTCCAGGCCCGCCGGCTCGGCTTCGGGCTGGGGCTGACGGCAAAGCAGATGGGCGCCTTCACCCGCTTCGTCGACGCGATGTACACGGCCTTCACCGCGCTCGACTGCGCGATCGTCGAGATCAACCCGCTGGTGGTGACCGGCGCGGGCGAGGTGGTGGCGCTGGATGCCAAGATCTCGTTCGACGACAATGCCCTGTTCCGCCACCCGGAACTCGAGAAGCTGCGCGACGAGGCGGAGGAAGATCCGAAGGAGCTGGAAGCCGCCAAGTACAGCCTGAACTACGTGGCGCTGGACGGCACCATCGGCTGCATGGTGAACGGCGCCGGGCTGGCGATGGCGACGATGGACATCATCAAGCTGTATGGCGGCTCGCCGGCCAACTTCCTCGATGTCGGCGGCGGCGCGACCACGGAACGGGTCACCGCGGCGTTCAAGATCATCCTGTCCGATCCGCATGTGGAGGGCATCCTGGTCAATATCTTCGGCGGCATCATGCGCTGCGACGTGATCGCCGAGGGCGTGGTGTCGGCGGCGCGCGAGGTGCAGCTGTCGGTGCCGCTGGTGGTGCGGCTGGAAGGCACCAACGTCGACCTGGGCAAGGCGATCCTGGCGAAATCCAACCTGCCGATCATCTCCGCCGAGAACCTGGCCGACGCCGCGGAGAAAGTGGTGCGCGCCGTGAAGGAGGCCGCGTAACATGGCAATCCTTGTCGATGCCGACACCAAAGTGATCTGCCAGGGCTTCACCGGCGCCCAGGGCACGTTCCATTCGGAACAGGCGATCGCCTACGGGACGAAAATGACCGGCGGGGTGACGCCGGGCAAAGGCGGATCGACGCATCTCGGCCTGCCGGTGTTCGATACGGTGGCGGAAGCCC
Organism: uncultured Pseudomonadota bacterium; assembly: GCA_963829875.1. GTDB lineage: Bacteria > Pseudomonadota > Alphaproteobacteria > Acetobacterales > Acetobacteraceae > JAJZVS01. The sequence goes on along the minus strand of CAWHKR010000041.1, from coordinate 425,065 downwards.
GCGCCCGCGCGGGCGCCGACGCATCCGTGATCTACGTCCCGCCGCCGTTCGCGGCCGATGCGATCCTGGAAGCGATCGATGCCGAGGTTCCGCTGGTGATCTGCATCACCGAAGGGATCCCGGTGCTGGACATGGTGCGGGTGAAGCGGGCGCTGACGGGGTCGAAGTCCCGCCTGATCGGGCCGAACTGCCCCGGCGTGATCACGCCCGACGCCTGCAAGATCGGCATCATGCCGGGCCACATCCACCGGCGCGGCTCGGTGGGCATCGTCTCACGCTCCGGCACCCTGACCTACGAGGCGGTGGCGCAGACCACGGCCGCGGGGCTGGGGCAGAGCAGTTGCGTCGGCATCGGCGGCGACCCGGTGAAGGGCACGGATTTCATCGAAGTGCTGGAGATGTTCCTCGCCGACCCCGAGACCAGGCAGATCGTGATGATCGGCGAGATCGGCGGGCAGAGCGAGATCGAGGCGGCCGAGTTCCTGGCGCGGGAAAAGGTGAAGAAGCCGACGGTCGGCTTCATCGCCGGTGCCACCGCGCCGCCGGGACGGCGGATGGGCCACGCGGGCGCGGTGATCAGCGGCGGGCAGGACACGGCGGCGGCGAAGATGGAAGCGATGCGCGCGGCCGGCATCCGGGTGTCCGACAGCCCGGCGGCGCTGGGATCGACCATGCTGGAATTGCTGCGTTAGAGGTTTGTTATCGTCCCGGCGGCTATGGGGCACCGGCGGCGAGCCAACGACACGGCGACGGACATGAACAAGCCGCTTCACGAGACGGATTTCGTTCGCCGGACCGCCGCGCAGGGGTCCTCCCGGCGTGCCGCCGGGGCGATGGGCAGCCACACGCCGCTGCCGATCGACCGGGAGACCGCGCGCGACGGCCCGGGCCGCACGCAACGCAGCGAACGCCGCGGTCCCATCTGCGTGATCCTGGAACACCGGATCACGCTGACGGCACCGCCGGGCGGGCCCTGGGCGAGTGGTATCCGCCCGACCCCTGACGGCACGCACTCACCCATCGCACGGGCGTTGACCGCGCGCCGATGACCCCCACATGGCCCCCGATCCGGCACATGGCATCGCCGGCGCACGCATGGATCGCGCTTCCAGGCCCGCCCCCGGCCGGGCCCGGGGGCATCATCAGGCAGCGCCCGCGCTTGAAACGCGGCGCTCCGGCCGCATGTGAAGGCTGGGCTCGCTGCCGCCGGATCGCGTTGCCTCCCCAACCGGAAGCCTGGACGTGATGCGCCGAGGAACGCGCCGGAGGCCTGCGCCCCCGGCGCCGTTTGTCTGGCCGGGCGAGCACTGCGGGTAGAACAACCCGCCCGCGCAGCAATCGGGCTCCCGGTGCGGCGTTGGCGGCTCTATGCACGGTCCGCCGTGCAGCAAGGAGTGGATGGGATGGCGGGTGTTGATATTCTGGCGTCGGCGTTTACCGGCGGGAATGCGGCGTTCCTGGGCGAGCTCTACGCCCGCTGGGCCGCCGATCCCGGCGCCGTCGACCCCAGCTTCGCCGCGCTGTTCGCCGCGCTGAACGACGATTCCCGCGCCGTTCTGGAAGACGCCACCGGCGCGTCCTGGGCGCCCCGCCCGTCCGCCTTCACCCCCGGCGCCGCCGCCCCTGCCGCGATGCCCACCAGCCCCGAGCAGGTCCGCGACGCGATCCTGCCCAGCGTGCGCGCGCTGATGCTGATCCGCAGCTACCGCGTGCGCGGGCATCTGGAAGCACGGCTCGACCCGCTCGGCCTGACGGTGCCGAAGCCACACTCCGAGCTCGACCCCGCCACCTACGGCTTCACCGCCGCCGATCTGGACCGCGACATTTTCATCGACAACGTGCTGGGCCGCGAAAGCGCCACCCTGCGCGAGATCGTCGGCATCCTGCGCGCCACCTACTGCGGGCCGATCGGCGTCGAGTTCATGCACATCCAGGATCCCGACCAGAAATCCTGGATCCAGCGCGAAGTGGAAGGCGCGCCCTGGCTGACCGCGTTCGACGCCGGATCCAAACGTTCCATCCTGCGCCAGTTGACGGAAGCGGAAGGGTTCGAGGCGTTCTGCCAGCGCCGCTACGTCACCACCAAGCGCTTCGGGCTGGAAGGCGGCGAGGTCACCATTCCGGCGCTGCACGCGATCATCGCCACCGCCGCCGGCCAGGGCGTGAACGAGATCGCCATCGGCATGCCGCATCGCGGCCGGCTGAACACGCTGGTCAACATCGTCCGCAAGCCGCTGACCGCGCTGTTCAGCGAATTCGGCGGCGAGAGCTTCAAGCCCGATTCCGTGCAGGGCTCGGGCGACGTGAAATACCACCTCGGCACCTCGACCGACATCGAGATCGGCGGGCACAACGTGCACCTCTCGCTGCAGCCCAACCCCTCGCATCTGGAAGCGGTCGATCCGGTGGTGGTGGGCAAGGTGCGCGCCCGCCAGGACGAGGCGGGCGACGTGAAGCGCCGCAGCTCGGTGATGGCGATCCTGATGCACGGCGACGCCGCTTTCGCCGGCCAGGGCCTGGTCTACGAGACCCTGGCGATGAGCCAGCTCATCGGCTACCGCACCGGCGGCACGGTGCATGTGGTGGTCAACAACCAGATCGGCTTCACAACGGTTCCGGCGCACGCCTTCTCCGGCCTCTATTGCACCGATGTGGCCAAGTCGATCCAGGCGCCGATCCTGCACGTGAACGGCGACAATCCCGAAGCGGTGATGTTCTGCGCCCGCATGGCCGCCGAGTTCCGCATGCGCTTCGGCTGCGACATCGTGCTCGACATCGTCTGCTACCGCCGCCACGGCCACAACGAGACCGACGAGCCGGCGTTCACCCAGCCGACCATGTACCGCGCCATCGGCCGGCAGAAGACCACCCGCACCCTGTATGCCGAGCGCCTTGCCGCCGAAGGCGTGGTGACCGCGGACGAGGCGAAGGCGATGTGGGACGAGCACGCCGCCACCCTGGAAGCCGCCAACGCCGCGGCAAAATCCTACAAGCCCAACAAGGCCGACTGGCTGGAAGGCCACTGGGCCGGCCTGTCGCAACCGGACGACGACACGGAACGCACGCAGGAAGCGACCGGCGTCGATCCCGAGGTGCTGCGCCGGGTGGGCCTCGCGCTTGCGCATGTACCGGATGGCTTCGCGGTGAACCCGAAGATCGCCCGCCAGCTGGACGCCAAGCGAACGATGATCGAGACCGGCGAGGGCATCGACTGGGCGACCGGCGAGGCGCTTGGCTTCGGCACCCTGCTGGCCGAAGGCCGCCGGGTGCGGCTGTCGGGCGAGGACTGCCAGCGCGGCACCTTCAGCCAGCGCCACGCGGTGCTGATCGACCAGGAGAGCCAGCACGAATACGTGCCGCTGAACAACATCGCCCCTGACCAGGCGAAGATCGAGATCTTCAACTCGCTGCTGTCGGAAGCCGGCGTGCTGGGCTTCGAATACGGCTACACCCTGGCCGATCCGCGCGTTCTGGTGCTGTGGGAAGCGCAGTTCGGCGATTTCGCCAACGGCGCGCAGGTGATCATCGACCAGTTCCTCGCCTCGGGCGAATCGAAATGGCTGCGGATGTCGGGGCTGACACTGCTGCTGCCGCACGGCCACGAGGGCCAGGGGCCGGAACACTCCTCGGCCAGGATCGAGCGCTACCTGCAGCTCTGCGCCGAGCGCAACATGATCGTCTGCAACCTGACCACGCCGGCCAACTACTTCCACGCGCTGCGCCGCCAGCTGCACCGCAACTACCGCAAGCCGCTGGTGGTATTCACGCCGAAGTCCCTGCTGCGCCACAAGCTCGCGGTCTCCCCGCTGGCCGAGATGACAACCGGCAGCACGTTCCAGTTCGTGATCCCCGAGACCGACGCGATCGCGCCGGCCGAAGAGGTGAGCCGGGTCGTGATCTGCTCCGGCAAGGTCTATTACGACCTGCTGGCGCAGCGGCGGGCGCGCGACATCAGGGACGTGGCGATCCTGCGGCTCGAGCAGCTCTATCCGTTCCCCGAACGCACCCTCGGCCGGGCGCTGGCGCCCTATCCCAACGCCACCGTGGTGTGGTGCCAGGAAGAGCCGGAGAACATGGGCGCCTGGACCTTCGTCGACCGGCGGATCGAGAAAGTGCTGCGCGGGATCGAAGGCAACAAGGCGCGCCGGCCGCTGTATGTCGGGCGGCCGGAAGCGGCCAGTCCCGCCACCGGGCTTGCGCGCACCCACGCGGCAGAGCAGACGGCGCTGGTCGGCGTCGCGCTCGGGCTGTAATCCCCCACCGATCATTCGCGCGCCGGCAACGGAGACATCTGATGGCAACCGAAATCAAAGTGCCCGCCCTGGGCGAAAGCGTGACCTCCGCCACCGTGGCGCGCTGGCTCAAGGCGGCGGGCGATCCGGTCGCCGCCGACGAACCGCTGGTCGAGCTCGAGACCGACAAGGTCACGGTCGAGGTGAACGCGCCGGAAGCCGGCGTGCTGGCGGCGATCAGCGCCGATCAGGGAGACGAGGTGGAGGTGGGCGCCTTGCTCGGCCTGCTGGACGCGGGCGCGACGGCGGCGGCCAGGCCCAAGGCCGCGACGGCGCCGGCGCCGCAGGCGGAGGAGGCCGGCCGCCCGGCCGCCAACCCGCCCTCCGGCGTGAACCCGCCGCCGCGCCCGCTCGGCCCCGTCTCCCGCCCTGCGACCCCGGCGCCGGCCCACGCGCCGCTGCCGGCCGCGGCGAAGCTGATGGAGGAACACGCGATCGCCCCCGCGGCGATCGGCGAAGGCGCCGGCAAGGACGGGCGGATCACCAAGGGCGACGTGCTCGCCTTCCTCACCCGTCCCGCCCCCGCCGCGCCGGCACCGGCGGCGAAACCGCCGCGCGAGGCCGATGCGCGCGAGGAACGGGTGCGCATGACCCGGCTGCGCCGCACCATCGCAGCAAGGCTCAAGGAAGCGCAGAACACCGCGGCGATGCTGACGACCTTCAACGAGGTCGACATGTCGGCGGTGATGGCGCTGCGCAGCGAATACCGCGACGCGTTCGAGAAGAAGCACGGCGGCGCCCGCCTCGGCTTCATGAGCTTCTTCGTCCGCGCCTGCATCGTCGCGTTGCAGGAATTCCCGGCGGTGAACGCCGAGATCGACGGCGAGGACATCGTCTACAAGCACTTCGTCCACATGGGCATCGCGGTCGGCGGCGCGTCGGGCCTGGTGGTGCCGGTGATCCGCGACGCCGATCAGATGAGCCTCGCCGAGATCGAGCGCGCGGTCGCCGGATACGGCAAGCGCGCGCGCGACGGATCGCTGAAGCTCGATGAGCTCACCGGCGGCACGTTCAGCATCACCAACGGCGGCGTGTACGGATCGCTGATGTCCACGCCGATCCTGAACCCGCCGCAATCGGCGATCCTGGGCATGCACAAGATCCAGGACCGGCCGATGGCGATCGGCGGCAAGGTGGAAATCCGGCCGATGATGTACCTGGCGGTGTCGTACGACCACCGGATCGTCGACGGACGCGAAGCCGTCTCCTTCCTCGTGCGGGTGAAGGAGCAGATCGAGGACCCGCGCCGGATGCTGCTGGGGCTGTGACATGAGCGAAACCTTCGACCTCCTGATCATCGGCGCCGGTCCCGGCGGCTATGTCTGCGCGCTCCGCGCCGCCCAGCTCGGCCTCAAGGTCGCCTGCGCGGAAAAGCGCGCGACCCTCGGCGGCACCTGCCTCAATGTCGGCTGCATCCCCTCCAAGGCGCTGCTGCAGTCGTCGGAGAACTACGCCGCGCTGACGCATGACTTCGCCGCGCACGGCATCACCGCCGGCGCGGTCAGCCTCGACCTCGCGCGCATGCTGGCGCGCAAGGACGAGGTGGTGTCGGCCAACGTGAAGGGCGTCGAATACCTGTTCCGCAAGAACAAGGTCACCTGGCTCAAGGGCGAGGCGCGCATCACCGCCCCCGGCCGCGTTACGGTGGCCGGCACCGAATACGAGGCGAAGCACATCGTCATCGCCACCGGCAGCGAGATCGTGCCCGCTGCCCGGCGTGGCGGTCGACGAGCGCCGCATCGTCACCTCCACCGGCGGGCTGGAGCTTGCCGAAGTGCCGCGCCACCTGGTGGTGATCGGCGGCGGCTATATCGGGCTCGAACTCGGCAGCGTCTGGCGCCGGCTCGGCGCCGAGGTCACGGTGGTCGAGTTCCTCGACCGCATCGTGCCGACCATGGACGCCGAGATCGCCACCGCGTTCCAGCGCATCCTGGGCAAGCAGGGCATCAAGTTCCGCCTCGGCACCAAGGTCACCGCCGCGACCGCGAGCGCGGACGGCGTGTCGCTCACCCTGGAACCCGCCAAAGGCGGCGCCGCGGCGCAGCTCGAAGCCGACATCGTGCTGGTCGCGGTCGGACGGCGCGCCTTCACCGACGGTCTCGGCCTCGATGAGGTCGGCGTGGCGCGCGACGAGCGCGGCCGGGTGAAGACCGACGCGCACTACGCCACCAACGTCCCCGGCATCCATGCGCTCGGCGACGTGATCGCCGGGCCGATGCTCGCGCACAAGGCGGAGGACGAAGGGGTGGCGCTGGCCGAACGCCTCGCCGGCCAGGCCGGGCACGTGAACTACGAAGCCATCCCCGGCGTCGTGTACACATGGCCGGAAGTCGCCACCGTGGGCCGGACCGAAGACGAGCTGAAGGCCGCGGGCGTCGCCTACACCGTCGGGAAATTCCCGTTCACCGCCAACGGCCGCGCCCGCGCCATGGGCGACACCGACGGGTTCGTGAAACTGCTGGCCGACAAGACGACCGACCGGCTGCTGGGCGCGCATATCATCGGCCCCGACGCCGGCGCGCTGATCGCCGAACTGGTCACCGCGATGGAATTCGGCGCCTCGGCCGAGGACGTCGCCCGGATCTGCCACGCCCACCCCACCCTGTCCGAAGCGGTCAAGGAAGCCGCCCTGGCCGTCGAGGGCCGGGCGCTGCACGTGTGAGGCGAGCGGGCGACATGCCTGATCGGTCGCAAGCAAGGCCAGGGGGCCTTGCCCCCTGGACCCCCACCAAGGGCGTCGCCCTTGGAACCCATTCGTTGGTTCCGAGCGGGTGGGGGGTGGCGTGCCGGGCGGGGCGGCGGCGGCGGGCGGGTGAGGGGAGCGCTTTCGCGCTCCCCTCACCCGCCCGCCGCCGCCGCCCCGCCCGGCACGCCACCCCCCACCCGCTCGGAACCCCCGAGGGGTCCAGGGGACGACTGTCCCCTGGCGGGGGTCCAGGGGGGCAGCGCCCCCCTGGCCTTGCTTGCGACCGATCAACACCGCCGCCCGCCCGGTCTGACCCGCGATGCGTCCGCTCGCGCTCACCATGGGCGATCCTGCCGGTATTGGCGGGGAGCTCACGGTGCGCGCCTGGTGCGCGCTGCGCGCCGGGGGCCCATCTTTCGTGGCGCTGGACGATCCTGACCGGTTGCGCGCGCTGGCGGGGATGCTGCGCCTCGACGTGCCCATTGCCGAGGTTGCCACGCCGGACGCAGCCGGCTTCGCCGACGCCCTGCCGGTGCTGCCGGTGCGGCTCGCCGCCCCTGCCCTGCCCGGCCGGCCGGATCCGGCCAACGCGCCCGCGGTGATCGCCTCGATCGAGCAGGCGACGAAGCTGGCCGTGGCCGGCACGGTCGGCGCCGTGGTGACCAACCCGATCAACAAGGCCGCGCTCTACCAGGCGGGCTTCGCCTATCCGGGCCATACCGAGTTCCTGGCCGCGCTCACCGGCGCCGCCGGGCGGCAGGAGATGATGCTGGCCAGCCCGGAGTTGCGGGTGGTCCCGGTCACCGTCCATGCCAGCCTGCGCGACGCCATCGCCGCGCTGTCCACCGAGCGCATCCTCGCCTGCGCCCGCACCACCGCCGCGGCCCTGCGGCGTGATTTCGGCATCCCCCGCCCGCGCCTGGCGATCGCCGGCCTCAATCCGCATGCCGGAGAGGGCGGCGCGCTCGGCGACGAGGAAACCCGTCTGATCGAACCCGCCATCGCCGCTCTGCGGGCCGAAGGCGAGGACGTCTCCGGCCCCTGGCCGCCGGACACGATGTTCACCGTCGCCGCCCGCGCCCGCTATGACGTGGCAATCTGCATGTACCACGACCAGGGGCTGATCCCGCTCAAGACCCTGGACATGGCGCAGGGGGTGAACGTGACCCTCGGGCCTGCCGATCGTGCGCACCTCGCCCGACCACGGCACCGCCTACGACATCGCCGGCCAGGGCATCGCCGATCCCGCCAGCCTGATCGCCGCCCTGCGGCTCGCCGCCGGGATCGCGGCGCGACGGTGAGCGCAGCGCGGCAGCAGCGCGGGGAACGCGCCCAGGCCCGCGGCCGGGCCGCCGAAGACGCCGCCGCAGCCGCGCTGGAACGCGACGGCTGGACGGTGCTGGCCCGGCGGCTGCGCACCGAGGCCGGCGAGATCGACCTGCTGGCCGAGAAGGACGGGCTCCTCGCGGTGGTCGAGGTCAAGGCCCGGCCGCGTCTTGCCGAGGCCGCCGCCGCGCTCTCGCCCCGCCAGCGGCAGCGGCTGCTTGCCGCCGCCGATCAGGTGCTGGCGGCGCATCCCGAGTGGGGTCGCGCCGGGGTGCGCTGCGACGTGCTGCTGGTCGATGCCGCCGGGACCGTGCGCCGCATCGCCGACGCATTCCGCTCAGGGCTCGCCGACTGACCGGGCCGGCCGGCTCAGCCGCGCTGGATCAGTTCGATCAGCACGTTCTCGGGGCCGCGCATGAAGGCGATCCGCACGCCGGGCCGCACCGTCGTGGGTTCCATCGTGAACGCGACCCCCTTGCCCTTCAGCTCCGTCACCGCCGTGTCGATGTCGGTCACCGTCAGCCCGATGTGTTCGAGGCCGAAATAGGGCGTCTGCGGCGGGGCGGCGGTGGTCAGCGCCGGATTGGCCGGGGCGATGAACACTTTCTGCCCGCCGCCCAGGCTGAGGTCGATGCGGGTGGCGCCGTCCGCCTGCGGCGTGCGGATGACCTCCGCGCCCAGCATCCGTTCGTACCAGGATGCGGTCGCCGCCGGGTCCGGGCTGCGCAGGTGGATGTGTTCCCAGGTGAAAGTGGTCATCGACGTTCCTCCGGTTGTTCTGCCCGCCGATTACCCCACTCTTGTGCCGTCGCGGCAAGGGGCCGGGGTCAGCTTGTGTCCGCGGCCAGAGCGGTCACGTCCACCCCGAAGGTTTCGGCCAGGCCGCGCGCGCCCTCCGGCGCGATCCCGACCGCGCGGCTGTCGCGCTGCCGCACGATCCAGCCGCAGGCGAAGCAGCGGTCGGCCAGCGCGGCCCCCACGGCGCCGGCCAGATGCGGGCGCCGCTCGCTCCAATCGAGGCAGGGCCGGCAGAACGCGCGCCGCCCGTGGCCGAGCGCCGCCACGTCGATGCCGAAACGGCCGAGGAATGCCGCACCGCTCGCGGTCACCTCGCCGCCGTCGGCGCCCAGAATCACATGCCCGCGCGCGGCCAGCGCATCCGCCAGCGCCACGCCGACCTGCCCGGCCAGGTGATCGTAGCAGGTCCGCGCGAGCCGGAGCCCCGGATCGCCGCGCCAGCGCCGCGGCGGATCGCCCGCACGGCCCGCGGCCACCGCCAGCATCGATTCCAGCATCCGCCCCACCTCGGGCGAGGCGAGGCGGTAATAGGCGTGCCGCCCCTGCCGCGCGACCGCCAGCAGGCCGGCGTCCGTCAGCCGGGCCAGATGCCCGCTCGCGGTCGGCGGCGCGACGCCGGCGCGGTGCGCCAGTTCCTTCGCGGTCAGCGCGCGGCCGTCGAGCAGCGCGGTCAGCACGCTCGCGCGGGCCGGCAGGCCGACGGCGGCGGCGATCTCGGCCATGGAGGCGGGTGCGGCGGACATGGGGCCGACCCTAGCGCGCCGGCACCCGCCGGTCATCGGCGGACGCTTCGGTTTCGGCCGAAGCGATCGCGCGGGACGGGACGCAGGCTGCGGGGCCATGGTCCGCCGCACCGCTCGCCCACATCCGGAGCACCGCCATGTCCGCCACCCTCGCCGCCTCCGCGACCACCACGCGTCTCGATCCGCGGGAGACGCATCACCGCATCCCCTCCCCGCGCGCCGGGCTCCGGCTGTTCCTCCGCTCCCTGCCGCCGGCCACAGGGGCGGCCGACAGCGGGCGCACGGTGCTGTCCGCCGCCCATTTCGCGGACTGGGCGGAGCGCTACCTCGACGGCGACCTGGCATACGATCCGGGCCGGATCCGCGCCCCGGTGGCAATCCTGCGCGCCACGCATCTGATGCATCTGGAAGAGGGGCGCGCGGCGCTCTATGCCGCCACCGAGGCGTTCCTGCGTGCTGGCGCCTGAGACCAGGAAAGAGCCGATGTTCGTCGTCATCTTCGAAGTGCAGCCCCGCCCCGACCGGTGGGACGCCTATCTGGCGCACGCCGCCGCGCTGAAGCCGGACCTGGAGCGCATCGACGGCTTCCTCGACAACGAGCGCTTCCGCAGCCGCGGTCGGGACGGCTGGCTCGTCTCCCTCTCCACCTGGCGCGACGAGCAGGCGCTGGTTCGCTGGCGCGCGCACGGCGGTCACCACGCGGTGCAGGCGGACGGGCGCGCGCGCGTGTTCCGCGACTACCGGTTGCGGGTGGGCGAGGTGATGGCCGACAGCGATCCGCCGGCCGGCCGGACCGTGGATGCCGCGCGCCGCGACGTGACCGCCGCCGGGGCGGCCAAGGCCGCGCTGCTGGTCGAAGGGCCCCAGGCGATGCTGGACGCGGCGCCGGACGCGGCCGGCGCGCCGCTCGCCTGGGACCGGTTCGACAGCATCCCCAACCCGGGCAAAGGGCTCCGGCTGAGCCTCTGGGCCACCCCCGAGGCCGCCCTGGCGGCCGCCGCCGCGCCGGACCCGTGCCGGCGGCGGGTGGTCCGCATCCTGCGCGACTACGGCATGTTCGACCGCGCCGAGGCGCCGCAATACCACCCGCCGGTCGGCCCGCCCGGGTGAGCGTCGCGCCGCGCGCCCCAGGCCGGCCCCCCTGGACCTTGCACGCCCCGCCCGCGGGGGGCTACTCCCCGCGCCGCAGCGGCGAAAGGATTCCGGCATGGCCAGGAAGAACGTGAAGAAAGTGGTGCTCGCCTATTCCGGCGGGCTCGATACCAGCGTCATCCTGCGCTGGCTGCAGGTCACCTACGGCTGCGAGGTGGTGACCTTCACCGCCGACCTCGGCCAGGGCGAGGAACTGGAACCCGCCCGCCGCAAGGCCGAGCAGGCCGGGGTGAAGGAGATCTTCATCGACGACCTGCGCGAGACCTTCGTGCGCGACTTCGTCTTCCCGATGTTCCGCGCCAACGCGCTGTACGAGGGCCAGTACCTGCTCGGCACCTCGATCGCCCGGCCGCTGATCGCCCAGCGCCAGATCGAGATCGCCGAGGCGACCGGCGCCGACGCCGTCGCGCACGGCGCCACCGGCAAGGGCAACGACCAGGTGCGCTTCGAGCTCGGCTACTACGCGCTGAAGCCCGACATCACCATCATCGCGCCGTGGCGCGAATGGGACCTGACCAGCCGCACACGGCTGCTGGAATTCGCCGAGGCGCACCAGATCCCGATCAGCAAGGACAAGCGCGGCGAAGCCCCGTTCAGCGTCGATGCCAACCTGCTGCACTCATCCTCGGAAGGGAAGATCCTGGAAGACCCGGCGGTGGAGCCGGACGAGATCGTCTATCAGCGCACCATCCGCCCGGAAGACGCGCCCGATCAGCCGACCGTGATCAGCATCGATTTCGTCCAGGGCGATCCGGTCGCGATCAACGGCGTGGCGATGTCGCCGGCGACCCTGCTCACGGCGCTCAATGGCCACGGCAAGGCCAACGGCATCGGCCGTCTCGACCTGGTGGAGAACCGCTTCGTCGGCATGAAGTCCCGCGGCGTCTATGAAACCCCCGGCGGCACCATCCTGCTCGCCGCCCACCGCGCGATCGAGAGCATCACGCTGGACCGCGAGGCGGCCCATCTGAAGGACCAGCTCATGCCGCGCTATGCCGAGCTGATCTATTGCGGCTTCTGGTTCAGCCCGGAGCGGCGGATGCTGCAGGCGATGATCGACGAGAGCCAGAAGTCGGTCAGCGGCCGGGTGCGCATGAAGCTCTACAAGGGCAACGCCACCTGCATCGGCCGCGAAAGCCCCAACAGCCTCTACTCGATGAAGGTCGTCACCTTCGAGGACGACCAGGGCGCCTACGACCAGTTCGACGCGCAGGGCTTCATCAAGCTCAACGCGCTGCGCCTGCGCCTGGGCGCGGCCGCCGGACGCCGGGGGGGAGCGCTGTAATCGCTACGGGGTGGCGGTGCGGGTCATCACAAGCACGGCCGAGGGCCGCAGCCTCCAGGAACCCCCGCCAAGGGCGGCGCCCAACCCCTCCGTTGGTATCGGTGCCGGTGAGGGGCGTGGCGGGGAAACAGGCGCGCGTAGCCGCCGATCTCGGCGCTGGCATGACAGACGCCGAGGTCGATCGTCGCCATGATGAGCCGCCAGTAGGCCAGGTAGAGCGCGTTCCCGAGCGCGGATCCGCGCGGCGTGACGATCAGGGTGCCGAGCACCACAAGCGTGCGCCGGCGCAGCAGGCTCCGCACGGCGCCGAACACCAGCGCCTCGACGTCGGAAGACACCACGACGGCCGCCGGACAAGGCCGGCTGAATGCCAGCGAGCGCGTGGCGGAGGCCAGGGCGCGCCGCAGCAATTGCGGATAGACGCGCAGCGCCAGCGCGGCGCGCGAGCGGTAGCGCAGGCTCATCGGGGTCGCGAGGAAGCGATACGCCACGCCAAGACGCTGCAATTCCCTGCCGAACGGGCTCGCCTCGATGTCCCAGCGATAGAGATGGGTGAAATGCAGCACGGCCCGCTCCTCGCACCAGGGCCGGCCCGTGCCGGTTCAGCGCACCGCGCGGTCGCGATCCGTTACCGTCCCGCGCCGCGGAATGCGCCACAAAAAATCGTTTGCAACCGTACGTATATGCCGCCGACACAGGCGCCAACAATGGCCGTCCTGCCAGGACGACCATGCAGGATCATGTCAGGAGGAGGCCGTCGGCGCACAATCCAGGGTCACGCGATATTCATTATCATCGCGCACGAATGCGTTACGCCGGCGCTACCGCGATGCTCGATCGGAACCGCGGGCCGGGGCGCCGCCCCCGGCACCGCGGTGCCGGGGGCGGGTCGATGCTACTCCGCGGCCACGGCCGCCTGCACCGGGGCCGGGGCCGGGGCCGGGCGCGGAGTTGCGCGGCCAGCGCCGCACGGTGGGCCATGGCCCGGGCGCGGCCGGCCTCCTTCACGGGGCCGAAGCCGCGGATCAGGTCGGGCACTTCGGCAAGCCCGACGGCGGTGGTCAACGTGGCGGGATCCAGCGCGTCCAGCGCGCCGCGGATGTCGGCTTCGTACTGGCCGATCAGATCCTGTTCCCATCGGCGCTCGGCCTGGCGGCCGAACAGGTCGAACGCGGTCCCGCGCAGGCGCTTGCCATGGCGCAGCAGGCGGAACAACGGCAGGGCGAGCCAGCCGGGAACGGCGATCTTGCGCCGCCGTCCGGTCGCCGGGTCGATACGGGTGACCAGCGGCGGAGCGAGGTGGAAGACCGGCCGCTCCCCGTAGCTCGCGGCGGCGTGCATCCGGGCGACCTCGTATTCGTCCTTGATGGCCATGACCCGGAACAGATTGTCCGCCACCGCGCGGGCGAAGCGGCCGGGGCTGCCGAAGACCGCGGCGTCCCGCGCCTTGGCGGCCTCCGCCAGGGCGCGGTAGCGGGCCGCGTAGGCGTCATCCTGATACTCGGCCAGGCGCGCGGCCCGGTCGGCGATCAGCGCGTCCAGGTCCGCGGGCGGGGCTTCCGCCGGATGGCTCAGGATCTCATCCGCCAGTTCGGGCCGGTGCGCCAGGATACGGCCCCAGACGAATGCACGCTGGTTCACCGCGACGGCGGCGCCGTTCAGCTCGATCGAGCGGCGGATCGAAGCTTCGCCCACCGGCACCAGGCCACGCTGCCAGGCGATGCCGAGCAGCATCGTGTTCATCGCCTGGGCGTTGCCGAACAGGGTCTCGGCCAGCCGCACCGCGTGCAGATAGGTGCCGACGCCCTTGTCGGTGGCCCGCTCGATCGTGCGCCGGTGCAGCCCGGCGTCGATCACCAGCCGCGGATCGGCCTTGAAGGCGGCGGTGGCGGCAAGGTCGAGATTGCCGATCACGGCGCAGCCCGGCGCGCAGCGTTCCAGCACGCCCATCCCGGCGCCCACGGCCAGATCGGCCGCCAGCATCACGTCGGCCTCGCCGAGCGGGATGCGGACCACGTCGAGATCGGGGTCCTCGCCGATCTGCACATGCGCGACGACGGTGCCGTTCTTCTGCGCCAGCCCGGTGAAGTCGAGCGTGCGCACCGCGCGGCCTTCCAGATGCGCCGCCATCGCCAGCACGGCGCCGGAGGTGACGATGCCGCCGCCGCCGATGCCGGCGAACAGCGCCCGCCACGGCGCCTTGTCGGGGAGGGTCGGGGTCGGCAGCGCCGTCGCCAGTTCCGCTTCCCGCGCTTCCCAGCGTGGATCGGCCGCCGGGGCGCGCGGGGCGCCGGCGACGGTCACGAAGCTCGGGCAGAAGCCCTTCAGGCAGGACAGGTCGACGTTGCAGGCGGTCGGGTTGATCCGCCGCTTGCGCCCGAGCGCGGTTTCCGCCGGCTCGATCGCGATGCAGCCCGATTGGGTGGAGCAGTCGCCGCAGTTCTCGCAGACGTCCTCGTTGATGACGACGCTTCTTGTCGCCTCGGCCAGCTTGCCGCGCTTGCGCCGGCGGCGCTTCTCGGTGGCGCAGACCTGGTCGTACAGCAGGACCGAGACGCCCGCGGTGTCGCGCAGGTCCCGCTGCACCGCATCCAGTTCCTCGCGGGTGTGGCGGGTGACGCCGGGCGGCAGCGCGGTGGCAGGCGGCAGACGGTCGGCCTCGTCGGCCACCACGGCGATCCGCTGCACGCCTTCGGCGCGCATCTGCGCGGCGATGTCGGCGGTGGTGAACCCGCCCTCGGCCGGCTGGCCGCCGGTCATCGCCACCGCGTCGTTGATCAGGATCTTGTAGGTCATCCGCGCCTTCGCCGCGATCGCCTGGCGGATCGCGAGGATGCCGGAGTGGGTGTAGGTGCCGTCACCGATATTGGCGAACAGATGCGGGATATCGGTGAACGGGGCGAGGCCGACCCAGGTCACCCCCTCGCCGCCCATATGGGTGAAGGTGCGGGTTTCCGGCCCGCGGTCCTGCGCCATGAAATGGCAGCCGATGCCGGCGGTGGCGATCGAGCCCTCCGGCAGCACGGTGGAGGTGGCGTGCGGGCAGCCGGCGCAGAATGCCGGGATGCGGCGCAGCAGGCCGGCGGGGCGTTCCGGATGTGGGGTGGCCGGCGGCTCCGGCACGTTGAGGCCGTAAGCGGTCAGGAAACGGGCCAGCGCGCCGCCGACCGACTCCGGGGACACTTCCAGCAACGGCGACAGCAGCGGCGCGCCGGCGGCGTCGGTCTTGCCGGCGATGTCGGGGCGCTGTCCGGCGGGCAGATGATACAGCGCGTCGCGGATCTGCGATTCGACGAAGCTGCGCTTCTCCTCGATCACCAGCAGGGCGCGCTTGCCGCGGGCGAAATCGCGCAGCCCCTCGGTTTCCAGCGGCCAGGAGAGACCGACCTTGTACAGCGCAAGCTGCGGGTGATCGGCGAGGCCGAGCCGGCGCAGCGCGTGCATCGTGTCCATATGCGCCCGCCCGACGGTCACCAGGCCGATCGGCGCATCGGCCGCGCCGAACATCGTCCGGTCGAACGGATTGGCGCGCACCCAGGCCATCAGCGCGGGCAGCCGCTCTTCCACGATCCGGCGTTCCAGCTCGAAGCGGTCGGCGGGGAAGCTCAGGGTGGGGTCGTAGCCGATCGGGTGCGACGGCAGGGCGTGGTCCGGGGTGACGAAAGTGCGGAGCGCGGGGACCACGACGGTGGCGGCCTGCTCGGCAGTCTCGGCGGTGGTCTTGAGCGCGGTCCAGAGGCCGCAGTAGCGCGACAGCGCGAGGCCGGCGAGGCCGAAATCCAGGATGTCCTGCACCGAGGCCGGGTTGAGGATCGGCATCATCACGCCTTCGAAGACGTGCTCGGTCTGGTGCGGGTAGGTGGAGGATTGCGCCCCGTGGTCGTCGCCGGCGACCGCCAGCACGCCGCCCAGCCGGTGGGTGCCCAGGGTGTTGGCGCAGCGGAATGCGTCGCCCGAGCGATCGACGCCGGGCCCCTTGCCGTACCACATGCCGAACACGCCGCCGACCCTGGCGCCGGGGAAGGACTCGATCTGCTGGGTGCCCCACAGCATGGTGGCGGCCATATCCTCGTTCAGCCCGGGCTGGAAACGGATGTCGTGCGCGGTGAGGAGTTTCTGCCGCCGCCACAGTTCCAGATCGAGCCCGCCGAGCGGGGAGCCGCGATAGCCCGAGACCAGCCCGCCGGTGCGGTCGCCGCGCGCGCGATCCAGCCTCGCCTGTTCGAGCAGCACCCGGACCAGCGCCTGGACGCCGGACAGCAGGACCGGCTGGTCAAGCTCGACGTAGCGGCTTTCCAGGGTCAACGGGGCGCGCGCGAGTCCGATATCCATGGTTCGTCCCTCCGGTGGCCGAACGAGCGACCATGTGCGACGAACATGGGGCGTTCGTGGCCGGTCTGCCAAGCGATACCGCGCCGTGCGCCGCAATTCGCCATTTCCGACACGATGCTGCACCGCACATCGGGGCATTTCGATCCCGCCGGTCCGGGCCGGAAGAACAAGCTTTCCGGGCCGGCGCGGAGCGGCGCGGGTCACTGTGTCCCCAGGACCGAGGCGAGGAACTGCTGGGTCCGCTCTTCCTTCGGCTGCACGAAGATCTCGCTCGGCGGTCCTTCCTCGACCAACCGGCCGGCCTCGAGGAAGCAGACCCGGTCCGACACCTCGCGGGCGAACCGCATCTCATGCGTCACCAGCAGCATCGTCAGGTCGTGCTGGTGGGCCAGTTCGCGGATCACGTCCAGCACGCCACCGACCAGTTCGGGGTCGAGCGCGCTGGTCGGCTCGTCGAGCAGCAGCACGCGCGGGCGCATCGCCAACGCGCGGGCGATCGCCACCCGCTGGCGCTGGCCGCCCGAAAGCTGGGCGGGGAACGCGTCGCCCTTGTCGGCGAGCCCCACCATGTCGAGCAGCTCGAGCGCGCGCGCGGTCGCGTCGCGCCGCGACATCTTGAGCACCGACATCGGCGCCTCGATCACGTTGCGCACCACGCTCATGTGCGGGAACAGGTTGAAGTTCTGGAACACCATGCCCACCCGGGAGCGGACCTCGCGCAGATGCCGCTCCGAGGCGCGGAACGGGCCGGTGCCGCCGGGTTCGTGGTAGGACAGCCCGTCCACCTCCACCTCGCCGCCCTGCACCGGTTCCAGCGTCATCAGGATGCGCAGGACGGTCGACTTGCCGCAGCCGGAGGGGCCGATCAGGGTCACCTTCTCGCCCTGGTTCACCGTGAAGTCGAACCCGTCGAACACGGTGAGCTCGCCGAACCGCTTCACCACGCCGCGCAGGCGCACGATCGGCGGCTCCGTGCCCGGTTGCGTCGGTTGTTGTGCCTGGGTTTCGGTCATCGCATCGGAATCCCGGTTTTGGGCAAGGCCGCCTCGATCCGACGGATGCCGAATGTGCAAATGAGCGTGAGCAGCAGGAAGATCAGGCCCACCAGCGACAACGGCTCCAGATAGCGGAAGGTGCGATCGCCGATCGTCTCGGCCAGGTTCAGCATCTCGACCACCGTGACCGTGGACAGCAGCGGCGTGTCCTTGAGCATCGACACCATGTAGTTGCCGAGCGCCGGCACGATGCGCGGAATTGCCTGCGGTATCACCACGTCGCGGTAGATGCGGGCACGGCTGAGATTGAGCGCCGCCGACGCTTCCCACTGGCCGCGAGGCACCGCTTCCAGCCCGGCGCGATACACTTCGGACGTGTAGGCGCTGTACTGGATGCCGAGCGCAAGCGTGCCGGTCAGGAACGCCGGCAACACGATCCCGTAGCCGGGCAGCACGAAATAGAGGAAGTAGAGCTGCACCAGCAACGGCGTGTCGCGAATGAACTCGATCACCACCGCGGTGGGCCAGGAGATCAGCCGTGTGCGCGCGCGGCGCAGCAACGCGAACACCAGTCCCAGCACCAGCGCGACGATGAAGCCGAGCACGCTCGCCTCGATCGTCACCAGGAGCCCGATGCCGAGGATCGGCAGGATCGAGATCGTGAACGCGATGGGGCTGCTGAGGTCCCAATGAAACCCGTACATCATGAGCTGGCGTACCGCGGCAGTGCGATCCGCCGGCGCAGCCACAGCTCGATCCCGCGCATCAGCGCCATCAGAATCAGCGCCATGGCGAAATAGAACAGCAGGCTCAGCGTGTAGACCGGGGTGCTGGCGAGGGTGAGGTTCCGTATCGCCTGGGCGTGGTACGTCAGGTCGCCCAGGCCGATCATCGAGACCAGGGCCGAATCCTTGAGGTTCTGCACGACCAGGTTGCCGAGCGACGGCATCATTTCCACCACGGCCTGCGGCAGCATGATGCGCCATAACGTGTGCGCGCGCGACAGGTTGAGCGCGATCGCCGCCTCATTCTGGCCGCGCGGGACCGCAAGGATCGCGCCGCGCACGACCTCCGCCCCGTAGGCGCCGATATTGAGGCCGAGCCCGACCACGCCGGTCTGCACCGGGCTCAGCGACGGGCCGACCAGAGGCAAGGCGTAGTACAGCCAGAACAGCTGCACCAGCAACGACGTGCCGCGGAAGACTTCGATATACAGAACGGAGATCCGGGAAACGAGCGGGCCGCCCACGGCCCGCCCGATCCCGGCAAGAAACGCCGCCACGCCTCCGAGCACGGTGGACGCCAAGGTGATCTCAGCCGTCACTTTGGCGCCCGCCAGAAGCGGCGCAAGGTATTGCGTCCAGTGCATCGACCTGCCTTCCGTCGCCGTTGCCGATCGCGTGCGCGGCCCGGCCGGCGACCCGGCCGGCAGGGAGGAAGGCGCCGGCTATTTGCCGGCGCAGAGCTCCGCGGTCGTCTTCGCGCGCGCGGCAGCGACATCTTCCTTGCTCAGCCCGGCATCCATCAGGATCTTCGCCCAGGCATCGGTTTTCTTGAACGCCGTCAACGATTTGTCGAAGGCCGCGAGCAGCGACTCGTCGCTCTTGCGGAAGCTGAATCCGCCGTAGCTGCGTACCGACTTGCCGTGCACCACCGGCTGGGTGAACGGCTCCGCCAGTTCCACCGCGTGGCTGCGGGTGGTGAAGCGCTGGGCGGTAAGCCCGGTCGCCGCATACGCGTCGGCGCGGCCGTTCGCCACGGTCGACAGCGCATCCGCGTTCGCGTTGATGGTGATGATCTGGCTGTCGGGAATGCCGACGGCATGCGCGAACTCGAGCTGATCCGCCCCTTTCACGATCGCCATCTTCAGCTCCGGGTTCTTCTTGAAATCCTCGTAGCTGTGGATGTTCTTCGGGTTGCCGGCCTTGACGAGCAGGCCCTCGCCGTAGCTCGAATTCGGCACCGAAAACGCGACGAGCTGGCAGCGCGCGGGCAGAATGTTCTGCTCGGCGGCCACGATATCGAACCGCCGTGCCTGCAGGCCGGGAATGAGCGACCCGAACGGCGTGACCACCCACTGGATGCGGGGAATGCCGATCGATTTCAGCACATGCTCCGCCACCGTGGGCCCGATCCCGGCCGCCTTGCCGCTGGCGTCCATGTAGCCGTAGGGCACCTCGTTCGCGGTCGCAACACGAACAAAACCGCGCCGCCGCATCTTTGCGAGCACCGTCGCCGCCTGCGCCTCGCCTGCTCCGATCAGGCCGAGGGCGCCAAATCCGAGCGTCGCCAGTGCCGTGCGCCTGTTCATTCCTGCTGCCATTTCGTTCTTCCTTCTCTCTTGTGGGGGCGCGCCGGTTGCCCGGAGCAAACCGATCGCGACAGGCACCCGAATAATATCGTCAGGCGATGCCACGTTTCGATGCCGGGTTCGCGTGATGCCGCCAACCCCAATGGACCCTGGTAACGTCAGGTCAATTGATCGGAGTTTACCGCGTGATGGCCGGCTTGTCACCCCGTGGGGGCGCAGCTCCCGAATTATGTTGCATATTCGGTGCATACCATATCGCACGCGGAGGATATATTCCGGAAATATCAAATGTCGGCACGGGGTTCGGTCGCGCCCACACGCGGAGCGAGGGCGGCGGCCGTTGCCGGCCGTGCCTGCCAATCAGCAAAAGGACCGAGGTGCGGCAGCGTCCGGGCTGCCCCGTCATCCGTCATGGCCGGGTCAGGCCCGGCCACGATGGGGTACGCCGCATGGCAGAGTACACGGGACCAGGGCCACCGAGCCGAGGCTCGGCGCGTCCGCCGGTTGGCATGAGATGTCCGGCAGGGCGACAGCAAAGGCCAGGGGGACTTTGCCCCCCTGGCGCCCAACCACACGGGTTGAGCCCTTGGACCCCTTACCGGAGACGCAGGATGGCGGCGGCTATTCCGCCGCTTCCGCCGCGTCCGGCTCTTCGGCGGCGGCGAGCATCGTGTTGGCGACCACACCCGATTGCTCGCGCACCTTGCGCTCGATCGCCTCGGCGAGCTCCTTGTGCTCGCGCAGGAACTGCTTCGCGTTCTCGCGACCCTGGCCGATGCGCTGGCTGTCGGCGCTGAACCAGGCGCCGGATTTCTCCACCACGCCCGCCTTCACGCCGAGATCGATCAGCTCGCCCACCTTGCTGATCCCTTCGCCATACATGATGTCGAACTCGACCTGGCGGAACGGCGGCGCCAGCTTGTTCTTCACCACTTTGACCCGCGTCTGGTTGCCCACCACCTCGTCGCGGTCCTTGATCTGACCGATGCGCCGGATCTCCATCCTGAGCGAGGCGTAGAACTTCAGCGCGTTGCCGCCGGTGGTCGTCTCCGGGTTGCCGAACATCACGCCGATCTTCATGCGGATCTGGTTGAGGAAGATCAGCATCGTGTTCGACCGCGACACGCTGCCGGTGATCTTGCGCAGCGCCTGGCTCATGAGCCGCGCATGCAGGCCCATGTGGCTGTCGCCCATCTCCCCTTCCAGCTCGGCACGGGGGACCAGGGCGGCGACGGAATCGACCACCAGCACGTCGATCGCGCCGGAGCGGACCAGGGTATCGGCGATCTCCAGCGCCTGCTCCCCCGCATCGGGCTGGCTGATCAGCAGGTTGTCGACATCGACGCCGAGCTTGCGGGCGTAGGTGGGATCGAGCGCGTGTTCGGCATCGATGAAGGCGCAGGTGCCGCCGAGCTTCTGCGCCTCGGCGATCGCGTGCAGCGCCAGGGTCGTCTTGCCCGAGCTTTCCGGCCCGTAGATCTCGACGATGCGCCCGCGCGGCAGCCCGCCGATGCCGACCGCCAGATCGAGGCCGAGCGAGCCGGAGGGGATCACCTCGATCTGCTCGTTGGCCGATTTCGCGCCCATGCGCATGATCGAGCCCTTGCCGAAGGCCCGTTCGATCTGGGTCAGCGCGGCGTCGAGCGCCTTGTTCTTTTCCATTCTGGAAGCCCTGTGTTCCGCGTTGTTACAACCATAGGAGGTGGACGTCGGCATGTTTCTCGCGCCAGGATTGCATGCCGCGCCGCGACTCCGCAAGAGAACAATACAACAACCCCGGTTTCGCTGCGACCTTAACCATACGTTCGTATGTTGTTCCCGTCCCGCCGCCGGCGCAAGAACATTTTACGAACTTTCCGGCTCCAGGGCCGGGTCCAGCGCGCGGCCCGGCGGCGGTCCGGCAAGCCGCCCCACCAGCGCGTCCAGTTCCGCCAGCGCGAAGGGCTTGCGCAGGAACCCTGCGCCGGGCGGCAGCAGCACGCTGTCGTAGCCCGACATCAGCACCGCCGGCAGCTCCGGCCAGCGCCGGCGCAACGCGCGCAGCAATGCGAGACCGTCCATCCCGGGCAGGCTCAGATCGCACAGCAGCGCGGCCGGGCGCGGCGTCGCCGGGCCGATCGCGGCCAGTGCCGCCTCGGCCGAGCCCGCCGCGCTCACCCGCCAACCGGCGCCGAGCAACGCGCGCTGCATCAGCCGGCGCAGCACCGGTTCGTCCTCGACCAGCCACACGGCCGCTGGATCGGGCGATGGGGGAGGATCGGCCAGCGGCAGGAACAGCCGCGCCACCGTCCCCTGCCCCACCCGGCCGCCGAGCGCGAGGATCCCGCCGGCGGCACGCAGGCTGTCCCGCACCTGGCCGAGGCCGAGGCCGGCGCCGCCCGGCTTGGTGGTGAAGAACGGGGTGAACAGCCGCGCCGCCACCCCGGGCGCGATCCCCGCGCCGGAGTCGCGCAGGCTCACCACCACATAGCGCCCGGGCGGAACCGGCTCCGACGGGGTCGGCGGCGGCAGGGTGGGGAACGGCGTCCGCAGCACAAGCTCGGCGCTGCGCAGGCTGAGCCTGCCCCCCATGGGCATGGCGTCGCGGGCGTTCAGCGCGAGGTTCAGCAGCGCATGATGCAGCCGGTCGGGATCGATCCGCACCCGGCAGCCGCCGGCGGCCAGCCGCTGGACGAAGCCGACCGAGCGCGGCAGCAGCCGACGGATCACCACCGCCGCCGCCGCCAGCTCGGGATCGATCGGACGCGGACGCAGCGGACGGGCCGGGCGCGCGCCGGTGGCGAGCAGGGTCCGCACCAGGGTGGCGCCGCGGGCGACGGCGCGGCGGATCTCGGCCAGATCGGCGCGGGTCTCGGGATCGAGACCGGGACGGTCGAGCGCGAGGACGGCGGCGGCATCGATCCCGGTCAGCAGGTTGTTCACGTCATGCGCCACCCCGGCGGTCTGCGCGCCGATCGCGCGCAGCCGCTCGGCCGCATCGTCCGGCCCCGGGGGCGTCGGCGCGACGGGGGCCGGCGTCGGGGCAGGATCGCCGCGGCCCGTCATGCCCGCGCCGATGCGGCCGCGGCGCGCGCGCCGAGGTGCCAGACATAGGCGATCAGCTCGGCGACCGCCTTGTAGTGCTCGGGCGGGATCTCGGCGTCGAGTTCCAGCCGGTGCAGCGCGCGGGCCAGCGGCGGGTTCGCCACCAGCGGCACGCCATGCGCCGTCGCTGTCTCCCGGATCCGGGCCGCCATGGAATCCACCCCTTTTGCCACCACCCGCGGCGCCTCAGTCTTGCCGCGATCATACGCCAGCGCCACCGCATAATGCGTCGGATTTGTCACCACCACCGTCGCCTGCGGCACCGCAGCCAGCATCCGCCGGCGGGCGCGCTGCAGGCGCAGCCGGCGGATCCGCGCCTTGATCGCGGGATCGCCGTCGGTCTCTTTCTGCTCCTCGCGCAGTTCCTCGCGGCTCATGCGCAGGGTGCGGGCGTGGCGCAGCCGGGTCCAGACCACGTCGGCGACCGTGATCGCCGCCTGCACCGCCAGCACCGCGAGCAGCACCCGCAGCACCAGGGCCGAGGCCGTCGCCGGCAGGAACCGCGGATCGCGGAACGGCGCGCGCCGCAGCTCCGGCAGGGCCGCCCGCAGCCCATACCAGACCGCGGCGCCCATCGCCGCCAGCCTGGCCAGCGCCTTCACCCCCTCGATCGCCGATTCGGCGCCGAACAGCCGGCGCAGCCCGGCGGCGGGACTCAGGCGCGACGGATCCGGCTTCAGCGGCGCCGCGCTGAGCAGGAACCCGGTCTGCACCAGCACCGCCCCGGCCCCGGCCAGCAGCGTCGCCCCGATGACGGGGGCCAGCGCCCGGAACGCGGCGAGTGCCGCCAGCCGCACGGCCGCGGCCGGCGCCAGATCGAAGCGGCGGAACAGGATCGCGAGCCGCAGCGCGAGCGCATGCGCCTCCCCCGGCGCGGCCAGCGCCAGCACCAGCGCGAACACGCCGAGCCCCACGAACCCCGGCAGCTCCCGCGACAGCGGCACCTGCCCCGATTCGCGCGCGCGTTGCAGCCGCCGCGGGGTGGCGGCTTCGGTGCGGTCCTCGGCGGCGGGCGCGCCTTCGGCCAAACGCCGCGCTCAGCCGAGACCGGGCAACCGGGCGAACCCCGACTGCACCGCGCCCTGCCAGGCGGCCAGCATCGCCCCCGACAGCAGCGCGAGCAGCAGCAACCCGCCCAGGATCTGCGCCGGCAGGGCGAGAAAATAGACCTGCAACCGGGGGATCAGCCGCGCCACCACCCCGCTTGCCACCTGCCAGACGATGCCGGCCAGCACGAACGGGGCGGCCAGCCGCAGGGCCAGCGCGAAACCCTGCGCCACCGCCGCCGCCGCCGCCGCGGCCGAGGTGCCGGCCGGCAGCAGCGCGCCCGGGGCGATCAGGCGGAAGCTGCCGGCCAGCGCCGCCACCGGCACCGCCCACAGGCCCGAGGCGAGCACCGCCACGGTGGCGGCCAGCGAAAACAGCCGCCCGAGCGCGGTGGACTGCGCGCCGAGCCCGCTGTCGGGTTCCAGCACATTGGCCAGCCCGATCATGTAGCCGGCGATCTGCCCCGCCATCGGCAAGGCCAGCACCAGCACCCGGGCCAGCCAGCCGAGCCACAGGCCGGTGACCACCTCCGCCATCACCATCGCGGCGGCGGGAACAAGCCCGACCGGCACCGGCGGGATCAGCGGGTACACCAGCGGCAGCAGCAGCAGGGTGATCGCGCCCGCCAGGCCGGCGCGCAGCATGGGCGGCGGATCGCTCTCCCCCAGCCCCGGCAGCAGCATCACCGTGGCGGCGACACGGGCGAGCACCAGGACGAAAGCGAAGGCCCAGGCGCTCAGGTTCCCGGCCAGGTTCCCGGCCAGGCCCCCGACCAGACCCCCAACCAGGCCGTGGGGCAGCCCCGGGGCAACGGCTGCGAGCGACGCCGCATCCGGCGCGGTCACGAGCCGCCGATCGCCACGATCTGATCGAACAGCAGCCGCGTGTACCCCTCCAGCGCAGCCAGCATGAACGGGCCGAGCAGCACCAGGGTCGCGGCCAGCGCCAGGATCTTGGGCACGAAGGTCAGGGTGGCATCGTTGATCTGGGTGACCGCCTGCACCAGCGAGACCACCAGCCCGACCGCGAGCGAGACCCCGAGCAGCGGCCCGCCGAGCTTGAGCGCGACCAGCAGCCCGGCTTCCATCAGGCTCGCCGCGGCGGAGGGGGTCATGGCGGGGGTTCTTGTGCCCGCCGGCGTCAGATCGGCATCTGCATGACGTCCTGGTAGGCCTGCACGAAACGGTCGCGGATCGCGGTCGCGGTCTGCAACGCGAGCTCGGCCCGGGTCACCGCCGTGACCACGTCGGTCAGGTTGCCCTGCCCGGCGATCGCGCCCATCGCCTGCCGGTCGGCCGCCTGTCCGTCGGTGACCGCGCCGGCGATCGCGCGTTGCAGGCTGGCGCCGAACCCCGCCCCGCCGGCCGCGGCGGCCCCGCCGGACCCGCCGGCGGTCTCGCCATACGCGCGCGCCGCGGCGCCCGGCGTCACGGTGATGGTGGGCATCGCGGTCATTTCAGCAGGTCGATGGTGCGGGTCAGCATGCTGCGGGTCGCCTGCATCACCGAAAGATTGGCGTCGTAGCTGCGCTCGGCCTCGCGCATGTCCATCATCTCGATGAAGCTGTTCACGTTCGGCAGCTTCACGTAGCCGCGCGCGTCGGCGGCCGGGTTGGACGGGTCGTAGCGCAGCGGAAATGCGCTCGGGTCCTCACCGATCTGCGCCACCGTGACGAGCCGGGTGCCCGCGCTGCGGTCCATCGTGTCGGCGAAGGTGACGGTCTTGCGCCGGTACGGGGCGGCACCGGGGCCCGATCCGGTGGTGTCCTGGTTGGCAAGGTTCTCGGCGATCACCCTGAGGCGGGTGCCCTGCGCGTCCATGCCGCTGGCGGAAATGCTGAGCGCCTTGGTGAGGTCCATGTCTGTCCCCTTCGGTCAGCCGCCGCCATGGCCGAGCGTGAGCCGGAACATGGCGAGGTATTTGGCGTAGATCGTGGTCACCAGCTTCTGGTCCGTCGTGGTGTCGGCGACGTCCTTCAACTGGGTGGCGAGCGCGACCGCATTGCCGTCCGGGGCCCGTGCTTCCGGCCGCGCAGGGTCGGCCAGAAGATCGGCGCCCACGCCGGGAAGCTGGCGGGGCGAGGTGCGGCGCAAGGTTCCTGCCGCGCCCGCCGCGCTCGCGAGGGTCGCGGCGAAGGGCGGCAGGTCGCGCGGCGTGTAGCCGGGCGTATCGATATTGGCGATGTTCTGCGCCAGCACCGTCTGCCGCCGGCCCAGCCAGTCGAGCCGCCGCGCCGCGAGATCGAACAGGCCGATCGTGGTCGGATCCATGCCGCCACGCTGCGGCAGAATGCTTGACCGCGGGTTAACGCGGCGCGACGGCGATCGGCATCACTCGTGCAGCAGCGCCCGCAGGATCAGCATCAGCGCCAGGGTCGACAGCACACTGAGCGCGGTGACGCGGTGCTGGCGCGGGCTGGTGCGGCGGAAGCCCCAGGCGCCCAGCCGTGTGCCGAGGAACATCGCCGGCAGGCCGGCGGCCGACCAGATCAGCTCCTGCCGCGTGATCAGCCCCTGGCCGGTCATCTGCGTCAGCGCGACCGAGGCGGTCATGACGAAGAATACGATCGCCGAGGCGCGCACCACCGCAGTGCTGTGCGGCAGCGCCAGCAGATAAGCGACCACCGGCGGGCCGGCCATCCCGGCAAGCCCGTTCATCGTCCCCGACACCACCCCCACCCCGACGGTCAGCCATCGGGCAGGGCGCGCCGGCAGGCGCACGCCACGCGCGAGCACCGTGACCGAGGTCGCGATCAGCAGCCCGATTGCCAACCGGGCCTGGTTGGCCGACAGGCTGGTCAGCACCAGCAGCCCGAGCGGCGTGCCGACCACCATCCCCGGCGCCAGCCACAGCAGCGACCGCCGGTCGCACAGCCGGACCGCGCCGGGCAGGTCGATCAGCCCGATCTCGAACTGCAGCAGGATCGCCAGCGGCACCACCTCGGTCGGCGGCAGCGCCAGGCTGAGCAGGGGCACCGCCGCCATGACGAAACCGAAGCCGGTGAAGCCGCGCAGCAGGGCAGCGAGGAACGCGCCCAGTACCACGTACAGGGCGGTGTGGATCATCCGCGATACGAGTCCCGTGCCCGGTGGAAGCCAGCCGCGCCCATAGCACCCGCGCGACCGGCCGTCGCCCCGGGACGGGAAAATTGCAGGGCTGCGGCATGGGCCGCTCGCCGCTTCCTCCGCGCGGCCGATCCTGGGTCCGCCTTCTCCGCTGCCGCGGCGGGGTGTAGCGTGCAGGAAAGGCCTGAAGGAAACCCATGATGGACCAGCCGTCCGGCGCCCGTCCCGCCGCACCCGACGCCGCCGACCCGATCGCCCGCGCCCGGGCGCTGATCCCGCTGCTGAGTGCTGCCGGCCCGCGCATCGACGCCGGGCGCGAGCTGCCGCCCGACGTGGTCGACGCGATGCACGCCAGCCGCATGTTCCGCCTGCTGCTGCCGCGCAGCGTGGGCGGCGAGGAGATCGAACCCGCCACCTACATCCAGGCGGTCGAAGCGATCGCCATGGGCGACGCCAGCGCCGCCTGGTGCATGAACCAGGGCTCCGGCTGCTCGATGACCGCGGCCTATCTGGAAGCCCCGGTCGCGCGCGCGGTGTTCGGCGCGCCGCGCGACGTGCTGGCCTGGGGCCAGGGCAGGACCCGCGCGGTGAAGGCGCCCGGCGGCTGGCGGGTCACCGGCACCTCGCATTTCGCCTCCGGCAGCCGCCACGCCACCTGGCTCGGCATGCACTGCCCGACCTTCGAGACCGACGGCACGCCGCGCCGCCATCCCGACGGCACCGCGTTCGAGCGCACCATGCTGTTCCGCCGCGAGATCGCGACCATCACCGACCCCTGGCACGTGCTCGGCCTGCGCGGCACCGGATCGGACACGTATGCGGTGGAAGACCTGTTCGTGCCGGACGAGTACTCGGTGACCCGCGACCGGGAGGAAGAACGGCGGGACGACGGGCTGCTGTACCGCTTCACCACCAGCAACATCTACGCCGCCGGCTTCGGCGCCGTCGGCCTTGGCGTCGCCCGCGGCATGCTGGACGCGTTCATCCGGCTGGCGGGGGAGAAGACCCCGGCGCTGACCGCGACGACGATGAAGGACAATCCGGTGGTGCAGGGGCTGATCGGCGTCTGCGACGCCAGGCTGCGCGCGGCACGCACGTGGCTGATCGCGGTGCTGACCGAGGCGCAGGACCAGGCGGCGGATACCGGCCGACTCCGCCTCGACGACAGGATGGACATCCGCCAGGCCGCGACCTTCGCCATCCAGCAGTCGCGCGACGTGGTGAACGCGCTGTGGCACGAAGCCGGCGCCACCGCGATCTTCGATGCGCAGCCGTTCGAGCACCGGTTCCGCGACATGAACGCGGTCTCCCAGCAGGTGCAGGGGCGGGCGGCGCATTTCGAGACGATCGGGCAGCACAAGCTGGGGATGCCGGCGAACCTGCGCTGGGTCTAGCCTGCGGCTTCACGCCGTCCCGGCACCAAGTGCCCGGCACCAAGTGAACGTACCGTCCCCGGTTCGGCGGCGCCGGGCTGGACTACTCCGTCATGGCCGGCTCAAGCCCCGCCATGACGGGGACGAATCGGACGCTGCCGCGCTTCAGTTCTTCTGGATCGTGATGCCAGTCTTGCCCAGGTTGATCTCGATCCGGTTTTCGTGCTGACGCTGCTGATAATAGAGGTAGCCCAGCACACCGACCGCCACGACAAGCACGGCGATCACGGCGTAGACGAAATTACGGTTCATTCGGGCCCCTGTGTCATGCGATCGGGTGTGTCATGCGATCGGGTCCGCGCCCGTGCCCGTCTACAGTGGCAGGGCGACGGTGGTCCCGGCAATCCCGATGCGCGATCGGCCGGTTTGCGCATGGGCGGCTGAAATTCGAACAGAACCCTGCCTCTCCATGGCTGAGTTCGCACGCGGGGTTGATGGGGCGGCCGCGCGCGACCGATCATCCATGCCGGCGGCGCAGCACCGGGGCCGCAATGAGCGAACAGGGCCGCCCGTCACTCCGCGGCCGCCCGGTCGCGGCGCAGCTGCCGCAGTTCCAGCCCCTGCCAGGCAAGCAGGACCGGCACCCCGATCGCGAGATCGCGCGCGCGGCGCAGCAGGGAGACCGCCAGCGACACCTCGACCGGCAGGCCGAAGATCGCACCCAGCCCGGCGTAGCTCGCTTCCTGCACGCCGATCCCCGCCGGCACCAGGAAGGTGGCGGCGGCGATCGCGCTCAGCAGCGCCTCGATCGCCAGCGCCGACGCGAACGGGATCTGCGCGCCCAGCGCGCGGTAGGCGATGAACGTGCCCGCCCCGCTCATCATCCAGCCCAGCAGGTGCAGCACGAAGCTCAGCGCCAGCCGCCCGCTGTGGCGATGCAGCGCGGTCAGTTCCTGGCCGAGCATATCGAGCCGCTCGCCCGCGGCCTCGAACCGCCCGCCGGCGATCCGCCCGCTCAGCCGCGCGAACAACGAATTGGCGCCGCGCTGCATCCAGATGAAGATCACCGCCGCCGCCACCGCGCCGGCAAGCCCGAGCTCGATCGGCAGCCGCAGATGCGAGGCGGGATCGTGCAGCAGGATGACGCCCAGCCCGATCGCGGCGAAGGCCACCTCGGCCAGGAATTCCGCGGTCACGTCGAGCACGGTCGAGGCGGTGGCCAGCGGCCAGCCGATGCCGCCCAGCATCACCGCCCGCGCGCCGGCGACGAAACCGCCGAGCTGGGAGAACGGCAGCGCATTGCTGGCGGCATCGCGCACCAGCCGCCCGCCGAGGAACACCCGGGCCCGCCGCACCCCGCGACCGCGCGCGAGCGTGTCCCACGCCAGCCCCAGCGGGACGAACGTCAGGCACTGCCAGCCGAAATAAAGGCCGAAACCGCGCCAGCCGACCGACAGCACGCCCCGCACCACCGCCCCGGCGCCGGACCAGCCGATGAGCGCGGTGCCGAGCAGCAGGCCAAGCAAGGCCAGAACCAGGGACAGTTTTTTCAAGCGGGCTCTTCTTTTCCTGCACCTGGGTCATGCGGCGGGGTCGGGCCGCGGCGTGGCCCGACCCCAGCCCGGCGCGGCTCTACACCAGACCGCCCCCGCCGGGCTATAGAATGGAGGCTGCCGGTCCGCGCCGGCGCCGTCTCCCTGGCCCATCCCGCCGCCGTCTCATGCACCCGAGGTCCGCCATCGTGGCGACAACAGCGCCCACCCTGGTTACCGGCGCCACCGGCTTCGTCGGCTCGGCGGTGGCGCGCGCGCTCGCCGCGCGGGGGCACGGCCTGCGCCTGCTGGTCCGCCAGGGCAGCGACCGGCGCAACATCGCCGGGCTGGAGGCCGAACTGGCGGTGGGCGACCTCACCGACCCGGCCTCGCTTGCCCGCGCCGCCGCCGGGTGCCGCTTCGTCGTGCATGTGGCGGCCGACTACCGCATCTGGGTGCCCGACCCGGCGGCGATGCTGCGCGCCAATGTGGACGGCACGGTGGCGATGCTGCGCGCCGCCGCAGCCGCGGGGGCGGAGCGGATCGTCTATTGCAGCTCGGTCGCCGCCCTTGGCCTGACCGCTGACGGCACCCCGGCGGATGAAGCGACGCCGGTCGATCCCCATGCCATCGTGAGCACCTACAAGCGGTCCAAATACCTGGCCGAGCAGGCGGCGCGCGACCTCGCGCGCCAGGGCGTCCCGGTGGTGATCGTGAACCCCGCCGCCCCCGTGGGCCCGCGCGACATCAAGCCCACCCCCACCGGGCGCATGATCCTGGACGCCGCCGCCGGCCGCACCCCCGCCTATGTCGACACCGGGCTCAACGTCGTGCACGTCACCGACGTGGCGGAAGGCCACGCGCTGGCGCTGGAACGCGGTCGGGTGGGCGAGGCCTACATCCTGGGCGGGGAGAACCTGACCCTGCGCGCCCTGCTCACCCTGGTGGCCAGGGAATCCGGCCGCGCGCCCCCGCGCCTGCGCCTGCCGATCGGCGCGGTCTGGCCGGCGGCGCTGGCGATGGAAGCGGCGGCGCGGCTGTTCGGCACCGAGCCGCGGGTGACGCGGGACTATCTGCGCATGGCGCGCAAGAAGATGTTCTTTTCCTCCGCCAAGGCCATGGCCGAGCTGGGGTATGCGCCCGGTCCGGTGGGCGCGGCGATCGCCGACGCGCTCGCCTGGTTCCGCGCCGCCGGCATGCTGCGCGGCCCCGCCCCCCGGCCGCCGGCGTGAGCACGCTCGCCGCGCTGGCGCTGCTCGCCTGGCTCTGGCTGCTGTTCGGCCACGGGCGGTTCTGGCAGGCCGGACCGGTGCTGGACCCCGCGCCGCCCGGCACGCCGGCCGCGCCGCCGGACCTCGCCGTGGTCGTGCCGGCGCGCGACGAAGCGGCGCATGTCGGCGACAGCCTGCGTTCCCTGCTCGCCCAGGACTATCCGGGGCGGATGCGGGTGATCCTGGTCGATGACGGCAGCACCGACGGCACCGGCGCCATCGCCCGCGCGATCGCCGACCCGCGCCTCGCCGTGATCGCCGGCACCCCGCCGCCGGCGGGCTGGAGCGGCAAGCTCTGGGCGGTGGCGCAAGGCATCGACGCGGCGGACGAAGCCGAGCTGCTGCTGCTGACCGACGCCGACATCGTGCACGACAAGCGCCATGTCGCGGCGCTGGCGGCGAAAGCCGGGCGCGACGATCTCGACATGGTTTCGGAGATGGTGGCGCTGGCCTGCGAAAGTCCGGCCGAGCGGGCGCTGGTGCCGGCCTTCGTGTTCTTCTTCCAGCTGCTGTATCCGTTCGCCTGGGTCAACGATCCGCTGCGCGCCACCGCCGCCGCGGCCGGCGGGACGATCCTGATCCGCCGCCGCGCCCTGCAGCGCATCGGCGGCATCGGCGCGGTGCGCGGGGCGCTGATCGACGACGTGGCGCTGGCCCGGGCGGTGAAGCGCGGCGGGCGCATCTGGCTCGGCCATTCCGCCCTGGCCCGCTCGGAGCGGCGCTATGCGGGATTTGCCGATGTCTGGCGGATGATCGCGCGCACCGCCTATGTGCAGTTGCGGTTCTCCCCGGTCCTGCTGGCGCTGACGGTGGCGGCGATGGCGCTGGTGTGGCTGGTGCCGCCGCTCGCGGCCCTGGCCGGGCATGGCGCGGCCCGCGCGATGGGGGCGCTGGCCTGGGCCGGCATGGCCTGGTCCTACCTGCCGAGCCTGCGCCGGTTCGGCCTGTCCGCGCTCTGGGCGCCGGCGCTGCCGGCCGTCGCGGCGTTCTATCTCGCGGCCACGATCGGCTCCGCCTGGAACCATTATTCCGGCCGCGGCGTCGCCTGGAAGGGCCGCGCCTATCGCGGGAGCGGGGCATGAGCGAGGCGGCGACGGTGGAGGCCTGGTCCGGCAAGGACCGGGCGGACGAGAACTTCCCCGTCGGCTCGGCGCTGATCCGCCGCGACCTGCGGCCCCATGTGCACGCGTTCTACGCGTTCGCCCGCAACGCCGACGACATTGCCGACAGCCCGGTGCTGGCGCCCGCCGACAAGCTCGCCCGGCTCGACCGGATGGAAGCGGTGCTGCTCGGCCGGGCCGACAGCGGCGCGCCGAGCGCGGCGCGGCTGCGCGCCAGCCTGGACGCGACCGGCGTGGCCTCCGTCCATGCGACCGACCTGTTGATCGCGTTCCGCCAGGACGCCACCCGGCGCCGCTATGCCGACTGGGACGCGCTTTACGAGTACTGCCGCTACTCGGCGATGCCGGTCGGGCGGCACGTGCTCGATCTGCACGGCGAGGACCGCGCCGGGTGGGCGTCCTCGGATGCGCTCTGCGCCGCCTTGCAGGTGCTGAACCATCTGCAGGACGTGGCAGGCGATCTCGCCGCGCTCGATCGCTGCTACCTGCCGCAGGACCTGCTGGCCCGCCACGGCGCCGCCGTCGACGATCTGCGCCGTCCGGCCGAAACCCCCGGGCTGCGCGCCGTGTTCGACGCCCTGCTGGCGCGGACCGAGGCGCTGAACGCCGCCGCCGCAGCGCTGCCGCGCCATGTGCGCGACCGGCGGCTGCGGCTGGAAACCGCGGTGATCGCCGGCCTCGCGCGCCGTCTGACCCGCCGGCTGCGGCGGGAGGATCCGCTGGCGGGACGGGTGAAGCTGCGCCGCCGCGACATGGCCGGCGCGGTCTGCGCCGCGCTGCGGTTCCTGCCATGAGCGGGCGGACGACCCCGCTCGGCGCCGACCCGGCCGACCTCGCGGCGGTGGAGGCGATCGTGCGCCGCGCCGGCACCTCGTTCTATCGCGGCATGCGCGTGCTGCCGGCGGATCGGCGCGCGGCCATGTACGCGATCTACGCGTTCTGCCGCGAGGTCGATGACATCGTCGACGATCCCGGCGCGCTGGCCGACAAGCTGCCGCTGCTCGACGCCTGGCGCCGGCGGATCGCCGGTCTCGGCCGCAACGAGACGGACGGGCCGGTGACCCGGGTACTGGCCACCGCCACCGCGCGCTTCAGCCTGCGCGAAGACGACTTCCTCGCGGTGATCGACGGGATGCAGATGGACGCCGGGGCGCCGGTCGTCGCGCCCGATCTGGCAACGCTCGATCTCTACTGCGACCGCGTGGCCGCGGCGGTCGGACGGCTGTCGGTGCGCGCGTTCGGCGACCCCTCCCCGGCCGCCGACCGCGTGGCGCACGCGCTGGGCCGGGCGCTGCAACTGACGAACATCCTGCGCGACGTGGCCGAGGATGCGGGCCTCGGCCGGCTCTATCTGCCGCGCGAATGGCTGGAGGAAGCCGGGGTGCCGTGCGCGCCGGCCGCGGCGCTGGCCGCACCGGGCCTCGGGGCGGTCTGTGCGCGGGTCGCCGCCCTGGCGCGCGCGCAGTTCGCCGCGGCCGAGGCGGCGATGGCGTCCTGCGATCGCCGGGCGATGAAGCCGGCACGGCTGATGGGGGCCACCTATGCGGCGGTTCTCACGGCGCTGGAACGGCGCGGCTGGGACCGCCCGACCGAGGCCGTGCGGGTGCCCGGCTGGCACAAGCTGTGGCTGGCCGTGCGCTACGGGCTGGGCTGAACCGGCGGCCGCACGCCGCCGCGATTGCAGTGCGCGTGCGGGTCGCCTAGATAGATTTTACCGTCCCGGGTCAGCGCAGGCCCAGGGAAAGCCAAACGGATCAGCGCAGGAGACCGCCTCACCCGGCCGCGCAACCGCGCCGGCCTTGCGCCGCCCGACCGCGAGCGTGCGGGATCGCCCCTGCCAGGGGCGCCCCGCGGTTTCCGGTCAGGCGGGGGCGCCGGCCATGACAGGGGCAGGGTGGAACCGCGGGTTCTCGGACCGGCGGGGCCAACAACACCACGCATGGACACAGGGACGTATCGGCCGATGAACCTGAGCACCGCCCGCACTCCGGGCGCCGGGGGGGCCGCACGTCCCGCCCACCGCCACCCGACCGGCCGCTGAGCCGATGCTCGCCTACACCGCACGGCGCGTGCTCGCGACCATCCCGGTCATGCTCACGGTCGCTTTCGTCGTCTTCGGACTGCTCTATCTCGCCCCCGGCGATCCGGCGGCGGTGATTGCCGGCGACCAGGCGACCCCGGCGCAGATCGCCGCCATCCGCACCTCGCTCGGCCTCGACCAGCCGTTCCTGGTCCGGTTCGGCACCTGGCTGTGGCAGATCGTGCACGGGGATCTGGGCAAGTCGATCTTCACCGGACTGCCGGTCACCCACATGATCGCGCAGCGGCTGGAACCGACCATGTCGCTGATGGTGCTGAGCACCCTGATCGCCATCGTGGTGGCGATCCCGCTGGGCGTGCTGGCGGCGTCGAAGCAGGGATCATGGACCGACCGGGCCGTGATGGCGCTGGCCGTGTTCGGCTTCTCCACCCCGGTGTTCGTGGTCGGCTACCTGCTGGCCTGGATCTTTGCGCTGAAGCTCGGCTGGCTGCCGGTGCAGGGCTTCCACCCGATCAGCCAGGGGCTCTGGCCGTTCCTGCGCACCCTGATCCTGCCCTCGGTCGCGCTCGGGCTGATCTACATCGCGCTGATCGCGCGCATCACGCGCGCGACCATGCTGGAAGTGCTGGGCCAGGACTACATCCGCACCGCGCGCGCCAAAGGGGTCGGATGGCGCAGCATCCTGTTCGTGCACGCGCTCAAGAACGCCGCGGTGCCGATCACCACCGTGGTGGGATCGGGGATCGCGCTGCTGATCGGCGGCGCGGTGGTGACCGAAAGCGTGTTCGCCATCCCTGGCCTCGGCCGGCTGACCACCGATGCCATCCTGCAACGGGACTATCCGGTGATCCAGGGCGTGGTGCTGCTGTTCTCCTTCACCTACGTCGTCGTGAACCTGGTCGTCGACCTGCTGTACACCCTGTTCGACCCGAGGATCCGGTATTGAGCACCGCCGTCGAGTCCGCCGCGGTCCCGCTCGCCGACGTGCTGCCGCCGATCGTGCGGCGCGGGCGGGTGCGGACCTTCCTGCGTCGCCATCCCACCGCCGCGCTGGGCGGGGTGCTGCTGGCGGCGATGGTCTTCATCGCGCTCTTCGCGCCCTGGCTGGGCACCGTCGATCCGATCGCGATCGATCCGATCCACCGCCTCGCCGATCCGTCGGCCGCGCACTGGTTCGGCACCGACATGCTGGGACGCGACGTCTATTCGCGCACCATGTACGGCGCGCGGATCTCACTCCTGGTCGGCTTCTCGGTCGCCTTCTGGGCCTGCGCTGCGGGCACCGTGGTCGGCGTGGCCGCGGGCTTCTCGCGCCTGCTCGACAACATGCTGATGCGGATCATGGACGGGCTGATGTCGATCCCGCCGATCCTGCTGGCGATCGCGCTGATGGCGCTGACCCAGGCTTCGGTGAAGAACGTGATCTTCGCCATCTCGTTGTCGGAGTTCCCGCGCATCTCGCGGCTGGTGCGCGGCATCGTGCTGTCGTTGCGCGAACAGCCGTTCGTGGAGGCGGCGATCGCCGCCGGCACGCGAATGCCGCGGCTGGTGTGGCGCCATATCCTGCCCAACACGATGGCGGCCCTGCTGGTGCAGGCCACGTTCACCTGCGCCTCGGCGATGATCGTCGAGGCGATCCTGTCCTTCCTCGGCGCCGGCACCCCGCCGATCGTGCCGAGCTGGGGCAACATCATGGCCGAGGGACGCGCCCTGTGGCAGATCAAACCCTACATCGTGTTCTTCCCGGCGACGTTCCTCTCGATCACGGTGCTGGCGGTGAACCTCCTGGGCGACGGGTTGCGCGACGCGCTCGACCCGCGACTGGCGAAACGGCTGTGAGCGCACTGCTCGAAGTCACCTCCCTGCAGACGCATTTCGCCACGCCGGACGGGGTGGTGCGCGCGGTGGAGGGGGTGTCGTTCTCGGTCGATGCCGGGGAGACACTGGCGATCGTGGGCGAATCGGGGTGCGGCAAGTCGGTCACCTCGATGTCGATCCTGCGGCTGATCGCCGAGCCGCCGGGCAAGATCGCCGGGTCGATCCGCTTCGACGGGCGCGAGCTGCTGTCGCTGTCGGAAGCCGAGATGCGGCAGATCCGCGGCAACGAGATCGCGATGATCTTCCAGGAGCCGATGACCAGCCTCAATCCGGTGCTGACCATCGGCCGGCAGATCGGCGAGAGCCTGCGGCTGCACCAGGGGCTCAGCGCCCGCGCCGCCGAGGCGCGCGCGATCGAGAGCCTGGCGCTGGTCGGCATTCCCGCGCCGGAACGGCGGGTGCGCGAGTACCCGCACCAGCTTTCGGGCGGCATGCGCCAGCGGGTGATGATCGCCATGGCGCTCGCCTGCAACCCGAAACTGCTGATCGCCGACGAGCCGACCACCGCGCTCGATGTCACCATCCAGGCGCAGATCCTGGATCTCATGCGCGGCCTGAAGCAGCGGATCGGCTCGGCGATCGTGCTGATCACGCATGATCTCGGCGTGGTGGCGGAAACCGCCGAGCGGGTGGTGGTGATGTACGCCGGGCGCAAGGTGGAGGAAGCGCCCGTGGGCGAGCTGTTCGCCCGCCCGCTGCATCCCTACACCCTGGGGCTGCTGGGCGCGGTGCCGAAACTCGGCTCCTCGCTGACCGAGGACGGCCGCAGCCGGCTCGCCGAAATTCCCGGCCTGGTGCCCAGCCTGCGCACGCGCATCGAGGGCTGCCCCTTCGCCGGCCGCTGCCCGCGAGTGACCGAGCTCTGCCGCCGGGTGGCGCCGGCGATCGAGACCAAGGGCCCGGACCACCTGGTCGCCTGCCACCACGCCGCCATTGCACAGGCCGCCGCATGAGCCCGCTGCTGGAAGTCGCCGATCTCTGCAAGCACTTTCCGCTGCACGGCGGGGTGCTGGGCCGCACCACCGGCTACGTCTACGCGGTCGACGGGGTGAGCTTCGATATCGCCCGCGGCGAGACCCTGTCCCTGGTCGGCGAATCGGGCTGCGGCAAATCCACCGTCGGCCGCGCCGTGCTGCGGCTGTCGGCCCCGACCTCCGGCGAGGTGCGCCTCGACGGCGAGCGGATCGACAACCTGCCCGCGGCGCAGCTGCGCCGGCTGCGCCAGCGGATGCAGGTGGTGTTCCAGGACCCGTTCAGCAGCCTGAGCCCGCGCATGAAGGTGCGCGAGATCCTGGCCGAGCCGATCCGCAACTTCGGCCTCGCCCGCGGCGCGGCGCTGGAGGCGCGGCTCGTGTCCCTGCTCGACAAGGTGCGGCTGCCGCGCGACGCGCTCGATCGCTTTCCGCACGAATTCTCCGGCGGGCAGCGCCAGCGCATCGGCATCGCCCGCGCCCTGGCGCCGAACCCCGAGCTGATCGTCTGCGACGAGGCGGTCTCGGCGCTCGATGTCTCGGTGAAGGCGCAGATCGTCAACCTGCTGGCGGACATCCAGGACGAGCTTGGCCTCGCGCTGCTGTTCATCAGCCACGACCTGGCGATCGTCGAGCACCTGACGCATCGGGTGGCGGTGATGTACCTCGGCAAGCTGGTGGAGATCGCCGACCGGCGCAGCCTGTTCGCGGCGCCGCGGCATCCCTATACGCGCGCGCTGCTGTCGGCCGTTCCGGTGCCGGACCCGACCGCCAAGCGGAACCGCATGATCCTGACCGGCGACGTGCCGAGCCCGATCAACCCGCCCAGCGGATGCCGCTTCCACACCCGCTGCCCGTTCGTGTTCGACCGCTGCCGGGTCGAGGAGCCGCTGCTGCGCCCGGTGGGCGCGGGCCGGCTGGCGGCGTGCCACCTGGAGGAGGGGCCGGGTCAGCAAGGCCAGGGAGCGCTGCCCCCTGGACCCGAGCCAAGGGCGTAGCCCTTGGAGCCCGTTCGTTGGGTCCGTGCCGGCCTCAGCCCCAGCGCCTCCGGCGCGCACGCCGGCGCGCCATCGCGGTGCCGGCGATGCCGGCGGCCAGCAGCACGAAGGACATGGGTTCCGGCACCAGCAGCGGCGGCGTCACCGGTGGCGTCACCGGTGGCGGCGCCGTTCCGTCGGGCGCGATGGTGACAAGTTCGGTCAGCGAATAGGGGCCGGCGAACGACACTCCAAACCCTTGCGAAGCACTGATCAGCAGCCCGCTGAAATCGGTGAAGCTTTGACTGCTCAACAAGGTTTCCATGCCGTACAGCGCGTTGCTGGCGTTGGCGTAGACCGACCATGTGACCGTCGCGCCGGACAGCCCGGTGTTGGTGTCGAAGAACGAGGCCACCGCGTTGTTGCCGGTGAAGCCCGGCTGGCTGAGCACGAAGCTTGCCGTGTGCCCGCTGCTCCCGCTCGCCCCGATCGACAGGCTCAGCCCTGGTGTGCCGATGCCGGTCAACGCGCTGTAGCCGGGGCCGGTCGCGGTCGGTACTGAGCGTGGCGGCGGTGGCGCTGCCGGTGGCGACGGTCGTGCCGTCCACCAGCACCTGCAGGCCGATGTTGGGCTGCGCGTTGGTCAGCGTGTTGTTGCTGACGGTGTCCGCCGCATTCTTGTCGATCTGCCCGCTGCTGAGCCCGGTGATCAGGTTGCCTGTCACGGTCGCCGGCGTGCTGGTGGCATTGACGACGGCGACGCTGCTCGGGCTGGGGTCGTTGTTGATGATCGTGTTGCCGGTCACCGCCAGGCTGCCGGCGTGCAGATTGCCTTCCTCGCCGTTGGAGATGATGGCGGGGTTCTGCGAGGCCGGCCCCTGCTGGATGGTGTTGCCCCGGATCGTTCCGTTGCCGCCGTTCGGCAGGTCGATGCTGTAGCTCGCGGTTCCGGTCGGTCCGTCGGCGATGACGTTGTTGGTGATCGTCGTGGACTGCGCCCGGCTTTTCACCTCGTGGCCGACATTGGCCGCGGTGATGGTGCTGCCGGTGATCGACAGGCTGGCGACGTCGTTGACATAAAGGTTGTGGGTGTAGCCATAGCCTGCGGTCAACGACGGGTCGCTCACGCCGTTGTTCGTGACGGTGCTGTTGTTGATCGCGATCGATCCGGTGCCGGGGGACCCGGGCGTCGCCAGGATGCCGTTCTGGTTGCCCCACAACGCGTCGTTGTTCAGCACGAGGTTGCCGCCCTGGTAGCGGATGCCGGCGGCGTTGGCGCCGTTGGCATTGCTGGTGGCGGCGCCGGAGAACGAGACGTTGTTGATCGTCACCGTGCCCGGCGCATCCACCACCAGGATGCCCTTGGCGTTGCTCACCGGCTGGGTGGCGACCAGATACGCGGTCCCGCCGACGCCCTGGATGGTGACGTTGGTGGCCACCGTCGCGGTCTGGTCGTAGTAGACGCCGCCCGGCAGATTGATCGTGTCGCCGTTCTGCGTCGCGGCCAGCGCCGTACCCAAACTCGCGTAATCGCCGGCACCCGTGCCGACGGTCAAAGTGGTCATGCAGCCTCCGCCCGTCCAAGGGACGGAGGATCGCCGTCCGCGTAGCAGCGCGGTTCAGCGCTGCTGCGCTTGTTCTATCGGGCGATGGGACCAGGCCGGCATCAAGTCGGCGCGACCGGTATCACGATCCCGTTGGATGGTACGGTCGCCGGCGCCCCGCGCTGTCCTTGCGGAAACCGGCAACCTTTCGGGGCGACCCGCTACAGGTAGCCCGTCCCCATCTCGGCGGCGAACCGCTCGGGATCGCCTTCCCACACCACGCGTGCGTGTTCCACCACATAGACCCGGTCCGCATGCGGCAGGGCGAAGGTCACGTTCTGCTCGCCGAGCAGCACGGTGATCGGCGTGGTCTCGCGCAACCGCGCCAGCGCTTTCGACAACTGTTCCAGGATCACCGGGGCGAGGCCCAGGGTCGGCTCGTCAAGGATCAAGAGCCGCGGCTGCATCATCAGCGCCCGCGCGATCGCCAGCATCTGCTGCTCGCCGCCCGACAGGGTGCCTGCCTGCTGGCGCTCGCGGGCGCGCAGGATCGGGAACAGATCGAGCAGCCAGGCCAGTTGCCGGTCCCGCTCGGCCGCCGGCAGGTGCTGGCCGCCGAGATCGAGATTCTCCCGCACGCTCATCTCGCCGAACAGCTCGCGGGTTTCCGGGCATTGCACGACGCCGCCGCGCGCGATCGCCGCCGGGGTGTGCCCCGCGAGCGCCGCCCCGTCCCAGCGGATTTCCCCCTCGTAGGGCACGAGACCGGAGATGGCGTTGAACAAGGTGCTCTTGCCGGCCCCGTTCAGACCGACGATGGACACGAACTCCCCGGCGTGCACGTGAACCGAGGCCTTCTGCAACGCCTGCGCCTTGCCGTAGAACACGTCGATGTCGCGCACATCCAGCAGCGGCTCCCCGCCGCGCGCATCGAGATCCTTGCGCGGATGGGCCTCGATCGCGCCGCCGATATAGACCCGGCGGACCGTTTCGTCCTGCATCACCTGCTCGGCGCTGCCCTCGGCGATGCGCTCGCCGAGATACATTGCCAGCACCCGATCGACCAGCCGGGCCACGCTCTTCACGTTGTGGTCCACCAGCAGCACGGCGCGGCCGTCGCGGCGGAAGTCGTCGATCAGTTCGGAGAAGGTGGCGACCTCGCCCTGGGTCAGTCCGGCGAAGGGCTCGTCGATCAGCACCACCTTGGGGTCGCGCGCCAGCGCCTTGGCCATTTCCATCCGCCGCAGGTCGGCAAACGGCAAGGTGGGCGGGTAGCGATCGATCACCTCGCCCAGCCCGACCCGCTCGGCGATCGCGCGCGCGCGCGCCTCGACATGCGGCTCGGCGGCCAGCTTGAACAGCGAATCGGGCAGCAGCGCGAGCTTGATGTTCTCGAGCACGGTCTGACGGTGCAACGGGCGGGAATGCTGGAACACGATGCCGAGGCCGCGCCGGGCGATGCGGTGCGTCGGCCAGCCCGCGATATCGGTGCCGTCCAGCACGATGCGCCCGGCATTCGGCGTCTCGATCCCCATGACCAGCTTCATCACGGTGGACTTGCCGGATCCGTTGGGTCCGATCAGGCCGAGGATCTCGCCCGGACGGATCTCGAAGCCGATATCGTTCACGGCCACCAGGCCGCCGAAGCGTTTGATCAGCCCGCTGACGGTCAGCAGCGGCGCGGCATCGCGGCTCATCGGGAAGTCCTCGGTCGCAGCACGTAGCCGAGCACGCCGTCCGGCAGGAACAGGATCACCAG
This sequence comes from uncultured Pseudomonadota bacterium, assembly GCA_963829875.1. Taxonomy (GTDB): domain Bacteria; phylum Pseudomonadota; class Alphaproteobacteria; order Acetobacterales; family Acetobacteraceae; genus JAJZVS01. The sequence goes on along the minus strand of CAWHKR010000041.1, from coordinate 383,482 downwards.
CAGCGCGATGCCCGACACCACGAAGGTGTTGAGCTGGCCGAGCGGGCGCAGCAGCTCGTCGAACAGGATCAGGAAGATCGAACCCAGCACGCCGCCCAGGATGGTGCGCCGGCCGCCGAACACGACCGCGATGATGATCTGCACGGTGATCGACAGGTCGACCACGGTATCGACCGAGGCGGTGCCCTCGTAGAACACCAGCATGCCGCCGGCGAGGCCGGAAAACAGCGCGCTGACGCAGAACGCGGCCAGCTTGTGCTTGGTGATGTTGAAGCCCAGCGCCTGCGCGCCGATCCGGTCCTGCCCGGTGGCCTGCAGGATCAGGCCGAGCGAGGACCGCGACAGCCCGAACAGGATCGCGCCGGAGATCAACAGGAAGCCGAACGCGTACCAGTAGTTCACGGTGGCGCTGATCGAGAGCACGTCAGGCACCATCATGCCGATCTCGCCGCCGGTGAAGCGGGCGAAGATCACGATGAAGTCGATCAGCAGCAGCACCGCGACCAGGGTGATGAGGCCGAAATACGGGCCGCGCAGCCGGAGCGCCGGCAAGGCCAGCGCCACCCCGCCGATCACCGCGATCACCGATCCGCCGGCGAGGCACAGCGGGATCGGCCAGCCGATGGTGTTGAGCAGGCCGGCGCCATAGGCGCCGAGGCCGATCAGGAAGGTGGGGCCGAAATTGACCTCGCCGGCGTAGCCGAACAACAGGTCCCACGACATCGCGAAGACGCCGAAATAATACGCGGTGGTGAAGATGCCGAGGAAATAGGCCCCCAGCCACCAGGGTGCGGCGGCGCCCAGCAGCACCGCCACCACCACGATCCACAGCACGGGCGAACGAACCATTCTCATATCCCCCTAGCGCCGCCCGAGCAGCCCTTGCGGGCGCAGATAGAGCACGACCACCAGGATCAACAGCGCCGGGATCGGCCGCAGGGTGGGGGCGATCAGATAGGCCGTGATCGTTTCGGCGTAGCCGACGATGTAGGCGGCGATCAACGAGCCGGGCACGCTGCCGAGGCCGCCCAGGATGACGATCGTGAACGCGCTCGCGGTCAGGGTTCCGGCATTGGCCGAACTGACGCCGATGAAGGACGCGAGCAGCACGCCGGCGAGCCCGGCCAGCAGTCCGTAGATGGTCCAGACCACCAGGTAGATGCGCGAGATCTCGAAGCCGAGCAGGGTCAGCGCGCGCGGATTGATCGACGCCGCCAGCAACTGCTTGCCGAGCCTGGTGCGGTTGACCAGCAGGGTGAGCAGGCCGATCGCCACCCAGCAGGCCACCGCGATCAGGATCTCGTTGCGCGGGGTGCGGACGCCGGCGATGCTGATCACGCCGGGGATCATCGCCCGCATGGTCACCGGGTTGTTGGTGAACAGGTAGTCGAGCCCCACCTGCATCATGATGCCCCACAGCAGGGTGACGGTGAGGATGAAGATTTCCTCTTCCGACTTCGGAATGCTGCGGGAGCGTTGCACCGGCCGGATGATGGCGAAATAGGTCACGTAGGCCGCGACCAGTCCGGCCAGGGTGCCGATCACCGCGCCGCCGATGGGGCCGGCGCCGTAGTCGGCCGCCGCCCACCAGCCGATCAGTCCGGCGATCACCATGATCCCGCCGTGCGCGAGGTTGAGCACCCCGCAAACGCCGAACATCAATGTGAATCCGACCGCGCCCAGGCCGTACAAGGCACTGATGGCGAAGCCGTCGATCAGAATTTGCAGGGCGAGCACACGCGCTCCCGTTCGCTTGCGGCACGGGCCGACGGTTCAAGAAAACGGGCGGCGCGGCCAGGCCGCGCCGCCCGCGACGGCGGCGAGCTTATTTCGCCGCCATGTGGACCGTCTTCACGAAGGACGGGAACATCATCTTGTTGTGGCACTTGCTGGCCGGCCAGACGCAGACCTGCTTGCCGTTCTGCCACTGCATGAACACCGTCGGGATCCACTTCGGGCCGTACCGCAGCGAGTGGGTGTACTTGTCCTTCCGGCCATGGAACCCGTACTGGCCCAGGGTGCCGACCATGTCGGTCTTTTCCATCTGGGTCACGATCTTGTCGGGGTTGGTGGAATGCGCGCGCCCCATCGCGCCGGCCAGCGCCCGCACCGCGTCATAGGCGGTAAAGCCGACGAAGGCCGGGAAATGGCCGGTCTTCTTCACGAACGCATCGCCCACCGGGATGGTCAGCGGGGTGATCGCCAGCCCCGGCACGGTGCCGGTCTCGGTCACCACGCCGTTGGCGGCGCCGTTGGTGTCCTTCCAGAACGCCAGGTTGGTGGCCTGGGCGCTGATGCCGCCCATCGCGATCGGCACCTGCTGGTCGTGCCACTGCACCGTGGGCTGCACGCCGACATGGGCGATGCCGGTGATGATCACGTCCGGGTGCTTGGATTCGATCTTGTTGAAGATCGGCGTGAAGTCGGTGGTGTCCGGGTTGAACCGGATCTCATCGAGCACCTTGAGGCCCGCCTTCGGCAGGCACTTCACGTAGCCCTCGTCGAGCGGCTTGGTCCAGTCCGCGTCCTCGCTCATGATCGCGGCGGTCTTCATGTGCAGGTCCTTGACGAACAGGTCGTGCGTGGAATCGCACACCGCCTCCGCCAGGATGGTCGCCGGGAACCAGCCCTCGAACATGTATTTGTAGCGCGCGTAGTTGTTGTGGATCTGCTTGGTGATGTCGTTGCTGGCCGCGCCTGGCGTGATCGTCGGGATGTGCAGCCGGGCCGACCAGGGCTCGAGCGCGAGCGCGATCTCGCTGATGAAGGTGGTGACCACCGCCTTGACGTGATCCTGCTCCACCGCGCGCTGGTACGCCCGCACGGCGTCGGAGGCCGAGGAATGATCGTCATAGACGAGGATCTCGAGCTTGCGCCCGTCGATGCCGCCATGGGCGTTGATATTGGCAGCGGCCAGTTGCGCGCCCTGGCTGATCGACCGGCCGACGATCGCGGATTCCTCGCTGATCACCCCGATCTTGATCGGCCCCTTGTCGGCCGCCCGCGCGGGTGCGGCGGCCCCGGCAAGGCCGAGCGTCGCCGCAACGGCGGCGCCAACCGCCGCGCGTCCCATCCATCCTTGGACCTTCACTTTATTTCTCCCTCGTCGTGACCCCGGTGGGGCTGTTCCTGCAGCGGCCTTGGTGGGCTACAGCCGCGGAGATTAGCCGCGCACTGGAAACGGGTCAAATATGCGTGTCGCGCCCAGCTGCACCTGACGCCAAGCGAAACGGGGCCGGACCGCCGCGGCGGATGTCGGTCGGCCCGCGTCCGCCGACCCATCCGCGCAGCGTCCCGGCCCCGCCGTCCGATCGAGCCTCCGATCGGGACGTCCGCCCGGATCCGGTGCTACTTCGCGCCCAGATGCGCCAGCTTCAGCGACGAGGGGAACACCAGCTTGTTCGGGCATTCGTCGGCCGGCCAGACGCAGACCTGCTTGCCGTCCTGCCACTGCATGAAGATGCCGCGCACCCAGTGCTTCCCGTAGCGCAGGGCGTGGGTGTACTTGTCCTTGGGGCCATAGAAGCCGTAACGGCCGAGCGTGCCGACCATGGCCGTCTTCTCCATCTGGGCGACGATCGCATCCGGCTTGGTGGAATGCGCGCGCTCCATCGCCTGCGCCAGCGCCCACACCTCGTCGTAGGTGGTGAAGCCGTCATAGGCCGGGAAGTGACCGTATTTCGCTTCGAACTCATGCGCGACCGGCAGGGTGCGCGGCGTCAGCGCCAGGCCGGGCACCGTTCCGGTTTCCGTGACCACCCCGTTGGCCGCACCATTGGTGTCCTTCCAGAACGCCGGATTGGTCGCCTGCGCGCTGACCCCGTCCATCGGGATCGGCACCTGCTGGTCGTGCCACTGCACCGTGGGCTGCACGCCGACATGGCCGATGCCGGTCATGATGATGTCCGGATGCGTCGCCTCCAGCTTGTTGAAGATCGGCGTGAAGTCGGTGGTGTCCGGATTGAACCGGATCTCCTCGGTCACCCGCAGCCCGGCTTTCGGCAGGCACGACCGGTAGCCGGCGTCGAGCGGCTTGGTCCAGTCGGCATCCTCGCTCATGATCGCCGCGGTCTTCATGTGCAGCCCGTCCACGAACAGGTCGTGCGCGGAATCGCAGACCGATTCGGCCAGGATCGGCGCCGTCAGCCAACCCTGGAACATGTATTTGAGGCGGGCGTAGTGGTCGTGCACGTGCTCGGCGATCAGGTCGGACGCGGAGCCCGGCGTGATCGTGGGCATGTGCAGCCGCCCGGCCCAGGGCTCGACCGCCAGCGCCACCTCGCTGATGAAGGTGGCGACGATCGCCTTCACGTGGTCCTGCTCGACCGCGCGCTGGAAGGCGCGCACGGCGTCGGCGGCGGAGGAATGATCGTCGTAGATGACGAGCTGCAGCTTGTGCCCGTTGATTCCGCCATGGGCGTTGATGTCGGCGGCGGCGAGCGTCGCCCCCTCGCTGATCGATTGCCCGACGATCGCCGATTCCTCGGCGATCACGCCGATCTTGATCGGTGCCTTGGCGGCCTGTGCCGGCGCGGCGAGGCCGCCGAGCGCAAGCGTCGCCGCCAACGTCGCGCCGAGCCAGGCGCGTTCCTTCCATCCTTGCCGTATCATTCCACTCTCCCTAAACGTCGCCCTGGTTGGGCCGTTCTTGTCGCCGCCGCGCGGGCGGACGCGGGCGAAATTGGATCGAATCAGACCAACCGGTCAAATCGGCGTGTGACGCAGGGATGAAGACTGGCGAACGCTGCAGCCAGCGACGAGTTACCGGAAGGATGTGTCCGGGCCGGCGCGCCCGCCAGAAGCAGGAGACCCGCCATGTCCCGCCCGCCGACCCGGCGTTCGATCGCCGTCCGCCACGGCCTGCTCGCCGGGGCGCTGGCCGCCGGCCTGCTGGTCGCGCCCGCCACAAGCCAGGCGGCCCGCCCGGCCGCGGATTGGCAGCACGCGAAGCAGGAAATCAAGCTCGCGGCCCACGAGACCGGCCAGGCCATCGTCGCCGGCGCGCACGCCGCCGGCCACGCGATCCGCCACGCCGCCCACGCGGTGGGCGCGGCCGTGCACCGGGCGGTACACCAGCGCTGACCGCCGTCAGCCGTCGCGGCGTGACCGGCCCGGTGGCGCCCGCCCGCGCGCCGGGCCCAGCGGGTGCTTCTCCTCCAGCACACGCCGCAGCCGCGCGGCCGGGACGTGGGTGTAGATCTCGGTCGTTGCGATGTCGGCGTGCCCCAGCAGAATCTGCAGGCTGCGCAGGTCGGCGCCGCGCCCCAGCAGGTGGGTGGCGAAGGAATGCCGCAGCACATGCGGCGAGACGCGCGCCGGATCGAGCCCCGCCGCCAGCGCCACCTGCTTGAGCAGCAGCGCGAACCCTTGCCGTGTCATCGGCCGGCGCGGGTCGCGCCCGGGGAACAGCCACGCCGACCGCGCCGGGCCCTGCCCGGCCAGCGCCGCCGCCGCCGCCCGCGCCGGCGCCGACAGCGGCACCATCCGGAGCTTGCCGCCCTTGCCGCGGATCATCAGGCTGGCCGCGTCGCGGGCCAGCGCATCGCGGCGCACGGACAGCAGTTCCGAGACCCGCATCCCGCTGGCGTACAGCAGTTCCAGCGCCGCGTGCGCCACCGGCCCGGTTCCGCCGGGGTGCGCCGCGGCGGCGGCGAGCAACGCATCCACCTCGGATTCGCTCAGGTATTTCGGCAGGCTGCGGCCGAGCTTCGGCGCGTCGAGCTGGGCGGTGGGGTCGTCGGCGCGCACCCCCTCGCGCAGCAGGAACAGATGGAACTGGCGCAGCGCCGACAGCCGCCGCGCCGCGGTGCGCGCGGAAAGCCCCGCCGCCGCCAGCGCGGTCATGTATCGCCCCAGCATTGCCGTATCGGTCCCGGCCACACTCAGCCCGGCCGCGGCGGCGAACGCGGCGAAATCGTCGAGGTCGGCGCGATAGGCGGCCAGGGTGTTGCGCGCCGCGCCCCGTTCGGCGGCCAGCATTTCCAGGAACGCCTCGACGTGCCGGTCCATCCCCCTGCCCTGCCCCGCCGGGCGAGGCCGGGCGGACGGCGCGACCGGCCGGCGCGCCATGACGGCTACTTCGTCTTGAAGCTGCTGTTGGGCAGCACCGTCGTCACGTGATGCGCCACCGGATGCGGCGGAAACGCGCCGAGATAACCGAGCCCAAGCAACGCCACCACCATCCCGGCGGCGAGGACGATCAGGAAGAAACGGATCATGCGGTCGGGCTCCGGCAGCAGGCGGGGCGGCAACCGCGGGGGCACGCGCGCGCCGGGCATGCCCCTGGGCTGCACCCGCCGGCTTTGGCATCCGTCGGGTGCGCTGTGCTAACCTTAGCGTCGATGACACGCAACACCGAGCTTTCCCATGCCGTGCCGCTGCCGGACGCGCTCGCCGGACGCAGCATCGTGCTGGTCGGGCTGATGGGCGCCGGCAAGACCTCGATCGGGCGCCGGCTCGCCGCCCGGCTCGGCCTGCCGTTCCGCGATGCCGACCTCGAGATCGAGGCCGCCGCCGGCTGCTCCATCCCCGAGCTGTTCGCCCGCTACGGCGAGCCCGCCTTCCGCGACGGCGAGCGCCGGGTGATCCGTCGCCTGCTCGCCGCCGGGCCGATGGTGCTTGCCTTCGGCGGCGGCGCGTTCATGGATGCCGACACCCGCGCCGCGGTGCGGACCGATGCGATCTCGGTCTGGCTGCGCTGCTCCCTGCCCACCCTGGTCCGCCGGGTCGCGGGGCGGGAAAACCGTCCGCTGCTCGCCGGCGGCGATCCGCACGAAATCCTCGCCCGCCTGATGGGCGCGCGCCACCCTTATTATGCCGAGGCCGATGTGACCGTGGAGTGCGGCGACGAAACCCCCGAGATGACGACCGGCAAGGTGCTGGACGCGGTGCTCGCCTGGCGCGCCCCGCGCCGGCTGTCGGTTGCGCTGAGCACCGGCGGCTACGAGGTGGTGATCGGCGAAGGGCTGCTGCGCCGCGCCGGCGCTTTGCTCGCCCCGGTGCTGCCGCAGAAGCGCGCCGTGGTGGTCACCGACGAAACGGTGGCGCCGCTCCATCTGCCCGCGCTGCTTGCCGGCCTGGCCGAGACCGCGATCGAGGCGCGGCAGATCGTGGTGCCCGCCGGGGAAGCCTCCAAGACGATCGCCACCTACGCCGGGATCGTGGATCGGCTGCTGGAGGACCGGGTGGAGCGACGCACCGCGGTGATCGCGCTCGGCGGCGGAGTGGTGGGCGATCTCGCCGGATTCGCCGCCGCCACCACCTTGCGCGGCCTGCCCTTCGTGCAGATCCCGACGACATTGCTCGCCCAGGTCGACAGCTCGGTGGGCGGCAAGACGGGGGTGAACACCGCGCGGGGGAAGAACCTGGTGGGCGCGTTCCACCAGCCGCGCATGGTGCTGGCCGACACCGGCGCGCTCGCCACCCTGCCGCTGCGGGAACTGCGCGCGGGCTACGCCGAGACGGTGAAGGCCGGGCTGATCGGCGATGCCAGCTTCTTCGACTGGTGCGAGCGCCACGGCACCGCGGTCGTGGCCGGCGACGCCGAGACGCAGGGCGAAGCCATCCTGCGCGCCTGCGCCTTCAAGGCCGCCGTGGTCGGCGACGACGAGCGCGAGGAAAAGCCGAACGACGGCCGTGCGTTGCTCAACCTCGGTCACACCTTCGGCCACGCGCTGGAAGCGGAGTACGGCTACACGGGCGGGCTGCTGCACGGGGAAGGCGTGGCGATCGGTCTCGGCCTGGCGTTCCGCCTGTCCGCGAAGCTGGGCCTTTGTCCGGAGGCGGACGCCGAGCGCGTGCGCGCGCATCTTGAAGCGGTCGGCCTGACCGCGGAGCTGGCACAGTTGAACCGGCGGTTTTCCGCGTCCGGGCTGCTCGCGCATATGCGGCGGGACAAGAAAGTGCGGGACGGGGCGCTGATCTTCGTGCTGGCGCGCGGCATCGGCCAGGCCTTCACCGCCCGCGACGTTCCGGAGGAGGCGGTACTCGCGACCTTGCGCGAGGCCGGTTGCGCGCCGTGAGCCTGGCCGGCGCCGAGCCGGAGGAGGTCCTGTTCCACGCGACCATCGTGCCGCGTCGCAGCCTGTCGCGCCGCGGCTGGGCGGTGGTGCTGGGCTCCCTCGCCACACTCGGCGGGGTGGCGGGGCTGCGCTTTGCCCTGCTCGGGCTGTGGCCGGTGATCGGCTGCATGGCGGCGGAGGCGGGACTGGCGGCGGCGCTGCTGGGCGCCCACGCGCGGGCCGGGCGCGCCTCGGAAGTGCTGCTGCTGGAATCCGGCCGGATGCGCGTGCTGCGCACCGACCCGGCCGGACGGCGCAGCGTGCGTGACCTGCCGTCGGGCTGGCTCAACCCGGTGCTGGAGGAAGCGCCGGGCCGGGTGCCGCGACTGCTGCTGGTCACGCACGGGCGCGGCGTGGAAGTCGCGGCCGCGCTGGGCGAGGCGGAGAAGCGCGAACTGGCGGCAGCGCTGGCCGCGGCACTGCGGCGGATGCGCGAGCCGCGGTTCGACAACCCGCAACTCAGGGACTGACGGCCAGCGCGGGAACGCGCGACGTTTCGTAAGCAAGACCAGGGGGGCGCTGCCCCCCTGGACCCCCCGCCAGGGGACAAGTCCCCTGGACCCCTCGGGGGGTTCCGGGTGTGAGGGGGAGGCGTGCCAGCCGGGGCGGCGGCGGGAGGCGGGTGAGAGGGAGCGCTTTTGCGCTCCCTCTCACCCGCCTCCCGCCGCCGCCCCGGCTGGCACGCCTCCCCCTCACACCCGGAACCAACGAACGGGTTCCAAGGGCGATGCCCTTGGCGGGGGTCCAGGGGGCAGAGCCCCCTGGCCTTGCTATCGCTGCGTCGGGCCTTGACCGGCACGCGGATGGTCCATTAATGCAAGCGATAGAACGCAGCTGTAACGCCTCCCGACGGCGGCAACCAGGAGCAGCGGAGCATCACCATGACGGCACGCCAGAGCGATGCCAGACCGGGCACGCCGCGGTGAAGCCGGCGCCGTTCCGCTACCACGCCGCATGCAGCGTGGCGGAGGCCGTGGCCGCGCTGCGCGCCGGCGGGGCCGACGCGAAGCTCCTCGCCGGCGGACAAAGCCTGATGCCGATGGCCAATTTCCGGCTGCTGCGGCCTTCGGTGCTGATCGACATCAACCGCATCCCTGATCTCGGCACGATCACCCGCACCGCGGAGGGACTGAGGATCGGCGCTCTCGCCCGCCATGTCGCGGTGGAGACCTCGCCCCTGGTGGCCGAAATGTTTCCGGTGCTGGCGCATGCCATGACGCATGTCGCGCACCCCACCATCCGCAACCGCGGCACCTTCGGCGGCAGCCTGGCGCATGCCGATCCGGCGGCGGAACTTCCGATGCTGGCGCTGCTGCTGGACGCGCAGCTCACGATCGCCTCGGTTTCCGGCCCGCGCACGACCCCGGCGCGGGCCTTCCTGCTGGGGCCGCTCGCCACCTCGCTGGCGCCCGACGAGATGCTGACCGGCATCGATCTGCCCGCCCTGCCGCACGGCACCGGCTGGGGGTTCGAGGAAGTGGCCCGAAGGCACGGGGACTTCGCCCTCGCGGCCGTCGCCGTCACCCTGCGCGCGGAACGCGGCGCGGTGGCGGACCTGCGCATCGCCCTGACCGGCGTCGGCGACACGGCGCTGCGCGTGCCCGCCGCCGAGGCGATGCTGAACGGGCGCCCCCCGGACACCGCCGCGGTCGCCGCCTGCGTCGCGGCGATCCGCGCTGCCGTGACCCCCACGACCGATCTGCACGCGTCCGCCGACTATCGCCGCCATCTGGCGGGCGTGCTGGCGGCACGCGCGATTGCGGCGGCATGGCACCGAGCGGGACAGGCCGCATGAGCGGGACGCATCCGATCGCCGTGACCGTGAACGGCACCGAGTACCGCCACACGGTCGAGGACCGGCTGCTGCTGTCGGACTTCCTGCGCGTCACTCTCGGCCTGACCGGCACCCATGTCGGCTGCGAGCACGGCGTGTGCGGCGCCTGCACGATCCTGCTCGACGGGGTCAGCGTGCGCTCCTGCCTGACCCTGGCGGTGCAGGCGGACGGCGCGACGGTGGAGACGGTGGAAGGCCTCGGCACGACCGGCGCGCTCGGACCGTTGCAGCAGGCGTTCCGCGAGCACCACGCGCTGCAATGCGGCTTCTGCACGCCGGGCTTCCTGATGGCCTGCCTCGACCTGCTGCGCACCCGACCCCTGGCGAGCGAAGCGGAGATCCGTGACGCGCTGGGTGGCAACCTCTGCCGCTGCACCGGCTATCAGAACATCGTCCGCGCCGTGCAGGCGGCGGTCGCGCAACGGGAGACCCCGCCATGAGGATGCACGCCCTGGCCGCCGGAAGGCTGCGCATGCGCCGGTCGACCTATTTCCCCGAGGCGCCGCGCGAAGCCACGATCGAGCTGCCGGTGGGCGCGTTCCTGCTGCGCCATCCGCAAGGCAACGTGCTGTTCGACACCGGCTGCCACCCCTCGGTAATAACGGACGCTGCCGCGCGCTGGGGCGGGCTCGCCAAGGTGATGGCGCCGGTGTTCTCCGCCGAGCAAAGCCTGCCCGCCAGCCTGGCAGCGACCGGCCTCGGTCCGGACGATATCGACGTGGTGGTGTGTTCCCACCTCCACCCGGATCATTGCGGCTGCAACGGGATGTTCCGCCGCGCGACCCTGGTCTGCCACCGGCTGGAGCTGGAAGCGGCGCAGGCGCCGGGCGCGGCGGCGGTGGGCTACATCCCGGCCGACTGGGACCAGGGCCTGCCGGTCCGCACGATCGAGGGGCAGCACGACCTGTTCGGCGACGGGCGGATCGTGCTGCTGCCCGTGCCGGGCCATACCCCGGGCATGACCTGCGCACGCGTGGCGCTGGATCGCGACGGCGTGTTCCTGCTGGCGTCCGACGCGGTCGCGTTGCGCGCGCATCTCGATCGCGACCAGCCGCCGCGCAACACCTGGGACGCGGAGAAGGCGGTCGCCTCGATGGCGGAGATCCGCCGGATCGAGGCGGCGGGCGCCACCGTGATCTGCGGCCACGACGACGCGCAGTGGCAGGGCCTGCGCACCGGCGCAGCGTACTACGACTGATGCCGCCGGCCCCGACCACAATGGATCCGGAGCTGCGGCCGAAATTCGTGGGCGCCGCGGTGCGCCGGGTGGAGGATCCGCGCCTGCTCGCCGGCCGCGGCGCCTTCACCGATGATCGCCAGCCGCCGCATCCGTGCCATGTCGCGTTCCGCCGCAGCGACCATCCGCATGCGCGCATCGTCGCGATCGCGACCGAGGCCGCGGCGCGCGCCCCCGGGGTGATCGGCGTGTTCACCGGCGCCGACCTCGCCCCGCTGCTGCGCCCGCTGCGCGCCACGTCGCGGATGAAGGACTACCACGCCACCGATCTCTGGCCGCTCGCGCGCGAGGTGGTGCGCTACGTGGGCGAACCGGTGGTCGCGGTGCTCGCCGACAGCCGGTACGCTGCCGAGGACGCGCTGGAACTGCTGGAGATCGAGTACGAGTCGCTGCCCGCCGCGATGCATGCGCCGGAGGCGGTCGCCGAGGGCGCCCCGCTGCTGCACCCGGAGGCGGGCACCAACGTACTGGTCGCGCGCGGCTTCGCCCGCGGCGATGTCGAGGCCGCTTTCGCGCAGGCCGCCGTCACCGTCGCCGCCGATTTCCGCCTGCACCGCAAGACGCCGGCCGCGCTGGAGAACCGGTGCTACGCGGCGGAGTGGGACCATGCGCGGCGCGCCCTGGTGCTCCATTCGTCGACCAACATTCCGGGCGTGGTGCGCGACGCGCTGGCCGAGTGCCTCGATCTGCCCGGCAACCGGGTGCGCGTGATCGCCGCCGATGTGGGCGGCAGTTTCGGTGGCAAGGGTTCGGTGTATCCGGAAGAACTGGCGGTCGCGGTGCTGGCGCGCAAGCTGGAACGGCCGGTGAAATGGACCGGCGACCGGCTGGAGGATCTGGCCAGCACCAGCCAGGCGTTCGACGAGCGGATGCACGCCGAACTGGCGCTGGAAGCGGACGGCACCATCCTCGGCCTGCGCGCCGAGGTGCTGAGCGATATCGGCGCCGGCTCGATCTATCCCTGGACCGCGGCGCTGGAGCCGGTGCAGGTGATCAGCTTCATGCCGGGGCCGTACCGGGTGCCCGCCTATGCCGCAAAGGTGCGCGGCGTCGCCACGCCGAAGGCGCCGACCGGGCCCTATCGCGGCGTCGGCCGCCCCGCCGCGACCTTCGCGATGGAGCGGCTGGTCGACATGGCGGCGCAGCGGCTGGGGATCGACCCGCGCGAGCTGCGCCGGCGCAACCTGATCCGCGCCGAGGAGTTTCCCTACCGCACCGGCTCGGGCCTGATCTGGGACCGCTCCGGCTTCCAGGAGACGTTGGACGCCGCCTGCACCGACGGCGGCTACGCGGCGCTGCGGGCGGAGCAGGCGCGCGCCCGCGCCGAGGGCCGCTGGTTCGGGATCGGGCTTGCCAGCTACGTGGAACTGACCGGCATCGGCTCGCGCATTTCGGTGGCGCCGGGGATGCCGATCAACACCGGCACCGAGACGGCAACGATCAGCATGGACCCGACCGGCGCGGTGACCGCCTGTTTCGGCATCGCCTCGCACGGCCAGGGGCTGGAAACGACCCTCGCCCAGGTGATCGCCGATGAGCTCGGCTGCCGGATGGAGGAGATCGCGGTGCTGCAGGGCGACAGCGCGCTGGTGCCGAGCAGCACCGGCACCTACGCCTCGCGCAGCGCGGTCATTGCCGGCGGCGTGGCGCGGCTGGCCGCGGCCGAGGTGAAACGCAAGCTGCTGCGCGCCGCGGCGCATCTGCTGGAAGCGGCGGAAGCGGATCTGGAAGCAACGGGCGGCGTCGTGCGCGTGGTCGGCACCGACCGGACGATGACGTTCCGCCAGATCGCGCACGCGGTCTATTCCGAGATGGGCCGCATCCCGCGCGACCGCCGCGAAGACCTCGAAACCACGCAGACCTACGACCCCTGGCTCGGCACCGCCGCCTGCGCGACCCATCTCGCGGCGGTGGAGATCGATCCCGGAACGTACCAGGTGCATGTGCGCGCCTATCACGTGGCCGAGGATTGCGGGCGGGTGATCAACCCGATGATCGTCGACGGCCAGATCCACGGCGCCGTCGCGCAGGGGATCGGCGCGGCGCTGCTGGAGGAAGTCGTGTACGACGCGACCGGCCAGATCGTCACCGCGAGCTTCGCCGACTACCTGCTGCCGACCGCGCCCGGCCTGCCGCAGATCGGCATCACCCATCTGGAACTCGCCTTGCCGGACAATGTGGGCGGCTTCCGCGGCATGGGCGAAGGCGGCACGATCGGCGCGCCGGCGGCGATCGCCAACGCGGTGGCGGACGCGCTGGCCCCGCTCGGCATCGACATCACCGAGCTACCCGTGACCCCGGAACGGCTGTTCCGGCTGGTCGCGCAGGCGGAACAGGAACGGAGAACGGAACGGTGAAACTCGATCTGAGTGGCAAGGTCGCGCTGGTGACCGGCGCCTCCCGCGACGTGGGCCGCGCCATCGCGCTGTCGTTGGCGGCCGAGGGCGCGCGGGTGGCGGTGAACTACCGCAGCTCGCCCGACCAGGCGGCCGCCGTGGTGGCGGAGATCGCCGCCGCCGGCGGCCGGGCGCGCGCCTTCCAGGCCGATGTCGGCGACAAGGCCGCGGTGGACGCGATGGTCGCGGGCATCGTGGCCGAGTTCGGCCGGCTCGACATCGTCGTGAACAACGCCGGCGTCGCACTGCGCCAGCGCTTCCAGGACAGCACGCCGGAGGACTGGAAGCGCCAGGTCGACGCCGGGCTCTATGGCCCGATCCACACCGCGCATGCCGCGCTGCCGCACATGATGAAACAGAACTGGGGCCGGCTGATCTGTTTCGCCGGCGACAGCTCGCGGGTGGGCGAGGCCGGCCTCGCGCTCGCCGCCGCGGCGCGCGCCGGCGCGATCGCGCTGATGAAGTCGCTGGCGAAGGAGTTCGGCCGCTACAACGTCACCGCCAACGCGATCTCCCTCGGGCTGGTCGAGACCGCGCATTCGGATGCGGACTGGCTGGCGGCGAACCGCGACAAGATCCTGCGCAACTACGCGATCCGCCGGCTGGGCCGGCCGGACGACGTGAGCCCGCTGGTGACCCTCCTGGCCTCGGAGGCGGGCGGCTGGATCACCGGCCAGGTGGTCAGCATCAACGGCGGGTTCAGCATGGTCTGATCCGGCAAGGGGGGAAGACGTCCGATGATTCGCACCGATCTGATCGCCCCGGTGGGCGAACTGCTGCGCCGCCAGGCCGGCGCGCGCGGCGCGCGCATCGCCTTTGAGGACGCGCGGCGCAAGGTGACCTATGCCGCGCTCGAGCGGCGCACCGCGGCGCTGGCCGTCCATTTGCAGGCGATCGGGCTGCGCCCGGGCGAGTCCGTCGCGCTCTACCTGCCCAACTCGGTCGCCTGGGTGGAAGCCTGTTTCGCCATCCTGCGCGCCGGCGGCGTGGTGGTGCCGGTCAGCTATGACGCGACCGAACCGGAGCTCGCCTACCGGCTGACCGACGCGGCCTGCCGGCTGGCGGTCACCACCGACCTCCGCGCCGCGGCGGTCGCCGCGCTGATGCCGGCAGCGGCGGCCGGAGCCTGCCTGGTGTCCAGCGGCCCCGCGGGCGACTTCGGGCCGCTGGCCGCGCCCGCGGATGACGCGGCGCCGCGCGATCCGGACGATCTCGATGCCACCGCCTTCGTCGTCTACACCTCGGGCACCACCGGCCGCGCCAAGGGCGTGATGCTGACCCAGCGCAGCATGCTGTGGGTGAACGCGGCGTGCTGGGTGCCGATCGCCGGGCTGTCGGGCGAGGACCACGTGCTGAGCCCGCTGCCGCTGTTCCACTCCTACGCGCTGAACGTCTCGGTGCTGGCGATCCTGGCGACCGGGGCGCGCGAATACATCATGGAGCGGTTCTCGACCACCGAGATGGCTTTGCTGCTCGGGCGCGGCGGGTTCACCGTGCTGCCCGGCGTGCCGACCATGTTCCACTACCTGCTGGACAGTTTCCGCGCCGCCGGCAACCGGCAGGCGGGGGACCTGCGCCTCTGCCTGTCGGCCGGCGCCATCCTGCCCGGCCCGCTGAACCGCGAGTTCGAGGACTGGTTCGGCGTGCCCCTGCTGGACGGCTACGGCATCACCGAGACCTCCACCATGGTCACGATGAACTGGCCGGTCGGCACAAGGATCATGGGCTCCTGCGGACTGCCGCTGCCCGGCCTCGCGGTGCGGGTGGTCGATCCCGCCGACGGCGCCGACGTGGCGCCGGGGGCGGAGGGCGAGCTGATCGTGCGCGGCCCCGGCGTGATGCAGGGCTATCTGAACAAGCCGGACGAGACGGCGGCGGCGCTGCGCGAGGGCTGGTACCGCACCGGGGATCTGGCGCGCAGCGACGCCCACGGCTTCCTGACGATCACCGGCCGGCTCAAGGAGCTGATCATCCGCGGCGGGCAGAACATCGCCCCGGCCGAGGTGGAGGAGGCGGTGATCGCCTTCGCCGCGGTGCGGGACTGCGCCGTGGTCGGCATCCCGCACGCGCATCTGGGCGAGGTGCCGGTGGCCTTCGTGGTCCCGCGCGAAGGGCCGGCGCTCGATCCGGCAGCGCTGCTCGCGCATTGCCGGGCGCTGCTGTCCGCCTACAAGGTGCCGCACGCGATCGAGATCGTGGCCGAGATCCCGCGCACCGGCTCGGGCAAGGTGATGCGCTTCCGGCTGCGCGAGGCGCTCGGTGGCGCGTCCGGCTGACGCACCGCTGCCGCCCGCGGATGCGCCGGGCCCGGTGGAGCGGCACTGTTCGGTCGGACGGACCCTGGCGCTGCTGTCCGACCCGTGGAGTTTCCTCGTGCTGCGCGAGGCCTATCTCGGGGCCCGGCGGTTCGGCCAGATCCGCGCCGTGCTGCGCCTGCCGCGCGCGACCCTGACCGAGCGGCTGCGCCGGCTGATCGGCGCCGGGCTGCTGCGCCGGATGCGCTATTGCGACCACCCGCCGCGCGACGAGTACCGGCTGACCCAGGCGGGGCTCGAGCTCTACCAGGTCATGCTGGCGCTGCTGAAATTCGGCGACGACTGGCTGGCGGACCAACGGCCGCCGCCGCTCGAACTGGTGCACGCCGCCTGCGGCCAACCGTGCCATCCGTTGAGCGTGTGCCCGGCGTGCCGGGCGCCGATCGAGGCGCGCGCGGTCAGCTATCGTGACGGGCCGGGTGCGGGGTTCGGTCCGGCGCCGCCGCGCCGGCAATCGCGCCGGGCCTCCGACCCCGGGGAGTACGAGCGCGGTCGGCCTTCCTCGGTGTCCCGCGCGCTCGGGATCGTCGGGGACCGCTGGAGCTTCCTGGTGATCCGCGAGGCCTGTTTCGGGGTCCGCCGCTTCGACGGGCTGCAGGCACGGCTGGGGATCGCCCCCAACATCCTGGCCGACCGGCTGGGCCGGCTGGTGGCCGAGGGGGTGCTGACCCGGCGCAAGTATCAGGACCTGCCGGAGCGCCACGACTACCGCCTCACCGACAAGGGCCGCGCGCTCTACCTGCCGCTGATCCAGATGCTCGCCTGGGGCGACCGCTGGCTGGCGCCGGACGGCCCGCCGCTGATCCTGACGCACCGCACGTGCGGACAGGACTTCCTGCCCCTGCTGGTGTGCGACCGGTGCGGCGAAGCGGTGACCGCCGGGCAGATGCGGTACCGGCTGAACTACCGGGCTCCCTCCCCGCCCGCTGGCGCCGCCGCGGCCCTGCCCGATTGATACCGGCGGCCGCTTCGGCCGACCGGGATCGCGCGTGGGGTTGGCCAAGGGATATCAGGGGGCGGCCTCGCACGAAACCAAAGCCATACCAGCGGCCAGGCGGTCGCCAAACGAGTTGTCGGCCGGGGCCGCTGGTGTGAGCGCGCGGCCCGGTCGCCGGCTTGCGTTTTCCGCCACCGTCGGCCATATCCCGCCCGCCGACGGTGCCGTGCGCCGTCGGTAATTCACACGCGGGGCGCCTTTCCCGGGAACCACCCGGGTCCGGTGCCGCCCTCGGCCAGGCCCCGCGGAGGCTCAACCGGACCACAAAGGAAAGGAGCTCGCCGATGGCGATGCCCGAATTCACCCTGCGCCAGCTGCTCGAATCCGGCGTTCACTTCGGCCACCATACGCGGCGGTGGAACCCGCGGATGGCGCCGTATCTGTTCGGTGTCCGCAACAAGGTCCACATCATCGACCTGCAGCAGACGGTGCCGATGCTGGACCGCGCGCTGCGCGCGGTGCGCGACGTGACCGCGGCCGGCGGGCGCGTGCTGTTCGTCGGCACCAAGCGCGCCGCGGCCGAGCACGTGGCCGAGGCAGCCAAGCGCTGCGGCCAGTACTACATCAACCACCGCTGGCTCGGCGGCACCCTGACCAACTGGAAGACCATCACCGGCAGCATCAAGCGCCTGCGCCAGATCGACGAGACGCTGTCGGGCAACACCGAGGGGCTGACCAAGAAAGAGGTGCTGAACATGACCCGCGAGCGCGACAAGCTCGATCGCTCGCTGGGCGGCATCAAGGACATGGGCGGGCTGCCGGATATCCTGTTCATCATCGACACGAACAAGGAGAAGCTGGCGGTCGAGGAAGCCACCAAGCTGCGCATCCCGGTGGTGGCGGTGCTCGACAGCAACTCCGACCCCACGGGCGTGACCTTCCCGATCCCCGGCAACGACGACGCGATCCGCGCCATCTCGCTTTATTGCGAGCTGGTCTCCGGCGCGGTGCTGGACGGCATCAGCGCCGAGCTCGCCGCGTCGGGGGCCGACCTCGGCGCCGCCGAGGAGATGCCGGCCGAGATCCTCCCCGAGCCCGAGCCCGAGGCCCCGGCGGCCGAGGCCGCCGCCGTCTAAGCGCCGACAACCGAGGACTGGAAAGCGAACAATGGCCGAGATCACGGCTGCCCTGGTGAAAGACCTGCGCGAGAAGACCGGCGCGGGCATGATGGACTGCAAGCGCGCGCTGACGGAAACCGGCGGCGACACGGAAGCGGCGGTCGACTGGCTGCGCAAGAAGGGCCTCGCCGCGGCGGCGAAGAAGTCGGGCCGGGTCGCGGCCGAGGGGCTGGTGGGCGTCGCCACCGCCCCCCGCGTCGCGGCGCTCGTGGAAGTGAACGCCGAGACCGACTTCGTCGCCCGCAACGAAACCTTCCAGGCCTTCGTCACCGAGGTGGCGAAGCTCGCGCTGGATGTGGGCGAGGATATCGCCGTGCTGAACGCCGCCCCCTTCCCCGGTACCGGGCGGACGGTGGCCGAGGAACTCACCCAGCTGATCGCGACGATCGGCGAGAACCTGAGCCTGCGGCGGGCCCGCGTGCTGCGGGTGAAGCAGGGCGCGGTGGCGACCTATGTGCACCAGCCGCTGCGCCCCGGGATCGGACGCATCGGCGTGGCGGTGGCGCTGGAGGCGCCGTCGGAACTGGAAGGGCTCGAACTGCTCGGCCGGCAGATCGGCATGCACATCGCCGCCAGCCGACCGGAGGCGATCGACAGCGGTTCGGTCGATCCGGCCTCGCTGGAACGCGAGAAGGCCATCCTGTCGGAGCAGGCCCGCGCCTCCGGCAAGCCCGAGGCGATCATCGAGAAGATGGTCGAAGGCCGCATCCGCAAATACTACGAGGAAGTGGTGCTGCTGGAGCAGGTCTGGGTGCATGACGGCGAGAGCCGGGTGAAGGCGGTGCTGGCCAAGGCCGGGGCCACGGTCGCCGATTTCGCCCGCTTCAACCTGGGCGAAGGCATCGAGAAGCAGGCGGCCGATTTCGCCGCCGAGGTCGCCGCCACCGCCGGGGGCTGACCGGTCGGGATCACGCGATCCGAGGCCAAACGGCCAGCACGGACAGCGCGCCGCCGGGCGCCGGGTTGAACCGGCGCCCGGCGCTGATCGGGTGCGCCTTGACATCGCAGCGGCTCCGGGCGATATGCCTCTACCCATGAGGCGATATCGCCGGAGGTTTCCGTGCCCGCATCCCCCACCCAGCTCGCTGCCACGCTCGACCGCCCGGACCCGGCCCTGGTCCAGTCGGTCCGCGACGGCCTGCCGCTCGATCTGGTGGACGAGGTCCTGAGCTCGGGCCAGCTCAGCGCGGCCGAACTCGACCGGCTGGCGGTCCCGCGCAAGACGCTCGCCCATCGGCGCACCCTCGGGCGGCTGTCGCCGGAGCAGTCCGATCGTCTGCTGCGCGTGCTGCGGGTGGTGGTGGAGGCCGAGCGGACCTTCGCCGATCCCGCCAAGGCGCGGCGGTGGCTGCGCCGGCCGACCACGGCCCTGGCGGGGGACGTGCCGCTCGACCTGCTGGACACCGATGTCGGCGTGAGGCTGGTGGAGACCCTGCTCGGACGGATCGCGCACGGCATCGCCGCTTGATCCCAGCCTGGCGGATCGCCCGGCTTCCGTATGCCGACCTGTCCGGCGACGGCGCCCGGCGCTGGGGCGGGCGCTGGAACCGGCCGGGCCGCCCGGTGGTGTATCTCGCCGACCACCCGGCGCTGGCCTTGCTGGAGGTGCGGGTGCATCTCGACCTGCCGTTCGACCTGCTGCCGGACGACTTCGTGCTGATGCAGGTGGGGCTGCCGGACGGGCCGCTCGCCGTCCTGGCGGAGGTGCCGGACGATCCCCCGGCCGCCGGCGCCGCCTGGCTCGACCTCGGCGCCGCGGCCATCCTGCGGGTGCCGTCGGTGCTCGTGCCCGGGGCCTGGAACCTGTTGCTCAATCCGTCCCATCCGGCCGCCGCGGAGGCGCGGGTCCTGGCCCGCACGACGCTCCGTTTCGACCCGCGCCTGTGGGGCGGCGGCTGAGCCCTGCCCCTCTGGCCTTTCCCCGGCCGCGCCACTAGGGTGCGCCACCTTCCAGACCGCCCCTCTTCCCAGCCTCCGAGTCTTGCCACCCATGCCCGAACAGCCCGTCTTCAAGCGCGTCCTGTTGAAGCTGTCCGGCGAAGCGCTGATGGCCCGGCGCGACTACGGGCTCGACAACGACATGGTGAAGGCGATCGCCGCCGATATCGGCGACGTGGTGGCGATGGGGGTGCAGGTCTGCCTGGTGATCGGCGGCGGCAACATCTTCCGCGGCGTCTCGGCCGCCGCGGCGGGGATGGAGCGCGCCCAGGCCGACTATATCGGCATGTTGGCAACGGTGATGAACGCGCTGGCGATGCAGGGCGCGCTGGAACAGCGCGGCATCCCGACCCGGGTGCAGTCCGCCATCCCGATGTCCACCGTCTGCGAGCCCTACATCCGTCGCCGCGCCGAACGGCACATGGAGAAGGGCCGGGTGGTGATCTTCGCCGCCGGCACCGGCAACCCGTTCTTCACCACCGACACCGCCGCCGCGCTGCGCGCCACCGAGATGAGCTGCGACGCGCTGTTCAAGGGCACCCAGGTCGACGGCGTCTATTCCGCCGATCCGCGGCGCGTGCCCGACGCCGAGCGGTATGAGCAGCTCACCTATCAGGACGTGCTGGCCAACCAGCTCGCGGTGATGGACGCCGCCGCGATCAGCCTGGCGCGCGAAAACAAGCTGCCGATCGTCGTCTTCAACATCCACGCCCCCGGCGCGTTCGCCGCGGTGATCCGCGGCGAGGGCCGGTTCACCCGGATCATCGAGCGGCCCTAGCGGCCAGACACGGGAGGCTTCTCCGATGCCCGCCGATCTCAATGCCCTGAAACAGGACCTCAGCCGCCGGATGGACGGCGCGCTGGAGACGCTCAAGCGCGAGTTCTCCGGCCTGCGCGCCGGCCGCGCCAGCCCCGCGCTGCTCGAGCCGGTGCGGGTCGCGGCCTACGGCAACGAAGTGCCGCTCAACCAGGTGGGCAGCGTCGGTTCGCCGGAGCCGCGCATGTTGACGGTGCAGGTCTGGGACCGCTCCCTGGTCGGCGCGGTGGACAAGGCGATCCGCGAGTCCGGGCTTGGGCTCAACCCGTCATCCGACGGCCAGCTGATCCGGGTGCCGATCCCGCAGCTGACCGCCGAGCGGCGCACCGAGCTGGTCAAGGCCGCGCATAAATACGCCGAAGGCACCAGGGTCGCAGTGCGCGGCGTGCGGCGCGACGGCATGGAACAGATCAAGGGCTTCGAGAAGAAGCACGAGATCGGCGAGGACACCGCCAAGCAGTGGCAGGAGGAGGTGCAGAAGCTCACCGACCAGTACGTGAAGCGGGTCGATGAGATGCTGGCCGACAAGGAACGCGACATCCGCCAGGTCTGAGCGCGCTCCGGTGGCCCCTCGCCCGCATCCCGCAACGCCAGAAGCCACGGACGGCCGGCTGCTGCCCACCCATGTCGCCATCATCATGGACGGCAACGGGCGCTGGGCCGCCGCGCGCCACCTGCCGCGCGTGGCCGGCCACCGCGAGGGCGCGCGCGCGGTCCGCCGCACCATCGAGGCGGCGATCCGCCACCGCGTGCCCTGGCTCACGCTGTATGCCTTCAGCAGCGAGAACTGGCGCCGTCCCGCGGGGGAAGTGCTCGACCTGACCGGATTGCTGCGGAATTATATCAAATCCGAGCTGGCCGAACTCGCCGCCGCCGGCGTGCGGCTCAGGATCATCGGCGAGCGCGAGCGGTTCCCCGCCGATATCCAGGCCGACCTCGCCGCCGCCGAGGCGGACACGGCGGGCAACGCCAAGCTGAACCTGACGGTCGCGCTGTCCTATGGCGGGCGCGCCGAACTGGCCGCCGCCGCGCGTCGGATCGCCGCCGAGGCGCGGGCGGGCACGCTCGATCCCGAAGCCGTGGACGAAGCCGCCGTCGCATCCCGGCTGTTCACCGCCGGGATGCCGGACCCGGATCTGGTGATCCGCACCTCCGGCGAGCAGAGGATGTCCAACTTCCTGCTCTGGCAGGCGGCCTATGCCGAACTCGTCTTCCAGGACGTGCTCTGGCCGGACTACGCCGAGGCGCAGTTCGCCGCCGCGCTGGCGCTGTTCGCGCGGCGGGAGCGGCGGTTCGGTGCGCGTCCTGCTTAGGCCCGCGTCCGGGCGCTGGGGCGACCTGCGCCTCCGGCTGGTGTCGGCGCTGGTGCTGGCGCCGCTGGCGCTGACCGCGATCTGGTTCGGCGGCCCGGTGTTCGTGGCGCTGATCGCCGCGGTCGCGCTGGGGCTGGCGATCGAATGGGTGGGGCTGTGCCGCACCTGCCCGGCCTGGCGTCTGAGCAGCCTGGCGGGGGTGGGCTGGATCCTGCTGACCGCCGTCTGCGTGCTGTGGCTGCGCGCCGACCCCGTGGCCGGGCGGGCCAATGTCGGCTTCCTGGTGCTGGTGGTGTGGGGCAGCGACGTGGGCGCCTATCTGGCCGGGCGGGTGGTCGGCGGGCCGCGGCTCGCGCCCGCGATCTCGCCGGGCAAGACCTGGTCGGGCGCCGCGGGCGGGCTGTTGGGCGCGGCCTGCATCGGCCTTGCGGTCGCCGGGCTGCACGGCTGGCGGCACGGCGCCCTGGGCCTGCTGGGCCCGGCGGGGTTCGGCCGCGCGGCGGTGGTGGCGGCCGGGCTGTCGGTGCTCGGCCAGGCGGGGGATCTGGCGGAGTCCTGGGCCAAGCGCTGCTTCGGGGTGAAGGATTCCGGCTCCCTGATCCCCGGCCATGGCGGGCTGCTCGACCGGCTGGACGCAGCCCTGGCGGTGCTGCCGGCCGCGGCGCTGCTGGCTTATGGGCTGGGACCTGGGATAGTGCTGTGGCGATGAACGCTCCTTCCGCCCGGCCACGCACGGTCACCTTGCTCGGCAGCACCGGCAGCGTCGGCACCCAGACGGTCGATCTGCTCGCCGCCGCGCCGCCCGGGCAGTTCCGGGTGCGCGCCCTGGTGGCCGGGCGCAACGCGACCCTGCTGGCCGCGCAGGCGCGCGCGCTCGATGCCGAACTCGCCGTGGTCAGCGACGATGCGGCCTATCCGGCGCTGAGGGACGCGCTTGCCGGCACCACGGTGCGCGTCGCCGCCGGGCGGGACGCGGTGATCGCGGCCGCCGCCCTGCCGGCCGACTGGACCATGGCGGCGATCACCGGCGCCGTCGGGCTCGCCCCCACCCTGGCCGCGATCCGCCGCGGCGGCGCCATCGCGCTTGCCAACAAGGAAGCGCTGGTCTGCGCCGGCGACGTGATGCTGCGCGCGGTGGCCGACGCCGGCGCCACCCTGCTGCCGGTCGATTCCGAGCACAACGCCATCTTCCAGTCGCTCGCCGACGGCAACCACGGCGCGCTGGAACGCATCGTGCTGACCGCCTCCGGCGGCCCGTTCCGCACCCTGACCCGGGCGGAGATGAAATCCGTCACCCCGGAAGCGGCGCTGAAGCACCCGGTCTGGTCGATGGGCGCCAAGATCAGCATCGATTCCGCCACCCTGATGAACAAGGGTCTGGAAGTCATTGAGGCGGCAAGATTGTTCGCCCTGCCCGAACCGTCGATCGACGTGCTGGTGCACCCGCAGTCGGTGATCCACGGCATGGTCTGCTACCAGGACGGCAGCGTGCTGGCGCAGCTCGGCTCGCCCGACATGCGCATCCCGATCGCCCATACGCTGGCCTGGCCGGCGCGGATGGCCACCTCGGCGCGGCGGCTCGATCTGATCGCGCTGGCCCGGCTTGATTTCTTCGCCCCCGATCCGGAGCGCTTCCCGGCACTGGCGCTGGCGCGGGAGGCCTTGCGCGCGGGCGGCGGCGCCCCCACCATTCTGAGCGCCGCCAACGAGGTGGCGGTGGACGCGTTCTTGCGGCTCCAGATCGGATTCCTGGATATCGCGGACACCGTCGCGCGCGTGCTGGACCGGATGGGGACCCCTGCGATCACCACGTTGGAAGACGTCGTGGCCGTGGACACCGCGGCCCGGCGGGCGGCCGAAGCGATGGTATCCACGCATTCAGCGTGATATCTTACGAACTTAGGCGGCGGCGACGTCGCGCGCGACCCCGCCCCTTTCGGCACAGGATGGCCCCGTGACCCACGCCCTGCCCGACGTGTTCCGCAGCGCCGCCGCGTTCGTCGTCGTGCTCGGCGTGCTGGTGTTCGTCCATGAACTCGGCCACTACCTCGCCGCGCGCTGGCGCGGGGTGAAGGTCGATGCGTTCTCCATCGGCTTCGGCCGGGCGATCGCCACCTGGACCGACCGCGCCGGCACGGTCTGGAAACTGGCCTGGCTGCCGCTCGGCGGCTACGTCAAGCTGCACGGACAGGAACGGCCGCAGGACGTGCCGGACGAGGTGCGCGCCGGCTGGGTCGCCGGGCATACGTTCCACGACAAGCCGCTGGGATCGCGCGCCATCGTGGTCGCGGCCGGTCCGCTGGCGAATTTCGTGCTGGCGGCCGTGCTGTTCGCCGGGCTGTTCGCGGTCGTCGGCCGGCCGGTCACCCTGCCGGTGGTGGAAACCGTGATGCCCCACTCCGCTGCCGCCACCGCCGGGCTGCGCCCCGGCGACCGGATCCGCGCGGTCGACGGGCAGGCGATCGCCGATTTCCTGGCCTTGCAGAAAGTCGTGGAAGCCAGGCCCGCCGACCGGCTGACCCTGACCATCGCGCGTGACGGCAAGACCCTGTCGGTCCCGGTGCTGACCGGCGCCCGGACGGTGGACGGGCACCGGGAAGGGCTGCTCGGCATCTCCGGCGGGCTGCTGAAATACCAGCCGATGTCGGTCCCCGCCGCGATCGGCGCGGGCGTGCAGGAAACCTGGACGGTCACCGCCAAGACCGCGGAAGGGGTGGCGCAGATGATCGCCGGCACCCGCGGCACCAAGGACCTCGGCGGGCCGCTGCGCATCGCCGAGATGTCCGGCCAGGTGGCGGAACTCGGGCTGCCCAGCCTGCTGTCCTTCATCGCCGTGCTGTCGGTGAACATCGGGCTGATCAACCTGTTCCCGATCCCGGTGCTGGACGGCGGACACCTGCTGTTCTTCCTGTTCGAGGCGATCCGCGGCCGGCCGCTGCCGCCGCGGGCCCAGGAATACGGGTTCCGCGCCGGGCTTGCGCTGCTCGCCGGGCTGTTCGTGTTCGCCACCTGGAATGACCTCAGCCAGCTCGGCCTGTTCCACTGGTTTGTCGGCTGAGCCGCCGCCCCGGCTGCGGCTCGACGGGCTGCGCAGCGCACTCGCCGGCCCGTTCGACCTGAGCCTGGCGGCGGGCGAGTGCGTCGCCATCACCGGCCCGTCCGGCGCCGGCAAGTCGCTGCTGCTGCGCATGATCGCCGATCTCGACCCGAACGAAGGCACGGTCTGGCTGGATGGGCGGGAGCGGCACCTCTGGTCCCCGCCGGCCTGGCGGGCGCAGGTGGTCTACAATGCCGCCGAGGCCGGCTGGTGGGCCGAGCGCGTGGCGCCGCATTTCCCCGGCGCGGCGCTGACCGCGGCGCGGGCGCTGGCGCCGCGCCTCGGGCTCGATCCCGCGCTGCTGGAGGCGACGGTGGTCCGGCTCTCCACCGGGGAACGCCAGCGGCTGGCGCTGCTGCGCGCCCTGTCCGGCAGCCCGCCGGTGCTGCTGCTGGACGAGCCGACCGGCGCACTGGACGAAGCCAACTCGGCGCTGGTCGAGGCGCTGCTCGCCGAGCGCCTCGCCGCCGGCACCACCATCCTGATGGTCACGCATAATCCGGCCCAGGCCGCCCGGCTGGGGCGGCGGCATCTGCGTCTGGCGGACCGGCGACTGGTGGCGCCGTGACGCCGATCCTGCTCACCTGGCCCGATCTCGTCATCGCCTCCGCGCTGCTGCTGGTGGACGGGGGATTGTCGATCTGGCTCGGCCTCGGGCTGCACCGGCCGCTCGCCATCGCGGCGACGCGGATGGTGGTGCAGTTGATCGCGGTGGGGCTGGTGCTGCGGGCGGTGTTCGCGCTCGCCTCGCCACCGGCGACCCTGGCCGTGGTGCTGGTGATGACCGCGATCGCGGCGCGCGAGGTGGCGGCACGGCCGGAACAGCGGCTGACCCGGTTCGGCAACCTGGCGGTGGGCGCCTCGGCGGTGGCGTTTGCCACGTTCCTGACCGCGATCCTGGCGCTGACCACGGCGATCCGCCCGAGCCCCTGGTACGACCCGCGCTACGCCGTGCCACTGGCCGGGATCGTGCTGGGCAACGTGCTGAACGGGGCCAGCCTGGCGCTGGACAGCCTGCTCGGCGGGGTGGTGCGCGAGCGGGCGGCGATCGAGGCGCAACTGGCGCTGGGGGCGCCCTATCGGCAGGCGATGCGCGGGCTGGTGCGCGCCTCCGTGCGCCGCGCGCTGCTGCCGATCGTGAACACCATGTCGGCCGCCGGGCTGGTGACCCTGCCGGGGATCATGACCGGGCAGATCCTGGCCGGGATGGATCCATTCGAGGCGGCCAAATATCAGATCCTGTTGATTTTTCTTCTGGCCGGCGGCAGCGGTCTGGCGGCCGTCGCGGTGGTCGAGCTGGCCGCGCGGCGACTGACCGATCGCGCGTCAGCGGCTGCGGCTGGATCGGCTGGAAGCGCCGCGCGGCAGGCGGATCGGCGGGATGGGGCGGTAGAACGGCCCGCCGTCCGGCGCGACGGGCGAAGGGTTGCTCAGCTCCGGGCCCGATGGAAATTGTTGGCCTTCCCGTGGTCCACCAGCCGCAGCCGGGCTCCGCGGCCCGCCTTGTGCCACCAGACGTCGTTGTGGCTGCCGGTGATCTCGACCTCCCCGCCCGGCGCGACCCAGACCTCGACATCGTTGTGATTGCCGGCGAGCTGGACCCGCCGGCAGGCCCCGGTCAGTTTCACGTCGGTATGACTGCCGTTCAGCCGCACCGGCTGCGCGCCGCAGGCCGCCCTGACGTCCTTGTAGTTCCCCGACCAGACCTGCCAGCCGTTCTGCGTGACCGGCCCGGTCGCCGGCGCCCGCATGCAGCCGCCCAGCGCCGCCAGCCCAAGAACAACCCAGCCCCGAGCCCTGAGTTGCATGCATCCGCTCCATGTTGTGGTATACGATCGTTACTTTCCTCGTGCCATGGAACCCGGATGCCGTCCAGCCGCCCCCTGCCGCGCCGCGCCCTTGCCGCGTGCCTCGCCCTTCCCCTGATCGGTGTCGTCCCCGCGCCGGCGGCGCATGCCGCGCCGGGGCCGACCGGACCGGCCGCCGCCTTCATCCGCCGGGCCGGCAACGACCTCGCCGTGATCGTCGACACCCAGGACCCGCCGGCGGCCAAGCGTGCCCGGCTCGGCCCGTTCATCGACCGGGTGGTGGATGTCCCCGCGGTGGCCCGGTTCTGCCTCGGCCGGTTCTGGCGCCGTGCCACCCCGGCGCAGCAGGCCGAGTACGAGCACCTGTTCCACGGCATCCTGCTCGACAGCATCATGGCCCGGGTGGGCACCTACCGCACCCCGCAGGCGAAGGGGATGCACGTCGTCATCGGCCGGGCCGAGCCGCGCGGGGACGATATCTATGTGCCGACGACGGTGGACCGGCCCGGCGCCGCCACGGTGCAGGTCACCTGGGTGGTGCGGCCGGAAACCGACGGTCCGCGGATCGTCGATCTGATCGCCGAGGGGACCAGCCTGCGCATCACCGTGCGCGCCGACTACGCCTCGTTCCTCGACCAGCACGGCGACGACATTCCCGCCTTGCTCGCCGCGATGCGCAAGCAGATCACGGCGGCGACGTCCGGCGGCGGGCACTGAGCAGCACGTTGGCGAACGGCGTGCCCTGCCAGCAGGGGGCGAGGCTGACGGCGAATCCCTCGGCCTCCAGCACGCCGGCCAGCGCCGCCACCGGACAGGGATTCACGGTCGCGCCGGAATGCGGCGACAGCCGGCGCAGCGATCGCTCCAGCCCCAGGGTGAGGGACGCGCGCAGGCCGCGCGCGGGATCGAGCGTGCGCACCAGCACCCGCACCCGCGCCGCCCGGGCCGCGGCGACCAGCAGCGCGTGCTGCGCCGCGGTCGGCAACTGATAGAGCACGTCGACGATCAGCACCGTGTCGGCCGGCGGCACCGCCGGATCCTCGGCCAGGTTGCGCGCCTCGGTGCGCAGCCCGAGCGCCGCCCCGGCCTCTGCCGCCTGGGCCAGCCGCGGGCCGGGCAGGTCGATCCCCAGCACCGCCTCCGCCCGCCCCGCCAGCAGCAGTGCAACCCCAAGCTGGCCCCGCCCGCAGCCGAGATCGACGACCGTGCCGAACGCCTCGCGCGCGGCAAGCGCCAGCACCGCCCGGTGCACCGGATCGCGCCGCAGCTTGCCGGCCACGTAGCCGCGGGCCATCCGCCCGCACGAGGCGTAGCGCGCCGCCACGGCGGCGGCGAGTGCCGGGAATGGGGCCTCGGCTTCCTCCGCGGCAGGACTATACTCTTGTAACATGGAACCTAGAGAACCGGCCGAGGCGTTCGTCGGGCGGGAGGGTCTGGCAACCCTCGCGCTGTCGCTCGCGGCGATGGCGGCCAGCGGCGGGCTGAGCCTGCTGGCCGTGCTCGCGCACGTGGCGCGGCAGGGCTGGCGCGCGCCCGCGATCGCGTCCGGCGGCGGGCGCATCCTGGTGCTCGGCCGGCGGCTGCCCCGCCACGGCCGGCCGGAGGCCGAATTCCGCGCCCGCCTCGCCCGCGCCGCCGCGCTGCACGCCGCCGGGGCGGGAACCGAGATCATCCTGCTGGGCGGCGCCCCGACCCGCGGCCGGCCGGCCGAAGCGGCCGTTGGCCGCGCCTGGCTGATCGCCCGGGGCATACCGGAACGCGCGATCCACATCGAGGATCGCTCGCGCCACACGCTGGAGAACCTGCGCTGCTACCGCGCGGCGTTCCCCGCGGCGTCCGGACCGGTGCTGCTGGTCACCAGCCGCTCCCACATCGCCCGCAGCCGCCGGATGGCGGCGGGACTGGGCCTGGCCTGCCGGATCTGCGCCGCCGAAACACGACGCCGCGCCGCACTGCACCCGCTCCGACTGCTGCGCGAAGCGTTCCTGGTGCACTGGTACGTGGTGGGCAAAAAATTCGCAGAGCTGTCCGGCAACACACGGATGCAGGCGCGGATCCGCTGACCGGGCGGGTCGATGCGATACCCCGCAAGCAAGGCCAGGGGGCGCTGCCCCCTGGACCCCCGCCAAGGGCGTCGCCCTTGGAACCATTCGCGGTTCCGGTCCGGTCCGGGGTGGCGCGGCGGGCGCGGGGCGGGCCGGGCGGCAGGCGAAGCCAGAGCGCTTGTAGCGCTCTGGCTTCGCCTGCCGCCCGGCCCGCCCCGCGCCCGCCGCGCCACCCCGGACCGGACCGGAACCCCCCGAGGGGTCCAGGGGACGACTGTCCCCTGGCGGGGGTCCAGGGGGCAGCGCCCCCTGGCCTTGCTTGCGGTCTGTCAGGCCTCACACCCGCCACGGGATGCTATCCGGCGGCGGGGCGGTGGGGTCGAAGCGGAGGTGTTCGCCGTTCTGGATGCTTTGGCCGGTGAGCGCCATGATGAAGCCCCAGTGGGTCACCACCACGGTGTCCTGCCAGTCGGGGAGTGCCGCCATTTCGGCGCGGAACAGCGCCGCGCGGTCGATCACCGCGGCGGCCGGCTCCGGCATGGCGGGCCACCAGATTTCCTCGATCGTGGAGAAATCGTGGTGCGGCCAGGCCTGGGCCAGTTCGGTGCGGGGGGTGCCGATGTCGCAGGCGAAGGCGCAGCGTTCGCGCACGATCGGGTTGATCACCAGCGGCACGCGCAGCGCCGCGATCAGCGGCGCCGCGGTTTCGAGCGCGCGGGTGTAGGGCGAGGCGACGATCCGCCCGATCCGTTCACCGGCCAGGCGTTCCGCCGCCGCCTGGGCCTGGGCGTGGCCGAGCGGCGTCAGCCGGGCATCGGTGATCCCCGGATCGCGCCTGGTTGCGGTGAAGTGGAGGTTGAACTCGCTCTGCCCGTGTCGCAGCAGGATCATGCGTCGGGCCTTACAGGTCCGGCGGCGGCCGGGCAAGCTCCCCCGGTTTATGTCCCATCCTGGCGGAACGGCGATTCCTCGGCCAGCGCCGCCATTTCGGCTTCCATCTGCGGGCGCTCTTCGTCCAGGAACGCCGCGACCGCGCGGCGCAGCCCGGTGTGCGCGATCCAGTGCGCCGAGTAGGTGGGTTTCGGCAGGTAGCCGCGCTGGATCTTGTGGCGGCCCTGGGCCCCGGCCTCGACCCGTTTCAGCCCGTGGGCGATCGCCCAGTCGATCGCGCGGTAGTAGCAGAGCTCGAAATGCAGGAACGGCCAGTCGCCGCGGCAGCCCCAGTTGCGGCCATAGAGCGCCTCGGCGCCGGCGAGGTTCAGCGCGCCCGCCACCGGCCTGCCCGCGTTTTCGGCCAGCATGAGCACCACGCGATCGCCGAGGCGCTCGCCGAGCAGGGAGAAGAACTCCCGGCTCAGGTAGGCGCTGCCCCATTTGCGGTCCACGGTGGAGGTGTAGAAGCGGTAGAATGCGTCCCAGTGGCGTTCCTTCAGGTCGGCCCCGTTCAGCGCCTGGAACGTGAGCCCGGCGGCGTTGGCATCGCGCCGTTCCCGCCGCAGCACCTTGCGCTTGCGCGAGGACAGGACGCCGAGGAAATCCTCGAAGCTCGCGTAGCCGTCGTTCTCCCAGTGGAACTGCATCCCCAGGCGCTGCAGCCAGCCGGCCTTGCCGAGCGCGGTCCATTCCGGTTCCGTGCAGAAGGTGGCGTGCACGGAAGAAAGGCCCATTTCCCGGCAGGCCTGCGCCAGCGCCGCGCCCATCGTTGCGAGCGCGACGCCGGCCTCGGGGCGGATCAGCAGCCTTGGGCCCGGCACCGGGCTGAACGGCACCGCGACCTGCAGTTTCGGGTAGTAGTCCCCGCCGGCGCGTTCCAGCGCGTTCGCCCAGCCGTGGTCGAACACGTATTCGCCGTAGCTGTGCGACTTGGCGTACATCGGCGCGACCGCCAGCACGGCGCCGGCGGCGTCGCGCAGCGCGGCGTGGCGCGGCAGCCAGCCGGTGCGCGCGTTGGCCGAGCCGCTGTCTTCCAGCGCCGCCAGGAAGGCGTGACTGACGAACGGGTTGTCCGCGCCCGCGCAGGCGTCCCACTCCGCCGCGGGGATCTCGGCGATCGCCCCGTGCAGGGTCAGGCTGAGCGCGGCGGATCCGTCCGGCATGGCGCTACAGGATCTCGAACAAACCCTCGACCTCCACCGCCGCATCGAGCGGCAGGGAGGGCACGCCGATCGTGCTGCGGGCGTGCCGCCCGATATCGCCGAACACCGCAACGGCGAGGTCGGAGGCGCCGTTCATCACCTCGGCGTGGCGGCTGAACTCCGGCGTGCAGGCGATGAAGCCGCCGAGCCGCACGACCCGGCGCACCCGGTCGAGATCACCGTCGCAGGCGGCTTTCAGCTGCGCGAGCAGGTTGATGAAGCAGCGCTGCGCCGCCTGCTGGCCCTGCTCCAGCGGCACCGTGCCGCCAAGCTTGCCGGTCACCGACACTTTCCCGTCGAGCAGCGGCAACTGCCCGGAGATCGCCACCAGGTCGCCGGTGGTCACATAGGGCACATAGGTTGCGATCGGTGCCGCCGGCTGCGGCAGCACGATGCCGAGCTCCGCCAGCTTCACTTCAACCAGGTCGGCCATTCACGTCTCCTGCGGTTCATTCGCCTGGCGCGCCCATCTTGCGCGCCAGTGCCGGCAGCCGCGCCCGCCCGGGCGCCAGCCGGTGTGCCAGCCGGTCGAGATAGAGATAGATCACCGGCGTGGTGTAAAGCGTCAGCAGTTGGGACAAAGCGAGCCCGCCCACCATCGCATATCCGAGCGGCCGGCGCAGCTCCGATCCCGCCCCCTGGCTCAGCATGATCGGCACGCCGGCGAGCATCGCCGCCATCGTGGTCATCAGGATCGGGCGGAAGCGCAGCAGGCAGGCGGTGCGGATCGCGGCCTCGGGCGAGAGGCCGTCGCGGCGTTCCGCGGTGATGGCGAAATCGACCATCATGATCCCGTTCTTCTTCACGATGCCGATCAGCAGGATGATGCCGATCAGCGCGATCACGGTCAGTTCGGTGCGCGCGAGCATCAGGGCCAGCAGCGCCCCCACCCCGGCCGACGGCAGGGTGGAGAGGATGGTCAGCGGCAGGATGAAGCTTTCGTAGAGGATGCCGAGGATGATGTAGACGCTGATCAGCGCCGCCGCGATCAGATAGGGCTCGTTCGCGAGCGAGGTCTGGAACGCCTGCGCGGTGCCCTGGAAGCTCCCCTGCACCGCCCCGGGCAGGCGCATCGTCGCCATCGCCCGCTCGATCGCCGCGACCGCCTGGCCGAGCGCCACGCCGGGCGCCAGGTTGAAGGACAGGGTCACCGCGGGGAACTGGCTCTGGTGGTTGATCGAGATCGGCGCCACCGGGGCGGTGCTCCAACTCGCCACGCTGGACAGCGGCACGGTGGCGCCCGACGCGCTGCGCACATAGAGCTGGTCCAGGGTCGTGGGGTCGCCCGCCAGCGCCGGGTCCACGCCCAGGATCACGTGGTAGGAGCCGATCTGGGTGAAATACTGCGCGATCTGCCGCTGGCCGAACGCGTCGTACAAGGTGTTGTCGATCGCCACCGGGGTGATGCCGTAGCGCGCGGCGAGGTCGCGGTGGATGGTCAGGGTCGCGGTGGTGCCCGCCACCTCCTGGTCCGTCGTCACGTCCCGCAGTTCCGGCAGGCCGCGCAGCCGGGCGAGCACGCGCGGCGCCCAGCGATAGAGCTGATCGAGGTCGGCGTCTTCCAGGGTGTACTGGTATTCGGTTCGGGCGAGCCGCCCGCCCACCCGCACGTCCTGCGCCGCCTGCAGATACACCTTGACCCCGTGCAGCGCCGCCAGCCTGGGGCGCAGCCGGTCGATATAGTCCTGCGCCGAGCCGCCGGTGCGCTCGCCGAACGGCTTCAGGCTGATGAAGATGCGGCCGACATTGGTGGTCTGCCCGCCGATGCCGCCGCCGATGCTGGCCGAAGACCCGGCGGTATCCGGATCGGCCCCGACGACGGCGATCACCCGCTTCTCCGCCTGCTCCATATGCGTGAACGAGGCGTCCTGCGCCGCCTCGGTCAGGCCGATCACGAGGCCGGTGTCCTGCGGCGGGAAGAACCCCTTGGGGATCCACACGTACAGCAGCACGGTCAGGGTGACGGTGCCGAGGAACACCAGCAAGGTCGCGCGCTGGTGGCGCAGCGCCACGTCCAGGGTGCGGCGGTAGAAGCCGAGCAGGCCGACGAACAGCGCCTCGATCGCCCGCCACGCCGCGCCGTGCCGGGCGGGGCCGTGGCGCAGGAAGCGCGCGCACAGCATCGGCGTGAACGTCAGCGAGATCGCCGCCGAGACCAGCACCGCGGCGCTGACGGTCATCGCGAACTCGCGGAACAGCCGCCCGATGATGCCGCCCATCAGCAGGATCGGGATGAACACCGCGACCAGGGACACGCTGATCGAAACGATGGTGAAGCCGATCTCGGCGGCGCCCTGGAACGCCGCCTGCCGCGGCGGCATCCCGGCCTCGACGTGGCGATAGACGTTCTCCAGCATCACGATCGCGTCGTCGATCACGAAGCCGATCGAGATCGTCAGCGCCATCAGGGACAAGTTGTCCAGGCTGAACCCCAGGACCCACATCACCGCGCAGGTGCCGAGCAGCGCGACCGGCACGGTGAGCGCGGGGATCACGGTCGCGCGCAGGCTGCGCAGGAACAGGAAGATCACCAGCACCACCAGGCAGGCGGCCAGCACCAGGGTGAACTGCACGTCGTGCACCGCGGCCTCGATCGTCTGGGTGCGGTCGCTGATCACGCTGACATGGACGCTGGGCGGCAAGGCCTGTTCCAGCCGCCGCAGGGTGGCATCGACGCGCCGGACGGTGTCGATGACATTGGCGCCCGGCTGCTTGAACACGATCAGCACGAGGCCGCGCACCCCGTTCTGCCAGGCGGCGTACTGGTCGTTTTCCGGCCCCGCGACCGCGCGGCCGATATCGCGCACCCGCACCGGCGCGCCGTTGCGATAGGCGAGCACCACGTCGTTGAACGGCGCCGCCTGGGTGATCTGGTCGTTGGCGTGGATGGTGTAGGATCGGCGCGGCCCGTCGATGCTGCCCTTGGGCGCATCCGCGGTGGCGGCGGCCAGCATGGTCCGCACGTCTTCCAGGGTCATCCCCATCGCGGCGAGCCGGCTTGGATCGACCGTCACCCGGATCGCCGGCCGCTGCCGGCCGCCGATGATGACCTGCGACACGCCGGTGATCTGCGAGATCTGCTGCGACAGGATGCTCTCGGCGTACTCGTCCACCTTGACCAGCGGCAGGGCGCGGGAATTCACCGCCAGGATCAGGATCGGCGCATCCGCCGGGTTGGATTTCCAGTAGCCGGGCGGCGAGGGCATGTCCTTCGGCAACTGCCCCGCCGCGGCGTTGATCGCCGCCTGCACGTCGCCCGCGGCGCCGTCGATGTTGCGGTCCAGATCGAACTGCACCACCACCTGGGTGACGCCCAGCACGCTCACCGAGGTGAGCTGGGTCACCCCGGAGATCTGCGCGAGCTGGGTTTCCAGCGGCTGCGCCACCGTGCTCGCCATCGTTTCCGGGCTGGCGCCGGGCAGCTTGCCCTGCACGATGATGGTGGGGAAATCGATCTGCGGCAGCGCGGCCACCGGCAGGAACGGATAGGCGGCGACGCCCATCAGCACCAGCGCCAGGGTCAGCAGGGTGGTCGCGACCGGCCGGCGGATGAAGGGTGCGGAGATGTTCATCCGATGCCCCGCACGCTCAGCCCCCGGCCCGGCCGGGCGGTTCGGCGCGGATGGGTGTGCCGTCCCGCAGCCGCAACTGCCCGTCCAGCACCACTTCCTGCGCGTCCGTCAGGCCGTCGCGGATGACCGCCACCGCGCCCAGCGTCTCGACCGTGACCGGCGTGCGCCAGGCGGTGCCGTCGGGACGGACGACATAGACGTAGCGCCCGTCGGGCCCGTGCTGCACCGCAGCCGGCGGCAGGGTGAGCACGTGCCGGTCGGTGCGCAGCTTCACCCGGGCGGTGACGAACTGCCCGGGCCAGAGCAGGGTCTGCGCATTGGGAAAGACGGCCTTGAACCGGATCGTTCCGGTTTCCGGGTCGATCGTGTTGTCGGGCGTGGCCAGCACCCCGCGATCGAGCACCCGCCCGCCCTCCCCCGACAGCGCGACCACCGCCACCTGGCCGCGCCGCATCGCCGCGCGCACGGGCTGCAGGTCCCGCTCGGGCAAGGTGAACAGCACGGCGATCGGCTGGTCCTGGGCGATGGTGACGATGCCGCGGGAATCGGTCGCGCGCACCAGGTTGCCCGGATCGACCGCGATCAGCCCGACCCGCCCGGGGATCGGCGAGGCGATGGAGCAATAGCCGAGATTGAGCTGCGCCGCCTCGACCGCGGCCGTGTCCCCGGCCAGCGCGGCTTCCAGCCGCGCCACCGCCGCGCGCTGGGTGTCGAGTTGCTGGCGGGAGGCGAAGTCCCGGAGGGCCAGCGACGCCGTGCGCGCGAGATCCTGGCGCGCATTGGCAAGCTGCGCCGCGTCCTGGCCGCGCCGGGCCAGCGCTTCGTCGAGCGCCGCCTGGTAGGGCCGCGGGTCGATCTGCGCGACCAGGGTGCCGGCCTTGATCTCCTGGCCTTCCGCCACCGGGATGCGCAGCAGGGTGCCGTCGACGCGAAAGCGGATGGTGACGGTGCGGAAGGCCTGCACCCGGCCGAGGCCGGAAAGCCAGACCGGGACATCCTGCCGCGCGACCCGGGTGACGGTGACCGGCACCGGCTCCGGCGGCGGCGCGGGCGGCGCGGCGGCGGAGCGGGACAGGCCGAAGGCCAGGCCGGCCAGCACCACCACGCAAGCCAGCAGGCCGGCGAAGCCCAGCTTCCCGGGGATCGCCCGGCGCCGGAACCGGGTCCGCTCGTCGTCCCGCTGTCGCATGTCCAGGGTCGATCCGCTCCGCCCGGCCCCGCGCCGGATGGGGTCGAGTTTCCGCCGGCCGGGCCGCGAAGGCCAGCACGAAGAGAACCGGGCCGCCGCCTCAGGCCGCGTGACGGGCGGGCCGGGACGCGGCGGCGCGGGTCAGCCGCCGGCCGGCCGCAGGGCGGCGCGGAACCGGTCGCGCAGCATGTGCGGGTGCATGGTGCGCTTGATCTTCGGCGGCGGACCTTCGGTGACCCGCAGCAGGATGAAGCAGAGGCCGGGCTCGGCCAGCAGGCGGCGGCCTTCCGCCAGGTCGGCCTCGGTGTCGATCCGGTGCACGACGGGGATGCCGGCGCCGCGGGCGATGGTGTCCAGCGCCACGCCGAGGCCGGTGTGGCTGTCCTGGTTCCCCGTCTCCCCGTAGTGGCCGTTGTCGACGCAGACGATGCCGAGATTGGGCGGGTTCTGCACCGCGATCGCCGCCAGCGCGCCGAGGTTCATCAACAACTCGCCGTCGCCGGTGACCACCAGCACCCGCCGGTCCGGCCGCGCCAGGGCGAGCCCCAGGCCCATCATCGGCGCCGCGCCCATCGCACCGCCGAGGCCGAAGACGCCCGGCGCATCCGCGGTCATCGCGGTGAGCTCCTGCGCGGTGCCGGCAAGACCCGCGACCACCAGGAAATCCCCCGGCCGCTCGATCAGCGCCGGCACCGCCTGGCGGCGGTCCAGCACCGGGGTCGGCAGGGCGGACATCTGGATGCGGTTCAACTTCGCCATGATCGGGTCCCCCGGTTCAGAACGGCTTCGCGCCGATCAGCTTCTGCGTGAGCAGCACCGCCACCGCCTGGCCGGACTGGAAGGCCATGGTGAGCGCCGCGGTGACGATCGGGATCACCTCCTCCGGCTGCTCCGCGCGCAGGCAGATCACGCCCATCGCTTCCAGCACCGGGACCACCGCCTGGCCCATCGGGAACTGCCACGGATTCCCCTCGCCGAACTCGCCGCGCATGCTGACCAGGGTGAGGAACGGGAACCGCGCGCCGGCGGTCAGCGACAGCATGTTGATGCAGTTGCCGACGCCGGAGGATTGCATCAGCAGCACCCCGCGCGCCCCGCCGAGGTCGGCGCCGGCAAGCAGGGCGACGCCTTCTTCCTCGGTGGTCAGCGGCACGGACTGCGCGTCCGGATCGGCCAGCGAGCGGTCGATCAGCACCTTGTGGCCGGCGTCGGGCACATAGGCGAACTGGGTGACGCCGGCGCGGCGCAGCAGATCGTAGAGCTCGTGCGGCCAGGTGGCCGCTCCGGTGTCGCGGTCGAACTCCGCCATGCGCCTCGCCTCCCCGGGATTACGGGCGGATGATGGTCCCCGATCCGCCTTCGGTAAACAGCTCCAGCAGGCAGGCATGCGGCACCCGCCCGTCCAGGATGACCGCGCCCTTGGTGCCGGCGCGCACCGCGGCGACGCAGGTCTCCACCTTCGGGATCATGCCGCCCGAGATCATGCCGGACGTGATCCCCTGTTCCACCTGCGCCACGCTCAGCTCCGGGATCAGGCGCTTGTCGTTGTCGAGCACGCCGGAGACGTCGGTCAGCATGAGCAGGCGGGTCGCGTTCAGCGCGCCGGCGATGGCGCCGGCCACGGTGTCGGCGTTGATGTTGTAGGTCTGGCCGTCCTCGCCCGCGCCCACCGGCGCGATGACGGGGATCAGGCCGGCGCCGGTCAGCGCATGGATCACCCGCACATCGACCGATTCCGGCTCGCCGACGAAGCCGAGATCGAGCGCGCGTTCGATGTTGCTGTCCGGGTCGCGCTTGGTGCGCCGCAGCTTGCGGGCACGGATCAGCCCGCCGTCCTTGCCGCAGATGCCGACCGCCAGCGCGCCGGCGCGGCTGATGAGGCCGGCCACCTGTTTGTTGACGGTGCCGGCCAGCACCATCTCCACCACCTCCACCATCGCCGCGTCGGTGACGCGCAACCCGTCGATGAAGGTGGACTGGATCGCCAGCCGCTTCAGCATGGCGTTGATCTGCGGCCCGCCGCCATGCACCACCACGGGGTTGAGGCCGACCTGCTTGAGCAGGGCGATGTCGGCGCCGAACTCCAGCGCGCGATCCTCCTCGCCCATCGCATGGCCGCCATACTTCACCACGACGGTGGCCCCCGCGTAGCGACGCAGATACGGCAGCGCCAATGCAAGGGTGCGAGCCTGCTCGGCAGCGGCGGAAAGACCGGTCATGCGATATCCTTGATCGGGAAACGAACGGCGTCTACGTCCCCCGCCGCTCGGGGGTCAAGGCAGGTTCGGGGGGCGGGAAAGCAAGGCCAGGGGGCGCTGCCCCCTGGACCCCCGCCAAGGGCATCGCCCTTGGAACCCGTTCGTTGGTTCCGTGCCGGTGGGGGGGTGGCGTGCCAGCCGGGCCGGGGCCGGTGGGCGGGTGACAGGGCGCGCGGATGCGCGCCCTGTCACCCGCCCACCGGCCCCGGCCCGGCTGGCACGCCACCCCCCCACCGGCACGGAACCCCCCGAGGGGTCCAGGGGACGACTGTCCCCTGGCAGGGGGTCCAGGGGGGCAGCGCCCCCCTGGCCTTGCTGTCCGCCCCCCGAACCGTCAGGCCGAGAGCGCCTGCGGGGCGGTGCGGACGCGTTTCACCAGGAGTTTGTTGAGGGCGTGGACGTAGGCGCGGGCGGAGGCGACGATCGTATCGGTGTCGGCGCCCTGGCCGTCGACGAGTTTGCCGTTCTCTTCCAGGCGCACGGTGGTTTTGGCCTGGGCGTCGGTGCCTTCGGTGACGGCGCCGACCGAGAACAGCACCAGGTTGGCGGTGTGCGGGAAGATCTCGTGGATGGCGCGGAAGGTCGCGTCCACCGGGCCGTCGCCGGTGGAGGTGGCGCGTTTCACCACGCCGTCGACTTCCAGTTCCAGCTCGGCGCGTTGCGGCGCTTTCGATCCGGCGTGGATATCGAGCGAGACGAAGCGGATGCGCTGGTGGTCGCGCATCACCTCGTCATCGACCAGCGCCACGATATCGTCGTCGTAGACGATCTTCTTGCGGTCGGCGAGATCCTTGAAGCGGCGGAACGCGTCGTTCAGCTGGTTGTCGCCGATGCTGTAGCCCAGGGTGGAGAGCTTGTCGCGGAACGCGGCGCGGCCGGAATGCTTGCCCATGACCAGGCTGGATTTGGTCCAGCCGACACTTTCGGGGGTCATGATCTCGTAGGTGGCGGCATGTTTCAGCACGCCGTCCTGGTGGATGCCGGCCTCGTGGGCGAAGGCGTTGCGGCCGACGATCGCCTTGTTCGGCTGCACGTCGAAGCTGGTGATGGTCGAGAGCAGCTTCGAGACCTTCAGGATGTTGCGGGTCTTGATGTTGTTGTCGAACGGGATGGCATCGTGGCGGGTGCGGATCGCCATCACCGCCTCTTCCAGGCTGGCGTTGCCGGCGCGTTCGCCGATGCCGTTGATGGTGGCTTCCACCTGCCGCACGCCGGCGCGGATCGCGGCGATCGTGTTGGCGACCGCCAGACCCAGGTCGTTGTGGTTGTGGGTGGAGAGGATGATCTTCTCGGTGCCGGGCACCCGCTCGCGCAGCATGGTGAAGATGCGGGTGATGTCTTCCGGCAGGGCGTAGCCCACCGTGTCGGGGACGTTGATGGTGGTGGCGCCGGCGCGGATGGCGGCTTCGACGCAGCGGCAGAGGAAGTCGGGGTCGGTGCGGGTGCCGTCCTCGGCCGACCATTCCACGTCGTCGACGAACTGGCGGGCCAGGGTGACGCTGTCGACGACCGCCTGCAGCACCTCGTCCGGTTCCATCCGCAGCTTGTATTTCATGTGCAGCGGGCTGGTGGAGAGGAAGCTGTGGATGCGCTTGCGCTTGGCCGGGCGGACCGCCTCGGCGGCGCGCAGGATGTCTTCGCGGCCGGAGCGGGCGAGGCCGCAGATCACCGGCGTGTCATCGCGCTGGCCGATGCTTTCGGCGATCGCCTTCACCGATTCGAAGTCGCCGGGGGACGCGATGGGAAAGCCCGCTTCCATCACGTCGATGCCGAGTTCGGTCAGCGCCTCGGCCATGCGGATCTTCTCGGTGAGGTTCATCGAGAAGCCGGGCGACTGCTCGCCGTCGCGCAAGGTCGTGTCGAAGATGATGATGCGGTGATCGTCCAGCTTGCCGAAGCTGGGATGCTCGATGGTCATTGGGGCCGGTCTCCGGGAATGGGTGCGCAGGCGCAGGCGGTCAGGGGATCCCCTGAGCGAGGCCGGCGGCGCGAACCTACCCCGGCGGGACGCTCAGGGGCGGGTAAGTCGAAGGAGGAGGGAGATCGGCCGTGCTGCCGGCAGGCGCGCGGAGCCGCGCAGGATCGCGCGGGAGGTGCGGCAGGCCATGCGGGCGAACAGGCAGAGCATGAACGTATATTAGCGGCGCCGGCGGGCCGAGGCAAGAGCGCGGCCGGCCGCCCCGTGTCGTGCCCGCGGCGGGATCAGTTGCCGCTGCCCGGGGCGGTCGGGGTCGCCACGCTGAACAGGTCGGGATTGAACGTTCCGCCGGTTTCCGCGTTTTCGAGCGTCACCGTGGTGCGCTGGCGCTGCGCGTCGGTGACTGTCCATTGCCGCAGGGTCAGCGGGTCGGTGGTGAACACCAGGGTGAGGTCTCCCTGCTCCGGGCTGGCCCGGCGGCGCAGGGTCACTGCGACCTCCCCGGGCAGGTGGCGCAGCGATGTGACCTGCACCGGCCCGTCGAGACGGACATGCCTGGCGAGCAGGATGCCGAGCGGCGTTTTGCCGAGCGGGACCGTGCTGGTCTGGCCCAGAGATGAATCGTGGAACATGACCAACCCGTCGCCGGCGACCAGCAGCAACGGGCTGGGCGGCGCGTACTGGAAGCGCATGCGGCCGGGACGTTCCATCCAGGCGGTGCCTTCGCTGATGGCGCCGCTCGGCGCGATCTGCAGGAAGCGCGCCTTCAGGGTGTGGATGGAATTGAGATAGGCGGTGATCTGCGCCAGCTCCGCCGGGCTGCCGGCGGGCGACGCCGCGGCCGTGGGGGGCGGTGGCGGCGGCGCGGCGGCGCGCGCGGGGGCGGCAAAGGGGAGAAGCAACAGGGCGGCGAGCGCGGCGCACGGCACCATGCGGCGGGCGGAGGCCGGATCTCCGACGAGGCGGGAACGGGTATGGTCCATGCCGCGCATGTGGCCCGGCCGGCCGGGGTTTGCAAACCCACGAATGCGCCCGAAACGCGCAGCGCGGCGGGCGGGATGCCGCACCGTCGCGGCGAGGATCACCCCCCTGTCCTGCCACGCCGCGGCGAGACGGAGGGCGGGCCCGCAGCGGCGGGAGCCGGCGGACCCACCTGCTGGTCCTGCCAGCGGCGATAGGCCTGCAATTGCTGCTCGGTGGGGATGGTCCCGGTCACGACACCGGCGGTGTCGCGGAACTCGATCACCACCAGGCCCAGCCCGGGATCGAGCCGCAGGCTCGGGTTGCCCGCAGCGGCGGTGGGCGACGGTGCCGCCGGCGCGGCCGCCGGGACGCTGCGGCGGCGCGGCCGCCCCACGGGCGCGGACGCCGGAACCTCCGTCACCGCGGGCGGCGATTGGCTGATCGGTGAGGACGCCATGGAACTGTCCGCCAGTTGCCGCGCCGTCCTGGCGCCGGAAAGGCAGCACCTTGCCGCCGGGTGGACTAACGCACGGTTAAGAAGGCCAGCGGGCGCTGCCCCCTGGCTTTGCTTGCGATGTGTCGAGACCTGGCAGGCTGTGGAAAATTGCCGAAGTCTGAAGGATTTCCCGCCCGTTTGCCTGGCATGGCAGGCAAAAGGAGGTGGCTTTTGCGGATTTCCCCGACCCTGACGGCGCAAATCGCGTCATCTGGGCCGCTTCGGACAGACTCCGGGCCTCGCTACGCCGCGGCACCCGGCAGCTTCGGCGTCCGCACCAGGTTGTAGGCAGCCGCGGTCAGGGTGAACACCCAGCCGACCCGGGCGGTGCCGCGATGACGTGTCTTGCGCAGCCCGGCCGCGGTCTTCATCCAGCCGAACACGTCCTCGATCCGCTTGCGCTTGCGCAGGCTAATCGCGTAGCCGGGATGGCGCGTGGTGCGGCCGTCGATGGCGGACCGACGGTTGGTATCGTTCTGCGCCACATGCGGGGTGACCCGCAGCCGCCGCATCTCGGCGACCAAGTCCGCGGTG
This sequence comes from uncultured Pseudomonadota bacterium, assembly GCA_963829875.1. Classification (GTDB taxonomy): domain Bacteria; phylum Pseudomonadota; class Alphaproteobacteria; order Acetobacterales; family Acetobacteraceae; genus JAJZVS01. Next base: position 341,442 of record CAWHKR010000041.1, on the reverse strand, counting down.
TCATAGGCCTTGTCGGCACCGAGCGTGATGCGCCCGTCTCCGCCAAGCTCCTCGACCATGGCGACCGCAGCCTCCCGCTCGGCGGTGCCGGTGGCCGGGGTGACGCTCGCTGCGACCACCAGGCCGCTCCGGTTCTCCATGACGACATGCCCCAGGTGACATAGCTTCGACGGTTGGCCTTTGGCCTACTTGTAGAGCTGCGCGTCCGGGTCGGTGGTCGAGGCATGCGTCTCGTCGCTGAGCTTCTTGCCGTGGAACTCGCGCTCGCCGTTGCGTCCCGGTGCCGGCGGCTCGCCGCTGCCGTCCTTCGGACGGAAGCTCTTCATCGATGCCCAGGCGTCGATCATCGTGCCATCGACCGAGACGTGCTCGTCCGACAGCAGCGGCTTGATCTTGGGATCGGCCACCACCTCGGCCAGGAATTTGCGGGCAATATCGCCCTGAAGCAGACGGTCACGGTTCTTCGTGAACACCGTCACATCCCAGACCGACGCATCCATCGACAGGCCGACGAACCAGCGGAACATCATGTTGTAGGCCAGTTGCTCCATGAGTTGCCGCTCCGAGCGGACCGAGAAGAGCGCTTGCGGGAGCAGAGCTCGCGGCAGGTACTCGGGCGGGATCGACGGGCGGCCGGTTGCCGCGTAGATCGCGTCGAACTCGGGCGACAGGCGCTCCAGGGCGGCATTCGCCAGCGGGCGGATCCGGCGCAGAGGATGATCGGGCGGCACCAGCGCCTCCGGGCTCAGGTAGCTCAACAGCTTGGCGGTCTGTCGATCTGCCCCACGCATCCGCAAATCTCCGGTCAGCGGCAATCGGGGCAGAGGGTCATGTCGTTGTCGGTACGGGAATGGGATCTTCCGCGTCCTTTTAAAGAATGCCAAAAATGCATAGCGCGCTGACCTGGGTCTCTATCACGCTCTCTAGAGAGCCGAAGCACGCCCTCAATGTGGCGTGTTCAAATGTGGAGTCTACCGGACGCGCCCGCAGCGAACGCCACGTCGATACAACTGGAATCTATAGTCGACACGTGCAGCCGCAAATTCTCGAATGGAGGACAGCATGCAAACTTTTGCGCTTCAATGGTTCACGGAGATGCAGGGGGGCCGGTTCGACCGCACGCAACTGACCGACGCGTATAGCGCCCAGTTGACGGATGGCGCGGTGCAAGTGATGTCGCGCCGCCTCAATGAGTATGGTGTGCCGCCGAAGAGCGCCGAAATATTGCGCAGCCGCACGGTAGGAGACCAGAAATTCCACCTCGTGAAGCTCCTTTTCCCGCGCGGCGATGCGGCCAGCCTTGTTGTCGGCTCCAATACGGACGGCAAGATCACCGGCATCGTTCTCACGAGCATGGCGGGTGACTGACAGTTGGGGGCGCCGCGAACCCAAGGCGGTTGCCTAGCCGGTCGGCTGGGCATCCCGCCACGGTGTTGCACCCCTGGGTCGTCGTCGCGCCTTGCCGGCTTCTATGCAAACCGCCGGAGAAGGCAGGCCGGGCGCTAGCTCCCGCTCTGCGACCGAGGTTGACCTCAGTCAAATCCGGCAATTCCCCGACTGAACCTTGTCGAGGAGAAGGCCCGCATGCTTCTTCAAGGACGAACGGAACCAACGAGCGATGGTTCGGCCTCGGACCGGCTGTCTTGTCCAGACATGGTAAGGATTCCGGGCCGCACGTTCCGGATGGGATCGGACCGGCATTACCCGGAAGAAGCGCCTGTTCATTGCGCGACGGTCGACGCGTTCCGCATTGACCGCACACCGGTCACCAACCGCCAGTTCCGCCAATTCGTAGAAGCAACGGGTTATGTCACCGTCGCAGAGTTGGCGCCCGACCCCAAGGACTATCCTGGCGCCTTGCCGCACATGCTGAAACCGGGCTCGCTCGTCTTCACTCCGCCGCAGTCCCCCGTTGACCTCCGGGATTGGCGGCAATGGTGGAAGTTCGAGTTCGGTGCGAACTGGCGCCGGCCATTCGGTCGAGGCCGATCGAACAACGGCCTGGACGACCACCCGGTGGTGCATGTCGCCTTGCAGGACGTCGAGGCCTACGCCGCCTGGGCAGGCAAGGCCCTGCCGACCGAGGCTGAGTGGGAGTGCGCCGCGCGTGGCGGGCTCGACGGAGCCGAGTTCGCCTGGGGCGACGAGCTGACACCAGACGGCCACCACATGGCCAATACCTGGCAGGGCCGATTTCCGCACGAGAACCTCGTTACCGACGGCTACAGGCGAACCTCGCCGGTCGAGGCGTTTCCACCGAACGGCTACGGCCTGTTCGACATGATCGGCAACGTCTGGGAATGGACCAGTGATTGGTACTCGGCCCGCCACACCACCGATGCCCCGAAGGCGTGTTGCATTCCGGAAAATCCGCGTGGTGGGCCCAAAAGCGACAGCTACGACACGTGCGAACCGCGGGTGCGGATCCCACGCAAGGTCGTCAAGGGCGGCTCGCATCTCTGCGCGCCGAACTATTGCCGCCGTTATCGCCCGGCGGCGCGCCACGCGCAGCCGATCGATTCAGGAATGAGCCATGTTGGCTTTCGCTGCATCGTCAGAAGTTAACCAGAGGAAACCTAGCACCATGAGCAATGAACGGTCCGGTAATGATATTGGCCGTCGCACCATGTTTCTTTCGGGCACGGCATTTGCCGCGGCCGGAAGCCTCGCGGCGAGCGTGCCAACCCGGTCCGCGCAGGCGCAGGCGCAGACCGCCTCGCCGATGCCGGGCAAGCGGCCCAACATCGTCATGCTGATGACCGATGACACCGGCTGGAACGATTTCGGCTGCTATTCGGGCGGCGGGGCGGCGCTCGGCCATCCGACCCCGAACGTCGATCGGATCGCCAAGGAAGGCGCGGTCTTCACCAGTTGGTACGGCCAGGCGAGCTGCACGGCCGGCCGCGCCTCGTTCATCACCGGGCGAATTCCGATCCGCTCTGCCCTGTCGATCGTGGTCGCCCCGGCGGACGAGAACCACCTCCGCAAGGAGACGCCGACGATCGCAGAGTTCTTCAAGAAGAATGGCTACAGCACGTATTTCTCCGGCAAGTGGCATCTCGGCGACAAGCCCAACGCCTATCCGATCGAGCATGGCTTCGACGAGATGAAGAATTTTGCTGCATACTATGCTGGGGCCTACGCGTACGACAACACGAGCAAGTGGTTCCATCCCTGGTTCCCGTCGTACAACCCGGAATTCGCCAAGTTCTTCGCCGATCACGTAAACATGGACGAGTGGGAGGGCGTGGCCGGCCAGCCGGCGAAGGACGTCGGCAGGATCAACTACGAGTCGTTCCAAACCTTTGACGAGCGCCAGGCCGATAATGCGATCGACTATATCAAGCGGCACGCGGTCGGCGATCAGCCGTTCTTCATGGATGTGAATTTCCTCAAGATGCACAACCCAACCAACGCAGCGCCGGAGTTCGCGGGCCGCTCGCATCTCGGGGACTACTCGGACTCGCTGATGGAGCTTGACGCCGACATCGGCAAGATCATGGACACCATCAGGGCAGTGGCACCCAATACAATCGTGATCGTGACCGCCGACAACGGCGCCTGGCTCGATGCCTATCCTGACGCCGGAACCACGCCGTTCCGTGGTGAAAAGGGCACGCCGTTCGAAGGCGGCTGGCGTGTCCCGGGTATCATGTGGTGGCCGGAGCATATCCCGGCAGGCGCACAGTACCACGAAATGATGTCGCATATCGACTGCTGGGCGACGCTTGCCGGCATGGTCGGCCTGACCCCGCCGCCGCACGACTGGGTGGGCAATGACGGCAAGCCGATCTATTTCGACAGCATAGACAACAGCGCCTACATCCTCGGCAAGGCGCAGCACTCGGCGCGCGAACTCGTGGATCTATGTCGACGGCGAGACTTTCAACGGTGCACGGGCCGATATCGGCGGCGATCCCAAGGAGCCGTGGGTCCACATCGCATGGAAGTATCTCTACACCGCCAAGGACTCTTGGCTGGGCGCCTCCGCAAATCTGGGCGCGATCGGTGCAACGTATAATCTGACGATGGATCCGTACGAGAAATACGACATGACCTTCAACGGCGCCGCCCCCACCCGGGTGCTGTCGACGTCGCCCGGAAAGTATGCGGGCGAGGACAATGGCTGGGTGCTCGCGCTTATCGAGAAGGTGATTATCGACTTCGACCAGTCGATCATGAAGTACCCAAACATCAAGCGTTCCCCGGGCGGCGCCTCGAACGATCTGATTCCGAACCTGCAGCGCCCGGGTGACCCGCTGCCCATACTGAAGGACGTGCCGAACCCGCACCCGACGATGGGCAGCGGCGGCTGACGCGAATACTGGGAACACTACGAGTGGGGGCGGCTTCGTCCGCCCCCATCCCGGGCATGAGGCCGAACGCCTGCGTCCTGGTCCTGATCGCCATCATTGCTCTGGTGGGCTCTGTTGCAAATCTCGCCGCCGTATGTCGGGATTGGTTCCGAGCAAGGGAGAACGACCGCACCACGCGCCATCCCGGCTACGCAGTCAGCCTGCGCAAGCGCAAGCCGATCGAGGACGTGTTCGGCTGGATGACGACCGCGGCCGGGTTGCGCGAGACACGTCATCGCGGCACCGCCCGGGTCGGCTGGGTGTTCACCCTGACCGCGGCGGCCTACAACCTGGTGCGGATGCCGAAGCTGCCGGGTGCCGCGGCGGAACGAGGCCTGGAGTCTGTCCGCGGCGGCCCAGACGACGCAATTTTCGGCGTCAGGGTCGGGGAAATCCGCAAAAACCACCTCCATTTTGCCTGCCGGGCCAGGCAAAAGGGCAGGAAATCCTTCGGACTTCGGCAATTTTCCGCAACCTGCTAGGCCGCGCCCATCCGGAAGCCGCGATAGTTGTCCGCCGCGACCTCGCCGCAGATGGTTCGGTAGGCGCCGACGCCGCCGATATAGGGCAGGAACACGCGCGGCTTGCCCGGCACGTTGGCGCCCATGTACCAGCTGGCGGCTTTCGGGTACAGGGTGCCGTTGGCCACCTCGATCGCATGCTGAACCCATCCGTCTTCCGCATCCTGGGTGGGTTCGATGACCGCGGCCTGGCGCTTTGCCATGGCAGTGAGGCAGTCGGCGATCCAGTCCACATGCTGCTCGATCGAAACCATCATGTTGCTCAGCACCGAGGGGCTGCCCGGGCCGGTGATCATGAACAGGTTGGGAAAGCCTGCGGCCATCAGCCCGAGGTAGGTGCGCGGACCGGCCTCCCACTTGCTGGCCAGGGTCACGCCGTCGCGGCCCTGGATGTTCATGCCCAGCAGGGCGCCGGTCATCGCATCGAAGCCGGTGGCGAACACGATCGCATCGACCGGGATTTCCTCGGCCGCGGTTTTCACCCCGGCCGGCGTGATGCGTTCAAGCGGCGTGCTGCGGAGATTGACCAGCCGCACGTTCTCCCGGTTGTAGGTTTCGTAATAGCGCGTATCGACGCAGATGCGCTTGGTGCCGATCGGGTGGTCCTTGGGGGCCAGGGTCTCCGCGGTCTGCTGATCCGCAACGGTCTCGCGGATGCGGTCGCGGACGAACTCGGCCGCGGTGTCGTTCGATGCCTGATTGGTCAGCAGATCGCCGAACGCCGCCATGAAGACGGTGCCGCCCTGCTGCCAGCGTTGCGCGTAGATGCGGGTCCGTTCCTCCTCGGGCACCTCCATCGCACCCGCCGGGTTCAGGTCGTAGAGAATGCCGGTGCGCATCATGCGCGCCGCCGTCCGATGCCGGGCGTAGTCCTGCTTCCACCACCCCTCGTAGCCGTCGTCCATCGCCGTGTTGCGCGAGGGGATGCTGAAATTGGCGGTGCGCTGGAAGACCGTCACCTGGGCGGCGCGTTCGGCGATCACCGGGATCGCCTGGATGGCGGACGAGCCGGTGCCGATCACCGCCACCCGACGGCCGGTGAAATCCACCGGCTCATGCGGCCAGGCGCCGGTGTGGTAGGTGGCGCCCCGGAAGGTTTCGATACCGGGGATTTCCGGCAGCTTGGCGGCCGACAGGCATCCCGTCGCCATCACGCAGATGCGCGCCGAGATACGATCGCCGGTGTCGGTTTCGATCATCCAGCGCGCGGTGGCATCGTCGAACCTTGCCGCGGTCACGGTGGTTTCGAAGCGGATATCGCGGCGCAGGTCGAACCGGTCGGCGACGTGGTTGGCGTAGCGCAGGATCTCGGGCTGCGCGGCGAAACGCTCCGACCAGCGCCAGGTCTGCTGCAGGTCCTCGTCGAACGAGTAGGAGTACCTGCATGCTTTCCACGTCGCAGCGCGCGCCCGGGTAGCGGTTCCACCACCAGGTGCCGCCGACGCCGGAGGCGCGTTCCAGCACCACCGCCGACCGGCCGAGTTGGCGGAGCCGGTGCAGCATGTAAAGGCCGGCGAAGCCGGCGCCGACGACGACGGTATCGAACGTCTCGATGGGCTTGGCGGGGTGGGGCTCGGTCATGGTCCTCGATGTCTCCGGTCCGCTGCTGGGGCGCGCGGGGGCGATGTCGGGACAAGCCGACACGGGCAGCGCCGGGTTGTCAACGCGGGGGCCGCGGCACGGAGATCCTGGCACGCGATCGGCGGCTGTCCTGGCGCTGATTGTCAGGTACGTCCGGTTGGCCTTATATCAACCAGAGAAAATACCGAGCCTGGGGCGGGGTGCGGCGTTGCTGCATGGTGCGTCGTGGCACTGCGTCATGGTCGGGCTTGACCCGGCCATGACGGGGGACGGCCAGGACGGGGATGGCGGGGACAGAGACGGGTGCGAGGGTGGATGCAGATGCGGGTCGCTCTTTGCGCCGGATCGACACGAATCGTAGCACACGGGAGGAAATCGGCATGAACAAGCCTGTCGGGGCCATCACCATCGACTACGGCCCGGAAGAAGCCGCCATGCAGGCCTATCTGCAGGACGGGGAACGCCGCGCCTTCAGCCTCGGCAACCGCGGGCCGATCCGGTTCACCGCCGACGGACAGGTCCACCCGGACATTCTCGAGGCCTACTGGCGCTGCGGCTTCTACGTGTTCGAAGGCGTGCTCCGTCCCGACGAACTGGCCGACATCGAGGCGGACATCCACAACATCCTGGATCGCCTGCCGGCCGAGCGCGGCGCGGCGCTGGACGCCAGGGGGCGGCCGGCGCTGGGAGCGGACAACGCGGCGCCCACCCTGTTCTGGGCGAAGCCGCTCAGCGACCCGTTCGGCGGCACCAGCCTCGCCAACGGCCGGCACCCGGTGAAGATGTTCGAGCCGAAAGCGGCGTCGGACGCGCCGAAGGAAGTCGTCTACCTGATCCTCGGCTCGTTGCAGTTCTCCGAGGCGGCGCTGCGCGTCTACGGCCACCCGCAGCTGCTCGCGGTCGCCGCCGCGGTCAACGGGGACGATTTCGTCCCGTTCAACGAGGCGCTGTTCATCAAGGAACCCGGCCGCGGCGCCTCGGTCGCCTGGCACCAGGACGGCGTGACCCACTGGGACAGCCCCGAGTGGGACCAGGGCGTGCACGGCTTCAACTTCATGGCGCAGCTTTATGGCTGCACCCCCGCCAACGGCGTCTGGGTGGTTCCGGGCTCGCACAAGCTGGGCAAGCTCGATATCAAGGCGATGGTGGCAAAGGCCGGCACGGAGCGGCTGCCCGACGCGGTGCCGATCGTCTGCAAGCCGGGCGACGTCGCCATCACCAACCGCCAGGCGGTGCACGGCTCGTTCGCCAACACCAGCCCCGACTGGCGGGTGACGGTGAATTTCGGCTTCCACCGGCGCCGGTCGGTGCTCGGGGTCACCGGCGGCGGCGTGCACAACGCGGTGGCGGTGTATGATGCCGAGCGCATCCGCCGGCGCGCCCGGCTGCTCGGCCTTGGGATCGATGCCCGCCGTCAACGGTTTCCCGACGAGACGCCGTTCGTTTATGCGCCCCACGCCGCTGCCGGCGAAACATACCGCTGGGACGCGGAGGCGAAGGCGGGCCTCAAGGACTACAATCTGCTCGATCTGAGCATCTGAGGCCAGGGGGCGAAAACGCCGGCGTACGGCAGCCTCCCGCCCTTCCCCGTCATGGCCCGGCCTGACCCGGCCGTCCGCCTCGAACCTCCGTGCGCAGATGGCCGGGTCAAGCCCGGCCATGACGGGGAAGGGTCGGACGCCGCGGCCCCCTACCCTCGCGCCGGCGGAACGGCTAGGACTGTGCCGCACAGGCGGCGACAGACCGGCCCGCACATGAGGGAAAGGCAAGAGGTATGAGCAACGTGAACACGATCGAACATCGCGCGCTGGGCAGCGGCGGGCTGACGGTCTCGGCGATCGGCCTCGGCTGCATGTCGCTCTCGGGCATCTATGGCGCGGCGGACGACACGGCCTCGGAGGATCTGATCCGCCATGCCATCGACCAGGGGGTCGATCACCTCGATTCGTCCGACATGTACGGCTGGGGCCATAACGAGACGGTGGTCGGCCGGGCGATCAAGGGGCGGCGCGACCGGGTGGTGCTCGTCACCAAGTTCGGCCAGATCCAGAACCCCGGCGGCCCGAACGGCGTCAACGGACGGCCCGACTACGTGATCGCCGCCTGCGAGGCGAGCCTGAAACGGCTCGGCGAAGAGGTGATCGACCTCTACTACCAGCACCGGGTCGATCCCGATGTGCCGGTCGAGGACACGGTGGGCGCGATGGCGAAACTCGTCGAACAGGGCAAGGTGCGCTACCTTGGCCTGTCGGAAGCGCGGCCCGACCGGATCCGCCGGGCGCACAAGGTGCACCCGATCGCGGCGGTGCAGACCGAATACTCGCTGCTCTACCGCACCGAAGCGGAGGAGACGCGGGAGACCACGCGCGAGCTCGGCATCGGCTTCGTCGCCTATTCGCCGCTGGGGCGCGGCTTCCTGACCGGCGCGATCCAGAACCTGTCGGACATCGATGGCCGGCGCGCGGCGCATCCGCGGTTCCAGGCGGAGAATTTCGCCCGCAACCGGGAACTGGTCGGGCACATCGAGACGATGGCGGCGGAAAAGGGCTGCACGCCGGCCCAGCTCACCCTGGCCTGGCTGCTCGCACAGGGCGACGACGTCGTGGCGATCCCGGGCACCCGCTACAAGGAGCGGCTGGACGAAAACCTGGGCGCGCTGCGGCTGCACCTGACGGCGGAAGAGCTGGCGCGGATCTCGGCGGCGGTGCCGCGCGGGGCGGCGGCCGGCACGCGGTATCCGGCGGGGGGAATGAAGAGCGTTTATCTCTGAGGAGCGTGCCCCGGGGGCGGGGTTCGTGCCGCTGGCGTCCCCCCTCCCCGGCCCGTCCCCCGCAAGGGGGGAGGGAGAAGAAGGGCCGGGAGGGTCAGCGGAAGTCCCTGGTCGGGACGCGGAGGGGGCCGTCGAGGGCGGCGAGGTTGGGGGAGAGATCGGTCAGCTCCCGCACGATCACATGCACCACCTCCCCTTCCCGCTGCACCTGGCCGCGGGCGGCGATCATGCCGGCGGACAGGATCAGCCGGCGCTGGCGTTCGAACAGGTCGGGCCAGATCACCAGGTTGGCGAAGCCGGTTTCGTCCTCGATCGTCATGAACAGCACGCCGCGCGCCGAACCGGGGCGCTGGCGCACCAGCACGAGGCCGGCGACGCGGGTTCGCACCCCGTCGCGGGCGCGGGTCAGCGCCGCGCAGGGGGCGATGCCGTCGCGGGCCAGGCGGGCGCGCAGGAAGCCGACGGGATGGCCGCGCAGGCTGAGGCCGGTGCGGCGGTAGTCCTCCATCACCGCCGCCGGCGCCGGCAGGGGGGCGAAGGAGACCGCCTGTTCCGCCGCCTCCGGCCGGTCCGGCGCGGCGGCGGCGAACAGGGGCAGCGGTTCGGGGGCGAGGCCGGCGATCGCCCAGAGCGCGGCGCGGCGGTCGAGGCCGAGGCCGGCGAACGCGTCCGCCGCGGCCAGCGCGCGCAGGGCGGCGACGGAGACGCCGGCGCGGCGCCAGAGATCGTCCACGCCGGCGTAGGGGGCGGGGCCGCGGGCGGCGACGATGCGGGCGGCGTCGGTTTCGGGCAGGTTCCTTGACCATGCGGAGGCCGAGGCGGAGGCCCTCACCCGCTCGCTGCGCGAAGCGACCTCTCCCGCTTGCGGGAGAGGTGACGGGCCGGCTTCCAAGGTGCAGTCCCAGCGGGACGCGTTGACGTCGACGCCGCGCACCGTCACGCCGTGGGCGCGCGCATCGCGCACGATCTGCGCCGGGGCGTAGAAGCCCATCGGCTGGGCGTTCAGCAGCGCGCAGGCGAACACGTCCGGGTGGTGGCACTTCATCCACGACGAGGCATAGGCGATCAGCGCGAAGGACGCGGCGTGGCTTTCCGGGAAACCGTAGGAGCCGAAGCCCTCGATCTGGGCGAAGGTGCGTTCGGCGAAATCGCGGTCGTAGCCGCGGGCGACCATGCCCTCGATCAGCTTGGCCTTGAAATGGCTGACCCCGCCGGTGAACTTGAACGTGGCCATGCTGCGGCGGAGCGCATCGGCTTCCTCGGCGGTGAAGCCGGCGCAGGCGATCGCGACCTGCATCGCCTGTTCCTGGAACAGGGGCACGCCGAGCGTCTTGCCGAGCACCCGTTCCAGCTCCGGACTGGGATAGACGACCGGTTCGCGCCCTTCGCGCCGGCGCAGGTAGGGGTGCACCATGTCGCCCTGGATGGGCCCCGGTCGGACGATCGCGACCTCGATCACCAGGTCGTAGAAGCGGCGCGGCTTGAGGCGGGGCAGCATCGCCATCTGGGCGCGGGATTCGATCTGGAACACGCCCAATGTGTCGGCGCGGCGGATCATCGCGAAGGTGGCCGGGTCCTCCGGCGGGATCGTCGCCATGTCGAGATGGATTCCGCGGCGGTCTTCCAGCAGGTCGAAGGCACGGCGCAGGCAGCCGAGCATGCCGAGGCCGAGCACGTCCACCTTCATGAACCGCAACGTGTCGATGTCGTCCTTGTCCCACTCGATCACCTGGCGGTCGGCCATCGCCGCGGGCTCGATCGGCACCAGCTCGTCCAGCCGGTCCCGCGTCAGCACGAAGCCGCCGGGGTGCTGGGAGCGGTGGCGGGGGAAACCGATCAGGGTCTGGGCGAGCTCGAGCGTCAGGCGCAGGCGGCGGTCTTCCAGGTTCAGGTTCAGCCCGGCGGCGTGGTCCTCCGTGATGCCGCCTTCGGACCAGGCGGAGACCTGGCGGGCAAGCGCGCCGGTGATGTCCTCGGACAGGCCGAGCGCCTTGCCGACGTCGCGCACGGCGCCGCGGGCGCGGTAGCGGATCACGGTGGAACAGAGCGCGGCGCGGTCGCGGCCGTAGGTTTGGTAGATCCACTGGATGACGTCCTCGCGCCGCTCGTGCTCGAAATCGACATCGATGTCGGGCGGCTCGCGGCGGGCGGCGGAGACGAAGCGCTCGAACAGCAGGCCGGAGCGGACCGGGTCGATCGCGGTGATGCCGAGCACGTAACAGACCGCGCTGTTCGCCGCGCTGCCGCGGCCCTGGCAGAGGATGCCGCGGGCGCGGGCGAAGCGGACGATGCTGTTCACGGTGAGGAAATAGGGGGCGTAGGCGAGCGTATCGATCAGCCGCAATTCGTGGCGCAACTGCGCGGCGACGGGGTCGGGGATGCCGCCCGGGTAGCGCCGGGCGGCGCCGTCCCAGGTGAGGCGGTCCAGGGTCTGCTGCGGGGTGAGGGCGGGGTCTTCCGTTTCGGTCGGATACTGGTAGGCGAGGTCGCCGAGGGAGAAGCGGGCGCGGTCCAGGATCTCGCCGGTGCGCGCGAGCGCCTCCGGGTGGCGGGCGAGCAGGCGGGCCATCTCGTCGGGGCCGCGCAGATGGTGCTCGGCGCCGCGGTCGAGGCGGAAGCCGGCGTCGTCGATCGTGCAGCCTTCGCGGATGCAGGTGAGCACGTCGGCCAGGATGCGGCGTTCGGGGACATGGTACAGCACGTCGCCGGTGGCGAGCGGGGCGATGCGATGGGCGCGGGCGAGGCGGGCGAGGGTTTCGAGGCGCGCCGCCTCGTTCGGACGGCGGGTGGGGGTGAAGGCGAGGTAGGCGCGGTCGGCGAAGGCCTCGCGCAGTCCGGTCGAGCGCGGCGGGCAGGGTTTCCGTTCCGTCTGGAACCAGGACGGCGAGCATCCCCTCCGCCGCTTGTGTGATATCGGCCCAGGCGAGGGTGCAGCCGCCCTTGCCGGCGCGGCGCTTGCCGAGGGTGAGCAGGCGGGTGAGGCGCGACCAGGCGGCGCGGTCGGTCGGATAAAGCAACAATGGCGGCGCGTCGGTCGGGTCGAGCCGGCAGCCGGGGACGAGGCGGACGCCGGTCTCCGTGGCGCGCTGATGCGCGCGCACGAGACCGCCGACGGTGGCGCGGTCGGTGATGCCGAGCGCGGGCAGGCCGAGGGCGGCGGCGGTCGCGAAGATCTCCTCGATGCGGGAGGCGCCGCGGAGGAAGGAGTGGTCGGTGGTGACCTGGAGCTCGGCGTAGGTCATGACGGGGGGGCGGCGGGGCGGTCGTGCGCGTTCCCGTCATGGCCGGGCCGGCCCCGGCCAGTGGACAGTCGCGTCAAGCCCACTTCTGGGCCGATCAGACCTGGCCGTACGAAGCCCATGGCATTGATTCCACTGCGTCCCGGACTGTTGCCGCCGTTCCGGGGAACACGGGGGACGGCGGCGACGTCGCGTCAATGGGTTGGCAATCGCTCGTTGGCACTTTGGGAAAGGAAGTCATAACGCAGATTCAAGAGGATTCACGCAGATGCACGCAGATGAAGACAGGATGAATGCGCTGTCCGGGGTCGTCATTGGCTGCGCGTTCACCGTGCTCAACACGCTCGGTGCCGGCTTCATGGAGAAAGTCTATGAGAACGCGCTGGCCCATGAGCTGCGCAAGACCGGCCTTTCCGTCGCGCAGCAACACGCCATCACGGTCCTGTACGATGGTCGAACGGTCGGCGCGTACGTCGCGGACCTTCTGGTCGAGCAGGCGCTTCTGGTTGAGCTGAAGGCCACGAAAGCCCTGGATCCGGCGCATCGCGCCCAGTGCTTCAATGACCTGAAAGCAACCCGCCTGCCCCTCTGCCTTCTGCTCAATTTCGGTAACGCAAGTCTGGAAATCAGGCGCATCGTTAACCGCCTGTAGTCCGCCCTTCTTTTTCATCTGCGTGCATCCGCGTCCATCCTCTTGATATCTGCGTCGAAAACCCTTCCTTCCGCCTGATCGTCCCGGGCTTGCCGATCCTGTCGGACCGCGCCGCACGGCGACGGCCGCGACACGTGCTGACCAGAGGTTAACCGCAGGGGTACATCTGCCGCCCCCTCGCCCAGCCAGGTGTACCCATCCCCGGCGCACGGTCAGAACACCCCGTGCAGGAACCACCGCAAATCCCCGCTCGCCGCCTCCACCCCGTCGCCGCGTCGGTACAGCCAGAAGCGGCGACCGGTTTCGTCCTCCACCCGCCAGTAGTCGCGCGCGGCGAGCGCTTCCGCGTCACGCCGCCACCACTCGCCCCAGATCCGCTCCGGCCCGTCGGCGCGGCGCACCCGGAAGCGGCGGCGGCGCCAGGTGAAGGCCGCCGGCGGGTGGTCGGGCAGCAGGGCCAGCGCCTCGACCGGCTGCGGCGGGCACAGCAGGCGCGCGGGACGCGGCAGGCCGGCGGGCCAGCCGCGCCCGGCAGGGGGCGCGAGCGGGGCGATCCGGCGCACCATCCGCTCCGGCACCGCGCTTTCGACCGGGGCGGCCCGCCAGACCCGCCCGGCGCCCAGGCGGTTGGCCAGCCGGTCGAGCAGCACGGCCAGATCCGGCGCCGCCGTCTCCGCCCCGGCCAGGGGAGCCACGGCCAGGGGGGCCACAGCCTGCGCGGCGGCCAGCGGCTCGGCGCGCGCGACCAGCAGCGCCAGCGCCGCCACGCCCAGGCCCGGATCGATCGTCTCCAGCCGTTCGCGCAGCAGCCGGGCCAGATGCGCCGGGGCGCGGCTGGCCCGGGCGGTGCCGATCCGGATCGCCGGGACCGCGCCGTCCACACGCTCGAACCGCAGATCGAGCCGCCGCGCCCCCTCCCCCGCCGCGTCCAGCTGCGCGCAGACCAGCGCCGCCAGACGGTCGATCGCGCCCGCCAGCGCCGTGGCGGTCAGCACAGGTTCGGGGAAATCGCACCGCGCCATCAGCGCCGCGGGGGGGACCACCGGCACGATCGGCTCGGGCGCGCGGCCCAGCGCCTGATCGAGCCTTGCCGGCACCGCGGGGCCGAAGCGGCGGGCCAGCGGGCCGCGCGGCAGGGCAACGAGATCGGCGATCCGCGCGATGCCCAGCCGATCGAGCAGCGCCACCGCCGCCGGCGCCAGCCGCAGCGCCGCCGGCGGCAGGGGGGCGAGCGCTTCGGCCACCCCGCCCGGCGGCACCACCACGACCTCCGCCGCGCCGAACCGGGCCAGCGCCCAGGCCGCGCCGGGCGTCTCCGCCACCGCGGCGCGGGCGGCCACCCCCGCCGCGCCCAGGCGGCGGCAGAGATCGGCGCACAGCGCCGCCTCCCCCCCGGCCAGATGCGCCGCGCCGGTGATGTCGATCCACAGCCCGTCCGGCGGATCGGGCGCGGCCAGCGGGGCGTAGCGCAGGCACCAGGCGGCGAGCCGCGCCAGGCCTTCCGCCTCCGCCGCCGGATCGGCCGGGACCACCGCGAGGCCGGGCACCAGCGCCTGGGCCTCGGCCAGGGTCCGGCCGGGACGCAGCCCCAGCGCCTGCGCCGCCGCGTCGGCCGCCGCGATCACCCGCCGCGCCCCGTCCCGGGCGGCGGTGACCAGCGGCGGCGCCTCAGCCGGCGGCGCGCCGGGGGGCGGCGGGGGCATCGGCCTCCGGCGCAGCCGATCCGTCGGCCAATACGGCAACCAGACGGAGACGACCCTCCGCATCGCACGCCTCCACCACAAACGACGCCGGCGCCGCCCCGCGGGCGCGCAGCAGATCCAGCCGCCAGCGCGCCCGGCCCAGCCCGGGCACGTCCGGCGCATCCGCAAACGGCGGGTCGGAGGGCAGCGCCCCCACCTGCCAGCGGGTGAGCGCGGCGGTGGGCTCCGCCAGCGCCGCCGCGCCTTCCCGCCAGGGACGGCGGAGGACGAAGCCGGTCACGCCCGAGGCTTCGGCGGCCAGGTGCAGCCGCCGGCTTGCGGTCAGCGACAGCCGGCCGGAGATTTCCCCCACGCCGGCCAGCAGGCCGGGATGGCGCAGCCCTTCCTCCAGCGCGGCCAGCACGGCCTCCGCCCGCCCGGCCTCGGCATAGATCACCCGCCCGGGCGCGAGACCGGCGGCGGCCAGGCCGGGGGCGAACAGATCGGCCCGTTCCAGCACCCACAGCACCGGCCCGGGCGCGCGGGCGAGCAGCCCGGCGACGACCAGCGCCGCCGCCGCGCCGTGTTCCAGCTCCGCCCCCGCGCCCGCGACCTCATGCAGCGCGCCGCGGGCGAGGCCGCCGGCCGGCAGGTGGCGGTCGATCGGGGCGAGGCCGAAGCGCAGCGGTTCGGCGGGACGGGGCGCCGTGCCGCCGGAAGGGCGTTCGAGCCGGGCCACCTGCGCGCGCAGGGCGGCCAGCCGGGGATCGGGGGAGCTGGGGAGCATGAAGAACATATAGAGAACTTATACGGCGAAAGGAAGCCGTCCTGTCCCCGGTGGAGGGCCTCCCGCTCAGCTCGTCCGCTTGCGGAACAGCCAGCCCGCCGCCGTCAGGGTCACCGCGCCGATCACCGCCATCGGCCAGTATTGCGAGGCCAGCGACCCCATCCCCGCCCCTTCCAGGAACACGCTGCGCACGATCACCAGGAAGTAGCGCATCGGGTTGAGCAGGGTCAGGTCCTGCACCCAGACCGGCATGTTGGCGATCGGCGTGGCGAAGCCGGACAGGATGATCGACGGCACCATGAACAGGAACGCCCCCAGCAGCGCCTGCTGCTGGGTCGCCGCCAGGGACGAGATCATCAGCCCGATCCCGGTGCACGCGATCACGAACAGGACCAGCCCGAGATAGAGCGCCCCCAGCCCGCCGCGCAGCGGCACGTCGAACCACCACACCGCGGCGACGATGATCACCGAGGCCTCGACCACCCCGATCAGCAGCCCGGGCAGCCCCTTGCCGAGCAGGATGTCGATCGGGCGCATCGGCGTGACCAGCAGCTGGTCGAACGTGCCGGTCTCGCGCTCGCGCGCCACCGAGAGCCCGACCACCAGCAGGGACACCACCTGGGTCAGCAGCGCGACGATGCCGGGGATGATGAACCACTGCGAGCTCAGGGCCGGGTTGTAGCGGGCGCGGATGTCGAGCACCGCCGGCGGCGCCGGCCCGCCATGCGCCGCGCCCCAGGCGAGGGAGAAGTCGGTCAGGATGGTGTTGGCGTAGCCGACGATCAGCAGCGCGGTGTTGGAGTTGCGGCCGTCGACGATCACCTGCACCGGGGCCGGGCGACGGGTCAGCAGGTCGCGGGTAAAGCGCCGGTCGATCACCAGCACCATCGCCGCCCGGCGGGAGTTGATCAGTTCATTGATGTCCCGGCTGCTTTTCAGATCCGCCACCAGCCGGAAGGCGGGCGCGCCGAGGAAGCGGGCCACCAGGTCGCGAGAGGGCTGGCTGGTGTCCTGGTTGTAGATCGCGATCGGCACGTGGTTCAGGTCGAAGGTGGCGGCGTAGCCGAACACCATGAGCTGGATCAGCGGCGGGCCGATCAGCACCATGCGGCTTTTCGGATCGCGCAGGACCGCGAGCAGTTCCTTCACGATCAGCGCCAGCACCTGCCGTCCCATCCGCCGCCCCTCAGTCCAGCCGCTTGCGCGCGATCAGGCGCGCGAGGCCGAGGAAGATCGCCGCCATGACGACGAGCGCCAGGGCGTTGGGCAGGAGCACCGACCAGACATCGCCGGCCAGGAACACCGATTGCAGGATGGCGACGAAGTAGCGCGCCGCCACGACATGCGTGATCGCCTGAATGAACCACGGCATGCTGTTGATATCAAAAACAAATCCCGACAGGATGAAGGCCGGCAGGAAGGTCGCGATGATGGCGATCTGCCCGGCCACGAACTGGCTGCGGGCGAAGCCCGAGATCAGCAACCCCATCCCCAGCGCGGCCAGCATGAACAGGGCGGAGGCGGCGGTGAGCACCATGAGCGAGCCGCGCAGCGGCACCGCGAACAGGAACACCGCCATCGCCACCGACGCGGCCATCCCACCCATGCCGAGCAGGAAATAGGGGATCAGCTTGGCGAGCAGGATTTCCCGCATCGTCACCCTGGTGACCATCAGTGCTTCCATGGTGCCGCGTTCCCATTCGCGGGCGATCACCAGCGCGGTCAGCAGGGCGCCGGTCAGGGTCATGATCACCGCGATCAGGCCGGGCACCAGGTAGTCGCGGCTGCGCACCGCGGGGTTGAAGCGGACCTGCGGCTGCACCGACAGCGAAAGCGGCGGCGGGCGTCCGGCCTCCTGGGCCTGGGCGACGAGCCAGCCGGCCCAGACCTGCTGCACATAGCCTTCGACCATCCGCGCCGTGTTGGCATCGACGCCGTTGACGATCACCCCGATCGGCGCATTCCCCCCGGCGACGGCGCGGCGGGCGAAGTCGCCCGGCAGCCAGACGATGCCTTTCACCTCGCGCGCCGCCATCGCCCGCTCGGCGGCCTGGATCGTCCGGAAGTGGTAGGGACGGAAGTAGGGGGAGTGGTCGAACCGGCTCGTGAAGCTCGATGTCAGCGCGCCGGGGCGCGGCACCACCAGCGCGACCGGCACGTGGGTCGCATCCAGCGACACCCCGTAGCCGAAGATCAGCAGCAGCACCGCCGGCAGCAGGAAGGCGATGGCGAGCGCCGAGGGGTCCCGCCAGATCTGCAGGATCTCCTTGCGCAGCAGCCCGCCCAGGCGGCGGGGGGCGCCCGGATGATGGGGGGCGCGGCTCATGTGGCGCCGGCCGGCGGCTCGGCCGCCTCGATCACGGCGATGAAGGCGTCCTCCATCGTCGGATCGGGGTGCTTCTCGGTGCGCACGCCGGCCTTGATCGCTTCGGGTTCGCCGGCGGCCAGAACCTTGCCCTGCGCCATGATCACCAGCTGGTCGCAGTATTCGGCTTCCTCCATGAAATGCGTGGTCACCAGCACGGTGACGCCGGCTTCCGCCAGGGCGCTGATGCGGCGCCAGAATTCGCGCCGGGCCAGCGGATCGACGCCGGAGGTGGGCTCGTCGAGGAACAGGATGTCCGGCTCGTGCATCAGCGCGCAGGCGAGCGCGAGGCGCTGCTTGAAGCCGAGCGGCAGGTCGCGCGCGGTCGCGTCCAGCATCGGGCCGAGGTCGAACTCCGTCACCGCCCAGTCGAGCCGCGCCCGCTGGCGCGCGCCGGTCAGCCGGTAGGCGCTGGAGAAGAAGCGCAGGTTCTGGCGCACCGAGAGGTCGCCGTAGAGGGAGAATTTCTGCGCCATGTAGCCGATCCGCCCGCGCGCGGGGGCGCTCGCGGTGCGCAGGTCGAAGCCGGCGACCTGCAACGTTCCCGCCGAGGCCGGCAGCAGGCCGCAGAGCATGCGGAAGGTGGTGGATTTGCCGGCGCCGTTGGCGCCGAGCAGGCCGAAGATCTCGCCGCGGGCGACGGTGAAGCTGATGTCGTCCACCGCGACGAAGGCGCCGAAGCGGCGGGTGAGGTGGTCGACGGAGATCACGGCCTCGGCGGAGGGGGGAGCCGGGGTGACGGCATTCGGCAGGGGCGCACTGGCCACTGCGCCGGCGCCCCCTCTCCCGCTTGCGGGAGAGGGTTGGGGTGAGGGCGCCCTCACCCCTCCCTCTCCCGCAAGCGGGAGAGGGGGCGCCGGGGCAGCGGCCGGTGCGTCCCCGCGCGCCTGCAATCTCGCCACGAAACTATCCTCGAAGCGCGGCGGCACGGGCGTGAACGTCAGGTCCGGCGCGTCCGCGAGCAGCCCGGCCGGATCGGGGGGCGTGGCGGTTGCCGTCACCACCCGCACAAGGCTGCCCTGGATCACCGCGTCGATCACCCCGGGCACCGCGGCCAGCCGCGCCTGCAGGCGCCGCCGTCCCAGACTGGCGGCGGCGGAGAAGCTGCGGCCCGCCATCTCGGCGGTGAACGTACCCGGCGGGCCGCTGCCCAGCAGGTGGCCGTCGTGGATCAGCAGCACCGCGTCGCAGCGTTCCGCCTCGTCCAGATAGGCGGTGCTGAACAGCACCGTCGTCCCCGCGTCGCGGGTCAGGTGGTCGATGATCTGCCACAGCTCCCGCCGCGACACCGGATCGACGCCGACGGTCGGCTCGTCGAGCAGCAGCAGCTCGGGCGGGTGCACCAGGGTGCAGGCGAGGCCGAGCTTCTGCTTCATCCCCCCCGACAGCCGCCCCGCCCGGCGCGCGGTGAACGGGCCGAGCCCGGTCATGTGCAGCAGCTCGGCGTAGCGCTCGGCCCGCGCCGCCGGCGCCACGCCCTGCAGATCGGCGTAGAGATCGAGATTCTCCCGCACGCTGAGGTCTTCGTACAAGCCGAACCGCTGCGGCATGTAGCCGAGCCTGGCCTGCACCCCGAGCGGATCGCGCGCCACGTCGGTGCCCAGCACCTCGATCCGCCCGGAATTGGCGCGCAGCAGCCCGGCGATCAGCCGCATCAGGGTGGTCTTGCCGGCGCCGTCGGGGCCGATCAGCCCGGTGACCGCGCCATGCGCCGCGCTGGCGGTGATCCCGTCGAGCGCGGCGACCACCCGCTTGCCGGTGCGGAAGCTGCGGCGCACGTCCTCAAGCCGCAGCGCCGGGGCGGAATCAGCCTCCGGCGACATGGGCCGGTCCGCACCCGGGCGGGGCCGCGACGGGCGGCGCGCTCAGGTCGATATGCACGCTGGCCGGCATCCCCAGCCGCAGCTCCCCGCGCGGATCGCAGACATAGACGCGGAGCTGATAGACCAGCGCGGTGCGCAGCTCCGGCGTTTCCACCGTCTTCGGCGTGAACTCGGCGGTCGGCGACAGATAGCCGACCCAGCCGTGATAGACGTGGCCCGGATAGCTGTCGGTGGCGATCGTCGCCGCCTGGCCGAGCCGGATGCGGCCCAGCTCGGTCTCCGGCACGTAGGCGCGCACCCAGAGCGGGCTCGGCAGGGCGATGGTGAACACCGGGGTGGCCGGGGTGGCCATGTCGCCCGGTTCCAGGATGCGGGTCTCCACCACCCCGTCGGACGGGGCATGGAGCTTGGTGTCGTCGAGCTCCCGCTGGGCCAGGGCGACGGCCGCTTGCGCGGCCTGCCAGGCGGCCTCTGCGGCGGCGATGGTCTCCTTCCTCGGGCCCTGCACCGCCAGGAGATAGGCCTGCCGGGCCGCCTCGAAGCGCTGGCGCGCCGCGTCGAACGCCGCCTTGGCGTCGTCGCGTTGCTGCACGGTGGCGGCGCTGGTCTTGGCCAGGGCGGCGTAGCGCCCGTAGGTCACCTCGTCGTTCTGGTAGGTGATGGCGAGCGCGTCCATGGTGGCTTTCGCCTGGGCGATCTCCTCCGTGCGGGAGCCGGCGCGCAGCGCGGCCAGCACCTCCCGCTGGTTGCGCATCTGCGCCTTCGCCTGCGCCAGCGCCGCGGCGTAGCGGGTCGCGTCCAGGGTGGCGAGCAGTTCGCCGCGGGTCACCACCGCCCCCTCCTGCACCCGTATCGCGGTGATCCGGCCGCTGGCGTTGAACGCCGGCCGCACCTCGCGAATGTCCACGTTGCCGTACAGGGTCAGCATGCCGGTTCCGTCCGGCTGCTCGCGATGCCACGCGACCCAGCCGCCGCCGGCCAGCGCAAGCACGACCAGGAGAGCGAGAAGCAGGCGGGCCCGTTTCGGCATGGCGGGGTCTGATCCGTGGTTCCGGGGCGTGAGGGTGAGGCAGAGGCCCGCGTGCGGTTGCCGGCGGCACCGCGCTCGATCACGCGCGGTGCGACGCAGCCGAGCCGTCCGGCCGCGTCAGAACACGCGGCGCGGCGGTCCGGCGCGGCTGGCATGCCCCGGGCACCGCCGATGCACAAGGCGGCGACTCGGCGCCGGCTGTCGCGCCGGACCGCGGGCGGGTCCGGTCGCAACGGGAATCGGGGGGCGGGAAGCCACGTCACGTCGGGCCACAGGCTTCTTTTCCTTCTTGTCGGCCGGTGGGTCGCTATGCGCCGGGGACCGCGGCAGCATATTGATCCGGATCAACCTGCGGCGGCGGTGGTCCGCGGAGAACGATCTGCCCGGCCCGGGGCGATCGCGTGACGGCAGGCTTGCGGTTCGTGGGGGTGCCCGTCCCCCTGCCGCGCAGGCGTTGACCCGCCGCCGGGCGGCGCCTATAAGCCGCGCCCTGAGTTGCCCCCCGTGCCGCAAGGCGCGGCCAGGGCCTGTACCGCATGAGCGCGGGCATTTTCCATCGTGTTGTCGGAGTTCGGGCGTGAAGCGCACCTACCAACCTTCCAAGCTGGTCCGTAAGCGCCGCCACGGGTTTCGTGCGCGCATGGCCACCGTCGGCGGCCGGAAGGTGCTGGCCAATCGTCGTGCCAAGGGCCGCAAGCGTCTGTCGGCCTGAGCGCGCGCCGGCCCCCGGACCAGGCTTCCCCAATGGGGGCGCCAGCGAGGGGGCGCCCAACGGGTCGGGCGCACGCGTTCGCGCCGGGCGTTTGCGCAGGGTGAGGCGCCCCCCACGCGGCAGCCGCGGCCCCGGCCGCCCGGGCCCCCTCCCCGCTGCCCGGATCATGGAGCTTCCGGTGTCCGCCACGCCGTCCCGCCTGAAACGTCGTGCCGAGTTCCTGCGCGTCGCCGGGCGGGGCCGCAAGCTGGCGGTCCCCGGGCTCGTGCTGCAGGTCCTGACGCGCGCGGATGAGGACCCGGCCCGGCTGGGCTTCACCGTGACGAAGAAGGTCGGCAACGCCGTGATCCGCAACCGCACCCGCCGCCGCCTGAAGGAAGCCGCCCGACTGGTGCTGGCCGGGCAGCCGGTGCGCGGAGCCGATCTGGTGCTGATCGGACGCAACACCACGCGGGCGCGCCCGTTCGCCGCGTTGCAGGACGACCTGCGCCGGGCCCTGGCCCGCGCCGGGCTGGACGCGACCTCATGAACGCCCCGACCGCCCCCCGGATCAGTCCCGGGACCAGCCCGGCCGCCTGGGTCGGCATCGGCGCGGTGCGGGTCTATCAATGGACCCTGCGCCCGGTGCTCGGGGCCAACTGCCGCTTCGCGCCAAGTTGCAGCGAATATGCGGTGGACGCGCTGCGCCGGCACGGCGCTGTGCGCGGCAGCGGGCTCGCCGCCTGGCGCATCCTGCGCTGCAATCCCTGGTGCGAAGGCGGCTACGACCCGGTGCCGGAGCCGGGCCGGCTGGTTGCCGACAGCCCGGAGCCGGACAGCAACACTCCGGACGGGCCGACGGCGCCCGCACCGGCCATCGACCACGCGGGGCATTGAATGGACCAGAAGCGCCTGTTCGTCGCGATCCTGATTTCGCTGGCGATCCTGCTGGCCTACCAGTTCTTCGCCGTCCGCTACCTTCCGCACCCGCCGGCGCCCAGCCGGACGGCGACGCAGCAGGCCACCCCGGCCACCGCCACCGGTCCGGGCACTGAGACCGCCACCGCCGCTCCGGGGACCGCCGGCCCGGCCGTCAGCGCCGCGCCGAAGCCGGCGCCGCGCATCGCCCTGTCGATTGCCGCCCCCGCGGTGCGCGGCTCCATCAACCTGCGCGGCGCGCGGATCGACGACCTGGTGCTGACGAAGTACCGCGAGACCGAAGCCGCCAATTCCCCCGACGTCCAGCTGCTTGCCCCGCACACGAACAAGCACTCGGTACTATGTCCAGTACCGGCTGGTCCGCCGCGCCCGGGGAACATCCGGTGCTGCCCGGCACCGACACGGTCTGGACCGCCTCGGCCAAGACGCTGACCCCGGGCCAGCCGGTGACCCTGTCGTGGAACAACGGCGCGGGGCTGACCTTCCACATCGCGTTCACGATCGACGACCACTACATGTTCGGCGTGACCCAGTCGGTGACGAACGCCACCGGCGCGGCGGTGAAGCTGTTCCCCTGGATGCGCGTGCGCCGCGACTACACGCCCCCGCCGTCCGGCGACTACATCCTGTTCGAGGGCCTGACCGGCATCGCCCACGACCGGCTGCAGGAAATGGGCTACGGCAAGCTCAAGAGCAACGCCAAGGACAAGCCCGGCAACGTCGGCTACGAGGCCACCTCGAAAGGCGGCTGGGCCGGCATCTCCGACAAATACTGGCTGGCCGCGCTGATCCCCGAGCAGGCGATCCCGACCACCCTGCGCTACCGCTACATCGCCGGCGGGGACGGGCACTACCAGGTCGACTACGTCCCGGCCGAGCCCGAAACCGTGGCCCCCGGGACCACCGCGCGGATGAGCAGCCGCATGTTCGCCGGCGCCAAGGTGGTGAACCTGCTCGACCGCTACGAGGCGCAGTACCACATCCCGCAGTTCGACAAGGCGGTGGACTTCGGCTGGTTCTACTTCCTGACCAAGCCGATCTTCTACGCGCTGGATTACCTGAACGCGCTGCTGGGCAACTTCGGCCTGGCGATCATGGCCTTCACGATCTGCGTGAAGCTGCTGTTCTTCCCGCTGGCCAACTACTCCTACCGCTCGATGAGCAAGATGCGGCTGCTGGCGCCGAAGATCCAGGCGATGCGGGCCACCTACAAGGACGACCCGCAGAAGCAGCAGCAGGAGATGATGGCGCTCTACAAGGCGGAGAAGGTGAACCCCGCCTCCGGCTGCCTGCCGATGCTGGTGCAGATCCCGGTGTTCTTCTCGCTGTATAAGGTCATCTTCGTCACCATCGAGATGCGCCAGGCACCGTTCTTCGGCTGGATCCACAACCTGTCGGCGATGGATCCGACCAATGTCTTCACCCTGTTCGGGCTGGTGCCGTGGGATCCCACGGTCATCTCGCCGCTGCTGCATCTCGGCGCCCTGCCGATCATCATGGGGCTCACGATGTTCGCGCAGCAGAAGCTGAACCCGACGCCGCCCGACCCGATGCAGGCGAAGCTGTTCCTGCTGATGCCGATCGTGTTCACCTTCATGCTGGCCCGCTTCCCGGCCGGGCTGGTGGTCTACTGGACCTGGAACAACCTGCTGTCGGTCGCCCAGCAATGGGTGATCATGCGGCGCACCCGGCTGAGCCGGCCGGGACTGGCCCGGTCATGACCTCCGCGCGCGGCGGGGGCGACACGCCCCCCGCCGCCGCCGAGCCCGACGCGGCGCTGGAAGAGGCCGGACGGCGCCTGTTCGCCGGCGCCTGCGACTTCTTCTACGCCGCGCAGCGGCTGGACCAGTTGCCGCCCGTCGGGCTGCCCGAGGTCGCCTTCGCCGGACGCTCCAACGTCGGCAAATCCTCGCTGCTCAACGCACTGACCGGACGGCGGGCGCTGGCGCGGGTGTCGGTGACGCCGGGACGGACCCGGCAGTTGAACTTCTTCAACCTGGGCGGACGGCTCGTGCTGGTGGATATGCCCGGCTACGGCTACGCCCGCGCCGGCAAGGACGTGCAGCGCGACTGGCAAGGGCTGATGTTCGACTACCTGCGCGGCCGCCCCACCCTGCGCCGGGTGCTGCTGCTGCTGGACGCGCGGGTGGAGGTGAAGGACAGCGACCGCGCGGTGATGGACCTGCTGGACCGCGCCGCGGTCACGTTCCAGATCGTGCTGACCAAAATCGACGACGTGACGCCGGCGGCGCTGACGGAAAAACAACACGAAGCCGCCGCCCTCGCCCGCGCCCACCCGGCCGCCTACCCCGACGTAATCACCACCAGCAGCCAAACCGCCGCCGGCATCCCTGCCCTGCGCGCCGTGTTGGCAGACCTCGCTGGGTTCGGGGGGGCAGGCAAGCAAGGCCAGGGGGGCGCTGCCCCCCTGGACCCCCTGCCAGGGGACTAGTCCCCTGGACCCCTCGGGGGGTTCCGTGTCGGTGGGGGGAGGCGCGGCGGGCGCGGGCGGCCCGGGCAGGCGGCTGAGACCGAGCGCTTTGCGCTCTGTCTCAGCCGCCTGCCCGGGCCGCCCGCGCCCGCCGCGCCTCCCCCCACCGACACGGAACCAACGAACGGGTTCCAAGGGCTATGCCCTTGGCGGGGGTCCAGGGGGCAGAGCCCCCTGGCCTTGCTTGGCCTGCCTGTCCGAACCCCGAGAGCCCTACCCTGCGGCGGCAATTTCGGTGCGCAGGTGGTCGATCGGGAGCAGGGTGCCGTTGCGGTCCAGGTGCCAGAAGGTCCAGCCGTTGCAGGACGGCGCGTTCTGCACGGCGGCGCCGACCTGGTGGATCGACCCGCGCAGCGGGCCGGCGTTGAGGCTGCCGTCGGCGGCCACCACGGCGCTGACCCGGCGCTGGCGGTCGTAGAGGCGGGTGCCTGGCGGCACCAGTCCGCGTTCCACCAGGGAGCCGAACGGGATCCGCGGTGTTTCTTTCCGCCCGGGCGCGGTCGCCACGCCCTCCGCCGGCGCCGGGCGGGTGTGGCGGATGCGGCCCAGGGCCGCTTCCACATAGGCGGGGTGGCGTTCGATGCCGATGAAGTGCCGGTGGAGGCGTTTGGCGACCACGCCGGTCGTGCCGGTGCCGAAGAACGGGTCGAGCACGATATCGCCGGGCGCGGTGGCGGCGATCAGGGTGCGGTGCAGCAGCGCTTCCGGCTTCTGGGTCGGGTGCAGCTTGAGCCCGTGCTGGTTGCGCAGCCGCTCGGGCCCGGTGCAGAGCGGGATGAACCAGTCGCTGCGCATCTGGATGTCGTCGTTCAGCGCTTTCATCGCCTGGTAGTTGAAGCGGTGGCGGGAATCGCGCTGGCGGGCGGCCCAGATCAGGGTTTCGTGCGCATTGGTGAAGCGCCGGCCGCGGAAGTTCGGCATCGGGTTGGACTTGCGCCAGATCACGTCGTTCAGCAGCCAGAAGCCCAGATCCTGCAGGATCGCGCCGATGCGGAAGATGTTGTGGTAGGCGCCGATCACCCAGAGCGTGCCGTCCTTGCGCAGCACCCGGCGGCATTCGCTCAGCCAGTCGCGGGTGAAGGCGTCGTAGGCGGCGAAGTCGGGGAAGCGGTCCCAGTCCTCATCGACGCCGTCCACCAGGCTGTCGTCCGGGCGGCGCAGCTCGCCCCGCAACTGGAGGTTGTAGGGCGGATCGGCGAACACGCAATGCACCGACGCGGACGGCAGCATCCGCATCATGGCGACGGAATCGCCCAGCAGAACCTGATCGAGCGGCAGTTCGCGGGCGAGCTCCACGTGACTCCTGCGGGCGTGGGGAATGAGGTGCGTATCGTGATCGGTGCGCCGATGTCGCGTCAATCCGCTGTGTGCCCCCGGTCGTCGCGGGCGCCGTGCGGGTCCGGCTCAGCGGCCGGTCTCGGCCAGGATCCGCCGCACGGTGCCGAACCCGGCGCGATGGTGCGGCGTCGGCCCGAGGCGGCGCAGCGCCGCCCGGTGGGAGGGCGTGGGGTAGCCGGCGTTCGCCTCCCACCCGTAGCCGGGCCAGTTCGCGGCCAGCCGGGTCATCGCGCGGTCGCGCAGCACCTTGGCGACGATCGAGGCGGCGGCGATGGACAGCGACAGCGCATCGCCCCCCACCACGCAGCGGACCGGACAGGCGAGCGCGGGGGCCTGGATCCCGTCGATCAGCGCGAGGTCGGGCGGGCGCGGCAGCCGCGCCACCGCCCGCGCCATGGCGAGCAGGGCCGCGTGGAGGATGTTGAGGCGGGCGATCTCGGCCACCGAGGCGGCGCCGACCCCGATGTCCACCCGGGCGGACGCCGTGAGCGCGGCGAAGGCTTCCTGGCGGCGCGCGGCGCTGAGAACCTTGGAATTGTCGATCATGGCCGCGAGCGCGCGCGGCACGCGGCGGGGGAGCACCACGGCGGCGGCGAACACGGGGCCGGCGAGCGGGCCGCGCCCGGCCTCGTCCACCCCGGCGACCCGGCCGCCGGCTGCGCGTTCCAGGGCGAAATCCGGCATGAGCCGGCGATAGCAGACCGGGCGGCGAGTTGGACAGGGCCTCGGCGCCGGGAGCACACGGGCAAGTGATGCTGCGCCGCACGGACGATGTTTGCACCCGCAACCGGAAACCGCGCACCCTGCCCTGCCGCCGGCGTGTGGCGGCCCGACCGAGGGAGTGTCGCCATGACGATGGTCGCCGCGATCCTGCGGCATAAGGGCAATGAGGTGTTCACCGTGCGCCCCGACGTGCCGGTTCCGGCGGTCACGGAACGGCTGCGCACGTGGGGGATCGGCGCCGTGCTGGTCACCGACCCGCAGGGCGGGATGCACGGAATCCTGAGCGAGCGCGACATCGTGCGCAGCCTCGCCACCTGCGGCGCGGAAACGCTGGCGATGACCGCGGCGCAGCTGATGACCGAGGTGCGCATCACCGCGACGCCGGCCACCACGGTGGAGGAGGCCATGCGGCTGATGACCGAGCACCGGGTGCGCCACATCCCGGTGCTGGAGGCCGGCCGGCTGGTCGGCATGGTGAGCATCGGCGACGTGGTGAAAGCGCGGATCATGCAGCAGGAGCAGGAGGTGGACAGCCTGAAGGCGTATATCTCCGGCGCGGCGTAACGGCGCGGGCCGCCGCTTGGCCGGCGGGTCGATTTGCGGCTGTATGGCGCCGTCCTGCCGCAACCCGGAGCGCCCGCCATGCCTCGCCACGACCTGATTGTCCGCAACGCCACCGTGATCGACGGCACCGGCGCGCCCCGCTTCACCGCCGATGTCGCGGTGAGCGGCGATCGCATCGCCGCGGTGGGCGATCTCGGCTCGGTCAGCGCGGACCGCGAGCTGCCCGCGGACGGCAAGGTGCTGGCCCCCGGCTTCATCGACGCCCATACCCACGACGACCGGGCGGTGCTGTGCGGGCCGTCCTGCATGCTGTGCAAGATGTCGCAGGGCGTGACGAGCGTGGTGGTCGGCAATTGCGGCATCAGCCTCTCGCCGGTGCGCATGACCCGCCGCCCGCCGCCGCCGCTTGATCTGCTGGGCGACGAGTCCTGGTGGACGTTCGACAGTTTCGGCGACTACGCCGCGCGGCTGGCCGCCGATCCGGCCCCGGTCAACACCTTCGCCCTGATCGGGCACATGTCCCTGCGGGTCGAGGCGATGGGCGGGGACACGCAGCGGGCGGCCACCGACAAGGAAGCCGAGCACATGCGCCGGCGGCTGGCCGAGGCCCTGGCGCAGGGCGCGTCCGGCTTCTCCACCGGTCTCTACTACCCGCCCAACATCATGGCGCCCACCGAGGAGGTGATCGCGGTCGCCGAGGCCCTGCGCGCGGCGCGGGCGCTCTATGTCACCCACATGCGCGACGAGGCCGACGGGGTGGTGGCCTCGATCGAGGAGAGCCTGCGGATCGGCCGCGACGCCGGCGCGCCGGTGGTGATCAGCCACCACAAATGCTCGATGCCGGAGAATTTCGGCCGCTCGGTCGAGACCCTGCCGCGCATCAGTGCCGCCGCGCGCAGCCAGGACGTGGCGTTCGACGTCTATCCCTATGCCGCCGGCTCGACCGTGCTGATCCCGGAGCGGCTGCGGGCGGACGTGCCGGTGCAGGTCACCTGGTCGGTGCCGCATCCGGAGATGGCGGGAAAGATGCTGGACGAGATCGCGCGGGACTGGGGCGTGCCGGCGCGGGAGGCGGCCGAGCGCCTGCTGCCGGCGGGGGCGATCTTCTTCCAGATGGAGGAGGCCGACGTGCGCCGGATCCTGGCCCATGAGCTGGCGATGATCGGCAGCGACGGGCTGCCGCATGATTCCTACCCGCATCCGCGGCTGTGGGGCACGTTTCCCCGCGTGCTCGGCCATTATGCGCGCGATCTCGGGCTGTTCAGCCTGGAGTCGGCGGTGCGCAAGATGACCGGACACACGGCATCGGTGTTCGGGCTGACCGACCGCGGGGTGATCCGGGCCGGGGCCTATGCCGATCTGGTGCTGTTCGACCCCGCGCGGGTGCGCGACGCGGCGGATTTCAGCGCCCCGACCCGGCCGGCGGAGGGCATCGTCGAGACCTGGGTGAACGGGCAGTCGGCATTCGCCGGTGGGGCGGCGCGCGCAGCGCGGGCGGGCCGGCTGGTAACCCGGGGCCGTGGGTAGGGTGCGCACGCCGCCAGGCGGCCGGGCTGATCACGCAAATGTGATCGTACTTTACAATCGTAATACCGAACGTACCTAACACGGAAGGGGTGTAAACTTATTGTGGCGGCGCGTCGCATTCTGGAGCCGCCCCACATCCGAGGAACCGTCCGATGACGTATTCCTGTCCCGACGAGACCGGGGGCGTGAACCTGGCCAGCCAGGTTCCGCTGTGCCGTCACTTCCTGCGGCTGGCCGAGGAGACCCATAGTGCCGGGTTCCGCAGCATCGCCGAGCACCTGGTGGCCCTGGTGTACCGGATGCTTGACACCGCCTGAGCAGGGGCGCGCGGGCAGCCTCGGGCCGGCGGGGCGCGGCCTTACCGGCCCGGGGCACGGGTGCGCAGCATCCCGTGCGCGAGGGCGAACTCCACGAGTTCGGACTGGCGGTGCAGGCCGAGGGCCGCCATTCCCCGGTATTTGTGGAATGCGACCGTTCGCGGCGAGATGCCGAGCTGGCGGGCGATCTCTTTCATCGGCGCCCCGGTGACCGCGAGTTGCAGCACCGCGTATTCGCGCGGGGAGAGCCGGGTGGTGGGCCCCGCATCCGCGGCCAGCAGGTCGGGCACGCGCCCGCCGGCCACGGCCTCGGTCAGGTAGGTGCCGCCGGCGGCGATGATCCGGAGCGCGCCGATCAGCTCGCTGGCCGGGCCGGTCTTCAGGAGATAGCCCGAGGCGCCGAGCTCGAACGCCTCGGCGGCCACATCGAGGCTTTCGTCCGACGTCATGTAGACGAGCCGGATCGCCGGCCGCAGGCGATGGAGCTCGCGGCCCGCCTCCAGCCCGCCCATGATCGGCATGCCGATGTCGATGAGCGCCAGATCCGGCTCCAGCGCCACCGCCGCCTCGACCAGCGCGGCCCCGTCGCCGACGCACCCAACGACCTCGAACTCTTCCTCGATCAGCGGAACCAGGGTGTCGCGCAGCAGGACATGATCGTCGGCGATCACGACCCGAGGGCGGCGCGACCCGGAGCGCGCCGCCGGCGGTGGGAAGGGTGGCGTCGCCTCGGCCTGGGGGGGCTGCGTGTCAGGGGCGTCTGGCGTCGGCGGAGAGTTGTGTCGGCAGGGTGCTTTCATCCGGAGACCTTGACGGTTGAACAGCACGGCGGGCCGGACGGAGGGCGCCGATCGGCCGGCAATGTTTCTCATCGCAACGCTTGTCATCGCGCCGCCTGCCCGAGCGGCACCGCACCAGCGGGCGCAAAGAGGACGGAGGCCACCGTTCCGTTGCACCAGGCCGCGATTTTCGATCCAAGCCTCATGCAATAAGAGGTGCGACGCTCGACCGGACAGCCCATCATCGGCCCAAATTCTCCCGAACTGCAAATTTGTCCATTTCTTTGTACAAGACGTTGTCTTTTCTGTGATAGTAGTCCATGCAGCCGGTGCAATCGAAAAGGGCTGATTGCATACATCACATGAAAGTGATCGACAACCATACCGATGATCCCTCGCCGGCACGTCCGCATGCGTCGACGTCCGGTTCGATCTCGGGCCAGGACGGCCGGGACGCCCCTCATATATATGGGAGTACTTTACGTTTGCCTCCCTGCCGGAGCAGGGCCGTGCTCACCAGGGATCATGATGAACGCCCGGCGGCCGCCGCCGGAGCGCAGGCCGGGCAGACGCATTGCGTCACCTGAAACACATGACTTATCAAATTGTACGACGATCTGCGGCGGCCTGCCGTATTCTACGTTCCGGCTTCATCCGGCACTCAGGATGGCTCCGGAGCTCCCCGCAGCCACCGCAGGTCGCCCCTATGTTGCGCTTCTCGCGCCCACTGTCCTTTGGCACGCATCTCGCCGGGCTGATCGCCGCGGCGCTGATCCCCGTGATCGTCCTGGCCACGGCCGTGATCGCCCAGGGAATTGCCGTCGAGCGGCATGAGTTGCGGGCCGCACTGCGCGGCCATTCCCGTGCGGTGGCCAGTGTTCTGACTCAGCGACTGACCGAGGAAATCGACGCCCTGGCCGCCCTGTCGACCTCGCCCCGCATGCGCAGCGGGCAGTTCGCGCTGTTCGGGTCCGAAGCGCGGGCTCTGCTGGCCGGATACCAGCAGTGGCAGTCGATATCGCTCGTGTCCGGCACCGGCGAGCTTCTGGCGGTGGTTCACGAACCACCCGTTGCCCGCTCCCCGAACGGCGCCGCGGCAGAGCCATGGGAGATCCCGACCCATGCGACCGTGAGGTCCCGGCCGCCCGCCGGTCCCGGCGACCCCGCGCATGTCGAGATCGGCGTGCCGGTCACGCGCGACAACAGGATCGTCGGCGCGCTGTGGGCGCGGCGGGCGCCGGACCGGCTATCGGCCTTCCTGAGGTCGCAGCGCGACAGCCCGGACTGGACCGCGGCGATCATCGGCCCGGACGGCATCGTGCTCGCGGCCACGGACCAGGGCCTGGTCGGCCGGCCGTTCCCCGACCCCGCGTGGCGGAACCCGGGCCCCCGCGCGCGGGCCCTGACATCAACGCACGCCGTCGCGGGAACGCGCGCCTATGTCGCACTCGACCGCTTGTCCGTGGCGCCGTGGACCGTGGCCTACGTCGCCCCGGTGGGCGGCACGATAGCCGCGCCCCTGCGTTCGCTGTCCTGGAGCCTGATCCTGATCGGGGGGGTGGCGACGCCGCTCCTGCTCGTTGGGATCGCCGGCGGCTTCCTGCAGCGGCGGATGCAGGACCTGGCGCGCGCGGCGGCGTCGGTTTCCCATGACGAGCCCATGCCGGCGGAGCGGCCGACCGGGGTGCGGGAGATCGACGCCGCCCACGAAGCGCTGCGCCAGGCCCATCAGGCCCTGGCCGAACGGGCGGCGAACCGCGACCGGCTGCACGAGGCGGAAGTGAGCCTGCTGCAGCTGCACCGCGCCGAAGCGGTCAGCCACCTCACCTCCGCCGTCGCCCATGATTTCGGCAATCTGGCCCTGGCGATCTCCGGCCAGCTCGAGCTGGTACGGCGCAAGCTCGGCGATCATCCGGACGTCACGCGGCTGATCGAACCGGCCCTGCAGCTGACCGTCGAAGCCGGCCGGATGATGACCGAGTTGACCACCACCGCGCGCGCCCCGGGGACGCCGCCGCAGCCGGCGCAGCTGAACCAGATGATCCGCGACACCAAGCCTCTGCTGAGCAAGGCAGCCGGCCGCGGCGTGCGGACCGAGTTCGCCCTGCAACCGGACCTGGGGCTCTGCAGCGTGAACCCCGCGATGCTGAAGTCCGCGTTGTTCAACCTCGTGATCAACGCCAAGGCGGCGATGCCGAAGGGCGGGCGCCTGCGGGTGGAGACCTGCAACACCACGCTCCCGCCCGACGGCGCGCCCGGAGCGGAGGAACCGCCCGCGGGCCAGTATGTGATGCTCGTGGTCTCGGACACCGGCGCGGGCATCCCGGCAGACATTCTGGACCGGATTTTCGATCCGTTCTTTACGACCCGGAGGAACGCCCACGGCACCGGTCTCGGCCTGGCGGTTGTACGCGAGTTCGTGACCCAGTCGGGCGGTCATATCCGGGTCACCAGCCGGGTCGGTTCCGGAACCACATTCTTCCTCTATTTTCCCCGCACCGACGAGGCGGCCACCCCGCCGCAGCGCCTGGGTCGTGCAGGCACCCCTGCGGATGCCGACCGGTCGTGACCGGCGCAACCGGACCGGTCGACGCCGAAAAACACCGCTGTACGCATGATCCGGTTTGACGTAACAGGGGTAACTGGTCCGGTTGTGCCAATGACCACCCTGTCAAACTTACCAGTAGCGCCGCCCTCTCAACCGCCGTTAACAGTTTCCTCACGATCGTTTGTGACGGGCGGAACGGTCATCTACCGGGCCAATCCGTCAAACGGGAAACGAGGAAACCGGCCGATGAACCACCACTCTGGACCA
Source organism: uncultured Pseudomonadota bacterium (assembly GCA_963829875.1). Lineage (GTDB taxonomy): Bacteria > Pseudomonadota > Alphaproteobacteria > Acetobacterales > Acetobacteraceae > JAJZVS01. The sequence continues at coordinate 308,453 of CAWHKR010000041.1, read as the reverse complement.
AACCAGCCTCTGTCTGTCCTGCACCCTGGCGTCGGTGGCGTCAGCGTCCCCGTCAGCGACACCGATGAATCTTACCAAGCGTTCATGGTTGGCAACAGCCCGGCGATGCTCGCGGTGTTCGAGCAGATCCGGCGCTTTGCCGAATGCGACATGCCCGTGCTGATCTCGGGCGAGAGCGGCACCGGGAAGGAACTGGTGGCCCGCGCCATCCACGACCGGTCCGCCCGCGCCAACGGGCCCTATGTGGCGATCAACTGCGCCGCAGTCCCCGCCACCCTCATTGCCTCCGAGCTCTTTGGTTACGAAAAAGGCGCCTTCACCGGGGCCAACGTCCGCAAGCCCGGACAGATCGAGCGCGCGCACAAGGGCACGCTCTTCCTCGACGAGATCGGCGACATGCCGGCCGACCTGCAGGGCCATCTGCTGCGGTTCCTTCAGGAAGGCGAGATCGTCCGGGTCGGTGGACACGAGCCGATCAGGGTGGACGTGCGCATCATCGCGGCGACCAACGTGCGGCTGCGCGAGGCGATCGCCACGGGACGGTTCCGCGAGGATCTGTACTACCGCCTGAACGTGCTCAGCCTGATCCTGCCGCCGCTGCGCGAGCGGGACGGCGACGTGGAAATCCTGGCGGCCTATTTCCTGCGCCAGATCGCCCAGGAACTGGGGCGTCCGCGCCGCGGCCTGAGCCCGGGGGCGTTCACCGCGCTGCGAACCCATTCCTGGCCCGGCAACGTCCGCGAGTTGATCGCCACGCTGCGCCGGGCCGCCGTGCTCGCCAACGGTGAGCAGATCACCGAAGCCGATCTGCGCCTGGAAGAACCCGCGGCCGCACCGGCGGCCAATGCGGCCGGACGGGACGACCGGCCGGTCCGCCTGGTGCGCGCCAGCGCCGGCAGCCTGGAGGAGCGTCAGGCCGTCATGAACGCCCTGCAGGAGCACGACTTCAACATCACCAGCGCCTCCCGCGCGCTGGGGGTTTCCAGGGTCACGTTCTACCGGATGCTGGAGCGGAACCGGATCGCGCTGCGCCAGCATTGCGTGGTGCAGGCGGAAAGCCCGGCCATGGCCTGAACGTTCCTGCGCGACCGCCCGCCGCGCAGGCGGCGGCGATCCCACCGGCCCGTCGGACGGCCGGCCCCGCGGCGGCGGGGCCGGCCGTTCCGTTTGGCGGATCGGGGTACGCCGGTCGGATCTCCCGCCCGTCCCCCTCCGGATTGCCCGGAGCCTGGCTCACCCGGTCCCGGGCGTTCGGCGCGATCGCGCTGCACCCGCGTTAGTTGCGTTATCGTAGTTATGGTCCGGGCGGCCGCCGGCGACGACCGGCCCGCGCCGTGCCGCCGGGTCACGATCGGGTGACGGCGGAAGCCGGCACGTTGCAGCCGGCAGCTGCCCGGTCCATGTCGGTTACGTTGGCTACGTTGTTTCTGTGGCCGCGCGATCCGGGGCGTCTCCCCCGGAGGCGAATGGAGATCCCGCCATGCATGTTGGCGTGCGCCCGGCTGGCCGGGTACGAAGGAGTTCCGTGGCGACGGGGCTTGCGGCCACAGCGACCGGGCGGGATGGCGCAACGGCGGCGCAGCGGATGGAGACAACGCCGCACGGTTCGAACTATGGCCGTGATCGCGTCGGCCACCAGAAGCTACTGCTGTGGGATGAGCTGGGGGCCGGCCCCGAGGCAACGCCGGCGGGACACGGCGAGGCACCGCTCTCGCTCGGCGCTGTCGGCAGCTAGGCCCGCCGTCGACGCGCCGCCTTGCCCGGTTGCACGGGCGGCGCGACACGGCGGCGAACTTGTGTGGCTGCGGCGTCCCTTCAGGAAATGGTGACCCCGGAATCGACCGGCAGGATCTGGCCGGTGATCATGCGCGATTCATTGCTGGCCAGGAACAGCGCCGCAGCCGCGATGTCATCCGGCTCGATCAGCCCGAGCAGATGGGACTGCGCCAGCTTGTCGAGCGCGGGATTGCCGGCCACCAGGGTCTTCACCCGATCGGTCATGGTGGCCGAAGGCGCGAGCGCGTTGACCCGCACCTTCTGTGGCGCGAACTCGACCGCGAGCGAGCGGGTGAGCGCGGCGATGCCGCCCTTGGCGGCGGTGTAGCAGTCCCGCCCCGCGATCCCCATCAGCGCCAGGTTGGAGGCCATGTTGATCACGGCGCCGCCGCCGGCACGCACGAGCTCCGGGATCCCGAAGCGGCAGCCGAGGAAGGTGCCGAACAGGTCGAGCCTGATGACCCGCCAGAACTCCTCGAGCGGGGCTTCGACCACGGTGTTGTCCTGCGGCGTGGAGCCGCCGGCGTTGTTGTGCAGGATGTGGATGGCGCCGAAATGGGCGCTCGCCTGACGGATGGCGGCTTCGATGCTGTCGGGGTCGGTGACGTCGGTGCGGATGGCGATCGCGCCGGGGCCGGCAAGATGGGCGGTTTCTTCCCCCGCGGCGGCGTTGAGCTCGGCGACGGCGACGTTGGCGCCCTCGGCGGCGAAGGCGAGCGCGGTGGCGCGGCCGATGCCGGTTCCGGCACCGGTGATGAAGGCGGTCTTGGCTGCGAGGCGGGGCATGGCGTTTTTCTCTCCCGTGCGAGGTTCGCCAGCTATCCTGACCCGCCGCGGCCGCAGTGGCTACCTTCCCAGTTCCCGCGTCATCGCCTCGATCCCGTCCGGCGTGAGCGGAAACATCCGCCCTTCCATCAACTGCCGGGTCATCGCGATCGACTGCGTGTGCCGCCACCCCTCCCCCGGTGTCGGGTTCAGCCAGGCCGAGCGCCGGTAGTGCGCGGTCAGCCGCTCCAGCCAGACCCGCCCCGGCTCCGCGTTCCAGTGCTCCACGCTGCCGCCCGGCATGGTGATCTCGTACGGGCTCATGGCCGCGTCGCCGACGAAGATCAGCCGGTAGTCGGGCCCGTAGGTCCGCAGCACCTCCTCGGTTCCCACCACACGATCGTGGCGACGGCGATTCTCCTTCCACACCCGCTCGTAGGGGAAGTTATGGAAGTAGAAATGCTCCAGATGCTTGAACTCCGTGCGGCAGGCGGAGAACAGCTCTTCCGACAGCCGCACGTGCTCGTCCATCGACCCGCCGACATCCAGGAACAGCAGGATCTTCACGGCATTGTGCCGCTCCGGCACCAGTTTCAGGTCGAGCATCCCGGCGTTGTTCGCGGTCGCGCGGATCGTGTCCGGGATATCGAGCTCCACCGGCGCGCCCTGGCGGGCGAAGCGGCGCAGCCGGCGCAGGGCCAGGCGGAAGTTGCGCGTGCCCAGTTCCGCGTCGCCGTCCAGGTCGCGGAACTCCCGCTTGTCCCACACTTTCACCGCGCGCCGGTGGCGGGACTTGTCCTGGCCGATCCGCACGCCTTCCGGATTGTAGCCATAGGCCCCGAACGGCGAGGTGCCCGCGGTGCCGATCCATTTCGATCCGCCCTGGTGACGTTCCTTCTGCTCGGCCAGCAGTTCGGCCAGCCGCTGCATGATCGCCTCGAAGCCGCCCAGCGCCTCGATCTTCGCCATCTCCTCCGGCGTCAGCAGTTTTTCCGCCAGCTTGCGCAGCCATTCCTCCGGCAGCGCCCGCGCGGTCAGCCCTTCGGCCGCTTCCAGCCCCTTGAACGCCTCGGCGAACACGCGGTCGAACCGGTCGAGATGGCGCTCGTCCTTCACCAGCACGGCGCGGGCCAGGTAGTAGAAATCCTCGATGCTGTACTCGGCCACGCCCGCCCGCATCGCCCCCATCAGGGCGAGGTACTCGGTCACCGAGACCGGCAGCCCGGCACTGCGCAAGGACAGCAGGAAGCCCGCGAACATCAGCCCTGGCCGCGGCGGGCGAGAAAGGCGATCCGCTCGAACAGATGCACGTCCTGCTCGTTCTTGAGCAGCGCGCCGTGCAGCGGCGGGATCACAATGTGGCTGTCCTTGGTGCGCAGCGCCTCGGCCGGCAGATCGTCGACCATCAGCAGCTTCAGCCAGTCCAGCAGTTCCGACGTCGCGGGCTTCTTCTTCAATCCGGGCACGTCACGGACCTGGAAGAACACGTTCAGCGCTTCCCGCGCCAGGTCGTGCTTCAGATCGGGGTAGTGCGCGGCCACGATCCGCTCCATCGTCGCGCGGTCGGGGAAGCGGATGTAGTGGAAGAAGCAGCGGCGCAGGAACGCGTCCGGCAGTTCCTTCTCGTTGTTGGAGGTGATGATCACCACAGGCCGGTTCTTTGCCGCAACGGTCTGGCGCGTCTCGTAGACGAAGAACTGCATCCGGTCGAGTTCCAGCAGCAGGTCGTTGGGGAACTCGATATCCGCCTTGTCGATCTCGTCGATCAGCACCACCACCGGCTGCTCGGCCGCGAAGGCCTCCCACAGCTTGCCGCGGACGATGTAGTTGGCGATGTCGTGGACCCGCGCGTCGCCCAGCTGCCCGTCGCGCAGGCGGGAGACCGCGTCGTATTCGTAAAGACCCTGCTGCGCCTTGGTCGTGGATTTGATGTGCCACTCGATCAGCGGCAGGCCGAGCGCGGCGGCCACCTCGTGCGCCAGCATGGTCTTGCCGGTGCCGGGCTCGCCCTTCACCAGCAGCGGGCGCTGCAAGGTGACGGCGGCATTGACCGCGACTTCCAGGTCGCGGGAGGCGATATAGGTCTCGGTGCTGGCAAAAGCGGCCACGGTGCGGGTTCTCCGGTCATTGCGGCAGGCAGGGGCGGACGGGCGGGCCGCATTCTCCGCACGCCAGGGCCCGCGCGGCAAGGGCAGCGACATGGGGGCCCGCATCTTTCGCGGCGAAACGGCTTCCCCGGCGCGTCCGGCCGTGGTTCGGTGCGCCACCCGCCGCCCCGAAGCGGGAAAAGGGAGGTCCCATGGTCACCGCCGCCGTCATCCTCGCCCTGCTGCTGGTCGGGCTCGCCGCGCTCTATGTCCACGACATCCGGCAGACCCAGCATACGATCCTGCGGAACTATCCGGTGCTCGGCCACGTGCGCTATTTCGCGGAAACCTGGGGCGAGTACATGCGCCAGTACCAATACCTGCCGGACTGGGCGGAACGCCCGTTCAACCGGCTGGAACGGTCCTGGGTGTACCGCTCGGCCAAGGGCGTCTCCAACCTGGTCAGTTTCGGCAGCGAGAACGTCCCCTCCTTCGTGTTCCGCAACGCGCCGTTTCCGGTGCTGGAGGAGGAGAAACGGGCCTTCCCGGGCAAGACGATCGGCATCGCCGAGGGCCCCGGGTCCTGCCGCGCGCCCTATCTCGCCCGCAGCTTCTTCAACATCAGCGGCATGAGCTACGGCGCGCTGTCGCATGCCGCCGTCTCCGCCCTGTCACGCGGCGCCCACCGGGCCGGCATCTGGATGGCGACCGGGGAAGGCGGGCTCGCGCCCTATCACCTCGAAGGCGGCTGCGACGTGGTGATGCAGATGGGCACGGCGAAATACGGCGCGCGCGACGCCGACGGCAACCTCTCGGAGGACCGGCTGCGGGACATCGCGTCCCATCCGGAGGTGAAGATGTTCGAGGTGAAACTCGCCCAGGGCGCCAAGCCCGGCAAGGGCGGCATCCTGCCGGGCGCGAAAGTGACCAGCCAGATCGCCGCGATCCGCGGCATCCCCGAAGGCCAGGACAGCATCAGCCCGAACCGCCACCACGACATCGGCTCGATCCCCGAACTCGGCCGGTTCGTCGACCGGGTCCGCACGGTGACCGGCAAGCCGGTCGGGGTGAAACTCGTCGTCGGCGACCCGGCCTTCTTCGACGATTGGTTCGCCCATTGCCTGACCCACCCGGAGGGCTGTCCGGACTATGTGCAGATCGACGGCGGCGAGGGCGGCACCGGCGCTGCCCCGGCGCCGCTGATCGATTACGTCGGCCTGCCGATCACCGCCGCGCTGCCGCTGGTGGCCGCGGCGCGCGACCGCCACGGCCTGACCGAACGCATCCGCATCGTCGCCTCCGGCAAGCTCATCACGCCGGACAAGATCGCCTGGGCGCTCTGCATGGGCGCCGATTTCGTCTCCAGCGCGCGCGGGTTCATGTTCAGCCTGGGCTGCATCCAGGCCATGAAATGCGGCACCGGCCGCTGCCCCACCGGCGTCACGGCCGCCGAACCCCGGCTGATCGCCGGCCTCGACCCGGCGGAAAAATCGGTGCGGGTCACACGCTACGCCGAGCGGGTGCGCGCGGAGGTGGAAATCATCGCCCACGCCTGCGGCCTGACAGACCCCACCCAGTTCCGCCCCCACCACGTCACCACCATCGAACGCGGCATCGGCGGCTTCCGCGCGGCCGACGGGTAGGGCGTAGGCCGGGCGGTTCGGGGGGCGAGAAAGCAAGGCCAGGGGGGCTTTGCCCCCCTGGACCCCCCACCAAGGGCTGAGCCCTTGGAACCCATCCGTTGGTTCTGGGTGGGAGCGGGGTGGCATGCCGGCCGGGGCGGCGGCGTGGCGCTGGGCGAGGCAGCGCGCAAACGCGCGCTGCCTCGCCCAGCGCCACGCCGCCGCCCCGGCCGGCATGCCACCCCGCTCCCACCCAGAACCCCCCGAGGGGTCCAGGGGACTTGTCCCCTGGCAGGGGTCCAGGGGGCAGCGCCCCCTGGCCTTTCTGCCGCGCCCCCCGAACCCTCCGGTGCTACAGCCCGACCAGTCCGCGGGCGAACTCCATGGCGTCGAACGGGCGCAGGTCGCCAGCCTGTTCGCCGACGCCAACCGCGTGGACCGGCAGGCCGAAGGTTTCGGCCAGGGCCACCACGATGCCGCCGCGGGCGCTGCCGTCGAGTTTGGTCACGATCAGCCCGGTGACGGCGACCATCTCCTTGAAGACCTTCACCTGCTGGATCGCGTTCTGACCGGTGGTGGCGTCCAGCACCAGCAGCACCGAGTGTGGCGCGGTCGGATCCTGTTTGCGCATCACCCGGATGACCTTGGCAAGTTCGGCCATCAGCACGGATTTGTTGTGCAGCCGCCCGGCGGTATCGATCAGCAGCACGTCCGCGCCGTCCGTCCGGGCGCGGGCGAGCGCATCGAACGCCAGCCCCGCGGCGTCGGCGTCGGGCGGGCCGGCGATCACGGGGCAGCCGCTGCGCTCGCCCCAGACCTGCAACTGTTCCACGGCCGCGGCGCGGAACGTGTCGCCGGCGACCAGCATGGGCCGCTTGCCCGCCGCGCGCCAGGACTGGGCGAGCTTGCCGATGGTGGTGGTCTTGCCGGTGCCATTCACGCCGACCACCAGCACCACATGCGGGTGCCGGGCGGGATCGAGCTCCAGCGGCTGGGCCACCGGGCGCAGGATGGCGGCGATCTCCTCGGCGAGCGCGTCCTTCACCTCGGCGTCCGTCACTTCCTTGCCGAAGCGGGAGCGCCGGAAGGCGGCGATCACCCGCCCGGCCGCCTCGGTGCCGAGGTCGGCGCCGATCAGCAGCTCTTCCAGCTCCTCCAGCGCCGCGTCGTCCAGCTTGCGCTTGACGAACACGGCGGTGATGCCGCCGCCCAGCTTTTGCGTGCTGCGCGACAGGCCTTCCTTGAGCCGGTTGAAGAATCCGCCCAGGGCCATCTAGCGCGCCTCCGCCATCACACGGTCTCCGCGATCAGCCCGTCGGCGTCGGCGGCGATCACTCGCGCCGGGACCACGCATCCGGGGGCCACGTCCCCGGCCAGCCGCACGGGGGCGAAATGCTCCGAATGGCCGGTGCCGTCGCGTTCGGTCAGCACGCTGATCCGGCGCCCCTGCTGGGCGGCGAAGAACGCGGCCGCGCTCGCCCGTCCTGCCGCGCGCAGCCGCGCCGCGCGCTCCCGCCGCAGCGCCACCGGCACGGCGGGCATGCGCGCCGCCGGGGTGCCGGGGCGCTCGCTGTAGGGGAAGACGTGCAGATAGGGCAGCGCGGCCTCGGTGACGAAAGCCAGGGTCTCGGCGAACAACGCGTCGGTCTCGGTCGGGAAGCCGGCGATCAGGTCGGCGCCGAGCGCGATCCCCGGCCGCGCCTGCCGCGCCCGGTCGATCGCCGCGCGTGCCTCCCCCGCCAGGTGCCGCCGCTTCATCCGCTTCAGGATCAGGTCGCTGCCGGCCTGCAGCGACAGGTGCAGATGCGGCATCACGCGGGGTTCCTCGGCCAGCAGCCGCCACAGATCCTGATCGATCGCCGCGGGGTCGAGGGAGGAGAAGCGCAACCGCGGCAGCTCCGGCACAAGCGCCAGCACCCGGCGGGCGAGGCCGCCCAGGGTGGGCCGGTCCGGCAGGTCGCCCCCGTAGCTCGCGATATCCACCCCGGTCAGCACCAGTTCCCGGTAGCCCGCCGCCATCAGGGTGCGGGCCTGCGCGACCACGGCATCTTCCGCCACGCTGCGGCTGGGCCCGCGGCCGAACGGGATCACGCAGAAGGTGCAGCGGTGATCGCAGCCCTGCTGCACCTGCACGAAGGCGCGCGCGCGGCCGGCGAAGTCGGCAACCGGCGCGGGGGCCGCGGCGGGCGCGGTCATGATGTCGGAGACCGCATCGCCGGCGCCGGCGGCCCAGTGTTCGGGGCGCAGCTTGTCCGCGTTGCCCAGCACCCTTGTCACGCCCGGCAGGGCGCGCCAAGCTGCCGGATCGCGCTGCGCGGCGCAGCCGGTGACGACGATCTTCACCCCTGGCTGCTCACGCGCCGCCCGGCGGACCGCCTGGCGGGCCTGGCGTTCGGCCTCGGCGGTGACCGCGCAGGTGTTGACCACGAGCGTGTCGTCCAGCCCGCCGGTCAGGCCGCGCATCACCTCGGTCTCGTAGGCGTTCAGCCGGCAGCCGAAGGTCAGCAGCTCGGCGCTCATGACGGGTACTGCGCCAGATCGACCTCGCCGGTGAACGCCGTGTCGGCCGGCCCGCTCATCAGCACGTGCCCGTCGGCCTCCCGCCAGGCGATGTGCAGCGCCCCGCCGTCCAGCAGCACCGTCGCCGCCCGCCCCGTCAGCCCGCGCCGGTGCGCATTCACCACCGCCGCACAGGCGCCGGAGCCGCAGGCCAGGGTGAGGCCGGCGCCGCGTTCCCACACGCGCAGCCGCAGCCGGTCGGGGGCCAGCACCTGGGCGAAGCCGATATTGGCCCGGTCGGGAAACAGCGGATCATGCTCCAGCCCCGGCCCCAGCCCGGCCACGTCTACCGCGGCGAGGTCGGACACGAAGAAGGTCGCGTGCGGGTTGCCCATGCTCGCCGCCGCCGGATCGGCCACCGGCCCGGACGCCAGATCGAGGTGCAGCGTGTCCATCGGGCGGGCCAGCGGGATCTCCGTCCAGCCGAGCCGCGGCGGCCCCATATCGACCTGCACCTGCCCGTCCACCAGCAGGTCGGTCGCCAGATCGCCCGCGCTGGTGCGAATGACGAAGTGCCGCCGCCCGGTTTCCTGTGCCAGCAGGGTGGCGACGCAGCGGGTGGCGTTGCCGCAGGCCCCGGCCTCCGACCCATCGGGATTGCGGATGCGCATGACCACGTCGGCGCCGGTGTCGGCCGGTTCCAGGGCGATCAGCTGGTCGCAGCCGATTCCCCGCCGCCGGTCCGCCAGCGCCGCCGCCCGGGCGGGCGACAGGCCAAGCGCGGCCCCGCGTTCGTCCAGCACGACGAAATCGTTCCCGCAGCCCTGCATCTTGGTGAAGCGCGCGCGCATGGGGGCTTATATTTGGCCTGCCGCACCGGAGGGAAGCCCCGGGCGGGACAAGGCTGCCCGGCGGGCCCGCCCGGCGCGTCTTCTCCCCTCCCCTTGCGGGAGGGGCCGGGGGAGGGGTCCGATCCACTGCCACCCGCCCCGGCGCGCCCGTGCCGCGGCCCCCCTCCCCCGGCCCCTCCCGCAAGGGGAGGGGAGAAGGCCGGGGCTAGGCCGCGCGGGGCCTCGCTTCGCCGCGGCTTTCGGCCAGGTGGTCGAAGGTGCGGCGGTAGGTGCCGAGGCCCATGGTCTGCGAGCGCAGTTCGATGATCAGGTCGTGCAACTCGGCTGCCGGCACCAGCGCCTCGACGTCGTCCCAGCCCGGCCAGTCCGGCTTCTCGGCATAGCCCAGGATCTGCCCGCGCCGTCCGGTCAGCAGACGCTGGGCGCGGGCGGTGAACTCGTTCGGCACGCTGACGCTCACCCGGTCGATCGGCTCCAGCAGCACCGGATCGGCCGCCGCCAGCCCTTCCTTCATCGCGATCTGGGTCGCGGTCTTGAAGGCCATGTCGGAGCTGTCGACGCTGTGGAACTGCCCGTCGGTCAGGGTGACCGAGATATCGACCACCGGGTAGCCGAACGGGCCTTTTTTCGCCGAGTCCTCCGCCGCCTCGCCCACCGCGGGGATGAAATTGCGCGGCACCGCGCCGCCGACCACCTTGTCGACGAAGGCGAACCCGGCCCCGCGCTCGCGGGGGGCGATGTCGATCTTCACGTCGGCGAACTGGCCATGGCCGCCGGTCTGGCGCTTCAGCCTGCCGTGCTGGTGCACCGCCTGACGGATGGTTTCCTTGTAGGCCACTTCGGGACGGCTGGTGGTCAGCTTCAGACCGTAGTTCTTCGCCAGCCGCTCCACCGTCGTGTTCAGATGGATCTCGCCCTGGCCGGACAGCACCGTCTGCCCGGTTTCCGGGTCGTGCTCCAGCCCAAGGGCGCCGTCTTCTTCCAGCAGCTTGGCAAGCGCGCCCGACAGTTTCACCTCGTCCTTGCGCTCGGCGGTGGCGATCGCCTGCGCGTAGACGGGCGGCGGCGGGGCGGGGAACGGCAGCGGATCGGGCGTGCCGTTGGGGGAAACGGTATCGCCGGTGGCGACCGGATCGAGCCGGCCGAGGGCGACCACCTCACCGGCCTCGGCCTCGGCCACCTTGTTCATCTCGCCGCCTTGCATCTGGTAGATCCCACCGAGCCTGGTGCCGCCCAGGGTGGCTCCGTCCTTCACCCCGCCGCGCCAGATGCGGGCGTAGGACAGCTTGCCGGTGTGGCCGGCGTGCACGGTCTTGAACACCTGGGCGAGCGGCGGGCCGTCCGGCGCGACGCCCTTGCGGGACGCGGTTTCGGCCACGTCCTGGGTGTCGTGCCGCAACGCCTTCCACAGCCGGCGGATGCCGCCGGCCTGCTCGGCCGCGCCCAGCAGCACCTCGGTCACCGCGCCGGCGGCGAGATCCTTGCGGAGATCGGCGTAGAGTTCGTCCGTGCTGGGGGGGATGTCCTCCAGCACTTTCTCGAGCAGCGCGTCGTCGTGATCGGCCAGGGTCTCGACCAGCTTGTCCTTGGCTTCCTGCTCGGCCTCGCGCAGCGCGGACGGGATCTGGATGAGTTCCGAGGGCTGGCCTTTGCGGTAGCGATACGCCCGCTCGCTGACGACATCGACATAGCCGGTCACGCTCTCGCCTTCGGTGATCGGCACCTGGCGCAGCACCAGCGGGCCGGCGGCATAGGCCTGCAGGGCCGCGAGCGTGTCGCGCAGGCTGCCTTCCAGGGTGTCGATCTTGTTGATGAAGACGACATGCGGCACGTGGGCCTCGGCCAGCGCCTTCAGCAGCGGCGCGACGGCGAGCGCCTTGGCCGGCTGCGGCTCGCAGACCAGCACCGCGAGATCGACCATGGCCAGCGCGCAGGCGGTCTCGTGCGCGAACTCGATCGAGCCGGGGCAATCGAGGATGGACCACGCATCGCCGAGATAGGTGCAATGGCCCAGGCGAAGCTCGGTGGTGGTCGGCCGGTTGCGCGGATCGGCGGGGCGTTTCACCGGGGACCCGGCGGCCTCCATCAGCGCTTCGAACAGGGTGGATTTGCCGCTGCCGTAGGGGCCGACCAGGGCCACCGAGCGCGGACTTCTGCCGGTTGGGGTTCCAGACATCGCGGCGCCTCCCTCGCTTGGGCTGCGGGCGCCGGCGGGCGCCGGGGCCCTTGACCGGGCGATCCTACGCCGCGGCGGCGGGCGATGTCACAGGGGGATGGCGCGAGGCCGGTCCCGCCGCGCGGGTACCGCGCCAGGGTCCGGAGGCCTACTTGCCGCCGGGGCCGGGCAGTTTCGCGTAGACGGGGCCCGGCAGCACCGTCATCACGAGCACGTTGGGCACGTCCTTCGGTCCGAACGGACCCGGGACCTTGTGGACCACCGGCGGCAGGCTTTGGAGGTAGAGCGGCGATCGCCTGCGCATCCCGCGGGGTCAGGTGCGCGAAGCCCACGCCACGGCATGATCGGCGCCAGGATCCGCCCGTCCGGGCGCACGCCGGTGGTGATGGCGGTGACGATCTGCGCCGTCGTCCAGGTGCCGAGCCCGGTCTTCTTGTCCGGCGTCAGGTTCGGACCCCACGAACACGCCCTGTCCGGGGATCGCGAAGCCGACGTCGGAGCCGCCGAGATAGCGGGTCATGTCGGGATGGCCGAGGAGATGCCCCGGCGTGTGGCAGTCGGTGCACCCGCCGATCGTGACGAGGTATTTGCCGCGCGCCACCAGCGACTCAGCGCCGGCGCCGTGCGCGGGCGCGGCGAGCGCCGCAGCCAGGGCCGCCACCATGGTCCAGCGCCGAATTCGGTGCAGCACTGCGTCCTCTCCTCATCCTTAACCGGTCCATTTCCCGGCAATTATATAGAGTTTCGAATGAATTCACCGCCCCCGTCAAGCCCGCGTGGGCCGGCCCGGCCGCACGGGGCAAGACCCACGCGCCGGCGCGTTGACGGAATATTCGGATATCGCGCGGTCTCCTTGGCGGATGCCTCCGGTCGGCCTAGCCTCCCCCGCAACGACAGAGGCGCGCCCCATGGCGCAGGAGACTGCCGCCATGGACAAGCGCGTTCCCGCCCTGGCGCCCCGGGCCGACCGACATACGCGCCGCGCCGGCCCGCAGGCGATACGGTTCTCGATACGGCTGATGACAGAGGCCGCGCCGAGCGAGGCCCGGGGCCGTCATGGCGACGGCGCCGACAGCCCGCAGGCGGCCAGCCTGCCCGGCCGGGCGTGCAGGGCGTGAGCCGCGCCTGGTGGTCCGGCACCGTCGCCGAGCTGCGCGCCGCCGGGACCGAGGCGATCACCGCGCGCCTCGCCCTGCGCCTGGTCGAGACGCATCCGCTGAACCGCGAGGAACAGGTGCGCGCCTGGCGCGAACAGGTGGCGCTGCTCGCCGTCGCCCTCGCCGCCGGGTCCGAAACCTGGACCGTGCTGCTGGAATATCCGCTGCTGCGCCTCGGCCGGCGGATCGACGCGGTGATCCTGACGGAACGCGCGATCCTGGTGCTGGAGTTCAAATCAGGCGCGCAAGGGTTCACCCCGCCGGGGCGGCTGCAGGTGGACGACTACGCGCTCGATCTGCGCGACTTCCACGCCGCGAGCCGGGACCATCCGATCGTGCCGATCCTGGTGGCGCCGCGCGGCACGGCCGGCCCGGTGGCCTGGCCGCTGCTGTGGCACGCGGTGGTGCCGGTGATGGACGCCTCGGCCGCCACCCTGCCCGGCCTGTTGCAAGACATCGCGGCCCGCGTGCCGGTCCCGGCCCGCACGTTGGACGGCACCGCCTGGGACGCCGCGCCCTATCGCCCGGTGCCGACCATCGTCGAGGCGGCGCGGATGCTCTACGCCCGCCACGGCGTGGCGGACCTGGCCGCCGCCCGCGCCGACGCGGCCAACCTGACCCGCACCACGGCGGCGATCCGCCGCGCCATCGAAGCGGCGCGCGACGGCGGCGCGCATCTCGTGCTGTTCGTCACCGGCATCCCCGGCGCCGGCAAGACGCTGTGCGGGTTGAACGTGGTGTTCGGCGCGGAAACCGGGGCGGCGTTCCTCACCGGCAATCTGCCGCTCGTGCACGTGATGCGCGCGGCTCTGGCCCGCGACGCGCGCGCCCAGGGCCGCGGCCCGCGCCAGCCGCAGCGGGAAACCGCCGGCGCGATCCAGCCGGTGAACGGCTTCCTCAAGGACAGTCAGGGCCGCTCCGACCCGCCGCATGAGCACGTGATCCTGTTCGACGAGGCCCAGCGCGCGTGGGACGAGGATTTCGGCCGCCGGAAGTTCGGCCACGCCGCCAGCGAGGCGGCGCTGATCCTCGACATCATGGCCCGGCACCGCGACTGGGCGGTGGTGGTGGCGCTGGTCGGCGGCGGGCAGGAGATCAACACCGGGGAAGCGGGCCTGGCCGAATGGGGCGCGGCGCTCGCCGCCCGGCCGGCCTGGCGCGCGCTGGCCCCGCCCGACGTGGTGGGCGCGGCCGATCCGCGCCGGCGCCTGGTCGCCACCCGGCCGTCCTGGCTGGAGATCGATCCCGTTCTGCATCTGGATGTGCCGGTGCGCGCGATCCGCTCCGCCGCCGCCGCGCCCTGGGTGGAGGCGGTGCTCGCCGGGCGGCAGGCGGACGCGGCCGCGATCGCCGCATCGGCCGAGGTGCCGGTGCGGATCACCCGCTCGCTCGCGGTGCTGCGCGCGGCGCTGCGGCAGCGGGCGCGTGGGCTGCGCCGGGCCGGCCTCGTGTGCAGCGCCGGCGCGCGACGGCTGGTGGCCGACGGGCTGTGGCCGGCCTTCCCGCATCTCGATGCCGATGCGGTGGCGCACTGGTTCCTGGACCGCTGGCCGGATGTGCGCGCCTCCGACGCGCTGGAACTGCCGGCCACCCAGTTCGCCTGCCAGGGGCTGGAGCTTGATTACGTCGGCCTCGCCTGGGGCGGCGACCTGATCCGCCGGGACGGGCGCTGGGTGCCGCGCCGCTTCGTCGGCACCGCCTGGCAGACGTCGCGCGACGAATCCCGGCGGGCCTATGCGATCAACACCTACCGGGTGCTGCTGACCCGGGCGCGCTACGAGACGCTGATCTTCATCCCGCCCGGGGAGCCCGTGGACATGACGCGCGCGCCGGCGGAGTTCGACGCCGTCGCGGACTACCTGGCGGCATGCGGGGCGGCGCCCCTGCGCGCGGAAGTCGGGGAAGACGGCCCATCCGCCGCGCCGGCGATGATGCTGCTGTGAGCGCGGCCGCGGCGACGGGAAAATCTCGGTCGGGAAACTTCCAGACGGCCGGATCGCCGCCCAGGCCTGGACGGGCAAACGATGAGGATCACCGCCGACACCAACCTTCTGGTCCGGGCGATCACCGGCGGACGGTTCGACGCTGCGGAAGCAAGGCCAAGGGGGCGCTGCCCCCCTGGACCCCCCGCCAAGGGCATCGCCCTTGGAACCCTTTCGTTGGTTCCGTTCTGGTGGGGGTGGCGCGGCGGGCGCGGGGCGGCCCGGGCGGCGGGCAGAGACAGAGCGCCTTGGCGCTCTGTCTCTGCCCGCCGCCCGGGCCGCCCCGCGCCCGCCGCGCCACCCCCACCAGAACGGAACCCCCCGAGGGGTCCAGGGGACGACTGTCCCCTGGCGGGGGTCCAGGGGGCAGAGCCCCCTGGCCTTGCTTTCCGACGGGTCAATCCCTCCGCCGGTCCGTCACCCGCTGGCGCGAGCGGTGCAGGTGGTAGCGCATCGCGAGGTCCGCGGCCTCGGCATCGCCGCGCGCGATCGCCTCGGCGATCGCCGCGTGTTCGTCCAGCACCCGCCGCGCCCGCTCCTGCGAGCCCGCCTGGGTGATGCGCAGCGCCACCTCCATGGTCTGGCGGATCGTCCCGCCCAGGCTCCGCAGCATCTCGGGAAACAGCGCGTTGCCGCTGGCCTCGGCGACCGCGAGGTGGAAGGCAAAATCCGCCGCCGCCGGCGACGCCCCGTCCGCGAACCGCGCTTCCAGTGCCCGCAGCGCGGTGGCGATGCGATCGAGATCCACCGCCGTCCGCCGGCGCGCGGCCAGGCTTGCCGCCTGGCCTTCCAGCCCGATGCGCACTTCCAGGCAGCGCAGCATGAAGGCGATGTCGGCCCCTTCGGCCAGCCGGGTCAGCCGCTCGGGCGGCCGGCGCAGCACGACCCGGCCGGAGCCCTGGCGGCTGGCCACCAGGCCGTCGGCGTCCAGCCGGGCCAGCGCCTCGCGCACCGTCGGGCGGGAGGCGCCGAAGGCCCGGCAGAGTTCCTGTTCCGACGGCAGCCGCGCCCCTTCCTTCAGGGTGCCGGCGACGATCTGCTGCAGGATCTGCCCGTAGAGCTGGTCGGCCAGCCGCTCCTTCCGGTGCGGCCGCAGGTCGAGGTCGGTCATGCCTCCTCCTCCCGCCCGGTCCGGGGGTCGCGGGGCCGCGATTTTGTCAGACAAGTTGACAGCCTGCCAGCCCGATGCTTGCGTGCGCCCCGCTCTCCGGCCGATTTCGAGGAAACCGCCATGGCTGATGCGCCGCCACCGCCCCGCAAGACCGCGACCGACCTGCGCAGCGCGCGCTGGTTCGGCCCGGCCGATTTGCGCTCGTTCGGGCATCGCTCGCGCGCCATGCAGATGGGGTACGCGCCGGAAGAATGGACGGGGCGGCCGGTGATCGCGATCGTCAACACCTTCTCCGACCTGCAGCCGTGCCACCTGCATTTCAAGCAGCGGGTGGACGACGTGAAGCGCGGCGTGCTGATGGCCGGCGGCTTCCCGGTGGAGCTGCCGGCGCTGTCGGTGTCGGAGAGCTACGTCAAGCCGACGACGATGATGTACCGCAACATGCTGGCGATGGAGACCGAGGAGCTGTTGCGCTCCCACCCCGTCGACGGCGCGGTGCTGCTGGGCGGCTGCGACAAGACCACGCCGGGCCTGCTGCTGGGGGCGACCAGCATGAACATCCCGGCGATCTTCGTCCCCGCCGGGCCGATGCTGCGCGGCAACTGGCAGGGCAAGGTGCTCGGCTCCGGCTCGGACAGCTGGAAATACTGGGACGAGCTGCGCGCGGGCAAGATCACCGAGCAGGACTGGCTCGGCGTGGAGGGCGGCATCGCCCGCTCCTACGGCACCTGCATGACGATGGGCACGGCCAGCACGATGACCGCGATCGCCGAGGCGGTGGGCATGGTGCTGCCAGGCGGATCCTCCGTCCCCGCCGCCGACGCCGGGCATATCCGGCTCTGTTCGGAATCGGGGCGGCGGATCGTGGAGATGGTGTGGGAGGATCTGACCCCGGCGCGGATCCAGACGCGGCCGGCGTTCGAGAACGCGATCGCGGTGGCGATGGCGATGGGCTGCTCGACCAACGCGATCATCCACCTGATCGCCATGGCCCGGCGGGCCGGGTGCGACATCGGCCTCGATGATTTCGAGCGTTTCAGCCGCCTTGTGCCGGTGATCGGCAACGTGCGCCCGAGCGGCAGCACCTATCTGATGGAGGATTTCTTCTACGCCGGCGGCATCCGCGCGCTGATGGGCCGGCTGCGCGAGCACCTGCACCTCGACTGCCTGACCGTCACCGGGCGCAGCGTGGGAGACAATATCGACGGTGCGCGCGTGTTCAACGACGACGTGATCCGCCCGCTGGAGAACCCGATCTATGGCGAGGGCTCGCTCGCGGTGCTGCGCGGCAACCTGGCGCCGGACGGGTGCGTGATCAAGCCGGCGGCGATGGACCAGCGCTTCCTGAAACATTCCGGCCCCGCCCTGGTGTTCGACGACTATCCGTCGATGAAGAAGGCGGTGGACGACGAAACCCTGGACGTCACCGCCGACCACGTCCTGGTGCTGCGCAACGCGGGACCGCAGGGCGGACCGGGGATGCCGGAATGGGGCATGCTGCCGATGCCGAAGAAGCTGCTGAAACAGGGCCATCGCGACATGCTGCGGCTGTCGGACGCGCGCATGAGCGGCACCAGCTACGGCGCCTGCGTGCTGCACGTGGCCCCGGAATCCTGGATCGGCGGCCCGCTCGCCCTGTTGCGCACCGGCGACATCGTCAGCATCGACGTGGCCGCCCGCAGCATCCGCATGGAGGTCTCCGACGCGGAACTGGCCCGCCGCCGCGCTGCCTGGACGCCGCCCGAGCCGCGCTACGGCCGCGGCTACGGCTGGGTGTACACGAAGCACATCGAGCAGGCCGACCAGGGCTGCGACTTCGACTTCCTGCGCACCGGGTTCGGCGCCGAAGTGCCCGAGCCGGCGATCTATTGAACCGGAGGAAGACCCATCATGGCCCTCAGCCCGGCGACCCGCGACAAGCTGCGCGGGGTCAGCACCGCGACCCTGACCACCGCGCTGTTCAAGCGCGGCCTCTCCCGACAGATGATCCAGGACGTCCACCCGCTCGCGCCGCCGACGACGACGATGGTGGGCGAGGCCTTCACCCTGCGTTACATGCCCGCGCGGGAGGATCTGAACCGCATCGACGTGTTCCGCGATCCCGCCCATCCGCAGCGCCGCGCGATCGAGACCTGCCCGCCCGGCGCGGTGTTCGTGATCGACAGCCGCAAGGACGCGCGCGCCGCCTCGGCCGGCGGCATCCTGGTGACACGGCTGATGCAGCGCGGCGTGGCAGGCGTGGTGACCGACGGCGGGTTCCGCGATTCGGCGGAGATCGCCGCGCTCGGCTTCCCCGCCTATCACCAGCGGCCGGCGGCGCCGACCAACCTCACCCTGCACCAGGCGATCGACATCAACGTGCCGATCGGCTGCGGCGACGCGCCGGTGTTCCCGGGCGACGTGGTGGTGGGCGACGCCGACGGGGTGGTGATCGTCCCGGCCGGGATCGCCGAGGAGATCGCCGCCGAGGCGGTGGAGATGACCGCGTACGAGGATTTCGTCACCGAGCGCGTGCGTGCCGGGGCGACGCATCGTCGGGCTCTACCCCGCGACCGACCCGGCGAACCTGACCGCGTTCGCCGCGTGGCGGCAGCAGCACGGGCGCTGAGCGCCGCCGCTCAGCCGGTCTCGGCCGGCGCCAGCCAGTCCTCGCTCTGCATCTCGTCCAGCCGCGAGGCGGTGCGCTCGAACATCGTCGCGTTCTCGCCGCGCTGGTACAGCCTGTCGGGCTGCGCGGCGGCCGAGGCGAGCAGCTTCACCCGCTGGTCATACAGCGTATCGATCAGGGTGATGAACCGCCGCGCCTCGTCGTAATTGTCGGGCGAGAGACGGGGGATGTCGTCGACGATGACGGTGTGGAACCTTGTCGCGATGGCGAGGTAATCCCCCGGCCCCAGGGCGGTGCCGCAGAGCCCGGCAAAGTCGAACCGCGCGACCCCCTCGGCCGCCTGCGGCACGACAACCTTCCGCCCGCTCACGGTCAGGGCAAGCGGCCCCGGCTCCGCCCCGCCGGTCAGTTCGGCGAACGCCGCGTCCAGCGCCCGGCGTGACATCGCATCCGCCGGCACGTGCCAGGTGCGCATCCCGCGCATCCGCTGGCGCCGGAAATCCCGCGCCGCATCCAGCTCCAGCACATCGAGCCGCTGCGTGATCAGCGCGATGAAGGGCAGGAACGCGTCCTGGCCGGGCTTGCCCTTGAACAGGTCGTCGGGGGCGGTGTTGGAGGTGGCGACGACCACCACCCCGCGGTCGAACAGCGCCTCGAACAGCCGTCCCAGGATCATCGCGTCGGCGATGTCGTTCACCTGGAACTCGTCGAAACAGAGCAGCGCGGCGCGGGCGGCGAGCTGGTCGGCGAGCGGCGGGATCGGGTCGTCCACCTCCGGGTCCTCGCGCTTGATGGCATGCATGGTCGCGTGGGCGTCCTGCATGAAGCGGTGGAAATGCAGCCGCCGCTTGCGACGCACCTCGGCGGAGGCGAAGAACAGGTCCATCAGCATGGATTTGCCGCGCCCGACGGCGCCGACCAGATAGAGGCCGCGCGGCGGCGTCCTCGGCCGGGGCGCGGCGGCGCAGCCGGGCGAGCAGACCGTTGGCGGCGGAGCGGGGCTTCGGGTCGTAGCCGCGCAAGGTCGTCCACAGGTCTTGCAGCCGCGCGGCCGCCGCGGCCTGGGCGGAGTCGGGCACGAGTTCGCCGGCCGCCACCAGCGCCCGATAGGCCGGCAGGGGCCCGGCGGTGAGATCCTGGGTCGGGATGTCCATGTCAGGGACGGGTGGATACACGATCCGGCGGGGATGGATAGTGTCTCATGCCAACCGCCGGAGTGAGCGACCCAACGACCCGCCGCGCGGAAAAGCGTGTGGCGCATCCCCCTCCCCCACCCCCTCCCGCAAGGGGAGGGGAGGTTTCTGTTTAGTCCGGGATGTTCACAAAACCCGGGCAGCAGACCGTCCGGGCGCGGCGAAGCCCGGCCGGAAGCGACCAGGCCTGGCGGCGAAACCCGGGACGGTCCCACCCCACCGGCCAGGGGGCGGTATGCAATTCCCGTGTCGCGGGCGATCGTCTCGATGATAGGATCCGTTTGCTCGACCGAGGACCCGATGAACCAGATCCACACCCGTATCCGGGTCGGCCCGGACCACACCCTCACCGGCACAGTCCCTAAGGAGGTGCCGCCCGGGGAGCACGAGGCGGTCATCACCGTGGCACCCAGGCCAACGGCAAAGCGCTTCCGCCTGACCGACATGCCGGTGCACGACACGCCGTGGGACGGCAGCATCCCGCTCCGGCGCGAGGACATGTACGGCGACGATGGAAGCTGAGCCGGTCTTCCTCGACACCAACGTCCTCGTCTATGTCAGCCGGCCGACGGCACCCCAGCATTCCGTGGCGCGAGGCGTGCTGGGTCGGCTCGAAGCGGACGGCGGCCCGCTCTGGGTCAGCCAGCAGGTGCTGCGCGAGTATGTTTCCGTCGTCACCCGGCCGCAGGCGACCGCCCCCGCTCTTCCCATGGCCACGGCCGTTGCCGACGTCGGACGGTTTCGGGCGTCGTTCGAGATCGCCGAGGACAGCGCGGCGGTGCTCGACCGCCTCCTGGCGCTGCTCGTCGTCCATCCGGGTGCCGGAAAGCAGGTGCATGACGCGAACCTCATCGCCACCATGCTCGAACACGGCGTTCGCCGGCTGTTGACCTTCAACGCGGCCGATTTTCGCCGCTTCGTTGGTGCCATCGACCTCGTGCCGCTCCCTGCCGGCACATGACCGCAATATCCTGCGCCGCGGCAACGGGGAGCGGCTCCGGGTCACGAGCGGCCCCCAGGCCTGGACAGGATCCGCCGCCAGACACGCTTGACACCCCTTTGGGTGCCGCTTAGGCAGCCGACGGAGGCCATGCGCCGGCGCATCGCCTTTTCCTTCTCCGCCGGGGTCCCGCTCATGCCCGTGCTCGACTACGCCGCCCTGGCCGCGGCGCCGCTGGCCACCGACCCGTTCCCCCATCTGCTCGTGCCCCGCTTCGTGCCGCCCGAGGCGCTGGCGGCGGTCGCCGCCGACCTGCCGCCGATCGGCAAGGGCGGCTCCTTCCCGCCCAACTCCCTGCCCCTCGGCCCCGCCGCGCGGGCGCTGATGCAGGAGATGGAAGGACCGCGATTGCGCGAAGCGATCGCCGCACGCCTGGGCCTCGACCTCGCCGACGCCCCCACCATGGTGACGATGCGCGGCCACACCGGCCCGCGCGACGGGCGCATCCATTGCGATTCCCTGGCCAAGCGGGTGACCGTGCTGCTCTATCTGAACCAGGAGAGCGACGCCTGGGCGCGCCACGAGGGGTGCCTGCGCCTGCTGCGCGGCCCGGACGACATCGAGGATTTCGTCACCGAAATCCCGCCCGTGAACGGCACCCTGCTGGTCTTCCCCAACGGCCCGACCACCTGGCACGGCCACCGCACCTTCATCGGCCCGCGCTATTCGGTGCAGCTCAACTACATGACCACCGACGCCAAGGCGCGTTCGGAGTTGCGCCGCCACCGCATCTCCGCTTTCGTGAAGCGGCTGACCCGCGCCGCCTGAGGCCCGACCGGTCCCGGCCGCCGGCGCGCGGACCGGGAGGAAACGGGAATGGACACTGACGCGCGCGAGATCCTGATCGTCGGCGCCGGCATCGGCGGGCTGACCCTGGCGCTCGCGCTGCACCAGGCCGGCGTGCCGTGCCGCGTGTTCGAACAGGTGGCCGAGATCCGCCCGCTCGGCGTCGGCATCAACGTGCTGCCGCACGGGGCGGCGGAACTGGCGCGGCTCGGCCTCGAAGACGCCCTCGCCGCGGTCGCGGTGCAAACGCAGGAAAGCGCCTTCTTCAACCGCTTCGGCCAGCTGATCTGGCGCGAACCGGCCGGCCGTGCCGCCGGCTTTGGCCATCCGCAGTTCTCCATCCATCGCGGCGATCTGCAGCGCGTGCTGCTCGACGCGGTGCGCGCAGCGCCTGGGGCCGGATGCGGTCAGCGCTCGGCTGGCACTGCCTGGGGGCGGAGGCGGACGCGACCGCGTGCGAGCCTGCGTTTCCGCGACCGCCCGCCGGTGCGCGGCGCTGCCGCGATCGGCTGCGACGGCATCCATTCCGCACTGCGCCGGCAGTTCTACCCGCACGAAGGCCCGCCGCGCTATTCCGGGTACAACATGTGGCGCGGCGTCACCGTCTGGCCGCGCTTCCTCACCGGGGCCAGCATGGTGCGCGCCGGCTGGCTCGCCACCGGCAAGATGGTGATCTACCCGATCCGCAACGATGTCGACGCGGAAGGCCGCCAGCTGGTCAACTGGGTGGCGGAGATCGAGACCCCGCTCCATCAGGACCGCGACTGGAACCGCACCGGCCGGCTGGACGACTTCCTGCCCGCCTTCGCCGACTGGCGGTTCGACTGGCTCGACGTGCCGGGGCTGATCCGCGGCGCCGAACAGGTGCTGGAATTCCCCATGGTCGACCAGGACCCGCTACCGGCCTGGAGCTTCGGGCGGATCACCCTGCTGGGGGATGCCGCACACCCGATGGTGCCGCGCGGATCAAACGGCGCCGGCCAGGCGATCCTGGACGCACGGACCCTGGCCGATTGCCTGGCGCGCGGCGGCGACACGGCCGCGGCGCTGGCCGAATACGAAGCCCGGCGCCTGGAACCGACCACCAATGTCGTTCTGACCAACCGGGCCAACCCGCCGGACGCGATCCTGCGCGAAGTGTTCCTGCGCAGCGGCGACCGGCCCTTCGCCCGCATCGAGGACGTGATCGCACCGGAGGAACTGCGCGCCTTGTCCGAACGCTACAAAGCGGTCGCCGGCCTGAGGCGCGCGTCGTGACCGCGCGAGTGCTGATCGCCGGCGCCGGGATCGGCGGGCTCGCCGCCGCGCTCGCGCTGCTGCGGGCCGGCCACGACGTGACGGTGCTGGAACAGGCGCGCGAATTGCGCGAGCTCGGCGCCGGCGTGCAGCTCGGCCCGAACGGCACACGGGTGCTGATCGCGCTCGGCCTCGGCCCGGCGCTGGAACGGGTGGTGTGCCCGGCCGCCGGCAAGGAGATCCGGCTGTGGAACACCGGACAGACCTGGCCGCTGTTCGACCTCGGCGAAGCCGCGGTGGAGCGCTACGGCGCGCCCTACTGGATGGTGCACCGCGGCGACCTGCACACGGTGCTGCTGGATGCGGTGCGGGCGATGCGGCCCGAGGCGCTCCGTCTCGGCGCCGCCGCCGCGGGCTGCACGCAGGACGCGAATGGCATCACGTTGCACCTGGCCGGGGGCGAGGACCTGCGCGCCGACGTTCTGGTGGGCGCCGACGGCGTCCACTCGCGCCTGCGCCGGCAGATGGTGGGCGAAGGGGGCGCGCGCTTCACCGGGCTGATGGCCTGGCGCGGCCTCGTGCCGATGGACCGCCTGCCGCCCCACCAGCGCCGGCTGGTCGGGGCCAACTGGAACGGCCCCGGCGGGCATGTGGTGACCTATCCGCTGCGCCGCGGCGCGATCCTCAATTTCGTCGGCGTGACGGAACGCGACGACTGGCAGGTGGAATCCTGGACCGAGGCCGGGACCACCGCCGAGTGCCTCGATGATTTCGCGGGCTGGCACGAGGACGTGCGGCGCATCATCGCCGCCATCGACACGCCGTTCAAATGGGCCCTGCTCGGCCGCACGCCGCTGCCGTCCCTGGTGCAGGGCCGGCTGGCGCTGCTCGGCGATGCGGCGCACCCGATGCTGCCGTTCATGGCGCAAGGGGCGAACATGGCGATCGAGGACGGCATGATCCTGACGCGGTGCCTGGCGGCGGAAAGCGATCCCCGCGCCGCACTGCGCCGCTACGACCTGGCGCGCGGGCCGCGCACGGCACGCGCGGTGCAAGGTTCGCTCGACAACGCCACGCGGTTCCACAACCGGGCACTGGCCGAGGCGGAGGGCGCGGCTGCCTATGTCGATCGGGAGTGGCAACCGGAGAAGGTCGCGGCGCGCTACGACTGGGCCTACGCCTACGACGCCCTGTCCGCGGCGGTGTGATCGGGAAGGCCAGGGGGGCGCTGCCCCCCTGGACCCCCTGCCAGGGGACAAGTCTCCGTGTGGGCTGGGGGTGGCGCGGCGGGCGGGGGCGGCGGGCCGGGCAAGGGGCAGCGCTGCGCGCTGCCCCTGCCCGGCTCCGCCGCCGCCCCGCCCGCCGCGCCACCCCCAGCCCACACGGAACCAACGAACGGGTTCCAAGGGCTATGCCCTTGGCGGGGGTCCAGGGGGCAGAGCCCCTGGCCTTGCTTCGGCCGTTGGCACTCCGGTCGACCTTCGAACCCCGTTCAGCCGCTCGCGACGCGGCGCTTCGCCAGTTCCGCCTCGTTCACGACCAGGCCGAGCCCCGGCGCCTCCGGCAGCCGGAACAGCCCCTGCACCGGCCGCGGCGGGTTCGCGAACACGGCGTGCATGCGCGGCGAGGGATCATTCCACTCGCACGGCTTGGTGGCCTGCGCCTGCGCTGCGGCGAGATGGAGATTGGCCATGTGCCCGATCGTCGGCTGGGTCTGGTGCGGCACCAGTTCCACCCCGTGCGCCTCGGCCAGCGCGGCAGCGCGCAGCAGGCCGGTGATGCCGCCCATCTTCACGGCATCGGGCTGGAGCATGCGCACCCCGGCCTCGATCAGCTCGACCAGGGCCGGCAAGGTATAGCTCTGCTCGCCGGCGGAAACGGTGATATCGAGCCGGCGCGCCACCTCGCCCATCGCCCGCGGATGATAGTGCTGCACCGGCTCCTCGAACCACCAGTAGCCGAGCTCTTCCAGTGCCCGCCCGACCCGGATCGCCCCGCCGATCGAGTAGCCGTTGTTGGCATCGAAGGCGAGCGGGAAGCCCTCGCCCACCAGCTTGCGCACCGCGCGCGCCTTGGCGATGTCGCCGGGTATATCGAGGTCGGGACGGGTGCGGTCGTTATCGAACCGGATCTTGATCGCCGCCGGGCGGTCGCGCAGGCGCGCGTCCACCGCGCGCAGCACAGCCTCGACCGGGCGGTCCGCGTTGCCGCCGATCGAGGCGTAGAACGGCAGCGCGGTACGCCAGGCGCCGCCGATCAGCTTGTAGATCGGCAGGCCGAGCGCCTGTCCCTTGAGGTCCCACAGCGCGATGTCGAGCGCGGCCAGCGCGCCGCTGAGCGCGCCCTCCGGCCCCAGCTTCGCCAGCGCGTGGAAGGCGCGATCGAGCAACACCGCGTGATCCAGCGGGTCGGCGCCGATCAGCCGCGGCGCGATGTCGTGGACGATCATGCCGAGCGAGGCGCGCCCGCCCTGCATGGGCGAGGCCTCGCCGATGCCGCCCGGCCCGTCGTCGGTCTGGATACGAACGAAAGCGCTGCGCCGGGCGGGCGGATCTTCAGGCGCCCACTGCACCTGGAAGGCCTCGATCGCGGTGATCTTCATGGCGCCCGGTCCTCTGCCCGTCCGTCGGGGACTCAAGCCCCGCCGCGCCGGCCCGGCAAGGGGCGGGGCGCCGGGCGAAACGGACGCGACGGGCCCGGCTCAGGACGGCGCGGAGGAACCGCCCGCCGTGTGGCCGTCCGGACCGGCGGACCCGGGGCGTCCCGGCCGCGTCGCGCCGCTCAGGAGCGCCAGGGCGATCACCCCGCACACGATCGCCGCGTCCCCGACATTGAACACGTACCATGACCAGCCGAAGGCGTGGGCGCGAATGAAATCCACCACCGCCCCGTAGCGCAGCCGGTCGGTCACGTTGCCCACCGCGCCGCCGGCGATGGCGCCGATCGCGAGCGCGGTCGGCAGCGAATCCGTGCGGCGGAGCCACACGCCGAGCCCGGCCACGATCGCCAGCGCCACCGCAGCCAGGATTGCGGCACTCCACCCGCCGCCGGCGTCCAGCAGGCCGAAGGTGACGCCGCGGTTCCAGACCATCGTCAGGTCCAGCACCGGCAGCACCGACACATTGCCGCGCTGCGGCAGGTCGAGGATGTGCAACACCCAGTACTTGCTGCCCTGGTCGGCGGCGAACACCGCCAGGCCGACCAGCACGCCAACCACGCTCAGGCGGTTGCGCCGGGTCACGCCACCGCCGCGCCGCACACCAGGCCGGAGTCCACCGCATCCGCGCAACGGACACAGAGGGTCGGATGGCCCGGTTGCTGCCCGACCTCGCCGAGCACCCGCCAGCAGCGGGCGCATTTGGTGCCGGGCGCGGCCGTGATGGTCGCCGGCGCATCGGCCTCCCCCGCGACGAGGCGCAGGTCGGAGACGATGGCGATCTCCGCCCATGCCTCCGCGGTCAGCAGCCCCGCGTCCTCGGGCGCGAGCGGCAGGGTCACCGCCGCCTGCAACGAGGCGCCGATGCTGCCGGCCCGGCGCGCGTCTTCCAGCGGCACGGTGATGCGCCGGCGGATGTCGCGGATGCGGGTCCATTTCTCCGCCAGCGCCGGATCCTGCCACCCCGCCGGCAAGGTCGGGAAAAGCTGCAGATGCACGCTGTCGGCCTCGCCGAACCGCGCGCACCAGGCTTCCTCGGCGGTGAAGCACAGCACCGGGGCCAGCCAGGTCGTCAGGCAGCGGTGCAGGTGGTCCAGCACGGTCCGCGCGGCGCGCCGGCGCAGGCTGTCGGGCCGGTCGCAATACAGCGCGTCCTTGCGGATATCGAAATAGAACGCCGAAAGGTCGGTGGCGCAGAAATTATGCAGTTCGGGATAGACGCCGGTCCAGTCATAGCTGGCAACGGCGGCGCGGATGCGCCCGTCGAGCTCGGTCAGCCGGTGCAGCACCCAGCGTTCCAGCTCCGGCATGTCGGTCGCGGCCACGCGCTCGGTCTCGGAGAACCCGTCCAGCGCGCCCAGCAGCCAGCGCAGCGTGTTGCGCAGCCGGCGGTACAGCTCGGCTTCCTGCTTCAGGATCTCGGCGCCGATGCGCAGGTCCTCGGTGGTGTCCGACATCATCACCCAGAGCCGCAGGATGTCGGCGCCGTATTGCTTCTCCACCGCTTCCGGCGCCACCACGTTGCCGAGCGATTTGGACATCTTCCGCCCCTGCTCGTCGGTGACGAAGCCGTGGGTCAGGATCGCCCGGAACGGGGCCTGCCCGCGGGTGCCGATCGCCTCCAGCAGGGAGGAATGGAACCAGCCGCGATGCTGGTCCGAACCTTCCAGGTAGAGATCGGCCGGCCAGGGCAGGCCGCGCGCTTCCAGGGTGAAGGCGTGGGTCGAGCCGGACTCGAACCAGACATCGACGATGTCGCGCACCTGTTCGTAGTCGTCGGGAGTGCGGTCGGGACCCAGGAACCGGGCCGGCGGGGACGCATACCAGGCGTCCGCGCCCTCGGCGGCGAAGGCCTCGACGATACGCGAAACGACCCCGGGATCGCGCAACGGCTCGCCGGTGCGGCGGTCCACGAACACCGGGATCGGCACGCCCCAGGCGCGCTGGCGGCTGATGCACCAGTCGGGGCGCGCGGCGACCATGGAGCCGATGCGGTTGCGCCCGGCGTCGGGGACGAAGGCGGTGGCGGCAAGTGCCTCCAGCGCCCGCTCGCGGATGCGCTCCGGCCCGTCCATGCGGATGAACCATTGCGGCGTGGCGCGGAAGATCAGCGGCGCCTTGGAGCGCCAGGAATGCGGGTAGGAATGCACCAGGCTGCCGCGGGCGAGCAGCCCGCCCGCCTCGGTCAGCGCCGCGCAGACCGGCTCGGCGGCCTTGTAGACGTGCACGCCGGCGAAGCCCGGCACCCAGGGGTTGAACGTGCCGTCCGGGCCGACCGTATCGGGGATCGCGATGTCCTGGGCGCGGCCGAGCAGGAAATCCTCCTCGCCATGGCCCGGGGCGATATGAACCAGGCCGGTGCCGGCCTCGGTGGTGACGAAGTCGCCGAACAGCACCGGCACGTCGTGGTCGTAGCCGCGCCCGCGCAGCGGGTGGGCGCAGACCGTGCCGGCGAGTTCCGCACCCGGCAGCAGGCGGACCACGTGGTGGGTGGCGATCTTCGTCTCGGTCAGGAACCCGGGCAGCAGGTGCAGCGCGACCACCAGCTTGTCGCCGGCGCGGACCAGGGAGCCGGGCGCGACCGTGTCGACATGGATCAGCGCGTACTCGATCGCCTCGCCGGCGGCGATGGCGCGGTTGCCGGGCATGGTCCAGGGGGTCGTGGTCCAGATCACCAGCGCCGCGTCGGCGAGATCGGGCGCCGGGGCGGCGGTGACCGGGAAGCGCACCCAGATCGTCGTGCTGGTGTGGTCGTGGTACTCGATCTCGGCCTCGGCCAGGGCGGTCTTCTCGACCGGGGACCACATCACCGGGCGCAGGCCGCGATAGAGCGCGCCGTTCAGCAGGAACTTGCAGATCTCGCCCGGCGATCGCCGCCTCCGACGGGTGGTCCATGGTGGCGTAGCGCTCGGCCCAGGCGCCTTCCACGCCGAGGCGGCGGAACTCGTCCTTCTGCACCGCCATCCAGTGCGCGGCATAGGCGCGGCACTCGGCGCGGAAATCGAGCAGGGGGACGGCGTCCTTGTCGCGGCCCTTGGACCGGTACTCCTCCTCGATCTTCCACTCGATCGGCAGGCCGTGGCAGTCCCAGCCGGGGATATAGAGCGCGTCGTACCCGGCCATCTGGCGGGTGCGGTTGACCACGTCCTTGAGGATCTTGTTGAGCGCGGTGCCGATGTGGATGTGCCCGTTCGCGTAGGGCGGGCCGTCGTGCAGGATGAACAGGGGGCGGCCGCGAGCCGCGTCGCGCATCCTGCCCCAGAGGTCCATCGCCTCCCACCGGGCGAGCATCGCCGGCTCGCGCTTGGGCAGGTCGGCGCGCATCGGAAAGCCGGTGCGCGGCAGGAAGACGGTGTCGCGGTAGTCGCGCGGCGTCTGGTCGGTGGGGCTGTCCATCGGGGCGTCCCTGGCGGGGTCCGGCGCGGCGGCCGGACGGGAGAAGGGCGGGGAACCGCGCCGGTCGGGCGGCGGTCGCATGGGCGGACCCGGCGCTCTCAGCGAGAGGCCGGGACGATAATTCGCGCCTGGCGTGACCCCGTGCTCATGGGCGGACTAATGGAAGCGCCCGGGCGCGGGGTCAAGCTGCGCAGGGTCAAGCGTGCGCAGCGTCAAGCGCGGCGCCGCCGGCGGAGGCCGGCCAGGCTAGCCCCGCGCCAGCACCGCCCGCGCCTCGTCCACATCCGCCGCGATCTGCGCGCGCAACGCGTCAAGCCCGGAGAATTTCACCTCCGGCCGCAGATAGGCCCGCAACGCCACGGTCAGTTCGGCCCCGTAGAGATCGCCGTCGAAGTCGAACAGGTTCACTTCCAGCCGGCTCTCCAGCCCCGCGTTCACCGTCGGCCGGCGGCCGATATTCGCCGCCCCAAAGCGGGTCCGTCCGTCCGGCAGCCGCACGGTGACCGCGTAGACGCCCCGCGCCGGCTCCAGATGCCGCCCCAGCGCGATATTGGCGGTGGGAAAGCCGATCGTCCGCCCGCGGGCGTCGCCATGCGCCACCACGCCGCGGATCGCCCAGTCCCGCCCCAGTTCCGCCGCCGCCCGTTCCGGATAGCCGTCCTGCAAGGCGCGGCGGATGCGCGTGGAGGACAGCGGCCCCTCCCCGTCCGCCAGCAGCGGCACCAGGGTCACGCCCATTCCCAGAAGCTCCGCCCGCGCGGTCAGGAACGCGGTGTCGCCGCCGCGGCGATGGCCGAAGGCAAAGTCGTGGCCGGAGACCAGGTGACGCGCGCCCAGCCCTTCGTGCAGCACCTCGGCCACGAAGGCCTCCGCGCTCATCAGGCTGAATTCAGAGGTGAACGGCAATTCGTACAACAGGCCCACGCCGAGGGCCGCGAGCAGCTCCGCCCGCTCGGCGGGCAGGGTCAGGCGGAACGGCGGGTCGTCGGGGCGGAACACCTCGCGCGGGTGCGGCTCGAAGGTCAGCACCGCCAGCGGCGCTTCGGGCCGTGCCGCGTGGGCGGCGCGGATCAGCGCGGCGTGGCCGCGGTGCACCCCGTCGAAATTGCCGAGTGCGATGGTGGCGCCGCGCGCCACCGCCGGAAGGTCGCGCCAGTCACGGAAGATATGCATCAGCCGCGCGACGGGACCTGGACCAGCGCTTCGCCCTCGATCACCACCTCCTCGCCGACGGTGCAGGTGGTCTTCAGGGTGGCGCGGTGCTTTTCGGCGTTGAGCGCGGTGACCTCGACGGTGGCGACGACGGTGGCGCCGATCTTCACCGGGGCGCGGAAGCGCAGGGTCTGGCCCATGTAGATGCTGCCCGGACCGGGCAGCCTTGTGCCGAGGACGGCGCTGATCAGCCCGGCCGACAGCATGCCGTGCGCGATCCGCTCGCCGAACAACGACGCCTTGGCGGCTTCGGCGTTGATATGCACCGGGTTGGTGTCGGTGGAGACGGCGGCATACAGCAGGATGTCGGCCTCGGTGATGGTCTTGCCGAGGCTGGCGGTCTGGCCGATCGCCAGATCCTCGAAACAGGCATCTTGAATCATGGCACTCTCCCCGCGTGGCTGGGCGTGGCGGTTGTGCGGGATGGGGCCGGGCGGGTCAATCGCCGCCAAGCGGCGCCTCGGCCGCCGGCGAGACGCTGCCCCACCGAACGTACGACATCCCGCCCCCATGCCCAGCCTGCCGGGCGATATGGACAACGCGGCGCCCGCGGCGGAAACACGTGCCCTCACCCAAGTCCCGGAGCCCCGCATGCCGCAGACCGAAACCGGTTCCGCCGAAGACCTGCTGGCCGAACTCGCCCACTGGGTGCGGCTGGAAACCCCCACCACCCATCCGGATGCGGTGAACCGGCTTGCGGATCTCGCCGAGGCCGAACTCGCGGCCGCCGGCGCGCGGATCACCCGCATCCCCGGCCGCGACGGGTTCGCCGACACCCTGATCGCCCGCACGCCGGGGCCGGCGGCGCCGGACGGCAAATCCATCCTGATCGCCGGGCATCTGGACACCGTCTGGGATCCCGGCACGATCGAAACGATGCCGTACCGCGTGGACGGCGCCAAAGCGCACGGGCCGGGGATTTTCGACATGAAGGCGGGCAGCTTCGTCGCGCTGCACGTGGTGCGCGCGATCCTGCGCCAGCGCGTTCCCACCCGCCGCCCGATCACCCTGTTGCTGACGCCGGACGAGGAGGTGGGCAGCCCGACCTCGCGCGCGCATATCGAGCGCGAAGCGGCCCAGGCCGCTTATGTGCTGATCCCCGAACCCGCCGGCGCGGGCGGCGCCTGCGTCACCGCGCGCAAAGGCGTCGGCCGGTTCGTGCTGCGGGTGGAAGGGCGCGGCGCGCATGCCGGCAACGGGTTCGCCGATGGCGCGTCCGCGGTGGTGGAACTGGCGCATCAGATCCAGGCGATCCAGGCGCTGGTCGATGTCGGCCGCGGCACCACCCTGAACGCCGCGCCGGTCTGGGGCGGCACCAGGCCGAACGTGATCCCGCCCGAGGCGGGGTGCGAGATCGACCTCCGGGTCGCGACGGAAGCCGACGGCGCGGCGATGGAAGCCGCGCTCCGCGCCCTGGCCGCCCGCACCCCGGGCTGTTCCGTCACCGTGGAAGGCGGCATGAACCGACCGCCCTTCGCCGAAACCCCGGCGATCACGGCGCTGTACGAGAAGGCCCGCGCGATCGCCGGTGGGCTCGGGATGGAGCTGCCGAAACAAAGCCGCGGCGGCGGGTCGGACGGCAATTTCACCGCCGCCCTCGGCGTGCCGACCCTGGACGGGCTCGGCTGCCCTGGCGGCGGCGCGCATGTGGCGAGCGAGCACATCCGCTGGAAGCAACTCGCCCCGCGCGCGGCGCTGCTGGCCGGGCTGCTGGAGAGCCTGGACTGACACCGGCTGGCACCCCACCCCCACCGGCACGGAATTAACGAACGGGTTCCAAGGGCGATGCTCTTGGTGGGGGTCCCAAGGGCCCATTGGGGGCAAAGCCCCCTGGCCTTGCTTTGGAACAGTCGAGCCTCCGGCCGGTTCGTATAAGCTGCGGCGGCGAAACAGCGGAGCCGCCGAATGAGCGAATCGATCGAACATGCGCGCGAAGGGATCGAGCGCGCGCATCACGCCCACGAAGCGGAAGGCGATACCGCGGCGCGCTGGGTCGCGGTGCTGGTGGCCCTGTTCGCCGCCGCGCTGGCCCTCGCGGACGTGGGCGAGAAGGCGTCGCAGACCGCCTTCCTGATGAACCACATCACCATGACCGACGACTACGCCTACTACCAGTCCAAGAACCTGCGGGTGAGCACCTTGCAGAACTCGGTCACGATCCTCGAGAGCCTGCCCGATGCCGCGACCCCGGCCGTTGCGAAGCGCATCCAGACGGCTCAGGCGGCGGAGACGGTCCTGAAGGACGATCCGGTGCACGGCAACGGCATGAAGCAACTGCTCGCCCAGGCCGAGAGCCACCAGCACCAGGCCACCCATTCGCTGCACCGCGAACATGCCTTCGCCGGCGCGGCGGGGGCGTTACAGATCGCGATCCTGCTCGCCTCGGTCTCGATCGTCACACGGATGACGGCACTGCGCTGGGGCGCCGGGCTGATCGGTGCGGCGGCGATCGGCTTCGGGCTGCTGCTCTGGGTCGGGGCGGTGTAACGGCACCGCGCCCCGGCGTGGTCACGACGTCGTCGGCCTCAGTGTGATATCAGCACGGGCAGGGTCATGTGCTGCAGCACGCCGCGGGTGACCCCGCCCAGGGTCAGTTCGCGCATCCGCGAGTGGCCGTATCCGCCCATCACCAGCAGGTCGGCGCCGAGATCGGCCGCATAGCTCAGCAAGGCGTCGGCCTCCCCGAGACTGGCGTCGCTGACCGTGCGCGCCGCGGTGACCGACAGGCCATGGCGGGCGAGATGCGCGGCGATTTCCGCCCCCGGCACCTCCGGCTGGTCGCGCGCGCCGGCCCGGGTGATGCTCAGCACCGTCACCGCTGCCGCGGGGTCGATCAGGCCCAGCGCATCGCTCACCGCGCGCGCGGCTTCCCTTGTCTCGGCCCAGGCGATCAGCACGTTGCGGCCGATCGCAGGGAATGTGCCGGCGTAGGGGAGGATCAACAGCGGCTGGCCGGCGGCGAACAGCACGTCCTCGACCATGTTCCGCCCGGCCGGGGCCGCGGGGTGGTCGGGGTCGGCCTGGCCGATCACCGTCAGGTCGGCGTGGCGCGCATGGAAGGCGATCGCCGTGCCGACGGCGCCGGGGGCGGTGCGCCAGTCGCCGCTGATCCCCTCGCGGCGCAAGGTCTCGCGGAAGCCGGCCTCGATCGTCACGGCCTGCTCCATGGCCTGGCCCTGCAACTGATCGACCGCGGATTGCAGGGCCATCACCTCCGGATAGCCGCCGAGGGCGAAGCCGAGGTCGGCCGGCAACAACAGTTCCAGCGGGCAGAGCCCGGTGAGATGGGCGTCGTTGGCCCGTGCCAGCTCCACGGCAACATCGAGCCGCACCTGGCTGCGCGGGGACGCGTCGAGCACCACCTGAAGATCCCGCAGTCGCATGACCTGCCTCCGGTCTGTCCCGCCGCGCCCGGACGGGCCCGGTACGTGATCGGGTTCTGGATGCGCATTCCGCCCGACGCCGCGCGCCGCCGCATTGACCTGCCTCAACCGCGGGCGCCGCGGGTCAGCCCGACCTGTGTGCCAGATCCTCGGGGGTGAGGAAGCGGATCAGCCGCGCCCCGCCGGGCTGGCGCCAGGGGCCGGGAATGACGAACTCCGCCAGCGCCCCGGTGGGATAGCGCTCGGCGAGACGGCGGGCGGCATCGCTGTCCGTGGCGCCGGCCAGCCGGCGGGCGAAGGCGTGCAGGCCCGGATTATGGCCGACCAGCAGGACGCTGCGCACCGTCTCCGCCACCTCGGCCAGTGCCGCCTGGATGTCGGCCGGATCGGCGAGGTAGAGCGGGTCCAGGGCCTCGACCAGCGGGGTATCGTCCCAGGGTTCCAGCGCCGCCAGGGTCTGGCGGGTGCGCAGGGACGGGGAGAGCAGCACGAGGTCGGGCACGAGGCCGAGGGCGCGCAGCGCGCCGCGCAGCGCCGTCGCGTCCCGCCGCCCGCGCGGGGCGAGCGGACGGTCACGGTCCGGCAGGCCGGGTTCATCGCGGACCGACTTGGCATGGCGGAGCAACAGCAACTGATGCATGGCGGGAGCCAGTCTGCCATGGGGAGGACGGCTTGTCCTGTTCGCCCGATCGCGGCGTCACCCCAGGGTCGGGATATCCCCCTTTGCGGGGGCCAGGCGACAGTCCGGTGACGGATCGGGTCCGTGCGCGCAGTCCCGGCTTTGCCGTCCGAGAACCGGCGGGGCCGCTTGGGCCCCGCCGTCCCCGTTTGCGGTCAGAACTTGGAAACCCGCGTTTCCTTGCCCGTGATGAACTCGAGCAGCGCCGGCTTGCCGGCTTCGGTCTGCGCGATCCCGCGCTTGATCGCCGCCGCGATCTCCCCGGGGTCGGTGACGCGTTCCCCGTAGCCGCCGAAGGCGCGCGCCATCGCCGCGTAGTCGCCGGAGATGTCGGTGGAGCGATATTTCTCGGTCGAGACCGGCATCACCTTCAGCTCGATCGCCATCGAGAAATTGTTCAGCAGGATCGACAGGATCGGAATCCGCTCGCGCACCGCGGTCTCGAAATCCATCCCCGTGAAGCCGATCGCCGCATCCCCCCACAGGTTGATGCAGAGCTTCTCCGGCCGGGCGAGCTTCGCCCCCATCGCCAGCCCGAGCCCCATGCCGAGCTGGGTGGTCTTGCCCCAGCCGATATACGACATCGGCTCGGTCGAGACCCAGAACGGCGAGATCTGGTCGCGCGGACTGCCGGCGTCGTGGGTGATGATGGTGTTCGCCGGATCGGTCGCCCGCATCAGCTCCGCGATCACCCGATACGGCGACAGCGGGGTGGAATTGGATTCCAGCAGCGGCCGCCATTCGGCCATCCATTCCTCGCGCACCTTGGTGATCTCGGCCACCACCGCCGAGGTGTCGCGCGGGGACTTGATGGTCTGCGACAGCTCCCCGATCAGCGCCTCCAGCACGAGGCCGGCATCGCCCAGCAGGGCCGCGACCAGCGGCACGTCCTTGGCCAGATGGTCGGGATCCAGGGTCGCCTGGATGAACTTCTTGCCCTTCGGGAACTTGATCCCGAAATTGGTTTCGGTGAACGAGCAGCCGATGCCGATGATGAGGTCGGCATTGGCGACGAAATGATGCACCGGCTTCGGCACCGCGTTGCCGCCCGAGCCGAGCGACAGCGGGTGGGTCTCGGGAAACGAGCTCTTGCCGCCCAGGCTGGTGGTCACCGGCGCGCCCAGCAGTTCGGCGAAGCGGCGCAGCGGCGCCCAGGCCTCGGCCCACTGCACCCCCGTGCCGGCGTAGATCACCGGCCGCTTGGCCGCCAGGATCGCCGCCGCGGCGCGTTTCACGTCCTGCGGATCGGGCGCGCTGCGGGCGCGGATCACGGGGGTGTAGTCGAGCTCGCCGATCTCCTCGTTCCAGATATCGGTCGGCACTTCCACGATGCACGGCCCCCCGCGCCCGTTCTTCAGGCGCGAGAAGGCGCGGCGCATGGCGTTCGGCACCTCGCCCGGCACCACCGCCCATTCGGCGGATTTCGCCACCCCGCGCATCTCGCGGGTGGAGCTGAAGTTGGGATCGATCCCGGCGATGCGCCGCGGATAGCCCTGCGGGATCACCAGCAGCGGCACGGATTCGCTGAAGGCCTGCGCCACGCCGCCATAGGCGTTCTCCGCCCCCGGCCCGTGCTGCATGCAGAAGGCGCCGACCTTGCGGCCGGAGGTGACGCGCGAGATCGCGTCCGCCATGTGCAGCCCGATCCGCTCCTGACGGACGATGATCGGGCGGATATCCGCCTTGGCGGCGTATTCCAGCAGGTGGTTGACCGGGTAGCCGCAGAGGATCTCGATCCCCTCGCGCTTCATGATCTCGGCAATCGCGTCACCGACTTTCATCGTTTCCTCCGCCCTTGAATGGCCTGCCTGGCACGCTAGGACCGCCCCCGACCGCTGGCAACCGGGACGCTGGACAGGCCCCCGTCCGCGCTGCCAATACCTGTTCGTTCCAGCCAGCCGGAGGCCGCCGCGTGTCCCTGTCCCGCATCGTCCCCGTCATCCTCTCCGGCGGCTCCGGCACCAGGCTCTGGCCGGTCTCGCGCGCCAGCTTCCCGAAGCAGCTCTGGCCGCTGATCTCGGAACGATCCCTGTTGCAGGAAACCGCGCTGCGCGCCCGCGGCCCGGCGTTCGCGCCGCCGATCGTCGTGTGCAACCAGGACCATCGCTTCCTGATCGCCGAGCAGCTCCGCGCCGCGGGGGTCGAGGGGGCGCGCGTCGTGCTGGAACCGGTGGGCCGCAACAGCGCCCCGGCGATCGCCGCCGCCGCCGTCCTGGTTGCCGAGGACGACCCCGACGCGGTGCTGTGGATGATGGCCGCGGACGCCGCGATC
The DNA here is from genome assembly GCA_963829875.1 of uncultured Pseudomonadota bacterium. GTDB lineage: Bacteria > Pseudomonadota > Alphaproteobacteria > Acetobacterales > Acetobacteraceae > JAJZVS01. The sequence goes on along the minus strand of CAWHKR010000041.1, from coordinate 272,006 downwards.
GCCGACGTGCCCGCCCTGCACCAGGCGCTGGAGGCCGCCGCCGCCGCCGCCGCCGCCGGCCGCGTGGTGACGTTCGGCGCCCGCCCCACCGCGCCGGAAACCGGCTACGGCTACATCGAATCCGGCGCCCCGCTGGCGGGCCTGCCCGGCGTGCACGAGGTGGTCCGCTTCGTCGAAAAACCTGACGCGGCCAGCGCCGCCACCCTGGTCGCCTCCGGGCGGCATCTGTGGAACAGCGGCATGTTCGTCTTCACCGCCGCCACCCTGCTCGCCGAGCTGGAAACCCATGCCCCCGCGGTGCTCGCCGCGGTGCGGGCGGCGGTGGCCGGCCGCCAGGTCGATCTCGACTTCATCCGCCTGGACAGCGCGGCCTTCGCCGCCAGCCCCTCGATCAGCCTCGACTACGCGGTGGCGGAACGCACCGCGCGCGCCGCCGTGGTGCCGGCCGAGCTCGGCTGGTCCGATGTCGGCAGTTGGACCGCGCTGTGGGAGCTGGGCGCCAAGGATGCGGCGGGCAATGTCGCGGTGGGCGACGTGGTGCTGGAAGGGGCGGAGAACTGCTACGTCCGCAGCGACGGGATGCTGGCCGCCGTCGTCGGGCTCAAGGACGCCGTGGTGGTGGTGACCGAAGACGCGGTGCTGGCCGCCGACCGCGGCCACGCGCAGGACGTGAAGATCCTGGTCGACCGCCTGCGCGCGGCCGGGCGGAAGGAAGCCGGGACGCACAACCGCGTGTATCGTCCCTGGGGGTTCTACGAATCCCTGATCGCCGCCGACCGCTTCCAGGTGAAGCGGATCGTCGTGCATCCCGGCCACAAGCTGTCGTTGCAGAAACATTTTCATCGCGCCGAGCACTGGGTGGTGGTGAGCGGCAGCGCCCTGGTGACCCGCAACGAGGAGGTGCTGCTGGTGCAGGAAAACGAGAGCATCTATTTGCCGCTCGGCTGCGTGCACCGGCTGGAGAACCCGGGCCGGATCCCGCTCGCCCTGATCGAGGTGCAGTCGGGCGCCTATCTCGGCGAGGATGACATCGTGCGGCTGGAAGACACCTATGGCCGAACCTGAGCAGGGCCGCCGCGCGCCATGAAGCACAGAACGCAGCCTGCCCTTCCGCTCGCCTCCCCCGCGCCCTCGGCCGCGCCGGCCCCTGCCGCGCCACGGGTTCGGGCGATCCATGTGTCCGGCTACGCCCGCGAGGCACGGGATTTCTATGCCACCCCCGCCTGGGTGACCGAGGCACTGTTGCACCACGTCGCCCTCCGCGGCCCGGTCTGGGAACCCTGCTGCGGCGACGGGGCGATGGCGAAGGTGATGCAGGCGCACGGCCATGAGGTGGTCGCCAGCGACATCGCCGATCGCGGCTTCGGCACGCCGGGGGTGGATTTCCTCGCCGCGCAGACAGTCCCCGGCGGGTGCCGCGCGATCGTGACCAACCCGCCCTATGGCGAGAGCGGCACGCAAGCCGGCCAGCCGCGCTCGCCCGCGGCGATGCTGCGGTTCCTGCGTCACGCGCTGGCGCTGACCGCCTCGGTGCAGGGCCAACTGGCGCTGTTGGTGCGGCTGCAATGGATCGCCGGGCAGCGGGCCGCGGCGATCATGTCGGCCGCGCCATTCGCCTCCGTCATCGTGCTGCGGGATCGGATCTGCTGGTTCGACAGGGGCGCGGACACCAAGCGCGCCCAGCATCACCACGCCTGGGTGGTGTTCGACCACGCGCACCCGCCCGGCCGTCCGCCGGCGCTGCTGTTCGGCTGAGGCTGGCGACGGCCAGGGGGCTTCGCCCCGCTGGCCTTCACGTGCCTGGAATGGGGCCCCCTCAGGCCCGCGGCGGCGCCACCCGTCCGGCCGCCACAGCGTCACGCAGAACGGGATGCAGATGCGGGTTTCCCGCCACCACGTTCCCGGTGTCCCGCGGGTCGTCGTCGCCATTGGGATCGGTGGCGTAGCCGCCCGCTTCGCGCACCAGCAGCAGCCCCGCGGCCATGTCCCAGGGCTTCAGGCCGAGTTCCCAGAAACCGTCGTAGCGACCGGCCGCGACCCAGGCGAGATCGAGCGCCGCGGCGCCGAACCGCCGGATCCCCGCCACCCGCGGCATCAGCCCGGCCAGGGTTCGGGTGAACGCGGCCCGGTTGGTCGGTGACACCGCCGCGAAGGGGATCCCCGTGGCGAACACCGCCTCCTTCAGCTCCCGCCGCGCCGAGACGCGCAGCCGGCGTTCGTTCACGAACGCCCCGCCGCCCTTCTCCGCCCAGAACATCTCGTCGGACGCCGGCGCGTAGATCAGCCCCGCGGCCAGTTCCGACCCCCCGTCCTCCAGCCGCTTCTCGAGCCCGATGGAAATCGCCCAGTGCGGAATCCCGTGCAGGAAGTTGGTCGTGCCGTCGAGCGGATCGACCACCCAGCGCCAGGTCCAGCGATCCGAGCCCGAGGCCCCGGATTCCTCCATCAGCAGCGCATAGCCCGGCCGCGCCCGGGACAGCTCCTCACGCAGGATCGCCTCGGCCCGCAGATCGGCCTGGGAGACGAAATCCGACGGTCCCTTGACGCTGACCTGAAGCTGCTCGACTTCGCTGAAGTCCCGCAACAGACGCTTCGCCGCCTTCTGGGCGGCATTGGCCATCACGGTGAGGTGCGGGGAAAGCCGGAACGCCAAGCGCGCCTACCCCTTCGCGCGTTCGACGTAGCTCGCGTCCTCGGTCTTCACCACCACCCGCTCGCCGGTCTCGATGAAGGGCGGCACCGAAGTCTTGACCCCGTTCGACAGCATGGCCGGCTTGTACGACGAGGTGGCGGTCTGGCCTTTCACCACCGGATCGGCCTCGACCACTTCCAGGATCACCGTTTGCGGCAGGCGCACGCCAACCGGGTCGCCCTCCACCAGATCGATGGTGACCGGCATGTTGTCCTGCAGAAACGCCGCCGCGTCGCCCAGCAGGTCGAGCGGGATATGGACCTGCTCGAACGTTTCGGGGTCCATCAGGACGACGTTGATGCCGTCGGTGTAGGAGTAGGTGTAGTCCTTCTCCTCGGTCATCAGCCGCTCGACCGTATCGGCGGTACGCCAGCGCTCGTTGGTCTTGTTGCCGGACTTGAGGTCGCGCATCTCCACCTGGATGAAAGCGCCGCCCTTGCCAGGGGTGATGATCTGTTGCTTGAGCACGGTCCAGCGACGGCCCTCGTGCTCGATGACCTGGCCGGCGCGGATCAGGTTGGCCTGCTGCTTCATTCCTGCGTATCTCGGTTTTGGGGGTGGGGGCTTCTAGCCCGCCCCGGCCGGGCCAGCAAGCGCGGGCATGGCGGCGGCCAGGATCACACGGGCGGGGCGAAGTGGCGGACCCGCCGCGCGATCAGGCTCGCCGCCAGAATATAGACCAGGCAGACGGCGGCCTGGCGGGACAGCGCCACCCCGGCGTCGATCAGATAGCCCATGACGATCGGGGCCAGACCGCTGGCGATCACGCTGGCCGAGGCCACGGAGGCGCGCACCTCGGCCAGCCGGGCCGGTCCGTAAAGCTCGACCAGCAGCGCGGTGACCAGGGTGGCGCTCAGCCCCGCCGCCAGCCCGGTGGGCAGCAGGAACAGCGCCATGCCCCAGGAGGCATGGACGAAGGCGATCCCCGCCATCGCCAGCGCGAGCGGCAGGGCGAACCACGGCAACAGGCGGACCGCGCCCAGCGCGTCGATCACCGGACCGATCAGCACCATCGCCAGGCCGCGGGTCAGGGCGAAGGTGGTGAACCAACTGGCCCAGATCTCGAACGCCCAGCCCTTTTCCTGCAACAGCCGCCCCTGGTGGAACAGGAAGCCGGTGATCAGGAAGGACGGCGCCAGCACCACCGGCAGCATCAGCAGGATGCGCGGGTCACGCCACAACGAAGGTTGGTCCTGCGATCCGCTCGCGCGCGGCGCCGGCCCCAAGGGCGGGCCGCCGGACCGGCCGCCGGCCGCGCCGCCCGGCAACCGCGCCACCGCCAGAGCCGCCCCAACCAGCACCAGCACCGCCGCCACGGCCCAGACGGGACGCCAGCCGATCGTGGCCATGCCCCCGGCAACCGCGAGCGGCAGCACCCCCTCCCCCACAGCCCCGCCGAGGTTCGCCAGGCTGAGCGCCTTGCCCCGCTCGCGCGGAAAGCTGCGCGCGGTCGTGGTCAGCGCCGTGTGCACCATCAGGCCCTGGCCGCCGAGGCGCAGCAGATAGAGGGTCAGAACCAGGACCAGCAGGCTGGTGTTGATGGCCATCAGCGCGCAGGCGCCGGCAAGCAGGAGCGCGACGCCGATCGTGTAGCGTCGCAGCCCGGCCGTATCGATCCAGCGGCCGACCCGTTGCAGGGTGAAGGCGCTGGCAAACGTGGCGATCGCATAGGCGGCGCCGAACCCGCCGTCCGACAGATCGAAATCGTGCCGCAGATGCGCCCCGAACAGCGAGATGAAGAACGTCTGCCCGAAGCTGGCCAGCGCCATCAGCAGGGCGCCGAACGCCAGGCTGCTGCGGTTCGCCCGGATAAAGCCGAGGTACCTGCCGATCATCCCCGCGTCCCGGCCGCGCACTCCAGGCAGGTGGCGATGGCCGGATCGAGGGCGAGCCGTTTCGGGGCGATTTCCTCGCCGCACTGGACGCAATCGCCGTAGGTGCCGGCGTCGAGCCGCGCCAGCGCCTGCTCGATCCGGCGCTGCGCCCCGGCGCGCCGGCGCTCGGTGGCGAGCGCCATCGCCTGGTGCTGCATGGCATCGATCCGTGACAGCCGGCCGACCGAGGTCTGGTCCAGCTCGACCGGCGCACGGGCGCCCGCAGTGCCTTCGCGCGCTTCCTGCAAGGCGGCCCTGTCGGCCAGCAGGCGGGCGCGGATCGCGGCGAAATCGGGTGCGGGAGGAGGCATCGGCCTGTCCTTCTCGTCTCGGCAACGGCCGGCCCGACCTGCCCGCCGGCAGTCGGGTGACGCATTGCACTGGGTACGGGAGCGTAGGGAACGGGGGCCGTCACGGTCACGCCGCCGGCCCCAAACGCGCCGATGGTCCGCCGCAGGCACGCGCGGCGGAGGTCGTCCCGATGCTAGCAGCGCCCGGCGGTCAGGCAACCCGGATGGCGGCGAAAGGCAGGGCAATCGGGGGAACGCCCCTGTTCCCTCGACTCCCACGGTACCGATGCATTGGCGGCCCCGCATCCCCGGAGGCCCCTCTGTTGGCCCGCCCGCCGCGTCATGGCCGGCCATGGCGCGGCCGGCGGCCGTGACGGGGCGGGCGGCCATGACGGAACGGCCGAGGCGCCGGGACAATGGAAGGCCAACCAGAGACCGGTTCGGGCCATCGCGCGCACCGCCCGCACAAACCTGTTGCCTCGCCCCGGGCGAATGTTCTATATTTGTTCGAAACCCATGACCCCCACCCCTCTGCTCGACCGTCTTACCAGCCTCATCGCCTGGCTGGCCGACCGCATCGCCGGATTGGGCGATCAGGCGGGGCGCGCGCACGCGGGCCTGGGCCCCGCGCGGGCCGGCGCCCTGCTCGCGCGGCTGCGCGATCTTGCCGCCCGGTTCCGCGCCGTTGCCGGAACCCCGGTCCCGCCGCCGAGGCCCGCCCCCGGGCCGGCCGAGCCGCGATTCGTTCCCACCCACAGCTTCCACGACCCTTTGGCGGACCCGCCGCCCGAACGCACGGGGCTGCCGCGGTCCTGGCGCTGGCTGCTGCGGCTGGTGCCGCAGGCCGCCGCCGGGCGGGCGCAGCTGGAGGCGCTGCTGCGCGATCCGGCGATGGCGGCGCTGCTGGCGGCCGATCCCAGGCTGGGGCCGATCCTGCGCCCGCTCGGCTGGATGCTCGGGGTGGATCGCGCGCTTTTGCCCGCCTCGCGGCGGCGGCGGCGGCCGGTGATCCTGGTGCCCGGCGGGCCCTCGGCGGCCGCGGCGGCGGCGGCCGACTACGCCGTGGCGCGGGCGAGGGGGGTTTCGCAGGCGGACCTTGTCGCGCTCGGGTGCCTGCCCCCCGCGGGGGGGCGGGACCGTCGGCCGATCTGGCGCGGGTGCCCGGGGCTGGGTTCGGCGAAGATTCCGGCCTGAGCGGGGGCGGCGGACGCGTGGCGTTATTGTTACGATATCGTACCTAATAACCACCCCCCGGGCCCGGGCCGGCAGCCGGGGTGCCACAGGGTCTCCCGCTTCCGGCCGCAGGGCGATCCGGGCGTTCGCCCGATCGCCCTGCGGCGAAAGGTCGGGGGCAACCCGATCCTGCCGGGCGTTCAGGCGCCCCGCCGCACACCAGCTTCCCTGTTCGTTGACCGCCGGCCCGGTGTCGGGCCGCTGGTACGCCTTTGATGTCGCGCGCGGCCGCCCCCGATGTCCCTTGGGCAACCCCGCGCGCGAGACCGGTCGGTCGAAGCGGCCGCCGGTCTCACACCGCCAGCCCGCGGTCCCTCACCCAGCCCAGGATCGGCTCGCGCAGGCTGGCCGCGCCGCCGGCATGGCGGCGCAGGGTGGCGAGCACCTCCCGGAACGCCGGCAGATCGAGACCGCCAAGCAGCGCTTTCACCGCCGGCAGCCCGGAGGCCGGCATGGACAGGGTGGTCAGGCCCAGCCCCGCCAGCACCAGCGCTTCCAGCGGCCGGCCCGCCGCCTCCCCGCACAGCGACACCGGCACCCCGTGCCCGCCGCGCGCGGCGGCCGCCGCCGCCAGCACCTGATCCAGCAGATCGAACACCGGCGGCGAAATAAGGTCGTAGCGCCCGGCCAGGGCCGGGGAGCCGCGATCGGCGGCGAACAGGAACTGCAACAGGTCGTTCGAGCCGATCGAGATGAAATCGGCTTCCTCCAGCAGCGGACCGAGCTGCCAGAGCAAGGCCGGCACCTCCAGCATGGTGCCGACGCAGAGCCGGTCCGGCGCCGGGCGCATCCGCCGCACCTCGGCCTCCAGCAGCGCGCGGGCGGCGCGGAACTCGGCCACCGTCGCGACCATGGGGAACATGACCGACAGCGGCCGGCCCGCCGCGGCCAGCAGCAGCGCACGCAACTGGCGGCGCAGCACGACGGGACGATCGAGGCCGACCCGCAGGGACCGCCAGCCCATCGCCGGGTTCGCCTCCTCCGGCGCCTCGGTTCCCGGCATCAGCTTGTCGCCGCCGAGGTCGAGGGTGCGGAACACCACCGGCCGCCCGGCCGCCGCGTCCAGCACCCGCGCGTAGAACGCCGCCTGCCCGGCCACATCGGGGATGGCGCCGCGCGCCAGCATGGCGATCTCGGTGCGGAACAGGCCGATCCCGTCCGCGCCGGTGCGGTCCAGCTGGTCGAGCTCGAGCGCAAGGCCGAGGTTCAGCAGCAGCTTTATCCGCGTGCCGTCCGCGGTTGTCGCCGGGCGGGCGCGCAACCCGGCATGGTCGGCGACGAGCGCGGCGCGGGTCTCGATCGCGTGCCGGCAGATCTGCCGCACCTCGGCGTCGGGGCGCAGGATCAGAGTACCCTGGTCGGCATCCAGCACCGCCTCCTCGCCCGCGCCGGCGGCGGCCAGCACGCCGCGCAACCCGCCGAGGGCGGGCAGCCCGAGCGCGCGGGCCAGGATCGCCGCGTGGCCGGCGGGGCTCGCTTCCTCGATCACCACGCCGGCGATGCCGCGGCCGTGCCAGTCGAGCAGCTCCGCCGGGCCGAGCCGCCGGGCGATCAGGATCGCCCCGGGAGGCACCGGCGGGCCTTGCCGGCCGGTCAGCTCCGCCAGCAGCCGTGCGGCCAGATCTTCCACATCCGCCAGGCGCTCGCGCAGATAGGGATCGGCGATGCGGCGCATGCGGTCGTGCAGCTCGCCGGCGACCCGCTGCACCGCGGCTTCGGCCGACAGGCCACCCTGGATCACCTCGGCGGCGCGGCGCAGCCAGCCGGCGTCGGCGGCGACCAGGCGGTAGGCTTCCAGCACGTCGCGCGAGGCAGCGGCTTCGGTGGCGCCGTCGGGGATGCGGCCGTCGAACAGCTCTTCCAGCCGCCGCTGCATGCGTTGCGAGGCGGCTTCCAGCCGGGCCAGCTCCACGTCCGGGTCGTCGGCGAGCAGGGCGCCGCCGAGGCGGAAATCGCCAAGCAGGACCACCGGGCCGAGCACCATCCCGGGCGCCAGGGACAGGCCGGAAAACAGGCGGGGAACGGTGCCGCCCAGCCCTTCCGACACGCCCCCCACCGCCCCGCCGCCGGCCAGCACCTCGGCGAGCAGCATGGCGACGGTTTCCAGCTCCTCCACCTCGTCCCCGGCGTAGCGGCGCGGCGTGCGGTTCTGCACCGCCAGCACGCCGAGGATGCGCCCGGCGCGGCGCACCGGCACGGCGAGCATGGAGGCGTAGGGGTCTTCGCCGGTTTCCGGCCGGTAGGCGAAGCCCGGGTGGTTCTGCGCGTCCGGCAGGTTCATCACCGCCGCGGACGCGGCGCAGAGGCCGACGATTCCCTCGCCCGCCCGCAGCCTGGTGCGCCCGACCGCCTCCGGATTGAGGCCGTGGGTCGCGGCGAGTTCCAGCATGTCGCCGGGCCGGCAGACGTAGACCGAGGCGACCTCGGCCACCATTTCCGCCGCCACGAGCTCCGCCACCTCGGCGAGCGGCGCGGCGCCGCGCGCCATCAGATCACGCAGCCGGGCAAGCATCCGGCGCGGTCCGGGGGTGAGCGGGTCAGCCGGCATCCGGCGGATGGGGACGGGGCAAGGGGAGCGGGGCCCGGCCGAAGGGGGCGCGACAGAAGGGAGCGCGGCGGGTCATCGCGGCCTCATCCCCGCGCGGCCAGCGCCGCGATCATCTGCCCGACCAACTCGGCGAGGACCGCCGCCACCGGCTGGACCGCCTCCACCATTCCCACGGACTGGCCGGCCATGACCGAGCCGGTTTCGATGTCGCCGTCGATCACCGCGCGCCGCAGCGCGCCGGCCCAGAAATGCTCGATCTCGAGCTGGGCAGCCTCCTTGGAGACCTCGCCGGCCTGGAAGCGGCGCACCACGTCGGCCTGACTGACCAGGAAGCGTTCCGTCCCGGCGTTGACCAGACCGCGCACGGGGATCACCGGAAAGCGCGAGTCGAGCTGCACCGACGGCAGCGCGTCGCGCGCGTTGGCGCGGACGAACGCCTGCTTGAAGCGCGGATGGGCGATCGATTCCGTGGTCGCGGCGAAGCGGGTGCCGAGCTGCGCGCCGGACGCCCCCATTTCCAGATACGCCAGAATGGCTTCCCCGCGCCCCAGCCCGCCGGCAACGAACACCGGCACGTCGCGCAACACGGGCAGGATCTCCTGCGCCAGCACATTGAGCGACACCGGGCCGATATGCCCGCCCGCTTCCGAGCCCTCGATCACGATCGCATCGGCCCCGGAGCGGACCAGCCGCTTGGCCAGCACCAGCGCGGGGGCGAAGGCGATCAGCTTCGCGCCGCCGTCCTTCACCGCGCGCACCGCGCCGCCCGGCGGGATGCCGCCGGCGAGCACGACATGGCCCACCTTCGCCTCCAGGCAGATCCGCACCAGATCGTTCAGCTCCGGGTGCATGGTGATCAGGTTCACGCCGAACGGGCGGTCGGTCAGCGCCTGGGTGGCGGCGATCTCGGCCTCGAGCTGCGCCGGTCGCATCGCGCCGCAGGCGATCACGCCGAAGCCGCCGGCGTTGGAGATCGCCGATACCAGGTGGCGCTCGCTCACCCAGCTCATCGCCCCGCCCATGATCGCGATCGGACAGCCGAGGAAGGCGGTGCCGCGCGCCCACAGGCGCTCGAGCCGGGCGCGCGCCGCCGTCTCCGTCGCGGGGGCGACGAGATCAGCCGGCATCGAGGCCGTACGCCGTGTGCAGCGCGCGGACCGCGAGCTCGGTGTATTCGGCGGCGATCAGCACGCTCACCTTGATTTCGCTGGTGGAGATCACCTGGATGTTGATGGCCTTGTCGGCCAGCGCCCGGAACATGGTGTTCGCCACCCCGGCGTGGCTGCGCATGCCCACGCCCACCACGCTGATCTTGGCGACATCGGCATCGGTCAGCAGCTCGGCGAAGCCGATCTGCGGCGCGAGCGCGGTGAGCGCCGCCTGCGCCCGCGGCAGGTCCGCCTGGCCCACGGTGAAGGTGAGATCCGTGGTGCCGTCGGCCGCAGTGTTCTGCACGATCATGTCGACGTTCACGCTGTGCTCGGCGAGCGCGCCGAACACCGAGGCGGCGATGCCCGGGCGGTCGGGCACCCGGCGCAGGGTGACCTTCGCATCGTCGCGGGAGTAGGCGATGCCGGAGACGGTCTCTTTTTCCACGATCTCATCCTCATCGACGACCAGGGTTCCGTTGGTGCCGTCGTCGGGTCCGTCCTGGAAGCTGGACAGCACGCGGACCCGCACGTGCTCGTTCATCGCCAGTTCCACGCTGCGGGTCTGCAGCACCTTCGCCCCCACCGAGGCGAGCTCCAGCATTTCCTCGTAGCTGATTTTCGCCAGCTTGCGCGCCCGCGGCACGATCCGCGGGTCGGTCGTGTAGATGCCGTCGACGTCGGTGTAGATGTCGCAGCGGTCGGCATCCAGCGCGGCGGCCAGCGCGACGGCCGAGGTATCCGATCCGCCGCGGCCCAGGGTGGTGATCCGCCCGGTGGGCGCGATCCCCTGGAAGCCGGACACCACCGCCACCTGGCCCGCCTGCATCCGCCGGATCAGTTCCGCGCCTTCGATGTCGGCGATGCGCGCCTTGCCGTGCGCGTTATCGGTATGAACCGGGATCTGCCAGCCCTGCCAGGAGCGGGCTTCCACCCCGATCTCCTGCAAGGCGATGGACAGCAGCCCGGTGGTCACCTGCTCGCCGGTGGCCACCACCACGTCGTATTCCCGCGCGTCGTGCAGCGGGGACAGCGCCTGGCACCAGCCGACCAGCCGGTTGGTGGACCCGGCCATGGCGGAGACCACCACCGCGACCTCGTTCCCGGCCTCGTGCTCGCGCTTGACCCGCGCCGCGACGGCGCGGATGCGGTCGAGGTCGGCCACCGACGTGCCGCCGAATTTCATTACGATACGAGCCATGGGGGACAGGCAGCTTTCCGGACAGCGAGCGGCGCACGCAGGGTAGGGAGGAAACGGGCCAGACATACCGGCGGGCCGGCCGGGGGGCAACCATCGCAGCCGCGCGGGGCGGCGGCCGCCCGCCGGGCCGGTTGTCCTGCGCCGGCGCGGGTGCTTGTTTGCCGCCCTGCGCCGGCGTCCCCCGCCGCGAACCAGGATAGCAGCCATGCCAGCAGCGACCGTGCGGGACAGCGAAATACGGCGGTTCGACGCCCTGGCCGGGCAATGGTGGGATCCCGCCGGGCCAATGCGCCCGCTGCACCGGATGAACCCGGCCCGGATCGCCTGGATTGCCGCGCGCATCGCCGAGGCCTTCCCCGGACGCACCGACCTCGCCGTGCTGGACGTGGGCACCGGCGCCGGCCTCGCCGCCGAGGCGCTGGCCGCACGCGGCTTCACCGTGCTGGGGATCGACGCCGCCCCCGGCCCGATCGAGGCCGCCCGCGCGCACGCGGCCGGACGCGGCCTGCCCCTCACCTACCGGATCGCCGCCCCCGAGGACCTGCTGGCCGAAGGCCGCCGCTTTCCGGTGATCACCGCGCTGGAAGTGATCGAGCACGTGACGGAGCCGCAGGATTTCCTCGCCGTGCTGGGCGGCCTGCTGGCGCCGGGCGGGCTGCTGGTGCTGTCCACCCTGAACCGCACCGCGGCCTCGTTCGCCGCCGCCAAGCTGGGCGCGGAATACCTGCTGCGCTGGCTGCCGGTGGGAACCCACGACTGGCGGCGGTTCCTGACCCCTGCCGAACTGGGCGCGCTGGTCCGCGGCGCCGGGCTGCGGGTCAGCGACGTCACCGGGCTGGCGCCGGCGCCGCTTGTGGGCGGCTGGCGGACCGGGGCGGGATCCGCGGTCAATTACCTGCTGGCGGCGCGCGGCTAAACAGCAACCCCCCTCCCCTTGCGGGAGGAGTTGGGGAAGGGGAACGCGCCACACGGTTTCCCGCGCGGCGCGTCGTTGTGCCGGTATCAGCCGTCGGCGCGCGGGACCCAGGGAATGCGCGAAAAGCCGATGCCGTCCTCGGCCAGCGACTCGGCCTGGTCCGGGGTGGTTTCGCCGTAGATGCCGCGCCTGGGGGCCTCGCCGGCATGGATGCGGCGCGCTTCCTCGGCGAAGCGGGGACCGACATAGTCGCAGCTGCGTTCCACTTCGCCGCGCAGTTTTTGCAGCATGGCGCGCACATGATCGGGGATCTGGCCGGCAACGGCGCTGTTCGGCGCATCCGCCACGGATGCGCCGACCTCCGGCGCGGCGGTTGCGGGCGGGGCGGATTCAGACGGCGCAGACGCGGGCGGAAGGGCCTCGGCCGGCGGCGCCGCCGCGCGCCGCCCGAGCGCCGGCGCCATCAGCGCCCGGCTGACCTTGGTGTCGCCGCAGGCCGGACAAGCGATCAGCCCGCGCTCGGCCTGGCGCTCGAAGCCGGCGCTGTCCTTGAACCAGCCGTCGAACTCGTGGTCGCGGCTGCACCGGACCTGGTAATGGATCATGGCTGCGCTCCGCGCACCGCTGTTGCCCGACCGCGGCACCAGCGCCCGGCCCGGATCTCCATTTGGCACTCCCGGCGTGTAAGCGCCAGAAAACAAATGCCAGGACACATACGAGGGCCCATGCGCGGGCAGCAGCGGACCTGCCGGCGGAAGGTCCGCGCGGTCACGGCCCGGCCAGCAGCGGCGCGAGCTGCCCGGCCCGGTCGAGCGCCAGCAGGTCGTCGCAGCCGCCGACATGCCGCCCGCCGATGAAGATCTGCGGCACGGTGGTGCGCCCGCCGGAGCGGCGGATCGCATCCTCCCGCTCCGGCGTGCCGTGCGGGGCGCTGATCTCGCGCACCGAGGCGCCCCGCTCGTCGAGCAGGCGACGCGCGCGGGAGCAATAGGGGCACCAGGGCTGGGTGTAGATCTCGATCTCGGGCATCAACGGTCTCCTGATCGCAAAATCGGGGCAGCAGCGGTGGAGCGCAAGAGAGCGCGATCGGCCCGGGCGGTCCCGGTCCGGCGCCGCACGGGGCGCACGGAGCCCCTACCCGGCCCGACCCATCTCCAGGAATTTCTCCGCCCGGTGCGCGAGCAGCACCGCCGGCTCCTGCGCCAGCAACGGCTCCAGCGCTGCGGCGATCGCCGCAGCCACCGCCTGGATCGTCGCCTCCGGGTCGCGCTGCGCGCCCCCCAGCGGCTCGGGGATCACCTGATCGACCAGGCGGAGCCGCAGCAGATCCTCCGCGGTCAGCCGCAGCGCCTCGGCCGCCGCCGGCGCTTCCGCCGCATCCCGCCACAGGATCGAGGCGCAGCCCTCCGGCGAGATCACCGAATAGACCGCATGCTCCAGCATCAGCACCCGGTCGCCGGCGGCCAGCGCGATCGCGCCGCCCGAACCGCCTTCGCCGATGATGGTGGCGATCACCGGCACCGGGGCGGCGAGGCAGGCGTCGATCGCGCGGGCGATCGCCTCGGCCTGGCCGCGCGCCTCGGCGTCGATTCCCGGGAAGGCGCCGGCGGTGTCGACGAAGCTCAGCACCGGCAGGGCGAAACGGCCGGCCAGCTCGATCAGGCGGCGCGCCTTGCGGTAGCCTTCCGGCCGGGCCATGCCGAAATTGTGCTGCACCCGGCTTTCGGTGTCGGAGCCGCGCTCGGTGCCCAGCACCATCACCGGCCGTCCCTGGAAGCGGCCCATGCCGCCCAGCAGCGCGGTGTCCTCGCCGAAGGCGCGGTCGCCGGCGAGCGGGGTGAACTCGGTGATCAGCGCGTCGATATAGGCCCCCGCCTTGGGCCGGTCCGGGTGGCGGGCCACCTGCACCTTCTCCCACGGGGTCAGCTTCGCGTAGGTGGCGCGCAGCTGCCGCTCGGCCTTCTCGCCGAGCCGCGCGACCTCCTCGGCGATGTTGATGCCGCCGGGCTCGGTCATCCGCCGCAGCTCGTCGATCTTGCTTTCGAGCTCGGCCACAGGTTTTTCGAAGTCGAGGAACTGGCGCATGGGGCAGCGCCTTTAGCACAGATGGCGGCCCCGCCAAGGGCGGACCGCGGACCGGGCCGATCCGCCCGTCCTGCCAGCGGCCCTGTGCGCTGACCGCCATCGCGGCGTCGGACCGCCGGTATGCGTTTGCTTTCGCGCCTGGCCGCCCCACCAACCCCACGCGCGATACCGGTCGGCCGAAGCGGCCGCCGGCATCACTCCTCCTCGTGCACCGTCCGCCGCACCTCGCCCGAGCGGACCCCCTCGATGGCATTGCCCAGCACGCGGACGATCGCCGCGTCCGACACGTGCCGCGCGAGCAGGGTCACGGCGCCGCCGAGCAGCGCCGAGGCGATCGCCAGCGGCGGGATGTTCTGCCCGGCCATGTATTCGATCGCCTTATCGACGACGGCACCGGCATGCGACAGCTCGGTTGGTGTCGGGTCCGGCGCGTTCGGCTCGATCGCCATGGTCCTGGTCCTTCCCTGGTTCAGCCGGCGCCCGCGGGCTCCGGCTCGGTTGCGTCAGCGGACGAGTCGGTGCCGGTTTCCATCGCCTGCAGCGCCCACATCCTGGCATAGACCCCGCGCGCGCCCAGCAGCGCCGCGTGGGTGCCGCGCTCGGCCACCCTGCCGTCGACCAGCACGAGGATCTCGTCGGCGTCCACCACGGTCGAGAGCCGGTGCGCGATCACGAGCGTGGTGCGGTGCCGGGCGGCGGCGGCAAGCGCGGTGCCGATCTCCTGCTCGGTGCGGGTATCGAGCGCGCTGGTCGCCTCGTCCAGAATCAGGATGCGCGGGTTCTTGAGGATGGTGCGCGCGATCGCCACCCGCTGCTTCTCCCCGCCCGAGAGCTTCAGCCCGCGTTCGCCCACCCTTGTATCGTAGCCCTCCGGCAGGCGCAGCACGAAGTCGTGCACCTGGGCGAGCCGGGCGGCCTGCTCGATGTCCGCCTGGCTGGCGCCGGGGCGGCCGTAGGCGATGTTGTAGCGGATCGTGTCGTTGAACAGCACCGTATCCTGCGGCACCACGCCGATCGCCGCGCGCAGGCTCGCCTGCGTCACCTCGCTGAGGTCCTGCCCGTCGATCAGGATGCGCCCGCCGGTCGGGTCGTAGAAGCGGAACAGCAGGCGCGAGAGGGTGGATTTGCCGGCCCCGGTGGGGCCGACGATGGCGAGCTTGCGCCCGGCCGGGACGGTGAAATCCACGCCTTTCAGGATCTCCCGGTCGGGTCGGTAGCCGAAGCGCACGGCCTGGAACCGCACCTCGCCCCCCGTCACCGCAAGCGGGCGCGCGCCGGGCCGGTCGGCGACCTCGGCCGGCACGGTCAGGAGCTGGAACATGTGCTCCATGTCCACCAGCCCCTGCTTGATCTCGCGATACACGAAGCCGAGGAAATTGAGCGGCTGGTAGAGCTGCATCAGGTAGGTGTTCACCACCACGAACCGGCCCACCGTCATGTGGCCCGACACCACCCCGTGCGCGGCCAGCAGCATGATCCCCGCCGTCCCGACGGCGACGATCAGCGCCTGGCCGAGGTTCAGCATGTTGAGCGACACCTGGCTGCGCACCGCCGCCTTTTCGTAAGCCGCGAGCGCCACGTCGAAGCGCGCCGCCTCGTGCGCCTCGTTGCCGAAATACTTCACCGTCTCGTAGTTCAGCAGGCTGTCGACGGATTTTGTCCGCGCCTCGTTGTCGCTCTCGTTCATGCGCCGGCGGATGCGCACGCGGACATTGGTGAAGGCGAGCGTGAAGCCGAGATAGAGCGCCACCGCAAGGAACGTCAGCAGGGCGAAGCGCCAGTCGAACAGCGCCCACAGGATCCCGGTGACCATGACGATCTCGAAGATCGTCGGCACGATGTTGAAGATCGCCAGTCGCAGCACCGACTGGATGCCCAGGGTGCCGCGGTCGATCACCCGCGCGAGCCCGCCGGTCTGCCGGTCGAGGTGGTAGCGCAGGGACAGCGCGTGCAGATGGTGGAAGGTTTGCAGCGCGACCCGGCGGGTCGCGCGCTGCTGCACGGCGGCGAACACCGCATCCCGCAGTTCGGCGAAGCCGGAGGAGGCGATGCGCAGCCCCCCGTAGCCCAGGATCAGCGCCACCGGCACCGCCATCAGCCCGCCCGCGCCCCCTTTGGGCGCCAGCGCATCCACCGCGCGGCCATAGAGGATCGGCAGGAACACGGTGGCGAGCTTGGCCGTCACCAGGAACAAAACGGCGACCGACACGCGCGCCCGCGCGCCCGGGTCATGCTTCGGCCATAGATAAGGCAGCAGCGAGCGGATAGTCTGCCAGTGCGACCGGCGCGGCGCGGCCGGTGCCGCTCCGGCTTGCGCGTGGGACGAGGAGCTTGCCATGGGCGGGGATGTGGCACCGGGCGTGAGGATTGGAAAGCCGGGAGCGGACGGATCGCCGGGCGTGGCGGAGGATCGGGTACCGGACGGGCGGGTGCCGGACAGCCTGCTGCGCCACCTGCGCGCCTGCCGCAGCGCCGCCCTGCCCGGCGGGCGGCTGGCGCTCAGGATCGGCGAGGCGGTGATCGGCTGGGTGCAGCCGGGGTTTGCCGCCGTGCTGCGCGACATGCCGGGCCTGGTCCCGGACCGGGACGGCCTGCGGCTGGAAGCGCCCGACCGGCTGGAGGCGATCGCCCGCAGCCTGGCCGCCGCCGGCCACTTCCGCTGGCGCGGCGAAGCGTTCGACGTGCGCGCCGATCCCGACGGGCCGGCGCTGGCGCGGATCGACCGCGGCGCCCTGCCCGCCTTCGGCATCGCCGCCATCGGCGTGCATGTGAACGGGCTGGTGGCGACGGCGGACGGCCCGCTGCTGTGGGTGGCCCGCCGGGCGGCGAACAAGAACCTCGATCCCGGCAAGCTCGATCACATCGTGGCCGGCGGCGTGCCGGCCGGACTGACCCCGGCGGAGACCCTGGTGAAGGAAGCCGCCGAGGAAGCGTCCATCCCGGCCCCGCTCGCCCGCCAGGCGCAGCCGGTCGCCGCCATCGACTACGCCATGGACCGGCCCGAGGGGCTGCGGCGCGACCGCGTGCTCGCCTACGATCTGTGGCTGCCGGAGGATTTCCGCCCGCACGCGGCGGACGGGGAGGTCGAAAGCTTCGCGCTTTGGCCCCTGCCGCGGGTGCTGGAGACGCTGCGACGGACCGACGACTTCAAGTTCAACGTGGCCCTGGTGCTGATCGACCTGTTCCTCCGCCGCGGCGTGCTTGCCGAGCCGGAGGCCGGGGCGCTGCGGGCGGCGCTGTAGCGCCCGACCCGGACAGCGCACCTGCGCTCAGGGCAGGGAAGATGATTTGTCGGCGACCTCCGCCGCGATCGCGGCGAGCAGCCGGGCCGGGAAATGGCGCGGGATGTCCTGGCCGATCAGCACGAGGCGGCTGCCGCCCTCCCAGCCCGGCGGCCAGGCGTCCAGCCATTCCGGCGGCGCCAGACTGTGCTGCACGCCTTGCAGCAGCAGCGGCCGGCCGGGCATCTCGGCGATTTCCACGAGGCCCTTCAGCCGCAGCAGGCGCGGGCCGGCGTTGGCGACCAGCGCTTCCAGGAACAGGCTGAGCGCGGCGCCGGCGATCGGACGGTCGGGTTCCAGCACGATGCTGCCGAGGCCGTCGCCATGCCGGCCGCGGGCGAACGGGTTGGGCCCGGCAGCCGGGGCGAGCGCGGCCAGCCGCGCGGCGCGCGCGTCCGCCGCGGCGGGGGCGAACAGCACCGCGGGGTCGATGGCGCCGCGCACCACCTCCCACACCGGCGCGACGGCGGCGAGGCGGGCGCGCAACCCGGGGACCGGGCCGGCGAGGTCGGTCTTGGTCAGCACGATGCGGTCGGCCACCGCGACCTGCCGGCGCGCTTCCACGTGGCGTTCGAGCGTGGCCTCGCCCAGGACGGCATCGACCAGGGTGACCACCGTGTCGAGCCGGTGGCCGATCGCCACCTCCGGATCGGCGAGCAGGGCGGCGAGGATCGGCGCCGGATCGACCAGGCCGGAGGTCTCGATCAGTACCCGGTCGTAGCCTTGCATCGGCCCCTGCCCGGCTTCGCGCCGCAACCCGCGCAGGGTCGCCGCGAGGTCGCTCTGCATCCGGCAGCACAGGCAGCCGGTGGTCAGCGCGAGCAGGGTCTCGCTGCCTGCCGCGACCAGCGCGTGGTCGATGCCGACCTCGCCGAATTCGTTGACGATCACCGCCGTGCGCGCGAACCCCGGATCGCGCAGGACGCGGCCGATCAGGGTGGTCTTGCCGCTGCCGAGGAAGCCGGTGACGACGGACACCGGGTATCCGGGCGCGGTGGTGCTCATGCCGGACAGGCCGCGCGGCAGCCGGTCTGCGCGCGCGTGTCCCGGTTGCCTTGCGGCGGATGCGGTTCGTCCACGAACACGGGCCTCGTCCCCTGATGGGCGCCGGGACGGACATAGACGGTCCCCTGTGGCCACGCCAGGCGCCCGGCCTGCCCATCGTGCCGCGCGGATCACACCGTGCCCAAGGTGCGGATCCGCGCCCGGGGGAAAATCTCCGCCTGCGCCAGCACCGGCGTGTTCGGGCGGATGCGGTCGACGATCGCGCGCACGTGCAGGCGGATGCCGCCGCTGGTCAGCAGCGCGGGAGACTCGCCGCCGGCGGTCGCCGCCTCGAACGCCGCGCGCAGACGCTGCATGAAGTCCTGCAACTGGCTCGGCGGCATCGCCAGCTGACGGTCCTCCGGCGGGCCGGTCAGCGCCTCGGCGAACGCGCTTTCCCACTGCGGCGACAAGGTCACCAGGGGGATGTAGCCCGCGGGTCCGGTCTGCGCATCGCTGATCTGGCGCGCCAGCCGCGCGCGCACATGCCCGAGGATCGCCGCCATCGGGCGCTGCGGCCCGGCTTCCTGGATCCCCTCCAGGATCGTGCCGAGGTCGCGGATCGACACCCGTTCCGCCAGCAGCGCCGCCAGCACCCGCTGCACCAGGCCCACGCTGGCCTGCGCCGGAATCAGATCGGCCACCAGCTTCTGCTGCTCCCGCGGCAGCTCCTCCAGCAGCTTCTGGGTCTCGGCGTAGGACAGCAGCTCGGCCATGGTTTCGCGCACCGCTTCGGTCAGGTGCGTGGTCAGCACGCTGGGCGGATCGACCACGGTGTAGCCGCGGAACACCGCCTCGTCCTTCGCGTCCGGCGCGATCCAGCGCGCGGGCAGACCGAAGGCGGGTTCGGTGGTGGGCTCGCCGGGAAGATCCGGCAGCCCGCCCTTGGGATCCATCGCCAGCAGCAGGGTCGGACGCAGCTCGCCGCGCCCGGCCTCGATCTCCTTCACCCGGATCGAATAGGCATCGGCGGCGAGCTGCATGTTGTCCTGGATCCTGACCGGGGGCAGCACGAAGCCCATCTCGGCGGCGATCGAGCGGCGCAGGCTCTTGATCTGCTCGGTCAGCCGCGGCGTCCCGCCCCCCGCCAGCGCCAGCAGCCCGTAGCCCAGTTCCAGCCGGATCAGGTCGAGCCGGAGCGAGTCCGCGATCGGCGGCTCGGTCGGCTCCGCCGCGACCGGCGCGTCCTGCCCGGGCACGCCCGGCGGATGGCGGAACCGCAGCCAGGCCCCGCCGCCGGCAAGTCCCGGCGATGCCCAGGAACGGCAGCGCCGGCAGGCCGGGCAGCACGGCGAGCACCGCGGCAGCCCCGGCCGCCATCGCCAGCGGCTTCGGATTGCCGCCCAGCTGGCCGATCAGCGCGGCATCGGCGGTGCCCTCCATCCCCCCCTTGGTCACGACGATGCCGGCGGCGGTGGAGACCAGCAGCGCCGGGATCTGCGTCACCAGCCCGTCGCCCACGGTCAGTTTCGTGAACGCATCGGCGGCGTCGGCGAAGCTCATGCCATGCTGGACCATGCCGATCGCCAGCCCGCCCACGATGTTGATCGAGGTGATGATCAGCCCGGCGATCGCATCGCCGCGCACGAATTTCGCCGCGCCGTCCATCGCGCCGTAGAAACTGCTCTCCTGCTCCAGCTCGCGCCGGCGCAGACGCGCGGCCTTCTCGTCGATCAGCCCGGCCGAGAGATCGGCGTCGATCGCCATCTGCTTGCCGGGCATCGCATCCAGGCTGAACCTGGCCGCCACCTCGGCGATGCGGCCGGAGCCCTTGGTGATGACGGTGAAATTCACCACCAGCAGGATCGCGAACACGATCAGCCCGATGACGATGTCCCCGCCCATCAGGAAGCCGCCGAACGCCGCCACCACATGCCCGGCCGCCAGCGGCCCCTCGTTGCCATGCGACAGGATGCGCCGGGTCGTCGCCACGTTCAGCGACAGGCGCAACAACGTGGTCAACAGCAGCAGGGTCGGGAAACTGGTGAAGTCCAGCGGCCGCACCAGAAACAATGCCACCATCAGCACCAGCACCGACGCGGTGACCGACAACGCCAGCCCCACATCCAGCAGCGCCGGCGGCAACGGCAGCACCAGCACCGACAACAGCGCCACCACGCCCAGCGCCAACCCGATATCGGTGCCGGGGGCGTAGCGGTGCAGCGTTGCGAGGAACGGGGGCATGGGTCAGGGAAGGAAGCAAGCAAGGCCAGGGGGCGCTGCCCCCTGGACCCCCGCCAAGGGCTGAGCCCTTGGAACCCATTCGTTGGTTCCGAGTGGGAGGGGGGCGGCGTGGGAGCCGGGGCGGCGCGCGGGGCTGGGCGGAGAGGGGCGCCTTTGCGCCCCTCTCCGCCCAGCCCCGCGCGCCGCCCCGGCTCCCACGCCGCCCCCCTCCCGCTCGGAACCCCCCGAGGGGTCCAGGGGACTTGTCCCCTGGCGGGGGGTCCAGGGGGGCAGCGCCCCCCTGGCCTTGCTTGCTTCCTCCCTCACGCCGCCACCCCCGCCCCCGGCGGCGGCACCGGCATGCCCTGGGCCGCGTAGTCGCGGAGTTTGTTGCGCAGGGCGCGGATGGAGATGCCGAGGATGGTGGCGGCGTGGGTTCGGTTGCCGAGGGTGTGGCCCAGGGTTTCCAGGATCAGATCGCGTTCGACTTCGTGCATGGTCTTGCCGACCAGGCTGGTGATGCCGCCCGGGGTGAGCACGGTGGTGCCGGCCTGGGTTTGCGGGCCGAGCTCGATCGCTGCGGGGCCGATGGCCTCGCCTTCGGCCAGCAGCACGGCGCGGTGGATGGTGTTTTCCAGTTCGCGCACGTTGCCGCGCCAGGGGTGGGTGGCGAGGCGGGTGAGCGCAATGGGGGACAGTCTGCGGTCGGGCAGGCCGTTCACCTCGGCGTAATGACGGGCGAAATGTTCGGCGAGAGCCGCGATGTCGCCCGGGCGTTCGCGCAGGGGGGGCACGCGCAGGCTGACGACATTGAGGCGGAAATAGAGGTCCTCGCGGAACGTGCCGCGCGTCACTTCCCCCGGCAGGTCGCGATTGGTGGTGGCCAGGATGCGCACGTTCACCCGCACCGGGGCGGCGCCGCCGAGGCGGTCGATCTCGCGTTCCTGCAGCGCGCGCAGCAGCTTGGCCTGCAGGCGGACGTCCATTTCGCTGATTTCGTCGAGCAGCAGGGTGCCGCCGTCGGCGGCCTCGAACTTGCCGACCCGGCGGGCCACCGCGCCCGAGAAGGCCCCTTTCTCGTGGCCGAACAGTTCCGATTCCAGCAGGTTTTCCGGGATCGCGGCGCAGTTCAGCGCCACGAACGGTCCGCCGGCGCGGCGGGAGCGGCGGTGGATGTGGCGCGCCAGCACTTCCTTGCCGGTGCCCGATTCGCCGGTGATCAGCACCGAGGCCTCGGCGCCGGCCACCTGCTCGGCCCGGCGCACCGCGGCGGCCATGGCGGGGTCGCGCACGATCAGCGCGTGGGTTTCGCCGGCGGCGGCGGCCAGGATGGCGGCGATCAGCTCGGGGTCGGGCGGCAGCGGCAGGAACTCGCGCGCCCCGGCGCGGATCGCTTCCACCGCCGCGTCCGGGTCTGCGCCGCTGCCGCAGGCCACCACCGGCACGGCGATGCGTTCGGCCGCCAGCGCGCGGACCACCGCGCCGACGTCGTGCGACAGCTCGCACAAGACCAGATCGACCCGCGCGTCCGCGCGCAGCCGCGCCAGCGCCGCCTCCCCGTCGTCGGCCTGGTCGAGCTTCGCGCCGCGGGCGATGGCGATCCGTGCCGCCTGGCCCAGCTCGCCGGCCAGCGAGCCGATGATCAGCACCCGCATGGCGGTGGGGCCTCCCTCATCCGATCCGGTCGGCCTTGACGATTTCCGTCATGGTCACGCCGAGCCGTGTGTCGTCGACCATCACCACCTCGCCGCGCGCGACCAGGCGGTTGTTCACGTAGATGTCGATCGCCTCGCCCAGCTTGCGGTCGAGCTCGACCACCGCGCCGCGGCCGAGCTTCAGCAGCTGGCTGACCTGCATGGTGGTCTTGCCGAGCACGGCGCTGACGGTGACCGGGATGTCGTACACCGCTTCCAGGTCGCGGGTCTCGCGCGGTGCGGCGCCGTCGCCGTCGGGCGCGGCGTCGGGCAGTTCGGCAAGCTCCGTGTCATCTTGCATCGGCGATCTCCGCGACCTGGGCGAGGTGCAGTCCGGCGGGGGCCAGCGCGTGCGCCACCGCGTCCCACAGGGACGCGGCGTCGCGCGCGGCACCGCCGTGCTGCCAGCTCATGGCGATGTCGCCGGGGGCGGCGATCTCGCTCGGGATGAAGTCGGTTCGCGCCGCAAGCTCGGGGTCGATGCGGGCGAGTTCGGCACGCAGGCCCGGCAGCAGACGCGGGTTGGCGCGCAGGCCGAGCGCGGGCTCGCCGCCCAGGCCGGGCAGGATGGCGCGCAGCACCGCCTCGGCCTCCGCCGCCCCGTGGCGGGCACAGAGGGTGGGGAACAGCGCGGCGAGGATGTCGAGCAGCATCTGCGCCACCGCATGCGCCGCGGCCTCGGCCCGCGCGCGCGCCTCCCCGCGCAAGCCGGCGAGCTGCGCGGCAACCGCGCGCGAGGCAGCATCCAGTGCCGCTTCATGCTGGGCGGTGGCCTCCGCGAGGCCAAGCTCGCGGCCCTCGGCGCGGGCGGCGTCGCGCGCGGCGGCCAGGTCTTCGACGCTGAAGACGGGGCGGGCCGCCTCCGGCACCGGCGGGGGCGCGGGCGGCGGCTGGTCGAAATCCTCGGCGAACAGCACGCCGGCGGGGGCGGCGGGACGCGGGGCATGGGCGGGAATGTCGAACAGGACGTCCACGTTAATAGACCACCTCCTCGTCCTTGCTTTCGCCGAGATCGATCCGCCCCTGGGCGGCGAGTTCCTTGGCGGCGGCCACGATCGTGGCCTGGGCTTCGTCCACCTGGCGCAGCTTGACCGGGCCCAGGGCTTCGATCTCCTCGCGCAGCATCTTGCCGGCGCGTTCCGACAGGCTGGCGAAGAACAGGGCGCGCAGCTTTTCCGACGCGCCCTTCAGGGCCAGCGACAGCTTGTCCTTCTCCACCTCCCGCAGCAGCACCTGCAGCGCGGGCTGGCCCAGGCGCTGCAGGTCGTCGAAGGTGAACATCAGCGCCTTGACCCGCTCCGCCGCGTCCTGGTTGCGTTCCTCCAGCGCGGAGAGAAATCGGATCTCCGACTGGCGGTCGAGGTTGTTGAAGATCTCCGCCATCAGCTCGTGCGAATCGCGCCGGGCGCTGCGCGCGAGATTGGACATGAACTCGGAACGCAGGGTGCGCTCCACCCCCTCCAGCACGTCTTTCTGCACGCTCTCCATGCGCAGCATGCGCATGATCACTTCCATGGCGAAGCTTTCCGGCAGCAGCACCAGAACGCGGGCGGCGTGCTCCGGTTTCACTTTCGACAGCACCACGGCAACGGTCTGCGGGTATTCGTTCTTCAGGTAGTTGGCCAGCACCGCCTCGTTCACGTTGCCGAGCTTGTCCCACATGGTGCGCCCGGCGGGGCCGCGGATCTCTTCCATGATCTGCACCGCGCGGTCGCGCGGCAGGCTGCGCTGCAACAGCCGCTCGGTGCTGTCGAAACTGCCGACCAGGTTGCCGGCGTTGCCCATGTTCCGGGTGAAGTCGCTGCACAGACGCTCCACCATCTCCGCGCGCACCGGGCCGAGCCGGGACATGGCGGCGGAAACATCCCTGATCTCGTCCTCATGCATCAGCGCGAACAGGCGGGCGCAATGTTCCTCGCCCAGCGCGAGCATCAGGATCGCCGCCTTCTGCGCCCCCGGCATCGCGCGCTCGTCCTCCGCCGTCGTCATCTATCCGGCCTCCTGCGCCATCCAGCCGCGCAGGATCGACAAGGTCTCCTCCGGGTGCTGATCCGCCATTTCGGAGATGCGGCGGATCGAGGAGGCGCGGATCTGGCCTTCGATTTGCGCCATGCTCACCATGCTCTCGTCCTCCAGCAGCGGCACGTTGCCGGCGGCCCCCGGCGGCGCGGGCGGCGCGGCGCCGGGCAAGGCCGGCGGCCCGGCCGCTTCCATCGCGCCGCCATCGGCCAGCAAAGGCAGGCCGGGGCCTGCGCCGGCGGGCGCCAGCGCGGTCAGCCGCAGCACCATCGGCCGCAGCACCGCGAGCAGCGCCAACAGCCCGATCAGCCCGGCGATCCCGCTTTCCGCCAGTCCGATGATGTCGGCCTTGTCGAGCGGAAGCGCCAACCAGCCGCGCGCCGGCAGCGGCGCCGGCGTGGCGGCCGATCCGGCGAACGGCATCGCCACCACCTGCACCGTATCGCCGCGCTTCGCATCGAAGCCGATCGCGGTCTTCACCAGGTCGGTGATCCGCGCCAGATCGGCCGGGGTGTGGACACGCGCGGCGTCGACCATCACGGCCAGGCTGATCCGGGTGATCCTCGGCTGCTGATGGATCAGGGTGCGAACGGTCTTGCTGATCTCGTAATTGGTGGTGTCCTGCCGGCGCGTTTCGCTGCGGCCGCGCCCGGCCTTGGCGGCGGGCGCATTGGGCAGGTTGTTCTGCACCGAGACGGTCGGCGCCGCCTCCGTCGATTGCCGCTTGTCGGTGATGCTCTGCTCGCTCAGCGCGACCTGGCCGTTGGGGTCGTAGGTCTCCGCCGTCTCGTGCACCTGATCGAAGTCCATCTGCACCGCAGCTTCCGCGCGCACATGGTCGGGGCCGAGGCTGCGCGCCAGCATCCGTTCCACCGCGCGAGCCAGCCGCAACTCGGTGGCGCGGCGGATGCCTTCGTCCGACAGCGCGAGGCCGGCGGCACCGACCGGAGCGCCGGCACGCGCCAGCAGTTCGCCGCGGGAATCGACGATGGCGATGTTCTGCGGCTTCAGCCCGGGCACGGCGGCGGCGATCAGGTTCAGGATCGCCTGCACCCCGTCGCGGTCGAGCACCGCCGCCCCCTGCATGGTCAGCAGCACGCTGGCCTGCGCCGGCCGCGCTTCCCGCGCGAAGGGCGCGCGGCGCGGCAGCACCAGATGCACCCGTGCGCCGCGCACGCCCTGGATCGCCTCGATGGTGCGCGCCAGTTCCCCTTCCAGCGCGCGGGTCTCATCGATCCGTTCCTGGAACGGGGTCATGCCGAGCATGTCGGCGTGGTCGAAAATGCCGTAGCCGACGGTGCCGCCCGACGGCAGGCCCTGGCGGGCGAGCAGCACCCGCGCGGCCGGCACCTGATCGTCCGGCACCAGGATCTCGCTGCCGCCGTCGGCGAGACGGTAGCGGATATGGGCGTGACCCAGCGCCTGCGTCATCTGCCCGGAATTGCGCAGCGCGAGATCGGCGTACAGCAGCGACATCTTCTCCCCGCCGCTGCTGAGCACGAGCAGCGCCAGCAGCGCGAGCGTGCCCAGCCCCACGGCCGCCAGCGCGCCGAGCCGCGCCGGGCCGAGCACCTTCAGCCCTTCCAGCAGGGATTTCATCGCAGACGGGCCCGCCGGGGCGGGCGCAACGAAAGACGGAACCGGGTCATGGCCGCACGGTGAATGCCGATCGGCACTCTCCCGCACGCCCGTTACCCGCCGGTTAACGGCCCGGCAGGAATTGCCGGGCCGCCGGTCGTGGCCTCAGTAGGAGAGCTGCTCCTTGATCGCCGGGACCCAACGCCCGTTCTTCACCACGGCGAGGAAGGACGCCGTCTCCGCATGATGCTGATGCGGGCCCAGGCTGTAGGTGGTGCCGAAGATATCGGTGTAGCTGTGGATGCCCTCCATGGCCTCGATGAAACTGTCAGTGGTGAGGTTGGGCCCGGCGTTCTTGAGCGCGAGCAGCACCATATGCGCCGCGCTGTAGCCCTGCTCGCCCAGGAAATTGGGATCCATGCCGTAGCGCTTCCTGAACTCGGCGGCGAATTTCTTGACCGCGGGGCGCGGGTCGTCGGGATAGGCGTAGATTGCCGGCGTCATGGAATAGAACCCCTCGCCGATGCCGCCCGGCGCGGCCGCGATCGCCGTGTCGTAGGACGCGAGCTGGCCGACGAAGGCCGGGTGCCAGCCCATCTTGCGGGCCTGCGACAGCACATCCATCGTGTCGCGAACGATCGTGCCCATGCCGACGAAGTCGCAGCCGGCCGCGCGCAGCTTGGCCAGGGTCGCGGTGAAGTCGGTGTCAGTCGGATGATCGGTGACGGTGGCGACGACCGGCATGTGCAGGGCCTTCGCCTCGGCGGCGATGCCGGCCATGACATCCTGGCCGAAATCGGAATCCTGATAGAGTGCGCAGATCTTCTTCACGTGCCGCTGCTCGACGAAATACTTCACGCCCGCCCGCATCTCGTCGTAGTACGAGGCGAACTGGCCGAATTTCAGCCGGTTGTAGGGTTCGTACATCGAGCGCGCGCCGGTCAGCGGAAACACGTTCGGCACACCCTTGGCGAACTGCATCGGCATCTCGGCGTTGTTCATCGGCGTGCCGCCATCGGCGATGGTGATGAACACGTGATCGAGATTGAGCAGCTTGTTGATCGCCTGCACCGCGCGCGGAACGGTGTATTGCGTGTCCTCCACGATGTATTTGATCTTGCGCCCGTTGATGCCGCCTTCCTTGTTGGCGTCGTCGAACACCATGCGGATCACGTCGGAGTTGTTCACCCCCTGCACGGCGGTCACGCCGGACAGATCGGTGGTGGTGCCGATCACGATCTGGGTGGGCGTGACGCCCTCGGTGGGGCCGGCGGCAAAGGCGGGGGCGGCGAGCAGCAGGCACGCCGCTGCCGTGGCCAGCCGGGCGCAGCGCCCGGCCGGGACTGGACGTTTCATGCACGATCTCCCTTGATCGCCCCGGATCTGGCCGGGGTCTCTTGTTGCTTTCGGGTGCCCTGAAATCATGGTCCCGATACGGATGTTACCGTATGTCCAGCAACGAGCAAGGGGGAGGTGTCGGGACGGGCTAGACCCCGCCGGTCACGTCGATCGTCACCCCGGTCACGAAATCGGCATCCGCGGACGCCAGGAAGCAGATCACGCGGGCCTGGTCGACCGCCTCCGCCACCCGGCGCAACGGGGTGCGGGAGAGTTCGGCCGCCCGGTCCTCCGGCGCACGCTGGTTCCAGTGCGGGCGGATGCGCTCGGTCAGGGTCAGGCTGGGGGCGATCGCGTTCACCGTGATCCCATGCGGGCCGAGCTCGCTTGCGAGTTTCTTCGTGAACGCGATGATCCCGCCCTTGGCTGCCGCATAGGCGCTGGAGCTGGAGACGCTGAGGCCGCGCCCGGCGATCGAGGCGAGATTCACGATCTTGCCGCGGCGCTGGCGCCGCATCACCGGCGCGACCTCGTGGCAGAACAGGAAGGTCCCGCTCAGGTTGAAGTCGATCAGCCGCTGCCAGTCGGCGAAAGTGAGCTGCTCCACCGTCGCGGCGGGGCGCGCGATGATGGTGCTGCCGCCGACCGCGTTCACCAGGATGTCGATCGTGCCGAGCTCGTGTGCCGTCCAGGCCACCGTCTCGGCCACCTGCTCGGGATCGAGCGCGTCCGCGACCCGCCCCACCGCGCGCCCGCCGGCGGCGCCGATCGCCGCGATCAGCGCCTCCAGCCGCGCCTCGTCGGTATCGACCGCGACCACCTGGCCGCCCTCGGCGGCGATGATCTCGGCGGTGGCGCGGCCGATGCCGCTGGCGGCGGCGGTGATCAGGGCAACCTGGTCGGTGAAGCGCATCGTCCTACCCTCCGCGGGCTTCGGCCTGGATCGCCGCGGCGAAGGCGGCGAGCGTGTGGGCCACGTCGGCCTCGTCATGCGCGAGCGAGACGTAGTATTTGCTCTCGCCCTTCAGCACGCCGCCCTGCCGCAGGCTGCGGTTCACCCGCCGGGCACGATCGGCATCGCCGCGCAGCACGCCGCGATAGTCGTGCGGCGGCGTGTCGGTGAAGACCACGTCGAACAGCGGCGGCTCGCCGATGATCTGCGCCGGCAGGCCGGACTCCTTCAGGATGGCGCCCATGCCGGCGATCAGCGCGCGGCCGGTGGCGAACACCCGCTCATACGCGCCGGGGCGGCGCAGGATCGCCAGGGTGGCGAGACCGGCCGCGGCGGCGATCGGGTTGCCGGACAGGGTGCCGATCTGCATCAGGAAGCGCTCGGCTCCAACCGTGTCACGATCGAACAGCGCCATGATGTCGGCCCGGCCGGCGATCGCGGCCAGCGGGAAGCCGCCGCCGATGATCTTGCCCAGGGTGCAGATATCGGGGGTCACGCCGTAATAGGCCTGGGCGCCGCCGTAGGCGAAGCGGAAGCCCGTGACCACCTCGTCGAAGATCAGCGGGATGCCGTATTCGGCGGTGACCGCGCGCAGCCGGGCGAGGAAGCCGGGTGCCGGCGGCAGCAGGCGCTGGAACGGTTCCACGATCACCCCGCCGAGTTCGTCGTGGCGGGCGCGGATCAGCGCTTCCGCCGCGTCGGCGTCGTTGAAGGGGGCGATCAGCACCTCATCGGCGACGCTGGCCGGGATGCCGGGGGAATCGGGCACCGGGCGGGGGAAATTGCCGGGGCGCTTCGGCGCCAGGCTCATGAGCGAATAGTCGCTCATGCCGTGATAGCCGCCCTCGAATTTCAGGATCTTGTCGCGGCCGCGGAAGGCGCGGGCGAGGCGCATGGCGTACAGATCGGCCTCGGTGCCGCTGGAGACGAAGCGCACCTGCTCGGCGCAGGCCACCGCGTCGACGATCTCGGCGGCGAGGCGGATCCCCGGTTCGTTGTTGGCGAAGAAGGTGGTGCCGCGCGGCAGTTGCTCGCGCACCGCGTCCAGCACCTCGGGCTGGCCGTGGCCGGCGAACATCGGGCCGGAGCCGAGCAGGAAATCGACGTATTCGTTGCCGCTGATATCGCGCACCCGGCCGCCCTGGCCCTCGGCGAGGATGAGGTCCCCCGGCATGTTGCCGAAGCTGCCGCCGGGCAGCACCCGGCGCGCGGTCTCGATCAGGGCGCGTTCGCGCTCGCTCGGGGGGATCGTTGTCATGTCTGCTCTCCGTCAGGCTGCGCTGGCGCAGCAGACCACCACCTGCGCGCCGCGGCAAGGCGACGCGCGGGGGCCGATCCCCCCTTCATGCGCAAGCACGCGCTGGCCGGCAGGTGGGCTTCCGCCAGGCGCAAGGGGGGCGGCACTACGCGCGCGTCGGTGTCAGCTTCACGACAGGGATCCGCCGCGTCGTGCGGCGCTGATAGTCTTCGTACGGCCCGTACATCGCGACCAGACGCGGCCAGAGCCGGTCGCGCTCATCCGGCGCAAGCCGCCGGGCCGTGACCGGAACCCGACGGGTGCCGATCTGCAGTTCGGCCTTCGGATCGACCTCGAGGTTCAGGAACCATCCCGGATGCTGCGGCGCCCCGCCCTGCGACGCGACGAGGATGAAATCGTCCCCGTCGGCGAGATAGAGCAGCGGCACGACACGCGCCTGGCCCGATTTGCGGCCCGTGGTGGTCAGCAGGCAGACCGGCGCCCCGGACGGGAGGCGCCCCATCAGCTTTCCGCCGCTCAGCCGGTAGACCCATGTGTTGAGCGCGCTCGCGGCGCGCATGACGGATTTCCGCATGGCGAGACCCCTTTCCGCCGCGCCCGGGTGCCGGAACGGCCTGCCGCCGCCCGGCGTGTCCACCATCCGGGCGGGGGCGGACTGGCAGGCCGGGCCGGCCCCTTGTATCACTGGCCGAGTCCCGAAGGTGCCCATGACCCAAACGAAGCCCCGCGTTGCCCTGTTCGTCACCTGCCTGGTGGATCTGCACCGGCCCAGCGTCGGCTTCGCCGCCATCCGCCTGCTGGAAGCGGCTGGCTGCCAGGTGGAGGTGCCGCGGGCGCAGACCTGCTGCGGCCAGCCGGCCTACAACTCGGGCGATCGCGCCACCGCGCGGGATCTGGGCCGCGGCCTGCTGGAGGCGTTCGGCGGCTACGACTATGTGGTGGTGCCGTCCGGCTCCTGCGGCGGGATGCTGAAGCACCACCTGCCGCATCTGTTCGACGACGACCCGAACCTGCGCGCGCGGGCCGACCAGCTGGCCGAGCGGACGTTCGAACTGGTGAGCTTTCTCACCGACGTGATGCCGCTCGCCGCGCCGCCGGGCCGCTGGACCGGCGGGCCCGTGACCTATCACGACAGTTGCGCAGGCCTGCGCGAACTCGGCATCAAGGACCAGCCGCGCCGGCTGCTGGCCGCCGTCGGGGCCGAGGTGAAGGAGATGGCCGAACCCGAGATCTGCTGCGGGTTCGGCGGCACGTTCTGCGTGAAATACCCCGAGATCTCGGTGCGCATGGTCAGCGACAAGACGCGCGACATCGCCGCGACCGGGGCGGGCACCGTGCTCGCCGGGGATCTCGGCTGCCTGCTCAACATCGCCGGGCGGCTGTCGCGCGAGGGCCATGCGGTCGCGGCGCGCCATGTCGCCGAAGTGCTGGCGGGGATGGAAAACGAGGTGCCGCCGATCGGCGCCGCTCGCCCGCGCGGCTGAGCCGCCGGCGCTACACCGGGCGGTCGCCGCGCAGCATCACCCGGTACAGGTAGCGCTCCTGGTCCATGTCGTAATCGCCGTTCGCCTTGTGCAGCAGGCAGCGGTTGTCCCACATCACGAGATCGCCCGGCCGCCAGCGGTGGCGGTATTCGAACTCCGGCCGGGTCGCGTGCGCGAGCAGCGCATCGAGCAGCGCCAGGGCGTCGGGCTCATCCATCCCCTCGATCGCCTCGATGCGGATCGGGTTGATGTAGAGCGCGCGCCGGCCGGTTTCCGGATGGGTGCGCACCAGCGGGTGCACCACGTGCTCCGGCACCGCGGCGCGGGCGGTCTCCGACAGGCCCATCAGCTTCCGCGCGCTGTGGCGGCTTTGATAGACGTGCACGGCGCGCAGTCCCTCGATCCGCGCGCGCAGCGCCGGGTCGAGCCGCGCATAGGCCAGGGTCATGTTGACGAACTGCGTGTCCCCGCCCTGGTCCGGCAGCTTCACCGCGTGCAGCACCGTGGCCTTGGGCGGCTCCGCGGCGTTGGAATGATCGGTGTGGTAGCCCTCGCCGGGGATGTAGCGGCGGCCATCGGGGAAGCGGTCCTGGTTGGAGAGGTAGTGGATCTCCGGGCAGCCGGGCAGCGCGAAGCGCGTGTTGTGCTGCGGGAAGACGCTGCCGAACAGCCGCACCGCGGCGAGCATCTGGGCAGGGTCGAGGGACTGGTCGCGGATCACCAGCACGGCGTGGTCGAGGAAGGCGCGGTTCAGCGCCGCGCGCAGCGCCTGCGGCACCGGGCGGCGCAAATCCACCCCGGTGACGTGCCGCGCCCGTGTGCGGCGAGAGCGGCGTGATCGAAACCGATGCTTCCTGGTCCATGCGTTCCCCCCCTGGCAGTCCGGCGCGCCTATCGTGTCAGGGCTTCCTGGGTCCCGTCATCCCCGCGAAGACCATGCGGTCCTTGTTCTCCCGCATGAGCAGGGTGAAGCCCGAAATCGTGTCGAGGCCGAGGCCCCGGGGCAGGCCGGTGTCGGGATCCGGAACGATTTTGGCATAGCCCTGGCTGGACACCTTCTCCCACTTCCCGGCCGGCTTCTTGATTTCGATCGCCACCACCGTGGCCTTGAGCTGCATGCGCACGATCGCCTCCTTGGGCGAGGACGGCTTGGTCAGGCTCGGGCAGCCGGCGATCATCTGCCAGCCGTTGTCCAGCGCCCAACGGGTCAGCTCTTCCTTGTCCATGTGGCGATCTCCCGATGACGGAGCCCGTCGTAGCGACCGGGGGTGCGCATGGCAACGCGCGTGGCCCGGTGGCCGTGCGCCGGGAGACGGCACGCGCGGCCGGCGGCAGGGCGCGAAGATGTGACGCAAGCGCCCGGCCTTCGATGGTAGCCTGACTGCGCTATGAGCGCGTTTTGCACAATTCGCTTAAATCATAGGCTCACCGCCGGATCAAGGAAAACAAACAAGCGCACTCACCGGGTGCCATCGCGCCCACGGATATGCCGAATGTGCCTTCGGCCCGGCACTGCCCATGGGGCGTGCAGAAGCGTGGCACGTGAGTTGCTTGGTGATCTGCCTATCGTCGAACCTGAAAGCGAGACCCGCGCATGAATTTGACCCGCAGACGCCTCGTTCAACTCGGCTCCGCGGCCGCCGCGGCGCCGCTGGCCGCCCCCTTCGTCGCCCGCGCGGCGGCGCCGATCAAGGTCGGCAGCCTGCTCGACCTGTCGGGCCCGATCGGCAGCACCGGCCAGCCGATGTTCGACGCCATCCGCCTCGCGGTCGATGAGGTGAACGACGGCGGCGGCCTGCTCGGGCGCAAGGTGGAACTGATCAACTACGACACCCAGTCGACCATCGCGCTCTACTCGCAATACGCCCAGCGGCTGGCGCTGCAGGACCGGGTGGACGTCGTGCACGGCGGCATCACCTCGGCCTCGCGCGAGGCGATCCGGCCGGTGTTCGACCGCTACCGGGTGCTTTATTTCTACAACGTTCTCTATGAGGGCGGCGTCTGCGACATCGACTGCTACTGCACCGGCACCACGCCGGCGCAGACCGTCAGCAAGCTGGTCGAGTATTCGCTGAAGACCTGGGGCAAGAAGGTCTACATCATCGCCGCCGACTACAACTACGGCCAGATCACCGCCAAGTGGATGGCGAAATACGCCCGCGACGGCGGCGGCGACGTGCAGGCGGTCGAGTTCTTCCCGCTGGATGTCACCTCGTTCACCGCCAGCATCGCCAAGATCCAGGGCGCCAAGCCCGATGTGCTGCTGTCGGCGCTGGTCGGCTCCAACCACACCGCCTTCTACCGCCAGTGGGCGGCCGCGGGGATGAAGGGCAAGGTTCCCATCGCCTCGACCACCTTCGGCCTGGTGAACGAGCTGGCCACGCTCGATCCCGCGGTGACCGAGGGGATCGTCTCCGGCTACGGCTATTTCCAGGAACTGGACACGCCGGCAAATACCGCCTTCGTCGGTGCCATCCACAAGAAGTTCGGCGCCAAGGTCCCCTATATCGGCGAACCGGCGGCCACCACCTACGAGGGCTTCCATCTCTGGGCCAAGGGCGTGCAGAAGGCGGGCTCGCTCGCGCGGGCCAAGGTGATCAAGGCATTGGATACCGGCATCTCGTTCGCCGGTCCGTCCGGCCCGGTGGCGATCGATCCCGCCTCGCACCAGACGATCCGCAATGCCTATCTCGGCAAGGCGGTCGGGGGCAAATGGGACGTGATCGCCAGCTATCAGCACCAGGAACCGGCCGACACGCAGGCGGTCTGCGACCTCGTCAAATACCCCAGAACCGACAAGCAGTTCGTTGTCGATGTGAAGATGTAGTCACATGGCGCTCGCCGCCCTTGTCGGGTTCAACGTGCTCACCAGCATCGCGAGCCTGCTGCTGCTGGTGATCGGACTTGGCGTGATCTACGGCCTGATGCGGATCATCAACCTCGCGCATGGCGAGTTCCTGATGCTCGGCGCCTATGCGACCGTGCTCAGCGCCAACGCCGGGGTGAACATCTGGGTGGCGATGCTGGTCGTCGCCCCGGTGTTCGTCGGCCTGTTCGGGCTGCTGGTGGAGCGCACGCTGATCCGCTTCCTCTACGGCCGCATGATCGACACCATGCTGGCGACCTGGGGGCTCAGCCTGGCGCTGATCGGCCTGGTGACCTCGATCTTCGGGACCACCGTGCGCGGGGTGTCGGCGCCGCTCGGCAGTTTCGCGATCGGGCCGTACAACGCCAGCCTCTACGGCGCCTTCACCGTCGCCGTGGCGGCGCTGGTCGTGCTGGGGCTGTGGACCCTGCTGCGGGCCACACGGTTCGGGCTGATCGTGCGCGCCACCATGCAGAACCCGGACATGGCCGCCGCGCTCGGCGTGCCGCCCGGGCAGGTCTACATGGCGACCTTCGGCCTGGGCGCGGCGCTGACGGGGCTGGCGGGCGGCGTGATCGCGCCGCTCGCCGGGGTGGCGCCCGGCATGGGCGCGGCCTATGTGGCCAAGGCGTTCATTACGGTTCTGGGCGGCGGGGCGGCGATCATCACCGGCAGCACGATCGCCTCCGGCCTGTTCGGCGCGATCGACCAGCTCGTGACCTTCCAGACCACGCCGGTGTTCGGCCAGGTCGCGCTGCTGCTGTTCGCCCTGCTGATGATCCGCGTGCTGCCGCAAGGCATCACCGGTCGCTTCTTCCGCCGGAGCATCTGAGCCATGTCGCGCAGTTTCCTCGCCACCCTGGCGGGCCTGATCGTCGTCCTGGCGGCGCTGCCGATGCTGGTCGGCCTGTTCGGCCTGGTGCAGGCAACCCTGTACATTTCGATGGCGGTGCTGGCGCTGAGCCAGGGGTTCATCTGGGGCTACGGCGGGATCATGAGCTTCGGGCAGTCGGCCTTCTTCGGGCTCGGCGGCTACGCCTATGCCGTGGCGGCGATCAACATGGGCGACAGCACCGTGCCGTTCCTGCTGGCGATCGCGGTGCCGGCGGCGTTCGCGGCCCTGCTCGGCTATTTCATGTTCTACGGCCGGATCAGCGACGCCTATGTCGGCGTGATCACCCTCACCGTGACGGTGATCCTGTTCAACGTCGCCAACTCCACCGCCGGCGATGTCTGGCGGATCGGCCAGGCGGAGCTCGGCGGGTTCAACGGCATCCCCTCGGTGCCGCCGCTCAACATCCCCGGCGCGCCGGATTCCCCGCTCGATCCCGGCCAGCTCTATGGCGTCGCCGCGGCGCTGCTGGTCATCGTCTATGTGCTGCTGCGCGGGGTGCTGGCCACACGGTTCGGCCGGGTGGTGGTCGCGATCCGCGAGAACGAAACGCGCGCCATGCTGCTGGGCTACGACCCCCGCCTCTACAAGACCATCACCTTCGCGATCGGCGGCGGCGTCGCCGGTCTGGCCGGCTGCCTGTTCACCAACTGGGGCGGGTTCGTGAGCCCGACCGTGTTCGGGCTGCAGCAGGCGGCGCAGGTGATCATCTTCGTGCTGGTCGGCGGGCTCGGCACCTTGCTGGGACCGATCCTGGGCGCCGTCGCCGTGCAGTACCTGATTACCGCGATCGGCACCCAGCTCCTGTTCAACGCCAATCTCATTCTCGGCGTCGTGCTGCTCGCCTTTGTCCTGCTGGTGCCGCAGGGCGTGCTGCCCAGCCTCGGGGCGCTGGCGCAGCGGCTGGCCGCACTGCGGGTGCGCACCCCCGTCCCTCCGGCCGTGGAGGCGCACCGATGACCGGCGTGCCCCTGCTGCAGGCCAACGGGATCACCATGCGCTTCGGCGGCGTGACCGCGGTGGACGATGTCGATTTCAGCCTCGGCGAGTGCGAGCTGCGCTGCCTGATCGGGCCGAACGGCGCCGGCAAGAGCACGTTCTTCAAGATCCTGACCGGCCAGTTGCGCCCGACCGCGGGGCGGGTCCGGTTCCGCGGTCGCGACATCACCGGCGCCGCGCCGCACGAGGTGGCAAGGCTCGGGGTCGGCATCAAGACGCAGGTGCCGAACGTGTTCAACGGGTTGTCGGTGGTCGAGAACGTCTTCGTCGCCGCCGGGCGCGGCAAATCGGCCCGCCATGCGCGCGAGATCACCGATCAGGTGCTCACCCGGCTGGGCCTGACCGAGATCGCCCTGCGAACGGTCGGCCAACTGGCTCACGGCCAGCGCCAATGGGTGGAGATCGGCACCGTGCTGGCGCAGGAGCCGGAGCTGATCCTGCTCGACGAACCCGCCGCCGGCATGACCTTCGAGGAAGTGGTCCGCACCGCCGAACTGATCCGCGAGATCAACCGCGCCCAGGCGCTGATCGTGGTGGAGCACGACATGCAGTTCATCCGGATGATCGCCCGCACCGTCACCGTGTTCAACCGCGGCCGCATCCTGATCGAGGACAACGTCGAACGGGTGCTGGCCGATCAGGCGGTGCGCGACGTCTATCTCGGCAAGGCCGCCGCGTGATGCTGGATGTCCAGAGCCTGCACGCCGGCTACGGCCGGATCCCGATCCTGAGCGGCGTCAGCCTGACCGCGGAGGAAGGCGGCTTCGTCGGCATCCTCGGCCACAACGGCATGGGCAAGACCACGCTGCTGAAGGCGCTGATGGGGTTTCTGCCGGCGACGGCGGGGACCATCTCGTTCTGCGGACAGGACATCACCCGCGCGTCCACCGCGGCGCGCGCCCGCGCCGGCCTCGGCTACGTGCCGCAGGGGCGCGAGATCTTCCCCACCCTGAGCGTGCGCGACAACCTCCGCATGGGATGCATCTTCGCCCGCGACGGGGAACGCCGCGCGATGGACGCGGCGCTGGCGATCTTCCCCCGGCTGGCGCCGCTGCTCGACCGGCCGGGCGGCGCGCTGTCGGGCGGCGAGCAGCAACTGCTCGCCCTGGCGCGCTGCCTGTGCGGAAGCCCGAAGCTGATCCTGCTGGACGAGCCGACCGAAGGCATCCAGCCCTCGATCGTCGAGGAGATGATCGAGACTTTGCAGGCATTGCGCCGCACGCACCGGATCACGATGCTGCTGGTGGAGCAGGACCTGCAGTTCATCGCCGCGCTCGCGGACCGGGTGCTGATCATCCAGAAAGGGATGATCACCCGCGAGGCAAGCCCGGCCGAAATCGCCGATCCGCGACTGGTCGCGGAATTCGTAGGCATGGCCGGCTGACCAAATGGCCGGCTGACCAAACCGGTCACAACGGAGAATGATACCATGACGATCAAACGCCCGACCACGGAGCAGTTGCAGGATATCGTGGCCGATCTCGGGATGAGCCTGGAACCGGAGCGGCTGGAAGCGTTCCGCGCCCTGATGGAAGGCTCGATCGCGTCCTACGACGTGGTCGAGGCGCTGCCCGACGAGAAGCCGCTGGTGAAATATCCCCGCACGCCCGGCTATCAGCCGGGCGCGGACGAGAACCCGCTGAACGCGTGGTACATCAAGACCACCGTGGCCGGCGCGCCCGGCGGCAAGCTGGCCGGCAAGACGGTGGTGCTGAAGGACAACGTCTGCCTCGCCGGCGTGCCGATGATGAACGGCGCCTCCACCCTGCAGGGCTTCGTGCCGGATATCGACGCGACCATCGTCACCCGCATCCTGGATGCGGGCGGCACGATCCTGGGCAAGTCGCATTGCGAGTATTTCTGCCTCTCGGGCGGCAGCCACACCGGCGCGCTCGGCCCGGTGCACAACCCGCACAAGCACGGCTACTCGGCGGGCGGCTCGTCCTCGGGCAGCGGAGCGCTGGTCGCCTCGGGCGCGGTCGACATGGCGATCGGCGGCGATCAGGGCGGATCCATCCGCATGCCCGCCTCGTTCTGCGGCATCTACGGCATGAAAGCGAGCTGGGGGCTGGTGCCCTACACCGGCGTGATGCCGATCGAAAACACGATCGACCACACCGGCCCGATGACCGCGACGGTGGCCGACAACGCGCTGCTTCTGGAAGTGCTGGCCGGCGCGGACGGGCTCGATCCGCGGCAATACGCGCCCAAGGTGGCGCCGTACACCCAGGCGCTCGGCCAGGGTGTGGCGGGGCTTAAGATCGGCGTGGTCCGGGAAGGGTTCGAATGGCCCGGCTCGGAACCCGACGTCGATGCCAAGGTGCGGGCCGCGGCGGCCATCCTGGCCCGCATGGGGGCAACGGTGCAGGAGATCGACCTGCCGATGCACCGGATCGGCAAGGACATCTGGGCGCCCATCGCACTCGAAGGGCTGCAGGCGCAGATGATGAACGGCAACGGCATGGGCTTCAACTGGAAGGGGCTCTATACCGTCGGCCTGCTGGACGCGCATTCCGCCTGGCGCGAACGGGCCGACGAACTGTCGGACAGCCTGAAGATCTCGATGTTCCTGGGCGAGTATTTCATCCGTCACTACCGCGGCCGGTTCTACGCCAAGGCGCAGAACCTGGCGCGACGCCTGACGGCGGCCTACGACAGCGCGCTCGGCTCCTGCGACCTGCTGCTGATGCCGACCCTGCCGGTGAAAGCGACGCCGATCCCGCCGGCCGACGCGCCGCTGGAGCTCTATATCCAGCGCGCGTTCGAAATGCTGCCCAACACGGCGCCGTTCGATGTCACCGGCCACCCGGCGATGACCATCCCCTGCGGCATGAGCGACGGGCTTCCGGTCGGCGCCATGCTGATCGGCAAGATGTTCGACGAAAGCACGATCTATCGCGCAGCACACGCGTTCGAGCAGGGCACCGACTGGCGCGCGCTCTGATCGGATGGAAGACCAGGGGGGCTCTGCCCCCCTGGACCCCCTGCCAGGGGACAAGTCCCCTGGACCCCTCGGGGGGTTCCGTGCCGGTGGGGGGTGGCGTGCCAGCCGGGCCGGGGCCGGTGGGCGGGTGACAGGGCGCGCGGATGCGCGCCCTGTCACCCGCCCACCGGCCCCGGCCCGGCTGGCACGCCACCCCCCACCGGCACGGAACCAACGAACGGGTTCCAAGGGCGCACGCCCTTGGTGGGGGTCCAGGGGGCAAAGCCCCCTGGCCTTGCTTGCGATGGGTCCAAACACGCCGCAGCTTGGTATGAACTGGACGACAGGGAGGGCGTGATGGCCGACTACGATCTCGTGATACGCGGCGGGACAGTGGTGACCGCGGCGGATTCGTTCCGGTCCGATATCGGCATCCGCGCCGGGCGCATCGCCGCCGTCGGCGAGAACCTGGACGGCGCATCGCGCATCGACGCGGGCGGGCTGCTGGTCATGCCGGGGGGCGTCGATTTACACTGCCATATCGAGCAACTGCGCCCCGAAGGCGGGACCGACGAGGAGAGCTTCGTCACCGGCAGCACCTCCGCCCTGGCCGGGGGCACGACGACGGCGATTTCCTTCGCCATGCAGTTCAAGGGCGTCGGCCTTGGCGAGACCCTGGCGGAGTATCAGCGCCGCGCCGCCAGCGCGATGATCGACCACAGCTTCCACCAGATCATCACCGACGCGAGCGAAGCCGCGGTGCATGAGGAGATCCCCCGGGTCGTCGCCGCCGGCGTCCGCAGCCTGAAAGTGTTCATGACCTACGACGCGCTGCGGCTCGACGACCGTGGCGTTCTCGATGTTCTGGCGGCGGCACGCCGCGCCGGGGCCCTGGTGACCGTGCATTGCGAGAACTACGACGCCATCGCCTGGGGCACCGCGGCGCTGCTGGCCGACGGGCGGACCGCGCCGAAATACCACGCCTGGTCGCGCCCTGCGGTGGTGGAGCGGGAAGCGACCTACCGCGCCATCGCGCTGGCCGAACTCGTGGACCAGCCGATCCAGGTGTTCCATGTCTCCTGCGCCGAGGTGGCCGAGGAGATCGCCCGGGCGCAGGCGCGCGGCCTGAAGGTCTGGGCGGAGACCTGCCCGCAGTATCTGGTGCTGAACGAGACCGACATGGACCGCCCGGGCTTCGAAGGGGCGAAGTTCATGTGCAGCCCGCCGCCGCGCGGGCCGGAGGCGGCGGCGGGGCTGTGGGAGCATATCCGCCGCGGCACGATCGATATCATTTCCTCCGACCACAGCGGGTACAGCTTCGAGGGGCCGCACGGCAAGCGGGTGAACGGGGCGGAGGCGCCGTTCCGCGACATCCCGAACGGCGTGCCGGGCATCGGCTCGCGCCTGCCGATCCTGTTCAGCGAGGGCGTGAGCAAGGGCCGCATCTCACCCAGCGACTTCGTGCGCCTGTCGGCCGCCAACCCGGCGCGGCTGTTCGGGCTTGCGAACAAGGGGCGGATCGCGCCCGGCGCGGATGCCGATCTTGCGCTGTGGGACCCGACCCGGCGGGTGACGATCAGCAACGCGCTGCTGCGCCACCGCATCGACTACACGCCCTACGAAGGGCTGGAGGTGACCGGCTGGCCGGTGATGACCCTGCTGCGCGGGCAGGTGGCGATGCGCGACGGCGTGGTGCAGGCCGAGCCGGGGAGTGGGCGGTTCCTGGCGCGCGGAGCCTACGACCTCATCCGCCCGCGCGGCAGACTGGCGCACGGGTTCGATGCCGCGGCGGTGCGGGCCTGATCTGCAACGGGCCGGCGCAAGCGCCGCGCCGGATCGTCAGTCGATGTGCCAGTCCTTCCGCGCGCTCAGCCACTGGCGCAGCGCCAGCAACCCGGGAACGCCCAGCGCCAGGGCCCGCGCGTTGGCCAGTGCCGCCGCCCCGACCAGCGGGCGGAGGCCGCCGTCGGTCAGCGCCGCCGCCAGGTCCGGCTGGCGCACCGCGCCACGCGCCGCCTGCCGCCACAGCGCCACCATCCCCGCCGGGGTCAGCGCCGGCAACTGCAGCGCGAAGACCAGTTGCGCCGCCGCGGCGCAGGCAAGCCAGGCGTGGAACAGCGGCCCGGCAGGCGGGTAACCGCGCAACTCGGACGCCAGCTCGGCCACCTGCGGCACCGCGGGAAACGTCGGGTCCCGCCCCCAGGCACCGGCCGCATCGAACGCGCCGAAGCTCGCCACCGGGCGTACCCCCTGCCCCGTGAGCCGGGCGGCCCGCTTGGCCACCCCCTCGCCGGTCAGCAGCAGCACATCGACCTCGCCGCGCAGCAGCGCCGCCTCGGCCGCCGCGGGACCGAGCCCGGTGACCGGCCGCGGCACCCCGCCCAGCAAGGCCAGCGCCAGCAGGCCGGCCAGATCGGGCCCGGGCAGCCGGTCCGCCGCCATCCGCAGCACGGCGCCGGCGCGCAGCGCGTCGGCTCCCACGCGTCCGACCAGCAGGCCGGGGGACGACACCGCGAACACCGGCACCCAGGCCCCCACGTCGAACTGGGCGCGGCCCTCGCCGGCCAGCCAGGCCAGCACCGCGGCCCCGGGGGTGAACAGCAGGCTGCGACCATCGGCGGTGACCCGGGCGCCGAACCGGTTGGCGGCGGTCACGCCATCCTGCCCGCCCACGCTGTCAAGCCGGATCGCCGAGTCCGGCGGCAGCCCGAGGACCAGCGCCGGCGCCACGAGACGCGCCCAGCGATGCAACGGTCCCTGCACCGGGCCGCCCACCAGCAGCGCCGCCCCCTCCCGGAACGGATGGGTCGGGATGGCCGGGTCGGTCAGGTTTTCCAGGCGCGTTCGGGCGCCGGGCAGGCTTCGTTCGTCCACACCATGCAGCAGCGGCAGGCTGGCCAACAGGCGAAGCACGCGGCGCCGGCCAGGGAGTGCCGCGGGATCGTCACGGGGGGCGGTCATCGGCGGGCCTGTTCCTCCTCGGGGCGGGGCGCGGCCGCCGTCCGCCGACTGTCCCTTAACGTGAACCGCCCGGGTGTCAAATTCACGTCAGCAGCGCCCGCGCCGCCGGGGCGCGGCGGACCCATGGCCCGCTCGGCCGGAGACGCCGGCTCCGGGCACGTGTCGGCCCGGGGATCTTCCGGTCCTGCTGCTGCCCGCAAACGCCCGGGCGGTGTTGGGGACATGCGCAACGACCGGGGAGAGATCCTGCGGGCGTTTCGGTGACGGTGCTGCCGATCCCGTACGGTCCGGCCTATGGCCTGCCGGTGCCGGTGCCCGGGCTGTTCGGCTGACCGCCGTTCACCCGGCGCAGCAGGAAAGCCGGGCGACGTCCTTGCCGAACCCGAGCGCGGCGAGCCTCAGCCCCTCCACAGTGGTGAGGTAGGGAAACAAGGTCTCGGCGAGATCGGTCACGGTCAGCCC
This sequence comes from uncultured Pseudomonadota bacterium, assembly GCA_963829875.1. Taxonomy (GTDB): domain Bacteria; phylum Pseudomonadota; class Alphaproteobacteria; order Acetobacterales; family Acetobacteraceae; genus JAJZVS01. The sequence goes on along the minus strand of CAWHKR010000041.1, from coordinate 230,105 downwards.
GTGCCGGATGGCGAGCGCCGCGGTCTGGATGCTGTCCGCGCCGTCCGGGGCCAGGACATGCGCGCCCAGCAGCCGCAGCGAGTCCGCCTCCGCGACGAGCTTGATCAGCCCGCGTGTGTCGCGCGCCGCACGCGCCCGCGGCAGTTGATCCAGCGGCAGGACCACCGCGCGCACGGCATGGCCAAGGGCGCGGGCCTCCGCTTCGGTCAACCCGACGCAGGCAAACTCGGGATCGGTGAACACCACCTGCGGCATCGCCGACGTATCGTAGCGGCGCGCCTCGGCCCCAAGCGCATGGCCGGCGGCAAGTCTGGCGCCATAGGCGGCCGTGGAGACGAACGGATCGCGCCCGGTGACGTCGCCTGCGGCAAAGACGCCGGGCCGGGAGGTGGCGAGCGCGTCGTCCACCACGATCGCCCCGCGCGCATCGGTCGCGATGCCGGCCGCGTCGAGACCGAGCTCCGCCGTGTTCGGTGTCCGCCCGGTCGCCACCAGAACCTGCGCCGCGGTGATCGTCTCCGGCCGGCCGTCCTGCGTCACGTCGAGCGCGATGCCGGTTTCGGTCCGGCGGATGCGCCGGTAGCGCAGGCCACACCGGACGGCGAGGCCCTCGTCGCGCAGGCATCCGCTCAGGGTCCGGACGATTTCGGGCTCGACCCCGGGCAGCAGATGCGAGCGGCAGACGAGGGTTACCGCCACGCCGAAGCGGGCGAACATCTGGCCAAGCTCGCAGCCGGTCGCGCCGCCGCCGATCACCAGCAGCGACGCGGGCAGGCGCTCGAGCGCGAGCGCCTCGGTGCTGGACAGCCAGGGCACGTCGGCCAGCCCCGGGATGGGCGGCGCCGCGGGCGCGGCCCCGGTGGCGATGACCACGCGATCGGCGGGAAACCCCTCCCCCGCCGCGTCGATCCCGGCGGCGCTGAAACGGGCGGCGCCGGCGACATAGCGGATGGTTTCGTAGCCGGGCAGCAGCGCCGCGTATTTCGCCTCGCGCAGATCGCGGACCAGCGCGTCCTTCTGCGCCATCAGGGCGCGCCAATCCGTCAACCGCGCGGACGTGGAAAGCCCGGCGAAGCGGGCGGCGGCCCGCGCATGGTGCAGCGCCCCGGCCGCGCGGATCAGCGTCTTCGACGGCACACAGCCGACATTGACGCAGGTCCCGCCGATCGTGCCGGCGCCGATCAGCGCCACCGTGGCGCCGAGCTCCGCCCCTCGTATCGCCGCCGAGAACCCGGCCGATCCGGCGCCGATCACCACCAGGTCGGGCCGTGCGGGCCGCCCGGCGGGGACGGCGCAGCGGTTCGGCGCGACGACATCATCCATGGCGGGCGGCCTTCCGGTCAGCTCTTGTTCGGCGTCGCCACGTCGGCCGGATAGCCGCGGTCGGTCACCGCCTTGATCAGCGCGGGGGGCGACGTCTGTGCGGCGTCGTAGGTCACGGTTGCGGTGACATCGGCCATGCCGTCCGGCTGACTGACCCGGACGGCCGCCACGCCCTTCACCTCGGCCAGGGTGCGCCTGACGATGGGGCCGCACAGCACGCAGCCGGCGTGATGGACGTCGAGCACCACGGTGGCCTCGGCCGCGCGGGCGGCCAACGGCGTGAGGAGCAGGCCGAGCGCAAGGCTGGCGGCACACAACAGGCGGGGCAACACCAGACGGGGCATGGGCATCTCCCTTCGAGGCAGGGGGTCAGGACGCGAGCAGGGCACGGATGAGATAGGGAAACCCGACCGCGACGACGACCAGAACGCCGGCGGTCCACAGCCCGATCCGGGCGATCCGGTCCGCGCGCGGGGTGGCGCAGTAGCCGGCGGCGCACGCAGGCGCCGGCCGGCCACGCAGCCGCCAGGCCCCGAGGCCGATGCAGGCGAGCGCGGCGGCGGCGAACAGGGGCTGATACGGCTCGAGCGCGGTCAGGGTGCCGATCCACGCGCCGCTGACGCCGAGCATGAACAGCAGGAACGGAATCACACAGCACGAGGCCGCGCCGAGCGCCGCCGCAATCCCGCCGAGCGACAACAGCCCCGCCACGCCGCCCGCGCCGCGGGCGGGCACCGTCGCCGCCATTTCCTGTGTTCCGACCGGCTGGTCCATTGTCTTGCCCGCCTCGATGGCCGCGCCTACATCCGGACCATGGGATCTGTAGCCACTTCAGGTTCAAGGGAAAAATCCGGCCCCGCCGCGGCCCCGGACGGGCCGCTGATCCCGATCGGGGCGCTGGCGCAGCGCACCCGCTGCAATGTCGAGACCATCCGCTTCTACGAGAAGATCGGCGTGCTGCCGAAGCCGCAACGCACCGAGGGCGGCCACCGAGCCTATGCCCGGACCCATGTCGCGCGCCTGAGCTTCATCCGCCGTGCCCGCGAGCTCGGCTTTCCCCTCGACGAGGTGCGCGCCCTGCTGCGGCTGGCCGATGTACGGACCGTCCCCTGCAACGAAGTGAAGGCGGTCGCCATCACGCATCTGGCCGACGTGCGGGCGAAGATCGCCGCGTTGCAGGCGATGCAGGACTCGCTCATCGCCCTGATCGCGGGGTGCGAAACCGATGACCGGGGCGGCTGCCCGTTGGTCGAGACCCTGCTGGACAACGCAGCAACAGACCACCCACGCGGGCCCGGCACGCGGACGGCACGATGACCGGCGGCGGCTGCCGCCGGTCGGTGCCGCACACGCCCGCGGACGGCAGGGTGCCGCGGCTGCCGGCACCGCGTCCTGCGGCGATGCCGCGACCGATGGAGGACCAGCCATGAAACAACGGGCGGACGTACTGGCGGTGGAACAGGGCCTGGCGGAGAGCCGTGCCCGCGCGCAGGCGCTGATCCTGGCCGGCAAGCTGTTCAGCGGCGCGCAGCGGATCGACAAGGCGGGCACCATGCTGGCGGCGGACACGGCACTGACCCTGAGCCGGCCGGACCATCCCTGGGTCTCGCGCGGCGGGCTGAAGCTGGAGCACGGGCTGCGCGCCTTCGGCCTGTCACCGGCGGGTCGGGTGTGCCTGGACATCGGCGCCTCGACCGGCGGGTTCACCGACGTGCTGCTGGCGCATGGCGCGGCGCGGGTGCACGCGGTCGATGTCGGGCACGGGCAACTGGCCTGGACCCTGCGCACCGATCCGCGGGTGGCGGTGCACGAACGGACCAACGCCCGCTACCTCGACGCCGCCGTGACCGGCGAGCCGGTCGGCGCGCTGGTCTGTGATGCGAGCTTCATCGGCCTGGCCACCTTGCTGCCGGCGCCGCTGGCGTTGTGCGCGCCGGACGCCTGGGCGATCGCGCTGATCAAGCCGCAGTTCGAGGCGGGGCGCGCGGCGGTCGGCGGCAAAGGCGTGGTGCGCGACCCGGCGGTGCACCGGGCGGTGTGCGAGCAGGTCAGCGTCTGGTGGGCGGCGTTACCCGGCTGGAACGTGCTTGGGATCGAACCGAGCCCGATCACCGGCCCGGAAGGCAATCGCGAATTCCTGATCGCCGCGGCGCGGAGCGGCTGAGCGAGGTCCGCCCCCACCGGACCGTCCGGCCGTCGCCATCAGTGGACCGGTGCATGCTCCGCAGGCTGGCGGAGCGCGGCGCCCCGGCGTTCCCGGGCGGCGAGTTCGGCCAGCAACGACCAGACCCGGTCGGGCTCGATCGGCACTTCCGGGTCGTTGATCAGCCGATCGAGCTCGTCGAGTTTCCGACTGTACTCGTTTTCGTTCATCATCGTCGCCTCCTGTCCGTTCTGGGGCCGGGACAGGAAGCGCGAAGATTTGGGCGGCCGCGTGGCAAGGACGTGCCGGGGATGGGGCGGCACGCAACCGTGAAATCCGCATCGGCCGCCGGAGCCGGGGCGCAGGCGGCATCGCGGCGGGCGCCGCCGGACAAGACAAAGGCCAGGAAGCGCCGCCCCCTGGCCTTGTTCCGACAGTCGAAGCGTCCGGCGTTTCGTCTCAGCCGTGCTTTTTCGGTACCGGGTGGTGCACCGGCTTATGGTGGGCCACCCGCTTGTGCGCGATATGGTGCACCGGCTTGTGCTTGCTGGCCGCCAGCGCCGGCACGGCGCCTGCGACGGCGACCGGAAGAGCGAGGCCGAGCGCGGCGAGAAGCTGTCTGCGGGACGTGATCACGAGGTGAACTCCGAGCAAAGGCGTTACGGGCCGGCAACTCGATGGCGGGATCCAACTCCGGCCCTCATCGCCTTTTGCAATATGACAAAAGTGATGCCCGCCGCACAAGCCCGTGCTTTCACGCGAAGCGATCACAACAGACACAAGGCCCGCAATTCCTGCCGCAGCGCCGGCGGCAACGCCGTTTCGCCCCGGGTCGGGGTCAGCGCGGCCAGATCGGGCGGCGCGTCCGCCGACGCCAGGTAGCGCCAGCCCTGGAACGGCTTCACGGACCGCCCCGCCAACGCCACCAGCTCCGGGTCCAGGATCAGCGCGGCGCAGGCGCTGCCGTCCTCCCGACAGTCCGCCACGATATCCAGGATCGGCTGGCGGACGCTGAGGAACCCGGCGATCACCCAGTAGATCGAGCCGCCGCCGATCACCTCCGCCGCCCGGCGGGGGAAATTGCGCGTGCGGTGCCGCAGCGGCGGGGTGCGCGCCGCCCGCTCGGCCTGCAGCACGCGCAGATGCGCCGGATCGCGCACGCCGACGGCGAGTTTCATCAGATGCAGCATCGGGACCGAGTCGTGACCATGCAGGCGTATTCTTGGCCCCGGCCCGGCCGTCCGCAAGACCGCGCGGGGTTCGGATGTTCGTGTTTCCCCGGACCGGGGCGGGATCGTGGGAAGCGGTCGGATCGGGTTCGGCAGGTCCGGGACCGGGGGCTGTGGGGGCCGCGCGTGCAGGTGTCCGACCGGCCCGGGGCGCTCACCCGGCGCGCGATGCGCGCCGGCCTCTCCCGCAGGGCGGGAGAGGTGACGGGGGAAACGGTCCGGCGATCGCGCCGGGCGTGATGTCTCCTTGACGGACTCAGGAACCGTCGCCGCGCGCGGCGGTGCACGCCGCCGCCTGGCGGTCGAGATAGGCCAGCACGGCGGCGCGGAACGGGGCCACGCTTTTGTAGCGCAACGTCTCCTCCGGCAGCGCGCGCACCGCGGCGGCGAGCCGCGCCGCGACCGCCGCGGCCGCCGCGATGCGCGCCAGCGGATAGACATGCACCCGGATGCCGAACAGCACCGCGCCGCTGTGCGGCAGGCGGCGCAGGGTCTGGCGCTCCACCCGGAGCCAGAGCTGATCGCCGGCGTCGGCGGCGGTGATCCGCGGGTCGTGCGCGGCGCGGAACTTCCCGGTGGGCTGGAACAGCGCCGGGTCGTCGACCAGGGCCCAGTTCAGCCGCAGCGCCACGTGGCCCGGCTTGATCGCCGCCATGAAGCGATCGACCGGACGGGACAGCCGCTCGGCATAGAGCGGCACCGGATCGTGCACCGCGGCCAGCGGCCGGCCGAGCTTGTCGGCCAGGCGCCAGCGGCTGGGGAAGCACAGCACCGCCGCGTCCAGGACCGGCACCGTTCCGTCCAGCCGCACCAGGCAGAGATCTTCCTGCACCAGGCGCCCGGCCAGCTCCAGCGGATCGACCGGCGGATCGGCAAGGTCCCAGGCTTCCCCGGTCAGACGGTTGTGCAGCCTCCGGCCGGCGCGGGCGAACCCGTGGGGGACATGCGCCGGCAGATGGGCGGCGAGCAGGTCCAGGGTCTCCCGCCGCGCTGCGTCCGAGCCGGCGCAGGCGCCGAACACCTCCGCCCGCTGCGCCGCGAGCAGGGCACGGCGCTCGGCCAGGTCCTCCGGGTAGCGGTCGTCGAGCTCGATCCAGTCCGCCTCCGGGCAGGCGGTCAGGCCCATGGCCATGCGGTAGGGCCCGGGCTCGAACGGCAGGTGGACCGCCTGAGGCGGCAGGCCGGCGGCGGGATCAGCCGGGAGCATCTTGCGCCTCGCTGGCAGGTTCGGGGACTTCGTCATACAGGGTCCGCGCCTCGGCGGCAGGACCGCGCCGTCCCGCCAGCGCGCGCACCCGCACCACGAGGACCGAGCCGCGCAGCGCCAGGGTCAGCACGTCGCCCACCCGCACCCGCGCGTGCGGCTTGTCGGTCGGCTGGCGGTTGAGCCGCGCCGCACCGGCCGCCACCAGCCGCGCGCAGTCGGAGCGCGACTTGCGGAACCGCGCGCACCACAGCCAGACATCCAGCCGTTGCCAGTCGCGGGACGCCGCCGACGCCGGGCGGTCGGACGGGGGGGCCGGGCGCGGGTCCGGCGCTTCAGGCGCGGGTCTGGGCACGCTCACCTCGGCGGGCCGGAGGCCGCGCGTGCGGCGCAGGGATCGGCGGAGCGGCCGGCGCGCATCGGCCTAATGTCCTGCCCCTGAAATGCCTTCCCATTTCAGGGACCAGCAGGCCACTGAAAACAAAGAGCTCGTGTCCCGGAAATTCGGAACCGAATGTCTGAAACAGGACACTAGCGCAGCAGCGCCGCCAGGGCGGCGAACGGTCCGGTGGCCGCCGGCAGCGGCCGGCGCGACGGGACGGCGGCGCGGCTCCGGGGCTCGGCCGGCGCGCTGCGTCCCGCCGGCTCCCGCCGCCGGCGCAGCGGTACCAGCCGCGCCGGCGCCGGGGGGCCGTAGTGATCCGGCCCCGGCACTTCGGCGGGGACCACCCGGTAGCCCAGCGCCCGCAGCACCGGCGGCAGCCACGCGCCGCGCACGCCGAGGCGGGACGCGAGGCCGGACGGCGGCAGCGCGGCGCCGCGCCGTGTGGCATGGGCCAGCTCGGCCGCCACCCGCTCCGCCACGTCGAGCCGCAGCAGCACCGGGCCCGCCGGCAGCCAGCCCATCGCCGCGGCGAACTCATCCGGCCAGACGGGGGGCGGCTCCAAGGTCACCGCCGCCGCCGGGATCTCGGGCGCCGGCAGGGCCGCGCCGGTCCACAGCGCCCAGAGCTGCGCGCGCAGGGCCGCCGGGCGCGGTTTCAGCAGGGACGGAACGAACAGCGCGAAGCGCCCGGCCACCACCCCGATCGGCTTGAGCTTGCGGCGCAGCCCCCCATCCGCCCCCGCCGCGCCGCCGTCGGCCAGCACCCCCAGCGCCCCGGTCAGCAGATGCAGCGGCCCGCGCAGGTCCGGATCGTCCGCCGCCGCCGCCTCGGCGCGGAACAGCGGCGCCAGGACGGACGCAATGGTGGCGTCGAGGACGCGTTGCAGCCGCGCGCGCAGCCGTTCGCGTTGCGCACCGTCCAGGAATTCGCTGTCGATCACCTCCACCTGCGGGCGCAGCGCGGTGGCGCCGCGACGCAGCCGGGCGATGGCGTGCCCGTCCCAGGAAAGATGCAGCTCCGGGGTCAGACGGAACGCGTCGTCCGGCGCCGCTTCGACGGCGGCCACCCGGCGCGGCATCTCGGCATGCAGCGCGCGGCGGGCGGCGCGCAGCACGAGCTTGCGCGCCTCCCCCCCGGCGGCCGGATCGGGGACGAAGGCGAAGCCCTGCAGCCGGCCGACCTCGTGACCTTCCACCACCACCTCGCCGCGGCGGGTCACGGCCGACAGCAGCGCCGCGCCGTCGCCGGCGTCCAGCCTTCGGATCAGCAGCGCGGAGCGGCGATCGACGAAGCGGGCGAGCAGGCGTTCGTGCAGCGCGTCGGACAGCAGGTCCTCCACCTCGCGCGCGCGCGCCTGCCAGTGCGGCGCGTCGCGCACCCAGTCGGCGCGGGCGGCGATGTAGGCGGACACACGGATGCCGGCGAGACGTTGCATCAAGGTGTCGATATCGCCCTCCGGCCGGGCAAGCTGGGCGATCTGGTCGGCCAGCCAGTCGGTCGGAACGGTGCCGCCCTCGACCACATGGGCGAAGATGCGGGCGCAGAGCCTGGTGTGGGTCTCGTCGGCGAGCTTGCGGAAATCCGGGATCTGGCAGGCATCCCACAGCCGGCGCAGCCGGACGCGGCCGGCCTTGCCCGCCGCGACCAGACGGCGGATCTCCGGCTCGCGCGCCAGCGCGGCGAGGGTTTCGAGGTCGGAGGCGTCGTTGCCGCGCAGCAGGCCGGGACCGGGCGGCGGGGCGAGCAGGCTGGCGAGCAGCGCGTCGATACTGGTGAAATCGAGATCGGCGTTGCGCCAGAAAAGCTGCGTCAGCGGATCGAAGCCGTGCGCCTCCACCGCGCTCGCGAGCGCGTCTTCCATCGGCGGGCAGGTCGCGGTGGTGCCGAAGGTGCCGTCGCGCATGCCCCGCCCGGCGCGGCCGGCGATCTGCGCCACTTCCGCGGGCAACAGGCGGCGGATGCGGTGGCCGTCGTGCTTCGAAAGCCCGGCGAAGGCGACGTGATCGACATCCATGTTGAGGCCCATGCCGATCGCGTCGGTCGCGACCAGGAAATCGACCTCCTTGTCCTGATAGAGCGCCACCTGGGCGTTGCGGGTGCGCGGGCTGAGCCGGCCCATCACCACGGCGCAGCCGCCGCGGCGGCGGCGGATCGCCTCGGCGATGGCGTAGACCTCGGCCGCCGAGAACGCGACCACGGCGCTGCGCGGCGGCAGTTTCGTGAGCTTGACGGGGCCGGCGTGGTGCAGCTGCGACAGCCGCGGCCTTGTCTCGATCTGCGCGCCCGGAATGAGCCGGGCGAGCAGCGGCCGGATCGTTTCGGCGCCGAGGAACATGGTCTCCACCAGGCCGCGCGCGTGCAGCAGGCGGTCGGTGAAGATGTGGCCGCGGTCGGGATCGGCGCAGAGCTGGATCTCGTCGACCGCGACGAACTCGGCGGCACGGTCGAGCGGCATGGCTTCGACGGTGCAGGAATACCAGCGCGCCTCGGGGGGAACGATTTTTTCTTCCCCGGTGATCAGCGCGACGTGCTTCGGCCCCTTGGCCTTGACCAGCCGGTCGTAGTTCTCCCGCGCGAGCAGGCGCAGGGGGAAGCCGATGATGCCGGAGGCGTGGGCGGCCAGCCGCTCGATCGCGAGATGCGTCTTGCCGGTGTTGGTGGGGCCGAGCACGGCCTTCACCCGCGGGGCGAATCCGGACATGCGCTCATGTTTGGGGGTGGGCAGCGGGAATGCAAGGGCGTTGTGGGGCGCGGCCCTCACGCGCGGCGCCACGCGCGGCACCCTCTCCCGCGGGGCGGGAAAGGTGACAAGGGGGAACGGGAGCCGACGGCGGCTATGAGCCTTCTGCGGCCCGCGCCGCCGCCGCCTTGGCCCGCCGCACGTGCCAGGCGTCCATCAGTTGCAGCACCGTGGCCGCCGTTTCCTCGATCGAGCGGCGGGTGACGTCGATCACCGGCCAGCCGCGCCTTGTGCACAGGCGCCTTGCCCACAGCAGCTCGGCCTTCACCGCTTCCTCGTCGACATACTCGGTGCTGTTGTGGCGGGCCATGGCGGCCTGATCGGCGCCGCCGATCAGGCGCAGCCGGTGGCGGCGGATCTCGATCAGCGCCTTCGGCTCCAGGGTCAGGCCGATCACCGGCACCTCCCGCGCTTCCAACCCCTCGGGTTCCGGCAGGTTGGGCACCAGGGGGATATTGGCGGCCTTGATGCCGCGGTTGGCGAGATAGAAGCAGGTGGGCGTCTTGGAACTGCGGGAGACGCCGACCAGCACCACGTCGGCCTCGGCCAGCCCCGCCTGGGCCTGGCCGTCGTCGTGGGCCAGCACGTAGTGCATGGCGTCGATGCGCTGGAAATAATCCGCATTCAGCACGTACTGGCGGCCCGGCCGGGCGCCGGCCTGCTCGCCGATATAGTCCTGCAGCAGGTTCATCACCGGGTCGAGCACGTTGACCAATGGCACGCCGAACCGCTGGCAGGTGGTGTCCAGATCCGCCCGCAGCGCCCGGTCGACCAGGGTGGAAAGCACCGGGCCCGGTTCCGCCTCGATCCCCTCCAGCACCCGATGCAGCTGGAAGCGGGTGCGGATCAGGCTCCAGCGGTGGTGCATGATCTGCACGTGCTCGAACTGCACGGTGGTGGCGCGCGCGATGGCGTTCAGGGTCTCGCCGGTGGCGTCGGAGACGAGGTGGAGGTTCATGCGGTCGAGCGGCATGGGCGCAGCATCGCCGATCCGCGCCGGCGGGGCCAGCGGAGATGCGCACGCGGCGACAGAGCCGGGGCGCTCGCCGTCCGGGTGACACCCTGCCCGTTGCTGCGTAGGCTGGCCGTCCCCGCGCAGGTCAGGAGCTGTCAGGATGCTCGATCTCACGCCCCTCGCCCCCGGCGCCCGGCTGCGCATCGCCGGCGGGCTGATCGCCGAGGTGGTGCAGAACATGGGCGACGGCGAGTGGGTCCGGGTGCGGCTGCTGGCGGCCGACGGCGCCCCCGCCGCCGCGGACGCGGCGGAGGAACTCTGCCACGCCACCGACATCCTTGATCTGCTGTAGGCGCGGTCGCGGTGCTGCGCCTCGGCTTCCTGCCCAGCGATTTCAACCCGATGCTGCTGATCCTGGGGGAGGCGGAGGATTTCCGCCGGCTTGCCGCCGCGCTGCGCCGGTTTGCCGCCGACCCGGCGCCGCTGCGGCTGGATCCGCTGGCCGGCGCGCACGCCGCCACGGGGCTGACCTTGATCCCGGCGGAGGCTGCGGCCGGCCTCGTGCCGCCGGCCGCGCCGGGCGCGGGGTTCGCCTGGCGGCTCGATCCCGTCACCGCGGCCGACTTCGCCGCGCGCGCCGCGCGTCTGGCACGTCCCGGGCGCGACGCCGGCAGCGACTTCCTGACCTGCGGCACGGCGGAGGAGATCCCGGTGAAACTCTCCCGCGGCGAATACACCGACGATTTCCTGCTGCCTCCCGGCTTGCGGCCCGCGCCCGGGTGGGACAGTAAGACCCGGAATGACAGGGAGGCATGAATGGACGCGGTGAACGCAGGCGGCCTGACGATCGCGCGGGTGCTGCATGATTTCGTGACCGGGGAGGCGCTGCCCGGAACAGGGGTTGATGCCGACCGGTTCTGGATCGAGCTCGCCGGGCTGGTGCGCGAGTTCGCGCCGCGCCAGCGCGCGCTGCTCGCCCGTCGCGACTCGCTGCAAAGCCAGATCGATCAGTGGCACGCGGCGCATCCCGCCCGGCCGATCGACGCCGCCGCCTATCGGGAGTTCCTGACCGGGATCGGCTATCTGGTGGCGGAGCCGGCCGACTTCGCGATCGGCACCACCGGTGTCGATCCCGAGATCGCCACCATCGCCGGGCCGCAGCTGGTCGTGCCGGTGACCAACGCGCGCTATGCGCTGAACGCGGCCAACGCCCGCTGGGGCAGCCTGTACGACGCGCTGTACGGCACCGACGCCATCCCCGAGGACGGCGGCGCCACACGCGGGCCCGGCTACAACAAGCTGCGCGGCGAGAAGGTGATCGCGCGCGCCCGCGCCTTCCTCGATGAGGCCGCCCCGCTCGCCGCCGGCAGCCACGCCGAGGCCGTGGGCTATGCGGTGGCCGATGGCCACCTGGCGGTGCGCCTGGCCGGCGGCGTCGCCGCCGCGCTGGCGCGCCCGGAGCAGTTCGCCGGGTTCACCGGCGATCCCGCCGCGCCGTCCGCCGTGCTGCTGCGCCACCACGGGCTTCATGTCGAAATCGTGATCGACCGCGCACACCCGATCGGGCGCGACGATCCCGCCGGCGTCGCCGACGTGGTGATGGAAGCCGCGGTCACCACCATCCAGGACCTGCGAGGATTCGATCGCCGCGGTCGATGCCGCCGACAAGGTGGAGGCGTACCGCAACTGGCTCGGCCTGATGCGCGGGACGTTGGAAGACACGTTCGAGAAGGGCGGGCGGAGCATGACCCGCCGGCTCAATCCGGACCGCAGCTACACCGCCCCCGACGGCGGCAGCCTGACCCTGCCCGGGCGCAGCCTGATGCTGATCCGCAACGTCGGCCACCACATGTTCACCGACGCGGTGCGCACGCCGGACGGGGCGGAGATCCCGGAGGGGATCCTGGACGCCGCCGTGACCACCCTGATCGCGCATGCACGACATCAAGGGCGGCGGGGCGCTGCACAACAGCCGCCACGGCTCGGTCTATGTCGTCAAGCCGAAGATGCACGGGCCGGACGAGGTGGCGCTGACCGACGCGCTGTTCGCCGCGGTGGAGGCGATGCTGGGGCTGCCGCACTGCACCGTGAAGCTCGGGATCATGGACGAGGAGCGGCGCACCTCGGCCAACCTGAAGGCCTGCATCTTCGCCGCGCGCGAGCGGCTGGCGTTCATCAATACCGGCTTCCTCGACCGCACCGGCGACGAGATCCACACCTCGATGGCCGCCGGCGCGATGGTGCGCAAGAACGACATGCGAGCCACCGCCTGGATCAAGGCGTACGAGGACCAGAACGTGGATATCGGCCTGCTGTGCGGCCTGCCCGGCAAGGCGCAGATCGGCAAGGGCATGTGGGCGATGCCGGACCGGATGGCGGAGATGCTGGTCCAGAAGATCGGCCACCCGAAGGCCGGGGCGAACACCGCCTGGGTCCCCTCCCCCACCGCCGCCACGCTGCACGCGCTGCACTACCACATGGTCGACGTGCCGGCGCGGCAGGACGAACTGCGCGCACGCGCGCGGGCGCCGCTGGCCGATCTGCTGACCATTCCGGTGGCGGACCGGCCGAACTGGGCGCCGGCGGACGTGCAGCAGGAGCTCGACAACAACTGCCAGGGCATCCTGGGCTACGTGGTGCGCTGGATCGACCAGGGGATCGGCTGCTCCAAGGTGCCGGACATCCACGACGTGGGGCTGATGGAGGACCGGGCGACGTTGCGCATCTCCTCCCAGCACGTCGCCAACTGGCTGCGGCACGGGATCGCCACCGAGGCGCAGGTGATGGAAACCCTGAAGCGCATGGCGGCGGTGGTGGACCGGCAGAACGCGGGCGACCCGGTCTACCGGCCGATGGCGCCAGGGTTCGACGGGCCGGCGTTCCTGGCGGCGTGCGACCTGGTGTTCCAGGGGGCGACGCAGCCGAACGGGTATACCGAGTTCATCCTGCACGCGCGGCGGCGGGAGGCGAAGGCGGCCGGCTGACAGAAAGGCCAGGGGGCGCTGCCCCCTGGACCCCCGCCAAGGGCGTCGCCCTTGGAACCCGTTCGTTGGTTCCGATCCGGTGGGGGGTGGCGTAGCGGGCGCGGGGCGGCCCGGGCGGCGGGCGTAAAAGGGCGCAAAAGCGCCCTTTTACGCCCGCCGCCCGGGCCGCCCCGCGCCCGCTACGCCACCCCCCACCGGATCGGAACCCCCCGAGGGGTCCAGGGGACGACTGTCCCCTGGCAGGGGGTCCAGGGGGGCAGCGCCCCCCTGGCCTTGCTTTCTAGCTGTGCACCAGCGGGCACCCGCCCTGGTCGAGCGGACGGAACGCCTTGTCCGCCGGCGTGGTACGCAGCAGCTTGTAGTAGTCCCACGGGTATTTGCTCTCGCCCGGCGCTTTCACCTGGAACAGGTACATCGGGTTGAGCCGGCGCCCGTCGGCGCGGATCACGCACTTGCCGAACAGCGGATCGTCGCTGGGCTCGGCCTTCATGCCCGCGATCACCGCCCGCCCGTCCGCGATGTGATCGAGTCCGATCCGCTGCACGGTCTTGAGGTAGTGGTTGATCGCCGAGTAGTCGCCCGCCTGGATCATGCTGGGCATCCAGCCGTTCATGTGCGCGCCGAAGCGCTTGCCGAAGGCGCGGCTGTCGTCGTTACGGTCCCAGTAGAAGGATTCCGTCAGCACCAGGCCCTGCGCGGCGGGCAGGCCGACGCCGTGCAGGTCGGGGATCATCATCAGCAGCGCGGCCATGCGGATGCCCTGCTTGCGCAGCCCGAACTCGGCGCCCTGCTTGATGCAGTCGGTGGTGTTGGATCCGGAGTTGGCGAGGCCCACGACCTTCGCCCCGCTCGCCTGCGCCGACAGGATGAACGAGGAGAAGTCGGTGGTTTCCGGGAACGGCGTATAGGCCGTGCCGAGCACCTTGCCGCCGGCCCTGGTGACGAATCCGGCGGTGTCGCGCGCCAGCGCGCGGCCGAAGGTGTAGTCGGCGGCGATGAAATACCAGCTCGTTCCGCCCGCGCGCACCATCGCCCCGCCGGTGGAGTTGCCGAGCGCCCAGGTGTCGTAGGTCCAGTGGATGTGGTTCGGGCTGCACGCCTTGCCGGTGAGATCGGAGCTGGCCGGCGCGGTGAACAGCGCTGCCTTGTTCTTCTCCTTCACCAGGCTCGCGATCGCCAACGCGGCAGCGGAATTGTTGACGTTGGAGATCAGGTCGACCCCGTCCTGATCGATCCAGCCGCGCGCGATGGAGGTGGCGACGTCGGGCTTGCTCTGATAGTCGGCGGCGCGGATCTCCACCTTGATGTCGGGATGCGCGGCCATGAAATCGTCGGCGGCGAGCTGGCTGGCCGCGACCGATCCCTTGCCGGTGCTGGCCGAGTTGGGACCGTTGAAGTCGGTCAGGATGCCGATGCGGATGGTCTTTTTCACCTGCGCGCGGGCGCGGCCGGCGCCGAGCGTGCCGGCCACGGCGAGGCCGCCGCCGAGCGCAGCGCGGCGGGTGAGGTCGATGGTCATGGGAGTTCCTCCTCAGGTACGTCTGGAGTCCGATTGCCCCGGATAAATCTGTTGGTAACACGGACGCGGAGGATTAGCAGGCCCCCTCCGGCGCGGCGATCCGGAGCAGCCCGGCCTGGTGCCGCGCCTGCACCCGGTTGTGTGCCCCCAACGTCGCGTAGGCCTGCGCCAGATGCGCCTTGACGGAGCCGACCCCGAGATCGAGCCGGCGTGCGATCTGCTTCACCGAGCATCCCTCGGCGACGAGGTGCATCACCTCGGTCTGGCGCGGGGTCAATCGCGGCCGGTGCGGCGCGGGGGTGGCGCCGGCTGCGAGCCGAGGGCAGCGGGGGCCCCTCGGCGTCGGTCAGTCCGATCCAGGCGTCGAGCCAGGGCGCGACCTCGTCAGCCGGCATCGGCCTTGCGATCAGGTAGCCCTGCAGCATGTCGACGCCGAGCGTTTCCAGCGACGCCGCCGTCTCCTCGGTCTCGACGCCTTCGGCAATGTTCTCGAGCTCGATATTGTGGGTCAGGTCGATGATCGCCTTGACGATGGCCCGCGACTCCCGCGACGTGGGCATATCGGCGATGAACGAGCGGTCGATCTTCACCACCGAGAACGGCATGCGCCGCAGCAGGGTGAGCGAGGAACTGCCGGTGCCGAAATCGTCGATCGCGAGATGCATCCCCTTCAGGCGGATGCGGCCCAGGATATCCAACGCGGTGCCGATGTCCTGCAGCGCGGCGCTCTCGGTGATCTCGATGCACAATTGATGCGCGGGCATGCCGCCCTTCTTCAGCGCCTGTTCGATGCGGTCCGGGAACGCGAGGTCGAGCACGTTGCGCGGCGAGACATTGATCGCGATCGGCACCGCGACCCCTTCCGCCCGCAGGCCCAGATAGTCGCGGATCGCCCGGCCGATGACCCATTCCGTCAGCGCGCTGACCGCGCCCGCATTGGCCTCGGCCGTGGGGATGAAACGGTCCGGCGCCAGCCGCCCGAGCTCGGGATGCTGCCAGCGGATCAGCGCCTCCAGCTTGCGCAGGGCGCGCGGACGGCGGGTGACGATCGGCTGATATTCCAGGATCATCTCGTCGTCGCGCAGCGCCTGCAGGATGCGCTCGACATCCAGCGGGCCGGGCTGCGCGCGCAGCCGCTGCAACGCCGTGCGGAACTCCGCCACGTCCAGCGGCTTGCCAAACGCCGCCGCCCGCAGGCCGAGACCGGCGGCGAGATCGCGCGCGGTGGCCAGCACCCGGCTGTCGAAGCCGCTGACCAGGACCAGGCTGCCGCCATAGCGCTGTGCGGCAAGATAGCGCACCTGCTCGATCCCGTCGGTATCGCCGAGCTGGAGGTCCAGCACGATGACCGCCGGTGCTGTCGCTTCATACGCGGCCCGGAAGCCGCCCGCGTCGGTGGTCAGGTGGGGTGCGAAGCCGGCGGTGCCGGCGATCCTGCCGATCAGGCGCCCGGATGCCGGGTCATCGTCGAGCACGATCAGCGGCGGGGCTGATCCGGCCGAACCAGCGTCGATCGACATCAGGCGCCTCCATCGGCATTATGACCCGCCGTTTCCCCCGCCGCATCAAGCACAGCCCGCACCGCGACGGCAAGCTGGTCGCGGTCGAACGGCTTGCTGATCAGCCGGAAGCGCAACGCCGCACCCGTATAGGTGTTGGATCGGGCCTCGGGGAACCCCGACATCAGCAGGAGCCGGACCGCAGGATATTCGCGGCTGATCCGGTCCACCAGATCCAGCCCGTCCAGCGGTCCCGGCATGACCACGTCGCTGAGCAGAAGGTCGATCGCCCGGCCGGAGCCGAGCACTGCCAGCGCCTCGGCGGCGGAGCTGGCCTCGACCAGCGCATAGCCGAGACCCGAGAGCTGCCGGGCCAGGGTCCGCCGCACGAGCGGGTCATCTTCCGCGAGCAGCACCGTTTCGGTCCCGCCGCGGACCGCCTGCGCCGGTGCCGGCAGCGGCGCCGGCGCGTCGGCCGGATCGGCGCGCAGATAGAGCCGGAAGATCGTTCCGTGCCCGGGCGCGCTGTAGACGGTCACGTGCCCGCCCGACTGCTTGATGAAGCCGAACACCATGCTGAGCCCGAGGCCGGTACCCTGGCCCGGCAGCTTGGTGGTGAAGAACGGCTCGAAGATATGCGCCTGCACCTCGGGCGGCATGCCGGTTCCGGTGTCGGACACGGTGATCGCCGTGTAGCACCCGGGCACCACCTCCGCATGCTGGGCGGCATAGGCGGCATCGAGCACGGCGGCGGCGGTCGCGATGGTCAGCCGGCCGCCCTCCGCCATGGCGTCCGCGGCGTTGGTGGCAAGGTTGGTGAGCGCTGCCTCGAGCTGGGCGGGATCGACGGCGATCGGCGGCAGCCCGGGGGCCAGGTCGAGCGTGATGGCGACGTCCGCCCGCAGCACGCGGCGCAGCAGCTTCACGGACTCGCTGATCAGGGCATTGATGTCGGTGGCCCTGGGGGCGAGCGGCTGGCGCCGCGCGAAGGCGAGCAGGCGGCGGGTCAGGTCGGCGCCCCGGCGGCCGGCCGCCAGCGCCTCGCCGCACAACTCGCACGCGTCCGGAAGGTCCGCGATCTGCTCCTGCAACAGCTGCAGGTTGCCGATGATGACCCCGAGCAGATTGTTGAAATCGTGGGAAATCCCGCCGGTGAGGTTGCCCACCGCCTGCATCTTCCGGGCCTGGGCGAGCTGCTGCTCGATCAGCCGCTGGTCGGTGATGTCCTGCACCGTGCCGCTGAGGCGACGGACCTCCCCGTCCGGGTCGACCAGGGCGCGACCTTCGTTGCGGATCAGCCGCTTGCGTCCGTCCGGCAGGACGACATTGTACTCCACCTTCCCGGGCCGGCGATGCACCGCAAGATCGGCCAGCCAGTCCCTGAGCAGCTCGGGTTTTTCGCAATACTTCGCGACGCTCTCGGCAGTCGGAACAAAGCTTTCTGCCGACAAGCCGCGGATGCGGTACATCTCCTTCGACCAGACGGAGTGCCCGGTGGCGATCTCGAGCTCCCAACTGCCGATGCGGGCGATCGCCTGGGCGCGGTCCAGCCGTTCCTCGCTGGCGCGCAGCGCCGCCTGGGTGCGCTTGAGGTCGGTGATGTCGATCCGCATCCCGGCGATGCCGCCGTCGCGCATGCGCCGCTCGGTGATCAGCACGGTCCGGCCGTCGGACGAGGCCTGCTCGATCGCGCCGGTCGCCGCCCGGTGCTGGCGCAGCCGCTCCTCCAGCCATTCCTCCTCCCGTCCCAGCGCGTCGGTGATTTCCCTCCGGTCCAGCCGGTCGCGCAGGATTGCTTCGAACCTGGCGCCGGGCGTCAAGTAGGCCCGGCTGGTCGCATAGATGTCGCGGTAGATTTTATTGCACATGACGAACCGGTCGTCGCGGTCGTAGATCACGAAGCCTTCGGAAATGGCGTCCACGGCGTCTTCCAGCAGCGCCTCGGCGCGCTCCGCGCGTTCCTTGGCGGCGCGGAGCGCGGCCTCGGCCGCATACTGGGCCGAGACGTCACGGACGGTCCCGCGATAGCCGGCGAAGACGCCCGCCGCGTCGTGCACCGGGGTGCCGCTGGCGCTGAAATGCCGGGTCGCGCCGCGTGCGGTGACGCGGGAATAGTGGATATCCCGGAACGGCCGCCGTGCCGCGCGGACTTCCTGCACGTGCTTCCAGGCCTCCGGATTCCGGATGGCGTCGATGACGTCCGGGAGGGTCCTGCCGGTATCGGCACGATGGAGCACATCGCCGCCGTCGGCCTCATGGCCGATGGCGACGAAGCGGAGGGCTGAATCGAGCTCCCAGAACCCGTCCGAGGCGGTGCGGGCATAATCCTGGAAGCGGCGTTCGCTGCGGCGCAGCCGCTCCGCCGTCTGGGTGAGGGCCAGGTTCCGGGCCTCGAGGTTGTCGAACTGGCGGACGATGATGAAGAACAGGACAGCGATGCCCGCCGCCACGACCGCAGCCGCGAGCCAGACCCGCCCGGCCTGCTCGTTCGCCCGCGCCAGGGCCTGCGCGTCGGTCAGGCCCACGTTGACGACCAGCGGATACTCCGCCAGCGGATGCACGGACACGAGCCGGCCAGACGCGTGATACAGGCCCCCGGAGGCGGCCGTCAGCGCGTACCAGGGCGAGCCGGCCGGCACGGTGCCCAGCGGACGATGGGGCGCCGGCCAGGCGGCCATCCGGACCCCGTTCCGCCCCAGCAGGGTGATCGTCTGACCGCTGATCCCCGCCACATGGGCATAGAACCTGTGCAGCTGCCGGATGCTGATCACCGCCCCCACCACCCCGAGAAACGCGCCGTCGGGCGCGTTCAGCCGGCGCGCGACCACGATGACCGGCCTATGGGCGACGCGCGCGACCCGGGGTCCGCTGAACACCACCTGGGGCGCGCCCGGGGCGCGGAGCCGCCGGAAGAAGGCGCGGTCGGAGGCATCCTCCACCGGTGCCGGATAGGCGCGGGTCACATTGAGCAGACCCCCCGACCGGTTCAGGACGAACAGGGCGTCCGCGTGCGGCAGGTCATGGGCGATCCGGCGGAGCATGAGGAAGGCGCTCCGGCTGGCCGCCATCCGGTCGAAATCGGCGGAGGTCATCGCGTGCTCGTCCTCGAATGCGTCCTGCACGCGGTCGATGCTCATGACGATCACTTGCACATAGCGGGCCGTCTGCTCGGCGACGGCGGTCCCGAGCGCCCCGACCTCGCGCCGGTCGGCCTCCCGGACCACCTGGCGGACGGCGGTGGCGGCGAGTGCGGCGATGACGACGGTGATGGCGATGAGGCCCGCACCGATGAGGCAGAGCACCCCGCTCCGCCGGGCGCGGCGGCAGACGAACGGCGCCGAGCCGAGCCTCATGCGCCGAGGCGTCCGCTGGGCGGCCGGCGCGACGATGGTGCCATTGGCTGGTGGATCTCCCTATCCGGTCCCGGCTGATGGCGGCCTGCCCCTGCCCGCTGGGGCGTCGGCAGCGTCCACTTTAACCAGAGTATCTCTTGCATCAAGGTATCAAATGCCCCGCGTGCGCCGCTGAAGTTTCTGTAATCCCGGGCCGCGACGGCCGGTGCCGTCCGCGCGCTCGGGGCGCCCGGCGCTTGCACTGGGCGGGTCGGGCGCCGGTTGGCCTTTGCCGAGGGGTGCGCCATAGTCGGGCCAGGCAAGGTGGACGGGGGATATCGTGCCGGTCAGCAAGAACGAATACCGCGAAGCCATGGCCCGGCTGGGGGCGGCGGTAAACGTGATCACCACCGACGGGCCGGGCGGACGCGCGGGCTTCACCGCCTCGGCGGTGTGCTCGGTCACCGACACGCCGCCCACCCTGCTGGTGTGCGCCAACCGCAGCAACGACTCCTATGCCGCCTTCACCGGCAACCGGGTGCTGTGCGTGAACACGCTGATCCCGGCGCAGGAGTCGCTGTCACCGGTGTTCGCCGGCCTGACCGACCACGCGATCGAGGCGCGGTTCGACACGGCGCAGTGGACCACCCTGGCGACCGGGGCCCCGGCGCTGGTCGATGCGGCGGTGGCGTTCGACTGCCGCATCGACCAGGTAGTGGAAGTGGGGACGCACGACGTGTTCTTCTGCATCGTCGAGGCGGTGGCATGCGGACCGGTGCACGAGGGGCTGATCTATTACGCCCGCCGCTACCACCGCATCGTGCACGGCGGATAGGACACAGTCTGTTCAGGCAACGGATTTGCTCCGCCGTAATTCCGTCTTGCAACGTTCCTGTCCTCGGGTATCTTTGGTTGGTGATCCTTCGAGGGAACCCTCGCAGGACGGACCTGCGGCAGCGGGGCGGTGGACGCCTGCCCCCCGGTGGGCAACCAGGACTCCGGCAATCGCACAAGGCAGGCGCTCAGAGATGGCAGGAGGCGTAGATGGCAGACGGTTTGGCAGTCATGTGGGACAACGCGAAGAAGACGTTCGAACAGATGACCGGCAAGAAAAAGCCGAAGGAGAGCAAAGGCATCTTCAATGCGTTCGGTGCCTATACCGGGCTGTCGGGTTCCCTCGAAAAATTCGATAAAGCAGAGGATGCAGCGGGGAAGACCAGGGAGCAGACGCGCTCGGAGCTGAAGGCCGGCAACAAACTCGTCGACGACATGGAATCCCAGCTCGCCAGTTTCAAGCGAGCCGCCGCCTCCTATTCGGCGGTGCTCACGAAGTCGATCAGCAAGGACATCGAACAGCGCACCGAGGCCGACATCAAGACGGCCTATGAGCGTGCCCTGAAATACCTGAACAAGGAACTCGACTCCGTCGAGAAGACCGGCGAGTTGCGCGTGGCCGCCATGCGGCAGCGCTTCGATGTCGCGGAGAAGGATCTGTCGGTCAAGGAAAAGCTTCTGCTGAACTGGCAGAACAACGTGAAGGCGGCGCTCGCCAGGGCGACTGCGGCGGCGGGCAAGGTCAAGGCGTCGCCGACCGTCGCGACCTACAATTCGATCTTCCCGAAGGCGGCCCGCGACGTGACCATGCAATTGGTCCTCGCCAAGGACCTTGACGGATTTCTTATGGACCCGGCAAGCATCGTGAAGTCCATGGGCCCCTGGGGACGCCAGGACGGGAACGAACCCGCGTCCCTGCCCCAGGACGCCACGCAGCAGGATGTGGTCAGGAATCTGGTGGGATTCGTCAAGGAGCTGAAAAAGGCCCAGCAGTTGGTTGCCACAAAGAACGCATACGGCTGATAGGTCCCGACGGGTCGCACCCCGTCACCGGGGTGTCGACCCGTGGCTCGTGGGCTGGTCGGGCCCAGGATGGGCTTTTCGCGCGACAAACAGCAAGGCACCCCGCGGAACGCCTACTAATCCGGCCCTCCGCCTGACCTCCCTGCGCCTGACCCGCCGCCGTAGGGGGCACCGCGTCGCAGCAGCCCGCCAGTGTCCCGTTTCGGACATTCGGTTCCGGATTTCCGGGACACTCGCTCTTTGCTTTCAGCGGCCTGCTGGCCCCTGAAATGCGAAGGCATTTCAGGGGCAGGAGACTAGGCGAACGCGTAGGTGAACTCCCCGTCCGCCGCGCCGACGTCCACCTTGGCCACCATGCCGCCTTCCAGCATCCGTTGCAGGAACGCGCCGCTGATCGCCGGCAGCATGGTGTTGGTCAGGATCGCATCGATCATCCGCCCGCCGCTTTCCGGCTCGGTGCAGCGGCTGGCGATCAGGTCCACCACGTCGTCGGAGAAGGTGACCGGCACCTTGTGGTGCTCGGCGATGCGCCGCGCGATCCGCCCGAGCTGCAGGCGGATGATGTCGCCCATCACCGCATCGCTCAGCGGATAGTAGGGGATCACGATCAGCCGGCCGAGCAAGGCCGGGGGGAACACTTTCAGAAGCGGGGTGCGCAGCGCCTTGGCGATCTCGTCGGGTTCCGGCGTCAGTTCGGGATCGGCGCACATCGACATGATGAGGTCGGTGCCGACGTTGGAGGTGAGCAGGATCAGGGTGTTCTTGAAGTCGATCACCCGCCCCTCCCCGTCCTCCATCACGCCCTTGTCGAACACCTGGAAGAAGATCTCGTGCACGTCGGAGTGGGCTTTTTCCACCTCGTCCAGCAGCACCACCGAATAGGGCTTGCGGCGCACGGCTTCCGTCAGCACGCCGCCCTCGCCGTAGCCGACGTAGCCGGGGGGCGCGCCTTTCAGGGTGGAGACGGTGTGCGCCTCCTGGAACTCGCTCATGTTGATGGTGATCAGGTTCTGCTCGCCGCCATAGAGCGATTCCGCCAAGGCCAGCGCGGTTTCCGTCTTGCCGACGCCGGACGGGCCGCACAGCATGAACACGCCGATCGGCTTGCTCGGGTTGTCGAGCCCGGCGCGCGAGGTCTGCACCCGGCTCGCGATCATTTCCAGGCCATGGCCCTGGCCGATCACCCGATGGCCCAGGGTTTCCGACAGGCGCAGCACCGCCTGCACCTCGTTCTTCACCATCCGGCCGACCGGGATGCCGGTCCAGTCGCCGACCACGGCGGCGACCGCCTGTGCATCGACGCTGGGCAGGATCAGCGGGGATTCGCCCTGGTGAGCGGCGAGGGTCGCCTGCAGGCCCTGAAGTTCGGCCAGCATCGCCCCGCGATCGGCCAGCGGCACCGCGGCGGCGGCCACCGCTGCCGCGTCGCCCCCCGCTTCCGCTCCGGCTTCCGCTCCGGCATCCACCGGCGCCGCCCCTTCGCGCAGGGCGGCGCGCAGGGCCAGCACCTTGTCGACCAGCCCCTTTTCCACCCCCCAGCGCGCTTCCAGGCCGGTGAGGCGCTGTTGCTCCTCCTCCAGCGCGGCGCGGACCGAGGCGTCGCGCGCCGCGGTGTCGATGCCGATCGCGCTCTCGCGGCCGATGATCTCGAGCTCGGTCTCCAGCGCGGCGATGCGCCGGCGGCAATCCTCCACCGCCGGCGGGGTGGCGTGCTGGCTGACCGCGACGCGCGCGCAGGCGGTATCGAGCAGGCTGACCGATTTGTCCGGCAGCTGGCGCGCCGGGATGTAGCGGTGCGACAGCCGCACCGCCGCCTCGATCGCCTCGTCCAGGACCTGCACCCGGTGATGCTTCTCGAGCGGGCTCGGCCACCCCGCGCATCATCAGGATCGCCTTCGCCTCGTCCGGCTCGTCGACCTGCACGACCTGGAAGCGGCGGGTGAGCGCCGGATCCTTCTCGAAATATTTCTTGTATTCGGCCCAGGTGGTCGCCGCGATGGTGCGCAGGGTGCCGCGCGCCAGCGCCGGCTTCAGCAGGTTGGCCGCGTCCCCGGTGCCGGCCGCGCCGCCGGCGCCGATCAATGTGTGCGCCTCGTCGATGAACAGGATGATGGGCTTCGGTGAGGACTGCACCTCCTCGATGACCTGGCGCAGCCGCTGCTCGAACTCGCCTTTCATCGAGGCGCCGGCCTGCAGCAGGCCGACGTCGAGCACGCGCAGGCTGACCTCGGCCAGCGCCGGCGGCACGTCGCCGGCGGCGATGCGCAGCGCGAAGCCTTCCACCACCGCGGTCTTGCCGACGCCGGCCTCGCCGGTGAGGATCGGGTTGTTCTGCCGCCGGCGCATCAGCACGTCGATCACCTGGCGGATCTCGGCGTCGCGGCCGACGATCGGGTCGAGCTCGCCGTTGCGCGCGCGTTCGGTGAGATCGGTGCAGAACTGCTTGAGCGCGTCCTGCTTGCCCATCGCCGCCGGGGCCATCGCGCCCGAGGCCTCGCCCGGGGCGCCGACGCGGGAGCCGTCGGTGGGCGCGAGCGCGGCTTCCGGGGAGCCGTTCACGATGGATGGGAAGTCGTCACCCAGCGCCTCGGCCTTCACCTGCTCGAACTGGCGGCTGATGGCGATCAGCGCGTTGCGCAGGGTGGGGGTTTTCACCGCGCCCAGGACCAGGTGGCCGGTGCGGACCTGCGACTCGTCGAACATCAACGTGCCGAACACCCAGCCGCGTTCGACCGCATCCTCGATCTGCGGCGCGAGGTCGGTGATCGAGGTGGCCCCGCGCGGCAGCCGGTCGAGCGCGGCGGTGACATCGGCGGAGAGCTTGCCCGGATCGAGCTCGAAATGGCGCACGATGTGGTGCAGGTCGGAATCCTGCACCTGCAGGATCTGATGGATCCAGTGCACCAGCTCCACATACGGATTGCCGCGGAGCTTGCAGAAGGTGGTGGCGCCCTCGATCGCCTTGTAGGCGATGGGGTTCAGTTTGCCGAACAAATTGGCGCGGCTGATCTCGGTCATCGAACGGTCTCCGTTACGGTCGCTTGCAGGCCGGCGTCGGTTTTGCGTGCCATGCTGTCGGCACTGGCATCGAGGAACAAATCCGCCGCGTCGGTTTCGGCGCGGCGCGGCTTCAGCCAGGTGGTCCAGCCCAGGCGGCCGAAGCCGCCGAGCCTTGTGGGCGGCACCTCCTCCTGGCGGAGGATCAGGTTCACGTCCCACACCAACGTGTCACCGGCGTAGTTGCGCACGATCGGCACCAGCCGGTGGAAGCTCTGTCCGCCGGGCAGCAGCCGCTCGTAGTCGACCAGCGACAGCGGGCCGATAACAATACGGAACTTGTGCTGCCGGCTCCAGACCCGTCCGCCGAGCAGCGCGGTCTGGCCGAGCCCCGCCGTGCGCGCGCCGCCACCGAGCCGGGTGCGGTCGGCCGGCGGCAGGGTGAGCCAGCCGCCGATGAAGCTTTCCACCCGCACCGGCATGGCGAAGAACGCCGAGAGGATGTCGGCCAGCCCCTCGGCGTGCCGCGTCTGCAACGCCAGATGCCCGGCGAAGTGCAGCTTCGTCATGTCGGGCATGGCGTCGCGGTCGCGCAGGCTGTCCATGCCGAGCCCGGCCAGCGCGCCGACATAAAGGCCGAAGCGGTCCTGCTCCGGCCGGTCGAAGCTGATGGTCGGGCGCACGTCGGCCCAGGCGCGGTAGAACAGCGACAGCGCGCGGTGGTGGAAGATGTCGGCGAAGCGCTGGAACGTGGGGTCGCGATGGTTGCGCCTTCGGTCGCGGGCGTATTCCGTCAGATGCAACGGCAGCGGGCCGTCGGGGCCGAACAGGCCGAAGAAATGGACCGCGAGCCGGGCGGGCGCGTTCTCCTCGGCCGGCTGGTAGCCGGCCAGGGTGGCGGGGGCGAACACCACCCCGGGTTCCTGGGTGAGCCGGAGCGGGTCCTGCGCCGGCCGTGTGCTGCGCCCGAAGCGCGGGCGGTCGGGGGACGCGGCCTCCAGCGCCCGCATGGCATGATAGAAGCCGAAGCTCCAGGGCTGCGCGGCGAGCCGGGCAAGCAGCTCCGCGGCCGCCGGCGCCTCCGGCGCCGGAACGGCCTCCGCCTGCCCCAAGTCAGGGGGGGCGATGGCGGGGTCGGGCGCTACAGCACCGGGCGCTGACCGATCCGCATCGGCCATCGCTTCACCTCGCCCCGGTCGGGGGTCCTGAACACCGTTTCGGTGAACGCGTTGATGGAGACGTATTTGGCGAAGAACCGGTCGAGCACGGCGGCGAGCAGGATGCCGCCGGCGCCGCCGAACGCGGCATCGTCGATCGTCAGGGCAAGCTCGAGCCCGCGCCCGGCGGCGACCGGGCCGGCGCCGGGGATGCGCCGGACGATCGGATGGCAGGCGATCGACATCAGCCCCTCGAGCTGACGCGCCTGGATGGCGGTGCCCGGCGGCAGGTAGAGCCGCAGCAATTCGCGCAGCGCCGCCGCGCCCTGACGTGCGTCGGTGTCGGTCAGGCTGAGGTAGTTCAGGCCGAGATGGCTGATGAAGCGCCAGGCGTATTCGCCGTCGCTGCGGCACGGGCGCGGCGTGGTCGGCCCGACCAGGCACCGGATCGAGGACACCGGGGCGCTGACCGCGATGGTGAAGTCGCTGTGGTGCTTGCCGACCGGCATCGCCAGCGGCAGGTCGCGGTTGGTGCAGAGCAGATCGAGCCCGAGCTGACGCAGCCCGTGCGCGAGCGGCGCCGCATCCGCATCCACCAGCGAAATGAACACCTCGTGGCCCAGGTAGTTCGACCGCGGGCCGCGCTGGCGGGCGGTGGAGGAAAGCTGCCGCGGCTCGCGACGCAGGGTGTAGTAGGCGCGGTGATCCGGGTTGTGCGACAAATCGTTGGTGGCATAGAACGGCATGAACGGCTGCGCGCCGCTGCCGTCGGCGGCGAAGCCCTCGACCTCGCTCACGCTGAACACTTCGAAGTCGAGCGGACGCATGCGGTCCGGCACGACGTGGTATTCGGCCTCCCGCTCGCTCAGGTTGACCCGGTCGCTGCGGCGGGGGAACAGGTTGATCGCGGGGGTGCAGAACAGCGCGAACTGGTCGGGGCCGAAGGCGCTGGCCAGCACCGGCTCGCTGCGGCCGAGCAGCACGATGATCTCGAGCTCGTTGCCCGCGGTGCGGCTGGCGGGGCGGGCCAGCCCGTCGAGCGCGACGAACAGGAACCGTTCCGGCATGGCGTAGTATTCCGACAACAGCCGGTAGCCGTCGAAGGATTGCGGTGCCCGCGGCAGCAGCGCCTCGTCGGGTTCGAAGCCGAGCGGCGACAGCGCCTCGGGCGGCAGCCGCTCCTGCCAGGGCAGCGGGCGTTCCCCGGGGCGGACGTAGATCGCCAGCACTTCGGCGGTGAGCTGCTCATAGAGGCGGATGCGCGCCGCGGCGGGACCGGCGAGGAACAGCGGCAGGCGGTCGAGCGCGATCTTGTCGAACCCTGCCTCGCCGGTCGCTTTCAGGCGCAAGCGGATCGCCGCCTTCACGCCGCGCTGGTCGGGCAGGCCGAGCGCGGCCACGGCGGCGGGGGAGCCGATATACGCGGCGTCGGCGACTTCGATCGGCAGCAGGTGCACCGGATGGGCGGTGCGGAATTCGCAGTTGGTCTGATCCTCGGTGCCGAGCAGGCTGCGCAACTCGGTGCCGCGCGGCAGCTTGGCGCCCTCCGGCGCGCTGCGCAGGGTGGTTTCCGGGGTGAACCGGACCACCGCCATCGAGGGGGTCGGCGCCAGGTAGTGCGGATAGACCATCTGCAGCAGGGACTGCGTGAAGGTCGGGAACTCCGCTTCCATCTTGAGCTGGATGCGCGCGGTGAGCAGCGCGAAGCCTTCCAGCAGCCGTTCCACATAGGGATCGGCCACGTCGAGGCTGGTGAGGCTGAGCCGGGCCGCGATCTTGGGGAACTCGCGGGCGAATTCCTGGCCCATGTCGCGGACATAGTCGAGTTCGGACTCGTAGAGCCGCAGCAGCCGAGGGTCCATCAGCGCCGGATCCGCGTGTCGGTCACCACCGCGGCCCGCGTTTCCAGCTCGATCGCGGTTTCCACGAACAGTTGCTCGGGCACCGGATGGGCCCAGAGATCGCCCGAGATCTCGAACACGAGCGTGGGCGTCGGCGCGTCCGAGCCGCCGCGGCGCAGCCGGACCGAAAGCGTTTCCGGGCGGATGCGCGGCTCGAACGCGCGGATCGCGGCGGCCAGGCCGGCCTCCAGCGCGTTCACCCGGTCGGAGGTGCCGACCATGCCGGTGAACCCGGGCACGCCGTAGTTCAGGGTGGTGGCCGCGGCCAGCGGGCTGGCCGACAGATCCTCGGTGGTGGCGAGATTGGTGGTGTTGAGCAGCCAGCCGAGGTCGCGCAGCACGGCCTGGCGCAGTTGCGGCATCGAAAGGGTCTGCTGGTCGAAGCCTTCGCGCCGGCTCTCCGAGGCGTGGTCGGTCAGCCGGTCGATCAGGGACGGCTGCAGACGTTCCCGACTGGCGGATTCCGCCACCTCAGGCCTCCGCCGCGGCCGGCGTGGCGAGGGGGGGCGCGGCGAAGGTGATGCTGCGGATGTCCATCAGCGCATGCTCGCCCGCGTCGGTGGCGAGCATCCGCTGGCCGAGGCCGACGAACCAGTCCTGGCCGCGGTCCTGCCATTCGGTGCGGCGCGACAGCGCCAGGGCGGCATCCTCGGCGCGCTCCGATCCGGGGTAGCGGGTGGGGATGAAGCCGACCGATTCCCCGCCGTTGGACCAGACGAAATGCGCCGGCATCCAGACCTGGTCGCGCAGGTCGGCCGGCGGTTCGATATCGACCTGGCTGAGGCGATGGAACGGCACCCAGTAGTATTTACCGTCGACCAGGACCTCCAGCATCGGGCCGAGGCGCGGATCGGCGTCGGCGATCCATGTGAACGGCGTGCCGTCGATCGTGCCCTCGGTGGCCGGGGCCTGCTCGAACGCGGTGTCGCGCAGGCCGGCGGCCTGCTCGGCGTGGCCGGCGCCCAGCAGGCGATCGGCTTCCATCAGCAGGGACATCCAGGGTTCCGGCGGGCCGAACACGGTCGGCGCGCGGCGGCCGGCGAAGACGCCGTCGCGCAGCATCTCGCAGCGGATCGCCGCCCGATAGGCCTGGGCCATCGGCAGGGCGAGCGGGTCGAGTTCGGCCGCGGCGGTGAGCTGGGTCACCGCCCGGTCCCATTCGCCGAACACGCAGAACAGCTGGAACAGGAAGGTGCGCAGACGCGCATCGCGCGGCGCCTTGCGCACCTCCTGCTTCAGTCGCTCCAGCGCGCCGCGCGGATCACCCGCCGACAGCAGTTCGCGCGCGTCGCTCATGGTGATCCGCCCCTCATAGCTGCACGAAGACTCAGCTGCTTTACCTGGACTTGATGCCGTCCAGGCTGAAGCTGTTGTTGTTGTAGACCCGGTTCCACGTGCCGGGGATCGCCGCCATCAGGGTGCCGTCGGCCTTCTGCTGGCAGTAACGCACCTGCAGCGCGCCATATTCGAACGCCACTTCCTCCTTCGGCGCCTCGTCACCGTCCGAGCCGCTCCAGGAGATCGACTTGATCGCGACCAGCGCGAAGTCGAAGCGCAGGAACGTGCCGCCGCTGGTGACCGAGCCCTGCGCCGCTTCCAGGCTGGTGCCGCCGGCGCCGGCCCGACGCAGGTAGAGGCTGACCACCTTGAAGTGCTGCCCGGCGCAGCACATGGTGAACAGCTTGGGCGAGGCGCGGTCGGTCTTGCGGGTGACGGTGAACGGATTGAAGGTCACCTTGCCGGCGCCGGCGCCCGAGCTCTGGCTGCCGATGTTCAGCACCTGTTCGATATCGAAGTTGAAGTCGTCGATCTCGAAGATATGGTCCTTTTCGATGTCGACGCCGAGCGGCTTGTCCTGGCCTTTGTTGATCATCGCCTGGGATTCGCCCTGGAGCCAGTTTCCGCTGGCGTCCTGGAACTGCATATAGCTGTCGAAAGCCATGGATCTCTCCTTGGGTAAGTATGGTTACAAGGCGCCCACGAGGCGTCCCCCCGGATCCGCGGTGGGCCCGCGGCAGGCACGTCAGACGGACACCGCTTGATCGTCGACAGCAGCGCGCGATTCCGGGAAGGCCGGCGCGCCGCCGCGGATGCCCCGGGGACGACGGCCCGATCGGGCCGACCATGGCAGCCCGGCCCGATCAGGCATCGAGGGCTTGCCCCGCCTTTAGCGGGACTTGATGCCGTCCAGGCTGAAGCTGTTGTTGTTGTAGACCCGGTTCCAGGTGCCGGGGATCGCCGCCATCAGCATGCCCTTTTCGTCCTGCTGGCTGTATCGCACCTGCAGCGCGCCGTATTCGAACGCGACTTCCTCCTTCGGCGCCTCGTCGCCGTCCGAGCCGCTCCAGGAGATCGACTTGATCGCGACCAGGGCGAAATCGAAACGCAGGAAGGTGCCGCCGCTCGAGATGGTCCCCTCCGACGCCGTGAGGCTGGTGCCGCCGGCACCGGCCCGACGCAGGTAGAGGCTGACCACCTTGAAGTGCTGCCCGGCGCAGCACATGGTGAACAGCTTGGGCGAGGCGCGATCCGTCTTGCGGGTCACGGTGAACGGATTGAAAGTCACCTTGCCGGCGCCGGCGCCCGAGCTCTGGCTGCCGATGTTCAGCACCTGCTCGATATCGAAATTGAAATCATCGATCTCGAAGACGTGGTCTTCCTTGATGTCGGTGCCCAGCGGCTTGTCGTCGCTGACTTTCACCTGTGATTCGCCCTGCAGCCAGTTGCCGCTGGCATCCTGGAACTGCATGTAACTGTCGAACGCCATGGATCATCTCCCTGGATGAGTGAGGTTACAGTCCGCCCACGAGGCTTCCCCTCGTCACGCAGTGGGCACGCGCGATACGAGCCGCAACGACACCGTCAGGCCTTCGAGCTGATAGTGCGGCTTCAGGAAGAACTTCGCGCTGTAGTAGCCCGGGTTCTCCTCGTTTGCTTCCAGTACCACCGCCGCTTCGGACAGCGGATGCGTCGCCTTGTATTCCTCGGACGAGTCCGCCGGGCCGACGTATTGCTGGATCCACTGGGTGAGCCAGAACTCCAGCTGGTCCCTGCTCATGGTCGAGCCGATCTTGTCGCGCACCATGCACTTCAGGTAGTGCGCGAAGCGGCAGCTGGCGAACAGGTAGGGCAGGCGGGCGGAAAGATTGGCGTTCGAGGTCGCCGCCGGATCGTCGTATTCCTGCGGCTTCTGCAAGGACTGCGCACCGATGAAGGCGGCGAAGTCCGAGTTCTTCTTGTGGATCAGCGGCATGAAGCCGTTCTTCGCCAGTTCGGCCTCGCGGCGGTCGCTGATCGCGATCTCGGTCGGGCATTTCATCGACACGCCGCCGTCGTCGGTCGGGAAGGTGAAGGTCGGCAGGCCTTCCACCGCGCCGCCGCTCTCGATGCCGCGGATGCGCGAGCACCAGCCGTACATCTTGAACGAGCGGGTAATGTTGGTCGCCATCGCGTAGGCCGCGTTGGACCAGCAGAAACGGCTGCTGTCGGCGTCGCCCACGTCTTCCTCGAAATGGAACTCGTCGACCGGCTCGGTCTTCTCCCCGTACGGCAGGCGGGAGAGGAAGCGCGGCATGCACAGGCCGATGTAGCGCGCGTCCTCGCTCTCGCGCAGCGAGCGCCAGGCGGCGTATTCCGGGGTCTGGAAGATCTTGGTCAGGTCGCGTGGGTTGGCAAGCTCGTTCCAGCTGTCCATGCCCATCACCGTCGGCGCCGCCGCGGCGATGAACGGCGTGTGCGAGGCGGCGGAGATCTGCGCGATGTCGCTCAGCAGCTGCACGTCCTGCGGGCCGTGATCGAACTCGAAATCGCCGATCAGCACCCCGTACGGCTCGCCGCCGAACTGGCCGTATTCTTCTTCGTAGACCTGCTTGAAGGTCGGGCTCTGGTCCCAGGCGGTGCCGCGGAACTTCTTGAGCGTGCGGCCCAGATCCTTCTTCGAGACGTTCATCACCCTGATCTTCAGGGTCTCGTCGGTCTCGGTGTTGTTCACCAGATGATGCAGGCCGCGCCAGGCGGATTCCAGTTTCTGGAATTCCTCCTCGTGCATGATCACGTTGATCTGCTCGGACAGCTTGGCGTCGAGCGCGGCGATCATCGCCTCGATGCTGCGCAGCGAGTCGTTGGAGACCAGCGCGGTGTTGGCCAGCGCCTGCTGCGCCAGGGTCTGCACCGCCTGTTCCACCGCCGACTTCGCCTGGTCGGACTTCGGCTTGAACTCGCGCGTGAGCAGGCTGGCGAAATCGCTGGTTTCCTGGACGGCGGTGGCGCCGGCGGCGCCCGCCTGCGGGGCGGTTTCGGTCCCGGACATGGCTTACTCCTCCCCGGTCTTGGCGTCGGTCGCGTCCGGCTTGGGTGCCGCGGCCAGGGATTGCAGCAACGCCGGATCGTTCAGCACCTTGGTGATCAGATCCTCGGCCCCGGTCTTGCCGTCCATGTAGGTGAGCAGGTTGGACAGCTGGGTCCGCGCCTCCAGCAGCTGGTTCAGCGCATCGACCTTGCGCGCCACCGCTGCGGGCGAGAAATCGTCCATGCTTTCGAAGGTGATGTCGACCGCCAGGTTGCCTTCCCCGGTCAGGGTGTTGGGCACCATGTAGGCCACCCGCGGCTTCATCGCCTTCATCCGCGCGTCGAAATTATCGACGTCGACTTCCAGGAACTTGCGATCCGCCACCGGGGCCAGCGGCTCGGCCGGCTTGCCGGACAGATCCGCCATCACCCCCACCACGAAGGGGAGCTGGACCTTCTTTTCCGCCCCATAGGTCTCGACGTCGTACTCGATTTGCACGCGCGGCGCCCGGTTGCGGGCCACGAATTTCTGACTGCTTGCTTTTGCCACGACTCGCCTCGCTTCCCCGTTCAGGTTGTGTCGTCACCGGTACCGCGCATCCGGTCCGCGCCATCGCGGATCATTCCTCGCGTACCCCGGTCATCATCTGTGCCTGGCCCAGCCCATCCGGCGCAAGGTCGCGCAGGATCTCCAGGAACGGCAGTTCCGCCAGCCGGCGCGCCCGCGCGATCAGCAAGGGCAACGGGCTCGACGGTTCGGTCCGCTGGTAATACTCGCAGACGAGGTCGAGCAGCCGCAGCGCGTCGGCGCGGCTGGTAACCTCGGTCAGCGCGGCGACACTCATCGCCGGCCGGCGCCCCGCGGCGCCCGGAGCGGGCGCCGGCGCATCCGCCGCGTCCGCCGCCGCGGGCGCATCCTCGGCGACGTCAGCCTCCGCCTGGTCCGGCGCGACCACCGCGTAGCGCTCGATCGTGCGCGCCATGTCGTGCAGCAGCTTGCCCAGATCCTCGAAATCCGGCCCGGTGCCGGACCCGGCCCGTTCGTCGAACGCAGCCGAGATCGCCGCCACCTCGGCCTCGGCCTTGACCGCCGCCGCCCGCAGCGCGTCGAGCCGCGCCGGATCGCTGTCCTGGAAGGCCGCGCGGATCGTCGCCTCGGTGGGTTTGTCGTCCGCCTCGCTCGGGATCACGCCGGTGGCGACAGCCACATCGCGCCAGCCGTACTGGCCAAGCCGGGGCGAGCGCGCCAACGGCAGGGCGCGCAGATAGCGCACCACCCAGGCCGGATGCCCCAGCCGCAGCAACGCGTTCGCCCGCAAGGTCGGATCGTTGTCGTCCTCGGGATCGAGCCGGGGATGGAGATCATCCCACCGTTCTTCCAGCAATTGCCGGGTCAGCGCCAGCACCTCGGCATAATCGGCCAGGCCGTCGAGCCGCAGCCGCGAAACCGCCAGATGGGCCAGGATCCGGAGATCGCGCGAGCGGTCGAGCAGGTCGCGCGCCAGGCGGTCGACCTCTTTCCACTCGGGTTCCTCGGCGGCAATCACCGTGTCGCCGTACTGCTGCTCGGGCTTGCCCTGGGCCGCCCGCTCCAGCGCGCCGAAATCGGCGTCGAACTCCAGGTCCGGACCGGAAGGGTCGGAGTCCGAAACAGGATCGCGCCACGCCGCAGTGTCGATCGGCGGCATCTAGCCCACCCCTCGACCGCGGCGCACAACCCCGGCCAGCACGGCACGACGCGCCATCACCTGCCCGGTCGTTCCTGCATAAATCACCCCAGCCGCTATCACCGCCTCCCCCACCGGCCGGATCACCCGCCGGGTACCATCATACACGCCGCACCGAAGCAACTGTGCGGTGTCCGCTTCCACGCTGATTCACCTGTCGGTCTGTAGCGCCCGCCCCGCCCTCCGGCAAGCGATTTCGTTGCGGGCAGCCGGGTTTGCCGGCCCGCGCGCACGGGGAAAACACCCCAACAAAATCCTCCGGAACCGCCCGGGGAACAACGCCGCCGCACTCAGCGCCGCGCCAGCGCCAGCAGATGCGTCCGGTACAGCACCGAGGCGCGGTCGTGCAGCCTTGTCTGCCAGGGAAAGGACGGGCTCTCCCCCACCACCGCGAGCCCGGCCACGGACTGCGGATGCGCGCCCTCGGTCAGCAGCGCGTGCAGGAACGGTTCGGCCGCGCCGGCATGCGCCGCCCGCTGCGAGTGCCCGCCGATCCAGGTCTGCATCGGCGTCGCCCGGGTGGACCAGTCATACGGGCAGGCCAGCCAGATCGCGCCGCCCGGCCGCACCGCGGCGGCGAGCCCGGCCAGCAGGCGGCGCGGCTCCGGCACGCAGTCCAGCAGGTTGAGCGCCACGGCGAGATCGGCCGCCCCCGGCGCGACGGGCAGCGCCTGCGCGTCGCAGGCCCAGAAATCCACCCGCTCCGCGCCGGCCGGCGTCACCGCGAAGACGCGATGGTCGAACACGACGCCGATGCGCCGGCGCGGATAGGCGATCCGCCCCGCCAGCGCGCCGTGCGCCAGCCGCAGCAGGCCCGGCGAGAGATCGAGCCCCAGCACGAGCGCGCCGGGATGCTGCGCTGCAAGATCGAAACTGGTGCGCCCGGCGCCGCAGCCGAGATCGAGCACCCGGCCGGCCGTGACCGCGCCGCCCAGTTCGGCCAGCCGCGCGAGGCAGCGCCGCGCCGCGCCGGGCCGCGGCGCATCGTCAGCCGCCGCCGGTTCCTGCGGATCGAGATCGGCCCAGCCGTCCCAGCCGTAGGACGACACGGACTGGCGGAGCACGTCGAACCAGCTGCCGGGGCCGAGCGCGTCGCCCAGCAGACTTTCCAGAACCGGGTCGAGATCGGCCCGCACCAGCAACTCGATCGCCCGCTCGGCCAGGAAACTGCGCGGATCCGGCACGATCACCGGGATGCCGTCCAGGATCGGGAACTCGAGCGCGCAGGCGGGGTTGGAACACAGCAGGATGCCCTCCCGCACGTCGTCCGCCTGCTCGGCCAGGACGGTGGCGAGCCGCAGCGCGTGTTGCCCGGCCCCGGAGCGGGCGCAGGCGGGGCAGTGCGGCGCGAAGGCGGCGAAGTGACCGCGACGCACCCGGCTCAGCCGCCGATCAGGACGGTGAGCGCGCCGGGCCCCAAGATGATCCCCGACGGCCCCGGGATCGGGCCCACGCAGGCGGGGTGGGCGGTGGTGTCGCCGATCCGCGCCGCCGGCAGGCCGCCGATCATCACCGTGGCCGACCCCTTGGCGATCAGCCCCGGCCCCCCCGGCACGCACGCCGGAATGGTGCAAGGCTGGGTCTGATCGGTGACGCGCGCCGCCGGCATGCCGGCGATCAGCACGGTGGGGCAGCCGAGTCGGAATGATCGTCAGCGGCATCGGCGGATGCGGCGTCGGCGCTGGCACCGGCGCAGGCGGGTGGATCGGCGCGTGGCAATGCGGCCCGTCCTGCAGAACCATGTCGCCGACGCGCGCAGCGGGCAGACCCATTGCTGATTTCTCCTGCTCGTCCTGGCCGGGCGCCTCGCGCGCCACACCAACGATACATGGCCCGCGCCCCCGCCGCCAGCGGCAGGCGGCCTCGGCCGGCCGTCAGCCGTAGCGCTCTTCCGCCCACGGATCGCCGTGGTTGTGATAGCCGCGCTGCTCCCAGAACCCGGGGCGGTCGACCAGACTGAACTCGATCCGCCGCACCCATTTGGCGGATTTCCAGAAATAGAGCGACGGGATCACCACCCGGACCGGCCCGCCATGGGCGCGCGGGATCGGCGCGTCGTTCCAGCCGTGCGCCAGCAGCACGTCCGGCCGCTCGAACCGTTCGCGCGGGACGTTGGTGGTGTAGCCGTCGAAGGCATGAAAAATGACAAATTTTGCCTCGTCCTTCGGCGCCACCAGCGCGATCAGGGTGGCCGCCGCCACCCCGGCCCAACGGTTGTCGTAGCGCGACCATTGCGTGACGCAGTGGATGTCGGAGACGTCGCGCGCCTGCGGCAGCGCCATGAACTCATCGAGTCGCAGGCTGAGCGGATGCGCCACCGCGCCGTCGATATCGAGGCGGAACTTCGCCGCGCTCACGTCCGGCTGCACGCCGAGATCGAGCACCGGCCAGTCCTGCACCAGGGTCTGGCCCGGCGGCAGACGGACGCGGGCGGGATCGGCGGTGGTGCCGGTCAGCAGGCGGCCGGCGCGCGCCCAGGCTTCCTTGGCCGCGATCAGCTTGTCGCGCCGGCCGGACGGGTCGGGCGCGGGGTCGGCATCCTCGGTCATCGACGGACCTCATCCAGGGGCTTTTCCATATCGACGCGGATCCAGTCCCGCCGCACCGGATGCGCGCGGCGGCCGGTCTCGTGGTAGCCGCAGCGCGTATAGAGAGCGATGTTCCGGGTCATCTTCGCGTTCGTATAAAGACGCAGCCGCGGCCGACCCGCCTGCCGCGCCTGCGCCTCGGCCCAGTCGAGCAGGCGCCGGCCCAGCCCCTGGCCCTGACGCGCGGGGGCAACCGCCACGCTGAAGATCAGCAGGTGGTCGTCGTGGCGTTCCAGCACGATCAGCCCGGCCGGCGCGGCGCCCGGTCCGGCGTCGTCCTCCAGCAGCCAGACCTGGCCGGCGGCGACGCGCGGGGCATAGTCCTCCGTCACCGGCAGCGGCGGGGCATCGAGCACCGCGGCGTAGGCGGCATAGGCATCCGCGGTCAGCGCGACGATCGCCGGCAGGTCGGCCGCCTCGGCGCGACGCATCACCGCCCCCGCGCGCCGCATCCGCTGACCTGACGTCCGGCCATGAAGTCCTCGCTTCGTTCCCACCACGCCCCGTCAGAGCACGATCAGCCTGAACCGCGGGCGATGCCGGCGCAAGCGCGACGCCTGTCGCTTCCGGCCGGCGATCAGGGGCGCGCGTTGACACACATCGCCGCCACCGCGCGATGCCGCCGCACTTCGTCGACCATGTGGAACGAGGGCCGCGGGCGCGGCGGCCGGATGCCGCGCCGGCGCATCTGGTGCAGATGACGGCGCACCGCGCGCTGACCGCGGTACAGCGCATCGTCCACCGACGCGCCGCGGCAGCGGCAGCCGTCGAGATCGGGGAAGACGACCTCGAAATCTCCCGCCGGCCCACGCGCGACGATGGCGATATATCCTTGCATTCGTATGCGTCTCCTGGTTGCTTTTATCACATCATCGGATCGGACACATTCGGCGGTCATGCCGATGGCATCGTTACGTGCCAGTTGCTTGCTTTACGATGACCTGCCAAATGATCAACCCGCTGTGGGCGCTCTGCTGCACCGCAATAGCATTTATCCGGATAAAACAGAACCCCTCGACTACACAATATCTAATTGGGTTTACTAAATCGAATTCATGACGTCCGCCAAGAACGACACGATATCCGCTCCTTTTTCATAAACATACTTGGATTTCCAAGCACACACTCTGTTGGTTATGCGCTGGGCAGATTGGGGTTGACCCGGCGCCTGAGAGGATATACATCTCGCTCCACACGGTTTTATTGTCAACCCTTCACACGAACATCAACCCTCCACGCCAACATCGCGTGGGTCGGGAAGGCAGGCGGTTTTGCGTTGCGCGCATCGGGACCCTGCCCCGCATGTCGCGCTTGAGCCGCACGCGGGCAGGACCGAAGTCCGGCCCGTGAAACGTCACGGCAGGTATGCAAGTCGGGAGGATCAATCATGCCGCACGGCATCATTCGCGCGGAATCGCGTCGCGCACCGTATATCGACATCGCTACCGGAATAACGACCGCCGCCGCGACGGACCTGCGCTTCCGCACGCCGGAGCCCGCTGACGGCGCTGCGTTGTGGCAACTGGCCAAGGCGAGCGGAGCGCTCGAGGTGAACTCGCCGTACAGCTATATACTACTGAGCGATCACTTCGCGGATACCTGCGTGATCGCCGAACTGGGTGGCAAGCCGGCCGGATTCGTGTCTGCGTTCATTTCGCCGGCACGGCAGGATACCGTCTTCGTCTGGCAGATCGGCGTCGCCCCCGCGGCGCGCGGCCGCGGCCTGGCGAAATCGCTCCTCGCCGCCCTGCTCGAGCGGCCCGGCTGTGCGGATGTGCAGTTTCTCGAAGCCACCGTCACCCCGTCCAACCGCGCGTCCGAAGCGCTGTTCCGCGGCTTCGCGCGGGATCTCGGCGCCCGTTGTGAAATCGATACGGGATATCCGGAAGAGATCTTCCCCGGCGCCGGCCACGAAACCGAACGCTGCTGGCGCATCGGCCCGCTGCCGGGCGTTACCGAACACTGACAGCGCGAACGGACGCACGCGGAAAACCGCGCGGCCACCGCGGAGCATCCCGGTGGCTGACGTACTTTCGTTCGCATACTCCCGGCGCTTCGGCGCCCGCGCGCCCGGACCCCGGGCCGCGACCCCATGCCAGGAGGCACGCATGCCAGAAACACCCCCCATCCATCAGACCTTCGACCGCCACGAATTGAACGTGCGTAGTTACTGCCGTGACTTCGCCGCCGTGTTCACCCGCGCCAAGGGCCACCGCATCTGGGCCGAGGACGGGCGCGAATTCATCGACTTCTTCGCCGGTGCCGGCGGCCTGAACTACGGCCACAACCCGGACGACATGAAGGCGAAGCTGATCGAGTACATCAGCGACGACGGCATCACCCATGGCCTCGACATGGCAACCACGGCCAAGGCGCGGTTCCTGGAACGCTTCGCCGAGGTGATTCTCGCCCCGCGCGGGATGGACTATCGCGTCGCCTTCCCCGGGCCGACCGGCACCAACGCGGTCGAGGCCGCGCTCAAGCTCGCCCGCAAGGTGACCGGGCGCAGCGGCGTCCTCAGCTTCACCAACGGCTTCCACGGCATGACCCTGGGGGCGCTGGCGCTGACCGCCAACCCGTTCAAGCGCGCCGGCGCGGGCATCCCGCTCAGCCACGGCACCGCGATGCCGTACGACGGCTTCATGGGCGAAGGGTTCGATTCGCTCGGCTTTCTCGACCGCATGCTGGGCGACGCCGGCTCGGGCCTCGACCGCCCGGCGGCGGTCATCGTCGAGACCCTGCAGGGCGAAGGCGGGCTGAACGTGGCGCGCTTCGAATGGGTGCGCGGCCTCGCCGAGATCTGCCGCCGCCACGACATCCTGCTGATCGTCGACGACATCCAGGCCGGCTGCGGCCGGACCGGCACCGTTCTTCAGCTTCGAGCCGGCCGGGATCAAGCCCGACATCATCTGCCTGTCGAAGTCGATCAGCGGCTACGGCCTGCCGATGGCGATCGTGCTGATGAAACCCGAACACGACCAGTTCGCCCCCGGCGAGCACAACGGCACGTTCCGCGGCAACAACCCCGCCTTCGTGACCGCCACCGCGGCGCTGCGCCACTGGGAGACGCCGGCGCTGGAACGGGCCACCGCCGCCAAGGCGGAAAAAGTGACCGCCGCGCTGACCCGCATCGTCGCCGCCACCCCGGGCCTGAAGGGCCAGGTGCGCGGACGCGGGCTGATGCAGGGCATCGCCATGGACGTGCCCGGGCTTGCGAACGAGGTCTGCGCCGCCGCCTTCGAGCGCGGCCTGATCATGGAAACCTCGGGCACCGCCAGCCAGGTGGCGAAGGTGATGCCGCCGCTGACGATCGAGGACGCGGCGCTCGACCGCGGGCTCGGGATCCTGGCCGAGGCCGCCAAGGCGGCGGTTGCCGCCCGGGCCGGCAGCCTGCAGGACGCCGCCGACTGAGCGAACGGCGCCCGAGCGCGCGCATCCGGCCGTCCCCGCCGTCCCGTCGCCCAACCCGGGCGCCGCGGCGGGCGGGGACCGATACCGAACGTCCGGGCCCGCCCGCACCCGAGGCGGGCCCGCCCGCGCGGCGTCGGGGCGAGCCGTACCCAAAACCATTGCACTGACACCAAGGAGTGAACACCGATGATCGTGAAGACCCTAGAGGAGATCCAAGGCACCGAGGACGACGTCCACGCGCCGACCTGGACCAGCCGCCGCTTCCTGCTGCGCAGCGACGGCGTGGGCTTCTCGATGCACGACACCATCATGAAGGCCGGAACCAAGACGTTCATGTGGTACGCGAACCATTTCGAGGCGGTCTATTGCATCGAGGGCGAGGGCGAGATCGAGGACCACGCCACCGGGGAGAAGCACGCGATCCGCCCGGGCATGCTCTATTGCCTCAACAAGCACGACAAGCACACCGTCACCCCGCGCACCGACCTGCGCATGGTCTGCGTGTTCAACCCGCCGCTCACGGGCCGCGAGGTGCACGACGAGCGGGGCATCTACCCGCTGCTGACGGATGACGAATCGCCGCAGACCGCTGCCGCGGAATAATCCGGTTGCATGCCAGCGGCCCGGTTCGCTGACCGCCGTCCTCGTGTCGGGCCGCTGGTATGTCTTTGATTTCGCGCGTGGCCGCCCCCGATGTCCCTTGGGCAACCCCACGCGCGATACCGCCCGGCCGACGCGGCCGCCGGTATCATTCGACGCATCCCAAGGGGAGACCGCATCATGGACATGATGACCGACCTTTATCCCTCCCGCCTCGCGCCGCAGCCGGAGCTTCGCACCCGGCACGATCCCGTCGTTTACGGCGCCGCCGCGGGAGGACCGCTCGCATCGGCTACCCTGGCCGAGTACGAGCGCAACGGCTACCTGGCGTTCGACCGGTTGCTGCCGGCGACCGAGATCGGCGCGCTGCGCGCCGAGCTCGACCGGATGTGGGCCTGGGCGGCGGACGCGGACGACGAAACGATCGTGCGCGAGCCGTCGAGCCGTGAAGTGCGCTCGGTGTTCGCCATCCATCGCGGCGACGGGCCGTTCGCGCGCCTGGCGGCCGATCCGCGCCTGGTGCGGATGGCCGAGCAGATCCTCGGCGGGCCGGTGTATGTCCACCAGTCGCGGGTGAACTTCAAGAAGGGCTTCACCGGCAAGGAGTTCTACTGGCACTCGGACTTCGAGACCTGGCACGTGGAAGACGGCATGCCGAACATGCGCGCCTTCAGCCTGTCGATCGCGCTGACCGAGAACCTGCCGCACAACGGCCCGCTGATGGTGGTCCCGGGCTCGCACCACCGCTACGTCGCCTGCGTCGGCACCACGCCGGAAGACCACTACAAGGCCTCGCTCCGGAAACAGGAATACGGCGTGCCCGACGAGGCAAGCCTCGCACAGCTGGTGCAGGAAGGCGGCATCGTCGCCCCGACCGGGCCGGCCGGCTCGGCAACCCTGTTCGATTGCAACACGATGCACGGCTCGAACAGCAACATCACGCCGCTGCCGCGCAGCAATATCTTCATCGTCTACAACAGCGTGGAAAACGCCCTGGTCGCCCCGTTCGGCGGCCGCGCCCCACGGCCGGAGTTCGTGGCCACCCGCAAGGTGACCCCGCTCACCGCGGCCTGAGGCCGAGCGGCGGGCGCGGTCCTGCCGATAGCAAGGCCAGGGGGGCTCTGCCCCCCTGGACCCCCCGCCAGGGGACAGTCGTCCCCTGGACCCCTCCGGGGGGCCGTGCCGGTAGGGGGCGCTGCGCGCCCTGTGACCCGGGCACCGGCCTCGGCCCGGCTGGCACGCAGCCCCCCACCGGCACGGAACCAACGAACGGGTTCCAAGGGCGACGCCCTTGGCGGGGGTCCAGGGGGCAGAGCCCCTGGCCTTGCTTGTCGGCAAGGTCGCGCCCGCCGCTAACCCCGGGCGCGGAGCAGGCGCGCCTTGTCGCGCTGCCAGTCGCGCGCGGCGACGGCGGCGCGTTTGTCGGCTTTCTTGCGCCCCTCGCCGAGGCCCAGCAGCACCTTCGCCCGGCCGCGGTCGTTGAAATGGATCTGCAACGGCACCAGGGAGATCCCGTCACGCGCGATGGCGCTGGCGAGCTGGCGCATTTCTTTCTGTTTCAGCAACAGCTTGCGCGGCGCGCGCGGCTCGAAGCGCGAAAGCACGCCGCCCTGGTATTCGGGGATGTAGGCGTTGAACAGGAACATCTCGCCTTCCCGCTCCCCGGCCCAGGCTTCCGTCAGGGTGGCGCGGCCGTGGCGCAGGGATTTCACCTCCGCCCCCTTGAGCACGAGCCCGGCCTCCACCGTGCTGCGGATCGTGTAGTCGAACCGCGCCTTGCGGTTCTGCGCCACGATGCCGTGAGAGATCAGACCTTTCTTCTTCGCCTCTGCCATGGTCAGGACGCGATCGCAGGCGCGGCGCGGGTGCGCCGCATCGCGCCGGGAAGCGGGAGTGGCGTCACTAGTTGAGCAGCCCGACCCCGGTCATCGCCGCGCGCACCCGGGCCTGCGTCGCCTCCGACGTCGGCGCCAGCGGCAGGCGGCAGCGATCCGCGGTCTTGCCGAGCAGGCTTGCCGCGAATTTCACCGGGCCGGGGCTGGTTTCAGCGAACAGCGCGTCGTGCAGCGGCACCAGCCGGTCCTGGATGGCGATCGCATCGCCCACCCGCCCGTCCTGCCAGGCAGCGTGCATCTCGGCGCAAAGCCGCGGCGCGACGTTGGCGGTGACGCTGATGCAGCCGTGGCCGCCGGCGGCGAGGAACGAGATCGCGGTGTGGTCCTCTCCCGACAACTGGCAGAACTCCGGCCCGCAGGCGCGGCGGGTGTGCAGCGGGCGCACGAGGTTGGCGGTCGCGTCCTTCACGCCGATGATGTTCCGGTGCGCCGCCAGCCGCGCCATCGTCTCCACGCTCATGTCCACCACGCTGCGCGGGGGGATGTTGTAGATGATGATGGGCAGGTCGACCGCGTCGGCGATGGCGGAGAAGTGCAGGAACATCCCTTCCTGCGTCGGCTTGTTGTAGTAGGGCGTAACGATCAGCGCCGCGTCGGCGCCGGCCTCTTTGGCGTGGCGGGTGAGGTCGATCGCCTCCTCGGTGCTGTTCGAGCCGGTGCCGGCGATCACCGGAACCCGGCCCTTGGCCACCTCGATCGCGATCTCCGTCACGCGCTTGTGCTCGTCGTGGCTGAGGGTGGGCGATTCGCCGGTGGTGCCGACCGGGACCACGCCGCTCGTGCCCTCGGCGATCTGCCAGTCCACGAACGCGGCATAGGCTTTCTCGTCGATCGACCCGTCCGCGCGCATCGGCGTGATCAGGGCGACGAGCGATCCCTTGAACATCTGATCCTCCCTCGGGGGCTGCACGGCGGGCACCGGCCGCCGGAGCGCGGAAGCTAGGCGCATGAGGGATGCCTCGCAAGCGCGGGGCTTGCTAGAAGGGGGGATGAGACGGAGTGGATGGCCCGGCATCGCGCCCCCTGGCACCCGGCCTGGCCTTGGCGTGAGGCTGCTGGTCGCGCTGCTGCTCGGCCTGGCGCCGTCGGGCGCGGCGGCGCCGGCGCGGGCCGCGGACCCGATGGGATTCGTGCGCGCCGACCAGTGGTCCGAGGCGGCGGCGGCGGCGGCCGGCGCGGCGGACCCGGTGGCGGTCAAGCTGGTCACCTTCTACCGGCTGCTGGCCCCGCAATCGGCCACGCCGGACCAGATCTCGGCGTTCATGGCGGCCAACCCGGACTGGCCCGACCGGGCGCTGCTCGCCCGCCGCCGCCAGCAGGCGATCGTTGCGGACAACGACCCGGCGGATGTCGCCGCGCAGTGCGCGCAGGGGTCGATCACCCTGGCCGAGACCCTGGCGCATTGCGCCGACGCGCTGGACGCGACCGGCCATCCGGAGGCGGCGGCCGACGCGGCGCGGCGCGCCTGGGCGGCCGGCCTGACCGACCCGGCCCTGGTGCCGGCCTTCCTGCACCGCTGGTCCGCCGACCTGACGCCGACCGACGAATGGTCCCGGTTCGGCGTCCTGCTGCACACCGATCCGGCCGCCGCCTCCGCGCAGATCCGCCGGCTGCCCCCGGCCCGCCAGCCGGCGGCGCGCGCCCGGCTGGCGTTGCGGCGCAACCTGCCGAACGGGCTCGCCCTGGCGCGCGCGCTGCCGGCGGCGGAGCGGACCCGTCCCGACCTCGTTCTCGCCGAGGCACGCTGGCTGCGGCACGCCGACCGCGACGCCGACGCCCTGGACCTTTGGCGCCGGCACGGCTTCGCCGCCGAACGCGCGGTGCCGCCCGAGCAGCGGGCGGCATTCTGGACCGAGCGGGACATCCTGGCCCGCAGCCTGCTGCGCGACGGCGATGCCGCCGGCGCCTTCGACGTCGCCGACGACACCGCGCAGACCGCGCCCTCGGCGGTGGCCAACTCGGGGTTCCTGGCCGGGTTCATCGCGCTGACCCGGCTGCACGATCCGGTCCAGGCGGCGCGCTGCTTCCACCGGCTGACCGCCGTTTCCCACGCCGCCATCACCGTGGCGCGGGCGCAGGTACCTGGCTGGGCCGGGCCGCAGCCGCCGCCGGGGCGGACCCGGACGACGCGTATCGCGCCGCCGCCGCCTGGCCCACCACCTTCTACGGCCAGCTTGCCGCCCGCGCGCTGGGACAGGACCCTGCCGCAGTGATCGACGCCGCGCAGGATCCGAAGTTCACCCGTGCCCAGGCCCGGACCTTCACCAGCCACGAGCTGGTGCGCGCGGCGCTGCTGCTGGCGGCCTGGCATGAACCCGGCCGGGCGCGCGCATTCCTGGTCCGCCGGGCCGAGGTGACCTCGAATGTCGCCGAGCAGACCTTGTCGGCGAAGCTGGCGCTTGCGCTCGACATGCCGGAGACGGCGGTGTTCATCGCCCGGCGCATGGGGCTGGAGGGGCGGATGCTGCCGCGCGCGGGCTGGCCGATGCCGGTGCATCCTCCGGCCGGAGGATCGGTCGATCCGGCCGTGGTGCTGGCGCTGATCCGCCAGGAAAGCAGTTTCGAC
The DNA here is from genome assembly GCA_963829875.1 of uncultured Pseudomonadota bacterium. GTDB lineage: Bacteria > Pseudomonadota > Alphaproteobacteria > Acetobacterales > Acetobacteraceae > JAJZVS01. Next base: position 185,805 of record CAWHKR010000041.1, on the reverse strand, counting down.
CGCGGCGTGGTCAGCCCCGCCGGGGCGCGCGGGTTGATGCAGCTCATGCCGGCCACCGCCGCGCAGGTGGCGCGCCGGCTGGGCGATCCGGTCACCGAGGTGGCGCTGACCACCGATCCGAAGCGCAACATGCAGCTCGGCACGGCCTATCTGGAGCGGCTGCTGACCCGCTACGACGGCTCGCTGCCGCTCGCGCTCGCCGCCTACAACGCCGGGCCGCACCGGGTGGACCAGTGGCTGACCGAGCTCGGCAAGCCCGCCGGCGGCGCGGCCGGGATGATCGACTGGATTGAGCGCATTCCGTATGGCGAGACCCGCAACTATGTGCAGCGGGTGCTGGAGAGCGTGGTGATCTACCAGGCCCGGCGGGGCGAGCAGGACCCGGCGCTGACGGCGCAGTGGATGCCGCCGCCGGCGGCGCCGGCGCAGGGCACCAAGGCCGCGACCGCGCAATGAGCGCGCCCCTGCCCCCGCGGCCCTCCGCCCGGTCGTGCGCCGCATGAGGGCGGGCGCCGCCGTGCCGCTCGTGCATCGGCTGTCCGCCTGGGACGGGCGGCCGCTCGCTGTGCTGGAATGGCCCGGGGACGGCGACACCGCGGCGGCGCCGCCGCTGCTCTGCCTGCCGGGACTGGTGCGCACCGCGGGGGATTTCGCCGTGTTGGCCGCCGGGGCGGGGGCCGGGCGGCGGGTGGTGGCGATCGATTATGCGGGGCGCGGCGGCTCCTTCCGGCTGCCGCCCGGGGCGGCGGTGCAGCGCTACGGACCCGAGGCCTGCCTGCGCGACGTGATGGACGTAGCCGCCGCCTTGCACCTGCACCGGGCGGTGGCGATCGGCACCAGCTTCGGCGGGCTGCTGGCGATGGGCCTGGCGCTGGCGCGGCCGGGCCTGCTGGCAGCGGTGGTGCTGAACGACATCGGGCCGGAGGTGGGAACGGCGGGGGCCGCGTTCGTGCGCCGGTTCGTCGCCACCGACCCGGCGCTGCCCGATCTGGACACGTGCGCGGCCTATCTGCGCGACCTGCTGCCGCCGCTGTCCCTGGCCGACGACGCAGCCTGGCGGGCGATGGCGGCGCTGACCTACGCGCCGGGCGCCGATGGGCGGTGGCATCCGCTGTGGGATACGCGAATCGCCGCGCTGCTGGACGCGCCGACGCCCGATCTGTGGCCGCTGTTCCACGCGCTCGCGCCGGTGCCGCTGCTGCTGGTGCACGGGGCGGCGAGCGATATCCTGAGCGCGGAGACGGTGGGGCGGATGCAAGCGGCGCGGCGTGAAACCGGGGCGGCGATGCGGCTGGTGCTTGTGCCGGGGGTGGGCCACGCGCCCACCCTGGCCGAGCCGGAGGTGGCGGGGGCGCTGGCCGCGTTCCTGGCCGAGGTCACGTCGGCGGGGGCGGGGGCGGCATGAGGCGGGTGGCGTGGTGGATTTCCGCCGGCGGCGGGGTCGGGCTGGTGCGACCGGCCTCGGGCACCGCGGCCTCGGCGGCGGCGGCGCTGCTGGGGGCGGGGCTGCTGGCGCTCGGCTGGCCGGTGCTGGCGGCGGCGGCGGCGGCGGCGAGCCTCGGCGGGGTGTGGGCGATCCGGGCGGCGGGGATCGCGGGCGATCCGGGGTTCGTGGTGATCGACGAGGTGGCGGGGCAGTGGCTCGCGCTGCTCGGCCTGGCGCGGCCGGGGCTGTGGGGGGTGCTGGCGGCGTTCGTGCTGTTCCGGGTGCTGGATGTGGCCAAGCCGGGGCCGGTGGGATGGGCGGACCGGCGGGAGGGCGCCTGGGGGGTGATGGGCGACGATCTGATCGCGGGGGGGATCGTGGCGGTGGTGGTCTGGGGGGTGCGGATGGGGTGGCCCGGGGTGTTCGGGTAGGGGGTGGGGTGGTTCAGTTCTCCGATCGGAAAGGCCACGCGGCGGGCGATACTTTGATATCGAACCACGCTTCACGTGAAGCATTTGGTTAGTGTTCCGTTACCGTGTCGTCTTGACTGATTCGAACGCAGCGCGCGTCCGAGGCGCCCGGCGGCGGCCGGAAGCCGATGGGGCGAAACGTACGATCGCGGGCTTTCGGCATCGCTGGGACCGGACGTCAGCCGGGGGAAGCAGCCGCCGCCCTCAGCCCCCGGGAAACGCGCGCCCCAGGCAGCGCCGCGCGCGCCGCACTGCCCGCATCCGCCAGGCCAGCGCGGCGATCGGCACCCCCTTGCCCTCCCTGGTGCCCTCCGCTACACGCCCCCCATGCAGACTGTGCGCCCTCCCCGCCGATTTTGGTACCGCTGGTACACCCCGGCGGCCTGAGGAACGCGCACCCGAACGCACCCCCCGAAAGCCGCCTCGTCCAGGCGGCTTTCGTGTTTTCGGCGCGACCCCCTTCCGGTCCCGACCGACGCCAGGACGAGACGGCTCCTTCCGCCACAGGAGACCGCCATGCGCTATTCCGCTTTCGACTTCGACGTCGTCACCAGCCCCGCCCCGGATGACCGCGGAGACACCGAAATGACCGAACCCGCCGCCCCGCTCCGCCTGCTGTCCACCCTCGGCGTCATGGGCGCGCTCCAGGCCCGGCACGACGCGCTGGAACGCAGCCTCGGCACCCAACTCGCCGCCGAGTTCGCCCCCACCAAGGTGCTGCTCGCGCGCCTCGCCGCCGGCGAAACCGCCGACGTGGTCATCCTGACCGCGGAGGCGATCGCCGCCCTCACCGCCCAGGGCAAGCTCGCCCCGGGCAGCGCCCCCCTCGCCGGCTCCCTGGTCGGCATGGCCCAGGCACCGGGCCAGCCGCGGCCGGACATCACCTCCACCGCCGCGCTGATCGCCACCCTGCGCGCGGCAACCTCGATCGCGTACTCCGGCGCCGGCGCCAGCGGCCTGTTTTTCGCCGGGCTGATCGACCGCCTGGGCATCGCCGCCGAAATCAACGCCAAAGCCACCGTCATCCCCCAGGGCCTCACCGGCGCGCTGGTCGCGCGCGGCGAAACCCAATACGCCATCCAACAGATCAGCGAGCTCAAACTGGTCGACGGCATCGACATCATCGGCCCCCTGCCGCCGGAAACCCAAACCCCCACCGTCTTCTCCGCCGCCCCCATGGCCGGCACCCGACGCGGCGCCGAACTGGTCCGGCTGCTCACCTCGGCAGACATGGCCGCGGCGTTCGCGGCGTCGGGGCTGGAAGCGATGGCAGGGAAGTAAGGCCAGGGGACAGTCGTCCCCTGGACCCCTCGGGGGGTTCCGTGCCGGTGGGGGGGGTCCAGGGGGCAGCGCCCCCAGGCCTTGCTTCCTGCTACCGCTCCCCCGCCAGCCGCAACGCGCGGCCGTACACCAGTTTGCGCGGCTGGCCGGTGGCGGCGGCGACCAGGGCGGCGGCGTCTTTCAGGCTGTTGGTGGCGAGTGCTGTGCGCAGCTGCGCGTCCAGGCTTTCCTCGTCCTGTTCGGCGCTGCCGGCTTCGGGCGGACCGAGCAGCACGGTGATTTCTCCCCGCGCCGGCTGGGCGGCGTACCATGCGGCCAGTGCGGGCAGCCGGTCGCGGCGCACCTCCTCGAACCGCTTGGTCAGTTCGCGCGCCACCGCCGCCGGGCGGTCGCCGAAGGCGCTGGCCAGGTCGGCCAGGGTGGCCGCCAGCCGGTGCGGCGCCTCGTACCAGATCAGGGTGGCCGCCAGCCCGGCCCGCTCGGCGGCCCGCAGCGTCTGGAACCCGGCCAGCCGCGCCGCCGACCGCGGCGGCGGGAACCCGAGCACCAGGAACGGCAGCGGCGGCAGGCCGGACAGCACGAGCGCGGTCACCGCCGCGTTCGGCCCCGGCACCACCCCCACCGCCAGCCCGGCGGCGATGGCCGCGCGCACCAGCCGGTAGCCCGGATCGGACAGCAGCGGCGTGCCGGCGTCGGATACCAGCGCGACCGTCTGCCCCGCCTGCAGCCGGTCCAGCACCGCGGGGATGCGCGCGTCCTCGTTATGCTCGTGCAGCGGCGCGGTGCGCGCCTGCACGCCGATCGCGCCCAGCAGCCGCGCGGTGTGGCGGGTGTCTTCGCACAGCACGAGGTCGGCCGCCTCCAGCGCCGCACGTCCGCGTGGCGAGAGGTCGCCGAGGTTGCCGATCGGCGTGGAAACCAGCACAAGACCCGCCGGCGGGCCGGCGTTGCCGGTCCCGGCATCCTCGGGAGGTGCGGCGCATGGATCGTCGGTCATTGCTGCTCCTGGCAGGCAGTCTGGGGCTGTCCGCCTGTTCGGCCGGCCCGGGCATCTTCTCCGGCGGCGGACCATACAGGGCCGGGGCCGGGCCGTCCGGCCCCGAATCGCTCATCGGGCTGCCGCCGGGCGCCGCGCCCGGCGCGCCGGTGGGGATTCTGCTGCCGCTGTCCGGGCAGCATGCGGACATCGCGCAGGCGATGCTCAACGCCGCCCAGCTCGCGCTGGCCGAGCCCGGCTCCCCGCAACTGCTGCACCAGGATACCGGGGGCACGCCTGCGGGCGCGGCGGCGGCCGCGCGCACCGTGCTGGCACAGGGCGCGCGGCTGGTCCTCGGCCCGCTCACCGCACCCGAAACCGCGGCCGCGACGCCGGTCACCCAGGCCGCCGGCGTGCCGGTGCTGGCCTTCACCAACGATCCGGCGGTGGCCCGCCCGGGGGTCTGGACCCTTGGGATCACCCCCGGCCAGCAGGTGCGCCAACTGGTCCAGGCCGGCACCCGCCAGGGCCGCACACGGTTCGCCGCACTGCTGCCGGACAACGCCCTGGGCCGGCTGATGGCACAGGCGCTGACCGAGGCGACGCAGGCCGCGTCGCTGTCGCCGCCCTCGATCCGCTTCCATGCCGAGGGCATGGCCTCGATCACCAGCTCCGCCCGCGCCCTGTCGGACTACAATGCCCGGTGGGGGCCGACCGAGCAGCAGATCCGCGAGGCCCGCGCCACCGGCACCCGGGAAGGGCTGCGCAAGGCCGCGGCGCTGCGCAAATCCGTGCCGCCGCCGCCGCCGTTCGACGCGCTGCTGCTGGGCGATACCGGCGTGGCGCTGGAGGAAGCGGCGGCGATGCTGGCCTATTACGTGGTCGGGCCGCCGACGGTGCAGATGATGGGGCCGTCCACCTGGGCGAATGCCGCCAGCGGCGCCAGCAATGTGCCCGGCGCCTGGTTCGCCGCCCCTGCCCCCGCCAGCCGGGAGGCGTTCGTCACCGCCTATACGCAACGCTATGGCGCGCCGCCCCCCCAGGTCGCCGATCTCGCCTACGACGCCGGCGGGCTGGCGCGGGTGCTGGCGCAGGCGGGCTTTGATCCCAGCGCGCTGACCGCGCCGAACGGCTTCGCCGGCACCGACGGCTGGCTGGTGTTGCGCCCGGACGGGCATGTGCGCCGCGGCCTCGGCGTGTTCGCGGTCGGCGGCGCGACGGGCCCGCAGCTCGTGCAGCCGCCGCCGGAATCGCCCGGCGCCGGGGTCTGACCCAAGCCACGGCTCGTTTGGACCAGGCGGCAATGACCCCGGGGCAGACATGAAAATCGCCAAGCAGGTCTGGGACGGCCCCACCCGGTTGTTCCACTGGACGCTCGCAGCGCTCGTGTTCACGAGCTGGCTCACCCAGCACGAGGGCTGGATGGGCTGGCATTTCTATTCCGGCTACGCGGTGCTGACCCTGCTGCTGTTCCGCCTGTCCTGGGGCTTCCTGGGCAGCGACACCGCGCGGTTCGCCCGGTTCCTGCGCGCCCCGCGGCACGCGCTGCACCATCTGCGCCGGTTCCCCCGGCGGGAGCCGGACACCACCGTGGGCCACAACCCGGCCGGCGGCTGGATGGTGGTGGCGCTGCTGGCGCTGCTCGCGTTCCAGGTCGGCACCGGGCTCTGCGCCAACGACCAGGCGGCCACCTACGGGCCCTTCGCCGACGCGCTGGGACAAAGCCTGAGCGACCGGCTGACCGACCTGCACGAACTGGGCTTCACCCTGATCGAGATCGCGGTGGCCGTGCACGTGGCGGCCATCGCGGCCTATGCGCTGGTCAAGCGCCACGACCTGGTGCGGCCGATGATCACCGGGCGCAAGCCCCTGCCGGAGGAGGTGCCGGCGCCGCGCCTGGCCAGCCCGTGGCGGGCGGCGGGGCTGCTGGCCGCCGCCGCCCTGCTGGTGGCGTTCGTGCTCCGCCGCTACGGCGCTATTTAGCGCGGAACGCCTTGTGGCAGGTGCCGCAGGCCCCGCCCAGCACCTTGAGCTGGGCCGCAAAACCCGCCCGGTCGTCGGCCTTCGCCAGCAGCGCGAGCTTGCTGGCCGCGGCCGAGGCGTTGGCGGCGTCCTGCTTGAACCGGCCGAAATCCTTCCAGATCGCCGGCAGGGCCCTGGTCTTGTCGCCCGTGTCGCTGCCCGGCGGGAACAGGGAAGGATACTGCTCCATCCAGCGCGAGATCGCCGTCGCCGGCTCGGCGAAGGGCTTCACCGGCAAGCTGTGCTTCACCGCCTCGCGCATGCCGATGAACGAGCCGAACACCAGTGCCTGGCCCGCCTGACGGGTCTTGATCGGGTTGAACCCGGGGGCCTGGACCGGCGCCGCCGCACCCAGCCCCAGGCCGCCGGCCAGCAGCAGTCCCACGACAGCAAGCCTTCTCATGCGCATTGCGTCTTCCCTTCCTGGTACGGATCGTGGCGATCCCGCGACGTTACGGACCGCCGGCGCGCGCAGCCGGAAGCGCGGCCGGCCGTTGCCTGCTCACGCCGCCGAATCCGCCCCTGTCATCCCGCGCCGGCCCGGCGGCATCTTGCCTGATCGGCGGCGCCGCGCCACAGCAAATTCACCGCCGCACCCCTCGGCGCCCGCCCACGAGAGGACCCTTCCGATGCCTGAACTTCGTGCCGTCACCGTGTTCTGCGGCTCCCGCGAGGGCAACGATCCCGCATTCCGCGCCGCCGCCGCCGCACTCGGCCGCGGGCTGGCGGAAGCGGGGCTGCGGCTCGTCTACGGCGGCGGCGGCATCGGGCTGATGCGGGTGCTGGCCGATAGCGCGCTGGCGGCCGGCGGCCAGGTGACCGGGGTGATGCCGGCCTTCCTCCGCCGCCGCGAAGTCGCCCACCCGGGGGTGACGGACCTGATCGTCACCGAGGGCATGCAGGCCCGCAAGCGGCTGATGTTCGAACTGTCGGACGCGTTCGTGGCGCTGCCCGGCGGCCTCGGCACCCTGGACGAGACGGTGGAGATCCTCACCTGGCGCCAGCTCGACCGGCACGCCAAGCCGGTGCTGCTGTGCGACATCGCCGGCTCCGCCGCGCCGCTGGTCGCCGTGGTGGACGCGGCGATCGCCCAAGGCTTCGCCAGCCCCGAGACGCGCGCGCTGTTCGAAGTGACCGCAGGCGTGGACGCGACCCTGGCGCGGCTCAGGACCCTGTCGGCCGGCTGAGCGGGGCCGGCGGCTTTGACAAGCCGCCGGCGGCGGACTTTGCTCGCGCACCCCTGCAAGACGGAGATACCGGATCGTGCGCCCTCTCGATGGCTACCGCGTGCTCGCGCTGGAACATGCCGTGGCCGCCCCCTTGTGCACCCGCCATCTCGCCGACCTCGGCGCCGAGGTGATCAAGATCGAACGCCCCGGCACCGGCGACTTCGCCCGCGGCTACGACAGTTTCGTGCTCGGCCAGTCGAGCTTCTTCATCTGGCTCAACCGCGGCAAGCGCAGCGTCACCCTGGACGTGAAGCATCCCGACGGGCGCGCGGTGCTCGACCGGCTCGCGGCAAGCGCCGACGTGGTGGTGCAGAACCTGGCGCCGGGCGCGGCGGCCCGGCTCGGCCTCGGCTACGAGGCGCTGGCCGCGCGCACGCCGCGCATCGTGCTGTGCGACATCTCCGGCTACGGCGAAAGCGGGCCGTTCGCGCAGAAGAAAGCCTACGACCTGCTGATCCAGGCGGAATCGGGGCTGATCAGCGTGACCGGCTCGCCCGAAACGCCGGCGCGGGTCGGCATCTCGATCGCCGACATCGCCACCGGGATGTATGCGCAAAGCGCCGTGCTCGCCGCCCTGCTGCGGCGGGAACGCGCCGGGGTCGGCGCCCATGTGCGGGTGGCGATGCTGGACGCGCTGGCGGAATGGATGACCCATCCCGCCTATCGCTGGGGCTACGCCGGCGCGCTCACGGAACGGGCGCCGACCAGCCACCCGCTGCTGGTCCCCTACGGCGCGCACCGCGTCAAGGACGGCCAGGTGATCTTCGGGCTGCAGAACGAGCGCGAATGGGCCACCTTCTGCGCGCAGGTGCTGGAACGCCCCGAGCTCGCCACCGACCCAAGGTTTGCGAGCAACGTCGCCCGCCGCGAACACCGCGCGGACCTGACCGCGCTGATCGAGGCGTTCTTCGCCGACAAGACGGTGGCGGAGGTGGTCGACCGGCTCGACCGCGCCGCCATCGCCAACGGCCGGCTGAACGACCCGCACGACCTGTGGGACCACGCCCAGCTCAAGGCCCGCGACCGCTGGCGCGAAACAACAACCCCGGCCGGCCCGGTGCGGGCGCTGCTGCCGCCGGTGACCTTCGCCGATATGGAAGCCCCGATGGGCCCGGTGCCGGCGCTGGGCGCCGATACCGACGCCGTGCTGGCTGAACTCGGCTACGAGGCGCCCGAAATCGCCGGGCTGCACGCCGCCGGGGCGGTATGAGCGGGTTCGACCCCGCCCAGCACCGGATGGTCCCGGAGCAGCGCTGGTTCGAGGACTTCCACCTGGGCGAACGCTTCGTGCTGCCCGGACGAACCATGACGGACGCGGTCTTCCTCGCGTTCCAGGCGGCCAGCGGCGATCACCACCCGATCCACTACGACCGCGCCTACTGCCAGGCGCGCGGCATGCCCGACCTGCTCGCCCACGGCTTCCAGACCCTGATCCAAACCGCCCCCGGCGCCGGCCTGCTGCCGTTCCTGATCGAGGAGTCGATTGTCGGCTTCCTCGACCAGTCCAGCCGCTTCATCGCCCCCGTGTTCGCCGGCGATACCCTGTACCCCACCCTCGAAACCGACGAACTCACCCCGAACCGAACCACCGGCGTGCTCGGCCTCGCCAGCACCGTCCACAACCACCGCGGCCAACTCGTGCTGCAAGGCCACCAACGCTTCCTCCTGCGCCGCCGGGTGGGCTGACCCTCGGGGTCGGGGGGCTGGAGAGGAAGCAAGCAAGGCCAGGGGGGCGCTGCCCCCCTGGACCCCCCGCCAGGGGACAGTCGTCCCCTGGACCCCTCGGGGGGTTCCGTGCCGGTGGGGGGTGGCGTGCCAGCCGGGCCGGGGCCGGTGGCCGGGTGACAGGGCGCGCGGATGCGCGCCCTGTCACCCGGCCACCGGCCCCGGCCCGGCTGGCACGCCACCCCCCACCGGCACGGAACCAACGAACGGGTTCCAAGGGCGACGCCCTTGGCGGGGGTCCAGGGGGCAGAGCCCCCTGGCCTTGCTTACTTTCCCTCCAGCCCCCCGACCCCAGGTTCATCCGGCCGGAAGCGGCACGGGAGCGGCGGGGGCGGTTGCCGGCGTGGCGGTGGTTTCGGGACGGGCGGGGGGTGGCGCGGGCAGGCGGAGGCGGACGGTGGTGCCTTCGTCCGGGATGGCGGTGACCTCCAGGCTGCCGCCTTGGAGGGCGATGGCCGAGGTGACCGCGCGCAGCGCGCTGCGGCGGGCTTCGGGGTTGGGGCTGGTGCCGTCGTCGAGGAGAGCGAGTTCGATCACCCATCCCTCGCGGCGCGCGGTCAGCAGGACTTTGCCGCCGGGGGCGGCGCGGATGGCCTGGTCCAGCAGCGCGGCCAGGGCGGCACGCAGGGTGCGGCGATCGGTGCGCAAGGTGAGTTCCGGTTCCGCGGCGTGGGCCAGGTCCACCGCGTGCCGCCGCGCTTCCGGCAGGGCCTGGTGCAGCGCACGCTCCAGTTCGGGTGCAAGATCAAACCACTCGGCCGCGAAGCTCAGGCCCGCCGCCGGCTCGTGCTCGGGCGGCGGCGCAGGGTCGTCCCCCGGCCTGGGGGGATCGGCGCGGCCGGAGCGCAGCGCTGCAGGCAGGATCAACCCTGCGCACACCACGGCAGCGGCCAGACCCAACGACAGCCAGGGATGGAGGGACGCGACCATGCGTACACCCGATCAGCAACTCGTCACATTTGTAATACACCTATAAGTTGTGTGTCAGCAAACAATTTCTCGTGATCGCGCGGGCCGGGCCGACCCGGCTTTCCTCCGCCGCCGGGGGCGGATAAGGAAGCGGCGCCGCTGATTTCGGGATCACCTGCCATCGCTTCCGAGTCCATCCTGGTCATCAAGCTTGGCGCGTTGGGCAATGTGGTGCTCTCGCTCGGGCCGATGGCGGCCATCCGGCGCCACCATCCGGACGCGGCGATCACCTTGCTGACCACCGACCCGTATGCGGCGTGGCTGGCCGGGGCGCCGTGGTTCGACCGGGTCTGGTCGGGCGGGCGGCCGGACTGGTGGGACGTGCCGGGGCTGCTGCGGCTGCGCGTGCGGTTGCGCGGCGGCGGGTTCCGGCGGGTTTACGATCTGCAGACCTCCCGCCGCAGCAGCCGTTATTTCCGCCTGTTTCCCCGCGGTGCGCGGCCCGAGTGGTCGGGCATCGCCGCCGGCTGCTCGCACCCCGACACCCAGCCCGACCGCGACCGGATGCATGATATCGAGCGTCAGGCCGGCCAGTTGCGCCTGGCCGGCATCGCCGAGGTGCCGCCGGCCGATCTGGGCTGGAACCGGGCCGATCTGTCCCGGTTCGCCCTGCCCGGGCGGTTCGCTGTGCTGGTGCCGGGCAGTTCCGCGCACCGACCCGGCAAGCGCTGGCCGGCCGCGCAGTATGGCCGGCTGGCGGCGGGGCTGGCGGCGCAGGGGATCGCGCCGGTGGTGCTCGGCGCCGCGGCCGAGCGGCCGCTGGCGGCGGAGATCGTGCGCGCGTCCGGGGCGATCGACCTCACCGGGCAGACCGGGTTTGCGGAGCTGGCCGCGCTTGGCCGGGCGGCCACGGTTGCGGTGGGCAACGACACTGGTCCGATGCATCTGCTGACCGCTGCCGGCTGCCGGTCGGTGGTGCTGTTCTCGCGCGACTCCGACCCGGCGCGGTGCGTTCCGCGCGGCGGCGAGACGGTGGTGCTGCAACGCCCCGACCTTGCGCAGTTGCCGGCCGACGAGGTGCTGTCTGCCGCGCTCGGCGGGTGAGATCTACCCGCAGATAAACCGGCGAAGAGACTGGAAAGACCGTTGTTCGGCCTGGCTATCGGTGCACCGAGGTTCGGGGGCGGATGGCCGGGTCAAGCCCGGCCATGACGGCACACCCGAGCGGCGCACGCCGCGGCACCCCCCCGGGGGGGGCGCTCAAGCGGGAGCAGCCCGAACCGGCACCGTCGGACCGGGGGGCGGACCGATCGGCGCCTGGGTTCAGCTTCGCGTGCCGGCCGGCTTGCCGCGCGCGGCTCCGGACGCGCGCTGCGCCGCCGGGGCGCGCTTGGGCTTCGCCGCCGCTTTCGGCGCGGCGCGGCCGGCGCGCAGGTCGTCGATGGTGGCCCGCGTGGTGATCTGCGCGGGGTTCACCGCCAGTTCGATCACCGCCGGGCGGCCGCTGGCCACGGCACGGCGGAACGCGGGGGCGAACTCGTCGGTGCGGGACACAAGCTCGCCATGGCCGCCGAACGCCTCGATGAACTTCGCGAAATCGGGGTTGGTCAGCGCGGTGCCGGAGACGCGGGCGGGGTAGGTGCGCTCCTGGTGCATCCGGATGGTGCCGTACATCTGGTTGTTGAACACCAGCACGATCGGCGCCACGCCGTGGTGGAAGGCGGTGGCGATCTCCTGCCCGGTCATCAGGAAGCCGCCGTCGCCCACCAGCGCCACCACCATCCGCTCGGGGAAGGCGATCTTGGCGCCGAGCGCGGCCGGCACCGCGTAGCCCATCGCCCCGTTGGTCGGGCCGATGTAGCGCTGGCCTTCGCTGAAATTGACGAAGCGCGGCGCCCAGGTGGCGAAATTGCCGGCATCGGTGGTGACGACGGCGTCCTGGGCCAGCAGCCCTTCCAACTCGCGCATCACCGTGCCGAGATTGAGCGGGCCCTCGTACTCCGGCACCGCCCGCCCCGCCTCGCGCAGCCGGCGCAGCTCCGCGGTCCAGTCGTCCCAGGCCGAGGCCGTGCCCGGGCCGGCCGCGGCGGCGACGGCGAAGGCGTTGAGGTCGGAGACGATGCCGAGCGCCGGGCGATAGACCCGCCCGATTTCCGCCCCGTCGGGATGGACCTGCACGATCGGCACGTCGCCCGGCGGCTCGAACAACGTGTAGCCCTGGGTGACGGCATCGCCGAGACGCGAGCCGATCGCCACGATCAGGTCGGCGTCCTTCGCCTTGGCGAGCAGGGCGGGGTCGGCGCCGACGCCGAGATCGCCCACGAAATTCTCCCGCGTGCCGTCGTACAGCGCCTGGCGGCGGAAGCCGACCGCGACCGGCAGGTTGCGCGCGGCGGCGTAGTCGGCGATCGCGGCCCGCCCGGCGGCCGACCAGCCCGAGCCGCCCAGCAGCAGCAGCGGCCGGCGTGACTGACCCAGCATCGCCTCGAGTCGCGCCAGCGCCGCCGGGTCCGGCATCGCGGCGGAGACCGGAGCGCGCGGCACGTCCTGGACCTCGATCAGGTCGCGCTGCATTTCCTCCGACAGCGCGATCACCACCGGGCCGGGCCGGCCCGACGTCGCCACATCGACGGCGTGCGCGACCACTTCGGGGATGCGCGCGGCCTGGTCGATCTGGGTGGTCCATTTGGCCAGCGGGGCGAACATCTGCCGGTAGTCGACTTCCTGGAACGCGTCGCGCCCGGAATCGGCCAGCGGAATCTGGCCCACGAACAGCAGCAGCGGCGTGCTGTCCTGCATCGCCACGTGCACGCCGATGGCGCCGTGGCAGGCGCCGGGGCCGCGGGTGACGAAGGCCGCCGCCGGCCGGCCGGTGAGCTTGCCGTAGGCTTCCGCCATGTGCACCGCCCCGGCCTCGAACCGGCAGGTGACCAGCTTCAGCTTCTGACTGTTGTCATAAAGCCCGTCGAGCACGTCGAGGTAGCTTTCCCCCGGCACGGCGAAGACGTGGTCGATGCCCTGCGCGACCAGCGCGTCGGCCAGGACTTTTCCGCCCATGCGGGGCGCGGATCGGCCTTTGCGGGCCTGCGAAAGTTCCATGCGATTCCCCCCGGACAGGTGCGGCAAGGCGCGCCCAGTGCAGCGCAAGACAGGCGGGGCCGGCCGGCCTATCGTGGCGTCCGGCACCGCAGGAGAGGGTTCATGCGAGCGATCTTCGTCATGATCAAGTGCGAAATGGGGCGCGCCTACCAGGTGGCGCAGGAGGCGGCGGATCGGATCGAGGAGCTGTCGGAGCTTTATTCCACCTCCGGCCAGTACGACCTGCTGGGCAAGTTCTACCTGGACCCGGCGCAGGACACCGGGCGATTCGTGACCGAGCGGGTGCAGACGCTGCCGGGGGTGAAGGACACCTACACGCTGATCACCTTCAACGCCTTCACCGCCGGGCGGGGGTAGGCGCGCGGGCCCTGTTCTCCCCCTCCCCTTGCGGGAGGGGGTTGGGGGGAGGGGTGCGCGCGGCACGGAACATCGTGCCGCGCGCACCCCTCCCCCAACCCCCTCCCGCAAGGGGAGGGGGAGAACGGGTCCATCGAAATCCACCGATCCCACCTGCCAACCGGCCCGGTCGGCGCCGGGCCGGATGTTGCAAGGGTCAAACCCGCATGCTAGACGCCCGCGGCCGGTTCGGACCGCCGTCGGATGCCCGACGGGCGGACGGGTCCGGTCGGGTTTCTTGTCCGCGCCCCGCGCGGTTCCATCCGGTTCGGGAAGACCTCACTCGTGGCCTCAGCTTCCACGTCTTCGGGCGGCACATCAGCGTCCGCCGCCTCCACGACCGTCTCCTCCGGCGGCGGTCTCACTGACCGCTACGCCGCCGCGCTCTATTCCTACGCGGAGGACGCGCACGCGCTCGACGCGGTGGTCGCGGAGATGGAGCAGCTCGGGCGGATGATCGACACCAGCGCCGATCTGCGCCGGCTGATCGAATCGCCGCTGATCGATGTCCAGCAGGCCCGCACCGCCGCCTTCGCGGTGCTGGAGCAGGCCGGGTTCGGCAAGCCGGTCCATGATTTCGTCGGCGTGATCGCGTCGAACCGCCGGCTGCGCAGCCTGCGCGCCATCGTCGCCGCCTTCGCGACCCTGGTCGCGACCAAGCGCGGCGTGGTCACCGCCCATGTCGCCTCCGCCCATCCGCTGTCGGATGTGCAGCGCCAGCAGCTGCGCGCGCGGCTGATCGAGGCGGGCTACGGCAATGTGAATATCCTCGAGCAGGTGCAAGCCGACCTGCTCGGCGGCCTGGTCGTGCGGGTCGGCGCAAGGCTCTATGACACCAGTCTTAAATCCCGGCTGCAGCGCCTGCAGTACGCCATGAAGGGAGCCGCCTGATATGGAGATCCGCCCAGCAGAGATCTCGGAGATCCTGAAGAAGCAGATCGCCGCGTTCGACACCGAGGCGAACATCGCCGAGACCGGCCAGGTATTGTCGGTCGGCGACGGGATCGCGCGCGTGTTCGGCCTGCAGAACGTGATGGCCGGGGAGATGGTCGAGTTCCCCGGCGCCGGCCTGCGCGGCATGGCGCTGAACCTGGAAACCGACAACGTCGGCGTGGTGATCTTCGGCGACGACCGGCAGATCCGCGAAGGCGACACCGTCGCCCGCACCGGCGCGATCGTGGAAGTGCCGGTGGGCGACGCGCTGCTCGGCCGCGTGGTCGACGCGCTCGGCAACCCGATCGACGGCAAGGGCCCGCTGGTCGGCGTGACCCGCATGCGGGTGGAAGTGAAGGCCCCCGGCATCATCCCGCGCAAGTCGGTGCACGAGCCGATGCAGACCGGGCTGAAGGCGATCGATGCGCTGATCCCGGTCGGCCGTGGCCAGCGCGAGCTGATCATCGGCGACCGCCAGACCGGCAAGACCGCGGTGATCATCGACACGATCATCAACCAGAAGGGCGCCAACGCCGGCACCGACGAGAAGAAGAAGCTCTATTGCATCTACGTCGCGATCGGGCAGAAGCGCTCGACCGTGGCGCAGCTCGTGAAGACGTTGGAAGAGAACGGCGCGCTGCAGTATTCGATCGTGGTCGCCGCCACCGCCTCGGACCCCGCGCCGATGCAGTTCCTGGCGCCGTACACCGGCTGCACCATGGGCGAGTTCTTCCGCGACAACGGCCGCCACGCGGTGATCTTCTACGACGATCTGTCCAAGCAGGCGGTCGCCTATCGCCAGATGTCGCTGCTGCTGCGCCGCCCGCCGGGCCGCGAGGCCTATCCGGGCGACGTGTTCTACCTGCACTCGCGCCTGCTGGAACGCGCCGCGAAGATGAGCGACGCCAACGGCGCCGGCAGCCTCACCGCGCTGCCGGTGATCGAGACGCAGGCGGGCGACGTGTCGGCCTATATCCCGACCAACGTGATCTCCATCACCGACGGGCAGATCTTCCTGGAAACCGAGCTGTTCTTCCGCGGCATCCGCCCGGCGGTGAACGTCGGCATCTCGGTCTCCCGCGTCGGCTCCGCCGCGCAGATCAAGGCGATGAAGCAGGTCGCCGGGCGCGTGAAGCTGGAGCTGGCGCAGTACCGCGAGATGGCGGCGTTCGCGCAGTTCGCCTCGGATCTGGATGCCTCCACCCAGGCGCTGCTGGCGCGCGGCGCGCGGCTGACGGAACTGCTGAAGCAGCCGCAGTACCGCCCCGTTCCGGTGGAAGAACAGGTGGTGGCGATCTTCGCCGGCGTGCGCGGCTATCTGGACAAGATCGAGATCGGCCGGGTCGGACCGTTCGAGACGCAGTTCCTGGCCGATCTGAAGGCCCGCGAACCGGCGCTGCTGGAGGCGATCCGCACCGATCTGGAAATCAAGCCGGACACCGAGAAGAAGCTGATCGCCTTCCTCGACGGCTTCGCCAAGTCCTTCACCTGAGCGGGAACGGCCGATGCCCAGCCTGAAAGCGCTCCGGACCCGGATCAACAGCGTCAAGTCGACGCAGAAGATCACCTCGGCCATGAAGATGGTCGCGGCGTCGAAGCTGCGGCGCGCGCAGGCGCAGGCCGAGGCGTCGCGGCCCTATGCGGAACGGATGGAGCGGATGCTCGGCGCGCTGGCGGCCTCGGTCGCCGTCGGGCCGGGGGCGCCCAAGCTGCTGGTGGGGACCGGCAAGGATCAGGTGCATCTGCTGATCCCGGTCACCGCCGACCGGGGCCTGGCCGGCGCGTTCAACGCCAGCATCGGCCGCGCCACCCGCACCCTCACGCGGCGGCTGGAAGCCGAGGGCAAGACGGTCAAGCTGCTGGCGGTCGGCCGCAAGGGGCGTGACTTCCTGCGGCGCGAACTGTCCAGCCGGATGATCGGCGACGTCTCCTATGCCGGCAAGCGCCGCATCGAGTTCGCCGACGCCGAAGACCTTGCCCTGCGCATCACCGCGATGGTGGAGGCGGGCGAGGTGGACGTGGTGACCCTGGTCTACAACCGCTTCCAGTCCGTCATCTCCCAGGTGGTCACCGAGCAGCAGCTGGTGCCGGCGCCGATCCCGGAGACCACGGGACTCGCGGATGCGCTGGGCGGCGCGGTCTACGAGTTCGAGCCGGACGAGGAGACCATCCTGGCCCGGCTGCTGCCGCAGAACCTCGCGATCCAGATGTATCGCGCGCTGCTGGAAAGCAGCGCCGGGTTCTTCGCCTCGCAGATGACCGCGATGGACAGCGCCACCCGCAACGCCGGCGACATGATCAAGCGGCTCACGCTCAACTACAACCGCGCCCGCCAGGCGAACATCACCAAGGAACTGATCGAGATCATCTCCGGCGCCGAAGCCGTCTGAGACCGATCGCAGGATTCAAAAGGACCCACCCATGGCAAGCAACATCGTCGGCCGCGTGACCCAGGTGATGGGCGCCGTCGTGGACGTGCAGTTCGACGGGGAACTGCCGTTCATCCAGAACGCGCTGCTCACCAAGATGCCGGATTACACCCTGGTGCTGGAAGTGGCGCAGGAACTGGGCGAGCGCACCGTGCGCTGCATCGCCATGGACAGCACCGACGGCCTGGTGCGCGGCCAGGAAGTGACCGACACCGGCGAGCCGATCACCATGCCGGTCGGGCCGGAAACCCTCGGCCGCATCCTGAACGTGATCGGCGAGCCGGTGGACGAGCGCGGCCCGATCACCACCAAGCAGCGCTACCCGATCCATCGCGCGGCGCCGAGCTTCGAGGAACAGGCGACCTCGTCCGAGATCCTGGTCACCGGCATCAAGGTGGTCGATCTGCTGGCCCCCTACCTGAAGGGCGGCAAGGTCGGGCTGTTCGGCGGCGCCGGGGTGGGCAAGACGGTGCTCATCCAGGAGCTGATCAACAACATCGCCAAGGCGCACGGCGGCGTGTCGGTGTTCGCCGGCGTGGGCGAACGCACCCGCGAAGGCAACGACCTCTATCACGAGATGATCGACGCCGGCGTCATCAAGCTGGGCGAGAACGGCTCCACCGAAGGCTCCAAGGTGGCGCTGGTCTACGGGCAGATGAACGAGCCGCCGGGCGCGCGTGCCCGCGTCGGCCTGTCCGGCCTGACGGTCGCGGAATACTTCCGCGACGAGGAAGGCCAGGACGTGCTGTTCTTCGTCGATAACATCTTCCGCTTCACCCAGGCCGGCGCGGAAGTGTCGGCGCTGCTGGGCCGCATCCCCTCGGCGGTGGGCTACCAGCCGACCCTGGCGACCGACATGGGCGCGCTGCAGGAGCGGATCACGTCCACCAACAAGGGCTCGATCACCTCGGTGCAGGCGATCTACGTGCCGGCGGACGATCTGACCGATCCGGCGCCCGCCACCTCCTTCGCCCATCTTGACGCCACCACGGTGCTGTCGCGGCAGATCGCCGAGCTGGGGATCTACCCGGCGGTCGATCCGCTGGATTCCACCTCGCGCTCGCTCGATCCGCGGATCGTCGGTGAGGAGCACTACGAGGTGGCGCGCGAAACCCAGCGCATCCTGCAGACCTACAAGTCGCTGCAGGACATCATCGCGATCCTGGGCATGGACGAGCTGTCGGAAGAGGACAAGCTGGTCGTCGCCCGCGCGCGCAAGATCCAGCGCTTCCTGAGCCAGCCGTTCCACGTGGCGGAAGTCTTCACCGGCTTCCCCGGCGTGTTCGTGCCGATCGCCGACACGGTGCGCAGCTTCAAGGCGATCTGCGCCGGCGAATACGACCACCTGCCGGAAGCCGCGTTCTACATGGTCGGCACCATCGAGGAAGCGGTGAAGAAGGCGGAAAGCCTGAAGGCCACCGCCTGATGCCCGTCGCCCTGGAAATCGTCAGCCCGGAAAAACTGCTGCTGTCACGGCCGGTGGATATGGTCGTGATCCCGGCGGCCGAAGGCGACATGGGCGTGCTGGAAGGCCACGCGCCGATGATCGTGGCGCTGCGCGGCGGGGCGATCGACCTCTACACGGGCGAGCAGGTGAGCGAGCGCCTGTTCGTCGCCGGCGGCTTCGCGGAAATCACCCCGGACCGCTGCACCGTGCTGGCGAACGAAGCCATCCCGGTGGCGGACCTGTCGCGCGCCGAAGGCGAGCGCCGCCTCAAGGAAGCCGAAACCGCCTACGACGCCGCCGACAAATCCGACACCGCCGTGGAAGACGCCCTGCTGGACCGCATCCAGTCGGCGCGGGCCATGGTGGAGACCGCTGGGGGCTGAGAAAGCAAGGCCAGGGGGGCTTTGCCCCCCTGGACCCCCCACCAGGGAACTGGTCCCCTGGACCCCCTCGGACGGCTTCGCCACCAAAGGGGGCGCGACCGTGCTGGATCCCCAGCCCCGAGGTCGCGCCCCCTTTGGTGGCGAAGCCAACTGAAGGGTTCCAAGGGCTCAGCCCTTGGCGGGGGTCCAGGGGGCAGAGCCCCCTGGCCTTCCTTCCCTGCCCTCAATCAATCGCCGCATGCGCCATGTTGCTGATCCGGTCCAGCCGCTGGGAGTGCCAGGGGTCGGGCTGGAGGTAGTTGGTCACGTAGGTGAACGACACGCCGCTGGTCGGGTCCGCCCAGGAGTAGGACGTTCCCACCCCGCCGTGCCCGAACGTCGTCGGCGCGCCGATGGTGCCGAGGCCGCGGATGCGGTCGCTCTCGCCGCGCAGGTGCGGGCCGAGGCCGCGGTGCATCGGGATCCCCTCCATCTGCGCGTCCGGCGTCTCGCCCGTATGGTTGCGGGTGCCGTAGGCGACCATGCGCGGCGACAGCACGCGGGCGGGGCCGAGCCGGCCGCCGGCGAGCAGCATCTGGTAGAAGGCCGCGATGCCGCGGGCGGTGGCGTAGCCGCCGGAGTGGGGCAGGCCGGCGGCGCGGAACTCGGCCGAATTGTCGCGCGGTTCCACGGCATAGGTGTCGGCGCAGCGGTGCTGCTGGTCGGGCGGCACGCCGACGAAGATGTCGTTCTCCAGACCCAGCGGCGCGATGACCCGCTCGCGGATCACCTCGCGGTAGTCGCGGCCGGTGACCGCCTCGATGACCATGGCCTGGGTCAGGTGGCCGGCGCGGCCGTGGTATTGCATGCGCGTGCCGGGGGTCCAGTCGAGCGAGAAGTCGCAGACCTCGGCGCGCATCCGCGCGTGGTCGGCCCAGGTTTCGCGGGTGACGTCGCTGGTGGGGTAGCCGCCCTGGTGGGTCATCACCTGGTGCAGGGTGATGTCGGCTTTGCCGCGGGCGGCGAATTCCGGCAGGTGGTCGGCGATGCGGTCCATCGGCGACAGCACGCCGTCCTCGATCAGGGTCCACACCGTGGCCGAGGTCAGCACCTTGGTCTGCGAGAACAGCAGGAACAGGGTCTCGTTGGTGGTGGGCACCGTGGTCGCGCCGTCGCGCGCCCGGCCGAAGCTGCGGAACAGGGCGAGCTTGCCGTGGCGCGCGAGCGCGATCTGCGCGCCGGGGTAGCGGCCGTCCTCGATATGGCGGTGGATCAGCGCCTCGAGCGCAGCGAGTTGGCGGGTGTCGAGGCCGAGGCTGGCGGGGTCGCTTTCGGGCAGCGGGAAAGCGCTGGGCATGGGACGATTCCTTCCTCCGGGGTCGCGCCGATGCTAGGCAGGCGGCGGGATGTTGTCACATGAGCGCGCACGTCTCCCTCCCCCCTTGCGGGGGAGGGTCGGGGTGGGGGGGCACGCCGCACGATGCTTCGTGCCGTGGGCACCCCCCTCCCCGGCCCTCCCCCGCAAGGGGGGAGGGAGAGGGGCGGGCGGCGCGGAGGGAAGATGACCGAGGACCATTTCACCTTGCACCCGATCGGGACCATCGCGACCCCGTTCCGCACCCTGGACGAGTGTCCGCGCAACGGGCGCCAGCCCGATCCGCCGCCGGTGTGCCGGGTGCAGCTGTTGCCGGAGTTCGCGCCCGGGCTGCGCAGCCTGGACGGGTTCAGCCACCTGATCCTGCTCTACTGGCTGCACCGCGGGCGGACCCCGAAGCTGCTGTTCACGCCGCCGTTCGACACCGAGGAGCGCGGGGTGTTCGCCACCCGCTCCCCCGCCCGGCCGAACCCGATCGGGCTGTCGGTGGTGGCGTTCGACGGGTTCGACGGGCCGGACACCTTGCTGGTGCGGTATCTCGACTGCCTGGACGGCACGCCGCTGCTGGACGTGAAGCCCTATCTGCCCAGCACGGACAGCGAGCCGGACGCGCGGATGGGCTGGCTCGGCCGGCACCGGACCCGCCCTGGCCCGGGCGGGAGCCGGTAGCCACGCGCAATCCGGCGATCGACGCCCCGGACCCGGAGATCGGGCCGGCGCCGGGGCGGGCGGCGGTCGCGGCTACGCGATCGGGTCCAGCACGACGACGGGGATCTCGCGCTCGGTCTTCTTCGCGTAGTCCGCGTAGGGCGGCCAGAATTCCAGCGCCTGTTGCCACAGGCGCGCGCGTTCCTCGCCCGTGGCGGTGCGGGCTTTCGCCTTGAGTTTCTTCGTGCCGACCTGGAGTTCGACCTCGGGGTTGGCGAGCAGGTTCTTGTACCAGCCGGGATGATCCGGCGCGCCGCCCTTCGAGGCGACGATGACGTAACTGTTCCCGACGTCGCCGTAGAACAGCGGGAAGATGAACTTCTCGCCGGAGGTGCGGCCGGTGGTGGTCAGCAGCAGGGAGGGCACCGTCATTTCCGCGTAGCCGGGCGGGGTCACGGTGTACATGTGCCCGTCGGTGCCGCCGCTGGAGATGTAGCGGTTGGCGTGGGTCAGCATCCATTGCGGGAGATTGGGGGCGAGTTTGGGCTCGGCCATGGATGGTCTCCTGTTGGGGTAGCGGGAAGCGTAGCACGGGCGGGTGCGCCGGTCTGCGGGGTGGCGGCGCCACGGGAGCCGTGGGTGACCGACACGAAACCGGCATCGCGCATCCAGTTCGCCGGCGCCGCCGCGCCCCGAAGCGGTTCCTGCCCGTCCATCGCCGCCCCCCCTGCCCTCGCGTCCGCCGGCAATCTGGCGCCAGGCGCGACGGATTTGTATGACAAGGCCGCACAGCCAACCGGAGCCCCCGCCATGTCCGACCACTACGACCTGCTGATCCGGGGCGGCACCGCCGTGCTCCCCTGGGGCATGGAAGCCACCGACGTCGGCGTGCGCGACGGCCGCATCGCCGCGCTCGGCGTGCCCGCCGCCGCGACCGCCGAGACGACGATCGACGCCACCGGCCTGCACGTCCTGCCCGGGCTGATCGACCCGCACGTCCATCTGCGCGACCCCGGCGACCCGGCGGTGGAGACCATCCCCACCGGCACCAAAGCCGCCGTGCTCGGCGGGCTGGCCGCGCGTGTTCGACATGCCGAACACCGCGCCCTCGATCACCGACGCCGACCGGCTGGCCTGGAAGCAGGAGTACGTGGAACGCGCCTCCTGGTGCGACATCGGCCTCTATGTCGGCGGCAGCAAGACCAACATCGCCGAGCTGGCGGCGCTGGAGACCGGGCGCGGCGTGTGCGGGATCAAGATCTTCGCCGGCAGCTCCACCGGCGACCTGCTGGTGGAGGACGACGCGACCCTGGAACGCGTGATGCGCTCCGGCCGCCGCCGCATCGCCTATCACAGCGAGGACGAGTACCGGCTGCAGGCGCGCAAGAAGCTGTTCCACCGCGGCGAGCCCTATGCGCGCCACATGGACTGGCGCGACGAGGAAACCGCCTTCCTCGGCACGCGGCGGCTGATGGCGCTGGCCCGCAAGACCGGCCGCCCGGCGCATATCCTGCACGTCTCCACCGCCGAGGAACTGGGCTACCTCAAGGACTTCCGCGACGTCGCCACCTGCGAGGTGCTGCTCAACCACCTGACCCAGATCGGTCCCGGAGGCATACGAAACCCTGGGCGGCTTCGCGGTGATGAACCCGCCGATCCGCGGCCGGCGCCACTATGAGGCCGCCTGGGCGGCGATCGCCGACGGCACGGTGGACACGGTGGGATCGGACCACGCCCCGCACTCGCGGGAGAAGAAGACCCTCCCCTGGCCCGACTGCGCCGCCGGCCTGACCGGCGTGCAGACGATCGTGCCGGTGATGCTGGACCACGTGGCGGCCGGACGGCTGAGCCTGACCCGGCTGGTCGATCTGATGTGCGCCGGGCCGGCGCGGGTCTACGGGGTGGTCGGCAAGGGACGGCTGGCGGCCGGCTACGACGCCGACTTCACCCTGGTCGACCTCAAGCGGCAGCGGCGGATCGAGGAGAGCTGGATCGTCTCCCCCTGCGGCTGGACCCCGTTCGCGGGCATGAACGTGACCGGCTGGCCGGTCGGGACCATCGTCCGCGGCCAGGCGGTGATGCGCGATGACGAGGTGCTGGGCGCCCCGCAGGGGAGGCTGGTCCGCTTCGCCGGGTGAGACTCTTAGCCTTTGACGGAAGATACCGGACGGGGCGATGATCGCCCCGTCGGTCGCCGGAAGGAATGGGGGGTAGAACGATGCAGGCGGCATGCGCGACAGTGCTGAAGCGGTTCATCACCCGGGGCCGGTTGCGGGTGCACTGGCCGGACGGGCGCACGCAGGACTTCGCCGGCCCGCCCGGCTCAGGCCCCGAGGCGGCGATCCGGCTGCACGACGCCCGCACGGTGCGGCGCCTGGTGCTGAACCCGACGCTCGGCGTGGGCGAGGCCTACATGGACGGCGGGCTGGAACCGCTGGGCTGCCCGATCTACGACGTGCTGGACGTGCTGATGACCAACCTTATGGTCAACGAGCGCAACCACCCGCTGGCCTACCTGCACACCGCGCTGGGCCGGGTGCGCCGCCGGCTGGACCAGTTCAATCCGGCCGGGCGCGCCAAGCGTAACGTCGCGCACCATTACGACCTGAACGGACGGCTGTACAGCCTGTTCCTGGACCGCGACCGGCAATACTCCTGCGCCTACTTCCCCAACGGGGACGAAACCCTGGAAGCCGCGCAGGCCGCCAAGAAGCGGCACATCGCCGCCAAGCTCTGCCTCGACCGGCCCGATCTGACGGTGCTGGACATCGGCTGCGGCTGGGGCGGGATGGCCATCACCCTGGCGCAGGACTTCGGCGCCAAGGTGCTCGGCATCACCCTGTCGGTCGAGCAACTGAACGAAGCCCGCGCCCGCGCCGCCGCCGCCGGGCTGGCGGACCGCGTGCAGTTCGAACTGCGCGACTACCGCGCGGTGACCGGACCGTTCGACCGCATCGTCTCGGTCGGCATGTTCGAACACGTGGGCGTGGACCATTACCGCGCGTTCTTCGAAACGATGGCGCGCTGCCTGCACCCCGACGGCGTCGCGCTGCTGCACGCGATCGGCCGCAACGAAGGCCCGGGCAGCACCAATCCGTGGCTCACCAAATACATCTTCCCCGGCGGCTACTGCCCCGCGGTGTCGGAAGTGCTGGCCAACAGCGAACGCGCCCGCCTGCTGCTGACGGATGTCGAAATCCTGCGGCTGCACTACGCCGAAACCCTGCGCCACTGGCGCCGCCGCTTCGCCGCCAACCGCGACACCATCGCCACGCTGTACGACGAACGCTTCTGCCGCATGTTCGAGTTCTACCTGGCCGGATCGGAAGTCTCGTTCCGAAGGGAAGACATGATGGTGTTCCAGATCCAGCTCGCCCGCCGCCAGGATGCCGTCCCCCTCACCCGCGACTACATCGCCGCCGCCGAGACCGGCACGCCGGCCTCCCGCCGGGTGTCGGCTTAGCGGCGTTCGGGGGGCGGCAGGCGTTCAGACAGGAAGGCCAGGGGGCTCTGCCCCCTGGACCCCCGCCAAGGGCTGAGCCCTTGGAACCCATTCGTCGGTTCCGTGCGGGAGGGGGGAGGCGCAGCGGGCGCGGGGCGGGCCGGGAAGCGGGCAGAGACAGAGCGCAAAAGCGCTCTGTCTCTGCCCGCTTCCCGGCCCGCCCCGCGCCCGCTGCGCCTCCCCCCTCCCGCACGGAACCCCCCAAGGGGTCCAGGGGACCAGTCCCCTGGCGGGGGGTCCAGGGGGGCAGCGCCCCCCTGGCCTTGCTTCCTGAAGACCTGGCGCCCCCCGAACCCCCGGCTAAACCCCGAACAGCCGGCGCGCGGTGCCGCCGGCGATGGCGGCGGTGGCGGCGGGGTCGAGGGAGCGGGCGGAGGCGATATGGCCGATCGGGTCGTATTCGCCCATGTCGAACGGGTAGTCGGTGCCCATCATGATGTGATCGGCGCCGAACAGGGCGACCAGCGCTTCGAGCTGATGCGGGGTGAACACGATCGAGTCGAAGTAAACTCGTTTCAGGTAGGTGGTGGGGGCTTCCTTCAGTTCGCCGTGGCTGTCGCTGCGGGCGCCCCAGGCGTGGTCGATGCGGCCCGAGTAGGCGGGCAGGTAGCCGCCGCCGTGCACCGCGACGAGTTTCAGCTTCGGGTGGCGCGCCAGCACGCCGTCGAAGATCAGGTAGTGCAGCGCCATCGTGGTATCGAACGGGTTGCCGATGACGTTGTTGAAATAGTATCTGCCGAACCGGCGCGCCTCGGTGAAGCCGGCCGGGTGGACCATCACCACCGCGCCCAGCGTTTCCGCCTTGTCCCAGAACGGTTCCAGCGACGGGTCGGAGATTTCCTGTTCCCCGACATGGCTCAGGATCTCGACGCCTTTCATCCCGAGCTTGCCCATGCAGCGGGTCAGTTCCTCGGCCGCGGCGGCGCCGCCGGCCTGCAGCGGCACGGTGCCGAGCGCGGCGAGCCGGTCCGGCCGGCGGGCGACGAACTCCGCCACGCCGTCGTTGACCACCGCGGCCGCCTGCACGCCGATGTCGGGCGGGACCGTGTAGTAGCACTGCGGCGGAGCGGGGGAGATGATCTGCATATCGACCCCCATCTCGTCCATCACGGACAGGCGGAGGTTCATGTCGATCTGGTGCTTGTGCCGGTCCTGGTTCTGCTTGCGGGTCAGGAACCTGGTTTCCTCGGTGTAGTATTGGGCGCGCGGATCGGGCGGCATGTGGGGGGCGACCAGGGCGGCGGCCTGGTCCACGATCATGTGCGCGTGCATGTCGATCGTGGTGCTGGCGGGACGGATCTCGCGCCCCGGCCTGCCGTGCTGGCGCGCGGCTGTGCGCTCGTAGCGGTTGGTCGGCTCGGCCATCGTTTCCTCCTGGGGCGCCTGCCGGGTTGTACGGCTTGTTCCCAGTGTGATCGGGCCGGCGCGGGCGCGCAAGCGGATGCTAGTGTCCTGCCCCTGAAATGCCTTCCCATTTCAGGGACCAGCAGGCCACTGAAAACAAAGAGCTAGTGTCCCGGAAATTCGGAACCGAATTTCCGAATCAGGACACTAGCGTCCGTAACGGTGGATGAAGGCTTTCACACGTTCCAGCGCGGCGCGGGAATTGGGGCTCGTCGGGTTCTCCCGCATGAAGGTGTGGCGTTCGCCTTCATAGAGCGCGAGCTCCGCCGCCCCGCCGGCGTGGCGCCAGGCGGCCGCGAGGCGCTCGGCCGTTTCCACCGGCACCCATTCGTCGGCGGTGCCCTGGAAGATCAGCGCCGGCGGCAGCGCGACCGGTTCGCCGCGCGCCAGGATGTGCGGCGGGCTGCCTTCCTCCATCGTCGCCACATCGCCCCAGAAGCGGTGGTGGTTGTCGCACATCGTTTCGTTGCCGCGCTCCTGCGCCATCGCGTAGCGGCCGGGCGGGTCGAGCACCCCCCAGGCGGAGATCACGAACGCGAGCCCGGCGTCCACCCCGGCCGGCCCCGGCAGCGCGGCGTAGCGCGGATCGTGCGGGCGCAGCGCGGCGAGCAGGATCTGGTGCCCGCCGCTCGAGGTGCCGAACCCGCCCACCTGGCCCGGCGTCGTGGCGCACTCCGCCGCGTGCGCCTTCAGCCAGCGGATGCCGAAATTGATATCCTGCGCCGAGGCGGGGTAGCCCGCCTCCGGCGGCATGCGGAAATCGAGCGACAGCACCACGATGCCGCTTTGCGCGAGTTCCGTGACGCTGCCTTCGTTGTTCAGCCGGTCGCTGTTGACCCAGGCGCCGCCGTGGACTTCGACGATGGCGGGGAACGGGCCGGGGCCGCGCGGCCGATAGAGGCGCGCGAGCAGGCCGTTCTCGCCGTGGCGGAGGTATTCGATGTCCTCGATATGCAGGTCGTAGGGCGCCGCCATGGTCGTGTCTCCCCCGGTTCCTCAGATCGTGCCGCCACGGCGCAGGGCCGCCAGCGCCTCCGGCCCGACGTCGCACAGGCTCTCCAGCAGCGTCTCCGTGTGCTCGCCGAGCAGCGGCGGGCGGGTGACGGCCACGGGCGAGTCCGACAGCTTCAGCGGGCAGCCGACGGTCTGGTAGGTGCCGCGGCCGGGGTAGTCGATGTCGACGATCATCTCGCGCGCGCGCAGATGCGGATCGGCCAGCACCTCGCCGGTATCGAGGCAGGCGCCGCAGGGCACGCCGGCGTCGCCCAGGATCCGCATCACCTCGTGCTTGTCGCGCGCGCCGGTCCAGGCGGCGACGATCGCATCGAGCGCTTCGCGGTTCTCCCAGCGCGCCTCGGGCGTGGCGAAGCGCGGGTCCTCGCCCAGTTCCTTCTGGCCCATGGCGGCGATCATGGCCGGCCACATCTGCGGCTGGGCGAAGATGTAGACGTAGTCGTTGGTCCCGCCCGGCGCGCAGGGATAGGTCGTGCCCGGAACGTTGCGGCCGAGCTGGTTGCCGACCCGCGGCGGCGGGTGGCCGAAGCGCTGGTGATCGCGCAGGCTGACCCGGATCAGGTTCACCACCGCATCCTGCATCGAGACTTCCACGTGCTGGCCCTGCCCCGTGCTGTGGCGCTGCTGCAGGGCGGCCAGGATGCCGATCGCCATGTGCATGCCGGTGCCGGAATTGCCGATCGCGGGGAAGGTGTAGGTGGGCGGGTTCTCGGGGAAGCCGGTCACCGCCATCGCGCCGCCCATGGCCTGGGCGATCGGCTCGAAGCTCTTGAACCCGGCATAGGGGCCGTAGGTGCCGAAGCCCTTGATGGTGGCGTAGATCAGGCGCGGGTTCAGCGCGTGCAGCGCCTCCCACCCCAAGCCCAGCCGATCCAGCGCGCCAGGGCCGAAATTCTCCACCAGCACATCGGCCTGGCCGATCACCTGGCGGAACAGCGTCCTTGCCGGCCTCGGTCTTGAGATTGAGGGTGAGGCTTTGCTTGTTCGCGTTCAGCACCAGGAAGAACAGGCTGTCGCCGTCACGGTCGGCCATGTTGCGCCGGGCGATGTCGCCGCCGCGCGGGTCTTCCAGCTTGATCACCTCGGCGCCGAGGAAGGCCAGGATCTGGGTGCAGGCGGGGCCGGCCTGGTTGTGCGTCATGTCGATGACGCGAATGCCCGACAGCGCCTGGTTCGTGGTCATGGCGGTTTCCCCCTGGGTTCGCCGGATGGTACCGGGGCACATGATCCCCGGCAATCCCGGCCTCAGCGCAGGGCAAACCCCAGCGCGGCGAGAGCGGCGCGCATGCGGTCGCGCCCGCGCAGCGCGGCGACATCCTTCACCCGGGCGATGGACTGGGCGGTCCAGTCGACCTCCCGCATCCCCTGCTCGCGCTGGAAGCCGCGCAGGGTGGCATCGAAGCCGGCGAGCGCGGCTTCATCCGGCGCGGCGCGGTACTGTTCGCGGTGCAGCACGACCTCGGTCGGCAGGCGCGGCTTCACGTCGCTGCCGGCGGCGAGGTCGGGCCAGCCGATCGCCATGCCGAACACCGCGAAGACATGGGGCGGCAAGGCCAGTTCCGCCGCCACCTGCTCGGGGTGGTTGCGCATGGCGCCGACATAGACACCGCCGAGGCCGAGCGATTCCGCCGCGGTCAGCGCGTTCTGCGCGGCCAGCGCGGCATCGACCACGCCGACGATGAATTCCTCCAGATACTGCGTGCCTTCGGCGGTCTGCCCGCGTGCGGCGGCGAGACTGTCCAGCCGGTGCAGGTCGGCGAGCCAGACCAGCAGCAGCGGCGCCTGCTCGATGAACGCCTGTTGCCCGGCCAGCGCCGCGAGCCGCGCCTTGCGCGCCGGGTCGGCCACCGCGACCACGCTCCAGAGTTGCAGGTTGGACGAGGTGGAGGCCGATTGCGCCGCGGCCACCAGCAGCTCCAGGGTGCCGTCCGGCAGCGACGCCGGCAGGAAGTGGCGGACCGAGCGATGCGCGAGCATGGTCGCCAGCACGTCGTTCCAGCCCGGCGGCGGCGGGGCGGGCGCGCGGTGGCGGCGGTGCAGGGCGGCGGCAGCGTCGGGCGGCGCGGCGGGCGGCAGGGCGTCGGGCATGGGCGGCTCCGAGGTCGTTGCAGAGGGGAAGTATGCGACCCCGGGGGGCACGTGGCCAGAGGCGGCAGCGGATCCGCCGTTACACGGACGCCACGGTTTCCATGGCACTGCCCCGGATCGCCGCGCGATAGACCAGGAACGGCAACCGCGGGTCCGCACAGACGCGCGCGCGGCTTTCCTGGCTCGCGTCGGGCAGCATGTCCTCGATCACCTCGATCACCGCCTCCGTCAGCGGGACCAGCACGCCGCAGGTCATCGAGAACGGTCCCGGATGCGTCAGGCGGCCGACGAAGTGGCCTCCGGGTTCCGTCTGCTCCGACATCGCGATGTCCATCAGCCAGTCCTCGCGGTCGTCCACCAGATCGCGCAGAACGAAGCCGCCGAGCGCATGCCGCCGCTCCACGGCGAAGACGACGAACCGGGCCCGCAGGGCGGCGTCCAGCATCACCGCTTCGTCCGATCCCGGGGCGTGACGCACCGTGCGGGCATGGCGGACGAGGGCGGGTTCAACGCCGCTCGGGAAGCGGCTGTACACCACGAGGTCGCTGAGCAGATCGAACTCCGACTCGGAGCCGATCACGAGCCTGCCCCCCGCGACCTGGATGCCGAGCCGGCGGCCGACGCGCTCCTTCGTGGCGGGCGCGACCATCCGGAACGCGGCGCGATGATAGTCCCGGGACACGGCGCGCAGGCGCCGGTAGCGATCGAGAACCTCCTCCGGTGTCATGACCTCACTCCCTGCGCTGGCGGCGGCACGGCCGATTCGGCCGAAGCTCAGAAATAGTGCCACACATTCGCTTCGCGCGCTTCGTCCGGCAGCCCGTCGAACACGATCCGGCCGTTGTTCATGATCACCACCCGGTCGGCCAGCGCCAGCGCCGCGGCGACGTTCTGCTCCACCAGGATCGCCGCCACCCCGTGCGCGCGGCAGACGTCGCGCACCTGGGCGAACAGCCGCTCCACCAGGTTGGGCTGCAACCCGATCGAGGGCTCGTCCAGCATCAGGCAGCGCGGCGTGCCGAGGATCGCGAGGCCGAAGGCCAGCATCTGCTGCTGCCCGCCGCTCATGCTGCCCGCGCGCGTGGCGCGACGTTCCTCCAGCACCGGGAACAGGCGAAAGAGATCGGCCGGGGCGAACATCGCGCCCTTTGTGCCCGCACGCGCGGCCACCACGTCGATGTTCTCCGCCACCGTCAGGTCGGGGAAGATGCCGCGCCCCTCCGGCAGCAGCCGGATGCCGCGCGCCACCCGCTCGGCGACCGGCATGCGCCCGAGCACGGTGCCGTCGTAGCGCACCGTCCCGGCGCGCGCCGGGATCAGCCCCATCACGGTCTTCAGGGTGGTGGTCTTGCCCGCCCCGTTGTGGCCGAGCAGCGCCAGGATCTGCCCCGGCTCGACCGCGAAGGAGACGTCGGAGACCACGGTCTTCGCGCCGTAGCCGGCCCCGATCCCCGCCAGTTCCAGGATCACAGCGCACCGCCGAAATAGATTTCCGCCAGGGCGGGATCGGCGATGATGCGCTCCGGCGTGCCCTGCGCCATCAGGTGGCCCTGGTGCAGGAACAGCACCTCGTCGGCGATCTGCTGCACCACCCGCGTGTTGTGCTCCACCACCAGAAGGGTCTTGCCCTCCCCTTGCAGCCGCCGCAGCAAGGCCATCACCTGATCGAGTGCGCCGGCGGCGAGGCCGGAGGCGGGTTCGTCCAGCAGCAGCAGTTCCGCCCCCGTCGCCAGCAGCCGCGCGACGGTCAGCAGCTTCTGTTCGCCATAGGAAAGATTCCGCACCTTCTCCGCGGCGCGATCAGCGAGGCCCACGTGCTCCAGCCGCTCCATCGCCAGCACCCGCCGCGCGCGGTCGGCCCGCGCGGTGTGGAACGGGCGGAACAGCGCGCCGAGCGGCGCCTCGCCGAAGCCCGACGGCAGCCCCACCAGCACGTTCTCGACCGCCGAGAGGTCCATGAACAGGCGCAGATTCTGGAAGCTGCGCGCGATCCCGGCGGCGACGATCGCCTGCGGGCGCAGCCCGTCCAGCCGCCGGCCGCGGAACGCGACATGCCCGCTGTCGGGGCGCAGGAAGCCGGTGATCACGTTGAAGATGGTGGTCTTGCCGGCCCCGTTCGGCCCGACCAGGCAGGTGATCCGTCCCTGCTCGATCGCGAAGCCGCAGTCGTTCAGCGCCTGCAACCCGCCGAAGCGCTGGTTCACGCCGGAGACGTCCAGATAGGCGCTCACAGCCGCTCCCCCATCAGCCCCTGCGGGCGGAACACGGCGAAGGCGATCAGCAGCAGCCCGTACATGAGCTGGCGCGCCGCCGCGGCGACGGTGGTCGGGATGGCAACGAGCGACAGCAGCTGCGGCAGCGCCAGCAGCACCGCCGGGCCCAGGATCGATCCCGCCAGGGTGCGCGCGCCCCCCACCACCACCATCGTCAGCAGCAGGATCGAGGCGTCGAGATCGAACGAGGACGGATCGATGAAGCTCATGTAGGTCGCGTAGACCCCGCCGGCGACGCCGGCGAAGGCGCCGGCCACCGCGGCGGCCGAGACCTTGGCGCGCAGCACGCCCTTGCCCGCCGCCGCGACCGCCAGCTCGTCCTCGCGGATCGCTTTCAGCAGCCGTCCGTACGGCGCGCGCATGATGAGCCAGAAGGCAAGGCAGCCGAGCGCCGCCGCCCCCGTCGCCAGCGCCAGGATCTGCGGCGTCTGATCGAGCGACAGGCCGAACAGGTCGGGCGGCGGCACGCCGGGCAGCCCGTTGGCGCCGCCGGTGCCGCCGGTCCAGTTGGTGAAGGTCGCGGTCGCCAGCAGCTGGATGCCGAACGAGGTGACGACGAAATAATCCCCCGAGACCCGCAGGCTCGGCAGGGTCACCAGGATGTTGAGCGCGATGCACGCCACCGCCGCGACCGCCAGCGCCGGCAGGAAGGACAAGGTGCCGCTCAACAGGAAATCGCTCACGATATAGGCGCCGACGCCGAACACCGCGGCCTGGGAGACCGAGAAGATGCCGACCACGCCGACCAGCAGGTTGGTGGACAGGCCGAGCAGCACGTAGACCTCGGCCAGGATCAGGTAGCTGTAGAAATAATCCATGCAAGCCCCCGCTCAGCCGGCCGCGAACAGGCCGCGCGGGCGGAACAGCATGAAGACCACGAAGATGAAGAACGTCACGCCGATGCTCCATTCCCCCGGCATCACCAGCAGCGACAGGTTCTGCAGCACGACGATCAGCACCGCGAACAGGAACGCGCCGGCCAGGCTGCCGACCCCGCCGGCGATCATGGCGATGGTCGCGGTCAGCAGCGGCGTCACCCCGCCATAGGGTTGCAGCCCGAGGTCGAGCGGCACCAGCACGCCGGGGATGCACACCACCGCCGAGGCGATGGCGATCACGTAGACATAGACCGCGCGCGGCTCCAGCCGCGTGATCTCGGCCAGGAACGGGTTGGACGCCACGGCGCGGATGCGCTTGCCGAGCAGGGTGCGATGGGCGAACCACAGCACGCCCAGGAAGGCCGCCAGGCTCAGCCCCAAGGTGGCCAGTTGCGCGCCGGTCAGCCGCAGCCCGCCGCCCAGCAGGAACACGCGCGCCGCCCAGACCGAGGGGAATTGCAGGATGTCGGCCGAATAGACCGCGGCGATCATGTTCTGGATCACCGCCAGCGCGCCAAGCGAGGCGATCAGCACGATCAGATGCGTCGCCCCGCGTCGTTCCAGCCGCGCATAGAGGAAATGCTGGATCGCCGCCCCCAGCAGGGTGCAGCCGGCCATCGCGCCCAGCAGCGCCAGCGGATCGGGCACGCCGTGCGCAACCAGGCTCCAGGCCAGGTAGCCGCCCAGGGTGTAGACGCCGGCGTGGGCGACGTGGAAGACGCGGGTGGTCGCATAGACCAGCGCGAAACTGACCGCGACCACGCCGAGCGCGCAGCCCGTCACGATGCCGTTGACCAGAAGTTGCAGCAGCAGCATGACGGGCCGGCCCGGTACGTCGTTTCGGCTAGTGGGCGGTCGCGCGGGTCAGGGTGACTTCCTTGCCGTCCTTCATCTCGTTGATCGCGATCGGCACGGTCGCGGTGTTGGAGGTGAAGGTCATCGGCACCAGGCCCTGGAAGCTCTTGATCTCGAACAGCGCCGTGCGCAGGTTTTCCCCCGTGACCGGCTTCTTCTCGGTGACCACCTTGTCCAGCACGGCGAAGGCGATCTGCGCCGCGTTGTAGTACTGGCGGGCGAAGAACGCCATCTCGGCGTGCATCTTGGCGTGGAAGGCGGCCATCAGCTCGGGGCTGGCGTTCGCTTCCACCTGGGTGTGGATCAGCCCGGTGGAATTGGGATCGGCGATCGCCGCCGGATCGGCCATGAAGGTGCTGCCGGCGACCAGCCATTTGTGGTTCATCTGGTGCAGCTGATCGGCCAGCGGCACCATGCCGGCGGTGATCACCACATACAGCACCTGCGGCTTCGACGCCGCCAGCTTCAGCAGCGCCGGGCGGTAGTCGGTCTGGCCGAACTGGGTCGGCTCCTGCACCAGGATCTTGCCGCCGGCGGCCTTGAAGTCGCGCACGAAATCATCCCGCCCGCCGATGCCGGCGGCGTCGTTCTCGTACAGCACCGCCGCGGTCGACTTGCCCTGCTTGCGCAGATAATTCACCATCACCTTCACCTCGTCGGAGGTGGACGGCAGGGTGTTCACCAGATAGGGCGAGGCCTTGGCCAGCTTGTCGGACTGCGCGCCCGCGTTCAGCATCAGCACGCGCTTGCGGGTCGCGAGCGGGGCGGTGGCCAGGGTGGGGCCGGAATAGCCGATGAAGATCAGCGGCACGCTTTGCAGGCTGACCAGCTTGTTGAAGTCGAGCACGGCCTGGTCGGCCTTGGCCTGATCGTCCTCGAAGATGACGTGGATCTTGTTGCCGGCGACGCCGCCCTTGGCGTTGACCTGATCGACCGCGAACTGGATGCCCTGCATCTCCTGCGTGCCGACCACGGCGCCGGGGCCGGTCAGCGGAATGATGGCACCGAAATTGATGGTCCTGGCGTGGGCCGGCATGGGCGCCCCCCCCAGGAGTGCGCCGGCCGCAACCGCGGCCAGCCAGAAGCGCGCTGCACGCATCATGGTTCGTTCCTTCCCTTAGCCCGATTTATACAGCTTGTTGGAACGCGGAGCCGACGCGGTCAAGGTGCGGGGGCGGACCGGCCGGGGGGCCGGACGGGCTGACATGCGGTGCCTGGCCTGATCACTGTGACCGGCCGGGCAGGTGCCGGTGTGTCGTTTCGGTTTCATTGCGGAGAGGACAAGGCGAGGCAGACCGAGGGCGCAGAGGGCGAGGCGGGGGCCGGCGTCACGACCCTCCGCCGCGGCCGGTTCGCGGTCTCCCTCCCCAGGGCGCACCTGCCAGGGCGCGCCCGACCACCGCGGGCACCCACCCCTCTGCGCCCTCGGTCTTCCTCGCCTTGTCTGCGCCGGATCGCAATCGGCGGCAGGCGGCCGCTCCGGCCACGGGCGCAAATGCACGCGCCCCCCGTTGGCGAAGGAGCCCCTCGCGGGCCCCGGCATCGGTCACCAAATGGTTAACGTTCCGGGTACCCCTGGGACCCGGTGCCAGGCCCATGTGTACCCCTCGCCCGGCGCAGCCGCTCGGCCAGCAGCAACCGGAAGATCTCCGGATCGTCGCGCAGATAGCGCCCGGCCAGCCGCCCCGGCTCCCGCCCCAGCCGGTGCAGCCATTCCAGGCCGCCGCGCTGCATCCACCCCGGCGCCCGCCGCGCCCGCCCGGCCAGGAAGTCGACCGCCGCGCCCACGCACAGCCCAAGCCCGCGCGCCCGCCCGCCGGCGGCGATCGCCGCGGCCAGCATCTCCTGCCGCGGCGCCCCGACCGCCAGCACCACAAAGCGCGCCGGGTGCGCCTCCACGAACCGCACCACCGCATCCAGCGCCGCGGGATCGGCCGCGAACCCGCGCGGCGGATCGCAATGCGCGGGGGGCGCGATGCCGGTGCGCCGGACCAGCGCCGGCAGCCAGGCGGCGGGCAGGCCGACCAGGGTGATCCGCTCCCCCGGCGGCAGCGCGGCCAGCAGCGCGGCAGTCAGGTCGCTGCCCGGAACGACCGGCGGCGCCGGCAGGCCCAGCACGCGGGCCGCCCGCCGCACCACCCGCGAATCGAGCAGCCGCAGCTCGGCCGCCGCATACACCGACGCCAGCGCCGGATCGCGCGCGAGACGCACGAGATGATCGGCATTCGGCGTCACCACATAGCCGAACGGCGCCGCCGCCGGCCGCGCCAGGGCCCAGGCCCGCACCGCCGCCGGGGCCGCGGCGGCGAACTCCTGCCCCAGCAGCCGGACCGTGGGGATCACCAGCCGAACCCCACGGTGAGCAGGCTCAGGCTGCGCGTCACCGAACCGCCGCCCGTCCCGCCGACGGCGGCGGTGCCGTGCAGCGCGCTCACCGTCTCCGCCGCGGTCAGCCGCAGCCGCCGGTTGAGCAGCCAGCTGGCCGAGGCGGCGAATCGCGCCGCCGTCTGGCGGCCGCCGCCCTGGGTGAAGTCCGCGCCCTGCACCCCGGCCGCGACCGAGACCAGCAGGTTGCGCCAGACTTCGCGATCCACCCGCAGGCCGGCGGCGGTCGCGGTGTAGCCGGCCACCCCTTCCTGCGCCGCGTCCTCGATCCGCCGCGACAGGGTGGCGGTGACGGTGGTCATGCCGGAGGGCTGCCAGACCGCCTGCACCTCGGCGATCGGCGCGGCGTGGCTGCCATAGGCCGGACGCGGCGAAGCGCCGCTGCTCCCAGCCCAGCAGCAGCCGCAGGTGCAGAATGCCGTCGCCGCCCTCGGCCCCGGCCAGCAGCGCGAGCCCGGTCGAATCGCGCGACGGCGCACCTTGCTGCGGCGCCACGTAGTGCGTGTCCGTGCCGCGGACCACCAGCACGAGGTCGGTGCGCGGCGCCAGCGCATAGCGTGCCGTGACCGCGCCCTGGATCACGTCGCGATCGCGGTAGGTTTGCGACACGGCGAGCCCGCCCAGCTGCGCCGGGTCGTAGCGCCAGGCGGCGAGGCCAAGCGCCGGGGTCAGCGACAGCCGCGCGCCGCCGGTCCGCCAGGCGGCGCGCAGCGCGGTGATGCGATAGGGCAGCGGGCGGTCGGTGGGCAGCGCGCCGATCTGGCTGCCGTCCTCGTGCCGCGCGCGCTCGGCCACGGCCAGACGCAGCGCGTCCGGTCCGAAGCGCAGCCGCAGCCCCGCCGCGGCGGTCCAGTCGGTGCGGTCGGCGGCCGGCACGCCGGGCACCTGCCGGTTGTCGAGGGCGAGCCTGATCCCGAGGCTGCCGCCCCCCCATCCGGCGCCGAGCGCGAGCGCGGGCGCGGTGCGCAGGACGATCCCGCCGGCGCCGTGCGGCAGGCCGGTCGGGTTGCTGTCGAGGCCGAGGCCAAGCGCAAGCCGCGGCTGCGCCTCCAGCAGGCCGAGCCGCAAGCCGGACGGACGGTAGCGCGGCCGGACGCGGGACAGGACGGTCACGCCGGGCGCGGTGCCGGTCCCGGCGACGTCGGGAGGAAACAGCGATGCAAAGGAGATGCCGGCCAGCGCCTGCGGGCGCGCCGCCGGCGCGGCGAGGCCGCCGAGCAGCAGGGCCAGCGCCGCCGGGGCCAGACGGCGCAGGCGGCGCCGCGCGGGGGGGCGGATCCGCATGGGGGCGTCCATGCGGGGGATAGGAACGCAAACGGGTTAACGGATTATGGTATGCAACTGCCGCAGAGGCGGCATCGCGTACCCAACTGCCGCGAAGGCGGCAGCGGGCAGCGGCCGGGGGGAGGCCGCCCTGCGGCGGTCGGGGCCCAGACGCGCGGCGCCCGACCTTGCACGCGAGGCGAAACGCCGTCATATCGCCGCCGCCGGCAGTGCGCGCGCCAGCGCCCAGCCGGCGCCGGGTTCTTTCGACGAGGGATCGCCATGACCTACGTGGTCACCGAGAACTGCATCAAGTGCAAATACATGGACTGCGTCGAGGTCTGTCCGGTCGATTGCTTCTATGTCGGCGCCAACATGCTGGTGATCCACCCCGACGAGTGCATCGACTGCGGGGTATGCGAACCTGAATGCCCGGCCGAGGCGATCGTGCCGGACAGCGATGACAAGGCCACCGCCTGGGTCGAGCAGAACCGGACCTACGCGGCGCTGTGGCCGAACATCACCCGCAAGGGCGAGGCGCCGGCGGACGCGGACGAGTGGAAGGACAAGCCCGGCAAGACGGAGCTGTTTTCGGCCGATCCCGGCACGCCCTGAGCCGCGGCCCCGGCGCTTGGAGCCCCTGGGCCGGGACGACCGACGTGCGGGGGCGTTTGCCCCCCTCCCCCTGTCCTGTCGTGGCCGGGCCTGACCCGGTCTTCCGCCCCGAACGTCCGTGCGCCGATGGCCGGGTCAAGCCCGGCCATGACGACGTACCCCGGGGCAGCGGCGGGGGATGTCGGCCCCACGCGCCGTCGGCGCAATCATGCCCCACGCGCCGTCGGCGCGATCACATCCCACGCGCCCCCGGCGCGATCACATCCCACGCGCCGTCGGCGCGATCCCGCGCATGTGCCCGGCGCGCGCCGCCCCCCCCGATGACGATCCTGTGTCGGCGTGCTATATGGGTGCCATCAGCTGCGCGGCAGCGGCGCGGGCCTTCGGACCCGGCTGAACGCCGCGCGCAGCCCTTCCGAGGGGGGATGTCGGTCCATCGCGATGGTGGTGCTGGGCGCCGCCCGCTCGCCGCGCGTTGGGAGATTTGAACGAGGTGTCCAGCATGAAGGCAACGGCCGCAAGCGCCGGATCGGCCAACCGAAGCGCGCCTGCCGCGGCGGGCAAACCGCCCGCGGCGCGCAAGACCGCCGCTTCCCCGAAAGCCGGCACCCGGCAGGCGGCCCGCGCCGCGGCCGACGGGCTGACCGTGGAGAAGGTGACAGGCAGCCCGGAAGCGCCGGAGACCCCGGCCGAGGCCACCGGTTCGGAACCGGCCGCGGCGCCCAAGCCCGCGCCCAGGAGCAAGAGCGCCCCCGAGGCCAGGCCCGACGCCGGGCCCGCCGCCAAGGAACCCTCCGCCAAGATCGCCGCCGAGGGCAGCGACCCGGACGCCGGCACCGCGGGCAAGTCCAGGCCGCCGGCCGAGACGGAGACGCCGGTGGCCGACGCGTCCGCGCCGGACGAGGCGCCCGCCGCCGCAGCGGCCCCGGACCCTGCCCCCACGCCGGCGCCGGTGCCGTCCGCCGCGCCGCCGCGCCCGATGCAGCAACCGGGCGGCCGGCCCATGCCGGCG
Source organism: uncultured Pseudomonadota bacterium (assembly GCA_963829875.1). Classification (GTDB taxonomy): domain Bacteria; phylum Pseudomonadota; class Alphaproteobacteria; order Acetobacterales; family Acetobacteraceae; genus JAJZVS01. The sequence continues at coordinate 147,789 of CAWHKR010000041.1, read as the reverse complement.
CCGCGCCCGCTGGCCAAGGCGGAAAACTTCGTCAAGGGCGACCACGTCGTCTATCCCACCCATGGCGTCGGCAAGGTCGAACGCATCGCGGTGGAAGAGATCGCCGGCCACAAGCTCGAACTGATCCACATCACGTTCGAGGAAAACCGCATGACCCTGCGGGTGCCGGTGTCCAAGGCCCGCACCGCCGGGCTGCGCAAGCTCGCCACCCGCTCCCTGTTCGACGACGCGCTGGCGGTGCTGAAGGGCAAGGCGCGGATCAAGCGCACCATGTGGTCGCGCCGGGCGCAGGAGTATGAGGCGAAGATCAACTCCGGCGACCCGCTGGCGATCGCCGAAGTGGTGCGCGACCTGCACCGCAACGCCGGCCAGCCCGACCAGAGCTTCAGCGAGCGGCAGATCTACGAGGCGGCGATGGACCGGCTGGCCGCCGAACTGGCCGCGCTCGACCAGACCGACAAGCCGACCGCGGTGATCAAGCTGGCGGAGTTCCTGAAGACGGTGTGATGGCGCGGGGCCGGCCGCCCAGCCGCTCCGGTTGACGCAGATCAACACCGCCGCGCCCGATCGGGATGATCCTGGTTGCGACCTTCGGCCTGTGCCTCCGCCCGCCCCGCCGGGGCGGGCCACGGCGGGCCGGCCGCGCAAGGAGCACCGCCGCATGACCCTGCCCGCCAATATGTCCGGACCCACCGCCGGCCCGCGGCGCGCCGGGCGCGCCCAGGACCGCACCGTCACCGATCCGTACAAGCGCACCAAGAAGTTGTCCGAACCGACGGTGTGTCCGCAATGCGGCGCGGTCTATCAGCACGGCAGCTGGCGCTGGGCCGAACGCCCCGCCGGCGCGCACGAGACGCTGTGCCAGGCCTGCCACCGGATCAACGACAACTTCCCCGCCGGGGAGGTGACTCTGACCGGCCGCTTCCTGGCCGCGCACGGGGACGAGATCCTGGCGATCGTCCGCCGTCAGGAAGAGATCGAGAAGCCCGAGCACCCGTTCAACCGGATCATGGCCATCGACGCGGCGCCGGAGCGGATCACCGTGACGACGACCGACATCCATCTGCCGCGGCGGATCGGCGAGGCGCTGACGAGCGCCTTTGAGGGCAAGCTGGAGCTCACGTACGACGAGGACGGATATTTCCTGCGCGTGGGGTGGCACCGCGACGACTGACGCGGACGGCGGCCGGGGGGCCGCACCACCCGCGTTCCCACGCCCCCTCTCCCGCTCTGCGGGAGAGGGCCGGGGTGAGGGTGCCCGGCCCCGATGCCGGGCCGGCCGATTGCGCCCGGGCCCGCTGCGCGGCTAGCCTGCCCCCATGTCGAGCATCCGCATCACCGCCGGCCCGTACACGTTCCTCGCCCGGTTCGAAGACGAAGCGGCGCCGGCCACCTGCGCACGCTTCCGCAGCCTGCTGCCGTACCAGGAGCGGATCATCCACGTACGCTGGAGCGGCGAGGCGTGCTGGATCCCGCTCGGCGCCACCGAGTTCGGCCTCGGCTTCGAGAACGCGACGAGCTACCCCGCGCCGGGGCAGATCCTGCTGCATCCCGGCGGGGTCAGCGAGACCGAGATCCTGCTCGGCTACGGCGCGGTGCGGTTCGCGAGCAAAGTGGGCCAGCTTGCCGGCAACCATTTCCTGACCGTGGTCGAGGGGCAGGAGAACCTCGCCCCGCTCGGCAAGCTGACGCTCTGGAGCGGGGCGCAGCCGATCACCTTCCATCCGCCGGAAAGCTGAGGGCGCCTACCCGGCCGGCAGGTCGCTGTTGAGGATATCGGCGGCGACCTTCCAGGTGCCGTCCAGCCGCTTCCACACCACGACGTATTTGCCGCGGTCCTCCACCCGCGCGGCGCCGGCGCGGTCGAAGCCGAGGGCGTAGGTGCCGATCTCGTACGCCAGATCGCCGCTGGCGGCCGCCTCGATGGAGGTCGGGCCGAAGGTCAGCGCGGCGCCGGGCAGCGCCAGCAGATGCTCCCACAGGGCCGCGACCGCTGCGCGGCCCTCGGCGGCCGGCGCGTTGGGCACCATGAAGCGGCCGTCGGGGGCGTAGAACCCGGCGATCGCCGCGCTGTCCTTGCGGCGCACCGCGTCGAGCCAGCCGGGCAGGAGGGCGCGGATCTCGCGGTCGGCGGTTTCACTGGCTGGGGTCATGATTTGTCTCCCTGGGGTGGCGGCGCGGCGGGGGGCAGACGGGCGAGCAGGCGGACCAACTCGGCCTGGCGGGTCACGCCGGTCTTGTCGAACACCGCGCGCAGCTGGGTGCGCACGGTGGGCATGCGCACGCCGCGGGCGGCGGCGATGGCATCGAGGCGCTGGCCGCCGACGAGCGCGGCAGCGAGCGCGGCCTCGGCCCCGGTGAAGCCGAACGCCACGCGCAGCGGGGCGGGATCGGCGCGCGGCGGGTCGAGGGGGGTGGCGGAGACGAGGGCGAGCGGGCCTTCCGGCAGGTCCCCCAGGATGGCGCGGCGGCTGAGCGGGGTGACGGTGACGGCGAGGCGGGCGCCGTCGCGGTCGTGCAGGACCAGGCTGGCGGCGGGGCCGGGATCGGCGCCGGGCGGGGCCTCGATCGCCCGGCGCAGCGCAGCCTGCAGAGCGGCGGTTTCCGCCGGGATGGCGGCGGCCAGGCGGCCCTGGCGCTGGCGCAGGGTCGTGCCGGCGCCCAACAGGACCTCGGCGGCGCGGTTGGCGTGGCGGATGCGGCCGGCGGCGTCGGTCGCGAGCAGGGCCTGGGGCAGCGCGTCGAGCAGGGAGCGGCCCAGGGAAGCCTCGGCTCGGGCGGCGCGGAACTGCTGGTCAAGGCGGAAGGCACGGCGGAGGTGGGGGAGGAGACGGCGGAGCCGGGCGCGGTCGGCCTCAGAATAGGATGGCCGCCCGGGCGGGCGGAAGACGGCGAAAATGGCGACGGTACCGGTGTCCTCCCACAAGGTCGTGCCCATCACCCAGCGGCGGCCGGCGGGAAGGGAGAACTCGTTGAAGAACTCGCTGCGATGCACAAAGGCTTCATCGAAATGTTCGTGGCAGAGCAGCACGTAGCCGAGCGGATACCGCATCAGCTGCTGCCGGCGCGGGTCGATCCCCCAGTACCTGCGAAGGAATTCGTCCTGGCCACGATAGTTGCGTGAAGGAAGCGAAAAGGTGGAGCGATCGGAGGCGCGGTCCCAACGAAAGTAATGCACAGCGCAGGAAGCGAACACCGGTTCGAGCGCATCCAGCGCGTCGGGCCATAGCTCGGGGATGGCGGCGGCGTCGTAGAGCCGGCCGACAGCCGGTTCAAAGGCTTCGTCCGGGTGCGGAAGGGCACGCATGGCGATTGTCCCGGGATTGCGACGTCAGGGCCATAGCGTATCTTTCCTGGTCGCACGTCATCAATATGGATGATGCGGGAAAGGTCCGATCGCGCTGATTTGTGAAATCATCGCGTGAGGAGACAATCATGCGTATCAGCCGCCTGTTGCTGTGCTGCGCCCTCGCCTCGCTTCTGGCAGGGTGCGGGGGTGAACGGCTTCAACGACGTCGGCGCCGATGATGTCGGCCAGAGCATCCCGGTGAAGTTCGGCACGGTCGATGCCAGCCGACCGGTCACTGTTCACGAGCATGCGAGCGGCGTCGGCACCATTACCGGCGCTCTGCTCGGCGGGTTCGCCGGCTCGTTCATCGGCTCCGGCGTCGGCAACGAAATGGCGACCCTGGGCGGGCGGGAGCGTTGCAGGCCATCCTTGGCGCGATCCACACGGCGGAACCCGACCTCTGGCTCGTACTGCTCGCCATTTTCGTCGCGACCGCCATGACGCCGGTCACCGTAACCGCGCTGGTGTTGATCGGCTGGCTGCACTGAGACGGCCGCCGGAGCTGTACAGCACGCCTCGGGCACAGCCACCGCGCCGCCCAACACATCGGGACCGCCCCCTTGACGCCGGTTTGCCGGCGCGTCCAAGCAGCGAACCGCCCCGCGTCCGACCGGGCCTGGCCATCGCGGAAAAGGACCCGGAATGTTGACCGCCCTGCTGCCGCTGCTGGCGTTGTTCCTGATCCGGCTCACCCCCGGCATCGCGTTCCAGTCGGTCGCCGTCGCCGCCCCGGTCATGACCGCCGATTTCGGGCTCAGCCATGCGCAGATCGGCCTGTTGCTGGGCGCCTTCATGCTGCCGGGCATGGTGGTGACCATCCCCGCCGGCCTGCTGGCCCGGCGTATCGGCGACCGCCCGGTCATCCTCGGCGCGCTGGCCCTGATCGCGCTGGGCGCGGGGATCGCAAGCGGGGCGCGGTCGCTGCCGATGCTGTTCGCCGCCCGGGTCCTGTCCGGGCTGGGCGGCGCGACCGTCCTGATGCTGCTCCTGAAAATGGTCACGGACCGGTTCAGCGGACGCTGGCTGGCCACCGCGCTCGCGACCATCCTCGCGGCCCTGCCGGCCGGTTTCGCGCTTGGCCTGCTGGTGCTGGGCCCGATCCCGGGCGCGCTCGGCTGGCGGGCGACGCTGGGGCTGGCCGGGGTGCCGGCGCTCGCCTGCATGGTGCTCGTTCCGTTGGTCGGCCGCGCGACGCCGGGCGCCTCCGGGCCTGGCGCATCCGGCGAGGCCACCGTTTCCGTCCCCCTGATCGCGGGCGCGGTGGCGAGCTGGGCCTGCGTCAACGGCACCTTGGCGATCATCACGGGCTTCCTGCCGGGCTATTTCGTCTCGCTGGGGCGGAGCGTGGCGGGCGGCGCCGCGGCGGCGAGCCTGATGGCGTGGTCCTTCGCCGCCGCGCTGCCGTTCGCGGGCATGCTGGCGGACCGCTGGCTCGGCCGCCGAGCTTCCGTGGTCCTGGGGTGCCTGGCGACCGCCGCGCTGCTGTCGGTCATCGCCGGCGGCGACGGGACCGCGCCGGTGCTGATCGGCCTCGGGCTGGTCTATGCGCTGGTGCCGGGGCCGCTGACCGCGCAACTCGGCCAGGCCACGCCGCCGGCGGCCCGGGCGGTGGTGTTCGGCTGGTACACGGCCGGATCCTATGCCGCGATGACGATCGGTCCCTGGGCGGCGGGCTGGCTGCGCGACGTCACCGGGGACCCGCGCAGCCCGCTGCTGCTGGCGACGGGGCTGATCGTCGCGACCTTGGTGCCCTATGCGGTGATGAACGGGGCCGCGCAGCCGGGCCGGCGCGCGGCGGTGCAACGGGTCGGGGCCGGTCCGAACGGGGCGTAAGGGACTGGGGGCGACGGCCGGACAACGGGTGCGCGACATCGCCACGGCCGACCGCCGCGGTCGCCGCTCCGAGCGAGGGGGAAGACCGACGCGAACCAGTCACGCGTGCCCAGGAGCGGACAGCGTCCCTGCTCAGGGCGCTTGCGGCCCGAATGCCGCGTATGGTACGAACAAATCATGGACACGTCGCTTGCCAACGATCCGGTCCTGGCACGGCTTCGCACCGCGCTGACGGCCGCCTATGGCGACCGGATCGACCGGGTCGTCCTGTTCGGGTCGCGTGCCCGCGGCGACGCGACCGCAAACTCCGACTACGACGTGGCGGTGTTCCTGCGCAATCCCCACGGGCTTTGGGACGAACTCGGCACCCTGGCGGAGATCGAGACCGACATTCTCGTCGCGACCGGTGCCGTCGTGTCCGCCAAGCCCTTCCGGGCCACTGCGTGGCACGCGCGCACACCCCTGATGCAGGTGCTGCGCCGCGAGGGCCGGCCCTTGTGAGCCCAGAGGCGGCCCTGTTCCTCCGCAAAGCCCGCCAGTGCCTGGCCGACCGCGCCGCCCCCCATCTGAGCCGCACACACCGCCGCCGCGCCGCCCCGTCTTGCCCCCTCCCCGCCCCCCGGCCAAACTCTCCCGCGACCGGGACAGCAGGATCCCGGCGCCAGCCCGGGGGAACCACCGATGACGTCCAGCCCGCCCGCCACCACGCCCGGCCGCTTCGCCGGGCTCACGCCGCTTCTCGCCCCGCGCTCCATCGCCATCCTCGGCGCGTCGAACGATCCCACCCGGATCGGCGGACGGCCGATCGCCTTCATGAAGGCGCAGAACTTCCAGGGCGCCATCTACCCGGTGAACCCGAACCGGGCCGAGGTGCAGGGGCTGAAAGCCTATCCCTCGGTCGCGGACCTGCCGGAAACCCCGGATGTCGCCATCGTCGCCGTCCCCGCCGCGATCGCGGGGCAGGCGGTGGAAGATCTCGGCAAGCGCGGCACCAAGGCCGCGCTGGTGTTCACCGCCGGCTTCGCCGAAGTGGACGCCGCAGGGCAGGAAGCCCAGGACCGCATGGTGGCGGCGGCACGCGCGCACGGGATGCGCATTCTCGGCCCCAACTGCCTCGGCGTGTTCGACGGGCGCACCGGGTATTACGCCACCTTCTCCTCGTCCTTCGATTCCGGCTGGCCGGTGCCCGGGCGCATCGGCATCGCCAGCCAGTCGGGCGCGTATGGGACGCATCTCTACACGCTCGCGCGCAACCGCGGCATCGGCGCCTCGCTCTGCATCATGACCGGCAACGAGGCGGACGTGACGGTCGGCGAATGCATCGGCTGGCTCGCCGAGAACCCCGAGGTGGACGTGATCGCCGCCTATATCGAGGGCATCCGCGAAGCCCCCGGGCTGATCGCCGCGCTCGAGACCGCGCGCGCGGCAAAGAAACCCATCGTCATGATGAAGGTCGGCCGCAGCGCGCTCGGCACCGCGGCGGCGAAGTCGCACACCGCCTCGATCGCCGGCGACGATGCGGTGACCGAAGCGGTGATGGCCGAATTCGGCGTCCATCGCGCCCGCACCTCCGAAGAGATGCTGGACATCGCCCAGACCGCGACCAAACGGATCTACCCCGTGCGCAACACGCTCGGGATGATGACCGTCTCCGGCGGGGCCGGCGTGCTGGTCTCCGACGTCGCCGAGCAGGTCGGCCTGCCGATGCCGCCGATGCCCGACGACGCGCAGGCGCGGCTGAAGGCGCTGGTGTCCTTCTGCGCCCCGCGCAACCCGGTGGACGCCACCGCGCAGGTGGGCAACGACCTCAACCTGCTGGGGCCGTTCTTCGAATCCGTGGTGCGCGACGGCGGCTACAGTTCCATTCTCGGCTTCTTCACCATGGTCGCCTCCTCTCGCCGCTGGCCGGCGATGCTGGAGAAACTGAACGAGGTGCGGGTGAAATACCCCGACCGGCTGTTCGTGCTGTCGGTGATCGCGCCGGAGGCCGGGGTGCGCGCGCTGGAAGCCGACGGGTGGGTGTGCCACGAGGACCCGTCCCGCGCGGTGACCGCGATCGCCGCGATGGGACGGTTCGGCGACGCCTTCGCGGCCCCCGCACCGGCGGCCCCGCCCGTGGTGCCGCCGGTCACGCTGCCCGCGGCGACGCCCTCGGAGGCGGAGGCGAAGCGGATCCTGGCTGGCGCCGGCATCCCGGCCGCCCCCGAAGCCGCTTGCGCCACGGCGGACGCGGCGGTGGCGGCAGCGGAACGGTTCGGCTTCCCGGTGGTGCTGAAAATCCTTTCGCCCGACATCCTGCACAAATCGGAAATCGGCGGCGTGCTGCTCGATGTCGCCGACGCCGAAGCGGTGCGCGCGGGCTTCGCCACCCTGATGGCGCGCGCGAAGACCGCTGCGCCGGCGGCACGGATCGAAGGCGTGCTGGTCGCCAAGCAGATGCGCGGGGGGGTGGAGTGCATCCTCGGCATCCACCAGGACCCGGTGTTCGGCCCGATCGCCATGTTCGGCCTGGGCGGTGTGTTCGTCGAAGTGCTGAAGGACGTGGTGTTCCGCCGCTGCCCGTTCGGGGAAGACGTGGCCACCGCGATGATCCGCTCGATCCGCGGTTTCCCGTTGCTCGACGGCGCGCGCGGGCGGCCGAAGGCCGATGTCGCGGCGCTCGCTTCGATGCTGGCGCGGCTGTCGGCGTTCGCGGCCGCCGCGGGGCCGCGGCTGCGCTCGGTCGATCTCAACCCGGTGTTCGCGATGCCGGAGGGGGCGGGGGCGTTCGCGGCGGATGCGGTGATCGAGGTGGACTGAGACCGGCCACCCCCTTCACCTCGCGGGCGCAACGCGCGATCCTGCCCCGACCCTCACGGCACTCCGGGAATCGGGGCAGCGCGCGCGCCATCGCCGGAACCGCCTTCAGAGTTGAGACCACTCACCGAACCGCCACCGCAGCGGGCCGGGCATGTCCAGCCGACCGGGCTGGCCGGCACAACAGGAGGAAACCACCATGCAAATCGGATTCATCGGCCTCGGCACCATGGGCGCCAGCATGGCCGCCAATGCCCAGAAGGCCGGCCACAAACTGGTGGTGACCGACCTCCGCCGGGAGTCCGCCAAGCGTCACCTGGCGGCCGGCGCGATCTGGGCCGACACGCCCGAAGCGGTGGCGGCGCAGGCGGACGTGGTGTTCACCTCGCTCCCTGGCCCGCCGGAGGTGGAAGCGGTGGCGCTCGGGCCGAACGGGCTGCTGGGCGGCATGCGCAAGGGCGCGTCCTGGTTCGACCTTTCCACCAATTCGCCGGCCACCATGCGCAAGATCCACGCCGCCTTCGCCGAGAAGGGCGCGCACGCGCTGGATGCGCCGGTCAGCGGCGGGCCGAAGGGCGCGGCCAGCGGCAAGCTCGCGATCTGGATCGGCGGCGAGCAGGCGGCGTTCGACCAGTGGAAGCCGGTGCTCGATTCGATCGGCGACCAGGCGCGCTACGTCGGCCCGATCGGCGCCGGGTCGGTGGCGAAGCTGGTGCACAACATGTTCGGCTACATCATGACCACGGGGCTGGCCGAGGTGTTCACCATGGGGGTGAAGGCGGGCATCGAGCCGTTGGCGATCTGGGAAGCGGTGCGCCAGGGCGCGATCGGCCGGCGCGGCGCGTTCGATGCCATGCCCGACCAGTTCCTGCCGGACAAATACGACCCGCCGGCCTTCGCGCTGCGGCTGGCGTTCAAGGACGTCTCGCTCGCCTGCGCGCTGGGGCGCGAGATGGGGGTGCCGATGCGGCTGGCCAACATGGTGCACGCGGAGATGACCGAGGCGATGAACCGCGGCTGGACCGAGCAGGATTCGCGGGTGGCGATGAAGCTGCAGGTCGAGCGCGCGGGGGTGGAGATCAAGGTCGATCCGCAGCGGCTGGCCGAGGCGGTCGAGGGCATGAAGCGGTAGCGCGGCGGATGGACCTGCCGCGCGCGATCGCGCTGGAGGGCGTTTCCAACCTGCGCGACCTCGGCGGCTGGCCGGTTCCCGGCGGGCGGGTGCGGTTCGGGCGGATCTTCCGCGCCGCCGCGCTGGCGGGGATGACCGCGGCGGATGCCGACCGGCTCAACGGCCTCGGCATCCGCACCGTCTGCGACCTGCGCGGCCGCCGGGAGAGCGCCGCCGCGCCCTCCCCGCTCGCCGGGCTGCCCGGAGTGCGGACCCAGGCGCTGCCGATCGAACCCAAGGTCGGCGCCAGCCTGCGCGACATCCTGGCCACCCGCGACGCCACCGGGGCCGACGCGCACTTGTTGATGCGCGAGGCCTATGTCGCCTATGCGCTGGACTGGTCGCACCACTACCGGACCTTGTTCGACCTGCTGGCGGACCCGGCGGGGCCGCCGCTGCTGTTCCATTGCTCGGCCGGCAAGGACCGCACCGGGTTCGGCGCGGCGCTGATCCTGACGGCGCTCGGCGTGACGCGCGAGACGGTGATGGAAGACTATCTCGCCACCAGGCGGTTCTGGCGCGGCGACGCGGAGATGGCGGCGAACCTGCCCGCCGAGGCCGCGGCGGCGCTGCTCGACGTGGCGCCGGAGTTGCTGGATGCCGCGTTCGAGGCGATCGAGACCCGGCGCGGCGGGTTCCCGCGCTACGCGGAGGAGCACCTCGGCCTGGATCCGGCGCGGCTGGACCGGTTGCGGGCGGCGCTGATCGAGCCGGGCTGATCGCGCTGGGTGCGGGTTCTCGAAGCTGTGAAAGCAAGGCCAGGGGGCGCTGCCCCCTGGACCCAAGCCAAGGGCTGAGCCCTTGGAACCCATTCGTGGTTCCGTGTGGGAGGGGGCAGCGCCTCCCTGCCTGGCTTTCGAGGCGTCGACTTGCTCCGCGGCCGAGCGGCAAGCTAGCCTGTCGCGGCGCGCGCGGTCAGCGACCGGCGAAACAGGCGGGAGGACGTAGCATGGCCGACCAGAGCTGGAAGATCAGCGGCGAGTACATGGAAAGCTGCAACTGCGACTATCTGTGCCCTTGTATCTATACCAATCCGCAGGGGCCGGCTACGCACGACGATTGCACGGCGCTGATGGTCTATCGCATCGATCACGGCGCGTACGGCACGACCCGGCTCGACGGGCTGCATTTCGCGCTCGTCATCCGCTCGGGCAAGGTGATGGCCGACGGCGACTGGGTGTTCGCCGTGGTGGTGGATGCGGCGGCGGACGCGGCCCAGCGCGCCGCCCTCGGCGCCATCGCGAGCGGCGAGGCGGGCGGGCCGCCAGGGGCGATCCGCGCCGCGCTGGTGAGCGACTTCCGCGGCGTCACGGTCGCGCCGGTGCGCTTCGAGATCGACGGGCTGCGCCGCCGCGCCGACATTCCCGGCGTGCTGAGCTTCGAGATCGAGGGCGTCGCCTCGCGCAACAAGTCCGGGCGAGCCGCTCTACATCGACAACACGGCGCATCCGGCCAGCCGGCGGCTGGCGCTGGCGCGCGCGAAGGAGACGCGGGTGCACGGATTCGGCCTCGATCTGGCGATGATCGGCCAGGGCAACAACGGGCACTTCGCGCCGTTCTCATGGGCGGCATAGCGACGGGGACGTCGACCCGCGGGGGCACCCCGCCCCGCCGCTGCTGCTGCGCCAGCGCGTCGCCATCCTCGCCGCGCTGGGCGGCGTGAGCCTCATCGCCTGGCTCTATCTCGTTCTGCTCGCGCTGCGGATGCCGGACATGGGCGGCGGCTCCGTGGCCGGCATGGCGGGAATGGCCATGACGCACGGCTTTCAGGCCTGGACCGCGTCCGACTTCGGGCTGATGTTCGTGATGTGGTGGGTGATGATGCTGGGCATGATGCTGCCCAGCGCCGCGCCGATGATCCTGACCTTCGCGCGGATCAACGCCAGCCAGCGCGCGAAGGGCCAGGCCTTCGTGCCGACCTCGGTGTTTGCCGCCGGCTACCTGATCGCCTGGGGCGGCTACAGCCTGCTCGCCACCGTGGCGCAATGGGGGCTCGAGCGCGTGGCGCTGCTCTCGCCGTCGATGCACACGACCAGCCCGCTGCTCGGCGGCGCCTTGTTCCTGCTGGCGGGGGTCTATCAGTTCACGCCGCTGAAGCTTGCCTGCCTGCGCCATTGCCGCTCGCCGATCGGCTTCATCCTGAATGCCTGGCGCGGCGGGACGACGGGCGCGCTGGTCATGGGGCTGCGACACGGGGTGGAGTGCCTCGGCTGCTGCTGGTTCCTGATGGCGCTGTTGTTCGTGGGCGGCGTGATGAACCTGCTGTGGGTCGCCACGATCGCCGCGTTCGTGTTCATCGAGAAGATCGTTCCCCGCGGTCCGTGGATCGCACGACTGGCCGGGGCGGCGATGGGCGGCTTCGGGATCTGGCTGCTGACACTGGCGTGACCCGCGCGCCGGGGGCTGCGCCCCGGCCCCGCTCTGCGGGTCCGGCTGGCCCGACGCCTGGAGGCAGAGCGAATGACCCTGGGACGGCGGCTTGCGCGGGAAGGCGCCCGGCCGCCCTCAGGCCGCGGTACCACCCACCGTCAGCCCGGCCAGCTTCAACGTCGGCTGCCCCACGCCCACCGGCACCCCCTGCCCGTTCTTGCCGCAGGTGCCGATCCCGGGATCGAGCGCCATGTCGTTGCCGACCATCGTCACCTTGGTCAGCGCGTCCGGCCCGTTGCCGATCAGGGTGGCGCCCTTCACCGGCGCGGTGACCTTGCCGTCCTCGATCAGGTAGGCCTCGGACGCCGAGAACACGAACTTGCCCGAGGTGATATCCACCTGCCCGCCGCCGAAATTCACTGCGTACAACCCGCGCTTCACCGAGCGGATCATCTCCTCCGGCGCATGCGCCCCGCCCAGCATCACGGTGTTGGTCATCCTGGGCATCGGCGCGTGGGCGTAGGACTGCCGCCGTCCGTTGCCGGTCGGGCGCACGCCCATCAGCCGCGCGTTCAGCCGGTCCTGCATGAACCCCACCAGCACCCCGTCCTCGATCAGCACGGTGCGCCCGCTCGGCGTGCCCTCGTCATCGACCGTCAGGCTGCCGCGCCGGTCCGGCAGGGTGCCGTCATCGACCACGGTCACCCCCGGCACCGCGATCCGGCTTCCCAGCAGCCCGGCGAAGGCGGAGGTCTTCTTGCGGTTGAAATCGCCTTCCAGCCCGTGGCCGATCGCCTCGTGCAGCAGGATGCCGGGCCAGCCGGGGCCCAGCACCACCTCCATCTCCCCGGCCGGGGCGGGGCGGCTGTCGAGGTTCACCAGCGCCTGACGCAGCGCCTCGTCCACCGCGCCGCGCCAGGCGTCGGGGGCAACGAGCGGCGCGTAGCCATGCCGCCCGCCGAAGCCGTAACTCCCGGTCTCCCGCCGTCCGTCCTGCTCCACCACCACGCTGACGTTGAACCGCACCAGCGGGCGCAGGTCGGCCACCCGGGTGCCGTCGGCGCGCAGGATCTGCACCGCCTGGAACTCGCCGCCCAAGGAGGCCATCACCTGTTTCACCCGCGGATCCTTGCCGCGGGCGTAGGCGTCGATCTCGCCCAGCAGCGCGGCGCGGGCGGGAAACCCGGTGGCGACCAGCGGGTTGGCGTCGGTATAGAGCCGGGCGTTGGTGGCGCGCGGCGGCTCCGCGGCCACCCCGGAATGGCCTTTCGCCACCGCGGCGACGGCGGCGGCGGCGCGGCCCAGCGCCGCGTCGGACAGTTCCCCGGCGTGGGCATAGCCGGTCGCCTCGCCCGCCACCGCGCGCAGGCCGAAGCCCAGCGAGGTGTCGAACCCGGCGCTGCGGATGCGCCCGTCGTCCAGGCTGAGCTGTTCGGTTTCGCGGTATTCCAGGAACAACTCGCCGTCGTCGCTGCCCGCCAGCGCCGTCGCGAGCCGGCGTTCGGCGGCGGCCCGGTCCAGCGCGGCATCGGCGCGCGCGAAGAACAAGCTGTCCGTGGTGGCGAGCGCGGTCATGGCTGATCCTGTTGCTGCTGCGTGGTCGGCTCGGGCGCAAGGTATCCGGCGCCGGCGGACGGCGGCCCCGCCCGGGTCTGCGACGACGTGTCATCCTGCGGCCGCGGTCGCGACGGCTCAAGCCCCATCGGCTCATCGGCGGCCGGCACGGGCCGCGCCGGCAGCAGCCGGTGCGCCGGCAGCCGGATCTCGGCCTGGGTGCCCTCCCCCTGGCGGCTCGACAGGGTCAGGGCGCCGCCGTGGCTCTCCACCACGGCGCGCGCCAGGTAGAGGCCCAGCCCCGCGCCGGGAAAGCGTCGCGCCAGGCCGGCATCGGCCTGGGTGAACGGATCGAACACCCGGGCCAGATCCGCCGCGGCGATGCCGATGCCGGTATCGGCGATCCACAGCACCAGCGCCTCGTCCTCGGGCCGCGCGCCGATCGTCACCCTCCCGCCCGGCGGGGTGAACTTGACCGCGTTGGACAGCAACTGCTGCAGCACCTGGTCGAGCCGGCGCCGGTCCGCCCGCACCGCCGGCAGGGCGGCGTCCGGCGCCGCCGGCATCACGACGTCGAGGGTGATCCCGCCGGCCTCCGCCTCCGCCGCGAACCGGTGCAGGCCGGCCAGGAGCAGGCGGCCCACATCCACCACGTCCTCGGCAAGGTCGAACCGCCCGGTCTCGAGCCTGGCGACGTCGAGCAACCGATCGATCAGGCCGAGCAACTGCCGCCCCGCCTCGTTGACGGCGCCGGCATACTCGGCGATCGGCCCGCCGGCGACCGCGGAGTCCTGGACCAAAGCGTCGGAATAGCCGATCACGGCATTGAGCGGCGTGCGCAACTCGTGGCTCATGGTGGCGAGGAAATGCGACTTCGCCTGGTTCGCCGCCTGCGCCGCATCCCTGGCACTGCGCAACGCCTGTTCCGCCTCCCGCTGCTCGGTCATGTCGGTCAAGGTGGTGATGGTCATGCCGGCGGCAACCGGGTCCGCGCGGCACTCGATGAAGCGGCCGTCGCGATTGACGAAGTGGCGCAGCCAGGGGCGCGCCCAGTCGCAGCACTTGAGCCCGGACGCCGCCGCCTGGGCCGGCGGGCCGGCGCCGAAGTAGCCGGCGGCGAGCAGGGCATCGATCAGGTCCGGATGCGGCCGGCCGGCGGACAGCACATGCGCCGGCACCGCCATCAGGACCGCCGCCATCGGGTTGGCGGCCAGCAACCGCCGATCCGGCCCCCACAGGATCAGCCCGTGCCGCAGGCCGCCCAGCAGGATCTCGGTTTCCGTGCCGCGCCGGATCAGCGCCTGTTCGGCGGCGACCAGGGCCGTGACGTCCGTGCACAGCACCATGAACCCGCCGTCGGCCAACGGCACCCAGCGGTTTTCGAGCATGGTCCCGTTCGGCCGCCGGCGCCGCCGGGTCTGCGGGCGGGTCAAGTCGTAGGCCAGATGGCGCGCCACCAGCACGTCGGGATCGCCCGGCCCGTATTCGCCGGCGACCGCATAGCGGCGCAGCAGCTCCTCGAGGCTGTCGCCCGGCGCGACCGGGGCGCCGGCCATGACCCGCCCATAGGCCCGGTTCACCAGGACCACCCGCCGGTCCGGGCCGAACACCAGCAGCCCCTGCGGCAGCGAGTCGATGATCCCGTGCAGGTGCGGCGCCGAAACGCCGGCGGACAAGGCAGGGTCGGGACAGGCCGGGCCGGGCGCGCTCATGGGCCTGCGACGCGCGCGACGGCCGGGGGGGGCCGCCGCGATGCCGGACCGGGCCGGCCGGCGGAGCGGCGCCGGGGACGGCGGGCCGCGGCGGGGTCACGACGGCGCCGGCCGGACGGGCGATGGCGCCGGGGCCGGGCCGGGTCGCCGTCGGCGCGCCGCACGACACGATGCCTCCCGGCGGATCCGGCCGCGCGCCGCGGCAGCAGCGCGTGCCAGGTCACCAGGCACGCGGTCAGCACCAGCACCGCATTGGCCTGATGCGCCGAGGCCAGCGGCACCGGAACGACCATCAACAGGGTCGCCACCCCCAGCGCATACTGCACCGCCACGAGGGCCGCGAGCACCGCGACCCGGGCCCGCACCCGCGCCGGCACGCCGCGACGCAGCCCCAGCCCCAGCGCGACCAGCGCGGTCAGCGCCGTCAGGGTCGCCAGCAGCCGGTGGTCGAACTGCACCGCCGCCAGATTATGCGTGAGGTTGCGCAGGAACGGATGCAGCCGCGCGTAGCCGGCGGGCACCAACTGCCCGTCCATCAGCGGGAAGGTATTGTAGATGAACCCGGCGTGGGTGCCGGCGACGAACCCGCCGGCGACGATGGTCAGAGCGACGAGCCCCGCCAGCAGGCCGACCACCCGCCGCAGCCCCCGGGTTCCCGGCAGGGCCGAACGGGCGGGATGCAGCATGCCAAGGCCGGTCCACAGGATGGCCGCATAGAGCGACAGCGCAAGACTGAGATGGATCACCAGCCGCGCCGGCGCGACGGAGGTCTGGTCGGGAAAGAAGCCCGACGAGACCATGAACCACCCGACCGCGCCCTGCAGCCCGCCCAGCACGAAGAACCCCACCAGCCACGGCACCAGCCGTCGCGGCAGCCGCCCCCGGACCCAGAACCAGACCAGCGGGACGAAAAACACCACGCCGATCAGCCGGCCCCACAGCCGGTGCACCCACTCCAGCCAGAAGATGCGCTGGAACCCCGCCAGGCCGAAGCCCTCGTTGACCAGCTGGTACTGGGGGGTTTCCTTGTAGAGCTTGAACAGGCTCTCCCAGTCGGCGTGGTTGAGCGGCGGAAGCACGCCGGTGACCGGCGCCCATTCCATGATCGACAGTCCCGACCCGGTCAGCCGGGTCAGGCCGCCGAGCACGACCATGACCCAGATCATGCCGCAGATCGCGAACAGCCAGATCGCGATCCGGCGATGATTGCGGCGGGTCTCGCCGCGTTCGTGCGGAGGCAGGGCGGGAAAGTCGCCGACATCGAAAGGCATACGGCACCTATACGACGGGCCGGGGCCGCCCGGCCACTCCCCCGCCGGCCATGTTCCGCCACCGCTGCGAACGGTCCCGCGGGCGGGGCCATCTGCGGCCGCAGCCGCTCCGGCCGGCCCGACCGCAGACGCTCAGTGCAGCCGCAGCAGCGCCGGATGGCGAACCCTGGCGGGACGCAGCGGGCCGGCCGCGGCGACCCGCACCGAGTGCACCGGCCCGTCGAGCTCCCGCTGCCAGAACGCAAGGAACCGCCGCAGTTCCGGGAATTGCGGCGCCAGGTCGAGCTCCTGCCAGATATAGCTCTGCAGCAGGCCGGGATGGTCCGGCATGCGGTAAAGGATTTCCGCGGTGGTCAGGCGGTAGTCGGCGAGTTGCAGCGCGAGGCTCATTGCCGTACGTCTCCCTCGGGTCAGTCCGCTCCCCGGCGCCGGCTTCTGCCCGGGCGGGCCGTCAGCATGCCATTGCCCCGCCCGTCCCTGGCAACAAAAAATGACATTATTCCAGCAAGTTGGCACTCTCGGCCTGCGAGTGCTGCCGAATGCTTGACAGCAAGCACGGCGACGACTAGATCGCTGGCACTCCCCGGGCGGGAGTGCTAGCAACGGCTCCGGCGGCCCGTTCCGGGCGATCCCCGGCCGGCTTCGGCCCCGTTTGCCCAGCGAACCCTATCCGACCGTCGCCCAGCGTGAGCGACATCAACCAGGAGCGATCCGAATGAAGTTCCGTCCCTTGCATGACCGGGTCGTGGTCCGGCGCATCGAAGCCGAGGAAAAGACCGCGGGTGGCATCATCATCCCCGACACCGCCAAGGAGAAGCCGCAGGAAGGCGAAGTGATCGCCGTCGGCCCCGGCGCGCGCAACGAGCAGGGCCAGATCGTGGCGCTCGAGGTGAAGGCGGGCGACCGCATCCTGTTCGGCAAGTGGTCGGGCACCGAGGTCAAGCTCGACGGCGAAGAGCTGCTGATCATGAAAGAGTCCGACATCATGGGCATCGTGGAAGGCACCGCCGCGAAGAAGAAGGCGGCCTGACGCGCAGCGCCGCTCCGACCGACCGTTTCCGATCGACATAAACTGAGGAAGAGACACACATGGCTGCCAAGGACGTGAGATTCGGCGGCGACGCCCGCCAGCGGATGCTGCGCGGCGTCGATATCCTGGCCGACGCGGTGAAGGTCACGCTGGGGCCCAAGGGCCGCAACGTGGTGCTCGACAAGAGCTTCGGCTCGCCGCGGATCACCAAGGACGGCGTCACCGTCGCCAAGGAGATCGAGCTGGCCGACAAGTTCGAGAACATGGGCGCGCAGATGGTGCGCGAAGTGGCCTCGAAGACCAACGACCTGGCTGGTGACGGCACCACC
Source organism: uncultured Pseudomonadota bacterium (assembly GCA_963829875.1). Classification (GTDB taxonomy): domain Bacteria; phylum Pseudomonadota; class Alphaproteobacteria; order Acetobacterales; family Acetobacteraceae; genus JAJZVS01. The sequence continues at coordinate 130,374 of CAWHKR010000041.1, read as the reverse complement.
ACCGCGACCGTGCTCGCCCAGGCGATCGTGCGCGAAGGCTCCAAGGCCGTCGCCGCCGGCATGAACCCGATGGACCTCAAGCGCGGCATCGACAAGGCGGTGATCGCCGTCGTCGAGGAGCTGAAGAAGCACTCGCGCAAGATCACCACCCCGGCCGAGACCGCGCAGGTCGGCTCGATCGCCGCCAACGGCGATTTCGAGGTCGGCAAGATGATCTCGGAAGCGATGCAGAAGGTCGGCAACGAGGGCGTGATCACGGTCGAGGAAGCCAAGGGCATCCAGACCGAGCTCGACGTCGTCGAGGGCATGCAGTTCGACCGCGGCTATGTCTCCCCCTACTTCGTCACCAATGCCGAGAAGATGGTGGCGGAGCTCGATCAGCCCTACCTGCTGATCTTCGAGAAGAAGCTGTCCGGCCTGCAGCCGATGCTGCCGCTGCTGGAAGCCATCGTGCAGTCCGGCCGGCCGCTGCTGATCGTGGCGGAAGACGTGGAAGGCGAGGCGCTGGCCACCCTGGTGGTCAACAAGCTGCGCGGCGGCCTCAAGGTCGCGGCGGTGAAGGCGCCGGGCTTCGGCGATCGCCGCAAGGCGATGCTGGAGGATATCGCGATCCTGACCGGCGGCCAGGTGATCAGCGAGGACCTCGGCATCAAGCTCGAGACCGTCACCCTCGCGATGCTCGGCACGGCGAAGAAGGTGCTCATCGAGAAAGAGAACACCACGATCGTCGAAGGCGCCGGCAAGAAGGACGACATCAAGGGCCGTTGCGGCCAGATCCGGGCGCAGATCGAGGAGACCACCTCGGACTACGACCGCGAGAAGCTGCAGGAGCGGCTGGCGAAGCTCGCCGGCGGCGTGGCGGTGATCCGCGTCGGCGGCGGCTCCGAGATCGAGGTGAAGGAGCGCAAGGATCGCGTCGATGACGCGCTGCACGCGACCCGCGCCGCGGTCGAGGAAGGTATCGTTCCGGGCGGCGGCGTCGCCCTGGCCCGTGCCAGCCTGATCCTCGCCAAGCTGAAGGTCGACAACGACGACCAGCGCTTCGGCGTCGATATCGTCCGCAAGTCGCTGCAGGCCCCGCTGCGCCAGATCTCCGAGAACGCCGGCGAAGACGGCGCGGTGATCGCCGGGAAAGTGCTCGACAACAGCGAGTACAACTTCGGCTTCGACGCGCAGAGCGGCGAGTTCAAGGACCTGGTGAAGGCCGGCATCATCGACCCGACCAAGGTCGTGCGCACGGCGCTGCAGGACGCCGCCTCGGTGGCCGGCCTGCTGGTCACCACCGAAGCGATGGTCGCCGAGCGGCCGGAGCCGAAGACCGGTGGCGGCATGCCCCCGGGCGGCGGCGGCATGGGCGGCATGGGCGGCATGGGCGGCATGGACTTCTGATCCAGCCCGGGCGGGGCCCCGGCCCCGCCTTTCGGATCAGGCCCGGGATCGGGGCAGGCCGCAAGGCCTGCCCCGTTTTCGTTGGAGCCCCCCACGGGCATGGACCCAACGAACGGGTTCCAAGGGCGACGCCCTTGGTGGGGGTCCAGGGGGCAAGGCCCCCTGGCCTTGCCTGTTGGCACGCCAGGCACCGCGCCGGCCCGGCATCACCCCGCCGGCACGCCCGGGATCGGAACGCCGAAGCTCTGCAGCAGCAGGATCGTGTTGAGGACCAGAACCACGCAGGCGCCCGTGATCGCGGCCAGATCGGTCAGCCGGCCATTGGCGAACTCGCCCATGATGTCGCGCCGGCGGGTCAACAGGACGAGCGCGATCATCGGGATCGGCAGGGCGAACGACAGCACGACCTGGCTCAGCACCAGCGCCCGGGTCGGATCGGTGCCGAGCGCGATCACCGCGAAGGCCGGCAACATGGTCACCAGGCGCCGCACCCAGATCGGGATCCGGAAGCCGACGAAGCCCTGCATGATCATCTGCCCGGCCAGGGTGCCGACGACCGAGCTCGAAATGCCGGACGCCATCAGCGAGATCAGGAACGCGATCGCCGCGCCGGCGCCGAGCAGCGGGGTCAGGGTATGGAACGCCCCCTCGATGGTCGCGACATCGGCATGCCCCGCATGGAAGGCGGCGGACGCCATCATGACCATGGCGATGTTGATCATGCCGGCGAACGCGAGCGCGATCACCACTTCGAGATTCGAAAACCGCAGCAGGACGCGACGTTCCCGCGCGTCGCGCGCCGGCGCACGCCCCTGGGTCAGGCCGGAGTGCAGATACACCGCATGCGGCATGATGGTGGCGCCGACGATGCCGACCGCGATCGCCAGCGCCTCGGCGTTCGGCAGCGACGGCAGGACGGCGGACCGCGCCGCCTCGCCCCACGCGACCGGCGCAACGAACATCTCCAGCAGGTAGCACAGGCCGATCACGCCGATGAGCGCGCCGATGACAAGCTCCATCGGGCGAAAGCCCCGCCGCTCGAGCAGCAGGATGGCGTAGGTGACGACGCCGGTCACCACCATGCCGGGGAGCAGGGGCATGTGGAACAGCAGCGAGAGGCCGATCGCGCCGCCGAGGAACTCGGCAAGGTCGGTGGCCATCGCCGCCACCTCGCTCACGCCCCACATCAGATAGACGGCCGGCCGCGGAAACTGCTCGCGGCACATCTCGGCAAGGTTGCGGCCGGTGACGATGCCGAGCTTGGCCGACAGCCCCTGGAACAGCATCGCGATCAGGTTGGCGAGCAGCACGACCCAGAGCAGAGCATAGCCGAACCGGGCGCCGGCCTGGATGTTGGTCGCGTAATTGCCCGGGTCCATGTAGGCGATCGAGGCGATCACCCCGGGGCCGGCGAACAACAGGATCGAGCGCACCCCGCTGCGCCGGCCGGCCAGCACGTCGCGGATGGCGTCCGTCGTCCGGTCGGTCAGAGAATCTCTGTCGCTGATGCTGCCCATGGATGCCCGCTGGAGTGCGACGCTAGGTGTAGCCGAGGCTACATTTCGTGCAAGAGGGCTGACATGGCCAGCCTCCTCAAGCCCGCCTCGGTCCGGCTCCGCCGCCGGCCTCACGCCGACGTGATCCAGACCGAAGACACGCGCGCCGCGAGCGCCCGGGGCGGCAGGATTCCCGCTTAGCCGTCAGGTGGTTCCGGGTTATAGATGTGGCTCCACGTGAAGCTGTCACCGCAGAAGGGCCCGACCCAGCATGGCCTCCGCCGCTCGCTCCGCCCCGCCGGACCGGCGCCGCCTGGTCTCCCCCGCCCTGCGCTCGCTCATGCAGCGGCGGGCGGCCGAACTCGCCGGGCTGGCGCTCGGCCTGGTCGGGGTCAGCCTGCTGGTGGCACTGGTGAGCTACCACCCCGGCGATCCGTCGTTCGATACCGCAAGCAGCGTCCCGGTGCGCAACCTGGCCGGGCCGGTGGGCGCGGTGCTGGCCGATCTGCTGCTGCAGGGCTTCGGCGTGGCCGGGGCGCTGCCGTGCCTGGCACTGCTCGCCTGGGCCTGGCGGGTGGCCTCACGGCGCGGCATCGGCAGCCCGTGGGCGCGACTCGCCGCCACCTGCCTCGGCATGCCGGTGCTGGCCGCCGCGCTCGAAGCGGTGCCGAAGCTGCGCGTGCTGGGCTGGCCGACCCTGGCCGGACCGGGCGGCGCGGTCGGGCGGCTGCTGGCGCCGGCGGCGCTCGCGGTCGGCAAGGGCGTGCTCGGGCCGGCCGGCGCGGTGCTGGTCTGGGGCATCGGCGCCGGCCTGGCGGTCACCTTGGCGCTGCTGGCGCTCGGGCTCTCGGGCGGCGAATGGGGGTCGGTGGGACGCGGGCTGGCCTGGCTTGCCCGGTTCTCGGTCTCCTCCGGGTGGAACACGGCGCTCGGCGTGGGGCGGCTCGGCAGCGCCGGGATCGGCCTGCTGGCGCCGCTGCGGCGATGGCGGCGCCGGCCGGAGGCCGTCGAGGCCGCCGAGGCCGACGACCCGGCACCGGCCGCACCTGCCCCCGGTCTGCGGCGGGAGCCGACGCTGGCCCCGTCCCGCGCCACCGCGAGCGCCCCGCCGCCGGCAGCGCCGCCCACGATCCGCCCGAGCCGCCCTGCCCCGCCCGCACGCCCCCCGGCCGCGCGCAGGACGCAGCAGAACGCCCTGCCGCTCGACGAGCCGGGCTGGCGCTTCCCGCCGCTCAGCCTGCTCAAGCCGCCGCCCGCCCGCGCCGCCAGCGGCCCCTCGGCCGAGGCGCTGGAAGCCAACGCACGGCTGCTCGAAACCGTGCTGTCCGACTACGGCGTGCAGGGCAGCATCGTGGAGATCCGCCCCGGCCCGGTGGTGACGCTCTATGAACTGGAACCCGCGCCGGGAATCCGCAGCGCAAGGGTGATCGGGCTGGCCGACGACATCGCCCGCAGCCTCTCGGTCACCGCGGTGCGCATCGCCACCGTGCCGGGGCGCAACGTGATCGGCATCGAGGTGCCGAACGCCAAGCGGGAGACGGTGTTCCTGTCGGAAATCCTCGGCGCCGAAGACGTGCAGCGCCACAGCGCGCGGCTCGCGCTCGCGCTCGGCAAGGACATCTCCGGCGCGTCCGTGGTCGCCGACCTGCAGCGGATGCCGCATCTGATGATCGCCGGCACCACCGGGTCGGGCAAATCGGTCGGCGTCAACGCGATGATCCTGAGCCTGCTCTACCGGCTCTCGCCCGACCAGTGCCGGCTGATCCTGATCGACCCGAAGATGCTCGAACTGTCGATGTACGACGGCATCCCGCACCTGATGGCGCCGGTCGTCACCGAACCGGCCAAGGCGGTCACCGCGCTGAAATGGACGGTGCGGGAGATGGAGCGGCGCTACCGGGCGATGAGCCAGCTCGGCGTGCGCAACATCGGCGGCTTCAACGACCGGGTGGCCGACGCCCGCGCCAAGGGCGAGGTGATCACGCGGCGGGTGCAGACCGGCTTCGACCCCGACACCGGCCGCCCCACGTTCGAGGAACAGCCGCTGGCGCTGGAACCGATGCCCTTCATCGTCGTCGTGGTCGACGAGATGGCCGACCTGATGATGGTCGCCGGCAAGGATATCGAAGCGGCGGTGCAGCGCCTGGCGCAGATGGCGCGCGCCGCCGGGATCCACGTGATCATGGCGACCCAGCGGCCCTCGGTCGACGTCATCACCGGCACCATCAAGGCCAACTTCCCCACCCGCATCAGCTTCCAGGTGATCAGCAAGTTCGACAGCCGCACCATCCTGGGCGAACAGGGGGCGGAACAACTGCTCGGCCAGGGCGACATGCTCTACATGGCCGGGGGCGGACGGATCACCCGCGTGCACGGCCCCTTCGTGACCGACGACGAGGTCGAGCAGGTGGTGGCCTTCCTGCGCGAACAGGGCGAACCCGCCTACCTGGAAGCGGTCACCGAAGCGAGCGACGACGACGGCGGCGGCGGTGCGCCGGCCGGATTTGGCGCCGAGGGCGGCGGCGAGGCGGGGCTCTATGAGCAGGCCGTCGCGCTGGTGGCCCGCGAAGGCAAGGCCAGCACCTCCTTCGTCCAGCGCCACCTCAACATCGGCTACAACCGCGCCGCCAAGCTGATCGAGCAAATGGAAAAGGAAGGCGTGGTCGGTGCCGCCAACCACGTCGGCAAACGCGAAGTGCTGATCCGCCAGGCCGACGCGGAGGTGTGATCACGGATACGGGGCGGGGCGGCCGGACTTAAGGAAGGCCAGGGGGCGCTGCCCCCTGGACCCCCGCCAAGGGCGTCGCCCTTGGAACCATTCGCGGTTCCGTGCCGGTGTGGGGTGGCGCGGCGGGCGCGGGGCGGGCCGGGTGGCCGGCAGGCAAGGGGCGCTTTTGCGCCCCTTGCCTGCCGGCCACCCGGCCCGCCCCGCGCCCGCCGCGCCACCCCACACCGGCACGGAACCCCCCGAGGGGTCCAGGGGACGACTGTCCCCTGGCAGGGGGTCCAGGGGGGCAGCGCCCCCCTGGCCTTGCCTAAAGCCGGCCGTTCCGCTCCGACCCCGGATGCAGCACCAGGTCGTCGCGGTGGATCATTTCGTCGCGGCCGCGCAGGCCCAGGATGGTTTCGATTTCGTCGGACCGGTGCCCGGCGATGCGGGCGGCGTCCGTGCTGGCGTAGGCCGACAGGCCCTGCGCCAGCGGCGCGCCGTCCGGACCGCGGACCAGGACCGGATCGCCGCGCTCGAACGTGCCGTCCACCGCACGCACGCCGGCGGGCAGCAGGGAGCGGCCGGCAGCCAGGGCGCGGGCCGCGCCGGCGTCGACCGTCAGCGTGCCCAGCGGGGCCAGCGCGCCGGCGATCCAGCGTTTGCGCGCGGAGCGGCCTTCGGGGGCCGGCAGGAACCAGGTGCAGCGCGCGCCCTCGGCCAGCGCCGTCAGCGGGCGGTCGATATTTCCATGGGCGATCGCCATGGCGCAGCCCGCCTGGGTGACGATGCGTGCCGCCACCAGCTTGGTGCGCATGCCGCCCGAGGAATAGCCGGGCGGCGGATCCCCGCCCATCGCCTCGATCTCCGGGGTCAGCGCCGCCACCACCGGCAGGTGCGCGGCGGTCGGGTCGCGCCTCGGATCGGCGGTGTAGAGGCCGTCGATGTCGGACAGCAGGACCAGCTGGTCCGCCTGCGTCATCTCGGCGACCCGGGCGGCCAGGCGATCGTTGTCGCCGAAGCGGATTTCCGCGGTGGCGACGGTGTCGTTCTCGTTGATCACCGGCACCACGCCGAGGCCGAGCAGGGTGTTCAGGGTCGCGCGCGCGTTCAGGTAGCGACGGCGGTCCTCGGTGTCTTCCAGGGTCAGCAGCAGTTGCGCGGCGGTCAGGTGCTCGGCCGACAGCGCTTCCGCCCAGGCCTGCGCGAGGCGGATCTGCCCCACCGCGGCGGCGGCCTGCTTCTCCTCCAGCCGCAGCCGCTTGCGGGTGAGGCCGAGGGTGCGGCGGGCCAGCGCGATGGCGCCGGAGGAGACCACGATCACGTCGGTCCCCCGCGCGCGCAGGGCGGCGATGTCGGCGGCGACGCCGGCGAGCCAGGAAGCGCGCGGGGCGCCGGCGGCGGGATCGACCACCAGCGCGCTGCCGATCTTCACCACCAGCCGACGGGCGTCGGCCAGGGCCGGCGGTGTCGTCACGCGGCCCGGTCCCGCCGGGCGGCGGTGATCATGCCCTGCAGCGCGCGCAACGCCTCCGGCACCCCCTCGCCGCTCACGGCAGAGAGCAGCAGCACGGGCCGGCCCGAGGCACGGGCGAGCGCCGCGCGGCGCGCCGAGGCTTCCCGCGGGGTCATGGCGTCGGATTTGTTGAGCGCGATCAGTTCCGGCTTGTCGGCCAGGCCGCCGCCATAGGCGGCGAGTTCCTCGCGCACGGTGCGCCAGGCGCGCACCACGTCCCCGGCGGCGCCGTCGATCAGGTGCAGCAGCACGGCGCAGCGTTCCACATGGCCGAGGAAGCGGTCGCCCAGCCCGGCGCCTTCATGCGCGCCCTCGATCAGGCCGGGGATGTCGGCCAGCACGAATTCCTCGGTGGCTCGACAGGCGCACGACGCCAAGCTGCGGGTGCAGGGTGGTGAACGGATAGTCGGCAATTTTCGGCCTTGCCGCCGAGGCCCGCGAGAGGAACGTGGATTTGCCGGCGTTCGGCAGCCCGACCAGCCCGGCATCGGCGATCAGCTTCAGCCGCAGCCACACCCAGCGTTCCTGCCCCGGCCAGCCCTTGTCGGCCCGGCGCGGCGCGCGGTTGGTGGAGGATTTGAAGTGCGCGTTGCCGAATCCGCCGTCGCCCCCTGGCAGGAACGTGATCCGCTCCCCCGGCCGGGCGAGGTCGGCGAGCAGGGTCTCCCGGTCCTCGGCCAGGATCTGGGTGCCCACCGGGACCTTGATGACGAGGTCGGGCGCGCCGGCGCCGGTGCGATCCGACCCCGCGCCGTTGCCGCCCTTCTTGGCGCGGAAATGCTGGCTGTAGCGGAAGTCGATCAGGGTGTTGAGGTTCTGCGCCGCCTCGAGCACGATGTCGCCGCCCTTGCCGCCGTTGCCGCCGTCGGGGCCGCCGAACTCGATGTATTTCTCGCGCCGGAAGCCCACGACCCCGTCGCCGCCGTCGCCGGAGCGGAGGTAGATCTTGGCCTGGTCGAGGAACTTCATTGGTCGGGTCCAACGCGAACGGGGGCCGGCTGGCGCCGGCCCCCGTTGCCAAGCTGCATCGGTGCGGGCGCGCTACTCGGCGGCGAGCGCCGGCGCCGGGTTCGGACGAACGGAGACGTGCACCCGGCCTTCGGCCTTGCGCTGGTACTCCACCCGCCCCTCGATCAGCGCGAAGATGGTGTGGTCGCGCCCGAGGCCGACGTTCTGCCCCGGCTTCCACTTGGTGCCGCGCTGGCGAAGGATGATGTTGCCGGCGATTACCGCCTGCCCGCCGGACTTCTTGATGCCGAGGCGACGGCCTTCCGTGTCGCGCCCGTTGCGCGACGAACCGCCGGCTTTCTTGTGTGCCATGTCAGACCGCTCCTTCGCTGGCGCCGCCGCCGATGCCGGACACGCGCAGCACGGTCACGTGCTGGCGATGGCCGTTCCTGCGCCGGCTGTTCTGCCGGCGGCGCTTCTTGAAGATGATGACCTTGTCGAGCCGGTCCTGCGCGATCACCGTCGCGGTGACGCTGGCGCCCGCCACGACGGGGGCGCCGAGGGTCAACCCGCCGTCCCCGCCCACCGCGAGCACGTCGGTGAAGGTCACGGTGGCGCCCGGCTCGGCTTCGAGCTTCTCGACCTTGAGCACCGCATTCGGGGTCACGCGGTATTGTTTTCCGCCGGTGCGGATCACTGCGAACATTGTCGATCGTTCCTGCCAACAGCCATGCCCCGGCCGCGAGATCGGGCCAGGCAAGAGAGCGCGGGTTATAGCGCCCGCGTGGACGAAGTCAACGCGGGCCCGCTGCGACGCGGAAACGGCCGCAGCGACGGGCCCGCGGCCTCAGAGCAGGAACACCGCCATCAGCACCAGCAGCGCGACCAGGAAGATCACCGCGCCCACGGTGAAGCGGGTCCAGGCGTGCCAGAAGCGTTCCCGGTCGGCGAGGAACTCCTGCTGCAACTCGGGACCGGAAACCGTGAGTGGATGCTGCGCCATGACTGCCCTCGTGACCTGCGACGCCGGGCCGATACAGCCGGCAATCGCTGTTTCTATGGCAGCGCAACGGTCTCGGGCAAGGGGTTGCAGAGCGCCGCCCCCTCGGGCGCGGCGCGGCCCTCGGTGCCGGCCGCCAGGTGGCGCAGCGCGGCGGGGTAGATGCGATGCTCTTCGGCCAGCACCCGCGCGGCCAGGCTGGCCTCGGTGTCGCCCGGCAGCACCGGCACCGCCGCCTGGGCGAGGATGGGGCCCTCGTCGACGCCTTCGGTGACCAGATGCACGGTGCAGCCGTGCAGCTTCACCCCGGCGGCCAGCGCGCGGGCGTGCGTGTCGAGGCCGGGGAAGGCCGGCAGCAGGCTCGGGTGGATGTTCAGCATCCGCCCCGCCCAGGGCCGCACCAGGGCCGGCGTCAGCCGGCGCATGTAGCCGGCGAGGCACACAAGCTCGATCCCGGCCTCGCGCAGCGCGAGGTCGATCGCCGCCTCATGCGCGGCGCGGTCGGCGCCGAATGGGCGGTGGTCGATCGCGCGGGCCGGCACCCCGGCGGCGGCGGCGCGGGCGAGGCCCGCCGCATCGGGGCGGTTGGACAGCACGAGCGCGATCGCGGCCGGGTAGCCGGGCACGCGGGCCGCATCCAGCAGCGCGCCGAGATTGGAGCCGCGCCCGCTGATCAGCACCGCCACCCGGCGGATCATCGCGGCCAGCCCGCCGCCAGGTCGAGCCGCACGCTCGGGGCGGCCTCCGGCGTCTCCGCCGCCGCGATCGCGCCGAGCGGGACCACCGTCTCCCCCGCGGCGCGCAGCACGTCGGCGGCAGGCCCGGCCTGATCGGCGGCGACGACGACCGCCATGCCGATCCCGCAGTTGAACACGCGCAGCATCTCCTCCGGCGCGATGTCGCCGGTGCGCGCGAGCCAGCGGAACACCGGCGGCACCGGCCAGTCCGGCCGCAGCGCCGCGCAGGTGCCGGCGGGCAGCACCCGCGGCAGGTTGCCCGGCAGCCCGCCGCCGGTGATATGCGCCGCCGCTTTCAGCAGCCCGGCGCGATGCAGCGCCAGCAGCGCGCGGACATAGATCCGGGTCGGCGTCATCAGTGCCCGCCCGAGGCTTTCCCCGCTGCCGAACGGGGCGCGCGCGTCCCAGCCGAGCCCGCTGGCCGCCACCACCCGGCGGACCAGGGAGAAGCCGTTCGAATGCACCCCCGAGGCGGCCAGCCCCAGCACCACATCCCCCGGGGCGACGTCGCGCGGCAGCAGCCGGCCGCGCTCGGCGGCGCCGACCGCGAAGCCGGCCAGGTCGTAATCCCCGCCGGCGTACATGCCCGGCATTTCGGCGGTTTCCCCGCCGACCAGGGCGCAGCCGGCCTCCTTGCAGCCAGCGGCGATGCCGGCGATCACCGCCCGCGCCTGGTCCACTTCGAGCCGGCCGGTGGCGAAATAGTCGAGGAAGAACAGCGGCTCGGCGCCCTGCACGATCAGGTCGTTGACGCACATCGCCACCAGGTCGACGCCCACCTGGTCGTGCAGCCCGGTCTCGATGGCGATCTTCAGCTTGGTGCCGACGCCGTCGGTGGTGGACACCAGCACGGGGTCGGAAAACCCCGCGGCGCGCAGGTCGAACAGCGCGCCGAAACCGCCGATCCCGCCCAGCGCACCGGCCCGCGCGGTGGCGCGGGCGAGCGGGGCGATGGCGGACACGAGCGCCTCACCGGCGTCGATATCGACCCCGGCGGCACGGTAATCAAGCGGGGCGCGGGAAGATGCGGCAGGATCGCCACTGGTCATGCGTGGTCTCGATCGGCTAGGGCTGGCGGACGAAAGGAACGTGCGCCGCGGCAGGTGGAGGCCAACGGTGGCCGGAAAGCGGCGAGGGTGAGGGCCATGATCGCGGGCACGGGGCCGGCGGACACAACCATAGCCGGGTGCGGCGCGCAACGGCGCGGCGCAGCGGCGCCGACGGGACAGTTTCCGGCGCGGACCGGCCGGACAGGCGGGACCGGCGATGCCTGACGGATCCAACAAGCTCGAGCGCGCGGCGTCCGACGCCCTGGTCACCCTTCCCAACCTGATCACCTTCGCCCGGCTCTGCGCGGTGCCGCTGGCGGTGTGGCTGGTGATCGACCGTCGGCTGGACATCGCCTTCGTGCTGTTCCTGGCCGCCGGGGCGTCCGACGCGATCGACGGCTGGCTGGCACGGCGGATGGGCGGCAGCAATTCGGTCGGCGCGCTGCTCGATCCGGTGGCCGACAAGGCGCTGCTCGTCACCATGTATGTGACCCTGGCGGCGGTGCACGAGGTGCCGGACTGGCTCGCCATCCTGGTGGTGTTCCGGGATCTGGTGATCGTTGGCGGGGTGATCGTGCTCGGACTGCTGGGCGCGCCGGTCGCGATCCGGCCGCTGTTCGTTTCCAAGGTGAACACCACGTTGCAGATCCTGCTGGTGGCCCTGACCCTGTTCCTGGCCGGATTCGGTGCCCGCGGCCCGGCCGTGGCGAGCGGACTGGCGGCGCTGACCTGGGCGGTCGGGATCAGCACGTTGGCCTCCGGCGCGGCCTATGTGTGGCGCGCGGTGCAGCGGCCATGAGCACGCCCTCCCCGCCACAAGATCGGATCGCCGGCCACGGGGCGCCGGGACGAAGCACGGCCGGGCTGAGCCTGATGGGCGCGGTCCCCCCGGCCGGGACGCCGCCGACGGCGGCCGCGCTTTCGGCGGCGGCGTCGCCCGGCCTGCCGGCCGGCGAGTCGCCTCCGCCGACGCCGCCGGGCGCGAACACCCAGCGAATCGCCGTTGCCATCGGGCTGCTTGTGCTGACCTGGCTCGCACTGCGGCTGTTCGCCGGGGTTCTGGCGCCGTTCGCCACCGCCGCGGTGATCGCCTACGCGCTCGATCCGCCGACCTCGCGGCTGACCGCGCTCGGCCTGCCGCGCGGGGTGTCCGCGCTGGTCATGGTCGTGGCCATGCTGACCTGCGCGCTGCTGTTCGTGCTGCTGCTCTACCCGCTGATCCTGTCGCAGGTCGGCCTGCTGCTCGGGCGGGTGCCGGAATACGTGCAGGCGGTGCAGCAGTGGGCGAGCCATGTGGTCACCGACCTGCAGCAACGCCTCGGCCCCGACGCGGTGAACTCCCGGCTGCGCGACCTGGTCAGCAGCCAGGCGGGCACCGTGCTGTCGTTCATCGCCTCCACCCTGGCGGGGCTGATCACCGGGAGCTTCGCGCTGTTCAACGTGCTGACCATGGCAATCGTCACCCCGGTGGTGGCGTTCTACCTGCTGCGCGACTGGCCGCGCATGGTGGTGATGGTCGACGGCTGGCTGCCGCTGCGCGCGCGGGCCACGATCCGCGCCCAGGCCCGCGAGGTCGACCGCATCCTGTCCGCCTGGGTGCGCGGACAGGCGCTGTGCTGCGTGATCCTGGGGATCTACTACGCGCTGGCCCTGACCGCGGTGGGGCTCGACCTCGGGCTGATCGTCGGCATGTCGGCCGGCGTGCTGTCCTTCATCCCGTACGTCGGGTCGATCGCCGGCGGCGTGGCGTCGCTGGGGCTGGCGCTGGCGCAGTTCCCGACCTGGTCCGGCGTGATCCGCATCGGCGCCGTGCTGGTGGTCGGGCAGCTGCTGGAGAACTACCTGATCTACCCGCGCTTCCTGGGCGATCGGGTGGAACTGCCGGCGGTGTGGGTGCTCTTCGCGCTGTTCGCCGGGGGGGCGGCGTTCGGCTTCCTCGGCGTGATGCTGGCGGTGCCGGTGGCGGCGACGATCGGGGTGCTGGCGCGGTTCTGGCTGCGGCGGTACCTGCGCAGCGGGCTGTATCTGGACCCGCCGGGCGGGGAGGCATAACGCAAGCAAGGCCAGAGGGGCTTTGCCCCCCTGGACCCCCCACCAAGGGCATCGCCCTTGGAACCCGTTCGTATGTTCCGGGTGGGGATGGGGTGGCGCGGGCGGGCTGGGGCGGCCTGGGCGGCGGGTGGCGGCAGAGCGCGTGCGCTCTGCCGCCACCCGCCGCCCAGGCCGCCCCAGCCCGCCGCGCCACCCCATCCCCACCCGGAACACCCCGAGGGGTCCAGGGGACGACTGTCCCCTGGCGGGGGTCCAGGGGGCAGAGCCCCCTGGCCTTGCTTGCGGTCTGCCACGCCCAACGGTCCCGGCTTTGACGCGCCCGGCCGGCCGCGCCAGCATGGGCGCCAAACGCCCAGGGAGAGCGCCACCGCCATGACCGCACCCGCCCGCATTGCCGCCGAGGACTATCTGGACGCGCTGGCCGCCCAGGGGATCGAGCATTTGTTCTGCAATCCCGGCACCGACTTCGCCCCGATCGTGGAAGCCTTCGCCCGCGCCGCGCGCACCAACCGCAAAGTGCCGAAGCCGATGGTCATCCCGCACGAGAACGCGGCGGTTGCGATGGCGCATGGCTACACCATGGTCAGCGGCCGGCCGCAGGCGGTGATGACGCACACCAACGTGGGCACGGCCAATGCGATCAACGCGCTGATCGATGCCGCGCGCGACCGCATTCCCATGCTGCTGACGTCCGGGCGCACGCCGATCATGGAATCGGGACCGTCAGGGGCGCGCAACGTTTATATCCATTGGGCGCAGGAGATGTTCGACCAGGCGGGGATGCTGCGCGAGGTGGTGAAGTGGGACTACGAGTTGCGCCGCCCGGATCAGATCCCCGATGTGGTGGCGCGCGGGATGGAGCTGGCGACGGCCTCCCCCTCCGGCCCGGTCTATCTCAGCCTGCCGCGCGAGGTTCTGGGCGCGGCAGTGGAAGCGCCCGGCGCCGCCGCGCGCCCGCCGCGCGCGCGCCCGGCCGCGCCGGCGCCGTCCGTTGCCGAGGTGGCACAGCTTGCCGACTGGATCGCCGCGGCGCGGATGCCGCTGGTGATCACCGGCGCGCTCGGGCGCGACCCGCGGGAAAACACCGCGCTGGCGCGGCTGGCGGAACGGTTCGCCCTGCCGGTGGTGCCGTTCAACCCGCGCTATCATGCGATGTCGAGCCGCCATCCGATGTACCAGGGCGGCAACCCCGGCCCGCTGCTGGCCGAGGCCGATCTGGTGCTGGCGTGGGAAAATGACGTGCCCTGGTATCCCGGCACGCATGCGCTGGCGGCGGGCGCGCGGGTGGTGCAGATCGGCGAGGATCCGCTGTACGCGCGCTATCCGATGCGCAGTTTCCAGTCCGATCTGACCCTGCGCTGCGCCAGCCTGCCGCTGCTGGAGGCGCTGGAGACGGCGCTCGCTGCCCGCGCGCCCGATGTGGCGGGGCGGCGCGCGGCGCTGGCGGCGCGGTCCGCCGGGCTGCGCGCGGGGTGGGAGGCGGAAGCCGCGCGCGACGGCGCCGGGGACTCCTGCACGATGACCTGGCTCAACCACTGCCTGCGCGGGATCGTGGACGAAAACACGCTGGTGGTCAGCGAGTATTCGTTCCGCCAGGATCATTGCCCGCTCGATGCGCCGGGCAGCCTGTTCGGGCTGAGCCCGGCCGGCGGGCTGGGCTGGGGCCTTGGCGCCGCGCTGGGCGCCAGGCTGGCGGCGCCGGAAAAGCAAGTGGTCGCGGTGCTGGGCGACGGCGCCTACATGTTCGCCAACCCGACCGCGTGTCATTTCGTCGGCCAGGCGCACAAGCTGCCGGTGCTGGCGGTGATCTACAACAACACCCTGTACGGCGCGGTGCGGCGCTCGACCCTGGACATGTATCCCGACAGCACGGCGGCGGAGGAGGACGGGCAACGCCTGGCCGATCTTGGCCCGAGCCCCGCCTTCGAGCGGCTGGTGGAAGCGCATGGCGGCCATGGGGAGCGTGTCGAACACCCGTCCGAGCTGCCCGCCGCGCTGGCCCGCGCCTCCGCCGCGGTGCGTGCCGGGCAGCAGGCAGTGGTGAACGTGCTGTGTCCCGGCGGCGGCTCGGGGGGCATGAGCGAGCGCCGCGCGGCCTAGCGCGCCATGCGCCGGCTACGCGCGCCGGTGGTGATTGTCGGTGCCGGGCCCGTCGGCCTGTCCCTGGCGATGGACCTCGCCTGGCGCGGCATCCGCGTGCTCGTGGCGGAGGCCCGCGCCGCGGGCGAGCCCCCGAGCGTGAAGTGCAACCATGTCGCGGCGCGAACGATGGAAGCCTTCCGCCGCCTGGGCATCGCGCGGACCGTCCGCGAGGCGCCCGGGCTGCCCGCCGACTATCCCAACGACGTGGCGTTCCGCACCACAACGACGGGGATCGAGTTCGGCCGCATCCACATCCCCTGCCGGGCCGATCGCTATACGGATCGGTCCGGGCCGGACGGATGGTGGCCGACGCCGGAGCCGCCGCACCGGATCAACCAGATCTACCTCGAACCCGCGCTCGCCGCCGCCGCCGCGGCGATGCCGGAACTGACCTTGCTGTTCGGCACGCGGGTGACGGGGTTCACCGAGCAGCCGGACGGCGTGCGGGCGGAAGCCGTGGAGATCGCCACCGGCGCGCGGATCGCGCTCGAGTGCGCCTATCTGGTCGGCTGCGACGGCGCGCAATCGGAGGTGCGCCGCGCGATCGGCGCGCGGTTCGCGGGCGATGCGGTGGTGCAACGGACGCAGTCGACCGACCTCCGCGCGCCGGGGCTGATCGCGCGCATGCAGGCCCCGCCTGCCTGGTCCACCCAGTCGCTCAACCCGCGGCGCAGCGCCAACATCTTCGCCATCGACGGACGCGAGCGCTGGCTGGTGCACAACTACCTGCGCCCCGACGAGACCGACTTCGCCGCGGTGGACCGCGACCACTGCCTGCGGCTGATCCTGGGGGTGGGGGAGGATTTCCGCTACGACATCCTGGGCCAGGAGGACTGGATCGGCCGGCGCATGCTGGCCGAGAGGTTCCGCCGCGGGCGCGTGTTCCTCTGCGGCGACGCGGCGCATATCTGGGTGCCGTTCGCGGGCTTCGGGATGAACGCCGGCATCGCCGATGCGATGAACCTGTCGTGGATGCTGGCCGGCGTGCTGCTGGGCTGGGCCGATCCGGCGATCCTGGACGCGCACGAGGCGGAGCGCTGGCCGATCACCGAGCAGGTCTCGCACTATGCGATGAACACGGCGCAGGCGCTGGCGCGCGCCCGCGGCGCGGTGCCGGCGGAGATCGAGGATCCGGGGTCGGCGGGCGCGGCCACCCGCGCCGCGTTCGGGGCGCGGGTGGCGGCGCTGAACACGCCGCAATACTGCTGCGGCGGGCTGAACTTCGGCTATTTCTACGACCGCTCGCCGATCGTTGCCTATGACGGGGAAGCGGCGCCGGGCTACACGATGGATGCGTTCACGCCGATCCACCGTGCCCGGCTGCCGGGCGCCGCATCTGTGGCTGGACGACGGGCGGTCGCTGTACGACACGCTCGGGCCCTGGTTCACCCTGCTGCGCCTTGACCGCCGGGCGGAGCCGGATGCGATCGTCGCGGCGGCGGCCCGCCAGCGCCTCCCGCTCGTCCTCCGCGACGTGGCATCGGCCGAGGCGTCGTTGCTTTATCCCGAGCGGATGGTGCTGGTACGGCCCGACCAGCACGTGGCCTGGCGCGGCAACGCGGCGCCGGCGGATGCCGATGCGCTGATCGCGCGCCTGCGCGGGGCGGGATGAAGGCGCGGCGAACGGCGAACGGCGCGCCCGGGATCAGCGGATGTGCGCCGAGACCGGTGCCGGGACGGGCGCGGACATCGGCGCCGGCGTGGGACCATGGACGTACCCCGGCATATGTCCCGGCTTCGGCGCCGAGCTGATCCGGTCGACATAGGTGACGCCGAGCGCCGACAGGATGAAGATCGAATGGATGATGGTCTGCCACATCACCCCGGTCACCGTCATGTGGGAGCCCGCGAGGCCCAGCGAGCGCGCTTCCACGAAGGTGCGCAGCAGCGAGATCGAGGAGATGCCGACGATGCCCATGGCGAGCTTCACCTTGAGCACGCCGGAATCGACATGGCTCAGCCATTCCGGATTGTCCGGGTGGCGTTCGAGCCGCAGGCGGGAGACGAACGTCTCGTAGCCGCCGACGATCACCATCACCAGAGGTTGGAGATCATCACGACATCGATCAGGCCGAGCACGATCAGCATGATCTGCTGCTCGTCGAACTCCATGACATGCAGGACCAGGTCGTAGAGTTCCTTGACGAACAGGAACACGTACACGCACTGCGCGACGATGAGGCCGACATAAAGCGGCACCTGCAGCCAACGACTGGCAAAAATGATCTGCGGCAGGGGCCTGAGCGAAGCGGCCTGAGGGAGCGCCGCGGCGTGCGTATTATCCATCCATCAATTATAGCAATCGCGATGCGGGATGGAAGCGGCTGATGGCCGGCCTGCCCTACTCCCCCTCCAGCGCCGCTTCCACCGTGCGGACCGCCTGCAGCGGCAGCGCCGCGCGCCCCACCACCTGCCCGCCCACGCAGGCCAGCCAGTCCGCCCCGTCGGGCGGCAGTGGGCGCAGTTCGACCACCTTGGCGTCGTCGTCCAGCGCCACCGCGCGATACTGCCGCCAGTTGAACCAGAGCGGGCCCTGCAAACGAACAACGCGGGCGATTGCCTCGCCCGCGTCGTCCAGCCCGATCCACTCCAGGGCGCGGGCCAGGCCCGCCCCTTTGTCCGTGCGCCCCCGCGTCCAGTGCAGCCGGGGCGCGGGCATCTCAGGAACCCACCGTCATGCGCCACCGTCCATGCGGCAAGCCTCCACCATCAGGCGCTTTTCGCCATGATCTCGTCCGCGATGTTGCGCGGCACCGGATCGTAGTGGTGGAACTGCATGGTGAAGCTGGCGCGCCCCTTGGTCATGCTGCGAAGGTCGGAAATGTAGCCGAACATCTCCTTCAGGGGAATATGCGCCCGCACGATGATGGTCGAGCCGGAGCTGTCCTGGTTCTGGATCATGCCGCGGCGGCGATTGAGGTCGCCCACCACGTCGCCCACGTGATCCTGCGGCGTGGTCACTTCCACGTCCATGATCGGCTCCAGGATGATCGGGCCGGCCTTCTTCATGCCGTCGCGGAAGCAGGCCTTGGCCGCGATCTCGAACGCCAGCGCCGAGCTGTCGACGTCGTGGTACTTGCCGTCGACCAGCGCGTATTTGAAATCGACCGTGGGGAAGCCGGCCAGCACGCCGGTTTCCGCCTGCACCTTGATGCCCTTCTCCACCGCGGGGATGTATTCGCGCGGCACCGAGCCGCCGGTCACCGCGTTCTCGAACACCACGCCGCCGTTGCGCTCCATCGGCTCGAAGGTGATCTTCACCTCGGCGTACTGGCCGGAGCCGCCGGTCTGCTTCTTGTGGGTGTAGATCTCGGTGTGCGGGCGGGTGATGGTCTCGCGGAAGGCCACCTGCGGCGCGCCGATATTGGCTTCCACGCCGTATTCGCGCCGCAGCCGGTCGATGATGATCTCCAGATGCAACTCGCCCATGCCGGACAGGATGGTCTGGCCGGATTCCTGGTCGGTGCGCAGCCGCAAGGACGGATCCTCGCCGGCCAGCTTCTGCAGGCCGATCGACATCTTCTCGATCGATTCCTTGGTCTTCGGTTCGACCGAGATGTCGATCACCGGCACCGGGAAGGCCATCCGCTCCAGCACCACCGGATCGGCGGCCGAGGCCAGCGTGTCGCCGGTCACGGTGTCCTTGAGGCCGACGAAGGCGGCGATGTCGCCGGCGGAGACCTCCTTGATCTCGGCGCGCTTGTCGGCGTGCATCTGGAACATCCGCCCGATCCGCTCGCGGTGCTCCTTGGTGGTGTTCATCACCGTGTCGCCCGACTTCAACGTGCCGGCATAGACCCGCACGAAGGTCAGGGTGCCGTATTTGTCGTTGATGATCTTGAAGGCCAGGCCGGCGAACGGCGCATCGGGGTCGGCCTTGATGCGGCGACGGTCGGAATACTCGCCGTCCTCCTCGCCCTCGCCGGCGGCGACGCTGATCCCCGGAACGTCGACCGGGCTCGGCAGGTAGTCGATGACGGCATCCAGCAGCGGCTGCACGCCCTTGTTCTTGAACGCGGTGCCGCACAGCACCGGGCGGAAGGCGCCGGAGATGGTGCCGGCCTTGATGCAGCGGATCAGGGTGGCTTCCGCCACGTCCCCGTGCTCGAAATACTCCTCCATCGCGGCGTCATCGACCGACAGCGCGGTGTCCAGCAGAAGCTGGCGGTATTCCTTGGCCTGCTCGAGCAGATCGGCCGGGATCTCCTCGTCGTGGAACTTCGCGCCGAGCTCGCCGCCTTCCCACACGATCGCCTTCATGCGCACGAGGTCGACGACGCCGACGAACTTGTCCTCGATCCCGATCGGCAGCTGCAGGGAGAGCGCGACGATGTCGAGCTTTTCCTTCAGGGTGGCGAAGGCGCGGAAGAAATCCGCCCCGGTGCGGTCGAGCTTGTTGATGAAGATGATGCGCGGGACGTTGTAGCGGTCGGCGAGACGCCAGTTGGTCTCCGACTGCGGCTGCACGCCGGCCACGCCCTCGATGATGAACACCGCGCCGTCGAGCACGCGCAGGGAGCGGTTCACCTCGATGTTGAAGTCGATGTGGCCCGGCGTGTCGATGATGTTGATGCGGTGGTCCTTCCACTCGCACGTCACCGCGGCCGAGGTGATGGTGATCCCGCGCTCCCGCTCCTGGTCCATGTAGTCGGTCGTGGTGTTGCCGTCGTGCACCTCGCCGATGCGATGGGACACGCCGGTGTAGTACAGGATCCGCTCGGTCGTGGTGGTCTTGCCCGCGTCGATATGCGCGGTGATGCCGATATTGCGCAGGCGGGTGAGGT
The DNA here is from genome assembly GCA_963829875.1 of uncultured Pseudomonadota bacterium. Taxonomy (GTDB): domain Bacteria; phylum Pseudomonadota; class Alphaproteobacteria; order Acetobacterales; family Acetobacteraceae; genus JAJZVS01. Next base: position 110,554 of record CAWHKR010000041.1, on the reverse strand, counting down.
CGGTGGCGGGCATGGGCTGGGGTCTCCATAGCACGACGGGCGCGGCAAGGCCCCCGCCGGGCTGGGGGGGCTTGAGCGCGCCCGTGGTGTCCGGCCGTGCGGCGACCGGTCATCTGAACTGGGGGTCATGTGCGACAGCAGGGGCGGTTTTGCAAGTACTCATTGCCCCGGGCAGGGCTTCCCTGCCAGAAGCGCGGCCCTCCCCGGCGCGGCGGGTCCTGGCCGGGACCCGGAGCCCTGCCCCCGCCGCCGGAAACGGGCCAGGATACCGCGATCCGTGGCCCTCGGCCCGGGCCGCCCGGGGGCGCCCCGCCTGACGCCGCCGGGGGGACGTCGCCGGGGGACCGGATCATCGCAGCGGAAAAGACCGGGCCGGGTTTGATCTCGGTCAATGACCGGGCAGGACTCGGCGCGCCACATGGCGAACGTGATAAAAAATGAATGGCTTGGCCGGAGAGAAATCCCCCTCGCCTTACCAGGAGGATCCGCCATGCCCCCGAGCGCGACACGTTCCCTGGCCGGCCTGCGCATTCTGGTTGCCGAGGACCACCTCCTGCTCTCGCACTTCATCCAAGAGGTCCTGCTCGCCCGCGATTGCACGGTCGTCGGCCCGGCACACGACGTGGCGGGGGCGCTTGACGCGATCCGCACGCAGGAGATCGATGGCGCGCTGCTGGACGTGAGCCTCGGCGCGGACAGCATCTATCCGGCCGCAAAGGAACTGGCCGCGCGGTCCATTCCCTTCATTTTGATGACCGGGCACACGAACCTCGACGCGTTCCCGGCGCTGCTCGGCACCGCGCCGTGCCTGGTGAAGCCCTTCCGGATCCAGCAGCTCGAAGACATGCTGGAAGACGTGTTCCGGATGCGAATGCCGCCGGGACCGAACCGGTCCTGACGAGGGTCCGTTCCGGCCGGCGCCCCGGCCCCTTGCGGCGCGGCACCGCGCCCGCACTTGCGTGCTCCGGTTGCGGAGGCATCGGCCACGGTGCAACAGTGCGTTCTGGGCACCGGACAGGATTTCGCCTCATGGCAGCGCGCAAGTCGCCGCTTCGCAAACGGCCGGACCGCTCACCGCCCCGGCGCGCCGCAGCGGCACCCGCCGACCCTGCCGGCACCGCCGGCTTCCCGGTGGTCGCGATCGGTGCCTCCGCCGGCGGGCTCAACGCCTTTCGCACCCTGCTGGCGGCGATCCCGCCCGCCAGCGGCATGGGCTTCATTCTGGTCCAGCATCTCGACCCCACGCACCCAAGCATGATCACCGAGCTTCTGTCGCCGCACATCGCGATGCCGGGGCTCGAGGCACGCGAGGGCATGCGGCTCGAACCGGATCGGCTCTATATCATTCCGCCCGGCCGCTTTCTGGCGGTCCGGAACGGTACGTTTCACCTGTCGCGCCCGACCCGGGGCCAACACGTGCGGGTGCCCTTCGACATCCTCCTGCGCTCGCTCGCCGCGGAATTCGGGGAGCGGACGGTCTGCATCGTGCTGTCGGGCACCGGAGCCGACGGCAGCGACGGGGCCAGGGCGGTCAAGCAGGCGGGGGGCCTGGTGATCGCCCAGGACCCGGATGAGGCGGAATACGACGGTATGCCGCGCAACGCCATCGCGACCGGCGCCGTCGATCTCGTGCTCCCGTTGGCGAAAATTCCGCAAGCCCTCGCCCAGCACGGCGGACATCGATACCGCGAGGACCACGCGCCGCAATCGGCGGACGTGGGGCTGACGCAGATCATCGATCTGCTGCGCAAGAACACCTCGCACGATTTTTCGCTCTACAAGGAAGGCACGCTCCGACGCCGGATCGAGCGGCGCATGGCCATGGCCGGGATTGCGGAGAGCAGCCGCTATCTCGCGCTGCTGGCGGAGGACCCGGCCGAACTGCAGCGCCTCGCCAACGACTTCCTGATCAATGTCACGGAATTCTTCCGCGTTCCCAAGGCCTTCGACCTGCTGGCGGAAAGGGTCGTGCCCGAACTCGTGCGCACGCACACGCCCGCCACCCCGATCCGGATCTGGGTGGCCGGCTGCAGCACCGGGGAGGAAGCCTATTCCCTCGCCATGCTGTTTCTCGACGAGAGCGCGGCGACGCATCGGCCGGTCAAGCTGCAGCTGTTCGCCTCCGACATCGACGAAGAGGCGATCGCCTTCGCCCGCGAAGGGCTGTACCCGCCGACGATCGAGGCGGAAGTGGGGCCCGCCCGGCTGGCCCGGCACTTCACGCGGGAAGACCGGGGCTACCGGGTCTCGCGGGAACTGCGCGCGGCGGTCGTGTTCTCGGTCCACGATCTGGTGGCCGATGCGCCGTTCTCGCGGCTCGACCTCCTCACCTGCCGGAACCTGCTGATCTACCTGCGCCCCGAGGTACAGCGGAAGGTTCTCTCGCTGTTCCATTTCGCCTTGCGCGAGGGTGGCACCCTGTTTCTCGGCGCCTCGGAAACCGTCGGCGCCGCAACCGACCATTTCGAGCCGATCTCCAAGAAATACCGGATCTACCGGCATATCGGCCGCAGTCGGCCGGGCGAAGTGGAGCTTCCGATCGGCCGGGGCGAGGCCGCGCGGTCGCTGTGGCACCGCCAGGCGCTGACGGGCGCGGCGCCACGCGGCAACCTTGGCGAACTCACCCAGCGCCTGCTGCTCGAAACCTATGCGCCGGCTTCGGTTCTGGCCAACCGGAAGCATCAGGCGCTGTATTTCTTCGGCCCGGTCGACCGCTATCTGCGGATGCCGTCCGGGCTGGCCAATTTCGACCTGCTGGCTTCGGCGCGCGAAGGCCTGCGCCCGGCGATCCGGGCCGCACTGGAGCAGGCGGGCCCGGCGGACGGACGGACGGTCAGCATCGCCGGCCAGGTCAAACGCGAGGCGCAGACCGTCCTGCTGACCGTCGACGCCCGGACCGTGCAGAGCAACGGGACGGAGCTGATCCTGGTCAGCTTCCTCGACCGCCCGCCACGGGAACAGACCGCCGAACCGCCGGTCGAGCCGCCGGCCGACACATCGCGGACCGCGCAGATCGAGCACGAGCTGGACGCCACGCGCAAGGAACTCGAAATCGCCGCCCGTGACCGCGAGACCGCCGAGGAAGAGATCCGGGCGATCAACGAAGAAGCCATGTCCGTGAACGAGGAGTTCCAGACCACCAACGAGGAGCTGGAGACCTCGAAGGAAGAGCTGCAGTCGCTCAACGAGGAGCTCACGGCGCTCAACAGCCAGCTGCAGGAAACCCTCGACCAGCACCGGACGCTCGCCAACGACCTGGAAAACATCCTGACCAGTTCCGACGTGGCGATGTTGTTCCTCGACACCGACCTCAACATCCGCTTCTTCACCCCCGCGCTCAAGCCGCTGTTCAGCATGATCGCATCCGACATCGGCCGGCCGCTGGCCGATCTCGCGCACCATTTCGCCGGCTGGGATCTGCTGGCCGACGCACGGTCCGTGCTGGCCAGTCTCGTGCCGCTGGTCCGCGAGGTCGAGTCCGCAAACGGCGCCTGGTACACCGGCCGGGTCCTGCCCTACCGGACCAAGGACAACCACATCGAAGGGGTGATCGTCACATTTGCCGACATCACCTTCCGTAAACAGGCGGAGGCCGCCATGAACTCCGCCAGGCTGGAGGCCGAGGGCGCCAATCTGGCGAAGTCCCGTTTCCTGGCTGCCGCCAGCCACGACCTGCGTCAGCCGCTGCAGACGCTCAGTTTTCTGCAAGGCGTCCTGGCGAAGAAGGCCAGGGACAAGGAGGTTCTGCAGCTGATCGCCAGCGGCGAGGAGACCCTGGCAGCGATGTCGGGCATGCTGAACACCCTGCTCGACATCAACCAGATCGAGGCCGGGGTGGTGCGCCCCGAACTGGTCGATTTCCCGATCAACGACCTGTTCGACCGGCTGAAGACGGAATTCTCGTACCACACGCAGACCGAAGGCCTCGACTGGCGGGTGGTGCCCTGCCGGCTGACGGTGCACAGCGATCCAAGGCTGCTCGAACAGATGCTCCGCAACCTGCTGTCGAACGCCGTCAAATACACGAGAAAGGGCGGCATCCTGCTCGGCTGCCGGCGGCGCGGGGAGACGCTGCGGATCGAGGTCTGGGATACCGGCCTCGGCATTCCGAGAGAGCCAACAGACGGCAATTTTCCGGGAGTTCCACCAACTCGACAATCCCGCCCGCGAGCTCAATCGCGGCCTCGGGCTCGGTCTCGCCATCGTGCAGCGGCTCGGAGAGCTGCTCGGCCATACCGTCGATCTGCGCTCCCGCGTGGGCAGCGGCTCGGTCTTCTCCATCGAGGTTCCGGTGGCGCCGGACGGACTGCGGCGTGCTGCGCCAAGCCGCGACCGCGAACCGGAGGTGTCGGCCGCCCGCGACGGCCTGATCCTGATCGTCGAGGACGATCCCTCGGTGCGCGAGTTGCTCGAATTTCTCCTTCGCATCGAGGGATATCGCACGACGGCCGCCGCCGACGGCGAGGCGGCCGTCCAGCTCGTCACGAGCGGGGGGATGCGGCCGGATCTCATCATCGTCGACTACAACCTGCCGCGCGGGCTGACCGGCCTGCAGGTCGTGGCGCGGCTGCGCGAGCGACTGGGGGGCGACGTGCCGTCGCTGGTCCTGACCGGCGATATCTCGACCGATTCCCTGCGCGAGATCGGGCGGCACGGCTACACCGCCCGCAGCAAGCCGATCGCGGCGGACGAGCTGACCCGCCTCGTTGGCACCCTGCTGACCGACAGTCGCGCCCGTGCCGCGGAGGGGAAGCCCACGCCCGCGTGACCGGCTCGGACCGCCGGCCGCGCGCGGGACGCGACGGCCACGGCACGGAGGCGGCCCCTCCCCGCGTTCATCTTCCGGCAACCCGCGCGGGGGTACTCTCGCCCCCATGCGGGTCAAACTCTATCGCGCGCCCCGGATCGCGGCGGCCATGGCGCAAATCCGCGCCGAGCTCGGCCCGGAGGCGCTGATCCTCGCCACCCGCCCGGTGGCGGAGGGGGTGGAGGTCACCGCCGCGCTGGAACCGGCCGACACCCCCCCGCCCCGTTCGGGCCTTCCCCGTCCGGGCCTGCCGGCCCGGACCGCGCCGCCGCCCTCGCCTGGCACGGCGTGCCGGAGAGGCTGCGCGCCGCGCTCGCCGCCGGCCCTGTCGAAGCCGCCCTCGCCGCCGCCCTGCGCTTCGCCGGGCTTCCGCTCGCCGCCGGCGCGCCGCCGCTGCTGCTGATCGGCCCGCCCGGGGCCGGCAAGACGCTCACCGTGGCCCGGCTGGCCACCCGCCTCGTGCTGGCCGGAACCACGCCGCAGGTGATCACCGCGGACGGGCAGCGCGCCGGGGCGGTGGAGCAACTGGCGGCCTTCACCCGGCTGCTCGGGCTCGATCTGGTCGCGGCCGGCAGTCCGGCCGGCCTGGCCCGCGCCCTCGCGCGGGGGCAAACGCGGGGCGGCGCCGGGCCGGTGCTGATCGACACGCCGGGGCTCGACCCGTTCGACCCCGATCAGCGCGCGCTGCTCGCCGCGCTGAGCGCCGCGGCCGGGGGCACCGCGGCGCTGGTGCTGCCCGCCGGCCTCGACCCCGCCGAGGCGGCCGATCAGGCCGGCGCCTATGCCGAGGCGGGCGCGCGGCTGCTGGTCGCCACACGGCTCGATCTCGCCCGCCGGCTGGGCGGCGTGCTCGCCGCCGCCGCCCGCGATCTGGCGCTGGCCGAGGCCGGCATCGGCCCCGGCGCCGCCGACGGTCTGGTGCCGCTGACCCCGGCGCTGCTCGCCGCCCGGCTGCGCCTGCCCCCGTCGCCGCCCGCCGCGGACGGCCCGCGCCCGCCGGCCGCGCCCCCGGCCGCGGTCCGCCCTCCGCCTGCCTGGCCGCCGGCCCCCGTCCCCCTCCGCTTCCCCCCCGGATCCCGCGCATGACCCCGCCCGCCACCGCCCGCGCGTCGTCCCCGCCCGCCCCCGCGGCCGGACGGCTGATCGCCATCGCCTCCGGCAAGGGCGGCGTCGGCAAGACCTGGTTCGCCATCACCCTGGCCCACGCGCTGGCCCGCGCCGGGCGACGGGTGCTGCTGTTCGATGGCGATCTCGGCCTCGCCAATGTCGATATCCAGCTCGGCCTCGCCCCCGCGCACGACCTCGGCGCCGTGCTCGCCGGCCGCGCCGGCATGGCGGAGGCGGTGCTGCACCACCCGGAGGGGGGGTTCGACATCCTGCCTGGCAGTTCGGGCTCCGGCGCGCTGGCCGGGCTCGGCCCGGCGGCGCTGGCGCCGGTGCTGGCGGCGCTGCGCGGCGCCACCGGGGCGTACGACACCGTCCTGCTCGACCTCGGCGCGGGGCTCGACGATGGGGTGCGGACCCTGGCCGCCGCGGCCGACACCCTGCTCGTGCTCGCCACCGAGGAACCCACCAGCCTGACCGACGCCTATGCGGTGCTCAAGCTGCACACGGCCGACCGGCCGGGGGGCGACGCGCGCATCGTGGTCAACCAGGCGGCCAGCGCGGCGGCGGGGGCGCGCACCTATGCCGCGCTGCGCCAGGCGGCGCGCGCGTTCCTGCGGCGCGACCCGCCGCTGCTGGGCGTGATCCGCCGCGACGAGCGGGTGCGCGAAGCGATCCGCCGCCAGGCGCTGCTGCTGACCCGCCATCCCGCCAGCCCGGCGGCGGCGGACATGGACGCGCTGGCCGCCCGGCTTGGCGATCCGCAAACGCACTGACAGCCCCGGTCCGGTCTGCTAGCGTCGGCCCATGGAGCTGGTACGAAGCGGCCACGGCCGCGACCTGCGGGTGGATTTCTTCCGCGGCCTGGCGCTGTGGTGGATCTTCGTCGACCATATCCCCGGCAACGTCATGGCCACCTACAGCCTGCACAGCGTCGCGCTGTGCGACGCGGCCGAGGTGTTCGTGCTGCTCGCCGGCTTCGGCGCCGCCAAGGCCTATGGCGGGGCGATGGACCGGCACGGCTGGCTGTACGGCGCGGCAGATGCGCTGCGCCGCGCCTGGGTGCTGTATTTCGCCCATATCTTCCTGTTCGTCGTCTATGCCGCGCAGGTGTCGAACAGCGTCGCCCGGCTCGACCGGATCACCTATCTCGACGAAAGCCGGCTCGACGTGCTGGGCCGCCTGCCCTACCGCGCGCTGCTCGAAGCGCTGACCCTGCGCTACCAGCCGAGCCTGCTCAACATCCTGCCGCTCTATGTCGCGCTGCTGGCGCTGTTCGCCCTCGCGCTGCCGCTGCTGCGCCGGCCGCGGCTGCTGCTTGTGCTGTCGCTGGGGCTCTATGTAGCGGCACGCCAGTGGGATCTGAATTTCCCCGCCTGGCAGGCCTCGGGCTGGTATTTCAACCCGTTCACCTGGCAGCTGCTGTTCGTGATCGGGGCGCTGCTGGCCTATGCGCCGCCGCGGCTGCCGCGACCGCGGCTGGCGTTCGACCTGCTGGCCGCGCTGGTGCTGCTGGCCGGGCTGGTCCTGCATTTCATCGTCTGGCCGCATCCCGAAATGCTGGCCGGGCTGCCGCTTCCCCTCGCCCACGCGCTGTTGTGGATGGACAAGACCAGCCTCGACCCGCCGCGGATCTTCTCGATCCTGGCGCTGGTGTGGGTCGTCGTGCGGCTGATCTCGCAGCAGTCGGACTGGCTGCTGTCGCGGCCGGGCCGGATCGTGGTGCTGCTCGGCCAGCATTCGCTGCCGGTGTTCTGCTGGAGCATCTTCCTCGGCTTCTTCGCCCGGCTGGGGCTGGAGGCGAACGACGGCGCGGCGATGCAACTGGCGGTGAACCTGCTGGGCGGGCTGGCCATGCTGACGGTGGCCGCGACCGCCGCCTGGTTCAGCCGGCGCGGTCAGGCGCCGCGGCTGGCGGCGCGGACGGCCGCGCCCGACGTCGCCGCCGGGCTCGTCGCCGCCGCCGACCGGCGGGCGGAGGGCCCGTAACACGCCGCCCGCCGCCGGCGGGCCCATCACCAAGGGAGCGAAACGGCATGGCTGCGACGATCCGCCTCGGCGCCGGTCCGGGCATGAACCGCTTCTGCGCGCTGGCACTGACGGCCCTGCTCGTCCTGTCGGCCGCGCCGGCACGGGCGACCGACGCGCCGCAGGCCGCCTGCCCGCCCGACCCCGCGGGGCTTGTCGCGCCCGATGAGCCGTTGGCGGCGCTGGCGGCGGCGCTGCGGCCGGGGAAGACCGTGGCGATCCTGGCCGTCGGCTCGGCCAGCACCGTCGCCGCCGACGGCTACCCGATGACCATGCTGGCGGCCTTGCAGGCGGCGCGCCCGGACGTGACCTTCCACCTGACCCAACGCGGCGGGCGCGGCCAGGACGCGGCGCAGACGCTGCGGCTGCTCACCGCGGCGCTGGCGTCCGGGCCCTACACGGTGGTGCTGTGGCAGGCCGGCACGGTCGATGCGGTGCGCGGCCTGCGCCCCGATGACCTCGCGGACACGCTGCACGCGGGTGCCGAAGCGGTCCGCCGCCACGGCGCGGACCTGGTGCTGATCGACCCGCAGTTCAGCCGCTTCCTGCGCGCCAATGTCGATCTCGAACCCTATGAAACCGCGCTGCACATGACAGCGGTCGAGCCGGGCGTGGCGCTGTTTCCGCGCCACGACCTGATGCGCATCTGGGCAGAGGATGACGGTCTCGACCCCGAGCGTGCCACGGGCCCCGCCGCGCAGCGCGCGGCGAAACTGCTGCCGCGCTGCGTGGGCGCGGCGCTGGCGCGGTTCCTGCTGGCGGGAGTGGGCCAGTAGAGCAAGCAAGGCCAGGGGGCGCTGCCCCCTGGACCCCCGGCCAAGGGCATCGCCCTTGGAACCCGTTCGTTGGTTCCGTGCCGGTGGGGGTGGCGCGGCGGGCGCGGAGCGGGCCGGGCGGCGGGTAGGGAATCGGGCGCTCTTCGCGCCCATTCCCTACCCGCCGCCCGGCCCGCTCCGCGCCCGCCGCGCCACCCCCACCGGCACGGAACCCCCCGAGGGGTCCAGGGGACGACTGTCCCCTGGCGGGGGTCCAGGGGGCAGCGCCCCCTGGCCTTGCTTGCTTTACTCGCCCCCCCGGCCACGCTCAGTGCAGCACCGCGCCCAGCAGCGCGCGGGTGCGCGGATGCTCCGGCGCGCCGAACACGCGCGCCGGCGGGCCGGATTCCACGATCCGCCCGCCGTCCATCACCAGGACGCGATGCGCGACCTGGCGGGCGAATCCCATTTCGTGCGTTACCACCACCATGGTCATGCCCTCGGCGGCGAGGTCGCGCATCACCGCCAGCACTTCGCCCACCATTTCGGGATCGAGCGCGCTGGTGGGTTCGTCGAACAGCATCACCGCCGGGCGCATTGCCAGCGCGCGCGCGATTGCCACCCGCTGCTGCTGGCCGCCGGACAGCTGGGCGGGAAACGCCCGTTCCTTGTCCGGCAACCCCACCCGGGCGAGCAGGGCGCGCGCCTGCTGCTCCGCCTCCGCGCGGGTCTGTCCGAGCACCCGGATCGGGGCGATGGTGATGTTATCGAGCGCATTCATATGCGCGAACAGGTTGAAGCGCTGGAACACCATGCCGACGTTGCGGCGGCGGCGAGCGATGGCGGATTCGCGGTCCTCGACCCAGCGGTGGCCGTGCGCGCAATAGCCGATCGGCTGGCCGTTCACGGCGATGCGGCCGGCCTCGATCGTCTCCAGATGATCGATGCAGCGCAGGAACGTGGTCTTGCCCGAGCCCGACGAGCCGATCAGCACCACCACCTCGCCGCGGCGGACCGTGAGGTCGATGCCGTCGAGGATCTTGCGCGGACCGAACCATTTCTCCACGCCCTCGGCCGCGATCACGATGTCGGCGGGGATGCGGCTCATGGGGTGGCCTCCGACAGCACCGGATCGACCACGCCGGCGGCGGCCACCCGCGCCCCGCCGGGATGGTCCTGCCCGGCGTCCATCCGCCGCTCGATCCAGCGCATCAGCAGGCTCCAGATCGAGGTCAGCACCAGGAAGTAGATCCCCAGAACCGAATACAGCTCGAAGGTGCGGAAGGTGGCGGAGTTGATGGTCTCGGTCACCAGCAACATCTCGGAGACGCCGATGATGCTGACCAGGGTGCTGTTCTTCAGCATGATGTTGAACTGGTTGCCGATCGGCAGCAGCACCACGCGCAGCGCCTGCGGCAGCACGATGCGGCGCAGGATCATCCAGGGCGGCATCCCCAGCACCTTCGCCGCCTCGGTCTGGCCGCGATCGACCGCGGTGATCCCGGCGCGGAAGATTTCGGCCATGTAGGCGCCCTCGTTCAGCCCCAGCGCCAGGATGCCGGCCTGCACGTTGCCGGCGAGCGAGAACGGACCGGCGTGCCAGTCGTGGAAGCGCAGAATGTTCGCCGCCGCAAGCCCGGTGTAGATGAACACGATCTGCACCAGCAGCGGCGTGCCGCGCATCGCCAGGATATAGCCGCGCGCGACCCATGACAGCACCGGCGAACGCGCCAGCCGGGCGAGCGCCACCGGCAGGCCGATGCCGAGCCCGATCACCTGGCCGCTGATGCTGACCAGGATCGTGAGCCACAGCCCCTCCAGGAACGCCCCGCCGGGGTGGAACAGTTGCTGCCAGAAATAGGGCCAGTCGAAGTGCATGGCACGGCGTCCGGAGCTGGTGCCCTGCCCCTTGCGGTCTCTGCACTTCGCAACGACCGCAAGGGATCAGCGGGGCACTGAAAACAAGACTTTCGTGTGCTGATCCTGACCGCCGATGACGGCAACAAACGTCAGGATCGGGACACTACGGTTTCAGCATGTCGATCTGCAGGTCCCACTTGGTGAAGATGTGGGCGTAGGTCCCATCCTTCATCATCGCCGCCAGGGCGTCGCGCAGCCCGGTGTTCAGCCCCGCCTCGTCCTTGCGCAGGCCGATCCCGGTGGCGATGCGGTAGTAGGGCGGCCCGCCCATCTCGAACTGGGTGGGGGCGATGTGGCTGTAGTAGCGGGCGGTTTCGTACGCCACGCCGTAGCCCGCCACCTGGCCGAACTGCAGCTGCTGCAGCGCCTGGGTGCCCTCGGGGAACATCACGATGTCGATCAGGGGCTTGTGCGCGGCGGCCAGGTCCTTGTTGGCCTTTTCCAGCAGGATCGTCGCAGTCGTGCCGGTGACGGTGGCGGCCTTGCGGCCCGACAGCCCGGCCAGGGTGCCGATCTTGGGCGCGCCCGCCTTCATCAGCACCGCTTCGTGCGAGACCATGTACGGGATCTCGTCGATCACCTTGAGCCGGCCCGGCTTGATGAACAGCTGGGAGATGATGGCATCGCAATGATCGGCGAGCAGCGCCGGGATCAGCCCGGCGAACGGCATGTTGACCCACACCGGTTTCACGTCGAGCCGCTTGGCCAGCGCGTCGCCGAGGTCGATATCGACGCCGGTGGGCTGGGTTTGCGCGTTCATGAACTCCATCGGCGGCAGGCTGATGGCGCTGCAATAGCGGATGGTTTTGGTCTGCGTGATGTGGGACGGCAGGTCGGCGGCGCGGGCGGGAGCGCCCAGGCCGAGGGCCACGGCGCCGGTCGCCGCCAGGGCGCCGAGGCGCGCGAACAGTCTGGTCACGGTTGGCTGTTTCCTTTCTCGCCAGATCGCGCCGGGCGAGATGCGTCCCGGCCACTGCGCAGGGATAAGGGGTGGCAGCCGGGACGCGCAAGGCAATACGATTAGAAAATAGCCTGCTGGAAACAGCATTAGCCTAATTTATGGACTCATGCTGCCGAATTATTTGCTCTCATGCCTACGGAGTAATCGAAAGGCGGCGTTCGGCTAATCCAGCAGCCATGCCGCCCCCGCCGCCTGGGCGATCTGGCGTACCTGACCCAGCAGCCCGGGCCCCACCGGAATCCCCTCCGCCATCCGCTTCGCCGCGGTGGCGCGCTGCGGATCGCCCGCCACCATCACCGGCTGCGCCGGATCGACCGGCGGGGTCGCGCGCAGGTCCTCGCAGAACCGTGTCACGTCGGCGGCGAACCCGCCGGGCTCGCGGAACAGCCCGGGATCGAGCGCCAGGAAGAAATGCCCGATGTCCATGCCCTGGGGCTGCTTCGTATGCATCGGGTCGGTGATCAGGGTCGAGCCCGACAGGCAGGCGGCCAGGATGTTCACCATCGCCGACAATCCATACCCTTTGTAGCTGCTGCCCTCCGGCGAGCCGCCGAGCGAGGTGAGGCTGCCGCCCTTGGAGACGATCAGCGGATCGTCCGAGGGAAGCCCGTCCGGCCCCAGCACCCAGCCCGGCGGGGTGGGCAGCCCCTCGTTCGCCTTGTTGCGGATCCGTCCCGCCGCCACCGTGGTGGTGGCCATGTCCAGCAGGAACGGCCGCCCGTCGGTGCCCGGCGCGGCGAACGACCAGGGATCGGTGCCGAGCCGCGGCTGGCGGCCGAAGGTCGGCGCCACCTGGATCCCCGAGGCCGAGGTGCAGCCCATGCCGATCAGCCCGGCCTCGGCCGCCATCAGGGTGTAGAACCCGCAGGCGCCGAAATGCGCCGAGTTGCGCACCGCCACCGCCGCCATCCCGGACACGCGCGCCTTCTCGATCGCGGTCGTCATGGCAAAGTGCGCCGGCACGTGACCGAGCCCGCCGCCGCCGTCGACCAGGGCCGAGACCGGGGTCTGGCGCACCACCTCCGGCCGCGCGTCGATCCGGACGCGCCCGTTGCGGCGCAGCCGGTCGTAGCCGGGCAGCATCGAGATGCCGTGGCTGTCGACGCCGTGCAGATCGGCCCAGGACAGGATCTCCGCGGTCTGGGCGGCGTTGTCCTTCGGCATGCCCCAGCCGAGCAGGATTGCCTCGATCTGCGCGCGATGGCTCTCATACGGTGCCGGCATGGCTGCTCCTCTCTTTCCTGGCGCCCACACGGGCGGCGCGCAGCCTTGCGCCGGCGGCGGGTTCCGGCAAGGGTGCCAGCGGATGTCGGGTGGCAGGCAGAGGAGGAACGGCATGGCAGGGGCGGACGCGGCGGCGCTGCTGGACGCGCGATTCGGGATGGAGCACGGCCCGCCCGGCACTGCGCCGGTGGCCGACGGCGTGGCGGCGCTGCTGGACCGCCGGGTGGCCCGGCGCTACCGGGACGAGCCCGTCCCGGACCCGCTGCTCGATCTGCTGCTGGCGGCCGCGCAATCGGCGCCGAGCAAATCCGACCTGCAACAATATTCGGTGGTGGTGCTGCGCGATCCGGCGAAGATCAAGCGCATCGCCGACTGGATCGGCACCATGGACTGGATCGCCTCCGCCCCGGTGTTCCTGCTCTGGTGCGGCGACATGCGGCGCGGCCAGCGCCTGTGCGAGCTGCACGGGATGGCGCACGCCAACAACAATCTCGACACGTTCCTCAACACCGCGGTGGATTGCAGCCTGGCGATGGGCGCCTTCATCGCCGCCGCCGATGCGGCCGGGCTGGGGACCTGCCCGATCAGCTATGTGCGCAACCATATCGAGAAGATCGTCCCGCTGCTCGGCCTGCCGCCGGGGGTCTACCCGGTGGCGGGGCTGACCCTGGGCTGGCCGGCGTTCCGCCGCCCGGTCTCGATGCGCCTGCCGCCCGCGGTGGTGGTGCATCGGGAGCGCTATGACGATCGGGCCCTGCCGGAGTCCGTCGCCGCCTACGACGCCCGCCGCCGTGCCCAGGCGCCGCTGGCGCCGGGCAGCCTGAAGAACAACGACGTCTACGGCCCGAAGGAAGGGGTCGGCTGGAGCGAGAACTGCGCCCGCCAGCTGTCGGTGCCGGAACGCTATGGTTTCGCCGCCTACCTGCGCACCCGGGGGTTCGACCTTGCCTGACGACGCCGCGATTGCTCCGCCCCGCCCGCGCACGGTGCGCGCCCGCCACGCCGCCAGCCTGCTGGTGCTGCGGCCCCGCAACGCCGGCCTGGAACTGCTGATGGGCCTGCGCGGGTCGCGCCACCGGTTCATGCCGAACAAGCTCGTGTTCCCGGGCGGCGCGGTGGACCGGGCGGACCTGGCCGCGCCCTGCGCCAGCCCGCTCCCGCCCGCCACACGGGCGCGGCTGGAAAAAGCCGCCAACCCGGCGCTGGCGCATGGGCTCGGCATCGCCGCGGCGCGGGAACTGGCCGAAGAGACGGGTCTGACCCTCGGCGATCCGCCGGACCTGGCGGGGCTCGATTATCTCTGCCGCATGGTCACCCCGCCGGCCAACCCGATCCGCTTCAACGCCCGCTTCCTGCTGGTGGACGCGGAACGGGTCACCGGCACCCTGGCCGGATCGGGCGAACTCGAGGATCTGCGGTTCTTCGCCCTCGACGAGGCGCTGGGCTTCGACCTGGCCGAGCCGCAGCGGCGGGTGATCGAACGGCTGCTTGCGTGGCTCGCGATGAGCCCGGATCAGCGGGCGGCGGAAATCCGGGTGCCGGTGTTCCGCCGCCGCGCCTGGGCGCTGGAGTAGCCGCCCCCCTCTCCCCCGCCTGGGCGGGGGAGAGGAACGCAGGTCTGGCTCGTGTCCCGACCAGGAAATGACGTCATCATGCGTCGGGACACGAGCTCTTTGTTTTCAGTGGCCTGCTGGTCCCTGAAATGGGAAGGTATTTCAGGGGCAGGACACTAGACGTAAGACCCGAGCTTGCAGCCGAACGCATCCGGCGCCTGCATCAGCGGCTCGCCCGGAGCGGTCTCCACCACCTCCCAGTAGTCGTCGGGCGTCTTCATCTCCGACGGCTTCTTGCCGCGGACGATGAACACCGGGCGGACCAGCTGGTGGTCCTGCGGGCGGAACCACACCTCGCCGACCAGCGAATTGAAGTGCTCGCCCTTCTCGTACTCCTTGATCACCGCCGGCGGGTAGAACGTGCCGGCGCCGGAGACCATGCGGGCCCAGCAGGCGATCTGCATGTAGCCGGCCTCGGCCGCCCAGTCCGGGTTGTAGCCGTATTTCTTGTGGAACGTCTCGACGAACATCTTGGCCAGCGGATACTGGTCGGCGAGCGTCCACCAGAAATCGGTGGCGACCAGCATGTCCTGGGTCAGCTCGGGCATGACCTCCTTGGCCAGGAACGGCACCTGGTAGGCGACCACCATCTTCATCTTCTTCAGGATGCCGAACTGCGCCGCCTGCTTGACCGAGGAGAAGGCGTCGTTGCCCCAGTTGATGTTCACCACCACGTCGGCGCCGGAATTGGCGACGTTCAGCAGATAGGAGCTGAAATCCGAGGTGCCGAGCGGGGAGACCTGGTCGGTGACCATTTTCCAGCCGCCCTTGCTCAGGTATTCGAGCATGGATTTCTGCACGGTGTGGCCGTACGTGTAGTCGGGCGTCAGGAACGCCACCTTCTTGTCCCGGCCGTATTTCTTGATCAGCGCCGGGGCCAGCGCCGCCGACGAGGTCTGGCCGTAGAAGCAGGTGCGGAAGGAATAGCGCGTGCAGTCCTTGCCGGTGGTGTCGTTGGAACCCGACACGCCGGGCAGGTAGATCACCTTCTCCCGCTGGGCCAGCTTGTTCAGCGCCACCGCCACCGCGCTCGAGCACGAGCCGGTGAACAGCACCGCCTTGTTCTGGCTGATGAAATGCGACGCCGCCTGCACCCCGACATTGGGTTTGGCCTCGGTGTCGGCGACGCCGTGGATGACCTTCTTGCCGAGCAGACCCTTGGTCACCTTGGGCGCCATGGCGCGCATCAGGGCATGGCCCTCATTGAGGTGCTCGAGCGCGAGCTCGTAGCCCTTCAGCTCGTCGCTGCCGGGCAGCTGGTAGGAGCCGGTGCGCGGCAGGTTGACGCCGACGAAGACGCTGTCGCCGGACGAGCCGGCGGGCCAGGTGCCCATCGGCGGTTCCGCGGCCATGGCCGCACGGGGCAGCGCCGACAGCGCCGCCGCCCCGAGCAGCCCGCCGCCCAGTTGCAGCACGCCGCGCCGTGACGGTCTCGAACTTGTATCGTGGGGCATGGGATTCCTTCCTTTTCGTTTTGTTGTTCCCGCCGGATCGCTGGCAAGGTGCGGCGATCATCGGCCAAGCCCGCGGCTCAGCGCAAGGTCAGGACGCTTGAGCAAGGGCGGGTTATGCTCTAATCCCGCCGCGCGCAGGTGCCCCGGACAGGACGCCTGCCGCAATTGCTGCGATGCAGCAGAGCAGGTGGGCAAGGAGACCAACAATGACCAATGGGATCGGCGAAGCGGCGCTTCGTCGGCGGCAGATGCTGCAACTCGGCCTCGGCGCCGCCGGCGGGCTGATGCTGCCCGGCCTTGGCGCGGGGGAGGCATTCGCGGCCCAGCCGCTCGGCACCTGGCCGGCGGGAACGAAGGGAAAGAGCGTGTTCGTGGGGGTGACCGCGCCGCTCACCGGCGCCTATTCCTCGGACGGCAAGGACCTCGCGCTCGGTTATGAGCTCGCCTTCGCCGAGATCAACGCAGGCGGCAAGAACGCCAAGGCCTGGGGGCTCAAGGGCAAGGGCGTGCTCGGCAAGCAGATCCGCCACGGCATCGCCGATTCCGAGCTCAAGGCCAATGTCGCGGTGCAGGCGCAGACCCAGTTCATCCAGCGCGACAAGGCGATCATGATCACCGGCTGCGTCTCCTCGGCCACCGCGGTGGCGCTCGAGGAACTGGCGCAGCGCGAGCATGTCCTGAACATGGTCGGCGCTTCGGGCGCGAACGAGACCACCGGCAAGGACTGCACGCGCTACGGCTTCCGCTCCCAGCCTTCGGCCTACATGGCCTGCAAGGCGCTGGCGCCTGTTGTGGCCAAGCACATCGGCCATGGCAAGAAAGTTGCCTACCTGGTGCCCGACTACAACTATGGGCATTCGGTGTTCAACTCGTTCAGCGAGTTCAGCAAGGAGTTCGGCTGGACCACTTCGACCAAGCAGATCGTGCCGCTCAGCGCCAGCGACTACAGCTCG
Source organism: uncultured Pseudomonadota bacterium (assembly GCA_963829875.1). Lineage (GTDB taxonomy): Bacteria > Pseudomonadota > Alphaproteobacteria > Acetobacterales > Acetobacteraceae > JAJZVS01. Next base: position 93,735 of record CAWHKR010000041.1, on the reverse strand, counting down.
GCCCTGCTGAACATCGCCAATTCCGGCGCCGACGTCTTCGTCAACATCGAATTCGGCGGCTCGGCGGTCAATTCCACCAAGCAGGCCGAACAGTTCGGCGTGCTGAAGAAGATGAAGATGGTGGTGCCCAACATCTCATCGTTCCAGGCCCGTGACCTCGGCGCGAAGGCGATGGAAGGCGTGTACGGCACCCTCGACTGGTGGTGGGTGCTGGAAGACCGCTTCCCGCTGGCGAAGAACTTCGTCGCCGACTTCGAGGCGAAGAACAACTACCGTCCGAGCTGGGGCGCCCATATCGGCTACCTGCAGACCTATATCTGGGCGCTCGCGGTGGAGCGCGCCGGCACGTTCTACCCGCCGGCGGTGATCAAGGCGCTGGAAGCCTCCAAGGCGCACGCGTTCGACAGCACCCTGGGCAAGGTCTGGTACCGCGCCGAGGACCACCAGATGGTCCGCCCCGTGCCGGTCGTGGTGGGCAAGGCGCCCGGCGCGATGAAGAACAAGGACGACTATTTCGACGTGGTCGACCTCGTTCCCGGCAATGACGTGATCAACCCGCCCGGCTTGCTCGGCTGCAAGCTCGGCCCTTACGTCTGAACCCCTGATGCCCAGCGTACCGCTGTTGCTGTCCCAGGCCTTCAACGGCCTGGCCCTCGGGACCCTGCTGGCCCTGGTCAGCAGCGGCCTGACCATCATCCTCGGCACGCTGGGCGTGCTCAACTTCGCGCATGGCGCCCTGTTCATGCTGGGCGCCTACGCGATGTACGTCGTCATGGCGCAGACCGGGTCGTTCGTCCTGGGCATCCTGGTCGGCGCTGTGTTCATGCTGGTGGTCGGGGTGCTGATGGAGCGCCTCCTGATCCGCTGGTTCTACAACCGCCCGCACGAAGACCAGATCCTCGTCACCTTCGGCGCCGCGATCGTGATCATCGAGGCGGTGCGCGCGGTCTTCGGCGGCAACAGCCAACACGTCCCCACCCCGTCCTGGGGTGAGGGCGTGGCCCAGATCGGCTTCCTGTTCTACCCGGTCTACCGGCTGGAGCTGATCGGCATCATCGCCGTGCTGCTCGGGCTCTTGTACATCATATTGTATCGGACCTCGATCGGCCTCGTGGTCCGCGCCGGGATCGAGGACGCGCGCATGGTCGGCATCCTCGGCATCAACGTCCGCCGCGCCTTCCTGGCGGTGTTCGCGATCGGCGTGGTGGCGGCCGGGGTGTCGGGCATGCTGTATGCGCCGATCGTCTCGGTCCAGCCGGACATGGGCGCGAACTTCCTGGTGGAAGCCTTCGTCGTCATCGTGATCGGCGGGCTCGGCTCCTACCCCGGCGCAGTGGTGGGCGGGCTGATCGCCGGTGAGATCATCTCCATCACCAGCGCCTTCAACTCGGCGTATTCCGACGTGATGCTGTATGCGGTGATGGCGCTCCTGCTGGTGCTGCGCCCGCAAGGGCTGTTCGGGTCCGAGGGACGGGTCTGATGCGCGCAGGCCCCAAGGCATCGATGGTCTGGCCGGAAATCGCGATGGGCGTGGTCCTGTTGGCCGCGCCCTTCGTGCTGCCCGAGCTCGGCTTCTCCTTCGATCTGCTGCAACGCATTCTGGACTGGGGCCTGATCGGGCTCGGGTTCGACCTGCTGTTCGGCGCCACCGGCCTGCTGTCCTTCGGCCAGGCGGCGTTCTTCGGCACCGGCGGGTTCGTGGCCGCCTATCTGCTGGTCGGCCACGTGATCACCAGCGTGTGGCTGGCACTGGTGATCGGCACCGCTGGCCGCCGGGCTGTTCGGCCTGGTGGTCGGCTGGTTCGCGGTGCGGCGCATCGGCATCTACTTCGCCATGATCACGCTCGCGTTCGGCGAGATGGCGTATTTCCTCGAGAACTCGCCCCTCGCCCGCTTCACCGGCGGCGAGAACGGGCTGCCCGGGGTGCCGGTGCCGCACCTCGGCACGATGAAGATCTCCGCCGGGCTGCCGATGTACTGGCTGCTGGCGGTGCTGTTCTTCCTCGGCTTCGTGCTGGCGCGGCGCATCCTGCATTCCCCGTTCGGCGCCGTGCTGCGCGCGATCAAGGAGAACACGACCCGCGCCGGCATGACCGGCCATTCGGTGCCGGCCTACAAGCTCGCGGTGTTCGTGATCGCGGCGCTGTATGCGGGACTCGCCGGCGGGCTGCTCGGGGTGTTCCAGAGCTACATGCCGCCCGACGCCTTCTCGCTGGATACCTCCGGCCAGCTCGTGGTGCAGACGGTGATCGGCGGGGTCGGCACCCTGGTCGGGCCGCTGCTCGGCGCCACCCTGTGGCTGTGGCTGCGCGACAATCTTCAGCAGGTGCCGCATATCGGCGCGCTGTGGAAGCTGATCCTGGGACTGATCTTCGTCGTGCTGGTGGTGGCGCTGAAGCGCGGCATCGCCGGCGAGATCCGCTGGACCTTCTCCCGCCGCCGCCAGGCCGCCGCCGAGGCGGGCATTCCCGAGGAATCGGACGAGGCCGCAGTGATGCCGCCCACCGCGCGGGAGATGCCGATGCAGGCCCCGCTGATCGTGGCGCGGCAGGACGCGCCGGCCCTGCGGGCGATCGGCGTGTCCAAGTTCTACGGCGGGCTGCACGCGGTGGAAGACGTGTCCTTCGAGGTCCGCACCGGGTCGATCCACGCGGTGATCGGGCCGAACGGGGCGGGCAAATCCACCCTGTTCAAGATGCTGAAGGACGAGATCCCGCCCACCGCCGGCGAGGTGCGGCTGTTCGGCCGGCGCATCACCGGGCTCGGCCCCACCCGCACCGCCCAGCTCGGCATCGGCAAAAGCAATCAGCTCAACCAGTTGTTCCTCGACCTTACGGTGTCGGAGAACCTGCGGGTGGCGGCGCTGGCGCGCGCGCGCGGGACCTTCCGCGCCGATCTGTGGCGCGCCGCCAACAGCATCGCCCCGGTGGAACGCCAGGTGGCGGCGGCGATGGAGACCGTCGGCCTGACCCACCGCGCCGACGTGCCGGTGCATGTGCTGCCCTATGGCGAGAAGCGCCGCCTCGAGATCGGCATCGCGCTCGCCACCGGACCCAACGTGCTGCTGCTCGACGAGCCGCTGGCGGGCATGAGCCCGGCCGAACGGGTCGCCACCCGTGCGCTGATCCGCGAGATCGGCCGCACCCGCACCCTGGTGATCGTCGAACACGACATGGACGCCATCTTCGAACTCGCCGAAAGGATCACCGTGCTCTACGAAGGCCGCCTGCTCGTCGACGGCACGCCGGACGAGATCCAACGCAACCAGGCGGTGCAGGACGCCTATCTCGGGGGGCTGCATGAGCACGAGCCTGCTTGAGATCGACGGGATCAACACCTACTACGGCGACAGCCACATCCTGTTCGACGTCTCGCTGAACGTCGGCCGCAACGAAGTGGTGGCCCTGCTGGGGCGCAACGGCGCCGGCAAGACCACCACCTTGCGCAGCATCATGGGCGTGCTGTCGCCGCGGTCGGGCGCGATCCGGCTGGACGGCAAGCCGATCCACGGCCTGCCGCCATACGAGATCGCCCGGCGCGGGCTGCAGCTGGTGCCGGAAGAACGCGCGATCTTCGGCCAGCTCACGGTGGAGGAGAATCTTCGCCTCGCCGCGCTGACCGCGCCGACCGCCTGGACCCTGGACCGGGTCTACGAGTTCTTCCCCCGTCTCAAGGAACGCCGCCGCTCCGGCGGGCGCCAGCTCTCGGGCGGCGAGCAGCAGATGCTGGCGATCGCGCGGGCCCTGATCCGCGACGCGCAGGTGATCCTGCTCGACGAGCCGTTCGAGGGTCTGGCGCCGCTGATCGTGCGCGATCTGGTCCGCGTGAGCCGGGAACTGGCCGCCCAGGGACGGACGATCCTGGTGGTGGAGCAGAATGTCGTCGCCGCGCTGAGCTTCGCCCACCGGGTGTATATCCTGAACAACGGCCATGTGGTCTGGCAGGGCACCCCGGCGGAACTGCGGGCGGATCCGGCGCTGATGAAGGCGCATCTCGGGATCTAGGGCACGCCGCGCGGCCCGGAAACGGCGTGCGCGGGGGGGCGCAAGCGAACGGCCCCGCCCCCCGGGTGGGCGGGCCAGGCGCTGGTGACCGCCCGCGCCGTCCGCCCCTCTGGCCTTACGCAAGCGCGGCTTGCTACAGTAGCAAATACGAGTCGCCCCGCAGGGGCACGGCTTCTTGGGGTGAGACATCATGAAATTGAAGGCCGATCGCGCCGCCCTGTTGAAGGCGCTGGCCCACGTCCAGAGCGTGGTGGAAAAGCGCAACACCATCCCGATCCTGGCCAATGTCATGATCGCGGTGCGCGACGGCACCCTCACCCTCACCGCCACCGACATGGAAATCGCGGTGGTCGAGGAGGTGCCCGCCTCCACCACCCGCAACGGCGCCTGCACCGCCCCGGCCGGCACGTTGTACGAAATCGTCCGCAAGCTGCCCGACGGGGCCGAGATCGAGCTCGACCATCCGGGCGGCGACGCCCAGCTCAGCCTGCGCGCCGGGCGCTACGCGACCAGCCTCGTCGTGCTGCCGGTCGAGGACTTCCCCTCCATGACCGCGGGCGCCCTGCCGCACCGGTTCAGCCTGTCGGCGCAGGCCCTGCGCGCGCTGATCGACCGCACCCGCTTCGCCATCTCGACCGAGGAAACCCGCTACTACCTGAACGGCATCTACCTGCACGCGACCGAGAGCGAGGGCGCCAAGGTGCTGCGCGCGGTCGCCACCGACGGGCATCGGCTGGCACGGGTCGAGGAACCGCTGCCGGAGGGCGCGGGCTCCATGCCCGGCGTGATCGTGCCGCGCAAGACGGTGGCCGAACTGCGCAAGCTGCTCGACGAAGTGGCCGGCAATGTCGAGGTGGCGCTGTCGGACACCCGCATCCAGTTCACCATCGACGCGGTGCGGCTGACCAGCAAGCTGATCGACGGCACCTTCCCCGAATACGAGCGGGTGATCCCGCAGGGCAACGACAAGGTGCTGCGGGTCGCCAAGAAGGACTTCGCCGATGCGGTGGCCCGGGTCGCCGCCATCTCGGCCGAGCGCTCCCGCCCGGTGAAACTCAGCCTCAGCCCCGACCTGCTGGTGCTGTCGGCCTCCAGCCCCGAGCAGGGAGCGGCCAGCGAGGAACTCGACGGCGGACGGGTCAGCTACGCCTCCACCCCGCTCGAGATCGGCTTCCAGGCCCGCTACCTCAACGACATCACCGACCAGGTGGGCGAGCAGGTGGAGTTCTGCTTCGCCGACGGCTCCGCCCCCACCGTGGTGCGCGACGCGGCGGACGCGAGCGCACTCTATGTGCTGATGCCGATGCGGGTCTGACCGGTGGCGGCACGGTCGAGCGGCGCGCCGTCCGGGGCGGGGCGGCACGAAGGGCGGCGCGCGGGCGCCGGGCGCGGGGCGGCCCTGGCGCTGGCCGGGCTTCTCGCCGGCGCCCTGACCTCCTGCCAACGCCCCCCGCTGCCGCTTCCCCCCACGCCCAGCACTGCCGGGCTCACCACCCTCCCGCCCTGTCCGTCCGGCATGACCGCCACCCTGAACACCGGGATGGCGGTCGTGTTCGAAGGGGCCGAACCGGATCATCCGCAGATCTGCCTGCGCCGGATCAACGGCCGCACCTACCGCTACTTCCTCGGTTTCTGGGGCGACGGCAGGTTCCACGAAGGCACCGCGGAGGAGCGTGCGGCGATCCGCGAGGCGCTGACCGGTCCGGTCGGCACCACGGCAAGCTTCCCCCTGGCCCGGCCGACCCCGCTGGCGCTGTGGCACTCCGCCAGCATCACCCATCTCGCCAACCCGCCGCTCGCGCTGGGCCCGGCCGACCCGCGCCCCACCCTGCTGCTGCGGGTCGAGCGCCATGGCCCGCCGGACCGGCCGGACGTGAGGAAAGAGACCCTGTGGTGGCTCGATCGCGCCACCCTGATCCCGCTCGAGCGCGTCGAGGTGGTCCCCATGGCGCACGGCACCGAGCACCAGACCGCATGGCGGGTACAGAGCCTGCGCCCCACCCCGAAATAGGCAGGCCGCACGCGGCGTGACGGGACCCCCGGCGGGTGCGCTGCCGGATCGTTCACCGGATGCCCCTGTCCCCCCTGGCGCCGGCGGCAGCAGACGACGATACTCACGGCAATGGTCTCGTTCGTGAAAGAAGCAGGCCCGCACGACGCCAAGGCGAGGGCGGCCGAAGCCGCACCCCGCCCCGCGCGCATCCGGTTGCGCCGGCTGCGCCGGCTGGCGCGCGGCGGCATCTACCGCTGGTACGAGGCGCGGCTGCTGCGCGAGGTGCACGCCGGCCCGATGCCGCGCCATATCGGGATCATCCTCGACGGCAACCGGCGCCACGCCCGCGGCCAGGGGCTGCACGACTTCCGCGCAATCTATGCCATGGGCGCGCACAAGCTCGACGACGTGCTCGACTGGTGCGCCGAGCTTGGGGTGGGCGCGGTCACCTTGTGGGTCTGCTCCACCGACAACCTGGCCCGGCCGGCGGCGGAGGTCTCCGGCATCCTCGCCGCGATCGAGGCCAAGATGAACAGTCTCGCCGCCGACCCGCGCATCCACCGGCTCGGCGTGCGGGTGGCCGCGATCGGCCGGCTGGACCTGCTGCCCCCCACCCTGGTCGCGGCGCTCGACCGGGCCTGCGCCGAAACCGCGGCCAACCGGCAGATGACCCTGACGATCGCCGCCAACTACGGCGGGCGGGAGGAAATCGCCGACGCCATGCGCTCATTGATGCGCGAATTCGCCGCCCGCGGCCTGTCGGCCGAAGACGCGGCGGCGGCGGTGACGCCGGAGGCGATCGGGCGGCACCTCTATGCCCCCGGCCTGCCCGACCCCGACCTCATCATCCGCACCTCGGGCGAGTTGCGGCTGTCGGGCTTCCTGCTGTGGCAGTCGGTCTACAGCGAGTTCCACTTCACCGACGTGAACTGGCCGGCGTTCCGCCATATCGACTTCCTGCGCGCGATCCGCACCTTCCAGTTGCGCGACCGCCGCTTCGGCCGCTGATGGCGACGATCCCGGTCACCGACACCCTGGCGATCGACGACCAGGCGATCAGCGAAAGCTTCGTCCGCGCCTCCGGCCCCGGCGGGCAGAACGTGAACAAGCTCTCCACGGCGGTGCAGTTGCGGGTGGTGCTGGCGGACACCGGCCTGCCGGAAGCGGTGCGGGCCCGGCTGGCGCGGCTCGCGGGACGGCGCCTGAGCCAGGCCGGGGTGCTGATGATCACCGCTCAGCGCCACCGCACCCAGGAGCGCAACCGGGCGCAGGCGATGGAAACCCTGCTCGACCTGGTGCGCGCCGCCGCGATCGCGCCGGTGCGGCGGGTGCCGACCCGGCCGGGAAAGGCCGCGCGCGAGCGGCGGCTGGGCGCGAAGGCCCGGCAGGGCGCCACCAAGCGCACGCGCGCCCGCCCGGCGCCGGACTGCTGAGGCCTGCAAGGGTCGGGGTCCGGCGCGCTCGCGCGCCCGTCAACGCCGGGCCGACGATTGCGCTTGAGCAAACCCCGCCCCCGGGATCACGCTGGCCCCGCCGGACGGCGGAGCGCCGCCGCGACACGCGGGAGGGACCGATGCCAACCTACGTCATGCTGGCGAAATGGACCGACCAGGGCCTGCACGCCATCGCCGACAGCCCGAAGCGGCTGGACACGGCGCGCAAGCTGCTCGCGGAAATGGGCGGGCAGATCCGCACCGTCTACATGACCATGGGCGATTACGACCTGGTCGTTGTCTACGAGGCGCCTGACGATGCCATCTGCGCCCGGTTCACCCTGATGCTGGGCCGGCAGGGAAATGTCCGCAGCGTCTCGATGAAGGCCTTCCCGGAGGAAGCCTACCGGCAGATCGTCGCCTCGCTGTAGGCCCCCTCTCCCTCCCCCCTTGCGGGGGAGGGCCGGGGTGGGGGGTGCCAGCGGCACGAGTGCCTCGTGCCGGCTGGCACCCCCCACCCCGGCCCTCCCCCGCAAGGGGGGAGGGAGCGTCTCGCCCCTGCCCCGCGGGCCGCTCAGCGCGGCGCGGCGGCGCGGGCCAGGCGGTCGTTGATCGCCCGGCCGAGGCCCTCGTCGGGCACCGCCATTGCCGCGATCGCCCGCACGCGGCCGGGCGCATCCAGCGCCCGCAGCCCGGCGAACAGCCGGGCCGCCGCCTCGGTCAGGTCGCCGCCGGGGCTGAGGTTGAACACCGCGCCGGCCCCCGGCAGCGGCGGGCCGAACGCGAGCAGCCCCTCGTCCGGCCGCACCGAGGTCGCATTCAGCCGCACCGGCAGGGACGGCGCGTAGTGCGAGGCAAGCTGGCCCGGCGCGCGCGGCGCCGCGCCCTCGGCGAGCGGCGCCCCGATGTCGACCTCGATCCCGAGCGGGCCGAGCCGCGCCGCGATCGCCTCCAGCGGCACGCCGCCGGGACGGAGCAGGCGCACCCGCGGGCCGGTCGCGTCGAGCACGGTCGATTCCACCCCAACCGCGCTTGGGCCGCTGTCGAGCACCGCGGCAATCCGCCCGCCCAGCCCTTCCAGCACATGCGCCGCGGTGGTGGGGCTCACCTGGCCCGAGCGGTTGGCCGAGGGTGCCGCCACCGGCCGGCCCACCGCCCGCAGCAGCGCCTGCGCCACCGGATGCGCCGGCACCCGCAGCGCCAAGGTGTCGAGCCCCGCGCCGGTCAGCAGCGCCACCCGGCTGTCGGGCCGGCGCGGCAGCACCAGGGTGAGCGGTCCGGGCCAGAACGCGGCGGCCAGCGCGCGCGCCACCGGACCCGCCACGCCGTCCGCGAAGGCGGCCTCGGCGTCCGGGTAGTGGGAGATCAACGGGTTGAAACGCGGCCGGTCCTTGGCGGCGAACACCGCGGCGACGGCTTCGGCGTCGGTGGCGTCGGCGCCAAGCCCGTACACCGTCTCGGTCCCGAAGGCGACGAGCCGTCCGTCGCGCAGCAGGGCGGCGGCGCGGGCGAGGCCGGCCGGGTCGGGGATCAGGCGTTCGGTCATGCGCCCGAAAATGGGGTATCGGCACGGCGGCGCCAAGGGCGCGCCCGCCCGGCCTGGGCAATCGGGCGACCGCCCTGATCGCCCCATGGCCGGACGCGGACGACCCTGTGGCACCCCGGCTGCCGACCCGGGCCCGGGGATACGGCTATTGGTTTCGGTATCGCAACGATAACGACACGCGTCCGCCCCGCCCGCTCAGCGGTAGAATTCCGACAGACCCGACACCGCCAGCCCGGTGCGCCCGCGCCAGACCAGCCGCCGGCCCCACCTTCGCGAGACGGGCGCGTAACACAGCGGGACAAGATCCACCCAGGACCCGGCCTTCGCCCGCGCGGCGGCGTATTCCTCCGCCGCCGCCGCGACCTCCGCCGGCCCGCCGGCCACCATGATCACCGGCCGCCGCCGCCAGCGCGAGGCCGGCAGCAGCGCCCGATCCACGCCCAGCATCCAGCCGAGCGGGCGCAGGATCGGCCCCAGCCGGCGATCGGCCGCCAGCAGCTCCGCCATCGCCGGGTCGCGCAGCAGGTCTTCCAGTTGCGCCCGCCCGGCGTCGGCCTGCGGCATCAGCCGCAGCAGCCAGCGCCAGGCGCGCGGCAGCGCCGGGGGCTCGGGCAGCGGGTCCACCGACAGGTCGCGGGATCTGAAGGCGGGAACGAACCGCGGTTCGGCCAGCCCTTGGGCGGGCTTCGGCGGCGGGGCCGGGGTGCCGGCGACGGCGCGGAACCGGGCGGCGAGATGGCGCAGCCGCGCAAGCAGGCTGTCAGCCTGCGCGCGGTCCAGCCCCGCCGGATCGCCCACGCCGGCGATGCGGTCGGTCAGCCAGACGACGAGGCTGGCAAGACGGTCGAGGAGGGGAATGGGGGTCATGGGGTTGCGAACATATATAGAACATTCGCCCGGGGTGAGGCAAGAAGTTTGTGGAGAGTGCCTCAGTTTGGATTTCGGCTTACGACCCATAGCTGCCTATCGACCGGCCGGTTGGCAGCGGCCGAAGTTGGCCGGAAGATGGCCGTCTGCTTTCGGGCGGACACAGCAACAAGCTGACACTGACCGTCGTCTGATGTCGATCAAGCGACGAGCCAGAGCGTCCCGCTTCTTACAATCGAAGGTGCGCCACCTGATCCGAGAAAGTGATTTCCTCCGATAAGTTCCCGTACATCTATCTTGCAGGCACTTGCAGGCCCAGTATGGATCGGACCATTCTAATAATTTGCACGATATCGACAAGGTCTATCAGGGTGGCTTCCTGTTGCGCCAGTCGAAGAAGTGCACTCTTTCCTTGCGTCGTCAGTTCATGATGGATCTTGTTACCCTCCCGCCTTCGCTGAGTGATCATCCCAGGATGTCTTCGATCGAATAACTGCAAAAGTCGTGGAGACAGCGCGTCCTCCATCTCCCAGTCCAGAATCCTATACGGAAGGTTAGCGAGATCGCACTCGCGCCGGCGGCCGAGCGGATCTAGTTCCACGAATGTTGGAGTCACGGGTTGCAGGGCGACGATGTCATGGAACTCAACCGCGCTCCGGTCCATGCGGACAACGTCTTTGATAATGCGACGCCCGGCTAAGTCATTGTCGACAAGACCCATGACCCGGTATGTTGGTCGCCCGTGTCTGTCGAGTACGAGCGGCACCATCGAGCGGAGGGTGATGAGTTCGCGTGCTACACCGTACGTGCCGCCACGGTCATACCGGCCTGCCGCTACGACGCAGATCTCATCGCCGAGGAGCACACGCCCTGCTTGCACCGACAGCCTGTCGGCGTGCTGAAACAGAGCCTCGTCCGACTTACCCTCAACCAGGACGATGTTGGGCCGCAATGTCCACGCCTTCGATGCCGCGTATGTGGCGACCATATCCATGATGGTGTCACCCGCGCTTCGGGCCGGTCGATGATGGGCGGAGGAAGGGGCCATTGTGCCCAAATGAGACGTGCGCACGAAACGGCGTGCCGGGCCGCATGCTACGCACGGCGAACTCCTCGGGCCGGAACGGCGCCACGATATTCCCGAACTCTGCAACGCGCGCCATCGGTCGAAAGCTCTGCTCGGAGCCGACGTGCGCCTGAACCGTGCGGAGTGCCTCGCTTTCGCCGTCCCGGAGCCAATCCAGCGGCTCCGGTACCAGAACGAAGTGCTCAGCGCCGCGCGCAAAGCCGGCGAAGACCTCGGAACCGCTGGTCGCCTTCGGCCGCCCGACCGACTTGGTAAAGGAGGAGGGCGTACTCCAGCATCAACTGCGGTGAGAGGCGACCGTCGGTGGCCTGGAGGTTTTCGACGAGCGCGAGGCGCTTCGAGAACTCGAAGGGGCGGGCCGCACTCAGGATGCCGTACTGGAACCGAAGGACCTGCATGTCGCCGCGTCCAGCTGGATGGGACAGGACCGCGAGAGCAGCCTCCGCCATGTCCGGAGGCAGATCGGCCAGGGTCCCGTCGAGGCCGGTGACGCCGGCACGTGCAAGGACTTGCCAAGCAGCGACGAGGACGTCCAGCGGCGTCGCCAGCTCAGCCCGACCGGAGTCCGGCGGGACGTTGGCAAACAAGATCGTCAGCGCGTCCTCACCAAGACGACCAAGCTTATCGGTGCGAAGGTTGACGTCGGACGTGCGCAGTGCGTCGTATACTGCGATCAGCGCCTCCAGCGCCGAGTTGGCGGCACGTTCGGGCTCGGACCTCGCGACGCTGAGGAGGTTCTTGATGTGAGTTTCGACCACCCACGGATTGGTCGGGCTCTCGCTGTAGGCCCGTCGCGTGGCCTCATTAGCGAGTTGCCGGAGTTCGATTACCCGCTCGCGGGTTGATTTGGTGATCGCGAGTACGTCGGCGAGGTTAAGATAGGCGTTCGCGAGCGAATTGTAGAGGTTGAGGTCCGGCTCTTCGCCGGGAACCCGATCGATCGACGTTAAGGCGTAGCGGATGTCCTCGACCGCTCTCTCCAAGAGTTCCACCCGGTCATAAACCGTCACTCCGTAGAGCGGGTTGTCGAAGGCGGCTATGCGCCGTCGCGAGATCGCCGTGTGGTGACGGAAGACCCGGCTTGTATCGCGCAGCAGCTTGGGCATCTCGTCGAGGGCGGCGAGCACCTCGCGCCAAATGCCGGCGAAGGCGGGGGCACCGTGGTCCGGGTCCACTTTGAAGATCGTCGTCGCATACTGCTCGGCGAGCGCCCGGTAGCGCGTCTCTGCCATGGCGGGTTTCACGGCGACGCGCTTCAGCGCGAGGAAGCGCAGGTGCTCCGGATCCCGAGCTTCCGCGAGGTCGAGCTCGCTTCGGGTCGTGAAGTCATAGAAGAGCGCATTGAGCAGCAACCGGGCTAGAATGTCATGGGCCAAGCCCCAGTAGTGCTCACCGTCGGCCTTAACGCGCATCAAGCCTAAAGCAGAGAGGTTCTGGCGCTGGTCCTCTAGACGAAGAGAAAGCGGCCACTGGTCGTCGGAGAGCGGCAACAGACTCTCATTCAACGGCAGCCGCTCGGAACTCAGCGCAGCGATCTCGACGAGGGCGTTCCGCATGGCGTTCGTGCCCGCGTGCTCGATGAACGCCTTATATACCCAGTCCTGGATTGAGCCCGTGATATCACGGCTCGTGCGCAACCAGAACGATAGCGCGATCCAGAACGCGGCCACGCTGTGCATCTGCTGCACGCTGTGTTCGCGGTAGAACTGTGTCCAAGCCTCCTGTGGACGCGCCTTCTGGTACACGCGAAGAAAACGGTTTAGGTGCCGGCCGAGCGTGTCGACCTCGCCGGCCCCCAGGAAATGCGGTAGGCGCGGCTATTTCCAGTGCGATGGCCTCGCCGTAGAATTCGAGTGGCTTGATCGGTCCCGTTACCACTAGCACGACCGCCGGCCGTCCCGACTTCGTTAGCTCGTTCAAGAAATGGCGCAGGTCGCCTTCCCGATGCTCGAAGTGCAGGCGGTCGAAGACGATTACCCACGGCGTCTCATACAGTCGGCGGTCGTGTGGGGGCTTCGCAGTTTCGTGCTTCCCGACAGCGAGGACCGCCTGATGGGCGCGCGTGAGATAGGCGACCACCGGCAGCGCGTCGGGGGCGAATGGGATCGATTTCGCAACCAGCGTCGGGTACCCGGCGCGTGCTGCCTCGAACGCAACGGCGCGCGCGAGCGTCGTCCCCCCGGCGCCGGGCTGGGCGGCGATATAGGCGATTTTGTTCTCGGGGGAGCCGACTGTGTCGAGCTTGCGGAGCAGTCGTTCGAAGGCGCGCCATGCATGCTCGTCCCGCGGCCAGGGAACTCCGGCCGCGTAGGCGCGCCAGGAGTTCTGCCTACCCTCGAAGAACCCGATGAACTCCTCCTCATCGAGGTCTTCGGGAACAACGATGGCCAAGTCGCGCTCTTGGATCACGTCGTATGGGTCCATGATCGGGCGCTCGACGTCGTCGATCTCGGTCATGTCAACTAGGATGGTCGAGCCGTCCGAACGACGGACACGAACTATCGTGGCATCCGCCGGGTAAATCTCGGCATAGCGCGCGACGAGCGCCCGGGCGAAGTTGGCGGGCGCTACGCGGACGAGCTGGGCGGGGTGGCCCCGCAGCCTTGCGTTCGGCCCAGGCTGACGCGGTAGCCAGCCCGGCTACGGTAGCCGACACGAGGGTGACGAAGGGCTGAAAGCCGGCGTCGATCAGGCTCACGAGTTCGGCGGGCGGAGTTCCGTCCGAATCCGATATGATAACAAGATGGCGCACGCCCGAACGGCGTAGGCCGCCGAGCATCGCCATCCGGCGCAGCATCTTGTCGAAGTCGGATTCAGACGGGCCCGAAGCGTCGAGTTGGTAGACGGGTAGAGACCGGGGCGGCAGCAAAACCAGTGACGGGTCGGTCTGTATCAGCTGCAGATACCCGCGCCGCCGCACGAGGTTCTGGTCGCCGTCGCCCGAGAGCGCGTCGAGGACCCCTTTCGTGCTCTCGCCGAGCAGCACGTCACGCCATGGTAGGCTAATGAGTTTCGCGATTTCGCCGGAGTTGAGTTCGGCCGGAAGGCGGTGAAGCCAGAGAGTAACTTCCCGTCCGCCTAAGGCGGAGAGTAAGCCGTCTGGCAGCCGATCAGTTGACATTAGCGTTTGCATAACATTCTCCCGGGCGTTTGTCCTCCCGCGTCCCCCAACTTCCGAAGCATCCATAGGACGAAAGCCAGACGCTGGGAAGATGACATCAGACGTCTAATCCGGATCAATCAGCGTGAGAAGCGGGAGCGCCCGCCACCACCCAACGCCGGCGATGCTCGTCGAAACGCACAGTTCGCTGAGTGTCCGTTTACGGAGCGCATGAATGCACCCAGAACGGCAGAAATGGGCGCGAAGCTGTCGTTGGAAGACCTTCGGACGGACTTCTGCTTACCCCCATAGCCGAAATTCAAACTGAGACACGACCCGCTTGTGCGGGCGGTGCGCGCGATGGCCGGAACCGGTCTCCGTCTGCCGTTCCATCGTCCCTGCGCCTCGGCCCCTTCCGTCACGGCCGCCCGTTCCGTCACGCCCGGGCGGGCCAACAGCGGGCCCCCGGGACCACGGCGCCGCCACCGCATCCCGCCGCGGGATCCGACCGAACACGGCCGGCTCACCCGATCGCCCCGCGTCCCGCCCGGCGTTGATAAGTCCCCCCCGCGCGCCTAGCTTCCGGCCGATGCACGCCCCCCCGATGTCCCCCCTCCCGCCGCCGCGCCGCACCCCATGAGCGACCTGTTCGCCCCCGAAGGCGGCTGGCGCGTGCGCATCCTCGACCTCTCCGGCGGCGCCGAGGACAACGTGGTGGAAGACATCGCCGGCTTCCCCACCCTGATGCACGCCAACGCCTTCGCCCGCCGCTACGTGCGCGACTCGCTGGAACGCTGCCGTGCCCCGGGAACCAGCACGAAGGACGTGCTGGAAGCCTGGTTCGCCTGGGGCGAGGACGCGGTGGTGGTCGACGCCGGCGAGGCCGGCTGGCGCAGCGCCACCGAACTCGGCGATTTCGCCGACCGCCCCGCCGGCGCGGAAGACCGCGACTGGCGCGCCCTCGACCCCCGCCGCATCGGCGCCGACGATGACGACGAGGCGGACGGAGACCCGGCATGACCCGCCCGGTGGTCCGCTTCGCCCCCAGCCCGACCGGCTGGCTGCATGTCGGCAACGCCCGCATCGCGCTGGCCAATTTCCTGTTCGCCCGCCGCCACGGCGGCCGCTTCCTGCTGCGCCTCGACGACACCGACACCGCCCGCGGCAAGCCCGAATACGCCGCCGCGATCGCCCAGGACCTGCGCTGGCTCGGGCTCGACTGGGACGACAGTTTCCACCAGTCGGCACGGCTCGACCATTACGCCGCCGCCGCCGAGCGCCTGAAACAGGCCGGCCGGCTCTACCCCTGCTTCGAATCGGAAGAGGAACTGCGCGCCAAGCGCGAGCAGCGCCTGCGCCGCGGCAAGGCGCCGGTCTACGACCGGGCGATGCTGAAGCTCACGCCCGAACAGCGCGCGGCGGCCGAGGCCAACGGCAAGCGTCCCTACTGGCGCTTCCTGCTGTCCCAGGCCACCGTCACCTGGCACGACCTCGTGCTGGGCGAGCGGGCGGTGAAACTGCCTTCGGTCTCCGACCCGGTGCTGATCCGCGCCGACGGCACGCCGCTCTATACCTTCACCTCGGTGGTCGACGACATCGAGACCGGCATCACCCATGTGATCCGCGGCGAGGACCACGTGACCAACACCGGCATCCAGCGCGACATCTTCGCCGCCCTCGGCGCCGACCCCGCCGCGATCGGCTTCGCCCACCTGCCGCTGCTGACCGACAGCGACGGCGGCAAGCTGTCGAAGCGGCTCGACAGCCTGTCCCTGCGCAGCCTGCGCGCCGACGGGGTGGAAGCGCAGGCGATCGCCGGCTACCTGGCCCGGCTCGGCACCTCGGCCGACCCCGAGCCGCTGGCGCTGCCGGCGCTGGCCGCAAGCTTCGATCTCGGCACCTTCTCCCACTCCGCCGCCCGGTTCGACGCGCAGCAACTCCTGGCCCTGAACCGGCGCGTGCTGCACGCCCTGCCCTTCGCCGCGGTGGCCGAGCGACTGCCCGCCGGCGCCACCGAATCGTTCTGGCTGGCGGTGCGCGGCAACCTCGACCTGCTGAACGAAGCGCGCGGCTGGTGGGAGGTGACGGCCGGCACCATCACCCCGCCGACACTCGAGGCCGAGCGGGACTACCTGCGCACGGCGCGCGACCTGCTGCCGGCGGAGCCGTGGGACGCCGACACCTGGCGGCACTGGACCGAGGCGCTGAAAACCGCCACCGGCCGCAAAGGAAAATCCCTGTTCCTGCCGTTGCGCCTGGCCCTGACCGCCGAGGAACACGGACCCGAATTGCGCGACCTGCTGCCGCTGATCGGGCGCACCCGCGCTGCGCAGCGCCTGGAGATGGCAGCGGCGTAGGGGGCTGTCGGGTCGCCGGGCAAGCAAGGCCAGGGGGGCGCTGCCCCCCTGGACCCCCTGCCAGGGGACAAGTCCCCTGGACCCCTCGGGGGGTTCCGTGCCGGTGGGGGGTGGCGTGCCGGCCGGGCCGGGGCCGGTGGCTGGGTGACAGGGCGCGCTGATGCGCGCCCTGTCACCCAGCCACCGGCCCCGGCCCGGCCGGCACGCCACCCCCCACCGGCACGGAACCAACGAAGGGTTCCAAGGGCTCAGCCCTTGGCGGGGGTCCAGGGGGCAGCGCCCCCTGGCCTTGCTCGCCCGCCCCCCGATCACCCCGTCGGCCGCTGCCGCCCCCGTCGGCGCCTGTTCGTGCGCGCGTTGGTGTCTTAAGCTCCTGGGCAAAGGGAGCACGTCCATGGCCAATCCTGCTTTTCTGACCGGTCTCGATCGCAACCAGGCCAACCACACGCCGCTCAACCCGGTGACGTTCCTGGAACGTGCCGCCGCGGTGTATCCCGACCGTCTTGCCGTGGTGCACGGCGCGGTGCGCCACAGCTGGCGGGAGACGTACGACCGCTGCCGCCGGCTTGCTTCGGCGCTCGCCCGGCGCGGCATCGGCCGCGGCGACACGGTGGCGGTGATGGCGCCCAACGTGCCGGCGATCTACGAGGCGCATTTCGGCGTTCCCATGCTGGGCGCGGTGCTGAACACGCTCAACACCAGGCTCGATCCCGAAACCATCGCCTTCATGCTGCGTCACGGCGGCGCCCGCGCCCTGCTCACCGACCGCGAGTTCTCGCCCACGATCGAGAAGGCGCTGGCGCTGCTGGACGACAAGCCGCTGGTGATCGACATCGACGATCCGGAAGCCGCCGGCGGGACGCTGCTGGGGGAGATGACCTACGAGGCGTTCCTGCAGACCGGCGATCCCGGTTACGTCTGGGAGAACCCGCCCGACGAGTGGGACGCGATCGCGCTGAACTACACCTCCGGCACCACCGGCGATC
Source organism: uncultured Pseudomonadota bacterium (assembly GCA_963829875.1). GTDB lineage: Bacteria > Pseudomonadota > Alphaproteobacteria > Acetobacterales > Acetobacteraceae > JAJZVS01. The sequence goes on along the minus strand of CAWHKR010000041.1, from coordinate 76,362 downwards.
CGAAAGGTGTCGTCTATCACTATCGCGGCGCCTATCTGAACGCGCTCAGCAACATCGTCGGCTGGGACATGCCGCACCACCCGGTGTACCTGTGGACCCTGCCGATGTTCCACTGCAACGGCTGGTGCTTCCCCTGGTCGCTCGCCGAGCGCGCCGGCACCAGCGTCTGCCTGCGCAAGGTGGAAGGCGCCGCGATCTGGCAGGCGATCCGCGCGCACGGCGTGACCCACATGTGCGGCGCGCCGATCGTCTACGCCACCGCGATCAACGCGCCGGCCGAGCTGCGCGCCGGCATCGATCACCGCATCGCCGGCCAGGTGGCCGGCGCCGCCCCGCCGGCCGTGATCATCGCCGGGGCCGAGGAGGCGGGCATCGACCTCACCCATGTCTACGGCCTCACCGAGACCTACGGCCCCGCGTCGGTCTGCCCCAAGCAGCCGGAATGGGCGGCGATGCCGCTCGACCGCCGCGCCGAACGCAACGGCCGCCAGGGCGTGCGCGTGCCGATGCAGGAAGCGATGACGGTGCTCGATTCCGACACGATGCAGCCGGTTCCCACCGACGGCGAGACGATGGGCGAGATCATGTTCCGCGGCAACATCACCATGAAGGGCTACCTCGGCAACCCGGCCGCGACCGAAGCGGCGTTCGCCGGCGGCTGGTTCCACACCGGCGACCTCGCGGTGATGCAGCCGGACGGCTACGCCAAGATCCGCGATCGCTCGAAGGACATCATCATCTCCGGCGGCGAGAACATTTCGTCGCTGGAAGTGGAGGAGGCGCTCTATCGCCACCCCGCGGTGATGAGCGCCGCGGTGGTGGCGCAGCCGGACGAGAAATGGGGCGAGACGCCCTGCGCCTTCGTCGAGCTGAAGCCCGGCGCGCAGGTGACGGAAGCGGCGCTGCGCAGCTTCTGCCGCGAGCATCTGGCCGGGTTCAAGGTGCCGAAGCGCATCGTGTTCCGCGAACTGCCGAAGACCTCGACCGGCAAGATCCAGAAATTCGTCCTGCGCGCGATCGCCCGCTCGGCCGAGGCGATCACCTGAACGATGGCGGAGTTGTTCCGCCCCTGACGCGGTGTCCCGTTCCCGGGCGGGCGCATCCCCTGCCCCGCGCCGGCCGGCTCAGCGCGGCGGCACCACCTCCGGCGCGATCGGCTGCGGCGCCGGCAGCGCGGCCGGCACCGGGTGGGCGGCATCTGGGTGGGCGGCATGCCGGCCGATGGCGTGCCCGCCGGGGCCAGCGGGGCCGCCTGCACCGGCGCCGACGGGGCGCCGGCCGCCACCAGCCAGTCGCCGAGCGAGCGGCGGATCTGGTACTCGAACTCGACGTTCATCCGGTCCATCAACTGCCGGGTCATCTGATAGAGCGTATCCGCCAGATCGCTCACCTTGCCGACCCGCTGGCGCGACACCGTCGCCTCCGCGAATCCCGCGCGGGTGCCGGCCGAGGTGTAGATTTCCAGCCGCACCGTGAAGGTTCCGGTGATGGCGTCGCCGTTCCGGACCAGCGACGCATCGTCGATCACGAACACCGCCCGGCCGGCCGAGCCGAAGGCTTTCAGCCGCTGTTCCGCCATCTGCCGCAGCGCCGCGATGGGCGAGACGGGATCGTACTGGCTCACCGACGGCGGCTGGTCGGAGGCGACGAAATTCTGCTCGATCGAGATCGCCGCCACATTGAGCCGGAACGGCGGCAGGTAGCCGTAGTCGAGCCGCGGGTACACGACCGGCGTCTGTTCGCCGGCGCAGGCAGCGAGCAGCAGCGGCAACAGCAGGATCGCGCGGCGCGACAGGGACACGGGCATGCAGATCGTCTCCGGACCAGAATGCGGCCGCACCATGCGGAGCGGCCCCGCCGCGGTCAATGGCCGATCGCGCCGGATTCGCCGCGCCCTTTGGTCCCCGGGCCGGGCTCCTCCTGACCGCGCACCTCCGTGCGCGGGAAGCGGAAATCATGGTTGCAGAACTCGCAGGTCATGACGATGTCGCCGCCCACCGTCATGTGGTCGAGGTCGTCGGGCGGGAACCCTTCCAGGATCCCCGCCAGCCGGGCACGCGAGCAGCGGCAGCCGTAGGACAGCGCGCGCGGGCGGTCGGCGGCGATGCCCTCGGTGCCGAACAGCCGCCACAGCAGATGCTCGGGCGGCAGCGCATCATCCAGCAGTTCGCCGTCCGTCAGGGTCGCGGCCAGCGCGGTGGCGGCGCGCCAGCTCTCCGCCTGCGCCGCCTCCGACAGTTCGGGGTCGATGCCGCCGGCGCCGGCGATCTTTTCCAGGATCAACGCGCCGGCGCGCCAGCCGGCCTCGGTCCGCGCGCAGGCGAGATGCAGCGCGCATTGCAATTGTTCGCTCGAGCGGAAGTAGTTCAGCGCCATCGCCGCCAGGCTGTCGCCCTCGATCGCGACGATGCCCTGGTGGCGGTGCTGCTCGGCGCCCTGATCGACCGTGAACGCGAGATATCCGCCGCCGAGCAGACGGCTGGCCGCAGGCGCCGGATCGGCGGCGAGCACCGGCGCCAGCCGCTCCGGCTCCGCCCGCGCATAGCCGCGCAGGGCGCCGCTGTCGGTGCAGTCGGCCAGCAGCAGCGGCACCGGCCCGTCGCCCTTGGCCTGCAGGCTGAACGAGCCGCGGAACTTGAGCGCGCTCGCCAGCGCCGCCGCCAGGGCCAGCGCCTCGCCAACCAGGCGGGTGACCGGCTCCGGGTTGTCGTGCCGGGTCAGCAGCGCCTCGGCCAGCGGGCCAAGCCGGATCAACCGCCCGCGCACCGGGCGCTGCGGCAGATGGAACGGGGTGATGCCGCGCGGCACCACGAGGTCGGGCACCGGCGGACGGGCGGGATCGAGAAAGGCGGGGGTGTCACGCATGGCCCCAAGATAGGCACGCAACACGGCCCGGGCTACCGTGCGGGCAAGCAAGCGGGTTCCGGCCCGGTGCGGCCGCGCGGCCCGTCACCGAGTCGCGGATCACCGCCAGCGACCGAAGACCGGCCGCATCCGGCGCGCCGTGGGAGGAACGATGGATCGCCGGCCCTGGGTCATCCTGACCGCGCTGCTGCTCGCGCGCGTCGGATTCGGCTACGAATTCCAGACGGTGGCCAGCCTCGGGGCCGGACTGATCGCCCGGCTGCACCTGAACTACGCCACCTTCGGCTCGTTGATCGGCGCCTACATGCTGTCGGGCGCGTTCGTCGCCCTGCCGCTCGGGCTGCTCGGCCGGCGATTCGGCGACCGGCTGGTGCTGGGGGGCGGGCTGGCGCTGATGGCGGCCGGTCAGGTGCTGTGCGCCCTCGCCCCGGGCGCGGAGGGGATCGCCGCCGGGCGGATCGTCTCCGGCGTCGGCGCGGTGGCGATGATGGTGCTGCAAAGCAAGGTGATCGCCGACTGGTTCACCGGGCCCCGCTTCATGCTGGCCATCAGCCTGTCCTCGGCCGCCTATCCGGTCGGCGTGGGACTGAGCCAGATCGTGCAGCCGCTGCTGGCCAGCGCCTTCGGCTGGTGGGCGGCGTTCGGCTCCGGCGCGGCGGAAGCGGCGGTCGCGCTGGTCCTGTTCCTCGCCAGCTACCGCCCGGCGCCGGGCAGCGAAGCGCCGCGCGGCTTCGCCCTGCCCACGCGGCACGAAGTCGGGCTGAGCGCGGTCGCCGGGGTGATCTGGGCCGCCTACACCTCCTGCTATGCCGGATTCCTCTCCTACGCCCCGACCCTGATGACGGCACGCGGCGAAGGCCTGGCGCTGATCGGGCTGGTGGTCGCCCTGGCCACCTGGGGCAACGTGCTGGCGACCCCCGTGGGCGGCCTGCTGGCGGGGCGCTGGGGAACCAAATGGGTGTTCGTCGCCGGTTCCCTCGCGATGGTGCTGGGCACCGCGGCCATGGGCGGGGTCGACCTGCCGGTGCTGTGGGGCGGGCTCATCGGGCTGCCGGGGGCGTTGCATCCGGGGATCATCATCGCCATCGGCACCCTCTCGGCCCGGTCGGTCAACCGCCCGGCGGCGATGGGCATCTTCTTCACCATCTATTACGCCAGCGGGGCGCTGGCGCCGGCGCTGTGCGGGATCGCGGCGGATGCCTACGGCGGGGCCGGCGGGGCGATGTTCGCCGCCGCGGCGCTCGGGGCGATCGCGCTCCCGGCCTATCTGCTGCACGGCGCGATGGGCGGGCGGGAGGCGCTGCGGGCCAACGCCTGACGGCGGGGGAGCGGCGGGCCGTATCCGCTTCACCTCGGCCCTTCTGCCGCGCCGGGCCAGGCGGACCCGAAGCCTGGATGCGGTGCTTCCGATCCTTTACCTGCGCGGGGTCTCGATGGGTGACTTCCAGGAGGCGCTGGCGGCGCTGCTGGGCAAGGAGGCCCCGAACCTGTCGTCGTCGGTGATCGCGCGGCTGCGGGACGCGTGGGAGGCGGACTACGCGCGCTGGCAGCGGCGCGACCTGTCGGCGCGCCGCTACGTGTATGCCTGGGCGGACGGCGTCTACCTGCAGGCGCGGATGGAGCCGCAGGGCGAGTGCATGCTGGTGCTGATCGGCGCCACGCCGGAGGGCAGGAAGGAGTTGATCGGCTTCCAGGTCGGCATGCGCGAGAGCGCGCAGAGCTGGCGGGAACTGCTGGTCGACCTCAAGGCCCGCGGCCTCGCCATCGCGCCCGAGTTGGCCACCGGAGACGGCGTGGTCGGCTTCTGGAAGGCGCTCGAGGAGGTATCGCCCGCAACCCGCCACCAGCGGTGCACCGTGCACAAGACCGCCAACGTGCTCGGCAAGCTGCCCAAGTCCGTCCAGCCCGCTGCCAAGGCCGACCGGCGCGAGATTTGGGCGGCGCCGGATCGTGCGACCGCAGAGTCCGCGGTGGCAACGTTTACCGAGAAGTATGGGGCCAAATACGACAAGGCGGTCACCAGCCTGGTCAAGGACCGGGACGCGCTGCTGACCTTCTACGACGTCCCCGCCGAGCACTGGGACCATCTGCGCACCTCGAACCCGATCGAGAGCGTGTCCGCCACGGTGCGGCACCAAACGGTGCGCGCCAGAGGCGCGCTGTCGCAGAACACCGCCCGACTGATGGTGTTCAAGCTTGTCATGACGGCCGCGAAAACCTGGCGCAGGCTGAAGGGCGAAAATCGATTGCCCAAAGTCGTCCAGGAGATCACATTCCGAAACGGCGTCGAGGTGACCAACTCGCCAGTCCAGACCGCCGCCTGATCTCGCCGTCACCCGGATTCCGGCATAGCTCGCTCCGACACAGGCACGGGCGCTACCCACGGCACACCGACCATCAACAACCCCTTCAGCCGCACTCACGATTCTGTGCTCCGCTCCGGTTGTGACTTCGTCGAGCTATTGATCTAGATCAACGCTAGGCTTGGCACCCAGTATTAGTTATTTATGGAACCTCTTCTCGACAGTTTACGGTCGAACGACAGCCTTCTTAAGAAAGGAATTTGTCTATGTCCGAAGCCACTTCGATTACCTCCGGAACTCTCATCGCCGCGGACAAAGTGAAGGGCACCAATGTCTATAATCAGGCAGGCGATAAGCTCGGTAGCGTTGATGACATCATGATCGACAAGGTCAGCGGTCGCGCGATCTATGCGGTGATGTCGTTCGGCGGTTTTCTCGGCATGGGCGAGAAGTACCATCCGCTGCCGTGGGCGACCCTTAGGTACGACAAGCAAAAGGGCGGCTACGTGGTCAATCTGGACAAGAAGCTGCTGGAAGATGCGCCGCACTACGATCGCGGTTCGGAGTTCGAATGGACGGCCGACTACGGCCGCAAGGTCGACAGCTACTACAAGACGCCGAGCTATTGGATGTGACTTGCCAGCTGGCACTAAACATCCGCACGGCGATTGGGCCGTTTGACCTGTCTGCGGGACAGTATCAATGAATGGAGAAACAGCGACATGGACAAAGATCGTATCGCCGGCACGGCCAAGCAGGCCAAGGGCGCCATCAAGGAAGCGACTGGCAAGGCGCTCGGTGATGCCAAGCTGACCGCCGACGGCAAGAGCGACAAGGTCGAAGGCAAGGTCCAGAACGCCATCGGCGGACTGAAGGATGCGCTGAAGAAGTAGAGCCACACGGGACTGCCCGGAGCCTTGCTCCGGGCGCCTGCGGCGCACACGATCAATAGATTGAAGGGAACAAGCGTGACACGATCAATCGCACTTCTTCCGGTTGCTGCCGTCATCATGGCAGCACTGAGCGGTCCCGCGCTTTCGCAGGGCGCGCCACAGACGCTGTCCCTGATGAAGGTCGACCCGCAGTCGGTGGCCACCGGCTACCGGGCATCCAAGCTGCTGGGCAGCGCCGTCTTCAACGAGGCCAACGAGAACGTGGGAACGATCGACGATCTGATCGTCGCCCCCAACGAGAAAGTGCCCTTCGCGGTGCTGTCAGTCGGCGGATTCCTGGGTATGGGCTCAAAATATGTCGTGGTGCCCTTCAGTGCACTCCACGTGCAAGACAAGAAGATGGTACTTCCGGGGGCCACCAAAAATTCGCTGAAGAGCCTTCCTGAGTTCAAGTACAGCGACTGACCGATCGCGGGAAGCCCGACCAATCCCGACTTGGACTGGTGTGCTCCTACCCATCCAGCAACGTCAATTCGGCTGATGAACCACGTCATATTCTGGAATTCACGGTGTGCACTACAGAAATCGCAAGACGTGACACTCGCCGCTATTGTTACCTCTGAGCCGTCTAACCGGAGTGCGATCAGTGGATGAATCCGATATCGAAGATCATGCCGCAAGGCTTGCAGGCCGAGCAGAGGCTGCCGTCGGTGCTCTTGCTGGTGATGTCAAAAGCCAAGTGGAGGGGTTAGCGACCCAGACAGCTGCGACGGCAGAACGTGCTTACGGTCAGGCTCGAGACCAGGTGCGTGAAGCGGCGGCGAGCGTCGCCACTTCCGCTAAGGAGCAACCCCTCATCGCTCTGCTTGCCGTCGGACTTATCTGCGGCGCCATAGGGTTTCTACTAGGACGGCGCTGAGTGGAGCCTTGTGACCATGGCCTGGAACCTGAAGCGGATGTTCACCCTTCGCCCCGCCCAGTGAGGCAGGGCGCGCGCGCCTTGCGTGCAAATCAGGGCCGCGGAGGGTGATCCGGGCGGCTCGGGCGCAAATGCGACCCGATCGGCCGGGGGACCGGCCGGCCGCCTTCCGGCTTGGCGGCGATCGCCGCGATCCCGCAGATTCAGCTGGAACCCCAGTCCGACAGTAAGGGCGTGAGCCGCGATAAACGCTGCAACCCAGCCGCATAGGCGCACCTATTGAGCCGACTATCGGCCAATAGCCCGATTCGGTTGTCCTAGCTCGGGCCCTAAGCGCAGCTCCGCGGCCCTTTGGCTCATGGCTTGACGTTCAGGCGTCGGTCTCTGCGACGCAGTTCCAGGGCATCAGCGCGTCGATCTGCGCCTGGGGCCATCCATTGACGAGGCGGGTCAACAGCTCGGTAAGGTAACGCTGCGGGTCGACGCCGTTGAGCTTGCAGGTCTCGATCAGCGAGGCGACAGCAGCCCAGTTCTCTCCGCCCTCATCGCTGCCGGCGAACAACGCGTTCTTCCGGCTCAGGGCGATCGGGCGCATGGCCCGCTCGACACTGTTGTTGTCGATCTCGATCTGGCCGTCGTCGAGGGTTGAGCTGCGAAGCAGATCAACCGACAGCCCATCCCAGTGGTTCAGCGCATAGCGGATCGCCCCGGCGGTCGGGCCCCGCGCCGGCAGCTTCGCCATCTGGGCCGTGAACCAGGCGTGCAACTCGCTCACCAGCGGTCGGCTCCGTGCCTGGCGTGCGTCACGGCGCGCGGCGGCCTCTTGGCCACGGATATCCGCCTCGATCCGATACAGCGCGGCGATGCGCGCCAGCGCCTCGGTCGCGATCGGCGCAGTCGCGGTCCTGGCCAGGTCGTAGAACCCGCGCCGGACATGGCTCCAGCAGAACGCCAGCACACGCGGGCCGCGCGCACCGGCAGGGTCGGCCAGGCTCTTGTAGGCGGCATAGCCGTCGCATTGCAGGATGCCGCGGTAGCCCCCGAGCAGCGCGCGGGCATGCGCCGTTCCACGGCCGGGGGCGTAGCGATAGGCCACCGCCGGCGGATCGGTTCCGCCCCAGGGCCGATCGTCACGCGCGATCGCCCAGAAAGCGCCGCCGACGGGTCGGACCCGTCAGCAACGCGATCCGCCGGAACCCACCCTTCGCGTCGTCGGTAACGTCATCCATAACGATAGCTCAAACACCCCATACCAAGGACGTCCAAGCACACCTGACCCGCACACCGGAAGAAGAGCTCAGAGCTGCGCTTACGGCGGGCCGGCACGCGCCCCCAGTTCGGCGCGATAGGCGGCCAGGATGTCGGCGTCGAAGCAGGCGAAGATCACCGTCTCGATCGACGGCTCGGCGGCCAGCACGGCGGCCGTGGTGGCCACCGCGATCCGGCACGCCGGGCCGATCGGGTAGCCGTAGATCCCGCAGCTGATCGCCGGGAACGCGATGCTGCGCACGCCATGCGCCAGCGCGAGCTTCAGGCTTTCCGTGTAGCAGCCTGCCAGCAGCGCCGGCTCGCCGCGGGTTCCGCCGTGCCAGCGCGGGCCGACCGCGTGGATCACGAAGCGCGCCGGCAGGCGGTAGCCCTTGGTGATCCGCGCCTGCCCGGTCGGGCAGCCGCCCAGGGTGCGGCATTCTTCCAGCAGATCCGGCCCGGCGGCACGATGGATGGCGCCGTCGACCCCGCCGCCGCCCAGCAAGGTGGTGTTCGCCGCGTTGACGATCGCGTCCACCCGCAGCCCGGTGATATCCGCCTCGATCGCCTGCATCCGCCCTTGGTGCGCCATCGCCCGCCTCCGCTACAGCCAGCCGCGGCGCCAGAACCAGATCAGCGGCACGACGGCGCTGACCACGATCAGGGTCAGCCCGTAGGGATAGCCCCAGGACCAGCCCAGCTCCGGCATGCCCTTGAAGTTCATCCCGTAGATACTTGCGATCAGGGTGGGCGGAATGCCGACCACCGAGACGACGGTGAGCAGCTTCATGATGTTGTTCTGGGCGATGTTGATGAAGCCCAGGGTCGCATCCAGCAGCAGCTGCACCTTGTTCAGCACCTGCGCGTCGTAGTCGCCGAGCGAGACGATATCCTGGCGCAAGGTCAGGAAGCGCGGATGCAGCTCGGCGGGGATCCAATCGGCCGCCGTCTGCTCGGCATAAGGCAGCAGCCGGGCGATGCCGAGCAGGCTGTCGCGGATATGGGACACGACATCGCCCGCCTGGCCGACCACCTTGAGCGCGTCGCGCAGGACGATGTCGCTCTGCCGCGGCGGCCCGCCGGCGGCGAGATCGCCCTGGAAGATCCGCCGCGAGACGGTGTCGAGATCGGCGGTGATCTGCTCCAGCCGGTCGGCCAGGCGATCGACCAGCGCCTCCAGGAGGCCGACGAAGAGATGCACCGGCCCCAGGGGCGGCGCGCCCGGCTGTTCGGGGCGGGCGATGAAATCGTCGATCGCCCGGCTCGGCGCGAAGCGGATCGTCAGCAGGCATTCGGCGCTCAACGCGAAGCCGATCGGCGAGATCTGGCCATCGCCGGGGCCGCCGCGGGTCACCAGGGGGGCGCTGAGGTAGAGCACCCCATGCGCGAAACCGAGGCGGCTCGAGCTTTCGATCTCCTGCAGGTCGGCGCGGGCGGCGACGCGCAGACCGGTGGCGTCTGCCACCGCGGCGGCCTCCTCGGGGGTCATGTCGATCAGATCGATCCACGCCGCATCCTGCAACGTTTCGATCCGCTGCGGGTGGTCGAGCCGCCGCAACGCCCGTCCCTCGATCGCGAATGCAGCCAGCATCGGCGCCTCTTGCAGCATCAAGGGGGCGGGCGCCCCCGGATGGTTCGGATTCTAGAGGCGGGAGGGACGCAAAGTCGAGGGCGCATCGTCCCCCGGGGTCCGAACGCGGTGCCCAGAACGCGGCACGCCGACGCCGGCCGGGACCCGGCCTGCGTCGGCGTGCTGTCCGTCCGCCGCCGTGGTGGGCGGCGCCGCCGTGCTAGTTCCGGCTCTTGTCCACCAGCGCGTTCTTGGAGATCCAGGGCATCATGCCGCGCAGCTTCTCGCCCACCTGCTCGATCGGGTGGCTGCCCATCTTCGCGCGCATCGCCTTGAAGCTGGTCTGGTTCACCTTGTTCTCCAGCATCCAGTCGCGCGCGAACCGGCCGGACTGGATATCACCCAGCACCCGCTTCATCTCCGCCTTGGTCGCGTCGTTCACGATGCGCGGGCCGGAGACGTATTCGCCGTACTCGGCGGTGTTGCTGATCGAGTAGTTCATGTTGGCGATGCCGCCCTCGTAGATCAGGTCGACGATCAGCTTCACCTCGTGCAGGCACTCGAAATAGGCCATCTCGGGCGCGTAGCCGGCTTCGACCAGCGTCTCGTAGCCGCCCTTGATCAGCTCCACCAGGCCGCCGCACAGCACCACCTGCTCGCCGAACAGGTCGGTTTCGCACTCTTCCTTGAAGGTGGTCTCGATGATGCCGGCACGCCCGCCGCCGATGGCGGAGGCATAGGACAGCGCGATCTCGAGCGCGTTGCCCGACGGGTTCTGCGCCACCGCCACCAGGCAGGGCACGCCGCCGCCGCGCTGGTACTCGCTGCGCACGGTGTGGCCGGGGCCCTTGGGGGCGATCATGAACACGTCGATGTCGGGCCGCGGGTCGAGCAGGTTGAAGTGCACGTTGAGCCCGTGCGCGAAGGCGAGCGCCGCGCCCGGCTTCATGTTGGGGCCGAGCTTCTCGCGATACAGGTCGCCCTGGCCTTCGTCCGGGGTCAGCACCATGACCACGTCGGCCCATTTGGCGCACTCGGCCGGGTCCATCACCTTGAGCCCGGCGGCCTCGGCCTTGGCGACGCCGGCGGAGCCGGGGCGCAGGCCGACGGCGAGCTCGGCGACGCCGCTGTCCTTCAGGTTGTTGGCATGGGCGTGGCCCTGGCTGCCGTAGCCGATGATGGCGACGCGCTTGCCCTTGATCAGGTTCACGTCGGCGTCGCGATCGTAATAGACACGCATGTCAGGTAGTCCTTCCGGTTTGCTGTCGGGTCAGATGGTGCGGGTGCCGCGCGCGATCGCGGCGACCCCGGTGCGGGAAATCTCGGCGAGGCCCAACGGGCGCATCAGCTCGATGAACGCGTCGAGCTTCTCGGTCGCGCCGGTCAGTTCGAAGACGAAGCTTTCGATCGTGGTGTCCACCACCCGGGCGCGGAAGGTCTGGCCGATGCGCAGCGCCTCCACCCGCGTCGTCCCCGGTGCCGGTCACCTTCACCAGCGCCATCTCGCGCGCGACATGCGGGCCCTCGCGGGTCAGGTCGGCGACCCGGTGCACCGGCACCAGCCGGTCGAGCTGGGCCTTGATCTGCTCGATCACCATCTCGGTGCCCGAGGTCACGACGTTGATGCGCGAGCGGCCGCGGCCGTCATCGACCGGGGCCACGGTCAGGCTGTCGATGTTGTAGCCGCGGCCGGAAAACAGGCCGATCACGCGCGCGAGCACGCCGGATTCGTTGTCGACCAGCACCGAGATGGTGGCGCTGCGCTGGTGGTTGTTGTCGGGTCCGGGCATCGCGCTACACCAGCACCAGGCCTTCGTCGGTGATCCCGCGCGCCTCGTCGCCGTGCTCGGGGCCCAGGATCATCTCGTTGTGCGCGGCGCCGGAGGGGATCATCGGGAAGCAGTTCTCCTTCGGATCGACCGCGATGTCGGCGATCACCGCCTGGGGGCTCGCCAGCATCGCGTGGATCACGTCGTCGAGCTGGTCCACCGTCTCGGCGCGCAACCCGGTGGCGTGGAACGAGTCCGCCAGCTTGACGAAATCCGGCAGCGCGTTCGAGTAGCTTTCCGAATAGCGGCTGCCGTGCAGCAGTTCCTGCCACTGCCTGATCATGCCCATGTACTGGTTGTTCAGGATGAACACCTTCACCGGCAGCCGGTACTGCGCCAGCGTGCCCATCTCCTGGATGTTCATCAGCACGCTGGCCTCGCCGGCGATGTCGATCACCAGCGCGTCGGGATGCGCCACCTGCACGCCCATCGCCGCCGGCAGGCCGTAGCCCATGGTGCCGAGGCCGCCCGAGGTCATCCAGCGGTTCGGCTGCTCGAAGCCGAAATGCTGCGCCGCCCACATCTGGTGCTGGCCCACCTCGGTGGTGATGAACACGTCCTTCGATTGCGCGCGGGTCAGCTCGTGCAGGCGCCGGATCGCGTATTGCGGCTTGATGATCGCGCCCTTCTGCATGTCCTGGGTGAAGCGCAGGCTCTCCTTGCCGCGCCATTCGTCGATCTGCCGCCACCAGGCGGCGAGCGCGGCGCGGTCCGGCACGGCGGCCTCGGCCTGCCATGCCGCGGCCAGCTCCGCGATCGCGCGGCCGGCATCGCCGATGATCGCCACATCGACCGGCACCGTCTTGTTGATGCTGGACGGGTCGATATCGATATGGATCTTCCGCGCCCCGGGGCAGAACGCGTTCAGCCGCCCGGTCACCCGGTCGTCGAACCGCGCGCCGATCGCCAGCAGCACGTCGGCGTCGTGCATCGCCAGATTGGCCTCATACGTGCCGTGCATGCCCAGCATGCCGAGGAACTGCGGATCGGAGGCCGGAAACGTGCCGAGCCCCATCAGGGTGTTGGTGCAGGGAAACCCGGTGGCGCGCACGAAGCGGGTCAGCGCCGCCGAGGCCTCCGGCCCCGCGTTCACCACGCCGCCGCCGACATACACCACCGGCCGCTTCGCTTCCCGCAGCAAGGCCACCGCGCGGCGGATCTGCGCCGCATCGGGTTCGGTGCGCGGGCGGTAGCTCCGGTGCGTGGTGGTGGGCGGCGCGTAGGGCGCGCGGTTGATCAGGATGTCCTTCGGCAGGTCGATCACCACCGGCCCGGGCCGGCCGGAGCGGGCGACGTAGAACGCCTCATGCACCACGCGGGCGAGGTCGTCGGACCGTTTCACCAGATAGTTGTGCTTGGTCGCCGGGCGGGTGATCCCGGTCGTGTCGGCTTCCTGGAACGCGTCGTTGCCGATCAGATGCGTCGGCACCTGGCCCGTCAGGCACACCACCGGAACGGAATCCATCAGCGCGTCGAGCAGGCCGGTCACCGCATTGGTGGCGCCCGGACCGGACGTGACCAGCACCACGCCGACCTTGCCGGTGGAGCGGGCGTAGCCCTCCGCGGCGTGCACCGCGCCCTGCTCGTGGCGGACCAGGATGTGGCGGATCGCGTTCTGGTTGAAGATGGCGTCGTAGATCGGCAGGACCGCGCCGCCGGGATAGCCGAAGACGACCTCCACGCCCTGGTCCTTCAGGGCGCGGAGCAGCACCTCCGCCCCCGACTGCATCGCTTCCGCCGGCATCACATGCTCCCGTTCGCTGGCCGCGCGACCGGGGCCGGGCGGCAGGAGGCGCACGCATACGGTGCGTGTTGCATTGCGTCAACCCGGGGCGCGAATAAACTGGATAATTTCGGCCAGATTTCTTTCCGAAAGTTGCGTAAGACCCGCGATACGCGCATGGATCGTATGCGTGCGCGCCGGCGGGGCCAGCGCGTGGTGCCGCAGCCACGTACTCTGGCGCTTCATGTAGCGCCCGGTGGCGAACACCGCCCGCTGCGCCGCCTCGGGCAGCGACAGCTCCCCGCGCAGATGCGCGGCGAGTTCCGGCACGCCATGCGCGCGCAGCGCCGGCAGCGCGGGATCGAGGCCGAGGGCCAGCAGGGCGCGCACTTCCGCAACCGCGCCGGCGTCCAGCATGGCGGCGAACCGGGCGGCCGCGGCATCGCGCAAGTCCGCGCGCGGCGGATCGAGCACGATCGCGGTGAAGCGCCAGCCGGGTGGCGGCGCGGCGGCGGCGGCCGCCTGCCAGGACGCGAGGCCGCGGCCGGTGCCGCGCCACACTTCATAGGCGCGCGCGATCCGCTGGCTGTCGGCGGGCGCCAGCCGCGCGGCGGTGGCGGGATCGACCGCGGCGAGACGACGGTGCAGGGCCTCGGGGCCAAGTTCGGCCAGCAGCGCGCGGGCCTCGGCGCGGGCGGCGGATCCGGGATCGGGGATGTCGGCCAGGCCCGCGACCAGGGCGGCCAGATAAAGCCCGCTGCCGCCGCACAGGATCGGCAGGCGCCCGGCGGCGCGGGCCTTGTCCATCGCGGCGAGCGCGGCCGCGCGCCACCAGGCGGCGCTGCCCGGGTCCGCCGCGGGGCGGACGCCGTACAGCGCGTGCGGGACCTCGGCTTCCTCCGCCGCGGTGGGGCGGGCGGTCAGGATGCGCAGCTCGCGGTAGACCTGCATGGCGTCCGCGTTGATCACCACGCCGCCGAGCCGGCGCGCCAGCGCCAGGGCGAGCGCGGACTTCCCGCTGGCGGTCGGGCCGGCGACGATCAGGGCCAGCGGGTCGGAGGGCGGGACGGGCATCGGCAGGCAAGGTCCGGACAGGGGGCGCGGCGGCCGCGGGAGGTTCCGGAGCAGGGTATGGTCCGCGCCGCCCGGTCCCTCAACCGGCGGGGGCCACCTTCTCCCCTCCCCTTGCGGGGCCGGGGGGGGGTTGGGTCCGCCCGGGGGTCACCTGCCGGTTTCGTGCCGCGGCCCCCTCCCCCGGCCCCTCCCGCAAGGGGAGGGGAGAAGAAGATCGGGTCAGCCCGGGGGTTTGCCTGGCTCCTGCGGCGCCCGCACGTAGCGGCGCTGGCCGCTGGCTTGGGTTGAACCACACCTCCGTCAGCACGCCGTCTTCCGGATCGCGGAACCGCTCCCCGGTGAGCTCCCAGCCCGGCCCGGGCGGGCGGTCGGCACGACCTTGGTAGCGCCGCCGCTCGAACAGAGTGCCCGCGAGCAGGATCGCCCCGAACACGCCGAGCGCCACCGCGGCCGGACCGCCGCCCGCGGCCAGCCCCGCGAACGCGGCGCCGGCGAGCATCGCCACGCCCAGCCCGATGATCACGCCGCGCACCATGCGCGCTGCCTCCGAACCCGCCAGGTCAGGCCTGTTCCAGCACGACCGCGGTCCCGTAGGCCACCACCTCGCTCATGCTCTGGCCCATCTCCGAGGAATCGAACCGCAGCATGATGATCGCGTTCGCCCCCATCGCGGTGGCGTTCTCCACCAGCCGGTCCACCGCGTGCCGGCGCGCCTCTTCCAGCATCCGCGTGTATTCGACGATCTCGCCGCCCACCAGCGACCGCAGCCCGGCGGCGATGTTGCCGCCCAGGCCGCGGCTGCGCACCACCACCCCGAAACACTGTCCCAGGGTCTGGCGTACCTTCTGTCCGGCGACCGTCTCCGTCGTGACCACGAGCATGGCGACCTCTCCGCTGCGTTGCTGCGGACAGGCTGCCACATCCGCCGTCACGGAATGGTTGCAAACCTCCCCTCCCCCGGCCGCGCCCGGCTTGCGTCCGCCGCGGCCCGCTGCCAGTTTCCGCCGCCATGACCGACCCTGCCTCTCCCGGCCCGTTCCCCCATGTCCTGACCCTGGTGGCCGATCCCGCCGCCGCCCCGCTCACCCCGGCGCTGCTCGCCCGGGTGCGGGAGGTGGCCGGCGGCGGGGCGCCGACGATCCTGTCCCCCGGGGAAGCGGCCGACATCCCGTTGCCGTCCCTGCCCGAGATGGACGCGGTCCGCGCCGCGCTGGACTTCGCGCCGATCGACCTGCTGGCGCTGCCGGCCGCCGGGCGGCGCAAGCGGCTGCTGATCGCCGACATGGACAGCACCATCGTCACCGGCGAGACGTTGGACGAACTCGCCGATTTCGCCGGGCTGAAGGCCGAGGTCGCCGCCATCACAAGGCGCAGCATGAACGGGGAGCTCGATTTCGCCGCCGCGCTGCGCGAGCGGGTGGGCATGCTGAAGGGCCTGCCGGTCGCAGCGCTGGAGGCGACCTGGGCGCGGGTGCGGCTGACCGAAGGGGCGCGCGAGCTGGTGGCCACCATGCGCGCGCACGGCGCGACCACCGCGCTGGTCTCCGGCGGGTTCACCTTCTTCACCGGCCGGGTGGCCGCGCTGATCGGCTTCGACCTGCACCGCTCCAACGTGCTGGAACACGACGGCGCGGTGCTGACCGGCACCGTCGCCGAGCCGATCCTGGACCGCGACGCCAAGCTCACCACCTTGCGCGCGCTTCGCGCCGAACGGGGGATCGCGCCGCCGGAGACGCTGGCGGTGGGCGATGGCGCCAACGATCTGGCGATGCTGCGCGAAGCCGGCCTCGGCATCGCGTTCCACGCCAAGCCGGTGGTCGCGGCCGAGGCGCGCGCGCGGGTGGACCACACCGGGTTGCGCGCGCTGCTGTTCGCCCAGGGCTACCGGGCGGCCGAGATCGTCACCGGCCCCGAGCGGCGGGGCTGACCCCGAAGTCCCCCGCGCGCAACGCCGGCACGGTCATGCCAGCGGCGCTGTTCGTTCACCGCCGGCCTGGTGTCGGGCCGCTGGTATGCCTTTGATTTCGCGCGTGGCCGCCCCGATCGGCCCTAGGGGACCGCGCGGTATCAATCGGCCGCCGCCGGGCGCGGCACATTGCGGCCGGTGAGGTCGTCGCCGGCGGTGCGGGGCATGGCCAGCGCCACCGGCGCGGCCGACAGGGTGACCAGGGCGACCGCCAGGAACGCCACCGAGAAGGCCCACGGCCCGGGCGGACGATCCGTCGCGAAGCCGGTCGACAGCTCCAGCGCCAGCGCGCCGAACGAGATGCCGATGGTGGCGGCCAGTTGCTGGCCGGCCGCATAGAGGCTGGTGGCCGCGCTCATTCTCTGCCGCGGCACGTCGCCATAGGCCAGGGTGTTGTATGCCGTGAACTGCAGCGACCGGAACAGCCCGCCCACCAGCAGCACGGCATAGATCGCTGCCGCCGGCCAGGTCGGGCGGAACGCGGCGCAGACGCCCACCATCATCGCCGAGATCACCCCGTTCCACACCAGAGTGTCGCGGAAGCCGAAAAGGCGCAGCGCCGACTGGGTCGCCGGCTTCATCACCAGCGCCCCGGCCGAGCTCGCGAAGGTGATCATGCCGCTCCGGGCCGCCGAATCGCCGAACCCCACCTGCAGCATCAGCGGCAGCAGGAACGGGATCGCCCCGATCCCGGTGCGGAACAGCATCATCGCCGACAGCGCCACCCGGAACAGCGGCAGCCGCAGCAACGACAGGTCGATGATCGGCGCCCGGTGGAACCGCGCGTGCAGCAGATAGAGCAGCAAGGAAAGCACGCCGCCGCCCAGCATCGCCTGCCCCACCCACGGGGCGACCACGCCGCGGCCCAGCGTCTCCAGCCCGAACATCAGACCCGACAGCGCAGCACCTGACAGCAGCAGGCCGAGCGTGTCGAACCGGCCGGGCCGGGCCTCGTGCGATTCTTCGATGAACAGACTGACGGCGACGATGCCGATCAGCCCGATCGGCACGTTGATGTCGAAAATCCAGCGCCAGGACGCGTAGGTGACGATGAACCCGCCGACCGGCGGCCCCAGCACGGGACCCAGCAGCGCCGGCATGCTGAGCCAGGTCATCGCCGCCACCAGCTCGTGGCGCGGGGTGGCGCGCAGCAGCACGAGCCGCCCCACCGGCACCATCATCGCCCCGCCCGCGCCCTGCAGGATGCGCGCGGCGATCAGGAACCCGAGCGTGTCCGCCCGCCCGCACAACACCGATCCCACGGTGAACACCGCCAGCGCGGCGCGGAACACGGAGCGGCTGCCGAACCGGTCCGCCATCCAGCCGCTGGCCGGGATGAACACCGCGACCGAGAGCAGATAGGCGGTCAGCGCCACGTTCATATGCACCGGGTCGGCGTCGAACGCCTTCGCCATGGTCGGCAGCGCGGTGGCGATCACCGTGGAATTGAGGTTCTGCATGAACAGCGCGCAGGCGACGATCACCGCGGTCAGCCTGGTGCGCTTGCTGACGTGCAGGAAACTGCCGTCGGAGGCGCCTTTGGGGTCGCTCATCCGGCCAGCATGGAAGCCCGCGGCGGGCCGGGACAGTCCCCACGCCCGCCGGCGACCGGCCGCGACCGGGCACGCTCCGCTGCGGAACCGGCTTGCGCGGGCGCGCCTCCCGCCTGCGGTCCTACCACCCGTTCACCCGCGGCCAGACGGCGGCGACCTCCGCCCCGCCGTCATCGACCACGTAGTAGCGATCATGCGCCGCGGCGGTCATGCAGGTGTGGTTGGGCGCGATGCGCACCCGCCCGCCCACCGGCAGGTCGATCGGACAGGCGGGGTCGAGCGGGATCACCCCGTGTTCCTGGTAGGCGCGGCGGACCATGGTCTCGCCGTAGGCGCGCCGGCCGAGCCGGTCGAGCACCAGGCCGAAGCCCCAGTCCTTCGGCGCCGCCTCCGTGCTGCGGTCCTTCGAGAGCGCGAGCCCACCGGCATCGACCAGGATCTGCCCCTCCCGGCGGCCGATCACGCTGGTGAGCACGGTCACCGCGATGTCGTCGATCCCGTGCGTGCCGATCTCCGCCTGGAACAGATCGCCGAACATATAGACCCCGGCGCGGACCTCGGTGATCCCGTCGAGGCGGGCGGCGGCGAGCGCGGTGGGCGAGCTGCCCATCGAGACGATCGGGGCCGCGTGGCCGGCGGCGCGCAGACGTTCGGCGGCGCCGACGATGGCGGCGCGCTCGGCCTCGGCCAGGCGCGCCATGTCGGCGGCGGAGCGCCCGGCGTAGGAATGCCCGGCATGGGTCATCACCCCGGCGAGAGCCGCGCCGAGTTGCGCGGCGAGCGGGAGCAGCCGGTCATCGTCAGGGCTCAGGCCGCCGCGCGCCTCGCCGCTGTCGATCTCGATCAGGGTACGCGGCGGGCGCGGGTGCGCGGCGATCGCGGCGGCGGTGTCGGCATCATCGGTGATCACCGCGATATCGGCCCCGTCGGCGTTCAGCTGCGCCACCTTGTCCAGCTTCTGCGGCGTGATCCCGACCGCGTAGAGGATGTCGGCGATGCCGTGCGCGGCGAAATATTCCGCCTCGGCCAGAGTGGAGACGGTGATCCCCCCCGGCTGGCCGGCCAGCGCGAGCCGGGCCACGTCGATCGACTTCGCGGTTTTCATATGCGGGCGCAGCGGCACGCCGTGGCGGGCCAGCGCCGCCGCCATGGCGGCGATGTTCCGCCGCAGAATCGTGCGATCCAGGATCAGGCAGGGGGTCGGAAGGTCGTCGATTGTCATGGGAGATCCGGAGTCCAGTCGGCCTGCGCGTCGATCGGCAGCACCGGGCGCGGCAGGTGCTTCCAGGCGAAGCGGGAGAGAACGGGGCTGGTGAGGCCGGGGGCATCGACCTCGATCACCTGGTCGTGGCCGAAGAATTCGTCGAAGCCGCCGCGGAAATGGCCGCGCGACTTCACCACCACGGCGCGCGCGGCGGCGATGTCGAGGCCGAAGGCCTCGAAGAAGGCCGGGTCGGCGCACTGCACCCGGTTGGAGACCACCACGACGGTGAGGCCGTCCAGCACCAGCGCGGCGGCGGGGCTGAGGTCGATCGTGTTGTTGGCGAAAATGCCGCGCCGGCCGCGCACCGGGTCGCGCCGGACCGCGCGCACCACGGCGGGCGCGGCGAACGGGTGGGAGAAGGCATCGCCGCCGTCGCGGTTGAACCGGGCGGTGAAACCGGCCCCCTCGCCCAGCGCGACCGCCTCGGCCGCCAGGGCGGGATCGAAGATGACGCCCACCAGGGCGTCGCGCACGCCGGCGGCGTGGAACGCCTGCAGGATATGCATCGTGTTGCCGCGCCCGCCGCCGCCGGGGTTGTCGGCGACATCGGCGAAGATCAGCGCCGGGCGGGCACGGTCGGCGGTGCCGCGTGCCAGCGCCACCGCCTCGTCCAGGGAGGTAAGCCGCGGGCGAAACCGCTCCCGCCGCGCCCAGCCGGCGGTTGCGATCTCGTTCGCCAGATCGCGCGCCGCGGCCGGATCGGTCGCGGTGACGACGACGGTGAGGCCGTTGAAGGGCGTGTCCGCGAACGCGAAGCCGCCCATCACCGAGACGTTCACCACCCGGCCGGCGTAGGGCGGCTCCTGCATCCGGCGCTGGCCGAGATCGATCAGTTCGCCGTACGGCCGGTCCGGCACGTCGGCGCCGGTGAGCATGGTCACGGTGGGCGGCACGATCGGCAGCCGCACGCGGGCGCGATGCGTGCGCAGCCCGCCGAGCAGGCGGCGCATCACCTCGGCCGCCTCCGCGCCGCGGTCGCGCATGTCCATGTGCGGGTTGGTGCGGTAGCCGATATAGGCGTCGACCAGGTCGACATCCGCCTGGGCGACGTTGGCGTGCAGGTCGTAGGTGGCGACCACCGGCACATCAGGGCCGCAGATCCGGCGGATCAGCGCCAGCAGGGTGCCTTCCGGGTCGTCGTCTTCGGTGGTCAGCGCCGCGCCGTGCAGCACGGCGTAGACCCCGTCGAGCCTTCCTGCGGCACGCAGGCCCGCGTCCCACTGTTGCATCAGCCGCGCGAAGAACGCGTGCTCCACCGGCCCGTTCGGTTCGGCCATGGCGAGCAGCAGGGGCACCGGCTGCCACGGGCCCGCCGCGTCCATCGTGGCGACGAAACCCGGCAGCTCGCCCAGCATGCGCGGCGCGCGCGCGCGGGCTTCGGCCAGCAGGTCGGGGCCGGCGAACAGGGTGCGGGCGGCGAAATCGGCCTCGGTGGCGGACGGGGCGAAGCGGTTGCACTCGATCGAGAAGCCGAGCAGGGCGATGCGTGGTGCGGTCACAGGGAGATCCCAAGCAGGTCGGCGATCCGTGGCGTGGCCTTGAGGCCGCTGCCGGTGAGCACGAGCACCGTCGTCTCCTTCGGGCCGATGCGGCCCGCCTCGAGAAGTTTGCGGAAGGCCGCGGCGGGCTGCGCCGCGGTGGGCTCCACATAGACGCCGATCCGCGCGAGGTCGAGCGTGGCGGCGACGATCTCCGCCTCGGTCAGGGTCACGGCGCCGCCGCCGGTGTCGCGCAGGGCGCGCACCACCTCGGGCAGGCGAATCGGGGCGGCGATGGCGGTGCCTTCGGCGATGGTGGGGCCGGTCTCGGTCGGCACCGCGGTTTCGGCCCCGGCGGCGAAGGTGGCGGCGGCGAAGGCGGCGGCGATCGGCGCGCAGGCGGCCGGCTGGGCGGCGAACAGGCGGGGGAGCCGGTCGATCCCGCCGGCGCGGCGCAGTTCGTCGAAGCCGATCGCGCAGCCGAGCACGTTCGAGCCGGCGCCGCAGGGGACGATGACGTTGTCGGGGGCGCGGAAGCCGAGATCCTCCCACAGTTCGTAGGCCAGGGTCTTGGTGCCGTGCAGGAAGAACGGGTGCCAGTTGTGGCTGGCGTAGAAGATCGTTTCGGCGCGGCGGATGGCGGCCTCGGCCGTGTCCTGGCGGGTGCCGGGGATCAGCTCCACCGTGGCGCCGTGGGCGCGCATCTGCACCGTCTTGGCCGGGCTGGTGGACGCGGGCGCGAGGATGGTCGCCGCCATCCCGCCGGCGGCGGCGTAGGCGGCGACGGCGGCGCCGCCGTTGCCGGAACTGTCCTCCAGCACCGCGCGCACGCCCTGGGCCCGCAGCAGGGACAGCATGACGCTGGCGCCGCGGTCCTTGAAGCTGCCGGTGGGCATGATCCACTCGGCTTTCAGCAGCGCCGCGGCGCCGTGCAGGATGCGGGGAAGCAAGGGCGTGCCGCCCTCGCCGAGGGTGATGGGATCGGCGGGCGCGAAGGGCAGCGCGGCGCGGTAGCGCCAGGGGCCGCGGGCGGCGGGGTCGATCTGCGCGCGGGTGAGGCCGGGCAGCGGGGTCAGCAGCAGGGGGGCACGGTCGGGGCCGCACCAGCGGGGCGGGTCGAGCGGGAAGGTGTCGCCGGTGCGAGGGTCGAGATAGAGCGGGGTCATGCGGGGGGACCGGTCGGGAACGAGGGGGCGGGAGTGTGCGGGCGGGGTGGGTCGGGTTCAAGCGGGGCGGACGGTGGGCGGATTATGGCGGCCGGGGACGGCTTGCATTCGGACCGAAACGCCTCTAGATGGCCTCGTCGCTGACGACTGGGGCGCGGGCGTAGCTCAGGGGTAGAGCACAACCTTGCCAAGGTTGGGGTCGAGGGTTCGAATCCCTTCGCCCGCTCCAGATTTCCTCAGGAAAATCAAGGACTTCCAAGCGGCCCTCCGGGGCCGTTTTTGCTTCCAAGGCCCCTTCGGCGGCAATTCGGAAGCGGAGCGGAAGCACCATGCAGAAAGTCGGCGGCGGCGGAATCGCAGGTTCGGCGGTTCCAATCCGGAGTCGAAGCACCTCTGGGCAGGAACAGCACCCGGCTGGCCTCGCCCTCCGCGCGACGGGCGACCACTTGGTGGACGGCACTGAAACCGCGCCCCGACGGCCAGCGACAGGATTGGCCCCGTTCGCAGCCACCGCCAGCACCTATGGTTCCCGCCCCAGGTCAGGACTGCCGGCGAGCCGGCAGGCGGTGTAGTGATCGGTCACCGATGTGCGGGCGCTACGCCAGCTTTCTGCCTCCCGAGGCCATCGCCCGGCTGTTCCGCACCGCCGGCGCGCTGCCCAACGTCGCCCCGTCCTGGAACGTCGCGCCGAGCCAGCAGGCGATGGTGGTGCGCCGGCACCCGGAAACCGGCGAGCGGCATCTCGACCTGCTGACCTGGGGCCTGGTGCCGCACTGGACCAAGGATCTGCGGGCGGCGCGGCGGCCGATCAACGCGCGAGCGGAGACAGTGGCGACCTCGCCGATGTTCCGCGATGCCTTCGCCCGCCGCCGCGCGCTGATCCCGGCGCAGGCGTTCTACGAATGGCAGCGCACCGAGAACGGAGCCAAGCAGCCCTACGCCATCGCCCGGCGTGACGGCGAGACGCTGGCCTTTGCCGGCGTCTGGGAAGGCTGGCGCAGCCCCGAGGGCGAGGTGCTGCGCAGCTTCGCCATCATCGTCACCGCCGCGAACGCGACCATGGCGCCCATCCATGACCGCATGCCGGTGATCGTCGAGCCGCCCGACTGGCCGCTATGGCTCGGCGAGACCGAGGGCGACGCCGCATCGCTGCTGCACCCGGCGGCCGAGGACACGCTGCGGGTCTGGCCGGTGAGCACACGGGTCAACCGGCCGGCCAACAACGATGCCGACCTGCTCGCCCCGCTTCCGCCCGCCTGACGGAACCAGGCGATGACCGAGCACCAAGCCCCGTGGCCCGATGGCGAAGTGCTCGCCGGCATCGTCGAGCGGGTGACGTTCCACAATGCCGAGAGCGGCTTCGCCGTGCTGCGGGTGAAGGCGCGCGGGCACCGCGACCTCGTCACCATCGTCGGCCACGCCGCCGCCATCGCCGCCGGCGAGTGGATCACCGCCACCGGCGAGTGGGTCAACGACCGCACCCACGGCCAGCAGTTCAAGGCGCGGTTCCTGAAGACCTCGGCGCCGACCACGGCCGAGGGGATCGAGCGCTATCTCGGCTCCGGCATGATCCGCGGCATCGGCCCGGTCTACGCGAAGAAGCTGGTGCGCGGCTTCGGCGAGGCGGTGTTCGACATCATCGAAGGCGCGCCGGAGCGCCTGCGCGAGGTGGGCGGGATCGGCGAGGTCCGGGCCGAAGCGCATCGTCGATGCCTGGGCCGAGCAGAAGGTGATCCGCGAGATCATGGTGTTTCTGCACAGCCACGGCGTCGGCACGGCGCGCGCGGTGCGCATCTTCAAGACCTACGGCGCCGATGCCATCCAGGTGATGAGCGAGAACCCGTACCGGCTGGCGCGCGACATCCGCGGCATCGGCTTCAAGACGGCGGATGCGATCGCCGCCCGGCTCGGCATCGAGAAGACCGCGATGATCCGCGTCCGCGCCGGCATCGGCTACGCGCTGTCCGAGGCGATGGACGAGGGCCATTGCGGCCTGCCGGTCGCGGAACTGATCGCCGCTCGCGGAGCGCCTGCTGGAGGTGCCGGAGGCGCTGATCCGCACCGCGCTCGATCTCGAACTGGCCGACGGCGCGGTGATCGCCGACCGCGTCGGCGAGGCGCGACTGCGTCTTCCTCGCCGGCCTCTATCACGCCGAGCGCGGCATCGCCGAACGGCTGCGGGCGGTCGCGGCCGGCGCGCTGCCCTGGCCGGCGATCGACGCGGAAAAGGCCATCCCCTGGGTCGAGCGGCGGATCGGCATGACGCTCGCCGAGAGCCAGCGCCAGGCGGTCGGCCTTGCCCTTGCGCTCGAAGCTGCTGGTGATCACCGGCGGGCCCGGCGTCGGCAAGACGACGATCATGCGGGCGATCCTCGCGCATCCTCGCCGCCAAGGCGGTGCGCATCCTGCTCGCGCGCCCCGACCGGGCGGGCGGCGAAGCGGATGAGCGAGGCGACCGGGTTCGAGGCCAGGACGATCCATCGCCTGCTGGAGGTCGACCCGCGCACCGGCGGGTTCCGGCGCGGACGCGATCACCCGCTGGACTGCGACCTGCTGGTCATCGACGAGGCCTCCATGGTCGACGTGCCGCTGATGCACGCGCTGACCCGGGCGATCCCCGACGGCGGCCGCCCTGCTGGTGGTGGGCGACGTCGATCAGCTCCCTTCGGTCGGGCCCGGGCCAGGTGCTGGCCGACCTGATCGGCTCGGGCGCGGTGCCGGTGGTGCGGCTGACCGAGATCTTCCGCCAGGCGGCTCAGAGCCGGATCATCACCAACGCGCACCGGATCAACCGCGGCGAGATGCCGGACCTGACCCGCGCCGAGGCCGAGAGCGACTTCCACTTCGTCCAGGCCGACGACCCGGAGACGGCCGTCGCCGCGCATCATCGATCTGGTGAAGACCCGCATCCCCCGCCGCTTCGGGCTCGATCCGGTGCGCGACATCCAGGTGCTGTGCCCGATGACGCGCGGCGGGGTCGGCGCCCGGTCGCTCAACATCGACCTGCAGGCCGCGCTGAATCGGCGAGGCGACGCCGAAGGTCGAGAAATTCGGCTGGACCTTTGCGCCCGGCGACAAGGTCATGCAGATCGAGAACGACTACGACCGCGAGGTCTACAACGGCGATATCGGCTTCATCGCGGCGATCGACACCGAGGAGGCCGAGATCACCGTGCGGTTCGACGGGCGCGACGTGACCTATGGCCTCGGCGATCTGGATGCGCTGGTGCCGGCCTATGCGGCGACGATCCACAAGGCGCAGGGCTCGGAATATCCCGCCGTGGTGATCCCGGTGCTGACGCAGCACTACGCCATGCTGCAACGGAACCTGCTCTATACCGGCATCACCCGCGGCAAGCGGCTGGTCGTGCTGGTCGGCAGCCGCAAGGCGGTGGCCATCGCGGTGCGCAATGTCTCGGGCCGGCGGCGCTGGTCGAAGCTGCGGGAATGGCTGGCTGCGTTGCGGGTGCCAGCTACGGCCGCTGGAACCGACACCCGTGCTCAATAGCCGGCTTGACCGGGGAAGCAGGGGGTCGCCCGCATCGTCTCCAACGACTGCGGCGCGCCAAGAACGGAAACTGGTCACCCGACCTGGCAGAGTCCGCTTCGCGCCCGTCGAAGCCATACAGCGCATTCTGGTGCGCGCCACTGAAGCAGCGGTTGGCCCGTCACCCGATAGGCTTTATGCATGCGTATGGGGCTGCGAGCACACCAATGGCCCATACGGACGCTGGAGTTCTGACATGTTGTTCTCCGTTGAGTTTCCGCAGATCCTCGCCCATCTGGGCGATCTGGCCTATGGGCTGCAGCCAGTGCGAGTTCCGCCCGACGGACGCTTGTGCCTGATCATCAAAATCAACAAAGAGGCCATCCTCACCACCCGCCTTAAATCGGCAGATTAAGATCTACCTGATTCCAGACGTGCATAGTCCGGGCCGAGCGCTCGGCTGTATCACCGCCTTCTTCGACGATCACGACGAGCCGTTGGTCATCTATACCCCACTCTTTGCCGAGGATGCGCTCGCAACGGATCTCGGCCTCCTTCTCGGCAAGGTGTCTTCAATCTCTATTTTTTCGACGAGCATGATCGCGAGCTGTTAGGGGTGAGCGCGAGGCTTGGCGACGCGGACGGCTCGGCGCGACCTGGAACGGGAGCAAGCTGAGCATGTTGGACCTTGACAGGGTGCCCGACATATTAAGCGCGATGCACGACTGGTTTGCCTATCGCACAGCATCGGACGATGCGGCGGCCTTTCTCCCATCTCGAGAGCGAACTATACCCTTCTGACTTCGTGTTCATCGATGCCCGGCAGGAGGCCACCGATTACCGAGGCGCGGGCGCCGATGCTGCGGTTAACAGCCTCGAACGCGAGGAGCCCGGCGCTTATCAAGAGCGGGACATCGCGCGTCTGCTTCGCCCGGGCCTTTGCTGCTGACTGCGTCTTCCTTAATCCCATTCGCGATGACACCGGCAAGGAACTCGCTGACGTCATGTGCATCACTGACGACATCATTCTCGTGGTCCAAGCCAAGGATAGCCCCAACACCGAACGGGCGCTGCGCCGCTCGATTGAACGCAAAGCGCGACCATTCGGACGCATATCGAAAAGGGAGCTGCGCAGCTGCGCGGGGCCATGACCTATATCCTCGGGCGCGAGGCCATCGTGATCCGCGACGACGATGATCCGCAAACCCTCGTGGTCGGCGACCGCTTGATCTGCGGTCTCGTCGTCGTGCGCGAAATGTTCGACGACGATTATCGTGCATGCAGCATACCGGTGCTTGCTGCCGCCCAGGCGTGCGGGGCGCCGGCCGTCCTCCTCGAATATGCCGCGCTCCACGTGATGGCGCTGCAACTGCCGTCGCCTACGCGGCTAATGAACGGCCTGCTTCAGCTCTTCGAAGTCGCGCTCCAGAAAGGCGAATATCCGAAGCCACGCTTCTTGCTCGGTCCTGTGGACAAGGCGCCCCAAACAAGGGCATGAGCGCAAGCTCCTTTCGCCGCGCCCACCGACCTCGCGTCCCACTAGAGAGTGATGCCTCTTCATGATAGCGTAATGTAATGGCCAAGAAGCCGTCCAAGTCGATGCTAACGCCGATCGAGAGGTCGGTGATCAAAGCGTCTGTCAACGAGGGTAGGCGGAACCAAGATATGCAGGCGCCCTGATCAAAACGGGCAGTCCGCTTCCATCAATTTCGGGCGCATCGCAGGGATAAAGGCCGACGGCATGGTCGTGCCTGCCACGAAGCAGCAGGTAGATGCTTTTCGGCAGAAGAAGCTGCTTTTCGATCACATCACGGGCCTCTGCCCGATCGACAATGAGCGCCTTGTCCGCGCCCGCGAGGCAATGATCCTTGCGGTGGAACTGTTTAACACCCCTCGGATAGCCTTCAAGGCTGGGGTCTTCTCGATGCTGACCAATGTCGCTTGGACCTACCTGCTACACGAATTCTATGATTCCAAGGGTGTTGCGATCATCAACAAGGATGGATTCAGCCTGCTCCTCTCCCAGATGATTGCGCGCGACGATTGCCCACTCTCCAAAGCGTGCAAGCAAACCTTGGCGGCGCTCAAGGACATCCGGGACGTCGTTAAGCACGCACGATCGGGTCTTTTGACCGTAAGTGGCTACCCCTGTTCCAGTCTACCTGTCTAAACTTTGAGAGAGCCCTGACCGAGTTGTTCGGCCCGCGGCTCACACTGGGCCGCGAACTGGGCTTCTCCCTCCAGTTCGCCAAGATGACCACGGAGGAGATCGCCGCGTTGGAAGGCTTCGAGTTGCCTGAGCACATTGCGGCCCTCGACGCCAACTTGGCTGCAAGGCTCGACGAAGGCGACGCCGACAATCTCGAGTATCAATTCAAGGTCATCTATACGCTCACTAACGCATCAGAGGCGAAGGCGCACTTCCAGTTTGTCCAACCCAACTCCGCCGAGGGCAAGGAGATCCAGAACGTCCTGCTTTCAAATATAAGCCACTCGATGACCTCTATCCCTTAAAGCCAGGCGACGTCGTAGAATCTGGTGGCTGACAAAAGCGGACGGAACTTCACGAGCGACAGGCATCAGCGTGCGTGGAACATGTTCAAGGCCCGCCCCAGAGACCGGCGCAGGCGATCCCGCCGCAACCGACAAGAAATTCTGCATCTATCACCCGCCCTTCAAATCCTACACCTACTCGCAGGCATGGGCCGATTTCCTGGTCAAGCAGATTGCAGACGACGTCGTGTCGGGAGAATCTCTGGGGCAGCTTCAAGGCATAGCCCCCACGAAGGGTCGTGAGCGAGAGCGTCGCTGAACCGGCTCGTCGCCTCCCGCGGTCGGGTTTGTGGGCGACCTGCGGCTGAGGCAGAGCAAAGTTCCAGAGTGGGAGTTCGGCCGGGTTGGCCGTGACGGGTTTATGGCCGCGAGAGAGGCTCTCGGCGCCCGTCGCGGAGACCCGCGATGTCACGTTCATCCGCTCGCCCTCGTGCCGGCCAGGACCGGGCGAGCCTCTATTCGGAAATCTTCCGCCTGAAAGGGCGGAGCCGCGTCGTTCCCGTGGGGACGATGGACGAGGTGATCTCGTTGAGAGTCCGGAACCGGAGGCACGATGCCTTCAGGTCGCGGGACAGATTGAGACACCTCGTCCCCTGACCCCATCCTGCGGCGGCCTTGCGCCGACCGCGAAGAGAAGCGAGTGACCCACGGGCGCGACATGAGGAACGACGAGCAGCTTGCCGCCGGTTGCCTCAAGCAGAAGGAGCGTCCGGAAAGGCGGGGCCGGTTACCGCCGATCCCACTGCAATGCGTTACGTAACGGAGAACATGGCCATGCCGCGAGGCCGCAAACCAACGGGCGACCACACAATGAGCAACGCCGAACGCCAGGCCCGTTATCGCGCCCGCCATAAAGCGGAAGCGACCGCGCCCGTCACCCAACCCCGCCGTCCGCCCGATCGACGTAGCCGCCCGCAGCGTTGGAGTGACGCCGTCGGCATATTGCTCGCATTGCAGGTTGAGTACGCCGACTGGCTCGCAGCACTCCCAGACAGCCTCCAGCACAGCGCGACAGCAGACGCGCTCGAAGCCATCGTCGATATCGACCTCACGCCCCTTGCCGACATCGAGCTGCCGCGCGGCTATGGCCGTGACTGAACCGACATCCGAAAAGGCGCAAGAAACAGCTTGACGTCAACAGCCCCCATCAAGAAGACGACTTCTAAGGCTTCGCCGGATCGATGACCAAAAGAACGAACGAGAGGAAGCTGAGCGCGATGATCGCCACATACAGCACACTCACGAATGATTGCAGCGCAGCTTCTTTAAGCCTAGCGTTCAATGTCCTCGGTCGGTACGGTTTCTCGTAATCGTAGATTGGCTCATCCTTCATTACAATTTAAACCAGGCATGATAAACTTGAAATGGCGCGGGGTTGGCCTCTGGCTTTTGTGGATCATCACGAAAGTATGCCTCGATCACCCTGATTTTGTCTGCGAGTGCGTATTGAAAGACCTTCCACTTTGCCTCCAAATACCAGAATACCAATGCGATAACCGACACGAAAACAGGAATAGAGGAGAGACAGCCGATAGCTCGTGCTGAACGATATAGCCAATGCCGCGGCCGCCCCACTCGCCACCCATCCTTTAATGGTTAGCGACCTCCGGTCGAAGTCCTCGTACTGGTTCTGGAGAAGGAGGTCTCGTCCTTCAAAAACGCTCGACGTTCACTATCACTTAGCTCCACCACGTCACCTCCCACTGTCAGCAGGCAGGCTCAGGTGTCCCGCGCACCCTCAGCCGCTAGTTGTCACTTTAGCGCCTTTCGGGCCCGTGTCACCTCCTTGCACTGGTGAAGGTCTGTGCCAATTCTCGGTCCTTTCGGTAGTTCTGCAACTTTGGGAGGGCAAAGCCGCGCAGGTTCGCGTTCGCTGCCAGCCTGTTCCATTCGCGGGCCGATGGTCGCCGTCGGCGCGCCGCCCGACCCGCCGCCGCATGGCCCGTTCAGCTATGCGCCCCTGGCGGCGGTCGCGGCGGCCTACCGCGCCGCCGGCGCCGAGGTGGTCAACCTGCCGGAACCAGCGGCGGATGACCCCGGCGCGTGAGGCTCGCGCCGCCGCCGAGAGCGAGAGGGCGGAGGGGATTTTCGTGACGGGTCGAGGGGCTGGGAGAGAGGCTCCCGGCCGGCCCGTCGCGGAGATCACCAGATGGCTGCGACCCAGAAGATCGTCCTGAACCCGTCCCGGGACATCCCGTTCAACAAGCTCGTCCTGAGCCAGGCCAATGTCCGGCGCGTGAAGGCCGGCGTCTCGATCGAGGCGCTGGCCGAGAGCATCGCCCGGCGTTCCCTGCTGCAGAGCCTGAGCGTGCGCCCGGTGCTGGACGCCGAGGGCAACGAGACCGGCATGTTCGAGGTGCCCGCCGGCGGCCGGCGCTTCCGGGCGCTGGAACTGCTGGTCCGGCAGAAGCGCCTGGCCAAGACCGCGCCCATCCCCTGCATCGTCAAGACCGAGGGCCTCGCCGAGGAGGACAGCCTCGCCGAGAACACCGACCGCGAGGCGCTGCACCCGCTCGACCAGTTCCGCGCCTTCCAGACGCTGCGCGCGAAGGGCCAGGGCGAGGAGGAGATCGCCGCCGCGTTCGGCGTCACCGCCGCGGTGGTGCGCCAGCGGCTCAAGCTCGCCGCCGCCAGCCCGGTGCTGCTCGACGCCTATGCCGAGGGGGCGATGACGCTCGATCAGCTGATGGCGTTCTGCGTCAGCGACGATCACGCGCGCCAGGAGCAGGTGTGGGCGACGATCCAGCGCGGCTGGAACAAGGAGCCGCACATCATCCGCCGCATGCTGACCGAGGGCGCGGTGCGCGCAACGCGACCGGCGCGCGCGCTTCGTCGGCATCGAGGCGTACGAGGCCGCAGGCGGCATCGTGATGCGCGACCTGTTCCAGGAGGACGACGGCGGCTGGTTGCAGGATCCGGCGCTGCTCGACCGGCTGGTGGCCGAGCGCCTGGCCCGCGAGGCGGACGCCATCCGCGCCGAAGGCTGGAAATGGGTCGAGGCCGCCCCGGACTTCCCCTACGGCCACCGGCAGGGGCTGCGTCCGCTGCCGGCGCACCAATCCGCTGACCGAGGCGGAGCAGGCGGAGTTCGATGCGCTGAAGGCCGAATACGACGCGCTCGAGGAGCAGTATGGCGAGGCCGACGAACTGCCCGAGGCGGTCGAGGCACGCCTGGCCGAGATCGAGGCGGCGATCGAGGCATTCCAGAACCGCCCGCCGAAATTCGACCCCGCCGACATCGTCCGCGCCGGCGCCTTCGTCAGCATCGACCGTGACGGCGCGCTGCGCGTCGAGCGCGGCTACGTGCGGCCCGAGGATGAGCCGCCGGTGGCTGCGCCCGACGATCCCGATCAGGCCGCGGAGCCGGCCAGCACCGTGCCCGATACCGATCGGGATCCGTCCGCCACGGAGGCGCGCTCGACCACGACCACCACGACCGCGGAGCCGTCCGCCGAGGTGCCCGAGGAGGACGAGGGGCTGAAGCCGCTGCCCGAGCGGCTGATGACGGAACTCACCGCACACCGGACGCTCGCGTTGCGGGAAGCCTTGGGGAACGACTGGGACACGGCGTTCCTGGCCGTGCTCCACGCGCTTTGCCTCCGCCTGTTCTATCGCTCCGCCGCCGACACCTGCCTGGAAATCGAGGCCAAGAGCGCCGGGTTCGGGACCCAGGCTCCGGGACTGAACGACACCGCGTCCGCCAAGGCCATCGACGTGCGGCACGAGGCGTGGGTGAAGCAATTGCCGGCGACGTCCGGAGAGCTCTGGGACGCGCTCGTCGGCTTCGACACCGACACGCGCGCGGCGCTGTTCGCGCATTGCGCGGCGCTGACGATCAACGCGCTGCACGAACCCTGGAACCGCCGTCCGGGCGCGCTGGCCCACGCCGATCGGCTGGCCCAGGCGGTCGGTCTCGACATGGCGGCGGCCGGCTGGGTCCCGACGGTCGAGACCTATCTCGGCCGGGTGCCGAAGGCGCGCATCCTGGAGGCGGTGCGCGAGGCGAAGGGCGAGCACGCCGCGCAGCTGATCGACCACCTGAAGAAGCCGGAGATGGCGCAGGAGGCCGAACGGCTGCTCGCCGGCACCGGCTGGCTGCCCGAGCCGCTCCGCACGCCCGGGTTGCCTGAGGCTGCGGCCGTCGCTCCCGCGGCCAGTGACGATGAAGCCGAGGGCACGGCCGACGGTGACGCCGACGCAATCACCGCACTGCCGGCGTTCCTGATCGACGCCGAAGATCCCGCCGTGCCGCAGGCCATCGCCGCTGAGTGACCGATGAAGGCCCGGGGCACCCTGCCTCGGGCCTTCCGAGCTTCGGCTTTCCCGAACCCCGGAGGAGCACCCCCATGATCGACAACCCGAACGATGCCTTCGCGCAGTACGAGGCCCAGGCCCGGCTACGCGCCCAGTTGGCCCGCGAGGTGACACCGCTCAACAAGGCCGCGCTGTTCGCCGTGCTGCAGGCCGCTGGCATCCAGCGTGTCACCGTTCACTTCGACGGCGCCGGTGACTCCGGACAGATCGAGAGCATCGACGCGACGGCCCCAGACGAAACCGCCGCCGAATTGCCCGACGGCACCATCGAGATCCGCACCCCGCTCTGGGACGGAAGCGGCGTGCAGACCGAGACCATGCCGGTGCGCGACGCCATCGAGAAGCTGGCCTACGACTTCCTCGAAGAGGTGCATGACGGCTGGGAGAACGAAGACGGCGCCTATGGCGAATTCGTCTTCGATGTCGGCGAGCGCACCATCCGTTTGGAATACAACGAGCGCGTGATGACGACCTCCTACTCCGAACACGAATTCTGACGGAGGCGACGATGGCACACCCGTATCATCACGCCCTGTCCTCGGCGCGCCTCTGGGGCGGGACCGCGGACGACTACCTGCCGCTGCACGCCTGGTTCGACGAGTCGAAGATGCTGACGGCGGATTTTCGACATCGTGCACTGCGCCATCATGCCGAAGGCATCTTCATGGCGGAGCGATTCTTCGGGCCGACCATCACCATCTCGACCGGGCGCGTTGTGCCGCTGCGGTTGATCGGCGAGCAGCATGTCCGCGAGGACCTCGGCTTCATCCCGAGCTTCGCCGACTGGGCACGCCGCATCCGCCCCGAACCGTGGATGGGCCGCGCCCAGCCGATCCATCGGGACGTCGATCCGTTCGCGGTGACCACCTGACCTGACTTCGAGGCCGACGGCACATCACGCGATCACAGCGGCCTCCGCCGCGGCGAGCGCGCCTTCCAGATAGCCGCCGAATTCGGGGGCCATTTCGGCGCCGGCGAGGGTGATCCGTTCGCCCCACGGCGCCGGCAGGGCGATCGGGCGATAGTCCGGATGCGCGTTGCCGTTGGCGTGGTCGGCTTCGGTCGCGGTGAAGGGTTCGGTTGCCCAGTCCTGGATGATCACCTCGCGCGGCCGGGCGGCCTCGGCGCCGAACAGCATGCCGAGTTGGCGGGCGACCAGCTCCGGCAAGGCCGCGCGTCGCGCCGCGCGCAGGGCGGGTGGCCAGGAGAAAAAGCCGAACAACGCAGCCTCGGCCGCGCCGGGGAGGCTCGCGTCGTGCAGTTCCCCGAGCGGTCCCGCCTGGCTGAACGCGCTGCCCGACAGGCCGGCGTCGCGCCAGAACGGGCGGTCGTAGAGCGCCAGCGCCTTGGCTTGGCCCGCCATCCAGCCCGGCACAGCAGCAAGCGCCGCCCCCACGGAAGGCGGCAGAGCGGGCACGATCTCGATCCCGCCGATCAGCCGCGGCGGCAGGGCGAGCGCTGCGCGGGCGGCATGCAGCGTCATGGGGCCGGATCGGGTTTCGGCGGTGACGGCAACGCCCTTCCGGTCAGCGCGATGCGCCGGACCGCGTGTTCCAGCCGGACCACCCCGGGCGCGAGGCCGGCGGCGACGGCTTCCACCAGCGCCGCGATGCCGCCCGTGATGCGCATGCTCGGCGGCTCCTGCGCGAAGCCGTGCGGCAGGCGCTGCATGCGCCCCGTCTGGTCCTGATAGACGAAGCCGCCCGCCTCCGCCTGCTCGGTGAGCGCCAGCCCCGCCGCCCGCACGGCCCGGGCGATGCGCGGCTGGATGGCGGGCCAGACCCAGGCGGGGCCGAGGTCGTAGGCGCCCGCCGCGGTGCGATGGCTCAGCACCCGCCCGCCGATGCGCGCGCGGGCTTCCAGCACCACCACCTCGGCGCCGCGCCCCGCCGCCGCCCGCGCCAGCGCCAGGCCGGAGAGGCCGGCGCCGATGACGATCAGATCAGGCATCCCGCGTCAGCCGAGATGGCCGGTCTTGCGGTAGAGCAGCGCGCCGCCCTGGCTTGCCAGCGTCAGGCGGCTGCCGGGCGGCAGGCGGAGCCACGCGCCGGCACGGTGGGTGGTGCCGTCGATCACCACATCGCCCTCGACCACGAAGAGCTCGACGCCGCGCGGCCAGGTCTCGGCGGCGCCGGCATGGCCGGGGGCGAGGCGCAGCATCACCACCCGCTCCCACGGCGCATCGAACAGCACGGCTTCCTGCCGGCCCTGGCCGAGATCGCGCCAGAGCGCGGGATCGCGCGTGTCGAGCCGGACCGGCGCGGTCTCCTCCGGCGGCATCTGGCGGAGCTTGACCAGGATCACCGCGCCCGGCGCGCTGGCGGGCGTGTGGCGCGAGCCGGGCGGGTTGCGGACGTAGAAGCCGGCCGGGAAATCCCCGGTCTCGTCGGAGAACACGCCCTCCAGCACCAGGAACTCCTCGCCGGCGCCATGGGTGTGCGGGGAGAAGGCGGAGCCCGGCGCGTAGCGCACGAGCGAGGTGGCGCGAGCGACTTCGTCGCCGTCGCGCTCGAGCATCCGCCGCTCGACGCCGGCCATAGGCGATGCGACCCAGGCGAGCGCCGCGCTATCGACTGTTGCGGGGCGGGAGAGATCGGCGTTCAGCTGACGAATCGGACGATGGTCTCCAGGGGATCGGCCGTGTGGCGGAGCGGACAGTAGCCGGCCAACGAGTCAGGCGAATCGGGACCCGATTGGATGGCATCCGAGCTGGATGCGCTTCCTGCCGCATAGGTCACGCCAGACGGGCGGCTACGACCGGCGATGCTGACCCGAAGTGGCCAATTGCCGGCGCAGTGCCAATCGGCGGGGATGGAGGTACGCCGTGCCGCCGAACATCTTCCACGGCAGCTTCGCACCCATAGCTGCCTATCGACCGACCGGTCAGCAGCGGCCGAAGTTTGCCGACAGGAGACCGGCAGGTCTGGAGCAAGCACGGCCAAAGAGTTGCCGTTCGCACGACCTCAGCCGCTGACAGCTACCGACCCATCCAGGTCATCAAGCGGCTACCCAGTCCATGCGGGAAACGGATATTCGATCGGTTTGATCAACGGTTTGTCCCGTCGCCCGCGCTGGTCACTTGGGCACCCAGTTCGCCTACCCGAGCCGTAGTGGAGCCCGAAAGCTCGGGGGTTAGCCCTGTCGAGTTGGTGCTCAGGGAATGACTCCGATGTATGCCGAGGAATTTTTGGACAATAACTGGAACGTCGGTCTTTAGCATGTAGCTTGTCCAAAAATTATTGGCGCGAAGTCGAGACCAGTCGTTTTCTGAACCTCAGATTTGAGACCTGATTTGATTGACCTAGTCGCTTTTTGTTACTCCCAGTTTCTGAAGAAGATCACCGAAAACGCCAAAGCTGAGC
The DNA here is from genome assembly GCA_963829875.1 of uncultured Pseudomonadota bacterium. GTDB lineage: Bacteria > Pseudomonadota > Alphaproteobacteria > Acetobacterales > Acetobacteraceae > JAJZVS01. The sequence goes on along the minus strand of CAWHKR010000041.1, from coordinate 40,795 downwards.
GGGTCGCGCTTTGGAGAGAAAACGTCTTCCGCTTCTCGCCCTTCCAACTTCGTGGCTGCCCTTGCCCCGTCCTGAAAGAGGCGAGTAGCCGTAAAATCGCAGAAGACGCTCAGCTTCACGACAACTCGGAATGGTAAAGAGGCGGTCCGAGATAATCCTGCAACCAATAAAGTCAGTCGGCATGTCCGAGCTGCGCAAATCGTACAGCGCCTGATTTGCTAAAATCCTTTCAAGATGTAAGCGTGCCGCATGACTGCTTAATGCGCCTTCGGGCAAAGCGTCGTCACCTCCATGGCCAGCGTGCGCCGCGTGAGATGTCCTTTCCACACCTCCATCAGATATCCTGCAGGAGAGATGCTGAGGCAGGTCTCAACAATATTATCCATGGCTATAGGATTTTGCACGGAGCCGATTTCAACCCAACGTGATCGCGTATCAAATCACCAGTTCCATGCACTCCAGTTCGCGAGCGCTTCATCCGCCATCGGCGGAAATTTGACATGTTGCTATACTCGGGTGATGTCGTGCAGATATCGGGGACGCGGATTGCAAGTTCCTGCCAGGACGATGCCATTCAACGCGCGCATGAAACTCTCTGGGCGAAGATCATCCTGAGCGCCAGCTCCACCGCTAGCCGTCCTGCGCGCCGCCGTTCTCCAAATCGCCGTATCCCCTTCGCTTTCGCCCCAGCGAAAGATCCATTTTTCCTTCGTCGAAGAAAATTCCCCAATTGGTGTCAGCGTAATTATGGAACGACTGAAACCATCGCAATGGCTTCGAGACCTCCCGATCCCAATATCGCGAAATCCTCCTTGCGATTGGCAACTCGTCATAGCATCGCGGCCCCGTCGAGGACGTCGAGATCGACCGCCTGTCGATTGGCGGAGCGGACTCGCGCAGCTGGGATCGGCCCCTGAGCCGGCTGGACCGCCTGGAGCCGCGGCCTGAGCAGGGCGCGTGCTAGGATCTGCTCGACAGCCGCCTTTATCGCACAGATGCTGGCGTGATACCGCGAGCAGCCTGCCATCGAAAGTTGAACCCAAGCCGCCGCCAGCAGTCTCGAGTCGCGTGCAGTGCTACTTCTTCCGTCGAACGAGGCGAGTATCCCGGCCGACAGTGGGACAGCGCCTCGGCGTCTCCTGGTCGGCGCCCATTCGGTCGTCCGCGTCATGTGCTGGACGAACGCCACCTCAGGAACCGGCACTTGCAGATCGGTCAGGCTGGGTGGCGGCGGTGGCTAATGATCCCTGAGGATCTCGTTGACCGCGAACAGGTCCTGGCGCTGCGATCCGGTCTGCAGCGGAGGCCGCAGCACGAGCTCTTCCTCAAAATTGCACTCCTGGTTTCGTAAGCTTCAAGAAGCCGTTTCGCGGCGCCTTTTATCTAGCCACATCCGAAGTCGCTGCGGGATTCTCGTTCGACGTAGATAAAATAACTAGTGATATCGTTCTGCCCACCGAACGCACAAGATAAATACCTATTACCGGGCCAGAAAAGAACGCCCTGGGCCCTCGCCATCTTATATATCCGCAGATTGCTAGTGCATGCTGTCTCCAGACTTTGCTTATGCAGAAACGCTAACTACAGAGTTGACCTTGCGGAGCTCTGTCGCTGGAGGACGCTACATAAAGCGCCCAAGCCGACCCTGAAGCACATCCTCTGCCGAAAGGTCGCGGCCACGTAAGTACATCGGCAGGAGTGACCCGATCGATGTGGGTCGCGGTTCCGTGACTATGGGCTGAAGAGCCGGGTGTGACCGAACGCATTCGATTCGAACATGACGCGACCTCACCTGCAGAGCCGAAGTGGGACAGGCCAACCGCTCGATCCACCTCGCTGGGAGAGCGCAGTCGGGCTCGGCAGCATACTCGCATGCGACCGGATCGAGGCCTCCAGTGCCGCTTCTCGCCTGTGGCAGCCGTTCGGCGCCGCGCCCGCGAAGGCTGCTCCGAGCCGTCGATGCCTCCGTCTTAACGGCTCGTAGGGACGCAATTGAGCAACGCCGCATCGCAGTCGGCACTGAATGGCGATCTCTCCTCATAACGGTCATTCAGACCGCGCCATTGTCCCGCCTCGGGACCGAGCGCGGATGCCCATGCCTTCCGGCGCCTTGCGTCCGCTGCCGGTGGCGCCAGAGCGTCGTCGCTTTCACGCCCAAAGCTGGCCCGGCCTCGCTGAGCCGCCGGTCCAACGTGCAAAGGGTGGCGCCATGATCGGCGCAGATCGCGAGATGCAGCGCGTCACCGGCCCGCAGGCCGAGCGCGTGCTGATCGGCAAACCGCGCGGCGGTGCGGAACTGCGCGCCGGAGATCGGCAGCACAGTGAAGGTTTCCGCGCTCATCGTGGTGAACATGGCGAGCGCATCCGCCCGGTGCTGCGTCTCGATCTGCCCAGACCGCAGCTTGATCGAAAGCGCCGAGGAAAACTCCGTCGTCACCCAATCGCTGATCGCGAGAAGTTCCGGATCCTGGTCTCCCAGCCAGCGCTGCATGCGCTCGGTCTCTGCCTCATGCGTCAATGCAGCGACGAGCACCGAAGTATCGAGATAGAGGATCAATAACGCGCCTCGTCACGCATGCGGCGGATGAATTCGCCCGCTGGCTCCGCCTGCATCGGCATCTTCTCGACCATCGCGCGCAGGGCCGCGATGTCGATGCGCTTGCGCGGCGCCTTGGCGGCGACGATCTGCGCGACCGGCTTGCCGCGGCGGGTGATCTGCACGGTCTCGCCGCCGGCGGCGCGCTCGACCAGTTCGCTCAGATGCGCCTTGGCGTCGGCGATGCTCACACTGCCCATGAGGCTCTCCTGACCATCTAGTTGGTCATATATAGCACGGCGCAGGCCGGAACCAAAGCGCCGGAGCGGGTCACCGCTCGGGGCACGGGGAGCCCGGAGAGCGAGAGGATGGCCGGGACGGGGTGAGCCGGGTGGGGTCGAGAGAGCGCCCGCCGGCTTCGGAACCCCGCTCTCCGGAATCCCTCCATGACCCTCATCGTCCCCGCGCTGGCCGAGCGGTCGGCCATGCTCGCATCCCCGTCCGCGCCCGCTGCGCCCGATCGGGCGTCCGCCATCCTCCACGCCGCCCGTCTGCTGCTGCCCGCGCTGGAGCGGGGCCAGGCCCTCGATGCCGCCATCCTGCGCGCCGCCATGGAGGCGGCGTTCGGCGCCACCGACGCGGCCGGCACCTGGGTGTGGAAGGACGCCTACGAGGCCTGCGAGGCCGCGCAGGTTCTGTTCCTGCGCCGGCACGGGCCGGCCATGCGCGCCCGCGCCGGCAGCCCGGCGGCGATGCTCGCCATGCTGGCGAAGCTGGCCGCGCTGGTGCCCACGCATACGCGCCGCTCCGAGGAGAGCGCGGCGCTCCAGCAGTTCTCGACGCCGATCGCGCTCGGCTTCGCGGCCAGCGTCGCCGCCGCGATCACGCCGGGCGACCTGGTGCTCGAACCGTCCGCCGGCACCGGACTGCTCGCCGTCTTCGCCGCCCTCGCCGGCGGCGCCCTGGCGCTGAACGAGCTCGCCGAGACCCGCGCCGACCTGCTCGGCCATCTGTTCCCAGGCGCCCCCGTCAGCCGCCACGACGCGGCGCAGATCCACGATTATCTGGATCCGGCCATCGCACCCTCGGTGGTGCTGATGAACCCGCCTTTCTCGGTCGCGGCGCATGTCGAGGGGCGGATGGCAGACGCGGCCTTCCGCCATGTCGCCTCGGCGCTGGCGCGGCTGGTCCCGGGCGGGCGGCTGGTCGCCATCACCGGCATCTCGCTCGCGCCGGACAATCCGTCCTGGCGGGAGGATTTCGTCCGGCTGCAGGCGCGCGGGCGGGTGGTGTTCTCGGCCGGGATCGACCGCCGCGCTCTATGCCCGCCACGGCACCGCGGTCGAGACGCGGCTGACCGTCATCGACCGCGTGCCGGCCGAGGACCCGACCGTCTTTCCCCCATCGCCCGGCATCGCCCCCGACGCGGCGACGCTGCTGGAATGGGTGACGCGCCTCGTGCCGCCGCGCCCGGCCCTGTCCGCGCCGCCGGTCGCGGCGCCCGCCGCCCGCCCGGTGCCCCCGCGCGCGATCGTCCCGCGCCCGCATCCCACCCCGACCCGTCACCCGGAACCGGCGATCGATCCCGGCACTCCCGCTCGCCTACGAGGTCCGCGAGGAACCGCCGCCGGAGCATGGCCGCATCAGCGATGCGCTCTACGAGGGCTATTCCGTCCAGACCATCGCCATCCCTGACGCGCAGCCGCATCCGACGAAGCTCGTGCAATCCGCGGCCATGGCCTCGGTCGCGCCGCCGCGCCCCAGCTACCGGCCGCATCTGCCGCCGGAGATCGTCGTCGGGCGGCCTGCTGTCGGACGCGCAGATCGAGAGCGTCATCTACGCCGGCGAAGCCCATGCCGGGCATCTCGCCGGCGCCTGGCTGGTGGATGCGACCTACGACCAGGTCTCCGCCGCCCCCGACGACGCCGAGGGCGCGGTGCGCTTCCGCCGCGGCTGGTTCCTCGGCGACGGCACCGGCGCCGGCAAAGGGCGGCAGGTGGCCGGCGTCATCCTCGACAACTGGCTGAAGGGCCGCCGCCGCGCGCTCTGGGTCTCGAAGTCCGACAAGCTGATCGAGGACGCCCAGCGCGACTGGTCCGCCCTCGGCCAGGAGCGGCTGCTGATCACCCCGCTCGCGCGCTTCCGCCAGGGCACGCCGATCCGCCTCGACCAGGGCATCCTGTTCACCACCTACGCCACGCTGCGGTCCGCCGAGCGGGAGGGCAAGGCGTCGCGCGCTCGATCAGATCATCGACTGGCTGGGGCGGGATTTCGACGGGGTGATCGTCTTCGACGAGGCGCACGCCATGGCCAACGCCGCCGGCGACACCTCCGAACGCGGCGAGCGCGGGCCGTCCCAGCAGGGCCGCGCCGGGCTGCGCCTGCAACACGCGCTGCCCGATGCGCGGGTGCTCTATGTCTCCGCGACCGGCGCGACCTCGGTGCAGAACCTCGCCTATGCGCAGCGGCTCGGCCTCTGGGGCGGGGCGGATTTCCCGTTCGCGACGCGGCAGGAATTCGTCGCCGCGATGGAGGCCGGCGGGATCGCGGCGATGGAGGTGCTGGCGCGGGATCTGAAGGCGCTCGGCCTCTACGCCGCGCGGTCGCTGTCGTACGAGGGGATCGAGGTCGAGATCGTCGAGCACGCGCTCAGCCCCGAGCAGGTGCGCATCTACGACGCCTATGCCGAGGCCTTCCAGGTGATCCACGCCAACCTGGCCGAAGCCCTGGAGGCGGCCAACGTCACCGGCCCGTCCGGCACGCTGAACCGCCAGGCGAAGGCGGCGGCGCGATCGGCCTTCGAATCGAACAAGCAGCGCTTCTTCAACCACCTGATCACCGCGATGAAGGTGCCGACGCTGATCGGCGCCATCGAGCGCGATCTTGCCGAGGGGGCCGCCGTGCATCGTGCAGCTGGTTTCCACCGGCGAGGCGCTGCTGGACCGGCGGCTGGCGGAGATCCCCGCCGGTGAGTGGGCCGACGTGCAGGTGGACATCACCCCGCGCGAATACGTCCTCGACTACCTGGCGCACGGCTTCCCGACGCAGCTGTTCGAGGTCTTCACCGACAGCGAGGGCAATTTGCTCTCCCGCCCGGTGTTCCGCGACGGCCAGCCGGTGCAATCGCGCGAGGCGGTGGAGCGGCGGGACCGGATGATCGAGCACCTCGCCGCCCTGCCGGCGGTGCAGGGCGCGCTCGATCAGATCGTCCAGCGCTTCGGCACCGATCAGGTCGCCGAGGTCACCGGGCGGTCGCGGCGCGTCGTGCGCAAGGTCGCCGCCGACGGCACCGAGCGGCTCGCCGTCGAGACGCGGCCCGGCTCCGCCAACCTCGCCGAGACCCAGGCCTTCATGGACGACGAGAAGCGCATCCTGGTCTTCTCCGACGCCGGCGGCACCGGGCGCAGCTATCACGCCGACCTCGCCGCCCGGAACCAGCGCCGGCGGGTGCACTACCTGCTGGAGCCCGGCTGGAAGGCCGATACCGCCATCCAGGGGCTCGGCCGGTCCAACCGCACCAATCAGCGCCAGCCGCCGCTGTTCCGCCCGGTGGCGACCGACGTGCGCGGCGAGAAGCGTTTCCTCTCCACCATCGCCCGCCGGCTCGACAGCCTCGGCGCCATCACCCGCGGCCAGCGCCAGACCGGCGGTCAGGGCCTGTTCCGCGCCGACGACAATCTGGAGAGCCAGTATGCCCGCGCGGCACTCCGGCAGTTCTACGGCCTGATCTTCGCCGGCAAGGTGGAGTGCTGCTCGTTGCAGCGTTTCGAGGAGACGACCGGGCTTGATCTCTCCGACCGCGACGGGTCGCTACGCGAGGACCTGCCGCCGATCACCACCTTCCTCAACCGGCTGCTGGCGCTGCCGATCGCCCTGCAGAACAGCCTGTTCGCGGTGTTCGAGGAGCTGCTCGCCAGCCGCATCGAGAGCGCGATCGCCGCCGGCAGCTACGATGTCGGCGTCGAGACGCTGACGGCGGACAGTCTGCGCATCACCGAGCGGCGCACCATCCATACCCACGCGGCGAGCGGCGCCGAAACGCGGTTGTTCAAAGTGATGCGGCGGGACCGCAACCGGCCGCTTCCCGCCGGCGACGCGCTTGCCCTGGCGCGGGACACGCGGGCGCGGCTGCTGGTCAACGCCCAGTCCGGCCGTGCCGCGGTGCAGATGCCGGCGCCGAGCCTGACGCTCGATGATGGCGAGGTGCAGCGCCGGGTCCGTCTCGTCCGGCCGATGGCCCGTGAGACGATCGCCCTCGACGCGCTGGATCGCACCCATTGGGAGGAGGCGGACGCCGAGAGGTTCGCTGCGACCTGGACCGCCGAAGTGGCCCAGGTGCCGGAATTCACCGAGAGCGCGTTCCACATCGTCACCGGCCTGCTCCTGCCGATCTGGAACCGGCTGCCCGACGAATTGCTGCGCGTCTATCGCCTGCAGACCGACGATGGCGAGCGCGTCATCGGCCGCCTGATCTCGCCCGCCGCCATGGGCGAAGTCTGCCGGGCGCTCGGGTTGGACGACGCGCCGACGCTGGCGCCGAACGAGGCGTGGTCCGCCGTGCTCGCCGATGGCGCCGTCCTGCATCTCGCCGGCGGGCTCACCATCCGGCGCGCGACGGTGATGGGTGCCGCCCGCGTCGAACTCGCCGGCTTCACCGACGGCGCCGTCGATCAGCTCAAGGCGATGGGGCTCACCAGCGAGATCATCGCCTGGCGGCTGCGGCTGTTCATCCCGGTCACCGAACGCGGACCCGCGATCCTGGCGGCGCTGTTCGAGCGATCGCCGCTCATCCGCGTCGTCGATCGCGTCGCGGCCTGAACGTGGAGATGCTCCATGTCCGGGTCCGCCGCCGAACTGGCGCACCGCCTCGCGCGCGAGGCCGAGGCGGTGTGCCGCCACTACCTCTCCAACGGCCGCCGCCAGGGCCGCTACTGGCTGGTCGGCGATGTCCAGAACAGCCCGGGCCGCAGCCTGTTCGTGCGGCTGACCGGGCCGGACGCCGGCCGGGGTGCCGCCGGCAAATGGACCGACGCCGCGACCGGCCAGCATGGCGATCTGCTCGACCTGATCCGGCTCAACCGTGGTCTCGATCGCCTGGGCGATACGCTGGGCGAGGCACGGGCCTTCCTCGGACTGCCGAAGCGGGAGCTGCCGCGCGCACCGGCACGAGCGGGATCGTCGGACTCGGCCCGGCGGCTGTTCGCTCTTTCGCGCCCGATCGTCGGGACCCTGGCCGAGACCTATCTCCGCAACCGCGGCATCACCGCGCGGCTGGAGGTCGTGCCGGCGCTCCGCTTCCACCCCGCCTGCTTCTACCGGGCGCATGACGCTGCCCCCCGCGAAGCCTGGCCGGCGCTGATCGCCGCGGTCACCGACGCCGCCGGCGCGATCACCGGCGTGCATCGCACCTGGCTCGACCGGGACGGCGCCGGCAAGGCGCCGATCGCCACACCACGGCGTGCGCTGGGCCATCTCCTCGGCAACGCCGTCCGCTTCGGCATGGCGTCCGACGTCATGGTCGCGGGCGAAGGCATCGAGACGATGCTGTCGCTGCGATGCGTCTTGCCCGACATGCCGATGGTGGCGGCGCTCTCGGCCAACCACCTCGCCGCCCTGATCCTGCCGCCGGCGCTGCGCCGCCTCTACATCGCGCGCGACAACGACGCGGCCGGGCGTCATGCGGCGATGCGCCTGCGCGACCGGGCCAGAGCGGCCGGGATCGAGGCGCGCATCCTCTGGCCGGTGACGAACGACTTCAACGCCGACCTGCGCCGCTTCGGCGCCGACGCTCTGCTGGCACGGCTGCGGGTCCAGCTCACCCCGGAGGATGCCGAGCGCTTTGCATCGGGCGGCACCCAGCCGGTGGCTTCAGCGTGAGAGGCCTGGCAACGCATCGTGCCGGGAGAGCGCCGCCGGTCGCCGGTGTGCCTCGTGTCCGGGAGCGGGCCGTGCCCACGGCCTTCTGAGAGCGGCGATCGGGCCAGAGCCGGGCCGGGGACGCAACGGCGGGCGGCGACTATTTTCCGCCGCGCCCCCACCCCATCGCGCAGGCGCGATGGGGACCCCGGGTCAGAGGGGCGCTTTGCATCGCGAGGCAAAATAGCCGCCGCCCGCCGTCCTCCGCTGCGCTCCGGCCGCCCGCGCTGCGCTTGGCGGTGCAGCCCCGGCCCGGCCCCGGCCAAGGGATCGCCGTGAAGGCCGCGATGGGCGCGGCCAGCCGAACGAGGACACCGATCATGGCGACCGACCGCCTCTCCCAGCACCACGACGACGCCGAGCCAGCCCACGCCGCATCCCCGACCGCCCGCCTGCTCGACGAGTTGCAGCTCTACGGCCATCGCCCCTACCAGGACGACCCGGACCCGCGGCCACTGCCCGAGGCCGCACGGCTCGAAGGCGCGCTGGCCGACATCTTCGACGCCCTCGTCTCCACCCTTTCCGAGACGCGCCTGGAACCCGACCTCGCCGATCTGCTCTGGTCGCAGGTCAATCTCTTCCACCGCACGGTGGACCGCGTGCAGCGCGAGCTCGACGCCAACGAGGACCGGCAGCGCCGCAGCCAGCAGGAGCAGGACGGCTCGGAAATCCGCTCGGTCGAGCTGGAACGCCTGATCGCCGAGGGGCTGACCTTGATCGAGCGGCGCAACGCCTTCGAGCTTCTCCGCGACCACGCCGCCGAGCTGTTCGAACACCACACCGGCTCGGCCTGGCGCCCGCGCGCGGGATCGATGGTCAACCACCGCGCCCTGACCGCGGCGATGATCGACAGCCGCGACTTCATCGCCGCCAAGCGCCGCGCCGAGACCGAGGTGCTGCTGCCCGCCGGGCCACGGATCGCCTTCGCCGGCGGGGTCGATTTCAACGACCACGCGCGCATCTGGGCGGTGCTCGACCGGGTGCACCGCAAGCACGCCGACATGGTGCTGCTGCACGGCGGCAGCCCGCGCGGGGCCGAACGCATCGCCGCCTGCTGGGCCGACACCCGCAAGGTCACGCAGATCGCCTTCAAGCCCGAATGGGCACGGCACAACAAGGCCGCGCCGTTCAAGCGCAATGACCGGATGCTGGAGGTGATGCCGATCGGGGTGATCGTCTTCCCCGGTTCCGGCATCTGCGAGAACCTCGCCGACAAGGCGCGGGTGCTCGGCATCCCGGTCTGGCGCTTCGGCGGCAGCGACGCGTAACAGGTACCGACATCTGGCACCGGTGATCGTCCATCTCGGAACGGCCCCAGGGCCGATTTCGCCAAAGCCGGCGGGGTACGACGACCTCCAACGAGGAGGTTCATGCAAGAAACTTAGGCGGATTTTGCGATTGCTACGAAGCCGTCAAATCAGGCAGCATACTGAAAATCCAACTTGGGGGGCGCGGGCATGTACTGTCAGGCTGTCAGCCGATGATCGGAAGCGATACCTACCTTGCGCGTGGAGATCACCGACTTCATGCTCTCGTCGAGGCCTTCTCAAGTCTTGACCAGGATGTTCTTGCAGAATTGTCCGAAATTGAGCGAGACTGGCAGGTTCGACGTATTTTGATTCGCCTGGCTGTTTTATTGATATACCATGGCGATCAAGTGCCTGTACAACTGCCTTGACACGATGCGCTCCTCTGAAGGCACTGAACTATTTGATATTGTTAATGCGTATCTGCAGACCGGCAGTAACCCGGGTGCCCTGGACGCTGGGCGAGAACTTCAGCAAGAACTAGTGCATTTCTCCCGTATTGCGGATGTAGAGACTCTGTTTGTAGGTGGCACCGCTGGGCGCCGCCTGCATCGATCGTCGCGGCTGCCGCTGTCTCTTAAGTTCCTCAGTGAACTAGCCGTTGTGTTCCGCTCACGCTTGCGGCAACGAGGCACGTCGCTTACCCCTGTGGAGCGTCGTCGTCCCGAGGTTCATGATCTGGCGCCTGGTATGCGCGTTTTGCGGTGGTCTGGGACCATAGCCATCCTATCTGCGACCCGCCGCCGTTCACTTACGCAGATTACGTTCTTGCTCGGAGAATTGATCTCATACCTACCCCCGAGCGAAGCAATCAACGTTTTAATGGGTTACGCGATTGGCGATGACGTATTTGGTGGACTGACCATTGATTACGTAGAAAGCACGCGAGCCGGAAACGCGCGTGCGATAATCTGGAGGCGGCCTGACACAACCGGGCTTGACCCCATTGAGTCCGTCATCTCTGTTCTGCCACGGGTCATAGACATCACGCCACACGACCGTTCGTCGCTCTTGCCGATCTCTTGCAACTACGAGGTGTCTTTCGAGCCAAGCGAGTCTAACGGGAGCGTGAGAATTCATAATCGCACATTTTTGATAACGCCCTATCGAGACTGCATTCCTCCTCCTCAACAAATTGTCGTAGCCGGGGCAATCGATCTGTTGAGTAGGTTTCAAGGAGTTGAATTTGTTAGCCTAGAATGCGCCCACATACATCTGAACAGAAGGATAGACCACGACCAACACTTGGGCGCCGCTATCGGCCTCGCGATTCACGATCATCTTCGCGCGCGATCATTCCCTGCCCCGATGATTATGCCTTTGATCGACGACGACCACGTGATGATCGATCTGCGTCCGCATGAGTATCGCACGTTTCTAGACCAGGCCCTGGACGGGCTGAGTTACAGGCTGATCCCGGAGTCCTCGCCAATAGTTCGGGCGATAGCATGTGCTACTCTTCGATTTTATACCGACGAGAGCATGCAGGGAAGGTCGAACGCAGGGGGCGGAGCTACTATTGCCGGATAGAGCCAACACTTGTGTGTGAACTCTTGGAAGATATTGACGGAGACCAGACTGTAGGTTGCGTTTTGTTCGAGGCAGCTCTCCTGATTTACAGGTCGTCACCCACCCAGTTCGACTCTGCCTTCCGTGAGCGGTACCCCTCGTTCAATCATGTTCATGACGATGCCCTTGCAATACTTGATAGCGAAGGGTCCCATGACAAGCGAATGGCCCGGCTTCGCACCCTGTACCGAGCCTTTGGGGCAATTACCGATCCTCTGATGCCGGATGCGGCCTTTGCGGCAGAGGTCGCGGGTATTCGGTTTGGGGATCCAAGGTACCATCTAAACATCTTGGAGGACTACTATGAGAGTCAGCAGATCAAAGTCCGCGCGCTTTGTCATCTATTGCGATTTCCGCTAGGTTTGATCACCCTGTCTTTCAACTCTTTCTCTGGACGAGTGATGGTCAATGAGTTTATTTGATATTCCGACAGTAATTACCTCTGGCGGGGTCATACCCGAAAGTGACCTCATCCGGTTGCAGACCGAGTTTCCTGCTGAAGCTCGTCTAGGAATTCCGGCACGGATACAGCGCGGCTAGGCGCTCTGGCCCTTTCTTTGCTTCGACAAGGCCATCGTGTCGCGTTCCTACCTAGCAACGACCATAACGATAATCTAACGGCGTCACTGCAGTATCGACTTCATGTTGCCTGGGAAGGCATTCGGGTTTATCGGTGTTCTGACCGTGTCCAGGCTGACGCTGACGAGTGCCAATGGCGAGCCGCGTTCTACACGTCCGGCAGCCTGGGAAAGCCCCGACCGTTTGGGTTTGTGCCTGAGCAATTGATCCTGACAACAGACTGGTATGCGGATGCATATGGGGCGGACGCGGACACTTTATTTGTTACTAGTCTACCTGCCACCTATAATTTTGCGTTTATAGCAGGATTTACGTTGGCTGGGCGACTTGGGGCAACAATGGCGGTAGGAAGGTCCGATCAGCTCGGGATGCTTGTTAGAAAATTCCCGCATTTCAGGCAAGTAATCCTCATCGCGAATCCGGTGACCCTTCAGGAGCTATCTGCGACCGATCTGCCGTCAGGAATCCTGGTTGACTCAGGTGGCGCACCGCTTAGTGCTACGGCGGTTTCAACGTATCGTAGGCTCGGTATCGATGTACGCGAGGGATATGGTCTTACGGAGACTTGTTCCCTGACGCACTTCGATCGGGAGGGAACGACGCAATCTCTCGGAACTGTAGGGGCAGGCATGCCCGGAGTCATAACGACCATTGAGGTCCGCGATGGAAGGCCACTAATCTGCCTGGAAACTGAGAACCTCGGCACAAATCTGCTCGACTGCAAACCCAAAGAAAGTCGTCTAAGAACGTCGGACGTCGGAGGAATTCGATGGCAGTGGCCGCGTAAGAATTCTAGGTCGTGCCGACGATTTCCCGATAGCCGGCCTTTGGCCTCGGGATACCTTAGATCATATTGGAACTCTTCTCGGGCGACAATGCGCAGTCGTTCGCCATCCATCTTCTAATAGGGTTACCGTAACCCTCTTGCCCGGACATGAGGAGTTGATGTTCAGTCGGATTGTTCGGACTGTCTCTGACTTTGTCGGTCTCCCGCGCGAAAATATTGAGGTGGGATCTAAGATCGGTTCTCTCTTGCACTCCGGGAAGATGCGACGAAACGAGCTTGACTTAGGGCAGTCGTAGGCGCTGCGATAGTTCGCAGGGCCTGTATAGCGGGACGTCGCACATGCGGCCCTCCGGTCCTTATCTTTCGCCAAGGCCAACGCGCTAGGTGTCTAGGGTTACGGCTTCTCTCGTTTTATCATTGCCAAAAACGGTCAATCCAGGAGTAGGGCAGCAGCGGCCGATTTCTGCATAATCTCCTGGCGGCTTGCGGCTGGCGGGCCAAAATACTCGTCGGTCAAAGATGATGGATCACGGCTTACCAAGAAGGGAATCCCTAGACGAATTGGGATTCGAAGGGTAACCCAGCGGTGATGGCGAGCTATAATTTCCCGTCCTGTTAGGATGCAATATGCCTTCCTATCCATAGCACCAACCACGTCCCCCCTTATTAAATCGATATCGCGCTCGATTTCGAAAGCGCCTCGTATCTCCACCTTCGTACCCGGATTCAGTCTCTTCAAATACGCAGCAAGGCTTTCTGTCTTGGTCAACCCGATCTCTTACGACAATTCCATACCATATGGAAGTCTGCTTTCCCTCGCCGCTGCAGCCGGGGCGGGATCAAAGAGCAAGAAGTCGGTCCACCCTAACGACGCCAGATGATGCGCTATCCAACTTCCCGCAACACCACATCCAAGAATTGTCGCCTTCTTCATCGACAAATCCTCCTATGATAGCGGCGCCGATGGGAGAAGGCGCGACGCTACGAGATTTGTGGGTAGCGACGTAGCGAAAAGGTTCATACGTTTAACTTTAGCTCGCGGGTCGGTAAAGTCAACATACTGGGTAGCGTGACCGTCCCCCTTTGCTTCGGACCACGGGCGACTTGAGAGACTGGCGCCCACGAGCCTTGCCCTGGACCTGGCCGGACCTTAGACGCCACCGAGCACGGGTCGCCCGGCTCGCGGTGCCGTTACGCCGCAAGACATTGATTCCGACTTCTGCTTTGTCGCTGCGGCCTGCTTCAAAGGTTGCCCTTTGACGGCGCGACGTTGGTTGCGGCATGGTCATCCAGGACCGGTTGCGGATCGCAAACCCGTTTCGCATCGACTGAGGACCATGGCCCGGCCGGCTGGGCACCCCTGAAGTCGCCGTTCAGAGCCGAGCGCCCCCGATCCACCTGCACCTTGCCGATCTGGCGCCACCGGGATCGCTGCCGCCGCCGACTCCCGATCTGACCGCGCCCTGCCACCCCGGGCCAGGACCATGCCGCGCCCCGTGCCGACGCGAGGTCTCCCGCCACGGTGCCATCGTGACACCTTGATCATCCCTCCCGCGGCTCGCCACCGTCTCCTCCCTGCTGGGGTGCGGTGCCGCCCGTCCGGCCTCTCGATGGGCGGATTTGGCCAGGAGGTGCGGGCTGCGCCCCGATCGCCTGCCCGCAACGGCGCCGCTGCGACTTTCTTCCCCTGCCGCGCGCAGCATGCGCGCGCATTCCTCGCGAGGCAAGAAAGTCTCGCCGCGCCGTCCTCCGCTGCGCTGCGGCCGCAAGCGGTGCGGGTCGATCGCCTCCCGGCCCCAGGACCGCCATCGAGGCCGCACGGGGCGGCCCCGAGAACCCAAGCGAAGGAGACTTTCCATGGCGATCATCGGCAGCTTCACCAAGGACACGAACGGCTACACCGGGACGGTCCGCACCCTCAGCATCAACGCCAAGGCGCGGCTGGTCCCCGCCGAGGGCGGCACCGACAAGGCGCCCGACTTCCGGGTCTTCGCCGCCGGCAACGTCGAACTCGGCGCCGCCTGGACCCGCAAGGCGAAGGAGACGGGGCGCGAATACCTCTCGGTCAAGCTCGACGACCCGAGCTTCCCCCAGCCGATCTACGCGAGCCTGGTCGAGGCCGAGGCGGAGGGCAGCTACAACCTGATCTGGTCCCGCTGACCACCGCGGCGCCCCGCCCCACCGGGCGGGGCGCTTCGCGTGTACGCACGCGCCCGGCCGGCGAACGGCACCGTCACCTCCCGCACGCCCGAAGGGGGAAGAGAGCGCCTCCGCGGGCTTTCCATTGTCACGCCGGCCGGAGGTCGGGCCGGTTCAACCCCGCCTGCGGCGCCGCGCCAGGCCGCGCGGCTTCGGCACGCAACCTACAGCAGGGCCAGGCCGCACCGGTCGCAGACCCCAAGCGGTCCGCGCCCGTCGCAGCCCGACCCCGCCCGGTTGCGCACCTCAGGGGCTGAGCCACCCCGAAGGCCGGCGTCCGCCGCTCCCGTCAGCAATCGGCTGACCAGCAAGGGAGCAAGCCATGACCATCATCCGCCACAGCGACTGCCCGGCCCTCAACGCCGCCATGACCGAGGCCGGCTACGAGATCATCGCCAGTCGAGACCTACAATTGGCCCGACGGCGTGACCGAGACAGAGATCCTCTGGGGCCGGGACGAACCGCCGATCACCGAGGCCGAGCTGCCGTTCTGAACGCCGCCCACCGGGCCGGGCCCGCACGGGTCCGGCCCGCCGGCGTACCCGTCGCGTCGCCGCGATGCCGGATCAATTCGCGCCGGCGTCGGACCGGGGCACTGAGCCGACGTCTCGCGGGGCGGGACGTCTCCCAGGAGGTTTCGGGGTGGTGTCGAGCAGATCGGCAGGCTCGATCTTCAGCGCATCGGCAAGGTGCCAGAGCGTGATCAGTGTCACGTTCTGTCTGGCCGCGCTCCATGCTGCCGACATGCGCGCGGTCAACGCCCATGCGCTCAGCCACCGCTTCCTGACTGAGTCCGGCCGCCAAGCGATAATCGCCGCAGATTCGCGCCGAAGGTCCTCCGGATGTCCATCCGCAGGATGGAGCGCAATCGCGTATCGCGGCGCTACGCACTATAATACGCGGACTTTCACAGGACTGGCCGTGCGCGACGATCCCAAGGCGCGCTATTCGTCCGATTCCGAATACGCTGGCATGCCAAAAATTGGCCGCAGGGGAATAACACCGATGCTCAGGCCGAGCTTCGACGCGCCGATCGCCGATGAGCCGCCCATCTCGGATCAGCTCACCGACTACGACGAGGTCCATGTCATCCACTACGTCATCCTGCTCGATGCCGAGCGCGAGAACGTGCCGTGGGACGAGGTTGCGCGTGAGGCACTTCAGATCGACCCGCTGACGGAACCTGCCCGCGCGCGTCGCGCTTATGAGACGCATCTTGCCCGGGCGAAGTGGATGGCGAACTCTGGCTGGCGTCAAATGCTGCGCGCTGGCTCGTTCGAGGGACAAGTCTGAGACTCGTCAGACAGAAACAAACACGAACAACTGCGTCCTGCACTGCATCAATCGCGATCATTATGAACATTCCATGACTCGGGTTGCGGATTTGCCCGCACGTCCGAATCAATCTCGGTGGGCGCGTCAGAACCGCTGTCGCGTCGGAGGAGCGATATGCGGCCCTTCACGCGAGAGCGGCTGGCCGCCCGGTATCGATATATCGAGAGCCTATCGCCGGACGGGCTGGTCTGGGAGTTGCAGCGACGGAGCACGGCGTACCGTGCAGACTATGAGGCGGTCACACAGGTCGAACACGACCCGTTGCCCGAGGCCTCGAACGCAATCTCCGAACGATGGAGGTTACGATTTCCTCGAAAGCCCTGACACGACCGGCGACCAGGCGATGCTGTTCTGGAACGCGGACGCCACGGCCCGCATCGTCCGGGTTGTCGTCGCCGCAGGAGCGCCGGCCGGCCGCGCCCTGGTCCGATTCGAGCCGGACGGATGGGGTGCCCGCCACGTCGGCAGGCTCGACGCCGGACGGCTACCACCTGATCGTCGCGCCGGACGTGGGCATCCGGCATCACCTGCTGCTGCCCGGCCCCGAGCCGCCGGCACCCGGCGCCATCCTGACGCCATGCATCCCCTGGGATGAATGGCACCCCGAGCGGCTCGAGGCGGCGCGCGCCTTCTGGCAGTTCGCCGCCCGGCCCCGGGTATCGCCGGCGCCGCGCACCCCACCGCCTCGGCCGCACCCGCGCGGTCTGAAGATCGCCTACATGGCCTGGGCGCTCGACCTGGCCGGAGCGGGCGCCAGCGAGCGCGACATCCACCGCGCCGTCATCGGCGAGCCGCCCGCCCCCTGGGAAGACAGCGGCGCCCGCAGTCGCATCCGCACGCTTCTCGGCACCGCGCGACGCTGGCGCGACGGGGCGGTGTTCCGGCTGCTGATGCCCCAGCGGCGCTCGCTGGCCGGGTAGCCGGCCGCAAGCCGGCGCGACGCCGGCGCCATCCTCCGCGTCCCCCTGGCCGATTCCGGCCACCCCCCAGAATCGGCCCTGAGCACGGCGCCATCGGACGCCGATCCTGCGTGCCGACGCGCGCCGATTGCCGGCCGCCCGACGCCGAGGATCACCGCCATGCAGCCAGAACCACTGCCCAACCTGCCGCCGCGCTATCTGCGCACCCCCGAGGCGGCCAAGTTCCTCGGCCTCTCCGGTCGGACGCTGGAGAAGCACCGCACCTTCGGCACCGGCCCCGCCTATCGCAAGATCGGCGGCCGGGTCGTCTATCGCCTCGAAGACCTCCAGCACTGGGCCGAAGCCGGTGCCCGGACTTCCACCTCCGATCCCGGCCTCGGTGCCGCCACCACGCGCGGGCCGGGGCGCCCGGCGGTGTTCGCCCGCCGATGATGGCCGAGCCTCCCCTGCCGGCGATCCTGGAACATGCGCGCCCGCGCGCCCCGGTCGATCTGATGAACTGGCCCTGGTTCAGCCTGGCCAAGACGCCGCGCGCGACGCCGATCCGCTACCAGGGGCGACGGCATTCGGTGCTGGTCGCGCCGGCGCCGGGCGCCACCGCCATCGCCACCATCTGGGACGCCGACATCCTCTTCTGGGCCACCGCCCAGCTGATCCAGGCGCAGGACGAGAAGCTCCGCGCCGCGCCCACGCTGATCGCGCCCGCGCGGCGCATTCTGCGCTTCCTCAGGCGCGAGACCGGGCGCAGCCAGTATGTGCGACTCGCCGCCGCGCTGAACCGGCTCGCCACGACCGAGATCACGACCACGGTCGGTACCGCCGACGGCTGCCCGCCCGGTTCCACTGGGTCGAGGCCTGGCGGCCACACCCGCGGGGATCGTGATCACCGTCCCCGACTGGTTGGTTGGACTCCCATCGTCCAGCGCCGGGTGCTCGCGATCGAGCCGCGGTATTTCGCGCTGACCGGCGGGATCGAACGCTGGCTCTGGCTGCTTGCCCGCAAACACGCCCAGCAAATATCCACAGGCTGGTGGATTTCGCTCGACCAGCTGCGGGATCGTTCCGGAAGTGCAGCACGGCACTCCGACTTCGTCGCGGCTCTGCGTAGGCTGTCGCAGTCCGGGCGGTTGCTGGCGTATCGCATCGAACCGGTCCGGCACCGGGGGGAAGAGGGGTTGCGGTTCAGCCGATCGACCGTTCGCGTCCACAGTGCCGCGTTGGTGCCTGGGGATAAGCCGGGTTTTGATCCACAGTTACGGGAGCGCATCTGTGAGTGAGCGCAGCCTATCACATGCACCCCCACGGCCGAACACACGCAAAACCACGGCCCTTCATTCACGCATAGGGCGATTATTTCGTGTTTCTGTTCAATGCGTTATCACGAGCCATTCGCGGCGCCCTACTTAAGTACTGATTCTCAGTACTGGAATCTTTCTTGTATTTGTTAGCGCCTCCGCACCCTCAACAACCACAGCGCGTCGACGCCTCTCCGCACGCCGGCGGGCGAGGCGTCTCCCGCCGGCCGTTCGGTGCCTCGGGCGGCAGAAGGAAGGCGCATTGAGAGAGGGATGGCTCCACGGTTCGTGCGTCCTTCCCGCCGTCGGGAAGGACGCGGAGCGGGTGTCGGGAGGACCACACCGGGATGGCCTGGGAGGCGAGCGGTGATCGCGCAGGAGCCTCTGACCAGCGTCAGGCTGGTGTTCTATCGGGATCGGGTCGAACACTGGCTGCGCTTCGGCCGCGATGCCGGCGAGCGCATTCTCGATCGGCGCCGGCGCCTGATCTTCTTCGCACCAGGCGCCGTCTTCGCCTTCGTCCGCTGGCAGGCGAACGACTTCGGGACCGTCCTGTCGCGCATCGATATCCTGCGCGCCTGCGGGGCGGGGGAACCCTGCGCGACGGTGCCCGGCGTGCATCCAGGCGGCGAGATCCTGCTGCGGCTCTCGGGCTGGGCGCGTGTGCAGCGATTGCTCGCGCTGATCGACGCGGTCGAGCAGGCCGGCATCGAGGCGGCGGATGTCGCGCCAACCTACTGGCAGCACGTCCACAACCGCCTGCTCTGCGGCGAGCAGCCGCGGCCCTATGCCCGCGATCAGCATCGCGCCTGGCTGCTGCGGCGCCGGATGATGGCGTCATGAAGCGGAATCGGCGGAATCGGCACGCCGTGCTCCTCGCCATGCTCGCGGGCCTGCTCTTGCTCGCCGCCTCAGCGGTGCAGGCACGGCCGCTGGTGGTCTGGAACGCCACGGCCAGCACGCCGGTCGGCCTTTGGCGCGTGCTGCCGGCCGCGAGCCGGAAGCACCTCCGCGTCGGCGATTACGTGCTGTTCTGGCCCGACCGGCGCAGCGCCCAGCTGTTCGCCCGGCGCGGCTATCTGCCGCGCGGCGTGCCGCTGCTGAAGCGCGTCGCCGCCGTCGCCGGACAGACCGTCTGCGAGCGCGACGGCGAGGTTTCGATCGATGGCCGCACCGTCGCCCGCGCCCTGCCGGTGGACGGGCGCGGACGCAGCCTGGCCGCATGGAGCGGCTGCGGCAGGCTCCCGAACGGCGAGATTTTCGTGCTGATCCCGAGCGTGCCGACCTCGCTCGACGGGCGGTATTTCGGGCCGACGCCGATCCGCGCCGTCATCGGCCGCGTCACGCCGCTCTGGCTTCCCGGCGGGCGGACGCGATGACCGTGCCGCGCATCTTCCCCGCCATCCTGTTGTTCGGCCCAGGGACGGCCATCCTGCCGTCCCGGCCGGTTTCCGCACCGCCGGCGCGCGCAGCGAAGGTCAAGGGCGGCGCAGCCGGCGCGCCCTGGCGCGCTTTACCCTTGACCGGAGCGAGCACGCTGGCAGCGCTTCACCTGTCAGCGGCGTGGCAGCGGTTTGGCTCATGGAGGGGTTCACGATGGACGTGCTGACCCTGGTCGCGACCTGCGGTCTTGCGGCCCGCGCGGCGCTGTTCGTGCCGCTTGGCGGCGCGCCGGCGTGCGCGAGTGCGACGCCCGTGCTGCGCGGCGACGGACACGAAGCGGTCGCGGTTTGGCAGCCCGACATCGCCGCGGCGGCGCACCGCTTCGACATTCCCGAAGCATGGATCGCCGCCGTGATGCGCGCGGAGAGCGGCGGCCAGGCGACCATGGACGGCGAGCCAATCCGCTCACCAGCAGGCGCGATGGGCCTGATGCAGGTGATGCCGCAGACCTACGCCGCGCTGCGTGCCCGCTACGGGCTGGGCGCCGATCCGTATGCGCCGCGCGACAACATCCTCGCCGGCGCGGCGTATCTGCGCGAGATGCTGGACCGCTACGGCGTGCCCTGGTTCCTCGCTGCCTACAACGCCGGGCCGGCGCGGCTCGATGCGTTCCTGCACACCGGCCGCGCGCTGCCGGCCGAGACACAGCGCTACCTCGCCGCACTCGCGCCGCAGATCGGCGGCACGTCGGGCGCGTTGCAGGCGGCAGTCGGGACGACGGTATTGAGCACGAAGTCTGCTCCGGAGCCGCCGGTCCCGGGCCCGAGCGACGCCATCAGCGCTGGCCTCTTCGCGACCGTCGTCGTGCATCCCGAGGCCTCTCCGGCGCGCACGGTCCCGCCGATCGTGAGACCGAGCCAGGCGCCGATGTCTGCGCCGACGGAGGTCACGGGCGGTTCGGCTGCGGCCGGACTTGAGCCGCGATCCGTCTCCGGTTCTGCCCTCGATGTGCGCGGAAATGGTGCGCTGTTCGTCGCCCTCCAATGACGCGGGCGCACCGCGGATGATCTGGCGACGGCTTCTGTCGATGCCACGGCGTGGCGTGACGTCCGGCTGTCGAACTGCACGTCGGCTGCACCAACTCCGCATCTGATCGCACCGCCAATTTGCGTGGCGGCGTCGATCCATCTGACTATCGTGGCCCGCCGTGCGAGATCGCAGTGCGTCGTGTTGCATCGCGTCGATTTCTGTTGATCTGCGCTTGGAGAAAGACGACCGGAGAGAGACCAAAGTTCCGATTAGGAAGGACGGCAAGATAAAGGCCTGCGGCACCACTGCGCGCGATCGGTCGCGATTTCAGTGTCTGCACATTGGGTTATCGACCGCGGCCACCGTGCCGCGGATTCGCAACGAGGCACGGCAACCCCGTGTCAGGGCCGCTTCCATCGGCGCATTTTCGCAGTGCCACCAAGGCTCCTTCGCGAGTGGCAGGTTTGCCGTCAGTCTCGGAGCATGGCTCGCCCCGACGATGACCCGCGCCTTCGCCCACGCCTCGGCCGCACGCGCAGCCGGGATCATCGGCGGGTGCTGGCGGCAACGCAGATCAAGCGCGCGATTTCTCGCGCCGGCGCGCTCGCGCGGTCATCCGTGGCGGGCCACCTGCCGGCGCGCGGAGCCTCGCCGATCTGCCGGCCAAGCGCGGCAGGGGCGCAGCCTTCGCGCGCGGGCGGGCAGCCTCACCACGGGGCTGGTCGCAGGCGCAGCCCGGCGCACGCCGAGTCGTGGTCAAAGCGCGCTACGTGAAGATGCGCGCCGGGAGCCGCGCGGCGGCGGTGCATCTGCGCTACCTCCAGCGTGACGGCGTCACCCGAGAGGGTTCCCCCGGCCAGCTCTACTCCGCCACGGCGGACCGCGCCGATGGCCGCGCCTTTCTCGATCGCTCGGAGGGCGACCCGCGTCAGTTCCGCCTGATCGTGGCCGCGGAGGACGGCGCCGAGCTCTCCGACCTCCGCGCCTTCACCCGCGATCTGATGCGGCAGGTCGAGCGCGACCTCGGCACCGGCCTCGACTGGGTCGCGGTCGATCACTTCAACACCGCCCACCCGCACACGCACATCGTCATCCGCGGCGTCGATGAGGCCGGCGAGAACCTGGTGATCGCCGGGGCCTATCTCGCCCATGGCATCCGGGAGCGCGCCTCGGAGCTGGTCACCATCGAGCTCGGCCCCGAGAGCACGATGGAACGACAGGCGAAGCTCGTGCGCGAGATCGACCAGGAACGGCTGACCCGGATCGATCGGGCGCTGCTGCGCGAGGCCGGTGACGCGGCGGGTGGCGTGATCGACCTCCGCACCGCCGCCGGGGAGCCGCGCTCCGACTTCGACCGGCAGCTACGGATCGGCCGGCTGCAAGCCCTGGAGCGGCTGGGATTGGCCGAGGAGATCGCCACCGGCCGCTGGCGTCTGGTTCCCGGCATGGAGGAGACGCTGCGCGCCCTCGGGGAACGCGGGGACATCATCAAGACCATGCACCATGCGTTGACCCGCCATGGTGCGGAACGCGGCGCCGAGCAGTTCGCGATCCACGACCTCCGCGAGCCGCTCGCCGCACCGATCACCGGGCGGCTGCTGGGGCGGGGGCTTGGCGGCGACGAACTGGGCGATCGGGTCCATCTGATCGTCGATGGCCTCGACGGGCGGGTCCACTACGTCGAACTCCCCGCCGCCGGCGCGGATGCCGCCAACACGCCGATCGGGGCCATCGTGGAGCTTGGCGCAGAACGCGGAGCGCCGCGCGCCGCGGACCGGAACATCGCCGACCTGGCGCACCAGAACGCCGGCATCTATCGGCCCGCAGACCACCTCGCCACCGCGCGCGCCGATCCCGGCATCGCCGATCCGGAGGCCTATGTCGAAGCGCATGTCCGCCGCCTGGAGGCGCTGCGCCGCGCTGGCGTGGTCCAGCGGCTCGACGCTGACCATTGGCGCATCCCGGCGGATCTCGAACAGCGGGCTGCTCGCCACGACACGGGCCGCAGCCAGACGCCCAGCCTGCGCGTGCTGTCCGCGCTCGACCTGGAAGCCCAGATCCGCAGCGACGGGGCGACCTGGCTCGATCGCCAACTTCTGGCCCGCGATCCGGTGCCGGTCGCGCAAGGCGGCTTCGGGTTGGAGGTCGAAGCCGCCCTGGAGCACCGCCGCCAGCATCACCTCACCCACGGCGATGCGCGCCGGGACGCGGACGGGGGCGTGCGCTATCGCCGGGACCTTCTCGCGACGCTGGAGCGCCGCGAACTCGCGCGAGCCGGCGGCGAACTGGCGGCGACGCGCGCCGTGCCGTTCCGGATGCCGGCGCCCGGCGACACGATCCGCGGCACCTACCGCGAGGCGATCCAGCTCGCCTCCGGCCGCTACGCCCTGGTCGAGAACGCCCAGGAATTCACCCTGGTCCCCTGGCGGCCGGTGATCGAGCGCAGCCTTGGCCGCGAGGTCGTCGGGCTCGTCACCGACGGCGGGATTTCCTGGCAGATCGGCCGGGATCGAGGGCTCGGCATCTGATGCCCAGCTGAGGCGCAGAGCTTCCAGGTCGCGCCGGAGGAACCTGGTGGTGAAAATCTGACGCTTCGTACCGGGTTCGGACTACCGCAACGGGGGGATTTGCGAAGACCCGGTTTCGGGTGGCCGAGCAAAGGAGCCGACGGTCGCACCTGTGAGCTATGGCTCGTCCACCGGACCGCTTTCGACCAGAGTTGGACATTCCGGCGCTAGCGCTTGGCGGCTGCTTCCGCCAAGAGGCGACCTTCACTTCGCTCCAGGAACCGGACGTTTGCAAGATGACCGATGCCCCCTAATCGGGTCAGACGGGCCAATTCACCGTGTCGAGAGCCCTGAGCAACCTGTCGCCGTAAGCCAAATCGATCTGCCGTGCGTAGGTAGCGAGACCACGGAGGTGGTTGCGGAACCCTGCTACCGAAGCGAAACCACGAGCCTTTGCATGGCGCACCGGACCAACCTCCTTCTTCAGCAGGTAGTGCAGGTGCAGCCGCATCAGCGCTCGAAATTCCCGGCTGAGCCTGGGCTTGGCGCCATCGACGAGGAGGCCCAGCACGATCTTTCGCGCCCCCGGTGGCGAAACGCGTGTCTTCGTGACGTTTGGCGACAGGCCGATCGTGCCCATCAGCTTGTAAATTTTCCCGATGACCCTGCTGCAGTCGGCCTTCGTCATGGCCTGATCGGTTGATAGCGACAGGTCGTCGGCGTAGCGCGTGTAGACCATGCCGTTCTGTTTGGCGATCGCGGCCGCCTTCGCGTCGAACTCCCGCATGGCCAAGTTGGCGAGCATCGGGCTGGTCGGGGCACCCTGCGGCAGATGACCAAGCAGCGGACCGGGATCGTCCCGAAAGGCTTGATAGGCCTCGATCTCCGACCAGCGCCGCCCCCTGTCCCGCCACACGTTCACGCGCCACCGATCGGTGGCGCGCCTTGCGCTCCAGCCGGCAAGCCGCGTGCTGATCCGGGCCATCTCGAGCGACACCAGGGGCTGATAGCCGAGGGAGCGGAACACCCGGTATACGGCGATCTCGTTGACGGAATTCGAAGAAGTTCCGCACATCCATTTTGATCAGCCACTTGCACCCGCAATGGGGCGCGGCTGCGTCGACGAGCTTGTCACCCTTCGAAAAGGCGACGCTTGCCGAATGCGGTGTCGCCTTGCTGAGGATCGCCTGGGTAATCCAGCGCTGCGCCTTCATCAGCTGTGGCGATGGCACCGCGATGTGCCTATACCGTTGTTCACCTGCATGGGCTGGACGCTTCCGAATGCGGAAAACCCGATAGCCCTCGTTGCGTGATCGTTCCGCCAGCCGTCTCAATGCGCCATAGTCGACGCCCGCCTGCCGGGCCAGGTGAGCTAGGGTGAATACCGGCGGCAACCCGGGGATCTTGATCTGAGATGCCGTCGCGACCGCGTTGGCTAGGACGACCGCGTCGATGCCCTGCGCGCGGCCTTGTTGCTCGTAGAGTTGAGGGCGCCAGCCGGTCATCTACTTTGACACCCAGGGGGTGAGACAGATCGCGGAGTGGAGCAAGACAACGCCGCGAACCGCCGAAGGCGGCACTCCGCGATCTGCCTTAGCTTCAAGCGCCCGCTTTTCCTTAGGCGCGCAATTCTTGCGGCCCATGGACCTCCAGCCCGGAGGCTGTCGGCCCGGCGCCAGCCTCGCGGCCGGCATCAACTAGAAGGTCCCTGCGGCGCCCTCAACGAGGAGGGATAGTAGAATGGCAGCGCTTCGGAGGGAAGCGGCTCCTTACTGGGCGCCTTGCGCGCCTGCTTTAGCTGCGCGTGGCCCAGGTCCGTCAACCGGTGCTGACCGTCGACCCAATCGATCTTTAGCGCGGCCTTGAGGGCCGCCTCGACCTCAAGAACCGTCAGACCGGTCTTTCGGGAGATCGCTTCGGCCGGACGCGGCGGCCGGCCCAGGGACGCTAGCACCATCAGCAGGTTCTGGGCGTAGGGCTTGGCGCCGGCGACCTGGCCGGCTTCAGCAAGTCGGGCTTGGCGCATTTCTACGAGGCGCGTCCGAACGGCCTCCGCGTCCGAGGTGCCCGGGAAATGCTGTCGGGTCGCCGACGTCACCCGCGCGGGGAACAGCGGCGCCCAGCCATCGCCGCGCTTGTGCAAGATCAGGGGCGCGTTGTCTTGGGGACGCCGTGCGCAAATGCGATCAGCGCGCCGCCGTGGGCGTAGCCGGTGGGCGGCATCACGCTCGGCGGTACCGGCGAATATTTGACGCACAGCTTGCGCGCGTCCTCGTTTGAGAAGGCGGTGTCGAGCGTCGGGCAGCCTATGACGACATGGACTTCAGGGCGCGAGTGGTGGCGTTCGACGCCCGCGCGACCAGATCGCGTCGCCGCATAGGCAACCACCTCGAAGGAAAGCCCTTTGGTCGCGCGTGCGGACCACCAGCTCCGCACCGACCGAACCCGCCAGGCCGCCGGCAGATAGGTGGTCGCCCGCTTGCCCGAGCCGATGAAGTCTGTGACGAGGACAAAGCGCCGGATACGGTGCTTGCGAATGGCATCTGGACCGGGGTGGTTGAAGACCTGCTTGGGATGGGCGCGGCAGACCTTAGAGACAAGCTGCGCCACCAAGCCTTCGCTGCCGACGTCCGCATCATACGCCCTGGTCGGTTCAACCGGCCGTGGCCCGACGCCGTGCGCCCGCCGGACCTTCGTCTTTCGTTTCCTTAAAAAGACGAAATGGCACGCCATGACGATGCCGGACTTCCCGCTCGACGTAGACGCCAATCGGCCCCTTCCCCTTGGCAAGCCGGGCCAGCAGCAGCGCCCGCAACCCTTCCGCGAACGCATCGCGCGAGACCAAAGTCATGGCGCGCAACAGGGCACAGCTACCGGCTGGTCCTCCGGCTCGAACTGGCCGAGCCACGCCAGGGCCGGTTCCGACCTCAAGAATGCCGAGTTGCCGGCCAAGCCGCCTCCCCCTTGCGATTGTGTGGCCAAAAGCTTACCAGTCCAAGGGGCGCTTTAGCCAGTCTTTACCCCACTGGGGTCGAACAGACGTGACGCTCAGGCCCCTGAGGCAACCGCGCCAGATGCGGACGTTCGGAACGTCTGAAGTTGAGCCCAGAGCAGCCGTCGACGAACGCGGTAGGAACGGCGGCTCAGTCCCAAACGCCCAATCCGAGAAACCTTTCAAGCGCCTTACCGGAAATGTCCGCTTCGAAGAGCGTTCCGCTTTGGTCTGACTGACCGCCTTGGGTCGACTCCGGCCGCACACTGCCGGCACCAAGCGTCAGAGTTTTATCACTAGGTTGCGCGGGCTCGATGTATGGACTAGATTAACTAGACTAAGTCCGTCCGAGGCAACCCATGCCCACCGTCAACATCCACGACGCCAAGACCCACCTGTCCCGCCTGATCGAGCAGGCGGCGCAGGGGGAGCAGGTGATCATCGCCAAGGCTGGCAAGCCACTGGTGAAGCTCACTGCGCTTGAGGCCCCGGCGCACCCGCGCCGCCTCGGCTTCCTCAAGGGCCAGATCGCCGTCCCAGAGGATTTCGATACCATGGGTGCCGAGGAGATCGCGCGCCTGTTCGGGGCAGAGGCCGGCTGAGCGCGCCGGCATGAAACTGCTGCTCGATACCCATGTGCTGCTCTGGGCGGCGGGCACCCCGCGGCGGCTGCCGCGCGCCGCGCGGGCGCTGCTTGAGGATGAAGCGAACGAATTGGTGTTCAGCGCCGCCAGTCTCTGGGAGGTGGCGATCAAGCAGCAACTGGGACGGGAGGATTTCCGTGCGGACGCGCGGCTGCTGCGGCGCGGCCTGCTCGATAACGGCTATGCCGAGCTCCCCGTCACCAGTGCGCATGCCGTCGCGCTCGACCTCCTGCCGCCGCTGCACAAGGACCCGTTCGACCGCATGCTGATCGCGCAGGCGTTAGTTGAAGGGATCATGCTGCTCACCGCGGACGCCAACCTCGCGCGATATCCAGGACCGATCCAGGCGATCTGAGCCCGAGGCCTGGAACGAAGGGCGCAACCCGCCGTCCGTTTCTATTTCTTCGATCCTCTACGATTGCCGTTCTTTGCTGTTGCGCGGCGGAGTTTCCGTCTTTCTATCTGTGCCCCGTTCGCATCCATGAGCGGGGTCGATGACCGGGACGAAGATTCTCTGGGGCCAGATGCTGGGCGCACTCGCCATGGTGCTGCTCGGCTGCTGGGCCGCCACGGAATGGACGGCCTGGCGGCTCGGGTTCCAGCCGGCGCTCGGTTTGCCCTGGGTCCGAATTGGCGCGGCGCCGGTCTATCCGCCGCAGCTGTTCTTCGCGTGGTGGTACCATTTCGACGCCTATGCCCCCGGCGTCTTCGCCAAAGGCGCGGCGATCGCCTCCGCCGGAGGGCTCGGCGCGGCGCTGCTCGCCATCGTGGCCTCGGTGCTCCGCGCACGCCAGGCGCGGCACGTCACCACCTATGGCTCAGCGCATTGGGCGACGCGCCACGACATCGAGGCGGCGGGCCTGTTCGGTGACGCCGGCGTGCAGCTTGGCCGGCTCGGCGCGCAGACCCTCCGCCATGACGGCCCGGAGCACGTGCTCTGCTTCGCCCCGACGCGCTCGGGCAAGGGCGTCGGCCTGGTCGTGCCCACCCTGCTGTCATGGACCGGCAGCGTCATCGTCCACGACATCAAGGGCGAGAACTGGACCCTGACCGCCGGCTGGCGCGCGCAGTTCAGCCACTGCCTGCTGTTCGACCCGACCAACCCGCGCTCCGCCGCCTACAACCCGCTGCTGGAGGTCCGCCGCGGCGAATGGGAGGTGCGCGACGTCCAGAACATCGCCGACGTGCTGGTCGATCCCGAAGGCGCGCTGGAACGCCGGAACCACTGGGAGAAGACCAGCCACTCGCTGCTGGTCGGCGCGATCCTGCATGTGCTCTACGCCGAGCCGGACAAGACGCTGGCCGGCGTTGCCGCGTTCCTCTCCGATCCGGCGCGGCCGATCGAGCGGACGCTTGCGCGCGATGATGACCACGCCGCATCTCGGCGCGCGCGGCGTCCATCCGGTGGTCGCGCAGTCGGCCCGCGAGCTGCTGAACAAGTCGGAGAACGAGCGCTCCGGCGTGCTCAGCACGGCGATGTCGTTTCTCGGCCTCTACCGCGATCCGGTGGTGGCCAAGGTGACGTCGCACTCGCGACTGGCGGATCGCCGATCTGGTCGGTGCCGAGCGGCCGGTGTCGCTCTACCTCGTCGTGCCGCCGTCGGACATCTCGCGCACGAAGCCGCTGATCCGCCTGGTGCTCAACCAGATCGGCCGCCGGCTGACCGAGACACTCGACGATCCCGCACGCCGCGCAACGGGCCGGCGCCATCGCGCCTGCTGATGATGCTCGACGAGTTTCCTGCGCTCGGCCGGCTGGACTTCTTCGAGATCGGCGCTCGCCTTCATGGCCGGCTACGGCATCCGCGCCTTCCTGATCGCGCAGTCGCTCAACCAGATCCAGAAGGCCTATGGCGAGCACGACGCGATCCTGGACAACTGCCATGTCCGGGTCTGCTTCGCGACCAACGACGAGCGGACGGCCAAGCGCATCTCGGATGCGCTCGGCACCGCGACCGAGCTCCGGGCGATGAAGAACTACGCCGGCCATCGGCTTGCGCCGTGGCTGTCGCATCTGATGGTCAGCCGCCAGGAGACCGCCCGCCCGCTGCTGACCCCGGGCGAGGTCATGCAGCTGCCGCCGACCGACGAGATCGTCATGGTCGCCGGCCTGCCGCCGATCCGCGCGAAGAAGCTGCGCTACTACGAGGAGCCGGCATTCCGGGACCGGGTGCTGCCGGCGCCGACGCTGTCGGAGCGCGGCTACCCGGACTCCCCACCGGCCCGAGGCGACGACTGGACCGGCGCGGCACCGATCGGCGCCCAGGCTGCGGACGCTGCCGAAGCGGCGCTCCCGGACCCCGCCAATGGTGGCATCCGCCAGGAGCCGGAACTGCCCGAGCACGAAGCCATCGTGCCGGCGCGCGAGCCGGCCGGCGAGTTCGCCATCCTGGAGGACGAGCCCGACGACGAGCCGCAACGCCAGCGCGCCATGGCGGCGCTGCAACGGCAAGCCGTGCGCAATGCCGCGATCGACCGCGGCGACGGCATGGCGATGGGGATGTAGCCCATGAAAAGCCGGCTGAACTGCTACTTCGACCCCAAGCTCGCCGACCAGCTCACCGCTTTCGCGCTGCGCCAGGGCGTGCATCGCTCGCAGCTGGTCGAGGCCGCCGTCACCTCCTTCCTCTCGCCCGACGCGCTGGATCGCCGCGAGGCCGCCTTCGTCCGCCGCCTCGACCGGCTGTCGCGGCAGATGGAGCGGATCGAGCGCGATCTGACCATCGCCATCGAGGTGCAGGCCCTGTTCGTGCGGTTCTGGCTGTCGGCATCGCCGCCGATCCCGGCCGCCCAGCAGGACGCAGCCAAGGCGCAGGGCGCCAGCCGCTACCAGGGCTTCATCGAGACCCTCGGCCGGCGACTTCAGCGCGGCGACTCCCTGGTCCGCGAGATCAGCCGGGAGATCACCCCCGAACACTACGGCCGTGCCGGCACATCAACAGATGCCGGCGACGATACGGACGAAGACGCTCGCACGCGCCGACGCGGACATGGCCGGGAAGGAGGGTGTCCATGCCGAGCCCTGACGGCACCGGCGTGATGCTGGCCCGCTCGGTGCGCATGCTGCGCACCGCGCTGGGCCCGGCGATCGCGGCGCTGCTGGGGCAGCCCGACATCGTCGAGGTGATGCTCAACCCGGACGGCCGGCTCTGGGTCGACCGCTCTCGGCGCCGGCCTCGCCGATACCGGCCTGCGCATGCTGCCCGCCGACGGCGAGCGCATCATCCGCCTGGTCGCCCATCATGTCGGCGTCGAGGCGCACGCCGCATAATCCGCGCATCTCGGCCGAACTGCCGGAGACCGGCGAGCGCTTCGAGGGCCTGCTGCCGCCGGTGGTGACCGGCCCCACCTTCGCCATCCGCAAACCCGCCATCGCGGTCTTCTCGCTCGACGACTACGTCGCAGACCGGGATCATGCGCGCCGACCAGGCCGGGCTGCTGCGCACGGCGATCGCCGAACGCTGGAACATCCTGGTCGCCGGCGGCACCTCGACCGGCAAGACCACGCTGGCCAACGCGCTGCTCAAGGAGGTCGCCGCCACCGGCGACCGCGTCGTCGTCATCGAGGACACGCGCGAGCTCCAGGTCGAGGCGCCGAACCTCGTGTCGCTGCGCACCAAGGATGGCGTCTGCTCGCTCGCCGATCTGGTCCGCTCCAGCCTGCGGCTGCGTCCCGACCGCATCCCGATCGGCGAGGTGCGCGGCGCCGAGGCGCTCGACCTGCTGAAGGCCTGGGGCACCGGCCATCCCGGCGGGATCGGCACCATCCATGCCGGCTCGGCCCTCGGCGCGCTGCGCCGGCTCGAACAGCTGATCCAGGAGGCGGTGGTCAACGTGCCGCGCCCGCTGATCGCCGAGACCATCGACCTGATCGCCGTGCTGCACGGCCGCGGCCGGCACCGCCGCCTCGCCGGGCTCTGGCAGGTCGGCAAGGTCTTGGCCGCCGGCGACTACGTGCTGACGGAGATCGGCGCCGAGCGCCCCTCCAACATCGTCCCCCTCCAGCCCGGGAGCCATCCGTGAACCCGAAGACCATCCTCCGTCATCGGCGGCAGCGCGCACGGCCGCCCTCATCGCGCTGGCGCTGCTCTGGCCGGCCTCCGCCTTCGCGGCGGGATCGAACATGCCGTGGGAGCAGCCGCTGCAGCAGATCCTCGATTCGGTGCAGGGGCCGGTCGCCAAGATCATCGCCGTGCTGATCATCATCGGCACCGGCCTCGGCCTCGCCTTCGGCGAGACCTCCGGCGGCATGCGCCGGCTGATCCAGATCGTCTTCGGCCTGTCGATCGCCTTCGCCGCCGCGAGCTTCTTCCTGACCTTCTTCAACTTCTCCGGTGGGGCGCTGGTCGGATGAACGGTGCCGCGGACATTCCCGGCTGGTCGGTGCCGCTGCATCGCAGCCTGACCGAGCCGATCCTGCTCGGCGGCGTGCCGCGCGGCATGGCGATCGCGCTCGGCACGCTCGCCGCCGCGATCGGGCTTGGCCTCCAGCTCTGGATCGCCGGGGTCGCGATCTACCTGATCGGCCATGCCGCGGCGCTGTTCCTGACCCGCCAGGACCCGCAGTTCGGGCCGGTGTTCGCGCGGCATCTGCGCGCCGCTCGCCGGCACCTGGACGTTTGAGGGAGGCGGCGCCGGCCATGCTCGACCTCCGGGAATATCGCACCAGGCGCCGGGAACTCGCCGACTTCCTCCCCTGGGCGGGGCTGGTCGGGCCGGGGATCGTGCTCAACAAGGACGGTGCACTCCAGCGCACCGCACGGTTCCGCGGGCCTGATCTCGACGCCAGCACGCCGGCCGAGCTGATCGCGGTCGCCGCGCGGGTCAACAACGCGCTCAAGCGCCTCGGCGAGGGCTGGGCGATCTTCGTCGAGGCGGCGCGCTCCGCCGCGCCCGGCTATCCCGAGAGCCGCTTCCCCGATCCGGTGTCCTGGCTGGTCGACGAGGAGCGGCGTCATGCCTTCCAGGACGAGGGCGCGCATTTCGAGAGCGCGTATTTCCTGACCTTCTGCTACCTCGCGCCGCCCGAGCGCGCCGAACGGGCCAGCCGGCTGCTCTATGACCGGGGCGATGGCCAGGATCGACGGGCGCACGGCGCGGGCGAGCCCGGCGGCATCGACTGGCGCGGCATCCTGGACGCCTTCGCGGCCGAGACCGACCGCGTGCTCGACCTGCTGGCCGCCCTCATGCCGGACTGCGCCTGGCTCGATGACGCCGGCACGCTGGCCTATCTGCACTTCACCATCTCGACCAACGGACGCCATCCGGTCGGCGTGCCCGAAGTGCCGTTCTACCTCGACGGGCTGCTGCCGGATTGCGACCTCACGCCGGGCATCGCGCCGATGCTCGGGCGCTGCCATCTCCGCACGCTCACCCTGCGCGGCCTGCCGGACCGCACCTGGCCCGGGCTGCTCGACGAACTCAACCGGCTCCCGATCGAATACCGCTGGGTCGCGCGCTGGCTGCCGCTCGAGAAGGCCGAGGCGCAGAAGGAACTCGGCAAGAAGCGCCGGCACTGGTGGGCCAAGCGCAAGGGCATCGCCGCGCTGCTGCGCGAGGTGATCTGGCAGCAGGAGACCCGGCTGGTCGATTCCGACGCCGAGAACCAGTCGGTGGACGCCGATGCGGCCTTGCAGGAGCTCGGCTCGGACGCCGTCAGCTTCGGGTATTTCACCGCGACGGTGACGGTCTGGGATACCGACGAAGCGGCGGTCATCGAGAAGGTCCGGCTGGTCGGCCGCGCGGTGCGCGCGCAGGGCTTCGTCGCGGTCGAGGAGACGCTCAACGCGGTCGAGGCCTGGCTCGGCAGCCTGCCCGGCCAGTGCTACGCCAATATCCGCCAGCCGCTGGTCTCGTCGCTGAACCTCGTCCACATGCTGCCGCTCTCGGCGGTCTGGGCCGGGCCGGAGCGCAATGCCCATCTCGACGGCCCGCCGCTGCTGGTCGCGCACACCGCGGGCTCGACGCCGTTCCGCCTCGTGCTGCACCAAGGGGATGTCGGCCACACGCTGATCGTCGGGCCCACCGGCGCGGGCAAGAGCGTGCTGCTCGCGCTGATCGCGCTGCAGTTCCGCCGTTACCCCGGCGCGCGAGTGGTGATCTTCGACAAGGGCCGCTCGTCCAAGGCGGCCGTGCTCGGCATGGGCGGCGCCTTCCACGATCTCGCCCTCGGCGGCGAGGTATCGCACGAGCAGCATCACGCGGTTGCCTTCCAGCCGCTGGCGCGCATCGACGATGCCGCCGAGCGCGCCTGGGCGGCGGACTGGATCGCGACCCTGCTGGTCCAGGAAAGCATCGAGCTGACGCCGGAAGTCCGCGGCGCCGTCTGGTCGGCACTGGGTTCGCTCGCCACCGCGCCGGTGCCCGAGCGCACGCTGTCGGGTTTCGCCGCACTGCTGCAGGCCAACCGGCTGAAGGCGGCGCTCGAACCCTACACCATCGCCGGCCCGTTCGGCCGGCTGCTGGATGCCGAGCAGGAGAGCGTCGGCGACGCCGACGTGCTGGCCTTCGAGACCGAGGACCTGCTCGGCTCCAAACACGCCGCCCGCGCCGTGCTGACCTACCTGTTCCACCGTATCGAGGCGGGGCTGGACGGGCGGCCGACCTTGATCGCCGTGGATGAGGCGTGGTTCGCGCTCGACGATCCGGTCTTCGCGCCGAAGCTGCGCGAATGGCTCAAGACCCTGCGGCGGAAGAACGCCTCCGTCCTGTTCTCGACCCAGAGCCTCGCCGACATCACCCGCTCGCCGGTCGCGCCCGCCGTCATCGAGAGCTGCCTCTCCCGCATCTTCCTGCCGAACGCGCGGGCGATCGAGCCGGAGAGCCGGGACGCCTACGCCCGCCTCGGCCTGAATGACCGGCAGATCGAGACGATCGCGCGCGCGGTGCCGAAGCGGGACTACTGGTTCCAGTCCGCCGCCGGCTGCCGGCTGTTCGAACTCGGCCTCGGCGAGATCGCACTCGCCTTCTGTGGCGCGAGCCGGGCGGAGGACCTGGCCGCCATTGACCGCGTGCTGGGGCGGCACGGGCCTGAGCGGCTTCCCGGCCGCCTGGTTGCGCGAGCGCGGGCTGGATTGGGCGGCGGCGCTGATCGCGCCTGGAATAGCAACCGCGACGAGTATCCCGGACGACCCTGCGCGTCACCGGCGAAGCCGCGTCCGATGCGCCGATATCGGCCCCGATCCCGCGCAGCCCATGCTGCCCTTCGGAGACGGTGCCGCCTGGTCCACGGCGCCGATGCGTCCTGTGACGGAGACGATCACATGATCCGCTGCCGGCTCAAGCGCATTGGCACACGAGGGGTCGGCACCGCTCTGATCACGGCGCTGCTGGCGATCGCGCCTGTGCTGCCCGCCGGTGCGACAGTGCCGGTGATCGACATCGCCAACCTGTCGCAGAACGTGCTGACGGCGGCACGCACGTTGGAGGAGGTGAACAATCAGATCACCCAGATCCAGCAGGGCATCTCCATGCTGGAGAACCAGGCGCGCAACCTGACGACGCTGCCGTTCTCGGTGCTGGCCGAGCTGCAATCCTCGATGGGGCAGATCGACCAGCTCATGGGGCAGGCGCAAAGCCTCACCTACAACGTGCAGCAGGTCCAGGCTCAGTTCCAGCAGCTCTACCCGAACTACCAGTCCGCAAACTTTCAAGGAAATGTCACACAGGCCGGCCTGCTGGCGGACGCCAACGCGCGCTGGCAGGCATCGGTCAACACGTTTCAGCACACCATGCAGGTGCAGAGCCAGATCGTCGCTTCGATCCCCGAGGATCAGGCCGATCTGTCCGTGCTCGTCGGCCAGAGCCAGGGCGCGGTTGGCGCGTTGCAGGCGATCCAGGCGAGCAATCAGCTTCTGGCGCTGCAAGCGCGGCAACTGTCCGCGACGCAGGATCTGATCGCCGCTGATGCCCGCGCGCAGGCCGCCAATGCGATGCAGAACGCGGAGGTGCGCTCGGCCGCGGAGGCGGACTGGAAGCGCTTCTACGGCAACGGCGTGAGCTATACTCCGACCCCGGTCAACGTGTTCGGAGGACCCGCACCATGAATGCCAAAACTCTGGTCATCATCGGCATCTTCAGCATCGCCACACCCGCTTGGGCGGCAGCACCGACGATCGACCAACTCGTCGCCAACCCGACGCTGCTCAACGCCGAGATGGATCGCTGCAAGCATCTCGGCATGGCCGCGAACGACGATGCGCGATGCCAGACGGCGTGGCAGGCAGAGAACAAGCGGTTCTTCGGGAATGGAGTCACGTACACGCCGACGCCGGTGAACATGTTTCCGAACACTCCGCCGACGTTCGCCGCAGCCGAAGAGCCTGCATCCGGCCAAGCCGCCGAACCAGCTGGATCCGCCGAATGGGCAGTAACACCTCCATCATCGACCATTTCCTCGACGTCTTCAGCCGCTACATCGATAGCGGCTTTGGGTTGATCTCGCCCGATGTCGGTTTCCTCGTCGCCGTCCTGATCGGGATCGACGCGACGCTCGCCGGTCTCGCCTGGGCGCTTGGCGAGGACGACGCGATCCAGTCGCTCGCGAAGAAGGTCCTGTACGTCGGCTTTTTCGCGTTCATGCTGAATCAATGGAAGCGCTTGCCGCAACTCGTCTTCAACAGCTTTGCCGCGCTTGGCCTGAAGGCAACCGGCTCGTCGCTTTCCTACGCGAACTTCCTCCAGCCCGGCAGACTCGCCCAGGCAGGCGTCCAGGGCGCGGACGTGCTGCTCACGCAGATCCAGCGCCTCGCCGGGTTCCCCGACTTCTTCTGGAACCTCGGCCAGATCCTGGTCATGGGTCTGTCCTGGATCGTGACCCTGCTCGGCTTCTTCGTGCTCGCGATCCTGCTGTTCCTGGCGATCATCGAGTTCAAGCTGACAACGCTGAAGGGCTTCATCCTCGTTCCCTTCGCGCTCTGGCGCGGAACCGCCTTCATCGCCGAGCCAGTGCTCGGCCAGATCGTCACCTCCGGCGTGCGCATCCTCGTCTTCGCCGTGATCACCGGCATCGGCACCCAGCTCTTCGGCCAGATCCTGCCGAGCAACCCGGCCACCGAACTCTCGCTCCAGGACGCGCTCACCATCCTGCTCGCCTCGATGACCATCGCCGGGCTGGCCTTCTCGGCGAACCGGCTCGCCGCCGGCATCACCTCTGGCGCGCCGCAACTGGGCCTTGGCAGCGCCGCCGCAGCGGGCGGCGCTGTCGCCGGCGCTGCGGCCCTGGCCGGGATGGGAGGGGTGGCAGCCGCCCGCGCCGTGGCGGGCGGGGTCGGTGCGGCGGCTTCGCTCGCCGGCGGTGCGAGCGGTGCCTACACGCTCGGCAGCGCCACCGGCGGCGGATCGGTTTCCGCTGGCCTGGCCGGTGTCGCCCGCGGGGCGGCCGGTGCGGCCACCAGCGGTCTGCGCGGCGCGGCCCAGAGCGCCTCCACCGCGCTGCGCGACCGCTTCGCCGCCGGCCAACGCGCCGCCTGGTCGGCCACCGGCGGATCGGGCGGAGATGCTGCCGGCGCGTCCCAGACCGCAGCGGCGCCCAGCGGCGCGCCGGCCTGGGCCCAGCGCCTGCGGCGGCAAGCCGTCTCCCGGGCGGCGCAGAACATCCTCCACGAAGCCGAAGGCCGGGGCGGCGGCATGCGGCCCAATTTGCGCGGGGACGGAACATGAGGTGGCGCCGCTTCTCCTCCCGTCTCGGCGACACCGAGACGCCGGCCACGCCCTATCAGCGCGCCGGGCCAACTGTGGGACCAGAGGATCGGGTCCGCCCGCGTGCAGGCCGCGAACTGGCGCCTGATGGCGTTCGGCTGCCTGGCGCTCGCCGCGGTCGTCACCGCCGATGACATCCGCACCCATTCCCGCGCCATGGTCACGCCGTTCGTCGTCGAGGTCGATCATCTCGGCGCGGTGCAGGCGATCGCCCCGGCGCGGGCGGAGCTGCAGCCGACCGACACCGAGATCGCCTATTTCCTCGCCCAGTTCATCGAGCGCGTGCGCGGCCTCTCGGTCGATCCGGTCGTCGTCCGCCAAGCCTGGCTCGACGCCTATGCGCAGATCACCAGCCACGCCAAGCCGATGCTCGATGCCTATGCCCGCCAAGCCGATCCGTTCGGCCAGATCGGCAAGCGCGCCGTCACCGTCGATGTCACCAGCGTCGTCCGCGCCAGCCCGAATTCCTTCCGCATCGCCTGGGTCGAGCATCCGTTCCAGGACGGCACCGCCCTGCCGCCCGAGCACTGGACCGCGATCCTGACCGTGGTGATCCAGACCCCGCATACCGAGGCGGCGCTGCGACAGAACCCGCTTGGCATCTACATCGATGCGATCAGCTGGGCCCGCGAGGTGAACACCACCCAGACCGAGGGATCGACGCCATGAGATTTTCGTTCGTCCTCGCGTGTGGCGGTGCGTTGGCACTTTCGGCCTGCGCCCAGCCGGTGCCGAAGATCGCCTATGACACCCCGCAGCCCGCGCACTTGCTGCCGTCGCCGCCAGCGCCGGTCCAGGTCGTGACGTTGCCCGAACCGCTGCCGCTGCCGGGGCAACTCAAGAAGCTGCCGCCGGCCTCGGCGAGCCGGGTGCCAGCGCAGCCCGCAAATCCGGTCGCCCGCGTGGCCCAGGCCAACGCCGCGGCGCGCATCAACCCGACGCGCGATGGCTACATCAACGCCATGCAGGTGTTCCCCTGGTCCGACGGCGCGCTCTACGAGATCTACGCCTCGCCGCTGCACGTGACCGATATCGCGCTCCAGCCGGGCGAGCATCTGATCTCGATCGCCGCCGGCGATACCGTGCAATGGAAGATCGGCAACACCACCAGCGGCGCGGGGGCCGATCAGCAGGTGCACGTGCTGATCAAGCCGATTTCGGCCGATCTGCCGATGAACAACATCGTCATCATGACCGACCGGCGCGCCTATCACCTCGAGGTGCACCCGACCAAGGACACCTACATGGCCGCGGTGTCCTGGAACTACCCGCAGGACGATCTGCTGGCGCTGCGGACGCAGAACGCCGCGGCGACGGATTATGCGAACGCCGTGGCGGCGAACGATGTGAACATCGCGGCGCTCCACTTCCGGTATCGGATCAGCGGCGATGATCCGCCCTGGCGGCCGGTGCAGGTCTTCGATGACGGCTCCAAGGTCTATGTCCAATTCCCGCCGGGGATCGCCCAGGGCGACATGCCGCCGCTGTTCATCCTCGGCGCGCCGGGCGGCAAGGCGGAGATCGTCAATTACCGCGTGCGCGGCAACACCATGATCGTCGATCGGCTGTTCGCCGCCGCCGAACTCCGCCTCGGCGCCGGGCCGCAGCAGGTCGTGCGCATCACGCGGACCGATGGGCACGGCTGATGGCGGGTCCTGATGATGCGGAGCCCGGGCAGCGGCCGGCACCCAAGGCTGATCCGGCCGACTTCGCGCTGCGGGCGCGGCCGCGTGCAGTGACGCGCCTCTCGCGTCGGGCCCTGATCGTGGCAGCCGGCGGCGTCGCGGTCTGCGTGGTGGGGGCGGTGTGGTGGGCGTTCGCGCTGCACAGCTTTCGGATCACCACCGGCAAGGAGCTCTACAACACCGATGTCCGGCCCTCGGCCGATGCGATCGGTGGCCTCCCGAACGGCTATGCCAGCCTGACCAAGCCCAAGCCGCTGCCGGCCCCACCGCGAGCGGTGCCCCGGCTCGGGCCGCCACTGCCGGGTGACCTCGGCCGGCCGATGTTGGGGCAAGGGGCGCCCACCGCCTTCGCGCCACCACCAAACGGTGCGGACCAGGCCGCCGCGCGGCTGCGGGCGCAGGCCGCCGATGCGGGGGTGTTCTTCACCGTGGCGGCGAACACCGGCGGCACCAACGGTGCAGCCGGCACCGCGTCAGGTGCCGCCCCGGCCGGCCAGCCGGCTCCCGGACCTGCGGGCGGTGACGGCGCACTCGCCGCGCCGCATGGCGACCAGAACCAGCAGGACGCCAAGCAGGCGTTCCTGAACAGTCCGGTCGATCGCGCGATCTATTCGCCCGACCGGCTGCAGACGCCGCTCAGCCCCTACGAGCTGATGGCCGGCACCGTCATCCCGGCCGCGCTGATCACCGGGCTGAACTCCGACCTGCCGGGGCAGGTGATCGCCCAGGTGACGCAGGACGTCTATGACAGCGTCTCCGGCCGCACCCTGCTGGTCCCCCAGGGCGCGAAGCTGATCGGCAAATACGACAGCGTCGTCGCCTACGGCCAGTCACGGGTGCTGCTGATCTGGACGCGGCTGATCATGCCCGACGGTAGCTCGGTCGTGCTCGACAACCTGCCCGGTGCCGATACCCAGGGCTATGCGGGGCTCGAGGACGGCGTCGATTACCATTTCTGGCGGCTGCTGCGCGGCGTCGCGCTGTCCTCGCTGCTCGGCGTCTCCAGCGCGCTCGCGACCAACAACGTGGTCGGCGGCACCGGGACGGGCAACGTGATCATCGCGCTCGGCCAGAGCGCCGACCAGGCCGCCAACCAGGCCGGGCAGTCGATCGTCTCGCGCGACCTCGGCGTCCAGCCGACCCTGACCGTGCGCCCGGGCTTCCCGCTCGACGTGATGGTCAACCGCGATATCGTGCTGCGGCCCTATGGGGGCGGGTGAGGAGGGCGAGGATGGCGAAACTCCGCATCGGCCCGCTGCCCGACGACCGACCGGTCAAGCGCACCATCACCTTCACTGCGGCGCTGGACGCGCTGATCCGCGACTACGCCGCCGCCATCGCGGCGCAGGACGGCCTGTCCGAGGCGCCAACCGTCGAGAAGCTGGTGCCGATCATCGTCGAGCGGTTCATCACCACAGACCGGGCGTTTCGGGCTCCTATGCACCGGGCGCCACCGGCCGTGCCGCATAAGCCGCCGCCACATTCAGAACAGTCGCCGTCCAGCCGGGAACGCCAGGGAGATCAGCCAACCATCGCCGGGTCGGAGTGACCGCGGCTGGGAGAGCGCGCAGCAGCGCGTTGCGTATTGCAAAACGCGCTACGGTCTCCTACATTCGCGCCATGGCGAAGGGGACCACCATGACCGGCGCGGCCAAACGCAAAGACTACCCGCTCTCGATGCGCCTCCCGGAAGGCGACATCGCCATCATCGACCGTGCCGCCGACCTGCGCGGCCGGTCGCGGACCGACTTCGTGCGGGAGGCGGCGGTACGGGCCGCCGAGGAGGTCCTCATGGAAAGCACGCTGCTGCGCATGACCCCGGAGGGCTTCGAGGCGTTCGTCCAAGCCGTCTCCGCCCCCGCCACCCCGGTGCCGGAGATGGTGGCATCCCTCCGCCGCAAGGCGCCGTGGGAGAAGGGCGCGGCGAAGCGCTGATGGCGGAGCCGCCGCTCTCCGCGCCCGAGCTGCTGAATGCCGGCCACGACGTAACCCAGTTCTCCTGCGGCAAGCCCTCGCTCGATCATTGGCTGAAGACCCGGGCGCTCGCCAATCAGCAGAAGGGGTTCACGGTGGTCATGGTCGTCCACGTGGCGGGCCGTGTCGTCGGCTATTACGGCCTGGCGCCGACCGCCATCGTGCCCGCCGCCCTGCCGCGCTCGATCCGCACCGGCCAGCCGCCGAACCCGGTGCCGTGCATTCTGCTCGGCCAGCTTGCCACCGATCAGGCCTGGGTCGGGCGGGGGATCGGCACCGGGACTGTTCAACCACGCGCTCGCCCGCAGCGTCAGCGGCGCCGCGCTGATCGGCGGGCGCGCCTTGGTCGTCAATGCCGTCGATGACGAGGCGGCCGTGTTCTGGCGCCGCCGCGGGTTCCTGCCGTCCAAGGACGACGCGCTGGTGCTGTTCCGGTCC
>CAWHKR010000040.1:0-50281 GCA_963829875.1 uncultured Pseudomonadota bacterium | reverse complement strand
CACACGGGCTGGGCGTTCCGCCGTCACTGCATCCTAGTATAGTCGGCCGGAACGATGACGGTAGCCTCGGGAACTACCCATCCCGCCGGGCCCAAGGGGCGCCGGCCCGCCAGTGTCCTGCCCCTGACGTTCGCCACCCTTCGCAGCGAGCATAAGGGACCGGCAGGCCACTGCGAACAATGAGCCAGTGGCCAACCCATGTCGGGATCGGGTCCGTAGGTAGTTTCCGGCCCTGTCGGAAGCAACTTGTGGGCGCATAGGGTACGGCTGGTCTGGCGTCGAAGGTCGCAAGAGAGTGCACATCACAGAGGATCCCGTGGACCAGCCGGGCACGCCTGGGCCGCTCGTCATGCAAGGCGTGCGCGAACCGTGGTTACGCCGGATCCTACGCGCGCACGGCATCGAGGGGGAAGACGCAACCCTGACCTCGGTGGTGCGCCCGTCGGACACCGCCGGGTTTCGTGCGCTGCGAGCCCTGGTGGGCCTGGTGATGCTCTACGATTCCTGGGCCTCGCTGAGCTGGTCGCACAAGACCGAGGCTGCCCATTTTCTGGGGGTTGGGCTGACCAGTGCCTGGGTGTCGCTGATGGTCGTCGGTATCACGTTCGTGAAGCTGGCGATCGCCGCAGCCCTGATTTCCGGGCGCCGCATGCGGGCGATGGGATGGGTGGGGGTTGCCTATGGCCTGTTCGTCTGGCTGGCGGTCGAGCATGGCGGAGGATTCGGCAAGGATGCCACCGATCCCGGCCTCGGCCTGCCCTATACGATCCTGTTCCTCTACATCATCGGCGTCGAGCGGTTGGACCTGGACCCCGAGATCTCACGCAACGAGATACTGACCCTGGCACGGATCCTGTTCGGGCTGCTCTGGGCCTATGATG
Organism: uncultured Pseudomonadota bacterium; assembly: GCA_963829875.1. Classification (GTDB taxonomy): domain Bacteria; phylum Pseudomonadota; class Alphaproteobacteria; order Acetobacterales; family Acetobacteraceae; genus JAJZVS01. Next base: position 49,400 of record CAWHKR010000040.1, on the reverse strand, counting down.
CCACGTTGAAATTCCAGCCGTACTTTATCAACCACTACCTCGACTACCTCACTGCGGCGCAGAAGGACCTTACCGGCACATGGCGGGGCGCCTACGATCAGGCGTGGATCGTCGCGAGTACCGCCATCGGGCCGAAACTGGTTGCCCTGCTGGTGGCGTCGACCGAAGCGGCCATTGCGATCAGCCTCCTGAGCGCCCGGGGACTAAGGATCCTCGGGCCCATCGGCATCGGCCTGTCGCTGGTGATCTGGACCACGGCCGAGGAATGGGGCGGCCCCTACAGCTCGGGGATTGCGACGACGGCGTCGATGCGGCTGTTGGGCACCGCCATCATCTACGTCCTCGTGTTCTTCTATGTCTGGGCGCTTTACAATCCACTCGATCTGCTCACAAAGCGCCGCCGCCCGGAAGTCGGAGGGATGGAAGCCAGGACCCGGACCGCAGCCGATGCACCGCCTCTCAGCCCGGAATTGCCGTGAAGACGGAGCCGACATGCTGAACGGGGTCATGCTTCTGTGGTTCCTGCTGACCGCGGCGGCGGTGATCTTCGTCGCCGTCGATATCCGGACAACCCCTGAATCTCCCGTGCTGAAATGGGGCTTTGTTCTGCTCACGCTCTACACCGGGCCATTGGGTGCGTTTCTTTACGTGCTTGGCTGTCGGGAGCCTTTGCCGGGGCTGCACGAGCAATATGTCAGTGCGCGCTGGCGACAGGTATTGGGATCGACCATGCATTGCGTGGCCGGCGACGGGGTCGGGATTCTCGCCGGCGCGGTGATCGCACGCTTTGTGCGGCTCCGTGGAATGTCCGAAATCGGGCTTGAATACGCCCTCGGATTCCTGTTCGGATGGACCATCTTCCAGGCGCTGTTCATGCGCGGAATGGCTGGTGGATCCTATCTGCGGTCCTTGTGGACCACATTCGTGCCGGAACTGCTGTCGATGAACCTGCTAATGGCGGCAATGGTACCGACCATGCGGCTGGCGATGCGGGCAGCGCCGTGGAGTGATGATCCGTTGCATCCGGCGTTCTGGTTCGTGATGTCGATGGCCTTGTTGGCGGGATTTATCGCAGCCTATCCGATGAACTGGTGGTTGGTGTCGCATCACCTGAAGCACGGGATGATCACGGTTCGGCCTGGCCGGGAGGATCCCGCCACCGCTGCCCATTCCGGTATGGTCCCTGCCGAGGGCGCGACGCCATCGCAGGATACGTCGGCGCGCGAGGTCATGGGGATGACGTTGCTGTCCTTCGTCGCGCTTGCCCTGGGCCTGGCGATCGCCGCGCTCTTCGGCGACGCCATATGAGCATGACGAACCCGGAGCGGCCGCCCGAGTTTGTGGCATTGGTCGGAGTGTACGCCCCTGCCCACCCGGGAGAGCCCCGCGGCGGCGCGCTGGCGCCTTTTCAGCGGCGCCGAGCGGCGCGAAGCCGTCGGGCGTGCACCTCGCTCATAGCCAAGGCGTAGTTTCCGATCCTGTCGCAACCGACCGGCCCCCTCGCACAGCATCCTGCCCCATGGGAGAACAAAATTGCTGGCCCATCGCCCAACAGGACTCCCGCCGATCCTACGGTGCCTGGGCCGGATGTTCCTCGGCATCCTGTTGGCAGGTCTTTCCGGCATCGTCCCTGCCGTGGCGGCGCAGGACCCGGGCCTGATCGCGAAGGGTCGATACATCGCGCGCCTCGCCGATTGCGAGGGGTGTCATACCCGGGCCGGCGGCACGCCCTTCGCCGGCGGGCCACCGATCAGCACCCCGTTCGGTACCGTGCCGTCGCCCAACATCACGCCGGATGCCAAGACCGGGATCGGCGGTTGGAATGACCAGGATTTCTATCGCGCGGTGACCGATGGAATCGGCCGGCATGGCGAGTACCTCTATCCGGTCATGCCCTTCCCCTCGTTCACCCGGATGACGCGCAGCGACGTCCTGGCGATCAAGGCATATCTGTTCTCGCTGCCGCCCGTTCACGCGCCACGCGTGGCGAACACCTTGGCGTTTCCGTTCGATATCCGTTGGACGATGTTCGCGTGGCGCGAACTCTACTTTCATCCGGGCCTCTTCCGACCCGACCCGGAGCGTTCGACGGCATGGAACCGGGGCGCCTATCTCGTCGAGGGTCCGGGACATTGCGGCGCGTGCCATTCACCGCGCAACGTTTTTGGCGCCACCAAGAAAAGCAGCAGCCTCGCCGGCGGGAAGCTTGGCGCGTGGCTGGCGCCGAACATCTCGGCTGATGCGCGCTGGGGCATCGGCACCTGGTCGATCGACGACATCGTCACCTTCCTCAAGACCGGCGTGCAGAAGACCGGAGGCGTCGCCTTCGGACCCATGGCGGAGGTGGTCCACGACAGTCTGCGCCACCTCTCCATCGACGATCTGCGGGCGATCGCCGTGTTCCTGAAAGCAGGGCCCGAGCGGACGAAGGGCGCGACTGCGGCGGTCGCGACCCGCGACCAGTTGGCGCATGGGCAGAGGCTCTATCTGGACACCTGCGCCAAATGCCATCGGGCTGACGGGAAGGGCTTCCCCGGCGTCGTGCCGAATCTCGCCGCCAATGCCGCCGTGACGTCCGCACAGCCGAACGACAGCATCGACGCCATGCTGGCGGGTCTGCACAGCCCCACCGGGACCTACGGCACCATGCCGGGCTTCGCCGCAACCCTGAGCGACCAGGATGTCGCGGATATCGCCAACTACCTGCGAACGAGCTGGGAAAACCATGCGCCGACGAACGCGACGCCCGCGCTGGTGGCAATTCTGCGCACCAAGACCGCAGCCGGCGGAAAATAGGATCGGGCCATGGCAGCCGCGACCTATGGGCAGGAGGACGCGCCGCGCATCGCCATGGTTTTCGCCATTCGGCCTGAGCGCCGCCTGACAATCGGGAGTGGACGCCGATGACGATCACCCAGCCGGAGGCACAGGGGGAGCAGGCAGTCTCCAGCGCGAGACGGTGGACCCGCAAGGCGGTCCGTCGCGCGGCGGGTTTCGCCGCGCTTGTCGCCGTGGCCGCCATTGTTGTCGCGACTCCCTGTCGTGCCGGTGGGGCGTCCGCAGGTCAGCCCGCCGCCGTGGCGCGACACCGCCCGCCAACTCGCGCACAGGTCGCCGACGCGGTGCATGTCTGCTCGACCTGCCATGGACATGCCGGCAGGAGAACGTCGCCCAACTTCCCGCGTCTTGCCGGCCAGCGGGCGGAGTACCTCAGCGACCAGCTCAGGGCATATCGCGACAAGACGCGCCTTGATCCCCCACACGCCCGCATCAGCATGGCCAGTATGGCCGCGCATCTTGATGACGCCATGATTGCGCGCCTCGCGGCCCATTATTCCGCGCAAACGCCGATGTCCGGTGCCGCGCGGCATTCAGCCGTCATTGCGGCCGGAGAGAACATCTACGCGCACGGGGTTCCGGGTCGGGTCCTGCCCTGCATGGCCTGCCATGGCGCAAGCGGGCAAGGCTTCGCCACGACGCCGCGCCTCGCCGGGCAGGATCGCGCGTACCTGGAGCAGCGGCTGGCCCATTTCGCCGCCGAGCCCCGGGCCAACCCGCTGATGCACCAGGAGGCGATGCACCTGACCGGACCGCAGATCGCCGCCGTCTCGGCCTACCTGGCGGCACAGTCCCCGGGCAAGCCCGCCGCGGCCGCGATGCTGGGGGTCTGCTCCTCCTGCCATGAGTTCGACGGTCGGGGCGCCGATCCCGCGTTCACCTTCCCACGTCTCGGCGGCCAGCAGAGGGAGTACCTCAGCGCGCAACTGAAGGCATTTCGCGGCAGGACGCGCGCCGACCCGCGCGCGCGCGCCTACATGTGGGGCGCGGCGGCGCATCTTGACGACGCCATGATCGCGACGCTGGCAGCCTCCTACGCCGCGCAAGCGCCGATGGCCGGTTCGGTGCGAAAAGGGACAGCAGTCGCGGCCGGCCGGACCCTCTACGAACACGGCATTCCCGGTCGGGTGCTACCGTGCATGGCCTGTCATGGCACCAGGGCCGAAGGCGCGGGCACGACGCCGCGCCTCGCCGGACAGCACCGCCTGTCCCTGGAACGTCAGCTTGCATATTTTGCTGCGAACACGCGGGCCGACGGGTTGATGCACCAGGAGGCGATGCACCTCACCGCAGCGCAGATCCGCGCCGTCTCGGCCTATCTGGCGGCGCTGACCGAAGGCAAACCCGCCGCCACGCACTCCGGCCCCGTGACAAGCCAAGACGTCGCGGCGACGATACGTATCTGCTCATCCTGCCATGACTTCGACGGTCGGGGCGCGCCTCCCGCGTTCACCTTCCCGCGTCTCGCCGGCCAGCAGGAGAAGTACCTCAGCGCGCAACTGCAGGCGTTTCGCGGCAGGACGCGCGCCGACCCGCGCGCCCGCGCCTACATGTGGGGCGTGGCGGCGCCTCTCGATGACGCCATGATCGCGCGTCTGGCCGCCTATTATTCCGCTCGCAGTCCGCTCGCCGGATCCGCGCAAAATCCAACCGATCTCGCGGCAGGAAGGAGTATCTACGAGCAGGGCATCCCGGACAGGATCCCGCCCTGCATGACGTGCCATGGCGCCGGGGCGGAAGGCGCGGGCACCACGCCGCGCCTCGCGGGACAGCGGCGCCTGTCCCTGGAACGCCAGCTTGCCTATTTTGCCGCGAACACGCGGGCCGACGGGATGATGCACACGGAGGCGATGCATCTGACCGCACGGCAGATCACCGACATCTCGGCCTATCTGGCTTCCCGCTAGTGTCTCGACTCGGAAATAACGTCATCATGCGTCGGGACACTAGCTCTTTGTTTTCAGTCGCCTGCTGGTCCCTGAAATGGGGAGGCATTTCAGGGGCAGGACACTAGATCGCGGATCGTCCGCCCGCTGTCCGCTACCGGGCCAGCCAACGCTGGGTGACGGCCTTGCGGGCCGGCGTCACGCGCGCCCGGTCGTAAGCCTCCGCCGCCATCTTGATCGCCTCGGCCTGCGTCGGGTAGGTGTGGATCACCCGCGCCAGAGCACGCAGTCCGATGCCGGAATTGATCGCGAGCGAGATCCCGTTGATCATCTCCCCGGCGTGGCGCGCGACGATCGTGGCACCCAGGATGCGATCTGTGCCGTCCTTCACATGGATCTTCACGAATCCCCCGGCTTCCCCATCAGTTACCGCGCGATCGACATCGTGCATGAGGATCGTGAAGGTCCGAACCGGGATCGCCCTGCGCCGCGCCTCCCGGACGTACAAGCCGATATGGGCGATTTCCGGGTCGGTGTAGGTACACCAGGGGATCGTCAGCGCGCTGAGCCGGCTGCGGCCCAGGAACAGCGCATTTCCCACTGCGATGCGCGCGGAGGCCTCGGCGGCATGGGCGAACTTGTGTTCCAGGCACACATCGCCCGCGGCGAAGACCCGGTGGTTGCTGGTACGCAGGAAGTCATCGACATGGATGCCGCTCCCGCCATCGTAGCGAACCCCGGCGGCCTGCAGGCCCAGGCCTTCGACGTTGGGCGCGCGACCGATCCCGACCAGGATCTCATCGACGGAGACGCTGAATGTCTCGCCCCCACTCGCCAGATCGACGACCTTGGTCGCGCCGTCCATGCAAATCGCGACCACCGAGGTATTGAGATGCACCTCCACGCCATCGCGGGACAGGGCGTTGGCCAGGGCCTGCGCCGCGTCGCGCTCTTCCCGCGGCAGGAACATCGGGTCGTCCTGCGCGATGACGACATGCGCGCCCAACCGGCAGAATGCCTGTGCCAGTTCGCAGCCGAGCGGGCCGCCCCCCATCACCAACAGTCGGCGCGGGCATTCGGTCAGCTGGAACACGGTATCGCTGGTCAGGTAGCCGCACGCGTCCAAGCCCGGGACCGTGGGGGCAATCGGGCGGGCACCGGTCGCAATGATGGCCTTCCGGAAACGCAGCGATGCACCGCCCACGGAGATGGTCTGCGGTCCCGTGAAGCAGGCGGCGCCGAAATACACATCAACCCCCGCCTCGCTCAGCCGTTGCGCCGAATCGACGCGGCTCAATCGCGCCTGGATCAGCCGCATCCGCTCCATCGCCACGGGGAAGGCCACGTTGATGCCGGCTGGCACCTCGGCGCCGAAATCAGCGGCGGCGCGCATATCCGCGTAGAGACGCGCGGTACGAAGGATCGTCTTCGACGGTACGCAATCAACATTCAGCCGATCGCCCCCGATGAGGTTGCGCTCGATCAGTGCAACCTTCGCCCCGAGCGCGGCCGCCTCACGCGCTGCGGTCACACCCCCAGGCCCCGCACCGATGACCACGAGATTGTAGCGATCGGCGGACACAGGGTTCTGCCAGGCAGAGGGGTGAACGTTCTCCACGAACTCGCCGTCCAACCGATCGTCGCCCGGTGGCTGTGCCGGCACGTTGCTCATGACAACCAGCCGCCCGAGAACCCGGCGCGGCGCAGACCGGTTGCAATATAAGGACAACGACGCATCAGGTTCCAAATCAGCCGCGAGCGGTAGTTCTCGATCATGAGGACGACAATGCCCTGATCCAGACCGAAATCGGTGTCGGAAACCCAGCCGGCCGGACCGCTGCCCGACAGGGTGGGATTGAAACCGCTAGGCAGTCTCGACCCTCGGAGCATGTCCGGGTACCGGGCACAGAAATGCCGCGCTGCCGACAAGACCAGACCAGGCGCGAACGGCAACGACGCAAGTGTCGAACAGGGGCCGATGGTGCCGTCGTCAGGCCCATAAGGCACGCCGCGCGCGGCATAACCGAGCATCCGGTGCTGCCGGCCATCGACCCTCAGGGTCCTGAAGCCGGGACCTTCGTTCGCCGTGACGCCCCAGCAATCCTCGCCATAGCCCTTGAACCCGTACGGATTGCGCCTTGCGTATTCCCGCTGGACCTCAATGGCACGTCGGGAATTCTCGAAATAGTCGCAGTCCTTCTCGCGCATGAACTGGTCCCGTATGCCGGCAAAGTCGATCCAGGCATGGGAGAACTGGTGGATGAAGAGCGGACCGGCGTAGAGAAATTCGTAGTCGTAGATGTTCTCCCACTGATAGGTCTCGGTCCAGGTGATGTAGGTGTTCTCCGGCAGCGGATGGGTGGGCGAGGCCAGGCCGAGCACATAGATGATGGCAGCCTCGTCATACCCATCCCATCCATAGTGCAGAAATCCGCTCTCCGGCTTCCAGCCCTGTCGCGCGGTCGCCGCGCCGCCGCACGCCCATTGCCAATCGGCGCGGCGATAGATCGCGTCGGCACATTCCCGGATCTCGGTCTCCGGCGCGGAGTCTTCGCTGAAATAGGTGCGTGCGACCAGCATCCCCGCCAGCAGGAGCGTGGTATCGATCAGCGAGACTTCGCACCGCCAGGCGCGCGCTCCGGTCTCCATGTCGAGGAAATGGTAATAGAACCCCTTGTATCCGGTCGCGTCCGGTTGCTCCCCCTGGCGGCTGTCCGCGAAGAACCGCAGCGTGAGCAAGGTGCGCGCCGCGGCATCTGCCCGGGTGATCCAACCGCGTTCCACCGCCACCGGGTAACACGACAACGCGAAGCCCACGGCGGCGATGCTTGCGGGCGAGCCAGCGCGGCTTGTATCGGCGACCAGGCCGGTCCGCCGATTGAACTGCTCCAGGAAATAATCGAACGCCGCATGCTGGAACCTGTCCAGCAGCGCTTCGTCGGACTCGGCGGCGGGATCAGGCCCCATCATGCGCCACGCGCCGAAAGGTCACGGCAGCCACCGCGAGCGGCGGAAGGGTGACTGTGAAGCTGAGCATGCCCTCCCCGACCTCGAACGGGAGTGGCTCCGGTTCGCAGCGCGATGCGGCGCTGAGCTCGGCCACAGCCGCGGGGCTGAGATACTCCGGGGACCCCATTTCCTGCCAGTGCCGCTTGGGGTTCCCGTGGTCCGCATCGATCCGCCGGATCGTGGCTCCACTCAGGGGAGGCGCGTTGGCGAGATCAACCCGCACAGTCTCCGTTGCAATCGGATGGCGCGGCAGGGCGTAATTGGTCAGAATAATCGTCGTCTCCTGCTCGCCGCGCACAACCCACGCATCGACGGTGGGGTGCGTGCCTGTGACCGGCAACGTGGCGGTGCCGAGCGCGTGCAGCAGCGCGAAGGCATGATAGGACGGCTTGGCGATACCGTGAATGTTGAGCAGGCCGAACCCGCCATGGAAGGGAACCGACGGGAAGTAGTTCTCCTCGAAGATGTCAGAGAACGTCCAGTAGCTGTAGCCCTGCACGAGCCCGTTCGCTTCCATGATCGTCTTGATCACGAAGGCGGCGGCGTACGGCTCGTCGTGCATCGGGTCGCGGGGATTCGAGGACGTGCACCATTCGGTGTAATAGAGCGGCCGGTCGCCGGCCTGCAGGCGCGCCTGGCGCGTCTCGTCACGCAACGCGCTGCGCCGGCTTTTCGAAAGCTGGGCTTCCGTGTCGTCATCCGGCTGGCCGAATGCATCGGTCGGATAGTGATGGGTGCTGATGAAGTCGGCCGGGAGCCCGTTCTTTGTGCAGAAGGCGATGAATTCGTCGATCCAGGCATTCTCCGCCGTCGCGGGGCCCCCGACCATCAGCGCCGCGTCAACGAATTTGATTGCCTCCACGGTGTAGCGATAGAGCATGAAGTACTCGTCCTGGCTGCCACTGCCGAAGGCATCCAGATTTGGCTCGTTCCATACCTCGAAGAACCATGTGCGTACTTCAGCCGCCCCATAGCGCTCGATCCAGTGGACGACAAGCCGGCGGATCAGGCTTGCCCATTGGGCGTAGTCCCTGGGTGGGGTGACATTGGCCCGATAGTGGAATGCGGTCTTTCTTCCGGACGCCAATATGCTCGGCATGAAGCTCAGTTCCACAAACGGCCGCATGCCGATCGACAGCAGGAAGTCAAACAGCTGGTCCGCATTGAAGAACGAATAGAACAAAGTGTCGCCCTCACCGACGAGGGTGCCCATATCGTCGCCCAGCAGGCCGTGGAGACGGACATGGCCAAAGCCCAGCTCCCGATGGGCGCGTCGCATTTGCGCCTGCCAGTCGGATCGTAGGCCAAGCGTGGCGTGGCCGCTGCCCACGGTGTGCTCCCAGAAATGCGGCATCCCGGAGGCGGGAGCCAAAAGGTCGCACGAGAATGCCGTTACCATGATCGATCTCCGCTATTCATCAGCGGTCGCGGAAGGCCGCCACGACGCAAAGATGAATGTTGTCATCGGACCTCCGGTTTGGGGGCCGGCCAACCGACCGGAGATGCGTAGATCTCCATCGCGGCGCCGAGCATGCGAAGCGCGTCCAGCTTGGGACGTTGGAACGAGTTGCGGCCGATGATCGAACCAAACCCCCCACCAGCATGGATCGCCCGTATCTCATCGAGGAATTTCTCGTCATCGAACACCGCCGCGCCGCCCGAGAAGATGACGATGCGGCGGCCAGCGAAGGCGCATTCGACGATATGACGGACCCGCTCCACCGGGGTCCCGATCGGGATGCGCCGCTCGTCGTACACCTTCCGGGCCGCCTCCTGCTCGATATGCGCCGTCGGAAGCTTCACCTTGATGATGTGCGCTCCGAGCTGGGCGGCGATCTGGACGGAGTAGCCCACGACGTCGATCGCCGATTCGCCCTCCTTGCTGAGGCCCGAGCCGCGCGGGTAGGACCAGACGACGACCGCGAGCCCGTTGCGCTTGGCCTCCTCGGCATAAGCGCGGAGTTGACCGAACATCTCCAGCTGATGCGCCGATCCGGGGTAGATCGTGAAGCCGATTGCGCAGCACCCAAGCCGGAGTGCGTCCTGCACGCTGGCCGTCAATGCCTGGTTCGGGTCGCCCACCTCGCGCAGCATGTCGCTGTCGTTGGCCTTCAGGATGAGCGGAATGTCGCCGGCGAAATCGCGGGCGCCTGCTTCCAGGAAGCCCAGCGGGGCGGCATACGCGCTGCAGCCAGCCTCGATCGCCAGCTCGAAATGATAATGGGGGTTGTAGGCCGGCGGGTTGGGTGCAAAGGAACGCGCCGGCCCATGTTCAAAGCCCTGATCGACCGGCAGGATCACCAGCTTTCCGGTGCCCGCCAGTCGGCCATGGTTCAACAGCCGGGCGAGGTTGGTCAGTGTCCCGGCGTTGTCCGCACCATACCAGCCCAGGATCTCCCTGACGCGCGGGGTCATGGTCGTTCTCCCGACAGACGTGCGGAGACCGGCGCGTGGGCACCCGGCGGGCCACGAGGTGACCTGGTGGTCGGCGCCAGAATCAGGTTCCGTATCGCCTGGGCAAAGCCCTCGTTTTCGTTGCTGTCGGTCACGGCGTCGGCCTGCGCCTTCACCGCATCGCTGGCATTGCCCATGGCGATGGACAGGCCGCCTGCGCGGAACATGGAGACATCGTTCGGCATGTCCCCGATAGTGGCAATCTGGTTGGCCGGAATCTCGAGAAGCCGGGACAGGGTCGTCACGACTGTCCCCTTGTTGGCCTGCGGGTGGGTCACGTCCAGGTAGTACGGCTGGGAGCGTTCCGCGCTCGCCATCTTGCCCAGGGCGCTCCGCGCCATCCCCTCGCAGGCGGCGACAAGGTCGGGATCGTCGGAGACACCGACGATCTTGACGGCACGCGCAAGATGCGCGGCGGTAAACGACGGCACCACCTCGGCGTCGAACTTCACCGTCCACGCCTCACGCGCCACATGCGGCGCGGCCTTGTCGCGGACCCACCAAGTCTTGGCCGAATAGACCCAAACGTCCAACCCTTCGCCCAGGATCAGCTCCATGGCCTGCCGGGCCGTCGCGGGATCAAGCGTGTGACTGGTGATCTCCGACAGATCAGGGGTCACGAGCACGCCGCCGTTGAAGCCGGCGGTAGGGCACCGCAGAGCGAGGGGCTCGATCAGCATGCTCATGCCACGCGGCGGCCGTCCGCTGGTGACGGCGAACGCAATGCCGGCCTGATGCAGGTCCCGGGCGGCTGCCTGGGCCGCCTCGGTCAGCACCTTGTCCTCGGTCAAGAGGGTGCCGTCCACGTCCGCCAGCACCAGGCGGATATCCGGTTGCCCGATCACGGTGTCCGCTCCACGGTTGGCCCGATCGGCCGCCAGGCCCGGTTCCCGTCATGCGCCAGCAGATCGTCGGCCGCCTGCGGGCCGTCGCTGCCGGATGCGTAGTCGGGAACCTGGGCCTTCGTCGCCGCCCAGTCGTCGAGCACCGGCTGCACGATGCGCCATGCCTGCTCCACCATGTCGGCACGCATGAACAGCGTCGGGTCGCCGATCATCACGTCGTACAGCAGCGTCTCGTAGCCGACATTCGGTTCCTTGGGGAACCAGTCGTCATAGTTGAACCTCATCTCCGCGGCTGCAAGAGCGACCTCCGGCCCGCGACGCTTTACCTCGAACTGCAACGACACCTTCTCGTCCGGGGCGATGCTCAGCACGAGCCAGTTCGGTTGCATCGTATCGACGGCGGTGCCCTGGAAGGCCGCGTAGGGCGCCGGTTTGAAGCGGATGGCAATCTCCGTCGTTCGCTGCGCCAGGTTCTTCCCGGTGCGGAAGTAGAAGGGCACGCCGGCCCAGCGCCAATTGTCGATCTCCAGCCGCATCGCGACGTAGGTCTCGGTATTGGAATCGCCAGCGACGTTCGGTTCGTCCCGGTAGGCCTTTACCGGTTCGCCCAGTACCCGTGCCGGCCCGATACTGGCCGCGTACCGCCCGCTCGGGTTTGGCGGCGGGCATTGCCGCGAACACCTCGGCCCGCTTCGCCAAGGTCGAGTCCGCCTCGAAGCTCGCCGGCGGCTCCATGGCGACCATCGACAGGAGCGTGAAGACGTGGTTGGGCACCATGTCGCGCAGCGCCCCGGTCGCTTCGTAGAATTTGCCGCGCTGCTCCACGCCCATCGTCTCGGCGACGGTGATCTGCACGTGATCGATCCGGTCGCGGTTCCAGATCGGCTCGAACAACCCGTTGGCGAAGCGGAAGGCCATCAGGTTCTGGACCGTCTCCTTGCCCAGGAAGTGGTCGATCCGGAAGATCTGGTCCTCGCCCAAGGTCTGGCGGATGTGGACATTGAGCGCACGCGCGGAGTCAAGGCCGCGGCCGAACGGCTTCTCGATCACCACCCGGCGCCAGCACGGATGTTTCTTGTCCGTACCCTGGTCGCTCAGCTTCGCGGTGCCGAGCTGCTCCACCACGGTGCCGAAGAACCGGTCGGCGACGGCGAGATAGAAGATGACGTTGCCCTCGGTGCCGTGGGTCTTCTCGGCCGCCGCCAATGCCGTGCCGATCTTGCGGTACAGCCCGGGTTCGGTCAGGTCGCCCTGGATGTAGGACATCTTTTTCCCAAGCCGCTGCCAGGCGGCCTCGTCGATCCGGTCGATGTCGAACTCGGCCGTGGCGTTCCCGACGAAGCTCTTCAGCATGTCGTAAAGACCATCGCGCCAGCTCGCGGCGGTTCCGTCGGCGAGGTCCACGCCGATCACCGCGAAGTTCTCGGGCAGCACCTTGGTGCGCGACAGGTTGTACAGCGCGGGCATCACCAGGCGCTTGGTCAGGTCGCCGCCGGCGCCGAAGATCACCATGGCGCAAGGATCGGCCGGCCGCATCTCCGGTCGGGGCGGCGGCGCCGCCGCCGGCGCTGGCTGCGGAATCCGGGTCGCGTGGGTGTCGGGCATGGGGCTATTCCGCTGCGATTTTGTGGGATTTCGGTTCCGGGTCGGTGGGTTCGTTGCCCTCGATATGCCCGCCGAAGCCGAAGCGCATGGCCGAGAGCATCCGCTCTCCGAACGTGTGTTCGCGGCGCGAGCGGAAACGGGCATACAGCGCCGAGGAGAGCACGTGCGCCGGCACGGCCTCCTCGAGCGCGGCTGCGATGGTCCAGCGGCCTTCCCCGGAATCCTGGACGAAGCCCGAGAAATCCTGCAACTGCGAGTCCTTCGCCAGCGCCGCGGCGCCGAGATCGAGCAGCCAGGAGGAGATCACGCTGCCGCGCCGCCATACCTCCGCGATATCCGGCAGGTTCAGCGTGAAGCGTTCGCCCTCCGGCAGGTCCTTCGAGTCCTTGTTGCGCAGGATGTCGAACCCCTCGGCGTAGGCCTGCATCACGCCGTACTCGATGCCGTTATGCACCATCTTGACGAAATGTCCGGCCCCCGACGGGCCGGCATGGATGTAGCCGCGCTCGGCGCGTGTGTCGTCCGACGTGCGGCCTGGCGTGCGCGGGATGTCGCCCAGCCCGGGCGCGAGGGCGGCGAAGATCGGATCGAGGTACTCGACCGCAGCCTTCGTGCCGCCGATCATCATGCAGTAGCCGCGATCGATGCCCCAGACGCCGCCGGATGTGCCGCAATCGACATAGCGGATGCGCTTCCCGGCGAGGGACTTGGCCCGCCGGATATCGTCCTTGTAGAAGGAATTGCCGCCGTCGATGATGATGTCATCCGGCTTCAGAAGGTCGCCGAGACGGGCGACGGTCTCCTCGGTGACCTGGCCCTCCGGCAGCATCACCCATACGGCGCGCGGCGTTTCGCGGAGCGCCTGCACCATCTCCTCCACGGACCGGACGGCCGTGGCCCCCGCCTTCGCCAGCGCCTCGCCGGGCTTGGCGTTGGTGTCGAACACCACGCAGTGGTGCCCGGCTTTCATCAACCGCCGGGAAATATTGCCGCCCATGCGGCCAAGTCCGATCACACCGATCTGCATTTGCTTTACTCCAAGAACATTGCCGCTAATCGAGCGCGGCATCGACGGCCTGCGCCAACGCGGCCAGACCCGTTTCGACATCCGCGAGATGGATGCGCAGCGCGCGCCGCCCGCGTTCCACCAGTACGTCGAGATCGCCGCGCGCCTGCGCGGCCTTCACGACGCCGAAGCTGTAGGAATGGCCCGGTACGGCAAGATCGGCCGGATCGTCGCAGGTGATCTGCAGGAACACGCCGGAGTTCGGCCCGCCCTTGTATGCCTGTCCGGTCGAATGCTGGAACCGGGGTCCGAACCCGAGGCAGGTCGCGGCCCGGGTGCGGTCGCGGATGTGCGCGCGCAGCGCGGTCAGTGCCTCGGTGGTGGCCGGATCGCGCTGGATATAGGCCAGCAGCGCCACGTAGTCGCCTGCCTTCGCGCCGGCGTGGACCCGCCCGAAATGGCTCTTCAGATAGCCGGCCAGGGTGTCGTGCGGACCGAGCTCGGCGGCGTTGCGCGGATCGGCATAGAGCGTCACGCCGTCCGCGCGGAACAAGGGTGTCTCCGTCGGCAGGCGGTGCGACGTCTCGTACTCGTCGGTGAGCGCGCGGGTCTTGTCCTTGCTTGCCTCGACGTCGGGCTGGTTGAACGGGTCGATGCCGATGATCGCCCCGGCCACTGCCGTTGCGACCTCCCAGCGGAAGAACTCCTGGCCGATATGCCAGACGTCCGGCACGCCGATGCGCACCACCGGATGGCCGGCGCGTTCGAGCGCGGCCACCGCCTGGCGCTGCGACGGATCGATCGCGCCGTCCAGTTCCAGATGGACGAAGAACCGGTCGTTGCCGTACTGCGCGGGCGTGGCCAGCGGTTCGCCGGCGAGCGGGATCAGGCCGCGCTGGTGCTTGCCCGTGCTTTCGGCCAACAACTGCTCCAGCCAGGCGCCGAGATCGGCGATCCCCGCCCCGGCAATGATCGTCACCTTGTCGCGCCCGAAGCGTGTCGCCGCGATTCCCATGGCGATGCCGAGCTGCACGCCCGGGTTCTCCGCCGGCGGCACGTCGGGGCCGCAGCTGCCTACCATCGGCAATGTCGTTGTCAGCAGGCGTTCGATATCGAGCCCCATGGCCGCCGCCGGCACCAGGCCGAATTTCGACAGCACGGAGTACCGCCCGCCGATCGCGGGCACGCCATGGAAGACATGGGCGAAGTGCAGCCGGCTGGCGCGCTGCTCCAGTGCCGAGCCTGGGTCCGTCACTGCCACGAAATGTTCGCCGGCCCGGCCCTTGCCGCGCACGGCAGCAACACGATCGAAAAAATACTCCATGAAGATGTTGGGTTCGAGCGTGCTGCCGGACTTGGAGGAGACGATGAACAGGGTCCGGTCCAGATCGACCGCGCGTTCGATCGCCATGATCTGGGCGGGATCAGTGCTGTCCAGCATCCGCAGGCGCGGCCAACCGGACTCGTGCCCGAAGGTTTCGCCCAGGACTTCCGGTCCCAGGCTGGATCCGCCCATGCCCAGCAGGACGACGTCGGTGAACCCGCGCTGCTTCACCTCCGCCGCGAAGCCCTGCAGCCGCTCGACATCGGCAAGCTCCTGGGCGGCGACATCCAGCCAGCCGAGCCATTTGTTCTCGTCGGCGCCGCTCCACAGCGACGCGTCTCCGGCCCACAGGCGCCGGATGCGTCCGTTCGCGCGCCATGCTTCCATCTCCGCCGCGAGCGCCGCCTTCATCTCGGGCGTGCCGGGCGCGATCGCCAGACGGGGGCGGTTCCCGTCGCGCAGCGTCCGCCGGCGCCGCGCGATCGCGCCGAGCAATGTGTCGAACGCATCCGCGAACTGCTGCACCCCATCGCGGACCAGCCCGTCCGTCACCTCCGTCAGCGAAACGCCGTGCTGCTCCAATGCGTCGAGCGTGGCACGGGCAGCCTCCGCGTCCTGCTCGATGGCGTCGGGCGTCACCTCACCGTGGTCGCGGAAGGCGTCCATCGTCGCCGGCGGGATGGTATCGACGGTGTCGCGGCCAATCAGCGCCTCGACATACATCGTGTCCTTGTAGGCAGGGCTTTTGGTGCTCGTGGAAGCCCACAGCAGCCGCTGCGTGCGCGCTCCGGCTGCCGCCAGGGCCTGCCAGCGCGGCCCGGAGAACAGCGCCTTGTAGCGGAGATAGGCGAGCCTCGCGTTGGCGATCGCCACCTTGCCGCGCAACTGCTGCGCCCAGAGCGGGTTGCCCAGCTTGTCCAGCCGCGCATCGACCGCCACGTCGATGCGGCTGACGAAGATGCTGGCAACGCTGCCGATCCGCGCGACGTCGCCGCCCGCCCGCGCCAGGTCCTCGAGCCCGGAGATATAGGCATCGACCACCTGCTCATAGGCGGCGATCCCGAACAGCAGGGTGACGTTGATGTTCAATCCGCGCCCGATCAGCGTGCGGATGGCAGGAATGCCGGCCGGGGTTGCCGGCACCTTCACCATCAGATTGGGTCGCGCCACCGCCTCCCAGAGCCGCAGCGCCTCGGTCACGGTGGCGGCGGTGTCGTTGGCCAGATAGGGCGAGCATTCCAGGCTGATATAGCCGTCGCGGCCCTGGGTTCGCGCATGGACCGGATGCAGCACGTCGGCGGCGGCGCGGATATCGGCAATGGCCAGATGCTCGTAGATCGCGGCGACGCCGTGATCGCCCGAGGCCTGGAACGACCCCAGCGCCTCGGTGTACTCCTCGCTCTCGCCGATCGCCTTCTCGAAGATGGAGGGGTTCGAGGTGACGCCCTTCAACCCGTCGGATTCGACCATCCGGCGCAATTCGCCAGTCTCGATCAGGCTGCGCTTCAGATAGTCCAGCCAGGGCGACTGGCCGCATGCTTCGAGCTGCTGTAGCGGGTTCATGCCGTTTGCTCCCTGGCCAGCGCGAGCTGATGTTTCGCCGCGGCCAGCACCTTGTCCGGCGTGAAACCGAACTTGTTCATCAGGTCCTTGATCGGCGCCGACGCCCCGAAGCCGGACATGCCGATCCGGGTGCCCACACTGCCCACGTAACGGTCCCAGCCGATCACCGATCCGGCCTCGACCGACACCCGTGCCGTGACCTCGGGCGGAAGGACGCTGTCGCGATAGGCCTGGTCCTGGCGTTCGAACAACTCCCACGACGGCATGCTGACGAGGCGCGCGCGCATGCCCTCCTGCGTGAGCGTCGCATGGGCCTCGGCGCAGAGCGCGAGCTCGCTGCCGGTGCCGATCAGGATCACGTCCGGCGCGCCGCCATCGGCATCGGCCATGACATAGGCGCCGCGTGCGACGCCCGCGGCCGGGGCGTAGCGCGTGCGATCGAAGGTCGGCAGCGCCTGGCGGCTGAGCACCAGGCAGGCCGGCTGATGCCTGAGCCCGATGATGACCCGCCACGCCGCGACGACCTCGTTGGCATCGCCTGGCCGGAGCGTGATGAGGCCGGGGATGCTGCGCAACGCGACGAGCTGCTCCACCGGCTGGTGCGTCGGACCGTCCTGCCCGAGGCCGATCGAGTCGTGCGTGAAGATGGTGATGACCGGAAGCTCCATCAGCGCGCTGAGGCGGATGGGCGGCTTCATGTAGTCGGAGAAGATCAGGAAGCCGGCGCCATAGGGGCGGATCCCCGACAGGGCGAGCCCGTTCAGGGCCGCGCCCATCGCGTGCTCGCGGATGCCGAAATGGAAATTGCGGCCGCCGTAGGTGCCGGCTTCGAAATCCCCGGCGTTCGCGAACGTCAGCAGCGTCTTCGTCGAGGGCGCGAGGTCGGCCGCGCCGCCGATCAGCCAGGGGTAATGCGGCGCGATGGTGTTCAGCACCTTGGCGGACGCATCGCGGCTCGCCAGGCCCTTGGGGTCCGGCGGAAACGCCGGCAGATCGGCGTCCCAGCCGGCGGGAAGATCGCCGGCCGCGATCTGCGCCAGCTCCTCGGCGAGCTCGGGATGGGCGAGGCGGTACGCGTCCATCCGTGCCGTCCAGGCGGCCCGAAGCTGCGCGCCGCGCCGACCGATGCCGGCAGCGAAATGCGCGCGCACGCCGTCCGGAACAAGGAATTTGGCATCTTCCGGCCACCCGTAGCTGCGCTTGGCCAGTCGGACTTCCTCTTCCCCGAGCGCCTCGCCGTGCGCGGCGGCGGTATCCTGCTTGTGCGGGGCGCCGTAGCCGATATGGCTCTCGACGATGATCAGGGTCGGCATGCCATCGGTCTGGCGGAAGGCGGCGATCGCCGCGGCGACGCGCTGCGTGTCGTTGGCGTCGCCGACGTGCTGCACGTTCCAGCCATAGGCACGGAAGCGCATCGCGACGTCGTCGCTGAAGGCGAGATCCGTGTTGCCTTCGATCGTGATGTGGTTGCTGTCGTAGATCCAGCACAGGTTGCCGAGCATCAGATGACCGGCGAGCGAGGCGGCTTCGCTGGTCACGCCCTCCATCATGTCGCCGTCGCCGCAGACCGCGTAGATGTCGTAGTCGAACACTGTGGCGTCCGGCCGGTTGAAGCGATGTGCCAGCCAGCGCTCCGCCATCGCCATGCCGACGCTGGTCGCGCAGCCCTGGCCGAGCGGCCCGGTGGTCGTCTCGACGCCCGCGGTGAGGCCGTATTCCGGGTGGCCGGGGCAGGCGCTGCCGAGCTGACGGAAGTTCTTGATGTCGTCGAGCGTCACCGCGCGCGCGCCGGGGTGGCCGGGGCCGGCGGCGGCCGGCGCAACCCCCGCAAGATGCAGCATCGAATAGAGCAGCATCGACGCGTGCCCGTTCGACAACACGAAACGATCGCGGTCCGGCCAGCCGGGATCCTGCGGATCGAAACGCAGGAAGGACTGCCACAGCGTATAGACGACGGGCGCCAGGGCCATCGGCGTGCCGGGGTGGCCGGACGCGGCCTGTTGCACCGCATCCATGGACAAGGTGCGGATCGTGTCGATACAGACCCGGTCTATCGTGCATTCGCCCGGCGCAGCCTGCGTGCCGCCATCGGTGTCAATCCCGATCGACGGTGGCCGCACGGATGCGACGGGTCGGCACGGCCCGATCGGCTGGCCGGTGGCTGGTTCGGGGCGGTCGGGCGTCCCAGGCCGTTCAACGTGTTCCGGATCCATCATGTGCCCTCGCTGTGACCAGGTCTATGTGGGGATGCGCAGGCGCCGAAGAGGTGGCGGTGCGATTTCAACGGGATCATGTTCTGCTCGGAAGACGAAGGCTCCGGCCTTTGCCGCATCGGATGCAGCCGAGCTCGCGCCGAATTGAACCGGCGGGATCCGGACCCGACGGCAGCACCGGCTTCGTGGGTGCGGAACGCCGGAGCCTAGGCAGCTGGGCCGGCGCGGCGGAAGGCTCGGAAACTACCTACTGCGCGATCCGCCGGGCCGTGCGGTCGCTCCGCCGGCAGCACGACGCCGGGGCGGGTTGGCGGTGGCTGTCCTTGTCGAACATGTACTCGCGGGTGATCGGCACCGCGTCGAGGCGCTTCGTCAACTGGATCTGGAACACAACATTTGTGCGATAACGGAAGCCGACCTCGCAGAGCGCGAGATAGAACTCCCACATGCGGCAGAATCGCGCATCATACAGCCGGGCCGCCTCGGTCCAGCGGGCCATGAAGCGTTCCCTCCAATGGCGCAGCGTCTCGGCATAGTGCAGCCGGAGGACCTCGACGTCGGTGACGATAAGGCCGCTGCGCTCGGCGACCGCGGCGATTTCGGAGAGCGACGGCAGGTCGGCACCCGGGAAGATATATTTCCGGATGAAGGGATTGATCGGCCCCGGGGCATCGGAATAGCCGATCGAGTGGATCAGGGCGACGCCGTCATCGTCCAGCATGTCACGCAATTTGCCGAAGAACTCGGCGTAGTTCCGTTTCCCGACATGCTCGAACATGCCCACCGAGACGATGCGGTCATAGCGGCCGGTCTCCTCGCGATAGTCACGCAGGTGGAAGCGCACCTGATCCGTGAGCCCTGCCTCCGCCGATCGCGCCAGGCTCACCTTGTACTGCTCGGTGCTGAGGGTCACGCCGGTGACATCGGCGCCCGTCTGCTGCGCGAGATACAGGCCGAGCCCGCCCCACCCCGAGCCGACATCCAGGATTTTGAGGCCCGGCCTGTCAAGCAGGAGCTTTGCCGCGATGTGACGCTTCTTGTTCTCCTGGGCAATCTCGAGCGTATCGCCCGGGTCGGCGAAATAGGCGCACGAGTACTGGCGGTCGCGGTCCAGGAAAAGGTCGTAGAACGCGCCGGACAGGTCGTAGTGATGGGCGACGTTGCGCCGGGCCTTGCCGATCGGGTTGCGTTGCTTCAACCCGCTGCCGATGCGCGCGGCGAAAGAGAGCCAGGCGGGCCCGCGGCCGGCGACGTAGTTCCGGGCGAGCAGTTCGAGGAAGTCGTAGATCGTTCCCTCTTCGACAGACAAGAGCCCGTCCATATACGCCTCGCCGATCGAGAGGCCCGGAGTGATGGCGAGCCGGTAGCCGACACGCCGGGACCGCAACCGGACAGACGCGTGCGGCGGCGAGCCGTCGCCGATCACGTGGGGGCGTCCGGCGGCATCGATCAGCCGCAGGCTGCCGGTTCGTACGATGGAACGAAGGATCGATGCGATCAACATCTCGCGAGGATCTCCCGGGAGCCAAGGCCCCGTCCGGATGACGTCGCGTGCTGGCGGAACCTGACACCTGGGCCGATGCCGGACAAGTTGCGTTGGTGCTCCGGCCGCGACCTTTCCAACACCCGGCCTGGACCGGAGATCCATCGTAGCACGTTGCAGGACCTTCGCAATCCCGACCGTTCTCCTGCAATCCGGTTATCCGGGATCCTGCTGCGGCCGGCCAGCAGGCTCCTCTGCTGGCCGGCCGCATCAGGGCGCGCCGCGCCGCGCGGCAATCCTGCGGCGCCCCACACCCCTGGCTAGGGAAGGTCTGATCAATCGGTTCCGGATGATATGTATCATCCTATATTACTGTCAAGACGATGTGAAATACGCTGATAGTCACGGGATTTCCCTCACTTTGGCCCATGTTGCCGGGCGGCAGGCCGTGTTTTGAACGCACTTCGCCTGTCAGGTCCCCAGCAATCGGTCACGCACGAGGAACAGATTGGCCAGCGCGCAGGTCACAAACAGCCCGTTCGCATTCTTGTCCAGCCCGCGGTAGCGGACCGTCGTGAAGCCGAACACCCGCTTGATCACGCCGAAGCAGTGCTCGACCTTCGCCCGCACCTTCGACTTGGTGCGGTTGCGCGCCTTCTCCGCCTCGTCCACCACCCCGCGGTGCCGATAGCGTCGGTTGGTGAAGTCCCGCGCGTTCGGCGCATGTTCGCGTATCGCGGCGCGCTGCCCTCGATACGCCTGGTCGCCCTACACTCTTGTTTCATCACCGTGCAGCAGATCGGGCAGCACCGCCTTGATCGGCTTCGCCGCTCAAGCCGCCAAGTTGGCGTCCGTCGCCACCACCGAGTGGATCACCTTGCTCCGGCTGTCCACGCCGATATGCGCCTTCATCCCGAAGTACCACTGGTTGCCCTTCTTGGTCTGATGCATCTCCGGGTCCCGTGCCTTGGCCGCGTTCGTCGTCGAACTCGGCGCATGGATGATGGTGGCATCGACGATCGTGCCCCGGGAGAGCTTCAGGCCATGCTGTTCCAAGTGCTCATGCACCTGTTGGAACAGAGCCGATCCCAGCTTGTGTCGCTCCAGCAGGTGACGGAACTTGCACAACGTGGTCTCGTCCGGCACCGGCTCGCGGCCCAGATCGATGCCCACGAACCGGCGCATCGTGAGCGAATCATACAGCGCTTCTTCCGCCCCAGGGCCCGACAGCTTGAACCACTGCTGCAGGAAGTAGATGTGCAGCATCCGTTCCAGCCCGACCGGCGAACGGCCCTTGCCGGGCTTCGGATATACCGGTTCAATCAACGCGCACAGTTGCTGCCACGGCATCACACGGTCCATCTCCGCCAGAAAAACGCAGCCCGCCGGGTCCGCTTGCTGTAGCGCTCAAACCCAGCCGCCGCCAAGGTTGCCTGCCGCATCGATTGCGTCCTCTGGCGACCAATACAGGAATTCTATATGACGTTCCGGTCCAGGTCGAAAAGAACTTGATCAGAGTGTCCCTAGTCTCCCAAGTTGACCGTGGCCCGAAGAAACAGAGCAGGTCATTTCTTCCAGCCGGCCGAGGTCCGATATGCAGCCTGATCCGAGACGTTCGGCAACTCTTCGACCGCCGTCTTGGTAACGTCCTATCGGGATCGCTCCATGCAGGCCGGTCACACTCATCCGAGAAGTTCGCGATAGACCTGTTCGGTTTCGGCCGCCACTCGCTCAACTGTAAAGTGGGAAATGCCGCTTCGTGACCGGCCCCGCATTTCGGCCAGATAGGTTGGATTCAGAAGCAGCTCAAGGATTCCGTCCGCAAGGAGAGCAGGCTGTTTGGGCGGAACCAGGATGCCTGCCGCTCCACGATCGAGCATTTCGGGAACTCCGTCAACCGATGTCGCTACGATTGCGCACCCGGCATCCCGGGCCTCGGAAATCACGAGCGGAGCCGGATCGGAATGAGAAGCAAGGACAAAAACGTCGGCGCCCAACAGATAAGCTCGCGGATCGTCAACATAGCCGCAGAAGTGAATTGCCGAAGCACTGATGTGTCGGGCCAAGATCTCATATTCCGTTCTGCAAGGGCCATCACCGATGAGGTAAAGTTGAGCATTGGGCTGTGCAGCCAGCACAATGCCAAATGCGTGGATCAGGTCGTCGATACCTTTTCTTGGGTGCAATCCACCCACGAACACGATCGCCGGACGCTTCAAGGAAAGTCCAGACGGGGCAGGTTGCGGAAAGCGTGGCGAATTGACTGTCCCGTTCAGGACGGTTCTCAATTTGGAAGCAGGCAGCCTCCGGCGTATCATGGAATGGCGGACCAGATCGCTCACCGCGACAACACGATCGGCAACTCCCATGAGCACAGCACTGGACTGGAACTCGTTATGGACTGTCGCGACCAGCCGAAATCGCATAAACGGCCGCAACAACGCGACCAGCAGTGCGCTGGTCACCATGTGAGCGTGAATTATGTCTGGCTCGAATGTCTGGATTGCTCTGTAAAGCCTGTAAACTGCGGCCAATAGAGTTGCAAGTCTTCTGTCTTGATTGATGGTAATATGGCCGACGTTATGATCATACAATAGACGGTCGAAATCGCCTCCGCGGCTGCAGACGTAAACCTGATGGCCTCGCTTGACCTGGGCGCAGGCAAGGTCGACCACTGCACAGACATGGCCGTTCGCTTTTTGGGTGTGGTTAAGGACATGAATTATTCGCAATGGCGTACACTCCGGGTCATTTGCCAGCGTACACGTCACACTCGAGGGCGCTCCGGACGGCATCGAGAGATAATCCTGGTTCCTTTGCTCCGACGATGACGATTACCTCGAAGTCGGCAAACGTTTGATCATGCAGTGACCTGAGAGGAAAGCGGAGCTCACTCCCCCCCCGAGGGTAGGGACCGCTATGGAGAATCCCATAGCTGCCTCCTATCTAACTTATATGCCGCTCGCCCATCGGCCATATTATCAATTCGGGTATCCTGCACCATGCAGTCGATGGAAGTCGCGACCGGCAACTGAATCGCCGACGGGCGCGCGACCCATGCGGCTAGCCCATCTCATTCGGCGCATTGATGCGAGCGTCGCGTTCCGCGCGTCGGGCGCAGTCACCCGACGCGGCGGTCCATCGCGGTTCCTGAACATATCTGGCGGGCGTTGGGGATTGGCGGGCTCGGGCGGGTTCGGGGCATTTGCCCCGGTTGTCACGATCCGGCCGACTGGAACCACCGGGTGAAGCTGGCGAACAGTGCCGCCTCGGGGCACGCCGCAGCGACGGCGATGCGCACGGCGATCTTGAGCAGCCGCGCCCGCAAGGTGGTGAACGCGGCCCTGGCCCATGGCTGAGGCTTGGGGATGGCGTCGCGGAGATTCAGCATCCGCCAGTAGGCGCCGGTGTGCAGCACGCGGCGTACCTGGTTGGCAAGCGACGAGCGGCGCGCGGCGGCAAAGCCTTCGCACGGAGCGGGGCGGCGCCGCGCCGCTGGATTGCGTCGCCAGTCTCGCCGGCCGAGAGCCGCCCCGGGCTCACCCCTCCCGCGGCACCTGCGCCAGGACGCCGGCCAGCACCCGGGCCGCCCCCTCCCAGCTGAACGCCCCGGCCCGCGCGGATCCGCGGGCGCGCAGATCGCGGGCGAGGTCAGGATCGTCCAACAGGCGGCGGCAAAGGTCGGGTATGGCCCCGGGCGCGGCGGGGTCGAAATAGAGCGCCGCCGTGCCGCAGACTTCTTCCACCGCGCCGCCCCTTGCGGCGATCACCGGACAGCCGCAGGCCATCGCCTCGATCGGCGGCAGCCCGAACCCTTCGTAGCGCGACGGAAACACCAGGCACGAAGCTGCCTGATACAGGCACCGCAGTTCGGCATCCGTGACCCGGCCGAGGGCGCGCCCGACCGCCGCGCCGTCGCCGTCACCGGCCGCAAAGGCCGCAGGGCCGATGGCCCCCGCGACGGCCAGCACCATGTCCCGCCCTGCCAGCTCGGCCGACAGCCGGCGCAGCGCGTCGGGATTCTTGTGGCCCACCCGCGCGCCCACCGCCAGCGCGAACCGCCCCGGCTGCAGCCCGTACCGCGCCAGAGTGCCCCGATCCGGCGCCACCCGCAGGATGTGATCCCCCCCTTCATGGGTCACCGCGATCGTCGCCGGGTCGATGCCCAGTCGCGCGGCGATCCGCGCGCGCGAAAAGTCCGAGACCGTGACGATCCGCGCTCCCCGCCGGACCAGCCCGTGCTGCAGCGCGCGATACCACGACCGGAACGGCAACGAGTAGGAGTTCGGGATGTCGAACACCCCGGCGTCGTGAATCACCACCACCTGCCGTCGCCCGGACAGGATCGGGCCGGTATTGCCGAGGCCGAGCAGAACCCCGCCACGCGCCGCCAGCGGCAGCTCCGTCTGTTCCCACACATGGCCGCGTGTGCGGCCGACCGAGCGAAGCCGCAGCCCCGGCCGCCCCGCCCCGTGCACGGCGCCATGCGGCGGCGGCACGAGCACCTCGGTTTCCGGAAATTCGCCGCGGCCGCTCAGGATGCCGATGGCGGCGGTGACTTCCTGCGCGTAGCGCTGCACCCCCGTGACCTTCTGGCTCAGGAACCTGCCGTTAAGGAACACCGGCGCGCCCATCGCTTACCCTCCGGCGCCGCGGCCGCGCGCCGCCGCCAGCCCGGGCGATGCCGGTCCGCCCGCGTGCGCAAGCCCCCGGCGGCGCCGCGCCGCCCAGGCGGCGGGACAGGCCACCATCCGGGACGCAGCGCCGACCACGCAGCCAAGCTCAAGGAAAAAACCCGGCGAGGTGATCATCGGCGACGACAGCAGGGCGGCGGCCAACTGGCCGCAGAGCGCGGCGGAAAACGCGTCGATCATCACCCGCCCCGGATGTCGCGGCGCCGCCTTGACGGCGCGCGAGACGAGGCAAGCGAGCGCGATCGCCAGCCAGACGAGGGCGGCGATGCCCGGGATCCCGCCATTCGCGAGCAGCCCCGGAAACAGGCTGGAGGAGCGGAAACTGCCCCAGCCGACCCCGAGCCCGTAGGTCGGCGCCACCGTCTCCAGCGCGGCGGCATCGAGCGCGGTCCGGTTGATGTAGGATTCGCTGTCTTCCTTCGACATCGTGCCGGTGACCACGAGGCTGGCAGCGTCAAGATAGGCCGGGCGGAGGATGATGAGCGGCGTCAGCGCGACGCAGGCCGTCAGCACAATGACCGAAAGCATACGGACGAGGCGCGCGGTCGCCCGGCGTCCGGTCCGCCATCCGACGACGAGGATGGATGCCGGCACTTCCGCGATCAGGCAGGCGATCCCGGTGCTGGAGGTCGACAGCAGCATGGCGCCTGCGGCCAGCGCCAGCAGCAGGCCCGGGCGCCGCAGCCGATAGCCCCGTGCCACGAGCAGCAGGCAGCAGAAACAAAGGCCGGACAGGTAAAGCGCCAGCCCGGCCGGCTCGGAGAACGGTCCCTGCAGGCGGGGGACCTGGCCGATGCTCTGGTCGACGACGGTCCAGCCCGGGTTGGAATAGAGGATCTCCTTGGGAAAGAAGACCCCGACGGTGCGGGCGGCCAGCTGCCAGAACACGAGGGCCACGACGACGTAGCCGCTCACCAGATAGGCTTCGACAATCCGCGCGTAGGGAATCGCCGCGCGCGTCACCACCAGGGCGGCGGCGATCGCCGTCGCCGTGTTGACCGCCAGATACATCGTCTGCGTGACGTTGCCGAACGTGAAGGACAGCGGCACGAGCCAGGGGCTGTAGAGGTCGAGCTTCTGCGGCGCGACCAGCACCTGGCCGGCAAAGGCGTCCGGCAGCACGAGGATCGACATCAGCGCGTAGCCGAGCAAGGCCAGCAGCGGCAGCAGTGCCGCGAGCGCCGGGCCCTCGCCGTCGTAGCGCATGCCGAGCGCGTACTGCATGGCGACGTACAGGATCAGCAGCAGCGCAGGGACCATGCCGGGCTGCAGTCCGAACCCGCCGATGACGAGCGCCGCCGCCGCCTCGAACACCGCGGCAACGAAGGCGAGTTCGAGCAGGCGTACGGGCCGCCAGGCCCAGGCAACACTGCAGGGCAGCAGTACGAGGCCGAGGACCGTCGGATGCATCGCCCGTTCAGGCCCGGGCGCGGCCGTAGTCGTACACGGCCGGCGGTCGGCCGGCCAGGCGCGCGCTGGTGCGCAGATCGACCTGGGTCAGCACGGCACCCAGGATCCGCGCGTCGCTCTCCCGCAGCAGGCGTAGGGCGTCCTGGGCGGCGGTACGCGGCGTCTTCTCCCAGCGCACCACGAGCAGGGTGGCGTCGGCGTGGCGCGCGAGCGCGAGGGCGTCCGGGGTGGGAAGCAACGGCGGCGTGTCGAGGACGATCAGATCGTAGCAGGTGCGTGCGACCCCCAGCAGGTCGTCCATGCGGTGCGAGGAGAGCAGTTCCTGCGGATCGCCGGCGCCCTTCCCCGCCAGGATCGCATCGAGGGACGGCCGCACGCAGCGGATCACCGGCTGGTCGGTCTCCCCCAGCCGGTCCGCCAGCAGGTCGCTGAGGCCCGCGCGCGGCGCCACGCCGAGCTTCTTGGCGATCGACGGGCGGTGGAAGTCGCACTCGACCAGCAGCACCCGCCGGCCGACGGCGGCGGCATTGGCCGCCATCGCGGCGGCGAGCACCGATTTTCCCTCATGCGCCATCGCCGAAGACACCATCACGATCTGCGGCCGTCCCGGGCCGGCGAGACGCAGGCGACTGCGGAGGTTGGCGAGTGCGCCGGCGAAGTCCCCGCTCCCCTGCGCCGTCAGCGGACGGTTCCGGCTGCGCCGCGGCAATTTCGGCGCGAGCGCCATCACCGGCAGCCCCAGGGTCGCCTCCACCTGGTCGGCGGAGCTGAACCCGCGGCGGCTGCGCTCGATCGCGGCGGCGAGCGCGATGCCGAGGACGGTGGAGACCATGCCGGCGACCACGATCAGCCGGAGCCGCCTGGGCCCGGACGGGCCGAGCGGCGGGCGCGCGGTCGAAACCAGGGTCGCATCCGGCTCCTGGATGCCCGCCACATTGGCGAGTTCGGTGGCGCGGGTAAGGAAGCTCTCATAGATCGTGCGGGTCGCACGGGTCTTGTCCTCCAGGCTGCGCAGGCCGATTTCGGCCAGGTTTTCGGTGCCGACCGCGCCGACCAGTTTCTTCATCCGCGCCCGCAACGCTTCGGCCTGCGCGCGGGTTGCGCTGACTTCGGTGCTGAGGCTGCGAACGACGTTCGACATCTCGCGCACGATGGCGGCCTGCACGTTGCGGGTCTTCGCTTGCGCCGCGATCAGCTCCGGATTGTTGCGTCCCTGGCTGCTCGCGAGGCTGGCTTCCCGGCTCTCGACGTTCGCCTGGCGTGCCAGCAGCTGCACGATCACGGGCGAGATCAGAACCTCGGGCAGGGCGCTCGTCTTGCGCTCCCGCAGGGCGTGGGTCGCCTGTGCCAGCTCCGCCTCCTTGCGGGCGAGATCGCGACTCACCTCGCCCAGTTGCCGGGCGACGTCGCTCAGTTGCTGGCCGGTGACCGAGGTGGCCGCGGCGGCGATCCCATGCGGATGGGGCGGCAGATCGACCAGCCCGTGCTGCGCCCGGTAGCGCTCGACCGCCACCTCCTCCGCGTGCACCCGCTTCGCGAGCCCTTCCAGCTGCGATTCGAACCAGCCCGAGGCGCGCTGCATGGCGGCGAATTTTTCCCGCCGCTTGAACGCCATGTACTGCTGGGCGAGCGCATTGGCCACTTGCGCGCTGAGCTCGGCGCGCCGGGTGGTGACCGAGACATTCAGCACGCTGGAGCGCGGCTCATTGGCGAATGCGATCCTGGCTTCCAGCGCTGCCACCGCTTGCTCGATCTGCGTGTCCTCGCCGGGTCGCGACCCGATGGTGGCGAACCCGTCGAGCGCGGCGTGCAGCCAGCCGGACAGGCGCGCCTTCAGCCCGCCGCCGTCGGCGGTGAACTCCGGGTCGTCCTGCAGATGCAGCGCCAGCACCACGTTCCGCGCCAGGGTCGGCGAGCGCAGGATGTCCATCTGGGTGCGGACCAGGCTGGCGGTATCACCGAAATTGGCCGAGATCGCCTGCAAGTCGCTTACCTGCGTGCGCTGCGGCTCCATCAGGATGGACACGTCGGCAGTGTATTGCCGGGGCAGGCGTGTCACGATGGCGACGGTCCCGCCGACGCCGAGCACGATGGTCAGCAGCACGACCAGATAGTGCCGTCGCAGAATCGCGCCGAAGCGGGCGAGCGGCACGCCGACGGGTTCGAGCCGGCCCACCGGGTCGGCGTAGGGTACGATATCGGCGTCCCGGGCCCAGGGGGCATCCGTGTCGTTCATGTCGCCCTGCATCGTCTGCGCCGTCCGATCCTGATCGTCATCGGAATCCCTGTCCTGCGTGGCCGCACGGTTGCGGCTGCGGCTGTGGCCGGCACCCGGGGCCGAAGCTTAATCCGGGCCAGCTTCGGCGACGGCCAGGGCGCCGCCGCTGCTGGCCATTTGCGCCTTGTAGACGGCCTGGGTGCGATTGGTGGCGCCCATCTTGCGCATGATGTTCTTGATATGCACCTTGACGGTGCTCTCGCTCACACCGAGGTCGTAAGCAATGATCTTGTTCGCCTTGCCCTGGCGGAGGTGGCCGAGCACGGCGTGCTGGCGGGCCGTGAGGGGGCCGGGCAGCGGCGCCAACGGAGCCGGGGCGGCCGGTGCGGCCGGCGCCGGCGCCGGCGGGCCGTCGAGCAGGAGATCGAGCGGCGCGAACGTTCCGCCGGCCTGGACAAAACGGATCGCCGCGAGCGCGACCGGAATGCCGGTGAACTGGGTGGGGATGAAGCCCTGCGCGCCGTTGCGGAACATGCTGCGGATGACCTCGGGCTCGGCGGCGTTGGTCGCATCCGACAGCACAACGACAGGAACGGTCCCGAACACGCGGCGCAGCTCCGCCAGATCGGCCAGGATCACCTCCGTCGCCGGGCCGTCGTCATGCGAATAATAGGCGAGCAGGTCGAGCGCGGGCTGGCCCGGGGCCACGCAGTCGGCGACCGTGACGA
The DNA here is from genome assembly GCA_963829875.1 of uncultured Pseudomonadota bacterium. Classification (GTDB taxonomy): domain Bacteria; phylum Pseudomonadota; class Alphaproteobacteria; order Acetobacterales; family Acetobacteraceae; genus JAJZVS01. The sequence goes on along the minus strand of CAWHKR010000040.1, from coordinate 20,124 downwards.
AGGGCAGCACGACGAGGTCGCGGTGCAGCAGGCTGAAGGCGTTGGCAAGGCACTCCCGCGTGAAGCGGTAGGGGTCGATCAGCCCGACCCGCATCGGCGGCTGGGCGGAGCCGGGCCGGGGCGGGTCGCTTTGCAGGCTGATCGCGGGCGGGGGGCCGGTCCCGCCGGCGGCGGCCGGTCCGCGGGATCCGGTGGCCGCTGCGGCCGAGTCCTGGGCGGGGGTTGCGGCCCTGGAGCCAGTATCGAGAATACACTGTTTCATCGACGGATAACCCCCGCCCTCTGGTGATGGAGGAGAGAGTTAGATCGTCGTGACGAGGGGTTTCAATCGGATTGTGCTCAACCTCAGTGCTTAGTGATGGCGCCGTCCTAACACTTGGTACTACATGCGAAACGCACGGAACGATTGCTATTGAGTTGGCACCTGCCTGGGGCATGTGGTATCCGTTGCCATGCCGAGATGGCGCGGGCCGGCGGGGGTGCGGCCGACGCGATCGGCCGGCGCGCCGGTTGCCGATCGTGCCGGCGGGCCCGGCAGCACCGCGACGGCCGGAACAGGCGAGGCATCGCCGGTCGCCCCGTACTCCCTAGGCATGAGACTGCACCTGCCAGAAAGGCCAGGATGCCCGGGACACGCGGCTTCCTGTACACTGCCCGCGGCAGTCCGCCGACGGTTTCGTTCCCGCCGCAGGAGGCAAGCATGCGATTCTCTCTGGTGGTGGCGACGCTCGGGCGGGCGGACGAAGTCCGCGCCCTGCTGACCTCGCTGAGCCGCCAGATCTTTGCCGATTTCGAGGTCATCCTGGTCGATCAGAACCCCGACGACCGCTTGGTTCCGGTGGTCCGTTCGTTCGAGCGGATGATGAGGTTGCGGCATTGCCGTACGCCGGTGAAGGGCCTGTCGCGCGCGCGCAACGTCGGACTGCGGATCGCCACCGGCGAGATCCTTGGCTTCCCCGACGATGACTGCGTCTATCCGCCCAGTGTCCTCGCCTTCGTGGACCAGCGGTTCGCCGAGGATCCGTGCCTTGCCACCCTGTCCGGGCCCGCCGTTTCGCCCTCGGGCGCGCCGGGGTCGGGGCGCTGGACGGCGGCGGCGGGCGCGATCACGCTAGCCAGCGTCTGGACGAGCGTGATCGCCTTCAACTTCTTCATCCGGGCGGAGGCGCTGCAGGCGGTCGGCCCGTTCGACGAGACCCTGGGGGTGGGCGCCCGGTTCGGCTCGGCCGAAGAAACCGACCTGGCGCTGCGGGTGATCAAGACCGGCCGGACGGCCGTGTACGATCCGGCCCTGCAGGTGGTCCATCCCGACAAGCGGCTGAGCCCGGAGGCGACGCTCCGCGCCTTCCGTTACGGCAGTGGCCTGGGCCGGGTGTTGCGCAAGCACCGGGCGCCGCCGCGTATCACGCTCGTGTTCCTGGTCCGGCCGCTGGGCGGCATCCTGTGGGGGTGCGCTGTGCTGCGGCCGATGGCGGCCCGCTATTACTGGAACACGCTGGCCGGCCGCGTGGCCGGCTACCTGGCGACGGCCTAGGGGGGCGGATGTCGGAGGTGGCTGTGCCTGCGGGCGGCGTTGCCGGTTTCCCGCTGCGGATCGCTGTCGGCATCCCGACCCGGGGCCGCGCGGGGATCCTCGGCGAGACGCTGCGGGAGTTGCGGCGGCAGACCCGCCCGCCGCACCGCATCCTGGTCTGCCACGTCGATCCCGACGACGTGCCGGACCGCGCCGCGGCGCCCGGCGTCGAGTTTCTGCGGGAGTCCGCCGGCGCCTGCGCGCAGCGCAACGCCATCGTTGCGGCACTGGACGACTGCGACGCCGTCGTTTTCTTCGACGACGACTTCCTGCCGGCGCCCCGCTACCTGCAAGCGACGGCGGCGGCGTTGGCTTCCGATCCCGCGATCGTCGTGACCACGGGACGTGTCGTGCAGGACGGGGCGACCGGACCGGGTCTCACGTTCGCGCAGGCGCGCGATATCCTGGCCCACGATGCCTATCGCGGGGACTGGCCCGGGATCGTCCCGGCCTGGAACGGATATGGCTGCAACATGGCGATCCGGCTCGACGTCGTCCGGCGCCACCGGCTTACCTTCGATGAGCGGCTGGCGCTCTATGCCTGGTACGAGGACATCGACTTCACCCGGCGGCTCGGCGCCCATGGAAGGATCGTCCGGGTGGAAGCCGCGCGCGGCGTGCATCTGGGGGTCAAGTCGGGGCGGGTTTCGGGGCGGCGCCTTGGTTATTCGCAGATGGTGAATCCCATCTATCTTTGGCGCAAGGGGTCCTATCCCGCGAGCCATGCGCTGCGCAGCGTCTCCCGCCATCTGGCGATCAACTGCCTGCGCGCACTGTGGCCGGAGCCGTATGTCGACCGGCGAGGACGTTTGCTTGGCAACGGGCTTGGCCTGGTGGACCTCCTCCGCCGCCGGGCGCGACCGGAGAGGATCCTCGAGCTGTAACGGTGACGCCGATGACGTCGGGTCTGTCATCGCCCTTGCTCCGCGTCCTGGCAGACCACGTCTGCCAGACTGGTGTGTCTCGCCCACGCGGCGGCCCGACCCGCGCGGGTACTGTCCGAATTGCCGAACCCTTGGGCCCCCGCTTCCCTGGTATGAAATCGTGATGCTGCATCGTGTCTGCACGGGAAAAAGCGACTGCCGACACGGGGCACCCACGGCAGCAATGTCACCGCGTTGCTGCCCCGGTGCCGCCGTGCCCCATCCTTGAGGCGAGACCTGAGATGAGCCCGAACGGCGCGATCGACGTCATTGTTCCCTGCTACCGGTACGGGCGCTTCCTGCGGCAATGCGTCGAGAGCGTGCTGAACGAGCACCACCGCGCTGTGCGGGTGTTGGTCATCGATGACGCCTCACCCGATGACACGGCGGAGGTCGCCGCCGAACTGGCACGGCAGGACAGCCGTGTGAGTTGGCGTCGGCATCCGACCAACTGCGGCCACATCGCCACGTATAATGAGGGCATCGCGTGGGTGGAGGCTGACTACATGCTCCTGCTTTCGGCCGATGACCTGGTGACGCCCGGGGCGCTGTCGCGCGCGGCCACGCTTCTCGATGCCTGTCCCGATGTCGGGCTCGCCTACGGCCCGGTGCTCGGCCTGCGCGGGGAGATGCCGCTGCCGAAGGAGTTCTCCGCGCCGCCGCAGCGGGGATGGGATATCACCGAGGGTGCCCGCTTCCTTTGGAGGGACCGATACGCCTGGGCGGCAGACCCGGTGGAAACGTGCACCGCCGTGGTCCGCAGCACCCTTCAGAAGCAGATCGGGTTCTACAATCACCACCTGCCGCACGCTGCCGACTACGAGATGTGGCTCCGCTTCGCCGCGCACGGCCGAGTCGGCCGCCTGCGCGCCTTTCAGGGTGTCTATCGGAAGCACCAGTCCAACATGTCGACTTTCTACTTTCAGGACATGCTGCGTGACATTCGGCAACGTCTGGCCGCCATCAACAGCTTCACCGACGCGCAGGCCGGCCGGATCCCGAGGACCGAGGAGCTCCGGCATTACCTGACCTGCCAGACGGCCAGGCTGGCGCTCGGACATGCCTCCGGGGTGTTCGCGCAGGGAAACCTGGACTTTTTCGAGGCACTTCTGAGCTTTGCGGCAGCGCTGGATCCCACCGTACGACGAACGGCCGAATGGCAGAAGCAGAGGCTCAAACGCTGGCTCGGGCCAGGGATTTGGTCATCGATCAAGCGGCCCTTCCGACGGGTATCCCCCCCGGAGAGAGTGACGTGAACGGCGGGTTCCTCCACCTGGACAAGCTCTGCCATGGGCCAGGCCACACCCGGCATTCCGATGGGCAGGTGAACAAGGTGCCTGATCCATGCAGATGACCGAGGTATCATTCGGCACGTTCTGGGCCGGCGCGGATCTCTCGCCGCTGGAAGCGGCCTGCCTCCGGTCTTTCGCCATCCGCGGCTATGAGGTGACGCTCTACAGCTACGCCCGTCTGGCCGGCGTGCCGGAAGACGTGCGCCAGGCCGACGCGGCGGAGATCCTCGATCAACGCTATCTGGGCTCCTTCGTCTTCGGCGGACGCCCGAATCTGAGCCATTTCTCGGACCTGTTCCGCTACCGGATGTTCGAGAAGACGCCGCATATATGGATCGACGCGGACATGCTGATGGTCCGTCCCTTCGATCAACCCGTCCCGTCTTCGCTGCTTGCCAGGGAGCACCAGGGTTCCATCTGCGGCGCCATCATGCGGATCGCTTCCGATGATCCGCTGCTTCCGGAGCTCAGCGAAGCGGCCCTGTCACTGGTGGACAAGAACCTCCGCTGGGGTGAGACCGGGCCGCTGTTGCTCAGCCGGCTCCTGGGCAAGCAGGGGCGCCGGCAGGAGGCTTTCGGTCCGGACGCTTTCTACCCGCTGGCCCATAACGAGTTCTGGAAGGCATTCCTGCCCGAATACGCGGAGGAATGCCGGGAACGCTGCCAAACGGCCTATACCGTGCACCTTTGGAACAACATCGTCAGCACCCTCGGAGTTTGGAAGGTGCTCGCCCCTCCGACGGGCTCGTTCCTTCACGCGCGGCTGGAGGAGGACGGCGCCCTGCCCTGTTTCAGCGGCGTCTACCCGGCCGCCATCATGCGCCAGATGGTCGAGAACTGGCGTCTGCGCAAGAACGGAGGGGATCTCGGGATCCGCGGCGTGTCGCGACAAATCATCCCGAGCGTGTTCCGTACCATGCGCCACCACGGGATTCGGGTGTTCTGAACGGCTGATTGGCCGCGCCGCCACGAGACCCTTCGTTGTGTGCGGGCAGGCGCAGACCGCCGTGACCGACGCGCGACGGCGGACGGCGTCACCCTCTCCGCGCCCATGACCGTTGCTGACACGCATCGCCGACCTTGTCCCTTCAGACAAGGCCCTCCATCAATCCCGTCTCCACTGGAACCGGACTGGATGCGGACGGATACCCCGAATTGGGCAATACCCCCGCGCGCACTCTCCCGCCTAGGCTCCGGCACCGACAGGACGCGTCCGGTCCTGCGATGTGGAGACGAGAGTGACGTACCCGACGGTCCCGCTCCCCCGGAACAACCAGATCCTCAGCACCACGCGGCCGCTGCGGCGCCTGGTCGCCGGCCGCACGGCCGGGCGGGTCGCGGTCCTGCTCGCGGCCGACGGGCTGGCCTGCTTCGCCGCCGGCGGCGCCGTGACCGGGTGGTTGGGGCCGTCGGCCCGATCCCTCGAACCGCCCGCCGGTCTCCCCCTTCTCCTCATCCTGGCGGCCGTCGCGGGGTACGCCGCACTGCAGGGGCGCTACACCCGGGCGATGCCGGTCCGGCAGGATCTGCAGCTTGTCGTGCAGGCGAGCCTCTATGCGATAGCCCTGGAGGTCGTCCTCGGCATCGGCGCCAACGACCTCCAGGACCGCGTCCCGGCCCTCGCCGTGCTGGCCATCTTTCCGGTCTTCGCCACGATCCTGAACGGGATCGTGCGGCGCGCGCTGAGGTGGGCAGGGCTGTGGCAACTGTCTGTCGTCATGGCGGGCGACAGCACCGCGGCGGCACGGCCCGGGGCGAAGGGGTGGGCCGAGGACGGGGCGGAGTACCGCATCGCGGGCCGCATCGACCTGTCCTCGATGAAAGCGCGGCTGGACGGCATCCCCATCCGGTCGTTGCTGTCGCAGTACGGCGCCAGCCGGCTGGTGATCGCCGCGGGCGGGGCCGAAGCGGCGGCGCGGGAGCTTGCCGAAATCGCGCTGCTGGAGGGGATCCCCGTCTCGGTCGCGCTGCGGCTGCCAGGGCCCGAGGTCCGTCGACACGGGATGCAGCACCGGCTCGACGGCGACGGCGTGGTGCTGTGCTCCTACCCCACCTGGCCCGCGGCGACGGCACGGATGGTCAAGAGCGCGATGGACGTTGCCGGGGCGTGTCTTCTGCTTCTGATCCTCGCCCCGGTCATGCCGGTCATCGCGCTGTTGATCCGCCGCGACGGTGGGCCGGCGCTGTTCGTCCACCGCCGCATCGGATTTCGCGGGCGGCATTTCGGCTGCCTCAAATTCCGCACCATGGCGGTCGGCGCCGAGCGGCATCTGCAGGAGGTGCTGGCGCGCGATCCGGCCCTGGCGGCGGAGTGGCGCGCCACCCACAAGCTGCGCCACGATCCGCGCGTCACCCGCCTCGGCGCGTTCCTGCGGCGGACCAGCCTGGATGAGCTGCCTCAGCTTTTCAATGTCCTCTGCCGCGACATGAGCCTGGTTGGCCCGCGGCCGATCGAGGACAGCGAGATCGTCCATTACGGCGATCGCATCGCCTATTATTGCGCGGTGCGACCGGGTATCACCGGGCTGTGGCAGGTCAGCGGCCGCAGCAACACGACCTATGAGCAGCGGGTGGGGCTCGACGTCCGCTACGCGAAGACCTGGTCGGTCTGGGCGGACATTCTGCTGCTGCTCAGGACCGTCCCCGGGGTGCTGCGGCGGGAGGGGGCGCAATGAGCCCCGGCGCGGCCGCGGCGCCGTCCCGGTTGCCCGCCCGGGCAGGAGGGCGTGGTGCCGCTCGATAGCGATCCCGTCCTACGCGCGTGGGAACAGAACCTTGGCACGGCCGACGTGCCGGTCCTGCCGGACACGAGCCGACCGGCGACCCGCCTGCGCCCCGCAGCGTGGAGGCACGACGGCCCGTCGGGCCGAGAGGGCTGGCCCGCGCAGCCGCGCGTCGCCATCGTGCATGAGTGGCTGGACGGCTATGCCGGCGCCGAACGCGTGCTGGAGCAGTTGCTGGCCTGCTTCCCCGACGCGGTGCTGTTCGCCGTGGTCGATTTCATGCCGGCGGCGGAGCGCGGCTTCCTGCGTGGCCGGCCGGTGCGGACCAGCTTCATCCAGCGGCTGCCCTTCGCCAGGCGGTCGTTCCGCAAATATCTCGGGTTGATGCCGCTCGCGGTCCAGCAATTCGACCTCGGCGGGTTCGACCTCGTGATCTCCAGCAACCACGCGGTGGCGAAGGGCGTGCTGACGGGGCCCGACCAAGTCCATATCTGCTACACGCATTCGCCCATGCGCTACGCCTGGGATCTGCAGCATCAGTATCTGCGCCAGGCCAATCTGGACCGCGGGCTGCGCGGCGCCTATGCGCGCTGGCTGCTCGGCCGGCTGCGCCAGTGGGACGTGACCACCTCCCTCGGCGTGGACTGCTTCGTCGCCAATTCCAGCTACATCGCCCGGCGGATCCGCAAGGTCTACAAACGTGACGCGGTGGTGATCCACCCGCCGGTGGATCTGCAGACCTTCCGGCCGCGGCGGGAGAAGGAGGATTTCTTCCTGCTCGCCTGCCGCTTCGTCCCCTACAAGCGCGCCGATCTCGTGGTGGAAAGTTTCTCCAGGAACCGAAGCCGCCGCCTGGTGGTGGTGGGCGACGGACCGGACGGCGCCCGGGTGCGGGCGGCCGCGGGCGGGGCGCCGAACATCGCCTTCCGCGGCACGGTGCCGCAGGCGGAGCTGGTCGGGCTGATGCAGCGGGCGCGCGGCTTCGTGTTCGCAGGTGAGGAGGATTTCGGCATCTCGCTGGTCGAGGCGCAGGCCTGCGGGACGCCGGTGATCGCCTTCGGCCGCGGCGGGGCGAGGGACATCGTCGTCCCGCCCGGCGCCGCCGCGCCCACCGGCATGTTCTTCATGCAGCAGGACCCGATGGCGCTGGAAGCCGCACTCGCGCAGTTCGAGGCGATCGGCGCGCGCATCACCAGCGAGGCCTGCCGGGAGAACGCCGAACGCTTCGCGCCGGCGCGCTTCCGGGCCGAGATCCACGCCCTGGTGGATCGGGTGATCGCGGCCGAAACCCGGCGGACCGCGGTCTAGCGGCCCGCCCGCCGGAGGCCATTGTTACGACAGGGCCGGCCAGCGGACCCGCCGTGCGGTGATCCTCACGCGCCGCAGGACCTGCCCCCGCATCTCCGCATCCAGGATGACCGCCCAGAACCCCACGGCCATCGCTGCGGCGCCGGCCGCCGATCCCGTGGCGACCCGCACCAGCAGGTGCCCGCTGGCGATGCCGTGCGTCGCCGCCCAGACCGCCGCGCAGGTCAGGACTGCCGCCGCCGCGGCGGGCGCCACGGCCTGCTTGAGATAGGCGTGCCCTGCGATCCCGAGCCGCCGCAGCGCGGTCACCGGCACGAACCAGTTGGTTGTCAGCATCTGCGCGAACAGGGTGCCGAGCGCGACGCCGAGCAGCCCGAGGGGGCCGATCAACGCCCAGGTGATGAGCACATTCAGCGCTCCCGCCGCGAGATAGCACGGCGCATAGACCTCGTGCTCGGTGGCGCGGGAGAAGCCGAACAGCAGGCTCTGCTGTACGAACAATGCCAGCATGGCACAGAAGGTGAGGAAGACCGGCCAGCCGACGAAATGACCGGGGCCGAGCCAGACCCCCAGCACCGCATCGCCGATCCAGAACATGACGGCCGCACCGCTCAGGATCAGCGCGAGGCCGGTGCGCAGGCCGCGAAGCACCAGAATCCGGGCCGCGTCCGCCCGCCCCTCGCTCCACAGCCGGCTGACATAGACCACCGAGGCGTCGCCGACCGCCATCGCCACCATCGCCATGTTGTAGATCAAGGTATAGCCGGCGTAGTAGGTGGGGATCTGCGCCGGGCTGCGGAAGCCGGCGATGAAGAACTGGTCCGTGCGCAGCAGCAGCACCGCGCCGAGTTCCGTCACCCAGTATTTCAGCGCCGGCACCAGCAGCGCATCCGCCGCCGAGCGGTCCCACCGGCAGGGCAATGCGCGCAAGGACGGCTCCTTCCGGAGCACCAACTGCAAGGTGGCCCATCGCTGCACCAGGCTGCCGGCCAGGGCCACCAGGGCGAGGCTCTGGATGCCGCCGCCGGCCAGCGCCGTGATCGCGAGCGCGGTCAGGGTCAGCAGGCCGTTCACCGAGCCCACCGCCGCGGACGCCGCGACATGGCCGAGCCCCGCGAGCGCGGCCGACCACAGGCCTCCGCTGAGGTTCACCGCCTGGCTGAGGCAGAGCAGGGTCCAGGCGACCCGCGCCGCGCCGCGCAGCTCGGCGCTGAGCCCCACCCGACCGAGGAAGACCCAGCCGGCCCCAAGACCGAGGGCCACGGCGATCACCGCCGCGCCGCGGTAAAGCAGTTTCGCCGGGGCCATCAGCGCGACAAGGCGCTGCGCGCGCGCCGCCGGGTCTTCGCTGCCCTGCGGGACGCTCGTGAAGGCCACGCGCCGCATCAGCACGTTGCTCATGCCGAAATCCAGGAAACCGAGCAGCGCGCCGGCCTGGCCGAGCAGCAGCCAGGTGCCCAGCGCGTCGCCGGGCAGGTGGCGGAACAGCACGGGCAGCAGCAGCAGGTTGGCGATCACCCCCGCCGCCCGCGACGCCCACATCGTCGACAGCGCAACCATGATCTGCCGGCTCATCGGCGCGGGCTCCTTGCTTCCGGCGTGCGGCAGGGACCGGGGTGGGGCCCGGTCAGACCGGTGACGGACGCAACGGTATCGTCCGTCGGCAGACCTGCGTCGTCCTGTTCCTAACATGGGCCGGATAGGTCGGCCAGCGCGACATCGGGTGCGCCGGCGCCGGTCAGCGCGTCGACGAGGATCCGCCTTCGTGCCATCGGCGCGGCCATCACCCGAAAGACGGAGAGACCCGCGACCCGTACCGCGCGGACCCGGCGGCGATCCGTCGCGCGCGCGTTCGTCGCAGGCGGAAAGGCAAGCTCCGGATGGGTGCACGGCCGCCCGGGTACACCCAAACGGGCAGGATGCCGCAGCGGCAGCCGGTCGATACTGTCGCTCATTCCGCCGGATCGGGCCGGAGCCGGATCGACTTGGCGTTTGCACCGCGATGAAAGGCGCATCATGCCGATCAGCGACACTGTCCGACTTGGACGCGACGTCACCATCCATCACCCGGGGCTCGTCAACCTCTACGGGTGTCGGATCGGTGACGGAACCAGGATCGGCACTTTCGTCGAGATCCAGAAGAACGCGACCATCGGTCGCCGCTGCAAGATCTCGTCCCATTCCTTCATCTGCGAGGGCGTGGCGATCGAGGACGAGGTGATGGTCGCCCACGGGGTGATGTTCGTGAACGATCGGTTTCCGCGCGCGACCGCCGCGGACGGAAGGATGCAGACGGAGGCCGACTGGGCCGTGGTGCCGACCCTGGTGCGGCAGGGGGCCTCGATCGGCTCCAACGCCACCATCCTGGCCGGGGTGACGGTCGGCCGGGGCGCCCTGGTCGGCGCCGGCGCAGTCGTGACCCGCGACGTGCCGGATCACGCGATCGTTGTCGGCGTACCCGCCCGGGTGATCGGCGATGTCCGCGAGCGTGCGGCATCGGCGGGGCAGCGTCAGGACCGGCCTTCGGTGGTGGAGGCGTTCGCGCGATGATCGGGATCGGCGTCATCGGCTACGGCTACTGGGGCCCCAACCTCGCGCGCTGCTTCGCGGACACCGAGTCCTGCCGGGTGGTGGCCATCGCCGACGCGTCCCCCGCCGCGCTCGCCCGCGCGGCCAGCCGGCATCCGTTGGCGACGATGACCGCCGACAGTGCCGCGCTGATCGCCGATCCGCGGGTGGATGCCGTCGTGATCGCAACCCCGGTGCGCACGCATTTCGATCTGGGCATGGCGGCGCTGCGGGCCGGCAAGCACGTGCTGATCGAAAAGCCGATGGCTGCCACCTCCGCCGAGGCCGCCGCGCTCACCGACCTCGCTGCCGCGCGCGACTGCGTGCTGCTGGTCGATCACACCTTCTGCTTCACCCCGGCGGTCACCAGGCTGCGGGAGCTGGTGGCGGGCGGCGAACTCGGTGACATCTATTACTACATCTCGAACCGGATGAACCTCGGCCTGTTCCGGCCCGATGTGGACGTGATCTGGGATCTGGCGGTGCACGACATCGCGATCCTGTACCACTGCCTGGAACGCCGGCCGCTGGCGGTGTCCGCCAGCGGCGCCTCCCACGTGCGCGGGCAGCGGGCCAGCATGGCGCATCTGACATTGTTCTTCGAAGGCGGGCTGATCGCCGATCTCAGCGTCAACTGGCTGTCTCCGGTGAAGATCCGCCAGTCCATCCTGGGCGGCAGCAACCGGATGGTCGTGTACGACGATGTCGAACCGACCGAGAAGCTCAAGATCTATGACAGCGGCGTGCGGCTGACGGACGATCCGGCGGAGATCCACCGCATCCTGGTCTCGTACCGGATCGGCGACATGGTCGCCCCGCGGCTTGGCACCGGGGAGGCGCTGCGCGCCGAGGCCGAGCATTTCGCCGACTGCATCGAAACGGGCTGCACGCCGATCACCGACGGTGCGATGGGCCTGCAGGTGGTCGAGGTGCTGGAGGCGGCGACCCGGTCGATGGACCGGCGCGGCCAGCCGGTGGAATTCCGCAAGCTTCGGGTGGTGTCCTGATGTCCGATCACATTCCTTTCGTCGACCTGGGGGCGCAGATGCGCAGCCTGGGTCCCGAGCTGAAGGCCGCCGTCGTCGCGGTGCTGGAAAGCGGCCATTTCGTGCTTGGCGAACCGGTGGAGGCGTTCGAGCGGGGGTTCGCGGCGCGCTGCGGCGTCGGTCACGCGGTTGCCGTGAATTCCGGCACCTCGGCGCTGCATCTGGCGTTGCTGGCGGCGGACATCGGGCCGGGCGACGAGGTCATCACGGTGCCCATGACGTTCGCCGCCACCGTGGCGGCGATCGAATATGCCGGGGCGATGCCGCGCTTGGTGGACATCGATCCCGCGCGGGGCACGATGGACCCTCGCGCGCTCGCCGCGGCGATCACGCCGCGGACCCGGGCGATCATTCCGGTGCATCTGCATGGGCGGATGGCGGACATGGCGCCGATCCTGGCGATCGCCCGGCCGCGCGACATCGTGGTGATCGAGGACGCCGCCCAGGCGCACGGGGCGCGCTATCACGGCCGGGCGGCCGGGGCGCATGGGGCGCTGGGGTGCTTCAGCTTCTATCCGGCGAAAAACCTGGGGGCCTGCGGCGAAGGCGGGGCCGTGGTGACCGACGACCCGACCCTGGCGCGGCGGCTGCGCGTGCTGCGTGACTGGGGGCAGGAGGAGAAATACATCCATGCGCTGCGCGGCTTCAATTACCGCATGGACGCCATCCAGGGCGCCATCCTCGGCGTCAAGCTGCCGCATCTGGAGGCGTGGACAAGGGCGCGGCGGGCGCTTGCGCGCCAGTACGACCAACGCCTGCACGACCAACGTCTGCACGACCAGCGGCTGCGCGAGATCGCGCTGAACGCGCCGCAGGCGGGGCCGCCGGGCGAGCACGTGTATCACGTCTATGCCATCCGCTCCCCGGAGCGGGACCGACTGCGAAGCGACCTGGCGGCGCACGGCGTGGGCACCGGGGTGCACTATCCGGTGCCGGTGCACCTGCAGCCGGCTTATGCGGATCTTGGTTACCGGAAAGGGGACTTCCCGGCCAGCGAAGCCTTCGCGGCAGAAACCATGTCGTTGCCCATGTTCCCCGAACTGACCGTCTCCCAGGTCGATCGGGTCTGCGACGTGCTGGAGCGCGTGGTGCGGGGCGCCCATGTCGCAGCTGCCTAACGGCACGCCGGTGCGGATCGTCGCCGCCTTCGCCGGCCGCAGGGAGGTGCCGCCCGATCCCGACTTCGAGGCGGGGCTGGCGGCCGAACTGCTGGCCCGCTGCGGACCGGAGGAAACCTTCGCGCTGTTCTGCCGCTTCGCCAATGGCGGGGGGTGGTTGGATGGCATGATGCGCCGGGTGTGTCTGCGCGCCCTGGCCCGACGCTGCGGCGCGGGGCTGCAGGTCGGCTGCGGCGTCTCGCTGCGGCACCCGGAGACATTCGAGATCGGCGACGGCGTGATGATCGGCGATCAGGCCGTGCTGCAGGGGCGGCACGACGGCACCTTTGTTCTAGGCAACAAGGTCTGGATCGGCCCGCAATGCTTCCTCGACGCGCGCGACCTGGTGCTGGAGGATCATGTGGGGCTGGGACCGGGCATGCGCGTGCTCGGCTCGCAGCACACCGGAATGCCCGTCGATGTGCCGATCGTTGCCACCGACCTGGTGATCAAGCCGGTGCGGGTGCGCGAAGGGGCCGATATCGGCATGAGCGCGGTGCTGATGCCGGGCGTCACCATCGGGGCCGGGGCGATCGTCGGGGCCGGGGCAGTAGTGGCGCACGACGTGCCGCCGCGGGCGAAGGTCGCCGGCGTGCCGGCCGCGGTGATCGGCTGGCGTGAGGCGCTGCCCGAAGCCGCTCAGAGAGGAGAATCGGGAAATGGCGATGGCGTATGATCTGACCGGCCGCAAGGTGCTGGTGACCGGCGGCGCGGGCTTCGTCGGCTCGCGCATCGTGCGGCAGTTGGTGCAGGCGGGCTGCGGCGAGATCGTTGCCGTGGACAACATGGTGCGCGGCCAGGTGGAGAACCTGGCCGGCGTGGGGCCGGGCGTCGTGCGCCTGACCGAAGGCGACATCCGCGACCGGGACCTGCTGGCACGCACGGTCGCGGGGACGGATACGGTGTTCCATCAGGCGGCGCTGCGCATCACCCATTGCGCCGCCGAACCCAGGGAAGCGCTCGCCGTGATGGTGGACGCGACGTTCGACCTGCTGGAACTCTGTCGGCAGGCCGGGGTGCGCAAGGTGGTGTTCGCCTCCTCGGCTTCGGTCTACGGGATGGCGGACGACTTCCCGACCACCGAACGGCAGAGCCCCTACAACAACCGCACCCTCTACGGCGCGGCCAAGGCGTTCGGCGAGGGGCTGCTGCGCTCCTTCAACGACATGTACGGGTTCGACTACGTCGCCCTGCGCTACTTCAACGTCTACGGCCCGGGGATGGACCTGCACGGGAAATATACCGAGGTGCTGATCCGCTGGATGGACCGGCTGGCCCGGGGCGAGCCGCCGCTGATCTTCGGCGACGGGCTGCAGACGATGGATTTCATCCATGTGGACGATGTCGCCCGCGCCAATATCCTGGCCGCGACCGCGCCGGTGACGGATACGGTGCTCAATGTCGGCGCCGGGACGGAGACGAGCCTGCACGCGCTTGCCGCGCACCTGGCCGCCGTCATGGGCCGACAGGATCTGGTGCCCGTGCATGTCGGCGACAATCCGGTGAACCCGGTACGAAGGCGTCTCGCCGACGTGTCCGCCGCCCGCGCGGCGCTGGGGTTCGAGGCGCGGATCGGCCTGGAGGAGGGGCTGCGCGACCTGGTGCGCTGGTGGCGCGGCCGGCAGGTGGCCGGCAGGCTGGCGGAGGCTGCGACATGATCCCGATCGCGCGGCCGTCGCTCGGCCAGGAGGAAGCGGATGCAGCCGCCGCGGCGGTGCTGTCCGGCTGGGTCTCGCAGGGGCCGGAAGTGGCGGCGTTCGAGGCGGCGTTCGCGCAATGCGTGGGCGCGGCGCATGCCTGCGCCGTCTCCAACTGCACGACCGCGCTGCATCTCGCGCTGCTGGCCGCCGGGGTGGGGCCGGGGGATGAGGTGATCACCGTCAGCTCCAGCTTCATCGCCGCCGCCAACACGGTGCGCCAATGCGGCGCGACGCCGGTGTTCGTCGATATCGGGCCGACGGATTTCAATATCGATCCCGACGCGATCGCCGCCGCGGCGACGCCGCGCACCCGGGCGGTGCTGTGCGTCCACCAGATGGGCATGCCCTGCGACCTCGGGCGCATCCTGCCGCTCGCGCGCCACCTCGGCGTGAAGGTGATCGAGGACGCGGCCTGCGCCATCGGGTCCTGCATCCGCCAGGACGGGCTCTGGCAGGCGATCGGCGCGCCGCATGGCGACGTGGCCTGTTTTTCCTTCCACCCGCGCAAGGTGATCACCACCGGGGAAGGCGGGATGATCACCACCCGCCATGCCGCCTGGGACCGGATGTTCCGGCTGTGGCGGCAGCACGGCATGGACGTGCCGGACACGGTGCGTCACCGGAGCCCGCGTGTGGTGTTCGAGAGCTACGCGATGCCGGGCTACAACTACCGCATGACCGACGTGCAGGCGGCGATCGGCCGGAGGCAGTTGCAGCGCCTGCCCGGGCTGATCGCCGAGCGCCGCCGCCTCGCCGCGCGTTATCGGGAGATGCTGGCGGAGGTGCCGGGCGTGCAGGCACCGGAAGAGCCGGACTGGGCGCAGTCCAACTGGCAGAGCTACTGCGTGCGGCTGCCGGAGAGGGTCGATCAGCGCGCGGTGATGCAGTCGATGCTGGACGACGGCATCGCCACCCGCCGCGGCATCATGTGCGCGCATCTGGAACCCGCCTATGCCGGCGCGGGCGGCGGGGCGTCGCTGGCGGAATCGGAGCGGGCGCGCAACCACTGCATCCTGCTGCCGCTCTATCCCGAGGTCGCGCCGGAGCAGGAGCGGGTGGTCGCGTCTTTGCGTACGGCGCTGCGGCGCGCGGGAGTGGGCACGGCGGCGGTCCCGCAGGAGGCCGAACTGGCCGGGGCGGGCGGATAGGGAAGATCCGGTCCGATAGTGCTTCAGCGCCCTGTCCCGGTCCCGGGCCGGAACGGATCGGATCGGATCGGTGACACGGGGCAGAGGCGAGGCGGATCCCGCCCCTGCGGATCGTCCCGCGGGGCCGTTACAAACGACGCCCGATCTTCCTCGCCTTGCCTTCTCTGCGGTGAAGGCAGCGTCGGCCGCCGGCACCTTCGCGGTAAGCGGCCGGCGAGCCCCGCCTTGCTGTAGGCGGGGGCTGTGTGGTGGTGGTGACCACCACGATTCTTTTCTTTTATACCAACCGCCCTAGACATTGACACACGCCCAAGCGCGAGCGCCGATGGACGAGATTCGGTCTGGGTCATCGATGAGAAAATCCCAGGCCTCTTTGCCGGCCGCGACGATGGGTTGGTAGGTGTCCCAGACGAGCCGGCTCAATTTGTTGGCGCGCAGGTACTCCCAGACGTTCTCCATCGGGTTCAACTCGGGCGCATAGGTCGGCAGCGGCAGCAGAGTGAGGTTGTCGGGCAGGCAAAGCGTCTCGCCTTGCTGGTGCCATCCAGCGCCGTCGCAGACCAGCACCGCATGCGCATGCGCCACCTGCGTGCCGATCTCCTTCAGATGCTCGTTCATCGCCTCGGTGTTGACGACAGGCATGGTGATGGCGGCGCCAACCCTGCGGGCCGGGCAGATGGCGCCGAACAGGTAGGCGGAGTCATGGCGGTTGTCGCGCAGCATTGGCGGGCGTACCAGGGGCAAAACCCCGGGCGCGGGTGCATTTGTCTCTTCCCCCGACGCGGTGCGTATCGCGCTGCTCCGCATTGGCCTCGCCCTCTGCGATCGCGGTCTCCAGATCCTCGAAGCCGAGTTGCAGCTGCTCCTCCGGCAGCCGTTCCGACTTCCGGCCGAACTGCAGGCGTCGCAGCTTCACCAGCAGGTGCCGCAGCCGGTCGTTCTGCGTCGTCAGCGCGTCGCGTTCCTCGGCCAGCACATCGCGCTCGGCCATCGTCGCCAGCACCAGCGCACGCAGCGCCGCGACATTGGCGGGCGGGCTCGGAGGTGTGGCGGGAGCGGCGTGGGTCACGCCACGAATCCTACGCCGCGGCGGTCGGTTGGGGAATCCGTCGCAGCGGCTGCACCCGCGTCCAATCGAGACCGTCGAACAGCGCCGCAAACTCCACCGCCGACAGCTTCATCACCCCGTCCATGACCGGCGGCCAGCGGAACGCACCCTGCTGCACCTGCTTCCACACCAGCACCAGCCCGCTGCCATCCCAATGCAGGATCTTCACCCGGTCGGCGCGCTTGGCACGGAACACGATCACCGCGCCGGAGAACGCCTCCTGGCCCAGCACCTCCGCCGCCAGCGCCGCCAGGCCGTGCGCGCCTTTGCGGAAATCCACCGGACGGGTCGCCAGCAACACCCGCACGCCGGGGGGAACCGAGATCATGCCGCCGAGGCGCGCACCGCGCGCAGCACCGCCGTCAGCAACCCGCCGTCCGTGCCCGACGCCACCCGCACCACCGCCCCGGCAAGCGTCACCTCAACGGCGGGCGCAGAGGGCGCCACCGGCGGCGCGGTCATCGCCGGCGGCGGTGGAACGGTCTCGGCCACCAGCGGCCGTGGGGCCGCACTGACGATCGGCACGAACGCTGGCCCGTCCAGCCCCGTCGGCAGCGCCACATCACCCGCCCGCGCCGCGCGCCGCCAGCCAAAGACCTGCTGCGGGCAAACCTGCCAGCGGCGGGCGATCGCGCTCACCACCGCGCGTGGAACCAAAGCCTCGGCAACAATCCGAGCCTTCTCCGTATCCGACCAGCGCCGCCGCCGGGACGGGCCCGTCAGCAACTCGATCCGCCGGAACTCACCCTTCGCGTCGTCGGTAACGTCATCCATAACGATAGCTCGAACACCCCATACCAAGGACATCCGAGCACATCCGTCCGCCCCAGCGGAAGAAGGGCCACAGAGCTGCGCTTACCGTGGACCCCGTGTGCTGGCGTTCTGCTGGAGCCATGTCCGGCGCGGGTTCTACGACCTGGCCCGGACGGCGGCCGCACCGATCGCGACCGAGGCACTGGCGCGCATCGCCGCGCTGTATCGGATCGAGGCGGACATCCGTGGCCAAGCGGCCGCCGCGCGCCGTGACGCCCGCCAGGCACGGAGCCGACCGCTGATGAGCGAGTTGCACGCCTGGTTCACGGCCCAGATGGCGAAGCTGCCGGCGCGGGGTCCGACCGCCGGGGCGATCCGCTATGCGCTGAACCACTGGGATGGGCTGTCGCAGTTCCTCGACGACGGCCGGATCGAGATCGACAACAACAGTGTCGAGCGGGCCATGCGCCCGATCGCCCTGAGCCGGAAGAACGCGTTGTTCGCCGGCAGCGATGAGGGCGGAGAGAACTGGGCCGCTGTCGCCTCGCTGATCGAGACCTGCAAGCTCAACAGCGTCGACCCGCAGCGTTACCTCACCGAGCTGTTGACCCGCCTCGTCAATGGATGGCCCCAGGCGCAGATCGACGCGCTGATGCCCTGGAACTGCGCCGCAGACACCGACGCCTGAACGTCAAGTGGTAAACCGAAGGGCCGCAAAGCTACGCTTACGATGGAGGCGTCGGATGCCCTGCGCGCGCTGATCGAGAAGGTGGTGCTGACCCCCGAGCCCGACGGCCTGGCGGCGGAGTTGCACGGCGATCTGGCGATGATCCTGGCCGCGGCCGCGGGGAGCCGGCGGGCACCCCTGCCGGCACGGGGCCCCTCAAACGCAAGAACCCCCGGGGAACGTCTGTTCCTCGGGGGTTCCGTGCGAGTCAACTATCGGTGGTTGCGGGGACAGGATTTGAACCTGTGACCTTCAGGTTATGAGCCTGACGAGCTACCGGGCTGCTCCACCCCGCGAGGGTGGTTTGGTCTGGGATGGGCTGGAAGACCTGGCGGCGACCTACTCTCCCGCGGCTTAAGCCGCAGTACCATGGGCGCTGGGGGTTTTCACGGCCGAGTTCGGGATGGGATCGGGTGCGGTCTCCCCGCCATGGCCACCAGGTCGTCCAGCCCATCCCGATCTGGTGTGACGGGGATGGCAGGTTCTGGTGTTTGTGTGTTGTGTGCTGCGCGGAGGCTGGGGATGATTTCTGTGCATGGAGGGTCTGCCCACTGATCCGAGGATCACTGGACGATGACCGTTGGCGATCGAGCCGATCGGGCGATTAGGACCGGTCAGCTTCGCGCGTTACCGCGCTTCCACACCCGGCCTATCAACGTGATGGTCTATCACGGCCCTCGGGGAGACCTGGTTTAGAGGAGGGTTTCCCGCTTAGATGCTTTCAGCGGTTATCCCGTCCATACATAGCTACCCGGCGGTGCCACTGGCGTGACAACCGGTACACCAGAGGTATGTCCATCCCGGTCCTCTCGTACTAGGGACAGCGCCTCGCAAGTCTCCTTCACCCACGGCAGATAGGGACCGAACTGTCTCACGACGTTCTAAACCCAGCTCACGTACCACTTTAATCGGCGAACAGCCGAACCCTTGGGACCTGCTCCAGCCCCAGGATGTGATGAGCCGACATCGAGGTGCCAAACCTCCCCGTCGATGTGGACTCTTGGGGGAGATCAGCCTGTTATCCCTAGAGTACCTTTTATCCGTTGAGCGATGGCCCTTCCACGCGGGACCACCGGATCACTATGGCCGACTTTCGTCTCTGCTCGAGCTGTCGCTCTCGCAGTCAGGCGGGCTTGTGCCATTGCACTCAACAGCCGATGTCCGACCGGCTTGAGCCCACCATCGCGCGCCTCCGTTACTTTTTGGGAGGCGACCGCCCCAGTCAAACTGCCCACCATGCAGGGTCCCGGACCGGGCTGACCGGTCGCGGTTAGACATCAGAAGAGTTCAGGGTGGTATTTCAAGGGTGGCTCCACCGAAGCTAGCGCCCCGGCTTCAAAGCCTCCCACCTATCCTACACAGAATTCTCCTGATGCCACTGCAAAGCTGCAGTAAAGGTTCATAGGGTCTTTCCGTCTGACCGCGGGTACCCCGCATCTTCACGGGGAATTCAATTTCGCTGAGCCGATGCCGGAGACAGTGGGGAAGTCGTTACGCCATTCGTGCAGGTCGGAACTTACCCGACAAGGAATTTCGCTACCTTAGGACCGTTATAGTTACGGCCGCCGTTTACCGGGGCTTCAATTCGGTGCTTGCACACCTCCTCTTAACCTTCCGGCACCGGGCAGGCGTCAGACCCTATACGTCGTCTCTCGACTTCGCAGAGCCCTGTGTTTTTACTAAACAGTCGCTACCCCCTGCTCTGTGCCACCCGCACCCGGTTGCCCGGATACAGGTCTCGCTTATCCCGAAGTTACGCGAGCAATTTGCCTAGTTCCTTCGACATCGTTCTCTCAAGCGCCTTGGTATACTCTACCTGTCCACCTGTGTCGGTTTAGGGTACGGTCTCGTCACTGGAGCTATTTCCTGGGATGCGCGCAAAGCCAGGGCAATCCGATAAGCCCTGACAACAGTTTGCATCCGTCACTTCCAGCTGGCCCAGGAATATTAACCTGGTTCCCATCGACTACGGCTTTCGCCCTCGCCTTAGGGGCCGGCTCACCCTGCGCGGATTAACCTTGCGCAGGAACCCTTGGACTTTCGGCGACAGAGTTTCTCACTCTGTTTGTCGCTACTCATGTCAGCATTCGCACTTCCG
>CAWHKR010000039.1:0-16238 GCA_963829875.1 uncultured Pseudomonadota bacterium | reverse complement strand
GTCATGCGAAGCTGATGAGTGCCTATGAGTGAAAGTCTCATCCGGCCAAAGCCGTAGCGGGCAAGCCGGGACCGAGTTTTGCGGGCGTCGTGGTAACGCGGGGTCTGAAGTGTAGACAGGGGCCATGTGGGGTGCGGGATTGAGCCTCGAAATGTGGAAGATCGCGAAGGCCGAGAGGGTTCCCTTTCTCGAAGGCAGCACGTGCGTCATCGTTACGCGAGATGACGTCGCTTCGCCGGGGTCGAAGGCCGTCTCACGCATGGAAAGCATTCATCGGAACATGAGAGGCCCGACCGGGTCCGCTGGATTGGTCTCCGGCGGGGGAGGGCGGCGAGGCGATGCCGGAGCCGTCATCCGAGCTGAGGTCGGGAGTCGGACTGGTTCGTAGTACCGATGACACCGTCGAAGGAAACGAGACGCGCCGAGGGAAGGGGCCAGCCTGGAAGGAGCCCACGCGAGGGTGGCAGGGTCCGGACACAGAGCCGGGCAGCTCTGCCATCCAACCTCGCACGGGTGAACGCGGCGGCCCGCGCGGCCGTCCAGACCCGGTTCACCGCCCTGCTGCACCATGTGGACGTCACGGCGCTCGAACGGGCGTTCCGGCGGCAGAAGCGGCAGGCGAGTGCGGGAGTCGATGGGATCACGGTGGGGGACTACGAACAGAACCTGGAGGCCAACCTCCAGGACCTCTGCGCACGCGTCCACACCGGGCGCTACCGGCCACAGCCGGTCCGGCGTGTCTACATCCCGAAAGCGGATGGCGGGCGGCGACCGCTTGGCGTGCCGACCCTGGAGGACAAGATCGTCCAGGGCGCGGTGGCCGAGACGCTGAGCGCCATCTATGAAGTCGACTTCCTGGGGTTCTCCTACGGCTTCCGGCCGGGGCGTAACCCGCACCAGGCTCTATCGGCGTTGCATACGGCGATCATGAGCCAGCGCGTGACCTGGGTGCTCGATGCCGACATCCGCAGCTTCTTCGACTTGGTCGACCACGAGTGGCTGCTGCGGATGCTGGCGCACCGGGTTGCCGATCCTCGGGTTCTCCGGCTGGTCCGGATGTGGCTCGAGGCCGGTATCCTGGAGAGCGATGAGTGGCACGAGACTGACAGGGGAACGCCGCAAGGCGCGGGCATCAGCCCGCTGCTGGCCAACATCTTCCTGCATTACGTCCTCGATCTCTGGGTCCATCAATGGCGCCGTCGGAACGCGCGCGGTCGGGTCTCGATCGTGCGCTATGCCGACGACTTCGTCATGGGCTTCGAGAGCGCGGCCGACGCACGGCGGATGCTGGCCGACCTCAAGGAACGGCTCGCCCGGTTCGGCCTGTCGCTCCATGAGGATAAGACGCGCCTGATCGAGTTTGGCCGCCTACCGGCCATGGCTCGGCGGCAGCGCGGCGAGCGGCGTCCGGAGACCTTCGCCTTCCTCGGGTTCACCCACTATTGCGGGTGGACCCGCGACGGCAGGTTCATCGTCAAGCACAAGACGCAGAGCAAGCGTCTGTCGCGCAGACTGACAGCGCTGCGCCAGCAAGCGCGGCGGCTGATGCATGCGCCGCTGGCCGAGCAGCATCGCTGGTATGCCAGCATCCTGCGCGGCCATTACGGCTACTTCGGCATGCCGCACAATTGGCGATCTCTCGACGGGTTCCGGCAGGAAGTCCGGCGCATCTGGTTCAACTGCCTCAAGCGGCGGAGCCAGAAGAACCGGCGCATGGGCTGGGACTGGTTCGAAGCTCTGACGGCATGCTTGCCCTTGCCAGCACCTCGGATCACTCACCCTTGGACAGCACGAGCGGCCCGATGCGGGTGACTTCCGGGAAGAGCCGGGTGCGGGAAAGCCGCATGCCCGGATCTGTGAGGGCGAGAGCCGAATGGCCGAGCTACTCGACCGGCGTGGGTGCATTTTTTCCTTCCCCCGACGCGGTGCGGTAGGACTTAAGCTTCATGTGGTCGTCCGGTCTGACATTGCTGATCTATCGGCTGCCGCGCTGCGCGAGCTGGTCCTGGCGCTGCTGGCCGAGAATGCAGAGCAGAAGCGCCAGATAGCGGAGCTACGCGAGGAGATCGCGCGGCTGAAAGGCCAGCCGCCACGCCCGCGGATCAAGCCGAGCGGCATGGAGAGCGCGACCACGCCCAAGCCGCCGGGGCCATCCGCCCGCCATCGCGGTCGCGGCAAGCCGCGGATACGGGTCGGCATTGAGGATCAGGTGCTCAAGGCGGCGCCGCCGCCCGCTGCCCTGATGCCGGTCTGGGCGTTCGAGCCGGATCGCGGCAGCGAGGACGCGCTGCTCAGCTCGGCCACGCTGTGGAACAGCAACCTACTGGTGGAGGCGCTGCGCGTCGCGGACGACGACGACCCGACACCGGTGCCGTCCCTCCGGGAGCGGTTCGACCGTTGGGTCGGCGCGGCGCGCGCCGGGCGCAGGCTCGCGACGGTGCGGCTGCCGGGGCGGGAGGGCAGCTACGTGCTGTTCGCCTCGGCGGCCCCGGGCTGACCGCGGGCCGGGGAGGGGACCCGGCGGAGTTGTGCCCGGGGAGGGGCGTCGGTCGCCGGGCCGACGCCCCGCCGCCCTGCCTTTTTTGGTCCGGGGGCGCCGCCGCCGGCCCGCCGCCGGGCACCCGTCCCACCGGGAGGTCGTGGGCGTCCGGGGGCGATTTCGGGGGAATAGCGTGGGACGGGCCGCGGTGCCCCGCGCGGGGAGGGCCGGAACCCGTTGAAATCCTTGGTGAGCCCGGTGGGAACTCGAACCCACGGCCCCAAGATTAAAAGTTCAGTGTGCGGCATCGTTTCGGGTAGGACATTGGCCCATTTCTAATCCGTTTCAGGCACATTGGCACCAAGGCGTGCCCCGTAGCATCCCCTTGTTTGCCCGCGATTACCCGCGGTCGCCATCGATACGTCCGGGGGAAGAGCGGGGGACGAAGGGGGTGACCGGTGTCGCGGACAGATGCCACGGAACCGGCGGAACAGGGCGCGCCGGCCTGTGGCTCGATCGGCTCGATCGCGGTGACAGCGCCCCAGGGCGGCGCGGGCGGCCGTCTCATGGTGAGCGCGCCGGGCGGTCGGGCGGAGTCAGCGCCGGGCGAACGCCGCAGCGGGGCTCCAAGGCCTGCGCCCGATCCGCCGACTGATCAGGCCGACGTGCAACCCGCTCGCCGCCACCGTCGAGGCCGCCCATGGCCGATGTGGCAGCGCTGGACACCAGAACGAAGCCGCCCTGGCTCTCCGTCTGGTTCGACAAGGCGCTGCCGAGCCTAGTCTGCAACCGGCATTACGATATCGAGGACGAGTGTAGGCAGATCCGACCTACAGCAGTATACTTCCGGTAACCAGAGGGATCGCAGAGAATGTACAATGAGAAGACACTGGAAGCACTGATGGAACTGCAGGCATTCAACGATCTCAACGAGATGTGTCGGGAGAACACCGAGATTTTCTCGACGGTATCTTCGCCCAGTGCGGAGCATTTAAAAGAGTTTCATCAACATTTCAGTAAAACCGACTACGTGCAAGGACTGTTCAAAAATGGAGAATTGCGCGAGGCGATCGATGCGCTGGAGAAGGCGTATTCCGCGACCGGCATCCACGTCAAGCTGCTATCGATGCCTGAGCCAGAGCGGCAAGCCTTCCAAGCGCAAAAGCGCTTGGAAAGGGAGGTCCGCTTCATACATCGCTTGGCTGCGATTCTTGGGCCGCG
Source organism: uncultured Pseudomonadota bacterium (assembly GCA_963829875.1). Lineage (GTDB taxonomy): Bacteria > Pseudomonadota > Alphaproteobacteria > Acetobacterales > Acetobacteraceae > JAJZVS01. Next base: position 12,538 of record CAWHKR010000039.1, on the reverse strand, counting down.
GGAGCTCCCGCTTGAGATACTCTCGCCCGGCGACCAAAAGCGAAAGCGTAAGGAGGCGGCAAAACACCTGAGGAAGTCCCATAGCGCCCTCCAGATTGTCATGAGAGACGAATATTTCAAAGAGAGCATAGCTCCCGCCCAAAAACTCGGGGAGCTTCGTCGAATGGCGAAAGAGCTGCTCGGTGTGGCCCAGTCGATCGATGACGCGAGGCCGGAATATCCGTCGAAGCGCAAACGAGACGAGGGCGCCGCCCGCGCTCGCCTGTTGGTTAACCGGCTGGCCGATGCCTGCTACCGCATCTACGGCCATTGTGACGTGAAGATCATCATCCACCTGACGAGCTATGTCTGGCTGGGCTACATTGAGAGGCATCCGGATATCAAGGAAGCCATTGGTCAGGCTCTGGCGCGGAAGATCGACCAATTCCAGCGCCGCGTGCCGAACGAGGATTACGAGGGTGCGGATTTGCTCGGGGACTGGTCGCCTGCCGTGACATTGGACCCGCCCTGGATGGAGGCCTGAGGGCGGTCCCGCCACCCTCACGCGTCAAGACTTTAAGCCCGAGAAATTCCCACCGCTTATCCCCCTGCACTACCACTCGGAAAGTGCTCCTTGGCCGCGTTGAAGGCATCCGTTTTGGACTTGCCACAACCAAGGAGACAGCCCGATGCAGACGGCTACCGTGAACGAAGGCCTGCGAGGCGACCGACTTGCGGACGCTATCACCGGGGCGATCGCGAGGAGCCCGGGCCTTGCCCGGCGCCCCGACCTGCTGATGCTGCTGGAGGGGCCGCCCCGATACGCGGTCTATCCGCCCGAGTTCCGCAACGAACTGCGCCAGAAGGTCCGTGCTTGCGTCGCTGAGAACCGATTCGCAGCCCTCGCGGCCGCGTCGGCGCTCGCGGGCTTAAGCGATGCCGTGCGGGTGGCCCTTGAGGCCGTGTTGCCCGCCGGCAACGAATACTTGATCGAGCTTGGCCACCTCATCGCTCGCGGAACGGCAAGCGATCTGGCCGATCTGGTCGAGGATGTCAGCTTCGCGGGATGGTCCGCTATTGCCATCGACGCGGGTCTTGAGCTGGACGAGTGCGGGGAACCGCGGGACCCCGCCGGGGAGCCTGTCCCCCTGCCGATGCTGGCCCGCCATTTGATCGCGGGCTTGGTCGATGACACCCTGCGGATCGACCCCGGTTGGCTGGACCGATACTGGCGAGAGCAGCTGGAGTGGGACACCGCGCGCGGTGGCGACGAGGCCGCGGAAGACGATGCGGTGCCCGCTTCCGAGCCTCATGCGCCCAACCCGGGCCTCAGGTGCTCGACCCCGCCGAGCCTCAGGAGCGCCCAGGTGCTGAAGTGGCGACCGGGCCCCTTGGTGAACGGGCCGAGCCCGCCGGCGTTCATGCGCCCGGCCGGGAAGGTCCGCCGGGCGCGATGCTGGCGAACTTCGAGACCTTGGCGGCGCTGCTGAGCCGGCCCCCCCAGCCGAGGCGCTATCTCTGCGGCACGATGCTGGAGCGGCAGCTGCTGACCCTTTTGGTTGCGCCGCCCGGCGTCGGCAAGACCACCCTTGCCCTGCATCTCACCCTGGCGCTGGCGGCCGGGGAGTCTTGGGGAGGGCTGGCCGTCCCCGGACCGGCCCGGGTGGTCTACGTGAACGGGGAGGAAACGCCGGACGAGATCCAGCGCCGCCTCATGGCTGTCGCCAAGCAGATGAACGTCCACAGTCGTGCCGTTCTCGAGCGCGTTCTGGTCTACGTCGGGGGCGGCGCCATGTGTTTGATGGTGAAGGAAGGGGGGAGGTCACGCTGACCGGCAGCGGCGAAGAGCTCGAGGCAGCCGTGGCTCGGCATCGGGCGGACGTGCTGATAATCGACCCGCTGAACAAGACTCACCTCCTGGAGGAGAACAGCGGTCCCGACATGACCGCCTACATGGAAGGACTTAACAAAGTGCGCGCGACTCCAACTGCGCCGTCCTCTTGGTGCATCATTCGCGGAAGGAGCCGGCGAATAGGGCGCCGGCAATGGACACGGTGCGAGGTTCCAGCGCGCTGGCAGGGTCGGCGCGCAGCATCTGGCGGGCTCGCCCCGCGGGACCCCGATGGCCCGGCCGGTGACAGGGCGGACACGCAGCCCAGCTCCGTGAAGCTCTCGTGTGTGAAGTCCAACAACAGCCCGCCCGGCAGGCCCCTCGTCTTGATGCACGGCTCGGTGAGACTGAGCACCGACGACGAGGTCGGAGTTCTGATCCCGGATCCGGTTCCGGACCCGGTCCAGGTGGGAACTACTGGGCCAGTGGATCGCGGAACCGCTCCCGGGCGATAGCAGGTGGCGCATGGCGCGGGTCCGAGGGGGCTCGCGCCATCATGCCGTCTGCTGGGCGCGGCGCCACACGAGCGCCTCCACCTTCCAGGAGGTGCTAACCTTGGCACATGGGAACGTATTGACATCAGTATTTGGCCGTGGGACAGTAATTCTGTGCGCCAATCCACAAGTGGTTGCAGAATAGGTGATCTGAACTATGAGCGAAGAAGCGGACGTGTTGAATCTGATGGCTAGCCCATATGAAGAACGCCGGCTGATTTTGGTCTCCAACGAGGCCGTCCTGAAGGCGGCCGAAGAGGAGCGGCAAAAGCGGTCGGCCGCCAAGAAGCCCGAAGGCTTCGACTGGAACAGCGTGGCTGCTGCTGCCCTCGGTTTTGCTGTGCGCGGGGGCTTATGGGAATTTGCGTTAAGCAAGGTCGTGGTTGACATCGGTGTCGCAGCCTACCGCAACCTGAATAAGGCACGTGAAAGCGGGGCGCCAGTCAGAGCCATTTCGTTCAAAGAGGCAGCGCAGCTCAAGTTTCCGCCAGGCCATCCCAGGGAAGGGGTGGTCTATGTCTGCCATCCGGTCCAGCCGCATACCTACTACACGATGGCGGACTTCCATCGCGTGGTTTTTGAGCACAAGTTCGCTGAGGCAATGCTGCTGCTGATGAGCTTGGGCGCCAAGACGATGCGCGTCGAACACGTCACCGGATGGTCCACCGAGTTCTCGGGCAGTCTTGATACGCCGAGCCCTGTGAAATCCGTGAACGTCGGCCTCGGTGTCCAGGGAGATGCCCACAAAGACAAGAAGCTGCTGTTCACCGCTTCCCTAAATGGGAGCCACGTCCCTCTCTTACCTGACGGGATGGCTTGGTATCCGCATGAACCGACGTGGAGCAGTGTTTCTAGGGGGCGAATTGACTTCGGCTTGAGCGAGTTCAGTCTGTCCGTCCGGTACAACGATAACTATGGGCATCGACTCCAAGCTTAGTGCTTTGGTCGAAGGCGCCGGGCTCGAAATCGGGGGTAAATTCGAGGCCCATAGGGCAACGGTCTGGCAGATAGAGGGGTCATTCGTGGGTAGCGCAACGCCGTCGAGCACCTGATGTCAGCTTTGTGTCGCTCGGCGGCTCTCGGGTCGCGACACGATGCAGCGGTGTGCATCGTTGTCGCTACGGTCCGGCCGTGTCGATCCGCCCGGTTGGGGCGGGGTCCACTTCGGGCTTTTTCGTATCAACTGTGCGGCAGGGGATGAACGGCCCCTCCTAAGCCGGTAGCGGCCTTGTTGGGTAGTCCGAATTGCCGGCTACCCCCCAAAAACACCTCCGGCTCTTCCACCGCGTGGCGCCGCGAATTCGCGCTGGGCTGGGAACGGCTCCGGTTGCCGTCGGTGTAGACGAGGTTGGGGAGGGACTTCAGCTTATCCCACTGCACCCTGTCGTGTTCGTCCTTGAATCTGCGTGGGTCGGCGCCCTTGTCTGACAGCCTCGACTTCAAGGCAGCACGGAACCGAGAAGCGGCGTCGGCCAGCGTGTCCATTGCTCTCAAGCGCGAGCTCGCCCCAGACGATTCGGACAGTCCGGTCTCGTTACGATCTCCGGGGCAGCCGCGCCAGCGATTGCACCAAGGTTCGATTTTCTCGGGGCGGGGACGGCGGGTCGGAGCACGTGGCGGAGGACCGGTCACCGCCCCCCTTAAAGGGGGCGGTGATCCGAAGGTTACGCGGGGACTCGGGCGGATCTGCGCCCGGCGGCGGTAACGGCCCTTCTTTCGCCCGAGGGGGGCGCTTCTCGCGCGCCCCTGGGACCCGGCGGCGACGGCGTCGTCCTCGGGCACGAGAGCGGCCTCCGCGGGCCATGGCACCCGGCCCCTGCGACCCCGGCGGGTTCGCCGCGCGCGGTGGTGACCGGCGCACGGTGATCGGTCGGGCGGGAGGGGAGACCAGCCCCCTTAAGGGGGGCTGGTCTCCCCTCCAGCTACGCGGGGACCCGGGCGGATCTGCGCCCGGCGGCTGCAACGGCCTCTCTTTCGCCCGAGGAGGGGCGCTTCTCGCGCGCCCCTGGGGGAGCGGGCACCCGACGGCGACGGCGCCGTCCTCGGGCACGAGAACGGCCTCCGCGGGCCACGGCATCCGGCCCCTGCGCCCCCCCGCGGGTTCGCCGCGCGCGGTGGCGACCGGCGCCCGGTGATCGGTCGGGCGGGGGGGGGGATACCAGCCCCCCTTAAGGGGGGGCTGGTATCCCCTCCAGCTACGCGGGGACCCGGGCGGATCTGCGCCCGGCGGCGGCAACGGCCTCTCTTTCGCCCGAGGAGGGGCGCTTCTCGCGCGCCCCTGGGGAGCGGGCACCCGACGGCGACGGCGCCGTCCTCGGGCACGAGAACGGCCTCCGCGGGCCACGGCACCCGGCCCCTGTGCCCCCCCGCGGGTTCGCGCGCGCGGTGGCGACCGGCGCCCGATGATCGGTCGGGCGGGGGGGGAAACCAGCCCCCCTTAAGGGGGGGCTGGTTCCCCTCCGGCTACGCGGGGACTCGGGCGGATCTGCGCCCGGCGGCTGCAACGGCCTCTCTTTCGCCCGAGGAGGGGCGCTTCTCGCGCGCCCCTGGGGAGCGGGCACCCGGGGGCAACGGGGTCGTCCTCGGGCACGAGAGCTGCCTCCGCGGGCCATGGCACCTGGCCCCTGCGCCCCCCCCCGCGGGTTCGCCGCGCGCGGTGGCGCACCGGCGCACGGTGATCGGTCGGGCGGGGGGGAGACCAGCCTCCCTTAAGGGGGGGCTGGTTCCCTTCCGGCTACCCGGCAAAGGCATCGTGCGAAATCGCGGTCGCGTGGCGGCTTTGGGAGAGTCGGTGGAACGGGCTTCATTCCTTGCCCGGACTGGTGCCCGCCGGCGGCCGCTTTTTTGCCGCGGACATGCCGCATCGGAACAGGTCATCGGATACGCCCCAAGAACGTACCGATTGATACCGGACGCTGCCCGATTCCGTTCTGGCGACGCTCAAGCGCCGTCGGCGCAACGCGGCGAAGTGGCCCCGCAGTCGACACATCGCGGCCGATAACAATCCATCGATGCAGCCCGGCCGCGACGCCGCGCGCGTCCCCCTCTCATCCCCCGAAGGCCATCAGGAGATCGCCAATGTCCATCGCCCGCCTGACCCACACCCGGCCGCTCGCCGCCGCGCCGTCCGGCGCGCCGGCCCAGCCAGCGACCCCGCCCGGCGGCGTGACCCCGGGTGGCGAACGCCGCCGGGGCGAGCTGATCACGCCCGCCCAGGCCGCCAACCTGCTCCGCGTCCAGGTCGAAGGTTCTGGAGCGCTGGCGCGGCACGGGCGAAGGGCCGGCCTACGTCAGGCTGTCCAGCAAGACGATCCGCTACCGGCACGAGGACGTCGACTCGTTCGTGGCCGGGCGCGTGCGGGCCAGCACCGCCGCCTGACCGGGCGGCCGCCGCGAGGGCCGGCCACCCCAAGCAGATGTCATTCGGATGCTCCCCCGGGAGCGATCCCGTGAACCCACAGGCCCCGCCCGCAAGGCGGGGCCTGCTGCTTTTGGAGGCCGCCACCATGCCCGATCCGACCGAGACGCTGGCCGCGCTGCTGCGGCGCTACCGCGACGAGCACGACGAACCCCGCGACGTGCCGCGGATCAGCCTCGCCGAGGCCGTGGCCCGCGGCGACGACCCGCTGCACATCCTGCCGTACCTGGCCGGGCTGGGCCTGGCGGTCCGGTCGCTCGACGACCTGCTGCTGATCAACGGCGACGGCGCCGAGGAGGAGCTCCACGCCTTCCGCGTCGCCGAGGGCGTGGCCGTCACCGTCGCCAGCGACGGCCTGTGGGTCCTGTTCGAGCCGTGAGCGGGGGGCCGTCCGCCGCCTCTGTCGCAGGAGACGCAACGAACGCCAACGCGCAGGGCCCGCCGCGGCGGCGCCGCCAGGACGCCGCCGGGGGACGACACCCGGCCGCGCCGCACTCCCCCCAACCCAACCGGAAAGGAACCCGCGCGATGAGCGGACGGACGATCACGCGCACCCTGCTCAGCAACCTGGCCCCGCTGCCGGAGGGCGCCGCCAAGGTCAGGATCTTCGACGACAGGCTCGCCGGCTTCATCGCCGAGCAGCGGCGCGGCGGCGTCACGTTCTACCTGCGCTACGCCGACGCCCGGCACCGGTCCCACGAGATCAAGCTCGGCCGCCTCGGCGACGTCACGGTCGACCAGGCCCGCAGGCGCGCCGAGCAGCTGAAGGCCTCGGTCAGCCTCGGCGCCGACCCGGCCGCCGAGGCGGCGCAGCGGCGCGCCGTGCCGACGCTCGCCGAGTTCGTCCGCGACCGCTACCTGCCGCACGTGCGCGAGCGCCTGCGCAGCGGCTCCAACATCGAGGGCCAGCTGCGCCTGCGCATCCTGCCGGCCCTCGGCCGCAGGCCGCTGGACGAGGTGCGCCAGGACGACGTCGCCGCGCTGCGCCGCCGGCTGGTCGGCGAGGGGCTGGCGGCCGCCACCGTGAACCGCCACCTCGCCACCGTGCGGGCGATGTTCAACCTCGCCCTGAAGTGGCAGCTGTACCAGGGGCGCAACCCGGCGGCCTCGCCCGGGATGCTGCGCGAGGCGCACCGCGACCGCTACCTGACCGCGGAGCAGACCCAGGCGCTGATCCGCGCGCTGGACCTGGAGGCGAACCAGGACGCCGCGGCGGCGCTCGCGCTGCTCACCGTCACCGGGGCGCGGCGGAGCGAGGTGCTGCTGGCCACCTGGGCCAACGTCGACCTGAACCGCGGCATGCTGACCGTGCCGCGGTCGAAGAGCGGGCGCACGCGGCACGTCCCGCTGGCGCCGTTCGCGGTGGCGGTCCTGGAGCGCCAGGCGGCCCGGCGCGAGGCGGGGAACGACCACGTGTTCCCGAGCCGGCGGCGCGACGGGCGGCCGCTGGAGGGGCTGCGGAAGCCGTGGGCGCGGGCGAAGCGGGCGGCCGGGCTGCCGGCGGACCTGCGCATCCACGACCTGCGGCACTCGTTCGCCTCCGCGCTGGCCAACGCCGGGACGCCGCTGAACGAGATCGGCACCGTCCTCGGCCACACGCAGCTGTCGACCACCACCCGCTACGCCCACCACTCGCCGCAGCGGCTGATCGCCACGGCCACCGCCGCGTCGACCGCCTGGAACCTGCTGCCGGACCCGCCGGGGCGGCAGGTCGACGAAGTAGAGGAAACCGGCGCCTGACCAAGCCGAAGGGAGAGGGAAGGGGGGAGGCGCCATCGCGCCTCCCCCCCCTCTGCTCCCTCGCGGCTCAGTAACCCAGCACAACGAGGAGCAACCCCGCATGGCCACCAGGGCCGAGAAGATCCACGGGCTGATCCACGCCGCGGCCGCGGCGGCCGCCGCGGTCGGCGGGGGCCTGGCCCAGGCGCCGGGCAGCGACGCCGCGGCCATCACGCCGATCCAGGTCGCGATGGTCGCCGCCATCGGCCACCAGCACGGCGCGCCCAACCCCAGGGCCGCGGCGCCGAAGCTGATCCTGCCGTTCTCCGCCGCGGCCGCGGGGCGGGGGATCAGCCAGTGGCTGGTCGGCTGGTGGCCGGGGCTCGGCAACGCGATCAACGCCGCCACCGCCGCCGCGCTCACCGAGGCGATCGGCTGGGCCGCGGACGCCTACTTCGCCGAGGAAGGCCCCCGCGGAGGCGGGGCCGCCCCGGTCCCCCCAGCAACCGAACCGTAACAGTGCCGGCCCCGGGCCGGAGGAAGGAGAGGAACCATGGACGACAACGAGATAGAGATCACCGTCGGCGGCGGCCCGGGGCAGGCGGTGGCGGACGCCGCCGACCACGTCGCGCTGGCGCTGATGTCGGCCGGCGCGGCGGTCGACTTCCCGGGCCGGCCGCGGCGCGGGGCGACGCCCGGCCGGACGCTGCGCGGCGTGCGGGTCGTCGTGCGCACGGCCGCGGGGGCGCGGCCGGAACCGCCGCCCGGCCCCGGCCGGAAGGGGTTCGACCTGCCCGCCGCCGCGAAGGTCGCGGTCGGCGCGGTGCTGCTGCTGGCGCTGCTCGATGCGGAGGTGCGCCTGCACTTCGGGCTGGGGCTGGATACCCTCGTCACCGCGGCCGCCATCTGGTGGTTCTGGCGGTGGTGCCGCCGGCCGGGCGCTGCGATGCCTGCCCAGGCGCCAGGTTGAAAGCACGGGATCACCAGGGATGAACGGGTGCTGCGGACAGGCAGGGGAGAGGCGCGTCGGCGCCTCTCCCCCTGCCTGTTTTTTTGCCGTCGGCCGGTGCGCGGGCAGCTTGTTGCCGGCCGGACCGTGCCAGTGGCCCGGCCGATGGCCGCTCGGGACCCGGAGTTGACCTTCGGCCAAACCCTCAGGGCGACTGCTATGCGCCCATTCCGGTCGCTCAGTCGGCCGGCATCGCTTCCCCGAACCGGACAGTCGTTGACACGCTCCGGTGATCCCGGAGCCGGTGCGCGCCGAACTGGCACGGGACTTCGACTGAGGGGATTTGGACGGGCGGCGCGCTGTTCAGAACCCCGATCCGGTGCCGACCGGCTGACTTGCGGCGACACGGTGCAAGATGACCACGCTCGATTGCGTCAATCCCAGCCAACGGTCGAAAGTGAACCGCTCCATTATGTCATATCCGCTGAGCGGTCCCGAGGCGATGACTTACTCGTCGTCATCGACCCACCAGTAGCTCTTGCCGGGTTCTTTCTTGTAGCTCGGACTGTAAAGATACCAGCCATTGAATTCGTAGCCGCCATCGATCTGGCGAGGCGTGACGCCAGCCTGCATCAGGAAGTCCGTGGCTCGCCAGCGTGCCCGGTTCCAGGCCAGATAGTCATGCGTCGCCGGCACGGAGAACGCCGCGTAGAGAGCGAGGAGAAGGTAGCACGGCAGCACACGCCAGAACCGCTCGCGAGCCGGCCACGCATCCACGCTCTGCGGCAGAAGAAGCACCATGAGGGGTGGAATAAGCGGCAGCAGGTAGCGGTCGAACAGCCCGGCGGAGTAGGCAACCAGCAGCAACCCGCCGGTGTAGGAGCTCACGACCGTGAGCATGAGCAGCTGCGGCCACTCGGCGCGCAGCCATGCGCGACACCGCAGGTTATAGACAAGGCTGGCAAGCATGGGCACGACAGCGAGCCCGACCAGAACCGCGGCACTGGCACCCAGTGCTGTCGCGACGAGCCAAAGATCGGTCGTCACAGCCGATATCCGCGGCAGATTTGAGTGCAGCAGGTAGGTGTCGCGCAGCGTGAGCGGTCCAAGTCCGGTGGGCGTCAGGACGTTACCCAGCACTGGCATGATTCTGCCTGACGCGACGAGAGCCACCGTAAGTCCCACCGAGAGCATAGCGACAAGCCGCCAGGACCATGACGGACGCCACCGATCGGCTTGCGCCGACCAGCGTCGCGCAAGCACCAGATAGGCCAGGAACGGTGCCACGCACAGCCCGATATAGGGCAGGATATTCAAAGTAATGCGTGTGGCGCGGATCACGAAAAGGAGCGGCATCCTAGGTAGCAGATTGCTGAGCGGAACGGGGATAAACGGGGTCCGTCCGGTTGCAATCAGCCAGTGGCTGTAAGCGAGCTGCAGCGCGATACCCAGCACGAAGGGCAAAACGGCTATGGCCAGGGCCCGCCGGCCCGTCCCCTTGCGCGCTATGTGCGCGACCCCGAACGCGAGCGGCAGCACCAATGCGAACTGCCGGATGAAAATGGCAGCGAACGCCAGCACGAAGGCGCCTCCGAGTGCGACCGCGTCGTCGCGCCGCGCGCCGCGCACATAGAGCCAGAGCGATACAGTGAACAGCGACGTGAGCGGCACGTCGGTCATGAAGCTGGCGGCCATGCCGAGATAGAGCGGGTTGACCGCAATGGTCAGTGCGCCGAGCAGAGCAATCCGCCGGTTGCTGCCGAACTCCCGCAGCAGCAGATACAGCGCCAAGACTCCGATGCCGCCGAGGACCAGGGTGGATATCCGCAGCGCGGTGAACGAGAAGCCGAACGGCAGGCAGAACAATGCCCCCCAGTATGCTTGCGCGATGACGTTCGCCGAAGCCGGGCTGGGCAGCGCGAAGCGCCCGGCGTCCAGGATGGACCGAACGGCGAGCGCATAGACCCAGTCGTCGTTCAGGGCGAATTCGCCAATGGGATCGATGACCACCACGATGGTGGCCCAGACCATGGCGAGAAACAGCAGGGCGACGAGATCGGACTGTGGCCGGACGGCCGCCGCGCCGGGTGTCACGTTTTGCTCCGGTGCTTCGGGAGAGGCCCTGAACACCGTCATCTGCCCGTCGCGCTGTGACCGTGTAGCCCAGGCAATCGTCTCCCCAATCCGCATGGAGCGAGAGGTTGGCAATGCAGGCGAGCGCTCCCAGCACCGGCAGCAGCAGAACGCCCAGGGCGCGCTTTAACGGTCCGGGGTGACTGGTGTCGGAACCGAACAGCAGCATCAGATGCAGCGCCATCGCCTTGTAGCACGCCACCGTCAGCGGGTTCCCCCTGGCCTGCACGCGCACCTCGTGGAACCCGGCCCCGGTCAACAGCAGATCCAGGCCGGATGGCGTATAGCGCCAGTAGTCGTAGGGAATGAAGTGCCAGCGCGCGGCGAACGGCACCGTCAGCACCAGGCGCCCCCCCGGACGCAAGCAGCGGTGGGCGCGGGAAGAAAGGCGGCGGGGTCGGGGATATGCTCCAGAACCTCGGTGCACAGCGCCGTATCGAACGAGCCGTCCTCGACGCCCCAGTCCTTACCCTCGAAGTAGTGGGTGTCCGGCACGTCGTAGCCGAAACGGGCTTTTGCGTCGCTGGTATCTATCCCGCGATAAGCCACCTACGCCGGCACCAGGCTGCGATAGACCTGCGCACCGCAGCCGATGTCGAGCAAACGGCCTTGCGCCTGGCCCAACTCGCTCCGCAGGTCACGCCACGCGGAACCAGCCTGCAGGTCCAGGAAACGGCGAAGCCGGTTCTCCAGCCGATTCCGCGCAGAGGTGTTCGGCTTGAACACCGGCGGCTTGAAGTCCTCGGCCGCCCTCTCCACCAAGTTGCGTCGGGCTGGCACGGCGATCACGCCTGTCCGGCCGCCGGGCCGAACACACGCCCTCTGGCCGAGGAACGACACGGCAGCGAGCGGAATGGCAAGCAGGGCCTGCGCCTGAAGCTCGGGAATGCCGAACCCAAGCAGCATGCGCAGCACCGCCCAGTTCAGGGCGAGCACGGCGCCGTATATGGCGACGAAGCGCAGGCGACGCCCCTGCCCATGCCCGTCGGAACGGAATACCAGCCGCCGCGAGGTCTGAAAATTGAAGGCGACACCCGCGGTCGTCGCCGCGACCAGCGCCGCGCTCGTCCAGACGCCCACCAGCACGAGCGCCGCAAACACGGCGTAGCCGAACGCGGTATTCAACAGGCCGACCACCCCGAACCGCAGGAACAGCAGCCACGCCCGCCGATCAGCCGGCAGCGCCCGGGAGAAATACCAGCGCGTCACCGGGGGCGCACCTGCCGGGCTAAGCATTCTGCAGGAACGAGACATGTCGCGCCTCCGACGCTTCGCGGACTTCGCCGTCGCGGATGAAGTGGCGGCGGACGAAGTGCGGGCGGCGCTTCACCTCCTCGAATATCCTGGCGATGTACTCGCCGATGATGCTGACGCCCAGGATGTTGATCGAGCCGAAGAAGATCACGATCAGCACCAGGCTGGTGAAGCCACGCGGCGCCGCATCGGGGAACAGGATGCGCGAGCCGACATAGACCCCGCCCAGCACCAACGACAGCGCGAACAGGGTCACGCCCGCCGCACTCAGCATGGTCAGCGGCGTGTTGCTGAACGACAGCAGCCCCTTCTTCGCCCAGCCGACGTTCTTGCGCAGGTTGTTGGTGGTGACCCCGAACATCCGCTCGGGCCGCACGTAGTCCACGCCGGTTTGCCTGAAACCCACGAAGGCACGCACCCCGCGGATGAACAGGTCGCGCTCGGGGAAGCTCAGCAGGCAGCGCACCACGCGGCGGTCCAGCAGCGAGAAGTCGCCGGCGTCGCGCGGGATGGCGATGTAGGAGAAGCGCTGGAAGATCCAGTAGAACAGCTTGTAGGACACGGCCATGTGCCACGGCGCCTCGCGCTTGACCCGGCGCCCGTAGACGACGTCGTGGCCGGCGCGCCATTCGGCGACGAACTGCTCGATCAGTTCCGGCGGGTCCTGCAGGTCGCCGTCCAGCAGCACGCAGGCGTTCTTG
>CAWHKR010000038.1:0-10522 GCA_963829875.1 uncultured Pseudomonadota bacterium | reverse complement strand
GGGTAGAGGTGGCCAGGTAAATTCGGACGGTTCGATAAGTGGAAAATGTGCCTGACCGCGGCCAGGATGGCGCGGATCGGGAGAGACCATAACGAGGCGAGCGCGACGGACGCACCATCCGGCCCTCAAGGCGTAAGGTGGCATTGGCGGCCCTCAAGGGCGAGAAGACGTTGGCCGAGCTGGCGCAGCAGTATGACGTGCATCCGAACCAGATCACGGCCTGGAAGGCCCAACTGGCGGAGGGTGCCGCCGGGGTGTTCGGCTCCGGCGCTGCGGGCAGCCCGGCGGCGGCGGTGGTGGACTGGTTCAGCCGGCGGGTGCTGGCATGGCGTCTCTCGATCACCATGGAGGTCGATTTCTGCCTCGACGCGGTCGAGGAGGCGTTGGCCCGACACGGCCGGCCGGAGATCTTCAACACCGACCAGGGCAGCCAGGTCACCAGTGCCGCAAGGGCGCCCCCAAGAGGTCGCGCTGCGCAGCGGTCGGCGCCGAAGCAGCCCCGATCCGTGACCCGGGCCCACCCCGCCGCGTCCGACTGAGCCACGGCCGGGACGGAGAAACGCCCTCCAGCCGAACCGAGAAACCTGCCCCGCACACGCGGCCCTTCCCCGCGCCCGACCCGCCCGCACCCGCCGCCGCCGACCGCACCGCCCCTGCCGCCCCGCCCGAGCCCGGCGCAGCCCCGCGCGATCCCCCGCCGGGCCAGCCTGACCGCCCGGGCCGCGGCGCCCCCGGCGCGAAAACAGCTTGACACGGCGGCGGATTTGTGTTCTTGTTATGTTCATGTCTGCCGCCGCCGCTTCCCCCCCCACCACCAGCGCCTGGGCCCTCGCCGCGCGCTTCGCCCGCTTCATCTGCGGCCTGCGGGAAGCGATGGCGGCCGGCGCCGGGCACAACCCGGTCCTGATGGGGATCGCGGCCCGGCTGTGGAACCGCCTCACCGAGGCGGCCGAGCGCTTCGCCGCCATCGCCGCCCATCCGGTGGCACGGTCCCGCCGCCGCCCCGCCGAACCCGCCCCCACGCCGGCCCAAGCGGTGCCCGCCGATGCGGCGCCGACCCGGCCCGCCAGGCCGCGCCGGACCCTGCCCCGAGGCTATGGCTGGCTGGTGCGGATGGCGCCGGAAACGGTGCCGTGCGGCATCGAATTCGCCTACCTCCTGGCGCAGCCGGAGATGACGGAGCTGCTGGCAACAGCCCCGCGCCTGTGGCTTGTGCTGCGCCCGCTCTGCCGCATGTTCGGCATCATGCCCCCCGAGCCCCCGCCCGGCACGACCCCGCGGCGCGCGCCGAATCCAGGGCGTGTGGCCAACCGCCTGCGCCGGCGGTCCGAAACCGCGGCGATCCGGGACTTCGGTCCGCTCGGCTACCGCCCGCCGCTTTTCGGCCGCTAGACCGGGGCCGGGGTTCGCGCGCCGGTATCGTTACGATATCGGCAACATAATTGCCCGCCCTGGCGCCGGAAGCCGCCCGGGACGGCGCGGGGACCTCAGGCGAATGTCCGAATCCGGACGCCGCCGTCCGGCAGCGGAGCGGCCGAATTCCGCCAACTCCGGCCCCTGCCCCCTACGCGGTCGGGTGTCCGGAGTGGCTCAGAAGGCGACACTCACGTGAAGACCCACCCGCTCTAGGGCAGAGCGCCCCCGGCGCACTCACCCCCCTCCCCCCAACCCCAACCGTATCGCCCCGAACCGATCCACCGAAGCCTCCACCCCCGCCGGCACCAGACACGTCGCATCATATTCCTGCACGATCAGCGGCCCCCGCAGCGTCCCCCGCGCCAGCCCGGCGCGGTCCACGACCCGCGTGTCCACCCACCCCGTCCCCGGAAACCACGCGCGCCGCATCCCCGGCACGTCCGCCGCCGCCGGCGGGATCGCCCCCGGCAGCCGAGGCGCCTCCGGCAGCCCGCGCGCGATCACCGACACCCCCATCAGCTCCACCGGCTCCTCCGCCCCGGCGCGGAACCCGTAGGTGCGTTCATGCTCCGCCCCGAACAACGACGGCAGCGCGGCGAGCCAGTCCGAAGCCCCGCCCGCCGGCAGCGCCACCGCGATCTCGCTCGACTGGCCCACGTAGCGCACCAGCGCGAAGCGGCGCAGCACGCAGCGCGACGGGGCGAACCCGTCTTCGGCCAGCCGCGCCAGCCCCTCGGCCTCCAGCGCCGCCAGCGCCGCCCCGATCGCCCCCGCATCCGCCGCCCCATCCCCCCCTGGCACCGGCGCGCGCAGACTGCGGGAGGCATGATGCTCCGTCTCCGCCACCAGCAGCCCGAAGGCGCTGAACACGCCCGGCAGCGGCGGGACGATCACCCGCGATATGCCCAGCTCGGCCGCGATCGCGGCGGCGAACAGCCCGCCGTTGCCGCCGAAAGCCAGCAGCGCGAAATCGCGCGGGTCGCGCCCGCGCTCCACGCTCACCGCGCGGATCGCCCGCATCATGCTGGCGCTGGCCAGCCGCAGCATCCCCGAAGCCGCTTCCTCGACCGAAAGCCCCAGCGGCCCGGCCAGCCGCGTCGCCACCGCCGCCCGCGCCGCCGCCAGATCGAGCTTCATCGCCCCGCCCACCAGCCCGCCGGGATCGAGATACCCCAGCACCAGGTTGCAGTCGGTGATGGTGGGCTCGGTGCCGCCGGCGCCGTAACAGACCGGTCCGGGATCGGCCCCGGCGCTCTCGGGCCCCACTTTCGGCGCCCCGGCCGGATCGAGCCGGCAGATCGAGCCGCCGCCGGCGCCCACCTCGGCCAGGTCGATCGCCGGCAGCTTGAGCAGATACCCCGCGCCGACCAGCAGGCGGGAGCCGGCCATGACGCCGGCGCCGACTTCCAAAGCCTCGGTGCGCAACACCTCGCCGTTCTCGACCAGCCCGGCCTTGGCGGTGGTGCCGCCCATGTCGAAGGTGATGATGCGCGGCTCCTCCAGCCGCGCGGCCAGCACCGCGCCGCCGACCACGCCGGCGGCGGGGCCGGATTCGATGATGTGCACCGGCTGGGCGGCGGCGAAGCCGGACGCGGCCAGCCCGCCGTTCGACTGCATCAAATGGAGCGGCGCTTTGATCCCGAGCGCGCGCAGCCGCGCCGCCAGCGCGGTCAGGTAGGCGCGCACCACCGGCTGCACATAGGCATTGATGACGGTGGTGCTGGTGCGGGGATATTCCTTGATCTCGGGCAGGATCTCATGGCTGAGCGAGATCGGCAGGTCGGGCAGCGCGGCGCGCACCGCCTCGGCCACCGCCTGCTCGTGCGCCGGGTTGGCGTAGCTGTGCAGCAGGCAGATCGCCAGGCTCTCCACCCGCTCCGCGCGCAGCCGGTCGATCGCGAGGGCGACCGATGCGGGATCGAGCGGGATCGCGACGCTGCCGTCCGGGCGCAGCTTCTCGGTGACTTCCAGGCGCAGCCGGCGTTCCACCAGCGGCGGCGGCTTGGTCCAGCCGATGTCGTAGACGCGCGGCATGCGCAGGTCGCGGATCTCCAGGATGTCGCGGAAGCCCGCGGTGGTGATCAGCCCGGTGCGCGCGCCGGCGCCCTGCAGGATGGTGTTCGATCCGATGGTGGTGGCGTGCAGCAGCTCGGCCACCGGGCCGGGGGTATCGGCCAGCAGCGCCTGCAACCCGGTCAGGATGCCCTCGGTGTAGTCGTGCGGGGTGGAGGCGGTCTTGCTGGTGCGCACCGTTCCGTCCGCGCCGATCGCGACCAGGTCGGTGAAGGTGCCGCCGATGTCGATGCCGATGCGCAGGCTCATCGCGCCGGCTCCGCCGCGGGGCGGGACGCGCGCAGGCGGGCGCGCAGGGCGTCGGTGGCGGGGACGTCGATCTCCGGCGGATCGCCCCGCGCCACCACGCCGTAGTCGGCGGCGGCGCCGGCGATCGTGACCAGACCGTCGCGCAGGTCCTTGGCGACGGCGTCGAGCGCCCGCTCCAGCGGGTCGCCGTAGCCGCCGCCGCCCGGAAGCTGGTGGCGGAACACCTCGCCGCGGCGGAAAGTCATGGTCAGCTTGGCGTGCAGGACCTGTTCGGCGTCCGTATCGGGGTCGAGCAGGTTGCGCCCCGCCGCTCCCGGCCCGCCGCCGGCGAGGCCGTACGGGCGATGGGTCTGGCGGTCGGCGCGGACCTGCAGGATCCCTTCCTCGGCGCCCATGCGCCAGGTGCGGCGCATCGCCGCCCCGCCGCGAAAGCGGCCGGCGCCGCCGGTGTCGGGGACGAACCCGTAGTCCAGCACTTCCATCGGGTTCTCCGCCTCGATCATTTCGACACTGAAGCTCGCCATGTTGGCGAACATGGTGGTGTTGCCCTCCAGCCCGTCGGCCCAGGGCCGCGCGCCCCAGGCGCCGGAGAGGAAATCGACATAGATGAAGGGTTTCCGGTCGCGGTCGTAGCCGCCGACGGTGATGCCGGTGTTGCCGCCGTCGCCGGCGGCGAACACACGGTCGGGATAGAGCTTCGCCAGCGCCCCGAACGCGCAGTCGGTGGCGCGGAACCCGGTGAGCCCCCGCGCGGCGCAGGCGGCGGGCGGCAGGGCGTTCATGATGGTGCCCTGGGGGGCGATCACCTCGATGGCGCGGAACACGCCGTCGTTGTTCGGCATGTTGACCGACAGCACCGATTTGGCGGCGGTGAAGCTGGCCGCGGCGGTGTAGCTCCAGGTGTTGTTGATCGCGCCCTTCACCTGCGGCGCGCTGCCGGTCCAGTCGAACCGCATCGATCCGCCGCGCTTGGTCACCGTGCAGACCAGCGGGATCGGCACGCCGACGTCGATCTGGTCGTCGTCGATCCAGTCGGTGAAGCTCGCCTCCCCGTCCGGCAGTTCGCCCAGGCAGTGGCGGGTGAGGCGCTCGCTGTAGTCCATCGTCGCGTCCATCAGCACGCGCACGCCTTCCGCGCCGTGGCGCGCCACCAGCGCCTCCATCCCGCGCGCGGCGATCGCGCAGGCGGCAAGCTGGGAACGGAGGTCGCCGAACACCCGGCCGGGCAGGCGGACGTTCTTCTCGATGATGCGGTGCAGGGTGGGATTGGGGCGGCCGGCCTCGTAGAGCTTGAGCGGCGGGATGCGCAGCCCCTCGGCGAAGATCTCGGTGCTGTCCGACGCGTTCGAGCCGGGCACCCTGCCGCCGACGTCGGTGTGATGGCAGATCGTTGCGGCGTAGGCGAGAATGGCGCCGTCGGCGAACAGCGGGCGGAAGACGAAGATGTCGGGCAGGTGCATCCCCCCCTCGTAGGGGTCGTTCAGCACCAGGATGTCGCCCTCGTTGATGTCGCCGTCGAACGCGCGCAGGGCGGCCTGGAGCGCGACGGGGATCGAACACAGATGCCCGGGCAGGCTGAGGCCCTGGGCCACCAGCCGCCCCTGCCCGTCACACAGCGCGGCGCTGTAATCCATGATGTTCTTGAGCACGCCGGAATAGGCCGTGCGGTAGATCGTGAGCACCATCTCGTCGCCGATCGCGGCGACGGCGTTGCGGAAAAGCTCGGCTGTGATCGGGTCCATGCGGCCAATCGACCATTGATCCCGGGCGCTGGCAACCGGCTTGCCGGCGGCTCGGCCATGCCCGATACCGGGCGCGGACGCAGCGGAAAGGCACGGGCATGGATCTGAACGGACAGGCGGCGATCGTCACCGGCGGGGGCTCGGGCCTCGGCGCCGCGACCGCCGCGGCGCTGGCGGCGGCGGGGGCGAAGGTCGCGGTGCTGGACCGCAACGGGGCGGCGGCGGAAGCGGTCGCGGCGCGCATCGGCGGCTTTGCCGCCACGGTTGATGTCACCGATCCCGCCGGCGCCGAGGCCGCGCTGGCGGCGGCGGAAGCGGCACTCGGCCCGCCGCGGCTGCTGGTCAATTGCGCCGGGATCGGCAACGCCGGACGCATCGTCGGCCGCGACGGGCCGCTGGCGCTGGAAGCCTTCACCCGGGTGATCGCGGTGAATCTGATCGGCACGTTCAACATGCTGCGCCTGGTCGCGGCGCGGATGGGCACGCTCGATCCGGGGCTGGACAATGAGCGGGGGGTGATCGTCAACACCGCCTCGGTCGCCGCCTATGAGGGGCAGATCGGCCAGGCCGCCTATGCCGCCTCCAAGGCCGGGGTGGTCGGGCTGACCCTGCCGGCGGCGCGGGAACTGGCGCGGGCGGGCATACGGGTGATGACGATCGCGCCGGGGCTGATCGAGACGCCGATGTTCAACGGCCTGCCCGATGAGGCGCGCAACAGCCTGGCCAGCTCGGTCCCCTTCCCGGCCCGGCTCGGCCGGCCGGAGGAATACGCCGCGCTGGTGCTGCACATCGCCGCCAACCGGTTCCTGAACGGCGAGACGATCCGGCTGGACGGCGCGCTGCGGATGGCGCCGCGCTGACCGGGGCGAACGGCGCGCCCGGCATCGGCCGCCGTTCTCCCCCGCTCCCCCTTCCCTCGCGATCCGACGGAGCCTCCCGTGTCTCTCATGAGCCTCGTTGGCGGCTTCATCGTCGCCGCCATCTCCGCATCGGGCTACGCGGGCGTCGCCGGGCTGATGGCGATCGAAATCGGCCTGCATCCCGCTGCCGTCCGAGATCATCATGCCGTTCGCGGGCTACCTGGTCTCGCTCGGGAAGATGAACCTGTTCTGGGTCGCCACCGCGGGCGCGCTCGGCTGCAACATCGGCTCGACCCTGGCCTATGCGGTGGGGTTCTACGGCGGCCGGCCGGCGGTGGAGCGCTGGGGGCGCTACGTGATGCTGGGCCACCGGGAACTGCTCCTGGCGGAACGGTTCTTCGGCCATATGGGCGGGATCACCGTGCTGATCGGGCGGCTGCTGCCGGTGGTGCGCACCTTCATCGCCCTGCCGGCCGGGATCGCGCGCATGCCGATGCTGCGGTTCCAGATCTACACCTTCGTGGGCTCCTGGCCGTGGTGCTTCGGCCTCGCCTACGCCGGCTTCCGGCTGGGCGAAGCCTGGGACAGCAACCCCCAACTCCACGCCATCATGCGCCGCCTCGACGTCGCGGTCGTCGTGCTGCTGCTGGCCGGCGCCGGCTGGTGGGTGTGGCGGATGCGGCAGCGCCGACGGTAGGGACGCGCGGTCCGTGGATGGCGCGGCCGCGGGAGGCGCCGCCGCCCGTTGTCCCCTGCGGCCGACCGGGAACCGAATGACCCCGCCCCGCATCCGGATTTGACGCCGCGCCCGGCATGGATCAGCGTCCCGGTACCAAACGGGAGGAAACAAACATGGCCGAGGTCGATGGCGCCACCCTGCTGGCGCGCAGCCTGAAGCAACAGGGCGTGCAGTTCATGTTCGGGGTCGTCGGGTTCCCCGTCGGGCCGATCGCCGTCGCCGCGCAGGAGGCGGGGATCACCTATATCGGCATGAGAAACGAGCAGTCGGCCTCGTACGCCGCGCAGGCGGTGGGCTATCTCACCGGCCGGCCGGGCGCCTGCCTCGTCGTGTCCGGCCCGGGCGTCGTGCACGGGCTGTCCGGGCTCGCCAACGCGCAGCAGAACTGCTGGCCGATGATCCTGATCGGCGGCGCCTCGCCGGTCTACCAGAACGGCATGGGGGGATTCCAGGAAGAGCGGCAGGTGCAGATCGCCTCGCCGTTCTGCAAGTTCGCGCACGCCGTGGAACACGTCCACCGCATTCCGTTCTATGTCGAAATGGCGGTGCGCTACGCGATCTATGGCCGCCCCGGCGCCACCTATCTCGACATGCCGGACGACATCATCCTGGGCAAGGTGGATGAATCGACCGTGCATCAGGCGGCCCCGGTCGCCGAGCCGCCGCGCTTCCAGGCGATGCCGGAGGACATCGAGCGGGCGCTGGACGCCTTCGAATCGGCGGAGCGGCCGCTGGTCATCGTCGGCAAGGGAATGGGCTGGTCGCGCGCCGAGGACGAGGTGCGCGCCTTCATCGAGCGCACGCAGTTGCCGTTCCTCGCCTCCCCCATGGGCAAGGGGGTGATCGACGACAACCATCCGCTGTCGGTCGGCGCCGCGCGCAGCCACGCCCTGCAGGAAGCGGACGTGATCTTCCTGATGGGCGCGCGGCTGAACTGGATCATGCATTTCGGCCTGCCGCCGCGCTTCAACCGGAACGTGCGGATCGTCCAGCTCGACATCGCGCCCGAGGCGATCAGCCAGAACGTGCCGGCGGAGGTGGCGCTGGTCGGCGACGGCAAGGCGATCGTCGGCCAGTTGAACAAGGCGCTGGAAGGCCGGCAGTGGTTCTATCCCAAGGACACGCCCTGGCACCGGGCGATCGCCGAGAAGGCGACGGCGAACGCCCGCCAGGTCCAGCCGATGATCGACGACAAATCGGCGCCGACCAACTACTACCGCGCCTTCCGCGACATCACCGCCTGGCTGCCGAAGGACGCGGTGATCATCGGCGAGGGCGCCAATACGATGGATATCGGCCGCACCCAGATGGCCAATGCGGACGCCCGGCTGCGCCTCGACGCCGGCACCTACGGCACCATGGGGATCGGCATGGGCTTCACCATCGCCGCCGCGCTGGCGCGGCCCGACCGGCCGATCGTTGCGGTGTTCGGCGATGCCGCGATCGGCTTCTCCGGCATGGAGATCGAAACCGCCTGCCGCTACCGGCTGCCGGTGAAGATCATCGTGCTGAACAACGGCGGCATCGGCAGCGGCATGGAGGCGTTCCCCGAGGATCGCCGCACCCTGCCGCCGCGGGTGATGACGATCGGCTCCGGCTACGAGAAGATCATGGAGGCGTTCGGCGGCAAGGGCTTCTATGTCGAGGATCCGAAGGACCTGCGCGCGGCGCTGGACGCGGCGATGGCCTTCGACGGCCCGGCGCTGGTGAACGTGAAGATCCACCATGCGGCGGGACGCAAGCCGCAGAAATTCAACTGGCACACCACCTGACGGTGCGACCGGGGGCGGGACACCCGCTCTTTGTTTTCAGTGTCCTGCCCCTGAAATGGGAAAGCATTTCAGGGGCAGGACACTAGCTCTTTGTTTTCAGTGGCCTGCTGGTCCCTGAAATGGGAAGGCATTTCAGGGGCAGGACACTGGCGATCGCCAGTATCCGGGCCCGCAGGCTGTCGGCCCGGCTGTGCCTCAACGACAGGGGATGGCGCGACCGGGGCAATCACCATGGGAGCGCGGCCCGGTATGTTCGGGGGGAGCGGATGAACCCGGAGCGGAAGTGATACGACAAATCCATGCGTCAGGAGCTACCCGCCAGCGAACCCCTGCCATGTGATGCACAGGACCGGTCAATCCGAACCGAACCCAAACCAAATGGACGCCAGGACCCACGGCGGTCCATGCCGAGCAAGACCGACACGCAACGCCGCTGTGGATCGGATGGGTTGGCGCCTTTGCCCCGGCCGCCTGATGCAGCTTCACTCCGGCGTTGACCGGTCGCGCATTGTCGGGGCTGCGGTCAGTCGTCCTGGCGCAAAATCTCCCGCATGGTACGGCCCTTGTACTCGGTTCGCAGGAGGCCTCGTTTCTGCAACTCCGGCACGACGAGGTCGACGAATTCTTCGATCGCACCCGGGCAATAGATCGGCGAGAGCATGAAGCCGTCGCCGCCCGCGGTTTCCAGGAATTCCTGCATCTGGTCGGCGATCGACGCTGGCGTGCCGACGAATTGGGGCAGGCCGACGCTCTGTCCGTGCCGACTGGCGACTTCTCGCAACGTCATCGACTCGCCGGACGGCTTAAGAAACCGTGTTTTCAGGCGTTGCAATTCCGGCTCGGTACGGCTCGCCATCAAGTCGTCCGGGGAGAGCCGGGACAGGTCGAAGTCAGCGTGCGCCGACAGGATGGTCAGGCCTCCTTCGAGGGGCACCAATTCGTTATGGGCGAGCTGCTTCTCGCGGGCTTCGGCCTCCGTGGCGCCGATGATGGGCTGGGCACCAAACAGGATCTTGCACTCATCCGGATCGCGACCAAGCTCCGCCATGCGCCCCTTGATGCCCGCGAAATACCTCGCGGCATCCTGGGGCCGCGGCTGAATGGCGAAGATCGCATCGGCGTATTTGGCCGCGAAGTCGACGCCCTTGGGGAAGTTCCCGCCTGGAGAATCGCGGGGCCGGTCTGCGGCGAGCGGACGACATTGAGAGGGCCGCGCGACTTGAAGAACTGCCCTTCGTGCTCGACACGCCGCACCTTTGCCGCGTCGGCGAAGATCGCACGTTCGCGATCCATGACGACGGCATCCTCGTCCCAGCTCCGCCACAGCTTGCGGCAGACCTCGATGAATTCATGCGCCCTGTCGTAGCGGACGTCGGTCGGGGGCGTTCGACGCCGAAATTGGCGTCCTGATTGTGGTTGATCGACGTGACGACGTTCCATCCCACGCGCCCTTCGGTCAGATGGTCGAGCGTCGCCCACATGCGCGCGGCATAGAAGGGATGGTGCTGGCTGACGGAAAACGTCGCCGCAACGCCGATATGGCGCGTCGCGGCCGCCATCCATGAAAGCAGCGGGATCGGGTCGTGCTCCGGTACCTGGGCTGCGTAGCGAAGGGCCGGCTCCAGGGAGCCTTTATAAGTGTCGGAGATGTAGTTGAGGTCGGCAAAGAAG
>CAWHKR010000037.1:0-1375114 GCA_963829875.1 uncultured Pseudomonadota bacterium | reverse complement strand
AACCGACCTTGCGACGAGGCATCGGACGGGTTACATGTGACCGGTCCGGAGTCCACCCATGCCATCTACACCACGGTCCAGGCCGTCCCGCGACAAGGTCCGCGCGCATCGTGAGCGCCTGCGCCGCCAGGGGCTGCGTCCGATCCAACTTTGGGTCCCCGATGTGCGCACGCCGGAATTCGCGGCCGAGGCGCACCGCCAGTCGCTCGCCGCCGCATGCAGTCCCTGCGCGGAGCAGGACCAGGCCTTTGTCGACGCCCTCACCGACTGGCCCGTGGAGTGAAACGCGGCGAGATCTGGACCGTCGCGGGGGGAACCGACTACGCCGGCAAGCCGCGCCCAGCGGTGATCCTGCAGGATGACCGGTTCGACGGCACGGACTCGATCACCGTATGCCCCTTCACCACCGACCCGACCGACCTGCCGCTGTTCCGCTTGCCGATCCTGCCCGGCCGGGGCAACGGCCTGCGGGTTGCCTGCCGGCTGATGGTCGATAAGATCTCGACAGTCCGAAGAAGCAAACTCGGCGTCCGGCTGGGTCGCCTGAACGACACGGAGATCGTGCGGCTGAACCGTGCCATCCTCGTCTTCCTCGGCATCGCCAGCCCATCCGCCCCGGCGGCAGACGCATCGGAGCCCCCCGCATGACCGACCTCTCCGCCCTCAGCAACCAGGCCGCCGTGATCGGCGTCGGCACCACGCGCTACGGCAGCTTCCCCGAAACCGACGAATACGGCCTCGCCGCCCAGGCCTTCCGCACCGCGCTCGCCGACGGCGGCATCGACAAGAACGCGGTCGACGGCCTGGTGGTCTGCCGCATCCCCTATTACGGCCGCATGGGCGAGGTGCTCGGCCTCGACCCGCGCTGGTCCCTGACCCTGCCGCCGCACGGACGGATGTCCGGCATCGGCATCATCGAGGCCGCCACCGCGATCGCCACCGGCCAGGCCACCACCGTCGCGCTGCTGTATGCCAACATCGGCCGCTCCCGCCGCGTGAACTACGGCGGGGACGAAAACCCCGGCGTGTGGGACCCATGGGGCTTCACCTCGCCGGGCGCCGCGCACGCGATGATGTTTCGCCGGCACATGGAACTCTACGGCACCACCACCCGCCAACTGGCCGAGGTCTCGGTCGCCATCCGCTACCACGCCTCCCTGAACCCCGACGCGGTGATGCGCACCCCGATCACCGTCGAGGACCACGAAAGCGCCCGCTTCATCACCGCCCCGCTGCGCCTGCTCGACTACTGCCTCATCAACGACGGCGCTGTGTGCCTGATCCTGACCAAAGCGGAGCGCGCCCGCGACTTCGCCCAGCCGCCGGTGCTGGTCAGCGGCTTCGGCGCGCGCGAAGCCTTCCGCGGCTCGTCCATCCCCAATTTCGACTTCGGCTTCTGGCACGACGCGGTCGCCGAAGCCGGCGAACAGGCGTACCGCATGGCCGGCGTGACCCGCGACGATGTCGATGCGCTGATGGCCTACGACAATTTCAGCCCCACCGTGCTGTTCAGCCTGGAAGGACTCGGCTTCTGCCCGCGCGGCGAGGCCGGGCGCTTCGTCGAGGGCGGCGCCATCCGCCTCGGCGGGCGGCTGCCGATGAACACCGACGGCGGGCATCTGTCGAATTCCTACATGCAGGGCTGGGCCTTGAACGTGGAAGCGGTGCGCCAGTTGCGCGGCACCTGCGGCGCCCGCCAGGTGCCCAACGCCGAGGTGGTGCAATACGTCCAGGCCACGCCCTGCACCCGCTCCATCATCTACACCCGCGGCTGAGAGGACCCAGGCGATGAGCACCGACAAGCCGCTGCCGAAGATCGACCCCCTCAACAAGCCGTTCTGGGACGCCGCGCGGGACCACCGTCTGGTGGTGCAGACCTGCACCGGCTGCGGCGACGCGCATTTCCCCCCCTCGCCCGTCTGCCCCGCCTGCCTGTCGGAGGCGCAGGAATGGAAGCCGGCCGCCGGCACCGGCACCCTGGAATCCTGGGTGAGCTTCCACCGCGCCTACTGGGACGGGTTCCGCGACGACCTGCCGTACGACGTCTGCCTGGTCCGCCTCGCTGAAGGACCGCTGCTGGTCAGCAACCTGGTGGGCGACACCGCGGCGGCAAAGCTCGGCGCCCCGGTGCGGGTGGTGTTCGAGGACGTGACCGAGACCGTCACCCTGCCGAAATTCACTCTGGCCTGACCGGCCGGGTCAGGTCGCGCACGCGCCGCCCGCCCAGCGGGCGCGGCTCGGTCAGCGGCGCCATGCGCCGGATCTCGTCCTGCAACGCCGCGCGGGTCTCGTGGATCGACACGATCACCGGGCCCATCGGCACGCCGAGGTCGGTCAGCACCGCCTCGCCCAGTTGCAGGCTCGCCTCGATCGTCTCCGGCACCGCGTTCGAGGCGCCGATCCGATAAAGATGCGCCGCGTGCGCGGCGTCGCGCGCGCGGACGATGATCGGCAGGTGCGCCCGCTCCCGCCGCGCCGCCGCCACCAGCGCATCGACCGCGGCGCGGTCGTCCATGGTCACCACCAGCGCCCCGGCGCTGCCGATGCCGATCCCGCGCAGCAGCGCCAGCCGGTTCACGTCGCCGTAATACACCGGGCGGCCGGCGGCCCGCGCGCGGGCGACCACGTCGACATCCCGCTCGATCGCCAGCCACGCGCGCCCGTGGCGGTCGAGCAGGTCGCCCACCAGCTGCCCCATCCGGCCGAAGCCGGCAACGATCACCCCCGGGCTGTCCTCCCCGGCAGCGGGGGCGAACAGCGCAGGATCGACCGGCACGGCCGGCGTCAGCCGCCGCACGGTGCGCCCTCCCAGCGCGGCGAGCAGCGGAATCCCCGCCATGGTCAGCGCGGTCACCACCAGCGCGGTCTGCGCCACCGGCGGCGCCAGCAGACGCTGCCCGAACGCCGCGGCGAGGATGACGAGCCCGAACTCCCCGCCCGGGGCCAGCAGCAGGCCGGCCTGCGTTCCCCCCGCCCAGGACAGGCCGAACCCGCGCCCCAGGAGCACGACCACCGCCAGCTTCAGCGCCAGCAGCGCCGCGCAGGCGCCGAACACGATCAGCGGATGCGCCACCACCAGGCCGAGATCGAGACCCATACCGACCGAGATCAGGAACACGCCCACCAGCAGGCCCTTGAACGGCTCGATCGTCACCTCGACCTCGCGGCGGTATTCGGTCGCGGCCAGCAGCAGCCCGCCGATCAACGCGCCGAGCGCCATCGACAGATGCGCCGCCGCGGCGGCGAGCGCCGCCCCGATCACCACCAGCAGGCAGGCGGCCATGAACAGGTCGGGGCTTTGCGTGCGCGCGACGCTGCGAAACAGCGGCCGCAGTGCAAGCCGCCCCAGCCCGACGATCGCGGCCACGGCCAACAGCCCCTGCCCGCCCGCCAGCAGCAGCCCGTGCACCCCGCCGGCCGGGGTTCCGTTGGGGACCAACAGGCCGATTGCGAACAGCACCGGCATCACCGCCAGGTCCTGGAACAACAGCACCGCGAACCCGGCCCGCCCGAAGCGCGTGTTGAGCACCCTGCGCTCGGCCAGCACCTGCAGCCCCACCGCGGTGGACGACATCGCCCCGGCCAGACCCAGCACCACCGAGGCTTGCCACGCCACCCCGGCATACAGGGCCGCGCCGCTCAGCAGCGCCGCCGAGACCGCCAGTTGCAGCGGCCCCAGCCCGAACACCAGCCGGCGCATGACCCACAACCGGGCGAAGGACAGCTCCAGCCCGATCATGAACAGCAGCAGCACCACGCCGAATTGCGCCAGCGGCGCGATCGCCGCCGGGTCCCGCATGGTGACGTACGCAAGCAGCGGAACCCGGTGCACCAACTGCCCCAGGCCGAACGGTCCCACCGCAATGCCCACCAGCATGAAGCCCAGCACCGGGCTTACCCGCAGGCGATGGAACACGGGAATGACCAGCCCGGCCGCGCCGAGCACGATCAGCGCCTCCTTGAGGCCGGCAAAGTCGGGAACGCCTTCCATCCCCCCGGGTTTAGCCCGGATTCCTCACAGCGTGCAGATCTCTTGGCAGGTTTGCGCGATCTGTGCGGTCGCCGGTCCAGAGCCTTGGCGTTGAGGGGGATGCGCCTCGATCCGGGCACTCTCCGGCCGCCCGTTTGAGCGGTCGCCGGCCTCGCCCGATGCTGTCGCTTGCGCTGTCTGGTTCGCATCGGGTCAGGCGGCGGCCAGAGCGACGTCCGACACGCCGGGCAACCCGCGCCTGGCCTGGCCGCGAAAACCCGGGGGGCGCCGCCGGTCCGGGAATCCCCGAACGGTTGTGAACGGTTGTATGGTGCATGCGATGCACCGGGATCCGGACGGACACTACGCCAGGCTCGGCCTCGCCCCCTCGGCGAGCCCGGCCGCGATCGTGGCGGCCTGGCGCCGGCAGGCGCGCCGGCTGCATCCGGACGTGCCGGACACCGGCGATGCCGATGCCTTTCTCGCGCTGAAGACGGCCTACGATGTGCTGCACGACCCGGCGCGGCGGGCGGCCTATGACGAAGCGGCCAGCATGCCGGCCGCCCCCCCCGCGTCCCGGCCCGCCCCGCGTCGGCCGGCCGCGAACAGACCGGCGTCGCGCGCGGCCCGGCCGGCCGTCGCAGCGGCCAACCGCTGGTTCCGACTTTGGATCGGATTCCTGATCGCCGCCACCGTCGCGGCGACCTGGCTGATGGTGGTCATCGCTTCCGGCCCCACGTCGGACCTGCCGGATTCCCCGACGGCGCCACCCCCCGGCGCATCGGTGGCGGCGGGGTGGATGCCGGATCCCGTGCTGCCGCTGGCCCGTCCGCAAGGGCAGACGGATCATTTCGTGCTGCCCGGCCTCGGCGCCACCACCGTCTGGCAGGACGATCCGCGGCGCGGCGGGCTGCACCCCATGGCGCGGCTGCGCGCGTTCGCACCGGTGCATGTGCTGGGCGTCGGGCCGGACCGCCGGCTGACCGCGATCCAGCTTGCCGGCGGGGCGATCGGCTTCGTCGCCTCCGTCCGTCTCGCCGCCGGGGACCCGCAGGCGGCGCGTCTGGCGTTCTGCGCCGACCGCGCCGGCCCGCCGCCGGCGAACGGGGAGGTGCTGTCGCGCCGCGGCGGCGGCCCCGGCTGGGTCTCGGTGGCCGACCGCGACCTGGAGCCGGCGGTGGTGAAGCTGCGCGACACGGCCGGGCGGGTGGTGGGCAGCGTCTATCTCGCCCCCGGCGGGCAGGCGGTGCTGCGCGGCCTGCCCGCCGGCCCGTGGCGCGTCGATTTCGCGGTGGGCGAACTCTGGAGCCGGCCCTGCGCCCGCTTCGCCGCCGGGGAACGCGCCCAGCGCTTCCGCTTCCCGCTCGGCTCAGGCAGCATCCTGGCGATTCCGCCCGACCTCCCGCCACAGGCGATGCCGGTCGACATTCCCGACCCGGTCTTCGCCCAGCCTTGAAGGACTGCGCCCGATGGCAATCATCCTGCAGGAATTGTTGCGCGCGGCGTTCTACGCGCCGTTCTACGCGGCGCTGGCGCGCGACGCCTATGCCGACGCCGGGGTGGACGTTCGCTTCACCTCCGCCCCCAGTCCGGCGCAGGCGGCGACCAGCCTGCTCGCGGGCGCGGCGGATGTGTGCTGGGGCGGGCCGATGCGGGTGATGGCGACCTACCAGGCCGACCCCGGCTGCGACCTCGTCTGCTTCGCCGAGGTGGTCACGCGCGATCCGTTCCTGCTGATCGGCCGGACCCCGAATCCCGGGTTCCAGATGGCGGATTTGCTGAACGCGCGGCTCGGCAGCGTGAGCGAGGTGCCGACGCCGTGGCTGTGCCTGCAGCAGGATCTGCGCCAGGCCGGCGTCGCGCCGGAGCGTCTGTCCCGCGTCGCCGACCGCAGCATGGCCGAGAACTGCGCGGCGCTGCGCGCGGGCACGCTCGACGTGGTGCAGGTGTTCGAGCCCTTCGCCAGCGCCCTGCTCGCCGAGGGCGCGGGGCATGTGTGGTACGCGGGGGCCTCGCGCGGGCCCACGTCCTACACCTGTTTCTACGCGCGCCGGCCCGTGCTGACCGCGAAGCGCGACGAGTTCCTGCGCATGGTGCGCGCGATCCATGCCACGCAGCGCTGGCTCGCCGCTGCGTCGGGTGCGGAGATCGCCGCCACGGTTGCGGACTATTTCCCCGAGGTCCCGGCGGCGCTGCTCGCCGCGTCGTACGAGCGCTACAAGGCGCTCGGCATCTGGGGGCGCGATCCGATCCTGCCGCGCGAAGGCTATGAGCGGCTGCGCGCGAGCCTGGTTTCCGGCGGCTTCGTCGATCCCGGGGCGTCGTTCGCGCAGGCGGTGGACAATACTCTGGCCGAGGCGATACTGGCGGAGCCGCACACCTGAGCCGAACCCGAACGGAGGATCACCCCATGCCCCATGCCACCGCCGACGACGGGGTGCGCCTCTATTACGAGGAAGCCGGCACCGGCATCCCGGTCATTTTCGTGCATGAATACGCCGGCGACTTTCGCAGCTGGGAACCGCAGTTGCGCCATTTCGCCCGGCGCTACCGCGCGATCGCCTACAACGCGCGCGGCTATCCGCCGTCGGACGTGCCGGCGGACGTGACCGCCTATTCGCAGGCCCGCGCGGCCGACGACATCGCCGCGGTGCTCGATCACCTGAAGATCGACCGGGCGCATGTGGTGGGTCTGTCGATGGGCGGGTTCGCCACCCTGCATTTCGGCTTCCGCCACCCCGCCCGCGCACGCTCCCTGACGGTGGCCGGCTGCGGCTACGGCGCGGAGAAGGGCCAGCGCGAGAAATTCCGCGCCGAGGCCGAGGCGATCGCCGCCTTCATCGACCAGAACAGCATGGTCACTTTCGCCGCGAAATACGCCTACGGCCCGACCCGCGTGCAGTTCGAGAACAAGGACCCGCGCGGCTTCGCCGAGTTCAAGCGCCAGCTGTCGGAGCATTCGGGGCCCGGCGCGCGCAACACCCAGCTCGGCGTGCAGCGCGAGCGCCCGTCGCTCTATGACCTGATCGAGGACATGAAGCGGCTGACCCTGCCCACCCTGGTGGTGACGGGGGACGAGGACTGGCCCTGCCTGCAGCCCGGGCTGCTGATGAAGCAGACCATTCCGTCGTCCGCGCTGGTGGTGATGCCGAATTGCGGCCACACGATCAACATCGAGGACCCGGACGAGTTCAACCGCATCACCGGCACGTTCATGGCGCAGGTTGACGCAGGACGCTGGCCGCAGCGGGATCCGCGCGCGGTGACGGGATCGATCACCGGGATCAAGGACTGAGTCCACCCGACCAGATGGCCGGGCCTGACCCGGCCATCTGCGCACGGACGTTCAGGGGCGGATGGCAGCCCCCTGTTCAGGCCAGGGCCAGGTCCGCGTAGCCGGTCGCCGCGACCTCGTCGCACCGCGCGCGATAGGCCGGGGCGCTGCCGCTGTAGCGGTTGATGATGCGGACCTGCTTGCCGTCCACGTTGGAGTTCACGCCGGTCATCCAGGAATTGATCTCGTTCGACAGCAGGCCCACGCCCAGCGACTTGACGTGGTCGGTCCAGGTCGTCACCCCGGCGGGCGTGGCCTCCACCCGCGTCACGTCGCGGTCCCGCGCGTAGCGCAGCAGGTCCGTCACCCATTCGACATTGTATTCGATGCTGCGCGGGATGTTGCCCAGCGCCATGTGCGGCCCGACCAGCATCATCATGTTGGGGAAGCCGTCGACCATGACGCCCAGATAGGTCTCGGGCCCGCCCTTCCATCTGTCCTTCAGGCGCTGGCCGCCCACGCCGGCGATGTCGATCCGGTCGAAACTGCCGGTGACGGCATCGAAGCCGGTCGCATAGACGATGATGTCGAATTCGTAGTCCCTGTCGCTGGTCCGGATGCCCGTCGGCGTGATCCGCGCGATCGGCGTTTCCGAGATGTCCACCAGTTCGACGTTGTCCTGGTTGTAGGCCTCGTAATACCTGGTCTCCATCGGCACGCGCCGGGTCCCGAAACCATGGTTCTTCGGGATCAGCTTCTCCGCCACCGCCGGGTCCTTCACCCGCTGGCGGATCTTGCGGGCGACGAAGTCGCTGATCAGCGCGTTCGCCTTCCGGTCGGTCAGCATGTCGCGGAAATTGCCCTGCCAGATGCCGAAGCCGGGCTCGGCATAGAGCTTCTCGTAGAAGGCCTCGCGCTCGGCGTCGGACACCTCGAACGTGCCGCGCGGATCCACCGTATGCAGGAAGCAGGCGAAGGACTCCTGGCAGCGACGGAAGATCTCCGGATAGCCGGCACGGATCTTCGCCATCTCCGCCGGATCGATCCGGCTGTTGTGCAGCGGCGCGCACCAGTTCGGGGTGCGCTGGAACACGGTCAACCGTCCTGCGGTCTTGGCCACTTCCTGGATCGTCTGCACGCCGGTCGCGCCGGTGCCGATGACTGCCACCCGCTTGCCCGCGAAGCTGACCGGCTCATGCGGCCAGCGGGCGGTGTGGTACGCCTCGCCCTTGAACGACTCCACGCCCGGGATCCGCGGCATCGTGGGTGCGGACAGCGGGCCGATGGCGGTGATCAGGAAACGTGCGCGGAACCGGCTGCCGTCTTCCAAACCGACATCCCAGTCCCGCGTCTCCTCCTGGTACTGCGCCGCGGCGACGCGACTGCGGAACCGGATGTCCCGGCGCAGGTCGAACTTGTCGGCAACATGATTCAGGTAGCGCAACGTCTCGGGCTGGGCAGCGAAATGCTCCGACCAGTCCCATTCCGCCAGCAGGTCGTCGGAGAAGGAGTAGCCGTAGGAATAGCTCTCGGAGTTGAAGCGCGCCCCCGGGTAGCGGTTCCAGTACCACGTGCCGCCGACGCCCGTGCCGGCTTCCAGCACGAGCACGCGCATCCCCAGCGCGCGCAATCGATACAGCTGGTACATGCCGGAAATTCCCGCGCCGATGATGATCGCGTCGTAGCGGGCCGGTGCGGTCCCGGCCTGTGGGTCGGCCATCGTTCTCACTCCCATGCTGGAGGCGCGGCCAGGCCGCGCTCGCGGTTCCGCATTTATGGAATACCGAAAATCCTCATAATACGAGAATTCATGTCATACAAGTACGATCACCGGCTTCGACCTTACATGAGAGGATTTTTCGTGTTTCCTATATAGAGAGAATTGACTACTAAATTTGCCTCCACTGCGGGCCGTGCCCGCGCAACCGCCACGACGCCCGTGGCAACTCCGGCTCCGGTCCGGCAAGGTCAGGACGATGGACGACAACGAACCGCTCGCGCCGGCGCCAACCCGCCGCGCGCGGCACGGCGACACCAGCATCACGCGGGTCTTCGGCATCCTCGACCTGTTCACGCCCGACGCCCCGGTCTGGACCGTCGACCTGATCGTGGACCGGCTCGGGCTCGCCCGCGCCACCGTCTATCGCTACATCCGCGCGCTGTGCGACGCCGGCTTCCTGGTGCCGGTCGCCGGCGCCGGCTACGTGCTCGGCCCGCGCTGCATCGAGTTCGACCGCAACATCCGCCTGGCCGACCCGCTTTTGCAGATCGTGCCGCCGGTGATGGCGGAGCTCCGCGATGTCGTGCAGGGTGGCCAGCTGCTCTGCACTTTCTACGGCCTGCGCGTGCTGACCGTGCTGCAGGACAGGACCGATCCCGACATCACCATGAGCATGGAACGGGGCCGTCCGTTCTCCCTGTTCCGCGGCTCGCCCTCGCGCGTCATCCTGGCCCATCTGCCGACCTACCAGCTGCGCAACCTGGCGCTGAGCCACCGGGCGGAGATCGCCGCCGCCGGCCTCGGCGAGGACTGGGCCGCGTTCCGCGACCGGCTGCGCGCCATCCGCCGCGCCGGCTACCTGGTGGCGAGCGACATCGACACAGCGCTGGTCGGCATCTCGGCGCCGATCTTCCACGCCCCCGGCGCCGTCACCGCGAGCCTCTGCCTGGTGCGGGTGAAGGAGAAGGTCTCCCCCGCGGACGCGGCGTTCCTCGGCCGCCTCGCGGTCGACGCCGCACAGCGGATCTCGCGTGCGCTGCAGGCGTTCCGGCCCGCGCATGCGGAGACGGGCGCGCCGGCCTTTCCCGTCTCGCGCCTGCGCTGAGCCGGCCTGCCGGCAAAGCGCCCATGGGATCGCCGGCGTTCTCCCGCCGGACCATCGCCTGAACGCAACCATCGCCACCCCTGCCGCCTCGGTTGGATCGCTTCGCGAAGCGACCCGGACCACGCGGCCCGGATGACCGCCCCGCCCTGCCCCTTCCCGTGCACCGCGCCGGCGGTCCGGGCTAGACTGGCCCAACGCGGAGGAAAGGCCTTCCGCCGACGGACCGCCGCCGCGACGACGTCCCGGCGCAACGGTCCGCGGCGCCTCCTCCGCGCGGGAGGGAACACGCATGAGCGCATCTGCCGAAATGCCGAACGGCATCGGCCAGCCGGTCCGCCGCACCGAGGACCACCGCCTGCTGACCGGACAAGGACATTTCGCCGACGACCTGGCGCTGCCGGGCATGGTCCACGCCGTGCTGCTGCGCGCCCCGCACGCGCACGCGCGGATCACGGTGCTCGACACCACCGCGGCGCGCGCCGCCCCCGGCGTGCACGCCGTGCTGACCGGGGCCGACTACCGGGCCGACGGGCTCGGCCCGATCCCGCACAACGTCGCCCTGCTCGCCCCGCCGGACGTCGCCGCGCGCCTCTGCGGCCCCGCGCCCGCCGTGACCCCGCACTGGCCGCTGCCGCCCGAACGCGTGCGGTTCGCCGGCGAGCCGGTGGCGATGGTCGTCGCCGACACCATCGCCCGCGCCAAGGACGCCGCCGAGCGCATCGCCGTCACCTACGACCCCCTGCCCGCGGTCGTCCGCGCAGCGGACGCCGTGCAACCCGGCGCGCCGCTGCTGTGGGAGGAAGCCCCGGGCAACCTCGGCGCCGAGATCGAGGTGGGAGATCCAGCCGCCACCGACGCCGCCTTCGCCCGCGCCGCCCATGTGGTGCGGCTGGACACCTGGGCGCAGCGGGTCACCGGCGTGCCGATGGAGCCGCGCACCACCACCGCCGCCTACGATCCCGCCACCGGCCGCTATACGTTGCACACCGGCAGCGGCCGCGGGGTCGCCAAGCTGCGGACCGATCTGGCGCAGATGCTGGGCGTGCCGCCCGAGCAGGTGCGGGTGCGCTGCGGCGACATGGGCGGCAATTTCGGCACCCGCAACTTCTTCTACCCCGAATACGCGCTGGTGGCCTGGGCCGCGCGCCGGCTCGGCCGGCCGGTGAAGTGGACCTGCGAGCGAAGCGAGTCCTTCCTCAGCGACTACCAGGGCCGCGACCTCACGGTGCAGGCGGAGCTGGCGCTCGACGCCGAGGGCGGGTTTCTCGGCCTGCGCGCGCGCAACCTCAGCAATCTCGGCGCCTATGCCGCCTCGCTGGTCTCGTTGCAGAAAGGCGTCGGACTGATGACCGGGGTGTACCGCATCCCCGCCGCCCATGTGCGCGGGCGCGGCGCGGTGACCAACACGGTGCCCACCACCCCCTATCGCAGCGCCGGCCGACCGGAGGTGATGTTCGTGCTGGAACGGCTGATCGACCTGGCCGCGGCCGAGCTCGGCCTCGACCGGGTGGCGTTGCGCCGGCGCAACCTGGTCCCGCCGGCGGCGCAGCCCTACGCCAACCCGCTCGGCCTCACCTACGACAGCGGCGACTATCCTGCGGTGATGGAACGCACCTTGGCGGCGGCCGACTGGGCCGGCTTTCCCGCGCGCCGCGCCGCCGCGCGCCGCCGCGGCCGGTTGCGCGGCATCGGCGTCGCCAACTATGTCGAGGTGACCAGCGGCGTCCCGCGCGAACGCACCGAGATCACCGTCCGCGCCGACGGTCGGGTGGAGCTGGTGATGGGCACCATGGATTCCGGCCAGGGCCACGCCACCAGCTTCGCCCAGCTGGTCACCACGTTCCTCGGCGTGCCGTTCGACAGCATCACTTATATCGCCCACGACACCGATCGGGTGCTGGCCGGCGGCGGCTCGCATTCCGGCCGCTCGATGAAGCTCGCCGCCACGATCATCGCCACCGCGTCCGAGGCGATCATCGCCCGCGGCCGGCAGATCGCCGCGACCCTGCTGCAGGCGGATCCGGACGCGCTCGACTTCGCCGCCGGCGGCTTCCGCCTGCGCGGCTCCGACCGCGGCCTGACCCTGTTCGAACTCGCCGCCGCGGCCTCCCGCGCCGACCTGCCGGCGGCGCTGCGCGGCCCGCTGCATGCGGTGTGCGACGAAACGATCCCGGTCGCGAGCTTCCCCTACGGCACCCAGGTCTGCGAGGTGGAAGTGGACCCGGAGACCGGAGCCGTCACGATCGTCGCGCTCGCCGCCACCGACGACGTCGGACGGGCGGTCAACCCGATGATCCTGCATGGACAGACCCACGGCGGCATCGCCCAGGGGGTGGGCCAGGCGCTGCTGGAAGACGTCGGCTACGATCCGGCCAGCGGGCAACTGCGCGCCGGCAGCTTCATGGACTACGCCATGCCGCGCGCCGCCACCCTGCCGTCCCTGGTCACGGCGCTCAGCGAGGTGCCCGCGCCCACCAACCGGCTCGGCGTCCGCTCGGGCGGCGAAGGCGGCACGACGCCGGCACTGGCCGCCGTGATCAACGCGGTGGTCGACGCGCTGGCGGACTTCGGCGTGCGGCATATCGAGATGCCGGCAACGCCGGAGCGGGTCTGGCACGCGATCCACCGGGACGGGGGCTTGGCAGCTCAGCAGCAAGGCCAGGGGGCGCTGCCCCCTGGACCCCCGCCAAGGGCATAGCCCTTGGAACCCGTTCGTTGGTTCCGTGTGGGTGTGGGGAGGCGCGGCGCCGGCTCAGCCGAACAGCGGGCGCACCCGGCGCTTGGCCGGCGCCGGGGCGCGGCGGAACACCGCGACGCTCTCCAGTCGGGCGGACCACAGGAACTGGTCGATCGGCGTGGCCGCCGCCAGCGCGTATCCCCCCGCGCGCAGCACCGCCGCGTCGCGCGCCAGGGTGGCCGGATTGCAGCCCACGTAGATCACCACCGGCGGGGCGGCGGCGGCCAACGCCTCCATCTGCGCGGCCGCCCCGGCATGCGGCGGGTCGAGCACGACCGCCGCCGCCCCGGCAAGCTCGGCCGCGGCCAGCGGCCGTTGCGCCAGGTCCCGCCGCTCGACGGTGATCCGCCCGGCGAGCCCCGCCGGGGCCACGGCGGCGCGCAGCGCGGCAACCGCCGCGGCGTCCCCTTCCCACGCGCTCACCCGGGCGCGCGCCGCCAGCGCGAAGGTCAGGGTGCCGACCCCGGCATACAGCTCGATGATCCGCGCGCGCGGCGGCAACGGATCGGGCAGGCCGGCCAGCACCGCGGCGACGATGGCGGCCTCGCCCGCGGCCGAGGCCTGCAGGAAGGCGCCGGGCGGCGGTGCCACGGCCACGCCGGAGAGCGCGGTGACCGGCGGGCGCAGCACCGCGATCGGCTCGGGCGCGTCCCCTCCCCGCGCCCAGCTGATGCGCGGCAGGCCCTGGGCGCGGGCGAACGCGACCAGCCGGGCCCGATCCTCGGCCGATGGCTCGGCGTCGGTGCGCAACAGCAGGTCGGGGCCGGCATCGAGCAGGTTCGCCACCGCCGAGCCCTCCCGCCGCAGCGCCGCGAGGCCGCGCAGCATCGCGCGCAGCGGGCCGATCAGCGCCGCGAGCGCCGGGTGCAGGACCGCGCAGGATCCGAGATCGACCACCTCCGCCCCGCGCAGCCGGTGCAGACCCACCCGCAGGTCCGCGCCCGCGCGGTGCAGGGCGAGATCCATGCGCCGGCGGGCGCCGGGCGGGGTCGGCACGACGGAGGCGATATCCGGGTCGACGAAGCCGGCCCGGCTCAGCGCCTCGCGCAGCAGCGAGGCCTTCCAGGCAAGATACGGCGCCGTGGCCCAATGTTGCAGCACGCAACCGCCGCAGGCACCGAAATGCGGACAGGGGGGCGGAACGCGATCCGGGCTGAGGGCCAGCAGCTCCGCCGCCTCGGCCGCCACGCCGCCGGCGCGCGGCGATCGCGGAGCGGCCAGCACGGTCTCGCCCGGCAGGGTGCCCGGCACGAACACCCGCCGCCCGTCAGGCGCGGTGCCGATCCCGTCGCCCGCCGCGCCGACCAGGTCGATGCGGAGCGGGACCGGCGGCTCAGCTGCCGAACGCGTTGAGCCCGGTCTGCGCACGGCCAAGGATCAGCGCATGCACGTCGTGCGTGCCTTCGTACGTGTTCACCGCTTCCAAATTCATCACGTGGCGGATCACGTGATACTCGTCGGCAACCCCGTTGCCGCCGTGCATGTCGCGCGCCTCGCGCGCGATCGCCAGCGCCTTGCCGCAGGAGTTGCGCTTGCACAGGCTGATCATTTCGGGCGCGGCGTCATGCGCGTCCATCAGCCGGCCCAGTTGCAGCACCGATTGCAGGCCGAGCGTGATCTCGGTCTGCATGTCGGCAAGCTTCTTCTGGATCAGCTGCGTCGCCGCCAGCGGCCGGCCGAACATCATCCGCTGCATGGTGTACTCGCGCGCCGCCTGCCAGCAGAACTCGGCCGAACCGAGCGCACCCCAGGCGATCCCGTAGCGCGCGTTGTTGAGGCAGGAGAACGGCCCGCGCAGCCCCTTCACGCCCGGCAGCATGGCCTCGGTCGGCACGAACACGTCCGCCATCATGATCATGCCGGTGACCGAGGCGCGCAGGCTGAACTTGCCCTCGATCTTCGGAGTTTCGAGCCCCTTCATCCCGCGATCGAGCAGGAAGCCGCGGATGTCCCCGGCGTCGTCCTTGGCCCAGACCAGCAGCACGTCGGCGAGGGGAGAATTGGTGATCCAGGTCTTCGACCCGTTCAGCACGAACCCGCCGTCCACCGCGCGCGCGCGGGTGCGCATGGAGGCGGGGTCCGACCCGGCGTCCGGCTCGGTCAGGCCGAAGCAGCCGACGAACTCCCCGCTGCGCAGTTTCGGCAAGTACTTGTCCTGCTGTTGCGCGGACCCGAACGCCCAGATCGGGTACATCACCAGCGAGGACTGCACGGAAAACGCCGAGCGGTAGCCGGAATCGACCCGCTCCACCTCACGCGAAATCAGCCCGTAGGAGACGTAGTTGACCCCGGCGCAGCCGTGACTGTCGAGCGTGGCGCCGAGAAAGCCCATTTCGCCCATCTCGGTCATGATGGCGCGGTCGAAGCTCTCGTGGCGGTTCGCCGCCAGCGCGCGGGGGAACAGCTTCTCCTGGCAATAGGCGCGCGCGGCGTCGCGGATCGCGCGTTCGTCCTCGGTCAACTGGCGGTCGAGCCGCAGCGGATCGTCCCAGGCGAACGGGGTGAAGTGGCTCGGGCGCGCCCCGCTCATGCGTCGTTCTCCGCCTCGTCGGCGATCGCGGGGCGGCCGGCCCGGGTCCGAACCAGCATGAAGGCGGGAATATCGGCGCCGAAACCGGTGACCACCTGGCCCTGACCCTGACCCTGACCCTGATCCTCCTCGCGCCGGCGGCCGCCGCGATCGCGCTCGCGTCCGCGCTCGGGGGGCGCGGCCGGCGGACGCGGCGCGCGGGCGCGCGGCACGGGGGCCTCCGCCGGGCGTTCCGGCGCGGCGGCCGGCGCCGCCATGACCGTCTCCGGCGCGGTCTCGACCGGCATGCTCGCCGCGATGTCCGCCGGCATGTCGGTGGGCACATCGAGCGCCATGTCGACCGCGGCAGGCACCGCCGGCATCTCCGCCGGGGGCGCGGCGGCCTTGGTCCGGCGCGGGGCGCGGGCGCGCGGCGGCGGCTTCTCGGCGTCGTCCGGCTTGGCCGCCCGCTTGCGTTCCGTCGCCGGCTTCGCCGCGGTCCGGCCGCGGCCGCGCCGGCGCTTGCCGTCGTCGGCCGCCCAATCCACCGGATCGAGGCCTTCCACCGGCAGCGGCGGGATCGGATGGCCGATCAACTGCTCGATCGCCACCACCGCGGCGCGGTCCTCGGGCTCGGAGATGGTGAAGGCGTGCCCCTCCAACCCGGCCCGCCCGGTGCGGCCGATGCGATGGACGTAATCCTCGGCATGATGGGGCACGTCGAAATTGAACACGTGCGACAGCCCGCCGATATCGAGCCCCCGCGCGGCGACGTCGCTGCACACCAGCAATTGCAGCTCGCCCGCCTTGAATTTTTCCAGCGTGGTGAAGCGGATGCTCTGGGTCATGTCGCCGTGCAGCGCGCCGGCGTTGAATTTGTGGCGCACCAGCGACTTGTAGAGGATGTCCACGTCGCGCTTGCGGTTGCAGAAGATCAGCGCGTTCTGCACGTGCTGGGTGCGGATCAGCCGGCGCAGCGCCTCGCGCTTGTCATGCTCGGCGACCAGCACCAGCCCCTCGGTGATCGTGGTCGCCACCGAGGACGGGCGGGAGACCGAGATCTGCTTCGGGTTCTGCAGGAACGCATCCGCCAGGCGCCGGATCTCCGGCATGATGGTGGCCGAGAAGAACAGGGTCTGGCGCGTGCGCGGCAGCATCGCGACGATGCGTTCCACATCGGGGATGAACCCCATGTCGAGCATGCGGTCCGCCTCGTCGATCACCAGGATCTTCACGTCCGACAGCAGGATGGTGCCGCGCTCGAACATGTCGATCAGCCGGCCCGGGGTGGCGATCAGCACGTCGACCCCGCGCATCAGCACGTCCTTCTGGTCGGACATGCTCTCGCCGCCGATGATCAGCGCGTGCGTGAGCTTCAGGTGCTTGCCGTACTGGACGAAGTTTTCCGCCACCTGCAACGCGAGCTCGCGGGTCGGCTCCAGGATCAGGCTGCGCGGCATGCGCGCCCGCGCGCGCGAGCCTTCCAGGATGTCGAGCATCGGCAGGGTGAAGCTCGCGGTCTTGCCGGTGCCGGTCTGCGCCGCGCCCAGCACGTCGCGCCCCATCAGCACGAAGGGGATCGCCTGCTCCTGGATCGGCGTTGGGTGCAGGTAGCCCATCTCGGCGATCGCGCG
Organism: uncultured Pseudomonadota bacterium; assembly: GCA_963829875.1. GTDB lineage: Bacteria > Pseudomonadota > Alphaproteobacteria > Acetobacterales > Acetobacteraceae > JAJZVS01. The sequence continues at coordinate 1,358,165 of CAWHKR010000037.1, read as the reverse complement.
CAGCACCTGCTCGGACAGGCCGAGGTCGGCAAAGGTCGTGCGCGGAGCAGGCGTGGGCTCCGTCGTGGCAGCGTGGTCGGTCGGGTCCGCCGCGGCGGGGGGGGTGTCGGTCAAATTCGTTTCCAGTCGGGTGCTCTGTCCGCAAGCATCGCGCAGGCGCCGCGAGCCATCGGGCCGGGCGCGGCGGGAGAGAGGCCGGCCCCGCGAACGCGCGCATGGCGGCGGATATCACGAAGAACCAGCAGAAAGTCAAGGCAACGGCGGCGGATGATCCGGACGCGCACGGCGTGCCGGGCGCCGCCGGCCTGCAACGACCGCCCGCAGCGGTTGGAACCCCGCCAGAAAAAGCCTATGTCCGAAGCCGTTGGCCTGGATATTCCGTACTCGCGCCGCGGGAGCCCGTCCCCATGACACTCCGTCTCCGCCCCCTGGCCGTGTCGCGCCGCGTCGCGGCGGTCGCGACCCTGCTGGTTGCGCCCCTCCTGCTCGGGCTGCTGACCATCGCGCCGGCACAGGCGCGGACGCGTGTGTTTTTCGGCTTCGGCGCGCCGATGTGGGGACCGCCGCCGCCCTACTACTACCCGCCGCCCTACCTCTACACGCCGCCCGCCTATTATCCGCCGCCCGCCTACTACCCGCCGCCACCGGTCGTGTACGCCCCGCCCGAGGCGGCGACGCCGCGCATCGGCCGGTCCTGCGACGCCGGCGCCTATGTCTGCCCGCTGGACCAACCGCTGCCCGTCGGGGCGCGCTGCTGGTGCCGCGGCAACGCCGGCCAGCGCGTGTTCGGGCAGTCGTCATGACCGCCGCGCACGAGCCTGATCCGCAGGCCGCGAACGGCACCGCACCCCGCATCGAGGACTACGCGCTGATCGGCGACTGCCGCACCGCCGCCCTGGTCAGCCGGCATGGCTCGATCGACTGGCTCTGCCTGCCGCGCTTCGACAGCGGCGCCTGTTTTGCCGCGCTGCTCGACCGCCCGCGGGCCGGGCGCTGGCGGATCGACCCGGCCGAGCCCGCCACCAGGATCACCCGCCGCTACCGTCCCGGCACCCTGATCCTGGAGACGACGTTCCACACCGAACGCGGCCGGGTCACCCTGATCGACTTCATGCCGCCGCCGAGCGGCCCGCTCGGTACGCCGCTCGGCACGTCGGGCCCCGCCGTGGTGCGGATCGTGCGCGGCGACGCCGGCGAAGTGCCGATGCGGCTCGATCTGGCGCTGCGCTTCGACTACGGCTCCTTCGCCCCCTGGGTCACCCGCCGGCGCACCGGGTTCGGCATCACCGCCGTCGCCGGGCCGGATCTTGCCGTGCTGCACAGCACCGTGCCCGTGCAGGGCCGCGACTTCACCACCGAGGCGCGGTTCGTCCTGCGCGCAGGCGAGGACGCGTGCTTCATCCTGGCGTACGGTCCCTCGCACCTGCCGGCCCCTTCGGTGCCCGACCCGTTGGTCGCGTTGCACGCCACCGAGGCGTTCTGGACCGACTGGTGCAGCCGCAGCCGGTACCAGGGCGAGTGGCGCGATCCGGTGGAACGCTCGCTGATCACCCTGAAGGCGCTGACCTGCGCCGAGACCGGCGGGATCGTCGCCGCGCCCACCACATCCTTGCCCGAACTGGCGCACGGATCGCGCAACTGGGACTATCGCTACTGCTGGCTGCGCGACGCCACCTTCACCCTGCTTGCGCTGCTGAAGGCCGGCTACCGCGAGGAGGCGCGCGCCTGGAGCGCCTGGCTCCGCCGCAGCGTCGCCGGCAGCCCGGCGCAGATGCGCATCCTGTATGGCGTCGGCGGCGAGCGGCGGATCCCGGAATGGGAAGTGCCGTGGCTGTCCGGCTACCGCGGCGCACGGCCGGTACGGGTCGGCAATGCCGCCGGCGACCAGTTGCAGATCGACACCTATGGCGAGGTGGTCGATGCGCTGTACGAATTGCACCAGGCCGGCCTCGCCGCCCCCGGCGAGACCTGGGGGCTCATGAGCGAGATCATCGCCCACCTGACCGAAAAATGGGACCAGCCGGACGAGAGCATCTGGGAAGTCCGCGGCGGCGCCCGACACTTCGTGTTCTCGAAAGTGATGGCCTGGGTCGCGCTCGATCGCGCGGTGCGCGAGGCGGAGGCGCGCGGCGCGGCCGAGCCGCTGGGTCGCTGGCGCCGGCTGCGCACGCGGATCCATGACGATGTCTGCCGCCAGGGATTCGATCCCGGCAAGAACAGCTTCGTGCAGTCCTACGGCAGCACCGCGCTGGACGCGAGCGCGCTGATGATCCCGCTGGTCGGCTTCCTGCCGGCAACCGATCCGCGCATGCTCGGCACCGTCGCCGCGATCGAGCGCGAACTGCTGCAGGACGGGCTGGTGCGCCGCTATCGCCCGGAGCAGGCCACCGACGGGCTCGATGGCGGCGAGGGCGTGTTTCTCGCCTGCAGCTTCTGGCTGGCCGACAATCTGACGCTGCAGGGCCGCACCGCGGAGGCGCGCGCCCTGTTCACCCGCCTGTCCGGGCTTGCCAACGACGTCGGCCTGCTGGCGGAGGAATACGATCCGACCCGGCGCCGGCAGATGGGCAATTTCCCGCAGGCGTTCTCGCACCTCGCGCTGATCGGCACGGCGCTCAATCTCGCCGGCGAGGGGCCGGCGCATCAGCGCGGGGGGATCCCGGCCTGACGTTCCGCCGCTCAGCGCATCGGCGTCGGGCGGCAGAGCAGGTCAGCGGCCAGCGCGGGCAGATCGGCGAAGCGCCGGGCCACGGCGCGCGCCGCCTGGCCGGTCTCCGGCGGGCCGTAGCCCCAGGCGGCGAAAATGCCGGGCACCCCGGCGCCGCGCGCGGCGGCCAGATCGTTCGCATGGTCCCCGGCCATCACCGCCGTCTCCGGCGTGCCGCCGGCCGCGGCCAGGGTGGCGAGCAGATGCGCCGGGTCCGGCTTGCGGGTCGGGAAACTGTCGCCGCCGCCCACCGCCGCGAACCGGCCGGCGATCCCGAACGCCGCCAGCACCGTCCGCGCCGGCGCTTCCGGCTTGTTGGTGCAGACCGCGAGCCGCCAGCCGGACGCCTCCAGCGCCGCCAGCGTTTCCGGCACCTCGGGGTAGAGCCGGCTCGCCACCGCGCAGCGCGCGGCGTAATCTGCCGCGTACTCGCCCACCGCGCCGGCATCGGCCGCGCGCCCGCGGGCGGCGAAGGCGCGCGCGACCAGTCGGGCCACGCCGTCGCCCACCATGGCAGCGGTCTCCGCCACGGTGAACGGCGCCAGGTCGCGCGCCGCCATCAGCCGGTTGAGCGCGGCGGCAAGGTCGGGCACCGAATCGACGATCGTGCCGTCGAGGTCGAGCAGCAGGGTGGGCCTGGGGGCGGACAGCACGCGGTTACGCTCCGAAATCCAAATTGACACGCTATCATGCACCAGGGCTTTGACACGGCCCCAGTGTGGAAGCTACCCGAGCCAGATCAAACCGTGGAGCGCCGGATGCCAGCGACCGCCGTGATTCTCGCCGCCGGCCTCGGCACCAGGATGCGCTCGACCCTGCCGAAGGCGCTGCATCCGCTTGCCGGCCGGCCGATGCTGCGCCACCTGATCGACAGCGCGGCTTCGGTGTTCGACCGGATCGTGGTGGTGGTCGGCCCCGGGATGGCGGCGGTGGAAGCAGCCGCGGCACCGCACCCGACGGTGGTCCAGCACGAGCGCCTGGGCACCGCGCACGCCGCGCGCCAGGCGGCGCATCTGTTCGGCGACGGCGACGTGGCGGTGCTGTACGCCGATAGCCCGCTGATCCGCCCGGACACCATGCGCGAGCTGCTCGCGCACCGCACCGCCGGCAACGCCGGCCTCGCCCTGCTGGCGATGCGCCCCGTCGACCCCGGCCGCTACGGGCGGGTGATCGCCACCGGCGAGACGGTGGAGCGCATCGTCGAATGGGCCGACGCCACGGTGGCGGAACGGGCCATCGGGCTGTGCAACGCCGGGGTGCTGTGCGGCCCCGCCGCCGACATGCGCCGCTGGCTGGACGGGGTGCGCCCGGACAATGCCCAGGGCGAATACTACCTCACCGATCTCGTGGCGCTGGCTCATGCCGAGGGCTGCCGCGTGGTCGCGGTGGAAGCGCCGGAAGACGAGCTTGCCGGCATCAACTCCCGCGCCGAACTCGCGTGCGCCGAGGCGCTGGTGCAGGCGCGGCTGCGCGAGGCGGCAATGGAACGGGGCGTGACCCTGACCGACCCCGGATCGGTGTTCCTCTGCACCGACACCGTGCTGGCGCCGGATGTGACGATCGGCCCCAACGTGGTGTTCGGCCCCGGCGTGACGGTCGAGACCGGGACCGAGATCCGCGCCTTCTGCCATCTGGAGGGGTGCCATATCGGCCCCGATTGCCTGGTCGGCCCGTTCGCCCGGCTGCGCCCCGGCGCGGCGCTGGACCGGGACGTGCACATCGGCAATTTCGTCGAGCTCAAGGCCGCCCACATGGGCGCCGGTGCCAAGGCCAGCCATCTGACCTATCTCGGCGACGCCACGGTGGGCGCGGGCGCCAACATCGGCGCCGGCACCATCACCTGCAACTACGACGGCACCGCCAAGCATCGCACGGTGATCGGCGACAGGGCGTTCATCGGCTCCGACACCGCGCTGGTCGCGCCGGTGCAGGTCGGCGCCGGCGCGATCACCGCCGCGGGCAGCGTGATCACCGAGGACGTCGCGCCCGACGCGCTGGCGATCGCGCGCGGACGGCAGGTACAGAAACCCGGGCGCGCAGCCGAGCTGCGGGCGCAGCAACGGAAGGGACGCTAGCCATGTGCGGCATCATCGGGGTGATCGGCACCCGCCCCGCCGCGCCCCTGCTGATCGAGGGGCTGCGGCGGCTCGAATACCGCGGCTACGACAGCGCCGGGATCGCCACCCTGGTCGACGGCGCGATCATCCGACGGCGGGCGGAGGGCAAGCTCGGCAACCTCGCCGCCGCGCTGGACCGCACGCCGCTCGCCGGCACCACCGGCATCGGCCACACCCGCTGGGCGACGCACGGCGCGCCGACCGAGAGCAACGCGCATCCGCACGGCACCGCGCGCGTCGCCATCGTGCACAACGGCATCATCGAGAACCACGCCGAGCTGCGCGCCGAGCTGGAGGCGGCCGGCCAGACGTTCTCCACCGAGACCGACACGGAAACGGTGGCGCAACTCGTCGATCTCTATCTGCAACAGGGCATGGCGCCGGTGGCGGCAGCCGGGGCGGCGCTGCGCCGGCTGACCGGCGCCTATGCGCTGGCGATGATCTTCGCCGGCCATCCGGAGCTGATCGTCGGCGCGCAGAACGGCGCCCCGCTCGCGGTCGGCTTCGGCGCGGACGAGATGTTCGTCGGCTCCGACGCGCTGGCGCTCGCCCCGCTCACCCGCCGCATCGCCTATCTGCACGACGGCGACTGGACCGCCGTCGATCGCAAGGGCGCGCGTTTCTTCGACATGACCGGCGCGGAAGTGACGCGGGAGGTGAAGCTCACCCAGCTCACCGGGGCAGCGATCGGCAAAGGCAACTTCCGCCATTTCATGGAAAAGGAGTTGCACGAGCACCCGGCGGTGATCGGCGACACGTTGCACCGCATGGTCAGCCCCGCGACCCGCGCGGTGACCCTGCCGGACCTGCCGTTCGACCTGGCCACCGTGCCGCGCATCACCATCAGCGCCTGCGGCTCGGCCTTCTATGCCGGGCTGGTCGGGCGCTGGTGGTTCGAATCCGTGGCGCGCGTCCCGACCGACGGCGACGTGGCAAGCGAGTTCCGTTACCGCGCCCCGCCGCTGCCGCCAGGCGGGCTCGGCCTGCTGGTGAGCCAGTCGGGCGAAACCGCCGACACCCTGGCGGCGCTGCGCTACATGCGCAGCGAAGGCCAGCATGTGCTGTCGGTGATCAACGTGCCGGAAAGCAGCATGGCGCGCGATTCGGACGCGGTGCTGCAAACCATCGCGGGTCCGGAGATCGGGGTGGCGAGCACCAAGGCCTTCACCGCGCAACTGGCGGTGCTCGCCTGCCTCGCGCTGGCGACGGCGCGGGCCCGCGGCACGATCGACGCGGCGCAGGAAGCGGCGATGACCGCCGCGCTTCTGGAAGTGCCGGGCCGGGCTGCCGAAGTGCTGGAGCACGACGCGACGATCGCGGCGATCGCGCAACGGATTGCCCAGGCGCGCGACGTGCTCTACCTCGGCCGCGGCAACTGCTTCCCGATCGCGCTGGAAGGCGCGCTGAAGCTGAAGGAGATCAGCTACATCCACGCCGAGGGCTATGCCGCCGGGGAGATGAAGCACGGCCCGATCGCGCTGATCGACAAGGCGGTGCCGGTGATCGCCATCGCCCCGTCCGGCCCGCTGTTCGAGAAGACCGCGTCCAACCTGCAGGAAGCCGCCGCCCGCGGCGGCCAGGTGATCGTGCTGAGCGACGCGCAAGGGGCGGCAAAGCTGAGAGGCATCGCGATCGAGACGGTGGTGCTGCCGACGGTCGATCCCTTCGTCGCGCCGATCCTGTACGCGATCCCGGTGCAACTGCTGGCGTACCATGTCGCGGTGCTGAAAGGGACCGATGTCGATCAGCCGCGCAACCTGGCGAAATCCGTCACGGTGGAATAGGCCTGCTTCCCCCTCCCCCCTTGCGGGGGAGGGCCGGGGTGGGGGGCGAACGGCACGGTGTATCGTGCGGCGTGCCCCCCTCCCCGGCCCTCCCCCGCAAGGGGGGAGGGAGAAGACTCCGGAGACGCCATGCGGCCGCGATGAACTACCGCCACGCCTTCCATGCCGGGAACTTCGCCGATTGCATGAAGCACGCATTGCTGGTCTGGCTGCTCGGTGCCATGGCGCGCAAGAAGCGGCCGTTCTTCGTGCTGGACACCCATGCCGGGCCGGGCTTCACCGATCTTTCCGCCGGGCCCGCCACCCGCACCCTGGAATGGCGGGGCGGCATCGGCCGGCTGCTGGAGGGCGACCCGCCGGAGGCGCTGGCGCCGTATCTCGGCCTGGTCCGCCGGCTGGGTCTCTATCCCGGCTCGCCGGCGCTGATCCGCGCGCTGCTCCGGCCGGGCGACCGGCTGGCCTGCTGCGAACTGCACCCGGAGGATCACGCCGTCCTGCGCGCCCGCTTCGCCGCCGATCCGCAGGTGGGCGTGCACCGGCGCGACGGCTATGCCGCCATCAAGGCGTTGCTGCCGCCGCCGGAACGGCGCGGCCTGATCCTGATCGACCCGCCGTTCGAGGCGGAAGACGAGTTCACCCGCCTCGTCGCGGCCCTGCGCACCGGCCTTGCCCGGTTTCCCGCCGGCGTGTTCGCCGCCTGGTACCCGATCAAGCACCGCGCCCCGCTGCGCGACGTCTTCGCCGCGCTGCAAGCCGGCGGGCTGCGCGACCTGGTGGCCGCCGAACTCTGGCTGCGCGCCCCGCTCGATCCGGCGCGGCTGAACGGCTGCGGCCTGCTGATTGCCAATCCGCCCTGGCGCTTCGCCGAAGAGGCGCCGCCGATCCTGGACGCGCTGTGCGATCGCCTGGCCGAGCGCGGCTCCGGCGCGGGCACCGCGCTGATCCGGCTGGCCGATGAGTAGCGCCCCCGTCGTGGTGGTCGGCGCCGGCGCCTGGGGCACGGCGCTGGCGATCCAGGCGGCCCGCGCCGGGGCGGCCCCGGTGGTGCTGTGGGCGCGCGACCCGGCGAAGGCCGCCGCGATGGAAGCGTGCCGGGACAACCCCCGTCTGCCCGGCGCGCGCCTGCCCGAGGCCGTGCGGGTGACGTCCGAACTGCCGGAGCAGGCGGCCGCCTGGCTGCTCGCGGTGCCGACGCAGCAGCTGCGCGCGGCGGCGGCGCTGCTGTCCGGCGTCGCGCCGCTGGTGTGCTGCGCCAAGGGGGTGGAGACGGGCAGCTTGCGCCTGCCGCTGGAAGTGCTGGCCGAGGTGCATCCCCACGCCCCGGCAGTGGTGCTGAGCGGCCCCAATTTCGCCCACGAGATCGCCGCCGGGCTGCCCGCCGCCGCAGTCGTCGCCGGCGCCGAGCCGGCGGTGCGCGCGACGGTGACCGGCCTGCTGGCCAGCCCCGCCTTCCGGCTGTACGGCAACGACGATCCGGTGGGCGCACAACTGGGCGGGGCGGCGAAGAACGTGATCGCGATCGCCGCCGGCGCGGTGATGGGCGCCGGGCTGGGCGAGAACGCGCGCGCGGCGCTGATCACCCGCGGTCTTGCCGAACTGGGACGGCTCGCGGTGGCGCTGGGCGGACGGGCGGAGACGGTGATGGGGCTCTCCGGCCTCGGCGACCTGCTGCTGACCTGCACCGGGGCGGCGAGCCGGAACTACAGCCTGGGCGTGGCACTGGGGCGCGGGGAGCGTCTGGCCGAGGTGCTGGCCGGGCGCAGCGCGGTCACCGAAGGGGTGACCACCGCACCGGCGCTGGTCGCGCGTGCCGGCACGCTCGATCTGCCGATCTGCCGCGCGGTGGCCGCCTGGCTGGAGGGCCGCATCACCTTGCGGCGGGCGATCGCCGACCTGCTGGCCCGCCGGCTGCGGGACGAATAGCGGCGGGACACAAGACCGACGGACAGCCCCTCGGCGGGTCCGTACGCCCGCGCCCGCACGGACAAGACCAACGGATCCGGAAGGCGACGACCCGCCGGCCTTGCCATCCCGCCGATCCGTCGCTCGTATGCGTCACCCGCGATCCGTCCACCAGGCAGGGACCTGACCATGGCAAGCATGCAGCCGGCGCCGCCGGGCCGGCGCCCCTGGGCCCGCCTTGTCCTCGCTGTCCTGGCGCTCGGCCTTGCCGCCGCCGGGCCGGCGCGGCGGAGGGATCCGAACGTGTTGTGGCACATCGTGCACGATCGCTGCGTGCCGGATCTGGCCGAGTTCCACACCCCCCTGCCCTGCATCGCGGTGCGCCCGCAGGCGGGCTACGCCCTGCTGAAGGACATCGACGGCGCCACCCAGGTGTTGCTGATCCCCACCGCGCGGGTCACCGGCATCGAGGATCCGGCGGTGCGGATCCCCGATGCCCCCAACTACCTGCGCCTCGCCTGGGAGAACCGCGGCACCGTCTCCGCGCTGGCCGGGCGCGCGCTGCCCCGGCCGGATGTCGCGCTCGCCGTCAATTCCGTGTTCGGTCGCACCCAGAGTCAGTTGCATATCCATATCGACTGCATCCGCCCCGGAGTCCGCGCGGCGATCGCCGCGCGGCTCGGCGCGCTGGGGACGCTCTGGACCATGTTCCCGGCGCCGCTGCCGGGCGGGCACTACCTGGCGCGGGTGGTGGACAGCCCCGATCTGGCGGGCGTGAACCCGTTCCGGCTCCTGGCCGATGAGGTACCGGGGGCGGCGACGGCGATGGGACGCTGGACCCTGGCGGTCGAGGGGGTGCGTCTGCCGCCCGACGGACGCGCGGGGTTCGTGCTGCTGGCCGACCGCGCCGATCCGGCGCTGGGCGACGCGGGGGCAGCCGAACGGTTGCTCGATCACGCCTGCGCGGTCGCACGCACCGGCTGATGCCGTCGGCCTCGTCGGCCGAACGGTCTCGCGCGTGGGGGTGGCGGGGCGGCCGGGCATTGGCCCGCCCCGCCACCCCCTCTCTGCGGGGCCCGCTTCCTGCGCACCCGCTGCCAGTGATCATGGTTTCTTAAGGAACTTTTAACGGATTTCCTTGGGAACTTGACATGGATCAATGAAACATTCCGTCGGATCGGTAGAATAGCTTCAGACTTGACGAGGGGTAAATTGCCCCGAGCAAGCGGCTTATGGAGAATAGTTATGAGGCATGTCATGATTGCGGCAGTCGCAGCCGGAACGCTGGCGTTCGCTGCCCCTGTCTTCGCACAAACGACGATGCCGAAGGACTACGCGGACCCCGGCGGCAATGCGGCCGCGCAGCTCAGGGACCGGACTGCGATCAGCCCGGGCGGCAACGGCGCGGCCGAGCTCAGGGACCGGACCGCGATCAGCCCGGGTGGCAACGGCGCGGCCGAGCTCAAGGACCGGACCGCGATCAGCCCGGGTGGCAACGGCGCGGCCGAGCTCAAGGACCGGACCGCGATCAGCCCGGGCGGCAGCGGTGCGACCGAGCTCAAGGACGAGAATGCGGTCAGCCCGGGCGGTAACGCCGCGACCAAGGAAGCCGCCCCCGGCGAGCATGAGAACGGCATGACCAAGGAGGAGGAGAACAAGGACTGATCGCAGCAACGATCCGTCGCGACGGGACAGACCGGGCCGTCATGGCCCGGCCTGTCTGTTCTCTTGCGACCTCGTCCCAGGTCGGAGAAGGTCGCAATTGATCGGCGGGACCGCCACCCAGCCGTCGCAGAAGGGGATGGTGGTTTCTGATGCTCCGTATGGTCATGCGCCGGCCCGTATTCTGTCTCGTCCTGATCGCGCTGTTCGCGCTGCCCGGCCAGGCCGGCTTGGCCGCCCCGGCGGCGCGGCCGGTTGTCGGCTGGGCCGACATCGCCGCCCAGGTGATTCCCGCCACCGTCAACATCATCACGGTGAAGATCGTCGGGCAACACAAGAAGGACAGGAACGACCCGGAGGACAAGGAAGGCACCGAAGGGCAGCGCAAGCGCTACGGCGGCTCCGGCTTCATCGTCGAGCCGTCGGGCATCATCGTCACCAACAAACACCTGATCGCCGGCGCGTTGTGGATCGTCGTGCGCCTGCACGACGGGACCGAGATGCCGGCCCGGGTGGTGGCGGCTTCGCCCGTGGTGGATCTCGCGCTGCTGAAAGTGGACGCCGGCCACGCGCTGCCGGCCCTGAAGCTCGCCCCCGGCGATGCGGTGCGGGTGGGCGATCCGGTGCTGGCGATCGGCAACCCGCTCGGCTTCGGCACCTCGCTCAGCGCCGGCATCGTCAGCGCGCTGCGGCGCGACCTGATGAACACCCCGTTCGACGACTATGTGCAGACCGATGCCGCGATCAATCACGGCAACTCCGGCGGGCCGCTGATCGACACCGCGGGCGAGGTGATCGGGGTCAATTCCATCCTGATCACCAACGAGCCGAACGAAGGCTCCAACGGCCTCGGCTTCGCGATCTCCTCCTCCGTCGTCGCCGCCGCCCTGCGTCATCTGCTGCATCCCGAGCAACGCCCGATCGGCTGGATCGGGGTGCGCCTGCAAGGAATGACGCCGAATTTGACCACCGCGCTGGGGCTGCCCCAGGCCGGCGGCTTCATCGTCACCGCGGTTGATCGGGACAGCCCGGCCCGCAGCGCGGGGATGCAGCCGGGGGACGTGATCCTGCGCTACGAGGGCGGAACGCCCGCCAACGCGCGGGCCCTGATGCGCGAGATCGCCACGACGTCGATCGGCCGGGAGGTGACGCTCTCGGTCTGGCAGCGCGGGGCCGTGCGACAGGTGGCCGTCACCGTCCGCATCTGGCCGGGGATCAGCGAGCCCCTGGCCGACGTGCTGGCGAACCCCGCCGAACTGCTGCCCCGCCCGCCCCCGGATCTCGGCCTGCTGCTGGCGCCGATCAGCCCGGCGGCCCGCAAGGCCTACAGTCTCCACGACGACAAAGGCGTGGTGGTGGTGGCGGTGGACCAGATGTCCGAAGCCTTCAGCCGTGGCCTCCGCGCGGGTTCGGTGATCGTGCGGGTGCAGGACCACGCGGTCGAGACCCCGGCCGCCGCCTACCGCCTGATCCACGAGGCCATTGGGCACGACCCGCTGGTCGCGCTGCTGGTGCGATGGAGCGACGGCGAGCGATGGATCGCCCTGCACACGGGGTACCGGCCCGAGGCCGAGGTGCGCGCGGGCTCCCGTCGCCCGCTCACCGCCGACGGGGACGCGGCGACCGGGCCGCTGGCGCGCTGACCGCGCGCCGACGGCTGTCGCGCGCGGCGCAGCGGCGTTTGCGCCGGCACGCCGCGGTGCGATACTGCCGCGCCATCCCGCCCCGCACGAACCCCGACCGGCATGCAAGTCACATTTTCGCCCCCGCCCAGGTTCCGCGATCCGCTGCGTACCGCGACCGGCGACCCGCGCGCCCGGGTTCCGCTCGGCCGGCTGGAGACCTTGTGGTTCAACACCGGAACCCTGTGCAATGTGACCTGCGCGCATTGCTACATCGAATCCTCGCCGCGCAACGACCGGCTGGCCTACCTCAGCGCGGCCGAGGTGCGCGACTTCCTCGACGAGATCGAGCGCGAGCGGCTGGGCACGCAGACGATCGGCTTCACCGGCGGCGAGCCGTTCATGAACCGCGACCTGCGGCCGATGCTGGAGGAGGTGCTGGACCGCGGCTTCTCGGCGCTGGTGCTGACCAATGCGATGCAGCCGCTGCTCCAGGCGCGCGCCTGGCTGCCGGGGCTGCGGCGGTTCGGTCCGCGGCTGACGATCCGGGTCTCGCTCGATCATCACAGCGCGGCGGTGCACGAGGCCGAACGCGGCGCCGGCACCTGGGAGCCGACCCTTGCGGGGCTGCGCTGGCTGACCGAGAGCGGGATTCTCCGTCCATGTCGCCGGGCGGCGGTTCACCGATGAATTGGAAGCGGCGCTGCGGGCGGGCTACGCCGCGCTGTTCGCCGGGCTCGGCGTGGCGGTGGACGCGGCGGACCCGGTGGCGCTGACCTTGTTTCCCGAAATGGACGCCGCGGCCGAGGTGCCGGAAATCACCGAGGCCTGCTGGGGGATCCTGGGACGGTCGCCGGACAGCGTGATGTGCGCCTCGGCGCGGATGGTGGTGAAGCGCAAGGGTGCGGCGCGACCGGCGGTGCTGGCCTGCACCCTGCTGCCGTACGATGCGCGATTCGAGCTGGGCGGGAGCCTGCGCGAGTCCTTCGTCCCGGTGGCCCTGAACCACCCGCACTGCGCGCGGTTCTGCGTCCTCGGCGGGGGGGCGTGCAGCCGCTAGCGTCCCGACTCGCAAATAACGTCATCATGCGTCGGGACACTCGCTCTTTGTTTTCGGTGGCCTGCTGGTCCCTGAAATGGGAAGGCATTTCAGGGGCAGGACACTGGCGCCGCCCCCCGCGTCGTCAGGCCTTGGCCGCGCCGAGCTCCTCGACCACCTGGCGCAGCATGGTACGGACCTCGTCCGCCACCGCGGCCAGGTTCTTGTTGCCGACCGCTTGCATGGAGGCGACCGGATCGACCGCCGAGATCTCGACCTTGCCGCCGTCGCGCTGCTGGACGACGACGTTGCAGGGCAGCATGGTGCCGATCTTGTCCTCTTCCTGAAGCGCCTGGTAGGCGAATTGCGGGTTGCAGGCGCCGAGGATGCGGTACGGCCGGAACGCCACGTTCAGCTTGTTCTTCAACGTGGTCTGCACGTCGATCTCGGTCAGCACGCCGAATCCGTGGCGCTTCAGCGCCTCGGTGGTGGCGGCGATGGCGGCCTCGAAGGGGAGATCGACGGTCCTGGAGATGTGGTAGGTCATGGCGGGTCCTTCCGCGGCGGACTGAAGTCGAAACGACGCCGACCCTCCCGGCCTCAAGGGGGACATGAGGCGAGGACGGCCGGATGGCCTGACGGGCCCGAGGTGGTCCGGACCCTGGCGCCTCCGGCATATGGTCCCTGACGCCCCGCGACCCAACGGGGCTGCGCGAGGAGAAGCGATCCGGCCAATGCCGATCGTGCGATCCCCGCACCCGCGCCCCCGCCAGCACGCCGGTGCCCCCGCGCATGTGTCAGTGCGGGGGCCCTGCCTTTCCGCAAAGGAACGGTCTGCGTCGTCCTGGCTGCCGCAGGCGGTGCGACGGCCTATCGCCGCGCCTCCGGCAGCCTGGTTTACGGCCCCGCCAGGACGCTCACTGCAACACGATCTCGACCCGGCGGTTCTGCGGCTCACGCGTGCCGGGGCCGGTCGCGACCAGGAGGTGCGTCTCGCCGAAGCCCCGAACGGTAATGACCTGCCGGGGCACGCCGTCCTTGATCAGCTCGGCGGCGACGGCATCCGCGCGCCGCACCGACAACGCCTGATTGTATTTCGGCGCGCCCGAGGTATCCGTGTACCCGTTCACATCGATTCGCGTGTACTTCACCCGTGTGGAGTTTTGCGCCGCATCCCGTATGACCTGCTGCGCGCGGCTGCTGAGGGTCGCCTTGTCCCAATCGAAGAACACCAGATACGAGCGAGCTGGTTCCGGTGCCGGCGCGGCAACCGGCATGGGGGCCGGGGGCGGCGGAGGGGCCGGGGCATTGAATGCGTAGCGGAGGCCGATCAACAACGCGTGATTGAACTCACTCCCGGCCCGAACCGTCGTCGGGATGGACCCCACCGTCGGCCCGGTGAATTCCGCCTTGTAGTTGCGGTTCCCCGCCAGCCCCATGAAGCGGTACTCGGCGGTGATCGCGAGCCCGCGGACTTCGTGCATGGGGAACGCCAGGCCGACAATCGCCTGATAGGCAAAGGCACCTTCCGTCTCGTCGATGCTGAACCGGTCGCCGATCGCGTCGGCGGCGTTGACGCCGTTCCATTGCGCCCACTGATACCCGACGCCGGCACCCAGATACGGCGTGACCCATGGTGCAATGCCGTCGAAGTCATAAAGGACATTGACCATCATTCCGAACTTCTGCTCGGTCCCGCCGGCATGGATGTTCGGGCCGCCGAAAACCCCCTGCAGGTTGCTGACGCTGTTGTTCCGGTAGCTCAGCTCCGCCTCGGCGCGCAGCCCGTTGCCGAAGCCCCAGCCGACGCTCGCAAGGCCGGCGAAGCCCGGACTCAGGTACATGTCCGTCGAGCCGGTCCCGAACACGCCGCCGCCCCCGCCGCTGAGATTCACCTGGACGGAGTTGCTCTGCATGAAGTTCGCCCCGAGGCCGCCCCCCACATAAAGGCCTTCGATCGGCTGGGCGCGCGCTTGTGGCCCCATGGCGGCGGCAAGCGCGGCAAGAGAGACCACACAGCCGGCAAACAGGCGCGTGTTCACGGCGGGAGCTCCTCGGGTCATGGACGCTCCCGCCACCCTTCTTCAGGGGGACTTCGGGTCACTATGCAGATTTGGCGCAACGTCATCACGGACATGTGTGGCGATGATCACAGGGCAGGACAGCATCAGGGTCGTCCCGTTGGCCACCGGACCACGCGCGGACACCGCGCCAATTCTGCATAGTCAGCGGAGGCGTTTCCTGCCTACCCGTCTGCGGCGGGGCGCCTTGCTATCCTGACCCCGGTCCATGCGATCCAGTCCACGAGATCCGGAGCGGGCGAACAATGCAACGTAATAGACTGAAATGCGTTACGGTCGCTTCGCTGGAGCGGGTTGCCCTCGCCTTGCTCGTCTGCCTCGCCGTTGTCTTTGCGTGCGCGCCTGCGCGGGCAGACATGTTTTCACCGCGGGAAGGCTACGCCGCCGACGGATCCTACCGGGTTCAGATCGAACTGACGCCCTATCTGTGGCTGCCCGCAACCAAGACCAATTTCACGCTCGGACCTCGCGGAGGCATCGGCGGAAGCACCAGCACGGGCATACCCACCGCCCAGCAACTGGCGAACTCGCTGCATGGCGCATTCATGGGCTATGGGCTGCTGCGCTACGGCCCCTGGTCCGCGGAGCTCAATATCGACTGGGTGTCTCTCGCCGGCGGCAAGACGACCTCTTCGCGGGTCCTGGGACGAAATGTCACCCTCAACGCCAGCGCCTCGATGGTGCGGGTCGCTCCCGGCTTCGGCTATCGGGTGCTGTCCGGAGACGTCGGCGGCATTCCCGTTACGATGGATGCCCGAACGGGGTTTGCGGTCTTTACGTGGAGCTCATCCGTCAGCAGCGAGCGCAACCAGCTTGGCAGCGCGGACGAGAGCGGAACCTTCGTCCAGCCGTGGCTTGGAACCCGGGTCTCCATCTATCCGTCGCCACGCTGGCGCATCGAACTTTCCGGTCTCGTTCAGGGCTTCGGCGTCGGGGGTGGCTCCTGGGGATGGGGCGCATCGGCAATGGTATCCTACGCCGTGACCGACTGGATGGTGGTCACGGGCGGCTTCAGTGCGATCAGGAGCTCGCGGAGCGAGGAGACGACGCGGACGTTCCTGCCCGCGACCCGCTCCATCGACATGGTCGCATACGGCCCCGTGCTCGGCGTCGGGTTCAGGTTCTAGTGTCCTGCCCCTGAAATGCCTTCGCATTTCAGGGGCCAGCAGGCCACTGAAAACAAAGAACCAGTGTCCCGGAAATTCGGAACCGAATTTCCGAAACGGGACACCAGAAAAGCCAGGCCGGACGGGCCCGGCAGGTGCGGGATGATGGGGAAATGTCCTGGGTCCTGCCGCCAGTCGCGGCTCGTGGTCCATCGCGCCACGGGCCTTGCGCGGCGCCCGGGCGGCGCGCGTTTTCTGAACGCGAGGGGTATCGTTCTGTCGTGCGGGAGATCGTCATGAGTGTCCTCGTCAGAGGAGCCCGCCGGGCCGGTACCCTGTGCATCACCGTGCTCGCCATGCTGCTGGCCGGCTGCGCATCGATGACAGTGGTCGACTCGGTGCCGTTGTCGTCGGCGAAGCTGGAACCGGTCGGCAACCCGGCTATTTCCAAAGGTGGGTACCGGCTGCAGGCGCTCGCCCCCTCCGGTGTGGCCCCGGATCTCATGGTATTCGTGGCGATGTCGGGCGGCGGCAAACGGTCGGCGGCATTTGCCTACGGGGCCTTGGAGGGGATGCGCGACGTCTTTGTCCCCACCGCCCAGGGACCTCGACCTCTGTTGCACGAGCTCGACGGCATCTCTGGTGTCTCCGGCGGCAGCTTCACGGCGGCGTACTACGGGCTGTACCGCGACAAGGCTTTCGGCCGGTTCGAAAAGGACTTCCTCTACTCCGACACCAACAGCTACATCTGGGGTATCTACCTGCTGCCCTGGCACTGGACCTGGTTGGTCGACCCCGACGTGGGAACCAACGACTTCATGGCGCGGGTCTATGACCGCACGATGTTCCACGGGGCCACATTCAAGGACCTGATGGAGCTCGGACGCCCCCTCATCGCGATTACGGCGACGGATATCAATTACGGCACACCGTTCGTCTTCACGCAGGAGACGTTCGACATACTCTGCTCGGACCTGACGACTTTCCCGCTGGCGCGGGCCGTCGCAGCTTCGAACGGGTTCCCGGGCCTGTTCTCCCCCATCACCATCACCAACCACGCTGACGCGTGCGGGGGCCGCAAGCCGGGCTGGCTGACGCGGATCACCGAGCAGGAGCGACGCGATCCGCTCTCTCGCCTGGGCCTGCAGGCCCGCAACATCGAGCGATATCTGGACCCGCAACGGACCCGCTACGTGCACCTCTCGGACGGCGGCGTTTCCGATAACCTTGGTTTGCGCTCCGTCGGGGGGATCATGGAGAACATTGCCCAGTCTCCGCGGGCCCTCACCGCTTGGGGGGGGGATCGGTTGCGACGGATCCTCGTGCTCAGCATCGATGGACAGGGCGCGCAGGATCCGACGGCGGCACAACGCAAGGCTGTCGGGGGGATATTCTCGATCCTGGGTCTGGCGACGGGAAATCAGATCGACCGGTACAACTTCGAGACGCTTGTCACTGTGCAGCAGCAACTCGGCCAGTTCGCCAGGGCGGTCCGTACCGCGCGATGTGCGCAAGGGAAGACGGTATACGGGGCACCATGCGGCGACGTGGAAGCCGCTCTGATCCATCTTTCTCTCGTGAACATGCCCCCTGGCCCCATGAAGGCGAAGCTTCTCGCGATTCCCACCGGGCTGACGATCCCACGGAAGGACGTCGACCTGCTGGTTGCAGCGGGCAGGAACGCCGTCGTCGGCTCAACCTCCCTGCGGCGCTTCCTGGCCGGTTACCCGATCGAGCCAGCGGCCCGCAGTGTCATGCACACCGCGTCCCGGTCCCGACAGTGATCACGGTGTCGGGGCTTTTCGACGCGCCAGCATCGCGCCGCACTGACACGGGTCCCGGCCACACCCCAGGTCGCGGCGGAAAGGCCGGAGCGCGTTTTCGCCCGCTCCGGCCCGCTGCAGGTTCACACATTCGGGGCGCGTGTCCCTACTGACAGGCCAGGCACTCCTCGTAATCCGTCCCCGTCGTCTGGTCCGACACGGCCACCAGCGGCAGTTGCTCCGCCGCGTCGTTCACCGCCGCCATCTCGCCTGCGAAGGCCACCGGGCGCACCGCCTTCTCGCTCACGGAATCCGCGCGCTGGATCGACAACGAGCGGCAATAGTAGAGCGACTTCACGCCTTTCTTCCACGCCATCAGATGGATCTGGTGCAGATCCCGCTTGTGCACATTGGCCGGCAGGAACACGTTCACCGACTGGCTCTGGCAGATGAACGGCGCGCGGTCCGCCGCGTGCTCGATCACCCAGCGCTGGTCCAGTTCGAACGCGGTCTTGTAGACCGCCTTCTCCTGCTCGGTCAGGAACTCCAGATTCTGCACGCTGCCTTTGTTGAGCGTGATCGACGACCACACCTCGTCGCAATCCTGTCCTTTCTCCGCCAGCAGCTTCTGCAGATGCCGGTTGCGCACCGTGAAGCTGCCGGACAGGGTCTTCTGCAGGAACACGTTGGCGGCGATCGGCTCGATCCCCGGGCTGGCATTCCCGGCGATGATCGAAATCGATGCGGTGGGCGCGATCGACAGCTTGTGGGAGAAACGCTCCTTCACCCCCCATTCGGCCGCGTCCGGGCAGGCGCCGCGTTCGTCGGCCAGCACGCGGGAGGCCTCGTCGGCCTTTTCGCGGACATGGCGGAAGATGCGCCGGTTCCAGACCTTCGCGATCACGCTCTCGAACGGCACCTCCTGCGATTGCAGGAACGAGTGGAAGCCCATCACGCCGAGCCCCACCGAGCGCTCCCGCATCGCCGAATACTTCGCCCGTTCCATCCCCGGCGGCGCGCGGTCGATGAAATCCTGCAACACGTTGTCGAGGAACCGCATCACGTCCTCGACGAAGCCCGGATCCGCCTGCCACTCGAACCAGTTTTCCAGGTTCAGCGAGGCCAGGCAGCACACCGCGGTGCGCTGCATCCCGTGCTGGTCGATCCCGGTGGGCAGGGTGATCTCGCTGCACAGGTTGGAGGTCTTCACCTCCAGCCCGGCCAGCTTGTGATGCTCCGGCCGGGCCCGGTTCACGTGGTCGGAGAAGATCAGGTACGGCTCCCCGGTCTCGATCCGGGCGGTGAGAATGCGGATCCACAACGACCGGGCCGAGATCGAGCGCACCACCGAGCCGTCCTTGGGCGAGGTGAGCGGCCAGGCCTCGTCCGCCTCCACCGCGCGCATGAACGCGTCCGGGACGAGAATGCCGTGGTGCAGGTTCAGCGCCTTGCGGTTGGGATCGCCGCCGGTGGGCCGGCGCATCTCGACGAATTCCTCGATCTCCGGATGCCAGGTTGGCAGATACACGGCCGCCGAGCCGCGCCGCAGCGAGCCTTGCGAGATCGCCAGGGTCAGGCTGTCCATCACCCGGATGAAGGGGATCACGCCGGAGGTCTTGCCGACCGCGCCCACCCGCTCGCCGATCGAGCGCAGGTTGCCCCAGTAGCTGCCGATGCCGCCGCCCTTGGAGGCCAGCCACACGTTCTCGTTCCACAAGCCGACGATGCCGTCCAGGCTGTCGGACGCCTCGTTCAGGAAGCAGGAAATCGGCAGGCCGCGATTGGTGCCGCCATTGGACAGAACCGGGGTGGCCGGCATGAACCACATCCGGCTCATGTACTCGTACAGCCGCTGCGCATGCGCCTGGTCGTCGCCGTAGTAGGACGCGACCCGGGCGAACAGGTCCTGGAACTCCTCCCCGGGCATCAGGTAGCGGTCGGTCAGGGTCGCACGGCCGAATTCGGTGATCAGCGCGTCGCGCGACCGATCGACATGGACCTGGAATCGGCCTCGCATCTGTACCGCATCGAGCACGTGGAACCCCCTTCTTCCTAACCGGCGGGGGCCTTGTCGAACCCGCCCCGAGTCATGGTCAATCAATATATAGCCGGGGCGCCGGGGATAGAACCCAAAATGCACGCTGCCTGTGGCGCCGGCACCACGGTCCGGCGGTGCGGGCGGAGCGGCGCCCGCACCGCCGGCGCGCTTGCTCCGCCCCGCCGCCTGGGCCACTTAGGACCGGCCGTCGGCAGCGACGGCCCCTTCCCTGCCGGTCCCGAAGAAGGCTCGCCCATGACCTCGGCCGCCGAGGCGCCCCCGCCGAAACCCAGCAGCAAACGCCGCGGCGCGCCCCGCCGCGCCGGTCCGGCCCGATCCGCCCCGCCGCTGCTCGATCCGGCGCTGCCGGACCCTGCACCCGGCTTTGCCCCGCTCGCCACCGAGCGCCTGATCCTGCGCCCGCTGGTCGCGGCGGATGCCGCCGCCCTGCACAACCTGGTCAACAACTGGGAGGTCTCGTGCAGCCTGGCCAACGTGCCGTTTCCCTACCCGCGCGATCTGGCCGACGAGTGGATCGCCTCCACGGTGCGGGAACTCGCGGCCGGCACCGCGTACCACCTGGCGATCACCGGGCGGGAGGGGGCGGCGGAGACCCTGGTGGGCGTGGTCGGGCTGCGCGCCGACCCGACGGCGCGGGCCGGGCGGCTCGGCTACTGGGTCGGGCGCCCGTTCTGGGGCCATGGCGTCGCCACCGAGGCCGCCGGGCGGCTCGCCCGCTGGGCGCTGGCCAATCTCGACCTCGACCGGCTGGAAGCGACGGTGATCGCCGACAACCCCGCCTCGCTCGTCGTGCTGCGCCGGATCGGCTTTCGCGAAACCGGGCACGGGACGGAGCTGTTCCGCGCCCGCGGCGGCCACCAGCCGGTGCTGCGCCTGACCGCGACGCGGGAGGATCTGTTCGGCGAGGCCGACGCCCCGGCCGGCCCTGCGGCGGCCGCACCCGGCGCCGCACCGGGCGCTGCACCGGGCGCCGCGCCCGCCGACTCGCCGGCCGCCCGCGCGGGGACCGCCCCGGCCCCTGCGGCCGACGGCGCCAAACCCCTGGTCCTGGTCGCCGCCTGCGCCCTGATCGACCGCGACGGCCGGGTGCTGCTCGCCCGCCGCCCGGAGGGCAAGACCATGGCCGGGCTGTGGGAATTCCCCGGCGGCAAGCTCGCCCCAGGCGAAACCCCGGAAGCCGCGCTGATCCGCGAGCTGAAGGAAGAGCTCGGCATCGACGTCACCGCGTCCTGCCTCGGCGCCTTCGCCTTCGCCTCGCACGCCTACGAGCGGTTCCATCTGCTGATGCCGCTTTATCTCTGCCGCCGCTGGCGGGGGATTCCCCGCGGGCGGGAGGGCCAGGCGCTGACCTGGGTGCGGCCCGAGCGCCTGTCCGACTACCAGATGCCCCCGGCCGACAAGCCGCTGATCCCGCTGCTGCGCGACTTCCTGTAGGGACAAGACATGGCAGACACCGCCCCCACCGCCGCCGTCCTGGTGATCGGCAACGAGATCCTGTCCGGCCGCACCCAGGACACCAACCTGCGCTTCCTGGCCCAGCGCCTGGCCGAGCGCGGCGTCCGCCTCGCCGAGGCCAGGGTGATCCCCGACATCCCCGAGGTGATCGTGGCGACGGTGAACGAGCTGCGCGCCCGCCACACCATGCTGTTCACCACCGGCGGCATCGGTCCGACCCACGACGACATCACCAGCGAATGCGTGGCCGCCGCCTTCGGCGTGCCGTGGGAGCCGCACCCCGAGGCCTGGGCGCGCATGGAGCGCAGCTACAAGCCGGGCGAGTTCAACCCGGCCCGCCAGCGCATGGCGACGATGCCGCGCGGCGCCAGCCTGATCGACAACCCGATCTCCAACGCCCCCGGCTTCACCATCGGCAACGTGCACGTGCTGGCCGGGGTGCCGCGGATCATGCAGGCGATGTTCGACAGCCTGGCCCCCGGCCTGCCCGGGGGCACGCCGATCGCGGCGCGCGCGGTGCACGCGCTCGGCGTGTCCGAAGGCCGGATCGCCGAGCCGCTGGGCACGGTGCAGGCGCACTACCCGGCGGTGGATATCGGCAGCTACCCGTTCTACCGCCCGAGCGGCAACGGCGTCGCGATCGTCGCCAAGGGCACCGACCCGGCCCGGCTGGAGGCCGCGATCGCCGAGGTGGCCGGACTGTTCACCGCGCTCGGCTACGCACCGATCGCCGGCGAGCCGCCGAGCTGAGGGGCGACCGGCCGGGGCCATCACGTACGGCCGATGGTGCGGCGTCGCGTCGGGTGAGCCCTCGCCCGGCCTCCATTGAGGCCCAGGCAGGCCGCTGATAGGCTTCCGCCGCGACCGTACGCGGGGGAGCCAGCGGCATGATCCAGTTCGGCGTGTTCGACCATATGGACCACCCGGGCGCGCTCGGAGGCTTCTTCGCCGACCGGCTCCGGATGATCGAAGCGTACGAACGGGCCGGTTTCTTCGGCTACCACGTGGCCGAGCACCATGCGACGCCGCTCGGCCTCGCCCCCTCCCCTTCCGTCTGGCTCGCCGCGGCGGCGAGCCGCACCTCCCGGCTGCGCCTGGGGCCGCTCGTTTATACCTTGCCGCTCTATCATCCGCTGCGGCTGATCGAGGAGATCTGCCTGCTCGACCAGATCAGCGGCGGGCGGCTGATGCTGGGCGTCGGGCGCGGGATCTCGCCGATCGAGCTCGGCTACTGGGGCCTCGATCCCGCCACCGCGCCGGCGATGTACCAGGAAGCGCTGGAGGTAGTGCTCGCGGGCCTCGCCGGCGGGCGGCTGACCCATGAGGGGCGCTTCTACCAGTACCGCGACGTGCCGATGGAGCTGGCGCCGGTGCAGCGCCCGCACCCGCCGCTGTGGTACGGGATCGGCACCGCCGACGGCGTGCCCTGGGCGGCGCGGCACCAGGTGAATGTCGTGTCCAACCTGCCGCCCGGACCGATGCGCGCGATCGTCGACCGCTACCGGGCCGAATGGGCCGCGCTCGGCCGCCCGCCGCAGGAGATGCCGCTGATCGGCCTGGTGCGCCATGTGGTGGTGGCCGACACCGACGCCGCGGCGCTGGAGCTCGCGCGGCCCGCGTACCGACGGTGGCGCGCGAGCTTCCTCAAGCTGTGGCGCGAGCACGGGCGGATGCCAAGCCCGCACGCAATCTTTCCGGCCGAGTTCGACGAGGCGGAGGCGACCGGCCGCGCCGTGGCCGGCGCCCCGGCGAAAGTGGCGGCGCGCCTGGGCACGATGGTGGCGGACAGCGGCATCACCTACCTGCTGTGCCGCTTCGCCTTCGGCGACCTGAAGCTGGACGCCGGGCTACGCTCGGTCGCACTGTTCGCCGACGAGGTGATGCCGGCGCTGCGCTGAGCCCAGCCCGCGGCGCCGCGCGAACAGGGGGAACGTCGATGAAGATTGGTCTGTCGCTCAGTATCCTGGCCGAGGAAGGCCGCCCGGACGCGTCGGTGTATCGGGAGCATCTGGCGCTCGGCGATCTCGCCGAGCCGCTCGGCTTCGATTCCCTCTTCGCGCTGGAGCACCATTTCACCGGCTATTCGATGTCGCCGGCCCCGCCCCAGCTCTTGAGCTATTTCGCCGGACGGACGCAGCGGATCGCGCTCGGCACCGCGGTGATCGTGCTGCCGTGGCACGATCCGATCCGGGTCGCCGAGCAGATCGCGCTTCTGGATGTGCTGTGCGGCGGGCGCTGCCTGTTCGGCTTCGGCCGTGGTGCCGCCAGCGTGGAATACGCCGGTTTCCGCATCCCGATGGAAGAGGCGCGCGCCCGCTTCGTGGAGGCGGCGCAGATCGTCAAGCTCGCGCTGGCCGAGCCGAGCTTCGAATTCGACGGCCAGTTCTACAAGATCCCCCGCACCGCGATCCGTCCGCGGCCGATGTCGCATCCGGAACGGCGCTTCTATGCCTCCTCCGTCAGCCCGGAATCGGCCGAGGTGATGGCGAAGCTCGGCTTCGGGATGATGGTCATCATGCAGAACGAATGGCCCAAGGCCGCCGAGGACATCGCCCGCTTCCGCGCCATCGCCGAGGCGGTGGGCCACACGCCGCCGCCGCCGGTGATCCTGACCAACGTCTCCTGCGCCGCAAGCCGGGCGGAAGCCGAGGACCGGGCGATGCAATGGCTTGGCCGCAAGTGGGATTCGATCGATGCCCACTACCATTTCTCCGACGGACATCTGGGGTCGGTGAAAGGCTACGAATCCTACGGCAAGATGGCCAGGACCTACGCCAAGCTGAAAGAGCCCGCCGCGCGCACCAAGGCGACGGAGTTCTATGTGAAGATCCAGATCGTCGGCACGCCGGACGACTGCCTGCAGCAGATCGCCGAGCTGCGCGCCACCACCGGGACGGACCACCTGATCGCCGATTTCTCCTATGGCGGCATGCCGCACGAGGACGGCGAGCTCAACATGCGCCTGTTCGCTGACCGGGTGTTGCCGGTGGCGCAACGGGATGCGCTGTTCGCCGCGGCGCCAACGTCGGCGCCGCGCACGACGCGGGGCGATCTGTTCGCGCCGGCCTGACCGGGTGACAGCAAGGCCAGGGGGCGCTGCCCCCTGGACCCCCGCCAAGGGCGTCGCCCTTGGAACCCGTTCGTTGGTTCCGTTCCGGCGTGGGGCGGCGCGGCAGCCGGGGCGGCCGGGGGCGGCTGAGCAGGGCGCGCATGCGCGCCCTGCTCACCCGCCGCCCGGCCCCGCCCCGGCTGGCCGCGCCCCCCACCGGAACGGAACCCCCCGAGGGGTCCAGGGGACGACTGTCCCCTGGCGGGGGGTCCAGGGGGGCAGCGCCCCCCTGGCCTTGCTGTCGACGCCCCAAACCTTCAGCCGTTCGGCCGACTTGCGCCGGCCGAACGATAATGCTGCCATCGTACCCAAGAGAATCATTTTCCGATAACGGTGGTTGATCCCGGTGTGATGATCCGTCCAGCCCACAGCATGCGGCGCTTCGGCCGTGACCGACGGGCGGGGATTGCCCTCATGGCTGCGATCGCCGTGCCCGTGCTGCTGATGTCCGTGTCCATGGGAACCGAGATCGCGCGCTGGTCGGCGACGCAGATCGGCCTTCAGCGCACGGCGGACATGGCCGCGCTCGCGGGCGTCGCCGCGCTGGCACGTAACGATACCGCGCAGCAGGCCGCCAATGCGGCAGCGGATGTGGCAGAGATCGACGACGCCATCGGCACGAACAGCCGCAACTGGAATCCCGGCACGCTGGTTCTGTCGGACAATAACGTTACGGTGACTATCACCAACGGGGTGCACAACAGTGCCGATCCCGCGGTCCTGGTGACGACCCGGCAGACGCTGCCGCTGTGGTTCACGCACATCATCAGCGCCGCCACGTCGGTCTCCCTGGGCTCGACGGGGATGGCCGAGTTGGGCCCGCAACCCTGCATCCTGGCGTTGGGCGGGACCGGTTCGGGGGTGACCGCCTCGGGCAACCCGGTGGTGTCGCTGAACGGCTGTTCGGCCTATTCGGACAGCTCCATCACCATGAAGGGCACCGTCACCATCAATGCGTCCGCCCTGTATGCGAGCGGGAGCATCGGGATCGGCAGCAATGTCGTGGGAACCGGAACTAATCCGGCGATTCAGACAAGCGGCGTGAAGCCGTTGTCTGATCCCTATGCCAACGACCTCGCGGTGCAACAGGCCCTGTCCCGGGCCGCGTGCTCCCCGACGCAGCCGCCGGATGTTTCAGGCAACACCGTCACACTCTACCCCAACACGTGCTACGGCGCGATCTCGATCAAAGGCAGCCAGACGCTCGATTTCAGTCGCCCCGGCCTCTACACGGTGAACGGCGCGATTTCGGTCAGCGGAAACTCGGGCACCATCGTGTCCGGCAGCGGGATCACCATCGTTAGCACCGGACCGCTGTCCATTGCCGGCAATTTCAACAACAGCGCGGTCACGCTCACCGCCCCCACGGTCGGCACCATGCAGAACGGCGCCATCCCCGGGGTGTTGTTCGCGACCAGCAGCACCCAGCGAGACACGGTCGGGGGGAACGCGCCCGTCCCGTTCACCGGCCTGCTTTATATGCCCAACGCCGATCTTTCGTTCGCCGGCACCCCGACGAGCGGCAGCCATGGGTGTGCCAAGATCATCGCCCAGTCCGTTTCGGTCGTGGGGAATTCGCGCCTGGAATCGACCTGCTCCAGCTATCAGCTCAACACATTCGGCACCACGCCGAACAATTCCCTGATCTCGCTGGTGGAGTAATCCGCGCGGTGGGATGACCTGGCTACCCGGTCGCGCGGGCCGCACCGGTCGCGAACAGACTAGCGATCTCATCCGCCGACAATCCTGCCCCGGCCAGCACGGCGTCGGTGTCCGCGCCCTGGGGGCGAGACGGCGGGCCGGGCGGGGCGGCGATGCCGTCCTCCAGCACCGTCGGGCGGATCGAGCGAATGTCCCCCTCGGTCGGATGCGTCTCGGCCACCAGCAGGCCGACCTCGTGCAAGTGCGGATCGTCGGGCAGGGTTTCCAGCGTGTGGCAGATCGCGGCGGGCACATCGGCCGCTTCGAACACCGCGAGCCAGTGCGCGGTGGGATGGCCGCGCAGTGCGTCGCCGCGCAGGGCGTACCAGGCGGGCGCGTTGCGGAACCGGTCGGCGACGGTGCGGAAACGCGGATCCTCGATCAACTCCGGCCGGCCGATGCCGCGCAGGAAGCCCCGCACCTGGGCGTCGGTGTTGGCGGTGACGGTCATCCAGCCGTCCTCGGTCCGCATCGGCTTGTTGTTGGGATCGAGCACGCGGGCATCGCCCGCCGGTCCCTGGGCGGGGACGAAGCTGGCCGGGCCGAGATGCTCGCTCAGCACGAAGGCGGCCATGGTTTCGTGCATGGGGACCTCGATGGCCGCACCGGCGCCGGTGCGCTCGCGGCGGAACAGGGCAGCGAGGATGGCGCCGGCAGTGATCTCGCCCACCACGTGGTCGCACAGCAGCAGGGGGGCGAAGGCGGGGGCGCCGTCGCGCCGTTCCGCGAGGCCGGCGACGCCGGCCACCGACTGGATCACCGTGTCGTAGGCGGGCCGGCCGCGATACGGACCGTCCGGGCCGAAGCCGGTGATGGTGCAATGGATCAGGCGGGGGCGCGTCGCGCGCAGGCCGGCGGCGTCAAGGCCGAGCCTCGCGAGCGAGTCCGGGCGGATGTTGGAGACGACGACATCGCACCCGTCGATGATTTTCAGCAGGGCGGCGCGGGCTTGCGGCTGTTTGAGGTCGAGGCAGATGGCGCGCTTGTTGCGGTTGAAGTGCAGGTATTTGCCGGACGTGCGGCCGGACGGCGACGGGCCGCCGAGGGTGCGCAGCACGTCGCCTTCGGGGGCCTCCAGCTTGATCACCTCGGCACCGTAATCGGCGAGGCGGAGGGTGCAGGAAGGGCCGACGACGACCGAAGTGAGGTCGAGGATGCGGATGCCGGCAAGGGGGGACGGGGTCATCGGGACGGCTCCTGCCGAGGGCGCGGAAGCGCCGGCTGTAGCCAGCCCCCGGCCGGCACGCAACCGGCGCGGCGGCCGCCCCCTGGCGCCGGCCGCCCCGATCGCCGATCCTGCCTCGACAAGACCAGGAGGCAACGCCCATGTCCGCCAGCCATCATCCGCCGCACGACCACGCCCACTGGGGCGCCGCCGACCAGCTCGGCGCCGCCAACCGCCTCACCGACGCCTCGCGCCTCGCCGCGCTGCGCCTGGCGAGCACCGGGCGCGTGTTCGACCTCAGCCACATGATCGACGCCGGCGCGCCCTTCATGTCGCCCAACCAGACGCCCTTCCTGCTGTCGATCTGGGCGTCCTGGCGCGATTCCATCCGCCGCCGCCGCAAGGCCGGGTTCCGCAACGATGCCGGATCGAACGTGGAGCGGATCGAGATGACCGCCCATGTCGGCACGCATATCGACGCGCTGGGCCACTTCAGCATCGGCGAGAAACTCTACAACGGTGTCTCCGCGCCGGACGCGGTGACCGACTGGGGCCTGGAGCGGCTCGGCATCGAACACATGCCGCCGCTCATCACCCGCGGCGTGCTGCTGGATGTGGCGGGGCTGGACGGCGGGGCACATCTGAACCCCGGCCGGGCGATCACGCCCGACGAACTGGCCCGCGCCGCCGAGGCCGCCGGCACCGCGATCGAACCCGGCGACGTGGTGCTGATCCGCACCGGCTGGGGCCGCTATTTCGGGATCGACAACAAGCGCTACCTGGAAGGGGAGCCCGGGATCGACGTGCCCGCCGCCCGCTGGCTCACCTCGCGCGGCGTGGTCGCGATCGGCTGCGACAACATGGCGGTGGAGGTGCTGCCCAACCCCGACCACGGCCTGGCGCTGCCGGTGCACCAGCACGTGCTGGCGGAAGCCGGGGTGCACCTGATCGAGAACCTGGTGCTGGACGAACTGGCAGCCGCCCACATCACCCGCTTCTGCTTCATCCTGCTCGCCGTGAAGTTCCGCGGCGCCACCGGATCGCCAGTGCGGCCGGTGGCGCTGGTCTGACACCGACCGTCCCGGGGCGTCGACCCGCGTGTAGGAAGGCCAGGGGGCGCTGCCCCCTGGACCCCCGCCAAGGGCGTCGCCCTTGGAACCCGTTCGTTGGTTCCGTGCCGGTTGGGGGTGGCGTGCCGGCCGGGGCGGCGGTGGGGGCGGACGGGGTGGAGCGCATTCGCGCTTCACCCCGTCCGCCCCCACCGCCGCCCCGGCCGGCACGCCACCCCCAACCGGCACGGAACCCCCCGAGGGGTCCAGGGGACGACTGTCCCCTGGCAGGGGGTCCAGGGGGGCAGCGCCCCCCTGGCCTTGCTTCACGCGGCCCGAAACCCGGACCAGCCGGATCAGGCCATCGCGCCGCGGGCGGCGACGGGCCAGAGGCATTCCACGCGGCCGCCACGCACGCCGACGTACCAATCGTAGCGGTCGACCGTGGGGTCGCAGTGGCCGGGCACCAGGCGCAGCTTTTCGCCGAGTTTCGGGGCGGCGGTTTCCGGGGCGACCTCCAGCTTGCCGTGTTCGTCCGAGGCGCTGACGTAGCGGATGTCCGGTCGTTGCCAGACCGTAGGCAGGCCGCTGTCGACCGCCACCGCTTTGTGGCCGGCGTCCAGCACCGCGATCCCGGGGCGCGGCGCGCTCATGACCGTTGCCAGCACGAACAGCGCGTGGCGGAAGGTGGCGACCGGCCCGCCGGCTTCGTCCAGGTTGCGGGCGTAATCGGCGTCCATGAAGGCGTAGCTGCCGGCCTGGATCTCGGTGTACACGCCGGAGGTCGCTTCCAGCATGAAGGTGCCGGTGCCGCCGCCGCCGACGATCGGGCAGTCGAGCCCTTGCTGGCGGAGTTGTTCCACCGTGCGCCGCGCGCCCTCGGCGGCGCCGGCGATCAGCGCACGGCGTTCGTCCTGCGTGCGCTTGTGCTGGGCGCTGCCGTGGTAGGCCTGCAATCCGCCGAAGCGCAGGTAGCGGGAATTGGCGATGCGGCGGGCCAGGTTCACCGCGTCGGGTCCGGGGGCGACGCCGCAGCGGCCGGCGCCGGTGTCGATCTCCACCAGCACCGGCAGGCGCACGCCGGCGGCGGCTGCGGCGGCCTCGATCGCGGCGATCTGCGCGGGATCGTCGGCGCAGACCGCGACCCGGGCGATGCGCGCCAACGCGGCGAGACGGGCGAGCTTGGCCGCACCCACCACTTCGTTGCTCACGAGGATGTCGGGCACGCCGGCCCAGGCAAGGATTTCCGCTTCCGCCACTTTCTGCACGCACTGGCCGACCGCGCCGCGCGCCATCTGCAGATGGGCGATCACCGGGGATTTGTGCGTCTTGGCGTGGGCGCGGAGCTTCGTCCCGGTGGGGGCAAGCAGCGCTTTCATGTGGTCCAGATTGGCCTCGAACGCGTCGAGGTCGAGGACCAGGGCCGGGGTGTCGATCTCGGTTTCCGGGGCGCCGGGTTCGGCGGGGGGCGGTTGCAGCATCAGCTTTCCTTCCAGGGACGGCGCGCGGCGTCGGCCGCGATCCAGGCGAGCGCGGCGCGCTGGCCGCGCGGCGTGGCGACCAGCACGCGGCGCAGGCGATAGGCGGGGCCTTCATAGGCGTCGAGCCGGGCGCGCGCGACGGCCGGGACGGCCAGCAGCGCGCCGCGGACCCGGCCTGCCCGGTCGCGGCGCAGGGTGGGCCAGGGCCCGCCCGCGCGGACCACCCGCCGCCAGCCCGGAAGTGCTGCGGGGACGGTGCGCGCCGCGAGCCCGGGGGTGCCCGCCGCCGGAGAGGCAGGATCGCGCAACGAGCCGTACAGGAACCAGCGCATCACGGGTGGAACGCGAAGGCGTCCATCCGCAGCACGCCGTAATCGACGCTGGCGTGCAGACGGTCCGCCTTCGCCCCCGCCCCGGCCGCGCCGAGCGCGACATAGAGCGGCAGCAGGTGCTCATCGGTCGGATGCTGTTCCACCGCGTGAGGCGCGCGGGTGCGGTAGGCGAGCAGGTCGTCCGTGCGGCCCTGTTCCAGCGCCTGGTCCATCCACTCCGCGAACGCCGCCACGTCCGGCTCGTCCGGCGCGCCCACCGCGTCGCGGCGGATGCGGCCGAGGTTGTGGGTGAAACTTCCGGAGCCGATCACCAGCACCCCTTCCCCGGCCAGCGAGGCGAGCGCGCGGCCCAGCGCCAGGTGATGCGCGGGATCTCGCCGGGGCTGAATCGCGAGCTGCGCCACCGGAATGTCGGCGTCCGGCCAGGCGAGCAGCAGCGGCACCCAGGCGCCGTGGTCGAGGCCGCGGTCCGGGTCCACCGCCGCCGGCAGTCCGGCGGCGGCGAGCAGGGTGGCGGCGCGGCGCACCAGGTCCGGCGCGCCGGGCGCGGGGTAGCGGCAGGCATAGAGCGCGGGCGGGAAGCCGCCGAAATCATGGATCGTCTCGTTGGTCCCGGGCAGGTTCAGCGCCGGGCCGGTGGTGAGCCAGTGGGCGGACGCCACCAGGATGGCTTTCGGCCGCGGCAGGGTGGCGGCGAGGCCGGTGAGGAACCGGTGGCCGGGCGTGTCGGTCAGCACCGTCATGGGCGAGCCGTGGCTGAGGAACAGGGTGGGCAGCATGGGGCAGGTCCCTGGCGTAGAGTGGGGCGGGCAGTATGGCACCGTCCGCCCGGGCGCGCAGGGTCGCCCCCTCTCCCTCCCCCACAAGGGGAAAGGGAGAGGGCCGCGCTTGGCGTAGACCCCACAACCGCGCTTATGATGCCACCCGGGCACGCCCCGGCCGCCGCCGGGGGAACGCCGATCGGGGGGAAGCATGAAAATCGAACGTGTCGAGACACTGCGCGCCGACGCCGGGTGGCGGATGTTCTCCTATCTGAAGATCTCCACCGCGGACGGCATCACCGGCTGGTCGGAGTTCAACGAGAGCTTCGGCTCCACCGGCCTCGCGGACGTGATCAACGGCCTGGCCCCGGTACTGATCGGCAAGGACCCGCGGCGCTTCGAGGCGGTCACCCAGCATCTGCACGTGCTCACCCGCCAGTCGCGCGGCGGCATCAACCAGCAGGCGATCGCGGCGATCGAGAACGCGCTGCTGGATATCGCCGGCAAGGCCTACGGCGTGCCGGTCTCGGGCCTGTTCGGCGGGCCGGTGCGCGAGCGGATTCCGGTCTACTGGTCGCATTTCGGCACCTACCGGGTGCGCAGCGCGGCGCTGATGGGCGTGCCGCCGATCGACAGCTACGACGCGCTCGCCGCGCATGCCGGCGAGGTGAAGGCGCGCGGCTTCCGGGCGCTGAAGACGAACATCCTGCCGATCGTCGATGGCAGGCCGGTGAGCTTCACCCCCGGCTTCGGCCGCACCCCGGGCTGGCCCGAGCTCAACTGGGACAACCGGCTGACCGCCGGGGTGACGCGGCAGTTGATGATGATCCGCGAGGCGATCGGGCCGGAAATGGGGCTGATGCTGGATGTCAATTTCCACTTCAAGACCGAGGGCTTCCGCCGCATCGCCGAAGCGGTGGCGCCGGCGGGCCTTACCTGGCTCGAGATCGACACCCATGACGCGCCGGCGCTGGCGCTGATCCGCCGCGACGCCCCCTGCCCCATCGCGTCCTGCGAGACGTTGCATGCGCGGCGCGAGTTCCGGCCCTATTTCGAGAACTACGCGATGGACGTGGCGATCGTCGACGTGATCTGGAACGGGCTTGTGGAGTCGCTGAAGGTGGCGGCGATGGCCGACGTCTACGAGACGAACGTGGCGCCGCACAATTTCTACGGCCATCTGTGCAGCGCGATCAGCGCGCATTTCTCCGCCGCGGCGCCGAATTTCCGCATCATGGAGATCGACATCGACAGCGCCCCCTGGCGCGACGAGTTCTACGACAGCGTGCCGGTGATCGAGAACGGCGAATATGTGCTGCCGACGAAGCCCGGCTGGGGCGTCGAGGTGAACGAGAAGGCGGTGCGCGCGCGCCCGCCGCAGGGCTAGGAAACGAAGGGAAACCCATGGCCAAGTTCAAGATCATCACCCCCGCCGGGGCGAGTTTCACCACCGCTGGCGGCGGCTACGACCATGAGATGGAAGGCCTGGCGGGCATCGACGCCGAGATCGTCGAGGGGCCGACCGACGAGGCGGGCTTCATCGCCGCGGCGCGCGACGCCGATGCGATGTACGCCAAGGGCATCAAGATCACCAAGCCGATCATCGACAGCCTGACGAAGTGCCGGGCCATCGTGTTGGGCTCGGTCGGCGTGGACAGCGTCGATGTGGCCGCGGCGACCGCACGCGGCATCCCGGTGACCAACTGCCCCGACACGTTCATCGAGGAAGTGGCCGATCACGCCATGGCCCTGCTGCTGTCCGGCTTCCGCCGGGTGATCGAGCAGGACCGCATGGTGCGCGAGGGGCGCTGGCGCGAGGGGCGGCCGGCCTTGCTGCAGATCCCCCGTCTGATGGGCCAGACCCTGGGCTTCATTGCATTCGGCCATGTGGCCCGCGCGGTGGCACGGCGCGCGCGCGGCTTCGGGCTGCGCATGATCGCCTACGACCCGTTCATCGAGGAACTGGTCATGCCGGACTACGGCGTGGTGCCGGCCACCCTGGAAGAAGTGCTGAGCCAGTCCGATTTCGTCTCGATGCACGCGCCGGCGACGCCGGAGGCCGAGGGGATGCTGACCGAGACCCACTTCCGGCAGATGAAGAAGACCGCCGTCTTCATCAACACCGGCCGCGGGCCGACGGTGCAGGAAGCCGGGCTGATCAAGGCGTTGCAGGAAGGCTGGATCGCGCACGCCGCGCTCGATGTGCTGGAGACCGAGCCGCCGGGGCACAACAATCCGATCCTGTCGATGACCAACGTCACCCTGAGCGCGCATGTCGCCTCGGCCTCGGCGCGGTTCGATCCGGCACGCAAGCGCCATGTCGGGCGGGAGCTCGGGCTGGTGCTGTCCGGGCGCTGGCCGATGAGCTGCGTCAACCCGTCGGTGCTGGCGAAGTCCGATCTGCGGCGCTGGCAGCCGGTGTCGATGGAACGGGGGCCGAACAGCTAGGCTGCGGGTCGAACGAACCACGGAGACACGGGGCAGGATCGCGGCATGCGCCGGATGTCTCCGTGTTTCCGTGGTTGACCTGCCTTTCGGTGCCTGCGCCCAGGCCTCCGTGCGCGGACGAAGGGCCGGCAGCCGTTACCAGAACGTGAGAACCGTGCGCAGGCCGACCACCGCCTCGTTGCCGATACGCTGCGGCGGGTTCAGCGGGTTCTCGATCCCGCCGCCCGGGTTGAACACGTACTGGAAATCGGGCTGGACCTGCCACCAGGGCGCGATCTGGCACTGGTAGGTGAGCTCGATGAAGGTCTCGGTGCCGCGCACCGGGGTGGGCACGCCGGTGAAGGCCGCGGTGTCGCGGTCCAATGCCGCGGCATCCCCGCTGACCTTGGCCAGGCCGAAGCCGATCCCGACCGTGTCGTTCTCGCGCCCGGCGAACGGCGCCGTCAGGGTCACGCCGCCGTTGACGCTGAACGAGATCAGGTTGCGGTCGGGCGCCGCGGCCATCAGCCGCAGGAACACCGCAAGCGCCCGGGCGCCCTGCGGATCGGGGCGCCAGATCGTCTGGTCCGCCACCGCATAGATGCTGAAATTGCCGCGGTGCATCCGCGGCACGCCGTCGGAGGCGGGATCGGCCAGCGACCGTCCCGACGCATCCAGGCGCTGGTCCGGAAACGTCGCCGAATCGTACCAGACCCCGAGCTTGTAGGTGCCGGGCAGGCCCGCGCCCCGGGACGCCTGGTTCACCGCGTACTGGACCTCGGCGATCCACAGCGCGCCGGTGTCGTGGGTGAAGGCAGCCCCGGCGGCCTCGGCGCCGCGCAACTGGGAATCATTGGCGAACGGCCCGCCCGGTGGGTTGTCGTCGAACACGCCGGCGAGCACGGTCAGCGCCGCGGTCGGGTGCGCCCGCACCCGCACGCCGAGCGAGGACAGCGGATAGGCCGGCCCGCCGGCGTAGAGATCCGCCGAGGGCAGCATCGGCCAGCCCATCATCGTGTTGATGAACAGGCCGGAGCCCTGGCTGGTCATGAACTCCTGGTCGATGCTCTGCTGGCCGAGCTTCACGTCCACCCGATCGCCGAAGAAGTCCTGCTGGTACCACAGCTCCCACAACCGGGTCGAAGGCGATGCCTCGATGCCGCTGACGGTCTGGAGGTTGTCGAGATTGTCCGCGCTCAGGCTGCGGCCGTGGATCTGCAAGGCACTGACGTTGATCGTGCCGCCGGGCCAGCCGAAGGCGCGACGCGTGTCGATCCCGAGACCCAGTTCGCTCACCCCGTCATAGGCCGCCCCCTGGCGCACCCCGCCGGTGAGGTTGGCGAACACCTCGCTCGTTTCCTGCAGGCCGAGCGAGAGGCCCGCGCGGGCCAACCGCGCGCGCAGGCCGCCCGGATCGCCGAGCAGGCTGCTTCGCGTCCAAAGCCCGTCGGGCGCGGCGGCGCGCGGAGGCGTCTGCGCCGCCGCGGCGGACGCCCACAGCAGCAACGCGGCGCTCCCCGCGACCCGCGGCAGCAGATGGCGACGCGGCATTCGCTCTTCCTTCGGTTCGATGCTCCGGTGGACCGCCGGCAGGCGGATGGCGCGATTATATCGCTTTGTGCAACGCGACCACCTGCGCACCATGTGTCATATCGTTCATGCAGTACCGGGCGGGAAAGCGGCGGCGCGCCCCGCGTCCGCCCTGCCCGGCTTGAAGGCGGTGGCCGCCCTGCCTAGCGTTCCGCCCCGGCGACGGCACCGGTCCCGGGGCTGCGCCGGCGGATGCCCCGCCTGCCGGAGACACGCCCCGCATGACCCGCGCCACGATCTACGAGGCCCCGCGCCCCGCCCCGCGCACACCGGGGGAGACCGTCGTCACCACCACCTGCGGCCACAACTGCGGCGGGCGCTGCGTCGTCAATGCGCATGTGCGGGACGGGCGGATCGTGAAGATCTCCACCGACACGCGGCCCTGGGACCCGGCGCACCCGCCGCTGCCGGCCTGCGCCCGCGCGGTGGGGCAGATCGAACGGACCCATCACCCGGACCGGCTGCTGCATCCGCTGCGCCGCACCGGCCCGCGCGGATCGGGGCAGTTCGAACGCGTTTCCTGGGATGACGCGCTCGACCAGGCGGCCGGGGAGATGCGGCGGGTCCGCGCGACCTACGGGAACGCGGCGATCCTCGATGCGTCGCGCACGGGCAGCCTGTCGATGCTGCACGGGCGCGTGGCGGCGCAGCGGTTCCTGTACCTGTTCGGCGGCTGCACCGAGTTGTGGTCCAGCCTGTCGGCCGAGGCCGAGATCTTCTCCGTCCGCGCCACCTACGGGCCGCGTACCCCGTCCAAGGCCGCCGGGCGGGAGCCGACGGACTATGCGAATTCGAAGCTGATCCTGATGTGGGGCTGGAGCCCCGGGGACGGCACCTTCGGCACCGGCACCATGTCCTATCTGAAATGGGCGAAGCGCCAGGGGGCGCGCATCGTCTGCGTCGATCCGCGGCGCACCGAGACCAGCCGGCAGCTGGCCGACGAGCACGTGTTCATCCGCCCCTCCACCGACACCGCGGCGCTGCTGGCGATGGCCCATGTCGCGGTCAGCGAGGGGCTGCACGATCAGGCGTTCTGCGACCGGCACGTGCTGGGCTTCGACGAGGACCACCTGCCGCCGGGCGCGCCGGCCGGGTCGTCCTGGCGCGCCTATCTGCTCGGCCTGGCGGACGGGGTGCCGAAAACCCCCGAATGGGCGGCGGAGATCACCGGGATCCCGGCCGCGACCCTGCGCCGGCTCGCGCGCGACTTCGCCACGGCGAAGCCCGCCGCGTTGCAGGCCGGCTACGCGCCGGGGCGGACCGCGCATGGCGAGCAGTTCCACCGCGCCGCCTATGCGCTGGCCGCGATCACCGGCAATGTCGGCGTCCCCGGCGGCAATTCCGGCGTCAGCAACGGCGCCACCGGGCGCGCGGGGATCCGGAGCCTGCCGACGGGGCGCAACCCGATCGACGCGCGGGTGGCCTCGCCGCTGCTCGCGGACCTGCTGGCGCGCGGCAAGGCCGGCGGCTATCCCTCTGATATTAAAATGATCTATGCGGCCGGGGGAAACCTGTTCAACCAGTGCCCGAACGTCAACAAGATGATCGGCGCGCTCGACGGCGTGGAGTTCCTGCTGGCGCAGGACCATTTCCTGACGCCCACCGCGCGCCATGCCGATCTCGTGCTGCCGGCGACGACTTTCTGGGAGAGGAACGACGTCCACACCCCCTGGGCGGGCGCCGGGCACTACGCGATCTTCATGCGCCAGGCGCTGGAACCGATGGGCGAGTGCCGCAACGACATCGACATCTTCGCCGATCTGGCGCGCCGGCTGGGGATCGAGGGGTATTCCGACCGGGACGAACTGGGCTGGCTGCGCGACCTGACCGCCGACGCGGTGGATGATTTCGCGGCGTTCAAGGAGCAGGGGGTCGCGCGCTTCCCGCCGCCCGCGGACGCGGTGGCCTTCGCGCGCGAGATCCGCGAGCCGGACGCCTATCCGTTCTCGACCCCGTCGGGGCGGATCGAGGTCTATGCGACCACCCTGGCGGACAACCCCGATCCCTGCGGCCTGGGACCGATCCCGCCGATCCCGACCTGGATCGCGCCCGACGACCCGCGGGCCGATCCCACCCCGGCCTATCCGCTGCGCCTGTGCACGCCGAAATCCCGCGCCCGGACCCATTCGATCCACGGCAACCAGACGCGGTTCGCCAGGGTCGATCCGGATACGGTGTGGCTGCACCCGGCCGACGCGGCGGCGCGCGGGATTGCCGATGGGCAGCGGGTGCGCGTGTTCAACGCCCAGGGGGCGACGGCGCTGCCGGCGGAGGTCACCGAGCGGATCGCCCCGGGCGTCGTTTCCATCAAGGAGGGCGCCTGGTTCACCCCCGATGCGACGGGGGCGGACACGCGGGGCAGCGCCAACGTGCTGTCGGCGGACCGGTCCGCGCCCTGTGGGGCGACGACCTACAACACCAATGCCGTGCAGGTGGCGGCCATCGACTGAGCGCGCGCGCGGACGGCGGCGCAGCGATGTGGCGTGCCTCCTGGTCCTACCCGATCCTTCCCGCCAGATCCTGGATGAACTGCCACGCCACCCGCCCGGACCGAGCGCCGCGCGTCACCGACCACTCGTTCGCCTCCGCCCGCAGCGCTTCCCCCTCGATCGGCAGGCGCATCGCCGCGGCGTAGCCCTCCACCATGGCGAAATAGGTCTCCTGGTCGCAGTTGTGGAAGCCGATCCACAGGCCGAAGCGGTCCGACAGCGACACCTTCTCCTCGGTCGCCTCGGACGGGTTGATCGCGGTCGCGCGCTCGTTCTCGATCATGTCGCGCGGCATCAGGTGGCGGCGGTTCGACGTGGCGTAGAACAACACGTTGTCCGGCCGCCCCTCGATGCCGCCGTCCAGCACCGATTTCAGCGCCTTGTAGTCGGTGTCCTGCTGCTCGAACGACAGATCGTCGCACAGGATCAGGCAGCGGCGGGTCTGCCTGCGCAGCAGGTTCAGCAGGTCGGGCAGGCTGGCGATGTCCTCGCGGTGGATCTCGATCAGCACCAGGCTTCCCGCCCGCTCCGCGTTCACCGCGGCGTGCACCGCCTTGACCAGGGAGGATTTCCCCATCCCCCGCGTGCCCCACAGCAGGGCGTTGTTGGCCGGGCGGCCGGCGGCGAAACGCTCGGTATTCTCGAGCAGGATGCGCTTCTGCCGCGCCACCCCCTGCAGCAGCTCGATCGGCACCCGCGCGACCCGTGCCACCGGCAGGAGACAAGGCGGATCGGGCGACCAGACGAACGCCTCCGCGGCGTCGAGATCGAGCGGCGACGGCGGCGGCGGGGCCAGCCGCTCCAGCGCTTCCGCGATTCGTGTGGCGACGTCGAGCAGGCGCGGGTCCATGCGGATGACTTTCCGGAAACTTGACGGGAGGGGGGCGGAAACTATGGTCCGGCCACGAATCCCGCAACCGCGCCCCATTCAACCCGGGCCGAGCGCCCGAGCAGGACAAATATGCTGATCACCCCGGCCTATGCCCAGAGCGCCGACTTCGGCGGCGTCTTGACCAATGTCTCGCAGTTCCTGCCGCTCGTTCTGATCTTCGTCGTGTTCTACTTCCTGCTGATCCGCCCGCAGCAGCAGAAGGCGAAGGAGCTGAAGCGGATGCTGTCGGAGCTGAAGCGCGGCGACCGGGTGGTGACCGGCGGCGGCATCCTGGGCACGGTGCAGAAAGTGTCCAGCGCCATCGACCGCAGCGGCAAATCGGTGGCCGGCTCGGAGATCGAGGTGGAGATCGCCCCCAATATCCGGGTGACCGTGCTGCGCGAGACCATCACCTCGGTCGTGAAGCCGCAGGCGGCCAACGACGCCAAGCCGCCGGCGAAAGCGAAGAAAGCCTCCTGATTCTGCGAGGACCGTCGGGCGGGGCGCGCCCGGTGGGGCAACCGCGGCCGGCGTTGGCCTGGCGCCAACCGCAGGAACGGCGGCCATGCGGCGACGTCCCCGCCCTGGCAGGGCCTGACCGGGCCGGGTGGTCCGCGGCGTCGGTGCGAGGATGGCCGGGTCAAGCCCGGCCATGACGGAAAGCCCGGCCGGGACGACGCGGCGGCCCAGGACGGCCGACGCCGGCCATGTCGGGGTGCCCCAGGCCAGCGCCCCCCGCAAAACGCGGCACGTTCGCCGGTTGGCCTGACTCGGCCGCGGCCTGTATAGAAGCCCCTCCGGCTTCAGGAACACAGCATGAACGATCTGTTCGGCAGCCCCCGCACCGGCAAGCCCGCCGCCAAAGCGCCCGCGAAAGAGGCGACGCGGCAAGACGCGGCGCGGGGAGAACCGGACAGCTACTCCGCCAAGGACATCGAGGTCCTGGAAGGGCTGGAGCCGGTCCGCCGGCGCCCGGGCATGTATATCGGCGGCACCGACGAGGCGGCGCTGCACCATTTGGCCGCCGAACTGCTCGACAACGCCATGGACGAAGCGGTGGCGGGCCACGCGAGCTTCATCGAGATGACCCTGGAGACCGGCAACCGGCTGACGGTGCGCGACAACGGCCGCGGCATCCCGGTCGATCCGCACCCGAAATTCAAGCATCTCAGCGCGCTGGAGGTGATCTTCACCACCCTCCATTCCGGCGGCAAGTTCGGCGGCAAGGCCTACAACACGTCCGGCGGGCTGCACGGGGTGGGCAGTTCGGTGGTGAACGCGCTGTCCGAGCGGCTGGAGGTGGAGGTCGCGCGCGAGAAGGTGCTGTGGACGCAGGCCTATGCGCGCGGCAAGCCGTTGGGAAAGCTGGTCAACGCCGGCCCGGTGCACAACCGCCGCGGCACCACCATCCGCTGCACCCCCGATCGGGAGATCTTCGGCCCGCTGATGTTCAGCGCGGCCCGGCTTTACCGGCTGTGCCGCTCCAAGGCCTATCTGTTCCGCGGCGTCGAGATCCGCTGGTCCTGCGATCCCGCCCTGCTCAAGGACAAGCCGGAGATCCCCCCCGAGGCGGTGCTGCACTTCCCCGGCGGGCTGCGCGACAGCCTGGAGGAGGACATCGCCGACGCGGCCCGGGTGCTGCCCGCCCTCTGGGCCGGCGAGGCGGCGCTGCCGGGCGAGGCCCACGGCAGGCTGGAATGGGCCGCGGCCTGGCTGGAAACCGGCGACGGGTTCCTGGAATCCTTCTGCAACACGGTCCCGACGCCCGAAGGCGGCACGCACGAAGCGGGGTTCCGCGCCGCGCTGCTGAAGGGGTTGCGGGCCTGGGGCGAGCAGCGCGGCAACCGCCGCGCCGCGACGCTCACCGGCGAGGACGTGTTGGGGCCGCTGGCGGCCAAGCTGTCGGTGTTCCTGCGCGAGCCGCAGTTCCAGGGCCAGACCAAGGAGAAGCTCACCAGCCCGGGCGCGGCCAAGCTGGTGGAAACCGCGCTGCGCGACCGGTTCGACCATTTCCTGGCCGGCGATCCGGCGCAGGCGGACAATCTGCTCGCCTTCGCGATCGAGCGCGCCGAGGAGCGGCTGCGGCGCAAGGAAAGCAAGGACACCGCCCGCAAATCCCCCACCCGCCGGCTGCGCCTGCCCGGCAAGCTGACCGACTGCACGCGGGAGAACGCGGCCGAGACCGAGATCTTCCTGGTCGAGGGCGATTCCGCCGGCGGCTCGGCCAAACAGGCGCGCAACCGGGAAACCCAGGCGGTGCTCCCGCTGCGCGGGAAGATCCTGAACGTCGCCAGCGCGTCGGCCGACAAGCTGCGCGGCAACCAGGAGCTCAAGGACCTGATCGAGGCGCTGGGCTGCGGCGTGGGGGACCGGTTCGACCGGGCGCGGCTGCGCTACGGGCGGGTCATCATCATGACCGACGCCGATGTGGACGGGGCGCATATCGCGTCCCTGCTGATGACGTTCTTCTACCGCGAGCTGCCGGAGCTGGTGCGCCACGGGCATGTGTACCTGGCGCAGCCGCCGCTCTATCGGCTGACCCAGGGCGGCAAGTCGGTCTATGCGATGGACGACGCCGACCGGGAGCGCAAGGAGAAGCAGTCGTTCAAATCCGGCGCGAAGATCGACGTGAGCCGGTTCAAGGGGCTGGGGGAGATGCCGCCCTCCCAGCTCAAGGAAACCACCATGGACCCGGCGCGGCGCACCCTGCTGCGGGTGGTGGCCGCGCCCGAAGACCGGGCGAAGACCAACGCGCTGGTGGAAAGCCTGATGGGCAAGCGGCCGGAGCTGCGCTTCCAGTTCATCCAGGAACGGGCGAAGACGGTGACCGAGGTGGATGTGTGAGCCGGGTGCCCCCCGGCCCCGCCCGGGCGCGGGAATGATCGCCGGGCATGGACCCCCTCACGCTTTTCGGCCTGTTCGCCGTCTCGGCGATGCTCGTGTGCTATGCGTGCGAGCAGCGCAGCCCGTGGTTCGTCCTGGGGTTCGCGGGGTCCTGCGCGCTGGGCTCGGCCTACGGGTTCCT
Source organism: uncultured Pseudomonadota bacterium (assembly GCA_963829875.1). Classification (GTDB taxonomy): domain Bacteria; phylum Pseudomonadota; class Alphaproteobacteria; order Acetobacterales; family Acetobacteraceae; genus JAJZVS01. Next base: position 1,316,868 of record CAWHKR010000037.1, on the reverse strand, counting down.
CCAGGGCGCCTGGCCGTTCGGCGTGGTGGAAGCGATCTGGTCGCTGGTGGCGCTGAGGCGGTGGTGGCGGGCCCGGGCGCCTTCGGGCTGAGGCGCGCCGCCGCGCTTTTGCCTGCGTGCCGCCGCCTGGATAGAACGAGGATCGCCCTCGATGGGAGAGGCAGACCCGCGCCGCGGTCCCTCCCCCACGCCATGCTCCGACGGGATGCCGCATGACCGCACTGCCTGACACCGACGTTGCCATCATCGGGGCGGGCCCCGCCGGGCTGTTCGCCGTGTTCGAGCTCGGCATGCTGAAGCTGTCGTCGGTGCTGATCGACGCGCTGGCCGAGCCGGGCGGGCAGTGCGCCGCGCTCTATCCGGAAAAGCCGATCTACGACATTCCCGCCCATCCCGCGATCGACGCCGGCACGTTGATCGAGGCGCTGGAACGCCAGATCGCGCCGTTTGCCGCGCCCCGGCTGCTCGGCCAGCGGGTGACGGCGCTGGAGGGCGCGGCCGGCGCGTTCCGTCTGCGCACAGACAAGGGCGAGACGGTCCACGCCAAGGCGGTCATCATCGCCGCCGGCGCCGGCGCCTTCGGCCCGAACCGCCCGCCGCTGCCGGGGCTTGCGGACTACGAGGCCACCGGCGCGGTGCGCTACTTCGTCCGCTCGCGCGAGGCCCTGCGCGGGCAGCGTGTGGTGATCGCCGGCGGCGGGGATTCCGCGGTGGACTGGGCGCTGGCCCTGAAGGACATCGCCCGGGTGGCGGTGGTCCACCGCCGCCCCCGGTTTCGCGCCGCCCCGGAAAGCGCCGCTTCGTTGCAGGAAGCCGCGGCGCGGGGGGAGATCGATCTCGTCATCCCGTATCAGCTTGCCGCGCTGCACGGGACGGCCGGGCAGCTCGCGGCCGTGGAGGTCGCGACCCTGGCGGGGGAGACGCGGCAGTTGCCGGCCGACACCCTGCTGGCGTTCTTCGGCCTGGCCGCCGAGCTCGGTCCGATCGCCGAATGGGGGCTCGCGCTCGACCAGCACCGGCTGCGGATCGATCCGGCCACATGCGAAACGAATATCCCCGGCGTGTTCGCGATCGGCGACGTGGTCGCCTATCCGGGCAAGCTGAAGCTGATCCTGCAGGGGTTCAGCGAGGCGGCGATGGCGGCGCACGCGATCTTTCCGATCGCGCGCCCCGGCCAGGCGCTGCATTTCGAGTATTCCACCACGTCCGGGGTGCCGGCGCGGTAGCGAAGGCGGGCTTCCGGTGCCGCGGAGCCCTCACCCACCCCGCTGCGCGGGGCGACCTCTCCCGCAGAGCGGGAGAGGTGACGAGCCCTGACCGGTCGCTTCGGGGCCTATTGCCGCGGCGCGACGTCCAGCCGCACCACGATCCCTTCCAGCTCCGGCTTCGGCGCGGGGTAGCGGCGCATCACGTCCGGGTCGTGGCCGGGGACGATATGCGCCGGGGTGGGCGCGGCCTTGCGCAGCAGGTCGTAGCCTTCCAGCATCTGGCCGATGTGGAAGGCGGTGGTGAAGACCCGTTCCGTTTCCATGTGTTCGTAGTAGTGCGTCACGTCGGAGGCGACCACCACCCAGCCGCGCGCGGTGTGCACGCGCAGGAACTGCAGCCCCGCCGAATGGCCGGGCGCGGGATGCAGGGTGATGCCGGGGGTCAGCTCCTGCGGGCCGTTGTAGAGATGCACGCGGCGCGCGTAGTTCATGCGCACGATGCCGACCACGTCGTCGACCTCGAAGGAATGCGCGAGCTTGCCGTAGCGCATGTAGCGGCCGACCGCGTAGTGCAGCTCGGGTTCCTGCAGGTGGAACTCGGCGTTCGGGAACCGGTCGAAATTGCCGACGTGGTCGTAGTGCAGATGGGTCAGCACCACGTCCTTCACCGCCTCCGGCTGGACGCCGACCAGGGCCAGCGCCTCGACCGGGCAGCGAAGGAAGGTGCGGCCGCGCTTCTTTGCCACCGGTTCGGTGAAGCCGGCGTCGATCACCACCGCGCGTCCGGCGCCGATCGCCACCCAGACGAAATAATCCATCGGCATCGGCCCGTCATGCGGGTCGCCGCCGATGAAATGATCGGCGCGGCGGGCGTCGCGGGTGGCGTAGCGGATGGCATAGAGCTCGTAGATCGGCAATTCGGTCATGGGTTCCTCCCGGCGGCGGCCTGTGATCGCGGCTGTGGCGCCGATCGTGGCAGGAACCGCCCTGGGGGGAAAGCCCGCGGGCGCTGTCGCGGGGGGCGCGACCCTCACCCGCCCCGCTTCGCGGGGCGACCTCTCCCGCGGAGCGGGAGAGGTGAAGAGAGACCGCCGCGCGGGGATGCGAAAAAGGGGCCGGACGAAGCCGGCCCCTTCGGGTCGCACGCGGCCGTGGACAGACCGTCGCGGTCAGGCCGCGCGGGTGGCCTGGGCCGGATCGTTGGCGATCTGCGTGGACGCCGCGGTGGCGCCGCCGACCGGGATCCGGCGCGGCTTCAGCGCTTCCGGCACCACGCGCTTGAGGCCGACGTGCAGCAGGCCGTTCTGCAGGTCCGCGCCCTCGACCATCATGTGGTCGGCGAGCACGAAGCGCCGCTCGAACGAACGTCCAGCGATGCCGCGATAGAGCATCTCGGCCGGGTTGCCGTCCTGCGTGACGCGGCCGGACACGGTCAGGGTGTTGTCCTTCACCACAAGCTCGATGTCATCCGGACGGAAGCCGGCCACCGCCATGGTCAGGCGATAGCTGTCCTCTCCAAGACGCTCGATGTTGTAGGGGGGATAGCCGGATGCCTCGGTCGAGGCGGCGGCGCTGTCCATCAGCCGGGCCATTCGGTCGAAGCCGATCGCGGTGCGGAACAGCGGTGCGAAGTCGAAGCTGGTCATGGAAACCTCCTGGAAAAGCAAGGTTCAGGCTGCGGGTCGCCCGGATGGGCCGGCCCTGGGTCAGTCCCCGGAACCCCGATCGGGCGTTCCGGACAGTTTCGAGTTAGGCAAGCGGACGGGCGGCTTCAAGAGGCCCGGGCGCGGCCGCTTGTACCAACCGGCGAAATGACCGACGTTCGGCGGCGGCCGACTTTCCCTCGTCATGGCCGGGCGTGACCCGGCCATCTGCGCACGGAGGTTCGGGGGCGGATGGCCGGGTCACGCCCGGCCATGACGGGGTACCGCGGGGCGGCGCCACCTGACCGAGAGGCAGGACCGGGGCCGCCTGTCAGCCCACGCCGCAGGACCGGTCTGCCTGCGCAGCCACGGCGCTGAGGGCCGCGGTGATCACGGGCAGCGCCGCCTTCCAGTCGCCGCGCGGCACGGCGATCGGCGCGCCGCAGACCAGGGTGCCGCGGCCGAAGGGCAGCGGCAGGGCCATGCGGTCCCAGCTGCTCAGGGTCCAGCGGCGCCTGGTCTGGGCGGCGCAGGGCAGCACCGGGGCACCGGACAGAGCGGCAAGCGCGGCCACGCCCGGCGCGGGGGTGCGCGGCGGCCCCTGCGGCCCATCAGGGGCGATGCCGACGATCGCGCCCTGGCCCAGCCGGTCGAGCGAGCCTTTCAGCCCCGCCGCGCCGCCGCGGGTCGTGGACCCCAGCACCACGCCCAGGCCGAAGCCGCGCAGGATCGTGCCGATCAACTGGCCGTCGCGGTGGCGGCTGACCAGAAGGAAGATCTGCCGCCCGTGGACCTCCGGGCGGCGGCGCGCGCGCAGCCACAGCGCCGGCATCAGGGCCAGGCGCTCGTGCCAGCAGGCCACGATCAGCGGACCGCCGGCGAGGAAGGGCGCGAGATGCGCCTCCCCTTCCAGGGTCCAGCGCGTGCTGCGCAACGCGAAGCCGAGATAGAGCCCCAGCAGCCGGGCCAGCGCCGTCTGCACCGCAGCGCCGCGCAGCAGCCGCTTCATGCCGGGGGATGGACGGGTCGGGGACAGGATCGGGGCATCGATGGCCAGCGGGGCGGGACAGACGCATAGTGCGCGGATCAGGTCATAACGGGAGGCAGGCATGGCGACCAGAGCGCCGAAGGCAATCGTGTTCGATACGTTCGGCACCGTGGTGGACTGGCGCGGCAGCCTGATCGCCGAGCTGGAAGCGTTCGGCCAGGCGCGCGGCCTCGCCGCCGACTGGGCCGGGCTGGTCGATGCCTGGCGGGCGGCGTACCACCCCTCGATGCAGCGCGTGCGCAGCGGGGAGCTGCCGTGGACGAAGCTGGATGACCTGCACCGCGGCTCGCTCGACCGGCTGGTGGCGGAGTTCAAGGTGGCGGGGCTCACCGAGGCCGACCTGCGCCATATCAACCGCGGCTGGCACCGGCTGAACCCATGGCCGGATTCGGTGGCGGGGCTGAGCCGGCTCAAGCGCCGGTTCATCATCGGTCCGTTGTCGAACGGAAATGTGTCCCTGCTGACCAACATGGCCAAGCACGCGGGGCTGCCGTGGGACATGGTGTTCGGCTCCGACCTGTTCGGCCATTACAAGCCCGATCCGGAGACGTATCTGGGCGTGGCGCGGCTGCTGGATCTGGAGCCGGGACAGGTGATGATGGCGGCGGCGCATAACGGCGACCTGGCGGCGGCACGCGCCTGCGGGCTGATGACGGCATTCTTCCCCCGCCCGACGGAATACGGGCCGCACCAGGCGCGGGATTTCAAGGCGGACGCGGAATGGGACGTTATCGCGGCCGATATCGAGGATCTGGCGCGCCGGCTCGGGGCCTGAGGCCGTCAGCAAGGCCAGGGGGGCGCTGCCCCCCTGGACCCCCTGCCAAGGGCTGAGCCCTTGGAACCGATTCGTTGGTTCCGGGCGGAAGTGGGGTGGCGCCCCCTGGACCTGCCGGCGGCGTCAAGCCCCGAACAGCGCCTCGATGTCCGCTTCGGTCAGTCGCAGGGCGCCGCCTTGTTCGGCGTTCAGGATGCCGTCGACCAGGGCGCGTTTGCGGGTTTTCAGGACGTCCATTTTCTCTTCGATGCTGCCGAGCGTGACCATGCGGTGCACGAACACCGGCTTGTCCTGGCCGATGCGGTGGGCGCGGTCGGTGGCCTGGTCCTCGACCGCCGGGTTCCACCAGGGATCGTAATGGATCACCGTATCGGCCGCGGTCAGATTCAGCCCGGTGCCACCGGCTTTCAGGCTGAGCAGGAACACCGGCACCTCGCCGGTCTGGAAGCGGCGGATCGGCGTGCGGCGGTCGGTGGTGTCGCCAGTCAGCAGAGCGAATGGGATATCGGCGGCGTCCAGCTTCGGGATGATCAGGTCCAGCATCGATGTGAACTGGGAGAATACCAGCACCCGCCTGCCTTCGTCGATCAGGTCCGGCAGCAGTTCCATCAGCCGGTCGAGCTTGGCCGAACCGGCTTTCTTCGCCGCTTTCAGTTTCACCAGCCGTGGATCGCAGCACACCTGGCGCAGTTTCAGCAGCGCATCGAGGATGATGATCCCCGACCGCGCGAGGCCACGTTCGGCGATGGCGTCGCGCACGCGGGCGTGCATCGCCAGGCGGATCGCTTCGTACAGCGCCCGCTGGCCGGATTCCATCTCCACCTGCTCGACGATTTCGGTCTTGGGCGGCAGGTCGGCGGCGACTGCCTGCTTGGTCCGGCGCAGCAGGAACGGGCGGACCCGGCGGGCCAGGCGTTCGCGCGCCGCCTCGTCGCCGTGTTTTTCCACCGGCAAGCGGTAGCGGGCGCGGAAGTGGCGCGACGAGCCGAGGAAGCCGGGGGCGAGGAAGTCGAACAGCGACCACAGCTCGCCCAGATGGTTCTGCAACGGCGTGCCGGACAGGCACAGGCGCTGGCCGGCTTTCAGGCCGGCGACGGCGCGGGTGGTGGTGGCGAGCGGGTTCTTGATCGACTGCGCCTCGTCCAACACCAGCACGTGCCAGTCTTGACCGGCCAGCACCTCATTGTCGCGGGCGAGCAGCGGGTAGGTGGTGATCACCAGGTCGTGCTCGGGGATGGCGGCGAAGCTGTATTTTCGGGTGGGGCCGTGCAGCGCCAACACGCGCAGGTCGGGGGCGAAACGTTCGGCCTCGGCGCACCAGTTCGGCACCAGGCTGGTCGGACAGACGATCAGCGCCGGGCGGTCGAGCCGGCCGGCGGCTTTCTCGATCAGGACATGCGCCAGCGTCTGCACGGTCTTGCCGAGGCCCATGTCGTCGGCGAGTACGCCGCCGAGGCCGGCTTCGCGCAGGAACTGCAGCCAGTTCACCCCTTCGGCCTGGTAGGGGCGCAGGCTGCCCTTGAAGGTTTCGGGCAGGGTGGCGACCGGGATGGCCCCGCCGGCCTCGCGCAACTGCCTTCCCAGGGTGCGGAGCGCCTCACCGCCCTGCCAGACGAGCTCGGGCGCGGCCTGTTCCAGCGCGGCAAGCTCGGCGGCGTTGTGGCGGGTGAAGCGAACGCCGGCGGCGGCGGGGTCGATCGCGCCGTCGTCGAACAGCTCCAGCAGCGCGAGCAGCAGCGGGCGGATGCGGCCGAGCGGCAGGGACAGCAGGCGCCCGTCGGACAGCGGCAGGGTGAAGGCGGCCTCATCCGGCGCCTCGGCGATCGCCGCGCGCAGGTCGCCCTTGATGGCGGCGAGCAGCTTCACGAGCGGCGGCACCAGATCGACCTGCTCCCCGTCGATGGTGACGCCGAGGTGCAGCTCCAGCCAGTCGATGCCGCTGCTCTCCGACAGTTCGGCGGCGATGTCGCCGTCGGCGTGCACGAGGCGGATCGGGAAGTCGGGCTCGACCGCGACGTCCCATCCCGTCGCGCGCAGACGCGGCACCTCGTGGGCCAGGATGCGGAGCCAGGTGGCGGGATCGCCGTCGGCCGGGATCAGGTCGTCGGCATGCGGATCGTTCCAGCCGAAGGAATGCAGCTCGCCCGAGCGGGCCAGGCCGAGCGTGCCAAGCTGCGCCACGGCCCCCTGCTCCGCCGCCGGATCGCGCAGCACGCGGAACAGCCGCCCGGCCTCGGCGATCAGCGGCGAGGGCGGCGGGATGCGGGGGACCAGAAGCGTGCCGTAGCGGAAGCCGACCCGGGCCATCGGCACCGACGCGGGTGGGGCCGCGTCGTTGTGCCAACGCTCCGCCGCGAACGGCGTCGGGCGGGCGAACAGGGTCAGCACCGGCCGCGGCGGGCCGGGCACGTCTTCGATCGGCGGCGGCGGCTGCGGCGCCGGCACGGCGAGGCCGGGCAGACGGCGCGCGAGTTCCGTGCGCACCCGATCGGCCTGCAGCGGCGGCAGCGGGGGCGCGGCGAGCAGCCGTGTGGCGAGGCCGCCCGGCAGGTCGAGCGCGAGCGGGCCGGCCAGGCCGGCTTCGGGATCGACATACCAGGGTTCGGGCAGGGCCACGGACAGCCCCGCCTCGAGCGCGATCGCCGGCACCTGGCTGCCGTCCTCGCGCATCTGCCAGACCAGGCGGGCGGGGCGCGGCGGGCCTTCGGCGATGGCCGGGCCTTGCACGCTGCCGAAGCGGGCGCGGCCGGTGGCGAGCACCCGGCGCAAGGTATCGGGCGGATCGTCTTCCGGGCTGGCAGTCCCGTAGCGGCGCTGGGACAGGCGGGCGAGCGGCAGCCGATCCGACGGGCGCATGGCGCGGGGCTTCTGGGCGTTGGCCCAGTTGTTCGGCAGCGACATGCGATGGACGCTGGCGCCGATGCTGCCATCCTTGCGCAGGCCGACGGTGTGCGGCTCGATGGCGAGCCGGGCGACGCCGCGCGGATCGGGTGCGGCCTGCAGAACGTAGAAGATGCGTTGGCGGAGGTCGGGGGGTACTCCTCGCTCTCGGCGTATTCGGCGTCGCGCAACGTGTCGAGCCAGGCGGCGATGTCGTGCGGCAGCGGCGCCCGGGCGGGGGCGACGGCGCGGACGGCGGGTACGGGCGGCGGAGCGGCGGCAAACGAGGCGGGGGGCCGCAGCCGGTTCTGCCGGCGCGCGGCGATCAGGGCGGCGGCGACGTGCTTGCAGTTGCGCCCGACCGGGCAGGTGCACAGGCCACGCAGCACGAACGCGCCGTCCGGGCCGCGGCGCAGCGCGACCGACTGGTGGTAGGGGCGGCGGGCCTGGCCCTGGGCCTGGGACTCTACCGTGGTGCCGTCGGGGGACACCACGACGTTGGTCACCCGGCCGCTGGCGGCATAGAAGCCGCCGTCCTCGAAGGCGCGGCGGCCGACCACGGCGATGATCTCAGCGTCCGTGGGACCGGGGGCAACGGCCGACGGCGGCGGGACGAGCATGTTCATGCGGGGAGGCTAGAGGGGACGGGCGAGTCGGAGGAAGACCCGCACGGTTGCCCTTCCCGCCCCGCGGGCGATCGCGGCGGAGGACGGACCCGCGTGCCCTACCGGTTCATCCCCCGCACCGCCTCCACCACCGCCCGCGTCACCTCCACGGTCGTCGCCTTGCCGCCGAGATCGGGGGTCATGATCCCCGCGGCGCACACCTGCTCCACCGCGGCCATCAGCAGATCGGCGGCCGGCTTCTCGCCCAGGTGTTCGAGCATCATCGCCGCGGTCCAGAAGCTGGCCACCGGGTTGGCGATGCCCTTGCCGGTGATGTCGAAGGCGGAACCGTGGATCGGCTCGAACATCGACGGGCTGCGCCGCTCGGGGTCGATGTTCGCGGTCGGCGCGATGCCGAGCGAGCCGGCGAGCGCGGCGGCCAGATCGGAGAGGATGTCGGCGTGCAGGTTGGTCGCGACCACCGTATCGATCGAGCCGGGCTTGCGGACCATGCGCATGGTCATCGCGTCCACCAGTTCCTTGTCCCAGGTCACGTCCTGGTAGTCGTGGCTGACCAGGCCGGCGATCTCGTCCCAGAACACCATGCCGTGGCGCTGGGCGTTCGATTTCGTCACCACGGTCAGGTGCTTGCGCGGGCGGGCGCGGGCGAGGTCGAAGGCGTAGCGCATGATGCGTTCGACGCCGCGGCGGGTGAAGATGGCGGTCTCGGTCGCCACTTCCTCCGGCAGGCCGCGATGGGTGCGCCCGCCCTGGCCGGCGTATTCGCCCTCGCTGTTCTCGCGCACGATGACCCAGTCGAGATCGCCGGGGCCGACGTCGCGCAGGGGGGAGACGATGCCGGGCAGGATCCGCGTCGGGCGGACGTTGGCGTACTGGTCGAAGCCCTGGCAGATGGCGAGCCGCAGGCCCCAGAGGGTGACGTGGTCGGGCAGGTTCGGATCACCCACGGCACCGAAATAGATCGCATCCGCGGTGCGCAGCCAGGCGAGCCCGTCGGGCGGCATCATCACCCCGTGCTTGCGGTACCAGTCCGATCCCCAGGCGTAGTGATCGACGGCGAGGGTGAAGCCGCCATCGCGGCTGGCCACCGCGTCGAGCACTTCGAGACCGGCGGAGATGACTTCGGGGCCGATACCGTCGGCGGGGATGGCGGCGATGCGGTGGGTGCGCATGGGACCTCGGGAGCAGGGGAGCGGGACGGGCCGGCCACGGGTGGCCGGGCGCGGGCGCGGCGCACACTGCCCCGCGCGCCCCCGGTTCGCAACCGAGCGCGCCGCGGGGGCGTCGTGCCGGGCACGCGGCCGGTCCACCCGCGTCTCCCTCGGCCCTTGCGGGAGGGTGGGGGAAGGAAGGCGGGATCAGCGGTAGCGCGCCATCCAGCGCCGGTCGATGCGGTCCTTCCACCAGGCAACGGCCCGGCCAGACAGGCTCCAGCAGCCGCGCCAGGCCACCGCCCTTCCGTCGCCCAGTCCCAGGATCGCCAGCGCCCGACGCTGCGGGCGCCAGGGACGCAGCGCGTCGCCGCGCGCCGCACGGCGCAGGTTCTCCGCCAGCACCGGCCCGGCGCGCACCGCCCAGACGCCCGCCTTGGGCCGCGGCGCGCCGGCGATCGCGGCGCAGTCGCCGGCGGCGAACACGCCGGGATGGCTGAGGCTTTGCAGCGTGGGGGCCACCCGCACGCAGCCTGCGGATCGCAGACGAGGCCGGACGCGGCCAGGAACCCCGGCCCGACACGCCGGTGGCCCACAGCGCCGCCGCCGCACGGTCTCCGTCGTGCCGTCCGACAGCGCGAGCCGGCCGGCGTCCAGCGGCCCGGCGCGCACGCCCGACCGCACCGCCACCCCGGCTGCCGTCAGCGCTGCGCGGACCACGCACCTGGCCCGCGGCGGGGCTTCGGCCAGCGGCTCCGCCCCCGCGCCGACCAGCAGGATCCGCGCCCGCCCGGCCAGACGCCGGGCCAGCGCGAGCGCCAGTTCGGTGCCGGCGGCGCCGTCGCCCACCACCGCGATGCGTGCACTGTCGGGCAACCGTGCTTCCAGCGCCGCCAGAAGGTCGAGGAACCGGCCGATCGGCTTCACCGGGATCGCGCCCACCCCGGCCGCTCCGGGCGGCAGCGCCGGAAGCCCGCCCACGTCGATCGACAGCAGGTCGAAACCCACCGCCGCCCCTTCGGCCAGCCGCACCTGGCGCGACGCGAGGTCGATCGCCACCGCCTCGGCCACCACCAGCCGCGCTCCGGCGGCGGCGGCCAGCGGCGCGAGAGCGAGATGCGCGTCCGCGACCGCGTACTCACCGCGGATCACGCCGGGCAGCATCCCGGAGTAGGGCGTCCACGGCTCGCGCGCGATCAGCACCAGGCGCAGCCCCGGCTCCGGCCGGCGGGCGAAGCGGCGCAGCACCTCCACCTGCGCGTGGCCGGCGCCGAGCAGGACGAGATCGCACCCCGCCCCGGGCCGGCGGGCGCTCACCCGCCGGCGCGGGAGGGATCAGGCATTGGTGATCCCGCCATCGACCGTGATGGTCTGACCGGTGACGTAGGAGGAGTCCTCCGAACACAGGAACCGGATCACCCCGGCCACCTCCTCCGGCCTTCCCCAGCGGCGCAGCGGGACGTCGGCGGGGGAGCGTGCGTCCCGCCCGGCGATCAACGGCGCGGCCATGGCGGTGTCGATGATCCCCGGCGCCACCGCGTTCACCAGCACGTCCGGCGCGAGCTTGCGGGCGAGCGAGCGCGTCAGACCCACGAGCCCGCCCTTGGCGGCGGCGTAGGCGGCGCGGTCGGGACTGCCCCGGCGGAAGGCAAGCGAACTTGCGAACACGATCCGCGCCGGCCCGCGCGGCCCGGTCGGCGCCGCGGCGCGGGGGATGAAGGCCACCGCCATGTCGTAGGCGTTGGTGAGGTTGGCGGCGATCGCGCGGTCCCAGACGCCGTGATCGTCCGGCGACAGCGGATCGGGCTCGAACAGCCCGGCCAGGTGAACGAGGGCGGCGACCGGGCCGCCGGCCTGGTCGAGCGCGGCGGCGCAGGCGGCGGGATCGGCGAGCTCGGAGCGCCAGGCGGTGAGCCGCCCGGTGCCCAGCACCTGTTCCGCAGCCTCCAGCCTTGTGGCGTCACGGTCGATCAGCAGCACCTCGGCGCCGCCGTCCAGGAACAGCCGCGCAGTGGCCAGCCCGATGCCGCCGGCGCCGCCGGTGATGGCGATGCGCTGGCCGGTGAACCCGGCCATCTCAGGCCGCCTGCGCCAGGACGAGGCGGTCGGCCATCACCTGCACCCGCAGGATGAAGCGCGGCTCGTCCGGCAGGTAGTCGGCCACGGCATTGTGGTTGGTGCCGATATTGTCCCACATGAGCACGTCCCCCTCGGTCCAGCGGTGCGCATACAGGTACTCGGCGCGCTCCTGGTGGCGGAACAGGAAATCGAGGATCTCGCCGGATTCCAGGGCGTCCATCCCGTCGATCCACATGGTGTAGCCGGGGTTGGCATACAGCACCATGCGCCCGGTGATCGGATGGCGACGGAAGATCGGCTGCGAGACGGGCGGCTTCTTTGCCCGCTGCTCGGGCGTGAGCGGCTTGCGGACCGAGCCCGGGCGGGCGCGCATCATGTCCCAGAACTTGGCGAAGTCGTGCGTGGCGGTGCGGCCCTCCAGCCGCCGCTTCAGGCTGTCGGGAAGGTCGTCGTAGGCCGCGTGCATGTTGCGGAACTGGGTCTCGCCCAGCGGCTTGCCGTGGCGGTGCGGCACGCGCCGGGCGTGCAGGACGTTCGCCAGCGCGATCTCGTGGCTGTACGAGCATGTCGGTGTGCCAGCCCTGGCCGGCATCGTTCAGGCCGAGCGGGCGGCCGGCGGCGTCCTTCATGTTGGACAGCACCATGACCTCCGGCACCGCCGCGTCATGGGCGACGCCCGCGACGTTGATCTCGAGCGTGCCGAAGCGGCGGCCGAACCCGGCAAGCGCGGCGGCGTCGAGGTCCTGGCCGGGGAAGCACAGCACGCCATGGGCGCCGAGCGCGGCCAGCAGGGCGGCGGTGTCGGCCTCGGGCAGCGGGCGGGCAAGGTCGATCCCGGTGATCCGTGGCGCCGAGCGCCTGGCCGGTCGGGGTGATCTGCATGGTCGGTCCCTCCTGGAAGCAGGGTGGATTTCAGCGCGGCGCGGGGCGGAGGGGAAGGGCGCGGGATCAGTGGTGGGTTGCGAGCTGCCAGACCGCGAACATCGCGCAGCTGATGGTGACGATGTTCACGAACACCGCGCCGATGATCCACTGCGCGGTGCTGGTGCGGAGCGCGGCGATCTCGGTGCGAAGCTCGGTGCGCGACGCTGGCGATCTCGGTGTGAAGTTCGGTGCGAACGACTCGGCGCCGAGGGTGGCGATTTCCGCCCGCAGGTCCGCGATGTCCGCCTTGGTCGCCAGATCCCCGGTGATCGCATCCGACAGCGCCTCGGCCGCGCCGACCGCCTGGTCGTGCGTGAAGCCGGCCTGCTCCAGGCGCCGAGAGAGCTTCAACGTGTCGAACAGGACCGCCATCACACTTGCCATCCTAGCGGATCGGGCCGGGTTTGTCGCGGCCGATGCAACGAGGGCGGCGGCTCAGACCCGGCGGACCACGTAGCATTCCTCCAGCGCCGCCACGATCGCCGCGGCGTGCACCGAATCCCGCGCCTCCACCATCACTTCCAGCTCGGCTGCCTGGACCGAGGCGGCGGCGAACAGGCGCTGGTGCGAGACCTCGATGATGTTGCCGCCCTGCCCGCCGATCCGCCCGGCGATGTCGGCCAGCACGCCGGGCCGGTCGGGGATCTGCAGGTGCAGCCGCAACAGCCGCCCGTCGCGCAGCAGGGTGCGCAGCAGCACGTTGGACAGGATGCGGGCGTCGATATTGCCGCCCGACACCGCCACGCCGACGTGGCGGCCGGCGAAGCGTTCGGGGAACGCCAGCAGCGCCGCCAGCGCCGCGGCGCCGGCGCCCTCGGCCACCACCTTGGCGCCCTCGACCAGCAGGCCGATCGCCTGTTCGATCGCGCGTTCCGGCACCACCAGCACCTCGATCCCGAGCGCGCGCAGCACCACGAACGGGGCCTCGCCCACGTCGCGCACCGCGATCCCCTCGGCGATGGTCGGGCCGCCAACGGACACGGGTTGCCCGGCCAGGCGCTGGGCCATGGCGGCGTAGCCTTCCACCTCCACCCCGAACACGGCGATGTCCGGGCGCAACCCGCGGGCGGCGACGGCGCAGCCGGCGAGCAACCCGCCGCCGCCGACCGGAATCACCAAGGTGTCGATCCCCGGCGCGTCTTCCAGCAGTTCGAGCGCCATCGTCCCCTGCCCCGCCATCACCGCCGGATCGTCGTAGGGATGGACGAACACCAGCCCTTCGGCGTCGGCCAGGGCATGGGCATGGGCGGCGGCCTCGGCCAGGGTCTGCCCGTGCAGTACGACCTTCGCGCCCCAGGCAGCGGTGCGGGTGACCTTGGTGGCCGGGGTGAAGCCCGGCATGACGATGGTGGCGGCAATGCCGAGCCTTGCGGCATGGCGGGCCACCGCCTGGGCGTGGTTGCCGGCGGACATGGCGATCACGCCGCGTGCGCGTTCCTCGGCCGACAGAAGCGCCAGCCGGTTGGCCGCACCGCGTTCCTTGAAAGCGCCGGTGACCTGGAGGTTGTCGAGCTTCAGCACGACGTCGGCCCCGGTGGCGCGGGACACGGCGTCGCACGGCAGCGCGGGGCTGCGCCGCACCGCGCCGGCGATGCGCTCGGCCGCCGCCCGCACGTCGGCGAGCGCGATCATGGGCGGCTCACGAAAAGCGGATTTCCAGGATCTCGTAGGAACGGTCGCCGCCCGGCGCCGGCACCGAGGCGGTCTCGCCCACTTTCTTGCCGATCAGCGCCTTGGCCAGCGGCGAGGTCACGGACAGCCGGCCCAACTTGATATCGGCCTCGTGCAGCCCGACGATCTGGTAGCGGGCTTCCTTTTCCGTCTCCTCGTCGACCAGGCGGACCTGGGCGCCGAACTTCACATGCTCGCCCGACAAGGCGGAGATGTCGATCACCTCGGCCGAGCCGATCACCTCCTCGAGCTCGGCGATGCGGCCCTCGATGAAGGACTGGCGTTCGCGCGCGGCGTGGTACTCGGCATTCTCCGACAGATCCCCATGCGAGCGGGCCTCGGCGATCTGGCGAATGATCGACGGACGCTCGACGCTTTTCAACTGGCGGAGTTCCTCTTCCAGCCGCTGCAGGCCGGGGGCGGTCATCGGGAACTTCTGCACGGCGTGATCCTTCGGTAAGCCGGGTCCAGATGCGGCAACGTCTCCCCGTCGGCCGGGCCAGGGCCCGGTCGATCAGGAAGCGTCAGAACGATCCGCGAAAGTAGGACTGCAGGGGCGCCACTTCAAGCGTTCCGGCACGCAGCGCCGCGATCGCGTGCACCGCCGCCCGGGCGCCGGCCATGGTCGTGTAGTGCGGCACCCCATGGGTCAGGGCGCCGCGGCGGATGGCGAAACTGTCGGCCACCGACTGCGGGCCGGAGGCGGTGTTGATGACCAGCTGCACCTCCCCGGACAGGATCGCATCGACGCAATGCGGCCGGCCTTCCAGCACCTTGTTCACCACCTTCACCGTCAGCCCGGCCGCGCGGATGGTGGCCGCCGTGCCGCGGGTGGCGAGCACGGCGAAGCCCATCTCCGTCAGCCGCCGGGCCAGCGCCGGCGCGGCGTGCTTGTCGGTATCCTTGACCGAGAGGAACACGGTGCCCGCCTGCGGCAGGATCACCCCGGCGCCGAGCTGGGACTTGGCGAAGGCGCGCTCGAAGCTGGAATCGAGCCCCATCACCTCGCCGGTCGATTTCATCTCCGGGCCCAGGATCGTGTCGACGTCGGGGAAACGGGCGAACGGGAACACCGCCTCCTTCACCGCCACATGCGGCGCGACGCCCTGGTCGTCCAGGCGGAAATCGGCGAGCCGGGCGCCAGCCATGACCCGAGCGCCCACCTTGGCCACCGCCACCCCGGTCGCCTTGGCGACGAAGGGAACCGTGCGGGAGGCGCGGGGGTTCACCTCCAGCACGTAGATCATGTCGTCCTTGATCGCGTACTGCACGTTCATCAGCCCGACCACGCCGAGCGCGCGGGCCATCGCCTCGGTCTCGGCCTTGAGCTCGGTCACGGTGGCGGGCGAGAGGGTGTAGGGCGGCAGGGCGCAGGCGGAATCGCCGGAATGGATGCCGGCTTCCTCGATATGCTCCATCACCCCGGCGACGTACACGGTCTCGCCGTCGCTGATGCAATCGACATCGACCTCGATCGCGTCGTTCAGGTAGCGGTCGATCAGCACGGGGTTGTCGCCGGAGACGCGCACCGCCTCGCGCATGTAGCGGTGCAGGCCGGCGCGGTCGTAGACGATCTCCATCGCCCGCCCGCCGAGCACGTAGCTCGGGCGGATCACCACCGGGTAGCCGATGCGTTCGGCGATCGTCTCGGCTTCCGCGGCGGAGCGGGCGGTGCCGTTCTCCGGCTGGCGCAGGCCGAGGCGCTGCAGCAGGAGCTGGAAGCGCTCGCGGTCTTCGGCGACGTCGATCGCATCCGCGCTGGTGCCGAGGATCGGGATGCCGGCCTTGGACAGGGCCTGCGACAGTTTCAGCGGCGTCTGCCCGCCGTACTGCACGATGCAGCCGAGCACCGTGCCTTCGTCCTGCTCGCGGCGGATCAGGGCGATCACGTCCTCGGCGGTCAGCGGCTCGAAATAAAGCCGGTCGGAGGTGTCGTAGTCGGTGGAAACGGTTTCCGGGTTGCAATTGACCATGATGGTCTCGAACCCGGCGTCCTTCAGCGCGTAGGCGGCGTGGACGCAGCAATAGTCGAACTCGATGCCCTGGCCGATGCGGTTCGGTCCGCCGCCCAGGATGATGACCTTGCGCCGCCCGGTGGGATCGGCCTCGCAGGATGGCGTGCCGAAGCCGCCCTCGTAGGTGGAATACATGTAGGGGGTGGCGGAGGCGAACTCGCCGGCGCTGGTGTCGATGCGCTTGTAGACCGGGTGCACGCCGAGGCGGGCGCGCAGGGCGGCCACCTCGGTCTCCGGCCGGTGAGCAAGTTCGGCCAGGCGATGGTCGGAGAAGCCGAGCGCCTTGAGCCGGCGCAGCGCGCCCGCCTCCGCCGGCAGGCCCTCGGCGGCGACCGCCTGTTCGGCCGCAACGATGGCGGCGAGCTCGCTCAGGAACCAGGGGTCGAACTTGCTGGCGGCGTGGATGTCGGCGACCGAGAGGCCGGCGCGCAGCGCCTGCGCGGCCATCAGCAGCCGGTCCGGGCGCGGGGACGACAGCGCGGCACGGAACGCATCCGCCCCGCCGTCGCCCGGCGGTTCCACCGGGTCGAGGCCGGCAAGCCCGGTCTCCATGCTGCGCAGGCCCTTCTGCAGGGCCTCGGCGAAGCTGCGGCCGATCGCCATCGCCTCGCCGACGGATTTCATCGAGGTGCTCAGCAGCGCCGGGGTGCCGGGGAATTTCTCGAAGGTGAAGCGGGGGATCTTCACCACCACGTAGTCGATGGTGGGCTCGAAGCTGGCCGGCGTGACCTTGGTGATGTCGTTGGCAAGCTCGTCCAGCGTGTAGCCGACGGCGAGCCTGGCGGCGATCTTGGCGATCGGGAAGCCGGTGGCCTTGGAGGCCAGCGCCGAGGAACGCGAGACCCGCGGGTTCATCTCGATCACCAGCATCCGCCCGTCGGCGGGATTGAGCGCGAACTGCACGTTGGAGCCGCCGGTATCGACCCCGATCGTGCGCAGGCACGCGATCGAGGCGTCGCGCATCCGCTGGTATTCCTTGTCCGTCAGGGTGAGCGCCGGGGCGACGGTGACGGAATTGCCGGTGTGGATGCCCATCGGATCGACGTTCTCGATCGCGCAGACGATGATGCAGTTGTCCGCGCTGTCGCGGACCACCTCCATCTCGAATTCCTTCCAGCCCAGCACCGATTCCTCGATCAGCACTTCCGTGGTGGGCGAGGCGTCGAGACCGCCGGCGACGATCTGTTCGAATTCCTCCTTGTTGTAGGCGATGCCGCCGCCGGTGCCGCCCAGGGTGAAGGACGGGCGGATGACCGCGGGCAGACCCACCTCGGCGAGCGCGGTGCGGGCTTCGGCCATGTCGTGGGCGATCACGGAGCGGGGCGATTCGATGCCGATCTTCGCCATCGCGTCGCGGAACTTCAGCCGGTCTTCAGCGCGGTCGATCACCTCTTCCCGCGCGCCGATCAGTTCGACGCCGTGGCGGGCGAGCGCGCCGGAGGCGGCGAGCGCCATGGCGGTATTCAGCGCGGTCTGCCCGCCCATGGTGGGCAGCAGGGCGTCGGGCTTTTCGCGGGCGATGATCTTCTCGACGACCTCGGGCGTGATCGGCTCGATGTAGGTCGCGTCCGCCAGACCGGGGTCGGTCATGATGGTGGCGGGGTTGGAGTTGACCAGGATCACCCGGTAGCCCTCGGCGCGCAGCGCCTTGCAGGCCTGGGCGCCGGAATAGTCGAACTCGCAGGCCTGGCCGATGACGATCGGGCCGGCGCCGATGATGAGGATGGAGGCGATGTCGGTGCGACGGGGCATGGGATACCGTGGGAAAGCCGTGACGTCAGGGACGGAACCCGGGCCATCGGACGGACGGGCCGTGGCATGACATCCGGCGGTGGATGGTTGCCGGTCGCGCCGGTTCGGCAGCGACGGGAATTATGCGGTGATCGCCGTAGAGACGGGTAAGCTCCCTAAATGTTCGGCTTTGCTTCGCTGGCCGCGGCGGTCGATCGCGCCGCCGCAACCCCTGCCGGGGTGAGTTCCAGGTGCCAGTGGCACTGCAACGCCCCCTCCGGCAGCCGGATCGGCTCGCGGATCAGGCCCCGGCGCAGGCACTCGGCGATGCCGGCGCGGAACCCGTCCTCGTCCAGCGCGCCGTCGCTCAGCGCGCGGACCCGGTCGTAGCCGGCCTCGATGGTCGCTTCGTTGATCACGTGGCGGAACGCGACCGCCAGGATCACCGCCACCGGATCGGTCATGCGCGCCCCGCCATCAGCGACGTGAACCGCCCGAACAGATAGTGGCTGTCGGACGGGCCCGGGCTGGCTTCGGGATGGTACTGCACCGAGAACACCGGCCGGCCGTCGCAGGCGATCCCCTCGTTGCTGCCGTCGAACAGGGACACGTGCGTCACCCGCACGCCGTCGGGCAGGCTCTCGGGATCGACCGCGAAGCCGTGATTCTGGCTGGTGATCTCCACCCGCCCGGTGGCCAGGTCCTTGACCGGCTGATTGGCCCCGCGATGGCCGCGCGCCATCTTGAACGTGCGCGCCCCGAGCGCGCGGGCGAGCAGTTGATGGCCGAGGCAGATGCCGAACAGCGGCACCCCCGTCTCCAGCACGCCCCGGATCGCCGGCACCGCGTACTCCGCCGTCGCCGCCGGATCGCCGGGGCCGTTCGACAGGAACACCCCGTCCGGCCGGTGGCGCATGATGTCCTCGGCCGAGGCATCCGCCGGGACCACCGTCACCCGGCAGCCGGCGGAAGCGAGGCAGCGCAGGATGTTCCGCTTCGCCCCGTAATCGACCGCCACCACATGAAAGCGCGGCGCGGTCTGCCGCCCGGTGCCCTCGGGCCAGGCCCAGCAGGTTTCGTCCCAGCTGTAGGTCTGCCGGCAGGTGACCTCCCGCGCCAGATCCATCCCTTCCAGCCCGGCCCAGGCAGCGGCCTGGGCGCGCAGGGTCGGCAGGTCGAACCGCCCGTCCGCCGGGTAGGCCAGCACGCCGGACGGCGCGCCGCCGTCGCGGATGCGGATGGTGAGCGCGCGCGTGTCCACCCCGGCGATGCCGGCGATCCCGCGCGCGCGCAGCCAGAGGTCCAGCCCCTGGGCGGCGCGCCAGTTGGACGGGGCGGTCACGTCCTGCTTCACCACCAGGCCGCGCGCGGCGACGGTGGCCGCCTCCTGGTCCTCGGCATTGGCGCCGACATTGCCGATATGGGGGAAGGTGAAGGTGATGATCTGCCCGGCAAAGGACGGATCGGTCAGGGTTTCCTGATAGCCGGTCATGCCGGTGCTGAAGCACACCTCGCCCACCGGCGCCGCATCGGGTGTCGGCGCGCCGAAGCCACGGCCCCAGAACACCGTGCCGTCGGCCAGCACCAGGGCGGCGGTGGCGCCGGGCGGGGCCTCGGGCGCCGCGCCGGGGTCGGCCGCCGCAGCGGGCCGGTCTCCGATGGAGCGATCCCCACCGGACCGATCCCCACCGGAGCGATCCCCACTGGGCAGGTCCGCCCCGGGCAGATCGGCGAGCGCGAGAGACGTGGCGGCCAGCACCGCGGGCCAGTGCCGCGCGGGGATGGCGTGAGCCTGGCGCCATTTGCGGATCGCTTCCGGGCCGACGCCGGTCAGCCGCGACGCGGCCTCCGGCCCACCCAGACGCTCCAGGATGTCTTCGACGGAAAGGGACATGGCCCCGATCTAAGGGAAATCGTTTCCCACCGCAAGCGCCGCATACGGATCTGGGAAGAAATTTCCCGACCCACCCGCGGGGCGCGCCGCGCTATCATGGCGCCGGCCTCTGGACCTGCCAGGGCGCCGGTGCTGAAACCGCCGCCCGACCGTGACCGCGCACCACCGCGCCCCGTACCCGCACAGAAGGATCATGCCATGGGCCTGCGCGAGCAGTTCACCGACCAGCTCAAGACCGCGATGAAGGCGGGCGATCCGGCCCGCACCTCCACCTTGCGCATGATCCTCGCCCGGCTGAAAGACACCGACATCGCCGCCCGCCCGAAAGGCGTGGCCCAGGTGCCGGAGGCCGAGATCGTCGCCATGCTGCGCGGCATGGTGAAATCGCGCCGCGAATTGGCCACGCTCTACCGCCAGGGCAACCGCCCGGAACTGGCGGAGAAGGAGGAGGCCGAAATCGCGGTGATCGAGGGCTTCCTCCCGCAGACCATGGACGAGGCCGCCATGGCGCAGGCGATCGACGCGGCGATCGCCGCCACCGGCGCCGCTTCGGTGAAGGACATGGGCAAGGTCATGGCCGAGCTGCGCGCGCGCCACGCCGCCACCCTCGACATGGCGCGGGCCGGGGCGGCGGTGAAAACGAAGCTCGGCGGCTGATGGCGCTGCCGCCCTCCTTTCTCGACGAACTGCGCGCGCGTACCCCGCTCGCGCCGCTGATCGGCCGACGGACCAAGCTGGAGCGCGCCGGGCGGCAGTGGAAGGCCTGCTGCCCGTTCCATGGGGAAAAGACCCCGAGCTTCTACATCTGGGACGACCACTACCACTGCTTCGGCTGCGGCGCGCACGGCGACGCCATCAGCTTCGTCATGCAGGCCGAAGGCGCCGGCTTCATGGAAGCGGTGGAACGGCTGGCCGGCGAAGCGGGGCTGGAGGTGCCGAAACCCTCCCCCGCGCTCGCCGAGGCCGAACGGCGCCGGCACACCCTGGCCGGCGCGCTGGAGATGGCCGCCGCGGCCTTCCACCGCCGGCTGTTCCTGCCCGAAGGCCACCGCGCGCTCGACTACCTGCAAAGCCGCGGGCTGAGCGAGGCGACGATCCGGCGCTTCGGCCTGGGCTGGTCGGGCGAGGGCCGCGGCGCGCTGGTGGCCGAACTCGGGCGCGAAGGGATCGGTCCGGAGCTGCTGATCGAGGCGGGGCTGCTGCGCGCCGACGATCCCGGCACGCGCGGGGGAGAGTTCTTCTTCAACCGGGTGATGTTCCCGATCCGCGACCGCCAGGGCGCGGTGATCAGCTTCGGCGGGCGCACCCTGGGCGACGGCAAGCCGAAATACCTGAACGGGCCGGAAACCTCGCTGTTCTCCAAGCGGCGCAGCCTGTTCGCGCTCGATCTCGCGCGCGCCGCGCTGCGCGGCCGCGGCGGGGCGGACCACGGCGGCCCGGACCACGGCGCGGCGGCCGAGGTGGTGGTGGTCGAGGGCTATCTGGACGTGATCGCGCTGCACCAGGCCGGGTTCGGCGCCGCCGTTGCGCCGCTCGGAACCGCGCTGACCGAAGAGCAACTGACCGAGCTGTGGCGGCTGTCGCCGGCGCCGGTGCTGTGTTTCGACGGCGACGCCGCCGGCGCCCGCGCCGGCGCCCGCGCCGCCGAGCTGGCGCTGCCGCTGCTCGCCCCCGACCGCAGCCTGAAGCTCGCCACCCTGCCCGCGGGCGAGGACCCGGACAGCCTGGTGAACCGCCAGGGCGCGGGCGCCTTCCACGCCGTGCTGGCCGCCGCCCGACCGCTGTCGGAGGCGCTGTACGATCTGCTGGCCGAGGCCGCAGGCGACGCCACGCCGGAGCAGCGCGCCGCGCTGCGCCACCGGCTGGAAGCCGCGGCAAAGCGCATTCCGGACCAGGCGCTGGCCCAGGAATACCGGTCCGTGCTGCTCGATCGCTTTTTTGCCGCCCGGCCCCGCCGGCCGCGGCCGGGCGGGACGGCGGGACGCGGCGCCGGGGCGCGCCCGCCCGGACGCGCGCCGGGACGGACGCCGCCGCGCCCGGTCCCCTCCGACAGCATCGCGACGGCCGAGCGGGTGCGCATCCTGCTTGCCATCCTGCTGCGCCACCCATCGCTGCTGGCCGATGTCGGCCCGGCACTGGCGGGGCTCGACCTCCCTGCCCCGCTCGGCGCGGTGCGCGCGGCGCTCGCCGACTGGGCGGAACAGGCCGAACTCCTTGACTCGGACGGGGTCATGGACCACCTGACGGCTTCTGGATTGGCTGCCGAGGCGGCGCGGATCCTGGCAACCACCCCCGTCCCGTTGCCGGGCTGCGCGTCCCCCTCGGCGATGCCGGGCGAGGCCGAGGCGGGGTGGTGGCATATTTTCGGGCTGATGCATCGCGACCGGCTGGAAGCCGAAGTGGCGTCGGCAAGCCGCGATTTCGTACGTCTGACCGACGGTGCGACCCAGCGTCGCCTGATCGCCCTGTGCGCCGCGCGCGACGCGCTGCGCCGCGGCGAACAGGGCGAGACCGATCCCTGAGCCGCGCCTGCCTGCCTGCCCTGCCGATCCTCGCCCTGCCGATACCCGCCCCGTCGATCCCCGCCCTGTCCGTCCCCGTTGCGCCGACGCAAGCGCGCTGATGTTTTCCGGAGAGCCGTGAATATGGCGACCAAGCCCGCCGCGACCGCCGAGACCGCCACTGCCGAAACGGACGTGGAGACCACCCTGCTCGACGTCTCGGCCGCCGCCGTCAAGCGGCTGATCGCGCGCGGCAAGGAGCGCGGCTACATCACCTTCGACGAGCTGAATGCCGTCCTGCCCTCGGAACAGAACAGTTCCGAGCAAATCGAGGACGTGATGGCCAATCTCAACGAGATGGGCATCCAGGTGGTCGAGAACGAGGAAACCGAGGACGGCGAGGCCGCCCCGGCCAAGCCGGCCGAGAAGACCGAGGAAGCCGAGGAGGAACCCTCCGGCAACATCGACGAGGAAACCGCCGGCCGCACCGACGACCCGGTGCGCATGTACCTGCGCGAGATGGGCAGCGTGGAGCTGCTGTCGCGCGAAGGCGAGATCGCCATCGCCAAGCGGATCGAGCTCGGCCGCAACATGATGATCGACGGGCTGTGCGAAAGCCCGCTGACCTTCAAGGCGATCATCTCCTGGCAGGATCAGCTCAAGGCCGGGAAGATGCTGCTGCGCGACATCATCGACCTGGAAGCCACGCAAGGCGGCGGCGCCGAGGCCGCGAGCGCGGGCGGCGAAGCCGGCGCAGAGACGCGCGACGGCTTTGACGCCGCCGACGACACCGACGCCGAGGAGGAAAGCGAAGGCGCCGGCCTGTCGCTGTCGGCGCAGGAAGAGAAACTGAAGCCCGAGGTGCTGGCCACCTTCGAGGAGATCGAGAACTTCTACAAGAAGCTGCAGAAGATGCAGTCCCGCCGGCTGGAAACCATGACCAGCGGCGAGGAGGTGAATGCGCGGTCGGAAAAAAGCTACGAGAAGCTGCGCGAGGAGCTGGTCCAGAAAGTGGGCCAGGTGCGGCTGCACAACAACCGCATCGAGGAGCTGGTCACCCAGCTCAAGGAACTCAACCAGCGGCTGACCGGGCTGGAAGGCCAGCTTCTGCGCCTCGCCGAGGCCAACAAGGTGAACCGCGAGGAATACCTGCGGCACTACCGCGGCAGCGAGCTCGATCCGCACTGGTTCGAGCGGGTGAGCAAACTGCCGGGCCGGGGCTGGAAAGTCTTCGCCACCCGCGATCCGGAGCAGATCGCCGCGATCCGCGGCCAGATCGCCGCGGTGGCGAACGACACCGGCCTGCCGATCGGCGAGTTCCGCCGGGTGTTCGCCATCGTCTCCCGCGGGGAACGCGATTCGGCGCGGGCGAAGAAGGAGATGATCGAGGCCAACCTGCGCCTCGTGATCTCGATCGCGAAGAAATACACCAACCGCGGGCTGCAGTTCCTGGACCTGATCCAGGAAGGCAACATCGGCCTGATGAAGGCGGTCGACAAGTTCGAATACCGGCGCGGCTACAAGTTCTCGACCTACGCCACCTGGTGGATCCGCCAGGCGATCACCCGCTCGATCGCCGATCAGGCGCGCACCATCCGCATCCCGGTGCACATGATCGAGACGATCAACAAGCTGGTGCGCACCTCGCGCCAGATGCTGCACGAGATCGGCCGCGAGCCGGCGCCGGAAGAACTGGCGGAAAAACTCGGCATGCCGCTGGAAAAAGTGCGCAAGGTGCTGAAGATCGCCAAGGAACCGATCAGCCTGGAAACCCCGATCGGCGACGAGGAAGACAGCCACCTCGGCGATTTCATCGAGGACAAGGCGGCCATCATCCCGCTGGACGCCGCGATCCAGGCCAACCTGCGCGAAGCCACCACCCGCGTGCTGTCGTCGCTGACGCCGCGCGAGGAACGCGTGCTGCGCATGCGGTTCGGGATCGGGATGAACACCGACCACACCCTGGAAGAAGTGGGCCAGCAGTTCAACGTGACCCGCGAACGCATCCGCCAGATCGAGGCGAAGGCGCTGCGCAAGCTCAAGCACCCCTCCCGCTCGCGCCGGCTGCGCAGCTTCCTGGACGATTGAGGGTGGAAGGAAGCAAGCAAGGCCAGGGGGCGCTGCCCCCTGGACCCCCGCCAAGGGCTCGGCCCTTGGAACCCATTCGTTGGTTCGGTGGCGGTGAGAAGTCCAGGGGGGCAGCGCCCTCATGGCCTTGCCGGGCTGCCTCGTCATGACCGCCCTGGATCCGACGACGCGGGTGCAGGTGGCGGTCACGTTCCTGCGGATGGACCAGCCGCCGGCGGAGCCCGCGCCGGCGTTGCCGGTGGCGTGCCAGGTGGTACGCGCCGAGAGCTGTTCGGTGCCGTTCTACCGTTATTTGTACAACACGGTCGGCGGCGACTACGTCTGGTGGTTGCGCCGGACCGTTCCGGACAAGGATCTGGCGGCGTTGCTGGCCAATCCGCTGGTGTCGATCCACGTGCTGTATTGCCGCGGCGAGCCGGCGGGGTTCTTCGAGCTGGATTCGCGATACTGGACCGACATCAACCTGAGTTATTTCGGCCTGCTGCCGTGGGCGGTGGGAACCGGGGTCGGGTATGCGTTCCTGCGTCAGGCGGTCGATGCGGTCTGGCGGCAGGGCGCGGGCGGGATGACGGTGAACACCTGCACGGCGGATCATCCGCGTGCGCTGCCGAACTATCTGCGGGCCGGGTTCCGTCCGCTGCGCCAGGTGCGGGAGACGTGGGACGTGCCGCTGCGGCTCGGGATGCCGATTCCGGAGCGGTTGCGGGCGTAGCTACTCCACTGCCGCCCGCAGCGCCGCGCCCGCGGCGATCGGGCAGAGCGGCAGGGTGGCGGCGAGCAGCGCGGCCAGCAGCAGCAACTCCGGGCGCGCCGTCTGACCGGCCGCCGCGGCGGCCGGCGCGGCGGCGCCGAAAATCAGCACCGGCACCGACAGCGGCAGCACCAGCAGCGGCAGCAAGACCCCTCCCCGCCGCGCCCCCAGCACCACGGCCGCGCCGGTGGTGCCAAGCAGGGACAGCAGCAGGGTGCCCGGCAGCAGGCCGGCCAGCAGCGCCGGCAACGCCGCAACCGGCATCCGCAGCATGATCGCCAGCGGTCCGGCCGCCAGCAGCAGCGGCAGCCCGGTCACCAGCCAGTGCGCGGCCGCCTTGGCCCCCGCCACCGCGAAGGCCGGCAGACCCGACAGCAGCAGCAGATCGAGCGAGCCGTCCTCGAAATCTGCGCCGAACAACCGGTCGAGCGGCAGCAGCGCGGCCAGCAACGCCGACACCCAGACGACGCCAGGCGCAATGGTGCCGAGCATCTTCGGCTCCGGCCCGACCGCCAGCGGAAACAGCATGACCGCCAGCAGAAAGAACAACAGAGCGGCCAAGGTATCGCCGCCATGGCGCAGCGCCAGGCGCAACTCGCGGGCCAGGATCGCGCGGAACAGGGTCATGCCGGCGGCCTGGGGTCGTGTGGCTTCGGAAGCAAGGCCAGGGGGCGCTGCCCCCTGGACCCCCGCCAAGGGCTGAGCCCTTGGAACCCATTCGTCGGTTCCGGGCGGGTGCGGGGTGGCGCGGCGGGCGGGCGGCGGCCCCGGCGGGCAGGGCGCGACAGAGCGCTTCTGCGCTCTGTCGCGCCCTGCCCGCCGGGGCCGCCGCCCGCCCGCCGCGCCACCCCGCACCCGCCCGGAACCCCCCAAGGGGTCCAGGGGACCAGTCCCCTGGCGGGGGTCCAGGGGGCAGCGCCCCCTGGCCTTCCTTCCAAAGCGGCCCCGCCCCAAGCGGCAGGTGCGACGCTCTGCGGGGTCATGCGAGCCGCAGTTCCGCGGCGCCGGGCAGCGGCAGCGGCAGGTGGGTGGCGGCGACGGCCAGCCCGCCGCGGGCGCGGTGGGCGGCGAGCAGGGTGCCGAAGCGGGCGACCGAGGTGACGTCGAGGCCGAGGGTTGGTTCGTCAAGCAGCCACAGCGGGGCGGCGGAGACGGCGAGCCGGGCCAGTGCCAGTCGTCGTTTCTGGCCGGCCGAGAGCATGCGCGCCGGCAGGTCGGCGAGCGTCGCCAGGCCGAGCGCGGCCAGGCCGGTCGCGACATCGCCGCCGCCGGCGCGGGCGGCGAAGCTCAGGTTCTCGGCGGCCGTCAGGCCGGGCTTCACGGCGTCCTGGTGGCCGACGTAGACGAGCCGGGCGCCGTGTGCGGACGGGTCGGCCAGGGCGTCCTCGCCGTTCCACAGCACGCGTCCGGCGGCGGGGCGCAGCAGGCCGGCGAGCAGGCGCAGCAGGGTGGATTTGCCTGATCCGTTCGGCCCGACCAGCAGCAGCGCGCCGCCGGCGGGGACCGTGAGATCGACATCCTGCAGCACCAGTCGTTCGCCCCGGAAGGCCGCCACCTGCTCCGCCTGCAACACTGCCGGGTTCCGCCTGGGGTAAGGACCGGGGGCGGGTCGGTGGACGACCCCCGGCCGGTGTGGTTAAAGCCGCGCCGCGAGGGCGCGCGCGCCCTTAACCACGGCGCGGCGCGCGACACAACAAGCCAGGGGCGTCCTTCGAGGACGGATCGAGCATGACCGCGATTGGGCAGGACAGCCTGAAGACCCGCCGCACTCTCTCGGTCGAGGGCAGGAACTACCAGTATTTCTCGCTGCCCGAGGCGGCGAAGACGCTCGGCGACATCTCCCGGCTGCCGGTCAGCCTGAAGGTTCTGCTCGAGAACGTGCTGCGATTTGAGAACGGATCGAGCTACAAGGTGGACGACGCCCGCGCGATCGCCGGCTGGCTGCCGGCGGGCGCATACGGACAAGGAGGTGCCGTTCCGCCCGGCGCGCATCCTGATGCAGGACTTCACCGGCGTGCCGGCGGTGGTCGATCTGGCGGCGATGCGCGACGGCATCGCCCGGCTCGGCGGCGATCCGGCCAAGGTGAACCCGCTGATCCCGGTCGATCTGGTGATCGATCATTCCGTGATGGTTGATGTCAGCGGCCGGCCCGACGCGCTGGCGCGCAATGTCGAGATCGAGTTCGAACGCAACGGCGAGCGCTACCGCTTCCTGCGCTGGGGCCAGGAGGCGTTCGCCAATTTCCGCGTGGTGCCGCCGGGCACCGGGATCTGCCACCAGGTGAACCTGGAATATCTCGGCCAGTGCGCGTGGACCGCGACCGAGGGGGAAAACACCTTCGTCTATCCCGACACGCTTGTACGGCACCGACAGCCACACCACGATGGTGAACGGGCTCGGCATCCTGGGCTGGGGCGTCGGCGGGATCGAGGCCGAGGCGGCGATGCTCGGCCAGCCGATCGCGATGCTGATCCCCGACGTGATCGGCTTCCGCCTGACCGGCAAGCTGCCGGAAGGCGCGACCGCGACCGATCTGGTGCTGACGGTGACGCAGATGCTGCGGCGCAAGGGCGTGGTCGGCAAGTTCGTGGAATTCTTCGGGCCGGGGCTGGATGCGCTGGGGCTGGCCGATCGTGCGACCATCGGCAACATGGCGCCCGAATACGGCGCGACCTGCGGGTTCTTCCCCGTCGACAAAGTGGCGCTCGACTACCTGCGGCTGTCGGGGCGGGATACCCACCGGATCGCGCTGGTGGAGGCGTATCTGAAGGCGCAGGGCATGTTCCGCGAGAGCGACACGCCCGATCCGGTGTTCACCGACACGGTGGAGCTCGATCTCGGCACCGTGGTGCCGAGCATTGCCGGGCCGAAGCGGCCGCAGGACCGGGTGGCGCTGAAGGACGCGGCGGCGGCGTTCAAGCTGGATCTGACCAAGAGCCTTGGCGTGCCGGCGAACGAGGTCGGCACCTCGGTGAAGGTTGCCGGCAAGAACTACGAGCTGACGCATGGCGACGTGGTGCTGGCGGCGATCACGTCCTGCACCAACACGTCCAATCCGTCGGTGCTGGTGGCCGCCGGGCTGGTGGCGCGCAAGGCGCGGGCGAAGGGGCTGACGCCGAAGCCGTGGGTGAAGACCTCGCTCGCGCCGGGATCGCAGGTGGTCAGCGAGTATCTGGAGAAGTCGGGGTTGCAGGCGGATCTGGACGCGATCGGGTTCAACCTGGTGGGGTATGGGTGCACCACCTGCATCGGCAACTCCGGGCCGCTGGAGGACCCGATCGTCGATGCGATCGAGGACAACCGGCTGGTCGCCGCCGCGGTGCTGTCGGGCAACCGCAACTTCGAGGGGCGGGTGCACCCGAACGTGCGGGCCAACTATCTGGCCTCGCCGCCGCTGGTGGTGGCCTATGCGCTGCTCGGCAAGATGAGCGAGGACATCACCACCGCCCCGCTCGGCACCGGGTCGGACGGCAAGCCGGTCTATCTGCGCGACGTGTGGCCGACCAACGCGGAGATCGCCGAGACCATCCGCACCTGCCTGTCGCGCGATCAGTTCCTGGCGCGCTACGGCGAGGTGTTCAAGGGACCGAAGCAGTGGCAGGCGGTGCAGGTCGAGGCGACCGAAACCTACCGCTGGTCGGACGGATCGACCTACGTGAAGAACCCGCCCTATTTCGAGGGCATCACGATGGAGCCGCCGCCGATCGTCGATATCAAGGGCGCGCGGGTGCTGGCCCTGCTGGGCGATTCGATCACCACCGACCACATCAGCCCGGCAGGCTCGATCCGCAAGGTGTCTCCGGCCGGGGACTATCTGCTGGAACGCCAGGTGCAGCAGAAGGACTTCAACAGCTACGGGTCGCGCCGCGGCAACCACGACGTGATGATGCGCGGCACCTTCGCCAACATCCGCATCCGGAACGAGATGGTGCCGGGGGTGGAAGGCGGGTACACGAAGCACATCCCCTCGGGCGAGCAGATGCCGATCTATGATGCGGCGATGCGCTACAAGGCCGAGGGCGTGCCGCTGGTGCTGTTCGGGGGCAAGGAATACGGCACCGGGTCCTCGCGCGACTGGGCGGCCAAGGGCACCCTGCTGCTGGGCATCCGCGCGGTGATCGTGGAAAGCTTCGAGCGGATCCACCGGTCGAACCTGGTGGGGATGGGCGTGCTGCCGCTGACCTTCCTGGGCGGGATGGATCGCAAGTCGCTGGGGCTGACCGGGGACGAGACGATCGACATCGCCGGGCTGGATGCGCTGTCGCCGCGGTGCGAACTCAAGCTGCTGGTGCAGCGGGCGAACGGGACGACCGATGCGGTGCCGGTGCTGTGCCGGATCGATACGGCGGATGAGGTCGAGTATTACCGCCATGGGGGGATCCTGCAGTACGTGCTGCGGGGGATGGCTCGGGCGGCTTAGGCGAGGCAGACAAGAAGGAAGACCAGGGGGCTTTGCCCCCTGGACCCCCACCAAGGGCGGCGCCCTTGGAACCCTTTACTTCAGAGGGCTCGGAGGATCATGCGGGTCGGCATCCAGTTCTTTCCCGATATCGGCCCGGCGACGAAATCCGGCCAGGATTATTGGGCCGAGGCGCTGCGGCTTGTGGCGCTGTGCGACCGGTATGGCTACAGCCATGTCCGTACGGTCGAGCACTATTTTACC
The DNA here is from genome assembly GCA_963829875.1 of uncultured Pseudomonadota bacterium. Lineage (GTDB taxonomy): Bacteria > Pseudomonadota > Alphaproteobacteria > Acetobacterales > Acetobacteraceae > JAJZVS01. The sequence continues at coordinate 1,287,219 of CAWHKR010000037.1, read as the reverse complement.
CCTTATGGGGGATACAGCCCCAATCCCATGCTGTTCCTGGCCGCCGCCGCGCAGGTCACCCGGGCGGCGCGGCTGATCACCGGGGCGGTGCTGCCGGCGTTCAACCATCCTTTGAAACTCGCCGGCGAGATCGGCATGCTGGACGCGCTGTCCGACGGACGGCTGGACGTCGGCTTCGCCCGCGCCTTCCTGCCGCATGAGTTCGGCCACTTCGGCGTGCCGATGGACGAAAGCCGGGCGCGGTTCGAGGAAGGCGTGGAACAGGTCCGGCTGCTGCTGGAGCAGGAGAACGTGAGCTGCGCCGGGCGGTTCCACAGCTTCCGCGACGTCACCTCGCTGCCCCGCCCCACCCAGCAGCCTCGGCCGCCGTTCTTTGTGGCGGCCATGGCGTCGCGCGAGTCCTTCGAACGCGCCGGCACCCTGGGATACGGGATCATGGCGATCCCGATGGCCGGGGGGGCGATGGCCGAGCTGATCGGGGCGTATCGGGAGGCCTGGGCGCGCGCGGGACATCCGGGCAGCGGAACGGTGATGCTGGCGTTCCATATGCTGTGCCATCGCGACCAGGCGGAGGCGGAACGCCTCGCCCGCGGACCGCTGGAACGCTACCTGGAATCCCTGGTCGCCGCGGCCTCCGACTGGACCCGGGGCACGTCCTCGGCCGACTACCCGGGCTACGACAAGGTGATCGCCGGGCTGGCGGCGGAGACGTTCGAGACGCAGGTGGCGAAATGCGCCGCCTGGGTGGGCACGCCGGCGGCGATCCTGGATACCGTCGCGACCTATCAGCGCCAGATCGGCCCGTTCGAGATCGCCTCCCTGCAGGTGAACTTCAACGACCTGCCGCTGGAGGCGGCCGAAGCCTCGCTGCGGCTGTTCGGCGAGTTGGTGCTGCCGCGCCTGCGGCGGTAACGCCGTGCTGCTGATCTTCGGGCTCGGCTACACCGGGGCGGCGATCGCCGCGGCGGCGCGGGCGCGCGGGCAGACGGTGCTGGGCACCACGCGGGGGACAGCGGGGCCGGGATGCGTGGACTTCGCCGCCGCCGGGCCGGCGATCGCCGCGGCGACGCATCTGCTGGTCACCGCCGCGCCCGATGCGGACGGCGATCCGGTGCTGGCCCGCCACGGGGCGGCGATCGGCGCGGCCGCGCGCGCGGGCGGGCTGCGCTGGATCGGCTACCTGTCCTCCACCGGGGTGTACGGCAACCGCGACGGGGGATGGGTGGACGAGGACACGCCGCCCGCCCCCTCCGGCCCGCGCGGGCAGCGCCGGCTGGCGGCCGAGGCCGCGTGGGAAGCAACGGTGGCGGGCACGCCGACCGCGCTCGATCTGGTCCGCCTCGCCGGCATCTACGGGCCCGGACGCTCCCCGTTCGACGCGCTGCGCGCGGGGCAGGCGCGGCGTGTGGTGAAGCCGGGACACGCGTTCGGGCGCATCCACCGCGACGACATCGTGCGCGCGGTGCTGGCGGCGATGGACCGGCCGGACGGGGCGCGGCGGGTGCTGAACCTGGCCGACGACCTGCCCGCGGAAAATGCGGAGGTGATCAGCTTCGCGGCCGGGCTGCTGGGCATCGCCCCGCCGCCGGCGGTGGCTTTCGCCGACGCGGCGGCGACCATGAGCCCGATGGCGCTGAGCTTCTGGGCCGACAACCGCCGGATCGCCAGCCGCAAGACCCAGGCGGCGCTGGGCATCGCCTGGCGGTATCCCGGCTATCGCGAAGGGCTAGAAGCCATCCTGGCCGAAGAGAGGCGCCAGCACCTCGGCCAGTAAGGCGAGGTCGGTCGGGCGCGACAGGCGGTGGTCGCCGTCCTTCACCAGGGAGATCCGCACATCCGGGCCGGTGATCCGCGCCGCCAGGCGCAGGCTGGTTTCCCATGGCACATCCGGATCCTTCTGGCCGTGCAGCAGGCGGACGGGGACGTCGAGCGGGATCGGGGCGTCGAGCAGCAGGTGGCGGCGGCCGTCCTCGATCAGGGCGCGGGTGATCGGGGTGGGCGGGCCGTACTGGCTGGGGATGTGCAGCACGCCCTCGGCGAGCAGGCGGGCGCGCTCCGGCGGGGCCATGCTGTCCCACATCAGCCGCTCGGTGAAATCGGGCGCGGCGGCGAGGCCGATGAGCGCGGCGATCCGGGCGGGACGGGCGAGCGCGACGCGGAGCGCGATCCAGCCGCCCATGGAGGAGCCGACCAGGATCAGCCTGCCGGTGGTCAGGCGGTCGATGACGGCGAGCGCGTCGGCGGTCCAGGTGGAGATCGTGCCGTCTTCGAAGCGGCCGCCGCTGGCGCCATGGCCGGAATAGTCGAAGCGGAGCAGGCGCCTGGCCACGGGCGGCGCAGAGGCGGGCGAGATGGGTGGCCTTGTCGCCGGTCATGTCGCTGCGGAAGCCGGGAAGGAACACCACGGTGGGGGCGCGGCCGGGCAGATGGCGGACGGCGAGCCTGGGGGCGTCGGCGCGGTCGAGGTGGATTGGGGAGTCGGCGGGCATGGGCCTGGGTCCGTGCGGCATGGGGGGCGGCAGGATCGGGCGGGCCCGGGTGGGGCGCAAGCTTGGGTGGAGGGAAGCTGCGGTGCGTCCGGTCAGGGTCGGCACCCTCCCCCGGCGCGCGGCCGACGTCTCCCGCACGCGGGAGAGGTCAAGGAGCGCCGGGACATGGGCCTTGGCACCGGGCCCGGGTTCGGTCAGGAAGCGCCCATGCGCACCCCCACGTGGCTCCCCCTGCTGCTCGGCTTCCTCACCGCGGTCGGGCCGGCCTCCACCGACATGTACCTGCCGGCCTTCCCGGCCATCGAGGCCGGGCTGCACGCCCCCGCCGGCGCCGCGCAATACACCCTGGCCGCCTGGTTCGCCGGGCTGGCGGTGGGCCAGCTCACCCAGGGCACCCTGGCCGACCGGCTCGGCCGCCGCCGCCCGCTGATCGTCGCCACCGCGATCTATACCGCCGCCTGCGCGGCCTGCGCGCTCGCCCCCTCCATCCTGGCGCTGTCCGGGTTCCGCGTGATCGCCGCGGTCGCCGCCTCGGCCGGCATGGTGATCCCGCGCGCCATGGTGCGCGACATCGCCGACGGGCCGGCGGCGGCGGCGATGCTGTCACGGCTGATGCTGGTGATGGGCGCGGCGCCGATCCTGGCCCCCACGATCGGCGGGGCGGTGCTGATCTTCGCCGACTGGCGCTGGATCTTCTGGATCATGGCCGGCTACGGGGTGATCTCCTTCGCCCTCGTCGTCACCCTGCTGCCGGAAACCCTGCCGCCCGCCGGCCGCTCCCGCCTCGGACTCACGGATCAGCTGGCGCGCTACGCCGGCATCCTGCGCGAACGCGTCTTCCGCGCCCACGCGGGGATGGCGGCGGCCGGCACCTTCGCCTTCTTCGCCTATCTGGCCGGATCGTCCCCGGTGTTCATCAAGGGGTTCGGGCTGAGCCCGAGCGCCTACGGCGGGCTGTTCGGCCTGTGCGCGGCCGGATTGATCGGCGCGGCGCAGCTCAACCGAAGGCTGCTGCCCCGGTTCGGGCACGCCAATGTCCTGCGCTGGACGGCGCGGATCTACCTGCTGGCCGCCGTCGCGCTGACCGCCGTCGCGTTCACCGGCGTGCATCTGGTGGTGGCGGTGCTGGCCCCGGTGTTCGTGATGGTCAGCCTGCAGGGCGTGCTCACCCCCAACGCCACCGTCGGTGCGCTGTCGCGCCACGCCGCCCACGCCGGCAGCGCCTCGGCGCTGATGGGCACGGGACAGTTCCTGATGGGCGCGGTCAGCGGGCTGCTGGTCGGCATCTTCACCGACGGCACCCCCCGTGGCATGGCGGCGCTGATGCTGGTGGGCGCGGGCGCGATGGTCATTGCGGATCGGGCGCGGGCGCGGGCATAGTTCGGCAAGGAAGCAAGGCCAGGGGGCGCTGCCCCCTGGACCCCCGCCAAGGGCTGAGCCCTTGGAACCCGTTCGTTGGTTCCGTGTGGGTGTGGGGTGGCGCGGCGGGCGCGGGGCGGCCCCGGCGGCTGGCCTAGACCGAGCGCGTTTGCGCTCGGTCTCGGCCAGCCGCCGGGGCCGCCCCGCGCCCGCCGCGCCACCCCACACCCACACGGAACCCCCCGAGGGGTCCAGGGGACTTGTCCCCTGGCAGGGGGTCCAGGGGGGCAGCGCCCCCCTGGCCTTGCTTCCTTGCCGCCCCACCCAAGCGCCAGAGGCCCCGTCCCGCCATGACCGTTCCGATCGTTGCCATCCCTGCCTGTGTCAAGCTGGTGAACGACGCGTTGCGGCATGACACGCCGGCGCGCTACGCGGCGGCGGTGCACGGTGGCGCAGGTGCGGTGCCGGTGATGATCCCGCCGCTCGGCGAAGCGCAGGTGGCGGTGCTGGACCGTCTGGACGGGCTGCTGGTTCCGGGCAGCCCAAGCAACGTGCATCCCGATCTTTATGGCGGCGGCGCCAGCCTGACCCCGGACCTGCACGATCCTGCGCGCGACGCGACGTCCTTGCCACTGATCCGTGCCGCGCTCGCGCGGGGAATGCCGGTGCTGGCGATCTGCCGTGGCATCCAGGAGCTGAACGTGGCGCTGGGCGGCACGTTGCACCAGGCGGTGCAGGACCTGCCGGGGCGGCGCGACCACCGTGGCGGCCCGGGACCGATGGCCGAGCGCTACCGGCCGAAGCATACGGTTGCGTTATCCGGACAGCTCGCAGCGCTGCTCGGCGCGACCGAGATCAGGGTGAACTCGTTGCACGCCCAGGCGATCGACCGCCCCGCGCCGGGCCTGGTGATCGAGGCGGTGGCGCCGGACGGCACCATCGAGGCGGTGCGGGTGGCGGGCGCGCCGGGCTTCGCCGTCGGCGTGCAGTGGCATCCCGAGTGGGGCTATGCCGACGACCCGGCCAGCCTTGCGTTGTTCCGCGCCTTCGGCGATGCCTGTCGCCGCTTCAACGAATCATCAAGGGAGGCTGCGTAGGATGGACCTCAAACTCTCGGGCAAGCACGCCCTGATCACCGGCGGCTCCAAGGGCATCGGGCGGGCGAGCGCGCTGGTGCTGGCCGCGGAAGGCTGCGACCTCACCCTGGTGGCGCGCGACGCCGCGGTGTTGGAGGAAGCGGCCGGTGCGGTGCGCGCGCGCCATCAGGTGGCGGTGCGCACGATCGCCGCCGATCTGTCGAACGATGCGGCGGTGCGCCGGGTGGCCGATCAGGCAGGCGAGCTCGACATTCTGGTGAATAACGCCGGCGCCATTCCGCCGGGCGAGATCACTGCCGTCTCCGACGAGGTCTGGCGGCGGGCGTGGGATCTGAAAGTGTTCGGCTTCATCTCGTTCTGCCGCACCGTCTATCCGCGCATGGCCGCGCGCAAGTCGGGCGTGATCGTGAACGTGGTGGGCGCGGCGGGCGAGCAGTTCCCGTCCAACTACATTGCCGGCGCCACCGGCAACGCGGCGCTGATGGCGCTGACCCGCGCCCTGGGCCGGCAGGCGCCGCGTGACGGGCTGCGTGTGGTGGGGATCAACCCCGGCCCGGTGACGACCGAGCGGCTGGTGATGCTGCAGCGCGCCCGCGCGAAGGAGCAGTTCGGCGACGAGGAACGCTGGCAGGAGCTGCTCGCGCCGATGCCCTTCGGCCGCGCGGCGACGCCGGAGGAGATCGGCAACGCGGTGGCGTTCCTGGCAAGCCCGGCCTCGGGCTACACCTCGGGCAGCATCCTCACGATCAACGGCGGCGGGGGCTAGTGTCCTGCCCCTGAAATGCCTTCCCATTTCAGGGACCAGCAGGCCACTGAAAACAAAGAGCTAGTGTCCCGACGCATGATGACGTTATTTCCCAGTCGGGACACTAGCCCGCGGCGGGACGGATCAGGGCAGGCGCGCCAGCCGCTCCGCCAGCAGGGCGAAGAACCCGTCCGCGTCCAACGTCTCCGGCACCGTCGCATTCGGCCGGGCCGCGGTCCGACCCCAGCGGTCGATCACGGTCCGGCCGCGGCACGGACCGGGGGCCAGGTCCACGGTCACGGCGCAGGCGCGTGCGGTGAACAGGTCGGGGCGGAGCAGCCAGGCGACGGCGCAAGGGTCGTGCAGCGGCGCGCCGGCCCCGCCCAGGCGGGCCGAAGGCGGTACGCTGGCCTGGATGGCACAGGCGGCCGCCAGCGCGCGGCCCGGACCGGCGGCGCGCAAGGACGCGAGCCGTGCCGGGGTGACCAGCGCCTGGGCGGTCAGTTCCAGTCCCACCAGCACCAGCGGGCGGCCGGCGGCGAGCAGCACGGCCAGCGCCTCCGGGTCGTTGTGGGCGTTGAACTCGGCGGCCGGGGTGGCGTTGCCCTCGCCCCAGGCGCCGGCCATCACCACGATCTGCGCCACGTTGGCCGCCAGCGCCGGCTCGGTCATCAACGCCAGCGCCAGGTTTGTGGCGGGGCCCAGGCCGACCAGAGTGAGCGGTTCGGGGGCGGCGCGCAGCAGACGGCGGATGGCGTCGGCGGCCGGTTCGGCCTGGGCCGGCGGGCCCCCGGGCAGGCGGATGCCGCCAAGACCGTCCGCGCCGTGCACCCGCACCTCTTGGGTGAAGCGGCCCAGCAGGGGGCGATCGACGCCTGGATGAACCGGAACCGCAGCGCCGGCCAGCGCCACCAGGGAGCGGGCGTTGGCCAGGGTGCGCTCGAGACCGACGTTGCCGCCGACCACGGTGACGGCGCGGACATCCAGTTCCGGCGAGGCAAGGGCCAGCAGCAGGGCGAGGGCGTCGTCGGTGCCGGGGTCGCAGTCGATCAGGACGGGCAGGGGCATGGGGGAGTTCCAGGCGATGGCGGCGGGCGGCGGACGGCGGACGACGGACGACGAAGATAGGCTTTTTTCGGAGCCGTCGGGCCGGTCCCAAGGGTACACCCGGGAGGCGCCGGGGGCCTGGGGGGTACACATCCCGCCAAGGATTTGTTCACGCGCGATCCGGCTCTCGCGTCGGCTCTGCGCGAGCGCGGCCGATGACTGTGGCCGCGGGACCGGCCAGCCTCGCGGTTGCCGTGGTCGTCTCGCGCATCGGCCGGGTCGTTGGCGGCCCGTCCAGCCAGCATGGTCCTGCCGCTGCCGATCGCACAAGTTCCGATAGCAACCGGTCGCGACGGCAAGACACCCGTCATGCGGGTCCCGTCACGATGGACAGCTCATGTGGCAGCCGTTGTCCGCGGCGGCGCCGGCCACTTCCCCCCCGGGGACCGACGTGCAGATCGTAAATACATCGTACTCGTGGTCTTCGGCTGGTGCACCTTTCCCACAAACAGGTTGCTTACGGCAGGCAAGCGTTGGGCCCACGAACCCGTCGCTGCGCCTAATTCCCCGGCGGCTTGCTTTTCCAGTCATAGCCATGGCGGGCCTGCTGGTAGCCGTAGTCGAACAGGGCGCGCATGTAGCCGGGATCGAACGGTGAAGGCAGCTTCATGGTGAAGTCCTTGCCGATGTAGGCGAGGTTGAAGCCAACACCATCCGCCCTTGTGGTGCTGTACATGCGCAAGACGTCATTGTAGCCGCTGGCGGAGATCATGGTGGCGATGGCACGCCCGACGATGCCGAGCGTGCGGCGCTTTACATAGGCCCATCCGGGGTCGAGCCGGGCGTTGCGAATGACGTACGCGGTGATATCCATCGTCGGCTTGCCCTGCCTGATGCGGGCACGCCGCTCCCTGGTCAGCGTGGCGGGGTAGAGAAACGCCTGCGCGAAGGCGCCGCCGTCCACGTGCATTTCCTGATACGCCACGCCGTTCAGGGTCACGTCGAACATGGTCGGCGGGAAGGCGCCAGGAACGGCAGCGGACGCCAGCAGCACGCGGCGGATCGTGTCGAGCGCGCGCGGATGCCTGCTCGCGGCGATGGCGCCGATGTTCCAGATCACCGGCAACTGCGCATCCAGGTCGGTCGTTCCGATCAGCAGCAGCCGCCCGTCCTGATAGGCTTTGGCGATCGCGGCCTGCATCGCCGTGGTCAGGTAGCGCGAGATGGTGCGGAACAGCGGCGAATTGTCGGCCAGCGCGTCATCGAACAGCGCGGCGGTGAGGTAGCGCTGCTCCAGCACGTCGGACGGCTTGAGTTCCGTATAGACCGCGCGCAACTGCGGATCGTATGCGGAGCCGAGATAGGCGAACGGGGCGGTGAGCGCGCCTGTGCTGACGCCGGTCACCAACTGGAATGTCGGGCGCGTGCCGGCGCCGGTCCAGCCGCACAGCAGGCCCGCGCCGAAGGCGCCGTCCTCGCCGCCGCCCGACACAGCCAGAATCTCCATCTTCGGGGGCAGCACGTCCGGCGCGAGGCCAAGTACGTGTTGCCGGCGCCGCAGGGCCGCATAGACCTCCGCGGTCAAGGCCTCGGATCCGTAAGAGGGAAAGAACCGTTCGTTGGGCAGGCCCAGCACGCTGGCGTGGGTTGCCTGCCCCATCGGCACCGCCGCCCTGCGCTCCGGCGTGGCGCATCCCGCCAACAGCGCCGTCATGCCGCCTGCCGCGGCCGTGCGAAGGAGGAGGCGTCGCGAATGCGGGATGCGCGGTCCTGTCATTTCGGTTTCTCGTGAAATGGTCATTGGAGCCTAGCCCAGCCGTTCGGGTGGGACCAGAGCGTTTTCAGGCTGGTTCTTGGAACGGACGATACGCCTTCCCTTCGTGGGACGTGCACCGCCCGGCGGACGGGGGATACGACTGCAACGGACGGGTGCAGCAGAGCCGGCGCGGATGCCGGCGCTGTTCCACGACCGCTACCGCAACCTCACGGCCAGGCAGTTCCACGGATGGTTGTCTATATCGGTACGTATGTAAATCTGGCCACGTGCGGACCCGGCTGTCTGTGCAACCGGCCGGACTCGTGGCGAAGGTCGAAGGGACGCTCCCGTGCCTCGTCGGCCTGCACGAAGCGATCGGGACACATGGCCTGTTTCGGGGCGCACGACACCGATCCGGGGTAACACTGTTCTCTGCCCCCGTATAGGGACAAGACGATGGACATGAGCCAGCCGGTTCCTCGATCCCCAGGCCCCGCCCCTATTCCCCAACCGCCTGATGCAGCGGAACGGGCGGCACGCCCCCGCCCCCCGCCGCCACCGGCGGCAGGCTCGGCGCTTCCCAGCCGCCGTCCGCGACCTGGGGCGGCCGGTCGGGCAGGTGCGCGGGGTCCCGCCAGCAATCGATGTCCGCCAGGCTGCGCGTGCAATAGGGCGCAGGCGGCGGCTTGGGCACCCGGCACGGCAGCCCGGCCAAGGCCATGCGCATCGCGGTCACGAAGCCGCACCCCGGCGTCCCCGCCAGCGCAAGCGGACCGGACGCGGCGCAGCCGCCCAACGCCCCCACCAGCAGCACAACGCAGCAGCACCCGGATCATGGCCGCGGTCATGCCACGAACCCATGAACGAGCGGTTTCCGCCGGTTCCGATCGGACCTCCTGCAAACGGAGCGCCCAAGGACGCAGCCGCCGCGGCCGGCCGCGCGACACCCCGCGCCGCAACCGCTCGATCAGCCCCTCCGCCTCCGCCCGGTGGCACGCCAGAGCGCGTCACACCACGCTTTCGGCAAACCCCGCCCGCGCCAGCACGGCCTGTTCACGCCGTGCCGCGGCGGGATCGTCCGACGCCAGCGGGGCCGCGCGGAACGGGCCCAGCCGGCGGCGCGGCGGGACCGGGCGCGCGACCGCCGGGCGGATGCCGGGCATCGCACCGATCCCGGGCGGCCCGCGCGATGCCGTCGCGGCAACCGGCCCCGAGCGGGCCCGGCCACCACGGCGGCGCCGGTCATGCCGTATCCGTCACGAGGGGTAGGTCATATGGCAGCCATTCTCGGCGACCGAACCGGCGACCTCCTCGCCGGGAACCGACCGGTAGATCGTGAACACATCGTATTTGTTTTGCTTCGGCGGATGCACCTCGCCCACCAGCACGTGGCTCATGAGCTGATGATCGCCGGCGCGGAAGAACACCTTGCCCTGCTGCAGCGCGACCTCCGGCGGCAGGACCATGCCTTCCAGCGCGCGCGCCATCTTCGGGCCGTCGAGGCTCCGGGCCGCCTCAGCCGCCAGGCGGAAGCTGTGGACGCCGACATAGCCGAACCAGAGGCGCGCGGACGGCATCCGGTCATACGTCTTCCGGATGGCGGCGTTGAAGTCCGACAGATGCGCGACGCCCGGCTGGTTCCAGTACCATTCGAAATTCCACCAGCCGGTCTGCGCCGCAGCGGGCGTGGCAATCACGTCCTCCAGCTCGAACAATGCGCCGCCAAGCGCCATGTCCTTGTTCATGCCGAACTGCAGGAACTGCTTCATGCAATCGACCTGCGGGTCGCCGTACATGTTGTTGAGCAGCACGTCGGGCTTGTAGAGCCGCGCCTTGATCAGGGTGGCGGAGAAATCGACCGTCGTCTGCGGCACCAGCACCGCCTCGAAGCTGCCGCCGAGCTGCTTGAGATTCTTGATGAACGCCGCCTGCAAGGTGTGACCATAGGCGTAATCGGGGCTGATCATGAACCAGCGCTTGCCGAATTTCTGCGCCAGGATCCGGGTGATCGCGCCGGCGTCCATGCTGGTGGTGTTACAGATTCGGAATGCGTTCCACTGGCAGTCGCTGCCGGTGATCGGGTCGGTATGCGCGCCCGGAATGATATTGAGAACGCCCTTCGCGCTGGTCACCTGCATCTGCGCGTAGGCGATGCCGGAGTTCGGATCGCCGAGCAGGACGCTGACTTTGTCGCGGTCGATCAGCTTGGCGGCCTTCTGCACGCCGACCCCGGTGTCCGCCGCCGAATCCTCGATCAGGAGTTCGATCGGCCGGCCCAGCACGCCGCCCTTGCTGTTGATTTCGGCCAGCGCGAATTTCGCGCCCATCACCTCCGGGCGGCCGAGCACGGCGCCGGGTCCGGTCAGTTCCTCGGTCATGCCGACCTTGATCGGCACCTCGCCGCGGGCGGAAATCAGGAACGGGGCGGCAAGCTGGGCGGAGGCCAGGGTTGCGGCCCCCGTAAGCAGTCGGCGGCGACCCAGGCGCGCGCCGGAGATCCGAACGGCCATGCGTTTTCCCCCTCTGGCGGCCGCCCGGTCACGCCGGAGCGGCCTTGTGCACCGGCCTGTCCCGCCGGCATTACGGTAACGTTAGCAGCCATCGCGAAACGGGCGCAAGCCGGTTCCCGGCCGCCGGTGCCGCGCCGGTCGCCGGGGTCACGACCGCAAGGGCGCGATCCCGTCGGTGCTTTGGTTGCGGACCACGCGGACTATCGAACCGACGCGATCCCGGACCAAATCGCTGCGACCGGCCGGACGGTGCCGCGGCGCGTCACCGACCCGCCCGCCGCAGGAACACGAACGCGAGCAGGAGCAGGATCGCGCCGAACACCACGTCGCGCGCGCCCTGCGACACGTTCAACGTGACCAGCACGGCTTCCAGCAGGACCACCGTGAGCGCGCCGGCGATGCTGCCGGCATAGCCGCCTTCGCCGCCGGCGAGCCGCGTGCCGCCGATCACGACGGCGGCAATCGGCGGCAGCATGTAGTCGTTGCCCATGCCGAGATAGGCCTGCTGCGAATAGCCCGCGAGCAGCAAGCCTACGAACGCTGCGCACAGGCCGCTGATCACGAAGACCCCGGCCACGGTGCGGCCCCGGCCGACGCCCGAGAGCAGCGCCGCCAGCTCGTTGCTGCCCGTCGCATAGACCGCCCGCCCGAACGGCGTCGCCCGCAGCGCGACGATCACCGCCAGCGCCGCCAGCGCCCAGACCAGCGCCGCAACCGGGATCCCCCCGATCACGCCGACCGCCAGATACTGCGCGACCGGCGGCACCACCGTCGTCGGCGCGGCCGCGTTCGTATAGATCAGCGTGACGCCCTGCAGAATGAGGTTCACCGACAGCGTCCAGATCAGCGAGTGCACGCGCAGCACGTACACGCCGAGCGTGTTCACCAGCCCGACCACCGTGCCGACGCAGACGACGATCACGAAGGCCAGCAGCTGCGACGGATGGGCGGCATAGAGATTGCTGGCGAGCACCGCGGTGAAGGTGATCGTCCACGGCACCGACAGGTCGATCTGGCCGAGCAGGATGGCCAGCGTCTGGCCGACGGCGATCAGTCCGACGAACGCCGCCTGGATGAGTTGCAGGCGGATCGTGTGCCAGCTGAGGAAGTCGGGACTGATCACCACGCTGATCGCATAGACCGCGGCCAGAATGGCCCAGGCCAGCCCCCCGTCCCGCCAGGACAGCGCCAGCCGCGACCGTGCGAGCGCCGTCCTCATGCGCCGCGTCCCAGCAGCGCGGTCCAGCTCGGCGTCCCCAGCAGGCGCAGCCCGGCAAGGCTCAGGATCCCGATCAGCAATGCGCCCTCGATGAAGTCCTGCCAGAGGGCCGAGATGCCGACCACGCTCAGCAGGTTCAGGATGGTCGCCAGCAGCACGCTCCCGAGAATCGGCCCGATCGCCCCGCCGCGCCCGCCGGCGAGGGAAACGCCGCCGAGCACCGCGGCGGCAAGCGAGTTCAGCGTGTAGATATCGCCGATCCCGGGATCGCCCGAAGTCGTTTCGGCCGCCAGGAACAGGCCGGCCAGCGCGGCGAACAGGCCCGAAATCATGTAGGCGGCCAGCCGCACCCGCCGCACCGGCACACCGGAGGCGTAGGCGCTGTCCGCATTCTCGCCGGTCGCGACGATGAACCGGCCAAGGCGGGAGCGGAACACCGGCAGCCAGACGAACACGATCCCGCCGACGAGAAGCAGCACGGAATACGGCAGCAGGCCCCAGTTGCCGGTGAGCGCGTTCGCGAAATCGTCGGCGATGAAGCCGCCCGGCTGCGGCCGCACGATCAGCGCCAAGCCGGAATAGATGAACAGCGTGCAGAAAGTCGCGATCAGCGGCTCGATGCGGCCATAGGCCACAACCACGCCGTTCGCGGCGCCCGCCAGCACGCCGATCAGCAGTGCACCGACGGCCACCCCCACCACGCTGAGCGCACTGTGCCCCATGAACGTCGCGGCGACGCAATCGACCAGACCGATCGTCGCCCCCATCGAGAGGTCGAGCCCGCCGGTGAGCAGGACGACCGTCTGCCCGAGCGCCGCAAGGGCCAGCGCCATCGCCGCATTGGCCAGCGAGGTGACGCCGAACGGCGAAAGGATCAGCGGCTCGCGCCAGACATAGATGCCGAGCAGCACCGCCAGCCCGACCGCGCACAGCATGGGGGCGGCGTGCTCGCCCAGGCGCCTGATCACGATGATCGCCTCATGCCGCGTTGCCGAAAGAAAGGCCGAGAATATCCGGCTCGGTGACGGCCGGCCCGGTCAGGCTGCCGCCGATGCGGCCGCCGCGCAGCACCAGCACCCGGGAGCACAGGATGGGAAACTCGGCGATGTCCGTGGAATAGAACAGCACGCCCTTGCCGGCCGCGGCCAGCTCCCGGATGGTCGCATACAGGCTTTCGCGCGCCCCGGCATCCACGCCCCGGGTCGGGTCGCAGAACAGATAGACGCTCCGCTCCAGCGCGAGCCACTTGGCGACGATCGCCTTCTGCTGGTTGCCGCCGGACAGGCTCGAAAGCCGCGCGTCGGGCGAGGCGCAGCGGATCCCCAGGCGCGCGATCAACCCGCCGACGATGCGCCGCTCCGCCGCGCCGTCGAGCAACGGGCCCCGGCGCAACCGGCCGAGCAGGGTGACGCTGATGTTGTGGGCGACCGAAAGGCCCATGAAGCCGCCCATGCTCTTGCGATCGTCGGGCACGAAGCCGAGCCCCGCGCGGATGGCGGCGCGCGGCCGGCGCGGCACCAGGCGACGGCCGCCGACAACGATCTCGCCGGTCAGGCCGCGGCGCCAGATGCCGAACAGCGCGAACAGCACGTCCTTCTGCCCCTGGCCCTCAAGCCCGGCCAGGCCCAGCACCTCGCCCGCGCGCAGCTCGAAGTCCAGCCCGTTCAGCCGTCCGGGCAACGACAGGCCGTGCGCCCGCAGCACGACCGGCGCCGCGGCGGGCGGCTCCGGCGGGCGCGTGTGGGCGGTGGCGGCGGCCTCGCCCAGCATCAGCCGCAGCGCCTCGGCACGGTCGAACTCCCGGGCCGGGAAGCTGCCCACCGCCCGCCCGCTGCGCAGGACGGTGACCCGGTCGGCGATGTCCTCGATCTCTTCCATCCGGTGGGAGATGAAGACGATCGCGCGTCCCCGGTCGCGCAGCCCGCGCACGACCGCGAGCAGATGACGCACCTCCGCGTGGCCGAGCGCGGAGGTGGGCTCGTCGAGGATCAGCACCGCCGGATCGAAGGACATCGCCTTGGCGATTTCCACCAGTTGCCGGGCGCCGAGCGCGAGGTCGGCGAGGCGGGCGTCCGGCGCGATGCCCGCCATCCCGAGTTCCCGCAGCCGCGCGCCGGCCTGCGATGTCAGGCTGCGTTCGCGGATGAAGCCCAGGCGGGTGCGCGGCTCGCGGCCGATCAGGATGTTCTGCGCCACGGTGAGGTTGCCGAACAGCGACAGTTCCTGGTGCACGGTCGCGATGCCGGCCCGGAACGCCGCCTCCGGCCGCGTGAGGCGGATGGGCTTTCCAAACACCTCGATGCTGCCGTGGTCAGGCTGAAGATTGCCCGCGAGCAGCTTCACGAGCGTGCTCTTGCCCGCGCCGTTCGCCCCCAGCAGCGCATGCACCTCGCCGGCGCGCAGCGTGAGATCGACGCCGTCGAGCGCCGTCACGCCGCCGAAATGCCTGCTCAGACCCTGCGCGCGCAGCGGCGGCGGGCCGGGCGAAGGGATATCGTCCGGCATCGCCGTGCGAGGACGCTGCGGCTACTTCACCACCTGGTCCACCGGAATGTGCACGCCGCATTGCGGAATGCTGACATTGGTGACGAAGCTGTTCGCGAGCTTCGGGAAATAATTCACGCCGGCCTTCATCTCGGCGGTGTGAACCGGGCTGAGCGGGATGTTGGCGGTGCGCGGCAGCGATTGCCCGTCGAGCGCAGCGATGGCCGCCCGGATGCCCACCGCGACCAGCGCGGGCGACTGTCCGATCACCAGGGCGGGCACATGGTGCTGCACGGCGAGCTCCATGAAGCCGTTGTCCGATTCGCTCGTCATCGGCACGAGCTTGGCCTTCTGCTGGAGGAAGGCCTGCAGGGTGCCGGTCATGCCCTCGGTGCCCCAGACGCCGGCGATGTCGTGGTGGGTGGCAAGCGCGTCGGCGGCCACCTTCTGGTTGGTGCCGACATCCCAGTTGCCGTACACCTGGACGGGCTTGATGCCGGGATATTTCTTGAAGACATCCAAGGCGCCCCGCGCCTGGTCGTTGTCCACCGTGGTGCCGGCAAGCCCGCGCACCATCAGGATGGTGCCCTTGCCGCCGGTCTGTTTCACCAGGAATTCGGCCCAGATCCGGCCTATGTCATACTGGTTTTCGTTGATGTTCACGGCCTTGTCGGTGGTCACCGTGTTGTCGAAGGCGATCACCACGATGTGGTGCCGCACCGCCTGGTTGATCACGCTGTCCAGCCCGGCCGGCGAGGCGCCATCCACCACGATCGCGTCGTACCCGGACAGGATCATCTGGCGAATTTGCGCGATTTCCTGCGCGACATTGTTGCCGGAATTATAGATCTTGAATTCCTTGATGTATTTCGCGACCTCCGGCTGCTTCACATACGCCTCGGCGATGTTCAGCATCTCCGTGCGCCAGTTGTTGCCGTAATAGGAATTGCTGAAGGCGATGCGGTAAGGCGGGGCCTTGTGGGCGAAGTGCGCGGTCGGGGTGCTCGCGGAGGGCTTCAGGAAGCACTCGGCCAGGCTCTGTGGGGAGACGAGCCGGTCCGCCGCGTGAGCGGCCCCCACGCTCAGCAGAGTGGCGAGGGCCATGAGGCCCGCGCGAAGACGCTTCGGCATGTGATCGTTCCTCCCCGTTCGAATCGATGCCTGTATAGCCGGCACGGGGAAGGCTTCCTAGACCGCATGATCCGCCCGGGCCCTCGGGGCACGGCGCCCGCCTGGCGGCGACGGCGGTCCGGTGCCCATGGGTCCTGAGGGTTCCGCAACGTCCGTCGGCGTCCCGGCACTTGCAAACAGCGGCCCGGAGACGTCCCCCCGGCCGGCGCGCGGCCGGCGTGATCCCCCGCCCCTACTCCCCGACCGCCGGATGCAGCGGCACCGGCGCCGCCGCCGCGCCCCCCGCCGCCACCGGCGGCAGGCTCGGCGCTTCCCAGCCGCCGTCCGCGACCTGGGGCGGCCGGTCGGGCAGGTGCGCGGGGTCCCGCCAGCAATCGATGTCCGCCAGGCTGCGCGTGCAATAGGGCGCAGGCGGCGGCTTGGGCACCCGGCACGGCAGCCCGGCCAAGGCCATGCGCATCGCGGTCACGAAGCCGCACCCCGGCGTCCCCGCCAGCGCAAGCGGACCGGACGCGGCGCAGCCGCCCAACGCCCCCACCAGCAGCAAAAGCGGCAGCACCCGGACCATAGGCGCGGTCATGCCACGAACCCATGAACGAGCGGTTTCCGCCGGTTCCGGCTGGCCCTGCTGCAAACCGAGCGTCCAAGCACGCCGCCGCCGACGGCCGGCCGCGCTACACCCCGCGCCGCAACCGCTCGATCAGCCCCTCCGCCTCCGCCCGGTCGCACGCCAGAGCGCGCCGCACCACGCTTTCGGCAAACCCCGCCCGCGCCAGCACGCCCTGTTCGCGCCGTGCCGCGGCGGGATCGTCCGACGCCAGCGGGGCCGCGCGGAACGGGCCCAGCCGGCGGCGCCGCGCCAGCAGCAGCGCGGCGGCAAATTCCCCCGCCCCGTCATCTTCCGCCAGCGCCGCGCGGGCAGTCTCGGCCGGCACTCCCTTGGCCGCCAGATTGGCGGCGATGGCGCGGCGGGACCGTCCGGCCCGCTGCAGCGCGCGGGCGCGGGACGCGGCAAACCCGGCATCATCCAACGCCCCGGCAGCGGCCAGCGCGGCCACCACACCGGGCGCCGCGGCGCGGCCCGCCGCCAGCGCCGCCTCGATCGCCGCCTGGTCCATCACCGCCGCCGCGGCGCGCGCCCAGCGCTCCAGCCGCCGGTCAAGCACCTGGCGCAGCCGCGCCTCGGTGGTGGCATAGCGGGCGAGATGAGCAAGCGCCGCCTCCCGCAGCCCGGCCGCGTCGGGCGGCGGAGCCAGCGGGCGGGGCGATCGGCGATCAGCGGCGCGGGAGTCGGGCACGGACGCCAGCATGGCACGCGAGGCCGCGCCCACGAAAGCGCCCGACTAAAACAGTGCCCCGCTCAGCCGAACCGCGCCGGGTCCACCGCGGCGACCACCGCCCCGGCCGCCCCCGGATCGCGCCCGGAAACCAGATCGGCCACCAGCCGCCCGGCCGCCGGAGAGGTCTGGATGCCATACCCCCCCTGCCCCACGCACCAGAAGAACCCTGCCGCGGCCGGGTCCCATCCGAACGCCAGGCTGCGGTCGGGGGTGAAGCTGCGCAGCCCGGCCCAGGCCCGTTCCACCCGCCGCACCTCGATCGCCAGCGCCTGCTGCATGCGGTCGATCCCGATCGCGACGTCGAGCTCGTCCGGCTGCACGTCCTGCGGCTCCATCGGCGTCTCGTCGGCCGGCGAGACCATGAGCCGCGTGCGCGCCTCCGGCCGCACGTACCACGTATGCCCCACGTCGTTGACCAGCGGCCAGTCGGCGGCGTCGAACGGCGCCGGATCGACGATGGCCGCCGTGCGCCGGCACGGCACCAGGCCGAGCGGACGCACCCCGGCGATGGTCGCGACCTGATCGCCCCAGGCGCCGGCGGCGTTCACCACCACGGGCGCGCGGTAGACGGTGCCGTCGGCGGTGGTCACCGCCCAGCCGTCGCGCTCGCGCGCGATCCGCCCGGCCCGCTTGCGCAGGGCCAGCAGGCCGTCCGCAGCGCGTACCTGGCGCAGGAACCCCTGGTGGATGGCGGCCACGTCCATGTCGAAGGCGTCGTCCTCGATCGCGGCGGCGGCGGCGTAGTCCGGCCGCAGCGCGGGAACCAGGGCCTGCGCCTCGGCCAGATCGATCGGGCGCAGGCCGATCCCCTCGGCCAGCATGGCCTCCAGCGCCACGCGCTGCGCCGGCGGCGCCAGGAACAGCACCGCGCGCCGGCGCATCAGCGGATGCTCGGCAAAACCGGCCGGGGGGGCCGTGAAAAAATCCCGCGACAGGCCCGTGAGCACCCGCACGTCCGGCGGACCGTAGTTCTGGATCCAGACCGCGGCGGACCGGCCGGTGCTGTGATAGCCCGCCTGGTCCTCCGCCTCGATCAGCGCCACGCGCCGGTCGGCGGCCAGCGCGGCGGCGGCCGAGGCCCCGGCGATGCCGGCGCCGATCACCACCGCGTCGAAATGCGTAGTGTCCATGTGCAGCCCGGCCGGTCAGGGGGTGATGGTCTGGATGACGTCGAACCCCTCGAACTCCGGATGACCGAGATAAAGCGGGCGATTCTGCCCGGCGTCGCGATGCGCGGCGCGGAACGCCTCGGACGTGGTCCAGGCCTCGAAATCGGCCCGCGAGCGCCAGACGGTGTGGGACGAATAGAGCACGTGATCCTCCCGCGCCGGCCCGCGCAGCAGGTGGAATTCGACAAACCCCGGCACGCCGGACAGATGGCTGTCGCGCCCGGTCCACACCTGCTCGAACGCGGCAGCGCCGTCCGGCACCACCTTGAACCGGTTCATGGCAATGAACATCCGTCCCCCTCTGGTCCGTACCTCCCGGGCTGTCTAAACTGGCGCTTCGACACTGACCACCGATAACTGGATCATGGCCGGACATTCGCAGTTCAAGAACATCATGCACCGCAAGGGTGCGCAGGACGCCAGGCGCGCGCGCCAGTTCGCCAAGTTGATCCGCGAGATCACCGTCTCCGCCCGCCAGGGCCTGCCGGATCCCGCGTTCAACCCACGGCTGCGCGCCGCCGTCACGGCGGCGCGGCAGGCGAACATGCCGCGGGACACGGTCGAGCGGGCGATCAAGAAAGCCACCGGCGCCGGCGCAGGGGACGACTATGTGGAGGTCCGCTACGAAGGCTACGGCCCGGCCGGCGTCGCCGTCATCGTCGAGGCGCTGACCGACAACCGCAACCGCACCGCCTCGGACGTGCGCGCCGCCTTCGCCAAACACGGCGGCGCGCTGGGGGAGACGAACTCGGTCAGCTTCCAGTTCGCCCGCCTCGGCGTGATCCGCTACCCGGCCGCCGCGGCCGATGCCGACGCGATGCTGGAAGCGGCGATCGAGGCCGGGGCGGAAAACGCGGAAAGCGGCCCCGACGGGCACGAGATCACCGCCGCGGCAGACGATTTCTTCGCCGTCCGCGATGCGCTGGAAGCGAACTTCGGCGAGCCGGAAAGCGCCCGGCTGGAATGGCGCCCCACCGTCACGGTCCCGCTCGACGAGGCGCGCGCCAGCGCGGTGATGAAGCTGCTCGACGCGCTGGACGACAGCGACGACGTGCAGAACGTCTGGGCCAATTTCGACGTGCCGGACGGGGTGATGGAGCGGCTGTCGGCGTGAGGGATGCGGAACGGGTTGCCCTCGGCGCCCCGCCCGCCCCATACTGATGCCCGGATCCAGATCGCGATGACCCGTCCCGGCCCCGCGCCGCCCCTTCACCTCCCCGCCGCCCCCGCCCGGCCGCGGCGCGTGTCGCCCCGGCGTAACCCCGGCGGAGCCGATGGGCCCAGGCAGTAGACGCGCGTCCGAACTCGTCGTCGCCGACCCGGCGTGGCGCCGCTTCGTGCCCCGAACGGAAGCCGTTGTGCGCCGCGCAGCGCTCGCCGCCGGCACCGACGCCACCATCCTGCTCGCCGACGACCGCACGGTCCGCCGCCTGAACGCGCGCGACCGCGGCAAGGACAAGGCCACCAACGTGCTCACCTACGACCCGCCCGCCCCCGGCCTGCCCGGGCAGATCGTGCTCGCCCTCGGCGTGCTGCGCCGCGAAGCCGCCGCCGCGCACCGCCGTCCGGCCCACCACCTCGCCCACCTGATCGTGCACGCCGCCCTGCACCTGGCCGGCGAGGACCACCACCAGGCCGGCGAAGCCCGGCGGATGGAGATGGCGGAGGCGCGCATTCTGAGTGGGATCGGGGTGCCTAATCCGTGGAAGCAAGGCCAGGGGGGCTCTGCCCCCCTGGACCCCCCGCCAGGGGACAAGTCCCCTGGACCCCTCGGGGGGTTCCGAGCGGGAGGGGGAAGGCGCGGGGCGCGGGCGGCGCGCGCGGACCGGGTAGCGGAGAGCGCAGTTGCGCTCTCCGCTACCCGGTCCGCGCGCGCCGCCCGCGCCCCGCGCCTTCCCCCTCCCGCTCGGAACCAACGAATGGGTTCCAAGGGCTCAGCCCTTGGCGGGGGTCCAGGGGGCAGCGCCCCCTGGCCTTGCTGTCCGCCGATACGCGCCCCCCGGTCCCCCGCGGCATGAGCGACCCCGCCCCTCGTCCCGGCCTGTTCGCCCGCTTGCACGCCAGGCTCACCCGGCGCGCGGCGGAGGCCGGGTTGCGCGCGTCGATCGCCGAGCTGGTGCAGGAGGCGGCAGAAGCGCCGGAGACTTCCGGCGAACCGCCCGAGCTTGATCGTCACGAACGGGCGCTGATCGCCAATGTGTTGCGGTTGCGCGGCACGACGGCCGGGGACGTGATGGTGCCGCGCGCCGACATCATTGCGATCCCGGCCGATCTGACCTTCGCGCAGACGGTGGAGAGGTTCCGCACCGACGGGCATTCGCGCCTGCCGGTGTATCGCGAGCAGCTCGACGACATCCTGGGCATGGTCCACATCAAGGACGTGTTCGCCTATCTCGGCCGGCCGGAGGCGTTCTCCCTCGATTCGATCCTGCGCCGGCCGCTGCTGGTGGCGCCGCAGATGCCGGTGCTGGACCTGTTGTTGCAAATGCGTCAGGTGCACATGCACCTGGCGCTGGTGGTTGACGAGTACGGCGGCATCGACGGCCTGGTGACGATCGAGGATCTGGTGGAGACGATCACCGGCGACATTTCCGACGAGCACGACGAGATCGAGGGCCCGATGATGACCGAGCGTCCCGACGGTACCGTGGACGTCGACGCCCGCCTGCCGGTGGAGACGTTCGAGGAGCGCCTGGGACCGGTGCTGACGGAAGAGGAACGGGATTCCGACATCAACACCGTGGGCGGCCTGGTATTCACCGTCGCCGGGCGGGTGCCGAGCCGGGGGGAAGTGATCGGCCATCCCTCCGGGATCGAGTTCCGGGTGCTGGATTCCGACGCGCGCCGGGTGCGCCGGATCCGGGTCCGGCGCGCGCCCTCCCCGGACGCCGCCCCGGCGGCCGACCCCAACGCCGCGCTGCGGCGATAGCCGGCGGCACGCCCGCTGGCCTAGGCCAGCCGAGACACTCCAAAAGGCTTGGATCGACACGAGAATTGCCGTACGTAACTCCGGTGCAGCCGGGCCCCGCGGCCAACGGACCGAGGGTTGGCCCGGGATCTGAACCGAGGAAAGCATGGCGATCGGCGATCCCCGCGAGGACACGCAGCTTGACGCGCCCCCCGGGGCCGGCGGTCCGCCGGACGGCCCAAGCCGGGCAACCGGGTCGGACCTCTCCGGCTCATCCGTGGGGGAAATTGTTGCCGGCGCGCTCGGGCGCATGATGGCGCAGCGCGATCCGGCGACCGCACGCCACCATGCGCGGGTGGCCGCGCTGGCGGTTGGCATCGCCCGCAGCCTGGGACTGGCGACGAGCGAGATCGACTGCATCCGCCTGGCGGCGGGTCTGCACGACATCGGCAAGATCGGCGTGTCGCTCGCAATCGCCAACAAGGCGGCCCCGCTCACCCTGACCGAGCTGCGATTGTTGCAGGTGCACCCGGCGGCGGCCAGCGAGATCCTGGATGGGATCGATTTTGGCGGCCCGGTCGCGATGATCGTCCGCCAGCATCACGAACGCATGGATGGATCGGGCTATCCGGACGGGCTTGCCGGGCAGGACATCCTGCGCGGGGCGCGGATCGTTGCGGTCGCCGACGTTCTCGAATCGATGGTGACGGACCGCCCGTACCGACACGCGCCGGGGCTGAACGCGGCGCTGGCGGAACTGCAACGCGGCCGCGGCGTGCTGTTCGATCCGGCGGCGGTGGATGCCTGCCTGCACCTGTGCGACGACCCGGCCGTGCTGGCAGGGCTGGCGGCCGGCGCGGCGCCCCCGGCGGCGGTCGTTCAACCGGCACACCGTCCCCAGCTCACATTGCAGCAGATGGCCGTCATGCGGCTGCTGGCCGACGGGCGATCGACCAAGGAGATCGCCCGCGCGCTCGACCTCGGGCTCGGCACGGTCAAGACGCATCTCTCGCGCGCCTATGCCACCCTGGGCGCGGGCAATCGGGTTACCGCGTTGCGGGCCGCCGGGCTGCTGGAACCCGGCGGCCGCTGATCCTCGACGGCGGCCGCGCCGGCGCGTCGTTCAGATCGGGAAGCAGGCGGTCGCGACCTGGGTGGTTCCGGCCAGCGGCGAGATCAGCGCGCCAGCCCAGATCGAGCTGGTGATGCTGACCTGCTCGAACTGGCCGGACGCGTTGTGGCAACTGGTGGTGCTCTGCACGCGCACGTCGCGGGAGGTGATGGCACCGGCGCTGATCCATTTGTTCGCCAGATTGACCGCAAAGCTCGCCGGGTCGGCACTGCAGGAGCCGATCGCGGCGCAGCGCGCGGTCTCGGTCGCCACCGTCTGCAACGAGCTGCCGGTCCAGATCATCAGCCCGAGCTCGATCGGGGCGAGCAGCAGCATCACGAACACGCCACCGACCAAAGCGAATTCCAGCGCCGTCTCGCCGCGGCGATCGGCACCAAGGCGGCGGCGGGAGCGCGCGCTCATTGCAGCCGCACCGTGACGGCTTCGTGCAGCTTTGTCGTGCCGAGCCCGGTGAACGCGGGCAGCATCGGGATCATGGAGTAGCTCGCACTGATCATGGTGTATGTCCCGGGCTTGGTTCCGTCGGAACAGGTGCCGGACTGGGGGGTGAGGGTCAGGGTCGCCGGGCTGCCGGAGGCGCAGTAGGTGTCGGGCTCGGTCGCGCTGGCGCTGACGCCGGACAGGGGGGAGGCATTCTCCACCAGGGTGGTGATCGCGGACGGCGCGACCGACGGGCCGGTGAGGAAGGCGTAGTACGCGCCCGCCGACACCGCGTTGGCGAGAATGCCGCGGGTCCAGACCGCCAGCCCGATGTCGGTCGCGCCGCCGAACAGCATCAGCACCAGCGGCACGACAAGCGCGAATTCCACTGCCGCAACGCCGCGCCGGCCCAGCCGGAGACGAGTGCCCCGCGTCATTGCACCAGACCGATCGAGCTGGTGTTCGGCAGGCTCCCGAAAGTCCGAAGACTGTAGTTGGAGCAGTTCGCCGCCAGGCTGAGGTTGCCCGACATCGTCAGCGCTGAAGTGATGATCTCGGAACATCCGGTGGACCCTCCCGTCGCGTTGCCGCTGATCTTAAGGCTGCCGTTGGGCGCATAGATCAGACCGGTGAACGGGATATCCGCGTTGCCGCCGACGGTGTTGGTCCCCGTGCTGGCGGTGGCGAACAGCACCCCTGGGATCGCCCCGTCCGAGGCCGTTCCCGCCTTCGGCGCGGCCAGCATGACCGATCCGGAATTGAAGTTTCCCGAAATCGAGAGCGGCCCGGTGCTGACCAGGGTGATCCCGCTTCCGGAAACGGTTGTCCCGCCGACGCCGGTGTTGCCCTGGATGCTGACCGCCCCGTTCACCGTGTAGAGGCCGGTGCCGCTGAACACGACGTTGGAATTGCCGCCGATCGAAATCGGTCCGTAGCAGACGTTCGGGTAGAGCGTGTAGGTTCCTTTGGAATAGGCAGGCGATTGGGTCGGACTGCAGTTGGCCTGGGCAATCGCGTTCTGCAGGACGGTATCCCCCGCGTACGGGTCGGACAGCGGCTGGGACGAAGGGTGCCAGTTGGCCTGGTTCGTGCCGGTACCCGACACGTTGCCGCTCATGCCGATACTTCCGCTTGCATACACCGCGGCGGTGTCGAACGTCACATTTCCGCTCATGGAAATATTGCCGTCGGACACGAGCGAGCAGCCGGTCAGCGAGACGTAGGTGTTGCCCGTAAACGTCACGTTGGACGGCGGCTGCACGCCGGTCGTATCCCCACGCACTGTCGCGATGCAGGGCTGCGCTCCGTTCACGGTGGTGCCCACCTCCGCCAGCGCGGTCGCCTTCAGCGTGACGCTGCTGGCAGTGGCCCAGAGATGGGAGAACAGCAGCGGCACCGGCTGGGTCACGGTGGCCCGAACCGCGGGATCGTCCGGGTTGTTCACTCCCTTGGTGACCTGCACGGCGATCTGGTTGTCCGACAAGGTCTGCGATCCGGAATCCCAGCTCCGGTTGCTCGTCCCCTGCGGCACCGTGACCTCGGCCAGGTTCGCGGCGGCAACGGCGGCCTGCTCGGCGGTGGCGCCGCCGCCGTAGGATTCCGCCGCCGGCCAGCGCCGCCATGTCGGCCATGCGCTGCGTCCCGACCTGCACCACGGACCAGTGCGCCACCTCGACCCCCATGGCCACCGACATCAGCAGCGCGGGGGCGGCCAGCGCCGCCATCAACGCAACGGCGGCACGATGGTCCCCGCCCAGCCGCCGGTCGGGAACGCCGCGGCCCCACCGATCGCATGTTCCGATCATCGTCATCCCGGAACTCCGCCGATCATGAGCCGGCCCCACGTCATGCCTAACGGAACTGCACCCGATCACGCAGGTGTGACAATTAGGCCAGATGGCCTAGTCCATCTGGGTGAAGGGAACCGCATTGCGTTCTGCTCACATTCCTGTGTTCGTTAGCGCCGCGTTAAACACTTGTTTATCGGCGCGCGACTCCCGACCCCGGTGCGCCCCCTGCGAGGTGACAGCTGATGCTTCTTCTGCAAATCGGTACGAAGCCCCTGCGGCGCGCCGAGGACGCCCAAGAAATGCGACGGCGCGGCCTCAATCGCGAGCACGCGGGCACCGGCGCGGAAGCCATGGAGTTCCTCCGGCTCTACCGCTTCGACGCCATCCTGCTCGACCTCGAGCTGCGCGACATGCCCGCGCTCGACCTGATCCGCCACGTACGGGCATCGGGTTGCCAGACCCCGATCGTCTGCATCGCCAGCGAGTCCGACCCAATGGTCCGCGTGAAAGCGCTCGACCTCGGCGCCGACGACGTGCTGAGCCTGTTCTGTCCCACGGACGAGCTGATGGCGCGGCTGCGCGCCGTGATCCGGCGCAGCGGCGGGCACGCCAAGTCCACCCTCACCGCGGGATCGCTGGAACTCTGCCTCGACACCCGTGAGGTCCGCGTCACCGGCCAGCCGCTGCACCTGACGCCGAAGGAATACGCGCTGCTCGAGCTGCTGATGCTCCGGCGCGGCGTTTCGGTCACCAAGAGCGCCTGCCTCAACCACCTGTACGGCACCGACGAAGAGCCGGAGCTGAAGACGGTCGACGTGATTGTCTGCCGCCTGCGCAAGAAGCTGGCACGCGTCGGATTTCCGAGCCTGGTGCAGAACGTCTGGGGCACCGGCTACCGCCTGGCCGATCAGGCGACCGCACCGGCGGCCCGGCAACTCGCGGCCGATCTCGCGCTGGCCTGAACGCCCGCCACGCCCGTCCCAAGGGGCGGCCCCTGGGGGCGGAGCGCGGGCACCTCGCCATGCGGCGCGCACGACGGCACCCCCTGACCGGAGCCTCACTGGCGGCAGCCCTCGCCCTGGCCACCGCGCCGGGCCACGCGGCGTCGCCCAACCCTGCCCCCTTCGGCCTCGCCTGCGAGCAGGCCGGGCGCGATGCCGCGGCCGCGGCCCATCTTCCCCGGGGCCTGTTGCTGGCGATCGGACGGGTGGAAAGCGGACGCTACTCAGCCACCCTCGGCCGCATCGCCCCCTGGCCCTGGGCGGTGGATGTCGCCGGCACCGGCGTGCTGTTCGACACGCAGGACGCGGCCATGCAAACCATCCGCGCGGCCTGGACGAACGGTCAGCACAATATCGATGTCGGCTGCTTCCAGGTGAACCTGCGCGCGCATCCGAACGCCTTCCCCGACCTGCGCACGGCGCTCGATCCGACGGCCAACGCACGATTCGCGGCAGGCTTCCTGGCCAGCCTGCACGCCCGGCTGGGCAGCTGGCCGGCGGCGGCCGCGGCCTATCATTCGGAAACCGCCGCCCTGGCCCGCCCCTATCTGCTGGCGGTGATGCGAAACTGGGCTGGCGCCACCGACCGCGATCCCGCTCCCTTACCGGATCGCACCTGGGTGGTGGTGACCCGGGTGCCCGGCCCGCGCGTGGTCGCACCGGGCGGCACCGTGCTGGCCCAGGCGGGTGGGATGCGAATCGTGACGCCGGGGACCGGGATGACGGCGCAAGGCAAGGCCAGGGGGGCGCTGCCCCCCTGGACCCCCCGCCAGGGGACAAGTCCCCTGGACCCCTCGGGGGGTTCCGTGCCGGTGGGGGCTGGCGTGCCGGCCGGGGCGGGGCCGGTGGGCGGGTGACAGGGCGCGCGGATGCGCGCCCTGTCACCCGCCCACCGGCCCCGCCCCGGCCGGCACGCCACCCCCCACCGGCACGGAACCAACGAACGGGTTCCAAGGGCTCAGCCCTTGGCGGGGGTCCAGGGGGCAGAGCCCCCTGGCCTTGCTTTCCTTATGTCAGGACATCCCCCGCTTCGCCGCGATCCGCCCTTCCCCGACCAGCGCGAAGGCCCCCCAATAGAACGGGTCCGCCAGCGCGGCCGGCAGGGTCTTCCCGGCGCCGTCGATCAGCGTGAGCTGCGCCGCGCGCAACGCCCCGGCCAGCCCGCCGTCCGCGCCGGCGGCGAAGCGGCGCAGGGTTTCGGCCACCAGGAACGCCGATGCCTGATCGCTGATCGCCCAATGGGTCACCAGCAGCGACCGCGCCCCGGCAAAAAAGAACGCGCGCGCCAGCGCCGACAGGCTTTCCCCCGCCGGGTGCAGGCCGATCCCGCCCGAATTGCACGCCGACAGGATCACCGCGTTGGCGTCGAGGTCCAGTCCCAGCACCTCGCCCGCGGTCAGCAGGGCGCCCGCGGCGCTCGCCGCGCCGGGCGGGGCCGAAGTGACGATCGCCGGCTGGCTCTGGCAGCGCAGTTCCGCCGGCAGCAGCGCGTGGGTGGCGAAATGCAGCACCCGGTACTGGCGCAGGTCGATCCGGGCCACCGCGGCGGTGGTGAAGGCGCGGCCGGTGATCTCGTCGCCGGGCGCGCCGCCCAGCAGTTCCCGCGCGGCCGTCAGCTCGCGCTGCGCGAAGGGCAGTGGCGGCAGGCCGGCAAACAACCGCGCGCTGTCGGCGCAGGCGCCGCGGGGGAAGCTGCGCTCGGCCTGCGCCAGGGTGACGGGCCGCGGATCGCCGAATCCGAACCAGGGCCGCGGCGCGTGCGACCCGCCCACCAGCTTGCGCAAGGCCACGAAATTCGCCGCCGCCGGAACGTGGGAGATCGGCATGCGCCGGATCAGCCACGGCGCCGCCGCCAGATCGTCCGCCCGCGCGGGCCCGGTCAGCAGAATCCCGAAGGGAACCGACAGCAGCGGGCCGGACGGCGCCACCACCAGGTCCGAGGCGCCGGCCAGCCCATCGGCCACCGGGCCCAGCACCGCCTGGTAGATCTCCTGCGCGGCCTTGATATCGAAGGCCGGCAGGCGGCCGTTCTCGTCCGGCACGATGCTCGCGCGCAGCGCCCGCACCAGGGCAGCGAGCCTCTCCGTGCCGACCGGAACCCGCGCCGCCGTGATCCGCCCGTCACGCAGCAGGAAGCTCCACCCCCCCTGCCCGGCCAGGGTGATCGCGACGAACGCCTCGTGCGGCGCCAGCGCGTGCAGCACGGCGGTGGCGGGCACCACCTGCTGGACCAGTTGGCGGTAGTTCGGCGCCGCGGCCTGCAACGCCGAAATCGGCATCCGAGAGCTCCGCCTGGGCGTGCGCGATCGCCGTATCCAGCGCGGCGGGGCCGTTCGGCAGCGCGGCGGAGGGCGCGGTCCCGCTCCCCGGTCCGCGCGCCAGCGCGTCGCGCTGGCGATAGAGCGTGTCCAGCCGCAGCGCGGCGTCCTGGCGCCGGCGGATCGCCGCCGCCACCCGTGGATCGCTGGCGTGCACCGCCAGCCGCGCCGCCGCCTCGGCGATCTGCCGGCTGGTGACGCTGTCCTGGCCGAGCTCGGCGGTTGCGAACATCTCCGCCAGCAGCGGTTGGCCGTGCGCCGGATCCTGCGCCGCGGCGGCGGCGAAGGCATCAAGGCACGGCGCCAGCAGGCCGGGCCGCGCGCCGGCTTCCAGTTCCCGCAACAGGCCGGTGGCGGTGCGGCAGAGCTGCAACGCCTGCGCCGGCCGGCCCCGCCGCAGCGCATCGGCGGCTTGCAGCAGCGCGGTGTCCGCCACCGGGCGGGTGCGCGGCAGGATCACCGCAAACCCGGCGGCCGCCTGGGCCAGCCCGGCCTCGGCGGGGCCGAGCCGGCCTCGTGCCTCGGCGGTGACCGCCGCGGTGCGCGCCAGGCGCGCGGCGACCAACGGCACATCCATCCCGGTCGCGTGCGCCAGCCGCCGGGCATGGTCGATCGCCGCCTCGGCCGCCGCGAGCCGGCCGCTGTGGCGCAACGCGACCGCCCGATACCGCCAGGTCTCGATCAGGCCGATGAGCGCGGATTGCGTCGTGGGATCCCCGGCCAGCGCGGCCCCGGACAGCCGCAGCCCCGCGCCGCCCGCTGCCGGTCCCGGCGCTGCGGCCTGCGCGGCGGCCAGCGTGCCGGCCGGCAGCAACGCGGCATAGGCGGCCCCCGCCTGCCGCAGCAGCGCCAGCGCCTGCGCATCCTGCCCCTGATTGAGCGCGTGCAGGCCGCGGTAGTGCAGCAGCCGCGCGCTCGCGGCCGGGTCGGCGGCGCGCGGGGCGAGCACGGCGGCGCGGCCGAACAGCACCGCGGCATCCGGGTAGCGCCCCTGGTCGGAAATCTGCAGCGCGAGATGCATCAGCGGCGCGACCGTGTTCGGGTCGTCGCGGCCCAGAACCTTCTGTTGCAGGACGAGCGCGGCGCGGTAGGCGGTTTCGGCGGCGGCAAAATTCTCCGCCAGATTGGCGCGGGCGCCGAGGTTCATCAGCCGCTGGTACTGCGCCACATCACCGGCGCTGAAGGCCTGCGCGGCGAGCACCCCGGCCAGCAGGCGGTCCGCCGCCGAGGGCGGCAGCGTGGCCGCCGTGCGCGGCGAAAGCCCGGACAGGATCCCGATCGACCGCTGCATCACCGGCAGGCTGGGCGCGATCCCCTCGGCCAGGAACGCCTGCCCGCGCACCGCGGCGACCAGGGCGACCTCCGGCCAGCCGCCGACCCGGCGGGCGCAGCGCAGCACCAGGGCGGGCGCGCCGTCCAGGATCGTGCTCGCCGTCGGCGTGCCGCAGGCGTAGCGCTGGTCGAGCCGAGCCCGCCACGGCCCGGCCTCTGCCAGGGCGCGCAACCCCGACGCGGTTGCCGGGGCCGCGCCGGCGCCCTCCACCCGGGCCGCCGGCTCGGTCCAGCCGCCGCAGTAGATATCCGCCGCGCCCGGGCTCGCGCCCGGCAGTTGCAGGCAGGACTCGCCGGCCCCGTCGCGCCCGAGCGCCAGGCCCGATCCCGCACCCGGCCCCGGGATCCACCGACATAGGCCGCCGGCGGCGGGGCGGTGCAGCCCGCGATCACGATCGCCGCCAGCAGGACGAACCATCGGAGCATCGTCAGTAATCCAGGTCGGAGATGTTGGGCGGCGCCACGCCCGGCGCGGTCAGCCGGTCGGGCGGGGCCGGCGGCGTGCCGATCACGGCGAGGTCTATTGCCGAGAGATCGGGCACCGGCGGCAGCCAACCGGGAATGATCTGCCGCAGGCCGGCGTACCAGGCGGTCTGCGCCGTCGCGCCCACCACGCTCGTCGTCACCGTCTGTGGCGCAGCCGGGGTCTGCGTCTGGGGTGGCGGCTGAGGCTGGGGCTGAGGGCGAGGGCGAGGGCGAAGGCGAAGGCGAGGGTGACGGCGGCGGCTGGGACGCGACGCAGACCACGGCCCCGATCACGCAGCCGTTCATGGTGTAGGCGGGATCGACCTGCGGCTGGATCTGCGAGATCAACGCCGCGGTCGGCGTCCCGTCCCCGGCGACCGAACCGAACAAGGCGGCGCTGCCGCCCTGCCCCAGCACCAACAGGCCCCCTGCCGACAAGGTGCCACCCGCCGTGCCGTCGCCCAGGGACAGCACCAGCCGCATCCCCGGCAGCAGCAGATCGGCCAGGCTCGCGCTGCCGCCCGTCGACGGCAGGCCGATCGTCACGGTCCCCCCATTCGGCACCGCACCGCCCACGCCGGCGACCCCGGTCTGCACGAACCGGGCCTGCCCAGCGGTATCCGGGCCCACCTGCAACAGGACCGTCGGGCCGCCGTGCGAGGGCAGCGCGATGTCGCCTGCCAGGGTCAGGCTTCCGGTCGCCACCAGGGTCACGTCCGCGGCGCTGAGCGGCCCGGCGGCAACCAGCGGGCCGGCATCGGTCAGGCTCAGCCCCCCCGTCACGGCGAACGCGCCCAGGGTGCCGACCGCATTGGCCTGGTCGAGGGTCATCGCCCCCGCCTGGCCGATCAGGCTGCCGACCGCGAGCGGCGCCCCGCCCCCCTGGCCGATCGTGCCGGTGGTGTCGAGGTCGAGCGTCGCGACAACGCCGGTGAGGTCGACCGGCTCGGCGAAGCTGATGGCGCCGGTGAGCGGCCCGGACTGGCCCCCGGGCTGGCCTCCGATCTGGCCGGTGACCGCGCCGATGCGCAGCACGGCGATGCCGGGCTGCAACGCCGCGAGAGCCGCGGCGTCGATCACCAGCCCGGCTGGCGCGTTGCCGGCGTTTTCGGCGAACAGGGTGTCCAGTCCGGGTGTCAGCGGGGCGATCTCCACCGCGCCGCCCGGGGCGGCGATCGTCACCGGTGGCTGGACCGCAAGCGTGTCGGCCAGCAGCGAGATGCGCCCGCCCTGCGGCACGGCCAGTCCGGTGAAACTGTCGCCATTGCCGAGCGCCAG
The DNA here is from genome assembly GCA_963829875.1 of uncultured Pseudomonadota bacterium. Lineage (GTDB taxonomy): Bacteria > Pseudomonadota > Alphaproteobacteria > Acetobacterales > Acetobacteraceae > JAJZVS01. The sequence continues at coordinate 1,256,229 of CAWHKR010000037.1, read as the reverse complement.
CGTGTTGCCGCCGCCCGGCACGCCGATCTCGAGCGAGATGGTGTCGGCGGCGACGGTGCCGCCCGCGACCAGCAGGCTGTCGGCGTCCGTCAGCCGGAAATCGCCGGACGCGGTGAACGGGCCGAGCTCGGCAATCCGGTTGCCCGGGTCGGTGAGCGCGACCGGCCCGGTGGCCCCGGTCAGCAGGCTGACCCCGACCAGCGGCGCGCTCTGGGTGATGTCGCCGGTGGAATCGAGGGTCAGGCCCGCCCCGCCCATGCCCCCCTGGTACAGCGGCCCGGCGATGTCGATCGCGCCGGCGGTGGTGGTGACCGCGGCGCTGGCCGGGTCGGTGGTCGCGCCGAGCCGCAGGTTCGGCGGAGATCCCGTCCCCGCCACCGGCAGGGTGGGAACCACGAGCCCCGGCCCCGATCCTCCGACCGTCATGGCCAGACCCTGGGTGGCAGGCGCCACCTCGATGCCGCCGAACCCGGCCGCCAGGCTGGCGCCGGTGCCGAAGCTGAGCGCATCGGTGCGCAGGCTGACCAGCCCCTCCGAGATCGGGCTGGACGACCCCGACTGATCGGCGACGACCGGCGCGTCGATGACCATCCCCCCCGCCCCGGAGGAGAGGAACACCGCGCCGGCCTGTGACACGACCGGCCCGCCCAGGGTCAGCACGCCGGTCGGATCGGTCAGCCCGGCCGCCATCACGATATCGCCCGCGGCCGTCGCCGAGCCCGAGACATAGCCGCCGACCAACCGTCAGGTCGCGCCCGGCCTCGACGGTGAGCGCGCTGGCCGAAACACTCGCCTCGATCAGCAGATCGCCGCCGGATTGCAGGGTCAGGCCGTTGCTCACGCCAATCGGTGCCTGCACGTCGAGCAGGGTGGTCGCCTGCAGAATGACGGCGGCTTTCGAACCGGCCGCATCGATCGCGGTGTTGGTGACGGTATCCGTGGCCGTCGTTCCGTCGGCGGTATAGGGGACGGTCGCCGGGGGGGTATACAGCAGGGTGTCGAGACTGCCGGGGCTGGACCCGCCGTAGACGACATCAAGCGTGCCGGGATCGAACAGGATCGTCCCCACGTTCCCCACCGGCGCGCCCAGATCCACCGCGCCGTCGAAACCCAGGGTCCGGCCGGACAGTTCCACCCGCCCCCCGTCACCACCCCCAGGGCCGCCCCCAGGGCCGCCACGCGCGCTGATCGCGCCGTCCATCACGGTGGCGCCGGTGGACAGGACCGCGACCGCCCCACCGTCGCCCCGGGCGGTGGCATCGGCAACGATCTGCGCGCCACGCGCCACGGTGACCCCGCTTGCGACCGCCGCCGCCGTGCCTCCGGCCCCGCCGCGCGCCCGCTCCGCCGTGGTGCCGACCGCCACCACCCCGCCGCCGGCCGCGCCCGAGGCGTCCAGCCGCGCCGTCGCCGCCAGGCTCACGCCGCCGTCCGGCGCCACCGCGATCCGCCCGCCCCGCGTGCCGGGCGCCGCGCCGGTGGCCAGCACCTGCCCGGCCACCACGATCGACCCGCCGATGCCGTTCAGCACGATCTCCCCGGACCGCGCGCCGAGGCTCGGCGCGGCGAGCGTCCCGCCCGCGGTCACCAGGGTCTGCACGACCCCGGCCGCCTGCCGGGCGGTGAGCTCGATCCGCCCGCCGGCGGCGACGATGGTTCCGGTGTTGGTCACCAGCGCGGTCGCCGACCTGCCGTCCGGCCCGTGCGGAACCTGCGTGACCGCGCCGTTCACGTCGATCGAAATCAGCCCGTCGCCGTACAGATCGAGCGCATAGGTCTTCGCCCCCGCCAGCACCACCTGGCCGAGTTTCGCCGTGATCACCCCGGAATTTTCCACCTGCGGCGCCACCAGCGCGGCGATTCCGGCCTGGCGCACGGTGATCCGGCCCCGGTTCTCCACCCGCGCGCCCGGCGCGGCCGGCTGGTCGAACACCATCCGCCCGGCCATGAAGTTCCGGTTCGTGATCCCGGCCGCGGTGGCAAGGAAGCCGGCGGTGTTGACCTGCGCGCCCTTGTAGAAGGTGATCCCGTCCTGGTTCTGCACGATCACCTGGCCGTTGGCGGTGATCCTTCCCGCGATCTGCGACGGGTTCGGACCGGTCACCCGGTTCAGGGTGACCGCGCTGGCCGAGGGCTGATGGAACGTGACCGACTGCTTCGCGCCGATGTCGAAACTCCGCCAGTTCACCGCGGCGCGCGGGCTGGACTGGTCGATCGCGGTGGTGCCCGGGGCGCGGCTGATCCGCGCCGATCCGGCGACCACGACCCCGCCGACCGGCCTTGCATCGGGCGCCGGCTGCGCCCGGGCCGGCTGGAACGGCAGCGCCAGGACCAGCACCCCGGCCGCCTGCAGCGCCGTGCCGAGCAGCAACGCCTGCCGTCCGCGATGGGCCGCCCCATGCGGGCGCACCGCCTGCCTCGCCGCCGACATCGAATCCCCCCGCGGTGGTGACCGGCCGGCACCGGACCGACACGAAGCCGCATGAATGGAGGATTTTTCGACCCGATCGGGTAAACTCTGGTTGATACGAGGTCATGCCGGCGGCGGAGGGCCGGCCGGGGCGTCATCGCAACAGCAGAAGGTTGCGGACTTCAGCGCAGGAGGCCAGGGGGCTGCCCCCCTGGCCTCTTGTCCGAACAACCGGCCCTTCCGATGGTTGGGCTTACATCTCCATATCGTGCTCGATGGTCGCCAGCACCTGCGGCGCACGCGCCTTCAGATACCCGAACCATACCGCCCCGCTGCCGAGATAGAGCGCGAACAGGTAGGGGATGATGTTGTACGGGTAGGGCGGCACCGGATAGAGGCTGCCGAAGATCACGAAGGCCATCAGCGCCGCGCCAATCACGCCCGCCCCGATATGCTGCGGCTTCAGCACCCCCGCCTTGCGCTGATCCACCGGCGAGACGAGGCAGATCAGCATGTAGACCACCAGGAAGCCGAAGGTGGAGAAGGTGCCAGCGTAACCGAAGGCGTTGAGCGCACCCTGCGGCAGCAGCGCAAGGCTCACCATCAGCACGAACAGCACCGACAACGTCACCGCGAAATGCGGCGTCTGGTGGGTTTCGTGCACCCGCCCCATGTGCCCGCTGAAGAACTTGTAGCGGCCCATGGAGAACAGCAGCCGCGCCCCCGCGTTCACCGAGGCGAGCGCGCAGGCGAAGCCGCTGATCAGCGCGGCGAAATAGACCACGCCGGCGGCCGAGGCGAGGCCGGCGCGCGCCGTCATCTCGGCGAAGGGCGAGCCGCTGTTGCCGATCACGTCGGCCTTGTCGCCCATGCCGAGGACCATGAAATAGGCCATCAGCACGAAGAACGTGCCGACCAGCGCGGCGCTCAGGGTGACCGCGAGCGGCACCGTGCGTTCCGGGTTGGCGGTTTCCTTGGCGAGGGTCGCCGCGCTCTCGAAGCCGACGAAGCTGAACACCGCAAAGGCGAGCGCGGACATCACGCCGCCGAACGGAAGCTTCGGGATGTCGAGCTGCACGGGATCGATCACGGTGCCGTGGCGGATCACCACGATCGCGGTGATGATCACGATGAGGCCGATCGAGATCCCCTCCAGCACCAGCGCGACCCGCGAGGACATGCGGATGTCGCGATAGGCCGCGAACCAGACGAGGCCGAGGAACAGGAACACCACGATCCAGCCGGGAGGGGCAAACGCCTTGAGCCCGAACGCCGTGAACACGTTGTCGAGGAACAGGGTCTCGCTCACCGTCACCGCGACCGCGCAGACCAGATACGCCGCGATCATCGACCAGCCGGCGATCATCCCGGCGAACGGGCCGAAGGTGCGCCCGATATAGACGAAATAGGAGCCCGACAGCGGATGCCGCCGCGCCAGGCTGGAAATGTTGGCCGAGACGAACAGCATCCCGATGGTGGCGATCAGGTAGCCGAGCCAGGAGCCGATCCCGGCCAGCCCGGCAACCACCGAGATGTTGAGCGCCGGGGTGAGGGTGGGGGCGATGTTCGCCACCGACTGCCCGAGGCATTCAGGCAGCTTGAGGATATTCGCACGCAGTTGCGGCCGCGCGGCATCGGCAATGACGCTGCCGAGCGCCGGCGTCTCCGTGGTCGAGCTCATGATGCGACCTCCATTTCCATGCAGGGGTTGTTCAAGAGGCGCCGTGTGCGCAGCAGCTGGCGTTGGCGTGCTGGCTTGCCCGGTTCGTCTCCGGCGGGAGGTCGAGGGCCGGGTTGTGGTCGAAGAAACCGCTCGGCATCAGCATGAAGCCGGTGCTGATGCAGGGCTGCACCGGGAAATCCTCCTGGCGCGGCAGATGGTGCAGGCCGAACACGTGCCAGAGCACGATGTCGGTGTTCTCGATCTTCCGGTCCTGGGCAACGAAATCATCGATGCCGCCGCGCCCGTCCGAGTGATTCATGTATTCCCCGGCGGGGTAGCGCTCCTCCGGATCGAACGCGCTGACCCAGAGATGGTTGCCCATGAAGCGCGAGCGCCGGCCCGAGGGCGAGTCCGGGGCAACGAACGGGGTAATCACGTGCGTCGGCTCGATCTTGTAGCCGACCGGCCGGCCGACCTTGTTCAGCACCCCGGGGTTGATCACCTTCCAGTATCGCTGCGTTGCCGGATCGGCGCGGCGGGCGCCCTCGCGCTCGGTCTTCAGCACCCGCTCCTCGACATGGAAGGCGTTGCCGTAGGGGTTCTCCGGCCCCGCCGGGTCGGCGAAGGTGTTGCATTCAACCACGCTGTTGGCGTCGCCATCGACCGCCATGTCGATCCGCGCGCAGAAGGCGTGCTGGTGGATGTGGCCCTCCACGCCGGGCGCCACCTCGGTGCCCCAGCGGGAAGGTTTCCCGGGGATGCAGGCGGTGGTGTTGATGACGCCGGTCGCCTTCATCTCGAACTCGACCGCGCCGTCCTGGCGGAAATACCAGTACGAGGCATATTCGTAGTTGCCGACGGTGCAGATGCAGGAGACCACCAGCCGGCGGCCGCGGCGGATCTCGGCGCGGTCGGTGCGGAAATCCCAGTGCTTCCACAGCACGCCTGCATCCTCCTCGTGGATGCAGATCGCCTTCTCGATGGTGAACACCTCGCCGCCCATGGTGTTCAGATGCGCATCCAGATAGGCGATGTGGCCGAGGCAGTCGCAGCCGAGCTTGAGCGAGTTGGCCAGCTTGCCGAGCCCGTACTCGCCGATGTCGAACACGTTCTTGCGCGCGTGCCCGGCCGCGGGGGTGCCGTACGGCACCACCATCTCGACCAGGGACATGCGGTTCGCCACACTCCGCCCGTCGTAACGGATGTCGTGCAGGGTGAGCGCCTCGCGGGCGTTGAAGCCGACCACGAGCGACCATTTGTCCCAGCGCAGTTCGTGCCCGTCGAGGGTGAAGCTCGGCCCTTCCGGCTGCACCACGTCGAGCGGCTTGAGGGGCGCGCGGAAGCTCTCGCGGAACTGGGATTCGTAGTTGATCTCGGCCATCGGGACCGGCAGCGCGCCGTGGTCGTCGATGCGCAGGACCTTGCCGGCCTTGATATCGACGACCGCGTTCAGCCCCTCGACCGGATGGGCGTAGAGATTGTCGTTCTCGCGGGTCCGGATCCAGCAGAACGTGTGCGACAGATGCCGGCCTTCCTCGCCGGGGATGTCGAAATTGCCGGCCGACCAGGGATCGACGCACACCAGGCTCATGTCGGTGATGCCGCGGCGGGCGCAGGCGGCGATGAAATCGGGATGGCTGCGGACGACGTCCTCGATCGCCAGGAACTGCTCGAGCTGGATCATCGGCCGTGCGCCGGGGACGAAGCGCTGGGTCAGCACCGCGCCGCCGCTGCCCGCACCGGTGTCGATCGCGACGGTGAGCCGCCAGACCCCGGCTTCCTCGTTGCGGAACACGTTGGCCCGCGCCGCGCGCGGCAGCGCCTGGCCCGGCTGCCAGGCCTGCAGGGCGGGTTTCGGCGGTTCCAGCAGTTCGATCGTCTCGAACAGGATCGCCGGGCCGAAATCGGGCGCGGCGCGGACCGCGGCGACGACGGCACGGATCTCGGCAGGCGACAACGGCGCCAGCGGATGCGCCGCCTCGCTCGGCGCGCCGTGGCAGGATACGGCGGCCGCGGCCGGCGCGCTGACAATGAGGCCTGACTCGTTCATGCATTCTCCTCCAGGCTGGCGAGCGTCCCCGCTGGTGACCGGGGCGCTTGTCGGATGCGGGAGGTTAGGAGCGGGCGAGGCCGGGCCGCTTGACATTTTCCGTCAACAAATGCCCAATTCACGCCCATATGAATGATAAATGACTTATTTCCATGCATATTATGATCATGATATGTGCAATCGCCTTAGGTGGTTGCAGAGTGACCCCTCGGCCCTCCCGGCAACCGAACGGAGCCGTGGCATGACATCCCGACCGACCGCCCCCATCGAGCCCCACCTGCCCGGCATCGCCGCCGTGGCCGCCACTGGCATCGCCGAGTTCATCGCCGACCACGGCGCGCCCGCCGGGCGCGTCTTCGCCAGCGTCGGGCTCGCCGCCGATACCTTCGCACAACCGCGCAGCCGCCTGCCGCTCGTTGCCTATTGCGACCTGTTCGAGCACGCCGCGCGCCACACCGGGCTCGACAGCTTCGGCCTGCGCTTCGGCCTCGCCCGCGCCACCGACGCGCTCGGCGAGGTGGGCGAGGTCGCGCTGACTGCGCCCACCCTGGCCGCCGCGCTGGCCGCGCTCTGCCGCTTCTTTCCCGCCTTGCAGGAGCACTCCGCGCTCACCTTGCGCCGCGAGGGGAGCCTGGCGCGGCTCGACTACCAGATCCGCGACGGGCGGATCGTGCATCGCCGCCAGGACGCGGAGCTGACGATCGGGGTGCTGACGGCGCTGCTCCGCCGGGTGCTCGGGGCGTCCTGGCGGCCCGAGGCGATCGAATTCGAGCATGTCCGCCCGACCGGCCGCGCCGGGGTCGAGGCGCTGCTCGGCGCCCCGGTCGGCTTCGCGGCCCCCACCAACGCCATCGTGTTTCGCGCCGCCACCCTCGCCGCCCCCATGCCGGCGCCGGAGCCGGCGCGCGCCCGGCTGCTGGAGGCCCGGCTCACCGGGGAGGCCGCCGCGGCGCGCCCGGACGACCTGGTGGGCGCGGTGCAGCAGCAGATCCGCGCCGCACTGGCCGGCGGTGATGCCGGCCTCGCCGCGATCGCGCGCCGGCTTGGCACCTCCGAGCCGAGCCTCTACCGCGCGCTGCGCCGGCGCGGGGTCGAGTTCTCCGATCTGCTGCGCGCGCTGCGGCGCGAGATGGCGCTCGCCTATCTGCAGGAGGCGAACCTGCCGCTGACCGAGATCGCACTGCTGCTCGGCTATTCGGAGCTGAGCGCGTTCAGCCGTGCGTTCCGCAGCTGGACCGGGCATTCACCGGCGGCGTATCGGCGCGGCGGCGCGGGCGCGTGACAGCAGCGACCCGGCACCGAGACGGCGGTCAGCGGACAGGACCGCCGCGATGCGCGTTCGGGCCGGCCTGCCGCCCCGACGCCACCGGCGTTTTGCGCCGCCCCCTTGGCCGTGATCTAAGATTCGCCGCACCGGAGGGACCGCGTGACCCTGGCACAGCTGCGGGCACCGGCCGCTCCGCCGCGCCCCGACCGATCAGGAACACAGCATGAAAGTCACCGAAGTCGAGACGATCCGGCTCGAAACCTTCCCCAACATCCTCTGGGTCCGGATCCACACCGATCAGGACGTGATCGGCCTGGGCGAAACCTTCTTTGGCCCGACGGCGGCCGAAGCGCATATCCATCAGGTCATCGCGCCCTATCTGATCGGCAAGGACCCGCGGCTGGTGGAGCGCCATCAGGCCCATCTGACCGGCTATCTCGGCTTCGTCGGCAGCGGCGCCGAAACCCGCGGCCGTTCGGCGGTCGATCTGGCGCTGTGGGACATCCTGGGCAAGGTCGCCGGCCTGCCGCTGTGCGACCTGCTCGGCGGGCGCGTGCGCGATGATATCAAGGTCTACAACACCTGCGCCGGCTACAGCTATGTGCAGACAAGGCCGGTGCAGGGCACCGCAAATTTCGGCCTCGACGTCCGGCGCGGCCAGTACGAGGATCTGGAAGGCTTCCTGAACCGCCCCGAGGAAGTCGCGCACAGCCTGCTGGAGATGGGCATCAGCGCGATGAAGATCTGGCCGTTCGACTACGCGGCGGAAGCGACCTCGGGCCAGTTCATCTCCGCCGCCGATCTCCGGCGCGCGCTCGCGCCGTTCGAGAAGATCAGGGCCGCGCTCGGCGACAGGATGGACATCATGGCCGAGCTGCATTCGTTGTGGAACCGGCCGATGGCGACAACGATCGCCCGCGCGCTCGAACCGATCGCCCCGCTGTGGGTCGAAGACCCGGTGGTCATGGACCACATGGACGCGATCGGCGAGGTCGCGGCCTCGACCCGCTGCCCGATCGCGGTGGGCGAGACCCGCGGCATGCGCGCCGATTACCGATATCTGCTGGATCTCAAGGCGCTCAGCCTGCTGATCATGGACCTGTCCTGGTGCGGCGGCATTTCCGAGGCGCGCAAGATCGGCCCGATGGCCGAGACCTACCAGGTGCCGGTCGCGTTCCACGATTGCTCGGGGCCGGTCGTGCTCACCGCCTCGACCCATCTCGCGTTGCACACCCGCAACTGCTTCGTGCAGGAGATCGTGCGCGCTTTCTACTACGGCTGGTACGCCGACGTGCTGACGGCGTTGCCGCCGCTGTCGCAGGGAAAGATCACGGTGCCCGACGCGCCCGGCCTCGGCGTCGCCCTGCAGCCCGACGTGCTCACGCGCGCCGACGCGCGGATCCGCAAGACGACGGCGGCCGACCTGTAAGCGCGGCGGCGCGACGCGCGGCAGGGCCGGCCCCTTCCCGCGCCGGCGCCACCCGGTTGCGATTGATCCTGATCAATGCGCCGTGCGGCGCGGCTTCCTAGTGTCCTGCCCCTGAAATGCCTTCCCATTTCAGGGACCAGCAGGCCACTCAAGACAAAGAGCTCGTGTCCCGACGCATGATGACGTTGGTTCCGGGTCGGGACACTAGCCTGCGCACGGTCCAGGATCCGCAGCCGAAGGAGCCTGCAATCGTGCCCGAGCCCGCGGTCCCTCGCCCCCGTCCTGCGCCGCTCTATCCGCGGATCGTCAAGCCGCGCGACGCCGCGGGGACACCGGCCAATCTGCGCGACTACGCAGAGGCCCGCGCCAGCTTCACCTGGGCCGCGGCGCGCGCGCTGCTGGACGGGCTGCCCGGCGGGCGGGGGCTGAACATCGCCCATGAGGCGGTCGATCGCCACGCGACCGGCAAGCGCGCGGAGCGCCATGCCCTGCGCTGGATCGGCCAGGCCGGCGGGCGGCGCAGCCTCACCTATCGCGACCTGCGCGCGGCGACCAACCGCTTCGCCAACGCGCTGCGCCGCCTGGGCGTGCCGGAAGGCGCCAGCGTGTTCGTGCTGGCCGGACGGATCCCCGAGCTCAGCATCACCATGCTCGGCGCGCTGAAAGCGAAATGCGTCGCCGCGCCGCTGTTTTCCGCCTTCGGGCCGGAACCGATCGCAACCAGGCTCGGGATCGGCGAAGGCCGCGTGCTGGTGACCACCGAGCCGCTCTATCGCCGCAAGGTCGCCGCCCTGCGCGCGCAGTTGCCGCAGTTGGAGCATGTGATCCTGGTGCCCGAGCCCGGCGGGCCGGCGACCGACGTTTCCGGCACGCACGACTGGCGCGCCCTGGTGGAGAGCGAAAGTCCCGATTTCACCATCCCCCCGACCGCGCCCGAGGACCGCGCCCTGCTGCATTTCACCAGCGGCACCACCGGCCGCCCGAAAGGCGCGATCCATGTGCACGAGGCGGTGGTGACCCATCACGTCACCGGCCGCGACGCGCTCGACCTGCACGACGACGACATCTTCTGGTGCACCGCCGATCCCGGCTGGGTCACCGGCACCAGCTACGGCATCATCGCCCCGCTCACCAACGGCGTGAGCAGCGTGCTGGCGGAAGCCGAGTTCGACGCCGCGACCTGGTACGGCATCCTGGAGCGCGAGCGGGTGAGCGTGTGGTACACCGCGCCCACCGCGATCCGCATGATGATGAAACTCGGTGCCGAGGCCGTGCGCGGCCACGACCTGTCGGCCCTGCGCTTCCTCGCCAGCGTCGGCGAGCCGCTGAACCCGGAGGCCGTGGTCTGGGGCCAGCAGGCGTTCGGCCGGCCGTTCCACGACAACTGGTGGCAGACCGAAACGGGCGGCATCATGATCGCCAATTTCGCCGCGATGGACGTGAAGCCGGGCTCGATGGGCCGGCCGCTCCCCGGCATCGAGGCGGCGATCGTGCAGCGCGACGCGGACGGCAGCGTGAGGAAAATCGACCAGCCGATGACCGAAGGCGAACTGGCGCTGCAAGCCGGCTGGCCCTCGATGATGCGCGGCTACCTGCACGAGGAGGAACGCTACCGGAAATGCTTCGCCGGCCCCTGGTACCTGACCGGCGATCTCGCGATGCGCGACGACGAAGGCTACTACTGGTTCGTCGGCCGCGCCGATGACGTGATCAAATCGTCGGGCCACCTGATCGGCCCGTTCGAGGTCGAAAGCGCGCTGATGGAGCACAAGGCGGTGGCCGAGGCCGGGGTGATCGGCAAGCCCGACCCGGTGGCCGGCGAGATCGTCAAGGCGTTCGTCGCGCTGAACCCCGGCTTCACCCCCTCCGAAACGCTGCGCCGCGACCTGCTCGGCCATGCGCGCAAGCGGCTCGGCGCCGCGGTGGCGCCGAAGGAGATCGACTTCGCCGCCACCCTGCCGCGCACCCGCAGCGGCAAGATCATGCGCCGGCTGCTCAAGGCCCGCGAGCTCGGCCTGCCGGAGGGAGATCTCTCCACCCTGGAAAGCGACCTGCGATGACCGCCAAGCTGCATCTCGACCACGCGCATGTCCGCGCGCTGCTGACCGACATGCTGCGCATCCGCCGGTTCGAGGAGACATGCTTCGAGCTGTACCAGCGCGAGAAGATCCGCGGCTTCATGCATCTCTACGATGGCGAGGAAGCGGTTTCGGTCGGCGTCGTCACGTCGTTGCAACCGGAAGATGCCCTGGTCGCCACCTATCGCGAGCACGGCCAGGCGCTGGCCCGCGGCATCGGCATGGCGCCGCTGATGGCCGAGCTGTACGGCAAGCAGCAAGGCTGCTGCCGCGGCCGTGGCGGCTCGATGCACATCTTCGACCGCGCGCGCCGCTTCTACGGCGGCAACGCAATCGTCGGCGGCGGCCTGCCGCTCGCGGTCGGCATCGCGCTGGCCGACAAGCAGCTGAAGCGGAACGCCGTCACCGCCTGCTTCTTCGGCGAGGGCGCGGTGGACGAGGGCTCGTTCCACGAAAGCATGAATCTCGCCGCGCTCTGGCGCCTGCCGGTGCTGTTCGTCTGCGAGAACAATCTCTACGCCATGGGCATGGCGCTCGACCGCGCCGAGGCGGAGACCGACATCGCCCGCAAGGCCGCCGCTTACCGGATGGCGAGCGAGGCGGTGGACGGCATGGACGTCGTCGCCGTCGAGGTCGCCGCCCGCCGCGCGGTCGCCTCCGTGCGTGAGACGGTCGCGCCGTTCCTGCTGGAATGCCGCACCTACCGCTTCCGGGCGCATTCGATGTTCGACGCCCAGCTCTATCGCAGCAAGCAGGAGATCGCGACCTGGCGCGAGCGGGACCCGATCGAACGGCTGCGCGCCTGGCTGGTGCAGGCCGGGCTGATGCACCCCGACGAGATCGCCCGGATCGAGGCCGTCGTCGCCGCCGAGGTCGAGGCCGCCGTCGCCTTCGCCGAAGCCGGCGACCTCGAACCGGTGGAAGAGCTGGAACGCTTCACCACCATGGACGAGGTCCCGCAATGACCGCCGCCGAGCCGCAGCGCGTCACCTATCGCGAGGCCTGCAAGCAGGCGATCTGTGCCGCCATCCTCGCCGATCCGCGCGTGTTCCTGATGGGCGAGGACGTGGCGCGCTACGGCGGCTGCTACGCGGTGACCAAGGGCCTGGCCGAGGAACTGGGCGAGGACCGGATCCGCGACACGCCGCTGTCGGAGGCCGGGTTCGTCGGCGCCGGCGTCGGCGCGGCGATCGCCGGGCTGCGCCCGATCGTGGAAATCATGACGGTGAATTTCTCCCTGCTGGCGCTCGATCAGATCGTCAACGCCGCCGCCACCATCCCGCACATGTCCGGCGGGCAGTTCGCCGTGCCCCTGGTGATCCGCATGGCGACCGGCGCCGGACGCCAGCTCGCCGCGCAGCATTCGCACAGCCTGGAGGGGTGGTACGCGCATATCCCCGGCCTTCGCATCCTGGCGCCGGCGACGGTCGAGGATGCGCGGCACATGCTGCAACCGGCACTCGACGATCCCAACCCGGTGCTGATCTTCGAGCATGTCATGCTGTACGGGCGGGAGGAGTCGCTCGATCCGACCGTGACGAAGGTGGACATATCCTCGGCGCGCATCCGCCGGCCCGGCAACGACGTGACCCTGGTGACCTACGGCGGATCGCTGTTCAAGGCGCTGGACGCGGCCGAGGCGTTGCAGCGGGACGGCATCGCGGCCGAGGTGATCGACCTGCGCGTGCTCCGCCCGCTCGACACCGCCACCGTCCTGGACTCGGTCCGCCGCACCCGCCGGGTGGTGATCATCGATGAAGGCTGGCGGTCGGGCTCGATCTCGGCCGAGATCGCCGCCCGCATCGGCGAGGCGGCGTTCTACGACCTCGATGCGCCGATCCGCCGGATCTGCGCGCGCGAGGTGCCGATCCCCTACGCCGCACACATGGAGCAGGCGGCGCTGCCGCAGGTGCCCGAAATCATTGCCACGGCGCGGGCGCTGGTGAAAGGCGGATGAGCGAGTTCCGCATGCCCTCCCTCGGTGCCGACATGGAAGCCGGCACGGTGGTGGAATGGCTGGTCAAGCCCGGCGACACGGTGAAGCGCGGCGACGTGGTCGCGGTGGTGGAAACGCAGAAGGGCGCGATCGACATCGAGATCTTCAACGCCGGGGTGGTGTCCGAGATCGTCGTGCCGGTCGGCGGGCGCGCCCCGGTCGGCAGCGTCCTGGCACGGCTCGACGGCGGGGCGGGCGCAGCGGCACCCGCCGCCGCCCCGGCCCGCCCACCGCCTGCGGTGGCCGCGCCATCCCCGCCGCCGGTCGCGCCGCCGCCGGTCGCCGCACCGGGCCGGCCGCGCAGTTCGCCCGCGGCCCGCCGGCTCGCCGCCACACGCGGCATCGATCTCGCGACCGTCAAAGGAAGCGGTCCCGGCGGCGCGATCACCCTGGCCGATATCGAAGCGGCGGCCCCCGCCGCCGCCGCGCCACCGCGCCGGACCGGCTTCGATCCCGCCGCCATGCGCCAGGCCATCGGCAGCGCCATGAGCCGCTCGAAACGCGAGATCCCGCACTACTACCTGAGCGAAACCGTCGACGTCGCCGCCGCCCTGGCGCACCTCGACCGGCTGAACCGCGACCGCCCGCCGCCCGAGCGCATCCTGCCGGCCGCCCTGTTCGTACGCGCCGTCGCGCTGGCGCTCGCGAAGACCCCCGAGCTGAACGGCACCTGGGAAGACGGACGCTTCCGCCCCGCCGGTTCCATCCATATCGGCTGGGCGATCGCGCTGCGCGGCGGCGGGCTGGTGGCGCCGGCGATCCACGACGCCGACCGAAGCTCGCTCGATCAGGTGATGGCGGCGCTGCGCGATCTCGTCCTGCGCGCGCGCGGCACCGGGCTGCGCAGCTCGGAACTGACCGACCCGACGATCACCGTCACCAGCCTCGGCGACCGCGGCGCCGAAGCGGTCTGGCCGATCATCTACCCGCCGCAGGTGGCGATGATCGGCATCGGCCGCATCGTCACCCGCCCCTGGGTGACGGAGGAAACCATCGCGGCCCGGCCGGTCGTCACCGTCACCCTGGCCGGCGATCACCGGGCGAGCGACGGCCATCGCGGCGGCCTGCTGCTGGCCGACATCGCCCGCCGCCTGCAGGAGCCCGAAACCTTATGACCGACGCCGAAGCCCGGCAGCTGATCGTCGACACGCTGTCCGCCATCGCCCCGGAGGCCGACTTCGCCCAGCTGCAAGGCTCTGCCGTGCTGCGCGAGGAACTCGATCTCGATTCGATGGACTTCCTCAACTTCATCGCCGCGCTGCACGCGCGCACCGGGATCGACATCCCCGAAGCGGACTACCCGAAGCTGTTCACCCTCGACGGCGCCGTGGCCTACCTCCGCCGCTGACCGCCCGGACGAAGCACGAAATGACCGAAGCCGGCCCGCGGGGCTACGAACAGCTGAGCCCGTTCGAGATCAAGGACGCGCTGATCCGCCTCGCCCGCGACGAGGGGCAGGCCGCCGCGCACGTGTTCCTCAACGCCGGGCGCGGCAACCCGAACTGGATCGCCACGAGCGCGCGCGCCGCGTTCTTCCTGCTGGGACAATTCGGGCTGGCCGAATCGCGCCGGGTCATGGCCGATCCGGCGGGATTGGGCGGCCTGCCGCGCGCCGCCGGGATCGCCGCGCGGCTCGACGCCTGGCTCGCCGCCCAGTCGGACGCCGCGCCGGCGGCAGCGCTCGCGCGCCCTGCTGCGGTTCGCGGCCGAGCGGTTCGGATTCGCACCGGACTTGTTCGTCCACGAGCTGGTCGACGCCATCCTCGGCGGCACCTACCCGATGCCCGACCGCATGCTGGTCCACGCCGAGCAGGTGGTGCACGCCTACCTGCTCGAAGCGATGTGCGGCGCGCCGCGCCCTCCCGGCCGCTTCGACCTGTTCGCGACCGAGGGCGGCACCGCCGCGATCAGCTACGTGTTCCGCTCGCTCAAGGCCAACCGCCTGCTGGCCCCCGGCGCGCGGATCGCGCTCGGCACGCCGATCTTCCCGCCCTATCTGGAGATCCCGCAGCTGGAGGATTACGGCCTCGAACCGGTCTTCGTCGCGGCGCCGGAGGCGACCGGCTTCCAGTTCACCGACACGGGGCTGGAACAGCTGGCCGATCCGACGGTGAAGGCGTTCGTCCTGGTCAACCCCGGCAACCCGACCGCGGTCGCGCTCAGCCCCGAGGTGCGCGGCAAGATCGCCACCCTGGTGCGCACCCGGCGCCCTGACCTGATGCTGATCACCGACGACGTCTACGCCACCTTCGTCGACGGCTTCCGCTCGCTGCTGGGCGAGCTGCCGCACAACACGCTCGGCGTCTATTCCTGGTCGAAATATGTCGGCTGCACCGGCTGGCGGCTCGGCGTGATCGCCCTGCACCAGGACAATGTGTTCGACCGGGCGATCGCCGCCCTGCCGGAGGCCGAGCTTCGCGCGCTCGACCGGCGCTACGGCACGCTCGCCCTGGAGCCGCGCCGGATCCGCTTCATCGACCGGCTGGTGGCCGACAGCCGCGACGTGGCGCTGAACCACACCGCCGGGCTGTCCTGTCCGCAGCAGGCGATGATGACCCTGTTCTCGCTGGTCGATCTGGCCGACCGCGACCACGCCTACCGGCAGGCCTGCCGCGCCCTGCTGGCCCGGCGGGTGGCCGCGCTGCGCGAGGGTCTCGGCACGGCGACGGACCCCGGCCCGTGGTTCGATCAGTACTACGGCCTGATCGATCTCGAATCGTTGCTGCGCCGTTCGCTGGGGGAGCCGATGGCGGCCTTCCTGCGGCAGACCGTGCCGCCGCTCGACATCGTGTTCCGGCTGGCGCGCGAGCACGGCATCGTGCTGCTCAACGGCGGCGGGTTCCAGGCGCCGGACTGGTCGGTCCGGGTGTCGTACGCGAACCTGGACGACGACGTCTACGACGCGATCGGCCGGGCGCTGCGCGCGATCGCGCAGGACTATGTGCAGGCGTTCCGCGCCGCGCACCCCGACCTTGCGCCGACCGACACGGGCGCCGCCTGGCCGGACGGTGCAACGCCGTAACCGCCCCGCCTACAGCGCCATCTCCGGCGCCTGCGCACCCGGCTTCTCGGGCTCGGGCAGTTCGGTCATCGTCGCCTCGGTCGCCAGCGCCTCGCCCTCCACATCCTCGGCCACCACCAGCAGCGGGCGGGCGGATTTCGCCACCAGATCGAGCAGCGGCAGCTGGTCCCTGAGGGTGGCGACCTTGCGGGGCGGCGGGTTGCCTTCGGTCATTTCGTGGCAGGAGGCACCACGATGCCGCGGCGGATCTGGTCCTCCTCGATCGACAAGAACAAAGCACGGAAGTTGCCCTCACCGAACCCCTCGTCGCCCTTGCGCTGGATGAACTCGAAGAAGATCGGTCCGATGGCATTGGCGGAGAATATCTGCAGCAGAACCTTCGGTCATCTGGCCCGCCTTCGCGCCTGGGGCGAGCGCGCCTTCGCCGTCCAGGAGGATGCCGTTGCGTTGGAGCCGCCCCATATCCTCCCCATGCCCGGGGACACGCGGGTCCACACCCTCATAGTAGGTGACGGAGGGCGAGGGCATGAACATCAGACCACGTGCCCGCAGCGCCTCGACCGTTGCGTAAATGTCGTGGCAGCCGCACGCCACGTGCTGCGATTCCTTCACCCTTGTACTCGCGCAGGTATTCCTCGATCTGGCTGCGGTCGTCGGCCGATTCGTTGATCGGGATACGGATCTTGCCATCCGGGCTGGTCAATGCGCGGGAGAAAAGGCCCGTGTACTCGCCCTTGATATCGAAATAGCGGATCTCGCGGAAGCCGAAGATGCGCTCGTAGAACCCGGCCCAGATGCCCATCCGGCCGTGGCCGATGTTATGCGTTAGATGGTCGATGTAATAAAGACCCAGACCCTCCGGCTTCGGGTCCGGCGCGGCGACCCACGCGAATTCAGCGTCGAACGGCGATCCCCTCGTTCCATAGCGGTCGAGGAAATAGAGCAGCGAGTCGCCAATGCCCCTGATCGCCGGGACGTCGAGCGCGAGCGTGCCCTGGGACGGGTCCGCCGGCTCGGCGCCGAGTTCAAGGGAGCGCCGGTAGGCGTGGCTGGCGTTGGCGACCTGGAATGCCATCGACGAGGCGCATGGGCCGTGCGTCTTGGCAAAATTTGCCGCGTGGCTGCCCGGCTCCTCGTTGACGAGGTAGTTCACATCGCCCTGACGGTAGAGAGTGATCGCCTTGCGGCGGTGCCGCGCGACGGGTTCAAACCCCATGGTGCGGAACAGCGTGTGCAGCGCCGTGGGATCGGGGTGGGCATACTCGACGAACCCGAAGCCGTCGGTGCCGGCGGGATTGAGCCGGGTGGTGATCTCGGCTGCTGGCGCCTCATGCGGGAACGGACCCAAGCTTACTTCCTCCAGACGGTTCTGGCGGAAAGACTAAGCCGGAGACCCCTCACGGGGTATGCAAAGCGGGGCGGGCATGCCACTACCCATGCATGGATCATGCGCAGAAGCTTAGGCGGCCGCATGGAATGGTCGAGATTGACGCTTTCGATCTGCGGCTTCTTGCATGTCTGCAGGAGGATGGTCGGCTGACCAACCAGCAGCTCAGCGAGCGGGTGGGGTTGTCGGCCTCGCAGTGCTCGCGCCGGCGCATCGCACTTGAGCAGGCGGGGTCATCCAGGGGTATGCGGCCCGGCTGGCGGCGGAGGCGCTGGGATTCGGGATAACGGTCCTGATCCAGGTCTCGCTGTCCAAGCATTCGCGCGACAATGCCGCCCGGTTCCGCGACCTTGTCGCGCGGGTGGATGCGATCCAGGAAGCCTATGCGATGACCGGCGATCCGGACTACGTGCTGAAGGCGATCCTGCCCGGGCTGCCGGACTTGGCGACCCTGGTGAACGAGACCCTGCTGCCGCACGAAAGCGTGGCCCAGGTGCGGTCCTCGTTGGTGTTGGAGCGCATCAAGGAGACAGATTGCCTCCCGATCATGGCCCTCCGCCGCCGCTGAACCGGGTGGCGGCGGGCCAAGGTGTTGGTGGCCGTGAAAACAGCGTGCAAATCTGGTGGCGAGGGGAGTGCCCGGATGGCACGACCGATCAAGCGACTACAGGCTGAGCCAGCCGTGGTGGCTGAACTCCGACGCCGGTCACGGTCCAACACGAGCGGCGTGCGGGATCGCGAGCGCGCCAACATCATCCTGCTTCGGCTCGACGGCCGCGGTGTCGAAGCCGTCGCTGAACGGCCGAGCACAACGCCGAGGCGCGTCTCCATGTGGTCGGGACGCTTCGCGACATCAGGCCTCGACGGTCTCACCGACCGGCCGGGCCGTGGCCGCAAGGCCTCGATCGCGGCGGCGAAGGTGGCGCGCGTCATCACCGAGGCAACCCGCCCGCCGCAAGGCCGGAGCCGCTGGAGCATCCGTTCGATGAGCCGCATGGCTCGATCTGGTCGAACGCTTCTTTGCCGACCTGACAGGCGATGTGATCCGCGCCGGCAGCTTCGTCTCGGTCAATGACCTCGTCCGCGACATCAAGGCCTATCTCAAGCAGCGCAACGCCGATCCGAAGCCATACGTCTGGCGAGCCGCGGGCGCCGAGATCCTCGCCAAGATCAAACGCGCTCGCGCCGCACGCGACAAAGCCGCCGCTGCATGAGTTTTTGGGTGGCAATTGAGAGTCAGGACACCAGGGGGCGGCGATCGGCGACTCCTTGACCTGGATCAAGGCAAGGACGGTCCGTCTGCAACGACAGGTTGGCAGCGCGGGCAGAAATACCCGGTCCGCGTGCCGTGCTTGTCGATGCACAATTTCGCCCCGCAGCGCGGGCACCGCCCGTCCGGGTGTCGCTCGGTCAGCAGCCAGCCGGCCGGCGCCTGCGCGCGCCCGGCCTCGGCACCCAGGCCACCCTCGATCGCGCTTTGCAACACATGTCTGATCGTCGCGAACAGCCGCCGGCGCTGCGCGCCGTCCAGGGCGCGCACTGCGGCACCGGGATGGATGCCGGCCTGGAACAGGCTCTCGTCGGCGTAGATGTTGCCGATCCCGGCCATCCGCGCCTGGTCGGTCAGCGCGGTCTTCACCGCCTGCCGCCCGTCCAGCGCCGCGGCGAAGGCCTCGGCGTCGAACCCCGGGTCCAGCACATCGGGGCCCAGACCTGCAGCCGCGACGAACGCCGCCGGGTCGGGCGCCAGCCGCACCCGGCCGATCCGCCGCGGGTTGAGATAGGCCAGCCGGTCGCCCCCGGCGAAGTCAAGCCGCAGCCGAACATAGGGCGGGGCCGCCTCCGCCGCCGCCAGGAAACGCACCGATCCGTTGGTGCCGAACTGCATCGCCAGCACCGCGGGCGGATCGAGCAGCAGGAGCAGGTGCTTGCCGTGGCGACGGACCGCCCGCACCCGCGCGCCGTTCAGCGCCCGCTGCAACGCCGCAACCGAGGTGCCGGCGACGCTGCCGGGGTCGCTCACCACGATGTGGTCGATCACCCGGCCGCGGCAGGTGCGTTCAACCTCCCGCCGGAACAGCTCGACATCGGGCAGTTCCGGCATCTCAGCCCGGCGTCACGACCAGGGTGGCATCGTCACGCAGGCGGATCGCCGCGCCCCAACCGGCGCTTTCCCGCGCCAGGGCCGCGTGCAGCCAGGCGGCATCCGCCGCCCCCGCCCGGCCCAGGCGGAACCGCCGCGCCTGGAACGGCACCAGCGCAAGCTCGGCGAGCGTCCCGGAGCCGGCGTGCAGGCGCGCGAGATACATCACCGCGAGGTCGGGGCGGAACGATTCGTAGCCGCCGATTCCCTCGTAGTCGTTGATGAAATCGCCGCAGCCGTAAAGGATCAGCTTGCCGCGGTAGATCTCGATCCCCTTGGCGTGATGCGAGGAATGGCCGTGCAGCAGGTCGAACCCGCCATCCAGCAACGCGTGGGCGAAGCCGCGATGGGCCGGGGGCACGCCCCAGCCCCAGTTGCCGCCCCAGTGCACCGAAGCCATCAGCAGGTCGCCGGGCCGCCGGGCCGCGACGGCCGCAGCGGCGATCCGCGCGGCGGTCGGCGCGGCGAGGTCGGGCAGCAGGGCGATGCCGGGTCGATCCGCGCGCGCGGCCCAGTGCGACGGCACGCCGCTGTCGGCCGCGGCGAACGCATGAACCAGCACGCGCCCGCCGCCAGCAAGCGGCAGAACGGACGGCGCGGCGGCCGCGGGCCCGTCACGCCCCGCCCCGGCCACGCGGATGCCGGCCCGGCGCAGGGTGGCGAGCGTCTCCAGCAGCCCGGCCTCGCCCCAGTCGAGCACATGGTTGTTGGCCAGCCCGCAACAGTCGATCTCCGCTTCCGTCAGGCACCCGGTATTGGCCGGATGCATCCGGTAGTTGATCCCCTTCGGCCAGGCGTCGTCGCTGGTGGTGATACTGGTTTCGAGATTGACGATCCGCAGATCCGGCGCCGCCGCCCGCAGCGCCGCAAGCGCCTCGCCCCAGACATAGGCGAACCCGCCATGCCGGGGGATCTTCCCGTGCACCGCCTCCGCCAGCCGGACATAGAGCTCGGCGGAGCCTGCGTGGCGTTCGTGCAGCCGCGGATCACCCGGATGCGGCAGGATCCGGTCGATCCCGCGCCCGGTCATCACGTCACCGCACAGGAACAGGGTGACGCCCCGCCCAGTCACATCCGCACGCCCAACCGGTTCACCACGCGATCGATACCGAACACGAACCATACGTCGTCCTCGGCGATCTTGCGCTCGGCCTCGCGCGGCACGGTGCCGTCGAGCGTGACCACACCCTGGCGCGTGATCACCACGATGCTGTCGGCATCGACGAACGGGTCTTTCTCCAGCACCTCGTGCACCGCGTCGGTGATCGCCGCTTCGCTGTCCACCTCCGGCGGCTCGATGCCGATGCCGTTGATCACGTCGCGCGACCCCGGCACCCACCAGGCGATCACCCCGGCGAGCCGTTTCAGGCCGAGACCGGAGACCTCGCCGTCCAGGGTGACGATCCCGTCCTCCACCCGGACCTCGATCGTTCCGGACGGAGCGGACGGCGCGCGGGCCGTCTCAAGGGTTCCCTTCACCCGCACCTGGAGCCCGCAGCGACGCAGCGCCGGCTCCTCCAGCAGCCCGTCGCGCACCAGGTCGCGGATTTCGCCGTCGCCCATCGGCGTGGCGGGGCGCACGTGCAGCCGGTCGGTGATGGTCTGCACCCCCGGCACGCGCGCCGCGGCTTCCAAGGCCAGCTTCTTGCCCGCCACGTGATCGACCTCGCCTTCGATCACGAGGTCGCCGCCGGCGAAGCCGAGGCGCAGCGGCAGGCGGGTGAGACGCATGCGCGGCTCGCTGCGCAGCGCGCTGCGGACCTGGTCCAGGATGTCCCGTTCCTCGCTCATGCCCGTGCGGCCCCCTGCCTGTGCCGGCAGACGCGGATAAAGGCGCCGCATCGGCAGCGTGTTGACCTGGATCAACATACTGCTGCGTGTCGAGTCCGCACCCTGCCACGCTCACGCTAAGGACCGGAGTTGGGCCGCGGATTCCGGTCCGAAAGCGTGCCTGTCCGACCGCATCCCCCGCCGAATCCGAGGTCGAAGATCGCAGCAACGTGTTCGATGTCGCACTGCTGGCGGCGTGAGACCCGGGCGGCAACGGCGGCGTCCGCACCCGCTGCCGGACCGCTTCTTGACCCAGGTCAATGCGGGCCTCCCGCCGGCGCCGATATGGGACGGCTCCGGGCCGACACACAGCCACGACCGGGGACGCGCCAGAACTCTCAGCGCCGCCCCGCGAACCCGGCCCCCTCACGAACCGCCGCCCTGACGGAGGTCGCGTATGTTGCACGAACTGGACAAGCTGGAAGTGCGCCGCATCGCCGAGCTTGCCGCCGCTCTGCGCGCACGGCGCGATCGCCTGCTGGAAACCACCCGCGAGGCCGACTTCGGCGAGCCCGGGCCGCAGCGCGGGCCACGCAACCCGCTGGGCGGGATGCCGTTCGATGCCGTGCTGGGGACCACGCCGGAGTTCGCCGCGCTGCGCGACGCGATCACCGCCCTGCCGCGCGAAATCCGTGAGACGCTGTGGGGTGTGGCCGAAACCGGTCGCGGCCGGTTCGCCACCCTCGACTGGAACCAGGCAGTCGCCGAGGCCGCCGCCATGACGGACGGCGCCATCGCCGCGCGCCTGCTCGAAAACCCCGACCTGCACGACGTGCTGCGCAAGGGGCTGTATGAGCTGAGCGCCGCATCGCCGCCGGGCGCAGGGGCGTGATCGGGACGTCGCGCGGCGTTCGGACTGCGCTTCATGCACCCGGCACGTCCAGGTGATCACCGCGCCGACGCCTGCCGCCGTGCCGGCGCCCCCGGAAGCCGCAGACGCACGCGCGGGGGGACGCCCCGAGCCCACCGCCCTGTGGGTCGCCGAGCGGCTCCGTCAGGCCGCCGGCCTGCTGGCCGCGCAAGGGGCCAGCCCGTTCCGGATCAACGCCTATCGACGGGCCGCCGATGCGGTGGCGCAGGGCGGGCGGGATCTGCGCGCCTGCGCCGCGTCCGGCGGGCATGACGCGCTGGAAGCAATCCCCGCGGTCGGGAAGTCGATCGCCGGAGCGATCGCCGAAATGCTCTCGACCGGCCGCTGGGGCTTCCTCGAACGGCTGAAGGGGGAATCCGATCCCGAGGCGCTGTTCTGCTCCATCCCCGGCATCGGCCCAACGCTCGCGCGGCAGATCCAGGATGCGCTGCACATCGAGTCACTGGAGGCGCTGGAGCTGGCAGCGCACGACGGGCGGCTGGAGCAGCTCCCCGGGTTCGGGCCACGGCGCGCGGCGATGGTGCGCAGCGCGCTCGCCGCCCTGCTGGCGCGGGTGCGCCCGCCGCCGGCGAACCCGGCAGACGAGCCGGAGGTCACGATCCTGCTCGATGTCGATCGCGAGTACCGCGACCGGGCGGGGCGCGATGCGCTGCCGCGGATCGCGCCGAAGCGCTTCAACCCGACCGGCGCGGCCTGGCTGCCGGTGCTGCACACCGAGCGCGGCCCGTGGCATCTCACCGCGCTGTTCTCCAACACCGCGCTGGCGCACCGGCTGGGCCGCACCGGGGACTGGGTGGTGGTGTATTTCCACCGCGACGAAAGGCCCGAGGGGCGGCGGACCATCGTGACCGAAACGACCGGTCCGGGCCGCGGCAGCCGCGTGGTGCGCGGGCGGGAGGCGGAGTGCCGCCGGCCCGGTTTGGTCGAGCAGACGTGATCCGGCGTGCCGGCCGGCGCCGCCCGGCACATTCGGGCGATTGATCCGTATCAAGGCACCCGGCGCGCCGCGTCTTCCATGCTGATCGCGACCCGGTGCCGTGCCGGCACCCGCCCCCGGACCCGAGGACGCTGCCATGGACGTGATCGAGGCGATTCGCCACCGGCGTGCCATCCGCGCCTTCACCGCGACCGCGATGTCCGCCGCGACCCTGCATGCCCTGATCGGCCTGGCGGTCGAGGCGCCGAGCGCGATCAACGTGCAACCCTGGACCTTCGCCGTCGTGCGCAAGCGCGAGACCCTGCGGCGGATCGCCGACGCCTCCCGGGCCTACCTGCTCAGCCGCATGGAACCGGGTTCGCCCTACCTCCGTTTCCGCGAGATGCTGCAGGATCCGGGGTTCGACATGCTGTACGGCGCGCCGGCGCTGATCGTGATCTGCGCCACCTCGGCCGCGCAACAGGCCGCGGAGGACTGCGCCCTGGCGGGACAGACCCTGATGCTGGCGGCCTGCGCGCGCGGGCTCGGGACCTGCTGCATCGGTCTCGCGCGGCCGTGGCTCGGACAACCGGACGGCAAGGCGCTGCTCGGCATCCCGTCCGCCTGCGTTCCGATCCTGCCGATCGTGCTCGGCGAGCCGGCCGGGCAGCCGGCGGCGCCCGGACGGCATCCGCCGGAGATCCGCTGGGTCGATGCGCCCGGCTGAGCGCCGCGATCCCGGCGGCGCGGGAGACCGCGGGTGAGTGAAGATCTCGCAGGGCTGTTTCCGCACGGGGCCGATATCGGGATGCGGGGTCTCGGCAGT
The DNA here is from genome assembly GCA_963829875.1 of uncultured Pseudomonadota bacterium. Classification (GTDB taxonomy): domain Bacteria; phylum Pseudomonadota; class Alphaproteobacteria; order Acetobacterales; family Acetobacteraceae; genus JAJZVS01. The sequence continues at coordinate 1,232,341 of CAWHKR010000037.1, read as the reverse complement.
CGGGGAAGCCTCGCGCTCGATCCGGGGGAGATGCAGGCGATGGCGGAGGGCGGCACGCCGGTCAGCTGCATCAAGGGCTGAGCGTTCGTGAAACAACGCCCGTCAGCCGCCGGGCTGGCCCGAAATGGCGCGCGCTGCCAACGCGTGTCTGTCCCGGGTTCGATGTTCTTTTCTCGCTCTGCGCCGGCCCTTCCTGTCGCGGCAGGTGTTGAGCCAGATCAAACACGACCCGCACGGACCGCGGCACTCTGGGCCGCGATGGACAACCTCTTCCGCACCGGGCTTCTGCTGGCGGCGCTGACCGGGCTGTTCGGCGCCGTCGGCTACTGGGTGGGCGGCGCCCAGGGGATGATCATCGCCCTGCTGTTCGCCGGGGTGATGAATTTCATCTCATACTGGACCGCCGACAGCGCCGTGCTGCGGCTCTACGGCGCGCATGAGGTGGACGCGACGACGGCGCCCGCGCTGGTGGCGCTGGTCCGCGACCTGGCCGCGCGCGCCCGGCTGCCGATGCCCCGGGTCTGTCTGATCGACAGCGACCAGCCGAACGCGTTCGCCACCGGCCGGGATCCGGCCCATGCCGCGGTCGCCGTCACCACCGGGCTGCTGCACAGCCTGCCGCACCAGGAAGTCGCCGGCGTGCTGGCGCACGAGCTTGCGCATGTGCGCAACCGGGACACCCTGACCATGACGGTCACGGCCACCCTGGCCGGCGCGATCGGCATGCTCGCCAACTTCATGTTCTTCCTGGCACCCGGCCGCAGCGACGAGCGCACCCATCCGGTGGGCGCCCTCGGTGGGCTGGTGATCCTGCTGCTGGCACCGCTGGCGGCGACGATCGTGCAACTGGCGATCTCGCGCACCCGGGAATACGCCGCCGACCGGGCCGGCGCCGAGATCACCGGCCAGCCGCTGTGGCTGGCCAGCGCCCTGGCCCGGATCGAGAGCGCGGCGCGGCAGATTCCCAACCAGGCGGCCGAGCGCAATCCGGCGACGGCGCATCTGTTCATCGTCAATCCGTTGAGCGGCGCACATTTCGCCGGCCTGTTCTCCACCCACCCGCCGATGGAGGAACGGATCGCCCGGCTTCGGGCGATGGCGCAGCCTGCCTCACCCTGGATCGCGGCAGGAGGGCGGCTCTGACCGGCACAGCAAAGCGGCCCCCCCGCCCGGGCCGGCCGCGCGGCGGGCGCGCATCGTGTACCATCGACCGCCGAAGAAACCGACGCCCGTCCATGACGGGTACCGCCGGACCAGCGCCATCCAACCGAGCGCCGGTCCTATCGACGGTTGTCAACACGTCAGCGGAAAGGGACGGCCATGACCTATGCCAGCCTGATGGTCTCCACCGAGCCCGGCCCGGAGAGCGACGCCCGGGTCAGCCTGGCGGCCGATCTCGCGGACCGTTTCGGCGCCGCCCTCATCGGCTTCGGCGCCGTGGAAATGCGGCCCCTCCTCCCCCGGCCGATCGTGGGCGCGCTCGGCGGGGCGGCCGACATCACCGGCGAAATCGACACCGAGCAGGAGCGGATCGCCGCCGCGCTGCGGGTCGCCGAGGAGCGGTTCCGCGCGGCGGCCGGCGATGGCGCGCGCCGCCCCTCCTGGCGCGCGTTCGCCGAACCGCCCGCGGACGCGCTCATCCGGGCGGCGCGCGCGGCCGACCTGCTGATCCTCGGCCGTCCCGCCGACGCCCCGGGCAGCCGGGGGGGAAGCCTGCTGGATCCGGGGATGGTGCTCATCGGCGCCGGGCGGCCGGTCCTGCTGGTCCCGCGCGGCGTGGCTTCGGTGGCGGCCCGGCGCGTGGTCGTCGCCTGGAAAGACACGCGGGAGTCGCGGCGCGCGCTGGCCGACGCGCTGCCCTTCCTGACCCGCGCCGAAGAGGTTCTGGTGCTGGAGATCTGCGAGCAGGGCGAAGCGGGCCGCGCCGCGGCCGAGTTCCGGGTCGGCGACGTCGCCGCGCATCTGGCGCTGCACGGGGTCAAGGCGGTGGCGCAGGTGCGCCCGCTGCAGGACCGGGCGGTCGCGGACGAACTGGTGCGTGCCGCCGGGCAGCAGGGCGCCGACCTGATCGTGGCCGGCGGCTATGCCCACGCGCGGCTGTGGGAGCTGGCCTGGGGCGGGGTCACCCGCGCGCTGATCCGCCGCAGCCCGATTTGTTGCCTGCTGAGTCACTGAGGCCGCGGGCCGATCGCACCGGCCGGCACCATGGAAACCGCCTGCACGGCCGGATCGTTCGACCCCGGCACAAGCAGGCTGACGATCGACAGGGAGACCAGCCATGCTGCGGGTTCGACGGGCTCCGCCGGCCGACACCTTCCCGAGCGACCCCTGGGCGCTTGAAGCCGTGCGCTTCGGCCCGGAGCTCGCAGGCGAGTTGGTCGGTCAGGCCGAAACGATGTTTGCGCTCGCCAACGGCCATCTCGGCATCCGCGGCGTCCTCGACGAAGCCATGCCGATCAGCGAGCCCGGCGTGTTCCTCAACGGCTTCTACGAATTGCGTCCGATCACCTACGGCGAAAGTGCCTACGGCTTTCCCCATGTTGGCCAGAGCATGCTCGGCTGTCCCGACGGGACGCCGATGCGCCTTTATGTCGGGAACGAGCCAGTCCTGCTGGACCGGGTCGAGGTGCTCTCCTTCAGCCGCCGACTCGACATGCGCACCGGCGTGCTGGAGCGGCGGGTGGCCTGGCGCACGCCGGCGGGACAGCGACTGGCCTTGCGGACGCAGCGCCTCGTTTCGTTCGACGATCGCCATCTCGCCGCCATCGTCTGGGAGCTGTCGGCGGAGGACGGTCAGGCGGACATCGCCTTGTGCTCGGAATTCGTGCTCCGCCCGCCCCTCCCGGTGGACCCGGCCGACCCCCGGCTTGCCGAACCCGGAGCCAGCCGGCGGCTGCTGCACCCGACGGGACAGGACACGACGGGATTTCGCGCCGTCCTCAGCTACGCCACCGAAGGCTCGGGCCTCATGCTCGGCTGCGGCATGGACCACGCGCTCGAGGACCCGGACCGGCTCGCAGCCGAGATCGCGTGCCGGGACGAATGTGCCTCCGTGCTGCTCCGCGGTGAGCTGACGCCCGACCGGCCGATCCGGCTGTGGAAGGCCCTCGCCTACCACTACGACGACGATCTCGCGCCGGAGGAACTGCGCGCCCGGGTCGGCCGGACCCTGGACAGCGCCCTGCGCCTCGGCCGCGACGAGGTGATCGCCCGGCAGCGGGCGCACGTGGTCCGGTTCTGGGAGCGCGCCGACGTCGAGGTGGAGGATGCCGACCCGCACCGTCAGCAGGTGATCCGCTGGAACCTGTTCCAGCTCCTGCAGGCATCCGAGCGCGCCGAGGGCCACGGCATCGGCGCCCGCGGCCTTACGGGCCGCACCTACGAGGGCCATTATTTCTGGGATTCCGAGATCTACCTGCTGCCGTTCCTGATCTACACCAACCCGGCCATGGCGCGGAGCCTGCTGCTGTTCCGTTACGGCATGCTCGACAAGGCGCGCGAGCGGGCGGGCGTGCTCGGCCACCGCGGCGCCGCCTTCCCCTGGCGCACCATCAACGGATGCGAAGCCTCGGCCTACTACGCCGCCGGCACGGCGCAGTACCACATCAACGCCGATATCGCCTACGCGGTGCGCAAGTATGTGGAAGTGACGGGCGACGAGGAATTCCTGCACCTCTACGGCGCCGAGATCCTGGTGGAGACGGCCCGGCTCTGGCGCAGCCTCGGCTTCTTCTCGCCACGCCGCGAGGGGCGCTTCTGCATCAACGGCGTGACCGGCCCGGACGAGTACAACACGGTTGTGGACAACAACTACTTCACCAACCTGATGGCGCGCGGCAACCTGAGTTACGCGGCCGCGGTGGTGGAGGCGATGCAGCGCGACCGGGCCGACGCCTTCGCCGAACTGGTCCGCCGCACCGGCCTCGACACCGAGGAGCCCGGGCAGTGGCGCGAGGCGGCGGAGCGCATGTACCTGCCCTGGGACCGGCGGCTGCACATCCACCCCCAGGACGACAGTTTCCTCGACAAGGAACCCTGGGACTTCGCGGGCACGCCAGAGGAGAACTATCCGCTGCTGCTGCACTATCACCCGCTCAATCTGTATCGCGCCCAGGTGATCAAGCAGGCCGACGTCATGCTGGCGATGTTCCTGCTCGGCGATTCCTTCACGCCGGAGGAAAAGAAGCGGAACTTTGACTATTACGATCCATTGACGACCCATGACAGCTCTCTCTCGGTCTGCGTCCAGGCCATCGTCGCGGCCGAGATCGGCTATGCCAGCAAGGCGGCGGAGTATTTCCACTTCGCGGCCGAGATGGATCTCTCGGACGTCGGCGGCAATCTGATGCACGGCGCGCATATCGCCTCGATCGGCGGCACCTGGATGGCGCTGGTCTATGGCTTCGGCGGCCTGCGCGACCATGGCGGGCGCATCAGCTTCTCCCCGCGCCTGCCGGCCGAATGGCGTGCGCTGCGCTTTCCGCTCACGATCCGCGGCAGTCGCGTGCGGGTGGAAATCCGCCACGACCGCACGACCTACCGGCTGGAAACAGGCGATCCGCTGACCGTGTTCCACGCTGGCGAGTCGATCGAGCTCAGCGCGGAAGCGCCGCTCGTCGCGCGTCCCACCCCGCCACCCCCGCCGGAGCCGACATCGGAGTTCCCGCCGGCAGCCACGCCAGCACCGGCACCGGCACCGGCACCGGCACCGGCACCGGCACCGGCGGGCGCATAGCGCGAGGCGGACGCAAGGCCAGGGGGCGGTCGCCGGCCCTGGCCCGCCTCAGGCCCCCGCCTCAGGCCGATATCGTTGCCACCTCAGTTAAATCCCGCACCACCACATCGGCGCCGTGCCGGAGCAGCGCCTCCCGCTGGCCTCCGCGGTCCACGCCCACCACCAGGCCGAAGCCGCCGCTGCGCGCGGCCGCGACCCCGGCGAGCGCGTCCTCGAACACCACGCAGCGCGCCGGCGCGACGGAAAGGCGGCGCGCCGCCTCCAGGAACGTATCGGGCGCCGGCTTGCCGGCGAGGCCAAGCGTCGCCGCGTCCACACCGTCCACCCGTGTGTCGACGAACTGGTCCAGCCCTGCCGCGGCAAGCACGGCGGCGCAGTTGCGGCTGGCGGAGACGACAGCCACCGGAACCCGCAGGCGTTTCAGCGCCCGCAGCAGCGCCACGGCGCCGGGCGCCGGCTGCGCGCCCTTCTCCGCCAGCGCCGCCTCGAACAGCCCCTGTTTGCGACGGGCAAGCGACATGACGGTGAAGGCATCCTCCGGATCGGCCGGCGAGCCTTCAGGCAGCACCAGTCCGCGCGCGGCGAGGAAGGATCGTACCCCGTCCTCGCGCCCGCGTCCGTCCACATGGGCAAGGTAGTCCGCCCGGGGATCGAACGGGGCGACGGCCTCGCCGGTCCGTGCCGTCCAACGACGCAGCGCGTCGTCGAACAGCGCCTGCCAGGCCGCGGCGTGAACCCGCGCGGTCTCCGTCAGCACCCCGTCGAGGTCGAACAGGATCGCGTCCCGTTCCTGCGGGGACAGGCTGACCCTGGCCGGATCGCCGTCGGCCGGCCGGTCTGGATCTCCCGTTGCCATGCCAGTGCCCCCGTTCGCTGACCGCACGCTGGGTGTCGGGCCACTGAGATGAGTGGCGGCTGCCGCGCGGACAAGCCAAACCCGCCCCTTACCAGCGCCCGGTTTCGGCGGACCAGCCGCCGCAACCGGCGAATGGTATCACGCGCTATGACCCATGCGCACCATCATCTCGGCGGTCTCCTCCGCCGGCAGCGCCGACCGCAGGGCCAGCGCAATCACGAAAAGGCTCCAGATCGCGACCAGCACCACGCCTGTCCAGAACCCGAGCACGCCGAAGCCACCGCCGACATCGCCGAGCGCGGAGAGCACCCACATGCCGCCGAACCACGGCAGCAGCCAGCCGATATAACGCCAGCCAAAATCTTCCGCCGGCTTTCGCGCGATCAGGTGGTAGTACCCCGCATAGAGAACGAAACCGGCTCCGACCAGGCCGAACAGGAAGGAGTTCGTCGTGAATCCGGTCCAATAGATGATCCAGTTGCTGCAGATGAAGGCGACCGGCGCCAGGATCTCCGCGCCCTTCAACTGGAACGGCCGATGCAGGGACGGCTGGTTGCGGCGCAGCACCAGCAGCACGATCGGCCCCAACCCATAGGTCAGGACCGTGATCGAGGTGATGTAGTTCACCATCAACTGCCACGCCGGGAACGGCAGCAGGAACAGGATGCCGACGATCCACATCACCAGCACGGCACCCCATGGCGCTTTCGCCGCGTTGAGAACCGTAAGCCAGCGCGGGCCGGCATTCATCTCGCCGACCGCGAACAGGATGCGGGAGCCGCCGGTCACGTACATCAGGCCCGTGCCGCCGGGCGAAATATAGGCGTCGATATAGAGCAAGGTGGCCATCCAGCCGATGCCGAGGGTCGCGGCGAGGCCGGCGAAGGGCCCTGCCTCGCCGGTGAAGCTCAACTGCGCCCAGCCATGCGCCAGGTCGGACGGGCGCAGCGCCATCAGGAACGCGACCTGCAGCAGGATGTAGATGACCGCCGACAGCAGCACCGATCCGATCACCGCTATCGGAATATGGCGGCCGGGGTTGGAGCTTTCGCCGCCGAGATCGATCGCCGTGCGGAAGCCCAGGTAGCTGAACACGATCCCCGCCGCCGGCAACGCGGTGAAGATGCCGGAGATGCGGTAGCTGTGCGGATCGGCGGCCCAGACATCCCAGTGCGTGCTGGCGGAAATCAGCACGATCACGGTCAGCACCGGAACGGCGATCTTCCACCACGTGACGGTAGAATTGACATTCAGCAGAAGTCGTACCGCCAGCAGATTGAGCAGCGCGAGCACGCCCAGCAGCAGCGCGCAGACGATGAAGCCCGTGGTGGTCAGCAGCCCGCCGCTGCGCGGCTCGATGAAATACGGCAGATAATTGTTCGCATAGGTGACGATCGCCTCGGCTTCCACCGCCGGGACCGGCACATAGGCCAGGAACAGCATCCAGCCCCAGATGCGCCCCAGGCCCTCGCCGTGGCTCGCGTGGCTCATGTGCACCAGCGCGCCGCTGCGCGGGAACAACGCCGCCAGCTCGGCAAAGCACAGCGCGATCAGCATGATGATCACGGCGCCGACGACCCAGCTCCAGACGCTCAACGGGCCGGCGATCCGCGAGGCATGATAGGCGCCGAACAGCCAGCCCGAGCCGATCATGCTGGTGGTGCTGGCGAACAACAGACCGATGATGCGCGCTTCGCGCCGCAGCGTGCCTGGAGCGCCGGTGCCGACGGACTCTGCCATGACGTTCTCCCGATACCTCTTGTCCGAATGCCCTGGGGCACCGGAAAATCGAATCCGTGACGGAACGCCCACCGGGGAAACAAGTCGGTTGCGCCATTTCGGCGGCCAACGGGGAGTCCGTCGCAAAGTCTCAAACGATAGACCGCGGCAAACCGAGTAGAAACATCATACGGGTTCGATCGGATATGCCGGACGGCCTTGTAGACCAAGCGGCATCACGGCTCAACCGGCGCCGCGCCCGGCACGATCGCGCGAGCCAGCAGCCCGGCACAGCATCCCTGAGAGCAAGGGACGACGATCCCGTCGCCGTACCGATCCCGCGCCGCGCTCCTCCTGGGTTCCCGCCGGCGCAGTGCTACAAGCAGGGCTCCGACGCCGCACGAAAGGCCCCCTATGCCCGACCTCCCCTCCCCGCTCGGCCAGCCGCTGCCGCGCCGCGAAGATCCCCGCCTGCTGCGCGGTCTCGCCCGCTTTCACGACGACATCGTGACATCCGGCGCAGTGCACGCCGCGTTCGTGCGCAGCCCGCACGCCGCGGCGCGCATCGTCGCGATCGACACTGCCCCCGCCCGCGCGATGCCAGGCGTGGCCGCGGTGCTGACCGGGGCCGATCTCGCCCGTCTCGCCGCGCCCTTCCGCCTCGCACCCCCGATCGAGGGCCTGCGCCCGGTCAGCATGCCGCCGATGCCGGCCGAGACGGTGCGCATGGTGGGCGACCCGGTGGCGGTCGTGCTCGCCGAAACCCGCGCCGCGGCCGAGGAAGCGGCCGAACAGGTCGTCGTCGCCTGGGACCCGACGCAAGCGGTGGCCTCCATCGCCGCCGCTGCCCGCCCCGATGCCCCGCGGGTCGATCCCGACGTGCCCGGCAACCTCGTCTCCCACCAGCGCTATGCCACGCCGGGGCTGGAGACCGCCTTCGCCACCGCGCCGCGCATCGTCACCGCCCGCTTCGTCCAGCACCGCCAGACCCATGTGCCGATGGAACCGCGCGGCTGCATCGCGGACTGGGACGCCGGGCGCGAGCACCTGACGATGACCGTCGGCACCCAGGCGCCGCACCCGTACCGCACTGCGCTCGCCGCCAGGCTCGGGCTGTCGGAAGCGCAGGTCACCATCCGTTCCCCCGACATGGGCGGCGGATTCGGCCAGAAGATCGTCCTGCTGCGGGAAGAACTCGCCTGCGCCGCGGCGGCCCGCCTGCTCGCCCGCCCGGTGCGCTGGCGGGAAAGCCGCGGCGAAAACCTCATGGCCAGCCTGCATGCGCGGGAAGATGAGGTCACCGTGCGCGCCGCGGTCACCGCCGAGGGCACCATCCTCGCGCTCGACGCCGTGCTCGATCAGGATTTCGGCGCCTGGTGCTTCTTCCCCGCCAACTACATGGCGCGGATGCTGGTGATGAACCTGCCGGGACCGTACCGGATCGGCCAGCTCGGCTACGAAGTGCGGGTCTGGCTGACCAATAAATGCCCCTCCGGCCCGATGCGCGCGCCGATGGCGATCGTCTCCTGGGTCACCGAGGGCACGATCGACGCCATCGCCCGGGAGCTCGGCCTCGATCCGCTGGAGGTGCGCCGGCGCAACATGCTGGAGGCATCCCACCTGCCCTATGTCTCCGCCGCCGGGGAAACCCTGGACGCGATCACCCCGCGCCCGACCCTGGACGCCGCGGTCGCCGCGCTCGGCTACGACGAGGCCCGCGCGGCCCAGCGCGCCGCCCTGGCGGAGGGTCGCCTGCTCGGCATCGGCCTCTGCGCGGTGCTGGAAAGCACCACCTACGGCTCGGCCTTCTACCGCGCCTCCGGCGTGCCCGGCTCGGGCCACGAGGCCGCCTCGGTGCGCATCGAACCCTCCGGCGCCGTGCTGGCGAGCTGCGGTCTGATGGGCTCCGGCCAGGGCTATGAGACCTCGCTCGCGCAGACCGTCGCCGCCGGCCTCGGCGCCGCGATGCGCGACATCACGATGCAGCTCGGCGACACCGACGTCGCCCCCTACGGCATGGGCAGCCGCGGCGCCCGCGGCGGCACCGCCGGCGGCAGCGCGCTGTTTCTCGCCGGGCAACGCCTTCGCACCAAAGTCCTGGCGATCGCCGCCGACATGCTCGGCCTGAACAGCGCCGACGGGATCACCCTGCACGACGGCATGATCCTGCGCACCGGCCCCACAGGCTGGGAGAAAACCGCCATCACCCTCGCCGATATCGCCCGGCGCGCCTATCTCGACCCGCTGCGCCTGCCACCGGGCATGGAACCCGGCCTGCACACGGTCGCCGCCTACGACCCGCCCCCCCTCACCTTCAGCAATTCCACCCACGCCTGCCTGGTCGAGCTCGACCGCGACACCGGCGAGATCCACATCCTGCGCTACCTCGCCGCCGAGGACGCCGGCCAGGTGATCAACCCGATCGTCGTCGCCGGCCAGACCCAGGGCGCCATCGCGCTCGGCCTGTCGGGCGTGCTGATGGAACGCATGGTCTACGATGCGGACGGGCAACCGCTCAGCGGCAGCTTCATGGACTACGCGCTGATCCGCGCCGCCGACATGCCCGCCATCGAGCTGCACCACATGAACACGCCCTCCCACCTCACGCTCGCCGGGATCAAGGGCATGGCGGAAGGCGGGGTGCTGGGCGCGGTGGGCGCGATGATGAACGCGGTCAACGACGCGCTGGGACAAATCGGGCGGCGAATTCGAAACGCAGCCTGTCTCACCCGAACGCGTCTGGAGCGCCCTGCGCGGGTAAGCCCGGAAGCAAGGCCAGGGGGGCGTGGACGCCGGCGCCGGCCCCTGGCGCGGTTGCTGGGTCACAGCCCCGCCGCGCCCCGCCGCCCGGATCACTTCGCCGCGGGGGTATCCGTGCCACCAGCGGCGGGCGGCGTCGCGTCGAGTATCTTCACGTCCACTTTGGCCCGCGCGTCTGCGACCGCCTTTTGCACCGCAGCCTTGAGCATCTTCTCACGCAGCGCCTGTTTGACATCATCGAAGCTGGGCGCGGGCGCCTGGCGGCGGGCGAGCACCTCGATCACGTGCCAGCCGAATTGCGAGTGCACCGGGGTCTTGGTGTACTGGCCCGGCTTCAATGCGAAAGCGGCGTCGGCGAAGGCGGGCACCATCTCGTCTTTCTTGAAGAAGCCGAGATCACCGCCGTCGGCGGCACCGGGGTCCTTGCTGTATTTCTTCGCCAGGGTCGCAAAATCGGCCCCCTTGTTCAGTTCGGCGATGATCTTCTCGGCTTCGGCCTTGGTCGGCACCAGGATGTGGCGGGCGTGCACTTCTTCGGGGCCGGGCTTGCCGGCCATGGTCTTCTCGAAGCGGGCGCGCACCGCGGCCTCGGTGATCTGCGGACCGACCTCCTTGGCCAGCACCGCGTTCTCCAGCACCTGGTCGGTGGCCTCGGCGATCTGCCGCTTCACCCCCGGGGCTTGTTCCAGCTTGTCCCGCCGCGCCGCGATCACCAGCGCGCGGGCGTCGATCATGCGCGTGAGCAGCATCGGATAGAGCTTCTGCGGCGCCATGCTGCGCAGATTGGGCGGCAGGCCGGCGGCGGCCTGCTCCAGGTCGCTCAGGTGAATCGGCTGACCGTCGACCGTGGCGAGCACCGGGTTGGTCGCGGCCGTCTTGGCCGGTTCGGCCGCACCGGCAACCAGCGGCCAGCACAGGGCGCCCGCGAAGCAGGCAACAGACAGGCGGGCCAGAAGCCCAGTGGAACCACGCATCACAACTCCTGATAGCAAAGGAGACCGGACTATGCCGAAGCCACGGGCACGGAACAAGCCAAGCGGACGGCACCCTACGGCGCCACCGTCCCCGGCCGGGCGGCGGCACGCCCGTGCCGGTCGGCGCCGAGCGCCATCGCCACGGTCATCAGCATGAACACGACCGAAGAGTAGAATACCCACCGCGGCGCGCCATAGTCCATGATCCAGCCGCACAGCATCGGTCCCAGCGCGCCGCCGATGTTGAACCCGGTGGTGACGATGCCGAACACCCGTCCCGCCGCCCCCGGCGGCGCCGCGGCGCGCACCAGCATGTCGCGCGAGGGCATGATGAGGCCGGACAGGAACCCCGCCGCCGCCATTGCCGCCAGCAGCAGCGCCGCGCCCAGATCGAAGCTGCCGATCAGGAACGTGATCGCCGCAGTCGCGGTGAAGCCGGCGGCGGCGACCTCCCCGTGCTTTCGGGTCGTGTCGGCGATCACCCCGCCGGCGAGCACGCCGAGCGCGATCGCCGCCAGGAACACCGACAGCGCCGTGTTGCCCAGCGCCGCCGGCACGCCGTACATCGCCTTCAGCGCCACGGCGGAGAAGTTCTGCAACGCGCCGGTGGACAGGCTGAGCAGGGTGAAGAACAGGGTCAGGCCCAGGATTGTCGGGCTCAGCAGGCTGCGCATCCGCACCTCGGGCGTCTGCGCCCGCCGCGCCGCGTCCCGGTCGGCGTCGGTGGCGGCATCGAGGGTGCGTGCCGCCAGCAACGGCAACGCAACCGCCGGGCCGATCAGCCCGGCCACGCCCAGCGCCGCCGGGAGCCCGCCCCAGTGGCTGGCCGCCAGCATCACCGGCGGCGCCACCGCCGCGCCCAGGAATCCCGCGAATGTGTGCCAGGCGAAGGCCCGCCCGACCCGCGCGGGCGCGATCGCCGCGCCGAGCAGCGCGTAGTCCGACGGGTGATAGACCCCGTTCGCCACGCCCGCGAGCGCCGAGGCCGCCAGCAGCCAGCCGTAATGGGGATAGAGCGCGACCGAGCCGAACGCCACGCCCGACAGCAGCAACCCGCCGATCAGCACCCGCCGCGGCCCCAGCCGGTCGGCGAGCCAGCCCATCGGCGCCTGCACCAGCGCCGAGACCACGTTGAAGACCGTGAGCGCGGCGCCGAGGGCGATGAAATCCACCCCCATCTGCCGGCGCAGCAACGGGAACAGCGGCACCAGCACCAGATAGTGGAAGTGGCTGACCAGATGCGCCGCGCAGACCAGGGCGACGGTCGCCCCCTCGCCCTGCCGGCGCGCCGGGCTGGCGTGGCTCATGCCGGTTCGCAGCGGAACCCCTCGCCCCAGCGGGTGAAGCGGGCGGCTGAGGGCGAGGGGAAATGCGCGGTGCAACACAAGGTGCGCCCCTCGCAGACCCGTTCCAGGAAGCCCCGCCTGGTGGCCGCCGCCTGATCGGGGTCGGTGTCGGCGCGCATCGACAGCTCCGGATAGCGGGCCTGCAGCGGCGAGTGGATCAGGTCCCCGGTCACGATCGCCGCCGTTTCGCCGCGGCCGAGCTCGACCGCGAAATGATCCGGCGTGTGCCCCGGCGTCGGGATCAGCCGCACGTGATCGTTCACCGCGTGGCTGGAGGAAATCAGGTCGGCCCGCTTCGCTTCCATGATCGGGATCACGCTGTCGGCGATGCAGGCGATCGGGGTCTTCGCGTTCTGCTCGGTCCAGTACGCGTATTCGCGTTCCGAGAACAGGTAGCGCGCGCGCGGGAAGGTGGGCACCCAGCGCCCGTTCTCCAGCCGCGTGTTCCAGCCGACGTGATCGACATGCAGATGGGTGCACATCACCACGTCGATGTCCTCGACACCGAGGCCGACGGCGGCCAGCCCGCGCATCCAGGCGTCGTCCTTCTTCATGTGCCAGGGCGGGCGGGTGGCGCGGTCCTTGTCGTTGCCGACGCAACTGTCGATCAGGATGGTGTGGTACGGGGTGCGCACGACGTAGGACTGGAAACACAGCACCAGCTTCCCGGTGGCCGGATCGAGCGCGCCGGCGTCCTGCATCCACAGGTGATTCGCCTCCAGCACCGCCGGGGTCAGGCCGGGGATGAATTCGTAGGGATCGGTGAACGGGATTTCCATTTCCACGATTCGGTGGACCGTCAGGTCGCCGACCTTGAAGGTGGTGCTCATTGCCCGGTCTCCTTGGTTCCGTTTTCCCGCCCGCAGCACGCCACAAGCCGGCGGCGGGGGCAAGCCGGGGCGCCCTTCTCTCCCCGCCCGCAAAGGGGAGGCAGAGCCCTGGCTACCCCGCCGGCTCGGCCGCCGCTTCCAGCCCCATCGCCTGCGCCAGCCGGTCCAGCCGCCGCAGCACGCTTTCGCCGCCGAACACGCCGCGCGTCGCGTCCAGATGCAGCACCAGCCGCCCGCCCTCCGGACGCAGCGCCGTTCCGGCCAGCAGATCGGGCGTTCCGGCCGACAGGGTGTAGGCCAACCGTAGCGCCATCCCCAGCACCTCCGCCCGGTGCGCCCCGGCCACATCCAAAAGCGTCCGCGCCGGACGCAGGAACGGAGTATCCGGGTCGGCCTCGTACCGCAGTGCTATCGCAAGCGCGAGGAACGCCCGCGCGTGGTGATCCAACCCGATCCCCGGCTGGCGGAACACGCGCAGGAAGGCCTGCTCGGCGCGGAACTCCGGATGGTCGTGGCTGCCGAGGTCGGACATCCAGCAGGCCGCGGCGCGCAGCCGGGCGGCCTCCGCGCTCTCGTCCGCGAACAGCGGCGCGGTCCACGCGATCAGCGCCGGCGGGATGGTGGGATCACGGCCGAGGAAATGCGCGTAGTGGCGCGCCGCGGCCAGCAGCGGGTCCTCCGCCCGCACCTCCGGCGGCACCCGGCCCAGGTACCATCCTTCCCGCAGGCCGCTGGCGCTGAACACGACCCGGCGCAGGCCGGCGGCGCGCAGCAGGCGGCGCAGCACGATGGCGGCGAGAGGCAGGTCCTCGATGCGCCGGCGCGGGACGCCGGACAGGCGTTCCAGCGCACGCCGGCCGGCGCCGGCGATCACGCTGGCCAGTTCGCGCGCCTCGTCCGCGCCGATCGCGTACTGGTGCACCATCTGCAACGGGTAGGCGAGCTGGGCCATGTGCACCCGCGCCAGCGCGCGCCAGGCGCCGCCGACCAGATAAAGATCCCGCCCCTCCGCCTCGGCGAGCCAGGGCACCGACGAAAGATCGGCATCGACGATCCCGCGCGCCCGGTCCACATCGCCGCCGGCGCGTTCGGACAGCCGGATCACGCCGAGACCCAGGGTGCGCGCCCCCCCGTGCCCGCCGCCGGTGATCCGCACGAGTTCCAGCGAGCCGCCGCCGATATCGGCCAGGATCCCATCGGCGTCGGGAATGCCGCACAGCACGCCGAGGGCGGAATAGTCCGCTTCCTCCGGTCCGGACAGAACGCGGATCGCCACCCCAGGCATCCGCTCGGCAAGTGCTTCGACAAACTCCGCCCCGTTGGTCGCGTCGCGCACCGCCGCGGTCGCCAGAACCTCGATCGGGTCGGCGCGCATCGCGCGGGCCACGGCGTGGTAGCGGTGCAGCACGGTGAAGGCGAGCGCCATGCCCTCGGCGTTCAGCCGCCCCGAGCTCTGCAGGCCGCGGCCGAGGCGCAGCACCGCCTTCTCGTTGAAGATCGCCACCGGGTTGCGCCCCAGCCCCTCATAGACGACGAGGCGGACCGAGTTCGAGCCGAGATCGACGACGGCGCAGCGCGGCGGGAAAGCCATGTCAGTCCTCGATCCCCCGCTCCGCGCGGCGCGCCGGCGCGCCTGGCGGGACCGCGAGCAGCGGCCCGTGCAGCGCCGAGCCGCGGCCGGACAGGGACGGGTTGGTCATGAAATAATCATGCGCTGACACCGGCTTGCGCCCCGCCGCCACCCGCCGCCAGCTGCCATCTGGCGCCAGCTCCCACGATTGCAGCGCGTCCTTCAGGTTCACCACCATGATCTGGTCCAGCACCTGCGCGTGCACCGTCGGGTTGGTGATCGGCACCAGGCTTTCCACCCGCCAGTCCATGTTGCGCTCCATCCAGTCGGCCGAGCTGATGTAGACCCGTGCTGCGCGCGAGGGCAGCTTGTGGCCGTTGCCGAACACGCAGATGCGGCTGTGTTCCAGGAACCGCCCGACGATCGACTTCACCCGGATGTTCTCCGACAGGCCCGGCACGCCGGGACGCAGGCAGCAGATGCCGCGCACCACCGCCATCACCTGCACACCGGCCGCCGAGGCGCGGTACAGCGCGTCGATCAGCGCCACGTCCACCAGGCTGTTGAGCTTCACCCAGATGCCGGCGGGACGGCCGGCGTGGGCGAAGGCGATTTCGCGGTCGATCAGTTCGAGCAGGGCGGGGCGCAACGTCAGCGGCGAGAAGGCGATCGCGTCCATCCCCTCGGGCCTTGCGTAGCCGGTCAGGTAATTGAACAGCCGCGCCGCGTCGCGGGTCAGCGCCGGGTCGCAGGTGAAGAAGCTCAGGTCGGTGTAGATGCGCGCGGTGATCGGGTGGTAGTTGCCGGTGCCGAAATGGGCGTAGGAGCGCACCATCGCGCCCTCCCGCCGCACCACCAGCGACAGTTTCGCGTGCGTCTTCAGCGCCGCGAAGCCGAACACCACCTGCACCCCGGCCGCTTCCAGCGAGCGGGCGAGGCGGATGTTCGCTTCCTCGTCGAAACGGGCGCGCAGCTCCACCACCGCGGTGACGAATTTTCCGGCTTCCGCCGCCTCGATCAGCGCCTTCACGATCGGGCTGTCGCGGCTCGTGCGATAGAGCGTCTGCTTGACCGCGATCACGTTCGGATCGCCGGCGGCCTGGCGGAGGAACTGCACCACCACGTCGAAACTCTCGAACGGGTGGTGGACGATGATGTCCTTGGCGCGGATCGCGGCGAAGCAGTCGCCGGCGAAATCGCGGATGCGCTCGGGGAAGCGCGGCGTGTAGGGCGGGAACAACAGGTCCGGCCGGTCGTCGACGATCAGCTGGCGCAGGTCGGCGACACCCAGGATGCCGGACTGGAGATAGATCTCGTCGGCCGTCGCGCCGAGCTCGCCGGCCACCAACTCGGTGAGGTCCTCGGGCATGTCGGCGCTGAGGCTGAGATGGATCGCAACCCCGCGGCGGCGGCGCTTCAGCGCCGTCTCGTAGGAGCGGACAAGGTCCTCGGCCTCTTCCTCGAACTCGATATCGGTGTCGCGGATCAGCCGGAACATGCCGCGCCCGCCGACCCGGAAGCCGGGAAACAGCCGGTGCAGGAAGCGGTCGACCAGGTCTTCCAGCATCACGAAGCGGATCGGCTCGCCCGGGCCGGACGGCAGGCGGACGAAACGCTCCACCTGCGCCGGCAGCGGGATCAGCGCGCGCATCCCCTGCCCGTCGTCGAGCCGCAGCAGGCGCAGCACGATCACCAGGCCCATGTTGGGGATGAAGGGGAACGGGTGCGCCGGATCGATCGCGAGCGGGGTCAGGACCGGGAACACCCGCTCCATGAACCAGCTTTCCAGCCAGCCGAGATCCTCGGGCCCGAGGTCGGCGGTCTCGCCGACGACGATGTCCGCCGCCCCGAGCAGCGCGCGCAGTTCGCGCCAGACCCGCTGCTGCTCGGCCAGCAGCGCTTCGCAGCGGGTGCGGATTTCGGCCAGTTGCTGCGCCGGGGTGCGCCCGTCGGGGCTGCGCGCAGTCACCCCGGCCTTGGCCTGGCCGATCAGCCCGGCGACGCGGACCGAGATGAATTCGTCGAGGTTGGCGGCGCTGATCGAGACGAAGCGCAGGCGTTCCAGCAGCGGGTGGCGGGGGTTCTCGGCTTCTTCCACCACGCGGTGATTGAAATCGAGCCAGGACAGCTCCCGGTTGAGGAACCGCTCCGGACTGTCGGGGGCGATGCCCGGCGCGGGCGGCGTCGGGGCCAGCAGCGGGTCCGGGGCGCGGGTGAGCAACTCGGGCGCGGAGGGCGGGGACATGAGGGAAGCTTACAGGACCGGCCGGGACGCCGCGAGGGGGGGCGCAGCCACGGCGGCGGCGCCATGCTACGAAGGAGACACCACACGCCCCGTTCCCCTTGCCCGGAGGCAACCGCATGTCCTTCGCCCATCCCGAATACCTCGTCTCCACCGACTGGCTCGCCGCCCATCTGGACGACCCCGCGGTGCGCGTCTTCGACTGCACCACCCACCTGATCCCGGACCCCAAGGCGACCTATCAGGTGCTTCCGGGGCGGGCGGATTTCGAGGCCGGGCACATCCCGGGCGCGCAGTTCATCGACCTGCAGGCCGATCTGTCCGACCGCGCCCAGCGTCTGCGCTTCATGCGCCAGTCGCCGGAGGACTTCGCCGCCGCCATGCGGCGCTTCGGCGTCGGCACAGACAGCCGGGTGATCCTCTATTCCACTGCCAATCTCTGGTGGGCGAGCCGCGTCTGGTGGCTCTTGCGGGTGTTCGGCCACGACAATGCCGCGGTGCTGGACGGCGGGATGCAGAAATGGCGCCGCGAGGGCCGCGCCGTCGCCACCGGCCCGGCCGCGCCGCCTGCCGCCGGCGATTTCACCGTGCGCGCGGTCCGCGACCTGATGGCCGACCGGGCGGAGGTGCTGAACGCCATCGGCGACGGCGCGGTGTGCACGCTCAACGCGCTCGCCCCGGCGCAGCACAGCGGCACCGGCGGCAACAGCTACGGCCGCCCCGGGCGTATCGCCGGCAGCGTGAACCTGCCGGCGGCGCATCTGCTCGATCCGGAAACCAACACCATGCTGCCGGCCGAGACCCTGCGCGCGAAGTTCGGCGCGGTGGGCGCGCTCGACAAGCGGGTGATCACCTATTGCGGCGGCGGCATCGCGGCCAGCGCCGACGCGCTGGCGCTGGTGATGCTGGGCCACACGGATGTGCGGCTGTATGACGCGTCGCTGTCGGAATGGGCGGTCGATCCCGCGCTGCCGATGGAAACCGACTGAGCCGCCAGCTTCACCTCTCCCGCGCTGCGGGAGAGGTCGGTTCGCGCAGCGAACCGGGTGAGGGCGTCCCCCGCCCCCTCCTCAGCGTCCCTCGCCGACCCCGGCCAGCCCGGCGCGGAAGCGTGCCGCCAGCGCACGGTACTCGATCGCGTTGCGCGCGAACCGGCGGCGTTCGTCCTCGTCCATCACCCGCTTCAGCTTGGCCGGCGCGCCGGTCCACAGCTCGTAGCGGCCGATCACCTTGCCCGGGGTCAGCAGGCCGCCGGCGGCCAGCATGCCCCCCTCCTCGATCACCGCGCCGTCCAGCACCGTCGCGCCGATGCCGACGAAGGCGCGGTCGCCCAGGGTGCAGGCGTGGATCACCGCGGCATGGCCCACCGTCACGTCGTCGCCGATCACCGTGCAGTATTTCGCGGTGTCGACATGAACGATCGTGCCGTCCTGGATGTTCGTGCGCGCGCCGATGCGGATGTAGTTGTTGTCGCCGCGCAGCACGCAGGCGAACCAGATCCCCGATTCGGCGCCGATCTCCACATCGCCGATCACCGCGGCGGTGGGGGCGACGAACGCGGTGGGGTGGATGCGCGGGACCACCCCGTCCAGGGAATAGATCGGGCCGGGGCCGATGGGGCGGATCTCAGGCATCGTCCAGCCCCAGCATCAGCCGCAGGTTCTGCACCGCCGCGCCCGACGCACCCTTGCCCAGGTTGTCGAGCCTTGCGACCAGCACCGCCTGCCGTCGCGCCTCGTTGGCATACACGAACAGCTCCAGCCGGTCGGTGCCGTTCAGCGCCTCCGGTTCCAACTTGCCGGAGGGATCGGGCGGCAGCACCCGCACCAGCGCCGCGCCGTCGTAACGCGCCGCCAGCGCCGCATGCAGCTCGGCCGCGCCCGGCCGGCCCGGCAGGGTATCGAGATGGAGCGGCACGGACACCAGCATCCCCTGTCGGAAATGCCCCACCGAGGGCACGAAGATCGGCCGCCGGGTGAGCCCGGCATAGCGTTCCGTTTCCGGAATGTGCTTGTGTTCCAGCCCGAGCCCGTACAGCTCGAACGCCGGCCCGCCGTCGCGCTCATGCGCGGCGATCATGGCCTTGCCGCCGCCGGAATAGCCGCTGACCGCGTTGATGCAGACCGGATGGTCCGCCGCCAGCAGCCCGGCATCGACCAGCGGGCGCAGCAGCGCGATCGCCCCGGTGGGGTAGCAGCCGGGGTTCGCCACCTTGCGCGCGGCGGCGATCCGCGCCGCCTGGCCCGGCGCCAGCTCGGCAAACCCGTAGGTCCAATCCGTGTGCACCCGGTGCGCGGTGCTGGCATCCAGCAGCTTGGGCGCGGCATTGCCCAGCCCGTCGGCCAGCGCCGTGCTCTCGCGCGCGGCCTCGTCCGGCAGGCACAGCACCACCAGATCGACCTCGGCCATCACGTCGCGGCGCGCGGCGGGGTCCTTGCGATGGGCGTCGGGCAGGCGGCGCAGGGTCACGTCCGTCAGCGCCGCGAGCCGTGCGGCGATCCCGAGGCCGGTCGTTCCGGCCTCCCCGTCGATGAACACCGTGGGCATGGCCGTCTCGCCTCCTGTCCGTGCGCCGCCGCCGGGGCAGTTTTCCCCGGCGACGGCGTTCCTGGCAATTACCGCTTGGAGAACTGGAAGCTGCGGCGGGCCTTGGCCTTGCCGTATTTCTTGCGCTCCACCACGCGCGAATCGCGGGTGAGGAAGCCGGCGACCTTCAGGATGCCGCGCAGGCCCGGCTCGTAGTTGGTCAGCGCACGGCTGATCCCGTGGCGCACCGCGCCGGCCTGGCCCGACAGACCGCCGCCCACCACGGTGCAGAACACGTCGAACTGGTTGTAGCGATCGGCCACCAGGAACGGCTGAGTGATCAGCATGCGCAGCACGGGACGGGCGAAATACGTCGCGGCCTTCTTGTCGTTGATCAGGATCTCGCCCTTGCCCGGCTTGATCCAAACCCGCGCAATGGCGTTCTTGCGCCGCCCGGTGGCATAGGCGCGGCCGAGCTGGTCGCGCTTCGGCTCCACCTTCGGCTGCTCGGAGGGAACCGCGGCAGACGCGACGGCAAGGTCCTTGAGATCCGCAAGCGTGCGGGTTTCGGTGCCGGACATGCGCTCAATCCCTCCGGTTCTTCTTGTTCATGGCAGCAATGTCGAGCGCGCGCGGGGCCTGGCCCTCGTGCGGGTGCTCAGGCCCGGCATAGACGTGCAGATGCTTCATCTGCTTGCGCTGCAGCGGGCCGCGGGTGATCATCCGCTCCACCGCCTTTTCCAGCACGCTTTCCGGGTGCTTGCCTTCCAACCGTTCCCGGATCGTGCGGCCCTTGATGCCGCCCGGGTAACCGGTGTGGTAGTAGAAGACCGACTGCGCGGCCTTGTTGCCGGTAACGCGCACCTTGCCGGCATTCACGACAACAACGTTGTCGCCGCAATCGACATGCGGAGTGAACTGCGGCTTGTGCTTGCCGCGCAGACGGTTGGCGACGATCGAGGCGAGCCGGCCGAGCACCAGCCCTTCCGCATCGATCAGCACCCAGTCCTTGTTCACCTCCGCGGGCTTGAGCGAGAGGGTGGTTTTCATCTTTGGTCCCTTGGAACAGGCGGCGGCTTATGGCGTGAAGGCCGCGCCCGGTCAAGGGGTTGGCGATGGGGTAACATATTACCGCAGACGCTTCAGCACCGCTGGCTTGCCCCTGAGCCCGCCGCGCTCCTACCCTGCGCCGCGTCTTTTTCACCCCCGTCTTTTCACCGCCCTGGATTCCCCGCCCCGTGACCCAGCCCGCCGCCGCGTATCAGCGCCTGACCGCGCGCTTCGCCCGCATCGCCACCATCCAGGAAGCCGCCGCCATGCTGGGCTGGGACGCCGCGGCGATGATGCCCCCCGGCGGCGCGGCGGCGCGCGGCGATCAGCTTGCGGTCCTCGCAGGGATCGCGCACGCGCAGCTCGTGGCCCCGGAGGTCGCGGATGAGCTCGCCGACGCCGAGGCCGCGCCGCCGACAGACCGTTGGCAGGCGGCCAACCTGCGCCTGATGCGCCACGCCCACACCCGCGCCTGCGCCCAGCCAGGCACGCTGGTGGAAGCCCAGGCGCGCGCCAACTCCGCCTGCGAGAAAGTCTGGCGTACCGCCCGCGCCGGGTCCGATTTCGCGCTGGTCCGCCCGCATCTGGAAACCGTGGTGACCCTGGTGCGCGAGCAGGCGGCGGCGCTCGCCCCCGCGCTCGGCCTCACGCCCTATGACGCGCTGATGGACGGCAACCAGCGCGGCATCGGCGCGGCCGACGTGGCCCCGGTGTTCGCGGACTACGCCGCCTTCCTCGCGCGCGTGCTGCCGGAGGTGGAGGCCCGCCAGGCGGCGGCGCCCGCACCGCGGCGCCCGGTCGGCCCCTTCCCGGTCGCGGCGCAGGAAGCGCTGTGCCGGCGGATCTCGGAGCGTCTCGGCCTCGATTTCACCCATGCGCGGCTCGACCGGTCCGCGCACCCGTTCTCGGGCGGCACGCCGACCGACGTGCGCATCACCACCCGCTACGACCCGGCCGACCTCGCCCAGGCCGTGCTGGCGGTGGTGCACGAGACCGGCCACGCGCTGTACGAGCGCGGCCTGCCCGCCGCCCATGCCCGCCAGCCGGTGGGCGAAGCGGCCGGGATGGCGGCGCACGAGAGCCAGTCGCTGATCATCGAGATGCAGGCGGCCCGCTCGGATGCGTTCCTCTCCTGGCTCGGCCCGGAGTTGCACGACGCGTTCGGCGGCGATGCCGCGCCCTACGCGCCCGCCAACCTGGCGCGTCTGTGGCGGCGGGTGGAGCGGGGCTTCATCCGCGTCGATGCCGACGAGCTGACCTATCCGGCGCATGTGATCCTGCGCTTCCGGCTGGAACAGGCGCTGATCGCCGGCGATCTGGCGGTCGCCGACCTGCCCGGCGCCTGGAACGAGGGCTTCGCCGCGCTGCTCGGCGTCACGCCGCCGGACGACGCGCGCGGCTGCCTGCAGGACATCCACTGGTACGACGGCGCGTTCGGCTATTTCCCGAGCTACACCTTGGGCGCGATGGCGGCGGCGCAGCTGATGGCGGCGGCACGGCGGACGGTCAGCGGTCTGGACGCGGCGCTGGCGCAGGGGGACGTGGCGCCGCTGCTCGGCTGGCTGCGCACCCATGTGCACGGCCAGGGCAGCCTGCTCGGCTTCCAGGACCTGCTGCGCGCGGCGACCGGCAAACCGCTCGATCCCAGGGATTTCGAGGCGCATCTGAGCGCACGGTATCTGCCATGAGCCTCGCGCTCACCGAATGGGCCGCCTGGCTGTTCCTGGCCGCGGCGCTTGCCGGATCGGTGCTGGCGGTGCTGCAACTGCGCTCGGACGGGCCGCCGCCGCTGCCCTGGGCGGCGGGGGCGGCGCACGGGCTGCTGGGTGCCTGCGGCCTGGCGCTGCTGGTGCTGGCGCTGCAGCGCCCGGGCCCGGCGGCGCCGCCCGGCACCGGCGGGTTCCGGCTGGCCGGGGCGGTGGTGCTGGGCCTCGCGCTGCTGGCCGGGCTGACGATCCTGGCCGTGCGGCTGCGGCGCGGCCGGTTCGGCTCCGGCCTGGTCGGGGTGCACGCGACCCTGGCGATCACCGGTCTCGCCGTGCTGGCCGCCTGGCTGCTGGCGGGGTGATCCCGGCGCCGGCGGCGGCGCCTACTTGCCCTGCCGGCGGAAGCGCAGGCCCTCGCCGACCAGGAACCCGCCCTGGCGCGTGAACACGACGTTTCCCCGCGGCAACCCGTGCAGGATCACCGCCGTGCCGTCGGCTTCATAGGTGACGTCGAGCGTGGTGGCCGCACTGTCGGCCGGGGCGCCGACGGTGAAGAACGCATGGGTCGCGTTGCGGAAGCGGATCCGCATGCTGTCGTCCGCGTTCGCGTAGGTGGCGCCGTTCAGCGGCAAGGCGGCGAGGCGCGCGTCTTCCTGTGCCACCGCCGCCGCGATCGCATCGTGGCGTTCCTTCAGCAGGTCCACATAGTGCGCGCGCAGATCGGGCGGAAAGTCTGCCAGCACCGGGGCGAGCTGCTTTGCCCCGGCCTCGATCGCGGCGAGCCCCTCATGCGTCGCGGGCGCGGCCGCGAGCGTCTTGCGGAAGTCGGGCAGCGCAGTGCGGCCGAGCATGCCGAACCGGGCCTGGGCCGCCGCGTGGAAGCGCGCCATCCGCGCCGGCCCCGCGGCGGCGGCGAAGGCCGCGTCGGTCGCGCGCGTATAGCGCGCCAGATCGTCCAGCCCGCGCCCCGAGGCCTCGTGGTACTGTTTGAGACCGTCGATCGACTCCGCAATGATCGCATCGAGCAGCGGCCCGCGCCGCGCCGCGAGCGCCTGGGTCACCGCCGCGCGCTCCGGCGGCTCCAGGGCGGCGAACTGGCCGCTGCGGCCGATCAGGTCGAGCAGCCGGACCCCGTCCGCCGAGGCCGGCGCGCCGGCGATATCGGTGAGCATCTTCGCCTTGATCGCCTCCAGCATCGCCGCGCGCCGCGGCGCGATCAGCGCGGCCAGCGCCGCCTGCCGTTCGGGGCTCAGCGCCGTCGCGTCGGGTTGGGTCAGGCGCGTTTTCAGCGCCGCGAGCCCGTCCAGGGTCGGCGGCTCGGCGGCGATTTCGGCCGCGATCTTCGCCTGCACCTGCGCCTGCCGCGCATCCTCCCGCGCGGCCTTGGCCTGGCGGATGTGGTCCTGCTGCGCCGCGATCCGCTCGGTGACGGCCGCCTGCAGGGGCTTCGGCAGTGCGGCCATCTCGCGGCTGGCCGCGATCCGCTGCAGCGCCGCCGGCCCCCTGTTGTCGGTCGGCACCTTGGCGATCTCGGCGTCGAGCCCGGCGGCGATCCCCTGTTCGATCGCCGTCTTGCGGGTCGCTTCATGCCGGTCGAGCGCTGCCATCGCCGCGGCCGGAACGATCGGGCCGAGCGCCTGTGCCGTCTGCTGCTTCAGCCGGGGCAGCGCGGCGAGGCCCTCCAGCGAGGCGGGCAGTTTGTCGAACGCCGCCGCCGCCGCGGCGGTCACCTCCGGCGCGAGCGCGGTGCGCCGCTCGGCGAGCGTGGGGTAGAGCCGGTCCGCCATGCCCGGGGGGCCGGCCGCGAGGGTGCGGAGCATGTACGACAGCACCTGCCCCGGCGCCCCCCGCACCGGCGCCGTGCGGCCGAGATCTTCCGCAGCGAAGTGCTGCGCAGCTGCCACCGACCCGGCCGGTCCGTGCGCATGGTCGAGCACGACGAGCGCGGCCAGTTGGTCGCGCGACGGCGGCAGGGCGAGCAGCTTGTGGAACTGCGCATCCAGCGCCGCCTCGATCTGCGCGATCTTGGTCACGACGTAGCCGATGCCGCCCAACGGCCGGCGCAGCCAGGCGAGTTGGCCCGCCTCC
Organism: uncultured Pseudomonadota bacterium; assembly: GCA_963829875.1. Classification (GTDB taxonomy): domain Bacteria; phylum Pseudomonadota; class Alphaproteobacteria; order Acetobacterales; family Acetobacteraceae; genus JAJZVS01. The sequence goes on along the minus strand of CAWHKR010000037.1, from coordinate 1,207,939 downwards.
CGCCGGCGCCGGGCGTGGGCGGCGTGGCGGGCGCAGACCGTCAGCGCCTCCTGCGCCGCCTTCACGTCCGCTGCGGTCCAGGCGAGTGCGGGGACGCCGAACAGATGGGCGAAGTCGGGGGTATGGAACGCCGCCGGCAGGGCGAGCGTGCGCTGGTCGACGCTGATCCACCACCGCTCGTGCGGGTTGACCGTGCCGGCGAACGTCAGCAGCGCCGCGCAGGAGGGGGTGGTGATCGCCGCGCCGGCCGTGGCGGGACGGACCAGCAGGGCGGCGAGAAGAAGGGTCAGTGCGATCCCGACGCGCGCGGCGCCGCATCGCCCGTTGTGCTGCCTGATCCGCACCATCGCCGACGCCCCTTTGCTTCCTGCAGGACGTTCCGACCGGCTGCGGTACCTGTGGTTCGTTTCCGCTGTGTCGGGACGCCCTGGCCGGGTCAGGCTAGGCAGGGTCCGGATCCGACCGCACCCCCCATTTGGGGGGCTGCCGGGGCAGCCGGTTCCGGCGGAGGTCTGACCGCAACGGGAGGACTGGCGCGCCCGGAGGGCTCGGTCCGCCGCCAATCGCCTGCGCCCGCGGGGCCACTTGCCCAGGCTTCCCCCTCCCCCCTTGCGGGGGAGGGCCGGGGTGGGGGGTGCGAGCCGCACGATGCTCCATGCCGCGCGCCCCCCCTCCCCGGCCCTCCCCCGCAAGGGGGGAGGGAGAGCCTCACCCCGGCGCGAACATCGCCGCCCGCCGCGCCGCCAGATGCGCGGCCAGCCGCCCCACCTCCGCCGTCTCCGCCGTCAGCGCCGCCACCCGCGCAGCCAGCATCGACGCCATCCGTTCCGGCGCCGGCCCGCCCATCACCGTGCGCCGGCGCACGTTCTCCGCCGGATCCAGCGCCGCGCGCACAACCTCAGCCGACATCCCGAGCCGCCGGCCGAACAGCCGCTCCGCCGCCAGGTCCAGTTCCGCGGTCTCGATCTCGTTCGCCGCCCGCCCCGCCGCAATCGCCCCGGCCACAACGACAGCCACGATATTATGTGCCATTCGGAAGGACAGTCCGGTCTCGCGCACGATCACGTCGGCCAGTTCCGTCGCGGTACCGAAGCCGGTGGCGGCGAACGCCGCCATCCGTTCCGGAAACACCGTGATCGCGCCCAGCACGTCGGCGGCCAGCACAAGGATGCGCCGCGTGCGCAGCACGGCATCCAGCGCCGGCTCGTTGCCTGCCGTCACCCCGTCCGACACGTCGGCGAAGGCGGTGTTCTTGGCCGAAGCCAGCACCGCGGTCAGCGCACCCGTCACCATCGCCGCGGTGGCCTTGATATGCTCCAGCGCCGCCGGATTCTTCTTCTGCGGCATGATCGACGACACCGCGCAGTGCTGGTCCGCAAGCTCAATGAACCGGTATTCGTAGGTGCTCCACGCCTGCAGATCGACCGCCAGCCGCGACAACCCCGTGGTCAGCACCGCGCAGGCCGCCACCGCTTCGGCCGCGTCGTCGCGCGAGGACACGGCGTCGTACGCCACCTCCAGCACGCCCCCGAAGCCCAGCGCCTCCGCGGTGAAGGCGCGATCGAGCGGAAACGCCGTGGTCGCCAGCGCCCCCGCCCCCAGCGGGCAGCGGTCGGTGCGGTCATAGGCCGCCCGCAGCCGCGCGAAATCCCGCCCCAGCGCATCGGCGAACGCGAGCAGGTAGTAGCCCAACGTCACCGGCTGGGCGTGCTGCCAATGCGTGTAGCCCGGCATCACCGTCGCGGCGTACCGCCCCGCCTGATCCAGCACCACAAGGCGCAGCGCGTTCAGCGCCGCCAGCGCCTCGCCCAGCAGGCCACGCAGCGCCATCCGCCAGGTGGTCACGTGCAGATCGTTGCGGCTGCGCCCGGTGTGCAGCCGCCCGCCGACCTCCGGCCCCAGGCTGCGGATCAGGTGGCGTTCGACGTAACTGTACAGATCCTCGGCGGTGCCGTCCGCGTCCAGCGCCGCCGGCCCGGCCGCGTGCAGCGCCAGCAGCGCGCGCTTCAGCGCCGCCGCGTCGGCGGACGCAATGATCCGCTGGCGCTCCAGCATCGCGGCATGCGCCAGATGCACCCATAGTTCCAGATCGAACTGGTACCGCAGCGCGCGCTCCAGCGCCGGCCCGTAGTAGCTCTCGATCATCGCCGCCGCCGGCGGGCGCTTCACCCGCTCGCGGATCGAGACCTCGGCCATCACCCCGCCCCCATCAGCGCCCGCACATGCGCCGCGGCCGAGGCGGCGAGCGCCTCGAGGTCGTAGCCACCCTCCAGCACCGAAACCAGCCGCCCGCCGGTGAGCGCCAGCAACTCGCCGGTGACCCAGGCGAAATCCGCCGTCTCGATCAGCAGCTCCGCCAGCGGGTCGGCCTTGTGCGCGTCGAACCCGGCGGAGACGATCACCAGCTCCGGCGCGAACGCGGCCAGCGCCGGCAGGATCGTGCCCGACCAGGCGCTCCGGAACGCCGCGCTGCCCGCGCCGGGCGGCAGCGGCGCGTTCACCACGTTGCCGGCCACCCCGCGCTCGCGCGCCGCGCCGGTGCCCGGGTAGCACGGGCTCTGGTGCGAGGAGCCGTAGAACAGGCCCGCATCGGGGCCGAAGATCGCCTGCGTGCCGTTGCCGTGGTGGACGTCGAAATCCACCACCGCAACCCGCTTCAGGCCCCAGCGCGACCGCGCCCAGTGGGCGGCGACGGCGACGTTGTTGAACAGGCAGAAGCCCATCGGCCGCCCCGGCTCGGCATGGTGACCCGGCGGGCGCACGGCGGCGAAAGCGTTGCGCGCCCAGCCGTCCATCACCGCATCGACCGCCGCCACCGCGCCCCCGGCGGCGCGCAGCGCCGCCACCGCGCTGCCCTCGCTCATCGCCGTATCGGCGTCGAGCTGCACCGTCTCCCCCGGCGCCGGGCGGATCGCCAGGATCGCATCGACATAATTGGCCGGATGCGCGAGCGCGAGCTGCTCGCGCGTCGCCTCCGGCGCCGCCTCGCGCAGCAGCGAGGCGAAGGCCTCCCCTTCCAGCGCGGCCAGCACGGCGCGCAGCCGGTCGGGCCGTTCGGGGTGCCAGGGGCCGGGCTCATGGCCCAGGCAGGCCGGGTGGGTGAACAGCGCGGTGCTCATGTGTCCCCCTATGGCCTCTCCCCCTGCGGCGGCGGGTCCTCGGCGCGGCGGCGGATCAGGAAGCTGAACTCCCCGGCCTCCTCCGACCAGGCCAGCAGCGCGTGGCCCGTTTCCTGGCAGTAGGCATGGAAATCCGCCACCGCGGCGCGGTCGGTGGCAAGCACCCGCAGCCGCTCCCCCGGCGCCATGGTACGCAGGCTGCGGTTGGCCCGCAGCACCGGCAGCGGGCAGTTCAATCCCTTCACGTCCAGCACGGTCTCGCTCATGGCGCCATCCTGGGCCCGGCGCGACGGCTTGAGCAAGCCGCCCGGCCGTTCCATCCTGCCACCATGACCCAGCACCGCATCGGCATCGACCTCGGCGGCACCAAGATCGAGATCGCCGTCCTCGCCCCCGACGGCAGCGAGGCGCTGCGCCGCCGCGTGCCCACCCCCTCCGGCTACGCCGCCACCCTCGACGCGATCGCCGCCCTGGTGCGCGACGCCGAGGCGGCGCTGCAGCTGACCGCCACCGTCGGCATCGGCATCCCCGGCGCCATCAGCCCGGCCACCGGCCTCGTGAAGAACGCCAGTTCCATCGCGCTGAACGGCCACGCATTCGACCGCGACATCAGCGAACGCCTGGGCCGCGATGTGCGGGTGGAGAACGACGCCAACTGCTTCGCGCTGTCGGAAGCGACCGACGGCGCCGGCGCCGGCCGCAGCCTGGTGTTCGGGGTGATCCTGGGCACCGGCGTCGGCGGCGGCATCGTGATCGACGGCAAGCTGCACCGCGGCCCGCACCGCATCGCCGCCGAATGGGGCCACAACCCCCTGCCCTGGCCGCGCATCGAGGAAGTGCCCGGCCCGCACTGCTGGTGCGGCCAATGGGGCTGCCTGGAGCGCTTCGTCTGCGGCCCCGCGCTCGCCGCCGACGCCGACGGGCCGGACGCGCGGGACGCGAGTTCCCTGCCCGCCCGTGCCGCCGCCGGCGAGGCGGCCGCGCGCGGCGCCCTGGCGCGGCACATGGAGCGGCTGGCCCGCGGGCTTGCGGTGGTGGTGAACATGCTGGACCCGGACGCGATCGTGCTCGGCGGCGGGCTCTCGAACATGGACCATCTGTATACGGGGCTTCCGGACCTGATCGGGCGGCACGTGTTCAGCGACGTGGTACGCACGTCGATCGTGCCGAACCGGCACGGCGATTCCTCCGGCGTGCGCGGCGCGGCCTGGCTCTGGCCGGCGGGGTGAGCGCCCGGGCGCGGCCCGCGGCAGACGGCGGCCAATGCGCACCCTGATCGTCTATCGCGACCGGCTGCTGCCGCGCTCCGAGCACGGGTTCATGCGCCGGCAGTACATCGGCTTCACCCGGCTCGCGCCGCTCTGGGTGGGCTGCCGGCGCGATCCCGACCTGCCGGAGGCCGGGATCGCGCCGCTGATCCTGGGCGGCGAGGGCCTGGCCGGGCCGCTCCGGCGCGCGTTGTTCAAGCAGGCGGGCGTGGTGCCGGATCTGGCGCGGCTCGCCGCACGCGCGCCGGCGCTGGTGCACGCGCAATTCGGCCGCGGCGGGGCGATCGCGCTGCCGCTGGCGCGCCGGCTCGGCGTGCCGCTGGTGGTGACCTTCCACGGCGGCGACGCGCACAAGGACGTGCACTACCGGCGGTCCTTCCCGCCGGCCCTGTTCGCCCGCCGCCTGCCGGCGCTGCTGGACTATGCCGCGCTGTTCGTCTGCGTGTCGGACTTGGTCCGCGACAAGCTGCTGATGCGCGGCTTTCCGGCCGCGAAACTGCGGGTGATCCCGATCGGGGTGGAGCCGGCGCCGGCGGCGGTGCCCCCGCCGGCCGCGGGGCCGCTGCTGTTCGTCGGGCGGATGGTGGAAAAGAAGGGCGTGTTCGTGCTGCTCGACGCGCTCGCCCGGCTGCGCGCCGAGGGCAACGCGACCCCGGCCGTGCTGCTGGGCGACGGACCGCTGCTGGCCGCGGTCCGCCGGCGGGCCGCGGCCATCGGCGGCATCGACCTGCCGGGCTGGCAGACGCCGGAACAGGTGCGCACCCACATGGCAGGCGCCCTGGCCCTGGTGGTGCCGAGCATCACCGGCGGCGGCGGCGACGCCGAGGGCCTGCCTACCGTCGCGGTCGAGGCGATGACCCTGGGGGTGCCGCTGATCGCCTCCGATCAGGCCGGGCTGACCGCGGTGCTGGCGCCGGGCGGGCCGGGGCTGATGGTCCCGGCCGGAGATGCGACGGCGCTGGCCGGGGCGATGGCGCGGCTGGCCGCGGACGGCGCGCGCCGCGCCTCCTGGGCGGCGACGGCGCGGGCGATGGCGCTGCGCGACTTTGACGCGCACCGCCAGTCGGCGCTGCTGGAAGCCACGTTGCTCGGCGTGCTGTAGACCCCGTCGGGACGCGAGGGGCGCCCGCACCGGATGCAACCGGTGCGCACGGCGGCCCGGCACCGGCGCTGGCGGAACTTGGGCGCTGGCGGAACTTGAGGGATGGGCAGGGTGGCGATGGACGACAGCGAGACCCGAACGGACGCGGCAGCACCTGACCCGGCGCTCGCCCGCAACCGCCGCTTCTATGATCCGCTCTGGACCGCGGCACGGCTGATCCCGCCGGAGCGGTTCAACACCTGGCCGCTCATTCGCCGCCTGCTGCCGCCGGACGGCGGGGCACGGCTGGAAATCGGCCCCGGGCTGCGCCCGCGGCTGCCGCTGGCGGGCAGCGACTTCCTCGACGCCTCCGCCGCCGCGGTGGCGGCGCTGCGGGCGGCCGGCGGGCGCGCGGTGCAGGGCTCGGCCGCCGCCCTGCCCTATCGGGACGGCAGCTTCGGTCTGATCGTCGCGCTCGACGTGATCGAGCACGTCGCCGACGACGGGGCGGCCTTCGCCGAACTGGCCCGGGTGGCCGCCCCCGGGGCGGCACTCGTGCTGTCGGTGCCGCTCGACCCGGCGCGCTGGAGCCGGTTCGACGACACCGTGGGCCATTGCCGGCGCTACCGGATCGAGACCCTGGGCCCGGCGCTGACCCGGCTGGGCTGGACCGTGGAGGCGAGCGCGTCCTTCGGCCTGCGCCCGCGCTGGCCGGCGCTCGTCTCGCTCGGCATGTGGATGCTGGCGCACCAGCCGCGGCGGGCGATGTGGTGGTACAACCGGGTGCTGCCCGGGGCACTGCGCCGCCAGCCGGCGCTGACGCCGGTCCCCGGCCTCGCGGTGCCGGAGCGGCGGACGGACGAGGTGCTGCTGCTGGCCCGGCGGGGCGCGGCGACGGCATAGCCGGGATTAACGTATGTAATAATTTCCAGAACCGCGCCGGTCGGCTAAGCAGGCGGGCATCGGAGGCTGGCCCTCGATCATGGACGAACTGCACAGCGCTCCCAAGGATGTCGCCACCGGACCGGGGATCGGCGCGCCGCGCTACCTCCGTCGCCTGCGTGCCCGGCTGGCCGTGCTGCTGATCGTGCTGGTCGCCGCGGTTGCCGCCACCGGCACCTGGTGGTTCAGCGGCACCGAGATCAGCACCGACGACGCGTTCACCGACGGCCATGCGGTGATGGTGGCGCCGCAGATCGCCGGCACCGTGGTGGCGCTGCGGGTGCGCGACAACGAGCGCGTGGCGGAAGGCCAACCGCTGCTCGAGATCGATCCGCAGAGCTACCGCGCCGCCCGCGACCAGGCCGAGGCGCGGCTCGCCCAGGCCGAGGCGCAGGCCGAGGCCGCCGCCGTGCAGCTGGCCCAGACCCGCATCATCGCCCCGGCGCAGCTGGCGGCCGCAAAGGCTGCGCTGGCCTCGGCCCAGGCCGATGCGGCCAAGGCGGACGCCGCCTGGCGAAGGCAGCGGCGGATGCCGCAGCAGGCGACCACCCAGCAGGCGATCGACGACGCCGTCGCCGCCCATCTCGCCGCCGCCGCCGCGGTGGCGCAGGCCGAGGCGGCGCTGCACCAGGCCGAGACGGTGCCCCAGCAGATCGCCGCCGCCCAGGCGCGGCTGCAGGAGCAGCGCGGCACGGTCGCGCTGGCCCGCGCCCAGGTGGCGGCGGCGCGCATCGACCTCGCCCGCACCATGGTGCGGGCGCCGCAGGCGGGCTGGGTCACCAGGCGCAACGTGGAGCTGGGCAGCTACGTCCAGCCCGGCCAGGCGCTGTTGTCCCTGGTCACGCCCAAGGTCTGGGTGACGGCCAATTTCAAGGAAACCGACCTCGACCGCATCCGTCCGGGCCAGAAGGTGCGCATCACGGTCGACGCCTATCCCGAACTCGATCTGCGCGGCCATGTCGACAGCATCCAGCAGGGCACCGGCGGGCGCTTCAGCGCCTTCCCGCCCGAGAACGCGACCGGGAATTTCGTCAAGGTGGTGCAGCGGGTGCCGGTGAAGATCGACATCGACAGCGGGCTCGACCCAAACCGGCCGCTGCCGCTCGGCCTGTCGGTCGTGCCCAGGGTGGACGCGCGGTGAGCGCCTCCGACGCCGCCTGGCGCCCGCGCGCCAGCCCCTGGCTGATCGCCGCGGTGGCCACGATGGCGCCGTTCATGGAGATCCTGGACACCACGATCGTGAACGTCAGCCTGCCCTACGTCTCGGGCAGCCTGTCCTCGAGCTACGAGGAATCCACCTGGGTGCTGACGTCCTACCTGGTGGCCAACGGGGTCGTGCTGCCGGTGGCCGGCTGGGCCGGAAAGCTGATCGGACGCAAGCGGTATTTCCTGATCTGCATCGCCATGTTCACCGTGTGTTCGTTCCTGTGCGGCATTGCCACCAGCCTGCCGGAACTGGTGCTGTTCCGGCTGCTGCAAGGGGTGTTCGGCGGCGGGCTGCAACCCAACCAGCAGGCCATCGTGCTCGACACGTTCGAGCCGTCGCAGCGCGGGCGGGCATTCTCGATCGTGGCGATCGCGGTGATCTTCGCCCCGATCATCGGCCCGGTGCTGGGCGGCTGGATCACCGACAGCTTTTCCTGGCGCTGGGTGTTCCTGATCAATGTGCCGGTCGGGATCGTGGCCTTCGCCGCGGTGGCGCGCTGGGTGGAGGATCCGCCCTGGGTGCTGCGCGACCGGGCCCGGGTGCGCGACATCGACTACACCGGGATCGGGCTGATCGCGCTCGGCCTCGGCTCCATGCAGATCATGCTGGACCGGGGCGAGACGCTCGGCTGGTTCGGCTCCCCGGAGATCCGGCTGTTCGCCTGGCTGGCGGCGGTGGGGATCGTGGGCGCGGTGGCGTGGCTGCTGCTGACGGACAAGCCGGTGGTCGATCTGCGCGCGCTGGGCGACCGCAATTTCGGGGTCGGCGTGGTCACCGTTTCGGTCATCGGGGCGATCCTCTATTCGACCAATCTGCTGATCCCGGCCTTCGCGCAGCAATGGCTGGGCTACACGGCGCTGCTGGCGGGCTGGCTGCTCACCCCGGGGGCGGCGGTGATGGTGGTGCTCATCCCCGTGGTGGCGCGGTTCGCGCTGCCGTATGTGCAGACCCGGCACCTGCTGGCGTTCGGCTTCTTCGCCCTGGGGTTCGCCGCCTGGTACGCCGCGCGGCTGACCCTGCAGATCGACTTCTGGACCCTGGCCTCATTCCGCGCCATGCAGACCGTGGGGCTGGCGTTCCTGTTCGTCCCGAACAGTACTTTGTCCTATTCCACCCTGCCGCGGCGGTTCAACGCCGATGCCGCCGCGCTCTATTCGATGTTCCGCAACATCGCCGGCTCGATCGGGATTTCCGTAGCGGTCGCGCTGGTGCAGCGGCGCGCGCAGACCCACCGGGCGTATCTGTCGGAACACCTGTCACCGCTGTCCGCGCCGTACGCCGAGACCCTGGCGCAGTTGACGGACACCTTGCGGGCCGCCGGACGCACCGCGGCCGACGCGCAACACGCGGCGATGGGGCTGCTGAACCAGATGCTGAACCAGCAGGCGGCGGTGCTGGCCTATGCCGACGTGTTCGCGCTCACGGCGGTGGCGGCGTTCGCCGCGATCCCGCTCACGTTCCTGTTCCGCGCCAGCACCGCGCGCGGGCGAAGGTGAGCGGAGGCGGGCGTTTCACCCCCCGCTTCCCGAAGCTGTGAACGCGAGGAAGCCAGATTGGCCTGCCGGGCACTCCATATCATGGTTCCTGAAAGCAATCTTGACCCGCGACCGGGCCGCGACAGGCCTGACATATGTCAGCCAGCCGTCGGGCGATCTGGGGACTGCAATGTCTTTTTCTCGAACCAACAACTTCGACAGCCTGCGCGCCATCGCCGCGCTGATGGTGCTCGTCTCGCATTCCTTTGCCTTGAGCTCCGGCACCATTCTGACCGAGCCCGTCTCACGCATCAGCCGCCAGCAAACCGACGCCGGATCCATCGCGGTGACGGTATTCTTCATTATCAGCGGCTATCTCATCACCATGAGTTTCGAGAAGAACCGGAATGTCCGAACCTTCGCGAAAAACCGCGCCCTGCGTCTGGTTCCGGGACTTGCCGTCGTTCTGATCGTCCTGACCTTCCTCGCCGGGCCGATCCTGTCCACCGAGCCGACGGACCGTTATTTCGGTGCGCCCGAGACGTATCGATTTTTCCTGACCAACCTCTCTCTCCTTGCCTACGTTGGTCCACTTCCGGGGGTGTTCCACAACACCCCCTTCCCAGACGCGGTGAACGGGTCGCTGTGGACCCTTAATCACGAGGTGGCCTGCTACGCGTTGATTCTTATTCTTGGCGGGATCGGCCTCCTCAACAAATACGTGACCGCCGCCTTGTATCTTGCGGGACTTTTGGCCCTCAAGGCCTGGTTCGGCGGCCCGCGGGTAGAGTTCGGCACCTACTTTATCGCCGGCGCGATGATGTATCATTGGCATGTCCCGTTGCGCCGGGGCCTGGCCTGGGCCTGCCTGGCGCTCTGGCTGGCCGCGCTGTTCACCAGGGGCTTCTACCTGGCCTCGGCAACGTTCGGCGCTTATCTGGTGATCTTTCTTGCTCTCAGCCCCAGCGTGCGCCTGCCCAAGCTCACGCGATGGGGTGACCTGTCATACGGTATTTACATATGGGCGTTTCCCGTCCAGCAGTTGGCCGCGCAACTTCTGGGACGCCACGTGACCCCGCCCGGGATCCTCCTGCTGTCGCTACCGGTCGTGCTGGGCCTCGCGCTGTTGTCCTGGCACTTCGTTGAAGCGCCGGCGCTGGCGCTGAAGCGGCGACGATCCTACCCGCGGTTGGCGGCCGCCGGAAATCCCATCGACGCTCGGGCGAGCGCACGGCGAACATGACGCGGCCGGTTTCGCGCTGGCCGCACGCCTGCGGCGGCCATGCGCAGACACGCATGATCTGCCGCCGATGATATCCGATCATGCGCAGGTTTGGCCGCTGCGCCGCACGTAGAAGCCCGAACCAGGCGATCCGTCACTTCGGCGACCGGCCTTTCAGGGAGACAGACTTTGGTAGACGCCGCTTTTCTCGCCCACTACGTGGGCAGGACCATCCTGATCACCGGTGCGGCCGGCTTCCTGGGACGGCACCTGACCGCCCGCGTTGCTTCCTTGGCCCGCAGCGTGGTCTGCGTCGCCCGCGGACCCCGCGCCGGTTCCCATCGCAACGTGCGGTTCCACCCGGTCGACCTCAATGATGCCGACCGGACATGCGCGTTTTTCGATACCGTGAAACCGGATATCGTATTCCATCTCGCCTCGGCCAGCGGCGGCTCGACCGGCGTGGAGAATGTTCTTCCCCATCTTCGGGACGATATCTGCACGACGGTGAATTGTCTGGTCGCGGCCCAGAAAACCGGCGTAAGCCGTTTTGTCATTCCAGGCTCGACCGACGAGCCTCCTCCCGGGGCTGACTATGTGCCCGATTCCCCTTATTCAATGGCAAAAATGACGTGCGTTACTTTTGGACGCATGTTCCACGAGCTGTATGCGGTCCCGACCGTCATCTGTCGGATTTTCATGACCTACGGCCCTGGCCAGAAACCGCGCAAGATCGTCCCCTTCATGATCCGGTCCATGCTGGCGCATGAGGCCCCGACCCTCAACTCCGGCGCGCGACTGGTGGATTGGGTTTTTGTCGATGATACGGTCGATGCCCTGATGCTCGCAGGACTCAAGCCGGAGGCCATCGGCAAGACGGTGGAGATCGGGTCCGGCGCGTTGATCAGCATCGGCGACCTGGCGCAAAAACTTCGGACGATGATACCAGGCGCGCCGCCGGGCAAAATCGGCGCCGGCGCGTTCTACGGTCGGGCGCGCGCGGCCGATCTCGGGGCCGCATCCCGCTATCTCCAATGGTCTCCGAAGGTTTCGTTGGACGAGGGACTTCTTGAAACCGTGGCGTGGTACAAGCGTCAATCCGTCAACGCCGCACTCTCCCTCACCTGAAACCCGACAACCAGGCCCACGGGTCGACGGGCAGCCGGCCGACCGCCGCCGCGCCCAATCACGGAACTATGAAATCCCGGAATGGTTTGCTATGCTGCAAGCTTGGAATGGGTCGCTATGTTGCGGCCATGACCGGGCTCGCGGGACAAACCGCTTTGGTGACGGGGGCGGGAAGCGGCATCGGCGCTGCGCTGGCCGCGGCGCTCGCCGCCGAGGGGATGCGGCTCTTCCTGGTGGGTCGCCGCGCCGCGCCGCTGGACGAACTGGCCGCCCGGCTCGGCGGGCCGGTCGTCCCGATTCCCGCCGATCTCGCCACCGAGGAAGGGCGCGCCGAGGTGGCGCTAAGCCTGCCCGCCGAATTGCACGTGCTGATCCACAGCGCCGGCGCCTACCTGCGTTCCCCCTGGGCCGCCACGACGGCGGCGGCGTGGCGCGCGATGGATGCGATCAACCTGCACGCGCCGATGCTGCTCACCGCCGCGTGCCTGCCGCGGCTGCGCGCGGCGGCGGGGCAGGTGGTGTTCATCAATTCCACCGCCGGACTGACCACCGGCGACGGTACCGGAGCCTACGCCGCCGGCAAGCACGCGCTCCGCGCCGCGGCGGACGCGCTGCGCGCCGAAGTGAACGCCGACGGCATCCGCGTGCTCAGCATGTTCCTCGGCCGCACCGACACCCCGATGCAGGCGGAGATCCTGGCGGCGGAAGGCCGCCAGGCCGGGCCCCGTGCGCTGATGCGCCCGCAGGATGTCGCCACCATGGTCGTGGCCGCGCTCCGGCTGCCGCGCAGCGCCGAGGTCACCGAGATCGTCCTGCGTCCGATGCGCCCCCTTGGCTAGGCCGCATCACGCCGGGCGCAGCAGTCCCGCCGTCTCCAGCGCCGCCGCCGCGGCGGCGACCGCGGCGAAGTCCTGGCCGGAGCGTTCCGCGATGTCGAGCAGAGAATGCGCCCCGTCGGACAGGTTGAGCACCCAGAGCAAGGTCATCTGGTCGAAGTCGCCGGCGGCACCGGCGCCTTGCGATGCCCCGCCGATCGGGCGGTAGAGGCCGCGTGGACCCAGTTGCGGCTCGCCATACGGCTCGGTGTTGCAGAAGCGGCGGTCCCGCTCGACCAGATCGACGATCCGCGTCAGCAGATCGAGCGATCCGGCCAGATGCCCGGGACGGACGAACGACAGGTTGTCGGCCGAGGTGTGGTATTCGGGAAACGTCCCGTTCTGCGAGCGCATGAGGCAGCCGACCGGGAGGTTGAATCCCGGCGAACAATATTGCCGCTCGTCATAGCCGTAGGGAATGAAGGGAAGCACGCGGTCCGCATGCCCCGCGGCGCGCAGGACATGGGCGGCATAGCGGTCGATCGCGGCGTCGCCGCGCCGCGATTGCTTGTAGGTCGGCGGACCGGCATCGCCGAGGCAGCTCAGCACCAGCCCGTGGCGGATCCGCTGCGGGGCGTCGCGGTTGAAATGCAGCCAGGCGATGGCGCCGATCGTGCCGGGAATGAACAGGAAGCGGTAGCCGATCCGCCGGCGCGGCCGCGCCGCCAGAAGCCGCGCCAGCTCGATCGCGACGGCGATGCCGGAGAGATTGTCGTTGGCGAGCGAGGGGTGGCAGCAATGCACCGAGATCAGCATCTCCCCGGGCTCCTCGCCCGGCAGCAGGCATTCGCCCCAGGACAGGCTGCCCGGCGCCAGCTCGGTGTCGATCCGCACCCGGTAGGCCGGCTCGGTCAGCGCCAGCCGGTCGCGATGGGCGAGGCAGAACCCCCAGGTGTCGCTGTAATAGGCGGTACGGTAGGGAATCAGGTCCGGCTGGCCGGGCAGGCTGTGCAGATGGCGGTCAAGCTCGGCGGCCGGCACCACCTGATCCACCGGCCGGCTGTACTGCACGAGATGCAGATTATGTCGCCGGAAATCGACGACCGTCCGCCCCGCCAGGGTTTCGATGACGCCGCCGCGCACGGTCCATTCCGGCGGCACCGTCCAGTCGAGCACCCTGGTCCCCGACGGCACCTCGTGGCGGGCAAGCGGCACCTGCGCGCCGATATAGTCCAACGTCTGCCGCAGGCCGGCGCCGGTGATGCTGCGGCAGATCGGGAACAGCGCCTCGACATGCGCATACGGATCGCGACCGGGACCGCTCATCGCCGGACTGTATCGCGGGGTTCGGGCGATCCGCAACGACGATGATCGTGCAAGACAGAACCGAACGACCCGGGCCGCCGGATCAGCCCGCGACCCCCATCGCCCGACGCATGAACGCCCGTTTCAGCGGCGCGATCCGGTGCACCGCCGCGATGCCCAGGTCGCGCGCCGTCCGCAGCACCAGGCTGTCGTTGCTGAACAGCCGATCCAGCGCGTCCGTGGTCACCAGCATCAGCAAATTGTCGCCCCGCCGCCGCCGCTGGTAGCGCGCCAGCAGGTCCGGCGCGCCCGGGTCCTGTCCTTCGTCATGCGCCGCGATCACCAGATCGGCCAGCGCGATCGCGTCGCGGAACCCGAGGTTCAGCCCCTGGCCTGCAATCGGGTGGATCCCGTGCGCCGCATCGCCCGCCAACGCCAGCCGCGTGTCCGTGTAGCGATGCGCCAGCATCGCCGACAGCGGATAGCGCCAGCGCCGCCCCACCGGGCGCACCGCGCCCAGATGATCGCCCAGCCGGCGCGCGATCTCGGCGCCGAAGCGGGCGTCGTCGAAGCCCAGGATGCGCTCGGCCACCGCCGTGCGCTCGGTCCAGACGATCGCCGAGACATGCGCCGCCCCGCCCGCCTCGGCATCCGGACTGGGCGCCATCGGCAGCTGCGCGAACGGCCCGGCAGGCAGGAAATGTTCCAGCGCGGTGTTGTGGTGCGGGCGCTCATGAACGATCGCGCTCACGATGCCCATCTGCCCATAGGGCAGCCGGGTCACCGGAATCCCCGCCGCCTCGCGCAACGGGGAGCCCCGCCCCTCGGCGGCGATCACCAGCCGGCAGGCGATGGTCGGGCCGCCGGCCAGGTGCACGCGCGCGCCGGCGGCGGTGCGCTCCACCCGCGCCTCGGCCGGGGCGAACACCCGCAGGGCGGGCAGTGCACGCAACTGCGCGTTCAGCGCGACGCGCAGGCCGCGGGCCTCCACCATCCAGCCGAACGGCCCGGCCCCCTCCGCCGCCTCCGCGGTGTCGAAATCGAGGAACAGGCGCGACGCCGGCCGGCCCAGCCGTCCGTCGGTCACCCGGATGCGTTCGATCGGGCACGGCGGGGCCGGCAGCTCCGCCCACAGCCCGGCCGCGTCCAGCAGCGCCTGCGAGCCGGCGGCGATCGCGTAGGCGCGGCCGTCGAAATCCGGATGCTCCATCGGCGGCAGCGGCGCGCGATCGACCGCGACGGTGGGCACGCCGGCGGCGGCCAGCCGGCAGGCCAGGCTGCCGCCCACCGGCCCGGCGCCGACCACACAGACCTCGGCGGAGAGGGTTTCGTCCATCGGGAGTCCCTTGCACAGAAAACGGGCAGCCGCTGAAGCCTCTCCCGGGGGCAGGCGCGCCGCGCCCTGCCCCCCGGACAGGCACGCCGTGCTGCCCAAAGCGCGGGCACCCTGGCCGGGAAGCTGCGTCCCGGCAAGGGGCCGAGGCTGGCACAGAAGTTGATACCGGAAGCCGGCCAGTTCACGACCAGAAAAGAAACCGCGACCATGCACCGGACCCGACTTCGCGCGGGGGCGGGGTTCGCCCTCGTCCTCGCCGTCACTTTGCGTGCCTTGCCCGCGGCCGCCGCGCCCGCCGCCACCTCGGCCGCGCGGATCAGCCCCGGCGACACCGCCTGGGTGCTGGTCTGCACCGCGCTCGTGCTGCTGATGACCATCCCCGGCCTGGCGCTGTTCTACGCCGGCATGGTGCGGAAAAAGAACATCCTCGCCACGATGATGCAGTCCTTCGCGATCTGCGCCCTGGTCAGCGTGGTCTGGATGGTGGCCGGCTACTCGCTCGCCTTCACCAACGGGAACGGGCTGATCGGCGGGCTGTCGGAACTGTTCCTGAACGGGCTCGGCACCGGGTGGGACAAGGCCTTCGTGCTCGGCGCCGGCAGCGCCGCGGCGCAGCCGACGACGATCCCGGAAAGCGTCTTCGTGATGTTCCAGATGGCCTTCGCCGTGATCACGCCGGCGGTGGTCACCGGCGCCTTCGTGGACCGGATGAAGTTCTCCGCCCTGATGGTGTTCATGACCCTGTGGTCGCTGCTGGTCTATGCGCCGATCGCGCACTGGGTCTGGGCGCCGACCGGCTGGCTTGCGCAGATGGGCGTGGCCGATTTCGCCGGCGGCACGGTGGTGGAAATCAACGCCGGCATCGCCGGCCTCGTGTGCGCGCTGGTGCTGGGCCGCCGGCTCGGCCTCGGCACCGAGAACCTGGCGCCGTGGAACCTGTCCTACGCGGTCACCGGCGCGGCGCTGCTCTGGGTGGGCTGGCTCGGCTTCAACTCCGGCGGCGCGCTCGGCGCCAACGGACGGGCGGGCATGGCGGTGCTGGCGACGCAACTCGCCGCCGCCGGCGCGACCCTGTCCTGGAGCGCGGCGGAATGGGCGCGGCACGACAAACCTTCAGTGCTGGGCGCGATCTCCGGCGCGGTTGCCGGGCTGGTCGCAATCACCCCGGCGGCCGGGTTCGTGCTGCCGGGGCCGGCGCTGGGGATCGGCGTGATCGCCGGCGTGGTGTGCTTCTATGCGGCGACCGAGCTCAAGCCGCGGCTCGGCTATGACGACAGCCTCGACGCCTTCGGCGTGCACGGGATCGGCGGCATCGTCGGCATGCTGCTCACCGGCGTGTTCGCCTTCGGCCCGCTGTCCGCCACCGCCGCCCACCCGGGCGGCACTGCGATCGGCGGCGCCCATCTGCTCGGCGTGCAGACGATCGCGGTGCTGGCCAGCCTGGCCTGGAGCGCGGCGGGCACCTACGTGGCGCTGAAGGCCACCGAGGCCGTGGTGGGCCTGCGCGTCTCGCGCGAGGAGGAGCGCGAAGGCCTGGACATCGTGCTGCACGGCGAACAGGTGTTCTGAGCGCCGGGCCGGCGCGGGGCGAGTTGGCAGGCAAGGACAGGGGGGCTTTGCCCCCCTGGACCCCCCACCAAGGGCGTCGCCCTTGGAACCCGTTCGCTGGGTCCGAGCGGGTGGAGAGAGGGGTGCCCTCCGGGGTTTCCTGCCGGCCCGCAGAATCCCTGCCCCGAGGCCGACGACGGCGGCGCCTGCCGCCAGGCGCAGGGCCAGGGCCCATGCCGCCGGCAGACCGCCTCCCGTCGGCGCCGGCAGGGCGAACGCCAGGGCACTGCCGGCCGCCGCCAGCGCCAGGGCCGGCAGTCCCGCACGCACGAGGTGCCAGACCGGCGCACCCAGCACCCGCGCGCTCGCCCGCAGCGCATAGGGCGCCGGGAGCAGTTGCGCCGCCAGCCACAGCCCGACCGCGCCCAGCGGACCCGTCGGCCGCAGCACCAGCACGCCCAGGACCAGCAGACCCAGGCTCGCCAGGTTCGCCCGCAGCGCCACCCCGGGCACGCCGCGCGCCACCGTTGCCGCGCCGGCCGGAAACCCCAGGAATTGCCACGCTGCCAGCGCAACGAGCGGCAGCGCGGCCCGTGCCGCCGGAGTCCAGGCCGGCCCGAGCAGCAGGCCGGTGACCGGGCCGAGCGCCACCGCGATCGCCCCGCACAGCGGAAACAGCGCCCACCCGCTGAGCGCCAGCGCCCGCTCCATCATCGCCCGCAGCGCCGCCGGCCTGGCCTGGCACTCGGACAACACCGGCAGCAGCAGCCGCCACAGCGCGGTGGAGATCAGTTCACGCAGCGAATCGACCAGGCGGAAGGCCATGTGCACCTCGCCCAGGGCGCGCGCCCCCGCCGCGCCGCCGAGCAGCAGCAGGAACACGCGGTATCGCCCGTGCAGCACGAGGGTGCTGGCCGTCAGCGGCCCACCGACCCGCAGCAGCCCACGCACCACGCCGGCATCCCACCGCGGCCGCGGCCACCAGCCTGCGCCGGCCAAAAGCACGAGTGCGCCGGCGGCCGAGGTGACCGCCTGTTGCCCGACCACCGCCCAGGCCCCTGCCCCGCCCAGCGCGGCGAGGCAGCCCACCGCCGTCCCCGCGCCCTGGCCGAGCAACGCCCGGCAGGCGAGCAGGCGGTACCGCCGCTCCCGCGTCAGCCGGCCCTGGATCGCCCCGGCCGCGCCCACCAGGGGCAGCGGCGCCGCCAGGGCCAGGGCCATCGCCGGCAGCCGCGGATCGCCGAACATCCAGCCGAGCGGCCAGCCCGCCGCCGCCTGCACGAGGGCGGCCAGACCGCCGGTGGCGACCGAGGCCCAGAAGGCGGTGGCGGCGGTCGCCTCGTCGAGCGCCGCACGTTGCACCAGCGCGTCGGCGAACAGCGCGGTCACGCCCACCCACAGCAGCACGTGCACCGCGACCGCCGCCGTGCCGATGCCGAGCGCCGCCGGGCCCACCAGCCGGGCCACCAGGAAGGCGGAGGCAAAGGAAAACACCGCCGCCCCGGCCGCCTCCGCCGCCGACCAGGCCACCGCGCCCGAGGCCAGCAGCGGCCGCACCGGGATGCCTCGCGCCCGACCCGACACCCTCAGCACGTCCGCGCCGCGGGATCCGGCGGCGCGCGCGCGCCGTCCTGCCGCGCCCGCACCGCCGCCGCCCCGCCGGCCAGCGCCGCAAGGACCGGCAGCCACATCACCCGGCTCTGGTAGCGCGCCTGCGGTCCGGACAGCGCCCCGGTGACGAAGGCGTTCAGCACCAGGGTCAGCAGCACGGCGACGATCAGCCCGCCCGCCGGCCGCCGCCGCCACAGCGCGCCGGGCAGCAGCAGCAGGCAGGCGCCGATCGCCGCCAGTGCGGCGACCCGATGCACGTCCGCCAGGCCGGGCGGCACCACCGGCAGGCCCCGGGTCTGCCGGGCGGCGGCATAGGCGCGCAGCTCGAAACGGGGAAAGTCGCGTCGGATCCATGGTGTCACGGTGGCCGGCCAGGGGTGCAGCCCGTCGCCGGTGCGGAACCGGACCAGTTGCCGCAGCCCGTTGCGCAGTGCCGCGCGCAGGGCGCGTCCCGGCTCGGCCTCCACCGCGGCGCGGATGATCCCGTCCGCCTCCGCGCTGACCCGCTTGGCTCCGCCGGCCCGCGCCAGCGGGCTGTCGGCGCGCCAGAGGAACCCGTCCGCGGTCGGCGGGAAGTGCCCGAGGGAGCCGCACAGCAGCCACCCCGGCCGCGGACAGTCGCGCCGCAGCACATCCATCCCCGGGCCGTCGTAGATCACCCGCGCGAGCACGAACACGTTGCCGAACGGCGCGATCGAGGCACGGCCGAACCCGGCCAGGTTCATCGCCACCAGTGCCGTGACCGCCAGCGCCGGCGCCGCCGCCAGTCGCGCCAGCCCTCCCCGCCCCAGCGGCGCGGCCGCGCCCAGCCGGCGCCGCCAGATCAGCAGCACCGCCAGCACCCCGCCCCCGATCGGCAGGTTCGACAGATGCACCGTCATGGCGAACGCGACGAAGCCGGTCAGCGCCCAGCGTTCCCGCCGCGTCAGCCGCTCCGGCGCCTGCACCAGCAGCAGCAACGCCAGCACCAGCAGGCCGGTGAACAGGTCGGGCATCAACTGCGCCACCACGAAGGGCAGCGGCGAGACCACGGCCAGAATGCCCACCACCGCCCCCAGCCCCCAACGGCCCGCCTGCGGCAACGACAGCCGCAGCAGCCAGACCGTGATCACCGCCTGCGCGACGATCGCCGGCCAGGTGGTGATGCACATATGCAACGGATACAGGAACAGGCTGTAGAACGCGGGACGGTCCCAGCCGAGGTAGTGCTGGATCGCCTGGGACAAGTACGTGCCGGTATCGGAGAATACCAGCGGATAGCCGTTCCAGGCGGCGGGCCAGAGCAGGGCCAGCGATGCGAGCAAGAAGGCAGCGCCCCCTGGCCTTGCTTCCTTCTTCCCGCCCCCCATCACTCGGTCACGTAACGATTAACCCGAGGGTCGACCATCGCCGAATCCGCGTATCCGGACCGTGCATGGATGTGCGGATCGACCCGGGTCAGCGCCACCCCGACCACCGCGGCCTGGGATTCCTCCAGCAGTTCGATCGCCGCCGCCGCCACGTCCCGCGGCGTGCTGCGCCAGCGCACGCACAGCAGGGTCGCGTCGGCGATCTGCGCGATCGCCCGTGTGTCGCTCATTGCCAGCGCCGGCGGGGTGTCCAGCAGCACCAGGTCGTATGTTTCCCGCAATGTTTGCACCGCGCGCGCCATCGCCTCCGACAGGAACAGGCCGAACCCGTCCGGCCCGGCGCTGCCCGCCCCGATGTAGGCCATGGGGGTTAACGGGTCCTTCCTGATCACCGCGTCCAGGCTGGCCTCCCCGCGCAGGTAGTCGGCCAGCCCGGGCTGCCCTTCGGCGCCGAACAGCCGGGCGAGCGCGGGATGGCGCAGGTCGCAATCGAGCAGCACCGCCTGCTCCCCGCTCAGCGCCGCCGAGCGGGCGAGCGCGACGGCCACCGTCGTTTTCCCCTCCCCCGGCCGCGCGGCGGTGATGGCGACCGCGCGCGGGCGCTGCGCGCCCAGCCACAGCCCGGCGCGCAGACCGCGCACCTGCTCGGCGAAGGCCGACAGCGGCTTCGTCGCCGCGTAGTCCTCCACCCGCAGCCGGCCCAGGGTGCGCCGCCCCACCTCCGGGATCAGCGCGAAGCAGGGGCGGTGCAACGCCGCGCGCACCGCTTCCCCGCCGGGCAGGCTGCTGTCGGTCAGTTCCAGCAGGTAGACGACGAACAGCCCGAACAGCACGCCGAAGGCGCCGGCGGCGACGAGCATCGGAGCGGCGCGCGGGAAGCTCGGCGCGCCCGGCGGCAGGGCAAGCGAGACCTCATGCGCGTCCGGCTGCTCCACCGCGGCCTGCTGCTCCGTCTCCTGCAAGCGCTCCAGCACCGAGGTGAGCAGGGTGCGCGAGGCGCCGACGTCACGTTCCATCGCGTCCAGCGCGATCTCGGACCGGGCGTTGCGATCGATCTGGCCGCGGGCGCGCGCGAGATCGTCCTCCAGCACCGCGACCCGCTGGCGCGCGCTGGCGACCTCGGCCTTTGTGGCGGTCACCACCCGCGCGGTTTCCCCCGCCACGTCGGCATCGAGCTGGGCGAGCTGACGGCGCAGCGCGATCACCTCCGGGTGCCGCGGCCCGAGCCTTGTGAGCAGCGATTGCAGTTGGGCCGCGGTGGCATCGCGTTGCTGGCGCAACGCCACCACGCTGGGCGCCACCGCGGCCGCCGCGGCCGCCGAGCTTTCCCCGCGCGCCGCGGCCAGCCGCCCTTGGGCGGCCGCCAGCGCGGCCCGCGCCTCGGTCAGGGTCTGGGTGAGATGACTGATCTGCTCGGTATCCAGCCCCGCGCGGACGCCGCGGACCAGGCCTTCCCGCGCCCGGTAGGCGGCGATACGGTCCTCGGCCGCGCGCACCTCCCGCCGCAAGGTCGCGGCGCGCGCTTCCAGCCAGCGGCGGGCCTCGCGGATGGCGCGGTATTTCGCCGCCAGCTGGCCCTTGATGTAGATGTCCATCAGCATGTTCACCGCCGCGGCGGCGAGCAGCGGGTCTTCGGCGGTGAACGAGACCGACAGCACGCGCGAGGCATCGACATCGCGCACCACCACCGCCCGCTGCACCGCGAGCAGCACCTGGTCACGCGCCGGATCGAGCCCCGGGCCGATCCGTGCCGGCGCCGGCGCCGGCCGGCGGAAGCGGGCGGCGATCCAGCCGAGCGCGCGGGCCATCCGGCCCGGCCGCCGCAGCGCCGGGTTGAACTCCGGATCCTGGAACAAATGCAGGCGTTGCGCCAACGGCTCGATCCGCCGCAGGCCGCCGAGCACCTGCGCCTGGCTCGCCATCACCGCCGCGGTGATGCGCTGCGGGCGCAGGATGCTTTGCAACTCGCGCGGTTTGTAGGCGTTCGGCTCGTAGATCAGGCTGCCGGTGGCGGTATAGCGCGGCGTCATCCGGTGCAGCGCGATCGCCACCAAGGTCGGGATCAGCAGCCCGCAGGCGAGAAACGGCCAGAGCCGGCGGCGCAGGATGGCGATCAGCGCCCGCCCGCTGGGGGCCGGCTCGCCAGAGCCGACCGGCCCGGGCGGGATCCGCCCGCGCGGCGGCCCGATCTGCCCGGTCCCGGCTGGTGTGTCGAGCATCGCACCCCCACAGCGGCGGGCCGGTCGTTTTGGCCGGGGCTCCGCCGCCGCCGATCATGCGCTTGCATGAGTTAAGAGAACGCGAATGCAGGCGCCGACGGGGTGGTGCGGTTAACCATTCGTACAGATGTGTGCGCGACCTTGTGCGCCATGCGCTGCATTGGCCGCTGTCCCCGCATTCTGGTGCTGCTCGCCCTGCTGGCCGGCTGCGCACCCGGGCGCGGCCTGCCGCCGCTTGCCGCCGCTCCGCCGGGACCGTACCGGCTCGGTCCGGGCGACCGGCTGCGCATCATCACCGTTTCGGACGAGGCCTTGACCGGGGATTTCCGGATCGACGGCAGCGGCGACATCGAGCTGCCGATGCTGGGCCGTTTCCATGCCGCCGGCGACAGCGCCTCCGGCCTCGGTCACGCGCTGTCCGATGCGCTGCGCCTGGCGGGGCTGGAACGGGATCCGTCCGTCGCGGTGGAGGTGGTGCGCTACCGGCCGGTGTATGTGCTCGGCGAGGTGAACAAACCCGGCGCGTTCCCCTATCAGCCGGACATGACGGTGCTGAGCGCGGTCGCGCTGGCAGGCGGCTTCACCTATCGCGCGATCGAGGACTATGCTGAAGTCGTTCGGCTCGGGCACGGGCGTCCGACGGAAGCGAAAGCCACCCCGGCGAGCGCACTGCAACCGGGCGACGTGGTGACCATTTTCGAACGGCGGTTCTGATCTCTCCTTCAGGCGAACAGGCTCGGCCGCGCCCCTCCGGGGTGCGCGCGGAAGGCGCGGTGCGCGCCGCGGCAACCGATTCGGTGGCGCTGCGCCGCGCCACCGGCGTGGCGATCGCCGGGATCATCACCTTCCTGAACATGTACTCGATCCAGGCGGTGCTGCCGCTGCTGTCGTCGAGCTTCGACGCCCCGGTCACCGCCGCCGGGCTGACCATCACCGCCACCACCTCGGCGGTGGCGCTGGTGGCCCCGGTGGTTGGCTCGGTGTCCGACATGCTGGGGCGCAAGCGGCTGATCGTGGCGGCGATCTGGGCGCTGGTGCTGCCCACCCTGTTCGCCGGGCTGGCGAACAGCCTGTCGGTGCTGATCCTCTGGCGCTTCGTCCAGGGCCTGGCGCTGCCGTTCATCTTCGCGGTCACCATCGCCTACATCGCCGACGAGACCGAGGGCGCGACCACGATCAAGCTGGCCGGCACCTATTCCTCGGCCACCATCTTCGCCGGGTTCTTCGGCCGCTTCATCGCCGGCTGGTCGGCCGCGTTCTTCGGCTGGCGCGCCGCCTTCGTCGTGCTGGCCGCCTGCACCGTGGCCGCCGCGATCGCGGTCGGGCTGATCCTGCCGAAGGAGCGCAACTTCCGTCCGGTGCACGGCTGGCGCGCGACCCGCCAGGGCTTTGCCGAACACCTGCGCAACCCCCGCCTGCTCGGCACCTATGCGGTGGGGTTCACGGTGCTGTTCGCCATCGTTGCCACCTTCACCTATGCCAATTTCATGCTGGCCGGACCGCCCTATCGGCTGGGACCGGCGGAGCTCGGCTCGATCTTCGTCGTCTATCTCGCAGGGATGGTGGCAACGCCGCTGGCAACCCGGCTCGCGGTGCGCATCGGCCAGCGGCCGACCCTGGTGATGTCCACCGTGGCCGGGGCGGTCGGACTGGGGCTGACCCTGATCCCCGGCCTCGCGGCGGTCGTCGCCGGGCTGGCGCTGTTCGCGGCGGCGGCGTTCGTGCAGGGGGCGCTGGCGATCGGCTTCATCGGCACCGCCGCGCGGCGGGCGAAATCGACCGCGGTGGGGCTGTACGTGATGCTGTACTATATTGGCGGCAGCCTGGGCGGCGTGCTGCCGGCCGGCCTGTGGCACCGGTTCGGCTGGCCCGGCTGCGTCTTCCTGTGCGTGGCGGTGGAAGCGGTGATGCTGGCGGTGGCGCTGGCCACCTGGCGGCCGCCGGCGGCTACGCCGGCGGGATGATCTCCTGCTCCTCGATCACATAGGTCTTGATCCTGCCGATGAACAATGCGCCGTCGGCATACAGGCGCCTGGCCTCCGGCGTGGTGGCGGAGGCGCGCAGGCTTTCTTCGTCATCGTACCAAAGCTCGGCGATGCCATCCACTTCGACACCGGTTTCAGGGATGTCGGCCCGGGTGCGGGTGCCGGTGATGTGGGATTGCACGTAGCGGCGGATGCCGGGCACCGACAGCGCGAGCGGGCCGTGAATGTCGCGCCAGTGGGTCACGAACTGCGCGTGCGTCAGGCCGGGCTTGCGGGTCAACAGCGACAGGACCTTGATCATGCGGCTTGCTCCAGGGTGGGCGCCGAATCGGCGACGGTGGTGCGGTGCATGTCGCGGACTTCGGCGGGGTCGAACGGTCGGGCGCGGTGCATGGTGACCCGGTTATCCCACATCACCAGATCGCACGGCCGCCAGACATGCGCGTACACGAACCGGCGCTGGGTGGCGTGCTCCGTCAGGTCCCGCAGAAAGGCCCGCGCCTCCGGCACCGGCCAGCCGCGGATCGCGCCGGCGTGGGAGGCCAGGAACAGCGACCGCCGCCCGGTCACCGGATGGCGCCGCACCAGCCGTTGCGGCACCGGGGCGAAGCGGCGGCGTTCGTCTTCGGTAAACTCCTCGAACCCCAGCACGGCGCGGGAGAACAACTGGCTGTGCTCGCACACGAGATCGTCGATCTCCGCCCGGGTCGCCGCGTCCAGCGCGTCGTAGGCGGCGCGCATGTCGGCAAATTCGGTGTTTCCCCCCGATGCGGGGATGACGCGGGCCGACAGGGCGGAGTATTTGGCCGGGGTCGGCTTGAACGAACTGTCCGAGTGCCACAACCGGTTGCCGAGGCCGAACAGCCGGCGCCGGTCGTCCCGCGCCATCAGCCGGTTCTGCTGGTCGAGATTGGAGATGTCATTGACCGCCATGGACAGCCGCCGCTCCGTCCCCTGCGCCAGATCGCCGGTGGCCTGCTCCAGCGGGCCGAAGTTCGCGCTGAACGCGATCTGCTGGGCGTCGGTGATCCGCTGGTCGCGAAACACCAGCACGGCGAAGCGGTCCATCCCCGCGGCGATCGCCGCCACGTCCGGGGGCGCCAGCGGGGCGGCGAGATCGATGCCGGAGACCAGGCCCGCGAAATCGGGCCGGCTGACGGGGTCGATCGCGCGTATGGACAGGCTCATGATGACGATCCCCCTCGCACACCGGACATTTGACCCCTCCGGGCGACGCAGCTCAAGCCCCCGGGTCCGCCGGCGCTGCTCTCCCCCTCCCCTTGCGGGAGGGGGGCGGGGGGAGGGGTGGGCCCGGCATGATGCCTGGTGCCGGGCGCACCCCTCCCCCCGACCCCCTCCCGCAAGGGGAGGGGGAGAGCGCTCCGGCCGCGCGCCGTGACCGACTCGCTGCGGTTCCATGTCCAGACCGGCCTCACCCGGCTCGAGCTCGGCCTGCTGTGGCGCGACCTCGAAGCCCGGGCCGATCCGACCTTCTTCCTGAGCTGGGAGTGGATCGGCGCCTGGCTCGCCGAGCTCGACCCGCTCCCTCCGGTGCTGATCGGCGAGGCGGGCGGAGCGCTGGTGCTGCTCGGCGCGCTGATCCCGCGCCGGCGGACGGAAGGCGGGATCGTGCGGGTCGCCGGGCTCCATCTGCACACCACCGGCGAGCACGCCAAGGACGTGATCGCCATGGAATACAACGGGTTCCTGGTCGATCGCGACTGGACCGGCCGGGCCGAGCAAGCCGCCGTCGCCTGGCTGCTCGGGCCGGGCCGGGTGGCCGGGCGCCAGCGCAACGAAGTGCACATCGTCGCTGCCTGCGCGGACGATCAGGCGAAGCTGGTGCCGCCGGGACTGCTGCTGCAGATCCCGGCGCGCAAACCCTCCTGGCGGGTGGACCTGGCCGCGGTGCGCGCGGCCGGCGGGGACTATCTCGCCACCCTCCACGCCAATACCCGCCAGCAGATCCGCCGGTCGATGCGGCTCTATGAGCAGACCGGCCCGCTGGTCGCCACACGGGCCGAGGACGAGGCCACCGGTCTCGCCTTCCTCGATGGCCTGGCGGAGCTGCACCAGCGCCAGTGGGAGGCGCGCGGGGAGCCGGGCGGCTTCGCCTTCCCGTTCTTCGAGCGCTTCCAGCGCCGGCTGGTACGCAGCGGCATCCCCGCCGGCACGGTGGAACTGCTGCGCGTGAGCTGCGGGGACCAGCCGATCGGCTACCTGTTCAACCTGGTGTACCGCGGCCACGTCATGGCCTTCGTCAGCGGGGTCCGCTTCGCCGAGGATGCCCGGCTGAAACCGGGGCTGGTGTGCCATGCGCTGGCGATCGCGCGGCACGTGCGCGAAGGCGCCGCGGTCTATGACTTCCTCGCCGGCGCCGCGCGCTACAAAAGCAACCTCGGCCGGCCGGGGCCGGAGTTCGTCTATCTGCTGGTGCAGCGCCCGACCGTCATGACCCGGACCGAGCGCCAGATTCGCCGCGTCTGGACCGGGCTGAGCCCGTCGATCAGACGGTGGATGAACCACCCGTCGGACTCGCAGCCGTGACCGGCCCGACATGGCCGCTCAACGCATCGCGCAGCGCCTGCTCCTTCGAGTGATCGAGCGAGGTGCGCAGCACCGTGCCGCCGACGCCGCGCAGATCCTCGAACACCCGGTCGGCGGTCATCTTGCGGATCAGCAGGAACAGCGCCGCGTTTCCGGGCTGCAGCGCGTCGGCCAGGGATTTCATGAACTTGTCGTCGATGCCGAAGTCGGTGAGCGCGCCGCTGACGGCGCCCGCGCCGGCGCCCAGCGCGGCGCCCACCAGCGGCATCATGAACAGGATGCCGATCAGCAGGCCCCAGAAACTGCCGGTGGCGGCGCCGGCCGCGGTGGCGTGGAACATCTGGTTCAGCTTCACGTGGCCGTCGGCGTTCTTCACCGCCACCACCGCGTCGCCGACCTCGATCAGGTACTCCTTCTGCATGGAGAGTACCTTCTGGCGGACCGCCTCGGCTTTTTCTTCCGACGGGAACGCGATGACGATGAGATCGCTCATCGCACGTACTTAGGAACCCGCCCACCGCGCCGCAAGCGGCGCCGCGGGCGCGCGCGCGGCGGGACGGATCACGCCCCCGCCCAGGACCCGCTCATTGTCATAGGCCACGCAGGCCTGGCCGGGCGCCGGCAGCGCGGGCACGTCGAGATGCACCAGGGCGCCGTCAGCGGCGGGCCGCACCCAGGCCGGGCGCGGCACGTCGCGCGCGCGCAGCTTCACCGTGCAGCGCCGTCCCTCGGGCGGCAGCGGCGCCAGCCAGTTGGTCGCCCGCAGCGCCACCTCCTGCGTGCCCTCGCTGCGCGGGCCGACCACCACGCGCCGCGCGGTCGCATCCAGCGCCACCACCACGCGCCCCGGCGCGGCGGCGGCCCCCAGCCGGCGGGCCTGGCCGACGGTGTAGCGGGCGATCCCCTCGTGCCGGCCCAGCACGGTCCCGGCCGCATCGACGATCTCGCCCGGCGCCACGTGCCTCCGGCCGCAGGCGGCCGACCACATCGGCATAGCCGCCGGAGGGAACGAAGCAGATGTCCTGGCTGTCCGGCTTGGCCGCGACCGGCAGGCCGAGCCGCGCCGCCTCCGCCCGCACCGAGGCCTTGTCCGCCATCTCGCCCAGCGGGAAGAGAGAGAATTCCAGTTGTGCGCGGGTGGTGGCGAACAGGAACCAGCTCTGGTCGCGCGCCGGATCGGAGGCGCGCCACAGTTCCGGCCCGTCGGGCCCGTCGATCCGGCGCACGTAATGGCCGGTGGCCAGACGCTCGGCGCCGAGACCACGCGCCAGCGCGGTCAGGTCGGCGAACTTCACGGTCTGGTTGCAGCGCACGCAAGGCACCGGCGTCTCGCCGGCGGCATACGAATCGGCAAAATCCGCGATCACCGCGTCGCGGAACCGTGCCTCGGCGTCGATCACGTAATGCGCGATGCCGAGATGGTCGGCCACCCGGCGCGCGTCGTGGATGTCCTGCCCGGCGCAACAGGCGCCCCGACGCCCGCTCGCCGCACCATGATCGTAGAGCTGCAACGTGACGCCGATCACCTCATGCCCGGCCGCCGCCAACAGCCCGGCCACCACCGAACTGTCCACGCCACCCGACATCGCAACCACAACACGCATGGATTTGTCCTGACCGCCGATTGTTCCGCTGCTCCGCAAGCAAGGCCAGGGGGGCTTTGCCCCCCTGGACCCCCCACCAAGGGCGTCGCCCTTGGAACCATTCGTTGGTTCCGAGTTGGGTGGGGGTGGCGCGGGGCGGCCCGGGCGGGTGGCACAGGGAAGGGACGCTTTTGCGTCCCTTCCCTGTGCCACCCGCCCGGGCCGCCCCGCGCCACCCCCACCCAACTCGGAACCCCCCGAGGGGTCCAGGGGACGACTGTCCCCTGGCGGGGGTCCAGGGGGCAGAGCCCCCTGGTCTTGCTAGCCGTCCAGCATGTTGCGGGTGCCGGCGGGGAGTTTCACGACCAGCCCGTCGAGGGCTTCGGTCATGACGATCTGGCAGCCGAGGCGCGAGGTTTCGGTCAGTCCGAAGGCGAGGTCGAGCATGTCCTCCTCGTCCTCGGTCGGCTCCGCCAGGCGGGAAAACCAGCTTCCGTCGACGATCACGTGGCAGGTGGAGCAGGCGAGCGAGCCTTCGCAGGCGCCTTCGATATCGATCCCGTGCTTGTGAGCGATTTCGAGCACCGACAGGCCGAGCGGCGCGTCGACTTCCCGGCGCGTTCCGTCGCGCTCGATGAACGTCATTTTCGTCATGGGGCGGGCAGGTCCAATCAGGCCGGGGGCGCGGCGGCCGTCGCGTGGGCGGCAGCGAGCGCCGCCGCCGCGTAGTCGATCTCGGCGGCGGAGGTAAAGCGTCCGATCGCGATGCGCAAGCTGCGCGCCGCCGCCGCATCCGCAACCCCCATCGCGCGCAAGACATAGGACGGCTCAATCGCGGCCGAGGAGCAGGCCGAGCCGGTGGAGACGCACACCTCCGGCGCCCCGTCCATGATCGCGCCGGCGGAGGCGGCGGGGAAGGTCAGGTTGAGGTTGCCCGGCAGCCGCGCTTCCATGCTGCCGTTCACCGCGATCTCCGGCACGGCGGCGCGGAGGCGCTCCAGCAGTCGGGCGCGCAGCGCCGCAACCCGGGTGGCTTCCTCGGCCATCTCCGCCGCCGCCAGCCGGCAGGCCTCGCCGAGCCCGACGATCAGCGGCGCCGGCAAGGTGCCGGAGCGCAGGCCGCGTTCCTGCCCGCCGCCGGAGAACAGCGGCGCCAGCCGCACCCGCGGACGGCGGCGGACATAGAGCGCGCCCACCCCTTTCGGCCCGTAGAACTTGTGCCCGCTGACCGAGGCGAGATCGACCCGCCAGGCGCCGAGGTCGACCGGGATCTTCCCGACCGCCTGCGCCAGGTCGGTGTGCACCAGCGCCCCGGCGTCCTTGGCGATCGCGGCGAGCGCCGGCAGGTCCTGGATCACCCCGGTCTCGTTGTTGGCCGCCATGATGCTGACCAGCAGGGTCGGCACGGCGAGCGCCGCGCGCAGCACGTCGGGATCGAGCAGCCCGTCCGGGCGGACCGGAAGAAACACCGGCTCGAACCCCTCGCGGGCCAGGTCGGCCACCGATTCCAGGACGCATTTGTGCTCGGTGGCGACGGTGACGATGCGCCGGCGGGTCGTGTCCATGGCGGCGGCGTGGCGGGCCGCGCCCTTGATGGCGATGTTGTTGCTCTCGGTGGCGCCGGAGGTGAACACCACCTCGTTCGTCCCCGCGCCGAGCAGGGCGGCGAGATGGGCGCGCGCCGTTTCCACCGCGGCCTCGGCGAAGCGGCCCATCGCGTGCTCGACGCTGTGCGGGTTGCCGTAGTGTTCCGAGAAGAACGGCAGCATGACATCGAGCACCCGCGGATCGCAGCGGGTGGTGGCCTGGTTGTCGAGATAGACCGGGCGGTTCGGCGGCGGCGGGCGCGTGGGTCATGATCGGTCGATTTAGGGTCAGGCCGCGGCGGGTGCCAGGGGCATGGCCCCCTGGGGCGTGCATGCCAGCGCGGCCCGCAGGCGCGCGGCGACAGGCGGATAGGCCGCGGCGAAGGCCGCCGCGTCGGCCGCGGTCGCGTTCCACGGCAGGGAGACACGGATCGCCTGCCCGGCGAGCGGACCGAGGCCCATCGCCGCCAGCACATGGCTCGCCGCCACCTTGCCCGAGGAGCACGCCGCCCCGGCGCTGACCGCGATGCCGGCGAGGTCGAGCGCGATCACCTGCGCGTCGGCCCGCACGCCGGGCAGCGCGAGGCAGGTGGTGTTGGCCAGCCGCGGGGCGCCGTCGCCGCACACCACGGCGCCGGCGGCGCGGGCGGCGCGCTCGATCGTCTCGCGCAGGGGCGCGAGCCGGCTTGCATCTTCCGCGGCAGCGGCGTGGACGGCGGCGGCGAGGCCGGCGATCGCCGGCAGCGGCGGCGTGCCGGCGCGCCAGCCGCGCTCCTGCCCGCCGCCGGGCAGCAGCGGGCGCGGCGCCGGCGCCTCCGGCCCGAGCACCAGCGCCCCGGCGCCCATCGGTCCGCCCAGCTTGTGGCCCGACAGCGCCAAGCTGTGCGCGCCGAGCGCGGCCAGATCGAGCGGGATCCGTCCGGCCGCCTGCACGGCATCGACATGCAGCCAGGCGCCGTGGCGGCGGCAAAGCGCCGCGGCCTCCGCCACCGGCTGCAGCGTGCCGGTCTCGTTGTTCGCCGCCATCAGCGCGACCAGCGCCGGGCCGGCGGCGAGCAACGCGGCCAGAGCGTCGAGATCGGCCACCCCGTGCCGGTCCACCGGCAGGCGGAGCGCACCCGCGGCGGCGGCCAGTACCCGAGTCGTGCTCGGTGGCGCCCACCACGATCCGCCGGCCACCGGCGAAGGCATGCAGCGCGAGCGCGTTCGCTTCGGTGGCGCCGGAGGTGAACACGACGCCGTCGGGCCGGGCGCCGAAGGCGGCGGCGACCGCTTCGCGCGCGTCTTCCAGCAGGCGCCGCGCCGCCCGGCCATCGGCGTGGACCGAGGCGGGGTTGCCGGCGGGCGCGAGCGCGGCGAGGACTGCTTCGCGTGCGTCCGGGCGCAGCGGCTCGGTAGCGTTCGCATCCAGGTAGTGGCGCACGGCGGACCCGCCGGTCAGGCGGGCTGCGGCACGGGCGCCGCCGGCGACACGGCGCGGCCGAGCACGAGGTCGTCGATCACGTCGGCCAGGGTGATCCCTTCCAGGAACAGCCGGATCTGCCGGCCGAATTCCTGCCAGAGATTGTGGGTGCGGCAGGGGCCGGCCTCGGTTTCCGAATAAAGCATGCAGCCGGGGCCGCCTTCCTCGCAACGCGTGGCGCGGATCGGCTCGTCCACCGCGGTGACGATGGCGGCGATGGTGATCTCGCCGGCCGGGCGGGACAGGTGGTAGCCGCCGCCGGGGCCGCGATGGGCGCCCACCAGGCCGGCGCGGCGCAGCCGGGCGAAGATCTGCTCCAGGTAGGAAAGGCTGAGCAACTGGCTTGCGGCGATGTCGGCCAGGCAGACCGGGCCGCAGGCCCCGGACTCGGGACGGGCTTCCCGGGCGGCGAGTTCGGCCAGGGCCATGACGGCGTAGCGCCCGCGGGTGGAGAGATGCATCGCGTCCCTCGCGGCTCAGCCGGCCGGCGCGGTGCGGGCTTTGTCGGCACCGGACGCCGCCGGGCGCGGCGCGCCGCCGGTCCCGTTCGCCCCGCTGGAGTTCGCCCCGCTGGCGTTCGCCCCGTTGCCGGTGCCGCTCGCGAGTTGGGCCACCCGCGCCTCTACCTCCGCCAGTTCGGCGCGCAGGCCTTCGATGTCGCGCAGCAGCGGGTCGAGGCTGTCGTCGCAGGGCATGCCGTACGGGTCGAAATGCGGCTCCCGCTGCAGCGGCTTGCGATCGACCGGGCGCGCCGGCATGCCGACCACGGTGGTATCGGCCGGCACGTCGTCCACCACCACGGCATTGGAGCCGACCCGGGCGTTGTCGCCGATATGGATCGGCCCCAGCACCTTGGCGCCGGCGCCGATGATGACGTTGTTGCCGACCGTGGGGTGGCGCTTGCCGGCGGAAGCGCGGGCGACACCCAGGGTCACCTGATGATACAGGTAGCAGTCGTCGCCGATCTCCGCGGTTTCGCCGATCACCACCCCCATGCCATGGTCGATGACAAGGCGGCGGCCGAGTTGCGCCGCCGGATGGATTTCGATCCCCGTCAGCCACCGCGCGATATGGGAGGAAAACCGACCCAGGAGCCGCAGCCGGCGCCGCCACAGCGCGTGCGACAGCTTGTGCCAGATCACCGCGTGCACGCCGGGATAGCAGAGCAGAACCTCGAGATCCGACCGGGCGGCCGGGTCACGTTCGCGATAGGTTCGGATCAGCTCACGCAGAAACATGAACGTCATGCGACAAATCCGTTATACACAAGCCCCGGGTCTTGCCTATACTATTGCAACGGCGGGAGGCGACGCTGCCTTGTCTCCCGTGGCCTCCGAAGCTCGCGATGCCGAAATGCGCGTCGAGGCTTGAGGTGGCAGGGTTCCGGCAGCAGTCAACACAGCGGCTCAACATCGACATCCGTCTTCCTAGAATTCCCTACCATGGCAGTCAAGATTGCCGCGACGGTCTGGGATGCGAAGACGGGCGTGGAAGTAAGGGGGGAGAAGCCTATTTCCAGTCAGCGAGGTAGCGCAACTGCGGCCGGGCGAAGGGGATCGCCGATCGGTCGGTTTGGATTGAACGTAAGAGCGCCGGCGGGGTGGGAATCGGGGGATTTCCGCGGACACCGCCGGGCCACCAATGATAAACGGAATTCGGGACGCCATGCCTGAAGTTATGTTTGCCGGGCCCGACGGCCGGCTTGAAGGACGATACCATCACAGCAAGGACCGCGGCGCGCCGGTGGCGCTGGTGCTGCATCCGCACCCGCTGCACGGCGGGACCATGAATAACCGCATCACCTACGCCATGTTCCAGGCATTCCAGCGCCTTGGCTGCTCGGTGATGCGGTTCAACTTCCGCGGGGTCGGCCGCAGCCAGGGCCGCTACGACGGCGGCATCGGCGAGATCGGCGACGCTGCCGCCGCGCTCGACTGGATGCAGGCGGTCAACCCGAACGCCGGGGGCTTATGGATCGCCGGATATTCGTTCGGCGCCTTCGTCAGCATGCAGGTGCTGATGCGCCGGCCGGAAATATCCGGCTGGGTCAGCGTCGCACCGCCCGCGAGCCACTACGACTTCGGTTTCCTCGCCCCCTGCCCGTGCGGCGGGCTGATGATCCACGGCGACGCGGACGAACTGGTGCCCGAACCCTCGGTGCGGAAGCTGGTCGACAAGCTCAACACCCAGAAGGGCGTGGCGGTCGACTATCGCATCTTCGAGGGTGCCGACCACGTGTTCGCCAGCCACGCCGACGCGGTGGCCGAGGCGCTGGAAGACCACGTCGGCAAAGCGATCGCGCGACGGCACATGGCGCTGGCAGCCGACTGAGGCGCACGCCGCCGATCCGGACGAAACGGCAGCGGCCGGGGAGAGCCTCTCCCCGGCCGCTGCCGCGTCGGCGCTATGCGCCGCGGATCAGAGAGTTCAGCGCTATGCGCCGCAGAGCAAGAGTCAGCGCTGCGCGCCGCACATCCAGGGCCGAGCCGGATCGGAAGTCCGACGCGCGACCATCCCGCGCGGCTGAGCCGGGGACCAATCCCTGTGCCGCGAATCACTATATGCAGTTGCTCGTGCCCGGAGGTGGAGCTATATGTAGCTCCCAAGTTCGGGAGCCGCCCTATGCCCTTCGATTCGTCCCCCTCCCCCCTTCCCGGTGCCAGCTTCGGCGAAACGCCGCTCGCCCCGCGCGCGCTGGCCCAGGGCATGGGCCTCGCCGTCGCCCGCCGCACCGTGTTCCGCCCCGCCGACCAGGAATGCTTCGGCCGGGTTGCCGACCGGGTCGCCGCCGGCAACATCGCGCTGCTGCAGCGCGACGACCCCGCCACGCGGACCGAACAGGCGCGGCTGCGCAACGCCATCGCCACCGGCGCGCTGCTCACCTCCGGGCGCCACCTGCAGCACGGCGACGCCGACCAGCCGGGACGCAATATCGAGGTGTTCACCAACTGCGCCACCGCGATCGCCTCCTTCGTGAAATTCTACCTGCTGCTGAACGGCTCCGGCGTCGGCCGCTCGTACGACGACTCGCTGATCGCGATCGATTGGGCCCAGGCGCCTGACCTGAAGCTGCACCTCTCCCCCGAGCACCCGGACTGGCCGCGCGACGCCGCCGGGCTCGCCCGGCTGGCCGCGGCGCTGGAGCTGGACGATCCGCGCGACCTCGGCCGCGAACTGGTGCTGGACCCCGCGGCGGTCCCGGACGGTGCCGTGCGCCACGTCGTCGCCGACAGCCGGGAAGGCTGGGCCAAGGCGATGGAGCTGCTCGAATCGATGACCTTCGCGGGGGAACGCGGGCGCACCCTGCTGCTGGATTTCTCCGCCATCCGCCCGGCGGGCAGCCCGATCCGCGGCATGCAGGACCGGCCCGCGTCCGGCCCGGTGTCCCTGCTGCGCGCGTTCCTCAACATCCGCCGCCACGTGATCGGCCCGGCGCGCGTGCGCGATCCCGCCGCCGCGACGATGCAGCCGTGGGAACAGGCGCTGCTGGTCGATCACCACCTGTCGGTGGAAGTCCAGGTCGGCGGCGCCCGCCGCGCGGCGCGCATGGCGACCAAATCCTGGCGCGATCCCGGCGTGCTCCGCTTCATCCGCGCCAAGGAAGCGGGCGGGCTGTGGACGGCGAATCATTCCGTCATGGTCGATGCCGACTTCTGGGAGTGCCTGCGCGCCGGCAACCCCGCCGACCCGCTGACCGCGCACGCCCAGGCGGTGTTCGCCGAAGCGACGCGCTGCGCCTACGTCAACGGCGAGCCCGGCTTCATCAACGGCGACAAGCTGGAGGACCACCGGACAGGGTCCGCCCGGCAACGCCCGGTGCACGCCGACGGCCGCGACGTGCGCAGCGCCCGCTACCAGGTGGATCACGCCGCCGGCCTGCTCGCGCACCTGGCGGGCGCCGCCGCGGCGGCGGATTTCCCGGTCACCACCAATCCCTGCGGGGAGATCGCGCTGCACGTCGCCGGCGGCTACTGCGTGATCGCCGATTACGCCCCGGTGCTCGCCTGCCCCGCGCCGCTCGACAGTTTCGTCCCCGGCGCGCCGCCGCCCGAAGTGGCCGCGCTGTGGGACGCGCGGGTGGAAGACGCCGTGCGGCTGGGCGTGCGCTTCCTGATGCGGGCGAACCGGATGGACGCGCTGTACGGGGAAGAAGTGGCGCGCACCAACCGCATGGGCATCGGCCCCACCGGGCTGCACGAATGGGCCTGGCTGCGCTTCGGCCTCGGCTTCGCCGACCTGCTGGACGAGGACCGCGCCACGCCGTTCTGGGCCATGCTGGCCGAGCTGTCCCAGACGGCCAAGGACGAAGGCGCGGCCTATGCGCGGGAACTGGGGCTGGCCCGGCCGGTGACGGTGACCACCGTCAAGCCGTCGGGCACCATCAGCAAGCTGTTCGGCCTGACCGAGGGCGCGCATCTGCCGGCACGCCGGCAGTACCTCCGCTGGGTGCAGTTCAAGGGCGTGCGCGATCCCGCGACCGGCGACTGGGAGCCGGGGTCCGACCCGCTGCTCGCCGACTACGCCGCGCGCGGCTACCCGATGCGCACCCTGGTGAGCTTCCCCGGAATGACCGTGGTCGGCTTTCCCACCGTGCCGCTGATCATGGGCCTCGGCCTGTCCGACCGGCTGGTGACGGCGCCGGAAGCCTCGCCGGATGCACACTACCGCTGGCTCGGCCTGCTGGAACGCCACTGGATCGGCGCGCAACAGGGCAACCAGGTCAGCTATACGCTGAAAGTGTTCACCGACCGGCACGATCTGGAGTCGTTCCGATCGATCGTGCTTCACCATCAGCCGCAAGTGCGCTGCTGCGCGGTGCTGCCAAGCCGGCCGGACCACGAACTGGGCTACGAATACCTGCCCGAAGAAGAAATCCCCGAAGCTGCCTTCGCCGCACTGACCGCGCGCATCGCCCGGACCGCCGCAGAATCGATCGATCTGGTCCACCTGCAGTGCGAGCAAGGCGTCTGCCCGATCTGACCCAACCGCGCCGGCTGGATCGCGGGGGCGGAACCGGGTAAGCCGGGCGGACGAGGGTGCCGGCCTTCAGCAAGCAAGGCCAGGGGGGCTCTGCCCCCCTGGACCCCCCGCCAAGGGCATCGCCCTTGGAACCCGTTCGCTGGTTCCGTGGCGGTGGGGGGTGGCGTGCCAGCCGGGGCGGGGCCGGTGGGCGGGTGGCAGGGCGCGCATCCGCGCGCCCTGCCACCCGCCCACCGGCCCCGCCCCGGCTGGCACGCCACCCCCCACCGCCACGGAACCCCCCGAGGGGTCCAGGGGACGACTGTCCCCTGGCGGGGGTCCAGGGGGCAGAGCCCCCTGGCCTTGCTTGCTGAAGGCCGGCACCGCCGTCGGCCGACATGGCCGGCCGCCGAGCCACACTACGGGAGGAACGCGCCATGGCTGTGACTGCCACTCCGGTCCCTATCCTGAAGGACAACTATGCCTGGCTGCTGCGCGAGACCGGCAGCGGTGCGACGGCGATCGTGGATCCGGCTGATGCGGCGCCGGTGATCGCGGCGATCGAGGCGGCGGGCGGGCGGCTGGATCTGATCCTGCTCACGCACCACCATGCCGACCATGTGGCGGGCACCGATGCGGTGCGCGCGCGATTCGGTGCCCCGGTGGTGGGTGCGGCGGCGGACGCGCATCGCCTGCCCCGGCTGGATCGCGCGGTGCGCGAGGGCGACGCGGTCGCGCTTGGCGGCGCCGAAGCGCGGGTGATCGAGACACCCGGGCATACCCGCGGGCAGATCAATTTCTTTTTCCCCGACGGTGGGGTGCTGTTGTCCGGCGATACGTTGTTCTCGCTCGGCTGCGGCCGGCTGATCGAGGGCACGGCGGAGGAGATGTTCGCCTCGCTCGCCAAGCTGCGGGCGTTGCCGGACGCCACCCTGGTATGCTGCGGGCATGAATATACCGAGAGCAACGGCAAGTTCGCGCTGAGCGTCGATCCGGACAATCCGGCACTGCAGGCGCGGATGACCGAGGTCGCCGCCCAGCGCGCCGCCGGCCGGCCGAGCGTGCCTTCCACCCTGGCCGGGGAACGCGCGGCCAATCCGTTCCTGCGTGCGCCGGACGCGGCGAAATTCGCCGCGCTGCGCGCCGCCAAAGACACATTCTGACCGGGAGATCCCTGACGTGAAACTGTTCTACTCACCGACCAGCCCCTATGTGCGCAAGGTGATGGCCTGCGCGATCCTCCGCGGCCTGGAGGGACGGATCGAGACCGTACCGACCAACCCCCACCAGTCGCCGCCGGAGCTGCTGGCCGCCAATCCGCTGTCCAAGGTGCCCGGCCTGGTGACGGACGAGGGGATGGCCTTGTTCGACAGCCCGGTGATCTGCGAATACCTCGACAGTCTGGGCGACGCGGCGCCGCTGTTCCCGCCGGCCGGGCCGGCGCGGTGGCGGGCGCTTGTGCTGCAGGCGATGGGCGACGGCATCCTGGACGCGGCGGTGCCGCGGCGGATGGAGCAGGGCCGGCCGCAGGAAGCCGCGCGCGATGCCGCGATCGCGCGGATGCGCGATGCATCCAACCGCACCCTGGATGCGCTGGAAGCCGCCCCGCCGGGCGATGGCCTGGATATCGGCACGATCACGGTCGCCTGCGCGCTGGGCTATCTGGATCTGCGCTTCGCCGCCGAGCCGTGGCGGGAGGGGCGGCCGCGGCTCGCCGCGTGGTTTGCGCGGATGGCGGCGGTGCCGGCGCTGGCCCGGACGGCGCCCCCGGCGGCCTGAAGGGCGCCGGGCCCCGGCGGCGTCAGGCACGATTGCCTCGCCGGGGCCCGGCACCTATAAGGCGGGCGGCGCGGGAGAGGTGCCGGAGTGGTCGATCGGGACGGTCTCGAAAACCGTTGTGCGCTTACGCGTACCGTGGGTTCGAATCCCACCCTCTCCGCCAAGCGCAGCTCATTGATACACAATGTTTTGTTGCCTTGTGCCAACCGCCGCAACGGCTGATGGCACAAGGCGGCCGACGTTTCCTCGTCAAGCCCGGCCATGACGAGGTACCCCGGGTCAGCGCCATCGAACCGGGGGTCCGGGAACCGACGATGCCGCCGCCTGGCATTTGGCAGCGGAGCACCGCCTGGGCGCAGATGCCCCGGCGGTGACCGCCGGCGGGCGGCAGCAGGAACCAAGCCCCCCGCAGGGATCCGAGCGGCCGCCCCGGTCCTCCAAGGCCCCGATCGAAACCTTGCGGCGCGCTCTGCATGCCCGCTATCTGTAGTTTGGTTTGACACTTTCCGGATGGCGGGGTTCTAATCACCCGATGCCACGCCTGCGCCTATCGTCTTGCCGTACGCAAAGCCTGCGCTTGAACAGTTCGCCGTGATCCGGGACCCGTCCGGATCGTGCCCGGTCGGCTGCCGATCACGCAAGGCTTCCGTCTGGTCGGCGCTTTCTCCAGGCAGCTGCCCTGATAGGCGCTCGATGCGCCGGAGGCTTTCCAGTGCCGGCGTCCAGGTCACCATGCTGGGGAACCCGCCTTGATGACGCCGTCTCCCACCCGGCGAAAGGACCGACTGTCGGTGCGACGGCGCTGGCGCGGGGGACCGCGCCGCAGCCGGGTTTGACCGCCCCATCCGCCTCCGATGGTCCGTGCGCCGATGGCCGGGTCAAGCCGGACCGCGATGGAGACGGGTCGGACGCTGCCGTAGGTCAGTCCGTTCGCAGGTTGCTCCTGGCCGCCAAGCCCGTGCGTGCGGAGCTGTGGCGCGCCCTACGCCCCCTCCCCGCGGCCGTCCGGATGTCGGCGGCGGGCTTCATGCTGCGCATTGTGCTGGCGTCCGCGCTGCTCGTGCCGTGCGCTTTGCCGCCCCCGGCGTTCTCGGCGGGGTCCGGGGGCTACAGCCGGCCAGGCGGCTACGGCACGGGCGGTGCGTCGATACGACGCCCATCGACCCTGGGCAGCGGCGGCTATGCGCGGCCATCCGGACCGCCGAGACCCTCGTATGGCGGCACACGCGGCCCGGGCGACGCGGCCATCTCGCGGCGCAGTTCCGCGCGGGCGCTGGAGGAGTTCCGCTCGTCCA
Organism: uncultured Pseudomonadota bacterium; assembly: GCA_963829875.1. Taxonomy (GTDB): domain Bacteria; phylum Pseudomonadota; class Alphaproteobacteria; order Acetobacterales; family Acetobacteraceae; genus JAJZVS01. The sequence goes on along the minus strand of CAWHKR010000037.1, from coordinate 1,169,118 downwards.
CCGCGCCGCCGCCGTCTTCGTATGGAACACGGCGCCCTTCGATCGGCAGTGACAGCGGCTGGTGGGGAAGCGCCCAGCGGCGGCCGGAGCCGCAGACATCACCAGGCGGCTTCTGGGGGCAGAGCCGGACCGCGTCGCCATTCCCGCAACCCTACGCCGGCGCCCCGCAGCGGTTCGGCGCCTGGGACGCGGTGATGTTGTGGTCGCTGCTCAACGCGGTGAGCACCCCCCGCAGCACCGACTTCTTCCGCGAGCACCGGACCGACCCGGGCTACCTGCAATGGCGGGCGGAGGCGGACCGGCTCGCCGCAAGCGACCCGGCAATGGGCAGAAAGCTGGCGGAGCTCGACCAGCGGCTTGCTCAGGGACCTTCCGATCGGGCGGCGGCGCCGTCGGGCCAGGGGTCCGGGATCGTGCCGCTCGTGCTTGTCGTTGGCGTCGCCATCTTTCTTGGATTGTGGCTGAGGCGTCGCCGTGCTGCCGGGATGCCGGCGCCCGGCCGCCAGGACGGGCCCGCCGGCATCACGGGCAGCGCGCGGACCCGCTTCCGTATCGGCATGACGATACCGCTCGATCCCGCCCCGTTCGTCCTCGCCGGCGGCGCGACCAAGGTCATCCCGCCGGCCGAAGGGGCGCTGGTCAGCATCGAGGCCGTGGGCCTCATATCCGACGGCACCGGCACACTCGGCAGCGTCGCCCTGCACCGGCTCTACCTGCCGGGGCGCAGCAGCTTCTTCCTGCTGCATCTCGGCCGCTCCGGCCAGCCGGACGAATGCCGCTATTTCTCGTTGCTCGACCAGGTGACGCCCGCCACCGGGGATGACTGGGCGTTCTGGCTCGATCCGGCGCAGGGCATGATCGGCTGGCCGGAATTCCAGACCAAGGACGGCAAGCTGTACGGCCGCGCCTGGGCGCCCGGGAGCACGCGCGTGCCGCCGCGCGACCAGACCGAGATCATTCGGGACACCTCCGGCGACCGCTCACGCACGCTGCACGCCATGCTGTACGCCGGACCGACCGGCGCGGCGCCCCCGGCCCCCGACACCGAGTACATCCTGGTCGCGGCCATCGAGCAGGACGGCCAGGCCTGGGTGGAGATCCATGCCGGAATCGACATAAACCCCGCGGCGCTGTCGCTGCCGCCCGTGCCGTTCGCCTGAACGATCTGTCCCCCCAAGCTGAACGGAACCGACATGCAACCGTCTCCGCCCGGCGTCTTTCCTGCCATCTTCGATGCGATCGGCAGCGGCCTGCCGCATTTGCTGATGCAGCTCGTGGCGAGCATCGCGTTGCTGGGGATCGGTGTCGCGATCTACACCGCGCTGACGCCGTTCCGCGAGCGCGCATTGATAGCGGTCGGGAATGTCGCGGCCGGCGTGGTGTTCGCCGGCGCCGTCATCGCGCTCGCGCTGCCGATCGCCACCATCCTGGCCACCTCGGGCCGGCTGCTCGATGTCCTGGTGTGGGGCACCGTCGCACTGATCTTGCAGCTGATCACGCTGGGCACGTTGGCGTTGTCGTTTCGCACCATGCGCGGCGCCATCGAAGCGGGCAACGTTGCGGTCGCACTCGGGATCGCCGCAGCGCAGATTGCCGTGGCACTGCTGAACGCCGCCGCCATGATCCCGGTTTGATACCCAACCTTCTGACAAAGGCAGACCCACATGCTGAAGTTCATGACCAACCTGATCGGCGTCAAGTTCGACAAGGCAGCCCAGGCCGGCATCGAGGCCCTGGTGCGCTGGGATCCGAAATCCGCCAGCGAGGCGGAGATGCGGACGATGGAACAGCATCTCGACGACCTCGGCCGCGAAGTCGCGCGCGCGCGCCAGGGCTATGACCGCGAGAACCGGGAGGCCGTGGCCATCCAGGCATTGTCGCGCCAGCGCATGGCGGCGGCCGAGACCCTGCAGGCGCAGATCAACGCCGCGGCCGACCCGACCCACAAGGCGAACCTGGAAAAGAGCATGGAGACCCTGGTCTCGATGCTGGAGCAGATGGCGCCGGAGGTGGACCGCGAGAAGCAGCAGGCCGTCGACGCGAAGGACTTCCTGGAAATGCTGGAGCAGACCTACGCCGAGGCCGGCGGCAAGCTGAAAAGCGCCCGCTCGGCGCTGGAGCAGGCGCAGCGCGACATGGGTCGCGCCGCCCAGCAGCGCGAACAGGCGGCCCGCCAGGCCGAGGCCGCGCGCCGTGCAGCGGGGCTGGCCAGCACCACCAGCAGCCTGACGGTCGCGCTGAAGGCAATGCAGGATTCGGCTGCCAAGGATCTCGTCGAGGCGGATGCGCAGATGAGCAAGGCACGGCTGCTGCGCCCGACGTCGCCGGAGCAGGACGACCCCAACATCGCGGCCGCGCTGGCGCAGGCCGCCGGCAAGCCCACCGGAACCCGGAGCCTGGGCGATCGGTTGGCGGCGCTGAAGAGCGACCGGGCGTGATCTGACCGGGTCATGGGGTCCGGATGCCGCGCGGCCGTTGGCGGCGCGGCATCCGGACAGGGGCCGGGCGCGGTGGCCCCCCGGTTCGGACGGCAGACGCTCCCGGGGACGAACCGATCCCCCGCCCCTTGGCCGAACCCCGGCGCATCGGCATATCCCACCGCATGGACGCCATCCGGGTCGAAGGACTGACCAAACACTACGGCACCACCCTGGCGGTGGACGGGCTCGATTTCGCCGTCGCGCCGGGCACCACGCTCGGCCTGCTCGGCGGCAACGGGGCCGGCAAGACCACCACCATCTCCATGCTGCTGGGGCTGCTGATCCCCACCGCCGGAACGATTTGGATGCTGGGCCACGACATGGCGCAGGAACGGTTCGCCGCGCTGGCGCGGATGAACTTCTCCTCTCCCTACGTCTCCCTGCCCGCGCGGCTGACGGTGGCGGAGAACCTGCGGGTCTACGCCCACCTCTACGGCGTGCCGCGGACGGAGCGGCGGATCGCCGAACTGGCGGCGGAGCTCGACCTCACCGACCTGCTCGCCCGCCCCGCCGGGCATCTTTCGGCGGGGCAGAAGACCCGGGTGGCGCTCGCCAAGGCGCTGATCAACCGCCCGGAGGTGCTGCTGCTGGATGAACCCACCGCCAGCCTCGACCCCGACACCGGCGACTGGGTCCGCACCTGGCTCGAGCGCTACCGGACCGAGAGCGGCTGCACCATCCTGCTCGCCTCGCACAACATGGCGGAAGTGGAACGGCTCTGCTCGCAGGTGCTGATGCTGAAGCGCGGCCGGATCGTCGATCACGGCAGCCCGGCCGAACTGCTCGGCCGCTACGGGCGGGACGACATGGAAGAAGTGTTCCTCGACATCGCCCGCGACCGCCGCTCCGCCACCGCAGCACCGGTGGAGGCGGGGCAATGAGCGGCCCGGGACGGCGGATCTGGGGGCTGATGTACCGCCATCTCGCGCTGTACCGGCGCTCCTGGCCGCGGCTGCTGGAACTCGCCTACTGGCCGGTGCTGCAGATGTGCATCTGGGGCTTCACCGCCCGCTTCATCGCCGCGCGCATCGCCGACGTTCCGGGCGGCAGCGCGCACGCCGCGGCACTGGCAGGTGCGGCGCTGCTGGGCGGGGTGCTGCTGTGGGAAGTGGCGCTGCGCAGCCAGATGGGGGTGGCGATCTCCTTCATGGAGGAAATCTGGTCGCGCAACCTCGGCCACGTCTTCGTCTCCCCGCTGCGCCCGTGGGAACTGGTGGCGGCGCTGCTTGGCATGTCGGTGATCCGGATGCTGGCCGGGGTGCTGCCGGCGATCGGGGTGGCGTATCTGCTGTATGCGTTCAATTTGTTCATGCTCGGCCCGATCGTGGTGCTGTTCTTCGCCAACCTGATGCTGATGGGCTGGGCGGTGGCGCTGGCGGTGGTCAGCCTGATCCTGCGCCACGGGGCGGGGGCGGAAGCGCTGGCCTGGTCGGTGCTGTTCGGCCTGACCCCGTTCGCCGCGGTGTTCTACCCGGTCTCCGTGCTGCCCGGAGCGATGCAGGCGGTGGCCTTCGTCGTGCCGGCCTCGCATGTGTTCGAGGGGATGCGCGCGGCCCTGCTGGCAGGCACGGTGCGCTGGGACCAGCTGGGGCTGGCGTTCGGATTGAACCTGATCTGGATCGCGGGCGCTGGCGTGTTGTTCGCGCGCCAGTTCCGCGCGGCGCGGCAACGCGGGGCACTGCTGAACATGGGGGAGTAGGGGGCGCCGCAGCAAGCAAGGCCAGGGGGCGCTGCCCCCTGGACCCCCGCCAAGGGCGTCGCCCTTGGAACCCGTTCGTTGGTTCCGTGCCGGTGGGGGGGCCACGGGGCAGCGGCCCCTTACTCCCCCAGCGCGACCTGCCGGAACACGACCGCCGGCAGCGAGCCGCCGACCACGTTTCGCATCGGCCGGTCGTTGTCGTTGCCCAGCCACACGCCGATGATCCGCCCGCCGGTGAAGCCGATGAACCAGGCGTCGCGGTAGTCCTGGGTCGTGCCCGTCTTGCCGGCCACGAAGCGCCCCGGGATGGCCGCCGCCTTGCCGGTACCCCCGGTCACCACCCCCTCCAGCATCTGCGCCATCATCCGGGCCAGATCGGGCGCGACCACCGGCAGCGGCGGCGGGTGCGGGACCGGTGTCCGGCCGCGGGCGGTGCGGATCGCCTGCAGTCCGAACGGCGCCACCCGGAACCCGCCGTTGAAGAACGGCGCATAGGCCGCCGCCAGCTCCAGCAGGCCCACATTGGCGGTACCCAGCGCGATCGAGGCATTGTCCGGCAGCCGATCGGTGATCCCCAGCCGGTGCGCGACGGACGCGACCGCGCGCGGCCCGCCGGCGCGCAGCAGCAGCCGCACCGCAGCGGTGTTGATCGACAACGCGAGCGCCCGGCGCACCGAGATCTCCCCCAGGTAGTGCCGCTCGTAGTCGCGCGGGCGCCAGGTGCCGAGCCGGATCGGCGCATCCAGCACCTTGTCGTCCGGCCGCACGCCGCGTTGCAGCGCCGCCAGCCACACGAAGGGCTTGAAGGCGGAGCCGGGCGGGCGGCGCGCCTCGGTCGCGCGGTCGTAGGAACTGTCCTGATAGTCCCGCCCGCCGACCAGCGCGCGCACCGCCCCGGTCTCGGCGTCCAGCACCACCACCGCGCCTTCGCTCACCCCATGCGCGCGCCCGGGCCCGTCCAGCACCGCGGCGAGCGCCGCTTCCGCCGCCCGCTGCACCTTGGGGACAAGCGTGGTGCGCAGCGCGGCGTCCTGGCCCGGCACCAGCAGCGGCGTGGCCTCGTCCGCCGCCCAGTCGGCGAACCAGCCGGCTTCCATCGGGGCGGTGCGGGGGAACGCGATGGCGGCGGCCGCGTCCTGTGCGTCCTGCGCCGTCAGGTCGCCCGCCCGCACCATCGCCGCCAGCACCTGGCGCCCCCGCGCCGCCGCCGCCCCGGGATCGGCCCGCGGGTTGAAGCGGGAGGGCGCGCGCGGCAACCCCACCAGCACCGCCGCCTGCCACAGGCTGAGCCGGCTGGCGGGGATGCCGAAATAGAGCCGCGCCGCCGCATCGATCCCCCAGGCGCCGGAGCCGAAATAGACCCGGTTGAGCCAGATCTCGAGGATCTGCCGCTTGGTGAAATGCCGGTCCAGCCAGAAGGTCAGCAGCAGTTCCTGCACCTTGCGCCGCAGGGTCCGCGCGTTGCTGAGGAACAGGGTCTTCGCCACCTGCTGGGTGAGGGTGGAGCCGCCCTGCACCACCCGCCAATGGACCAGATCGACCAGGGCCGCGCGCAGGATACCGATCGGGTCGATGCCGGGTTCGGACCAGAAGCGCCGGTCCTCGGTGTCCACCGCCGCCTCGGCCACGTAGGGCGGCAGCGCCGCGAGACGAACGGGATGGCCCTGGATGTCGCCGAACCGGGCGAACGCCTGGCCCGCCGCGTCGCGCAGGACCAGGCTCGGGCGGCGCGACGGGGCGATCGCGTCGGCCGGCCGCGGCAGATCGCGGGCGAACCACAGCACCGCCAGCGCGAGGGCGAGGCCGCCCCAGATCGCGCCGATGATGGCGAAGCGGATCAGACGCCAGAGCCGGCGACGCGGCCGGGCCGGCGTGCCGCACCCGCCGCCGTCCGCTTCCGACTCCACGGGCGCGGCCTCCGCCGCCCGGCCCGCCGAACGGCCGGGGGCGCGGGCGCTCGCCGCGGCCCGCCCGCGCTGCCCCGCGGCGGCGGGACGGGCGGGGACGGTCGGGCGGACGGGGCGCGGCTTCCTTGGGTCGGGCAGTGGTCTTTACTCCGGGCGAGGTGTTACGGGATCGTGCGCCGGGCGGGAAGCACGAACCGGATCGGCGCGCCAGCAGGAGGGGAGATGAGATGAAGGGGTTGTTCCTGGACGCGGTCGATGACCTGGCCCTGGTGTTCCGCCGGGTCGCCCGGCCGGACGACCCGGCGGTGGATGTGCACGAACGCGAGGAGGTGGCGCCCGACGAGCTCCCTGCCCTGCTCGCCGGCTACGATTTCGTGCTGGACGACCACAGCGCGCTGCCGACCGCGGCGATGGCGCGCTGCGCCGGGCTGCGCCACGTGATCTTCCTCGGCACCGGGGCGCGCAGCTACATGCACCCCGAGGAACTGGCCGCGCTCGGCATCACCGTGCACATCATCAAGGGCTATGGCGACACCGCGGTGGCCGAGCACGCGATCGCGCTGATGTTCGCCGGCGCCCGCGGCATCGCGCGGATGGACCGCGACATCCGCGCCGGGCTGTGGACCCGCACCGAGGGGCCGCAGCTGACCGGCAAGACGATCGGGCTGCTCGGGTTCGGGGGCATCGGCGCCGAGGTCGCGCGGCTGGCCGGCGGGATGGGCATGCGGGTGCTGGCCTGGAACCGCACGCCGCGCGCCGCGCCGGGGGTGAGCTTCGTCGATCTGCCCACCCTGCTGGCGGAAAGCGACGTGCTGTCGCTTCATCTGCTGCTGACCGACGAGACCCGCGGATTCCTGAACGCGGAACGCCTGGCGCTGCTGCGCCCCGGCGCGATCCTGGTGAACACCGCCCGCGGCGCGCTGCTGGACGAGGCGGCGCTGATCGCGGCGCTGCGCGCGGGACGGCTGGGGCACGCGGCGCTCGATGTGTTCGATGTCGAGCCGCTGCCGGCGGGGCATCCGCTGACGACGCTCGAGAACGTGACCCTGTCGGCGCACAGCGGGTTCCGCACGCCGGAGGCGTCGGAGACCCTGCTGCGCCGGGCGCTGGACATCGCCCGGACGCTTGCGTAACCCGCTCGGGCCTCGGCCCGCCTGGCGGAACGGTAGACGCAGCGGACTTAAAATCCGCAGCCCGTAGGGCGTGGGGGTTCGAATCCCCCGGCGGGCACCATCCTCATGCCCCACCGGTTGCGGTGCGTCTGAACGTCCTCGCTTGTTGCGCCAGCCAGAGACCCTCAAGGGAGACCGCCGATGGGCGCGCCCGCCCAGACGTATGACGTCGTCGTCCTCGGCGCCGGCGCGGGCGGCATGACCGCCGCCTGCGTCGCCGCCGCCGAGGGATTGCGTGTGCTGCTCGTCGAGAAATCGACCCAGGTCGGCGGCACCACGTCGATCTCCGGCGGCATGGTGTGGATGCCCGCCAACACGGCGATGGCCGCGTCCGGCATGACCGACAGCCTGGAGGACGCGCGCACCTATCTCGCGGCCACCATCCCGGGGGCGGCCAACCATGCGGTGCGCGAGGCGTTCCTCGCCCATGCCGACGCGGCGGTCGCCTATCTCGAGGCGCACACCGCGCTGCACCTGCGACCGGTGCACCGCTATCCCGACTACTACCCGGACCTGCAAGGCGCGACCCTGGGCGGGCGGGTGCTGGAGGCGGAACGGTTCGACGCCCGCGCGCTCGGCGCCGATTTCGCCCTGCTGCGCCCGCCGCTGCCCGAATTCACGCTGTTCGGCGGCATGATGGTCGCCCGCGCCGACCTGCCGCAGTTCCTGCGGGTCGGCCGGTCCTGGAGCGCCACGTGGCGGGTCGCGCGCATCGTCGCGGAATACGCCTGGCAGCGCCTGGGCCATCGGCGCGGCACCAGCCTCGTGCTGGGCAACGCGCTGGCCGGGCGGCTGCTGCTGTCGCTGCGCCGGCTGGGCGTCGACCTCTGCCTCGGCAGCGCGGCGACCGGGCTCGTGCGTCAGGGCGGGGCGGTCACCGGCGTGACCCTGGCGGGCCCGGACGGGCCGCAGAGCGTTCGCGCGGGCAAGGGCGTGGTGATCGCCACCGGCGGGTTTTCCCACGATGCCGGGCGGCGGGCGCGCTACCAGCCGCCGGGCGCCGGCCCGCTGTCGGCCACCTGTCCGACCGCCGCCGGCGACGGCATCCGCCTCGGGCTCGACGCGGGCGCGGCGATGGCCGAGGGCAACGCCAATCATTTCTTCTGGGTGCCGGCGTCGCGCTATCGCCGGCGCGACGGCTCGGCCTGCGCCTTTCCGCACACCGTCACCGACCGCGCCAAGCCAGGGCTGATCGCGGTGAACCGGCGCGGGCGGCGGTTCGTGAACGAGGCGGTGTCGTATCACGAATTCGTCCTGGCGATGCTGCGCCCCGGCAACGACGGGCCTTCGGTGCCGGCCTGGCTGGTCTGCGACCGCGACTTCCTCTGGCGCTACGGTCTCGGCGCCGTGCGCCCGTTCGCGCTGTCGCTGGCCTGGCCGAAATCGTCCGGCTACCTGATCGAGGCGCCTGACCTGCGCGCGCTCGCCGCGCGCACCGGCATCGACGCCGATGGGCTGGAGGCCACCGTCGCGGGCTTCAATCGCGACGCCGCGCGGGGCGAGGACCCCGCGTTCGGCCGCGGCGGTGACGCCTACCAGCGCCATCTGGGCGATGCGCGTGTCGCCCCCAATCCCTGCGTCCGCCCGCTGTTGCGCCCGCCGTTCTACGCGGTGCAGGTCGAACCCGCCGATCTCGGGACCGCGACCGGCCTGGCGGTCGATGCCTGCGCTCGCGTGCTCGATGCGGAGGGGGTGGCGGTGCCGGGGCTTTATGCCTGCGGCAACGACATGGCCTCGGTGATGAACGGGGCCTATCCCGGGCCGGGCATCACGCTCGGCCCCGCCCTCACCTTCGGCTATCTCGCCGCGCGGACGATCGCCGGGACGTGACGGCGATCACGCGGCACGGCCGATGGCAGCGCACGGGTCCACCGGCCGCCCGACCCGCCCGGGCACACCCCGGGTGAGAGAGTGCCAGGCGGCCGGCACGGGCCGCGACGCGGCTCACCCTGCGCCGGGAACGACCAGCGCAGAGAGTTCCTCCACCGTCTCCGCCTCCGCCAGCCGCAAGATCGCCTCGCGCAGCCGCTCCGTCTGCGCGGCACCCAGAACCGCCTCGCAATTCCCGCGGAACTTGTCCTCGAGCTCCGCGTCGCTGAGCGGGGCGCCGGGATCGCCCTTCGGCAGCAGCACCGTCTCCTGGAACCGGCGCCCGTCGTCCATGGTGACGGTGACCCGGGCCGGGAAGTTCTCCGGGTAGAGGCGGTTCAGCTCGGGGTCCGCCACGACCTCGGTCCGCTCCAGCACCCGACGGATCAGCGGGTCATGGATGCGTGCGGCGGCGAACTGCGCCTGGGTCAGGCGTCCGTCCACCGCCGCGGCGGCGATGCAGTACGGCACCGAAACGCGGGCCGCCATCACCGAGCCGACCTCCTTGTTGGAGAAATGCGTCCGCACCGTCTCGTAGGTCTCGTTCGTGATGCGGGCGATCCGCGCCGGGTCCGGCGCATCGCGCGCGACGATCGCGAGCATCGCCTGGATCGGCGAATGGCTGGCGAGGATGGAGGGGAAGAACTTGAACCCGTTCTGCAGGATCTCCCACTTCCGCCCCAGCCCCGCCGTCAGGGCCGCCGGCTTCGGGTCCAGCGAGAAGGCCGCAAGATAGCCCTTCGGGTGCTCGAGGATGGTGGGCGGGCTGGTTGCGCCGAGGCTGGCGAGCTCGGCCGACAACACCCCGTTCAGGGCCGCCTTGCCCGGGTGGATGCTTTTCGTCATGTCGCCGGACTCGAAGAAGGTGTTCAGCCCGGCGGCCTGGGTTCCCGCGAGGCCGAGCGCCCGTTGCGTGCCGTCCGCGTCCAGCCCCATCGCCCGGGCCGCGCTGGCCGCCGCGCCGAAGGTGCCGTTCGTTGCGGTGGAGTGCCAGAACCGATAATGCGTGGGCATCACCGCCATGCCGACCCGCACCGCGACCTCGTAGCCGGCGACGAGCGCGACGAGCAGGTCCTTGCCCGACAGGCCGCGTGCCTGCGCCAGCGCGAGCGACGTCGGCACCACGACCGAGCCCACGTGCAGCAGCGCGCGCTTGTGCGTGTCGTCGTTGTCCGTCGCATTGACCAGGATGCCGTTGGCGAGCGCGGCGAAGGCCGGCCGCGCGGCGATGCCCGGCGCGCCGATCACGCCCGCACCGGGCTGGCCGGCATAGAGGGCGGCGATGTCGCGCGCGATGCGCGCCTTCTCCGGATCCTCCGCCCAGGCGGCGACGGCGCAGCCGACGGCGTCGAGCACGACGCGGCAGGCCTGGCGCATGACCTCCGGCGGCAGGTCTTCCGGACGAAGCGTGGCGGCGAATTCCGCGAGTGCGCGCGTGGTCATGGCGTTCCTCCTGCCCCTGTATGTCGTTCCGCGCGCGGGCTCATTCCGTCCGGGGCAGCGCCTCGAACCGCACGGCGATCGCGGCGCTGGCGATCACGGCGATGTCGCCCGAGGTGTCGTCGGGCACGTCGAGCCCGCCTTTCACCACCCGCACGGTCGCCTTTCCGTGCGGCAGCGAGGCCTGCACCGCGGCCGCATCCACCTTGTCCGGGCGCTGCACGCCGATGGTGACCTCGACCAGCATCGTGCGCGAATCGAGACCGAGCGAGCGGATCAGGCTGAGCGAGCTGTGGTGCAGCGCGTCCTGCACCGCCCGCAGCGCGGCCTTGGTGTAGTCGCCGCCGTGCAGGTCGTTGCCGGCGCCGAGTTCCAGGATGACGCGTTTGGATGGCATGCGGCTTGCTCCGCTCAGGCGATGTCGAGGCGCACGACCGCCGCGGCATGGGCGATCAGGGTCGAGCCGGTGCCGGCGTCGTTGGGGATTTCCAGCCCGCCTTCCACCACCGACACGGTTCCGGTGCCGTGCGGCAGCACCGCGAGCACGGCGGCCTTGTCCACCTTGTCGGGATGCGGCACGCCGATGGTGACCTCCACCCGCATCGCATCGACGTCCTGGCCGAGCGCGTCGGCCACGCTGAGGGAATTGTGCCACAGCGCGTCGCGCAGGGCGCGCACCGCCGCCTTGGTCGAATCCGCGCCGCGGATGTCGGTTCCCATGCCGATCTGCAGCACCATGCGCTTCAGGGTCATGTCGGGTCACCTTGCCGGATCGCGGGCCCCGGCGGGCGCCCGCCCTGGGGGGAGCCTAGGCGTGGTGGGGGCGGCTGTCATGCCCCGGCCGGGCGGCGACGACGGGGCTGCGGCGGCTCTGGGCCCGTGCGGCCGGTTAGGCATTCGGTAAGCCAGCAGTGCGGAGAATGGGCCGGGTGGTGGCTGGGACGGCGATGGATCGATCGGATTCTCACGAACGAGCGCGGAGGCGCGACGCGACCGGGGGCGATGCGGGTCCCGGCGACGGGGACGACCTGACCCGACGGATCATTCGGCTCGCGCTCCGCGTGCATCGCCGCCTCGGTCCCGGGCTGCTGGAATCGGTCTATGCGGCGTGCCTGGCGTGGGAGATCGGCCAGGCCGGGCTTGTGCTGGAACAACAGGTGCCGCTGGCGCTGACCTATGGCGACCTGCGGCTGCCCTGCGTCTATCGCGCCGATCTGGTTGTCGAGCGGCGGGTGATCCTGGAAATCAAGGCCGTGGATCACGTGCTGCCGCTGCACGCGGCACAGTTGTTGACGTACTTGCGGTTGAGCGGTTGCCGGATCGGGCTGTTGCTGAACTTCAACACGGTGATGCTGAAGGATGGGATCCGTCGTTGTGTTCTGTAGCGGTTGGGGTTTGCCGTTCTCTGGCGTGGCTTTGGGGGGTTGGGCGGTTCGGCAGCGCCGGGTGATCGGGTGCCGATACGGGCGGGGCCGGTGCAGCTGGATCGTTGGGATTTTGACACAGAGATCACAGAGACACAGAGATCACAGAGAAGATCAGGGGGGACAAAGGGCGGAAGCGATGGGGCGGGCGGCGTTGGTTGCGGCTTCGCCGCGAAGAAGAAGTTTTCCTTCTCTGTGATCTCTGTGTCTCTGTGATCTCTGTGTTAAATCGGCGGCTGCGGCGCTGCCGGGCGGTCGGGGCGGAGGCTCCCAGGGTGGGAGAGGCAATCGAGCTTGTGACGGAACGCCGATTGCAATTGCTGGGGCTCTCGGGTGGCTTCAGCAGCCGACGGGCATTCCTTCACGAGCCCTTGGCCGGGAAGGCGCGTCGAGATCGAGAGCTCGGGGGCGGGTGCCGTCTTTTCGGGCTCCGCGTGTTGTCGAACAAGACGACCGAGGCCTTCCGCCAGCCGCCACGGGCAGGGCCGGTGCTGCCGGATCGTTGGGATTTTAACACAGAGATCACAGAGACACAGAGATCACAGAGAAGATCAGGGGGACAAAGGGCGGAAGCGATGGGGCGGGCGGCGTTGGTTGCGGCTTCGCCGCGAAGAAGAAGCTTTCCTTCTCTGTGATCTCTGTGTCTCTGTGATCTCTGTGTTAAATCGGCGACTGCGGCGCCGCCGGGCGGTCGGGGCGAAGGCTCCCAAGGCGGGAAAAGCGATCGGACTTGTGAAGGAACGCCCATTGCAATCGCTGGATCTTTCGAGCGGCGTCAGCGGCCGACGGGCATTCCGTCACGAACCCTCAGCCGGGAAGGCGCGCCGAGATCGAAAGCTCGGCGACGGATGGCAGCCGCACGGGCGCATCCACGACGGCCACCTGGTTGAGCTTGAACGACGCACGCCAACGGATCGTGGGAGCCGGCGATCTTCGTGTCGCCGGGACGGCCGGGCAGGTCCCGCGCGCCCGCGGCGATCGGCCAGGACCTCGCCCGCCCTGGTCCCGTCGGGCAGCACCTAGCCGAACGGCACCGACCGACCGTCCGCCAGGTTCCACGCCGCGTCCTTCACCTGCACGTCGATGACGGCGCGGCAGAACGCCTCGTTGCCGGAGGGTGGGGAGCCGAGGGGGCCGCCGCCGGCCCGAACACCTCCCCCCACGCCGCATGCAGCGCCGCGTCCACCTCCGCCATCCCCGCCACAACGCCCAGCGCCGCGAGGCTGGTCACCCCGTGCGCACGAATCCCGCAGGGCACGATGCCGGCGAAATGCGACAGATCCGGCGCCACGTTCAGCGCCACCCCGTGCCAACTGGTCCAGCGCGAGACCCGCACGCCGATGGCGCCGATCTTCGCCTCGGTCCCCGTGGCCGGGTCGGCCACCCAGATGCCGACCCGCCCCTCCCGCCGCTCTCCCGTCACGCCGAAGCGGGCCAGGGCGCGGATCAGCCAGTCTTCCAGCCCGTGCACGTAGCAGCGCACGTCGCGCGCCGGCACGGACCCGTGCGGGCGGGTGAGGTCGAGCATGACATAGGCCGTGCGCTGGCCCGGCCCGTGGTAGGTCCATTGCCCGCCGCGCCCGGCGGCGAAGGTCGGGAAGCGGTCGGGGACGACAAGCTCCTCGGGCCGCGCGGAGGTGCCGGCGGTGTAGAGCGGCGGGTGCTCGACCAGCCACACGCGCTCGGGCGCGGTGCCGGCGACGATCGCGGCAACCCTGGCTTCCATGGAAGCCAGCGCCTCCGGATACGGGGTCAGGCCGGGGGCGACGATCCACTCCGGACCCGAGTCGGGGGTCATTGATGGCGCCGGGGTCATCGGCTATACCCCGCGCCCGACGTGCCCACGATGCGGTCGTGGCGGAATGGTAGACGCGCAAGCTTGAGGTGCTTGTGGGGGAAACCCCGTGGAAGTTCGAGTCTTCTCGACCGCATGATTCCAGCCTGACGACGTTCAGCACGGGTGAACCGGCGCCCGGGCCGCCCCCGCGGGGCGCGACAGATATACGCCCCGGGCGAGCCGCGGGAAGGCTGCCCAATCCGCCCCCGACGCGCGAAACTGCCCGTTATCCCCCTTCCGGCTGCCTCGGATATCGGGACACCGGGCTCCCTCGACCGTCTCCACCTTGGCGATAACGGCCCATCAGGGCCGCCGGCCCGGGCGATCCCCGAACGCCGGGTGCGTCGCACGGCCCGCCGCCGCGCGACGGCAGGCGGCATGCCCCGGCGCGGGACCGAGTTGACCGAAATCAATGCGTGGCCGCGGTCCGCACTTGCACTCTGCGCCGATTGCGCGCGGAGGACGACATGCCCCGACATGCCCTGCGAGTGGCGGCGTGCTGCCTGATGCTGCATGCGTCATGGCCGACCCTTGCCTGGGCGCAGCCCCCCGCACCGCCGGGCGTGGCAGCTCCGGCCGAGGCCCAGGGCTTCAGCCTGGAACAGATCGACGCCCTGGTGGCGCCGATCGCCCTCTACCCCGACCCGCTGCTGACGCAGATCCTGATGGCCTCCACCTATCCCCTGCAGATCGTCCAGGCCGCGCGCTGGGCGGAGGAGCCTGCCCACAAAGGCCTCACCGGCGACGCCCTCTCCAAGGCCCTGGAACCCCAGAGCTGGGACCCGAGCGTGAAGTCTCTGGTACCGTTTCCGCCGGTCCTGGCGATGATGAACGCCGACCTCAACTGGACCCAGCAACTGGGCTACGCCTTCGCCGGCCAGCAGGCGGCGGTGATGGACTCGGTCCAGCGCCTGCGCCGGCAGGCGGAGGCGAACGGCACCCTGAAATCGAGCCCGCAGCAGGTGGTGACCGCCACCGCCCAGACCATCGTCATCGAACCCGCGCAGCCGACCGTCGTCTACGTCCCGACCTACAACCCGAACGTGGTCTACGGCACCTGGCCCTACCCCGCCTATCCGCCCGTGTATCCGCCCCCGCCGCCCGGCTACGTCTTCGGCACGGCCCTGGCGACCGGGCTCGCGTTCGGCGCCGGCATCGCCATCACGGCCGGGCTGTGGAACTGGGCCCGGCCGGCCTGGGGCCGCGGCCACGTCAATGTCAACGTGAATCGTTACAACAACATCAACGTGAACCGTGCCCGGATCAATTCGAATGTCTGGCAGCCCAACCGGCCAGGCGGGCGGCCGGCCGGCCTCACGCGCCCGCCGGCGGGACCGGTCGGGCGGCCGACCCGCGCGGCCGGCCTGCCCGCGGGCGCGATCGGGCGGCCCCAGGTGTCGGTGCCCGGCAGCGCCGTCCGGCCGGCGCAGCGCCCGGCGGCCGCGCCCCGCGCACCGCCCCGGCCCGGCCGGGGGCGTCAGCGCCCCGCCCCGGCGGCGTCACCGCGCGACCGCCGCAGCCGGCCCAGCGGCCGGCGACCGCGCCGCGCCCCCCCCAACAACGGCCAGCGCAGCGACAGGCGGCCCCCCGGAGCGCCTTCTCCGGCATGAATGATGGGCAGCGCGCCACGCAGTACGGCCAGCGAGGCGCGCAGAGCCGTTCGTACCATCAGGCGCCGCGCCAGAATGTCGGCGCGAGGGGCGGCGCCCGCGGCGGTGGCGGCGGCGGCCGGGGGCGGCGATGAAACAAGGGAGAGGCAAGATGACACGCCTGGTTCGCCGGTCCCTCGCCTGCGCCGCCGTCGCCCTGTGGCTGGGGGCCGGTCACGCAGCGCGCGCCGCCTCGCAGGCGGCGCAGACGACCTTCCCCTCCCCGGAAGCGGCCGCGCGCGCCCTGGTGACCGCCGCGCGCACGCACGACGTCGCGTCCCTCCGTGCCATCTTCGGGGCGGAGGGCGAAAAGCTCGTCGTCTCCGGCGATCGCTACGCCGACGAAGCGGCGCAGCGCCGCTTCGTCGCCGCCTATGAGGAGAAACACGCCCTTGTCCCCCAGGGGCCCGGCCGCATCGTGCTCGACGTCGGCGCAAACGACTGGCCGCTGCCGATCCCGATCGTGCAGTCCAACGGACACTGGCAATTCGATACCAAGGCCGGGGCCGAGGAAATGGTCGACCGCCGCATCGGCCGCAACGAGCTTGCGGCGATCCGGGTGGCGCTCGCCTCTGTCGCGGCCCAGCAGGACTACTTCGCCCGCATGAAACAACAGACCGGCTCCGGCTTCTACGCCGAGCGGCTGATCAGCACGCACGGCCGCCGGGACGGGCTCTACTGGCGCGCGGCCGCCGGTGGGCAGGACAGCCCGCTGGCAGCGCTGATCGAGCGGGCGAAGGAGGAGGGCTATCCGGGCGAGAGGGTTGCCGGCAAGCCGATCCCCTATCAGGGCTATTATTTCAGGATCCTCAAGGCGCAGGGCCCCGACGCGCCGGAGGGGACGAAATCCTATGTCGAGAACGGGCGGATGATGAAGGGCTTCGCGCTCCTCGCCTGGCCGGCCACCTACGGCGCGTCCGGGATCATGAGCTTCGAGGTCAGCCAGGACGGGATCGTGTTCCAGAAGGATCTCGGCCCGGAGACGGCGCACGCCGCCGCGCAGATCACGCGCTTCAACCCCGACCTCAGCTGGGCGCGGGTCAAGGTGACGGAGAAGTAGACCCAAGCTTCGCTTCCCGACCTTCCCCCTCCCGCGCCGGCACGTCCTCGCTCACCGTCGCGACGTCGGCGCCCATCACCATCTTCACCTTGTTCCGCTCGGCACGCGGGGGGCCGGCCGCAGATCCCTCATAATCGCCTGCGGCAGAGCACAACGCTCCCGACCGATGCCCGAAACGCCTCGCCCCGCCCCTACCGCGCGAACGCCGCCCGCCGCGCCATGCGCGGCCCCAGCACCCCGAGCACCATCCCCGCGCTCGCCAGCGCGACCCCGGCGATGCCCGCTTCGCCCAGCCGTTCGCCCAGCAGCCACCACGCCAGCACCGAAGCGAGCCCCGGCACCAGCGCCGCCACCAGAGTGGGCGGGCCGGAGCCCAGCGCGTTCACCGCCCGCGAATAGAGGAACATCGCCAGCACCGCCGTCACCGGCCCCTGCACGATCAGCTGGTACACCGCCGCCCCGACCGGCACCGCGGTCACGTGCGAGGGCAGCACCCACACCCACAGCGGCAGGTAAAGCGGCAACCCCCAGAGCGACAGCGTGATCATCGCGTCCAGCGCGCCGATCGACCACCGCCGCAGCAGCAGGGTGAACGCGGCCAGGCAGCCGACCGCGAGCAGGAAACACAGATCCCCCCGCCACGCCCCGGCCGCGCCCGGCCCCGCGAACCCGGAATCGACCGCCGTCAGCGCGATCCCCGCCGCGATCACCGGCAGCGCCACCCATTGCGCCCTCGGCACAGCGCGCCCGAACAGCCCCGCGCCCAGCAGCGCGGTCGCGATCGGCAGCGCGCCGAACAGGATCACCGCCCCCTGGGCCACCGGCGCCAGGCTGAACCCGACATAAGCGCCGAGCGGAAACCCGAACGCCGACAGCGCCACCAGCACCGCGGCCTGCCGCGCCGGCAGCCGCGGCAGGCCGCGCCGCCACAGCAGCGGCAGCACGCCGAGCAGCGCGCCCAGGTAGCGCAGCCCCGCCACGTCCCACGGCGTCAGCGCCTGGCGCACGGACAGCCGTCCGGAAATCTGGAACGCCAGCCAGATCAGCAGCACGAGGCCGGCGCAAAGCCAGCCGGTCCGCCGCTCGCGGGCCGCAGGCGGCAGCGCGGAAGGAGAGGGTTCCATGTCGGCAAGGCAACCACGCGCCGCCGCCCCCACCAATGGCGCGCCGCGCATGGCCGCCCCGTGCCCACGGCGGCGACCCCCCGCATCCCGTCTCCCCCTCCCGCACGGCACGCCCCCGCTTGAAACCCGCCCCGGCCCCTGCCAAAAGCCGCCCATGGCAGCGAAATCCCCCCTCACCGAAGGCCAGCGCGCCTACGAAGCGCGCCGGGCCGCCAAGGCCGGCATGAGTCTCGACAAGTGGCTGGAATCCAAGGCCCGCGCGCAGGAAGCCGCCGCCAGGGCCGAGCGCAAGGCCGCCGAGGCCGCCCAGCGCCCCGCCCGCAAGCCCGGCTTCTTCGCCCGGCTGATCGAGCGCGCACACAAGCCGCTCTGATCGCCCGCGGCGCCGGCACCGGGCCCCCCCCAGTGGGAGATCCAGTGGGAGACCCAGCGGGACCGCGCCGATGACCCGCCCGCCGGCCCCGCGCCCCCTCGCCGCCCACGCCGACTGGAGCGCGGCCCCCGCCAAGCGCTGGATCGCCCACGCGATGCCGGACGCACACGGCTGGCGCCTCGAAGCCCCCGTCCCGGTTGGCGATGTCGCCACCCTGCTGCCCCGGCTGCGCGCGGCGGGCGCGGGCGCGCCGGTCGCCCTCGGGGTGGATTTCCCCCTCGGCCTGCCGCGCGCCTATGCCGCCTCCCGGCCGGAGACGGATTTTCCCGCCTTCCTCGCCGCGCTGCCGGCCCGTCCCGCCTTCTTCACCGTCTGCGCGGGACTGGATGAGGTCGGGCCGGACCGCCCCTTCTACCCGCTGCGCGGCCGGCGCGGCATGACCCGCGCCGCGCACGCCGCCGCCCTCGGCCTGCCCGGGCCGGCCGCCCTGTCGCGCGCCTGCGACCGCGCGACCGCCCGCCGCCCCGCCGGTGCGCCGCTGTTCTGGACCCTCGGCGCCAACCAGACCGGCAAGGCCGCGATCGCCGCCTGGCGGGAGATGCTGCTGCCGGCGCTGGCAGCGGCGGCGGCCGGCGGCCCGCCCGCCCCGCGTCTCTGGCCCTTCGCCGGCCCGTTCCGCGCCCTGCTCGCCCCCGGCGCGATCGCGCTGGCCGAGACCTATCCGGCCGAGGCGCTGCGCCAGCTCGACCTGCGCCTTTCCGGCAGCAAGCGCCGCCAGGCCGACCGCGCCGCGCTGGCCGGTCCGCTGCGCGCGGCGATGGAGCGGCTCGGCGCCGCTCCCGAGCCGGCGCTGGCGGCAGCGATCGCCGGGGGGTTCGGCGCCGATCCCGCCGGCGAGGACCGCTTCGATTGCGTGCTCGGCGTGCTCGCCGTGCTGTCCGTGCTGACCGGCGCCCGCCCCGACACGGCACCGGAGGATCCCTGGATCCGCCGCTGGGAGGGCTGGGTGCTGGGCCAGACCGACCTGCCGGCCCGCCCCTGGGCCGAGGCGTCCTCCGTCGGCCCAGGGGCGGGCCGGACGTAGATCCAGCGTCATCCGCGGGGCGTCGCGGTACTCAGAAGACAATCAATAAAGAGACACCCCACACCACGTGCCGCATCCGGCCCGCGCGCCCCCACGGCCACTCCGTGCCGGCACGGTTCACCTTACCCCCCGGTTTGCGCGCCGGCTCAAACGGGGGCAGGTTTCCCACCCGCAGCGCCCGGGCGGGTCCCGTCCGCGCCGCCCCCCCACTGCCCGCACGGAGACCGCCCGATGGCCGAGAGCTTCCAAACCATCCTTGTCGAGACCCAAGGCGCCGTCGGCCTGATCCGGCTCAACCGCCCGCAGGCGCTGAATGCGCTGTGCGATCAGCTGATGACCGAGCTCGGCACGCAGCTGCGCGCCTTCGACGCCGATCCGGCGATCGGCGCCATCGTGCTGACCGGCAATGAGAAAGCCTTCGCCGCCGGCGCCGACATCAAGGAAATGCGCAACCGCACCCATCCCGAGGCGTTGATGGAGGATTTCATCGGCGCGCGGTGGGAGACGGCGACCACGGTGAAAAAGCCCGTGATCGCCGCGGTGGCCGGCTTCGCGCTCGGCGGCGGCTGCGAGCTCGCCATGATGTGCGACATCATCCTGGCCGCCGACACGGCGAAATTCGGCCAGCCGGAGATCAACCTCGGCATCATCCCCGGCGCCGGCGGCACCCAGCGGCTGACCCGCGCGGTGGGCAAGGCCAAGGCGATGGAGATGGTGCTCACCGGGCGGATGATGGACGCCGCCGAGGCCGAGCGGGCCAACCTCGTCGCCCGCGTGGTGCCCGCGGCCGACCTGATGGCCGAGGCGCTGAAGCTGGCGGCGAAGATCGCCGCGCTGTCGCCGGTGGCCGTCGCGGTGGCCAAGCAGTCGGTCAACCGGGCGTTCGAGACCACGCTTGCCGAAGGCGTGCGGGCCGAGCGCACCCTGTTCCTGCCGCTGTTCGGCACTCCGGACCAGAAAGAAGGCATGGCCGCCTTCGTCGAGAAGCGGAAACCCGCCTTCACCCGCCGCTGATCCCGCGACAGTTCCTTGACACCCCGGGGGCCGGCTCCTACAACCCGGCCCTTCCCGGACCGACCCATTCGAGCGACAGGACGCATGGCCAACACCGCTTCCGCGCGCAAGCGCATCCGCCAGACCGAACGCCGTACAGAACGCAACAAGGCGCGCAAATCGCGCGTCCGCACGTTTGTCAAGCAGGTTGAGGCGGCGATCGCCGGCGGCGACCAGACCGCCGCCGCCGCGGCATTGCATGCCGCGCAGCCCGAGCTGCAGCGTGCCGTCGGCAAGGGTGTGATGCACCGCAACACAGTGGCGCGACGGCTGTCGCGGCTGTCGGCGCGGGTACGGGCGCTGGCTGCGGGCTGACCGCGCCCTGGCACGGGTGCGGCCTCGCGCCGCCCCGCGCCAGCACAACCTGGCTCCTGATCCGGCGAACCGGTTTCGTTAGCCAGTTATAGAACCACATCAGAGATTCAGCATAAGTTGCGGGTTGCCGTACGACTTTGTCGTACGGACGCAATCTTCTTGCTTTGTCTTATTACATGTCTTTTTGATGACGTTTTATCGTTGTTCGTCTCGACGGTTCGGTCTAATCATTACTCCACGGTAAGCCATGGGGCGTCGCCAGCAGCCGTGCAGCGCCCCGACCGGCCGGCGAGGAAGTGCGATGCGTGCGGCCCGCAGAGCCGCCGCAAAGGCGGGGGCAGCAAGCGGTGGCGGCAGGCAACGACGAGGCGGAGCGCGGCATGATCAGTGGCACGGAAGCGGAGGTTGCGGCAGATCCTCGGCTGGACGTCCAGTGGGACCGGATCCGAAGCCGGCTGCAAAGCGAACTGGGGGAAGGCGAGTACCGCTCCTGGATGCGCCAGGCCAGCGTCGGCGGCCTCGACGGCGAGGAAGTCACCCTGCTGCTGCCGACCCACTTCCTGCGCGACTGGGTGCGGGGCCAGCACGGCGCGCGACTGAGCGCGGCCTGGCAGATGGAGAACCCGGCGGTGCGCCGGGTCGACGTGCGGGTGGGCGCACCGCCGCCGCCCCCGGCCGTCATCGAACCGGCCCCCCCTGAGACCGTCGCCGCCCGCGCCGCGGAGCCCGCGGTCCGCGGCGGCGACCTCGCCGGCTCGCTCGACCCGCGCTTCACCTTCACCAATTTCGTCGTCGGCAAGCCGAACGAGTTCGCCTACGCCTGCGCCCGCCGGGTGGCCGAGCGGCCGGCCTGCCACGGCTTCAACCCGCTGTTCCTGTATGGCGGCGTCGGCCTCGGCAAGACCCATCTGATGCACGCGATCGCCTGGGACCTGCCGGCCCGCGCGGGCGGGGCCGGCACCTCGGTCGCCTACATGTCGGCCGAGAAGTTCATGTACCGCTTCATCGGCGCCATCCGCACCCAGGCGACCATGGAGTTCAAGGAGCAGTTGCGCAGCGTCGACGTGCTGATGATCGACGATTTGCAGTTCCTGATCGGCAAGGACAACACGCAGGAAGAATTCTTCCACACCTTCAATGCGCTGGTCGATGCCGGCAAGCAGATCGTGGTCTCGGCCGACAAATCGCCGTCCGATCTCTCGGGCATCGAGGACCGGCTGCGCACACGGCTCGGCTGCGGCATGGTGGCCGACCTGCACGCCACCACCTTCGAGCTCCGGATCTCGATCCTGGAAGCCAAGGCGGCGGGGGCCGATGTCGACGTGCCGTCCAAGGTGCTGGAATTCCTCGCCCACAAGATCACCACCAACGTGCGCGAGCTGGAAGGCGCGCTGAACCGGCTGATCGCGCACGCCAACCTGTTCAGCCGCAAGATCACCCTCGAGACCACCCAGGAGGTCCTGCACGACATCCTGAAAGCGCACGACCGGCGGGTGACGATCGACGAGATCCAGCGCAAGGTGGCCGAGCACTACAACATCCGCCTGACCGACATGGCCTCCCCCCGCCGCGCGCGCAGCGTCGCCCGGCCGCGCCAGGTGGCGATGTTCCTGGCCAAGCAGCTCACCAGCCGCAGCCTGCCCGAGATCGGCCGCAAGTTCGGCAACCGCGACCACACGACGGTGATGCACGCCGTCTCCCGGGTCGGCGACCTGATGGAACGCGACACGAGCTTCGCCGACGACGTCGACCTGCTGCGCCGGATGCTGGAGGCGTAAGCCCGGCGCGCCAAGGCCCGACAGCGGTTCAGGACGCGAAGAAGTCCCGGAACGCATCCAGAACGAGATCGGGACGATGCTCGGCCGGGTAGTGCCCGGTCGGGATCGCCCGGCCCCGGAAATCGGCCAGCCACGGCGCCCAGGCCTCCATGGGCCGGAAATGCCGCCCGACATGGCTGTTCTCGCCCCACAGCAGCAAGGCGGGGCAGTCGATCCGCCGGCGGCCGAAATCCGCGCTGTCCATCGCGAAATCGAGCGTCACGGTGGCGCGGTAGTCCTCGCACACCGCATGGACCTGCCCGGGCGTGGTGCAGCGCGCGTATTCGGCCATCGCCAAGGGGGCGAAAATCTCCAGGCCGACGCCCGGCTTGTTCAATTTATACTGGATGTAATAATCCAGGTCGGCACAGAGCAGCCGTTCCGGGAACGGCGCCTTCTGCGCCATGAAGAACCAGTGGTAGGATTCCAGCGCCCAGCCGAGCGGCGGCGCGCTCAGCACATGATGCGTCGGCACGATATCGAGCAGCGCCAGCCGGCCGACCGCGCCCGGGTGGTCGAGCGCCATGCGGAACCCCACCCGCGCGCCGCGATCGTGCCCGGCCACGAAGAACCGGTCGAACCCGAGTGCGGCCATCACCTCGATCCCGTCCTGCGCCATGGCGCGGAACGTATAGGCGGCATGGTCCGGCCCGCCGTCGGGTTGGGAGCTGTCGCCATAGCCGCGCAGATCCATCGCCACCACGGTGAAGTCCCGCGCCAGATCCGGCGCCACCTTGTGCCAGGACACATGCGTCAGCGGATTGCCGTGCAGCAGCAGCAGCGGCGGGCCCTCCCCGCCCACGGCGAGGTGGATCTCCGCACCGGACGTTGCGATGCGCCGGTGCGTGAAGCCGGGCAGAAGGGCCGCCGCTCCGCTCACCGGCTGGCTTGATCGATCAGCGCAATCGAGTCCGCATCGAGCGTGATCGACGGCGCCTGCACGAGCTCGGCCAGTTGCTCGAGGTTGGTCGCGCTGGCGATCGGCGCGGTGATGGACGGCCGGGCGATCAGCCAGGCCAGCGCCACCTGCCCCGGCTTGGCGCCGCAGCGCGCCGCCACGGTATCGAGCGCGGCGAGCACGCCGAGCCCTTTCGGGTTCAGGTATTTCTCCACCCGCGCGCCGCGGGTGCGGCCGGCCAGATCGGCCGTGCTGCGGTATTTCCCGGTCAGGAAGCCGCTCGCCAGCGAGAAATAGCTGATCACGCCGACCTGCTCGCGCAGGCACAGCGCCTCCAGCTCGCCCTCGAACTCGCCGCGCTCCATCAGGCTGTACAGCGGCTGCAGGCTCTCGAAGCGCGGCAGGCCGAGCCGGGCGCTGGTCGCCAGCGCCTCGGCCAGCCGCGGCGCGGAGTAGTTGGAGGCGCCGATCGCGCGCACCTTGCCCTGGGCGATGAGATCGGCGAAGGCGGACAAGGTCTCCTCGAACGGCGTGTCCGGGTCGTCGCGATGCGCCTGGTAGAGATCGATGTAGTCGGTCCTGAGGCGCTTCAGCGACGCCTCCACCGCTTCCATGATGTAGCGCCGCGACAGGCCCTTCATGCCCGGCCCCATCTCCATTCCGCACTTGCTGGCGATCACCACCCGCGCGCGTCCGCCGCGCGCGGCCAGCCATTCGCCGATGATGGTCTCCGACTCGCCGCCCACATTGCCGGGATGGAAGCGGGAATAGACATCGGCGGTGTCGATGAAATCGAACCCGGCGTCGAGGAACCCATCGAGCAGGCGGAACGACATCGCCTTGTCCGCGGTCCAGCCGAACACGTTGGCCCCGAACGCCAGCGGCGCCAAGGTGATGGCCGAGCGGCCCAGCCTGCGCTTTTCCATGCCTGTATCCCTCATGTCTGCGCCGCGTTGCACCGCGGCTCTCCTGGCCGCAGACTGCCCGGCAAACAACCGACAAACAAGCGGAGAGGCGTCCGATGGAGTTCGGCATCTTCCACGAGTTCCCGGCGCTCGGCGCCGGGGCGGACGGCGCCGCCCTGGCGCAGGGATTCGACCTGATCGAGGGCGCGGAACGCTGGGGGCTCGATGCCGTGTGGCTGGCCGAGCTGCATTTCGATCCCGAACGGTCGGTGGCCTCCGCGCCGCTGTGCCTCGCCGCCGCGGTCGCCGCGCGCACCGAGCGGCTGAAGATCGGCATCGGCGTGCAGGTGCTGCCGCTGTGCCACCCGCTGCGGCTCGCCGAGGAAACCGCGACGGTCGACCAGATCAGCCGCGGCCGGCTGATCCTGGGCGTCGGCCGCAGCGGCGTGGCGCGCACGTATGAGGCTTATGGCGTGCCCTACGCGGAAAGCCGCGACCGCTTCGCCGAGGTGCTGGACATCGTGCGGGGCGCCTGGAGCCACGCCGATTATTCCTATGAAGGCAAGTATCACAAGTTCGATTCCGTCACGGTCACGCCGCGCCCGTTCCGCCCGTCCGGCCCGCCGATCCGGGTGGCCGCCACCAGCCCCGCCAGCACCGCGGCGATCGGCCGGCAGGGCTTTCCCATCTTCATCGGCGTGCGCCACGAGCCGGCGAGCCACCTCGCGCCGATGGTCGCCGCCTACCGCGCCGCCTGGCGTGAGGCCGGCCACCCCGGCCAGGGCCAGGTGTTCGTGCGCTTTCCCGCCTTCCTCGCCGCCACCGAGGCCGAGGCGCGGGCGGCGGCCGAGGCAAGCCTGATCCACTACTACCGCTCCCAGGGCGCGCTGCTGGCCGATTCCTCCCGCCGCGCCGGGGTCGCCGAAGCGGCCGAGCGGGCACGCCAGGCGCAGGTTCTGGCGGAGATCACGTTCGAGGAGGCCTGCCGCGGCCTCGTGCTGATCGGCACGCCGGACAGTGTCGCCGCCCGGCTCGCGGACGCGCGGGAGGAACTGGGGATCGACGGGGTGCTGGCCGAGCTCGACTGCGGCGGGCGGATCCCGCACGCGCAGGTGAAGACCGCGCTCCGGCTGTTGTGCGAGGAGGTGCGGCCGCGGTTCCAGTGAACCGCGCCCAGGCGGGTCGCCGGGCAGGCGCCCGCTACGGCCGTCCTTCCCGATGATACGGGTGGCCGGCGGCGATCGAGCGGGCGCGGTAGATCTGCTCGGCCAACATCGCGCGGGCGAGGAAGTGCGGCCAGGTCAGCGGGCCCAGCGACAGGGCGTAGTCCGCCCGCGCCAGCACCGTCCGGTCCAGCCCCTCCGCGCCGCCGATCAGGAACGCCACCGGCCGGCCGAGGCCGAGCCAGCGTTCCAGCAGCGCAGCCAGCGCCGCGCTGTCCGGGCTCGCCCCGCCGGGGTCCAGCGCGACCGCAAAGGCGCCGGCCGGCAGCGCGGCCAGCAGGGAAGCGCTCTCCCGCCGCTTCGCTTCTGCCGGGGCGCCGCGCGCCTCGGGCAGTTCGGTCAGGCCCGGGTGCGGCCGGGTGCGCGCGGCGTAGCGGGAGAACAGGGCTGCCTCCGGTCCGTCGCGCAGCCGGCCGATCGCGATCACGTGCAGTGCGTGCATGGAGGGTCCGAATCGGTGGTGCGCCCGGCAGGGCTGGAACCTGCAACCAGGCCGTCATGAGCGGTCGGAAGGACTACCACGACGGGGGCGTGCCAGGCTTGGCGCGCCGCGTCGTCCCGGCCCGTCCCACATCCTTACGACCTGATCGCGCGGGGCATCGACCCGAGGGGGCCGGAAGCCCGATGGTCTGAAATCGACCTGGACGACGCGACATGGGTCATTCGGGCAACGCGGGCGACGGGCGGGCGGTCGCACCCAGGGCGATCGGGTGAACGCCCCTGTTGGCCCGCCCGCCGCGTCATGGCCGGCCTGGAGCCGGCGGGCGTGGCGCCGGGACAACGGGGCTCCTCGTTGTTTGGTATGGGGGCACCTGACCCACCTGCGCCGTCCTCCGGTGTTTCTTGGTTCGGCTGGGGGCCGTTTCTTCGTCCCGGCCTGAACCTTTGGAGGGCGCCGCGCGGAGCCGCGGTCAAGGATGGCCCGCCGCTTTCGCGGGCCACCGCGCCCTTGCGCGGCGCGCAGCGTCCTTGACGGCGGCGAGCACGGCGCCAGGCTCGGGCAGGTCGGGCGCCCTGCCCCGGGGGGCGTCACGGCCGCCCGCACAAACCCGTTGCCTCGCCGCGGGCAAATGTTCTATATATGTTCGCACACCCATGGCCCGCTCCCTCCCCCCCTGCTCGACCGTCTTACCAGCCTCGTCGCCTGGCTGGCCGACCGCATCGCCGGATTGGGCGATCACGCGGGCCTGGACCGCACGCAGGGCCGGCGCCCTGCTCGCGCGGCTGCGCGATCTCGTCGCCCGGTTCCGCGCCGTTGCCGGCACGCCGGTTCCGCCGCCGAGGCGCGCCCCGAAGCCGGTCGAGCCGCGATTCGTTCCCACCGACAGCTATTACGACCCGTTGGCGGACCCGCCGCCCGAACGCACGGGGCTGCCGCGCTCCTGGCGCTGGCTGCTGCGGCTGGTGCCGCAGGCCGCCGCCGGGCGGGCGCAGCTGGAAGAGCTGCTGCGCGATCCCGCGATGGCGGAGATGCTGGCGGCCGATCCCAGGCTGGGGCCGATCCTGCGCCCGCTCGGCTGGATGCTCGGGGTGGATCGCGCGCTTTTGCCCGCCTCGCGGCGGCGGCGGCGGCCGGTGATCCTGGTGCCCGGCGGGCCCCTGACGGCCGCGGCGGCGGCGGCCGACTACGCCGTGGCGCGGGCGAGGGGTGTTTCGCAGGCGGACCTTGTCGCGCTCGGGTGCATGCCCCCCGCGGGGGGGCGGGACCGTCGGCCGGTCTGGCTCGGGTGCCCGGGGCTGGGTTCGGCGAAGATTCCGGCCTGAGCGGGGGCGGTGGACGCGCGTTCTGATCGTTCTGATATCGTATCAATTTCCCGCCCCCTCGGGCCTGGGTCGATAGCTGGGTTGCCACAAGGCCGCTCGCGTCCGGCCTTGTGGCGATCCGGGCGGTCGCACCGGATCCCGCTTGCGCCCGATGCGGTGGCGCTGCTGCGATCCCTCCCCTGTTTCGCGGAGGGCGATCATGGGCCGGTGATCGCGCACGCCCGGCCAGGGCTGCACAAGGCTTGCGATCTCTGCGAATACCAGAAAGAGAAACGGGAACGCCTTGAGCTCTGGGGCCAGCGCCTCCGCGGCATCCTGTCGCCGAAGCCGCTGGCCGGGATTGCCGATCTCGAGGCCGAGCGCGCGCGGCGGGTCGTGGCATGAACACGACAGCCGACATCCTCGCGTTCAGGAACCACAACGCCGACCGCTCGGCGAGAACCAGCCGGGGCTGGCGCGACAGCGCGGTGCCGGCCAGGGTGCGCGCCCTGTGGTCCGAACATGAGGGGGTGCGGTGACCAGCATCTACGTTGACGGCGACGCGTGTCCGGTTCGCGATGAGGTCTATCGCGTGGCCGATCGCCTCGGCTTGCAGGCCTTCGTCGTCTCCAATGGGTCCCGTCCGATCCGGCCGCCGGGACGGGCGAATGTCCTCCTGATCACCGTCCCGGCCGGGGCGGACGTGGCCGATGACTGGATCGCGGAGCGCATCACCGACGCCGATGTCTGCGTCACTGCCGATATTCCGCTCGCGGCGCGATGCCTCGCCAAAGGAGCGAAGGCCGTGTCCCCGGCAGGGAAGCACTGGACCGAGGACAATATCGGCACGGCGCTCGCCGGGCGCGAGATCGCCCGGTATCGGCGGGAGATCGGGATCAACACCGGCGGCCCGCCGCCGCTCACGCGCGCCGACAGGTCACGCTTCCTGGGTGCATTGGACGCCGCCGTTCACGCGGCGCGGCGTGGCGCCGCGAAAACGGCGTCGTAAGGCGGCGTGACACCCGAGTGGCCGCCTGCGTTTGCGCGGTCGGCCCCGCTGTGCCACCGTCGTGCTTCCATCAACATAACTGAAAGGAGGTGATCCAGTGTCTCATTGTCGGATGCCGAATGTCGTGAGCTGGATGCACGCCTGCGGGACGTTCCAGGCAGGTTAAGACCCGGCCGACGTATCGGCTGTCACGCAATGGGGAGGCTCCGGCGAAAGCCGGAGCCTCCTGTGCGATCGGGTCAGGACCGGAAGCCGCCCGGGCACCTCACCAGCGCCGAGCCGCCTCGTGCGCGGGCTGCCTGACACCCCATTCACCCGGCACGGTTGACCGGGACCGCCTCTCCGCCTGGCCGCTGTCGTTCGGCCGCCGTCGGCGCGGTGGCGGAGCGTCGCCTCGCCGGCAGGCCGATCCCGGCGCCTCCTCGCGGCGACTGAGCCATGCCGGAGGTTGCCCCATCTTCGAAAGACGGGTCTTCGAAAGACGCGGCTCGAGGGACAGAACGTAAGCCCCTGATTCGACTGGTGCGCCCGGCAGGACTCGAACCTGCAACCAAGCCGTTATGAGCGGCCCGCTCTGACCAGTTGAGCTACGGGCGCGCGCAGGCCGGTCCCGCGTCGGGAACCGCGGCTGCGGCGCAAGCCGCGCTACACCCCGGACCCCGGTCGGGCAAGGCATGGTGTCGCCGCGTGCGCACGGGGGCACCGCCGCACGGGCGCAGGCCAGGCACGCAAACCGCCGCACCAACCGCCCGCCGCAAAGGGCGGGACGGTCGCGCGACGTGAAGCCCCCTCGCCGGACGGCGGATCGCCCTCCGGTCGTTGTTCTCCACAGGCTGCCCGACGTGGCCCGGGCCGTCAAGCACCCCAAGCAAGTCCGCCATGCACAAGGGGCATGACGCCCGCCCCAGCCACGCCGGAACGTCGGCGGTTTGCCTGCCCGCCCCGGTTCTGGCATAGCCTGCCGGCCTTTCGTTTTGCCCGCGCGCTCCCGTCCCCCCGATCCCCAGGGGTGACGGGGCGTCGGGCGTGCCCACAATCAGGGGAACATTTCGGATGTCCTTCACGTTCGTCGTGATCATCGTCTGCGGCTTGCTGGCGCTGCTCTACGGGCTGGTCAGCGCCCGGCAGGTGCTGGCCGCCGATGCCGGCTCGGCCCGGATGCAGGAAATCTCCGCCGCCGTGCAGGAGGGCGCCCGCGCCTACCTCAACCGGCAGTACACCACCATCGCCATGGTGGGCGTGGTGGTGGTGATCTTCCTCGGCCTCACCCTCGGCCTCCATGTCGCCATCGGCTTCCTGATCGGCTCGATCCTGTCGGGCGCGGCCGGGTATATCGGCATGAACGTCTCGGTGCGGGCCAACGTGCGCACCGCCCAGGCGTCGCGCAAGGGGCTGGCCGCGGGGCTCGATATCGCCTTCAAGGCCGGCGCGATCACCGGGCTGATCGTGGTCGGGCTCGCGCTGCTCGGGGTCACCGGCTACTACATGATCCTGCGCGGCTCGTTCCCCGGCACCGACCTGCGTCCGGTGCTGGAATCGCTGGTGGGGCTGTCGTTCGGCGCCAGCCTGATCTCCATCTTCGCCCGGCTCGGCGGCGGCATCTTCACCAAGGGCGCCGACGTGGGCGCCGACCTGGTGGGCAAGGTCGAGGCCGGCATCCCCGAGGATGACCCCCGCAACCCCGCCGTGATCGCCGACAACGTGGGCGACAACGTCGGCGACTGTGCCGGCATGGCCGCCGATCTGTTCGAGACCTACGTCGTCACCATGGTCGCCACCATGCTGCTGGCGGCGATCTTCTTCACCGGCGCGGTGCGCGACCAGGTGCTGATGCTGCCGCTCGGGGTCGGCGGGATCTGCATCCTGACCTCCATCGTCGGCACCTATTTCGTCAAGCTTGGGCCCGACAACGGGATCATGAAGGCGCTGTACAAGGGCCTTGCGGTCACCGGCGTGCTGTCGGTGGTGGGCGTCGCCATCGTCATCGGCTGGTTCGTGGGCTTCACCACGCCACTGATGCAGACCACCGGCACGTCGGTCACCGGGCTCGACCTGTTCGTCTGCGCGCTGATCGGCCTCGGGCTCACCGGGTCGATCGTGTTCATCACCGAATACTACACCTCGACCGAATACCGCCCGGTGCGGAGCATCGCCAATTCGTCGACCACCGGACACGGAACGAACGTGATCCAGGGCCTGGCGATGTCGATGGAAGCGACCGCCGGACCGGTGATCGCGATCTCGATCGCCATCATCCTGGCCTACATGATGGCCGGGCTGTTCGGCATCGCCATGGCCGCCACCACCATGCTGGCGCTGGCGGGCATGATCATCGCGCTCGATGCCTACGGCCCGGTCACCGACAACGCCGGCGGCATCGCCGAGATGGCGGAACTGCCGCGCGAGGTCCGCGTCACCACCGACGCGCTGGACGCGGTGGGCAACACCACCAAGGCGGTGACCAAGGGCTACGCGATCGGCTCGGCCGGCCTCGCCTCGCTGGTGCTGTTCGCCGCCTACACGCAGGACCTGAAGCACTACTTCCCGAACCTGCACGTGTCGTTCCAGCTCGAGGATCCGTATGTGGTCATCGGGTTGTTCATCGGCGGGCTGCTGCCCTACCTGTTCGGCGCGATGGGCATGACCGCCGTGGGCCGTGCGGCCGGCTCGGTGGTGGTGGAAGTGCGCCGCCAGTTCCGCGAGATCCCCGGCATCATGGCCGGCACCGCCAAGCCCGAATACGGCCGCGCGGTCGACATGCTGACCAAGGCGGCGATCCGCGAGATGATCGTGCCCTCGCTGCTGCCGGTGCTGGCGCCGGTGGCGCTGTGGATGATCATCTGGGCGGTCGGGGGGAAGGTGCACGCCTTCGCCGCCCTCGGCGCCATGCTGCTCGGCACCATCGTCACCGGGCTGTTCGTCGCCATCTCCATGACCTCGGGCGGCGGCGCCTGGGACAACGCGAAGAAATACATCGAGGAAGGCCACCACGGCGGCAAAGGCTCCGACGCGCACAAGGCGGCGGTGACCGGCGATACCGTGGGCGACCCGTACAAGGACACCGCCGGCCCGGCGGTGAACCCGATGATCAAGATCACCAACATCGTGGCCCTGCTGATGCTGGCGATCCTGGCGGGCTGGCTGCACTGAGGCGGAGCGGGTCCGGGCATGCGTCCGGACCCGCGACCGCAGGAGACGACGTGATGGACGTCAGCAAGATCCCGATCGGCCACCAGCCGCCCACCGACATCAACGTGGTGATCGAGATCCCCCAGGGCTCGGCGGTGAAATACGAGGTGGACAAGGCGTCCGGCGCCTTGTTCGTCGATCGCTTCCTGTTCACCGCCACCGCCTATCCGGCCGCCTACGGTTTCATCCCCGGCACCCTGGCCGAGGACGGCGATCCGCTGGACGCGCTCGTGCTCATTCCGTCCCAGGTCGTGCCGGGCGCGGTGGTGCGCTCCCGCCCGATCGGCATGTTGCGGATGGAAGACGAGAAGGGCCCGGACGAGAAGATCATCTGCGTGCCGCATGACCGGGTGCATCCGCACCACAGCGCGGTGGAAACCATCGACGACCTGCCGCCGATCGTCCGTGCCGCGATCGAACATTTCTTCGAGCGCTACAAGGATCTCGAAGCCGACAAATGGGTGCGGGTGCAAGGCTGGGAAAGCCGCGCCACCGCCGAGGCCTGCATCCTCGCCGCCATCGCCGCGGCGGCGCACTGACCCGACGCATCGCAGGCAAGGCCAGGGGGCGCTGCCCCCTGGACCCCTCGGGTTCCGTGCCGGTGTGGGGGTGCGCGGGCGGCCGGGCGGGAGGCGGAGACAGAGCGCAACGCGCTCTGTCTCCGCCTCCCGCCCGGCCGCCCGCGCCACCCCCACACCGGCACGGAACCAATACGAATGGGTTCCAAGGGCGACGCCCTTGGTGGGGGGTCCAGGGGGGCAAAGCCCCCTGGCCTTGCTTGCGATGCCTCGCGACGTCAGCCCCGCAACGGTAGGCGCGCGGCCAGCCGGAACGGCGCGCATGGCTCCGCCTGCGTGAACAGGCAGATCGCGCCCACCCGGCGCGGCGCGGCCAGTGCCGGGGCCAGATGCGCCCGGCTGGCCGCAATCCAGCGCTCGCGCTCCGCCGGATCGAGCCGCCGGGTCAGGGTCAGGTGGAAGAACCAGGCGCCGAACACGTACGGATAGCCCCAGCGGCGCAACATCGCCTCCTGCGCCGCGCTCAACCCGGCGCGGCGCCGGCGCGCGAGTTCGTCCGGGACGGGCGGCGCACGAAACCGGTCCAATCCGGCCACGCAGAGATCGGCCAGCGCCTGCAAGGCCGGACACGGCGCGGTCTCGCGCAGAGCCAGGAATCCGTGCACGTCCGCCACCGCCAGCGGCGGCAGGTCGAACGGCGCGATCCCGTCCGCCAGTTCCCGCGCGGCGTCTTCCACCGCGGCCCAGGCGAGCCCGTCGGCCAGCCGCATCGGCGGCTTCAAGGTGGCGTGGAACCCGTAGCGCCGCGGCGCCGCGGTGACCTCGGCGATGCCCGCGATCGGCGGCTGGGCCAGCGCCGCGCCGGTCTCGGCGTCGCGCCCCAGCCACGCCGCGCCGGCCGCGGCCAGCGGATCGTCCGGATCAGGGGCGTAATAGACTGCGACCCGGGGCCCCGTCCCGCTCATGCCACCCGCTCCCCCGCGCGCCAGACCGCGCGCACGACGGGCAGTCCCTCGTGCACCCGCACCCGCACGAGGTCGGCGCGCAGCCCCAGCTCCAGCCGGCCGCGGTCGGCCAGGCCCGCGATCCGCGCCGGCCGGTCGGTCACCAACGCCACCGCCGCGGGCAGCGCGCCGGCGGCGGGATGGAACGCCGACTCGATCAGGCTGGTCGGCACGTAGTCCGACGCCAGCGCGTCGACCACGCCCGCCGCCAGCAGCGCCGCCGCGCCCACGTTGCCGGAGTGCGACCCGCCGCGGACCAGGTTCGGCGCCCCGGCGATCACCTGCATCCCATACGCGCGGGCCGCACGGGCGGCTGCCAGGGTCACCGGGAATTCGCTCACGGTGATGCCGTCGGCGGCGTTTTCCGCCACCTCGACCTCGGTGCGGTCGTCGTGGCTTGCCACCGCGACGCCCCGCCCGGCCAGGCGCGCGAGCAGGGCGCGCCGGTTCGGCAAGCGCAGCCGGTCCCGTTGCGCGTGCAATGCGGCGATCAGCCGCTCGATCTCGCCGGGGTCCATCCCGCCGTCACGGCGCAGCGCACGGTAGCGGTCGAGGTCGGCGTACTGGCCAACCCCTGGCGTGTGGTCCATCAGGCTCACCATCCGCACCCGCGGATGCTCCGCCACCGGATCGAACAGGCCCGGCATCTCGGGCGCCGGCACCTCGCAGCGCAGGTGCAGATAGTGCTCGGCGCGGAGCAGCCCGGCGCCGGACAGCGCGTCGAGATCGGCCACCCCCTCGCGGAAGGTCCGCACCCGGTCCTTGTCGAAGCCGAGATCGCCGAGGCACAGCGCATCGAGCACGGTGGTCACCCCGGCGGCGGCGCATTGCGCGTCGTGCGCCACCAGCGCCGAGCGCGACGGCCAGCGCGCATTGAGCCGCGGCTGCACCTGGCGCTCCAGATTATCGGTGTGCAGATCGACCAGGCCCGGCAGCAGGAAATCCCCATCGAGCCCGATCGCGCCCGGCGCGGCGGACCGACCGGGCTGCACCTCGGCGATGCGCCCGCCCCGGATCACCAGGGTGCCGACACGGACCGCCTCCGGCAGCACCAGGGTGGCGCCGGTCAGGATCGTTTCATCGCTCATGCCGCATCCTGCAACGGGCGCATCGGCAATGCACGAGCGACCGCGGCGTCGCGCCGCCAGCCCTTCGGCGTGCTGCGGCACCGGCGCCCTGGCAAGCGTTCGTTCACGGGTGGGGCGGTAAGCCCTCCGGTGCGGCGCGCCCCGATGACCGGGCGTCCTGCCCGGTCGCTCAAGGCGCGGCCGCCATCGGAGGTGGCCCATGCTGGTACGCATGGTCGTCGCTGTCCGGTGGGGTTCGCGGCGGATCCGCCTGACACTCTTGATCCGCCTCTGACCTACCGGGAGCCGGAGCGGTGGCCGCAAACCACCCTCCGGCGTCCCGAATACCACATTGCCGCGGCCCCTCACAACGACAACCCGCTGCGCCCGCAGCGACACTGGCGCATCCCGCACGCAGAATCCGCTGGCCGCATACGCCAGTGGGCCCGTACCACCCAACGCCCCCGCGCCCCGGTCGTTCGCGTGCCGGCCCCGGCCGGCTCGGCGCGCCTTGCTTGACAACCCCTCCCCCGGCTTCATCATCGCGCCATCAGGGACCTTGTCTGCACAGGAACGTCCCAGGGGGAGACGACGCCGATGTCCGCGCTTGATCGCTGCTACAACGTGAACGACCTGCGCGCGGCGGCGAAGCGCCGGCTGCCCCGCGGCGTGTTCGAATTCGTCGATCGCGCCACCGAGGACGAGGTGGCCCTTCGCAACAACCGCGCCGCGTTCGAGCGCCTCAAGCTGCGCCACCGTGCCCTGGTCGACGTCTCCGGCCGCAGCACGAAAACGACCTTGTTCGGCAAGGAGATCAGCATGCCGATGGCGATCGCGCCCACCGGCGCGGCCGGCCTCTGCTGGCACGAGGGGGAGCTTGCGCTGGCGAAGGCCGCCGCGGCGGCGAAGATCCCGTTCACCCTGGCGACCGGCGCTATGACCTCGATGGAGAAGATCGCCAAGGAGGCCAATTTCCGCCTGTGGTTCCAGCTCTATGTCTGGAAGCAGCGGGAGCTGTCCTACCAGTTGATCGAGCGCGCCAAGAACAACGGGTTCGAGGCGCTGATCGTCACCACCGACACCATCGTGCCGCCGAACCGCGAATACAACGCGAAGAACGGCTTCCTGCTGCCGTTCCACCCGACGGTGCGCTTCACGGTCGACATCATGCGCCACCCGACCTGGTTCGCCACCGTGCTGATGAAATACTTCACCACCATCGGCATGCCGCGCAACGAGAACTACCCCGATCCCTACCGCCGCCCGATCGGCACCGACCCCGGCACGCGGGAGGTGATGCGCCAGGATTCGCTCGACTGGGACGACATCAAGATCTTCCGCGACAAATGGCCGGGCATCCTGATGCTGAAAGGCATCAACCGCCCGGACGACGCGCTGAAGGCGATCAGCTGTGGGGTGGACGGGATCATCGTCTCCAACCACGGCGGGCGGAACATGGACAGCGCCGCCGCCACCATCGACCTGTTGCCGGAGATCGCCGAGGCGGTGGGCGACAAGGCGACCGTGATCCTCGATTCCGGCGTCCGCCGCGGTTCCGACATCGTCAAGGCGCTGGCCCTGGGCGCGAAATGCGTGCTGACCGGGCGGGCCACCCTGTACGGCACCGCGGTCGGCGGCCAGGCCGGCGCGGCGGCGGCGGCGAACATCATCCGCACCGAGCTCGACAAGACGATGGCCTACACCGGCTGCCGCACGCCCGACGAGATCACGCCAGGACATCTTCTTCGGCCTGCGCGAGGGCAACCGCCTGCGCGCGATGGCCGAGGGGTAGGAACGCCCCTTCTCCCCTCCCCTTGCGGGAGGGGCCGGGGGAGGGGTCCGGTCCGCTCCGGGCTTCCCCGGGAAGAATCTGCGCCGCACGCCCCCTCCCCCGGCCCCTCCCGCAAGGGGAGGGGAGAAGCTTATCCGGCCGCCTGCTGCGCCGGTGCGCGCAGCCGTTCCACCGCCGCGCGCACCGGCGGATCGAGCCGCACCGCCTCGGCCTCCAGCGCCGCGACGATCCCGGCGCGCATGCGCTTGTCCCAGAACTTGCGCAGATGGTCCTCGATCGCCGCCGCCGCCTTGTCCTGCGGCTGATGGGCGAAGAACGTGCCGATCTGGTTGGCCATATAGGCCAGTCGGTCAGGCGACATGCTTGGTAGCCTCCGTCGGCAGCGCGATGCGCTGCGGATGGGTGAAGATCTCGAAACCGTCGTCCCGCGCCACGCCGACCAGGGTCAGCCCCGCCGCCTCCGCCGTGCGCACGGCGAGCGCGGTCGGGGCCGACACGGCCACCAGCACCGACGCCCCGATCATCGCCGCCTTCTGCACCAGCTCGACGGAGAGCCGGCTGGACAGCAGCACGATCCCGCCCGCCGGGCTGCGGCGCGCGCGCGCCAGCGCGCCGGCCAGCTTGTCGAGCGCGTTGTGCCGGCCGACGTCCTCGCGCAGCGCCACCAGCCCCTCGTCCGGGGTCCAGAACCCGGCGGCGTGGGTCGCGCGGGTGGCGGCGTTCAGCCGTTGCGCCGGGCCGAGGGCGGCGAGCGCGGCGGCGATGTCGGCCACGGCAAAGCCCCGGCCGGGGGGAACGCGCGGCAGGGCGCGGGCCGCCTCGGCGAGGCTGTCGATGCCGCAGAGGCCGCAGCCGCCGGGGCCGGCGAGCGCCCGGCGACGTCCCTCGGCCGCCGCGGCGCGGTCCGGGGCGAGCCACAGGCGCAGCTCGATCCCTGTCGCCACCGGAACCACCGTCAGCTCCTCGATCTCCCCGGGGTCGGCGACGATCCCCTCGGTCAGGCTGAAGCCGAGGGCGAAATCCTCGAGATCGGCCGGGGTGGCGAGCATGACCGCCAGGGTGGCGCGGTTGTAGGTGAAGGCGACCGGGGTCTCCTCGGCAAGCACCCGCCGCCCGCGCGTCGCGCCGCCGACGCGCCAGGCGGTGCGCACAACCGCGCGGGACGGGGCAGGCTTGTCCATCACTTGGCCGGGACGGGCTCGATCCGCCGGCTCCGCTCGGTGAAGGCGCGATAGGTCTCCTGCCACTCCGAAGGCCCGTTGGCGGGCGAAACCTGCACCGCGGTCACCTTGTATTCCGGGCAGTTCGTCGCCCAGTCGGAATAATCCGTGGTGATCACGTTGGCCTGCGTCTCCGGATGGTGGAAGGTGGTGTACACGACCCCCGGCGCCACCCGGTCGGTGATCCGCGCCGCCAGGGAGGTCGCCCCCGAGCGCGAGGCGAGCCGGACCAGATCGCCGTCACGGATGCCGCGCTCCTCGGCGTCGTGCGGGTGGATCTCCAGCACGTCCTGCGCGTGCCAGACGGAGTTTTCGGTGCGCCGCGTCTGCGCGCCGACGTTGTACTGGGTCAGGATGCGCCCGGTGGTCAGCAGCAGCGGGAAGCGCGGGCCGACCTTCTCGTCGGTCGGCACGTATTCGGTGACCACGAACAGCCCCTTGCCGCGCACGAAGCCCGCTTCGTGCATGGTCGGCGTGCCGTCCGGCGCCTGCGCGTTGCAGGGCCACTGCACCGAGCCCAGCGCCTCCAGCTTGGCATAGGTCACGCCCGCGAAAGTGGGCGTGGTGCGGGCAATCTCGTCCATGATCTCGGACGGGTGGGAATAGGCCCAGCCCTGCCCCATCGCGTTGGCGATCAACTGGGTGATCTCCCAGTCGGCGTAGCCGTTGCGCGGCGCCATCACCCGGCGCACCCGGCCGATCCGCCGCTCGGCGTTGGTGAAGGTGCCGTCCTTCTCCAGGAACGAGCTGCCGGGCAGGAACACATGCGCGTAGCTCGCCGTCTCGTTCAGGAACAGGTCCTGCACCACGACCAGCTCCATCGCCGCGAGCCCGGCGGTGATGTGCTTCGTGTCGGGGTCGGACTGCACGATGTCCTCGCCCTGGATGTAGATGCCGCGGAAACTGCCATCCAGCGCGGCGTCGATCATGTTGGGGATGCGCAGGCCCGGCTCGGGGTCCAGGCTCACGCCCCATTCACGCTCGAAGATCGCCCGCACCTCGGGCCGCGAGATGTGGCGGTAGCCGGGCAGCTCGTGCGGGAAACTGCCCATGTCGCAGGAGCCCTGCACGTTGTTCTGCCCGCGCAGCGGGTTCACCCCGGTGCCCGGCTTGCCCACGTTGCCGGTCGCCATCGCCAGGTTGGCGAGCGCCATCACCGCGGTGCTGCCCTGGCTGTGCTCGGTGATGCCGAGCCCGTAGTAGATCGCCGCGTTGCCGCCGGTGGCATACAGCCGCGCGGCGGCACGCACCGATTGCACGGCCGGCACGCCGGTGAGCGGTTCCACCGCCTCGGGGCTGTTGCGCGGCGCGCTGACGAAGGCGGCCCAGTCGGCGAACGCCTCCGCGTCACAGCGGGCGCGCACGTAGTCCTGGTCCACCAGCCCCTCGGTCACGATCACATGCGCCAGCGCGTCCAGCATCGCGACGTTGGTGCCGGGCCGCAACGGCAGGTGGTGGTCCGCCTGCACGTGCGGCGTGTGCACGAGGTCGATCCGCCGCGGATCGATCACGATCAGCCTCGCTCCGTCCCGCAGCCGGCGCTTGAGGTGGGAGGCGAACACGGGGTGTCCGTCGGTCGGGTTGGCGCCCGTCACCAGCACCACGTCGGCCTGCTCGATCGAATCGAAATCATTGGTGCCGGCCGAGGTGCCGAACGTGGTGCTCAACCCGTAGCCGGTCGGCGAATGGCAGACCCGGGCGCAGGTGTCGGTGTTGTTGTTGCCGAACGCCGCGCGCGCCAGCTTCTGCACCAGGAAGGTTTCCTCGTTGGTGCAGCGCGAGGAGGTGATGACGCCGATCGACTCCCGCCCCGCCGTCGCCTGCAGCCGGCGGAATTCGGTGGCGACATGGGCGATCGCCTCCTCCCAGCCCACTTCGCGCCAGGGGTCGGTGATCTTCGCGCGGACCATCGGCTTCAGGATGCGGTCCTGGTGCTGGGCGTAGCCCCAGGCGAAGCGGCCCTTCACGCAGGAATGGCCGTGGTTCGCCTGGCCGGATTTGGCCGGGACCATGCGCACCACCGTCTCGCCCTGCATCTCGGCGCGGAAGGTGCAGCCGACCCCGCAATAGGCGCAGGTGGTCTCGGTCGCGTGCTCCGGCTGGCCGAGGGCGATGACGGATTTCTCGATCAGCGAGCCGGTCGGGCAGGCCTGCACGCAGGCCCCGCAGGAGACGCATTCGCGACGCCAGGAACGGCTCGTCCATCCCCGCCACGATCTTGGAGGCGAAGCCGCGGCCTTCCACCGTCAGCGCGAACGTGCCCTGGGTTTCCTCGCAGGCGCGCACGCAGCGCGAGCAGACGATGCAGCGCGCCGGATCGAACTGGAAATAAGGGTTCGACGCGTCGATGCGTCGCATCGAGATGGGTGGCGCCCTCGTGCCCGTAGCGCACGCTGCCGCACGCCGACGACGCCCGCCATCTCGTGCATCTCGCACGCCCCGGCGGTTGGCGCGGTCAGGGTCTCGACCGGGTGGTCGGACAGATAGAGCTCCATCACCCCACGGCGCAGGCGGCGCAACCGGTCGGTGCCGGTGGACACGTTCATCCCCGGCGCGACCGGGGTGGTGCAGGAGGCCGGGGTGCCGCCGCGTCCCTCGATCTCCACGAGACAGAGCCGGCAGGAGCCGAACGCCGCCAGGCTGTCGGTGGCGCAGAGCTTGGGGATCTTGATCCCCGCTTCCATCGCCGCGCGCATGACCGACGTGCCCTCCGGCACGGTGACCGGCTGGCCGTCGATAGTGAGGGTCACCGGGGTCGCGGCGGCGCTTTCCGGCGTGCCGTAGTCGGTTTCGGCGAGCAGGGTCATCGCGGCCTCCTCACGCCGCCGCCAGCGCGGTGCGGCGGAAATCCTCGGGGAAATGGGTCAGCGCGCTCATCACCGGATAGGGGATGAAGCCGCCCAGCGCGCAGAGTGAGCCGAATTTCATCGTCTCGCACAGATCACGCAGAAGTTCCAGATTGGCATCGACATCGCGGCCCGCGAGGATGCGGTCGACCACCTCCATCCCGCGCACCGAGCCGATCCGGCAGGGGGTGCACTTGCCGCAGGATTCGGCGGCGCAGAACTCCATCGCGAAGCGCGCCTGGCGCGCCATGTCCACCGTGTCGTCGAACACCACCACCCCGCCATGGCCGATCAGCCCGTCGCGCGCGGCGAAGGCCTCGTAGTCGAACACGGTGTCGAACAGGCTGGGCGGGAAATAGGCGCCGAGCGGCCCGCCCACCTGCACCGCGCGCACCGGGCGCCCGGTGGCGGTGCCGCCGCCGAGATCGTTCACGATCTCGCCCAGGGTCAGGCCGAACCCCGCCTCGAACAGCCCGGCGTGGCGGATGTTGCCGGCGAGCTGGATCGGCATGGTCCCGCGCGAGCGGCCGTGGCCGAGGTCGTGATAGGCGCGCGCCCCTTCGGCCAGAATGAACGGCACCGAGGCCAGGGTGATGACGTTGTTGATCACCGTCGGCTGGCCGAACAACCCCTTGATCGCCGGCAGCGGCGGCTTGGCGCGCACCTGGCCGCGCTTGCCCTCCAGGCTGTCGAGCAGGGAGGTTTCCTCGCCGCAGACATAGGCCCCCGCGCCCACCCGCTGCTCGATGTCGAACGCCACGCCGGAGCCGAGCACGTCCGAACCGAGCAGCCCGCCGGCGCGTGCGGCGGCCAACGCCCGCTCGAACGCGGCGATCGCGTGGGGATATTCGGACCGCGTATAGACGAACCCTTTCGTGGCGCCGACCGCGATTCCGGCGATCGCCATGCCCTCGATCAGCGCGAAGGGATCGCCCTCCATCAGCATGCGGTCGGCGAAGGTTCCGGAATCGCCCTCGTCGGCATTGGCGACGATGAATTTGCGCGCCGCCGCCGCATCCGCCGCGGTCTTCCACTTGATGCCGGTCGGGAACCCGGCGCCGCCGCGCCCGCGCAGGCCGGACGCGGTCACCTCGGCAACGATCAGCGGCCGGGCCGATCTCCAGCGCCCGCGCCA
Organism: uncultured Pseudomonadota bacterium; assembly: GCA_963829875.1. Lineage (GTDB taxonomy): Bacteria > Pseudomonadota > Alphaproteobacteria > Acetobacterales > Acetobacteraceae > JAJZVS01. Next base: position 1,128,266 of record CAWHKR010000037.1, on the reverse strand, counting down.
GCCCCTTCAGCCCGCCATGGGCGCGGTAGTCGTCGAGCGACCGCCGGGTCCACCACGCCGCAGCGGGCGAAGGTGAAGCGTGTCTGGCCGGCGAAGAAGGGAATGTCCTCCGCCCGCCCCAGCCGCAGCGCATGCGCCCCGCCGGACAGCATCCCGGCCGCCAGCAGCCCGGGCAGATCGGCCGCGCGCACCGGGCCGTAGGCGATCCGCCCGGCGGCGGTCTCGACCTCGACCATCGGCTCCAGCCAGAACATCCCGCGCGAGCCGGTGCGCACCACTTCGGCGCCGGCGGCGGCCAGGCCGGCGGCCACCGCCTCGGCCCCGAGCGCCAGGGCTGCGGCGTCGCGCGGGACGAAGACCCGGCTCATTGCGCCTCCTCCAGCGCCGCATCCAGCGCGGCGGGATCGAGTCGACCGAGCGGGTCGCCATCCAGCATTCCCGAGGGCGCGACCGCGCAGAGGCCGAGGCAGAACACCGGCTCCAGGCGTCACCGCCCCGTCGGCGGTGGTCTCGTGCCAGCCGATCCCGAGCCGCCGGCGGGCGGCATCGTGCAGCGCGTCCGCGCCCATCGCCTGGCAGGCCTCGGCGCGGCACAGCCGCAGCACGTGCCGGCCCGGCGGGCTGTGCCGGAAGTCGTGATAGAAACTGGCGATCCCGTGCACCTCGGCGCGGGTGAGATTGAGCGCCGCGGCGACCATCGGAATCGCCTCCCGCGGCACGAAACCGAACGCGTGCTGCAGGGCGTGGAGGATCGGCAAGGTCGCCCCGTCCTGCGCCCGGTGCCGCTCGATGATGGCGGCGGCCCGATCCGCGTTCCATGGCGCGTGCTCGACCATGCGATCCCTCCGCTTCCGTTCCCTGATCCGTGACAATTCGGGCCTTCGGCGGGAATTGCAAGCGCGGCGGCGGGCGCCCGGCCGGACCCTGGGCCCGGCAACGATGGCGCGAGAAACGCCACACTACGGCATTGCCGTTGACAATCCTGCGGCGATGCCGTATGTCACGCTTCGCTGGGGCAGACCGATGCCCGGGCGATCGCCGCCGCCGCGTCAAGCAAACGGCAACCTGTCCCTGCGATGACCTCCCCTCCGGATCAGGAGGGGGCGATGCACGCGGTGATCGAGACGCCGGACTATCTGGCCGATGCGAAGGAAACCGGACTGACCGACCAGGAACGAATCGCCATCGTGACCCTGCTTGCCATCACGCCCTCGACCGGCACGCCGATCCCGGGCACCGGCGGCGCCCGCAAGCTGCGCCTCGCCGGGCGCGGCAAGGGCAAGCGCGGCGGATACCGGGTGGTCACGTTCTACTCCGGGGACGACGTGCCGGTCTTCCTGCTCAACGTGTTCGCCAAAGGCGACCGCATCGATCTCACCCAGGCCGACCGTAACGCGCTGCGGGAGGAACTGGCCGGACTGGCCGAGGATTGGCACGAAGGAGTACGCCTGCATGTCGCCCGCCGCTGATCGCCTCCTCCGCAGCGCCCGCCGCGCCCGCGCCTATGCGCGCGGGGAAGCGACCGCGGGCTTCGTCGCCCATGTCCCGGACACCGTCGACGTGAAGGCGATCCGCGCCGGCCTCGGGCTCAGCCAGCAGGAATTCGCGCTGCGCTTCGGGTTCAGCCTGGCCGCAGTGCGCGACTGGGAACAACGCCGCCGCCAGCCGGACCCGGCGGCGCGGGTGCTGCTCACGGTGATCGCGCATGATCCCGCCGCGGTCGATCAGGCGCTGGCGAAAGCGGCCCTGGCGAAAGCGGCGCCGGCGCCGCACGCCGCCGGCTGAGCCGGCCGCCCGGATCAGCCGCCCGTCATGCTCATGTGCCGCCCGACCGCCGGCCGGTCGTGGCGGCGGTCGATGATGAAATCGTGCCCCTTGGGCTTGCGCGAAATCGCTTCCCGGATCGCCGCCTCCAGCGCCGCATCGTCGGCGCCCGAGCGCAGCACCGCGCGCAGGTCGGCCTGGTCGTCCTGGCCCAGGCACATGAACAACGTTCCGGTGCAGGTCAGCCGCACCCGGTTGCAGCTTTCGCAGAAATTATGCGTCATCGGCGTGATGAAGCCGACCCGCTGCCCGGTCTCCCGCACCACGAAATACCGCGCCGGGCCGCCGGTGCGGTAATCGGTCTCCTCCAGGGTCCAGCGCCGGCGCAGGCGGGAGCGCACCAGCGACAGCGGCAGGTACTGGTCGGTGCGGTCCTCGCTGATCTCGCCCATCGGCATCGTCTCGATCAGGCAGAGATCGAACCCCTCCCCGCCGCACCAGGCAATGAGGTCATCGAACTCGTCCTCGTTCACGCCCTTCATCGCCACGGTGTTGATCTTCACCGCGAGCCCCGCGGCCTTGGCCGCGGCGATCCCCTCCAGCGTCGGGCCGATCTTTCCCCAGCGGGTCATCAGGGTGAACTTGGCCGGGTCGAGCGTGTCGAGCGAGACGTTGATCCGCCGCATCCCCGCCGCCGCCAGCCCCGGCGCCAGCCGGGCGAGCTGGGTGCCGTTGGTGGTCAGGGTCAGCTCCTCCAGCCCCCGATCCGCCCCCGGGCCGACCCGCGCGCCGAGCCGCGCCACCAGCCGCATCACGTCGCGCCGGACCAGCGGTTCACCGCCGGTCAGGCGGATCTTGCGCGTCCCGAGACCGATGAAGGCGGCGCACAGCCGCTCAAGCTCTTCGAGCGTGAGCACGTCCTTCTTCGGCAGGAAGTGCATCTCCTCGGCCATGCAATAGACGCAGCGGAGGTCGCAGCGGTCGGTCACCGACACCCGCAGGTAGGTGATGGCGCGGCCGAACGGATCGAGCATGGGCAGGGACGGAGTGCTCATAGTCTGACCACTTGCGCCATCCTGCGCCCGGCTTCAAGCGGGGCCCGCCGCGCAAGGCGCGTGCAGCCGCGCGCCGGCGTCATTCCAGCGGCCTCACTCCGGCGGTTCGTCGCAGATGTCCAACGCCACGACCGCGGCGTTCACCAGCACTTTGCCGGCATGCAGGAACATCACCGTCACCCGGGCCCCGATCACCGACTGCACCTGCCCGGGCCCCCAGTCGGGGCGGCCGGGATGACGCACCCACTGACCGGGTTCGATGCTGGGCGGAGCGGACAGGACCATGACGGCCTCCGGAAGACAGTGGGTGGACGAGAAAAACCTAACAAAACTTGACTATGTTCTCAAATTATCGTTATTATGCGGCCATGTTGGCAGGGTAGAGATTATGGCAGACTTTCTCGACCTTTCTGAGCCGGTTTACGCCCGCGTATGCCACGACGTCGGCAGTCTCCTCGCCAGCCTCACCGACGCCATCGAGCTCGCGCAAACCCACACCGACACCGCCGGGCTGACCATGGCCGCCATGGCGGCGAAGGACCTGACCCGCCGGATCCGCCTGGTACGCGTCGCCTGGGGCGGCGGCGGCCGGCTCGACCTGGCGCGGCTGCGCGACCTCGCCAGCGGCGCACCGGCGGCCGACCGGGTGCAACTCGACCTCACCGCGTTGCCGCCCGGGACCGTCTTCGCGCCGGGCATCGACCGCCTTCTGCTCAACCTGCTCCTGCTCGCCCCCGACGCGCTGCCGCGCGGCGGCACCATCGCCCTTGCGGGGACGGAAGACGGCGGCATCCTGCTCCGCATCGCCGGACCACGCGCCGCCTGGCCGGCCGGATTCGCCGGCGATCTGGCAGCTCCGACCGCCGCGCAGGCCGCCCCGCGCGGGACGCACAGCGGCTTCGGCCCGTGGATCGCATTGCTGGCGGCGCATTTCGGCGTCCGCGTCGCGCTGCTGTTGCCAAGCGGCAGCGGCCAGGACGCCGGGCCGGCGCCTTTGCTGCTGCAACCGGCTCACCCGGCCTGATCCGCCGCCACGACCGGCAGCACGATGCCGGCGCGTCCGCGCAACAGCAGCCGTCCGGTCGCCGCGCGCAGGACGAAGCCGTAGATCATCCCCGCCGGCTCCGCCCGCTCCAGCCGCGCCTGCACCGCGAGCGCCCCGAACGCCGGCACGTCCAGCCGGTCCACGCACAGCTCCGCCCGGCGCAGCACGGCGAACCAGCCCGGCGGCGGCGGCGGGCCGCCCGCATCCAGCGCCCGCAACGCCCCGTGCAGCGCCGCCGCCTGCAACCCGTATTCGATCCCGCACGCCGCGCCCAGCCGCCCGTCCCGCCGCAGCGGGTTGTCCGTGCTCAGGTGGGACCGCGCGCGGCACAGGATCGTCCCCCGGTCCCAGCGCAGCGCCGCCTCCAGCAGGCACATCGCCCCCTGGTGCGGGATCAGCGCGCGGATGCGTCCGGCGTCGAGCATGGCCGCACCTCCAGATCCACCCGACCGTCGAACAACGCCAGCGAGACCTGCTCGGCGCGACCCGCCGCGAGGGCTTCCAACAGCCGCAGCGACCGCGCCGCCGGGTTGGCCGTGGCCAGATCCTGCAGCCCCGACCGGCGCGGTGACGCAAGCCTGGGGATCGCCGGCGCGGCGACGAAGGCGAGGCCGATCTCGGCCAGCGCCGGCCCGATCGGGCCGCAGATCCCGCCCTGGGGCGCCACCGGCCGCGCCGACACCGGCGCCAGCACCAGCGCGGTGCCGAAAGCAACCGTTGTGCCGCGCAACGCCCGCAGCGGCTCCGGCATCGGCAGATCATAGGCCACCAGCAGCACCGGCGACCCGACGCTGCACACCTCGGCGACCGCGCGCAGCAGCCCGGCCGCGAAACTGCCGTCGTGCCCGCTGAGGCACGTCACCGGCGCATGCGAGCGGGTGGCGATGGACCAGTAGCCGGCCGCGGCGTTGTGCACCGAGTTGTGGAACTGGGTGGGTGAGACAAACGGCGCCGCGCTCGCCAGGGTCTCGAGCAAAGCGCCCAGAACCGCCCCGTCGCCGTTCGAGGTCGCGAACACCCCGGCAATCGCGCCCGGCGCCAGGCCGGCGGCGGCGGAGGCCTCCGCCGCGACCGTCAGCGCCAGCCGGATCGCGGCGCCGGCCCGCCGCCGCTCGGCCGGGGCCAGCAGTGGCGGCATCGGCGGCGCGGCATGATCCGCCTGCCAGGGCACGGCGCCGGTCAGCACCGCCCGCGCCTGGTCCCAGCCCGCCAGTCCCGGCCCCCACACGCCCACCCCGTGGATCGCCGCCCGGATCACGCCGCCCCCAGCACAAGGCTGCAGTTGATACCGCCGAAGCCGAACGAGTTGCTGACCACGCGGCGCACCGGGGCGACCCGGTTCGCCGCCAGGATCTGCGCGCGCAACGCCGGATCGGGCCGGTCGAGGCCGAGGCAGCCGGGCAGCAGCCCCTCGCGGATGCACAGCGCCGAGATCAGCGCCTCCAGCACCCCGGCCGCGCCCAACGTGTGGCCGGACCAGCCTTTGGTGGAACTGCAGGGCGTGCCGGTCCCGAATACCGAAACCACGGCCGCGTCCTCCATCGCGTCGTTCTGCACCGTGCCGGTTCCGTGCAGGTTCACGTAGTCGATCTCCTCCGGCCCGAGCCCGGCGGCGGCCAGCGCCTCCCGCATCGCCGCTGCCGCGCCGGCGCCCTCGGGATGCGGCGCCGACATGTGGTGGCCGTCGCTGCTGGCGCCGCTACCGAGCAGCGCCACCCCCTCCCCCGCTGGTTCCAGCAGGGCGAAACCGGCCGCCTCGCCCACCGACAGCCCGGCCCGGTCGGCCGCGCAGGGCCGGCAGGGCACCGGGGAGATCAGTTCCAGGGCGGCAAAGCCGCGCAGGGTCATGCGGCACAGGCTGTCGGCCCCGCCCACCACCGCGGCATCCGCCACCCCGGCGGCGATCAGCATCGCCGCATCGGCGAAGGCCTTGGCCGAAGACGCGCACGCGGTCGAGACGACGAAGGCCGGACCTTCCAGCGCCAGCGCGGCGCGGACGAAGCGGGCCAGCGCGCCCATGTCATGCGTGTGCTCGTAGTCGAACCAGTCGGGAAGCCGGCCGGTCGCGGGATCACGGGCGCGATAGGCCTCCTCGCTCGACAGGATCCCGGCGGTGCTGGTGCCGAGCACCACCGCGATGCGCGCCGCGCCATAGCGGGACCGGGCGGCGGCGACCGAGTTGGCGAACCCGTCGGTGCGCAACGCAAGATCGGCCAGGCGATGCGTGCGGCAGTCGAACCGGGCAAGCGCCGGCGGCAGGGCGTGCGCCTCGATCCCGTCCACCTGGCCCACATGCCCGACCTCGACGCCGGCGAAGCGGCACGGCCGCAGGCCCGACCGGCGCGCCCGCAGCGCGGCGAGCGTGGCCGCCCCGCCAGACCCCATGGCGCTGACAAGGCCGGACGCGGTCAGGAACAGCGGACGGGCGCGCGCGCTCATCGGAACCGGCGAAACCATGGCCTGCGGCGGCGTCCGGCGATTCCTGTAGCGGTGCTGCAACGGTCCCGCATTCAGCCCCCTTCCCCACTGCGGCCCGGGCGCGGGCCGGCGAACATAAACCCGGTGAACATGGATGCCGCGGCGCCGACGACAACCGCAAGGCCGATCTGGCGCAACAGCGGCGTGCGGGCGGTGGCAAGCAGGCCGAAGGTCAGCAGGGTCATCGCATTGCAGGTCAGCAGGGTGCGCAGGGTGCGCGCGCGCTCATCCGTATCGACCTGCGCGCGGGCAAAGAACAGCGCGTAGTCGAGCCCGACGCCGGCGGCCAGCTGCAAGGCCACGATCTGCAACAGGGAGAACCCCGTCCCCATGGCGGTCAGCACCGCCACCGCGATCAGCAGCGCCGCCAGCACCGCCCCTGCCACCCGCAGCACACGCCGCGGATCACGCAGGCCGAGCACCAGCACCGCCAACGCCGCCACCCCGCCCCAGCCCAGGCGATGCAGCGCCGTGGCCGTGGATCGCGTGACGATCCGGCTGGTTTCCGCCGCGACGTCGACATACAGCACCCCGGACGCGCGCAGCCGCGCGGCCACAAGCGGCGGATCGGCCACGCCAGCGGGCGCGATCAGCCCGTACCACTGGCCGTCCCGCCGGAACAGCAGCGCCCGCAGCCGGGCCGCCAGCACCGGATCGGTCACGTCCTCCGGGCCGAGCGGCGCCATGCTCCGGGCGGCGGCGACATCGGCCAGGAACGGCGCGAAGGCGGCGACGCGAAACCCCTGCCCGGCCGCTGCTGCGTCGAGCCGCTGCGCCAGCACCGCGGGCGGCGGCAAGGCGGCCTGGCGCGTACGCTGGGCGGCGCGGCTCGGCAGCAACCTTGCGGCATAGTCGGCCCCGGCGATGGCGCCCGCCGCGCGCAGCCGCGCCAGCACCGGGGCCAGCCGCTCCTCGGCGCGCAGCACCGCCTCGGCGCTCGTCCCCCGCACCACACCGAGCTGGCCCGCGTCCGGGGCGCCGACCTCGGCGCGCAACGCCTGGTCCGCGGCCAGCGCGGGGGCGGGCACCGGGCTCAGCGCCGCGAGATCGCGCGCCAACCGCGGCCCGCCGCCGATCAGCAGAAACAGTGCCGCGAGGGCGCAGGCCACGAGGCCAAGCGGACGCGCGCGCCGCCAGGGCTCGATCCGGTGCAGCAGCGCGGGATCGCCGAACGCCATCGGCGCCAGCTCCGCCGCCACGATCAGCGGCGGCAGCAGCATGCGGGTCGCGAGCGCCGCCACCCCGAGCCCGGTCACCGCAAACAGCCCCAGTTGGCCGATCGCCGGGAACCCGGCAAACGCCATGCCGCTCAGCCCCAGCAGCGCGGTCGCGACCGCGAGCGCGAAGGCCCGGCCGATGCGCCGGAAGGTGGCCGGCGGCGCCTCGCCGCGCTTGCGGTGGCCGACCAGCAGCACGGGATAGTCGACGCTGACCCCCAGCATGGTCATGCCGAAGCCGAAGGCGATCCCCTGCACCGAGCCATAGACCGCCTGCACCACGAGCGCCGCCGCGCCGATGCCGAGCACGACCGGGATCAGGATCGCGGCGATCACCAGCGGCGCGCGGAACCGCCACAGCAGCAGCAAGGTGACGACCAGGGCGGAGAGCACCGACAGGCGCTCGGCATCCGCACGCACGGCCTGTTCGGCGGCGGCGCTCAGGATCGCGGTGCCGCCCAGCACCAGCCGCGCGCCGGGCGGCGCGACGGCGGCGAAGGCGGCGCGGATCGCCCCGATCGCTTCGTGCTGGGCCGTCAGGTCGGTGCCGCCCGCGCGGGTCTCGGCCAGGATCAGGGCCCGCGGCCGGCCGGACGGCCGGCCGGCGGCAAACCACACCCCGTCGGTCAGGGCGATGCGACTGCCGCCCCTCCAGTCTTGGGCCAGGGCGAGGAAGGCCCCCGTGGGATCGGCAAGGCCGACGCGTTCCACCAGCGGGGCGGCAGACGATTGCAGCCCGGCGAGCAACCGCTGCAGGTCGCGCCGCAACGCCGGGATGGCGAAGGACGCCTGGGTCACGGCCGGGGACAGCAGGTAGCGGTGCGCGAACAGGAACCGCGCCTCGGGCGAGCCTTGCAGGCTGCCGGCGCCGTTCCGCACCAGGGTGAAGGCCCCGCTCGCGTCGAGCCGGGCGGCGAGCGCGCGGCTCGTCTGCGCCACCCGGTCCGCGGACGCCCCCTCGATGCCGATCAGGATCAGCCGGTTGGCGGAACCGGAGCGGAGCTCCCGCAGCATGAACCGGGCCGCCGCGCCCTGCGCCGGCGGCAGCAGCGCGGCCATGTCGGTGCGGATGTGCGACCGGCCGAGAACAAGGCCGGTGAACAGCAGGGACCCGAGCAGCGCAAGCAGGATCGGCCAGGCGCGCGGCCGGGACAGCCCGGGCGGGGATAGCCCGGTCACGAGGCGGGCGTGATGGTCATGACGGTGCTGTCGCCATTGGCCGCAAGCGTGTGCACCCGGCTCAGCCGCGCACCCGCGCCGGTGATCGCCACCTCCCGCACGAGCTTCGCCAGCGCCGCGCCGCGCGGTCGCAGCGTGATCCGCCAGGCCGACGGCATGCCGGTCGCGGCGACGTCGTACCAGCGGCGCAGCCCGTCCAGATCGCCGGCCAGCGTACCCAGGATCGCCTCCACCAGGGCGCCGATCGCCGGCTCGTCGGCCAGCTCGACGGTCCGCGTGGCGCCGTCGGCGGTCAGCGACAGCCGGCCGCCGCGCACCTCCAGCACCTCCGTACGCGGCCAGGTGGTGATCTTCTCCAGCTGGTCGGGCCGTTGATAGGCAAGCCGGCCCGAACTGCGCAGCGGCACCTGCAGCGCGGCGAGGGTCTTGGTCTCGGTGAACAGGGCGCGGCTTTGGCGCACGGCGGCAAGGCGATGCATCACGGTCGCGAGCAGGCTTGCGTCGGACGACGCCGGCGCGGCGGCGGGGCCCGGCGCACGGACCGGCGGCGGCTCATGTCCCCAGGCCAGCGCCGGCCACGCCAACGGGCCGAGCAGCAGGAGCAGTCGCAGGCGGGCGCGCATCCTGCGCGGCATTCGGGGGCGGATCCCAGACATCGTGGAAATTGAACCATTGAAACGGATGCGCGCGGGCGCGGTCCGCAAGCCGGTCCGCATAGCACAGGACGACCCGGCGCAATGCCTCCGCCCGCCCGGCGCGCGGCAGATCGAGCCGCGCGGCGAACGGTTCGAAGCACAACTCGTAGCGGCGCGGCCCGGTGCAGAGGCCGAAGAACAGCAGCACCGGCGCGCCGAGCCCGGCGGCAAGCAGGAAGGGCCCGGCCGGGAAGCGGGCGTCGGCGCCGAGGAACGGAACCGACACCCGGCGGGTCGCGCCGCCCGCGCCGCCGCCCGCCGCGGCCGCCGCCGGCTCCGGCGTGCGGTCGGCGAGGATGCCGACGATTTCCCCCCGCGCCACCGCCTCGCGCACCTGCAGCATCGCCTCCGGCGCGCCGATCTCGATCACCGACTCCGCGAAGCTCGGATCGAGCCGATCCATCGCCCGGCTGAACGCGCCCATATTGGCCCGGTACATCAGCATCCGCACCGGCACCGGCGCGGTGCGGCCGAAGGCGCGCAGCGCCTCGAAACTGCCGAGATGGGCGCCCAGCAGCACGACCCCCCGCCCCTGCTCCAGCGCCGCGGTCAGATCCTCGAGCCCGGTGACCGCAACACGGAAACCTGCGCTCCGCCCGGCCAGCAGGAACACCCGGTCGAGCAGCATCGCGGCGAAGGCGAACAGGTGGCGGCACACGCCCCACGCACCGGCGGGCCGGCCCAGCGCCCGGGCGAGGAAACGCGCCGAGGCGCGTCGGGCGCTCGGCGCGAAAAGGAGGAAATAGGCGGCGATCGGGTACAGCAGCATCCGCCCGGTGCGCCAGCCGAGGCGCAGCGAAATCCAGATCATCACCCCGATCAGCGCGGCGTTGCCGCGCTCGGCGCGATGGTTCCACCCCAGGCGGGGCGGGGCCGCGGCATCCGTAGCGGTCATGGCGTGGCGGGCCAGGAGGCCCGGCCCGACAGCACCCGGACCCCGTCCGCCTCGGCGTGGAACGCGGCCCGGCCAGGTGCGGCGGCCGCCCAGCGCAGCGCCACACGCTGGCCCGGCCGCACCGGGGCGGTGAACTTCACCGCTTCCAGCACCAGCGCCGCCTGGTCCGGATGGGCCCGCCGCAGGGCCGCAACGAAAATGTCGAGCAACACCACGCCGGGCAGGATCGGCCGGCCGGGAAAATGGCCCGCCAGGCAGGGATCGTCCGGATCGATGCGCAGCACCACCTCCCCGCCCGCGGACGGTGCCGGCGCCGCCGGCGGCACGCTCACGCCGGTTCCCCCTGGGCGAGCCGCGCCCGCATCTCGGCGACTGCCCGGGCCGGCAGCTTGCCGAGCGGATCGCGCGGCAGCCGATCGAGCCGGACCACCCGGCGCGGCAGGAACAGCGGATCGATCCGGGTGCGCAGCTCCGCGAGGATGGCCTCCGCCGGCAGCGCCGGCGCCACCGCGAAGGCGAGCAGCCGGGCGGTCGGGCGACTCTCCAGATCCTCCGGGGCGACGAAGATCCCGTCTTCCACCCCGGGGATGCCGGTCAGGATGCGGGTCAGGCCGGCCAGCGAGGCGCGCCGGCCGCCGAGCTTGATGAGGTCGCCATTGCGGCCAAGCAGGCGGAAGCGTGTGGGATCGAGCAGATCCAGCAGGTCGCTCAGCGGGAAGGGCGCGCAGAACGGGGCACGCACGACCACGGCGCCGCCGGGCGCCGCCGGCCCCGCGGCATCCGGCGCCGGACCGAACCGCACCCGCGGATAGCTGCGCCAGACCGGCCCGGCGGCGGTGCGGCGGCTGGCGATCGAGCCCACCTCGGTGGCACCGAAAATTTCCCATACCTCGGTGCCCCAGCGCCGCTCCGCCGCTGCCGCCAGCGCCGGGTCGAGCGGCGCTGTCGCCGAAATCACCCGTGCGAGCGACGGCGGCGCGATATCGGCGGCGAGCAACGCGCGCAGTTGCAGCGGCGTGCTGACCAGCAGCCGCGGCGGCGGACAGGCGGCCAGCGCCGCAGCGATATCGACCGGGTAGAAGGCCGGGCCGCACCAGCTTGCCGCCGGGGCGTGCAACGGCAGCAGCACCGTGGTTTCGAACCCGTACATATGCTGCGGCGGCACCGTGCCGATCACGGCGGCGGGCTGCGCCGCGGCCAGCCGGAAGCGCCGGCCGGCGTCGATCGACCGCGCTGCCAGCGCGCCCCAGGCCTTGCGATGCCCCACCGGTTCCCCGGTGCTGCCCGAGGTAAAGACGATGGCAGCAAGCCGGTCCGCCGGAATCGCGGGGACCGCGGCGATCCCGCCGGCCTCTCCCGCGGGCGGGTCCGCCACCTGAACCACCGGGATCGGCAGCGCCGTCGCCGCGTCGGCAAGCGCGATCAGGCCGGGGAACCGCGCCGCCAGTGCCGCGAGCCAGGCGGGCGAGCGGTCGCCGGTCAGCAGGCTGACCCGCCCGCGCAGCAGGCAGGCGGCAAACCCGAGGGCGAAACGGTAACGGTCGGCGCACAGGTTCAGCACCGGCGACGCCGCATCCGCCCCCGGCGCGGGCAGCGTGGCGGCGAGACGGACGGCATCGGCCAGGAAGGTGCCCGCGGTCACCGGGCCGGACGGGCGATGGAACAGCACCGCTTCGGCCGGCCGGGCCAGCAGCGGGACGGCTTGTCCCGAAGACCCTGGCATCCGGGGCTACCTGGTCCGGGTCGCGTCGATATACTCGGTAAGGCTCCGCAACGAGGCGAACACCTGCCGGTCGCGCGCCTCCTCCGAGCGGAGTTCGAGGCCGAATTCGCGCGAGATGGCCAGCGCGAGCTCCAGCGCGTCGATCGAATCGAGGCCGAGCCCGTCGCCGAACAGCGGCGCGTCCGGGGCGATGTCCTCGGGTGCGATCTCGAGGTTCAGCGCCTCGACGATCAGCCGGGCGACGTCTGGCGCGGAGGTGGCGGAATGGGCGCTCATTTGGGTGGCGACAGCGGGGCGCATGATGCGTTGACTATCGTAAGTGCGACGAGAAGTCCACCGCGCGCGGCACGGCAATCGGGGCACTCGTCCGCGGGCGGCTCCGGGTCCATCGCCCCGCAACCGGACGGCGGCACCCGAGGGCGCTTCGCCCCCGTCGCCCGGCTCAGCCGCGATCACCCCGCGCCGCGCGGCCGGCTGGCAGCGGGAAGCTGAACAGCCGGTCCTGGCCCAGCAGGAACACCCGGCCGCCGCGCGGGAACAGTCCCGCGATCGCCGGGTCCGTCACCTCCAGCCCGCCGGCATAGGCCCCGAACGCCGGCAGCAGCACGCGCCGCGCGTCGGCGACGAAGCAGGGCCGGCGCAGCGTCCCGCCGCGCGAGGCGATCGCCGCCTTGGGATGGAGATGGCCGCAGATCTCGCCCGCCGCGCCGCCTTGGGTGGCCTCGTGGCGGAACAGCAACGGGCCGGCGGCGAAGAACGCGGCACTCTCGCCGCCCAGGCCTTCGGGCGGCACGGGGTCGTGATTGCCGGTGATCCAGACCAGCCGGTGCGCCGCCGCGATCGCGTGCAGCCGGGCGGCCTCGGCCGCCGGGAGGCGGGCGGCGCCCGTGCGGTCGTGGAACGAATCGCCCAGCGCCAGCACGATGCGCGGCGTCCACCGCCGCAGCAGCGGCACCAGCCGGTCGAGCGTGGCGCGGCTGTCCCACGGCGGCAGCAGCATCCCCTTCGCCGCGAAGGCGGAGCCCTTCTCCAGATGCAGGTCGGCGACCGCCAGCAGCCGCGCCGCCGGCCAGACCAGCGCGCCGGCGGGATCGAGCATCAGCCGCTCGCCGGCGAGATGGATCGGCGCCGCGGTCATGCCGGGAACAGCGATCCCTGCACCGGCCGCCCCCCGCGCGCCGGTGGCGATCCCTGTTCCCCGCGCGCCGGTGGCGGTGCCTCTTCCCCGCGCGCCGGTGGCGATCCCTTTCCCCGCGCGCCGGCGGCGCGACAGCGGTGGCTTCCGCGATCAGCGCCTCGGCCTCGGCCAGCAACGCGTCCTCGGTGATCGCGCCGCGCACGCTCTCGCGGCCGATCTCGAGCAGCACCGGCACCGCGAGCGGCGAGACCCGCGACAACGCCATGTGCACCACCCGCCCCTTCACCCGCGCCAGCATCGCCGCGACGCGGCCGAGATCAACAAGGCCGGACGCGGCATCGGCCCTTGTGGCGCGCAGCAGCACATGATCCGGCTGGTGGCGGCGCAGCACGTCGTAGATCAGGTCGGTGTTCACCGTGACCTGGCGGCGGGACTTTTCCGCCCCCGGGTGGTGGCGGTCGATCAGCCCGGCGATCACCGCCACGGCGCGGAAGGTCCGGCGCAGCAGGGAGCTGTCCGCCATCCAGGCTTCCAGATCGTCGCCCAGCATGTCCTGGTCGAACAGCGCCGCGACATCGCTCGGCTGCTGCGCCGACCACACGCCGAGCACATAGTCGGTGGCGACGAAGCCGAGCGGGGCGAACCCGGCGCGCTGCATCCGTTTCGTCACCAGCATGCCCAGGGTCTGGTGCGCGTTGCGGCCCTCGAAACAATAGGCGACCAGGTACCAGCGCCCGCCGCGCGGGAAGGTCTCGATCAGCAGATCGCGCCGCCCCGGCAGGCGGGAGCGGGCGCGCTGCAGGCGCAGCCATTCCGACACCGGATCGGGGAAGGCGTCCCAGCGCGCCGGATCGGCGAGCAGCGCGCGCACCCGCGCGGCGAGGTTGGTGGACAGCGGCAGCCGCCCGCCGGCATAGGCCGGGATCAGCGGATCGTCCCCGCCGCCCTCGGCCGCCTCCACCACCGTCTCGCGCAGGCGCAGGAACCGCAGGGCACGCCCGGCGAACAGGAAACTGTCGCCGGGGCGGAGCAGGGAGACGAAATACTCCTCGATCTCCCCCAGCACCGGCCCCGGGCCGCGCCGGCCGGCGAGCCGCACCTTCAGCAGCGGGGCTTCCACGATGGTGCCGATGTTCATCCGGTGCTGGGCCGCAATGCGCGCCGAGCGGACATGCATGTTTCCTTCGGAATCGCGGAACAGCTTGCGGTGGCGCTCATAGGCGGCGAGCGCGTAGCCGCCGGTGGCGACGAAGTCCAGCACGGCGTCGAAGTCTTCCCGCGACAGCGCGGCATAGGGCGCGGCGCGGCGGACTTCCGCGAACGCCTCGTCCGGGTGGAACGGCCCGGCGCAGGCGCGTCCCAGCAGGTGCTGCGCCAGCACGTCGAGCCCGCCGGGGCGCGGCGGATCGCCGTCCAGTTCCCCTGCCGCGACGCCCTGCATCGCCGCCTCGCATTCCAGCACCTCAAAGCGGTTGGCGGGCACCAAAACGGCGCGGCTCGGCTCGTCCATGCGGTGATTGGCGCGCCCCAGACGTTGCAGAAGGCGGGAGACGCCCTTGGGCGCGCCGACCTGGATCACCTGATCGACCCCGCCCCAGTCGATGCCGAGATCGAGCGAGGAGGTGGCGACCACCGCGCGCAGCCGGCCCGCCGCCATCGCCGCTTCCACTTTGCGCCGCTGCGCCACTTCCAGGCTGCCGTGGTGCAGCGCGATCGGCAGGGTGGGATCGTTGATCTTCCACAACGCCTGAAACAGCAGCTCGGCCTGGGCGCGGGTGTTGACGAAGACGATGGTCATGCCGGCGGCGCGGATGCGCGCCATCACCTCGGGCGCCGCTTCCAGGCCCATGTGGCCGGACCAGGACAGCCGCCCGGCCGGGAGTTGCAGCACCACCTCCGGCGCCGCGCCGGGCGGGGCGGTGACAATGCGGGCCGCGCCGACATAGGCGGCGATCGCGTCCGGATGCGCCACGGTGGCGGACAGGCCGATCCGCCGCGCCGCGGGGGCGAGCGTGCCGAGACGGGCGAGGCCGAGCGCCAGCTGATCGCCGCGCTTGGTGCCGGCGAGCGCGTGCACCTCGTCGATCACCACCGCGGCAAGCCCGGCGAACAGCGCGGGCGAGTCGGGCAGGGAGAGCAGCAGCGCCAGGCTTTCCGGAGTGGTGAGCAGGATGTGCGGCGGGGCGGCGCGCTGGCGGGCGCGGCGGTTGGCCGGCGTGTCGCCGGTGCGGGTCTCGATGGTGAGGGGCAGCGCGAGCTCCTGCACCGGGGCCAGCAGGTTGCGGGCGATATCAGTGGCCAACGCCTTGAGCGGGCTGACATAGAGCGTGTGCAGCCCCGGCCGCGGCGCCGCCGCGAGGTCGATCAGCGAGGGCAGGAACCCGGCCAGCGTCTTGCCGCCGCCGGTCGGCGCGATCAGCAGCGCGCTGGCACCGGCGCGGGCGGCGTCCAGCATCGCCAGCTGGTGCGGACGCGGGGTCCAGCCGCGCGCGGCGAACCAGGCCGAGAACGGGGCAGGAAGCGGGGCAGCCGGCATGAGTGGAGTTTACCGCCCGCAGACCCAGGCGCGCGAACCGGGAAAATTCTGCCCGCGCGTCAACCGATGATTAACCATTCGGATGCTTTTTTTGGACGGCAGAGACACCTGCCCCCTGCCGGCGCGGCTGGCAGCGGACTCTCAACCCGGCTCGAAGGAGAATCCAATCATGATCGCATATCTGACACTGCTGCAGGCACTGTACGCTGACCGGCGCGGGGTGACGGCGCTGGAATACGCGCTGATCGCCGGGGTGCTGGCGACGGTGCTGGTGACCGCGTTCACCAGCCTGGGCACCAGCCTCTCCTCGGCGCTGTCCTCGGTTGCCAGCAGCATTCCCGGCGCCTGACCCGACGCGGTCGTCGGGACCGGGCCGGCGCCCCGCCAGGCGCCGGCCCTGCCGCGGACGGGGGATACGCCGCAGGGCAGGACCCGACCCGGCGCGTGATCGCCCCCGCCGCGGGATTCACCGAAGCGAAAGGATTTGCCGCCAGGGTCTCGCCAGATTTCGGAAACGACCCATGCCGGGGCACCCGCTCTTCGACCGATCCGGTCCGTGTTCAGGACAAACGGAACATGCTGTCGCGCCCGGGCCGGCGGCGCGGCGCCCTGGTGATGTCCGGCGGAGGACGCAGCCATGACCCTGCCGCCCGGCACCGCGCTCGGCCTCGCCAGCCTGGGGCTGATCGCCGCCGCCGCGCTGCACGACGTGATGGCGCGCACCGTTCCCACCTTGCTCTGTCTCGCCATCGCCGCCCTCGGGCTGGCGGCGCGGGCCGCGACCGGGGACCTGGCGGCGGGGCTGCTGGCCGCGGGGCTCGTGTTCCTGGGCGCAGCGCTGTGCTGGCGGCGCGGCTGGCTGGGCGGAGGCGACGTGAAACTGCTTGCCGCCTGCGCCCTGGTGGTGCCGCCACATGCGGTGCCCGGGCTGGTCGCCGGCACCGCGATCGCCGGCGCCGGGCTGGCTCTGGTCTACGCGGCGACGCGCCGCTGGGTGGCGCCCTCATACGGCAGCAGGCCCATGGGCCTGCTGGCCCGCGCGGCGCGGGCCGAGCGCCGGCGCCTCGCCCGCGGCGGCCCGCTGCCGTACGCGGTGGCGATCGCGCTCGGGACCGCGGCGGCGTTGCTGCCGGCCAGCCGTCATGCCGGCCCGCCCGCCGCCACTCCGCCGCCCGTGCATGACATGCGGGCACGCCACCCGGCGCCCGCGGCCGCCGCGGTGCCCGGTCCGGCGATCGCCCGCATCACGAGACATGGGGCACGGGCATGATCCTGCGCCTGACCCTGGTCGGGCTGATCGCCGCCGGGCTGTTGGGCTTCGGCCTGCTCGCCTGGGTGGCGACGCATCCCGCCGCCGGCAAGGCGGAGGCGGCACGGGTGGCCGTGCTGGCGGCGGCGCACGCCGTGCAGCCGGGGGCGCTGCTGAAGCCGAACGACCTCGCCGCGCGCACGCTGTCCGCCCCGGCGCCGGCGGGGGCGCTGATCGATACCCCGCAGGCCCGGCGCGCGCTGGCGGGGGCGATGGTGCGCCGCTCGCTGGACGCGAACGAGATCATCCTGCCGCCCGACGTGCTGCGCCCGGGCGACCACGGGTTCCTGGCGGCGGTGCTGAAACCGGGGATGCGGGCGATCACCGTGGGGGTCGACATGGTGAGCGGCACCGCCGGGCTGATCTGGCCCGGCGACCGGGTGGATCTGATCCTGACCCAGGCCACCGCCGACCCCGCCGTGCCGCCGGACCGGCGGGTGTCGGCCGAGACGGTGCTGGCCGATGTGCGGGTGATCGCGATCGACCAGCGTCTGGTCGAAGGCGCCGCCCCCGGCGATCGGGCCGGCCACGCCGCGCATACCGTCACCCTGGAAGTCACGGCGGAGGAAGCGGAGCGGGTGGCGGTGGCAACGCGGCTCGGCCGGCTGTCGCTGTCGGTGCGCGCCGCCGAACCGGGGCCGGGCGCGCCCGGCGGACAGGGACGCGCGCACAAGCCGGCGGCCGTATGGGCCGGGGACGTGGCGCAATCGCTGGCGGTGCGGCAGGCCCCGGCCGCGGCGGGTGCCGTGCGGGTCTGGCAGGGCACCGCCGACGACAAGGAGGTTCGGTTCTGATGCGCCTCCGCGCGATCCTGGCGTGCGCCCTGGCCCTGCTGGGGGCAGTGGCCGGCCCGCCGGCGGCCCGAGCCGGTGCGCAGTCCTTGCACCTGGAGGTCGGCGGCGGGCGGGTGGTGCGGCTGTCGGCGCCGGTCGCGAACGTGTTCGTGGCCAACCCGAAAGTGGCGGACGCGCGGCCGGCCAGCCCGACCAGCCTGTTCGTCTTCGCCGTGGGCGCCGGGCGCACGGTGGTGGCGGCGCTGGACGCGGCGGGGCATCCGGTTTCGGTGGTGCAGGTTTCGGTGCGTCCCTCCGGCTTCGCCGCCCAGCAGGCGATGGCGGCCCTGAACCGGCTGCTGCCAGGGGGACGGGTGCAGATCGCGCAGGAAGCGAACGGGCTGCTGCTCACCGGCACGGTCGCCTCCCCGGCCGATGCGGCCCGCGCGGTCGCGGTGGCAAAGGGCTACGCGCCGCCCGGCCAGACGGTGGACAACCAGATCCTGGTGCGGACCTCGACCCAGGTGACCTTGCAGGTGCGCATCGTGCAGATGTCGCGCAGCATCAGCGACAAGCTCGGCATCAACTGGTCCGCGCTCGGCACCATCGGCAGCATCGCCAAACTGCCGGCCCTCAATCTTGCCGCCAACGGCCTCGCCGCGGTTCCCTGCGTGGCCGGCCGGCAACTCGAACTCAGCGTCGCCTGCCAGGGCACGAGCCTGGCCGGCACGCTCGATGCGCTGGCGCAGGACGGTCTGGTGCGCATCCTGGCCGAACCGAACCTGACGGTGATGAGCGGCCGGAAAGCCAGCTTCCTGGTCGGCGGAGAATTCCCGGTGCCGATCCCCTCGGGGTCGAACGGCGGCGTTTCGATCACCTACAAGAATTTCGGCGTGTCGCTCAATTTCCGCCCGACCGTGTTCAGCGACAACCGCATCGCCATCCATGTCGCGCCGGAAGTGAGCCAGATCAGCGACGCGAACTCGGTAACCCTCTCGGCCGGCATCGGCAGCAACGCGACCTTCGTCGTCCCCTCCCTCACGGTCAGCCGGGCGGAAACGACGGTGCAGCTTGGCAGCGGCCAAAGCTTCGCCATCGGCGGTCTGTTGCAGGACAGCATCAACGACGGCGCGAGCGGCGTGCCGAACGTCAGCAACATCCCGATCCTGGGCGCGCTGTTCCGCGACGACAAGTTCAACCGCCAGCAGACCGAGCTGGTGATCATCGTCACCCCGCTGATCGTCCGCCCGGTGGACAATCCGGCGGCGCTGCATGTGCCGGCCGAGCATTTCAAGGCGCCGTCGGATTTCGACCGCCTGCTGCGGATGCGCCAGATCGAGACCAGGAACCCCTCGTTGCCGCGGCACGTGCCGGGCGATGCCGGGTTTATCGTGCAATGACCGGTCTCGCGCACAAACGGCGGGGCGGCGGCGAGGCCCCAGGCCGGAGGCCGGCGAGCGGCGTCGCCGGCAGGACGCCGGCCCGCCTTGGCCGCCTGCTCGGCCACCTGGCCGGTTGCCTGCCGGTGCTCCTGGCCCTGGCAGGCTGCGCGGCCACGGATACCTATCACCGGCCCGGCACCTGGCACCCCGACGCGGCGAACGCAGCCAATATCGCGGCCATGGCCGCCCGCCCCGAGGATCTGCTGCGCGGCCGGGGCAGCCCGGGCAGCGACGGCGCCCTGGCGGTCCAGGCGCTCGTCCGGTTCCGGGACGCGACGAATTCCGTCCCCGGCGGCGGCCAGACCCAAGGGGGACAAGCCTCGGGGGGGCAGACGGCCGGGGGACCTTCCGCCTTCGCCGCCCCCGCGCGGCCGGCATCCGGCGCCTCGGGCAGCAACTGATGGCCGATCTTCCCGTCCCCGCCCCGACCGCCCCCCTCCCCGATCGTCCCGATCGCCCGGCGATGATCGCTTTCACCGCCGACGGCCAGACCGAGATCGCGCTGCGCGACGGCCTGGCGGAGGTGCTGGCGGAAGCGCTCGATATCCGCCGCGGCGGCATCCGGGCCGCGATCGCGGCGATGCAGAAATCCGCCACGCCCCGGGTGCTGATCGTCGACATCGGCGGACAGGACGAGCCGCTCGGCGCGCTCGGCGCCCTGGCCGAAGTCACCGAGCCGGACGTGGTCGTTCTGGTCGTCGGCGAGCCCGGCGATCTCGATTTCTACCGCGCCGTCACCCGCGGTCTGGGCGCGCGCGAATACCTGCCGAAACCGCTCACCCGCGACAAAGTGGCGCTGCACTTCGCCCCCGTCGTGTCGGGTCAGGCGGTATCGGAACAAAGCGTGCTGGGCAGCCAGGTGATCACCGTCACCGGCGCACGCGGCGGCGCCGGAGCGAGCACGGTGGCGCTCAACCTCGCCTGGCATTTCGGCGTCCTGGCGCGCCGGCACACGGTGCTGCTCGACCCCGACCTGCACATGGGGATCGCCGCATTCCTGCTCAATCTGCGCCCCGGCCCGGGCCTGCGCCTGGCGCTGGAAGCGCCGGAACGGATCGATTCCCTGCTGGCCGAGCGCGCCGCCATCCCCGCCGCCGACCGGCTGCACGTGCTCGCCGGGCACGAAAAGCTCACCACCCGACTGTCCTATGCCCCCGGCACCGCCGAGGCGCTGCTGACCGCGCTGCGGCGGCGCTACAATTTCGTTATCGCCGACGTTCCGTTCCGTCCGGAACCCTTGTACCGCGAGTTGCTCGACCTGGCGAACCAGCGCGTGGTGGTGCTGGAACCCACGCTCGCCTCGGTGCGGGACGCGCTCCGGCTGCTGGCGCTGCCCGCCACCACGGGCCAGGCCCGCCGCGCGATCGTGGTGCTGAACCGCGCCTCCAGCGTCGGCGGCATCACCCGCCGACAGGTGGAGGCGGCGCTCGGGCTCTCCGCCGACGTCGCGATTCCGAACCTGCCGCGACAGGTCGGCGGCGCCGCCACCCTGGGGGAACCCGCGATCGCCCGGCACGGCGGCCTGCGCGCCGGGATCGCCGAACTGGCCCGCCAGGCCGCGCCGGTGCGGCTCGCCGACCCCACGCCCCTGCCGGCCGCGCACGGACGCTTCAGCCTGCGCCGGCTGCTGCGCCCCGCCGCATGAGACCCGCCATGCCCCTCCGCCGGCCTCCCCGGCCATGAGCGGGGCCATTTCGCTGCCCACGTTCGGCCGCCGCCACGCCGACCAGCTGACCGCACCGGATACCGCCCGCCCGGCCGTGCCCCCCAATCCGCCCGCCGCCGCGCCGCCGGAGGCTATCGCCGAGCTGCGTACCCAGTGCCTCGCCCGGCTGGAACCCGCCGCCGTCGCCGCCCTGCCACCCGAACGCCTGCGCGCGGAGGTGGAACGCCTGCTGTCGGAAATCGCCACCGAACGACGCCTGCAGCTCAACGCCCGCGAGCAGCACGCGCTGGCGGCGGAGCTGGTGGCCGACATGCTGGGCCTCGGTCCGCTGGAAACCCTGCTCGCCGACGACGCGATCGCCGACATCATGGTGAACGGTCCCCACCGCGTCTTCATCGAGCGCAGCGGCAAAGTGACCCTGTCGAACGTGCGTTTCCGCGACTCCGCCCATCTCACCGCGATCTGCCAGCGCATCGCCGCCGCGGTGGGCCGACGGGTCGACGAATCGAGCCCGATGGTCGACGCCCGCCTCAAGGACGGCTCCCGCGTCAACATCGTGCTCCCGCCGCTGGCGCTCGACGGGCCCTGCGTCTCGATCCGCAAGTTCGGCACGAAAGCGATCGACTTCGCGCGCCTGATCGGCTTCGGCGCCCTCACCGAGCCGGTGGCGCAGGTGCTGCAAATCGCCGCCCGCGCGCGGCTGAACGTGGTGATCTCCGGCGGCACCGGCTCCGGCAAGACCACCCTGATGAACGCCATGTCGCGCCTGATCGACCACGGCGAACGTATCGTGACGGTGGAGGATGCTGCCGAACTGCAACTGCAACAACCCCATGTCGTGCGACTGGAAACCCGCCCGCCCAGCCTGGAAGGCAAGGGCGAGATCACCCAGCGCGACCTGGTGCGCAACGCGCTGCGCATGCGCCCCGACCGCATCATCATCGGCGAGGTCCGCGGCGCCGAGGCATTCGACATGCTGCAGGCGATGAACACCGGCCACGACGGCAGCATGTCCACGATCCACGCCAACACCGCCCGCGACGCGCTGACCCGCATCGAGAACATGGTGCAAATGGGCAACATGGGCCTGCCCGCCGCGGCCATCCGCACGCAGATCGTGAGCGCGGTCGATCTGATCGTCCAGGTGGAACGCCAGCGCGACGGCGGACGGCGCATCGTGCAAGTGACGGAGGTCTGCGGCATGGAAGGCGACGTCGTCATTCTGAACGACGTCTTCCGCCTGGAAACCACCGGCGAACGCCCGGACGGACGGCTGGCGGGCCGCTATGTCGCCAGCCGCGCCCGCCCCGGCTTCGCCGACCGGCTGGCCTACTTCGCCCTCGTCGACCCCTGGATGGCCGCGCTCGCCGCGGCAGGGAGCGAAGGATGAGCGGGCGGTTGCGGCGGGGGGACCGGGGAGTGGGACAGCCCGCAAGGCCAGGGGGCGCTGCCCCCTGGACCCCCGCCAAGGGCGTCGCCCTTGGAACCCATTCGTTGGTTCCGTTCTGGTGGGGGGTGGCGTGCCGGCCGGGGCGGGGCCGGCGGGCGGGTGACAGGGCGCGCATCCGCGCGCCCTGGCATCCGCCCGCCGGCCCCGCCCCGGCCGGCACGCCACCCCCCACCAGAACGGAACCCCCCGAGGGGTCCAGGGGACGACTGTCCCCTGGCAGGGGGTCCAGGGGGGCAGCGCCCCCCTGGCCTTGCGGGCTGTCCCACCCCCCGGAACCCCCCGTCGCATGACCCCCCCCTCCCACGCCGCCCTCCTGCTGCTGGCGGTGGCCGCCCTGGCGCTGGGCGCGCTGGCGATGGCGGGGATCGTCGCGGCCCGCGCGCAGCAGGAGCGGCGGCGGACGGAGGAGCGGCTGACCCTTGTGGCCGATCCGCTGGCGCGGGTGCGTCCGGCGGCCGGTGTGAGCATTGCGCGGGCCGACGCATCGGAGCGGCCGCCGCCCTTGCTACGGCTGGCCGGGGTTTTCGGGTTCGATCCGGCAAAGGCGGACCGGTATCCGTTGCGTTGGTGGGTGGTGGTGCCCGGGGCTCTGGGGCTAGCCCGGGTGGGAGCGGGGCTGGGTGCCGGGCTGCTCGGCCCTTGGGCCTGGCTCGCGGTTGCGCCGGCGTGGGTGGTGCTGTGCCGGTCGTACTTCGGCTGGGCGGACGGGCGCTACCGGCAGAGGCTTCTGGTGCAGTTGCCGGATGCGTTGGCGATGATCGTGCGCGCGGTGCGGGTGGGCATTCCGGTCGCCGAGGCGGTGCGCGCGGTCGCGCAGGAGGCGCAGCCGCCCACCGCGGCGGAATTCACCCAGCTGCACGAGTTGGTCCTGATCGGCGTACCGCTGGAGCAGGGGCTGCGCGAGCTCGGCCAGCGCAGCGGCCTCGGCGAGTACCGGTTCTTCGCCACCGCCATCGCCTTGCAGGCGCAGACCGGCGGCGGGCTGACCGAGGTGCTGGAGAACCTGGCCGACGTGATCCGCAAGCGGGTCGCGCTGCAAAGCCGCGGCCGGGCGCTGTCGTCGGAGGCGCGGACCAGCGCGCTCGTGCTGGCGCTGCTGCCGGTGGCGACCGGGGGCATGATCGCGGTGCTGGAGCCCAGCTACATGGCCGTATTGTTCAACACGCGGACCGGCCACAGCCTGCTCGGGGTTGCGGCCCTGTCGCTCGGCGTCGGGATCGGCGCGATGCGGCTGATCATCCAGAAGACCCTGGCCTGAGGGGCGCGGCATGAACCTCACCCTGCTGATGTTCGCGGCGCTGGGGTGGCTGGTGGCGGGGGGCTGCGCGACGGCGCTCGCGCTGGCTGCCGCGCGGCAGCGGCGGGTGCGGCTGCGGCTCGACGTGGCCCGCGGCCGCGCCCCACCGGCCCCGCCACACGCGACGGAGGCGCTGCGCGCGGTCCCGGCACGGCTGGTGGCCGGGCTCGGGCGGCTGATCGCGCAGAGCGGGCTGCTGCCGGGGCGGACCCTGGCCGAGCTGGAACACACCCTGGCGGCCGCCGGGCTGCGCGGGGCGAACGGGCTCGCCCTGTTCGTCGGCGCCAAGATCGTGCTGCTGGCCGGGCTGCCGGTGCTGGCTTTCCTCGCGCTGCATGGTGCCGCGCTGCACCCGCCGCTGCGCTTCGCGGCGCTTGGCGGCGCGGCGCTGACGGGGCTGCTCGCCCCTGATTATGTGGTGAAGCAGCTCCGCGCCCGCGACCTCGCGGCGGTGCAGCGCGGGCTGCCGGACGCGCTCGACCTGATGGTGATCTGCACCCAGGCGGGGCTGGGGCTGGAAGCCGCCATCGCGCGCGTCGCCGAGGAGATCCGCGCGGCGCATCCGCCGATCGCACGCGAGCTGGAAACCACCGCGCACGAGTTGCAGATCACCGCCGAAAGCCGGATCGCGCTGGACGGCCTGGCGCGGCGCACCGGGCTCGACAGCCTGAAGCGGCTGACCGCCACCCTGACCCAAAGCCTGCACTACGGCACGCCGCTGGTGGCGGCGCTGCGCGCGCTGTCGGCCGAGCTGCGCCAGGAAGCGCTGACCCGGTTCGAGGAACGCGCCGCCCGCCTGCCGGTGATGCTGACCCTGCCGATGGTCGTGTTCATTCTGCCCTGCGTGTTCATCGTCGTCGGCGGCCCGGCGGTGCTGCGCATCATGGCGGCGTTCCACCACGTCTGACCCGGAGACCGGATCATGTGCCTCCGCACCTGCTTGCCGCCGCTGCTGCTGGCCATCCTGCTCGGCGGCTGCGCCGTGGCCCCGCCGTCCGGCGCGGCCGATCCCGGCCTTGCGGTCGCGCACGCGGCGCTGGCCGGCGGCACCCCGGCGATCGCGCTGCGCGCCACCGCCGCCGTGTTGGCCCGCCACCCGGCCGATGCCGCGGCCCTGACCGTGCAGGGCGAGGCGCTGGCGGCGCTGGGCCACCCCGCCCGGGCCGCGGCGCAGTTCCGGTCCGCGCTCGCGCACGATCCAGGCGCCCGCCCCGCGCTCATGGGGCTGGGGCGGGTGCTGCTGGCCGGCGATCCGGCCGGTGCGGCGGCGCAGTTCCGTGCCGTGCTCGCGGCGCAGCCGGGTGACGCGGCGGCACTGAACGACCTCGGCATCGCGCGCGACCTGCGCGGGCGGCACGCGGCGGCGCAGGCGGCCTATCGCGCCGCGCTGGCGGCGCAGCCCGACCTGCGTGCGGCGCAGGTGAACCTGGCGCTGTCGCTCGCGCTCAGCGGCCGCGCGGCGGAGGGGGTGCGGCTGCTGCGCCCCCTCGCGGGCACCGGGGCGGCGCCGCGGGTGCGCCAGGACCTCGCCGCGGCGACCGCGATGGCCGGCCACCCGGCGGCGGCAACGGCGATGCTGACCGCGGAGATGCCCCCCGCACAGGCGGCGGCCGCGGTGCGGGCCTATGTGGCGCTGGCCGGCCCGCCGCCCGCCGCACCGGTGCGGGCGGAACCAGCCGCCCCGGCAGCCCGGCCGGCGGGGACATGATCGTCCGGCAGGTCGATCGTCAACATCAGCGCGCTCAGCGCCTTGCCGTGCGGATCGATCCGCAGCGAGCGGGTGACGCCGCCGCCCAGCACCCCCTCGATGACGAAATTGAGCGCCCGCAGCCGCGGCAGTTCGTAGCGCCGCACCGGCCCGTCGGTCAGGTGGCGGAACGCGGCCAGCACGCGCTCGGGCGTCAGCCCCGCGCGCAACATCTCCCACCCCGCGTCGGTATAGGCGGTCACCGAGATGTTGGAGGTGTTGCCCTTGTCGCCGGCGCGGGCGTGGGCCAGGTCGTACACCCTCATGGCCCGCGCTCCAGCAGGATTTCCGGGTGCACCAGGGCGCGGTCGAGCAGCACCGATTTCACCGCCAGCACCTCCCGCGCGCCGAGGTTGATGCCGCCGCCGGCCATGCCGGGGCCCTGCATGTGCAGCGCGCGGACCTCGGCGCCCACCGCTTCGGCCGCCCGGCGATCGTCGGTGCGGGCGGCAACGCGCAGGCGGACCTCGTAGGGTTCGGGCTTCTCCCGCCCGTCGTCGCCGTGCAGGCTGGTCATGCCGATCAGGTCGCAGCGCATTTCCGAGTAGGTCAGGCCGCGCCGGCGCAGCCGTTCGCGCACCACCTCGGCGGCCAGCCGCGCGCGGGCCACGGCGTTGGGACCGGCGTAGCCCATCTCACCCGAGCCGATATAGCCGTCGAAATACCCGACCACGACCTTGTAGGTCGGCGTGCGCGGCCGGGCCTGCGCGCCCAGCACCGCGACCCGGTCGGCCGCGTCCTGGCGGAACGACACGCCGGTGATGTCGAGCACGCAGTCGGGCGTGATGTAGGCCGCCGGATCATGGATCTCGTACAGGATCTGCTCGGTGCAGGTCGCCTGGTCGAGCCGCCCGCCCGAACCGGGCGTCTTGCCCAGGGTGATCGCCCCGTCCGCGGTGACATCGACGAACGGGTAGCCGAGGCCGGCCAGGTCCTCCACGTCCTTCATTCCCGGATCGGCGAAGCAGCCGCCGGTGAGCTGGCCCGTGCATTCCAGCATGTGCCCGGCGAGCGTCCCCGCCGCCAGCTTCGCCCAGTCGTCATACCCCCAGCCGAATTCGTGCAGCATCGGCCCCAGGAACAGCGACGGGTCGGCGACCCGCCCGGTGATGACGATCTCCGCCCCGGTGGCGAGCCCAGCCGCCACCACATCCGCGCCCAGATAGGCGTTGGCCGAGGCCATGCGCGGCAGGATCGATTCGAGCGGCGTGCCGTCCTCCAGGATCGCCAGCCCGGGCATGCGGCGGACGATCTCCGTCACGTCATCGCCGAGCACCACGGCGCAGGTCGCCTCCGGGCAGCCCCAGCCCGGCGCCGCGTCGAGCACCGCGCGGGCGGCGCCGCGCGGGTTGGCGGCGCCCATGTTGGAGACGATCCGCACCCCCCGCGCCCGCGCCGGCGGCAGGATCGCTTCCATGCGTTCGAGCAGGGTGGGGGTGAAGCCGCGCGCGGGGTTGCGCGCGCGGTCCAGCGCCTCGCGCGCGATGGTGCGCTCGGCCAGGCACTCGCAGCAGATGTAATCGAGCTTGCCGCGCTCGATCAGTTCGACGGCGGGCGGAATGCGGTCGTCCGACATGCCGCAGCCGGCGCCGATCCGGATCATGGCCGGGGGGGACATGACGTTTCTCCTGGACGCGGTGGTTTCCGGGTCATGCGGTCGCGCCCCGGGATCCGCTTGGCGCGAGACCGACGATGCTCCCGCCGCCAGGACTCCGTAGCGCCGGCATTTGCGGACATCAACCCGGCGAGACGGGTTGATCCATCGACGGCAAGGCCAGGAGGGCGCTGCCCCCCTTGGTCCGGTGCGCGGCCCTGGCCCCACCAAGGGCGTTGCCCTTGGAACCTGTCACCTGGTTCCGTGTCGGATACGAAGTCATCGTTCTCATCGTGGCGCCCGCCGCTCGACCGGGCGACCGGGGGCGGCCTGGCGTCGGTCGGGCTATTCGGCCGCGCGCGCTGCCTTGCCAGGTATCACTGTAGCGGCAGTGGCCGGACCTTCCTGCTGCAGCCAACGCGAGAGCCATCCGGCGATCAGTGCTCCCGCCATCGGGGCGAGCCAGAACAGCCAGAGCTGTGCCACGTAGGCGCCCCCGGCGAACAAGGCGGGGCCGGTGCTCCGCGCCGGATTGACCGCCGTGTTGGTGACCGGGATCGAGATGAGGTGAATCAGCGTGAGCCCCAGCCCGATCGCAAGCGGCGCGAACCCCGCGGGCGCCCGCGGAGCGGTTGCGCCGAGGATGATGACCAGAAAAAAGAACGTGGCCAGCACTTCCATCAGCAGGCACGACAGGAGCGGGTATTTTCCGGGACTGAGGTCGCCATAGCCATTGGAGGCGAAGCCACCAACCACGAACCCGTCCTTGCCGCTGGCAATGAGGTAGAGGACGGCAGCGGCGAACACAGCGCCGAGAACCTGCGCGACAATGTAGGGCGGCATGTCGCTGGCTCTGAACCGTCCTCCCGCCCAAAGGCCGACGGTGACCGCCGGGTTGAAGTGACCGCCGGAAATATGGCCGACCGCATAGATCATCGTCAGAACGGTCAGCCCAAAGGCCAGTGCCACCCCGGCAAAGCCGATCCCGAGGCCGGGAAAGGCCGCGGCGAGAACCGCGCTCCCGCAGCCACCGAAGGTAAGCCAAAAGGTGCCGAGGAATTCGGCACCCGCGCGACGCGACATATCCATTGCCTTGTCCTTTCCCACGGGATTGCGGCGCGGGGCCGTGTACCCGCCGTCGGCCGATTCCGGGCGCCCCGGTCGCTGGATCGACTTGATTTCCCCAACGCGTTGTCGGTTTCGTTCGTGTCGGATGCATTGATGTAAGTCAATTTCACGAGCGGCACCTCCGGCGGACACGGGTCCCGACGCCGCCCCGTCACTGGCTGACGGGGCGGCGGGCTCCGCAGCTCACGCATGCGTCGCGCTGGTTCCAGGCGGTGGGACGGACCCTCAGCGGGGCGCGGGAGTTGCAAGGTCCGGCCGGTCGTTCGGCGCGGACGCCCGACTCGTGGGTCCTGCCCCCTGGCGCAGCCCGTCTCCGATGCCGCCGCGCCGCCGACGCTCACGGCCGATGATGATCTCCACGAGGCATCCACCCCGCACCGCGTACCGACCCGGCACAAACAGGTATCATCTCGGTTGTCACACCGCATGCCGAACGTCGGGCGCCGGGAGAAAGCCTCACACTCCGCGGGCCGACGTTGCAGTCCCTGCCTGTGCGACCGCGGCCCGGCCTTCATCACCGCCTTGTCCGTCGACGTGTGACGTTGAGGGGGCGCCTGTTTGAGCGCCGCCTTCGTATCGACGCCGTGCCCTGTTACGCCTCCGCCCGCGGCCGCCGCCGCACCGCCGCCGGCACGTGCCGGAAATTCAACGTCGCGGGATCGGCCACCACCGGCCCCGGCGCGATCGCCACCATTACCCGCCGCGCAATCGGCCCGAAATCCGCCCGGAAATGCACCGAAGACTTCAGCGCCAGGATCGGGCACGCCACCGGATCGATCTCGAAATGGCGCAGGATCGCCTGATCCAGCGCCTGCATCTTGCGGCTGACCACGATCACCCGCACCCCGCCCACCTCGATCAGCGCACTCGGCCCCAGATCGGCCGGATTGCCCGCCCCCATCGGACCGGTCAGGGTGAAGCGCCCGTCGGTCAGCCGCTCCACGACCGCGCTGGCCGCGAACGGCATGCTGTCCGACTTGCCGCCGAGCGACAGATCGAGCCGCGCCCCCTCTCCCGCCGCATGGCAGGCAGCCGCGCTCTCTGCGTCGTTGATCAGGCAGACCACCGCGCCGATGGCCCGCTGACGGACCAGTTCCGCGAGCAGCCCGGCGGTGTCGCCGTGCCCGCCGCCGCCCGGATTGTCCTGCGTATCAGCCAGCACCACCGGCCCGCCCGCCGACCCCGCGGGCCCGGCGACGCGCAGCGCCTCCGCCACCGCTTCCTCCGCTGGCCACGTCTCCTGCACGAAGGTGCTCTCCCGCGCGGCAACGAAGCCGGCGAAAGCCTCGACCGCGGCCACCGCGTCCGCCTCCGTCTCGCCCCAGGCCGCAACCGCCGGGCCGCAGCCGGGAAAGTCCGCATAGGGAAAGCCGAAGCACCAGGCGAGCTCGGTCACGCCCGGACCCGCCGCCAGGCGCGCGCGCTCGGCCATCACCGCGTCCATCGGCGCCATCAGGGTGCATTGGCTGCCGAGCGGGATCCAGAACTCGAGCGGGCGGAACGCCCGCGCCCAGGGCGCCCCGCGGGCGATCCGCGCGAGCAGCAGCTCCATCGCCCGCGCCCCGGCGGCCTTCATGTCCACATGCGGATAGGTGCGAAACGGCACCGCCACATCCGCCAGCCGCACCATCTCCGCCGTCAGGTTCGCATGCGGATCGAGGCTGATGGCGATCGGCACCGCCGCGCCGACGATCGCACGCACCCGGCGCAGGATCTCGCCCTCGGCGTCCGGGAAGCTCTCGGCCAGCGCGGCGCCGTGCAGGTCGAGATAGACGCCGTCCAGGGGTCCCGCCGCCAGCGCCGCCGACAGCCCGGCGCCGAGCAGCGCCGCGATGCGCTCGAACGCCTCGTCCTCCACCGGCCCGGCCGGGTTGGCGATCGCCCAGGCGAGCGGAACGAGCGTGGCCCCCGCCGCCTCCGCCGCCGCGATCGCCCCGGCGATCGGCACCGAGCTGTCGCGCACCGCGCCCACCAGCGCCTCCCCCTGGCACAGCCCGGGAAACCCGCCCGGCTGCACGAACTCCGCCCAGGACGTCGGGCGCGGGGCGAAGGAGTGGCTCTCGTGCAGAAACCCGCCGACCGCGACGCGCAGGTTCACGGACGCACCAGGTTGGACGGGGTGCGCCCGTCCAGCAGCGCGGCGATCCCGTCGAGCGCCAGGAACCCCATCGCGTCGCGTGTCTCCCGCGTCGCGCTGCCGAGATGCGGCAGCAGCACCACGTTCTCGAGCGTGCGGTACTCGGGATCCAGGTTCGGTTCGTTGTTGTACACATCAAGCCCGGCGGCGGCGATCTGGCCCGAGCGCAGGGCGGCGATCAGCGCCGCGTCGTCGATCAGGCTGCCGCGCGCGGCGTTGGCAACGACCGCACCCTTCGGCAGCCGCGCGATCCGCGCCGCGTTCAGCCAGGCGCGCGTGCCGTCCCCGCCCGGCGCGTGCAGGGACAGCACGTCGCAGACCGGCAGGAAGCTCTCGTCGGTGGCGTGGAACGTCGCCCCCTGCTCCAGCTCGGCCGGCAGGCGCTGCTGGTCGAGGTAGTGCACCTCCATCCCGAAGCCGCGGGCCATCCGCGCGAGCTCCCGCCCGATCCGCCCGAGGCCGAAGATCCCGAGCCTGCGGCCTGAGACCTGGGTGCCGAGCAGCTGGGTCGGCGTCCAGCCGGACCAGCCGCCGGCGCGCACCAGCCGCTCCCCTTCCCCGGCCCGGCGCGCGGC
Organism: uncultured Pseudomonadota bacterium; assembly: GCA_963829875.1. Lineage (GTDB taxonomy): Bacteria > Pseudomonadota > Alphaproteobacteria > Acetobacterales > Acetobacteraceae > JAJZVS01. The sequence goes on along the minus strand of CAWHKR010000037.1, from coordinate 1,097,423 downwards.
GGCCAGGATCAGCAGCATCGCCGTTTCGGCGGTGGCGACGCTCAGCACATCGGGCGTGTTGCACACGGCGATGCCGCGGGCGGCGGCGGCCGGCACGTCGACATGATCGAAGCCGACGCTGAAGGTGCCGATCGCCCGTACGCTCGCGGGCAGGGCGGCAATGGTGGCGGCGTCCAGCTTCTCCGCCGGGCAGCACAGCACCGCGTCCGCCCCTTCGGCCAGGCGCACGACATCGGCGCCGGTCCGCGGCACGTCCTCGGCATTGAAGCGGGCATCGAAATCGCGCGCGGCGCGGGCCTCCACCGCAGGCGGCAGGCGGCGGGTGATCAGCAGGACGGGCTTGGCCATGATGCGTCAACTCCACAAAGGATCGATCGGCCCGCGTCCGGCGAGCACGGCGGCGATGTTGTCGAGCGCGCGAAATCCCATCGCACTGCGCGTCTCGACCGAACCGCTGCCGATATGCGGCGAGAGGATCACGTTCGGCAAGGCGGCGAAACGGCGGTCGAAATCGGGTTCGGAACGGAACACGTCGAGCCCGGCGGCGAAGACCTGCCCCGAGGTCAGCGCGGCGAGCAGCGCGTCCTCGTCCACCAGCCCGCCGCGCGCGACGTTGACCAGCACCGCCCCGCGCGGCAGCAGGGCAAGGGTCTCGGCGTTCACGATACGGTCGGTTTCCGGCGTCGCCGGCGCGTGCAACGACAGGAAGCGGCAGTGCGGCAGCATGGCGCGGAAGTCGGGGAAATACGTGGCGCCCTGTTCCAGCTCCGGCGGCAGCCGGCGGCGCGCATGGTACAGCACCCGCATGTCGAAGCCGCGCGCCCGCCGCGCCATCGCCTGGCCGATGCGGCCCATCCCCAGGATGCCGAGCGTTTCGCCATGCACCCGCACGCCCAGGAGGTCGCCCTGGCCGATGCGCCGGCGCCAGCCCGCGCGCATGATCGCATCGTATTCGTGCGCCCGGCGCGCCGCGGCGAGCAGCATCATGAAGGCGAAATCGGCGGTGCACTCGCTCAGAACGCCCGGCGTGTTGGTCACCGCGATTCCGCGTGCCCGCGCCGCGGCGACGTCGATATGGTCGTAGCCGACGCTGCAGGTGGCGCCCACGCGCACGCTCGCCGGCAGCCGGGCGATCAGGCCGGCGTCGAAGGCCAGGGTGTTGACGAACAGGATCGCCTCGGCCCGGTGCGCCTCGGCCGCGGCCAGCACCTCGTCCCCGGTCATGTCGTCCGGGCCGGGGTGGACCAGGGCGGCGAACGCGTCCCGCGCCCGCGCCACCACCGGCTCCGGCAGCATCGCGGCGACCAGCAGGCGGCCGGTCACCGCCCGTCCCCGGTGCGCCGTGCCCACCCCGCCCGCCTCGCCCGTCGCGCTGCCACCACGCCTGCCATCCCTCGTTGCCTGCCCCGTCTTTATGGCCAAGCCGGCCGGGTTGCGGAAGGCCGCGCGCCGCGCCAGCCTGGGCCGTGCCCCCAGGGCAATCGCACGAACGGCCGGGCGAGGATCCGAAGGACAGCGGTCCCTCTCTCCCCCTCCCCTTGCGGGAGGGGGCCGGGGGGAGGGGTGCGGGCGGCACGGACCATCGTGCCGCCCGCACCCCTCCCCCCGGCCCCCTCCCGCAAGGGGAGGGGGAGAAGACGGACGCGTCCCACCGGATGGATCCTGCGGACCCGTCCGCGCGACTTCCCCCCAAGTGGAGACCGAAGATGCGCCCCAACCTCACCCCCGACGTCGCCCTCGCCGCCCGCCTGTTCGAGGGGCTGCACGAGCGGAGCTTCGACGGGGTCGGCGTCACCCGCGACGCCTACGGCGCCGGCGAGCAGGCCGCGCACGACCTCGTGCGCGCCACCGCCGAGGGGCTGCGGCTGGACACCGACATCGATGCGGCCGGCAATCTGTACATGACCCTGCCAGGAACGGATCGCGCAGCGAAGCGGATCGTGCTCGGCAGCCATCTCGATTCGGTGGCGCGTGGCGGCAACTACGACGGCGCCGCGGGCGTGCTGGCGGGCCTGGCGGCGGTCGCGGGGATGCAGGCGGCGGGGTTTACCCCGGCGCGCGACATCACCGTGCTGGCGGTCCGCGCCGAGGAGGCGGGGTCCTGGTTCCCGACCTCCTACCCCGGCAGCCGCGCCGCGCTGGGCCGCCTGCCGGCCGCGGCGCTCGATGTGCGTCGGCTGGATACCGGCCGCACCCTGGCCGAGCACATGCGCGCGCAGGGCTTCGACCCAGAGGCCGTGCGCGCCGGCGCCGGGCGCCTCAATCCGGCAAACACCGCCGCCTATGTGGAGGTGCATATCGAGCAAGGACCGGTGCTGGACGCGGAAGGGATCCCGGTCGGCATCGTCACCGGCATCCCCGGCTCGCGCCGGCTGCGGGACGCGCGCGTGCTGGGCGAATACAACCATTCCGGTGCCACCCCCCGCCGCTACCGGGCGGATGCGGCGATCGCGCTGGCGGAGCTCGCCCACCGGCTGGACGATCACTGGGCGGCGCTGGAGGCGCAGGGCCACGCGCTGGTCGCCACCTTCTGCGTGCTGGCGACGACGGCGGAGGCCGGCTTCACCAAGATCCCCGGCGAGGCGCGCTTCCAGCTCGATATCCGCAGCGTCCAGCCGGCCAGCGTCGATGCGATGATGGCGGAGCTGCACCGGCTGATCCCGCGCATCGAGGCGCGCCGCGGCGTGCGCTTCGCGCTCGGCGCGGAGACCACCAGCCGGGCCGCGCCGATGGATGAAGCGGTGCAGGCGGGGCTCACCAACGCGGCGGCGGCGCTCGGCATCGCGCACAAATCCATGCCCTCGGGCGGCGGGCACGACGCGGCGGCCTTCGCCGAGGCCGGGGTGCCGGCGGGGATGCTGTTCGTGCGCAACCAGAACGGCAGCCACAATCCGCATGAGGCGATGCGGATGGAGGATTTCGCCGCCGCCTGCGCCGTGCTGACCCGCTGGGCGGCGGAAGCGGCAGGGTAACTGGCGCCTTCTCCCCCTCCCCTTGCGGGAGGGGGTGGGGGGAGGGGTGCGCGCGGCACGGGGCTTCGTGCCGCGCGCACCCCTCCCCCCCCTCCCGCAGGGAGGGAGTCCGTCGGCCCGGTTAGCGGAACAGACCGCCCAGCGCCGCCAGCTTCGCCAGGTGCTGGTCGGCGTCGCCGAACGTCTGGTCGATCATGGTCAGGCGCTTGAAGTAGTGCCCGGCGGCATATTCCATGGTCATGCCGATCCCGCCATGCAGTTGCACCGCCTCCTGCCCCACCAGCCGGGCGGAGCGGCCGATCTGCGCCTTCGCCGCGGCGATCGCGCGGGCGCGCTCGGTGGCGTCGGCTTCCTCGGCCATCACGGTGGCGAACAGGGCCATGCTGCGCGCCTGCTCCACCGCGGTCAGCATATCCACCGCGCGGTGCTGCAGGGCCTGGAAGCTGCCGATCGGGCGGCCGAACTGCTTGCGGGTCTTCAGGTATTCGAGCGTGAGCTGCTGCAACGCCGTCATCGCGCCCACGGCCTCGGCGCAGAGCGCGGCGATCGCGGCATCGACCGCGGCCTCGATCGCCGGCAGGGCGGCGCCGGGCGCGCCCAGCACGGCCTCGGCGCGGGCGCCGTCCAGGGCGACCTCGGCGGCGCGCAGGCTGTCCTGGGTACGGTAGCCGCGGCGTGTCACGCCGGGCGCGGCGGCATCGAGCAGGAACACCCCGATCCCGTCGCGATCGGTCCGCCCCCCGGCGGTGCGGGCGGTGACCAGCAGCTTGTCGGCCGAATCGCCACCCAGCACCACGCCTTTGGCGCCATGCAGCACCCAGGTGTCGCCGTCCTGGCGCGCTTCGGTGCCGACATCGGCAAGGTTCCAGCGCGACTGGCGTTCCAGATGGGCAAACCCGAGCCGCAACGTCCCGGCGGCAAGGGCCGGAACCCACGCCGCCTGCTGCTCCGGGCTGGCGAGGCGGCGGATCAGGCCACCGCCCAGCACCACGGTGGCAAGGTAGGGTTCCAGGATCAGCCCGCGGCCGAAGGCCTCCATGACAATCATGGTCTCCACCGGCCCGCCGCCGAAGCCGCCCTGGGCCTCCGGGAAGGGCAGGCCCAGCAGGCCAAGCTCGGCATACTGCGCCCACAGATCGCGGGAGAATCCTGCGGGCTCGGTGAGGTATTTCTTCCGGCTCTCGAAACCGTAGCGATCGGCGATCAACCGGTCGACGCTCTCTTTCAGCAGGCGCTGGTCATCGCTGAAGTCGAAATCCATGGCGGCGTTTCCCCTGGCTGCGGAGGGACGATAGCGAAGGGATCGCGCGCCGCAAGGGTGCGGCGGCATCGACCCCCGGGACGGTTCCGGAAGGCCGAGCGAGCGGCCACCCGATCGAACAACTTCCACTTGACACCGGGCACCGCCCCCAGGAACGCTGCCCCCGACAGATCGGGAGAGTCCCCATGACCCCTATCGCCGGCGGCTGCCTGTGCGGCAAGGTACGCTACAGCGCGGAGGCCGAGCCGGCCTTCGTCGGCGTCTGTCACTGCCACAACTGCCAGAAGGCGACCGGCAGCCCCTTCGCCACGGTCATTGGCGTGCCGGAGGCGGCGCTGTCCGTCACCGGCACGGTGAAGACCTTCCGCGACACCGGCGACAGCGGCAAGGCGCTGTTCCGCCGCTTCTGCCCCGAATGCGGCTCCAGCCTGTTCGACGCGGCCGAGGCGATGCCGGGCATGGTCATGGTGCTGGCCGGCACCCTGGACGACGCGAGCTGGGTGAAGCCCGGCGTGCAGATCTACTGCGACAGCGCCCAGCCCTGGGTGGCGCTGGCGGGCGAGATGAAGAGCTTCCCGAAGATGATCCCCGCCGCCGGCCCGGGCTGAGCCTCACCTCGGCCGAGGCGCGCCGGCCATCGCCGGACGCGCCCGGGATCCGATGCCCGGGCGCGACGCCGCGCCGCCCTGGACCGGGACGGTCCAGGGGGCATGAGCGGCATCAGAGCCCCAGGATCGCCTTGGCGACGATGTTGCGCTGGATCTCGTTCGATCCGCCGTAGATCGAAACCTTGCGGGTATTGAAATAGACCGGCCCCGCGGCGGCGGCGTAGTCGGGGCCGATGAAGGGCTCGTTCTGCCCCTCGTCCGGCGACTGCCAGGGCATCACGTACGGCCCCACCACCTCCATCGTCAGCTCGGTCAACTGCTGCTGGATCACCGAGCCTTTCAGCTTCAGGATCGACGAGGCCGGGTTGGGCTTGCCCTTCACCTGTTTGCGTTCCTCCGAGACCACCCGCAACTGGGTCATCTCCAGCGCCTTGAGCTCGATCTCCACCGCCGCCAGCTTCTCGCGGAAGCGCGCGTCCTCGATCAGCGGCGTGTCGCCCATCCGCTCGAGCGCGGCGAGTTGCTTGATCCGCGCCACCCGCGCCTTCGACATGCCGACCCGGGCGATGCCGGTGCGTTCGTTGCCGAGCAGGAACTTGGCGTAGTCCCAGCCCTTGTTCTCCTGCCCGACCAGCTGGTCGGCGGGGACTTCCACCTCGTCGAAGAACACCTCGTTCACTTCCCGCCCGCCGTCGATCGTGATGATCGGGCGCACGGTGATGCCCTTGGAGCGCATGTCGATCAGCAGGAAGCTGATCCCCTCCTGCGCCTTCACCGCCGGATCGGTGCGCACCAGGCAGAAGATCCAGTCGGCGTATTGCGCGAGCGTGGTCCAGATCTTCTGGCCGTTGACGATGAATTTGTCGCCCTTGCGTTCCGCGCGGGTGCGCAGGGAGGCCAGATCGGAGCCAGAGCCAGGCTCGGAGAATCCCTGGCACCAGAAATCGTCCGCGTTCGCCGCGCGCGGCAGGAAGCGGCGCTTCTGCTCGTCGTTGCCGAACTGCGCGATGACCGGGCCGACCATGGAGGTGTTGAAGGCGATCGGCGACGGCACGTAGGCCTGCTGCATCTCGTCCTGGTAGAGATAGACCTGCACCGGCGACCAGTCCTGCCCGCCCCATTCCACCGGCCAGTTCGGCGTCGCCCAGCCGCGCGCGTTCAGGATGCGCTGGGAGGCGACCATGTCCTCCTTGCTCAGGTTCTCGCCGTCACGCAGCTTGGCGCGGATCCGCTCGGGGACGTCCGTGTGGAAAAAGCGGCGGGCTTCCTCGCGGAAGGCGAGTTCGGCTTCGGTGAACGCGAGGTCCATGGGCGGCCTCCTCCGGGATGATGGCGCCGGGCGGGTCAACGGCGGCCCGGACAAGGAACAGTCTGCGCACGCGCCGCCGGGTTCGCCAAGATGGGCGACCGCCCCGGGCGCGGGCGGCGCGCCCGCCCCGCTACTCCGCCGCGGCGCGCTTCAGCCGGTCGGCGAAGCTCTTGCGGAACTTCGTCACTTTCGGCGCCACCACCGCCTGGCAGTACCCGGTCCAGGGGTTGCGCGCGAAATAATCGTCGTGCTCGGGCTCGGCCGGGTAGAACACATCGAGCGGGACGTTCTCCGTCACCAGCGGCGCCGGCCACAGCTTCGCGTTCGTGATCTCCGACATCACCGCCTCGGCGGTGGCGCGCTGGGCGTCGCCGTGGGTCAGGATGATCGAGCGATACTGCGAGCCCACATCATGTCCCTGCCGGTCCCTGGTGGTCGGGTCATGGATGGTGAAGAAGACCCGCAGCAGGTCCGCATACGCGATCTCGGCCGGATCGAAGCGGATCTGCACGACCTCCGCGTGGCCGGTGCGGCCGGAGCAGACCTGCTTGTAGCTCGGGTTCGCCACCTGCCCGCCGGCGTAGCCGGATTTCACCGCGCTCACGCCGCGCAGATCCTTGAACACCGCTTCCAGGCACCAGAAGCAGCCGCCGCCCAAGGTGGCCAGGTCCTCGCCCATGTCCGTCCCTCCTTGCCGATGCGCCGCAATGTAGTCACGGGCGGGCATGCTGTCACCGCCGGCGCCGCGCCCGCGCTCCCGCCCGGCGCCGGATGTGCGAGCCTGGAAGCGATGACCGTCGCCCGGCGCACGCCATGGACGGTGACGGCGTTCCTCGCCTGGGAGCAACGCCAGGACCTGCGCCATGCGTGCGACGGGATCGGGCCGGTGGCGCCTGGGACGGTGTCGATCTCACCGAGACCGCCACCGGGCCCGAACGCGATCAGCCCCTCCGTCAGCCGATCAGCCGGCCGGTTCCAGCACGTGGATCACCCGGCTCGCGATCCATTCCTTCGTCTTCGCCCCATAGGCGGCCATGTGCGGGGAAGCCGCGTGCGCGGCGAGCGCTTCCTTGCTCGCCCATTTCTCGATCACCAGGAAGGTGTCGGGGCCGAACTTGGTCTGGAACCCGCCCATGCCCTCGGCGTCGACCGCCGGGCCGTATTCGATGCAGCCCTGCTCGGCGTGCACCGCCGGCATGTTGGCGCGGAAGGCCTGCAGGATGTCCTCGCGCTGGCCCGGCTTGGCAGTGATGATGGCAACCACGTGAATCATGGCGGTCTCCTCCGGTCTGTGTCCGCCGCCAGGGTAGCGCCGAACCGGGCCGGCGCCAAAACACCCCCCGGTCCCGTCCGCTCCGCCGCGACAGCGCCACAGTTGGGTCCTATTCGGGCGCCGGCTCAACCGTCCGGACCCGCCCCCTTGCCCCGCCTGTTCCCTGCCCTGCTGCTTCCGCTCGCCCTGCTTCCGCTCGCCGGATGCAGCGAAACCTATTCCCCCGACACCTATGCCGCCGCCGCCGCGCAGCAGGCGGCGAAAGTGGAGCGCGGGGTGATCATCGGCCTCCGACCGGTGCAAATCACCGCCAACGGCACCGTGGGCGCGATCACCGGAGGGGCGGCGGGCGGCGTCACCGGCGCGCAGGCGCCCGGCGGCACCCTCGGCGCGGCCTTCGGGGCGATCGGCGGCACGCTGGTGGGCGGGCTGGTCGGCACCGCCGCCGAGCAGGCGGTCGCCGACGCCAAGGGCTGGGAATACATCGTGCAGGAGCCGGACCTGCACCTTATTTCCGTCACCCAGACCGACAAGGTGGCGCTGCCGATCGGGCTGCACGTGCTGGTGATCGCCGGCAAGCAGGCGCGGATCGTGCCGGACTACACCGTGAAGCTGCCGGAGACGAAGCCGGCGGCGAAACCCGCGCCCGACCTCGCCGCCGCGCCGATCTACGCCACGCCGCTGGCGCCGGGCGCCGCCGCGGGCGGCCCCCCGCCCGCCGGGTCCGCCCCGGCTGCCGCCGCCGGCCAGGGGACGGGCACCACCAGCCCCCCCCGGCCGCGCCCCCTCAGCCGCGCCGCCCGCCGCCGCGCCGCCCGCCCCCGCGCCGGTGGCCCCCGCTGCGCCGCCTCCAAGCTTGCCAGCCCAGGCTACGGACAGGTAGCACCCCGGCGCGGACGAACAGCGGGAGGGGTCATGACCCAGGTACAGTCGGTCTTTCAGCGCGGCCTCGATGCGCCGGTGGCCGGGCCGCACCGGCGCGGAACCCAGCGCGTCGCGGTGATCGGCGCCGGCGCCTGCGGCCTCTGCCACGCCAAATACCTGCTGGAATCCGGCTTCGACGTCACCGTGTTCGAGATCGGCAGCCAGATCGGCGGCATGTGGTGCTACCGCAACGACAACGGCCGCTCCTCGGCCTACCGCACCCTGCACATCAACACCTCGCGCGGGGTCACGCGGTTCAGCGATCTCGACTTCGACGACGCCACCCAGCCGTTCCCCGACCACTACGACATGCACCGCTACCTGGTGGCCTACGCGGAGCATTTCGGCGTCGCGCCGCGGATCCGCTTCAACCGCCGCGTGAGTGCGATCCGCCCCGCCTTCACCCCCGGCGCCGAACCGCCGGCCTGGGATGTCGTCACCGATGCGGACGGGACGGAACGGTTCGATGCCGTGATCGTCGCCACCGGCCATCTGAGCGCACCGCTCGACGTGCCGATGCTGGCCGGGTTCGGCGGCACGTATCTGCACTCTCATTATTATCGCGAGCCGGAGCCCTTCGTGGGCAAGCGCATCTGCGTGGTCGGCGTCGGCAACAGCGCCTGCGACATCGCCTCCGACGTCTGCGTCACGTCACAACGCACCGTGCTGGTGGCGCGCTCCGGCACGGTGATCCTGCCCAAGCTGATGTTCGGCCGCGCCTTCACCGACATCACGGCAAAGATCCAGCGGCCCTGGATCCCCCGCCTGCTGCGGCAAAGGGTCACCCGCTTCCTCGCCTGGCTCGCCCACGGCGATCTGAGCAAACTCGGCTTCAAGCCGCCGACCGAGCTGGTCCACACCACCTCCAACGCGACCGTGGTGACCGATATCGCCTATCGGCGGATCACGGTGAAACAGGGGATCGAGTTGGTCGAAGGCCAACGCATCCGCTTCTCCGACGGCAGCGAGGAAGAGTTCGACACCCTGATCGCCGCCACCGGCTACCGCATCGACCTCGATTTCATCCCGCCCGACGTGCTGCGGGTGGAGGACAACCGGCTCGATCTCTATCTGCGCATCGTTCCGCCCGGATGGCCCGGGCTGTTCTTCACCGGCTTCTTCAACACCGACACGGCGCTGAACATGGTGTTCGAACACCAGGCGCGATTCGTCCGCGAAATCCTGCTCGGCAACGCCGCGCTGCCCGATGCCGCCGCGATGCGCCAGGCGATCGCCGAGCGGCACGCGTGGTACGCCAGCCGCTTCAAGCACACGCCCCGCCACACGATCGAAGAAGAGCACGTCCGCTACCTCAACGACCTCCGCCGCGCGACCAAGGACATGGTGGCCCGCGCCCGGCGCGGAGCGGGCACGCCAGTGGTGCGGCAGGCGGCGGAGTAGGTCGGCGCGTCACAAGCAAGACCAAGGGGGCTCTGCCCCCCTGGACCCCCTGCCAGGGGACAAGTCCCCTGGACCCCTCGGGGGGTTCCGTGCCGGTGGGGGGTGGCGTGCCAGCCGGGGCGGGCCGGTGGGCGGGTGACAGGGCGCGCATGCGCGCCCTGTCACCCGCCCACCGGCCCGCCCCGGCTGGCACGCCACCCCCCACCGGCACGGAACCAACGAACGGGTTCCAAGGGCTCAGCCCTTGGCGGGGGTCCAGGGGGCAGCGCCCCCTGGCCTTGCTTACGACGCCCCTGCCCCCCGCGACAGCCTCGCTCGCGCCGCCGTGGCCAGCACGTCGGCCCGCTCGTTCATGCGGTCGCCCGAGTGCCCGCGCACCCAGCGCCAGTCGATGCGGTGCCCTGCCGCGGCCGCCAGCAGCCGGTGCCACAGATCCATGTTGGCCACCGGATCGCCCGCGGCGTTGCGCCAGTTGCGCCGCACCCAACCCTGGTGCCAGCGGGTCACGCCGTTGCGCAGGTACTCGCTGTCGGTATGCAGCACGACGGTGCAGGGTCGTTTCAGCGCGTCCAGCGCCGCCAGCGCCGCGGTCAGTTCCATACGGTTGTTGGTGGTCGCGGGGTCCGCGCCCGACAATTCCCGCTCATGGTCGCCAAAGCGCAGGATCGCCCCCCAGCCGCCCGGGCCGGGGTTCGGCTTGCAGCCGCCGTCGGTCCAGATCTCCACCCGATCCTCCGGCCGCGGCCCGGCCTCCGTCTGTTCAGAGTCCATAAGCGTGCTCGTCCCGTGCAAGCAGGTGGAAGCGCAGCCGGCGCAGGTATTCCAGCGGGTCCTTGCGGGTGACCAGCGCGCCCGCCGGGGTGTTCACCCAGTCGTACAAGCGGGTGAGCAGGAACCGGATCGCCGCCCCCTGGCACAGCACCGGCAGGGCCGCGCGCTCCGCCGCCGTCAGCGCCCGCACGCCGCCATAGCCCGACAACAGCGCCCGCGCCTTGGTCACGTTCAGCGCCCCGTCCAACTCGAAGCACCAGGCGTTCAGGCAGACCGCGACGTCGTAGACGAGCAGATCGGTCGCGGCGAAGTAGAAATCGATCAGCCCGGACACCGCGCCCTCGAGGAAGAACACGTTGTCGGGGAACAGGTCGGCATGGATGTGGCCGACCGGCAGAGCCGCCGGCCAGGCGGACAGGATCGTCTCCAGCGCCCGGTGAAGCTCCGCGCCCAGGCCGGGCTGGACGGTCTCGGTCCCGGCCCCGCAGCGCGCGAGGAGCGGCGCCCACCCGGCAGGACCGAGCGCGTTGACCCGGGTCGGCGCGTAGCCCCGTCCGGCCAGATGCAACCCGGCCAGCGCCGCACCCACGGGCGCGCAGTGTTCCACCCGTACCCGCCGCGGCCAGACGCCGGGAAGGAAGGTGGTGATCGCCGCCTGCCGGCCGCACAGCGGACGCAGCGGCTGGCCGTCGCGCGCGGCCACCGGACGCGGGCAGACGATCCCGTTCCGGGCCAGATGGTCCATCAGGCCGAGGAACCAGGGCAGTTCCGCGGGATTCACCCGCTTCTCATACAGGGTCAGGATGAAGTCGCCGGCGGTGGTGCGCAGGGAGTAGTTGCTGTTCTCCACCCCCTCCGCGATGCCGCGGAAGGCCACGATGCGGCCGATGTCGTAGGCCGCCAGGAAGTCGGCCAGCGCCTCGTCCGAGACTTCGGTATAGACCGCCATCAGCGCGGCGCGGCCGGCGCGTGGATCACCTGGGGCTCCTGCAATCGTCGTGGATCGAACCGGCGCTGCGGGTAGCAGGCGCGGGGGGCGGGGGGCAACAGCACGGGGCGGGGCGATCGACCAGGGGGGATCGACCAGGGGGGCGACTGCCGCGCGTCGCCCGGATTGTCCCGCGCCTTCGCCGGCGGCACTATCGTCCCGCCCGGCGGCGTTCGCCGTCCCCTGTTCGGAGCCCCGCCGCATGCGCCGTCCGCGCCCTGCCTCGATCCGCCGCGCCGTCTCGCTGGCCGCGGTGTTCCCTCTGCTCGCGGCCCTCGGCGGCTGCGGACCGGGGCGCGACGAGTTCGCGCCGGCCTGCCCCGTCGCGCGACCACTGCCCGCAGCCGAACATCTGCTGCGCTATCGCAACCCGACCAGCCCGGGCGGACGCGACCCGGCCGAGCTGGAGATGAGCGGCCTTCTCCTGGGTGTCGATGGCAAGTGCCGCCCCGGCGACACCGCCAACACCCTCACCGCGAGCATGACCTTGCGGATGCAGCTTGAGCCCGGCCCGGCCGCGCCGGCGGGCGGCGTCGACGTGCCCTATTTCGTCGCGGTGGCCCAGGGAGAGCGAATCCTCACCAAGCGTGTCTTCTACACCCATGTGGACGTGCCCGCCGGCCACGCCCCGGTGGTGCTGACCAGCGACCCGATCGCCGTCAAACTCCCGCTCGGACCGAAGCAGACCGGCGCGGACTACACGATCTGGGTGGGCTTCCAGCTGACCCAGGCGGAGTTCACTGCGCCGGGTGCGCCCTGAGCGGGCGGGCGCCTGGCGCGGCGCGGGTTGACTTCCCGGCCGCACCCCCCTATCTCCCGCGCCTTCGCCGCCCCTGACAGAGCCGAGATCATGCGCATCCGCAACAGCCTCCGTTCCGCCAAGACCCGCGACAAGAACTGCCGCGTGGTGCGCCGGCGCGGCCGGGTGTACGTGATCAACAAGAAGAACCCGCGGATGAAGGCCCGCCAGGGCTGACCCTCCTGCGGTTGATCCCGTCGGGTTGGCCCGGCCGGCCACCCTTGCCGGTCCGCGGCCCCCGCCCCATTGTCCTTCCCACCCTGGGAGGACCGCCATGCTCCGCCAGCTCGACCCGAAGCCCGACGTGCTCGCCCGGCGCGACGCCATCGTCGCCGGACTGCGCGCCCTGCTGCCCGACGACGCGGTGATCGCCGAGCCGCTGCGGCTCAAGCCGTACGAGACCGACGGGCTGCTCCGCCTACCGCCAGCCCCCGCTCGCCGTCGTGCTGCCGCGCACCACCGAGGAAGTGGCCGCGGTGCTGCGCTTCCTGCACGAAAACGGGGTCCGCGTGGTCCCGCGCGGCGCCGGCACCTCGCTGTCCGGCGGGGCGCTGCCGCTGGCCGACGCGGTGGTGGTGGGCATGATGCGGATGAACCGCATCCTGGATATCGACTACGCCGACCGCTGCGCCGTGGTGCAGGCCGGCGTGACCAATCTCGGCATCACCGGCGCGGTGTCCGCGCACGGGTTCTTCTACGCCCCGGATCCGTCGAGCCAGCTTGCCTGCATGATCGGCGGCAACGTCAACATGAACTCGGGCGGCGCGCACTGCCTGAAATACGGCGTCACCGCCAACAACCTGCTCGGCCTCAAGCTGGTCACGATCGAGGGCGAGATCCTGGACATCGGCGGCGCGCATCTGGATGCCGCCGGCTACGACTGGCTCGGCCTGCTGACCGGCAGCGAGGGGCAGTTGGCCGTCATCACCGAGGTGACCGTGCGCATCCTGCGCGGCCCGGAAGGCGCGCGCGCGATGCTGGCGGCGTTCAAGTCGAACGAGGTCGCCGGCGCCTGCGTCGATGCCATCATCGGCTCCGGCATCATCCCCGTCGCGCTCGAATTCATGGACCGCCCGGCGATCCACGCCTGCGAGGCCTTCGCCCACGCCGGCTACCCGCTGGATGCGGAGGCGATGCTGATCATCGAAGTGGAAGGCAGCCCGGCGGAACAGGACGACCTGCTGGGCCGCATCCGTGCGATCTGCGACCGCCACGACCCGATCAGCCTCAAGGTCTCCCAGTCGGCCGCCGAGTCGGCGGCGATCTGGAAAGGCCGCAAGGGCGCGTTCGGCGCGGTGGGGCGGATCAGCCCGGACTATCTCTGCATGGACGGCACCATCCCCACCTCCCGCCTGCCCGAGGTGCTGCGCCGGATCGGCGAGATGTCGGAATCCTACGGCCTGCAGGTCGCCAACATCTTCCACGCCGGCGACGGCAACCTGCATCCGCTCATCATGTTCGACGCCAATGATCCCGCCAGCTTCCACAAGGCCGAGGCGTTCGGCGCCGACATCCTGAAGCTCTGCGTCGAGGTCGACGGCTGCCTGACCGGCGAGCACGGCGTCGGGGTGGAGAAACGCGACCTGATGAACGTGCAGTTCACCGCCGTCGAGCTTGACCAGCAGCGCCGCATCAAGTCCGCGTTCGATCCGGGCTGGCTGCTCAATCCGCACAAAGTCTTCCCGCTCGCGGCATGATCCAGCCGACCGCGCCTTCCGACGAAGCGGGGATCGTCGCCGCCGTCGTCGCCGCCGCGGCGGCCAGCGAGCCGCTGGCGATCCAGGGCAACGCCACCAAGCGGGCGATGCTGCGCCCGGTGCAGGCCGCGCGCGCCCTCTCCACCGCCAACCTGCGCGGCATCACCCTCTATTCCCCCAAGGAACTCGTGCTGCGCGCCCGCGCCGGCACGCCCCTGCCGGAGATCGAGGCGGCGCTGGCCGAACACGGCCAGCACCTGATCGCCGAGCCGCCCGACCTCTCCGCCCTGTTCGGCGCCGCCCTGCCCGCGACCCTGGGCGGGACGGTGGCGGCCAACCTGTCCGGTCCGCGCCGGGTCGCCTGGGGGGCGATGCGCGATCACGTGCTCGGCGTCAGCGCCGTGAACGGAACCGGGGACGTGATCCGCTCCGGCGGGCGGGTGCTGAAGAACGTCACCGGGCTCGATCTCTGCAAGCTGCTCACCGGCAGCCACGGCACCCTGGCGGTGATCACCGAGATCACCCTGAAGGTACTGCCGGCACCGGAAGCGGTGGGCACCGTGGCACTGCCCGGGCTGGATGCCACGGCCGGCGTGGCCGCGCTCGCGGCGGCGCTCGGCTCCCCCTACAGCGTCTCCGCCGCCGCCTGGCTGCCGGCCGAGGCCGCCGCGCGGGTCGGCTTTCCGCAGGCCGTCGCGCTGGCGCGGATCGAGGAGTTCGCCCCCTCGGTCGCGTACCGCACCGACCGGCTGCGCGCCGATCTCGTCGCGTTCGGGATCGCCGAGATCCTGGACGATGCCGCCTCCCGCCCCCTCTGGCGCGCGATCCGCGACCTGGCGCCGCTGCCGGCGGGGGTCGAAGACGCGGTTTGGCGGGTCTCGGTGCGCCCCTCCGCCGGCCCCGCGGTGCTCGACGCGGTCGCGCCGGCCGGGGTGCGCGGCTACCTCGACTGGGGCGGTGGCCTCGTCTGGCTCACCGGGCCCGCGACCGAGGCGGCGCACCAGGCGGTCTGCCGCGCCGCCGCCGCCGCGGGCGGCACCTGGACCCTGTTCCGCGGCCCCGAGCCGCTGCGCGCCGCGGTCGAGGTGATCCCGCCCGAGCCGCCGCCGCTCGCGCGCATCACGCGGCAGGTGAAGGCGGCGTTCGACCCGCGCGGCATCCTCAATCCCGGCCGGCTGTACGCGGGACTGTGACCGGCATGTCGTTCCCCACCTATGCCGTGGTCCCGCCGCTGATCATCGCCTTCGCGGTGCTGGCCTTCCTGCACTGGCGCACCAACCCGCGGCACCATCTGCTCGATCTCCGCTTCCTGATGATGACCGCGGCGATCCTGCTGATGTTCACGCAGATCCTCTTCGTCGGCAGCTACCCGGCCGTGTCGCTGGTGTGCTTCCCGCTGGCGCTGGTCTGGCTGGCCGTCGCGGGGCTGCTGCTGCGCCGGCATCTGACCCAGGGCTGACCGATGCAGACGAACTTCACGCCCGAGCAACTGCGCGACCCCGACATCGCCGCCTCCAACCAGGTGCTGCGCACCTGCGTCCATTGCGGCTTCTGCACCGCGACCTGCCCCACCTTCCTGCTGCTCGGCGACGAGTTGGACAGCCCGCGCGGGCGCATCTACCTGATCAAGGACATGCTGGAATCCGGCCGCCCGGCGGGCGAGCTGGAAGCGCGGCACATCGACCGTTGCCTGTCCTGCCTGTCCTGCATGACCACCTGCCCTTCCGGCGTGCACTACATGCACCTGGTCGATCACGCGCGGACCCATATCGAACGGACCTATCGCCGGCCCTGGCACGAGCGGGCGCTGCGCACGACCCTGGCCGCGGTGCTGCCCTATCCGCGCCGGTTCCGCGCCGCGCTGGCCGCGGCGGGCGCGGGACGGGCGTTCGCCGGGCTGCTGCCGGCGACGCACCCGCTGGGGCGGCGGCTCAAGGCGATGCTGGCACTGGCGCCGGCGCGGCTGCCCGCCGGCGGCGGCACCGCCCCCGGGGTCCACCCGGCGGAGGGCGCGCGCAAGGGCCGGGTCGCCCTGCTCGCCGGCTGCGCCCAGCAGGTGCTGGCGCCTGAGATCAACACGGCCACCATCCGCCTGCTTACCCGCATGGGGGTGGAGGTGGTGGTGGCCGAAGGCGCCGGCTGCTGCGGCGCGCTGACCCACCACATGGGCCGGCACGACCCGGCGATGGCGAGCGCGCAGGCGAATATCGAGGCCTGGGGGAAGGAAATCGACGGCGACGGGCTGGACGCGATCGTCATCAACGCCTCGGGCTGCGGGACCACGGTGAAGGACTACGGCTTCATGTTCCGCACCGCGGCGGAACCGTTGCGTGCGCGCGCCGAGCAGGTGTCGGCGATGACGGTGGATATCAGCGAGTTCCTGAGCCGCATCGGCTACGCGCCGACCCGCGAGCCGCCCGGCCTGACGGTGGCGTATCATTCCGCCTGCAGCCTGCAGCACGGCCAGCAGGTCACCCTTGAGCCGAAGACGCTGCTGGCGACGGCGGGCTTCACCGTGGTGGAACCGGCCGATCCCCACCTGTGCTGCGGCTCGGCCGGCACCTACAACCTGATGCAGCCGGAGATCGCGACGCGGCTGCGGGACCGCAAGCTCGACACCCTGCGCGCAACCGGGCCCGATCTGGTGGCGGCCGGCAACATCGGCTGCATCACCCAGCTCGGCGGCAGCGGGCTGCCGGTGGTGCACACGATCGAACTGCTGGACTGGATGGCGGGCGGGCCGGCGCCGGAAGGATTGGGGCGCCGCAAGCAAGGCCAGGGGGCGCTGCCCCCTGGACCCCCGCCAAGGGCATAGCCCTTGGAACCCTTCACTTGGTTCCGTGCCGGTGGGGGGTGGCGCTGCGGGCCTGGGCGGCCTGGGTGAGGGAGGCGGCGACGCGCCGCCTCCCTCACCCAGGCCGCCCAGGCCCGCAGCGCCACCCCCCACCGGCACGGAACCCACCGAGGGGTCCAGGGGACCTGTCCCCTGGCGGGGGTCCAGGGGGCAGCGCCCCCTGGCCTTGCTTGCTGCGCCTCACGCCATCAGATGCTGCCCCCCATCCACCGGCACGATCGTTCCGGTGATGTGGCGCGCCGCGTCGGACGCCAGGAAGGCCGCCAGTGCGCCGACATCCGCGGTGTCGACCAGGTGGCGCTCGGGCGCCTCGGCGGCGGCGCGCTCCATCATCTCGTCGAAGCGGTCGATCCCGCTGGCGGCGCGAGTGCGGATCGGTCCGGGGGAAATCGCGTGCACCCGGATCCCCTGCGGACCCAGTTCGGCGCCGAGATAGCGCACGCTGCTCTCCAGCGCCGCCTTCACCGGCCCCATCAGGTTGTAATGCGCCACCACCCGTTCCGACCCGTAGAAGGTGATGGTCAGCAGCGTCCCGCCGGACGCCATCAGCGGCTCGGCCAGCCGCGCCATGCGGATGAAGCTGTGGCAGGACACGTCCATCGCCAGGGCGAAGCCGGCGGCCGAGCTGTCGGTCACCCGCCCGTGCAGATCCTCGCGCGGGGCATAGGCGATCGCGTGCAGCAGGAAATCGAGCCGGCCCCAGTCCCTGGTGATCGTTTCGAACACCGCTTCAAGCTGGCCGGGAACCCGCACGTCGCAGGGGCCGAGCAGGCGGGCGCCGAGCGGGTCGGTCACCGCCTGCACATAGGGTTTCGCCGTGTCGTTGAGCCAGGTCGCCGCGACCTCGGCGCCGGCCGCAACGAAGCTGCGGGCGCAGCCGGCGGCGATGCTGTGTTCGTTGGCGATGCCGACGACCAGCCCGCGCCGTCCGCGCAAATCGACCAGCGGCTGCGTGATCTCAGCCATGCAATGTCTCCATCGTGTGCCGCGCGATCATCCCCTCCTCGTCGGTCGGGATCACCCAGACCGCCACGGCGCTGTCGGGCGCGCTGATCCGCCCTTCCCCGCGCGCGTTCGCCGCCGCGTCGAGCCGCACGCCGAGCCAGCCGAGGCGCGCGCACACGTCGGCGCGGACCGGCGCGGCATGCTCGCCGATGCCGGCGGTGAACACGAATCCGTCGAGCCCGCCGAGCGAGGCGGCGAGCGCGCCGGTTTCACGGGCGATGCGGAACACGAACAGATCCACCGCCTCCGCCGCGTGCGGGTCCGGGCTGGCGAGCAGGGTCCGCATGTCGTTCGAGACGCCGGACACGCCGAGCAGGCCGCAACGATGGTACAGCAGGTCCTCCACCGCAGCCGCCGTCATCCCGCGTTGTTCGATCAGATGCAGCACCACGCCGGGATCGAGGTTGCCGGATCTTGTGCCCATCATCAGCCCGTCGAGCGCGGTGAACCCCATGGTCGTATCGACGCTGCGCCCGTCCGCCATGGCGCACAGGCTGGCGCCGTTGCCGAGATGCGCGGCGATCACCCGTCCCGTGGCAAGCTCCGGCGCCAGCGCGCGCAGCCGCCGGGCGATGAATTCGTAGGAGAGGCCATGGAAGCCGTAGCGGCGGATCCCCGCCTCGGTCATCTCGCGCGGCAGAGCGAAGCGCGTCGCCAGCGCCGGCATGTCGTGATGGAAGCCGGTGTCGAAGCAGGCCACCTGCGGCAGGCGCGGGCGGGCCGCGGCGATGGCGCGGATCGGCGCCAGGTTGTGCGGCTGGTGCAACGGAGCGAGCGGGGTGAGCGCGTCGAGCGCGTCCAGGACCGCCTTCGTCACACGCACCGGGCGGGCGAACTGCGTCCCGCCGTGCACCACGCGATGGCCGACGGCGGCGAGCGCCGCCCCGCCCAGATGCTCGGTCACGAAATCGAGCAGGGTGCCGAGCAGGTCTTCGTGGGCGGTGCCCTTGGCGAAGTCCCGCTCGGCCAGCACGGCGCCGGCCGCATCACGGGCGCGCAGATGCGGCGTCCCGCCGATCCCCTCGATCTGCCCATGCGCGGCGCGCGCCAGCCCCTCGCTGTCCCGCGCCGCGAACAGCGCGAACTTGATGGACGAGGACCCGGCATTGAGCGCCAGGACAGCGTCGTCCGCCATGCCGGTGTCGGCCCGGACTCAGGCCGCCGGCTTGGTCTTGTCCGCGTCGGCCGCGGCCTGTTCGGTCTCGGCGAGCGGATCGACCATCACGATGCCGGTATTGGGCTCGACCACGATCAGCCGGTTGTCGACCGATTTCACCCCGGCCGTGTTTTCCGCCGCCACGGCGATCGCCTGGCGCTGACGGTCGTCGAACACGACCCCGTCGATCGCCGCCACGCCCTCGCTGACCGAGATGGTAATGGACCGCAACGGCACCCAGCTGTGCCGCCGGAGCTCGGCCATGATCGCATCGCGCACCGAGGTGTCGTCGCCGGTTTCCACCGCGGCTTCCAGCTTGTCGGCCAGCACCTTCACGAGATCGGCGCGGCTGATGATGCCGACCACCAGGCCGGCGCGGGTGACCGGCAGCCGCTTCACCTTTTTCGTGCGCATGGTTTCGGCCACGTCCTGCAGCGGCGTCGCTTCCTCGACGGTCACCACGTCCGGGGTCATCACTTCCGACACCCGGCGGCCGTGGGTGCGGACATAGTCGTCGGCGAGCCGGCCGGGGGCGAAGATGGTCTCGAACCAGCCCGGGGGCTTGCCCGCGGTGCCGGTCTCGACCCGGCGGATCAGATCGCCCTCGGTCAGGATGCCAACAGCGCGTCCGTCGGCATCCAGCACCGGCAGGCCGCTGATGCGGTTGTCGATCATCAGCCGCACCGCTTGTTCCAGCGGCGCCTGCTCACGCACGGCGATGATGGTGCGGGACATGATATCGCCGGCATTCATCGGGGACTCTCCTTCTGGCTCGCCAGGTTCCTATCCCGCAGCGCCATAGGCGGGTCGTTGACCCAGATCAAGCGATCCCGCCGCAGGCGCGGCGCGACTTGGGACACGCCGCCGCCCGGGCTAGCCTGGGCGCCCTCCGCCCCCCTGGCCGGGATCGCGCCGCCATGAAAATCACCGCCGTCCGCCTGCTGCGCCTGACCGGCACCTTGCCCACCGAGGGCGCGTTCTGGGAAGAGCGGCTGGTCCGCCCCATCGACATCTACCCCGAGTACCGCGGCCGCGACGATTTCGAGGGCGGCCTCCAGTCCGGCGCCGATGGCTTTGCGCTGGAGCAGTTCTTTCTGCGCATCGAGACCGACGCCGGCCCCTCCGGCCTTGCCGGCCCGCTGCCGGAGATGGTGGCCGCCTATGCGGCGAAGCGGCTGCGCCCGATCCTGCTCGGCCAGGACCCGATCGCGCACGAGAAACTGTGGGACCAGATGCACCGCATCATGGTGCACGGCCGGCAGGGCGACGCGATGCTGGCGATCAGCGCGGTGGATTGCGCGCTGTGGGACCTGAAAGGGGCGTGGCTCGGCCAGCCGGTGTTCCGCCTGCTGGGCGGCCCGACACGGGAGACCGTGCCCGCCTATGCCAGCATGCTCGGCTTCGCGGTGCGCGACCTCGGCCGGGTCCGCGCGCGCGCCGCGGAGTACCGCGAGAAGGGCTACACCGCGCAGAAATGGTTCTTCCGCCACGGCCCGATGAGCGGGAAGGAGGGGCTGGCCGAGAACGTCGCCCTGGTCCGCACCCTGCGCGAGACGCTCGGCGAGGACGCCGACATCATGCTCGATTGCTGGCAGAGCTTCGACGTGACCTACACGGTGGCGCTGGCCGAGCGCATCGCCGAGTACCGTCCGGCCTGGCTCGAGGAATGCGCGATGCCGGACCGCATCGACAGCTACGTGCGGATCAAGGCGCGCACGTCGATTCCGCTGGCGGGCGCCGAGCACGAATACACCCGCTGGGGCTTCCGCCGCTTCATCGACGCCGGCGCGCTTGATGTGCTGCAACCCGACATCTACTGGGCGGGCGGGCTGTCGGAGGTGCTGAAGATCGCGGCGCTGGCCACCGCGCACGACCTGATCGTGATCCCGCACGGCCATTCCTCGCCGGCGGGGATCCATTTCTCGCTGGCGCAGAGCCCGATCCACACGCCGTACCAGGAGTTCCTGGTGAAGTGGAACGCGATCAACCAGCACTTCCTGGCCCATCCGGTGACCCCGGTGCAGGGCGCGATCGGGGCGCCGGCGCACCCGGGGCTGGGAATGACGCTCGATCCGGCGAAGATCGAGAGCGAGACCGAGGTGTTCGGATAGGCGCGTCCGGGACACCTTCTCCCCCTCCCCTTGCGGGAGGGGGAGAAAGGCCGGGTCAGCCCACGGCGACGTTGTCATAGACCCCCACGCCCTGCAGCAGCAGGAACTGGCATGGCCCGCCCGCCACCCCGCGCACCGTGTGCGCCGTCTTCGGCGCCACCTCGCAGCGCTCCCCGGGGCCGAGCCGGTGCACCGCGCGCGGGGCGCGGGTCTCCACCTCCATCGGCCCCTGCAGGCAGACGAAGCTGTCGGTGATCGTGGAATGGTAGTGCCACGGCACGCATTCGCCGGCGGCGAGGGTGAGGATGGAGGCACGCATGTCCGCCCCCTCCATCACCCGGTCGTAACCGGCGATCGCCAGCCGCATGCTGCGCGCGCCTTCCTCCATGGGTCCCTCCTTGCGATCGTGCTTGCACCCGGATCGGCGCCGGCATCATAGCAGCCCCGGCGCGCGACGCCGATCCGCCGCAACACGGCGGTTACAAACCCTGGCAATATGGCGGCCATGACCCACCGCCCGTTCCGGCGGCTCGCCCCGCTCGCCGCCGGCCTGGCCGCCGTGCTGCTGCTGGCCGGCTGCGATCTTGGTCCCGACTGGATGCAGCCCCGGCTCGCCGTGCCGGCCGGCTATCGCGACTCCGCGGCTGCCGGGGCCAAAGCCGGCCCGGCGCCCACCTGGCCCTCCCCCGGCTGGTGGCGCGGCTTCCGCTCGCCCGAGCTCGACCGGCTGATCGCCCAGGCCGAGCAGCATAATTTCGACATTGCCGCCGCGGTGGCGCAGATCCGCGCGGCCGACGCGGCGGTGCGCATCAGCGGCAGCCCGCTGCTGCCGAGCCTGTCCGGGACCAGCGGGGCCAGCTGGCAGCAGGCCGCCTTCACCAGCCGCGGCGTCGGCACCGGGGTCAGCGCCTTCACCCAGCACAGCTACGACCTGGGCCTCAACGTGGCCTATGAAGCGGATTTCTGGGGCAAGAACCGCGCCAGCTTCCAGGCCGCCAAGGCGAGTGCCGTGGCCAGCCGCTACACCGCGCAGACGGTGGCGCTGACCGCGGTGACCGCGGTGGCGCAGACCTGGTTCACCGCGCTGGCGTATGCCGACCGGCTGCGGCTCGCGCGGCAGAACCTGAAGGACGCCGAGGCGACCCTGGCGGTGATCCGGGGAAGGCTCGACGCCGGCACCGCCACCGCGCTCGACCTGGCGCGGCAGGAAGCGCTGGTGAATGGCGTGCGGGCCAACATCCCGGCGTTGCAGAACAACGAGGAGCAGGAGCTGATCGGCCTCGGCATCCTGACCGGCCGGCCGCCCGAGCAGGTGCGCGCCACCCCCGGCACCCTGGACGAGTTGGCGCTGCCGCCGGTCGCCCCCGGCCTGCCCGCGGCCCTGCTGCGCCGGCGCCCCGACGTGGCGGCGGCGGAAGCGCAGCTGGTCGCGGCGAATTTCGACATCAAGGCGGCCCGCGCCGCGTTCTTCCCGACGATCGGCCTGACCGGCCAGCGCGGCTACCAATCCGCCGCGCTCGAGACCCTGTTCACCCCCGGCGGCATCATCGCCTCGCTCGCCGCCAACCTGACCCAGCCGGTGTTCAACGGCGGGCTGCTGCGCGGCCAGCTGGAGCAGTCGAAGGCGCAGTACGACCTGCTGCTGGCCGACTACCGCAAGGCGGTGGTGCAGGCCTTCACCGATGTCGATACCGCGCTCGCCGCCTGGCGCTACACCACCACGCAGGAGGCGCTGGAGCGCCAGACGGTGGCCAGCGCCGCCCGCGCTGCGGCGATCGCCCGCGCCCAGCTTGCCGCCGGCACGGTCGATGTGACCACGGTGCTCAGCACGGAGACCACGCTCTATGCCGACCAGGACATCCTGGCGCAGGTGCGGCTGACCCGGTTCCTGGCGCTGCTCGGTCTCTACAAGGCACTGGGCGGCGGCTGGCAAGCCCCGTCCAGGCCGATACAGAACCAGTTCCCCGGCCTGTCGCCGGGGCTGGTGGGGGGCGCGGTGGCGCTGCCGGTGGGGGGGAACCTGCGATGATCCATTGCCGGATCCCGCATATCCGCCCATCTCCCGGCTCGCGGCGCGTCCGCCAGGAGGGTGCCTGAGCATGGACATCGGACCCAGCGAGCTCAATCCCGGTGCCGCGCGGGAGCGCACGCAGGTGCTGGACGCGCCGCCCCCCCGCACCCGCAAGGGCCGGGCGGTCTCCGCGCTGATCGCGGCGCTGCTGCTGGCCGCGATCGGGGCGGCGATCTGGCTGTGGCCGGCCAGGCAGCCGGCCCACCGCGCCGGCGGCTCCGCCACGCCGCCGATCCCGGTGCTGGCCGCAACCGCGAGGCAGCGGGACGTGCCGATCTATCTCGACGGGCTCGGCACGGTGCAGGCGTTCAACACGGTCACCGTCACGCCGATGGTGGGCGGGCCGCTGCTCTCGGTCGGGTTTCGCCAGGGCGAGGACGTGACCAAGGGCCAGGTGCTCGCCCGCATCGATCCGCGCGTCTATCAGGCCGCGCTGGAGCAGGCGGAGGCGAAGAAGGCGCAGGACGCGGCGACCCTGGCCAACGCGCGCGCCGATCTCGCGCGCTACCAGGACCTGGTGGCGAAGAAATACACCTCCGCCCAGCAGGCGGCGACGCAGAAGGCGCTGGTCGCGCAGCTCGTCGCCCAGGTGCAGATGGACCAGGCGCAGGTCGACACCGCGCGCACCCAGCTCAGTTACTGTACCATCACCGCGCCGATCTCCGGGCGCACCGGGCTCCGGCTGATCGATCCGGGCAACATCGTGCAGCCGTCGAGCACGACGGGGATCGTGGTGATCGCGCAGATCCACCCGATCTCGGTGGTGTTTTCCCTGCCGCAGCAGGACCTGCCGCAGGTGCAGGCGGCGCTGCACGCGGGCGCACCGCCGGTGCTGGCCTATGCGCAAGGGGCGGCGGAGACGGCGGCGAACGTGCTCGACCGCGGCACCCTGACGGTGCTCGACAACGAGGTGGATCCCACCACCGGCACGATCAAGCTGAAGGCGACGTTCCCCAACCCGCAGGACCTTCTGTGGCCGGGCGGGTTCGTCGCGGTGCGGCTGCAGGTGGCGACGGACCGCAACGCGGTGGTGGTGCCGCCGGCCGCGGTGCAGCAGGGGCCACAGGCACTCTATGTGTACGTGGTGGGCGCGAACGACACGGTGACCCGCCGCGACGTGACGGTGAGCCATGAAGACACCGACGCCGCGGTGATCGCCGCCGGCCTGCATGCCGGGGAACGCGTGGTGACCGACGGCGCCTCCCGCCTGTCGGACGGCGCGCGTGTGGCGATCGCGCCGGCCGCCGGCGCGCCGGCGGCGATGCCGGCGCTGGCGCGGGCGGGCACACGGCGGCCGGCGAAATGAACATCTCCGCCCCGTTCATCGCCCGGCCGGTCGCCACCGCGCTGCTGGCGGTCGCGGTGCTGCTGGCGGGGCTGCTCGGCTACCACGCGCTGCCGGTCTCGGCGCTGCCGGAGGTGGATTTCCCGACCATCGAGATCACCACCCAGTTGCCGGGCGCCGGTCCGCGGACCGTCGCGACCCTGATCACCGCGTCACTGGAACGCCAGCTGGGGCAGATCCCCGGGCTCGCGTCCATGACCTCGTCCAGCGCCGAGGGCACCAGCGAGATCACCCTGCAATTCGACCTGAGCCGGAACCTCGATTCCGCGGCGCAGGACGTGCAGGCGGCGATCAACGCCGCCGCCGGCACCCTGCCCGCCAACCTTCCCTACCCGCCGGTCTATTCGAAGGTGAACCCGGCGGACGCGCCGATCCTGACCCTGGCGCTCACCTCCGATTCGATCCCGATCCAGGATGTCGGCGATGCGGCGGATACGATCCTGCAACCGAAGCTGGCGCAGATCGCCGGGGTGGGCAAGGTCACGGTGGAAGGCGGGCTGCGCCCCGCGGTGCGGGTGCGGATCGATCCCGCCCGCCTCGCCGCCTACGGACTTTCGATGGAGGACGTGCGCAGCGCGGTCGCGGCGGCCAATGCCAACGGCGCCAAGGGAGGCTTCGACGGCCCGCGCCTTGCGGTCGCGCTCGGCGCCAACGACCAGCTGGTGGACGCGGCCGCGTACCGCAACCTCGTGCTCGCCTGGCGCGACGGCGCGCCGGTGCGGCTGTCGGCGGTCGGCACGGTGGTGAACGGGCTGGAGAACGACCGCATCGGCGCCTGGTATTTCGACCACGGGCGCCGGCAGCAGGCGGCGGTGCTGGACGTCCAGCGCCAGCCGGGGGCGAACATCGTGCAGACGGTGGATCGCATCAAGGCGGCGCTGCCGGCGTTGCAGCGGGCGATGCCGGGCGGCATCCGGCTGCATATCGTGACCGACCGCACCGCGACCATCCGCGCCTCGGTCGCCGACGTGCAGGCAAGCCTGATCGCCGCCATGGTGCTGGTGGTGGGCGTGATCTTCGCCTTCCTCCGCTCCCCGCGCGCCACCTTCATCCCGGCCGTGGCCTTGCCGCTGTCGGTGATCGGCACCTTCGGGATCATGAACCTGCTGGGCTACAGCCTGGATAACCTGTCGCTGATGGCCTTGACGGTCGCCACCGGCTTCGTGGTCGACGATGCGATCGTGATGATCGAGAACGTGGTGCGCTACCTGGAACAGGGGATGCGCCCGCTGGAAGCGGCCTATCGCGGCGCCGGGCAGATCGGCTTCACCATCGTTTCCCTGACCGTCTCATTGATCGCGGTGTTCATCCCGCTGCTGTTCATGACCGGGGTGGTCGGGCGGCTGTTTTCCGAATTCGCCGTCACGTTGTCGGTCGCGGTGGTGGTCTCGGCGGTGATCTCGCTCACCCTGACGCCGATGCTGTGCGGGCGGCTGCTGCGGCCGGCGGCGGCAGAGCACCCCGGCGCGCTGGCCCGCGCGCTGGAAGGCGGGTTCGAGGCGCTGCGCGCGGGCTACCGCCGCTCGCTGGTCTGGAGCCTGCGCCATGCCGGGTGGGTGCTGGCGGTGGCGGCGGCAACGCTTGCCGGAACGATCTGGCTTTATGTCGTCGTGCCGAAGGGGTTCCTGCCGCCGCAGGACACCGGGGTGATCGCCGCGGTGATCCAGGGCGGGCCGGAGATCTCCATCCCGCGCCTCGCCGCCATGCAGAACGAGGCGGCGGCGCGGATCGCGCGCGACCCGGCGGTGACCGGCGTGGTGTCCTTCGTCGGCGCCGGCACGATCAACGCCACGCCGAACACCGGCCAGCTCACGATCGCGCTGCGGCCGGTCGGCCAGCGCGCGCCGGTCGCCACGGTGATCGCCCGGCTGCGCCAGGATGTGGCGGGCATCCCCGGCCTGACCGCCTGGTTCAAGCCGGTGCAGGACATCACCCTGGGCGCCAGGCCGAGCCGGACCGCCTACCAGTACACCCTGATGGACACCGATCCGGCCGAGCTCACTGCCTGGACACCGAAGCTGCTCGCCCGGCTGCGCGGGCTGCCGGAACTGGCGCATGTGACCTCCGACCAGGCGGACGACGGCACCGAGATGGCGATCACGCTCGATCGGGCGGCGGCGATGCGGCTCGGCGTCAGCATGCAGGCGGTCGAGGACACGCTGTACGACATGTTCGGCCAGCGGCAGATCTCCACCATCTTCGGCCAGTCGAACCAGTACCGGGTGATCCTGGAAGCGGATCCGGCCTGGCAGGCCAATCCCGACGTGCTGAAGCTGCTGCGCGTGCCGGGGACCGGCACGGCGCAAGTGCCGCTCAGCGCCATCGCCACCATCACGCGCCGCGCGGCGCCGCTGGTGGTGACGCATCAGGACCAGTTCCCCTCCGCCACCATCGGGTTCGACCTCGCCCCCGGGGTCTCTCTCGGCGCCGCGGTCGATGCGGTGCAGCGGGCGGAGGCGGCGATCGGCCTGCCGGGGGGCATCTCCGGCAGCTATTCGGGCGAGGCGGCGGAGTTCCAGAGCTCGCTTGCAGCCGAGCCCTGGCTGATCGGCGCGGCGGTGGTGGTGATCTACATCGTCCTCGGCGTGCTGTACGAGAGCTGGATCCACCCGGTGACGATCCTGTCCACCCTGCCCTCGGCCGGGATCGGCGCGCTGCTGGCGCTGCTGGCCACCGGCAGCGAGCTCACCCTGGTGGCGCTGGTCGGCGTCGTGCTGCTGATGGGGATCGTGAAGAAGAACGCGATCATGATGATCGACTTCGCGATCGAGGCGGAGCGCGGACGCGGCCTGTTGCCCGAAGCGGCGATCACCGAGGCCTGCCTGCTGCGCTTCCGCCCGATCATGATGACCACGATGGCGGCCCTGCTCGGCGCGCTGCCGCTGGTGGCGATGCACGGCGCGGGGTCGGAGCTGCGGGTGCCGCTCGGGGTCACCATCATCGGCGGGCTGCTGCTGTCGCAGGTGCTGACCCTGTATACGACGCCGGCGATCTACCTGGCGTTCGAGCGGCTGCGGCGGCGCCTCGCCAGCCCGGGCGCGGCACCGGCGGCGGCCGAGTAGGACGCCGGCGATGGGCTTCTCCGCCCCTTTCATCGCCCGGCCGGTGGCCACCATCCTGCTGGCGCTGGGGCTGCTGCTCTCCGGCGTGATCGCCTACCGCTTCCTGCCCGTCGCGGCGCTGCCCAACGTGTCGATCCCCACCATCGTGGTGCAGGCCACCCGCCCCGGCGCCGACCCGGCGACCATGGCGAACTCGGTCGCCGCGCCGCTGGAACGCCGGCTCGGCGAGATCGCCGGGGTGAGCGAGATCACCTCGGTCAGCTCGACCGGCAACAGCGCGGTGATCGTGCAGTTCGATATCGACCGCAACATCGACGCCGCGGCGAGCGACGTGCAGGCGGCGATCAACGCCGCGATCCCCGACCTGCCGTCGGACCTGCCGACCCGGCCGCACTACCGCAAGTTCAACCCGGCCGCGATCCCGGTGATGAGCCTGGCGCTGACCTCGAACACCCTGCCGATCGCGCAGGTGTACGACGCCGCCGATACGATCCTGGCGCAGCGGCTGTCGCAGGTGAACGGGGTGGCCAACGTCACCCTGAACGGAGCGGAAACCCCGGCCGTGCGGATCGCGCTCGACCCGGAACGTCTGGCCGCGGCCGGGCTGTCGGCGCAGGACGTGGTGAACGCGGTCAAGGGCGCCAACGTGCTGCAACCCACCGGCGGGTTCGCCGGCCCCGACCGCGCGGCGATGATCGCGGTGAACGGGCAGATCTCCCGCGCCGCGCAGTACCGCCGGCTGGTGCTGAAAGCGGGCCATGGCACGGTCCTGACCCTGTCGGACGTGGCCCAGGTCACCAACGGTCCGACCAACACGCGGCTTGCCGCCTGGTACGACAAGCAGCCGGCGATCCTGCTCGACGTCACCAAATCGGCCGACGCGAACGTGATCGAGACGGTCGATCGGATCCGGCGGCTGCTGCCGCAACTCAAGGCCTGGATGCCGCCCGGGATCGACCTCCATGTGGTCACCGATCGCACCGAGACGATCCGCGCCAGCGTGGCCGACGTGCAGTACACCCTGGCGGTCACGATCGTGCTGGTGCTGCTGGTCGTGCTGCTGTTCATGCGCCGGCTGACGCCCACCCTGGCCGCCGCGGTCACCGTGCCGCTGTCGATCTGCGGCACCCTGGCGGGGATGTGGGCGCTCGGGTTCACGATCGACAATTTCTCGCTGATGGCGCTGACCGTGTCGGTCGGCTTCGTCGTGGACGACGCGATCGTGATGATCGAGAACATCGTCCGCCACACCGAGGCGGGCATGCCGCCGTTGCGCGCCGCCCTGGTGGGCTCGCGCCAGATCGGCTTCACCGTGGTCTCCATCAGCCTGTCGCTGGTCGCGGTGTTCATTCCGCTGCTGTTCATGGGCGGCATCCTGGGGCGGCTGTTCCACGAATTCGCCATGACCCTGACCATGGCGATCACGGTCTCCGCCGCGGTGTCGCTCAGCCTCACGCCGATGATCTGCGGGCGATGGATGGCACCGCACCGCCGCGCCCCTCGCGGACGCGTCGCGGCCGCCGCCGATCGCGCGATCGAGCGCGCGCTGGCCGCGGTGCAGCGCGGCTACGCGCGCAGCCTCGGCTGGTCGCTGCGGCATGGCGGGATCATGCTGCTGGTGATGCTCGCCACCGTCGTGGTGACGGTGCGGCTCTATGGCAGCATCCCCAAAGGGTTCATGCCGAGCCAGGATACCGGGTTGGTGCAGGGATCGACCGTCGCCTCCCCCGACGTGTCGTTCCCGGCGATGGAGGCACGCCAGCGCGCGCTGGTGAACGTGCTGCTGGCCGATCCGGCGGTCGCCTCGGTTGCGTCCTATATCGGCGACAACAGGGGCTGGGGCGCGCCCAATCGCGGCTGGGTCGATGTGGCGCTGAAGCCGCTCGCGCAACGGCGCCTGAGCGCGAACCAGGTGATCGCGCGGCTGCGGCCGAAGATCACCGCGCTCGCGGGGATCCAGGCCTTCCTGTTCGCCGCCCAGGACCTGCACGGCGGCGGGCGCACCGGCGGGTCGGAGTTCAAGTTCGTGCTGATCTCGCAGCATCTCGACACGCTCGATCTGTGGGCGCGGCGGCTGGAAGAGCGGCTCAGGCAGACCCCGGGCATCACCGATGTCGCCTCCGACCAGGACAAGGCCGGGCCGCAGGCCACGGTGGAGATCGACCGCGCCGCCGCGGCCCGGCTCGGCGTCTCCGTCGCCGCCATCGACGCGGCGCTGAACAATGCGTTCGCCCAGCGCCAGGTCTCCACCATCTATTCCGGGCGCAACCAGTACAAGGTGGTGGTGGAGACCGACCCCCGGCTGCAGACCAGCCCGGCGATGCTCAACCGGGTCTATGTCGGATCGCGCAGCGGGACCCAGGTGCCGCTGTCGGCCGTGACCCGGGTGGTGCGCAGCCAGGCGGCGCTCAACGTGCGCCACCAGGGCCAGTTCCCGGCCGCGACCCTGAGCTTCAACCTGCCGCCCGGCACCGCGCTCGGCACCGCGGAGACAGCGGTCGCGCAGGCCGCCGCCGCGCTGCGCATGCCGGCCGACGTGCACACCGAATTCGCCGGCAACGCGAAATGGCTGCAGGAGAGCGTGCGCTCCCAGCCGCTGCTGATCGGCGCGGCGCTGCTCGCGATCTACATCGTGCTCGGGGTGCTGTACGAAAGCCTGCTGCACCCGCTGACCATCCTGTCCACCCTGCCCTCGGCGGGACTGGGCGCGCTGCTGGCGCTGTGGCTGACCGGGCTGCCGCTCGACATCATGGGCATGATCGCGATCGTGCTGCTGATGGGAATCGTCAAGAAGAACGGCATCCTGATCGTCGATTTCGCGCTGGAAGCGGAACGCACCCAGGGCCTGCCGCCGCGGCAGGCAATTCATGCCGCCTGCCTCGCCCGCTTCCGCCCGATCGTGATGACCACGCTGGCGGCGCTGTTCGGCGTGCTGCCGCTGGCGCTCGCCTGGGGCACCGGGGCGGAACTGCGCCGCCCGCTTGGCATCGCCATCGTGGGCGGGCTGATCGTTTCGCAGATATTGACGCTCTACACCACGCCCGCGGTCTACCTGGCGCTCGAGCGGCTGGCCGGGAAGCGCGCACCGATCCTGGTGCCGGGCGCGGCGGAATAGACACCGCGCGCCGTCGTGCCATGCTGCCCGGGCGCCGGCAGGCGCGGCAGTCGAGAGGGGAAACAGGGCCATGGCCGCAACCGAACCGTATCGCGTGATCGCCTACAACTCGTCGCTCAACTCGGAAAACAAGATCCACGACGACACGGTGGCCCGCCGCTTCGGGTTCACCGGCGGGCTGGTGCCGGGGGTCGATGTCTATGCCTACATGACCCACAAGGCGGTGGCGCGCTGGGGCCGCGCCTGGCTGGAACGCGGCACCGTCACCTGCCGCTTCGCCCAACCGGTCTACGACGGCGACGCGGCGACGATTGCCGCGGCCGAGGACGCGGACGGCCTCGCCCTCACCGTGGAAAGCCACGGCGCACTCTGCGCGACCGGCCACGCTGCGCTGGCCACCGACCCGGCCCCGGCCGACAGCATCGCGGCCCCCCCGCCACCGCCCGAAACGCGCCCGCCCGCCGACGAGGCCAGCCTCGCCGTGGGCACCCTGCTCGGCATGCGCCCGCTCGCAGTCACCGAGGCCTTCGCCGCCCAGTACCTCCGGGACGTGCGGGAAACCGATCCGCTCTACCAGCGCGAGAGCCTGGCACACCCGGGGCTGATCCTGCGCACCTGCAACTGGGCGCTCAGCCACAACGTGGCGCTGGGCCCCTGGATCCATGTCGGCAGCACGGTACGAAACACAAGCATCGCGCACATCGGGGACACGCTGTCGGTACATGCCCGGGTCGACGCCAACTACGAACGCAAGGGCCACCGCTTCGTCGAACTCGACGCCCTGGTGCTCGCCAACACCAACCGCCCCCTGGCCCGCATCCACCACGTCGCAATCTACCGGCCGCGGCAGGTGGGATAGTACCGGCCACCGAACGTCTTGACGGCTCTCAAGCAAGGCCAGGGGGCGCTGCCCCCTGGACCCCCGCCAAGGGCGTCGCCCTTGGAACCCATTCGTTGGTTCCGTGCCGGTGGGGGGTGGCGTGCCGGCGGGGCGGGGCCGGTGCGCGGGTGACAGGGCGCGCGGACGCGCGCCCTGTCACCCGCGCACCGGCCCCGCCCCGCCGGCACGCCACCCCCCACCGGCACGGAACCCCCCGAGGGGTCCAGGGGACGACTGTCCCCTGGCGGGGGGTCCAGGGGGGCAGCGCCCCCTGGCCTTGCTTGAGAGCCGTCAAACCGCTCCGCGGCCCGCACGATCAGCACCGTCGTCGGCCGCGCGGATGCAGTAGCCGGCGCCGCGGATGGTGTGGATCAGTTCGGGAGCGTTTCCGGCGTTCAGTTTGCCGCGCAGGCGGCTGATATGGCCTTCGACCACACTCGTGCGTGGATCGAAATGGAAATCCCAGACGTTTTCCAGCAGCATGGTTCGGGTGACCACCTGGCCGGCGTGGCGCACCAGGTATTCCAGCAGTCCGAACTCGCGTGGCTGCAGGTCCACCAGCCGGCCGGCGCGGCGCACGGCGCGGGCCAGCAGATCGAGCTCCAGGTCGCCCACGCGCAGCACGGTGTCGGTGGCGATCGTGCGTCCGCGCCGGCCCAGCGCTTCCACCCGCGCGGCGAGTTCGGCGAAGGCGAAGGGCTTCACGATGTAGTCGTCGCCGCCGGCGCGCAGCCCGCTCACCCGGTCGCCGACGCCGCCCATGGTGGTGAGGAACAGCACCGGGGTGGCGATGCCACCGGCGCGCAGGGTGCGCACCAGGGACAATCCGTCCAGGCCGGGCAGCATGCGATCGACGATCAGCAGGTCCCAGTCCGCGCCGGTCGCGCGGAACAGCCCGTCCCGCCCGGTGGCGGCGATCTCGACGCTGTGGCCTTCCTCGGCCAGGCCCTGCACCACATAGTCGGCGGTCTCCGCGTCGTCCTCGATCAGAAGGATGTTCATGCGCCCGCTCCTGTCACTGGTGGCGGAAGAGCGCCGTGGGCGGCGGCTCGCGGTCAAGTCCTGATGGGCGCCGGATTACCGATCCAGAAGATTGGTCCAAGCGTTCGGCAATCCCGGTTGGGCTAGGAAGGGATCATGTCATCGGTCTCACGCCACCCGCCGGAAACCCCGACCGGCGGTCCCGTTCTGTCGGGACCGCGGGCCAGGTCACGGCCTGGTCGGACCCGATGATGGGGGCAGAGGCCGTACGCCGCGGTCCGTTTGTTCCTGCGCCGGCCGAGGTGGGATCGGTTCCACGCCGTGCGCTGCGGTCGGCCCGGCATATCGTCGCGGGCGCTTTGCTGGCGGCGCTGGCCGGCTGCGCCAGCTACCGGCCACTGCCGCTGCCGACCACGGCGCGGCTTGCCGGCTCGGTCGCGGATCTGACGCACACGGGCGTGGCGCTGCCGGCCCGGCTGTCGGTGCGGGACGTCGCCTATCTGGCGGTGCAGAACGACCCTGCGTTGCGTGCCGCGCGGGCCCGGCTCGGGGTGGCGCGGGCGCAGGTGCTGGCCGCCGGGGTGCTGCCCAATCCCTCGCTGTCGGCCGGCCTCAGCCCGGTGATTGCCGGTCCCGGCACCACCACGGGCTGGAGCGTGGGGCTGAGCCAGGACCTGCAGGCGCTGGTCACCCTGCACCCCCGCCTTCAGGCCGCCCGGGCCGCCGCGGGCGGGGTCGACGCCAGCCTGCTGTGGCAGGAGTGGCAGGTGATCGGACAGGCCCGGCTGCTCGCCGTCGATCTGATCGAGGGGGCGCGGCTGCGCGCCTTGCTGGAGCAGGCGCAGGACCTGCTCGCCCGCCGCTATGCCATCACCCGCCGCGCGGTGGCCGAGGGCAATGCGAGCCTCGCCGTGATGTCGCCCGATCTCGCCGCGCTGATCGGGATCGAGCGGCAGATCGACGATCTGCAGCGGCTGCAGCAGACCCGTTCTCACGAGCTGGCAGCGCTGCTCGGCCTGGCGCCGGGCGCGAAGCTGCCGCTGGCGCCCAGGCCCGATCTGCCGCCGGTTTCCGCCGCCGCGGTGCGAGCGCTGCTGCCGGGGCTGGCCGACCGGCGGCCGGACCTGATCGCGCTGCAACTCGGCTACCGGGCGCAGGACGCGCGGCTGCGCGCGGCGATCCTGGGGCAGTTCCCGCGCCTGACCGTGGGACTCACCGGCGGCTCCGACACCGGGAACGTGCGGACGTTCGGACCGCAGGTCACGCTCGATCTGCCGGTGTTCGACCGCAACCAGGGGGGAATCGCGCAGGCACGAGCGACCCGCCGGGAACTGCGGGCTCAGTACGTCGCACGGCTCGATGCCGCGGTCGGGACGGTGCAGGCGATGCTGGCCGACACGGCCTTGCTCGGGCGGCAGTTGCGGCATGCGCGGCACCAGCTGGCCGAGACCGAGCGGGTGGCCACCTCGGCCGCGGCCGCCTTTCGCGCCGGCAACCTGACCGAGCGGGCCTATGTCGATTTCGTGACCGCGCGCATCGACAAGCAGCAACAGATCCTGGGGTTGGAACAGAGCCTGCTGGAGCAGCAGGTGGCCATGGCGACCCTGGTCGGGGCAGGCATGCCGGCGGTGAGCCTGCCGAAGGTGGAACGCACCGGCGCGGGGCCTGGGGCGTGAGGTCGGGCCGGGTGGTGCGTGGGCTGGCGCGGGCGGTCGGGCGTTTGCGGTGCCGTGGCCTCAAGATCCCGTGCGGCGGGTCCCCTCCTCGCCCTTGCCCTGCTCGCCGCCGCGCCCGCCCCTTCGGTCCAGATTCGCACCGAGACCCCGCATCAGGGCAGCCTGCCACGGATCGTGATCGGGTATGGCACCGCACGGCCGGCGCCCAACGGGACGATCTCGCTCAACGTGCAGCATGCCGGCACGGTCACGCGCCTCAACGTGGTGCCCGGTCAGCGCGTCGCCGCCGGCGCGGCGCTGGCCGTTGTTTCCGCCGCGCCGGCGGTGGTTTCCCAGTATCGTCAGGCCCAGACGGCGCTGTCGCTCGCCCGTTCGGAGCGCGCGCACATGGCGCAACTGCGCGCCCAACAGCTTGCGACCCGCGACCAGCTCGCGCGGGCGGAAAAGGCGGTGACCGACGCGGACGCCGCGCTGCAGGCGCTGGTGCGCGAGGGCGGGGCGGATCCGAGCCAGACCGTGGCCGCGCCGTTCGCCGGCGTGGTCACCGCCGTCGCGGTGACCCAGGGCCAGGCGGTGGCGGCCAATGCGCCGCTGCTCAGCCTGCGTCGCAAGGACGCGCTGCTGGTCACGGTCGGGGTCGACCCAGCCACGGCAGCGTCGGTACGGCCGGGACAGCCGGCCAGGCTCGACCCGCTGGACGGCGGGGCATCGCTGGTCGGCACCGTTGCCGGCGTGGGCGGGATGCTCGACCCGCAGACGCATCTGGTTGAGGTGAGCATCGCACCCGGCGGCGGCGGGGCCGGCGACCCGAAGGGTGACCCCGGCGGCACGCCCCTGGGCGGCGCGAGCTTCCGCGCGACCATCCAGGTGGGCAGCTACCATGGCTGGATCGTGCCGCGGGATGCGGTGCTGAGCGACACCAAGGGGGCCTATCTGTTCCAGGACGCGCAGGGGCACGCGGTGCGGATCGCGGTGCGCGTGCTGGGTGAGGTCGGCGGCCGGACGGCCGTAGCCGGACCAATCAAGCCCGACCTGCCGCTCGTCGTCTCCGGCAACTACCAGCTTTCGCCCGGGATGGCGGTGCGCCGCGCGCCGGCGTCCCAGGGGCACTCCGGCTCCGGGGCAGGCTGATGCAGCTGACTGATCTGGTCGAGCGGCACCGCCGCGCGATCCTGCTCGTCATGGCCGCACTCGCGCTCGCCGGCGTCTACGCGGCGACCCGGCTGCCGGTCGGGCTGTTTCCGCAGGTCTCCTTCCCGCGCGTGCGGGTGGAGCTGTCGGCCGGGGACCGGCCGGCGCGCCAGATGGTGCTGCTGGTGACCCGCAAGGTGGAACAGGCGGTGCGCAGCGTGCCCGGCCTGCGCGCCGTGCGCTCCACCACCTCGCGCGGCTCGGCCCAGGTGCAGCTCGATTTCGGCTGGGGTCGGGACATGATCCAGACCACGCTCGAGGTGCAGCAGGCGGTGAACCAGGTGCTGCCGGACCTGCCGGCGGGCACCACCGCCGCCGTGCTGCGGATGGACCCGACCACCTTCCCGATCATCTCCTACGGCCTGACCTCGAAGACCGTGCCGCCGACACGGCTGCGCGAGATCGTGCGGTACCAGCTGGCCCCGCTGCTGTCCGCCATCCCGGGCGTGAAGCGGGTCGGGGTGGAGGGCGGCGAGACGCCGGAGGTGCATGTGCTGGTCGATCCGCACCAACTGGCGGCCCGCGGCCTCGCGCTGTCGGATGTGGTGACCGCGCTGCACAACGCCGGGGTGGTGAGCGCGGTGGGGCGGCTGCAGGACCACGACAAGCTCTACCTCGTGCTGGTCAACGACACGATCCGGCGGCTGGCGCAGATCCGTGACACCGTGGTCTCCGCCGGTCCCGGCGGGGTCGTCACGGTGGGCGACATCGCACGTGTCACCAACAGCTTCGTGCCGCAATGGGTGCGGGTGACGCAGGACGGCAAGCCGGCCGTGCTGTTCAATGTCTACGAGCAGCCGAGCGGCAACGCCGTCCGCATCGCCGCCGCCGTGCGCCGCACCCTGGCGCAGTTTGCCATGCCGCCCGGGGTGGATGTCCGCAGCTGGTACGACCAGTCGGTGCTGGTTACCCAATCCGCGGCCAGCGTGCGCGACGCGGTGCTGATCGGGCTGGGCCTGGCGGGCCTCGTGTTGCTCGGCTTCCTGCGCAGCTGGCGGGTGACCATGGTCGCGATGCTGAGCGTGCCGGCCACCCTGGCGACGACGATCCTGGTGCTGAGCCTGCTCGGACAAAGCTTCAATATCATGACCCTGGGCGGCATCGCTGCGGCGGTGGGGCTGGTCATCGACGACGTGATCGTGATGGTCGAGCACATCGCCCGCCGCGCCGGCGGTCCGGGGGACGGCAGCGGCGGCGGAAGGCAAAGCGTGCTGCCGGCGGGGCGGGAGTTCCTGGTCCCGCTCAGCGGATCGAGCCTGGCCACCATCATCGTGTTCGTCCCGCTGGCCTTCCTGGGCGGGGTGACCGGGGCGTTCTCCCGCGCCCTGGCGCTGACGATGGGCTCGGCGCTGGTGATCTCGATGCTGCTGACCCTGTTCGCGGTGCCGCTGCTGGCGCGCGGGCTGATCGATTTCCGGCACTGGCGCGATCCCGGCGCGGCGGGGCCGGGGCGGATCGGCCGGACGCATCAGCGCCTGCTGGGCCGGCTGATCCGCCAGCCGTGGCTGATCGTGGTGGTGCTGGCGCCGGTGCTCGCGCTCGGCTGGGTGGCCTACCAGCGCGTGCCGACCGGCTTCATGCCGGCGATGGACGAGGGCGGGTTCGTGATGGACTACCACACCCTGCCCGGCACCTCGTTGCGCGAAACCGACCGCGAACTGGCGCAGGTGGAGGCGATCCTGCGCGCCGACCCGGCGGTGGACACGTTCTCCCGCCGCACCGGCATGGGGCTGGGCGGCGATCTGAACGAGCCGAACCAGGGGGATTTCTTCGTCCGCCTGGTCAGCGGCAACCGCCCGCCGATCGAGCAGGTGATGGCCGACGTGCGCCGGCGCGTCCACGCAGAGGTGCCGGGCGTGACCGTCGACACGGCGCAGCTGATGAGCGACCTGATCGGCGACCTGACCGCCGTGCCGCAGCCGATCGAGATAAAGCTCTTCGACCCCGACGACGCCGCGGCATTGATCCCGACCGCGCGCCGTGTGGCCGCGGCGATCGCCAGGATCCCGGGCGTGGTGGAAGTCCGCAGCGGCGAGGTGCTGGCGGGCGACGCGCTGAATATCCGGGTCGATCCGGCGAAGGCGGCGCTGCAAGGGGTCACCCCGGCCGCGGTGCGCCAGGCGCTCGATGCCTATCTGTCGGGCACGGTGGCGACAAGGATCCCGACGCCGCACCGGATGGAGGGGGTCCGGGTGTGGCTGCCGGCGCAGCTGCGCCGCTACACCAGCGATATCGCCGCCTTGCCGATCCGTGGCCCCGACGGACATCTGTTCCCGCTCGGCATGGTGGCGACCTTGACCCCGGTCTCCGGCCAGCCGGAGATCGACCGCGACAACCTCCAGCAGATGGTCGCGGTCACCGGGCGGATCGAAGGGCGGGGGATCGGCGCCGCGGTGGCCGACGTGCGCGCGGTGCTGGCGCGGCCGGGGCTGCTGGCACCGGGGATGCGGTTCGCGCTGGGCGGGCTGTACAAGCAGCAGCAGATCGCCTTCGCCGGGCTGATCCGCGTGTTCCTGGCGGCGCTGGTGGCGGAGTTCGTGCTGCTGCTGGTGCTGTATCAGCGGTTCTGGCTGCCGACGATCATCATCGGCTCGTCGCTGCTGTCGACCACCGCCGTGTTCACCGGGCTCTGGGTGTCCGGGGTGGCGCTGAACATCACCGCGCTGATGGGGATGACGATGATCATCGGCATCTCCACCGAGCTCGCGATCTTCTACGTGTCGGAATACGTGGAACTCGCCCGCCACATGCCGGCGCGGAAGGCGCTGGCGGCGGCGGCGGGCAACCGGCTGCGGCCGATCGCGATGACCACCCTGGCGGCGATCCTGACCCTGCTGCCGCTGGCGCTGGCGATCGGCGCGGGATCGGGGATGCAGCAGCCGCTGGCGATCGCCATCATCTCGGGGCTGCTGCTGCAGTTCCCGGTGGTGCTGCTGGCGGTGCCGGTGGCGATCGGGCTGACCCTGCCGCGCGAGACGGCAGGATAGCCGCCACAAGCGGTCCGGTGGACCGACCTTACGGCGCTACCGCTCCACCTCGTCGCGGTCCGTTTCCACCTCGATTTCCGGGCCGATGGCGTCGGCATCGTCCTCAAGGTCGGCGGTGTCCTCGATGACGTCTTCCTCGGCGTCGTCGCCGACGGCTTCCACCTCCACGTCCGCGTCTTCCAGACCCGGGGCGGGGGCGGGCTTCTTCGGCCGCTTGTCCTCGGTGACGTTACCGCCGGGTCGGCGCAGGCGCGGCTGGTCCGCCGGCTGCTCGGTGGCGCATTTGGGGCAGATCGCGGGGATCTTGCCAAGGTCGTAGAAATGCGTGCTGCAAGCAACGCAGACGCGCTTGGTGCCGAGTTGGGGCTTGGCCATCGGGGGGATCTCGTGGGGTTGGGCGCGGCGCGAGGCCGGGCCGCATGCCACTTCGCCGGGGCGGTGTCAAATCCTTGTTCGCGGCCGGGGCGCGGGATGGGGCCGCCTTCACCATCGCCAGACGGCCAGCGGCCATGATAATCGCGCGGCCATGAACGCCCCCTCCCCCACCGGCCTGGTGGCCGCCGCCCCGCCCCGTCCGCTCGGCGGGCGCATCCCGGTTCCCGGCGACAAGTCGATCAGCCATCGCGCGCTGATGTTCGGCGCCCTGGCCGTGGGCGAAACCCGCATCACCGGCCTGTTGGAAGGCGAGGACGTGCTGCGCACCGCCGCGGCCATGCGCGCGCTCGGGGCCGAGGTCACGCGCAGCCCCGACGGCGCCTGGCTGGTCGCCGGGCGCGGCGTCGGCGGCCTGATCGAGCCCGCGGACGTGCTGGACATGGGCAATTCCGGCACCGCCGCCCGGCTGCTGTGCGGCATCCTGGCCAGCCATCCGCTGTTTGCCGTGATGACCGGGGACGCGAGCCTGCGCCGCCGTCCGATGCGCCGGGTGACCGACCCGCTTTCGGCCACCGGCGCCCGCTTCGCTGCCCGCGCAGGCGGCCGACTGCCGCTGGCGATCGAGGGCGCACAGGCGGCGCTGCCGCTCGACTACCGCGTCCCGGTGCCCTCGGCGCAGGTGAAGTCCGCGGTGCTGCTGGCCGGGCTCAACGCGCCCGGCCTCACGCGGGTGGAGGAACCGGAAGCGACCCGCGACCACAGCGAGAACATGCTGCGCCACTTCGGCGCCACGGTGACGGTGGAATCCGTCGGGGCCGGCCGCGTGATCACCCTGGCCGGCCAGCCGGAACTGCGCGCGGCGGACGTGTCGGTGCCGGGCGATCCCTCCTCGGCCGCTTTTCCCCTGGTGGCGGCGCTGCTGGTCCCCGGATCGGAGGTGACCGTCCCCGGGGTCGGGCTCAATCCGCTGCGCACCGGGCTGCTGGCGTGCCTGCGCGAGATGGGCGCCGACATCGCGGTGACCGGGCGAAGGGTGGCGGGCGGCGAGGAGGTGGGCGACCTGACCGCCCGCTTCGGCCCGCTGCGCGCCGTCGATGTGCCGCCGGAGCGGGCGCCCAGCATGATCGACGAATACCCCATCCTGGCGGTGGCCGCGGCCTGCGCGAGCGGGACCAGCCGATTGCGCGGGTTGAAGGAATTGCGGGTGAAAGAGAGCGACCGCCTGGCCGGCACCGCCGCGCTGCTGGCCGCCAACGGCGTACGGGTGGCGATCGAGGACGACGACCTGATCGTGCACGGCGCCGGCGGGCCGGCGGCCGGCGGCGGTCTGGTGGCAACCCACATGGACCATCGGCTGGCGATGAGCGCCCTGGTTCTCGGCCTGGCCGCGGCGGCGCCGGTCGCGGTGGACGACGCCGGGTTCATCGACACGAGCTTTCCCGGATTCATCGCGCTGATGAACCGGCTCGGCGCGGCGCTGGCGCCGGCGGGCGGGGGCTGAGCATGGCATCGCGGCAGGCACCCGCGGTCATCGCCATCGATGGCCCGGCCGCGGCCGGCAAAGGCACGCTGGCGCGCCGCCTGGCCGAGGCGCTGGGTCTGCCGTACCTGGATACCGGGCTGCTCTACCGCGCCGTCGGACGGCGCGTGCTGGACACGGGCGGCGATCCCGCCGATCCGGCCACCGCCGCCGCCGCGGCGGCCGGCCTGCGGCCGGAGGACCTGTGCCGGGACGACCTGCGCGGCCCGGCGGCCGACGCCGCGGCCTCTGCGGTCGCCACGATCCCGGCGGTCCGGGCCGCGCTGGTCGATTTTCAGCGCGGTTTCGCCGCCGCCGGCGGGGCGGTGCTGGACGGGCGCGACATCGGCACCGTGATTTTCCCCGATGCCGCGGTGAAATTGTTCGTCACCGCGAGCCTGCCCACCCGCGCCCGGCGCCGATGGGCGGAGCTGGAGGCAAAGGGGGTGGAGGTGGCCCTGGCGCAGGTCGAGGAAGACATGCGGGTGCGCGACGCGATGGACGCCGCCCGGGTCGCCGCGCCGCTGCGCCCGGCGGCGGACGCTGTGCGGCTGGATACCACCACGCTCGATCCCGACGCGGCCTTCGCCGAGGCGTTGCGGGAAGTCCGGGCGCGGCTTTGCGGATGTTGACCAGACTATCTGGTCTGGTCTATGTATCTCGGGCGGATCTTAACCCTTCGGCAACCGGACGCCGCTATGACCGCGACCGTGAACATCTACGACGCCAAGACCCAGCTCTCCCGCCTGGTGGACCGTGCCGCCTCCGGCGAGGAGATTTTGATCGCCCGCGCCGGCACGCCGGTTGCGCGGCTGGTGGCGCTGGACGTGGCGGCGCCCCGCGAGCCCGGGCTGCTGCGCGGCCTCGTCGTCCCCGATGCGCTGTTCGCTCCGCTCGACGCGGACGAGGCGGCCGCCTGGGAATGAACTTGGGAATGAGCTTCGGGGGGCACCTCCGGGCATGAGGGTGCTGCTGGATACCCACGCCCTGGTCTGGTGGTGGACCGACGATCGGCGCCTGCCCGCGGCCGCGCGGGCCGCGATTGCCGCGCCTGACAACGTGGTTCTGGTCAGCGCCGCCAGCGCGTGGGAGATCGCCACCAAGCACCGGCTGGGCAAGTGGGCGGAGATCACGCACCTGCTCGACGGGTTCGAGGACCTGCTCCGCCGCTCCCGGTTCGCGCCGCTGTCGATCACCCTGGCGCACGCCCGGCTGGCCGGCTCGCTGGACTGGGCGCACCGGGACCCGTTCGACCGGATGCTGCTGGCGCAGGCCCGCGATCAGGCGGTTCCGCTGGTCAGCGGGGATGCGGCCTTCCTGGGCTGCGACATCGCGGTGATCTGGGATCAGGCCTGACCGGCTCCCATGCCGGCCTCGCCCGGCGGCCGCCGCGGCCGATCAGCTTGACTTCCGCAGCGCGGCGCGTATCTCTGCGTGGTACGCGCCTCGGCGTGCATCTTCGCCTTCAACTGCAACCGGCCTGGGATCTTGCCCGGGCAAGCCGTGTTCCGTGTGCGGAACGCGCCGACCCATCGGACCGTTCCGCCCCTGCGCGGTGCGTCCGTCACGGAAACCTCGATCCTCATGGCAGCTTCCGCCTCTGTTCGCACGCTCGACGCCGGCACCGCCGGTGACCATTTCATGGGCGAAAATTTCGCCTCCCTGCTCGACGAGACCCTGGGCCGCGATTCCGGGTTCGAAGGATCGGTTGTCACCGGGCGCATCGTCCGGCTCGATTCCGACTTCGCCGTTGTCGACGTCGGCCTGAAATCGGAAGGCCGGGTCGCGCTGAAGGAATTCGCGCCCCCCGGCGCCAAGCCCGAAATCCAGCCCGGCGATCTGGTCGAGCTTTATGTCGAACGCTACGAGGACCGCGACGGGTCCATCGTCCTCTCGCGTGAGAAGGCGCGGCGCGAAGAAGCCTGGACCAATCTCGAGAAGGCGTTCGAGACGCAGCAGCGCGTCTCCGGCACGATCTACGGCCGGGTGAAGGGCGGGTTCACCGTCGATCTCGGCGGCGCCGTGGCGTTCCTGCCCGGCAGCCAGGTCGATATCCGCCCGGTGCGCGACGTCACCCCGCTGATGGGCACGCCGCAGCCGTTCCAGATCCTGAAGATGGACCGCGCCCGCGGCAACATCGTCGTCTCCCGCCGCGCGGTGCTCGAGGAAACCCGGGCCGAGCAGCGCTCGGAGCTGATCCAGGGCCTCAAGGAAGGCCAGATCCTCGACGGCGTGGTGAAGAACATCACCGACTACGGCGCCTTCGTCGACCTCGGCGGCGTGGACGGCCTGCTGCACGTGACCGACATCGCCTGGCGCCGCATCAACCACCCGACCGAGGCGCTGCAGATCGGCCAGCAGGTCAAGGTGCAGGTGATCCGCTTCAACCCGGAAACCCAGCGCATCAGCCTCGGCATGAAGCAGCTCGAGGCCGACCCGTGGGAGGGCGTGACCGCCAAATACCCGCCGGGCGCCAAATACACCGGCCGGGTGACCAACATCACCGACTACGGCGCCTTCGTGGAACTGGAACCGGGCGTCGAAGGCCTGGTCCATGTCTCCGAGATGTCCTGGACCAAGAAGAACGTCCACCCGGGCAAGATCGTCGCCACCAGCCAGGAGGTGGAGGTGATGGTGCTGGATGTGGACGGGGGCAAGCGGCGCATCTCGCTCGGCCTCAAGCAGGTGCAGCGCAACCCGTGGGAGCAGTTCGTCGACGAGCACGCGATCGGCTCGGAGGTCGAAGGCGAGATCCGCAACATCACCGAGTTCGGCCTGTTCATCGGGCTCACCGCGGACCTCGACGGCATGGTCCACATGTCCGACATCTCCTGGGACGACCCGACCGAAACGGCGATGGAACCATACCACAAGGCCGACGTGGTCAAGGCCAAGGTGCTCGACGTCGATGTGGAGAAGGAGCGCATCTCCCTCGGCATCAAGCAGCTCAAGGACGACCCGGCGGCCTCGGTGCTGGAGCAGGTGCACAAGGGCAGCATCGTCACCTGCGTGGTGACCGCGGTGCAGGCCAACGGCATCGAAGTGAAAGTGGACGAGGTGCTGACCGGCTTCATCCGCCGCTCCGAACTCGCCCGCGACAAGTCCGACCAGCGCCCCGACCGGTTCGCGGTGGGCGAGAAGGTCGACGCACGGGTCACCGCCGTCGATCGCGCCGCGCGGCGCCTGCAACTCACCATCAAAGGCAAGGAGGTGGAGGAGGACAAGCAGGCGATGGCGGAATACGGGACCACGGACTCCGGCGCCTCGCTCGGCGACATCCTCGGTGCGGCGATCCGCCGGCGCAACCAGCAGGCGCAGTCGGAGAGCTGAGATCCGGCCGCCGGCGGCCAGGGCACGGCTTGCCCCGACCGCCGGCGGCCCCTTCCCCCTGAGGTACCGCCTTGTCCCTGGATGCCGATCTGCTGATCGACCGGCGGCGGCTGAAGCGGCAGGTGATCGTCTGGCGCGTGGTCGCGGTGCTTGCGGTGCTGGCCGCGGCCCTGACGGCGCTGCA
Organism: uncultured Pseudomonadota bacterium; assembly: GCA_963829875.1. Lineage (GTDB taxonomy): Bacteria > Pseudomonadota > Alphaproteobacteria > Acetobacterales > Acetobacteraceae > JAJZVS01. Next base: position 1,053,578 of record CAWHKR010000037.1, on the reverse strand, counting down.
CGCGGGCGACAGCGGGATTTTCGGCACCGGCCCCTATGTCGCCCGGCTGCGGGTGGACGGGGTGATCGGCAGCGACGACCGGCTGGCCGCCCAGGTGCGCGATCTGGCGAACGACCCGCAGGCCAAAGCCCTGATCGTCTCCATCGACAGCCCCGGCGGCAGTGTCGCCGGCGGCGAGGCGCTGCACGACGCCATCGCAAAGGTGGCGGCGAAAAAGCCCGTCGTCGCAGTGATGGGCGGCACCGCCGCCTCCGCCGGCTACATGATCGCGGTGCCGGCGGCGCGCATCTTCGCCCGCGCCGGCACGCTCACCGGGTCGATCGGCGTCTATCTGCAAAGCGTCGAGTTTTCCGGTCTGCTCACCCGTCTTGGCATCGACGCCGAAGTGGTGAAATCCGGCCCGCTCAAGGACCAGCCCGGGCTGACCGAGCCGCTCACCCCGGCCGGGCGGCAGATGCTGCAAGGGCTGGTGATGAACCTGTATGACCAGTTCGTGGCGATGGTGGCGGCGGGGCGGCACATGGACCCGGAAACGGTGCGCCACCTGGCCGACGGCCGTCCCTACACCGGGGCGCAGGCCTTGAAGCTCGGCCTGATCGACGCGCTGGGCGGGGAAGACGCGGCGCGACGCTGGCTTGCCGCGGCGCGCCACGTGCCGGCAACGCTGCCGGTGCGCCCGGTTGCGGTCCCCGAGGGGCTGGCCGAGCGCGCGCTTGCGGCGACCTTCGGGCCGATCCTCCAGGGCGTCTGGAAAACCGTTCTTTCCCAAGGCGTTGTTCTTGACGGGGTGCAATCGCTCTGGCAGCCTTCGCAGCACTGAGGCTGGAGCGGCGGGGACATGACCAGATCCGAACTGATGGCCGAACTGGCGGCGTCCAACCCGCATCTGCGCGCGGCCGACGTGGAACGCATCGTGGCGACCGTGTTCGACGAGATCACGGAGGCGCTTGCCCGTGGCCAGCGGGTGGAACTGCGCGGGTTCGGCGCCTTCACCGTGAAGCGGCGCGACGCCCGCATCGGGCGTAACCCGCGCACCGGCGAAGCGGTCCCGGTCGAGGAAAAATCGGTGCCGTTCTTCAAGGCCGGCAAGGAATTGCGCGAACGGGTGAACGCCAGCCAGGGGACAGCGTCCCAGGGCACCTCCCGCGGCACCCCTCGGGGCACCCCCACCCCGGCCTAGACCGCAGCGCAGGCGGCCATCGGGGTCGTCACGACGCGTCGGGCCGACCGTTCTGCCAGCGTGCCGCGGCGTCGTGATCCGCGTCCCTTGCCGCCACCCAGACTTCGCCGCCGTCGGCGAAGTCTTCTTCTTCCAGAACGGCGCCCTGGTCTTGAGCCAGTCGATCAGGAACGACGTCGCCTCCAGCGCCGCCTGCCGATGTGCGGACGCCGCCAGCACCAGCACGATGTTCGCCCCGGGCCGCAGCCGCCCGACCCGATGGATCACGGTGCAGCCTTGCAGCTCCCACCGCCGCTCCGCCTCCGCGACGATCCCGGCCAGCGCACGCTCGGTCATCGCGGGGTAGTGTTCCAGGGTCAGCGCGGCGATCGGCCGGCCGGCGGCGCTGTCGCGCACGGTGCCGACGAAGCAGCCGATGCCGCCGATGTCGCTGCGCCCGGCGGTCAGCCGGGCCAGTTCGGCACCCGTGTCGAAATCCGCCGCCTGCACGAGGATGCGCGCCATGCCTCGCCCGCCTCCTGCCTCAGCCACCGGTGACCGGGGGAAAGAAGGCGACCTCATCGCCCGGGCGCAGGATCGTCGCCGGATCGGCGAACTCCTGGTTGACCGCGCAGCGCACCACTGCGCGATCGGCAAAGGCCGCCGCATGCCCGGGACTGCGCGCGGCAAGCCAGTCGATCAGCGCCGCCACCCGTGCGACGCCCGGCGGAGCGGCCACCCGTTCCTCGGCAATCCCGGTGCGTTCCCGCAGCCAGGCGAAATAGAGCACGGTCAGGGGCAAGGTTTCGGTCATCGGTCTCTATTTGGGTGTGGCCACGGTTTCCACACTCCCGTCCGGTCGAATGATCGTGCTCGTGCCGTTGCCGTTCGGCACGATGATCCCGGTGGTGCCGTCCGGCAGGGTGACGGTCCGGTAGGCCCCCGTGCCGCCCCCCGGCACCGCCATGCCGCCCCGGACGGGGAACGCCTGGGTGGCGGCAGGTTTCGAAGCCGACGGCGTTCCGGCAACAGGCGGCACGGGTGGAATCTTGGGCAGCGGCGGCAAGGCCTCGCCGGGCGGCGCGGACGACCCCGACCGGGCCGGTATCGGCGGCGGCGCCGGCTGATTGGGAAGCTGGAGATGCTGCTGCTCCAGGCTCTCCAGGGAGGGCTCGGCCTGCACCGGGCCCGGCCACACGTCGCCCGCGGCGGGACGCAGGATCGCCACCGGCCGGGCCCGCCCCTCGACCCGCTGCATGGTTTCGCTGGTTCCCGCCGGACGGTACGGATCGGCCCCGGCGACGAACGGCGGATGAACCCCCAGGCCGCACCCCGACAGGGCGAGGCACAACACAGCGGGCAGCAGGGCGGGACGCCGCATCAGGGGGCTCCGGGCGAGGCGTGGCGGGCAGAAGCGCGAAACAAGGCGCGGCGGATCGGCACGGACGGCACCGATCCCCGCCCGGGCCCCAGTGTGCCGGCTGCGGGCCGGGGGCTCAAGCGCCGATCCGGGCCAGCACCCATGCCGCCACCGCGGCGGGATCGTTCAGCGCCAGCAGCGGCGGGCGGGCGGGCGCTTCGGCCGGCGGGGCATCGACGGCGAGCGCCACGACCTCCCTCTCCCCGGGCCAGATCGGCGCCTTGCCGAGCGCGGGGCGATGCACCTCCAGCTTCGGGAAGGGGTGGGTCTTGAAGCCTTCGACCAGCACCAGATCGACCGGCTCCAGCCGGGCCAGCAGCTCCGGCAGGGCCGGGGTGGGACCGAACTCCTCGTGCAGCAAGGCCCAGCGGGTGCCGGAAACGACCATGGTTTCCCGCGCCCCCGCCGCGCGATGGCGGTAGCTGTCCTTGCCGGGACGGTCCATGTCGAAGCCGTGATGCGCGTGCTTCACGGTGGAGACGGACAGACCGGCAGCGCGCAGCAGCGGCAGGATGCGCTCGATCAGGGTGGTCTTGCCGCTGCCCGACCAGCCGACCACGCCGAGTACGTTCATCGGCGCGCCGGCCGGACGGTCTTGGGGATCAAGCCGCGGCCGCCTCCACCGCCTCGTACGGCAGGCGCTTCACCCGGTCCATGTTCTGCCCTTCGATGCGCAGCAGGACGGTCGCGGCGTCGCGCCGCGGTGAATGCAGGTCGCCCTCGTTGTAGAGATGGGCCATGCCCGGGGTCAGCGCGTAGTCGCGCTTGCGCCGCGCCTTGCCCGGTGCGGTCGCGCTGGGGCGGGCCAGGCAGTCCCAGTCGGTCATGACGGTCTCGCCGGCGGCCTGGCCGTAGATCGCCCAGGACGGGCCGTGATCGTGCGGCTTGGAGTCCTTGGCGCCCTGGTAGGCGTGCGCCAGCACGGTGAAGCCGAGCTCGGGATCTTCGTACAGCACTTTCCGCTCCGGCCCGTCGGCGCGCAGGGTGGCGGCGACGAACGCCGGGTCCTTCAGCGCCTGCTGCACCAGGGCGCAGACCTTCTCGCGGCCGGCGGGCCCGGGCTCGGCCTTGAGCAGGCGATGCGCCTCGGCGGTGAACTGGTCGAGGGTCATGGGCATGGGGATTCTCCTGTGCAGCGGTCAGCGGCGATACGGGTAGCAGCGGGCGCGATCGAGCGCGATGGCGAAGTGCTCGCCCAGGGCGCGGATCGCCGCGGCATGGGCGGGGTAAGGGTCGGCGTTGCCGGGGCCGACGACGATCGGGGCGAAGCTGCGATCGGGCCTGCCGCCGGGCGGCAGCATGGCGGTGGCGAGGCCGGTGCCGTCCATGTCGCGCAGGGTCAGGAACAGCGGCATGGTCCGCCTGACATGGTCGGCAAGGCCGATCGCCTGCTCGATGAACACGGAGGTGGGAGGGCGGTACTCGGATTCCGCCTTGTCCCATTCGCGACGGAAGTATTTTTCCACGGCGTGGTGCAGGTCGCGCAATTCGGCGACCGCCTCGCCCTCGGTGACGATCCGGAACCAGGTCAGGTTGCCCGGCGCGTCGCAGACATACTCCATCAGGTTCCCCCCGGCTTGGAACGCCGCCTTGGAAGGCCGTGCGGGGCGAGCCTAGGATGGCCGCGGGGCGGACGCAAACCGGCGCCGGCTGCCGCCCGGCCGGCCTCGATCGGGGGGACATGCCATGGCCAGCGCGGACGCAGCGGATGAATTCGACTACGTGATCGTCGGCAGCGGCGCCGCCGGATCGGTGCTCGCGCACCGGCTGACGGAAGACCCCGGCGTGCGTGTGTGCGTGCTGGAAGCCGGTCCGCCGGACCGCCACCCGTTCATCCATGTGCCGGGCGGCTTCATCAAGATGCTGTTCAACCCGGACTACACGTGGCAGTTCACCACCGAGCCGTCCGATGGCAGCGGCGGGCGGCGCATCCCCACCACCCAGGGGCGGATGGTTGGCGGGTCGAGCTCGCTCAACGGCATGGTCTACAACCGCGGCCAGCACGCCGATTTCGATTCCTGGGCGCAACGCGGCAACCGCGGCTGGGGCTACACCGACGTGCTGCCCTATTTCCGGCGCAGCGAGCGGCGGCTGGGCCAGGCTGACACGCAGTTCCACGGCACCGAGGGCCGGCTGCCGGTCACCGACATCGACTGGTCCCACCCGATCAACGAGGCCTTCATCGCCGGCGCCGTCGGCCTCGGCATCCCGCGCAACCCCGACTACAACGGGGCGAGCCAGGAGGGCGTGGGTTACTTCCAGCGCGCCATCTACCGGGGCTGGCGGCACTCCGCGGCGCGGGTGTTCCTGCATCCGGCGCGCAAGCGCGGGGTGGAGGTGCGCACCGATGCGCGCGCCGCGCGCGTCCTGTTCGAGGGCAGGCGCGCGGTCGGCGTGGCCTATGTGCACGAGCGGGACCGCTCGCAGACCCGCACAGTGCGGGCGCGGCGGGAAGTGATCGTCTCCGCCGGCACCGCCAACACGGCGAAGCTGCTGCAGATCTCCGGGGTCGGGCCGGCGGGGTTGCTGGGCGCGCTCGGCGTGCCGGTGGTGCACGAGCTGCCCGGGGTGGGGGAGAATTTCCGCGATCACTACTCGGTGCGGTTCGTGGCGCGGGTGAAGGGGATCCGCACCATGAACGAACTGTCGCGCGGGGTGGGGCTGGCCGGGCAGATCGCGCGCTGGGCGCTGGGGAAGCCGTCGATCCTGGCGTTGAGCCCATCGTTGATCCACTGGTTCTGGAAATCCTCGCCGAGCCTCGATTTCGCCGATCTGCAGGGCGTGTTCAGCCCGGCGAGCTACAAGGAAGGGTTCGTCGGGCTGCTGGACGATTATCCCGGCATGACCTGCGGGGTGTGGCAGCACCGGCCGGAGAGCGTCGGGTATGTGCGCGCGCGCGCGACCGATCCGTTCGTCGATCCGGCGATCCAGCCCAATTACCTGTCGCATCCGGCCGACCGGATGGTGCTGCTGGCGGGGATGAAGCTGGCGCGGGCGCTGCTGCGGACGCCGGAGCTGGCACCGTATTTCGATCATGAATCGCTGCCGGGGGATGCGGCGGCCAGCGACGAGGCGCTGATGGATTTCGCCCACCGGTACGGATCGACGGCGTACCATCTGATCGGCACCGCGCGGATGGGACCGGCGTCCGATCCCACCGCGGTGGTGGACGACCAGCTGCGGGTGCACGGGCTGGCGGGGCTGCGGGTGGTGGATGCCTCGGTGATGCCCACGATGCCTTCGGCGAACACCTATGCTTCGACGATGATGATCGCGGAGAAGGCGGCGGACATGATCCGCGGGCGGGAAGCGCCGGCGGCGGTGGAAGGGTTGGCGGCCTAGTGTCCTGCCCCTGAAATGCCTTCGCATTTCAGGGACCGGCAGGCCACTGAAAACAAAAAACGAGTGTCCCGGAAATTCGGAACCGAATTTCCGGGACACTCGGAGGCGTTCGGGCGGCTTACGCTGGAGGCTGCCCGGCGGGCGGCGATCACCGCCCGTCCGCCGGCTTCCCCCACCCTCCCCCGCCGCCGGAACGAATATCCAGCACGCTGCCCGACGGCACCACGATCCCCACTTCCTTGCTCCCGAGCTTGCGCTCCGCCGCCCCCGGCGCCAGCAGCCGGTAGTCGTGCGGCGCGCCATCCTGCCCGCCCAGGATCCCGCGCGCGCCGTGCACCACCCCCTCCCCCGCCGTGTTCGCCGTGGCCGGCCCGTCCGTCTCCACCCGCAGCCGCATCTCGGCGCCATAGCCGCCGCGATGTCGCCCGGCGCCCTCGGACCCCAGGCGGAACTCATGCGTCTCGAACACCAGGGGGAACCGCGTCTCGGCCACCTCCAGGCTGCCGAACTTGATCCCGCCGGCAGAGTGCCACTCGCCGATCGTCGACCACCCCACCCCGCCCGACGACCCGCCGCCGCCCGGCCGGGCCTGGAACATGTGCCAGATGAACCGCCGCCCGTTGCGCGGATCGCGCCCCGCCAGCGCGATGCGCAGCCGCCGCCCCCATCCGCCCATCGCCCGCTCCGGGCAGGCCGGCGCCAGCGCAACGATGATCGCCTCGACGATCTCGTTGGAGCAGTGACTGGTGCACATCGTCACCGGCGCCCCTTCCTCCGCCCACACCACGGTGCCGGGTTTCGCCACCACGTGCAGCGGGCGGAACGCGCCGTCGTTGCGCGGCTGCTCGGGGTCGAGCAGGAAGGCAAACGCCATCGTCACCGCCGATTGCATGTTGGCGTGCGAGGAATTGACGAACCCCGTCACCTGCGGATCGGACCCGGTGAGATCGACGGTCAGGTCGCTGCCCGCCACCGTGCAGCGGGCATGGATGCGGATGTTCTCCCGGCCGAACCCGTCGTCGTCCAGGAAGGCGTCGCCCTCGTACACCCCGTCGGTCCAGCCGGCGACGATGGCGCGGCTCTGGCGCTCCGCGGCATCCAGGATCGCCTCCACCGCCCCCGTCACGACATCGGCGCCCAGTTCGGCGATCACCGCAGCCAGCCGCTGCTCGCCGAGCCGCGCGGCGCCGATCTGCGCGGCCAGGTCGCCGCGGAAATCGCGCGGGTGGCGCACGTTCAAGGCGAGCATCGCCAGCAGATCCTCGCGCAGCACGCCGCCCTCGGTCAGGCGGATCGGCGGAATGCGCAGCCCCTCCTGCCAGATCTCGGTCGCCGCGGGGTTGTAGGCGCCGTGGGTGGCGCCGCCGATATCGGAATGATGCGCACGCACCACCGACCAGAACAGCAGCCGCGCGCCTTCGAAGACGGGCACGAACACCGTCAGGTCGGGCAGGTGGCTGCCGCCGCGATAGGGGTCGTTCAGCAGATAGACCTCGCCCCGCACGGGATCGGGGAACGCCTCCATCAGCGCCCGCGCCGCCCAGGGCATGGCGCCGACATGCACCGGGATATGGTCGGCCTGCGCCACCAGCCGGCAGCGCGCGTCGATCAGCGCGATCGAGAAGTCCCGCGAGGAATTGAGGATCTGCGAATAGGCGGTGCGCAGCATCGCCTCCCCCATCTCCTCGGCGATGGCGGACAGCCGGTGCTGCAGCACCGCGACGGTGATCGGATCTTGCATGGGCCGATGCTGGCGCATCCGCGGGCGGGGGAAAACCCCCGGGGGCGCGGTCAGGCCACCGGCTGGCCCGGGTACGCCAGTTCGTGACGGGAGCGCCATTCCGGCCCGACGTAGTTCACGATCAGGCTGCGCCGCAGCCCGGCGATCGGCCGCGGCGCGAAGCCGTGCCAGGTGTCGGCGGCGGGGACGAACATCAGCCCGGTGTTGAACGCGCCGGACGCGCGCCCGACCAGCCGGCCCTCGCCGTCCAGCAGATCGGTGCCCCAGTTGTCCGCATCCGGATGCACCGAGAGGTAGATCAGCAGAGTGAGGCGCTTGGCGCCGATATCGGTGTGCGGCTCCAGCCAGAACCCCGCCTTGTCCAGGCAGTATTCGATCCGCAGGAAGCTGCCCCTCAGGTCGATCCGGCACAGGTCGCCGATCAGCCCCACCGTGGCCTCATCCTGGAACGCTTCGGCAAGCGCCGCGCCGGCGGGCAGCCGGGCACGGGCGTCTTCGGAGACGAACAGACGGGACGCGTTGTGCGTCTCCCGCCGTCCCGCCGTGTCGCCGATCGCCGGGGGCGCGAAGGGCAGCGCCAGCAGCAGCGGCCACAAGCAGGAAGGCAGCGCGTGGCGCAGGGTCCAGTGCCGGAACGGCACGTCCGCGCGCGCAGCGGTGAGCAGGGCGCGGCGCAGATGCGCGCCGGCGGCGAGGTCGTGCATGACCGGCGCCTCCAGGGGCTCAGATGGCGGCGGCATGGCGGGTCGCATCCGGCCGCAGATAGGCGTCGAACGCGGCGGCAACGGCGCGCACGAACGGCCGCCCGCGCTCCGTCACCCGCACCCGCGCGCCGTCCCAGCGCACCAGCCCATCGGCGGCCTGGGCCGCGAGCACCGGTCCCGCGGCGAGCAGGGCCTCCGCCGCCACGCCGTGGCTGGCGGCAATCTCGGCAAGGTCGGCTTCGCCGTAGCACATCACCTGCTCGATCACCGCGCGCCGCAGCCGGTCCTCGGGGGTCAGCGCGACGCCGCGGGCGATCGGCAGCCGGCCGGCCCGCACCGCCTCGCGCCAGGCCGGGATCGCGGTCTCGTTCTGCACATACCCGTCCGGCAGCGATCCGATGGAGGACGCGCCGAGACCGAGCAGCACCGGCGCCATGTCGGTGGTGTAGCCCTGGAAATTGCGCCGCACCCGCCCGCCGCGCGCGGCCACCGCCAACGGGTCGTCCGGACGGGCGTAGTGGTCGAGCCCCACCCGCTCAAACCCGGCGGCGAGAATGACCCGCTCGGCCGCCGCGCGCTGGGCGAAGCGCGCCGTCGGACCGGGCAGCGCGGCCTCGGGCAGCAGCTTCTGGTGACGCTTGAGCCACGGCACATGCGCGTAGCCGAACACCGCCACCCGGTCGGGCAGGAGATCGAGCGCGCGGGCGACCGTCTCCGCCACCCCCGCTTCCGTCTGGTACGGCAGCCCGTAGATCAGATCGAGGTTGATCGCCCCGATCCCCCGCTCGCGCAGCCTGCGCGCCGCCGCTTCGGTGACGGCGAAGGATTGGTGCCGGTGCACCGCCGCCTGCACCGCAGGATCGAAATCCTGCACGCCGAGGCTGGCCCGGGTCACGCCGATCGCCGCCAACGCATCCGCCGCGTCGTCGGTCAGGGTGCGCGGATCGACCTCCACCGCGATCTCGGTCTCCGCGGTCACGGCGAAGCGGGTTCGCAGCCGCGTGCCGACCGCGGTCATCCAGGCCGCCGACAGCGCGGTGGGCGTGCCGCCGCCCCAGTGGATGTGGCGCACGGGCAGGGTGCGGCCGATCGCCTCGGCCACCAGATCGATCTCGTCGAGCAGCGCGCGGGCGTAGCTCGCGAGCGGCTCCGGCCGCCGGGTCACCGTGGTGTGACAGCCGCAGAACCAGCAGAGCTCGGCGCAGAACGGCACATGCAGGTAAAGCGACAGCTCGGTGCCGTCGGCAAGCCGGCCGAGCCAGCCGCGGGTGCGCGCGGCATCAACCGCGGGAGAAAACTGCGGCGCGGTGGGGTAGCTCGTGTAGCGCGGCACCCGCCGGTCGTATTTCGCAAGCAAGGTTTCGAGGTCCATGCGCGACAGGCTGGCCGCGCGCCCGCCGACGCGCCTTGATCTGGATCAACCGCCAAGGGGCTTGATCTGTGTCAATGCGCCAACTGCCGCGGTCCGCCACCTTTACCCAGCCATCGGCGTGCGCCGACAGAGGAGGAAAAGATGCAGCTTCGCGATATCCTTGTGGTTGTGCACGGCGCCAACGCCGGCGAGCAGCGGCTCGCCATCACCATGGCGCTCGCCCACCGGCACGGCGCGCGGGTGACCGGGTTCTGCCCGCTCGATCTGCTGACCTTGCCGCGCTCGGAGCGGGAGATGGCCGGCTATGGCGAGGCGGTGCTGACCGAGCCGGAGGTCACGCGGCCCAGCAAGGCGGTGGAGCTGGCCGAGCAGATCGAGGGTGTCTTCCGCTCCGGGCTGACCGACGCCGGGGTCAGCGGCGCGTGGTACACCGGCGAGGCCGATCCGGCGCAGACCCTGGTGCGCCTGGCGCACCACGCCGACCTGGTGGTGGTCGGTCAGCCGGACCCCGACAACCCGCGGGCGGGCCGCATCGCCGAGCTGATCGAGCATCTGCTGATGCAGTCCGGCCGCCCGCTGCTGATCGTCCCTTATGCCGGGCGCTTCGATGCGATCGGCGGCCGGGTGCTGATCGGCTGGACCGAGACCCGCGAATCCGCCCGCGCGGTGCACGACGCGCTGCCGCTGCTGACCGGGGCGACATCGGTCACGGCGCTGACCATCCTTGAGGGACGCCGCGCGCCCGGCGGATGGCGAACCGCCCGCGGCCGAGGTGGCCCGGCACCTGCAGCGCCACGGCATCAAGGCGACCGCCGCACGCACGGTGACCGACGGCATCGCCAATGCCGACGCGCTGCTGTCCTATGCCTGCGACATCGGCGTCGACCTGCTGGTGATGGGCGGCTACAGCCACTCCCCGCTGCGCGAGCGGATGGTGGGCGGGGTGACGCGGTCGCTGCTGCAGCATATGACGGTGCCGGTGCTGATGTCGCACTGACCGTCGCGGTGCCGCGGCGCAGGAGCCCTTGAGGTCGCCGCCGCCTCCGGTCGGGCGACCCGAACGGAGGCGGAGGATGACCGAAGACCCACGGACCAAGGCGACCAAGCTCGCCGAGACCCTGCGCGAACGCGGCCATGCCGAGCCGGCATCCAAGCTGAGTGCCGCCGCCAGCGCGGCCGAGGCGGTCGAGAGCGTGTTCCTGCGCGGCCTGCGCGATGCCTGCCAGAGCGTGCTGACCGCGATCGAGGCGATCGACCCGGTCAGCGCCACGATGATCGACGAGTTGCGGCTGGAGGTGGACAAGCGGCTGACGCGGCATCATTCCTGAGGCTCCCCAGCAGGAGCCTCGGTTGATGAGCCGCATTGCCTATGTGAACGGACGCTATCTGCCGCAGCGCCACGCGGCGGTGAACATCGAGGATCGCGGCTACCAGTTCGCCGATGGCATCTACGAGGTCGTGCACCTCTATGACGGCCGGTTCATCGACGCCGAGCGGCATCTGGACCGGCTGGACCGCTCGCTGCGGGAGCTGCGGCTGCCGCCGCCGATGGGACGGGCCGCGCTGCTGCACGTCCTGGCCGAGGTGGCGCGGCGCAACCGGGTGCGGGAGGGGCTGCTCTATATGCAGGTCACCCGCGGCGTGGCCCGGCGCGACCATGCCTTTCCTGCCGGGCCGGTGCCGCCGGCCCTGGTGGTTACGGTACGGCGCATTCCACCCTATCCGACCGACCCGACGGCCTGGACCGGCGCGGCGATCACCCATCCCGACCAGCGCTGGGCGCGCTGCGATATCAAGACGGTGGCGCTGACCCCGAACGTGCTCGCCCGCCAGGCGGCGCGCGATGCGGGCGCGATGGAGGCGATCCTGCACGACGCGGACGGCATGGTGACCGAAGGGGCCGCCACCAGCTTCTGGATCGTCGATGCCGCCGGGGCGCTGCGCACCCGTCCGCTGGACCACGCGATCCTGCCCGGCTGCACGCGCGACGCCTTGCGCGCGCTGCTGGCGGAGGCCGGGATCGCGCTGGACGAGCGCCCGTTCAGCCTGGCCGATCTGCGCGCGGCGCGGGAAGCGTTCCTGACCAGCGCGACCAGCTTCGTGAAGCCGATCACCCGGATCGACGGGACGGCGGTGGCCGACGGGACGGTGGGGCCGGTGACCCGGCGGCTGTTCGATCTGTTCGCGCGGCACGTGAAGGGAGACGGGCGGAACGCGGCCGGGTGACCTTCTCCCTCCCCCCTTGCGGGGGAGGGATGGGGTGGGGGGGGCGAACCGCACGAGGCCCCGTGCGGTTCGCACCCCCCACCCCATCCCTCCCCCGCAAGGGGGGAGGGAGCATCCGGCACGCCTCCCGGCAGGAAAACCCTTCTCCGTCACCCGCTGGTCACGGCAGAAACCTCCTCTCGCTTGCGCCCACCCGGCCCGCGCGATAACCCCACGGGCCACAACCGGGAGCGCGACGCCATGGCAACCACCCACCCCGAGACCCTCGCCCTGCACGCCGGCTGGCGGCGCGACGAAGCGACCACCGCGGTGGCGGTGCCGATCTACCAGACCACGTCCTACCAGTTCGACAGCACCCAGCACGCGGCCGACCTGTTCGGCCTGAAGGCGCTGGGCAACATCTATACCCGCATCATGAACCCGACCACCGATGCGTTCGAGAAACGCATCGCCGCGCTGGAAGGCGGCGTCGCCGCCTGCGCGCTGGCGTCGGGCCAGGCGGCCTCGGCGTTCAGCGTGCAGAACCTGGCCCGGGCCGGCGACAACATCGTTGCCTCCACCGATCTCTATGGCGGCACCTGGAACCTGTTCGCCAATACGCTGAAAGACCAGGGGATCGAGACGCGCTTCGTCGATCCCGCCGATCCGGAGGCGTTCGCGCGCGCGACCGACGACCGGACGCGCGCCTATTACGCGGAAACCCTGCCCAACCCGAAGCTGATCCCGTTCCCGATCGCCGAGGTGGCCGCGATCGGCCGACGTTTCGGCATCCCGCTGATCATGGACAATACCGCCGCCCCGCTGCTGGTGCGTCCGTTCGATCACGGCGCGGCGGTGGTGATGTATTCCGCGACCAAATATATCGGCGGCCACGGGACCTCGATCGGCGGCGTGGTGATCGACGGCGGCACTTTCGACTGGGAGGCGCACGCGGCGCGCCAGCCGGCGCTCAACACGCCCGATCCCAGCTACCACGGCGCGGTGTGGTCGCAGGCGGTGAAGCCGCTGGGGCCGATCGCCTATATCCTGAAGCTGCGGGTGACCCTGCTGCGCGACCTCGGCGCCGCGCTCAGCCCGTTCAACGCCTTCCTGTTCATCCAGGGCATCGAGACCCTGCCGCTGCGCATGCGCGCGCACAGCGAGAATGCGCGCAAGGCGGCGGACTATCTGGCGACCCGCAAGGAAGTCACCCGGGTGATCCATCCGGCGCACCACACCGGGCTGGCGGCGGAGCGGACCGCGAAATACCTGCCGCGCGGCACCGGCGGTCTGCTGGGATTCGAACTCGCCGGCGGGGCGGCGGCGGGGCGGCGGTTCATCGAGGCGCTGAAGATGTTCTATCACGTGGCGAACATCGGCGACGTGCGCAGCCTGGCGATCCATCCGGCCAGCACCACGCATTCGCAGCTCTCGCCGGAGGAACAGCTCGCCACCGGAACCACGCCGGGCTATGTGCGGCTGTCGATCGGGATCGAGCATCCGGACGACATCATCGCCGATCTCGCGCAGGCGCTGGACGCGGTGCGGTAGCCGGACGGGTTCCCCCCACCCGTTGCGGGGGAGGGGACGCGCGCCGCACCAGGCCTCGTGCCGTTGGCCCCCTCCCCTGCGCCCTCCCGCAAGGGGAGGGGAAACATGCGTGACGCTCGGTGCGATGACCTGGAACGCCTGCTCAGACCGGTGTTCCCCCCTCCCCCAAATCCCACCACAGCCCGGCCATCCCCGCGATCGCCTCCCGCGCGGTCGCGATCAGCAGGTGCTCGTCCGGCCCGTGCTGGCCGCAGCCGGCGTAGCTGTGCGGGATCCAAATGAGTTTCAGCCCGAGGTGATCGACGAACACGTCCCCCGGCAGCCCGCCGGAGGAATTGGGGATCACCTGCACCCGTTTGCCCAGGCTGCGCTCCAGACTGGCGGCGGCGAAGCCCACCCAGGGATCGGCGGGGTCGGTGCGGCTGGCGGGCATGCGCACGCCGGCGTTCTCGATCCGCACTTCGGGAAAACCGGCCGCGTCCAGGTGCCGACGCAGGGCGGGGGCGAAATCCGCCGGATCGCGTATCGACCGTGTAGCGGATCTGGCAATGCGCGCGCGCGTCCGGGGCGAGCGCGTTCACCGGGTTCTCCGGCCGGCCGGAGGTCATCGCCAGCACGATGAACCCGTTCCACCCATAGAGTTTCTCCGCCGCGGTCAGACCGGGCTCCCCCCAGGCGGGATCGATCGTGGCCCCCTGCCCGCCGCCATCGACCGTGCAGCCGGCCAGCACGGCGCGCACGGCTGCGGGCACGCCGTTCGCCGGCAGCCAGTCGCGGACCAGGATGCGTCCCTGCCGGTCCATGATCGCGGCGAGCGCGTGCGCCAGGATCACCGCCGGGTCGGGCGCCAGCCCGCCCCAGTGGCCGGAATGGACGCCGCCGGGCCGCAGCGACACCACCAGATCGAAATGGAACGTCCCGCGCGTGCCGGTGGCGATCGTTGGCACCTCGGGCGCCACCCGCGGACCGTCGCTGCCGATCAGCACGTCGGCGGCGAGATGCTCCCGCGCGGCTTCCACGAACGCGCGCAGCCCGACCGAGCCGCGTTCCTCCCCGGTTTCCAGCAGAAGTTTCAGGTTGAAGCCAAGCCGGCCGCCGCGTTCGGCCAGCACCGCCTCCAGCGCCGCCAGGTTGAGCGCGTGCTGGCCCTTGTTGTCGGCAGTGCCGCGGCCGTACCAGCGGCCGGTGCGCGAATCGCCCTCCGCGCTCAGCCGCCAGGGATCGCGCCCCGCGTGCCACTGTTCGGCGAGGCCGCGCACCGTATCGCCGTGGCCGTAGGTCAGCACGGTCGGACCGGCCGGATCCTCGATCCGCGCCGCGGTCAGGATGGGGCCAAAGCCCGGCTCCGGGTTGGGATGGATCTCCTGGGTGAAGCCGAGCCGTTGCAGCCAGGGACCGATCCCTTCGGCCAGGTAGCGCCGCAGGTCGGCGGCATGATCGGGTTCCTGCGAGGTGGACGGGATTGCAACCAGCGCCGCCAGCCGCTCGCGGAACCCGCCGGTATCGAAATGGTCCAGCGCCCGGGCGATTGCGCCGTCACGACGCGGTGCGGCGGGGGACGGGGGGGATGGGGCAGTGCCTGCCATGCGGACGGTCCTTGGCTGGGGTGTGTTCGGCGGAAAACTCGGCCGGTCGGACGGGGGGCGCAAGGGCGTCGGCCGAAACAATCAATCGCCTGATCCCGCGTCCCCGCGCGAAGCGCGCCGCGCGCCGACCTCTCCCGCACGCGGGAGCGATGACGCGGCGGTCGCCCTGAGCCGATCGCGTGGTGCGTTGACAACCAGGTTTTCTACCGCTAGCTCCCGCCGCGGGTCACGCCCCCCCACCGGGGCGCTTCTCTTCTGAAAGGGAGAGCCGCACATGGTACTCACCCCTGGGGCACACGCCCCCGGCGCACGCGTCGCCACCAGGCCGGACATCCGTCCCGCCAATCCCAATTTTTCCTCCGGCCCCTGCGCCAAGCGTCCCGGTTGGACCCTGGCCGCCCTGTCGGGCGCCTTCCTCGGCCGCAGCCACCGCGCGAGCACGGGCAAGGCGCGCCTTGCCGAGGTGATCGAGCGCTCGCGCGCGCTGCTCGGCCTGCCGGCCGGATGGAAGCTCGGCATCGTCCCCGCCTCCGACACCGGCGCGGTGGAGATGGCGCTGTGGTCGCTGCTCGGCGCCCGCGGGGTCGATGTGCTGGCGTTCGAAAGCTTCTCGGAAGGCTGGGCCACCGACATCGTCAAGCAGTTGAAACTGGCCGATGCGCGCGTGCTCTCCGCGCCCTACGGACGGCTGCCCGATCTCGCGCAGATCGATTTCAGCCGCGACGTGGTGCTGGCCTGGAACGGCACCACCTCCGGCGTGCGCTTCCCCGACGGCGATTTCATTCCCGCCGACCGCGAGGGGCTGGTGATCGCCGATGCCACCTCGGCCGCCTTCGCCATGCAGCTTCCGTGGGACAAGCTCGATGTCGTCACCTGGTCCTGGCAGAAGGTGCTGGGGGGCGAAGCGGCGCACGGGATGCTGGCGCTGTCGCCGCGCGCGGTGGCGCGGCTTGAATCCTACACCCCGCCGCGGCCGCTGCCGAAGATCTTCCGCATGACCAAGGGCGGCAAACTGAACGAGGGGATCTTCAAGGGCGAAACGATCAACACGCCCTCGATGCTCTGCGTCGAAGACGCGCTGGACGGGCTGCGCTGGGCTGAGGCGATCGGCGGCCTGCCGGCCCTGATCGCAAGGTCGGAGGCGAACCTGGCGGCCATCGCCGCCTGGGCGGCGCGCGCCGGCTGGGCCGACTTCCTGGCCGAGGTGCCGGCCACCCGCTCGCCGACCTCGGTCTGCCTGAAGATCGTCGCCCCCTGGTTCACCGCGCTGGCACCCGAGGGCCAGGCCAAGGCGGCGAAGCAGATCGCGTCGTTGCTGGAGAAAGAAGGCGTCGCCTACGACATCGCCTTCTATCGCGACGCGCCGCCGGGCCTGCGCATCTGGTGCGGCGCGACGATCGAAACCACCGACGTCGAGGCCCTGCTGCCCTGGCTTGACTGGGCCTGCGCCACCGTCGCCGCCGAAGTCGTGCCGGCGCAAGCGGCGGAATAGGCGCCCGAAGCCGTCCCCGAACCCCTCCCCCCGACCCCCTCCCGCAAGGGGAGGGGGAGACCGACTCCCCCTCCCCTTGCGGGAGGGGGCCGGAGGGAGGGGTCACGCCCCCCGATCCACCTCCGCTCGCAAGAGAACCCTCCCCCATGCCCAAAGTCCTGATCAGCGACAAACTCTCCCCCGCCGCCGTCGAAATCTTCCTCTCGCGCGGCGTCGACGTCGACCTGAAACCCGGCCTCGCGCCGGCCGACCTGCGCGCCATCATCGGCGGCTACGACGGTCTCGCCATCCGCTCGGCCACCAAGGTCACGCGCGAACTGCTGGACGCCGCGCCCAACCTGAAAGTGGTCGGCCGCGCCGGCATCGGCGTCGACAATGTCGATATCAAATCGGCCACCGCGCGCGGCGTGGTGGTGATGAACACGCCCCACGGCAACACCATCACCACCGCCGAGCACGCGATCGCGATGATGTTCGCGCTGGCCCGGCAGATCCCCGAAGCCTCCGCCTCCACCAAGGCCGGCAAGTGGGAGAAGAACCGCTTCATGGGCGTCGAGCTCACCGCCAAGACCCTGGGCCTGATCGGCTGCGGCAACATCGGCTCCATCGTCGCCGAGCGCGCGATCGGGCTGAAAATGAAGGTGATCGCCTACGATCCGTTCCTGGGCGAAAAGCGCGCGCTGGAACTCGGGGTGGAGAAGGTGGAGCTCGACACGTTGCTTACCCGCGCCGACTTCATCACCCTGCACACGCCGCTGACCGACGCCACCCGCAACATCCTCTCGCGCGCGGCGCTGGCGCAGACGAAGAAGGGCGTGCGGATCATCAACTGCGCCCGTGGCGGCCTGGTCGATGAGGCCGCGCTCGCCGAGGCGATCGTCGCCGGGCACGTCGCCGGCGCCGCGCTCGACGTGTTCGAGACCGAACCGGCGAAGGAAAGCCCGCTGTTCGCGCTGGAGAACGTGGTCTGCACCCCGCATCTCGGCGCCGCCACCGCCGAGGCGCAGGAGAACGTCGCGCTGCAGGTGGCCGAGCAGATGAGCGACTTCCTGCTGAGCGGGGCCGTGACCAACGCGATCAACATGGCCTCGGTCTCGGCCGAGGACGCGCCGCGGCTGAAGCCCTACATGGATCTCTGCCGGCTGCTCGGCGCCTTCGCCGGCCAGCTCACCCACTCGCGCGAGGGCGTGATCCGTCGGGTCACGATCGAATACGAGGGCCAGGCCGCCGGGCTGAACCACCGCCCGCTCACCGCCGCGGCCCTCGCCGGGCTGCTCGCGCCCATGATGGAAGGGGTGAACATGGTGAACGCCCCGGTGGCGGCGCGCGAGCGCGGCATCGACGTGGCCGAAACCGCGCACGACCGGCCGAGCGAATACCAGACTCTGGTGCGCATCACGATCGAAGCCGACAAGCTCACCCGTTCCGTCTCCGGCACCCTGATCGCCGGCACCCGCCCGCGGCTGGTCGAGATCAAGGGCATCCCGGTGGAGGCGGATTTCGCGCCGCACATGCTGTACGTCACCAACAAGGACAAGCCCGGCTTCATCGGCCATTTCGGGGCGGCATTGTCGGACTCGGGCATCAACATCGCCACCTTCCACCTCGGCCGCGCCGCGCCGGGCGGGGACGCGATCTGCCTCGTTTCGGTCGATGAGCGGGTGCCGGAAGACGTGCTGCACCGCGTGCGCGAGCTGCCGCTGGTGATGCAGGCGACGGCGCTGGAGTTCTGAGGCAAGAAAGGCCAGGGGGCGCCGCCCCCTGGACCCCCGCCAAGGGCGTCGCCCTTGGAACCCGTTCGTTGGTTCCGTGCCGGTGTGGGGTGGCGCGGCGGGCGCGGGGCGAGGCCGGCGGCGGGGTGGGAACAGGGCGCTTTTGCGCCCTGTTCCCACCCCGCCGCCGGCCTCGCCCCGCGCCCGCCGCGCCACCCCACACCGGCACGGAACCCCCCGAGGGGTCCAGGGGACGACTGTCCCCTGGCGGGGGTCCAGGGGGCAGCGCCCCTTGGCCTTGCTTGCTTCCTATGCCGCCCGCCGCCCCCGCTCGGTGCGCCGGCGCTCGATGCTGGCCAGGCAGGACCAGATCGCTTCCGGCAGGACCGGCAAACCGATTTCCAGCCGCGCCATCGCCTCCGCCGCCGGCTCGCGTGCGCCGCTCTGCACCGCGGCGCCCAGATCCTCGATCGCTTCGCTGAACCCGACGGCGCCGAACAGGTCGGCGAGGCCTTTCAGATCGTCGCACAGCCGCAGCACGGGTCCGGCTTCCCAGCCCGGGATCAGTTCCGCCAGGCGCACGCATTTGGCGCCGGCCTCGTCCAGGAACTCGTGGACGCAGGCGCGGGTCCGTTCCAGCCCGATCTCGCTCACCATCGCTTCCAGAAACGGACCGGAGACCAGGGCGACCGGCGGGACCGGCGCCCCCGGGTCGCAGTCGGCACTGCAGGCCGCGGACCGCGGGGCGGCGGCGATCCAGCCGCGCAGCCGCTGCGCGAGGTGCTCCAGATCCGTTGGCTTGAACACCAGCGCGGTGACACCGGCGGCACGGCACTCCGCGTCCACCGCGCCGTCGACGCGGGCCGTGAAGGCGATGATCGGAATGGAAGCAGAGCGGCCGGGCAGCGCGCGGATCCGTCGCGCCGCTTCCAGCCCGTCGATTCCCGGCAGCAGCAGATCGAGCAGCACGGCGTCCAGCCCGTCGTGCTCGGCCATGCGCACCGCCTCCTCGCCCGTCGCCGCGGGAAACGCCGTGAACCCGCTGCGCGCCAGCACGGCAACCAGCAGGGCGCGATTGGTCTCGTCGTCCTCGACGATCAGCACGCGCCCGCCGCCGGCCCCGGCCGCGGCTCCGGTCGGCAGCAGCGCGGTCAGCGCCGGCTGCCCGGCGATCAACGCCGTGGCGGTGCCGACGATCTCGGCAATCGGCGTATCGCGCGGCAGCAAGGCATCCACCCCGGCTGGGCGCTGCCCCTCCGGCCGGTCGGTCAGACCGACCAGCACGAGCGAGCCGCCAAACACGGTGCCACGCAGGCGCGCACAGAACGAGTTCCCCGCCATGCCGCTGACGCCGAGATCGACGATGACGAGATCGAGCATCCCCTGCAGGGCCACCGTCCGCTCCGCCAGCGCCAGCCCCAGATAGCCATCCGCCGCGGTCTCGACATGGAGGCCCATGCGCTCGAGCGCCGTGCCCAGCGCGGCCCGCGTCGCGTCCGACAGGCCCACGATCAGCGCCGTCCGGCCGGCGAAAGCCGCGGCGCCGGTCACCTCCGGCTCCGGCACGGCCGGGCAGAGCAAGGTGAAGGCCGCCCCTTCGCCCGGCCGGCTGTCCACCGTCACCGTCCCCCCCATGGCGCGGGCACTCTCCCGGCACAGCGCGAGGCCCAGGCCGAGCCCTTCCGGCGCCGCGTCGGCGCGTTCGAACCGCTCGAAGATCCGGTCCTGATCCTCGGCCGCGATGCCGGGTCCGGTATCGGCGACGGTGACCCGGATCATGTCGCTTCCGTCCGGGCCCGGTTCGAGGTCGGCGCGCAGCTCCACGTGGCCGGCGGCGGTGCGGCTGACGGCGTTGCCCAACAGGTTGACGACGACCTGGCGCATCCGCGCCGCATCCACGCGCCACGGTCCGCGCAGGGCAGGATCGAGCCGGGTGCGCAGCGCGAGCTGCTTGCCCTCCGCCTCCGCCGCGAACAGGGTTGTGACACCTTCGAGCAGACCGGCGACGTCGGTCGGATCGGCCTGCGCCGCGCTGCCGCCGGCGAGCGTGAGCAGGCCGTTGAGCATGGCGAGCAGCGCGGCGCCGCTGCCACGCAAATGCTCCACCCAACGGCGCTGGTCATCCTCCAATGCCCCGTCCAGCAGCAGATCGCAGATGCCGAGGACGCTTTGCATCGGCCGGCGCATGTCGTGGCCGATCGCGGCCAGGGCCATGTCCTGCTCGCGGCGGACGGTTTCGGTCGCGCGGCGGGCAGCGCCGAGGGCCGTTTCCGCAGCGTCCGCCCGTGCGTCCGCCGGACGCGTTGCCAACGAGCGGGCGGCGGGCGCGCCATCGGACAGCGCCGGCCCGGCGCCGGGCGCGGGAGCGGACGCAGCCCCGCCCGCCGTGACAGCCGGCGGCTCGCGGGACGCGGACGGCGCCCGCTTGGCGCCACGTCGCCCGAGCCAGCCGCGCGGCAGCAGCAACAGCCCAAGCAGGGCCCAGAGACTCAGCAGCTCAAGCGCGAACCCCACGACCTCGCCGCGCAGGACCGGCCAGCCGGAGGACCAGGCAGCCTCCTGCGGCATCGTCGCGACGATGCGGGCGGGCGCGAGCTGCAGCGGCGCCGTGACCGACAGAACCGGGGGCGCCGCGCGCAAGGCGATCCGCGCGATCAGCTGGGCCGGTTCCGTCGTCCCGGCGTGGGCTGCGGGCGGGATCGGGGGAGCCTGGGTGACAGCCAGCACCGAGCCGGCCGTGCCCAGCAGGCGCAGACCGGCGCCCGGCGGCAGCGGCGCGCGATCCAGGATGCGTTGCAGCTCCGCCGGGGGCAGCGCGGCGCCCACCAGCCCGACCACCGTCCCCTCCGCGTCGCGCACCGGCTGGGTCAGCAGCAGACTCGGCTCGGCGTGCATCCAGCCCACCGTGGCAAGCGCGAGCGACACGCCAGGGGCACCCGACTGCAGCGCCGCCGCGAACCAGTCGTTCTGCGCCAGGTCGGGCAACGTCTCGGGCAACGGATCGGAGGCGGCGATCAGCCGGCCGGCGGCGGTGGCGGCGAACACCTCCCGCGTCCCGGGCAGGGCGATCTGCATGCGCAGCAGCCGGGCCGTCAGCGCCAGCCGATCGCCTTGCATGTCCTTCGGACTGACCCCTTGGGCCAGGCTGGCAAACTGGGCGAGATCGTCGTCCAGATCGCGAGCGGCCGCGGTCGCCGCGCTGCCGATCCTTGCGTCAGCCAAACGGTCCACGCTCCGCCCGACGTCGCCCAGGTGACGAATCCCCAGCAGCGCGACCAGCATGGTCACGCCGACGAAGGCGGCTCCTCTCAAGCCGATTCGCAAGGCGCCGCCTGCGCGCGTGCGTGTTGGTGGGGACATGCCCTCTCTCGCTTCGAACCGGAAGCCGGAAGCGGCGTCATCTACTCCCCTCTCTGTTACAATGAGATTTCTGCGGTGCGTCCGCCCGGCGGAGCCTCCTCGGCCGAACGGTCGAGCACACCGTGGCGTGATCGATGAAGGGTGTCATCCCTCGCCGTCGGCGGGACAATGGTTTCCATCGCCAGCATGGACACGTTCGCGTGAGTGATGCGCGCGTGAGTTGCGGGCGCGTGAGTTGTGGGCGCGTGAGTTGTGGGCGCGTGAGCCACAGGCGCGCAGGCCCCGGGCTTACGCGCGATTATGCAGGGCGGTCACTGAGAAAATGGGTGGCACCGGGACTGCCATGACGAACCTGGGGACGTTCGCGCGCCGAGTTTTGGCTTGCGCTTGGACATGCTCGGCGCGACCCGGTGCCGGCAGGGAAGCAGACCGCCCGAGGGGCGGGACGGCCGCTCCGCTGCACGCCCTGGCCTGGGGAAGCCAGCATCCCGAACTGGTCGGGACGAAGTCAGCCTATCGTCGGCGCCCGCGGGCGGGAACAGGAAGCATGGGCGGGGTTTTCTCGGCGCGAACGGGTTCGTGAAACCCGGCGAAACCACGCCCCGACGACCGGCGGATTCCGACGACCGGACTTCGCCGCGTTTCCTGGTTCGTTCACCCCTCGGCGCGGGGAACCCGCTGGCGCAGCGTCGCGCCCACCCGATCCGCGCGCAGGGTGCCCTCCGCCGCATCGGGATCGGCGTAGGTCAGCCGGTAGGGCCCGACCCGCAGCACGGCGCCGGGCGGCAGCGGCGCGGCGCCGGCCAGCCGGACGCCATCGATGAAGGTTCCGTTGGTCGAATTGAGATCGGTGACGCTCACCGCCCCGTCCGCGAGAACAATGCGGCAATGCGCGCGGGAAACCTCGATCGACGGCAGCAGCAGCCCGGCGCCGGGCGCCCGGCCGATGACCAACGGGTCCGCGCCCAACGGGACCTCCGCCGGGAGCGCGCCCGGCCCGGTGATCAGCAGACGCGGCAACGGACCGGAGCCGTCCGGGTCGCCGCCCGGGGCAGCGCCCGCGCCGTCCGGCCCGCTGGCGGCCAGAGCTTGCGCCTGCTCCTGGACCTCCCCCTGGGCCTGCCCTTGGGCCTGGCGGGCGAGTTCGGTGCCCGCTTCCTCCAGCGCGCGGTCGAACGGCGCCAGAGCCGGCCCGGCCACCGCAACCCGCAGCGCCCGGCCCGCCCGCCGCTCCAGCAGGCCGACGCGCATCAGGTACGCGAGATGATCCCGCGTGGTCTGGAAATTCTGCCGGATCAGGCCAAGCAGCGCCGCCGCCATCTGGTCGGCGAGCAGTCCCTCCCCCTCCTCGGGAAACGAGGACAGCCCGTATTGGTGCGCAAGGGCCATCACCAGCAAGCTCCCGTGCGAGACCGACAGCAGGTGGCGCCGCGCATCGAGCCGCCGCGCGCGCGACAGGCCGGCTTCGTCGAACACGCATTCGCTGGCGCCGAGCCAGATCTCCTGGCAGGTCTCGATCGACCGCAGCAGGGCCTGACGCGCCGATGCATCGTCCGGCCCGACGCTGCCCGAGCGCACCCCGGCCACCGCGGCGCCGAGCGCCAGCAGCCGGGCGCCGATATCACGCAGATAGGCATCGTACTGGTCGAGCAACGCCCGGGTGGGCAGCACCACGCTGCGCGCCGACAACGGTGCGTCCGGCGGATCGAACGCGCACAGGCCGAGGCCGCGCAACTCGTTCACCCGCTCGCGCACCGTCGCGTCGTCGAGCAGGAACACCTGCTTGACCAGGCCGTACAGCTCGCCCAGGGCCGCACCGTCCCGCGCACGCACGGCCAGATGGCTCGCCAGGTGCCATTGCGCACGGCGATGCAGGGTCGGGAACCGGCGCAACCAGAGTTCCTGGGCGGCGGAAAGGAAGCGGATCGTCTCGCGCTGGATCAGCACCGGAGCCTCTGCTTGCGGGCGGGCCGGACCACGCGCGGCCGCAGGGGAGCCCGATCCTTCGTGGGATCGAGCCGGTGCATTCTAGCGCGCGACCGGGTGACGAACGCAACCCGGGTTACAGATTCTCAGTCCCGGCCGCGGAACGCCGGCATCACCGCCTCCGCCACCCACTGGAATTGTTCCAGCATCACCGCCTTCGGCGTGCCCATGCTGGTGCTGAGGTTGATGGTCTCAAGCCCGGGGAACCGTTCCTGCATCCCCTGCAGGTGCTCCACCAGTTGCGCCGGCGTGCCGGCGAACCAGGCGCCGAGCTTCATGTAGTGTTCCACCGTCGGCACGTCGGCCGCGGCCCAGCCGCCGCGCCGCGCCACCGCCGCCACCTGGGCCGGCGTGATCCCCGGCACGAAGCCGAGCGGGGCGAACATCTTCACGTGCTCCTCGAAGAACGGGGTGATCTCGCGGATCGCCTGTTCGCGGGTGTTGGCGAGGTGGAAGAAGATGCCGATGGCGAGGTTCTCGCCCAGCTTGAGGGTCTGCCCCGCCCGCGCCGCCGCCTCCTGGTAGCCGCGGATCGGGCCTTCCGCCATCGTGGCCGCGCCGCCGCCGACCATGCCCCGGATGCCGTGGCGCAGCATGAAATCGAGCCCGCGCGGGTTGGCGCTGACGATCGGCTGCCAGCACTCCACCGGGCGATGGACCGGCCGCGGGACCAGGGTGAGGTCTTCCAGCTCGTAGCCGCGGTAGGGCACGCGCGGCGGCAGGGTGTAGTGCTTGCCGCGATGGGAGAAGCGCTCGGAGTTGAACGCCTTGAAAATGATCTCCACCTGCTCTTCGAACAGCTCGCGGTTGGCCGCCTGGTCCTGCATCGGGGCGCCGAAGGTTTCCACCTCGCGGGTGTGGTAGCCGCGGCCGACGCCGAAGACGGTGCGGCCCTTGGTGAGGATGTCGGCCGCCGCGTAGTCCTCGGCGAGCCGCAGCGGGTGCCACATCGGCGCGACGTTGAAGCCGCAGCCGGTCTTCAGGCGCTTGGTCACTTGCGCCAGATGAACGGCGAGCATCAGGATGTTGGGCAGGACCTCGTAGCCCTCGTGCTGGAAATGATGCTCGGCGAGCCAGAGCGTGTCCCAGCCGAAGCGGTCGAGCTGCTTCGCCACCGCCTCGGTCTTCTCGAACACGCTGGCGAGATGGTCGGGGCCGAAGCGGCGCTCGTTGGCCGGCGTGGCGTCCTGGCCCATGTCGGGCAGATCGACATGGCCCGGGTACACGGTGACGAATTTGCGGATCATGGCCCACCTCCCTCGCGGTGACTTGGACCGCCACTCTGGCCCGGATCGGCCCGGCGGGCCAGCGGGGGGCGCGGGCTCGCGGCCACCCCATGGTCACGCCCGCCGGGTCGGTCCCGTGTTGCCGGGCCGGTCCGGGCGTGCTGCACTTGCTTCAGGAGGACCCGCTGCAATGTCGCGCGCCAAGAACCAGATCGGACCGCACAAGCCCCCCACGCCCTGGATCCCGGCCGCGCTGCTGGGTCTTGGGATCAACACCCTCGCCGCGAGCGTGATCGCGCTCAGCGCAGGGGCGGCCATCGGCGCGGCCGTCACCCGGACGCTCGGCGGCGACCGGTAGGTGCCGCGCCGCATCCTGTCCCGGGGCCCGACGGTTTGATCACGTTGTCCGCGGGAGAGGCGTCGGTGGTGCTGGCGCCGGACGCCGGCGGCTCCATCCTGGGCTGGCAGGTCGGCCGCTGGCCGATCCTGCGGCCGCCGGAGCCGGCGGCGCTGCTGGCCGCCCAGGCGCGCGGGCTGGGCGGATTTCCGCTGGTGCCGTTCTCCAACCGCATCGCGCATGGCGGCTTCACGTTCGGCGGAACGCAGTACGGCCTGGCCCGCGCCGACCGGAGCTTCCCGTTGCCGATCCACGGTCTCGGCTGGATCAGGCCGTGGCAGGTGGCGACGGTGTCGCACCGGTCCGCCCGGTTGCGCCTGATCCACCCTGCCGCGGCGGCCGACCATGCGCTGTGGCCGTTCGCATTCGCGGCCGAACTGCGCTTCGACCTGGAACCGGACGCGCTGACCATCGGGCTGCGCCTTGCCAACCGGCACGACGGGCCGGCGCCCGCGGGGCTCGGGCTGCATCCATTCTTTCTGCGCACCAAAGCCGCCAGCCTGCGCTTCGCCGCCACCGGCGTGTGGCTGACCGATGCCGCGCAACTGCCGACCGAACTGGTGCCGATCCCGCCGGAGTGGGACCACGCCGCCGGCCGCCGCATCGGCTCGGTGGCGCTCGATCACGTGTTCGCCGGCTGGGACGGACGGGCGGAGATCACGCTGGCGCCGATGCCGGTGACCTTGACCCTGGAGGCCAGCGACATCTTCCGCCACCTGGTGGTCTTCACCCCGCCCGGCGCGGGATATTTCTGCGTGGAACCGGTCAGCCACATGACCGACGCGGTGAACCGCGTCGACAGAAGCGCCGATACCGGGCTGGCGGTGCTGGCGCCGGGCGGCGCGCTGGAGGGGGAGATCACGGTGCGGCTGCGGGGGATGGAGGACGCAAAGGCCAGGGGGGCTTTGCCCCCCTGAAACCCCCACCAGGGGACAAGTCCCCTGGCCGTGCCGTCACCCCGCCGCGGCCTCCCGGCTCGCGCGCACCTTTTCCACCCGGCGCCCGTCCATCGCCAGCACCTCGAACCGCCAGCCGCCGAACACGATCCGGTCGCCTTCCCGCGGCACCCGCCGCAGCAACGCGAGCAGCAGGCCGGCCAGGGTGTGGTAGCTGCCTTCCGCCGGCAGTTCCGGCAGGCCAAGCCGCGCCTTGGCCTCATCGACCGGCATCAGCCCGTCCATCACCAGCACCTGCTCGGTCGCTCCCTTGGGCGTCCCGGGCGGCGGCGCGGCGTCGGTGGGGTCGCCCACGATCGCCTCCAGCACGTCGGCGGCGGTGACGACCCCTTCGAAGCTGCCGTACTCGTCCATCACCAGCGCCATGCCCAGCGGATCGGCCTTCAGCCGTTCCAGCGCATCGAGCGCGTTGACCGTGTCCGGCACCACCATCGGCTGACGCAGCGCCGCGGCGAGCGAGAGATCGCCGCCGGCCAGGACGCGGTCGAGCAGGTCCTTCGCCCGCACCACCCCGGCCACATTGTCGACCGTGCGGTCGCACACGACGAAGCGCGAATGCGGCGAGGTCTTGAGGATCGCGACGATCTCCGTCGCCGGATCGGTACGGTCGAGCCAGGTGAGCTCGGTGCGCGGCGTCATCAGCGCGCGCACCGGCTTGTCGGCGAGCCGCAGCACGCGTTCGATCATGTCGCGCTCTTCGATTTCCAGCACCCCGGCCTGGGCGCCCTCGGCCAGCAGGGCGCGCAGCTCCTCCTCGGTGACCGTCTCGGCGGCGAGCCGGGTCAGACCGAGCAGGCGCAACACCAGCGCCGAGGACCGGCCGAGCAGCCACACCGCCGGGGCGGTGAGCCGCGCGGTCCAGAAGACCGGCCCGGCGAGCGCGGAGGCCAGCACCTCCGGCCGGCGCAGCGCCAGTTGCTTCGGCACCAGCTCGCCCAGCACCAGGGTCAGGTAGGTGGTCACGATCACCACCACGGCGAGCGCCAGCGGCGCGGCGACGGTGACCGGCAAGGCGAGGAGCCGGAACCAGCCTTCCACCTGGCTGGCCAGCTGAGCGCCGCCGAACACGCCGATGAACACGCTGACCAGGGTGACGCCCACCTGCACGGTGGGCAGGAAGCGCTGCGGGTCCTCGGCCAGCCAGCGCGCGCGCGCGGCGCCGCGCACGTGCTTGCGTTCCAGCACCGCGAGGCGGGCGCGGCGGGCCGAGACCAGGGCGAGCTCGCTCATCGAGAACACGCCGTTGATCCCGACCAGCAGCAGCAAGACCACACACTCGACCGCGAATCTCATCACCCTGCCCGATCCGGGCGGCGAACCGCCGCCCCCCTGTTGCCCGTTGCGTCGCCAGCATAGCATCGACGCGCGGGATGGGCCGCCTCAGAGGACAAGCCCGCGGCACAGCACCCCAGGTCCGGAGATCGCATCATGTCCGAGTCGCGAAAAGTCGCCGTGGTCACCGGCAGCGCGTTGAACATCGGCCGCGCCATCGCGCTGGCCCTGGCGCGCGACGGGTACCGGGTGATGGTGCATGCGCTGCACTCCGCCGAGGCCTGCGCCGAAACCGCGCGGCTGGTGACGGACGCGGGCGGTGAGGCCGCGGTGCATCTGGCCGACATCAGCGATCCCGAGCAGGCGCGCGGGCTGATCGCGGCGACGGTGGCGCGGTTCGGGCGGCTCGATGCGCTGGTCAACAACGCCTCGCGCCGCCGGCAGACGAAGCTGGCCGCGATCACGCCGGCGGAGTGGCGGGAGATCCTGGGAACCACGCTCGACGGCGCGTTCTACTGCGCCCAGGCGGCGGCGGGACCGATCGCGGCGGCGGGCGGCGGGACGATCGTCAACCTGGGCGGGATTTCCGCCCATGCCGGCACCACCGGGCGGGTGCACGCGGTCACCGCCAAGGCCGGGATCATCGGCCTGACCCGGGCCCTGGCCAAGGAACTGGCCGACGACGGGATCACCGTGAACACCGTGGTGCCGGGCGACATCGACACCCAGCGCGGCGCGGCCGCGGGCGGCGCCACCGGGCGCGCGCCCCTGCCCGGCACCCTGCTCGGCCGGCGCGGGCGGCCGGAGGAAGTGGCATCGCTGGTCGCCTATCTGTGCTCGCCGGCGGCGCGCTTCGTCACCGGGCAGACCCTGCATGTGAACGGCGGGGCCTATCTGGGCTGACTTGACCGCCGCGCCCGGCGGCGCTTGCTGGCAGGATGGACGAGGACACGATTTTCGCGCCGGCCTCCGGCGCCGGGCGCGCGGCCATCGCGGTGCTGCGGATCAGCGGTCCCGCCGCCGGGGCGATGGTGCGAGGTCTGTGCGCCGGCCGGCTGCCGGCGCCGCGCCGCGCCTCCCTGCGCCACCTGCGTGACGCCGACGGCGTCGTGCTGGATCACGCCATGGTGCTGTGGCTGCCCGGCCCCGCCAGCTACACCGGGGAGGATTCGGCCGAACTGCACCTGCATGGCGGCCCGGCGGTGACCGGGGCGGTGGCGGCGGCGCTGGTCGCCGCCGGCGCCCGCCCGGCCGAACCGGGCGAGTTCACCCGCCGCGCGTTCCTGAACGGGCGGATGGACCTGGTCGAGGCCGAAGCGGTGGCCGACCTGATCGCCGCCGAAACCGAGGCCCAGCGCCGCCAGGCGTTGCGCCAGCTGGAGGGCGCGCTGGGCGATCTCTATCGTGGCTGGTCCGACCGCCTGCTGCGGCTGATGGCGCAGGAAGAAGCGCTGATCGACTTCCCCGACGAGGACCTGCCGCCCGAGGTGGCCGCCGCGGCGGCGGCCGAGACCGATGCGCTGCGTGCGGAGCTGGCCGCGCACCTGGCCGACGACCGCCGCGGCGAGCGGCTGCGCGAGGGGCTGGTGTTCGCCGTCACCGGCCCGCCCAATGTCGGCAAATCCTCGCTGGTGAACGCGCTCGCCGGTCGCGACGTGGCGATCGTCGCCGCCACGCCGGGCACCACCCGCGACGCGCTGGAGACGCGCGTGGTGCTGGCCGGCGTGCCGGTGACCCTGGTCGATACCGCCGGACTGCGCGAGGCCGCCGATCCGATCGAGGCGGAGGGGGTGCGCCGCGCCCGCGCCCGCGCGGCGGCGGCCGATCTGGTGATCGCGGTCACGGTGGCGGGCGCGGGGGACCCGGCGGCGGAGGCGGCGCTGCAGGTTGCCAACAAGACCGATCTGGGCGGGGCGGTGCCGGCGGGGGCGATCGGGGTGAGTGCGGCAACCGGCGCCGGCCTGCCCGCGCTGCACGCCCGGCTGGCCGAGGCGGCGCGGCGGCTGACCGAGCAGTCCGGCCCGCCGCCGCTGACCCGGGCGCGCCATCGCGCCGCGCTGGGCGAGGCCGCGGCCGCGCTCGACCGCGCCGCGGCGGCGCCCCTGCCGGAGTTGCGCGCCGAGGATCTGCGCCAGGCGCTGCGTGCGGTCGGGCGCATCACCGGGGCGGTGGGGGTGGAGGACGTGCTGGACCGGATCTTCGCGCAGTTCTGCATCGGCAAGTAGCGCGTGCGGCAACCTGCTAAATGAAATGCGTCCCGCCGTTGAGCTGGACCGTCTGGCCGGTCATGTACGGGTTGCCGATCACCATCAGCACCGCCTGCGCCACCTCCTCGGAGGTGCCCATGCGCCCGAGCGGGATGCGCTTCGTGTACTCGTCCCGCCCTGCCGTCATCATGTCGGTATCGATCAGCGACGGCGCCACCGCGTTGACCGTGATGCCCTCGGCGACGAGACGCGCGGCATAGCCGCGGGTCAGGCCCTCCATCCCCGCTTTCGCCGCATTGTAGTGCACGCCCCGGCTGCCCGCGCCGCGGGCGGCACCGGAGGAGATGTTGACGATGCGCCCCCAGCGCTGGCCGCGCATATGCGCCACGACGGCCTGGGTGCACAGGAACGCCGATTTCAGGTTCACCGCCAGGGTACGGTCGAAATCCGCTTCGGTGATCTCGTCGACCGAGCGGATCGGCGCGATCCCGGCGTTGTTGACCAGCACGTCCACGGGGCCGAGTGCCTCGGCGACCGTTTGCATCATGCTGGCCACGGCGGCCCCGTCGGAGACGTCGGCGCCGACGGCGACCGCACGGCGTCCCATCGCCCGCACCGCGTCCGCCACGGCGCGCGCCTGCTCGGCGCGTTCGTGATAGTTCACGGCGACATCGGCCCCGGCTTCGGCGAGCGCCAGCGCGATCGCGCGGCCGATCCCGCGCGACGCGCCGGTCACGAGGGCGATACGGTCGGTAAGAGTCGTCGCAACACTCATGTCTCGGTCACCTGGTTCTGCGGGCGTGCGCAGGCTGCGCCCGGTCCTGCCATTTCCCGAAACGTCCCGGGATGATCCCGCGCCGACGCCGGTCCGCCAGCAAACTCGGCCTGGACCCTATGGCATCCCCCCGAGGACGGGAAGGCCGGGCCCGCGCTACCCTTCCGCGGCCCGGTGCACATCGTGCACCACGATCCCGGCCGGGCTGGCACCGACCCGGACCCAGGATTTCCGCGCCAGGGTGGCCGACGTGTCACGAAACCCGGCCTGCCAGTGCTCGCGCATCGACGCGGCGCTGAACTCGTAATCCTTGGCCTGGCCTTCATAGGCGGCCTGCTCGTAGATCAGGTGCAGGATGGTCAGCTCGGGCAGCCCCTCGCAGGCGGTCTTCAGCGCCTTTTCCTCGGCGGTCAGCCGGTCCTCCGGCACTTTCGCCAGCAGGGTGCGCAACAGGCGGCGCTCGCGGAAGCGTTCCTTGTACGAGTTGGTTACCATGCGGGTGCGGCTGGAATAGCGAATGTCCTTTTCGCGGCCCAGCACGTCCATCATGTCGCGCGGCAGGCGGCCGCGGGAACTGAACAGATCGACCTGGAACAGCAGCATGCGCGCCGATCCCGCATGGTCCAGCACGTGCTGCAGCGGGGTGTTGGACACGAGGCCGCCGTCCCAGTAACACTCATCCTCGATACGCACCATCGGCAGCGCCGGCGGCAGGGCGCCGCTGGCCATCACGTGCTCGGGGGTCAGTGTGGTTTCCGTGGTATCGAAATAGCGGAAATTGCCGGAACGGATCGCCACCGCCCCGGCGGCGTAGCGGACCGGATTGCGGTTCAGCAGATCGAAATCGACCAGCCGCCGCAAGGTGTCGCGCAATGGCGCGGTGTCGTACAGGCTGGTGGCGGTCTTCGACCCGCGCGGGCTGAGCCAGGGGTTGGGCAGGCTGGGCGTGAAGAACCCTGGCTGACCGAGCAGCATCGCCTGCACCGCGGCGAGCGTGTTCACCGCCCGGCGCGGCTCGTCGCCATCGACCGGGAACGGCCAGGACCAGGCGCCGGCGGGGCGGGCGGTGATCGTCTCCCAGAACGTACGCAGGCGGTCGAGCCGGCGCTCCGGCGGGTTGCCGGCGATGATCGCGCCGTTGATGGCGCCGATCGAAACGCCGGCGATGAAATCCGGCTCGATGCCGGCTTCGTGCAGCGCCTGGTAGACCCCGGCCTGGTAGGCGCCGAGCGCGCCGCCGCCCTGCAGCACCAGCGCCACGCGATTGCAGCCGGGCGGGCGGCGCGGGGTCCCGCCCGGGACGGCGGGTTCCGTCTCGGTCACGGCGAGCGGTGCGACATCCATGCGTGCCTCCTGCGACGGTCAAGGGCCGGGTCATGCCATGCAGGTCGTGGCGCCCGGCATGACAATGCGGCAACATGCGGCCGCTGCGCATGCGCGGTCCGCACACTGGCGCTACATAGCCGGGGCGCTACATAGCCAGGGCGCTACATAGCCGGGGAAAGCTCCCGCCCGCGCCCGGCGCGGCACCCGGGTTCAACCGGCACCGCATCGCCGATCCGTCCTTGCGGTGCGCCATCCTGCTGCACGATGATCCCGCTCGATTCCCCCCCACCCGCATCGGAGCTTCGTTCCATGAGCCTTAACGGCAAGGTCGCCCTCGTCACCGGATCAACCAGCGGCATCGGCCTCGGCATTGCCCGCGCGCTGGCCGCGGAAGGCGCCGATCTGATGCTCAACGGGTTCGGCGACGCCGGGGCGATCGAGACCCTGCGTGCCGGGATCGCCACGCAGTACGGCGTGCGCGCGCTCCATAACGCCGCCGACATGTCGAAGCCCGCCGAGATCGCCGCGATGGTGGCCGAGGCCGAGGCGAAGCTGGGCGCCGTCGACATCCTGGTGAACAACGCGGGCATCCAGTTCGTCGCCAGTATCGAGGAGTTTCCCGCCGAACGCTGGGACGCGATCATCGCCATCAACCTTTCGGCGGTGTTTCACGGCATGAAAGCGGCGATCCCGGGGATGAAGGCGCGCGGCTGGGGGCGGATCATCAACATCGCCTCGGCGCACGGGCTGGTGGCGAGCCCGCAGAAGGTCGCCTATGTCGCCGCCAAGCACGGGGTCATGGGCATGACCAAGGTGGCGGCGATCGAGACCGCCAATGCCGGCATCACCGTGAACGCGATCTGCCCGGGCTGGGTGCTGACGCCGCTGGTGGAAAAGCAGCTGGCGGACGCGGCACGGCAGCAGGGCACCGATATCGCGCACGTGAAGCAGGAATTCCTGTCCGAAAAGCAGGCGATGGCCCAGTTCACCAAGCCGGAGCAGATCGGCGGGCTGGCGGTGTTCCTGTGCTCGGAGTCGGCCGCGACGATCACCGGCGCGCCGCTGTCGATCGACGGCGGCTGGGTCGCGCAATAGCGCGGCCGGAGCGCCCGGGTTGATCGGACCCGGCATCGCGCGGTAGATCGCCCCGTCGTCCCGGCCGGTTGGCGCGCCTGCGCTGCCGGTCCCGGGCTCGGGCGCGGTCCGGAC
Source organism: uncultured Pseudomonadota bacterium (assembly GCA_963829875.1). Classification (GTDB taxonomy): domain Bacteria; phylum Pseudomonadota; class Alphaproteobacteria; order Acetobacterales; family Acetobacteraceae; genus JAJZVS01. Next base: position 1,020,580 of record CAWHKR010000037.1, on the reverse strand, counting down.
GCTGCGGATGGCACGCGAGATCGGCACCCTGCAGCTGTTCAGGCTCGCCATGGCGCGGCTCCTCGAGTCCCTTGCCGAAATCAGACGCCAGCCCGTGACCCCCGGCACAAGCTGGCGGCCGGCGCCGGCGCTTGCCGCCACGCTCGCGCTGCACGCTGCCGCGTTGCCGGCCCTGCTGGCCTGGCCGGACGCCTGGCCGCAGGTGCTGGAGGCGCTGCTGGCCGACCACGCGACGATGGGCGCGCTCTGTTTCCTGCCGCACGCCCCCCTGCTCGGCCCCAGCATCACCCGGCTGCCGCCAGCGGCGGCGGCGCGGGGACAGGTGGCGCTGACCTTCGACGACGGGCCGGACCCGGAGACGACGCCGCGCGTGCTCGATCTGCTGGACCGGTTCGGTGCGCGCGCCAGCTTCTTCTGCGTCGGCCGCCGGGCGCTCGCGCATCCCGCGCTGGTGCGGGAGATCGCGCAGCGCGGCCACGCGGTGGAGAACCACTCGTTCTGCCACGCCACGTTGTTCGCCGCCTGGAGCCTGCGCGCCATCCGCCGCGACCTGCTGCGCGCGCAGACGGTGCTGACCGCGACGTCCGGCAGCCCGCCGCGCTTCATGCGCGCCCCGTTCGGCATCCGCAGCCCGCTGCTCGATCCGGCGCTGGCCGGCACCGGGCTGCGCCACGTCGCCTGGACCGCGCGCGGGCGCGACACGGTGTGCGGCGCACCGCACACCGTGCTGGCGCGGCTGACCCGCCGGCTGGCCGCGGGCCATGTGCTGCTGCTGCACGACGGAAGCTCGGCCCTCGCCCCGGGGGGAGAGAAAGTGGTGCTCGCGGTTCTGCCCGACCTGCTGGCGGCGATCGCCGCGCGCGGCCTGCGCGCGGTCACCCTGCGGGACGCGTTCGGCGGGTGACGCCCGCGCCGGCGGCGCCCCGCCCGGCTAGACCGACCCTACTCCCGCGGCGACCAGCCGGCCGAGCGCCGGCAGGTCCATCGGATGGTCGGTTTCGTTTGCGACCGCCACCACCAGCCGTTGCCGGCGCAGGATGAAGATGCGCTGGTCCGACGCGCCGGACGCCCAGGCGGTGTCCTCCGGCAGGTCGGGAAACAGGCGGTCGCTGTTGGTGCGGAAACACGCCGCGTAGCTGGTGCCCGTATGGGTGGGGGTCAGCGCGTACTCCGCGAAGCCGGACGGCAGCAGGCGCTCCCCGGCCCAGACCCCGTCCTGCACGTACAGCACGCCGAGCTTGGCGTAATCGCGCAAAGTGGCGAAGCCGGCGCCGGAGGCGATCAGGTTGCCGGCGATGTCGGCCGAGTGCTGGTAGCTGCGCATCCCCAGCCGGTCGGCCAGCAGGCCGTACAGCGTGGCGTGATACGGCAGGCCGCGCCGCTCGATTTCCGCGCGCAGGATCGCGCCCAGGACGTTCAGCCCGCTGTTGACGTAGCGGAACACCGCGCCGGGCTCGGTCGCCACGATGGAGCGCTGGGCCACGTCGAACGCATCGGCCCCATCCTGGTAGACGGCGCTGTTCTCGAAGCCGAGCCGCGCCTGGCCGTCTTCGGTCAGCACCGGAAACGCGAGGCCGGCGCGCATGCGCAGCAGCTGGTCCAGGGTGATGCGATGCTGTGCCGCGCGCGGATCGCGCCACAGCGGCGCGGGGGCCGGGTCGTGCACCGAGCGCAGCCATCCCTCCTGCAGCAGCCGGCCGATCAGGGTGCAGGTGAGAGCCTTGGTCATCGACCAGCTTGGCGTGGCGCGGTCGGGGGCGCCGAAGCTGCTGTAGCGCTCGAACAGCACCCGCTCCGGCGTGGCGACCAGCACGCCGTAGATCCCGGGCGAGGCGGCGAACAGCCCGTCGGCGGCGCCTTCCAGCGCAGGCGCGCGGGGCGGCGGGGCGACCGCGTCGCCCAGCGGCCAGGCCCGCTCCGGCGTGCCCTGGGCCCGCGCGATCGGGGCGGGGTCGAAGCCCGGCGCGGCGGCGGGGCCGAGCAGGATGCCGCCGTAGCCCGGCCGGGCGATGGCGCTGCCGGCGACCGGCGGGCCGAAGGCCGGATCGGTCCAGCGGACGGTGACCCTTCGGTCGCGGTCGTCGCTGTCGATCGCGAGCCGGCCGTCCTCCCGCGCTGCCTCCAGCGCGCGGGCGATGCCCGGGTCGGGCGCCGGGCGGGCGGCGAGGCCGCCGGGGATCGTCGCGGCGCGCCAGCGGAGATGCCGCTCCGCCGTGGCACGATCGAGCCCGGTCACGTACATCATGTCCGCCATGCGCTTGGCGGCGAAATTGACGGTGCGCTGGCGCAACGCCCGCACCGAGCCGTCGTAGACCACCGGATCGGGCGGCCCGTCGGCGGCGGCGCCGGGGGCGAAAGCTGCGGTGCGGTCGAACAGCGGTTCCGGCACCGCCCGGGGTGTGGCGCTCATGCCGCGCCCACCCCGACCGGCTGGGGTTGGCGGGCGGCCGGAACCTCGAAGAAGCGGTTCCGCATGCCCTTCTGGTTCTCGTAGAGCGAGCCTTGCAGCGAGGCCGGCGGCAGCGGCAGCCGCACCGGCACGGGGGCAAGGCGGGGTTCGCGCGTCTGGCCGGACACCATCAGCGCGTCGTAGGCGGCGATGCCGGCGGGGAAGCCCAGCAGCGGCCAGGCGTCGGCGGCGCGGAACTGGAACAACAGCAGCCGCCGGTCGCGCGCCGAAGTGTTCGGCGCCGAGCCGTGCACCGCGCGCACGTGATGCACGGTGATGGAGCCGGCCCGGCCGGTGAGCGGGATCGCGGACGCATAGTCGACCTCGGCCTTGGTGGGGTCCATCGCGCCGCAGAACACGCCGTCGGCATGGTGGTCGAACACCGGGCCGCGATGGCTGCCGGGGACGATCAGCAGCGGCCCGTTCGCGTCTTCCATGTCGTCCATCATCACGCCGACGGCGGCGAGGTCGTCGTTGGTGTGCGGGTAGAAGGCCCAGTCCTGGTGCCATTCCACCGGGGCGCCGAAGCCGGCGGATTTCATGTTCAGCTTGGCGGTGTCGAAGCGGATGTCCGGGCCCCAGAGCGCGGCCAGCACCGCGAGGATGCGCGGATGGCGGGCCAGCGCGGCGTAGGCCGGGTGGTGCAGGTGCGGCGCCTTGATGCGGCGCACCCGGGGCGCGTCCGGGGTGTGGCTGTCTTCGAGGTCGTAGATCTCGGTGTGGGCGGTGAGGCCGCGCGCGTTGGCCACGAAATCGTCGGTGACGCGGGAGAGGTCCGCGACTTCCGCCGCGCTCAGCACGTCGGGGACGGTGATCGCGCCGATCTCGTTGTAGGCGTCGATCTGGGTCTGGGTCAGCATGCGTTCCTCCCGCAGCAGGTCGGACGGAGGCTAGCAGCGGGCCGCGGGCGGGTCGAGGCGGCGGGCGCCCGGCCATTCCGGCCCGCGATTGCCCGGCACGGCGGCGGCGCCGCTTGAACCGGCAGGCCGCTCCGCGGGATGCTGCGGGTTCAGCCAACAGAGGGGTGCCGTGGATGTCCCAGCTTGCCATGGTGACCGGAGCGGGCAGCGGGCTCGGCCGGCCAAAAAGCGGTGGCCGAGGCGCTCGCCGCCCGCGGGTGCCGGCTGGCGCTGGTCGATATCGATGCCGCGGCCGCCGATGAGACGGCGCGGTCCTGCGGCGGCGCCGCGGTGGTGGTGCAGGACCTGACCGCGCCGGACGGGCCGCAGGCGGCAGTGGCCGAGGCGATCGCGGCGCTGGGCGGGCTCGAGATCGTCGTGAACAACGCGGGGTATGGCGTCGCGGAATCGTTCTTCGAGATGCGGGCAGCGACCTGGGACCGCACGCTCGATCTCAATCTGCGGGCGGTGGCGCTGATCACACGCCGAGCACCTCGCGGGCTCAGATCACGAGATCGTCGTGAACAAGGCCGGGAATGGCTGGCGGGGTAGTTCTTCGAGATGCGGGCAGTGACCTGGGACCGCACGCTCGATCTCAATCTGCGGGCGGTGGCGCTGATCTGTTCGGCCGCCGGGCGCCATCTGCGCGCGGCGCGGCGCGGGCGGATCGTCAACATCACCTCTCCCGCGTCACGCATGGCGCTGCCGGATTATCTCGCTTACGCGGCGAGCAAGGCGGGGGTGGATGCGGTGACCCGCGCCGCCGCGCTGGCGCTGGCGCCGTTCGGGGTGAGCGTGACCAGCGTCGCGCCGGGCATGATGGACACGCCGATGCAGCGCATCAGCGAGCAGCAACTGGCGGCCGCTCGTTGCCGGGCGCGAGGATTTCGAGGCGTTCCTGGCCGAACGCACGGCGCGGATTCCGTTGGGTCGCCGCACCGATTGCGCGACCGTCGCACGCGCGGTGGCGTGGCTGGCGCTGGATGCGCCGGCCGAGGTGACCGCGGAGCGGCTGAACGTGAGCGGCGGTCTGGATCGGGATTGAACCATTACGCCGGCGCGAACAGCAGCACCCGCGCATCGGGATGAAAGCGCAGCAGCAGATCCATGTCGCCGCGGTCCATGCTGACCAGGATCGCGCCCGCTTCGCGCGCGCCCAGGAACAGCAGTGCGTCGTTCAGCAGCCGCCGGCGCACGCCGTCCTGCCCGACGGCCTGCTCGGGGCTGCGGGCGTGGCGGGGCAAGGTGCTGTACTGGGTACGCGCGAGGATGCCGGCGAGCATCCCCGCCTCGGCCCAGGCGGCGGGGCTGGGGGCCACGATGTCGGTCGCGCTGATCGTGCCGAGCAGGGTGGTGATGGCGGCGCGGTTGCGTGCCGTGCCGGGATGGGACGGATCCAGCAGCCCGGCGCTGATCGCCAGTTCGCCGCAGGCCACGGCGCTGTGCCGCACCGGCCGCGCATCGATGCAGGCGATGATCGCCTCCGGCAGCTTGCCGCGCAGCCGTTGGATATAGACGCTGGTGTCCGGCATGACCGCCAGACCCGGCGGCAGGGCGTCCGGATCGAACGGCAGCGCGTCTCGAGCGCGGCGCGGGATCGAGGCCGTGAACGCGTCCGGGTCGTGCCGCCCGGCAAAATCGGCCGCGGTCAGGCCCCGATGTGGCACCAGCACGCCGCGATCACAGCGCCGGTTCGAAATCGTCCGTCAGCCGGTCCGAAGTGGACCGCAGCCAGGTCTTGAACCGGTCGGGCGCGGCGGCGAGCGCCAGGCTGGCGTTGATCACGTCCGACGGCTGCGCCAGCCCGAGGCGTTGGGCCGCCGCCGCCAGCACCCCCGGATCGACCCGGACCGAGACTTTCTGCGAGCGCGCCCCGGTGATCGCCCCAAGCGCGGCGAGTTCGGACAGCGCCCGTTCGAGCGCAGGATCGGGCCGCGCACGGGGATCGGGCCGCGGAAAGGACATCGGCGCTTCGGCCAGACCCGGGGGCCGGGCCGGGAGCGTTTCGGGCATGGGCGGGTGCTTGACCATGGCGAGCCTCCGGATGTCGGACTTCAGTAATATAAATGTCCGACGCGGGCAAGCTGTTTCTTACGGACCGGCCGCCCCCCTCACCCGCCCAGCAGCACCGCGGCGATCCGCTCCCGGGTGAACGGCATGTCCCGGATCCGCGTGCCCAGCGCGTGCGCCACGGCATTGCCGATCGCCGCCGCCGTCGGCCCCAGGGTGCATTCGCCCACGCCGAGGGAACGTTCTTCCGGCGCGTCGATCAGCTCGCACGCGATCGTCTCCGGCACTTCGGAGAACCGCAGGATCGGATAGGTTTCCCAGTCGACCGAGCTCACCCCCGTCTCGCCGAAGGTGATCTGTTCCTTCAGGGTGAAGCTGGCGGCCTGCAGGATGCCGCCTTCCAACTGGTTGCGCATGCCATCCGGGTTCACCACCAGCCCGGCATCCGCCGCGCACCACACCCGGCGCAGCCGGACTTCCTGATCGACCTCGACCTCCGCCACCACGGCGGCATAGGCGGAACGGTTCTTGTACTGGGCGAAGCCGATCCCGAGGCCCCGTCCGTTACCGCCCGTGCCGCGCTGCTCCCAGCCTGCCATCGCCGCCGCCCGCGCGATCACCCGCGCCGCGCGCGGGCTGGGATCGAGCAGGGCCAGCCGGTACGCCACCGGATCGGCCCCGGCGCGCGCGGCGAGCTCGTCCATGAAGCTTTCCAGCGCGAACACGTTGGCGATCGCGCCGAGCCCGCGCAGCGCCGAGGTCCGGATGGGCGCGCCCGGCACCAGGTGGTGCAGGATGCGGCGGGCCGGAATGGCGTAATGGGGGATCCCGTTACGGGTGCCGCCGCCGCCGGCGGCCTCGCTCGGGTCGGTGGGGCGGGGATCGGGCGCCGGGGTGGGCAGCGCCTCATGCGCCAGCAGGTTGCCGCCCATCGCCGGGCGCTGCACATGCGAGCCGGACCAGATTTCCGTGGTCCAGTCCACGGGCTTTCCCGCGCCGTCAAGCACGGTGCGGGTCGTCACCACCATGGCGCTGCCGAGCGGCTCGAAGCCGAATTCCTCCTCGCGCCGCCATTGCACGCGAATGCAGCGATCCGGCACCAGGGTGGCAATGATCGCCGCGTCCAGCGCGGCGTCGTCGGCGCCGTTATGGCCGTAGCAGCCGGCCCCCTGGACGTGATGGACGCTGATCGTCGCTTCCTTGCGCTCCAGCACCCGGGCGAGCGCGGCGCGCAGCGGATAGACGCCCTGGCTGTGCGACCAGACCGAGAGATGCCCGCCCCGCAGTTCCGCCAGCGCGCAGGACGGGCCGATCGAGGCATGCGCGATGTAGGGGCGGGAGTAGCGCGCCTCCACGACCTCCCCCGCCGCCGGCGGCAGGGGATCGCCGATCACCCGGTCGTCGGAGGGCTGGCCGACCAGCCAGGCCGCCTCCTGCTGCGCCGGGGTCAGACGGCGCGCGTTGTCCCAGGTGGCATGGTCGGGGGCGGACACGGCGGCGCGCTGGGCGACGGTCTCGTCGGGACTGAGCAGCGCGACGAAATTGCCGTGGCGGAGGATGCGCACCTCGCCGCGGGCGGCGCGGCGGATCGCCGCCTCATCGAGGGACGCGAGCCGGGCTCCGCGCGAAGGCTGGCGCAGGATGCGGGCATGCAGCAGGTCGGGGCGGACCATGTCCTGGATGAAGGCGGCACCCGCGACTTTCGCCGGCAGATCGACCCGCGGCACGCTGGTTCCCACCAGACGGTAGGCGGCGACCGGCTTGGGCGCCGCGCCGCCATCGGCCGCGCGCGTCAGGTCCACCTCCGGCGCGAGGCTCCAGTAATCCTGCCCGGTCGGCGTGCCGGCGCGGAAGAACGCGCCGTCCACCACCGTGATCTCCCCGGTCCCGCAATTCAGCCGTTGCGCGAGCCGCGCGATCATGCGCGCGCGCACCTCGGCGCTGACCAGCCGCACCGAGCCGCCGCCGACCTCGACCGACAGGGAGGAGGTGGTGTTGCCCTCGTCCGGGGCACGGTCGGTGTCGCCTGACAGGATACGGATCGCCGACAGCGGCACGTCCAATTCCTCGGCCGCGATCTGGGTCAGCGCGGTCAGGATTCCCTGGCCGATCTCCACCTTGCCGACCGAGAGATGCACGCTGCGGTCGGGGTCGAAACGGATCCAGCGCGCCGGGCTGGGGTTGCTCGCCAGCGACTGGGGCAGGATCGTGGCGCTCATCGCGTGCCTCCCTCGGCGAGCAGTCGGGCGGCGCGTTCCACCGCCCGGATGATGCGGGACTGGGTGCCGCAACGACACAGGTGCTTGTCGAGCGCGGCCACGATCTCGGCGCGCGCGGGCGCCGGCGTGCGGTCGAGCAGCGCCTTGGCGCTCATGAGGATTCCCGCCAGGCAATAGCCGCACTGGCCGGCCTGCTCCTCCAGGAACGCCTGGCGCAGCGGATGGCCATCGAGCGATTCCACCGTGGCGATGCTGTGTCCGGCGAGGGTGCCGACCTCGCGCCCGCAGGCGAACACCGGTTCGCCGTCCACCAGCACCATGCAGGCGCCGCATTGTTCCAGCCCGCAGCCGTAGCGCGCGCCTTTCAGGTCGAGCTCGTTGCGCAGCACGTCGAGCAGGGGGGTGGCGGGGTCGGCCGCGACCTCGGTCGCCTGGCCGTTCACGGTCAGGGTGATGCTCATGCGCTGGGCTCCGCGTTCCAGGGAAGGTTCCAGAGATCGGGATCGCAGAGTTTCGCAGCCACCGCCGCGGCGATGGCCGCGAACAGGCGCTCGCCCTTCTCCGCCGTCGCCGCCTCCGGATCGCCGATCACGCCGGAGGCGGACCGGGCGCCGATGCTGCGCCAGCGATACACGCCGGGCGCGAGATCGGGCGCGAGGTTGGCGCGGGCGAGCGGGATGCGGTCCCGGGCGACCAGCTCGGGCCGTGCCGCCATCATCATCGAGGTCTCGGCCTCGCAGGCATGCGCGAGCACGGTCTGGCTTTCCAGGATCCCGGCGATCGCGGCGGCGGCGGCATACCAGTAGGTGAACTGCACGATCGGCACGCCGAGTTTCGGGGTGAGGTCGTCGGTGATGCTGCGCAGCGCGTTTTCGTTGCCGCCATGGGCGTTCAGCAGCACGATGCGACGGAAGCCGTGGCGCAGCACCGAGCGGACCACGCCCTCGATCAGTGCGGCGAAGGCCGGGTACTCCAGGGTCACGGTGCCGCCGAAGCTCATGTGGTGTTCGGACAGCCCGGTCCAGATCGCCGGCAGCACCAGGGCCTGCTCGCCGCGCGCGGCGACCGCGGCGGCGGTGCGGCGGGCGATGGTCTCGCCCAGCAGGGTATCGACCTCCACCGGCAGATGCGGGCCGTGCTGCTCCAGCGAGGCGACGGGCAGGATGACCATGGCGCCCGCGCGGGCGCGCTCGCGCAATTCGTCGGCGCGCAGCCGGCGCCACTCGGTTTCCATCCTGCCTTCCCCGTTCGCCGTCAGTGTCGGAACCCAGTGGGCCATGAAACCGGCCCATGGGAAAGAGGCGGGGGAACGGGGACCGCCGGGCCGGCCGCTTCCGTCCGGGCGCGTGCCCGCCTACCAAGGCGGCCGCGTCGCCACCAAGAGAGGATCCGAAGACCATGAACCTGCACCGCCTGCTGCAAGCCCGCCTGACTGCCGACCGCCCGGTGCGGGTGGGGCTGATCGGTGCCGGCAAGTTCGGCTCCATGTTCCTCGCCCAGGTGCCGAGCACGCCGGGGATCGCGGTGACGGCGATCGCCGATCTGGCGCCCGAGCGCGCGCGCGCCGCCTGCCGCCGGGTCGGCTGGGACGACGCGCGGATCGACGCCACGCGCTTCACCGAGGATACGGCGCGGATGGTGGCGGCCGACGATGTCGATGTGGTGGTGGAAGCCACCGGCCACGCGCCGGCCGGGATTGCCCACGCGCGCGCGGCGATCGCCGCCGGCAAGCACATCGTGATGGTGAACGTGGAGGCCGACGTGCTGGCCGGGCCCGCTGCTCGCGCGCGAGGCGGCACAGGCCGGGGTGGTCTATTCGCTCGCCTACGGCGACCAGCCGGCGCTGATCGCGGAGCTGGTGGACTGGGCGCGGGCCTGCGGGTTCGGGGTGATCGCCGCCGGGAAAGGAACGAAATACCTGCCCGAATACCACGCTTCCACCCCCGCGACCGTCTGGCCGTACTACGGGCTGACCGAGGCGCAGGCGCGCGAGGGGGGGATGAACCCGCAGATGTTCAATTCCTTCCTCGATGGCACCAAGTCGGGGATCGAGATGGCGGCGGTGGCGAACGCGACCGGGCTGACCCCGCCGCCCGACGGGCTGGGTTTCCCGCCCTGCGGGACGCATGAGCTGGCCGAGGTGCTGCGGGCGGGCAACGCCGGGGCGCTGCACCACCGGGGGCAGGTGGAGGTCGTGTCATCCCTGCAGCGCGACGGCAGCCCGGTGGCCAACGACCTGCGCTGGGGGGTGTACGTCGTGTTCGAGGCGCCGGGCGAGTACACTGCCCGGCTGCTTCGGCGAATACGGGGTGCCGACCGATGCTTCCGGCCGGGTCTCGGCGCTGTACCGGCCGTTCCACCTGATCGGACTCGAACTGAACATTTCCGTCCTGTCCGCCGCGCTGCGCGGGGAGGCGACGGGCGCGCCGACCGGGTTCCGCGGCGACGTGGTGGCCACCGCCAAGCGCGGGCTGCGCGCGGGCGAGGTGCTGGACGGCGAAGGCGGCGCCTGCGTCTGGGGCAGGCTGATGCCGGCGGCGGAGAGCCTGCGTGTGGGCGGCCTGCCGATCGGGCTCGCCAACCGGGTTCCGCTGGTGCGGGACGTGGCCGCGGGCGCCGCGGTCACCTGGGACGACGTGCGGATGGATGCGGCGGACCCGGCCTATCGGTTCCGGCGCGAGATGGAAGCGGCGTTTCCGGCGGAGACGGGGGCCTGACCGCGCGGCACCTGACCCTGCCCATCGTGGCCGGCGACCGGCGCAGCCTCGCTTGTGCCGAGGCCGCTCATGTCGGGGTGCTCGCCTGCTGAACGGACGTGCCCGGCCGCTGGTGAACGGAAGGTTAGCGCGACGCGTACATCCCGAGCCGCCGGACCGGCCGCGATGTACGGTTCGCCGAGCCGGGAAATCGGTTCGCAGGCCCGGTTGTACAACCCGGCCGCGGCACCGCCCCGGCCGGCCGAGGGATGAGCGGGGACCCTATCCGGCCCGCGCCGCCCGGTACTCCCGCCGCACGATCTCCAGCAGTTCCGCCGGAGACGTTTCGGCAGCGCGGCTCTCGTACGTCACCTCGCCGTGCTGCATCAGCATCACCCGGTCGCAGATTTCCAGGGTCTGCGCGTAGTTGTGCGCGATCATCACGATCGCGATATCGCCGCGCGCCTTCAGCCGCTCGATCAGCCCGATGATCAGCCCGGCCTCGCGCGCGCCCATCGCCGCCAGCGGCTCGTCCAACAGCAGGATGCGCGCGTTGGAGGCCACGGCGCGCGCCACCGCGATCGCCTGGCGTTGCCCGCCCGACAGTGCGCCAACCAGGAGCTCCACCGAGGGCACGTTCACGCCGATATCGGCCAGCGCCGCCGCGGCGCGGCGCCGCATCGTTGCATGATCAAGCAGACGGAACGGTCCGGGGCGCAGGATCTCCCGGTTCAGGAACAGGTTGTGGTAGATCGACAGCCCGTTCACCAGCGCGAGATCCTGGTAGACGCACTCGATCCCCCGCGCGCGCGCCTGATCGACCGAGCCCAGTTGCGCCGGCGCGCCATCCACGAACACCTGACCCGCGGTCGGCTGGTGATAGCCGGTCAGGATCTTCATCAGGGTGGACTTGCCGGCGCCGTTGTCGCCCAGGATGCCCAGCATTTCGCCGCGCGCGACATGCATCGACACGCCGTTCAAGGCGGTGACATGGCCGAAGGTCTTGACGATCCCTTCCGCGCGCAAGGCCTCGGTGCCGCCGCTCATGCCTGCCCTGCCCCGCGCAGCCGCGCCAGATGGATGTTCGCCACCATCGCCAGCAGGATCGCCGCGCCGATGATGATATCGAAGGTGAAGGCGTTGATGCCCTGCAGGGTGAACCCGTCCTGCAGCACGCCGAGCACGATGCCGCCCACCAGCCCGCCGATGATCGTGCCCGCGCCGCCGGCGATCGCGGTGCCGCCGATCACGCCGGAGGCGACGCCGAGAAACATGATGTTGCTGCCCCCTGCGAGCGGGTCGGTGGAGCCGATGCGGAACGCCTCCAGCAATCCGGCGAAGCCGCCGAGCGTGCTGGTCAGGATGAAATTGCCCATGCGGATGCGGTTGATGTTGATCCCCGCCTCCGCCGCGGCGATCTCGTTGCCGCCGGTGGCGATGGTGTGCAGACCCCAGCGCGTGTGCCGCAGCACGATGTGCATGACGAAGACGATGGCGAACGCCCAGACGATTTCGGCATAGCCCCAGTTGCCCATGATATTGGTCAGCAACGGTCCGCCGGGCGTGTTGGCCGGGAAGCCGCGGGAAATCGTGAGGGTGACGCCGGTGATCAGGAACAGCATCCCGAGCGTGGTGATGAAGGACGGCACGCTGAGCCGGATGGTGATCAGCCCGATCAGGTAGCCGATCAGCGCGCAGACCGCGAGCGCGGCCAGGATGGCCGGGATCACCGGCACACCGACCCCGGCGGCGCGTTCCATGACGAACGGCGCGAGTGCGAACACCTGGCCCACCGACAGGTCGATCTCGCGACAGATCAGCAACATGATCTCGCCGCAGGCGATGATCACCGGGGCGGCGATGAACTGGGACAGGGTCTGCAGATTGGCATTGGTGACGAAGTTCGCGTTGGTGAACTGGAAATAGAGCACCAGCACCACCGCGACGACGATGACGCTGGCCTCCGGGCGCAGCAGGAAGCCATGCAGGCGCCCGGCCAGGCTGCGCCGCGGGCCGGCGCCGGCCGGCCCGCGTGTGGCAGCGACGTTATCCCCGGCCAAGGGTCAGCTCGCGATCGGACCGGAGCGCGGCACGATCTGCGGCGCGGCCGAACTGCCCTCGTAGCGGGTCTTGGTGGTGAGATAGGGCTTGACCGCGCCTTGGGTGACGAACTTAAGCCCGGTATTGATGTCCGCCGGCCCGACCAGCCCGCCGGACGCCTTGAACATGAACATCTCCATCACCGTGTAGAATCCTTGCAGATAGGGCTGCTGGTCGATGACGAAGTCGAGATAGCCGTCCTGCACCGCCTGCAACGACTTCGGATACAGGTCGAACCCGCCGCCATGCACGCCCTTCTTCGGCAGGTCGTACTGGCGCATGACGCGCCCGACATTCATGGTATCGCCGCCGCCGGTGCCGAACATGCCCTTCACGTCCTGGTTGCCCAGGTAGTAGGCGCGGATCTTGGACAGGGCGACGTTCACCGTCGGGTCGGTGGCGATCATCGTCGCGGTGATCTTCGCGCCCGACTTCTTGATGGCCTCGATCGCGCCATCGACCCGCGGCTGCAGATTGAGCTGACCCGGCGTGGCGATGAACAACGCGACCTTGCCGGAGCCCACCAGCTTGACGATCCGCTCGCCCATCATCTGCCCCGACAGGAGCAGGTCCTGGCCGATATAGGCCAGCCGCTTGTTGGGGCTGCCCTGCGGCGCGTCGGCATTGTAGCTGAACACCGGGATACCGGCCTCCATCGCCCGCGCCACCGGGCGATCGAAGCCGCGCGGATCGACGATGCAGACCGCGATGGCATCCGCCTTGCCGGCGATCCCGGCGTTCATCGCATTGACCATCTGCGCAACGTCGGAGGTTTCCGACCCGGTCCATTGATAGTCGCAGCCCAACAAGGCGCAGGCATCGTGAATGCCGTACTGGCATGGCACGAAGAACGCGCTGGTGGTGACGTGGTTGACGAACACGAATTTCCAGCGCGGATGCGCGGGGAACGCGGCGGTGCCCGCGGCCCGGGCGCGGGTCGCCGCGGCGGCCAGCAAGGCGGCGGCGCCGCCGGCGGTCACGCCATGCATCATGGCGCGGCGCGGCAAACGTTTTGCGACGATCTCCTGTGCCGCGTCCTCGGCGACCGGATCGGTGCGATCAGGCATGGTGACGTTCCTCCGTTATTTTGTTCGTTTGGAAGCGCGGAACATAATGCCACAGGTCCGTTCCTTGGGCCTCCGTCGCATCACTCCCATACGACCGGCAGACGGTCAAATCATCTGATACTCTACCCCGCATCCGATGCGCGGGCCGCGGTGTTGGCGCGATCGCCCCGCGGGCCGAGAGTGGGCCCGTCCTCCTGGTTCGCCGCTCCCCGTGATGTCCACGCCGCACCCCGCCACCTGGCTGCATCCCCGCCCGCAGGGCCTGTTCTGCGCCCCGGGCGGGTTCTTCATCGACCCCGTCGCGGTGGTGGACCGCGCGGTGATCACCCATGCCCATTCCGATCACGCCCGCCCCGGTCATCGCCACGTGCTGGCGCATCCCGACACCCTGGCCCTGATGCGCCAGCGGCTCGGCGCGGCGCGCGCGGGAAAGACCCAGCAGCCCCTCGATTGGGGAGAAACCGTGACGCACGGAGGCGTACGCATCGGCCTCGCCCCCGCCGGCCACATCCGTGGCAGTTCCCAGGTCGTGCTCGACTACGCGGGCAGCCGGGTGGTGATCAGCGGCGACTACAAGCGCCAGCCGGATCCGACCTGCGCCCCCTTTGTCCCGGTGCCCTGCGACGTCTTCGTGACCGAGGCGACCTTCGCCCTGCCGGTCTTCACCTTCCCCGCACCGGAAACCGAGATCGCCCGCCTGCTCGCGAGCCTGGCGCTGTTCCCCGGCCGCACCCACCTGATCGGCTGCTACCCGCTCGGCAAATGCCAACGCCTGGTGGCGCTGCTGCGCGCCGCGGGCTGGGACCGGCCGGTGTTCGTGAACGGCACGCACGCTGCGTTATGCGCGGCATATCAGGCGCTCGGGGTGGACCTCGGGGTGCTGCGGCCCGCGGCCGGGGCCACACGGGCCGATCTGGCCGGGGCGATCGTGCTCGCCTCGCCCGGCGCGGCGGACCCGTGGGTACAGCGGATGACCGACCCGGTGGTCGCGTTCGCCTCCGGGTGGCTGGCGCTGCGCCGGCGGTCACGCATGCGCGGGATCGAGCTGCCGCTGGTGATCTCCGACCACGCCGACTGGACCGGACTGCTCACGACAATCGAAGCGACGGGGGCGCCGGACATCTGGGTGACCCACGGGCGGGCGGACGCGCTGACCCATGCGCTTGCCGCCCGCGGGCGGCGCGCGCGAGAGCTGCGGCTGGTCGGCTACGCGGACGCGACGGCGGAGGACGCGCCAGGCTGATCCGTAGGGTGAGGCATCGGAACGATACCCGGGCCGGCCTACGACCCGGCCAGGGTCATCCCCTCCACCCGCACGGTGGGCGCATCTGTGCCGCGGCGGAACACCAGATCATCCGCGGGAACGAGATGGGCGAACATCTCCGGCAGGCTGCCGGCGATCGTGATCTCCGCCACCGGCTCCGCCAGGACCCCGTCGCGGATCAGGAAGCCGGCGGCGCCGCGGCTGTAGTCGCCGGTGACACCGTTCACCCCCATGCCGATCAGTTCGGTGACATAAAGACCGAGCCTGATATCGGCCATCAGCGCCGCGGGCGACACCGAACCCGCCGCCAGATAGAGATTGCTCGCAGACGGCGACGGCGGCCCGCCGGTGCCGCGCGCGGCATGGCCGGTCGAGCGCAGCCCCAGTTGCCGCGCCGAGCGGCTGTCGAGCAGCCAGGTGGTCAGCACCCCGTCGGCAATCAGCGCGCGGGCGCCGGTGGGCGTGCCCTCGCCGTCGAACAGGCGCGACCGCAGCCCGCGCACCCGGCGCGGATCGTCGTGCACGGACACACCCGCGGCGAACACCCGGCTGCCCATCCGGTCTTTCAGGAACGACGTGCCGCGCGCGATCCCGGCGCCGTTGATCGCGCCCGCGAAGTGACCGAGCAGGCTGCCGGCCACCCGCGGGGCGTACACCACCGGCAGCTTCCCCGTCTTCGGCCGGATCGGGTTGAGCCGTGCGACCGCACGCTCCCCCGCGCTGCGCCCGATCGCCGCGGGATCGTCGAGATCCGTCAGGTGCACGACCGAGTGATAGTCGAAATCCCGCTGCATCGCGGTCCCGCTGCCGGCCAACGCGCTGGCAGAGACGGAATGGCCGGTCCGCACCGTCCGCCCGGCGAAGCCCGCCGAGGTGACCAGCACCGCCTCGGTGCGGCTCCAGCCGGCCTCGGCGCCTTCGGAGTTGGTGACGCCGGGCACCGCCAGTGCCGCATCCTCCGCCACCGCCGCGCGGGCGAGCAGGGCGTCGGCATCGGGTTCGGTGGGATCTTCAAGATCCAGCGCGACCGCGTCGGGCGGGGCCGCCGTGTCGGCGAGGCCCGCATAGGGATCGTCCGGCACCACACGGGCCATCGCCACCGCACGCTCGGCCAGGGCGGCGAACCCGGCACGATCGATGGTCGTGGCGGACACGATGGCGGATTTCGCGCCGACGAACACGCGCAGGCCGAGATCCTGGCCCTCGGAGCGCTCGATATGCTCGGTGCGGCCGAGGCGGCGCTGGGCGGAGAGCGAGGCCCCGGCGATCAGCACCGCATCGGCGGCATCCGCCCCGGCGGCGCGGGCGCGGGCGATCAGGTCGGCAAGCAGGTCGAGATGGTCCATGGGTGTCCTTCGGGCAGGCCTCACAGGCTGGCCCCGGCGGCGCGGCGGATCAAGCCTTCGTCGTCGCCGGCGCGGCATGATGGACCGACGCACGCCGGGTCTGGCCGTCGTCAAGGGCCAGCAGCAGGGTTCGCGCCGGAGCTTCGGGATGCGCGCGCAGGAAGCGCTTCAACTCGGTGCAATAGAACGTGTTGCAAAGGTCCGAGCGCAATGTGCGGTCCAACCGGCAGCCGGCCGGACCGTGGAATACGCAGGAGCCCTCGTAGCTTTCCGGCCCCAGCGCGGCGCGATAGCGGGCCAGGATGGCGGCCCGGCCGAGCCCGGGCTCGGCCCGGCGCAGCCGGCGGATCGTGTCGGCATCCAGATAGGCGTGCTCGCCGCCGCGGGAGCAGCACTGGCCGCGGCAGCAGCCGCAGGCCGCGCCGGCCAGGGTCGCAAGCGCTTGGGTGATCGGCGGGTCCGGCCGGACGGGTGGCGCAGCGGGCTCGGCGAAGGCCTCGGCAATGGCCTCGCTCAGGTGGCGGTTGAAGGCGCGCCGGCGCTTGGCCGGCAGCGGGACGCAGCGGCCCCGATAGGCAGGCAGCACCAGCGCCGGATCCGTCTCGGCCAGACCATGGCGGCGGCGGGCGGCAGCGATCGCCTCGGGAAGGCTCATGACCGCCTCTCCTAAGGGCACCGATGCCGGCTGTCATCCCGGCAACCGGCCCCGGGTGGACGCCACCGGCCTTATCCGGTCTAGTGCGGCCCAGGACGGACGCGCGGAGGCCTGCCGCGCGGAGCAGCAACACACGGGGACGCATGAGCCGACAACCGCCCGGCCGCCGGGCCGACTACCGCTGGTTCCACGACATCACGACGCGCTGGATGGACAACGACGTGTTCCGCCACGTGAACAACGTCAACTACTTCTCGTTCTTCGACACCGCGGTGACCTATTTCGAGATGTCGCAGCAGGTGGTCGATCTGCTCGACGGGCCGGTGCATTGCGTGGTCGCCGAAGTGGCCTGCCGCTACCACAGCTCCCTCGCCTGGCCCGACCGGGTGCGGGTCGGCGTCCGCGTGGCCCGGTTGGGCGGAAGCTCGGTGCGGTACGAACTCGGCATCTTCCGCAACGACGACGAGGTGGCGGCGGCGGAAGGCCATTTCGTGCATGTGTTCGTCACCCGCGGCGACCAGCGGCCAACGCCGATCCCGGAGCCGTCGCGGGCCGTCCTGCAATCCATCGCAGTCTGACCACGGAGGAAACATCATGAATCTTGGCATCAAGGGCCGCAAGGCGATCGTCTGCGCGGCCAGCAAGGGGCTGGGCCGCGCCTGCGCCATGTCGCTGGCGCGGGAGGGCGTCGACCTCGTCATCACCGCCCGCACCGCCGACGTGCTGGAAGCGACCGCGGCGGAGATCCGCGCGGCCACGGGGGTGAAGGTCACCGCCGTCCCGGGTGACATCAGCACCGAGGCCGGGCGCGCCGCCGCCCTCGCCGCCTGCCCCGAGCCCGACATCCTGGTGAACAACGCCGGCGGTCCGCCGCCCGGCGATTTCCGCGACTGGGGCCGGGACGACTGGATCAAGGCGATCGACGCCAACATGCTGGCGCCGATCTTCCTCATCAAGGCGGTGGTCGACGGCATGGCCGGGCGCCGGTTCGGGCGGATCGTGAACATCACCTCGGCCTCGGTGAAGTCACCCATTCCGCAGCTTGGCATGAGCAACGGCGCCCGCGCCGGGCTGACCGGCTTCGTGGCCGGGCTCGCCCGTCAGGTGGCGAAGCACAACGTGACCATCAACAACCTGCTGCCGGGCCCGTTCCTGACCGACCGGCTCAAAAGCGGCGCCGCCTTCGCGGCGAAGAAGGCGGGACGTCCGGTCGAAGAGGTGCTGGCGGAACGGGGCAAGGAAAACCCGACCGGCCGCGTGGGCGACCCGGCGGAGTTCGGCGAGGCCTGCGCCTTCCTGTGCGCCGCGACCTCGGGCTTCATCGTCGGGCACAACCTGCTGCTGGACGGCGGGGCCTTCAACTCCTCGATCGCATAGGCCGGACCGGCGCGCGGCTTCGGATGGAAGCCGCGCGCCGGCTGCCGGATCGGCATCCTCATCGAGCATCTGCTGAAGCGTCACGCCTCGCCGGTCTCGGATCCACGCGGCGGCTGGGTTTCCTGACCTCAGCCACGAAGGCACGGCCCCTGGCGTGTTACCCCTGCGGCAGCGAGTCCAGGAACGCCCGCAGCGCCGGCGCCCATTTGTCGGCGTCCAGGCCCGAGGCCAGATGGCCGAACGCGCTTTCCAACGCCACGTACTCCGCCGCCACGCCCGCCGCCTGCAGCGCCCCCATCACCTCCGGCGCCAGCGATGGCGGGAACAGTTTGTCGGTGCTCGACAGTACATACAGCACCCGCGCCCGGATGCGCGACAGGCGCGCGGCGACGTCGTAGCGCAGCATCGCCTTGCGCAGGATCACCAGCGAGTTGGCGTCGAACTGCTCGGCCCAGGCCCGCGCGATCCGGCCCAACTCGGCCTCCCGCGCGGCCGGATCCGGAAACCGCTCCGCCAAGCCCGCTTCAAGCCCGTAGCCCTTCAGCGTTTCGATCCGCATCCCGGTCGTGGTGCCGATGACCCCGCCGCGATCGTAATAGTCACCACCGTTCCAGTTCGGATCGCGGGCAAGTTGCTCCAGCAGCGGCTCGATCCGCGACACCGGCGACCGCAGCCCGGTGACCACCGGCACGATCCCGTGCATGAACTCCGGATAGTCCACCGCCCACTGGAACGCCTGGAACCCACCGTAGGACGGCCCCACCACCGCACGCAGATGGCGCACGCCGAGCGCCGCGAGCAGATCCTTCTGCGCGGCGACGATGTCGCCCACCGTGAGCTCCGGAAAGCGCGGGCCGTACGGCCGCCCGGTGGCCGGATCGATGCTCGCCGCATTGGTCGATCCGAAGGACGAGCCCAGCATGTTCGAGGCGACGACGAAATACCGGTCGGTGTCGATCGGCCGCCCCGGCCCGATCAGCCGGGCCCAGGAGCCTTCGGACGCACTTTCTCCGCCCTCGATCATCCGCGGGCCGGAGGTATAGCCATGCGTCACCAGCACCGCGTTGCGACCGTCCGGCGCCAGCCGCCCGAGGGCGAGATAGGCGATCCGCGCTTCCGCCAGCATCGCCCCGCCGGACAGGCGAAAATCGCGGATGGTGTGGAATTGCATCGGCAGCATGGACGGTCCCCCTATCGCCAGAGCTGGAACGCCACCAGCGCCCCGATCATCGTCGCAGCGCCCGCCAGCTGCAACGGCGTCACGAGCTCCCGCAGGACGACGATGCTGAGCAGGGTGGAGACCACCGGTTCCAGGTTCATCACCAGCGCGGTGCGGAACGCGCCGATCCGGGCAGCGGAGGCGAACAGCGCCAGGATCGAGGTCGTGCTGAACACGGTGATGCCCGCGAACGCACCCCAGCCGGGCGCCGAGTGCGGCATGTCCCAGGTGCCCGTCGCCGCCGCGATCGCCAGCAGCGCGGCCGAGGATGTCACCAGGGAATACCACCCCGTCAGCCGCGCGCCGGCACCGGTCAGATGCACGCGGGTGACGAGCAGGGTCACCACCCGGCACAGCGCGGCCCCGGCCGCGCAGGCCAAGCCGAGCGGCGCAAGCCCTTCCGGCGCCGCACCGATCATCAGCGCGAGGCCGCCGAACGCCACCGCCGCGGCCGCCAGGCCCGAAAGCCCCAGCGGCTCGATGCCCAGTGCCGCGCCGACAAGGCCGGTGAACAGCGGATAGATGAAATAGGTCAGGATCGCGATCGGCACCGGCACAAGCTGGATCGCCTTCAGCACGCCCCAGACATTGGCCGCCAGCAGCAGGCCAAGGCCGCAGGCGATCGCGCGCTGCCGCGGCGTGTGCGCCGCCGGCGGCGGCGCCACGCGCAGCCAGCCCAGCACGAAGACAACCCCGATCGCCCCGCGGACCGCACTGATCGTCAGCGGCGCCGCGCCGTCGGCGAACACGACCTTGCCCAGCACGTCCGAAAAGCCGAACGACACCCCGGCCAGCAGGCCCGGGGCGATCGCCCACAACGCCCCACCCCCCATCGGCACCGCCGCCGGCATCGCGCGGGAGCCGGACCCGCCGGCGCGCGGCATCAGTAGCAGCCGGCCTGGCGCGCCCGCTCGCGGACCAGGGCCAGCACCGTGCGGCAGGTCGGCATCTCCTGGCCGACCATCTCGCCCAGCTCCACCACCGCGCCGAGCAGCGCGTCGATCTCCATCGGCCGGCCGCGCTCCAGGTCCTGCAGCATGGACGTGCGGTGCTGGCCCACCTCGGCCGCGCCGGCGATGCGCCGGTCGACGTCGATCGCGAAGCGTGTACCCAGGACCTCGGCCACGCTGCTGGCTTCCAGCATCATTGCCCGGCACAGGCCACGCAGGTCGTCCTGGCCGGTAATCCGGTCGAGCGTGCTCATGGTCAGCGCCGAGACCGGGTTGAAGGCCAGGTTGCCCCACAGCTTCACCCAGATCTCGTCGCGGATGCGCGGGCGGATCGGCGCCTTCAGCCCGGCGCCGATCAGCAGTTTCGACAGCGCCCCGATCCGCGGCGTGCGGGTCCCGTCCGGCTCGCCCAGGCTGAACCGGTCGCCGTAACTGTGCGCGATCACCCCGGGCTCGACCACCTCGGCGGCGGGATAGACCACGCAGCCAATCACCCGCTCAGGCGGCAGGATGTCCCACAAGGTCCCGGCCGGATCGACGCTCGCCACCCGCCGGTCGCGGAACGGTCCCTCCAGGCCATAGAAATACCAGTAGGGCACGCCGTTGATGCCGGTCACCAGCGCGGTGTCCGGACCGAACAGCCGGGCGATCTGCGGCGCCGCGCCCGGCAGCGAATGCGCCTTCAAGGTGACGATCACCGCGTCCTGCGGCCCGGCCTCCGCCGGGTCGGCCACGCAGCGCGGGCGGACCGTGATGGTCTCGCCCCCGCTGACCAGCCGCACGCCGTTCGCCTGCATGGCGGCCAGATGCGGACCGCGGGCGATGAAGGTCACCTCCGCCTCCCCCGCCGCCGCCAGCCTTGCGCCGAGGAACCCGCCGATCGCCCCGGCGCCGAAGACCGCGACCTTCATCCGCCGATGCCGAGCTTCTCGGCCAGCCCGATGCGCTGCAGCTTGCCGGTGGCGCCCTTGGGGATTTCCTGGAGGAACACGATCTTGCGCGGCACCTTGAACTGCGCCACCCGCACTGGCGACGAAATCGCGCAGCTCGGGCTCGGTGGCGCTTGCGCCCTCGGCCAGCACCACCGCCGCGGCCACCTCCTCGCCCAGCATCGGGTGCGGCATGGCGAAGGTCAGGCACTGCGCCACCGCCGGGTGGTCCATCAGCACCGTATCAACCTCGATCGGGCTGATCTTCTCGCCGCCGCGGTTGATGAGCTCCTTGAGCCGCCCGGTCAGGCGCAGGTAGCCCTGCGCATCGATCACCCCCTGATCGCCGGTGCGGAACCAGCCGTTGGTGAAGGCCGAGGCGTTGGCCGCCGGATTGTTCTCGTAGCCCGGCGGTGACGTTGCGCCCGCGGATCACCACCTCGCCGAGCCCGCCGGGCGGCACGATCGTGCCGGCCTCGTCCATGATCGCGACCTCCGGGCCGGCGGCGATGCCGACCGAGCCCGGGAAGCGCGCCGCGGGCGGCAGCGGGTTGGACGTCATCTGGTGCGACGCCTCGGTCATGCCGTAGGCCTCGATGACCGGCACGCCGAACGTCGCCTCCAGCGCCTCCATCACCTGCGGCGGCAGGGACGAGGAGGACGAGCGGATGAAGCGCAGCCGCCCGGCCGCGATCGCCGCCTTGTTGCGCGGCGCGAGGCCCAGGATCGCCTGGTGCATGGTGGGCACCGCGGTATACCAGCTCGGCCGCACCTCGTTGAACCAGGTGAAGAACCGGAACGCGTTGAACCCCGGCGTGCAGCTCACCGCCGCGCCGGCGGCGAGCGAGGACAGGGTGGCCGCGATCAGGCCGTGGATGTGGAACAGCGGCATGATGTTGAGGCACGCGTCGTCCGGCGTCAGGCGCAACGTCTCGGCAATATTGTAGGCGGACGCCGTGATGTTGATCTGCCGGAGCGGCACGATCTTGGGCCGCGAGGTGGTGCCCGAGGTGTGCAGCACCAGCGCCACGTCCTGCGCCGCCGCCGGCCCGGGCGTGGCCGGGGTGCCGGACAGCGGGGTCTCGGGGATCAGGGTAAAGGCGCCAGCGGCCTCGCCCGCGACCAACTCGATGATGGGAATGCCGCGTTCGGCAGCCGCCGCGCGAACCGGGCTCTCCATGCCCCGCTGGATCACCAGCGCCTTGGCATTGAGGTCGGCGAGGTAGAAGGCGAACTCCTCGGATTTATAGGCCGGATTGAGCGGCGCGGTGGTGACCCCGGCGGCAAGGGCGACGAAGGCCGCAGCCATCTCCGGCCCATTCGGCAGGACGATCGCCACCCGGTCGTTGCGGCCGATCCCCATCCCGTTGAGATCGGCGATCGTCCGCCCGGCAAGCGCGCGCAGGGCGGCGTAATCCAGCCACGGCCGGCCGGGGGCGCCGATCGCCGGATGGTCCGCGGCGCCGCGGGCCAGCAGGTCGAGCACGGTATCGGCTAGGTAGTCGGTCATCTTGCGCCTCCCTTGAGCGGGCCGGATCGCCGGGCCACGGACCCCCGAGGCCAAAGCACGGGCGCGGCAGGCTGACAAGCCGCGGACCCGATTGATCTTCCCGGCCTGGCGCGGAATGGTGGGGCCATGCGCATCCTCTCCGCCAGGGCACGAGTTGCCGGCATCGCCGGCTGGCCCGTCACCCACTCCCGGTCGCCCCGGATCCACGGCTTCTGGCTGGACCGGCACGGGATCGACGGCGCCTACGTGCCGCTGCCGATCGAGCCCGCCGCCTTCGTCACCGCCATGCGCGGGCTGCGCGCGGCGGGGTTCGCCGGCGCGAATGTCACCGTGCCGCACAAGCTCGCCGCGTTCGCACTGTGCGACCGGGTGGACGAGAGCGCGCGCCGGGCCGGGGCGGTGAACACGCTGGTCTTCCACAAGGACCGGATCGAGGGCAGCAACACCGACGGGTTCGGCTTCCTGGCCGGGCTGCGCGACGAACAGGTGGACCCGGCCGCGGGCCCGGCGCTGATCCTGGGCGCGGGCGGGGCCGCGCGGGCGGTCGCGGCCGCGCTGCTGGACCAGGGCCTGCCCGTCAGCGTCGCCAACCGAACCGAGGAGCGCGCCGCGGCGCTGGCGCGCGATCTGCCCGGTCTGCGCGTGGTCCCGTGGGAGGACCGATCGGCTGCGCTGGGCGATCATGCGCTGCTGGTCAATTCCACGACCCTCGGCATGGGGGGGCGAGGCGATCCGGAGATGGCGCTCGATCGGGCCCCACCCACGCTGGTGGTGGCCGATCTCGTCTACGTGCCGCTCGAGACCCCGCTGCTCGCAGCAGCGCGCCGGCACGGACTGCGCACGGTCGACGGGCTGGGGATGCTGCTGCATCAGGCCCGGCCCGGCTTCGCCGCCTGGTTCGGGGTCGATCCCACGGTAGACGCAGCATTGCGGGCCTTCGTCCTGGCTGATCTGGCGCCGGCATGATCGTCATCGGGCTGACCGGCGGGATGGGCATGGGCAAGTCCACCGCAGCGGCGGTGTTCCGCCGGGCCGGCATCCCCGTGTTCGACGCCGACGCGGCGGTGCACCGGCTGCAGGCCTGCGGCGGGCGCGCGGTGCGAGCGATCGGCGCGGCGTTTCCGGGTTGCGTGAGCGACGGCGCGGTAGACCGCGCCGCCCTGCGCCGCGCCGTGCTCGGCCAGCCGGAGAGTCTGCGCACCCTGGAACACATCCTGCACCCCATGGTCCGCCAGGAAGAAGCCGCCTTCCTCGCCCGGGCCCGCCGCGCGGGCCGGCGCATTGCCGTGCTGGACATCCCGCTGCTGCTGGAAACCGGCGGCGACCGTCGGGTCGATCGGATCGTCGTGGTCTCCGCCCCGCGCGCCGTGCAGCGCCACCGGGTACGGCTGCGCCGGCGGATGACCGCGGCCGAGACGGATGCCGTGATCCGGCGCCAAATGCCGGACGCCGAGAAGCGGCGCCGCGCCGACGTGGTGATCCGCACCGGCCTCTCCCGCCGCCATGCGCTGCGTGGCCTGAGCCGCTTCATCCGGGAGCTTCGCAATGCGCCGTAGTGTGTTGTTCGATACGGAAACCACGGGGCTCGAGCCGGCCGAAGGTCACCGGATCCTCGAGATAGCGGCGCTGGAACTGATCAACGAACTGCCGACGGGCCAGCATTTCCATGCCGAGATCGACCCCGAGCGGGATATCCCCGAAGAGGCCTCCCGCATCCACGGGCTGACCGCGGCCCACCTGGCCGGCAAGCCGCGCTTCGCGGAGATCACCGCGGGGCTGCTGGCGTTCCTTGGCGACGGACCGCTGATCGCGCACAACGCGCCGTTCGATTTCGGGTTCCTGGATGCCGAGCTCGCGCGGGTCGGGCTGCCGGCCCTGGATCCGGCACGGATGGTCGATACGCTGGCGCTGGCCAAGCAACGCTTCCCGGGGATGCCGAACAGCCTGGATGCTCTGTGCCGCCGCTTCTCGATCGACCTGTCGGCACGGACCAAGCATAACGCGCTGCTGGACTGCCGCTTGCTGGCGGCGGTCTACGTGGAACTGACCGGCGGGCGCCAGCGCGGCCTGACCCTGGAGAGCGAAGCCGGACCCTCCCCGTCGGTCGTCTACACCTATGAGGGGCGACGGACCGCACGGGCGGTCGTGCCGAACGACGCCGAACTGGCCGCGCACGCTGCCTTCCTGGACCGGTTGAAGGAGCCGGTCTGGCGCGACGGGACGGCCTGAGCTGGTTCAGGCCGGCATCAACCCCAGGCAACGGCCGCTCTGCCCAGCGCGAAACAGGAACTCCACGATGTCGCCGAGGTCCGGCAGGACCGGGTGGCGGGCCACGGCGGAAAGCTCGCAGAGTTCCTCGATCGCCTCAGCGGCGCCGATCAGGGCCGGGCCGGAACCGGTCAGCAGCATGAGCGGCAAGGTCCGGTCGTGCTCGGCGATGCGCATCATCACATAGCCGCCGTCCTGCGATGTCCCGTCCATTTCGGCCAGCACGGCCATCGGCCGGCGGTCGCGCAGAGTGCGGACGAGGTCGACCTCCCCGCCGATGGTCTCGACGCCGATACGCAGGAAATCACAGAGTTCGTGAATGGCCTCGCTCAACCTGGTTCCGTCCTCGATTACCAGAACCAGCGGCGCGCGGGAGCGCCGGGACGCGATGACGGTGGCCCGCGGGCTGGCAACGGCGCGGACAGGTTCGGCAAGAGAGCTCATGATGGTCTCCACTACTGTTTTGTGCCGCCGATCGGCGCCGGATTGGCCCGATGCCGCATCCTGCCGCGAGCTGCTTGACGGAAAACAGGAGGGACAAACGTCAAAACTGCTCTCGCAATCGTGAAAAACCGTCAAAAATGACCCTCGGGCCATTCACGATTCCTGCTGCGCCCCGTCGCCGGAAGGTGCAGGGCATGAGAGTTCAGGAATTGGATCCTTTATTAAGAAAAAAGGCCTTGCCCAGGCACCCCAATTTCGGGTATAAGTTTCGTCATGATGGCGGTTTGCGCAGACGGCAGGGGGGCGGGTCGCTGCGGCATCGCCCCCTTGATCTGAGCGGCCCGCGGCACCCGCGTTCCTTTTCGTCATCACCGTCCCCCGCCTATGCCACGCGCGCCGGGCCGCTCGGAAGGGCTCGCGCCCGACCGGCATCCGACAGACAGTGCGCCGGAGACGATCCGGGCCAACCTGCAAGCCTGGGCCGATTACGTTCTGAGCGCCGAGGATCTGACCCCGGCGCGCCACCACCGGCTGCTCATCACCCGACTGCAAGCCCTCGCCGAGGGAACGATCGACCGGCTGATGGTGCTGATGCCGCCGGGGTCCGCAAAATCGACCTATTCTTCCGTACTGTTCCCGGTCTGGTGGTTCACCCGCCATCCTGCCAGCTCGGTCATCGCGGCGTCGCACACGTCCGACCTGGCGAAGCACTTCGCCCGCCGGGCCCGGGCCCTGGTGAGCGAGCACGCGTCGGTCCTGGGCTATGACCTGCACGGCGGCCAGCGCGCAACGTCGCAGTGGCTCACCTCGTCCCGTGGCCAGTATTTCGCCACCGGGGTACGTGGCCCGATCACGGGTCGACGGGCCGACCTGGCGATCATCGACGACCCGATCCGAACCCTGGCGGACGCCGAAAGCCCGCGACAACGTGCCCATCTGTGGGACTGGTACCGTTCGGACCTGATAACCCGGCTGAAGCCCCGCGGGCGGGTGCTCATCATCATGACCCGCTGGCACCAGGACGATCTGGCTGGTCGTCTGCTCGACCGCAGCCCGAATGAATGGAGCCTGCTGCGCCTGCCTGCGCTGGCCGAGGTCGACGATCCGATGGGCCGCAGCGCCGGCCAGGCGCTGTGGCCGGAATGGGAAGACGAGGCGGCGCTGCTGCGCAAGCGCGACCAGGTCGGCGAACGGGTCTGGTCCGCCCTGTTCCAGCAGTCGCCGCAGCCACTCCAAGGCAGCTTGTTCAAAGTCTCGCAGATCGCAACCCTCCCGGTGCCGCCCGATGCGGCCAGCGGCGTGATCGTCCGCGCCTGGGACCTCGCCGCCACCGCCGCCGACGGCCGCAATGACCCCGACTACACGGTGGGTCTGAAGCTCCAGCGCGACGCGGCGGGACGGCTGGTAGTGCTCGATATAGTACGGCAGCGGACCAGCGCGCTCGGCGTGGAGCAAACACTGCTCGAGACCGCCGCCGCGGACGGCAAGTCCGTGTTGATCAGCCTGCCCGAGGATCCCGGACAGGCCGGCAAGTCGCAGGTGCTGAGCTATGTGCGCCAACTGGCCGGCTACCGGGTGATCTGCACGCGCGAGACGGGATCGAAACTGACCCGCGCCCTGCCGGTCGCGGCGCAGATCGAGGCCGGCAACATGGCCCTGATCCGGGCCGCATGGAATCACGACTTCATCGAGGAACTGCGCGACTTTCCCTACGGCCGCAAGGACGACCAGGTCGATGCGCTGGCAAGCGGCTTCATGCGGGCCGCCGAGATGACCGTCCCCGCCAGGCGGATCGCAATACCCCTTCTCGCACGCTAGCCGTCCAGGACAGCATGTTTCAAACCATCTGCGACCTGATCCCGCGCGACCCGGACTACACGCCGCGCAGCCGGACCTTGGACATCCTCAAGCGGGTGCTGGACGGCACATTGTACGACGTCCTGCCGCACGAGTTCCATGAGGAGCGAGGCGCCGGCGGGGACTATATCCCGCTGCGCAACCGGCGCCCGAGCGTGCGCTACGCCCTCAGCCGGATCGTGGTGGACGACAGCGTCGCGCTGCTCTTCAGCGAGGGGCACTTCCCGGCGATCGACTGCGCCGACGCCACCGTCCGCAGCGTGTTCGCCGATATCGTGAAGGACGCCCGGCTCAACCAGGTGATGACCGAAGCGGCGATCCGCGGCTCGGTCGGCTCGGTCGCGATCCTGATGCGGGTGCTGCGCGGACGCCTGTTCTTCAGCGCCCTGGAGACCACTTACCTGACCCCCGCGTGGGATCCGGAAGCGCCTGACACCCTGCTCTCCGTGACCGAAAAATATAAGGTCACTGGCGCACAGCTGGCGGTCGAAGGGTATGCGATCGACGATCCTGCCGCCGACTACTGGTTCATGCGCCGCTGGGACCGCCAGGCGGAGACGTGGTTCGTGCCCGCGAAGGTCGGGACCGCCGCGCCCCCGCAGACCGATCCCACCCGGACGGTACGCCACGACCTCGGCTGCGTGCCGATGGTCTGGGTGCGCAATCTGCCCGGCCCCTCCGCCACCGGCGATCCCAACGAGGGCGCGTGCACATTCCGGGCAGCGATCGAGACCCAGATCGAGATCGATTACCAGTTGAGTCAGGCCGGGCGTGGGCTGAAATACAGTAGTGACCCTACCCTGCTGATCAAGGAACCAGCCACCACCGACAGCGAGATCGTCAAGGGCGCGGGCAACGCGCTGGTGGTGAGCGAAAAGGGCGACGCGAAGCTGCTGGAGATCGGCGGCACTGCATCCGCCGCGGTGCTCGACTACGTGCGCGCGCTGCGCGAGATGGCGCTCGAGAGCATCCACGGCAATCGCGCCAGTGCCGACCGGCTGACCGCAGCACAGTCGGGCCGCGCGCTCGAGCTCATGAACCAGGGACTGGTGTGGCTGGCGGATACGTTGCGGATCACCTACGGCGAAGGCGCTCTGCTCGCGCTGGCACGAATCGTTCTGCAGGCGGCGCAGCGCTACCGCCTGATTGTCCTGGGCGACGAGATCCCCCCGCTCGATCCGACGGTTCGCCTTGGCCTGACCTGGCCACGCTGGGTGCCGGCCACGGCGGACGACCGGATGAAAGACGCGCAGACGCTCGCCACCCTGGCCGCCGCCCGCCAGATCAGCCGGGAGACCGCGGTCAAGTCGATCGCTGCCACCTACGACATCGAGGATGTGCCGGCCGAACTCGCCCGCATCGCCGCCGATCCCTCAGGTACAATACCCAAGGATACCCTGATGCCGGAACAGGAGACCCCGCCCGACGCGGAACAGACCGCGGACGGGATGGCCGAACTGCGCACCCGTGCCGAGACCCTGGAGCGCCAGCTCAGCGAGCTGCAGCGGGAGACGCAATCCCGCCTGATCCAGGCGGAACTGAAAGCCGAGGCTCTGCGTTCTGGAATCATCGATATCGACGGACTGAAACTGATTGACCGGTCGGACCTTAAGCTTACCTCAAGCGGCGAGATCGAGGGCGGCGCCGCGCTGATCGCTGCTCTGAAGCGGGCCAAGCCGTGGCTGTTCGCGCCAGCCTCCACCTCTGCCACGGCCAAACCGCCGGCGGCGCAGCCGCCGCGCCAGAAGCTGGCAACCGAAATGACCGACGACGAGTACCGCGCCGCGCGCGCCGCCCTGCTGAAGCGCCGCGGCTGAGCGCCGCCCCCGTTCCCCTCTGATCCGAAGGACCTCCCGGCATGGGTATCCAGAATTTCCCCCCGGCCCTGCAGCCGATCATCCAGCAGGGCTTCCTGGAACGCGAGTTCGAACAGGCGCTGCGTTCCCGCCTGGGCTACCGCGCCATCGCCGACCGCGAGGAGATCGCGGTCGGCATCGGTGAGACCCTCACCAAGACCCGCGCCGGGCTGAAGCCGAGTGTCACCACCCCGCTGCCGCCGGCGTCGAACAACAATTTCGACAACGGCCTGTCGCCGGCCACCTGGGGAGTGGAGCAGTACACCCTCACCATTAACCACTACGCCGCCACCACCGATCTCAACATGGTGACCAGCCGGGTCGGGATCGCCAGCCAGTTCCTGCAGAACGCCTATGTCAACGGCGAGCAGGCCGCGCGCAGCCTGGACGAGCTGGCGCGCAACGCGCTGTTCAACAGCTATTTCGGCGGCAACACGCGGGTGCGGACCACCCTCGGCAGCGCCGGGCCGGCGGTGGCGGTCGACGACGTGCGCGGCTTCCTGACCGGATTCGTTAACGGCGTGCAGCAGCCGATCAGCAGCGCCAACCCGCTGACCGTGACGGTCGGCGCCGGCACCTACACCCTAGTGGGCGCGGCTGCCGACTCCAGCAACGTCTCCTCCGCGCCGAACGGGATGTCCGGCGTTCTGACATTCTCGACCAACGTATCGGTGTCGGACGGCACGGCCGGCAACACCGTCACCGCCGCCAACGCCTCCGTCATCATCCGCCCGGCGGCGCGCGGCAACACCGGGGCACTGCTGGCGGGCGACACGCTCACCAT
Organism: uncultured Pseudomonadota bacterium; assembly: GCA_963829875.1. Taxonomy (GTDB): domain Bacteria; phylum Pseudomonadota; class Alphaproteobacteria; order Acetobacterales; family Acetobacteraceae; genus JAJZVS01. The sequence goes on along the minus strand of CAWHKR010000037.1, from coordinate 990,681 downwards.
GAGCAACCTGCTCGATGCCGTCTCCAAGCTGCGGATGAACGCCGTGCCGGAGGTGGACGGGGTGTTCAACTGCTATCTGGATCCGGTATCGGCGCGCCAGCTGTTCGCCGACCCCGACTTCAAGCAGTTGTTCCAGGGCGCCACCTCGGCCAACCAGGTGTTCCGCCGCGGCATGGTGAACCAGTTCCTCGGCCTGCGCTTCATCCCCACCACCGAGGCCTTCGTGCAGCCGCACCCGAGCCTCGCCGGGCTGATGGTGCGCCGGCCGATCATCTGTGGCCAGGGCGCGCTGATCGAGGGCGATTTCGCCGGCATGGCCGCCGACGACGTGGCGCCGAAGGATTCCATCGTCCATCTGGTCGATGGCGTCGCCATGGTCACCCGCGAGCCGCTCGATCGGCTGCAGCAGATCATCGCCCAGTCCTGGTACTGGATCGGCGGGTTCTGTACCCCGTCGGACACCACCACCAACCCGACCACCATCCCCACCGCGACCAACGCCGCGTTCAAGCGCGCGGTGATGATCGAGCACATCGGCTGAACCACGAAGGGGCGGACCTGACATGGCGATCGGATCAACCCAGCCGTTCCGCCCCGCGGGAACGGTGAGCCTGGCGGCCGGCACCAGCTCAGCAAGCGTGGCGCTGGCCGGCGGCGGGGAGACGGTGGTGGTGACCAACACCACCGCCGCGCTCGCCTTCGTGCGGTTCGGCGCCGACCTTTCGGTGACCGCGACGGCGGCCGACATGCCGGTGCTGCCGGGCGCACACGTGATGTTGGCGGCGAACCCGCTGATCACCTGCGCCGCGACGGTGCTGGCGAGCGGGTCGGGCAACGTGCTGTTCACCCGGGGCGACGGGTCCTTCGTCTGATGTTCACCGACGCGCAGAAGACGGACATCCGTCGCCACTGCGGGTATCCGGCCTATGGCGCGACGCCGGCGGGGTTCGACAACTGGCGATTCTATCAGGTGTACGGCCTGCTGGAGTACCGGCTGAACAACCTCTCCGCCGCCGAAACCAACGTGGTGCTAACTTATCTGGCGCAACTTTCCGCGCTGGAGTTTGCGGTGCCGCGGGCCGGCGACGGGATGGACACCGACCAGGCGTCGGTGTGGACCCGCAACCGGAGCGAAGCGCGCGACCGCGCGCGGCTGTTCGACGACTGGCGGCGGCGGCTGTGCGGGTTCCTGGGCATCCCGCCCGGCCCCGCGCTGACCGACGGCGGCATCACCTGGGTGGTGTAGATGGCGCAGGACCGCATCCAGGATCGTATCCAATGGGGGTTCAACGTCGCCGCCCGGGCCGCCGGCGCCAGGGTGGACGCCTACCGGCCGAGCAGCGTGGTGAACCCGCTCGATCCCACCAACCGCTTCCTGCGGCTGCACGCGCTGTTCACCGGGATGATGGGGAAGTTCCTCCGCCCCGATGGCTACGGCGAACCCCTGGTGCACGGGATCTTCGATGCGGCCTACACGCGGCCCGGCGATTACCTGGTGCAGCCGGACGGCGCGGTGTGGTTCATCGCCTCGCAGGAGCCGCTGCTGCCGGTGTTGTGCGTGCGCACCAGCCGGGTGGTGTCCTTCGCGCGCGCCGTCGCCCCGTCCACCACGGGGGTGAACGCCTATGGCGGGGTGACCGCGACCACCACCACGCCGCTGCTGACCGACTGGCCGGCCAGCGTGCTGGGCGCGGCCGGCGGCGGCCAGCCGGAGGCAGGGCTGCCGTCCGACAACACCGTGCCCTACTGGACCGTGCTGCTGCCGGCCTTCCCCGGGGTGGTGCTGCTGCCGGCCGACCTGATGACCGACGATCTCGGGCGCACCGCGGTCGTCTCTGCCGCGGAGCTCACGTCCCTCGGCTGGCGGCTGACCATGAAGCAGGCGATCACCTGATGGCCGACCAGGCGGATGTGGAAACGGCGCTGGTCGGGCTGGTGGCCGCGGCGCTGTATCCGAACGGGGCCGACGCGACGAGCGTGCCGGGACCCGATTGCCGCATCTATCGCGGCTGGCCGAACGCGGCGGCACTCGATGCGGATCTGCGCGCGGGAAAGGTGAACGTCACCGTGTATCCCGCCGCGGGGGCGGGGCGGATCAGCACCCGCTACGTGCAGGAATGGGTCGGCACGCCAACCTCGTCCAGCCTGACCGCGGATGTGGCGGGCGTCGCGGTCACCTTCGGCGGCGCGGCGGCTCCGGGCCAGGTGGCGGGGCTTGCGATCGATGGCGTGGCCTATGCGTACCGGGTGCAGGCGAGCGACAATCCGGCGCTGGTGGCCGCGAACCTCGCGGTGCTGGTGCGGGCGAACCGGATCGCGCTGGTCGCCGGCGCCACGATCACCCTGCCCGGCGCGGGCGAGGTGCTGGCGCGGGTGGTGGCGGACGCGCCGGCGCAGCAGGAAGTGCGGCGGCAGACGCAGGTGTTCCGGGTGACGTGCTGGTGCCCGACGCCGCAGACCCGCGACGCGGCGGCCGGCGCGATCGATCTGGCGATGGCGCCGCTGACGTTCCTCGCTCTGGCGGATGGTTCCCAGGGACGGGTGATCTACGCGGGAACCACGGTGTTCGATCAGTCGCAGAACGCGCTGCTGTATCGGCGGGACCTGCTCTACAGCGTGGAATACGCGACCGTGCTGACGGCGACGCAGCCGGCGATGCTGTTCGGCGCGCTGGGGGTGAACGCGGCGCAGATCGTGGCCTGAGGCGGGTGCATGGACGATATCCGCATTCCCTGCATCGTGTGGCTCCGGGGCGATCCACCGCCCGACCTGTCCGGGATCAGCGATCCGATCAGGATTCCGTTCACGCTGCGGCCGCGTGCCATGGCGCGGCCGGACCTCCCGACGGATTACCACGCCGTCGAGTCCGGCCCGTTCGCCGAAGCACACGGCGGGCTGCGTCTTCGGTTTGAAGACCCTCCGGCGATTGCCCGTCCGCCGGGCAAGCCGGTTCGAACAGACGCATCGAACCCATGCGAGCCGGAATCCGAGTTGCCAAGCAGAGCCCACGCATCGCCTGGCAGACCGGGCGGCAACGGGCGGGCCCCTCTCACTCGCGACTCTCGCGTCTTCGCCCCGCAGCATCCTCCACCCAGCGGCTCCCAGCATGACGATTGGGCTCCCGACGAAGGCTGATATAGTGGATTCCCGAACGGCAATCTGGTCCCATATGCGCGTGTCCGAAACACCCCGTTGCCCGCCACTTACCCGGCCGGCTTACGCGACGATTGGCAAGGGCACGACGGTCGCTCGAGTCGGCAGTTCGCTGTGTCGGCAGTGACAGGCCCGACGCAGACAGCCCTGACCTCCGACAAGTCAACCACCGTAATCCCGTCGGGGCTTCTGGATTTGGTACTCGGTCGCGCTGGGCCGCGACTGCCTGTGATCGTCACCGCGCCGGGTGCGATGCACTCTTTGCGGACCGCCACGCAGCCCATTCACCTCGCTGCAGCGGGCGATCTGTTGCGCCAAGGCTTTGCTGGCAGGTGTCAAAATGGCGATGATTGGGGGGCCACCGCGGCGTATGGTGTATCCGGCCGAAACCTTTGCATGAATTGCGCGGTAAAGCTTTTGGGAATTCAAGATGACCCCCTTCAGAAAGGACTATCATTCTGAGACCATTTCTCCTGCCGGAGAATTGAGAGACGATCGGTCATGACGGATCGTAGCGCAGACCTCAGAAGGCTGGCAGCCGGAGATATTTTCCACGCCGAAAGTCCTAATGGGGCAAGCCTCATTTGTATAGTCAGTTCCGTTGCTGATACGGCCATCCTGGCCAGGACTGTACCAACGCAGAGACATCTGGAGTTCGATCGCCATGTCGGCGTCGCTAAATGGGGCACCGAGTCTATCTTGTGCATTATCGATTCGATAGAACCTCTACCCACAGAAGTCCGTAGTATGATATTGAATATCGACAGAAAATTCAGGCTGCAGCAAGAACCGGAAGGGTTCCGACTGACCGACGCTGAGAAGCGGGCGTTGGTCTATGTGGACTCGCACTACTCTTTGCATCGCTTATGACTTTCTGTCTCTGAATCGCCCCGGCTTTGCCGGAGGCTCCAACTTCTGAGAACGCGAAGCCTCCGACCAACCAGGGGCAGTTCACACTCGATCATCCCGAGGATCGCGTAGGCAGATCACCCGCACCTCGGTAGCGGTTTCCCCAGCCAGGTCATCGGCGCCCACGAAAGCCGGCCTGCCACCGGCGCCGTGCGGCCGGCCCTTGCCGCTCGTCCATCTGCCGGCCGCGCCGGCACGCCAGCCGACGGCCAACGATCGCCGGTTCCCTGCACGTCCATCCCACCCCGGAGTCCCCATGAACATCCACCTGGTCGTGGTGAGGCCGTTCGCCGGCCTCGCGCGCGGCGACGTCGTCGCCGACGCGGCGCGCATCGCCGAGATCCTGAAAAGCGAGCACGCGCACGACGTGGTTCGCGTCGTCGCCGCTGCGAAGGAGGCCTGATCCATGCCGATCGTGCAGCAAGGCAGCGTCAACACCACCGCCCTGGTGGTGCCCGACCTGTATGTCCAGATCGTCCCGCCGCAGAACCTGGTGCTGAACGGCGTGCCGACCAACGTGGTCGGCGCCGTCGGCACCGCCTCCTGGGGCCCGATCGGCCAGCCGGTGATCGTCGCCACCATGGCCGACTACGCGCAGAGCTTCGGCCCCATCGTCGCGCGCAAATACGACCTGGGCACCCAGGTCGCCACCGCCGTCCAGCAGGGCGCGCAGAACTTCCGCTGCGTGCGGGTAACCGACGGCACCGACGCCGCGGCGCAGGCGATGGTGCCCGGCACCACCTTCACCTTCACCGCGCTCTATACCGGTTCGCTCGGCAACCAGGTGGGGCTCGCCCTCGCCGCCGGATCCAAGGCCAACACCTGGCGCCTCACCATCACCCTGCCCGGCCTGCAGCCGGAGGTGTACGACAACATCGCCGGCACCGGCGCCGCGTTCTGGACCGCGCTCGCCGCGGCGGTGAACCAGGGTCTGGGCCCGCAGCGCGGCCCCTCCCAGCTCGTCGTCGCGAATGCCGGCGGGGTCACCGCGACGCCGGCCGGCTTCACGATCGCGCTCGGCAGCGGCACGGCGGGCGCCGACGGCGCGCTCGCCATCACCGTCGGGCTGCTGGTCGGCAACGACATCCCCCCGCGCACGGGGATGTACGCGCTGCGCGGCCAGGGCTGCGGCATCGCCCTGCTGGCCGATGCGGACGACCCGTCGCAATGGACCACCCAGGCCGGGTTCGGCCTGCAGGAGGGGATCTACATGATCCTCACCGGCCCCGCCGGCGACACGATCCTGAACGCGCTCGCCGCCAAGAGCCAGGCCGGGCTCGACAGCTACGCCGCCAAGCTGATGTTCGGCGACTGGCTGTGGTGGTCGGACCAGGTGAACAACACGATCCGCCTGGTCTCGCCGCAGGGCTTCGCCGCCGGACGGCTCGCCAATCTCTCGCCCGAGCAGTCGAGCCTCAACAAGCCGCTCTATGGCGTCATCGGCAGCCAGAAATCGGGCACGCCCGGGTCCGGGCAGAGCACGTCCTATTCCGCCGCCGATCTCGCCGCCCTGCTCGGCGCCGGCATCGACGTGATCGCCAATCCGCAGCCCGGCGGCAGCTTCTGGGGCGTGCGCGGCGGGCACAACTCCGCCTCCAACCCCGCGGTCAACGGCGACAACTACACGCGGCTGACCAACTACATCGCCGCCACCCTGGCCGCCGGCATGGGCCAGTATGTCGGGCAGGTGATCAACGCCAACCTGTTCCACCGCATCCGGGCCACCCAGCTCAGTTTCCTGCAGAACATGCTGGGCCAGGGGCTGCTCGGGAGCACCGACGGCAGCCTGCCGTTCAGCGTGGTCTGCGACACCTCCAACAACCCCGCCAGCCGCACCGGCCTCGGCTACGTCCAGTCGGACGCGCAGGTGCAATACCAGGCGATCAACGAGAAATTCATCGTCAACATGGAAGGCGGCCAAACGGTGCAGGTGTCGCGGCAGACCCTGCCCACCGGCCAGCCGGCGTAAGGAGGCGCGATCATGGCCCTGACCAATTTCTCCGTCGGCCGCGACACCCAGCTCGTGGTGATGGGACCGGCCGGCCGCGTGGACCTCGCGCACGTCACCGGGTTCGAGGCGCGACAGGTCACCCAGTCGGTCCGCGTCAGCCGGCTGGACGGCACGCCGATGGGCACCGAGCTGCCGAAAGGCTGGGAAGGCAGCTTCGACCTGGAACGCGGCAATTCGGCGGCAGACGATTTCATCGCCGCCGCCGAGCAGCAGTATTTCAGCGGCACGATCGCCACGCCAGGCACGATGTACCAGTACGTTACCGAGACGGATGGGTCGACCTCTACCTACCAGTATGATAACGTTACGTTCAAGCTGGCCAGCGCCGGCCAGTGGAAGGGCGACGCCAGCGTGAAGCAGACCCTGGACTTCTTCGCCTCCCGCCGGCGGCGCGTCTGATGACGCCGTCGGAGGCAATCATCGCCACCGCCGGCACGGCGCCAGCGGTGACGGACGCAGAGGGACGCCGGATCGCGCTGCGCCGCCTCTCCGCCCTCGACAAACTGCGGCTGTTCAAGGCCGCCGGGCCGGTACTGGCCCAGAACCAGCCCTGGCTCGGGATGGCCGTGCTCGCCTGCTCGGTCACCGCGATCGACGATGTGCCGCTGCCGGCGCCGGTCACCGAACAGCAGATCGAGGCGATGGTGGCGCGTCTCGGTGACGCCGGGATCAACGCCATCGCCGCGGCGCTGGACATCGACCCGGCCATGGACTCGCCCGAGGCGGTGGCCACGGCGGGAAACTGAGCCGGCACCCCGACCTGATCGACTGTCTTTACCTGGTCAGGAACGGGGTGCCGTTCGACGTGGCGTTCAGCCTGCCGGAGGACGAGCGCCTGGCCTTCGTGGTCGCGCTCGGCACGCTCGAAGGGTTGGCATTCGACTGGACCGATCTGAGCTGGAAGGAGCCGCCATGATCAGTGTCGATGGGCTGCAGGATCTGGCCGACCGGCTAGCCAGGCTCGATCTGGCCACAACCGAAAGCACGGCGTTGGAGCATGCGGCCAGCGTGCTGCAGGACGCGGTGCGCCGACGCCTGTCGCATGCACCTGGGGAACCGCACGATGCCCCCTGGCTGCGCAGCGGCGCGCTGCGAAACTCAATCGGCCACGAAGTCCACGGGACAGAGGCGGTGGTTGGCTCTGCCGATCCTGTCGCGGCCGATCAGGAGTGCGGCACCCGCACCGATCCACCGCGGCCCTTCCTCGCGCCCGCGGCCGCGGCCGAAGCGGATGAACTGGTCACCAAGATTGCGGCGGCGGTGCGCGGCCAGTTGCGTGCGGCTCTGACATGATCGACGCGTACACGATCGGCATCCGGCTCGCGCTGAGCGATGAAGTCTCGGCCGGTCTCAAGACCGTCCAGCGCGAACTGGTCGCGTTGGACCGGTCGGTGGCAGTCAGCGGCGCCGGGCTGCGCGCGCTGGGCCAGTTCGGCGGAGACATCGGCCCGCAGTTGCGCACCGCCGTGAACACGCACGATGCACGCCGAGGTCGAACGGCCCGCCCGACGGCCCCGGTTGGACCGCGGGGCGGGGCGCCCGCGACGGCTCCAACCGCTGCGGCCGAACCGGTACGGCGACCGCGCGCCGACCCGGCAAGCGCCGGCTTCCCGCTAACCACGGCACTGTCCCTCGCACGGCGCATGGCCGGCACAGGGTTCGCCGGTCTGCGCGCGGTTCCATCTATGTCGCGGGCCGCCTCCGGCGTCATGGCAGCCGCGGGGGCTCCGAATCGTGCGATGGCCAGGTTGGCCCCTTCGCAGCCTACGCCCACCCCGCGACCTGTTCTTGCGGCCGATCGTCTGTTGCCCATCAGGCGCGTCACCCTTGCGCCGGAGCGGCCACAACCGACACCCCGCGCCGGGAGCGACCGGCGACCACCTGCCCCGCTACCTGCCGCGCCACGTCATATCGCCGCGGCAGGTCCCCGGCCTCTGGGGGCGCTATCGCCAACCACCGGGCCGCGGCGCACCGCCGCCTCCGGTAGCGCTGAGCCGACGTGGCGGGGCGCGCCCGTCATGGAAAGAGACCTCGCGGCCCTCGCCGATCGCCTGCTGGCAGGGCGAACCTCCGCCCCAGCCGCAGCGGCAAGCCTTGGTGAGCCGACACGACGTCCCGGGTCGGCGCCCCTGCAAGCCTCGGCGTCCGCGGGGGCACCTCGCCGCACCGAAAAAGCCTCGGCGCCCCCGCTGATCCTTCCGCGCCGAGCCGAAACAACCCGGGACGTGCCGGCAGCACAATCACGATGGAACGCGCCCTCCCCAAGTGGCACACCGCGAACCTCGCTGCTGCGGCCGCTGAGGGCGGCGGCACCAACCCAGCCGCGTGCACCAAGGCTTGGACACCCCTCGGCCCCGGCCCCACTACGCCGCCATTCCGCTCCCCCCCTCCCCGATCAGAGCCCGACGGTGCATCCGCAAGCCGCGCCGCTGGCGGCGAAATCATCCTGGATGGCGTCCGGTTCGGGCGCCTTCTGGCGGATCGACTGGCCCGACACCTCGACCGGCCGCGGGCAGGCTTTACCGGGACAGACCCCAGGGCAACGCCCACCTGGCCCGGCGTCTCGACCGCCTGATCAGACATGGACGACATGTCCAACGCAGGCCCGTAGGTAGCGAAACCACATGTTCGACATCGCGTTGCTGCTGGGACCCGTCGCCTTTCGCGACTTCGAAATACCCTCCGGGATCAATTTCGGCGGCGCACAACGCGTTGCCGTGCACCGTCTGGCAGGGGGTACCAGGGTCATCGACTCGCTGGGCCGCGACGACGCCGATATCACGTTCTCCGGAACATTCTCCGGCGGTGACGCTACCTTGCGGGCGCGGCTGCTCGATGAACTCCGCGCCAGCGGGCTGACCTTGCCTCTCACATGGGATGTGTTCTTCTACACGGTGGTAATCAGGACGTTCCAGGCCGACTACCAGAATGGTGCATGGATCCCCTACCGCCTGACGTGCACCGTCTTGCGCGACGAAGCCAGCGCGCTGGTCGAAACCGCGATGTCGCTCGCCGCCGATGCGCTCGCGGACATCGCCTCCGCGAGCGGCCTCGCCGCGTCGGGTGGAACCAACCTCGGACCACTCCTGACCGTCCTGTCTGCGCCAGGTGCCACAGTGCGCGACACCGCCGCCTACACGACCGCGCAAGCCACGGTGGCGGGCGCGCAGGCGACGACAAACCAGGCCATCTCGACCGCCGAGGGCGCGCTGAACGGCGCCGGTCTCGTCGGAGCGGTCTCGGCCCCAACAGGGATCACCGCCCTCGCCGGCGTCGTCGCCGCATCGCAGCAACTCGCATCGCTGACGGCCGCGCAAGCCTATCTCGGGCGCACTCGCGTCAACCTCGCCAATGCCGGGACCTGACCGATGAAGACCGTCACGATCGCAGGGGGCAACCTGTTCCAGATCGCCGCGACCGAGCTGGGCGACGCGACCCAGTGGATCCGCATCGCTCAACTCAACAACCTGTCGGATCCCATGTTGTCCGGCGTCAGCACGCTGCTGATCCCGGATCGGGACCCCAATGCAGGAGGCGGCATTGCCGCTCAATAGTGTCCTGCTGCCCTGGCGTGCGCCTGCCGCACGGCTTTTGATCAATGGCCAGACCGTCGCCGGTGTATCGCAAGCAGAGGTGATCACAAACAACTACTATGCCGCCGACTGCTTCCACGTCGCCTTGGCGCTCGGCGCGGATGCCACGTACACTTCACCGTTCTGGGCGAGTGCAACAGGGGTTCTGGTCGATCTGCAGCTCAGCCTCGACGGCGCCGGGTTCGTAAGCCTGATCGAGGGGGCGGTGGATGGCGTGGCGATCGACCCGATCACCGGAACTGTTCACCTGGACGGCCGCGATCTGACGTCACTTCTGATCGAGGCGCGCACGCAGGAAACTTTCAGCAACCACACGTCAAGCGAGATTGCAACCCTGCTGGCACAGCGCCACAACCTGCAGCCGGCCGTGACCCCCACCACGACACCCGTCGGACGGTACTATCAAGGCGAACACGACCGGATCACACTCGATCAATTCAGCCACGCCACCACGGAATGGGACCTTCTGGTATTCCTGGCCCGTCAGGAAGGGTTCGACGTGTTCGTTCAGGGAACCGCCCTGCACTTCCAACCGCCAACGCTAGAAACCGTACCGCCCGTTCTGTTGCATCCGGACGTGCTGATCGCGCTGCAACTGCATCGCTCGCTTACCCTCGCTCGGGATATCGAAGTAACGGTCAAGAGCTGGAACTCCCATCAGAAGAGCGCCTTCACCCAGACGGCGCGGGCTGCGAGCCTGCCGACCACAGGCGTCCGCGGTCGATTGCCGTCGCCACCGCAGCGATATGTTTACGTCCGTCCCAATCTCACGCCCAATCAGGCGCTGCAGTTCGCGCAACGCCGTCTCGCGGAACTTACGTTGCATGAACGGGTCATCGACCTCCAAATGCCCGGGGAGCTGAGCCTGACGCCACGCAGCACGCTGCTCCTGACCGGCACCGGCACCGACTTCGATCAGGCCTACGCAATCGACGTGATCGAGCGGGGATTCCGCTGGAACGACGGCTTCACCCAACGGATTCGCGCGAAGAACTCCTCCCCGCGCGTTGCCACAACCACCCCGGCTGACAAGGTCGGCGCGGTGACAGGCTAGCGGCATGGATCGGCTTCTGAACGTCCTGAAAGGTCACGCAAGCGCTCTCGACAACAGCCACGCTCGACCCCGGTTCGGCCTGGTCACCTCGGTCGACCCCGGGACCGCGACGGCTCGGGTTAGCCTTCAACCGGAAGGCGTCCTGACCGGCTGGCTCCCGATCCTCGCTCCCAGCACCGGTGCGGGCTGGGGCCTCTGGTGCCCACCAAGCCCGGGAGATCAGGTACTGGTCCTGGCTCAGGAAGGTGACGCAGAACACGGCGTGATCGTTGGTCGTGCGTTCTCGCTCGCAGACCCCCCGCCGGCCGCCGCTGCTGGGGAGCTATGGCTGGTACACGGCAGTGGATCCTCCATTCGCCTGCTCAACAGCGGCACGATCGCGATGACCGGTCCGGTCTCCATCCAGGGCACCGTGACGGTCGCCGGCGATGTCCTGGTGGCCGGGAATGTGGCCGATCAGCACGCTTCGCTCGCCGACCTGAGGTCCCACTACGACACGCACACCCATATCGATTTACGCGGCGGCGTGACCTCGGTTCCGAATCAGCAGGACTGATCCGCAATGCCTGATCTTTCACACCAGTGGGGATCCGACCTTTCGGTCGGTGCCACCGGAGACCTTGCGGTAGCGGCCGGACCGGAACTCGGCCAGCAGCGCGTTCTGCGCCGGCTGCTCACCAACCCTGGCGAGTATATCTGGCAGCCTGATTACGGTGCTGGCCTGGCTCGCTTCATCGGCCAACCCGCCAATGCACTCCAGATGCGGGCACTGATTCGAAGCCAAATCTTCAAGGAGAGCACGGTGGCACGCACGCCAGAGCCGATCATCGATGTATCGGTCTCGCCGGCGGGCGCCGCCGGCACGGTCTATGTCTACATCCGCTACCAGGATGCACCGTCGGGCCATACGCAGGTTCTGTCGTTCTCGGTAGGTGCGTAGACCATGCAACTCTCTCTGCAGACGTTCACGTCTCTGGTGCAGAACATGGCGGCGTCGGTGCAGTCCGCGGCAACCCGACTGCTCGATCTCAGCATCGGGTCCGCGATGCGGGCAGTGCTGGAGGCGAACGCCTCAATCGCGTTGTGGATGCAATGGTTGATCGTGCAAGTCCTGCAGACAACCCGCGCCGCCACCAGCAACGGCCCCGATCTGGATAGTTGGATGGCGGACATGTCGCTGACCCGTCTGCCCGCCGTTGCAGCCAGCGGAAGCGTGACGTTCGCCCGTTTTACCAGCACGGCGCCCGCCCTGATACCGGCCGGTGCATTGGTGCGAACAGCCGACGGATCGCAAACCTTCGTGGTTACCGTCGATCCCGCCAATCCCGCATGGACCGCAGCCTCGAACGGCTACACCGTCGCGGCAGGGCTGGCAGCGCTAACAGTACCCATCATGGCACAGACGCCCGGGGGCGCCGGGAATGTCCAGAGCGGGGCGATCACGCTCCTGGCCAGCGCGATACCGGGCGTCGACACGGTCACCAATGCGGCTCCACTGCAGAACGGGCTCGATGCGGAATCAGACGCGGCGCTGCGGTCACGTTTCCGCAATTTCGTACAAAGCCGGTCGCGCGCGACTCCCCTGGCGGTCGCCTATGCGGTCGAGAGTATCCAGCAGGGATTGACCTACGCGCTGCAGGAGAATGTGAACACGACGGGCGCCACCCGGATGGGCAGCTTCGTGGTGACCGTAGATGACGGATCCGGTTCTCCCTCGGCCTCCCTGCTGGCGACGGCCGCAACGGCCATCGAGGCGGTCCGGCCGGTTGGATCGATCTTCGCCGTCCAGCCCCCAACGGTCATGACAGCGAACGTCAGCCTGGTTCTGTCGGTTGCCCCCGGCGCGGCTAAGCCTCCCGTGGTGGCGTCGGTGGCGCGGGCGCTGCAGAGCTACGTCAACAGCCTGCCGATCGGTGCGCCCCTGCCGCTGACCAGACTGGCCCAACTCGCCTATGGCGCGAGCCCCAGCGTAACGAACGTTGCGCAACTGCAGATCAATGGCGCAAGTGCCGACCTGGTCCCGCCGGTGTCCGGGGTGGTGAAGTCCGGCGTGATGGCGGTTAGCTGACATGCTGGGTGACAGCGAGGATATGCTGACCCGGCTGCGAGCCGTGCTGCCGACCCGGTGGTTCCCCGGTGACGCGCCAATCCTGGACGCTCTGCTCCATGGCCTCGCCTGGGCTTGGGCATGGTGTTTCGGCCTCCTCGGCTACGTCCGCACCCAGACCAGGATCGCGACGGCCACGGACGTCTGGCTCGACATCATTGCGGAGGACTTCTTCGGTACGTCTCTGAGGCGGCCCCCCGGCCAGGACGATGACGTACTGCGCCGCCGTATCCGGCTCGAACTTTTCCGTGATCGCGCCACGCGGGCCGCCCTGTCCCGCGCGCTGCTGGACCTGACCGGCCGGGCACCGGCGATTTTCGAGCCGGCGCGGGCTACCGACACCGGGGCCTATGCCGGTACGGGCGCCGAGGCAACCGGGCTCGGCTATGGCGTCGCCGGTGGCTGGGGCAGCCTCGACCTGCCATTCCAATGCTTCGTGACCGCGCTTCGTCCCAACGATTCCGGCATCGCGTCAGTCGCCGGCTGGGGCGGGCCGGGCGGAGGATACGGCACCGGGGCGATCCAATACGCCAGCCTGGCGATGGTTCAGGGACAGGTGACCGACACCGACATAGCCGGGGCGATTGCTGCGGTCATGCCCGCAGCAAGCATCGCCTGGATCCGGATCAGCAGCTGACGGACTGCGGCAACAGAGGAAGCCATGGACAGAAACATCGTCTATCCGGGCAGCATTCCGCTCGATACGGACCTGCTGTCAGTCAACCGGAACGTGATGATCGCGCTGGGATATCTGACGCAGGCGGTGCTGGGCGGCACGACGGTCGCCGACGGCCTGGCGTGCGCCCCCACCACCCCGGCGTCGATGAGCGTGACGATCGCGCCCGGCAGCATCACGCAGATGTTGGTGATCGATGCTATTTCGTACGGGTCCCTGCCGGCGGACAGCACAGATCCTCTGGTAAAGATGGGAATCAACGCAGTAGCGACGACGTTCAGCCTTGTTGCCCCGACAAGTTCGGGACAAGAGGTGAACTATCTGGTCGAGGCCGCACTGCAGGAGAGTGATACCAACCCTGTTGTCCTACCATACTACAACGCGGCCAATCCTGCGCAACCCTACAGCGGCCCCAACAACGCAGGAACGACTCAGAACACGCAACGGATCCAACGAGTAGCGCTGCAACTCAAGCCCGGTGCCGCCGCCAACGCAGGCTCGCAGGTTACGCCGCCGGTGGATAACGGCTGGGTAGGCCTTTATGTGATTACCGTGGCCTATGGGCAGAGCGCTGTCACGGCGGCGGACATCTTGACCTTGCCCGCGGCCCCGTTCCTGACCTGGAAGCTGCCGAACCTGGTTCCCGGCTTCGGATCGGGTGTGCAGGCCCTGACCACGAACGGGTCGTTTGTCGTTCCCGCAGGCATATCCCGGTTGGAAGTCGAGGTCTGGGGCGCCGGAGCGGGCTCGTTCGCTTCCACCAGCAGCGTCGCGAGCGGCGGCGGGTCCGGCGGCGGGTACGCCCGCAAGCGGATCGTGGGCCTAACCCCCGGTCAGACGGTCCCCGTCACGATCGGCCTAGGCGGCGCAGGGGGAACGACCTCCGGCGCACCGGCGAATGCCGGAGGAAGTTCGAGCTTCGGCACCTACGTCAGCGCCACCGGTGGCAGCGTGAACGCGACAGCGTCGATCAGCAGCCCACAGAATGGCGCCACGCCCGGCGGCATCGGTATCGGGGGAGACCTGAACCTGATGGGCTCCTCCGGCCAGTCGGCCTTCATGAGCGCTGCCGGCATCGGTGGCGCCGCACCGATGGGCGGGATGCAGAGCTCGGGCAGCGTGGGAGTGGCTGGGGTGTTCCCGGGCGGCGGCGCGGGCGGCGCCGGCACCGGCGCAAACGGGACGACACCGTACAATGGGGCGCCTGGCGCAAACGGGCTCGTGGTGGTGAGGTGGTGACGCAGATGAAAACCTATGCGCGGATTCAGGACGGCACCGTGGCCGAGTTGCTGCGGACGGACATGCCAATCGCTGCCCTGTTCCACCCGGGCCTGACCTGGGTCGACGTCTCCGACCAGCCTGGCGTTGCCGAGGGATGGAGCTTCAACGGCACCCGGTTCGAGAAACCCATCATACCGGCCACGCCGGCTGGGTTGCCAACCATGGCCCAGGTCCTCGCTGATCTTGCTTCCCTGAATGCCGAGATCGCGGCGCTGAAGGCCCAGGTCGTCCACCCGGCCAACCACGCCTGACCGGCCGCGCGGAGGGACCCATGCCGACACCGGCCACCCATGTCTCCAAGCCCAGCACGGCTCGCATCGTCGTGCTGGATTCGTTCATTCCGGTACCGCGCGGTACGGCGGCCGTAGCGCCGCCACCGTTGAGCTGGCCCACCAAGGACCCGGGCGATATCCTTGACTACGGCTTCGACATATCTCCTGCCTTGATCGGCAATCCGGGTGACTCGATCGCGACCCTGGATATGGCGATCAGTCCCAGCAACCCGGGGGATTTGACCCTGAACTCGGCCTCGGCCGACGGCAGCGTCGTGATTCTTTGGCTCTCTTCCGGGCAGAGCGGGACCGTCTACGTGATCACGTTCGTCATCGGCACGACCAGCGGCCGCACCCTCCAGCGCAGCATCCTTCTGCCGGTGCTGTTCCTGTCGACGGTTCCTATCCCGCCGACAGCGATCGAGACCAACTCCGGTCTCGTGATCACCGATCAGAACGGCAACCCGGTCCTGACCGGGTAGTCCGGCACAGCAGCAACAGAGCGCGCTTCGCGACCGGGCAGAGCGCGCCGCCTGCACCGAATCGGGTCCTGCCCGAAGCGGCGGACGACACACGCCCGATCTGCCCGTTACCGGCCTTTCTACGATCCTTTCGCGCGGAGAAGCCTCCCGATGCCGACGATCGACCAACTGGCCCCGGCGACCGCCACCTCGGATAACGACGAGCTCATCGTCAACCAGAGCGGGATCACACGTCGCGCCACGCGCACGCAGGTCCTGGCCGGGGTGCAACCGCAGCTGGTGCTGCCGAGCGGCTCGGTTCTCGGTCGCGCCACCGCGGGCGTGGGGAACGTGGAAACACTGACCGTCGGCGCCAATCTGCTCCTGTCCGGGGGAACGCTGTCGGCCACGGCCGCGGCCTATTCGGTAACCCAACTCCCGGCGGGGACCGTTCCCACGGCGAGCGATCTTGTCCCGCTGGGGCAGGGCGGATCCGATAAGGCAGTGCCGCTTTCTCAGTTCGCGGACGGTCTCGTCAATGTCGGGAGCCTCAACGCCTCTGGGCTCCTGGTCGAGGCGACCGGCTCTGGCACGGCTCAGACGTTAGGTGACTTCGCGGCAGGTGTTCTGCGCACGGCAGGCGGAACAATGAGCGGCGCGCTGACCCTGGCCGGCGATCCCGCCACCCCTCTGAATGCGGCCACCAAAGCGTACGTGGACGGCCACGCGATGAGCGGACTGGCCCTGTCCGGCGGAACCTTGACCGGGCCGCTGATCCTGGCGACGAACCCGACGGCGCCCCTGCAGGCAGCAACCAAGCAGTATGTCGACAGCCAATCCTCCGGCCCGGCTGCGCTGCCCCTCAGCGGCGGCACCTTGGGCGGCCCGCTGACCCTCGCAGGAAATCCCGCAACCCCGCTGCAGGCGACCACGAAGCAGTATGTCGACGCCGCAATAGGGACAACGCTGCCGCTGAGCGGCGGAACCCTGAGCGGGGCGCTCGTCGTACCCGCCAGCCCATCGACCCCGCTCGATGCTACTCCCAAGGAGTACGTCGACGGACTGTTTGCCGAGGTGCTCCCACTCAGCGGTGGCACCATGACCGGGGCACTGACCCTGGTTGGAGACCCCACCAGTTCGCTCAATCCTGCCACGAAGGAGTATGTGGATTTCCAGGTGGCCGGCGGGCTGCAACTGACGGGGGGTACACTCAGCGGCCCGCTCAGTCTCGCCGCGAATCCGACAACCCCGCTGCAAGCGGCGACAAAGCAGTATGTCGACAGCCAGACGGCAGGTCCTGCGGCCCTGCCACTGAGCGGCGGCACACTTAGCGGCGATCTGACCCTGGCCGGAAATCCCTCGGCCCCGTTGCAAGCGGCACCGAAGCAGTATGTCGATGCCACGGTCGGCACCATGTTGCCGCTGAGCGGGGGAACCCTCACCGGGGCACTGGCTTTGCCAGCCGGTCCGTCCGCTCCGTTGGACGCGGCGCCGAAAGAGTATGTCGACGGCCTGTTCGCGAGCACGCTCCCACTGGCTGGCGGTACCATGGCGGGAGACCTGCTCCTGGCCGGCAACCCCACCTCCGCGCTGGGCGCGACCCCCCGAGACTATGTCGATGCCATCGCCGCGGCCAGCCTGCCGGTCGCTGGCGGCACGATGACGGGCACCCTGACCCTGGATAAACCCCCTACGGCACCGCTGGACGCCGCGCCCAAAGGGTACGTGGATGGCCAGGTGGCGACGGCGCTACCGCTGTCCGGCGGCACACTCGTCGGAGAGCTGATGCTGTCGGGTAACCCAACCGGCGGGCTCGCCGCGACACCGAAACAGTATGTCGATGCTTCGGTCGCTGCCGCGCTGCCCCTCACCGGGGGGACGCTGACCGGACCTCTCGATCTGGCCGCCAATCCAACTTCGGTCCTGCAGGCGGCGACCAAGCAATACGTCGATGTTCATGTCGGCGCGACCTTGCCGCTGTCCGGAGGGAGCCTCACCGGCGGATTGCTGCTTTCCGGGTCACCGACCGCGTCGCTCCAGGCTGCGCCGAAGTCCTATGTGGACGGCCAGATCGCGACAGCGGTGCCACTGGCGGGGGGCACCATGACCGGCACCCTGATGCTGGCCGGCCCTCCCTCCGCCGCGCTTGCCGCCGCGCCAAAACAATACGTCGACGCAGGCGTGGCATCGGCCCTCCCGCTGTCCGGCGGAACCCTGACTGGCGCGATGACTTTGGCCGGGGATCCAGGTGCACCGCTGCAGGCGGCATCCAAACAGTATGTGGATGCCCAGGCCGCCCTGATGGTACCGCTGTCGGGCGGAACGCTGTCCGGCGGACTGGCCGCGCCAAGCTTGGCCGCGAGCGGAACGGCAACGATCGGCGGAGCGCTCTCCGCCGGATCGCTGAACGTCGTCCAGGCCGGAAGCCAGACGACGACCCTGGCTTCGGAAATTGCCCTCGCGCGCACAAGTTCGGGTCCCAGCGATGCCCCGGTGATCGCCAGCAATGTCACCGTGAACCACTCCGGTGGGGCGCCCCTTTCCTACTCCAACATCGCGCTGACGACGAAGGTCAATGACGCCGTCGACAGTGCAGGCAACTTCATCGACGGCACGACCAGCAATGTCTACGCATTCATGTCTAACCTGGACGTGAATGCGGTGACCGGATCCGGCGCCTCCGCGACCGCGTCACAGCATGTTGCCGTCACCGGGGCCGCCACCAAGAAGGCACCTGCGGGCGGCTACCCGGCCGGACGCACCGGGGCTCAGGTGTGGAGCCTTTGGCTGCCAACCGTCGACGGGACAAATTTATCGAGCGCTGACTTGGGTGCCACAACCGGTGTCGAGCTGGACACCGTTGCCAACAACCAGGACCCCAATAACGACCGAAAGGCCTTCCAGTTCGTTCTTTCGGAGTCGGAGCCTCTCGCCTCCGGCGGTTACCCCAACGAATGGGGATACGGCATCTATTTCACGACATCCGCGAGCGGCTTCTACAAATTCCAGATCTCCGCAGGCGGGAACTACTCGATAGCGGTCCTGGATACGCGGAACGCCTTCCCTGGAAAAGCAAAGGTGGTCACGGGCCTGACAGCCCCCAGCGCGACACTCGCGGTGGATCCTGCGTTGCCGTTCACCTCGGCGGGCGTGTACGGGCATCCGGTGTCGTCAACCAATGCGGCCCAGATCAGGGTCGGCGGCAATTACTATACGCAGGTCGGCTGCTCGTTGGACGGGCCGGGCAAAACCTCCGGGGTCCTGACCTTCAGCAAGCAGATTTCGGTCGCGGACGGGGCGACGGGCAGCACGGTCGTCGGGGCCTCCCGCACCATCTGGATGGCAACGGGCCAGCAGATCGCCTTCGACTACGCCGGTGATATCAATCTGTTCTATGATACGAGTGCGAGTGCGACTCATCTGACGTCAGCCCTGCTGGTCGACGGACAGGTCAATGCCTCTGGTGGCATCGTCGCGGCGACGGCCACCGTGAACGGCGCGGCGACGTTCAACGGAGGACTGCAAGTGAACGGATCGGTGTCCTCCTCTGGAGGGTTCACCGGGACAAATCTCGCACTGACCGGAAGCTTGCTGGCCTATGGGACCGGGCAGTTCAACGGCATGCTCACCGCCAGTGGCGGTATGACCGTCGGCGGAGCCTACCTGGCGTTGCCGAGCTACACGGTGGCGACCCTACCCACCGCTCCAAACGGAGCACTCGCCTATGCCAGCAACGGCCGCAAGCCCGGGGAGGCGGCAGGAGCGGGAACCGGGGTCCTCGTCTGGGTCAGCACATACCGATGGCTTTCCGTTCTCAGCGGCACACAGGTGCTCGCCTGACGTCCTGACAGTCTGCACCACAACAGGCGGCCCCCAATGCCCACGATATCCCAGTTGCCCCAGGCCAGCGCTATCGCCGCTGCAGACCTGGTTCCGGTCAGCCAGTCCGGCACGACCGCAGCCACCACCGTCGGCGATCTGCTTGCCGGCGTGCAGCCCGCGATCCTCGCGCCGAGTGGCTCTCTCCTTGGGCGTAACAGCCTGGGCAATGGGGGGCCGGAGACGGTCGGAGTCGGTTCCGGGTTGAATCTGAACACCGGCACGCTCAGTGCGCTCGGCATCACCGGCCTGGCCACGACAAGCACCATTTCCGCCACGGATCTTGTCGGCATCAGCCAGGGTGGAGCGGACCGAAGCATCCCCTATGCTACGCTGCTCGATGGCATGACGATCGATGCTGCGCAACCGGCCGCCCCGGCGGCGGACAGCGACATGCTCTGGGTGGCTCAAGGCTCAAGCACCATGCTGCGGCAAACCTTTGCGGCCATATGGAGCTGGGTGGCCACCAAACTGCCGAGCTACAAACGCCCGGTCGTGGAGATCACGACCAATACCACCTTGGACGGGACGGTACATAACGACAGCATTCTCATCTGCAGTCAGCCAGTGACGCTAAGTCCCGCCTTTATCAACATGGGTAGCGGATTTTCCTGCGATATCGTCAACCGCAGCGGGGGCTCGGTCACGCTTGCCGCCGGGATCGCCACCTCCACCGGGAGCACGATATTGGACCCCGGACAATGGGCGATGCTGCGCTGCGCCAGCTATTCCGGTGGAAATCTGGTCTATGCAGGCATCTCCGGCGGCACGTTGTCGTCGCCTGGACAAGTCACGGGGCTGTCCGCGAGCGGACCCACGGCAAGCACGATGACGTTGACATGGAGCATGCCGGCAACGGGGGGGGCGCCGACAAGCTATACACTTCAATTCCGGATCAGCGGGTCCAGCGGCTGGTCAACGGCAAGCAATGCGGTCAGCGGCCTTTCCTTCACCGTGACCGGCCTGACGGCGTCCAACAGCTACGACTTCCAGGTTTTCGGCGTGAACTCTGCCGGACCCGGCCCGGCGTCTGCAACAATCACCGCGACAACTGGCGCCGCGGCTGGAGCGGTCACCGCGATCAGCTGGAACATCGCTCCCTCCGGCAGCTACGTGCACGCCAGCGGCACGATCGGCGTGAATGCACATGTCACCCCCGGGACAGCCGCCGTTCAGTTCGGCTTGTCCACCTCGGCCACGGTCCCGCCGGCCACCTGGACGGCAGGGAGTCCCGTGAACACCGACCTCTGGGGCGCATTCGTCCCGATTCCCGCAACTGCTGGCACTTGGTACGCTTGGTGTGAGGGCACTGACGGCAGCGCCCCCACCGTGTACCCCACTCCTTTCACAGTGACCTGAGATGAGCGTCGCTCTGGTAGCGCCGGCAGCGCCGATGCAGATCGGCGCTGGCAGGGTCGCGCTGTGGCGGCCGTTGCGAGGCACCACGCCGGCCGCTCCGTCAGGCTTCGCGGGCCCGCATCCGAGCGCGCTCGGCGGGCTGTCGGGCTGGTGGGATGGCGGTACGGTCGCTGCCCTGCTTGATCCGAGCGGATCACCGCTCAGCGGCTGGAATGAGCCGGTTGGCACCCTCACCGACAAGTCCGGCGCCGGCGGTCCCCTCATATCCTACTCCTTTGGGACACCGGCCGGCCCCCCAATCGCAACGCCACGGTTGAACGGAGTCCTTGGCGGCGTCGGACGGGTCGCAGGCGGCGCCGCGACGCTGGCCCCGGCGCTCGATCCGGACATCGGGTTCCGGCGCTCAGCAGGCGGACTGTCTGCCGGCTCGGCCTGGACCCGCTATATGGTCTGGTCGCGTCCGAACCGGAGACAAAATTCGGGGCGGGACGCCAACCCTATCACGCTCATCTCCGCGCGACGGGATGCCCCTGCTTCAGGCGGACAGCACCATCGGCGCAGGGCGTCTGGTCCTGTTCCCCGGCGCGTCAGGATATGTACCTGACAAGCGGTCTGGAACGTCGGCATACCCACTCGGTCGTCCTTCGCTTTGACCCCTCCCAGGGCGTCGATGTCTGGCTCGACGGGACCAAGGTGCTGGCTGGCGCCATGAACCCACTGCCTAACACCACCACCGGTCCAGAGGTCCTCCTGCACGACCAGAGCTTGCTGGGCGCTGCGCAGTGCTGGTTTCACGAGGCCGCCAGCTGGGAGCGGGCGCTCACCGACACCGAGATCCCGACACTTCTCGCTGCGGCCGGCCGCTGGCAACGCGGCACAAGGCGCGGCGTCATGCTGGTGATCAACGGGCAATCGAACGCCATCAACTACGCCATGAACGACGGCAGCGCCCTCTTGCTGGCGCAAGGCGTCGCCTGGTATCTCGGCGCGCTCGCCTATAATGTTCTGGCGACGGCGGGAGCTGCCGCCAACTATACGATGCAGAGCGGACATGGGATCTATCCGGCGGTCAATGGGACATACCCTGGCAGCTTCCTGCATGATCCCAACGACGGATCTTCCCCGACCACCTGGCAGCTCGGCGCCGACGGTCTGGCAGTGCAGGCTGCCATTTCCGGTCTGGATACCGAAGATCAGAGCGACATCGTGGCGCTGGTCTGGCCATGGAACGAGACCGACAGCCTGCGCAGCTATGCCGAAAAGCCAACCTTTCTCGCGGCCTCGCAGCGACTGATTGATCTGGAACGGGGCATGCTCGGGCGCAGCACGGCCGATCTCCCGCTGATCTGGTGGAACGCGATTCCCTACGGTGCGAACGACGGCATCCAGATGCACCGGGAGGTGGTGGCCGCCTTGGCGGCCGACCCTGGTCAGAACGTCGTGGTTGGCAACCCGCAGACCACCGACAGCAATCCCAGAGGATCGCGATGGGATCCCGCCACCGGCGTCGCAACCGGCGGAGACACCGCGCACCGGGACAGCGCTGACAATCAGCGCTTCGCCCGGCTCGCCGTCGCCCCGGTGGCCCGGGCGGTTCTTAAGACCGGTCGTGGCGACACGATGACCGCAATCCCATCCGGCCTGCCGGTCATGGGCGGCCCCCGACTTGTCCACGTCTTCCGCCAGACTGCGACAACGCTCGTGCTCACGGTGCAGCACGATACGGGCTTCGATCTGCGGGTTCCGCTGCAGGCTGCGAACGGCGCCGGCTTCGCCGTGATGGACGGCGGTTCGATTGCCAACCCGGGCAACGTGGTGACGGCAACGGCGTGCAAACGGATTGACGCAACGCATCTGCAACTGACGCTGGCCGCACCGCTTGCAAATCCTAGCAACGCGTGCTGGCTCTATTATCCTTATGGCGCAACCGCGATCGGGCGGGGCAATGCCGTGACGGATGACTTCTCCGCCCAAACCTTGCCGCCGGGCTGGGATATCGCGAGCGACCTGGGAAGCGCGTGGAAGCTCGACTTCCCACTGGCAGCCACCACCGCACCGATCGCACTAAGCGACCAGCCGCAATAGTCGCGCTGCGCTCCCATCATGCCACAGCACAAGGGCATTGTATGCGACAACCAAATCAATCGGCAAGGGCAGCCCCGCTGGTAGCCGTTGCCGACGAGCTGGTCGAGCGCCTGGCCAGGCTGGAGGAACAAATGCGGCAGGTTCTGACCGCTGTCGAGCGCCTCTCCAATCGCGACGCGGAGTTGGAAGCGAGCCTGCGCGGCTTGGCCGATCGGTTTGCTTCCGCGCTGGATGCGCAGGCGGAGACGTTTCGTGACAGCCTGAGAGACGTCACCGACAAGTTCGTAAGCCGTGAAGACTGGGCCTTCTGGAAGAGCTTGCTAACCGCAGCGCTGCTCGCGCTGGTAGCCTACGGCTGGACGACGCTGATCGGTAGGACGAACTGATACGCGGGGTGTGCCTTGTGCGTCCGCCCCACCAACCAGTGCCCCAATGGCAAACGTGTCTAACTCTTATCGTTCACGAGCCTGCTTACTCAGGATATGTGCAGCTTCAGGGATAGCTCCATGGACATGTTCGATCGTTGCTCTACGATCGTTTTGGGAGTTGAGGGCGGGTTCACCGACGCTCCAGCCGACCCTGGGAATTGGACCGGTGGAAGCGTAGGCCACGGTACCTGCAAAGGGACGAAATTCGGGATCAGCGCGGCGTCCTATCCCGGATTGGATATCACGTCACTCACCCTGACAGAAGCGAAGGTGCTCTATCGACGGGACTACTGGGACAAGATTGCCGGAGATCGTTTGCCGCGCCCGCTTGCCCTGGTTGCCTTCGACGCAGCCGTGAACAACGGCGGGGATCGTGCCGCAACTTGGTTGCAAGAAGCGGCAGGAGTTACCGCCGACGGAATAATCGGCCCCATTACGCTGGGTGCTATCTCACGAATTGCCACGCGGCCGGACGGTGAGATCTCGCTGTGCGCCGAGTTTCTGGCCCGACGCCTGCATTTCATGGTCGCGTTACCAACCTGGTCCACGTTCGGATCAGGATGGGCCCGCCGTCTGTTTGCCCTCCCCTACCAGTCTCTCGCTCTCGACACCTGACCTGTCGGCTGGGCCCGAAATCACGATGGCACGCAATGCTTGGGACAAGCCCTCAGGTCGGTTGTTGGCAAGACTGCGCCTCACCACCGCCGATGCCGACCGCCATGCTGCAGGTGTCGCTCCCGTCAGTCCGCCAGCCGTCCCGTCGAGGATCCGAGGGTGGTGCGTAGGGCCTCCGCCACTTCGGAGATTACCCCGTCCCAGGCTCCCGGTTGCTGTTGACGAAACAGCCGTGCCGTTGGGTACCATGGGCTGTCCGATCGATCCAGGAGCCATCGCCAGTCGCTCGCCTTGGCGAGCAAGATCCATACCGGCTTGCCCAGAGCGCCGCTGAGATGCCCCACAGAGGTGTCGACGGTGACGACCAAGTCGAGATTGGCCACCAGACCGGCCGTTTCCTCGAAATCCACCAACTCGCCAGACAGGTCCGCGAGACCGGGAAAGATCTCGAGCGACTCGAGGTCCGCTGCAGGGATCGGCTTTTGAAGAGAGACGAATGCTGCGGCCCCCGCCGCTGCGAGGGGAGCCAATTGGGCCAGACGGAGCGAGCGACGACGATCGTTCGGATGGGTTGGTCGCCCGCTCCAGGCGATTCCGATTCGTCGGATCGGGCGGGGCGCCACCTCATCGAGCCTCGCCGCCCATTTGGCCTTCCGCAGCGGATCGGGGACCAGGTAGGGTACCTGAGCCGGGATGGTGTCGATGGTCGTCTGGAACAGACCTGGCAGGCTCGACAGTCGGGCGTAGGCGGCATGCCCCGGGATTTCGTTCCAGCGATGGCAGCAGAGCGACACGCCCGGGATCCGCGCCATCAATGAAGCCATTTCCGTGCTGCAGCCCAGGATCACCTCCTTGCAGCGGTCCGCGACCATTGGGATATAGCGGGCGAACTGTAGCGTATCGCCGTAGCCCTGGTCACCGACCAGAAGTATGCGACCACCTGGTATGCGCATACCGTTCCACGGCGCCGAGGTAATGCGCGGCAGCTGGCCCCGGCCAGCCTCGGTCTCGTTCCGCCATTCATATTCGTTCCAGCCCGGCCCGAGCTCCCCCTGGGCAAGCAGATTCTGGGCCAGCGCGAGCCGTGCATCGGCGTGCGCAGGATTGAGGCCGATCGCGCGCAGCAGGCACGCGACTGCGTTCTCTCGTTCGTCGAGGTCGGTAAAGGCAAGCGAAAGATTGACGAGATTGTCCGCACTGTCAGGGGCCAAGCGGACCGCCTCCCGACCCGCCGCTACCGCCTCCGGCATGCGGTTCAAGGTCCGGTAGAGCGAGCACAGATTGGCGTGCCAGGATGCCACCCCGGGATGCCGCTGCAAGGCGCGCTCAAGTAGCGCAATCGCGCGCTCGGGATCACCCGTATGGGCGGCGATCACCCCTTGCAGCGCAAGAGCACTGGGATGATCCGGGCTGGTGGCGAGGACATCCTGGCAAATACCGTGCGCTTCGCCGAAGCGTTTGGCCTGGGTAGCGGCCTGCGCACGCGCGAGGGCCTGCTCCGCGATTTCCTTGGACGCGGGCGGAGCTGTCCCGCTCATGAGAGTGCCGGGAAAGACAAGCTTGGCGCAAGAGCGTCGAACATGAAACGGCCTCCGCTGCGATCATTCGGCCATTCGGCCGTTGCCAGTCGGCTCGCGAATGGTCCGGAGCCTCGTGACTGCTTGCCATGGGCAGCCGAGGAAGCACAATCCCGATATTCCGCAGCAACCGCATAATCGCGCGAATGTCGCGAGCTCCGCCGGCAGCCCTCGCGCACAAAGCGCATGGGGCGTCGCATGGGCCGATCCACCCGGGCGCCTGGCTGAGCCCATCCGCCCCCCAGCGACAGGACTCGGTCTCGCTGACGCCGAACGCGCCCGTTCGTCACGACGATCATAAGAGCCGCCGTTCAACGAGGAGATATCCCGATGCAGATCAACCTAGCACCAGCGGTGCAGGCGCTGGCGCCGCTTGCGCTTGCGGCCCTGACCGCGGCGGTACCCTATGGACTCGTCCTCGCGCGACGGGCGCTCGGAATGAAACTCACCTCACAGCAGCAGACCAGCCTCATCGCGGCGGTGGATGCCGGCGCGCAGGCGGCTTACGGGTTCCTGGTGGCCAATCGCGCCAGCGTCCTTGACCTGCCGATGCGAAACGTGGCCATCGCCGCCGGCGCGGATCACGCACTGGCGAGTGTGGCGCCAGCCCTGAAGGCACTGAACATCACACCCGAGCATGTACGTGCGATGGTGGATGCGCGCCTGGGAGGCCTGCTCGCGGCTGACCCGACCGTAAGCGTGGCAGGTGAGCGGGATGTCGCGGAACAGCTCGGGAGCCCCCCGCGCGCCATCATGCCACGCACCACGCCGGCAACGGCAGGAGCGAAGGGTCCTCCTCCGCTGCCCGCTCCCCTGGCACCAAACGGCGTGTCGGCGACAAAGGGCGATGTGTCCGAGAGCACCTGAGCGACCAGCGCTGAGACAAGCCAGCATGATCAATGATCCGCGGAGCAGGTCCGTGATCGGCGTCCGGCCCCTCATACGCTGCGCGGGATCGTCATAGCGGCAGCTGCGATCTTGTATCCGCCGCGCATGGACGACAAGCCGGACGGACACTGCTACGCCTGTCCTGAGTCCGGATCTCGGTGTCGGAATAACAATAACACATCAATACATTGATCCACCGATGGATTGGGCCGCGCGATCAGAAGCGGTGTCCTGGCGGCTGCGACTGGTACCCGCGCGATAAGGCAGTCGATGCATCGCCAATTCCACAACGAACGCTGCATTCCTCGCCGCCCTGCCGGTAACCCCATGACTCCCTGAACGACGCTTACCGGGGCGGCTTCCACCCGGTGCACTCCTTACATTCCGGAGAGATCCCCATGCGACAGATCCTGCTCGCAGCTGGTACCGCTTGCCTGGTCGCCGGCTGTTCGATGACGACAGCTCAGAAAACGGCCGTGCTCAAGATCGGCTGCGCGGTCGATGGCGTCGTGCAGCCCATCGCCGCCCCCCTCGTCGCTGGCCTCGGGGCAGCCGGTGCCAGCGCGGCTTCGGCTGACGCACTCTTGCTCCACCCGGCGGTAGTGGCAGCCTGCACCGCTCTTGGGGGGACGCCGGCTCTGGTCATGACCCCGCCGTCGCCGGCAGCCACCGCGGCCGCACCGGCGGTTGCGCCGCCGGCTTCCTCCGCCGCCGGGCGCACCGGGCGCACCGGGCAAATGAGCCTGAAACTGGTGTTCACGGCCGGCGAAGGGATCTCCGGAGCGGTCATCCGTGCCGGAACCTGGTCACGCGCCGCGCATGTGGGGGGTCTGCTGGACGGTGGCATGGTGCTCGATGCCACCCCGTCGCGCGGCGTGGCACTGCACCCGGGCATTGCCGGTCGGGTGGTCGGGCTGTTCACCGTAGCCTGCACGCCCAAGATCGAGCGGAAGGCCCTGGAATGGGTGCACCTGCAGATCGGCAAACCCTATGACTGGACGGCGATCGCAGGCTTCTTCATGCGCCGGGACTGGCATGACCCGGAGGCATGGTTTTGTATGGAGCTGTGGCTGGCTGCGTTCGAGTATGCGGGGTGGCCACTGCTCCACCTGCACCACCTGAACCGCGGCAGTCCGCGGGACGGGATGCTTTCGCCTCGGCTGCAGGAGACCCCGGTCTCGGAGACGCTGCGCAGGCGGCTTGCACTCCCCTGAGGGACGAGGCAGCAAAAAAGGCTGAGCAGGGCAGAAACGGCTATCCTGGCCGTTTGCAACATGTCCTGCGAGACCGGCTCGAACCCAGACGATCTCACAACCATCAGCGACGGCGCGGCACCCGCCGCTCCCTCATGACCGTGGCACGACGTCACCAGCTATTGGCTGGCCCAGACGATCCGGTGCATCCAGGCAACTTCCGAGAGGTCGAAGCTGTAGTCCGGGTGCGCTGGGTTCAGGCTCCGGAGGTCCACACGCCGGGCCGACCGCCGCGCGAGCTGCTTTGCCATGACCTCGCCCCGCATCGTTCGGACCACGACGCGGTCGCCGCGACGGATCGGCGCCACCGGTGAGATAATGACAAGGTCGCCATCACGAAATACCGGGTCCATCGAGTCGCCGCTGATCTCCAAAGCATAGGTATTCGGATCAGCGATATCCGGCAGGCTGACCTCGTCCCACGCCCCGCCAACCGGATAACCGCCGTCGTCGAAAAACCCCTCGCCACCCGCCTGCGCCAGTCCGATCAGGGGAATGCGCCGTTGAGCCTGCCGGGCGTTCGCGCCGCTCGTCAGGGTCCGTGCGCCGGTAATCAGCGCCGTGAACGCCTCCAGGCTTGCCCCGGTGGCGTCCAGAACCTTGGCAAGACTCTCCGTACCCGGCCAACGCGCCCGACCGTCGGGCATTCGTCGCTTCGAACGGTTGAACGTCGTCGGATCGAGCCCGGCCCGCTTGGCCAGACCCGACGCGGAGAGCCCATGCTCGGCCGCGAGCGTATCGAGAGCGCGCCAAATGTCTTCATGTTTCATCAATCGCGTCCGGGCCGGGGTCCAAGGCAGCCGCCCCAAGGGGTCGACCCGACTTCCCTATAGGATTCCGAGCCAAAGAGGATAGGAAATTCGCCTTAAACCTTGCCATGGTATGCAACCTATGGTTATCTTTCGCAATATAGCTCGCCCAGAGCGTGCAATTGTCGGGAGAATCGCCATGTCCGGCTTGGCCTGCCGCCCAGAGCGTTCCGAAGGTCCGAGATCGTGTGGCCCTGCCCGCGGCGAGCCGTTCGGATCGGCAGAAGACGCCTGGTTCTGGACCATGGCCGCGCTCGCCGCCCGGCGCGATGGCGCCCGGTTTAGCGCCAATCTCGGCCGGATGAGCCGGCCGTGCGAGCCGGACGACGTGATCAAATGCCTCGACATGCTTTACCAACGGCGGCGAATTGGGCTGGACCATGCACGAGTGCTGCGGGCATGGGGGGACAGGCAATTCAGCCCCAATCCCTCCTGCGTAGGCGAGCGCCGCGATTGGCATCTCTGGCGCGAGGCGTTGAGCCGCTTGGAATGGCCGCTTCGGATCAAAGGTATCATCGCATGATCTGCGATTACAAGGAAAATAGTCCTTGACTTGCCTCTGGCTCTTCACTTAGGCTTCGTTCGCCAACAGGATCACCGCGCCCACCGATCCTGGGCCGAACCGGTCATGCGCCGCTGCACTCGCAGCGGCGCTTTTTTTGTGTACGAAAGGAACCCCGCCCATGGCTTTCGCCATCCGCAATCTATCGGTTCTCGCTTACGCCAATGGCTTCACCCTTTGGCACTATCGCGCCGGCAAGGAAGCGCTCGAGACCGTCAGTGCCCGGGGCTTTTTCGCCGATGCAGAAGGCATGCTGGCCGCCGGGGACATCATGATGGTCTCATCCGCCGGCGGAGCACGCATTCTTTGTGTCGAGGGACCGGGCCCACACCGCGATCCCGGTGCAGGTCCGGGCAATATCACTCTGGCGCAATTGGCTTGACCCGGCTGCCGATATCTCTGGCGTGAAGGGCTATGCCGGCGGGCGTTGCGTGGTACCGACCGTCTGGCCGACGGCCGGCAAGCCCAAGATCGGCCAATCGGGACAAGCACGGTCCATCCTTTTCCGACGCCGGACGGCCCGAACGCCCGCTCAGAAACAGCCTGTGAAGGGCTGACCGGCAGCAGCTTTCAAGGTAGGGCTGATCCCACATCGTCCATCACTCCCGGGGCACGACCATACGCACGGCAAACACAAGCAGCACTCGAGGCGGGCGCCGCATCCCCACACCCTTCCGCGCCCCACGGTAGCCGGGCATAACCAGCCGGCCCATGCTCAGTTCGCTTGCCCAGTTTGCCCTGCCGCTTCTCCGTCGGATCGACCCCGAGCGGGCGCACCGCCTGGCGCTGATCGGCTTGCAGGCAGGACTTGCCGGCGCCGATAGCAAACCGGATGACCCGGCCCTGACCGTCGAAGCTCTCGGTCTCCGGTTCTCCAACCCGATCGGCTTGGCCGCCGGGTTCGACAAGGATGCCGTCGCCGTTCGGAGCCTCGCCCGGCTTGGCTTCGGCTTTGTCGAGGTCGGCACCATCACACCCCGGCCGCAGGCCGGCAACCCAACCCCGCGCCTGTTCCGCCTTGCCGAAGACCGGGCGGCCATCAACCGCATGGGGTTCAATAGCGCCGGCCTCACGTCCGTGCTGCCCCGGCTGACGTGCAACCGACCTGGCACGACGCCGATCGGTGCCAATATCGGCATCAACAAGGACGGCGCCGATCCAGAACGGGACTATCCGGCGCTCGTCGCCGCTGTTGGACCGTGGGTCGACTACATTGTCATCAACATCTCATCTCCCAACACGCCGGGCCTGCGGGATCTCCAGGGACAGGCCCGGCTGCGAGCCCTTTTGGCCGCGATCGCCGCACAGGTGCCACATCGCCCACCACTGCTGGTCAAGATATCCCCCGACCTCGCCCCCGCCGATCTCTCCGCGCTGGTGGAAACCTGCGTTGCTGCCGGTGTGGAGGGGTTAATCGTCTCCAACACCACCCTGTCCCGACCACCAGGGGTACACAGCACGCAGGCCGCGGAAGCCGGCGGGCTCTCCGGCGCACCATTATTCCGCTTGTCCACCGCGATCCTGGCCCGCGCCCGGCTGCTCGCGCGCGGGCAACTCGTGCTGGTCGGCACTGGCGGCGTGTTCACCGGCCAGGACGCGCTGGCCAAGCTCCAGGCCGGAGCTTCGCTGGTGCAGATCTATACCAGCTTCGCCTATGAGGGCCCGGCCATCGTGCCGCGGATCAAACGCGACCTTGCCGGGGCTCTCCGCGCGGCCGGATTCGCCCGAGCCGTCGATGCAATCGGCACCGACGCAGAACGCCTGGCAGGACTCACCTAATGCAGCATCTTTCCGGTTTCGCCCCGCTGGCCTCGCGCTATGACGGGTTCATCCTCGACCTCTGGGGTGTCATCCATGATGGGGTGACGGCCTTCCCGCATGCGGTGGACTGCCTGAGTCGTCTGCGCGAAGCCGGGAAGCGCACCCTGCTGCTCTCGAACGTGCCGCGTCCCAACGACGCCGTACGGACTATGATGCGACGGATGGGCATCCCCGACCGTCTCTATACTGATATCTTGACCAGCGGCGAGGCGGTGCGGCGGGCACTCACCGACCCACCCGACCTATGGTGGGCCGAACTCGGTCAGCGCGTGTTCCATCTGGGCCCGGATCGGGACCGCCCGGTCCTCGATGGACTGTCCTACCGTCGCGTGGACCGGCCGGATCAGGCTGACTTCGTGCTCAACACCGGCCCGGACGACCATCTGGACCCGACTGATATCGGCGCGTTCGAGGCCGTACTGGTGGCGTGTGCCCGCCATCGCCTGCCGATGATCTGCGCCAACCCGGACCTCGAAGTTATCCGTGGCGGAGTCCGCGTGCTCTGCGCCGGCGCGCTGGCGCGACGCTATCAGGACCTGGGCGGGGATGTCCGGTCGCTCGGCAAGCCCGACCCGGCGATCTATCAGCCGGCGCTGACCGCGCTCGGCGTGCCATCGGAGCGGGTTCTGGCCGTAGGCGATTCGCTACGCACCGATATTGCAGGCGCCTCCGGCGTCGATCTCGCCACGTGCTGGGTACTGAGCGGGCTTCACGGAGCCGAGCTTTCGCGAGGCGACGGCAGCTTCGACGCGGAACGGGCCGATGCCGCTCTGGCCAAGGCCGGACTCCCGCCGCCGGTGGCCGCCCTGCCGCGTTTCGTCTGGTAATCCCCCGGGATCGTCGGTCGCCAGCAGCCGGTGGGAGATCCCCGGATCACGCTTCGCTTCGCGGATCGGCACACGGCAGCAGCAAGGACACCGTGGTCCCCGCTCCCGGCACGGTCTCGACCTGCAAGGCGCCGCCTTGCTCCTGCACAAAGGTGGCAACCTCGGTGAGCCCGAGGCCCGCCGCCCCCGGCAGACATTTGGTTGTAAAGAACGGTTCCGCGGCGCGCGCCGCCACTTCCGGCGCCATTCCGACACCGCTGTCCATGATCCGCAATCGAACGAACGATCCCGACGGGGACGTCTCGGAGGCCAGATCGACGGAAATCTGGCCGCCCTCCACCATCGCTTCCCGTGCGTTGAGGCAGAGCGCCACCAGCGCAGCCTTCAACCGGCCGGGATCCACCTGAGCCAGCGGCAGATCCGGGGCAACCGCCACCTCCACTCGCACCCGCCGTCCTGCCACGCAGACCAGAAGAGGCATCAGCGCGGCGACGAGCGGCCCGAGATCGGTGGGCCGCGCGGGTTCCGCGCGCAAACGGGACAGTGCGTGCAGGCCCGCTGTAAGTTCCGCGGCGCGGTGCACAGCCCCTCGTGCCCGAACAATCAGCGACAGAAGATTGGGTTGCCGCGCGTGGACTTCGGATCCAATGCGATGCTCGAGCAAATCCAGGGTGCCCGCCACAATCGCCAGATTGTTGTTGAAATCATGTGCCACATCGCCAGCGATCAGGCCGGCGGCGCGCTGCGATTGCGTTTCGCAAATAAGCGTCTCCAACCGCTGCTCCCGAGCTCCCCCCTGCCCGGACCGGGGCCGCGATGCCGGCCTCGCGCTCGCGGTCTCAGGCGTCGGTGCGTCCCCCTGCGGCGGACACCCGACCTGGTGGCGATCCTCTCCCGGTTTGCGCCGCGGCTCATTGAACGACATAGACCCATCATGACGATTTCGTGCGGCTTGGCGAATCCCCAGCTGAGTTGGATGGCCATCACGAACGCGCGATCCCTCCCGGACAAGAGGCGGCCGCACGCTCGATCACAGTACCACTCGACGGGAACGCCAACCCACAAGCCCCAGTCCGCCGCCGTCATGCCGCCAGCAGCGCCCCGCAGTGGGCGGCACAGGCAGCTACGCGCCGGTCAGGAAGCTCCCGACCATCTCCGCGTGGAACGGACCGAGCGCCCCCCGGTGGCTTCCGTCCCTGACCCAGACCGGATTTGACGCGTTGCCGGGAATCAGAAATCACACGCTGCCCCTGGTCGAACCCTAACCGGGCGGCAAGCCCCCGGTTCAGCCCCCCGGCGGCCGCATAGCCCGATGAATGCCACGTCGATCCTCGGCCGGATTGCCGACCGGCTGCCCCAGCGGAGCCGTCCCGGTCTCCCGCCAGGCCCGCAGCGCCCAGGTGACCGTGGGAAATGCAATCTCTCCCCACGGGATCGCGTCCCAGGCGAACAGCGCCACGTCCAGACTCTCCGGGCCCGCCGCAAAGCGCGGACGGGCCGGGTCGGCGAAGCGGGCGCGGAACATGATCTGCACCTGGCCGATCCGGCTGATGCTGAACACGCCCAGCATCCCCTCGATCGCAATCTCCGCTTCGGCTTCTTCCCGGGCTTCCCGAATCGCACCTTCCTCGACCGTCTCACCCAGTTCCAGGTACCCCGCGGGGAGGGTCCAGAAGCCGTGCCGCGGCTCGATCGCCCGGCGGCACATCAGCACCGCTTCGCCGGAGACCACCACGGAGCCGACGACGACCTTCGGGTTTTCGTAAGCGACATGGCCACAATCGGGGCAGATCAGACGCTCCCGGTTGTCGCCTTCGGGAATACGGCGGATGAAGTCCGGCATGAAGGCGAGGGTGCCGCGTTCGCCGCGGCAGATCAATGGGCGTGGCAAACCCGCCGCTCATACCGCGGCCTCTTCGGCCGACCGGTACCGCGCGCAGGCGTGGTGGGGCGGCCACGCGCGAGATCAAAGGCAACCAGCGGCCCGACACCGAGCCGGCGGTCCACGAACCGGGCCGCGGGACTCAGACCGAAAGATCGAGCAGCGATCCCCGCGGAAGAAGCTTCACCGGCACTGTCACACCGCCCTGCCCACCCGAGCCGGGAGTTGCGGGTGCTGTCGCAAGCCCGGGCCGCGGCTGCGCGCCGAGCGGTCGCACCGGGGGCACCGGCCGTAGATCCGCGACCCCGGCCGCGGAGGAGAATGCAGTGAGAGACGCCGAGGAGATCATGCCGGAGATGATGCGCCGCATAGATTAAGCATGCCCTAACGTCCGGCGGCGCGCTATGACGAAAGCGCTGCGACGCCGGGCAGGGTCTTGCCTTCCATCCACTCCAGGAACGCCCCGCCGGCGGTGGAGACATAGCTGATCCGCTCCAGCACCCCGGCCTGACGCAGCGCGGCGACGGTATCCCCGCCCCCTGCCACACTGCGAAGGGCCCCGGCCACCGTCGCCGAAGCCACCGCGTGGGCAAGCGCCATCGTCCCCGCATCGAACGGCGGGGTTTCGAACGCCCCCAGCGGTCCGTTCCAGACCAGGGTTCGGATCCCCTTCAGGCGCGCGGTCAGCGCCGCCACCGTCGCCGGCCCGATATCCAGGATCATCTCCTCGTCGGGCACCGCGTTCAGCAGCACGGTCCGGGCCTTAACGCCGGGCCGCAGCGCCGCCGCCACCACCGCATCCGTCGGCAACAAGACCTCGCAACCCGCCGCCGCCGCCCGCCCCAGGATCTCGCGGGCGGTGTCATGCAGATCGGGCTCCTGGAGCGACCTTCCGACCGCGTGTCCCTGCGCAGCAAGGAACGTGTTGGCCATCGCGCCGCCGATCACCAGCAGTTCGACCCGCCCCACCAGGTTGCCGAGCAGATCGAGCTTGGTGGAGACCTTGGCTCCCCCCACCACCGCCGCCACCGGTCGCACCGGGTGGCTGAGCGCGCTCTCCAGCGCCTCCAACTCGGCCTGCATGAGGCGGCCGGCGCAGGACGGGAGCAGATGCGCCACACCCTCGGTACTGGCATGCGCGCGATGGGCGGCAGAAAAGGCGTCGTTCACAAAAAGATCGGCCAGGGCGGCAAGCTCCGCCGCAAACCCCGGATCGTTCTTCTCCTCCCCGGGGTGGAAACGCGTGTTCTCCAGCACCAGCACCTCGCCGGGCGCCATCCGGGCCACCGCGTCGGCCGCCACCGGACCGACACAGTCCGGCGCAAAGCCCACAGCGCTCCCCAGCACGTCTCCCAGCGCCCGGGCCACCGGCGCGAGCGACATCTCCGCCACCGGCTTGCCTTTCGGCCGACCGAAGTGGCTGCACAGGATCACTCTTGCGCCCTTGCCGGCAAGTTCGCGGATCGTCGGCGTCAGCCGCTCGATCCGCGTCAGGTCGGAAATCTGTCCGTCATGCATCGGCACGTTCAGGTCGGCGCGCAGCAGCACCCGCTTCCCTGCGACGGCCACCCCGTCGAGCGTCCGGAACGCCATGCCCGCCTCGCGCGCCTACAGACTGCCGAACAGTGCCGCGGTGTCGGCCATGCGGTTGGAGAAACCCCATTCGTTATCGTACCAGCCCATCACCCGCACCAGCGCGCCGTCGACCACCGCAGTCTGGGTCGCATCGAAGCTGCAGGACGCCGGGCAATGGTTGAAATCGATGCTGACCAGCTTCTCCGTATTGTAGTCCAGGATCCCGCGAAGCTCGCCCTCCGCCGCACGCTGCATCGCCGCGTTCACCGCGGCCACGTCCGTCGGGGTGGCAAGATTCACGTCCAGCGACACCAGCGAGACGTTCGGCGTCGGAATACGGATCGCCGTGCCGTCGAGCTTGCCCTTCAGTTCCGGCAGCACGAGGCCCACCGCACGCGCCGCCCCGGTGGTGGTCGGGATCGCCGAGACCGCCGCCGCGCGGGCGCGGTGCAGATCCTTGTGCAACGTGTCCTGGATCCGCTGGTCGCCGGTATAGGCGTGGATTGTCACCATGTAGCCGCGCAGGATCCCGAAGCTCTCGTGCAGGACCTTGGCCATCGGCGCGAGGCAGTTGGTGGTGCAGGACGCGTTGGAAACCACCGTCATGTCGCGCGTAAGAATCTTGTGGTTCACCCCGTAGACGATGGTGGCATCCACCCCGTC
Source organism: uncultured Pseudomonadota bacterium (assembly GCA_963829875.1). Classification (GTDB taxonomy): domain Bacteria; phylum Pseudomonadota; class Alphaproteobacteria; order Acetobacterales; family Acetobacteraceae; genus JAJZVS01. The sequence continues at coordinate 954,941 of CAWHKR010000037.1, read as the reverse complement.
GGCCGGAGCCGAGACCAGCACCTTGCGTGCGCCGGCCGTCAGCAGCGCCGAGGCCGACTCCTTCTTGGTGAAGATGCCGGTGCACTCCATGGCGACATCGACACCGTTGTACGGCACTTTGGTCGGGTCCCGTTCCGCGGAGACCTTGATCGGTCCCCACACCCGTCCGGCATGGCGCACGGTGATCGAATCCCCGGATACTTCGAGCTGGCCGGGGAACCGGCCATGCACGCTGTCGTAATGGAACAGATGCGCGTTGGCCTCGGCGCTGCCAAGGTCGTTGATCGCGACCGGGACAACATCTTCGCGCCCGCTTTCGATCATCGCGCGCAGCACCAGGCGGCCGATCCGCCCGAATCCGTTGATGGCGACCTTGACGGACATGGTTTTCAGTTCCCCTGTGAAGGACGTCAGTCTATCCGAGCCGCTTCCTCACCGCAGCCACCGCAGCATCCGGCGTAATCCCGAATTCCCGGTAGAGATCCTCATACGGAGCCGAAGCGCCGAAACCGGTCATGCCGATGAAGATGCCGTCCGGTCCCAGCCAACGCTCCCAACCGAACGCGACGGCAGCCTCGATCCCGATGCGCGGCGCAGCACCCAGCACCGCTTCGCGGTAGGCCGGATCCTGGGCTGCAAACAATTCCCAGCAGGGCAGCGAGACGACAGCCACCGCGATCCCCTCGGCGGCCAGCTTCGCACGCGCCTCCATGGCGATCGCCACTTCCGTGCCGGTGGCGATCAGAGTGGCACGGCGCGGCCCCTCGGCCTCCGCGAGGACATAGCCACCGCGGGCCGAGCGGTTCTCCCCGACGGCATCCGACCGCAGCGCCGGCACCGCCTGACGGCTGAGCACGATCAGGCTGGGGCCATCGGCACGACGCAGAGCCAGTTCCCAGCACTCCGCGGTTTCCAGCGTGTCAGCCGGGCGGAACACATGCACATCCGGCATGGCCCGCAAGGACGCCAGGTGCTCCACCGGCTGGTGGGTCGGGCCGTCCTCGCCGAGGCCGATGGAATCGTGCGTCAGCACGTGGATCACCCGCTGGCGCATCAGCGCGGCCAGACGCAGGGCCGGACGCAGATAGTCCGAGAACACGAAGAACGTGCCCACGTAGGGGATCAGCCCGCCATGCAGCGCCATGCCATTGGCGCAGGCAGCCATGCCATGCTCGCGAATGCCGAAATGGAGGTAGCGCCCGGCAAAATTACCCGGGGCCACCGTGCCCATGGACTTCACGAACGTCAGGTTGGACCCGGTCAGGTCAGCCGAGCCGCCGACCAGTTCGGGCGTGGCCGGCACCAGTGCCTCCAACGCCTTCTGCCCGGCCGCGCGGGTGGCGAGCTTCGGCTTCGCCTCCGCGATCCCCGCCTTCAGCGCCGCCACCGCCTCGTGCCAGCCCTCCGGCAGCTTGCCCGCCAGGGCCCGCTCGAACTCGCCCCGCTGGGCGTGGCGGGCCAGCCGCTTGAGCCACGCGCGCCTGGCGCCGGCACCGCGGCTGCCGGCCGCCTGCCACGGTTCGGCGACATCCGCCGGCACCGTGAACGGCAGCTCGTGCCAGCCGAGCAGCGCCTTGGCCCCGGCGGCTTCCTGCGCACCAAGCGGAGCGCCGTGCACCGCGGCAGTGCCCGCCTTGGTTGGCGCCCCCAACCCGATGATGGTGCGGCAGGCGATCAGTGTGGGCTTTCGGGACCGCACCGCGAAGGACAGTGCCGCGGCGATCTGTGCGGGGTCATGCCCATCGACCGCCTTGGTGGCCCAGCCTTCGGCAGCAAACCGCTTCTGGACATCCTCCGACCGCGCCAGCGCCGTGTCGCCGTCGATCGAGATGTGGTTGTCGTCATAGAGCAGGGTGAGCTTGTCGAGCCGCAGATGCCCGGCAAGCCCGATCGCCTCGTGGCTGATCCCCTCCATGAGATCGCCATCCGAGCAGATGACCCAGGTGCGATGATCGACCAGCGAGCGGCCGAACCGTGCCGCCATCATGCGTTCGGCGAGCGCCATTCCGACCGCGGTCGCCACCCCCTGCCCCAGAGGGCCGGTGGTCGTCTCGATCCCTGGATGGGCGCCGTATTCGGGATGGCCCGCGGCAGGGGAATGGAGCTGACGGAACCGCTTCAGCTCCGCAATCCCCATCCCGTCGAAACCGGTCAGGTGCAGCAGCGCATACAGCAGCATCGAGCCGTGCCCGGCTGACAGCACGAAGCGATCGCGGTCCGGCCAGCGGGGATCGGCGGCGTCGAACTTGAGGAAGCGGGTCCACAACACGGTGGCGACATCGGCCATGCCCATCGGCAGACCGGGATGGCCGGACTTCGCCGCCTCGACCGCGTCGATCGCGAGCGCGCGGATGGCATCCGCCATGCGCCGTGTCTCGGTCATCGGGCGGGCGAGAATTTCGGCCTGACGGGCGAGCGCGGGGCTCGCGGCGGTGGGTTCAGCGAGGCTGGCCATGGACGCTCCTGCGGGTCGGACGCCTATAGGCGGGGGGGCGGGGGCGGGCAAGCCCCGGGGACAGCGGCCGTCCCGACCCCAAGATCGGGCCACGAGCCGGGGGTGCACAACGGGTGAGCCGCTCAAGAGGCTGCGACGGCGGCAGCCACCCCGGGGATACCAGGCAAGAGCATACAGAGACTGACCCTCGTGATCCGGATCGCCCGGACGGTGACGGGAGGCCTCCGTGCCCGGAAAGCCATCCCGCTGAGCATCCGCCCGCCCGCACCTTTTCGATCGCGCCCCTTCGGGGATCGTCAGGCTGCCGGGCGCCTCACGCCGGCCGGTTTGCCCGTGCCAGCACCGCCTCGAACAGCACCTGTGCCCCGGCTTCCGCCTCCTGCGGCTTGATCTCTTCCGCCTCGTTATGGCTCAGCCCGTCCTTGCACGGCGTAAAGATCATCGCCGTCGGCACGTGCCGCGCGACATACACCGCGTCGTGCCCGGCGCCGGAGACAATCTCGCGCGCCGGATAGCCAAGCCTGGCCGCCGCCTGGCGCACCAGATCGACGCATTCCGGATCGAACGGCTGCGCCGGGATTCGGAACAGCCGGGTCAGCTCCAGCTTCACACCGCAGTCACGCGCGATGAACCCCGCCTCGCGCGGGAACTGCGCATCGAGCCGCTCGACCTCGGCTTCGTCGGGATGGCGGAACTCGACCGAGAACCGCACCTCGCCCGGGATCACATTACGGGAATTCGGCAGCACGAACATCTGGCCCACCGTCCCGCGCCCGTCTTCGCCCCGGGCGCGCATCATCCGATCGACCAGATCGACGATCCGCGCCGCGCACACCAGCGCGTCCTTGCGCGCCGAGGGCGGCGTGGTGCCGGCATGCGAATCCCGCCCGATCACCACTGCGTCGTACCAAACCTGCGCCTGTGCGCCGGTGACGATGCCGATCGTCTTGTCCTCGCGCTCCAGGATCGGCCCCTGCTCGATATGCAGCTCGAAATAGGCATCCGCCGGGAAGGCGGCGGCCGGCGCATCGCCGCGGTAGCCGATGTCGTCCAGCGCCGCGCCGACCGAGATCCCCTCGGGATCGGTCAGGGCGTAGGCGTGATCGACGCTGAACACCCCGGCCCAGACCCCCGATCCCATCAGGCTGTGACCGAACCGGCTGCCTTCCTCGTCGGTCCAGTTCACCAGTTCCACCGGCGCCTCGGTGACGATCCCGAGGTCGTTCAGGCTGCGCATCACCTCAAGGCCGGCCATGACGCCGAGCGCGCCGTCGAACTTGCCGCCCGAGGGCTGGCTGTCCAGATGGCTGCCGAACAGCACCGGCTTGCGGGTGGGGTCGCGCCCCTCGCGCCGGGCGAACATGTTGCCGATCGCGTCGACCCGCACCCTCAGACCCGCCGCCTCGCAGAGCGCACGGAACCGGTCCCGCCCGCGCTGATCCACCTCGGTCAGGGTCAACCGCCGCACACCGCCCTTGGGCGTCGCGCCGATTTCGGCCATGGACATCAGGCTGTCCCACAGCCGCTTGCCGTCGATACGAAGATTGCTGCGCGGGGAAGCCGGGTCGGTCATCCTGTGTCACCTGATGCATGGGGGGAGCGTGCCGCGCACATCTTGCCCGTCGCGCCGCTTCCTGCAAGCTTCCCCCTCGCAGCGGAGACCGCACGGTGCCGATCCCATTTCCTCCCCGCGCGCCGGAGCGCGCCTGCTTATCCGACGCAACAGCGGGCGATCCGCCCCCGAACCGCCCGAAGCAGGCCACATCACGACGCCGAGCCACGCCGATCGCTCTGCTCGCCGTGCTTGCGCTCGGCGGCTGCAAACTGATCGACCAGACCACCTTCGCGCCGGCGCCCGCCGCCCCCCCGACGCATCCCGCTGCGGCGACAAAGACCGAGTCCCGAACCCCGCTGCTCACCATCGGTCCGGACACGCCGATCTCCGGATACCGCACCCTGCTCGGTTTCGCCGTCCGCGCCGCCGAGCAGCGGGACCGCAACGTGCGCTTCGACGTGACCGCCGTGGCGCCGGCCGGCCTACCGCCTGCCCGCCAGGCCGCCGCGACCGCAGCGGCCGAGACGGAGGCCACAAACGTCATGCAGGCGATCACGGAGGCCGGCGTCCCCGCCGACCGCATCCTGCTGCGCGCCGTACTCGACCCCGCAACAGCGCGCCGCGAGGTGCGGGTCTATGTCCGCTGAGCCCATGCGGCAGCCTCTTCCCGGTATTCTTGGCGCGTCTCCCCCGCTGTGACCGAAGGTCCCGCGCGTTGCGCTCCGCCCGGCCGCTTTCCCGCCGGACGGGTCGAGGGCCTGGCGATGCTCGCCGTCACCGCCTGCTCCTGGGGCTTCAACTGGCCGATATCGAAATACCTGCTGTCCGAACTGCCGCCCTTTGCGATGCGCACTTTGTGTTGCGGCGGCGGCGCGGCTTTCGCCTTCGCCGTGGCGCGGACGCGCGGAGAAGCGCTGTGGCCGCCGCGGTCCCAATGGCGTCGCCTCTCCCTGTTCGCCATGCTCAACTATGGCGCCTTTACCGTCCTCACCACTCTCGCCCTCTACTGGCTGCCCGCGTCGGAGGCGGTGATCGTCACCTATACCCTGCCGATCTGGGCGGGCGTGCTGGCCTGGCCGATGCTGGGGGAGCGGCCGACCGCGGCACGGATCGCGGCGATGGCGCTCGGGCTCGGCGGGGTGGCGCTCCTGGTGGGCGCCGATCAGGTATCCGCCTCCTGGACCCAGGTTCCCGGGATACTCTGCGGCTTTACCGCCGCCTGGGTGTTCGCATTCGGCATGGTGATGGCCAAGCGGGCCCCGCTCGCCATGCCGCCCGTGGCCGGCGTCGGCTGGCAGGCGCTGATCGGATCCATTCCGGTGGCGCTGCTGGCGCTGACCGAGCATCCGCACTGGGGCGCCGTCACTCCGCTCGCCTGGGGCGCGGCCGGCTATGTGGCAGTCCTGCCGATGAGCCTTGCCTATCTGACGTGGTTCCGCGCGCTGCGGCTGCTGCCGGCAGGGACGGCGGCAACCGGCGTGCTGGCGGCACCGATGATCGGCGTGTTCGCCTCGGCGGCACTGCTGGGTGAGCCGCTGGGGGCACGCCAACTCATCGCCCTGGCGATGACCCTTTCGGGCGTCGCACTGGCCCTTCGAAGCTGAATTGCCGTTCATACGGGACTTCACGCATTGCCGCATGCGTCCGCGCGGGACTAAACCCAACGCGCTGTCGTGCCGCGCCCGCCTCCGGGGCGCCTTCTCCGGACCGAATCATGCACCCATTCCACGACCTCTGCCGCCGCGCTCTCACCGACATCCGGGCGCAAGGGCGCTATCGCGAATTCACGCCGTTGCGCAAGCAGGCTGAGGGATTCCCACTGTATCGCCGCCCGGACGGTTCCGAGGTTCTGGTCTGGTCATCCAACGACTACCTGGCCATGGGCGGGCATCCGGTGGTGATCGAGGCGGCCTGCGAGGCCGCACGGTCGATGGGCGCCGGCGCCGGCGGCACCCGCAACATCGGCGGCACCAGCCCGGCGCACGATGCGCTGGAAGCGGAGCTTGCGGACCTGCACGGCAAGGAACGGGCGCTGCTGTTCACCTCCGGCTTCGTGTCCAACCAGGCGGGGTTGTCGACCATCCTCAACTCCCTGCCCGGGTTCATGGCGTTCTCGGACGCCAAGAACCACGCCTCGATGATCGCCGGGATCAAGGGATCGAAGGCGTCCTGCCAGATCTTCCGCCACAACGATCTTGCCCATCTGGAAGCGCTGCTGGCGGGCGCGCCGGCCGAGGCGCCGAAGCTGATCGCCTTCGAATCGGTCTACTCGATGGACGCCGACATCGCGCCGATCGGGGCGATCTGCGATCTCGCCGGGCGCTACGGCGCCCTGACTTATCTTGATGAAGTGCACGCGGTCGGCCTGTATGGCCCGCAGGGCGGCGGCGTCGCAGAGCGCGATGGGGTGGCGCAGCGGGTCGACCTGATCGAGGGCACGCTCGCCAAGGGCTTCGGCTGCCACGGCGGCTACATCGCCGGGGACGCTACGGTGATCGACTACATCCGTTCCTGCGCGCCCGGCTTCATCTTCACCACCTCCCTGCCACCGATGGTGGCCGCCGCCGCGCTGGCCAGCGTCCGCCATGTCAGGGCCGCCACCGCCCGCCGCGCCCGGCTGTTTGAGCGCGCGGAGGCGCTGAAAAGCCGCTTCGACGCCGCTGGCCTGCCGCGCATCCCCTCGGTCAGCCACATCGTCCCGCTGCACATCGGCGAGGCCGCGCGCTGCAAGGAAATCAGCCGCCGGCTGCTCGACGAACACGGGATGTATGCCACCCCGATCAACTATCCCACCGTGCCCCGGGGGGAAGAACGGCTGCGCTTCACCCCGACCCCGCTGCACACGGACGCGATGATGGACCGGCTGGTGGACGCGCTGGTCGCGCTGCTCCGTCCCGCAGCGGTGCGCGAAGCCGCCTGAGCGTTCAGGAGCGAATGTCCGTCAGGCGCCAGGATGGCGCCGGGGGCAAGACGTGTTCAATCGGCAGCCTTGCGTGAGCCTGGTTCGGCTCCGAGCCCTGAGCGCGCCGTCACCTCACGCCGGCCGCAACTGCGCGGCGCCGTCGCCGCTGCCGCGCAGCCGCCCGATCAGCGCCTGCAACGCCGCCGGCGACTGGAACCCCTCGATCAGCCCGCGCGCCGAAATCAACGCCGGGGTCCCGTCGATGCCGAGCCTCGCCCCGGCGCCCAGGCCGCGGTTCAGCAGTGCGGTCACGTCCGGCGCAGTCATGTCCCGCGCCAGACGCTCCGGATCCGCCCCGATCGCGGTTGCCAGTTCGAGCGCCGTCTGAGCCGTATAGGTTCCGTCCACCCGCATGAGCCACACATGTGCGTCCCAGTATCGCCCTTGCCGCGCGGCGGCGAGCGCGAGGCGCGCGGCGACGGCAAAGTCCGGCCGCAGGATGGGATACTCGGCGAACAGCAGCCGTACGTCCGGATTGGCCTTGATCAAGGCCGGCAGATAGGGGTCCATCGCCCGGCAATACGGGCAATGATAGTCGAAGAAATCCACCAGGATCAGCGGCGCCGTCGGGGCGCCGAGCTGCGGCAGCCCCCAGCCAGGGGCGGCGGCCAGGAACTGCGCCTCGGCCGCTGACGCCGCCACCGGCATCACCCGCGGCGCCGGCAGGCCGTGCGCCAGCAGGCCGCCCCCGACCACCGCGCCCGCAGCCGTCATGACGAACCCGCGCCGGTTCACGCACCCGCCTCCGGCGCCAGCTCCGAAACCACGCGCGAGGCCCGCTGCAGGGTGCGGCTCACCGGACACTTGGCGGCAATCTCCAGCAGCCGCTGCCGCTGCTCGGCCGACAACGCGCCGGTCAGACCGATCCGTCGCTCGAACCGGTCCACCGGTTCGCCGTTCCCTGGTTCCACCACATGGCGCAGCGCGACGCTGACACGTTCTACCGGCCAGCCATGCCGATCGGCATACATACGAATGGTCATGGAGGTGCAGGCGCCCAGCGCAGCGAGCAGATATTCGTAGGGCGACATGCCGGTATCGTGGCCTCCCGCCCGCTCCGGCTCATCGGCACCGGCGACATGGTGGCCCGCGAACACGACCTGACCATAGGGGCCATCGCCGCTCTCATGTACCACGACCTGGGAAGGGGCTTCGTCCATGCGCTGTCTCCGACCTGCCCGCGCGAGGGCCGCGCGGCGGGTCGGAGATAGCAGAGAAGCCGCGCAGGCTGCGATCCCGCCCTTGCCAACCCGCCGCCCGGGTCGTAGCGAAGCCACCATGATTGCTCGCGACGAGCTGCTGTGGCTCGGGATCGGCGCCGGACTGGCCGGCGGTCTGGTGGGCGGGGTGCTGCTCGGCATCGGCATCGCGCTGATCCTGAACGGGGCGCTGGCCGGCTGGGCGCTGCTGTTCGCCGCGGTGCCGCTGTCGGCGGCGCCGGGGTGGGTGCTGGCGCTGCGCCTCGCGCAACAATTGCCGCCGCAGTAGGCCGCCGGTGCGCTTCGGGATCACGCTCGCGAATCGCGGGGTCCTGCTCGGGCTTGCCACGCCGCGGTCCCTGCTGGCGCTGGCCGATGCGGTCGAAGCATCGCCGGTGTTCGATTCCGTGTGGGTGGGGGACGCGCTGTTCGTCAACCGCCGGCTCGACGCGCTGACCCTGCTCGCCGCCGTCGCCGGGCGGACCGAGCGGGTGCTGCTCGGCCCCGCCTGCATGGGCTCCTTCGCGCTGCGCGATCCGCGCGTGTTCGCCTATGAATGGGCCTCGCTCGACGTGCTCTCCGGCGGGCGCACGCGGCTTGCTGTCTGCGCCGGCGGCGGCGCGGGACCGGTGTGGGAACGCGAGACCGCGGCGATGGGCATCCCACCCGGGGAGCGGCGCGCCCGGATGATCGAGAACATCGCCGTGCTGCGCCATCTGTGGACCGGCGACGGAATGCCGTTCGAGGGCCGCTTCCTGCGGTTTTCCGGGATCACCCTGGAGCCGAAGCCGATCCAGACCCCCTGCCCGATCTGGCTCACCACCAACGCGGGACGGCTCGGCAACGGCCAGGACGACGCCGGCGGCGCCCCCGCGGCGCTGCGCCGGGTGGGCACGCTGGCCGACGGGTGGATGACCCATTCGGTCAGTCCCGAAGGGTTTCGCCGCGCATGGGGAGCGATCGAGGCCGCTGCCGTGGCGGCCGGACGGGACCCGGCGGCGCTCGACAACGTGCTGTGCCATCACGTGAACATCGGCCCCGACCGGGAGGCGGCGCTGGCCGACGCCAAGCGCTACCTCGATCTCTATTACGGGGCCAACTACACGCGCGAGCGGCTGGAAGCCTGGCTCGCCTACGGCCCGCCGGCCGATTGCATCGCCGCGCTGCGGCGCTACCGCGACAGCGGCTGCCGGCGGATCACGTTCCGGTTGGTCACGATGGGCGACGCGGCCGCGCAGTTCCGCCGGCTGACGGAAGAGGTCCTGCCCTTCGTCTGAGCGGCCCCGACCGGGGACACGGCAGCTGCGGCGCCACCGTCATCGGCAACGCCGACGCCCCTCTCAGAATCAGGCGCTCAGCACGCCCCGACGGCAACCGGATCAGCCCCCGCCCGTCCCGGGCCGCCTTCAGTCCTGCGCGATCGGGCGCAGTCCGCGGCCGAGGAACACGCTCACCCGCTGCAGCACCACGCCGCGATCTTCGATCGTCGCCGGCGGCAATACCGTGACCGACTGGAAATGCCCCCCCAGCGTCCGCTCCGCCCCGCGGCCCGGCGCCACCACCAGGATGGTACGCCCGGCGAAGCGCGCCGCCGGCGCGTCGAAGCCGAACTGCCGCGCGTCCGGGCTGAGGCAGATCACCGTCACCCCCGGCCCCAGCGCGTAGGCGATCTTGCCGCCCGACGACCAACTCGGCACCCCGACCACCACGCCGGGGCGAAGCAGACCCCGCGCTTGCAGTTGCGTTCGCAGCGAAGTCCAGTCGATGCCGGCGAGATCGGGGTCGTGCCGGGCGAAGGCGGCGATCACCGGGTGCATCCAGTTCAACCGGATCTGGGAGCCAACCACGGCGAGCGCGGCCAGCACGAGGACGGCGGTGCCGGTCACCAGCCGCCGGACGCGGGGCAGATGCACCCGCGCCGCCACCGCCGCGCCGAGCAACGGGAACAGCATCAGATAGCCGGGCGCGGCCCAGTGGTACAGCACCCGGCTCTGCGAGACGACCGCGATCAGCGCGAAGCCGAGGATCGGAGGGAAGCCCAGGCAGACCAGCAGCCAGGATTGCGACGCACCGGGCCCGCGGCGGATCGCACCCAGGAAGCAGGCCATCATCGGCGCCCAGATCCAGGGCAGCACGAACAGCGCTTCCCCTCCCAGCACGACGAAAAATTGCAGCGGCCGGAAGCGCAGGCCGACCGCGCGGTCGCCCTGGAAGGCGAAGGACGCCCAGTGGTGCGTCGCGTTCCACGCCACCACCGGGGCGAACACCGCCAGCGCCAGCAGGCCGGCGACATATGGCTCCGGCCGCGCCAGCCAACGACGGTGCACCGGGCTGGTGAGCAGATAGACCAAGGCGCCGCCGATGGTCAGGACGGCGGTGTATTTCGAGAACAGCGCCAGCCCCGCGCAAAGGCCGGTGCCGATCCACCAGGCCCAGCCCGCCCGCCCCCGCGCCGGCAGCGCATGCACGAGGCAGAGCGCCGCGCCGAGCAGGGCGAGATCGAGCGGCCCGTCCGGCAGCACCCAGCTTGCGGTGGTGACCCCGAACACCGGCGACAGGCTCAGCAGCACCGCGGCCCAGAGCCCCGCCCGCCGGTCCGCAACCGCGGCGCCCAGGCGATACATGAGCCAGGTGGACAAGGCGAACGCGGCGATGAAAGGCAGTCGCACGGCAAGCGGCGCGTCAGTGCCGAACAGCTGTGCGCCGGCCCACTGCATCCACCATGACGCCGGCGGGTGGTCGAAATATCCGAGCCGGAGCATCCGCCCGGTCGCGACCATGTAGGACTCGTCCACCCCGAGCCCAAGCGCCCAGGCGAAGCCGATCCGCACCACGGTTGCGGCCAGGATCAGCCCGAGGACCGATTTCGTTTCGGAAGCCAGGCTCCCCTCTCCGTGCTTGGACGCGGAGAGGGGAGCGGTGCGCGGTTCAGGCCTCGACAACGCGCTGGGTCTGAACACCAAGCCCTTCCACCGACAGGCGCATCACGTTCCCCGGGCGCAGGAAAATCGGTTCCGGCTTCTTGCCCATGCCGACGCCCGGCGGGGTGCCGGTGGCGATCACATCGCCGGCGTGCAGGGTGATGAAGTGGCTGACATAGCTCACCAGCTTGCGCACGCCGAAAATCATGGTGGCGGTCGAGCCATCCTGCATCCGCGCGCCATCGACCTCGGCCCAGAGGCGAAGCTTCTGCGGGTCGGCGACCTCGTCCTTGGTGACCATCCACGGGCCGGTGGGGCCGAACGTGTCGCAGCCCTTGCCCTTGTCCCAGGTGCCGCCGCGCTCGATCTGGAATTCGCGCTCGCTCACGTCGTTGCAGACGCAATAGCCGGCGACGTGGTCCATCGCCTCGTGCTCGGGCACATAGCGGGCGGTCCTGCCGATGACGATGCCGAGCTCCACCTCCCAGTCGAGCTTCTTCGAGCCGCGCGGCATGCGTACGTCGTCCGAGGGGCCCGAGAACGCGCCGAGCGATTTCAGGAACACGATCGGCTCCTTCGGCACCGCGGCCCCGGTCTCGGCCGCATGGTCGGCGTAGTTCAGGCCGATGCAGACGTAGTTGGTCGGACGCACGACGCAGGGGCCGATGCGCGGGTTGCCGGTGACCTTGGGCAGGCTCGCGGGGTCGATACGGCGGATCATGTCGAGCGCGGCGTCCGACAGCGCATAGCCGTCGATGTCGCGGATCGCGGCAGCCAGGCACCGGATGTCGCCGTTGGCGTCGAGGAGGGCAGGCTTCTCGGCGCCCGCAGGGCCGTAGCGGAGCAGTTTCATGTGCGGTTTCTCCCTTGAATGAAGCCCCTCCCCCGGTCCCCATCCGCATGCGGACGGCGGGCCGGCGAAGGAGCCGGTGCGTCACATCGTCATGCCGCCATCGATCACCATCGCCTGGCCGGTGACGAAGCCCGCGGCGTCGGAAGCGAGATAGACCGCGAGCGCGGCGATCTCCTCGGCGGTGCCGAGCCGCCCCATCGGCTGGCGGGCAACGAAGGCGGCGCGCGCGGCGTCCACCGAGCCCGCCTCGGCCGCGTTCGCGGCGATCCGCTCGTCCAGGCTTGGCGTCGCCACGGTGCCGGGGCAGATGCAATTGCAGCGCACCCCGCGCCCGACATAGTCGGCCGCCACCGACTTGGTCAGCCCGATCACCGCGGCCTTGGTGGCGGAATAGATCGCGCGGTTGGGCACGCCCTTCAGGCTGCTCGCCACCGAGGCGATATTGACGATGGCGCCGCCGCCCCTGGCCAGCATGCCGGGCAGGAAGGCGCGCGTCGTGCGGAACATGGAACGGACGTTCAGATCGAAGCCGAAGGACCATTCGTCCTCTGTCGCATCAAGGACGCTGCCCTGGTGGACGAAGCCGGCACAGTTGCACAGGATATCCACCGGCCCGGCATCTTCCGCCGCGCGCGCGATGTCGGCTCCATGCAGCACGTCGAGCCTGGCGGTGCGGATCGAGGGGCCGGCGATCTCGTGCACCTTCGCCTCGTTCAGGTCGGTGGCGATCACCGACGCGCCCGCGGTGGCCAGCGCGAGCGCGATGGCCCGGCCAATTCCCTGACCGGCGGCGGTGACGAAGGCAGTCTTGTTGACCAGGGCGGAACACATGGCAGCGGCTCCCGTCGGATGCGCCCCCGCGCTTTGCCCCCTCCGGCCCGCTTCCGCAAGGGGCGGCCCGCGAGGGGCGGCCCACGGGGGGCGGCCCACGGGGTGCAGCCCGGCCGCGGCGGTCCCCCTCTTGGCCGGAACCCGAATCCGCGCTCTTGTGCGCTCCGCAATCGCAGCAGGAGTACAAAGCGTGGCGCGCACTCACCGCATCGCCGTCATCCCCGGCGACGGCATCGGCAAGGAAACGGTCCCGGAAGCGCTCAAGGTGCTCGACGCCGCCGCTTCAAGGTTCGGCTTCGCCCTTGACCTCGCACACTATGATTGGTCCTGCGAGACGTACAAGAAGACCGGGGCGATGATGCCGACGGACGGGATGGAGCGGCTCAGGGAGTCCAACTCGATCCTGCTCGGCGCCGTCGGCTGGCCGGGCGTGCCGGACCATATCTCGCTCTGGGGCCTGTTGATCCCGATCCGCCGCGGCTTCGACCAGTACGTGAACCTGCGGCCGTGCAAGCTGATGCCCGGGGTGCGCACCCCGCTCGCCGGCCGCACCGAGGCGGATATCGACTTCTACGTGGTGCGCGAGAACACCGAGGGCGAATACTCCTCGGTCGGCGGACGCATGTTCGAGGGCACCGACCGCGAATTCGTCACCCAGCAGGCCGTGTTCAGCCGCCAGGGGGTCGATCGGGTGCTGCGCTTCGCCTTCGAACTCGCGGCCAAACGGCCGAAACGCCACCTGACCTCGGCCACCAAGTCGAACGGCATCACCTTCACCATGCCATACTGGGACGAGCGCTTCGCCGAAATGGGCAAGTCCTATCCCGGCGTGCGTACCGACCAGTACCACATCGATATCCTGACCGCGCATTTCGTGCAGCACCCGGACTGGTTCGACGTGGTGGTGGGCTCGAACCTGTTCGGCGACATCCTCTCCGACCTCGGCCCGGCGGTGGCGGGCTCGATCGGCATCGCGCCCTCGGCCAACATCAACCCCGAGCGCGTGTTCCCCTCGATGTTCGAACCCGTGCACGGCTCGGCACCCGACATCGCCGGCAAGCACATCTGCAACCCGATCGGACAGATCTGGTCGGCCGGGCTGATGCTGGAACACCTGGGTGAGGCCGCGGCCGGAGCGGCGATCGTGGCGGCGGTCGAAACCCTCCTGCGCGACGGCGGCCCACGCACCCGCGACATGGGCGGCCAGGCCGGCACCGCGGAAGTGGGCGACGCGCTGACGGCGCTGGTCGCGCGCGGCTGAGAGCGAGGAACGGGCGGAGCGGGGCCCGGCAAGCAAGGCCAGGGGGCGCTGCCCCCTGGACCCCCGCCAAGGGCTGAGCCCTTGGAACCCGTTCGTTGGTTCCGTGCCGGTGGGGGGTGGCGTGCCGGGCGGGGCGGGGCCGGTGGCCGGGTGACAGGGCGCGCGGACGCGCGCCCTGTCACCCGGCCACCGGCCCCGCCCCGCCCGGCACGCCACCCCCCACCGGCACGGAACCCCCCGAGGGGTCCAGGGGACTTGTCCCCTGGCGGGGGTCCAGGGGGCAGCGCCCCCTGGCCTTTCTTACTGGGCCACGTTCGCCCATCCCCAGCCTCAGCGGATGCGCCCGATCGCACGCAGTTGGCGTTCCACGTTGCCCATCAGGCCGGTGTAGGGCTGGGCGGTGGACAGATCGGCGATTTCGGCGAAGCGCTCGGCGAACATCTCGGGCGTGACCGGGTTCACCGGGTCGAACTGCACCCCCTCGGTCACGAAATACTGCACCCTGGCGTAGCCGCCGGCGGTGGCCGCGATGATCGTGCCCGACACGTCGCAGGCCTCGCTGGCGAGCCAGGCCACGGCGGGAGAAACCAGCTCCGGCTTCATGTAGGGGATCATGTCCGGCGGCAGCAGCCCCTCCGTCATGCGGGTGGCAGCGGAGGGGGAAATGGCATTGGTGAGGATGTTGTATTTCGCACCCTCGGAGCGCAGGCAGTTGATCAGCCCGACCACGCCGGTCTTCGCCGCGCCGTAGTTGCTCTGGCCGAAATTGCCGACGGTGCCGGAGCCGGAGGTGGTGACCACGACCCGCCCGTATTTCTGCGCCCGCATCACCGGCCAGGCCGCCTTCGTGCAATAGACCGTGCCCATCAGGTGGACATCCACGACGGCGCGGAAATCGTCCATGGTCAGGTTGACGAACGCCTTGTCGCGCAGAATGCCGGCGTTGTTCACCAGGATGTCGAGCCGGCCCCAGGTATCCATGGCGGTCTGCACGATATGCGCGGCGGCGGCCTCGTCGGCGACGCTGTCGTAGTTCGCAACCGCTTCGCCACCGGCGGCCTTGATTTCCGCCACCACCTTGTCGGCGGCAGCATGCGCGCCGCCGCGGCCGTCGACCGCCCCGCCCGGGTCGTTCACCACCACTCTTGCCCCGCGCGCGGCCAGCAGCAGCGCGTGGCAACGGCCGAGACCGGCGCCGGCGCCGGTGACGATGGCAACTCGGTTGTCAAAACGGATGTCCATGGGGTGTTTGGCCTCCTGCCGGGCTGGATCGCGAAGATGAGCGTGCCACGCGGCCGGGAGCTCCGCAAACCGGCCGTCGGACGCCGCCGCAGTGCTGGCCCGGCGTGGCCGATCCTGGCATAAAGTCGCGGCCTGGAGGCTCGGCCCGGCGCCCCGGTGATGCGGTACGGCCGTTTCGCCCACCGGGGGGAAAGTGGCCGCACCGATGGAGAGTTCCCATGGCTCCCCCGCCCCCTGATCCCGCCGCCGCCCTTGATCTCGTGCCGGCTCTGGTGCGCGGGACCGACGGACGCATCCGGCTGTGGACCGCAGGGGCGGAGCGGCTCTACGGCTGGCCGCGGCAGACGGCACTTGGCCAGCATGCGGGGACACTGCTCGGCACCGAGCCGGATGTGCCGCCTGACTGGATCGACGACGCGCTGCGACGCGACGGCGTCTGGCAGGGCGGCGCGCGCCAGCGCACCGCCGACGGGCGGCTGCTTATGCTCGCCGCACACTGGGCGGTGCAGCGCGATCCGGCCGGCACGGAGATCGGAGTGCTGGAAGTCGCCACCCCCCTTTCCAGCGCCGGGCAGGCCACCGAAGCAGCCTACCGCCTGGCCGCGATCGTCGATTCCTCGGAGGAGGCGATCATCGGCAAGGATCTGCATGGGCGAGTGACAAGCTGGAACCGCGCCGCCCAGCAGATGCTTGGCCACACGGCTGCGGAGATCATCGGCCAGCCGGTCACGCTGTTACTGCCGCCCGACCTCGCGGCGGAAGAGACCGAGATCATGGACCGTATCGGCCGCGGCTTTTCGGTGCCCCGGCACGAGAGCCGGCGACGGCACAAGGACGGCAGCATCGTTCCGGTCTTCTTGTCGATCTCGCCGGTCCGCGACGCGGCCGGTCGGATCGTCGGCGCCGCCACCATCGCCCGCGACATTTCCGGGCGGATCCGCGACCGCGAAGCGCTGCGCGCGAGCCAGGCCGAGCTGGTCCACCTCTCGCGCCTGTCCGAGCTCGGGCAGATCGCCTCCGCGCTGGCACACGAGATCAACCAGCCGCTGACCGCGATCGGCAACTATGTCTCCGGCGCGCGTCGGCTGCTCGAGGCGGGCAACACGAAAGGGACGGGGACGGCGCTGGCGCGGATCGCCGAGCAGGCCGAGCGCGGCGCCCAGATCGTGCAGCGCCTGCGCGACTTCATGCGCAAGCGCGATACCGAGAAGCGCCCCGAGTTGCTGCCGGCGGTGATCGAGGAGGCCTGCGCGCTGGCCATGATCGGGGTGCGCGACTGCCCGGTGCGACTGGTGCGCCGGCTGGACCCGGCGGCGACGCAAGCGGTGCTCGACAAGGTGCAGATCGAGCAGGTGCTGTTCAACCTGCTGCGCAACGCCATCGAGGCAATGGCCGGCCTGCCGCGTCAGCAACTCACCGTCGCCACCCGACGGCTGGACGCCGAGCTGGTGCAGATCGAAGTGGCCGACACCGGCCCCGGCCTGCCGGACATGGTGCGCGCGCGACTGTTCCAGCCCTTCGTCACCACGAAGGCCAGCGGCCTCGGCGTCGGCCTGTCGATCTGTCGCAGCATCGTGCAGGCGCACGGCGGCAGCCTGACGGTCGAGGACAATCCCGGCGGCGGAACAGTGTTCCGGTTCACGCTGGCGGCGGAGGCGCAGGTGGCCGATGGAGCCGATCGTTGATCTGCGTCAAGGCGGGTGCGGCGCGACATGGGGTTGCCTGCACATCCGGCTCCTGTCCCACCGTCTGCCTCCCTGGAACCCCGGCCTTGGTTGATCCTGCCCACATCGGAACCTGGCCGTGATTGCCGCGGCACCTTCGGGCACCGCGCCGCCGCCCCTGCGGCAGGTCGGCATCGTCGATGACGACCCGGCCGTCCGCGAGTCCCTGCGCTTCCTGCTGGATGTATCCGGCTATCCGGCCACAACCTTCGAATTGGCCGAAGACTTCCTGGCCAACCATGAACGCGGCACCTTGGCGGGGCTGATCCTTGATCATCACATGCCGCTGGTGACCGGGCTGGAACTGGTCGCGCGGCTGCGCGCGGCGGGCAACACGCTGCCGGTCCTGCTGATCACCGGCTCACCATCGCCGGCGATCGTGGCGCGGGCGTCGGCGCTTGGGGTGGCGCGGGTGGTGGACAAGCCGCCATCGGAAGACGAGCTGCTGCGCTTCGTCGCCGCCGTGGTGGGCTGAGAGCCGGCCGCCGGCGGCTGTTCCCGCAGGCCGGGGGCCTCAGCCGCGCGCCGGTGCGCGCAACGAGGAGACGATGAGCCCGATCCCCTCCTTGTGCCACCGCTGCACAGCCTTGTGGTCGGCGCCCAGCACAGCACCCAGCCGCCGCCAGGGAAACAGGTGCCGCTCGCTCACCGGATGGACCAGGCTGCGGGCACCGACGATGCGGCGCAGCACATAGCGATCCGCGGGGATGCGGGCGATCCAGCCGAGTGCGGCGTCCATCCGCGTGATCTTCGCGGCCGAAGGCACCGGCGGACGCAGCCGTCCCGCGGTCCAGCCATAGCTCTCGGCGGCACTGCGCACGATGTCGAGCGAACTGCTGCGCAGACCGGTGGACCATCCGGAGGCGGGCAACGCGAGCAGAGTGGCGCCTGCCTCCTCCAGCCGCCAGGTCACGTAGGCGGCGTCGATTTCGGGCAAAGTCGACGATTCGGCATCCGGGACGAACGCGAGCCGCATGTCGGGTGGTTCCTGGTGCTGGGGAAACGGGAAGCAGCGCGGATTCGGGGACCGGCGCCTGACCACGGACCGGCCGGAGCGCGGTCAGCGGACAAAAACCGGCAGCGGGTAGGACAGGTTTTCGAGCACGGTGCCGCGGGTGATCGCGCCCCAGCTGCTCGGATGGCCGGCCGGCAGCGGCTCGCGTCCGGGATCCTCGGGAGGGGGAGCGAAATCCGCGGGGGGCCGGCGGGCATCGATGCGCCGCCCACGCTCGATCACCGCCCAACGGGTGAGGCCGAAAAGGGCAGCGATACCGTCCCAGCTGACACCTTCGGCGCGCAGGCGACGGAGCTGCGTGTCCTGGGCGTCGGTCCAAGAGAGCTTCTTGGGCATGGGTGGGGCCTCCGAGGAGAGAACACATCATGAACTAACCCGATTGTTATCACCACTGACATTTAAGTGTCAATAAAAATAACACTCTCGCCGATTTCGCTTGTTTTTGTTAGCTGCGATGACGTACGGGCAAGCGATGGACCCGCATATCGAGATCGGCCGACGCATCCGTGCGGCACGTCGGGAACGTGGTCTGACCCAGGATGGGCTGGCTGCTGCCGTCGGGGTCTCGCGCAGTGCGGTGGCACAATGGGAGACCGGCCGGGCCGGCCAGCTCACCGCGCATCTCGCCGTGCTCGCCGCGGCGCTGGAAGTCGGAGTGGAATTCCTGATGCACGGGGCCGACAAGCGCGCCCCGGCGTTGGCGGCGAGCGCGGACGAACTGGCGCTGCTGCGGCTGTACCGGGAGTGCGCGGACGAGGACCGGCAGTTCCTGCTGCGCACCGCGCGCCGGATGGCACGATTGGGTGCGCGGCCGGATCTCGGCTGACGTTCCCGGCAGCGTCCACGCGCCCAACGGCGTGCGGACGCCCCGCTGCCCTACCGCCCGGGCGCGGCCGGGGCTGCCGTCCGGAAGCTCACCGCCGGGACGCTAACCGCGGCGGCGAACAAACGGGTTCTTTGCGCCGACCTTGCCGAACATGCGGCTCCAGGCGGCTTCGCGCAGCAAGCGGCGCATTTCCTTGTCGGCCTGCTCCGTGTCGGGCTGGGCGGACGACACAACCTCCGGGCGGGGTGCCGACCGCGCCGCGCGCTGATCACCGGCCGGAGTCGATCCGGACTTGGGTGCCGCCATTCCTGGCCTCCCTTGACCGTGGCTTCGCTTCCACAAAGTGCAGCACCCTCGGTTGGTCTTGTCCACAGATTTGCGGCGTCGCGGGGTCGGACGGCGGGCGACACACCGGGCGGCCATCGTCGACGCGGAAGCGGATCGCCCAAACAAACGGCAGCACGCGCTTCAAGTCGGGGCGATTGCCGCGGTGTGGGCAGGGCGCGGCCCGAGTGGATCAGAAGACACGCGGCGAGCCTCCCGGAGGGCCCCGGTCGCCGGCCCGGCGACCGGGCCTGGTTAACCTTTGTTTAGGAATACGGTCATAGTGTTGCCACGCCAGGTGCATGTGATCCCGTCGTCCCCCACCTACCCGGGACACGCTCGTCCCCGGGACACGCTCGTCATGCAGCGGGGTTCCACCCTGCCCACCGTCGCCCGCCGGCTCTCGGTTTCAACCCGCGCCAATCCCCGATCATCGCGGGCCAAGGGATGCCGGTCAGCAACACGCAAAAAAAGTCTCACGACTCCGGGGTCAATAAGCTACGTTTGCGCCCATCTTGCATAAAGGCGCGAGGTGTTTCCCTCACACACGGAGCGGCCGATGCACACGCTCGATGACCTATTCGCAACCTATGCGCGCAACTTCGAGGCGCACCGCGAAACCGACCTGACTCTCGCGGAATATCTCGACGGATGCCGCGACACTCCGATGATGTACGCGACCGCGACCGAGCGCCTGCTCGCCGCGATCGGCGAGCCGGAGATGGTCGACACGTCCAAGGATGCGCGCCTCGGCCGTATCTTCATGAACCGGACCATCCGCGTCTATCCCGCGTTCAGCGAGTTCTACGGCATGGAGGAGACGATCGAGCGGATCGTCGGTTTCCTCCGCCACGCGGCCCAGGGGCTCGAGGAGCGCAAGCAGATCATGTACCTGCTCGGGCCCGTGGGCGGCGGCAAATCCTCGCTCGCCGAGCGGGTCAAGGCGCTGATGGAGGTGCACCCGGTCTATGTGCTGAAGGCCGGCGACGAGATCAGCCCGGTGTTCGAAAGCCCGCTCGGGCTGTTCGATCCCGAGCGGATGGGGCCGATGCTGGAAGAGCGCTACGGCATCCCGCGCCGGCGGCTGAACGGGTTGATGAGCCCCTGGTGCATCAAGCGTCTGGACGCGTTCGGCGGCGATCTCTCCCGCTTCCGGGTGGTCAAGCTCATGCCGTCGCGGCTGCGCCAGATCGCCATCGCCAAGACCGAGCCGGGCGACGAGAACAACCAGGACATCTCCTCCCTGGTCGGCAAGGTCGATATCCGCAAGCTGGAGCTGCACGCGCAGAACGATCCCGACGCCTACAGCTATTCGGGCGGGCTGAACCGCGCCAACCAGGGCGTGCTCGAGTTCGTCGAGATGTTCAAGGCGCCGATCAAGATGCTGCACCCGCTGCTGACCGCGACGCAGGAAGGGAACTATATCGGTACCGAGAATATCGGCGCCATCCCGTTCTCCGGCATCATCCTCGCGCACTCGAACGAGGCGGAGTGGCAGACCTTCAAGAACAACCGCAACAACGAAGCCTTCATCGACCGTATCTATGTCATCAAGGTGCCGTACTGCCTGCGGGTGACCGAGGAACAGAAGATCTACGACAAGCTGGTGACCAGCTCCGAACTGGCACGCGCGCCCTGCGCGCCGGCCACGCTCGAGATGCTCGCCCGCTTCTCGGTGCTGACCCGGCTGCGGCGGCACGAGAACTCCACCCTGTACGCCAAGATGCGCGTCTATGATGGCGAATCTCTGAAGGAGACCGATCCCCGCGCCCGTTCCTTGCAGGAGTACAAGGACGCCGCCGGCGTCGAGGAGGGCATGGACGGCGCCTCCACCCGCTTCGCCTTCAAGGTGCTGGCCGCCACGTTCAACCACGACACGACAGAGATCGCCGCCGACCCGGTGCATATGATGTACGTGCTGGAACAGTCGATCCGGCGCGAACAGCTGCCGGCGGAAACCGAGAAGCGCTACCTCGAGTTCATCAAGGGAGAACTCGCGCCGCGCTACGCGGAATTCATCGGCAACGAGATCCAGAAAGCCTATCTGGAATCCTACCACGACTACGGCCAGAATTTGTTCGATCGCTATGTCTCCTACGCCGATGCCTGGATCGAGGACGTGGACTACAAGGATCCGGATACCGGACAGATGCTCAACCGCGAACTGTTGAACCAGGAACTGACCAAGATCGAGAAGCCGGCCGGCATCGCCAACCCCAAGGACTTCCGCAACGAGGTGGTGAAGTTCAGCCTCCGGGCGCGCGCCAACAACAGCGGCAAGAACCCGTCCTGGACGTCGTACGAGAAGATCCGCGAAGTGATCGAGCGGCGGATGTTCTCCCAGGTCGAGGAACTGCTGCCGGTGATCAGCTTCGGCTCGAAGAAGGACGGCGACACCGAGAAGAAGCATGCCGAGTTCGTCACCCGCATGGCCGAGCGCGGCTACACGGAACGCCAGGTCCGCCGGCTGGTGGAGTGGTACATGCGCGTCAAACAGGCCGGCTAGTCCCGGACCCAACCAGGGGACACGCACGCTTCATGCATATCGTCGATCGTCGTCTCAACCCCGGCGGCAAGAGCCTCGCCAACCGGCAGCGTTTCATGCGCCGCGCCAAGTCCCTGATCCGCAAGGCGGTGCACGAAGGCTCCGCCAGCCGCGGCATCAAGGATGCCGACGAAGGCGGCGAGGTCTCGCTGCCGGCGCAGGGCGTGCACGAGCCTGGTTTCCACCGGGACCGCTCGGGCGGGGTGCGCGATCACGTGCTTCCGGGCAACAAGGACTACGTCACCGGCGACACCATCCCCCGCCCGCCCGGCGGCGCGGGCGGGGGCGGTTCCGAGGGCAGCCCGGACGGCGACGGCCAGGACGATTTCCGCTTCGTCCTCTCACGCGACGAATTCGTGGAACTTTTCCTGGAAGACCTGGAACTGCCCGACCTTGCCAAACGGCGGGTGGTCGATACCGAAAGCCTGAGCTGGGAACGGGCCGGATACTCGGTCACCGGCTCGCCGGCCAACCTGGCGCTGCTGCGCACCGTGCGCAACGGCCTGTCCCGCCGGATCGCGCTGCGCCGCCCGAAGCCCGAGGAAATGGCCGCCCTGCGCGGAGAGATCGACCAGCTCGACGAGGCCGACCCGCGCCGGGCCGAACTGATGGAAGAGCTCGACCGCAAGCTGCGCCGGCTCAGCGTGGTTCCCTACATCGACCCGCTGGACGTGCGCTACAAGCGATTCGAATCGCACCCGCGGCCGGTCGCCCAGGCGGTGATGTTCTGCCTGATGGACGTCTCCGGTTCGATGACCGAGCACATGAAGGATCTTGCGAAGCGGTTCTACGTGCTGCTGTACATCTTCCTCCGCCGCAAGTACAAGCACGTGGAGGTGGTGTTCATCCGCCACACCCACCAGGCCTCCGAAGTGGACGAGGATACGTTCTTCCACTCGCCGGAAACCGGCGGCACCGTGGTCTCCACCGCGCTCGAGGAGATGCGCCGGGTGGTGGCGGAACGCTACAGCCCGGACGCCTGGAACATCTACGCCGCACAGGCCTCGGACGGTGACAACACCGCCTCCGACAACGACCACACCGCCGAGCTGCTGACCCGCGCGATCCTGCCGGTCTGCCAGTATTATGCCTACCTGGAGGTTGGCCGCGAGTTCGGAACACTTCCCGCCCGGCTTCATCCGCCGCGACAGCGACCTGTGGCAAACCTATACGGACATCGTGCGCGGCGGCGCCCCGATGGCGATGCGCAAGGTCAACCACCGGCGCGACATCTACCCGGTGTTCCGTGAACTGTTCGCCCGCAAGCAGGCCCACGCCGGAGCCGAACCCGCATGACAACTCTTGCCCCCACCGCCACCCGTCCGCTGTTCGAAGGTGCGGACTGGGAGTTCGCCACCGTTCAGCGTGCCTACGAGGCGATCGAGCGGATCGCCCGGGATGAGCTCGGCCTCGACGTCTATCCCAACCAGATCGAGGTGATCGGCACCGAGCAGATGCTGGACGCCTATTCCTCGATCGGCATGCCGCTGTTCTACAAGCACTGGTCGTTCGGCAAGCAGTTCGCCCGCAACGAGGCGCTGTACCGCACCGGCATGCAGGGATTGGCCTACGAGATCGTCATCAACTCCAACCCCTGCATCTCCTACATCATGGAGGAGAATACGGCGACCCTGCAGGCACTGGTGATCGCTCACGCCGCTTTCGGCCACAACCACTTCTTCAAGAACAACTACCTGTTCCAGCAGTGGACCGACGCCGACGGCATTCTCGATTACCTGGAATTCGCCAAGGGCTACATCGCCGACTGCGAGGAAAAGCACGGCGAAGCCGCGGTTGAACGCCTGCTCGATGCCGCGCACGCGCTGATGAGCCACGGGGTGCACCGCTACCCCCGTCCGCGCGCCGTCGACCTGCGCTCCGAGGAGCGGCGCGAGCGTGAGCGCCGCGCCTACGACGAATCCGTGTTCAACGACCTTTGGCGCACCGTGCCGGGCAAGGACAACGCGCGGAAAGACCCCACGGCGGGAGAACGCCGCCGCGCGCTGCTGCAACTGCCGCAGGAGAACATCCTCTATTTCCTGGAAAAGACCGCCCCGCGTCTCGCACCCTGGCAACGCGAGATCCTGCGCATCGTGCGTCAGATCGCGCAGTATTTCTATCCGCAGAGCCAGACCAAGCTGATGAACGAGGGCTGCGCCACCTACGTGCACTACCGGATCATGAACCGGCTGCACGAGAAGGGCCTGCTCACCGACGGCGCGATGGTGGAGTTCCTGCGCAGCCACACCAATGTGGTGTTCCAGCCCGAGTTCGACGATCCGCGCTACGCAGGCATCAACCCCTATGCGCTCGGCTTCGCCATGATGCAGGACATCGCCCGCATCTGCACCGAACCCACGGCGGAAGACCAGCAGTGGTTCCCCGCGATCGCCGGGACCGGCGACGAGATGGCGGTGCTGCGCGACGTCTGGGCCAACTACCGCGACGAGAGCTTCATCCTGCAGTTCCTCAGCCCCCGCCTGATCCGCCAGTTCGGTCTGTTCCACGTGCTCGACGACGCCGAGGAACCGCATCTGAGCGTGCAGGCGATCCATGACGAGCGCGGCTACCGCAAGATCCAGCGGGCGCTGGCGCGGCAATACGACGTCGCCTGGACCCTGCCCGACATCCAGGTGGTCGATGTCGACCTCGACGGCGATCGCCGGCTGGCGCTGCACCACCGCGCGCTCAATCACGTGCTGCTCGAGGAAAGGGACGCCCGCCAGGTACTGCAGCACCTGGCCGACCTCTGGGGCTACGACGTGGTGCTGAAAGAGATCGACCCCACCGGCGAGCAGGTGCTGAAAGAGCATTCGGCCATCCCACGTCCTGGGATCGTGCGACCGATCTGAACGCTACCGCTCGCCGCCGCGGGCCCGCGTGATCTCGCTGAAACCGAACAGCAGCATCAGCACCCCGGCCACCACCTCGACCCCGGTCAATGCGCGGACCAGCGAGGTGGCCGGGGCGATGTCGCCGATGCCGAGCGTGGTGATCGCGGCGATGCTGTAATAGAGCGCGTCGGTGAAATCGATCCGCGCCGGAGCGCCGTGCAGCGCGAACTGCGGCACCGGCGACGTCAGGTCGGCGATCCGGTAGAGGCAGCCGAACACCACCACCAGCAGCCCGTAGAACGTCAGGAACGCCAGCATCGGCATCAGCAACCGGTCCAGCCGCGATGCGACGCTCTCGAAGATCGCCGCCACGTCGCGCAGCACCACCACGACGTCGCGCACCGAGGCCACGACGACCGCGGTGATCGCGGCCATGGCGACGATCAGCAGCAGGCCCTGGGCGCCGGCGCCCAGCGCGAACCGCGGCAAGGAGAAGGACAGCGCCCCCACCCCGAAGGCACCGGCGAGCCAGCGCATCAGCCGCGGCAGATGAGCGAAGTCGCGCGGATGGCGCGAACGGATGATGGCCAGCACCAGCCGGCGGCGCCACAGGCACCCGGCCAGGAACCCGAGCACCGGCAAAGCCAGCCCGATGATCGAAGCCGCGCGCGAGGCTTCGGCGAAGTTGGCCTGCTGGAAGAACACGAACAGGCAGGCATAGACAGCCAGGAAATTCGCCACCGTCATGCCGAAATGGGCGCCGCCGGGAAACAGCAGGTAGAAGAACCCGAACCCCACCGCGCAGCTTCCCAGCGCCGACAGGGTGAACCCCCAGCCGCCACCGATTGCCGCGGCGACCAGTCCGACCAGCCCCAGGGTTGCCCCGATCGAGCGCAGCCAGTGCCGGTCGATCCGCAGGCGGGCACGGGCCGCCGGCGCCGGCTGCTGCGCGTCGGCCTTCCCGTTTTCCCCTGTCCCCGGTCGCGCGTCCTCAGCCACGCCGCCTTATAGCAGAGATGGACAGGCAACCACCCAGGGCGACCGGGTGAACGCCCCTGTTGCCGCGAATCCCAGGGTACGATGCGTTGGCGGCCCCGCATCCAAGGAGGCCCCTGTTGGCCCGCCCGCCCCGTCATGGCCGGCCTGGAGCGGGCCATCTGCGCACGGACGATCTTGGGTCGATGGCCGGCTCAAGGCCGGCCATGACGCGGCGGGGGCCGTGACGCGGCGGGCGTGGCGCCGGGACAATGGGCTCCTCGCTGTCTGGGATGGGGGCACCCGACCCGACTGCGCCTTCCTCCGGTGTTTCCTGGTTCGGCTGGGGGCCGTTTCCTCGTCCCGGCCTGAACTTCCCAGGGCGTCGCGCGCAGCCGCGGTCAAGGATGGCCCGCCGCTTCGCGGGCCACCGCGCCCTTGCGCGGCGCGCAGCGTCCTTGACGGCGGCGAGCACGGCGCCAGGCTCGGGCAGGTCGGGCGCCCCGCCCCGGGCGGCGTCACGGGAGCCCGCACAAACCTGTTGCCTCGCCGCGGGCGAATGTTCTATATATGTTCGCACGCCCATGACCCTCCTCCCCCTGCTCGACCGTGTTACCAGCCTCGTCGCCTGGCTGGCCGACCGCATCGCCGGATTGGGCGATCACGCGGGCCTGGACCGCACGCGCGCCGGCGCCCTGCTCGCGCGGCTGCACGATCTCGTCGCCCGGTTCCGCGCCGTTGCCGGCACGCCGGTTCCGCCGCCGAAGCGGGCCCCGAAGCCGGTCGAGCCGCGATTCGTTCCCACCGACAGCTATTACGACCCGTTGGCGGACCCGCCGCCCGAACGCACGGGGCTGCCGCGCTCCTGGCGCTGGCTGCTGCGGCTGGTGCCGCAGGCCGCCGCCGGGCGGGCGCAGCTGGAAGCGCTGCTGCGCGATCCCGCGATGGCGGAGATGCTGGCGGCCGATCCCAGGCTGGGGCCGATCCTGCGCCCGCTCGGCTGGATGCTCGGGGTGGATCGCGCGCTGCTGCCCGCCTCGCGGCGGCGGCGGCGGCCGGTGATCCTGGTGCCCGGCGGGCCCCTGACGGCCGCGGCGGCGGCGGCCGACTACGCCGTGGCGCGGGCGAGGGGTGTTTCGCACGGGGATCTTGTCGCGCTCGGGTGCGTGCCCCCCGCGGGGGGGCGGGACCGTCGGCCGGTCTGGCTCGGGTGCCCGGGGCTGGGTTCGGCGAAGATTCCGGCCTGAGCGGGCGCGGTGGACGCGCGCCCTAATTGTTGCGATATCGAATCGAATAGCCGCCTGCCCCCGGGCTTGGGTCGGCGGCCGGGGGTGCGGACAGGGTCACCCGCATCCGGCCATGGGGCGATAAGGGCGTGCGCGCGCTCGCGCCGGAGAACCACCAGGCACGGAGGTGCGTCGGCGCGCCGCGGCGTCTATGAAGCAAGGCGCATGAACACGCCCGATCCCGACGCCGCCCTCCGCCGCACCCTCGCCCGCCACAAGGGCTTTGCCACCGCGCTGTTGCTGCTGATGGCGGCGCTGACCCTGCTGAGTTACGCGATCCCGCCGCACTGGGGCGACGGCTGGCCCGCCGGCCTGCTGAACAACGCCGCGCGCGCCGGCTTCATCGGCGGCATCGCCGACTGGTTTGCCGTCACCGCGCTGTTCCGCCACCCGCTCGGCCTGCCGATCCCCCACACCGCGATCATCCCGCGCCAGAAGGAGCGGCTGGGCCAGGCGCTCGGCCGCTTCGTCGCCACCCATGTGTTCACCGACGCCGAAGTGGCCGGCGTTCTGCGCCGGCTCGACCTGCCCTCGATGCTGCACCGGGTCCTGGCCGACCCGGCCTCGGCCCGGCCCGCCGCGCAGGCGATCGCCGCCACCCTGCCCCGGGTGCTCGCCTCGGTGGAGGACGGGCGCGCCCGCCGGCTGGCGACGCGCCTCGTGCCGCGCGTGCTGGGCGGCCCCGGCGCCGGCCGGGTGGTGGCGCGCGCGCTGCGCGGGCTGGTGGAGGGCGGGCGGCACCAGGAGATGTTCGGGTTCCTGCTCGGCCAGTTCCGCGACCTGCTGGCCGGGAAGGAAGAGGCGCTGCGCAGCGCCATCGAGGAGCGGGTGCGCGAGCAGGGCGGACGGCTGGTCGGCTGGGCGCTCGGTGCCTCGATCGCACGGCGGGTGATGACGACCCTGGCCAGTGAACTCGACAAGACCGGCCCCGACGGATCGGATCTGCAACTCGCGTTCGACGAATGGGTCCGCCGGGAGATTTCCCGGATGGAGGACGATCCCGCCCGCGCAGCCGAGATCGGCGCCGCCATCCGCAGGGTGGTGGCGCACGAAACGGTGCTGGCCTGGCTGTGGGACATCTGGGCGCGGCTTCGCCTGGCATTGGAGGCCGACGCCGCCCGCCCCGACGGTCGCACGATCGCCGCGATCCAGAGCGCGCTCGACAATCTGGGCACGCTGCTGGAGACCGATCCCGCGGCCCGCCAGCGGGTGCAAACGGCGGCGGAAAGCATCGCCGGCGGCCTGCTGCCGGCGGCGCAGGCCCAGCTCGCGGGGTTCATCGCCCAGGTGGTGGGCGGCTGGGACGCGGCCACGATCACGGAAAAGCTGGAGTTGCGGGTGGGCAAGGATCTGCAGTTCGTGCGCGTCAATGGCACGATGGTGGGCTTCCTGGTAGGCGGGCTGCTGTATGCCGTGCTGCGCGCCGGCCTGGGCGCGGGCTGATCTGGCGCGGATCGTGCTTGACCGCCCCGCGGGATCGGCCACGATCCCGCTTCGCACAAGGAGACCCGCCTGATGGCCAGCCACCGCCTTGCCGCCGCGCCCGCCACGATCCGCTGGGGCAGTTTCGATGCCGCCTACCCGCCGCTGCTCACCGTCGCCTCGGGCGATACCGTGGTGCTGGAGTGCGTCTCCGCCGGCACGGCGGACGTGCTGCCGCCGCCCGAGTCGGGGCTGGCGATCCCGCCGGCGCTGAGCGCCATCATCGCGGCCAACCCGCCGCGCATGGGCGGGCATATCCTCACCGGCCCGGTGGCGGTGGAAGGGGCGATGCCGGGCGACATGCTGGAAGTGAAGGTCGAGGCGATCGCGCTTGGCGCCGACTGGGGCTATTGCGGCTTCCGCCCGCTCGCCGGCACCCTGCCGGAGGATTTCCCCGAGCGCTACCTGAGCCACATCCCGATCGACCGCGCCGCCGGCACCTGCCGCCTGCCCTGGGGCACGGAGCTGAAACTGGCGCCGTTCTTCGGCGTGATGGGGGTGGCGCCGCCGCCGGAATGGGGGACCATCTCCACCATCGAGCCGCGCGCCCACGGCGGCAATCTGGACAACAAGGAACTCGGCGCCGGCGCCACCCTGTTCCTGCCGGTGTTCACGCCGGGCGGGCATGTTCTCGGCCGGCGACGGTCACGGCGTGCAGGGCGACGGCGAGGTGTGCATCAACGCGCTGGAGACCTGCCTGACCGGCACCTTCACCCTGACCCTGCACAAGGGCGGCGGCGCGCGCGATCCGCTGCTGCGCTATCCGCGGGCGGAAACCGCCACCCATTTCATCACCATGGGCATGCACGAGGATCTGGACGTGGCGATGAAGACCGCGCTGCGCGAGATGATCGCCTTCATCACCGGGCGCACCAACCTCTCGCGCCAGCAGGCCTACCAGTTCTGCTCGCTGGCGGTGGATTTCCACGTCACCCAGACGGTCAACCGCGAGAAGGGGGTGCACGGGATGCTGCGCAAGGGGTTGTTGTTCTAGTCGTCGTTGTCCACAAGTTTTTGTGGTTCCCCCCGATTGCGTCCTTGCAGGACGGGCCGCGGCCCGCTACCAGATCCTGCGTCGGTAACGCGGGGGACCACAAGATGGAGTGGACAGACGAGTCGATCCAGCGCCTGCGCGTCTTCTGGGCGGAGGGGCTGTCCACCGCCGAGATCGGCCGCCGGCTTGGGGTTTCCAAGAACGCCGTGGTCGGCAAGGCGCACCGGCTGGATCTGACGGCGCGGCCCTCGCCGATCCGTTGGGAGGGGGCGAGCGAGACCTCCCGCCGGCGCAACCGGCGTCCGACGGATGTGCCGAAGCCGGACGGGCCGACCCTGCCGCCGCTGAGCAGCGCGTCTCCCCTGTCGCCGCAGGTTGCGGCGCCGCCCGCCCCGGCGCCGGCCGCTCCCGTTCGGGCCGTCACGGCACCGCCTCCGGTCGCGGCAGCGGCGTCGGTGCCGGCCGCGCCCCATCCGCCCAGCGCGCCGGCCCAGCCGGCGGCGGTGCCCCAGGCTGCCGCCCCGACCCCGACTGCGCCCCCTCCGGCGGTGCGGCCGGCCGCACCGCCCGCGCCCGCACCGTCCGCGTCCGCACCCCCTGCCCCGCCGCAACCGCGACTGCAAGCGGTGACGGCACGCCCCTATGGACGGGTGATCACGTGCTGCTGGCCGCTCGGCGAGCCCGGCACGAAGAGTTTCCGGTTTTGCGACGCGGCCTCGATCCCGGGGAAACCGTATTGCGGGGAACACGCCCAGCTTGCCTATGTGAAGGTGCGCGATCGGCGGGAAGACGCGGCCTGACGCGCAGGCCCCGGGGGACGTCCCCGGGGGACATCCCCGGGGCGGTCGCCTGACGCCCGGCACCGTCGTCTCGTGCTCTCCGCCGTCCGGGCCAGCCATCCATGGGCCCCGCGCGGCTCGGGCGCCCTCCCCCAAACGGGAGCCTCCGGCGCGACCCGCTAGTCTGCCGCCCTCGGCGCATGGGCATCCAACAGCGCCGCCGGCAGGTCCATCACCTGGGCCGTCTCGGTCCAGACCAGGATCCCGCGGACGGTCCGGCCGGGAAACGCTTCGCGCAACACGCTGCGATAGGCGGCCATCTGGCGCAGATAGGCGACCGGCGCGCCGGCCGGATCCGCCGGCGGGCGACGGTTGGTCTTGTAGTCGGCGACCAGCACCTCCTCGGCCCGCACGACCAGCCGATCGACCAGGCCGCCGACCACCATCCCCGCGATCACGCCCGACAGCGGCACCTCGGCACGGCTGTCCGGACCGAACAACGGGGCCAACCCCGGGTGGTCCAGCACCGCGAGCACCTGCGCCGCGAGATCCTCCGCCGCCCCCTCGGTGAGCCCATGGCCCGGACGGGCGAGCCACGCCCGCGCGGCGGCGGCCCGCGACGCGGCCGGCAGCGCCGGCAGATGCTGCAGCAGCGCGTGCACCAGCCGCCCACGCCGCAAGGCTCCCGCCCCGCGCGCCGCCAGCGGCGAGAGCGCCGACGGCACCGGGCCGAACGCGACCCCCTCCGGCCGGCTGGGGGCGAGCGGTTGCGGGCGCGGCGGCTCCGGCGGCGGCGGCGCGGCGATCCAGTCCGGCGCGGCGCCGATCCAGGGCGGCGACGCGGGGACGGGCGCGGACACGGCCGCCGGCTCCGCCCGCGGCGGCACGGTCTGCGGCGTTTCGTGCAACAGCGCAGTCCCGGGCCAGGGCGCAAGCGGCGGGCCGAACGCCGCCTCGCGCACCGGCAGGGCGGCGAAGCCCTTGGCGATCAGGCTGTACCAGCAGGTCTCCGGCAGCGGCCGTGCCGGCGCCCAGCCGCAGACCAGCAGCCGGTCCTCGGCGCGGGTCAGCGCGACATACAGCAGCCGGTTGTGCTCCTCCATCCGCTGGGCCGAGACCGCGGCGCGCAACCGCTCGGCGGCGGCACAGCGCAGCGCCTTGCGCGGCGCCCACAGCGGCACGGAGACGCCGGTCCGCGCATCCTCGCCCCACAGCAGGCTGCCGTCGTCGGGCGGCAGGGCGGTGGTGTCGGGCAGGATCACCAGCGGCGCCTGCAACCCCTTGGCGCCGTGCACCGTCAGGATCCGCACCGTCTCCCCGGCGGCTTCCTGCTCGCGCTTCACTTCGGCGGCGGACCGGCGCAGCCAGTGCACGAACCCCTGCAAGGCCGGCGGGTGGGTGCGCCCGTAGTCCAACGCCGCCGCGAGCAGATCATCCACCGGCTCGCCCGCTTCCGCCCCCAACCGGGCGAACAGCCGCGCCCGGCCGCCGAGCGGGCCCAGCGCCTCGGCCAGCAGCGCATGCGGGGCGGCGTAAT
Source organism: uncultured Pseudomonadota bacterium (assembly GCA_963829875.1). Lineage (GTDB taxonomy): Bacteria > Pseudomonadota > Alphaproteobacteria > Acetobacterales > Acetobacteraceae > JAJZVS01. Next base: position 923,341 of record CAWHKR010000037.1, on the reverse strand, counting down.
CGACCCGGGCCAGCAAGGTGGCGAAGAACCGCCAGGCCGCCGCCCACTCCGCCCGCTCCCCGGCGCGGGCGCGCAGGGCCTCGGCCAGGGAGCCGGTGCGGTCCATGGCCAGGTCCATCAGGCCGGGATCGGTCAGGCCGCCGAGCGGGCTGGTGAGGAAGCAGGCAAAGGTCAGGTCGTCCTCGGGCAGCAGCAGCGCGTCGGCCAGCGCCAGCAGATCGGCCACCGCCGGCTGCTCGGTCAGCACCATGCGATCGAGGCCCGCGGCCGGCACCCCGGCGGATTTCAGCGCCCGCAACAGGGCGCGGGCGAAGGCGTTGCGCCGGCGCACCAGCACCAGCACGTCGCCGGCCCGCAGCCGCCGGCCGCGCGCCGGCAGCTCCATGGTGCCGATCTGCGCCGCGATCCAGCGCGCCAGGGTCTCGGCCAGGGCCTGGGGGGCGGAGCCCTGCGCCTGGTAATCGTCCGGCACGGTCCAGGGCGGCGGGTCCTCGGCCTCCGGCGGCGGGGCGAGCGGCCACAGCTCCACCGTCCCCGCCGCGCCGGCGCGGTCGGCGAAATGGCGCAGGGTGGCCGGGGATGTCACCCCCGCGGCGGCCAGCGGATCGGCGAACACCGCATCGACCAGCCCCAGCACCGGGGCGGTGGAGCGGAACGAGACCTCGAGCGGGCGTTCCTCCCACCGGAGCCCGGCCGCCCGCACCCGTTCGCCGAGCCGGACCCGGGCGCGGTCGAACTCGGTCGCGTCGGCGCCCTGGAACGAGAAGATGGACTGTTTGCCGTCGCCCACCGCGAACACGCTGCGCGGGGCGGGCTCCGCCGCGGCGGCGTCGGGGTCCCGCGCGCCGCGCCCGGCGAAGAACTCGGCGGTGATCGCCTCGGCGATGTGCCACTGCGCCGGCGCGGTGTCCTGCACCTCGTCGAGCAGCAGGTGGTCGAGCCCGCCGTCGAGCTTGTACAGCACCCAGGCGGCGCCGGGATCGACCAGCAGGGTGGAGGTGCGGCCGATCAGGTCATCGTAGTCGAGCCGCCCCAACGCCTCCTTGCGCGCGGCATAGGCGCGCGCGACCGGGGTGGCGAGGCGGAGCAGCGCGGCCGAGAGCGCGGCCATCCCGAGCGCCCGGCGCGCGTCCTGCACCGCGGCGACCCGGTCGGCCTCGGCGCGGCAGGCGGCGAGCAGGTCGGGCTCGGCCACGGCGAGCTTCGGGTTGACGAACGCGCCGTCGCCGCGCGGGTCGCCGGCCGCGGTGAGGAACCCTTTCACCCATTCCGCCCAGTTGGCGATGCGGTCCTCGGGGCCGCAGCCGAGCCACTCCAGCAGCCCGGCCGCCGTCTGCCGGACCTTGGGGGAGGCCTGGGCGGCGATCCGGGCCAGGGCGGCGCGCAGCCCGGCTTCCTCGGGCCAGGCCACGGCCGCCGCCAGCAAAGCGGCCTCGTCGGTCGCGGTGACGCCGAGCACCCGGCGCTGCGCCGCTTCCAGCTCGTCCGGGCCGAGCCGCAGCGCCGCTTCCAGCCGGTCCCGCCGGGCCAGCAGGGCGGCGAGCAGGTCGTGGAACTCCGCCGCGCCGACCAGGCCCGCCAGGGCGACCAGCGCGTCCTGCCGCGGACCATGGTTGGCGTCGCGCAGCATGTCCTCGCGCGCCTCGGACAGGGCATCGGCGGCATCGCGGTCGTCGACCAGCTGGAAATGCGGGCTGATCCGCGCTTCCAGCGGAAAGCGGCGCAGCAGGGACTGGCAGAAGGCGTGGATGGTGCCGATGCGCATCCCGCCCGGAAGATCGAGCACCCGGGCGAACAGGGCGCGGGCGGTGCGGCGCGCGGCTTCGGTGGCGGGCACGTCGAGGGCGGCCAGTTCCCTGCCCAGCGCCGAGTCGTCCAGGGTGACCCAGGCGCCGAGGCGGCGTTGCAGGCGCAGCGCCATCTCGGCCGCGGCGGCCTTGGTGAAGGTCAGGCACAGGATGCGCTCGGGCGCCGCGCCGCCGAGCATCAGGCGGAGCAGGCGGTCGGTCAGCAGCTTGGTCTTGCCCGAGCCGGCGGAGGCGGCGACGAAGGCGGAGACGGCGGGATCGGCCGCGGCACGCTGGTCGGCGTTGGCGCGGGCGCGGGGGGAAAGGACGTCGCTCATTCCGCCGTCATGGCCCGGGGGTCCACGACCGGGACGGACAGGTCCGCGACAGATCGTGCGTGACGGGGGGCGAGGCCGGCCCGGCACGCCTCGGCGATAGCGACGACCACGGTGCCGGGCCGTTCGGCCGGCCGGCCGCCGCCGCGACGCGCGGTGCGGAGCGACGCCGCGTGCCCTGCCGCGGCCCGGTCGAAGGGCGCCGCCCGCCGGTCGCGCAGGACGCCCAGCCGCCGCGCGAACCCGGTCGGGAGCGCCTGCGTTCGAGCGTCGTCGGGGACCCGGACACTGCCATGGCGAGGCTTTAGCACGGTCATCGCGGTGGTCCAGACGACACGCCGCGGATGACGGTCAAGCCACGCGGGTTCGCCGGGGTCCGGCTGGGCGCGCCTGGCTGCCTGCGCACCCTGGCCGAGGACGACGGTGCGCCGGCGCCGTCCGGTTTGCACCGATTTGGCTGGATTTCGCACGATGAGCCCGGCTGCGGGCGAGTCCTTCCAGTCGCCAACTCATTTGCCGGATGTCAGGCGTCGCGCCGGGAGCAATCCTTCCTGCGGCGGTCCCGCCCCGCCGGCCCTGCGGGCCACGGCGGCACCGGGCCGGTTCGGCCGACGTCGTCCAGCGTCACGCGTCGCGGCGCCTCCGAAACGGCTTTCGCAAGCTGCGGCCTGAGGCGAGGCGCGTCGCTCGCTGCGTCCCGGTGCGGGGTCGGCGCGAGAAGCGGGCTCACGCAGCGGAGAATGGAACGATATTTGTTAAATATCATTATCATCCCGTTTTCTCGGAATAATCAACGTATGAGGCAAAAATATCGCCTTGGACCCTTTCTTTTCCCCTCCAATCGGTATTGACTGATTTACGTAAGGATTGTCTAATAATTTGTAAGACGGTCCCGCAAAATGGAATGGAGGATGTGATGCGTCGTTCGATCCGTGGTTTTGTCGCCGTCTCGGGGCTCATGCTTGCCGTCGGCCTCGGCCATGCGACGACCGCCCGTGCCGGCGTCGCGTACGACACCGGGCTGGCCAATCCGCCTGGCGTCTATTTCGGCTCCGGCAACAGCAACACACATTGGACCGTCAACACGCAGGGCGGCGTGGAACTCGGTCTTCAGGCCCTCATCCGCTATTCGGACGGCCACACCGGGTACCCGTCGGGCGCCGTGACGCCGCAGGCCGGCACCGGCATCTACGACGTGCCGCTTGGGCTCAACACGGCTCACGGCGGGTCACTGTGGGGCTTCGCCTTCTCGGCCAATGTCAGCGGGGCGGGGCTGACCCTCAGCGGGATTACCACGCAGCTTTCCCTGGTCGATGTCGTGAACGGGACCAGCGGGAGCTTCGACGCCCTGCTGATCCCGGATAATGAGGGATACGGGCCTGGCGGGAAGAATGCGGCAGGGTCCAACGCATCGACGGACTACGGGTTCCAGAACGCCGAGACGCTCTCGTTCGCCACCATCGCCGCTGGGCTCGGCGATTCCGGATTCAACCCCACCCAGAACGACACCTATCTCCTGACGTTCTCGGCTGCCGACGCGTCCGGGCACAGCCTCGGCTCCGTGAGCGAGACGATCGTCGCCGGGAGCGGCGCGCCGGTGCCGGAACCGGGGGATCTCGCGATCCTGGGCGTGGGTCTGCTCGGCCTCGCCGTTGCCCACCGGACCGGACGGCGGCGGGCATCCGCCGGCGGCCGGATCTCGCGCTGACCGCTGTCAAAGGAACGGCCCGCCGGCAGCAGCCGGCGGGCCGCTGCTTTCAGTCCCCGTCCCCCGCCGCCGCCCGCTCCGCCACCCGGGCGAGCTGCGCATAATCGGCAAACCGCGGCGCCCGCGCCGGATGCGGCTGCGACAGATAGGCCCGGGCGGGATCGTCGAACGCGTCGATCAACGCCGCCAGCGCCGCCGCGGCCCCGGCAACCGACCCGGCGATCGCGGCCGGATCGTCCTTGAACAGGCTCACGACCTTGCCCGGCTCGTACCCGCCGCTCACGTGCCAGTAGGCGAGTTCCGCCACCGTGCCGGTCTGGTCCGGCCCGAACCCGCCCGATTCCGCCATGGCCGCCTCCAGCAGCAGCTGCGGCGCCAGGCCGGCGGCGACCTCGGCCGGCGTGGGTGGCCGGCCGGTCTTGTAATCCAGGATCGCCAGCCGCCCGTCCGCCCAGCGCTCGATCCGGTCCGCCCGCCCGCGCAGCTCGAACCGCCCGCCGGGCGCGCGACCAGCTCCCACCGCCCCGGCAATTCGGGCCACAGCGCCGCCACCGGGTGCGGGGCGCGGCGGTCGCGCTCGGTCTCCGCCACCCAGGCGGCGATGCGCTCCAGCCGCGGCGCCCACCAGTTGGCGAGCGCAGGGCGCAGCCCGGCCCGCGCCAGCGCGCCCAGCAGGTGCTGGCGCAGCCGCGCCGCCGCGCCGGCCGGCCAGCGCGCGCCCGCTTCGGCCAGGAACGCATGCAGCCCGCCATGCACCAGGGTGCCGTAATCCGCCGCGTCCGTCTCCTGCTCCAGCGGATCGAGCGGGGCCAGCCGCAGCACGTGCTTCGCATAGATCGCGTAGGGATCGCGCAGCCAGGTCTCGATCTCGGTCACGCTCAGTCGGCGCGGCCGCCGCGCCAGCGGCGGTCGCGGCGTCGGCGGATCGGCAGCGCGCGGCGAACCGCCCGGCTGATCCAGCGCCCGCGCCCATCCCAGCGCCGGATGCTCCGGCAACGCCGCCCCCCGCCCGGTCAGGAACGCGTCGATCCGCGCCAGCCAGCGCGCCGGCACCGTGGGCGCGCCGTCGCGCCGGCGCGGGCAGGACAGCACCACCTCCGGCGCCGCGCAGGCCGCGGAGACGAAATCATGCGCCGCCTGGCCGACCGCTTCCTCCGGCGACGGCAGGCCGATCCGGGTCCGCATCGGCCGCGACAGCCAGGGGCCCGGATCGACGGCTTGCGGCCACACGCCCTCCACCAGCCCGCCGAGCACCATCGTCTCCACCTGCTGCAACCGCGCTTCCAGCAGGCCCCAGATGAACACGCGCGGATGCTCGACCCCGGTGCGCCCGCGCAGCGCGCGGCGGGAGCGCACGACCGGCCCCTCCAGCACCGCGTCGAGCAGGCCGGGGAACACCGCGCGGCGCTGGTCGGGCAGCAAGGTCAGGGCCTCGCGCAGGGACGCCAGATGCTCGGCCAGCGCGGCGCCTTCCTCACCGGCCCAGAGCCGGGCGGGGCCGTCGGCTTCGTCGGTCGCGGCCAGGCGTTCGGCGGTGGCGATCAGCCCGTCCAGCACCTCGGCCGGGGCGGCGGCGACGCCGGCCTCCATGCGCAGCGCCGGGGCGAGGCAGGCCTCGATCCGGCCGAGAAACGCCTGATGCGACGGTTGCTCCGCCGCCGCCAGCCGGGCGATCGCGCCGCGCAACCCGGTCAGACCCGGCGCCGGGCGCGGCCCGCGCAGGATGGCGATCTCCAGCGCCCGCGCCCCGGCCCGGCAGGCGGGCGGGGACAGCCCGGCGCCGGCCAGCGGATGCTTGAGCAGCGCCAGCAGCGGCACCGGGGCGAGGTCGTCGGCCACCGCGCGCATCAGCAGGCGCAGGAAGACCGCCGGCGGGGTTTCGGCCAGCGGCTCGCCGGCGCTGTCGTCGGCGATCACGCCCCAGCGCAGCAGTTCCGCCGCCACCCGGCCGGCGAGCGCCCGATCCGGCGTGACCAGCGCCGCCCGCGCCCCGGGGCGTTCCAGCGTGTCGCGCAGGATCAGCGCGATCGCCGCCGCTTCCTCCCGCGGGTCGGCAGCTCGAGGCGGAACAGCCCGGTCAGCATCCCCCCCGGGTCGGCAGACCCCGGCGCACCGTGGTCGGCCAACGGCTCCGCCGCATCCGGCCGCCAGTCCTCCAGCGCACTGCCCGGCAGCAGCGCCCGACGCAGCAGGCCGACCCGCCCGGCCGGGATCGGCGGTGCCGCCGCGTCGCCCCCCGCCATCGGCCAGGGCCGCACGTCCGCCCGCGTCGCCTCCAGCCGCTCCAGCAGCCGCCGCAGCCCCGCCTGCGGATGATGCGGCCCCAGCGCCTCCCACGCCGGGTCCGGCAGATCGAGGTCGAGGCCGGGCAGCAGGACCGCGCCCTCCGCCAGCCGCGCGATCGCCCGCGCCAGCCGCGCCACCGCGGGAATCGCGCCGGTGGCGCCGAGCAGCCACACCGGCTCGGCCGGCGGCGTCTGCGCCCACGCCGCGGCCTGGGCGTCGAGCAGCGCGGCGCTGCGCGCCGCCGGATTGCTCAGCCCCTGTTCGTCCAGCCAGCGCGGCCAGGTGGCGGTGACGATGCGCAGGAATTCCACCGTCACCGCCCAGTGGGCGGCGAACTCCGGATCCGCGGCGTCGGGCAGGCGGGCGGCCAGGTCGATCTCGGCCCGCTCCGCCTCGTCCATCAGCGCGGCAAGTTCCGCTGCCAGGGCCCAGGCGCGGTCGGCCGTGTCGGGCGCGCCATGGGCGCCGCCCATCGCCAGGATCAGCCGCGCCAACGCCGCCAGCCGCAACGACGGCTCGACCGCCGGCGGCAGGTCGAGCGCGCCGGCCAGCGCCAGCGGCGCCTCGTCCAGCGCCCCCAGCGCGGTGATGCGCGGCAGCACCAGCGCCCGCCCGCCGGAGACGCGCAGGAATGCCTCCGCCAGCGCCCGCGCCGCGCGCCGCGTGGGGAGCAGGATCAGCCCGCGGGCGACCGCCAGCGGGTCGGCCGTCCCCGCCCGGTCCAGCCAGGCCGCCGCCACCGCATCCAGGAACGGTGCATCCGGCGGCAGGGTGAACAGGTTCATCTTGTCTCGCCGGTGCGATTCTCGTGCAGCACGGCTTCCGCCTCGGCCAGATCGGCCGGGGTGGACAGATGGAACCACAGCCCGTCGTGCACCACGGCAGTCAGCCGCCCGGCCGCAAGCGCCTTGTCCCACGCCAGGTTCATGCTGAACGGGCCGTCCGGCAGGCCGGCGAGCAGCGACGGCGCGATCATCTGCACGCCCGCGTAAAGATACGGCGCCACCTCGCGCTCCCGCCGCCGGCGCAGCCCGCCCAGGGGATCGAGCACGAAATCGCCCAGCCCCACCTCGGCATGCACCTGGCAGGTGCGATGCACCAGCAGCACCCCATCGACGCCCCCCCGGGCAAACACCTCCGCCAGCCGCGCCAGCGCAGGACGCGGCCCATCCAGCCAGAACGCATCGCCGTTCACGACGAAGAACGGCTCCTCGCCCAGCCGGTCGCGCGCCGCTCGCACGCCGCCGCCGGTGTCGAGCAACTGCGTCTCCCGCAACACCTCCACCCGCGGCACCACACGCCCCGCCAGTGCCGCGTCCACCCGATCGGCCTGCCAGAAGGCGTTGACGACGGCATACTCCACCCCCACCGCGGCCAGCCGATCCAACGCATGGTCCAGCAACGATCTTCCCCCCAGCGGCAGCAGCGGCTTCGCCGTCGCCTCCGTCAGCGGGCGCATCCTGGTGCCGAGCCCGGCGGCGAGCACCATGGCGGTGCGGGGGAGTCCGGGGTGGGCAAGCAAGGCCAGGGGGCGCTGCCCCCTGGACCCCCGCCAAGGGCTGAGCCCTTGGAACCCATTCGTTGGTTCGAGGCGGGAGGGGGGTGGCGGGCAGGCCCGGGCGGCGGAGGCGGCGCGGACACGGGGGGCGCAAATGCGCCCTCCGTGTCCGCGCCGCCTCCGCCGCCCGGGCCTGCCCGCCATCCCCCTCCCGCCTCGAACCCCCCGAGGGGTCCAGGGGACTTGTCCCCTGGCGGGGGGTCCAGGGGGGCAGCGCCCCCCTGGCCTTGCTTGCCCACCCCCGGATTCCCCCGCATCCCCACCGGGACCCACCGGTCGAGCGCGGCGGCGAGAGGCGCGGCGGCCGGGTGGCGCAGCGCTGCGGCGAGCAGGTGCCAGGTGTGGGGGCCGTGGGCGAGGTAGTGGGGGCGGTGGTCGCGCTGGGCGAGGCGGACCCATTGGGTGGCGACGCGCAGGTGACGTTGCGCCGCGCAGGCTGCGAAGGCGGTGCGGAAGGCGGCCGGATCGAGGTCCGGCCGGGCAGCGAGCAGGCGAGCGATGGCGTGCTCCGACAGTGCGGGCGGAAGGTCCCGGCGCGCGTCCTGCACCAGGGAGACGAGGTCGTAGGCCGGATGACCGAGGGCGGCGCTTTGGAAGTCCAGGATGCCGACCCGCCGCGGGCCCGAGCGGGCGGGCAGACGGATCAGGTTGCCGGCGAAGAAGTCGCGGTGGACGAAGGTGGTCGGACCCGCCTCGAGCGGCGCCAGGATGGCGGCGAGGGCGGCGGCGATGTCGGCGCGGGCCGCCGCGGGCGCCGGGGCGCCGAAGGCAGCGGGCCACCACCAGGCGAACAGCGGGTCGAGCGTAGCGGCGGTCATCGCGCGAGCGTCCCAGGCGGGCAGGTCGCGCGGCGGGGCGGCGCGTTGCAGGACGGCGAGCACGTCGATCGCGGCGTCGAACAGCGGCAGCGGGTCGGCATCCGGGGTGCGGTCCAGCAAAGTGGCGAACAGGTCATCGCCGAGGTCTTCCTCCAGCACCAGACCGGCATCCGGATCGGCGGCGATGATGTCCGGCGCCGACAGGCCGAGGCTGGTCAGATGCGCGGCGACGCGGAGAAACGGGCGCACATCCTCGGGCGGCGGCGCATCCATCAGCACCGCCGGGCGCGGCCCGCCGGTCAGGCGGAGATAGCGGCGGAAGCTCGCGTCCTGGGCCAGCGGGGCGGCGCGGGCGGCGGCGAAGCCGGCGCGGGCGAGAAAGGCGGCGATGGTGTCGTCACGGGTCATCCCAGGGCCTCGATGCGGTCCGGCCAGCCGGACAGGGTGACGTCCCGCGCGGTGTCCCCGGCGGGCGCGAGGATCACGGTCAAGGCATCCGCCGGGCGGAACGGACCGAGTCGGTCGGGCCATTCGACCAGCACGATGTCCGCCTGAGCGTCCTCCCAGCCCAGTTCGGCGAGCGCGGCCGGTCCGTCCAGCCGCCAGAGGTCGAAATGGTGCACCGGGCCGCGGCCGGTGGCGTAGCTCTGGACCAGGGTGAAGCTGGGGCTGGGCACCTCCAGCGCCGGGTCGGCCGCGGCTTCGCGCAGGAATGCGCGGGCGAATTCCGTCTTGCCGGCGCCGAGCGGACCTTCCAGCAGGATGGCGTCGCCCGGCCGGACGCAGCGGGCGATGGCGACGGCCAGCGCCTCGGTGGCGGCGAGGTCGGGGAGGTGGCGGGAAACGGGGAACGCGGCAGGGGACATGCGGGCGGAATGTGCCGGAGGAGGGAGTCGGGGACAACGGGGCGGGGGCGCCGCGGCAGGCGATCGGACGTCCTACAGCTCCGGTCGCCGGTCCCGGGTTCCCGCGGCATGCTCGAAGTGATGCCCGATCCGCAGCACCGTCGCATCGCCCCAGGCCGGCCCCATGAATTCGATCCCCAGCGGCAGGCCGGCCGGGGTGAACCCGCCGCACACCACCAGGGACGGCAATGCCGCCACGTTCGCCACCACGGTGTGCAGCGGGCGGGAAAACCCGTCGTCCGGCCGTTGTTCCGCGAGCAGCGGCGCCGGCCCGGTCACGGGCGCCGCGACCAGCACGTCGAACCGCCGGAACAGCGCGGCCATGGACGCGAGCAGGTCGGTGCGCCGGCGCTGTGCCGCCAGATAGTCGGCGGCGCTGATCAGCGCGCCACCCAGCACGCGGACCCGGAAGGCGCGCGAATAATCGGCAAGTCGCGTCTTCAGCTGCGCCTCGTGCAGCGCATAGGCCTCGGCGCAGATGATCACCCGGCCCACCGCGTTGAAATCGGCCAGCGGCGGCGGCTCCGCCTCCTCCACCCGGCAGCCGAGGCCGCGCAGCACCCGCAGCGCGTCCTCCATCATGCGCAGGGTTTCCGGGGCGGCCGGGGCGTCGCGCTCGAAGAAGCGGCGCAGCACGCCGACCCGCAGTCCCTTGGCCGGCGCCCGCAGTGCCTGCGCATAGGACACGCGCGGGCCAGGAACCGAGGCCGGGTCGGCCGGATCGTGCCCGGCCAGCGTGTCCAGCAGCAGCGCGCAATCCTCCGCCGTCCAGGCCATCGGTCCGGCGGTGTCCAGGCTCGGCGCCAGCGGGATCACGCCGCGCCGCGACACCAGGCCCGCGGTCGGCTTCAGCCCGGCGATGCCGCAATAGGCCGCCGGCAGGCGGATCGAACCGGCGGTGTCCGACCCCGTCGCCCCCAGCACCAGCCCCGCGGCCACGGCGGCGCCGGAGCCGGAGCTCGATCCGCCGGTGAAGCGCCGCGGATCCCACGGGTTGCGCGCCGGCGGCCAGGGCAGATCGAACGCCGGGCCGCCGATCGCGAATTCATGCGTGGCGAGCTTGCCGAGCATCACCGCCCCGGCCGCGCGCAGCCGGCGCACCGCCTCCGCGTCCTGCTTCGGCACGTTGTCGATCAACAGCTTGGAGTGCGCGGTGGTGCGGATGCCGGCGGTTTCGTAGATATCCTTGAAGGCCAGCGGGATACCGAGCAGCGGATGGCGTGTGCCGGACGCCAGCGCCCGTTCGGCGGCACGCGCGGCGGTCAGCGCCGGACGCTCGGTGATGGTGAGGAAAGCGTTCAGCTGCGGATCGATCGCGGCGATGCGGGCGAGCAGGGCGCGGGTGAGTTCGACCGGCCCGAGCTTGCGTGCCGCGATCAGCCGCGCGGCCTCGGCGATGGTGAGAAAGGCGGGCGCGGTCTCCGTCATCGCCTCGGCCGGGTCGGCTTGCGGGGGAGCTTGGACCGGGGTGCGGCAGCCGGGGCGGTCCTGGCGCGCCCAGGCTTGGCCTTGGCGGCGGCGGGGGCAGGACGTGCCGGGCTGGAATGGACGGGTTTCGTCGCGGCGGACCCGGCTGGGCGGGGCGCCGCACGCTTGCGTGCACCCGCCTCCGGCGCCGTCGGAGCGGAGGCGGGCGACGGCAGGCGGAAGACGAAGGCCTGATCATCGGCCATCGGCCGCTCGCGCGGCAGCAGCGCAACCAGACCGGCCAGTTGCCGCCAGACCAGCACCAGGTCCGCCATCTGGCCCGGGTTGAGCGCCAGGCCCGCGCGCGCGGTGAGCACCTGCATCTCGGCAAGGCTGAGCGTCGGGACAGCGCTGGCCGAGGCCAGGGACATGGGGGGACCGCCTCTGCTGGTTGACGATTGAACCCTATCGGCCTCCCCCGGACGGGGCAAGCGGCGACCCGCGGCCCGGCCGCCCCCGGCGGGAGCGCGGAAAGCGCCGCCTGGGCGCTATCTCGCCTGGGCCAGCAGCGAGCGGCGGGAGGCCAGAAACTCCTCCACCGCCGCCGCCAGACGGTCGCACTCGGCCTCGCCGATCGGCAGCGACAGCGCCATCATCCCCCGCCGCGCCAGCCAGATGCCCTGGGCCAGCAGGTCGAAGAACAGCAGTTCCTTGAGTTTCGCATCGTCCCGCGCTGCGTCGGCCGGGGTGCGGACCGGGCCGCGTTGGGTGTGGACCGCCAGCATCGAGCCGATGCCGGTGAACTGCACCGGCGCCGACGCCGCGTGGCACAACGCGTTGAGCCGCGCCCGCAGCGCCTCCCCGCGCGCATTGAGCGCCGCCGCGGCGTCCGGCGTATAGACCTCGGTCAGGCCGGCGAGGCCGGCCGACATCGTCAGCACGTTGTTGTTGAACGTGCCGGCGTGCGGAAACGCATCCGGCCGGCGCGGGTCGAAGCGGTCCATCAACTCCGCCCGGCCGCCGAAGGCGCCGAAGGACATGCCGCCGCCGATGTATTTGCCGAGCGTGGTGATGTCGGATTTCACCCCGTGCGCGGCGGCGAGGCCGCCGGGGGCGAGGCGGGAGGTCATGACCTCGTCCAGGATCAGCACCGCGCCGATGCGGGTGGCGGCAGCGCGCAGCGCGGCGAGGAACGCGGGCTCGGCCGGCAGGCAGCCGCCGCTGCCCTGCATCGGCTCCAGGATGATCGCGGCGAGGCTGGCACCGTGGCGCTCGATCAGCGCCAGGGTTGCTTCGGTGTCGTTGTAGGGCGCCACGACGAAGTCGAACGGCGCATTGATCGGGCTGCCGCCGCCGGCGAAGGTGAACACCCCGCCGTGATAGCCGCCGCCGAAGACCATCACGCCGCGCCTGCCGGTGACCGCGCAGGCGGTGGCGAGCGCCATCAGGTTCGCCTCGGTGCCGGAATTGGTGAAGCGGACCCGCTCCAGGCCGAACCGGTCGCAGACGACGCGGGCGAAGCGCGCCTCGGTCGCATTGGAGGCGCCGAAGCTGATCCCCTGATCCAGCGCGCGGTCGATCGCCGCGCGGATGACGGGGTTTGAATGGCCATACAGGCCGGCGGTGTACTCGCCCAGGAAGTCGATGTACTCGGCCCCGTCGAGGTCCCACAGGCGGCAGCCGGCGCCGCGGGCCATCGCCAGCGGGAACGGGTCGTAGTGCAGCACGGTGCGGGTATTGCCGCCGGGCATCGCCGCGGTGGCTTCGACGAAGCGGGCGAGGGAACGCGGGTTGCGCGCCGTATAGGCCTGCCGGGCTTCGGCCAGGGCGGCGTCGAGATCGGCGTTGACGAGGGCGGTTTGGCTCATGCTCCGGACTCCCGATCCGCACGGCGGCACTTTGACGCCGGGGCGGCGCGGGCACAATGCCGGCGCGATCGGGCGGAGCGGTGGCGGACGGCTGCGCCCGACACCGCTCCGCGCCGATCGTTCCTGCCTAGAACGGAATCTCGTCGTCCAGGTCGCCGCCCTTCGGCGCGTCCCACGAAGGCCCGCCGCCCCCACCGCCGCCGCCACTGCGCCCTGCCCCGCCGCCTGCGGCGCGCGCCGGCGCCGGGGCCCGCTCGCTCCGATAGCCGCCGCCCTCGGCCCCGCCGCCGGCGTCTTCCCCGCGGTTGCTGTCGATCAGCACCAGTTCGCCGCGGAAGCGGCCGATCACCACTTCAGTGGTGTAGCGCTCCTGGCCCGACTGGTCGGTCCACTTGCGGGTCTGCAGCGCGCCTTCCACATAGACCTTGCGGCCCTTGCGCAGGTATTTCTCGGCCACGTCGGCGATCCGGTCGTTGAAGATCACCACCCGGTGCCACTCGGTGCGCTCCTTGCGCTCGCCGGAGGCGCGGTCGTTCCAGGTCTCGCTGGTCGCCAGGGTGAAATTCACGATTTTCGTGCCGTCCTGGGTGGTTCGCACCTCCGGGTCCTTGCCCAGATTGCCCACCAGAATGACCTTGTTGACGCTGCCTGCCATCGCACCAAATCCTTTGCCAAGGGACCGAGACTACCCGATCCTGCCGGTCCGTGTCTCGCGCCGGCCCGGCGGGTCGCCATCGTCCCGGTCCGACGCCCGGTCGGGTACCCGTCCCTGGCACCCTACCGCGCCATCCGTTAACAGCCCTTCCACACGCGCCCGCTTTTCCCGTATAGCCCGGGAACATCCCGGGAACAAGCCGGGTCGTGCCGAGCCTGGCCTCGCCGGCCAGGGCAACCCCAGGGCAACCCCAGGGCAACCAAGGACCCCAGCCTGCATGACCGGCTCCATCCACGTCCGCGGCGCACGCGAGCACAACCTCAAGAACGTGGATGTCGTGATCCCGCGCGACAGCCTGACGGTGATCACCGGCCTGTCGGGGTCGGGCAAATCCTCCCTGGCGTTCGACACGATCTACGCCGAGGGCCAGCGCCGCTACGTGGAAAGCCTGTCGTCCTACGCGCGGCAGTTCCTGGAGCTCGCCGGCAAGCCGGACGTGGACAGTATCGAAGGGCTGTCGCCGGCGATTTCCATCGACCAGAAGACCACCAGCCGCAATCCGCGCTCCACCGTCGGCACGGTGACGGAGATCCACGACTACATGCGCCTGCTGTGGGCGCGCGCCGGCGTGCCCTACTCGCCGGCGACCGGGCTGCCGATCGAGGCGCAGACCGTCTCGCAGATGGTGGATCGGGTGCTGGCGATGGCCGAGGGCACGCGGCTGCTGCTGCTCGCGCCGGTGGTGCGCGACCGCAAGGGCGAGTACCGCAAGGAGCTGGCCGAGTTGCAGCGCCGCGGCTTCACCCGGGTGAAGGTGGACGGCACCTTGCATGAGATCGGCGAGGTCCCCGCCCTTAATCGGAAGATCAAGCACGAGATCGAGGCGGTGGTGGACCGGGTGGTGGTGCGCGAGGGACTGGCGCAGCGCCTCGCGGACAGTTTCGAGACCGCGCTGGCGCTGTCGGACGGCATTGCCTATGCGGAAAATGCCGACTCCAAATCCCCCGGGGGGGAACGGACGGTGTTCTCCTCCCGCTTCGCCTGCCCGGTCTCGGGCTTCACGATCGAGGAGATCGAGCCGCGGCTGTTCAGCTTCAACAGCCCGCACGGCGCCTGCCCGAAATGCGACGGGCTCGGCAGCGAGAGTTTCTTCGACCCCGCGCTGGTGGTGCCCGATGAGCGCCTCCCGCTGGCCGGCGGCGCGATCGCGCCCTGGACCGGCGCCTCCTCCCCCTATTACGACCAGACGCTCGCCAGCCTGGCGCGACACTTCAAGGTCTCGACCCGTACGCCCTGGTCCGAGCTGCCGCAAACGGTGCGCGACGCCATTCTATATGGTACCGGCGATGTTCCGGTCGAGCTCACCTACAAGGACAGCGTGCGCGCCTACGGCGTGAACAAGGCGTTCGAGGGCGTGATCCGCAATCTGCAACGCCGCTACCAGGAAACCGACAGCGTCTGGGTGCGGGAGGAATTGTCGCGCTACCAGGCCGAGCGCCCCTGCGCCACCTGCCACGGCGCACGGCTGAAGCCGGAGGCGCTGGCGGTGCGGGTCGGCGGCAAGACCATCGCCCAGGCCTCCGAACTGTCGATCGCCGCGGCGCTGCCGTGGTTCGAGGGCGTGATCGACACGCTCACCCCGCAGCGCGCCGAGATCGCGCGGCGGATCCTGCGCGAGATCGTGGACCGGCTGCGCTTCCTGGTCGACGTCGGGCTGGACTACCTGACCCTGGCGCGCGGATCGGCCACTTTGTCCGGCGGGGAGAGCCAGCGCATCCGGCTGGCGAGCCAGATCGGCTCCGGCCTGACCGGCGTGCTGTACGTGCTGGACGAACCCTCGATCGGGTTGCACCAGCGCGACAATGAACGGCTGCTCGGCACGCTGCGGCGACTGCGCGGGCTCGGCAATACGGTGCTGGTGGTCGAACACGACGAGGACGCGATTCGCGCCGCCGATCACCTGATCGACATGGGGCCCGAAGCCGGGGTGAACGGCGGGACCGTGGTGGCGGAAGGCACGCCGGCGGAGGTGGCGGCGCATCCGCATTCGCTCACCGGTGCCTATCTCTCGGGCCGACGGCGGATCGAGGTGCCGCGGCTGCGCCGCCCGGCGCAGAAGGATCGCGCGGTGCGGGTGATCGGCGCGCGCGGCAACAATCTGAAGGCGCTGACGGCAAGCTTCCCGCTGGGCACGTTCACCTGCGTGACCGGCGTGTCGGGCGGCGGCAAATCCACCCTGGTGGTCGATACGCTCTATCGCGCGGTGTCGCGCCGGCTGATGGGATCGGGCGAAGTGCCGGCGCCGCACGACCGGATCGAGGGGCTGGACCTGCTCGACAAGATCATCGACATCGACCAGTCGCCGATCGGTCGTACCCCGCGCTCCAACCCCGCCACCTACACCGACCTGTTCGCGCCGATCCGCGACTGGTTCGCCGAACTGCCGGACGCGCGCGCCCGCGGCTACAAGCCCGGACGGTTCAGCTTCAACGTGAAAGGCGGGCGCTGCGAGGCCTGCCAGGGCGACGGCGTGCTGAAGATCGAGATGCACTTCCTGCCCGACGTGTTCGTGACCTGCGACGTGTGCAAGGGAAAACGGTACAACCGGGAAACATTGGAGATAAAGTTTCGCGACAAATCGATCGCCGAGGTGCTGGCGATGACGGTGGACGAAGCGGTGCCCTATTTTTCCGCCCAGCCGCGCATCCGCGACCGGCTGAAAATCCTGCAGCAGGTGGGGCTGGGCTACATCAGCCTCGGCCAGCAGGCGACCACCTTGTCGGGCGGGGAGGCGCAGCGGATCAAGCTGTCGAAGGAGCTTGCGCGGCGGGCCACCGGGCGGACACTCTATATCCTCGACGAACCGACCACCGGGCTGCATTTCGAGGACGTTCGGAAGCTGCTGGAGGTGCTGCACGCGCTGGTGGAGCAGGGCAACACGGTGGTGGTGATCGAGCACAACCTGGAAGTGATCAAGACCGCCGACTGGATCCTGGACCTCGGGCCTGAAGGCGGGGACGGCGGCGGGCAGATCGTGGCCGAGGGCACGCCGGAAGATATCGCCGCCTGCGCGGACAGCTATACGGGGCGGTTTCTTGCCCCCATGCTGGCGCCGGCGCCAAGCCTGGCGGCGCCGGCACGGGCGAAGGCGCGGCGGAGGGCGTGAGCATGTCGGCAGCGGCCAGACCGGACCCGGCGATCCGGCCGTTCGCGTCATCGCCTGGCTGACCCGGACCGTCTCACCCGATCAGCCTTCGCAAGGACCCGAGCATGGAGGCCGCCGCCCGCCCGATCACCGTCAGCCCGGCCCGTCCCGATCTCGGTCCGCTCGCCGCGCTCGGCCTGCTCACCGTCATCTGGGGCCTGTCGGTCCCCCTGAGCAAGCTCGGCTTGCGCGACATGCCCGCCCCTTCCCTGGTCGCGCTGCGCTACCTCGCCGCCGCCCCCTGCTTCGCCCTGATGCTGATCGGCCGGAAGCTGCCGCGGCCGCGCAACCTGGCGGCGATGGCCGCACTCGGGCTGTTCGGGATCGATGCCGGACAATCGACGCAGATGCTCGGCGTGGCGCGCTGCTCGGCCGCCGTCGCCACCATGATCACCGCCATCATCCCGGTGCTGACCGTGCTGCTCGCCAGCCTTCGGCTGCGCCAGCCGGTGCGGCGGCCCCACGTGGCGGGATTCGTGCTGGCGCTCGGCGGCGTCGGGCTGGCGATTTCCGGGGCGCCCGCCAGCGGGCCGACCGCCTCCACGCCTGCGGGCGAGGCGTTGATGCTGCTCTCCACGCTCTGCGTCGCCGGCTATTACGTGTTCAGCGTGGAGGTGGCTTCGCGCGAGGGCGTGATCGCCACCGCCGCCTGGAGCTCGCTGTTCGCCGCCGCCGGGCTGCTGCCGGGGCTGTGGCTGGTGCCGGCGGGCAGCGTGCACCTGACCCCGGTCGCGATCGGCGTGGTGCTGTATCTCGGGCTGCTGGTGACGGTGCTGGGGATCTGGATCTGGCTGCGCGCGCTGTCGCGCCTGCCGGCGCGCATCGCCGGCGCCTCGCAATACGGCCAGCCGCTGGTCGGCATTGCCGCCTCCGCCGCGTTGTTCGGCGACCGGCTGGACCTGCGCTTCCTGGTCGGGACCGCGTTGGTGCTGGCGGGGGTCGGGTTCAGCGCGGTCTCGGGGCGCGGCGGGGCGCGCCGGCGGCCCTGACCGGCCTCACCCGCAGAGGCGCCCGGACCCGCCGCCCGGGCGCAAAGCGGCCAAGGTCGCCGCGGCGGCAAAGGCGGCGCCCACGCCGAAGGTGGCGTCCGGCCCCACCACCTGCCACAGAACCCCGGCAAGGACGCTCGCCAGCAGCAGGGTCACGCCGGTCACCAGGTTGAACACGCCGAAGGCGGTCCCGCGCAGAGATTCCGGCGCGGCATCGGCCACCAGCGCCGCCAGCAGCCCCTGGGACAACGCCATGTGCAGCCCCCAGAGCGCGGCGCCGGCGAACAATCCGCTGAAACCAGGGGCGGCGGCCAGGACCAGGTCGGCCAACGCCAGCACCAGCATCCCCGCGGCCAGCAGGCCATGCCGGCCGAGCCGGTCCGACAGCGCCCCGGCCGGGCCGGAGGCGGCCGCATAAACCATGTTCATGCACACCATGACCAGCGGCACCAGCGTGAGCGGCAGTCCCGCCGCCTGGCCCTTCAGGATCAGGAACGCCTCGCTGAAGCGCGCCATGGTGAACAGGGCGCCGAGCCCGACCACCGCCCAGTACCCGCGGCCGAGGCCCGCCAGATCCGCCCGCCGGAGCGGCCAGCCGCGCTTGCCGTCCGGCACTCGGCCGCGGCACTTCCGGGACCGCAAACAGCACCAGGAGCACCGAGATCGCCGCCGGCGGAACGGCCCACCACAGCGCGATCCGGATCCGGTCGGCGAATACCGCCATCAGCAGCACCGCCAGCAGCGGTCCCGCAAACGCGCCGACGCTGTCGAGCGCCTGGCGCACGCCGTAGGCGGTGCCGCGCAGCGCCGGCGGGGTGATATCGGCGACCAGCGCATCCCGGGGCGCGCCACGGATGCCCTTGCCGACCCGGTCCATGAACCGCGCCGCGAGCACGAGGCCGGCGGTGTCGGCGAGCGGGAAGAAGGGCTTGGACAAGGCGCCCAGCCCGTAGCCGATCACCGCCAGCAGCTTGCGCCGGCCGAGCCGGTCCGACAGCGCGCCCGAGAAGACCTTGGTGGTGGTTCCGGTCGCCTCGGCGATGCCCTCGATCAGCCCGACCGTGGCCACGCCCACCCCCAGCCGGTCCACCAGCAGCAGCGGCAGCAGGGCGTGGATCAGTTCGGACGAGACGTCCATGAACAGCGAAACGAAGCCGAGCGCCCAGACGGCGCCCGGCACCTCGCGCCAGCCCGGCCGTGGCGCCGCGTCGCCGGACATCGCCCGCTAGTGTCCTGCCCCTGAAATGCCTTCCCATTTCAGGGACCAGCAGGCCACTGAAAACAAAGAGCTCGTGTCCCGACGCATGATGACGTTATTTCCGAGTCGGGACACTAGACGTCGAGGTTGGCCACTTTCAGCGCGTTGCTCACGATGAACTCCCGCCGCGGCTCGACCACGTCGCCCATCAGGGTGCTGAACACCTGGGCCGCGTCCTCCGCGTCGCCCACTTTCACCTGCAGCAGGGTGCGCGCCGCCGGGTCGAGCGTGGTGTGCCAGAGCTGGTCGGGGTTCATCTCCCCCAGCCCTTTGAAGCGCTGCACCGTCAGCCCGCGCCGCCCATGCGCCAGGATGCGCTCGTAGGCCGAGGCCGGGCCCATCGCCTCGGCTTCCTGCGCGTCGAGCTTGAGCCGGGCCGGCGCGGCGAAGCGCTCCGCCAGCACGCCCGCCCGTTCGGCGAGCCAGCGCGCCTCGGCGCTGCGCAGGGCGGCGGCGTCGAGCGCGTGCTTTTCCATGACGCCGCGCACCACCCGCCCGAGGGTCAGCCCGGTGCCGTCGGCTGCGACCACCCAACCGCGTTCGGTCGGCCGCGAGACCGCATCGAGCCGCGCCGCCAGCTCCGGCGCCGCCGCCGTCGCCCGCGCCGGATCCACCGTCAGCGCGCCGGCGATCGCCGCCTGTTCCAACAGCGGCAGCGGGATGTTTCCGGCCAGGCGCCGCAACCGCGTGGTTGCCTCGCGCAGCCAGGTCACCTCGGCGCGCAACTCGGGACCGGCGAAGCTCCGCCCGTCGGCATAGGTGAGGCTGGCCGCGCCCAGAGCCTTCTCGAGCAGGAATTCCTCCAGCGCGCGGTCGTCCTTCAGATAGCGGTCGTCGTTGCCGCGCTTGGCGCGAAACAGCGGCGGCTGGGCGATGAACAGATGCCCCCGCGCGATCAGCTCCGGCATCTGGCGGAAGAAGAAGGTCAGCAGCAGGGTGCGGATGTGCGAGCCGTCGACATCGGCGTCCGTCATGATGACGATGCGGTGATAGCGCAGCTTGGCCACGTCGAAGCCGCCCTGCTCGGGCTCGCCGTGACCGATGCCGGTGCCGAGCGCGGTGATCAGGGTGCCGATCTCGGCGCTGCCCAGCATGCGGTCGAAGCGGGCGCGTTCCACGTTCAGGATCTTGCCCTTCAGCGGCAGGATCGCCTGGAACTTGCGGTCCCGGCCCTGCTTGGCCGAGCCGCCGGCGGAATCGCCCTCGACGATGAAGATTTCCGATTTCGCCGGATCACGCTCCTGGCAGTCGGCGAGCTTGCCGGGCAGGGAGGAGACATCGAGCACGCCCTTGCGCCGGGTGAGTTCGCGCGCCTTGCGCGCCGCCTCCCGCGCCGAGGCCGCGTCCATCACCTTCTGGACCAGCGACTTGGCTTCCTTGGGGTGCGTCTCCAGCCAGTGCGACAGCGCATCCGCCACCGCCGCCTGCACCACCGGCTGCACCTCCGAGCTGACCAGCTTGTCCTTGGTCTGGGAGGAGAATTTCGGGTCCGGCACTTTCACCGACAGCACCGCGGTCATGCCCTCGCGGATGTCCTCGGGCGCGAGCTGAAGGCTGTCCTTCTTGCCCATGCCCTCGGCGTATTTGGTCATCACCCGGGTGAGCGCGGCGCGGAAGCCGGCGAGATGCGCGCCGCCGTCGCGCTGCGGGATGTTGTTGGTAAAGCACAACATCGTCTCGTGGAAACTGTCGTTCCACGACAGTGCGAATTCGACCCGGATGCCGAGCGCATCGTCGGCGGTGCGCAGGCTGACCGGCGGGGTGAACACCGGGGTCTTGGCGCGGTCAACCCATTCGACGAAGGCGACCAGCCCGCCGTCGTAGCGCAGGGCGGTTTCCTGCGCCGGGGCGTGGCGTTCGTCGCGCAGCACGATCGCCAGCCCCGAGTTCAGGAACGCGAGTTCGCGCAGCCGGCGTTCCAGCAGGGCGTAGTCGAAATCGGTGTGGGTGAAGGTGGCGGGGCTGGGCTTGAACGTCACCTCGGTGCCGCTGCCGCGCGCGGCCGGCCCGACGATGGCGAGCGGGGCCACCGCGTCGCCATTCTCGAAGCGGATCAGATGCTCCTGGCCCAGACGCCAGATGCGCACCTCCATCCATTCCGACAGCGCGTTGACCACGGCGGCGCCGACGCCGTGCAGCCCACCCGAAACCTTGTAGGAATTCTGGTTGAACTTGCCGCCGGCGTGCAGCCTTGTCAGCACCACCTCGGCGGCCGAGATGCCTTCCTCGGCATGGATGTCGGTCGGGATGCCGCGGCCGTCGTCACGCACGGTCACGCTGCCGTCGCCGTTCAGCACCATCTCGACATGGGTGGCAAAGCCGGCCTGCGCTTCGTCGACGGCATTGTCGATGATTTCGAAGGCCATGTGATGCAGGCCGGAGCCGTCATCGGTGTCGCCGATATACATGCCCGGCCGCTTGCGGACGGCATCGAGGCCGCGCAGGACGGAGATGGACGCGGCGTCATAGGGGTCGGACTCGAAAGGCGTGGCTGCGGGTTCGGACATGCCGAGGAATTGCTCCGGGCTGCTGCGTGAGTACTCTAATATATAGCCGCTACAGCGCCGGCGCGACAGGGGGAACACGACCCGACGGGCGGGTTGTACAATATGGGTCAGGCAGCGTTTCCGGGCCGTACAGGCGCCGGGACCGCTGGGGCTCCGGCCGACCGCCCGCGACGTTTCGCCCGCCCGCCCCCTATGGCCCCCAGGCGCCGCAGAATTGCGTGTCCCCGGTCAGGGTGCCGCCACCGGTCGCCAGCCCCTCGGCAAGGCCGGCCAGGGGGAGGAACACGTCCGCGTCCGTCCCGGTCAGCAGCGCCTGACCCGGCAGAGCCGCCAGCGCCGCGAACAGCGCCGCCCGCCGGGCCGGGTCGAGATGCACGGCCGGCTCATCGAGCAGCAACAGGGGCGCCAGGCCGCGCGCCGCAGCGATCAGCCCGGCATGGGCGAGCACCAGCCCGACCAGCATCGCTTTCTGCTCCCCGGTGCTGGCCAGCGCGGCGGGACGGCCGGAGGCCGCATCACGCAGGATCAGGTCGCAGCGCTGCGCCCCCAGGGTGGCGATGCCGGCCGCCGCATCCCGCTCGCGGTTGGCGGCGAGGCGCGCGCGCACCCAGTCTTCCACCGCCACCGCCGGCGCCTCGGCAAGCCGGGCCGCCACCGCCGACTCGAGGCCGACCCGCACCCGCGGAAAGCCCGGCACGATCCCGGCCGCCAGCACCGCGTCCAGCCGCGCCGCCAGGGACGCGCGGGCGACCGTGGCGGCGACCCCGTGCCGCGCCATCGCGTCCTCCAGCGCGGCGAGCCAGGCGGGATCGCGCCGCCCGCCCCGCGCCGCTTGCGCGAGCAGCCGGTTGCGTCCGCTCATCGCCGCATCGTGCGCCGCCACCTCCCGCGCGTGGCCCGGCTCCAGCGCCCAGACCAGGCGATCGAGGAACCGCCGGCGACCGGAGGCACCTTCCTGGAACAACCGGTCCATCTGCGGGGTGAGCCAGACCGCGGCGAGCCGGTCGGCCACATCCGCCTGGCTGCGCGGGGCGGCACCGTCCAGGCGGAAGACGCGCCGGTCCGCGGGACCATCGGGCGGGGAGCCGGTGCCGACGTCCAACGTCCCGTCCGGGGTGGCGAAACGCCCGGCCACCGCCCAGGCGCCGGGCTGCGGCGGCACCGGATCGGCGGGCTCCGCCCGGCGGGCAAAATCGGCCACGCGCGCGCCACGCAGGCCGCGCCCGGGCACCAGCAGGGACACCGCTTCGAGCAGGTTGGTCTTGCCGCTGCCGTTCGGGCCAAACAGCACCGCGATGCGTGCCGCCGGGCGCCAGGTCAGCGCCGGATAGCTGCGAAACCCGGTCAGGGTCAGCCGCAGCAGGCGCAGCCGGGCCTCGGCGGGCGGCAGAGCAAGGGATCCGGGCCAGTCGCCGGTCCCGCCGGCCGCGTCGCACCGGCTCGCCGCGGCGGAGGCAACGCCGGCGTCGGCCACGGCATCGGCTGTCGTCGGCGTCATCGCCGGCCGGGCCGTGCCGGCATGGGCCACGGACAGACCGGACTGCGCCGCCACACTCCTGAAGGCATCAACCACATGCCTCAACCTGCACGGCTTTGCCCCGCCCTGCCAACGGGCCGGCACCCGCCCGGGATTGCGCGCCCGCCCGCCGGCGCGGATGCTCGCCCGAACCGCAGGAGGAGGATCCGCCATGCCGCGCCGCCTGATCGACATCTCGGTCCCGCTCAAGGCCGGGATCGCCAGCGATCCGCCGCACATGCTGCCCGAGATCGACTATCTCGACCACCACCAGACCGCCGGGGCGATGGCCGAATATATGGGCGTGCGGGTCGACCAGCTTCCCGAAGGCGAATACGCCGCGGTGGAGAAGGTGCGGATCAGCAGCCACAACGGCACCCATCTGGATGCGCCGTACCATTTCTTCTCCTCGATGAACCACGCGCTGACCCCGGGCGGCGAGCCTTCGTGGCGGATCGACCAGGTGCCGCTGGAATGGTGCTTCCAGCCGGCGGTGAAGCTCGACTTCCGCCATCTGCCCGACGGGTATGTGGCCACGCCGGGCGACGTGGAACAGGAGCTGAAACGAATCGGCCACACCCTGCGTCCGCTGGAGATCGTTGTGGTCAACACCGCCGCCGGCCTGCGCTACGGCGAGGCCGATTATGTCGATCGCGGCTGCGGCATGGGCAAGGCGGCGACGATGTGGCTGCTGGAGCGCGGCATCCGCCTGGTCGGCACCGACGCCTGGAGCTGGGACGCCCCCTTCAGCTACACCCGCAGGAAGGTCGCGGAAACGGGCGACGCCGGCCTGATCTGGGAAGGCCATCGCGCAGGGCGCGAGATCGGCTATTCGCACCTGGAGAAGCTGCACAATCTGGAAGCCCTGCCGGCGGACGGGTTCGAGGTGGTGTGCTTCCCGGTCAAGCTGCACCGGGCCTCCGCCGGCTGGACCCGGGCGGTCGCGATCGTAACGGATTAGGCGGTCCGGCGCGCCGCCCGGCCTAGCCGGGCGGAAGCTCCACCATCCGCCGGTAGAGATGCCACGTGGCATGCCCCAGCACGGGGAACACCACCGCGAGCCCGAGCAGGAACGGCACCGACCCCAGCGCCAGCGCAACCGCGACGATCAGCCCCCAGCCGGCCATCGCCAGCTTGTTGGCGCGCACGGCGCGCACCGAGGTCTGCAGCGCCAGCTCCACCCGCACCCCGCGGTCCACCATCATCGGAAACGACACCACGCCCAGCACCAGCGCCACCACGGCGAACAGGAGTCCCACCAGGTTGCCGGCCACCAGCAGCACCCAGCCGCGCCAAGTGGTGAAGACCGCCTTCAGCAGCGCGCCCAGGGTGGCCGGCGCCAGGGGCGCGACGGTCAGCAGATAGATCACCTCGGCCGCCACCAGCCACAGCACGAACAACCCTGCCAGCAGCAGGCCGAGTTTCAGGATGCCGCCCAGCGCCGGCGAGTCCAGCACCCGGAACGCGTGCCACCAGGCGATCTCCTGGCCGGCTTCGCGCCGGTGGCTGAGTTCGTAGAGCCCCACCGCGGCGAAGGGCCCCAGCAGCGAGAACCCGGCCACCAGCGGGAACAGCAGCGGCAGGGCTTCCTGGCCCGAGGCGAGACGGCCGAGCACCAGCCCGAGCACCGGGTAGATCACGCAAAGAAACACGTAGTGGGTGGGATCGGCGCGGAAATCCGCGATCCCCTCGGCGAGCGCCGCGCGCACGTCCGCCAGCCCGATGGAGCGGATCCGCGGCGGCGCAGCCAGGACGGCGTGCGGGTGGGCGCCCCCCCTCCCCTGCACGGCCGCGCGGATCTGATCCCACCCCCATACCACAGGGTTGCGTGCCGGATTGTCGGAGGCCATGGCCGCTCTCCTCTCGCACGTTGCGCGCAGAACGCGGGCAGACGGTGACATGGGGCAAGCCGACGCCGGTCACGTCCAGCCGCGACCTTCAAGAATGGAAAGCCTAGCACGGGACCGCCGCAGCAGCACGGGATTTCCGGCCTGTGGTCGCGCGGTTCTGACCGAAACCGTCCGCAGGCACCGACCCGCGGTTCACGGGCGGCGACCGGGCGCATTCGGTCGCTTCCCTCCGCCGCCGACCCTGCGTGCGCCGGCGGCCGGGGCCGGCCCGGCCACGACCGAAGACGTCCGATGTCCCGCGCCGGCCGTCCTTTCGCCCGCCCCCCTTACCCCGCGCCGAACACCGGCTTCCGCTTTTCCAGGAACGCCCGCTTGGCCTCGATCGCGTCCGGGGTCCTGGAGAGCTGCATGGTCATATCCTGCTCGAAGCGGTAGCCGTCGCGCAGGCTCATGGTTTCAATCGTGTTGACCGAATGCTTGGCGAGCTGCACCGCGGTGGGGCTGAGCTCGGCGATGCGGGCGGCGATCGCGTTCGCGGCGGGCAGCAGCTCGGCCTGCGGCACGCAGGCTTCCACCACGCCGCGGCGGTACAGCTCGGGGCCGCGCAGCCGCTCGCCGGTGAACATCATGCGCCGCACGGTGGAATGGCCGAACAGGCGCATGGCGTGCCGGCACCCGCCCATCAGGCCGACGGTGACTTCGGGCAGGCCCAACTCGGCCTCCTCCGCCGCCAGCAGGATGTCGCAGCTCGCGACCAGCGCGAGGCCGGCGCCGAGTGCCGGGCCGTTGATCGCGGCGATCACCGGTTTCCTGCACTCCATGATGGCATGGTAGCTCTCGCGCGCGCTGCGCAGGTGCTGGCGGTCGCCGCCCGCGACGGGGGCGGCAGCGACCCGGGCCTTGATATCGGCCCCGGCGGAGAACACGCGCCCCGCCCCGGTCAGGATCACCGCGCGCACCTCGGGCAGGTCGGAGAGCTGGTCGAAACAGAGCGCGATCTCGTCCTGGGTGGCGCGGGTCTGCGCGTTCACCGGCGGGCGGTCGAGCGTGACCAAGGCGACGTGGCCGGCAACCGACAGGCGAAGCGACTGGAACGCGGTCTGGCTCATGACAAATCCCTATCCTGATACGACGGCGCTCAGCATAGGCGCGGGCGGGCGCGTTGACAGCCGGGCGGCGATCGGCAACGACTGACGGACCACCCGCGCGGCGGACGCCACGCCCAGCATTACCTGAGGAAACGGCCATGAAATCGATGTGGTTCCACCTGATGCCGTACACCGAACTGCCGGCGGACTTCAAACAGAAGCATCCCTCGGTCTGGGTCGATATCCATTCCTCGCTGTTCGACCCGACGCGCGCGCATCTGATGTATAACGACTTCATGGACGAGCTCGAATACGCCGCCGACTGCGGCTATGACGCGATCTGCGTCAACGAGCATCATTCCAACGGCTACGGGCTGATGCCCTCACCCAACCTCATCGCTTCTTCGCTCGCGCGGCGCACCAGCGGGGCCACCATCTGCGTGATGGGCAACTCGATCGCGCTGCAGAACCCGCCGACCCGGGTCGCGGAAGAATTCGCGATGCTCGACGTGATCTCCGGCGGGCGGCTGATCTGCGGCTTCCCGGTCGGCACGCCGATGGATGGTTGTTTTGCTTACGGTCAGAACCCATCCCTGCTGCGCGCCCGCTACCTCGAAGCGCACGATCTCATCATCCGCGCCTGGACCGAGCAGGAAACCTTCGCCTTCAACGGCCGCTACAACCAGCAGCGCTATGTCAACATCTGGCCGCGCCCGATCCAGCGCCCGCATCCGCCGATCTGGATCCCCGGCGGCGGATCGGTCGAAACCTGGCAGTGGTGCGCCGAGATGGACTACGTCTATTCCTACCTGTCCTACTACGGCTACAAGATGGGCAAATCCACCATGGACGGGTTCTGGGCGGAAATGGACCGCCTGGGCAAGGACCGCAACCCCTACCGCGCCGGGTTCGCGCAAACCGTGGCGGTGGCGGAAAGCCGCCAGCAGGCGATCGACATCTACACGGAAGCCGCCGAGTATTTCTTCGGCCGCTGCCTGCATATCGACCCCCGCTTCGCCGCGCCGCCCGGCTACACCACGGAAGCGACGATCCGCATGGGCATGCAAAGCCAGGTCGGCCGCGCCGCCGCCGCGGCGGTGCAGCGGCCGAGCACGATGGAAGAGCTGATCGCCGCCGGCTATCTGGTGATCGGTACGCCGGACGAGGTCGTGGAGCAGTTGCACGAGCTCGCCACCACCCTCAATGTCGGCCACCTGATGCTTCTGTTGCAATTTGGCAATATGAACAAGGCGCTGACCAAGTACAACACGAAGCTTTATGCCGAGCAGGTGATGCCGAAGCTGCGCCCGCTGTTCGCCGAGTGGGAAGACCGCTGGTGGCCGCAGCCGATGGAGGCGGCGGAACGTGCGGCGCTGCCCGCGTTCACGCCGGGGCGGGAGCCGCGCGGGCTGCGCGCCGCGCCGTAGCGGCGGCAATCACCGGTTTCGTATCCGGGGCGCCGATCCTGCGATGCACGGTGCGGTCCTTCCCTGCCGCCTTGGCGGCGTAGAGCAGCCGGTCCGTGGCGACCAGCGCCTCGACCGGGTCGGCGGGCGGAGCCGCGAACGTCACCGCCCCGATCGACGCGGAGATCGCCGCACCATTCGCCGCGGTCGCCTGGCGCAACGCCCGACGGATGCGCTCGGCCACCCGATGGACGTCCCGGCCGGTGCCACCGGCGAGCAGGGCGGCAAACTCGTCGCCGCCGATGCGCGCCACGACATCCTCGCGCCGCGTGCACGACAGCAGGGAGCGGGCGGCGGCGTGCAGCACCGTGTCCCCCGCGCCGTGACCATGCCGGTCGTTGACCGATTTGAACCCGTCGAGATCGACGCAGACCAGCCCGAAGCTCTGCCCGCGGCGGCGCTGGCGGGCGATGGCGCGGTCCAGCGCACCGAAGAACGCCGGGCGGTTGGCAAGCCCGGTCAGCGCATCGGTCAAGGCCATCTCGCGCAGCCGCCGGGCCGCCTGCCGCAGGTCCAGGGTGGTCACAGCCGCGCGCGCCAGCGCGGCCAGGCTTTCCTGCTGCGCCACGGTCAGCCGGCGCGGCCGGCGGTCGATCACGCAGAGCGTGCCGATCGTGTGGCCGTCCCGATTGACCAGCGCGGCGCCGGCATAGAAGCGAATCCCGGGCGGACCGCACGTCACCGCCTCGGCGACGAGCCGACAATCCGCGGCAACATCCGCAACCACCATGATCCGCGGATGGCCGGGAATCGCCCGGGCGCAGAAGGCAATGTCGCATGGGGTTGCGCCGCTGCCGGTCCCGCCCGGCGACCTGACATGGTGCCGATCGCCCTCGGCCAGTGACACCAGTGCAATCGGGCATCCGGTCACCTGCGCCGCCACTGCCGCGAGCTCGTCGAATGCCGCATCGACGGCCGTGTCGAGTACGTCGTAGGAGCGCACGGAAGCCAGGCGCTCGGCCTCGAAGGCCGGGAGGGGGGCGGGGATCATGATCGGACGCAAATCTGCACCCGGGCAGGTAACCGAAAGGTTGCAATCCTTCCGCCATGACGGGACCGGCGCCCGAACCGCGGGATTTGCGCCCCCGCCGGCAAGCCGGCCATAAACCCCCGCCGGCAAGCCGGCCATGAACCAGAGTGCGCCGGACCGACAGTCCCGCCGCCACAGGAGGAAACCGCCATGCAGATGCGTCCCTTGGGCCGAACCGGCCTCAGTGTCTCCGTCCTCGGCTTCGGCTGCGGCGCGGTCGGCGGACTGATGGTGCGCGGAGCCCCCGCCGACCGGGAACGGGCGGTCGGCATGGCGGTGGATGCCGGGGTGACCTATTTCGACACCGCGCCGCAATACGGCGATGGCGTCTCGGAGACCCATCTCGGCCAGGTGCTGGCGCACCTGAAGCCCAAGGTACAGGTCGGCACCAAGGTGCGGCTCGCCGAGGCCGACAAGGGCGACATCGCCGCCGCGCTCGCCAGGTCGCTGGAGGCAAGCCTGCGCCGGCTGGGGCGTGATCATGTCGATCTGTTCCAGCTGCACAACCCGATCACCGCGACCGACCAGCCCGGCACACTTGCGGCCGATCGCGTGCTGAACGAGGTGGTGCCCGCGTTCGAACGGCTGGTGGCCGCCGGCAAGACGCGGTTCTTCGGCATCACCGCGATCGGCGAGACGAACCCAGTGCTGCAGGTGGTGGCCTCCGGGCGGATGCACACCGGGCAGGTGAGCTACAACCTGCTCAACCCCTCGGCCGGGGCCGCCCTGCCGGCGGGCTATCCGGCCCAGGACTACGACCGGCTGCTGAGCCGCATGCAGGACGCCGGCATGGGCGCGATCGGCATCCGGGTCCTGGCCGGCGGGGCGCTGAGCGGCGAGACGACCCGCCACCCGATTGCCAGCCCGCCGCCGGCGCCGATCGGCTCGGCGGAAAGCTATGACGCCGACCTGGCCCGCGCGCGCCGGCTGCTGCCGCTGGTGACCGAGGGGCACGCGAGTACTCTGCCCGAGGCCGCGCTGCGCTTCGTGATCGCGCATCCGGCGATCAGCACGGTGTTGATCGGCATCGCAACGGTCGAGCAGTTCGCCAGCGCGCTCGCCGCGGTGGAACGGGGGCCGCTGCCGCCCGCGGCGCTCGCGCGCGCCGCCACGCTGTGGGCAGGCTTCGCGGGAGAAGCGCGCTGAGGGACAGGGCCTTCAGGGACGGATCTCTCGGAAAGTTGATCCGGTCTCTTTGGAACGAGACCACGCCGGGACGGTGACCGGTCCGGCCCCTGCGTCCTGAACCCTGGTGGCGCCAGGCCACAGGTTCCTCCGAACGCCGGCGTCACGGCCGGGTGCCCGCCGGTCGTCGATCGCCGTTCCCGGACCTGGGGCGCACCGTTGCGGGTGCTTCCTATCCGGGGTACGGGCGGGCCGCACGACAAGGGATGGCGCCGGTGCGGCTGCTGCTGATCGAGGACAATGCCCGTCTGGCCGGACTGCTCGCAAAGTTGCTGACCGATCACGGCTTCGTTGTCGACAAGGTTGCCACCCGCGCCGAGGCCGAGGCGTCGCTGGCGCTGGCATGTTACGATCTGGTTCTGCTCGACCTGTCCCTGCCGGACGGCGACGGGGCGGAGATCCTGCGCGCACTGCGCCAGGCGGGCAAGGGAACCCTGGTGCTGGTTGCCACCGCGAGCGGGGATCTGGTGAACCGGGTGCAGACGCTCAACGCCGGGGCGGACGACTACCTGGTGAAGCCCTTCGCGCCGGACGAACTGCTGGCGCGGGTGCGCGCCCTGCTGCGCCGACGCACCGAAACCGCCAGCAACCTGCTGTGCTGCAGCGATATCGCCTTCGAGACCGTCACGAGAACCCTGACCATCGGCGGCCAGCCGGTCGAAATTCCGCGCCGCGAGCAATGCGTGCTGGAGGCGCTGCTGCGCCGCCGGGGCGGCGTGCTGCGGCGGGAGGCGCTGGAGCAGGCGGTCTATTCGTTCGAGGCGGACGTGACACCGAACGCCATCGAAGCCGCGATTTCCCGCCTCCGCCGCCGACTTGAAGCGGCCGGCGCGTCGGCCCGCATCACCACCCTGCGCGGCATCGGCTACCTGCTCGCCGAGCCTCCGCCGTGCTGAGCCCAGGCTGCGCGCCGCCGCTGTCGCGCATCCTTGCGGTGCGCATGATCCTGGGCGCGGTGGCCGTCGCCGTCATGCTGACCGGGATCACCCTCGCGAAATATCTGTTCGACGCCCCTTATCTGCGGCGCGAGACGCTCGAACTGCAGGCGTCTGCGATCGCCCAGGCGTTGGCAGACAAGAGGGATCCGGCGCGGCTGCCGCAGTTCCGCCACTACACCGGGTCCTACGGGTTTCGCGTGTTCGACCACCGGCTGGCGCAGGATCGCCGAATGATCGCGCAGGCCAACGCCGCGCTGCTGCCGCCGCTGCCGACCGACCCGCGCGGCAACGCCGCCAACCTCGAGGAGACGTTCGAGGCGTTCGCCGCACCGCGCGCAGGGGCTCCGCAGCGCTGGCAGCTGACCGAGCGCGAGCAGACACGCGGGGCCCAGCACTACTGGGTCCAGACAGCGATGGTGGGCGATCCCGGCTGGCTCTGGGAAGCGGTGGTCGGCGGCGAGATGATGGATCATGTCGTGATCCCCGCGCTGACCATCGTTCCGGTCCTTACCCTGGTGATGTTCCTGACCATGCGGTCGGCGCTGCGTCCGCTGACCGTGCTCTCCGCGCAGGCCCGACAGGTCGGCACCGCGGTCACCGCCGGGCGCACCCTCGCCCCATTGGCCACGGCAGGGGTACCGCGGGAGATCGCAGCCGTGGTGGCCGCACTGAACGCCATGCTCGACCGGCTCGAACGCTCGCTTGCGGTGCAGAAGCAGTTCACCGCGGACGTCGCGCATGAGCTGCGCACGCCGCTCGCCGTGATGCAGCTCGGGGCCGCCGAACTCCCCGACGGGCCGCCGCGCCGGCAGTTGCAGGCCGAACTCCAGGGGCTCGGCGGTCTGGTCCACGAACTGTTGCGCTTCGCGCAGGCGGAAGACGCCCTGGTCGAGGCGCGCGCGCCGGTCGACATCGCCGCGATCGCCCGCAAAGTGTGCGAAGACCTCGCCCCCGGTGCGGTGGGCCGCGGGCTGACGATCGAGTTCGACGCGCCCGACCGGCCGCCGGTGTTGCCGGGCAGCGCGGCCCTGATCGAGATCGCCATCCGCAACCTGGTCGAGAATGCCCTGAAATTCTCGCCCCCCCGCGCCGCCGTTGCGGTCGCGGTGGCGCGCTCCGGGACCGTGACTGTCGCCGATCGCGGCCCCGGTGTGCCGGACGCGCAGAAGGACCAGGCCTTCCGCCGCTTCTGGCGCAGCGAGTGCGAGCGGGGCGGCGCCGGAGTAGGGCTCGCGCTCGTCCGACGGGTGGCACAGCTGCATGAAGGCGACGCGCGGCTCGAGGATCGACCGGACGGGGGCACACGCGCGGTGCTGGAACTGGGGGCGGCGGGGCGTCTGTCCTGAGCCGGGCGCCGCCCCTCCCTGGAGGGCGATGGTCGCCGGCTTACGTCAGTGTCTCGTCAGGATCGGCCGCTAGAGAAGCCGCGTGGCCACCCATGGAGTCCACCCGATGTCCGCCTTTGCCCACACGTCCCCGCTGCCCGAGCCGTTCGGGCCGCAGCCGGTCGCCGACCGGATTGCCCGCGCCAAGCGAGCCTACACGACCCGCCGGGTTGCCGCGCACCGGATGCACGGCCTGCTAACCGGGGTCGCGCCGAACGCCGGCGATCTGGTGCTCGCCCGCGTCGACCGGCCGGGACAGCACCAGCACATCGAGCAGCCGGACGGCCGGCGGGCCAAGCTATGGGCCGGTGACGAAATCGTCGTCGCGTACGGCAACCGCTACGCGCCGGATCAGTTCGAGGCCTTCGTGCCCGACGATCTCGGCCCCTGCCATTTGGTGGCCGGCGGCGGCGTGGCCTCCCGCGTGGCGTCGCAACACCTCACGATGAAGCCTGCGACTGCGATCACCCCGATCGGCCTGCTGGCCGACCGCAGCGGCGCGCGGCTGAACCTGTTGGAATGGGGCCTGCCGCCGGTGGCCACGGCGCGGTCGCGCCCGCTGGTCGTGGCGGTGCTCGGCGCCTCGATGAATTCCGGCAAGACCACCACCGCCACCGGCGCGATCCGCGGCCTGGCGCGGAGCGGCCTCGCGGTGGCAGCGGCCAAGGCGACCGGGACCGGCTCCGGCGGCGACCGCTGGGCGATGCAGGACGCCGGGGCGATGAGCGTGCGCGATTTCACAGATGCCGGTCACGCAACGACCTTCGGCCTGCCCTGCCCTCGGCTGGAGCAGATCCTCGGGTTGCTGATCGCCCACGCGGCGGCTGACGGCGCCGAGGCCATCGTCGTCGAATTGGCCGACGGCCTGTTGCAGGCAGAAACCGCCGCACTGGTCGGCTCCGAGAGTTTCGCCCGGCTGGTCGATGCCGTGCTGTTCGCCGCCGGCAGCGCGATGGCCGCCAAGGCCGGCGCCGATTGGCTCGCCGCGCGCGGCCATGCGCCGCAGGCGATCAGCGGCCTGCTCACGCTCTCGCCACTGGCGCTGCGCGAGGCGGCAGCGGCAACCGGCCTGCCGGTGCTGGCGCTCAACGACCTGGTTGCCGGCGGCTGGTGCGAAGCCCTGGCGCGGCAGGTCGACGCGTGACCCCGGAGCACGCTCCGGTCGGCGGCGAGCTGCTGCTGCCGGAGATCGTGCAGGCGGATACGCCGCTGCTGGTCGTCGTCCATGGCATCTCCCGCAACGCCGCCGAGCATCTCGACCGGTTTGCGCCCCTGGCGCGGGCGGCAGGCGTGGCCGTGCTTGCGCCATTGTTCGAGGCCGCCACATTTCCCGACTACCAGCGGCTGGGCGCACGCGGCCGGGGCCGGCGCGCCGACCTGGCGCTGCGCGCCCGGCTGGACGCGATCAGGCGGGAGATCGGCCTGAGCCCGCGCCGCATCCACCTGTTCGGACATTCGGGCGGCGGCCAGTTCGTCCATCGCTACGCGATGGCCTATCCCGAACAGGTCGCTGGCTATGTCGTCAGCGCCGCCGGTTGGTACACGTTTCCCGCCGCTGATGATGCCTTCCCGCTCGGTCTGGGCGCGGTGCCGGCCCCGAACGGCCTCCGGTTCGATCCGTCGGCCTTCCTGCGCGTGCCGGGCGCGGTGCTGGTGGGCCAACGCGACACCGGCCGCGGCAGGTCGCTGCGGGCAACCCCGGAGCTCGACGCCCGGCAAGGGCGGACCCGGATCGACCGAGCCGAGCGCTGGGTGGCGGCGATGAACGCCGCCGCCGCCGCGCGCGGCTTCGCTCCACCGCTGCGGCTGCATCGGCTGCCGGGTATCGGCCATCGCTTCGCCGCGATGGCGGGGCGGGGCCGTGTCCCCGTGCTGGTGTTTACCACCCTGTTCGGCCCGATCGCCGATGCTGGACGCGCCGGGGCCACCGACCGGGCAGGCGTCGCCCTGGCGGACAGCTGATGGGTCGCGCCGCAGCCGCCCGGCTGGTCCGCTTCGTCCGCAGCCGCGACAGCCGGACCCTGGTCCTGGTCCGCGGCATCCGCAGCATCAGCCAGGGCGCCCTGGTGGTGGACTTCGCCCTCTATCTGCGTGCGCTGCACTGGTCCGGCGGCGCGATCGGGGGATTGCTCACCGCGTCCATGGCGGCGGGCATCGTGCTCACCGCGGTGTTCGGACCGCTCAGCGACCGGATCGGCCGCAAGCGGCTGTTGCTCGGGTTCGAAGCCTCGCGGATCGTGGCCGCGGCGCTGGCGCTGGCCAGCGCCGACGTTCGCCTCATTGTACTCGCCGCCATGCTCGGCCAGTACGGACGCGGCGGCAGCGGGTCGGCCGGGCCGTTCGGGGCGGTGGAACAGGCCTGGCTCTCCCACTCGGTCCCGCGGGAGGAGCGGGTCGCTCTCTACAGCCTCAATTCGGCCATGGGGTTCCTCGGGCAGGGCACGGGGGCCCTGCTCGCGGTGCTGCCCGCTTGGCTTGGCGCATGGCTGCCCGGGGACCTGGCCTTCCGCCCGCTGTTCGCCTTGGCCGGGGTCACCTCGGCGCTGGCCTTCCTGCTGATCCGGCGCATTCCCGAGACGCCGGTGCGGCCGCGCACGCCCAGGACGGTCGTCACGGCGACGCCGGTGCGGCCCGTACCGGCCGGTCCGGCGCCGGCGGACCGGCACCAGGAAAATCGGCTGCTGCTCCGGCTTGCCCTGGCCAATCTGCTGCAAGGCGCCGGAGTCGGGCTTTCCGGGGCCGCTGGTGGCCTATTGGTTCGCGGTGAAATTCGGCCATGGCCCGGGCCTCATCGGCCCGATCATGGCGAGCGGGTTCCTGCTCGCCGCCCTCACCTCGGTGCTGACCGGTCGCCTGGCCGGACGGTTCGGCATCGTGCCGGTCGTGGTCGGGATGCGGGTGGTCGGCCTCGGGCTGCTGGTGGCGCTGCCGCTGGCCCCCAGCCTGGCCGCGGCCGGCAGCCTGTACGTGCTGCGATCGCTGTTCAACCGCGGCACCAACGGGGCCAGGGCGGCGCTCAGCATGGGGCTGGTGCGCCCGGAGCGGCGCGGCTTTGCCGCCGCGCTCGGGTCGGTCTCGGTCTCGTTGCCGCGCGCGGCGGGACCACTGCTCGCCGGGCTGATGTTCGAGGCCCGGCTGCTGGCGCTGCCGTTCCTGTTGTCGGCGGGGCTGCAGGCGGCCTATCTCGGCCTCTATGCGGCGAGTTTCGCCCGCCATGAGCGGACCGCATCGGCGGCGGCAGGGGCGATCCAGGAGCTTGCCGGCGGAGCGCGGGGCCGCGCTCTGACCACGCATGCGGCGATGCCGCACGCAAGCGGCCGGGGCGCCCGTGCGGCGACCGGCCGCGGCAGAGCGCGCGACGAAGGCCAAATTTTTCATCACGATCCCGCGCGCACTGTGCTAGGAGGCGTGACGCTCTCGTCAACCTCCGGAGGAAACAGCCCGTGCGCGCGTTCGTTCTGGCTTTGCTTGCCGCCCCCATCGCGCTGACATCGGTGCCGAGCCTGGCGCAACACGCACCCTCCGCAAGCCAGATCATCGACTCCCTCAAGCCGCACGGCAACCTGACCGCCGGCGGCACGCGCGGGATCCGTCTGGTCGCGCCGGGCTCCGCCGCGCAGCCGGCCGCGCCGTCCCAGGCACCGGCACAGATGCCCGCGGTCCAGCCCGCCGCCGTCACCAGCGGCGCGCCGGCCGGGGCGCCCTCGGTCAACCTGACGGTCGATTTCGCCACCGGCTCGGCCACCCTGACCCCGCAGGCGAGGCAGACCCTCGATCAGCTCGGCAAGGCACTGAGCAGCCGGGATCTGGAAAAATACCGGTTCCGGATTGAGGGCCATACCGACACGGTCGGCTCGGCGGCGCTCAACATGACCCTCTCGCAGAGCCGGGCGAACGCGGTGGCGGCATATCTGGAACACACCTACGGCATCGCCCCGGGTCGCCTGCAGGCCATCGGCATGGGCGAGCAGGGATTGCTGGTTCCGACCCCGCCGCAGACGCCGAACGCGCGCAACCGGCGGGTCGAAGTGATCAACCTGGGAGCCTGACGCCCCGCCGGACCCCGAACGCGTGGGCACTCCGCAAGACCCCGCCGATGCGCGCATGATCCGCCGCGCGGGCCGCCCGGTCCCGCCGGCCGCAACGCGCCCCACGCCGGCGGACGACGACACCATACGACTGCGCCGCACCACCGCCCGGTCCGTGCGCGGCGCGCCGGTCTGGGCTGGCGGCGGTGCCCTCGGGGCGGTGCTGCTGGCCTTGCTTGTCTGGGTGCTGTGGCCGGCGGCGCGGCACCGCCCACCGCCGCCTGCCGTCACAGCGCCCGCCGTCACTGGGCCCGCCGTCACTGGGCCCGCCGTTACTGGGCCCGCCGTCACCGTGCCTCCGCCGGCAGCCAAAGCCCGGCCGGCCCCGGCCCCGCCGGCCTTCGCCATCCGCACCGCCACGCAGGAGCAGATCCTGGACGCCGCGCCGACCGCGCTTGCGGTGTTCCGCTTCGCCGCCAATCCGAACATCGTGGTGCTGGATTTCGCCACCCTGCGCGAGCAGGGGCTGATGCTCGACCGGGTGGCCGCCCTGGTCGAAAAATCCGGCCTGCCGCGCGACCAGGTGGTGCCCTGGGCCAGGCTGCTCGATGTGATCCGTGCGCATGGCGACACCGTCAGCACATATTATTATGGCCATGATTATTCCGCCGCCGCGCTGGCCCGCTTCTTCGCGCTGGCCGCGCAGGATCACCGCCATCTCAACGCGCAGGAGGAACGGCTGCATGCGCTGCTCCGGCAGCTGGGCTGGCTGCGCCCTGGCGTCACCGCCGGGCTGATCAGCCTGCCGAAGGTCGGCGCGAACCGCTATGTCACCCGATCGGCCAGCGATGCGATCCTGACGCACGAATTGTCGCACGGGGAGTTCTTCAGCAATCCCGCGTACGCGGCCTACGTGGAACAATTCTGGCACAACGGCCTGACCGCGGCGGAACGCACGGCGATGCGCCGGTTCCTGGCCTCCGAAGAATACGACACCACCCAGCACGAGCTCGTCGTGAACGAGATGCAGGCCTATCTCATGTTCACACGCAACAAGGAATTCTTCCGCGCCAGCGATGTCGGCCTCACGCCGGCCGAGCGGAGGCGCATCGAGCACCGGTTTCTTGCCGGAATGCCGCCGAGCTGGCTGCGGGACCGGCTGACGCAGCTGGACGCGCGGCAGGAGGCGGACAGACAGTAAGGCCAGGCGAGGCGCCTGCCGGCACGGACCCAACGAACGGGTTCCAAGGGCTATGCCCTTGGCGGGGATCCCAAGGGCCCTTTGGGGGGCAGCGCCCCTTGGCCTTGCTTGCGTTCGAACCCCTCCACAAGCCGCTCCGCCCGCCCCAGCCG
Organism: uncultured Pseudomonadota bacterium; assembly: GCA_963829875.1. Classification (GTDB taxonomy): domain Bacteria; phylum Pseudomonadota; class Alphaproteobacteria; order Acetobacterales; family Acetobacteraceae; genus JAJZVS01. The sequence continues at coordinate 886,216 of CAWHKR010000037.1, read as the reverse complement.
CCCCGAAGCCGCCCACCGCAGCGCAGCCAGGTCCTCCGGCGTATCGATATCCAGGCCGATGCCGGGCAAGGGCACCACCCTGGGATCGATCCCCATCCGGCGCGCCGCATCGAGATGGGGGAAGAAGCTGTTGTCGCCGAAGCGCAGCGGCACCGCTTCGGGGGGGACCAGCAGCACGGCGTTGGAGCCGAGCTCGTCGCGCGCCGGGGATATGGTGAAGGAGGGCGCCGGGGCGGCGGCGGCGCACAGCGCGGCGATCTCGGCGGCGGTGACGCGGGGGATGTCGCCGGGCAGCGCCAGCATGGCGGACCGGCCGGACGCGACCAGCCGGCGCGCCATGGCGGCCACCGCGCCGGTGTGGCCGGTGGCGGCGTCGTCGTCCATCACCTCGGCGCCGTAGGCGCGGGCCAGCGCCGCGGCGGCCGGGTCCGGCGTGTTGACCAGGATGCCGGCGAGCGGGGCGGCGGCCAGCGCTTCCAGCACGTCTTCCAGCATCGCCGCCGCCAGCGCCTGGCGCTGCGCGGGCGTCAGCGCCGGGGCGAGCCGCTGCTTGGCGCCGGCGAAGCCCTTCACCGGCAGTGCGGCCCACACCCCGTTCACCGCCCTGCCCCCTCGGCCGCCGCCAGCACCACACGGGCCAGCGCCTGTTTGTCGGCCAGGCTGCGCATCAGGGTGGGCGCGGCCACCACCTTCGCATCGATCCCGGCCAGCCCCGTGGCGTCTTCCGGATCGGCCACGAACACGTCGAGCAGCCCGGCGTAGTGCTCCGCCACCGCGCGGGCGGTGGCCGGCAGGCCGAGCTCGGCCATCATCTTCGCCGTCGGCCCCTTCACCGCGCGCCCGCCGATGATGGGAGAGACCGCAACGACCGGCGCGTCCGTCCGTTCCAGCGCCGCGCGCAGGCCGGGCACCGCCAGGATCGGGTCGATGCTGATGAACGGGTTGGAGGGGCAGATCACCACCGCCTCGGCCGCCGCGATCGCGGCGGTGACCGCGTCCAGCGGACGGGCCGCGGCGGCGCCGGCGAAGGTGATGGCGCGGACCGCCGGGGCGCAGCGCTGGTGCACGAAATACTCCTGGAACTCGAGCACGCCCTGGTCGGTGTCGAGCCTTGTGCGCACCGGATCGTCGGAGGCGGGCAGGATGCGCGCGCCGATGCCGAGGCGGCGGCGGAGGTCGTCGGTGACGGCGGACAGGGGTGCCCCGGCGCGCAGCCGGGCGGTGCGGGCGAGATGCAGGGCGAGGTCGCGATCGCCGAGGCGGAACCAGGTCTCCCCGCCCAGGGTCTCCAGCGTTTCCATGCAGGCCCAGGTTTCGTCGCCCCGGCCCCAGCCGAGCGCCGGGTTGTCGAGCCCGGCCAGGGTGTAGAGCAGGGTGTCGATGTCGGGCGAGATGGCGAGGCCCAGATGCTCGAAATCGTCGCCCGTGTTGGCGACGATCAGCAGGCTGGCGGGGTCGGTCACGTGGGCGAGGCCGAGGGCGAGCTTGGCGCCGCCGATGCCGCCGGAGAGGGCGACGATCACCGGAACAGATCCTCCGCCGGCGGGCGGACCAGGGCGGCGGCGGGCGCGTCCGGGGCGGACCAGGTGAGGCCGCGCAGCAGCACGGCGGGCTGGCCCTCCGGCCCCTGGCCCTGGAGCAGGGAGGCGCTCGGCGGCGATTTCGTCGGCGAGGCCGACCAGGGTGACTTCCAGGGTGCGGCCGAACAGATCGGGCGTGCCGCGCAGATCGACGAGCGCGGGCAGGCCGGCGGCGCCGATCGCGATGCCGGCGCTGCCGCGGCGCCAGGCGCGGCCGAAACTGTCGGTGATGACGACGGCGAGGCTGACGCCGAAGCGCGCCATCAGCGCGGTGCGCAGGGCGGCGGCGGAGGCGTCCGGGTTTTCCGGCAGGAGCAGGACCTGCTCGGGCGCGCCGGGGGCGGCGAGGTTGGAGTGGTCGACGCCGGCGTTGGCCATCACGAAGCCGAGCCGGTGTTCCATGATCAGCAGGTTGGGGCGGTGGCGGACGACGCGGACCGATTCGGAGAGGATGATCTCGACCAGGCGCGGGTCCTTGCCGACCTCGGCGGCCAGGGCGACGGCGCGGGGGGACGGGGTGACGGTGGCGAGGGGGACGAGGCGGCCTTCCGCCTTGGAGACGATTTTCTGGGCGAGCACGAGGACGTCGCCGTCCTGGGGGGACAGGGCGGCGGCGGTGAGGCGGTCGGCGAGCAGGCGGGCGAGGTCGTCGCCGGGGCGGACCAGGGGGATGTCCGGGACGGCGGTGAGGATGAGGCGGGTTGGGTTCGGCATGCGGGCGGGGCTGGGGGCTGGGGCGGGGCGCACCCTAGCCTGCGGGCGGGCGGGCGCCAACGGCGGGGGGGACGGGCGGCGACGCTTGCGGGAGGGGCGCGTTGGCGGGCGGCGGCCGGTCCCTGGGGCAGCCCTCGCCCGCCCTGGCTGGTGGCGGCGGGTGTTGGCCGACCTGGCCAGGGAGGACGGGCAGGCGGGAGGCTGCGGCCTCGGCTGGGTTCCGCGGGGTGGTCACAAGGTGGCAGGGACCGATGTGAACAAAACGCACCGGGCAGTCCGCGCGGCTGTCGGACGCAGGGGACTTTACGCCATTTCTATCCGCGCTCGCGCCGACGCCGACAAGCGTCGGATGCCGAACCTGCGCGCAACCTCGACAGGATCACCGCTCCGGGCGGCGATCCGCAGTTCGGCCAGCGCGATTTCCTCGATCTGGCGGATATCGTTCTCGCTCGCCGGCCGCCTCGCCCAGCGCCAGGTCGACGGCGCGACAAAGTCGGTCCAGACGAAACGGCCTCCACCCACCTCCTCCTCGACATGATGCTGGCGTTCGGCGAGCGTCATGATGCGATCACGAATGACACGCCCGGCGCGCTGGAAACCGTGCGCGCGGGCGATCCGCTGCACCAGCAGCGCCTCCGCGATTGGCGCCTCGGCGGTGAGCACGTGAGTCATGAGCGTGGATAATATGGTATCGTAATCGGTATCATGGAAGCGCTTCGGGTCGATTTCCGACGCGAGCGGCGCGAAGTCTGTGACTTGATAGAGGTCTTCGCCGGCCGGCTCAGCCGGCAATTCGACTACAGGCTCCGCCGCCCGAGCATAGACGGGCTCCGGCAGATCGGCGTTGGACGTTTCAACCGGAACCGGGATGACTGGCGCAGGCGGCACCTCGGGGCGGTCCGGATCAATCTGTGTCGCAACGGAATCGACAATCAGCGCCAACTCGGCGGCCGCAGCGGCGCGTTCTTCAGCCGCACGCCGGCTGTCCGCGAGCTGGTCCCCAATCAGCGCGTGCAGCCGACCGGCCGAACCCTGTTTGTCGGTCCACCAGTCGGTCGACCAGACGCGCAGCAGCCGCCAACCCAGGCCTTCGAGAATGGCTGCACGAATTTTGTCGCGATCCCGCGCGGTGGCGGCGCTATGATAGGTCGCTCCGTCGCATTCGACGCCGAGCAGATAGTCTCCTGGGTGGTCCGGGTGCACAATGCCGAGGTCGATCCGGAACCTCGAGACACCGACCTGTGGCACGACCGTCCAACCGAGCCGGCGCAGCTCCCGAGCCACAGCCTCCTCGAAGGGAGAATCGGCGCCGCCCATCGAGCCCTTAACCGCTTCCGCTATCGCGCGCGGCCCCCGATCTGCGAACTCGATGAAGTGCTTGAGGTCGGCGATGGCTTGCTGGCTCGTGCGGGTGAGATCAATCATGCCGGGATCGAAGGAGGTAAAGACCTTCATTTCCATCCGCGCGCGCGTGACCGCGACGTTGAGGCGGCGCCAACCGCCGTCGCGGTTGAGCTTGCCGAAATCCATCGACATCGTCTTGCCGCCGGGCTCGGTCGGCCCGAAGCCGATGCCCAGCAGGATCAGATCGCGCTCGTCGCCCTGCACGGTCTCGAGATTGCGCACACAAACCGGCTCGAGGAAGTTTTCCGCGTCGAAATGCGGCTCGATCTCGGGATGGGTGCGGCGCGCCCTGTCGAGCAGATCCTCAACAAGCTTCATCTGCTCGGCGTTCATGGTGATGATGCCGAGCGACAGTGGTTCGCCTTTCTCGTTTACGAAGCCTGGGTCGCGCAGCCGCGCGACCGCCTCGCTGACGATCGCCTGCGCCTCTATCGGGTTGGTACGGCCGGCCCCACGCGCATAGACGCCGTCGACCCTGCGCCACGACACCGCGCTTGGGCGCGTCACCGGCGGAGGGAACGTCACCAGCTTGCTGTCATAGTAGCGCACGTTCGAGAACGTGATCAGACTCTCGTGCCGGCTGCGGTAATGCCAATCAAGACTATGTTGCGCCACGCCGGCGGCAAGGCATTCGTCGAGAATGCTTTCCATATCCGCCTCGGCATCATCGTCGGCAGTCCCGACGCCCGTCGCGCGAGCGAAATCGTTGCTCGGCGGCATCTGACGGGGATCGCCCGCAATAATCACCTGCCTTCCCCGCGCCATCGCGCCGACCGAGTCCCACGGCGTGATCTGCGAGGCCTCGTCGAAGATCACCAGGTCAAACAGAGCCTGGTCGGGCGGCAGATATTGCGCGATCGACAGCGGACTCATCAGCATGCAGGGCGCAAGTCGCGTGAAGGCATCGCCCATCTCGGCGGCGAGCTTACGGATCGGCATGCTCGGCCGTTGAAGCTGGAGCTGGTGCCGGAGGGGGCCGTAGCCGTCCCGCTTGCCGACTTCTCCCTTGTCCGGGATCAGGCCGCAGAGCTTGGCGCGGATGTAGCGCGAGGCGAGCCTGCCCATGCGATCATCGAGCGCGCGGAAACGGGCGATCCGATCCTCCTGCTCGCTGGCCATGAACGTCCTAATCAGCGGCTCCTCGTCCATGCGCGTGAAGGCAAACCAACGTGCATAGCTGGTTTCGAACACATCGAGCGAGGCTGCGGGCACAACGCTCCGGCGCTCCAACGCCTCGACAAGAGGGACAAGACCAGCCTGCACTGCCTCGGCGCGGACGCGACGCCAGTTCGTCCAGTCGCGCAGGCGGCGGCCATGCTGCACGACGGCCTGTGCGCGCGTGCGCAAAATGACGTAATCAGTAGCCACTGGTGCTTCGGCCAGCGCATCGAACCGGCCCGCAGCCTGGTTCAGGTGATCCAGCGCGCGGCGCAACCGGCGAGCCGCAATGGCAATCGCTCCGTCAGCCGCCAACATCTCGTTGGCATCGACAACCAGGATCGACGTCACACGGCGCAGCTCCGTCAGCCTCTCCGGCCCGTCGGCCTCGGCAGCAATCGCGGCGCGCAACCGGTCAGCGCGCGCGATCACGCCCTCGATAACCGGCAACTCTGTCGCCAGCCCCTCCCAGCCGGGGAAACCCGCAGCCTGCGGCGCCAGCGCGTCGATCTGGCGGAGGAGGTCACGCATTGCAGCCAGCCTGGGCAAGTCCGTCCCGGGATTGACCGGGCTGGCGGCACCGCCGACCTGAGCGAGCGCCTGGGCGACCTTGCGCTTTGCCGGCGCCGCGAGGGGCCAAATTTTGGCACCGGCGCGCGTCCAGGCGGCCCGCATCTCGTCGATATCGATCCGACGCGCCGCCTCCGGGGCGTAAGTCGCGCTGAGCGAGGCCTCCTCGCCGCGATAACGCTCGATCAGCGCCAGCGCCTGACGAGCCGCAGCGACGCGATCGGCCATATCAGGCGCGAATGCCAAGCGCAGGTCGTAGCCATGCATCGACAGGCACAGCTCGGCGAACTCAAGCAACCGGCCCAACTGCGCCTGATCCCTGCCCGGCAGAGGCAGCCCGGTGGCCGTCGCCATCGCGGCGTGCGCGTGCTCCACCTCATCCAGCACGTCCGGGATCGCGGCCGCCGCGGCGACGATCTCCTGCTGCCAGCCGTTCGACCAGTCGGTGTGCCAGACGCCGTCGAGTTCAAGCGGCAGGTCCACGACTGCTTCAATGGCCAACCCTAACCGGCGTGCGACATCGCGGAAATGCGCCATGTCGGTTGCATCGTGCCGCACGGACGCCGGAAAGACGAGCTTCGGAGTGGCCTCGGTGGCGTCACGGACAGTCCGGCCGATCGCGCGGTGGATGGTCCAGCCATTGGGCTCGCGCCGATGAAGCAGTGCCACCACCGCGTTGATCTCGTCGCGCAGGCGCTTGGCTTCACTCGCCTCGCGCGCCCATTCATCGGCGCTGAGCGCGTCGCGCGTCGTCCAGGCGTGGTCAAGCTGCTTCAGCACCGCCGATTTGGTCGCCTTGGCGGAGTGCAGTTCCAGGCAGAAGGGCGCGAGCCCCTTTTCCGCCAGCCGCCGCTGCACCACCTCCAAGGCCGCCCGCTTCTCTGCGACGAACAGCACGCGCCGGCCGAGCGCGAGATTGTGGGCGATCATGTTGGCAATGGTCTGAGACTTACCGGTGCCGGGCGGACCATCGAGCACGAAGTCCCGCCCCTCGGCCGACGCCACCACCGCGACGAGCTGCGAACTGTCCGCCGGCAGCGGTGTGAACAACGCCGCCGGCTCCACGGTCGCGTCAAGTTCTTCCACGCGCGGAAAGCCGCTCTTGTCGACCGCCGCCGGGCCCTCTCGATCGATCAGGTGACGAACCAAGGCGCTTTCCTTCAGCCGATCGGCACGATCGATCAAGTCCTTCCACATAAGATATTTGGCAAAAGAGAAGGTGCCGATCGCTACGTCCGGAACGACCTCGAATCCGGCCATGTCGCGCACCACCGACCGCACCGTACGCCAAATTGCGGCAACGTCGATGCCCCTCTGGTCCTTGGGAAGTTCCCCATCGAGGCCGGGGATTGTCAACTCGAAATTCTGGCGCAGCAGCTCAAGCAGCGTCATGTTGAAGCGCGGCTCGTCCTCGTGCGCGATCATTGTTACGCCCGACAGCGCGCTCCTGCGCTCCAGGCGAACCGGCAGGAGGATCAGGGGCGCCCGATAGGTTTTTTCCTCGCTCGGCAACTTCTTCCACTTGAGGAAGCCTAGCGCGAGATAGAGCGTGTTCGCGCCGCCTTCCTCCAGATCGGCCCGTGCCTTGCGGTAGAGCTCGACCAGCGCGGCATCGAGCTTGTCCTTGGGCAGCGGCGAAAGCACCTCGCCGCGCCTCATCGCCGCCTCGCCTACCTCGGTGCGCAGGCTCGCCTGGGTCTGCTGCTCGTAGAGCTTCTCGTCGCGTCCGCCGACGTCGAGATCGGGCAGGTGCACGATGCGCACCCTCCTGCCGCCAGCGAGCAGATCCTCGAGCGCGCCGGGGTCAGGACAGAGCAGCTTCACCGCCTTTGCGCTGTCGGGGAGATGAAGCAGGCGGTTGCTGGTGGTGAGGTTGAGCAACTTGCGCTGCCACTGGCGGATGCGCCCGCCCTGCGTCGGTTCCTCCTCGCGCACCTCCACCTCAAAGGCGGGAAGCGCAGGCGCCGCCTCCAACGCCTCGGCGACCGGCGGCACACCTTCCTCGATTGCCGCCGGTGCTGCGGCAACGCCGAGCGGCCGGATCTTCTGCATGCGCGCGCGCCGCACATCGATCACCACCTGGAAGCGTGCTTCGGCCTCCTCGGCGATCTGCCGCCGGGCCGCCGCCATCGCCTGGCTGAAGGTGGCCGGTGGATTGTGGGTTATGAGCGTCGTCTCGAAGACGACGAGATCGTCGAGGTCAAGGCGGCGGCGCAGGGCCGCCGCCTCGTTCGTCACGAGGTTTGCGAACTCCACCGGCTGCAGCCAGACGCCGGCGAAGGCATGCCCTTCCATCAGCACTACCAGCGGGTTGAGGCTGGCCTGCTCCAGCGCGGCGGCGAAGAGCAATGCGGTATCGAGACAGGTCGCGATGCGGCCATCGAGGATCTGCGATGGCGTGCGTACCTTCTGCCCGGTCTGTTCGAAGCTGGCGGGCGGCAGCGCATAGGACAGCCGCAGGCCCGCAACCGCCGACCAAATCGCAGACGCCAGCTCCCATACACGCTCACGCCTCCCAGAGCTGTAGCCGTCCAGAGCATCCGGTTTGCCCGCGCGTCGCAGCACGTCGGACGCCGCCTTGAGCACGCGGTCCACAGCGGGATCATTTGGCATCACGAAGGCTGGCAGCAGGTCGGCCATCGCGCCGATCCCGCCCCACTGGTTACGGGCAAGCAGCTGGACGGGCTGGGAAAGCTCGGTCAGCGTGGCACCCTCCTGATCGGCAAGGAGGAAGGTCAGGGTTCCCGACAGGCTTTCGGTCAGGTCGTTGAGCAGCGTGGCGTTGAGGGCAATGTCGCGATCGGCGATACGCAGCGTATCGCCGCAACCCATTGCATCGATTTTCCAGCTTTTCGGCTGCACGAACGGCGGGTCGGCGAAAAGCGAGAGCCTCAGCCCCTCCGCCACCTGGTCCGCTGTCGACGACACGCTGAGTTCGCGAATGATCGGAATTGCGTTCTGATGCGAAGCGAAGCCGATCTTTGCGGCGCTAGTGGCATTTATTTCCCAGCCCACGCTTTCCCTCACAGCCGCTGTCCTCGTTTGTGGGAGCAAGCGTAAGCCGCTCTTGACGAACTTACCAGTGAGGGAGCCGCCGCTCATGAGTTGCTTGGGAAATGGCGCCGATCTCTGTCAACCAATCGGAGCGGATGTCCGATCGTGGAAGACGCCATGATCGCAGTGAATGACGGGAATAGGCGCAGTGCTGTGATCAATGCGAGGACGGACAAGGTTGGCTGCGGTTCAAAAGCAACTCAACGACTGGTTGACCGGGATCGCTATGCCCGACCAACGGCCGCACCTCAAGCCCAGGCACGCCCGCGGCGCAGCCTCCTCCTGGCATTGCCTCCCGCAGGGCGAGCTTCCTTACCTACGCACGGTGCAACGGGGCGGTAATCAGACCAGATCGGCACAAGTCACGGCCGCCGCCACCGCCGCACCGTCCGCGACGCCCTCAGCGCCCACCGCCTCGCCGCGCCATCCGGCGCGCCGCCGCGGGATCGTCATCCGGCGCCGTCCGGTGCGTCCGGCGCAGCACGCCGACGGGGCCGGGCGCGGGCGGTCCGCGGCGGGAGGGTCGGGGCGCGGGCACGCGGGCCGGGCGCCGCGCTCTGCGCCCTCAGTCTTCCTCGCCTTCGCTTCTATCGCGGCAGGGACGCGCGTCACCACCCGCCCCCCGCACAGATCCCGGCGAGCGGCATTCCCGCACCGGGCTCCCACCTCGGGTGTTTGACGGCGAATCGGATTTTCGGCCACGGATGGGTCACGCGCGGTTTGGGAAGCCACCGATTCGGCAGCACGGTCATCCGCTTCCACGTCACCGCCCCCTTCTGGCTGCGCCAGCGTAGCGTGCGCTTCCACAGGTTGGTGATGTTGTAGCGGAAGTCCCCAAGCGCCGCCGCGTTGGTCGGGATCGCGTGATAGGCATTGAAGCCCATCACGATCCGTCGCAGCCACGCCCCCTGCTCGTCGATGGTCTCGTGCATCCGCCGACGCAGCGCTTCCTTGACCGCCTGCAACGTGGCGCGCACCCGATTCCCTAGGCTCCCACGGAACGACGGGGTGGCGGCCTCCATCCAGGGAGGCCCCGGCTGGCCCGCCGGCCGCGGCATGGCCGGCCATGGCGCCCGGACAACGCCCCCCGCGCCGGCTGGCACGGAGCCCCCGACCCGAGGGCGCCTTCCTCCGGTGTTTCCTGGTTCGGCTGGGGGCCGTTTCCTCGTCCCGGCCTGACGTTCCCAGGGCGCCGCGCGCAGCCGCGGTCAAGGATGGCCCGCCCCTTCGCGGGCCACCGCGCCCTTGCGCGGCGCGCAGCGTCCTTGACGGCGGCGAGCACGGCGCCAGGCTCGGGCAGGTCGGGCGCCCCGCCCCGGGCGGCGTCACGGGAGCCCGCAGAAACCTGTTGCCTCGGCCGGGGGCAAATGTTCTATATATGTTCACACACCCATGGCCCTCACCCCCCTCCTCGACCGTCTGACCGGCCTCGTCGCCTGGCTGGCCGACCGCATCGCCGGATTGGGCGATCAGGCGGGGCTGGACCGCACGCAGGCCGGCGCCCTGCTCGCGCGGCTGCACGATCTCGTCGCCCGGTTCCGCGCCGTGGCCGGCACGCCGGTCCCGCCGCCGAGGCGGGCCCCGAAGCCGGTCGACGCCGCGATTCGTTCCCACCGACAGCTATTACGACCCGTTGGCGGACCCGCCGCCGGAACGCACGGGGCTGCCGCGCTCCTGGCGCTGGCTGCTGCGGCTGGTGCCGCAGGCCGCCGCCGGGCGGGCGCAGCTGGAGGCGCTGCTGCGCGATCCCGCGATGGCGGAGCTGCTGGCGGCCGATCCCAGGCTGGGGCCGATCCTGCGCCCGCTCGGCTGGATGCTCGGGGTGGATCGCGCGCTGCTGCCCGCCTCGCGGCGGCGGCGGCGGCCGGTGATCCTGGTGCCCGGCGGGCCCCTGACGGCCGCGGCGGCGGCGGCCGACTACGCCGTGGCGCGGGCGCGGGGGATTTCGCACGGGGATCTTGTCGCGCTCGGGTGCATGCCCCCTTCGGGGGGGCGGGACCGTCGGCCGGTCTGGCTCGGGTGCCCGGGGCTGGGGTCGGCGAAAACTCCGGTTTGAGGGCGGGCGGTGGACGCGTGTCTAATTCGTTGCTATATCGTATTGAATAGCCCCATCCCCGGGCCCGGGTCGGCGGCCGGGGCGCGACAGGGGCGCCCGCGTTTGGCCATGGGGCGATAAGGGCGGTCGCCCGATCGCCCTCAGTCTTCCTCGCTTTCGCTGTTCTGTGGTGGAATCGGGGCGGTCCGCGGGCACCGGCCTTGGCGGCGAGCCGCCGTGGTCGGGGCGGGGCGCAAACCCGGACGGCGGCTTGTCCGGGCCCGGGTGGGGCCTGGTGGGGCGGATTTGGGGGTCCTCCGGCGGGCGCGGGCGGTCCGGCCCCCTCCCCCGGCCCCTCCCGCAAGGGGAGGGGAGAAGGGGTGGGGGGCTAGCCGAACCGCTTGCGCAGGCGCGGCAGCACCTCCGCCCCGTACAGCTTCAGGAACCGCGCCTGGTCCGGCCCCGGCGCGTGGAACACCAGGTGGCGGAAGCCCAGCTCCACATAGGGGCGGATCTTCTCCACATGCTCCTCGGGGTCGGTCGAGACGATCCAGCGGCTGGCGGCGCGGTCCACCGGCAGGGCGGCGGCCAGGCGCTCCATCTCCATCGGGTTGTGCACCGACAGTTTTTCGTCCGACGACAGCGCCAGCGCCGCCCAGTGGCGGGTGTCGTCCAGCGCGCGGGCGCGGTCGGTGTCGAAGGAGACCTTCATCTCGATCAGCCGGTCGTAGCTCGCCGCGTCGCGCCCGGACGCTTCCAGCCCGGCGGCCACGTTGGGCAGCAGGGTCTCGGTATAGAGCGCGGTCGGCTTGCCGCTGGTGCAGATGAAGCCGTCGCCCTGGCGGCCGGTGTATTTCGCCACCAGCGCGCCGGCGGCGGCGACGTAGATCGGCACCATCGTCTCCGGCCGGTCGTAGATGGTGGCGGCGTCGGTGCGGTAGTACTGGCCCTCGAAGGTCACCCGTTCCTCGGTCCAGAGGCGGCGGATCAGGGTGACGGCTTCGCGCAGGCGGGCGAAGCGCTCCTTGAACTCGGGCCATTCCATGCCGGTGCAGGGCACCTCGTTCAGCGATTCGCCGGTGCCGACGCCCAGGATCACCCGGCCGGGGAACATCGAGCCCAGGGTGCCGAAGGCCTGCGCGACGACCGAGGGGTGGTAGCGGAAGGTCGGCGTCAGCACCGAGGTGCCCATGGTGACCCGCCGGGTGCGCGCCCCCAGCGCGCCGAGCCAGACCAGCGCCGAGGGGGCGTGGCCGTCGGTGTGCTTCCAGGGCTGGAAATGGTCGCTGATGAAGACCGAGTCGAACCCGACCTCCTCCGCAAGGGTGGAGAAGTCGAGCAGCGGGCCGGGCGCGAACTGTTCGGCCGAGGCCTTGTATCCGAGCTTGAGCACGGCAGGGGGCTCCGATTGCGGGGAAGGCGGCAGGCTAAAGGGCGGCGAAAGCGGGTTCAACCCGGGTTGACTTTGCCCCCGGGCATCAGCATGTTCCGCCGCCTCGGCGACGGAGTGGGGCTGTAGCTCAGCTGGGAGAGCGCCTCGTTCGCAATGAGGAGGTCAGGGGTTCGAGCCCCCTCAGCTCCACCACTCCGCCCCGCCGAGTTTCCCCCCCTGGACCGAGGCGCGCATGGCTGCGGGACAGCCGGCGCGGGGAAATGGTTCGATAGCGAACAATGCGTCACGTGACGCAAAGTTAAGGCGCGTTTACGGTCGCCCGGCGCCGGGCTGGCGTGACGGTCACGCCGCGGCCGCTGCCTCGGCCTCGGCCGGGCCCAGCAGGCCGAGGATCCGGGCCAAGGTGGCGTGCAGTTCGGTGCGCTTCACCACCATGTCGATGATCCCGTGCGCCAGCAGGTATTCGGCGCGCTGGAAGCCTTCGGGCAGCTTTTCGTGCACCGTCTGCTCGATCACCCGCGCGCCGGCGAAGCCGATCAGGGCGCCGGGTTCGGCGATCTGGATATCGCCCAGCATCGCGAAGCTCGCGCTCACCCCGCCGGTGGTGGGATCGGTCAGCACGGTCAGGAACGGCAGGCCGGCCTGCTTCACGAGCCTGGTGGCCAGCACCGTCTTCGGCATCTGCATCAGGCTGATCGCGCCCTCCTGCATCCGCGCCCCGCCCGAGGCGGTGAACACGATCAGCGGCGCCTCCTGCAGCACGGCCAGCCGGGCGGCGGCGACGATCCCCTCCCCCACCGCGGCGCCCATGGAGCCGCCCATGAAATCGAACTCCATCGCCACGACCACGGCCTTGCGCCCGCCGATGGCGCCGTGCGCGACGGCGATCGCGTCGTCGAGCTTGGTCTTCTCCCGCGCGTCCCTGAGACGGTCGGCGTAGCGCTTCTGGTCGCGGAAGCGCAGCGGATCGGCCGGCACCTTGGGCAGTTCGATGCGGGTGAAGCTGTCGGGGTCGAAGGTCCAGGTCAGCCGCTCGGTCGCGCTGGCGCGCATGTGGTGGCCGCAATGCGGGCAGACCTTCAGATTGGCCGCCAGGTCACTGGCGAAGATCATCTGCTCGCAGGCGGGACACTGATGCCAGAGGTTGTCCGGCACCTCGCGCCGGGCGAACAGGGTGCGGATCTTCGGGCGGACGTATTCGGTAAGCCAGCTCATCGGTGTGCCTCGTTGGGCCGTGGATCGTCGCGGCGGGTCAACCGGTCCGTCCCGCGCCGCGGGCGGGGGCCGTCATTGCTGCCTCGGCCGGCAGGCGGCGCGGATGGCGCCGGCGCACCTGCGCGGCGCCATCCGGCGTCGGTCCTCAGGGGGACGGGCGCGGCCGTCATGCGCCCCTTCGCGCCGCGCGCACCGCCTCGGCCAGGCCGCGCACCTGGTCCAGCACGCGATCGACGCAGCCCGGGGTGGCGTGCCCCTGCGCATCGAGCCCGGCGGCCAGGGTGTCGATCAGCGCCGAGGCCACCACCGCGGCGTCCGCCACACGCGCCACCGTCGCCGCCTGCTCGGGCGTGCGCACGCCGAAGCCGACCGCGACCGGCAGGTCGGTGAAGCGGCGGATGCGCGGGATGGCCGCCGCCAGGTGTTCGGCGGTCGCGGTGCGGGTGCCGGTGATCCCCGTGATGCTGACATAGTAGACGAAACCGGAACTTCCGGCGAGCACCTTGGGCAGCCGCGCGTCGTCGGTGGTGGGCGCGATCAGGCGGATGATGTCGATCCCCTGCGCCGCGGCGTGCGGGGCGAGCAGTTCCGCCTCCTCGGTCGGCAGATCGACCACGATCAGCCCGTCGACCCCGGCGGCGGCGGCATCGACGCAGAACCGCTCCGGCCCGTAGGACAGGATGGGATTGAGGTAGCCCATCAGCACGATCGGCGTCGCGTCGTCCTGGCGGCGGAAGTCGCGCACCATCGCCAGGATGCGCGCGGTCTTCGACCCGGCCTTCAACGCGCGCTTGCCGGCGGCCTGGATGGTGGGGCCGTCCGCCATCGGGTCGGTGAACGGCATGCCGATCTCGATCAGGTCCGCCCCGGCCGCCGGCATCCCGGACAACAGCGCCATCGAGGTCGCCGGATCGGGGTCGTAGGCTTCCAGGAACGGAATGAGCGCGCCGCGGCCTTCCCGGGCCAGCGCGGCGAAGCGGGCGGCAATCCGGCTCACAGGCGCACCCCCAGATGCTCGGCGACGGTGAAGATGTCCTTGTCGCCCCGGCCGCACAGATTCATCAGGATGATCGCGTCCTTGTCCATGCCGGGCGCGATCTTCGCCACATGCGCCAGCGCGTGCGCCGGTTCCAGGGCGGGAATGATCCCCTCGGTCTGCGTGCACAGGGTGAAGGCGTCCAGCGCCTCCCGGTCCGTTGCCGAGACATATTCCACCCGGCCGATGTCGTGCAGCCAGGAATGTTCCGGGCCGATGCCGGGGTAATCAAGCCCGGCGCTGATCGAGTGCGCCTCGATGATCTGCCCGTCCTCGTCCTGCAGCAGGTAGGTTCGGTTGCCGTGCAGCACGCCGGGCCGCCCGCCGATCAGGCTGGCCGCGTGCTCCCCGGACTCGATCCCCTTGCCGCCCGCTTCCACGCCGATCAGGCGCACGGCCGTGTCGTCCAGGAACGGGTGGAACAGGCCCATCGCGTTCGACCCGCCGCCGATGCAGGCCACCGCCATGTCGGGCAGCCGGCCTTCCGCTTCCATCATCTGCGCCCTGGCCTCGGTGCCGATCACCGACTGGAAGTCGCGCACCATGGCGGGATAGGGATGCGGGCCGGCGACGGTGCCGATCAGGTAATAGGTGTCGGCCACGTTCGCGACCCAGTCGCGCATCGCCTCGTTCATCGCGTCCTTCAACGTCCCGGCGCCGGAGGTGACGGGCTTCACCTCCGCCCCCAGCAGTTTCATGCGGAACACGTTGGGCTTCTGCCGCTCGACGTCGGTGGCGCCCATGTAGACGGTGCACGGCAGGCCGAACAGCGCGCACATGGTGGCGGTGGCGACGCCATGCTGGCCGGCGCCGGTTTCGGCGATGATGCGGGTCTTGCCCATGCGGCGGGCCAGCAGGATCTGGCCCATGCAGTTGTTGGCCTTGTGGCTGCCGGTGTGGTTCAGCTCGTCGCGCTTGAAATAGACCTTCGCCCCGCCCAGCCTTGTGGTCAGGCGCTCGGCGAACCACAGCGGGCTGGGGCGGCCGACGTAGTCCTTCAGGTAGCGGTCGAGCTCCGTCTGGAAGGCGGGGTCGGCGCGGGCGGCGGTGTACGCCTGTTCCACATCGAGGATCAGCGGCATCAGGGTCTCGGCGACGAAACGGCCGCCGAAGTCGCCGAAGCGGCCGCGCGGATCGGGGCCGCCGCGCAGGGTGTTGGCACCCGAAGGGGGGGGAGTGGGGCTATGGGTCACGTGGTCGCTCTCCGGTTCCACGCCTGACTAGCGCAGCATCGCGGCGGGGTCACGCCCGGTCGTGGCGGCAGGAGAGCAAGGCCCCAGAGCAAGCCCACGGGGCCTGGCGCCGGGGTTTCACACCCACGTGCGATGCGGCCCGGGACCAGTGTGCAACGCGCCGCCCGGTCCCATGTCCAGACCTCACCATGACGCTCACACGCCCCACCCGACAGTTCCCTGCTGTGCGCTGCACCATCGCGTTTGTGTGCACTGCACAATGAACCCGATATGCACCGCAGCACGAAATCCGGTGTCCGGCGCTCAGATAATGCGCTATGGTTATGTCCCTCTTCATCGTCACCACAGGAGCTGACGGCCAGTGACCCCGGAGCCCACCCAAACCACCGCGCTCGCCGGAACCGGCGTCCATGCCGGCCGTCCCGTTCACGCCAACCTTGCCGCCCCCGCGCTCGTGGCCCACAGCCTGCGCCTGGGCGAAGGCCGGCTGTCGGCGGACGGAGCGCTGATGGTGACCACCGGGGTCCACACCGGCCGCTCGGTCGCCGACAAGTTCGTGGTGGATGAGCCCGCGGTGCGCGCACACATCTGGTGGGGCAAGATCAACCAGCCCCTGTCGGAGGCGCGGTTCGCCACCCTGCAGGCCCGGGTGCAGGCCTATCTGCAGGGTCAGGAATTGTTCGTCGAGGACCTGTATGCCGGCGCCGATCCCGCGCACCGGGTACGGGTGCGCCTGGTCACCACCGGCGCCTGGCAGGCGCTGTTCGCGCGCAACGTGTTCATCCGTCCGCCGGCGGACGAACTGGCCGGGTTCGAGCCCGACTACGTCATCCTGCACGCGCCGATGTTCCAGGCCGATCCCGGCGATCGACGGGGTGCGCAGCGGCACCGCCATCGCGCTGTCGTTCGGGCAGAAGCGGATCGTCATCGCCGGCACCGAATACGCGGGCGAAATCAAGAAATCGATCTTCACCGTGATGAACTGGCTCGCGCCGGACAATGGCGTGCTGCCGATGCACTGCAGCGCCAATGTGGGCGAGGCAGGCGACGTCGCGCTGTTCTTCGGCCTCTCCGGCACCGGCAAGACCACGCTCTCCTCCGATCCGCACCGCAAGCTGATCGGCGACGACGAGCACGGCTGGGGCGAGGGCGGCGTGTTCAACTTCGAAGGCGGCTGCTACGCCAAGGTGATCAACCTCTCCGCCGAGGCGGAGCCGGAGATCTGGGCCGCCACGCATCGTTTCGGAACGGTGCTGGAAAACGTGGTCGCGGACGAACAGGGCCGCCTCGACCTCGCCGACAAGACGCTGACCGAGAACACCCGCGCCTGCTACCCGGTCGAGTACATCCCGAACGTGGTGCGCGAAGGCCGCGGCGGCCAGCCGCGCAACCTCGTGATGCTGACCGCGGACGCGTTCGGCGTGCTGCCGCCGATCGCGCGCCTGACCCCGGCGCAGGCGATGTATCATTTCCTCTCCGGCTACACCGCGCGGGTCGCGGGCACCGAGAAGGGCCTCGGCGCCGAGCCGGACGCCACCTTCAGCACCTGCTTCGGCGCCCCCTTCCTGCCGCGCCCGCCGGAAGTCTACGGCCGCATGCTGGAAGCGATGATCGAGCAGCACGGCGTCACCTGCTGGCTGGTCAACACCGGCTGGACCGGGGGCAAATACGGCACCGGGCGGCGCATGAGCATCCGCCACACCCGCACCCTGCTGCGCCACGCGCTCGACGGATCGCTCGCGCGCGGCAGCTTCCGTACCGATCCGTTCTTCGGCCTCGCGGTGCCGGAAGCGGTGCCCGGCGTCCCGGCCGAAGTGCTGGACCCGCGCCAGGGCTGGGCCGACAAAGCGGCCTACGACCGCACGGCGCAGGAACTGCTGGGCCGGTTCGAAGAGAATTTCGCCCAGTTCGGCGAAAGCGTGGGCGAAGCGGTGAAGGCCGCGGCACTGCGCGCGGCGGCGTGATCTGGACGGAACGGACGTAAGGCCAGGAGGCGCTGCCCCCTGGACCCAGGCCAAGGGCATAGCCCTTGGAACCCTTCAGCTGGTTCCGTGTCGGTCGGGGGAGACATGCCGGGCGGCGCCCCCTTGGCCTCGCTTCCCGGCCGTCTCCATCATCTCCAACACCGCCGCCGCCGCCGCATCCGAGGGAAGCCCCGCCGCCGGGCGCAGCCGCGCCAACGCTGCGCCGCTCGCCGCGACCTGGGCCGCGGCGAGCGCGGGATCGGTCAGCAGGCCAAGCAAAGCGGGGGCCAGCCGCTCCGGCGTGCAGGCGTCCTGGATGAACTCCGGCACCATCGGCCGCTCCGCCAGCAGGTTCAACAGCGAGGCGTAGCGTACCTTGACCAGCCGCCGCGCGATCGCCGCGGACAGCGGGTTCACCCGGTAGGCCACCAGCATCGGCACACGCGCCATCGCCAGTTCCAGGGTGGAGGTGCCGGATTTGGTCAACGCGGCGGCCGAGGCGGCGAAGGCGTCGTATTTCTCCGCCGGATCGGTGACCAGGATCGGCGCCACCGGCCAGGACGCGGTGCCGGCGCGCACCGCCTCGGCCACCGGCCCGGCCAGGGGGACGACCGGCACGAGCCCGGGCACGGCGGGGGCGATCCGCGCCAGGGTCGCGCCCAGGATGGGCAGCAGCCGCGCGGTCTCCGTGCGCCGGCTGCCCGGCATCAAGGTGAGCACCCTTGCGCTGTCGGGCAGGCCGTGGCGGGCGCGAAAGCGCGCCCCGTCGCCACGGTCGGCGCCGGATTCCAGCACCGGGTGGCCGACGAAGCGGGCCGGCAGGTGATGGCGGGCGAAGAACTCCGGCTCGAACGGCAGCAGGCACAACAGCCGGTCCCACAGGCCGGGGTAGTGGCGCACCCGGCTCTCACGCCAGGCCCAGACCTGCGGGGCCACGTAGTGGGCGCGGGGAATGCCGAGCGGGGCGATCGCGCGCAGCAGACGGAGTGTGAAGCCGGGGCTGTCGATGGTCACGACGACGGCCGGGCGTTGCGCCGTGATGTCGGCCGCGGTCTCGGCCAGGCGGCGGCGCAGCTGGCGCAGCCGGGGCAGGATTTCGAACAGGCCCATCAGGGCGAGCTCGTGCATCGGGAACAGGGGGACGAGCCCGGCCGCCTGCATCGCGTCGCCGCCGATGCCGGCGAAGCGCAGGCCGGGACAGCGGGCGCGCAGCGCGGCCATCAGCCGGGCGCCGATGGCGTCGCCGCTCTGCTCGCCGGCCACCAGGTAGATCAACGGAGCCGCCGGGCCGGGGGCCGGCGCATGCCAGGAAGAGGCCATGTCCCGACGCTACGCGAGCCCCGGGGGCCGGGGAATGTCATACGCCACGCCGGGGCGGCCAGGACCGCCCGGGACGGCAGCGGCGGCCGGCGCCAGGTGCGCGCACGGGCGTGTCATATTGATGTCGGACCTACAAGGTTGGCCGAAAGAGGGCAATCCATCAAGGTCTCCAGACTCGCACCGGCGATCGCGGGCCACGGCCCGGACCGCCACCCCGGCCAGTCTCGCGGACCACACCACTGCCGGCAAGGCCGCTGTGCGGAACACTCAAGCGCGATGCCGTCTTCACCTCTCCTGCGTGCGGGAGAGGTCGGCGCGCGCAGCGCGCCGGGTGAGGGTTCGGGCGAGAGTTCCTCGGGTCAGGTGCACACGCAACCCCGTCGCGCGGTCGGTCGGGCGGCCTGCGCGATCCGTGCCGCGGGTCCCTCTCCCGCCGTGCTGCGCACGGCGACCTCTCCCGCAAGCGGGAGAGGTGAAGACCGTGACCGGAGCCCCGAACCGACCCGGTATGCGAGGACGCTTGATCTGGGTCAATGCCAACGCAACCATTCGGCGCCAGCCTGCGCCCGCAAGGAAAAGTGCAGTGACATGACACGTGTCCAGACGATATCCGAGCCTGACATCCGCGTGCGTGCCCGACGCACGGGGCGTGCCGACAGGTCGCGGCAGGGACGTGACTCTACCGATCCAGGAACAACCGGACCCTGCCGGCGCCGGAACGGCACGCTGGTCCGGCCGCCGCCGCGTGCATGATGCCCACATGGCTTCGGAACAAAAAGGGGCGATCACCATGATCAGGACAGCCGCCGCCTTGCTGTGCCTCGGTTCCCTCGTCGCCTCCCCTGCCCTGGCGCAGGACAGCCTGATGGCGCGGGCGCAGCAGCAATTCCAGCCGATCCCGCTGACCCCGCCGGAACTGCCCGGCAATGCGGCGACCCCGGCGAAGGTCGCGCTCGGCAAGATGCTGTTTTTCGATCCGCGCCTGTCCGCGAGCCACACCATCAGTTGCAGCTCCTGCCACAACATCGGGCTGGGCGGCGCCGATGCCGAACCGACCTCGCTCGGCCACCGCTGGCAGCATGGCGGGCGCAACGCGCCCACGGTGTTCAACGCCGTGTTCAACAAGGCCCAGTTCTGGGACGGCCGCGCCAAGGATCTCGAAGAGCAGGCCGGCGGGCCGATGGTCAACCCGATCGAGATGGCCTCGCCCGCGGCGCATGTCACGGAGCAGTTGAACGGTATCCCCGGCTATCACGACGCCTTTGCCAAGGCGTTCCCCGGCGAGTCCGACCCGGTCACCCTCGCCAACGCGCAGAAAGCCATCGCCGTGTTCGAGGCGACCCTGATCACGCCGAACGCGCCGTTCGACCGCTTCCTCAGGGGCGACGCGGCCGCGCTCTCGCCTGCCGAGAAGGAGGGGCTGGCGCTGTTCATGGATAAGGGCTGCGCGGCCTGCCACAACGGGATCAACCTGGGCGGCGGCATGTATGCGCCGTTCGGGGTGATCACGAAGCCGGGCGCCAGCCTGCTGCCGCCCGGCGACAAGGGCCGCTTCATGGTCACCAAGACGCCGGGCGACGAGTACGTCTTCCGGGTCCCGCCGTTGCGCAACATCGCGCTCACCGCGCCCTATTTCCACACCGGCCAGGCCTGGGATCTGCGGCTTGCGGTCGCGGTGATGGGGGCCAGCCAGCTCAGCACCAAGCTCACCGGCGAGGAGGTGGGAAAGATCACCGTCTTCCTCGACAGCCTGACGGGCGAACAGCCGAACGTGACCTATCCCATCCTGCCGCCCAGCGTCGGCACCACGCCGCAACCGCAGCCTTGATCGCACAACGGAAAGGAACGGATCCGCTCATGTCATCGACCCGGCAGGCTCCGCAGGTCACCGTCTGGGATCTCCTCGTGCGCACCGGGCACTGGGCGCTCGTGGCGGCGTTCGCCGTCGCCTATCTCAGTGCCGAGGAAGAATCCGGCGGTATCGACGTCTTGCACGAGTGGGGCGGCTACGCCGTGGGGGCGATCGTCGTGCTGCGCGTGCTCTGGGGCTTCGTGGGGCCCCGCCACGCCCGGTTCAGCGATTTCGCGTACGGTCCGGTCACGGCACTGCGCTACCTGCTCGCGCTCATGCGCGGCCAGGCGCGGCGCTACCTGGGCCACAGTCCCGCCGGCGGCGCGATGGTGTTCCTGCTGCTGGCCTCCCTCGCCGGCACCGTCGCCACCGGGCTGGTCGCCTATGGCGACCTCGGCAAAGGCCCCCTGGCGCACGCCGTCCAGCCCGGCGATCACACGGGCCTACGCCAACGGCGACGAAGACGGCGCCCGGACCGGCGCGGCGCCGCGCGGCGACGACACGGAGAGCGTGATCGGCGAGCTGCACGACCTGCTGGCCAACATCACCCTGGGGCTGATCATCCTGCACATCCTCGGGGTCGGGCTGGCGAGCGTGGTGCATCGGGAGAACCTTGCCCGCGCCATGGTGACCGGCCAGAAGCGCGCCGAGGACTGACGCCGGCCGGCCCCCCTGGCCCACCCGGCCGGCTCCCGCCCGCAGGAAGGACCCGGCCGCATGCCGACCACGCCGCATGTCGAGAAGCACTTCACCTCCTCGGAGACCGTGCGCGACGTGGTCATCGGCATGGCCGACGGGCTGACGGTTCCGTTCGCGCTGGCCGCCGGGCTTTCGGCCGCGGTGTCCAACACCGACGTGATCGTGACCGCGGGCCTCGCCGAAATCGTCGCCGGCGCGATCGCCATGGGCCTCGGCGGCTACCTCGCCGCGCGCACCGACGCCGAGCACTACGCCTCCGAGGAGACCCGCGAGGGGCGCGAGATCGACGTCCTGCGCGAGCGGGAGGTGCACGAGGTCAGCGAGATCCTCACCCGCTACGGGCTCAGCGGCGAACCCCTGCGAACCGTGGTGGCGGCGATCACCGCCGAGCGGCGGACCTGGATCGACTTCATGATGCGGTTCGAGCTGGGGCTGGAACGGCCCGACCCACGGCGCGCGCCGGTCAGCGCCGCGACCATCGCGGTCTCCTACCTGGTGGGCGGGCTCATTCCGCTGGCGCCCTACATCTTCACCCGCGACATCGGCGAGGCGCTCAGGATCTCGGTCCTGACGACCGGCGTGGCGCTGCTGCTGTTCGGCGCGGTGAAGGGCCATTTCACCGGGCTGAACCGGATACGCTCGGCGGCGCAGACCCTGTTCGTCGGCGGCCTGGCGGCGGCGGCGGCCTATCTGCTGGCGGGATTGTTCGGCTGAGCGGAGGCACCCGCCCGTTCGATCCCCGCGAGCGGCCCGAGGGCAAAGCCGGACACGCGGCCGTCGGCCGGCCGCCTCATCGGGCCGGCAGCATCGGACCGAGTGCGAGGCAGACCGGGATCAGATCCGGAATGATCTGGCCGGTGAACCGGTCGAGCGCGGCGCGCACCGCCGCCTCCGTTCCGGCCGGCGGGGCGATCGGGGCCGGCAGCAGCGCCGCCGCCTCCTGCTCGGCCAGCGCGATCGTGCCTTCCCGCGCGGCGCGCAGCGCTTCCGGCGCGAGCAGCGGGCCGAGCCACTCGGGCAATACCGCCAGCAGGCCGGGCCAGTACGCCAGATGCAGATAAAGGCTGGGGATCACCCCGCCGCCGGCGCCCGCGTGCCGCGCCGCCAGTGCCCGCACGAGATCGGCCGTCGGCGGCTCCAGTGCGGCCAGCCGCGGCAGCGGATCGATCGGGCCGGCCGCCGCCCCGGCCGCCGCCGGAATGGTCCAGACCTGCGGCACCGGTCGCGCCGGACGTTCGGCCGGGGCCAGCAGGCGCAGACGCAGCGCCGTCAGCGCCAGCAGATTGGTCAGGTTCCCCCGGGTGTACGCCGTCACGATCGCCGCCACCCGCCGTTGCTCGTCCGCCCCCAGTCCGGCGGCGCGCCAGGCCGCCGCGCCCGGCGCCGGCAGTTGGGGCAACGGCACGGCGGCGGCCACCCGCGCCCGCGCCTGCTCCATGCCCGCCGAGCCGACCAGCGGCGCCACCGCGCCCCAGGCCCAGGGCAGCACGCCGGGCAAGGCGGCGAAATGGCGCCAGATCAGATTGACCAGCGGCATGCCGGAGGCGGCGCGGATCTCGGCGTAGAGCGCGGCGGTGGCGGGGTCGGCGTCGGGCTCGCGCACTTCCGGAAACGCCGGCGGCGAGGACGCGGCGGCCGTCGCGCCATGCGCATGTCCGGCCGGCGGCTTTCCATACAACGTCGCCTCGTCCACCTCCGGCGCCATGATCTCCACCACCGCCCCGTCGCGCACCGCGCGGAAGAAGCAGCTCCGCCGCCCGGTGTGGCACGCCACCCCATGCTGATCGACCAGCAGCAGCACCGCGTCGCCGTCGCAGTCGATCCGCAGCTCGACCAGCCGCTGCACCTGGCCCGAGCTTTCCCCCTTGCGCCACAGCTTCCCGCGCGAGCGGCTGAAATAGCAGCCCCGCCCGGTGGCCAGGGTCTCCGCCACCGCCTCCCGGTTCATCCAGGCGAGCATCAGCACCTCGCCGGTGTCGTGTTGCTGGGCGATCGCCGGCACCAGGCCCGCGGCATCGAAACGCAATGCGGCCAGCACGGCCGCCGTGGTGTCCTGTTCGCTCATGCGTGCTATCTTGGTCCCGATCGCCGCCGGATCAAAGGAGGGGCCGGACGCATGAACGAGGCCGGGTTCTCGCCGCGCACCGAACGTCTGCTGAGCCGCGCCGGGGCGATCTGCGCCGCCCGCGGCGCACGGCTGACGGCGCTGCGCCGCGACGTGCTCGGCCTGATCCTGGAGGCGGACACCCCGGCCGGCGCCTACGACCTGCTCGACCGGCTGCGCCGCACCCGCGGCAAGGCCGCGCCGCCCACCGTGTACCGCGCGCTCGACTTCCTCCGCGCGCAGGGCCTCGTGCACCGGGTGGAGCGGCTCGCCGCCTTCGTCGGCTGCGTCGCCCAGCCGGGGCCGGACGCGGCGGTGCCCGATCCCCATGCGCATGCCGCCCAGTTCCTGATCTGCCGCGGCTGCGCCCGGGTGATCGAGCTGGACGACCCCGACCTCGCCCGCGCGCTCGCCGCCGTCGCCGCAAGCCGCGGCTTCGCGGTCGGCGCCGCCACCATCGAAGCCGAAGGCCTGTGCGCCGCCTGCGCGGCAGCCCCGGTAAAGGAGCCCACCGCATGCCCCTGATCGCCGCCGCCGCGACCGCCGGCGCCACCCGCCGCCGCGCCAGTTCCAACGGCACCGGCTTCTGGCACAGCACCTATCTCGGCGCGAACCGCTACCGCCCGGACGCCGCGCCGCCGCCCGCGCCCGGGGCGCTCTATCCCATGGCCTTCCTGGTCGAGCAGGACGCGGGCAGCACGGTGAGCGCGCATTTCCACCAGGCCGATCAGTTCCAGGTGATGCTGGCCGGGGAAGGCACGCTCGGCACCCATGAGGTCGGTCCGGTCGCGGTGCATTTCACCGCCGCGTTCTCGGCCTACGGCCCGATCCGCGCCGGGGCGGACGGCCTGACCTACTTCACCCTGCGCAACGGCTGGGACCCCGGCGCCCGCTACATGCCCGGCGCGCGGACCGAGCTGCCCCGCCCGCGCCGGCATCGCGAGGCGGTGGGCGCACCGGACGCAGTGCCGGCCGATCCCGCCGCCCTGGCCGCCGGCGCATCGATATGCGTTCCGGCACTGAAGCAGGAGCCCGACGGGCTCGCCGCCTGGCGCTACCGCCTGCCCGCCGGCGCGCATTTGGCCGGACCCGATCCCGCCGCCGGCGCCGGACAGTACTGGGTGGTGCTGGCGGGCACGCTGCGCCACGACGACGCCGACCTGCCGCCGCGGTCCTGCCTGTTCGTCAGCCCCGACGAACCGGGCCTGACGGCGGTCGCCGGCGCCGCCGGGATGGAGGTGCTCGCGCTGCAATTCCCCCGCCGCCCGACGCCCGACAGCAACGCCTGAATACCAACGGCCGAAATGACCGGCGCGGGGATACGTTCGGGTTTGCCTCGATAGGGAGCGGGCCTGACCCGGTCCTCCGCCGCGAAACCTCCGTGCGCAGATGGCCGGGTCACTCCCGGCCGTCACGATGTCCCCCGGACCAGCGCCATTGAACCGACAGCCGGTACCATCGCCGCCCGATATGACGACGACGCCCGACAAGGACGGATCGCGCAGCCAGCAAGGCGCGCTATAGTGCCGCCCTCACGCGAAGGAGCCGACCCGATGAGCCCGATGGTGCAGCCATGAACGACGTCGCCACCACCGGACCCGTCCCGGGCGCCGCCCCGATGTCCACCGCGGTCGCCGCGCCCGGCCTGTTCGACCGTGCGCTGCGCCGCCTCGCCGCGGTGTGGCACGAGATGGCCGCCAGCGTCGGCGGCGAGGACGACGACAGCGTCGAAGCCCAGATCCGCGCCTGCCTGCATGCCCGCGGCGGCGAGGTCAGCGCCCGCAACCGCGCCGCCAAGCTGGCGGAGACCTACCTCTCGCTCGACGAGGCGGGGCGGCGCGACCTGCTGCGCACCCTCGCCGGTTTCGATTCCGACCCCGAGGCGGTGGCGCGCGCCTACGAGACCGTGCAGCAGGCCGAGGATCCCGCCGAGCGCGCGGTGGCCCAGGCCGCGCTGCGCCGGGCGCTGGAACCGCCGCGCCTGCGCCTGCTCACCCAGTTCACCTCGATCCCCGACGGGCGCAAGTTCCTGGTCGACCTGCGCGCCTTCCTGCTGCGCCACCGCAAGCAGGACAAGCTGCTGGCGGCGCTGGAGGCGGATCTGCGCGGCCTGCTCGCCGCCTGGTTCGACATCGGCTTCCTGGAACTGCAACGCATCGACTGGGCGAGCCCGGCTGCGCTGCTGGAAAAGCTGGTCGGCTACGAAGCGGTGCACGAGATCCGTTCGTGGCGTGACCTCAAGAACCGGCTCGATTCCGATCGCCGCTGCTACGCCTTCTTCCATCCGCGCATGCCGGGCGAGCCGCTGATCTTCGTCGAGGTGGCGCTGGTGCAGGGGCTCTCCGGCAGCGTGCAGAAGCTGCTCGACGAGAAGGCGCCGCTGCTCGATCCGCGCGAGGCGGACACCGCGATCTTCTATTCCATCAGCAACTGCCAGCGCGGTCTTGCGGGCATCAGCTTCGGCAACTTCCTGATCAAGCGGGTGGCGGAGGAACTCTCGGGCGAGTTCCGCAACCTCAAGACCTTCGCCACCCTCTCGCCGATCCCCGGCTTCCGCGCCTGGCTCGACCCGAAGCTGGCCGCCGAGGAACCCGGGCTGCTGACCGAGAGCGAGGCGGCGGCGCTCGTCGCTGCGATCCCCGGCGAGCCGGCGGCGGCCTTGCGCGAGATCACGGGACGGCGCGGCTTCTGGCGCGATCCGGCGCTGGCACGCGCCGCCGAGCCGGCGCTGCTGCGGCTCTGCGCGCAGTACCTGCTGCGGGAAGGCTCGGCCAAGCGGGCGCTCGATCCGGTGGCGCATTTCCACCTCTCGAACGGCGCGCGGCTGGAGCGGATCACGCTCGGCGCCGACACCTCGGACAAGGGCGCGAAAGCGAGCGCCACGATGATGGTGAACTACCTCTACGATCTCGGGAAAATCGACGACTGGCACGAAGACTACGCCGGGGAGGGCAAGCGCAACGCGTCCTCCCAGGTGCGCCGCCTGCTGGGGCGGCAATGGTCGGTGGGCAGCCAGTCGGGCATGTTCCGCCAGACAGGAGCCACCGCATGAACGTGATCGCCCCGCCACCGCCCGCCGGACTGGACCGACAGCGGGTCGATCTGCTGCACCAGATGGAACACAAGCTGCTGTGGCTGTCGGCCTGGATGGTGCACAACGCCAACCATATCCGGCCGCACCGCGACGGGCTGAAAGTGGGCGGGCACCAGGCGTCCTGCGCCTCGGTCATCTCCATCATGGCCGCGCTCTATTTCGAGATCGCCCGGCCACAGGACCGCATCGCGGTGAAGCCGCACGCGGGGCCGGTGTTCCACGCGATCAACTACCTGTTCGGCCGCCAGAACGTGGACAAGATGGCGGCGCTGCGGTCGCTGGGCGGTCTGCAGTCCTACCCCTCACGCCACATGGACGGACCGGAGGTGGATTTCTCCACCGGCTCGGTCGGCCTCGGCGTGGCGATGACCACGTTCTCCGCGCTGATGCAGGATTATGTGCGGCTGCACGGGCTGGCCCGGCCCGGCCTGCCGGCCGGGCGGCACATCGCCATCGCCGGCGATGCGGAGCTTGACGAGGGCAACATCTACGAGGCCCTGCTGGAGGGCTGGAAGCACGATGTGCGCGATGTCTGGTGGGTGATCGACTACAACCGCCAGAGCCTCGATTCCGTGATCCCCGACCGGCTGTTCGGCCGCATCGAGGGGCTGTTCCGCGACATGGGCTGGAACGTCGTCACCATCAAATATGGCCGCAAGCTGGAGGCCGCCTTCGCCCGCCCGGGCGGCGAGGCGCTGCGGCGCTGGATCGACGACTGCCCGAACAGCCTTTATTCCGCGCTCACCTTCCAGGGCGGGGCGGCGTGGCGCACGGCGCTGCTTGCCGAGCTTGGCCGCACCAAGGGCGTGCGCGCGATCCTCGATCCGCTGTCGGACGAGGAACTGGGCGCGCTGATGACCAATCTCGGCGGCCACGATATCGAAACATTGATCGAAACCTTCCGCGCCGCCGCCGCCGACGGCGACCAGCCGACGTGCTTCATTGCCTACACGGTAAAAGGCATGGGCCTGCCCTTCGCCGGGCACAAGGACAACCACGCCGGGCTGATGACCAAGGAACAGATGGAGACGTTCCGCGAGGCGATGCGGATCCGTCCCGGCCACGAATGGGACCGGTTCGAGGGGCTGAACGGGTCCGAAGCCGAGCTGCAGGCCTTCCTGGATGCCTGCCAGTTCGCGACGCCGCTCACCCCCGAAGGCCGCGCGCTGATCGCCCCGGTCGTTGCGGTGCCGCCGACCCTGCCCGCGCCTTCCGTGGCCGGACGGCGGGTGTCCACCCAGAGCGGGTTCGGCGACATCCTGGCCGAGATCGGCCGCGGCCGGGACGACTGTGCCGAGCTCGCCCGCCACATCGTCACCACCAGCCCGGACGTGACGGTCACCACCAATCTCGGCCCGTGGGTGAACCGGCGCGGCATCTTCGACCGGCACACCCGCAACGACGTGTTCCGCGACGCCAAGCTTGCCTCCGCGCAGCGCTGGGGGATGTCGCCCAAGGGCCAGCATGTGGAACTCGGGATCGCCGAGCAGAACCTGTTCCTGCTGCTCGGCGCCGCCGGGCTCGCGCATGCGCTGACCGGGGCGCGGCTGCTGCCGGTGGGCACGGTGTACGATCCCTTCGTGAACCGCGGGTTGGATGCGCTGATCTACGCCTGCTACCAGGACGCGCGGTTCCTGCTGGTCTCCACCCCCTCGGGGATCAGCCTGGCGCCGGAAGGCGGGCAGCACCAGTCGGTGAACACGCCGCTGATCGGCATGGCGGCGGACCGGCTGGCGAGTTTCGAGCCGGCGCATGTCGACGAACTCGCCATCCTGCTGCGCCACGGGTTTGCCCATATGCAGGCGCCGGACGGCTCGGCGGTGTGGCTGCGGCTGTCCACCCGCCAGATCGACCAGCCGCAGCGGGAGATCGATCCGGCCGCGGTGATCGCCGGCGCGCACTGGGTGGTGCCGCCGGCGCCGGGCGCGCACATCGCGATCGGCTACCAGGGGCCAGTGGCGCCGGAAGCGACGGCGGCCTTCGCCGAGCTGCAGGCGGAGGAACCGGGCGCGGGGCTGCTGGCGATCACCAGCCCCGACCGGCTGCACGCCGGCTGGCTCGATGCCCTGCGCGCGCGCCGGGCGGGAGACCGCGGCGGCCCTGTCGCATGTGGAACGGGTGCTGGCCCCGCTGGCGCCAGGCGCGGCGCTGGTGACGGTGCTGGACGGGCATCCGGCGGCGCATGCCTGGCTCGGCTCGGTGCGCGGACAACGGGTGGTGCCGCTGGGGCCGGACCGGTTCGGCCAGAGCGGGGACATCCCCGATCTCTATCGGGAATACGGGATCGATACCGACGCAATCCTGGACGCCTGCGCGCAGGCGCTGCTGGGCCAGCGGGCCGACGCGTAGCCGGGGGGGCAGCGTGGATCAGGACAGGCGCGTGGTCCTGCGGACCGGGGCGGCCGCAGCCCGGACGCGGGCCATGGCGTGGGACCGCGCGGTGCCGCGGCGTGGGTCACGATGAGCGAGTACCAGGTACTACGAGTTCCATGCGATCGACCGGCCGCTCAACAGTGCCGACCGGGCGGCGCTGCGGTCGATCTCGACCAGGGCCCAGATCACCGCCTCGAGCTTCACCAATTCCTACCAATGGGGCGATTTCAAGGGCGACCCGGCGGAGCTGATGCAGCGCTGGTTCGACCTGCATCTCTATCTCGCGAACTGGGGCTCTCGGCAGGTGATGATCCGGCTGCCGGCGCGGCTGGTCGATCGCCGGACGCTCGCCGGCCTCCTGCGCCCGGTTGAATGCGCCGAGCTGCTGGAGGCAGGGGAGAACCTGATCCTCGACATCCACCGCAACGAGATCGAGTCGGAGGAGTGGGACGACGGCACCGGCTGGCTCGCGGCGCTGGCGCCGCTGCGGGCCGACGTGCTGCATGGCGATCTGCGGCTGTTCACCCTGCTCTGGCTGACCGCGGTCGAAGACGAATCGGTGCCGGCAGACGTGCCGGAACCCGGGCCGGGGCTCGGGCCGATGACCGCCTCGCTCGAAGCCTTCGCGGAGTTCTTCGACCTCGATCCCGACCTGGTCGCGGCCGCCGCCGAGCGTCCCGCAGCGACGGCCGGCCCGCTGAGCCCGGAGGCCGTGGCCAGGGCTGTCGCCGCGCTGAGCGAGCAGGAGAAGACGCGGCTGCTCGTGCGGGCGTTCGACGGCGATCCCCATGTCGGGGCCGAGTTGCGGGCAATGCTGCACGCGCGGCAGACGCCGGCTGCTGCCTCCTCGCCGGCGCCCCCCCGCACCGCCGGCGACCTGAGGACCCGCGCCGATGCGATCCGTCTCGCCCGGGCGGAGGCCGAGGCCGAGCGGGAAGCCGCCGAACGTCAGCGCCGGGCCGCAGCCGCGGAGCAGGCACGCCGCGCCCGCCTCGACGCGCTTGCGCAACGGGGGAAGCGGGCGTGGGACGACGTGGAGGCCGAGATCGCCCGCCGCAGTGCGACCGGCTACGACGTGGCGGCCGCCCTGCTGGCCGATCTCCGGGTGCTCGCCGAAGAACGCGGCAGCCTGCCGGAATTCACCGCCCAACTGCATGCGATCCACGAGCGGCACGCACGGAAGGCGCGCTTCCTCGCGCGCCTCGCCGGGCTGGGTTAGCCCCAGGGGTTCCGGGTTTCCTGCGAGATGCAGCATCCGCCGGGGTTCAGGGCTTGAGTTTCCGCCTCAAGCGGCCCCACATCTGCCCCGCACCGGAGCCAGGAGACGCCTATGGACGTGGAAACGATCGACCAGCAGTACCAGCAACTGCAGACCCAGGCGCAGGGAACCGCCAAGGCGCTGACCACCCTGGCCGGCAAGCTGCAGGACGCGGCCAAGGGCGGCAATCAGGACGCGCGGGAATGGCTGCTCGACCTGCGCGAGATCGCGTTGGCGATGCAGGCCGAGCAGAACCAGGTGGGCGGGCTGCTGACCGCGCTGCACGGGTTCGTTGCCAACCAGGCCCAGCAGCCGCCCTCGACGCCCGTGGCGGGCAGCCCGTGGGGCGGCGGGCCGCCGGCGCCGCAGCCAGGCTATCCGCCCCAAGGGTATCCGCAACAGGGGTACCCACCCCAAGGCTATCCCCAGCAGGGCTACCCGCAGCAGGGCTATGCCCAGCCCGGCTACGGCGCGCCGATGGGCGGCGGGGGCTTCGGAGGGATGCTCGGCGGCTTCCTGAACTCCGGCTTCGGGCGGGCGATCGAGATGGGCGCCGGCTTCGGGCTGGGCGAGGACCTGATCAACAAGATCTTCTGAGGCCGGGGAGCCGCGCTTCCACCCGGCCGGCCGCGCGGGCCGGCCTCGGTCAGCTCAGCACGTCCCTGGTGTGCTCGCCGAGGCGCGGGGCGGGGCGGCTCACCGCGCCTGGCGTGTCCGACAGCTTCACCGGCACGCCGAGGGTGCGGAACCGACCGGTCACCGGATGCTCGGTCTCGGCCACCATGCCGCGCGCCAGCATGTGCGGGTCGGTGAACACCTCGTCGAAGCCAAGCACGGGGCCGGCCGGGATGCCGGCGGCTTCCAGCGCCGCCAGCCAGTGCGCCGAGGGGTGCGCGCGCAGCGGCGCGGCGAGCAGCGCCACCAGGTCCTTGTTGTGCGCCACCCGCTCGGCCACCGAAACGAAGCGCGGATCCTCCACCAGCCCGGGCAGGCCGACGATGTCGCACAGGGCGGCGAAGAATTTCTGCTGCGAGGCGCCGATGGTGATGTAGCCGTCCGCGGTCGCGAACACCTGATAGGGCGAGCTGCCGCGATGCTGCTGGCCGATGCGCGGCGGGCGCGTGCCGGTGGCGAAATAATGCGCCGCCTCGTAGACGCAGAACGAGGTCGCGGCTTCCAGCAGCGAGGTCTCCACGTGCTGGCCCTGGCCCGAGCGATGGCGCGCCTCCAGCGCCGCCAGCAGGCCGAAGGCGAGGAACATGCCGGCGGCGACGTCGGAGATCGCGATCGGCAGGCGGAACGGCGGGCCGTCCTCCGGCCCGTTGATGCTCATCAGCCCGGACATCGCCTGGCTGATCAGGTCGAACCCGCCGCGCCGGCTGTACGGGCCGGTCTGGCCGAAGCCGGAGATCGATCCCATGATCACCCGCGGATTGCGCGCGTGGATCGCCGGCCAGCCGAGGCCGAGCCGGTCCATCACGCCGGGGCGGAAGTTCTCGACCACGAAATCGGCGGTATCGACCAGTTCCAGGAACCGCTCCCGGTCGGCCTTGAGGTCGATCTCGACCGAGCGTTTGTTTCTGTTCCAGATCATGAACGGCGCGCTTTCCCCGTTCACGAACGGCGGCATCTGCCGCGCCGAATTGCCCTTGCCCGGTTGCTCCAGCTTGATCACGTCGGCGCCGTGATCGGCGAGCAGCATGCAGCAATAGGGGCCTGAGAGGTTGCTGGTGAGATCCAGCACCCGCAGGCCATTGAGGGATCCGGGCATGGTCGCGCTCCCGCTGGCGGTGATCGAACACCGGGCTATGGCGGGCCCGCTTGGCGCCGCTGCCCGGTGATGGCATGCTCCGTCCCTTCACGCAAAGGGACGGACACATGGCTGGCGACGCCGATGTACTGGTGGAGCAGGACGAGGCGGGCATCGCCGTCGTCACGTTGCACAATCCGAGTAAACGCAACGCCGTGACCTACGCCATGTGGTGCAAGCTGGCCGAGATCTTCACCGGCTTTCGCGACCGCGCCGACGTGCGCATCGTGATCCTGACCGGCTCGGGCGGCAATTTCTCGGCCGGGGCGGACATCTCGGAGTTTCCCCGCCTGCGCAGCACGCCCGACGGGATCAAGGCGTATGGCGAGGCCGGGCACCTCGCCACGATCGCGATCCGCGACCTGCCGCAGCCGACCATCGCGGCGATCCCCGGCTATGGCGTCGGCGGCGGCTGCGGCCTCGCGCTCGCCTGCGATTTCCGGGTGGGCGATCCGACCACGAAGATGGGCATCCCGGCGGCCAAGCGGGGGATCGTCTACAGCGTGCTCGACAGCCAGAACCTGCTGCGCACGGTCGGGCTGCCGAGGGCCAAGCTGGTGCTCTATTCGGGCCGGCTGTTCCCGCTGCCCGCCTGCCAGGCGATGGGGCTGATCGACGAGGCGGGCGAGGACGGCGCGCTCGCGGCCGCCAGGCGCCTCGCGCACGAGCTCGCCGCCTGTGCGCCGCTGTCGCAGCGCGGCGGGAAGCTGACTCTGGAGGCACTGGCCCGCGGCGAGGCCGACGCGCGCGCCGCCGATATCACCGCGGCGCAGAAGCGCGCCGCCGACAGCGAGGACTACCGGGAGGCCACCGCCTCGTTCATCGAAAAGCGCCGTCCGGTGTTCCGCGGGCGCTGAGCCGCCCGCGCCGCGCCCTCCACCCGCCCCAGCCAGCGGCCGAACGCTGCGCTGTAGCGCCGGGCGCCGGCCGGGTTGAGGTGGGAAAAGCCGTCGCCGAAGAACCGGTCCGGCCAGTGCGGCATCACCGGCCCGATGATGCGCAGATTGGGGTAGCGCGCCGCATAGCCGGCCAGATAGGCGGCAAAGCCCGCGCGCACCTCCGGCCGCACCGCCCGCCAGGTGGCGGTGTTCATCGGCATGGCCACGAAATCGACCGGGATCCCGCGCGCGGCGGCCAGCCGCAGCAGACGGTTGAAATACCAATCCAGCACCGGCAGCGGGCGGAAGCGGCGCAATGTCCCGTCCATCGCCACCACCGTCGAGCCCGGTGCGGTGCCGAAGAAATACTGTCCGCGCGCGGCCAGCACGGCGGCCAGCCGGCTTCGGTTTTCCCACCAGCGCAGGAACAGACCGGCCCGCGCCAGCGCGGCGAAATAGAGCGAGGGGAAGCGCACCGAATAGAGCGCCGCCCGCACCCGCGGGCGCAGCCCGTCCGGCCGGCGCACGGCATAGACCGACCAATCGCCCAGCCGCGCGGAAACCCGCCGCAGCCGCGCCACCGCCGCGGCGCGCAGGAAGCCGAAGCCCACGCTGCGTTCCCACAACAGGTCCGGCCGGGTGAAGTGCCCCGCCTCGAACGAGACGATCACCCGCCGCGGCGGGTCGGGGCAGGCCAGCGCCCGGCGCAACGCGGTATAGGCCTCGATCGGCTCGCCGCCGCCCACCGCGAGGTTCACCACCCGCCCGGGCAGCCGTCGGGGCATGAGATCGGCCGCGGCGCGCGAATCCCCGACCACCAGGACGGAGCCGACGTCGCAGGACGCCAGCATGCGTTCCTTGGCGAGCCAGGCCGGATATTCCGGGTCCAGATAGGCCAGCGGCATGAACGCCACCCAGGCCCAGACCAGCGCGAACACCACCGCCCCGGCCGCGCCGGCGACGGCCAGGTAGCGCGCCGGGGACAGCTCCCCCCGGTCCGCACGGCACGTCTCCCCCCCAAGTGCGGCAGGGGAAGGCGGAGATGTGCCGTCCCCCCTCCTGCAACGGGAGGGGAGACGGCTCGGCTCAGAACCGGAAATAAAGGAACTCACTGGTCCCCCCGAGCGACAGCAGGCCGAGCGCCGCGCTCCCGCCCATGACAACGGCCCAGGGCAGGCTCGGGCGCCAGGCGAGACGGGGCAGCGGCCCGGCGCGCACCGTCCCCAGCGCCGGGGCGAACCCGCGCATGATCTGCTGCGTGTTGGGCGCCCCCCAGACGATCGCGTACAGCGCGCCCAGCCAGACGATCACCCGCCCGGCCTGCAATGCGCCCCGCCCCCCGAGGGCGGCCGGCAGGCCCAGCCCGTGCAGCCCGGCCATCGCCCCCAGCATCTGCCCTGCCACGCCCAGGCTCGGCGCGCGGAACACCACCGCCCCCACCAGCACCGCCAGGTAGGTGAGCGCGATCCGCCCGATCCGCTGCCCCGGCCGGCGGCCGCCCCGGCGCGGGCCGAACACCCGCCAGGCGTGGTTGACCGACAGATAGGCCGCGTGCAGGACCCCGAAGGCGACGAAGGTCAGCCCGCTGCCGTGCCAGATGCCGGCCAGGGTCATGGTGATCCCGATCGGCACCAGCACCATGGCCACGAAGCCGCCCGGGCTTCCCTGCCCTGCCCGCCCGACCGCGAGGCCGCGCGCCGCGCGCCGCCGCGCCGCGGCCAGGGCCAGCGGGTTGAACAGATAAAGGGTCAGGTAGCGGGTCAGGGTCATGTGCCACCGCTGCCAGTAGTCGATCACGCTCTCGGCCTTGTAGGGCGAGTTGAAATTCAGCGGGAACCGCAGGTTGAACATCCGCGCGAGCCCGATCGCCATATCGGAATAGCCCGAGAAGTCGAAATATAGTTGCAACGAGTACGCGGCCGCCGCCTGCCAGGCCGCAAGCAGCGGCAGCCCCGCCGGATGCCCGAACCCCGCCGCCGCCAGCGGCGCCAGCGGATCGGCCAGCAGGCATTTCTTCAGCAGGCCGATCAGGAAGATGCCGCTGCCCACCGAGAAATTCCGCCCCGAGCCGCGCCAGGTCGCCGGATCGGCGAACTGGGGCATGATTTCCCGGTGATGCAGGATCGGTCCGGCGATCAGGTGCGGAAAGAACGTCACGAACAGCAGGTAGTCGCGCACCCCGCGCCCGTGCGCGGTGCCGGCGCGGCAGTCGATCAGGTAGCCGATCTGGGTGAACGTGAAGAAGCTGATCCCGAGCGGCAGCACCGGCGGGGCCATCGCGATGCCGATCGCCCCGAGGCCGCGCAGCACCCCCAGCAGACCGGCGAGATACTTGAAATAGACCAACGCCCCGAGATCGACGGCGATCGCCGCCCCCAGCAGCGCGCCCTGCGCCCGCGGCCTTCCGCGAGCGGCGACGATCGCGCGGGAGGCGGCATAGTTGATCCCGGCGGAGCCGAGCAGCAGCGGCAGGAAGGCGGGGTTCCACCAGCCGTAGAACAGCAGCGAGGCGGCCACCAGGAAGCACGCCCCCGCGCGCGGCCCGCCCAGGCGCGCGGACGCGAAGAACCCCGCCAGGGCCGCCGGCAGGAAGCCGAGGAGAAAGACATAGGAGTTGAACAGCATGGCGGGGCCGGACCCGGATCAGGCGGCGCCCCGCTTCGCTTCGATCAGCCGCACGAGATCGCCCACCCTCTGAAGCGCCTCGATCTCGGCCACGCCGAAGGTGATGGCGAAGCGGCACTCCGCTTCCACCACCAGGGCGATATGGGCCATCGAATCCCAGCCCGGCACGTCGGCGGCGACAGTGTCCTCGGTCAGGTCGATATCCGGATCGTCCAGCACCTCGCGCAGGATTTCGGTCACTTCGGCGAGCACGGGGCGGGTCGCGAGCGGGGCCAGCAGCATGGCACGCCTCCTCGGTTCGGGGTCCGGCACCGAAGAAACCGCGGAAGCCTCTACAAAGCCTTAACCCGCCGCCGGACGCGCGCGGCGGGTGCGGGGAGCGGATAGGGCAAGGTACCGGCCACCTCCACCTCCAGCACCGAAGGGGCGTCCCCCACCGGCAACGCCGCCGCCCCGTCGGTCCAGCGCCAGTGCGACACCCCATCGGTCTCCGGCGCCCACCAGCCGCGGACCAGGGAGGGATGGTCGAGCGGGATCGGCACGCCGTCCCCGCCGTCCAGCAGGGTCATCCGCCGCACCATGACGCCAAGCCGGCGTTGGTCCTCAAGCCAGGGCCGCGCATCGGACGGATAGGCGGTGCGCGAAACCAGCCAGGCCGGGCCGGCGGGCACGGCAAAGCGATAGCATGCGCCGTCCCGCGCCAGCGGGCGCAGCCGCCGCCCGCCGACGCGCAGGGCCAGCGCCGGATCGTCGGTGAACTCCGGCTCCGGCACCGGCACCCCCAGCGCCAGCGCGCGGTCGGCGAGGCGGAACCACAGCGGCTCCACCTCGGCCGGCGTGTCGGTGAGCAGGGCGCAGGACGCGGCGATCCGGTGCCGGTTCTGCGCCGCCGGGTCGGTGAAATCGGGGTGCAGGATCAGCGGCTCGGGCGCGTTCTCGAAGATGCCGCGGTTGCCGGTGTCGATGTAGCTCTCCGCCGCCAGGCCCTCGGCCAGCAGCAGGTCGTGGCTGTCCAGTTCCACGTGGAAATAGGTCACTTTGCGCCGCCGGCTCTCGCGCCGGATGGTGGCGTCGTTGACCAGCAGGCGGATCGGCATCAACCGGCCGCGGTCGAACACCGCGTGGTCGGGCGACAGCACGAGATCGCGCGCCGGCACGCCGTCGGCGAAGGCGTCCGCCAGGATGCGGATCGGCTGGGCGCGGCGCGGATCGGGGTGGCGGGTCAGGTCGATCGTCCGCCAGCCGATCCAGCGCACCGGACGCAGCGCGCCGCCGGCGGTGCGGACGCGATCGCCGACGCCGAGCCGTTCCACCGGCACCGCGCCGCGCGCGGTGGCGATGCGCGTCCCGGCGGCGAAACAGGCGAGCTGGACCGCCGCCACGGTGGTGGCGGTGAACGGATCGGTGGCCGTGCCGACCTGGAAGGTCTGGCTCGCCCCGGCGGCAAACGAGACGTTGGTCAGCTCGACCTGCGCCGCCACGCCGGCGATCGTGCCGGTCACGGTCAGGGTGCTCCCGCTCACCGTGGCATCGGTGATGGTGGAGAAATTCTCGAGCGCGATCTGGTCGCCGTTCTGCAGGTTCGACACCGCGTTGGCGAGGGTGGCGCCGGGGGTGACGAGGTCGAGCAGCGCGGGCGCGCTGCCGGTGGCAAACACGAAGCTGTCGGTGCCGGTGACGGGGCCGCCGACGGTCAGGGTGGCGCCGGCATCGATCTGCACCGTCCCGCTGCCCGCCAGGGTTCCGTTCACCGCGAAGGCGCCGATTCCGGCCTCGATCATGCCGAAATCGGTCACCGTTCCGGCGTCAAGATGGGCGAGGTTGCCGCCGCCGATCCGCCCGAACGACGTGACCGTAAGGTCGGTGGTCACACTCAGCGTGCCGGCGGCATCCAGCGCGACCCCGCCGTTCACCGTCGCGCTGTTGACGATCACCTGCCCGGAATGGGCCACCGCGAGGGCGCCGAGGCCGCCCGCGCCCACCACCAGCCGGCCGGTCGGCGCCTCCAGCAGCGCGCCCGGCCCGTCCACCTTGACGGCGCCGGCCCCGCCCAGGGACTTGCCGATCACGATGGCGGAGGCGGTGGTCACGTCCAACAGCCCGCCGTTCAGCACCGACAGGGCGCCTGCTCCGGAATCGCCCACGATGACGGCGCCGGCGGCAGTCAGGGTGGATCCCTGCTGGGTCCCGGTGGGAGACGCGGGCAGCCCGCCGGTGACGGTCACGCTGCCCACGGCGCCGACCTGCTGGCCGATGTCCACCGCGTAGGACACCACCTTGGTGGCCCCCTGGCTCACGACCGTGCCGCCACCGCCCACCGCGACCAGCCCGCCCTGGCCGGTCGTGCCGTTGTCGGTGATGAGCAGGCCGCCCTGGCCGTTGCGCCCGACGGTCAGGAAGCCCGCCTGTCCGGAAGGCGTGCCGATGATCCAGCGTGCCTGGTCGCTGACCGTGACGGTGCCGGCACTGTCGAGCGAATTGCCGATGCTGGCGTAGTTCGTTTCGGTGAGCGTCGCCTGGTTCGTGACCAGCAGGCTCGCCGCCCCGGCGTAGGGCACCAGGGTGGTGCTGTTGTTGCTGCCCACCAGCATGTCGCCGCGGGTGGAGCCGGTGTCGGCGGGATCGCCCGCGTCGGTCCAGCTGGTGGCCGGGCCGCTGATCGTCAGGCTGCCGAAGGAGGTGGGATCCGACGACAGGGCGGCGTAGGTGTCGGTGACCGTCGCCCCCTGGGTCGGCCCGCTCTGCACCAGCATCGACGCGCCGGTTCCGCCACCGTTCTCGCCGACGGCGATGAACCCGCCGGCGTTCAGCACCGCGCCGGTGACGACGACGCTGCCCATCGCTTGGAGCCCGATCGTGCCACCGGAGGGCGCGACCAGGGTGCCGGCATCGGCGAAGCCGAGATTGGGGCGGCCGAGCAGATCCAGCGTGGCGCCCTGATCGAGCAGCAGGCGCGCGCGCGGGCCGCTCTGGTCATAGGCGCCGGCGGTGAGGCTGCCGGTGCCCAGCACCTCGATGGTGCCGTTCAGTTCCTGCAGCGGCCCGCCGGTGACGCTGAAACTGTCGGCCACCTGCAGGCTGGCGTTGCTGTCGGCCACCACCAGCCCGTTCACCGCCAGTGCGCCGGCGCCGGTGCTGACCACATAGGCGGTGTCGCCGTTCGAAGCGATCAGCGCGGTGTCGCCGCTGCCGGGCACGCCGCCGGACCAGCTGGCGGTTGTGGCGAAGCTGCCGGTGCTGCCGTTCCAGGCGTCGAACGTGCCCCCGGCGGTGATCTGCGCGTCGGTGCCGTTGCCGGTGATGGTGAAGCCGTCGGCGGCGACGCTGGTGCCGGCGCCGACAGCGAAGGTGCCGGCGGCGTAGGCGCCGGTCGTCAGCACCAGCGAGGCGATCAGCGAGCCGGTGGTGTCCTCGACCGCGAGCACCCCGTCGGACCCGTAGGCCAGGGTGCCGATCTGCACCGCGCCGAGATCGATCGTGTCGCCCTGGCCGAAGCCGAGGAGGCGCCCGCCGAACTGGCCCGGCTGGTCGAGTTTCAGCAGGTTGCCGCCGGCATCGGCGAAGGCGATCAGCGGGTGGCTGCCGGTCTGCCCGGCGGCGAAGCCCGTGCCCACCTCGAGCGTGCCGCCGCCCATGAGCACGAACCGCCCGTCGCTCGGCGCCAGCCCGCCGGCGATCGCCCCGGTGCCCGTGGTGGTCAGGTCGAGCGAGCCGCCGGCGATCTGGACCTGGCCGGCGTTGAAGAAGGCGGCGTTCGGTCCGGCCGCGATGGTCATCGCGTTACCGGAGCCGATCGTGAGCTCTCGGTAGTTGATGAAGGCGCCGGCAATGCCCGAGGTGCCCTGCGCCACGTCGATGGTGAAGCTGCTGCCGGTCGGTCCGTTGGCGGCGATGGTGCCCTGGTTGACGAAGCGCCCGGCGAGATCGAGCCGGGTGTGCCCGGCAGTGGCCTGGGTGCCGATGTTCGATTCGATCAGCGAGCTGGAATCGACGCTGGGGTTGGCCCAGGTGACCAGCGTGTCGCCGGAGAAACTGCCGGCAGCCACGCCGGCAGTGCCGGCGATCTCGATCGTGTTGGCGCTGAACTGCGTATCGGGCGCCGCGATCACCGTGCCGTACGGGGCGATGGCGGTATCGCCCGGCGCCGGTGTGCCGGCGCCATTGCCCGCGCCGGAGAGCAGGATCCAGTTGCCGGCGCTGGACGCCGGGCCGCTGATCGCGCTCTTCCACTGCCAGACGCTGGGGCCGATCAGCTCGACATAACCGAAGCCGCTGACCGGATCGGTGCCGGTAAGCAGGCTGGTGCCGGCGGCGGGGGGCACGACGCCGGTGAGCTGAAGCGTGGTCGCCGTGCTGGCGATCGTGCCGCTCACCGAGAGCGTGGTGCCCACCAGGCTGGGCGCGGTGATTCCGCTCAGCCCGGCGAATTCGATCCGGTCGCCCGAGGCGAAGCCGGAGATCGTGTTGGCGATGGTGCCGCCGGAGGCCGCCAGGATCGGCGCGCCAAGCGACAGGGTCTCCGCCGGCCCGGCGGTGAAGTCGATCGTCTGCCCGGCCCCCAGCAGGCCGTCGAGCCGCAGTTCGGCGCCCCCGTCGGCCACCAGCGTGCCCACCCCGCCGATCGAGCCGGTGATCTCCAGCACGCCGCCGGTGGACAGGGACGCAGTGCCGCTGTTGGCGGCGATCACCGCGCCGTCGTTCACCACCCCGCCGTCGATCAGCCCGTCCCCGGTCAGCTGATGGCCGGAGTCCACCATGACCGCGCCCGCCACGAAGCTGCCGGACCCGCCGATGTCGACGGCGGAGAGGCTGTCCACCCCGAGGGTGGACCCGGCCCAGACATGGGCGTTGCCGCCCACGTCGAGCGTGCCGCCGACGCCGGCGGTGCCGAGCAGCCGCACGAGGCCGCTCGCCCCGGTCCCCGCCCCGGCGCCGGTGCCGCCGACGAACAGGCCGTCGCCCGCCCCGGTCGTGACCTGGCCGCCGCCGAGGATCAGCAGCGAGCCCGCGGCGGCCTTGCCGACCGCGATCCCGCCGCCGGTTCCGGTGGAGACGAGCGCCGCGCCCGGGCCGGCGACGGTCACCACGCCCACCCCCCCGGCCGAGGTCCCGACCCCGAGTTCGTTGGCCGTGACGTCGACGGTCCCGCCCGCGGACACCAGCAACGCACCCTGACCGCCCTTGCCGACCCCGATTCCGGCAGCGCTGCTCAGCAGCCCGCCGGAGACCTGCACCGTGCCGGTGCTGCCGGCGTCATGGCCAATGCCGATGCCGCCGCCGGTATAGGTGCCGCCGTTGCTGAAGAAGGTCCCGACCGCGCCCACCGCGACCGTGCCGCCGGCGGAGATATCGAGCGTCCCCGCGCCGTAGCGGCCGACATTGAGATAGCCGCCGGTGGCCAGGCCGATGTTCCACACGCCGCCGGTCGTGACATTGGCGACGCCGGCGCTGTTCACGCTTTCGCCGATATTGGCGAAGCTGGCCTCGGTCAGGATCGCCCCGTCGCTGACGGTCAGGCGCGCCGCCCCGGCATAGGGTGCCGCCCCGCCCACGTCGTTGAAGCCGACCGTGAGGTAGCCGCGCGAGTTGAGCGTATCGCCGGGACCGAGATCGGACCAGGACGCGTTCGGACCGCTGATCGTGAGCTCGCCGAACCCGGTCGGGCCGGAGCTCAGCCCCGCGGACATGTCGGTCACCGTGCCGCCCGTGGTGACGCTCATCTGCGCCGGATGGCCGGCGCCGTCGAGACCGACGCTGATGAACCCCGAGGAGGTCAGGGTGCCGCCGTTCACCGCGGCCGTGCCCACCACCAGCAGCCCGTACGGATCGGCGGAAAACACCGGGATCGTGCCGGCGTTGGCGAAGCCCTCGTTGGCCTGCCCGGCGGCGGTCATCACCGCTCCCGCATCCAGGACCAACGCCG
The DNA here is from genome assembly GCA_963829875.1 of uncultured Pseudomonadota bacterium. Classification (GTDB taxonomy): domain Bacteria; phylum Pseudomonadota; class Alphaproteobacteria; order Acetobacterales; family Acetobacteraceae; genus JAJZVS01. The sequence continues at coordinate 844,964 of CAWHKR010000037.1, read as the reverse complement.
CGCCGGCGCCGATCTGGCTCAACGCGCCGACCGCCAGGGTGGCGGTGCCGGTCACCTCGATGGTGCCGCCCGCCTGGGTCAGCAGCCCGGGGCCCACCGTCAGGCTGTCGCCCACCTGCACCGTGGCGTGATCGTCCGCGAGCGCGAAGGAATTGACGGAAATCGCCGCGCTGCCGGTGGTGATCACCGACGCGGTGCCGCCGTGGTCCCCCAGGATCACCACAGTGTCGGTCACGCCCGGCGCCGCGCCGCCCACCCAGTTGGTGCCCGCGCCCCACACGCCGCCGGTGGCGCTGTTCCAGACCTCGTTGGTCAGGTCGGTGGTGATCGCCACATCGCCGTTGGCCAGCGTGCCGATTCCGAAGCTGCCGCCGCCGCGCCGACCGCGAAGCTGCCGGTGTTGAACCCGCCGGAGACGAACGACAGCGAGGCCACCGTCGCCGCCCCGTCCTGCAACGCCAGCACGCCGTCGGCGCTGTAGGTGTATCCCGTGATCGTCCCCGGCCCGATCTCGATCGTGTCGCCGACGGCGAAGCCGAGGATGTGGCCGCCGAACTGCGCCGCCTGGTCGAGCTTCAGCGTGTCGTTCTGCCCGTCCGCGAAGGCGAAATACGGCGACTCGCCCCGGGTCGTGGTGGCATAGCCGACGTTGATCTCCGCCGTGCCGCCCTGCGAGAGCACCATCAGGCCGCGCACCGGCACATAGGCGCCGTCGAACGCGGCGGTTCCCGTTGCGGTGACGTCAAGCGACCCGCCCTGGATCTGGATGATCCCCGGGTTGTAGAAGCCGGCATTGTCGCCCACCGCGATCGTCATCGCGTTGCCGGCGCCGACGTCGATCTCGTTGTCGTTGATGAACACGCCGGCGCTGCCGGACGCATCCTGCTGCACGTCGATCGTGAAGCTGCTGCCCGCCGGGCCGTTGGCGGCGATGGTGCCCTGGTTGATGAAGGTGCCGAGCGCGTCCAGCACCGTCGCCCCGGCCGCCGCCAGGTGCCGACCTGGCTCTCGATGATACTGGCCTGATCGACCGTCGGGTTGGCGGAGTTCAGGGCCGCGTCGCCGCTGAATACCAGCTCGGCCACGCCGGCCGTGGCGCCGACCTCGATCGTGTTGGCCGACAGGGTGGCGTCGGTCGGCATGAGGACCGTGCCGTAGGGCACGATCGCCGTGTCGCCCGGCTGCGGGGTGCCGGCGCCGGTGCTGGTGCCCGGAAGCAGGATCCAGTTGCTGGCGAGCGTCGCGGAACTGGCGATGGTACTCGCCCACTGCCAGATATTGGCCATCCCTCACCTCGCCGGACATGCACTAGGCAACTGTAAACAGGCTCACTATGGAGGAATAGTAATTTTCAGGCAATCAAATCCCGCCGTGGGGGGCAAGGAAAACGGTCGACTTGACACAACCTTGGGTTGTATTTCCTTTCCCCCCGCCGCAGCGTGACAGGACAGCGCCCCTGCGCTACTTCTGCCCTCTTCGCCCCGGTCCAGGACCCCACCCGCCCCATGGCCAGCAGCAACGACATCCGCGCCACCTTCCTCGACTACTTCGCCCGCCACGGCCACCAGGTGGTGGAAAGCTCGCCGCTGGTGCCGCGCAACGACCCGACCCTGCTGTTCACCAACGCGGGCATGGTGCAGTTCAAGAACGTCTTCACCGGCCAGGAGAAGCGCCCGTACAACCGCGCCACCACGGCGCAGAAATGCGTCCGCGCCGGCGGCAAGCACAACGACCTCGACAATGTCGGCTATACCGCGCGGCACCACACCTTCTTCGAGATGCTGGGCAATTTCAGCTTCGGCGACTACTTCAAGGAACAGGCGATCGCCTACGCCTGGGAACTGATTACCCGCGACTACGCCTTGCCGAAGGACCGCCTGCTGGTCACCGTGTATGCCGATGACGACGATGCCGCCCGGCACTGGCGCGACGTCGCCGGCCTGCCGGATGACCGCATCATCCGCATCCCCACCGCGGACAATTTCTGGCGCATGGGCGATACCGGCCCCTGCGGCCCGTGCTCGGAAATCTTCTACGACCACGGCGCGCACGTCCCGGGCGGCCCGCCCGGCAGCGAAGACGCCGACGGCGACCGGTTCATCGAGATCTGGAACCTCGTGTTCATGCAGTTCGAGGAAGGCCCGCCCGGCACGCGCACGCCGCTGCCGCGCCCCTCGATCGACACCGGCATGGGGCTGGAACGCCTCGCCGCCATCCTGCAGGGCAAGCACGACAACTACGACACCGACACGTTCCGCGCACTGATCCTGGCCAGCGCCGAGGCGACCGGCACCGAACCCGACGGGCCGCACCGGATCAGCCACCGGGTGGTCGCGGACCATCTGCGCAGCACCAGCTTCCTGATGGCCGACGGCGTGCTGCCGTCCAACGAAGGCCGCGGCTACGTGCTGCGCCGGATCATGCGCCGCGCCATGCGCCACATCCACATGATGGGCGCGAAGGACCCGGTGATGCACCGGCTGGTCCCCGCGCTGGTGCGCCAGATGGGCGCCGCCTACCCCGAGCTGGGACGCGCCGAAGGGCTGATCGCCGAGACCCTGCGGCTCGAGGAGCAGCGCTTCACCGCCATGCTCGACCGCGGCCTGCATCTTCTGGCCGAGGAAACCGACCGGCTCGGCGATCGCCAGGCGCTGCCCGGCGACGTGGCGTTCCGCCTTTACGACACCTACGGCTTCCCCCTCGACCTGACCCAGGACGCGCTGCGCGAGCAGGGCCGCGAGGTCGATCTGGCCGGCTTCACCGCGGCGATGGAAGCCCAGCGCGCCCGCGCCCGCGCCGCCTGGGCCGGCTCCGGCGAGGCCGCGACGGAAACCGTGTGGTTCGAGCTGCGCGATACCATCGGTGCCAGCGAGTTCCTCGGCTACAGCACGGAATCGGCCGAGGCCGAGATCCGCGCCCTGATCGTGGCCGGCGCCCCGGCCGAACGCGCGGCCCAGGGCGCCGAGGTCGCGGTGGTGCTGAACCAGACCCCGTTCTACGGCGAATCCGGCGGCCAGGTCGGCGACCACGGCACCATCACCGGTCCCGGCGGGCTGCGGATCGCCGTCACCGACACGCAGCGCAAGCTCGGCGACCTGATCGTGCATCTCGGCGTCGTCGCCGCCGGCACCGCAGCGGTCGGCACCGCGGTGCTGGCCGAGGTCGACCACGCCCGCCGCGGCGCCATCCGCGCGCATCACTCCGCCACCCACCTGCTGCACGAGGCGCTGCGCCGTCAGCTCGGCACCCATGTCGCGCAGAAGGGCAGCCTGAACGCGCCCGAGCGGCTGCGCTTCGACATCTCCCAGCCGCGCCCGGTCACCGACGCCGAACTGGCCGCGGTCGAGGCCGAGGTGAACGCCCGGATCCGCGAGAACTCCGAGGTCGTCACCAGGCTGATGACCCCGGCGGCGGCGGTGGAGCTCGGCGCCATGGCCCTGTTCGGCGAGAAATACGGCGAAGAAGTCCGGGTCGTCACGATGGGTACAAGCGGGGGGGCGCCGGCGACGGCAACCGGCTCGCCTGGTCGATCGAGCTCTGCGGCGGCACCCATGTCCGCCGCACCGGCGATATCGGCTTCTTCCGCATCGTCGCGGAAACCGCGGTCAGCGCCGGGGTACGGCGGATCGAGGCGGTCACCGGAGCGGCGGCGGAACAGCTCGTCGCCGAAGACGCCCGCCTGCTGCGCGAGGCCGCCGCGGCGCTGCGCGCCAGCCCGGCCGAACTGCCCGAGCGCATCGGCGCCCTGCAGGACGAGCGCCGACGGCTGGAGCGCCAGGCGGTGGAGTTGCAGAAGAAACTGGCGACCGGCGGGGCCGGCGCGGCGGCGCCGGAGACGGTGGCCGGCATCGCCTTCGCCGCCCGCAACCTGGGCGAGGTGCCGGCGCGCGAGCTCAAGGGCCTCGCCGAGACCATCGGCAAGCAGATCGGCAGCGGCGTGGTGGCGCTGGTCTCCACCGCCGAGGGCAAGGCGAGCATCGTGGTCGGCGTCTCCCCCGATCTCACGGCGCGGTTCAGCGCGGTCGAGCTGGTGCGCGCGGCCAGCGCCGCGGTGGGCGGCAAGGGCGGCGGCGGGCGGGCTGACCTCGCACAGGCCGGCGGCCCGGATGCGGCGCGCGCGGACGCGGCGCTGGCGGCGGTGCGGGCGGCGCTGGAAGGATAACGGGGGGACCCCCAAGCGTCCCGCTTGGCCTCGCCCCTTGGCCTCTTCCCCTGGGCCTTACGGCTCCCGCCGGGCGGCTATCCCATCGGCGTCGGCGCGCGCCTGCTCCATGCCGGCGCGGATGGCGGCGACATCGCGCGCAACCTGCTGGTCCGGCCACACACCCACGCCGGGATCGCCCCCGGAGCCCAACGTCGCAGGCAGGGCGCATCCGGCCAGGCACAACAGAATCAGCAACGGGGCGACGATCCGCATCCACATGGTCCAGCGGGAGTGGGTTCCCGCCAGTTTCTACGCGGGCGCCCGGCCGATTGCCAGCAGCCTGCCTCGCCGGCCGGGCCGCGGCCCGCTATGTTGATCGGCTGAATGTTCCAGGAGGTTCCGCACATGCCCGCCTATCGCTCCCGCACCACCACCCACGGCCGCACCATGGCGGGCGCCCGCGCGCTCTGGCGCGCCACCGGCATGACGGACGGCGATTTCGGCAAGCCGATCATCGCCATCGCCAACTCCTTCACCCAGTTCGTGCCCGGCCATGTCCATTTGAAGGACCTCGGCCAGCTGGTCGCGGCCGAGATCGCCAAGGCCGGCGGCGTGGCCAAGGAGTTCAACACCATCGCGGTCGATGACGGCATCGCCATGGGCCATGACGGGATGCTGTACAGCCTGCCCTCGCGCGAGCTGATCGCCGACGCGGTCGAATACATGGTCAATGCGCACTGCGCCGACGCGCTGGTGTGCATCTCCAACTGCGACAAGATCACCCCGGGAATGCTGATGGCGGCGATGCGCCTCAATATCCCGACCGTGTTCGTCTCCGGCGGGCCGATGGAGGCGGGCAAGATCGTCAGCGGCACCACCTCCCGCGCGGTCGATCTGATCACCGCCATGGTGGTCGCCGCCGATCCCACGGTGTCGGAGGCCGACACCGCGGTGATGGAACGCTCCGCCTGCCCCACCTGCGGCTCCTGCTCGGGGATGTTCACCGCCAATTCGATGAACTGCCTGACCGAGGCTTTGGGCCTCGCGCTGCCCGGCAACGGCACCGTGGTCGCCACCCATGCCGACCGGCGCAAGCTGTTCGTGGAGGCGGGGTGGACGATCGTCGATCTGGCGCGGCGCTATTACGAGCAGGACGACGCCTCGGCGCTGCCGCGCAACATCGCCGGATTCGACGCGTTCGAGAACGCGATGTCGCTCGACATCGCCATGGGCGGCTCGACCAACACCGTGCTCCATCTGCTGGCGGCGGCGCAGGAAGGCGGCGTGCCGTTCACCATGGAAGATATCGACCGGCTGTCGCGCCGGGTGCCGAATCTGTGCAAGGTCTCGCCGTCGGTGGCGAACGTGCATGTGGAAGACGTGCACCGCGCCGGCGGGATCATGGCGATCCTGGGCGAGCTCGACCGCGCCGGTCTGATCCACCGCGAGATGCCGACGGTGCATACCGCGACCCTGGGCCAGGCGCTCGACCGCTTCGACATCCGCGGCCCCGTCGGCGCCGAAGGGGCGAACGCCGAGTTCTTCCGCGCCGCCCCGGGCGGGGTGCGGACCACGGAGGCGTTCAGCCAGGCCAGCCGCTACACCGCGCTCGACCTCGACCGCTCCACCGGCGTGATCCGCGATGTCGCGCACGCGTTCAGCAAGGACGGCGGGCTCGCGGTGCTGCAAGGCAACATCGCCCGCGACGGGGCGATCGTGAAGACCGCCGGCGTCGATCCCGCGTCGCTGGTGTTCGCGGGGCCCGCGCGCGTGTTCGAAAGCCAGGACGCCGCGGTGGCCGGCATCCTGGGCGACAAGATCAAGCCCGGGGACGTGGTGGTGATCCTCTACGAAGGGCCGAAAGGGGGCCCTGGGATGCAGGAGATGCTGTACCCGACCAGCTACCTGAAGTCGAAAGGGCTCGGGAAGGTCTGCGCGCTGATCACCGACGGGCGGTTCTCGGGCGGCACCTCGGGCCTGTCGATCGGACATATTTCGCCGGAAGCGGCCGAAGGCGGGGCGATCGGGCTGGTCGAAGAAGGGGACCGGATCGAGATCGACATCCCCTCCCGCAGCCTGCGGCTTGCGGTCAGCGACGCAGAGCTGGAGGCGCGCCGGGCGCGGATGGAAGCGCGCGGCGCCGCGGCCTGGCGGCCGGCAAGCCGGCAGCGCACCGTCTCCCAGGCGCTGCAAGCCTATGCCGCGCTGACCACCAGCGCCTCCCGCGGGGCGGTGCGCGACGTGAGCCAGCTGCGACGCTGATCCCTGCCGCCCTGGGGGTTCGAAACGCGACAGGAAAGGCCAGGGGGGCGCTGCCCCCCTGGACCCCCCGCCAAGGGCGTCGCCCTTGGAACCCATTCGTCGGTTCCGTGCGGGAGGGGTAAGGCGCGGCGGGCGCGGGGCGCCCCCGGCGGGTGGCGGCAACGGAGCGCGAAGCCGCTCCGTTGCCGCCACCCGCCGGGGGCGCCCCGCGCCCGCCGCGCCTTACCCCTCCCGCACGGAACCCCCCAAGGGGTCCAGGGGACGACTGTCCCCTGGCGGGGGTCCAGGGGGCAGAGCCCCCTGGCCTTCCTGGCCGGGCGTCGAACCCCAGAACGGCCGGTATGAGACGCTCAGTGCCGGGCCGCCGGACGATAACCGTCCGTCAAGCTGCGCAGGAAGGCAATGATATCGCGTTCCTCCGCCCCGGTGAGCGGCGGCGCCTCGCCCCGGCGGCGGTTGAAGGGCGGATCGACCGTGTCGACGTTGGCGCGGTCGCGCGGCGGCAGGTCGTTGAATGCCTCGACCGTTCCGTCCTTCCCGCGCGGGTAGATCTTCTGCGGGGCAGTGTCGCGGAAATCGTAGAAGTCCAGCACCTGCCGCAGGCTGTGATAGACGCCGTTGTGGAAGAACACGTGCCGGGTGGCGGCGTTGCGCAGGGTCGGCGTGAGGAACAGGCCGCAGTACCTGCGTGTCTGCCGCCAGATCGGTGCGGTACGGGCCGCACAGGCCCAGATCGAAATAGGCCGGGTTGCGGTTGGCCCGCAGCGCGGGGTTGCGCGGCACGCCCAGCGCCTCGAACTGATGGTCGGTGAACAGCGGCGGCCGACCATCCCGGGTGGGCCGGTCGAGATGGCAGGCGGCGCAATTGCCCTTGCGCGGATCGTTGAACAGACGATAGCCGCGCAGCTCCGCCGGGGTGAACCGCGCTTTGCCCTCCAGCCAGAAATCGAACTTGCTGGTGTAGGGATGGAAGCCCGGGTCCTCGATCTCGAAGCGCGCCACGGCGAACATGGCTTCCGCCACGGTCATGCGCGGGCTGGCGAACACCGCGGCGCCGAACAATTGCACGAAGCGGTCGGCGTAGGACGCGTGCCGCAGCCGCGCGGCCACTTTGGCGACGCTGCCGCCGTCCATCTCGAACGGGCTGAGCAGCGGACCCATCGCCTGGCCCTGCAACGTGTCGGCGCGCCCGTCCCAGAACAGCCCCCCCTGCGGCACCAGATTGGCTGCGGCCGCCGTGGTGTCCGTGGCGGTCTTGCGGGCGCGGAGCGCGCGCTGGCCCTGTGCCGCCAGCTGCGGCAGGCTCACTGTCTCGTTCTCTTCGTTATCGGGCCCGATGCTGAAATTGGGCTGACGCTCGAGGTAGCGCAGCGACGGCACCGCACGCACCCCCTGGCGGGTCAGCCCCGGCCCGCCGAACATCGCCGGCCCGGCGCCGGGCGGCCCGTACGCATGCTGCGGGCTGTGGCAGGACGCGCAGGACAGACGCCCGGAGGACGACAGACCGGGGTCGAAGAAAACCCGCCGCCCCAGCCGCGCCATGGCCGACAGCGGCGCAACCGGCGGCCGGACCAGCCGGATCGGGTGCGGGTTCTCCCCGTCCGCAAGCCGGCTGCGCGCGCCCGGAAATGGGCCCGGCCCGCCGGGCGGCTCGTGGCTCCAGGCCAGTCGGACGGCGCCCGTGCCGAGCAAGGCTGCCAGCAGCAGGACGACACCGGCGCGCAGCCAAGGGGGGCGAGGACGGCTCCGCATCGGCCGGACGTCGCCCACATTGCGCGCGCCCTGATGGATATTGGGGAGTTGCACGGCGTCAGATCACGAGCGTGCTCTTGCGGGCCGGGTCAGCCGACGCCCGGAACCGGGCGTCGGCTTCGGACCGCTCGTGTCCCGACTGGGAAATAACGCCATCATGCGTCGGGACACGAGCTCTTTGTTTTCAGTGGCCTGCTGGTCCCTGAAATGCGAAGGCATTTCAGGGGCAGGACACTAGCGGTGCGCCGCCACCGGCAGGCCGGTGGCCGGGTCGAGATAGAGCCTGGCGACATGGCCGCCGCCATGGGCGAAATCGAACAGGCCCATGAGCGAGCCGGCCGTGGCGTCGAACGAACCACCGCCCAGCCGCTCCCCATGCAGCCAGTTGTCCTCGATGAAGCGGACCACCGAAGCCTGAGAGATCTCGGCATGGCCGACATGGTTGGGCCGGGCCCAGGGCGAGATCACCAGGAAGGGAATGCGCGTCCCGGGACCGCAGCGCCCGTTCACCGGCTTGCCGTCCACCCCGGCCCGAGGCGTGCCGCTGCCGCAGACGCCGGGACCGTCCAACTGGTCGGCTTCCTTGTCGAACGACGGGTTCGTGGTCTTGGCGAAGGCGTGATCGTACCAGCCGTCCGAATCGTCCCAGGTGACGATCACGGCCGTGTTGTTCCAGCCCGGCTGATGCTGCAGGAAATTGACCAGACGGACGACGCCCGCCTGTTCGTCCAGCGGATCGGAATACCCGGCATGGGCGTCCTGGTAGGCCGGCAGCTTGACGTAGGACACCGCGGGGAAGTTGCCCGCCGCCACCGCACGATAGAAGTCCGCCAGCCCGTACTCATGGTTGGCCGGGTCGGGGGTCTTGCCGTCATGGGCGAAGCTGTAGCCGATATCGGCCAGCGACCGCGGACGGGCATGGGTGGGGTTGGCGGTCGAGGCGAAATACTGGAACCAGTTATGGTGCGCGATGTAGTCCTTCACGGTGGCGCCGACCACGGTCGAGTGGGTGCTGCGCTTGCACCCGGTGGTCCCGTTGGCGTTGCGGACATCGAGGTCGAAGCCGCCCATGAACCCGCCCCAGGTGATGCCGGCGGCGTTCAGCAGATCGCCGATGTTGCGCCCCGTCATCATCGCCTGGTTGCCGGGCTTGGAGCAGACATCGTAGCCGGGATCGACGTCGTTGATCATCGCGAGCCCGCCCTGCCCGTCCTTGATGTAGTAGGACACGGCGGCGAGGGTGGACGGCTGCTTGGTGGTGGCGACGTTCCGCATGCCGTCGGTCTGGCCGGCCACCACTTCCAGCGCGCCGGGCGTGGAAGGACCGTAGGTGTCGCTATAGGCGTTGTCGCTCATGGCGAAGTGCTGCGCATAGCGCCACAGCGCGCCGACGGTGTTGCCGTCGTAGTAGCCCATCACCTGGCCCTTGGTGCCGAACGCGCCGACGCCGCCCGGCGTGCCCCTGCCGGTGTATTTCGGAAACAGGTCGGCGCGGCCGTGGTCATACGCCTGCTGCTCGGCCGTGTAGGCATGGTTCTGGTCGGCGGTCGCGGCCTGGGTGCGGTCGAGCCGGAACGGCTCCGCCGCGTCGGCGCCGTTGGCCTTGTTGGTGAAATTGGGGTTGCCGGTCAGCAGGTGGGCGGTGACCAGGGTGTTGACCCGGGGCGTGCCCGGGGCGGCGACGAAGCGGGGCTCGCCCTTCGGGTTCGCGGCCTTGGGATAGGTGGCGAAGTAGTGATCGAACGAGACGTTCTCGTCGTAGATCACCACCAGGTGCTTGATCGGCGTGGCGGTCCGCGCCGTATCCGCCGGATCGCGGCTGGCGAGACTGGCCGGCGCCACCGCGCCCGCGGTCGGCACCGCTGCTGACGCGCTGCCGGTCCAGGTCAGAAGGCCGACACAGAGCGCGCCGGCGGCGGTCGCCAGTCGAATATGGAATTGTCGCATGACACCTCGGCAAGAAAGACCAAATGGTCGCTGGTGGGTAACGGCAAACCTCGCGGCGGAGCGTGAACTTAGCGTGACGTCGCGGCAAGGCCCGACCTGCGGTGCAGCCGCGGCATCGGTGTCGGCTTCCGGCCCGGCATGGCCACCGCGCCGGCCGCTCGGCTTTCTCCTGATGCCTGGTTGATTCAGAAACCACGACAGTTTACAGATTTGCGGCAAGATCACTCTTCGACCCGTTGGGCACACAGGGGCGAACAGCCGCGCCCCTGTGTCCCGCCGACCGTCTTGCCGCCCCTTGTCTCGCCGCGCGGGTCACCCGTGCGGCCAACGCCGCTGGTGCCGGGCCCTGCCGGCGCCATAAAGTGGCAGTCAGATGAACCGCCATGCATATCGAGTCTGAACCTACCCGCCAGCTTCAGCGTGCCGCCTCCGGTGCCCGGACGGCCGCGCGTGCCCTGGCCCGCACGACCGCCGCGCAGCGTGATGCCGCGCTGCGGGCGATGGCCGCCGCCGTCCGCGCCCACGCCCCGCAGATCCTGGCCGCCAATGCCGGCGATCTCGCCGCCTCCCGCGCCAGCGCCGCCTTCCGCGACCGGCTGTCACTGAACGAATCGCGCCTCGCCGCCATCGCCGCCGGGCTGGAAGCGGTGGCCGCCCTGCCCGATCCGCTGGCGCGCGACCTCGGCCGCTGGACCCGGCCCAACGGGCTGCGCATCGCCCGCATCCCGGTGCCGATCGGGGTGATCGGCATGATCTACGAAAGCCGCCCCAACGTCGGCGCCGATGCCGCCGCGATCTGCCTGAAGTCCGGCAACGCGGTCATCCTGCGCGGCGGGTCCGACAGCGCGCGCAGCGCGGCGGCACTCCACGCCGCCCTGACCCATGGCCTGCGCGACGCCGACATGCCGGAGGCAGCGGTGCAGATCGCCCCCGGCACCGACCGCGCCTACGTCGCCGCCATGCTGAACGGCGCCGGACTGATCGACCTCATCATCCCGCGCGGCGGCAAATCGCTGGTCGAACGCGTCCAGCGCGAGGCCCGCGTGCCGGTGCTCGCGCACGCCGAAGGCCTCTGCCACACCTATGTCGATGCCGCCGCCGATCCGGCGATGGCGCGGCACATCCTCGCCAACGCCAAGATGCGCCGCACCGGCATCTGCGCTGCGACCGAAACCCTGCTGATCGACCGCGCCATCGCCGCCGACCTGCTGCCGGTGCTGGTGGCGGACCTGCGCGCCCTCGGCTGCGACTTCCGCGCCGATCCCGCCGCGCGGGCCATCGTCGCCGATCTTCCGGCGGCGGGAGAGGACGATTTCGACACCGAATGGCTGGACGCGATCCTCTCGGTCGCCGTGGTCGACGGGGTGGACGGCGCCCTGGCCCATATCACGCGCCACGGCAGCCAGCACACCGACGCCATCATCACGGACAACCGCGCCACGGCCGACCGCTTCCTGCGCGGCATCGACAGCGCCGTGGCGCTGTGGAACGCCTCCACCCAGTTCTGCGACGGCGGCGAATTCGGCTTCGGCGCCGAAATCGGCATCGCCACCGGCCGCCTGCACGCCCGCGGTCCCGTCGGCCCGGACCAACTCACCACCTACCGCTACCTGGTGGAAGGCACCGGCCAGGTGCGTCCCTGATCCCGGTCGGCGGACATAAGGCCAGGGGGACGCTGCCCCTCTGGATCCCTCGGGGGATTGCGTGCCGGTGGGGGGCCATGGGGCAGAACCCTCCGGCCTTGTTTCCGTTGCGCCGGCACGACCGACACGCTGCATGAGGCGCGACGTCGGTCCGGGCGTGCCGCCGCGGTTTGGAGACCGGCGGCGGATGCGGGTGGGTTTGCTGGGGGGCTCGTTCAATCCGGCTCATGCGGGCCATCGCCATGTGGCGGAGCTGGTGCGCCGGCGGCTGCAGCTGGATCAGGTGTGGTTGCTGGTTTCGCCGGGCAATGTGCTGAAGCCGCGCGCCGGCATGGCACCGTTCGCCGAACGGCTGGCGGGGGCAGCGGCGCTGGCCGACGGGCGCCGGATCGTGGCCAGCGGGATCGAGGCGGCGCTCGGTACCCGCTACAGCGTCGATACATTGCGGCTGCTGCGGATTCGCTTTCCGCGCGTGGACTTCGTCTGGGTGATGGGGGCCGACATCCTGGAACAGCTGCCGCGCTGGCGGCGATGGAAGCAATTTGTCCGCCTCGTGCCCATTCTAGTGATGCCGCGTCCGTCGTATAATCTGCGGGCGCTGTCCGGGCAGGCGGCGCGCCGGCTGCGGGCGGCGCGGCGTCCGTCACGCACGGCGCCCCGGCTGGCAGGCGCGGCGCCGCCGGCCTGGGTGTTTCTTCCAGCGCCGCAACATCCTGCTTCGGCGAGCGCAATCCGCGCCGCCCGCAAAGGAGCCGTGCCATAGCCAAGCCGCCCTCGTCCTCCGGCCCCCGCGCTCCGGCCCCTCGCGCGTCCGGACCGCGTAAGCAGGCGCCACGCAAGGTGCCGCGGCCGTTGCCGGCGGCGGACAAATCGCCCGGCTCGCCGCGCAAGAAGGCGGTGATGGCCGGCCCCGCCCGACCGGCCACCCCGCGTCGTCCCGCCGCCCCGGCGCCGGAGGCCCGGCTCGATCAGTTGCAGCAGGTGATCGTCGCCAGTCTCGACGACGACAAGGCCGAGGACGTCGTCACCCTCGATCTCGCCGGCCGCGCCGCGTTCTGCGACCGGATGGTGGTGGCGACCGGCCTCGCCGACCGCCAGATCGCCGCGATGGCGGAACACCTGGTGGAAAAGCTGCGCGGCGCCGGTCTGAAACGGGTGCAGGTGGAAGGCGCCGGCGGGTCGGAGTGGGTGCTGATCGACGCCGGCGACATCGTCGTTCATCTGTTCAAGCCCGAGGCACGGGCGATGTATGCGCTCGAAAAGATGTGGAGCGCGGACCTCGACGAAGCGGCCGGCGGCTGACCGCGGGCGCCGTCCTGGGCTATCAGACGTCGATGTCCGCTGCCCCTGCGCCGCCGCCGTCCGTGTCGCCGTCCGTGTCGCCGCCCCCGGGACTGCCGTCCCCCGCGGGCGCCTCGCCGGTGATGGCGCAATGGTTCGCCATGAAGGCGCAGCAGCCGGATGCGCTGCTGTTCCTGCGCATGGGCGATTTCTACGAGCTGTTCTTCACCGATGCCGAAGCCGCGGCGAGCGCGCTCGATATCGCGCTGACCGCCCGCGGCGAGCATGCCGGCGCGCCGATCCCGATGTGCGGCGTGCCGGTGCATGCGGCCGAGGCCTATCTCGCCCGGCTGATCCGCCGCGGCTTCCGGGTCGCGGTGGCCGAGCAGATGGAGGACCCGAAGACCCGCACGGGCAAGGCGCCGATCCGCCGCGAGGTGGTGCGCCTGGTCACCCCCGGCACCCTGACCGAGGACAGCCTGCTGGAGGCCGCCCGGCCGAACCTGCTGCTCGCGCTGGCGGCCGGACGGGGCGATCTCGGCGCCGCCTGGCTCGACATCTCCACCGGCCTGTTCGAAACGGCGGCACAGGCCGCGACCGAACTGCCGGCCCTGCTGGCCCGGCTCGACCCGGCGGAAATCCTCGCCCCTGCCGAGCTTGCGCTGGGGGAGTGGGACGGGCGGCGCGGGCCGGAGACGCCGTGCCCGCCGGCCGGTGCCGCGCGCCAGCGGCTGGCCGAGGCGTTCGCCGCCGCCAGTCTGGACGCTTTCGGCAGCTTCACCGATGCCGAGGCGCAGGCGGCGGCAACGGCGCTCGACTATGTGCGCGCCAGCGCCGCCGGAGCGCTGCCGCATCTGTCGCGTCCCGTCCCGCGCGGGGCGGAGGGGGTGCTGGCGATGGACCCGGCGACGCGCGCCAGCCTGGAACTGCTGCGCACCCGCGACGGCGGCACGTCGCACAGCCTGTTTGCCGCGGTCGACCGGACGGTGACGGCGCCGGGGGCGCGGCTGCTCGGCGCCTGGATCGCCGCGCCGCTGACTGCGCCGGAGGCGGTGGCCGCGCGCCAGGATGTGTGGTCGTGGATGGGTGCCAACCCGGACGCCACGACCCGGCTCCGGGCCGCGCTGCGGGCGGCGCCGGACATGGCGCGCGCGCTCGGGCGGCTTTCCATGCAGCGCGGCGGTCCGCGCGATCTCGCGGCCTTGCGCGCCGGGCTTGCCGCAGCGCGCGTCGCGGCGGCGACGTTGGCGCCGCCGCTGCCGCCTTTGCTGGCCCAGGCGCGCACCGCGCTGACGGTCGACCCCGCGCTGGAGACCACCCTGGCGGCGGCGCTGACCGAGCCGGCACCGCTGCGCCTTGACGACGGGCCGGCCATCCGCCCCGGCTTCGATGCGGAGCTGGATGCCGAACGCGGCCTGCGCGACGACAGCCGCCGGGTGCTGGCGGGCATGCAGCGCGACTACGCGCAGCGGTTCGGCGTCGCCAGCCTGAAGATCCGCCACCATGCCCAACTGGGCTACGTCATCGAAGTGCCGGCGCAGGCGGCGGAGCGGCTGCGCGCCGATCCCGCGCTGACCCTGCGCCAGTCCCTGGCCAATGCCGCCCGGTTCGCCACTGCCGAGCTGGCCGATCTCGACCGCCGCATCGCCGAGGCGGCGGAGCGGGCACTGGTGCGCGAACGCGCGGTGCTCGCCCATCTGGTCCGCCTGGCGCTGGAACAGGCCGCGGCCCTGACCGCCGCGGCCGACGCGCTGGCGCTGCTGGATGTGGCGCAGTCGGCGGCCAGCCTCGCCGAGGCCGGGCGCTGGTGCCGCCCGGTGGTGACCGGAGAAACCGATTTCCTGGCGCAGGGCGCCCGCCATCCGGTGGTGGAGGCGGCGCTGGCCGGTTCGGCGACCGCTTTCGTCCCCAACGACTGCGACCTGTCACCCGAGCGTCGGCTGCTGCTGCTGACCGGGCCGAACATGGCCGGCAAATCCACCTTCCTGCGGCAGAACGCGCTGCTGGTGGTGCTCGCCCAGGCCGGGCTTCCGGTTCCGGCTGAAAGCTTCCGCCTCGGCGTGGTCGACCGGCTGTTCTCCCGGGTCGGCGCGGCCGACGATCTGGCGCGCGGGCGCTCCACCTTCATGGTGGAAATGACCGAGACGGCGGCGATCCTGCACCAGGCCGGCCCGGCGTCGCTGGTCGTGGTCGACGAGATCGGCCGCGGCACCGCGACCCTCGACGGGCTGGCGATCGCCTGGGCGGTGCTGGAGGCATTGCATGGGGCGATCCGTTGCCGCACGATTTTCGCTACCCATTTTCATGAGCTCGCGGCCTTGGCCGAGCGGCTGCCGCGGTTGAAGCCGCACACGATGCGGGTGAAGGAGTGGAAGCAACAGGTGGTGTTCCTGCATGAAGTCGCGGAAGGCGCCGCGGGACGGTCCTGGGGCGTGCATGTCGCGGAACTTGCCGGCGTGCCGGCCCCGGTGGTGCGCCGGGCGGCGGCCTTGATGGCCGCGCTCGAGGCCGAGGGAGGGCCGCTGCGGGCCGGGGCCGCGCTTGGCGCCTTGCCGCTGTTCGCCGCTTCTGCCGCTGCGCCGGCGCCCGCCGCCCCCCCGCCCGAGCAGGACCCGCCCGCCCTCGCCGCCCTCGCCGCGCTGGACCCCGACCATCTCTCCCCGCGGGAGGCGCTGGAAACCCTTTATCGACTGAAAACGCTGCTGCCGGCTTGCGCCGGCAGCAGCGCCTTGTAGCATCACGCGATGTTGACACATGCCTCCGACCCGGCTGCCGCCATGCCGCTGCCCGAAGCCCTGGCGGCGCTGGCCGCGGCCGACGGGACGACCCCGCGAGAGGCCGCGCTCGGCGCCTTCCGCCGCCATCTCGGCCGCATCCAGGCGCACGTGCGCGAGACCTTCGAGCAGGGCGAGATCACCGGCTTGCAGGCCGGGCACGAACTCTCGGAACTGACCGACGGGCTGGTGAGCGCGCTCTATGCGCATGCCGCGGCGACGCACGGTGAGGTCGAGACATTGAGCGTGGCGGCCACCGGCGGCTACGGCCGCGGCACCCTCGCGCCCTTCAGCGACATCGACCTGCTGTTCCTGACCCCGCACCATCCCTCCGCGCACACGTTCGCGGTGGTCGAGTACATGCTTTATTTCCTCTGGGATCTCGGGCTGAAGGTCGGCCACGCGACCCGCTCGATCGAGGAATGCCTGACCGAGGGCGCCAAGGACGTCACCATCCGCACCGCGTTGCTGGACGCCCGCCACCTGGCCGGCGACGCGGCGCTGTTCGATTCGTTCCACCAGCGGTTCCGCGCCGCCTGCAAGGAAGCGGGCGCCGCCGAGTACATCGCCGCCAAGCAGGCCGAGCGCGAGGCGCGCCACCGCCGCTTCGGCGACAGCCCCTTCGTGGTCGAACCGAACATCAAGGAAGGCCGCGGCGGGCTGCGCGATCTGCAGACGCTCTACTGGATCGCGCGATACGTCTTCGAAACCTATACCATGGGCGAACTGGCCGATGTCGCCGGCGTGCTTTCGCCAGTGGAGGCGCGCCACGCCCGCCGGTCGTGGGAGTTCCTCTGGACCCTGCGCTTTCACCTGCACTACGTCGCCGGACGGGCGGAGGAGCGGCTGACCTTCGACCTGCAGCCGGTGGTCGGCGCGCGCATGGGCTACACCCGCCACGGCCGGCAGGACGGGGTGGAGCGTTTCATGCGCCACTACTTCCTCACCGCCCGCGACATCGCGCGCCTGACCCGGGTGCTGGAGCCGGCGATCCTGCGCGCCGCGCTGGGTCCGCCGGCGATCGCGGCGGAGACCGACAAGGCGCTGATCGCCGCCGGCTTCGTGCTGGCCGAGGGCGACCTGCTGCCGGTCCCGGGGCGGGACTTCGGCGCCGAGCCGATCCAGATGCTGCGCATCCTGAAAGTGGCGCGCGACAGGGATCTGGCGCTGCACCCGCTGGCGATCCGTTCACTGATCCGCAACGAACGCGCCGCGGCGCGGCTGCGCGGCGATCCGCAGGCGGCGGCGCTGTTCATGGACCTGCTGTGCGGCCGTCCGCCCGATCACGGCCTGGCGCATGTGCGCGAAAGCCGCCATCCCGACGGGGCCCGCTGGCTCGGCATCCTGAACGAGACCGGCTTCCTCGGCCGCTACCTGCCGGACTGGAGCCGCATCGTCGGGCAGATGCAGTTCGACACCTACCACGTCTTCACCGTCGACGAGCACACGATCGAAGCGATCCGCGTGCTCAATACCCTGGAACGCGGCGAACTGGCCGAAGTCGCGCCGATCGCCTCCGGCCTGGTCGATCACATCCAGTCCCGCCGCGCGCTCTATCTGGCGATGCTGCTGCACGACATCGCCAAGGGGCGCGGCGGCGATCATTCCCGCATCGGCGCCGAGATCGCGCTCGAGGTCGGGCCCACCCTCGGGCTGTCAGCCGAGGAAACCGAAACGGTCTCCTGGCTCGTGCTGCACCACCTGATGCTGAGCGAGACCGCATTCAAGCGCGACATCGACGACCCCAAGACCATCCTCGACCTCGCCGATATCATCCAGTCTCCGGAACGGCTGCGTCTGCTGCTGATCCTGACTGTCGCCGACATGCGCGCGGTATCGAAGAAAGTGTGGAACGGCTGGAAGGCCACCCTGCTGCGCGAGCTGTACACCAGGGTCGCGGAGGTGCTGGAAGGCGGGCTTGCCACCACGGAACGCGACGTGCGGGTGCGGCGCGCCAAGGACGCCGCCGCCGCCCTGCTCACCGACTGGCCGGCCGAGGACATCACGCATTTCGTTGAACTCGGCTACCCCGGCTACTGGCTGTCGTTCGACCCGGAAACCCATGCCCGCCATGCGCGACTGATCCGCGGAGCGGAACGGCGCGACGCGCCGCTGACGGTGGATACGGAGCCGCTGCCGGCCCGCGCGGTGACCGAGGTCACGGTCTATTGCGCCGACCACGCCGGCCTGTTCAGCAAGATCTCGGGCGCTCTTGCAGTGGCGGGGGCCTCGATCGTCGATGCCCGCATCCATACCATGACCAACGGCATGGCGCTCGATACGTTCTGGGTGCAGGACGCGGCCGGCGGCACGTTCGACGCGCCGCACCGGCTGGCACGGCTTGCCGCGCTGATCGAGCAGGCGTTGTCCGGGCGGCTGCGGCTTTCCGCCGAGATCCACAAGCTGTCGAAAGCGCTCATCGGGCGGCGCATGCGCGCCATCCACGTGCCGCCGCGGGTGGTGATCGACAACCGCGCCTCGCATACCTATACCGTTCTGGAAGTGAACGGACGTGACCGACCCGGCCTGCTGCACGACGTGACGGCGGCGATCAGCGAACAGGGTTTGCAGATCTCCTCGGCCCACGTCACCACCTATGGGGTCCGCGCCGTCGACGTGTTCTATGTGAAAGACGTGTTCGGACTGAAAATCGAGAACGAACGCAAACTGCGCCAACTGCGCGCGGCGCTGCTGGCCGCACTCGCCAACCCGGAAGACGCCCCGCCGCCCGTGGCCGCGGTGCCGCGCCCGCAGCGGCGGCAGCGCCGCGCGGTGGGGTAAGCGGACGGGCATGCAGCAAGCAAGGTCAGGGGGCGCTGCCCCCTGAACCCCCGCCAGGGGACAAGTCCCCTGGACCCCTCGGGGGGTTCCGTGCCGGTGGGGGGTGGCGTGCCAGCCGGGCCGGGGCCGGTGGCCGGGTGACAGGGCGCGCACGAGCGCGCCCTGTCACCCGGCCACCGGCCCCGGCCCGGCCGGCACGCCACCCCCCACCGGCACGGAACCAACGAACGGGTTCCAAGGGCTCAGCCCTTGGCAGGGGGTCCAGGGGGGCAGCGCCCCCCTGGCCTTGCTTGCGACGCGTCGCCCCCGCCCGGCACGGATCAAAACAGCCGGAACAACCCGCGCAGGAACCCCGGGGTCAGGGCGGCAAGCGGGTTCACCGACACGCCGGGATCCCGCAGCGGCCCTTGCACCGCATAGCTTGCGGCGAACACGCCGCCGCCGCGCTCGGGGCTGAACAGCCGTCCCACCAGGGGCAGGTGGCCCAGCAGCGCGTTGAAGAAATAGGCCGGCACGATCGTGCCTTTGAGGTCGATCCGGTCCTGGTCGAAGTCGATCCGGCCCGCCGCCGTCGCGCCCAGCGACGGGCTGAACGCCCGCGCATCGGACAAGGTCAGCTCGCTGCCGTTCAAGCGGAACGGTGCGATCAGATGGCTCACCCCCAGGCCCGGGCCGCGCAACAGTTCCACCACACCATAGAGCGTGACGGCTTTCAGCAGCCGGGCCAGCACCGGGGCATCGCGCAGGCGGAAATCGTCGAGCATGGCGGTGCCGGCCAGCACCTGGGCCGGCCCGGGGTCGAACCGGCCGGTGATCGCGAGCGTCCCCCCCTCCATCGTACCGGGCAGGCCGAGGCCGCGCGCCAGGGTGCCGGCGTCGGTTGCCCGGACCAGCAGCGACCGGCCCGGCGCCGCGTCGGGCGCGATATGCACCTCCAGCCGACCGGTGGTGCCGATCGCCGCGGCCAGTTGCAGGCGCTGCCACACGAGGCCGTCGTTGGCCCCCTCCGCGCTCAGCCCGGACAGGGTCTTGCCCCCGGCCAGGCGCACGGTCGCGAAGCGGGCGGAAAGGGTCCATTGCGGCCCGCGGTCCGGGGGCGGTGATTTCGCCGCCGGAGGCTTCACCGCCGGCGGCGACGCCCGGGCGGCGAACCGCGGCGCCAGATCGAGCACCGGACCGGACAGGCGCACCGCGATCGGCTGCCCGCGGTCCGGAAAATCCACCGCGCCGCCGGCCTCGGTGCGGCCGAGGCGCAGCCGGGCCAGGCTCAACGCCGTCAGCCGGCCGGCGACGAACCGGGCGCTCGCGCTGCCGGCCAGGGCCCCGGCCGCGTCCGTGCCGCCGCTCAGCGCGATCGGCGCGGTCCCGCTCAGCCGGTCATGCACCAGCGGCAGCTCCGCGGTCAGTCGGGCCGCCTGTCCGGCCGGCTTGTCCCAGTGCAGCGGCGCCACCGTCAGCCGGGCGCCGGTCAGGTCCGCGCGCAGCGACACCGTTCCGGTGCCGTTGCGCCGCTCGGTCACCGCGGCGGCGACCTGCACCGGTCCCGAGACCAGTCCCAGGGTGGGCACGCCGGCGGCGGCCAGCGCGCGCGCGTCGGTCTCCGCGGTCGCGGTCAGGTGCTGCTGCACCTGCTGCGGCGGGCCGGCGCGGAAATCCATCTGCCCCGCCACCCGCGCCGGAATGCCGCCCAGCCGGCCGGTCCCGGACAGGGTCAAGCCGTCGGTGCCGGCGACGAGGTCGAACCGACCGTCATCCAGGTTTCGTCCCGCCACCACCTGCGCGAGATGCACGCCGCTCAGCGCCGCCGCCGCGCCGATGCGCACCTGGTCGACCTGCAACTCCGCCAGCAGCGGAAACCCGACGGTCAGCCGGACCGCGACATGGCCGGCCGGATCGACCAGCCGGATCGGATGGCGCGCCAGCAGGCCGAGTCGCGGTTCGCGCAGCAGCGCCAGCGCGGCGGGCAGCGGGCCGGCGATCCGCGCCGTGATCTCGGCATCCTGGTCTTTCCGGGTCAGGCCGGTGATCTGCATCGTCCCGCTCTCGACCACCAGCCCGGCCTTCTGGCCCGCTGCCGCGTCCTGCCGCCCGGCGCTGACCGCGATGTCCAGCCGGTCCGGGGAGCGCAGGCGCAGCTCGGCCGTGCCGTCGCGCAGCGGCGGCACCGGGCGCAGCCAGTGCACGACAAGCCCGGTGCCCTGGAGGGTGCCCGCTGCCTCGAACAGAGTGACATGCGACAGATCGCTCGCCGCGGTGAGGCCGAAGCTGAAGACCCCGTCGCGCGCCTCGCCGGCCGGGATGTTGTCCAGGATCCAGCGCCGCGCATCCGGCGCCAGGCCGGCCGGCCACAGCGCCGGCAGCCGGGCGAACGCCACCTGGTCGACGCGGAGCGCGAGCGCGGCCAGCAGGGTGGCGCGCGCGCGCGCGATCGTGCCGCGCAGGGTCAGCACCGTGGGCGCCGCGCCCGGCCCGCCCGGCAGGGTGAGGCGGAGCAGGTGCAGCGCGATCCCCTCCGGCGTGCTGCTGGCCTCCAGCCGCGCCGCCCGGATCGGCACCGTGCCGCCGGCGATTCGCGCCTGCCCGGCGCCGGCGTCGAGCGCGAGCACGATCCGCTGCGGCCGCAGCGCGGGGCCGAGGTCGAAGGACAGGCGGCCGTGGACCGGTGCATCGAGCACGGTGAGCGGCGCCAGCGCCGGCGCGCTGCCCGCCAGAGCGGCCGGGGAGATGCGATCGAGCTGCGCCGTAACCCGCGCCGTCGCCCCGCCCGGCGGCAGCTCCGCGTCGAACGCGAGCTGCGCCGTCGTCCCGCCCAGGCTCAGCCCGAGCGTCGCGTGGCCGACCACCCCGCCGCCCGGTGCCCGGGCAAGATCGAGGAACGTGTGCGGCGCCCGCCAGACCGCGCCGAGGTCGCGGTCGATCACCGTCAGGCTGGCGTCGCGCACCAGCAGGTGGTCGAGCTGCGACAGCAGGCCGAAGCGCTGCGGCGCCTGCCGTCCGGCCGGCGGGCGGGCCAGCTCGGCCAGGATCGCGGCCGGATCGAGCGAGGCCGGCGCCGCCGGGGCGGGGCTGGTGACGGCACCGGGCGCGGCGGGGCCGACGTCGAGGCCGATCGCCCCGTCGGCGGCGCGCTGCAGGACCATGTGCGGCCGGTCGATGGCGATGGTACGCGGCACCAGCCGCAGCCGCAGCAGCGCCGGCAGGGACAGGGCCACCGCCGCCTGCGGCACCACCATGCGCCGTTTCCCGGCCTGGTCGAGCACGGCGACGTCGGTCAGCCGCAGATCGAGCGGGATGCCGAGCCCGCCGCGGAAGCCTTCCCACGCCAGCGCCACCTGCCCGAGATGCAGCCGGTCCGGGGCGAGCGCGCGATCGGCCGCCGCCTCGATCCGGGGGGTGAGCCAGGGCAGCGCGATCGGCCCGCGTTCCAGACGCCAGGCCAGAACGCCGAGGCCGGTTCCGACCAGCAGAGCCAGGGTCAGCGCCACCGTGGCGCCGCCGTGCAGCCCCCGCCACAGCAGCCGCGCGGCTTGACCGGAACGCCGCCTCATGGCGAGCCTGCGCCGGGCGGCGCCGTCCCGGCGCAGGGCCCTGCACAGGACCGAACCCCGATGCGCGCGTCCCCCCTGCCCTCGTCCTGCCGCCGCCGCGCCGTTCGGGCGCGGGCGGCCGCCGCCGCGCGGTAGCCCGCGTCGTGCCGCCCGCCCGCGCCCGCCCGGTCGCCCATCCGCAGCGCCGTCCCGACGGCCGGCTGGCCCGCCGCGCACGACCCGGAAGCGGCGGCGCGGCTGATCGAGCGCTTCGCCGCGCTCGGCCCCGCCGAGGCGCGGCTGGCGGCGCGGCCCGCGGTCGCCGCGGTGTTGCGCGCCCTGGGCGGCAACAGCCCGTTCCTGTCCGATCTCGTGCTGCGCGAGCCCGCCGCGCTGCAGGCGGCGCTCGACCGCGGACCGGAGCCTGTGGTGACGGCGGCCATGGCGGCGCTGGCCGCCATGGCCCCGGCGGCGCCGCGGGCGCAGGTCGCTGCGGCCTTGCGGCGCGCCAAACGGGTGGTGGCGCTCGCGGTCGCGCTGGCCGATCTCGGCGGGATCTGGCCGCTCAGCCGGGTGACCGAGGCGCTGTCGGCGCTGGCGCAGGCGACCTTGACCCTCGCGGTGGCGCATCTGCTGCGCGCCGCCCACACGGCCGGCACCCTCACCTTGCCCGACCCGGACCGCCCGGCCGAGGCCAGCGGCCTGATCGTGCTCGGCATGGGCAAGCTCGGTGCGCACGAGCTGAATTATTCGAGCGATATCGACCTCATCCTGATCTACGACCCCGCCGCCCCGATATACACGCCGCGCCGCGCTGGCGAGGCCGCCGGGGCTTCGGCTGCGGAGATCAGTGCCCCGATCATGTCCCGGCTGGCGCGTGATCTCGTGACTTTGATGGAAGTGCGCGACGCCGACGGCTACGTGTTCCGCACCGACCTGCGCCTGCGCCCCGATCCGGCCGCCACCCCGCCGGCGATCTCCCTGCCGGCGGCCATCGCGTACTACGAGAGCATGGGCCAGAACTGGGAACGCGCCGCCATGATCAAGGCGCGTCCGGTGGCCGGGGATCTGGCGGCGGGGCAGGCGTTCCTGGACGCGATCCGCCCCTTCGTCTGGCGGCGCGGGCTCGATTTCGCGCTGATCGCCGATATCCACGCGATGAAGCGGCGGATCGAGGCCCATCGCGGCCGCGGCCGGGCGGCGCCGGCGGCGGACCCGCTGGTCCGGGTGGCCGGGGTCAACGTCAAGCTCGACCCCGGCGGGATCCGCGAGATCGAGTTCCTGGCCCAGACCCTGGCGCTGGTCTGGGGCGGGCGCGATCCGGCGCTGCGCCAGCCGGGCACGATCGCCGCGCTGCGGGCGCTGGCCGGTGCCGGGCTGATCGCCCGCCGCGCGGCGGCCGAGCTGACCGAGGCCTACCGGTTTCTCCGCCGGGTCGAGCACCGGCTGCAGATGGTGGCCGATCGCCAGGTGCACAGCCTGCCCGCGCACCCCGAGGCGTTGGCCGGGTTCGCCACGTTCATGGGGTTCGCCGATGCCGCCGCGTTCGCCGGCGAGCTGGCGCGCCGGCTCGACCGGGTGCGTGCGCGCTACATCGCGGTGTTCGAGCGCATCCCCGATCCGCTGGGCGCGGCGAGCCGGGTCGGCGAAATCGACCTCCGCGGTGACGATCCGGCGCCGGCGGAGACGGTGGCGGCGCTGCGCGCGCTGGGCTTCGCCGAGCCGGTGCGGATCATCGCCGCGCTGCGCGGCTGGCTCGCCGGACGGGTGCGGGCGCTGCGCTCGGAGCGGGCACGGGAACTGCTGGCGCCGCTGCTGCCGGCGCTGCTCGCCGCGCTCGGCCGGCAGCCGCAGCCGGATGCGGCGTTTGCGCGCTGCGACCAGTTCCTCGCCCGGCTGCCGGCCGGGGTGGCGATCCTGTCCCTGTTCGAGCGCAACCCGGCGCTGATCGAGCGGATGGCGGCGATTCTCGGCGCGGCCCCCTCGCTCGCCGAGCACCTCGCCGGCCATCCGGGCGCGCTCGACGGGCTGCTGGAGGATGTCGCGGCGCCGTCCGATCCGGCCCGGCTGCTGCACGCACGGCTGGCCGACGCGACCCGGCTGGAAGACGCGATCGCGATCACGCGGCGCACGGTGCGGGAGGAGGATTTCGCCATCTCGACGGCGACGTTGGAAGCGCGGATCGACGCCGACACGGCCGGGCTGCACCGGGCCGCGCTGGCCGATGCGGCGCTCGCGGCGCTGCTGCCGGCCGTGCTGGATGATTTCGCCACCCGCTACGGGCGGGTGCGCGGCGGCGCGATGGCGGTGGTGCTGCTGGGCAAAGCCGGCGGGCGGGAGATGATGGCCGGCTCCGACCTCGACCTGATGCTGATCTACGACCATCCGGACAGCGAGACGGAGTCGGCGGGCGGCGCACGGGCGCTGCCGGCAGGACAGTATTTCACCCGCGCCGCGCATGCCTATGTGGCGGCGCTGACCGCGCCGGGGGCGGACGGGCAGATGTATGCGGTCGACATGCGGCTGCGCCCGTCGGGCAACAAGGGCCCGGTGGCGGTGTCCCTGCCCGCCTTCCGCCGCTACCACGACGGGGCGGCCTGGACCTGGGAGCGGATGGCGCTGACCCGTGCGCGGGCGGTGGCCGGCCCGCGCGACCTGCGCGATCGGGTGACGGCGGCGATCGCCGCGGCGCTGGCCACCGCCGGTCCGCCGGCGCGGATCCGCGCCGACGCCGCGGCGATGCGCGCGCGGATGGCCCGCGACCTGCCGCCCTCGGGACCCTGGGACGTCAAGCTGCGGCCCGGCGGGCAGATCGAAGTGGAATTCATCGCCCAGGCCTGGCAGCTGGTCGCCGCCGCGACCGGGCGGGCGGAGCTGTGCCACCCGAGCACGCGCGAGGCGCTGCGCCGGCTGGCCGCGGGCGGGCTGCTGGCGCCGGCCGATGCCGCGACCCTGATCCGCGCCGACCTTCTGTGGCGCGGCGTGCAGGGGATGCTGCGGATCACCCTCGGCCGGGCGCCGCCGGACACCCTGCCGGAGGCCTCGGCCCGGGCGCTGCTGCGGGCGGTGGGACCGGGGCTGGCGCCGCCGCCGCTTGACCTTCCGGCGCTGCGTGCCAGCTTGGACGCGACAGCCAGCGAAGTGCGCGCGATTTTCGTGCGCGTGGTGGGGGAGATCGGCTCATGAGCGTGACGGAAGGCGATGCGGCGCCGGATTTCGAGATGCCGGCGACCGGCGGGCGGACGGTGCGCCTGGCCGGGCTGAAGGGACAGCCCGTCGTGCTCTATTTCTATCCGAAAGCGGACACGCCCGGCTGCACGAAGGAAGCCTGCGCGTTCCAGGAGGCGCTGCCGGCGCTGGGGCGGATCGGCGTCGAAGTGATCGGCGTCTCTCGCGACAAGCTGCCGGCTTTGGAGAAATTCGCCGGCAAATACGGGCTGACCTTCCCGCTGGCGTCGGACGCCGACACCGGGGTGGCGGATGCGTATGGCACCTGGGTGGAGAAGTCGATGTACGGCCGCAAGTACATGGGGATGGAGCGCAGCACCTTCCTGATCGACCGCGACGGGCGGGTGGCCAAGGCGTGGCGCAAAGTGAGCGTGACCGGCCACGCCCAGGCGGTCATGGCGGCGGTGGCGGCACTGGGCTGAGGCGGCACGGGCTGAGGCGGACCCGACCGCGGCACCGGCAGACGGTGACCGCCGACAGACGGTGAGCCCGGCGGATCAGGCCGGCGCGGCGGCCGACCCGGGACGGGCGGCGACCGGACGCGGCTTCGGCTCGGGCACCGGCGCCGGCTCGGGCGGGGCCGCGCCCAGCGCCTGCGACAGCCTTGCCGCCGCCTCCTGCACCTGCGGCAGCAAAGCGCGCGGGCGCGGCGGGCGCATGCGCATGGACGGCGCGGTGACGCTGAGCGCCGCCACCACCTGCCCGCCGGCGTCACGCACCGGGACGGAGACCGAGACGGCGCCGGGCACGACCTCATCGGACGTGATCAGATAGCCGCGCGAGCGGATGCGTTGCAGATCGGCGGCGATCCAGCCCGGGTCGGTGCGGGTGGCGGGGGTGAAGCGCGGCAGGCGCTGGGCCAGCACCTGGGTCTGTACCGCTTCCGGCGCATAGGCCAGCAGCAGCCGGGACGGGCCGGCGTGCAGCGGCCTGCGGTCGCCGGCCGTGGTGTAGAGCCGCAGCGCCGGATCGGCCTGGAACGCCGTCAGGGTTTCCGATTCCAGACCGTCGCGCCCGCGCAGATAGACATTCTCGCCCACCGCCTGGCCGAGCTCGGCCAGGAACGGGGTGGCGGTGGCGACCAGCGCGCCCTGGTCCTCGGCCGCCTGGCCGAGCATGGCCCAGCGGGCACCGAGCCGCCATACGCCGCGCGCTTCGTCCTGGATCGCGAAGCCGCGCGCTTCCAGGGTGCGCAGCAGGCGAAAGGCCGCAGTGCGGGTGCAGCCGGCCTTTTCCGCCAGCGCGATCAGCGGCGCCGGCGCGATGCGCGCCAGGGCTTCCAGCAGGTCGAGCGCGCGATCGACCGCGGCGATGCTGTAGTCCACCGCCTTGCCCGCGCCCGGTGCGACCCGCGCCGGGGCCGCCGCCGGACGAGCCGGCCGCGCGACGCGCGCCGACGTACCTTTTTGCGACTTCGTCACAGGCACGGCGCAGGCCCGTCGCACCGGACGGGACCGGGCCCGGAGCGCCGGATGGGTTTGCGAAACAAAACGATCTGGATCACGGCAACCGCGGGGACACCCGAAATGAGAGCACACACAAGATGGCAGACAAAATGAGATCCGCCATGCTTGCGTCGCAATTTTGTCATCCCGGCGGCACAAGGTCAAAGGAGAAAGCGCGCGGAGATCCGCAGGAAACGCAGCCCAGGGTGCCGGATCGCGGGCGCCGCCGCCCGTCTCGTTCGCGCGATGAGCCCGGATCGGTCGGAGATCAGGCTGGCAGCGGACCGCCGCCGTGCCTATTCTCGCTGCCATGCCCGACCTCGCCCGCCGTGACGCGTTCGCCCGCCTCGCCCAGCTCGCCGCCCGGCCGGAGGCCAGGCGGATCGGCGCGCGGTTTGCCGCCGAGCCCGACCGCGCCCGGCGCTTCACGTTCGCGTTCGACGACCTCAGCCTCGACCTCTCCCGCACCGCGCTCGACCCGGCGACGCTGGACGCGCTGTTCGCGCTGGCCGCGGCGGCCGATCTCGAGGGCTTCCGCGCCCGGCTGTTCGCCGGCGCGGCGGTGAACCCGACCGAGCGCCGCGCGGCGATGCACATGGCCCTGCGCGCCCCCCCCGGCGCCGGCCTGCGCGCCGCGCTCGCCGGCGGCGGCAGCGAGGATGCAAGCGCGATCGCCGCCGCCGAGCGCGACCGCATGCGCGCATTCGTCGCCGCGGTGCACGACGGGCGCACCTGCGGCGCCACCGGCCAGCGCTTCACCCATGTGGTGAACATCGGCATCGGCGGTTCCGACCTCGGCCCGCGGGTGGTGACCGAGGCGCTCACCCTGGGGCGGACCGACGCCAGGCTGGACGCGCGCTTCCTCGCCAATATCGACGGCCACGCCTTCGCCGCCGCGATCGCCGGGCTCGATCCCGCGCGCACCCTGTTCCTGATCGCCTCGAAATCCTTCACCACCCAGGAAACCGCGGCCAACGCCGCCGCCGCCCGCGGCTGGATCGCCGCCGCGCTGGGGGAAGCGGCGGTCGGGTCGCATTTCGTCGCGCTGTCCACCAACCTGCGCGCGGTGGCGGACTTCGGCATCGCGCCCGAGCACGTGTTCGGCTTCCGCGACTGGGTCGGCGGGCGGTACTCGCTGTGGTCGCCGGTCGGCCTGGTGATCGCGCTCGCCGCCGGGTGGGACAAGTTCCAGGCGCTGCTCGACGGCGCCTGGGCGATGGACTGCCATTTCCGCGACGCCCCACTGGCGCAGAACCTGCCGGTGCTGCTGGCGCTCGCCGGGGTGTGGCACCGCAACGCGCTCGGCTGCGCCACAAACTGCGTGCTCGCCTATGACGAGCGGCTGCGCCGACTGCCGGCGCATTTCCAGCAGCTTGAGATGGAGAGCAACGGCAAGCGGGTGGCGTTGGACGGCAGCCCGCTGGACTGGGGCACCGCGCCGGTGATCTTCGGCGAGCCGGGGACCAGCGCGCAGCACAGTTTCATGCAGCTCGTGCACCAGGGGCCGGCGGTCATCCCGGTCGATTTCATCCTCGCCGCCGAGCCCGACCACGACCGGACCGACGCGCATCGCGCGCTGGCGGCCAACGCCTTCGCCCAGGCCGCCGCGCTCGCCTTCGGCCGCGACGAGGCGTCGGTGCGGGCGGAGATGGCGGCGGCGGGAGCGCCCCCGGCGGAGATCGACCGGCTGGCGCCGCACCGGGTGTGTCCGGGCGACCGGCCCTCGGCCTTCATCCTGTTCCGCCGGCTCGACCCGTTCAGCCTGGGACGGTTGATCGCGCTCTACGAGCACAAGGTGGCGGTGCAGGGCTGCCTGTGGGGGATCGACAGTTTCGACCAGTGGGGGGTGGAGCTCGGCAAGCAGCTGGCCGGCGGCATCCTGCCGTCCATCCAGCCGGGGGCGGCCGCCAGCGCGCCCGATCCCGCCACCGCGGCCGCGATCGCCCGCTTCCAGGCGCTGCGCGGCGAGGCCTGATGGCCGCCATCCGCCTGCTGCCGGAGGGGCTGGTCAACCGCATCGCCGCCGGCGAGGTGATCGAACGCCCGGCGGCGGCGGTGAAGGAGCTGGTGGAGAACGCGCTCGACGCCGGCGCCACCCGCATCGCCGTGGCGCTGGCGGGTGGCGGGACCGAGCGCATCGAGGTCACCGACGACGGCGCCGGGATGGACGCCGAGCAGCTCGCGCTTGCGGTGCAGCGCCACGCCACCTCCAAGCTGCCGGACGACGATCTGGTGCGGATCGCCACCCTGGGCTTCCGCGGCGAGGCGCTGCCCTCGATCGGCGCGGCGGCGCGGCTGGCGCTGACCTCCCGCCCCGCGGGCGCGGCCCATGCCTGGACGATCGCGGTGGAGGGCGGCGCGGTCAGCGCGGTGGTGCCTGCCGCCGGGCCGGCGGGCACGCGGGCGGTGGTGCGCGACCTGTTCTTCGCCACCCCGGCGCGGCGCAAGTTCCTGAAGACCCCGCGCACCGAGGCCGACCACGCCGAGACCGTGCTGCGCCGCCTCGCGCTCGCCGCGCCGGAGGTGGCGATGCGGCTGGAAAGCGAGGGGCGGGTCGTGTTCGACCTGCCGGCGCAGGACCGGGCGGCGCGCACCGCCTCCCTGCTCGGCGCCGACGCGGCGGCGGCGCTGCTGGCGATCGACGCCGAGCGCGGGGCGCTGCGCCTGGCCGGCTTCGTCGCCGCCCCGTCGGTGACCCGGGTCAGCGCCGGGTCGCAGGCCCTGACGGTGAACGGGCGGCCGGTGACCGACCCGGTGCTGAAGACCGCGATAAGGGTGGCGTTCCGCGCCGTGATTCCCGCCGGGCGGCACCCGGTGGCGGCGCTGTGGCTCGACCTGCCGGCCGATGCGCTCGATGTGAACGTGCACCCGGCCAAGGCCGAGCTGCGCTTCCGCGATCCCGCCGCGGTGCGCGCGCTGGTGATCGGGGCGATCGGCCGGGCGCTGGCCGGGGCGGCGGGAACCGCGGTGCCGGCGGGGCGGCCGGCGCTCAGCCTGGTGGCCTCCCGCCCCAGGGGCGGCCCCCAGGGCAGCTCCTGGGGCGGCGGCACGCGCGGCGGGAGCCCGCCGGGGATGGCCGAGGCAAGGCTGCCGTTCGCCGCGCCGCCGGCGGCGCGGAGCGGGCCTGCGGGCGGCTTCGCCGGCGGGTCGGCGGAGGCGACCGCTGCGGTGGCCCAGGACGGGCCGACGGCCGCACCGCGGCCCGAGCACCCGCTGGGCGCGCCGCTCGGCCAGGTGGCGGACACCTATATCGTCGCGGTCGCGCCCGACGGGACGCTGGTGCTGGTCGATCAGCATGCCGCGCACGAGCGGCTGACCCATGAGGCGCTGGCCGCCCAGCTGCTGGACGGCGGGGTGCGGAGCCAGCCGTTGCTGGTGCCCGCGGTGGTCGATCTGCCGGCGGCCGACGCGGCGCGGCTGACGGCACGGGCGGCGGAGCTGGCGCGGCTCGGACTGGAGATCGAGGCGTTCGGCCCCGGCGCCGTGCTGGTGCGCGGCCTGCCGGCCTTGCTCGGCGCGCCCGAGCCGACGCCCCTGCTGCGCGATCTCGCCGAGGAACTGGCGGAGTGGGAGGCGAGCGGCGCGGCCGAGGCGGCCGGGTCGCCCGCCGACGCCCCTCCTGCCGCGGCGCTGCGGGCGCGGCTGGACGCGGCGGTGGCGCGGCTCGCCTGCCACGGCTCGGTCCGCGCCGGGCGGCGGCTGGGGCCGGCGGAGATGGACGCGCTGCTGCGGTCGATGGAGGCCACGCCGCGGGCGGCGACCTGCAGCCACGGGCGTCCGACCTTCCTGATGTTCAGCCCGGCGGAGCTCGCCTCGCTGTTCCGCCGGGGGTAGGCGGACCGCGGGTCCGCCGACGCGCCGGCCCCTTGCGCCGCCCTGCCTCCCTGCCCCGGCCCCCTGCGCCGCCCCCCTGCGCTACCCCCTACCGCCGTCGCGTCCCGGCGGAGGCACTACGTTGCTTTGCAGCATCGTCATCGGATCGTCGCCAGGCTGTCATCCGGCGGTGACGGTCGGCCCCTATCACCCGGCAGCGATGAGCATGGGGGACGGGGTGGACCAGACGATGCCGCTTGCGCTGAGCGTGCCGCGGCCGCGCGCAGCGACCCGGCCGCGTCGCCGCACGGCGGGCCGGCGGCGCGCGCTGACGGCCGCCGCGCTGCTGGCGCCCTCGGCGCTGTTCCTGGTCGCGTTCACCTATTGGCCGGTGGCGCAGGTGCTGGTGCGGTCCTTCATCGACCAGCAATACGGCCAGACCGCCCGCCTGGGGTTCGGCAACTACGCGCGGCTGTTCGCCGACCCGCATTTCCGCCAGGCGGCGTGGAACAACCTCGTCTATGCGCTCGGCACCGTGGTGCCGAGCCTCGCGCTGGCGCTGCTGTTCGCCCTCGGGCTGCGCGAGAACCGGCGGTTCACCCTCGTGCTGCGCACGCTTCTGGTGCTGCCGATGATGATCCCGCTGGTTGCGGCGGCGGCGCTGTTCATCTTCATCTTCCTGCCGGGGGGCGGGCTGCTCGACCATTACCTGGCCTGGCTCGGCGCCGGGCAGACCAACTGGCTCGGCAATCCGGCGCTGGCGCTGCCCGCGATCATCGGCATCACGATCTGGAAGAACACCGGCTACTACATGCTGTTCTTCCTCGCCGGTCTGGCCGGGATCCCCGACGACCTGATCGCGGCGGCGATGCTGGAAGGGGCCGGCGCGGTGCAGCGCTTCCGCCACGTGATCTGGCCGCTGCTCGGCCCGACCTTCGCGTTCGTGTCGGTGATCGCCACCCTCAACGTGCTGACGCAGGTCGACCATATCGTGGTGATGACCGACGGCGGGCCGTCGGATCAGACCAACGTGCTGCTGTTCTACATCTACCAGCAGGCGCACCAGAACAACGACATGGGCCTCGCCTCGGCGGCGACGGTCGTCAGCGTGGCGGTGCTGTTCGTGCTGTCGGCGGGCTCGCTGCGCCGGCTCGAGCGTGGTCTGCACTATGAGTTGTAGGTACGCCGGCCAGGGCGGATGGCTGGCGCTGCTGGCGCTGACCGCGGCGGCGCTGGTCTGGGCGATCCCGTTCGCCTGGATGGCGGTGGCGAGCCTGCGCCCGGACAGCGCCGGGGCGAGCGACATCGCCTCCCTGGTGCCGTCGGGACCGTTCGGGTTCGGCAATTTCCGCGAGGCCTGGAGCGAGGGGGACTTCCCGCTCTGGTACCTCAACACCGTCCTGATGTGCGGCGGGATCCTGGCGGTGCAGTGCGTGACCGTGAGCGCCGCGGGCTATGCGTTCGCGCGGCTCGATTTTCCCGGCCGCGGGGTCGTGTTCTACCTGTTCCTGCTGCAACTGATGCTGGTGCCGCCGATCCTGATCGTGCCAAATCTCACGACCATCGTGCAGCTCGGCCTGTATGACCGTCTGCCCGGCGTGATGGCGCCCTATTTCGCCTCCGCCTTCGGCACCTTCCTGATGCGCCAGACCTTCCGCGCCATCCCCCGCGACTACGAGGACGCGGCGATGCTGGACGGGGCGAGCATCCCGCAGGTGATCTGGCACGTGCTGCTGCCGCTGGCCCGGCCCGGGCTCGCCGCCTTCGCCATCGTCTCGGTCAGCTACCATTGGAACGAGTTCCTCTGGCCGCTGATCGCGCTCGCCTCGCCGGCCAACCAGGTGCTGACGGTTGGCCTCGCCTCGTTCGCCACCGGGGCGGAGAGCGCGACCGAATGGGGCGTGGTCGCGGCCGGGACACTCCTGGTCGCTGCGCCGCTGATCGCCGTGTTCGTGGTGTTTCAGCGGCGCATCGTCTCCAGCTTCGTCTTCACCGGCATCAAGTAGGCCGACATTCCCCGAGGAGGTATATGCATGCGCATACTTTGGCGCGCCGCAACGGCTGCGGCGCTGTTTCTGTCCGTCGCCGGAGGGGCCGCGCGCGCGGCCACCGACATCGATCTCTATTTCCCGGTGCCGGTGCAGGGCAAGCTCGTGGTGCAGATCCGCAAGCTGGTCGGTGACTTCAACAAGGACCATCCGGATATCACTGTGACTCCGGTCTATGCCGGCAGCTACGACGACACCAACCTCAAGACCCAGGCCGCGATCAAGGCCGGACATCCGCCCGCCGTGGCGATCATGAGCGCCAATTTCGTGCGCGCCTACGAGATCAACCACGAAGCGATCCCGCTCGATCGGCTGATCGAGAAGGACGGCATGACGCCGAAGCGCTTCATGGGTGAGTTCTGGCCCGCGCTGGCGGACAACGCGGTGATCGGCGGCAAGGTGTACGGCGTGCCGTTCCAGAACTCCACGCCGCTGCTCTATTACAGTGTCGATGCGTTCAGGCAGGCCGGGCTCGATCCCGACCATCCGCCGGTGACCTGGAAGCAGTTCGTCGCGGATGCGCAGAAACTGACGGTGGTAAAGGACGGCGCGGTCGCGCGCTACGGCTTCGAGATGCCCGGCACGTACGATTATCTCGGCTGGATCGTGAGCGGGCTGGCGATGTCGAACGGCGGCCAGTATTTCAACCATGCCTACGGCGGGGAGGTCTATTACGACCAGCCGAGCACGCTCGGCGCGCTCATGCTGCTCGACGAGATGGTGAACAAGCTGCACGTGATGCCGCCGGGCGTGACCAGCGCCAACGCGGTGACGAGTGCGTTCTTCAGCGGGCATACGGCGATGATGGTGCTGTCGACCGGGGCGCTGACCTACGTGCGCACCAACATGAAGCATCCCTTCAAGGTCGCCTTCATGCCCTACAACGTGCGTCCGGCCGCGCCGATCGGCGGGGCCAGCCTGATCATCCCTTCGGGCAATTCCCCGGCCCGCGTGGCCGCCGCCTGGACCCTGATCAAGTGGCTGACGAGCCCGGAGATCGCCGGGCAGTGGAGCCGCTTCACCGGCTACTTCGCCCCGCGCATCGCCGCCTACGATCTGCCGGCGATGAAGGCCTATCTGGCCAAATACCCCGCCGCGAAGGTTGCGCTCGCGCAGCTGAAAAACGCCGTGCCGTGGTTCGACACGTTCGAGACCGTGGCGGTGCGCAAGGCGATGGAGAACCAGGTCCAGGCCCTGCTGTCCGGCCGCACCACGCCGGCGAAGGCGGTGAAGGCGGCACAGGCGGCGGCGGACGCGCTGATGCGGCCCTATGTCGCGAAGACCGCGCTCGACATTCCGCGCTAGGGCCGATCGAGCGGCCAACCGATGCGGCGGCAAAGGCCAGGGGGCTGCCCTCCCTGGCCTTTGCTTTTCTCCTGTTTCGCCTGGCGCCCGCCCCTTAGTTGGGCAGCTGGACCAGGGTGAAGATGCCGAACGGGGGGGCGGCGCGGACCGTCAGCCGGGCGCGGTCTTCCGGGCCGAACAGCGCCTCGATGGCGAAATCGGGGTGCCAGCCCAAGCCGTGGGAGGCGGGCGCGAGCGCCCATTCCACCCACCAGCGCGGCCCGCGTTCGGCGGCGAAGTGGTTGACGAACAGCAGATGCCCGCCGGGGCGGACCAGCCGGCGCATTTCCGCCAGCAGCCGCCGCGGATGCGGCACCACCGAGGCGACGAACATCGCCGCGGCGATATCGAAGCTGGCATCGGGGAAGCTGGTCGCTTCCGCGTCCATCTCGTGCAGCGCGGCCACCGTATCGAGGCCGAGGCGGCTCACCCGCTGGCGCGCGCGCTCCAGCATTTCGGTCGACAGGTCGATCCCGGTGACCCGCTTGTCCGCCCGGTAGCGCGGCAAAGCGAGCCCGGTCCCCACCCCCATTTCCAGCACGTCGCGCCCGGGCAGCGCGTTCACCGCCTGCACCGCGCGGCGGCGGGCGGCGCCGGAGACAAGGCCGAAGGCGGTATCGTAGACACCGGCCCAGCGCCGGTAGGCGGCCCGCACCGCATCCGCGTCGAGAGCTGCCCGCGGGCCGGAGGCGCGCGATTCGGAGGATCCCGGACCGCGCCGTCGCGACTCGATCGTGTGGCTCATGATCCCAGCTTGCTGCTTTCGACTCGGTTGCGCGAACCCGATGGGGCCGCGCCGGGACAATCCCGGACTGTGGTCGACCTGCTGCCCGGCACCTGGACCAGAGAGGACGACAGTATCGATCGGGTCGCATTACCGGCGCCGGGGGCACGACGCAACCCCGCCGTGTCCCTGGCGGTGTAACAGCGCGTGGGGAGCCCACCGGTATGGTGGCATCGCCACACGCACGCGCTGCGCCGGACGGCGAGCCGCCGGACCGCGAACACGGGCGCCACAGGCCCGGAACCCGGCTGCGCGCCCGCCGGACGATGCGGCCGGCACGACCCGCCCATGCCTTGGATCAGTCCGTGGCGGACAGGTTCACTGCCGCAGAGCGGCCGTTCTGCTGCTGCTCGACCTCGAAGCCGAGCTTCTGTCCCTCGTTCAGGGTGCGGAGGCCGGCTTTCTGCACGGCACTGATATGGACGAAGATGTCCTTGCCCCCCGTATCGGGCGCGATGAATCCGTAACCTTTTGTCGGATTGAACCATTTTACGGTGCCCTGGGGCATCGACGTGCTGCCTTTCTGCCTAAGGGCGGCCCCAGAGGGCGGGGTCGCCCGATGTTCCCTCGAACGGGTGGGCCCACCTTCTGCACCGGGAGGGCTACCCCGTCAGCGTGGCACGTTAATCGTCAAGTGAGCGCTCTGCAATGCCGGGGCGCGCCCGGCGCAGGGAAGCCTCACGCGCCCAGCAACTGCCCGCCGTCCACGGTGATGGTCTGCCCGGTCACCCAGGCCGCGAGCGGGGAGGCAAGGAACAGCACCACATTCGCCACCTCCTCGGGCCGGCCCAGGCGGCCGAACGGGATCGAGCGGAACACGCTATTGTAAAGATTCGGGGCCTCGGTTTTCCGCCGCTCCCACAGGCCGCCGGGAAACTCGATCGAGCCGGGGGCGATGGCGTTCACTCTTACGCCATCGCGCGCGTACATCGCGGCCTGGGTGGACGTGTAGTGGATCGCCGCCGCCTTGATCGCCCCGTAGGGAGGCTGGCGTGCCGCCGGGCGCAGCGCCGAGATCGAGGTGGTGGTGACGATCGCCCCCTTGCTCGCTTTCAGGAACGGCAATGCGGCCTGGGAGGCGTGCACCACCGCCATCATGTCGACGGCGAAGCTGGCGGCCCAGGCCTCGGCGGTGTCGGCGCTGCCGAACGCCGAGGCGTTGTTGATCAACACGTCGATGCCGCCGAGCAGGTTCGCCGCTTCGGGGATGGTGCGGGCGATCGCAGCCTTGTCGGCCAGATCGCAGGGCGCGGCATGGACCGGGTGGCCGAAGCGACCAAGCTCGGCTGCGGTGGCAGCGAGCGTCTCCGCCCCGCGGGCACAGATGAAGACGCCGGCGCCCGCTTCGGCGAAGCCGAGCGCGATGGCGCGGCCGATGCCGCGCGAGCCGCCGCAGATCACGACGCGCGTGCCGGTGAAATCGAAGCTCATGGCGTTTTCCTCATTCGTGCTGCCAGGGCGATGGATCACCTGCCAGCCTGCCGGGGTTCGCCGCCGGCGGCAACGGTGAGGCGGGGCGCCGCCAGGGCGATGTGCCCAGGGCGATGTGCCCAGGGCGATCGCGCGCACGCCCCTGATCGCCCCATGGCCGGACGCGGGCGACCCTGTCGCACCCCGGCTGCCGGCCCAGGCCCGGGGGGCGGCTATTAAATACGATATCGCAACAATAAGGACACGCGTCCGCCGCCCCCGCTCAGGCCGGAATCTTCGCCGACCCCAGCCCCGGGCACCCGAGCCAGACCGGCCGACGGTCCCGCCCCCCCGCGGGGGGCACGCACCCGAGCGCGACAAGATCCGCCGTGCGAAACCCCCCTCGCCCGCGCCACGGCGTAGTCGGCCGCCGCCGCCGCGGCCGTCAGGGGCCCGCCGGGCACCAGGATCACCGGCCGCCGCCGCCGCCGCGAGGCGGGCAGCAGCGCGCGATCCACCCCGAGCATCCAGCCGAGCGGGCGCAGGATCGGCCCCAGCCTGGGATCGGCCGCCAGCATCTCCGCCATCGCCGGATCGCGCAGCAGCGCTTCCAGCTGCGCCCGCCCGGCGGCGGCCTGCGGCACCAGCCGCAGCAGCCAGCGCCAGGAGCGCGGCAGCCCAGTGCGTTCGGGCGGCGGGTCCGCCAACGGGTCGTAATAGGTGTCGGTGGGAACGAATCGCGGCTCGACCGGCTTCGGGGCCCGCTTCGGCGGCGGAACCGGCGTGCCGGCGACGGCGCGGAACCGGGCGACGAGATCGTGCAGCCGCGCGAGCAGGGCGCCGCCCTGCGTGCGGTCCAGGCCCGCGTGATCGCCCAATCCGGCGATGCGGTCGGCCAGCCAGGCGACGAGGCTGGTAAGACGGTCGAGCAGGGGGAGGAGGGTCATGGGCTGTGAACATATATAGAACATTCGCCCGCGGCGAGGCAACAGGTTTGTGCGGGCTCCCGTGACGCCGCCCGGGGCGGGGCGCCCGACCTGCCCGAGCCTGGCGCCGTGCTCGCCGCCGTCCAGGACGCTGCGCGCCGCGCAAGGGCGCGGTGGCCCGCGAAGCGGCGGGCCATCCTTGACCGCGGCTCCGCGCGACGCCCTGCGAAGGGTCAGGCCGGGACGAAGAAACGGCCCCCAGCCGAACCAAGAAACACCGGAGGAAGGCGCCGTCGGGTCGGGTGCCCCCATGCCAGACAGCGCGGAGGCCGTTGTCCCGGCGCCACCGCCGCGCGTCATGGCCGCCCGCGCGCCGGGCGACGGTCCGGGGTCTGGATCGGCTACCGACCGCGGTGCCATGATGCGCGCCATGACCGACCTGCTCACCATCGGCTACGAGGGCTGCACCGTGGCCGACGTGATGGACGAGCTCGCCCGCGCGAACGTCCGGCTGCTGATCGACGTGCGCGCCGTGCCGCAGTCACGCAAGCCCGGCTTCTCCAAGCGCCAGCTTGCCGCCGAGCTGGACGCACGCGGCATCGGCTATGTGCACCTGCAGGCGCTCGGCACGCCGAAGCCGGGACGGGACGCGGCCCGCGCCGGCCATCCGGAGGTGATGGCACGCATCTTCGCCGCCCACATGAGCGGCGACCGCCCGCAGGCGGCGCTCGCGGAAGCACGCGGCCTCGCCCCCGGCACAAGCGCCTGCCTGTTGTGTTTCGAACGCGATCCCGCGCAGTGCCACCGCCGGCTGGTGGCGGAGATGATCGCGGCGGAGACCGGGCAGACGATCGTGCACCTGCATCCGGCGGCCGATCTGCCGCCGCCCCGCGCCCGCCGCCGCCCGGCCTGACCGGCCGCGCCGCTACACGTCCGCGAGCCAGGCCGGCACCGGCAGCCCCTTCTCGCGCAGGAACGCCGGATTGAACAGTTTCGACTGATAGCGCGAGCCGCCGTCGCACAGCACGGTCACCACCGTGTGCCCCGGCCCCATCGCCTTCGCCACCCGCACCGCGGCGGCGATGTTGATCCCCGAGGAGGTGCCGACCGACAGCCCCTCATGGATCAGCACGTCGTAGATATGGCCCAGGGCCTCGGCGTCCGGGATCTTCTCCGCGTCGTCGATCGGCGCGCCGTCCAGATTGGCGGGCACGCGGGACTGGCCGATCCCCTCGGTGATGGAACTGCCGCTCACCGTCATCTCCTGGCCTTTCACCCAGTTGTAGAGCGCGCTGCCCTCCGGGTCGGCCAGCACGATCCGCACGCCGGGCTTGCGTTCCTTCAGGGCCAGCGCCACGCCGGCCAGGGTGCCGCCGGTGCCGCAGGCGCAGGTGAAGGCATCGATCGCGCCGCCGGTCTGCTGCCAGATTTCCGGTCCGGTGCCGGTGCGGTGGCCTTCCCGATTCGCCAGGTTGTCGAACTGGTTGGCCCAGAACGCGCCGGTCTCCTCGGCCAGCCGGCGCGAGACATGCACGTAATTGCCCGGGTCGCGGTACGGCTTCGCCGGCACCAGCCGCAGGTCGGCGCCGATCATGCGCAGGAAGTCGATCTTCTCTTTCGATTGCGTCTCCGGCATCACGATCACGGTGCGGTAGCCGCGCGCGTTGCCCACCAGGGTCAGGCCGATGCCGGTGTTGCCGGCCGTGCCCTCCACCACCGTCCCGCCGGGGGCCAGCGCCCCGCGCCGCTCGGCATCGGCGATCAGGTAGTGCCCGGCACGGTCCTTCACCGAGCCGCCGGGGTTCATGAACTCCGCCTTGCCGAGGATGGTGCAGCCGGTGGCCTCCGAGGCGCCCCGCAGCCGGATCAGCGGCGTGTGGCCGATTGCCTCGATCAGCCCGGCCTGCCAGCCTGCGCCGTGGTAAGTCTGTGTCATTGCCGCTTGTCCCCGGAGGAATGAATCATGGTCGAAGATGTCCCGCCCGCCCAGACCTGGGAAGCCCTGCGCAGCGATCCGCACGCACAGCTGGTCGATGTCCGTACCGACGCGGAGTGGAATTTCGTCGGCCTGCCCGACCTGGTCGCGGCCGGCAAGCAGGCGGTGCTGATCCCCTGGCAGGTCTATCCGTCGATGGCGGTCAACGACCGCTTCACCGAGCATCTGACCGAAGCCGGAGTGACCCCGGAGCACCACATCTATTTCATCTGCCGCACCGGCGGTCGCAGCCTGGCGGCCGCGCGGGCGGCGCAGGCGGCGGGGTTTCCGCATGCCTACAACGTGGCCGACGGGTTCGAGGGCCCGCCGGACGAGGCCGGCCATCGCGGCGCGACGGCCGGGTGGAAGGCCTCGGGCCTGCCCTGGCGGCAGAAATAGCCCGATCGTCTATCCAGCGTGCCCGGCAGGCAGCGGCGGCTCGATCGGGGCGCCGCGCAGCCGGGCGATCTCCAGCAGCACGTCGGCTTCCAGCGCCTTCTCGTCCAGCCGGTATTTCACCAGGTCGCCGATGCTGACGATGCCGACCAGCCGCCCCTGATCCACCACCGGCAGGTGGCGGATCCTGTGGGTGGTCATCACCGCCAGCACCACCTCGATCCGGTCCTCCGGACGGCAGGTGATCACCGCGCGGGTCATGACCCCTTGCAGGCCGCGGCCGAGCGCCGTCGCGCCGTCCTTCGCCAGCAGCCGCACCAGATCGCGCTCGGTGAACAGGCCCTGCATCTTCTGCCATCGGTCCTGCACCACCACCGCGCCGATGCCGCGCTCGGCCAGCACCCCGACCGCGGTCGCCACGCTGTCCTGCGGCAGCAGGCTGGCGACGCTGCGGCCCTTGCTGTCGAGCACATGGGAAATGATCATTGCAGCCTCCCTTCGACGGTTGCTACCGCTCCCATATGGTCAGCCGCGGCGGCCACCGCGAGGGCGCGACCCGGCAACAGGTTGTTAACCCACCGCCGCCAGCATGGCGTGCATGAGCCAGATGCGCGCCGATGCCCGCCCAGATCCCCGCTCCCTGGTGCCGTGGCGGCACCCGCCCGCCGATGCGCCGCCGCGCGGCCCCGCGCCGGTCTTTTCGGTGGTGGTGCCGGCGTTCAACGAGGCGGCGTCCCTGCCCGCCTTCCACCGCCGGCTGGCCGCGGTGATGGACGGGCTCGGCGCCGCGTGGGAGCTGGTGATCGTCGATGACGGCTCGCGCGACGACACCGCGGCCGTCGCCGCCGCGCTGCGCGCCGCCGACCGGCGGGTGGCGCTGCTCGCGCTGTCGCGCAATTTCGGCAAGGAGATCGCCGCCACCGCCGGGCTCGATCACGCGCGCGGCGAGGCGGTGATCCTGATCGATGCCGATCTGCAGGACCCGCCGGAGCTGATCCCCCGCCTGGTCGCCGCGTGGCGGGACGGCTACGACATGGTCTATGGCGAACGCCAGGATCGCGACGGCGATTCCTGGCTGAAGCGGCGCACGGCGGCGGCGTTCTACCGGGTGATGCGCCACTGCGGTCCGGTCGCGCTGCCGCCGCAGGCGGGGGATTTCCGGCTGATGAGCCGGGCCGTGGTCGACGCCCTGCTGTCGTTGCGAGAACATCACAGGTTCATGAAGGGCCTCTATGCCTGGGTGGGCTTCCGCAGTTGCGGCGTGAAGTACAGCCGCGGGCCGCGGCTGGCCGGGCGCAGCAGCTGGACCTACTGGAAACTCTGGAACCTGGCGCTGGAGGCGATCACCGGGTTCAGCGTGCTGCCGCTGCAGCTGGCCAGCTACCTGGGCCTGGCGGTGGCCGGGTTCGCCGCCCTGTTCGGCGGCCAGCTGGTGCTGCGCACCCTGTTGTTCGGCAATCCGGTGCCCGGCTATCCCAGCCTGATGGCGGTGGTGCTGTTCCTCGGCGGCGTGCAGCTCATCACGCTCGGCGTGATCGGCGAGTATCTCGGCCGGATGTTTAACGAAACCAAACGCCGCCCGCTGTACCTGGTGGCGCGGTTCGAGCCGAGCGACCCGGCGGTTCCGGCCGCCGCCGGCCCGTTCGGCGTGGCCGCCTAGGCAAGGGCCTCACCGGCACACCCCCAACGAACGGGTTCCAAGGGCTCAGCCCTTGGCAGGGGTCCAGGGGGCAGCGCCCCCTGGCCTTGCTTCCTGCGCTACCCCGCCGAAGCGACCGCGCCCGCCCCCTCGCGCACCGCCTTCACCGCCGCGCGCGCGGCCTGCGCCATCAGCCCGCTATCGTTGGCAATCGTGACAAAGCGGAAGCCCATCCCGATCATCCGCGCCGCATAGGCGGCGGACCCGTTGTGCAGTCCCGCGAACAGCCCGCGCTTGGCGGTTTCGCGGATCAGCATCTCGTAGATGCCCAGGATTTTCGGCTCTTCGCGATCCAGGATCGGCACCATGCCGAGCGAGAACCCGAGGTCGGACGGACCGACATAGATCCCGCTGATGCCGGGCACGTCCAGGATCGCCTCGATATTGTCGATCGCTTCCTGGGTTTCGATCATCGGGATCACCAGCACCTCGTCGTTGGCGATGGTCTGGTAGCTGCTCGCTTCGCCGTAGGCGGCGGCGCGGATCGGGCCGTTGCTGCGCTTGCCGGCGGGCGGATACAGGCACGCATCGACCAGGCGCTGCGCTTCCGCCTTGTTGTTCACCATCGGGCAGATGATGCCCCAGGCCCCGCCGTCCAGCGCCTTGCCGATGATCCCCGGCTCGTTCCAGGGCACGCGCACCAGCGGCGTGACGGGCTGGGCGCCCATGCCGTGGAAGCATTGCACCATCGAAAGATAATCCTGCACCCCGTGCTGCATGTCGACGGTGACGCTGTCCCAGCCGCACTGGGCCATGACCTCGGCCGAGAAGCCGGAGGGGATCGCCAGCCAGCCGTTGACGACGGCTTTACCGGATTTCAGGCGCTGCTTGACCTTGTTGACCATGGATCGGTTTCCTTCCTGCAAGAGGCGGGACGCTAGGCGCCGGTCGTGGCAAGGTCAATCGACGCACGCCCCGCCGCGCAGTGGAATCTCCGCGCCAGGACTGCGACATTCCGGCCCCGCGCCGGACGCGCGGCTGCCTGTCGTGCGGCGGGTTCCAGAGGGGGCGGATCAGGCGCCCGCCTGCGCGAACGGCAGATCGATCCGCCGCCTTGGCCAGGACGGCGCCGGCGGTGCACCCCACGGACGCACCCCGCGGCTGGCGCGTACCGTTTCCACCCGCGCGCCGTGCCGACCGAGCCAGATCGCCGTTGCCCCGTCCCGGCGCAGCCGCCGCGGATCGATCCGCAGCGGGGCGGGACACGGGCCCGCAGCCCGGGCCGGGCCGGGCCGCCGCGGTGGCGCAGGCGCCCGCCGTTCCGGCCCCGGCCGCACCCCGAGGGCGGTCGGCGCGACGATCACCGCCGCCACGCAGTCCGCCGGCCCTGCGGCTCCCCCGGGCGCCGCCGCCGTCAGCAGGACCGCGGCGCCGCCTGCGCGCGGGCGCAGCAGGCAGGACGCGGCGCCGCAGACCACCGCGCCACCGGCCTGCGGTCGCGTCCAGCCCGATCCGCCGCGCCCTCCCCGCCGCCCAGGTCCTGCCGCCACTCGTCCAGTTCGAAGCGCGAGGACCCGCGCCCGCGGGCCACGAACACGCCGTCTGCCGTGCGCACCGCGACCATGCTCCCGTTGCCCGCCACCAGCACGTCCGCCGGGCGGATCAACGCCGGCGAGACCAGCCCGAAGCCGATCGCCACCACCCCGGCCAGCCGCCACCGCCCGCGCCACAGCCCGAGCCAGGCCATGCCCAGCCCCAGCACCGCGAGGCCCCAGCCCGGCATCGGCCCGACCGCGATCACCGCATGCGGCAGGTCGGTCGTGGTCCGCGCCACCAACAGGATCGCGCGGATGCCCCAGCCCATCGGCCACAACGCCACCCGTTCCACCCCGAACGGCAGCAGCGCCAGCGCCACCAGCCCGGCCGGCATCACCCACAGCGCGGCAATCGGCACGGCGAGCATGTTCGCCAGCACGAAATAGACCTGCACGCGCCCGAAATGATACGCGGCGAAGGGCGCCGACGCCCCGCCGGCGAGCAGGCTGGTGAGCGCCAGCGCCGCGACGTACAGCGCCGCCCGCCGCCACCGGCTGCCGTCGCCGCGCAGGGCCGCCAGATGCGGGCGCAGCGCCTCGTAGCCGGCGATCAGCGCCAGCACGGCGGAGAAGCTCATCTGGAACGAGACCCCCGGCACCTCCTGCGGTGCCAGCAGGATCAGCACCGTCGCGGCCAGGGCGAGGCCGCGCAGCGAGATCGCCCGCCGTCCCGCCAACACCGCCACGGCAACGAGACAGGCCATGACGAAGCTGCGCATGATCGGCACGTGCATGCCGGTCAGCAGCATGTAGAACCCGCCGGCGCCGAGCGCGGCCAGGGTGGCGATCGGTTTCGCCGGCCAGCGCAGCGCGGCGTATTCCCACCCCGCCAGCAGCGCCCGCACCAGGCCGAACACCAGCCCCATGACGATGCCGATATGCAGCCCCGCCACCGCCAGCAGGTGGGCGAGGCCGGAGCCGCGGAACGCTGCGCGGTCGGCCGCGGGGATCGCGGTCTGCTCGCCGGTGAACAAGGTGGCGGCGATCGCGCCGGGCGCGCCGGGCAGCGCGGCCTGGAAGCGGGACGCGATGGTCTCGCGCAGCCGTTCCAGCAGGCCGGCGATCCCGGCGGGCGGATGATGCGTCCGCACCGTGGCCGGGCCGATGGCGAAGCCGTAGCCCGCCAGCCCGGCGAAGAACGCCCCGCGCTGCAGGTCCCATCCGCCCGGATAGAACGGCGGCGAAGGCGCTCGGATCAGGGCGCGGATCACGATCCGGTCGCCCGCGGCGAGCACCGCCGGATCGGTGTCGCGCAGCCGCACCCGGATCCGCCGCCGCAGCGGCGGCGCGGCGCCGAGCCGTGCGTGCCCCAGGGTCACCCGCCGCCCCTGCGGCAGCAGTTCCACCATCCGCACGGTGCCGGTGATGACGACGGCACGGCGCGGCAACGGATCGAGCGGCGGGGCCCGCGCGGTCGCCGCCTGCGCGGCGGCAAAGCCGATTGCCGCCGCGGCGAGCAGAATGAGCACGACCCGCGCTCCGGCGAGCGGCCAGGCGTCGCCACGGCGCAGCAGCAGCGCGCCGAGCACCGCCGGCGCGGCCACCGCCGCGCCGGCCCAGCCCGGCGGCTCGAACCGCAAGGCGAAATACACCAGAACCCCGGCGCCCATCGCGACCGGCAGCCAGAGTACCAAACGGTCCCGCGCCACAAAGCGTCTCCGCTGCGTCTGCGACGGCCCGGGGGGCCCCGGATCGAGGCACGCACGTGCCCGCCTGCTTCTCCCCCTCCCCTTGCGGGAGGGGGTTGGGGGGAGGGGTGCGCGCGGCACCGGAGCATCGTGCCGCGCGC
Source organism: uncultured Pseudomonadota bacterium (assembly GCA_963829875.1). GTDB lineage: Bacteria > Pseudomonadota > Alphaproteobacteria > Acetobacterales > Acetobacteraceae > JAJZVS01. Next base: position 800,461 of record CAWHKR010000037.1, on the reverse strand, counting down.
ACCCCTCCCCCCAACCCCCTCCCAGCAAGGGGAGGGGGAGAAGCGGACCGGCACAGCCGGGTTAGCGCGGTTCGGGTTGAGGTCCGGTGAACGCGGCGCGTGCGCGCGCGGCTACTGCGCCGCGGCCTGGGCGAGCCGGAACGGCGCGGCCGGATAGACGCCGAGCACCCGCACCTCCGAGGAGAAGAACGACAGTTCCTCGAGCGCCCGGCGCAGCGGCGGCTGCTCCGGGTGGCCGTCGACGTCGCACAGGAACTGGGTGGCGGTGAACTCGCCCCCCAGCATGTAGCTTTCCAGCTTCGTCATGTTCACGCCGTTGGTGGCGAAGCCGCCCAGCGCCTTGTAGAGCGCCGCCGGCACGTTGCGGACGCGGAAGACGAAGGTGGTCATCAGCGCCCCCGTCCCGGGGCCCGGCGTGCGCGGACGCGCGGCCATGATGTAGAAGCGGGTGGTGTTGTGCGCCGCGTCTTCGACGTTCGCGCGCAGGACCTCCAACCCGTAGATCTCGGCCGCGAGCGCCGAGGCGATCGCCGCGTCCTCGGGATTGTTCCACTCCGCGACCAGCTTGGCGGCCCCGGCGGTGTCCGCCTCCACCACGGGGATCAGCCCGGCCGCGCGCAGGAAGTGGCGTACCTGGCCGAGCGCGACGGTGTGGGAATGGGCGCGCTTCAGCCCCTCGGCGCGGGCGCCGCGCGGGGCCAGCAGGCAGTGCTCGACTCGCTGGAAATGCTCGCCGACGACGAACAGGCCGGAGCCGGGCAGCAGGTGGTGGATATCGGGTACCCGGCCGGCCAGGCTGTTCTCGCACGGCAGCATGGCGAGCCCGGCGCGGCCCTCGCGCACCGCCTCGATCGCGGTCTCGAAGGAGTCGCAGGGAAGCGTGGGGGTGCCGGGAAACGCGGTGCGGCAGGCAAGGTCGGAATAGGCGCCGGCCAGACCCTGGAACGCAATCGGTCCCGGCAACGGGATCGCCTCGGTCATGTATTCTCCCCACGGATGCCGGCCCAGATGCGGCGGGCGCGGTCGAGATCGGCCGGCGTATCGACCCCGAACGGGCCGTGCGCCACCCGGGCGCAGCCGATTCGCATCCCCGCCTCGAGCGCGCGCAGTTGTTCCAGATTCTCCCGCCGCTCGAGCGGGGTTTCCGCCAGCGCGACGAAGCGGGCGAGCGCGGCGCGGCGGAAAGCGTAGATGCCGATATGATGCCAGCGCGGCCCCTCCCCCCACGGGATCGCCGCGCGGGAGAAATAGAGCGCGGGGGCCACCGCGGCGCCGGGCGGGAAGGCGCAGGCGGCTTTCACGAATGAGGGCGTGGCCGCTTCCGCGTCATCGGCGATCGGCACCACCAGGGTGCCGATGTCGATGGCCGGGTCGGCCAGCGGCAGCAGCGCGGCGCGAATCGTGGCCGGGTCGATGGTCGGCACGTCGCCCTGCAGGTTCAGCACGACATCGAACCTTCCCTCGGGATCGAGGCTGGCGAGCGCCTGCTGCACCCGGTCCGAGCCGGAGGGCAGGTCGGGATCGGTCAGCACCGCGCGCCCGCCGGCGGCTTCGACCGCGGCGGCGATCTCGGCCTCACCGCAGGCCACCGCGACCGGGCCGATCCCGGCGGCCAGCGCGCGCTCCATCACCCGCACGATCATCGGCTGCCCGCCGATATCGGCCAGCGGCTTGCCCGGCAGGCGGGTGGAGGCAAGCCGGGCGGGAATGACCACGATCGGGGTCACGCGTCGCGTCCCGGTGGCGCAAACCGCGTCGCACGCCGGTTGGGTGGATTGCAGGCCAAGGTTCGTTTCCGTATGGTGACCCGCAGCTTAGGTAAGCGAGCGGCCGGGTGCAACGCCACCAGCCGTCCGCTGTGCCCGGGCCATCGGAACTCGGCGGGGAAGTCGCGTCGCATGGACAGTATGGACGTCAACAAGGCGGTGGCCGCGGTGCTGGTGGCCGGCATCGCATTCTTTATCACCGGTATGATCGGCGACAATTTGGTCTCCGAAACCCCGCCCGCCAAGGCGCCGTTCTCCATGCAAGGCATGGAAACCGCCGCCACCGGCGCCGCCAAGCCGGCGGAATTGCCGCCGATCGCGGCGCTGCTCGCCGATGCCAACGTGGGCAAGGGCAAACAGTTCGTAAATCAGGTCTGCGCCGCCTGCCACAGCCTGAACAAGGGCGGCAAGCCGATCGTCGGTCCCAACCTGTGGAACATCGTCGGCGACCCGCACGACCATGAGAAGGGCTTCGCCTATTCGGACGCCCTGCTGAAGTTCAAGGGCCAGCCCTGGACCTATCAGGCGCTGAACAAATGGCTGCACAAGCCGGGGGAATACGCGCCCGGCACGCACATGACCTTCGCCGGCATCCCGGATGCGAAGCTGCGCGCCGACGTGATCGCCTATCTCCGTACCCTGTCCGACGCTCCGAAGCCGCTGCCGAAAGTGACCGAGGCCGCCCCGGCGAAGGCCGCACCGGCGAAGGCCGCGGCGGCACCGGGTGGCGCGTCGTCCGACCTCGACGCGCGACTGGCGAAAGCGGACGTGGCCAAGGGCAAGCAGTTCGCGAGCGGCGTCTGCGCCGCCTGCCACAGCCTGAACGAGGGCGGCAAGCCGATCGTCGGCCCCAACCTGTGGGGCATCGTCGGCGGTCCGCATGACCACGAAAAAGGCTTCGCCTATTCGCCCGCGCTGGAGAAGTACAAGGGCAAGCCCTGGACCTTCGCCGCGCTCGACGACTGGCTGGCCAATCCGGGCAAATACGCTCCCGGCACGCATATGACCTTCGCCGGCATCCCGCAGCCGCAGCTCCGTGCCGACGTGATCGCCTATCTCGACACCCTGTCCAAGAAGCCCGAGCCACTGCCCAAGGCGGCCGCGGCGGCACCCGCGCCTGCGGCACCCGCGGCCGCACCGGCCGCACCGGCCGCCCCCGCGGCGGCGCCGGCCGCACCGCCCCCCGCGAAGGCGCCCGCGGCCGCCGAACATGGCGGGCTCGACGTGCGGCTGGCGAAGGCGGACGTGGCCAAGGGCAAGCAGTTCGCCTCTCAGGTCTGCGCCATGTGCCACACGCTCGACAAAGGCGGGAAGCCCGGCATCGGGCCCAACCTTTGGGGCGTGGTCGGTGGGCCGCATGACCACGAGAAGGGCTTCGCCTATTCCGCCGCGCTGGAGAAATACAAGGGCCAGCCTTGGACCTTCGCCGCGCTCGACCAGTGGCTGACCGATCCGGCGCACTACGCGCCCGGCACCCACATGACATTCGCCGGCATCCCGCAGCCGCAGCAACGCGCCGACGTGATCGCCTATCTCGACACACTGTCCGACCAGCCGGTGCCGCTGCCCAAGGCCGGAGGCGCGAAATAACCGCGCCCACGGACGATCTGGTCGCGGCCGCCGAGGCCGCGGCCGACGTCGCCGGCGCGGTCATCCGCCCTTTCTTCCGTGCCCGCCTGCCGGCCGCGCTGAAGCAGGATCGCAGCCCGGTCACGATCGCTGACCGGGCCGCGGAGCAGGCGATGCGCGCCGTGCTGGCCGAACGCTGCCCCGACCATGGCATCATGGGCGAGGAATTCGGCACCGACCGGACGGACGCGCGGCTGCGGTGGGTGCTGGACCCGATCGACGGCACCCGCGCTTTCATCACCGGCCGGCCGGTGTTCGGCACCCTGATCGCGCTGCTCGACGACGGTGCCCCGATCCTCGGCGTGATCGACCAGCCGGTGACCGGGGAACGCTGGATCGGCGTCGCCGGCCGGCCCACGCGCTTCCGCGGCCCGTTCGGCGGTGCGGCCGGCACACGGCCCTGCGCGGACCTCGCGGCGGCGGAACTCTCCGCCACCAGCCCCGAAATGCTGGGGCCGCACCGCCCCGTCTGGGATCGGCTGGCCGGCGCGGTCCGGCGCGTGTCCTGGGGCGGGGATTGCTACGCCTACGGGCTGCTGGCACTCGGCCAGATCGACGTGATCGCCGAGGCCGACCTGAAACCCTGGGACTGGGCCGCGCTGGTCCCGGTGATCGAGGGCGCGGGCGGGCGCATCACCGACTGGGCAGGCCACACCCTGCGCGCCGACGGTGACGGGCGCGTGCTGGCCGTGGGCGATCCCGGCATGCTCGCGCCGGCGGTCGCGCGACTCGGCGCCGGGTGAGCCGCCGCCGTTATCGACGCGGCTTGCGCCGATTTCAGTTTCCAGCACCGGGGCAAACCGGGCATCACAGCACCATGGGGTCGATCCTGGCCGCGCTTGCGATGCTGCTGCTGCTGGCCGCGCCCGCGGCGGCAACCGGCGCCGCCGTGCCCGGGCCGGCGGCGGCCCCCGCCCCGGCCGGCGCCACCTCGCCGGTGACGGTCAGCGACGGCATCACCGTGCTCGGCACGCCGAAGCTGCCGGCCGACTTCCCCCATTTCCCCTACGTCAACCCGCACGCGCCGAAAGGCGGCACCGTCACCCTGGCGGCGATCGGCAGCTATGACAGCTTCAATCCCTTCATCCTGCGCGGCACCGCCGCCTGGGGCCTGGTCGGTCCCTGGGTCGCGCTGCCCGGCGGCACCGGCGCCGGCTCCACCGTCGGCCATGTGTGGGAGAGCCTGCTCGTCCCCTCGGCCGACGAGATCGCCACCGGCTACTGCCACATCTGCACGCGCGTGGAGATGCCGGCCGACCGGCGCTGGGTGGCGTTCACCCTGCACCACGAGGCACGGTTCTCCGACGGGCATCCGCTGACCTCGGCCGACGTGGCCTGGACCTTCCGCACCCTGCGGAAATATGGCCGGCCCGGCTACCGCATCCAGCTTGCCGGGGTGCAGGACGTGACGGTGGACGGACCGTGGCGGGTGGTGTTCCACCTGCGCCCGGACGCCAACCGGGCGTTGCCGCTGATCCTGGGTGAACTGCCGGTACTGCCGGAATTCTGGTTCAAGGGACGGGATTTCAGCGAGCCGCTGCGCACCCCGCCGATCGGCTCCGGCCCATACCGCATCGCCAGCTTCACGCTCGGCCGCAGCGTCACCTTCGTGCGCGACCCGCATTGGTGGGCGCGCAACCTGCCGACGTCGATCGGCACCAACAACTTCAATACCGTCCGCATGGAGTACTACCGGGAAGCCGCCGTGGCGCTGGAGGCATTCAAGGCCGGGGACGTCGATCTGCGCGCCGAGAACATCTCCAAGACCTGGGCCACCGGCTACGATTTCCCGGCGGTGAAGCGGGGGCTGGTGATCAAGGCCGACATCCGCCACCATCTGCCGACGGGAATGCAGGGCTGGGCGATGAACACCCGCCGCGCCGTGTTCGCCAACCCGCTGACCCGCCAGGCGATGGCCGAAGCGTACGACTTCCAGTGGGCGAACCGCAACCTGTTCTACAACCAGTACTCCCGGATCATGAGCTACTTCAGCAACAGCGACCTCGCCTCCAGCGGGCTGCCGGGGCCGGGCGAACTGAAATTGCTCGACCCGTTCCGGGCCGAACTGCCGCCGGCGCTGTTCACCCACCCCTTCACCCTGCCGGTCACTGACGGGACGCGGCGACAACCTGCGCGAGCTCCGGCACGCGCTGGCGCTGCTGGAGCAGGCGGGCTGGCGGGTCCACAACCTGAAACTGGTGGACAAGCAGGGGCGGCAGATGCGCTTCACCATCCTGCTGCCCGATCCGTCCTATGAGCGGATCGCCCTGCCCTATGCGGCCACCCTCAAGCACCTCGGCATCCATGTGGACGTGCGGGTGGTCGATCCGGCGCAGTACCAGCACCTGACCGACAATTTTGACTTCGACATGACCATCCTGGTCTATGGCGAAAGCGACATCCCCGGCAGCGAGCTGGAGGACTACTGGTCCTGCGCCGCGGCCCGTTCCGTCGGCAGCATGAACCTGCCCGGCGTGTGCGACCCGGCGGTGACCGCCCTGATCCGCGACGTGCTGGCCGCGCCCGACCGGGCCAGCCTGCGCACCGCGGCGCACGCGCTCGACCGGGTGCTGCTGTGGCGCTGGTACCTGGTGCCGCAATGGGGCTCGCAGTTGTTCCACATCGCCTGGTGGAACCGCTTCGGCCACCCGGGCACGCCGATCCGCGACGGCTTCGACTTCGACAGCTGGTGGGTCGATCCCGCGCTGGCCGCGCGCACCGATGCGGCGCGGCGCGCCGGCGGCTAGGGGGCGCAGATGGGATCCTACCTGCTGCGCCGCCTGCTGCTGGTGATCCCGACCCTGTTCGGCATCATCGCGATCAATTTCGCGGTCGTGCAACTCGCCCCCGGCGGGCCGGTGGAACAGGCGATGGCCGAGCTGCGCGGCCGGGGAAGCCTGTCGGTGATGTCCGGCGCCGCCGCCGACATGGGCGCCGGCCTCGCGCGCCCGGGCGCCTACCGCGGCGCCAGCGGCATGGACCCGCAGGTGCTGGCCGACATGCGCAAGATGTTCGGCTTCGACAAGCCGCCGCTGACCCGTTTCCTCGACATGCTCGGCGGCTACCTGCGCTTCGACTTCGGCCGCAGCTTCTTCCGCGGCCAGACCGTGCTGGCCCTGATCAAGGAGCGGCTGCCGGTTTCGCTCTCGCTCGGCCTGTGGTCCACCCTGCTGATCTACGCGATCTCCATCCCGCTCGGCATCCGCAAGGCGGTGCACGACGGCTCGCGCTTCGACACGGCCAGTTCCGGCGTGATCCTGGTGGGCTACGCGATCCCGAGCTTCCTGCTCGCGATCCTGCTGATCGTGCTGTTCGCCGGCGGCAGCTACTGGCACCTGTTCCCGCTGCGCGGGCTCGCCAGCACCGACGCATCCGCCTGGCCCTGGACGGCACGGCTGGCGGACTACGCCTGGCACGTCGTGCTGCCGATCGTCTCGGTCACCGCCGGCGGCTTCGCCAGCCTGACCCTGCTGACCAAGAACTGCTTCCTCGAGGAAATCCGCAAGCAGTACACGGTGACCGCCCGCGCCAAGGGGGCGAGCGAGCAGCGGGTGCTGTACGGCCACGTGTTCCGCAACGCCAGCCTGCTGCTGGTCGCCGGCTTCCCGCAGGCGTTCATCACGATCCTGTTCAGCAGCCAGTTGCTGGTGGAAATCGTATTCTCCCTGAACGGGCTCGGCGAACTCGGCTTCCAGGCGGCGATCCAGCGGGACTATCCGGTGATGTTCGGCACGCTGTACATCTTCACCCTGATCGGTCTGGTGATGCAGATCGTGGGAGATGTGTTTTACACCTTGGTCGATCCGCGGATCGATTTCGCGGCGCGGCGATGAGGCTCTCGCCCCTCACCCGCCGCCGGCTCGGCGCGTTTCGCGCCCATCGGCGCGGCCACTGGTCGTTCTGGATCTTCCTGGTGTTGTTCGGGCTCAGCCTGGGCGCCGAGTTCATTGCCAACGACCGGCCGCTGCTGGTGCGCTACGACGGGCACTGGTATGTCCCGGTGCTGCAGGACTACGCCGAAAGCACCTTCGGCCGCGACTTCCTGCCCACCGAGGCCGACTATACCCTGCCCGAGGTGCAACGCGCGATCCGCGCCCACGGCTGGATGATCTGGCCCGCCGTTCCCTATTCCTACAACACGATCGTCAACGACGTGGGACAGCCCTCGCCGGCGCCGCCATCGTGGGCGCATCCGCTCGGCACCGACGGCGATGCGCGCGACGTGCTGGCGCGGGTGATCTATGGCTTCCGCACCTCGGTGCTGTTCGGCTTCGCGCTCACCGCGGTGTCCTCCGTGATCGGCATCGGCGCCGGCGCGCTGCAAGGGTTCTACGGCGGGCTGGTGGATCTGCTGGGCCAGCGCTTCACCGAGATCTGGAACGGGATGCCGCAGCTGTACCTGCTGCTGATCCTCGGCAGCATCATCACCCCGGGCTTCTGGGTGCTGCTGCTGTTCCTGCTGCTGTTCTCCTGGATTTCCCTCACCGGCGTGGTGCGGGCGGAGTTCCTGCGCGGACGCCGGCTGGAATATGTGCGCGCGGCGCGCGCGCTCGGCGTGTCGGACCCGATGCTGATGATCCGCCACATCCTGCCCAATGCCACGATCGCCACCCTGACCTACCTGCCGTTCATCCTGTCGGGCTCGGTGACCATGCTCGCCAGCCTGGACTTCCTGGGCTTCGGATTGCCGCCGGGCTCGGCCTCGCTTGGCGAACTGGTCTCCCAGGGACGCACCAACCTGCAGGCGCCCTGGCTCGGCTTCACCGCCTTCTTCGTGCTGGGCGGCCTTCTGACCCTGCTCGTGTTCATCGGCGAAGCCGTCCGCGCGGCCTTCGACCCACGCCGGATCGTGGAATGATGTCGGGCATCGGGGGGGGCGACGCTACGCAAGCAAGGCCAGGGGGCGCTGCCCCCTGGACCCCCGCCAGGGGACAGTCGTCCCCTGGAACCCTTCAGAGGGTTCGGTGTGGGCGGGGGGTGGCGCGCTGGCCGGGGCGGTGGCGCTGGCGGGATGGCGCGCATGCGCGCCATCCCGCCAGCGCCACCGCCCCGGCCAGCGCGCCACCCCCCGCCCACACCGAACCATCGTGAAGGGTTCCAAGGGCGACGCCCTTGGCGGGGGTCCAGGGGGCAGCGCCCCCTGGCCTTGCTTGCGGGACATCCAGCCCCCCGGTGCCGGACATGACCCTGCTCCAGGTAGACGGCCTGTCGGTTGCCTTCCGCGGGCGGCGCGTGGTGGAGGACGTCTCGTTTGCCCTGGATCGGGGCGAGACCCTGGCGCTGGTGGGCGAATCGGGGTCGGGCAAGTCGCTGACCGCGTTGTCGATCCTGCAATTGTTGCCGCCGGGGGCGGTGCATCCGGCGGGGCGCATCCGGCTGGACGGGCAGGACGTGATCGGCGCGCCGCCTTCGGTGCTGCGCGGCCTGCGCGGCACGCGGGCGGGCATGGTGTTCCAGGAACCGATGACCAGCCTGAACCCGCTGCACCGGATCGGCCGCCAGGTGGCCGAGGCGATCACCTTGCACCGGCCCGTGCCCCGTACCGAGCTGCGCGGAGAGGTGATCGCGGCGCTCAGCCAGGCCGGCTTTCCCGACGCGGCCCACCGGTTGGATGCCTACCCGCACCAATTGTCCGGCGGGCAGCGCCAGCGGGTGATGATCGCCATGGCGCTCGCCAACGACCCGGCGCTGCTGATCGCGGATGAGCCGACCACCGCGCTCGACGTGACGATCGAGGCGCAGATCCTCGATCTTTTGGCGCAACAGAAGACCGGGCGGCAGCTGGCGTTGCTGCTGATCACGCACGATCTGTCGATCGTGCGCCGCTACGCCGACCGCGTGTGCGTGATGCAGGCCGGCCGGATCGTGGAGCAAGGCACCGTCGCCACGGTGTTCGCCGCGCCGGCCCACACCTATACCCGCCGGCTGCTGGCGGCGGAACCGAAAGGCCAGCCGACGCCGCTCCGCCCCGGCGCGCCGGCGGTGCTGGAAGCGGACAACGTGGGGGTCGGCTTCGCGCTGCGCCGTGGCTGGTGGGGCCGGCACCGGGGCGAAGTGCGCGCGGTCGATGACGTGTCGCTGATGGTGCGGGAGGGCGAGACCCTGGGGCTGGTCGGCGAATCCGGCTCCGGCAAGACCACGCTCGGCTTTGCGCTGCTGCGGCTGCACCCCGCCGCGGGACGCATCGCGTTTGCCGGCCAGGACCTCGCCCGGCTCGACCGCCGCGCGCTGCGCCGGCTGCGCGCCTCCATGCAGGTGGTGTTCCAGGACCCGTTCGGCAGCCTGTCGCCGCGCCTGACGGTGGGCGACATCGTCGCCGAGGGGCTGCGGGTCCACGCCCCGGGCCTGTCGCGCGCCGAACGGGAGGCAAGGGTCGCCGCCGCGCTGGAGGAAACCGGCCTGCCCGCCGGGGCCGTTGCCCACTACCCGCACGAATTCAGCGGCGGTCAGCGCCAGCGCATCGCCATCGCCCGCGCGATGGTGCTGCAACCGCGCTTCGTCGTGCTGGACGAGCCGACCAGCGCGCTCGATATGTCGGTGCAGGCTCAGATCGTCACCTTGCTGCGACGATTGCAGCGCGACCACGGTCTGGCCTACCTGTTCATCTCCCACGACCTGAAAGTGGTGCGTGCCCTCGCCCACCGCATCGCCGTGCTACGCGCCGGCCGCATCGTGGAAACCGGCGAAACCGAAACCCTGTTCGCCAATCCCCACTCCCCTTACACCCGCGCCCTGATGGCCGCCGCCTTCGACCATGTCCCGAACGCGGGGTGACATCCGCCCCCGTCGCCCGGCCTCAGCCGGGGTCCGCGGTCAGGCCGGCGGCGGCGATACCGGCGAGGGCGGCGGCTTCGTCGTTGTCGGAATTGTCGCCGGAGATGCCGACGGCGCCGATGATCGTGCGGTCTTCGGTTCGGATCAGCACGCCGCCGGGCACCGGCACCAGGGAGCCGCCAACGGCGTGGGTGGCGGCGGCGATGAACTCGGGTTGCTCGCGCGCGCGTTTCGCCAGGGCGCGCGAGCCGATGCCGAAGGACAGGGCGCCGTGGGCCTTGCCGCGCGCGACTTCCTCCCGCCGCAGGCTGGTGCCGTCCTCGGCGGCGAAGGCTTTCAGGACCCCGCGCGCATCCAGCACCACGACCGCGAGCGGCTGGAAATCCTCCGCGCGTCCATAGCGCAGCGCGGTGGCGACGATCGTCTGGGCCTGGTCAAGCGTGAGCGTCGGCATCGTGGGATGTCTCCAGTTCGTTAAGGACGGGGATCAGATGGCGGGTGAACAGGTCGGGGTTCTCGGCGAACGGGAAGTGGCCGATGCCGGGCATTTCGCGGAACGTCGCGCCGGGGATCCTGGCCGCGGTGGCGGCCGACATTTCGGTGGTGCAGGAGTAGTCGTATTCGCCCGTGAGCATGTGCAGCCGGGCGCGCCGGCCGTCGATGCGGTGGACCCGTTCCCGCGCGTCCCACTCCCCGGCGTAGAAGGCGATGTCGCCGGTGAACACGCCGGGGCCGCCCTGGGCGTAGTGCCAGTCGATCTCGGCCACACATTCGGCCGGGCTTTGCGGCGCCGACAGGCCGTGGATCCATTCGGGGATGAAATGTCCCTGGTGGATCTCGGGATGCGACGGCCAGGCGGTGAAGCGGCCTGCCACGGTCTCGCACGCCTCGCAGGCGATGATGCCGCCGAACGCATCCGGGTGGCGCAGCGCGAGTTCGAGGCAGATCTCCCCCGACATCGAGGCGCCGAGCACGATCGGGCGCTTCAGTTTGGCGCTGGCGACGAAGCCCATGATGAGGTCGACATAAAGATCGGTATCGAGCCGCCACGAGCCCGGCACGGCGCCGGACGGCGGCGGCGACTTGCCGTGCCAGGGGAGGTCGAAGGCGACCAGGCGGTGTTCGTCGGTCAGGCGCGGATCGGCCATCAGCCGGTGGAACTGCCGTCCGTCGGCGCCGGCGGTGTGCAGGCAGAGGATGTCCTGACCCTCGCCCGCCTGTTCGTAGTAGACGGCGTAGCGCGTGCCGCGCGCACTCACCGGCACGTAGGCGCCGATCGCCGGCGGCACGCCGGCCGGGCTGCCGGCGGGATGGGCGGAGACCGGCGCCGGGGCCGTGTGCCCGCAGGCAAGCCAGCGGCCGATCTCCAGCACCCGGCGGACCACGTGGGCGTGCTGGTAGAAGGCCCGCGTGTCGCCTTCCAGACCCGTGCCCGGCACCCGGGCCAGCATGGCGAAGAAATTGTGATGGTGCCGGGGCGGGACCGGCAGCAGGAACTTCGCCCATGCGTCCGGGGGGGCGCGCAGGATGGCCTGGGGCGGGGTGTCGTCCGCTGGCGCGGGCCGTCCGGCGACGAAGGCGAAGCCGGTCTGCGCCGGGCCGGCGGCGACGGCAAAGCGGAACGACCAGTCCCCGGCCCAGACCGCCAGGACGGGATCGGCGGCGCAGGCGGCGTGCCAGGCGGCAGGATCGGGGAAGCCTGTCATTTCGGGTCGATCACTTCCAGCACGACGGGATGGTACTCGTCGCCATGCCCGGCCTGCTCGGCCGCGCGCAGGCGCTGCATGGTCAGTTCGGCGCCGGGCACGGCGACGCCGGCTTCCTGCGCCAGGTCCAGCGCGTAGGACAGGTCCTTCATCGCGTAGCGGGTGGAGAAGGCGCGTTCGGGGAACACCCGGGGCACCATCGCCTTCATGCCGTGGCTGCGCAGCACGAAGCTGTCGCCGGAGCCCTTGGCGATGGTGGGCAGCAGCAGCTCCGGGGCCACGCCGTGGCGGCGGCCGAGGGCGATCGCTTCCGCCAGCGCCGCGGTGTTCTGGAACACCAGCATGTTGTTCAGGATCTTCACCACCTGTCCGGTGCCGACAGGACCGCAATGGGTGACGTCGGTGCCCATCGTCTCCAGCACCGGGCGGATATGGGCGAACACGGCGTCGGACGCGCCGACCATGATCGAGAGCTCGCCGCGCGCCGCCGCTTCGCGCGTGCGCGCCACCGGTGCGTCGGCGAAGCCGATGCCGCGTGCGGCCAGCCGGGCGCCGATCGCGCGGGTGAGCGCGACCGGGGAGGTGCTGGTATCGACCACGCACTGGCCCGGTTGCAGATGGGGTTCGATCTCGGCCAGCACCGCCTCCACCGCCCGCCCGTCGGGCAGGGAGAGCAGGATGAGATCGGCGCGGCGGGCGATCTCCGCCGCCGGCGCGGCGGTGACGCCGGCGGCGGCGAGGCGGGCGAGCGGCTCGTCCCGCCGGTCGTGCGCCAGCACGGGGCGGCCGAGGCGCCGGGCCAGGTGGCCGCACATCGGCTCCCCCATGACGCCGAGGCCGATGAAGCCAAGGGTGGCGAGCGGGCGCAGCGTCTGGTCCATGCCTGGGCGGCTCCTGTGGTGGGATGCCACCAGTCTGCGAACCGGCGCGCGGCGTGTCAAAGCCGGGCGGGCCACGTCTCTTGTCCGCTTGCGCGAGGGGAGCGGCGGCCTCCGCGGGGCAATCAGCCGCCCACCGCCATCCGTCGGATCGTCGCGCTGGTGCTGTGGCCCTGGCGCAGATCGACCAGCACCACCTTGCCGCCCCAGCCGGTCACCAGATCGCCGCCCACCACCTGATCGATCCGGTAGTCCGCCCCTTTCACCAGCACGTCCGGGCGCAGCAGGCGGATCAGTTCGAGCGGCGTGTCGTCTTCGAACAGGGTCACCAGATCGACCGGGGCGAGCGAGGCCATGACAGTGGCGCGCGCGGATTCCGACTGCACCGGCCGGGTGGGCCCCTTGAGCCGGCGTACCGAGGCATCGCTGTTCAGCGCCACCACCAGCCGGTCGCAGGCGGCGCGGGCGGCACGCAGGAGGTGGACATGCCCGGGGTGGATCAGGTCGAAGCAGCCGTTGGCGAAGCCGACCTTCAGCCCGCGCGCCCGCCAGGCAGCCACCCGTGCGGCGGCGGCGGCGGCGGTGACGATCTTCTCCTCGCTCGCCAGCAACGCCTCCAGATGCAGCGCGCCGAGCAGTTCGTGCGCCGTGACGGTGGCCGTGCCCTGCTTGGCGACCGACAGGCCGGCGGTGATGTTGGCGAGCCGGGCGGCGTCGGCAAGCCCGGCGCCGGCGGCGAGCGCGACCGCGAGGGCGGCGACCAGCGTGTCCCCCGCGCCGGACACGTCGGCGACCTCGCGCGCCCGCGCCGGCAGATGCAGCGGCGCGGCGCCGGCGCGAATCATCGCCACGCCCTTCTCCGAGCGGGTGACCAGCACGGCCTGTCCCTGGGTGGCGGCGAGCGCGCGGGCGGCGGCGGCCTCCACCGCTTCGGTATCGGGCAGCGGGCGGCCGGCGGCGGCGCGCAGTTCGGCCTCGTTCGGGGTCAGCACGGTGGCGCCGCGATAGGCGGCGAAATCTTCGCGCTTGGGGTCGGCGATCACCGGCCGCCCGGCGGCGGCGGCGGCGGCCAGCACGTGGTCGAGCACCGGCCCGGCCAGCACGCCCTTGGCGTAGTCCGACAGCACCACCACCGCGACCTCGGGCAGGGCTGCATCGCAGGCGGCGCACAGGGCGGCCGCGGCGACGGGATCGGCCGGATCGGTGGTTTCCTCGTCGAGCCGCAGCAACTGGTGCGGTCCCGACATGAAGCGGGTCTTGGTGGTGGTGGGCCGGCCCGCGGCCTCGACCAGGTCGGCGCGGATCGCCGGGCAGGCGGCGAGCAGGCGGCGCAGTTCCGCCCCGCCCGGGTCCTGGCCGACCAGCCCGACCAGCACCGCCTGGCCGCCAAGCTCGGCGATATTGGCCGCGACATTGGCCGCGCCGCCGGCGGTGGCGCGGGTCGCGTCGGGGCGCAGCACCGGGATCGGCGCTTCCGGCGACAGCCGTCCGGCCTGGCCGCTGACGTAGCGATCCAGGATCAGGTCGCCGATCACCAGCACCCTTGCGGCGGCGAAGCCGGACACCAGCTGCGCCAGCGCCGCGTCGGACGGGGCCTGGGGGAAAGCCGGGGGTCTCTGTTCGTCCATAGGTGCGAGGTTCCCGAAAACTGCTGCCGACACGGCTCGGCGCAGGCCGCTCCGTTCATAGCGCGAACCGGCCAGGCAAACCATTCGCCATTCCCGCGCGCGAGCCGCGGCTGGCACGATCCCCGCGGCTGTCGCGCATTCCGTTTTTCCCACAGCGCCCCTTGACGTTACCGCACCATTCACGGTGAAATACGAGGGCTGGGGAAGAGATCGCAATCCGGCGACGCCCGACGCAGGCCGGGAAGGATGAAGAGCTCTTGAAATACGTCCTGCCGTTCGAGACCGTGCGGCGCATGGTGGAGATTTCCACCGTACGCGGGCAGTTGCGGGTCAGCCTGCCGTATGACGAGTTCGTGCAGCTCGTGAAATCGCTGATCACTGCGGTGGATGTGGACGAATCCTGGTATTTGCAACGCAACGAAGACGTGGCGGGCGCGATCGCCGGCGGCGTGATTGCTTCGGCACAGGAACATTTTTCCAATGATGGGTATCTGGAAGGGCGCATGCCGTTCCCGATGACCGTCGACGAGCAATGGTATCTCGAGCAGAACCCGGACGTGGCGGAGGGGCTCCGCAGCGGCAGCGTCGCCTCCGCGCAGGCTCATTTCGAGGACAGCGGATACCGCGAGGGGCGGCGGCCGTTCCCGCTGTGACCCGGGCTTGCCGCGACGCCGCCGCCCCGGCACGCGACCAACTCCGTCCCGGCCGGTGACGACGCGCACGCGACGCGCGCAGGATGCCGGACGCTGGCGCCCCCGACGCGCCATTTCCCCTGAAGCCTGCGGCCGCGCCGGACTTCCGGATCGACGTGGCGCCGGAGTTCGCCGGCGGGCTGCTCTACGGCCGACACGATGCGATCCTGCGGGGACGGGTGATCGCCACGACGCCGATCGAGGCCGTGCACCTCGTGCAGGCCGGGACGGTGCTGGGGGAGATCGAGTTTCCGCCCGAACCGGAACCGGCCGCGTCTGGCGAGGAGGCCCTGCGCTTCGTCCGCGGCTTCTTTTTCACCATTCCCCGCCCGGCCGCCGACGCCCCGCTGGCGTGGGACTTCACCTTGCAGGCGCGCACCGCCGATGGGCGGACGCGCGGAACCGATTTCACCGCGCGGCGCGATCCGGCGGAAGGCGGCGGCCGGCTGGACTCCGGTCCGGCCTGGACCGATGGCGGACCGGCGCCGGCGCCCCCGGTCGTTGCCTATGTCGAGCGCGCGGCGCTCGACCCGGCCGGCAACCTGGTGGTGCGCGGCTGGGCCGTCAGCGAGGCGCCTCTGGTTACGGTGCAGATGTTCCTGGACGAGGACCGGGTCGGCGCGGCGATGCTCGGCGGCGCCCGCGACGACCTCGGCGGGTTCTGCGCTGACTACCCGAACGCCGAACGGGCCGGGTTCATGCTGTCCGTGCCGCTCGGCCCGACCGGGGCGCGCGGCACCCGCCTGGCCGTACACGCGATCAGCGCCGACGGCGCGTCCTTGCGCCAGTTGATCCCGATCGAACGTCCGCAGCATCTCGTGCTGCCCACAGTGGCCGCGCGGGCAACGGAGCCGCCGCTCGTCCCATTGGCCGTCCCATTGGCCGCCCCCCCGTCCCTGCCCGCCGTCGCCGAGGAGCGGCGACGCATCCACATGTTCTGCGATGTTGCCGATCTGCGCGAGGACGGCAGCCTGACCGTCTCCGGCTGGGCGGTGTCGGCGGTCGGGATCTCTGCGGTCACCGTGCTGCTGGATGGAACCGTGCTCGGCGACGCCGAGACCGCACTGGCGCGGCCCGATGTCGCCGATGCGTTCCCGACCGTGCCGATGGCCCGGCACGCAGGCTTCGCCTTTTCCATCCGGTTGCCGGCGCCGCTGCCGGAGGCGTGCCGGGTGGGCATCCGGGTTCGCAACGGCCTCGACGAGGAGGCGGAGAACTGGGTTACGCCCGAACGCATCACCGTGGCCGTGACAGCGTCGGCGCCGGCCGATCCCGCCCGGTTCCGGCTGGAGATCGACCGCCCGGCGATCGTCGACGGGGCGATGGTCGAGCCGGTCAGTTCCCGACTGACGATCGAGGGCTGGGCCCTGGGCCGCTCCGGCATCGCGTCGCTCGCCGTCTATCTCGACGGCCAGCGGCTGGGCGAGGCGCATTACGGGCTGGCGCGCCAGGACGTGGACCGCGCGATGCCCGACTGGCCGAACGCGCTGCGCAGCGGCTTCGCCTTCCATTGTCCGCCGCGCCTGCTGCGCAACGGCGCGCACCAGATCGAGCTGATGCTGCGCGCCGAGGACGGGACCAGCCTGACCCGCGGCTTCCGCATCGCCGTGCAACGCGGCGATGCCGATGAGGAAGGGACGACGATCCGCCGGCGCATCGGCCAGGCCGAGGTCGGCGCGCTGGCGCGCGCGCACGCGCGGCTTGGCGCCCGCCCGGCCTTCCGGCTGCTGATCCGCGGCGCTGATCCCGCAGCCCCGGCTGCGCTGGAGGCCAGCCTTGCCAGCCTCGAAGCACAGCACGGGCTGACCTGGCGGGCGGAGCTGCTCGCCGCCGACGCGCGGGCCGCGGCCGGACTGCGGCGCTGGCTTGCCCGGACGGACCGAGGGAAGCGGGTCGACGTGCTGAATGCCGCCGGCACGGCCAGGGACAGGGCCAGGGCCACGGCCTGGCCGCCGGCGGCGGTCGCCGACGGCGCCCTGTGCGGTGTGCTGGTCGCCGGGGACGAACTGGACGCCGCGGCGCTGGCGGAATTCGCGCTGGCGGGCGCGCTCGATCCGGACGCGGATTTCCTCTACGCCGACGAGGCGCGGATCAGCCCGGCGAGCCGCGAGCGGGAGCCGTTCTTCAAGCCGGACTTCGCGCCGACCCTGCTGCTGGCGAGCAACTATATCGGCCATCCCTGGTTCGCCACCGCCGGGCTGCTGCGCCGCGCCGGCGCGACCGCGCACGGCCTGCTGGCCGAGGGCGAGTACGATCTGGTGCTGCGCTGCACCGAGCAGGCGCGCGCGGTGCGCCACCTGCCGAAACTACTGTGCCGGCGCGGGGCGGAGACGCTGGACGATCCGCCGGCCGAGCGCGCGGCGCTGGCCGCGGCGGCGCGGCGACGCGGCATCGCCGCCGAGATCGAGGCCGGTCGCGCCCCAGGCGCCTGGCGGCTCCGGCGCCAGGCGGCGGAAACCGGGCTGGTGTCCATCATCATCCCCACCAACGGCGCCGGGCGGTTCATCGAGACCTGCATCGCAAGCCTGCGCGCGCACACCGGCTACCGCAACTTCGAGATCGTCTGCATCGAGAACATCCCGGACAGCCGCGCGGAGAAGCGCGCTTTCGTGCGCAAGAGCGCCGATCGGGTGGTGGCCGCGCCGGCTGCGTTCAACTGGTCGCGCTTCAACAACCTCGCCGCGGCCGAGGCGCGGGGGGAGTACCTGCTGTTCCTGAACGACGACATCGAGGTGGAGCAGGCGGACTGGCTCGACGCGATGCTGGAGCACGCGCGCGACCCGGAGGTGGGGGTGGTCGGCGCCCGGCTGCTGTATCCCGATCGCACGGTGCAGCACGCGGGAATGTTCCTCGCCGGCGCCGGGACCGGCCGGCACGCCTTCCGCTTCGCCGCCGCCGACGACGCCGGCTATTTCGGCCTCGCGCTGACCGAACGCGAGGTGAGCGCGGTGACCGGCGCCTGCATGCTGATGCGGCGGGCGCATTTCGATGCGCTCGGCGGGTTCGACGAGGCGCACGAGGTGATCAACAACGACCTCGATTTCTGCCTGCGCACGACGGAAGCGGGCAAGCGCGTGGTGTACACGCCGCATGCCTGCCTGATCCACCACGAGCTGGCCAGCCGCGGCAGCCTGGACGAGACGTTCGACCTGACCGCGTTCGAGCGGCGCTGGCGCGGGCGGTTCGCCGCCGGGGATCCGTTCCATAACCCCAATCTCTCCACCGACCACGACGACTACCGGCCGAACGACGAGCCGCTCAGGGTGGTGTACGGCGGCGGACCGCGGCTTCAGCGGGACGAGATCCGCCGCATCCTGGTGGTGAAGGTCGACCATATCGGCGATTTTGTTACGGCTCTGCCGGCGATTCGACGGCTGAAAGAGAGCTTCCCGGCGGCCGACATCCACGCGCTGGTCAACCCCTCCGCCGCCGCGCTGGCGGCGCTCGAGCCGGCGATTTCCGAGGTCATTCCCTTCGCGTTCTTCCACGCACGCTCCGCCCTCGGGCAGGTTACTCTCGCTGACGCCGAGCTGGAGGCACTACGTTCGCAACTCGTGTCGCTCCAGTTCGACCTGGCAGTCGATCTGCGCAAGAGCCCCGACAGCCGGGATTTGTTGCGATTCGCAGGAGCGCGTTGTCTGGTAGGATTTGATCATCGGGGGCAGTTCCCCTGGTTGGACATCTGCCTGGAATGGGAGGGAGACACAAACCTTCAGCGCAAACGCAGCAATGTGGTCGACGACCTCATTGGTCTTGTCAACTGCATCGAGGCCGCGTGCACCTTCTCCGGAAGAGCTCTCGCATTGCCCACCGATTATACACGGATCTGGCAGGACTCCGTCGACCCTGATGTCCTGACCCTGTTCGCGCGTCCGGTTGTCGCCGTTCATCCAGGTGTCGGCAACGAGATGCGCCAATGGCCGGCGGAGAACTTTGCGGCGCTCATCGATCTCATCGTGACGAATGCGGCTGTCAACGTGATCCTCGTCGGAGGCCCCGATGAGGCTGACCTCGCGCAGACGGTAAGAGACGCCGTCATAAACGACGAGCACCTGGACTCGGTTGTGGGGAAAATCAAGTTGGCAGCGTTGCCCGGGCTGCTCGCGTCCTGCGTGCTCTATATCGGCAACAACAGCGGGCCGAAACACATCGCAGCCGCGCTGGGAGTGCCCACGATCGGCATTCATTCCGGCGTCGTTGACGCCACCGAATGGGGACCCGTAGGCTTTGATGCTGTTGCCGTCCAGCGGGACATGAACTGCAGCCCCTGCTATCTGAGCCGTCGGGACGAGTGTCCAAGAGCGCTTGCGTGTCTGCGGCAGATCAGTCCCGACGCCGTCTACCGGCTATGCCGCCCCGTGCTCGCCGCGCTGCCGGCGCCCGCCGCCGCCGCACCGGCGCCCCCGGCGGGGGAGCACGCCCCGTGGTGTGCGTCCATCCCGGCGCCGGCAACGTGATGAAGCAGTGGCCGGAGGTGAATTTCACCGCCCTGGTCGCGCTGCTGCTGGACCTACCGGCGCGGTCGTAAGGGCCTCTGGCGCGCTCTCGCCCCCCGTCGGAGCGGCCGGAGCGAGACCGCCTGTCAGGCCAGCAAGGCCCGGGCGGCAGCCGTTCCCGCTCGGGCCGACGCCTGGATCGACGGGGCCCATGTTCACCCGCCGTCCGAGGCCCCCGCGCCGTCCGCAGCGGGCCCGCCTCCTGCGCATCGGCCCGGGCTGTGCGATGCTGAGACCCCTCCCCGATAGCCATCGGGGCAGCTTCGCGTAAGGACGGTTTCATTGACCTCGATCAATGCGGCGGCGCGCGCCGCAAGCTCCGCTATCGGAGTGGCCTGACCGATGCCGCATGGGCGCCTGTGGCTCCGCCGATCCCGCCGGCCCAGCGCGGCAGCAACAAACGCACGGTCAAGCTGCGCGAGGTTCCTGACGCGCCGAGGCATATCCTCAGCGCCGGCTGTCGGTGGTCGAGTTCAACTTCCTGGAGCGCACTCATGCGGTCAGTCAGTCTCCTGCTCGCCGTGGCGATCTTCACGCTGGTTGCAGGCACGATGCCAGCCGCCGCGCAGATCAATCCGTTCCGCGGCAATCGTCAGGGACCTTCACTGTCGGAGCACGACAACAGGATGCTGTTCGACAGCATCAACCGGCTCAACCGCATGAGCCCGCTGCACGTCGGTCAGACCGACCGCTGGAGCAACCCCAAGACCGGCAGCTCCGGCGTGAACACGGTTGAGCGCATCTTCAGCTCGCACGGCATGCCCTGCCACCAACTGCGCCATCAGATCGTGGTGCAGCGACATCAGCCCGCCACCACTTATGACATGACCTGGTGCCGCACCGCGCAGGGTGAGTGGAAGTCGAAAGGCTGACACGACCAGTTCGCCAACCTCCCCGTTCATCCGGCCAGGAAACCCGACAGCGCCTGCATGTTGCCGCCTCCCGGCGGGTTATCCTGGATGATTTTCGGGATAAACTCCCTGGCGCGACGCCTGAGATGGCGCGCCAATCCTGCCAGGGGGACCAGTCCATGACCGAACCCGCGCCCAGCCCAGAGGCGAGTTACGTGCACGGGGCCAGCAACATCCCGCTGCTCGGCGAGACCGTCGGGGCCAATTTCGACCGCACCGTGGCCCGCTTCGGCGACCACCCCGGCCTGATCGTGCCACCCCAGGGGGTGCGCTGGTCCTATCGGGAGCTTGGCGCACGGATCGATGCCTTCGCCACCGGCCTGCTCGCGCTCGGGTTGCAGCCCGGCGACCGGGTGGGGATCTGGTCGCCCAACAATGCCGAATGGGTGATCACCCAGTTCGCCACCGCCAAGGCCGGGCTGGTCCTGGTGAACATCAACCCCGCCTATCGCCTGGCCGAACTCGACTACGCGCTCAACAAGGTCGGCTGCCGGGCGCTGATCACCGCCACCCGGTTCAAGACCTCGGATTATCTCGGCATGCTCGCCACCCTGGCGCCCGAACTGGCGCACGCGCTGCCGGGGCGGCTCTCGGCGGCACGACTCCCCTCGCTCGAGATCGTCATCCAGATCGGCGGTCCCCCGGTTCCGGGGACCATCGCCTTCGAGCAGGTGGCCGGGCTCGCCGACGCCTCGCACCATACGCGGCTCGCCACGATCGCGGCGGGGCTGCAGTTCGACGACCCGATCAACATCCAGTTCACCTCCGGCACCACCGGCTCGCCCAAGGGCGCCACGCTCACGCACCACAACATCCTCAACAACGGCTTCTTCATCGGCGAGGCGATGAAGCTGACGGAACACGATCGGCTGTGCATCCCGGTGCCGCTGTATCATTGCTTCGGCATGGTGCTCGGCAACCTGGCCTGCACCACGCACGGCGCGGCGATGGTCTACCCCGGCGAGGGATTCGACCCGCTCGCCACCCTGCGTACCGTCGCCGAGGAGCGCTGCACCGGCCTGCACGGCGTGCCCACCATGTTCATCGCGGAACTGGACCATCCGGAGTTCGCCGGCTTCGACCTGTCGTCGCTGCGCACCGGCATCATGGCCGGCTCCCCCTGCCCGATCGAGGTGATGCGCCGCGCGGTGGCGGAAATGCACCTGGCAGAGATCACCATCGCCTACGGCATGACCGAAACCAGCCCGGTCAGCTTCCAGACCACCACCGACGATCCGCTGGAACGCCGCGTCTCCACCGTGGGACGCATCCACCCGCATCTGGAGGTGAAGATCGTCGATGCCGAAGGCCGCGCCGTGCCGCGCGGCACGTCGGGCGAGCTGCTCACCCGCGGCTACTCGGTGATGCAGGGCTACTGGGGCGATCCCGAACGGACCGCGGAGGCGATCGATGCCGCGCGCTGGATGCACACCGGCGACCTGGCGACGATCGACGCCGAGGGCTACTGCAACATCGTCGGCCGCATCAAGGACATGATCATCCGCGGCGGCGAGAACGTCTATCCGCGCGAGATCGAGGAATTCCTGTACCGCCACCCGAAAATCCAGGACGTGCAGGTGTTCGGCGTGCCCGACCCGAAATACGGCGAGGAGATCGCCGCCTGGGTCAAACCCCGTCCCGGCGAAATCCTCACCGCCGAGGAGGTCACCGCATTCTGCACCGGCCAGATCGCCCACTACAAAGTGCCGCGCCACATCCGCCTGGTCGACGAATTCCCCATGACCGTCACCGGCAAGGTGCAAAAATTCCTGATGCGCGAACGCATGGCCGCCGAACTCGGCGTGCGCGCGGCGACGACGGCCTGAGCGAACGGCCGGGGGGCGAGAAAGCAAGGCCAGGGGGCGCTGCCCCCTGGACCCCTGCCAAGGGCTGAGCCCTTGGAACCCGTTCGTTGGTTCCGAGCCGGTGGGGGGTGGCGTGCCAGCCGGGCCGGGGCCGGTGGCCGGGTGACAGGGCGCGCGTACGCGCGCCCTGTCACCCGGCCACCGGCCCCGGCCCGGCTGGCACGCCACCCCCCACCGGCTCGGAACCCCCCGAGGGGTCCAGGGGACTAGTCCCCTGGCAGGGGGTCCAGGGGGGCAGCGCCCCCCTGGCCTTGCCTCCCGCCCCCCATCCGCCCGTCGGCCATCCGCACCACCCGCGCGCAGCGGGCCGTCAGCGAGGGGTCATGGGTGATCAGCAGCAGGGCGGCGCCCGCCTCGGCGCACAGGCGGAACAGCAGGTCCATCACCGCGTCGCCGGTTTCCTGGTCCAGGTTGCCGGTGGGTTCATCGGCGAGCAGCAGGGCCGGGCGCGGGGCCAGGGCGCGGGCCAGCGCCACGCGCTGCTGTTCGCCGCCGGAGAGTTGTCCGGGCAGGTGGCGCAGCCGGTGGCCCAGGCCCACCGCAGCGAGCAGGCGCGCAGCGACCTCGGGCGCGTCGCGCCGGCCGGCGAGTTCCAGCGGCACCGCCACGTTCTCGGCCGCGGTCATGCCCGGGATCAGGTGGAAGGACTGGAACACGATGCCCACGTGGTCGCGGCGCCAACGGGCCAGCGCGTCCTCGTCGAGCCCGGTCAGCGCCCGCCCGGCGAACTCCAGGCTGCCGGAGGTCGGCCGTTCCAGCCCGGCGAGCAGCATGAGCAGGCTGGTCTTGCCGGAGCCGGACGGTCCGACCAGCCCCACGGTTTCGCCCGACGCCAGGTCGAGATCGACACCGCGGAGAATATTGACCGGCCCGGCCGCCGCGGGCAGGGTCAGGCACAGGCTCCGGGCACGCAGAAGCGGCGTGCCGGGGGACCGTGACGGCGGAGTGGCATCCATGGCGTCAGCATATGGCCCCCACGCCGGCCGGCGGAAAGTCGTGCTGGGTGCCGGCGCCGGCTTGGTGGTGGCGCTGCTCGGCGCCCGACCGGCCGGCGCGGCGGACACCGCGGACCCACCGGTGCGGCTGCTGGTGCTGGGCGATTCGCTGTCATCGGGCTACGGCCTGCCGCAGGCCGAGGGGTTCGAGGCGCAGCTTGCCGCCGCGCTGGCCACGCACGGCCAGGCGGTGCGGATCGTCGATGCGGCCGTGTCGGGCGACACGTCGGCCGACGGTCTGGCGCGGCTCGGCTGGGTGCTGGACGGGCTGCGCGACGGGACCGGGCCGGTGGCGGCGCTGGTGGAACTGGGCGCAAACGACGGGCTGCGCGGGCTGCCGACGGACGACATGAGGCGCAACCTGACGGCGATCCTGAACCGGCTGGCGGCGCGGCGGATTCCGGTGCTGCTCGCCGGCATGTACGCCCCGCCCAACATGGGGCCGGAGTACGAGCGGCAGTTCCGCGCCGTCTACGACGAACTTGGGCGCCGTCCGGGCGTGGTGTATCAGCCGTTCTTCCTGGCCGGGGTCGCGCGGGTGCCAGGGCTGGTGCAGGCCGACGGGCTGCACCCGAACGCCGCCGGGGTGCGCCGGGTGGTGGCGGCGATCCTGCCGTATGCGGAAAAAATCATCGCCCGGGCGCGCACGACGGACACCAGCGTGGCGGGGCGGGAATGAGGCTGTTCGTCGCCATCGACCTGCCGTGGGAACTGCGCGAACGGCTGGCCCTGCTGGCCGGACGCGGCATTCCCGGCGCGCGCTGGGTGCCGGCGGAGAACTTCCACCTGACCCTGCGCTTCATCGGCGAGATCCAGGCCTGGCAGGCCGAGGAGATCGACCACGCGTTCGCCGCCCTGCGCGGGCGCGGCTTTGCGCTGACCCTGGCCGGGGTCGGCACCTTCAGCAAGGCCGGGCGCGTCACCCAGCTTTGGGTGGGGGTGGAGCGCAACCCGATGCTCGATCACCTGCACGCCAAGATCGAGACCACGTTGCAGCGGGTCGGGCTGGCGCCGGAACGGCGGCGGTTCGTGCCGCACGTGACCCTGGCGCGGCTCGACAATGCGGTGGAAAGCAGGCTGGCGGCGTTCGTGCAGCAGCATAATCTGTTCCGCGCCGATCCGGTGGCAGTGGCGCATTTCACCCTGTTCAGCTCGCGCCTGGGCAAGGAGCAGGCGGTATATACCGCCGAAGCGGAGTACCCGCTGGGCTGAGCGGCGGGCTTGACGCGGCGGAGCCGGGCCGGTGAAACGGGGGGCTTCGCAGCAGGCGTCCCGAGAATGATCGAACTGTCCCCCGCCCCCGCCGCCTTGCCGCCCGGCCGGCGCGTCTATGCCGTGGGCGACGTGCACGGCTGCGCCGACCGGCTGGAGGCGCTGCACGCGGCGATTGCCGAGGATCTGGGCCGCCGCCCGGTGGCCGCGCCGCTGGTGGTGCATATCGGCGACTATGTCGATCGCGGCCCGGACAGCGCCGGGGTGCTGGCGCGGCTGCTGGCCGGGCCGGACCTGCCGGCGGCGGTCGAGGTGGTGAACCTGATGGGCAACCACGAGCGCACCATGCTGGACGCGCTGGAGGGCGATCGCGCCGCCGGCACCGACTGGCTGTTCCAGGGCGGCCGGCCGACCCTGGAAAGCTACGGGGTCGACCCGGACGGCCCGCGGGAGGCCTGGGTGCCGGGCCTGCGCGCGGGGCATCTGGCGTTCCTGCGCAGCCTGGCGCTGCACCGCTCCGAAGGCGGCTATCTGTTCGTCCATGCCGGCATCCGCCCGGGCGTGACCCTGGCGGATCAGACGCCGGAGGATCTGCTGCGCATCCGCCAGCCGTTCCTCTACACCGAGCAGGATCTGGGCGCGGTGGTGGTGCACGGGCACACGCCGGTGAAGACGCCGGTGGTGCGGCCCAACCGCATCGCCATTGACACCGGCGCGGTGTTCGGCGGGGCGCTGACCGCCGTGGTGCTGGAGGGGGAAACGATCGGGTTCCTGGCGGTGTAGTCCATCCCGTATCGACGTTCCGCGCCGCCGGCCACCCCGCAACGCCGTTACGTTGCCCCGGATTCCCATCTGTTTGCAGATGATCTCTGCAAACGAACCCGCGCGCCCCGGGTCCGTTCACGACCCTCGGCTACCCATTGGCCCACTTGTGTGTTAGTTGGAAACGGCCCGCCCTGAGCGCGGCCGCGTGGGACCAGAGTGAACAAGGGACGAACTGATGCGTCTTCACCCGATCTCGGTCCGCGTCCGACGGGCGCTCTGTGTCCTGCCGATCGTGCTTCTGCTTGCCGCGCCGGGAACCGCGTCGGCGGCGACAGCCACGTCAGATGCGACCGGCCTCGCCCTCGTGGTCGGCAACACCGCCTACGCCAATCTGGCGCCGTTGCCCGCCTGCGGGCCATCGGCGCACGGCGTGGCCGCCGCCCTGCGCCGGATCGGGTTTCACGTCATCGAGGCGGAGGACGCCACGGCCGGCCAGATGGAAGGCGCGATCGGCAATTTCACCACCGCGCTGACCAGCGCACCCGCTGCGCCGGCCTTCGTCTACATGTGCAGCTACGCCGTCGCCCTCAGCGGCCGCGGCTTCCTCCTTCCCGTCTCCGCCGTCCTGGCGCGCCCGACCGACGTGCTGACCCAGGGCGTGCTGACCAATTCGCTGCTCCGGATCCTGGCGCCGCGGACCGGGCAGGCCTCCGTGCTGGCGCTCGACCTCGTGGTGCGGCCGGGCGCCTCAGGCACCGCCATCTTCCACGCGCCCGGGAGCGACCTGCTGACGCCCCCGCTCGGGCTGATCGCGGTGCGGGACATGGCGCCCGGCAGCGGCCCCTCGCCCCTGGCGCAGGCGCTGATCGCGGGGCTCGCCGGTCCCGTGGTGCAGAGCGGGACGCTGCTCGCCGATGTCGGCGCGCGCCTCGCACGCGCCAGGCCGAGGACCACTGTCGTCGCGCTCCACGCACCCCAGGCGACGCTTTATCTCGCCGGCGCCCCGGCGCGGCCGCCGGCGCGACAACCAGCCGCTGTCGTGGCGGCTGCACCGCGCCCGGCGCCGGCTGCGGCGGCCGCGCCCGCGGCGCCGCCGATCCTGCTGCCGGCCGAGCCTGACATGACCGGCGCCCAGCGGCGCGAGGTGCAGACCGTCCTGGCCGGCGTCGGCTACTACGACGGCCCGGTGGACGGCATCTTCGGCCCCGAGACGCGTGCCGCGATCCGTCGGTACCAGCACGAGATCCATGCGGACATGACCGGCGTCCTGACCGGCGGCCAGGCGACGATCCTCGTCAACCACAATTTCCGGTAGCTGTCCCATGGGCCTGCGCGCAAAGTTCAACCTGATCCTCCTCGCCGCATTCCTGATCGGTCTCGGGCTGGCCGCCTCCATCTCCTGGGAAATCGTGCGGCGCAACGCGCGGCATGAGGTGATCCATGAAGCCAGCATCATCATGGCGCACGCCGAGGGCGTCATGAATTATACCGCGCTGGAGATCGAGCCGCTGCTGGTCGACCAGCAGAAGCTGCGCTTCCTGCCGCAAAGCGTGCCCTTCTTCGCCGCCGAGGCAAACCTGCGCGCGCTGACGAAGAAATTTCCCGACTACACGTTCAAGGCCGCCGCGCTCGATCCCACCAACCCGGCGGACCGCGCCACCGACTGGGAATCCGCGATCATCGACGAGTTCCGCCAGAACCCGACCCTGACCGAGTACGTCAGCACCCGCGAGACGCCCGCCGGACCGATCCTGTCGCTGTCGAATCCGGTGCGAATCGACAACAAGGCCTGCCTGGAGTGCCATTCCACACCGGCGGCCGCACCGCCGGCGATGGTGGATCTGTACGGTCGTGCCAACGGGTTCGGCTGGACGCTCGGCAGCGTCCAGGGCGCCGAGATCGTCTCGGTGCCGATGCGGGTCGCGCTGGACCGCGCCAACCGGCTGTTCCTGATCTATCTCGGCGGGCTGGCCGCGGTGTTCGCCGTGACCCTCCTGCTGCTCAACCTGCTGCTGCATTACGTCATCATCCGCCCGGTGCGCCGGATGGCAGCGATCGCGAGCGACATCAGCCTCGGCAATATCGACGCACCCGAATTCACGACCCGCGGCCACGACGAGATCAGCTCGCTGGCGCAGTCGTTCAACCGCATGCGGCGCAGCCTGGTGAACGCCATGAAGCTGCTGGAAGGCTGAGCCATTTCACGCCCCGACGCCCTCCCCGGCACGATCGGCCGCTACCGGATCGAAGCGGTGCTCGGCCGTGGCGCCATGGGGGTGGTCTATCGGGCGTATGATCCGGCGATCGGCCGCAGGGTGGCGATCAAGCTGATCCGCGCCGATCTGCTCGAAGGGGCGGAGCGTGACGGATTCGTCGGCCGCTTCAGCCAGGAGGCACAGGCCGCGGGACGCTGCATGCACCCGAACATCGTGATGGTCCACGATTTCGCGGTGCACGACGGCAACCCGTTCCTGGCGATGGAATATATCGAAGGCGAGAGCCTGGCCGCGATGCTGGCCCGGGCGGGACGCTTCATGGCGACGCAGGCGGCGGCCGTGATCCTGCAGGTGCTGGCGGCGCTGGACGCGGCGCACGCGCTCGGCATCGTGCATCGGGACGTGAAGCCGGCCAATATCCTGCTGCTGCCCGACGGGCGGGTGAAGATGACCGATTTCGGCATCGCCCGGATCGACAGCGCCGCCGCGACCCAGTCCGGGGTGGTGATCGGCACCCCGAGCTACATGTCCCCCGAGCAGTACCGCGGCCAGACGGTGGACGCGCGCAGCGACCTGTTCTCGGCCGGCGCGGTGCTGTTCGAGATGCTGAGCGGAAACCGGCCGTTCCCTGGCCGCAACATCGCCGAGGTCGCGCAGAGCCTGCTCGATCCCGCGCCGGTCGATTTCGCGGAACGGCTCGCCGGGCAACCGCCGGGGCTGATCGCGGCGGTACATCGGGCGATGGCCAAGCGGCCGGAGGACCGGTTCGCATCGGCCACGGCGATGGCGGCGGCGCTGCGGGCGCTGCGGCTCGACCAACTCGAGCCGGCACCGACGACCGCGACCATCGTGCATGTGCCGCGCCGGACGCCGCAACCCGAAGCGGCGACCCACGACCCCCTGATCCTGGCCACCATCGAGCGGCGGCTCGCGGTCTTTGTCGGGCCGATCGCCGGCCATCTGGTACGGGCGGCGGCGCGGCAGGCCGACACGCTGGAAGGGCTGTGCGTCGCCCTTGGAGACCGGATCGCGCGGCCGGAGGAGCGGGAGGCATTCCTCGACCAGGTTCTGCGCGGCGGCGCCACGATCCCGCCCGCGGTCGGGCCGGCGACGCGGCAGCCGATCGGCGCGCCGGTCGCCATGCCCGCCGGCGGGGGCGGCGTGCCGGCGGCGACGGTGGAGCGGGTGCAACGCGACCTCGCCCGGGCGGTGGGGCCGATCGCCCGGCTGCTGGTGCGGCGCGCGGCGCCGCAGGCGGGATCGGAGGCGGCGTTGCGCCAGACCCTCGCGGCCCATATCGAGGACGCGGCGGAACGGACGGCGTTCCTCACGGGCGCGGCGCGCGAGAAATAGCCGCGGGCCTCACGTGCCGCCATTGACCGCGCGGGCGCGATCCACGAGTGCTCCGCCGGGACGCGGGGATCGCGCCCGCGTGCCATCGGGCTCCGGTGGCGCGCCCCGTCGAGCCTGACCGGAGAGTCCGCATGAGCCTGTCCCCGCCGCGCACCGTGCCTGTCGGTCCCGTCGCGATCGGCAACCACCTGCCGTTCGTGCTGATCGCCGGCCCGTGCCAGATCGAATCCCGCGCCCACGCGCTGGAAGTGGCCGCCGCCCTGGCCGAGCTTTCCGCCGCCACCGGCGTGGCGGTGATCTACAAATCGAGCTTCGACAAGGCCAACCGCACCTCCGCCACCGCCGCGCGCGGGATCGGGATGACGGACGGGCTGGCGATCCTGGCCGAGGTGCGCGCCGCGACCGGCCTGCCGGTGCTGACCGACGTGCACCTGCCGGAGCACTGCGCCCCGGCGGCCGAGGCGGTGGACGTGCTGCAGATCCCCGCCTTCCTCTGCCGCCAGACCGACCTGCTGCTGGCGGCCGGGGCGACCGGCAAGCCGATCAACGTGAAGAAGGGCCAGTTCCTGGCGCCGTGGGACATGGCCAACGTGGCGGCGAAGATCGCCTCCACCGGCAACGAGAACATCCTTTTGTGCGAGCGCGGCGCGAGCTTCGGCTACAACATGCTGGTGTCGGATTTCCGCTCGCTGCCGATCATGGCGCGGACGGGCTATCCGGTGGTGTTCGACGCCACGCATTCGGTGCAGTTGCCGGGCGGGGCGGGCACATCGTCGGGCGGGCAGCGGGAGTTCGCGCCGGTGCTGGCCCGCGCGGCGCTGGCGGTGGGGTGCGCGGCGGTGTTCATCGAGACGCATCCCGATCCGGACCGCGCGCCAAGCGACGGGCCGAACATGATCCCGCTGCGCGAGATGCCGGCGCTGGTGGCGCGGTTGAAGGCGTTCGACCTTCTGGCGAAGTGTCCTGATGCTCCCGGTGTGCTTGCCTGACTCTTTGGGGCCTCCCGGCCCAGCTTGGGCGTGGTTCGCTGTTCATGCAGGTGATGTCGTGGGGACGAGCATGGCGGCGGCGGTTCGGATCACGCGATCCGACTTTGATGCGGCGGGCCCGCGGCGGGAGGCGCGGCGGATCACCTCCCGGCTGCGCTCCGCGACGGGGGATTTCCTTCCGGGGGCATACAGGCGAGCGCCGATGCCGGAGGCGCACCACGCCACTGATGCGAAGGATCGTCACCCGAAAGGGTCGAGACGCGCCCTTGCGCGGCTCGGGGAGGTTGGTTTCGCCCGCGTTGCGCCTGACCCGCCCTACGGGCGCGTCTGTGCGGCGGCGGCCGCGCCGGCGACGATGTGGCGCAGAGCCAAGGTCAGCGGCAGCAGCAGCGCGGCATCCGTCAGCAGCGCCCAGCGATAGCCGAACAGCGCGACCCACATGGCGAAGGCCAGCGACCCGATACTCTGGCCCAGAAACAGCATGAAGGCGAAGCTGGCCAGCGCGGTGGAGCGTGCCTTCGGCAACAGTTCCGTGGCGCGCGTCTGCATCACCCCGTGCAGCAGGTAGTAGCCAAGCCCCAGCCCGGCTTCCACGCCGACGAACCAGCCCCATCGGCGCAGCAGCGTCGCCAGGACCAGGCAGCACGCCATCATGCAGCCGCCGGTCAGGATGAAGCGCAGCTCGCCCATCCGGGGCAGCAGCTTCGTGGCGAGGCGGGTGTACAGGAACGCGCCGCCGCCGAAAAACGCCAGGATCAGCCCGACCGCGCCATAGGACAGGGAAAAATCCTTGTGCAGGTACGGCGCCAGGAACGGGAAGGCACCGGTGGTGACCGCGCCCTCGGCCGCGGTGGCCAACAGAAACAGGCGGGAGTGTTTGCGCGTGCCCAGATGCAGGTAATTCCCCGCATTGAACAGCCTCCCCTCCTGACGCGGGTCCGGCAGGCTGCGCAACCGCATGGCCAGCAGCGCGGTTGCCCCGACGGCGGCCACCGACAGGACGACAAACGTCATGCGCCAGCCCAGGAATTCGCTGATGATGCCGCCGATCGGCCCGGCCAGGGTCAGGCCCATGACGCTACCGGTCAGGTAGCGGCTGAGGGTGATCTGCCGCGTCTCATACGACACCGCGTCGCCGATATAGGAGATGGCGACCGGGATCAGCCCGGCGCTCGCCGCGCCCGACAGGGCGCGCAGCAGCATCAGCATCGGCAGGCTGGTCGCGGTGGCGCACAGCCCGGTGAACAGGGTGAACAGGCCGAGCGCCGCCAGCATGACATGCAGCTTGCCGAACCGGTCGGCCAGCGGCCCGAGCAGCAACTGGTTCAGCGCGTAGGGCAGCGTGTAGGCGGCGATGACGACCGAGACAGCCGGCACGCTCATCCGGAAATCGGCCGCGACCGCCGCGAGCAGCGGGTCCATCAGCCGCGTGCAGGTCATCGACAGAAAACCCGTCACGGCAAGCAGGCCGAGGGGAAGCCGCGGCTGGCTGCCGTGTGTCATGACGCCCCGCCCCGCGTCGCCGCCACCTCTGCGGCCGACCTCACGCCGCCATGCGCCGCCGACCAGGAGACCGGGTCCTCCAAGAAATTCCGCACCTCCGACAGCGCCGTGTCGGAGGAATAGAGGGCGTGGCGTCGGTTGTCACACGGACAACGCGAAGGGTGAACTGGTCCCGGAATTTCGGACAGGAGGATAAGCTCGGTTCGCCCTGAGAAGGAGGACGGACCCGATGACGGGCAAGCGGACGCGGTATTCGGCGGAGTTCAAGGCGCGTGTGGCGCTGGAGGCGTTGCGCGGTGAGCTGACGACGGCGCAACTGGCGGCGAAGCACGGCATCCACCAGACGATGGTGGGGGAATGGAAGCGGCAGGCCATGGAGGGGATGGTCGCGGTGTTTTCCGCCCGGTCAGCGGCCCAGGAAACCAGCAAGGCTGCCGAGGCCGAGGTCGAGAAGCTGCACGCGAAGATCGGCCAGTTGCTGGTGGAACGCGATTTTTTGGCGAAGGCCTCCGGTCGATGAGCGTCGCGCGGAGGCGGCAGATGATCGAACCCGGGCATCCACGGCTGTCGATCGCGCGGCACTGCGCGCTGGTGTCGATCGGCCGGTCGGGCTTCTACGACCGCCCTGCGGGCGACACGCCGCTGAACCTGGACCTGATGCGGCTGATCGACGCGCAGTTCCTGGAGACGCCGTGGTATGGCTCACGCCAGATGGCGACGCATCGAAGCGGTTCGGAGGGCCGGAGGTCTTCAATGCGGACCAAGGGAGCCCGTTCACCTCGCCGCAATTCACCGGCGTGCTGCAAGACGCGGGCGTGCGCATTTCCATGGACGGACGCGGACGCTGGATGGACAACGTGTTCATCGAGCGGCTGTGGCGCAGCCTGAAATACGAGTGCGTCTACCTGCACGCGTTCGAGACCGGATCGGAGCTGCGGGCTGGGCTCTCCCGCTGGATCGCCTGCTACAATGCCAGACGACCCCATTCGGCCCTGGCCGGGCGCACCCCGGACGAGGCATACGGGGCGAAAGAAATGCAGAGACTGGCGGCCTGACGACACCCACAACCGAGCTTATCCCGGCCGCCAAACTGTCCAAACGGATGGGACCACCTCAGATCCGTACCATGCCAGTCGGCGCATTTGACCGACGAGATCGGCCCGCCTCACGCGTCTATCGGAGCGATGCCGCGCAGCCCCTCCAGCAGCGGCCCGAGATGCCGGCTGTAGTGCCGCCAGCGGCCAACCGAGCTGGCATAGACCGGCTGGCGCACCTGCCAGACGCTGGCCGTCAGCACCGGGCGCTCGGTCCGATGGAAATCCAGGCAGGCCGGATCCCAGTCCAGGCCGAGAAAGGCGACCAGCCGGCGACTCTCCGTCTCAAGATTAGCGACAAGCTGCTCGTAGTGCACGTCCAGCATCGGCAGCGGCAGCACGGCGCGCCAATGCGTCAGCATCCGATCGATCTGCCGCGCACGCAGCGCCAGCTCCGCCTGATCGGTGGTCCACACCATCGGGTCCTTGAAGTGCTGGAAGTAGCAGGACAGGCAGATGTCACGCGGATCGCGCCGGCAGATGATCACCCGCGCATGTGGAAACAGCACGGCGATCTGGCCGAGGTTCAGGCAGTTGTCCGGCAGCTTGTCGGTGACTCGTCGCGCGTCGCTGCCCAGGGTTCGCAGCAGCGCCACCTGATCCGCGGCAGCCTGGCGCACCGCATCGCGATCCCAGGTGTCGGGTGGGCGGTGCGGCCCGCCACCGTTCAGATCCCGGACGATCCGGCCGATATCCTTGCGCTCGCCGGCGCCGAACACCTGCCTGTGGCTGGCAAGGATCTGCTCGACCAGGGTCGTGCCGGATCGCGGCATGCCGACGATGAACACCGGCAGATCCGACGGGTCGCCCCAGCCTGTGACGGCGTCGAACACCCCGGGCGTGAAGGTTGAAATCGTCCAATCGACGAAGTGGCAGAACGCCGTGCCGTCGAAACGTTCGCCGGTATTGATCAGGTCGGCACGGATCAGCCGATTGGCGGCGGCGAAAGCGGCGAACGCCGCGTCGTAGTCGCCCTGCCGATCGAGACGCGTGCCGATGGCAAGTCCGGCCGCGATGCGCTTGTGCGCCGGGGCCTGATCGTCCGCCAGTTCCGCCTGAAGCCCGCGAAGTGCGTCAGCATCGCCGACATGGCGGCCAATCCTTGCAAGCTCTGCCTGCGCCGCCACGGATTGCGGGTCGAGCGCCAGGGCCTGATGGAAGCACATCTCCGCTTCGGCGAAGTCACCCAGCACGGTCAGACAGGACCCGAGCGCGACCCGGAGCGCCGCAGCATCCGGCGCCAGGGCCACGGCGCGGCGGTATGCTTCGATCGCCGCGGGCACGTCATGGTTCTGGCGCAAGGTGTCGGCGAGCGCGGCTTGAACGGTCGGGCTCTCCGGTGCGCGGGAGGCGGCTTTCTCGTGCCATGCCCGCGCCTCGTCGACCTGCTCGCGTTCCACCAGCGCGGCACCCAGATGCAGCATGGCGTCCACATTTTCGGCGTCCTGCGCCAGCGCCGCCTGCAATGCTTCGGCCGCGGCGCTCGGCTCGTGCAGCCGCAGCAACAGCTTGCCGAGCAGCGTAAGGGTACTCGGGTCGTGCGGCGCAAGGTCGACGGCCTGACGCAGGGCGATGATCGCACCAGGCTCGTTCCCCAGGACAAGCAGGGCCTGCCCCAGGTTGAGATGTGCCTCGACCAGCTCCGGGTCCAGGGCGATGGCGCGGCGCGCCAGATCCGCCGCCGCCTTGGCCTCGCCCTTCAGTCGCCGGGCCCGCGCGAGATTGGCCAGTGCTTCGGGAAACTCCGGTTCCACCGCCACGGCTCGGCTCAGCAGCGCGATCGACTCGTCCATCGCGCCACGCTCTTGCAGCAGCACGCCAAGCAGGTTCAGCGCGTCCGGGTCATCCGGATCCTGTGCAAGAACGGATCGATAGCCGGCCTCGGCCTCGTCGTGCCGCCCGGCGTCGTGATCGGCGAGCGCGATATCCAGCGCTTGCTGACAATCGGGTAGGTCAGCCATGTGGTGTGCTCCCTGCAGCGCGGCCGGGTGCGGCATTCCGGGGCCTGGCGCCGCCGCGTTGCTCGGTCCGCGCGATCACCGCTGTTGGGTCTGCGCGAAGCGCATGAGTTCGTCCCGTCGCACCTTGCCGTTGGCGTTGCGCGGCAGTCCTCTCACCTGCAGCACGAACTGGGGAGCGCGGATTCCAAGTTTCTGCCGGCAAAGTGCATTCACCTCGGCACCGGAAACCGGTGTGCCCGAGACGACCGCGGCCCAGATCCGGGTGACGCCCATCGCGTCCGGAACGCCGAATGCCGCGGCGTCGATGATGCCGGGCAGGGTCAGCAGCACGCTTTCGATCACGCTGGGATGGACCTTCACGCCACCGGCATTGATGACGTCGCCGACGCGCCCGGTGACGATGAGGATGCCTTCCGGGGTCAGCGAGCCGATATCGCCCGGGTAGAACCAGCCATCCTTGAAGGCTTCAGCGGAACTGGCGGGATCGAGATAGCCGGCGACGCTTTGTTCGCTACGGATGCGCAGGATGCCGTCATGGCCCGGCGGCAGCGGCTGGTCGTCGGTGTCGACCGCCTGCACTTCGACGCCGGAACTCACGAGGCCGACGGCGTTCTCGATACCCTGTAAGGATTCGATCGGAGCCCAGGCCACGTTCCCGACTTCGGTTGCTCCGTAGCTCAACACCACGCGGCAGCCGAGTGTCCGCCGCACCAGCTCAGCCAGCTGCGGCGCCAGAAAGCTGCCACTGGCTTCGACAACCCGTAATGGCAGCGGCGGGACGTCGGCAGGCAGGCTACGCACAAACGCCGCCAGCGACCCCGGGGCGATGCTGATGGAACTCACGTCATGGCGGCGGATCGCCGTGACGGCATCGGCCGGGTTGGTCAACACGAGTGTCGCACCGCGGAACAGGGTACGCAGCACGTCGCGGACGCCCACGCCAGAGCCAAAATCCAAGGCGCAAATGTGCACCGGCTCCGGCGGGCCGATCCACAGCGCGCCCTGAAGGGCACGCTGGGCCATCACGTCATGACTTGCCGGAATGAACTTTGGCTTTCCCGTCGTGCCGGAGGACGCGAAGATCCGGCAGACTGCCGAACCATCGGTCCACATGGGCGCGATCGGCACCGAACCGCGTGTGGGCAGTGCCGCCCAGCTTGCATCGACAGCGACGCTGCGCACGTCGGTTCGCTTCGGTGTGCCCGGCCCGACCAGCAACAGGTCCAGGTGTTCGGCCGGCAGCGACGGATCCGCGCTGGCAATGCCGCTCCGCGCCAGGGCCAAGGCGATGACCAGCGGCGGGAACTCATCGGGGCCGCGGATCGCGAGGCCAACCACCTGGCCCGGGACAAGGCCCAGGCCGGCGAGGCGCGCGGCGGCGGCGTCGATCATGCGATCCAGGTCGTGGTAGCTCACCTTGGTGTCGTCAGTACGGATCACCGCGATGGAAGTCGGGTTGCGCCGCGCGCGATTGCGGATCGGATCTGTAATGTTCATGGCAGCATTTGGGGACGGCAGGATACGCACGAGACCGCACCGGACAAACGCCGCGCAGTTGCGGCGCCGGCCAGGATTGGCGCGAATAGCTCGACGTCGTTCGAAGTTACGCCGGGTGGCCAGCTCGGCGTTATGCCGCCGGGCTGGGCCGCTTGCGCCGCCGCCGGACGAGGCCGGTGGCTACGGCGCCGACCAGGAGCAAAGCATCGCTCGCCGGTTCGGGGACACCCAGTTCTCCGCTGATGGCATAGAGGGGATAGCTGTCGGCATAGGGGGCGACGCTTTTGGAAGTAACAGCCGCGTACCCAGCGTCAAGGTAATTATTTACCTTTGTGGAAGGCGTGCCAAGCTCGGCGGGTGAACTACCCATAGCGTGCCCGACATTTATCTCGCCCTTGGCGGTTGAGCCGGTCCAGACATAGTCGCCAACGTTCGAATAGGTTGCACCGGTTTCGGTTTGGTCGGGTGCATTTGCCAGCAAATTACCAAAGAAGTCTCCCTGGTTGCTCGCGATCAAGGTGCCGTCGACCAGATAAATCGGCGCGGCCTGGCAGTCGGCGGTTGAACAGATACTGTCCACATTGGTCAGCGCGCTGGTGGCGGCCGTGCTGACGATCGCGGCCCACGACGTGTCGGGCAGGCTCCGGTTGAGCCCGGCCGCGGTCGTGACGAAGCTGTTGTAGGTGGAGATGTTGGGATCTGTCGCGGGCGTCTTGGTCGATGTGACGAAGAGCAGCCGGTAGGGGCCGTTGGTTGGTGGTGTGAACGCCGCGTGTGCCGCCACGGGCAGGCCCAGCAGGCCGACGATCGCCGCGGACATGCCGATCAGCGGCACGCTCCGGGTTGAAAGCCGGTCCGAGGCGCTCGTGCCGACCGGTCGATCCCTTGTTCCTCCGCCCGCGGTCGGGAATGACAAGCGCGGGGGAAGGGGAAGGGTTTCCTTACGCTGCACAACGGACCTCCTGACAGCAGGCATAACAAATGTATAGTGGACGTATAATGAACTTCTTGACAGCATGCAACCTGCTGTCTCAGGGTTTCCCCCTCATTTTTCGAACTGCCCCGAAAGCGGCGGCGAAGAGGGGCTGCTGGCGCAGGAACCGGAAGAAGCACTGCATCATCGGGCGCAACCTGACCTCCGGCATCGTGGGGATCAGGTCGTGGAGCATGCAGCCCTGACGAAACAACGAATGGACCCGACGCTTGACGGTGTTGGTCTTGAGCATCCGGTCGTAACCCAGCGCCTCGCCGGTGGCACCGAGCAGGGTCAATAGCACCGCCGCGAAAGCGTTGATCAGCCACAGCCGGTCGCGCCGCTCGGGGGATTTGACGTGCACCGATCCCATGCCCATGCCGAAGCGCAGCTCCTTGGTGTCACGCAATCCGCGCGGGTTTCCCCGCTGGTGGCGGTGACGGCGATGTTGCCGCGGAAGCGGATGACGTCGTCGAAGTGCAGCTTCTCGGTCAGCATGCGGTGGAATTTCTGGTCGCCGAAGCCGTGGTCGGAGACCACGCACACCTTGGTCTCGGCCGGCGGCAGTTCGGCCAGCCGCACCTGATCGAGGCCTGGCTGATGCGCAACGACTTCCGGCCCGAACCGGACCACCGGTTCACCCCGCACGCGGACTGGGGCGCCGTCGACTGCCGGGTCCTGGAGGTCGCGCCGCACCGGGCGCTCGCCTACACCCGGGCGGCCTGCGGTCTCGAGACGGTCGTCACCTGGACCCTCGCCCCGACGGGCACGGGGACCCGCCTGCGCATGGAGCAGACGGGCTTCCGGACGGATCAGGAGCAGGCCCCGCCCCTTGAACCCGCGCCCCTCCGCAGCGCACAGTCGCAGCGAGAGGAGACGCCGCACATGACCGACCCGATCCGCATCGAGCATTGCGACGGCTGGCGTCGCATCACCTTGAACCGCCCGGACAAGCTCAACGCCGTTAACGCCGAGATGCTGATGGCGCTGATCGAGGCGCTGGACGACGCCGCCACCGATCCCGCCTGCCGCGCCCTGCTGCTGACCGGCGAGGGACGCGGCTTCTGCGCCGGGCAGGAACTCGGCCCCGCGGTGATGCCCGGCCCGGACGGCCCGCCCGACCTGGAACACCTGGCCTCCACCTACCACCACGAAGTGGTCCGCCGGCTGCGCGCGCTGCCGGTCCCGGTGGTCTGCGCGGTGAACGGGGTTGCCGCCGGCGCGGGGGCCAGCTTCGCGCTCGCCTGCGACATCGTGCTGGCCGGGCGCAGCGCGAGCTTCGTCATCGCCTTCGCCCGCATCGGCCTGGTGCCGGATTCGGGGACGAGCTTCTTCCTCCCCCGACTGATCGGCGAGGCCCGCGCCCGCGCGCTCGCGTTGCTGGCCGAGCCGGTCTCCGCCGATCAGGCGGCCGACTGGGGCATGATCTGGCGCGCGGTGGACGACACCGCCCTGATGAGCGAGGCGGAGGCGATCGTCGCCAAGCTCGCCGCCGGCCCGGCCGGCGCCTATGCGCTGATCAAGCAGGCATTCGCCGCCTCGGCCAGCAACGACCTCGGCGCCCAGCTCGGCCTCGAAGCCCGGCTGCAAGGCGCGGCGGGCCGCGGCGCGGACTTCGCCGAGGGCGTGCGCGCCTTCCTGGAAAAGCGCAGACCCGTCTTCTCCGGCCGCGAGGAATGACCGCCGACCCCGACACGCTCGCGCGCGCCTGCGCCGAGGCGATGTGGGCGGAGGACCGCGCCAGCCCCGGCCTCGGCATGAGCCTGGACGAGGTCGGGCCCGGCCGCGCCGCGCTGTCCATGACGGTCACCGAGGCGATGGTGAACGGCCATGGCATCTGCCACGGCGGCTTCATCTTCACCCTGGCCGATTCCGCTTTCGCTTTCGCCTGCAACAGTCACGGCGACCGTGCCGTGGCGCAGCACTGCGCCATCACCTTCCTCCGCCCCGGCCGGCGGGGGGAGATTTTGCGGGCCGAAGCGGTGGAACGGATCCGCTCGGGACGGTCGGGCATCACCGATGTCCGCGTCACCGGCGCGGACGGCAGCGTGGTCGCGGAACTGCGCGGCACCTCCCGCCTGACCGGCGGACGGTTCTTCGAGACGGAGGGATAGATGCCGGAGCCGTGGGTTCGACCCGATCGAGACCGCCTCGCGCGACGAAATCACCGCGCTGCAGACGGAGCGCCTGGCCTGGACCCTGCGCCACGCCTACGCGAACGTGCCGCATTATCGCGCCGCGTTCGACGCCGCGGGGGTGACGCCGGACGATTTCCGCACGCCGGAGGATCTGGCGAACTTCCCCTTCACGGCCAAGCAGGACCTGCGCGCGGCCTACCCGTTCGGCATGTTCGCGCTGCCGCGGGAGAAGCTCGCGCGCATCCATGCCTCCTCCGGCACCACCGGGCGGCCGACCGTGGTGGGCTACACCGCGCGCGACCTGGAGACCTGGGCGGATCTGGTGGCCCGCTCGCTGTATGCCGCCGGCGCGCGGCCGGGGATGCTGGTGCACAACGCCTATGGCTACGGGCTGTTCACCGGCGGGCTCGGCCTCCATTCGGGGGCGGAACGGCTCGGCTGCACCGTGGTGCCCGTCTCCGGCGGCATGACCGAGCGCCAGGTGCGGCTGATCGCGGATTTCCGCCCCGACGTGATCTCCATCACGCCGAGCTACATGCTGTCGATCCTGGACGAGTTCCACCGCCAGGGGCTCGACCCGCGCGCCTCGTCCTTGAAGATCGGCGTGTTCGGCGCCGAGCCCTGGACCAACGCCATGCGGCGCGAGATCGAGGCCGGCTTCGCCATGGACGCGGTCGATATCTACGGCCTGTCGGAAGTGATGGGCCCCGGCGTCGCCAGCGAATGCGTGGAGACCAAGGACGGGCCGGTGATCTGGGAGGATCATTTCTACCCCGAGGTGATCGACCCCGAGACCGGCGCCGTGCTGCCCGACGGGGAATTCGGCGAGCTGGTGTTCACCACCCTCACCAAGGAAGCGATGCCGGTGGTGCGCTACCGCACCCGCGACCTGACCCGCCTGCTGCCCGGCACCGCGCGCACGATGCGGCGGATGGAAAAGGTCACCGGGCGGTCGGACGACATGCTGATCGTGCGCGGGGTGAACCTGTTCCCGACCCAGATCGAGGAGCACCTGCTGGCGAGCGAGGTGCTGACCGGCCACTACCTGATCGTGCTGACCCGCCAGGGACGGATGGACGAGGTCACGGTGCAGGTGGAGCACCAGCCGCACATCACCGACTACGACCGGCTGCACGCCGAATCGGTCGTCGTGGCGCGGCGGATCAAGGACACCGTGGGCCTGACGTTGCGGATCTCGGTCGAAAAGCCGGGCACGGTCGAACGCTCGATCGGCAAGGCGCGCCGGGTGCTGGACCAGCGGGGGATCGCGTGACCGACGAGCAGCCGATCCTCGACACGATCGAGGCGTTCCTGAAACGCGACGTGATCCCCTACGTGCACGCGCTGGAGAAGTCCGACACCTGGCCGGAGGCGATCGTCGGGCGGATGCGGGAGCTTGGGCTGTTCGGGGCGATGATCGCGCCGGAATACGGCGGCCTCGGCCTGCCGTGCGCCACCTATGCGGCGATCGTGGAACGGATCGCGCGGGAGTGGATGTCGCTCACGGGCATCTTCAACTCCCACCTGATCATGGCCGCCGCGGTGCAGCGCCACGGGACGGCGGCGCAGAAGCGGGAGTTCCTGCCGCGGTTCGCCAGCGGCGAGCTGCGCGGCGGGCTGGCCTTGACCGAGCCCGATTGCGGCACCGATCTGCAGGCGATCCGCACCACCGCGCGGCGCGAGGGCGATGCCTATGTGGTGAACGGCACCAAGACCTGGATCAGCAACGGCATCCATGGGCAGTGCTTCGCGCTGCTGGTGAAGACCGATCCGCATGCGGCGCCGCGGCATCGCGGCATGAGCCTGCTTCTGGCCGAGAAGGGGCCGGGCTTCACGGTGAGCCGCAAGCTGGAAAAGCTCGGCTACAAGGGCATCGACAGCGCCGAGCTTGTCTTCCAGGACTATCGCGTGCCGGCCGACCGGCTGATCGGCGGGGTGGAAGGGCTGGGGCTGAAGCACGCGCTGTCGGGGCTGGAACTGGGGCGGATCAACGTCGCCGCGCGCGGCGTGGGGGTGGCGCAGGCGGCGCTGGACTGCTCGGTGCGCTACGCGCAGGTGCGGAAAACCTTCGGCAAGCCGATCGCGCAGCACCAGGCGATCGCGCTGAAACTGGCCGACATGGCGACACGGACCGAGGCCGCCCGGCTGCTGACCCGCCGCGCGGCCGAGATGTACGACAGCGGCGCGCGCTGCGACATGGAAGCGGGCATGGCGAAGCTGTTTTCCACCGAAGCGGCGCTGGAGAACGCCACCGAGGCGATGCGCGTGCATGGCGGCTACGGCTATTCCACCGAGTTCCCGGTGGAGCGGCTCTATCGCGACGCGCCGCTGCTGGTGATCGGCGAAGGCACCAACGAGTTGCAGCGGCTGATCATCGCCCGGCAACTGGTCGAGCGGAACCCGGCCTGATGCTGCCGCTGGCGGGGGTGCGGGTGATCGCGGTGGAGCAGTACGGGGCCGGTCCGTTCGGCTCGATGCAACTGGCCGACATGGGCGCGGAGGTGATCAAGATCGAGAACCCGGCGGAGGGCGGCGATGTCAGCCGGCGGGTCGGGCCGCATTACCTCGGTGACGGGGACAGCCATTTCTTCCAGGCGTTCAACCGCAACAAGCGCTCGGTCACCCTGAACCTACGCCACCCCGAGGGCCGCGCGGTGCTGGCCGACCTCGTTGCGGGGGCGGATGCGGTGCTGGACAATCTGCGCGGCGACCAGTCCGCGCGCCTCGGCGTGACGTATGAGGCGCTGAAAGCGGCCAATCCGCGTGTCGTCTGCGCGCATCTGTCGGCCTATGGGCGGGAGGGCAGCCGCGCCGCCTGGCCGGGCTATGACTATCTGATGCAGGCGGAGGCCGGGTACCTGTCGCTGACCGGGGAGCCGGACGGGCCGCCTGCGCGGTTCGGCCTGTCGGTCGTCGATATGATGGCCGGCGTCTATGCGGCGCTGGCGCTGCTCGCCGGGGTGGTCGCGGCGCGCGCGAGTGGGGTGGGGCGGGATGTCGATGTCAGCCTGTTCGATACGGCGCTGGCGAATCTGAACTACCTGGGCGCCTGGTTCCTGAACGAGGGCCACGCGCAGGGGCGCGAGCCGCGCGGGGCGCATCCGTCGCTGACGCCGAGCCAGTTGTACCGCACCGCGGATGGCTGGATCTTCATCATGTGCAACAAGGAGAAGTTCTGGCCGGTGCTGTGCGCAGCGATCGAGCGGCCGGAACTGGCGGAAGACCGGCGCTTCGCCCGCTTCCCCGACCGGCTGGCGCACCGCGCTGCGCTGACCGAGGCGCTGGACGCGGCGCTCGGCACCCGGACCACCGCGGACTGGCTCGCCCGTTTCGCCGGCACCGTGCCCGCAGCGCCGGTGCACGACATCGCCCAGGCGCTGACGTCCGATTTCGTCACCGGGGAGGACCGGGTCTGGGCCTACGACCACCCGACCCGGCCCGGCTTCCGCATGGTGCCGCCCGCGTTTCGCTTCCCCGACGCGGCAATCCCCCGCAGCGCGGCGCCGGCACTGGGCGCGGACACGGAGGCGGTGCTGGCCGGGCTCGGCTACGATGCGACGCGTATCGCGGCGCTGCGCCGCGGCGGGGTGGTGTAGCTACGACCCGGCGCCGGTTCCGCCGAGCACCCGCCGGCGGATCGCCTCCAGCGCCCGCCCCGCCGGCGCCAGGTCGAACCCTGCGGCCCGCGCCCGCCCCGCCGCGACCAGCGTCGCCCGCCGCGCCGGATCGCGCGCCAGCGCCACCAGCGCCCGCGCGACCGCCGCCGGGTCGTCGGGGTCGATGAACACCGCCGCCTCCCCCGCCACCTCCGGCAGCCCGCCGCGGGCCGAGCACATCAGCGCCGCCCCCATCGCCATCGCCTCCAGCGCGGTCAGGCCGAACGGCTCGTCCCACCGGCTCGGCATCAGCAGGATCGCGGCGCGGCCCATCCAGTCCAGCACCGCGGGATGCGGCTGGTAGCCGAGCAGTCGCACACCGGCCTGCGCCGGGCTCGGGCCGGCGGCGGCGTAGCCGAGCGCGTCGTCGGCCGGGTTGTGGCCGCGCGCGCCCAGCATCACCGCCTGCCAGCCGGGCAACTCCGGCAGCGAAGCGGCGCAGGCACGGACGAACACGTCGGCGCCCTTTTCCACGATGGTGCGGCCGGCGAACAGGATCACCGGCTCGCGCGCCGCCGCCGGCAGCCCGGGCGGCAGCGCGGCGAGGTCGATGCAGTTGGGCAACACGTCCACCGGGACCGGCAGCGGGGCCGCCACCCCGTCCAGCATCCGCGCGCGCACCCAGCCCGACACCGCGACCACCCCGTCCAGCCGGCGCAGCAGCCGGGACCGCTCGGCCGGCGTGTGCGCCCGGCGCATCGACTGCGGATCGTTGTGCAGCACCAGCACCACCTTGGTGCCGGGCAGGCGCGCGGCGAGACGCAGCGCCAGCGCCGGGCGGTTGTGCACCTCCACCAGCGCCGGGCGCAGCCGCCGCAGCGCGCGCAGCACCGCGTCCGGATAGCGCGCCCGGTCGGCCAGGCGCGGGAACGGCCAGGCCTGCACCGGAAGGAAGTCGCGGTCGGCGAACGGCGGCTCGCGGCGCGCCGCCCCCAGGACGACGTTGCGGAATCCGCCCGGGATGCCGGCCAGCCGGTGCACGATCAGGCCGATGGCGCCGACCATGCGCGGGCTGAACCCCTCCCCGCCCGGCAACACCATCGCAACGAGCGGTCGGGGATCTCCGGTCGAGCCGGCGGCGCCGGTCACGTCGCCAGCAGATGCAGGCGCTTGCGCACCCCATCGCGGCCCGCTGCCGCCGGCCGGAGCCGGAGCATGCTCCCTCCGCGGCGGCACGATACACCGCCCGCTCGAGGCAACCCCGGCTGGCTGGCGACATCCCGGAAGACCGGCGGGACGGTGACGCTCTCCCGGACCGACCATGGTCTGGTCGACCGGCAGGACGATACGCCGGCCGTAGCGCAGCAGGCGGCGCGCGCCCTCGGCACGGATCATATAGGCCGCCGCGCCCAGGGTATGAGTGTGAAGGCGGAACAGGCCGGCACCGTCACGCAAGGCGGCGACCTGGCGACCACGGAACACGGGCCGACACGGTTCCAGCACCCGCGCGCGCATGGAATGGCCAGCCCCTTCGCAGGCCACCACGCCAGTCCGGACAGGCGAGCAGCGTCCTTGACGCCGGCGAGCACGGCGCCAGGCTCGGGCAGGTCGGGCGCCCCGCCCCGGGCGGCGTCACGGCAGCC
Organism: uncultured Pseudomonadota bacterium; assembly: GCA_963829875.1. Taxonomy (GTDB): domain Bacteria; phylum Pseudomonadota; class Alphaproteobacteria; order Acetobacterales; family Acetobacteraceae; genus JAJZVS01. The sequence continues at coordinate 756,181 of CAWHKR010000037.1, read as the reverse complement.
CGCAGAAATCTGTTGCCTCGGCGGGGGCAAATGTTCTATATATGTTCACACGCCCATGGCCCTCATCCCTCTCCTCGACCGTCTGACCGGTCTCGTCGCCTGGCTGGCCGACCGCATCGCCGGTTTGGCGATCAGTCCGGGCAGGACCGCACGCAGGTCGATGTCGATGCTCGCGCGTCTGCAGGATCACGTCGCAGCGGTTCCAACCTCTGGTCCAGCATGCCGCTGCCACAGACGGTAATGGCTCAGAAGCCGATCATGCCGCGATTCGTTCCCACCCCAGCATTTACGGCCCTTGCCATAGACCCGCAACCGACCCCACCGAGCAGCCCGGTCCTGCGCAGGCGCGGTCGGCTTCCCCCAGGCTGCCTTCCATCGACCGCGGGGACGAACTCAGCCGGCAGGGCGATCCGCTCCAGCAGTGCCGTCATGTGCGCACGACGTTCACTGTCTCGCGCGAGATTGATGACGAAGACCGGCGGCTGTGCAAGATTGCTCACCCATTCGTGAATACTGCGCCGGCGGCGGCACGGTCAACGCGACCCGCTCTACCGCCACAACGCCAGCAGCAGCGGCACCAGCAGCGAGGTCGCGAGCCCGTTCAGCGCCAGCGCCAGCCCGGCGAACGTGCCGGCCAGCGGGTTCACCTGGAACGCCCGCGCGGTGCCGATGCCGTGGCTCGCCAGCCCCGCCGCGAAGCCGCGCGCCGCATAGTCCTTCACCCCGATCAGGTTCATCAGCGGCGTGACCGAGATGCCGCCGATCACCCCGGTGATCAGCACGAACACCGCGGTCAGCGCCGGCACCCCGCCGTTGGCCGCGGCGATGCCCATGGCGATCGGCGTGGTGACCGATTTCGGCGCAAGCGAGACGAGGATGGCCCGGTCCGCCCCCAGCGCCCAGGCGACGCCGACCGCGGTGACGATGGCCGTCAGCGACCCGGCCAGCAGTGCCGCCAGCACCGGCACGATCAGCCGGCGCACCCGCGCGGCTTCGCGCACCAAGGGCACCGCCAGCGCAACGGTGGCGGGCCCGAGCAGGAAATGCACGAACTGCGCGCCGGCGAAATAGGTCGGGTAGCGCGTGCCGGTCGCGTGCAGCAGCAGCGCGACCAGCGCCACCGCGATCAGCACCGGGTTGGCGATCGGCGCGTGGCGCGCCGCCAGCGCGATCCGGTCGGCCAGCACATAGGCGCCGAGGGTGACCGTCAGCCACAGCAAGGGGCTGGCGGAGAGATAGACCCAAAGCTGGAACACGCCTTCCATCAGCGCGCCTCCCCCTCGGGCCCGGCGAGCCCGAGCCGGGCGGCCACCGCGCGGAACACCAGCGCCGTGACGATCAGCGCCGCCCAGGTGGAGACCACCAAGGCCACGCCGATCGGCAGCGCCGCGGTGCGCAGCATGCCCCATTGCTGGATCACCCCCACCGCGGCGGGCACGAACAGCAGGGACAGATGGCGGAGCAGGCCGGAGGCCACCGGATCGACCTCCCGCCGCAGCGCCGGCCAGGCGGCGAGCGCGCCGGCCAGCAGCACGAAGCCGATCACCGGGCCGGGAACCGGCAGGCCGAAGCCGCGGGCGATGACCTCGCCGATCAGTTGGAACAGCAGCAGGGAAAACAGGGCGAGCAGCACGGGTCGCACTCCATGGCGGTTGGGTTGTAGGCTCGGCTGGGTTCAAGCAGAGGGACGGGGCGGAAACCATGGACGAGGTCGAGGAAGCGTTGCGCGCAGCCACCGAATCGGGCGCGGTCCCCGGCGTGGTCGCCGCCGCGGCCACCGCCGACGGCGAGATCTTCCGCACCGTGCACGGGCGCCGCTCGCTGCCCGACGGGGCGCCCATGACCTTCGATACCGTGTTCCGCATCGCCTCCATGACCAAGGCGATCACCGCCACCGCGGCGATGCAGCTGGTGGAACAGGGCAGGCTCGCCCTCGACGCCCCGGCGGGGACGTGCTGCCCGGGCTTGCCGCGCCGCAGGTGCTGGAAGGCTTCGATGCCGCCGGCGAACCGAAGCTGCGCCCGGCGCGGAGCCCGATCACCTTGCGCCGGCTGCTCACCCACACCGCCGGCTTCGGCTACGACACCTGGAACGGCGACCTGCTGGCCTATGCGCGCGCGCGGGACATTCCCCCGGCGCGCACCGGCAAGCTGGTCGCGCTCGACATGCCGCTGAGGTTCGATCCCGGCACCAAATGGCAATACGGGATCAACATCGACTGGGTGGGGCGGATGATCGAGGCGGCCAGCGGGCTCGACCTCGAAACCTATTTCCAGCGCCATGTCTGCGGGAAGCTCGGGATGACCGACACGAGCTTCCTGGTCCGCCCGGACATGGAAGCCAGGTTGGCCACGGTGCACGCGCGGCGCGACGGACGGCTCGATCCGCTGCCGGGCCAGATCAATCCGCCGCGCGAGTTCTTCGGCGGCGGCGGCGGGCTTTATTCCACCGCGGGCGACTACCTGACCTTCCTGCGCATGCTGCTGGGCGGCGGCGCGCTGGACGGGACCCGGGTGCTGGCGGCGGAGACGGTGGCGCTGATGGGGCAGAACCACATCGGCGCGCTGGAGGTGCAGCCGATGCGCACGGTCCTTCCCGACATGTCGAACGATTTCGAGGCGTTCCCGGGGATGCCGAAGAAATGGGGGCTGAGCTTCCTGATCAACACGCAGCCCGTCCCCGGTGGGCGCTCGGCGGGCAGCCTGGCCTGGGCGGGGCTGAACAACACGTATTTCTGGCTCGACCCGCAGGACGGCGTGGCGGGCGTGATCATGACGCAGGTGTTGCCGTTCGGCGATCCGACGGTGCTGGGGCTGCTGGAGGCGTTCGAGACCGGGGTGTACCGCGACCGGCGGGGGGGCTGACCGCCGACTCCCGCTTCAGCGGTCCTGACTCGCGGTACCCCGTCATGGCCGGGCTTGACCCGGCCATCGGCCCCCGACCGTCCGTGCGCCGATGGCCGGGTCAAGCCCGGCCATGACGGGGCGGACCGCGATGGAGACGGCGCGGAGGCAACCGTAGCCCAGGCGTCCCGCCGGTCGGGATCACGCGGTCGCCGCATCCACGATCGAAAACCCCACGCTGGTCGAGCCGTTCCATTCCTCCACCCGCAACTGCCCGGCCAGGTGCACCGGAACGCCGCTGCGGCCCATCAGCCACTCGGCCAGCGCGCCGTCGCGAGCGCGGAACAGCATCGCCTTCAGCCGCGGCCCGCCGCCCTCGCCCTCGATGAAACTGCGGATCGTGCCGCCCTCGCGCCCCACCCGGTCGGCGCGCAGCACGCGGGCGCGGTGCAGCACGAACACCGGCTCCTCGTTGCCGGCGCCGAACGGGGCGAGGCGGGCCACCTGCGCGGCCAGATCCAGGGTCGCGCCGGGCACCGCCAGCGCGCCCTCCACCACCAGATCCGCCGCGGTCGGCAGGTCCGCCGCCGCCGCCAGGCGCTCGTCCAGGAAGGCCTGGAACGCCGCCAGCCCAGCCTCCGGCAGCGAAAACCCGGCGGCCATCGGATGCCCGCCGCCGGTCGCCAGCAGCCCGGCCTGGCGCGCCGCGATCACCGCCGCGCCAAGGTCGATCCCCGGCACCGAGCGGCCGGACCCTTTCGCCACCCCGCCCGCCACGCCGGCCACGCAGGCAGGGCGGTTGAACCGCTCCTTGATCCTCCCTGCGACGATGCCGACCACGCCGGGATGCCAGCCGGCACCGCTCACCACCAGGGCGGCGCGGCCGGCCGCGGCCTGGGCCTCGGCGGCACGGAAGGCGGCGTCCAGGATCGCGGCCTCGACCTCCTGGCGCTGGCGGTTCACCGCATCCAGGCGCTCGGCCAGGGCGGCGGCCTCGGTCGGGTCGGAGCACAGCAGCAGGCGCAAGCCCAGATCGGCCTCGGAGATACGGCCGGCGGCGTTGATCCGCGGCCCGAGGCCGTAGCCGCAGGTCATCGCGGTGGGGCGGCCCTGCTTCTGCGCGATCGAAAGCAACGCCGCGATCCCCGGCCGCTCCCGCCGCGCCATCACCCGCAGCCCTTGCGCCACGAGGGCGCGGTTCACGCCCACCAGCGGCATCACGTCGCAGACCGTCGCCAGCGCCACCAGATCGAGCAGACCCATCAAATCCGGCGCGGCCCGGGCGGCAAAGACCCCGCGCCGGCGCAGGCAACGCACCACGGCCACCGCGGTCAGGAACGCCACCGCGGCGGCACACAGCATGGACAGGCCGGAGCCGTCGTCGAGCCGGTTGGGATTGACCGTGGCCAGGATCGCCGGCGGCGGCCCCTCCGCCTTGTGGTGGTCCAGCACCACCACATCGGCCCGCCCCTTGAGCGCCGCCAACGCGTCCCCCGCCGCGGTGCCGCAATCGACGCACACCACCAGGCCGGCACCGCGCGCCGCCAGATCCCGCAAGGCCGGCGCGTTCGGCCCGTAGCCCTCGGTCATCCGATCCGGCACATGAGTGTGGACCGTGCACCCCAGGCCACGCAGCAGGGTCGTCATCAGCGCCGCGCTGCACGCCCCGTCCACGTCATAATCGCCGAACACCCCCACCGTCTCGCCGCGCACCACCGCATCGGCCAGACGCTCCGCCGCACCGTCCATGTCGGCCAGACGCGACGGATCGGGCAACAACGCACGCAACGTGGGTTCCAGGAAATCCGTTGCCGCCTCCACCCCCACGCCGCGCGCGGCCAGCAGACGCCCGACAATCTCCGGCACCCCGGCCCGCTGCGCGATGCCAAGACCCAGCCGCTCCTCCGCGGCACGCCAGACCCAACGCCTTCCGGTCAGGCTTCGGGTCACGTCCAGGGCGGGGGGGGTCATGGGGCGAAACAAGCAAGGCCAAGGGGCGCTGCCCCCTGGACCCCCGCCAGGGGACAGTCGTCCCCTGGACCCCTTGGGGGGTTCCGGTTGGGTGTGGGGTGGCGCGGCGGGCGCGGGGCGGCCCCGGCGGCAGGCGGACACAGGGCGCCGTTGCGCCCTGTGTCCGCCTGCCGCCGGGGCCGCCCCGCGCCCGCCGCGCCACCCCACACCCAACCGGAACCGACGAATGGGTTCCAAGGGCGATGCCCTTGGCGGGGGTCCAGGGGGCAGCGCCCCCTGGCCTTGCTTGCTTGCTGCACGCCCCCCTCGCTCAGGACCGGACCCAGGTCTTGGTCGAGAAGTTGTGGTGGCCTTCGATGAAGCGGACGGTGCCGGATTTGCTGCGCATGACGACGGAGTGGGTTTGCGCGCCGCCGCCGAAGCGGCGCACGCCGCGCAGCATGGCGCCGGAGGTCACGCCGGTGGCGGCGAACATCACGTCGCCCTTCGCCATTTCGAGGATGGTATATTTGTGTTTGGGATCGGTGATGCCCATGCCGCGGGCGCGTTCGATCTGGGCCTCGTCCTCGTACATCAGCCGGCCCTGCATCTGGCCGCCGATGCAGCGCAGCGCCGCGGCGGCCAGCACGCCTTCGGGCGCGCCGCCGGAGCCCATGTAGATGTCCACCTCGTTGTCCGGCATGGCGGTGGCGATCACGCCGGCCACGTCGCCGTCGCTGATCAGCATGATGCGCGCGCCGGCCTCGCGGGTCTGCGCGATCAGGTCCTTGTGGCGGTCGCGATCGAGGATGCAGGCGACCAGGTCGGACACCTCGCATTTCTTGGCCCGCGCCAGGTTGCGCAGGTTTTCCGCCACTGGTGCGTCGAGGTCGATCACGCCCTCGGGGTATCCGCCGCCGACGGCGATCTTGTCCATGTAGATGTCGGGCGCGTGCAGGAAGCCGCCGCGATGGGCGAGGGCGACGGTGGCGATCGCGTTGGGCCCGCCTTTGGCCGTCAGGGTGGTGCCTTCCAGCGGATCGACCGCGATATCCATCGCCGGCCCGCCGGCGCCGACCTTTTCGCCGATGAACAGCATCGGCGCCTCGTCCATCTCACCCTCGCCGATCACCACGGTGCCCTCGATCGCCACCGTGTCGAAGGCGTGGCGCATGGCTTCCACCGCGGCGCCGTCGGCGTCGTTCTTCTTGCCGAGGCCGATCCAGCGGGAGGCGGCGAGCGCGGCGGCCTCGGTCACCCGGACCAGTTCGAGGGCGAGGTTGCGGTCGGTGACATGGCCCGGCGCGGGGCCGGCGGCGGGGTGCGTGTCCATCTTGTGTCTCCGGTGGCTGGCGAGTCCGCGGCAGTCTACCATGGCGCGACCGGTCAGGGGATGCGGCGATCCCGCGCGCCGCACCGCGCGCGGCGAGATTGATCCGCTGCGTGGCCCCGGCCCCCCCTGTCCCGGGCGTGAAGGCGCGGGCGTGCGCTTGACCAGCCCGCGGCACTCCGCCAACACTGTCCGCTTTCCCCGGACCCGGTGTGGAGCCTCCACGCTGCGGCGATCCGGCGGAAGCCACCGAAACGGAGGGGTTCCCCCCGCGATGATCTCCGCCCTGATGCCGAACTACGCCCGTGCCGACCTCGCCTTCGAGCGGGGCGAAGGCGCCTGGCTGTGGACGGTGGACGGGCGACGATTCCTCGATTTCGGCTCCGGCATCGCCACCGCCTCGCTCGGCCACGGCAACACCCACCTGGCCCAGGCGATCGCCGAGCAGGCGGGCAAGGTGATGCACGTCTCCAACCTCTACCGCATCCCCGGCGCCGAGCGTCTGGCGCAGCGGCTGGTGGATGCCTCGTTCGCCGACAGCGTGTTCTTCTGCAACTCGGGCGCGGAAGCGAACGAGGCGATGATCAAGATGATCCGCAAGACCCAGGCGGACGCCGGCAAGCCCGAACGCTTCCGGATCATCTGCTTCGAGGGCGCGTTCCACGGCCGCACCCTGGCCACCCTGGCCGCCACCGGCAACGCCAAGTACCTCGCCGGCTTCGGTCCGGTGGTGGAAGGGTTCGACCACGTCCCGTTCAACAACATGAACGCGGTGCGCAACGCGATCGGCCCGGGCACGGCCGGCATCATGGTCGAGCCGATCCAGGGCGAGGGCGGCGTGCGCCCGGCCGACCTGCAGTTCCTGCGCGATCTGCGCGCCGTCTGCGACGAATACGGCCTCGTGTTCGGCATGGACGAGGTGCAGTCCGGCATGGGCCGCACCGGCAAGCTGTTCGCGCATGAATGGGCGGGCATCGCGCCGGACGTGATGTCGCTCGCCAAGGGCATCGCCGGCGGGTTCCCGTTGGGCGCCGTGCTGGCCAAGGAATTCGTGGCCAAGAACATGGTGCCGGGCACGCACGGCAGCACCTTCGGCGGCAACCCGCTCGCCTGCGCCGCCGGCAACGCCGTGCTGGACGTGATCCTGGCGCCGGGGTTCCTCGACGACGTCGACCGCAAGGGCCGCCGCCTGCACGACGCGCTGGACAAGATCGCCCGCGACTATCCGGCCGTGTTCGAGGACGCGCGCGGCATGGGCCTGCTGGTCGGGCTGAAATGCCGGCTGCCGGCGGGCGAGGTGCAGGCCGCCTGCACCGCCGAGGGGCTGCTCGCGATCACCGCCGGGGACAACGTGCTGCGGCTCGCGCCGCCGCTGGTGGTGACCGACGCCGATGTCGACGCCGCCATCGCCATGCTGGATCGCGCGGCCCGGCGCTGCCTGCCCGCGGCCGGCAAAGCCGCGGCGACATGAGCGCGAGCCTGCGCCGCGCGACGAAGACGGAGGACCGGTCGGGCGCGGAAGCGCCCGCCGGTCCCCGGCACTTCCTCGACCTGCGCGATTTCGATACGGCCACCCTGCGCCGGATGCTGGACCTCGCCGCCGGGTTCAAGCGCGCCCGCGATCCCGGACCGGGCGGGCCGCTGCCTGGCCCCGGCTCCCGCCCGCTCGCCGGCAAGACCCTGGCGCTGATCTTCGAGAAACCCTCCACCCGAACCCGCGTCTCGTTCGAAGTCGGCATGCGCCAGCTTGGCGGCGACGTGATCGTGCTCAGCGCGCGGGACATGCAGATCGGCCGCGGGGAAACCGCGGCCGATACGGCGCGGGTGCTGTCGCGCTACGTCGATGCGATCATGCTGCGCACCGACCAGACGGCGAAACTGCACGAACTGGCGCGCTACGCCACGGTGCCCGTGATCAACGGCCTCACCGACACCTCCCACCCCTGCCAGATCATGGCCGACGTGCTGACGTTCGAGGAACACCGCGGCCCGATCGCCGGGCAGGTGGTGGCCTGGTGCGGCGACGGCAACAACGTCGCGCGGAGTTGGATCGAGGCGGCGGTGCGCTTCGGCTTCACCCTGCGGCTGGCCACGCCGGAGGCGCTGCGCCCGCCGGCCGAACTGGTGGACTGGGCGCAGGCCCAGGGCGGACACATCGAACTCACCGACGATCCCGCCCAAGCAGTCGCCGGCGCGCGCTGCGTGGTGACCGATACCTGGATCAGCATGTCGGACGACCCCGGCGAAGCCCGCCACAACCTGCTCGCCCCCTACCGGGTGACCGAGGCCCTGATGGCCTGCGCCGCCCCGGATGCCATCTTCATGCACTGCCTGCCCGCCCACCGCGGCGAGGAAGTCACCGCCGGCGTCATCGACGGCCCTCAGTCCGTCGTGTTCGACGAAGCCGAAAACCGCCTGCACGCCCAGAAAGGCGTGCTCGCCTGGGCCCTCAGCGCCGCGGGCTGAACCCTCGGGCCTGAGAGGCCGAAACCTCAAGCAAGCAAGGCCAGGGGGCGCTGCCCCCTGGACCCCCGCCAGGGGACAGTCGTCCCCTGGACCCCTTCGGGGGTTCCGAGCGTGAGAGGGGAGGCGCGGCGGGCGCGGGGCGGCCCCGGCGGCAGGGCGGGAAAGCGCGCATGCGCGCACTTTCCCGCCCTGCCGCCGGGGCCGCCCCGCGCCCGCCGCGCCTCCCCCTCACGCTCGGAACCGACGAAAGGGTTCCAAGGGCGACGCCCTTGGCGGGGGGTCCAGGGGGGCAGAGCCCCCCTGGCCTTGCTTCCTTGAAGCTCCGCCCCCTCAGCCCCAGGTCCCGCCGGCGGCTCAGGCGTCGATGCGGGCTTCGGCGGTGCCGCGGACGACTTCCTTGCCGTCCTGGTTGGTGGTGACGACGTCGAGGGAGACGAGCCCGTTCTGGATGGCGGTGACCGTCGCCGTTGCAACCAGCGTGTCGCCGGGCCAGACCTGGTTGGTGAAGCGCACGCCGAATTTGGTCAGGCGTCCGTCGCCCACGTAGTTGGTGAGCATTTTGCCGGTCAGGCCCATGGTCAGCATGCCGTGCGCGAACACGCTCGGGTAGCCGGCGGCCTGGGTGGTGTAGATCTCGTCGGTATGGATCGGGTTGTAGTCGCCGGAGGCCCCGGCGTACTGCACGATCTGCGTGCGGGGCAGGTTTTCGACCACGGTTTCGGCGTGGCTGTCGCCCACTTTCAGGTGGCTGGCACTGAGAGCCATGATGTCCTCCCTTAACCCTGGTCCACGGGGCGTTCGGTGGTCACGCCGACGCCGCGCGCGGTCAGCACCAGTTCGCCCGCGGCGTCGCGGTATTCGGTGATCCGTTCCCGGAACGTGAGCTTGCCGGCGCGCTTGCTTTCCTTTTCCCAGGTCTTGCCGGGTTTGGTTTCCGCCGTCAGCACGTCGCCGGGGCGCAGCGGGCGGTGGTATTCGAAGTGCTGTTCGGCATGCAGCCCGCCGGCCGAGGGTGCCTTGTCCACGCCGGAGGGGGTTTTGCCGGAGCCGAACCAGGGCTGGCCCGGTTTCGGGCGCAGGTGGTAGTCGGGGTCGAACTGCGCCACCGCCTGGCCGAAGGTGGGGGGGGCGATGATGCCGCCCGCCTCGGTCTTCTTGGCCGCTTGCGCGTCGTGGTAGACCGGGTTGGTATCGCCGACGGCGCGCGCAAACATCATGATGTGCGAGGCCTCGACGGGAAAGGTGATCGTGCCCAACGTGTTCCTCCGGTGCCGGTTTGTGATGCGGGAAAGCCTATCAGGCCGGCGCGGCGGGGAACAGGTGGCCCCGCGGGGCCGGGTCGGGGCCGCGTGGCGGTAGGACGCGCGCGGCGCCGGATCCGGGCGGTGGCGGAGGTCGCGGAGTGGGCGCCGGCGCGCCCGCCCGCGGGCCTGGATACGCCGCTCGCGTTCCGGCCGGCGCCGGGATGGCTGCCGGCGGGGCGGCGGGTTTATGCGATCGGCGACGTGCATGGCTGCGCCGCGGCGCTGGCGGCGCTGCTCGGCGCGATCCGCGCCGACCTGGCGGCGCGGCCGGTGGCGCGGGCGGAGCTGGTGCTGCTCGGGGATTATATCGACTACGGGCCTGACAGCGCCGGCGTGCTCGCGGCTTTGTGCGGGCCGGCGCCGGTGGCGGGGGCGAGGCTGATCGCGCTGCGCGGCGATCACGAGCAGATGCTGCTGGATGCGCTGGCCGGCGACGCCCCGGCCGCGACCGACTGGCGCGCCGCCGGCGGCGGGGCGAGCCTGGACAGTTGGGGGATCCTCCGCGACACGCCGCCGGCGGCGTGGGAGGCGCGGCTGCCGCCGGCCCAGCTTGCGTTCCTGCGCGGGCTGGCGCTGTCGCACCGGGCCGGCGAGTATCTGTTCGTGCATGCCGGGCTGCGCCCGGGCGTGGCGCTGGCCCGGCAGCGCCGCGACGACGTGCTGAGCATCCGCCAGCCGTTCCTGTCGGAGCCGGCCTCGTTCGGCGTGGTGGTGGTGCATGGCCACAGCGTCGCGCCGGCCCCGGCGATCGAGGCCGGCCGGATCGGGCTGGACACCGGCGCCGGACTGGGCGGGCCTTTGTCCGCCGCCGTGCTGGAAGACGACCGGATTGCCTGCCTCAGCGTTCCCACCGACCAAGGAGCTTCGCCATGACCCAATCCCCCGCCCTGCCGGTCGTGCCGCCCGAGGACGCCGGGCTTTCCTCGGCCGCGCTCGATCGCCTGTCCGCCGCCTTGCAGTCCCGGGTCGACGCCGGCCACATCCCGGGCGCGGTGGCGCTGATCGGCCGGCGCGGGCGCATCGGCTATCTGCGCGCGTTCGGCCGGCGCGATCCGGCGGCGGCCGATCCGATGGAAGCGGATTCGATCTTCCGCATCTATTCCATGACCAAGCCGATCGTCTCGGTCGCGGCGATGATGCTGTTCGAGGAGGGGCGGTTCCTGCTGTCCGACCCGGTATCGAAATACATCCCCGAATTCGCCGAGGTGAAGCTGGCCGATGGGCGCGCGCCGCGCCGGGCCATCACGATCCAGGACCTGATGCGCCACACCTCCGGCCTGACCTACGAGTTCCGCGGCGCGGGCCCGGTGCACCAGGCCTATGTCGCGGCGCGGATCGCGCGGCGCAACCAGACCAACGCCGACCAGGCCGCCACCCTGGCCTCCTTGCCGCTGCTGCACGAGCCGGGGACGCATTGGGAATACAGCCGCTCCACCGACGTGCTCGGCCGGGTGGTGGAAGTGATCGCCGGCGCCTCGCTCGATGCGGTGCTGGCGGAGCGGGTGCTGGGGCCGCTCGGCATGGCCGACAGCGGGTTCTTCGTGCCGCCGGCTGCGGCGGGGCGGCTGGCCGGCGGCTTCCCGCGCGATCCGGAGAGCGGGGCGGAGGTGGCGCTGCTGGAGGTGCAGCAGACACCGCGGTTCTTCTCCGGCGGCGGCGGGATGGTTTCCACCGCGGCCGACTATGCGCGGTTCCTGGCGATGCTGCTCGATCGCGGCAGTTTCGCGGGGCAGCGGCTGCTCGGGCACAAGACCCTGGAGCTGATGACCGCGGACCATCTGGGCGGGCTGCCGGCGGCGGAGGATCTGCTGGCGCCGGGGCACGGGTTCGGGCTGGGGTTCGCGGTGCGGATGCAGGCCGGGATGGCGCCGTTCCCTGGCTCCGTAGGGTCGTATTTCTGGGGCGGCGCGGCGGGGACCGCGTTCTGGGTGGATCCGGCGGAGCGGATGATCGCGGTGCTGATGATCCAGGCGCCCGGGCAGCGGGAGCATTACCGGCTGCTGTTCCGCGATCTGGCGTATGCGACGTTGACCGAGTGAGGGGGAGGAGGCCGGGGCGGCGTCCCCGTTTGTGCGTGTGCGGCGGCCTATCGCAGGATGAACGCCCGCACCGCCTTGGCGAAGCCATCCGCCTCGTTGCTGTCCGTAACCGCGTCCGCCTGCGCCTTCACCTCGTCGCTCGCGTTGCCCATGGCGATGGAGAAGCCGCCTTTGCGGAACATGCGGACGTCGTTGGGCATGTCGCCGATGGTGGCGATCTGCTCCGGGGCGATCCGCATCAGCCGTGACAGGGTGGCCACCACCTCGCCCTTGTTGGCCCGGTTGTGGGTCACGTCGAGGTAATAGGGCTGCGAGCGTTCCGCGCTCGCCTGCCCGCCGAGCGCGGACCGGGCCGCCGCCTCGCACGCGGCGACCAGGTCGGAATCGTCGGAGACACCGACGATCTTCACGGCTTTTGCGAGATGTGCCTCGGTGAAGGACTCCACGACCTCCGGGTCGAAGCTCACCGTCCAGGCCTCGCGGTCCACGTGGGGGGCGTCCTTGTCGCGGATCAGCCATTTGTCCGCCGTATAGACCCAGGCATCGAGGCCGCGGTCGAGGATGAGGTCCACCGCCTGTCGGGCCGCCTCCGGGTCGAGCATGTGGCTTTCGATCACGGACAGATCGGGTCTGACGGTGACGCCGCCGTTGAAGCCGGCGGCGGCGCATTGCAGGGCGAGCGGCTCGATCAGCATGCGCATCCCGCGCGGCGGGCGGCCGCTGGTGATGGCGAGCGGGATGCCCGCCTGCCGCAACGCCTGCACGGCCGCCTTGGTCGCATCGGTCAGCACCTTGTCGTCGGTGACGAGGGTGCCGTCCACGTCTGCCAGCAGCAGGCGGATGTCGCGCCGCCCGCTCATGGCCGGCGCTTCGCGGCGGCACGATCGGACGCCGGGTGCGGCCGGCTCTCCGGCAGGGGGGCATCCGGGGGCGCGGCCTGGGCGGTTTGGGTCGGATGTGTATCGGCCATGGGGCTACTCCGCGGCGTTGCTTGTGGCGGGGCGGGGCGGGCACCGCGGGCTGCCCCTGGCGCACGCTGTGCGGACAACTCAAATCGTTGCGAGCTTCTCACTGCGACGTGATCGCCCAAGGACCCGGCTTCTCAGGCGTCACGCACCTCGCGCGGCACGCAGGCTGCCCCGGGCGGCGGGACGCGCGCCCGTGCCCGCACGCACCGCCGGATGCGCGTCTTTCGGCATCGGGGTTTCAGGTGGTCGGCAAAGCCGGGTTTGCAATCCCGCCGGCGGAACCGCATCCGGGCCGGTCAGGGCCGGCTTGCACGCAGCGCAAGCCGCAGCGAAGCCCTACAGGCCGAAGCCGCCGTGCAGGCGCAGGGCAGCCACGCCGACCCAGAGCATCAGGCCGGTTACGATCACGGGTTCGCCCGGCGAGCCGGTCTTGCACACGGGCAGGGCGTATCGTTTTCGCAACGGCCATGCCAGACGCAGGCCGGCGGGCGTCAGGAAGTCCGCCGCGAGATGCGACAGGTAGCCGACGATCACCGGGGCCTCGGCGCCCCGGCTCATGCCTTCCCAGCGGAGCAGCGCAGAGCAGGCCAGAACCGCGATGATGGAATGGCTCAGGCCGCGATGTCCGATCGTCGCGGCCAGCGGTCGCGAAATCAGGCGAAGCCGTCGTCCGACCCAGGACTGCGGGTGATCGATGTCGGGCAACAGCGCCCCGCCGACCGCCGAGACCAGCGCGACCGGATCGAGCGGCGGCAGGCCCAGGTGCGGCGCGGCCCAGACCCAGGCCGCGATCCCGACGACGACATGCGACCGTGCCATCATGGGCGCAGGCGCCGCGGTCCGCCGGGAACGCCGAACGCCGGCGAACGCGCGCCGCCGCCGCGTCGATCCGATATCGCAACGGCGCCGGCGGCCCCGTCGCGACAGGCAACCCGGATGCGGGCTGCCCGCTCAGCCGACCGCGACGTCCTGCCAGAAACCGAAGCGTCCTCCGACCTGTCGCATCGCCGGGAGCGGCGCTTCGTACGACCATGCGGCGCGCGGATGGCGCGCGCCGTCGATCACCACATCATAGAACTGCACGCCGTGCGGGCAAGCGCGGTCGGACCCGGTCTTCTCCGCTTTCTCGAGCCATTCGGTGCGGACCGCGGCGGCGGGGAAATACTGGTAGCCGCCGCAGGCCACGATGTCGTCGCTTTCGGCCAGCACGCGGCCGTTCAGGGTTGCCTTCATGCGGGTGTCCTCCGTGACCAGACGGCCGGGATCGTCGTCCCCCGCCGGCGCTATGCCGCCTTGGGGACGCTGCCGGCACGATAGATTTCGGCCTCGAACGCATCATAAAGCCGCAGCACCGCGGGATCCGCGAACGGCAGGATCTGGGTCAGGATCACGCCCGCCACCCCGTTGGTCGGGTCGATCCAGAAATAGGTGTTCGCCAGCCCCGCCCAGGTCAGGCTGCCGGCCGCCCGCGCCCCGGGCACCTGCCCGGTGTTGATCATGAAGCCGAGGCCCCATTTCTTCACCATGCCGGGGAAGAACTCGGCGTCGTTGGTCGACGCCGGCGCGACCGTGACCAGCCGCGTGACGTCGAGCGCACCCATCTGGTTCTGGCTCATCAGCGCAACCGTCTCGGGGCGCAGCACGCGGGCTCCGTCGAGTTCGCCGCGGTTGAGGATCATCCGGCAGAACGCGAGATAATCCCGCGCCACCGAATAGAGCCCGCCGCCGCCCATGTGGAACTCGGGCTCCTGCGGGATCTCGAAGGGGATCGGCGCCAGGGACCCGTCCTCGGGTGCGCGCGCGTGCATCGCCGCCAGCCGGGGGCGCTGGTCGGGGCGGATCTTGAAGCCGGTCTCCGTCATGCCGAGCGGGGCGAACAGATGCGCGGCGAGATAGGCATCGAGCCGCTGGCCGCTCAGTGCCTCCACCAGTTTGCCGGCGTAGTCGATGTTGATGCCGTAGGCCCATTTCGTGCCCGGATCGGCGATCAGCGGCGTCGTCAGGGCGCGGTTCTCGCAGGAGATGATGCCCGGGATGCCGGCATGTTGCTGGTAGCGCACGATGTCGGCGTTCCACATCTCGTAGCTGAACCCGGCGGTGTGGGTCAGCAGGCGCCGGAGCGTCACCGGCGCGCGGGCGGGGCGCAGGCGCGGCGCGCCCGAGGCGTCCCAGCCTTCCAGCACCTGCGGCTTCGCGAGCGCGGGCAGGATCTCCCCCAGGTCCTGATCGAGGGTCACCTTGCCCTGCTCGACCAGTTGCATCGCCGCGGCCGAGACCAGCGCCTTGGTCATCGAGGCGATCCAGAACACGGTATCGGCGGTCATGGCATCGGGCCTGGAAAGATCCCGCCGCCCGAACGCGCCCTGGTAGGTCCCGCCGTCCGGCGTCACCGCCATCGCGACGACCCCGGGGACGTCCCCGCGCGTGACGGCGTCCGTCAGCACGCGATCGATCCGCTCGTTGCTCATCATGCCCTCCCTCATCCGAGGGCATCATCCTAGTGCCGGGGGCCGGCGAACCGCGAGTCGCGATCCATCGCGCGGGCGCGTGCGCGCCCCGGGGGCGTCCCGCGCCACCCCGATGACGTCGCCGGTCACGGCTCCGGTCACGCGCACCGCGTCGGACACGGCACCGCGCGCCAGGGCGACCGTCCGCCTCGGTTTCCCCGATGCCGCGCAGGCCCTGGACCACGCCGTCCTTCACCGCGCGTGCCATGCCGCCGATCGCCGAGGCGCCGCTGTCGGGCGCTGCGCCGGCGGCACGCCTCCGGGCTTCGGGCGCCTCGGCGGGATGCGGGGCGCCCTGGTCGCTGTTCATGGCCGATGCCCCGGTTGTCCGCGCGCATGGGCAAGGCTCGGCCGTTGCGGATGCGTCCCGGAGACGGATGCGGGGCCGGCGGCGTTTCCCGGGCCAGGCGCCGGACGGCGGCGGAGGCATCGGTGATGCTGGTCCTGCGCGCGTGCAGCTGAACGCCGAGGACGGACCGCGGTATGTCCGTCGGGGGCAATGCCGAGAGCTAGATCTGACGATCTAGCTACACTCTATCCTTTGACCAGATGGTCAGGCCGCCGCAGACGCGGTGTCATGCCGTGCGGCGAAACCGCCGGCTTCCGGTTCGATGGCGCCGGCCCGCCTTTCCGTCATGGCCGGGCCTGAGCCGGCGATCTGCGCACGGACGTTCGGGGGCGGATGGCCGGGTCAGGCCCGGCCATGACGGAAAGGCGGGCGGACGCTGCCGTCGGCCGGTCGTTCGACCGGTCGGTCGTTTTGTTGTCCGGTTGTTTCGCCGACCGGCCTGGGCGCCGCGTGCGACGGAGATACGTTTGTCCTGTCGATGGTCGCTGTTGCGGAGTGACGACGATCCGGGGGGCCCCTCGGCGTACCGGGGTCACGCGGCGAAGGATCGCGCATGGCCCTGACCACGATGCTGGCGCTCGGCCTGCTGATGACGACCGCGACCCAGCTGCGCCTGCCCGGCGCGCCGGTCGGTCCGGGCGAGCTGCTGCTGGTGCTGTGGATCACGCTGCGGCTGCTTCGCGCGGCGTACGGACCCGGCGTGCCGCTGACACCGGCGCTGCGGCGGATGTTGATCTTCTGGACGTGGTTCACCATCGCCGAGGCCCTCGGCACGCTGACCGCGCTCGTCATCCGCGATACCCACGACACCGGCCTCTTCCTGCACGACGTGATGGCCTACCCGCTGGTCTGCATGGTCGCCTGCCTGAGCGTTCTGGGTCGGGACGCCGAAGTCCGGCTGCGGGAGGTGACGCGCGCGCTGGTGCTGTGGGGCACGGTGCTGCTGGGCCCGCAACTGGCGGCCGGCTGGCACCTGGTCACGTTGCCGGCGATCCACCCGTGGTTCGGCGACCGGTTCGAGGGCTGGTCCACCAATCCGAACCAGCTCGCCTTCCTGTGCGCGCTGCTGGTGTTCGCCGCGCTGCATCTGGCCGATACCGCCGCCACCACGCGGGCGCGGCTCGCCGGCCTCGCCGGCATGGCGGTTCCGTTCTTCATCGGCCGGCTGACCAAGACCGACACGTTCACCTTCGCCCTGCTCGGCGGGATCCCGGTGTTCGTGGTGGGCAAACTGCGGATCTGGCTGGCCTGGCGGGCGCCGGGGCCGAGCCTGCGTCCCGCCTTCGCCGGCATCCTGGTGCTGGCGCTGCCGATCCTGCTGCTGTCGGCGGTGCCGTTCGCCGTTCGTGCCATGAGCGACTCGTCGCATCTGGCCAAGGGCTTGATGAAGAACGGCGGCAAGGAAGCCACGCAGGAAGCGGACTTGCGGCTTGCCCTGTGGCGCGAGGCGATCCACCGCGGGCTGCAGTCCCGGTTGCTCGGTCTCGGCCCGGGCCCGCATCTCGAGATCCCGCCCGAACTGGTGGCCGCGCGCGAGACGGAGCCGACCCTGGACAAGGGCGCCGGTCACCCGCCGGTGAACGGCACGCCGGATTTCGAGGCGCATAACACCCTGCTCGACCTGTTCACCCAGGGCGGGCTGATCGCGGACATCGGGCTTCTGTGGCTGACCGGGACCGCGCTGCTGCGCAGCTGGACCGCACGCCAGGTCGGGCTGACCGCGCTGCTGTGCGGCCTGCTTCTGTTCGCCATGACCAACCTGCTGGCGCGCGAGCCGACCTTCTGGTTCGGGATCGCGCTCTGCCTTGCGGCCGGCGAGGGAGCCGGCCGGGCGGCGGAGCGGGGCGGGTCGGTCAGGCCGCTACCGCCGCCGCCGTGACGGGCCGGGCCCAGCGCAGGTCCGCCGTCAGCCGGCGCGCCGCCAGCAGGCGGTCGAGCACCTTCAGCCGGATGCAGGGTCCGTCGCGGAAGTGCGCGTCGGCGAAGCCCACGGCGCGCAACCCGTCGCTCAACCCCTGCACCGCCCCGGCCAGCGAGACCTGCGGCTGGTCCCGCGGCGCCAGTTCCTGGAACAGCGAGAAATCGACCCGGTAGGACCGCCCGTCGGACCGCGCGGCCGGATTGATCGAAACCCTGGTGCCGGGGATTTCGCGTGCCACCGCTTCGGCCAGGTCCTTCACCTGGCAGTTCCACGCATCGGAGCCGACATTGACGGAGAGCACCTGGCCGCCCTCGGCAGGCGTGCGCCGCAGGGCCCAGGCGACGGCACGGGCCATGTCCCGGACCTCGATCAGGGGCCGCCAGGGCGTGCCGTCCGAAAGGATGGTGATCTCGCCCGACGACAGGCGCAGGCGACGAAATCGTTCAGCACGAGATCGAGCCGAAGCCGCGGCGACATGCCGCAGGCGGTGGCGAAGCGCAGGCAGGAGATCGTCATCTGCCCGGGATCCTGCGCGTGCAGGCCCTGCTCGGTCGCGATCTTGCTGCGGGCATAGGCGGTGAGCGGGCTCAGCGGGTCGCTTTCGCGCCGGGGCGGCCCGTCCGCGGCGAAGCCGTAGACGCTGCAGGAGGAGGCGAAGACGAAGGCGCGCACCCCGGCGTCCCGCGCCAGGGCGGCGAGGCGGAGCGAGGCGCGCGCGTTGATGTCCGCCGTCGGCGCCTCGAACCGGTTGCCCATCGGATCGTTGGAGATGGCGGCCAGGTGCACCACCGCGTCCACGCCGCGCAGCAGGGCCGGGGGAAAGTCGCGGGTGTCGCCGAAATACTGGGCATCCAGCACTGTCTCCGGCAGGTCTTCCGGCGCGGTCAGGCTGGCGGCGAAGAAGCCGGCGTCGAAGCCCAGAAGCTCGGCCTGCGGCAGGCTGGTGCGCAGGTGGCGGACGATGACGGGACCGAGATAGCCCATGTTGCCGGTGATCAGGATGCGCATGCGATAAGCTCCCGCGGAAGGCGTGCAAGCGGGGAACCGGCACAAGGCCGCACGCCCCCGCGTCCGGCGCGCCGGACGGCGCGCGGTGTGGCGATGACACGGATGATGGCAGCAAGCGGACCGGCGAACCGGTGGAACCTTGGGACAGGGCCGATCCCGCAGCGCGCGACGATCTTCACACTGCGCGACTGGCCGGGACGCTGGCTTCGGTCTAGTCGCCTCCTTCGCCGTCGTTGCGGCGTGATCACCGACGACCGCCGCCGCCCGCATCCCGAAACAAAGCAGGTATCCAAATAATCTAAGTAGGTTGCGGGGTCGCAGATCAAGCCGCAGCCGGTCACAAACCCGTGTGTGCCCGACCCGCCGCCGCCTTGGCCCGCCGCCGTTCAGGGCGCGTCGATCACGCTCACATGCGCCGCGACGATGCGCCAGCCTTCGGGCAGCCGCGCCCAGCTTTGCATCTGTCGCCCCACCCGGCCCGGCGCGGTCTCGCGGTGGAACAGGGTCGACGCGGTCGCGAAATCACGGCCGAACGTCGTGATCACCGTGCGCGACAGGCGGCGCGCCAGGCCGACCGGCGAGCGCGCGGCGCGGAACGCCGCGATCTCCTCGGCGCCGTAGAGGTTCTCGGCGATGCCATAGCGGATGGTGCGCGGATCGCCCCAGAACAGCGCCTGCAGGGCGGCGACGTCGTTGCCGACCAGCGCCGCCTCGTAGCGGGCGAAGGCGGCGGTCATGTCCGCGACCACGTCGGGCAGGTTGATCTCCATCGCTCAGTCCCTCCCGGCCGGACGCGGCGCGCGCGCCACCCCGCGCGCCTCCAGCGCCTGCGCGACCCGCAGCGCCAGATCCTCCCGCCAGGGCGCGGCGATCACCTGCACGCCGATCGGCAGCCCGCCCGGGCACGGCACCGGCACCACCACCACCGGCAGGCCGATGAAGGAGATCGGCTGGGTGTAGATGCCGATGTTTGGCCGCAACGGCATCTCCCGCCCCTCCAGCCGCAGGATCTTCTCGCCGAGCAGCGGCGCGACGCAAGGCGTCGCCGGGGCCAGGATCACGTCGACGGTGGCGAACAGGCGCAGCATCGCGTCGCGGTACCAGCGGCGGAACTTCTGCGCCTGGACGACGAAGGGCGCCGGGATCATGGCGCCGGCGATCAGCCGGTCGCGCACGTCGGGGTCGAACGCCTCCGGCGCGGTTTGCAGCCGCGCCAGGTGCAGCGCCGCGCCTTCGGCGGTGGTGATGACATAGGCGGCGGCGCGCGCCCGCGCCGGTTCCGGCAGATCGACCGTCACCGTGGGGCGCAGCGCCGCGGCGGCCGCCTCCAGCGCGGCGCGCGCCTGCGCCGAGGCGCCGTCCTGGAAATACCCGCCCGCCACGGCGATGCGCAGCCCCTCGGCGCCGGCGTGCAGCGCGGCGCCGACCGGCTCGGCCGGGCGGTCGGCGCAGACCGGGTCGGCCGGGTCCGGTCCCTGCATGGCGTCGTAGGCCAGCGCCAGATCGGCCGTGCTGCGCGCCAGCGGGCCCAGATGGTCCAGGCTGGCGACGAAGGGGAAGCTGCCGGCGCGCGTCAGGCGCCCGTAGGTGGGTTTCAGCCCGAACACGCCGCAGAACGAGGCCGGCACCCGGATCGAGCCGTTGGTGTCCGATCCGAGCGCGATCGGCACCAGCCCGCCCGCCACGGCGGCGCCGGAGCCGCTGGAGGATCCGCCCGCCATCCGCGCCGGGTCGTGCGGGTTGTGCACGGCGCCGTCATGCACGTTCTCGCCGGTGAAATCATAGGCGTATTCGCCCATGTTGAGCGCGCCCACCAGCACCGCCCCGGCCGCTTCCAGCCGCGCCACCAGGGGGGCGTCGCGCGCGGCCGGCGGATGCGCGCGATTGATGCGCGAGCCGGCGCGGGTCGGCAGGCCGGCGACATCGAACAGGTTCTTCACCGCGAAGGGCACGCCGGCCAGCGGGCCGGGCGGCGTGCCGGCGGCGCGGGCGGCATCGAGCGCGGCGGCGCGCGCCTCGGCCCGCGCCGCAGTGACGTCGGTGAAGGCGTTCAGCAGCGTGTTGTCGCGGGCGATGCGCGCCAGGGCGGCTTCGGTGACCTCCGCCGCGCTTTGGGTCCCGCCGGCGACGGCGGCGGCGATGTCGGTTGCGCCTTCCCAGGCCGGATCGCTCATGCGCGGAACACCGGGGCGGGCTCGGCCTCGTCGGGCAGCGGGAAGGCCGCCACCGCATGGGCGTGGCCGAGCGAGACGGACAGATGCTGGCGGATCGCCGCCCGCCACTCCGGCGCCACGGCGATGCCGAGCAGGGCGGCGCCCGCATCGATCAGTGCGTCGAGATCGCGTGGATCGCTCATGCCGTTCCTCCTTTCGTTTGCAGCCAGGCGCGCCAGCCGCCGAAACCGGTGATGTCGGTGGCCCCTTCCATCCCGGCGGCCTCGGCCAGGAAGCCGAGGCAGGGCCCGTCCGCCAGCGCCACGGTGCCGAAGCCGAGCGGCGGCGGCACCTCGGCGAGCAGCCCGCCGATCGCAGCCGTCGGCAGCGCCCAGACCTCGCCGGCAATCGCCGCGCCGCCTGTCGGCGCGCAGCAGCCCCGGGCGGTCGCCGAGCGCATACAGACGATAGGCCGGCGCGGTGCGGGCCGCACGCAGGAACCGCCCGCCGCGGGCGGTGATCTGGTGGTTCAGGCCGAGCCCGGCCATGTGCGCGCCGATGCAGAACAGCGCCGTCTCCTCCGCCGCCGGCGCGTCCGGCGCGGCCGGTGGCGGCAGCGGTTGCGCGGTGGCGCCGACCGTGCCGGCCGCGGCGCGGTGCAGGGCATCGGCGATCGGCGCCAGCCGCCCCTCCGACCAGGAGGGGCCGAACAGGGTCAGGCCGACCGGCAGTCCGTCGGCGCCGATCCCGCCCGGGACCGCGATCGCCGCCATGCCGCAGAGATTGGCGAAATTGGTGAAGCTGCCCAGGCGGCTGTTGGGGCCGATCGGATCGGCCGCGAGCTCGGCCAGGGTGGGGCAGAAGGGTGCGGTGGGCAGCAGCAGCGCATCGTAGCGGGCGAACAGGGCCTCGGCGAAGCGCCGGGTTTCGGCCAGGCGGTCGAACGCGGGGAAGGCATCGACGGTGCGGCGGTCGAGGCCGGCTTCCAGGATGCGCCGTGTGACGGGGTGCAGCATGTCGGGCTCGTGCGCGAGCACCGTGCGCAGGGCGGCGCTGCGCTCGGCCACCCAGGGGCCGTCGTACAGCAGGCGCGCGAGGTCGAGCAGCGGGGCGATCTCCACGGTCTCGGCGCGCAGCAGATGCGCGGCGCGGCGATGCAGCGCCGCCGTCTCGTCCGTGCACAGCGCGGCGACGTCGGCGGTGGCGATGCGGACGTCCCCGGCACGCGCGGCGCGGCGCAGGTGATCGAACGGCGGCGGCCGCGCGTACGGGTCCTCGGCGTCGAACCCGGCGATGACCCGCAGCACGGCGAGCGCGGCATCGACGGTCGCGGCGAACACCGAAACGGTCTCGATCGAGCGGCAGGCCGGCACGACGCCGCTTGCGCTGACGCTGCCGGGGGTGGGCTTCAGCCCGACGATGTTGCCGAACGCGGCCGGCACCCGCCCCGACCCGGCGGTGTCGGTGCCGAGCGCGAAGGGCACGATGCCGGCTGCGACCGCGACGGCGGAGCCGGAGGAAGACCCGCCCGGCACGCGCGCCGGATCGAACAGGTTGCGCGGCACGCCATAGGGGCTGCGGGTGCCGACCAGCCCGGTGGCGAACTGATCGAGATTGGTCTTGCCGAGCAGCAGCGCGCCGGCATCGAGCAGGCGCTGCACCGCAGGCGCCGACCGCTCCGGACGGGTGGCGAAGCCCGGGCAGGCGGAAGTGGTCGGCAGGCCGGCGACGTCGATATTGTCCTTGACGGCGAACGGAACGCCCCACAACGGACGGCCCTGCGGCCCTTCCCGCTCCAGGGCACGGGCCCGGTCCAGCACCGCCTCGTCCGCCACCCGCGCAATCCAGATCGCCGGATCGTCCCGCGCGTGATCGGCGACCAGTGCCGCCTCGGCCGCCGCCACCGGGGTCATGCGGCGATCCGGCGCGGGCCGCGGATCGATGCGGGCGGGGCGGCGGCAGCCTGGGACGCCATGACGCTCTCCTGTCAGGTCAGGGCGGGCAGCAGGGCGGCGGAGTCCGCCACCCAGCCGAAGATGCCGCCCTGCGCCTTGATCATTGCAAGACCCGCAGCCTGGAACGCGGGGAAGTAGGAGCCGGTGCAATCGGCCAGCACCAGGCAGTCGAAGCCGCGGTCGTTGGCTTCGCGCACCGTGGTGTTGACGCAGACCTCGGTGGTCACGCCGCAGACGATCAGTTGCGCGATGCCGCGGGCGCGCAGCATCGCTTCGAGGTCGGTGGCGTAGAAGGCGCCCTTGCCGGGCTTGTCCACCACCGGCTCGCCCGGGGCGGGCGCGAGTTCGGGGATGATGTCGTGGCCCGGCTCGCCGCGCACCAGGATGCGGCCCATCGGCCCGGCCTCGCCGATGCCGCAGGGAAGCCGCCCGCGCGCGCGCTTGGCCGGCGCGAGGTCCGAGAGGTCGGGCCGGTGCCCCTCGCGGGTGTGGATCACCGGCAGGCCGGCGGCGCGCGCCGCATCGAGCACGGCGCGGGTCGGCGCGATGGCGCTGCGCAGCCGGGCGACGTCGTTGCCGAGCGCGGCGCCGAAGCCGCCCGGTTCCAGGAAGTCGCGCTGCATGTCGATGATCAGCAGGGCCGCCGCCGCCGGGTGCAGGTCGAAATTGTAGGGCTCGGCCTGGATCGACGGCATGGTCACTCCCCTGGCAGGCGGCGGCGGATCGCGGCGGACCCGGTTCGGCGGCGACCGGCCCCGCCCGCGCTGTGGCGGGACGGCGCCGGTCGATGCCGGGATGCAACTCCCGGGCCGCAGATCGGGATGGCGGCCCGCGCCGTCCGCGGGATGCGACGGGCCGGTACGGGCTCGCGTTTTCGAGTGTTCGTTAAGGCTGATTCAGCCTGCATTTTAGGCAATACGATCAATGGAGTCGCCATTCGCGCAAATGGCATTGCACATAATCTGACCTGAGGCCAGATTGCCGCGGTGCAGCACAAGAGAGAGACCATGCAAGTCGGCGTGTTTCTTCCGATCGGCAACAACGGGTGGCTCATTTCCACCACGTCGCCCCAGTACAAGCCCAGCTTCGCGCTGAACCGCGAGGTCACCCTGCGCGCCGAGCGGCACGGGTTCGACTTCGCCCTGTCGATGATCAAGCTGCGCGGCTTCGGCGGCCCCAGCGAGTACCTGGGATCACAATCTGGAATCGTTCACCCTGATGGCCGGGCTCGCCGCGGTGACCCGGCGCATCCGGCTGTTCGCCTCGGTCGCGGTGCTCACCCTGCCGCCGGCGCTGACGGCGCGGATGGCGGTGACGATCGATTCGATCTCGGGCGGACGGTTCGGGGTCAACATCGTCTCCGGCTGGCAGAAGGCGGAATACGAGCAGATGGGGCTATGGCCCGGCGCGGGCCATTTCGCCCGGCGCTACGACTACTGCACCGAATACGTGCAGGTGATGCGCGAGCTCTGGGCCACCGGCCGGTCCGATTTCACGGGCGATTTCTTCCGCATGGACGACTGCCGCCTCAGCCCGCTGCCGCAGGCGGAGATCCCGATCATCTGCGCCGGGCAGAGCGAGCGCGGCATGCGCTTCGCCGCCGAACACGGCGATTTCAACTTCATCAGCGGCACCGGCATGAACGATCCCGACCGCGCCGCGCCGAACCTCGCGCGGCTCGCCGAGGAGACGGCGCGCACCGGGCGCGACGTCGGCGCCCTGCTGCTGGTGATGGTGATCGCCGACGAGACCGACGCGGCGGCGATGGCCAAGTGGGAGCACTACAAGAGCGGCACCGACCACGAGGCGCTCGCCTGGCGCAGCAGCCAGGCCGGCGCGGCCCCGGTGATCGAAGCCAATTCCACGGTCGAGCGCTTTCTCCGCCCGGAGACCCAGTTGCCCACGCACATGCCGACCCTGATCGGCTCCTACGCCACCGTGGCCGGGCTGCTCGACCGGATCGCCGATCTGCCGGGGGTGCGCGGGGTGATGCTGACCTTCGACGACTTCCTGATCGGCGTCGAGCAGTTCGGCACGCGGATCCAGCCGCTGATGCGCAGCCGGGCGGGCGCGGCCGCCCGCGCCGCGGCGTGAGCGGGCGGGCGGGCGGAGGCGGCTTGCCTGCGACGCGCGCGGCCCGCGTTCGGGCTTTCGCGGCGCGGGATTCCGCGCTATGAGGGGCGGACGGACCCGTAGCTCAGTTGGATAGAGCGTCGCCCTCCGAAGGCGAAGGTCAGGCGTTCGAGTCGCCTCGGGTCCGCCAGTCTTGTCACGCAGTCGGTGCCGGCCGCCGGAGCGTTCCGTAGGCGCCGGCAAGCGGGAACGGTGCAACCTGCCGCCCGGGTTCCGACGGAAGTGACGTCGGTTCTGCCGATCATGCGGCGTCGCGGTGAGACAGATGCCATGACCGCAGCCGCCCGCTTTGCCAGCCATGCGCTGACCACGCGCTTCCAGGACCTGTCCGCCGGCGCGGTGAACGCGGCGAAGGTCTTCATCCTGGACAGCCTCGGCGTCGGCATCGCCGGCTCATCGGTGGAGGGCGCACCCGGCCTGCTCGGCACGGCGCATACCTGGAGCAGCACGGCCGAGGCGCAGGTGTGGGGCCGCCGCGATCGCCTGTCCGCCCCGGCCGCAGCGTTCATCAACGCCTGGCAGATGCACAACCAGGAGTTCGACTGCCTGCACGAAGGCGCGGTGGTGCACGCGATGGCGACCACACTGCCCGCCGTCCTGGCCGCGGCCGCGCGTCGTGGCGGCATCGACGGCACGACGCTGATCACCGCGGTCGCCGTCGGCGCCGACATCGCGGCCGGGCTGGGTCTGGCCTCGCGCGCCGGCTTCCGGTTCTTCCGCCCGGCAACGGCCGGCGGGTTCGGCGCCGTGGCGGCCGCGGCGCTTGTGCTGGGGCTCGACCAGGCAACGGTGCAGGCCGCCTTCGCCTGGCAACTGGCGCAGGCCAGCGGCACCATGCAGGCGCATGTCGAAGGCAGCCCCATCCTGCCGGTGCAGGTGGCCTTCAACGCGCGCGCCGCGCTGCAATCCTGCGAGCTGGCGCAGCTTGGCTTCGCGCCGGCGCAGGAGGTGTTCGAAGGTCCGTACGGCTACCTGCCGCTGTTCGAAGGCGCCTACGACCTGGCGCCCGTGCTCGACGAACTCGGCCGCACCTGGCGGATCGAACAGTTCAGCCACAAGCCGTTCCCGGCCGGGCGTGCGACGCATGGCGGCATCGAGGGCGTCATGGCGCTGCGGAGCGCCCACGGATTTTCCCCGGCCGACGTGGCGGAGGTGATCGTGACCGCCCCGCCGCTGATCGTCCGCCTGGTGGGCCGCCCGCCCCTGCCCCGGCCCGGGGCCAGCTACGCGCGGCTCTGCATGGCGTACGCGATCGCCAAGGTCCTGCAGCACGGGGCGCTCGACCCGCTGCATTTCCGTGGTCCGGCGTTGGCCGATCCGGACAGCTTCGCGCTCGCCACGCGCGTGCGGGTGGAGGTGGACGACAACCCGGACCCGAATGCGCTGGCGCCGCAACAGGTGACGGTGCGGCTCACCGACGGAACACGCCTCGCCTGGCGCTGCGAGACCATGCTGGCCAATCCGCAACGACCACTGACCCGCGACCAGCACATCGCCAAGTTCCGCCGCTGCCTGACGCTGTCGGCGGTGCCGCTGCCGCAGGACCGCGCCGATCGGCTGCTCGATCTGGTGGACGGGCTGGAACATCTGGCCGACACACGCGATCTGGTCGCGCTTCTGGCCGGCGGAGACGGGCCGTAGAGGTCCCTCCCCTTGCGGCGGTTCGGGAGAGCCTGGAGCTCGCTCCGTTTCGACCGGTCATACCGACGGCCTGTTCGGCCGACCGGTATCGCGCGTGGGGCTGGCGGGACGGCGCATCGCTTGAATTGTCCGGGGAGCGGGTCTTGCGCATGAGGATCCGGCGCTCAATGCATGAAGGTCGCGATGCTCTTCGAAACGATGTACAGGCCGACCAGAGCCACGACACTGCTGAAGACCAGCGTCAGGGCGCGTCTGCGCAAAGCAAGTCTGCCTGCGAGCCGTACTCCGAGGAAGCCGCCGCCCGCCCCGCCCAGGACGAAGAGACTTGCCACAGGCCAATTCACAAAGCCGGAAAGCGCATAGCTGACGGCCGTTGTCGCGCCGAAGGCGGTCACCGAAACGAGCGATGAGCCGATCGCATTGAGCAGTGGCATGGAGGTCGCGCTCACCAGTCCCGGGACGATCAGGAAGCCGCCGCCGATCCCGAAGAAGCCGGAGAGCGCGCCCACGCCGAATCCGGTGCCGGCCAAGGGCGGCAACAGACGCAGCGCGGAATCGCGGTCAAGCCGGACATCCGGGTTGTGACCGCCGCGGCGGGGACGCAGCATCATGGCCGCGATCACGACCATGAGCGCTCCAAACCCCGCCAGCAACTTTGCGCCGTCAACGGCTTTGCCGACATCCGCCCCCAATGCCGCGCCGGCCACCCCGGCAAGGGCAAACACGCTGGCGCAGGGCCATTTGGTATTTCGGTTCCGCGCATGGCCAACGAGATTGATCAGGGCGCTCGCCGCCACTGCGACGGCGCTGGTTCCGATGGCCATGTGCGTCGAAGACATGCCAATCACGTAAACCATCAGCGGCACAGCCAATATCGAACCGCCGCCGCCGATGACGCCCAGCGACAGGCCGACAAGCCCACCGGACCCGAGTGAGAGGAAGATCTGTGCCATGGTCATCTGGAGCAGCGCCGTTTGAGTTTGTGAACAGGAGATGATCCGAATCCAGGACGGCGCCCGTGTCGCGCCACGTTCGGCCCGGCGCTCGCTCAGGTGGTGCAGGTCGCATGGCCGCGAAACAGGTCGGCACTGCGCCGGCAGGTGCTACGCGGCCGCTTGCTTCAGGTCCTTCTTGGAGAAGTACCAGTCCGTGTAATCGTAACCCTCGTCCTTGCGCTTCTCGGCGTCGGCCTGGGTCTGCGGAGGCGGTACGATAACCTTGTCACCCGGCTTCCACGCCTCCGGTGTTGCGATGCCATGCTTGTCACTCATCTGCAGAGCTTCAAGCAGGCGGAGGAACTCTTCGATGCTGCGCCCATTGCTCATCGGGTAGTACACCATGGCGCGCAGTTTGCTGTCGGGATCGATCAGGAAGGTTGCCCGCACGGCCGACGTGTCGCTGGCGCCAGGCTGGATCATGCCGTAGGCGTGCGCGACCTTCATCGAGAGATCCTCGATGATGGGGAACGGGATCTTGACGTGAAACTTCTCCTCGATATTCCGCGTCCAGGCGATGTGGGCGTAGTTGCTGTCGATCGACAGCCCGAGGAGTTCGCAATTGAGCGCCTGAAAGCGCGGGTAATTCTTCGCGAACGCGATGAACTCCGTCGTACACACCGGCGTGAAATCGGCCGGATGCGAGAACAGCACCAGCCACTTCCCTTTGTAGTCAGAGAGTCTCTTCGGACCGTGGGTCGTCTTCGCGTCGAATACCGGCGCCGGCTCGTTGAGCCGTGGCATCACAGGCGCTTGCGGGGCTTGGGTGTCACTCATGGTCACTTCTCCTTCCGTCTGGGTGCCAACGGTTGCTGCCTCAATTGTCTGAGCCGACGGGACGAGGCGGGCGCCGTCGACACCCGATGACGTTGGAACGGACGCGCCGGATCGGCACGACGCGCGACAGCTCAAGCTGCCCTGCGCGTCCGCGTTCCGCCGGGCGAAATGCCAGAGCCCATGGGCCGGATACCAGCCGCCAAGCCCGGTCACCAGTGGGACGAGACCGGTCAGGCCAGGCCAGCGAAGGCTGCTTTGCGGCAGGACCACTGGACCAAGGGGTCATGGACCGCCTGCTGACCTTGTTCGTCACACGCGACGGCCAGGGCTCCAAACCCCGTCGTTGTGGTGCGCGCAACGATCCCCCCGCCGGTTCCACCGCGAACGGCCCTGGGTCCGTCGAACGCTACTCTATGGGGTTTCGTGCGTGACGGGATATCCAATCACGCGGAGGGGCGTGCTCGTACGCGATCGTGACCCTGGCCAGCCAGTGCGGCTCGCTCGCCGGCGCGCGCACGCCTGGCCGCCCTTCCCCCTCCGAGCGGGGACGGATCGAACGCGCGCCGGCGCTGCGAGACACGTCAGGGTCATTGCCTGAAGCGGCGGTGCGCCGTACAAGGGAAGTTACCTGCCCCGGCAGTCCCGGGCGTGTGCCGGGGTGACGGGCAGCCCAGGCGTCGGACCGGCCGGTCCGTCGATCGCCGCTGCCGGCCGTCCTTCGTCGGGGCCGGGCGGCCCGCTTTCCCGGCCCGCCGCACCGATCCGCGAGCCCTGCCGACCGCACCCGCACCGGCCGCCTCGTCCGGCCGCCCCGGGCACATGCATGCCAACGGAACGGAGCGCATGAGCATAGAGAGCACCTTCATCGTTCTGTTCGTCGTCGCCATGGCGGTCGCGATCGGCGTGCGCCACCTCCGGCTGCCATACACCGTCGGGCTCGTGCTCGCCGGGCTGCTGCTCGGGTTCGTGCACCTGTTCCCGCCGCCCGAGTTCAACAAGACCCTGCTGTTCTCGATCTTTCTGCCAGGGCTGATCTTCGAGGCGGCGTTCCACATCGATTTCCAGGAACTCTGGCGCAACCGGATCACCATCACCTCATTGGCCGTGCCGGGGGTGATCGCCTCGACCGTGCTGACGGCGGTGGCGCTGGCGCCGCTGGCCAACGCGCTCGGCTTCCTGCCGGGCTTCACCTGGCAGCACGCGCTGGTGTTTGGCGCGCTCATTTCCGCGACCGATCCGGTTGCCGTCGTGTCGCTGTTCCGCAAGTTGGGCATCCCGCGCCGGCTGTCGATCCTGATCGAAGGCGAAAGCCTGCTGAACGACGGCACCGGCATCGTCTTCTTCACCCTCAGCCTGTCGATCTTCGCGGGGACCGCGGTGTCCGCGCGCGCCCTCGGGCTCGAGTTCGTCACCGTGGTCGGCATGGGCGCCGTGGTCGGCGTCGCCATGGGGCTGGTGGTCTCGACGGTGGTCCGCGCGGTGGACGATCCGATGATCGAGGTGAGCCTGACCACGATCGCCGCCTACGGCTCGTTCATCCTGGCCGAGCATCTCGGCTATTCCGGCGTGATCGCCACCGTGGCGGCGGGCATCCTGTGCGGCAACTACGGGGCGCGCACGGGGATGTCGCCGTCCACCCGCGTGGCGGCCGGAACCTTCTGGGAATTCGTCGCCTTCGCGCTCAATTCGGTGGTGTTCCTGCTGATCGGGCTCGAGGTGCCGGTGCGCGAGCTGGCGGCGTCCTGGCTGGCGATCCTGGTCGCCTATCTGATCGTGACCCTGGTGCGGACCTTCGTCGTCCATGTCGTCTGGCGCCTGATCGGCCTGACCCGGGAACGGTTCCCCTGGTCGTGGAGCGTCGTGCTCACCTGGGGCGGGCTGCGGGGGGCGCTGCCGATGGTGCTCGCCCTCGGGCTGCCGTCCGATTTTCCGTTCCGAGAACAGATCATTTCCATGACCTTCGGCGTCGTCACCTTGTCCATCCTCGGCCATGGGATGACGATGCTGCCGCTGCTCGGGCGGCTCGGCATCGTCCGCGCCGACACCGAGCGCGGCAGCTACGACCTGCTGCGTGGGGAGATGCAGACCGCCGTCGCGGCGCTGGAGGAGATCGAGCGGCTTGAACTGCTGCACTCCCTCGCGCCCGACACGCTTGCGCAGTTGAAGGCGGACTACCAGGAGCGGGTGGAACGCGCGCGCGCGGAGATCGTCCGGCTGGCGGGCGAGCGGGGCCATCTGCGCGACCGGGAGATGATCCAGGCGCGGCACCGGCTGCTGCTGGTGGAAAAGAACCGCGCCCTCGATGCCTACAAGCAGGGGCTGCTGTCACCACATGTGCACGATCGGCTGCTCGCCGATATCGACGCGCGGCTGCTCGACCTCGAATCAGGCGGCGACGGCGAGGAGACCGCGCCGAAGACGACGAAGCCGGGGCCCGACGAACAGCCGGCGGTGCCGTGACGGGGGTCGCGCCCGGCCGCGCGCTGCCCCGCGGGGGGGATTGATCTGCGTCAACACGCCGGCCCGTTCCCAGGCCTATTCAGGGAAATGTGTGGGGTGCACATGATGAAGCCGATCTATCAGGTCAGTTTTTTCAAGAAGGTCACAGACAGGTACCCGGACACGACCTCGACGTGTGCCAGGGGGTGGTCGAGGTGCACGCGGACAACCCGCAGGGGGCCGTCCAGGCGGCCAGGATCAAGTTCGCCGAGCTTCAGGCCGTCAGGGAGTGGTGGATGCGCGCCGACCGCGAGACGGTGGATCTGCTTCCCGAGCGCAAGCGCGCCTCCCACCGCCTGAGCGGAACCGAATGAGAGCCGGCAGCGGGCGCCGGCTCTGCCGGTAGCCAGCGCGCGCAAATGCGGTCATAACCTGCCCTGAATACCTGCCCCACGGAGCTGCGCGCCGGGACGAACCCGACGGGCAGCTAGGATCGGGGCGACGCAGGAGCATGAGCCGAGATGACCGCAGAGACCGCCTGGACCCAAGCGTCATGGCGCACCCGCCCGATCCGCCAGACACCCGCCTATCCCGATCCGGCGGCGCTCGCCTCGGTGGAAAACCGGCTGCGCAGCTACCCGCCGCTGGTGTTCGCCGGCGAGGCGCGGCGGCTGAAAGCGGGGCTGGGGCGGGCGGCGGAAGGCCGCGGCTTCGTCCTGCTGGGCGGGGACTGCGCGGAGAGCTACGGCGACTTCTCCGCCAACATCCTGCGCGACACGTTCCGCGTGCTGCTGCAGATGTCGGTGGTGCTGACCTTCGGCGCCAGCGTGCCGGTGGTGAAGATGGGGCGCATGGCCGGGCAGTTCGCCAAGCCGCGCTCCTCCGACACCGAGACCCAGGACGGGGTGACGTTGCCGAGCTACCGGGGCGACATCATCAACGGGCCGGACTTCACGCCCGAGGCGCGCACGCCCGACCCGGCGCGGATGGAGCTCGGCTATTTCCAGTCGGCCGCCAAGCTCAATCTGCTGCGCGCCTTCGCCTCCGGCGGCTATGCCGATCTGCACGAGGTGCACCGGTGGAATCTGGGCTTCGTCGAGCGCTCCCCCCTGGCGGAACGTTACCGCGACCTGTCGACCCGGATCGACGAGACCCTGGCGTTCATGGCCGCCTGCGGCATGACCAGCACGACCACCCGGGACCTGCGGGAGACCGATTTCTACGTCGCGCACGAAGCGCTGCTGCTGCCCTACGAGCAGTCGCTGGCGCGGGTCGATTCCACCACCGGGAACTGGTACGGCTGCTCGGCGCATTTCCTGTGGATCGGCGACCGCACCCGCCAGCTGGACGGGGCGCATGTGGAGTTCCTGCGCGGGCTGCATAACCCGATCGGCATGAAGGTGGGGCCGAGCCAGGAGGTGGACGACCTGCTGCGGCTGATCGACCGGCTCAATCCGGCCAACGAGCCGGGGCGGCTGACCCTGATCGCGCGGATGGGCGCCGAGAAGATCGGCGCGAAGCTGCCGGCGCTGGTGCGCGCGGTGGAGCGCGAGGGCCGCAAGGTCGTGTGGATCACCGATCCGATGCACGGAAACACGATTTCCACCGCCGCCAAGGTGAAGACCCGCAGCTTCGATGCGATCCTGGCCGAGGTGCGCGGCTTCTTCGACATCCACGCCGCGGAAGGGACCTGGGCCGGGGGCGTGCATGTGGAGATGACCGGCCAGGACGTCACCGAATGCGTGGGCGGCGCGCACCGGCTGACGGAAGCCGATCTCGGCACCCGCTACGAGACGTTCTGCGACCCGCGGCTGAACGCCGAGCAGTCGCTGGAACTGGCGTTCCTGGTCGCCGCGGAGTTGAAGCGCCGGCGGGAGACCGGGCGGGACGTCGCCGCTCTCGCCGCGCAGTAGCGCCATGCGCCGCCCCGCCGGCGATCCGCTCGACGCCGACATCACCGCCCGCACCGACAGCTATTTCAACCGCACGCGGGCGGTGGTGGCCCGCTTCGGCGACACCCAGGTGACCTACGCGGTGTTCCTGCGCCGCCCGGTGATCTCCGCCCCGCGGCTGATGCAGACCTGGCTGGAGGCGGTGGCCGAGGCGCGCGGCACGCGGTTCGGGATCGACGTGATGCATCCCGAGGGCGACTGGGTCGGCGCCGGGGAGCCGATCGTCTACCTGACCGGCAGCCTGCTCGCGCTGTCGGACCTGGAGACCATCCTGCTGCAGAAGCTGGGGCCGGCCTGTGTGGCCGCGCACCACGCCTATCAGATGTGCCTCGCGCTGCCGGGGGTGGCGTTCCTGGCGATGGAGGCGCGGCACTGCGCCGGGGCCGAGATGCAGGAGATGATGGCCTATGCCGCCGCCACCGGCGGCGCCGCGGCGCAGCGGGAGGGGGCCAAGGGGTTCATCGGCAACGCCAACGACGGCACCGCGCACTGGTTCGGCAATGCCCACGGGATGGGCACCATGCCGCATTCGCTGATCGGCTACGCCGGATCGACGTTGCGCGCGGCGGAGATGTACCACGAGACGTTTCCCGACGAGCCGATGACGGTGCTTGCCGATTATTTCGGGCGGGAGATCACGGACTCGCTTGCGGTCTGCGCCCGGTTTCCGGAGCTGGCGGCGGCCGGGCGGCTGGCGTTCCGGCTGGATACGCATGGCGGGCGGTTCCTGGAAGGGCTCGATCCGGCGGCGAGCTACGCGGTGCTGGAACGCCACATGCCCGGTGCGATCCGCCGCTACCGCAGCGAAACGGAGCTGCGCTACCTGGTGGGCACGGGCGTCTCCGCCGCGGCGATCTGGCGGCTGCGGGAGGCGCTGGACACGGCGGGGTACCGGGCGGTGCGGATCGTCGCGTCCTCCGGCTTCGGGGTGGACAAGTGCCGGGTGATGGCGGACGCGAACGCGCCGATCGACGTGGTGGGGACCGGGAGTTTCATTCCGGATTTCTGGCACGAGACGTATGCGACGGCCGATATCGTGGAATACGACGGGGTGCCGCGGGTGAAGCTGGGGCGGGAGTTTTTGCTGCGGCGGGCGGATCAGGGGCGCGGCGGGGCCGGCGGGACGTAGCGGCCCCGTCGGGGCTGCGCCCGCGCCTTCACCCGGCGTAAACCTGTCATTTACGCGGCGGGCACCGGATCGCCCTCGGCCGCGTGTACACATGGTCGGCCCGATGGGCGCGAAGGATACCCTTCGCCTTTACCCCTCGTTCACAATCGGCCGGGCGGCGGCGGCGCGGGTGGCCACCTCCGGGCTCCGTCGACGGACCCGCGAGACTGGATGGACCCAAGGCGCCGCAGCGCCGCCTCCGTGATCGCGCCGAGGCCGACCGCGCCGCTGCCGGCGCGCAGGCCCGGCGCCGGCGCGTGCCGCGCGCGCAGGCCGGCCAGGTGCGCCTGTCGCATCCCGCGCCCTTGTTCAGCGAGGCGGCAGGCGGTCTGCCAGGTCGGCCCGCCGAGCAGGAACGGCAGCGGACGCCCCAGGCGCTCCATGTGCCCGGCGAGCTCGCCGAGCGTCGCGACGCCCGGCGGCAGTCCCTTCGGGAAGCGGGCGGTGCCGGCGAAGACGACGAGGCCCTGCACCTCGGCGCGCAGGTGGTGGCGCAGCGCGGCGACGTGTTTGAAATTCTGCCGCAGCGGGTTCTGGAAGCGCATCTTGCGGCCGCCGAGGGCCTGGGTCCATTCGCGCTCGCGCTCCCGGCCGAAGATGTGGCCGGCGTAGGTCTTGGTTTCGATGGCGAGCGGACCCTGGGCGGTGAGCACGACATGATCGATCTGGGTCAGGGTGCCGTCCGGCGCGGGGACGATGACGTCGTGCAGGCAGGGGAAGCCGAGGCGGGCGAGGCGGCGGGCGACGGCGCGCTCGCCGGCGGCGCCTTTGAGGTGGGGTTTCAGCCCGGCGGCGAGGGCGGCGAGCAGGGCGAGAAAGATGGCCAACGGCAGGAGGGTGCCGAGGAAGCCGTGCACGGCGAAGGCGATCAGCGGGGCGAGGGGATCAGGTGGGGGCATGGGGGCCTCCTGGCCGCGCGTGATGCTGTGCGGCCCGGTCCATGCGCACGGCGGCACGGATGGACTGGTCGGATCACGAACGCGATGTCGGCGCGGCTCGATGCCGTAGGCTCCGACGTCCGGTGGTGGCTACCAGGCGATGAGCTACGAAACCGTTACAGGCAATCGCGTCGCGACGGGTTGCGGCAATGTTGACAGCGGGCGCTTGCTGCCGCCATGCGGGCGCCGGATCGTGCCCGGGCGCGTGTACACATGGTTGGCCCGTAGGGTCGAAGGGGTACCCTGGCCTTTACCCATCGTTCACCATCAGCCGGGCGGCGGCGGCCCGGGGTGACTTGGTGCTGTTCGACTACGAACGCGGCAAGGGGGACCACCGGCATATCCGGGAGGTGGAAAGCCCCTGCCGGTTCGGGCAGCATCGGGAAACTGACCGGCGATTTCATGGCCGCGGTGCGGGCGGTCCGGACGGAGGACGGCGCATGAGCAGGAGTGTTCAGGTCCATGTCGGGGACAGTCTCGACACGATCGGCACGCGCGTGGTCGATGCCTGGCACCGCGCCGAACGCGGGGAGCTGACCGGGGCGAATGCCGAGGTGCATATCGGGTTCGAGACGTGGGAGGCGATGGCCCGCACCTTGTCGCCCAAGCGGCTGGAGCTGCTGCGGGACGTGCATCGGGCCCCGGCGCGGAGTATCCGCGCGCTCGCGCAGGCGCTGGAGCGGGACTACCGACGGGTGCATGAGGATGTGCTGGCGTTGGCGGCGGCGGGGCTGCTTGACCGGGACGCGGGGGCGTGCGGGCCGGGAGTATGCCGCGTTCGACGTGCGGATGCGGGTGGCGCTGTAGGGGGATGATCGGGTCCCGCCGGAGTTCGAGGGCGTCAGTAGCGCATCCGATGGCATGCCCAGCATGACGACGGGAGATGGCAATGTTGGACGGTCTCGGCCTACCTGGGGTAGCCGGCGAGGCGCATCCGTATGGATTGGCAGGAGGGCCCATGGCGCCGTCCGCCCGCCACTGCCTGCCCGTGCGCGAACATAGCTCGATGCCCGCGGCATTGACTATCGTGTCGCTTTCTATGTTTATATCGATAGAGTGTCGTTCCATTCGGTCCGGTACGTGGCCCAACCAGATCAAACGATGAGCCATGTGGCTACCTTATCGATTCCTCGGTTTACAAAGCAAAGACCGACGAGCATGCATATGGCGCCAGGCACTACCGCTCGGTCAGACAAACGGCGCAATGAAGCGGTCAATTGCCTCGATCGTCTCCGCGACGACCCGCGACATTTGCAGGAGCGTTGGGATAACCGGCTGGTCCTCGAAGACGGCACCCCTTGGGAACGCAATCTCAACGGACGGCGGAAGTTCCGTTCTATGGCGATCGGGGTGTCGGACCGAATAATGCGAATTGGGCCGTTCGCGTTCCCTCTCACGGCGCAGTCCTTGAACGTATTCGAGCCAACCCTGGCGTTTATGTTTTCGGTACTTACAACGGTGATCGTCGGTATGAATTCGTTGTGCTTATTCTGGTTGCAAAGGCTGGTGGCGGCCCAAAGGTAGAGATTGGTATCCCGGCAAGGCTTTATGTCTTCGAGGATAAATTCTGCAAGGTCGGGGAAGGCTTGCTTTACCGCGGACTAATTAGGGGAGACTTCAAGGCTTTCCATTTTTCCGAGAACGGCAAATGCGCTTTCCGGGGCTTTCCAGTAGCGGTCAGCGCCGCATTGATCCAGTAGTCCATGGCCTCCCGAAGGTTGTTGACACAATCTCCAATGATCGGGCCAAAATGGTCCGTGATTGGCTCTTTGGGCCTATAGGTCAGGTAAAAACCATTCGGTTCAAGCATGATAATGTGAGAACGGCCGGGTCCATTGGTAATCTTCTTACACATCCCTGGAAAGGGAGACGGTTCCGGATGCAATCGTATTGATATGGCAGTTGGCCCGTTTGATCTTTAGTCGGGCACTCTTCGACATCGCTAACATGCTGTTCGTTCCTTGTGGCGATCACCGTCCCGCCGAAGGCAGAGATCGCCATTGACCGACAGCAGCAGGTCGCCACAAAAGGACGTTGCGTTGGCCCAGGTGCGATTCGTCCGTACGTGGGGCGCCTTGGGTTGCCCCCCTCCAAGAAGTCCCGACCCAAGGCGCCGACCAGCGCGCCTCGCTTATCCCCCGATTTGTGCGAGTCCCATTTTGGGAGACGCGTCCGGTATGATCGATTTTGGGCGTGGCAGAAGATCTGAAAAGAGGAAGCCGAACGGCAAGCGGGAGAAGTAGCCCATCCGGTGATGGCAAAGCCACCGCTGCCGCAGGAATGGCCGAAGAAGGCGCCCGCGAAGACGGGCCGTGAGCGCGCGTCCAAGCCAAGAAAGCGCGCGCGACCTGCCTCAGCGTCTCAGCAGACTGCGGAAAATCGCCCCAATTTGATGGGTTTCCCAGTGTTTTGGCTGCCCTGACGGGCGTTTGGCGCCTGGTTTCGCGTCATTCCGCGACCCCGACGGCCAGAATTATGTCACCGGGGCAATTTTGGACAAACTCCGGGCCTCACTACGCCGCGGCGCCCAGCAACTTCGGCGTCCGCACCAGGTTGTAGGCAGCGCGGTAAGGTGAACATACAGCCGACCCGCGCGGTGCCGCGGTGGCGGGTCTTGCGCATCCGAGCCACGGTTTTCATCCAGCCGGACGCTTCTTCGATCGGTTTCCGCTTCCCCAGGCTGACCGCGGAACCGGGATGGCGCGCGGTGCGGCCGTCGATCGCGGATGCCCGGTTGGTATCGTTCTGCGCCAGGTGCGGGGTGATCCGCAGCCGCCGCATTTCGGCGACGAAGTCGCCAGTGTCATAGGCCTCGTCCGCACCGAGCGTGATGCGCTGATCCCCGCCGAGCTCTTCGGCCATGGCACCGGCAGCCTCCTGCTCGGCGGTGCCGGTAGCCGGGGGTCACGCATGCTGCGACCACCGGGTCGCTCCTGTTCTCGATCCCCGCATGCCCCGGGCGGCGCAACTTCGCCGGCTGTCCCTTTGCCTTCTTGTAGAGCCGGCGCCCGGATCGGTGGTCGGTCGCGCAGCAAACGGATCGAGAGCGTCTCGTTGTTCCTCGTCTTGCCGTGGACGTCGCGCGCCGTTCCGTCCCGGTGCCGATGGCTCCCGTGCCTCCTTCGGACGGAAGCTCTTCATCGACGCCCTGGCGCCGATCATCGTGCCATCGATCAAAAATGGTCGTATGACAGCAGCGGCTTGATCGCGGAACCGGCCAACACCTCGGCCAGGAACTGCGCGCGATGTCGCTCTCCAGCAGGCGGTCGCGGTTCCGGGTTGAAGACCGGCACGGGCAATCTGTCAGGCGCCGGTCAACCAGCGCCTGGTCGACTTTAGAATGACACTCTGACCGGTAGCGGATTTTCCTCTCGGCTGGCGATGTTTCGGTGCGCTCTACGATTGTCTTCTTAGGCAACGTGCCGCCGCGATGCTATCCGCGCCTATATCCTCTCACTTCGTCATTTCGTCTCACTCGCTCCCGTGGCATTCACTTCCGTTCAGTGGGGCCGGTGTAATTCGACCTTAGGTCATTTCGAAGAATCCACGAGAATGTTACTGTTAGTTCGAGAAGGGGCCCGGAGGGCATGTCAATGAGTGACCAGTCGTCAGTGAGCGAGTTCCGTCGGTGGATAGTCGGCATCTCCGATACGGTGCTAATGCTTGCCGTCCTTCTCTCGACAGTCGGCGGGGGGCTCGCTGGCTACTCCTGGGCGCGTCTCGTCACCTCGATATCGGGGATTTCCGAAGGTGGGGCTTTTCGCGGGACATCGGCTCATCCTGTCCTTCTGTTCGGAGCCTTGTGTGGCGCCGCGTTGGGCTTCATCGGATCAGCAGCGGCTTCCGGTGCGGCATTTGCACTCTCGGAGATAGCCTACCACTCGAGGCGGATGGCCGAAATCTTTGAGAAAGCTCGCGAGGACAGCGCGGGCCCGTTGGTCATGCCGGGCCACGTCTTGGAAGCAAGAAGTTCCCAGGCGTCGATCCGCCCGACTAACCGGGTACACGATAGCCACCCGAGAGCCACCAACAGCGACCGGCACTCCCATTGTGGAGAAGTGGATAACCGCCGTTGGAGAACCCTTGTCTCAGGAAGCAATCGCAGTCATCAATGGGGCCCCCGAGGCTGGATACCGAGTGTCCCTAGAGCGCAACAATGTGATTGTGTTCCTGTCGGCTTCGGGAAGCAAGACGTTTTGCCACTCTAATTCGGATATAGTTCGAGCGGGCGGATGGACCAGGACGGGATTGTGTTGCAGACGCACGCTGTGGCAGAGCTACTAATAAGACAGACAAATAGGTATCTCGATTGAAGTCGCATATCCAAAAATTCAGGTATATGACATGGACGTTGCTGGGCTACCGGCGTATGAATTCATGGGCTTGCCCGCCGGATTAGTAACCCGCATTATGCACGAGGGTTGGCGGGCATCGCGTCATGCCAGCCGTCCTATCTGCTGACCGCTTTGGCCCAGGGGCGCCGAGTGAGGGAAGCGATCCGCTCGGGCATGCGCACCAGCTTGTTCCAGGCGTTGGTGCAGGCCTGAATTACGCCTTCGTGGCTGCCCCGGAGGCGATAACTGAGAACATTGCCGCCGAGGAGTTCCCAGTCCTGCTCGACGGGATCCAATCCCGGGGAGTGCGGAGGCGTGGCAGGGGTATGGTCCGGTATCGATATGTCTATCGAAGCGGGTCGTGGATCAGGCCCGGACGATCGGCAGCAGCCGGACACGGATCGACCGATCTGTGACGGTCACCATGGCGCCGCTGTCGAGCGCATCGCCAATGCCGGGCCAGATGGTTTGCAGCAACGCCGCGAGACCGGCGGCGCCGAGACCTTGCTTTCGGATTCGTACCACGGACGGGCCGCGCGCACCGCCGGTCGCAAGCAGCGCATGGAAATCCGCGTCGAGCGTGACGCAGATCCGCGCTTCGGATGCCGCTCGCCGCAGAACATCCTGGTCGTCCGCGCGGCTCATGCCGATGTCGGATACGTGGACCACGTCCCAGCCGCCCTGTCCGAGCAAAGCGGCGGTTGACCGCGGCAGGCCCTGGTCGAGCAGCAGGCGTATCAAGCGGACTGGAGCGGCTGCACGCTTTCGTCCAGGTTCTGGGCGGCGAATTCCAGTGCCTGGCGGATATCCTCCGCTTCCAGCTCGGGATATTCCCGGCGCAGATCGTCCCAGTTCGGCGTGACCGCGAGCGCTTCGATCACACGTCGCACCGACAGGCGCATGCCGCGGATGGTCGGCTGACCGTTGAGGATCGTCGGAATGCAGGTGATTCTGTCGAACCTGGCCATCGGCCTTGCCCCGGAATTTCCACTTCCAACCATGCTAAACCACGCCGTCAGCGGGAACAACACGCCGATACGGTCATGCGCGCCCGTCCACTGTCGCCCGGCCCGGCTGCCGGCCGCGGGGCCGGAAGGCCCCTCCTCACCCCGACCCTCTCCGCCCCAACGGGGCGGAGAGGGGGACGGACACCCCCCGCGCCACGCCGGGCGGCCTGGGCCTGGGCTACCCCCCCAGCACCGCCCCGGCCGCGATCCCCGCCTCCGCCGCGGCGATCTTCTTCCCCCCGTCCCAGCGCAGCCGCGAGACCTCCAGGAACCCGCCCTGCCCCAGCACCGTGATCCCCGCCGGCCCGGCCGCCACCACCTCCCCGATCCGCTTGCCCTTCACCTCGGCAAACGTCCGCGCGATCCGCTTGGCGCAGTCGAACAGGAACAGCTTGCGCCCCTCCAGGGTGGTCCAGGCGCCGGGCGCGGGGTTGCAGCCGCGCACCAGGTTGTAGGTCAGGTCGATATGGCTCGCCCAATGGATCTCCGATTCCGCGTCGCGGATGATCCCCTCGTAGCCCGCCCCCGCCTCGTGCTGCGCCAGCGCGGCGGCCTTGCCGGACACCACAAGCTCGGCCGCCTCGATCAGCGCGGCCACGCCGAGCGGGAAGATCTTGCCGAAATACAGTGATCCCAGCGTATCATCCGGCTCGATCTTCACCCGGCGTTGCAGGATCACGGGGCCCTCGTCCAGCCCGTCGGTCGGGCGGAAGATGGAAAGCCCGGTCTGCCGGCGGCCGGCGATGATCGCCCAGCTCATGGCGCTGGCGCCGCGATGGGCGGGCAGCAGGCTGGGGTGGAACTGGATGGTGCCGAAGGTCGGCACCGCGCAGAACGCCTGCGGCACGAACTGGGTCACATAGGCCATCACGCCGATCTCGGCGCCGGCGGCGCGCAGCGCCTCGGCCGCCGCCGGGTCGGTCAGCCGGGCGAACTGGTGCACGGGCACGCCGCGCGCCTCGGCGGCCAGGCGCAGCGGGTCGGGCCGCCCGGTCTCGGGGGCGCAGAACACCGCGACGACGGTGTCGCCGCGGGCGAGGAAGGCCTCCAGCACGGCACGGCCGAAATCCTGCTGGCCGATCAACGCGATGCGCATGACGACATCTCCCCTGGTTGGCGGGCGC
Source organism: uncultured Pseudomonadota bacterium (assembly GCA_963829875.1). Classification (GTDB taxonomy): domain Bacteria; phylum Pseudomonadota; class Alphaproteobacteria; order Acetobacterales; family Acetobacteraceae; genus JAJZVS01. The sequence continues at coordinate 714,880 of CAWHKR010000037.1, read as the reverse complement.
CAGGGTGGCAAGCCGCCGGCGCCCTGTCGAGCCGCCCCCCCGACCGGCGGCGCGGCTTATGCTATCGTGGCACAGGCCGCCCGGGCAGAAGAGGCGCGCCAGATCTTACCAGGAGGGTTCCGATCCATGCCGGTCATCACCTTGTCCAACCCGCCGGGCGTGCGCGCGCCGGCCACCCGCTACTCCCACGGCGCGCTGGTGGAAGGCCCGCACCGGCGGCTGGTGATCTCGGGCCAGGTCGGCCAGGCGCCGGACGGCAGCGTGGCGGCCACCGGGGAAGGCCAGATCGCCCAGGCCTACGCCAATCTGCGCGCGGTGCTGGAGGCGCACGGGATGGGGATCGCCGACGTCGTGAAGACCACGGTCTTCCTCACCGACCGCGCCCTGATCCCGGCCTACCGCGCCGCGCGCGACCTTTTGTTTGCCGACCACGCGGCGGCGTCCACCCTGCTGGTCGTCTCCGGCCTCGCCGATCCGCGCTGGATGGTGGAAATCGAGGCCGAGGCCGCGCAGTGAACGAGGGGGTCGCGCGCGCCCGCCGCGACACGGTGGGCGACGCGCTGCGCCGGGCCGCGCGCGTGCATCGCGGGCGCGAGGCGCTGGTGTTCGACGGCCGCGCCTGGAGCTTCGCCGCGCTGGACGCGGGGGCGGACCAGATCGCCGCCCACCTGCTCGGCCTCGGGCTGGTTCCGGGCGACCGGGTGGCGGCGTTCGGGCGCAATTCCGACGCCTACCTGCTGCTCTGGCTCGGCTGCGCGCGCGCCGGGTTGGTGCATGTGCCGGTGAACTACGCGCTGACCGGGGCGGAACTGGCCTATATCATCGCCCAGTCCGGGGCGCGGGCGCTGTTCGCTGCGGACTCGCTCGCGCCGGCGCTGGCCGGGATGGGCGAGAAGGTGGAACTCCTGCGCCGGCTGGAGCCCGAAGGGCCGGACGGGCTGGTGCGCATCGCCCGCGCCGCCGCGCTGGCCCCGCCGCCCGATGTGGCGATCGACGACGACAGCCTGGCGCAGATCGTCTACACCTCCGGCACCACCGCCGCGCCCAAGGGCGCGATGATGACCCACCGGGCCATGCTGGCCGAATACGCCTCGGTGATCCATCACTTCGAATGCGGGCCGGAGGACCGGGCGCTGGCGGCGCTGCCGCTCTATCACACCGCGCAGATGCACGCCTTCGCCATGCCGCAGCTGATCGCCGGGGCGCGCACCCTGCTGATCGAGGCGCCGGAACCGGCGACCGTGCTGCGGCTGATCGAGGCCGAGCGCATCACCTCGTTCTTCGCCCCGCCCACGGTCTGGATCAGCCTGCTGCGCCATCCCGATTGCGCGCGGCGGGACCTGTCGTCGCTGCGCCACATCTATTACGGCGCCTCGATCATGCCCGCCGCGGTGCTCGCCGAGTTGCGCGCCCGGCTGCCCGGCGCGCGGGCCTTCAACGCCTATGGCCAGACCGAAATCGCCCCGGTCGCCACGGTGTTGCGCCCGGAAGAACACGACGCGCGGCCCACCTCGGCCGGACGGCCGGTGTTCAACGTGGAAACGCGGGTGGTCGATCCGGAAATGAACGACGTGCCGCCCGGCACGCATGGGGAGATCGTCCACCGCTCGCCCCAGCTGCTGGTCGGCTACTGGGACAAGCCGGCGGAAACCGAAGAAGCGTTCCGCGGCGGCTGGTTCCACTCCGGCGACGTGGGGTATTTCGACGAGGCGGGCTACCTCTACATCGTCGACCGCATCCGTGACGTGATCAACACCGGCGGCGTGCTGGTCGCCTCCCGCGAGGTGGAGGAGGCGCTGTTCACCCACCCCGCCGTCTCCGAGGTCGCGGTGGTCGGCCTGCCCGATCCGAAATGGATCGAGGCCGTGACCGCCTTCGTGGTGCTGCGCACCGGCCAGGCGGTGGACGAGGCCGGGCTGATCGCCCATGCTCGGACGCACCTGGCACCGTTCAAGCTGCCGAAACGGCTGGTGTTCGTCGATCACCTGCCGCGCAACACCGCGGGCAAGCTGCTCAAGCGCGAGCTGCGCCGGGAATACACGTCCTAACGGGAGGATCCTGATGAAACTCTACAACTCGGTCGGCCCCAACCCGCGCATGGTCCGCATGTTCATGGCCGAACGCGGCATCGACCTGCCGCGCCAGGAGGTGGACCTGCGCGGGGGGGAAAACCGGCGCGAGCCCTACATGGCCAAGAACCCGTTCGGACAGATGCCGGCGCTCGAGCTCGACAACGGGACGGTGCTCACCGAGATCATCCCGATCTGCGAATACCTCGACGAGATCACCCCCGGTCCCTCGCTGATCGGCGCCACGGCGCAGGAACGGGCGGAGACGCGCATGTGGATGCGCCGGATTGATCTCAATATCATCGAGCCGCTGGCCAACGGGTTCCGCTTCTCCCAGGGCCTGAAACTGTTCCAGAACCGCATCCACGTCATCCCGCAGGCGGCCGACGACCTCAAGCAGATCGCCCAGGAATGGCTCAGCCGGCTGGACGGCATGATGGCCGGCAAGGAGTACGTCTGCGGCGCCCGTTTCACCCTGGCCGATATCTTCCTGTTCTGCTTCCTCGACTTCGCGGCCGGGGTCGGCCAGCCGCTCAACCCCGAGAACAAAGCCATCGGCGCCTGGTTCGACCGCGTGAAAGGGCGGGCGAGCACGGCGGCCTGAGCGGGATCAAGGGCAGCAAGGCCAGGGGGGCTTTGCCCCCCTGGACCCCCCACCAAGGGCGTCGCCCTTGGAACCCGTTCGTTGGTTCCGATCCGGTGGGGGAGGCGCGGCGGGCGCGGGGCGGCGCGGGGGACCGGCGGGGACAGGGCGCATTTGCGCCCTGTCCCCGCCGGTCCCCCGCGCCGCCCCGCGCCCGCCGCGCCTCCCCCACCGGATCGGAACCCCCCGAGGGGTCCAGGGGACGACTGTCCCCTGGCGGGGGTCCAGGGGGCAGAGCCCCCTGGCCTTGCTTGCTCACGCCGCCAGCGCGCGTGCCTTCGGCGTGCTGCGCACCAGCACCACTTTCTCGGCGGAGCGGCCGAAGAAGTGGTAGCCCGACCCGCCTTCGGCGAGCACGTCCAGAAACGCGTCCGGGTCGGTCACCCGGATGCCGCCCAGGATGTCCGCCCCGCGGTCAAGCAGCACGTCCGGCATCAACCCCACGGTGGGGCCGACCACGACCACCCGCGCGTCCGGCCGCGCGAGCGCGAGCAGTTCGGCCAGGGTGTCGTTCAGCAGGGTGGTGCCGGTGATCAGCAGCACGTCCGCCCCCGGCACCACGGCGGGTGCGTCCACGGCGGGACGGAAATGCGCCAGTTCGTCGGGTTTCAGGGTGGCCGGATCGGTCTCCAGCACCGTCCACGGCTGACCGGCCTGTTTCAGAGCCTTGAGGAAGGGGACGAAAGCGCCGACCACGACGACCCGCTCGCCCGGGCGGATCGCGGCCGCGTCGTAGGCATCCTCGCCGGAGCGCAGGCTCACCCCGGGATGCGGCCGGCGCTCCCAGGCGGCGGCGGCCAGCGCGTTCATGGCGGCGATGCCCACCGCGCGGCGGATGCCGTCCGGTTCGTGCACGAGGCGCAGCAGCTCGCGCGCCGGCCGGCCGCGCAGCTTGCCGGGGAACGGCATGGCCATGGCGGAACTGGGGCAGCAGACCGCCTCGCGGATCGTGCGCAGCGGCGTGGCGCAGGCGCCGGTCGACCCGCCCGCCAGCTTCACGCCGGTGAAGAACAGGCCGACCACCACCCGCTCGACCGTCAGCCGGTCGATGTCAGGCCCCAGAACCTCGGTCAGGCGGTCGGTGGTTTGGGCGAGCAGGCTGGGCGCGGACATCGCAGGATCTCCCTTGGCATGGGCGCCCCCAGGGCGCCCATGCCGAAAGTGGATCCTGGAATGCCGATTTGCAAGCGTCCGGCTATTTCTTCGCCGGCCCCGAGAAGTAACGGAACGGGAAGCTGTTGTCGGCCGGCTGCACCACCTTGTAGCCGTCGCGCACCGCCCAGACGATCACCTGCTGATGCAGCGGGATGGTCGGCAGGTCGGTCTGCAGGATGCGCGCCGCATCGTCGATCAGCGCATCGCGCTTGGCCTGGTTCGTCTCGACGGCGATCTGGCTGATCAGCGCATCGAGCTTGGGGTTGGAGTAGCCGCCGACATTGAAGATCCCACGCTTGCCGTTGCGGCTGCCGAGCAGGGAGTAGAGCACGTTCTCGGCGTCGTAGGTCGAAGGCGTCCAGCCCAGCATGTAGAAGTCGGTGTCGTACCGCGGCGTGTTGATCTTGGCGAAGAACTTGGCCTTGGTCTGCGCGGTCAGGTTGATCTTCACGCCGATCCGCCCGAGCATGGCGGCGGCGGCGGTGCAGATCTGCTCGTCCATCACATAGCGGTCGTCGGGGCAATCCATGCCCAGGGTGAAGCCGTGCGGGTAGCCCGCCTCGGCCATCAGCTTCTTCGCTTCCGCAAGGTCAGGCTTCGGCCGCACATCGAGCTTGGCATCGTAGCCGTTCACCCCCGGTCCCCACATCAGCCAGGTCGGATGCGCCTGGCCGAGCATCACCCGCTTGGCGATCAGGTTCTCGTCGATCGCCAGTGCGAAGGCGCGGCGGACGCGGACGTCCTGGAGCGGGTTCTTGCCCTTGATGTTGCTGGTCAGCAGTTGCGGGCGGGAGAGGTCGAAGCCGAAGTAGATCGTGCGCAGCTCCGGGTGCTGGATCAGATGCACGCCCGAGGCATGCGCGATCCGCGCCATGTCCTGCGGCGGCACGGTGTAGATCATGTCCTCCTCACCCGACAGCAGCGCGGCGACCCGGGTGGAATCGTTCTTGATCACGTCGAACTCGACCCGGTCGACGTTGCCGGTGAGCTTGCCCCACCACAGCGGGTTCCGTTTCAGGATCGTCTTGCTGTCGGGCTGACGCGAGACCAGCTCGTAGGGCCCGGTGCCCATCGCATGCAGGATGGCGTAGTTCTCGCCGGCGCCGAGCACGACCGGTTCGGCGGCGCCGTGCGCCTCGCACCACGCCTTGCTCATGATCAGGAAGTTGGTCTGTTCCTGCGGGAAGATCGGGTCCGGTTCCTTGGTGACGATGTCCACCGTCAACGGATCGACCTTGCGCACCTCCTGCACCATGCTGAGCACATTGCGCATCTGCGAGGTCTTGGCCTCGATGCGCTGGAAGGAGAACACCACGTCATCGGCGGTGAACGGGGTGCCGTCCTGCCACTTCACGCCGGGGCGCAGATGGAAGCGCCAGACCGTCGGGCTGACCTGGCTCCATTTCACCGCCAGGCCCGGGATGAGCTTCAGGTTCTCGTCGCGCTGCACCAGCGGCTCGAAGATGTTGGACAGGAAGGAGAGCTGCACGGTCTCCTGCAAGGTGTCCGGGTCCATCGACGTGACGTCGCCATTGTTGGCCCAGCGGAAAGTGGCGGCCCGGGACACCGCCGGTATGGCGGCGGCCCCCAGCAACAGGCCCAGCAGGGCCAAACGCGGCAGCTTCATAAGTGAGACTCCCCAGAGTGAACGTGACACGCACGACAGTTTGAACCTTACGCCGAATTGGGCAAGCTGCCGCAAGGCGAACAGCATGAGGAATGGCGAAGCATGGCGCGTGCCACCGGGCCGGACACGCTCGGGACGGAGACCGTCCTGGGCGTGATCGATGTCCAACCCACCTTCATGCCCGGCGGCGAGCTGCCGGTGGCCGATGGCGGCGCAGTGGTTCCGGTGATCAACCGGCTGCTCGCGACCCGGTTCGGCTGTGCGTTCGCCACCCAGGACTGGCACCCCCCTGGGCATGGCTCCTTCGCCTCCAGCCACAAGGGACGGGCGCCGTTCGAGACGATCGCGCTGCCTTATGGGCCGCAGACGCTCTGGCCCGACCATGCGCTTGCCGGCAGCGCCAGCGCGGCCCTGCACCCCGATCTCGACCAGCGCCGGATCGCCGCCATCCTCCGCAAGGGCACCGATCCGGCGATCGACAGCTACTCCGCCTTCTTCGAGAACGACCGCCGCACCCCCACCGGACTGCACGGCTGGCTGCAGGAGCGCGGCGTGCGGCACCTGTTCCTGGCCGGGCTGGCGACCGATTTCTGCGTCGCGTGGTCGGCTGCGGATGCGCTCCGCCTCGGCTACACCGTCAGCGTGATCGAGGATGCCTGCCGCGCCATCGCCCTGCCGGTTCCCGCCGGCGGCACCACACTGGACGCCGCCCGGGCCGAGTTGCAGGCGGCCGGGGCACGCTTCGTGACCAGCGACAGGATCTGACGTGGCGCGTTACCTGATTACCGGCGGGGCCGGCTTCATCGGCTCCCACCTTGCCGATGCCTTGATCGCGGACGGCGAGACCGTGCGGGTGCTCGATGACCTCTCCACCGGCCGGCGGGACAACCTGCCGCCGGCGGCGGAGCTTGTGGTCGGCGACGTCGCCGACCCCGCCACGGTGCGCGCGGCGATGGACGGGGTGGACGGCTGCTTCCACCTGGCCGCCATCGCCTCGGTGGCGCGCGCGGCGGAGGACTGGCTCGGCACCAACCGTGTCAATCTGGTCGGCACCATCGCCGTGCTGGACGCGGCGCGGGCGGCGCGCACCCCGGTGGTGTATGCGTCCTCGGCCGCCGTCTACGGCGACTGCCCGGTCCAGCCGATCACCGAGGCCGCGCCCACCCGGCCGCTGTCTGCCTACGGCGCCGACAAGCTGGCCTGCGAACTGCACGCGCAGGTGGCGACCGGCGTGCATTCCGTGCCGACGGTGGGGCTGCGGTTCTTCAACGTGTTCGGCCCGCGCCAGGACCCGGGCTCGCCCTATTCCGGCGTGATTTCCATCTTCGCCGGGCGGCTGCAGCGCGGCGATCCGATCGATGTGCTCGGCGACGGCGCCCAGACGCGGGACTTCGTCTATGTCGCCGATGTGGTGGCCGCCCTGCGCGCCGCGATGGCGCGCCTGCCCCCCGGCAGCCCGGTGTTCAACGTCTGCACCGGCCGGCCCACCTCGGTGCGCGATCTCGCCGCCACCCTCGCCGCGCTGTGCGGGCGGGCGCCGGAGGTGCGGCTGCGCCCGCCGCGCGAGGGCGATATCCGCCACTCGGTCGGCGCGCCGGAGGCAGCGCAGCGCGCGCTGGGCCTCGCGCCCCCGGTGGCGCTGCGCGACGGGCTGGCGCGGGTGCTGGACTGGCTGGCGGGCGCGGCGTGATCCTGCACGCGCTGCTCGCCGCCGCCCTCGTCCCGCCGCCCAACCTGCCGCTGATCGGGTTGGCCGGCCTCGCGCTGCGGCGGCGCTGGCCGCGGCTGGGACGGATGATGCTGGGCGGCAGCCTGGCGGGGCTGCTGGTGCTGTCCCTGCCGGCCGTCTCAAAGGCGCTGCTGGTGTCGCTGGAGCTGGGCCTGCCCCTTGCCCCACCCGCCGGCGATCCGCCGGGGGCCATCGTGATCCTCAGTGCCGAGGTCGATCATCTGCGCGGGCCGGGGCCCGCCGAGCAGGTCGGCCCGCTCACCCTGGAACGGATGCGCGCCGGGGTGGCGTTGTACCGGCGCACCCATCTGCCGATCCTGGTCACCGGCGGCCGGCTCGCGGGACGCCAGCAGGCCCCGGTGGCGGTGCTCATGGCGCACAGCCTGGAGCAGGATTTCAGGGTTCCCGTGCGCTGGGTGGAACCGCGCTCGAAGACCACCTGGCAGAATGCGGAGGACAGCGCCGCACTCCTGCGCCGCGCCGGGATCGGCTCGATCTATCTGGTCACCCATGCCTGGCACGAGCATCGGGGGATTTTGGCATTCCGCCATTTCGGCCTGAACGTGACCGCCGCACCGGTCGGGCTGGATGCGCTGACGGACGCGGTGCTGCCCTCCTCGCGCGCCTGGCGTGAGAGCTATTTCGCCTTCCACGAGTGGATCGGCTGGCTCGACTACGCGCTGAAGGCCCGGCTGTCGCGGCCGGCGCCGCCCATCGCTTCAGCGAACAAGCCGGCGTAGGCGGCAAACATCCGCTCCTGGTCGAATTCCTGCACGGCGCGGGCGCGGTTGGCGGCGCCGATCGCCGCACGCGCCGCCGGATCGCCCGCGAGCGCCAGGATCGCCCCGGCCAGCGCGTCGGGATCGCGCGGGACGACGAAAGGGGCGTTTTCCGGGGCCAGCATGTCCCGCACGTCGCCCACGTCGGTCGCCGCCACCGGCAGGCCCGCGGCCATCGCCTCGATCACCGAGAGCGGCATCTGCTCGGTGTCCGACGAGAGGGCGAAGATGTCGAAGCCGCGATAGAACGCCGCCGGGGACGGGCTGTGGCCGGTGAACACCACCCGCCCGGCCAGCCCGAGGTCCGCGGCGCACGCTTCCAGGGACGGCCGTTCCGGCCCCTCCCCCACGATCACCAGCCGCACCGGCACCTGCCCGGCCACCGCGCGGCAGGCGTGCAGCAGCCGGACCAGGTTCTTTTCGGGCCGCAGGGCGGCGACCGTGCCGATCACCAGCCCCTCACCCGGGATGTGCGCCGGTCCGCCGGCGTTGAACCGGGCGAGGTCGATCCCGTTCGGGATGTAACGCACCCGCGCCTCGGGCAGGCGCCAGGTGCCGGTGGCCAGCCGATAGAGGGTGCGCGAGGGAACCACCACCCTGCTCCAGCGCAGCACCAGCCGGCGGGTGAGCACGCGGCGGGGCAACTGGCCGGCCTGTTCCTCGGGGCCGAACCCGTCCTCGATATGGATATGCGGCACGAGGCGCGGCAGGTCGGCCATTGCCCACTCGATCGAGCCCCAGTTGCAGGTGACCAGCAGATCCGGGCGCCAGGCCCGGAGCGCGGCGCGGAAGCGCGCGCGGTTGCCCAGGGTCTCCCCTTTGCGGATCGCCACCGGCGGGAACGCGACGTCGAGGCCCGGCGCCAGCCGCTCCCGCGCCGCGGTGTTGCCGTCCATGGCGACGATCAGGTGCCGGTAGTCGGCGGCGAACCGGTTGGCGATCGCGGCGAAGCGCATCTGCGGCCCGCCGACGGCGAAGGTCGCATACACATGGCACAGGGTGGGAACATCCGGCTTTGCCGCGTCCCTGACTGTGGCGCCAGTGTCCCGACCAGGAAATAACGTCATCATGCGTCGGGACACGAGCTCTTTGTTTTCAGTGGCCTGCTGGTCCCTGAAATGGGAAGGCATTTCAGGGGCAGGACACTAGGCGGCATGCACGGCGATCGCGCGGGCCCGGAACACGGCCGGATCGACCACCGGGTTCCAGCCGAGATCGCGCTTGGCATCGTTGCAGTCGAACCGCGCCATCATCCCGCGCGAGCGCAGGTCGCGCAGCGACGGGAACGGCGGGCGCCGCCCGCCGGCCCGCTTCACCGCCCATTTGCCGAGTTCGACCAGCCACAGCCGCTCCGGCGCCTGCGGATGAAAGCGCAGCGGTCGGCCCAGCGCCTGGCCAAGCGCGGCGAGGTATTCCCGTGCGCTCAGTCGCACGTCACCCGCCAGATTGTAGCACCGGCCCTCGACCCCATCGGCCCGCGCGGCGGCCAGGATGGCGTCGGCGACGTCCCCGGCCAGCACGAAGGGCAGCGGATTGCGCCCGGCGTTCCAGCCGATGCAGTGCTGGTCGTTGTTGAACAGGCCGACCCCGCTGTGCAGCGGCGGCCCGCCTTCACCCACCACCACGCCGGGCCGCAGGATCACCACCTTCAGCCCCTCCCTGGCGTGCAGGTCGAGCAGCATCCGGTCGGACAGCGCCTTGGCGCGGGCATAGTCGCCGCGCTGCTCGGCCTGGGGATCGGGCGGGGTGGCGCCGGTGATCGGGCCGGGCTGCGGGCCGAGATAGAGCGCCGCGATCGAGCCGACATGCACAAGACGCGGGGCCTGCCCGCCGTCGCGTCCTGCCGCGAGGCAGGCGCGGGCCACGGTCTCGGCGCCGCCGACCATGGCGGCACGGATCTGCTCGAACGAGGCGCCGCCGCCGCCATGCGCGAGGTTGACGACCACCGGGGCGCCGGCGATCGCGCGCGCCACCGCCTCCGTGTCGCGGATGTCGCCGCGGATCAGGCGGACCCGCGGATCGTGGAACACGGCGGACAGGCCGCGCAGGCTGCGCGCCATCACCACCGGGTGCAGCCCGGCCGCGAGACAGGCGTGCACCAGATGGGTGCCGATGAAGCCGGTGCCGCCCAGCAGGGCGATGTCGGGCGGGGCCGGGTCCGGCGCCGGCGCGGCAGGGATCGGGGGATGGTCCGGCGCCAGGGCCGGCGTGCCGGCGGACTCCGCCGCCGGCACGGCCACCGCGCCCGAGGGTTCCTGTGACGACGGAATCCCGAGCTCGGCCATGCGCTCGCACAGCGCGACCAGCCCGGCCCCGAAGCGGCCGTCGAGCTCGGGCGCGGCGCCGGCGTCGAGCGCCGCATGGAACGCCGCGACGCTGCGGGTCATGCTGGCCTGGAACGGGTCGCCGGCGCCGCCCAGCTTCAGCAGCGAGCGTCCATAGTCCGTCAGGTTGCGGGCGCCGTCGGCCAGCAGGCTGCCGGCCACGCGCGTGCCGGACAGCGGCGCATCGACCGCGTCCATCCAGCGGGAGCGGCGATAGGCGAAGGCGCGGTTGGCGAGGATGTCGGCCACCGCCACCCCGTCGTCGCAGACCACGCGCAGTTGCCAGAACGGGAAGGACTGGCCGACCGCGAAACGCAGCCCCGCGGTCAGCCGCGGGCCGGCCAGCAGCGCATCGAAGCTCGGATAGAGCCGCTGCCCCGGGCCGATCGGCACCGCCGCCCCGGCCCGCGCCGAGACCGCCTCCAGCGGACCGGCCAGCGCGGCAAGCTGCGATAGCGGGTGCACCGCCTGTTCCAGCAGCAGGTTGGCCGGCGCCTGGAACATCCAGTGGCCGAACTGTCGCGCCGCCATCTGCCGCAGCGGCACGTTATACAGCGCATCGATATGGCGGACCGGGCCGAACGTCCCCCGCTCCATCCACAAGCGCAGCCGGATGAAGGCCGGGTGGTGGACGAAATTCTGATTCACGCCGAGCCGCGTGGCGGTCGCTTCGGCCGCGGCGACCAGCGCCCCCGCCGCCGCCCCGCTCGCGGCCAGCGGCTTTTCCAGCAGCACCGGCTTGCCGGCATCGAGCACCTGCGCCGCCACCTCGGCATGCCGGTCGGGCGGGACCAGGACATGCGCGCAGTCAAACGCATCGGCCGCCAACGCCTCGGCCACCGAGGCGAACACACGTGCGCCGACCGGATCGGCCAGCGCATGGGCCGCCGCGGCAACCGGATCGACCACCGCGGCCAGGTGCACGCCGGGCGTGCGGCGCAGGGCTTCGACATGGGCGCGGGCGATGAAGCCGGCGCCGACCAGGGCAACCCGTCGCATGCCGCTCATCCGTTGCGTCGGCACGCCGCCGTCCCGGCCCCGATCACCGTTCGCCTCGCATCGTCCGTCGCTTCATGAGTTATCCGTTTCAGTTCCCGGCTGACGCCAGCCGGTTCAATGCCGTCGCCAGATCCGGCTGCGCCCGCAGATAGGCACCGATCGCCACCCGCGCCTGCTGCCGCCCCGCGGGCCCCTCCCCGCTGGGATCCGGGTCCGGCGCCACCGCCACCAGCAGCGGCGCGCCGCGCCCGCCGATCAGGCTGGCGATGCCCTGGCGCAGCCGGAACCGCAAGCCGGTCTGCCGCGGCTTGCCGTCCCGCCACAGCAGGAAGGCAAGGGTTCGGGTCGGCACCGAGGTTTCGACCATATCCCAGCGCAGGCCGTTCACACGCAGCGCGCCCTGCACCACGTCCTCCGCCCCGGCCCGGCCGGACAGGTGGCGTTCCGCCAACAGGATCGGGCCCGGGTCGGTGCGCGGCGAAAACCGCATCACCACCACCCGCACGCCATGCCCATCGCAGGAGAGCCGTTGCTCGCCGATCCGCGCGGCGCCGGCGGCGTCGGCCAGTCCCGGCGGCACCGGCAGCGCGGCAGCCAGAACCTGGCAGGATCCGGACGAAAGGACCGGCGGCGCCGGCGCCACCTCGCCCGCGGCGGCCCGGTGGAAACCGAAGGACAACGCCGGTCCGAGCGCCGCGACCACGGCGACGGCGAGCGCCACCGGCATCGGCCGCACGGGGCGCGGCGGCGGCGGCGGCAGCACGGCCGGGGCCGACCATCCGCCGGTGTCCTGGCGGAACGGCAGGCCGAGCAGGACCAGCAACAGGATCACGATGGAAAAGAAAATCCAGCCGTACAGCACATGGTCCGTCGCCGCCGCCTTGGCGCTGCCGACCAGATAGCCGAGGGTGACGATGCCGAGCGCGCGGAACCCGTTGGCGATCACCGGCACCACCAGCGACACGCCGATGAAGATCACCCGGCGCAGGTTGGAGCGGTAGATCAGCAGCGCATACAGCGCGCTGAAGGCGATCGCGGCGATCAGGAAGCGCAGCCCGGCGCAGGCCTGGGCGATGTAGAAGACACCGCCCGGGATCTGGATCGTGTGGCTGTCGATGTAGTTGGGGATACCGAACAGGTTCAGCCCCCAGCCGACGAAGTCGGTGGTGAAGTTCTGCAATGCCGGGGTGACGAAAGCGCCGAACGGGACCAGGAAATAGAGATAAAGGAGCGGCCCCAGCAGCAGCCAGTACACCCGCCAGCCCAGCACCCCGAGAAACAACAACTGCAGCAGGGTCATGGCCATGAGCTGCTGGCCCTCCATGATCCCAAGCCGGTTGGCGAGCAGCCACACCGCGACGACCGGCACCGCCGCGGCCGCCGCCCAGGGGAGCGGCCGGGGCACGGCCCCGGTCAGCCGCGCGCGGCGGTCCCACAGCAGCCAGCAGGCGATCGGCAAGATCAGGAAGCCGTGGTTGTAGGCGGTCGAACTCGCTCCACACCCGCACCGCTTGCGCGGCCTCCTCATGGAACAGCAGCGCCATGACCAGCAGTCCGGTCGCGAGCGCCGGCAGCGCCGGTCGCAGCCCCGCCCAGGCGACCGGGCGGGATGGGGCCGGGAGGGTGTCAGCGGTCATGCGGGGCGATCCCTTCGGCCGGTCATCCGAGGCCGCGCACGATCGGCGGGCCGAGCAGATTGGCCACCGGCAGCGGCAGGCGCTTCCAGGCGGCGATGAACAGCCGGAATTTCGGGTTGAGCGGATTGAGGTCCGGCACCTGCGCGCCCGGGGCGAGCAGGAAACGGTAGTGCAACGGCGCTGGCACGAACCCCCAGTTGTGCTTGAAGGCGTAGGCCCCGGTGCCTTCCTTGCTGCGACCGAAGTCGAACACGCGACAGCCGCGCGCCGCGGCCCGCCGCATCACCTCCCAGTACATGAAGTCGTTCCCAGCACGCTGACGGGCTCCCGCCGTCCCGCCGCCGTAATAGGGCAAAACCTCGTCGCGGAAATAGAAATTCAGCACCGAGGCGATCGGCGTGTCGCCGTCCAGCACGGTCAGCACATCGCAGTCCTCGCCGAAGGCTTCGGCCAGCAGGCGGAAATAGCGCGGGGCGAACACCGGCGTGCCGAGGTTGCGCACGCTTTCGGCATAGATCCGGTGCAGCCGGTCGGTGTCGCGATCGACGACGGACACGAGGCCGCGCTGGATCCCCTTGCGCACCATGGCCCGCTGCTTGCGCGGGATCGCCTTCAGATTGGCATCGTCGCCGGCCAGGATCGGCTTGCGGAACGTGACATAGAGGCCGGGCCGGGCGACCCAGCCGGCCGCGTCCAGCGCCGCCGCACGGTCCGCGGCCGGCGGGTCGCGGTAGCGGAATTCGACCGCCCCGGCGCCGCTCGGTGCCCGCAGCGCGGCGGCGTGGGCGGACAGCGCCGCGGCGCTGTCTTCATCCGCCGCCAGCGGCCCGCCATAGACGCAGAACGGCACCGAGATCAGCGTGTTGCCGAACAGCAGGGTCTTCACCTGGCTGAGCGGCAGCACGCCGGTGATCGCGCCGTCGCGCTCGGCGAAGACGTAGTGGGTGCGGTGGCCGAAGGCGGCCTCGATCACCCGTTGCCAGGCGGCGCGGTGGAAAAACGTGCCATCCTTGTGGGCGAGGACGAAGCGGTCCCAGGCCGGCGCGGCGGCGGCATCGAGCGGGCGGACGGCAACACTCATTGCGGGGCGGCGAGCAGCCCGGCGAACACCTGGTCCATCCGACCCCAGACGAAATCAGCCAGCAGCCGGTCGAGCCGCGTGCTCATGCGCCGCAGGTTGGTGTAGTGGCGGAAGCGGGACTTCCAGCCGGCGCCGGGGATCCGCGGTTGGTCGGGATCGACTTCCCAGGGGTGGAAATAGAAGATGCCGGGTCGGGCCTCCGCCCGGTTCACCCGGCGCAGCCCGGCGCGGAACAGACGATAGGGCAGCAGGCGGAAATATCCCCCGCCCGAGCAGGGCAGGTTGCGCCCGCCGGCGCGCAGGGTGGTCATGGGAATCTCCCACAGGCCGGTTCCCGCCGGGCGGAACGGGGTGCGCGGCGCATCGGGCATCCCGTACAGATCATGGCGGATCGGGTTGACGCTGGAGCTGTAGCGATACCCCTCCGCCTCGAGCGCGGCGAAGGCCCAGGGGTTGCGCGCGCCGATGGAAAACGTGGCGGCACGGTAGCCGGCCACCGCGACGCCGCCGGTATCCTCAAGCAGCCGGCGGGTGCGGCCGATATCGGCGCGGAAGCCGGCCGGGTCCTGCTGATCGGCGCGGGTGTGGTCCCAGCCGTGGCTGGCCAGTTCGTGCCCCTGATCGACGATGCGGCGGATCAAGGCCGGATGGCGCTGGGCCACCCAGCCCAGGGTGAAGAAGGTGGCGCTCACGCCGGCGCGGTCGAACTGGGCGAGGATCTTGTCGGTATTGGCTTCGACGCGGGAGGCGAAGCTGTCCCAGTCGGCACGCGCGACGCAGCCGGCGAAAGCCTGGACCTGGAAGTAGTCCTCCACGTCGACCGTCATCGCGTTGCGGATCGCCCCCGCGGCCGGCGCCTGGGCCGGGGCCTGTTCGCGGCCGGGCGGTGCGCAAGTCATCGCGGCGAGGCCGCGCGGGACGCCGTCCCGGCGGCGACGCGGATCCGCGGCTCCTCCGATCCGTCCGTGCTGCCGTCCAGCAGGTCGAGCAGGCGGCGGAACAACCGATCCTGGCGGGTCATCCGGTCCTCGATCGCGCTCAGCCGGCGCGCGAGCGGCTCGGCCTCAGAGGCCGCGGACGCCGGCGGCTGGGGCAGCTCGGGCGCGCCGGCGCCGAGGTCCTGTTCCAGCTCGGCTGCCGTGGTGGTGACCATCTCCTCAGTGACGGTGTGCGCTTCTTCGAGCGCCGCATACAGCAGGACCCGGCTGCAAAGGGTGTTGACCCGGCGCGGGATGCCGTCGCTCGCCCGGAACACCCGGATGAAGGCGCCGTCGGTCCAGTGCGGATCGTCCCCCCAGCCGACCATCCGCAGCCGGTGCTCGATATAGAGCCGGGTTTCCCCCTCCGACAGCGGACCCAGATGATAGGAAGCGAGCACCCGCTGGCGCAGCTGTTCCAGCTCGGTCCGGGCCAGCAGCGGGCGGAACTGCGGCTGGCCGAGCAGGATGGTCTGCAGCGAGGCACGGCCGTCGACGGTGATGTTCGACAGCATGCGCAGCTCTTCGAGCGCCGCGACCGACAGGTTCTGCGCTTCGTCGACCACCAGCAGACAGCGCCGCCCGGCGGCACGCTGCTCGCGCACCGTGCGCTCGAACCGGCGCAGCAAGGTGGACTTGTCGGCGCCGGTGTCATCGACGCCGAAGCTGGTGACGGCAAGCCGGAGCAGGTCGTCGCCGGAGACCAGGGTGGTGACCACCCGGCCGATCGCGTAGCTGCGCCGGTCGAGCTGGGTCCAGAGATGCTCGACCAGGGTGGTCTTCCCGGCGCCGACCTCCCCGGTGATGACGATGAAGCCCTCTTCCTGCGCCAGGCCGTAGACGAGATGGGAAATCGCCCGGCTGTGCCCGACGCTGCCGAAAAAGAACCGGCTGTCCGGGGTGAGCTGGAACGGAATGCCGGTCAGATGAAAGAAGATATCGTACACGAGGACCGATCAGAACCGTTTGGAGATGCCGAGCAAGACGAGGTTCTCATACATGGAAAAGCCTGGCTCGGTCGAGCGACGGTCGAAGAACAGGTAGCTTGCGTTGGCGGTGAGGGTGGGTGACAGCGCGTAGCGGAAATTGGCCCAGGTGCTGAGCAGGTTGCTGTTGCCGGTCAGCTGCTGCGCGGTGGTGGTGCCGTAGGAGAAGCTGGCGGTGAGCGTCGCCCGCGCGCTGAGGGCACGGGTCCAGCTGGCGGTGCCGGTCGTGGACCGCTGCTGAACCCCGCCGGCGGTGAGCGGTGTCTGCTCATTGTAGTCGACGTAGAAGTTGAGCGTATCGCGATCGAGCAGGATGGTCATGCCCAGGTTGAACAGGCGGTTGCGGTAGACCGTGTTCTGGACGGCCAGCGAGCCGTTCACCGCGGTGAGCGGCAGGCCGGTCGTGGCGTTGATCGGCACCCCGTACTGGTTCACCCCGGCCTGGCCGTAGCCCGCGGCGACCTGCTGCAGGTAGCTGGTCACGGCCTGGCTGTAGCTGGCGGTGAGAACGGTGCGCGGGGTCAGTTGGTAGGTGGCGAGCGCCAGGAAGTCGGTAACCCCGTTTTCGTGACCGTAGCTGAGGCTGACCGATGTCTCCGGGTTGGGCGTGAAAGCGGCGCCGACGCGCCAGATCGCGCCGCTGGTCTTGTAGCCGCTGGACTCGCTGTAATCGATATTCTCGTAGCCCAGTTCGCCGAACACTTCGAGCTGGCGCGACAAGGCGTAGCCGAGCCGATCCTTGGCGAATTCCTGACCCGAATGGTTGAGCACGCCGCTGCCTTGGGTGGCGCTGGCGCCAGCGAGCACGCTTTCCTGCACGCGGCCGAAATAGGGGCCTGAGTGGAACTGGAAATTGACCCCCTCGGTGGTGGCCCGCTGGGAAAACGAGTCGTTGCTGCTGGACGTGTTGCTCTGATCGAAGGTGGCGCCGAGGGTTGCGGTACCGAATTCGGCGAACCGGTGCACGAGATAGGGCGCAAGAGAGACGCCGTAGATCTGCGTCCAGTTCTGGCGGCTGAGGCCGACCGATCCCGCTCCGTAGCCGTTCACCGAGGCGAGCGCGGCGCCGGAATTGGCGATGCCGCCGTAGCCGCCGCCGCCGCCGACATAGCCGCCGTTGGTCGGCGTGACGGCGGCGTAGGCCCTTGCGTTCACATAGAACGTGTCCGGAACCACGACCAGGTTGCCGACGCCGAGCAGGTCCTGGGCGATCGAATCCTGCGAATGGGTGCGGGCATAGTATTGGAAGGTCGGCGCGTAGTTGAGGCTGAGATTGAGGCGCGGGGTGTTGGCGCCGATCGCCAGGCTGGGGGTCAGGAGAGTGATCAGGTCCCAGCGGCGACCGGTTTCGGTCTGTAAGATATTGTCGTTGAACTCTTCCTGCAGCGTGATCCGCGGCACGATGGTGAAGCCGGGCGTCGGAAGCCCGCCTTCGATCAGCGGCAGGGTGCTGCCCTGGTAGCGGTAATCGGGGAGCTGCAGCGGCCCCGCCTGGCCGGCCTCGCCCGCGCCGGGCGCAGTGGCGGCGTCCGGGAACGGATTGGCGAAGGGGCCGGCCGGACCGCCGCTGGGCGCCTCAGCCGGGGTGAAGGCCCGCGCGGAGCGCGGGGCCGCGAGGGAGAGGAGCCCCGCACACGGAAGCACCGCGAGCAATGCTGCCGTGCGACGGGACGGCTTTCGCGCGACTGCCATTTCGGTTGCTCCGCCGGCCGTTCGTCATGACGAGTAGGAATAGGAGTACGCACCGAAACTGTGCGGGGTGGACATCTGAACCTTGTTAAGCAGCAACGTGATGGTGGGACAAGTCTGGATCAGATCGAGCGCCGCTTCCACCTCGTCGCGCTGGGTGCTTTCGGCCTCCACCACGAACAGGACCTGGCCGACCACGCCCGCCAGCATCGCCGGATCGCTGGTGGACAGGCAGGGCGCCACGTCGAGCACCACCAACCGATCGGCGAACCGCCGGCCGAGATCCTGAATGACACGCATCATGTTGTTGGAGGCGAACACGTCACCCCGGTGGCCACGCTCCTGACCGATGGGAAGAAACGTCAGCGCCTCCATCGGCGAGCCGATGAGGCAGTCCCCCACATCCATGGCGGGACCCGCTGCGAGGTCCAGCAATCCCGGCTGATCTCCGATTTCCAGCAGGTCGCTGAGCGAGCCGTTCTTGGCGTCGGCATCGACCAGAACGACCTCATGGTCGCCGCGGCGGGCGATGCTGAACGCAAGATTCATGGCGGTGAAGGTCTTGCCTTCGCCCGGGCGGGAGCTCGTGACCATGATCAGGTTCGCGAGCCCCGCTTCGGTCCCCGACCCGAACGCCCCGCGCAGAATCTGTTGCTGGACCAGGCGGAACTCCTCCGCGATGCGGCTGTGACCGCCTTTTTCCTCGGCGAGACCGGCAGCGAGGAGGCGGGGTCTGTCCACCTTGCGCAGCCGGGTGGCGGGAACAGCCGGGGGGGGCGCCGGAGCTGCCGGCGACCTGGACCGCGCCGGGGGCACGGCACCGCCGGACGGCAGGACGGGTGCG
Source organism: uncultured Pseudomonadota bacterium (assembly GCA_963829875.1). GTDB lineage: Bacteria > Pseudomonadota > Alphaproteobacteria > Acetobacterales > Acetobacteraceae > JAJZVS01. The sequence continues at coordinate 696,341 of CAWHKR010000037.1, read as the reverse complement.
TCGAGGCCGGCGGCCGACCCGACCGCGGCATGCGGAGCGACCTCCGCCGCATCCGACGCGCTCCGCGCCCGATTCTCGGGCGGGGCCGACGCGGGCTCGGTGCCGCCAAGAAGAGAGATGGCCCCTCCGGCCTTGATCAGCCGCTCGGCCGCCCGCTCGACCAGATGCGGCTTGTCGTGCACCGCCATCAGATCACCGCGGTCGTGTGGAAGATATGCAGCACCAGGCTGCCATAGACGACCAGCAGCACCGCCACTGCGAAACCCACCGGCAGCACGACGCGCATCGTCTGACGCAACGGCCGGGAGCCGAGCAACGTAATGCCACCCAGGACCGGCAGGCCCAGGATCCGCAGATCGTCCACCTCGCTGAACGAGCGATCCAGCTGGGCAAGCAGCACCGGCAAGGTCACCGCCGCGCCCAGCCCGAGCAGCAGCACCCCGGTCACCAGCAGCAACCGGTTCGGCGCCACAGGCAGGCGCGGCGCCATCGGCGGGTCGATCACCTGGATCTGCACCTTGTTGGCCTGGGTGTCCGCCGCCTCGGCGATGTTGGCCGACTGAAGGCGGCCCAGCAGCGCGTTGTAGTTGGCCTGCAGCACGCCGTAATCGCGGTTCATACTGTCGTACTGGGTGACGAGATTGGGTTCCCGGCGCTTGAAGTCGTCGAGCTTCTCGATATCCGACCGCACGCCGGCGAGCTTGCGCTTCATGGCACTGATCTTGCCCTGCACCAGCATCAGCCTGATCTTGACCTGATCGTAAACCGGATTGGGCACCCCGTTGCCCCTGCTTCGGGAGGCCGGAGACTTGGTGCCGACAGCGCCGGCGCGGCCCGCCTTCATCGCCGCGATCTGCCGCTCGAGCGCGATCACCCCCGGGAATTCGTCCGTATACTGGAGCTTCATGAACCGCAGCTTTTGCTCCGCCTCGGCAAGCGGCCCCCCTGCCCCCACCCCGGCCGCCACCTGCGCCGCCGACAACATCTGCGGAGTCCCGTCGAGCTCCTTCTGCAGGGCGTTGGCCTCCAGCGTCTGGTCTTCCAACTGGGTTGCCAACTGCGCCTCGTTGTCACGCAACGACCCAAGCGCGCTGTCCACGCCGCCCCCCTGGGGGGTGAACTGGCCCATGTATTTGGAGCGGAACTCCGCCTGCCGCCGCTCCACCGCCCCGAGTTGCTGTTCGTACGACGCGATCTGGTGTTCCAGGAAGCGCCGCGCGTTTTCCATCTGACGATGGTTGGAGCCGGTCGCCCGTTCGACGAAGATCGACAGCAAGCTCTGGACCACGCGCTGGGCCACGTGCGGATCAGAGCTTCGGTACGCGATCGTGAACAGGTCTTTACCCTGCTGACCGAGCTCGATGCTGTTCTGCAGCTTGTGCACCAGGGCATCGCGCGCGAGCGGACCACTCACGGTCAGATCGAGATTGGTCTTCGATATCAAGGTTTCGACATTCGGTCGGCTCAGCAACGTACGTTGCAGCATCTCCAACTGGCCCTGCGGCGAGGTGTTCACCGCGATGCCCGACAACAGCGGGGTCAGGATGGCGTTGGTATCAACGAACAACTCGGCCCTGGACTGGTACTGGTTCGGGATGACCGCAACCAGGCTCCAGCCGGCCATGCACACGGCCCACGCGGCGGCCACGCCGATCCAGCGCCGTCGCCACGCGGCCTTCAAATGCTTCTGCAGCAACGCGCGCAGGAATTCCATCCGATGACGCCCCCAGACTCAGAACCAGGTCTCGGGGATCACAAGTGTATCGCCGGGGCGCATCTGGATGTTCTGGCTCATGTCGCCATCGTTGATGAGGCTGCTGAGGCGCACCGGGATCTTTGTCTCCTTGCCGTCGGGCAGGCGGCGGATCACGAACGCGCTATTGCCGGCGGCAAATTTGGTCAGCCCCTTGGTGGCAACCATGACGTCGAGCAGGCTCATGCCGTCGCGGTAGGGAATGGCCTCCGGGGCGGCCGCCTGGCCGATCACCCGGATCTGCCGGTCGGACGGGCCGACGAAGCTGCGAACGATCACCGTGACGTTGGGATCCCTGACGTATTTCGTCAGCCGCTGCTCGATCCGCTTCGCCAACTCGGGCGCTGTCAGGCCGGAGGCCCGGATGTCCTGGACCAGCGGAACGGAAATCCGACCGTCGGGGCGCACCGCCACGCTCGCCTCGCTCAACTCCGGCGCCTGATAGACGAACACGCTCAATGTGTCGCCGGAGCCGATCACGTATTCGCCACCGCCGGAGTTGGCCGCGCCAGCCGTGGCCCCGGCCGGCGCGGGCGCGGCCGTGCAGCCGGCGAGCAGGCCAACGCCGAGCAACAGGGAGAACAGGACAGCGATCCCTTTAGACACCACAGCTCCGCCTCCAAAAACGATTTATGCCGCCCGATTACGGCTTTGGTAGGCGCGGAAGGAGTTCGAACCTCCGCCTCTGCCATGTAAAGGCAGCGCTCTGCCCCTGAGCTACACGCCTGACGTTGCGCAACAACACTCAGGTCCACTCCCGCCATGCAGCCAAACGCCGGACAGGCGCACCCAGCATCGCTGAGAGCTGCTAGCATGCACGCCGGCCGCGCTTCAATTCAGGACTGGCGCTACCGGTACCCCGCCTGCCCGCATCCCCGCCTGCCGCATCCAGGTGCATACCACGACGCCAGCCCATGGCGAACCGAACCCTCAGGTATCCGAAGACGTTGTCTCTGGGCCAATCCGGCGTCCAAATCAACCATAAAGATTCCTTGAGCCCAAACAAAGATTCCTTGAATTTGAAGGAGTTTTGTATAGGTTAATAACTGCTTACTAACAGACATGCAGTCTGTGAGGAACCACTCGATGCAACCGTCGGCCACTCAGGCCCGCGTGTGCCCGGGAGCGACGCCGGGACCCTGTGGGGGGCGGTGCCATGCTCGATCCCCCATATGGATGACACCAGCGCGTCCGCGCGGCACCGCGCCGGGCCGCGCCAGCGGGAGCACGGCATGAGTTGCTTCGTCGTCCGTTATGTACCGATCGAGATGGCGGCGCTCTGGCTGGTCGAGCTGCTGCTGTCCTGCGCCGGCATCTATGCGATTATTTCCGGCCCGTGGAACATTGACCGGCCGGTGCCGGCCTTCCCGTCCGACTTCGGCTCGCTGCCGCACGCCGCCGTGCTGGCGGTGATCCTGGGTGGGTCCGGTCTGGTCATCGGACTCTACCGCACCGAAATCTGCCTCGATCGGCGGCGACTCCTGCTGAACGCCGCGCTGGCAGCGGTCCTGGCCTTTCCCGTGGCACTGCTCGTCGGCGGGCAATTCTCGGAAGGGCTCAGCCGGGTGTACGCGATCTGGCTGGTCAAGGTGCTGGCGCTGTGGCTGGTCTTCGTGCTGCTCAGCCGCGCCCTCCTGCGGCTGGCCTTCGCGGGGCGCATCTTCGTGCGCCGGATCCTGATCGTCGGCGCCGCGGCGGCGGAGGCGCGTGAACGCGTCCGCCAGCGCATCGGCCGTCGGTTCGAGCTCGCCCCGGCGGACGACGGCGACCCTGCCGATCCGGCCCGCTTCTCGCCCGCGAGACTCCGGCGCGAGCGGATCTGGGCCATCCTGGTCGCCGAACCTGCCGCCTCCGGCCGCACGGCCGACACCGGATCGGCCAGCACGCTTGAACCGCTGCGCGACAGCCGCCTGCGCGGCGCCCGGGTGTTCAACGAAGCCGGGTTCTGGGAACACTGCCTGGGCCGGGTGAACCTCGCCTGCATCGACCGGAACTGGTTCCTCAGCGGCGACGGCTTTTCCGACGGCCCCTTTGGCGCGGTGGTCAAGCGGCTGCTCGACATCCTGGTGAGCCTGCTGCTGCTCGCTCTTACGTTCCCGTTGATGCTGGTCGTCGCCCTGGCAGTGAAGCTCGACAGCCCCGGCTCGCTGCTCTATCGCCAGCGGCGGGTGGGGCTGCACGGGCGTCCCTTCACCCTGCTCAAGTTCCGCAGCATGCGCGCGGACGCGGAAGCCGGCGGCATGCCCCGCTGGGCGGCCCGGCGTGACGATCGGGTGACCCGCATCGGACGCTTCATCCGCGCCACCCGCATCGACGAGCTGCCGCAACTGGTGAACGTGCTGCGCGGCGAAATGAGCCTGGTAGGCCCGCGCCCCGAGCGCCCGCATTTCGTCGAGCAGCTGGCCGAAGTGATCCCCTTCTACCACGAGCGCGCCCACGTGAAGCCCGGCATCACCGGGTGGGCCCAGGTCAACTACCCGTATGGCGCCTCGGTCGAGGATGCGCGGGAGAAGCTGTCCTATGACCTCTATTACCTGAAGAACCGGGGCCTGCTGCTCGACCTGCTGATCCTGCTGTCCACCGTCCGGGTCATTCTGTTCCGCGAAGGCGCACGCTGACCACGAGACGGCCATCATGTAACCGGTTGGCCGAACGCGCCCCCCCGGGGCCGCGGCGCGGGCAGGTCGCCGCGCAGATCGCGGCGGGTCTGCGGCTCGGCCCAGGACAGGTGCAGCACAACCCACAGGGGCGGCCCCTGCCCGGCCGCCGGGCACCACGGGAGCAACTCCGGAGCGGGCGACAGGCCCAGGCAGGCCGGGGTGAGCGCCACGCATGCCCCATCCCCCGGGCCGGCCACCTGCCCGGGGCGGCGGACGTACGCGATCTCAAGAACATCCATGCGTCTCTCCCGGCGATCCGCGCGCAGCTTGGCCGGAAGTGATTGCCAGGACGTTAAGGCGACCGTTCGATCAGGCCGGCGTGCCGGACGACAACAGGCCGCAGGCCGCCGCGACGACTTTCGGCACCGGCAGGTCCGTCATCGCCGCGCCATCGGCGCGGACCGCGACGGCAGACCGGCCGACCGGGGCGTACACGGCGGCGTCGGTCGGGCCGAACAGGCCGATGGTCGCCGTCCCCGCTGCCGCGGCCAGATGCATCAGGCCGGAATCGTTGCCCACGAACAGCCGCGCCCGCCGCAGGCAGGCGGCCGCCTCGGCCAGTGACAGCATGCCGCAGAGGTCGATCGCGCCGGGCAGACACGCCAGAACCGGCGCCGCCAGCGCACGCTCCTCCGGCCCCGCGCCCCCCAGCACGACGGGCACGGCACCCGGCAGCGGGCCCTCGGCCAGGGCGCGGAACACCGCGGCGAATCGGGCCGGCGGCCAGATCTTGCGCGACCAGTTGGCGGTGGGGCCCAGCACCACGATCGGCCGGTCCGGCGGCAGCAGGGCGGCGACCCGGCGCTCGTCCTCCGGGGCGGTCCAGACCACCGGGGCGGGCGGCGGCTCCACCCCGAGCACCGCGGCCAGCTGGGCGATCTTGGGTCCCGGCCGGCGCCGCATCACCGCGCGACGACGGGTACAAATCATATAAGAGAGCGCGGAGCCGCGGATATCGACCACCAGATCCCAGCGCCGCGCCGCCGCCCAGGCCCACAGCGGCAGCCAGTGCAGGCCCCAACGCCGCTTGTCGAGCACCAGGGTCCGCTCGCGTCCCGGCATGCGTGCGAACACGCCGGCCGCGGGCCGGCCACAGGCCACGGTGATCCGCGCGCCCGGATGGCGGCGGATCAGATGGTCGAGCAGCCCGGTCGAGAGGACGGCGTCGCCCACCCGGCTCGGGGCAATGAACAGGATCCGCATGCCGGCGCAGGCATAGCCGGACTCGCGACCGGGGGGAACCGCCGCCCCCCGGTCGCCGCCCAGCCGTCAACCGGTCAGGAAACCAGGTGGCCGCCGGTCGCGCCCACGTAGCCCGCCAGCTTGAGGCTGCCGATCGTGTCGCCCAGGCTCATGCCATGGCTGCTGCCGGTGGCATAGGACATGGTCTCGATCGGCGAGGCCTTGGCCTGGAAGGCGGCCTGGCTGGAGAACACGAAGCCGAACAACTCGGCGCCGGCGGCGGTGCTGAAGTGGTTCGCACCGGCCGGATTGGCCGTGTTGGTCAGCGGGTCGGTGGTGGCGTCGGCGAAGATGTTCTGCCCCGCCTGGACCGCGCCCTCGTAGTAGATCTGGCCACCGGCGGCGAACGGGTTGGCGCTGTTGGTCATCTCGATGAAGGCGAGGCTGTTGGCGTTGCTGCCGGTGACGGAGGCGAGCGCCGTGCTGCCCGAGGCGAGGGAGACCGTGTCGCCGGGGTTGTAGGTGAACTCCAGCGTGTCCGGGGCCCCATAAAGGGTCGGCAGGTTGCCGGTGGGTGCGGTGCCGTTGAGCGTGATGCCGCTGCCGCAGGCGCCGGACGCATCGGTCCCTGACCCGGACGCGCAGCCCACCGTGCTCCCCGAGCCCGAGCCGGACTTGTCCCCGCTCGACCCCGAACCCGTCGCGCAGCCGCTGCCCGAGCCCGACTGGTCGCCGCCGGAGCCATAGCTGCCCCAGCTGCTTCCGGACCCCGACTGCTCGCTCCCCGAACCGGACCCGGACTTGTCCCCGCTCGACCCCGAACCCGTCGCGCAGCCGCTGCCCGAGCCCGACTGGTCGCCGCCGGAGCCGTAGCTGCCCCAGCTGCTCCCGGACCCCGACTGCTCGCTCCCCGAGCCCGAGCCGGACTTGTCCCCGCTCGACCCCGAACCCGTCGCGCAGCCGCTGCCCGAGCCCGACTGGTCGCCGCCGGAGCCGTAGCTGCCCCAGCTGCTTCCGGACCCCGACTGCTCGCTCCCCGAACCGGACCCGGACTTGTCCCCGCTCGACCCCGAACCCGTCGCGCAGCCGCTGCCCGAGCCCGACTGGTCGCCGCCGGAGCCGTAGCTGCCCCAGCTGCTTCCGGACCCCGACTGCTCACTCCCCGAGCCCGAGCCGGACTTGTCCCCGCTCGACCCCGAACCCGTCGCGCAGCCGCTGCCCGAGCCCGACTGGTCGCCGCCGGAGCCGTAGCTGCCCCAGCTGCTTCCGGACCCCGACTGCTCACTCCCCGAGCCCGAGCCGGACTTGTCCCCGCTCGACCCCGAACCCGTCGCGCAGCCGCTGCCCGAGCCCGACTGGTCGCCGCCGGAGCCGTAGCTGCCCCAGCTGCTCCCGGACCCCGACTGCTCACTCCCCGAGCCCGAGCCGGACTTGTCCCCGCTCGACCCCGAACCCGTCGCGCAGCCGCTGCCCGAGCCCGACTGGTCGCCGCCGGAGCCGTAGCTGCCCCAGCTGCTCCCGGACCCCGACTGCTCACTCCCCGAACCCGACCCGGACTTGTCCCCGCTCGACCCCGAACCCGTCGCGCAGCCGCTGCCCGAGCCCGACTGGTCGCCGCCGGAGCCGTAGCTGCCGGACGAACCGCTCCCGGACGTGCCGAGAACCAGCACCTCCTTCGTATCGGTTGCCGAGACGGTGGTGCCCCCCGCGGTGGTGGCCGTGACGGTGACGGTATCCGCCGCGCCAGCGTAGATCGGCGCGGTCGCGCCCCCAGTGCCCCCAGTGCCGCCGGTGCCCCCGGTCCCACCCGTGCCGGCGGAGCCGGTCACGCCCTCGGCCCCGCTGTTGGCGGCGTTGCCGATGATCTTGCCGTTCTCGTCGCCGAACACGTCCACCCGGAGGTTGATCGGCGAAGTCACACTCACCGCCGCGATGTTGGCGCCGGTCGCCCCGAACAGGCTGCTGAGCGAGCTGTTGTAGGTGATGTCGACCGCCGCGTGCTCGGCGGTCGGGAAGCTGATCCCGTTCACCTGGCCGTTGGCGATCCCGCCGATCTTGCTCGGGAACCCGTCCGCCGCGCTGGTGGCGAAGTCCGCCGCGGAGAAGCGGACGGTTTCGCTGCCGTAGGTCAGCACGATGTCCTGGTTGCCGAGCCCGGCCACCTCGCTCGCCGACGCGCTGACCACCAGCAGGACGCTGTTCGCCTGGGAGGCGGCCGGCCCGGTGGTGAGCTCGCTCGTGGCGCCGCTGGCCACGGTATAGGGGCCATCGGGGAAGGTCGCGGGCGCCGCGGGGCCGTAGCTGGTGCCGCCGCCGGTCGTCAGCGCCTGCAGTTGCGTGGACGTCAGCGCCGACAGCTGCGATGGCCCGTCGCCACCTCCGCTGCCCGAGCCGGACGTGCCGGCGCCCGACACCGTGCCCGTGGCGCAGCCGCTGCCGCTGCCGGACCCCGACTGGTCGCCGCCCGAGCCGTAGCTGCCCCAGCCGCCGCTCGAACCCGAGTGGTCGTTGCCCGAACCCGAACCGGACCTGTCGCCGCGCGAACCCGTTCCGCTGCCGCTGCCGGACCCGGAGTGGTCGCCGCCCGACCCATAGCTGCCCCAGCCGCCGCTCGAACCCGAGTGGTCGTTGCCCGAACCCGAACCGGACCTGTCGCCGCGCGAACCCGTTCCGCTGCCGCTGCCGGACCCGGAGTGGTCGCCGCCCGACCCATAGCTGCCCCAGCCGCCGCTCGAACCCGAGTGGTCGTTGCCCGAACCCGAACCGGACCTGTCGCCGCGCGAACCCGTTCCGCTGCCGCTGCCGGACCCGGAGTGGTCGCCGCCCGACCCATAGCTGCCCCAGCCGCCGCTCGAACCCGAGTGGTCGTTGCCCGAACCCGAACCGGACTTGTCCCCGCCCGACCCGGTCGCGCAGCCGTTGCCGGACCCGGAGTGGTCGCCGCCCGAGCCGTAGCTGCCCCAGCCACCGCTCGAACCCGAGTGATCGTTGCCCGAACCCGAACCGGACCTGTCGCCGCGCGAACCCGTTCCGCTGCCGCTGCCGCTGCCGGACCCGGAGTGATCGCCGCCCGACCCATAGCTGCCCCAGCCACCGTTCGAACCCGAGTGGTCGTTGCCCGAGCCGGACCCGGAGTTGTCGCCACCCGAGCCCGTGCCGCATCCCGACTGGTCGCTGCCCGAGCCATCCGAGCCCGTGCCGGACTGCCCGCCGCTCGTGCCTGCCCCGCCCAGGGTCAGGGTTTCGGTGTATTGCCAGGTCTCGCCGGCGTTCAGCACGCCGTTATGGTTGGCGTCCCCAACGTTGTAGCCGTTGCTCAGCACCGCCGTCGGCGTCACGTCGTGCGGGCTGCTCGCGGTGCCGATATTGTCGGAGATCGTGACCCCGGTGAGCGCCACGGAGCCGGTGTTGGTGACGTAGAACGTGTAGGTGTCGCTCTGCCCGGCGCACACCACGACCGACGTCGGCACTTTCAGCACCGAGATGCCCGGCGTTCCGGTGGCCACGACCGTTCCGGTGTAATCCGCCTTGTCCGAGGCCGTGACCGTGCCGGTGTTCACGCTGTCCGTGACCGCGCCGGTGACCGTCGCGGTATCGATCTGCTGCCCCGCCTGCGCCACCAGGGTCGCGACGTCGGAGATCAGGGTCTGACCCGAGGCGATGCTGGCGATCGTGCCGGCGCCGCCGAAGGTGAAGCCGGCCGGGCCGTTCACATCGGTCACGCTGGCGTTGTCGATCGCCAGCGGGCCGGTGTCGGTCACGATCACCCGCTCGTAGACCGTGCCGCCCACCGCCACGGTGGGACCGTTCAGCACGCCGCTGCCGACGTCCTGCCACGTGGTCCCGTTCAGCGACACCTGCTTGTCGATCGTCACCGTGCCGGACACGCCGGTGTAGTTCGCCTGGTCGCTCGCGGTCACCGTGCCGGTGTTCACGCTGTCCGTCGCCGTGCCGGTGACCGTCGCGGTATCGATCTGCTGCCCCGCTTGCGCCACCAGGGTCGCCACGTCGGAGATCAGGGTCTGACCCGAGGCGATGCTGGCGATCGTGCCGGCGCCGCCGAAGGTGAAGCCGGCCGGGCCGTTCACGTCGGTCACGCTGGCGTTGTCGATCGCCAGCGGGCCGGTGTCGGTCACGATCACCCGCTCATACACCGTCCCGCCCGTGAGCGCGGTCGGGCCGTTCAGCACGCCGCTGCCGACGTCCTGCCACGTGGTCCCGTTCAGCGACACCTGCTTGTCGATCGTCACCGTGCCGGACACGCCGGTGTAGTTCGCCTGGTCGCTCGCGGTGACCGTGCCGGTGTTCACGCTGTCCGTCGCCGTGCCGGTGACCGTCGCGGTATCGATCTGCTGCCCCGCCTGCGCCACCAGGGTCGCGACGTCGGAGATCAGGGTCTGACCCGAGGCGATGCTGGCGATCGTGCCGGCGCCGCCGAAGGTGAAGCCGGCCGGGCCGTTCACATCGGTCACGCTGGCGTTGTCGATCGCCAGCGGGCCGGTGTCGGTCACGATCACCCGCTCATACACCGTCCCGCCCGTGAGCGCGGTCGGGCCGTTCAGCACGCCGCTGCCGACGTCCTGCCACGTGGTCCCGTTCAGCGACACCTGCTTGTCGATCGTCACCGTGCCGGACACGCCGGTGTAGTTCGCCTGGTCGCTCGCGGTCACCGTGCCGGTGTTCACGCTGTCCGTCGCCGTGCCGGTGACCGTCGCGGTATCGATCTGCTGCCCCGCTTGCGCCACCAGGGTCGCGACGTCGGAGATCAGGGTCTGACCCGAGGCGATGCTGGCGATCGTGCCGGCGCCGCCGAAGGTGAAGCCGGCCGGGCCGTTCACATCGGTCACGCTTGCGTTGTCGATCGCCAGCGGGCCGGTGTCGGTCACGATCACCCGCTCATACACCGTCCCGCCCGTGAGCGCGGTCGGGCCGTTCAGCACGCCGCTGCCGACGTCCTGCCACGTGGTCCCGTTCAGCGACACCTGCTTGTCGATCGTCACCGTGCCGGACACGCCGGTGTAGTTCGCCTGGTCGCTCGCGGTGACCGTGCCGGTGTTCACGCTGTCCGTCGCCGTGCCGTGACCGTCGCGGTATCGATCTGCTGCCCCGCCTGCGCCACCAGGGTCGCCACGTCGGAGACGATGGTGCCCCCCGCCGCCAGGGTGGCCACCGAGGCCAGGCTGCCGAAGGTGAAGTTCGCCGGACCGTTCACGTCCGTCACGGTCGCGCCGTTCAGTGCGATCGAGCCGGTGTTGGTCACGATCACCCGCTCTTCGACCGAGCCGCCCGCCAGCACCGTCGGGCCGTTCAGCACGCCGTCGCCGACATCCTGCCAGGTCGCGCCGCCGTTCATCGACACCTGCTTGTCGATGGTGATGCTCGGCGAGACGCCGACGTAATTGGCACTGTCCTGCGCCACCACCGGCGCGCTCTGGCCCGAGGCGGTGACCGTCCCGTTGACCGTGGCGGTGTCGATCTGGTCACCGGCCTGCGCCACCACGGTGGCGGTGTCGGAGATGATGGTCTGCCCGACCCCGATCGCGGTGGCCAGCGAGCCGCCGAACGTGAAGTTCGCCGGCCCGTTCACGTCCGTGACGGTGGCGTTGGTGATCGCCAGCGGGCCGGTATCGGCCACGATCACCCGCTCATAGATCGTCCCGCCCGTCAGCGCGGTCGGGCCGTTCAGCACGCCGTCGCCGACATCCTGCCAGGTGGTCCCGTTCAGCGAGACCTGCTTGTCGATCGTCACCGGCGTCGAACTGCCGGAGATGGACACGCCGCTGTAATCCGCCTGGTCGGAGGCGGTCAGCGTGACGGTGTTGACGGTATCGGTCGCGGTGCCGGTGACCGTCGCTGTGTCGATCTGGTGGCCGACGGAGGCCGCGAGGGTGGCGACGTCGGACGTGATCGCCTGGCCCGCGTTGAGCGTGATCGTCGTGGCGCCGCCGAACGTGAAGCCGGAGGGGAACGCGCCGCCGGTCGTGCTGCCGTCGGCGACGGTCGCATCGTTGATTGCCAGCGGGCCGGTATCGGTGACGATCACCCGCTCATACACCGTGCTGCCGGCGAGCACCGTCGGATTGTTCAGCACGCCGTCGCCGACATCCTGCCAGGTACTGCCGTTGGTCGAGATCTGCTTGTCGATGGTGATCGACGGCGTGACGCCGGTGACCGCCGGCGGTGTCGGTCGCGGTGACAGTGGCGGTGCCCGTGGTCACCGTGCCGGTGGCCGTCGCGGTGTCGTAGTTGGTGCCCGAGCCCGCGACGACGGTGCCGACATCGGAGGTGATGGTCTGCCCGGCGATCAGCGAGGTGGTGGCGGACCCGCCGAAGGCGAACCCGGCCGGCAGGCCGTTCAGGTCGCTGACGGCGACGTTGCGAGAGCGAGGTGTTGCCGGTGTCGGTGACGATCGCCCGCTCATAGACCTTGTCGCCGGCGATGACGGTGAGGCCCTGGATCACGCCCTGGCCGACGTCGTACCAGTGCGCGCCGTCGATCGAGATCTGCTTGTCGACGGTGATCGCCGGCGCCGGGGTGGTCGGGGTCTCGATGAAGTTCTGCCGAAGCGAACTGAAGGTGACGCTGCCGGTCTGCCCGGCGGCAATCCCTGCCTGCACGGTGATCGACACCGAAAGGTTCTGATACCCGGTCGCCAGGGTGATGGCGGGCGCCCCGGTCGCGGGAGTCCACACCGACGTGGCCACGACGTGACCCGCCGAGTCGGTCACCGTCTCGGTCGCAGAGAGGTTGTAGGCCCCCGAGTGTCGAGTCCATGAGCATCAACTGGCTCAGGCCGGTGATGGCATCGCCACCTGACGGGATCGAAAGGTCATAATGGAACGTGACCGACATGCTTGTCCCGGGAGTGGACACGCCGGCGTGGCCGCCTGCCCCAGGTCAGGGTGGCCCTGTGCAGCGGAGCGAAATAGGAGGTACTGAACGAGAACGGGGAGGGTCCACCCAGGAAAGCCTCGACCGATCCGGTATCGATCTCGGTGACGACCGGCGACGTAACGACAATGTCGTTAGACCATCCAGGAAGTCCCGCTCAGCGGATGAAACGTGGCGGTCGTCGTGATCGAACCCGACATGAGAGCCCCCGCAGACGCAGATCATCGGCGCCGAAAGCGCTGCCTGATCGCGAAATCAGCCCATTGTCCGGGCCAGGACGATAAGAGAACGAAATCCGTTGATCGCCGCGCCTGAGGGAAGCCGGCCGGTCCAGACATCGCGGCTGGAACGGTCCGATTTCCCGTCAGGCGGCGACCGTCAGCGCACGGGACGGAACCGAATTGCTGCAACCGCCAGCAGCGCGAACGCCATCAACCCGAACGAGGCGGGTTCCGGCACCGGCGCACCCACGGACACCGACGTGAGGGTGGTCGTCAGCGGCGCATCTCCATTGTACTCGACCAGGTTGGATGGCGTCAGGGAAAGGTCCTCGGGATACGACCCGCTACCCGGCCAACCGATCGTGCCAACTGAGCCATTACTGGTCGTTATGGCCACGGTCCCGCCATCGGTACCGCCGACCGAACTCACCGACGCAAATGAGAGGGTGGCGGGCCCTGCCCCAAAAGAAGAACCGGTGTACTCGAAGAGATCCACGGTGAAATCGGTCACACCCGGCTGAACCAGAGCGGACAGTGCGCCCCCGCCCGGCGCCGCACTGATCGTGATGCCGGAGCCATTGGGCGACATCACGAGGTTGGAGCAGCCACCACCGTTATAGATGCAATCGTTCACATACCAGCTCACCCCACCGCTCGTCGCAAGAGTGTTGCCGGGCGTCAAGGTCACGTACGTGGCCCCCGCCTGCGCCGCCCCCCCGAACCCAACCACGCCCGCCAAAGCCGCTGCCGCCAGTCCCACAACCATGCGCCGCATTGTACCCGGTCCCCGTTCCCAAAATTGATACGGATCGCGCCACCCAACGACTGGAAAGCTGCGATCCCCTTACAGTCACGAACTGGATACCGAATGGCTTGGCGAGTGTAAAGACCTCGTTCATTCATTATCGCATTTTTGGACGTTTGAGACAGCCTAGGCCGCCCCATACGTCTCACCTTACGGTCTGCGTCTCAGTCCAGAAGCGACGCCAGCGGCGGCGCCACCGCCTCCAGCGGCCGTCGCTCGGCCGCCACCGCCAGCGCCCAGGCCACCGCCGCGCCCAGCAGCATCAGCCCCGCGCCCAGCTCGTAGCCCCACATCAGCGCCACCCGCGATCCGCCCTGGATCAGCACCCCGAACAGCGCCGGCCCCGCCACGCCGCCCACCAACGTTCCGAAGGCGTAGAACAGCGCGATCGCCACCGCGCGAACCTCCAGCGGGAAACTCTCCCCCACCGTCAGATACGCCGAACTCGCCGCCGCCGAGGCAACGAAGAAGATCGCCGTCCACGCCCCGGTCTGCCCCACCGCCGACAGCCCGCCGTGCGCAAACAGCCAGCCGGTGATCGCCATCAGCACGCCGGAGGCGCCATAGGTCGCGGTGATCATCACCCGCCGCCCCACCTGGTCGAACAACGGCCCCAGCAGCAGCGGTCCCAGGAAGTTCCCCACCGCGAACGGCAGGATGAACAACCCCACCCGTCCCGATGCCACGCCGTAGAACCTGGTCAGGATCAGCGCATAGGTGAAGAACACGGCATTGTAACAGAACGCCTGGGTGGCCATCAGCACCACCCCCAGCACGGTGCGCCGCCGATACCGTGTCACCAGCGCCACCATCCCGGCCACGAACCAGGAGCCGACATCCGTGCGCAGCCGCAACCGGTCGGGCGGCACCGGCGGCAACGGCCCGGTCTCGGCTTCCACCCGCGCCTCGATCCCCGCCACCACACGTTCCGCCTCCTCCGGATGGCCATGCGTCATCAGCCAGCGCGGGCTTTCGGGAATCCAGTGCCGCATCCCCAGCACCCCCAGCCCCAGCACGCCGCCGATGCCGAACGCCACCCGCCAGCCCAGCTCCGGCGAGATCACCCGCGGATCGAGTGCCACCAGCGACCCGCCGGCGCCGATCGCGGCACCGATCCAGAACGAGCCGTTCACCACCAGATCGGTAAACCCGCGCCGCCGCGCCGGGATCAGCTCCTGGATCGCGGCGTTCACCGCCGCATATTCGCCGCCGATGCCGGCGCCGGTCAGGGCGCGGAACAGCGCGAAGGACCAGAAGCTCCAGGACAGACCGGTCGCCAGGGTCGCCACCAGGTAGACCGCCACCGTCACCCCGAACAGCCGCTTGCGCCCCCAGCGGTCGGCCAGCCAGCCGAACACCAGCGCCCCCGCCACCGCGCCCACCAGGTAGGCGCTGGCGCTGGCGCCCACCCGTGCGGGCGACATCTGCAGCGCCGGGCTCGATTCGATCGCGCCGGCCAGCGAGCCGACCAGGGTCACTTCCAGCCCGTCCAGAATCCAGGCGATGCCGAGTCCGGTCACCACCAACCAGTGGAACCGCGACCACGGCAGCCGGTCCAATCGCGCCGGCACGTCGGTTTCGATCATGGCGTCCTCCCTTCGTCTCGTCCTACTCTGCCCGCCCCGGGCGCGCCGCCGCAGCCGCCCGGACCGCCGTCGGACCACCGCCAGCAGGATCCCCCCGCACCATGGACGATTTCCTCGCCGCCACCGAAGCCGCCGTCGCCCGCTGGCACGGCGTCGCCGCCCCGAACGAGCCCGCCCGCCGCATGACCGCCGATCTCCAGGCCGCCATCGCCGCCTTCGAGGCCCTGCGCGGCAGCTTGCGGTTCGAGGACGAGCCCTCAAGCTTCGAAGCCGCCCTGCGGGAGACGATGGAGCCGTCGCGGTGACCGACCTCGCCGCCCTCTCGCTCGCCGAGGCCGCCGCCGCGGTCCGCACGGGCGCTGCCACCTCCGTCGCGCTGCTGGAAGCCTGCCGCGCCAACCGCGCCCGCGCCAACCCGGCGGTGAACGCCACCATCTGGCTCGACGACGCGCGGGCCGACGACGCAGCGCGGGCGGCCGACGCGGCGGTGGCCGCGAAAGCGCCGCTCGGCCGGCTGCACGGCGTGCCGATGGCGCATAAGGATATGTACTATCAGGCCGGACGGCCCTGCACCTGCGGCTCGCTGATCCGCAAGGACTTCGTCCCTGCCGTCACCGCCACCGCGATCGCCCGGCTGGACGCCGCCGGCGCCTATGTCTGGGGCGGGCTCAACATGGCGGAGTTCGCGCAGAACCCGACCGGCCACAACCGCCATTACGGCGACTGCCACAACCCGTGGAACCTGCCCTACATCACCGGCGGGTCCTCCTCCGGCTCCGGCGCCTCGCTGGCGTCGCGGTTCAATTACGCGGCGCTGGGGTCCGACACCGGCGGGTCGATCCGCCTGCCGGCCGCGGCCTGCGGCGTCACCGGGATCAAGCCGACCCAGACCCGTGTCTCCCGCTTCGGGGCGATGCCGCTGTCCTTCTCGCTCGACAACGTGGGTCCGCTCGCGCGCACCGCGCGGGACTGCGCGCTGGTGCTGGGCGTCATCGCCGGGCGCGATCCGAACGACCCGACCAGCGCCGACGTGCCGGTGCCGGACTACGAAGCCGCGCTGACCGGCGATCTGCGCGGGGTGCGAATCGGGCTGGCCGAGACCTATTTCCTCGACGGCGCCGACGCCCCGGTGGTGGCGGCGGTGGAGCAGGCGCTGGCCGTCCTGGCCGGGCGCGGCGCCATCGTCAGCCGAATCCCACTGCCGCTGATGGACGCGGTCTCCGCCTATGGCGGCATCCTGTCGCGGGTCGAAGCCGCGACCATCCACGCCCAGTGGCTGCGCGAGCGGGCGGGCGACTACGCCATCCATCTCAGTGGGCGGATGTATCCCGGCCTCGCCATCCCGGCCACGTACTATATTGAATCGCTCAGCCGCCGCGGCCCGGTCCTGCGCGAATTTGCCCGCGAGGTGTTCGGCGCGGTCGACCTGATCGCCTCCCCCACCATCCGCACCTGCCTGCCCACCCTGGCCGAAACCGACATCGACCATGGTCCCCCCGGCACGGAACGCAGGTTCATGGCCGTCTCCGACAACACCCGCCCGTTCAACTACCTCGGGCTGCCGGCAATCAGCGTCCCCTGCGGCTTCGACCCCAACGGGCTGCCGATCGGGCTGCAACTCGCCGCCCGGCCCTTCGCCGAGGCACGGCTGCTCGCCGCGGCGGATGCCTTCCAGCGCGACACCGACTGGCACGCCCGCCGGCCGCCGGTGCCCGGCGCATGAGCGCGCTGGCGAAAGTGGCGTTCATCGGCACCGGGGGCACGATGTCCTCGCTCGGCGCCGGCCCGCTCGACCTGCACGACTACGGCGCCACCGGAGAGCGGATGCATGCCGAGGAGATCCTCGCCCGCTTCCCGGAAACCGCCCTGGTCGCGGACGTGATCCCCGTGCGCTACCGCAACGTGCCCAGCCCCGCCGTCGGCTTCGCCGACTGGCAGGAACTGGTGCTGGCGGCCGACAGGTTGACCGCCGCGCACCCCGACCTCGCCGGCATCGTCATCGGCCACGGCACCGCGACGATGGAGGAAACCGCCTACGCGCTGAACCTGACCCTGAAGACCCCGGTGCCCGTCGTGCTCACCGGCGCCCAGCGTCCGGCCAGCGCGCTGTCGTCCGACGCCGGGCTTAATCTGGTGAACGCGATCCGGGTCGCGGCCAGCCCCGCGGCGCGCGGGATGGGCGTGCTGGTGGTGCTGAACGACGAGATCCAGGCGGCGCGCGAGGTCACCAAGACCTCAACCCTGCGGATGCAAACATTCCGCAGCCCCGATTTCGGCGCGCTCGGCCACGCGGACGGGGACCAGGTGGCGTTCTACCGCCGCCCGCTGCGCCGCGCCGCGCCGGATACCGCGTTCGACATCCGCACCCTGCCGGCGCTGCCGCGGGTAGATATCGCCTATGCGCACGCCGACGCCGACGGCACCGCGGTGCGGGCCTTCGTCGCCGCCGGCGCACGCGGCATCATCTCGGCCGGATTCGCCCCCGGCTTCGCCGCGCCCGAACAGGCCGAAGCCCTGAATGAGGCAGCGGCCCAGGGCGTGATCGTGATGCAATGCACCCGCGCCGGCAGCGGACGCGTGGTGCGCACCACACGACTGCGGGAGTCGGGATTCCTGGTCACCGATAACCTGAACCCGCAGAAGGCACGCATCCTGCTGGCGCTGGCCCTTACGCTCAGTCGGGATCCACGGGACATCGCGCAGATGTTTGCGGAATACTGAACCGGGGCACGGCCGGGCGGACCGCAAAGGAAGGAAGGCCAGGGGGGCTTTGCCCCCCTGGACCCCCCACCAAGGGCGTCGCCCTTGGAACCATTCGTTGGTTCCGTTTGGGCGGGGGGAGGCGCGGCGGGCGCGAGGCGGCCCGGGCGGCAGGCGCCTGCGCCCGGGCCGCCTCGCGCCCGCCGCGCCTCCCCCCGCCCAAACGGAACCCCCCGAGGGGTCCAGGGGACGACTGTCCCCTGGCTTGGGTCCAGGGGGCAGAGCCCCCTGGCCTTGCTTCTCCCGATCAGTCGCCCACCGCACGCAGCAGCGGGCGGCGGTCGAGGATCAGTTCCTCGTACACATCGAGGTAGTCTTCGGCCATGCGGCGCGCGGTAAAGCGGCGGTCGAACTGGGCCCGCACCGCGCGGCGGTCGAGTTTGTCGAGGCTGCCGATCGCCGCAACGGCGGCGGCTTCGTCCGGCACGATGAAGCCGGTCAGCCCGTGGTCGATCACTTCCGGCACCGAGCCGCGGTTGTAGGCGATCACCGGCGTGCCGCAGGCCATGGATTCGATCATCACCAGGCCGAACGGCTCCGGCCAGTCGATCGGGAACAACAACGCGTGCGCGCCGGAGAGGAAGGCGGGTTTCTGCGCGTCGTTGATCTCGCCGATGAATTCCACGTGTGGGCTGGCGGCGATCAGCGGCGCGATTTCCTGCTCGTAGTAGGCGCGGTCGGCGTTATCGACCTTGGCCGCCACCTTCAGCCGCACCCCGGCCGCGCCGGCGATGCGGATTGCCTTATCCAGGCCTTTTTCCGGTGAGACCCGTCCGAGGAACGCAAAATACCCCTGCCGGAGCGGCTGCGGCGTCAGCAGCCCGGCCGGCATGCCGTGCAGCACCGTGCGCACCCAGTTCAGGTTCGGGATCGGCCGGCGCTGGTGGTCGGAGATGGAGACGAACGGCGCGTCCGGGAAGGTTTCGTACACCTCCTTGAACTCCGGCAGATCGAGCCGGCCGTGCAGGGTGGTGACGAACGGGGTCGCCTGGCGGGAGAACAAGGACAGCGGGAAGTAATCGGTATGGAAGTGCAGCACGTCGAACTCGCCGGCCCGACGGTACACCAGTTCCATCATGCGCATATAATAAGCGATCCAGTCCTTCACGGACGGATCGAGCCGGATCGCCTGGTCGCGCATCGGCGCGAGCGTGGCGGAGGTGACGGAGTCGCCGCTGGCGAACAGGGTCACGTCGTGCCCCATGGCGACGAGTTCCTCGGTGAGCGAGTAAACAACCCGCTCGGTGCCGCCATACAGCTTCGGCGGCACGGCCTCGAACAGCGGTGCGATCTGAGCGATACGCATCGTGGCGGATCCCTTGTTACATGGGTCTGGAGGGCATGTATTGCGCCGATGCTTGAGCTTTACTTCGGCTCCTGCGCCCTCCGGTACCAGTGCGATATAGAAATCGAATATGGCGAGATTCCGGCGCCTTTGCCTCACCGTCGCTTTGATTGTCCCGTCAGATACCCCTCGTGATCGTCCCTCCCCTGGATGGAAGGAGCCGCCTCGATGGGCTCAGTGCATAAGCTTTCGATCTTGCCGGCGGCCGGTGTCGTACCGGTCTCGCTGCGCACCCGCCCGCTCGGCTTCCTGGCGCACTATGTCCGGCGCCATGCCCTTGGACATGTGGTTATTTTCGCCTCCGTGCTGCTGGCGGTCGGGGCCAGCGTCTCCACCCAGTACGGCCTCAAGAACCTGATCGACGTGGTGGCGGCGGGACCGGACGCGGGCGGCCATGTGTGGGCCGCATTCCTGCTGCTCGTCGGATTCATCGCTGTCGACAATCTGTCCTGGCGGGTCGGCGGCTTCGCCGCGGCAAAAAGCTTCGTCGCCGTGACCGGCGACATCCGCCGCGACCTGTTCGCCCATCTCTCCGGCCATTCGCCGGCCTGGTTTGCCGAGCGGCAGCCCGGCGCGCTGGCCGGCCGCATCTCCGCCACCGCCACGGCGGCCTTCACCGTCTCCAACACCGGGTCGTGGAACGTGCTGCCGCCGATCATCGCGGTCGGCTTCTCGATCGCCTTCATCGGTTCGGTGAACCCGGTGCTCGCGCTGGTGCTGGTCGCGCTCGCGCTCGGCCTCGGCGCGCTGATCTACCGCCTCGCGCGCGGCGGCACGCCGCTGCATCGCGCCTACGCCGGCCGCGCCGCCGCGGTCGACGGCGAACTGGTCGACGTGGTCGGCAACATGGCGGTGGTGCGCGCCTTCGGCGCCACCTTGCGGGAGCGCCGCCGCATCGGCGCCCGCATCGGCGCGGAGATGGACGCGCGACGCGCCAGCCTGTTCTACCTGGAGCGGCTGCGGCTGCTGCACGCGGTGCTCACCGCGCTGCTCACCGCCGGCGTCGTCGGCTACGGCATCGTGATGTGGCAGCACCACCAGGCGACGGTGGGCGACATCGTCCTGCTCACCACGCTCGCCATGACCATCCTCAACTCCACCCGCGATCTCGCGGTGGCGCTGGTCGCGCTCACCCAGGACGTGGCGCGGCTCGAGGAAGCGATCGGCGCGGTGCTCGCCCCGCACGATCTGCCCGACTGCGACGCCGCCCGGCCGATGCAGCCCGGCCCCGGCGAGGTCGCGTTCGAGGGCGTGACCTTCGCCTATCCCGGCCGCGCCGCCGTGCTGCAAGGCTTCGACCTCGCGATCCGCCCCGGCGAGCGGGTCGGGCTGGTCGGGACCTCCGGCGCCGGGAAATCCACCGTGCTCGCCCTGATGCAGCGCTTCTACGACGTGAGCGGCGGGCGCATCCTGATCGACGGGCAGGACATCCGCGACGTCACCCAGGACAGCCTGCGCCAGAGCATGGCGGTGGTGCCGCAGGACATCTCCCTGTTCCACCGCTCGGTGCTGGAGAACATCCGCTACGCCCGCCCCGAGGCCACCGAAGATGAGGTGCTGGCCGCCGCCGCCGCCGCCCGCTGCCGCGACTTCATCGCCGCGCTGCCGGAAGGCTTCGACACGATCGTGGGCGACCGCGGCGTGAAGCTGTCCGGCGGGCAGCGCCAGCGGCTGGCCATCGCCCGCGCCCTGCTGAAGGACGCGCCGATCCTGCTGCTGGACGAAGCCACCAGCGCGCTCGATTCGGAAAGCGAACACGCGATCCAGGCGGCGCTCGAGAAGCTGATGCAGGGGCGCACCGTCATCGCCATCGCCCATCGGCTGTCCACCCTCGCCCATTTCGACCGCATCATCGTGATGGAAGCCGGCCAGATCGTGGACGAAGGCGCGCCCCAGGCGCTGGCGCACCGGCCGGGCCCGTATCGCGACCTGCTGCGGATGCAGCGCATGGAGCCGGTGGCGGCGGCGGCCTGATCCGGGCCGCGCGCGGTTCATGTCCCGCCTCGTCGTCGTCTCCAACCGCGTCGCGCCGATCACCGAAGGCGAGCCTGCCGCCGGCGGGCTCGCTATCGGTGTGCTGGATGCGCTGCGCGCCGAAGGCGGCGTGTGGTTCGGCTGGAGCGGGGAGGTTTCCAACGACGCCGAACCGCTGCCCAACCCCGGCCGCGACGTCGGCGCGATCACGCTGCGGACCATCGATCTGTCGCAACGCGACTACGACGAGTTCTATCGCGGCTTCGCCAACGGCACGCTCTGGCCTGTGCTGCACTACCAGATGGGCCTCGCCCGCTTCGACTGGAACGAGTTCGCCGGCTACAAGCGGGTGAACGCGCTGTTCGCCTGCTCATTGGCCAGCGTGCTGCGCCCGGACGACCTGATCTGGGCGCACGACTACCACCTGCTCGGCCTGGCCGCGAGCCTGCGCGAGGCCGGCGTGGCCAATCGCATGGGGCTGTTTCTCCATACCCCCTTCCCCGAACCCGGCGTGCTGATGACGGTGCCCGCGCACGCCGAACTGGTGCGCGCCATGACGGCGTACGACCTGATCGGCTTCCAGACCGAGCCGGATCGCACCGCCTTCACCGACTACGTGCTCCGCCAGGCCGGCGGCGAAGCGCTCGGGGACGGTCGGCTGCGCGCCTTCGGCCGCAGCGTCCGCACCGGCGTCTATCCGATCGGCGTGCATGTCGATGACGCCCGCGCCGAGGCCGAACACCCCGACCACCGCCGCCAGGCGCTGCGGCTGCGCACCAATCTGCACGGGCGCAGCCTGATCCTGAGCGTCGATCGGCTGGATTATTCGAAAGGGCTGCGCCAGCGCTTCGTCGCCTTCGAGCGCTTCCTGGCCGACACCCCCGCCGCCCTCGGCCAGGTGATCTTCATGCAGATCGCGCCGCCGTCGCGCTCCGACATCCAGACCTACCGCGAGATCCGCCACGAGCTGGAAGCCGAGGCGGGCCGCATCAACGGCCGCTTCGCCGATGTCGACTGGGTGCCGCTGCGCTACCTCAACCGCAGCTTCCCGCGCGCGGCGCTGATGCCGCTGTACGCCGAAGCGCGGGTCGGCCTGGTCACCCCGCTGCGCGACGGAATGAACCTGGTGGCGAAGGAATACGTCGCCGCGCAGGACCCGGAGGACCCCGGGGTGCTGGTGCTGTCGCAATTCGCCGGTGCGGCACGCGAACTGGACGCCGCCTTGATCGTGAACCCGTACGACGAGGCCGGCATCGCGGCGGCTCTCGACCAGGCCCTGGCCATGAGCATCGAGGAACGGCGCGGCCGCCACGCCGCCATGCTGGACGTGCTGCGAGCCAACAGCCTGGACGCATGGCGCGACCGGTTCACCGCCGATCTGCGGGGGGCGGGCGGCTAGAGCAAGCAAGGCCAGGGGGCGCTGCCCCCCTGGACCCCCCGCCAAGGGCGTCGCCCTTGGAACCCGTTCGTTGGTTCCGAGCCGGTGGGGGGTGGCGTGCCAGCCGGGCCGGGGCCGGTGGCCGGGTGACAGGGCGCGCGGATGCGCGCCCTGTCACCCGGCCACCGGCCCCGGCCCGGCTGGCACGCCACCCCCCACCGGCTCGGAACCCCCCGAGGGGTCCAGGGGACGACTGTCCCCTGGCGGGGGTCCAGGGGGCAGCGCCCCCTGGCCTTGCTTGCTTTAATGGCCCGCCCCCCCGCAGATCGGCCATGACCCGGACATGCAGACAGTGCCGCCGGGGCCGGTTATGCTCCATGCAAAGTTCAGGAGGATACGGCCATGGCCTTGTCGATCCGGCCGTTAAACGCTGATTTCGTGGGCGAGGTGGGCGACGTCGATCTCACCCGGCCGCTCGACGCTGCCGAGGTGGCGGCGATCGAGGCGGGGATGGACCGTTATGCCGTTCTGGTCTTCCACGACCAGCAGCTCACCGATGAGCAGCAGATGGCGTTCACCCGCAATTTCGGGGCGATCGAGAACGCCCGCGGCGGCAATGTGACGAAGTCCGGGCAGCACCGGCTGCCGGAGGGGATGAACGACGTGTCCAACCTCGGCCAGGACAACCAGCCCCTGGCGCGCGACGACCGGCGGCGGCTGTTCAACCTCGGCAACCAGTTGTGGCATTCCGACAGCTCGTTCCGCGCGATCCCGGCCAAATACTCGCTGCTGTCCTGCCGGTTGCCGGCGAACACCGGCGGCAACACCGAATTCGCCGACATGCGCGCCGCCTACGACGCGCTGGACCCGGCGACCAAGGCCGAGGTGGCGGAGCTGATCTGCGAGCATTCCCTGATGTACTCGCGCGGCTCGCTCGGCTTCACCGAACTGACCGAGGAGGAGAAGGCGGCCTTCCGCCCGGTGCGCCAGAGCCTGGTGCGGACCCATCCGGTCAGCGGGCGGAAGTCGCTCTATCTGGCGTCGCATATCGGCACCATCGTCGGCTGGCCGCGGCCGGAAGCGATGGCCTTC
This sequence comes from uncultured Pseudomonadota bacterium, assembly GCA_963829875.1. Lineage (GTDB taxonomy): Bacteria > Pseudomonadota > Alphaproteobacteria > Acetobacterales > Acetobacteraceae > JAJZVS01. Next base: position 672,693 of record CAWHKR010000037.1, on the reverse strand, counting down.
ATCCGCGACCTGACGGAACACGCGACCCAGCCCGCGTTCGTGCATGCCCATCGCTGGCGGCAGTGGGATCTGGTGATGTGGGACAATCGCCAGACCATGCACCGGGTGCGCCGGTTCGACGATCGTCAGCCGCGCGACATGCGCCGCACCACGGTGGCCGGGGACGCACCGACGGCGGCGCAGATCGCCGCGTAGCGGGACGAAACACGCTGCATGCCGACAGCGGGGCCATCGTCTTCGCGCGCGGGCCGAGCGTGACGGCCCCGCCCTCCCCGTGCGGCATGGGTCGGGCCTGCGCTGCTCGCATGGATCCCGCTCTGGCGCGGTCATCATAACGCTGCTTATGATAACCGATTGCTCCGGAAAGCACCCGCCTTGCCCGACTCCCGCCGCGATCTCCTGTTCCTGCTGCACGATGTCGCCCGCCTGCTGCGGGTCGATGCGGACAAGCGCGCGCGCTGCCAGGGCATGACCCGTGCGCAATGGGCGATCCTGATCTGGCTGGAGCGTCAGCCGGGCCTGTCGCAGAAGGAACTGGCCGAACTGCTGGAAGTGGAGCCGATCTCCGTCGCCCGGCTGATCGACCGGCTGGAGGCCCGCGGCATGGTGGAACGCCGCGCCGACCCGCGCGACCGCCGCATCTGGCGCCTGCATCTGTTGCCCCCCGCCGGCGCGGTCCTGCGCGAGATCGACCATGAGCGGGCGGACATCACCCGCATGCTCTCCGCCGGCCTCGATCCCGCCGGTTTGCGAACCATGACCGACGCCCTGGTGACCATGAAAGCCAATCTGATGGCCGCGCGCCGCACCGAACCCGAGCCTGCGCCGGACACGGCCGCCGCCACGCCGGCGCGCCCGCAGACCGAGAGGGTGTGATGTCGCAGTCCGCCGCTGCTCCCCACGCCCGCGACGTGAGCACCCCGTCCGCCGCGGCGGAGCGTCCGTCACGCCTGCGCATCAGCCGTCACGCGCTCGGCCCGATGCTGATGATCGCCGGCATCGTCGCGGTCGCCGTCGGGGCGGTCACGTTCTGGCTGCAGGGCGGGCGCTATGTCTCGATCGACGACGCCTATGTCCGCGCCGCGAAAGAGGCGCTGTCCACCGATGTATCCGGCATCGTCGAAGACGTGCCGGTGAAGGACGGGCAGTACGTCAACAAGGGGCAGGTTCTGGTGCGGCTGGTGCCGACCCATTTCAAGGTGGCGATCACCGAGGCCCGGGCCAACCTGGCGCAGACCGAGCTCACCTTGCACGCGATGCGCCGGGACTACGCGCGGATGGTGCGCGATGCCGACGCCCGGGCGGCGCAGGTACGCTCCGACCAGGCCAATTTCGACCGCTATGCGAGGCTGGTGAAGAGCGGCGGCATCACCCGCGCCGAATATGACGACGCCCGGTTCAAGCTCGCCGCCGACCAGCAGGCCGAGGCGGCGCTGCGGCTGCAGGCCGAAGTGCAGCTGGCCAAGCTGGGCGGCTCGCTCACCGCGCCGATCACCAGCCTGCCGGCCTACCAGGCCGCGGCGGCGAAGCTCGAGCAGGCCGAGCTGAACTACGGCGACAGCGTCATCCGCGCCCCCTTCGCCGGCATGGTGACCAATGTCGAGAGCACGCAGCCCGGGATGTACCTGCGCGCCGCCACCGCAGCCTTCGGCCTCGTGTCCACCGAACGCGTCTGGGTGGAGGCCAACCCGAAGGAAACCGAGCTCACCTGGGTGAAGCCGGGCGATCCGGTCACCATCCGGATCGATACCTATCCGGGCCGCAGCTGGAAGGGCGTGGTGGAGAGCATCGCGCCCAACAGTGGCTCCGAGTTTTCCATCCTGCCGGCGCAGAACACGTCGGGCAACTGGGTGAAGGTGGTGCAACGGATCCCGGTGCGAATCCATATCGACCGCAAGCCGGGCGATCCCGTGCTGCGGGCCGGCATGAGCGTGGAGGCCGACATCGACACCGGCCACGTGCGCCACCTGTCCGACCTGTTCTGAACGTCCGGGCCGGGACCGGTCCATCGCCGGGGGGCGCTGCGGCCGGGGACGCTCTAGGCAAAGGTCCCGGCCGGGCGTAGGTGCCCGCGTGACCGTCCCTGGTCCTCCTTCCCCTCGCGGCGGAGGGAGCGTTCATCCCCGCGACCCTATCCGACCTCCCGCCGCGCAGGCCCCGCCATGCCGCCGCCTTCCGCCCCCGTCGTGCTGCAGGTCCTGCCCTCTCTCGTCACCGGCGGGGTGGAGCGGGGCACGGTCGAGATCACCCAGGCGGTGGCCCGCGCCGGCTGGACCGCGCTGGTGGCCTCCGCCGGCGGGCGGCTGGTGGGCGCGGTGGAACACGCCGGCGGGCGCCACGTCACCCTGCCGCTGGAAGCCAAGAACCCGCTGTCGATCCTGCGCAACGCCGGGCGGCTGGCGCGGCTGATCCGCGCCGAGGGGGTGAGCCTGGTGCACGCCCGGTCCCGCGCCCCCGCCTGGTCCGCTTTCCTCGCGGCCCGGCGCACCGGGGTGCGGTTCGTCACCACCTACCACGGCACGTACGGGGAGAGCCTGCCGTTCAAGCGCCGCTATAACGCGGTGATGGCCAAAGGCGAGGTGGTGATCGCCGCCAGCCGCTACATCGCCGATCTGGTCGCCACCCGGCACGGGGTGGACCCGGAGCGGATCCGGGTGATCCCGCGCGGGGTCGATCCCGCCTCCTTCGATCCTGCGGCGGTGTCCGGTGCGCGGCTGGCGCGGCTCGCGCTCGCCTGGGATCTGCCGGACCACGCGCCGGTGGTGATGTTGCCGGGGCGGCTGACCGGCTGGAAGGGCCAGGCGGTGCTGATCGACGCGCTGGCCCGGCTGGAGCGGACCGACGCGGTGGCCGTGCTGGTCGGCTCCGACCAGGGGCGCAGCGGCTACACCGCCGGGCTGCACCGGCAGGCGGAGGCGCTGGGAGTGGCCGCAAGGCTGCGCGTGGTGGGCGATTGCGCCGATATGCCGGCCGCCCTGCTGCTGGCCGACGTGGTCGTGAGTGCCTCCACCGCGCCGGAAGCCTTCGGGCGGGTGGTGATCGAGGCGCAGGCGATGGCCCGTCCGGTGATCGCCACCGACCTGGGGGGACCGGTGGAGACGGTGGAGACCGGCGTCACCGGCTGGCGCGTGCCGCCCGGCGATCCGGACGCGCTGGCGGCGGCGCTCGATGCGGTGCTGGCGCTGCCGGCGGAGGCCCGGGAGGCGATGGGCGCGCGGGCGCGGGAGGCGGTGCTGGCGCGCTGCACCACGCGGGCGATGCAGGCGGCGACGCTGGAGGTGTACCGCGAGGTGCTGGCGGGGGATGCGGCGCCTGCTCCAGGGCGGCGCTGACGGGACAGGCGTTCTGTTGCGGCCGAGGGGCAGGCGTATCAGCCCGGATCAGGGCTGTCCCGACATGGGTGGTCAGGAGCCGGCACGATCAGCCCTTGCCGCGAACACGCATCCGCCCTCGCGCCGAGGGGGCGCACCGCCCGGCGATGGCGATCCGCCCCTACCCCCGCCCCAGCACCTCGGCCAGCCCCACCCGCCGGTGCCCGTTCCGCCCCTCGGTCGTCTCCGCCGCGGCCAGCGCATCCAGCACGGCTTCCTGGGTCGCCTCGGCCGTGGCCTGGAACAGCCGGTCGATGCGCCCCTCGGCGAGCACCCGGCGATCCTCGAAATCCCCGTCCGGCTCCTGCGCCACCGGATTGGCGGTGGTGAACGCCAGCGCGATGTCGCCCGAGCCGTTGCCCCAGAACGAGCCGCACCAGGCGAGCCCCGCCCCGGCCCGCCGCGCCACCCGACCCAGTTGCCGGCAGCTCAGCGGAATATCGGTGCCGATCACCACGATGCAGGACCCCTGTTCCGGGGTCACGCCGGCCGCGGGATCCACCCGCCGCCCGTCCGGCAGACGCAGATCCCCGGCCCGGCCGAAATTCGCCAGCACCAGCACGCCGAGATGATAGGCCGCGCCGTCCAGGCGCACCCGGCGCGAGGCGCTGCCGATGCCGCCCTTGAAGCCGAAGCAGCTCATGCCCGTTCCGGCGCCGGCCGCGCCCAGCGCGAAGCTCTCCCCCGCCGCGTCGATCGCCGCCAGCGCGTGGGCCTCGGTCACCGCCAGCGCCTGGATATCGTTCAGGTAGCCGTCGTTGCACTCCAGCACCACGGGATTGACCGTGGCGGTGCGCCGGCCGATTTCGGGATCGGCGGCGATGGCGCGGCGGATCAGCGCGCCGGCGCAGGTGCCGACGGCGAAGGTGTTGGTGAGCAGGATCGGCGTCTCCAAGGTGCCGAGCTCGTCCAGTTGCACCAGCCCGACGCTCTTGCCGAATCCGTTGGTCACGCAGGCCGCCGCCAGCGGCTTGGCCTGGAACAGGTCGCCGTCATGGGCCAGCACGGCCGTGACCCCGGTCCGCACCGCACCCTCCGCAAGCGTGCAGTGGCCCACCAGCACGCCCGGCACGTCGGCGATGGTGTTGCGGACGCCCGGCGGCAGGGCGCCGCAGGCCAGGCCGAGCTCTCGTGCGCGCATGGCTTCCCCGTGCTGTTTCCTGTTGCCCGACCAGCCATCGCAGAGCCGGGCCGGCGGCGGCAAGCTTGAATTGCGTCCATCCGCGCGCGCCCCCGATGACCCTGCGCAAAATCTGCGCTAGGACCGGTCGGGCCATCCAGGAGGAACCGTTCCATGCGCGAGATCGGGCATTTCATCGCCGGCCGTCCGACTGCCGGCACCAGCGGCCGATTCGGCGACGTCTTCGACCCGGCGCTGGGCGAAGTCACGGCCCGGGTGGCGCTCGCCTCCGCCGCGGAAGTCGATCGCGCGGTCGGCGTCGCCGCCGCTGCCTGGCCCGCCTGGGCGGCGATGCCGCCGCTGCGCCGCGCCCGGGTGATGTTCCGCCTCCGCGACCTGCTGGAACGCGACCGCGCCCGGCTGTCCGCCGCCATCACCGCCGAGCACGGCAAGGTGCTGTCGGACGCCGACGGCGAAGTGCAGCGCGGCCTGGAAGTGGTGGAATTTGCCTGCGGCATCCCGCACCTGCTCAAGGGCGAATACACCGAGCAGGTCGGCACCGGGATCGACGCCTGGTCGGTGCGCCAGCCGCTCGGCGTGGTGGCGGGGATCACCCCGTTCAACTTCCCCCTGATGGTGCCGCTGTGGATGATCCCGGTGGCGCTGGCCGCCGGCAACTGCTTCATCCTGAAGCCGTCGGAGAAGGATCCCTCGGCCAGCCTGATCCTGGCCGAACTGCTGGCCGAGGCCGGGCTGCCGGACGGCGTGTTCCAGGTGGTCCAGGGCGCGCGCGAGGCGGTGGAAGCGCTGATCGCCCATCCCGGCATCGCCGCGATCAGCTTCGTCGGGTCCACGGCGATCGCCGAGACGATCTGGCGCGGCGGCACCGCGGCGGGCAAGCGGGTGCAGGCGCTGGGCGGGGCGAAGAACCACCTGGTGGTGATGCCGGACGCCGATCTGGATGACGTGGCCGATGCGCTGATGGGCTCGGCCTATGGCGCGGCCGGCGAGCGCTGCATGGCGGTCTCGGTCGCGGTCGCGGTCGGTTCGGCCGGCGATCGGCTGGTGGAGCGGCTGGAGCCGCGGGTGCGGGCGCTGAAGATCGGCCCCGGCACGGACCCGGAGGCCGAGATGGGCCCGCTGGTCACCGCCGAGCACCGCGCCAAGGTCGCCGGCTACGTCGGCCAGGGGGTGAGCGAAGGGGCCGAACTGGTGGTCGACGGCCGCGGCCTCAAGCTGCAGGGCTACGAGAAGGGGTTCTTCCTCGGCGGCTGCCTGTTCGACCGGGTGGGCACCGACATGCGCATCTACCAGGAGGAAATCTTCGGCCCCGTGCTGGGCGTGGTGCGCGCGCCCGACCTGGGCGCGGCCACCGCGATGATCAACCGCCACGCCTACGGCAACGGGGTGGCGATCTTCACCGCCGACGGTGGCGCGGCGCGCGACTTCGCCGCCGGCGTGCAGATCGGCATGGTGGGGGTGAACGTGCCGATCCCGGTGCCGATGGCGTTCCACAGCTTCGGCGGCTGGAAATCGTCCCTGTTCGGCGACCACCACGTCTATGGGCCGGAAGGGGTCCGCTTCTACACCCGTTACAAGGCCGTCACCCAGCGCTGGCCCGCAGGCAAGCGCCGGGGGGCGGAGTTCGTTATGCCGACGCCCGGGCGCTAGTCTTGCGCGCCGCCGCCGGCTTCGTTCCCGCCGGCCGCGGCGCCTTCGCGCGGCCGGTCCGTGTCAGTTCCGGATCGTTCAGGTAATCCGGCACGGCATAGGCCGTGAGCTTCGGGATGCTGTGCAGGATGACCTGGGCCCCATGCGTTTCCACCCCGTACTCGCGCAGGGTGGCGAAGGCGCGGGACAGATTCTCCTGCCGGCAGCCCAGCCTGGCGGCGAGCAGGCCTTTCTCGAACGGCAGGCGGAACTCGGCGCGGCGCGCGGCGGGCTCCTCGACATGGGAAAGCAGGAAGGCCCCCAGCCGCTGCGCGGCGGTGCGCAGCTTGAGGTCGCGGACATGACGCACCAGCCCGCGGACGTCGCGCGAGATGGACGCGAGCAGCGGCCCCGCCAGCGCCGGTTCCCGCTCCGCCAGTTTGCGCACCAGCGCCGCGTCGATCGCCACCAGCCGGGCGCGGGTGACGGCGTGGGCCGATTGCAGATAGGGCAGCGTTCCGATCACCGAGGCGAGCACCAGGTCGCCCATCGGCCGGACCACGTCGACCACCGCGGTGCTGCCGTCCGGCACCGCGCTGGTCAGCGCAATCAGCCCGTCGAGCACGAAATAGAGCACCACCGGCAAAGTACCCTGCCGGAACAGCTCCGCCCCGCGCTCGAGGCTGATCAGCTCCCCCGCGGCATCGATCTCGTCCACCACCGCATCGCGCAGCCGGCCGAAGACCGGGATGCCGCGCAGCAATTTTGCGCCAGGTCGCACAATATGCCTCCTTTACACGTGAAGGCACCAGTTTGATCCTGGCCCGGCGAGGCCGCAAACCGTGAATTGTTTTTTGTGCAATTTGTAATGTGCCAGACGGAAACGAAGAAAGGTTCTGCATGAAAGCCATGGTCTGCGAAGCGTTCGGAGGGCCGGACGTGCTGGCGCTCCGCGAGGTGCCCGACCCGCCGCCGCCCGGGCCGGGGGAGGTCCAGCTCCGCCTGCGCGCCCGCGGCGTGCAGTATGTCGACGTGCTGATGCTGGCCGGAACCTACCAGTTCCGCCCTGAGCCCCCGTTCATCCCCGGCAGCGAAGCCGCCGGGGAGGTGCTGGCGATCGGGCCGGGCGTGACCCGCTTCCGCCCCGGCGACTCGGTGATGAGCCGCCACCGGCTGGGCGCCTTCGCCGAACGCGCCAACGCCCCCGAATCGGCCTGCGACCCGGTGCCGACAGGCATGAGCCTGGAGCAGGCGGGCGTGTTCCGCGCCGCCCACTCGACCGCCTACCACGCGCTGCTGCAACGCGGCCGGCTCGCCGCCGGCGAAACCGTTCTGGTGCACGGCGCGGCCGGCGGCATCGGCATCGCCGCGATCCAGGTGGCGAAGCTGTTCGGCGCCAGGGTGATCGCGACCGCCAGCACCGAGGCCAAGCGCGCCGCCTGCCTGGAAGAAGGGGCCGATCACGCGATCGACTACCGGGGCGGGTTCATCGATCAGGTGAAGGCGCTCACCGGCGGGCGCGGGGTCGATATCGTCTACGACCCGATCGGCGCCAAGGTGAGCGAGGATTCGCTGCGCTGCCTCGCCTGGGGCGGGCGGCTGCTGATCCTGGGGTTCCTCGGCGGCGGCCCCGCCATGATCCGCAGCAACTATCTGCTGATCAAGGGCATCGATGCGGTGGGCGTGCGGATCGGCGGGTTGATGGAAGCCGACCCGGCGCTGGCCGAGGCGAACGCGCAGGCCCTTGCCGCGCTGGCGGCCGAGGGCAAGCTGCGCCCGCGCATCTCGCACCGGTTCCCGCTGGAGCAGGCCGCCGCGGCCGTGCAGGCGGTGATCGACCGCGCGGTGATCGGCAAGGCCGTGCTGGTGGGATAGCCCGCGGCCACATGCGGTGGGTGCGCGCCCCGCATCTTCACCTCTCCCGCTGTGCGGGAGAGGTCGGCGCACGAAGTGCGCCGGGTGAGGGCTAAAGGCACGGTATTCCGGGGTCTGGCGGCATCGCCCGTGGCGCCGCCGGGGCCGTTTGGGCCGGCCGGTGCGGCATGCCCTCACCCGCCGTGCTGCGCGCGGTTCCCCCGATGACCCTGCGGGCGGCCGGCATGCCCCTGGTCATCGGCCGCACCGGCGCCTATGCTGCTTCCATGACTATCCGGACCCCGGGGACGCGAATTAGCCGCCCGGCTGCCTGAGCAGCCGGGATTTGTTGGCGTCTTCCTGCTGGCTGCCTGTCCGGAGTTTGTCTTCCATGTCCGTATCCGTCGTTGTCGACGCGCCTGCCGCGCCGGCGTCCGCCGCCTTCCTCACCGTCCGCTTTTTTGTCGATGCCGAGGCCGATCCCGGCCTGCTGCCCCGCCTGCTTGCCCCGTTCGCCCGGCGCGACCTGACCCCCGACCGCATGTGGTCGCATCGCAGCGGCGAGACGATGCATGTCGAGATCGCGCTGGATGCCATGCCGGAAGCCGAGCTGCATCTGGTGGAGGGGAATCTGGGCCAGGTGGTCGGCGTACGCCATGTAAGCCGGCACCACGGCGCAATCCTGTCCCGCGCGGCCTAGTGTCCCGACCCGGAAATGGCGTCATCACGCCTCGGGACACCGGCTCTTTACTTTCAGTGGTCTGCCGGTCCCTGAAATGGGAAGGCACTTCAGGGCCAGGACACTAGCGCCGGCGCCTCCAGGCGCCTTACTCTGCCCGCGCGCCCGCCACGACGCGGGGGAATACGGAGGGCAAGGTGACCACCGCCATCCTGCTGGCGCGGATCCAGTTCGCGTTCACCGTCGGCTTTCACATCGTGCTGCCCGCTTTCTCGATCGGGCTGGCGAGCTACCTCGCGGTGCTGGAAGCGTTGTGGCTGGCCACCGGGCGCGGCGTCTATCTCGACCTGTTCAACTACTGGCTGCGCGTGTTCGCCGTGGTGTTCGCCATGGGCGTGGTCTCCGGCGTGATGATGTCGTACGAGTTCGGCACCAACTGGTCGGTGTTCGCGGCAAAGACCGGCCCGGTGATCGGCCCGCTGATGGGCTACGAGGTGCTGACCGCGTTCTTCCTGGAGGCCGGCTTCCTCGGGGTGATGCTGTTCGGCATGCGCCGGGTCGGCCCGGGGCTGCATTTCTTCGCCACCTGCGTGGTCGCGGCGGGCACGTTGCTCAGCGCGTTCTGGATCCTCTCGGTCAATTCCTGGATGCAGACGCCGGCCGGCTACACCCTGACCCCGGACGGACGGTTCCTGCCGGCGGACTGGTGGGCGGTGATCTTCAACCCGTCGTTTCCTTACCGCCTCGTGCACATGGTGCTGGCGAGCTACCTGTCGGTCGCCTTCGCGGTCGGCGCGGTCGGCGCCTACCACCTGCTGCGCGACCGCCAGAGCCAGGCGGCGCGGGTGATGTTCTCGATGGCGATGTGGATGGCGGCGATCGTGGCGCCGCTGCAGGTGATCGCCGGCGACCAGCACGGACTGAACACGCTCCGCTACCAGCCGGCGAAGGTCGCGGCGATGGAGGGGGATTTCCGCACCGAGCCCGGCACGTCGCTGAAACTGTTCGGCCTGCCGAACATGAAGGAGGGCCGCACCGACTACGCCCTCGCCATCCCCCATCTCGGCGCGCTGATCCTGACGCATGAGTGGAACGGCACGGTGCGCGGGCTCGACTCCTTCCCGCGCCAGGACTGGCCGCCGGCGCCCTGGGTGTTCTGGTCGTTCCGGCTGATGGTGGCGCTCGGCTTCGCCATGGTCGGGCTCGGCTGGTGGAGCCTTGTCTTGCGGGCGCGGGGGCGGCTGTTCCGCTCGCCTGCCCTGCTGCGGGCCGCGCTGGTGATGGCCCCTTCGGGGTTCATCGCCGTGCTGGCCGGCTGGACCACCACCGAGGTCGGCCGCCAGCCTTTCACGGTGTACGGCCTGATGCGCACCGCGCAGAGCGCCTCGCCGATCGGCACGCCCGGGGTGGCGGCCTCGCTCGCCGCCATCGTTGTGGTCTATCTGATCGTCTTCGGCGTCGGGTTCCGCTACCTGCTGCGGCTGATGCGCCGCCCGCCCGAGATCGGCCAGCATGGGCCGGAAAGCGGCGTGCCGGTGCGCTCCGCCGGCCTCACCCCGGGGCCGGCGATGGTCACGCAGCCCGATGCCGTGCCGGAACGGGCGGGGGAGTAGCGCCATGGCCTACTGGTTGCCGGTGATCTGGGCCGGGCTGATCGCGGTGGCGGTGCTGGCCTATGTGCTGCTCGACGGATTCGACCTCGGCGTCGGCATCCTGTTCTCGGTCGAGCACGACCCGGATCACCGCGACGTGATGGTGAACACCGTGGCCCCGGTGTGGGACGGCAACGAGACCTGGCTGGTGCTGGGCGGCGGCGGGTTGTTTGCCGTTTTCCCGATGGCCTACGCGATCATCATGCCGGCGTTCTACCCGGCGATCATCGCCATGCTGCTGGCGCTGGTGTTCCGCGGCGTGGCGTTCGAATTCCGCTTCCGCGCCCGCCGGACCGCCAGCCGGGTGTGGTGGGACCGCGCCTTCATGCTGGGCTCCACGGTCGCCGCGTTCTGCCAGGGGCTGGTCCTGGGCGGGCTGCTGCAGGGCGTGCACGTGGCGGACGGGCAATATGCCGGCGGCTGGTTCGACTGGCTGACCGGGTTTTCCCTGCTGTGCGGCGTTGCCGTGGTGCTGGGCTATGCGCTGCTGGGCGCCACCTGGCTGATCTGGCGCACCGAGGGCGGGCTGCAACGCGCCGCCCGGCGCCAGGCGAATCTGCTCGGCATGGCGGTGCTGGGGCTGATCGTGGTCGTAAGCCTGTGGACGCCGCTGTTGAACCCGCGCTTCGAGCACCGCTGGTTCGGCTTTCCCGGCATCCTGCTGACGAGCCCGGTGCCGCTGCTGGTCGCGCTGACGGCGTGGGGGTTCTGGCGCGGGCTGCGCCGGCAGCGGGAGGTGGCGCCGTTCCTGTGTGCCGAGGCCTGGTTCGTGCTGTGCTACGCCGGACTCGGGATCAGCGTGTGGCCGCTGATGGTGCCGCCGGACATCACGATCTGGCAGGCCGCGGCACCGCCGGAGTCGCAACTGTTCCTGCTGGTCGGCGCCGTGGTGCTGATCCCGGTGATCCTGATCTACACCGGGTTCGCCTACTGGGTGTTCCGCGGCAAGGTGAAGGCGGGGGCGCATTATCACTGAGCGGTCGGACGGGGGCGGGCGGATCGGACGGCGGCTGGTCTGGTTCGGGTTGCTGTATGCGCTGGGGGTGGCCGCGTTCGGGGCGGCGGGGCTGGGGCTGCGTCAGGCGATTGTCCTGCTGCGAGGGCCGGCGCACCCGGCCGCGGCCCCTGCGCGCGTCGAACCCACGCACCCCGGCGCGGCCGCCGGTCCCCCGCCCGCCGCCGCACCCGACGCCGCGACCAGGCGCTCCGCACGCGATCCGGCCAACGCCAGGCGGGCGAGGTTCGATATCGTGCGGATCGCGCCGGATGGCAGCGCGGTGATCGCCGGCCACGCCCCTGCCGACACGACGGTATCGGTAACGGCCGACGGACGCCCGATCGGCACGGCGCATGTCGGCCGATCGGGCGCCTGGCTGCTGCTCCCGCAGGCGCGGCTGCGCCAGGGACCGCTCGCGCTCGACGTGAGGATCCTGGGCGGCACGGCAGGCGGCACCCGGCGCTGACACTCCGGGTGGCTGCCGCCCCGCGAAATACACGTATTTATTGATAGTGCTTCGCGATAAGTTTTGCTAGGAAATCTCTTGTCCGGCATCGCCGGTCGGTGATGGAGCAAGACGAACCATGCGACTCCGCACTCCGGCACCTGCTGCGGGCCGGGCCCGTATCGGTGCGTCAATGCATCGTGACAGATCGCGCCGGCCGCGGTCTGCGAACGCCCGTTGGCGCCTGACCATGGGGCCCGCACTGCTCGGCGGATGGATGTGCCTCCTGGCCGGCGCCCCGGCCGGCGCCGGGCCGATCGCCACCTTGTTCAACACCGGGATCGACAGCGCCGGAGCGGTCCTCGGCAACGGCAGTGCCGACCCGCACTGGACGGTGATCAGCGGGCCGGCCGGCGCCGCCACGGCCACCGCCGGCGACCGGTCGGGCGGGCTGTGGGTCGGCCCCGATACGCGGTCACAATGGATCTCCGGCGGCGGCACCGGCCGCGGGAGCTTCGATTATCGCACGACCTTCAATCTGTCCGGGCTCGATCCAACCAGTGCCAGCATCGGCGGCAGCATCGCCGCCGACAACGAAATCACCGATCTGCTGATCAACGGGCAGTCCACCGGATTCAAACTGGGAACCGCCGGCAGCCCGGCCTACACGTCGTTCGAACGGTTCAATCCGTTGCCGACGTTCCGTGCCGGCTTCGTCGCCGGCAGCAACACGATCGACGTCCTGGTGTATAATGACGCGGTCGGGCCGCAAGGACTGCGGCTGGAGCTGACCGGTTCGGCACAGCCGCTCCCGATCCCCGAACCGGCGTCGCTGGCGCTGCTCGGCATTTTCCTGTCGGCGCTGGCGCCGTGGCGGCGGCGGCGCGGACCCCGGTCGCGCCCGGCCGACCCGGTGCGCCGCGACGGCACATGAACCTCGACACCAGGCCCGGTCACGGATATGGTTGGTTTCTTGTCTTCCTTTCCTTGACGGAGGTGACGATGGCAACCCCTGCCAGCTGGCGAATCACCGGAGATTATTTCGAAAACTGCAACTGCACGGTGGTCTGTCCGTGCCTGATCTCTCCCGCTGCGCCGCTGACCGCCCGACCGACCGAGGGCTCCTGCGACGTGGCGCTGGTCTTCCATATCGATCAGGGCGCTTACGGCACCGTCGGTCTGGACGGCCTCAATGTCGCGATCGCCGCGCATACGCCGGGCGCGATGGCGGACGGCAACTGGACGCTCGCCGCCTATATCGATGAACGGGCGGACGATGCGCAGACCGCGGCGCTCGGCGCCATCTTCGGCGGCGCCGAGGGCGGGCCGATGGCGGCCTTCGCGCCGCTGGTCGGCACGCAGCTCGACGCCAGGAAGGTTCCGATCACCTACCGCATCCAGGGCAAGGCGCGCTCGGTGGAAATCCCCGGCATCATGACCATGGCCGTGGAGCCGCTGCCCAGCCTGCACCCGGGCGGGGAGATCTGGACCGCGAACGGGCATCCGGTCGCGCCGGACCGGCTGGCGCTGGCGATCGGGCGGCCCGACAGCCGGTTCACCGACCACGGGATGCGCTGGGACAATTCCGGCAAGAACGGCCACTACGCGCCCATCGCCTGGTCGAACTAGCCGGCCGCGGCGGCGGGCGGTTCCCCGCACCCGGCGACGGGAGCCATGCCGGTGAGGCGGGCGTGCCGGGCCGAGGCCCTCGCGCCGCTTGCCGCCGCCCCGGCACCTCTCCCATAAGCTTCCCCCATGGCCCTCGCCGACAGTCTCCGCCTCGTCCTCGCCCCGCCGCACCCCGCCGGGCGGCCGTTCCTGATCGGGGGCGCGCTCGCGTTCCTGCTCGGGCTGCTGCTCGCCCACTGGCTTGCCTGGCTGGCGGGGATCTTCGTGCTGTTCTCGCTCTATTTCTTCCGCGATCCCGAACGGGTGCCGCCGGCGCGGCCCGGCGTGCTGGTGGCGCCGGCGGACGGCAAGGTGGTCTCGGTCGCCCCCGCCGCGCCGCCGCCGGAGCTTGGCCTCGGCCCGGCACCGCGCTGGCGGGTGGGCATCTTCCTCTCGGTGCTGGACGTGCACGTGAACCGCATGCCCGCCGACGGCACCGTGACCCGCATCGCCTACCGCCACGGCGCCTTCGTCAACGCGAGCCTCGACAAGGCCTCGGACGACAACGAGCGCAACGCGCTGGCGATCCGCCTGCCCGACGGGCGGGAGATCGCGGTGGTGCAGATCGCCGGGCTGATCGCGCGGCGCATCCTGTGCCATGTGCGGGAAGGCGACGCGGTGCACGCCGGCGCGCGCTTCGGCATCATCCGCTTCGGCAGCCGCACCGACCTCTACCTGCCGGAAGGCGTGCGCCCGCTGGTGGCCGAGGGCCAGACCATGATCGGCGGCGAGACGGTGGTGGCGGAGCTCGGCGCGTGAGCCTGCTGCCCGGCCCGGGCCGGACCGGGGACGACGGCGCGCCCCAGGCCTCGCCCATCCGCCGGCTGCACGGGCGGCTGCGCCCGCGGGTCCGGCCCCGCTACAAGGGGCCGTCGTTCAACCGGATCATCCCCAATATCCTGACCCTGCTCGGGCTGTCGTCGGGCCTGACCGGGCTGCGCTTCGCCCTCGACGGGCATTTCGGCCCGGCCGCGGTGGCAATCGTGGTGGCCGGCGCGATCGACGGGCTGGACGGGCGGATCGCCCGGCTGCTGAAAGGCGTCTCCCGCTTCGGCGCCGAATTCGACAGCCTGAGCGACTTCTTCTGCTTCGGCGTGGCGCCGGCGTTCATCATCTATCACTGGTCGCTGCAGCGCCTGGGCGGGGTGGGGTTCATCCCCTGCCTGATGTTCGCGGTGTGCGTGGCGCTGCGGCTGGCGCGCTTCAACGCCGCGCTCGAAGGGGCGCCGCGGCCGGCCTACGCGTATAATTTCTTCACCGGCGTGCCGGCGCCGGCCGGGGCCGGGCTGGCGCTGTTCCCGCTGTTCCTGGGGCTCGAAGGGCAGACCCAGCACGTCGACTGGCTGGTCGAGCTGGCGCAAAGCCCGCTGTTCACCGCCCCCGTGCTGGCCGGGTCGGCGCTGCTGTGCGTCTCCACCCTGCCGGTCTGGAGCTTCAAGAACTTCAAGATCCCGGCCGACTACGTGCTGCCGATGCTGCTGGGGGTGGGGTTGTTCGCCGCGGTGGTGGTGGCGGACCCGTGGGGGGCGCTGGCCGTGGCCGGGCTGCTCTATATCGGGATGCTGCCGTTCAGCCTGCGGAGCTTCCACCGGCTGCAGCGGGAGGCGGAAGAAGAGCCGGACGGCTGAGGCCGGACCCGGTCGACGAACCTCGGCCGGCCCGGGCGGAGCGCCCGTTCCCCGCGCGGTTGGCCCGGCGCCCGACAGCGCGCATGACACGCCCGGCCGCCCCGTGCGATCACCGCACGGCCACCGGTCCGGGGCCACCGACCACCACCGAGGCATCCCCCGCTTTGGCCAAACCCGCCCCCCGCTTCCTCTGCGCCACCTGCGGCGCCGCCACCGGCAAATGGGCGGGGCGCTGCGAGGCCTGCGGCGAATGGAACACCATCTCCGAAGAGCCGGCCGAAGCCCGCCCCGGCCCCGCCGCCAAGGCCGCGCCGGGCCGGAAGGTTGCCTTCGTCCCGCTCACCGGCACCGCCGCCCCGCCGCCGCGCACGCAAACGGGCCTCGCCGAGCTCGACCGGGTGCTGGGCGGGGGGCTGGTGGAAGCCTCCGCCGTGCTGGTCGGCGGCGATCCGGGCATCGGCAAGTCCACCCTGCTGCTGCAGGCAGCCGCCGCGCTCGCCTCCGCGGGGCGGCAGGTGCTGTATGTGTCGGGCGAGGAATTGATCGACCAGGTGCGGCTGCGGGCCCGCCGGCTCGGCGTCGCCGCCGCGCCGCTCGGCCTCGCCGCCGCGGTCAATCTGCGCGACATCGCCGCCACCCTGGAACAGACGCCGGCGGCGCTGGTGGTGATCGACTCGATCCAGACCATGTGGCTCGATTCGATCGACAGCGCCCCCGGCACCGTCACCCAGGTGCGCGCCGCGGCGTTCGAGCTGATCCGGCTGGCCAAATCCCGCGGCTTCGCGCTCGTGCTGGTCGGCCATGTCACCAAGGACGGCGCGCTGGCGGGGCCGCGGGTGCTCGAGCACATGGTCGACGCCGTGCTCTATTTCGAAGGCGAGCGCGGCCACCAGTTCCGCATCCTGCGCGCGGTGAAGAACCGCTTCGGCGCCACCGACGAGATCGGCGTGTTCGAGATGACCGAGCGCGGCCTTGCCGAGGTCGCCAACCCCTCCGCCCTGTTCCTGGCCGAGCGGCGCGGCAACGTCGCCGGCAGCGCGGTGTTCGCGGGGCTCGAGGGCTCGCGGCCGGTGCTGCTGGAAGTGCAGGCGCTGCTGGCGCCCAACCCGGGCGGAGCGCCGCGCCGGTCGGTGATCGGCTGGGACGGCGGGCGACTCGGCATGCTGCTCGCGGTGCTGGAAACCCGCTGCGGGCTGCGGCTCGCGACCTCCGACGTCTATCTGAACGTCGCCGGCGGCCTGCGCGTGAGCGAACCGGCGGCCGATCTGGCGGTGGCGGCGGCGATCGCATCCGCCGCGTCGGACCAGCCGACCCACCCGGGCACGGTCTATTTCGGCGAGGTCGGCCTGTCGGGCGAGGTGCGCCAGGTGGCCCAGGCGGAGGCGCGGCTCAAGGAGGCCGCCAAGCTCGGCTTCGACACCGTCTGCCTGCCGCGCCGGCTGGCCCGCGGCGGACGTGCGGCCAGCGCGCCTCCCGGGCTCAGCCTGGACGAGATCGGACATCTGACCGATCTGGTGGGACGGTTCGCGGGCAAGGACAGCGAATGACCGGGGGGAGGCGAATGGTCTCTGTGCGGCGGGCCGCAAGGCCAGGAGGAACAGCCCCGCGGTTTTCCTGTCCATCGGACAGGAGTTCCGGCTTGGCCCGCCGCCCGCGCTTCGATACACCCAGGCCGGACCGCGGAGGCTTGGCATGACCTGGGTGGATGTCGTGATCCTGGGGGACTTCGCCATCTCCGCCTTGCTCGGCTTTTTGCGCGGCTTCGTGCGCGAGGTGCTGGGGGTCGCCGCGTGGCTCGGCGCCGCGGCGGCTGCGGTATGGGCGCGTCCGATGATGCTCGAGCGGCTGCGCGACTGGCTGCCGCAGGACCCGGCTCTGGCGGACCCGATCGCCCTCGGCATCACGTTCCTTGCCGCCCTGGTGGTCCTGCTGGTCCTCAGCCATGTGATCAGCAAGGCCGTGCACCGGGCGGGGCTGGGCAGCCTTGACCGCAGCCTGGGTCTGCTGTTCGGCGTGGCACGGGGTGCAGCGCTGGTTGTCCTCGCCTATATCCTGGCGCAGATGGTGATCCCGATCGACCAGTGGCCGCCCGCGGTTCGGACCGCCCGAGCCCTTCCGTTCGCCTACCAGGGCGCCGTCTGGGCGGTCGGCTGGTTGCCGGAGGACTCGCGACCAGGACTTGACCCGCCGCCTGCCGATCCCGTGCCGTCGGTCGACAGCCTGTTGCGCGCGAATCCCCGCGGCATGGCGCTGCGGGGCGCCACCGTCGTCGCGCCGGACCAGAACCAGGAGAGCCGATGATGGCCGAGCCCGCCCCGTCCGCCGGCGCCGACGATGACGACAGCTTCCATGAGGAGTGCGGCGTCTTCGGCGTCTGGAACACCCCCGATGCGGCGGCGGTCACCGCGCTTGGCCTGCACGCGCTGCAGCACCGCGGGCAGGAGGCCACCGGCATCGTCACGTTCGACGGCGCCCGCTTCCATTCCCACAAGGGCCTTGGCCTGGTGGGCGACAATTTCAGCAATGCGCGGGTGATCGCCTCCCTGCCCGGGCGCATCGCCATCGGCCACAACCGCTACGCCACCACCGGCGAGACGCTGCTGCGCAACGTCCAGCCGCTCTATGCCGATTTCGAGTTCGGCGGCTTCGCGGTGGCGCATAACGGCAACCTGACCAACGCGCATCTGCTGCACCGCGCCCTGGTCCGCCGCGGGTGCCTGTTCCAGTCGACCACCGATTCGGAAGTGTTCGTCCACCTGATCGCGATCAGCCTCTATTCCACCGTGGTCGATCGGCTGATCGACGCGCTGAAACAGGTGGTGGGCGCCTATTCCCTGGTGGCGCTGTCGAACGAGGCCTTGATGGGCGTGCGCGACCCGCTGGGGGTGCGCCCGCTGATCCTGGGCCGCATCATCGGCGCGGAAGGGTCCGGCGGCTGGGTGCTCGCGTCCGAATCCTGCGCGCTCGACATCGTCGGCGCCGAATTCGTGCGCGACGTGGAGCCGGGCGAGATCGTGGTGATCAACGAGCAGGGCGTGCGCAGCATCAAGCCGTTCTCCCGCGCCCCCGAACGGTTCTGCGTGTTCGAATACATCTACTTCGCCCGCCCCGATTCGGTGATGGAGGGCACGCCGGTCTACGCCGCGCGCAAGCGGATCGGCACCGAATTGGCGCGCGAATTGGGCGTGCCGGCGGACGTGATCGTGCCGGTGCCGGATTCCGGGGTGCCGGCGGCGATGGGCTATTCGGCCGAAAGCGGCATCCCGTTCGAGCTCGGCATCATCCGCAACCACTATGTCGGGCGCACCTTCATCGAGCCGACCGACCACATCCGCAATCTGGGCGTGAAGCTGAAGCATTCCGCCAACCGCGCCATCCTGGCCGGACAGCGGGTGGTTCTGGTCGATGATTCGATCGTCCGCGGCACCACCAGCCGCAAGATCGTGGAGATGGTGCGCGCCGCCGGGGCGCGGGAGGTGCACATGCGCATCTCCTCGCCGCCGACGACGCATTCCTGCTTCTACGGGATCGACACGCCGGAACGGAGCAAGCTGCTGGCGGCGCGGTACAACCTGGAGGAGATGGCGGAGCAGATCGGGGCCGACAGCCTGGCCTTCGTCTCGATCGAAGGGCTGTACCGCGCGCTCGGCCAGCCGGGGCGGGACCCGAGCGCGCCGTATTATTGCGACGCCTGTTTCACCGGCGACTATCCGATCGCGCTGCCCGACCAGGGGGACAACAGCGACCGGCAACTGACCCTGCTGGCGGAAGAGCGCTGATGGCCGGCGTGCTCGACGGGTCGGTGGCGCTGGTGACCGGCGCGAGCCGGGGGCTGGGCGCGGCGGCGGCGGTGGAGCTCGCGCGCGCGGGTGCGCATGTGGTGATCACCGCGCGCACCCAGGGCGGTCTGGAAGAAACCGACGATGCGGTGCGCGGCGTGGGCGGGGCGGCGACCCTGCTGCCGCTCGATCTGCACGAGGGCGAGACGATCGATGCGATCGGACCCAGCCTCTATGAGCGCTTCGGGCGGCTGGATGTGCTGGTGCACGCCGCCGGCACCCTGGGGCGGCTGACGCCGGTGCCGCACATCATGCCGCGCGAGTGGGACGATGCGGTTGCGGTGAACTTCGCCGCGGTGTGGCGGCTGATCCGGAGTTGCGACCGCCTGCTGCGCGCCGCGCCGGCCGGGCGGGCGGTGTTCGTGACCGCCGCGCGGGCGCGGGCGCCGAAGGCCTATTGGGGCCTGTATGGCGCGACCAAGGCGGGGCTGGAGCATCTGGCGCTGTCCTGGGCCGACGAGGCGGCGAACACGCCGCTGCGGGTGAACCTGTTCGACCCCGGCCCGATGGCGACACGGCTGCGGCGCGACGCCTATCCCGGCGAGTTGCAGGATGCGCTGCCGCGGCCGGAAGCCGTGGCGCCGGCGCTGGCGGCGCTGTGCCTGCCGGGGGAGACCCGGACCGGCACATTGGTCGCGGCGGCGGAGACGGCACCGGCCGGCTGAGCGGCGGACGCGCCGCCTGGCGTGGACTTCGCCGCGCGGGCACGCCAGAGTCGCCGCCATGACCGAGACACATGTGATCATCGGCGCCGGCCAGGCGGGCGGCTGGGCGGCCGTGGCGATGCGTCAGGCCGGGTTCGCCGGGCGCATCCTGCTGATCGGCGCCGAGCCGCACCTTCCCTATGAGCGCCCGCCGCTGTCCAAGACCGTGCTGACCGCGGCCGAGGAGCCGCCGGTGTCGTGGTTCCGCGATGCGGCGCGCTATGCGGAGATGGAGATCGAACCGCTGCTCGGGACCGCGGTGACGGCGATCGACGTCGCGGCGCGGCGGATCGGGCTTGCCGACGGGCGGGAGATCGGCTGGGACAAGCTGCTGCTGGCCACGGGCGGGCGGGCGCGACCGCTGGCGGTGGCCGGCGGGGAACGGGCGCTGCTGCTGCGGAGCCTGGAGGACGCGCGCGCGCTCCGCGCCCGGCTGGCGGGGGCGCGGCGGGTGGTGTGCATCGGCGCGGGGGTGATCGGGCTGGAGATCGCGGCCTCGGCCCGGGCCCGCGGGGCAGACGTGACGGTGCTGGAAGCGGCGGCCCGGCCGATGGGGCGCAGCGTCTCGCCCGAGGGGGCGGCGTTCGTGGCCCGGTTGCACCGCGACAACGGGGTCGATCTGCGCTGCGGCGTGGCGGTGGCGGCGATCGCCGGGCGGGGCGACGGGTCCGAGGCGGTGCTCTGCGCCGACGGCACGGAAATTCCCGCCGACCTGGTGGTGGCCGGCGTCGGGATGGAACGGACCCTGGCGCTGGCGGAGGCGGCCGGGATTGCCACCGACAACGGCGTGCTGGTCGATGACCTGACGCGGACCAGCGCGGAGGGGGTGTTCGCCGCGGGGGATGTGGCGGCGTTTCCGCATCCGCTGTTCGGCGGGCGGCTGCGGCTGGAATCGTGGCGGCACGCACAGAACCACGGGATTGCGGCGGGGCAGGCGATGGCCGGGGCGGGCAAGCCGTATGCCGACGTGCCGTGGTTCTGGACCGATCAGTTCGGGGTGAATTTGCAGGTCGCGGGACTGCCGGCGATGGCGGCGCGGACGGTGGTGCGGGTGGATGCGGCGCCGGTGTTCGTGGCGGTGCATCTGGCGGCGGATGACCGGGTAGTGGGGGTGACGGCGGCGAATGCGCCGCGGGAGATCCGGGCGGGGACGGCGCTGATCCGGGCCGGGCGGCCGGTGGATGCGGGGCGTGTGGGGGATCCGGCGGTGGCGTTGCAGAGCCTGGTGGCCGCGCGGTAGGCGATGTGCCTGCGGTTTCCGGGCGTACCGGCAAGGCCGGTGCGCCGACCCAGCCGAAACCTCGGTCCGTTCGTCCGCAGCGGTTCCGCCAACCGCGCGGGACGGTGCGAAGGAGAGCCGCGCCGGCCCGACAGGCGTCAGCGCGAGGGCTTGGGCGCGGTGCTTGCGGGCCGCATCGGCGGCCTGCCGGCGCGCATGGTCCTGGCGCGGATGCTGTCCGCCGGTCGGGTCGGGGCCGGAAATTGCGCCGCGCCGGATGCAAGGCTCGGAAGCGGAATGACGAGCAACGCCCTTGTCCGCACCAAGGGCATCACGCGATCATCCCGTCCAGGCCGAAGAAAACCACCAGCGCCCGGCTCACGGCCTGCATGGCCGCGCCGTCAAGCCGTCCGAACACCCTGCCGATCCTCTCGCGCGGAACGGCAACGGCCTTGTCAAGCATGACCTGAGACGGGGTGCGCAATCCGTTTTCGGTCGTCGGTTCCACGGTCACGCGGAAGGTCGGCCAGTCGTGCACTTCGCTGGTGAGGCGCAGCACCGTCACGCTGGCAAGCGCGTTGAACGCGTCGGCCTGGATGACGAGGGCCGGACGCGGCTTGCCGTAGTCGCCGGAAACGGCAATCGTCACCAGGTCGCCGCGCTTCACCTCCGTTACGCCGGCCAAAAGCTCTCATCCGCAAGCTCGGCCTCGATCTCGCGCATCACCGCGTATTCGTCGCTGCTTGGGTCGCGGGCGCGTACCGCCGCCTCACGGGAGTGTCGCCGGGCCTCCGCCTCGAAAGCCCGTCGCTCGCGCTGCTTCACATAGGCCCGCATGAAGTCCCGCACGACCTGGGCGGCGGGCTTGTCCTCGGCCTCGGTTGCCTTCGTGAAAGCGGCCTTCAAGGCTGGGTCAATGCGGAGGTTGAAGCTGGTTTCCTTCGGGTGCTGGCTGGTTCGTGGCATCGTCAGGTCTCGCAACTGCACGCTGCATATATAATGCACTTACAGAGTGCGCTCAATATTTGTGGGATCCATGCGGCCGGACACCCCACTGTGCCGGGACGTCCCGACCATCGTGGGATGCCCGCCCTCCCCCACCGCAACCGAAGATCCGTCCGCAGACCCGGGCCGCCTGGGCCGGCGGCCCCGGACGTGGGAAGATACGGCCCCTCCGCTCACCCCACCCCACGCGCCCCCAGAGGCCCCCATGCCCGCCCCCACCGACACCGTCCTCCACCACGCCGACACCACCCTCCCCGCCGCCCGCGAAGCCCTGTTCGATCTCCTCCGCATCCCCTCGATCAGTGCCCGCCCGGAACACAAGGCCGACTGCCTGCGCGCCGCCGAATGGGTGCGCGACTTCCTCACCGCCACCGGCTTCACCGCCTCGCTGCGCCCCACCCCGGGCCACCCGGTCGTCGTCGCCCACCACCCCGGCCCGCCCGGCTATCGCGGCCCGCACGTGCTGTTCTACGGCCATTACGACGTCCAGCCGGTCGATCCGCTCGACCTCTGGACCAGCCCGCCGTTCGAGCCGCAACTGGTGGAAGGCCCGCGCGGCCCGCGCTTCGTCGCCCGCGGCGCGGTGGACGACAAGGGCCAGGTGATGATGTTCCTCTCCGCCCTCCGCGCCTGGCACGAGGCCGGCGGCGGCGTGCCCGCCCGCATCACCGTGCTGCTGGAAGGCGAGGAGGAAGTCGGCAGCACCAACCTCGAGGCGTTCCTGGAAGCGAACAAGGCCGAGCTGAGCTCCGACCTCGCGCTGATCAGCGACACCGGGATGTGGGACATCGACACGCCGGCGATCACCACGCGGCTGCGCGGCCTCGTCTATACCGAGGTGACCCTGCGGGCGGCGAAGCGCGATCTCCATTCCGGCCTGTTCGGCGGCTCCGCGCTGAACCCGATCAACGCGCTCTGCGCCGCGCTCGGCGGGCTGCACGACGAGGCCGGGCGGATCGCCCTGCCCGGCTTCTACGACGCGGTGAAGCCGGTCAGCCCCGCCCAGGCGGCGGAATGGCAGGCGATGGGCTTCGACGAGGGCGCCTTCCTCGGCGATATCGGCCTCCGCGTCCCTGTGGGCGAGCGGGACCGGCCGGCGCTGGAACGGCTCTGGGCGCGGCCGACGGCCGATATCAACGGCATCTGGGGCGGCTATACCGGCCCGGGCTCGAAGACCGTGATCGCCGCCGAGGCCTTCGCCAAGGTCTCGTTCCGCCTGGTCCCCGACCAGGACCCCCAGGCCGTGGTGGAGAGCTTCCGCCGCTTCCTGGCCGCCCGCGTGCCGGAAGACGCGACGGTCGAGGTGGCGGTGCTGGGCGGCGCCGCGCCGGGGATCGAGATTCCCGCCGACAGCCCGTTCGTGCGTGCCGCGCGCGACGTGCTCACCGAGGAATACGACCGCCCGGCCCTGCTGATGGGCAGCGGCGGCTCGATCCCGGTGGTGTCATCGCTGCGCCGGGTGCTCGGGATCGACAGCCTGCTGATGGGCTTCGGGCTGGACGACGATCAGGTGCACAGCCCGAACGAGAAGTTCGAGCAGCGCTGCTTCCACCACGGCATCCGCGCGCACATCCGCCTGCTGGGCCGCTTCGGGGGATAGCCGCCCGAATGCCCCCTCTCCCCCCGCCGCCTGGCGGGGGGAGAGGGTCGGGGTGAGGGGGGCCAGCGGCACCCAACCCGCATTCCGGGGGAATGGGACAAGAGCCTCAGCCGTTCCCCAGCCGGTTCAGTTCCGCCCGGCGACCCAGTGCCGCCAGCACGTCCCCGCCTTCGCCGGGACCATGCCGCTCGGCGGATCCGCCGGCTCGCGCCCGGCCGCGGCCGCCATCCTGACAGCCGGTCCGGCGGGCCCCGGCGGCTCCTGCACCCGTGCGGCGGCTCAGACCGAGGCGAGACGCTCCAGCTTTCTGAGCGCGGCCCCGAGTGTCTTGCGCAGGGGCACGGAGACCCCGAACGGATTGTCTTCCATCAGCGCGACGATGGGGGCCCCGGCCAGGAAATCCTGGTAGTCCTGGACAGCCCCGATCACCCGCTTGCGGGCCGCCTCGCCGCCGCGCTCCGCCTCGCGCAGCGCCGCGATCAGGCCGACGGTTTCGCCCTGGGTCGCGCCGAACAGGCCGAACTCGACGATCTGATCGAGATCCTCGTCCTCGGTACTCGCGCAGTTTCCGCTGCAGCCTGTCGATCTCGACGTCCAGCTCCTCCTTGGCGTCCATGAAGATCGGCAGCAGCGGCTGCGGTGGGCGCCACTCCTGTTGCGGGGCGTCGCTCCCCGTGGCCCCGACATCGATGCCCAGGACTTTCCGGATCCAGGCCCGCTTCTCCGCCTCGTTCGCCATGACCCGTCAGCCTCTGTTCGGAGGGAACATCGCGTTCGCCGCCTGCTTCTCGAGTTGCTCGATGTGGTAGACGGCCGCGGCGACATCGTTGCTTTGGAGACTGCTCATCGCCCGGGCCATCCATGGATGGTTGGCCGGGATGATGAAGCGCCGATTCAGATCGTCGATCCGGTCCATCGCGTTCTGGCCCGCCTGCGCTCCTACCTCCCCGCGCTGGATCCGCTGCATCAGGCTGCGCCACGGGTCCCGCGCGGCCGGCTCGTCATTGCGTTCCGCCGCCTGCACCGCGGCGGTCAGGTCCAGATCCTCCTCCGGGACATCCATGTGCTGTGCAAGCTGCCTCATGCGCGCTGCCGAGGGGAGGCCGCTGAGGGCGCTGTTCATGGCATATTCGAGGTTCTGATACGCATCCTCGAGCCTGCGGCCGTCCAGCGCCTGCCCGGCCGCGACCACGAACCTGTTGTTGGGGTCGATGATGTAATCGCGCGTCATCTCCTGCAGCTGCGTGCGCATCTTGTTGACCACCGCGGAAAGGTGCCGGCTAGTCGAAGCCTTCCTCTTGAGACGATCCAGCCTGACGTTGGCCACCACCGGATCCCCGTTGTCGGCCGCTTGCACGCCTGCGACCAGATCCTGGTCGGTGGTCTGGAATTGCGCGGTGTCGGCGAACCGCCGCAGCCGCTGGATCATGGTGGCGCAGGCCCGGTTGACCAGGCTGCCGTCGCCCACCACCTGCTCCACGGCGTCGATCAGCTCCTTCGCGACGATCGAGTTGCCGTTCCCCAACGCGGTGCGCGCGTCCGCGTAGTCCCTGTATTTTGGATCGATCAGGCCGTCCTCGGTGATCGCGTCGAGCGGCGCCTGCTGCGCCAATTGATCGAGCCGCTGCCCTTGCGCCACGACGCCGTCGCGCAGCGCCTCGTTCAGGATGCCCGCCAGGTAGCCGCACTTTTTGTCGAGATCGTACTCGGGCCGCAGCGCGGCCTGGATACGCCGGGCGTAGCCGGTGAGACTGTTCTGGGGCACCAACTGCAGCGCTTCGTTCAGCGTGTCCCGGCGATTCTGCAGCACCGTTTCAAGCGCAGCGTCGGGCGAGATCGGCTGCCCCTGCGCGATTTCTTGCGCCCGCAGCACCTGGTCCGCCAGCCGGTTCGGCGCCTCGATACGGTCCTTGACGATCGCGAGCAGCACCACCGGGTCGGTCAGCATCTCGCCTTCCGGCGACCCGCCCCGGCCGGCGACCTGCCAGCCGAGATCGCTCGCCTTCTTGACCAGTTTCGCGAACTCCGGGTCGGGCGACGTGCAGACATGCTTGATCGACGCGCCCTGCGACCGATAGCGTTCGATCACGGCGCGAGCATTTTGCTCGAAGGCCGGCTCGTCTACGTCCGGCCCGAACAATTCTGCCGCGGCATTGGCCATTGCGATCTGCATCGACGCCGGGCTCATGTCCGGTGCCGTTTTCGCGACGAGCTGGACAAACCGCGCCGCACGCCGCGCGGTTTCCACGGCCCCGTCGCTGACCATGTCGGCCATGTCCGGGTGCTGCTTGCCGATCAGCGTCCGGTCGCCGGCGATGGTCTTGGCGTAGGCTTTCGGGTCCAGGCTTTTCAGCGACTTCACCATCTCCTTCGACATCGGCGCATGCGCGGACGGGATCGCCAGCAGGGCGTTGTGCGGCCCGCCCATTGCGTTCTTGACCCGCTCCAGCCCAAGCTCGCTCGGCTCCGCGAAGCTCTCCCCGTGGTCGATCGGGATCAGGCTCCTGCCGTCCTCCGCCAGCAGCAGATTGCCGCCGTGGCGATCGACGTTGAGCGACAGCATGTCGAACACGGCAAGCCCTGCCACCTGCTCCGGATTCACCTGGGCGAGCTGACGGGAGGTGGCGTCCTTGACGGACCCGATGGACGGCCGCGCTTCCTGCACGGAGCAGGTGAGCTGATCATCCCCTTGCCGCCCCATCAAGCCGGGCGGCAGTTTGACGACATGGGTCTCCGGCATGCCGATATCGATGCCCGTCGTCCCCGCGAGCCAGCTCGCCGCGCGGCCCGACAGAGCCTCGCGCGCGACCTCGCCCCCCCGCGGGCCACCGCTCGGAACCCCCACCGGAGAATTGAGCGTCGCCGGTTTGCAGAGGAAGGAATGCCGGGAACGGCCATCCGGATCCTGTCGGTCCAGCCAGAAGGCCGCATTGATGCCCCCGCCGCCCCCGAGCGGACGCAGCTGACGTTCAGTCTCGGGAATGCTGAGCAGGTCGAGCTGGACCTTCGCGGAGCCGACCAGCATCGCCGTCTCGGTGTCCCAGGGCGGCTTGCCGGCCCCGATTACCTGCTGGCGCAACCCGCGGGCCTGCTGCTGCTCGTCCTCCGAACCGGAGCGGAACACCATCTCGGCCGACGCGATGGCGCCAGCCAGCAGGCGACCCTGCGAGCTGTGCGACTGCAGTCCAAGCGCTTTCAGGACGTTGGCCGCCCACTTCCGCTGCTCGGGATCAAGCTTATCGATCTTCCGGGGTGCGAGCGTCTTTCTGAGATCCGGGGCCTGCTCAGTCTCGGGAACTGTAGCCTCGAAGTCGCTCACGCACGCCTCGCGGACAAGTGATATGGCATTCTACAAATTGTCCGGACGGCGTCAACGGCGGAGCGAGCACCGGCAGCGCCGGAACCGCTTGAACGGTCCCGCGCAGCGCGACGGCGGATTGCCGCCGGAGGGTCGTTGTGCCAGCCGGCGGATCCTGACGTTGCCAGCGGACGCCGTGACCACCTTCCAACCGCCCAGGGCGCCCACGAATCACACCTCCCCGCGACCGCGGACTCCAGGAAATGCCTCACGCCCGGGGTGCGGGCGATTGCCCGACGACTTTCCCTCCCCCGCAAGGGGGAGGGAGAGGGGCACGCCTCAGCCGTTCACCTGCCTGTTCAGTTCCGCCCAGCGATCGAGCACCGGCAGCACATCCCCCGCCTTGGCCGAGGGCAGCGAGACGGTGACCCGCGCGACGTCCAGATCCCGGAACCGCTTCAACATGTCGAGGTCGTCCTTCGCCGAGAACATGCTGATCGGCAGGCTGGCGGGATCGCGCCCGGCCTCGGTCGCCATCTTGCGGAACTCGGGGATCTGGTCGGTGATGTCGCCGCGGCCGGCGATCGGGACCCAGCCCTGGCCGTAGCGGATGGCGCGGCGCGCGGCGTGCGGGAAGGCGCCGCCCACGATCACCGGCGGGTGCGGCCGCTGCACCGGCTTGGGCCAGGTCATCATCGGGTCGAAATTGACGAACTCGCCGTGGTACTCGGGCTTCGATTTGGTCCAGATCTGCACCATCGCCTCGATCTGCTCGCGCATCTTCTTGAAGCGGGAGGCGAACACGGTGCCGTGATCCTCCATCTCCTCGGCGTTCCAGCCGCCGCCGATGCCGAACAGGAAGCGCCCGCCGCTGATCTGATCGAGCGAGGCGACCAGCTTCGCCGTCTGGATGGTGTCGCGCTGGATCACCAGGCACACGCCGGTGCCGAGCTTCAGGGTCTTGGTCACCACCGCCGCGGCGGTCAGGGAGACGAACGGGTCCAGCACGTCGTAGTACGACTTGGGCAGGTCGCCGCCGCCCGGATAGGGCGAGCGCCGCGAGGTCGGGATATGCGAGTGCTCCGGCGCCCAGAGCAATTCGAAGCCGCGCGCCTCCATCGCCTGGGCCAGTTCGGCCGGGCCGATCGAGTAGTCGGTAAAGAAGATCGAAGCCCCGAAATCCATGGTGTGTCTCCCTGTTCCTGCCGTTGAGGAAAGCCTAGCCCGGTTTGCCGCCGCCGCGCCAATCGGGTTTGATCCTGGCCGATCCCGGCGGGCAAGGCGGGCGGCGGATTGCGACGGAGACGAGGCGATGCCCTTCGATGAAACCAACGGCAGGCCGGGGCGGCGCGCCTCGCGCAACGTCCTGGGCGGGCTGCTCGACAGCTGCTCGACCGACCCGCTCACCGGGTTCTTCCGCAACGGCTGCTGCGACACCGGGCCCGAGGACCTGGGCAGCCACACGGTCTGCGCGGTGATGACGGCGGAGTTCCTGGCGTTCAGCCGCGCCAGCGGCAACGACCTCTCCACCCCGCGCCCCGAATTCGGCTTCCCCGGCCTCAATCCGGGCGACCGCTGGTGCCTGTGCGCGCCGCGCTGGCAGGACGCGCTGGCGGCAGGGAAGGCGCCCGGCGTGGTGCTGGCCGCGACGGCGGAAGGAGCGCTTGAGCACTGCGCGCTCGAAGACCTGCGGCGCTTCGCGGTCGATCCGACCTGAGCCGGCCGCGGCGGACGCAGGCATGCCAACGTCGCGCGCGAGCGCTCCACCGAGCCCGCACAGCCGGACCGCTGACAGGGACTGTCGGGACGCATCCGACGACGACCTCGCCGGTCGCCCGCCCCGCTGAACGCTTCCTCCGCCCGCCTCGCGCTACTGCTTGACCAGAGTGGCGACCGAGATGTGCGGCCAGTCGATCCCGAGGAAGTTCAGGATCACCGTTTGCGTGTACTGGAGCTGCATGAAGTGGCTGCCGTCGGGCTGCACGACCATCTCGATCCAGAAGATCGCGTCGAGCCGGGTCGCGTCCGCGTTGCTGACAACGAAGGGGATGTTGACGATCCTGCCGGGCGGCCTGGTGGAGATGACCAGCACCACCGTCTGGGTGATGGTCTGCCCGGCGATGGCAGCGAGCAGCGCCTGGTTCGGATCCACCACCCAGGCCGGCAACAGGCCGGGCGGCAGCGGCGGTACCGGGTTGTTGAACCCCGCCAGATAGCCCGGCGTGACACCCGGCCCCACGGGCCGCGAATCGACGGGGTCGATCTTCGGCCCGCTCTGAACGGTCAGCACGGTCGTGCTCTGCGCAAGCAGCGAGTCTCCGTGCGGGATCGTTCCCATGCGGACGACGGTGGGGCCCTGCACCGGCAGGACGGTGCTCGCCGGAACGTTGACCCAGATGCCGGGCTCGATGTGGAGCGCGTCGTTGGTGACGGCGTCGCTGATGCGCTGCATGTAGGTCAACCCGAACAGGTTGATGTCGGTTTGCCCGGTGCCATTGGACAGATCCGTCGCCACCCCGCGGTTGGGGATGGGGCCGCCGATCGGGATGAACTGCAACAGCTCCCGCGTGGCATTCAGCTTGATACGGAACGCCTTGGGCCCCGTGCTCGGTGGTTGGGAGTCGAAATCCGGCAGCGACATCACGTTGAACCCGCTGCCGACCCAGGTGCCGGCCAGCTCCGCCAGCGGACCGAGGTGCTCCTCAAAGTCCCGGTTCGGATGGCTCGCACGCATCATATGGGACGGATTGGTCGGCTTCGTGGAAGCGGACATCTCGTTGCTCTCCAGCCGGTTGGACGGTGCGAGGCCCGGACTTCAGCGTAGCGACACGGCGAGGCACTGTTCGAAATGGGAGGAGTGCGGGTCCGCCGGACGCCTGCCACGGGGCCCCGCTCAGGCAACGGGCGCGGAACGGACACGGCACAACCGGGCGCAAGCTCCCGGCACGGCGCAGATCGTTGGGCGCCCGCCATTACCGTCGGTTAGCAACAATCCAACCGGCAATGGTTTTCGACAGACCCCGAACCTGGACGCCGAGAACGGCTGTATGCTCCCGTTCCATACCGATTTGTCGTGACATTTGCTTGAGGAGGGCGATTGCGGCGCAGGTGGCGATGTCCCATCCACCGCCCGGCTGTCCGCCGACCTGGTCGGCGTGACTTCTCCGGCGACGCCCCCTCCGGGCCGGTCCTTGCGCACCCCCCACCATGCGCCCGATCCTGCAGCTCGCGCGCAAGGAGGCCGCATGACGGACACATCGGTTCCGACCACGATCGACCCGCGCGGGGTCGCCACGGTCACCCTCGCCAACCCGGCGAAGCTCAACACCCTGCACCCCGCCCTGATGCGGGACTTCGTGGCCGCGTTCGACCGGCTCGCCGCCACCCCGGCGCTGCGCGCCGTCGTGCTGCGCGGCGCCGGCGAGCGCGCCTTCATCGGCGGCGCCGACATCACCGCGATGGCCGGGCTGGATGCCGCCGGCGCCCGCGACTTCATCACCCTGGTCCACCGCTGCTGCGCCGCGCTGCGCCGCTGCCCGGTGCCGGTGATTGCCCGCCTCGCCGGCTGGACCCTGGGTGCGGGGCTGGAGATCGCCGCCGCCGCCGACCTGCGCATCGCCGAGAGCGCCGCCCGCTTCGGCATGCCGGAAGTGCGGATCGGCATCCCCTCGGTGGTGGAGGCCGCGCTGCTTCCCGGGCTGATCGGCTGGGGCCGCACCCGCCGCCTGCTGCTGACCGGGGAGACGATCGACGCCCCCACCGCCTGCGCCTGGGGCCTGGTGGAGGAGGTGGTGGCGCCCGACGCGCTCGATGCCGCCGTGGAACGGGCGCTGGAGGGCATCCTCGCCTCCGGCCCGCGCGCCGTCCGCCTGCAGAAGGAGCTGATCACCGCCTGGGAAGACCTGCCGCCCGCCGCCGCCGTTCGCCGCGGCATCGACGCCTTCGTGCAGGCCTGGGAAAGCGACGAGCCGGCGCGGATGATGGCGGCGTTCGTGGAGCAGATGCGCCGGCGCAAGACGGAGACGAACGCCCCGTGACCTGCGGCACGGCCGGCCCGCCGCCGGCTTTGCCCGCCGCCGCTCCCGCCCCTACAGTCGACCTCGACAAGGGGGAAACCGATGGCCCAGGCCGACGCGAAGACTGCCGAACCCATCACCGGCGCCGAGTGGCTGGCCCGCAGCCTCGCCGCCAACGGCACGACGCATGTGTTCTTCATCGACGCGGTGCTGCGACGCACCCTGATCGAGCTCGGGACCCTGGGCGTGACCCGCGTGCTGGCGCATGCCGAGAAGGCCGCCGCCTACATGGCCGACGGCTATGCGCGCATCGCCGGGCGGCCGGGGATCTGCTTCGCGCAATCGGTCGGCGCCGCCAACCTGGCGGCCGCGTTGCAGGACCCCTGGCTTGGCCGCTCCCCGGTGATCGCGCTCACCGGGCGCAAGACGCCGGCCGACCAGCACCGCAACGCCTACCAGGAAATCCCGCACGCGCCGCTGTTCGCCCCCGTCACCAAGTTCGACGCCGCGGTGGAGCAGGCGTCCGACCTGCCGCGCCTGCTCCGCCAGGCCTGGCGCGCGTCCATGACCGGCTCGCCGCGCCCCGCCCATCTCGACCTCAACGGCCTGCAGGCCGAAGTGATCGAGACCGGGATGGTGGCCGACCCGGCGGGCCCCGACCCGGCCTTCCAGCTTCACATGCCGCCGCACCGCCCGATGCCGGACGACGCCGAGATCGACCGTGCCGCCGCCGCGCTGCTTGGAGCGAAGCGGGTCGCGATCGTCGCCGGCGCCGGCGCGACGGCCTCGGGCGCCGGGGCCGGAACTGCTGGCGCTGGCCGAGGCGCTGGCCGCCCCCCTCGGCACCTCGCTCGGCGCGCGCGGGATCATCCCGACCCGGCACCGGCTGTCGATCGGCGCGGTCGGCAACTACGGCGCCCCGCCCGCCAACCGGATCGTGCACGAGGCCGACCTCGTGCTGTTCGTCGGCTGCCACACCGGCGATCAGGTGACGCATTCCTGGCGCATCCCGCCGCTGTCGACACCGGTGGTACAGATCGACATCGATCCGCTGGAGCTCGGCCGCTCCTACCCGCACACGCTGGGCCTGATGGGCGATCCGCGCGCCACCTTGGCGAAGCTGCGCGCGGCGCTGGGCAAGCCCGTGCGCGATGCGGAGTATGCCGACCGGGCCGCGGCGATCGTGGCGGACTGGCGGGCGGAGATGGCGCCGAAGCTCGCCTCCGCCGCTGCGCCGATCCGGGTCGACCGGCTCTGCGCCGAGATCACCGCCGCGCTGCCGGAGGACGGCATCCTGGTCGCCGACACCGGCTATTCCGGCATCTGGACCAGCACCTGCATCGAGCTGAACGGGGCGGGGCAGACCTATCTGCGCGCCGCCGGCTCGCTCGGCTGGGCGTTCCCCGCTTCGCTCGGCGCCAAATGCGCGGCCGGGGCGCGCAAGGTGGTGTGCTTCTCCGGCGACGGGGCGCTTTACTACCACCTGACCGAGCTCGAAACGGCACGGCGGCGCGGCATCGCGGTGACCCTGGTGGTGAACAACAACTCGGGCTTCGGCCAGGGCTGGCCCAACATCCAGCGCATGCAGGGCAACAAGCCGGGCGACGTCGCCGAGCTGGTCCGCTTCGGCCCCACCAATTTCGCCAACATCGCCCGCGATTTCGGCCTGCGCGGCATCCGGGTCGAGCAGCCCGACGCGATCGGCCCGGCGCTGCGCGAGGCGATCGCGTCCGATGAAACCGTCGTGGTCGACGTCGCCACCGACATCGATCCGCGCGCCCCCGAACCCTGGCTGCCGGGAGGAACCCCATGACCGAAGTTGCCGTGATCGGCGCGGGCACGATGGGCCACGCGCTGGCGCTGGTGTTCGCCCTCGGCGGGCACCGGGTGCGGCTGACCGACTCCAACAAGGAAACCCTGGCGCGCGCGCCCGCGCTGATGCGCACGGCAGTGGAAACCCTGGCCGAGGCCGGGGAGGTCGATGCCGACGCCGCCGCCCGCCTCGCCCAGTCGGTGCGGCTCTGCGACACAATGGCCGAAACGGTGCAGGGCGCGGAGCTGGTGATCGAGGCGATCAGCGAACGCCCCGAGGTCAAGCGCGCGGTGTTCGCCGAGCTCGACCGGCTGATGGCGCCGGACGCCATCCTGGCCAGCAACACCTCCAACCTGGACATTTTCCCTCTCGTGCCGCCGGCGCGGCAGAAACGCACCGCGATCGCGCACTGGTACACGCCCCCCTATCTCTGCGACCTGGTGGACGTGGTCCCCGGCCCGGAAACCGATCCCGAAGTGATCGAAACGATCCGCGCGACCGTCGCGGCGATGGGCAAGGTGCCGGTCGTGTTCAAGCAGTTCGTGCAGGGCTACGTGGCGAACCGCATCCAGGCGGCGATCGGCCTCGAAGTGCAGCACCTGCTGGACGAGGGGCTGGTGACCCCGCGCGACATCGACCAGTCGGTGCTGCACGGCATCGCGCTGCGCATGCCGATCCTGGCGGTGCTGGCCAAGGCCGATTTCACCGGGCTGGAACTGCTGCGCGACGGCACGGCCAACCGCTCCTACACGCCGCCCGTCCCGCGCGGCCACAGCGAGACCCTGGACAAGCTGGTCGCCGAAGGCCGCACCGGCGTCATGGCCGGGCGCGGCTATTTCGACTGGGGCGGGCGCACGCCGGAAGAGCTGTTCCGCGAACGCGACCGCAAGCTGCTCGCGCTCAAGCGCGCGCTGCGCGAGATCAAACCGATGGAGGGAACATGATCCGCTACGAACTGGCCGGCCGCACCGCACTGGTGACCGGCGCGGCCTCCGGCATCGGCTTCGCCACCGCGCGCATGCTGGCGCAGAACGGCGCCACCGTGGCGGTGAACTTCCTGCCCGACGATCCGCGCGGGTCCGAAGCGGTGGCGAAACTGATCGCCGAGGGGTTCAAGGCGATCCCTGCCCCCGGCAACGTCGGCGTCGCCGGGGAGGCGGAGCGGATGGTGACCGGCGCGGTGGACGCGCTGGGCCGGCTCGATCTGCTGGTCAGCAACGCCGGCACGCCGGGCACCAACCGGCGCATCCCGCCGGCCGAGCTCGATGCCATGACGGAAGAGTTCTGGCAGAGCCTGCTGTCGGTGAACCTGCTCGGCGTGTTCCGCTGCGCCCATGCCGCGGCGCCGGCGCTGAAGGCGGCGGGCGGCGCGATCGTCAGCACCGCCTCGATCGCCGGGCTGGGGCGCGCGGGATCCAGCCTCGCCTACGGCGCGACCAAGGCCGGGGTGGTCAACATGACGCAGAACCTCGCGCGCGCGCTGGCGCCGGAGGTGCGGGTGAACGCCATCGCCCCGGGCGCGGTCGACAGTTCCTGGATGGTGGACTGGACCGAGGAGGAGCGCCGCCGCTCGATCGAGAATGCGGCGCTCAAGCGCCGCTGCACGCC
Organism: uncultured Pseudomonadota bacterium; assembly: GCA_963829875.1. Taxonomy (GTDB): domain Bacteria; phylum Pseudomonadota; class Alphaproteobacteria; order Acetobacterales; family Acetobacteraceae; genus JAJZVS01. The sequence goes on along the minus strand of CAWHKR010000037.1, from coordinate 638,527 downwards.
GGAGGACCTGGCGGAGGTGATCCTGTTCCTGGGCTTCGGGGCGGCGATGGTGACCGGCCAGACGATCGTAGTGGACGGCGGGCTGACCCTGTAGCGACCGGGCGCGGGGGCGACGCATCGGAAGTAAGGCCAGGGGGGCGCTGCCCCCCTGGACCCCCCGCCAGGGGACTGCGTCCCCTGGACCCCTCGGGGGGTTCCGTGCCGGTGGGGGGTGGCGTGCCAGCCGGGCGCGGGCAGCCGGGTGGGCGGGTGACAGGGCGCGCAAATGCGCGCCCTCTCAGCCCGCCACCCGGCTGCCCCGCGCCCGGCCGCGCCACCCCCCACCGGCACGGAACCAACGAACGGGTTCCAAGGGCGATGCCCTTGGCGGGGGTCCAGGGGGCAGCGCCCCCTGGCCTTACCACCCGCCACCAGCCGCCGGCCCAGCGCGATCACCCGGTGCGCTTCATGCCATAACGCGAACGGTTCCAGCGCATCGAGCGACGCCCACACCGCCTCGCCCACATCGGATCCGGCACGCGGCTCGCCCGCGCGCCAGCGGGCGGCGAAGTCGATGATGGTGTAATGGAAATGGATGCGTCCGGCCGGATCGGGACGGATGTTGTCGACCACGGCCGCGAGATGCAGCGGACCCACGCTGACGCCGGTTTCTTCCTCCAGCTCGCGGCGCGCCGCCTGCTCCGCCGTCTCGCCCAGTTCCTGCGCGCCGCCGGGCAGGCTCCAGCTGCCCACATTGGGCGGCTTGGCGCGGCGGATCAGCAGCACCTGGTCGGCCTTGAACACGACGATGCCGATACCGACGATCGGGCGCGGCGGATATTCGCGATCGGTCATCGCGCGGCAGCGCGGCGTGGGGCAGCGGACACCAACGACATCTCCTTGCTGTATCGAGTCCGGTCAGGCACGGCCCGCCCATCCTGACGCAGCCCGCCCGCGCGGGCCAGCCCACCCGCCCGGGCCGTCGGGATCGCGCAGACCCACGCCGCCCGTCATCCAACGCCCGGATTGACGGGCCCGACGCCATGGCGCCAGGGTTGGCGCAAAATGGAACCTTCGTCCAAGAGGAAAACGCCGCATGACCCTGCATCTGCGCCCGCTGCATCCGCTGTTCGTGGCCGAAGCGCGCGGGGTCGACCTGCGCGAACCGATCGACGACGCGCCCCTGGCCGGGATCGTGGCCGCGCTCGACCGCTACGCGGTGCTGGTGTTCCCCGACCAGAAGCTCACCGACGAGCAGCAGATCGCCTTCAGCCGCCGGCTCGGCCCGCTGGAGACCAGCATCAAGGCCTATCGGCCCGACCACCGGTCGCGGCTCGACCTGCACATCTCCGACATCTCCAACCTCGACGAGAACAACCAGGTGATGGCGGCGGACGACCGGCGGCGGATGAACGGGCTCGGCAACCGGCTGTGGCACACCGACAGTTCCTTCAAGGCCGTGCCGGCGCGCTATTCGCTGCTGTCCGCCCGCGCCATCCCGGACGAAGGCGGCGAGACCGAGTTCGCCGACCTGCGCGCCGCCTGGGACGCGCTGCCGGGGCGGATGCAGCGGCAGATCGAGGCGATGGTGGCGGACCACTCCATCCTCTACTCGCGCGGAACGATCGGCTTCACCGATTTCACGCCGGAGGAACGCGAGCGCCTGCCGCCGGTGCCGCAGACCCTGGTGCGCACGCACCCGGGATCGGGCCGCAGGACGCTCTATCTCGCCTCCCACGCCGCTTCGATCCGCGGCATGCCGCTGCCGGAGGCGCGGGTGCTGCTGGCCGACCTGATGGAGCACGCGACGCAGCGGCCGTTCGTCTACACGCATCGCTGGCGGGTGAACGACCTGGTGATCTGGGACAACCGCTGCACCATGCACCGGGCGCGCGACTACGATGCCGCGGTGGTGCGCGACATGCACCGGACCACCGTCTCCGACGGCGTCTCCACCTTGGCCCAGGCGGGGCTGGCGGCGTAGCGCCCCGGCGGACCGGGACGCGGAGGCGCGGTTCCACGCGGCCGGGCTTGCCGCCGGCAGGCTGGCCGCCTGCGGGCTGGCCGCCGGCGGGCGGGACCACGGCGCGCCGACCGACCCCGCCGCGGTCCTGATCGATCCGGCCGCAAACAACGCGGAAGCGGTCCGCAGGGCGCAGCTTCGGTCGCCGGCCGATCGGGGCCTTGACGGCGGCGGGTGACGACCCTACGATATTCCACGAAATGTGGAATCAACCCTCCCCCACCGAGATCGTCGCCGCCCTGGCCGCCCTGGCCCATGAGCACCGCCTCGCGCTCTACCGCATCCTGGTGGAGCAGGGGCCGGACGGGCTGGCCGCCGGGGTGATCGCGGACCGGCTCGGCCTCGCGCCGTCTTCGCTGACGTTCCATCTCCAGCACCTGCACCGCGCCGGGCTCGTCAGCCAGCGCCGGGTCGGGCGGAACCTGATCTACGCCGCCGATTTCGCGGCGATGAACGGCCTGCTCGCCTACCTCACCCACAATTGTTGCGGCCGCGACGACGCGGCGGGCGATCGCGCCTGCCAACCCGGCGCCGTGGCCTTCACCCCGGATCGGAGAACCGCATGAGCCCGCCCCCCACCACCCTGGCCGAGCCGACCGCCGCCGGCTGCTGCGGCCCTTCCGTCCCCACACCCACGCCCGAGGCCGGCGGCGGCTGCTGCGCCGGCGGCTCGGCGGAGGCCGCATCCCGCCCGAGCGAGGATGCGATCAAGGAGCTGGTCCGGACCCGTTACGGCGGCATCGCCGCGGGCACCGGGGCGGCGTGCTGCGGCGGCGATCCGGGCAAGTCCGCGCAGATGGGCTACGCGTCGGACGAGCTCGCCGCCGTGCCCGACGGCGCCAATCTCGGCCTCGGCTGCGGCAACCCGCAAGCCATCGCGGCGCTGCGCCCGGGCGAGGTGGTGATCGACCTCGGCGCCGGCGCCGGGTTCGACTGCCTGCTCGCCGCCCGCGCCGTCGGCCCGGCGGGCCAGGTGATCGGCGTCGACATGACGCACGAGATGCTGGCCAAGGCGCGCGCCAACGCGGCCAAGGTCGGGGCCGCGCAACGTCAGCTTCCGCCTGGGCGAGATCGAGCATCTGCCGGTGGCCGACAACACCGCCGACGTGATCCTGTCGAACTGCGTGATCAACCTGGTGCCGGACAAGGCGCAGGTGTTCCGCGAGGCGTTCCGGGTGCTGAAACCGGGCGGGCGGCTGGCGATTTCCGACGTGGTGAACATGGCGCCGCTGCCCGCGTCCCTGGCCGCCGATCCGGCGTTGCTGTGCGGGTGCGTGTCCGGCGCCGCGCCGGTGGCCTCGGTCGAGGGCTGGCTGCGCGCGGCCGGGTTCGAGGCGATCGCGGTCACGCCGAAGCCGGAAAGCCGCGACCTGATCGCCACCTGGGCGCCGGGCACGGGGATCGAGGATTTTGTCGTCTCCGCCGCGATCGAGGCGCGCAAGCCGGGTGGGGCTGCGCGCGGCGACTGCGGCCCGGCGGGGTGCTGCGCGTGAGGTCCCGGTAGGAAACAGCGGCGCCGGTTGCGCCCTTGTGCCGGGCGGAGTGCCATGCTCCGTCCGGGGCGCCCGGTTCGATGGGCCCGCCACCGGGCCTGACCGCCCCGCCCGTCCGCGGGGCAGCCGCCGCGGGCCGGAAGCGGCGTGACCGGAGCACGCAAACGCTCCCAGACGCGGCGCCTCCGGCGGGGGGAATTTACGTTACTATATAGCAACGATTACGGCGCGCGTTCCCCCGCCCCGTTCAGGCCCTGATCAGCGGCGTGCCCATCCGCAGCTGGAGCAGGAGATCGCTGCGCCGCCGCGGGCGCCACTTGCGCGCGCGCGGCGCACGCGGACGCGCGGGCGCGGCCGGCGGGCCCGGCGGCACCACCCCCAGCATCCGGCACAGCGGGCGCAGCATCCGCGCCAGACGCGGCATCGCGGCGAGCAGCGCCGCCATCTCCGGCTCGGTCAGCAGGGCACGCAGTTGCGACCCGCTCGCGCTGGCCTCCGGCGCCAGGCGCAGGAGCCAGCCGAAGCGGAGGGGCAGGCCGGGACGCCGCGCGGCCCGATGGGGTGTGTCCTGGGGCGTGTCCGGGAGGGCGTCCGGCTTCGGGCGGGGGCGCCGGGCGGCGGCTTGTGACCTGCCGCGCCCAGGTTCCGCGGCACGCGCGGCCAGCGCGGCGAACCGCGTCGCCAGACGCCGCAGCCGCGTCCAGAGCAGGATCACCAGCGGCCCGGCCAGCCGGCCCCGCCCGCCGCACGCGGCGACGGCGTGGCACACATCTTCGATGATGCGGGCGAAGCGCGCGGCGGAGGGGTGGGGCGGGGCCTGGGTCACGAACATAACAAGAACACGAATGCCCCGCCCGAGGCAAGAGAATTCTGTCCCCGCGCCGGGACCGATCGCCTTGGATCGCGCTTTTTCCCGGTCCGGGGGCCGCGCCCATGGGCTTTCCCGGCGGCGCCGGCACACCGGCCCGGGTCGTGTCTCAGGGTGAAAATCCCGATGCCTGGTCGCCGCGGAGGTCGTCCGCAGGGCAACCGTGCGCGGGCCGGCTGGGGCGTTCGGCACCGCCGCGGGAGTGATCGCCTCGCCCGGCACGGCGATCGCACCGGCCGCCGGACAGGGCGACCACGGACAACCGAAGCGGCACTTCCTGATCGCCACCTGGGCGCCGGGCACGGGGATCGAGGATTTCGTGGTCTCCGTCGCGATCGAGGCGGGGAAGCCTGGGGCGGCGGGCGCGGGCGGCGGGCGCATGACGGGCTGTTGCGCGTGGTCGGTCGGCCGGGAGGTTGCGGGCGGCGGGGGGACCGGACGGGGCGGCCCGTGAGGCGGGGGTGGGTGAAGGCCGGACGCACTCGTCTGTGGACCGATATGGACTTTAAATTCCGGTGAGGGCACAACCTCTCCTATGGACGAAGGGAAGACTTTCCGGCTTCGCTACGTCGGCGCCCGCTTCAAGGGCGCGAGAATGCCGCTTGACGTGCTCCCGGACTTGCCCGCGTTCCGAGATCTGTTGGTGGCCTACGTCAAGGCGGGGTGGCGCGAGGCCCACAGGAGCCGCGAGCGATTGCCCAAAGGGTTTGTCCGCGGCCTCAAGTTCGACCTCGTCGAGGTAGGGGACGGCAGCGCAGTTCCAGCCATCCAGTGGAACAGCGACAACGCTCAGCTCCATTTGCCTGATTTCAAGGACGAGATTGAGGCGCTCGTTTCGGAAGCCTTCGCGAAGGTCGTGGGCCTTGTGGAAGGGGCGGCGTCGCGGGCGGGTGCCGGCAGCCTCAACCCAGAGGAGATCCGAGCGCTCAACAAGCTCGGCGCTGATCTCCAACAAGACGAGCGAATTGAGTTTGTCGACCAGAGGGACGCCGCAGGCAACGTCGTGTACTTGGACGCCTATCGGCGTAAGCGTCTCCTTACCAGGGGAAGGGACACGTACGAGGACCGGTTCGACTCGGTCGGGAAACTACTTGGGTCGGGCATCGACGAGTGGGAGAGAAACGGACGCATCCAAATCAACACTACAGAATACGGCACACTTCATTTGTCGATGCCGCCTGAGCGGGTCAAGGAGGAATTTGACGGCAAGATTGGGGCCGACGTGCAGTTCCGATTGATGATCGAGCTGGACAAGACAGAACATTTTGTGCGCGTAACAGAAGTGCTTGAGATCGACCTGATCGATGCCGAGGTTGTGGCGGATCTGGAGCGGTGCCGTGGCCGGATTAGCGCGCTAAGCTCGCTTCCGGACGGCTGGCACGATGGGGCCGGTAAAGCTCCTACTCCCGATTGCATTGCTTCAGCTCATCGTCTACTGGCCTGCAACCCTGGCCTGGCGGCGAGCTACAGCATCTTCCCAACCGATGAGGGAGGGCTGTTATTTGAATTCATGCAAGGCGGCTGGGACTACTCGATCGAAATCGGGCCGAATGGTAAGGCGGAAATCTACGGGGTTGAAAGCGACGGAGAAGGCGAAATGGGGACGGAAGTGCTCGACGTAGACAGCGAGATGTTCCGAGCTAAGTTCGATGAAGTAGCTGGAGGGCGCTGGTGAGTGACGAAGCGACGCCGTTGCCGATGGTTGCGGTTCCCATCCAGACCCCGACTGCAATAGCAGACCCGATGGAAGTTCTATTTCGGCAAGTGCATCCGCGCCTGCTTGATGGCGATCAGCCAGCGAGCTCCGCTTTTCTCCCGAATTCCGGCGACCGCGATCAACTGTCCACAGACCGCTCGTCGATGGCAACGGCGAAGGATGCTTATGAGCTGTACGTTGAAAACGGTCACGCGTCTATTGGCACGTTCGGCGTGACGGTTGGCGAGTTCGGTGAGCAGGGGTTGGGTTGTTTCCCCGATCCCGTCGCGCCCACAACAACCACGAGGGCCAATCCGGCGCACGCTAAAGTCGATTACAGCGCGCTTGGGACGAATCAGAAGAGAAGCGCGGCCAAGCGCTTGAAGAAGGCTGCCGTGTCTCGTGGCATCCTCCACAAACCCTGAACGTCATCCGTAAGGAGCGCCTCGTCCACGACCACGGCAGATGCGGCCGATGCCCGATGTACGATGTCGTACCACCTCTCCACTCCCGCGGTCGGTCCGCAGCATTGTCTGCACTGGGCCGCTAGCTGACGAAGCGTTCGTCAAATCTCGTCGGCCGCTTTGCCACGCTGCACGGTCGGAAGCGGGCAGGCAGATCCCGGCGAACCGCGGTCGCTTTGGCGCAGCTTTTGGCGGGGCTGACTCGGGCCCAAACCTGAAATTCAACTCGAGCCCCCCGCCCCCCTTGCGCCCCCCAACATTTCCGCCATACTGGAAACATGGAATCCTCGGAAGCCGCCGCCGCCTTCGCCGCCCTCTCCGTGGAAACCCGGCTCAACCTCCTGCGCCTGCTCATGGCCGCCGGCCCCACCGGCCTCCCCGCCGGAGACATCGCCGCCAGCCTCGCCCTCCCCCCCTCCACCACCTCCTTCCACCTCGCCGCCCTCGAACGCGCCGGCCTGACCCAGCCCACCCGCCAGGGCCGCCAGATCATCCACGCCGTGCAGCTCGCCCACCTGCGCCAGCTCCTCGCCTTCCTCACCGAGACCTGCTGCGCCGGCCGCCCCGAACTCTGCGGCGACATCGCCCGCCTGCTCCCCCCCTCCCGGATGAGACCCGCGGCATGACCCCCGCCTTCAACGTCCTGTTCCTCTGCCGCCACAACTCGGCCCGCTCGATCATGGCCGAGGCCATCCTGAACCGCATCGCCGCCCACCGCTTCCACGCCTGGTCCGCCGGCTCCGACCCCGTCCCGGCCCCCAACCCCGAAGTGCTCGGCAAGCTCCGCGCCTTCGGCCACGACACGACCGGACTCCGCAGCAAATCCTGGCACGAGTTCACCGGCCCGACCGCGCCCAGGATGGATTTCGTCATCACCCTCTGCGACACGATGGACGGCCCCACCTGCCCCGATTTCGGCGATCTCGCCGTCACCGGCGCCTGGCCCCTGCCCGATCCCGCCAAATTCACCGGCAGCGCGCTGGAACGCGCCGCGCTGCTGAACGAGCTCTACGCCGGGCTGGAACGCCGCCTCGGCATCTTCACCGCCCTCCCCTTCGCCGCGCTCGACCGCCTGGCCCTGAAGCGCCGGCTGGACGACATCGGCGGCCGCGACCTCGTCCCGGCGGAGGGACGCTGACCATGCGCATCGGCATCAACGGCATGGGCCGCATCGGCCGCCTGGCCCTGCGCGCCGCGATGGGCGGCCTCTACCGCCCGGACGACGATCCCCGCGCCGCCAACCGCCTCGACGTCGTCCATGTGAACGAACTCAACGGCGGCGCCGCCACCACCGCCCACCTGCTGGAATTCGACAGCGTCCACGGCCCCTGGCGCGCGCCCATCGCGCCCGAGGGCGAGGACGCGCTCCATATCGCCGACCGCCGCATCGGCTTCACCGCCGCCGCCAGCGCCCGATCAGGTCCCCTGGGGCGATCTCGGCTGCGACATCGTGCTGGAATGCACCGGCAAGTTCCTGAAGACCGCGCAGCTCGAGGCCTATTTCGCCCGCGGCGTGAAACGGGTGATCGTCGCCGCGCCCGTCAAGGACGGCGGCGCCCTCAACATCGTGGTCGGCGTCAACGACCATTTGTACGACCCGCGCACCCACCGGCTGCTCACCGCCGCCTCCTGCACCACCAACTGCCTCGCACCGGTGGTGAAGGTGCTGCACGAGGCGATCGGCATCCGTCACGGCCAGATCACCACCATCCACGACCCGACCAACACCAACGTCGTGACCGACGCGCCGCACAAGGATTTGCGCCGCGCCCGCTCGGCGCTGCTGTCGCTCGCCCCCACCACCACCGGCAGCGCCACCGCCATCGCCCTGATCTACCCGGACCTGAAAGGCAAGCTGAACGGCCACGCCGTGCGCGCCCCGGTGCTGAACGCCAGCCTGACCGATTGCGTGTTCGAGATGGCCCGCCCGGTCACGGCCGACGCCGTCAACGACCTGTTCCGCGCCGCCGCCGCCGGTCCCCTCGCCGGCATCCTGGGCTTCGAGACGCGCCCGCTGGTCTCCGCCGACTACGTCAACGACCCGCGCAGCGCGATCGTCGACGGCCCCAGCACAATGGTCACCGACGGCACCCTGCTGAAAATCTACGCCTGGTACGACAACGAGATCGCCTACGCCTGCCGCATGGTCGACCTCGCCAACATCGTCATCGCGCGAGGCGCCTGATGTCGTCCGGTGTCCGCAACTACGCGATCGTCACCACCGCGTATTTCCTGTTCACCGTCACCGACGGCGCCCTGCGCATGCTGGTGCTGCTGCATTTCTACAGCCTCGGCTACACGCCGTTCGTCCTCGCCTTCATGTTCCTGCTGTACGAAGCGGCAGGCATCTTCGCCAACGCCGGCGGCGGCTGGCTCGCCTCGCGCTACGGCATCCCGCGCATGCTGATGACGCGGGCAGATCCTGCAGATCTTCGGCCTGCTCATGCTGTCGGCGCTGCAACCCTCCTGGGGCGCGGCGGCCTCGGTCGCCTGGGTGGTGATGGCCCAGGGCGTCGCCGGCATCGCCAAGGACCTGACCAAGACGTCGTCGAAAAGCGCGATCAAGGCGTCCTCCACGCAGGACATGGGCCAGTTGTTCCGCTGGGTCGCCTGGTTCACCGGCTCGAAGAACGCCACCAAGGGCGCCGGCTTCTTCATCGGCGGCTTCCTGCTGCAAACGGTCGGCTTCCGCCCCGCGCTGTGGCTGATGGCCGGCATGCTCGCCCTCGTGCTGATCGGCGCCCTGCTGCTGCTGCCGCGCACCCTGGGGAAGGCGAAATCCTCGAAAACCTTCCGCGAGCTGTTCGCCAAGACCCGCGCCATCAACCTGATCGCCGCGGCGCGCGTGTTCATGTTCGGCTCGCGCGACGTCTGGTTCGTCGTCGGCCTGCCGGTCTATCTGTACGGCTTCGGCTGGCACTACATGCAGGTGGCCGGCTTCGTCGCCGCCTGGACCATCGGCTACGGCGCGGTGCAGGCGCTGGCCCCCGCGATGATCACGCGCAGCCGCGACGGATTGAGCACGGAGGTCCCGGCCGCGCGGCTGTGGGGCGGCATCCTGACGGTCATTCCGGTGGCGCTCGCCGTGCTGCTGGCCATGCCGGGCGTGCCGCGGCATGACCTCGTCCTGGTGGTCGGCCTGCTGGTGTTCGGCTGTCGCCTTCGCGGTGATCTCCTCGCTGCATTCCTACCTGATCCTCGCCTATGCGGGATCGGAGAAGGCGGCCGAGGACGTCGGCTTCTATTATGCCGCCAATGCAGCCGGAAGGCTGATGGGGATCATGCTGTCCGGCCTCCTGACCGAGGCCGGCGGCATGGAAGCATGTCTATGGGGATCAGCGATCATGCTGGCGATCTGCCTCGCGACTCACTAGCCTGCTGCCGTCCGCCGGCCTCCGCGCAGCGGGTGGCCGCATGAGCACGAGCGCCCCGCCGGCCGCGCCGCGGCCCGCAAGCCCGCCATGAACCTGTTCGAGCGGTTCCTGACCCTGTGGGTGGCGCTCTGCATCATCGCCGGCATCGGGCTCGGCCAGCTCCTGCCGGCGCTGTTCACCGCGATCGGCGATGCCACCGTGGCCGAGGTCAACCTGCCGGTGGCAGCGCTGATCTGGCTGATGGTCATCCCGATGCTGCTGAAGATCGATCCCCGCGCGCTCGGCGAGGTCGGCCGGCACTGGCGCGGCGTCGCCACCACCGTCGGCGTGAACTGGCTGGTGAAGCCGTTCTCGATGGCGCTGCTCGGCTGGCTGTTCATCGGCCATCTCTTCCGCCCGCTGCTGCCGGCGGGGCAGATCGACAGCTACATCGCCGGGCTGATCCTGCTCGCCGCCGCGCCCTGCACGGCGATGGTGTTCGTCTGGTCGAACCTGGTCGACGGCGAGCCGCATTTCACCCTCAGCCAGGTGGCGCTGAACGACACCATCATGGTGGTGGCCTTCGCGCCGATCGTCGGCCTGCTGCTGGGCCTGTCGTCGATCACGGTGCCGTGGAACACCCTGCTGCTGTCGGTGGTGCTCTACATCGTGGTGCCGGTGATCATCGCCCAGCTCTGGCGGCGGGCCCTGCTCGCCACCGGCGGGGCGGCGGCGCTGGCGCGGACCCTGGCCCGGCTTGGCCCCGTCTCGCTCGTGTCCCTGCTGGCGACCCTGGTGATCCTGTTCGGGCTGCAAGGGCCGCAGATCGTGGCACAGCCGCTGGTGATCCTGCTGCTCGCGGTGCCGATCATCGTGCAGGTCTATTTCAACTCGGGCCTGGCCTACCTCGTGAACCGCGCGATCGGCACCGAATGGTGCGTGGCCGGCCCCTCGGCGCTGATCGGGGCGTCGAATTTCTTCGAGCTCGCGGTGGCGGCGGCGATCGCGCTGTTCGGCTTCCAGTCCGGCGCCGCGCTCGCCACCGTGGTGGGCGTGCTGGTGGAGGTGCCGGTCATGCTCTCGGTCGTGCGGATCGTGCGCGCCAGCCGGGGGTGGTACGAACGCGGGGCATCGGCCGCGCGCCGCCCGACCCCCTGACCCGGCCGGCGCCCCCGCCGCTCAGCGTGGCGCGGCCGGAGGCGTCGCCGCCGGGGGAGCCCCAGGGGAAGCACCAGAGGGAGCACCAGCGGCGGGCGGTGCGCCCGGCCCCGCCGGGCCACCCCCGCCCATCATCCCGCCGCCGCCCATCATCCCGCCGGACCGCAGGCCGGGCAGGATCGCCGCGGCGGTTTCCCGCTGATGCGGATCGAGCGCCGGCAGCAGCTTCCCGGCGGCCTCGTGCACCGTCTCGTACGCCTGCTGGCGCGCGTCGAACATCTGGTTCATGAACTCGCGCCGCTGCGCCCAGCTGGCCTGCGGCATCTCGGAGGCCATGCTCTGGTGCAGCCCCTGCATCTGCGTGGCCATCCCGGTGACGGTCTCGGCATAGTCCTGCCAGGCCGGCTCCTGCTCCTTGGAGATGACGAGCTGCGCTTTCAGCGCCTCGAGGTAGCCGGACATGTCAGTGACGCCGCGCCCCATGCCCGGGCCACCCATGGGGCCCCAGGCGCCACCGCCCATCATGCCGTGGCCCATGCCGCCCCGGCCGGAGCCATAGCCGCCCCCCATCATCCCCGGTCCGGCCGGTTGCGCCACCGCCAGCCCGGCGCCGCCCGCCAGCGCCGCCACCGCGCCGAACATGACGAGACGGCGGCCCACCCTGTTTTGCAGCATCGCTGCTCTCCTTCATCCAGCCCCCGGAAGGGGGGGAATGAATCAAGGCTGGCATGGCGATGCCGGAGGGGAAATGACCTGGATCAAGCTTCCGGCAGGCCGGGCCGCGATTTCATGACCCTGCGCGGACCAGGCGCGGGTCAGACCAGCTTCGCCTCGAACGGCACCGCCAGGTCGGGGGTTTCGAACTCCACCACCCAGAGGTCGGGGTCGCGGCCTATCTGGCGGGCCACGTACTCATCGGCCGCCGCCTGATCGACCGGCGCGGCGCCGGTGCCGCGCAACCAGGCCGGCGAGCCGTCGGCGGCGCGCGTCTGCGCCAGCACCTGCACCCCGGCGCGGCCGTGCAGCACGACCAGCACGCCGCCCGCATCGGCATCGCCCTTGCGCAGCACCATGCCCGGCTGGCCCGCCAGATCGCCCATCCGCAGCGCGGCCTGCACCCAGAGGCCGGATTTGAGCCGCGGCTCCGTCATGGCGTGGGGGGCATGGGCAGCATGGGGTGGAGCCTACACCAGATCTCGGCGGAATTGTTGTTTCTTACCGGGGGACCGCCGCCCGTCAGCAAGGCCAGGGGGCTTTGCCCCCTGGACCCCCACCAAGGGCATTGCCCTTGGAACCCGTTCGTTGGCTCCGAGGGGGGCGGCGGTTAGCCGTTCGGATCCGCCGCTTTCGCTGCTACCCGGCCCATTGCCCAGTTTCGCAGCGCAAGCGGTGCCATCCCCGCCGCCCTGGCCGCCAGCGCCATCCCGGCCGGAAACGCCACCCGCGCCCGTCCCCGCGCCACGCCGCGCAGGATGACGTCGGCCGCCCGGTCCGCGTCCATCAACCCCGGCATCGGGAACGTGTTCCGCGCCGTCATCGGCGTGCGCACATAGCCGGGGCAGACGCTGCTCAGCACCACCCCCCGCGCCCGCGCGGCGGGGGCGGACGCCACCGTCCACGCGTCGATCGCCGCCTTGGACGCGCAATAGGCCGGCGCGCCCGGCGCCGCCACGAAGGCCGCGATCGAGGCGATCACCGCGATCCGCCCGCGCACGCCGGACGGCCCCGGCGGCTGCGCCGCCATCGCCTCCAGCGCCGGCAGCACGGTGTTCAGCGCGCCATCCAGGTTCACCGCGAAGATCGCCCGCACCTGGTCCGCGGGCTCACCCGCCGCCGTCCCGCCGCTGCCGGCGGAAATCCCGGCGTTCGCCACCACCAGATCAAGCCGGCCGGCGCCCGCGATCCACGCCGCCACGCCAGCGCCGTCGCGCACGTCCAGCACCGCCGGGTGCACCACGGCGCCGCGGGCGCGGGCGGCCGCGGCGGTCGCCTCCAGCCGCGCCGCATCGCGCCCGGACAGGTGCAGCACCGCCCCCGGCCGGGCGCAGGCCAACGCCAGCGCCCGGCCGATCCCGGAGGATGCGCCGGTGATCGCGACCGCGGCGAACCCGCCCGGCACGGCCGCATCCGACGCACCCGCCGGGCGGTCGTGCCCCGGCGGAGCCAGGCTCAGACCGCCGCCAGGATCGATTCCGCCTTGCTCACGTCGAAGCCGCCGGGCGGTTCCACCGCGAGATGCGTCACCTTGCCGTCCTGCGCAACGAGCGCATAGCGCTGGCTGCGCACGCCCATGCCGCGGCCCATCAGGTCGAGCTCCAGCCCCAGCGCCTTGGCAAACGCGGCCGAGCCGTCGGCCAGCATCATCACCTTTCCGTCGGTGCCCTGGTCCTTGCCCCAGGCGCCCATCACGAAGGCATCGTTCACCGCGATGCAGGCCACGGTGTCGACGCCCTTGCCGCGCAGCGCCTCGGCGTTCTGCACGAAGCCCGGCAGGTGCTTGGCGCTGCAGGTGGGGGTGAAGGCGCCGGGCACGGCGAACAGCACCACTTTCTTGCCCTTGAAGATCTCGTCCGTGGAGATCTCCTTCGGCCCCTCGGCGGTGGCCTGCATCAGTTTCATGGACGGAATCGTATCGCCGACCTTGATCGTCATGGCTTGCCTCGCTCCTCGATTGGTTTCTCTGGTCCGACGCGCAGCGGAACGGCGCCGGTCTGGCTGCCCGGTTCCCCGGCCGGTCCGCGACTCCTAGCCCGCACGGCCGGCGCTGTCACGCCGCTTGCGGGCCGCGCGCCGCCGCCCCACATTCGTCCGATGGCAAAGTCGCACCCAGGGAAGGCCGGGGCGGACGCGTTCCTGACCGGTCAGTTGCTCATCGCCATGCCGGCGATGCAGGATCCGCGCTTCACCCAGAGCGTGATCTACGTCTGCGCCCACACCGCCGAGGGGGCGATGGGCCTGATCATCAACCGTCCGCTCGCCCGTCCGAGCTTCGACGAATTGCTGCGCCAGCTGGAAATCGCCCCGGTGCCGCCGGCGCGGCGCATCCGGCTGTGGGCCGGCGGGCCGGTCGATGGCGGGCGCGGCTTCGTGCTGCACACCGCCGACTGGACCGGCGAGGGCAGCCTGCAGGTGGACGGGTCCCTGGCGCTGACCGCGAGCCTCGATGTGCTGAAGGCGATCGCCGAGGGCGGCGGCCCGCGCGAAGGGCTGCTGGCGCTCGGCTACGCCGGCTGGGGCCCCGGCCAGCTCGATGCCGAGATGCAGCAGAACGCCTGGCTGTCGGTCCCGGCGGAAGAGGCCCTGGTGTTCGCCGGCGAGCACGACAGCAAATGGCGCCGCGCCCTGGCCAGCCTGCACATCGACCCGCTGGCGCTCTCCTCCACGGCCGGCCACGCCTGAATTCCCCCCTCCCCCCTTGCGGGGGAGGGCCGGGGTGGGGGGTGCGCGCGCCCCGAAGCTTGTGCCGTTCGCACCCCCACCCGCCCTCCCCCGCAAGGGGGGAGGGAGAAGGCATCACCCGGCGAAATACGCCATCGCCGCTTCCACGCCGCCATCGCCGTGCGGCACGCCATCCGCGCGCAGCGACATCTCCACCGCCGCGAGCGCGCCCAGCACCATCGGCTCGTTCAGATCGCCCATGTGACCGATCCGGAACACCCGCCCGCCGAGCCGGCCCAGACCGCCGCCCAGGCTGACGTTGTACCGGCTGCGCACGGTGCGGCGCAGCGCGTCCGCGTCATGACCTTCCGGCATCAGGATCGTGGTCACGGTGTCCGACACCCGGGCGGGGTTGGTGCAGAACAACTGCGGCCCGTTGTTGCCGGCCCAGACGGAAACCGCGCGGCGCACGCCCTCGGCCAGGCGGTGATGGCGCGCCAGCACCGCGTCCATCCCTTCCTCGTCCCGCCAGGCGGTGATGGCGCGCCAGCACCGCGTCCATCCCTTCCTCGTCCAGCAGGCGCACCGCCTCGGCCAGCCCGTAGAACGCGTTCACCGGCACGGTGCCGACGAAACTCTCATGCGGCTTGCGCGGCAGCATGACCGACCAGTCGAAATAATACCGGCCGAGCTTCGCCTGCCGGTGCGCCGCCATGGCTTTCTCCGACACGCCGGTGAAGCTCGTGCCGGTGGGGTTCATCAGCCCCTTCTGGCTGCCGCCGACCACCGCGTCGATTCCCCACGCGTCCATCTGGAACGGCAGGCTGGCGAGCGAGGAGATGGTATCGACCAGGAACAGCGCCGGGTGCTTCGCCGCGTCGATCGCGGCGCGCACCTCCTCGGGCGGGATCATCAGGCCGGTGGCGGTCTCGTTGTGCACCACGCAGACCGCCTTGATCGTGTGCGCGCGGTCGGCTTCCAGCGCCGCGCGCACCCGGGCGATGTCCACCCCGTGGCGCCAGTCGGCGGCGATGGTCTGCACCTCCACCCCGTGCGCCGCGGCCATCTTGCCCCATTCTTCCGAGAAGTAGCCGGATTCCAGCACCAGGATGGTCTCGCCGGGCGAGAGCAGGTTGGTCAGGGTCGCTTCCCACGCGGCGTGGCCGGAGCCGGTGTACATGAACAGATGATGGGCCGTGCCCAGGATCCGCTTGATGCCGGCGAACACGTCCCGATACACCGGCAGGAACCCGGTATCGTTGAAGTCGATCATCGGCCGGTCGATCGCCCGCAGGATCGAATTGGGGATGTTGGTCGGACCCGGATTGGCAAAGAGATGCCGGCCCCGCGACGGTTTCGCGGCAGAGGCGTTCGGTGCGGTGGCGGCCATGGGCGGCGGTCCTTCTATTCCCACTCGATCGTGCCGGGCGGTTTGCTGGTGATGTCGTAGGTGACGCGGTTGATCCCGCGTACTTCGTTCACGATCCGCCCGGCGACGCGCGACAGGAACCCGGCGTCGAACGGAAAGATGTCGGCGGTCATGCCGTCGGTGCTGGTGACGGCACGCAGCGCGCAGGCATGATCATAGGTGCGCCCGTCGCCCATCACCCCCACCGTGCGCACCGGCAGCAGCACCGCGAAGGCCTGCCAGATGGCGTCATACAGACCGGCGGCGCGGATCTCCTCCAGGAAGATCGCATCCGCCCGGCGCAGCAGCGCGAGCCTCTCCCGCGTGATCGCCCCGGGGATGCGGATCGCGAGGCCCGGGCCGGGGAACGGATGGCGGCCGACGATGCTCTCCGGCAGGCCCAGGGTGCGGCCCAGCGCGCGCACCTCGTCCTTGAACAACTCGCGCAGCGGCTCGACCAGCTGCATCCGCATCCGTTCCGGCAGCCCGCCCACATTGTGGTGCGACTTGATGGTGGCGGACGGGCCGCCGCGCGGGGCGACGGACTCGATCACGTCGGGATAGAGCGTGCCCTGGGCGAGGAAATCGGCCCCGCCCAGCAGCGCCGCTTCCTGCTCGAACACCTCGATGAACAGCCGCCCGATCGTCTTGCGCTTGGTCTCCGGGTCGGTCACGCCGTCGAGCCCGGCCAGGAACAGCTCGGCCGCGTCGCGGTGCACCAGGCGGATGTTGAAACGGTCGCGGAAGGTCTCCACCACCTCCTCCGCCTCGCCTTCGCGCAGCAGGCCGTGGTCGACGAAGATGCAGGTCAGCTGGTCGCCGATCGCCTCGTGGATCAGCACCGCCGCGACCGAACTGTCCACCCCGCCGGACAGGCCGCAGATCACCCGGCCGGCGCCCACTTTCGCCCGGATGCGGTCGATCTCGGCGGTGCGGAAGTTGGCCATCGTCCAGGTGCCGGGCAGGCCCGCGACGTGGTGCAGGAAGTTGCGCAGCAGCGCGGCGCCGTGCGGGGTGTGCACGACCTCGGGGTGGAACTGCACGCCGTAGAAGCGGCGGGTGTCGTCGGCGATGGCGGCGAAGGGGGCGCCCTCGGTCGCCGCCACGGGGCGGAAGCCGGGGGGCAGGCGGGTCACCCGGTCGCCGTGGCTCATCCACACCTGCTCGCGCGCGCCCTGCGGCCAGACGCCGGCGAACAGGGCGCAGTCGTCGGTCACGGTGATCTCGGCGCGGCCGAACTCGCGGTGCGCATGGGTCTCCACCACCCCGCCCAGCTGGTGGCAGAGCAACTGCTCGCCGTAGCAGATGCCGAGAATGGGGATGCCGAGGCTGAAGATCGCCTCCGGCGCCAGCGGCGCGCCGGGCTCGTGCACCGAGGCGGGGCCGCCGGACAGGATGATCGCCCCCGGCTGCCACGCGGCGATCCGTGCCGGGTCGGCGTGGTAGGGCCAGATCTCGGAATACACACCGGCCTCCCGCAGTCGCCGGGCAATGAGCTGGGTGACCTGGGAGCCGAAGTCGAGAATGAGGGCGCGAGGAAGAGCCGCGTCCGGGACGGTGTCGGGCATGGCGGGGAAACCGGATGTCACGGTCCCGCGGGAGGTGGCACGCGGCAGGGGGGTTGGCAAGGGGCCGTCTCCCCCTCCCCTTGCGGGAGGGGGTTGGGGGGAGGGGTGCGAACGGCACGGAACATCCCGCCGCGCCCCCCTCCCCCCAACCCCCTCCCGCAAGGGGAGGGGGAGACGGCCCTGCCCTTGCCCCGCCTCGCCGGCTCCCCTTGAATGGCCGCAGCAACGTGGGAGAAGACGGTCATGGGCAAGCTGAATGGCAAGATCGCCTGGGTCACGGGCGCCGGCAGCGGTATCGGCGAGGCCGCGGCGCTGGCCCTGGCCGACGAGGGCGCCGCCATCGTGCTCACCGGCCGGCGCCGCGCCCCGCTGGAAGCGGTCGCCGCCCGCATCACCGCCGCCGGCGGCACCGCCCATGTGCAGCCCGCGGATCTGATGCGCGCGGCGGAGGTGAAGCAGGTCGGCGCCTTCATCGGGGCCACCCTGGGCCGGCTCGATATCCTGGTGAACAACGCCGGGCTCAACATCACCGAACGTCACTGGGCGCAGCTCACCACCGACGGGATCGACACCCTGGTGGGCGGCAACCTCACCGCCGCGCTCTATTGCGTGACCGTGGCGCTGCCCTTGATGCGGGCGCAGAAGGACGGGCTGATCATCCACACCGCCTCGATGGCCGGGCGCTTCATCGGCGGGTTCTCGGGGCCGATCTACACCGCCGCCAAGCACGGCGTGGTCGCCGCCAGCCACAGCATCAACATGGAGGAATGCGTCAACGGCATCCGCTCCACCGTGATGCTGCCCGGCGAGGTCGCCACCCCGATCCTCGACAAGCGCCCCAACCCGGTCAGCGCCGAGGACCGCGCGCGCATGGTGCAGTCCGAGGATTGCGGCGACCTGGTGCGCTACATCGCCTGCCTGCCGCCGCATGTGGTGATCAACGAGGTGATGATCGCGCCCACCTGGAACCGCAGCTACGTCGCCAACCTCCAGCGCAAGCTCTAACGAAGGACCGAACCTCTCATGGCCACGAACCGCAAGCTGGTGCTGGTACCGCACACGATGGGCCGCGCCGGGACCGACCTGTTGTCCTCGCGCGACGATATCGAGATGAAGACCTATCCCGCCGACATCTCCCAGGCCGCGCTGCTGCCGCTGCTGGGCGAGGCCGCCGGCATCGCGCTCTCCGGCACGCCGTACCGGCAGACCGAGCTCGACGCCTCGCCGGCGATCGAGGTGGTGGCGCGCATCGGCGTCGGCTACGACGCGGTGGAAGTGCCGGCACTGACCCGGCGCGGCGTGCCGCTGATGACCGCGGGCACGTCCAATTCCACCTCGGTGGCGGAGCACGCGCTCTATTTCATCATGACCCTGGCCAAGCGCGGCCCGGCGATGGATGCGCTGGTGCGCGACGGGCACTGGACCCAGCGCCACGCCGCGCTGCCGGCCGAGCTCGCCGGCAAGACGGTGCTGATCGTCGGCTTCGGGCGCATCGGCACCCGCTCCGCCCGCCGCTGCGCGGCGATGGAGATGACCGTGCTGATCCACGATCCCTATGTCTCGCCCGATGTCATCCGCGCCGCCGGCTACGAGCCGGTGGGCGATCTCGACGCCGATCTCGCGCGGGCCGATTTCGTCTCCATCCACTGCCCGAAGAACCCCGAGACGGTGGGGATGTTCAATGCCGCACGGCTGGCGCGGATGAAGCGCGGCGCGGCGATCGTCAACACCGCACGCGGCGGCATCATCGACGAAAAGGCGCTGCTCGCCGCCCTCGCCTCGGGCCACATCTCGGGTGCCGGGCTCGACGTGCTCGACGAGGAACCGACGCCCACCGACAACCCGCTGCTCAAGCTGCCGCAGGTGATCACCTCGCCGCACATGGCCGGGGTCACCACCGAATCGGTCGCCGGCATGGCACGCACCACGGCGGAGAACATCCTCTCGGTGCTCGACGGCCACCCGATCCGCGCCCACGCCGTGAACCCGGAGGTGTTCGACTGATGCCCCAGCCCGACCACATCTCCCGCCTCGGCGTGCCCGATCCCGCCACCCTGGACGAGGACCTGCAGGCGATCTGGAGCAAATGCGAGGAGAAGCTCGGTTTCGTGCCCGCGGTGTTCAGCGCCTACAGCCTGAAGCCGCAGCGGTTGCGGAACTTCATGGCGATGTACAACGAGATCATGCTCGCCCCCTCCGGCCTGTCGAAGCTGGAGCGGGAGATGGTGGCGGTTGTCGTCTCCTCGGCGAACCGGTGCTACTACTGCCTGGTCGCGCACGGCGCCGCGGTGCGCCAGCTCTCGGGCGACCCCGAGCTGGGCGAGATGATGGCGCTCAACTACCGGGTGGCGCAGCTCGACACACGGCAGCGGGCGATGCTCGATTTCGCGTGGAAGATGACCACCACGCCCTGGCTGATCGAGGAGGCCGACCGGGCCGCGCTGCGCGCCGAAGGGCTGACGGAGTCCGACATCTTCGACCTCGCGGAAACGATCGGGTTCTTCAACCTGTCGAACCGGATGGCCTCGGCCACCGACATGATGCCCAACCGGGACTACCACCGCGCCGCGCGCGGCTGAGGGCGGGCGGCCTATCAGCACGGCCAAGCGGGGCGCGCCGAGCGGGACGCCCCCCGGCCTTTCGCGATCAGGCGCCGGCGCGGAAGCAGTCGGCGGCGTGGTCGTCCACCAGTCCGGCGGCCTGCATGAAGGCGTAGCAGATCGTCGGGCCAACGAAACGGAAGCCCCGCGCCCGCAGCGCCCGGCTCATCCGCACCGAACCCTCGGTCTGCGCCGGCGGCGGGCCGGCGCGGCGGGTCACGATCGTCCGGCCGTCGACGAAGGACCAGAGGAACCCGTCCAGGCTGCCCTCGGCGGCGATCACCGCCTGGGCGGCGCGGGCGTTGCTGCGCACCGAAAACACTTTCAGCCGGTTGCGGATCACCGCTCCGTCGCGCAGCAGGGTTTCCAGCGCCGCATCCGTCATCGCCGCCACGCGGTCGATGGCGAAGCCGTGATAGGCGGCGCGGTATCCCTCCCGCCGGTCCAGCACGCTGCGCCAGGACAGGCCCGCCTGGGCGCCTTCCAGGCACAGCAGTTCGAACAGCGCCCGATCGTCGTGCAGCGGCACGCCCCATTCGGTGTCGTGATAGGCGCGCAGCGCGTCGCTGCCCTCCGCCCAGGCGCAGCGGATGAGGCCGGGTGAGCCGGTCGGGGGGGCAGGCACGGGGCGGAACGGCATGGGGCGGGACGGCATGGCGGACCCACGGCAAGGGACCGCCCCAGGTTCCCACATCCGCCGCCCGCCGACGATCCCCCCACCGGCGCCCGCGGCGGGCGGCAGAAACCATTCCTTAGTGCTTCGGGGGCGAAATGCTCCCGGCTTCGCCGCCACTGCGGAACACTCCTGACACGATGGGCCCTGCCATGGACGACGCTGCGACCGGGCTCCCGGCCGGCCCGGCCCCCACCGGACCCGATCCCGCCGGACCCGATCCCGCCCAACCCGATCCGGCATTGGGCCGGGCCTTGCTGGAAAGCCGCCAGCGCTGGCGGGACCTCGTCGCCCTGGCCGCGGATTTCGCGTTCGAAACCGACGCCGCCGGCCGCCTCGGCTGCGTCCTGCCCGATCCGGCGCTGGGCTGGCCGGCCGCGGCGCTGCTCGACCAGCCGGCGGAACGGCTGCTGGCGGATCCCGCCGGCGGATTCGATCCGTTCCACCCGACCGCGCCGCTGCGCGGCCGGCACGCCTGGCTGCGGCGGGCGGACGGGACGGTGGCCTGCCTGCTGTTCTCCACCGCCCCGCTGCTCGGCCCGACCGGGCGGATCGTCGGCGCCCGCGGCCTCGGCATCGACGTGACCGAACAGAACCAGGCGATCGGCCAGGCCGCCGCGGCGCTGCGCCGTTCGGCGATGGTCGAGCACATCCTGGAACGCATGCACCGCGAGGTGCTGGCGCCGCGCATGATGCAGGCCGTGCTCGAAGCGGTGCGCGACGCGCTCGGGGCCGAAGGGGCGGCGGTGGCCGCCGCCGAGGAAACGACATTCCTGCACGAGACCGGAGCGGGTGCGGCCGACCTGCTCGCCCCCATTGTCGCGCTGATCGCCGAGGCCGGACGCGCCGGCGCCCCCGCCGCCAGGATCGAGGCCGGACGCCCGCTGCTGGCGGCGGCCTGCCGCACCCGGTTCGGCGCGCGCGCCGGGCTGGCGGTCTGGCGCCCCGCCGGCGCGCGCGCCTGGGACGCGGAAGAACGCCAGCTCGCCGCCGCTGCCGGCAGCATCGTGCGCATGGTGCTGGAACATCGGTCGATCCAGCGGGAGATGGCGCGCCAGGCACGCACCGACGCGCTGACCGGCCTGCTCAACCGCCGCGCCTTCCTCGAGGAACTGCCCCGCCATATCGAGCGGCTGGACCGGGAAGCGCTGCCGGGCACGATGGTCTTTATCGACCTCGACAATTTCAAGCCGGCCAACGACCACTTCGGCCACGAGCTGGGCGACCAGGTGCTGTGCCGCACCGCCGCCCTGCTGCGCCGCACGGTGCGGCCCACCGATCTGGTCGCCCGGCTGGGCGGGGACGAGTTCGCGCTGTGGCTGAACGGCGCCGACCACCTGACCGCGGCCGAACGCGCCGAGCAGCTGCGGATCGCCGCCCCCGGCGCGCTGGCCGAGGCGATCGGCGCGCCGCGCCCGCGGCTCAGCCTGTCGATGGGGATCGCCACCCGCGCCGCCGGCAGCGGCGAGGATATCGACAGCCTGATGTGCCGGGCCGACGTCGCGATGTTCGAGGTGAAGCGCCAGGGCCGCGGCCACTGGCGGGTGGCGCCGGACCCCGAGGCATGAGTGCCACCGCCGAAGCGGCGGACGAAGCGGCGCGGGTGCGGCGCGGCAGCGGCCGCGGCACCCCGCCGGCGGAACTGGAAGATCTGGCCACCGATCCCGCCCTGCTGGTGCGCGCCGCGCTCGCGATCAATCCCGCCACCCCGCCGGCGGCGGACCGGCGTCTGGCCAGCGACCCGGACGAACGGGTGCGCGCCCTGCTGGCGCGCAAGCTCGCCGCCCTCGCCCCGGCACTGTCGGCCGAGGATCAGGGGCGGCTGCAACGCCAGACCTATCAGACCCTGGCGATGCTGGTCGAGGACACCGCCGAGCAGGTGCGCGCGGCGATCGCCGAGGTGGTGAAGGAGATGCCCACCGCGCCGCGCATCCTGATCCTGCGCCTCGCGCACGACACCGCGGTCTCGGTCTGCGAGCCGGTGCTGCGCCTGTCGCCGCTGCTGAGCGAGACCGACCTGCTGGCGCTGCTGCAGGCGCCGCCCTCGCCGGCCACCGCCCAGGCGATCGCCCGCCGCCCGTACCTGAACGAACGGCTCGCCGACGCGATCGCCGCCGGCAGCGACGACGCGGCGATCCGCGCCCTGCTCGCCAACCGCTCGGCGCAGATCCGGGAAGCCGCGCTCGACGGGGTGATCGTCCGCGCCGCCGCGCATGCGGACTGGCACGCCCCGCTGGTCCGCCGCCCGTGCCTGCCGCCGCGCGCGGCCCGCGCCCTTGCCGGCATCGTCGCCACCCGGCTGCTCGACGAACTGGCCCGCCGCGCCGACCTGCCCGCCGCGCTCACCGCGGAGCTGGGCCGGCGGCTGGACGCGCGGCTGCGCGAGGCCACCGCGGTGCGCCCGCCGGCCGAAGACATCCCCGTCGCCGCGGCGATGACCGAGGCGCAGCGCATCGCCCGTGCCGGTGGGCTGACCGAGGCCAGCGTGCTCGCCGCGGTGCGGCGCGGGGACCAGCGGCTGGCCGTCGCGCTGCTGTCCCTGGCGGCGGCGATGCCGCCCCGCGCGGTGGCGCAGGCGGTCACGCTGCGCAACACCAAGGCGCTGGTCAGCCTGGCGTGGAAGGCCGGGTTCTCGATGGCGGCCGCCGGCCGGCTGCAAAGCGCGCTCGCCCGGCTGGGGCCGGCGGACGTGCTGCGGCCCGGCCCGGGCGGCGCCTTCCCGCTCCGGATGGAAGAGATGCTCTGGCAGATCGAACTGCTGCGCGACGCCGATGCGTGAGCGCGCGCGGCTTTTTCCCGCTCCGGGCCGCCTGCGGGCGGCGCGCTCTTTGCCGTCGCTTAACGAAGCCGTGGTTTCCTGCGCCAGTTCTGTGAAGGGGGTCGCCGTGCCAGCCAGTCGGCTCGTCAATCGCAACGTCGTCGCCGGCAACGGGCGAACCAGCATGCGGCTGGAGCCCGAGCTGTGGGATGCGCTGCTCGAAATCTGCCAGCGCGAGGGCCAGGACGTGCACGCGCTGATCCAGGCGGTGGACGCCGCCCGCCACGCCGGCGGGCGCACCAGCGCGGTGCGGGTGTTCCTGCTGCACTACTATCGTGCCGCCGCGACCGAGGCCGGCCACGCCACCGCCGGGCACGGTCCGCACGTCACCCGCCGCGCCGCCTGACCGCCCCGGCTCGCTGCCACCCCGGCTCGCTGCCGCCCAAGGTCCTTGCCGCCGGGGGCCTTGCCAGAACCCGCCAACCCGCGACACTGGCCGCCAGATGCGTCGGCGGACACGGGCGATCCCGCACCGGCCGCGGCGCGCAGGAGGCACGCCCATGCAGATCGGCTTCAACCTGCCGAACAGCGGAAAACTGACCGCGCCGGAAACCATGGCCCGCATCGCCCGCGAGGGCGAGGCGCTGGGCTTCGACTACCTGACCCTGACCGACCACGTGGTCCTGCCCGACCTCAACGCGCCCGGCTATCCCTATTCCGAAAGCGGCGAGTTCCTCTCCGGCGATCCGATGGTGCGCCACGAACTGCTGACCGGCATGGCCTGGGTCGCGGCCAAGACCGAGCGCATCCGCCTGGTCGCCGCCGTGCTGGTGGTGCCGCACCGCCCGGCCGTGCTGGCCGCCAAGATGCTGGCGACGATCGACGTGCTGTCGGGCGGGCGGCTCACCGTGGGTGTCGGCGCCGGCTGGCTGAAGGCGGAGTTCGATGCGGTGGTGACCACCCCGTTCGCCGCCCGCGGCGCGGTGACGGACGAGTACCTGGCCGCGTTCCAGGCGCTGTGGACCCAGGACCGGCCGCAGTTCGACGGCACCTACACGAAGTTCGACGGACTCGTGCTGGCGCCGAAGCCGGTGCAGCAGCCGCATCCGCCGATCTGGGTCGGCGGCGAAAGCCCGCCGGCGCTGCGCCGCGCCGCCCGGTTCGGCCAGGCCTGGTACCCGATCGGCACCAACCGCGCCCATCCGTTCGACACCCTGCCCCGGCTGGCCGCGGGGATCGAGCGGCTGCGCCGGCTCACCGCCGACGCCGGGCGCGACCCGCAGGCGGTCACGGTCGCCTACCGGGTGAAGCGGCTGGGCGAGAGCCTGCCCGCCCGCGGCTCGGACGGGGAGCGGCGGCTGTTCTCGGGCACCGAGGCCGACATCCTGGGCGATCTGCGCGATCTGGCCCGGCTCGGGGTGAGCGCGCTCGATGTCGATGTCGAGCGCGACGACGCCGAGGCCAGCCTGGCCGAGCTGCGCCGGTTGCGGGCCCTGCTGGCCCGGGCATAAGCTTCGGGGACGGCATCACCCGGCCGGCGGGCCGCACGCCCCCGGCCGGCACGGACCCGAAACCGGGCCCGTGGGATGGACGCGCGTTGCGCCCCCCTCGCTACGTGCTACATGCGAGGGAGGGCGTCGGCGGCCGGTACCGGGCTGCCACGCCGTCCGCCGTCTTGTCCCGCTCCCTTGAACCGCGGCCGACCGTCCCTGGCCGCCCTGCCGAGATCCAGGATGCGCCCCGTTCGCCGTTCCCGCCTGATCGCCGCCGGTCTTCTCGCCGCCCTGCTCGCCGGCTGCGCCACGCCGCCGCCGCCCAGCCGGCCGGAGGCGCGGGCCGATTTCTACCAGACGAACGATCCGCTGGAGCCCGCCAACCGCGTCTTCTACAAAGTCAACGACGCGCTCGACAAGGCGGTGCTGCGCCCGGTGGCGATCGCCTACCGCGACGCGGTGCCGGCGCCGGTGCGCACCGGGGTGCACAACATCCTCGGTAACCTCACCACCCCGGTGACCCTCGGCAACGACATGCTGGAAGGCAAGTCGCAGCGCGCGGGCGACACCTTCATGCGCTTCCTGATCAACACCACGTTGGGCGGGCTCGGCGCGGTGGATGTGGCGCGCCGCCTCGGCTATCCCGCTCATGATTCGGATTTCGGCGAAACCCTGGCACTGTGGGGCGTGCCGGAGGGACCGTTCCTGTTCATGCCGGTGTTCGGCCCCACCAACCCGCGCGACACCTTGGGCCGCGGGGTGGATATCGTCAGCGACCCGTTCGGCTGGGTCGGCCAGGGGGCGGCGGTGACGGCGCTGAACTGGAGCCGGTTCTCCCTGACCGCGGTCGATGCCCGCTCGCGGGTGCTGGGGGAGATCAGTTCGATCCAGAAGACCGCGCTCGATCCCTACGCCACGTTCCGCAGCCTTTACCGCCAGCACCGGCGGGCCCAGATCGCAAAGCTGCGGGCCGACAACCAACACACCATCCCCGCGTGGTTCCCCGCGCCCGCGCCGACCCACTGACCAGAGAGCGATCCCCATGCCTGCACGCCGCGCCTTCCTTTCGGCCACGGCCGTCCTGCTCGCCGGCTGGTCCGGCCTGGCCCGTCCGGCCCGGGCCCAGTCG
Organism: uncultured Pseudomonadota bacterium; assembly: GCA_963829875.1. GTDB lineage: Bacteria > Pseudomonadota > Alphaproteobacteria > Acetobacterales > Acetobacteraceae > JAJZVS01. Next base: position 612,486 of record CAWHKR010000037.1, on the reverse strand, counting down.
GCCACGGACACGGCCGGGGCCCGATCCTTCATCCACACCACCGGCCAGGAACTGGTGCAGGCGATCAACGGCAGCGCCTCGGCCGAGGTGAAAAGTGCGGCGCTCGCCCGCATCGTGGATCAGCGGGTGGACGTGGACGGGATCGCCAAATTCTGCCTGGGCCGGTTCTGGCGCCTCGCGTCCGCGGCCGAGCGCACCCAATACGAACAACTGTTCCACCGCGTGCTGGTGCTGAACGTGACCGCCAAGATCGGCGACTACCAGGGGGTTGCGTTCGCCGTCGGCCGCGCGGTGCCGCGCGAGGGGGGCGTGATGGTGGCGACCACCGTCACCCGGCCGGGCCAGTCCCCGGCGGAGGTGGACTGGCTGGTGGAGCAGATCGGCGGCGCGCCGAAGATCATCGACGTGGTGGCCGAGGGCACCTCGCTCCGGGTGACCCAGCGCAGCGACTATGCCTCGTTCCTCACCCGCCACAACAACAGCGTCGCGGCGCTGATCAGCGCGATGGAAAAGCAGGCGGCCGGGGCGGGCTGACCGTCCGGCAGCTGTCGAACAGCACCATCATCCGACCGTCGCGGACGAAACGCGCCCGCTCGGTCATGCCGATGCCGCCGAGCACGGTGCGGGAGGCGACATTGTCCTCCCGCGCGACCGCGACAATCCGTTCCAGCCCGGCGGTCTCATGGCCGAACATCAGGGCGGCGCCGGCGGCCTCGCGGGCCAGCCCGCGGCCGCGGGCGTCCGGCCAGAGCGCGAAGCGCAGCGCCACGCCGCGCCCGTCCTCGCGTTCCATCAGCCCGGTGAGCCCGTAGAAGGCGCCGGTCGCGGCGTCGCGGACGGTCCAGATGCCGTAGCCGCGGGCACCCCAGAAGCCGATATCGGCGGCGAGTTCCTCGGCGGCCTGCACCCGTGAGCGCACGCCCCCCAGCATGATCGCGAACACGCGCGGATCGGCCTTGAGCGCGATCAGCTCGGGCAGGTCGGTCCAGGCGACCGGGGTCAGGCGCAGCCGCCCCGTGCGGAGGGTCCAGGCCGGGCTCATGGGGGAAGCGGTGCCGGGGGCGACAGGTCAGACGGGCGGACCGCTCAGCCGGCGCGCCCGCGGCGCGCCGCGTCCGGCGCGCGCGCGAAGACGGATCATCGGCGCAATCGCGACGGGATCCAGGTCCGGCGAACCGGCGCGGGTCCGGGTGATGGTCATGCGCGTGACAGCCATGGGGGCCGCTCCTTCCGATGGGCGCGACGCGGCGAGATGCCGCGGATCACGTCACCGCACCGCGTATGGACGACAACCAGGATGGATTCCAGGGCCGCCGCGCCGATCGCGGACATACGCCTGACCGGCAGCCCGGCCCGTTCGTGGTCCGGTCTCACCCGTGCGGGCAACGGACCGGGTGCGCCTGACCCGCCGATCCGCCGGCGCGTGCCGAGCGCACGGCGGCGGACGAAGGCGGGGGCGCGCCCGCCGCCCCCTACCGCGCCAGCGGCCGGTACTTGATCCGGTGCGGCTCGGTCGCCTCGGCGCCCAGGCGGCGGCGCTTGTCTTCCTCATAGGCCTGGAAGTTGCCCTCGAACCATTCCACGTGGCTGTCGCCCTCGAACGACAGGATGTGGGTCGCCAGCCGATCGAGGAACCAGCGGTCATGGCTGATGATCACCGCGCAGCCGGCGAACTCGGCCAGCGCTTCTTCCAGCGCCCGCAACGTGTCCACATCGAGGTCGTTGGTCGGCTCGTCGAGCAGGATCACGTTGTGCGGGTGCTTCAGCATCTTCGCCAGATGCACCCGGTTGCGCTCGCCGCCCGAGAGGATGCCGACCCGCTTCTGCTGGTCCGGCCCCTTGAAGTTGAAGGCGCCGACATAGGCGCGCGAGGCCACGCCGCGCTTGCCGAGATAGATCATGTCCTCGCCGTCGGAGATCTCTTCCCACACCGTCTTGTTGGCATCGAGCGAGTCGCGCGACTGGTCGACATAGCCGAGATCGACGGTGTCGCCGATGCGCAGCTCCCCGGCGTCGGGCTGCTCCTGGCCGACGATCATGCGGAACAGGGTGGTCTTGCCGGCGCCGTTCGGGCCGATCACGCCGACGATCCCGCCGGGCGGCAGCTTGAAGTCGAGCCCATCGATCAGCAGGGCGTTGCCGTAGCCCTTGCGCAGCCCCTCGGCCTCGATCACCACGCTGCCGAGCCGCGGGCCCGGCGGGATGACGATCTCGGCCACGCCCGAGACCTTCTCCTGCGAGGCGGCCAGCATGTCCTCGTAGCGCTGGATGCGGGCGCGGCTTTTCGTCTGGCGCGCGCGCGGCGAGGCGGCGATCCACTCCTGCTCGGCGGCCAGGGAGCGCTGGCGGGCGGATTCTTCCTTCTCCTCCTGGGCCAGGCGCTTGCGCTTCTGGTCCAGCCAGGCGGAATAATTGCCCTCGTACGGAAAGCCGCGGCCGCGCTCGATCTCCAGGATCCAGCCGGTGACGTTGTCCAGGAAGTAGCGGTCGTGGGTGACCAGCATCACGGTGCCGGAATACTCGCGCAACGTGCGCTCCAGCCAGGCGACGCTTTCCGCGTCCAGATGGTTGGTCGGCTCGTCGAGCAGCAGCAGGTCGGGCTTTTCCAGCAGCAGCCGGCACAGCGCGACCCGGCGGCGCTCGCCGCCCGAGAGGGTGGACACCTTGGCCTCGGGCGGCGGGCAGCGCAGCGCGTCCAGCGCGATCTCCACCCGCCGGTCCAGGTCCCAGCCGTCCCCGGCGTCGATCTTCGCCTGCAGATCGGCCTGCTCGGCCAGCAGGTCGTTCATCTTGTCGTCGTCCATCGGCTCGGCGAACAGCATCGAGATCGCGTTGAACCGGTCCATCGCGGCCTTGAGGTCGGCGAAGGCGGCCTCGACGTTCTCCCCCACCGTCTCGCCGGCGTCGAGCTGCGGCTCCTGCGACAGGTAGCCGACGCGTCGCCCCTTCGGCGGCCCAGGCCTCGCCGCCGTATTCGGTCTCGATCCCGGCCATGATCTTGAGCAAGGTGGACTTGCCGGCGCCGTTCACGCCGAGCACGCCGATCTTCACCCCGGGCAGGAAGGAGAGGGTAATGCCCTTGAAGACTTCCCGCCCGCCGGGGAATGCCTTGGTCAGGTCCTTCATCACATAGACGTACTGGTAGGCGGCCATACGGCGGGGCTCCTGCGGCGTGGGGGGTCGGGATGCGCTTGTAAGTAGCGATGCGGCCGGCCGCAACCAAGCCCGCCCGCGCGCGGGGCAGAACCCGCGCCGGCGGCCGGCCCGGTTCTGGCCCCCGCGCCGCCGGCGCGCTACAGCGGGCGGGGAAAATCCATGAGGACGAGATGGCGAACGACGACAGCGTGATCGCCCGCCGCGACGGACGGGCCGGACGGATCCTGCTCAACCGGCCGAAAGCGCTCAACGCGCTCGACCTGCCGATGATCCGCGCGATCGCCGCCGCGCTGGAGGACTGGCGCGACGATCCGCACGTGCATCTGGTGGTGATCGAGGGCGCGGGCGAGCGGGCCTTCTGCGCCGGCGGCGACATCCGCGCGCTGCGCCAGCACCAGCTGGACGGCGACCGGCCGCCGGTCGATGCGTTCTTCACCGAGGAATACGCGCTCAACCGCGCGATCGCCGAATACCCCAAGCCCTACGTGGCGCTGATCGACGGCATCTGCATGGGCGGCGGCATCGGCGTTTCGGTGCACGCGCCGTACCGGGTGGCGAGCGAGCACGCGGTGTTCGCCATGCCGGAAACGGCGATCGGCTTCTTCCCCGATATCGGCGCGAGCTTCTTCCTGCCGCGCCTGCCCGGACGGCTCGGGGTCTATCTCGGCCTGTCCGGGGCCCGGGTGAAAGGGGCGGATGCGGTGCATGCCGGGCTGGCGACGCATTTCGTCCCGCGCGCCGGGCTGCCCGCGCTCGCCGCGGCGCTGGCCGCCGACGGGATCGGCGCGCTCGGCCCGCACGCCGCGCCGCTGCCGCCCTCCGCGCTCGCCGAGGCGCGGCCGGCGATCGACCGCTGCTTCGCCGCCGGGACCGTGCCGGAGATCCTGGCGCGGCTGGCGCGCGAGGACGGCGCCTGGGCGCAGGACACCCTGGCCGCGCTGCGCACGGTGTCGCCGTCGTCGCTGTTCTGGACCTTGCGGCTGCTGGAGGAAGGCGCCGGGCGAACCCTGGCGGACTGCCTCGCCGCCGAGTTCGCGCTGACCCGCACGACCATGCGCCACCCGGATTTCGTCGAAGGCGTGCGCGCGATGGTGGTCGACAAGGACCGCCAGCCAGGCTGGTCGCCGGCGCGCGTCGAGGAGGTGCGGGCGGCGGAGATCGACGCGCTGTTCGGCTAGACCGAACCCTCCCCTCCCCTTGCGGGAGGGGTCGGGGGAGGGGGCGCGCCGCACGGAGCATCATCCCGGCCGCCCCCTCCCCCAACGAGAAGGGCGCGTGTCACGATGCGCGGCTTCAGGTGCGGCGGGTCGGCCACGCCGGTGGCACCTGAGTACCGGCGGCCTCTTCGGCCGACCGGGCTCAGCGCCCCGGCGGCCCGGGCGCGCGCGCGTCCGGCCGTCCCCGCGTGGCGCGCATGGTGCGCCGCAGCACCAGCACGATCAGCCCGACCAGAGCGCCCACCTGGCTGTCCGGCGACCAGAACAGCATCGCCGGCACGCCGACCGCCACCCCCAGCGCGACCGCCAGCAACAGATCGATCACCCAGCCCTTCAGCGTGGTTCCCACCGTCTCGCCTCTCCCCGCCACTGCGTCGCGCGCCGCGTGAGCGCACTGCCCGCCACCCCGGCAAACCGGGCCCACCGCGCGGCACCTCGGTCAGGCCCCAGGCGGGCCGCGCCGCAGGCCCCGTCCGCTACCCGCTCCGCCGCACCAGAATCTCCAGCGCCAGCAGACTCCCCTCCGCAATTCCCCGCGCCGAATTGCGCTGCCGCTCCGCCATCTCCGCCCCCACCAGCACCGCCATTCCCAGCCGCGGCGGGTCGCCGGCCTTCGCCCGCGCGCGCATCTCGGCATGGAACGCGTGCACCGTGGCCGTGGTGTCGTGGAACGACAGCACCTCGAACCCGGCGGCTTCCAGATCCGCCCGTGTCGCCTCCGGCGTGGCGAGGAAGCTGGTCTCCGGCCCCGCCGCCCAGGGCACCGGATAGCGCGGCGGGCCGGCCGGGCCGGCGGCCAGGGTGGACAGCACGAACACCCCGCCCGGGCGCAGCACCCGCCGCGCCTCGGCATAGAAGCGCGGCTTGTCGGCGATGTTCATCGCCACGTTCTGCGAATAGGCGCGGTCGAACGAGCCGTCCGGCAGCTTCAGGTCGAGCGCGCTGCCCTCCAGGATACGCACCCGGTCGGCCAGGCCGGCCGCCGCGGTCAGCGCCACGGCGGCGGCGCAGAACGCCGGCGTCAGATCGACCCCGGTGACCTGGCAGCCGGCGCGGGCGGCGATCCAGCGCGCCGGCCCGCCGATGCCGCAGCCGATATCCAGCACCTGCTCCCCCGGGCGCGGGCCGAGCAGCGCCAGCAGGTCCGCCGTCGCCCGCACGCCGCGGCCGTGGAAGTGATCGAGCGGCGCCAGCGTGTCGGGCGTGATCGCCACGTCGTCGCCGGCCTCGGCGCGCAACGCCGCCAGGACCCGATCGGCGATGGCGTCGCGCGCGTAATGGCGCGCGACGTCGTCGGCCACCGACATCCCCGCCCCCTCAGCCCAGCGCCGGGCGGCGGTCCGCCCAGGGCTGCGCCTGCTCGAACGCCGCCGCGGCCTGCAGCACCGACAGGTCGTCGAACCGCTTTCCGACCACCTGCAGCCCGACCGGCAGCCCCTCGGGGGTGAACCCGCAGGGCACGCTGGCGGCCGGGTTCCAGGACATGTTGAACGGGTAGGAGAACTCCGCCCATTGCAGCCAGTCCCAGTCGTGCTGCGGCCAGTGCGCCGGGATCAGCCGCTCGGCCGGGAAGGCCGCGACCGAGACGGCGGGGGTCAGCAGCAGGTCCCAGTCCTCGAACCAGCGGTGAATGGCGGCGATGTAGGCATGCTTGCGTTCGCGGGCGATCTGGTAGGTCTCGATCGAGACCTCCTGGCCGTAGCGGATGCAGGCAACAAGGCCCGGGTCCATGCGGCTTTCCCATTCCGGCAGCCTGGAGACCAGCCGGGTGAGATGCGCGGGCCAGAACAGGCGGGCCAGTTCGGGGCCGAGCGGGCCCCAGGGAACCTTCACCTCCTCCACCGTCGCGCCCAGTTCGGTGAAGCGCCGGGCGGCGGCGGCGACCAGCGCGGCCACCTCGGGATCGACCCGCGCGTGGCCGAGATCGGGGCTGTAGGCGATGCGCTTGCCGCGCACCCCCTCGTGCAGCCGGCCCTGGTAGTCCGCCGGCCCCGCTTCCAGGGTGGTGTGATCGAGCGGATGCGGCCCCGCGGTCACCGCCATGAACAGCGCCGCGTCCGCCACCGTCCGCGTCATCGGCCCGTAGTGGGAGGTGTAGTCGCCGGCCGAGACCGGATAGGCGGGCAGCCGCCCGAAGCTCGGCTTGAGGCCGAAGATGCCGCAGAAATGCGAGGGCATGCGGATCGATCCGGCCCCGTCGCTGCCCTGGTGCAGCGGCCCGAACCCGGCCGCCGCCGCCGCCCCGGCGCCGGCCGAAGACGCGCCGGCGTTGTAGCCGTGCTTCCACGGATTATGCGTGATGCCGGTGAGCGGCGAGCGGCTCACCCCGGTCCAGCCGTATTCCGAGGTGGTGGTCTTGCCGAGCACGATCGCCCCGGCCGCTTCCAGCCTGGTGACGACCGGCGTGTCCTCGGCGGGCCGGTTGCCCTCCATCATCCGGCTGCCGAACTGGGTCGGCATGTCCTTGGTGATCGCCAGGTCCTTGATGGTGACGGGCACGCCGTGCAGCGGCCCGATCGGCCCGCCGCCCAGCAGCGCCGCCTCGGCCGCGCGCGCCGCGTCCATCGCGCGGTCCGGGGCGAGATGGGCGAAGGCGTTCACCTGCGGCTCCAGCGCCGCGATCCGCGCGAGGATGCCGCCCACCGCCTCCACCGGCGAGAGCTGCTTGGTGCGGATCAGTTCCGCGAGGCGGGTGGCCGGGGTGAAGCCGAGCTCTTCCTGGGTCATCGATCTCGATCCGTTCTGGTGTCCTGCCCCTGACGGTCGCGGCCCTTCGCAGCGATCGGCAGGGACCAGCAGGCCATTGAAAATAAAGAGCTAGTGTCCCGGAAATTCGGAACCGAATTGCCGAAACAGGACACTAGTAGGTCGCGCGGCCGCCGGAGACGTCGAACACCGCGCCGGTGGAGAAGCTCGCTTCCTCGGAGGCGAGCCAACAGACCAGCGCCGCCACCTCCGCGATCAGGCCGAACCGGCCGAGCGGGATCTTCGACAGCATGTAGTCGATATGTTCCTGCGTCATCTGGTCGAAGATCGCCGTGCGCACCGCGGCCGGGGTGACGCAGTTCACCCGGATGTCGGTCTTCGCCAGCTCCTTGCCGAGCGACTTCGTGAGCCCGATCACCCCGGCCTTGGAGGCGGAATAGGCCGACGCGTTCGGGTTGCCCTCCTTGCCGGCGACCGAGGCGATGTTGACGATCCGCCCGTAGCCTTTCCGTTCCATATACGGCACGACGGCGCGGTTGCAGTAGAACACGCCGTTCAGGTTGACGGCGATCACCCGGTCCCAGCCCTCGGTCGGATAGTCGCGCACCGGCAGGTTGGGGCCGGTGATGCCGGCCGAGGCGACCAGGATGTCGATCCCGCCGAGGGCCGCGGCGGTCTCCGCGGCGGCGGCCGTGACCGCGTCCGCGTCGGTCACGTCGAGCGCCGCGGTATGGGCCGCGCCGATCGTCGCGGCGGCCTGCGCCAGCGCCGCCGCGTCCCGGTCCCACAGGGCGACACGTGCGCCTTCGGCGGCCAGCCGGGCCGCGATGCCGGCGCCGATGCCGGCCGCGCCCCCCGTGACGATCGCCGTTCGTCCTGCAAACCGTGCTGTCATGCCGCCCTCCGTTGCCGCCCCTATCAAGGCCCCCCGCGCCGCCCGCGGCAAGACCTGCCCGGCGCGCGCGCCGCGAAAACATCCCGCGGGCGCCCGCGGGATGTTTTCGCGGCGCACGCGCCGGGCAGATCGAACACGTTATGCTTGGCACCGACCGGCGGGCCGGCCTAAGCTCCTTGAAACAATCAAGACCCGGGAGGAAATCAGCATGCGCCGCCTGAAGCGCCTGTTTCGCAGAACGTGCCTCGCGGCCGCGCTGGCGGCCGGAGCGGCCCTGGCCCTGTCGCCGCCGGCCCAGGCCGCGCCGTCCGGCAAGCCGATCACCATCGGCTTTTCCATGGCGCTCACCGGCGGGCTGGCCGCCAACGGCAAGGCGGCGCTGCTCGCCATGCAGCTCTGGGCGGAGCAGACCAACGCCGCCGGCGGGCTGCTCGGCCGGCCGGTGAAGCTGGTCCATTACGACGACCAGTCGAACCCGGCGCTGGTCCCGGGCATCTACACCAAGCTGCTGGACGTCGATCATGTCGATCTGGTGATCAGCGGCTACGCCACCAACATGATCGCGCCGGCGATGCCGATCATCATGGCGCATCACCGCACCTTCATGGGCCTGTTCGGCCTGGCGGTGAACTCCATGTTCCATTACGACCGGTACTTCTCGATGGTGCCGACCGGCGGCATGGAACCGAAACAGAGCCTGTCGGTGCCGTTCTTCGCCGTTGCCAACGCGATGACCCCGAAGCCGAAGACCATCGCGCTGGTCGGCGCCGACGCCGAATTCCCCAAGAACGCGATGGCCGGCGCGTTGCAACTCGCCAAGAAGGACGGGTTCAAGGTCGTCTACGACCAGACCTACCCGCCCAGCACCGCCGACTTCACCCCGATCGTGCACGCGATCCAGGCGCGCCATCCCGATATCGTGATGGTCGCCGCCTACCCGCCGGACGCGGTGGGCATGGTGCGCGCCGCGGCGGAAGTGGGGCTGAAGACCCGCCTGTTCGGCGGCGACATGGTCGGGCTGCAGTCCACCTCCATCAAGACCGCGCTCGGCCCGCTGCTGAACGGCATCACCGACTACGATTTCTGGCTGCCGGTGAAGGGCTTCGCCACGCCGGCGGCGACGGAATTCCTGAAGGAGTACCAGCCCCGGGCGGTGAAGGCGGGCGTCGATGCGCTCGGCTACTACCTGCCGCCGTTCGCCTATGCGGACCTGCAGGTGCTGGGCGACGCGGTGACCGCGACCCACGGCACCGACGACGCCAAGCTCGCCGCCTATCTGCGCAGCCACACGTTCCAGACGGTCGTGGGCGCCGTGAAGTTCGGCCCCAACGGCGAATGGGCCGCGCCGCGCGTGCTGGAGGTGCAGTTCCAGGGCGTGAAGGGCCACGACGTCGCCCAGTTCAAGGACCCGAAGACCGAGGTGATCCTGTATCCCGAGGCCGACAGGTCCGGGGCGTTGCAGGAGCCGTACGACGGCGCGAAGCGCTGACGTCCTGCGTCCCCGCTCCCCCGCTCTTGCGGGGGAGCGGGTCAGGATGACGGGGGGCCGCCCCGCTGGTCCCGTGCCGCCTGGCCCCCCTCACCCCAACCCTCTCCCCCCGCCAAGCGGCGGGGGGAGAGGGGGCGTGGCGGAGGGCGGTCTTCACACCACCTTCTTCTCCCGCAGGGCGGCGATCTCGGCCGCCCCGTAGCCGAGCCCGGCCAGGATCGCGTCGGTGTCGGCGCCGGCTTCGGGGGTCGCGCCGCGCACGCTCCAGGGCGTGCGCGACAGCTCGACCGGCTGGCCCACCACCTCGACATCCCCCAGCACCGGGTGCGGCACCTGGCGGGTGATGTTCAGGTGCTGCACCTGCGGGTCGGCGAACACCTCGTTCATCTTGTAGATCGGCCCGCAGGGCACGCCGGCCGCGTTGAGCACGGCGATCCACTCGGCCGAGGGCCGGGTGCAGGTCACCGCGGCGATCTCGGCGTTCAGCCGCGCGCGGTTCTTCGACCGCGCCTCGCCGGTGGCGAACGCGGGATCGTCGATCAGCCCCGGCGCGTCGATCGCCTTGCACAGCCGGGCGTAGATCTCGTTGCCCGCCGCGGCGATGTTGATATGCCCGTCGGCGGTCGCGAACACCCCGGTCGGGATCGAGGTCGGGTGGTCGTTGCCCGCCTGCGGCGGCACCTCGTGGCCGATCAGCCAGCGCGCCGCCTGGAAATCGAGCATCGAGATCTGCGCCGCCAGCAGGTTGCTCTGCACCCACTGGCCCTCCCCCGACTGCTCGCGTTCGAGCAGCGCGATCAGGATCCCCATGGCGCAGAAGATGCCGGCGGTGAGGTCGGCCACCGGAATCCCGACCCGCACCGGGCCCTGGCCCGGCAGGCCGGTGATCGACATCAGCCCGCCCATGCCCTGGGCGATCTGGTCGAAGCCCGGCCGGTCGCGATACGGCCCGTCCTGGCCGAAGCCGGAGATCGAGGCATAGACGAGCCGCTTGTTGACCTCCCGCAGCGACTCGTAGTCGATGCCCAGGCGGAACTTCACGTCGGGGCGGAAGTTCTCCACCAGCACGTCGGCCTCGGCGACCAGCCGGCGCAGGATCGCGCTGCCTTCCGGCGTTTTCAGGTTCAGGGTCAGGCTGCGCTTGTTGCGGTGCAGGTTCTGGAAATCCGGCCCGTGCCGCGCGCCGCCGAGCCCGCCGTCGCCGCCGGGCGATTCGATCTTGATCACGTCCGCGCCCCAGTCGGCGAGCTGGCGCACCGCGGTGGGCCCGGCACGCACGCGCGTGAGGTCCAGCACCTTGAAGCGGGCGAGCGGTCCGGCGGAGGCACCGGACGTCCCGGAGGCAGACGAAAACGGGCCGGCAGACGGGGCCATGGCATCCTCCTTCGATCGTGAAAGCGCCGCAGTCTCGGGTGCCGGGGCGGTGACGGCAAGGGGCGACCCGGCGGAACCCGAACGTCCTGGCCCCGATCGGGGCGCGCCGGCGCCACCGGCCGGCGGCGTGCACACGCCATTTTGTGAAGGACGAGCCCTCCAGTTCGCTGGCCCGAGGCCGGTCGGCAGTGCTAGTGCTAAGGGGACTTACAATTGTGTCGCTCCCCGTCCGGTGGCCGCCCGCCGCGGTGCCCGGCCCCAACGAGGCCGCCGATCCGATGTCCGTCCTGTCCGGCAAGACCGCCACCATTCTGATCGTGGACGACGACCCCCAGGTGCGGGAGATCGTGAGCGAGATTCTGCTCGATTTCGGCCACAGGGTGATGGCCGCCGGCGGCGGGATCGAGGCGTTGCAGATGCTGGACGACACACCGGGCATCGAGCTTGTGATCACCGACGTGCGCATGCCCGACATCTCCGGCCTCGAACTGGCCGCGCGCGCCACGCGGGTGCGGGACGACCTCAAGGTCATTTTGATTTCCGGCTATTTTCTTGCCCAGGACATCGGCATACGGGTGCTGCACAAGCCGTTCCGGATGACCGAACTGCAGGCGGCGATCGAGGAAGAACTCGCCGTCTGAGAGGCCGCGACCGCAGGCCCGTCCGCAGCCCGGACCGGCCCGGCGGCGCCCCGCACGCGGACATAATGCGAGGCCCGGTCGAGGGGCGGGGCCCGGTCTGGGGCGGAGCCCGGTCTGGACCGCGGCGGCGCCGCCGCCTAGCCTGCCCTTTCCCCTTCCCTGCCCCGGAGACCGACATGATCCGTGCCCGTGCCGCGGTGCTGCGCCGGACCGGCGCGCCGCTGTCGATTGAAACGGTCACGCTCGGCCCGCCCGCCGCGGGCGACGTGCTGGTGCGCGTCCGCGCCGCCGGCCTCTGCCATACCGATCTCGAGGCGATCGAGGGCCAGCTCGCCGTTCCGCTGCCGGCCGTGCTCGGCCACGAGGCGGCGGGCGAGGTCGCCGCGATCGGCCCCGAGGTCGCCGGGCTCGCGCCGGGCGATCACGTGGTGCTGTCGTGGAACCCGCATTGCGGCACCTGCTTCTATTGCGGGCAGGGCCAGCCGATCCTGTGCGCCCCCTATCTCGGCAACGCCGCCCGGGGGTTCCATTTCGACGGCGCGCCGCGGCTGTTCTGCGACGCCGCGCCGGTGCACCAGCTCATGTATCTCGGCGCCTTCGCGGAGTACTGCGTGGTGCCGGCGCAGTGCGCGGTGCGCATCCCCGCCGCCCTGCCGTTCGACCAGGCGGCGCTGATCGGCTGCGGGGTGATGACCGGGGTGGGGGCGGCGACCCGGGTCGCCGCGCTGCGCTGGGGGGCGGCGGCGATGGTGATCGGCTGCGGCGCGGTCGGGCTGTCGGCGGTGCAGGGCTGCCGGCTCGCCGGGGCCGGCCACATCCTGGCGGTCGATCCCAACCCGGCCCGGCGCGCGCTCGCCGCACGGCTCGGCGCCACCGCGACCGCCGATCCGACGGAGGCGATCGCCGCGGCGCGCGCGGCCACCGACGGGCGCGGCGCCGATGTGGTGATCGAGGCCGCCGGCGTGCCGGCCGGCTTTGCCCTGTCGGTGGAAGCCGTGCGGCCCGGCGGGCAGGTGATCTGGCTCGGCAAGACCGGGGTCGATGCGCAGGTCCCGTTCCGCTGGGGCAGCCTGATGCAGGAGAAGCGGATCACCCGCAGCTCCTACGGCGGCGCCCGGCCGGCGCAGGATTTCCCGCTGCTGGCGCAGGCGGCGCTGGACGGGCGGCTCGATCTCGGCGCCATGATCTCCGCGCGCATCGGGCTGGCGGAGATCGACGCCGGATTCGCGGCCCTGAAGCGCGGCGAGACGGTGCGCAGCGTGATGCTGCTGGGGGACGACGCGGCATGAAGCTCTATGCGGGCGGGCGCAGCCTGGACGGCGCGCAGGTCACGGTCGACGGCGCGCCGCTCGATCCGCGCTTCGATCTCGCGGTGTTCTGCCGCGCCGGGTTCGAGTGGACCTATGCCGGCGACGGGCCGCGCCAGCTGGCCTTGGCGCTGCTGGCCGATCACCTGGGCGACGGCGCGCGGGCGCGCGCGCTGGCCGAGCCGTTCATGCACGCGGTGGTCGCGGAGCTGGACAACGCCTGGCAGTTGACGGGGGCGGAGATCGACGCCGCCCTGGCCGCCCTGCCCCCAGGCCGGTCCGGACGCTGATCCGGACGCGCCGCCCGCTTGGCCAACGCGGCCCGGCGCCCCACATGATCTTGTGGCCATGCGCCCGGGTTCCGGGCGGACAGGACACCCCCCACAGGCAACGACGCGGAGGCATCGAGCGATGCGGAGTTTCACCCGGACAAACCCCGGCGCGCGGCCCCGCAGCCCGATCGCGCGCGGCTTGGCGCGGGCCGGGGCGCTCGGCACGGCACTGACGCTCGGCGCCTGCGCGGTGGCCCCGCCGACCGGCCCCACGGTGATGGCGCTGCCCGGCAAAGGCAAGACGTTCGCGGCCTTCCAGCAGGAGGACGCCGCCTGCCGCCAGTATGGCGAGCAGCAGATCGGCTACATGCAGCCGGCCCAGGCGGCGACCTCCGCCGGGGTGGGCAGCGCCGTGCTGGGCACCGCGCTCGGGGCGGCGGCCGGCGCGGCGATCGGCTCGGTCAGCGGCAACATGGGCGCGGGGGCGGCGATCGGCGGCGCCACCGGCCTGATCGGCGGCAGCATGGTCGGCGCCAGCAACGCCGAGGCGAGCGCGGGCGACCTGCAGCAGCGTTACAACATCGCCTACACCCAGTGCATGTACTCGCAGGGCAACACGGTGGTGTCGCGTCCGCCCGGGGCCGGCTATGGCTATCCCGGCTACGGCTACACCGGCTACGGCTACACCGGCTACCCGGCGCCATACAGGCCGTATTACCGCCCGTATTACCGCCCGTATTACGGACCGCGCTACTAGTGGTCCGATGCCGACGCCCACTTCCGGGCGTTCGCTGAATCGGCCCACCCAATCAAGCTGCTGCTCCGACACATGCTGATACCGGCGGCCTCTTCGGCCGACCGGTATCGCGCGTGGGGTTGCCCAAGGGACATGGGGGGCGGCCACGCGCGAACTCAAAGGCATACCAGCGGCCCGACACCGGGATGGCGGTCAGCGGACAGGGCCGCCGGTATCTGTCTTCTGACAACGTCGAAGCACCGGACCGGCCGGGGCGGCGTCGAGGAAAGCCGCGCCCATACCGCCGGCCCGATGCGCCGACCGCGGCCTCGGCGTCGGGCCGCCGGCGGGCCTTCGGCGCCGGGCGTGGCTGCCCGCGCAACGATCCCTTGGGCAACCCCACGCGCGACACCGCTCGGCCGGACGGGACGCCGGTCTCAACCGACCAGGTCGCCGAGTTCCTGATAGGACTTCTTGATTTCCTTCAGCGCCGCGGCGGTCCGGTTGCTCGCCTTCGTCTGGACGATGTACAGTTTCGAGAGCGGGCCCATCACGTCCTCCTGGGTGATGTGATACGCGTCGATCTTCTTCTTCAAAGGGCTGCTGCTTTCGCGGTTCTGGCCGTTGATTTCCCGCATGTTCTCATCCACCACATCGATCCTGCTCTGGACCTTCGGCATGGCGCGTTTGTACCTGAATCTTTAATCTGTCCAGTTCCTCCCCGTCGGCCTTCTTGACGTTGTCGACCATGGTCGTGACCAGCGATCGCAACTTCACCGCATCCTTCTCGGTGACGTTCATCCCCTCCACGCAGGTCTTGTAGGCGTCCATGATCTCTTTGAGATGCTTGTCGTAGAGGCCCAAAGCCTTGCTCTTTGCCGCCTGGTACCTGCGATCGAAGTTCGCGAGATCAGTCTTCCAGAAGCCGAGCTGATTCGTCACGGGAAGCCATTTTTTGACTTCCTCGTCGTATTGTTCATCGATCTTCTTTTCTTTTTGCTTGTCCTTCAATCCCTTCTTTTTCTTTTCGCACTCGGTCTCGAGCTTCTTTTTCTCGGTCGTGATGGTCCTCCCGGCGACCAGCATCGCCGTCTCGATCGCATCGACCGCAGCCTGATAGTCTTCCTCGCTGGTGACCGTGGCCGGGTCGTCGTTGGGCACCGCCTTTTCCCACTTCTTGAAGGCCGCCGCGATCCCGCTCCCTTTCAACGCGCTCGGCCGCTTCTTGGTCCAGACACCGACGTCAAACAAGGCCATTCTCAGTCCTCCCTACGCGCCGACCGTCTCCGGCCCATCGCCGAAGGCCTCGGGGCACGAGCGACATAATGTTGTTGGGCGCGCAAGACGTGCAAGCGGCAACGGGGCGCACGCCGCCCCCGTCGGCGCACGGGCGCGACCGCCCGGGACCGGCGTCGCGGCGGCCCGCGGGTCCCGCCATGCGCGGCGTCCCGCTCCCCGCCACGCCGGGCCCGCGCCCGGATGGCGGCCGGCAACCGGCGCCGGCCCGCCGCCGATCCCGCCGGTCGACGCGCCGCGCCCGGCCGGGCCCGCGCCCGCGCCAGGCGCCCTGGCGGACGGCGCCATCGCGGTTGACTTGCCCGCCGCGCTTCGTCACCCTCCCGCCATCATAAACGGAGTGCCGACGGGTTCGCCCGCAACGGCACGGAACGACGGGGCGAACGGATGGGAAGGCGGCGCGCCGCAGCACGCGGGTTCGGGATGTACCTCATCCGGAGCCGGAGCAATCAGGCATGAGCGGCCACAGCGGACCGCTGCTGTCGATTCGCGACGTGGTCATGCGCTTCGGCGGCGTGGTCGCCCTGGCCGGCGTCTCGATCGATGTGGCGCGCAACCAGATCTGCGGCCTGATCGGCCCGAACGGCTCGGGCAAGACCACCTTGTTCAATTGTATCAGCGGCATCTATCGTTACGCTGAGGGCGATATCGTCTTCGACGGCACCTCGCTCACCGGCCAGCCGCGCCATCGCATGGCCGGGCTCGGCATCGGGCGTACGTTCCAGAACGTGGCGCTGTTCCGCAACCTGTCGGTGCGCCAGAACATCCTGGTCGGCGCCCATCACCTCGGGCGCAGCGGCTTCATCGCCAATGCGCTGCGCCTGCCGGTCGTGCGCGCCGAGGAAGCTGCGACATCGAAACGCCTGGGCGCCCTGCTCGAGCTGCTCGATCTGGCCGATGTCGCCGAGACCCCGGCCGGCAGCCTGCCCTTCCCCACCCAGAAGCGGGTGGAAATGGCGCGCGCGCTGATCGGCGAGCCGCAGCTGCTGCTGCTGGACGAACCGGCCGGCGGGCTCAACCACGCCGAGGTCGACGAACTTGCCGAGGTGCTGCAACGGATCCGCGGCCCGTTCAACCTGACGATCCTGCTGGTCGAGCATCACATGAGCCTGGTGATGCGCGTCTCCGACCAGGTCGTCGCGCTCGAATTCGGCCGCAAGATCGCCGACGGCACGCCCGACGAGGTGCGCCGGGAGCCGGAAGTGATCCGCGCCTATCTGGGCGAGACGGCGGAGGAGGAAGCGCATCATGCCGGCGCTGCTTGAGGCTCGCGGCGTCACCGCCGGCTATGGTGAGACGGACGTCCTGCACGGGATCGACTTCGCGGTGGAACAGGGCGGGGTGACCGCGCTGCTCGGCGCCAACGGCGCCGGCAAGACCACCACCTTGCGCGCGCTGTGCGGCATGATCCGCCGCCGCGGCGAGATCGTGCTCGACGGCGCGCGCATCGACCGCACCGCCACCGAGGACATCGTCCGCCGCGGCGTCGGCCATGTGCCGGACGGGCGCGGCACCTTCATGGAACTCACGGTGGAGGAGAACCTCCGCCTCGGCGCCTACACCCGCCGCGACCGCGCGAACGTCCCCGGCGACATGGAGCGGCTGTTCGACTACTTCCCCCGCCTCAAGGAACGCATCCGCCAGCAGGCCGGCACCCTCTCGGGCGGCGAGCAGCAGATGCTGGCGATCGCCCGCGCGCTGCTGGTCAAGCCGCGGCTGCTGCTGCTGGACGAGCCGTCCTTCGGTCTCGCGCCGCTGATCGTGCAGGACATCTTCCACATCCTGCGCCGCATCAACACCGAGGAGCGCATGAGCATCCTGGTGGTGGAACAGAACGCGAGCCTGGCGCTCGACCTTGCCGACCACGCCTACCTGCTGGAGACGGGCCGCATCGTCGTCTCCGGCACCTCCGCCGAAATCCGCCAGGACGAGGCGGTGCGGCGGTCCTATCTCGGCTACTGACGGCAAGGGGGATCGCCGCGTGACGGGTTTGCTGCACCAGATCGCTTCCGGCGTCGCGTCGGGCGCCATCTACGCTTCCATCGCGCTCGCTCTGGTCATGATCTACCAGGCGACGCACCACGTGAATTTCGCCCAGGGCGAGATGGCGACGTTGTCGACCTTCGTCGCCCTGACCCTGATCAACGCCGGCGTGCCGTTCTGGCTCGCGTTCGTGATCACCGTCGTGCTGTCCTTCGCGCTCGGCGTGGTGGTGGAGCGCGTGCTGATGCGGCCGATGATGAACGCGCCGGTGCTGTCCTCGGTCGGCGTGTTCATCGGCCTGCTGCTGACGATCAACGCGCTGGACGGCTGGATCTTCGGCTTCACCATCAAGTCCTTTCCCTCGCCGTTCCACGCCAAGCACCCGCTGCTCGGCGGCTATGTGTCGGCGCACGAGATCGGCTCGACCGGGCTCACGCTCGTGGTGCTGATCCTGGTGTGGCTGTTCTTCCGCTACACCACCCTGGGCCTGGCGATGCGCGCGGCGGCGTACAATCCCGTCTCGGCCCGGTTGTGCGGGGTGCGGGTCAGCCGGATGCTGGGGCTCGGCTGGGGGCTGGCCGCGGCGATCGGCGCGGCGGCGGGGATCATGGTGGCGCCGGTGGTGTTCCTCGATCCCAACATGATGTCGGGCATCCTGCTCTACGCCTTCGCCGGCGCCTTGCTGGGCGGCATCGACAATCCGCTGGGCGCGGTGGTCGGCGGCTTCGCGGTCGGCGTGCTGGAAAACCTGTTCGGCGCCTACGTGGTCGGCACCGAGCTGAAACTGACCGTGGCGCTGATGATCATCGTTGCCGTGCTGCTGGCCAAACCGGCCGGTCTGTTCGGCCGCGCCGTCCATAGCAGGGTGTAGCCGATGCGCGACGACGGAACCGGAACGACGATGGCAAAGCCGCCGGCACGGGACGGCTTCACCGCCATCCATGCGCTGTGGATGGCGCTGTTCCTGGCGGTGGCGGTGGGGCTTGCCTTCTCGGCCAGCTCCTACCGCCTGTTCCAGCTCACCATGGTGGTGGTGTACGCGGTGGCCGTGCTGGGGATGACCATCCTCACCGGCTACAATGGGCAGATCTCGCTCGGACACGGGGCGTTCTTCGCGATCGGCTCGTACACCACCGCGATCCTGATGGCGAACTACGACTGGCCGTACTGGGCCACCGTTCCGGTGGCCGCCGTGGCCTCGGCGCTGGTCGGCTTCCTCATAGGCTTCCCGGCGTTGCGATTGGGCGGGCTCTATCTCGCGCTTACCACCTTCGCGCTGGCCGTCGCGGTGCCGCAGATCCTGAAAGTGAACGCGCTGTCGGACCTCACCGGCGGCGTGCAGGGGCTGACGATAGACAAGGCAGAGGCACCGTTCGGCCTGCCGCTCTCGGGCGATCAGTGGATCTATCTGTTCTCGCTCGGCGTCGGCTGCCTCGTGTTCCTGCTGGCGTGGAACCTGACGCGCGGCCGCACCGGGCGGGCGATGATGGCGATCCGCGAACAATCGGTGGCGGCCGAGGCCATGGGCGTCGGTCTGGCGGCGGTGAAGACCCGCACCTTCGCGGTCAGCGCCATGATCACCGGCATCGGCGGCGCGCTGAGCTCGATCGCGGTGCAGTACGTGGCCCCCGACAGCTTCAACTTCTTCCTCTCCATCACCCTGTTCGTCGGCCTGGTGGTGGGCGGCGTCGATTCCATCCCCGGCGCGCTGTTCGGCGGCGTCTTCGTCGAGTTCGTGCCGAATATCGCCAACGACATCTCCAAAGCCGCGCCGGGGGCGATCTACGGGGCCATCCTGATCGGCTTCATGTTCCTGATGCCACACGGGGTGGGCGGCGCACTGACACGCCAGATCCGCCGCCTGACCCGGCGCGACGGAGCGGCGAAGCTCGCGCAGACGCCGGCGGAATAGGCAAGCAAGGCCAGGGGGCGCTGCCCCCTGGACCCCCGCCAAGGGCTGAGCCCTTGGAACCCGTTCGTATGGTTCCGTGCCGGTGGGGGGTGGCGTGCCAGCCGGGCCGGGGCCGCGGTGGGCGGGTGACAGGGCGCGCGCGCCCTGTCACCCGCCCACCGCGGCCCCGGCCCGGCTGGCACGCCACCCCCCACCGGCACGGAACCCCCCGAGGGGTCCAGGGGACTTGTCCCCTGGCAGGGGGTCCAGGGGGGCAGAGCCCCCCTGGCCTTGCTTGCTTCCTCAGACCGGCGCCACCCGGCGCAGCAGGCGGATGAACGGCACGCTGACGGCCACCGCCCACAGCTTGCCGACGATCTGTCCCGCCAGGAACTGCAGGCTGCCGAACGCCAGCCACAGGAACACCACCGAATTGATCGTCAGCCCCACCGCGGCCGACGCGAGCACCGCGAGCATCAGCCGGCGGCGTTGCAGCGGCGTATAGACCCCGAAGTCCGCCAGTTCGCTCAGCAGGAACGCGGTGCCGGATGCTGCGACCAGCGCCCCCGGCGCGACCAGGGTGGAGAGCACGGTGCCCGCGGCGATCGCCGCCAGCCCCCAGCCGACCCCCAGGCAGCGCTGCACCACGTCGCGCAGCACCAGCGCCGCGCCCACGGTGAGCACGCCCGACGGCGCCAGCAGCCCCGGCGCCACCGGCACCAGGCACGGCCCGCCCGCCACGCAAACCGTGCCCAGGTGCAGGATCATCCAGTTGGCGAGCGGAATGAGGCCGAGGAAGGCGGCGAAGGCGACCGCGCCGACCCGGATGCGCGCGGAGTCCGGCATCAGTCGCTCAGGTAGCTCGCGATCTCGATCAGGTTGCCGTCCGGGTCGCGGCAATAGACCGAGCGCATGGCGCCGAGCGCGCCGGTGCGCGCCACCGGGCCGTCGACGATCGCCACGCCGAGGGTGTGCAGATGGGCCACGACGTCGTCCGACCCGACCGCGGTGATGAAGCAGAGATCGCCCGCGCCGGGGCGGTCGGACGCGCCGGTGACCCAGGTGCGCGGATCGGCATCGACCGGGCGGAGGTTGATTTTCTGGCCGCCGAATTTCAGCGCCGTGCGCTGGTCGGGGCCGAACACCTCGCGCTCCATGCCCAGCACGCGCTGGTACCAGGCGGCGGCCAGTTCGATGTCGGCGACGTTGAGCACCACGTGGTCGATGCGGTCGATGGTGAAGCGCATCTACGCCAGGCCTTCGTAGAAATCGTTCCCCTTGTCGTCGATCACGATGAACGCCGGGAAGTTCTCCACCTCGATCCGCCAGACCGCTTCCATCCCGAGCTCGGGATATTCCAGCACCTCCACCTTGCGGATGCAGTCCTGCGCCAGCCGTGCGGCCGGCCCGCCGACGCTGCCGAGGTAGAACCCGCCGTGCGCCTTGCACGCCTCGCGCACCGCTTTCGAGCGGTTGCCCTTGGCCAGCATCACCAGGGATCCGCCGGCGGCCTGGAACTCGGCCACGTAGCTGTCCATGCGCCCGGCGGTGGTCGGGCCGAAGCTGCCGGTGGCCATGCCCGCGGGGGTCTTGGCCGGGCCGGCGTAATAGACCGGATGGTCCTTGAGATAGGCGGGCAGCGCCTCGCCGCGGTCCAGCCGCTCCTTCAGTTTCGCATGCGCGATGTCGCGCGCCACCACCATGGTGCCCGACAGCGCGAGCCGGGTCTTCACCGGATAGCGCGAGAGCTGGGCGCGGATCTCCGCCATCGGCCGGTTCAGGTCGACCGCGACGGCCTCGCCGCCCAGATGGTCGTCGGTGGTCTCCGGCAGGTATTTCGCCGGATCGGCCTCCAGCTGTTCCAGGAACACGCCTTCGGGGGTGATCTTCGCCAGCACCTGGCGGTCGGCGCTGCAGGAGACGCCGATCCCCACCGGCAGGGATGCGCCGTGCCGCGGCAGCCGGACCACGCGCACGTCGTGGCAGAAATACTTGCCGCCGAACTGCGCGCCGATGCCGATGGTCCGGGTCAGATCGAGGACCTGCTGTTCCATCTCCAGGTCGCGGAAGGCGTGCCCCGCCTTGCTGCCCGAGGTGGGCAGCCCGTCCAGCCAGCGGGTGGAGGCGAGCTTCACCGTCTTCAGGTTCAGTTCCGCCGAGGTGCCGCCGATCACGATCGCCAGGTGGTACGGCGGGCAGGCCGAGGTCCCGAGCGTCTTGATCTTCGTCTCCAGGTATTTCACCAGCCGCTCGGGCGACAGGATCGCGCGGGTTTCCTGGAACAGGAACGTCTTGTTGGCCGAGCCGCCGCCCTTGGCGACGAACATCAGGTTCAGCTCGTCGGCGTGGTCCTCGCCGGGGGCGGCCATGATGTCGAACTGCACCGGCAGGTTGTTGCCGGTGTTGACTTCCTCGAACATCGACAGCGGCGCCATCTGCGAATAGCGCAGGTTGGTTTCGGTGTACGTGCGATGCACGCCCCAGCTCAGCGCTTCCTCGATGTTGCCGTCCACCCAGACGCGCTGGCCCTGCTTGCCGAACACCAGCGCGGTGCCGGTGTCCTGGCACATCGGCAGCACGCCGCCGGCGGCGATGTTGGCGTTCTTCAGCAGGTCGAGCGCGACGAAGCGGTCGTTGTCGGAGGCTTCGGGGTCGTCGAGGATCCGGCGCAGCTGCGCCAGATGGCCGGGGCGCAGCAGGTGGGACACTTCGTGGAAGGCCTGGAAGGCCAGCTCGCTCAATGCTTCGGGGGCGATGCGCAGCACGTTCGCGCCGTCGCAGGTGACGCTGCGCACGCCCTCGATCGGCAGCCGCTTCCAGGGCGTGGGCAGCGGCGCCAGCGG
The DNA here is from genome assembly GCA_963829875.1 of uncultured Pseudomonadota bacterium. Classification (GTDB taxonomy): domain Bacteria; phylum Pseudomonadota; class Alphaproteobacteria; order Acetobacterales; family Acetobacteraceae; genus JAJZVS01. Next base: position 590,680 of record CAWHKR010000037.1, on the reverse strand, counting down.
GAACATGGGCGCGTAGAGGAACCCTTGGGGACGCGGCATCGGGGCGTTCATGGCACGGCCTTCACGTGGGGGAAGCAAACACCCCCCGACCTGCGGGGGATCAGGACTTGGGGGGCGAGCGGCGGCGGAACGCGTCCAGGCTGACCACCTGGGGGGTCGCCTCGACCTCCGGCGCGGGCAGCCCGACAGTGTCGGGGCCGTCCGAATCGGCGGCGTCGTCCACGTCATCCTCGGCCAGGTCGGCGGCGGAGGTGTCCTCGCTCTCTGGCGAGAAGCGCAGGCCGAAGCGTACCAGCGGGTCGGCGAAAGCGCTCACGGCGGCAAGCGGGATCACCAGGGAGGAGGGCACGCCGCCGAACGACAGGCCGACGCTGATGAGGCCGGAGGCCTCGTCCATCGTCAGGTCCCAGAACTGGTGCTGCAGGACGATCGTCATTTCCTGCGGGTACTGCGCGCGCAGCCGCGCGGGGATGACCACGCCCGGGTGATCGGTGCGGAAGGTCAGGTAGAAATGATGCTCCCCCGGCAGTCCGTGCTCGGCCGCGTGGGCGAGCGCGCGGACCACGACCTGGCGCATAGCGGCCGCGGTCCATTCCTCGTAGGGCAGCAGGCTTTCGATCGGCGGAGAGGCTTCGTCGGACATCGCGGCATCCATACCGCCACCGGCCGCGAGTGACCAGAGGGGGGCGGATCGTCAGGGAGGGGCGGTGCGAGTGGGGGGCTTCTGTTGCCCGGTGCCCCCCGAACCGCGCTTATCGCCTATGCAGCGACAGCGAGCGCCATGTTGTCATTGGCACCTGTGATATGGCCCGATGACGGCGGAACCATGCCGGGCAAAAAATGCGTCTTTACCGCGCGTGTCGAGCCTGTTTCGCCCCCATGCGGTCCCCTGGTCGGGGGAAAGAATGGTGGAGGCGCCGGGTACTGCCCCCGGGTCCACAACGCTTATTCCACACACCGTTTATCACCATAGCCGGCAAGCCGGCACCGAGAGATATAGGCGCTCGGGCGGCCGGGCGGAAGGGGCGGTTCAGTGGGACTGTTCCAGGTCGACCCGCACCGCGTCTTCGCCGTCCCATTCGAAGGTCAGGCACCACGGGCCGTTGACGTGCACCGTATAGCGCACGGGCCGGCCCCGCAGGCGGTGGAAGTTGAAGCCGGGGAAATTCATGTCCTCGGGCCGGGTGGCCCGATGCAGGGCTTCCAGGCGGCGCCGGAGCCGAACGGTGAGATCGGCGCGCAGGCCCGAGGCGTCGGACTTCTGCCAGAAAGCGGCCAGCGCGCGGTTCCGAACGGTGCGAATCATCGACGAACTGTAAGGCGCGGAGCGTCAGACCGTCAAGTTATCCTTGACATGTGCGCGAGACGCACATATTCGTTCGGCTCAAGCTCCGCCTGGAAATTTCCCCCGATGCCCGAATACCGCGTCACCTCCGGTCCCGCCTGGCAGCCCTGCCACCCCGGCGAACTGCTGCGGGAGGAAGTGCTGCCGGCGCTGCGCCTGTCCGTCACCGCCGCCGCCCGGACCCTCGGCGTCTCCCGCCAGACCCTGCACGCGATCCTCGCCGAGCGCGCCGCCGTCACCCCGGCGATGGCCGTCCGCCTCGGCAAGTTCTGCGGCAACGGCCCGGGCATCTGGCTGCGCATGCAGATGGCGCACGACCTCTGGCAGGCCGAACGCGACCTGGCCGAGGAAGTCGCGCGCATCCCCACCCAGCACGCCGCCTGAGCCAGCTTCCCCCAGGCCCGGCGCCGGCCTAAGCACGCACGCTCCCCCTCCCCTTGCGGGAGGGGGTCGGGGGGAGGGGTGCGGGCGGCATGGAGCATCGTGCCGCCCGCACCCCTCCCCCCGACCCCCTCCCGCAAGGGGAGGGGGAGGAGTGCACCACGCCCGGGGAACCGCCCATGCCGCTCACCGCCGAACAGCACGCCGAGATCGACGCCGCCCGCGCCGCGACCGCCGCAACCCGCCGCCCCACCGTGCCGGCGCTGGAAGACCTGCTGTTCCGGCCGCTGCCCGTGCTCGACCACGGCTTCGTCCGCGTGATCGACTACATGGGCGACGATTCCGCCATCGTGCAGGCGGCCCGCGTCTCCTACGGCCGCGGCACGAAGCGGGTGTCGGAAGACGCCGGGCTGATCCGCTACCTGATGCGCCACCGCCACTCGACCCCGTTCGAGATGTGCGAGATCAAGTACCACGTGAAGCTGCCGATCTTCGTCGCCCGGCAGTGGATCCGCCACCGCACCGCCAACGTGAACGAATACTCCGCCCGCTACTCGATCCTGGACCGCGAGTTCTACCTGCCGGCGCCCGAACACCTGGCCGCGCAATCCGCCGCCAACCGCCAGGGCCGCGGCGCGGTGCTGGACGGCACCGAGGCGGCCCGGGTGCTGGACCTGCTGCGCACCGACGCCGCCCGCACCTACGACCACTACGTGGAGATGCTGAACGAGGGCGGGCCCGACACGCCGCGCGATCCGGGCCGGCAGGGGCTCGCGCGCGAGCTGGCGCGGATGAACCTGCACCCTGAACACCTATACGCAGTGGTACTGGAAGATCGACCTCCACAACCTGCTGCATTTCCTGTCGCTGCGGGCCGATCCGCACGCCCAGTACGAGATCCGCGCCTATGCCGAGGCGATGCTGGGCACGGTGCAGGCCTGGGTGCCCGCGGCCTATCAGGCGTTCCTCGACTACCGGCTGGGCGCCGTCACCCTGTCGGCGGGCATGCGCGCGGTGGTGCGGCGGATGCTGGCCGGGGAACGGGTGGCGCAGGCGGACAGCGGGCTGTCGCGGCGGGAATGGGCGGAGCTGATGGCCGCGATCGGGGACGGCGATCCCGCGTGATCCCGGCCGGGGACAGGCCCCCGCGTCTCCCCCTCCCCTTGCGGGAGGGGGTTGGGGGGAGGGGGCACGCGGCACGGGGCATCGTGCCGTGTGCCCCCTCCCCCCAACCCCCTCCCGCAAGGGGAGGGGGAGAGAACTTGCAGGTCCGGCCCGGCGGCGTTCCTCGACCGCCCTCGGTTGTGCCCGGCCCGCGCAACGGGCAAGCTGACCGCGCGCCATGCCCCGCTTCCACCCCCTGAGGATCGCCGCGCTGCGGCGCGACACCGCCGACAGCGTCTGCCTCACCTTCGCGGTGCCGGAGGCGCTGCGCGACGCCTATCGCTTCACGCCCGGCCAGTTCCTGACGTTGCGCGCCACCATCGACGGGACCGAGCAGCGGCGGCCCTATTCGATCTGCTCCGGCCTCGACGACGGCGATTTGCGGGTGGCGATCAAGCACCAGCCGGGCGGGCGGTTCTCCGGCTGGGCCAATACCAGCCTCGGCGTCGGCGACATGATCGACGTGATGACGCCGGACGGACGCTTCGGCGTCCCGATCGAACCCGGCTCGGGGCGCACCCTGCTCGCCTTCGCCGCCGGCTCCGGCATCACGCCGGTGCTGTCCATCCTGGCCTCGGCGCTGGCGCGGGAAAACGGCCGCTGCGTGCTGGTCTACGGCAACCGCACGCGCGCCGACATCATGTTCCGCGCCGAGATCGAGGACCTGAAGGACCGCTACCCTCGACCGGTTCTCGGTCGTGCACCTGCTCTCGCGCGAGCGGCGCGAGGGCACCGCCCTGGGCGGCCGGCTCGACGCGGCGACGGCGCGGCGCCTGCTGCACGCGCTGGCCCCGGCGGCGGAGGACGTGGCGCACGCCTTCCTGTGCGGCCCGCCGGGGATGCTCGCCGCACTCACCCCGATGCTCGCGGAATACGGCCTGCCGCCCGGGCGGATCCGGGTCGAACGCTTCACCCCGGCCGCGGACGCGCCGCCCCTGCCGGCCGCCCCCGCCCCCGTCGCCGCCGGCGCGCCGTCCGCCATCGCCACGGTGACGTTCGAGGGCGTGCAGAGCACGTTCCCGGTGGCGCCCGAGGAGACGGTGATCGCCGCCGGGCTGCGCGCCGGGCTCGCCCTGCCGTACGCCTGCCGCGGCGGGATGTGCTGCACCTGCCGCGCCCGCCTGACCGAGGGCGAGGTGGAGATGGCGGTCAACTATGGCCTGGAACCGTGGGAGACGGCGGCGGGCTACGTGCTCACCTGCCAGGCCCGCCCGCGCACAAGCCGCGTGGTGCTGGACTACGACCAGGTGTGAGGCTGATGGGAGTTCTCGACCCAAGCGTCACATTCTCACCCGACGTCTGCACCACGTAAGCCACCGGCTGCCGCTGCGAGTGGGGAGCCGAAACCCAGGCCGCCTTCCGCTCAGTGGTCGGCACCGCCAAGGTGAAGGCGCGTCCGTGCTGGGGGTGCGGCGCACCGTGCTCGCCGCCAACCGCCCGGACCTCCCGCCAACCGACCCGGGGTGAGCAATGACTTAGATTCCAAGTGATTTCCTTACTTTCCACATGATATGCTCCGAACTCCTCCGTTGCGGTGACTCCACCCAGTTGACTTTCCCTGGTCCACAAGGCCTCTCAATCAAGGATATACAATCAAGATTCCTTGTTCCATCCCAGTCCAAGAGAGACTGGTGGAGAATTCTAAATCCGGACCTGACCGCGGCGTGTGCAAAGAGATTTTTCGACATAAAATTACGCCAATGCGGATTTGAGATATTGTTCGTCCCGGGCGATTTATCATAATTGGAATGATGGAAAAGGGCTCGCCCACCTGGAACGAGGAGGCGAAAAGCATCCTCAAGGTACGCGATGACTGCGTCATACTCAAAGTGTACCATTGCATCGTAACAAAATATTGCTCTAATACTGTCCTTTTCCAGGGGGTAAAAATCATGGCCGTTATTTACGATGGGGTGCGCCGATGCAATATTTGAGAATCTTTTGGCGCACCAAGTAATATTTTCTTCGTTCACGTCCATAAGGTACAGATCTTCAACTTTCCCACGAAGTTCCGGGTCATTGAGAATACGGGCGGTGTGTCGACCATGGCCACAGGCCAGCTCGACGACCGTCCGGATATCAAGGTTATCAAAAAGCGGTCGGAATTTCCCTCTGGGACTCCAGAACGCATCCAGCCAATCGTCGCTCTCCGCTCTGTCGTAATATGTGTTCACCTTCCATTGCTGTGCGACCTGGTCTGTTTTCTCCTGATTTATGTTCATGCTCCAAACCTCCACGCCTGTGCCGGCAGGCCAAGGATCCGCTTGCCCCGAACAAGATCATGATGGAAGAGCTACTTTCGAAGGGGCCGCTGCTGGGCGCACGGTCGGCGTCAGCACGATCCGGTGTCCCGTTGCGGCAATTCGGTTCCAAATCTCCGGGACACTCGTTCTTTGTTTTCAGTGGCCTGCTGGTCCCCGAACTGCGAAGGCATTTCAGGGGCAGGACACTGGACTAGCCAAAAGGCTTACGCAGGCCCTCGCAATAGAGCGATGCGGTCAGTTGATCTGCCGCGCTCGGTGCGGCTGCACCTGCCGCGCGCAACGCCACATCGCGCGATCTTCACCCTCGCGCTGATCCGGATGCCGCGGCTCATCCGTTGAGCGACGGGGCCGCTGCCCCTCTGCGCCGGACCGGCCGAACCCTCACGCGGCCGGCGCTACAGGTCGATCCAGGACAGATGCCCGCCCTTGCCGGCGCCGGTGTCGAGGAACACCGCCTCCCCGCCCCGCGCGCCGCGCCGGCTCAACGGGCGTCCGTCGGTGCTGCGCCGGTCGTGGCCGCAATAGACCGTGATGCCGGGGGGAATGCGGTCGACCCAGCGCAGGCTGCGTTCGGGGAACCCGTCCGGCTGGGTGCGCCCGGTCGGCTCCCCGAACAGGGCGCGCGCCGCCGGCCCGTCCGCCCGCCGCGGGCCGAGCGGCGCCGCCGACGCGTCCAGCATCGCGGTGTGGAACCCGCCGTGCACGAACATGCGCGATCCGTGCCGCAGCCACAGCGGCGCGCGTCCGATCTCGATCCGCGCGCGGGCGGAGAGCGCGGGGTCGAGCTGGCCCAGGGTGCGCGCCAGTTCCTCGCCGATCCGCAGCGGTTGGCCGGCCAGCGCGCGGGCCAGCCGATGGTCGTGGTTGCCGAGCAGGAACAGGCCGCGCCCGGCGTCGATCAGCCCGAACATGATCCCCAGAACCTGGTCGCTGCGCGGCCCGTAGTCCGTCAGGTCGCCGAGCTGGATCACGAACCGGTCGGTCGCCGCGGCATAGGCGAAGGCCGCGGCGTCGCCGTGCACATCGCCGACGACACGAATCCGCGCCGCGGGCGGAATGTCCAACGGGGGCGCGGGCGGCGGGTCGGGCGCCAGGCTCATGCCGCGCCCGCCGCGGTGGTGGTGGCGAAGGCGGCCAGCGCGCGCGCCCGCCCGGTGGCCAGATCGACGATCGGCGCCGGGTAGCTGTCCCCAAGCACGATCCCGGCGTCCCGCAGCGCCGCCGTCGGCGCCTCCCACGGGGCGTGGATGAAGGCCCGGCCCAGCCGGGCGAGCTCGGGGACGAAACTGCGGACATAGGCGCCGTCGGGGTCGAACTTGCGGCCCTGCAGCACCGGGTTGAACACCCGGAACCAGGGCGCGGCGTCGGCCCCGCTGCCGGCCACCCATTGCCAGTTCGCGCTGTTGGCGGCGAGGTCGGCGTCGACCAGCGTGTCCCAGAACCAGGCCTCGCCGTCCTGCCAGGGCAGCAGCAGGTGCTTCACCAGGAACGAGGCGGCCACCATACGCACCCGGTTGTGCATCCACCCGGTGGTCCAGAGCTGGCGCATGCCGGCATCGACCAGCGGCACCCCGGTCTGCCCGCGCTGCCAGGCGGCCAACGCGGCGGGATCGTCGCGCCAGGGCATGGCGGCGAAAGGCGGGGCGCAGCGGCCGCTCCGGCAGATCCGGGTGGTGCCAGAGCAGGTGCAGGGAGAACTCCCGCCACAACAGCTCGGCGCGGAATTTTTCCGCCCCCCCGCTGTCGCCGCCGGCCGGGTTCGCTGTCACGGCGTGCCAGACCTGCGCGGGCGAGATCTCGCCGAAATGCAGATGCGGCGACAGGCCGGAGGTGGCGTCGCGATCGGCGCGGTCGCGCTGCGCGGCGTAGCCGGCCAGGCCCTGGTCGAGAAACCGCGCGAGCCGGGCGCGGGCACCGGCCTCCCCCGGGGTCCAGGCCGCGCGCAGCCCGCCGGCCCAGTCCGGCGCGGTGGGCAACAGGCGCCAGCTGTCCAGGCTCTCGGAGGGCGGCGCGAGCGGCGCGGGGATGCGCGCGGGGGCCGGGTGCGGCGGCGCCCCGGCACCCGTCCCGGTGGCCGCGCGCGCCGCGGCGGCACGCGCGGCGGCGCGGGCAAAGGGCGTGTAGACCGTGTAGCCGCCCCCGGCGCCGGTCCGCAGCCGATCCGGCGGGAACAGGGTGGCGGTGCGGAAGCGGCGGAGCGCGCGGCCCTGCCCGGCGAGCGCGTCGGCCACCGCGCTCTCCTGCCGCCGGGCCCAGGGCTCGGCCGCCAGGCCGGCGAACACCGCGCGGGCCCCGGTCTCCTGCGCCAGCGCGGGGATGATCCGTGCGGCCTCCCCCCGGCGCAGCACCAGCGGCGCGCCGGCGGCGGCGAGCGCGGCGGCGAGGGCGGCGAGGCTGTGGTGCAGCCACCAGCGCGACGCGGCGCCCGGGGCCCAGGGGCCGGCGGCGGCCTCGTCCAGCACGAACACCGGCAGCACGGGCTGGCCGGTCGCCAGCGCCGCGTCCAGCGCCGCATGGTCGGCAAGGCGGAGATCGTTGCGGTACCACAGGAGGACGGGCGGAGCCGGGTGGGCCATGACAGGAAAATGCCCCTTACGCGCAGGGCTGCAAGAGGCGCGGGCCGCGTGCGCGGCTCTGGCGCCGCCCCCACCCCGCGCGCATACTCTGTTCCATGGAGCATCACCTGCGTCGCATCTCCCCTGTCACCCTGCGCGGCTGGATCGGCGACGGCGCCGAACTCGCCCTGCTGGACGCGCGGGAGGAGGGCGAATTCGGCGCCTCCCACCTGTTCTGGGCGGTCCCCTGCCCGTTCTCCCAGCGCGAAATCCGCGCGCGCGCCCTGCTGCCGCGCAAATCCGTCCGCCTCGTCTGCCTCGACGACGGACGCGGCGTGGCCGAGGCGCTGGCCGCCTGGCTGGTCGCCGACGGCTTCACCGACGTCAGCGTGCTCGACGGCGGCACCAAGGCCTGGGCCACCGCCGGGGGCGAGCTGTTCAGCGGGATCAACGTCCCCTCCAAGGCGTTCGGGGAGTGGGTGGAACACCACTACGGCACCGAAAGCGTCGACCCGCCGGAGCTGAAATCCTGGATCGACCAGGGGCGGAAGATGGTGGTGCTGGACAGCCGCACCGAGGCCGAGTTCCGCCGCATGTCGATCCCCACCGGCATCAGCGTGCCGGGCGGCGAGCTGGCCTACCGCATCGGCGACCTGGCACCCGATCCGGACACCTTGGTGGTGGTCAACTGCGCCGGGCGCACCCGCAGCATCATGGGCGCGGAAAGCCTGCGCCGCGCCGGCATCCCCAACAAGGTCGTGGCCCTGCGCAACGGCACCATGGGCTGGGAACTGGCCGGCCTGCACTGCGAGCACGGCCGCAGCGAGCGGTTCCCGCCAGGCGCGCCGAAGACCGCCGCGCTCGCGCTGGCCCGCGCCAGCGCCTTCGCCGAGGCCTCCGGCGTGCGGATCGCCGCCCCGGCCGAGATCGCCCGCTTCGCCGCCGATCCGGCGCGCAGCCTCTACCTGCTGGATGTGCGCGACCCGCCCGAATTCCGCGCCGGGCATCATCCGGCCAGCCGCAACGCCCCCGGCGGGCAGCTGGTGCAGGCCACCGACTTCTGGATCGCGGTGCGCAACGCGCGGATCGTGCTGCTCGACGACGACGGGGTGCGCGCGCGCATGTCCGCCGCCTGGCTGCGCCAGATGGGCCAGCCCGACGTGTTCGTGGCCGAGGGCGGGTTTGCCGCGCTGGGCGATCTCGGCGCGGTCGCCGGCGCGGTGCCGGAGCTAAACGCGCCGGTGCCGGTGATCGACGTGATGCGCCTGACCGAGGCGCTGGATACCGGCACGCCCACGGTGGTGGTGGATGTCGCCCGCAGCCTCGACTACCGCGACGGCCATATCCCGGGCGCGGCCTGGGGGGTGCGCGGCCGGCTCGGCGTGCTGCGCGCGGCGCTCGCCGGGGCGCAGCGGGTGGTGGTGACCTCGCCCGACGGGACGCTGGCGCGGCTGGCGCTGGGGGAGCTGCAGGCGCTCGCCCCGGACGCCGAGGTGGCGGCGCTGGAGGGCGGCACCGCCGCCTGGCACACGTTCGGCCGGCCGCTGGTGAAGGATCGCACGACCCCGCCCGATACGGCCTGCGTCGATGCCAATCTGCGCCCGTACGACCGCAACTCCGGGGTCGAGGCGGCGATGCGGGCGTACCTGTCGTGGGAGATCGCGCTGGTGGAGGGCATCGTCCGCGACGGCACGGTGCAGTTCGGTGTGGCCGCGCACGGCTGATCCCGCCGGCGCGCCGGGGGCGCAGCCGCTGCGCCGCGGAGCGGGCGCCGCGCTCGCCGCCGCGCTCGATCTGCTGCTGCCGCCCGAATGCATCGCCTGCGACGCGCCGGTCAGCGCGGCGGGCCTGTTCTGCGCCGCCTGCTTCCGCGCCACCACCCTGATCGCCGATCCGGTCTGCGCCCGCTGCGGCCTGCCCTTCGCCTCGGCCGACGCGGCCGGGCGGGACTTCGTGTGCCCGGCCTGCCGCGCCGCGCCGCCGCGCTTCGCCGCCGCCCGCGCCGCGCTGCTGTACGACGCCGGCGCCCGGCGGCTGATCCTGCCGTTCAAGCACGCCGACCGGCCGGAGATCGCCGCCCGGCTGGCGCCGTTCCTGCTTCGCGCCGGGGCCGCGCTGCTCGCGCGGGCCGATCTGCTGGTGCCGGTGCCGCTGCACCGGCGCCGGCTGTTCGCCCGGCGCTACAACCAGGCCGCGGTGCTGGCGCTGGCGCTGGGCCGGCGCGCGCGGCGGCCGGTGCTGGTCGACGCGCTGCGCCGGCTGCGCCCGACCGCGCCGCTGGGCGGCAGGACGGCGGCGGAACGGGCGCAGGCGCTGGCGGGGGCGTTCGCCGTGCGCCCCGCCCGCGCGCCGGCCCTGGCCGGGCGGCGGGTGCTGCTGATCGACGACGTGCTGACCTCCGGCGCCACCGCCAATGCCTGCGCCGCGGTGTTGCTGGCGGCCGGCGCGGCGCAGGTCGACGTGCTGGCCGCGGCGCGGGTGCCGGACCCGCGGGGCGGCTGAGCGGCTTTCGCCGGGCAGGCTCCCCCGGCCCCCTCCCCCGTGCGGCCCCGTTCTTGCGCTGCGGCATCCGCTCGCTTACATGACGTGTTCCCCGAGAACCGCCCGGAGCTGCCCCGCATGGCGCGCGTCACCGTCGAAGACTGCATCCAAAAAGTCCCCAACCGCTTCGACCTGGTGCTGTTCGCCGCCCAGCGCGCGCGCAACATCGCCCGCGGCGAGGAACTGAGCATCGATCGCGACAACGACAAGAACCCCGTCGTCGCGCTCCGCGAAATCGCCGAAGAGACGATCGAGCTGCCCAGGCTCGAACAGGACCTGATCCGCTCGCTCTCCCGCGCGCCCGAGCCCGAGCCCGCGGACGAGGAAGTGCTCGACCTCATCCCCACCGACCAGAACATCTTCGGCCTGCAGGACGTCTCGGCCGAGGAGGAAGCGGCGGCAGCCGCGGCCGAGGCCGAAGAACTCTCGCCCGAGGACCTGGAAGCGGCGATCGAGGCGGAGCTGGCCGGCAAAGCGCGCTGAACGCCGCATGACCCCAGGGGGCGACAGGCGCGGCGATCCGGTGCCCGTGCGCGCCCCCGAAGGGTTGAGCCCCGGAGGCGCGGGCGCGCGGCGGTCGGGACCACGGACCTGCCGCCGCCGGCCGCCGATGCGGCGGCCCGCCCGGCCCGGCCGCAGGTGGTCCGCCAGTTCGAGCTGACCGAGAAAATCCACGCCTACGACCCCAAGGCCGACACCGACCTGATCGACGCCGCCTATGTGCTGGCGATGCGCGCCCACGGCGCGCAGCGGCGCGACAACGGCGACCCCTACATCACCCACCCGCTCGCGGTCGCCGACATCCTGGCCGGCTACCGGCTCGACACCGCCTCGATCGCCACCGCCCTGCTGCACGACGTGATCGAGGACACGCCGATCAAGCTGGCCGAGATCGACAGCCGATTCGGCCACGAGATCGCCGGCCTGGTCGACGGGGTGACCAAGCTCACACGGCTCGAACTGCAATCGGACCGCACCAAGCAGGCGGAGAATTTCCGCAAGCTCGTGCTGGCCATGAGCCGCGACATCCGCGTGCTGCTGGTCAAGCTGGCCGACCGGCTGCACAACATGCGGACCCTGCATTTCGTCGCCGACCCCGAGCGCCGCCGGCGCATCGCGCGCGAGACGATGGAAATCTACGCCCCGCTCGCCGAACGCATCGGCATGGTGCGGGTGAAGGAAGAGCTGCAGACCCTGGCTTTCGCCCAGATCGAACCCGAAGCCTACGACACCATCCAGGCCCGGCTCAACTTCCTGCGCGGCCAGGGTGCGGACGTGATCGAGGACGTGCGCGCCGAGCTGCGCCGGGTGTGCGAGGCGTCCGGGATCGAGGTGCTGGAGGTGACGGGGCGGGAGAAGTCGCCGTTCTCGATCTGGGAGAAGATGCAGCAGCGCAACGTCACCTTCGAGCAGCTGTCCGACATCATGGCGTTCCGCATCGTGGTGCCGACCCGGGAGGCCTGCTACATGGCGCTGGGCGCGGTGCACGCCGCCTTCCCGGTGATCGCCGGCCGGTTCAAGGACTACATCTCCACCCCGAAATCGAACGGCTACCAGAGCCTGCACACCGGGGTGACGTTGCGCGAGCCGCGCAACCAGAAGATCGAGATCCAGATCCGCACGCGCGAGATGCACGAGCAGGCGGAAGCCGGGGTCGCCGCGCACTGGCTCTACAAGCAGATCGACGCCTCGCCGCAGGAGCTGCAGAAATTCCGCTGGGTGCAGGACCTGCTGGAAATCCTGGAAAACTCCGCCGCCCCCGACGAGTTCCTGGAGAACACCAAGCTCGAGCTGTACGGCGACCAGGTGTTCTGCTTCACCCCGAAGGGCCAGCTGATCCAGCTGCCGCGCGGGGCGACGCCGGTCGATTTCGCCTATGCGGTGCATTCCCAGGTGGGCGATGCCTGCGTCGGCGGCAAGGTGAACGGGCGGCTGATGCCGCTGCGCTACCAGCTGCAGAACGGCGACCAGGTCGAGATCATGACCGCCCGCGGCGGCACGCCCTCGCCGCAGTGGGAACGCTTCGTCGTCACCGGCAAGGCGCGCGCGCGCATCCGCCGCTTCATCCACCAGCAGCAGCGCCAGGAATACATCGACGCCGGGCGGGCGGAGCTCGCCAAGGCGTTCCGCCAGGCCGGGGTCGACGGCTCGGAAAAGGCGCTGGAGCCGGCGCTGAAGGCGCTCAAGCAGACCGGGCTGGAGGAGCTGTACGTCGCCGTCGGCAACGGCAACCTCGGGCCGAAGGACGTGGTCCACGCGGCCTATCCGGAGCTGCGCCAGACCGCGCGCGCCCCGCGCATGGTCCCGACCCTCGTCCCCCGCCCCGCGCCGCGCGGCGGGCGGGGCGAGCCGGCGATGGCGATCACCGGCCTCATTCCCGGCATGGCCTATCATTTCGCCGGCTGCTGCCACCCGGTGCCGGGCGACCCGATCGTCGGCATCGTCGCCACCGGCAAGGGCGTCACGATCCACGGGCGGGACTGCCAGACCCTGGCCGGGTTCGCCGCCACGCCGGAACGCTTCATCGACGTGGGCTGGAACCTCGAAGCCACCGGCCGCGCCTCGGCGCACACCGCGCGGGTCGGCGTGATCGCCGACAACGTGCCGGCCGCCCTGGCCGAGATCACCAACAGCCTCGCCAAGCAGGACGGGGTCATCGCCAACCTCAAGATCGTCAACCGCCAGCAGGACTTCATCGAAGTGCTGATCGACGTCGGCGTGCGCGACCTCGGCCACCTGGCGAAAGTGATCGCCGGGCTGCGCGCGGCGGGCGGGATCAAGAGCGTGGAGCGGGTGAAAGGATGATCCTCGGCCTCGGCTCCGACATCTGCGACATCCGCCGTATCGAGGCGGCGATCGCGCGGCATGGGGACCGCTTTGTCGAGCGCGTGTTCACCCCGATCGAGCGCGCCAAGGCGCTGCGGCGCACCGAACGCATCCGCGCCGCCACCTTCGCCAAGCGCTTCGCCGCCAAGGAAGCCGCCGCCAAGGCGCTCGGCACCGGCTTCCGCCGCGGGGTGTTCTTCTCCGACCTCGGGGTGGTGAACCTGCCGTCGGGCCAGCCCACGTTGCACATGACCGGCGGCGCGGCCGCCCGGCTTGCCGCGCTCACCCCGGCGGAGATGGAAGCCGTGGTGGCGCTCTCGATGACCGACGAATATCCATACGCTTACGCCCAGGTCATCATCTCCGCCGTCCCCCGTTCGCTTGCTTGACGCCGCCCCGCGCCTGGGGTTGAACCCCATACCCTCAGAGTCCGGAACTTCTCCCGCATGGCCGCAAGCAAGGCGAAACCCACATCGAGCGGATTGCGCGAGAACGTCAAGACCATCGTCTATGCGGGCCTGATCGCGGTCTTCATCCGCACCATCCTGTTCGAACCTTTCAACATCCCCTCCGGCAGCATGATCCCCACCCTGCTGGTGGGCGACTATCTGTTCGTCGAGAAATACAGCTACGGCTACTCCCGCTATTCCTTCCCCTTCTCGCCCGACCTGTTCAACGGCCGCATCTTCGGCTCCGTCCCGCATCGCGGCGACGTGATGGTGTTCCGCTACCCGCCGGATCCCTCGATCGACTACATCAAGCGGGTGATCGGCCTGCCCGGCGACAAGGTGCAGGTGCAGAACGGGCAGCTTTATATCAACGGCAAGGAAGCGCCGCGCCGGCCGGACGGCACCTTCGTCGACGACGAAAGCGGCATCGGCATGATGCTGCGCCGCTACAAGGAAACCCTGCCGCCATCCGGCCAAGGCAAGCCTGTGGTGCACGACATCCTGAAAGCCACCGACCAGGGCGAGGCGAACAACACCGGCGTCTACACCGTGCCGCCCGGGAAATTGTTCGTCATGGGCGACAACCGTGACAACAGCGCCGACAGCCGCTTCTGGGGCTACGTGCCGATGCAGAACCTGGTCGGCAAGGCCGAGCTCATCTTCTTCTCCATCGACGCCCGCTACCCCTGGTGGGAGGTCTGGGAATGGCCCTTCGAAATCCGCTGGAACCGGATCGGAATGGTGATCCACTGACCCAGGTGGCCGCCCTCCAACCAGCCGCCGCGCCGGCCGGGCCGGAAGCGATCGAGGCCCTGCTGGGCCATCGCTTCGCCCGACCCGAACTGCTGCGCGAAGCGCTCACCCACCGCTCCGCCGCGCCGCGGCGCGGCCGCGGCAGCGGCTCCAACGAACGGCTCGAGTTCATGGGCGACCGGGTGCTCGGCCTGATCGTCGCGGAATGGCTGACCGAACGCTTCCCGCACGAACAGGAAGGCGAACTGGGCCGCCGACTCGCCCATCTCGTCTCCCAGCCGGTGCTGGCCGAGGTCGCCGACACCATCGGACTGGGCGCCGCCCTGGCCGTCGCCCCCGGCGAAGCCCGGGCAGGCGTGACAACCCGCGCCACCGTGCGCGCCGACGCGCTGGAAGCCGCCATCGGCGCCCTGTTCCTGGACGGCGGCCTGGACCCGGCCCGCCGCTTCATCCGCCAGGCCTGGACCGCCGCCATGGACAGCCAGACCACCCCCCCCAGGGACGCCAAAACCTCCCTGCAGGAATGGGCCCAGAAACGCGGCCACCCGCTGCCCGCCTACACCATCGTCACCCGCGCCGGCCCCCCCCACGCCCCGCAGTTCACCCTGACCGTCAGCGTCGGCCCCCACAGCGCCAGCGGCACCGCCAGCACCAAACGCGCCGCCGAACAACTCGCCGCCGCCGCGCTCATGCAAACGCTGGAGGGGGCATGAACGGGAGGCTGCTCGGGGTATGGGGCCAGGCAAGGCCAGGGGGGCTCTGCCCCCCTGGACCCCCCGCCAGGGGACTAGTCCCCTGGACCCCTTCGGGGGTTCCGGTTGGGCGTGGGGTGGCACGGCGGGCGGGCCTGCCTGCGGGGCGGGTGCCGGCAGAGCGCGTTCGCGCTCTGCCGGCACCCGCCCCGCAGGCAGGCCCGCCCGCCGTGCCACCCCACGCCCAACCGGAACCGACGAAAGGGTTCCAAGGGCTACGCCCTTGGCGGGGGTCCAGGGGGCAGAGCCCCCTGGCCTTGCCTGGCCCCGCACCCCAAGCGGCCACCCGTCCATGACCCGCTGCGGCTTTGCGGCGATCCTGGGGGCGCCGAATGCGGGCAAGTCGACGTTGCTGAACCGGTTGACCGGGGCGAAGCTGTCGATTGTTTCGCCCAAGGCGCAGACGACCCGGTTTCGGGTTCTGGGCGTGTTGATGCGGGGGGAGAGTCAGGTTCTTCTGGTGGATACCCCGGGCATTTTCCGGCCGCGGCGGCGGCTGGACCGGGCGATGGTGGCGGCGGCCTGGGGCGGCGCGCGGGATGCCGATCTGGCTCTGTTGCTGGTCGACGCCCGCTCGGGCGCGACCGAGGCGGTGCGGGCGATCGCGGCCGAGCTTGGCACGGCGCGCCGGCCCTGTTGGCTGGTGCTCAACAAGATCGACCTGGTGCCGCCGGCGCAGTTGTTGCCCCTGACCGCGTCCCTGGCCGCCCTGGCCCCGTTCGCCGCCACCTTCATGGTCAGCGCCCGGACCGGCGACGGGCTGGACCGGCTGGCCGAGGCATTGGCCGCGGCGATGCCGGAGGGGCCCTATCTCTATCCGCCCGACGACCTGACCGACCTGCCGGACCGGCTGCTGGCCGCCGAGATCGTGCGCGAGCAGATCTTCCTGCAGACGCACGAGGAGGTTCCCTACGCGGCGACGGTGGAGACCGAGACCTTCCAGGAGCGCAAGGACGGCAGCGTGCGCATCGAGGCCACCATCTACGTCGCCCGCTCGGGGCACAAGGCGATCCTGATCGGCGAGCGCGGCGCGCGCATCAAGGCGATCGGCGCCCGCGCGCGCGCCGAGCTGGGCTCACTGCTCGATCGGCCGGTGCATCTGTTCCTGAACGTGAAGGAGCGTGCGGGCTGGGACGAGGAGCGGGCCCGCCTGCGGGCGATCGGGCTCGACGATCCCGGCTGACGCGGCTCAGCCGCAGGCGCAGCCCGAGGTCGGCCCGAGGTCGGCGCGGACCACGTGGTGGTCGATCCATTCCGCGACCAGCCGCCGCGCCTCGGTTTCCGAGGCTTCCGGATGGTGGATCCGATAGAGCGTGGTGCAGGCCTGGAAGGCGCCCATGTCGTCGGTGCCGAGCTGGCGCAGGTCGCGATACGCGGTGATGACCGCGCGTTCGCAGCGCCGCGCGATCAGGCTCGTGTCGTTGGCCATCGGCCGGGCTCCTTATTGCGAATAGTTCGCAAGTAAGGGAAAGCATACGCAGTCCGGCGCGGGCCGACAAGCGCGGCGGCTCGCGCCGGCGGCTCTGGCCGCCGCCCGCCGGGTCGGCCTCGGGCCGCTGGTTTCACTGGGACGTATGGGTCCGGTTGTAGTCGGTCAGCCGCAGCTCGATCCGTCGGTTGCGCGCATAGGCCTCCGTGGTGTCGGCCGGGTCGATCGGGTGGTTGTCGCCGTAACCGGTGGCGGCGAGGTGATCGGCCGGCACCCCTTCGGCGATCAGCAGCCGCACCACGCTGATCGCGCGCGCGGTCGACAACTGCCAGTTCGAGGCGAATTCGCCGCCGCCGCCGACGATCGGCTGGCGGTCGGCGTAGCCGTCCACATCCAGGATCCAGTTGATTTTCGGCGGGATCTTGGCGGCGATGCGTTTGATCAGGCCGGCGAGCTTGCTGATCTCGAGCACCCCGGGGACGCTGAGATCGGCGCTGCCGACGGGAAACAGCACGTCGCTCGCGATCACGAACCGGTCGCCGACGATGTTCACGCCCTTCTCTCCGGCCAGGACCTGGCGCAGCCGGCCGAAGAACTCGCTGCGATAGAGCTGCAGTTCCTGCACCTTGGCGGCCAGCGCGGCGTTGAGCCGCTTGCCCAGGTTGGCGATCTCCACATCCTTGTCGCGGCCTTCCTCCTTGGCGATGTCGAGCGCCTTCGACACCGCGGCGATCTGCGCGCGCATCTGATCGACCTGCTGGTTGAGCAGCGCGAGCTGCGCCGCGGCGGAGGCGCCGAGGTCCTTCGTCTTCGCCAGTTCCGCCGCCAGCGCGGCGTTCTTCTGTTCGGTGGTGGTGGCCCGCGCCGCCGCCGCCGCCGCCTGCTGCTGCAACTGATCGCGCAGCGCTTTCAGCCCAGCCACCTGCTGCGCGAGCTGCGCGAGGTCGGCGAGCTTGGCCTGGATCGTCGCCTTGTCCGCGGTCACGGTCTGGTTGAGCGCCGCCTCTGCCGCGCGCAGCTCGGCAAGCTGCCGCTTGGCCGCGGCCAACTGGCTGGAGAGCTGGCTGGCCCGGGTCTCGGTCGCCGTCGCTTTCGCTTCGGCGGCGCCGAGCTGCGTTTTCAGCGACGCCTGCGCGACCCCCGCCTTGGCGATCTCGTCGCGCAGCACGTCGAGCTGCTGCGCGAGGCTGGCCCGCGCCGTACGGCTGTCGGACAATTGCTGGCTGAGCTGGGAGACCGCGACTTCCAGCTTCGAGGCCTTGCCCTTTTCCAGGGACAGCGCCTGGCTCACCTGGGCCAGGGTCTGGTTGACCTTCTCGAGCGCGGCATTGCGCCGCGACAGCGCCACCGAGAGGAACGCCTGCGCCAGCACGAACACCAGCAGCACGAAGATGATCACCAGCAGCAACGTGGACAGCGCGTCCACGTAGCCGGGCCAGGCCTCCATCCCGGCGCTGTGGCTGCGGCGGCGGACGCTCATGGGGGAGTGCCGGACGGCAAGCAGGCAGGGCCAGGGGGCAGCGTCCCCTGGCCCTGCCTGCTTGCCTGGCGGACGCTCACCGCGACACCTCGGCCAGACCGGCGATGGTGCGCGTCAGCACCCGCAGGTCGTTACGGATCTCGCTGGTGGACTGCGCGCGGCCCTGTTCGCTTTCGGTGAGCATCCGTTGCAGATAAAGCTCGATATTGCGCAGATGGGCGCGCGCCACCTCGTCGATCGGCGGCTCGTTGCGGCTGTCCGCCAGGCGTTGCAGCGCGGGACCGAGGGCCGCCTGGGTTTCGGCGATGCGCAGCATGAGCTGCTGGTTGGTGCGCATGGTATCGGCGAACGCGCCGAGCCGTTCGGTCAGCGACAGGATCGCCTGGTTGGCCTGCACCCGGCTGTCCTCGCCGCGCGAGAGGATGCCCTGCAGCCCTTCCATGTTCTCCGCGGTCTGTTCCAGCAACGCCTGGACATAGACCGGCACCGAGCCCTCGCCCTCCGGCAGCGCGCCGGAGGAGAGCCGGGTCTGCCCGGCCAGCCACTCCTCCAGCTCGTTGAAGAACCGGTTCTGCGCCTGGCCGGCGGTGAGATCGAGGAAGCCCAGGATCAGCGCCGAGGACAGGCCGAACATGCTGGCCGAAAACGCGATGCCCATGCCGGCGAGCGGCTCCGCCAGACCGGATTTGAGCTGCTCGAACATCTGCGCGATGTCGCCCGAGCCGATCGTCATCCCCTGGATCACGTCCGAGACGGCGCCCACGGTGCGCAGCAATCCCCAGAACGTCCCGAGCAGGCCGAGGAAGATCAGCAGCCCGGTCATGTAGCGCGCCAGCTCGCGGTTCTCGTCCAGCCGGGACGCGAGCGAATCGAGCAGGGTGCGGCTGGTGGACGCCGACAGGGTCAGGCGGCGCTCGCCGATCGGGCGGCCCTGTTCGCGCGCCGCGGTGCGCGCGCCGAGCATGCGCGCCATCGGCGCCAGCAATGTCGGCGCGAAGGCGGGCAGGCGGCCCGACCGTGCGGCCTCCACCCAGGCCACGTCCCGGTTCAGCCGTTGCACCTGCAACAGGGTCCAGCCGATGCCGACGAGCAGGATCGCCAGGATGAGCGCGTTGAGATCGGGATTGTTGAGGAAGATATGGATCAGCGCCGTGCGCAGCCAGGCCGCGATGCCGGCCACTACGACCAGGAAGACGAGCATGCGGATCAGGTAGGACGTGGGGCGGGTCATGATTTGGTCCCTGCGGCGGCACTGACGCGAAGCTCGGCCCGATCCGGCGCGCCGGAGCCGTCAGGCGGTCCCATGGCGCGCAGGAAGATACGGCTGCCCGGCACACCGGCGGCACGCAGCGCATCGTGCACCGCCAGCGCCCGGGCGAGGGCGAGACGCCGCGCAGCAGAGGGGTTCTGCGGCGAACCGGCGGCATAGGCAAGAACCGAGAAGCTGGTGGAGTTGGTTTGCGGCGCGGCGCGCACCAGCCGGGCGATGGCTTCGGTCTCCGCCGGGGTGAGCGTGGCCTTGCCGGCCGGGAAGGACAGGGTCAGCGGGGCGGGGAGCGCGACGGCCGCGCCCGGGCTGGGCCCGGCCAGCGCTGCCGGCGGCGGCGGCGGTGGGGCGGACGGCGCGGCGGGGCCAGACGGGGGAGCAGACGGGGGAGCAGACGGGCCGGCCGGCGGGGGCGCAGCTGCGGGGGCGGATGGGGCGAGAGCGGACGGGCCGGGGGCAGATGGGGCGGGGCTGGTCGACGGGACGGAAGCAGCGGCCGTCGCCCCCCCGCCGGCCGCGCTGCCCGGCGCGGGCGGGGCCGAACCGGCCACGCCGGCGGGCGGCCCGGCAGGCCCGGCGGGGGCCGGAACGGGGGCCGGAGCCGGGGCCGCGCGGTGCGAGGACGTGGCAGTCGCCGGCGTTGTCCTGTCCGGGCGCGCGCGCGCGGCCGGGGCCGGCTTGTGCGCCGGCCGCTTCGGCGCGTGGGCCGCCGGCGGCCGGCTCGGCAACGAATCGAGCGCGCGCAGATCCACCGTCACCTGCGCACGCGCGGGTTGGCAGAGCCACGGGGCGATCAGCAGCAGGGGGATGAGACGGCGCATTTGTCGCGACAGCGTAGACGACCCGGCGGCGCCGCTCAAATCGTTCGCTCGGGGCCACGACCGGAGGCCCCTCGCCCGGCCCTCCGGGCCGGTCGCGGGCGCCCGCCCGTGCATCCGCCCCGGCGGCATGCGACACTGCCCGACCGGGAGGACCGTCGCATGATCGAACGCACTTTCGACCTCGCCACCGCCGACGGGGCGATGGAGACTTTCTTCGTCCACCCCGAGCGCGGCGGCCCGCATCCGGCGGTGTTCCTGCTGATGGACGCGCCGGGCATCCGCGAGGAGCTGCGCGACATGGCGCGCCGGCTCGCCACCGTGGGCTACTGCGTGCTGCTGCCCAATCTCTATTACCGCGCCGGGCGCGACAGCCTGTTCGGCCCCGACGTGCTCACCCACGGCAGCGCCGAGCACGCGCGGATGCGGGCGATCCGCACGAAGATGACCATCCCGCCGGTGATGGCCGATGTCGGCGCCATGCTCGCCTGGCTCGCCACCGAGCCCGCCGCCAAGCCGGGCGCGGTCGGCGCGCATGGCTATTGCATGAGCGGGCCCTACGCGCTCGCCGCCGCCGCCCACTACCCCGAGCGGATCGCCGCCTGCGCCTCGTTCTACGGCACCTGGCTGGTCAGCGAGGCCGAGGCCAGCCCGCACCTGAGCTTCGCCCGCGCCCGCGCCGAGCACTACATCGCCTGCGCCGAGCACGACGAGCTGGCGCCGCTGCCGATGGTGGCGGAGCTGCGCGAGCACTTCGCCCGCTCCGGCGCCGTGGGCGAGATCGAGCTGCATCCCGGCGTGCACCACGGCTTCGCCTTTCCCGGGCGCTGGTGCTACGACCAGCCGGCCGCCGAGCGGCACTGGGAGCGGCTGATCGCGCTGTATCGCCGCCGGCTGGGGTAGGACCGGCCGACGGCACGATCGTGCCCGGGCTCGGTGGCCCGGGCCTGGATTATTGCCGCCGGCACCGCATGTACCCGGGATCGTTTCCGGGACCCCTGGCGCATGTCGCTCCGCCCGATCCTGTCCATGCTGGCCGGCGCGGCGCTGGCCGCCTGCTCCACCTTCGGCATCCGCAGCGGCACCGAGGAGCCGCGCTATGCCGTGGTCGGCCATGTCGGCACGGTCGAGATCCGCCGCTACGGCCCGCGCGTCGCCGCCGAGACCACCGTGACCGGGCCGGAGCGCGCGGCCCTGTCCGCCGGGTTCCGCCGCATCGCCGGCTACATCTTCGGCGCCAACCACGGCGCCCGGCGCATCGCCATGACCGCCCCGGTGGCGCAGTCCGAGGCCCGCACGATCGCGATGACCGCACCCGTGGCGCAAAGCCCGGCGCCGGGCGGCGGCTGGACGGTCCGCTTCTTCATGCCCGCGGCCGAGACCCTGGAAAGCCTGCCGGAACCGAACGATCCGGCGGTGCGCCTGGTGGCGGTGCCCGCGCGCAGCTACGCGGTGCTGCGCTTCTCCGGCCGGCCGACCCTGGAATCGGTCGATGCGGAGCGCCGCCGGCTGCTGGCGGCGCTGAGCGGCGGGGCCTGGCAGGCCGCGGGCGCGCCGCGCGCCTGGTACTACGACCCGCCCTGGACCATCCCCTTCCTCCGCCGCAACGAGGTCGCGGTGCCCGTGGTCCCGGCCGCCGCGCCGCCGTGACAGCCCCGGTCCAGCTGCTACACTCCCGCCCGACCGTCGCCGCGCCCGCGGCCGATCCAAGGAGGAACCGCGATGATCCATGAACTGCGCATCTACGACTGCGTGCCGGGCAAGCTGCCCGACCTGCTCAAGCGTTTCGACACCATCACCCTGAAGATCTGGGACAAGCACGGCATCCGCCAGGCCGGGTTCTGGACCACCCTGATCGGCGAATCGAACCAGCGGCTCTATTACCTGCTCGCCTGGGAGTCGCTCGCCGACCGCGAGAGCAAGTGGAACGCCTTCCAGGGCGACCCTGCCTGGATCTCTGCGCGCGCCGAAACCGAAAAGAACGGCCCGATCGTCGCGCAGGTGACGAACGAGATCCTGGCCCCGACCGGGTTCTCGTCGGTAAAGTAGCGCACGATATGGCCCGGTCCGGGGCGGCGCCCGCCGTCCCGGACCGGACCGCCCGACGGGCCCGCTTGCCCGCTGCACCGCCCCCCGGGCGGATCATCGTTCTGCGGCTGCCCGCTTGCGTCCCGCGGCCGCAGTTGCGGGAGGAACGGCATGAACGTCCTGGCCCCGCCCAAGGCCCGCCTGACCCTCGAGGTCGTGATCGACCTGGTCTGCCCGTGGTGCTTCCTCGGCGCCCGGCGCCTGCGCCGGACCCTGCGCCGCCGCCCGGACCTGCTGATCGAGACCGCCTGGCGCCCCTTCCTGCTCAACCCCGACATGCCGCGCGGGGGCATGAGCCTCGGCGATTACGTGGTGCGCAAGTTCGGCGGCGAGGACCGGGCCCGCCGGCTCTATGCCTCGATCACCGAGCTTGGCCGCGCCGAGGGCGTGGACTTCCGCTTCGACCGCATCCGCCGCACCCCCTCCTCCATCAACGCGCACCGGCTGGTTCGCTTCGCCGCCCGTTTCGGCCCCGCCGGTTCGGTGGTGGAGGCGCTGTTCTCCGCCCATTTCACCGACGGCCGCGACATCGGCGATCCCGCCGTGCTCACCGCGATCGCCGCCGCCGCCGGGCTGGATGGCGCCCGTTTCCGCCGCCTGCTCGCCACCGAGGAGGATGTGGACGCCATCCACACCGAGAACCTCCATGCCCATCGCATCGGCATCAACGGCGTGCCCTGCTTCGTGGTCGGCAACCGGCACGCGATCGCCGGCGCGCAGGAGCCGGAAGTGATCGAGCGGCTGCTGGACGTCGCCGCGGTGGACGCGGCGGAAGCCTAGCCCGGGGCGGCCGGCGCAGCCCCGTTGCCGGCGGCGGCGCGACGGGCAAGACTGGCTTGTCCCATCTGCGACGGCCCGCATGACCCGCCTGCCCGCCGCCCTCGTGCCGCTGCGCCTGACCGTCTATCGGCGGCTGTGGCTCGCCTATGTGGTGGCCTCGCTCGGCACCTGGCTGCAGAACACCGGGGCCGGGTGGCTGATGACCTCGCTGGCGCCGACGCCGCTGGTTGTCGCCATGGTGCAGGCGGCGACCATCCTGCCGGCCTTCCTGCTGGCGCTGCCGGGCGGGGCGCTGGCCGACATCATCGACCGCCGGCGGTTCCTGATCGGCACCCAGGGCTGGACCATGGCGGTGGCGGTGCTGCTCGCCGCGCTGACCCTGACCGGGGCGACCACCGCGACCAGCCTGCTCGCCTGCACCTTCGCGATCGGCATCGGCGCCGCGCTGACCGCCCCGGCCTGGAGCGCGATCGTGCCGGAACTGGTGCCGCGCGGCGATCTGGTGGGCGCCATCGCGCTGAACGGCATCGGCTTCAACATCGCCCGCGCGCTGGGCCCGGCGCTGGCCGGCGTGCTGCTGCTGGCGGGCGGGGCGGGGCTGGCGTTCTCGCTGTTCGCCGCCTCCATCATCGCGGTGATCTGGGCGCTGGCGATCTGGCGCCGCCGGCCGCGCGCGGCGGTCGGCGGGCTGCCGCGCGAGCACCTGGTCTCGGCCATGCGGGCGGGGACGCGCTTCGTGCGCCACTCCCCGGCGATGCGGGCGGCGATGCTGCGGATCTTCGCCTATGCGCTGCCGGCCGCCGCGCCCTGGGCGCTGCTGCCGCTGGTGGTGCGCGACCAGTTGGGGCTCGGCCCCGGGATGTACGGGGTGATCCTGGGGCTGATGGGGGTGGGCGGCGTCGCCTCCGGCCTGCTGCTGCCGCGGGTTTCGCGGGTGCTGTCACGCGGGGGCACGGTGCTGGCCGCGGGGCTCGCCTCGGCGGCGGGGATGCTGCTGCTCGGGCTCGCGCGGCACTGGGCGGTGGCGGGGCTGGCGATGGCGCTGTTCGGCACCGGCTGGGTGGCCTCGTTCTCGGTGGTGCAGGCGGCGGCGCAGCTGGTGGCGCCGCCCTGGGTGCGGGCGCGCTCGCTGGCGATCTATCAGCTTGCCTACAACGGCGCCCTGACCCTGGGGGCGTTCGGCTGGGGCTGGCTCGGCGGCGCGATCGGGCTGCCGTCCACCCTGCTGGCCGCCGGCGGCGCGGGCGCGGTGCTGGCGGTGGCGGTGCGCGGGTTCAGCCTGGACCAGCCCCGGACCCAGCTGCCGCCCGGCCTGCCCGCCGAGCCGGAGCCGCCCCCCCGGCGCCGGAACTGGCGCCGCTGCTCGCGCACGGGCGGGTGCTGGAGACGGTGCGCTACACGGTGGCCCCCCCGCAGCGGGCCGCGTTCCTGGCGCTGATGGCCGAGGTCCGCCGCGCCCGCGGCCGCGCCGGCGCGCGCGCGTGGCAGTTGTACGAAGATGTGACCCTCCCGGATTCCTGGATGGAGGTGTGGACGGCGGAGAGCTGGACCGACCACCTGCGCGAAGCCGGCCGCCTCTCCCCGGAAGACCGGGCGCTGCTGGCGCGCGCCGCGGCGTTCCAGGGCGCCCGGCCGGAGGCGCGCCCGCGCTGCTGGGTGGCGGTCGAACCGCCGCGCGCGGCCGGCGGTGCGATTTCGCCGCCCGCCCCCCATATGCCGGGGGCGCAGAAACCGCAGGAGAGCCCCGGATGAGCACGCACCCGACCCACAACAACCTCAAGGCCAACGCCAAGCAGGCCTCCATCGCGCTGCTGAACGGGCTGGTGGCGGACGGCATCGACCTCGCGCTCGCGACCAAGCAGGCGCACTGGAATCTGAAGGGCCCCGGCTTCATCGCCGTGCACGAGATGCTGGACGGGTTCCGCGGCCAGCTGGATACCCATATCGATACGATGGCAGAGCGGGTCGTGCAGCTCGGCGGCACCGCGATGGGCACCACGCAGGAGGTGGCGGCCAGGACCGGCCTGCCGCCCTACCCCACCGACATCGTCGCCGTCGACGCGCATCTGACCGCGCTGATCGCGCGCTACGCGCCGGTCGCGAACAAGACGCGGGCGGCGATCGACCAGGCGGGCGAAGCGGGCGATCCGGACACCGCGGACATCCTCACCGCGGCCTCGCGCGATCTCGACAAGGCGCTGTGGTTCCTGGAAGCGCACCAGCCGAAAGCGGGGTGAAGCCAAGGCCGGGGGGCGCGTCCCCCCGGGCCGCCGTTATCAGTTCAGGAACATCTTCCCCGGGTTCATGATCCCGCGCGGATCGAGCGTCTGCTTGATCGACCGCATCACCGCCAGCGCCTCCGCCCCGTGTTCCTGTTCCAGGAACTCGCGCTTGCCGATCCCCACCCCGTGCTCGCCGCTGCAGGACCCGCCGAGCGACAGCGCGCGGGCGACGATCTTCTTGTCGAGCTCCCAGGCCCGGGCCAGCGCGTCCGGCTCCGGCGGCACGAGAATGACGGTGTGGAAATTGCCGTCGC
The DNA here is from genome assembly GCA_963829875.1 of uncultured Pseudomonadota bacterium. Classification (GTDB taxonomy): domain Bacteria; phylum Pseudomonadota; class Alphaproteobacteria; order Acetobacterales; family Acetobacteraceae; genus JAJZVS01. Next base: position 565,252 of record CAWHKR010000037.1, on the reverse strand, counting down.
CGACATGGCCGACCACGGCGGCGGTCAGGCCGGACTCGGCGATGTCCTGCTTGGTGCCCACCACGGCATCGGCCAGCGCCGAGATCGGCACGATCGAATCCGTCGTCAGGCCCTGATACCCCGGCTTCAGGGCCAGCGCCGCCCACAGCGCGTCGTGCCGCGCCTGCCACAGTTTCGCGCGCTCCGCCGGGTCGGTGGCCCAGCGGAAGCCGGAGGCGCCGTAGTCCGCCGCGATCGCCTCGGCCTGCGCGGCCTGCTCGGCCACCGCGGCCTCGGTGCCGTGGAACTCGAAGAACAGGGTCGGTTTGGCTTCCAGCCCGGTGAGCTTCGAATAGGCGATGCAGGCGGCCATCTGCACCTCGTCCAGGAACTCGATCCGCGCCACCGGGATGCCGGACTGCATGACCGTGATGACCGTCTCCACCGCCTGGCGCAGATCGCCGAACTGGCAGGTGGCGGCCGAAATCGCCTCGGGGATGCCGTGCAGCCGCAGGCCGATCTCGGTGATCACGCCCAAGGTGCCTTCCGAGCCGATGAACAGCCGGGTGAGGTCGTAGCCGGTGGCGGATTTGCGCACCCGCCCGCCGGTGCGGATCACCCGCCCGTCGGCCAGCGCGACCGTGAGGCCCAGCACGTTCTCCCGGATCGTGCCGTAGCGCACGGCGTTGGTGCCGGAGGCGCGGGTGGCGCACATGCCGCCGATGGTGCAGGCCGCCGTGCCGGGATCGACCGGGAAGAACAGCCCCATGTCGCGCAGATGGGTGTTGAGCTGCTCGCGCGTCACGCCCGCCTGCACCCGGCAGTCCATGTCCTCCTGGCTCACGGCCAGGATGCCGGTCATGCGCGACAGATCGAGGGTGATGCCGCCGCGCACCGGGGTGACATGGCCTTCGAGCGAGGTGCCGGCGCCCCAGGGGACCACGGGCACGCCGTTGGTGTGGCAGAGGGCGAGGATGCGGGCGGCTTCCTCGGTGGTTTCGACGAACGCCACCGCGTCCGGCAGGTGCGGCGGCTGGGTGTCCTGGCCGTGCGAATGGTGCTCGCGCAGGGTGGCGTTGGTGGTCAGGCGCTCGCCCAGCAGGTCGCGTGCGGCGGCGATCACGGTTTCGACTGGGGTGGCCATGGGGGCGTCTCCGGGGCGGTTCTCCGCGGAGGGTTGTAGCCGGGTGGGCGCCGGGAGCAATGGCCGCGGCGGCGTCGATGCCGGGAACGCATTTCAAACGCAGATGCACGCAGATGTACGCAGATTTACGCAGATGTCGCGTTCCGCTGCCGCGATTTCCGCCAACCCCGCAAGACCGGGCGGGCCGCCAGCGCGCCGCTCCGCTCCGTTCATCTGCGTAAATCTGCGTACATCTGCGTGCATCTGCGATTGCCTGTTTCGTCCGCCCAAACTCGCGCCAACAAGGTTCGCGACAATTCCGTTCCGGTTTCAACGCGGAGAAGCAAGGCGAGGAAGCCCGAGGACCCGGAGGGGGCGCCTGCCGGCGGGCGATGATGCGGGAAGATTTTGTTATTATATCGCAACAATATGGCCGCGCGAACGCGGGCCCCGCTCTAGCCGCCGAAAAGCGGTGGGCGATACCCGCGCGGACCATGCTCCCGGATCGCCGCGGCTTCGGACTGCCGGCGCTTGCGGTCGCGCTCGGGCGCCGCCGCCGGCGCGCGCCGCGGGGGCGCGGGCGGCAGAGCCTCGGGTGGGGTGATGCCGAACATCCGGCACAGCGGGCGCAGCACCCGCCACAGCCGCGGCGCGGCCGCCAGCAGCTCCATCATCTCCGGCTGGGCCAGGAGATAGGCGAATTCGATGCCGGACGGCACCGTCTCCGGCGCCATCCGCACCAGCCAGCCAAGGCGTCGGGGCAGAGTCCGGCGCGGGGCGGCGGGGCGGGCCGGCATCCTGTGGGCAGGCAGCGCATCGTCCGGCACCGCATCTTCCGGCAGCCCATCTTCCGGCACCGGGGCGGGTGCGGCGGGACGCCGGCGGGACCGCGCCGCCGGGTGGGCGGCGATGGCGGCGAAACGCTCGGCCGCCTCGGTCAGGCGGTTCCAGAGCCGCGCCACGAGATCCATCACCGGCGGGTTGTTCTCCGCGCCGCTCGCCACCGCTTCGCGCAGCCCGCCGATGAAGCGGGCGAAGCGCCCGGCAAGCGCCCAGGCCCTGGTGGCAAGGGGGTCCCTGGCGCGGAGGGAGGAAGCGGCGGCGGACATGAACATAACAGGAACACAAATCCGCCGCCGTGTCAAGTGGATGTTACGGCGGGGCCTGATTTCGCGGCGGGCGCGCCACGCCGAAATCGGCGATCGGCCGACATCCCGGCCAGGGTCGGGTATGGAAGCGCGTCGCCAGACTACCATCCGGATGGCGGCCTTGGCCGGTCCCGGCCAGGACCATGTCATCCCGTCGCGGTGCGGCCGGCCGTCGGCCGCTGGCGCACTCACTCCGTGTCTGAAGCGGTGCTGCCGACGGCGCGGGGACCTGCCGGCGGACGCGCGGGGCGGCCGTCCCGGCCCGCGCACGACCCCGACTTGCCGCCGGGGCCGGGGTCAGGCCAGGCGGAAGACGCGCAGGGCTTCGTCGCCGTCGTGGGTGATGACCTTCACGGCGATGCGGCCGGATTTCGGCGGCGGGAATTTGCGGCTGGTGGTGCTGTAGAGGCTGGCCCAGGCGTCCGGATCGATCTCGGCTTTCAGCGCCGCCTTCAGCTTCGCGTACGGGTCCTTGCCGCCGAGGAAACAGGCGTGGCGGACGAAGAAACTGTCGCCGTCGTAGTCGGTATCGACGAACCAGCAGGCGACGTCGTCCTCGACCTTGCCGGAGGAGCGGACTTCGCCGGTGGTGGGGTCGAAGATATCGACGCCGCGGAGGCGGATCGTGCAGGTGCCGTCCTGGGCGCGGTCGAGCGCGATGTCGGGTTCGCCGAACACCACGAACAGATTGCCGCCGCCGGATTTGCAGGCTTCGGCGGCGTGGCGTTCCTGGCTCATGCGGGCTTTCCGCGCGGCCAGGCGGCCGAGGTTCATCGTGGTCTCGCCCACTTGCGGGTCGAAGGCGAAGCCGCAAACCACGAGCGCGTCGGCCCAGTCGCGGCATTCGCGGGCGGCTTCGCGGACCAGTTCCTGGCCGACGGTGCCGTATTCGGGGCCGATGACGATGGCGGCGCGCTTCTGCTTGCCGGCTTCCTGGTAGGTGGCTTCGGCGGCGACGTAGCCTTGGCCGGGCCAGGGGCGGATGGTGTCTTCGGACTCCCGTCACTGGACCCACCAGGGTTGTGCCGGCGGAGCAGACATTGGTAGCTGATCTGGTGGTGAAAATCTGACGCTTCGTACCGGGTTCGGACTACCGTAACGGGTGGAAAGCGGACGTGGGGGTACGGAAGCGCCAGCGTCCGGCATGCGCCCCGAGCAGGCGTCCAGTCGATTATGGAGGCTTCTCGATGGCAGACGTTCCGTTCAGACGGCGGAAGCACTTCGCAGGCAATCATGGGTGGATTGCCCAGCCCCCCTGCGCCGTCTAGAGGATAACGCGATGGCGGACTTCAGGCGCAAATCCCTTCCTGCGTATGTCACCGAGGCCGTTCGCTGTCATGCGAGCGTGCTGCCCAGCGCGATCGTCCAGCAAGCACCGCTAGCCTCGCAGCCGATAAGCCCGACAGGTCAGGGAAGGGCGCGAGATCCCAAGACGATCCAGCTCGACATGAACGTTAGCGAGGACATGGCCCGGTTGGTGGCGCGCCTGCCCAAGGAGGCCGGGACTGCCTGCCGGGTGTTCGCCCGCTTGCTTAACGATGCCGGTTCGACATCTTGGATGGTGATCTAAACTCGGTCGACAACGGGCGCCGCGGGGAATGACCGCTGCCAAAGTCGGCGCTCGCAACCTGGCCAGCGGGGCAGCGGTGGCATGAGCCAGCTTCTCATCAATCAGTATCTCGGTGACCTTGATCGGCTCCGGCGCATCTCAGGCGTGAACCGCGAGTCGGTCGTCCGGGAAGCCTTCAAAGATCTGCTGAAAGCTTGGGGGCGATCGCATGACCTGCAGTTCATCGCCGAACACGAGTTCATCACCCCTACCAAAGAACGTCGCTACATCGACGGTGCCCTGCTCCACGAACTGCGGGTGCCGTTCGGTTACTGGGAAGCGAAGGATACCTCGGACGATCTCGACGAGGAAATCGCGAAGAAATTCCGGCGTGGCTACCCGCAGACGAACATCATCTTTGAAAACTCTACCAAGGCCGTCCTGATCCAGAGTGGGCAGGAGGTCATGCGTTGCGACGTCGACGACTCCGGCGCTGCGTCACCTGCTGGAACTCTTCTTCGCCTATCAGCGCCCGGAGATTGCCGATTTCCGCAAGGCGATCGCGCAGTTCAAACAAGACCTACCGGCGTCCTCGAAGGCCCTGCGTGAGCTGCATCGACGAGGCATATGCCAAGAACAGAGCTTTTGCGGTCGCCGCGCACCAATTCCTTCAGCACGCACAGAGAAGCTATCAATCCCAGCGTCAGCTGACGCTGACGTGCGGGAGATGCTCATTCAGCACATACTGACGGAGGATATCTTCGTCCGGGTGTTCGGGAACGACGATTTCCATCAGAGACAATAACGTGGCCAAGGCCCTGTATGAGCTAGAACGGAAGTTCTTCACGGGGCGATGTAAAGCAGCGCACCCTCCACGCGCCTCGAGCCATACTATGCATCGCTATCGGTCTACGGCCGCGTTGATCCAAAGCCATTGGGAGAAGCAGGGCTTCCTGAAGGCCATCTACGAGAACTTCTACAAGGTCTACAATCCGAAGGCAGCGGACCGGCTAGGCGTCGTCTACACTCCAAACGAGATCGTCCGCTTCATGGTTCACGGCGCCGACTGGCTATGCGAGAAGCACTTCGGCAAGAACCTAATCGACCCGAACGTCGAGATCCTGGACCCAGCTGCCGGGACGGAACCTTCATCAGTTGAACTGCTTGAGCACTTTCGTGGTCGTCCGGCAAAGATGAAGCACAAGTTCCTCAACGAGCTGCATGCCAATGAGGTGGCCATATTGCCCTATTATGTCGCCAACCTGAACATCGAGGCAACCTACGCGGCCCTCACGGGGGAATATGCCGAGTTTCCGAATTCTGCCTTGTGGACACGCTTGACAATACCGACGCGCTAGCAACTCACATGGTCAGCATTTTGGCGACCTGCTGGGCGGAATCAGCACCGAGAACGTGGAGCGCATCCGCCGCCAAAACAACCGGAAAATCAGCGTCATCATCGGCAATCCTCCTTATAATGCCAACCAACGCAACGAGAACGACAACAACAAGAATCGGGAGTACCCCGAGATCGATCGCCGCATCAAGGCAACGTACATCAAAGAAAGTTACCGCTCAAAAGACGAAGCTCTACGATATGTATTCACGCTTCTTTCGGTGGGCAAGCGACCGGATCGACCGCAATGGAATTTTGGCTTTTGTTACGAATAGAGGGTTTTTAGACAAAAGAAACTTCGATGGCTTTCGAAAGCTTGCGGCTCGGGACTTTAGCGAAATCTATGTGGTGGATCTTGGCGGGGACGTGCGGGACAATCCGAAATTGTCTGGTACTGTGCACAATGTTTTTGGCATTCGGATCGGTGTAGCGATCAGCTTTCTCGTTAGACGTCATAACGCAACAGGAAGCCGCATCCACTATGGACGGCGGCCGGAGTTCGAGACCCGAGAGGAAAAGCTCGCCTTCCTGCACAACGCGACACTCGAAAAAGCTGCCCCTGAGCTTATCAGGCCGGATGCTCGTAGCAACTGGCTCGACCTCGCTACAAGCGTCTCCACCGGGTTGTTGCCGCTGGTGGCGAAGGCTACCAAAGGCGCACAGTCGCGCGGCGAAGACGCAGCCATCTTCCGCCTATTCTCTCTGGGCATCGCAACGAACCGGGACGACTGGGTTTACGACAAAGATCTGGCTACCCTGAAGAAGAAGGTCGCCTTCTTCATCAGCTTCTACGAGGCCGAGCGGAAGCGCTGGAAGGCGGCAGGCCGACCGCCGGATATCACCAGCTGGGTCCGGCGTGACATAAAGTGGACTTCCGAGCTGGAGGAGCTGCTACGTGCCGACAAGCCATTGAAGTACAACAGAGGATCGGCTTCGACGCACCTCGTACCGCCCATTTGGAGCCCAGTGGGTCTACTACGATACGTCCATCACCCATCGTGTATATCAGAATGACAAGATGTATCCGATCGCCGGCCGATGGGCCAATTCATCCCTGATTTTCACGGGTCCAAGCGCCCAAAAACCTTGGATGGTCTCGGCATCGTCGCAACTCGCTGATCTGCATTACGTGGGTGCGGGTGCAGGTGCTGTCTGCGCAACCCGGTACCGATATGTAAACGGAGAGCGTATCGACAACATTACCGATTGGGCGGTCGCAGAATTCAGGCGCCACTATGGCGACAACCTGAGTTTGGTCAAAGACGATGTGTTTGCCTACGTCTATGGTGTGTTGCACGATCCAATATATCGAGACAATCATGATATAGATCTGAAGCACGACTTTCCCAAAATTCCGCTATACTCCAACTTCACCCAATGGCGCGAATGGGGGCAGGCATTGCTTGACCTCCATATGGGCTACGAACTGGCTGAGCCGTTCCCGCTGGTTCGCACCGATGTGGCGGATGAGAAGGTCAGGGCTACCGGCCAGGTCCCGCGCGTGATCCTGAAGGCCGACAGTGAGAAGGGCAATATCGTGCTAGACGCGGAAACCCAGCTGTCCGGCATACCCGCGAGCGCGTGGCTTTATAGGCTCGGCAGTCGCTCAGCGATTGAGTGGGTGCTCGACCAGCACCGAGAACACGCGCCGAAAGACCCCGTTGTCCGGGAAAAGTTCAGCACCTACCGCTTTGCCGACTACAAGGAAGAGACCGTCGACTTGCTGGCCCGCGTCGTCACCGTAAGCGTCAAGACCATCGAGATCACCGAGGCTATGAGGGCGGCGAAGCGGTAGGAGCCCCGGCAGCCGCACACCAAGGCGATGTGAGGGGTCTTCTTTTCGCCATCGTTCACTCCAAAGCGGTCGGACCGCTTCCGGCCAAGTTTGGACGTATCTTGTCGAGTTGGAAATGGCGGCTTCGGGTCGACTCCAGCCAGGCCGCGGACCGCGCTGCAACCCGCGCCCCGATACCTCCGAAATCGCCGCCGGACCGTCCGCCGTCTGCCCAGCGCGCCATGACCCGTCCCCGGCAAGGTTGCCCGCCCCGCCGCGCCGTCCTATGGCCCCGATGCCGCAGCGGCGACCGGAACGATGAATTCGCTCCGCCGGCGACCATCGGCCGGGATACCGTGATCGTCGGGCACCCAATGCCGGGCCGGCTCCGCGAACGGGCTGTTCAGGATCGGGTTGTCGATGACGGTGACGCTCACGCGGGGAGTGTGCCACATTCCGGCCACCTCGACAGGGGTGACGCCGCCGACCGGGCCGCGCGACCTTCCCCGCCAGCCCGGCCGCCCCCAACTGCGAGACCGCGACCCCATGCCCCTCGACCCCACCCCGCTCGCCAACGCCATCCAACGCCTCCGGGAGGGGCTGCGCCGCCACGAGCAGGACACCGCGGACGAGCAGATCCGCGACGGCCTGATCCAGCGCTTCGAATTCACCTACGAACTCGCCCACCGCACCCTCAAGCGCCGCCTGAAGGAAACCGCAGCCAATCCCGACGAAATCGAGGCCCTCGCCTTCGCCGACCTGATCCGCGCCGGCGCCGCCCGGGGCCTGCTGCGCGGCGACTGGCCCACCTGGCGGCGCTTCCGCGACCTGCGCGCCCGCACCAGCCACACCTATGATGCGAAAGCCGCGCTCCCGGTCATAGCCGCCATCCCGGAGTTCCTGGCCGAAGCGGACCACCTGCTGGCCGCCCTCACCCGGAAGCCAACATGACCGCCCCCGGCACCCTCGCGCTCTCGGCCGAGGAACAGCGCATCCTGCGCGCCATCCTCCGCACCCACCTGCCGCACGCCGCCACGGTCTGGGTGTTCGGCTCGCGCGCCACCGGCCGCGCCGGCCGCTTCTCCGACCTCGATCTGGCGATCGACGCCGGCCGCCCCCTCAGCGTCGACGAGACCGCAAGCCTGCGCGAAGCGTTCACCGAAAGCGACCTGCCGTTCCGCGTCGATCTGCTCGACTGGCGGAGCGTCGAGGCAGGGTTCCGTCAGGCAATCGCGCCCGATCGCATCACGCTGGCGGCGCCCGCCCCGGCAAAGGGCTGAACCCGGGCGCGCCGGCCATCCGTCGCGCCCCCTGCCGTCGGGGCAGCAGCAAGGCCCCGTCGCGGCGGTCCTGCGCACCCTCCTTCAGGGACCCGCCACAGTCGGAATGTTCCGATGACGCGCGATCGCCCGGGCAGGCCGCCTGTTCGGCGCGGTGCCGCCGGCCGGGACGGGTCACGGTCCCTCCGTGCCCTCCGTGGCCCTCGCCTTCCTTCTCCGTGTTGAACAAATCGGCGCCCGCCCGCCGCACCGGCCCCACGGCAGTCCCCCTGGAAACCTCCCCCGCACCCCCGGCCGCATGACCCGGGGAAAACGGCCGGGTCGGTACCGCTGGCGACCCCGGATTTTCAACACGGAGAAGAAAGGCGAGGGCCACGGAGGGCACGGAGGGACCGTGACCCGTCCCGGCCGGCGGCACCGCGCGCGGCGATATCTGGCGCGGCGGCGCCTCGGAACGACCGGCCGGAGAACCGGATCGCCGCGCGCCCCGCTCCGTGCCCTCCGTGGCCCTCGCCTCCCTTCTCCGTGTTGAACAAACCGCCGCCCGCCCGCCGCACCGGCGTCCCCGCTGCCACCCTCGCCCGCGCGCGCCGCCCCCGCCCCATGGCGCAACCGGCCCCCCGGTCGTCCCCCCGCTCCTCCCCGCCATCATCCTCGCAACAAGGGATCGCCCCGGCCGTTGAAGCGCGCCCCGCGCCGGCCTATGGCGGGTCCCATGACCCACCCCGCCCCCGAACCCGAACTCCGCCGCCTCCTCGACGTGATGGCCGCCCTGCGCCACCCCGACACCGGCTGCCCCTGGGACAAGGTGCAGGACTTCGCCACCATCGCCCCCTACACGATCGAGGAAGCCTACGAAGTCGCCGACGCCATCGCCCGGCGCGACTTCCCCGCGCTGGAAGACGAGCTCGGCGACCTGCTGTTCCAGGTCGTCTATCACGCGCGCCTGGCGGAAGAAGAAGGCCGCTTCGCCTTCGCCGACGTCGCCCGCGCCATCGCCGACAAGATGATCCGCCGCCACCCCCACGTCTTCGGCGACGAAGCCGCCCGCGAAGCCGCCGCCCACAGCACCGCGTGGGAGGCGCAGAAGGAACAGGAACGCAAAGCCCGCGCCGAAACCGGCACCCTCGCCGGCGTCCCCGCCGCCCTGCCCGCCCTCACCCGGGCGGAGAAACTGACCAAACGCGCCGCCCGCGTCGGCTTCGACTGGCCGGACGCCGCCCGCCGTGCTCGACAAGCTGGAAGAGGAAGCGGCCGAACTGCGCGCCGAACTCCCCGGCGCCGACCCCGCGCGCCTGGCCGACGAGCTCGGCGACCTGCTGTTCGTGCTCGCCAACCTGGGCCGCAAGCTCGGCCTCGATCCGGAGGAATGCCTGCGCGGCGCCAACCGCAAATTCGCCCGCCGCTTCACCGCGATGGAACAGGCGGCCGAACGCCGCGGGCGCACCCTGTCCGAGCACACCCTGGCGGAGATGGAAGCCGGCTGGCAGGCGGTGAAGGCGGACGAGCGGTAGGGACGCCGCGGCACGGCCTCACCGTGCGGCCGCACGTCGATCGCATCGCGCGGGTCGTCGCCGCGCCGTCGTCACGTCCCGGGGCGCGCCCCTACGGCCGCTTCCAGCACCTGGCGGATGAAGCGCTGGTACGGCACCCCCGCCCGGGCAGCCGAGGCCTTGACCGCATCGAGCAACGGGCGCGGCAGCCGCATGTTGACCCGTTCGCTCTTGGGCTGGAACTCGAAACGGACCATCCGCATGGCCGACAGGTCGTAATCCGTCAGGTCGGAGGTGGCGACGAACCGCTCGGCCTCATCGTCGCTCGCCAGCCTGGGCAACTTCTTTTTCATAGTATGCGACCTCCTTCCGGTGCATGTAGCGGGCGCTCAGCGGCCGGATGAAGCGGGCGCCACGTCGGGCACGCAGGGTGAACACGACCAGGACGAAGCGGCCCGCTCCGGTCCGGCCGATCGCCTTGAACCGTTCCTCCTGCGCGGAGTGAGCCGGATCGGGGAACACGGCCACGGGTCCGTGAAACAGGCTTTCGATCGCGGCGAGCGAGACGCCGTGCTTGCGGCATTTGTCGCGGTTGCCGTCGTCCCAGTCGAAGCCAGCGACGACCGGATCCATGCGTTGGATATAGGGATTTGTACAGCCATTCGTCAATGCATCACGGCGCCGGGCACGGCCTTCCCCTTGCCCTCATGCGCGCCACCCAGGATCATCCCCGCATGACCTATTCCCTTCTCGTCCGCGATCCCGCGACCGGCGCGCTCGGCGCCGCCGTCGCCTCCCGTTTCTTCGCCGTCGGCGCGCTGACCATCGCGGTGGAGGGCGGGGTCGCCGCGCTCTCCACCCAGGCGCTGGTGAACCCGATGTACGCCGTGGCCGCGATGCCCCGGCTGCGCGCGGGGGAAGACCCGGCGGCGGTGCTGGGCGAACTGGTCAGCGCCGACGCGGGGATGGACCACCGCCAGTTCCATATCCTGGACGCGCAGGGGCGGATCGCCCAGTACACCGGCGCCGGCTGCATCGCCTGGGCCGGGTCGGTGCGCGGGATCGACATCTCGGTCGCCGGCAACATGCTCGCCGGCCCCGACGTCGTGGCCCGCACCCTGGACGCGTTCGCCGCCGCAACCGGCCCGCTGGCCGAACGGCTGCTGACCGCGATGGAAGCCGGGGAAGCCGCCGGCGGCGACAGGCGCGGCAAGCAGGCCGCGGCGCTCAAGATCTGCTCGCGCGATCCCTATCCGGATCTGGATCTGCGCGCCGACGACCATCCCGATCCGCTGGCCGAACTGCGGCGGCTGTATCGGGTCAGCCTGGAACGCTCCGCGGTGTTCCGCCGCTTCATGCCAGGCACCGACAACGCCTGCGGCGTGTTCGACCGCACCGTGATCGAAGCGGCGATGGCGCGAGAGGCACGGCCACCGGGCGCCTGACCGTTCAGGAAGCAAGGCCAGGGGGCGCTGCCCCCTGGACCCCCGCCAAGGGCTGAGCCCTTGGAACCCATTCGTTGGTTCCGTGCCGGTGGGGGTGGCGCGGCGGGCGCGGGGCGCGGTGGGCGGCCGGGAGACCGGGGCGCTTTTGCGCCCGGTCTCCCGGCCGCCCACCGCGCCCCGCGCCCGCCGCGCCACCCCCACCGGCACGGAACCCCCCGAGGGGTCCAGGGGACCAGTCCCCTGGCAGGGGGTCCAGGGGGGCAGCGCCCCCTGGCCTTGCTTCCTGAACGCCCCCCGGCGATCGGTATCAGAACAACGAATACCCGCCGTCGATCACGAAACTGTCCCCGGTATGATACGCGGACGCATCGCTCATCAGATACACCGCGATGCCGCCGAAATCCTTCCCCGTCCCCCAGCGGCGCATCGGGATGCGCGGCATCACGTTGGCGCGGAACTTCGGATTGCCGACCGCGTTCGCGGTCATGTCGGTCTCGATCCAGCCGGGCAGGATCGCGTGGGCGCGGATGCGGTGGCGGGCGAACTCCACCGCCATCGCCCGGATCATGGAGATCATCGCCCCCTTGGTCGCCGCGTAGTGCTCGCCCCGCGGCGCCGCCTCGATCGCGGCGAGCGAGGCGGTGCCGACCAGCACGCCCCCCTCCCCGCGGTGCACCATGTGCTTCGCCGCGGCGCGGAAGGTGTAGAACGCGCCGTGCAGGTTCACCCGCAGCACGCGGTTCCATTCCTCCGTCGTCATGTCGAGGAAGGAGCTGAGCCCCCGCCCGCTCACCCCGGCGTTGGCGAAGCAGCCGTCGACCCGGCCCATTGTGGCGACGGTCTGCGCGAAGGCGGCGTTCACCGCCGCCTCGTCGCCCACGTCGCAGCGCAGCGCCAGCACCCGCCGGCCGGTGCGTTCCAGCTCCACCCGCGCGGCCTCGTTCTTGGCCTCGCTGGTGCCCCAGATGGCGATGTCGGCCCCGGCCTCGGCCAGGGTCAGCGCCATGCCGAGGCCGATGCCGGAATTGCCGCCGGTGACCAGCGCGACCCGGCCGGTGAGATCGAACGGATGCGGCATGGTCCTAGCCCTCCAGCCGGTAGAAGCGGGCGGCGGTGCCGGAGAACAGCGCCGCCTTCTCGGCGGCCGTGGCGCCGACGGCGAGGCGCTTGAACGCGTTCCAGCCCACCGCGTAGCTGTAGGAGCCCTTGTCCACCGGGAAATTGCTCTCGAACATGCAGCGCTCGGGGCCGAACGCCTCGATGCAGGTCTCGATATAGGGCTTCCAGGCCGCCGCCAGCATCTCCGAGCCCGGCGGCTCGGCGGCGTTGTCGAAGCCGAAGCCGTTGATCCGCATCCCCAGTCCGCCGAGCTTCACATGCACGTTGGCGCAGCCGGCGAGCTCGCGGATCGCCGGCCGCCAGGCGGCGAACACCTCTTTCTGCTTGCCCGCATAGCGGCCGATGCCGAGCGGGCCGCCCACGTGATCGAGCACGATGCGCGCGCCGGGGAAGGCGCGGGCCAGCGCCGTCAGCTCCGGGATCTGCGGATGATAGAGCCAGGCGTCGAACGTCAGGTCCATCGCCGCCAGCCTGGCGAAGCCTTCGCGGAAGGCGGGGGTGCCCATCAGCCCCTCCGGGGCCGGGTTGCCGGGGTTGAGCATCACCGGATCGGCGTCCCAGGCCGTGATGTGGCGGATGCCGCGGAACCGCCCGCCGCCGGCCAGGATATGCGCCGCCAGCACCGATTCCACCTTCGCCCCCAGCGCCAGGTTGGCGTGGCTGACGATGCCGGCGCAGATCCGCGCCGGGCCGTAGCCGCCGGAGGCGCTCATCGCCGCGACGCCGTTGACGAATTCCGTCTCGCCCACCGGACGCAGCTCCTCCGGCCCATGGGCGCGGTGGAAGGCGCGGCACTGGACGAACACCGTGTCGGTGATCCGGTGGCCGGCGTTCAGATCGGCCAGCAGTTCGTCCAGCAGGTAGCGCCAGCCGCCGCGGTCCCACAAATGGTGGTGCGGGTCGACGATCGGCAGGTCGGGCTCCAGGATCGGTTCGACCGTGCGGGCGAGCCAGTCCTCGCGGACGGCGAGGTAGTGCGACGACCCCGCGCCGGTGGTGCTGGTGGCAGTGCTGCTCATGTGACGATCCCCCTTGCTGGCCCTATGCTAGCCGGACAGCGCGGCCGCCCCAAGGGGCGGCCGGCGCCATGCACGAAAGGCCCGCACGATGACCGCGATCGATCCCGTTCCGTATTCCGACGCCAAGCTGCGCCGCATCCTGTCTTCCGTGCGCACCATCGCGCTGGTCGGTGCTTCGCCGAACTGGAACCGGCCGAGTTATTTCGTCATGAAATACCTGCAAGGCAAAGGCTACCGGGTGATCCCGGTGAACCCGGGCCTGGCGGGGCAGGAGCTGCTGGGCGAGCCCGTGTACGCCTCGGTCCGCGAGATCCCGGAGGCGATCGACATGGTCGACATCTTCCGCGCCTCCGACCGGGTGGACCCGATCGTCGACGACGCGATCGCGACCGGGGCGAAAGTTGTGTGGATGCAGCTCGGCGTGCGCAACGACGCCGCCGGCGCGCGGGCCGAGGCGGCGGGGCTGGAGGTGGTGATGAACCGCTGCCCGAAGATCGAGTTCGGCCGGCTGGGCGGCGAACTGTCCTGGAGCGGGGTGAATTCCGGCATCATCCGCAACCGTCCCGCCGAGCCGCCGACCGCGCGCCGCCCGCGGGTGGAAATCCCGCCCGCGGCCAACGTGACCTACGGCTTCGAGACCCGCGCGGTGCATGCCGGCGCCGCGCCCGACCCCACCACCGGGGCGCGCATCACGCCGATCTACCAGACCGCGGCCTATGTGTTCAACGACGCCGACCACGCCGCATCCCTGTTCAACCTGCACAACTTCGGTTACATATATAATCGGCTGAACAATCCCACCGTCGCGGTGCTGGAGGAGCGGGTGGCGAGCCTGGAAGGCGGGCGCGCCGCGCTCGCCGCCGCCTCGGGCCACGCGGCGCAGTTCCTGGTGTTCCAGACCCTGCTGGAACCGGGTGACGAATTCCTGGCCAGCCGCAACCTGTATGGCGGGTCGCTGACCCAGTTCGGCCTGTCGTTCAAGAAGCTCGGCTGGACCTGCCATTTCGTCGATCCGCACGATCCGGACAATTTCCGCGCCGCGCTGACCCCGCGCTGCAAGGCGATCTTCGTCGAAAGCCTGGCCAACCCGGGCGGCGTGATCGTCGATCTGGAAGCGATCGCGAAAGTCGCGCACGAGGCGGGCATTCCGCTGATCGTCGACAACACGCTCGCCACACCCTATCTGTGCCGGCCGATCGAGCACGGCGCCGACATCGTCACCCACTCCACCACCAAGTTCCTCGACGGGCACGGCAATTCGCTGGGCGGGATCATCGTCGAATCGGGAAAATTCGACTGGGCGCAAGGCGGGAAGTTCCCGTCGCTGACCGAACCGGAACCCGCCTATCACGGGCTGCGCTTTTACGAGAATTTCGGCGACTTCGCCTTCACCACCAAGGCGCGCGCGGTGGGCTTGCGCGACTTCGGCCCGACCATGGCGCCGATGAACGCGTTCCTGACCATCACCGGCATCGAGACATTGCACGTGCGGATGGAACGCCACTGCGCCAACGCCCGCGCGGTGGCCGCGCACCTGGCGACGCATCCCGCCGTCGCGTGGGTGTCCTACGCCGGGCTGGAGAGCAGCCCCTACCACGCGCTCGCGCAGCGCTACCTGCCGCGCGGCGCCGGGGCGGTGTTCACCTTCGGGGTGAAGGGCGGCTACGCGGCGGGGGTGAAGCTGGTCGAATCGGTGCGGCTCTTTTCGCACCTGGCCAATATCGGCGACACCCGCAGCCTGATCCTGCACCCCGCCTCCACCACGCATCGCCAGTTGACCGACGAGCAGCGGGAGGCCTCCGGCGCAGGCGCGGACGTGATCCGGTTGTCGATCGGTCTTGAAACCGCCGCCGATCTGATCGCGGATCTGGATCAGGCCCTGGCCGTTACGGCATGATGGCTCCGAGGGGCGGGTATCGACGCGAGAACGGGCGGCCAGGGCATCACACCTCACCGCGGCACGTCTCCGCGCTCCGATCTCAGCCTCCGTCCGCGCCGGATCATGAACCCGCAGACTCCGCCGCCCATCCGGTCCCGAGTCTGATTTCCGACCCGTAAACGATTTGTAACCTCTTCGTACCCATCAATGGTTGCAATCGTGGAACGGTCGTCGCCGGCCGCTCCCCCCAGCCGCCGCCCGCTCAGCGACCAACGGCGGGAGGCGGCGGACGCCGAAGCCGACGCGCTCGGGCTGTCGCATGGGCCTAAAATCTCGACCTTTCTCATCGCAGACCTGGATCGGGCGCCGGCCGTCACGGTATAAGGCCACGGAGAGGGGTTTGAACGTCACAACGAGGAGCACGCAGTATGGCAATTGATTCGTTCTCGGACGAATGGAAGTTCATCAAGAAGAACTTCGAGAAAGCGACCGCCAAGAAGAAGCCGAGCGACAAGGTTCTCGGCATGTTCAACAAGCCGTCCGGCATCACGCCGGCGTCGGTCAAGCTCGACAAGGCGATCGGCGCGGGCGAGAAGGACGACGCCGCGAAGGCGCTGGAAGTCTTGACGAAGACCTGCAAGGCCTACCAGCAGACGCTCGCCAAGGCCGCCATGGCCGAGAAGGACAGGAACGTGTCCGCCGAGATCAAGGTGATGATCGGCGAGATCAACCTCCTGATGGCCGAAGCCGGGAAGGCGGCGCACCGCGTCGGCTGGCCCGAGCTAGTTGGCAACCTCAACCAGTGGGCGGCGCAGATGAAGAACAAGGCCATCGGCCCGCACATCATCGAATACGCCAAGCGCACCCATCAGGAGGAAGTGATATTGTTCCTCGGGGCGATGGCGAAGAAGGACTACTCGGCGAAAACCTACGATACCTTCATCAAGGATGCCGGCGCGCGATTTGGGCTCAACATCAGCGACAAACTGCGCAACGAGTTCGATCCGAACAATCTCGGCAGCGCGCCATGGGCCAAGGTCACAATGGAAATAGTGGATACCTTCAACACCGAAATCGTCGTACTGATGCGGCACTGACCCTGGCGGCTCTCTCCCCCCGGGCACACCCGTGGGGAGAGAGCAGACCGGAGAGAGGAAGGACAGCGCGCCCGCCCGGACCAACAGGATGGAGCAGGTTCCGCGCGTCGATCCGCGCGGATCATGCCTCATATACTCGTCTTCCTGCGGAAGCCGGGTTCGGTCTTTGTTTCGCGCGCAGCCGCCACGTCAACCCTGCGCGCCATACCGGCCGGCCCGGCGGGCCGCCGGGTACTACGCCGCCCGGCGCATCCCGCCGCGGCGGCGGTGGCCGCCGGGGCGCCGGGCCGGGGCGTCGCGCTGCGGGGCGTCTGCCGCCGGCGTGGGCGTGCCGGAGGCAACGCCGATGGCGATCCCGGTGGTCCGCTCGATCGCCCGCAGCGAGCTGCGTTCGGCCGGATCGCAGAACGAGATCGCGATCCCGCTGGCCCCGGCGCGCGCGGTGCGGCCGATGCGGTGCACGTAGTCCTCGGGCTGCATCGGCAGGTCGAAGTTGATCACGTGCGACACGCCGACCACGTCGATGCCGCGGGCGGCGATGTCGGTGGCCACCAGCACCCGGGCGACGCCCGAGCGGAACCGGTCGAGCGCGCGCACCCGCTGCGGCTGGCTCTTGTTGCCGTGCATGGCGCTGACCGCCACGCCGGCGGCTTCCAGCCCCTCGGCCACCCGGTCGGCGCCGTGCTTGGTGCGGGTGAACACGATCACCCGTTCCAGGTCCCGATCGTCCAGCAGCCGCGTCAGCAGCGCCCGCTTGCCCGAGCTGGGCACGAAATGAACGTGCTGCTCGATCTTCGGAATGGTCGCGGCGACCGGAGCGATCGCGACCCGCACCGGGTCACGCAGCAGCCCTTCGGCCAGTTTCGCCACTTCCGTCGGCATGGTGGCGGAGAACAGCGCCGACTGCCGCGCCGCCGGCAGGGCGGCGACGATGCGGCGGATGTCGCGGATGAAGCCGAGGTCGAGCATGCGGTCGGCCTCGTCCAGCACGAAATGCCGGACCTGGTGCAGCTTCAGCTCGCCGGTGGACATCAGGTCGCAGATCCGCCCGGGGGTGCCGACGACGATATCGACGCCGGGACGCATCCGCTGCACCTGGGCATGGCGCGAGCAGCCGCCGAGGATGGCGGCAAGGCGGAACCGCTGGCCCGAGCCGAGGGTGCGGAGGCTTTCCTCGATCTGCAACGCCAGTTCGCGGGTCGGGGCGAGGATCAGCGCCGCGGTGGTCTGCGGCTGCGGCCGGCTCGGCTTGGCGGCCAGGTGGTGCAGCATTGGCAGGCCGAAGGCGGCGGTCTTGCCGGACCCGGTCTGGGCGACGCCCAGCAGGTCGCGGCCGGCCAGCAGCGCGGGGATCGCGCCGGACTGGATCGGGGTGGGGGTGTGGAAGCCCTGACGGTCGAGGGCATTCAGAAGGGACCCGGCGAGGCCGAGTCCAGCAAAGGTCGTCGATGACACGATAAAGGTAAGCTCCAGCGCCACCGCGGGACGGATCCCGGGGGGTGCGCCTGAAGGTCCGCCGGCCCGCGCGACGTTGGGGCGAACGAGGAGAAGGGAGCGCTCCGCGCAAGGCGGGCCAAAACGGCCGGCACCCATCACGCGAACACGAAACGCATCCGGCATATGGACCGGCCCGGGCGCCGGCGCAAGGGGCGGCGCCGCGGGCCCCGTCTCCCCCTCCCCTTGCGGGAGGGGGGTGGGGGGAGGGGTGCCCACGGCACGGACCATCCGTGCCGTGGGCACCCCTCCCCCCACCCCCCTCCCGCAAGGGGAGGGGGAGAAGAGATGCTCCATCTTGCGTCCGGCCGGGCCGCGCCCGATACAGACAGCATGACCGAGACCACGACCGAACCCCGGGCCGCGGCCGCCCCCGCGCCCTATGATTTCCACGCCGCCGAGCCGCGCTGGCAGGAAGCCTGGGCCGCGCGCGGCTGCTTCCGGGTCGCCGACGTGCCCACCGACGGCAAGCCCAAATACTACGTGCTGGAGATGTTCCCCTACCCCTCCGGCAAGATCCACATGGGCCACGTCCGCAACTACACGTTGGGCGACGTGGTGGCGCGCTACAAGCGCGCGCGCGGATTTTCCGTGCTGCACCCGATGGGCTGGGACGCGTTCGGCCTGCCGGCCGAGAACGCGGCGCGCGAGCGCGGCATCCACCCGGCCAAATGGACCTGGGACAACATCGCCGCGATGCGCGCCGAGTTGCAGCGCATGGGCCTGTCGCTGGAATGGGAGCGGGAGTTCGCCACCTGCGATCCCGCCTATTACGGCCACCAGCAGAAGCTGTTCCTCGACTTCCTCCGCGCCGGGCTGGTCGAACGCAAGGAAAGCTGGGTCAACTGGGACCCGGTCGACGGCACCGTGCTCGCCAACGAGCAGGTGATCGACGGCCGCGGCTGGCGCTCCGGCGCGCCGGTGGAGAAGAAGCAGCTCAGCCAGTGGTTCTTCCGCATCACGAAGCATGCGCCGGAACTGCTGGAGGCGCTGGGCACGCTCGACCGCTGGCCCGAGCGGGTGCGGCTGATGCAGGCCAACTGGATCGGCCGCAGCGAGGGCGCGCGGCTGCGGTTCAAGCTCGACCGTCCCGAAGACCGGATCGACGAGGTCGAGGTCTACACCACCCGCCCCGACACCTTGTACGGCATGTCGTTCCTGGCGATCGCGCCGGAACATCCGCTGGCCGCCGCCGTGGCCTCGCGCGACCCGAACGCGGCCGCGTTCATCGCCGAGTGCCGGCGCCTCGGCACCAGCGAGGCGACGATCGAGACCGCCGAGAAGCACGGGTTCGATACCGGGCTGCGGGTGGCCCACCCGTTCATCGCCGGCGCCACCTACCCGGTGTGGATCGCCAATTTCGTGCTGATGGACTACGGCACCGGGGCGATCTTCGGCTGCCCGGCGCATGACCAGCGCGACCTCGACTTCGCGCGCAAATACGGGCTGGCGGTCACCCCGGTCGTGCTGCCGCCCGGCGCCGATGCGGCGACCTTCGCGATCGGCGCGGAGGCGTATGTCGGCCCCGGCACCGCGTTCAACTCCGGCTTCCTCGACGGGCTGGCGGTCGATGCGGCCAAGCGCGCGGCGATCGCGGCCGTGGAGCGCGCGTGCGTGGGCACGGGCGAGGTGAACTGGCGGCTGCGCGACTGGGGCGTGTCGCGCCAGCGCTACTGGGGCTGCCCGATCCCGGTGATCCATTGCACCGCCTGCGGGGTGGTGCCGGTGCCGGACGACCAGCTTCCCGTGCGGCTGCCGGAGGATGTGGACTTCACGACGCCGGGCAATCCGCTCGATCATCACCCGAGCTGGAAGCACGTCCCCTGCCCCGCCTGCGCCCGGCCGGCGCGGCGGGAGACCGACACGTTCGACACCTTCGTGGACAGTTCCTGGTACTTCGCCCGCTTCTGCAGCCCGGGCGCGTCCGTGCCGGTCGACCGCGCCGCGGTCGATCACTGGCTGCCGGTCGACCAGTATATCGGCGGCATCGAGCACGCGATCCTGCACCTGCTCTATTCCCGCTTCTTCGCCCGCGCCATGCGCGACACCGGCCATCTGGCGGTGGCCGAGCCCTTCGCCGGGCTGTTCACCCAGGGCATGGTCACGCACGAAAGCTATCGCGGGGCCGACGGCACCTGGCTGTATCCCGAGGAGGTGGAGCGCCAGCCGGACGGCGCCGCCGTGCGGCGCGACACCGGCACCCCGGTCACCGTCGGCCGGGTGGAGGCGATGAGCAAGTCGAAGCGCAACACGGTCGATCCCGGCGCCATCATCGCCCGCTATGGCGCCGACACCGCGCGCTGGTTCATCCTGTCCGACAACCCGCCCGAGCGGGACATGGAATGGACCGAGGCGGGCGTGGCCGGCGCCTATCGCTTCACCCAGCGCATCGCCCGGCTGGCCGAGGCGGCGCCGCCGCCCGCCGGGGCACGGCCCGAGCGCTTCGGCGAGCCCGCGCTGGGTCTGCGCCGCACCACCCACCGCACCATCGCCGCGGTGACCGAGGCGCTGGAGAGCTTCGCCTTCAACGTCGCGGTGGCGCGGCTGCACGAATTCGCCAACGCGATCGCCGAAGCGGACCGCGCCGCCGCCGGCCCCGATCCGGCCCCCGATCTGTCCTGGGCCCGGCAGGAGGCGATGACGACCCTGGCGCGGCTGGTGGCGCCGATGATGCCGCATCTGGCCGAGGAGGTGCACGCGCGGCTGATGCCCGGCGCGCCGCTGGTGGCCGAACAGACCTGGCCGGAGGCGGAGCCGGACCTGCTCGCGGCCGAGAGCGTGACGGTCGCGGTGCAGGTGAACGGCAAGCTGCGCGCCGCCATCGCCCTGGCGCCCGACACGCCGCGCGACGCGGCGCTGGCGGCGGCCCGGGCCGAGCCCAATGTCGCCCGGGCGCTGGAGGGACAGCGGATCGTCAAGGAGATCCACGTGCCGAACCGGATCGTCAATTTCGTGCTCGGCAAATGAGGCTTCGCCGGCGCGCGCTGCTGGGTCTGCTGGCCGCCGCGCCGCTCGCCGGCTGCGGCTTCCAGCCGGTGTATATGCCCACCGCGACCGGCGCGCCGGGGCCGGCGGCGCGCGAGCTGGCGGCGATCCATGTGGCGCTGATCCCCGACCGGCCGGGGCAATTGTTGCGCCAGGCGTTGCAGCAACGCTTCCAGGGCGCCGGCGATGCCACGCCGCGGCGCTACACCTTGCATGTGAACTACTGGATCTCGGGCCTGGGGGTGGGGATCCTGCCGGGCACCACGCCGACACAGATCCGCATGATCGCCCACGCCAACTGGGTGCTGACCGAGAACGACGCGCCGCAGGCGCGGGTGGCGACCGGCTCGGCGCGGGCGCTGGATGCGGTGAACCTGTTCGACCAGCAGTATTTCGCTGCCGATCTGGAAACCTCCGCCGTCTATCACCAGCTGGCCAGCGAAATCGCCGACCAGATCACCCTGCGGCTGGCGAGCCTGTTCCGCGCCCGCGCGAGCGCGCAGGCGCACGGCTGAGCGGGCGATGAAGCTCGATGCCCGCCGGGTCGCCGCCTTCCTGCGCGATCCCGGCACCTGTCGGGTGGTGCTGCTGTACGGCGAAGATACCGGGCTGATCCGCGAGCGGGCGCAAGGGCTGATCCGGCTGGTGGCCGGGTCGCTGGACGACCCGTTCCGCGTGGCCGATCTGGCGCGCGAGGACCTTGCGACCCTGCCGGACGAGGCCGCCAGCCTGTCGCTGACCGGCGGGCGGCGCGCGGTGCGGGTGCGCGAGGCGACCGACGCGGCGACCGATCGGGTCAAGGCGGTGCTGGCCGGGCCGGCGCCGGCGCTGGTGGTGCTGGAGGCGCCGGGGCTGCCGGCCCGGTCGCGCCTGCGCGCACTGGTGGAAGCGGCGGCGGACGGCGCGGCGATCGGCTGCTACCCGGACGACGACCGCACCCTGACCGAGACGATCCGCGCCAGCCTGAGCGAAGGGGGCGTGACGGTGGAGGCCGAGGCGCTGACCTGGCTCACCGGCCAGCTCGGCGCGGACCGCGCGGCGACGCGGCAGGAGCTTGCCAAGCTCGCGCTGTATGCCGGGCCGGGCGGGCGGGTGGACCTGGCGGCGGCGATGGAGTCGATCGGCGACATGGCCGGGCTGTCGCTGGAGGACGCGCTGTTCGCCGCCACCGCCGGCGAGGTGACCCGCGCCGACCGGGCGCTGGAACTGGCGATGGCCGAGGGGGGGAACCCGGTCGGCGTGCTGCGCGGGACCCTGATGCATCTGCAACGACTGCATCGGGCGCGGCTGGCGGTGGATGGCGGGCAGAGCCCGGCGGAGGCGGCGCGGTCGTCCCGCCCGCCGGTGTTCTTCCGCCGGGTGGATGCCTTCGCCCGGGCGCTCGGGCGCTGGCCGGAGCCGGCGTTGCGGGCGGCGATGACGGCGGTGGCGGACGCGGAACGCAACTGCAAGCGGACCGGCGCGCCGGACCAGGCGATCTGCCGGCACACGGTGCTGACCCTGGCGCGCCAGGCGGCGGCGCGCGGCGGGCGACGGGGGTAGCCTGGGTCCGCCTCTCCCTCCCCCCTTGCGGGGGAGGGCCGGGGTGGGGGGTGCCCGCGGCACGAAGCATCGTGCGGTCCGCCCCCCCTCCCCGGCCCTCCCCCGCAAGGGGGGAGGGAGAGGCATTGCCGGCTTGCCGGGGATCGCCGGGTGCGTCCAGGATGCGGAC
Source organism: uncultured Pseudomonadota bacterium (assembly GCA_963829875.1). Classification (GTDB taxonomy): domain Bacteria; phylum Pseudomonadota; class Alphaproteobacteria; order Acetobacterales; family Acetobacteraceae; genus JAJZVS01. The sequence continues at coordinate 542,761 of CAWHKR010000037.1, read as the reverse complement.
GACAGAAACGGGAGAACCTGCATGGACGGGATGACACCGGATCCGCACCGGATCACCGACGAGGCGGCGCTCGACGCGCTGTACGGCACGCCGTCCGAGGGCGCGATCCGCAAGGAAGTGGACCATGTCCCCCCCGTCTACCGCGCCTTCATCGAGGCGGCGCCCTTCGTGGCGGTGGCGACCTCGGGGCCTGGCGGGATGGATGTCTCGCCGCGCGGGGACGCGGCGGGGTTCGTCGCGGTGGCCGACGAGCGCACCCTGCTGATCCCCGACCGGCGCGGCAACAACCGGCTCGATTCGTTACGCAACCTTGTGCACGACCCGCGTCTCGCGCTGCTGTTCCTGATCCCCGGGGTGGGCGAGACATTGCGGGTGAACGGGCGCGGCGCGATCTCGGTGGCGCCCGAGCTGCTGGCGCGGTTCCCGGCGCAGGGAAAGCTGCCGCGCTCGGTGATCGTGGTTTCGGTGGAGCGGGTGTATTTCCAGTGCCCGAAGGCGCTGGTGCGCTCGGAGCTGTGGAACCCGGCGAAGCACCTGCCGCGCAGCGCGCTGCCGAGTTCGGGCACGATCCTGGCAGCACTGACCGAGGGCGCGGTCGGCGGGACGGCCTATGACGCGGCCTATCCGGCGCGGCTGCGGGAGACCTTGTACTGAGCCGCCGGATCAGGCGTCCACCAGCAAGGCCCTGACCGCGCCGAGCACCCCCACGATCGAGGCCGCGGCCCGCGGCCCGCGCCCGTCGGCAACGGCGGGGGGCATCTCCACGAACCAGCGCACCGGGCGCAGCGCCGGGGCCGCTGGCCGGATGACGCAGCGTCCGGCCCCGCCAGCTTCCACGGCGACGCCATCGTCAAGCGCGTCCACCCTCCCCTCCACCCCCCATAGCGCCAGGCAGTCGGCCAGCAGCGCGCGCAACTCCGCCGGGGTCACAGCATCGGACCGGCGATGATCTCCGACGCAACCTTGCGCGGCTGCCATTTCCCGTCGTCCAGGCTGCCGCGGAACGTGCCGTTCTCCACCACCACCTTCCCCCGCAGCATCGTCAGGCAGGGCCAGGCGTCCATCTGCCGCCCCTCCCACGGGGTGTAGTCCGCCTCGTGCAGGTCCCCGGCGCGGATCACCCGCCGGTCGGCCGGATCCAGCACGCAGATATCGGCGTCGGCTCCCGCCGCCAGCGCGCCCTTGCGCGGATAGAGCCCCATGATCCGCGCCGCGTTGGCCGAGACCAGATCGACGAAGCGGTTCAGCGAATAACCGCGCTTGCCGACCATTTCGGTGTACATCAGCGCCACCCGGGGCTCCACGCCGGCGTTGCCGCCGGTGGTGTCGTCGATCCGCACGCCCTGGATCTTCTGCTTCAGCGTGCAGCAGATCTCGTCGGTGGCGACGCAGTTGATCGCGCCGTCCAGGGTGCCCTGCCACAGCGCCGCCTGATCCTCGGGCGATTTCAGCGACGGGTAGGTGTGATAGATCTGCCCGTTCGGTTTCTTGTAGTCCTCGCTCGAATACAGCATGTACTGGTGCAACGATTCGCCGTAGATCGGCACCCCCCGCGCGCGCGCCTCGCGGATCGCGGCGACGCCCGAGGCGGCCGAGGTGTGCATCATGTAAAGCGCGGTGCCGGCCACCTTCTCGGCCAGGCGGATCACCCGGCGGAACGAGATGTCTTCCGACAGGGTGTTGTGCACCTCGGCCATGTTGGTGAACGCCGCGCGCCCCTCGGCGATCAGCTTGCCGTACATGTGCATGACGATGTCGTTGTCCTCGGAGTGGATCACCCCGAGGCCGCCCTGCTTGGCCAGCACCTGGAACACTTCCCAGATGCCGCCGAAATCGACCATCCGCCCCTTGCGGCTGGGCGTGATGTCGGTGGTGAAGATCTTCACCGTGGGAAAGCCGGCCTGGATCGCCTCGGCCAGTTGCCCGAACAGCGCCGGCGGCAGGGCGCCTTCCACCATCAGGTGCTGGGCGTAGTCGCAGGCGGAATGGCCTTTCCAGTCCTCCTCCCGCGTCTCGATCGCCGCCTGCACCGTCGCCCCCTGCTGGGCGCGGGTGAAGTCGATGATCGTGGTGGTGCCGCCATGCACCGCGGCACGGCTGACGACATCGGGCGGATCGGTCAGGTCGGCGCCGCCCGAGGGATTGGGCAGGTGCCATTTGCAGTGCACGTGCGGGTCGATCCCGCCGGGCATGACGATCTTGCCGGTGGCGTCGATCAGCCGCGCGCCCTCCGGCACCGGCAAGGTGCCGGCGGCAGCCACCGCGACGATGCGCTCGCCGGCGATCGCCAGGTCGTAGGCGCCGACCCCCTGGGGGGTGACCACCGTATCCCCGCGCAGCACCAGATCGACCATCGCACCCTCCCTGACCGGAAGGCGTCATCGTCCCCCGCCGGCGGCACGGAGGCAAGGGCCCGCCTGGTGGACGGGACGGGACGCTACCCCCCCTCGATCTTCGGGATGAAGAACACCTCCGCGCCGGGGGGGATCTTCTGGAAATACCCCACCTCGTGCATCGCCCCGTCGATGGCGACGGTGGTTTCCTCCTCCAGGGTCGCGCCCAGGCCGGGAAACCGCCGGTCCATCTCCTTGATCACGCCGCGCAGGGTAGTGGCGTCGATGGCGAACTCGCGCTCCCCGCCGGTGTAGCGCCGGGCGAATCCGGTGGTGAACACCACCCGCGCCGGCGCCACACCCATGGCGGTCAGGCCCCCGCGTCGATCGCCGCCAGCACCTTCGGCGGCGACATCGGCAGTTCGGACATCCGCCGGCCGATCGCGTTCTCGATCGCGTTGGCGATCGCGGCCATCGGCGGGCAGATGTTCACCTCGCCCACGCCCTTGGCACCGTAGGGATGCGCGGGGTTCGGCACTTCCACCAGCACCGCCTCGATCATCGGCAGGTCGGACGCGACCGGGCAGCGGTAGTCGAGGAAGCCCGGATTATCGAGCTGACCCTTGGCGTTGTAGATGTATTCCTCGTTCAGCGCCCAGCCGATGCCCTGCACGACGCCGCCCTGGATCTGCCCTTCGACATAGGCGGGGTGGATGGCGCGGCCCACGTCCTGCGCGGCGACGAAGCGCAGGATCGTCACCTTGCCGGTCTCGGGGTCCACTTCCACGTCGCAGAACTGGGTGGAGAACCCGGGGGCCTGGCCGCCGGCGTTCACCGAGGCCGCCGCGGTGATCGACCCGCCGGTCTGCGCCGCCTTGGCCGCGATCTCCTTCAGGGACAGCGGCGCGAAATCGCCGGCATTGGGGCCGGCCGGCTTGGCGTAGCCGTCCTCCCACACCACGGCCTCGGGATCGACATCCCAGATCATCGCCGCGCGCCGGCACAGATCCTTGATGACGGTCTTGGTCGCATTCACCACCGCCGTGCCGGTGGCGAAGGTGACGCGCGAGCCGCCGGTCACGTGCGTGTAGCCGACCGATCCGGTGTCGGCGACGATCGCGCGCACCTGGTTGTAGTCCACGCCCAGGGTCTCGGCCGCCATGATCGCCATCGAGGCGCGCGAGCCGCCGACGTCGACGCTGCCGGTGGCCACCAGCACGGTGCCGTCGGCGTTCACCTGCATGGTGGCGCTCGAATTCGCCGCCGCCGTTGAACCAGTAGCCGGAGGCGACGCCGCGCCCCTGGTTCTTGCCCAGCTTCACCTTGTAGCCGGGATGGTCGAGCAGCGCCTGCACGGTTTCCGGGTAGCCGTTATGGGCGTGCTTCGGCCCGAAGATGGTCGGCGTGCCGATGCGCGAGGCGTTCTTCAGCCGCAGTCCAGCGGGTCCATGCCGATCTTCTTGGCCAGCATGTCGAGCACGCTTTCCACCGCGAAGGCGGAAATCGGCGAGCCCGGCGCGCGGTACGCGGCGGCCTTCGGGCGGTTGCAAACGACATCGTAGCCCACCGTGCGGGCGTTGGCGATGTCGTAGGGGGCAAACGCGCAGAGGCAGGCGTTCATCACCGGCGAGCCGGGGAAGGCGCCGGCCTGGAACCTGAACTCCCCGTCGGCGGCGGTGATCTTGCCGTCCTTCGTGACGCCGATCTTCACCCGCATGGACGAGCCGGAGGTGGGGCCGGTGGCACGGAACACCTCCTCCCGGCTCATTGCCAGGCGCACCGGGAAGCCCGACTTCTTCGACAGCATGGCGGCAACGGGTTCCAGATACACCACCGTCTTGCCGCCGAAGCCGCCGCCGATCTCGGCCGGATAGACGCGCAGATCGCCGACCGGCATGCCCAGGATCTTCGCGGTCAGCGCGCGGACGGTGAAATGCCCCTGGCTGGAGGCCCAGATCTCGCCCTGGCCGTCGGCCTCGAACCGGGCCGAGCAGGCGTGCGGCTCGATATAGGCCTGGTGGACGGTGGCGGTCTTGAAGTCGTGCTCGATGATCTCGTCGGCCGCGGCGAAGCCGGCGTCGAGGTCGCCGATCTTGAATTCGAGGCGCTTCGAGATGTTGGAGGGCTTCGTGGGCGCCGGCTCGACCCCGCGGGTGATCATGTCATCGAACAGCAGCGGCGCGTCCGCGGCCATCGCGTCGTCCACGTCGATGGCGTGCGGCAGGACCTCGTACTGCACGTCGATCAGGGACAGCGCCTCGGCGGCGACCGACTTGCTGATCGCGGCCACCGCGGCGACCGCGTGGCCTTCATACAGGACCTTCTCGCGGGCCATGATGTTGCGGGTGACGTGCCAGAAATTCACCGCGACCCGCTCGGGGCCGATGTATTCGAATTTCTGTTCCGGGAAATCCTGCGCGGTCACCACCGTGCGCACGCCGGGCAGCGCCGCGGCGCGGGACGTGTCGATGGAGAGGACGCGCGCATGGGCGTGCGGGGAGCGCAGGATCTTGCCCACCAGGGTTCCGGGCATCTTCATGTCGGCGCCGTACATCGCCCGGCCGGTCACCTTGGGCACGCCGTCGGGGCGCACCGGGCTGGTGCCCACCCATTTGAAGCCTTTGCGCGCTTCGGTAACGTTCACCTGATCGTCCATGGCAGTCTTCCTCCCTCCCGGCGGATCATCTCGGCGGGGAGAGTCCCGCGCGGGCGGCAGAAATGCAAGTCCACCCCCCCCGGGGCCCGAGGCAACCGCCCGACGCGCGCCGCCGTCCCGCCCCCGCTTGCCCCCGGCCCCCGCTTGCGGCAAGCCGCCCCCCTCGCTCCCGCCGCCCGGAGGGCCCTCCCATGCAGATCGACGGCCGCGCCTACCGCACCATCTGGGTGGACCCCGAAGACGGCTGGTCCATCCGCACCATCGACCAGACCCGCCTCCCCTGGGCGCTGGAGATCGCCCACCTCACCACCGCCGATGAGGCCGCCCACGCGATCCGCGCCATGCTGGTCCGCGGCGCCCCGCTGATCGGCGCCACCGCCGCCTACGGCCTCTGCCTCGCGTTGCGCGCGGATCCGGGGACGGAGGCGATGGAGCAGGCCGCCGCCCATCTCGCCGCGACCCGCCCCACGGCGGTGAACCTGCGCTGGGCGCTCGACCGCATGCTGACCCTGCTGCGCAACACGACGCCGGCCGGGCGGGTCGCGAGCGCCTATGCCGAGGCCGCGCGCATCGCCGACGAGGACGCGGCCCGGAACGAGGCCATCGGCCGCCACGGCCTGCCCCTGATCGAAGACGTCGCCCGCGCCCGCCCCGGCACGCCGGTGAACGTGCTGACGCATTGCAACGCCGGCTGGCTCGCCACCGTCGACTGGGGCACCGCCATCGCGCCGATCTACGCCGCGCACGAAGCCGGCATTCCGGTCCATGTCTGGGTGGACGAGACCCGCCCGCGCAACCAGGGCGCCTCGCTCACCGCATACGAGCTCGGCAAGCACGGCGTCGCCCACACCGTGATCGCCGACAACGCCGGCGGTCACCTGATGCAGCGCGGCCGGGTGGATCTCGCGATCGTCGGCGCCGACCGGGTGAGCCGCACCGGCGACGTGGCGAACAAGATCGGCACCTACCTGAAAGCCCTGGCGGCGCACGACACCGGGGTGCCGTTCTGGGTCGCCGTCCCCTCCAGCACCATCGACTGGACCATCGCCGACGGCATCGCCGACATCCCGATCGAGGAACGGTCCGCGGCCGAGGTCGGCACCATGACCGGCCGCGCCCCGGACGGCTCGGTGACCACGGTGCGGGTGATCCCCGACACGAGCGCCGCCGCCAACCCGGCCTTCGACGTCACGCCCGCGCGCCTGGTCACCGGCCTGATCACCGAACGCGGCCGCTGCGCCGCGACCGAAGCGGGCCTGCGCGCCCTGTTCCCCGAGCGTCGCTGACCCCAGCCCCGCCCTGGGACTGGCCCTGGCCCTGATCTTGCGTAGCTCCCCGCGTCGCATTCGAGGAGCTACCCCGCATGACCCTCCGCCGACCGCTGTTCGCGGCCGCCGCCGTCCTGTTCGCCGGCCTGATCTCCGCCGGCCCCGCCCCCGCCAAGGAGCTGCCGCCGCTGCAGACCGGGGTCGACGCCACCTTCGCCCCGCACGCCTTTCCCAAGCTCGGCGGCGGGCTGCAGGGCTTCCAGATCGACCTGTTCCACGACGTCGCCCGCCGCATCCACCGCAAGATCATCATCCACGGCGCGAGCTTCAGCGGCCTGATCCCCGCCCTGCTGGCCGGGCGCTACGACTTCCTCACCGCCCCGGTGACCGTCACGCCGGAACGCGCCAAGGCGATGATCTTCACCCAGGGCTACCTCTGGACCGCCTACCAGTTCGGCTATCGCAAGGGCACCAAGCCGATCACCGGCTGGGCCGACCTGAAAGGCAAGTCCGTCTCGGTGAACAAGGGCACGCCGTACGAGCAACTCGCCGACAAATACGCCAAGCAATACGACTTCAAGGTGGAAGCCTTCGACACCGAGCCTGATGCCGTGCAGGCGGTGCTGTCCGGGCATGCGTATGCCAATCTCTCAGGCAACACCGTGGTCGAATTCGCGGCAAAGAAGAGCCCGATGTTCGTCGCCGGGCTGACCCTGGAGGAAACCAAGCTCCCCTGGGCCACCCCGTTCCGCAAGGACGAGGTCGCCCTGCGCGACGAGATCGACAACGTCCTGAAGTGCATGAAGAAGGACGGCACGATCAGCCGCCTGGCGCAGAAATGGTTCGGCGTCACGCCGGGGCCCAAGGATCTGGAGAACGTGGTCTATCCCGGCAACGGCATCCCCGGTGATCCCGGCTACGAGCCGAACACCCCGGCCCCCGACTGCGCCAAATACAAGTGACCACCTCGACATGACCCCTGGGCCCATCATCGACGCGCGCGGGCTGCACAAGCACTTCGGCCCGCTGCACGTCCTGAAGGGTGTCGATCTCAAGGTGGCCGAGCGGGAACTCGTGTTCCTGATCGGCCCCTCGGGATCCGGCAAATCCACCCTGCTGCGCTGCCTCAACCGGCTGGAGGACCCCTCCTCCGGCTCGGTCGTGGTGGACGGGATCGACCTGCTGGACCGCCGCACCGACATCAACCACGCGCGCCAGCGCATCGGCATGGTGTTCCAGTCCTTCAATCTCTATCCGCACATGACCGCGCTCGCCAACGTCACCCTCGCGCTGCGCAAGGTGGCGGGGAAATCGCGGGCGGAGGCCGAGGCGGCCGGGCGCGCCGCGCTCGACCGGGTGGGCCTCGCCGACCGCGCCAGCCACACGCCCGCCCAACTCTCCGGCGGCCAGCAGCAGCGGGTGGCGATCGCGCGGGCGATCGCGCTCGAACCCCGCGCGATGCTGTTCGACGAACCCACCAGCGCGCTCGACCCCGAGTTGGTCGGCGGCGTGCTCGCGGTGATGCGCGAATTGCGCGCCAGCGGCATGACCATGGTGGTGGTTTCGCACGAAATGGGCTTCGCCCGCGCCGCCGCCGACCGCGTGCTGTTCATGGACCAGGGCACGATCGTCGAGCAGGGAACGCCCGAGCAGGTGTTCGGCGATCCCACCGAAGCGCGCACCCGCGCCTTCATCGGCCAGATCCAGCGCCATTGACCGGACCACAGAACACATGACCGGCTGGGACCGCTTCGCCGACGCCTTCCTCAACGTGCCCATCATGCTGAAATACCTGCCTGCCATCGCCTCGGGCTTCGTGCTGACGGTGGAACTGGCGGTGCTGGTCGTCATCACCGGCATCGCCGCCGGGCTGGGGCTGGCGATGCTGCGCAGCCTCGGGATACGCCCGCTCAACTGGGCGATCGTGTTCGTGGTCGACCTGTTCCGGGCGCTGCCGCCGCTCGTCGTCATCGTGCTGATCTATTTCGGCCTCCCCTCGTCCGGCCTGTCGCCCTCGGCCTTCGGCGCCACCTGGGCGGCCCTGGGGCTGGAACTGATGGCCTTCGCCGAGGAAATCTTCTGGGCCGGCATCACCGCCGTCCCGCGCGGCCAGTGGGAAGCCGCCCGCTCCACCGGCCTGTCGTTCGGCCAGACCCTGCGCGCGGTGGTGCTGCCGCAGGCGATCCGCCTCACCGTGCCCCCGCTCACCAACCGCACCATCGCCATCACCAAGGGCACCGCGCTCGGCTCGGTGATCGGGCTGGCCGAGATCCTGTCGCAGGCCTCGGCCGGCGAATCGCTCAGCTTCAACCCCTCGCCGCTCACCCTGGGCGCGGCGGCCTACCTGCTGCTGTTCCTGCCGGTGGTCGCGCTGGGGCGCTGGATCGAGACGAGGTTCGCCTGGAAACGATGATCGCGACCTTCTTCAACCCCGGCATCATCGAAGCCGCCTGGCCCATCCTGCTGCGCGGCTTCGGCGCCACCCTGCTGCTCGCGCTCATCACCGTGCCGCTCGGCTGCGCCTCGGGCCTGCTGCTGGCGGCAGGGTCCACCGTCCGCCATCCCTGGGTGCGCTGGCCGCTGGTCGTGTGGGTCGATTTCTTCCGCGCCCTGCCGCCGCTCGTGCTGCTGATCTTCATCTATGCCGGGCTGCCCTTCGCGGGGGTGAAGCTTGGCGCCTACGGCTGTGTCGCGATCGCGTTCTTCCTCAATACCGGCGCCTATTACGGAGAGATCCTGCGCGCCGGGATCGAGAGCGTGCCTCCCGGGCAGACCGAGGCGGCGCGCTCCACCGGCCTGTCCCGCCTCCAGGCGCTCGCCTTCGTCGTGCTGCCGCAAGCCGTCCGCAACGTCCTGCCCGACCTGCTGTCGAACACCGTGGAGGTCGTGAAGCTCACGTCCATCGCCAGCGTCGTCGCGCTGCCGGAACTGCTCTACCAGGCCCGCCAGGCCCAGAGCGTGACCTACAACCCAACCCCCATCGTCGCCGCCGCGGTGCTGTACTTCCTGCTGCTGTGGCCCGCCGTCCGCCTGCTCAGCCGCCTGCAGAACCGCGCGATCGCCGCGCCGTGACGGGGGCAAGCAAGGCCAGGGGGCGCTGCCCCCTGGACCCCCGCCAAGGGCTGAGCCCTTGGAACCCGTTCGTTGGTTCCGTGCCGGTGTGGGGGGTGTGCGCGGCCGGGCGCGGGGCCGGCGCCGCGTGACAGGGCAGCGCGGGCGCAAGCGCCCTGCCTGCGCTGCCGCCGGCCCCGCCCCGGCCGCGCCACCCCCCACCGGCACGGAACCCCCCGAGGGGTCCAGGGGACTTGTCCCCTGGCAGGGGGTCCAGGGGGGCAGCGCCCCCCTGGCCTTGCTTGCGCAGTCCCGGCACGCTCACTCCGCCGCGCGGGCCGCCGCCGGCCACAGCTCCGGCTGGAGTTCTTCCTTGCGGTCGGGAAAGAACAGCGCGCAGCCCAGGGTAATCAGCGCCGCCGCCGCGAGCAGTCCGATCACGGGGCCCAGCCGGCCGGTCCATTGCTGCATCAGCCCGACCACGAGCGGCGCCGCGCCGGCGCCCAGGAACCCCACGAAGAAGCGCACCGAATACATCTGCGTGCGCAACGCCGGCGAGATGTAGCGCGCGGTGATCGTTTCGTTCACCGTCACCTGCCCGAAGATCACCGCCGCCACCACGCCGGCCACCGGCAGCACCACCCATCCTTGCGCCACCGAAAGCGCGGCCAGCCCCGGCGCCAGCACCAGGCCGAGCGGCAGGAAGACGCGCTTGAGCGTGGTGCGGTCGATCATGCGCCCCACCGTGAACTGGGTCAGCGCGCCGCACACCGTCACGCCGAACGCCGCGACGCCGATCAGCGGCAGCAGCCCCGGGCTGGACGCCAGCCGGTCGTGCATCAGCTTCGGCAGCAGCAGGGTGAAGGCGTTGAACACGAGGCCGGAGACGACCGCGATCAGCAGCAGCACGACCACCGCCCGGCGGACCAGGTGGCGGGGAATGGCGGGGAACGGGCGGGCGCCGCGGCGCGCCGTGCCCTCGATCACCGGAACCCGGAGCCAGAACAGGCCGAGCGCCGCGGCGACCAGCCCCGGCGCCAGGAAGGCGGCGCGCCAGCCCAGGACCTCGGCGAGCAGGGCGGTGACCGCGGGGGCGAAGGCGACGCCGAGATTGCCGAACACCCCGTTCACCCCGATCGACCGGCCCGGCTTGTCCCCCGCCGCGTCCACCAGCATGGCGGTGCCGATCGGATGGTAGATGGAGATGAACAGCCCCGTCGCGCCGAGCGCCAGTGCCAGCGACAGCGGCGAGCCCGCCAGCCCCGCCGCGACCAGCGACGCCCCGGTGCCCAGGTAGAACACCGCCATCAGCGCCTTCCGCCCGACCCACCGGGCAAGCACCCCCTGCGGCAGCGACCCGGCCCCGTAGAGCACGAACATCCCGGTGGCGAGCGCCAGGATCGACCCGTAGGCGGCGCCGAACGGACCGCCCGGCACCGCCATCACCAGCGCCGCGGTGGGCAGGATCAGCAGCGCGTAGTGGGTGAGGCAGTGCGCCGCGTTGATGAACGCGATCTCACGGCGCGGGAGGGGCTCGGGGGCGGCGGTCATGGCGGGTCCTGCTGCGGGCGTCCGGTCGGAGCGTGCCAGTCTGTCCGCCGCGCGAGGGGCCGACAATCCCCGGCGCCGGTCGGATCGGGGCGATCGCCCCCCGGCACTCAGCGCCCCGGCCCGTGCCAGCCGCCGGCCCGCCAGCCAGGCCTGCGCCGCCGCACCGGCGCCGGAGGGCAGCGGGGCGCGGGGATCGGCCATCCAGGACAGGATATCGCGGATCGGCACCGCCCGCCCCAGATCCCGCAGCATCAGGTGGTACCCCCCGGGTAGAACGCGATCCGCGGCCCTTCCGGCCCGCGCGGCAGCGCCTGCCACACCGCGCGCAGCGCCCGCTTCGGGATCAACTGGTCCTTCCCGCCGTACATCAGCAGCGAATCGGGCGGCAGGCGGGGCGCCGCCCGGGCCGCGGCGCCCATCAGGGTCACCAGCCCGCCCACCGCGTCCCAGCGTGTGCGCAGCAGGGTCAGCGGATCGTCGGCCAGCGCCCGCAGCGCGGCGAGGTTGTCGGACGCCCGGATGTGCAGCCCGCGCCCGGTGACCGTCAGCCCCGGCACGGTATTCACCATCAGCCACAGCCCCGCGCGCTCGAACACCGTCATCTGCGCCCGTCCCCACACCGCGGGGGAGACCAGCACATACCCCGCCGCCGGCGGCGGATCGGGGGACGCGGCGAGGCACATGAGCACCGCCGCGCCCAGGCTCTCGCCCATCAGGAACAGCTTCGTGCGCGGGTGCGCGGCGTGCAGCAGGCGCGCCATTTCCCGCGCGTCGGCCACCAGGGTGGCGCGTCCGGGCCAGTAGCCGCGCACCCGCGTGGCGCCGAAGCCGCGCTGGTCGGGGGCGACGATCTCGATCCCGGCGGCGGCGAAGGCGGGCGCGGGGATGGCCCAGGCGTCGCGGCTGTCGTTCATGCCGTGCAGCGCCAGCACGATCGCCCGGGGCCGGCCGGCCGGGCGCCAGACCCGATAGGGCAGCCGCGTGCCGTCCGGCATCACGAAATCCCCCGCGCTGCGCCGCGGCGGGCCGTCCGGCGGGCCGGCCGGCACCAGATGCGCGGCGCAGCCGGACAGCAGCAGGCCCAGCAGCGGGATCAGCAGCGGGATCAGCAGGCGCCGGCGCGGCGCACGCGCCGCGGGGACGGGGCGGCGGCGGGGCGGCGGACGGCTCGGCGGGGCGGCGGTTGAAAACACCGGCGGCATCGCTATCATCCGCCGGCTTTCACCGCCAGCCAGAACGGATCCAGCCCATGCCGGACGGCGCCGCCGCCCTGACCCCGCCTGAGGTCATTCACGTCGATGATCGCACCATCGCCTGCGACGGCGGCGGCGGCGCGCTCGGCCACCCGCGCGTGTTCCTGCGCATCGTGGACCGGCAAGTGGTCTGCCCCTATTGCTCGCGCACCTTCGTCCTGAAGGAAGGGGCCGGCCACGCCAGCGGACACTGACCCCGCCCCGGCCGGGGCCGCGCAGGCTGCGCCCCCCGGCCCGCCGCATCTGGTGCTGATCGACGGCTCCGGCTTCATCTTCCGCGCCTTCCACGCCCTCCCGCCCATGACCCGGCCGGACGGCACGCCGGTGAACGCCGTGTTCGGCTTCACCAACATGCTGGCGCGCCTGCTGCGCGAGCACGCGGGCACCCATCTCGCGGTGATCTTCGACGCCGGGCGGCTCACGTTCCGCAACCGCCTGTACGACCAGTACAAGGCGCACCGTCCGCCGCCGCCCGAGGATCTGGTGCCGCAGTTCGCCCTGGTGCGCGAAGCGACCGACGCCTTCGGCGTGCCCCGCGATCGAGCTGGCGGACTGGGAGGCCGACGACCTGATCGCCGCCTACGCCGCCGCCGCCGAGGCGGAAGGCGGGAGCGCGGTCATCGTCTCCTCCGACAAGGACCTGATGCAGCTGATCCGGCCGGGCATCACCATGCTCGATCCGATGAAGCAGCAGCCGATCGGCCCGGCCGAGGTGGTGGCGAAGTTCGGCGTCGGCCCGGAGAAGATGATCGACCTGCAGGCGCTGATCGGCGATCCCACCGACAATGTCCCCGGCGTGCCCGGCATCGGCCCCAAGCGCGCGGCCGAGCTGTTGGCCGAATACGGCGACCTCGACCACGTGCTGGAAGCGGCGCCGTCGATGAAGCCCGGCAAGCGGCGCGATGTGCTGATCGAGAACGCCGAGCGCGCGCGCCTGTCGCGCGAGCTTGTCCGCCTGCGCGCCGATGCGCCGCTGCCGCTGCCGGTGGCGGGGCTCGCCGCCCGCGCGCCCGATCCCGCGCGGCTGAAGGCGTGGCTGGAGGCGCAGGGGTTCCGCAGCATCGTTTCCCGGCTGGGACTGGACGGCACGGGGGGGAACGGCGCCGCGCCCGGGACCCCGGCTGCGGCGGCGCCGGCGACCGCCCGCGGGCAGGGAAGCCTCGGGTTCGATCCGCCGCCCCCCGCCCTGGTGCCCGCCGACGGCTACGGACCGTACGAGACCGTCACCGACGGCCCCGCCCTGGCGCGCTGGGTGGACGCCGCGCGCGCCGCCGGCGCGGTCGCGATCGATACCGAAACCGACGGGCTGGACGCGATGCGCGCGCAGATCGTCGGCCTCTCGCTCGCCACCGCCCCCGGCCGGGCCGCCTACGTGCCGCTGCGCCACGCCGGGCTTGATCCGCAGCTGCCGCTGGAGGCGGCGATCGCCCTGCTCGGCCCGCTGCTGGAAGATCCCTGCGTGCTGAAGATCTACCAGAACGCCAAGTTCGACCGCATGGTGATGGCCCGCGCCGGCTTCCCCGACGCCGTCCCGTTCGACGACACCATGCTGATCTCCTACGCGCTGGAAGCCGGGTTGCACGGGCATGGGATGGACGAGCTGTCGCACCTGCACCTCGGCCACCGCCCGATCCCGTACGACGAGGTGACCGGCACCGGCCGCGCCCGGCTGCCATTCGCCGAGGTGCCGATCGACCGCGCCACCGCCTATGCCGCCGAAGACGCCGACGTGACGTTGCGCCTGTGGCAGGCGCTGCGCCCGCGGCTGCGCGCGGCCGGCGCGCTCGCGCTCTATGAGCAGCTCGAGCGCCGCCTGGTGCCGGTGCTGGAAGACATGGAACGCGCCGGCATCCTGGTGGACGAGGCGGAGTTGCGCCGCATCTCCGCCGATTTCGAGACCCGCATGGCGGCGATGGAGCAGGACATCCATCGCCTGGCGGGCACCACCTTCAACCTCGGCAGCGCCAAGCAGCTGGGCGAGGTGCTGTTCGACAAGATGGCGCTGAAGGGCGGCAAGCGGATGAAGACCGGCGCCTGGGGCACCGACGCCGCGGTGCTGCAGGGCCTGGCCGACCAGGGGGTGGAGCTGGCGGCGCGCGTGCTCGAGTGGCGCCAGCTCGCCAAGCTGAAATCCACCTACACCGACGCGCTGGTGGCGCAGATCAACCCGGAAACCGGCCGGGTGCACACGAGCTACGCCCAGGCGATCGCCAGCACCGGGCGGCTGTCGTCCACCGATCCCAATTTGCAGAACATCCCGGTGCGCACCGAGGAAGGCGGGCGCATCCGCCGCGCTTTCGTGGCCGCGCCGGGGCACGTGCTGGTCAGCGCCGATTATTCGCAGATCGAACTGAGGCTGCTGGCCCATGTCGCCGACATCCCGGCGCTGCGCGACAGTTTCGCGCGCGGGGAGGACATCCACGCGCGCACGGCTTCGGAAGTGTTCGGCATCCCGATGGCGGGGATGGACCCGATGACGCGGCGACGGGCGAAGGCGATCAATTTCGGCATCATCTATGGCATCAGCGCCTTCGGGCTGGGCCGCCAGCTCGGCATCGGCCCGGCCGAGGCGCGCGGCTACATCGACGCCTATTTTGCCCGCTATCCGGAAATCCGTACGTATATGGACCGGACGAAGGAGGAGGCGCGGCGGCTGGGCTATGTGCAGACGCCGTTCGGCCGGCGCTGCTACGTGCCGGGGATCGCGGACCGCAACGGTGCGCGGCGCAGCTACGCGGAACGGCAGGCGATCAATGCGCCGCTGCAAGGGGGGGCGGCGGATATCATCAAGCGGGCGATGGTGCGGCTGCCGCTTGCGCTGGCGGAGTCCGGGCTGCAGGCGCGGATGCTGTTGCAGGTGCACGACGAACTGCTGTTCGAGGCGCCGGAGGGGGAGGCGGCCCCGCTCGCCGCGCTGGCGAAACGGGTGATGGAGGCGGCGGCTTCGCTTTCCGTGCCGCTGGTGGTGGAGACGGGGCATGGGGGCGAACTGGGCGGAGGCGCATTGAGGGCAACGGACAAAGCCGTGAAAATGAGTCCATCCTGTCACGGGTAAAACCAGGCAGAGCGCATTTTCCGCAAAGAAGAACCGAAACGTTGCGTCCGTTCGGACCAGCCGCGGGGCACCGCGCAGCGCAACCGGCAGAAGGCTCACTCCAGCACCTCGGGGTTGATCACATTGATCGGGCTGCCCGCCACGAACGCCTGGATCTGTTCGAATATCTCGGTGAACTGCAGCTGGTACTCCTCGGGCGTCACATAGCCGATATGCGGCGTGCAGACGGCGTTGTCCAAGGCCAGCAGCGGATGCGCCGGATCGGTCACCGGCTCCTGGTCGAACACGTCCAGCCCGGCTGCCCCCGGCCGTCCGGCCCGCAGCGCCGCTTCCAGAGCCCCGGCCTCGATCAGCGGCGAACGGCTGGTGTTCACCAGCACCGCGGTCGGCTTCATCCGCGCCAGATCGGCCGCGGTGACAATCCCTCGGGTCGCCGGCACCAGACGCATATGCAGCGACAGGACGTCGCTCTGCGCGAAGAACGCCTCCTTGCTGGCCGCCGCCTCCAGCCCCTCGGCCTCCGCCCGAGCCCGCGACTCCGGCCGCGCCCACACCAGCACCCGCATATGGAACGCCTTTCCATACCCGGCGATCTCGCGGGCGATGCGGCCGTAGCCATACAACCCCAGCGTCTTGCCGCGCAGCGTCTGGCCCATGCCGCCCGGCCCGAGGCCCATCTGCCAGCGCCCCTGCTTCATCCCGGCCACGTGCTGCGGCAGCTTCCGCGCGGCGGCCAGGGCCAGCGCCCAGGTCAGCTCGGCCGCCGCGTAGCACGGCGTGCCCGGATGCTGGCTGGACGACAGCACTACTCCGGCCGCGGTGAGCGCCGCCACGTCGACATGCGGATACACGCTCCGCTGGCTCACCAGCTTCAGCCTCGGCAACCGCGCGATCAGCGGCCCCAGGATCTTGGTGCGCTCGCGGATCAGAACCAGGATCTCGGTGCTGGCCAACCGCTTGGCCAGCACGTCGTCGTCCTGCACATGATCGTTCCAGATCGTCACCTCATGCCCCGCCAGCATCGCGAAGCAGGGCAGGGTACGAACGGTATCGAAATAGTCATCGAGGATCGTGATCATCATGGCGGGATCTCCGGCTGCACCATGGCGGGCAGACTGCCGGCACCGCGCCGCTTCGTCCATGCGGGCGGGCCGGCCGCATGGCTCACGTCCGTTACCTGACCCCTTCCGTCCCGCCGCCGGCCGCGCCATCCTCCCCGCCATGCGCCCCAACGACCCCACCACCGCGATCGCCGAGTCGGTCCGCACGATCGAGCCGGACCTCATCGCCGTCCGGCGCGACCTCCACGCCCACCCCGAGCTCGGCTTCCAGGAGCACCGCACCGCCGGCGTGGTCGCCCGCGAACTCGCCCGCCTCGGCATCCCCCACCAGACCGGCATCGGCAAAACCGGCGTCGTCGGCCTGATCGAGGGCGGGCGCCCCGGCCCCTGCCTCGCCATCCGCGCCGACATGGACGCCCTGCCCATCCAGGAACAATCCGGCCTGCCCTTCGCCAGCACCACCCCAGGCCTGATGCACGCCTGCGGCCACGACATCCACACCACCACCCTGCTCGGCGTCGCCGCCGTCCTGCGCGACCTCGCCCCGCAACTCGCCGGCACGGTGAAACTCGTGTTCCAGCCCGCCGAGGAAGGCCTCGGCGGCATGGCCGCGATGCTGGACGACGGGCTGCTGGACGGCCCGCGGATCGACCGCGCGCTCGGCTTCCACAACCACCCGGACATGCCGGTGGGCCAGTTCGGCTACGCGCGCGGCGCCGTGCTCGCCGCGTCGGATCGGTTCGAGATCACGGTGCACGGCAAGTCCGGCCACGCCGCCTATCCGCACACCACCATCGATCCGATCGTCGCCGCCGCCAGCCTGGTGATGCAGTTGCAGACCGTCGTGTCGCGCGAGGTGCCGCCGATGCGCCCCGCGGTGGTCACCGTGGGCGCGATCCACGGCGGGGAGGCGCACAACATCATCCCCGATTCCGTGCTCATCAAGGGCACGGTGCGCACCCTGCACGCCGAGGTGCGCGATCTGGCCGAAGCCGCGATCGGCCGGCTGTGCGCCGGCCTGCCGGGCACGATGCGGGCAAGGGCCGAGTTCGTCTATCGCCGCGGCGTGCCGGCGCTGGTCAATGACGATACGGTGCTGGACGCCGCCGTCGCCGCGGTGCGCCGCCAGCTCGGCGACGTGGTGCAGGAAGGGGAGCCGAGCCTGGGCGGGGAGGATTTCGCCCTGCTCGCCGAGCTGGTGCCGTCCTTCCAGTTGCGCATCGGCTCCGGCCAGCCGGGGCGGGCGGACCGGCTGCACAACTCCGCCTATCAGCCGGACGAGGCCTGCATCGGGCTCGGGGTGCAGGCGCTGGCGCGGGCGGCGCTCGATCTGCTGGGCTGAGCCCGGGCGGCCTCAGCCGCCGCTGCGGCCGGCGCGGCGCGCAACCCGCGCGGCGCGAATCTGCTGCAGGCGCGCGACCTCGCCGCGCAGGGCGTCGAGCCGCCCGGTCGCCGCGCGCCGCTCGCCGCTCGGCGCGGGCGGCCGCCGCGCCTGCATGAGGTCCAGCACCTGCAGCAGTTCCTCGGCGGTCTGCAGGTCGCCGATCATGCAGGCTTCCTCCAGGACATCTTCGATCTTGTCGGAGAGGCGGCGCTTGAGGACGGCGTACATGCGGCTCATCCGTTCCGGTGTAACATCAACATCTCGGCTCTGACGCGCCGCCGCCGGCGGGCGCCGCGGGCGGCGCGCCAGGAGCCATGACCGGGTCCTCTTCAGCACGGCAAACTCCTCGACGGACCGGATCGCGACGCCGGCGGCGAAACGGCCGGGCCCGTGGCGCGGCGGGATGCGCCGCCCGGGGCGGGCGACGCCCGTGACGACGACCCCGGCCGTGACAGGACGTGCCGGTGTCGTCTGAGGCGCATCACTCCCACGAAAGCGGTTACAGCGGCGTTTCATGTCGTCGTCGGCCCGCCTGGCCCCCGCGCGGCCCCCGTGCGGCAGGTCGCTTGCACGGGGGCGCAAATTTGGCCAAGGACTCTTCCCATGACCGACGCCACCCCCGACCGCCCGACCCTGACCCGCTGGCTCACCGGCCCGCGCGTGGCCGGCCTGCCGGCGCCGCTGTCCGAGGGGCCGCCGCCGCTGCTGTCGTTCGAGTTCTTCCCCCCGCGCACCGAGGCGCTGGAGGCGCAGCTCTGGACCTGCATCCGCCGGCTGGAGCCGATGCGCCCGCACTTCGTCTCCGTCACCTACGGCGCCGGCGGCTCCACCCAGGCGCGCACCCACGCCACCGTGGCGCGCATCCTGGCCGAGACCACCCTGACCCCCGCCGCGCACCTCACCTGCATCGGCGCCAGCCGGGCGGAGGTGGATGCCGTGGCGCGCCGCTACTGGGAGGCCGGGGTGCGCCACATCGTCGCCCTGCGGGGCGATCCGCCGCCCGGCGAGGCCTACGTGCCGCACCCGCAGGGCTACCGCTACGCCGCCGATCTCGTCTCCGGGTTGCGCGCCATCGCCCCGTTCGAGATCTCGGTGGCGGCCTATCCGGAAACCCATCCGCAGGCGGAAAGCGCGGAGGCGGATCTCGACAACCTCAAGCGCAAGCTGGACGCCGGGGCGACGCGGGCGATCACGCAGTATTTCTTCGATACGGAGGTCTATCTCCGCTTCCTGGATCGCTGCCTGGCCGCCGGGATCACCGCGCCGATCGTGCCGGGGATCATGCCGGTGTCGAACTTCGCCCAGGCGGCGCGGTTCTCCGCGCTGTGCGGCGCCAGCGTGCCGTCCTGGCTGGCGCGGCTGTTCGAGGGCACCGGGGACGACCCGGAGATCCGCCGCATGGTGGCCGCCGTCGTCGCCGCCGAGCAGGTGCGCCTGCTGCAGGCCAACGGCGTGGACGAGTTCCACTTCTACACGCTGAACCGGCCCGAACTGACCTACGCGATCGCGCATATCCTGGGCGTGCGCCCGGCGCCGCCTGATCCCGACCGGGGCTGACGCTTCGGAAGCAAGGCCAGAGGGGCGCTGCCCCCCTGGACCCCCTGCCAGGGGACAAGTCCCCTGGACCCCTCGGGGGGTTCCGTGCCGGTGGGGGGTGGCGGGCCGGCCTGGGCGGCGGCGGGGGCCGGGTGACAGGGAGCGCGAACGCGCTCCCTGTCACCCGGCCCCCGCCGCCGCCCAGGCCGGCCCGCCACCCCCCACCGGCACGGAACCAACGAATGGGTTCCAAGGGCTGTGCCCTTGGCGGGGGTCCAGGGGGCAGAGCCCCCTGGCCTTGCTTCCGAAAGGTCAGGCACTTCGGCGGCTGGCATCACCAGCTCGCATGGCGAGCTACGGCGTCGGCGTGCGCCAGGCCGCCGAACCGGGCGGAGAGCGCATGCCGCGCAGCAGGCCCTCGGTGCTGAGGTCTTCGTCGATCTCCGGCCAGTGGATGCCGTAGCCGCCGCCGGCGATTTCCCACTGCGCCCGCGCTTCCGGCGTCGCTTCGGCGAGGCGCGGGTACCAGGCAAGCGGCACGGTGATGGTGCGGCCGTCCATCAGCGCGACCGACAGCTCGTCCTCGCCGATGCGCACGTCGCGCACCCGGATGTCAGCCGCTTCCGCCTGGATCGAAGAAGTCACGCCATGCCTCCAAGAGCCGCTGCCGGTTGGCCCGCACGAGACGTAGCACCTCGCCCAGTTCCCGTGGAGCGAATCCCGCACTGCTGGCGATGCTGACCGGGGTGAGCCACAGCTTGGCGGTGGCGCCGCCGCGATCGACATGCACATGCGCGGGCTCCCCCGGCTCGTGGCTGTAGAAATACACCCGGAAGCCGTCGACGCGAAGCACGGTCGGCATCATCGTCCCCCCTGCCACACAGGGCATCGCCGCGACCGGTCAGGCCGTCAACGTCTTCATCATCCCGCGCGCCGCGCCTCATCGTGGTGTCACGCGGCCCTGCCCTTGCCGCCGCGGCCTGCGTCGGCGATGTCATACCCCCATGACCGACTACCTCACCCGGCTGAACCCCGCCCAGCGCGAAGCGGTGGAAACCCTGGACGGCCCGCTGCTGGTGCTCGCCGGCGCCGGCACCGGCAAGACCCGCGTGCTGACCACCCGCTTCGCCCATCTGCTGCTGACCCAGCGCGCCTGGCCCAGCCAGGTGCTGGCGGTCACCTTCACCAACAAGGCGGCGCGCGAGATGCGCGAGCGGGTGGCGGCGCTGCTCGGCCGCCCGGTGGAGGGGCTGTGGCTCGGCACCTTCCACGCCCTCGGCGCGCGCATGCTGCGCGCGCATGCCGCGCTGGCCGGCCTTGCCGCCCAACTTCACCATCCTGGACACCGACGACCAGATCCGCCTGGTCCGCCAGGTGATGGAGGCGCAGCGGCTGGACACCAAGCGCTGGACGCCGCCGGCGATGGCCGGGATCATCCAGCGCTGGAAGGACCGCGGGCTGATGCCCGCGAAGGTGACCGCGGCCGAGGACACGGAGTTCGCCGCCGGCCAGGCGCGCGCCGTCTATGCCGCCTACCAGGCCCGGCTCACGGCGCTGAACGCGGTCGATTTCGGCGACCTGCTGCTGCTCACCACCGAGATGTTGCGCAACAATCCCGAGGTGCTGGCCCAGTACCACCACCGCTTCCGCTACATCCTGGTCGACGAATACCAGGACACCAACGTGGTGCAGTATCTGTGGCTGCGGCTGCTGGCGCAGGCGCACCGCAACATCTGCTGCGTCGGCGACGATGACCAGTCGATCTATTCCTGGCGCGGCGCCGAGGTGGAGAACATCCTGCGTTTCGAGCATGATTTCCCCGGCGCGAAGACCGTCCGGCTGGAAGCCAACTACCGCTCCACCGCGCCCATCCTGGCCGCCGCCGCCGCGCTGATCGCGCATAACGAGGGCCGGCTCGGCAAGACCCTGCACCCCGGCCGCGCGGATGCCGACGGCGAACCGGTGACCGTCGTCAGCCTGTGGGATTCCGACGAGGAGGCCCGCATGGTCGGCGAGCGCATCGAGGCGCTGCGCCGCGACGGCCACAAGCTGGCGGAGATGGCGGTGCTGGTGCGCGCCGGCTTCCAGACCCGCGCGTTCGAGGAACGGCTGATCACCCTCGCCGTCCCCTACCGCGTGGTCGGCGGCCTGCGCTTCTACGAGCGCCAGGAGATCCGCGACGCCATCGCCTATCTGCGCCTGCTGGTGCAGCCGGGCAACGATCTGGCGTTCGAGCGGATCGTCAACACCCCCCGCCGCGGCGTCGGCGAGACCGCGCTGCGCGGGCTGCACGAGACGGCGCGCGCCCAGGACATCCCGCTGGCCGCCGCCGCCGCGCGGCTGCTGGCCGACGGCGCGGTCCGCGGCCGGGCGAAGGACGGCCTGGCCGGGCTGCTGCGCGACCTCGAGCGCTGGCGCGCGGCGCTGGAGGGCGACGGGCACGCGCGCGTGACCGAAACGATGCTGGACGAGAGCGGCTACACCGCGATGTGGCAGGCCGACAAATCCCCCGACGCGCCGGGCCGGCTGGAGAACCTCAAGGAACTGGTGCGCGCGCTGGCCGAGTTCGACACCCTCCAGGGCTTCCTCGACCACGTCGCGCTGGTGATGGAGAACGAGGAAACCGCCGCCGGCGACCGGGTGAACCTGATGACCCTGCACGGCGCCAAGGGGCTGGAATTCGACACCGTGTTCCTGCCGGGGTGGGAGGACGGCGTGTTCCCCAACCAGCGCGCGCTCGACGAAAGCGGCGCCAAGGGGCTGGAGGAGGAACGCCGCCTCGCCTACGTCGGCCTGACCCGGGCGCGCAAGCGCGCGATCGTCAGCCACGCGGCGCACCGGCGGATCTACGCCAACTGGCAGGACAGCGTCCCCAGCCGGTTCCTCGACGAACTGCCCGAGGACCATATCGCCCGCGCCGGCTCGGCGGCGCTGGCGCGGGATGCGCGCCTGGCCGCGCCCAGCGTGTTCGCCGGCGGCGGGCCGCTGATGGCGCGCGCGCCGCGCACGATCGAGGCGTGGGAGGTTGCCCCGCGCGCCGCCCGCGCCGGCGCCATCCCGGTGGGCAGCCGGGTGTTCCATCAGAAATTCGGCCATGGCACCGTGACCGCGGCGGACGACGACAAGCTGGACATCGCGTTCGACAAGGCGGGGCCGAAACGGGTGCTCGACCGGTTCGTGGAAAAGGCCTGAGAGTTCGTCAATGAAGGCCCGCAGCGCCAGATCCCGGCAAGAACCCGAGGATTTTCAGCGGGCGTTCAGTCACAGGCTCGATTTCTTTTTCATGCCATAAGGCCGCAACGGGAGGAACGACGCATGAGCGAACCGATGATCCGCAACCGGCTGCGCGAGACGCTGGCCCGCGGCGAGGTCGCCGCCTCGATGACCGTGCGCGCCTTCCGCGGCATCGAGATCGCGCGCATCGCCGCCACCGCCGGGTTCGATTCGATCTACGTCGATATCGAGCACAACACGTTGTCGATCGACACCGCCTGCCAGATCTGCATGGCGGCGCTGGAGACGGGGGTCACGCCGCTGGTGCGGGTGCCCGGCCGCTCGCTCGATCTGATCGGCCGGCTGCTCGACGGCGGCGCGCTCGGCGTGATCGCCCCGCATGTGCAGAGCGCCGAGGATGCCGCGCGGATCGTGGCCTGCGCCAAGTTTCCCCCGCACGGGGAGCGTGGCGCCGGCGGGGCGCTGCCGCATTTCGGATACCGCTCCGTCCCGCCCGCCGAGGCCAACGCGGCGCTGAATGCGGCCACCATGGTGGTGGTGATGATCGAGACCGAGGCGGCGCTGGCGAATGTGGAGGCGATCGCCGCGGTGGACGGCGTCGATCTGCTGATGGTCGGCACCAACGATCTGTGCGCCGAGATGGGAATCACCGGCCAGTTCGACCATCCCGCGGTGCACGAGGCCTATGCGCGCTGCATCGCGGCGGCCCGCGCGGCGGGCAAGTATGTGGGCGTGGGCGGGCTGGCCTCGCGCCCCGATCTGGTGGCTTCGTTCGTGGCAGCGGGGGCGCGGTATGTCTCGACCGGCACCGATCTCGCGTTCCTGATCGGCGCGGCGCGGGAGAAGGCGGCGTTCGTGCGCGGGCTGAAGGTCTGAGCCGTCTCGTGCGGCGCGGCGGACGTCTCGACCTGTAACGAAGCGATCGAAACGCTTGCGCCGGTGGCGGGGTATGAACGAAAGTCAATCCTCCCCGGCGGCGTGATGGGCGGCGCCGCTGCGACCGGCTATTGGCCGGCAGAAGGAGCCGTCGGTCATGACCCGCAAACCCGGTCCCGGCCATCACCTGACGCCCGGGATCGGCGGGCTGGCGGATTACATGGCGACGCCGTTCGGCGTCGCGCCGATCGGGGTTCCGTTCGCAGTCGACGGGGTCGGCCCGCTGTGGGCCGCTGCTCTGTACCTCCCGCCGGAAGGAGCCGCCGGCCCCGCGGCGCCGCTGGTCCCGGCATCCCCGACCGCGCCCTCCCTGTCCGCTGCGCCGGCACTCGGTGCATCCCTCTCTTCCGCGACCGCATCGGCGCCATCCCCGTCCGCCACTGCGCCGACCATTGCCGGGCCCGTGACGGCCACGGGCAGCGCCTCCTCCGGCCTCGCCATCAACGTGACCTATGACAGCAGCGTGACCTCGGCGTCCGGCTCCACTCCGAACGACGTGCGGACCGCCGTTGCCGCGGCGGTGCAGTATTTTGAGGCTACCTTCACCAACCCCATCACGATCAACATCAGTGTCGGCTGGGGTGAGGTGGGCGGCGCCCGCCATCACCGCCAGCGGCGTGGTGGCCGCAAGCTTTTCGAGCGGCTCGCAACTGAGCTACACCACCGTTCGCGACGCCCTGGCGGCGAACCCGACCTCCACTGACCAAGCCCACGCTGCGGCGTCTCTGCCCGCCACCAACCCCACCGGCAACGACCTCTATTACGTGAGCGAGGCGGAGCAGAAAGCGCTGGGGCTGCTGCCCGGCGCTGCCGGTGGGTCCGACGGGGCGATCGGGCTCTCCAGTTCCGCCAACTTCACCTTCGATCCGAACAACCGCTCCGCGCCTGGTTCCTACGACGCGATCGGCGCGATCGAGCACGAAATCTCCGAGGTGATGGGCCGCACCGGCATGCTCGGCGCCGCGTCGGTAGCGCCCAATGTCTACACGCCGCTCGACCTGTTCCGCTATTCCGGCGTCGACACTCGCCAGCTTTCGCCGGGAGCGGGATCTTTCTCGGTCGACGGCCAGAGCCTGCTCACCGAATACAACAACCCGCAGTTCGGCGGTGATGCCGCGGACTGGAGCTCCTCGGTGTCGGGAGACGCGTTCGGCTATGCCAGTCAGGGTCGGGCCGGCCTCGTCAGCCCAACCGACCTGCGCGAAATGAACGTGCTCGGCTACAATCTCGCCAGCACCGCCAACTGCTTCGCCGCCGGCACAAGCCTCCTGACCGACCGCGGCGAGGTGCCGATCGAGGCGCTGGCGGTGGGCGATCGCGTCGTCACCCGCTTCGGCGGCCTCGCCCCCATCCGCTGGATCGGCCGCCGCCGGGTCGACTGCCGCCGCCATCCGGATCCCGGTCTCGTCCGCCCGGTGCGCATCGCAGCCGGCGCCTTCGCCCCCGGCCTGCCGGCGCGTCCGCTGCGCCTGTCCCCCGACCACGCGGTGGCGGTGGACGGCGCGCTGATCCCGATCCGCCTGCTGATCAATTTCGGCGCCATCGCGCCGGACGACGGCTGCGCCCGCGTGGTCTATTATCATATCGAACTGGACCGGCACGACCTCGTGCGCGCCGAGGGGCTGGCGGCGGAGACCTATCTCGACACCGGCAACCGCGGCCGGTTCGGCCCGCAGGCGCGGCGCCTGCGCCTGCCCGCCTCGGCCGACCCGGAGGCCCAGGCCCGGCGCGCCGCCCTGTCCTGCCTGCCCTTGCGCTGCGCGCCGGCGGAGGTCGAGACGGTGTGGCGCCGCCTCGCCGCCCGCTCCGCCGCGCTCGGCTTCGCTCCCAAGCCGGTGCCGACGACGCGCGATCCCGCGCTCTGCCTGAGCGTCGGAGGGCGCCGCCTGGCCCCGGTGGCGCAAGCGGACGGCCAGGCGGTGTTCGTCCTCCCGCCGGGGGCGGGGCCGGCGCGCCTGCTGTCGCGCCGGGTCGTGCCGGCGGCGCTGCGTCCCTGGGTGGAAGACCGCCGTCGCCTCGGCGTGCGGGTGCGCCGCCTCTCGTACCGCCACGGCGCGGAGCGGATCGACCTCGCCGCCGACGATCCGCGGCTCACCGAAGGCTGGTGGGCGCCGGAACACGAACCGGGCGCCATCTGGCGCTGGACGAACGGCGCGGCGCGCCTGCCGCCCGCGCGCGGCGGCGCGATCCTGGATGTCTGGGCCGAGGCGGCGCCGGCCTATCCGCTGGACGGCCCGGCGGCGGCCTGAGCGCCGTCCCGCCGCTCATTCTTCGCTAACCCTTCGCCGCTACACCGCCCGCATGCGTCGGGCGGCGATCGCAACCGGGGGGATTCTGCTGGCCGCGATCGTGGCGGTGGCCGCCCCCGGTCTGTTCGGGCCGGCGCTGCTGCTGCTCGCCCTCGGCGCGCTCGCGGGGCTCGCCTGGCTGCACCCGGTGGCCGCCGCCGCGACCTGGCTGCTCGCCGTCGGCACCACGCCGGAGATGTGGCTCGGCGACCTGCTCGGCCCGGCGTATTACCAGCCGATCATCGCGGTGGAGAAAGGCGCGGGGCTGCTGCTCGCCGCCCTCGCGGTGCTGCGCTTCGGGCCGCGGCGGGACTGGTGCAATCCGGGCCTGGCGTTCGTGGCGATGTTCGCCACCGGCCTGGTGCACGGGCTCTACCCGGGTCTCGGGGCGATGGAGAGCCTGCGTTCCCTGGTCGGCTCCGCGGCCCCGTATGCGTTTTCCTTCTCGCGCCTGTCGCGGCCCTGGGCGCGCGCGATCATCCGCACCACGGCGCTGATCCCGGCGCTGGTCGTCGGCGCCGGGGCCGTGTTCGACCTCGCCGGCCTGCGGCCCCTGTTCGTGCAATCGGGCGGCTGGCGGCTGGGCGCGCTGAGCCACCCGGCGTTTCTCGGCGGCGTCGCCCTGGCGGCGATCTACGCCTGCCTGATCGAACTGTATCGGGAGGGGACGGGGCGGCACATCGCCCTGATGGCGGTCAATTTCCTGATCCTGGTGCTGACCGGGGCGCGCGCGCCGCTGGTCTACGGGGTCGCGGTCACCGCGCTCACCCTGGCCTTCGTCGCCTCGCCGGCGTTTTCCCGGCGCGAACGCACCGGGCTGCTGCTGGGCGCGCTGGCGCTGGCGCCGCTGGTCGCAGCCCTGGCCGGCAGCCTCAGCGCGCTCCGGCTGTTCAACCTGCTGGACCACAACGCCGACGGCCTGAGCGGGCGGGAACAGATCTGGGCGTATTTCGAGCGCGCCGCCGCCACCTCCCCCTGGGTCGGCTGGGGCGTGGGGTCGGGCAACGCGGTGATCCCGCAGACCAGTCGTGTCGTTCGCTACATGCATACCTGGGCGGCCCACAACGAGTACCTGCGCATCGCGGTGGAGGGCGGGCGGCTGGGCGAGGCGTTGCTGCTGGCCTGTTTCATCCTGTGGGCCGCCGGCCACATCGCGCGCCTGCCGCGCACCGACCGGGCGATCATGCGGCTGGTCTTCGTCGCCTTCGCGTGCCATGCCGTCACCGACAACGTGCTGATCTCCACTTCGGCCTCGGTGCTGTTCGCCTTCGTGGCCGCGGTGTTCGCCCGCGGCGCGCTGGAAGCCGAGGATGCGGACCGGGGCGGAGGGGCGGTCGGCACGCGCTGAACCGCGTTCCGCTTCGAGAGGCCACCCATGCCGTCCCGCCGTCTGCTTCCCGTCCTGCTCGCCCTGCTGGGCACCGTGCTCGCCGCCGCGGCCGCCGCGCCGCCGGCGCGCGCCGAAGGTCTCGCTTTCGTGATGAACTCCGGCGCCGCGTCGATCAGCGTGATCGACATGAGCACCGAGAAAGTGCTGCGCCGCATCCCGGTGCTGCGCGAGCCGCACCACTGGGCGCTGAGCCCGGACGGGCGCAGCCTGATCATCGGCGATTCCTCGGGCAATGCGCTGTTCTTCCTCGACCCGATGACCGGGGCGGTGCAGCGGCGGGCGGTGGTGGCCGATCCCTATCAGCTCGGGTTCAGCCCGAACGGGAAGTTCCTGGTGGTGAACGGGCTCGCGCGCAACCAGATCGATGTCTATGCCGCATCCAGCCTGAAGCTGCTGCATCGCTTCGAAATCCACTCGATGCCGAGCCACCTGGCCTATTCGCCCAACTCGCGACGGGTGTTCGTGACCCTGCAGGGCACCAACCGGCTGGTGGCGATCGACCTTGAGACCATGCGCATCCTGTGGGACCGACCGGTGGGCAACACGCCGGCCGGAGTGCTGTGGCTGAACGGACGGCTGCTGGTCTGCGACATGGGCACGGATTATGTCGCCGAGGTGGACCCGGCCAACGGCCACGTGACCGGCCACATCGTCACCGAGCGCGGCGCGCACAACCTGTTCCGCTCGCCCGACGGCAAGACGATCTGGGTGAACAACCGCGTCTCCGGCACCACCACGGTGCTGGACGCCGCGACGTTGCGGCCGCTGCGCACCTATCGCATTCCCGGCGGGCCGGACGATTTGTTCTTCGCCCCCGACGGCAAGGTGTGGATCACCCGCCGGTTTGCCGAATTGGTCGCGGTGCTGGATCCGGCGACCGGGCATTTCGCGCTGATCGACGTTGGCCGCTCGCCGCACGGGATCTTCCTCAGCCCGCGCGCGCCCTCGCCGGACCGGGTGGCCGCGGCGCGGTAGGGCACCATGCGCGACCCGTTCGATCTCGCCGCGGGGTGGGCGCAGGAACACGTCCTGCTGCCGTTCCTCTATTCGGTCGGCTGGATGCGGTGGGAGGAGGTGTCCTACGGCTGGGCGCTGGCCGCGGTGTACGGGCTGGTGCAGGTCGCGGCGACCCTGGCGCTGTGCACCCCGCTGGAGCGCTGGCGGCCGGTGGAGCGCTGGGGCGACCGCAGCGCGGTCTGGGTCGATATCCTTTACACCCTGATCTCCCGCGTCGGCGTGCTGCCGCTGGTGACCTTCGTGCTGTTCTACCAGGTGCAGGTGGCCATGACCGGCTGGCTGGTGGATCACGGCTGGGTGCCGCCGATGCTGGAGCTGCTGATCCCCAGGCTGATGGGCCACCCGGTCGTGACGTTCTTCGCCTATGCGGCGATCCTGGATTGCGCCGACTACTGGCGGCACCGGCTGTCGCACCGGTTCCGCTGGTGGTGGGCGCTGCATGCGCTGCACCATGCGCAGGCGCAGATGACGTTCTGGTCCGACGACCGCAACCATCTGGTGGACGACCTGATCGGCTTCGTCTGGTTCGCGGTGATCGCGCTCGCGATCGGCGTGCCGCCGTTGCAGTTCCCGCTGCTGGTGCTCGTGCTGCGCTTCGTGGAAAGCCTGTCGCACGCCAATGCGCGGGTCTCGTTCGGCTGGCTGGGGGAGCGGCTGCTGGTCTCGCCGCGGTTCCATCGCGCGCATCACGGGGTGCTGGCGGCGGGACAGCGCAGTTGCAACTACGGCGCGGTGCTGCCGTGGTGGGACATGATGTTCGGCACCGCCGACTTCTCCCGCGACTACCCCGCGACCGGCGATCCGGAGGCGGACGCGGCGCTGGCCCGCGGCGGCTACCTGGCGCAGCAATGGTCCGGGCTGCGGCGCTTCGGACGCGCGGTGGCGGGGCGGGGGTAGGACCGGCGCGGGACCCGCGGGTCGCTGGCGCGGGGCCGGCCGGCATGATGCTTCGTGCGGCGCGCCCCCTCCCCCGGCCCCTCCCGCAAGGGGAGGGGAGGTTTCTGTTTGGGGCGGGTCAGTCCAGGCGCGCGGCGATCAGGGCGAAGGCGTGCGCCACCGTCGCCGCCCGGATCGCGCTTCGGTCGCCGGGGAAGATCCGGCGCTCGGCCGCCACCGGGGCGCCGCGCTGGGCGAGGCCGAAGCAGACGAGGCCCACGGGCTTGGCGGGCGAGCCGCCGCCGGGGCCGGCGACGCCGGTGACCGCGACCGCGATGGTGGCGGCGGAGCGGGCGAGCGCGCCCTCGGCCATCGCGCGGGCGACGGGTTCGCTGACGGCGCCTTCGGCTTCGATCAGGGCGGCGGGGACGCCCAGCATCTCGGTCTTGGCCGCGTTCGAGTAGGTGACGAAGCCGCGGTCCACCACGTCCGACGAGCCGGCGATGGCGGTGAGCGCGGCGGCGATCAGGCCGCCGGTGCAGCTTTCGGCGGTGGCGAGCAGGGCGCCGCGGCGGCGGCAGGCGTCCAGCAGCCGCGCGGCGGCGGCGAGATGGTCCGGGTCCAGCATGCGCCCCACGAGCCTCGTTCCGTTTTCCCGGCCGCGCCCGGCTTGCCCGGCGCGGCCCTGCCCCGCACACTGGCGGCCAAGCGAACCGAACACAACCGCAAGAGGGAGGACCCGACCCATGGAGGTCATGCTCACCGGCCGCAGCGCCGTCATCACCGGCGCCTCGAAGGGCCTTGGCCTGGCGATGGCGCGTGAATTCGCCGCCTCCGGCGCCAATGTCGCCATCCTGGCCCGCCGCGCCGAGGTGCTGGCCGAGGCCAAGGCGGCGATCGAGGCGACGGCCAAGGGCAAGGTGCTCACCGTCACCGCCGACGTTTCGCAGGCGGGGGACTGCCAGCGCGCCTTCGCCGCCGCGGAAGCCGCGTTCGGGCAGGTGGATATCCTGGTGAACAACGCCGGCACCTCGCGCGCCATGCCGTTCGAGACGGTTACGGATGCGATGTGGCAGGAGGATCTGGACCTGAAACTGTTCGCCGCGATCCGGCTGTGCCGGCTGGCGCTGCCGGGGATGAAGAGCCGGCGCTGGGGGCGGATCATCAACGTGCTGAACATCGGCGCCAAGGCGCCGCGGGCGAACGGGGCGCCGACCGCCGTTTCCCGCGCCGCGGGGATGGCGCTGACCAAGGTGCTGGCCAACGAGGGCGCGCCGCACAACGTGCTGGTGAACGCGATGCTGGTGGGGCAGATCGTGTCCGACCAATGGGTGCGCCGGCACGCGGCGGCCGGGGCGAACGAGCCGTTCGAGGCGTTCGCGGCGAAGCTGGGGGCGAATATCCCGCTCGGGCGGCTGGGCAAGCCGGAGGAGTTCGCGGCGATGGCGACCCTGCTGTGTTCCGAGGCGGGCGGGTTCACGACCGGGACGGCGATCAACATGGACGGGGGGGCGAGCCCGGTGGTGTGAGGGGGGGTCAGACGATCTCGACCCGATCCGCCATCGCATAGGGATCGATCTCCACCCGCAGCTTTCCGATCGTCGGAACCGGGATCCGGCGGCGCGCGACGGTCTTCATCTGTAGAAGGCCAGCGGATTCCAGCTTGGCGAGCGTACGCAGCAGGTTCGGCTCGGCACGCCCGCTCAGCCGGGCCAGTTCGGCGACGGATTGCGGACGGCTGTCGCGGATGGTCCGGAGCAGGCTGCGGTTCTCGGGCGTGAGGAGGCGGAGCAGTGCCTCGGCGGAGTCGAGGCTGGGCAGCGCCGCGTCCGGGGGCGCGGGCCGTTCGCCGCGGGCGACGGCGCGCATCTCGGCTTCCAGCTCGTGCAGCGATTGGACCTTCATCGTGGCGTGCTCCTTCCGGTGGTGGTGCCCTCCCCGATCACCCCGTCCGACAGGCCGCGGTCGGCGAGGACGCGCCGGACCTCGGTGAAGAAATCGGCCAGCAGTGTATCGGCGGTGGTGAACGGGTAGGGACGGCCCTCGTCATCCTCGGTCCGGTGCCAGTGGTCGTGGGCGACGGGTCGGGCGGCGAAACGCGATCCGTGGGGCGGCACGGCGTGGGCGTTGTCGAAGCCGACCAGGCGCTTGCCGGCCGGGTCGTGCAGGGTGAACGCGTAGCGCAGACCGTGCGGGCGCTCCGGCGTCGCGGCGATCCGCTTGATCTCGAACTTCAGCCAGTAGCCTTGTGCCAGGTGATGGATACGGCCGTCGACCGCGAGCAGGGATTCGATGGTGTGTTCATCGGACGCCGGCATATCGTCTCCCCACAGGATACATATACTCGGCCCGGCAGGTCGGTTTCAATCCTCCAAGGCGGTGCGATGTCGTCCTGCCGTTGCGCGCGCCTGGTGCCGTCGTATTTCCCATCGCGATGGGTTGTCTGTCTCCATGGTCACCGTGCTGCGGGCGGAGGGGCTGCGTGTGGTCATCGTCGTCGATGACCACCACCTGGCCCATGTCCATGTCTTCGGGGAAGGCCAGGCCAAGGTCGACCTGCCGAGCCCTGACGGGACCCCGCGGCTGGTCTGGACCGACGGGATGACACGCGGGGAGGTCCGTCGCGCGATGCGGGTGGTGACCGAGCAGCAGGCGCTGCCGCTGGCGAGGTGGGAGAAGATCCATGGCCGATCTGACTGATGCCGAGATCGACGCGGCGGCGGAACGAGGCCGGGTCGCGCGGCTTGCCGAGCCTCGGGCGGCGGCGGCGCGGTATGATCGCGCGGGCGGACGGGTGATCGTGGAGCTGACGAACGGGTGCAGCTTCGCTTGTCCGCCTGGGCTGGTGCAGGGGCTGACGCGCGCGAGCGACGGTGCGCTGGCGGACCATGATCGGGTCATCCCGACCCGATCATGGTCGGCCAGCGCCTACCTGCCGCCCCGCGCGCGGTGCTGGGCCAGAACGGCGTCCAGCAGCTCGGGCCGATAGCGGAAATTCGTGGCCTTCAGCCGGCCGAGGGCGTCGGCGAGGTCGAGCAGCCCTCGGCGCGCCGCCAGGTCGAGGATGCCGAGCGTCCCGGTGACCGCGAAGCCTTTGGCGCGTGCCACCGCGACCCCGGCCCGGTCGTCCATCACCACGAGGTCCGCCTTGGCGGCGATGGCGAGGGCGATGACCGCGCGTTCGCCGCTGTCGAGCCGCAGGAGCGCGGGGTCGTTCTCCGCCGGCGCGGGCGAGACGACGAGCCAGGGCGGCGGTATGCCGGCCCAGGCCCGGACGGGCTGCGGCGCGGCGGGATGGCGCAACTCGGCGCGGACCGCCGTGGGCACGGTCACGGTCCGGAACAGGCGGGGCAGAAGGTCGATCTGGCCGACCAGCACGAGGTAATGCAGCGGGCCGGTATCGGCCACGACCCGCACGGGTCAGAGCCCGAGGCGCTGCAGGTCCTGCCGCTCCTGTTCCAGATCCGCCAGGGTGTAGTCGGCAAAGAGGCCGTGGGCCTTGAGGAAACCGTCGAGCTCGGCGCGTGTGGCGAAGCCGAGCAGCCGGCGCAGTTCGGGCAGGGGCAGGCGGCCGGCCCGGTGTTCCTCGATCGCGAGGGCTTCGAGCGCACGGCGCGGCAGGTCGGCCACGCCGAGCCGGGTGGCGACCTCATCGGGGATATGCAGGGTCAGCTCCATGGTCGGCGATGGTATCATGTGCGTGGGCCGGGACCAACGCGCGCATGGGCGGACACGGACGCGCCCGCCGTTTGCCCCGCCCCGCACTACGAACGCATCAGCGCCCCGGGCCCGGTCTCCCCGGCGGGCACGCCGAACCGGCGGAGCGCGTGCCACACCATCGCCTGGTTGCTGGTGAGCACCGGCATCCCGAGCTCCCGCTCCAGCGCGGGGATGATGCCGGCCGAGCGGATGGCGGTGCAGCTCAGCAGGCACGCATCGGCCGCGCCGGCGTGGCTGCGCGCGAACCCGAGGATCTCCTCCGGGCTGCACCGTCCCATCTCGGCGTTGGTGTCGATGCCCATCCACGCCCCACCCGCCACCGTCAGGCCCTGCGCCTCCAGGAACGCGGCTTCACGCCGGTGCACCGCCTCAAGATAGGGGGTCACCAGCAGCAGGCGACGTGCCCGCACGGCGCCGCAGGCAGCGAGCAGCGCATCCGCGGTCGAGAACGCCGCGATACCGGTGGCCGCCTCGATCCGGCGCACGATGCTGCCGGCCATGTCAGGCGCAAAGGTGGACACCGCCGTGCAGTGGAACGCGATCAGGTCCACCGCGGCGTCCGCCAGCAGCGCCGACGCCTCCTCAAGCCGCCGCAGCATGCCGAGGAGCTGTTCGGAGGAGCTGCCGCGCAGCGCCAACCTCGTAACGTGATGTCCGATCCCGGCGGGAAGCATGGCGCGGATCTCCGCCTCGGCGACGAAATTGCCGGAGGGCAGCAGCACCCCCAGGCGCGCCCGGTCACCATAGTCGATCATGGCCTGGTCCATGGCGCGGGGCCTAGGCCGACACCGACCGGCGCGCTTCGGCGAGCCAGCTGCGGTCGATATACGCCTCGGCCCGGCTGCGCGCGCGTGCCGGCAGTTCCCGGATCAGCGACGACGTTTCGATCAACGCCTGCACGCCGGCGGCGCTGGCTTCGCCGTCACGCGGAAAGATGCCGGCCTCGGTGTACTCGACCCAGGCGCGGTCGGCGTAGTGCGGCGCGACCCGGCTCTCTTGCACGGCGATCGCGTTGGCAAGCGCGCGGTCGGCATAGACAAGCTCGTGCGCGCGCAGGAAGGCGCGCAGGAAACGAAGCGCCAGGGACCGGTTCGCGTCCAGCCACCCCCGGTCCGCATTCAGCGACGTGAACTGGAACCACGGCACCTCGTCGCGCGGTTCGCAGAGCGAGTTGAAGCCCTGATCGAGGGCGATATGGTTCAGGGGAGCCCCTTGCAGCCCGGCCTGGATCTCGCCGCTGCGCAGCTTGTCCCAGCGCGCGAGGATCGGGCCGCAGGCCACCATCGCGTAATCCTGCGGGTAGTGCAGCCCGCGCGCGGCGAGCAGCTTCATGACCAGCGACGAGCTGCCGGCGCGCAGCGACGAGACGCCGATCGTCCGCCCGCGCAAATCCTCGAAGCTGCGGATGTCCGGCGCAGAGATCAGGGAGAATGGCAGCCGGTTGACGTTGCCGCCCAGGATCACCTGCCGCCCCCCGGCCTCGGCGTCGAGGATGACGTGCTCCGTCACCCCGTAGGCGAACTGGGCCTGCCCCTGGGTGACCGCCTCGTTCACGGCATCGATCGCCTCGATATGCGCGATCGTGACGTCGAGCGCCTCCGCCGCGAACAGCCCGGCGTGCAGGGCGACCCAGGCCGGCAAATTGAAGTAATTGCGGGACGTGACGGCCAGAGTGAGCTTGTCCATAGAACTTCCTTCAGAGACCTTGCGAGAGCGCAGCATGCGGCGGCAGCGCCGCCTCGTCGATCGGTCGGCGGGTCCGCCCCATCCGGCGCCGGCATGCCCGAGCCTGGCGCCGCGCT
Organism: uncultured Pseudomonadota bacterium; assembly: GCA_963829875.1. Lineage (GTDB taxonomy): Bacteria > Pseudomonadota > Alphaproteobacteria > Acetobacterales > Acetobacteraceae > JAJZVS01. Next base: position 508,350 of record CAWHKR010000037.1, on the reverse strand, counting down.
CGCCGCCGTCAAGGACGCCGCGCGCCGGGGACGACCGCTCCCGCGGCACACGCCCTTCCAGCCCCCGCCGGCCCTTTCATGCTAGAGTCTGGCATGACCCTTGCCCCCCTCCCCCTCGCCCTGCTCCGCCGCGCCGACGACGCGCTGGTGCTCGGCCATCGCCTGTCGGAATGGTGCGGCCGGGCGCCGATGCCGGAGGAAGACCTGGCGCTGGCCAACCTCGCGCTGGACCAGATCGGCCTCGCCCGCCTGCTGTATGCCGAAGTCGGCGCCCGCACCGGGCAGACCGAGGACGCGCTCGCCTATTTCCGCACCGACCGGGAGTTCCGCAACTGCCTGCTGGTGGAACAGGCGAACGGGGACTTCGCCTGCACCCTCGTCCGCCAGGTGCTGTATTCCGCCCAGGCCGATCCGTTCTGGCGCGCCGCGGCCGGCTCGGCCGAGCCGGCGCTCGCTGCCGTGGCGGCGAAGGCGGAGAAGGAATCCGCCTACCACCTGCGCCACGCGACGGAATGGCTGGTCCGCCTGGGCGACGGGACCGAGGAAAGCCACGCCCGCGCCCAGGCGGCGCTCGACCTGCTCTGGCCCTATACCGGCGAGCTGTTCGAGGCCGATCCGGCCGAGGCGGCGCTGATCGAAGCCGGCGTCCTGCCCGACCCCGCGCCGCTGCGCGCCGCCTGGACCGCGACGATCGACCGCACCCTGGCCCGCGCCACCCTGACCCGCCCGGACGACGGCTGGATGCAGACCGGCGGGCGGCAGGGCCTGCACGGCGAGCCGTTCGGGAAAATGCTGGCGGAGATGCAGTCCCTCGCCCGCGCCCATCCGGGGGCGGTGTGGTGAGCGGGGCGGCGGCCGACCGCCTGGCCCGGGCGCGGGCCGCCGTGGCCGCGGTGGAAGACCCGGAACTGCCGGCGCTGACGATCGCCGACCTCGGCATCCTGCGCGACGTGGCGCTGGCCGGGGACGCGGTGGAGGTGACGATCACCCCCACCTACACCGGCTGCCCGGCGATGGCGGTGATCGGCTGGGAGATCGAGGCGGCGCTGGACCGCGCCGGGCTCGGGCCCGCGCGGGTGCGCACGGTGCTGGCCCCGGCGTGGAGCTCGGCCGCGCTGGGTCCCGCGGCGCGGGCGAAGCTGGCCGCGGCCGGGATCGCGCCGCCGCCGGCGGCGGGGGAGGCGGTGGCCTGCCCGCGCTGCGGCAGCGCGCGGACCGAGCTCATCAGCGCGTTCGGCGCCACCGGGTGCAAGGCGCTGCACCGGTGCCTGGCGTGCCGGGAGCCGTTCGAGGCGTTCAAGGCACATTGAACCGGCCTCGCTACGGTTCGATGTCGAAGAATGCTTCACGTGAAGCATGGTTAACGAAATCTTGCCCCGACCGACCGCCTGGGTCAGTCGGGCTGGTCCGCCTTGTGGGCGGCGAGCGCCATCAGCCGGCGGTCGCGCCAGGCGTGGCGGGCGGGAACCTCGCCCTCCGGCAGGGAAGCCCGGCGGGCGGCGTGCAGGCGGGCGACGAGGGCGGCATCCCAGTCCATCGGCGTCATTTCCCGTTGCATCTGCGCATAGAGGGCGCCGTAGCGGGCGCAGTAGTCGGCCAGACCGCCGGGGGCGTTGAGATCGATCGTCTCCAACGGTCCCATGAAGGACCAGCGCAGGCCGAGGCCGTGCTTGACCGTGGCGTCCAGGTCCTCGGGCGAGATCACGTCGGCGGCGAGCAGGCGGAACGCTTCGGCGAGCAGCGCGCCCTGGAGGCGGTTCAGGGCGAATCCGGCGACCTCCCGCTTGACCGTCACCGGGACCTGGCCGGCGCGCTCCATCAGGGCACGGGTGCGGGCGATGGCGTCGGGGTCGGTCCAGGGGGCGGGGCAGAGCTCCACCAGGGGCACGAGGTAGGGCGGGTTCACCGGGTGCGCGACCAGGCAGCGGGCGCGGCCGGACAGGGACTCGGTGAAGGCGCTGGCGGGGATGCCGCTGGTGGAACTGGCGAGCACGGCGCCGGGCGGGGCGGCGCGGTCGAGTTCGGCGAACAGGGCCTGTTTCTCGGGGACCCGTTCGGGGCCGTTCTCCTGCACGTGCTCGGCGTCGGCGACGGCCTCGGCCAGGGTGGCGGCGGGATGCAGGCGGGCGAGCACCGCCGCCGGCGGGTCGGCGAGCAGGCCGGCCTCGGCCAGTTCGGGCAGGCGGGCGGCGATGAAGGCCTGCGCCTCCGGCACCGCCGCGGCGGCCGGGTCCCACAGCGCCACCTCGAAGCCCGCGCGGGCGAACACGATCGACCAGGCCCGGCCGATCAGCCCGGCCCCGATGACGGCGACTTTGGTCATGGCATTCTCCCTTGTCTCGTGTGGTCGGGGCGCGAGCGGTCGGTGCGCCCGGCGTCCGGTTCGGCCGAAGCCCCGCCGGCCACCCCCGCCGCCTCCGCATCCGTTGCCAGATCGGGCGCTGCGAAGCCGGACAGGCGCTGCGGGTCGTGCAGTACCACCAACGCCCCGTAAGTCTCCACCCCCAGCGCCCGCAGCGCGGCGAACGCGCGCGACAGATTGGCCGGCCGGCAGCCCAGCCGCGCCGCCAGCAGGGCCTTGTCGAACGGCAGGCGCACCCGCACCGGCGCGTCCCCGGACGGAGCCAGTTGCAGCAGATAATACGCCAGCCGCTGCGGCAGGGACCGTAGCTTGAGGTCCCTCACCTGCAGCACCATGGCCCGGAAATCCCCGGCCACCGCCCGCGCCAGCGCCATGCCCAGCGCCGGCATCGTCTCCGCCAGCGCGCACAGCGGCGCCGCCGGCAGGCGCAGCAGGCGCGCCGGGGTCACCGCCTGCGCCGTCATCAGATAGGGCCGCCCGGTCAGCACCGCGGCCAGGATGAAGCGCCCGCCGGGACGCACCACCTCCACCACCGCGCCGGAGCCGTCGGCGGCGCGGCCCGACAGGCTCACCTGGCCCGCGAGCAGCAGATGCAGCGCCACCGGCGGCGCCCCCTCGCGGCACAGCACCGTCCCCGCCGCCACCGCCACGGACTCGCCCAGCCCGGCAAGCGCAGACGTCACATCGTCAGGCAACCCGCGCAGCATCGGCACGCCGCACAGTTCGGCGCGCAGATCAGACGACCCGTTCATCATTCAACACCCGGGTGTTTCAAGTACAAGACTGGCCAATACTTCTCCTGTCCTGCGTATCGACCAAAATTTCCAAAAGGAAATCCGCTCCTTCTGCTTGCCGATTGATCTAAATCAAGGCTGCAACCATCCATTTGTTGTTCCTCCCGTCCCGGGCCCACGCCTTCGCGCACCGCGCAGCATGGCAGGAGACAAGGATGGATCAGAGCCTCGACGCCAAACCCGGACCCGCCGCCGCGCGCCTCGGGGTGCGCGGATCGCCCCGCCAGGGTCTGGTCATGGGCACCTGGGGCTTCTTCATCGGCTTCGCCGCGGTGGCGCTGTACGGCCCCGCCGCCCACACCTTCCAGCTCTCCATGCAGCTCTCCCCGGCTGCTGGTGGGGTTGCTGGTCGCGGCCCCCCAGCTCACCGGATCCCTGTTGCGCATCCCGTTCGGCGCCTGGGTCGACAAATCCGGCGGGCGCATCCCGATGCTGACCCTGTTCGGCATCTCCATCGTCGGCATGTGGGGGCTCGTGTTCATCCTGGTCACCGCCCCGCACTGCGGGTGCCGGGCTCTACCCGCTGGTGGTGCTGTTCGGGTTCATGAGCGGCTGCGGCGTCGCCAGCTTCTCGGTGGGCATTCCGCAGGTCTCCTACTGGTTCCCGCGCAACCGCCAGGGCACCGCGCTCGGCATCTACGGCGGCGTCGGCAACCTCGCCCCGGGGCTGTTCACCCTCGCCCTCCCCTTCGCGATCGGCGCGCTGGGCCTCGCCGGATCCTACCTCGCCTGGCTCGCCTTCCTGCTGATCGGCACCGGCATCTACGGCTGGCTGGCGCTCGACGCCCACGTACTTCCAGTTCCGCGCCCGCGGCGAGACGGTTGAGCGCGCGCAGGCGCTGGCCGCCGAGCGCCGGGCAGGAGCTGATGCCCAAGGGCTCGGTCTGGGGCGCGCTGATCGATGGCCGCCGACGAGCCGCCGCACCTGGGGCCTCGTGTTCCTGTATTTCGTCTCCTTCGGCGGCTTCCTGGCCCTCACCGCCTGGTTCCCGACCTACTGGGTGAACCTGCACCGGTTCAGCCCGCAGGCCGCCGGCGCGCTGGGCGGGATCGGCTTCTCCATCGCTCGCCGCGCTGGCCCGGGTGCTGGGCGGATCGCTGTCCGAACGCTTCGGCGGCGAGCGCTTCGCGATCCTCGCCTTCACCCTGGTCGTGCTGTGGTGCGGCGGCGCTCACCGCGGTCACCGCGTTCGACATCAACCTGGCCGGCGAGCTGGCTGATCGCGCTCGGCATGGGGTTCGGCAACGCCGCGGTGTTCAAGATGGTGCCGAAATACGTGCCGCACGCGGTGGGCGGCGCCTCGGGGCTGGTCGGCGGGCTCGGCGCGCTCGGCGGGTTCGTGATCCCGCCGCTGCTCGGGCTGTTCGCCGCCGCCCTTGGCGCGCGTGGCTATGCCGGCGGGTTCTTCGTCTACGTCGTGCTGGCGCCTGGCCGCGATCATCGTCGCCGGTCGCCTTCGTTCGCCTGAGCCACCGCGCTGTCGGCCTGACCGATCGGGATCCGCATCGATGAGCCATTTTCTCGACCGCCTGACCTTCCTCCGCCGCAGACGGTCGAACACCTTCGCCGACGGCCACGGCGTGGTGACCAACGAGGACCGCGCCTGGGAAGACGGCGTATCGCAAACGCTGGCAGCACGACAAGATCGTGCGCTCCACCCATGGGGTGAACTGCACCGGATCCTGCTCGTGGAAGATCTACGTCAAGGGCGGGATCGTCACCTGGGAGACGCAGCAGACCGACTATCCGCGCACCCGCCCCGACCTGCCGAACCACGAGCCGCGCGGCTGCTCGCGCGGCGCCAGCTATTCCTGGTACCTGTACTAGCGCCAACCGGCTGAAGCACCCGCTGATCCGCCGCCGCCTGCTGGAACTGTGGCGCGACGCGCGCACGCAGCTGGCCCCGGTCGCCGCCTGGGCCGTCGATCGTCGAGGACGCCGAAAAGGCGCGCAGCTACAAATCCATCCGCGGCCTCGGCGGCTTCGTCCGCGCCAGCTGGGCGGAGGCGGAGGAGATCATCGCCGCCGCCAACGCCTACACGATCAGGACCCACGGGCCTGACCGGGTGGTTGGCTTCTCGCCGATCCCGGCGATGTCGATGGTGAGCTTTGCCGCCGGCAGCCGCTACCTGTCGCTGATCGGCGGCGTAAGCCTGAGCTTCTACGACTGGTATTGCGACCTGCCGCCGGCCAGCCCGCAGACCTGGGGCGAGCAGACCGACGTGCCGGAAAGCGCCGACTGGTACAACTCCAGCTTCCTGATGCTCTGGGGCTCGAACGTGCCGCAGACCCGCACGCCCGGACGCGCATTTCTATACCGAGGCGCGCTACACGCGGCACGAAGTCGGTCGTGATCACGCCGGATTATTCCGAAGCAGCCAAGTTCGGCGATCTCTGGCTGCATCCGAAACAGGGGACCGACGCCGCGCTTGCCCTCGCGATGGGCCACGTGGCGCTGAAGGAATTCCACCTCGACCGCCAGACGCCCTATTTCGACGAATACTGCCGCCGCTATACCGACATGCCGGTGCTGGTGCGGCTGGAGCGGTCCGAACAACCGCCTCGTGCCGGGGCGGTATCTGCGCGCCTCCGACCTCGCCGACGCCGGCGGGCAGGCGAACAATCCCGAGTGGAAGACCCTGGCGCTGGACGAGGCCTCCGGTGCGCTGGTGGTGCCGAACGGGTCGATCGGATTCCGCTGGGGACGAGTCCGGGCAGGTGGAACCTGGAGCCGCAGGTCGCCGGGACGCAAACCCGCCTCACCCTGACCCTGGCGGGGGCGCGACGACGGCACAGGTCGCCTTCCCCTATTTCGGCGCCACCGCGCCGGCCGCCTTCCACGCCACCGATCACCGAGACGATCCTGGAACGGGTCGTGCCGGTGCGGACCGTGGCGACCCGGGACGGGCCGGTGACGGTTGCCACCGTGTTCGACCTGCTCGCCGCCAATTACGGCATCGATCGCGGCCTGGGCGGCGACGAACGTCGCCGCCGGCTACGACGAGGACAGTGCCCGGCACGCCCGGCCTGGGCCGAGGCGATCACCGGGCGTGCCGCGCGCGCAGATCATCGCCGTGGCCCGCGAATTCGCGGCCAACGCCGAAAAGACCAGGGGCAGGTCGATGGTGATCCTCGGGCGCCGGGCATCAACCATTGGTACCACATGGACATGGTCTATCGCGGCATCATCAACCTGCTGATGATGTGCGGCTGCATCGGCCAGTCGGGCGGCGGCTGGTCGCACTATGTGGGCCAGGAAAAGCTGCGGCCGCAGACCGGCTGGACCGCCGCTCGCCTTCGCGCTCGACTGGCACCGCCCGCCGCGGCACATGAACGCGACCTCGCTTCTTCTACGCAGCACACCGACCAGTGGCGCTACGAGAAGCTGACCGCGGCGGAGATCGCTCTCGCCGACTGCGCCGATCCGGCCGCGCTGCGACGGCACGCTGATCGACTGCAACGTGACGCGCCGAGCGGCTGGGCTGGCTGCCCTCCGCCCCGGCAGCTGGCGCAGAACCCGCTGGAGATCGCCGCGGCGGCGGAAGCCGCGGGGGAACCCGTGCCGGGCTACGTCGCCCAGGGACTCGCCAGCGGCAGCCTCCGCTTCGCGCATGCGAAGACCCGGACGACGCCGGAGAGCTTCCCGCGCAACATGTTCGTCTGGCGCTCCAACCTGCTCGGCTCGTCGGGCAAGGGGCACGAATACTTCCTGAAATACCTGCTCGGCACCGAAAACAGCGTGCTCGGCAAGGACCTGGGCGAGGCGGGCGGCGTGAAGCCCGAGCGAGGTGCGCTGGCGGGAGGAGGCGCGCGCGAGGGCAAGCTCGACCTGCTGGTGACGCTCGATTTCCGCATGTCCACCACCTGCGTCTATTCCGACATCGTGCTGCCGACCGCCACCTGGTACGAGAAGCACGACCTCAACACCTCCGACATGCACCCGTTCATCCACCCGCTGTCGGCGGCGGTGGACCCGGCCTGGGAAGCCCGCTCGGACTGGGAGATCTACAAGGGCATCGCCCAGCAAATTCTCCGAGCTTGCGCCAGGACACCTTGGGCCTCGGGACAGGACACGGTGCTGACGCCGATCCTGCACGACACCCCGGGCGAGCTCGCCCAGCCGTTCGACGTGGCGGACTGGAAGAAGGGCGAGACGACCCCGATCCCCGGCAAGACCATGCCGACGGTCACGGTGGTGGAGCGCGACTACGGCGACCACCTACGCCCGCTTCACCTCGCTCGGCCCGCTGATGGACCAAGCTCGGCAACGGCGGCAAGGGCATCGGCTGGAACACCGGGGAAGAAGTGGACGCTGCTTGGCGCGCTGAACGGCACGGTCACCGATGACGGCGCGGCCAGGGCCCGCCGCATCGACACCGACATCGATGCCGCCGAGGTGATCCTGGCGCCTGGCGCCGGAAACCAACGGCGAGGTGGCGGTGAAGGCCTGGGACGCGCTGGGCAAGCACACCGGGCGCGAGCACACGCATCTCGCCCGCCCGCGCGAGGACGACAAGATCCGCTTCCGCGACCTCGCAGGCGCAGCCGCGCAAGATCATCACCTCGCCGACCTGGACGCGGGATCGAAAGCGAGCACGGTCAGCTACAACGCCGGCTACACCAACGTCCACGAGCTGATCCCCTGGCGCACGCTCACCGGGCGGCAGCAGTTCTACCAGGACCACGAGTGGATGCGCGCCTTCGGCGAGGGCTTCGTGCGCCTGGCGCCCGCCGGTCGATACCAAGACCATCGGCGCGGTGGCAAAGCAAGGCGCGGAACGGCAACCCGCGAGTGGTGCTGAACTTCATCACCCCGCACCAGAAATGGGGCATCCACAGCACCTATACCGACAACCTGCTGATGCTGACGCTCTCGCGCGGCGGCCCGATCGTCTGGATCAGCGAAGACCGACGCGCGCAGCGCGCCGGGATCGCCGACAACGACTGGATCGAGGCGTTCAACGCCAACGGCGCGCTGACCGCCCGCGCGGTGGTCAGCCAGCGGGTGCACGGCGGGAATGTGCATGATGTACCACGCGCAGGAGAAGATCGTGAACGTGCCCGGCAGCGAGATCACCGGCCAGCGCGGCGGCATCCACAACTCCGTCACCCGCACCGTGCTGAAGCCGACCCACATGATCGGCGGCTACGCGCAGCTGTCCTACGGGCTTCAACTACTACGGCACCGTCGGGTCGAACCGTGACGAATTCGTGGTCATCCGCAGGATGGAAAAGATCGACTGGCTGGAAGGCACGCGCGCCGAACCGGTCCCCGCGGCAGCGGAATAGGGAGCGCCGCGGCGATGAAAATCCGCGCACAGATCGCGATGGTGCTGAACCTCGACAAATGCATCGGCTGCCACACCTGCTCGGTCACCTGCAAGAACGTCTGGACCTCCCGCGACGGGCGTCGAATACGCCTGGTTCAACAACGTCGAAACCAAGCCCGGCATCGGCTATCCCGAAGGAGTGGGAGAACCAGAAGAAGTGGAAAGGCGGCTGGGTCCGCACGCGCGAACGGCCAGCTGGAGCCGCGCATGGGCGCGAAGTGGCGGGTGCTGGCGAAGATCTTCGCCAATCCCGACCTGCCGCGAGATCGACGACTACTACGAGCCGTTCACCTTCGACTACGACCATCTGCAGATCGGCGCCGCTGAGCCGAGACCGCGCCCACCGCGCGACCGCGCTCGCTGATCACCGGCGAGCGCATGGAAAAGATCGAGTGGGGCCCGAACTGGGAGGAAATCCTCGGCGGCGAATTCGCCAAGCGCGCGAAGGACGTGAATTTCGAGGCCGTGCGAGAAGGAGATCTACGGCCAGTTCGAGAACACCTTCATGATGTACCTGCCGCGGCTGTGCGAGCACTGCCTCAACCCGGCCTGCGTCGCGGCCTGCCCCTCGGGCGCGATCTACAAGCGCGAGGAGGACGGCATCGTGCTGATCGACCAGGACAAGTGCCGCGGCTGGCGCATGTGCGTCTCCGGCTGCCCGTACAAGAAGATCTACTACAACTGGCCGTCCGGGCAAGTCGGAGAAATGCATCTTCTGCTATCCGCGCATCGAGGCCGGCCAGCCGACCGTGTGCTCGGAAACCTGCGTCGGACGCATCCGCTATCTCGGCGTGATGCTGTACGACGCCGACCGCATCGCGGAAGCGGCCGTCGGTGCCGGACGAGCAGCGATCTCTACGACGCCCAGCTCGAGATCTTCCTTGATCCGCACGATCCGGAGGTGCATCGCGCAGGCGCGCGGCGGACGGCGTGCCGGAGGCCTGGCTCGAGGCGGCGCAGGCACTCGCCCGGTCTACAAGATGGCGATGGACTGGAAGATCGCCTTCCCGCTGCACCCCGAATACCGCACGCTGCCGATGGTCTGGTACGTGCCGCCGCTGTCGCCGATCCAGGCCGCGGCCGAGGCCGGGCGAGATCGGGCATGAACGGCGCCATCCCCGACGTCGCAGTCGCTGCGCATCCCGCTGCAGCTACCTCGCCAACCTGCTGACCGCCGGGCAAGGAATAGCCGGTGAACTGCGCGCTGCGAACGCCTGCTGGCGATGCGCGCCTACATGCGCGCGCAAGTCCAGTCGACGGCGTGCATCGACGAGCGCGGTCGCTCGATCAGGTCGGGCTCGACCGCGCGACAGGTCGAGGACATGTACCGGATCCTGGCGCTCGCGAATTACGAGGACCGCTTCGTCATCCCCACCACCCATCGCGAATACGCGGAAAACGCCTTCGACCTCCGCAATTCCTGCGGCTTCTCCTTCGGCGACGGCTGTTCCGGCGGCGCCGCGGAGGGCGGGCTGTTCGGCACGCCGCCGCACCGGCACGGCGTCAAAGCCAAGGCGGAGGCCTAGATCATGCGCACGTTCAAGGTCCTGTCCGCGCTGCTGTCCTATCCGACCGCCGCCCTGTTCGAGGCGCTGGACGACGTGCCGCTGGTGCTCGACGAGGAAGCGCTGCTGCCACGCGGAGGGCGCCACGCGGTGGCGCACCTCGTCGACCGGCTGCAACAGGGCGTCCTGCTCGATGCGCAGGAAGCCTATGTCGGCCTGTTCGACCGCAACCGCTCGCTGTCGCTGCATCTGTTCGAACACGTGCACGGCGAATTGCGCGAGCGTGGGCAGGCCATGGTCCGGCTCGCCGCGCTGTACCGGCTGCACGGGTTCGAGATCGCGGCCCACGAGCTGCCCGATTTCCTGCCGCTCTATCTCGAGTTCCTGTCGCAACTGCCGGAGGCGGCGGCGCGCAGCCTGCTGGCCGAGGCCGCCCCGGTCATCGTCGCCCTGGACGAGAAGCTGCGCGCCCGCGGCAGCGACTACGCGGCGGTGACGGGGGCGGTCGCCGCGCTGGCCGCCCGGCGGGCGGATCCGGCGAAAGTGGCCGAAGCGGCGGCGCGGCTCGCCCCGGCGGCCGACAGCCTCGCCGCCCTCGATGCCGCGTGGGAGGACGAGGCGGTGCGCTTCACCGCCGCCGCGGCGCCCGAAGCCGTTGGGAGCACCGCCCGATGAACCAGGTCCTGTTCGGGATCTATCCCTATATCGCGCTCGCCGTGTTCTTCCTCGGCAGCCTGGTGCGGTTCGAATACGGCCAGTACACCTGGCGCTCCGGCTCGTCGCAACTGTTGCGCCGGCGCATGCTGGTGATCGGCAGCAACTGCTTCCACATCGGCATCCTGGCGATCCTGGCCGGACATGTCGTCGGGCTGCTGACGCCGCACGCGATCTATACCGGCATCGGGATCACCGTGGAAACGAAGCAGATCGCGGCCATGAGCTTCGGCGGCGCCGCCGGCGTGCTGTGCTTCTTCGGCCTGTCCCTGCTGATCTACCGCCAGCTGTCCGATCCGCGCATCCGGGCCACCTCCTCGGCCATGGACATCGCGATCCTGCTGATGCTGTGGGTCCAGTTGTCGATGGGGCTCGGCTCCATCCTGGTCTCGGCGCAGCATCTCGACGGGTCGGAGATGCTGATGCTGGCCGACTGGGCGCAGGGCATCGTGACCTTCCAGCCCGGCGCGGCGGCGGCAATGGCAGCGACCAGCCTGATCTTCAAGCTGCACATCCTGCTCGGGCTCACCATCCTGCTGGTGTTTCCCTTCTCCCGCCTGGTGCACATCTGGTCGGCCCCGGTCACCTACGTCGGGCGCCGCTACCAGCTCGTGCGCCGCCGCGGCGGCGCCACCCCGGAGCGGGGGCGGTGATGGGCCCGGTCACGGTGGACGGGGTCGCGATCCCCGCACCGGCGATCGCGGCAGAGATGCAACTGCACCCTGCCGCCCGCATGGAAGACGCCTGGGCGGACGCCGCCCGCGCCCTGGTGATCCGCCACCTGCTGCTCGCGGAAGCCGCGCGCGCCGGCATCGAAGCCGACGCGCCGGAGGCCGACGAAGGGCCGGACGAGGCGCTGATCCGCGCCCTGCTCGCGGCGCGCGTCGCGCCCGCGGAGCCGGACGAGGCCGCCTGCCGCGCCCATTGGCAGGCCCGGCCCGACCGCTGGCAAAGCCCGGTCGTGTATGAAGCCGCGCATATCCTGTTCGCTGCCGCAGCGGAGGACACGCCGGCCCGCGACCGGGCGAAGCAGGCGGCAACGGAAACCCTGTCCCTGCTCGCCGACCGGCCCGAACGCTTCGCCGCGCTCGCGCGCGAACGATCCGCCTGTTCCTCCGCCGCGCAAGGGGGCCTGCTCGGCCAGCAGCGGCGCGGCGACCTGGTCGCGGAAATCGAAACCTTCGTGATGGCGCTGGAACCGGGACAGATCTGCCCGGTGCCGATCGGCACACGCTACGGCTACCACGTCCTCCGGCTCGACCGTCGCGCCGACGGCGTACCCTTGCCCTACGACGCGGTGGCGGCAGCGGTGAAGCGCGATCTGGCCGCCCGCGACTGGCAGCACGCCGCCGCCGCCTGGCTGCACACCCTGGCCGCGCAGGCGCGGATCGAGGGCGTGGTCCTGTAACGCCCGCCCCGGGTCTCGGGACCCAACGGGATCATGATGGGATCGCAATCAGGCCGCCTTCGCCTGCGCCGCGATCCGCCCCAGGCTTTCCAGCACGTCGCGCGCGGTGCGCAGCCGGGTCGCCACGTCCATCTCCCGCACGATCGCCAGCTTGTGGTCGGGGCGCAGCTTCACCAGCCCCCCCTTGGCGCCGAGCCAGTTCACCAGCCCCGCCGGGTTGCGGAAGACGTTGCGGCGGAACGCCACCACCATGCCCTTCGGCCCCGCCTCCAGCTTCTCCACCCCCGCCTCGCGGCAGGCGCGCTTGAGGCCCACCACCGCGAGCAGGTTCTCCACCTCCGCCGGCAGCGGGCCGAAACGATCCACCAGCTCCGCCGCCATCGCCTCGGTCTCGGCATCCGACCCGAGCGCGCCGATGCGGCGGTACAGCCCGAGCCGCACCGGCAGGTCCTTCACGTAACTTTCCGGGATCAGCACCGGCAGGCCGAGCCCGATGTTCGGCGTCCAGTCGCGATCCGCTTCCGCCCGCCGCCCTTCGCCGGCGCGGACCTCGGCCACCGCGTCCTCCAGCATCTGCTGATAGAGCTCGATCCCCACCTCGCGGATATGCCCGGACTGCTCGTCGCCCAGCAGGTTCCCCGCGCCGCGGATATCCAGATCGTGCGAGGCGAGCGTGAACCCCGCCCCCAGCGCATCCAGGGTCTGCATCACCGTCAGCCGCTTCTCGGCCGCCGCCGACAGCCGGTGGCTCTGCGGCCAGGTCAGATACGCATACCCGCGCTGCTTGCCGCGCCCCACCCGCCCGCGCAGCTGATAGAGCTGCCCGAGCCCGAACATGTCGGCACGATGGATCACCAACGTATTGACCGCCGGCATGTCGAGCCCGCTTTCGACAATGTTCGTGGACAGCAGGATGTCGAACTTCCCGTCCCCGAACTCGGTCATCACCCGCTCGAGCTCGGTCGGCGCCAGCCGCCCGTGCGCCTGCACCATGCGCGCTTCGGGCACGATCTCGGCGAGCCGGCTCGCCATCCGCCCCAGGTCCTCGATCCGCGGCACCACGCAGAACACCTGCCCGCCGCGGAACCGCTCGCGCTGGATCGCCTCGCGGATCACCACCTGGTCGAACGGCATGATGAAGGTCCGCACCGCCAGCCGATCGACCGGCGGCGTGGCGATCAGGCTCATCTCCCGCACGCCGGTCAGCGCCAGCTGCAGGGTGCGCGGGATCGGCGTCGCCGTCAGGGTCAGCACGTGCACGTCGGCGCGCAGCGCCTTCAGGCGTTCCTTGTGGGCCACGCCGAAATGCTGCTCCTCGTCGACGATCAGCAGCCCGAGGTCGGCGAAGCTGATGGATTTCGCCAGCAGCGCGTGGGTGCCGATGACGACGTTCACCGTCCCGTCGGCCAGCCCCTTGCGCACCTCCGCCGCCTCCTTGGCGGTCACCATGCGCGACAGCTGCGCCACCCGCACCGGCAGCCCGGAGAAGCGTTCCGAAAACGTGCGGAAATGCTGCCGCGCCAGCAACGTGGTCGGCACCACCACCGCCACCTGCGCGCCCGACATCGCGGCGACGAACGCGGCGCGCAGCGCCACCTCGGTCTTGCCGAACCCCACGTCGCCGCAGATCAGCCGGTCCATCGGCCGGCCCGAGGCCAGATCCTCCAGCACGTCGGCGATGGCGCGGGTCTGGTCCTCGGTCTCGGCGAACGGGAAGCGGGCGCAGAACTCGTCGAAACTGCCCTCGGCCGGCATCAGGGCCGGCGCGTCGCGCACCTTGCGCTCGGCGGCAATCCGGATCAGCTCGCCCGCCATGTCGCGGATGCGGGTCTTCATCCGCGCCTTGCGGTTCTGCCACGCCGTGCCGCCCAGCTTGTCGAGCGCCACGCCCTGGCTCTCGCTGCCGTAGCGCGACAGGATCTCGATGTTCTCGACCGGCAGGAACAGCTTCTCCTCGCCGTCATACATCAGCCGCAGGCAGTCGTGCGGCGCGCCCGACACGGTCAGCGTGGCCAGCCCGTCGTAGCGGCCGATGCCGTATTCCTGATGCACCACCAGGTCGCCCTCGGCGAGCTCGGTCGCCTCGGCGATGAACTGGTCGGCCCGCTTGCGCCGCCGCGGCGGGCGCGCGATGCGCTCGCCCAGCAGGTCCTGCTCGGCCACCAGCGCCAGCCGCTCCGGCCCCTTGGGCGCGACGAACCCGCGATCGAGCCCCAGCACCACCAGCGAAACCGACCCCGCGGGCTTGCGCCGCACCGCCGGCCAGTCCTCCGCCGCCGCCACCTCCGCCACGCCATGCTCGCGCAGCAGATGGCCCAGCCGCTCGCGCGAGCCGCGGGTCCAGGCCGCGACCACGATGCGCCGCCCCTCGTCCGCCCAGCGCGCCGCCTGCGCCTTGAACTGATCGAGCGCATTGCCCGCCGCCGGCGCGGTGCCGAAGAAGATCGGACCCGGCCGCCCGCCGCCCTCGACCCCCTGCGCCCCGTCGGGCCTGGCGAACGGCGAGAACGCAACGCACGGCCCGCCCGCCAGCATCGCCTCCCACCCCGCGCGATCCAGATACAGACGCTCCGGCGGCAGCGGCCGGTACGGCACCTCGCCCTCCCGGGTCGGGCCGCGCCGGGCCGCGTAATGATCGGCGATCATCTCCAGCCGCGCGTCCAGCGATTCGTCCGCCTGGTGATCCAGGCTGACCGACGCGCCCGGCAGGTAATCGGGCAATGTCTCCAGCTGCGCATGGAACAGCGCCAGCCAGTGCTCCATGCCCGGATGGCGCCGCCCGTCCGACACCGACTGGTAGATCGGGTCCTCCGCCGCGCCCTGGCCGAACGCGTCGCGCCAGCCGGACCGGAAGCGCGCCACCGCGTCCTGGTCGAGCGGCACTTCCGAGACCGGGCGCAGCACCAGCCGCGTGCGCGCAGCCGACGGCTCCGCCGCGCTCCGTTGCGTGGACGGGTCGAAGGCGCGGATCGTCTCGATCGTGTCGCCGAACAGGTCGATCCGCACCGGATCGGGCTCCCCGGCCGGGAAGATGTCGATGATGCCGCCGCGGATCGCATACTCCCCGGGCTCCATCACCGTGCCGGCGCGGCCATAGCCGTTCGCCTCCAGGAACCCGGCCAGCACCTCCGGCCGAACGTCCTTGCCGACCGCGAGATCGAGGCTGGCCCCCTGGAACGCCGCCCGCGGCGGCACGCGCTGCACCAGCGCATTCACCGTGGTCAGCACCACCCGCGGCCGCGACGGCGCCTCCAGCAACCGCGCCAGGGTCGCAATCCGCTCCGAAACCAACGCCGGATTGGGCGATACCCGGTCATACGGCAGGCAGTCCCAGGCGGGGAACCGCAGCACCTCCGCCTCCGGCATCACGAACGCCAGCGCCTCCGCCAGCCGCGCCATCCGCGCATCGTCGCGCGCCACATGCAGCACCGGGCCGGCGAACTCCCGCCGCCGCCGTGCCAGCAGGAACGCGTCCCAGCCTTCGGGGGCGCCGTACACGGGGGCGGGGGTCATGCGCGGGGCCTGGGGGTTTTTCGGAGGGCAGGAAGCAAGGCCAGGGGGCGCTGCCCCCTGGACCCCCGCCAAGGGCTGAGCCCTTGGAACCCATTCGGTGGCTTCGCCACGCAGGGGGGCGCTGCTCGGGGTGGGACATCGCACGGTTGCGCCCCCCTGCGTGGCGAAGCCGTCGGAGGGGTCCAGGGGACCAGTCCCCTGGCGGGGGGTCCAGGGGGGCAGCGCCCCCTGGCCTTGCTGCCCGCCCCCCGAACACCCAAGCCCCCCTCATCGCCCTGCCTCCGCGCACATGCGCCGCAGGAGCGGCGAGTCCGCGTCCGCCGGCACCGGGCGGCGGCCGGTGAGCCAGTCGGCGAGGTCGACGTCCGGGTGTTCCAGGACGGCTTCGGTGGCAATCAGGTCGGCTTCGCTCATGCCGGCGATATGCCGCGCGACGAAGCCGCCGACCAGCAGGTCGGCTTCGTGGGTGCCGCGGTGGGTGGCGCGGTACAGCAGGCGGCGGCGCCTGGGGTCGAGGCCGGGCGGTTCTGGTTCGTTCATGGTCGGGGTGGGTATAGCGGCGGTGGAGGATCCTGTCAGCCGGCTCGGAAGGGTCTTCGCGCGGTGCGTGCGCGTGGCCCGGCCGGCGGGCAGGGGATGAACACCGGCATCCACGACGCGGCGGCGCTGGCGGGCGCGCTCGCCGCGTGTCTCCGGGACGGTCAGGGCCACGCTGGTGCGCCAGTTCCTGGCCCGGTGAAAAGGCGACGGCGCCGGGGAGACCAAGCGGCCGCCGCGGCAGCACCGGCGGCGCGACCTGACATCCGCGCGGGCCGGTTGGGCCGTCCGGCGTGGGCGGACCGGTACTCTTGTCGGGACCCCGGCGCGCGGTTCGCTGCCTGTCGCGCCGCACCCTGCGGATCGCCGGCCGTCCGCGCAGCCCTGCGCGACGCGGGAGGATGTCCGCCGGCTGCGCGCAGCCGGCCGGGTCCGATCGGCCGGCGTCCGGGACTGTTGACCCTCTGCTCACGCTGTGTCTGAGCCGTTGCCGATAAGACATTGCCGATAAGACATCGACGATATGCTGCTGCGCAACATGTTAAAAGGAGCCGAAAGCAGACCAAGAGTCCGTACGTTCATCATGATACCACGTATACGTGATGTTTCGTGTCGTTTTGTCGTTGTAGACATCGTTCGATTCGTTTATATCGATACTTGACGGATAAGAATTCTCGGGAGAGGGCAATGTCGACGAAACGGTGGAACGCGGCAATTCCGGTGACTGCGGCAATCTGCCTGTTGGCAGCGCCCTCTGTAACGTGGGCCGGTACGCCTGTCGAGCTTTCAGCCAGCCAGCTCGACCAGGTAACGGCGGGGGGCGCCAACGTGGGCGGGTCCTCGACCGCGGCGGCATCGGGGGTGTTCACCCTGACACAGACCACGGGCAATTCCATCGTCGTCGGCGGCACCTCTCCCTATCAGCAGCCGGGGCTCAGCAGCACCGCCGGCGCGTCGGACGCAACGGCCACGGCGGTCGGGACCAACCTTGGCGCGCAGAACGCGCCGCCTCCCTCGTCGAGCACCTCCGTCACGACCGGCGGCACCGCCCAGGGGAACCTGGTGATCACCTCCACGGTCAACCACACGACCAACGGCGTCGGCGGGGTGACTTTCCAGGCCGGATGGACGTTCGTCTACGGCACCTGGTTCGGTTTATAGCTCTCGCAGCCACTCGCGCACCCGTTCGGCTGCGCATCCGTTGCGCGCCGGTGCGCCTCGAGAGCTATCACGCAGGCACGGGGATTCACCTCGGGCATATCTCCACGATGGAGGAACGAATGAAGAAGTTGCTTATGGGACTGGCAGCGCTGCCGCTCTGCGTCGGCGTCGCCGTCGCCGGCCAGCCGCTGACCAATCAGCAGATGGACGGGATCACTGCCGGGTTCTCCGCGCAATCGATCGCCGACGCCACCGGCGTGGTCGGAAGCGGCAACACCGTGCTGTCGACCACCTTCTCGAGCTCGCTGGTCCGGCCCATCGCCTCGGCAGCGATCGGCGAAACCTCGATCACGGCCTACTGGTCCCAGGCCGTCGCCCAGTCGTCGACGGTGACGGGCTCGATCCCCACACTGCCGCTGCCGGGCCCCTGAAACCCGTGCACGCCGGGTGACACCGCAACCGGCCCGGTCGACGGGGGGTAAGAACGCCGCCACCGCCGCGCTACCGCGATGGACCGTTATCGGAATGGTTTTCGGTACGGCCGCAACCGACCGGTTCGTTACCCCGTCCCCAACCACAAGGAACCTAGCGATGAAGAACATGCTCTCCTTGCTCGCCGGCGGGGCGCTCCTTGCCCTCGTCGGTACCGCCCATGCGGCACAGCCGCTTCCGCTCTCTCCGGCGCAGATGGACAGCGTCACGGCCGGCGGCGTTGCCCTCGCCAATGCCGGGGCGTTGGCGATCGGCAGCGTCCTGGCCGATACGTTGACGCAGACCGCCACCAGCGTCAGCACCGTCACCCCCAGGATCGCCATAGCCCAGTCCTTCAGCCAGGCTCTGGCGGCCGGATTCCTGTTCCAGTCCGGCGCCGCCGCCCACTCGGATACCGCGGCATCCCTGCCGTGAACGAGGCAACGCCTGATGCTTCGGCATCAGGCGTTGTTCGTCCCCCTCCGGGCATCCCCGGCGCCAAAGACACGTGACGCGATCGCTGATCGTGGGGTTTCCCTTCGGTTCCTGCCGGATCACGCACAGGCCGGGTGCCGGCCGCCCCTTCCTTCGACACCCAGGCAGGAGGCTGCGATGGTTTTCCGAACATTGGCGCTCGCCGCCGTGACCCTTACCTGCGCCGCCGGCATCGCATCGGCGCAAGTCCCCCTCACCCCCGCGCAAATGGACGGGATCTCGGCAGGGGCGGCACTCCCCCTCCCCAACCCGACGCCCGTTCCGGCCGTCGTTTGCCCCACATGTACGATCGCCTACAGCAACTCGATGAGCAACAACGGGGTTACCACCTCGACCAGCGGCAGTCAGACGCCGGGCGCCGGCGGCAGCAGCGGTGGGAGCGGTGGGAGCGGTGGGACCACCGGAGGCGGTGGAACCGGCCCGACCAGTCCGATCCTTACCCCGGTGTCGGTCCCGCCGGCGCTTGCGGCGATCCTGACCCAGGCCGGGACGGCCACGCCGACCACCCCGTAGGGATAATGCAGCGCCGCAGGCGCCGGCCACCACGGGGCGTGTCTCGGTCGATGCGGCCGGTCGGGACCCGGGGCGGAGCCCGCGTTCCGACCGCCGTGACGACGGCCGACGCCCAGCCGCGGCCGCCCCCGCGACGCCGGTGCATCACCCATGACGGCAACCGGGGCCCGTTCCGCGCCCCCCGTTCATTGCCCCTGGGAGGCTTCGCCCCTCTCACTCCATCCCCTCGGCCCAACCCGAGGGAGCCTGGAGCCCGGCGGCGTCTTCCCTCCCCGCACCGCATACCCGCCGCCGATCCGAAGCTCTTGCGAATCGAACGCGCCTTTACGTTGACCGGCCAATTGCGCCATGATACCAGAATGCGTTCCCGTTCGTTGGGAACCACGTCCGACCCTGATTCGGACGAAACCTCACCGCCTCCCGGGTTCAGACACGGGTCGGGCTTTGTCGTTCTGAAGGATTGGCCGGGCAGAAAACATGGTCGAGGGATGGCGCCGGCTGCTGCCCGCTCTGGGCCCCCTGACCCTCGTTGCGGTGGCGCTCGCCGGCTGCGCCTCCCCAAGCCCCGCCGACCTGAGGCCCGTCGAGTCGGTCCTGGAGATGCGTCATCACGATGTCGTCATCCAGAAATGGGACCTGAGCTGCGGCGCCGCCGCCCTCGCCACCCTGCTGCGATACCAGTGGGGCGATCCGGTGACCGAGCGCGAGGTCGCGCTCTCGATGATGAGCCGCGGGGTGTATATCAAGAACCCCGATCTGGTGCGCATCCGCGAAGGGTTCTCGCTGCTCGACCTCAAGCGCTACGCCGACGCCCACGGCTACAAGGGAGTTGGGTACGGCAATCTGGACTTCGACGATCTGGTAAATGACGCCCCGATAATGGTTCCGGTGGACGTCCTCGGCTATCATCATTTCGTGGTGTTTCGCGGGGTCTATGACGGCCGCGTATTGCTGGCCGATCCCGCCTGGGGCAACCGGACCATGACCGTAAACCAGTTCAAACACATCTGGCTCGACTTCGGAAAGCCGATCGGCCGGGTCGGCTTCATGGTTGAGCGCCCGAACGGACCGCCGCCGCTGAACCGACTTGCCCCCAAACCATCCGATTTTCCGACGCTGGGCTGACCGCCAGCTTCCATTCCGACCGGAGACGTTGCGTGACAGCCAGCCGCACGAGTTCCAGCCTGAGAGCGTCCACCGCCCTGACCCTCGCCGCCCTTGCCGGGATGGCCCTGCTGGCACCAGGACCTGCCGTCGCGCGTGAGGCCCACCCCACGGTCGAGCAGCTTCAGAACGAAATCCAGAAGCAGAACGCCCTCATCCACGACCTGCTCGGCCGCGTGAGAGAGCTGGAACACCGCGAAACCAGGACGACATCGGCCGCCCGGCCTCAGCCGGTCGTGGCCCGACGGCCGGCACCGGTGCCGCCTCCCCCCGTCGCGGCCGCCACCGCGCCGGAACAGACCGCACAGGCGCCGGCCCCGCAGCCGCAGGCGGCCGCCGCGGCCCCCGGGCAGTTCAAGGTGGATGTACAGGCGGCGCAACGCGCGCTCGAGCGGACCCTCACCTCCGCCGGAGCCCTGCTGGTGCCGTACGGCTTTGCCGAGGTCGAGCCCTCGTTCAGCTATGTCCGCCGGGAAATCCCCGACCTGGTCCTGTTCACCAACAAGCGCAACGAATACACCGGCGCCATCGGCCTGCGCGTCGGCCTGCCCTACGAGATGCAGTTCTCGTTGCAGGTCCCATATGTCGGTGTCACCCAGCAGACGGTCAGCAATTTCGTCGCGCCGGCACAGCAGGTGGCCACCGCCAGCGGCTCCGCCTTCGGCGACCTCAGCTTCGGCCTGTCGAAGGCGGTGCTGCGCCAGCACGGCTGGCTGCCCGATCTGATCGCGGGCATCGCCTACGAGGCGCCCACCGGTCCGCAAACCGTCAACAGGGTGGCGCTCCCGGGCAGCGGCCAGAGCCGGCTGAACTTCTCCCTGACGGCACTGAAGCGGCAGGATCCGCTGGCGTTCGTGGCCGGCGTCCAGTACTCGAAGGCCTTCGAACACGATAATTTCAATCCCGGCGACCAGTTCAGCGTGATCGGCGGGGTCTACGTGGCGACCAGCCCCCAGACGTCGCTGAGCGCGATCCTGCAGCAGACGTTCGGACAGGCGCCCACCCTCAATGGCGTGACCCTGACCGGAGGGAACACGGTTCAAAGCGTTCTGGTGCTGGGCGCATCCTCGATCCTGGGCCGGGGCACCCTGCTCAATCTGCAGGTCGGCATCGGTCTTACCAGCGACGCTCCCAAATATTCCGTCGTCCTCTCGTTGCCGATCCGCTTCTCGCTGCGCTGATCCGGCGCCGCCGGTGCGGGAACGAGACGCTCCCTTCCCGGCGCGAAGGCCGCTCACCCGCCGGGCGAACGAGCCGCCGCGCCGGCTCCGGTGCGGTTTCAGCTTGATTTCGAACGGCAAGCGGGGCAGGTTGGACAGCAGTGAAACATTCGCGTGGCACTATTGTGCCATGTTGGATCGGACTCTGCGACGGGAGCATATCGGTTGCCAGGCCGCCTGCACCGGCTTCATATCAGACAGCGTGGACAGGCCCCGCCGATCCCCGCAGGGACCGGGGGACGGGCGCGCCGGACCTGGCTGGCGGCCCTGCTCGCCCCCGTGGTCCTGGCCGGCTGCGCCGGACCGGCACACCTGGCCTCTCAGCCCGCCCGTCGTCTCCCGGCCTCGCGGCCCGCCCATCGTCTGTTGAGCGCGGCGGAAATGGATCGGATCACGGTCGGTGACGCAAGGGCATCGAGTGGCGCGTCCGCTCATGCGATCGGCGCTGCCTCCGAAAGCGCGGCCTCCTCCGACAACGTGAGCGTCGCGGGCGGCAGCCCGATCGCCGGAGCCCCGTTCGTGAACTACGCCGCGTCCCAGGGTCAGGCCGCCGCAGGCGGCGCCATCACCGCCCAGGCAGACGGCGGCGGCAAGGTCTTTGTCGGCGGCGGCGCGTCCCGCGCCAGCGCGGATGCCACGGCGGGCGCGCACGCCGCCGGTCACGGCGCCCAGGCCAGGATCACGATCCAGCTCCACGGGATCAGCACGCCGAACGGCACCGACCTGGTGTTCGGATCGGTCGGCGCGACCGCGTGCTGCGGGCCGCCCGCCCAGGCCCACGCCACGGCCGACAGCCAGGCGTCAGGGCCCTACGTCCGCCACCTGCTGGCGAGACGGGTGACGTCGCATTCCGGGCCAAGCCAGGACAAGATCACCTTCGCCGCGGTGTCCTCGGTGCTGCCCATCCTCGATCCAGCCCTTGTGGCCGCCGCGATGGCGTCTGCCATTCGGTGAATGGGCCGGCGGCGCGGACCGCTCCCCGCCGGTGGTCGCCGCTCAGCCGTCGTGCCGCCCCTGCCGCGACACCGCGCGCCTAGTCCCGGCGGTACGGTGCGGTCGCCACGACCGTCCGACGCGTCGTGCGACGCGCGACGCCGGCGACACTGACCGGCGTCGCGGGCCGGCCGATCCGCGCATAGGCGGCTGCGACGAAGGATGTCGGCGCCGCGCCGGGGCCGGGCAACACGCGCCCGCCCCAGAGCACCCCCAGCGCTCCCACGGCCGCCGCGATCGCCACGCGTCGCACGATCAGTCCGGTCCTGCTCATTTGCTGTCTCCTGGCGGCGGGCCATGCGGAACCTCGTCGAGGCCCCCAAGATCCGCGACCGTTCCCTTCTTTGCATCAGCCGGCGGCGTGAACGCGAACGCGCCCGGCGCGATCTTCACGTCGGTCTTCCAGTCCCTGACCACCACGCTGTATTGCGGCGCGGCGGCGACCGTCTTGCTGGTGATCACGAATTTGCACGGAATCGGGTGGACGCCGGTCGAGACCCAAAGCTGCCAGTCGGTTTCCTTGTTACGGAAGGCAACATGGTCGCAGGCCACGCCGCGGATGATCCCGGTCCCGAGGTACCTGGCATCGAGCACGTTCGCCATCAACGCATCATAGACGTTGGACAGAAGCAGATCGGCGCCCGGACCCGCGAACCCGTATTTATGTTCCATCAGGTCGATCAGCTGGTCGACGGAGCTGGCCCCCGTGATGTCGGCATACAGCTTGATGCCGGGACCGTACAACGTGGCCGTCTTGCCGTCGAAGAACAGATCCAGCTTTCCGTTCCCGCTCACCCGGCTGACCCGAAGCCGGTTCGGCCGCTCGAGCAGAACCTGGCCGGAACTGGCATACTGGATTTTTTGTATGTCCGGCGTGATGACCTCGATGCTCGAATCGAATGTGAGCTCGATCGTCTTCTGGCTGGCCAGATAGTCCGACATCGTCTTGAGCACCATGCGCGCATCGGCTTCCGGATGCTGCGCACTTGCGTTGGCCGCCCCCGCCACGGTGAGGCCCGCGACGGCTGCCAACCGCACGCAGATACCAGGCCAGCTCCGGCGGCCCACGCCCCCCCCACGCCGCCGCTCGTTGCGCCGCCCCCCCGCGGGCGGCCGACCGGCAGACCTCGCGGCAGCGCCCGACCAGCACATCCTCGTGAACGCAAACCCAATGAACGAGCCCAAGCGACAGATCCCTTCCATGGAGGCGACCTGCCTGCGGGAAGACGCTGCGATCGCAGAACCGGAAAGCCGCACCGATCCGCTCGACAGCCAGCGGTTGCCTTGACCCATCACGACCTCCGCGCGTCTTGCCCGCAGGCACGGCGTCTCACGTCGTCAGTGCGCGCGCCCGGACACGACCTGTGCCACGGACGGGCAGACAGGACGTGCCTGCCTCAGCCCGCCGGATTGGCCAGCTCCAGTTCCACGCGCCGGTTCTTCGCGCGGCCCTGCGCCGTTTTGTTCGAGGCAACAGGATCGGCAGCCCCGAACCCATGCGCCGAGACCAGATCCGGCTTCAGGCCCTGCGAGATGAGATACTGCATCACGTTGTCGGCGCGATGCTGCGACAGCTCCAGGTTCGTGGTGACGCCCTGCTGCTTCAGCCTGGGACCGATCGGGGCATTATCGGTGTAGCCGTTCACCACGATCTTGTTCTGCTGCGTCGGGGCCAGTTTCGCCGCCATCGTCGAGATGATCCGCTTGCCCTGAGCGCTCAGTTGCCAGCCACCCGACGGAAACAGCAGGTCGCTGTTGACGGTATACTTGATCGCCCCTCGCAGCCGCCCGATCTCGTTGCTTGGCGGAGGAAAGTTCCGCCGACTGCGCCGCAAGCTGCTGCTCAAGGCTCTGGTTCGTTGCCTTCAGCTGGTCGTAGGAGCTTTGGGAGACACATCCCGCCAGAAGCACGGCCGACAGAAGCGAGCCGGCGATGAAGAGCGGTTTGGTTGGCAGTCCGAAAGACGTGTTCACGGGCGTTTCTCCCCGGTGTGGCGTGGTTTCGACCGACATTCCGCTACCAAGCCATATGCGACTGGCGCAGGATCACGAAACTCGGTCTTGCTGATATCTTATGAATCCACACCATGCGGGCGCGCGGCTATGCAGTTTCGGCAAGAACCCCGGCCCCGCGGTGCGGTGCGATGACCGCGCCCGCCGCGGCGTCACCGCGGCGCGACGTCGGCCGCGGTCCCCGCCCCGGCCCGCACCCCGGTTCTGGCTCCCCCCCGCGCCCGGTGGCATACCCCCCGCCAGCCGTGGAACCCGATCCCCTCGCCCCTTTGTTCGCCCCGCTCGACAGCCTCCCCGGCGTCGGCCCCGCCGTCGCGCGGCTGATCGCCCGCGCCGCCGGCGGGGAGCAGGTGCGCGACCTGCTGTTCCACCAGCCGGAGACCTATCTCGACCGCCGCCCCCGCCCGACGATCGCCGAGGCCCGGCCCGGCCAGCTCGCCACCCTGGCGGTGGAGGTGGTCCGCCACGACAGACCCGCCAACGACCGCCAGCCCTGGCGGGTCGTCGTCACCGACGGCACCGGCCAGGCCGAGCTCGTGTTCTTCCGCTTCCGCCGCGAGGGCCAGATGCCGCCCGGGGCGAAGCTGCTCGTCTCCGGCAGGCTGGAACGCTTCGCCGACCGCCTGACCATGCCGCATCCCGACCATGTCGTCCCCGCCGACAAGCCCGAGGCGCTGCCGGCGATCGAGCCGGTCTGGCCGCTCACCGCCGGCCTCTGGCCGCGCCAGGTGCTGCGCGCCATGGCTGCGGCGCTCGCCCTGCTGCCGGAGCTGCCCGAATGGCACGACCCGGCCCTGCTCCGCCGCGAGCGCTGGCCCGGCTTCGCCGCCGCGCTGCGCGAAATCCAGGCGCCGGACACGCTCCCCGACGACCGCCCCCGCCGCCGCCTCGCCTATGACGAGCTGCTGGCCGGCCAGGTGGCGCTCGCGGTGGTGCGCGGGCGGGTCCGCGCCCGCCCGGGCCGGGCGCTGATCGGCGACGGCACCCTGCGCGCCCGCGCCCTGGCCCGCTTCGGCCATCCCCCCACCGCGGCGCAAACCGCCGCCCTGGCCGAGATCGACGCCGACCTCGCCGCCCCGCGCCGGATGCTGCGCCTGCTGCAGGGCGACGTCGGCTCCGGCAAGACCCTGGTCGCCCTGCTGGCGATGCTGCGCGCGGTGGAAGCCGGCGCCCAGGCGGCGCTGATGGCGCCGTCGGAAGTGCTGGCCAGGCAGCACCACCGCACCCTCTCGCGCCTCGCCCCGGTGCCGGTGGCGCTGCTCACCGGCGCGGTGAAGGGCCGCGCGCGCACCAGGCTGCTGCGCGGCCTCGCCGACGGCTCGGTGCCGCTGGTCGTCGGCACCCACGCGCTGTTCCAGCAGGCGGTCGAGTACCACGACCTGGCGGTGACGGTGATCGACGAGCAGCACCGGTTCGGCGTCGCCCAGCGCCTGCTGATGGGCGCGAAAGGCCGCGAGAACGACGTGCTGGTGATGACCGCGACGCCGATCCCCCGCACCCTGCTGCTGACCCAGTGGGGCGACATGGACGTGAGCCGCCTGGCCGAAAAACCCGCCGGCCGCGGCACGGTGCGGACCACCCTCCATTCGCTCGCCACCATGCCGGACCTGCTGGCGGCGGTGGCGCGCAAGCTGGAGGACGGCGCCCAGGTCTATTGGGTCTGCCCGCTGGTGGCGGACAGCGAGGTGCTGGACCTCGCCGCCGCCGAGGCCCGCTTCGCCGAACTGGCGGCCCGCTTCGGCCCCACGGTGGCCCTGGCGCACGGCCGCCAGGACCCGGCGGCGCGCGACCGCGCGCTCACCGATTTCGCCGCCGGCCGCGCGCGGCTGCTGGTGGCGACCACGGTGGTGGAAGTGGGCGTCGACGTCCCCGCCGCCAGCGTGATGGTGATCGAGCACGCGGAACGCTTCGGCCTCGCCCAGCTGCACCAGCTGCGCGGCCGGGTCGGGCGCGGCACGGCGGCCAGCTTCTGCCTGCTGCTGCACGACGACGGGCTGACCGAGACCGCACGCCGGCGCCTGCTGCTGCTGCGCGACACCGACGACGGGTTCGCGATCGCCGACGCCGATTTCCGCCTGCGCGGCGGCGGCGACCTGCTCGGCACCCGCCAGGCGGGCCAGCCCGGCTTCCGCCTCGCCGACCCGGACGCCTACGAGGGCCTGCTGCACATGGCGCATCGCGACGCCGCGCTGCTGACCGAGAAGGACCCCGGGCTCACCGGCCCGCGCGGGCGCGCCGTGCGGCTGCTGCTGCGCCTGTTCGGCCAGTGGGAGGGAATGCGCACCCTGCTCGCCGGCTGAAGCCGGGTCGTGTCTCAGCTTGAAAGTCGGCGCATGACCGCTCCCCGCGGATGTGGCATCATCGCCCGGCGCGGGCGTCGCGAGGCAAGCGCCGCGCGCAGGAGCCGCCGGCCATGAACGTCGCCCTTCGACCGATGACGATCGCCGAGTTCCTCGCCTGGGAAGACCGGCAGCCGACCAGGCACGAGTTCGACGGGTTCGCCGTGGTGGCGATGACCGGGGTGACCGCGGCGCATTCCGCCATCCAGGCCAACCTGGTGACCGCGCTCACGCAGCGGCTCCGCGGCAAGCCGTGCCGCGCCCACGGCAGTGATCTGAAAATCGAGGTCGCCGGCAGCATCCGCTATCCCGATGCCTTCGTGGTCTGCACGAAGCTCGGCCCCACGGAGCGCGTGGTCCGCGACCCGGTGGTGATCTTCGAGATCTTGAGCGCCTCCACGGCCCAGCTCGACCATGGCCGCAAGAACGAAGAATACCGCGATACCCCATCGGTGGCCCGCTACGTGATCCTGGAGCAGGACGCGATGCGCGCCACGGTGTTCGCCCGCGAGTCCGGCCGCTGGGTCGGCACCCTGCATTCCGGCCCAGCGGTGCTGGACATGCCCGAGCTCGGCATCGCCCTGCCCCTGGCCGAACTCTACGAAGCTGTCGCGCTGACCGTGGAGCCACCGGCGACGGACGCGCTCCCCTCGCCCGAGCCATAGCGCGGCCGCCCCGCCGCTTGGCCGGCCGGCCGCTCCGGTCCTATTGTGTCCGCGCCAGGAAATCCGCCGGCACCGCCGGCCAAGACCATTCCCCCGGAGGACCGCCCGACATGTCCCGCACCGTTGCCCGGCTGATCGCCGAAAGCCTGCACGCCCACGACGTCGATCAGGTCTTCTGCGTCCCCGGCGAGAGCTACATCGGCCTCACCAACGCGCTGTCCGACATGAACGCGATCCGGGTGGTCGTCTGCCGCCACGAAGCCGGCGCCGGGTTCATGGCGGTGGCCGACGGGCGGCTGCGCGCCCGCGCCGGGGTGGCGATGGTCTCGCGCGGGCCGGGCCTGTCGAACGCGATGGTCTCGCTGCATTCGGCGTTCCACGACGCGACGCCGATGGTGATGCTGGTCGGCCAGGTGGAGCGGGCCGATTTCGGCCGCCAGGCGTTGCAGGAACAGAACTACTCCAAGCTGCTCGCCGACGTGACCAAATGCGTGATCGAGGTGAACGAGCCGGTGCAGGCCTCCGAAGCGATCGCGCGCGCCTTCCACCTGGCGGAATCCGGCACGCCCGGCCCGGTCGCGGTGATCCTGCCCGAGGACATCTTCGACGAAACGACCGACGCGGTGCTCGACGCCCCGCGCCCGCGCGCGCTCGCCGGCCCGCGGGGCGAGGACCTCGATCGGCTGGCGGACATGCTGTCCCGCGCCGAGCGCCCGCTGCTGCTGGTCGGCGGCGCGCTCATCACCGACGAGCTGCACGACCCCGCCGCCACCGACGACCTGCGGCGGCTGGCGGAAAGCTGGGTGCTGCCGGTCAGCCCCACCCATCGCCGGCCGCAACTGTTCGACTCGAAGCACAAGAACTACGGCGGCTACATGGGCATCCGCGTGCCGCCGAAGCTGATCGCCGAGATGCAGAAGGCCGACCTGATGATCGCCCTCGGCGAACGCATGACCGACACGGTCAGCCAGTCCTACCGCTTCCCCAAGGCGCCGCAGCCGCAGCTTCCCTTCGTGCATGTCTGGCCGGATCCGAACGAGATCGGCCGGGTCTGGCACGTCGACCTCGGCATCGCCTGCGCGCCGCACGAGGTGATCAAGGGCCTGCTCGCCCGCGGCGCGCCGGCGGGCGCCGAGAAGCGGCGCGGCTGGGTCGCGGGCCTGCATGCGATCCATCGCGAGCTGATGGAACCCACGTGGGAGCCGGCGCCGGACGGGGTGAACTTCGCCGCCATCGTCTGCGAGGTGAACAAGCATCTGGCGGACGACGCGGCGGTGACGTCGGATGCCGGCAATTTCGGCTCGTTCATCCACCGCTACCTGGATTTCAAGCCGGGCCAGGTGTTCCTGTCCTCGGTGGTGGGCGCGATGGGATCGGGGATGCCGATGGCGGTGGCGGCGGGGCTGCGCCGGCCGCGCTCGCAGACGGTCGCGTTCGTGGGCGACGGCGGGGCGTTGATGATGGGCAACGAGATCGCCACCGCCTGCCAGTACGGGGCGAACCCGATCATGATCATCTCCGACAACAGCATGTACGGAACGATCGGGATGCACACGCATCTGCGCTATCCGGGCCGGCCGTTCATGAACTCGATGCGCCTCACCAACCCCGACTTCGCCGCCTGGGGCCGCAGCTTCGGCGCCGAGGGGATCACCATCCGCGAGGAATCCGAAGTCGCCGAGGCCATCGCGCGGGCCTTCGCGGTGAAGACGAAGCCGGTGGTGGTGCACTGCCTGACCTCGGCGCTGCAAATGAGCGCCTGGCGCCGCTACGACCGCGGCGACCAGCTGCCCTGAGGCCGGCGGTGGACCTCGACCACTTCCGCGCCAGCCTGGCCGCGGCGGCGCCGCCGCCCGGGCTCAGCGGCGCGCTGGTTGCACTGTGGTGGGACGCGCGCGGCGACTGGGACCGGGCGCACGCGGCGGCGCAGGCCGACACCACGGCCGACGGGGCCGCCGCGCACGCCTATCTGCACCGCAAGGAACCCGATCCCGCCAACGCGCGCTACTGGTACGCCCGCGCCGGCCGCACCCCGGCGACCGGCCCGCTGGAGGCGGAATGGACCGCGCTGGCCGAACACCTGCTTGCTGCCCCACCGACCAACCGAGGAACGCCATGAACGCCGACGCCAAGAAGACCGTGCTGCGCATGATCCCGTATGGGATCTACGTGCTGACCGCCGACGACGGGAAGGGCGGGCTTGCCGCCGCGACGGTGAATTTCGTCACCCAGACCTCGTTCGCCCCGCCGCTGGTCGCGGTGGGGGTGAAGGCCGATTCCGGCGCCTACGCCGCGGTGCAGGCCGGCCGGCACTTCGCGCTCAATATGCTGGGCAAGGAGGGCAAAGGCTCGGCCTTCACCTTCTTCCGCCCGGCCGACGTGGCCGACGGCGCGATCTCGGGCCACGCCTACCGCCCCGGCGCCAACGGCGCGCCGATCCTGGAAGCGGCGATCGGCGCGATCGAGTGCACGGTGAAGACCATCGTCGCCGAAGGCGACCACCACATCGTGGTGGCCGAGGTGACGGAGGCGCATCTCCCGGCGGCACTGCCCGGCCGGCCGGACGCGTCCATCCTGGAGATGAAGGACCTCGGCGAGACCGTCTTCTACGGCGGCTGAGCCCCGCCGCACGCTCGTGTCCCGGTTCGGAAATTCGGTTCCGAACCGGGACACGCGTTCTTTGTTTTCAGTGGCCTGCTGGTCCCTGACATGCGAAAGCATTGCAGGGGCAGGACACTAGCGCCAGTGCCCGGGCCGCCAGACCCAGTGATCCCGGCGCGGCGCCCAGGCCCAGCGGCCGCGCACCCAGCGGTGTCCGTGCGGCGCGCGCCAGACCGCGTGCGCCGGGACCCAGACATAGCGCATGCCGTTCCAGCGCCAGCGGCCCGGCACCCAGGACTGGTGCGGGCCAAGCGGCGGCGGGAGCGCCCGGATGCGCGGCGGGGGCGGCGGATAGGACGGCTGGGCGCGCGCTCCACCCGCGGTGCCGGCGACCCCGGCCAGCGCCAGGGCGAACGCCAGGGCGAGCACACGCGCCACCGCGGGGAAACGACGCATCGGAACCCTCTGTACTTCGGGCGGGCAAGGAGTGTCGTCCGCCCGGGCAGGGCCGGCAAGCACTGCGGCACCGGCCTCCCGTCACGCCAGGAAACGCCCAGGAAACGCGACAACGACACGCCTCATGGGACGATCCCGGTTTCTGCGACCCGGGTTAACCGGTTGTTAGCCCCCGGGGCGCAGAGCGGTCCGGAACGAACCGGGGACATGCCCATGCGCGCCGCCATCACCCACTCTGCCGCCGCGCCGGCGCACGTCCGTCGCCCGGGGCGTGCAGGATCGGCCGCGCGGGCGCGCCGGCCCGGCGCCGCACCGTCCGGCCCGCTGCGGGCCGCCATCGCGGCCGCGCTGCTGGCAGCGGCGGCCGCCGCGCTGGCCGCCCCCGCCGGCACCGCCGCAGCCGCGCCCCCCGATCCGGCGACGACAGGCGCGCCGGTGGCGGTGATGGGGCTCAGCCTGTCGATGACCGCGCACCAGGTCGCCGCCGTGCTGCACCGGCAGGCGCTGCGCCTGCACATCCAAAGCGATGCCTGCGCCGCCGCGCCGGCCAAAGCCTGCACCGATCTGATCCGCGCCCGCACGCCGGACGGGTGGCTTTCGGTCCGTCTGGCCGAGGATCCCGCGCACCCCGCCGGCACCACCCTGGCCTGGCGCATCCGCCTGACGATCGACGGCTCGGCCCGCGCGGCCCCCGCGCGGCCGCGCGAATCGGCAACCGCCCCTGACGGCCCGCCCATTCGGGCCGATCGGCAGCTTTGGTGCCCCGGCGTGCCGCAGACCGCCCCCTGCCCGCCCGGCCGGCCGCGGCTGCGGCTGATCCGCCGCGCGGACGGGTCCAGCGTGTTGAGCCTGAGCGACCCCGGCCTGCGCGATCGGCTCGCCCGCGCCGCCGCGGCCGCTAGGCTGCGCGCAGGCGCGCTGCCCCGCCGCGCCGCACCACCAGCGGGATGAACAGCCCGACCCCCAGCCCCCAGGTCGCGTTGATGAGGGTGGTAATCACGATCGGCGACGGCGCGCCGCCGAACGCCATCACCCCGCCCTTGATCGCCGGCACCAGGAACAGGGCGCCCAGCTCCGCGATCAGCCCGAGCACCACGCCCTGCAGCCAGACCCGGCGCGCCGGCAGCAGCGGCGCCACCAGGCCGAACGCCGCGCCATACAGGCCGCCCCAGAAACATAAATCGTAGATCCGCGGCACCCCGTACGGGGGCACCGGCGCGGTGGGAAAGGGCGGCGGCATCAACCGCAGCACGTGCAGCACCGCCCAGGCCCCCTGATGGAACACCAGGACGGAGACCGCCCCGGCGGCAAACCCGGCCATCACCCGTCGCGCCATGCCGGTGCGTGCGTCAGTCATACGCCTGCCTCCCCTCGGCTGCTGGGCGGCCAGTATGGCACCCGGGGTGCCGGCAGGCGCAAGAAAAAGGCGCCGCGCCGCTACCCGGCGGCCGGCACCCCCGCCGGCGCGCCGCGCGGCCCGGCCTTGCCCTGGCGGGCGAGAAGGAACCCGACCACCGACAGATTGGCCAGGTTGAACACCACGCCGACGCCGAACGCCGGCGCGTAATACCCGAAATGATCGAACAGCGCCCCGGCGAACCAGCTGCCGAACGCCATCCCCCCCATCGAGGTGAGCAACACGAGCGGCACCCGCCAGGACGCTTCCACCGGGGGAAACAGCTCGCGGATCGCCAGCACGTAGCCCGGGATGATGCCGGAAAACCCCAGCCCGAACCCGGCGGAGACCGCGAACAGCCCGGCCTCGTTCTGGGTCAGCAGGAACGCCACGATCGCCGTCGCCTGCAGGGCCGAGCCGGTCATCACCGTGCGCAGCCCGCCGTAGCGGTCGGCGAACAGGCCCCAAAGCTGGCGGCTGACGAAGGCGCAGCCCAGCAGCACCGAGAGCATCGCCGCCCCCTGCGCCGCGCCGATCCCGAGATCGTCGCAATAGGCCACCAGATGCGCCGCGGGGATCGACATCGGCACGCAGCAGCAGAAGCCCGCGAGGCAGATCAGCGCCTGCGCCGTCCGCGGGCGCAGCCCCAGCACCGGCGCGGGCCGCGGTGCGCCACGACGCGCGGCCCCGGACGCGCGGGGCGCCGCCGCCTCGGGCGGCGGGCGCAGGAACAACGCGGCCAGCGGCAGGATCGCCGCCAACACGATGGCGCCATAGCCCAGCATGGTGGCGCGCCAGCCGAAGCGGGCCATCGAGCGCTCGAACAGCCAGGGCCAGATCACGCCGGCCACGTATTGCCCGGAGGAAATCAACGCGATCGCGGTGCCGCGCCGGCGGTCGAACCAGCGGCTGATGTAGATCACCAGCGGCGGGTAGATCGCCCCGTTGCCGAGCAGGCCCATCAGCACCCCGTGGCCGACGTAGATCGCCCAGATATGCCCGGTGGCCGACAACGCCAGGCCCGCCGCCATCATCAGCGCGCCGAAACAGGCGGTCGCGCGCATGCCGATCCGCTCCGCCACCCGGCCCATCACCACGCCGCCGAACCCGGTGCCGATCCACACCAGGGCCCCGGCCAGCGCCAGCACCGACCGGTCGGTGCCGAGCGCGTCCTGGATCGGCACGAGCCCCACCACCACCAGCAGCGGCGCGCCGTAGGAGACCGAGAGGATCGCCAGGGTCACGCCGGCGGCGCGCCAGGAAGCAGGGCCGTCCAGCGATCCCGCCGTATCCGCCGGGCCGCCCGTCGCGGCGGGTTCTATCGCGCCCTGACGGGGCCCGTGGCCGGGCAGGCCCGGCGGGCTGGTGGCGGCGTCATTCGGCATGGACATCCCCTCGCGCGGCACGCCGCGCAATGGTGGCCCGTTCCGACCGCGCGCGCCACCGCGTGCGGAGGTTTCAGTGGGTCGTCATCGCCCCCGCGCGCGCCGCCGCCGCATCCCCGGCGGCGAACGACGGGAACAGCACGTTGTTCTCCAGATGGATATGCGTGGTCAGATCGTCCTGGAACCGCGCCAGCGCGGCATAGAGGGCGCGGAACGTCGTGCAGGCGCCCTCGGGCAAGGTGAGCTCCGCGGTCAGCGCCGCGATCGCGCGCAGCTCCGCGCCGTGGTCGTCGTGCTCGGCGCGCATCTGCGCGATCGGCCCCGCCGCCATCGCCGCCTGCGGACTGCCGGGGCCGGTGCGCAGCAGCGGGAACAGGATCGCCTCCTCCTTCATCATGTGCAGGTCGAGCGCGTCCGCCATCCGCTCCAGCACCGCGGCCAGGCCCGCCGGCGTGCCCGGCTTGCCGCGATGCACCGCTTCCACCCGCCGCGCCAGGCGGATCAGCTCCGGCAGGTCGCGCCGGTGCGCGGCGTGGTAGCGGGTGACGATCAGATCGATCAGCGCCTCCGCCGTGTCCGGCGTCGTGTCCGCGACTTCGGGATCAAGTGCGGCCAGCTCGGCCGCGATCGCCCCCGCATCCAGCGCCCGCGCGGACGCGGCCTCGGCCAGGGTGGCCGCGCCGCCGCAGCAGAAATCGAGCTTGTGGCGGCGGAACACCGCGGTGGCGCCGGGCAGCGCGGTGGCGAGCTCTCCCAGCGGGCGGTCGAACAGCGGGCGGGTGGTGGCGGGCGAACCGGTCATGGCGTGGTCTCCGTGGCGGAACTGGGCTAAGTGGTATTGGAAGGACCCATTCCTGCACCCATTAACGGGTACTTGCAATACCTATTTGGAGACGCGCGATGCGCCTGACCAGCTTCACCGATTTCGGCCTGCGGGTGCTGATGCGCCTGGCCGGCCAGCCCGACGCGGTGCTGAGCACCGAGCAGGTGGCGCGGGAGTTCGCCATCTCCCGCCATCATTTGCAGAAAGTGGTGCAGGATCTGGCGGCGGCCGGATTCGTGCGCACGCGGCGCGGCGCCGGCGGCGGGCTGATGCTGGCCCGCCCGGCGGACGAGATACGGCTGGGCGCGGTGGTACGGGCGCTGGAACGCGACCAGGCGCTGGTGGAATGCTTTCGCGCCGACGGCGGCGCCTGCCGCCTGACGCCGTTCTGCCGCTTGCGCGGGGAACTGCATCGGGCGGGGGAGGCATTCCTGGCCAGTCTGGACGAGACGACGCTCGCCGCCTGCGCTTATGGGGGGCCGCTCGGGGCTGCGGACGAGCGGGACGCGCGGGCACAGTAAGGCCAGAGGGCGCTGCCCCCTGGACCCCCGCCAAGGGCTGAGCCCTTGGAACCCTTTACATTCGTTTGGGTCGGAGGGGGACCCTCAGAAGCCTTCGCGTTCCAGGCGCTTGCGTTCCATCTTGCGCGCGCGGCGGACCGCCTCGGCAGCCTCGCGGGCGCGGCGCTCGGACGGCTTCTCGTAGTGGCGCCGCAGCTTCATCTCGCGGAAAACGCCCTCCCGCTGCATCTTTTTCTTGAGCGCCTTGAGCGCCTGATCGACATTGTTGTCGCGTACCAGAACCTGCACTTGGCCGCCTACTCCTTTCCAACTGACGTCCCCGCCGATCGGGGACGCGACAAGTCCGCCGCTGCCAGTGCCCCGGCGCGGGGAGTGGGCCTATATCATGGGCCCGCGGACCCGCCAAACCCATTCCATCCCCCCACGCAAGATTGAGGTACCATGGCCATTCTGAAAATCGCCCGCATGGGCCATCCGGTGCTGCTGGAACGCTGCGCCCCGGTTGCCGATCCCACCGCCCCGGAGATCCGCCGCCTGGTCGCCGACATGATCGAGACAATGGAAGATGCGCCCGGCGTCGGCCTCGCCGCGCCGCAGGTGCATGCGCCGCTGCGGCTGTTCGTGTTCCGCGTCCCCGGCGACCGGCGCGACACCGATCCCGAGGATCTGCCGCTGCCCAACACGGTGCTGATCAACCCCGAGGTCGAGCTGCTGAGCGAGGACCGGGTGCTGCGCTGGGAAGGCTGCCTGTCGATTCCCGGCCTGCGCGCCGCGGTGCCGCGCGCCCCGCGCATCCGCTATCGCGGGCTCGATCTGGACGGGCGGGCGGTGGAACGGGTGGTGAGCGGGTTCCACGCCGGCGTGGTGCAGCACGAGTACGACCATCTGGACGGGATTCTGTACCCCATGCGCATGCAGGATTTCCGGCTGTTCGGGTTCACCGAGGAACTGACCCGCGTGGCCGAGCAGGCCGCCGGAGCCCGGGCGTGATCGCCGCACCGGAACGCAGCCCCGACCGCGATGCGGCGCTGCAGGCCGCGCTGGCCCATGTGCCGTTCGACGGCTGGACCCGCACCGCGCTGCGCCGGGGCCTGGCCGACCTCGGCGCCGACCCGGCCGACGCCGCGCTGCTGTTCCCCGGCGGCGCGACCGACATGATCGCCGCGTTCTGCGACCTGGCGGACCGGCGGATGGCGCAGGACCTGGCGGGACCGGACTACGCCGGGATGCGGACCACCGCCCGGGTGCGCGCGGCGATCGCGCTGCGGCTGGCGCGGAACCGTCCGCACCGCGAGGCGGTCCGC
Organism: uncultured Pseudomonadota bacterium; assembly: GCA_963829875.1. Taxonomy (GTDB): domain Bacteria; phylum Pseudomonadota; class Alphaproteobacteria; order Acetobacterales; family Acetobacteraceae; genus JAJZVS01. The sequence continues at coordinate 472,666 of CAWHKR010000037.1, read as the reverse complement.
CGCGCGCTCGCGGTGCTGGCGCTGCCGGGCAACGCGGGAGTGGCCGCGGCCTGCACGGCGCGCAGCGTCGATGCGATCTGGCAGGCGGCGGGGGACCGCGCGGCCGATTTCTCCTGGTACACCAAGCGGGCGATTCTGGCCGGGGTGTACACCGCGACGGTGCTGTTCTGGCTGCGCGACGACGGGACGGACGATGCGGCGACCCTGGCCTTCCTCGACCGGCGGCTGGCCGATGTGCGGCGCATCGGCGGGCTGCGCGGACGCGCGAGCGCGGCGCTGGGCCGGCTGGTACCCCCTGCCCTGCGCGCGCGCCTGCCCTAGTGTCCTGCCCCTGACATGCCTTCCCATTTCAGGGACCAGCAGGCCACTGAAGACAACGAGCTCGTGTCCCGACGCGTGATGACGTTATTTCCGGGTCGGGACACGAGCCGCCGCGGCCGGTGCGCGATCCGCCGTCGCGCACGGGCCGAAGTAATGCAAGTAATCTGCAAGTATTGTCGCGCAGGAAAAGCGGCCGGCGCCGACCTCACCCGCGGCCCGGCCGGGCCGGCGCAGCCGGAACATGTCGGGGGCACATCGCCCGTTCGGACCGCGCGCCGGCGACGCCGCAGTTGACAGCGACAGGCGGCGGCGGTCCGATCCTGCGCCGCGTGCGGGAGGGAACGATGAAACTCTGTTATTTTGATGATTTCCGGCTGGGAGTCGTGGTGGGGGACGGGGTGGTCGACGTGTCGTCCGTGGTGGCGGACATTCCCCACACCGGGCCCGGCGACCTGATGACCGGGCTGATCGCCCGGTTCGATGCCTACCGTCCGCGCCTGCAGGCCGCCGCCGCGTCCGGCCCCGCCCGCCCGCTGGCGGGCCTGCGGCTGCGCCCGCCGCTGCCGAAGCCGGGCAACATCGTCTGCATGGCCGTGAACTATATGGAGGACGGCACCCGCAGCGCGCCCGCGCCGCTGAATGCGTTCCACAAGGCCCCGAGCGCGATCATCGGCGATGGCGACACCATGGAGCTGCCGGACGTGCCCGCGACGATCTTCGAGGGCGAGGCCGAACTGGCGGTGGTGATCGGCAAACCGGCGACCCGCGTGGCCGCGGCCGATGCGATGGCGCATGTGTTCGGCTACGTGAACTTCATCGACGGCTCGGCGCGCGGCCTGCCGCCGGCGGGCAACGTGTTCTTCCAGATGAAGTCGCGCGACACGTTCGCCCCGATCGGCCCGTTCCTGGTCACCGCGGACGAGGTACCCGATCCGCACCAGCTGGCGGTGCGGCTGTGGGTGAACGGCGAGATCAAGCAGGATTTCAACACCGACGACATGGCGCATCGGATCCCCCGCTGCATCGAATGGGTGAGCGCGATCCACACGTTGCAACCTGGAGACATAGTCGCCACCGGCACCAACCACCGTGGGTTGTCCTCGTTCATGGACGGGGATCGTGTGGAGCTGGAAGTGGCGGGGATGGGGCGGCTGCATGTGCGCGTGCGGGACGATCTGAAGCGGGTCTGGTCGCGGGAAACGCGGCTCGATCGGCAGCGCCAGGGGTTCGACACGCCGACCCCGCAGGTGAGCGGGCGCTACGCGCCCGGATGACCGGCGCAGGCGCTGTCCGGGCCCGCCCTCGGTTTGAGCAATCCTTAATTTCCCGTTGACACCTGTCTATTTACTGGCGATAAGCGAGACACGCTGCTTCGGTTTCGGAATGCCGGAAGTATCGCCTGGATCAGGGTCTTCTCCGTGGGTCAGGCGGTAGCGCGGCTGAGCGGCGATAGCCGCGACCGGATGATGTTGCGGCGAGAGACGCGATTTTCGTCGGCTGACGTCGATGGGTCGAGCGAGCGTTTGGTCTGAAGTCGAGCGCGCCTGGTTCGGGTGCCGGTACGGGAGTTTTGGATGGCGGTCATCACGGTCCCGGGGGCTGGCGCTACCACCATATCGGGCAGCTTCAACAACTATTTTAATTCGCTCGTGGCTCAGCGGATCGCCGACGCGCTGTGGACGGCAGGTCAGGGCAGCACGCTGGCGATCTCGACTGTTTCCGGCGGTGGCCTGGTGGCCGCGCCGAGCGGGTCGGCTACCGCCAACGAACTGATCATCACCGATGGCGGAAGCTATACGGTCCCGAGCGCGTCCGGCGGCGCCGCGGACTACACGATCGTTGTGAATACGGCCTCGGCGGTGACCATCAACGCGGCGGCGGGCGACTCGATTTTTGGGGGCCTCGGCGGACCGCTGACGGCCAACGGCGGGTCATTTACGGCGCTGGCGGACACGCCTGGCGGCACTGGCACGAACGACGTGCTCACGCTGGCAGCCTCCGTGACCGGCGCCGTGGCCGCCGGCAATAACGGCAACGACACGCTGATCGCGGCGGGCATGGCGGACTCGATAGCGTCCGGCTCCGGCACCAATGTGCTGGTGGCTACCGGCCAGAACGATCTCGTGGCGTCGTTTGGCCTGAATGATCAGGTGACCTTGGGCGGCGCCGGCGATACCCTGGTCGCCAACAGCAATCCGTTGAGCGTCGTCGTCTCCGGAGGCAACGATCTGGTGGGCCTCGGGACGGGCACCGCTCAGGTGACGCTGAGCAGCAGCGCGACCGGAGCCAAAGTGTTCGCCTATTCCGGCACCGCAAACATCCTGGATCACGGCCCCGGGGATGTGATCGGCGGCTTTACCGGCGCGCTGAACGTCACCCTGGACGGCGGCGCTTCGACGGTCATCGGCGGGCCCTCCAATATGTTGACGGTGGACGAGGCCGCGTCGCAGGGGTTGGGGGCAGCCATCATCGGTGCGGGCGGCGGGCTGACCGCCACGGTCGCCGCGACGGCCACGACGGTCTACGGCGGCGCCGGTCCGGTGTCGCTCGACGTCACCGGATCGTCGGGCGATCAGATCCGTCTCGACTTCGTCGACGCAGTGGTTGCGCCGGCGAATGTCACCCTGGGTGGCGCCGGTTCGGAGCTGTTCGGCGGATCCGGCGTGACCAATGTCGTCGATACGGGGTTCAACGACGCGATCGGCCTCTGGACCGGCGCACTCAACGCGACCCTCGAAGGCGGCGCAACGAAGGTCTACGGCGCTGCCGGCTTGGGCGCCGTCACCATCGATGAGACCGCATCGGCGAGCGGCGTGATGATCGGCGACGGCGACGGCGGCCTGACGGCCACCCTCGGCGGCGCGTCGACCACCGTGTATGGCGGCCCCGGTGCCATGTCGCTCGATGTGACGGGCACGAACAACCTGATCGGCCTCGATGCCAGCGCGTCGGCGGCTCCCGACCAGGTCACCCTGGGCGGCAGCGGAAATCTTGTCTACGCGGGCGGCGAATTGCTCTCGGTCGCGTTCACCGGCTCCGCCGACACGATCGGGGCGTTCACCGGAACGGTGTCGGCCACGGCCGTGGGTGGCGCGTCGGCCGTGCTGGTCGGCTCCACGGGCAATCTGAATTTCCTTGAGGGCACGGGGAACTCGACCGTATTCGCCTCCTCCGGGGCGGTGTCGGTTGCGGGCGGCGGCGGCAACACCACGCTGTTCGGCGGTTCCGGCGGCGTGCTGACCTACACGGGCGCGGACTCCACCGTGCTGTATCAGGCCGGCGCCGGCAACGAGACCCTGGACGCCAGCGGTGCGACCGGTGGCATGAGCATCCTGGGCGGTCGCGACCAGGCGGGTGTCAATTCCCTGGTCGGCGGCGCGGGCAACGATACGTTCTACGCCGGAAGCGGAGCCGACACGATGGTCGCCGGCGGCGGAAGCGACAAGTTCGTCTTCTACAAGAGCATCATCGCCGGCGCGTCGGTGGCGCCCCATGACTATGTCAGCGGCTTCAACGCCGCAACCGATATGGTTTATCTGGCGGGCTACGGTTCGGCTGCGGCGGCGACGGCGATTGCCAACGCCCACAGCGCCGGCAACGCCACGACGCTGACCCTTTCGGACAATACCAAGATCACGTTCGCCGGCATTTCCTCGGCTTCCAGCCTGTCCGGTCACATCACCTCCTTCTGAGTCCCGCCAAGTAGCCCCATCGCAGATATGACTCCGTTGCTGGCCGGATCTCGTTCCGATACCGGTTTGTTTTGGCCGGACTCGTGGGCGCGCTGATCGTATCCTTTGGTCGATCGGCGGCTGCTGTCTTTCTTGTGATCGGGTGGGCCTTCGTCGTCGCCGGACGGCGGGCTACACTGTCCCGGCGGCCTGGGTCCGAGACATTCCGTCGTAGCAAGTGTCGCTGCCGCGAAAAGGGTACTCAATCCGGTTCCGTGCCGCGATGGACAGCCCTTGTGAGAGACCCATGTCAGATTGTCGGAAGCCCCTCCCCGACCCATCAGAGTCGCGCGCAGCCGGCTGTTCGTTCTCGTGACAGCGCATCCGGCGATAACGGCCAGTTGCCGGCCGGCCGATCCCGAAGCCGGGGCGAAGCCGGCTCTCCCGCTCCGCCGTGAAGGTGGCGCGCCCTTGTTCCTGATTGACGCATCGCAGATGCTGAAGCGTGACGGGACCGGGATTGCGTCTTATGCGCGAAGCCTGGCCGCCACCCTCCGCTCCGCCGGCCATCCGCTTGCGCTCCTGCTCGACCGCCGCGTCGCCGCCTCGGGAAGGGCAAGCGACATCGGACTGGCGAGCCAGGTTTTTGGCAATCTTCCGGCGCAATCGAAAAGCGAGCGGCTGCTCGAATTTCTGCTACGCAGTCGTCTCGGGATTTGCCGCAATGTCGCAGCCCGCAGGGTGAACACCGGGGCCATGCGGCTGGCCTCGCTCGATCCACCGCTGCCGCAGCATGACGCGGTGTTCAACATCGCCAACGGGATGGCATTCGCGAATGCCGTGTTCTCGCTGCGGGGACACCTGACGGAAGCCACCGTGCCCGCCGCCGTGACGCTTGCGCACTGGACCGGGCCGTTCCCGATCCGCGTCCGTAGTGCCCCCAACGTCTATACCTTGCACGACGTCATTCCCCTGCAGATGCCGCATCTGGTCCTGGACCGCCCCGGACAGGCGGCCCGCCGGCACACCGAGGTTGCCGCAGCGGCCGATCACATCATCGCCGTCTCCGAGCAGGCGCGGGCAGACATCATCGAAACCCTGCGGGTGCCCGCCGACAAGGTGAGCGTGACCTACCAGCCGGTGCCCCACTCGCCGCCGATCGATCGCGAGGCGAGCGAGCGGCTGGTGCGCGACGTCTATAATGCGCAACCTGGGGAATATGCCTTCTTCTGCGGCGCGGTGGAGCCGAAGAAGAACCTCTACCGCCTGATCGAGGCGTTCACCCTCTCCGGCGTCGGGCTGAAGCTGCTGATCGCGGGTCCGCTCGGGTGGCTCCACGACGACGTCACCACCTTGTTCGAACAACTCGGCGCCAAGACGATCGTGCCGGCGCGGCGGCAGGTGCGGTGGCTCGGCTATCTGCCGCGCATGCATCTCGCCGCCCTGATGCAGTGCGCGCGCTTCTTCGCCTTCCCCTCGCTCTACGAGGGCTTCGGGCTGCCGGTGGCAGAGGCGATGCAGCTCGGCGTGCCGGTGCTGACCTCGGCCGCAGGCGGCCTCGCCGAGGTGGCAGGCGACGCTGCTCTGATCGTCGACCCGTTGGATGTCACGAGCATGGCGCGCCGAATCGGCGTGATTGCCGCCGACGCCGACCTGCGGCAGGAGTTGGCGCTGCGGGGCCCGGTACAGGCGGCACGGTTTTCCCACGCCGCGCATTTGAAACGACTGGCTGCGGCCTATCAACGGGTCGGGGTGACACTCCCGGTCAAGGCGGAGAAGCATGCTGAGTTGGAGAAAGTCTTTTCCTAGCGACAGGTCGGCCCCCGCCGCCTCCGGCGACCCGCTCTGGGAGGAGGTGGCCCGCACGCTCCGCGACCAGGGTGTGCCCGGGGCCCATGTTCTGGCGCCCGCCGGGTTCGCCGCCTATCTCGGCGGCGCGCGCGAGTACGGGACCCGGGCGCGCATCGCCGATGAGCTCCAGCCCGAAGCCGCGTGGCTCGTGCTGCACAAGGCCCAGGCGGAGACGCTCGCGCTCGACGGCCTGCTGGCGGTGCTCATCCGCTGGCACTGCGTCTTTGCGAACGAAGTCTTTTGCGTCTTTGCCACGGCCGGCGATCCCACCGCCGCCGGCGCGGTGGACGAGCAGCACGTTGCCCCCCTGATCGACCGGATCACCGCCCGGCTGTCCGGCCCGGCCGCGGGCCCGGCGGCGCCCCCGCCCGCGCGTCAGGCCGTCTACGTCGGCAACAACACCGCGCTGACCCGCACGGTGCACGGGCACAAGATGCTAGTTGACAGCCGTGATATCAGCCTGACGCCGCACCTGCTGCTGGATGGCGACTGGGAACCCTGGATCGCCAAGGTCGTGCGGCGCCACGTGCGCCCCGGCACGGTTGCTGTCGATGTCGGTTCGAATTGCGGCTTCTACTCCCTGCTGCTGGCCGAAGGAGTGGGGCCGACGGGACGGCTGTTCGCCTTCGAGGGAAACCCGCGCATGGCCGAGCTGACGCGCAAGAATCTTGGAGATCAACGGCCTGTTCGCGCGCAGCCAGGTGGTGAACGTGCTGGTTGGGAACGAACGTGGCCGCAGCAGCTTCCAGTTGTTCGAGGAGCACATGGGCTCATCGAGCATGCAGGACCGCTCGGCCGCCGCGGCCGCCTTCGGCGACCGGGTGCAGACCATTGAGGCCGAAACGATTCCACTGGACGAGGCCTTGGCGGACGTGCCGGCGATCCATTTCCTCAAGATCGACGCCGAAGGCGCCGAGGACCTGATCATCACGGGCGCGCAGGCGCTGATCCGGCGCAGCCAGGAGCTGGCGATGGTCGTGGAGTTCGCGCCGCTGGCCGGCTTCTCGGGATACGATACCGCCCGAGCCTATCTCGCCCGCTTCCGCGACATGGGCTTCCGGATCCGCCGGATTGCCGAATCGGCGGCAATCGAGGACGCGACCGAGGACGAGCTGCTGGCCGCGCCGCAGACCGAGCTTTTTCTCGACCGCGGCCGCTGACCGTACACGGTTTCATAATGGGGCGATAGCCGAACGAGCCGACACCTCCCTGCGTCGCCTGGGGCTCGCCGGCGCCGGGCGGTGCCGCCGGTGGGCCGCGGCCACCCGGCGGCAAAACCGATGCGAATCGTGAAATTTCAACGGCCTGCCGCTCTCCCTGCGCCGCCGCTCGCAAAAAAAAGCCACAAAGCCACCGATTCGGCGCCCCGACGGGCTGGACAGCATGGCCGATATCCGCGAAACGCTCGGCTGCTGGCGGTGGCACGCCGAGTGGGCCTCGACGTCCGGCGCGGTCTGGCTATAAAGCCGGCGCGAGGCCATACGAACCGCGTGACCGGGCCATCCGGCACCAAGACACCGAACGGGAGACGACGAATGGAAAGCAAACCCACGCCTGGCGTCGGCCGGCGTACCCTCATCAAGTCGGGCGTCGCGCTCGGGGCCATGACCCTGGCGGGCCCGGCGATCATCCAGGCGCGCGGCGAGACGCCGGTGAAGCTCGGCTGGATCGACCCGCTGACCGGCTCGCTGTCGGCGCTGGCGCAAAGCGAGGTGGAGGGGGCGAAATACGCCGTTTCCGTGCTCAACAAGAAGAACGGCATCCTGGGCCGGCCGATCGAGCTGCTGGTGGAAGATTCCGCCAACGACGTCGGCACCGGCGTCGCCAAGGCGCGCAAGCTGATCGACCGCGACCATGTCGACATGATCTTCGGTGACGTGAACTCCGGCATCGCCTACGCGATCGAAGGGGTCACCAACGAGAAGAAGATCTTCCACATCGTCCCCGGCGGCCATACCGATGAGATCACCGGTAAGGATTGCAAGTGGAACGTGTTCCGCATCTGCAACACCACCAGCATGGATGCCAACGCCGTCACCGAGCAGCTGATCAAGCACTACGGCAAGCGCTGGTATTTCATCACGCCCGACTACGCCTATGGCCACACCCTGCAGGCCGCCTTCATCCGCGCGCTGAAGAAGCACGGCGGCACGTATGAAGCCGCGATGCTGCCGATCGCCAACTCCGACTTCTCGGCGACCCTGATCAAGGCGCGGGCCTACAAGCCGGACGTGCTGCTGAACAACATGGGCGGCCTGGCGCAGATCGACTGCATGAAGCAGTTCGTGCAGTTCGGCATGAACAAGCAGATGGGCCTCGGCGGCGCGCTGTTCGAGCTGGAGTTGATCAAGGCGGTCCCGCCGGTGGCGCAGGCCGGCTGGTGGGACATGGAGTGGTGGTGGAACCAGCCCAACGTGCCGGAGGCGGTTGCCTTCGTGAAGGAATTCCGCGCCGCGACCAACAAGACCCCCTCGGCCCGTCACTGGTTCGGCTGGGTCGGGATCCATTCGGCCAAGCTGGCGGCGGAGAAGGCGAAGTCGCTGGACGCCATCAAGCTGTCGCGCGCGATGGAAGGCATGGAGCTGCCGCCGGACGTCGCGCTGCAGCCGGGCAAGGTGTTCTACCGCGCCGGCGACCATCAGCTGATGCCCAACATCTTCGTGGGCCAGGTGCACCCGCCGAAGGGCGAAGACAACGTCTTCACCGTCGCCGACGTGGTGCCGGGTGCCAGCATCTGGCCGCTGGCCGACACCGGCTGCCACATGGTGTACCCGTCCTGAAGCAAGCCTGACGCCGGCCAACCTGCCGTCCTGGCGCGAACCGGTTACGGTCCGCGCCAGGGCGGCGGTTCCGCTCCGCAACCCGGAAACCCCTATGCTGACCCTGGTTCTGTTCAACGTCACCAACGGCCTGATCCTCGGCATGTTCTACGTGCTGATGGCGCTCGGCGTGTCGCTGATCCTCAATCTCAGCAACGTCATCAACTTCGCGCACGGCAACTTCCTCGCCCTCGGCGGCTACCTCACCTTCGTGCTGGAGCCCTATCTGGGCTACTGGGGCGCGCTGCTGGCCGGGCCGATCTGCGTGGGCATCATCGGACTGATCATCGAGCGGACGGCGATCCGCCGGGTCTATGACCGGGATCCGGTCTACAGCCTGCTGCTGACCTTCGGCCTCGCCTTCATCATCCAGGACGTCTGCCGGACGATCTGGGGCCCGAACGGGTTGCCGCTGTCGATCCCGAACGCGCTCAATTCGCCGCTCAGCCAGCAGTTCTTCTTCATCACCGGCTACCGCATCTTCCTGATCGGCGTGGTGGCGGTGGCGGTCGCGGCACTGTTCGCGTTCCTCACCTTCACACGGGTCGGCACGCGGATCCGCGCCGGCACCTTCGACCTGGAGACGGTTTCGGCGCTCGGGATCAACATCGGCCTGCTGCGGTCGCTGAACTTCGCGGTCGGGATCTTCCTGGCCGGCCTCGCCGGGGCGCTGGCGGCCGGGCAGATCGGCCTCAACCCGAACATGGGCGACGATCTGCTGCTGCCGGCCTTCATCGCCATCATCGTCGGCGGCGTGGGCAGCCTCACCGGCACCCTGGTCGGCGGGCTGGTCATCGGCGTCGCCTCGGCCCTCACCTCGATCTGGTGGTCGGCGGGCAGCGAAGTGATCATGTACATCCTGATGATCGTGGTGCTGCTGGTTCGCCCGCGCGGGATTATGGGCGAAGAAGGGGTGATGACATGAGCACGACCACGGTTCCCGCGGTGGCGGGACGCGCTGCTCCGCGCAACTGGGTGCCGCTGGCCGCGATCTGGCTGCTGCTGATCACCGTGCCGATCTGGCTGCCTTATGTCGGCGGCTACAACGCGCTCGCCAGCCGGGTGCTGGTGTTCGGCCTGGCCGCCATGGGCCTCAATCTGCTGCTCGGCTTCACCGGCACCATGAGCTTCGGCCATGCCGCCTATTTCGGGCTCGGCGCCTACGGCGCGGGGTTCGTGCTGCGCTACTGGATCCACAGCACGCCGCTCGCCATGCTGGCGGCGATCCTGCTCGGCACGACGGCCGGGGCGCTGTTCGGCGCCTTGATGGCGCGCCGGACCGGCATCTACTTCGCCATGCTGACGATCGCCTTCGCGCAGATCTGCTACTACATCGCCTACAGCTGGAACAGCGTCACCGGCGGCTACGACGGGCTGCGCGGGTTCCAGCGCGCGCCGCTCCATTTCGGCTCCTACATCGTCGATATCCGCGCCAGCGGGGTGCTGTTCTACTACTTCGTGCTGGCGGTGTTCGCGATCTGCACCGGATTGATGGCGCTGCTGCTGCGCTCCCCGCTCGGCCGCTCGTTCATCGCCATCCGGGAAAACCCGCGCCGGTCCCGCTTCCTCGGCATCCCGGTGGAGCGGCACGTCTGGATCTCGTTCACGCTCTCCGCGTTCTTCACCTCGGTGGCGGGCGGGCTGTATGCGCTGCTCAACAACTTCGCCGATCCCACCGCGCTGTTCTACGTGATCTCCGGCAACATCGTCATCATGGCGGTGATGGGGGGCATGCGCAGCTTCTGGGGGCCGCTGATCGGCGCGGCCGTGTTCGTCACCCTGCAGGACTATATATCCTCCATGACGGTCAACTGGATGAGCTTCATCGGCATGATCTTCGTCGCCGTGGTGCTGTTCTTCCCCCGCGGCCTGCTCGGCTTCATCGGCCGGCGGAGCAGCACATGAGCCTGCTCGAGGTCCGCGGCGTCACCAAAGCGTTCGGCAGCCTGATCGCGGTGAACGACGTCTCGCTCAGTGTCGCCCCCGGCGAACTGCGCGCCATCATCGGCCCCAACGGGGCCGGCAAGACCACCTTCTTCAACCTCATCACCGGGTTCTTCCCGCCGACCTCCGGCCATATCCTGCTGGACGGCAAGGACATCACCCAGGTCAGCGCCGTCGATCGCGTCGGCATGGGCATGGCGCGGACGTTCCAGATCACCGAGATCTTCCCGGAACTGACGGTCCGGGAGAACATCCGGATCGCGGTGGAATCCGCCTCCGGCCTGCGCCGGCGTCCCTGGATCAGCCGCCGCGTGACCGCCGAGGTGGACGAGAAGATCGAGGAGATGCTGATCGCCACCCGCCTCACCGAACAGGCGGACCGGCTGGTGGGCGAGCTTTCCCACGGCGACCAGCGCTCGGCCGAGATCGCCATGGCGCTCGCCCTCAAGCCGCGTATCCTGCTGCTCGACGAACCCACCGCGGGCATGGGCGAGCAGGAGACCTTCCAGGTCGCCGGGCTGATCCGCCGGCTGCACAAGCACACCGGCTACACCATCGTGCTGATCGAGCACGACATGCGGGTGGTGTTCAACCTCGCCGACCAGATCATGGTGCTGACCGAGGGCACCCTGCTCGCCGAAGGCACGCCGAAGGAAATCGCCGACAACCCGGCCGTGCAGGCCGCCTATCTGGGGACCGCCCAATGAACGCGCTGGAAGCCGAAGGGCTCAACACGTTCTATGGCAAGAGCCATATCCTGTTCGACGTCAGCATGAAGGTCGAGGAGGGAACGATCACCACCCTGCTCGGCCGCAACGGCGCGGGCAAGACCACCACCCTGCGCAGCCTGGTCGGCCTCACCCAGCCGCGCAGCGGGACGGTGAAGTTCTTCGGCAAGGACGCCTCCCGCCAGCCGCCGTACCGCGCCGCCAAGCAGGGCGTCGGCTACGTGCCGGAGGGACGCAAGATCTTCGCCCACCTCACGGTGGAGGAAAACCTGCGCGTGCCGCTGGAACGCCCCGGCCCCTGGACCATCGACCGGGTGTTCCAGACCTTCCCCCGCCTGGCCGAACGGCGGATGAACAAGGGCCGCCAGCTCTCGGGCGGGGAGCAGGAAATGCTCTCGATCGCCCGCGCGTTGCTGCTCAACCCGAAGCTGCTGATCCTCGACGAACCGTCCCAGGGCCTCGCGCCGCTGATCGTGCGCGACGTGTTCCGCCTGGTCGAACAGACCAAGGCGGACGGCATGTCCGTGCTGCTGGTGGAGCAGAACGTCCGCGCCAGCCTGGAAGTGGCCGACTACGCCTATGTGCTCGACCACGGGGTGATGAGCTGGTCCGGCTCCGCCGCCGACCTCATCAAGGACGAGGAGCGCATCCAGGCCCTGGCCGGCGCCTCGGCCGAGGAATGGAGCTTCGACGACCAACTGACCCCGGAGGAAACCGCGGCTTTGAGCCACCAGCCAGCCACGGTAGCCTGACCTCCGCCACCAGCGGGGGGACACGCGGATGAAGACGGTCAGGATCGGCTCCGGCGCCGGCTATTCGGGAGACCGGATCGAGCCGGCGATCGAGCTGGCCGAGCGCGGCGACATCGCCTATCTCGGCTTCGAATGCCTGGCCGAACGCACCATCGCGCTCGCCCAGCAGGCCCGCCTCGCCGACCCGGATGCGGGCTACGACCCGCTGCTGGGGGCGCGGATGGAAGCGGTGCTGGCGGCCTGCGTGGCGCGCGGCATCCGCATCATCACCAACATGGGCGCGGCCAACCCGCACGCCGCGGCGGCTGAGGTGGCGCGCATCGCCCGCCGCCTCGGCCTGCCGGGGATCAAGATCGCCGCCGTCACCGGCGACGACGTGCTGTCGCGCATCGCCGCCGCCCCCCATCGCGCTGATGGAACGGCCCGGCGAGACCACCGCGGCGCTCGAGGGGCGGATCGTCTCGGCCAACGCCTATCTCGGGATCGCGCCGATCGTGCGCGCGCTGGCCGCCGACGCCGATGTGGTGATCACCGGACGGGTCGCCGATCCGGCGCTGTTCATGGCCCCGCTGGTGCACGAGTTCGGCTGGCGGATGGACGACTGGGCCGCGCTCGGCCAGGCCACCGTGATCGGCCATCTGCTGGAATGCGCGGGCCAGATCACCGGCGGGTATTTCGCCGACCCCGGCTACAAGGACGTGGCGGACCTCGCGCGCCTCGGGTTTCCGCTGGCCGAGGTCAGCGCCGACGGGACGGCGGTGATCACCAAGCCCACCGGCTCGGGCGGGACGGTGTCGCTGCAAAGCTGCAAGGAACAGCTGCTGTACGAGCTGCACGACCCGGCCCGCTACTACCAGCCCGACGTGGTGGCCGATTTCTCCGCCGTGCGACTCGACCCGGACGGCGCGGACCGGGTGCGGGTGACGGGCGGCAGCGGCGCACCGCGCACCGGCACCCTGAAGGTCTCGATCGGCTACCGCGACAGTTTCGTCGGCGAGGGGCAGATCTCCTACGCCGGCGCCGGCGCGCTGGCGCGCGGGAAGCTGGCGCTCGAGATCGTGCGCGAGCGGCTGCGCCTGACCGGGGTGGCGACCACCGAGCTGCGCTGCGACCTGATCGGCGTCGATGCGCTGCACCGCGGCCCGGTGCCCGCCCCGGAACCGGCCGAGGTCCGCCTGCGCGTCATCGGCCGCACCGACAGCCTGGCCGAGGCGGTGCGGATCGGCAACGAGGTCGAGACCCTGTATACCAACGGTCCCGGCCGGCGGCGGCGGGGCGTGGAAATCCGCCCGCGAGGTGCTGGGCGTGGTGTCCACCCTGGTCCCGGAGACCGCCGTCATCCCCTCCGTGTCCTATCAGGTGGCGTGATGCGGCTGCGCGCGCTGGCCCACGCCCGCACGGGCGACAAGGGCGATATTTCTTCCATCTCGGTGATCGCCTACGACCCGGGCGATTTCGCCTTCCTCGCCGAGCACGTCACCGCCGAGCGCGTGGCGGCGCATTTCGCCGGGACCGTGCGGGGCAAGGTGGAACGCTACGAACTGCCCGGCCTCGGCGCGCTCAATTTCGTGCTGCACGCGGCGCTGGGCGGCGGGGTGACGCGGTCCCTGGCGCTGGACGCGCACGGCAAGAGCCTGAGCTCCTCGCTGCTGGAAATGGACCTGCCGGACCCGCAGACGCCGGCCACGCCATGAGCCTGCCGCGCACGCCCTCGTTCCGCCTCGACGGGCGGCGCGCCCTCGTCACCGGCGCCGGGCGGGGCATCGGGCTGGCCGCCGCCGCCGCGCTGGCCGAGGCCGGTGCCCATGTCGTGCTGGCCGCCCGCAGCACGGACGAGATCACGGCCGCCGCCGCAGAACTCCGCGCCGCCGGCCACACGGCCGAGGCCCTGGCGCTCGACGTCACCGACCAGCCCGCGGTTGCCGCCGCGCTCGCCGCCGCCGCCCCGTTCCACATCCTGGTGAACAACGCCGGCACCAACCGCCCGCGCCCGTTCCTCGACGTGACCGAGGACGACTACGACACGATCATGGGCCTCAATGTGCGCGCCGCCTTCTTCGTCGCGCAGACCGTGGCCCGCGGCATGGCGGCGGCCGGCAGCGGCGGCTCGATCATCCACATCTCCTCGCAAATGGGCCATGTCGGCGGGGCGAAACGCAGCGTCTATTGCGCCTCGAAACACGCGCTGGAGGGGCTGACGAAAGCGATGGCGATCGACCTCGCCCCGCACAACATCCGGGTGAACACGATCGGCCCCACCTTCACCGAAACCCCCCTCACCCGCCCGTTCTTTGCCGACCCCGCCTTCCGCGCCGAGACGGTGCAGCGGATCAAGCTCGGCCGGCTGGCGCAGGTGGAAGACCTGATGGGGGCGGTGCTGTTCCTCGCCTCCGACGCCGCGGCCATGGTGACCGGCACCTCCCTCGTGGTCGATGGCGGCTGGACCGCCGAATAACGGAGAGCCCGCATGATCCGCGTCCTGAAACCCGGCCTCAGCGATGCCGAGAAATTCGCCGCCGACCGCAAGGTGCGCGAAACGGTCGAATCCATCCTCGATGACATCGCCGCCCGCGGCGACGCCGCGGTGCGCGAACTGTCGGCCAAATTCGACCACTGGGAACCGAAGGACTTCCGCCTGTCGCAGGCGGAGATCGACGCGCTGATCGCCACCCTGCCGGCGCAGACCATCGCGGACATCAAGTTCGCCCAGGCCCAGGTGCGCCGCTTCGCCGAAGCGCAGCGCGCCGCGCTCACCGATATCGAGGTGGAAACCCTGCCCGGCGTCCGCCTCGGCCACAAGAACATCCCCGTCGCCTCGGTCGGCTGCTACGTCCCCGGCGGGCGCTATCCCATGGTCGCCTCGGCGCACATGTCGGTGCTGACCGCCAAGGTCGCCGGCGTGCCGCGCATCATCGCCGCCACGCCGCCGCTGAACGGCGTTGCCCCCGCCGCCACCGTCGCCGCCATGGCGATGGGCGGCGCGGACGAGATCTACCTGCTGGGCGGCGTGCAGGCCGTTGCGGCGATGGCGCTCGGCACCGGCTCGATCGCGCCGGTCGACATGCTGGTCGGCCCGGGGAACGCCTATGTGGCGGAGGCGAAACGGCAACTGTTCGGCCGGGTCGGCATCGACCTGCTGGCGGGTCCCACCGAGACCCTGATCATCGCCGACGACAGCACGGACGCCGAGATGTGCGCGACCGACCTGCTCGGCCAGGCCGAGCACGGCCCCACCTCGCCGGCCATCCTGCTCACCACCTCGGCCCGCATCGCCGGCGAGATCGAGGCGGAAATCGCCCGCCAGCTTGCCCGCCTGCCCACCGCCGCCGTCGCCGGCCAGGCGTGGCGCGACTACGGCCAGGTGATCCTGTGCGACACCGACGAGGAACTGCTGGCCGAGGCCGATCGCATCGCCTCGGAACACGTCCAGGTGCTGACACGGGAGCCGCGCTGGTTCCTGGAGCGGATGCGCAACTACGGCGCCCTGTTCCTCGGCCCCGAGACCAACGTCGCCTACGGCGACAAGGTGATCGGCACCAACCACACCCTGCCCACCAAGCGCGCCGCCCGCTACACGGGCGGGCTGTGGGTGGGGAAGTTCCTCAAGACCGTGACCTACCAGCAGGTCAGCCCCGAAGCGACCGCGATGATCGGCGAATACTGCGCCCGCCTCTGCGACATCGAGAACTTCGCCGGCCATGGCGAACAGGCCCGGCTGCGCGTGCGGCGCTACGGCGGACGGAACGCCTGACGCCGGCCCGGCTCACCGCATCCCCTGGATCAGGTCCAGCAGCGGCTGCTGGCTCACGGTGATGATGCCGATCTGCGGACGGTCCAGATCGAAGATGAGGGTGATGACGCTGCCGATCATGACCGCCATGATGACCATCGCCACGCGGTGACGCACGGCCGCCTGCGTCGCCCCGTAGCCGGAGAAACCGAGGGCGACGACGGCGATCCCCTCCAGCATGAGGAACACGATCGCCGGAACGGTATTGCGCCCGGCCGTGACCCGTTTCTGATGCTGGTCGATCATGTCGTTCAGCGCCTGGACGAACAATCCGGTCGGCACCATCTGCGGGTCCGATTTCGCCGCCGCCATGGCCTCCTGCCACAATTGTTCATGGATCTCCTCGGAGCGGCGGAGCCCGGCGATCAGCTGCGCGGAGGTGCCCAAGGTGCCCCGTCCGACGACCCGAAGCCTGGCGTACTCCATGAACAGGGGGGCGACGGCCGAACGGTATGGCTCCGCCAGCATGCGCCCGCGCAAGGCGGCGGTGCCGATCGCGTTCGCCTCATCCAGTCCGGCGGCCTTGCGTGCGTCGAACCGCGCAAGCGCCATGGCGAACGTAAAGCCGATCATCAGCGCCAGGAGGCCGATCGACGGTGCGGCCAGGGTTGAGAGGAAGCGGGTCGCGTCATCCGGTCTGCGCGCGTGCGTGCGTCGGGCGAGCAGCGCGCCGCATTCCGTGGCGCCGATCAGGAACAGAATGGTCGCCGCAAAGACGGTCCACTCGCTGAGGCTGTTGAACCAGTCATCCATGCCCGCCTCCCACCGACCGGGACGGGATCCCTCCGTCGTCGTCCCTGGGTCCGCCGACGCCCCGCCGGAGTGCCGGTCGACACAGGATCACGGGCCGCCGTGGCGCAAGGGATCGCACCGCCTCGTCCGCGTCGGGCCGGCGGGAACAGGCCGCCGGACGAGGGAGATGCGCCGACGTCGCGGTCTGCGGCGCTCCCGGGCACGAAACCGACATAGCCCGGCACTCCTGCTGAACCGCTTTTCCGCTCACCCGGGGCAACATCGTATCGGTCGTCCCGAATGAGCTTAGCCTTCGGTCACTGCGTCCCGCAACAGTCCGATTGCCGGCGCGCCCCGGACTTCGGTCCTGACCGGTCTGCAAAGCCCAGGCAGACACGCGCCCGCCATTCCACCGTTCCGCCACGTCACCGTGTTGGTATTACAGGTGCAACCGTGTCAGGTCCCCGCCAACGCCGCCACCATGCGGTCCCGCGCGGCGAAATCGCCGTCGGCGTGCACCGGTTGCAGGCACACATGCGTCGCTCCGGCGTCGAAATGCGCGCGCAGCCCGCGCTGGATCGTGGCGGCGTCGCCCCACAACACCATCGCATCGATGAACCGGTCGGAGCCGCCGTTCGCCAGCTCCGCCTCGGTGAAGCCGATGCGCAGCCAGTTGTTGCGGTAGTTGTCCAACCGCATGTAGCGTTCCAGCTCGTTGCGGCCCAGCGCGCGCGCCTTCACGGGATCGGTCTCCAGGCAGACCTTCTGCTCCACCGCCAGCCACTTGTCCGGCCCCAGCGCCTTGGCCGCTTCGGCGGTGTGCGCGGGCGTCACGTTGTAGGGAAGCGCGCCGCGCGTGCGGCGCGCCGACAGTTTCAGCATCAACGGTCCGAGCGCGGCCAGCGCGATCGGCGCGTCCGCCGCCGCCGCGCCCAGCGCCTTGTCGATCCCGTCCAGATAGGCCCGCATGGCCGGCACCGGCTTGGCGTATTCGTGCCCGCGCACGCCCTCCACCATCGGCAGGTGGCTGACGCCGAGCCCCAGGATGAACCGGTCCCCGTACATCGCCTGCAACGTCGCCAGCCCGCGCCCGGCGGTGAAGCCGTCGCGCGCATAGATGCTGGCGATGGAGGACCCGAGCTTCAGCTTCGTGCTCGCCCCGAGCATGAACCCGGCGATCGACAGCAATTCGTAGCCGCGCGATTCCGGGTACCACAGCGCGTCGTAGCCGCACCCTTCCACAGTGGCAACAAATGCGCGCAGCCCCGCCGCGTCCAGCCGGTCCACCGGATACCACACGCCCAATCGGCCCAGATCCATCTCACACCACTCCTTCTGCGCGCAGCGCGGCGATGTCGCCCGCCGAATACCCCAGTTCGCCCAGGACCTCGTCGGTATGCTGACCGAACGCCGGCGGCGGGGTATCGATCCGCGGCCCGTCATGGGCGAATTTGAACGCCGCCAGGGGCACCGAGAAACCGCCCTCCACCCCCGGCGCGCCGGCGTGGCGATGGATCACGCCGCGGGTGGCCAGTTGCGGGTCGGCCAGGGCTTCTTCCATCCGCCGCACCCGCGCGGCGGGCACGTGGCGGGCTTGCAGGTAGTCTTCCCACTCCGCCGCGGTGCGGGTGGCCATGATCTCGGTCAAGGTCGCTTCCTCGCGCGCATGGTCGGCGTCGCGTTCGTCGTTCGTGCGCTTGATCATGTCGGGGCGTTCCAGCACCGTCCACAGCCGCTTCTGCTGGCGTAAATTCGACGCCCCCAGCATCACCAGCGCGCCGTCTTTCGTCGCGTAGGCCGAATTGGTGGCGTGCGGCTGCTTGTTGCCGTGCGGCTTCGGGTGGCGGCCGTTGCGCAGGAATCCGGTGACGTGGGAGGCCATCAGGATCATCGCCACATCCAGCATCGCCATGTCGATGCGCTGGCCGACCCCCGTCCGCTCGCGCTGGAACAGCGCCGAGGCCAGCGCGAACGCCCCCATCGTGCCGGTCGCGTAATCGATCGCCGGGGAGCCGAACTTGACCGGATGCACCGTCTCCGTCCCGGTCATCGCCATGATCCCGGAGGTCGCCTGGATCACATGGTCGTACGCCGTCTGCTGCCCGCGCGGCCCGTCCTGGCCGAACGCGGAAAACGAGGCATAGATCAGCCGCGGGTTGATCGCGGCCAGCGCCGCATACCCGAGCCCCAGCGCCTCGAACGCGCCCGGGCGGTAGTTCTCCACGAACACGTCCGCCGTCGCGGCCAGCTTGCGGATGATCTCCTGGCCCGCGCGGGTCTTCAGATCGACGGTGATGGACCGCTTGTTCGACCCCTGGGTCAGGAACCCGGTGCCCATCTGCGCCCGGTTCAGGCCCGCATCGGTGCCCGACCCGCGGCTCTGGTCCGGATCGGCGGGATGTTCCACCTTGATCACGTCCGCGCCGAGCACGCCGAGCTGGTAGGCCGCGAACGGTCCCGCCAGCACATGCGTGACGTCGATCACCCTGATGCCTTCGAACGGCTGCGCCATTCCCGCCCTCCCCGATCCATCCCCGTCGACGCTGGCCGCTTGTCCCCGCCCCGTCAACCGGGCTTGGATAGGCGCGCAACGCAAGGGGACGCGCCGATGTCGGTTGACCTGATCGTGGACGGGCCGGTGGCCCGGCTGGTGCTGAACCGGCCGGAGCGGATGAACGCGCTCACGATGGAGATGCGCGCCGGCTTGCGCGACCACCTGATCCGCATCCGCGACGACGATGCGATCCGCGCCGCCGTCCTGACCGGCGCCGGTGCCCATTTCTGCGCCGGCGCCGATGTCGGGGGCATGGGCGAGGACCGCTCGCTCCGCGCCGGCCGCACCCGGCTGCAACGCGGCAGCCACACCGTCGTGCGCCTGCTGCACGGCATCGAGAAGCCGCTGATCGCCGCCGTCCACGGCGTCGCCGTGGGGGTGGGCTGGAGCTACGCGCTCGCCTGCGACGTGATCGTGGCGGCCGAGGATGCCCGTTTCGGCGCCACCTTCCGCCGGGTCGGCCTGGCGCCGGACGGCGGCGCCGCCTGGTTCCTCGCCCGCCGGGTCGGGCCGGCGCGAGGGAAGGAACTGGCCTTCTCCGGCCGGATCGTCGGCGCGGAGGAAGCGCTGCGCCTGGGCCTGGCGGAATTCGTGGTTCCCACCGACCGGCTGCTCGACAAGGCGCACGAGCTGGCGGCCGAGTATGCCGCCGGGCCGGGCTTCGCCCTCGGCCTCGCCAAGCGCATGTTCGACCGCGCGATGGGCCCGGGGCTGGAAGACTTCCTGGAGTACGAAAGCCTGGTCCAGCCGCAACTGCACGAGACCGCGGACCACCGCGAAGGTGTCGCCGCGTTCAAGGAAAAGCGCACGCCCCGTTTCACAGGAACGTGACATCCCGATGCTGTGGCTGGTTCTCGGTGCCGCGGTGCTGTTCGTCTTCCTGGGCGGGCTGCGCGCGTTCGAGCGGGCGAACGTCGCCACCATCAAGTCGTTCCTGGCCTGGCTCGCCGCGCTCGGCGGGCTCAGCCTCATGCTGCTGCTGGTGCTGACGGGACGGGAGGGGATCGCGATCGGCGCCGGCGTGCTGTTCGGCCCGCTGATCTGGGAGCGCTGGAAGGCCGCGCATCCCTCGGTCGGCTTCGGCCCGCGCGCCGCGCCGCCGCCGGGGGGCGGCGCGATGAGCCGGGACGAAGCCTGGCAGGTGCTGGGCCTCGCCCCGGGGGCCAGCACCGCCGAGATCCGCGCCGCGCACCGGCGGCTGATGCGCGCCGCGCACCCCGACGCCGGCGGGTCGGACTGGATCGCCGCACGGCTGAACCAGGCCCGCGACGTGCTGCTGGGCGGGGCCGGCCGGCGCGGCTGACCGCCCCGGCGGGCGGGACAGGGTGCGGTGCGCCGCGTTTGGCCGCGCCTCAGGATGATGTATGTCGGTGCCATACTGGCCGCTCTGCCCTGCCCTTGCCGTCCCGCATTCCAGCCCGGAGAGACGCCCCGATGAAGCCGCTCCGCAAAGCCGTCCTGCCGGTCGCCGGCCTCGGCACCCGCTTCCTGCCCGCCACCAAGGCGGTGGCCAAGGAAATGCTGCCGGTGGTGGACAAGCCGCTGATCCAGTACGCGATCGAGGAAGCGCGCGCCGCCGGCATCGAGCAGTTCTGCATGGTCACCGGCCGCGGCAAGACCGCGCTGGTGGAGCATTTCGACATCGCCTTCGAGCTGGAGGACACGTTGCGCGCCCGCGGCAAGCAGGACGCGCTGGCGCTGCTGGAAGGCACCCAGGTGGAGCCCGGCTCGATGGTGACGGTGCGCCAGCAGGTGCCGATGGGGCTTGGCCACGCGATCTGGTGCGCCCGCGCCTTCGTGGGCGACGAGCCGTTCGCCGTGCTGCTGCCCGACGACCTGGTGCTGTCCGAGACGCCCTGCCTGCAGCAGCTCGCCGACGCCTACCGGGAGACCGGCGGCAACGTGGTGGCGGTGACCGAGGTGCCGCGCGAACACACCGACCGCTACGGCATCCTGAAGACCGGGGCCGACGACGGGCGGCTGGTGGAGGTGACCGGGCTGGTGGAGAAGCCGAAGCCCGAGGACGCGCCCTCCACCCTGTCGATCATCGGCCGCTACGTGCTGATGCCGGAAGTGATCGGCGAGCTTGCGCGGATGGACCGCGGCGCCGGCAACGAGGTGCAGCTGACCGACGGCATGGCGCGGCTGATCGGCCGCCAGCCCTTCCACGGTCTGCGCTACGAGGGCCGCCGCTTCGACTGCGGCAACAAGATCGGGTTCCTGGAAGCGCAGATCGCCTTCGCCCTGAAGCACAAGGAACTGGCCCCCGCGGTGCGGGAATTCCTGCGCCACTACATCGACGCCTGATCCGCCCTTCGTCTCCCCCTCCCCTTGCGGGAGGGGGCGGGGGGAGGGGTGCGGCCCGCACGATGCCCCGTGCGGCCCGCCCCCCTCCCCCCGCCCCCCTCCCGCAAGGGGAGGGGGAGATGTCCGTTCCCCCCCGATCGCAGGAGCTTGCCGGCCGATGCCCTTCTCCCACGCCTTCCATCCCAGCGTGCTGCGCGAGTACGACATCCGCGGCATCGTCGGCGACACGTTGCATGCGGCAGACGCCTTCGCGATCGGCCGCTGCTTCGCCACCCTGGTCCGCCGGTCCGGCGGGACGACGGTGGCGGTGGGCTACGACGGCCGGCTGTCGAGCCCGGAGATGGAAGCGGCGCTGGTGGACGGGCTGAAAGCCTCGGGCGCCGAAGTGCTGCGCATCGGCCGCGGCCCGACGCCGATGCTGTACTACGCCGCCACCGTGCGCAGCACCGCCGGGGCGGTGATGGTGACCGGCAGCCACAATCCGGCGAACTACAACGGCTTCAAGATGATGCTGGGCGGCAAGCCGTTCTTCGGCGCGCAGATCCGCACCCTCGGCGAGCAGGCGGCGGCGGGCGACGTGACCGAGGCGGCGGGCTCGGCGCGCGAGATCGACGTGGCGGGCGACTACGTCGCCCGGCTGCTGACCGACTGGGACGGCGGCGACCGCGGGCTGGACGTGGTGTGGGACAACGGCAACGGCGCGGCGGGGGACGTGCTGGGGCCGCTGGTCGCCGGGCTGCCGGGCACGCACACGGTGCTGAACGGGGCGATCGACGGGCGCTTCCCGGCGCACCATCCGGACCCCACGGTGGCGGCGAACCTGGCCCAGCTGGTCGACGCGGTGCGGGCGCGCGGCGCCGACGTGGGGGTGGCGTTCGACGGCGACGCCGACCGCATCGGCCTGGTGGACGATACCGGTGAGATCCTGTTCGGCGACCAGTTGATGGTGCTGCTGGCGCGCGACGTGCTGAAGACCCATCCCGGCGCGACCATCATCGCCGACGTGAAGGCCTCCCAGGTGCTGTTCGACGAGATCGCCCGGGCCGGCGGGGCGCCGCTGATGTGGAAGACCGGGCACAGCCTGATCAAGGCGAAGATGGCCGAGACCGGGGCGCCGCTGGCCGGGGAGATGTCGGGCCACATCTTCTTCGCCGATCGCTGGTACGGGTTCGACGACGCGCTGTATGCGGCGGTGCGGATGCTCGGCGTGGTGGCGCGGATGAAGGGCAAGCTGTCCGACGCCCGGCTGGCGCTGCCGCAGGTGGTGAACACGCCGGAGCTGCGCTTCGACTGCGCGGAGGACCGCAAGTTCAAGGTGATCGAGGAGGTGGCCGCCCGGCTGCGCGCAGGACGGCGCGCAAGGTGACGGAAACCGACGGGGTGCGGGTGCTGACCGAAGACGGCTGGTGGCTGCTGCGCGCGTCCAACACCCAGGCGGTGCTGGTGGCGCGGGCCGAGGCGAAGGACGCGGCCGGGCTGGAGCGGCTGAAGGCGGCGCTGGTCGCGCAACTGGCCGCGTCGGGGCTGGCGGCGCCGGACTTCTCGGGGGCGCACGCGGGGCACTGAGACGGGCGCGCCGCCGCCCCTCAGATCGGCAGCGGCGCCGCCTTGATCCGCTCCATGGCGAACCGGCTGGTGACATTGCGCAGCGGCAGCGCCCCGATCAGCCGGCGGTAGAACCCGTCATAGGCGGCGATGTCCGGCACCGCCACGTGCAGCAGGTAATCGACGTCCCCGCTCATGCGCCAGGCATCGACGATCTCCGCCATGTCGTCGATCACCTTGGCGAAGCGCGCCAGCCAGTCGGCGGAATGATCCGCCGTCTCCACCGCGACGAACACCGACACGCCGAGGCCCACTTTCGCCGCATCGATCTGCGCCACCCGGCCGCGGATGATGCCCGCCTGCTCCATCCGCCGGATGCGCTTCCAGCAGGGCGTCGGCGTCAGCCCTACCTTGTCGGCGATCTCGGCCAGCGACAACGAGGCATCAACCGCGATCAGCCGCAGGATCTCGCGATCCACCCGGTCCATCTCTTTTTCGGCCGGCATGCTGGGGTTCCCTTGCGATTGGCCCGGTTCCTGGCAAATATTTGCCAGACCACGGCTTTTAGACCAGGGGAATGGAAAATCCTACTCCAAATCCGCATGGCAGCCCGGGCAGGGTCCGGGCACGTGCAGGCAAGGCCAGGGGGCTCTGCCCCCTGGACCCCCGCCAAGGGCATCGCCCTTGGAACCCATTCGCATGGTTCCGTGCCGGTGGGGGTGGCGCGGCGGGCGCGGGGCGGGCCGGGTGGCTGGCCGGCACAGAGCGCCGGCCAGCCACCCGGCCCGCCCCGCGCCCGCCGCGCCACCCCCACCGCACGGAACCCCCCGAGGGGTCCAGGGGACGACTGTCCCCTGGCGGGGGGTCCAGGGGGGCAGAGCCCCCCTGGCCTTCCTCACACGCGCCGCGATCCGTCAGGCCGTGAACGTCACCTCGGCCGTGCCCAGCCCTTCGAACCGCGCGGTGCAGGTGTCGCCCGGCTTCAGGAACCGCAGCCCGGTGAAGGTGCCGCAGGTGGCGAACTGCCCGGCGCGGATGCCGCGCCCGCCACGCAGCATGTTGGCCAGCGCGGTCGCCACCTTCAGCGGATCGCCGCTCGGGTTGCCGCCGTTCTGATCCAGCACCGTCTCGCCGTTCACCAGCAGGGTCACATGGATGTTCACGAGATCAAGGCCATGCCAGTCGGCGATCGGCGCGGCGTGGACGAAGCCGCCGTTGCTCACGCAATCGGCCAGTTTCTCGAGCATCGACCGCTGCGCCTGGTCCTTGTAGCGGCTGGTGATCACCTCGATCGCCGCGCAGGCTTCCATCGCGCCCGCGACCTCCTCGCGCGTATAGGGCGCGGCGCGCGGCGGCAGGTCCTTGGTGAAGCGGAACGCCACCTCGCCTTCCACGCCGCACAGCGGGACCTCGGCCGCCGGGATGCGCGCCGGGGCCGGGTGGATGGTGGCCGCGTAGATCAGCCCGCGGGAGGGTTCGTCATTGCCCACCGCAGCGGCCTTGAAGGCGCCGACCGGCGCGCCGAGCAGATCGGCGGTGGCATCCTGGATCGCGTGCGCCTCGGCGACGGAGGCCGGCGCGACGGGAAGCGCATCGAGCAGCGGCCCGCCGCGGCGGGCCTGTACCAGCAGCCGCGCGGCGGCGGCGATGTCGTCCTGGGTCATGGGCTTTCCTCCTGTTCTCGGCTCAGGTACAGATGGGGCTCAGCATAGGCGGGCGCCGGCCGCGCGCCCACCCTCCGCCGTCCCGCCGGCTAGAGCGACAGCCGCACCCCGGCGATCACCCCCGGCCCCGGGGTCTGGTAGCCGTTCACCGGCTCGAACCGGGAGCCGAACAGGTTGGTGGCGTTCAGATACAGCCTGGCTCGCGGGGTGGCGCGATAGGTGATCGTCAGGTTGACGATCACCCCCTGGCCGGAGGTGCCGATCGTGCCGGTGGCGAACCCGGCGTTGTCGTTCAGATAGTCGCGGAACGCGCCGGTGAGCTGCACCTGCGGCACGATCACCAGATCCGGCAGCGGCATGATCCGCGCATCCGCCGCCGCGGTGTTCTGCGGCCGGCGCAGCAGCAAGGCGCCGGTGTCGGCATTCTCCGGCTGGGTGTAGGTCCAGCTGGCATCGAGCGCGAGCCAGCGCGCCGGATGCAGGCTCAGGGTCGTCTCCACCCCCTGGATATGCGCCGAGCCGATGTTCTCCGCCGTATAGACGGGGGCGAACACGGTCACGATCAGGTTGTCGATCTGCTCGTTGAAATAGGTGGCGCCGAAGACCGCGAAATCGGGCCGCCCGGGCGCCGGCAGGGTGGTGGTGAACCCAACCTCCCAGCCTTGCGCGCGTTCGGCCAGAAGGTTCGGGTTGCCGACATAGCCATACGAATCCACCCCGAAACGGTCGAACAACGACGGCGCGCGGAACGCGGTGCCGTAGGCCGCCTTGAACCGGGTGCGCAGCGCCGGCGCGTCCAGCACCGCGCCAAGCCGCCAGGTGGTCGGACGGTCGTTCAGCACCTGGTCGTGGCGGAGCTGGCCGGTCAGGGTCAGACGCCGCCACAGCCGCCCCTGGAGGCCGGCGTACACCGCATCGTCGGTCACCGCGGCATCCGCGCTCTGCGCATAAGGGAAGCCGGCGAAGCTGGAGGCGACCCGCACCTTCGCGCTGTCCGCCGTCCGTTCGTAGCCGAACGTCAGATCGGCCTGCGACAGCACGGCGGAGGTGAACAGGTCGGACAGGTGCACCGTGTTGTTCCATTGCAGGTCGGTGCGGTAGCCGTGGTAGCGCGAGTCGTTGCTGGCCTGGTTGGGATCGGCCGGGTGCAGCGGTTCCGTGTAGCGCCGGTCGTCCTGCAGCCGGCCGAGGAACAGCCCGGTTTCCCAGCTGCCGCCGGCCAGCCGCGAATGGACGCCGATCCGCCCGAGCAGGCTCGCGTCGCGCCCGGTCGAGTTGGCGTCGTCGAACGTCGGGCTGCCCAGCGCGTTGAACCCGTACACCGCCTGGCGCGCGCGCAGCAGCAGCGACACCCGCGTGCCCGGAACCGGCGTGTAGCCGAGGTTGAGGGTCACCAGCTGGTCGCGATAGCCCTGCGGCGTGCCGGTGTAGATCGACATCCGCTGCGGGGTGGTGTCGTACCCGCGCAGCGACTCGCTCTGCGCGATCAGCGCGTAGTCGAACCCCGCGCGGGTTCCGCTCAGCACCGCGCTGGCGCGGATCTGCTGCGGATAGCCGCCGGCGAGGTCGGTCGAGAGATGCGCCCCCGGCCGGTCGCCGCGGCGGGTGATGATGTTGATCACCCCGCCGATCGCACCCGAGCCGTAGAGCGCGGCCATCGGCCCGCGGATGACCTCGATCCGCGCCACGTCCGCCAGGGTCTCGATGCCGAAATTGAAGGCGCCCGAGGAATCCGCCGAATTGTTCAGCGGCATCCCGTCGCGCAGCACCAGCACGGCATTGGAATTGGTGCCGCGGACGAACACGCTGGCATTGCCGCCCGGCCCGCCGGATTGCGAGACGCGCAGCCCGGGCACCGCGGCCAGCGCGTCCGTCAGCGTGTTGTCGCCGCGCCGTTCCATCTCGGCGCGGGTGATGATGGTGACGCCGGCGGGGATGTCGGCCGCCGGGGTGGGCACGCGGGTGGCGGTGACGACCACCGGGGCCAGGCGGGCGCCGGCCTGCCCGCGCCGGCGTGTCGGCGCGGCCGGGGCGCACGACGCCGGCGAGCAGCAGGGCGGCCAAGGGAAGCGAGGCCAGGGGAAGCGGGGCCAGGGCACGTCGCATGCGGTCCTCCGTAAGCGTGGGACCGCGGGCGGAGTGCGGGCGGCCCCGTCTCGATGGACGACGGCCGCGTACGGGTGTTCACCCGTTGCCCCGGTACACCCCGCCCGGCGCATGCGCACAGTCTCGATGCCGGCCGGTCTCCTGGCTCGCGGGTCGGGGCCGGGTTCCGCCTTCTCGCCCCCGGTGGGTGGGGCAATGGCATGGTGGAACCCGGCTCGCCGCTGACAGTTGCGGGGGCAGCCGCGCCTTGGGGGCTGGCCCCCGCACGCGTTCCCGTTTCAGCCCTTGCGGGCCACCGGCATCTGGCGGAAAGGTAGGCTTTCCCGACCGATCAGGACAACCGCCGCCGATGATCCCCCGCGTCGCCTTCGACCCCACCGCCCCGGCCCCCCTCGACGGGCTGCGCGCGATCGACCTCTCGCGCCTCGTGTCGGGCAACATGCTGAGCCTGCAACTGGCCGACCAGGGCGCGGAGGTGATCAAGATCGAGGATCCGGACAAGGGCGATCCGCTGCGCGCCTGGCGGGTGAAGGGCCAGAGCCTGTACTGGAAGGCGTATGCGCGGAACAAGAAGAGCCTGGCGCTGAGCCTGCGCGCGCCGGAGGGGAAGGCGGCGCTCGCCGACCTCGCCGCGTCGAGCCAGGTGCTGATCGAGAACTACCGGCCCGGCACGCTCGAGAAGATGGGGCTCGGGCCCGAGGTGCTGCATGCGCGCAATCCGGCGCTGGTGATCGTGCGGATTTCCGGCTTCGGCCAGGACGGGCCGTATCGCGACCGGCCCGGATTCGGCTCGCTGGTGGAGGGGCTGAGCGGGTTCGCCGCCAAGAACGGCTTCGCCGACCGCGCCCCGGTGCTGCCGCCGCTGGCGATGGCCGACATGGTGGCGGGGCTCTATGGCGCCTACGCCGTGATGGTGGCGCTGCGGGTCGCCGAGCGCACCGGGCGGGGACAGGTGATCGACCTGCCGCTGCTCGACCCGATGGCCTCGATCCTGGGGCCGGACGCGGCGATCTACCAGGTGAGCGGGGAGAAGCCGGCGCGCCTCGGCAGCCGGTCGAACACCACCTCGCCCCGCAACGTGTGGGAGACGAAGGACGGGCGCTTCGTGGCGATTTCCGCCTCGATCCAGACCATGGCGGAGCGGCTGTTCCGGGCGATCGGGCGAGCCGACATGATCGAGGATCCGCGGTTTCGCACCAACACCGACCGGGTGCGGAATATCGATGCCTGCGAGGCGCCGATTGCCGCGTTCATCGGCGCGCGGACGTTGGCGGAGAACCTGGCGGTGTTCGGGGCGGCGGAGGTGACGGCGGCGCCGGTGTACGAGATCGACCAGTTCATGGAAGATCCGCACGTGGCGGCGCGGGGGATCCTGGTGGAGACGCCGGACGCGGACATGGGCTCGATGCTGATGCACAACGTGATCCCGCGCCTGTCGGAGACCCCGGGGCGGCTGCGGCGGGCGGCCCCGGCGCTGGGGGAGCATACGCGGGAGGTGCTGGGGGCGATCGGGTGGGACGCGGCGCGGGTGGAGGCTCTGGTGGCAGCCGGGGTGGCGCGGGCGGCGGAGGGATAAGCGGCCGGCCGCACGCGACGGCTCGGCCACTCCGCCATTCATACCTTGCTGTTCATCAAATAATCAGCAAGCCTTCCCTGGGTGGCAACCGCGGATGATATATCGCAATGATCGATCTCGATGCCTATTTCGCCCGGATCGGCTACGCCGGCCCGCGCACCGCCCACCCTGGCGACCCTGCGCGCGCTGCATGCGCTGCACCCTGCCGCCATCCCGTTCGAGAACTTCGATCCGCTGCTCGGCCGCCCGGTCCCGCTCGGCCTCGACGCGTTGCAACGGAAAATGGTCGCGCGCCGCCGCGGCGGCTATTGTTTCGAGCAGAATACACTGTTCAAGGCCGTCCTCGAAGCGCTCGGCTTCGCGGTCACCGCGCTGGCCGCACGGGTCCTGTGGATGACACCGCCCGGCAGCCCGCCCAATCCGCGCACCCACATGCTGCTGCGGGTGGCGCTGAACGACGGCCCATTCCTCGCCGATGTCGGCTTCGGCGGTCATCTGCTCGGCGCGCCGCTGTCTTTCGCGCCGGACATCGAGCAGACCACGCCGGCGGGCCTGCTCCGGCTGCTGCGGAATGAGGGGGACTTTCTCCTGCAAGCCGGGCTGAGCACCGGGTGGCAGGACGTCTATCGGTTCACCCTGGAACCGCAAGCGCCGATCGACCGGGAAGTCGGCAACTGGTTCACCGCAACCCACCCGGACTCGCGCTTCCGCCACAACCTGCTGATCGAGCGGCTGACGCCGCAGGCCCGCATCAGCCTGGCCAACACGCGCCTGACCCGCCGCCACGCCGACGGGCGGGTGGAGCAGAGCCGGCTCGCGACCCCGGACGACCTGGCCCGGGTGCTCGACACGGCGTTCGACCTCGAACCGCCCGCCGACCCGGCCGATCTGTTCGCGCGCCTGCCCGGATGAGCCCGGCGGGCGCGGCCCGCCCGCGCCCGGTCATGCCGCGATGCCGCCTCGGGGCCGCGCCCGGGCGGGTAACGCGCGCGGCGCCTCCGGTTCGTGTCCCTCCTCTCTTGACGCCACCCACGCCCGGGCAAACCAGGGAGCGATCGCCGAAGCGCGCCCACGGATGTCTGGAAGCTGGACTACGGCTGCCATGTGGATCTCATAACGCGGAGCAAGGCCGCCGGCGGCCGCCTTCCGGCGGGGGATGACGATTCCGCGGAATACGTCGATGTGCCTCCCGATGATGATCGCTCAATTCGACGGGCCATCCTGGACTTGTCCGCATTCCATCTCGCCTCCCCGCCGCGAACGTACTCCCGGGTTACTGACGGCCGGCTGGTGGCGCCTCGTCGCCGAACAGGGCCACGTACTCCGCGTAGGAAAAGCGGCGGTGGCGCCTCCGGCCGGTCAGCTCGGCCAGCACGCCGATCTCGGTCAGCCGCTCGACCAGCTGGTTCGCCGCCGGATAGGTGGTGCCGGTCAGCGCGCGAATTTCGCCGACCGAGACGATCGGGTGCTCGAACAGATACTCCAACGTGCGGTGCCCGTTGCCCGCCGCCCGCCCCAGCCGGTCGGTGATCAACCCGCGATGCCGCTCACGCAGGATCAGGATGCGACGCACCGTGGCCGCCGCTTCCGTGCTCACCTCGATCACGCCGGTCAGGAAGAACGCAATCCAGGACTCGAAGTCTCCGGTGTCGCGAACCGCCTGCAAGTGGTCGTAGTAGCTCTGGCGATGCCGCTTGAAGTAATGCGACAGGTACAGCACCGGCTTCGGCAGGACCTGCCTCTCGCACAACAGGAAGGCGATCAGCAGCCGGCCGACGCGTCCGTTGCCGTCGAGGAAGGGATGGATCGTCTCGAACTGCGCGTGCGCAAGGCCGATCCGGACCAGCAGCGGCAGCTCGTCGCGGGCGTGCAGGAAAGTCTCCAGCGCGCCGAGCAGGCCCGCCACCTCGTCCGGCGGCGGCGGCACGAAGCTCGCCTCGCGCAAGGAGCAGCCCCCGGGGCCGATCCAGTTCTGGCTGCGGCGCAGCTCGCCCGGGGTCAGCTGCGATCCCCGCACGCCAGCCAGCAGGCGCGCGTGGATCTCGCGGATCAGGCGGACCGACACCGGCAGCTCGGCCAGCCGCGCCAGGCCGTGGTTCATCGCGGCGACATAGTTGATCACCTCTGCGACGTCGCGCGGCTGAGCGGGATCGAACATCCGCGCCTCGGCGGCGAGCAGGTCCTGCAGCGAGCTCTGCGTGCCCTCGATCTGGCTCGACAGCACCGCTTCCTTGCGGACATACAATGCGACGAACAGATCCGGGTTGGGCAGGGTCTCGATCGAGCCGGCAAGACGCCCGAGCGCGAGATCGGCCCGCGACAGCAGCGCCTGCAAGGCGCCTTCGAGCCGCACCGGCGGATCCGGCGGCAGCGGCGCCGGGATGAAGGCACGATAACCTTGCGGTTGCTGCCGATAGACACCGGCACGACCGGGGGAGATCGACAGGTCGTGGAAAGACAACGGCGCTGCCTTTACCATGGCCGAGCAATCGCTCTATATGAAAGACAGCCTTTCATATAAGCCACTTTCCGCGCGGTCGGCAAGCCAGCCTTGCCTTGCCGCCGGACCGCCAGCCCACGCCGGCACGATCCCTTCGCCCCAGCGATCCGCTGCCCTGTCCCGGAAGGACGCACAGCCATGACACCGATCCTCGGCGATCTTCGCGTCGCCGCCGACCCCGCCGCCCTGGCCGAGGCCGGCGCCGCCCTGGTCGCCGAGGCCGCCGCCGCCGCCGCCGGCGGGCGCTGCGTGATCGGCCTCGCCGGCGGCTCGACCCCGCGCCCGGTCTATGAACGGCTGGCCGCGCCCCCCTATCGTGACCGGCTGGACTGGACCGCGATCGACTTCGTGCTGGGCGACGAGCGCTTCGTGCCGCCGGACGACGCCGACAGCAATCTGCACATGATCGAGACCGCCCTGTTCGGCCGGCTCGACCCGAAGCCGCCGCGCGTGCATGCGGTCCCGTTCGACGGGATGACGGTCGACGGCGCCGCCGCGGCCTATGAGCGCACCCTGCAGGCGATCTATGGCGGCGCCACCCTACGTCCCGAGCAGCCGTTCTTCGATCTCTGCCTGCTGGGGATGGGCGATGACGGCCACACCGCTTCCCTGCTCCCCGGCCAGACGGCGCTGCTGGAGGAGCGGCGGCGCTGGACCCTGCCGGTGACCGAGGGGCGGCCGGAACCGCGGATCACGCTCACCTATCCCGTGTTGGACAGCGCCCGGGTGGTCGCCGTGCTGGTCTCCGGCGCCGGCAAGCGCGCCATGCTGGATGCAGTGCTGAGCGGGACGGAACGCGACGTGCCGGCGGCGCGGCTGCGCCCGCTCGGGCGGCTGATCTGGCTCGCGGACCGGGCCGCCGCGGGGCGCTGGGCAGGCTGACCCGGCGGGGGCACGCCCGCCGCGGTCAGAACAGCACGGCGCCGGTCATCAGCCCGGCCACCAGCAGCACCAGGAACAGCACGATCGCCACCACGAACAGCACGCGCGCGATGCCCGCCGTGGCGGCGGCGATGCCGGTAAAGCCGAACACGGCAGCGATCAGGGACACGACGAAAAAGAACAGCGCCAGTCGCAGCATGCGGAGCCTCCTGTCGTTCGGCGCGGCCGGTTGCGGACGCGCGCCTTTGACAGAAGCAAACGCGGCTGGCGGAAATGGGGCCGAACGGGTCACAACCCCGTGCGGCGGCGGCACGGCGCGGCCTGCATGATGAAGATCAAACGGAGATCGCCATATGCTTGCGGGCGTGCCTGGAAACGGAGGGTCTCATGCTCAAGCGTATGATGGTCGCGTTCGCCTTGCTGGCCGGTCTGTCCGGCGCGGTGGTGATCGCCTCGGCGGCGGGCGCCACGCCCGCTTCGGCCTGCGAGGCGCACACATCCTGAGCCTGCCCGGCTGAATTGATGTCGCCGGGGCGGTCGTCCCGGCGTATGACCGTGCGGCTGCCCGGCTGACCGGCCGGGGAGCCCGGCCCGTTGTGCTGTCCCACTGCACCCGATGGTGTGGCGGGACAGGTTGGGCATGGCCACGACTTCCCCGTCCTCAGGCCGCCGCACGTGACCCCGTCCGCCCGCACCTCCCGCCTCACCGAGGCCGATCGCGCCGAGTGGCTGCGCTATGCGCGCGACGTTCGGCCCCTGCCCGGCCGGGCGCTGCCGCCGGAGGCGCCATCACGGCCGACGCCAGCCGAACCGGCCGGGCTGCCGCGTCCGCCGACGGTGGTGCGACCCGACGTGCGGCGCCGGGCCGCGCCGCGCGCCGCCCTTGCGATCGGCGTCGCGCCGGCCGGGCTGGATGCCGCCACCTGGCAGCGCTTTCGCACCGGGCGGCTGGCCGCCACGCGGCGGCTTGACCTGCACGGCCACACGGCCGAACGCGCCCACCGCAGCTTGCGGGCCTTCCTGCTGGTCGCCGCCGCCGATGGGGTCCGCTGCGTGGAGGTCATCACCGGCCGCGGCAGCGGCGCGGAGGGCGGCGTGATCCGCCGCGAGGTGCCGTTCTGGCTCAACCTGCCCGACCTGCGCCCGCTGGTGCTGGCAGCGGCGCATCCGCACGCGGCCAATCCGGGCGCGGTGCGGCTGTTGTTGCGGCGATCGCGCTGAGGCGCCGCCGCCCCGATTGCCGCCCTGGTCGCCGCTGTTATGCTCTGCCCGCCGACCGCAGGAGCGCCGCAGGAGAGAGCCCCCATGTCCGCCGCCTTCGCCTTCCCGCCCCCGCCGCCCTGTCCGGAAGCGGAAACCCTGCGGGCCGACCTCCGCGCCTTCCTCGCCACCGCGCTCGCCGACCGTCCGCCGCTGCAGCGTGCCGAAAGCTGGACCGGGCATGATTTCGCCTTCTCCCGCGCCATGGGCGCGCGGGGCTGGATCGGCATGACCTGGCCGAAACGCTACGGCGGGCACGAGCGCAGCGCCCTGGAACGCTACGTGGTGCTGGAGGAGATGCTGGCCGCCGGCGCCCCCGTGGGCGCGCACTGGATCGCCGACCGCCAGTCCGGCCCCGCCATCCTGCGCTACGGCACCGAGGCGCAGAAGCAGTCCATCCTGCCGCGCATCGCCGCCGGCGAGTGCTATTTCTGCATCGGCATGAGCGAGCCGGACACCGGCTCCGACCTCGCCTCGGCGCGCACCCGCGCGGTGCGCAGCGGCGACGGCTATGTGGTGAACGGGACCAAGGTCTGGACCTCGCACGCCCAGTTCTCCCACTACATGATCCTGTTCTGCCGCACCGGCGCCCCGGGGGAGAAACCCGCCGACCGGCACGGCGGGCTCAGCCAGTTCCTGGTCGACCTCAAGGCCACCCCCGGCGTCACCATCCGCCCGATCCTGGCGCTGACCGGGGAGCATCATTTCAACGAGGTGAACTTCCAGGACGCCCGCCTGCCGGCAGACGCGCTGCTGGGGAAGGAGGGCGACGGCTGGGCCCAGGTCACCGGGGAACTGGCGTTCGAGCGCAGCGGGCCGGAACGGTTCCTGTCGTCCTTCACCCTGCTGGTGGAACTCGTGCGCGCGCTCGGCCCCGACCCGTCGCCGGCCGCGCAGGTGGCGATCGGCCGCCTTGGCGCGCATCTCATCACCCTGCGGCGGATGTCGCGCTCGGTCGCCGGGATGCTGCAGGCGGGGGAAAACCCGGCGCTGGCGGCGGCCCTGGTGAAGGATCTCGGCGCGCTGGTCGAGCAGGAGATCCCCGACATCGCGCGCAGCCTGATCGCCGCCGAACCCGACACGACCGCCACGAACGACTTCGCCGCCGTGCTGGGCTACACCATCATGCACGCGCCCTCCTTCTCGCTGCGCGGCGGCACGCGGGAGATCCTGCGCGGCATCGTCGCGCGCGGGCTGGGGCTGCGCTGAACCTTTACGGAACCGATCCATGACCGAACATGTGCTGTACGCCCAGGATGGCGGCATCGTCACCCTCACCCTGAACCTGCCGGAGCGGCGCAACCCGATCTCCGAGCGCGCGATGGTCGATGCGATCATCGCCGCGCTGGAACGGATCGATGCCGATCCATCGGTGCGGGTGGCGATCCTGACCGGGGCGGGCAGCGCGTTTTCCTCCGGCGGCGATCTGCGGGCGATGCAGGACGGTGCCGCCGCCCGCGCCGCCGCGCCGGCCGAGACGCCCGCCTATTACCGCCACGGCATCCAGCGCATTCCGCTCGCGTTCGAGCGCATCAACGTGCCGATCATCGCCGCGGTGAACGGGCCGGCGATCGGCGCCGGGCTCGATCTGGCCTGCATGTGCGACATCCGGATCGCCGGCGAGAGCGCGCGCTTCGCGGAAAGCTTCGTCAAGGTCGGCATCATCGCCGGCGACGGCGGCGCCTGGCTGCTGCCGCGGCTGGTCGGGTTCTCCAAGGCGGCCGAACTGGCCTTCACCGGCGATATGCTGAACGCGGCCGAAGCGCTGGCCTGCGGCCTGGTGTCCCGGGTCGTGCCGGATGCGGAGTTGCTGGAGGCCGCCCGGGGCCTCGCCGCGCGCATCGCCGCCAACCCGCCGCACGCGGTGCGCATGACCAAGCGGCTGCTGCTGGAAGGGCGCAACGTGCGGATGGACAGCCTTTTGGAAATGGCCGCGGCGATGCAGGCGCTGGTGCACGCGACGGCGGATCACCGCGAGGCGGTGGCGGCGTTCCTGGAGAAGCGCCCGCCGCGGTTCACCGGCGGCTAACCCCTGCCGGCGCCCGTTTTCTTCTCCCCCTCCCCTTGCGGGAGGGGGCCGGGGGAGGGGGCCGCGGCACGAGCTCGTGCCGCCGGCCCCCTCCCCCCGGCCCCCTCCCGCAAGGGGAGGGGGAGAAGAAGCCGGTTCCCTCCGGGATGCTCTCCCCGCCGGGTCGCCGGTTTGCGGAAACCCGGCCGCCCCGGCATCCTGCCGGCCAGCGTCCCAACAGAGGAAGGCCCGGTCCATGGCCGATCCCATCCCGTTCCGCCCCTACCAGCCCGGAACCCAGCCGCCCTACGACGTGCCGGCCTATCTCGGCACGACCAAGCGCCACCCGCTGCAACCGCTGCACCGGCTGGACCAGACGATCACCGAAACCACCGGCCCGCGCTTCTCGCCCGCGCTGTTTCCGCCCGCCGCCGACCTCTCCCGCCACGACGGCAAGGACGCGCTGGGCCAGCGCATCATCGTCGCCGGCACCATCACCGACGAGGACGGGCGGCCGGTCCCCAACAGCATGGTGGAGATCTGGCAGGCCAACGCCGCCGGCCGCTACCACCACCCGGCCGACCAGCACGATGCGCCGCTCGACCCCAACTTCACCGGCGCCGGGCGGGTGTTCACCGATGATCAGGGGCGCTACCGGTTCCTCTCCGTCCTGCCCGGCGCCTATCCCTGGCCCAACCACAAGAACGCCTGGCGGCCGAACCACATCCATTTCTCGTTCTTCGGCCCCGCCTTCGCGACAAGGCTGGTCACCCAGATGTATTTCCCCGGCGATCCGCTGCTGCCCTTCGATCCGATCTACAACGGCGTGCCCGACCTGGCGGCGCGCGAGCGGCTGATCGCCCGTTTCGATCTCGACCTGACGGAGCCCGGCTCCGCGCTCGGCTACCGTTTCGATGTCGTTCTTCGTGGCCGCGCCGCCACGCCGATGGGGATCTGAGCGCCATGCCGAGCACGACCGCCAGCCAGACCATCGGCCCCTACTGGCACCTGATCGAGGACACGTCCTGGGCCGACCTCACCCGGTTCGGTGCCGAAGGGGACCAGATCACCCTCACCGGGCGGGTGACCGACGGCGACGGGGCCCCCTTCGCCGACGTGTGCGTCGAACTGTGGCAGTCCGACCCCGCCGCGACCGACCGCTTCCCCGCGTTCGGGCGCAGCCGCACCGATACGGACGGCGTGTACCGCTTCACCACCCTGAAGCCCGGCCCGGTGGCCGGCCGCGGCAACGCGATCCAGGCGCCGCATCTCGCGCTCTGGGTGCTGGGGCGGGGGCTGATGCGCGGCCTCGCCACCCGCGCCTATTTCGCCGGCGAACCGCGCAACGAAACCGACCCGGTGCTGGGTTCGGTCGAGGACAAGGCGCGGCGCGCCACCCTGATCGCGGCGGCCGACGGACCGGCGGCCTGGCGCTTCGACATCCGCCTGCAGGGGGCGGGGGAGACGGTGTTCTTCGACCTGTAGGGCGCGCCACGCGCCCTCCGCCGTTGCGAGGGAGGACGCGTGGCACGAGGCGGCCGACCAGGTCCGTCCGCGCATCCACCTGACCGGTCCAGCCCCCATCCGCACGAACACGGCGACGGCGGGATCGACCGCCGCAGCGACGATGGTCGTTCATCCGGGGCCGCTCCGGCCGGAGCGGCCCGATGGGTCGCCGTCCGGCGCGCCCGCCATGTGAGCCTGGGACCGATCGCCCCATGGCGCGATCATCCCGCGATCGGCCTGCCCGCCGTGGCAGCCTGAGACAGGCAGCGCCGGCCGTCCGCGCCCTGTTCCGCCCGCACGCGCGTGCGATGGAGGGCACGCATGCCGGCGGTCCGTTGCTGCTGGCTGAACGTGGGTCACGCCCTATCCGGGAGCTGACAGACGTAAACCAATTGATCGCACGCATACAGGTTACATGCGGAATGCAAGTATAAAGTGTCTTTCCCTGTCACGCATCGTTAACTGCCCTCTCTGGAGATTGCAGAGAGGCGCCGAACATGAAACCGTCCGCCACCGCTGCCGCCGCTGTGGTCTTGCTCGCCGCAGGCGCGATGGCCACACCCGCGAACGCAACGTTTCAGGCCGACCCGAATCCGGGAGGCGTGAAGATGTACATCGACGTCGCGAATCACGACGCCGCAAACTTCACCGGGTACGTGGGAGCGAACAACTCAAGCCAGCCCCACATCGCCATCACCGCCACAGGCAATGTCGATACGGGCTCCGGCTACGCGAACATCAAGCCGATCAAGAACGGCACACTGTCCGATCTGATCTTCGACCCCGCGAACGACACGCTGTTCAACGGATTCTCATTTCGCGGCCAGATGGCGCCAGCCGGATTTCCCACCGCCGGCCCGGCGACGATCAACGTCCAGTGGACGGACAGCGCAGGCTCGACCGGGACGGTTTCCTTCGATATCTCGAAGCCGAACCAGGATTTCGGGCGCCTCGGCATCTACTCGACTGATGGCGAGACACTGAAATCCCTCGCGCTTGTCGCGACCGGTGGCACGAGCTTCAAGGAGGTGAAGCAGATCGACTTCTCCGACGCCGGAGCGTCACCACCGCCCTCATCGGTGCCGGAGCCGGCGAGTTTGGCGATTTTGGGTTTCGGTGCGGCGGCACTTCTCATGCGGGGCCGGCGCCGTTTCGTTTAACCGACAAGGGGCGCTTCCACGCGGCGAATCGCCCCCTTGCACGGACCAGGGTCGGGCCGGTGTCCTCGCGCCTTGCCAGACGCGGCACCCCGATCAACGTCGTGAGCCGGCCGCATGTGACTTCCGTCGGATGCACAACGGGTCGCGAGGCGGACCCGTCAGGCGCCTCGGCACGAACCGATCGTTCGTGGCGCGGGGGCGCCGGTTAACAAAGGATCACCAGATCCGGTACACCACGGGCCGGCGGCACGGTCCGGTGGTACACATCCCCCCTGTCCTCGCCCGCCTTGACCGGCGCCGCCGGCGGTGGCTACCCGGCACCTCTCGTCACGCAGGAGCCGCCATGCCCACCAACCCCGCCGACGGCCCGATCCTCGGCACGCTCTACGGCTCCGACGCCATGCGTGCGGTGTTCGACGAGACCGCCTATTTCCAACGCATGCTGGACGTGGAGGCCGCGCTCGCCCGCGTGCAGGCCCATCTCGGCCTGATCCCCGACGACGCCGCCGCCGCCATCTCGGCCGCCGCCAGGTTCGAGAACCTGAACCCCGCCGTGCTCGCCGCCAGCGCCCGCAACGTCGGCTACCCGGTGGTCGGGCTGGTGGCCGAGCTCTCCCGCGCCGCCGGCGCGGCCGGGGCCTGGACCCACTGGGGCGCCACCACCCAGGACATCATGGACACCGCGACGGTGCTGCAGGTCCGCGACGGGCTGGCCCTGGTCGAGACCGAGCTGGCGGCGGTGCTCGCCGCCCTGCTCGACCAGGCCGATCGCCACCGCGGCACGGTGATGGCCGGGCGCACCCATCTGCAGCAGGCGCTGCCCACCAGCTTCGGCCTGAAATGCGCGACCTGGGCGCAGCCCTTCATCGCCCACCGCGAACGCCTCGCCCAGCTCCGCCCCCGGGTCGAGCAGGTCAGCTTCGGCGGCGCCGCCGGCACCCTCGCCTCGCTCGGCGATCAGGGGATCGCGGTCATGGCGGCGCTGGCGGTGGAGCTCGGGCTGCAAACCCCCGCCGCGCCCTGGCACGTGTGCCGCGACGGGCTTGCCGAGACCGTCTCCGTCCTCGGCCTCGTGTGCGGCAGCCTGGCGAAATTCGCCACCGACATCATCCTGCTGGCCCAGACCGAGGTGGCGGAGGTGGCGGAACCGTACGTCGCCGGCCGCGGCGCCTCCTCCACCATGCCGCAGAAACGCAACCCGATCGCCAGCGAATACATCCTCGCCGCCGCCCGCGGCGTGCAGGCGCTGGTGCCGCTCATGCAGGGGGCCATGGCGCAGGACCACGAGCGCGCCACCGGCCCCTGGCAGGCCGAGATGCTGGCGATCCCGCAGGCCTTCGTGCTCACCCACGGTGCCCTGATCCACGCGCGGACCATCGCCGAGGGCCTGAGCGTCGATGCCGCGCGCATGCGCCGCAATCTGGACCTGACAGGCGGGCTGATCGTGGCCGAGGCGGTGATGATGGGCCTCGCCCCCACCCTGGGCCGCGGCACGGCGCATCACGTGGTCAAGCACGCCTGCGACGTGGCGCTGGCCGGGCGGATCCCGCTGGCCGAGGCGCTGGCCCGGGCGCCGGAGGTGGCGGGCACGCTGGACGACGCGGCGATCGCCCGGCTGACCGACCCTTCCGCCTATCTCGGCAGCGCCGGCGCCTTCATCGACCGGGTGCTGGCGCACGCGCGCGAGATCCCGGGCTGACACCTTCCGGCGCAGCGCAGGTCCCGTCAGCTCCGCCCATGACGGGGAAAACGCGGAAGCCGACGTGGCTCGGCCGGTTCGGCGAGCGCCATGAGGCCATGCGCGCAGGCCGGCCCGCTGCCGGGCATGGGCGGACATGCGACCGGTCCCGACCGGTGTGGTCACGCCGGGCGCATTTGTCCCCGCAGGCTTTTCGATGCCCTCTCCGGGGCCACGGACCGGCCACGCCCCGAGCGTCTCGCCGAATGATCCGCCGGCCAGAAATACCGCACGCATGACAACAAAAGCGCCCGCGGTTGCTGTCAATCAACTGGCATATCCGTAGCATACAAGCGTAATCTACACCGATAGTTCAGCAAATCATCACATGGTCCGGGTGTTTTCGCCCGCCGCGGGCGCCTAGATGCGGTGCTGTCCGCACCCGCATGTCCCGCGGACGCCCAGCATCCTCGGCAAGGACTTGTCGATGCCTGACCTGATCCACTGCGACCCTCCCCGTGCCGACTTCCACGCCCCCGCGACACCGCCCCCGGCGGGACCCGACCGGCAGACCGCCCCCCCAGCCTACCCCTGGCGCACCGAAGCGGTGCCCCCACTCCCGCGCACCGAAGCGGTACCCCACTTCCCGCGCACCGAAGCGGCACCCCACTTTCCGCGCACCGAAGCGGTGCGACGCGCCCTGCACGCCGGGGGCGGCGCCCTGGCCGCGGATCTCGTGTTCCTGGAAGCGTGGGAACACCAGACGCCGGCCGACATCGCGGCCACCTTGCGGGCCGCGCAAATCCGTCGTGCCAACCGCTCGCTGGCCGCGGAAATCCGCGCCGAGTTGCGCCACGGCCGGCCGCTGAGCGAGACCGAGCGGGAGGCGCTCTCCGCCGGCCACCCCTGACCCGCCGCCGACCGGCCGGGCCCGGGCGGCGACGGCGCCGGCCCTGGCCGGCCCGGGCGCACCGTCCTATGTCTCGTCCGTCCGCAACACGGGGCGAGGCATGACGGCACCATCAGCGGCAACCGAGGGGCTGCCGGGCGAATTCGCCCTGATCGCCCGGCACTTCCGTCCGCTCGCCGGACCCGGCGCGCTCGGGCTCGCCGACGACGCGGCGCTGCTCGCCCCGCCGCCGGGGCGGGAGCTGGTGCTGACCGTCGATGCCATGGTCGCCGGCGTGCATTTCCTGCCCGACGACCCGCCCGATCTGGTGGCGCGCAAGCTGCTGCGGGTGAACCTCTCCGACCTCGCCGCCAAGGGGGCGGTCCCGCTCGGCTACCTGCTGGCGCTGGCCGCGCCGCGGACCACGCCCGACTCCTGGTTCGCCGGCTTCGCCGCGGGCCTGGCGCAGGACCAGGCGGCGTTCGCGATCGCGCTGCTGGGGGGCGACACCACCTCCACCCCAGGGCCGGTCACCCTCTCGCTCACCGCGCTCGGCCATGTGGCGCCGGGCGGGATGATCCGGCGCGCCGGCGCGCAGGCGGGGGATCTCGTGTTCGTCACCGGCACGATCGGCGACGGCGCCCTGGGGCTGCTGGCCTCGCAGGGCCGGCTCGCCGATCCCACCGGCACCCTGCGCCAGCGCTACCTGCTGCCGCAGCCCCGGCTCGGCCTGCTGCGGCCGGGGCTTGTCTCGGCCGGGATGGACGTGTCGGACGGGCTGGTGCAGGACCTTGGCCATCTCTGCCGCGCCGCCGGCCTGGCCGCCGAGATCGAGGCGGCCCTGGTGCCGCTCTCGCCCGCCGCGCGCGCCGCCGGGCCGGCCTTCCTGCCCACCTGCCTCACCGGCGGCGACGACTACGAACTTCTGCTGGCAGCGCCCGCGGCAGCAGAACCCGCGCTCGCCGCCGCCGCGGCGGAGGCGGATATCCCCCTCACCCGGGTCGGCCGCTTCCATCCCGGCCCGCCCGGTGTCATCCTGCGCGGCCCCGACGGGGTGGCCATGCCGCTCGCCTCCGGCGGGTGGAGCCATTTCTGACCCGCCGGAACCACCCCACGGTCCGGTAACACGGATTGCCGCGGATGAACCGGAACGTATGGCTGCTGTTCTGCTGCCAGGCCCTGATGAACGCCGTCATGGCCGGCCAGGTGGTGATGGCCGCCCTGATCGGCGAGGCGCTGACCGCAGACAAGGCGCTGAACACCCTGCCGCTGGCGATCCAGATGCTGTCGGTCATGGCCGGGTCGATTCCGGCCGGGTTCGTGTTCAGCCGGCTGGGCCGGCGGCCGGGGTTCTGGCTCGGCACCGTGCTGTCGCTGGCCGGCAGCGTGATCTATGCGCTCGGCGTGTGGCGCGGGGATTTCCTGATCTATTGCCTGGGCGCGATCCCGGCCGGCATGGGGTTCGGGATCGGCCAGCACCTGCGCTTCGCCGCCGCCGAGGTGGCGGCGCCGTCGGCCAAGGCCCGCGCGATCGCGCTGGTGATGTCGGGCGGCGTGGTGGCGGCGCTGCTGGGGCCGGAGATCGTCAAGCGCACCCATGCGCTGATCCCGGCGCATCTGTTCCTCGCCACCTACGCCGCGCTGACCGTGCTGCCGGTCATCGCCGCGGTGCTGCTGGTGTTCGTGCGCGTGCCGCCGCCGCCGGCGCGGACCAGCACGCCGGTGCCGATTTCCGCCATCCTCGCCCGGCCGACCTTCCTCACCGCCGTGGTGGCCGGCATCGTCGGCTACGGCACCATGCAGCTGGTGATGGCGTCGACCCCGGTGCAGATGATGATCTGCGGATTCGGGGTGGATTCCTCGGCCGACGTGATCCGCGCCCACTCGATCGCGATGTACCTGCCGGGCTTCATCACCGGGCGGCTGATCCAGCGCTTCGGCGCGCATGCGATCATCTGCGCCGGCGCGGCGCTCGCGGCCGCCTGCGCGGCGGTGAACCTGGGGTTCGACCCGTGGTTCTCCACCTTCACCGTGGCGCTGATGCTGCTCGGCGTGGGGTGGAACTTCATGTTCGTGGGCGGCACCGCGCTGCTGACCGCGGCGCATGACGCGCACGAGCGGGTGCGGGTGCAGGCGACCAACGATTTCATCGTCTTCGGCTCGGTGGCGCTGACCATCCTGGCCTCCGGCGCGATCGAGACCACCTGGGGCTGGCAGGCGCTGAACCTCGCGGTGCTGCCGCCGGTGGTGATCGCCTCGGGGCTGGTACTGTGGCACTGGGCGGCGCGGGCGCGGGTGGCGACGGTCGCCGCCGAATAGCGGCAAGCGATCCCGATGCGCCGCCTGATCTGCGCTCCGCGCGCTTGACTTCCGCCGACCGGCGGGTGTGATCGCCCCGCCAGCACCGGAGTGGATCGGATGCAGAAGCCTGCCGCGACCCTTGCCCGTGCCCTGCCCTTGCTTGCCCTGCTGGGCGGCTGCACGGTCGGGCCGAATTTTCACCGCCCCGGCTGGTCCGCGCCGATCTCCTGGCTCACCGGCCAGCCGAAGCCCGCGCAGCCGGTGCCGAGCGAACCCGTGGTGGCGCCGCTGCGGGTCGCCTGGTGGTCGCTGTTCGACGATCCGAGGCTGACCAGGCTGGAACACCAGGTGGCGGCGGACAATCTGGACGTGCGGACCGCCACCGTCCGGCTGGCCGAATTGCGCGCCCAACTCGGCATCACCGGGTCCGGGCGGTATCCGATGTTCAACGCCAACGGCACCTACCAGCGGACCAAGGCAAGCGACTACGGCCAGCTGTCGCCGCTCGGCACGCAGGCCACCGGCGGCTCCGGCGCGCCCGGCTCGCATTGCCGGCGGGGCCAACACCCCGGCGAATTTTCATGCCTTCGACGTCTACCAGTACGGGTTCGATGCCTCCTGGGAGCCCGACATCTGGGGCCGGGTGCGCCGCGAGATGGAGTCCGCCCAGGCCACCGTGCGCGCCTCGGCCGAGGCGCGGCGCGCGGTGCTGCTGACCGCGCTCGCCGAAGTGGCGCGCGACTACATCAGCCTGCGCGGCACGCAGGAGCAGCTGCGCATCGCGCGGGAGAACCTGAGCACCGCGCAACAAGGGCTGAAGCTCACCCGGGACCGCGCCGCCGCCGGGGTCACGACCGATCTCGACGTCGCCAACGCCTCGGCCCAGGTGCGCATCACCGCGGCCGAGATCCCGGCCCTGGAACAGCGGGAGCGCGAGTGGATCAACGCGCTGTCCCTGCTGCTCGGCCGCCCGCCGGGCGCGCTGGAAACCGAACTCGCGGTGCCGCGTCCGGTGCCGCCGGTGCCGCCGCGCATTCCGGTCGGATTCCCCTCCGAACTGGCCCGGCGGCGACCCGATATCCGCGAGGCGGAGGCGAAACTGCACGCCGCCACCGCCGATGTCGGCGTCGCGGTGGCGAATTTCTATCCCTCGGTCACCCTGACGGCGAGCTTCGGCTTCCAGGCACTGCAATTCGGCAATCTGTGGAAATGGGACGCGCGCCAGTATGCCGCCGGCCCCGGCTTCACCATCCCGATCTTCCAGGGCGGACAGCTCAAATACACCCTGACCCTGCGCAAGGCGCAGGAGCAGGACGCGGCGATCGCCTACGAGAAGACGGTGCTGTCCGCCTGGCACGAGGTGGACAACGCGCTCACCGCGTACCGGGACCAGCAGTTGCGGCGGGCGCAGCTGATCGGCGCGGTGGCCGACAACCGCCGCGCGCTGGTGCTGGCGCAGAGCCGCTACAAGGAAGGCGTGGCGGACTTCCTGACCGTGCTGGACGCGGAACGGAGCCTGCTCGGGTCCGAGCAGCAGCTGGCACTCAGCACCACCACCGTCTCGACCAACCTGGTCGCGCTGTACAAGGCGCTCGGCGGCGGCTGGCAGACCAGCTTCCCGCAGGCGGCGCCGGTTACGACGGCGGCGTCGGCTCCGCCAAAGTCTCCGGTGGTACGACCCGCCGCCACCGTCCGGTAAGCGGCGGCTGCGCCGCGTAGCTCTGCTGGCGGTCCGCGGCGCGGCCGATCAGCGCGGCGAAGGTCGTCGCGCGGTCACGCAGCAGGCGGTCCAGCTCGGCCAGGATGCGGGCGAGCCCGCCGAAGCCTTCGGCCATCACCACCGACAGCACCTCGACGGCCGAGGCGCCGGCCAGCGCGAGCCGCGCCAGGTCGGCGCCCGAGCGCGCGCCGTTGGTGCCGAGCAGCGGGAAGCCCGGACCGACGGCGCGGCGGCTGTCCGCCAGGAAGCGGCAGACGATCGGCAGCGCCCAGGGCCCGCCATAGGCACCGGCGGTGCCGAGCAGCGGGGCCTCGGTGTCGAGGTCGGGCACCAGCGCCATGAACCGCCCCATCATC
Source organism: uncultured Pseudomonadota bacterium (assembly GCA_963829875.1). Taxonomy (GTDB): domain Bacteria; phylum Pseudomonadota; class Alphaproteobacteria; order Acetobacterales; family Acetobacteraceae; genus JAJZVS01. Next base: position 428,046 of record CAWHKR010000037.1, on the reverse strand, counting down.
ACCACCGCATCCGCCCCCGCCCCCTGCGCGGCGCGCGCCAGCGCCGGCAGGTTGGACGCGAGGCCGGTGAGCTTGACCCAGAGCTGCATCCCCGCGGTCGCCGCGCGCACCGCGCCGACCAGGGCGGCGAGGCTCCCTGGATCGGTCTCCTGCGCGATCGCGCCGGCGGCGGCCTCGCCGGCGTGCGGGGCGCCGACATTGAGCTCGAACACCCTGAGCCCGGCGGCGCGGGCGAGGCCGGCGAGGCGCACCGCGCCCGCATGGCCCGCCAGCACCAGGCTGGCGGCGACGAACCGGCCGCTGCGCGCGGCCTCGGCATCGAGCGCGGCCAGGGTCGCGAACCAGGCGGCCGGATCATACGGCGCCAGGCCGGAGCGGCAGAACAGGTCGGGGCCGGCACGATCGGCGTGATGCTGCGCGGCCAGGAACGCGTAGTCGGCGCGATCGAGCTGGGCGGCCGCCTCCGGCCGCTCGTTGACCGATTTGGCGATCACGCCCGCCGCGCCGGCGGCGAGCGCGGCGCGGATGCCGGCCGCCGTCATCACCGGCTCGCCGGAGCCGCAGATCAGCGGGTTGGGCAGGCGCAGCGCGCCGATCACGGTGGCGAGATGGTCGGTCATGGCGGAACGTTGCCGCGCGCGCGGCCCGCAGGCAAGCGGGCACGCGCGGCCCTGCCCGGCCGATGGCGGGCCGCAGACAGGGCGATCGGGCGAACCGCCCGGATCGCCCCATGGCCGGACGCGGGCGACCTTGTGGCACCCCGGCTGCCGACCCGGGCCCGGGAGGGGGGCGGCTATTAGGTTCGATATCGCAACAATTAGGACGCGCGTCCACCGCCCCCGCTCAGGCCGGAATCTTCGCCGACCCCAGCCCCGGGCACCCGAGCCAGACCGGCCGACGGTCCCGCCCCCCCGCGGGGGGCACGCACCCGAGCGCGACAAGGTCCGCCGTGCGAAACCCCCCTCGCCCGCGCCACGGCGTAGTCGGCCGCCGCCGCCGCGGCCGTCAGGGGCCCGCCGGGCACCAGGATCACCGGCCGCCGCCGCCGCCGCGAGGGGGGCAGCAGCGCGCGATCCACCCCGAGCATCCAGCCGAGCGGGCGCAGGATCGGCCCCAGCCTGGGATCGGCCGCCAGCAGCTCCGCCATCGCCGGATCGCGCAGCAGCGCCTCCAGCTGCGCCCGCCCGGCGGCGGCCTGCGGCACCAGCCGCAGCAGCCAGCGCCAGGAGCGCGGCAGCCCCGTGCGTTCCGGCGGCGGGTCCGCCAACGGGTCGTAATAGCTGTCGGTGGGAACGAATCGCGGCTCGACCGGCTTCGGGGCCCGCTTCGGCGGCGGAACCGGCGTGCCGGCAACGGCGCGGAACCGGGCGACGAGATCGTGCAGCCGCGCGAGCAGGGCGCCGGCGCGCGTGCGGTCCAGCCCCGCGTGATCGCCCGCTCCGGCGATGCGGTCGGCCAGCCAGGCGACGAGGCTGGTAAGACGGTCGAGGAGGGGGGTGAGGGCCATGGGTGTGCGAACATATATAGAACATTTGCCCCGGCCGAGGCAACAGGTTTGTGCGGGCTGCCGTGACGCCGCCCGGGGCGGGGCGCCCGACCTGCCCGAGCCTGGCGCCGTGCTCGCCGCCGTCAAGGACGCTGCGCGCCGCGCAAGGGCGCGGTGGCCCGCGAAGAGGCGGGCCATCCTTGACCGCGGCTGCGCGCGGCGCCCTGGGACGTTCAGGCCGGGACGAAGAAACGGCCCCCAGCCGAACCAAGAAACACCGGAGGAAGGCGCAGTCGGGCCAGGCGCCCCATACCAAACAGCGAGGAGCCCGTTTTCCCGGCGTCATGGCCGGCCATGACGCGGCCGGCGGGCCAACAGGGGCCTCCCTGGATGCGGGGCCGCCAACCCATCGTTCCGTGGGAGTCGAGGGAACAGGGGCGTTCACCCGATTGCCCCGGGGCCGCAGACCGCTTCCCTTCAGGACCGTAACCCCGCATGATGCCGGGGCAAGAGCACCGATCGCGATGCTTTGGGGGGAACAACCAGATGGCCGACGGCGGCAGCCTCGATACCCGTACTGCGCGCGTTTCCGCGGAGGAGGCGCTGGCGCTGCACGCCTCCGGCCGGCCGGGGAAGCTGGAAACGCGGATCAGCAAGCCGATCGCCACCGCGCGGGATCTGTCGCTGGCCTATTCGCCCGGCGTCGCCGAACCCTGCCTGCACATCGCGCGCGATCCGTCGCTCGCCTACGACTACACCACCAAGGGCAACATGGTGGCGGTGGTCTCGAACGGCACCGCGGTGCTGGGGCTCGGCAACCTGGGCGCGCTCGCCAGCAAGCCGGTGATGGAAGGCAAGGTCGCGCTGTTCAAGCGCTTCGCCGATGTCGACGGGATCGATCTCGAAATCGGCACCGAGGACATCGATCAATTCGTCGGCGCCGTGCGCTACCTCGGCCCCGGCTTCGGCGGCATCAACCTCGAAGACATCAAGGCGCCCGAGTGCTTCGTGATCGAGCAGCGGCTGCGCGAGCTGATGGACATCCCCGTCTTCCATGACGACCAGCACGGCACCGCGATCGTCGCCGCCGCCGGGCTGATCAACGCCTGCCACCTGACGGGGCGCAACCTGCGCGACACGAAGCTGGTGGTGAACGGCGCCGGCGCCGCGGCGATCGCCTGCGTGGAACTGCTGAAAGCCATGGGTCTGCGGCCGGATCACGTGATCCTGTGCGACACCAAGGGCGTCGTCTATCAGGGCCGGCAGGCCGGCATGAACCAGTGGAAATCCGCCCACGCCGCCAACACCAAGGCCCGCACCCTGACCGAGGCGCTGGACGGCGCCGACGTGGTCTTCGGCCTGTCGGCCAAGGGCGCGCTGACCCAGGACATGGTCGCGCGCATGGCCGACCAGCCGATCATCTTCGCCATGGCCAACCCCGATCCCGAGATCACGCCCGAGGAAGCGCGCGCGGTCAGCCCGAAGGCGATCATCGCCACCGGGCGCAGCGACTATCCGAACCAGGTGAACAACGTCCTGGGCTTCCCCTACATCTTCCGCGGCGCGCTCGACGTGCGCGCCAGCACCATCAACGACGCCATGAAGATCGCCGCGGCCGAGGCCCTGGCGCAGCTCGCGCGCGAAGACGTGCCGGACGAGGTGCACAACGCGTCCTCCGGCCAGCGGCTGAGCTTCGGGCCCGAGTACATCATCCCGAACGCGTTCGACCCCAGGCTGATCTCCCGGGTCCCGCCGGCGGTCGCCAGGGCGGCGATCGACAGCGGCGTGGCGCGCCGGCCGATCACCGACCTGCGCCGCTACGCGCGCGAACTGTCCGGCCGGCTCGATCCCACCGCCGGCGCGCTCGACCGGATGCAGGAAAGCGTGCGCGCCAACCCGAAGCGCGTGGTGTTCGCCGAGGGCGAGGAAGAAAAAGTGGTGCGCGCCGCGGTCGCGTTCCGCAACGCCGGCTACGGCACCCCGGTGCTGATCGGGCGGGAGGAACGGGTGCGCGCGACCATGGCGGGCCTCGGCCTCGGGATGATCGAGGGCATCGAGATCCACAACGCGCGGCTGTCGGGCGCCAACGCCAAATACATGGAGTTCCTGTACGCGCGGCTGCAGCGGCACGGCTTCCTGGCGCGCGACTGCCAGCGCATGGTCAACCAGGACCGCAACGTGTTCGCCGCCTGCATGGTGGCGACCGGCGACGCCGACGCGGTGGTGACCGGGCTGACCCGCTCCACCCAGGTCTGCCTGGAGGATATCGGCCACGCGATCGACCCCGCGCCGGGCGGGATCGCGTTCGGGCTCTCGGTGCTGGTCGGCCTGCGCGGGCGCACCCTGTTCGTCGCCGACACCATGATCCATTTCCGCCCCTCGGCCGAGCAACTGGCCGATATCGCGATCGGCGCGGCGCGCACCGCGCGCCATCTCGGGCACGAGCCGCGGGTGGCGCTGCTGTCGCACACCACCTTCGGCTCGGCCATGCACGACGCCGCGGCGGTGATGCGCGACGCGGTGGAAATCCTCGACCGGCGGAAGGTGGATTTCGAATACGACGGGGAAATGAGCCCGGACGTGGCGATGGAGCCCGAACTGCGCGCGCTCTATCCGTTCTGCCGGCTGACCGGGCCGGCCAACGTGCTGGTGATGCCGGGGCTGCACTCGGCCCATATCACCGCCCGGCTGGCGCCGCGGATGGCGGAGGGCAGCACGATCGGACCGGTGCTGATCGGGCTGACCCACCCGGTGCAGATCCTGCCGATGAACGCCTCGGTGAGCCAGGTGGTGGATATGGCGTGCCTGGGGGCGTACCAGGCGGCGGCGCGGTAGTACCTGCCAGGACGACGGGAAGGTCGGCGGCGGCCATACCGCCGACCGGCCTCAGGGGCCCCGCTCCGCCGGCCTGCCGGCCTCACGTCGTGGCCATCGCGCCCGCGAGTTCCGCCACCTCGGCGGTGATCTCCTCCTGCCGCGTCTGCCGCTCCCGCGCTTCCAGCCCGGCACGCACCCGCTCGATATTGCCCCTGGCGGCGACCATCGCCGCCACCCGCGCCTCGTTCTCGGCGGCGAAGGCCGACATCGCCGCTTCGCACAGTTCGGCGAACACATATTCCTCGGCCAGCCGGGCCAGCAGCACGCCGGCGGGCAATGTGGTCAGCGGCGGCTGCGCGTCCGGCAGGGCGGCGAAGCGGCGGAAATCGAACGGCAGCAGTTCGCGGGTCTCGGTCCCCAGGCCGGCGCCGGCCTGCCAGGTCGGAAACACGAGGCTCACCCGGTCGAGCCCGGTGGCGGCGATCCGCTCGTACAGCGCATCGGCGACGCGGCCCGCCACCGACGGCACCGCGTCGATATGCGGCGCCATCCCGCCGCGCCAGGCGATTGGCAGCCCCCGTTCCTCGGCCAGCAGGATGCCGCGCGTGCCGAGCAGGAACAGGGCCGCATCCGTCAGCAGCGGCGCCGCCGCATCCAGCATGCGGTCGCTGAACGCGCCGGCGAAGCCCTGTTCGGCGGCGAACAGGATCACGCCGGCCCGCCGGCCGGGCCGGTCCGCCCCGGGCGCGTCACGCGGCAGCAGCGCCAGGGCGCGCGCGATCGCCCCGGCGACCACCGCCGTATAGGCCTGCACGCCGGGCAGCCGCACCCGGCTCTGCTGCGCCCGGCTCGCCGCAATGCCGCGCATCGCCGTCACCACCGCATCCAGTTGCCGCACGTTGGCGATGCGGCGGGTGATGTCCGCGAGCCGCTCGGTCATGGCGCGGGCGGCGCCATGCGCGCGGCGAGCGCCGCAAGCACCGGACGCAACGCGGCGCGATCGTCCGCCTCCAGCTGCCGGGTCCGCCCGATCCGCTCGGCCACCTGCCCCGCTTCCTGATCGAGCCAGCCCGGCAGCGCAGTGCGGAACGTCGCCACCTGCGGCGGCGGCAGGCGATCGAGCAGCCCTTCCTGCAACGCCAGTGCCAGCGCCACCTCGTCGGCCAGCCGCAGCGGCGCGAACTGCGGCTGCGACAGCAGCGCGCGCAGCCGCGCCCCGCGCGCCAGCTGCGCCCGGGCGCGCGGGTCCGACACGCCGCCGAACCGGCTGAACAGCTCGAGCTCCAGGAACTGCGCGTAGTCGAGCCGCAGGCTGCCGGTCACCCCGCGCAGGGCCGGCGCCTGGGTCTTGCCGCCGACCCGGCTCACGCTGGTGCCGATGTCGATCGCCGGCTTCTGCCCTTCGTCGAACAGCCGCGTGTTGAGCACGAGCTGGCCGTCGGTGATGGAGATCAGGTTGGTCGGGATGTAGGCGCTCAGATTGCCGGCCTCGGTCTCGGCGATCGGCAGCGCGGTGAGCGAGCCGCCGCCCTCCTCGGGGGAAAGCTTCGCCGCCCGCTCCAGCAGCCGCGCGTGCAGATGGAAAATGTCGCCGGGATAGGCCTCGCGGCCGGGCGGCTGGCGGGTCAGGAGCGCGATCTCCCGATGCGTGGCGGCGTGGCGGGTCAGGTCGTCGAACACCACCAGCGCGTGGCCGCCGCGGTCGCGGAAATACTCGGCGATGGTCATCCCCGCGGCCGGCGCGATCCATTGCAGCCCCGGCGTGGCGGCGGCCGAGGCGACGACGAAGACCGCGCGCTCCGGCGCGCCGTGCGCGCGCACCGCCGCGAGCGCGCGGGCGACCGAGGCGGATTTCTCGCCCACCGCGACATAGACGCAGATCATGTCGGAGGATTTCTGGGCGATCATGGTGTCGACCGCGATCGCGGTCTTGCCGATGGCGCGGTCGCCGATGATGAGCTCGCGCTGGCCGCGGCCGAGCGCGAACAGCGCGTCGATGGTCAGGATGCCGGTCTGCACCGGCTCGGTCACCAGGTCGCGGGCGATGATCGCCGGCGCGGGGCGGTCGATCGGCTCGTACGCCTCCGCCACCACCGGCGGGCCTTCGTCGAGCGGGCGGCCAAGCGGATCGATCACCCGGCCGAGCAGGCCGGGGCCGACCGGCGTGCGCACCACCTCCCCGGTGCCGCGCATGGTGTCGCCGGCGGCCACCGTCTCGGCCGGGTCGAGCAGCACGCAGCCGATCAGCGCGGGTTCCAACGTGTGCACGAAGCCGAGCGCGCCGCGGTCGAAGCGGACCAGCTCGTCGAGCCGGATGTCCGGCAGGCCGGAGACGAAGGCGATGCCGTCGCCCACGTGTTCCACCCGCCCGAAACTCTCCACCGCCGCCCCCAGCGGCGCGGCGGCGACCCGGGCGGTGGCGCGGTCAAGCCAGGAGCGGCGCGACATCGGCGTCCTCCAGGCTGAGCTCGTGGCCGATCCGCGCCAGCTCGGCCTGCCAGCTCTGGCGCAGCACGGCATGCCCGCCGCGCAGCTCGATCCCCGCGATCAGCGCCGGATCGACGGAAAAGCGCAGCGGCAGCGGGGGATCGGACAGCCGCGCCAGCAGCGCGGCGCAGGACGCGCGGTCGGCCTCACTCAGCGGCGCGGCGCTGACCACCTCCAGCGGCGCGCCGGGCACGGCGAGCGCGTGCAGCTGCTCCGCCGGCAGGGCGGCCAGCTCGGCCTCGAGCGCGGCCAGCATCGCCGCGGTCGCCGCCGGCCCGGGCAGACGCGCGAGCAGACGCGCGGCGATCGTCACCGCGAGGGCGCGCGCCTGGGTTTCCAGCTCCTGGCGCAGGGCGGCGCGGTCGCGCCGGATCGCCGCGGCGGCCGCGTCGCGGGTCTTGCCGATCTCGGCGGACGCTTCGGCCAGCAGGCGCTTCCGCTCCGCCTCCGCCGCCGCCCCGGCCGCCGCGCGCAGGCGCTCGGCCTCGGCCACGCTGTCCTCGGCACGGCGCGCCAGCTCGCCGGCCGTGGCTTCGGCCGCCGCCCGCTGCGCCGCCGCCTCGGCCAGCAGCGCCTCCGCCGCCTGGCGCCGCGCGGCGACGCTCGCCATCACGGGGCGGAACAGATAGCGCCGCAGCAGCCACAGCAGGACAAGGACATTGACCGTCTGCAGCGCGAGGGTGGACCAGTCGAGCTGCATCAGTGCACGAACGGATTGGCGAACAACAGCAGCAGCGCGATCACCAGGCAGTAGATCGCCATCGTCTCGATCATCGCCAGCCCGACGAACAGGGTGCGCGAGAGGGTGTTGGCCGCTTCCGGCTGGCGGGCGATGGCGTCCATCGCGGCGGCCACCGCGCGCCCCTCGCCGAGCGCGGGGCCGATGGCGCCGAAGGACACCGCCAGCGCGGCGCCCAGGATGCTGGCGATCTCGATGAAGTTCATGGCGTGGGCTCCACGTTTTCCTGCGCCGGCCGCACCGGTTCGGCGACGACGGCGCTGATGAACACCATCGCCAGCACGGCGAAGATGTAGGCCTGCACCGCGCCGGTCAGCAGCTCGAGCGCCATCAGCGGCACCGGCACCAGCAGCCCGACCAGCGACAGCACGATGCCGATCACGAACACCCCGCTCATGACATTGCCGAACAGACGCACCAGCAGGGAGAAGGTGCGGGTGACGGTCTCCACCACATTGAGCGGCACCATCAGCCAGGTCGGCTGGGCGAAGGTCGCGAGGTAGCCGCGCAGCCCGCGCACGCGGATGCCGAACCAGGGGATGGCAAGGAACACGATCAGCGCCAGCGCCGCGTCCGTTTCCAGATGCGCGGTCGGCGGATCGATCCCCGGCACCAGGGACGACCAGTTGGCGGTCAGGATGAACAGGAACAACGTGCCGATCAGCGGCAGGTAGGGCGCCGGATCGGCGCGCATCGTCTCGCGCGTCTGCGCCTCGATCGCGCCCACCACCAGTTCGAGCGCGGCCTGGCGGGTCGAGGGATGCAACGCCAGCCGGCGGGTCAGCAGGCGGCTGCCGCCGGCCAGCAGCGCCATGATCCCCCAGGTGGTCACCACCGGCGCGGTGATCGCCACCGGGCCAAGCCGGAACAGCACATCGGCGGACAGCGGCGAGGCGATCACGGCACACCCCCGGCCAGCCGGCGCAGCACGATCCGCCGCGCCAGCAGCACACCCAGCGCACCCAACAGCAACGGCAGCGCCCCCTGCCGCGCCAGCACCGCCAGCACCGCCCCGAGCAGCACCAGCCGCACCGCCTGCAGCGCGATCGCCCGCCCGATCCCCCGCGGGCGCAAATACATCTGCGTGTTGCGTGCCAGCAACGAGAAGTGCAGCCCCCCGGCGAGCCCCCCGACCAGCAGGAACCCCGCCCCGGCCAACCCGCTCATTGCCAGCCCGCTCATTGCCGGTGCATCCAGCGCCACGCCGCCCAGCACCCGGCGCCCAGCCCGAGCAGCAGCAGCGGCCCGGACCAGAAGATGCCGGTGCCGAGCCGATGGTCGATCCAGCGGCCGAGGAACAACCCCGCCAGGGTCGGCAACACGATGGTCCAGCCCAGCACGCCGATCTGCGCCAGGTAGCCGGCAAAGGACGGCTCGCCCCCGCGCAGCCAGAACCGGTGCCGGTCGCGCCGCTGGCGCACGGAACGCAGCAGCCGGTCCGGGTCCTCGGTCATGGCGACAGGACCGGCCGCACCCGGTCCGGGCGGAGCGCGGCAATGATCCGGCGGATCGCCTGCATGTGCAGCCGTGTCGCAGCCACCCGCGCCGTGCGCTCGGCCTCGGCGTCGGCCAGGAAACGCTCGATCACCGCCCGTTCCAGCAGGTCGAGATCGGCCCCCACCTGCGCCTGCCGGGTGGCCACCGCCACCTCGGTGCCGCCCGCGCACGCTCAACACCCCCCGGCGCACGGCGCAATAGCCGCTGCGCCCGTCGGCATGGCGCCACATCAGCACCGACGGGGTCAGCACCGTCAGCAGATCGGCATGCCCCTCCAGAACGCCGAACCCGCCGCTCTCATCCTCGGCCCGCAGGCTCGCCACGTCCCCATGCTCGGCCACCACCCTGGTCGGCTCGGTGATCAGCAGCCTCATGGCGACCACCGGGGGGGTGGGCGCTGCGCCAGCAAGGCCAGGGGGCGCTGCCCCCTGGACCCCCGCCAGGGGACAGTCGTCCCCTGGACCCCTTGGGGGGTTCCGGGTGGGAGAGGGGAGGCGCGGCGGGCCGGGGCGGCCTGGGTGGCCGGGTGCGGGCAAAGCGCATCCGCGCTTTGCCCGCACCCAGCCACCCAGGCCGCCCCGGCCCGCCGCGCCGCCCCTCTCCCACCCGGAACCGACGAATGGGTTCCAAGGGCGATGCCCTTGGCGGGGGTCCAGGGGGCAGCGCCCCCTGGCCTTGCTGGCGCAGCCTCAACCATCCCGATGCTCGCCATCAGCCCGCCGGGCCTCCGACAGAGGGCCGATCATGTAGAGGGCGCTTTCGGGCCAGGTGTCGGCGGCCCCGTCGAGGATGGCGCGGCAGCCGGCGAGGGTCTCGGCGAGCGGGACGGAGCGGCCGGGCAGGCCGGTGAAGGCTTCGGTGACGGCGAAGGGCTGGGTCAGGAAGCGTTGCAGGCGCCGCGCGCGGGCGACGGCTTGCCGGTCCTGGGCGCCGAGTTCCTCGACCCCGAGCAGGGCGATCACGTCTTCCAGTTCGCGCCAGTGTTCCAGCGTTCGCCGCACCTCCTCGGCGATCGCGGCGTGGTCCGCGCCGACCACCAGCGGGTCGAGCAGGACCGAGAACGAGGCGAGCGGATCGACCGCCGGGTAGATCCCCTCCGCCGCCAGGGTGCGCGAGAGCACGAGCGCGCTGTCGAGATGGCCGGAGATCGCGGTCACCGCCGGGTCGGTGAAGTCGTCGGCCGGGACGTAGACCGCCTCGATCGCGGTGATGGCCGCGCCGGCGACCGAGGCGATGCGTTCCTGCAGCGCCGCCACTTCGGTGGCCAGGGTCGGCTGGTAGCCCACCCGCGACGGCAGCCGGCCCAGCAGGCCGGAGACCTCGCTGCCGGCCTGCACGAAGCGGAACACGTTATCCATCAGCAGCAGCACGTCCTGCTGCTTCCGGTCGCGGAAATACTCGGCGACGCTGAGCGCGGCGAGGCCGACCCGCCAGCGCGCGCCCGGCGGCTCGTTCATCTGCCCATAGACCAGCACGGTGCGGGGCAGCACGCCCGAGTGCTGCATGTCGGTCAGCAGTTCGTGGCCTTCGCGCGAGCGTTCGCCGATGCCGGCGAAGACCGAGATGCCCTGGTAGCGTTCCACCATGGCGTGGATCAGCTCCATCACCAGGACGGTCTTGCCGACCCCGGCGCCGCCGAACATCGCCGCCTTGCCGCCGCGGGCGATCGGGACCAGCAGGTCGATCACCTTGATCCCGGTTTCGAACACGGTGCTGGTGCCGGTCTGCTGCGCCAGCGGCGGCGGGCGGCGATGGATCGGCCAGCGCTCGGTATCGGCCGGCAGCGCCGGGCCGCGGTCGCCCGGCCTGCCCAGCACGTCGAGCAGGCGACCGAGCACGTGATCGCCCACCGGCATGGTGAGCGGGCCGCCGGTGGGGTGCACCTCGGTCCCGCGCCGCAGCCCGGCGGTTTCGGCGAGCGCGATGGCGCGCACGGTGGTCAGGTCGAGATGGCTCTGGACTTCGGCGATCAGCGCGCCCGGGCGGTCCCAGGCGATCCGCAGCGCGTCGTTGATCTGCGGCAGCGGCGCGAGCGGGAAGCGCACGTCCAGCACCGGCCCGCGCACGGCGACCACGCATCCGGACGGAAGCGGGGCCGGCACGGCGGGGCCTCAGGGCCGGGGCGCCGCCGCGGCTGCCCCACCCGCGTCCCCATGGGCCAGGGCGCGGACGATATCGGCGCGGCTGACGATGCCCACCAGCTTGCCCGCGTGCAGCACCGGCACCCGCTTGATGCGATGGCGCGACAGGAGATCGGCGATCTCCGGCAGGCTGGCGGACTCGGAGGCCGTGACGACGTTCTGGCTCATGAGGTCCCGCACCCGGTGGCGGTCGAGCCGGATGTAGTCGAGGAACTCCTGGGCCATGTCGGTGCCCTCGGCGATCAGATTGAGCCACCAGTCGCGGCGCAGCGCATTCTCCTGCCCGAACGGGCGCATCAGGTCGCCTTCGCTGATCATGCCGACCAGGGTGCCGTCGGGCTCGACGACCGGCACGGCGCTGATGCCGTGACCGGTGAGCGCCTCGGCCACCTGGGCGACGGTATCGTCCGGGCCGACGGTGACCACGGCGCGGGTCATGATGGCGGCGGCGTCAAGCGGCATCGGTCTCTCCTGCGAAGCCGGGGGCGGCGTGTCCTGGGCGGACAGGCAAGCACCCGGGCCGGGGGCGGCGCATTGATCTGGCGCAAATTCGTGGAGGACAGGGCGCATGGCCGCTTCTCCCCCTCCCCTTGCGGGAGGGGGTTGGGGGGAGGGGGCGGCGGCACGGAACGTCGTGCGACCGGCCCCCTCCCCCCAACCCCCTCCCGCAAGGGGAAGGGGGAGACGTGGGTGGATCCACCCCCGATCGCCCGGCTCAGCAGATGCGCGGCAGTTGTTCCCCGCTCAGCATGTCCAGCACCCGGGCGCCGCCGATCGTGCCGGCGAGCACCCGGCCCGGCCCGGCCCCGCGCCGACCCGGCCGATCACCGAAGCCGCGGCGCCGCCGGGTTGGGCGCGCAGGACCGCCAGCGCCCGCGCCGTGTCGGCGTCCGGGACGAATGCCACCAGCCGTCCCTCGTTCGCCACGTACCAGGGATCGAGCCCGAGGATCTCGCAGGCGCCGCGCACCGCATCGGACACCGCGACGGCGTCGGCGTCCAGGCGCAGCTCCAGCCCGGCGGCGGTGGCGATCTCCACCAGGGCGGTCGCCAGCCCGCCGCGGGTGAGGTCGCGCAGGCAGTGCAGCGTCACGCCGGCGTCGAGCAGCGCGGCCACCGGGGGGGCGAGGCTGGCCATGTCGCTTTCGATCGCGGTCTCGAAGCCCAGCCCCTCGCGCGCGGCCATGATGGCGATGCCGTGGCGGCCGACATCCCCGCTCAGCAGCACGGCATCGCCCGGGCGGACGAACTGCGGGCCGATCGCCACCCCGGGCGGGATCAGCCCGATCCCGGCGGTGGAAATGTACAGCCCGTCGCCCTTGCCGCGTTCCACCACCTTGGTATCGCCGGTGGACACCGCCACGCCGGCGGCGGCCGCCGCCTGGCCCATGGAGGCGGCGATGCGGCGGAGCAGGGCGATCTCCAGCCCTTCTTCCAGGATGAACCCGGCGCTGAGCGACAGCGGGCGGGCGCCGCACATCGCCAGATCGTTCACCGTGCCGATCACCGACAGCGCGCCGATGTCGCCGCCGGGGAATTCGAGCGGGGTGACGACGAAGGAATCGGTGGTGAAGGCGAGCCGGCTGCCGCCGACCGGCACGGTGGCGCCGTCATGCGCCGGGTCCGTCGGAGGGCTGCCGAAGGCAGGGCGGAACAGGCCTTCGATCAGCCGGTGCATCCGCGCGCCGCCGCCGCCGTGGGCAAGCTCGATGCACCCGTCGTCGGGCGCGGGCAACGGGCAGACCGGGCCGCTCATGCCGCTTCCGGCCGGCGGTAGCGGTGGTAGGCGGCGCAGGCGCCTTCCGAGGAGACCATGGTGGCGCCCAGCGGGTGGTCCGGCGTGCAGGCGGTGGCGAAGGCGGGGCAATCGCCGGGCTTGCGCCGGCCGCGCAGGATCTCGCCGCTGATGCAGGGGCCGGGACGGGACGGCGCCGCCGCCGGGGGGGCGAAGCGGCGCCGCGCGTCGAAGCCCGCGTAGGCGGGCGCGAGGCCGAGGCCGCTGTCCGGGATTTCGCCCATGCCGCGCCAGGCGCGCGGCTCGATGGCGAACACCTGGCGGATGGCGTCCTGGGCGGGGGCGTTGCCGCCGGGGCGAACCGAGCGGCCGTACTGGTTTTCCACCTCCGCGCGGCCGGCTTCCAGCTGGCGCAGGCAGGCGAGGATGCCCTGCAACAGATCGATCGGCTCGAACCCGGTCACCACGATCGGCACGCCGAAGCGGCGCGCGATCGGCTCGTATTCGGCGGTGCCCATCACGGTGCAGACATGGCCGGCGGCGAGGAAGCCCTGCACCTGGTTGTCGGGGGCACTCAGCAGCGCCGCGATCGCCGGCGGGACCAGGACATGGGCGACGAGCAGGCTGAAGTTGCCAAGGCCGGCGCGCTCGGCCTGCAACACCGCCATGGCGGTGGCGGGCGCGGTGGTCTCGAACCCGACGGCGAAGAACACCACCTCGCGTCCGGGATGCGCCCGGGCGAGCGCCACCGCGTCGAGCGGGGAATAGACCATCCGCACGTCGGCGCCGCGCGCTTTCGCCGCCAGCAGGCTGCCGGCCTCGCCCGGCACGCGCAGCATGTCGCCGAAGGAGCAGAGGATCACGCCCGGGGTGGCGGCGAGCGCGATCGCCTGGTCGATCGCCGCGGCGGGGGTGACGCAGACCGGGCAACCCGGCCCGTGCAGCAGGGTGACGCCTGGCGGCAGCATCTGGTCGATGCCGTGGCGCAACAGGGAATGGGTCTGCCCGCCGCAGATTTCCATCAGGGTCCAGGGCCGGGTGACGCACGCGCCGATCGCCCGGGCGAGGCGGCGCGCGGCGCCGGGATCGCGGTATTCGTCGAGGTATTTCACCGCTCCGCCCTCCTCCTCCAGGGTGTCGAGGCAGGCCAGGGTGCGCGCCGCCTCGGCCTCGTCCAGGATCGCGATGGCGACGCCGGCGTGGACCAGGACGTAGTCGCCCACGGTCGCTTCGGGGGCGAACGCGAGATTGATCTGCTTGACGATGCCGCCGAAGGCGACCCGGCCGGAACGGGTCAGCGGATCGTCGCCCGTGATGTCGAGGACCTGTCCGGGAACCGCGAGGCACATCAGGCGCTCTCCTCGATCAAGGGGCGTGCGGCGAAGGCGATCTGGCCGACGGCGAGGCCGCCGTCGTTGGGCGGGACCATGCGGTGGCAGAGCGGGTCCAGCCCCGCCGCGCGCAGCCGCGCCACGGCGAGGCCGGTCAGGCGCGCGTTCTGGAAGCAGCCGCCGGTGAGCAGGACGCGGCCGGCCCCGAGCCGCCGGGCGACCGCGACGATGGCATCGGCCATGGCGACATGGAAGCCGGCGGCCAGCGCGCCGGGCGGGGCGCCGGCGGCGCGCGCGACGAGCAGGGAGGCGAGCATCGGGCGCCAATCGACGATCAGCGGGCCGTCCGTTTCGTCCACGACGGGGGCGGCGAGGGTCGCGGCGGGGTCCGCGCGCCCGGCGGCGGTCTCCACCGCCATGGCTGCCTCGCCCTCGAAGTCGGCGCGCTGGCAGAGGTCCAGGATCGCGGCGACGGCATCGAACAACCGGCCGGCGCTGGAGGTGAACGGGGCGTTGACGCCGCGCGCCAGCATGGTGGCGAGCACACGGCGTTCGGGGGCGGTGAAGGCGGCCAGCGGCGGCAGGGCGGTCATCTCCAGCGCCGCCGGGCCGAACAGCGCGTGCAGCGCGCCGAGGGCGGCGCGGCGGGGTTCGCGCACCGCGGCGTCGCCGCCGGGCAGGCGGAACGGCAGAAGATGCGCGGCGCGGCGGTAGCGCGGCGGGGCGATCGCCAGGAACTCGCCGCCCCGGATGGTGCCGTCCCCGCCATAACCGGTGCCGTCCCAGGCGACCGCCAGCACCGGGCCGCCGATCCCGTGCTCGACCATGCCGGACAAGGCGTGGGCGAGGTGGTGCGGCACGCGGATCACCGGCAGGCCCAGGGTCTCGGCGTGGCGCGTGGCGGCATAGTCGGGATGGCGGTCGCAGGCGACGGCCGCGGGGCGCAGGCGGTGCAGCGCCAGCGCGTGGGCGGCGCTGCGCACGAACGCGTCCCGCGCCGCCGCCCCGTCGAGATCGCCGCCGTGCGGGCCGAGGAAGATCTGCCCGGCGAAGCCGGTGGCGATGGCACTTTTCTGCTGCCCGCCGAGCGCCAGGACCGGCGCCTGCACCGCGGGAAACGGCAGCGGCAGCGGGGCGTAGCCGCGCGCGCGGCGCAGCACGGTCGGCTGGCCGGCGATCACCCGCACCACCGAATCATCCACCGCGCGGGCGATCGGCCGGTCGTGCACCAGGAAGAGATCGGCCACGCCGGCCAGGCGTGCCAGCGCGTCGCCTTCGTCGGCGATGATCGGCGCGTCGCCGAGGTTGCCGCTGGTCGCGACGACGGGAAACTCCAACTCCCGCAGCAGCAGGTGGTGCAGCGGCGTGGCGGGCAGCATGATGCCGAGACATAAGCTGCCGGGCGCGACGGACGGGGCCAGCGCCAGCGCCGCGGCGGGCAGCGCGCGCAGCAGCACGATCGGCGCTTCCGGTCCGCCCAGCAGGTCGCGTTCCGCCGGGGCGACCTCGGCCAGCGCCGATGCGGCGGACAGGTCGCGGACCATCAGCGCGAAGGGCTTGCGCGCGCGGCGCTTGCGCTGGCGCAAGGTCCGCACCGCCGCTTCGTTGCGTGCGTCCGCCAGCAGCTGGAATCCGCCGAGCCCCTTCAGCGCCACGATCCGGCCGGCGCGGAGCGCCGCCGCCGCCTGCGCCAGCGCCGCGTCGCGGGTCGCCAGCACGGTGCCGTCCGGGCCCCACAGCGCCAGCTGCGGGCCGCAGGCGGGGCAGCAGATCGATTCGGCGTGGAACCGGCGCGAGGCCGGGTCGGCGTATTCCGCGGCGCAGGCGGGACACAGCGGGAATGCGCGCATCGTGGTGCGCGCGCGGTCGTAGGGCAGCGCCGCGATCACGCTGTAGCGCGGGCCGCAGGCGACGCAGGTGGTGAACGGGTAGCGGAAGCGGCGGTCGGCCGGGTCGCCGATCTCGCGCCGACAGTCCGGGCAGGTGGCGAGGTCGGCCATCACGACGGCGGAACAGGCCTCCTCCGCCGTGCTGGCCGTCACGGTGAAGCCGCGCGCGCCGCGCGGGACCTGCGGCGACACCTGCCGGCCGGTCACCACCGCGTGGGGCGGCGCCTCCGCCGCCAGCCGGTCGAGGAAGCGTGCCAGCGCCGGCGCCGCGCCCTCGGCCTCGATCAGCACGCCGCCGCCGGTGTTGCGGACCCAACCGGACAGGGCGGCGTCCTGCGCCAGCCGGTAGACGAACGGACGAAACCCGACGCCCTGCACGGCCCCGCTGATCGCGATGCGCAGCCGTTGCACCGCAGCCGCCGGCGCGTCCGGCAAGGACAGACCCCGCAGGGCAGCGCTACCCGCCATGCTCCGGTCCACCCGGTCTCATGCTTCGAGCTCCAGGCTTTCCAGCATCAGGCGCTGCGCCCTGGGGTCGGTCTCGTCGGTCGATTCGGTGATCGTCAGCTGCGCCCCCTCGGCCGGGGTGCCGCGCGATTCGATCTCGAAGTGCTCGCGGAAATGCTCCGCCGACAGGTGGCTCAGCGCGCCGAGCCAGACCTGCACGCCCAGCACCCGCACCGCGCCGTTCGCCGCCACCGCCTGGTCGATGCGCCGGATCAGGTCCCTGACCATGCCGGTTTCATGCATCCTGCGCCCCTCCCTGATCCTCGCCGGCCGGCGCCAGGTCGCGCCCGATCCGCGCCGCCACAACCTCCACCGCCGCCGCCACCGCCGGGGTCAGCGCCGCGCCTGGGGCGAAGCTGGCCGCCTCGATCGCATAGATCGTCATCCGCCCCGGCAGCCGGTCGAGGGTGCGCGCCAGTTCCACCGCCTCGGCCAGGCCGAAGGCGTGGGTGGAGCCGAGCGCGATCTCCCGCGGCAGCGCCTGCCGGACGGGATCGAGCCGGTGGATCCGGCCCGGCGCCGCGACCGGCGCGGCGGCATCGACCAGCACCACCTCGGCGGCACCCTCCCAGCGGTCCATCAGCGCCAGCGCGTCCCCGGCGTCTTCCGCCACCGCGACGCCCGGCAGCGCGCGCGCCGCCAGAAGGCGCGCCACATGCAGCCCCACCGCGTCGTCGCCGCGATCGGGATTGCCCACACCGATCACCAGCGCCCGCGGGCTCATCGCCGCCGCACCTCCAGCCGCAGGAAATGCGTGGAGCAGGAAATGCACGGGTCGTAGTTGCGGATGGTCTGCTCGCAATGGTCGCGCAACGTGTCTTCCGGCAGATCCAGATCGCGGGTGGCGACCATGCGCAGGTCGTCCTCGATCGTCGCCTGGTTCTGCGAAGTGGGCGGCACGATCCGCGCTTCCAGGATGCTGCCGTCCGCGTCCAGCCGGTAGCGATGATAGAGGATGCCGCGCGGCGCCTCGGTGCAGGCCATGCCAACCCCGGCGCGGGGCACGACCGCGACCGCAGGCGCCGCCGGCGGCTCGTACTCCGCGATCAGGCGCAGCGCTTCGGCGCAGGCGTAGACCACCTCGATGGCGCGCACGATGATGCTGCGGAACGGATTGCGGCAATCGGGGGTCAGCCCCAGTTCCGCGGCCAGCGCCTGCACCGGGGCGCCCAGAAGGTCGTGGTTCAGGTTGAACCGGGCGAGCGGCCCGACCAGGTAATTGCCCCGCTCACGCAGCACCGATTGCAGCGCGGTCGAATGCGCCACATGCCGTTCCTCGAACGCCGCGTCGTACTCGTCCACGGCGATGTCGAGGCCGCGGCTGGAGACGATGCGGCCCTCGTTCAGCGGATATTCGTCGGGATGGCGCAGGGCGACGAACTCGTAGTCGCGCGCGAACTCCGGGAACGGGAAGCCGGCGACCCAGCGGGCCAGCGCGATCGCCTGCGCGTGCGCCGCTTCGAGGCCCGGGACCAGCGCCGCCAGTTCGGCCCGGCTGGGCACCCGGTAGAAGCCGCCCACCCGGACGTTCACCGGATGGATCTCGCGCCCGCCCAGCAGCCGCAGCAGCTCGTTGCCGGCCTTCTTCAGGGCCAGGCCGCGCCGCACCGCCTCGCCATGCGTCCCCGCCATGCTGATCGCGTCCGGAAACCCGAGGAAATCGGGCGCGTGCAGCAGCACGATATGCAGCGCGTGGCTCTCGATCCATTCGCCGCAATAGAGCAGCCGGCGCAGCGCGCGCAGCGGACCGTCGACGGTGATCCCGAGCGCGGCCTCGACCGCGTGCACCGCGCTCATCTGGTAGGCCACGGGACAGATCCCGCAGATGCGCGCGGTGATGTCGGGCGCCTCCGTGCCGTCACGACCGCGCAACAGCGCCTCGAAGAAGCGCGGCGGCTCGAAGATCGACAGCCGCACGCCTTCGACCGCGCCGTCGTGGATGTCGAGCTCCAGCGCGCCCTCGCCTTCGACGCGGGTCAGGTAGTCAACCCGGATGGTTTTCGTCGCCATGCGCCTCGCTTTCCTTGCGGAACGGTTCGGCCGCCGCGTTGAACGTGCGGAAGGCCCGGTGGATGGTCCGCCGGTCGGCGCCCAGACCCTGCCATTCGCGGGCCAGCGCCGCGGTGTTGGCGGTCTCCGCCGGGCCGTAGCAGCCGTAGCAGCCGCGCCCGTAGGCCGGGCAGATGGCCCCGCACCCGGCGTGGGTGACCGGGCCGAGGCAGGGGGTGCCGTGCGCCACCATCACGCAGGGCGTGCCGCGCTGCTTGCAGGCGACGCAGACGCTCTCGTTGGCGATCTGCGGCTTGCGCCCGGCCAGCAGGGCGGAGATCACTTCCAGCAGCTGGTGCTTGTTGATCGGGCAGCCGCGCAGCTCGAAATCGACCGGCACATGCGCCGAGATCGGCGTCGAGGTGGCCAGGGTGCGGATATACTCCGGCGAGGCGTAGACGGCGGCGATGTAGTCGTTCACGTCGGCGAAGTTGCGCAGCGCCTGGATGCCGCCGGCGGTGGCGCAGGCGCCGATGGTGATCAGGCGCTTCGATTCCGCGCGCACCATGCGGATGCGCTCGGCGTCATGCGCCGTGGTGATCGAGCCTTCCACCAGCGACAGATCATAGGGCCCCGGGCGAAGGGTGCTGGACGCCTCGGCGAAGTAGGCGAGGTCGAGCGCGCCGGCCACCGCCAGCAAGCTCGTCCTCGCAATCGAGCAGGGACAACTGGCAGCCGTCGCAGGAGGCGAATTTCCACACCGCGACCTTGGGGCGGGGGCGTTCGGTCATGTTCAGATCTCCCGCACCGCCATGCGCGCGGCGATGCGGTCGTAGCGCATCACCGCGCCGTCCTTGCACACGAAATCGGGACCGAACTGGCAGTGCCCGCACAGGCCGACGGCGCATTTCATGTTGCGCTCCATGGAAACGTGGATGCGGTCGGGTGTCATGCCGGCGGCGCGCAGCGCGGTGACGGTGAAGCGCATCATCACCTCCGGTCCGCACACCAGCGCCAGGGTGGTGTTCGGGTCGAACGCGACCTTGTCGATCAGCCCGGGCACCACGCCGACATGGCCGCGCCAGGACCGGTCGGCGTGGTCCACGGTCGTTTCCACCGTCACATCCGGCCGCAAGGCCCAGGCTTCCAGCTCGTCGCGGAACAGGATCTCCGCCGGGCCGCGGCTGCCGTACAGCACGGCGATGCGGCCGAACCGCTCGCTGTTGGCCAGCAGGTGGTAGATCGCCGGGCGCAGCGGCGCGAGGCCGAGGCCGCCGGCGACGATCAGCACGTCGCCGCCCTCCGCAAGCTCCACCGGCCAGGCGCTGCCGAACGGGCCGCGCAGGCCGAGCATCGCCCCCGGCGCGGCGCCGGCGATCGCCGCGCTCACCGCGCCCACGGCGCGCACCGTGTGCACGAGGCGGGTGGGATCGGCCGGATCGCCGCTGACGCTGACCGGCACTTCGCCGATCCCGAAGGCATAGAGCATGTTGAACTGGCCGGGCGCGAACCCCGCCCTTGCCCCGGCCAGCGGAACCAGATCAAGGCTCGCCACGTCGTCCGTCTCGCGCCGCACCGCGCGCACCCGGTACGGCACCGGCAGCATCGGATCCTCGGCCGGCGCCGCGCTCATGCCGCCGGCTGCCCGTACACGTCGAGCAACTGCTGCCGCGCCGCCTGCATCCGGCCCACCATCACCGGCAGCAGGCGCTTCATCAATTCGTAGCCGAGATGATGATCGGCCTCGCATTTGTCGCGCAGGCAGGCGGCATTCACGCCGAAGGCGCGGGTCGGCACCACCGCGCGGGCGTCGAAGTTCCAGCGATACGGGGGCACCAGCCAGGACGCGCCGACGACCTCGCCCGCGCCCAGGGTGGCGATCACCAGGGCCGGATGCCCGGGCATGTGCAGCTCCAGCGCGACCTCGCCCTCGCGGATCAGGAAGAACTCGTCGGCCGGCGCGTCCTCGCGGAACAGGAAGTCGCCCGGCGCGAAACGGGCATTGCGGGCGCAGCCGACCAGCAGCCGGCCGATCGCGGGATCGATGCCGGCAAAGAATTTCTGCCCCAGCAGCAGGCGTTCAAGGGTTTCCATGGGATACCTTCCCCTTTGGGCCGTCCGGCTGCGGATCGGCGCGGATCGCCGCCGCCTCCGCCGTGATGTCGATGCCGACCGGGCACCAGGCGATGCAGCGGCCGCAGCCGACGCAGCCCGAGGTGCCGAACTGGTCGAACCAGTGCGCCAGCTTGTGCGTCATCCATTGCCGGTAGCGCCCGCGCGTGCTCGGGCGCACCGGGCCGCCGTGGATGAAGGAGAAGTCGGCGGTGAAGCAGGAATCCCAGCTCCGCACCCGCTCGGCCTCGGCCCCCGCAAGATCGGTGTGGTCGGCGATCGTGGTGCAGAAACAGGTCGGGCAGACCATGGTGCAGTTGGCGCAGGCGAGGCAGCGCGCGGCGACGTCGTCCCAGCGCGGATGCTCGGGGTTGGCCTGCAACAGCTCCTTGATCCCGTCGGTGTCCATCTGCCGGCCCATGCCGGCCGCGGCACGCGCCGTCACCGCCTCGCCCGCCCGCGCGTCCTGCTCCGTCGCCTGGCGCGACGGCAGGTCGGCGAGCACCGCCGCCCCGGCCGCGCTGCCGACCTCGACCAGGAAATCATGCCTTGTGTCGTCGATCAGTTCGGTCAGGGCGAGGTCGAACCCGGCCTCGGCGCGCGGGCCGGTGCCCATCGAGACGCAGAAGCAGGTGCCGCCGGCGGTGCCGCAGTTCAGCGCGACGATGAACGCGCCGCGCCGGCGCAAGGCGTAGCCGCGGTCCTGATGGACGCCGCCCGTGAACACGCGGTCCTGGATGGCGATCGCGTGCAGCTCGCAGGCGCGCACGCCGATGAAGGCGAAGGGCGCGTCGGGCGGCGGCTCCGGCCGCACCGCGAAGCCGTCGTCCTGGCGCGTGGCCCGCCACAGCACCTCCTGCGGCGGATGCAGGAAGCGCTTCCAGGACTGCGGGCCGACCGCGTAGCCGAACAGCGCCGCGTCGTCGCGCCGCTCCAGCCGGTAGCGCCCGGCCTCCTGTCGGTCGGTCCAGCCTTCCGGCAGGTCGGCGATCCGGCTGATCCGGTCATAGACGATGGCGCCGTCGCGCCGGGTCGGCCCGACCACGTCGAAGCCGCGGGCGCGCAACGCATCGAGCAGCGCCTGCACCCCGTCGCGGGCGAGCACGGCCCGGGCGCCGATGGGCATCGGTGCCGCGGCATCGGCTGCGCGCGGGTCTTGCGAGGACACGGTCGCGGGTTCCGTCGCCATCCCGCCTATTCCTGCCAGCAGATCAGCGGGAGTTCGGCCGGCACGCGCGCCTCGGCATGATACGGCACGATGCGGACGGTGTAATCGGCTGGCCGGACGCGTCGTCCCGACCCGGCCGGCGTAGGTGTAGCCGTTCACCGCGCCGGCGACCGGCGCGCCGCGGGCCAGGGCGATGACCTCCGGCCGCTCCCCCTCGGCGGGCTCGGCGTACAGCTCCACGTGGATGTCTTCCGCGGCGATCTCGCCCAGATACACCGGAACCTGGAACATCCACCCATCCCCGTCCGCGGCGACATCGGGCGCGCCGATATGCAGGCTCTTCCAGCCGCGACGCAGCCGGTGCTCCCACTGGCGCAGCACCTTGCCCATCGCGACGTCGTCGGCAAGCCGCCGCCGCAGCGCCTGCGCCGCCGGCAGATAGGCCTGCTCCACATAGTCGCGCACCATGCGGGTGGCGCTGAACTGCGGGGTCAGCGCCGCCATGCTGCGCCGGACCCGGGCCAGCCAGGCGCGCGGCACCCCGCCCGCATCGCGGTCGTAGAATTCCGCCAGCACCGCCTGTTCCAGAACCGTATAGAGTTCCTCCGCGTCCCGCGCGTCCTGCGCGTGCGCGTCCGCCTGCTCGGTCGTGCCGATCGCCCAGCCGAGATCGGGGGCGTAGGCTTCCGCCCACCACCCGTCGAGCTCGGAGAGATTGAGCCCGCCGTTCACCAGCACTTTCATCCCGCTGGTGCCGCAGGCCTCCCACGGGCGGCGCGGCGTGTTGATCCACACGTCGACGCCCTGCACCAGCTCCTGCGCCAGGGCGATGTCGTAGTC
The DNA here is from genome assembly GCA_963829875.1 of uncultured Pseudomonadota bacterium. Lineage (GTDB taxonomy): Bacteria > Pseudomonadota > Alphaproteobacteria > Acetobacterales > Acetobacteraceae > JAJZVS01. The sequence goes on along the minus strand of CAWHKR010000037.1, from coordinate 405,309 downwards.
CTCCAGGAAGACCACCCGGTGCCACAGGTCGGGGTGCGCCCGGAAGGCCACCCATTCCTGGATCATGCGCTTGCCCTGCTCGTCGGCGGGATGCGCCTTGCCGGCAACCACCAGCTGCACCGGCCGGTGGCTGTCGGCCAGCAGGCGTTCCAGCCGGGCGCGATCGTGCAGCAGCAGATTGGGCCGCTTGTACTCGGTGAAGCGGCGCGCGAAGCCGAGGGTGAGGATGTTGGGATCGAGCACCCGCTCGGCCAGCGCGACCACGTCGGGCGTATGGCCGCGCACGCCCAGGTGCTTGCGCAGCCGCACCCGGACCGACCGCACGAGCTGCTGTCGCGCCTTGGCCCGCATCTCCCACAATTTCTCATCGCTGACGGTCGCGATCGCCCCGTGCAGCGGGTCCGCCATCTGCCGCCAGCGTTCCTTGCCCCCGGCGGCGGTGAACACCGCGTCGGCGGCCCGCGAATCCCACGAGGGCATGTGCACCCCGTTGGTGACATGGCCCACCGGGACCTCCCGCTCCGGCCAGCGCGGAAACAGGGGCTGGAAGATCCGCCGGCTCACCGCGCCGTGCAGCGCGCTCACCCCGAAGGTCGCGACCGCGCCGCGCATCGCCAGGTACGCCATGTTGAACCGCTCGCCCGCGTGCGCGCCGGTCAGCATGAGGGCGGTGAGCACGATCGCATCGGCATGCGGCCCCATGACCGCATGGCGGTACTGGCCGGGCAGGGCGATCGGGAACCGGTCGAACCCGGCGGAAACCGGCGTGTGGGTGGTGAAGATGTTGCCGGCGCGGGTCGCCCACAGCGCCTCCTCGAACCCGATCCCCTGGCGGGATGCGAGGCTGCGCGCGCGTTCCAGCACCGCGAACGCGGCGTGGCCCTCGTTCAGGTGGCACACCTCGATCTCGGGATGCACCGCCTCAACGAGCCGCCAGCCGCCGACGCCGAGGACGATCTCCTGCATCAGCCGCAGTTCGGTTCCGGCGCCGTACAGCTTGCCGGTGATGGAGCGGTCGACCGGGCTGTTCAGCGGATCGTTGCTGTCCAGCAGATAAAGCACGGTCCGCCCGACCGTGGCGCGCCAGACCCGCAGGCGCAGCGTCCGCCCCGGCAGTTCGACGGTGATGTGCAGCCGCCCGCCGGTGTGGTCCAGCACCGGCTCGACCGGCATCATCGCCGGCTCGTTGTAGGGATAGGCATCCTGCTGCCAGCCGGCGGCGTCGATCATCTGCCGGAAGTAGCCTTCCTGGTACAGCAGGCCGATGCCGATCACCGGAACGCCGAGATCGCTCGCCGTCTTCAGCAGGTCCCCCGCCAGCACGCCGAGCCCGCCGGCATAGAGCGGCAACGCATCGCCCAGGCCGAATTCCATGCAGAAGAACGCCACCCCGGCGAGTGCGGCGGTGCCGTAGGTTTCGGTGAACCAGCCCGGCGTCTCCAGATAGGCGCGGCGCTCCGCGGCCAGCGCGTCGAGCTGGGCGATGAAGCGCGGGTCGGCGGCCAGCTCGGCCAGCCGCGCGGCCGGGATGTCTTCCAGCATGGTCCAGGGGTTGCGGGTGCGCTGCCACAGCTCGGCGTCGATCCGCTCCCACAACGCGTCGGCCCGGTGGCTCCAGGTCCAGCGCAGATCGAGGGCAAGGTCGCGCAGCGCGGCCAGCGAGACCGGCAGCACGCGCCAGCACGGGATGCCGATCTGCGTGACCGCCGGAAGCGGCTCGGTGAAGCCGAAGTCGGGCCCGCTCATCCGATCCGCTCCGCCCCGTGGCGCCGGCGCGACAGGGTGGGACCCCGCGCCGGCCGGCGCCGCACCCATGCAGGCTCCGTCGGACCAGACGTCATCGCGTTGCCTCTTCCGCGCGTCACTCGGCCGCCTCCGCCCAACGGGGCGGCGGATCGCCGGCACCGGGCCGCGGCGGCGGGCGGCCAAGTCCCGGCGCCGGATCGGCGCTGTCTTCCCACCGGTGTCCCTGCGGCGGCAGCAGAGCGTCATAGAGCGCCCGGTAGCGCCGCGCCGACAAGCCCCAGCCGAAATCGCGCCGCATCGCGTTGCGCTGAATTGCCCGCCAGGCGGGGGGATCGCGGTACAACGCGCCGGCCCGGCGCAGGCACGAAGCCAGTGCCTCCGGCGTCGGATCGGTGAAGGTGAATCCGGTGGCGGGCAGGGACCGGCGAACGCGCATCCTCCACGTCGATCACGCTGTCCGCCAGGCCGCCGACCGGGCGGGTGACCGGCAGCGCGCCGTAGTGCATGGCATACATCGCGCTGAGGCCGCAGGGCTCGAACCGCGCCGGGGTCAGTGCCAGATCGCCCGCGGCGTTCAGCCGGTGCGCCAGCCGCTCCTGATAGCCGATGCGGACCGCCAGCCGGCCGGGCCGGCCCGAGGCCGCGGCGACGAACGCGGCTTCCAGCCCGGGGTCGCCCTCGCCATGCAACGCCACCTGCACGCCCTGGTCGAGCACGGCAGGCAGCGCCGCCAGCACCACATCGGCCATCTTCTGGTGGGTCAGGCGATTGACGGCGACGACCAGCGGCGCGTCGTCCGCCGGGTCGAGACCCAACTCCTGCCGCACCGTATCCTTGACGACCCGCTTGCCGCCCGGATGGTCGGCGTCGTACCGGGCTGGCAGTGCGGGATCGGTGGCGGGGTTCCACAGCACCTCGTCGATCCCGTTCAGGACGCCGACCAGATCGCCGGCGCGGGCGCGCAGCAGGCCGTCCATCCCCGCGCCGTGCTCCGGCGTCATAATCTCACGAGCATATGTCGGGCTGACCGTGGTCAGCCGGTCGGCGTAGCGGATCCCGGCCTTGAGGCAGGACATCTGGCCATAGAACTCGGCCCCGTCGGGAACCAGCATCGCCTCGGGCAGGCCGAGCGCGCGGGCAGCCTCGAGCGGGAAATTGCCCTGGTACGCGAGGTTGTGGATGGTCAACACCGTGCGCGGCCGGGGGCCGTCGTGCAGCGCCAGGAACGCCGGCAGCAGGCCGGTATGCCAGTCGTGCGCATGCACCAGCTCCGGCTGCCAGCCCGCACCGTCGCCCTGCAGCGCCAGCTGCGCGGCGGCGGCGCAGAAGGCGGCGAAGCGGCGCAGGTTGTCCGGCCAGTCGCGCTTGTCGCTGTCCTGATAGGGCCCGCCGGAACGGCGGAACAACTCCGGCCAGTCGAGCAGATAGACCGGCAGACCGGTATCGGGCGTGTGCCCGAACACCAGGCTGCCGCCTTCCGGCAGGCGCGCCAGGGTCCGCTTGCCGCGCGCCCCATCCAGCGCGGACGGATAGCCGGGCAGCATCGCCCGGACATCGACCCCAAGCCCCGCAAGCGCCGCCGGCAGCGCGGCGCAGACATCGCCAAGACCGCCGGTCTTGACCAGCGGGTAGAGCTCGGACGCCACGAAAAGCACCCGCGGGCAACGTCCCGCCGGGCCGGGTTGCGCGCTATCCATCCTGTCTGCCCCCTCGGAACGGTGATCTCCGCGCCCGAGGTAAGCGCCTAGCCCGCGGCCGGCAGGCGGTCATTGATGCGGATCAACCGCGGCATCCGATGCGGCATGAACAAGCGGTCACGGAACGGCCCCGCGCGCGCATCCGCCGCCACCCTCCGGTTCCCGCGGATGCGCCCTGGCCGCCCCCTGGCCGCCCCCCTGGCCGCCCCCTGGCCCCGGTTGCAGCCTCCCGGCTAGAAAGATGCTATGATTATGCTTGCTAGGATGATCGGAGACTGCCCCTGGACGCGAATCGTGCCATGCCCGCCGCCTCGGCGCCGCAGCGGACGGAGGCGCCCGGCCGACCGGGCACCGCCCCCACCTGGACCAGCAGCGCCAAGGACATGGTCGGCTGCTCGCTGGGGCCGGCGCGGCTGTGGTTCACCCTCGGCTTCGGGATCGTCACCGAAGTCTATTACCCGCGTGTTGATCTGCCGCAGTTGCGCGACCTCGGCTTCATCGTCGCCGACGGCGCCGGGTTCTGGGTCGAGGTCAAGCGGCTCGGCACCTACGAGGTGCGCCTTGCCGCGCCCGGCGTGCCGGCGGTCGAGATCCTGCACACCCATCCCCGCTTCCGGCTGCGCCTGCGGGTAACCCCCGATCCGCTGCGCGACGTGCTGCTGGTCGAAGCGACCCTGACCGGCGACCCCGCCCTGAAGCTATATGTCCTGCTGGCGCCGCATCTCGGCGCCACCGGCGAAGGCAACATCGCCGCCGTGGCGCGCTACCGCGGCCGGCGGGTGTTGTGGGCGGAACAAGGGCCGTATGGCCTCGCGCTCGCCGCCGCCGATCCGCGCCAGCGCGATGTCTTCGGCGCCGCCAGCGCGGGCTATGTCGGGGTGAGCGACGGCTGGCAGGATTTCGCGCTGCACGGCGCGATGACCTGGCAGTACGACACAGCGGGGCCGGGCAACGTCGCCCTGGTGGCCGCGCTGCCGCGCTCCGCCGTGCTGGCGCTCGGCTTCGCCGGCAGCAAGCAGGCCGCCGCCACCCTGGCGGTGTCCAGCCTGCTCATGCCGTTCGACGCCGTGATGCTGCGCCAGGTGTCGGACTGGCAGGCCTGGTACGCGCTCGCCAACGCCCGCAACCCGGTGCGCTGGGAGGCGCCGGAATTGTTGCGGGACCAGTTCATGCTGTCGACCATGGTGCTGCGCAGCCACCTGGACAAGACCTACCCCGGCGCCATGGTCGCCAGCCTCAGCATCCCCTGGGGCGACAAGGGCAGCGAGCGCGGCGGCTACCATCTGGTCTGGCCGCGCGACCTGGTGAACTGCGCCGGCGCGCTGCTCGCGCTCGGGGCCGAGGAGGAGGCGCGCAACGCGCTGCGCTACCTGATCGCCACCCAGCGCGAGGACGGGCACTGGGAACAGAACCAGTGGCTGGGCGGGCGGCCCTACTGGAACGGCAAGCAGCTCGACCAGACCGCCTTCCCGGTGCTGCTGGCGGCGCTGCTGGCCGAGCGCTCGGCGCTCGCGGGCATCGAGGTCGCGGACATGATCGCCCGCGCGCTCGGCTACCTGCTGCGCAACGGGCCGGCCAGCGAGCAGGACCGCTGGGAGGAAAGCGCCGGGATCACCCCCTACACGCTCGCCGCCTGCATCGCCGCCCTGGTCGCGGGCGCGCCGTACCTGCCGCTGCGCGGCCGGCGGCTGGTGCTGGTGGTGGCGGATTTCTGGAACGCGTGCGTGGAACGCTGGCTCGTCGTCCGCGGCGGCCGGCTGGCCGAGGACGCGGCGATCCCCGCCCACTACGTGCATCTCGCCCCCTCGCGCATCCTCAGCGACCCCGACGCGCTCGCCGACCTGATCCCGCTGCACAACCAGCCGGAGGCGCGCAGCATCCCGGCGGCCGAACTGATCTCGCTCGACTTCCTTCACCTGGTGCGGCTCGGCCTGCGCCGGGCGAGCGATCCGCTGGTGTTGGACAGCCTGGCTCTGGCCGACCGGCTGCTGAAGACGGACACGCCGAACGGCCCGGCCTGGCACCGCTACGTGGGCGACGGCTATGGCGAGACGGACGACGGCGGCCCGTTCACCGGCGCCGGCCGCGGCCGGGCCTGGCCGCTGCTGGGCGGCGAGCGGGGCCATTACGACGTGGCGGCGGGGCGCGATCCGCTGCCGCTGCTGGAAGCGATGGCGGCCATGGCCGGCCAGGGCGGCATGATCCCCGAGCAGGTGTGGGACGCCGAGGAGATCCCGCGCCGCTTCCTGTTCCCTGGCCGACCGACCGGCGCGGCGACGCCGCTGGCCTGGGCGCATGCGGAATTCGTGAAGCTCGTCGTCTCGCGCCGGGCCGGCCGGCCGGTCGACGCGCCGGCGGCGGCCGGGCGGCGCTACCTGGGACCGCGGCGCGCCGTGCGCCGCAGCGTCTGGACGCCGCAGGCGCCGATCGCCAGCTTCGCCGCCGGAACCCGGGTGGTCGTGGCGCTGCCCTGGCCGGCGCAGGTCCATTGGGGGATCGACGGCTGGCAACAGCCGCGCGACGTCGCGACGCTCGACAGCGGGCTCGGGCTGCACACGGCCGACCTGCGGGTGGACCGCCTGCCGCCGGGAACCGCGGTCGATTTCACCTGGAAATGGCGCGACAGCGGCAGCTGGGCCGGCCGGGACGTGCACCTGCGCGCGCGCACCAGGGAGCGCTGACCTGGGCGCATGGGCGGAAGGGCTGACACATTGCAAGCAAGGCCAGGGGGCGTTGCCCCCTGGACCCCCACCAAGGGCGTCGCCCTTGGAACCCGTTCGTTGGTTCCGTTCCGGTGGGGGGTGGCGCGGCGGGCGCGGGGCGGGCCGGGCGGCTGGCAGGCAAGGAGCGCCGAAGCGCCCCTTGTCTGCCGCCGCCCGCCCGCCCGCGCCCGCCGCGCCACCCCCCACCGGCACGGAACCCCCCGAGGGGTCCAGGGGACGACTGTCCCCTGGCAGGGGGTCCAGGGGGGCAGCGCCCCCTTGGCCTTGCTTGCGAAGCGTCGCCCCCTCGCCCGTTTGGCATTACGGGAACGCGATCCGCACCATGTGCGCCCCCACCAGCAGCAGGACCACCGCCAGCAGCGGGCGCAGCACGTGTTCGGGCACGCGCCGGGACAGCAGGCTGCCGACGCCGACGCCGGGCACCGATCCCATGAGCAGGAGGCCGAACAGGGGCCACCGCACGTCGCCGAGCAGCCAGTGCCCGGCGCCCGCCAGCAAGGTCAGCGGCACCGCATGGGCGATATCCGCCCCCACCAGCCGGTTGATCCGTTCGCGCGGATAGAGCAGCACCAGCACCGTCATCCCCAGCGCACCGGCACCGACCGAGGAGACCGCCACCAGCGTGCCGACGATGGCGCCGGTCAGCGCGGTCAACCACGCCGTGCGCCGGGGCGACAGGTGCACCCAGGACGCGGCCAGGGCAGCGATGCGCTGGCGCAGGATCAAGGACGCCGCGCTGAGCACCAGCACGACCCCCAGCACCAGGGAAATCGATCGCCCCACCCCCGCGCCATGGAGATCGAACCGCGACAGCGCCAGCAAGGTGAGCGTGGCCGCCGGCACGCTGCCCAGCGCCAGCCACGCCGTGATCCGCCAGGCCACGGTGCCGCCGATGCCGTGCAGCGCCGTCCCGACGGTCTTGGTGGCGGCGGCGTACAGCAGGTCGGTGCCGACGGCCGTGGCGGGATGGACGCCGAACAGCAGCATGAGCAGCGGGGTCATCAGCGAGCCGCCACCCACGCCGGTCAGCCCGACCAGCAGCCCGACGACGAACCCCGATCCGACATACAGCGGGGCAGCGCCGCCGATCAGCCCGGCGCCGGTCATGCGTAAGGCCGCAATGGCAGATCCATGACCCGTGCCGTCTCCAAGCGCTCGCTGGCCGGCCCGATCGTCCCTTGCCGGCACTGGCGCCGGCAAGAAAATAAGTTATGAAAATACTGTGGCCGCGCCGACCGGCCCGGCGGCAGGCGCCTCGGCCATCAGCAGCACCGAACGCGCGGCCACGGCCACCTGCGGCCCCAGCCGCCCGGTCCGGCGCGGATCGTTGCTGTCGATTAACAGGCGCCAGGACCGGCCGGGGCGCGGCGCCGGCAACGCCACGTCGATCGCCGCCGCGCCCGCGTGCAGCACGAGGACCGAGCGTTGCGCCGGCGCCTCCGCCGCAGCAGGGGCAAAGAGGGCGGCGACCAGGGTGGCGCGCCCGGCGTCCTGCCAATCGGCCATCTGCATGACGCCGCCCTCGGGCGTGCGCCAGTCCACGTCGGGCAGGCCGCCGGCAGGCTCCGCCGGCGTGCCGCGCAGCGGCTGCCCGCCGTGCACGGTCCGGCAGTGGCGGCGCAGCCGCAGCAGGCGGGCGGTGAAATCGCGCAGATCCTGGTCCATCCCCTGCCAGTCGAACCAGGTGGTCGGGTTGTCCTGGGCGTAGGCATTGTTGTTGCCGCCCTGGCTGCGCCCGCACTCGTCGCCCATGCCCAGCATCGCCGTGCCGCGCGACAGCAGAACGGTGGCGAGCAGCGCCCGCACGTCGGCGTTGCGGCGGGCGGCGACGGCGGGGTCGTCGGTCGGTCCCTCGATGCCGTAATTCCAGGAATGGTTTGCATCGGTGCCGTCCCGGTTGTCCTCGCCGTTCGCGCCATTGTGCTTGCCGGCGTAGGAAACCAGATCGGCCAGGGTGAACCCGTCGTGCGCGGCGACGAAATTGATCGACCGCGAGACCGGGCGGCGGCGCGGGGCGAAGATGTCGGCCGAACCGGCGACCACGGTGGCGAGCGCGCCGAGCTGGCCCGGATCGCCGCGCCAGAACCGGCGCACGGTGTCGCGGTAGCGGTCGTTCCACTCGCCCCAGGCGGCAGGGAAAGCGCCCAGCCGGTAGCCGTCCGGGCCCACGTCCCACGGCTCGGCGATGCGCACACGGGCGCGCAGCAGCGGGTCCTGGTCGATCGCCGCCAGCAGCGGCGCCGCCGGATCGAAGCCCACCCGCCCGCCGGTGTCGCGGCGGCCGAGCACGGTCGCGAGATCGAAACGGAACCCGTCCACCCCCGCCCGCAGCACCCAGGTGCGCAGCGCGTCGAGCGCGAGCCGCAGCCCCGGCGGACGGTCGAGCGCGAGCGTGTTGTGGCAGCCGGTGTCATCGCGGTAGCGCGACGGATCGGCGGGATCGAGCCGGTAGTAGCTGGCGTTGTCGAGGCCGCGCAGAGAAACGGTGGGCCCGCTCGCGTCGTATTCCCCGGTGTGGTTGAGCACGACATCGAGCAGCACGGCGATGCCCGCCTCCTGCAAGGCGGCCACCGCGGCGCGCACCTCGGCCCAGCCGCCGGGGGCGAGGCGGGGATCGGGGGCGAGGAACGCCACCGGGTTGTAGCCCCAGGCGTCCGTCAGGCCGAGCGGCGGCAGATGCGGCTCGTCGATCCAGGCCGCCGCCGGCATCAGCTCGACCGCGGTAATGCCGAGCCGGCGCAGATAGCCGACCGCGGCCGGATGGCCGAGGCCGGCGAAGGTGCCGCGCAACGGGGCGGGAATCTCCGGATGGCGCCGGGTGAAGCTGCGCACCTGCAGCTCGTAGATCGCCGCCCCGTCCCAGGCGAAGGCAGGGCGGGACGGCGCGGGATCAGGCGCCGCCGGTTCGATGACGGCTTTCGGCATCGCCGGGGCGCTGTCCGCCTCTGCCCCGGCGAACAGGCTGGGGTGCAGGCGGAACGGGCGATCGAGCCGGGTCGCGAACGGATCGCACAGCAGTTTGCGCGGATCGAACCGATGCCCGCGGGACGGATCCTGCGGCCCCTCGGCGCGCAGCCCGTAGCGATCGCCCGGGCCGAGGCCGCCGATATGGCCGTGGAACACGTCCCCGGTGCGCGCAGGCAGCGGGATGCGCGCCACCTCGCGCTCGCCCGCCGGATCGAACAGGCAGAATGTGATCGCGTCGGCATGGGCCGAGAACACCGCCACATTGGCGCCGCGCGCATCGAGGCTCACCCCGAGCGGTTCCGGCGTGCCGGGTCCGAGCGGATACCCGCTCATGCCGGATCCCGGCGGCCGCGGGGCGCCACGACGGCATCGATATCGGCGCGGTTGGCGGCGGCGTGGCACACCGGGCGGTCTCCTCCTCGCGTCCTGCGCCGCCCTGCATCCGCAGGCCCTGAGCGCGCCCCCGGTGGTCCTCGGCATCGACCGCGGATCACATCAGGGCGGCGCGCACAAACGGACCGGATCGTCGCGGGTCCGTCCCGCCCGGGGCCGGGATGCGAACCTGACAGCCGGCCGCCGGCGCGCGCGGCGATGCGGATCTCGCGGGACGATACTGCAAGCGGGTGCGGGGACGCGCAAGCATCCGGACCGGCCGCCTTCGCGCGATTGCCCTGGCGGGGCGGGTGCGGCCCTTTGCGCTCGCACCCGGTTGCCCTACACCGGATGGCCCGCTCACCCTGGATCGGCGGCATGGCGGACGAAGACCCATCCTGGCAGGCTTGGATGCAGGCCGCCCAGCAGGGCGACCGGGCGCAGTACGCCGCCCTGCTGACGGCTGCGATCCCGCCGCTGCGACGGGCGGCCCGGGCGCGCTGGCCGCGTGCCGGCGCCGCCGAGATCGAGGATGCCGTGCAGGAAACCCTGCTCGCCCTGCACAAGTCGCGCCACCTGTATGACCCGGTGCGGCCCTTCCTGCCCTTCCTGTTCGGGATCATGCGCTTTCGCGGCGCCGACGTGATGCGCCGGACCCGGCGGAACGCCGCGCGGGAGACGGCAATCGACGATGTGCCTGAAACCTCCGGCGCCCTGGCGACGAACAGTACCGTGGAGCAGACCCTGGATGCCGGCGCGCTCCGCTCCGCGGTCGGACGCCTGCCCGCCGGCCAGCGGCAGGCGGTGGAGCTGACCAAACTGCAGGAGCTGTCGCTGGAGGAGGCGTCAGCGGCCAGCGGCATGAGCGTGGCGGCGCTCAAGGTTGCGACCCATCGCGGTCTGAAGGCGTTACGCAAGCTCATGGACGGATCGAAGTAGCATGGAGACCGAGCGACTCGTTGCACGACTGACCGAGACGCTGGAGCCGGTCCGCCCGGTCGCGCCCCCGCGGGTGAGGCTGGGCTGGTGGCTGCTCGTCTCGCTGCCGGCAGCCGGGCTGGTGGCCTGGGTCTCCGGCCTGCGGCCGGATCTGGCCGCGCGCCTTGGCGACCCGGCGTTCCTGCTGGAACTCGCCGCGGCGCTGCTGACGGCTGTGGTGGGCGCCTATGCGGCGCTGTGCGCGACGCTGCCGGACCAGCCGGGCTGGAAGCTGTGGCTGCCGCTGGCGCCGATGGCACTGTGGCTCGCCACGCTCGGCCGGCAATGCCTGGCCGTGGCGCTGAGCGCCGGGCCGGCGGGGCTGCGGGTCACCTCGGATATCATGTGCCTGCCGGCGATCGCGCTGGGCGGGCTGGTTCCCGCCATCGCGATCGTCGTGCTGCTGCGCCGCAGCCGGGGTTTTCGCACCACCCATGCCTGTCTCTGCGGGGCGCTCGGCGCGGCGGCGCTGGGGGCGGCGGCGCTGCGGCTCTATCACCCGCAGGACGCGGCCATCATGGTGATCGTCTGGCAGCTTGGCTCGGTGGCGCTGCTCAGCCTGGTGGCGGGCGGCATCGGGCGCGTGCTGGTCGAGGCCTCGGCACGCCGCGGCGGCGCATGGCGCGGTCCCGTCTCCGACCCATCCCCCGGACGGTGAGATGCCGCTCCGTCCCCGGGGCGCATCCCCTCGGGTGAAGATCACGATGACGACGTTGCCTGACGATTTGCCGACGTGCGGTCGGCCGGTGCCGGCCGGCCGTCCGGTCCGGCCTGACGACGGGCGCATCCGGGCAGCGACCCGCCCGGGTGCGCCCGCAGATCGGCAGCGCCGCGACCCCGCGTAACCTTCCGGGCCCTCCCGTCGAACTGGGGAGTGCGGTCCGCGTCCGGACCGCGCGCCACAAGGAGACAGACATGGATCGACGCAAATTTGCCGCCTCCGTCCTCGCGGCTGCCGTGGGCTTCGCCGGCGCCGCCACGATCGCGGCCACGCCCGCCTCGGCGGCGATGATGAGCAAGGCGCAGATGATGAAGGTGCAGCAGGCCAACAAAGCCCGCATGGCCAGCGAACACCTGCAGAAGTGCTACGGCATCAATGCCGTGGGCCGCAACGACTGCGCGGCCGGCGCGCATTCCTGCGCCGGCCAGGCCACCCAGGCCCGCGACCCCGCGTCCTTCGTGCTGCTGCCGGAAGGCGATTGCAGCAAGATCGCCGGCGGCTCGCTCAAGGCGTCCTGAGCGGGACGCCGATGATGGCGGGCGCCGATCGGGCCGCACGCCGGGGCGATGGCCCGATCCCTGCTTGCGCGGGGATCGGGCTGCGCTTCCCGCATCATGGGGCGTTGCTCGACACCATGCCCGCGGTGGGATGGGTCGAGGTGCACAGCGAGAACTACCTGAGCGGTCCCGCGCTGGCCGTGCTGGAGCGGGTGCGCACGGCATATCCGGTCGCCCTGCACAGCGTCGGGCTGTCGCTCGGCGCCGCGGCGGGGATCGACCGGCGGCACCTGGCGCGGCTGGCCGAGCTTACCGCGCGGATCGAACCCGCACTGGTTTCGGAACATCTGGCCTGGGGCGCGGTGGACCACGATTTTCTCGCCGACCTGCTGCCGCTGCCGCTGACCGAGGAAAGCCTCGACCTCGTCTGCCGCAACGTCGGCGCCGCGCAGGACGCGCTCGGGCGGCAGATCCTGATGGAAAACCCCGCCACCTATCTGCAATTCCGCCATTCCACCATTCCCGAGCCGGAATTCCTTGCCGCGCTCGCGGCACGGACCGGCTGCGGGCTGATCTGCGACGTGAACAACATCGTCGTCAGCGCCGCCAACCATGGCTGGGATCCGCATGCCTATCTGCGTGCCCTGCCGGCGGGGGCGATCGGCGAGTACCACCTGGCCGGCCACAGCGCCGCCGGCGGCGACGCGGCGCCGCTGCTGCTCGATACGCACGACCGGGCGGTGGCGCCCGCGGTGTGGTCCCTGTTCGCAACGGCACTGCAATCGATCGGCCCGCGGCCGAGCCTGATCGAGTGGGACGCCGCGATCCCGCCGCTGCCGGTTCTGCTGGAAGAAGCGGCAAAGGCAGAGCGCCTTCTGGCAAGACGGGACCCGGAGGCGCGCGATGGCCTCGCTGCTTGACCTCCAGCGCGACTTCCGCGCCGCCCTGCTGGCAGGGGACGGTCCGCCGCCGCCCGAGGTCCTGGGCGGACCGGTCCCGGCCGCGGCGCGGATGGGCATCTATCGCAACAACGTGATCGGCAACCTCACCGGCGTGCTGCGCCTGACCTACCCCGCGATCCTGCGTCTGGTGGGGGCGGATTTCTTCACGGCCGCAGCCGCGCGCTTCATCGCCGCGGCCCCGCCCGCCAGCGCCGATCTTTACGAATACGGCGCGGAATTCCCGGATTTCCTCGGCGCCTTCGCCCCCGCAGGCGGCCTCGTTTATCTCGCCGACGTGGCACGGCTGGAATGGGCGGTGAACCGGGCCCTGCACGCCCCTTCGGTGCCGGCCCTCGACGCCGAGACGCTGCTCGGCGTGCCGGAGGCGCACCAGGCGGAGGTGCGCCTGATCGCCCATCCCTCGCTGTCGCTGCTGAGCCCGGCGCATCCGGTGCAGGCGATCTGGGAAGCGGTGCTGACCGACGACGCGAAGACCCGGGCCGCCCGCCTCGCCGCCATCGACCCCGCGGCGGGCAGCGCCCCCCTGGCGGTGCTGCACGCCGCCGGCGGGCTCGACCTGGTGCGCCTGTCGGCGGCGGCGTTCGACCTTGCGCGCGCGCTGACCGCCGGGCGCACGCTCGGCGACGCCCTTGATCTCGTCGCGCCGGAGGAGGCCGCGCCGCTGCTCGGCGGTCTTCTGGCGCAAGGCTTCTTCGGCGGCTGCGCGGTTCCCGCCGCGGCCGCCCCGGCACAGGAAGGACACGCCCATGAATAACCCGCCGCCCCCGCGCCTGCCGGCGGTCAGCCGGCCGTCCGGACTGCCCCGCATGGTCATCGGTGCGTTCGAGAGCATCCCCTACTGGCTGATCGCGCTGACCGCGCGGGTGGCCCTGGCGAAGGTATTCTGGAGCTCGGCCGAGACGCATCTCGCCAACTGGCAGACCACGCTGTATCTGTTTGCCAACGACTACCGGGTGCCGCTGCTGGCGCCGCATCTGGCGGCCTACATGGCGGTGACCCTCGAAGTGCTCACCCCGCCGCTGCTGCTGCTGGGGCTGGCCACCCGCTTCACCGCGCTGGCGCTGTTCGGCATGACCCTGGTGATCGAGATCTTCGTCTATCCGCAGGCCTGGCCCACGCATATCCAATGGGCGGCGATGATGCTGGTGCTGATGGCCCAGGGCGCCGGCGGGGTTTCGCTCGACGCGCTGATCTCGCGCCGGATGGGCGCACGCGCCGGCGCGAGGTGACCCGCGCGGGCTTCGGCGCCTATGATGCCGGCCGCCGAAGCAACGCCCGGAAGGAAGCCCATGTCGCGTCGTATCCGCATCGGCATGCTCACGCCGTCGTCCAACACCGTGCTCGAGCCGGTGAGCCAGGCCATGGTGGCCGGCCTGCCGGAGGTTTCGGTCCATTTCCAGCGCTTCCCGGTGACCGAAATCGCGCTGTCGGGCCGTGCTTTGGCGCAGTTCGACGACACGCTTCTGCTGCGCGCGGCCGAGTTGCTCGCCCACGCGCGGGTGGACGTCATCGCCTGGAGCGGCACCTCCTCCGGCTGGCTCGGCTTCGAAACCGACATGCGGCTGTGCGCGCGGATCACCGCGGCGACCGGGGCCGCCGCCACGAGCTCGATGCTGGCGCTGAACGAGGTGCTGGCGACGCGCGGCGTCCGCAGCATCGGGCTGATCACACCCTACCGCGACGACGTGCAGGCGCGCCTCATCGCCAACTACGCACGCCACGGCCTGCCCTGCCGGGCCGAGCGCCACCTGGGGCTGCAGGACAATTTCTCGTTCGCGGACGTGACGCCCGAGACCATCATGTCCCTGGCGCACGAAGTCGCGGCCTCCGGCCCGGACGCGATCGGCATCATCTGCACCAACATGCGCGCCGGGCCGCTCGCCGCCGGGCTGGAGCAGGCGCTGGGCATCCCGGTCTACGACAGCGTTGCCACCGCGATGTGGAAGGCGCTGCATCTGGCCGGGGTCGATGCCGCGCGGGTGCAGGGATGGGGCAGCCTGTTCTCGGTCCCGCCCGCCGGCGCGGCGGGACACCCCACCGCCTGAAGCACGGCGCCCGCCCCGGCCCTCCCCACGTCACGCGCTCGGCGGCGGCCTCGGCGGCAGCCAGCGCGCCTTCCAGATAGCCGCCGAACTCGGGGGCGACCTCGGCACCGGCAAGCGTGACCCGTTCGCCCCAGGGCGCAGGCAGGGCGATCGGGCGATAGTCCGGATGGGCGCCGTCGGCGGTGTGGTCGGCCGGGGTCGCGGTGAAGGGCTCGTTCGCCCAGTCCTGCACGATCACCGCGCGCGGCGCGCCCGCATCGGCGCCGAACAGGATGCCGAGCTGACGCGCAACGAGACCGGGCAGGTCCGCTGCCCGGGCCGCGCGCAGGCGCGCGGGCCAGCCGAAAAACCCGAACAGCGCCGCTTCGGCGGCCCCGGGCAGGCTCGCGTCATGGATCTCCGCCAGCGGGCCGAAGCGGCTGAACGCGCTGCCCGACAGGCCCGAAGCGCGCCAGAACGGCCGGTCGTACAGCGCCAGCGCCTTGGCCTGGCCCGCCATCCAACCCGGCACGGCATCCAGCCGCGCCCGCAGCGCCGGCGGCCAGGGGGGATCGCTCTCGATCGCGCCGATCAGCCGGGGCGGCAGCGCCAGCGCGGCGCGCGCGGCCTGCACCGTGACGGGGCCGGCCGGCGTGTCCGCCGTGACGGCAACGCCGGTCCCGGTCAAAGCGATCCGCCGCACCGGATGGTCGAGCCGGACCGTCCCCGGCGGCAGCGCAGCCGCGAAGGCGGCCACCAGCGCCGCGATGCCGCCGTCGATGCGCAGGCTCGGCGGCTCCTGGGCGAAGCCGTGCGGCAGGCGCTCGGTCCGCCCGGCGGGGTCCTGATAGATCAGACCCCCGTCCTCCGCCTGCGGATAGAGAGCGAGCCCCGCCGCCCGCACCGCCTGCGCGATCCGCGGCTGCATCGCCGGCCAGACCCAGGCGGGGCCGAGATCATAGGCCCCGGCGGCGCTGCGGTGGCTCAGCACCCGCCCGCCGGTCCGCGACCTTGCTTCCAGCACGACGACCTCGGCGCCGCGCCGCACCATCGTCCGCGCCAGCGCCAGCCCGGCAAGGCCGGCGCCGACCACCACGAGATCGGGCATGCCGGGTCAGCCGAGATGGCCGGTCTTGCGATAGACCAGGGCGCCGCCGCGGCTTTCGGGCGTGAGGCTGGCGCCGGGCGGCAGGCGCAGCCAGGTGCCGGCACCATGGGAGATCGCGTCGATCACCAGATCCCCCTCCAGCACGAAGAACTCGGCGCCGCGCGGCCAGGTTTCGGGAGGCCCCTCATAGCCGGGGGCAAGGCGCAGCATCACCACCCGCTCCCACTCCGCCGCGAACAGCTCGGCCTCCCGGCACCCCTGGCCGCGGTCGTGCCACAGCGCCGGATCGCGGCTGTCGCGGCGGAGGAAGGCCGTCTCCTGCGGCGGCATCTGGCGCAGCTTCACGAAGATGAGCGCACCCGGCCCGCTGGCCGGCGTATGGCGCGACCCCGGCGGGTTGCGCACGTAGGAGCCTGGCGGGAAATCCCCGGTCTCGTCGGAGAACACGCCCTCCAGCACAAGGAACTCCTCCCCCGCGCCATGGGTGTGGGCGGCGAAGGACGAGCCCGGCGCATAGCGCACCAGCGAGGTGGCGCGCGCCACCTCCTCGCCGTCGCGCTCGAGCATGCGCCGCTCCACCCCGGCGATCGGCGAGGGGATCCAGGGAAGCCCGGTGCTGTCCACCGTGGCGGGGCGGGAGAGATCGGCATTCAGCTGCATCGGACATCCTCCGGGGAAAGCGGCGGGACGGGCGCCGCGCCCTGCACCGCCGCAGGCATAGCCGATGCCCCGCACTCGGCACGACTCCGGGCCACGGCGTCAGCAGTGTCGCCGTCAGGGCCAGCCCTACCGCGCGGCCGCACTCCAGGTGCAGGATGCGGACGTCGGCGACCGGCGGACCACCGGACGCGGCCAGCTGGAGGCTCCAGACCATGCAACGCGACGCCCGCGACCTGCCGCTCGGCACCGACAGCGCAGACGCCGCCGCCCGGTTCGACCAGGCGGTGGAGCACTTCCTGAAATACCACGCCGACACGATGCGCCTGGTCGGCGATTCTCTGGCGGCCGATCCCGGCTTTCTCATGGCCCACTGCCTGCGCGGCTACCTGCTGCTGGCAGCCGCCAACCCGTCGCAGCGCGGCCAGATCGCGGCCGCCCGCGCGGCGGCCGAAACCGCGGCGGCGACCGCCACGCCGCGCGAGCGCCTGCACCTCGCCGCGCTGACGGCCTGGGAGCGCGGGGCGCTCGATCAGGCCTTCGCGGCCTGGCGCGCGATCCTCGACCGCGATCCGACCGATCTGCTGGCGTTACGCATTTCCGACACCACGTATTTCCGCAACGGCCAGACGCGCGCGATCCTGGAGCAGGCCGACCGGGTCGCCCCCGCCTGGCACAAGGACCTGCCCGGCTACGACTGCTTCCTGTGCGTCTGGGCCTTCGCGCATGAGGAAGTCGGCGACACCGCCGCCGCGGAACGCGCGGTGGATGCAGCGCTCGCCGCCGACCGCACCAATTATTTCGCCCATCACGTCAAGGCGCATGTGATGGAAACCGAGGGCCGCCCGCGCGAGGGACGCGACTGGCTGGCCGCCCAGACCGGACACTGGGGACAGGGCAACAACCTGATCCACCATCTCTGGTGGCACCGGACGCTGATGGAACTCGACCTCGGCGAGCGGGACGCCGTGCTCGCCAGCTACGATTCGCAGATCCGCAATCTCGACGAACCGATGACCCGCGCGGCACCGGATCATTACGTCGACCTGCAGAACGCCGCCGCCCTGCTGTGGCGGCTGGAACAACTCGGCGTGACGGTCGGCGATCGCTGGCAGGAACTGGCCGACAAGGCCGAGGCACGCATCGGCGAAACCGGGCATCTGTTGCTGCTGCCGCACCTGATGCTGGCCCTCGCGGCCACCGGACGGACGGCCGCGGCGGAACGGTTCCTGACCGCACTGCGCGCAGCCACCCCCACCGCCCCGGCGATCAGCGACGTCGCGCTGCCGGTCTGCGCGGCGGTGCTGGCACACCGACACGGCGCGCACGCCGACGTGGTCCGCCTGCTGGCCCCGCGACGCGCCGAAATCCGCCTGCTGGGCGGCAGCAACGCCCAGCGCGACATGATCGCGCAACTGCTGCTCGAACTCGGCACGCCGATCAAACGAACGGACGCTGGTGGCCGAACTGCTCGCCGAGGCGACCCAAACGCACGGACTGCCCCCCACGCAACGCGCCGGCTACGCCACGGCCGCGCGGTGGCTGGGCTGAGGGCTGACCGGTCGGAAGCAAGGCCAGGGGGCGCTGCCCCCTGGACCCCCGCCAAGGGCATCGCCCTTGGAACCCATTCGTTGGTTCCGTGCCGGTGTGGGGTGGCGCGGCGGGCGCGGCGCGGGCCGGGTGGCCGGCAGGCAGGGCGCAATAGCGCCCTGCCTGCCCGCCGCCCGGCCCGCCCCGCGCCCGCCGCGCCACCCCACACCGGCACGGAACCCCCGAGGGGTCCAGGGGACGACTGTCCCCTGGCGGGGGGTCCAGGGGGGCAGCGCCCCCCTGGCCTTCCTTCCAGCCGATCAGACCGGCCGGTCGCCGCGCACGGTGACGCGGAAGCCGGAGCGGGTGTGGGGCCAGTAGTCCCACAGCGCGTGATGTTGGACGCAGCGATTGTCCCAGAAGGCCACCGAGTTGGCGCGCCAGCGGAAGCGGCACTGGAACAGCGGGTTTTCCATGTGCTCGTACAGGTAGTGCAGGACCGCTTCGCTTTCGTCGCGGGGGATGCCGAGGATGCGGCGGGTGAAGCCGCGGTTGACGTAGAGTGCCTTGCGCCCGGTCACCGGGTGGGTGCGCACCACGGGGTGTTCGGCGCGCGGATAGGCCGGCTTGTCGGCGACGCCGTAGTTGGCATAGAGGCCGCGATAGACGTGTTCGCCGTCGTGGACCGCGGTCAGGCCGTCCAGGTAGTGTTTCATCCGGTCCGACAGCGCCTCGTAGGCGGCGTACATGCTGGCGAACAGGGTATCGCCGCCGTGTGGCGGGCAGGTCTTGATGTAGAGGATGCTGCCGAGCGGCGGCAGCTCGTCGCAGGACACGTCGCTGTGCCAGTTCTCGCCGTTGGCGCGCGGGCTGTCCTTGTCGGCGTGGATGACCATCAGTTCCGGATGGCCGGGCGCGTGCGGCGCGGCGGGATGGATGTGCAGCGGGCCGAAGTGACGGCCGAAATCTAGGTGCTGCTCGGGCGTCAGCTCCTGGTCGCGGAAGAAGATCACCTGGTTCTCGGCCAGCGCGCGGTGGATCTCGTCGAGCTGGCGGTTGGACGGATGCGCCAGATCGACGCCGGCGATCTCGGCGCCGATGATCGGGGTGAGCTTGTCGATGGCGATGGTCTCGAACGCCGCGCCCGCATCGGCGGCGGGCTTGTACCGCGGGCCTTGATTGCCGCGCAGGACGTTCATGGCGGTTCCTCCCTGTCGGATGCCTGGACGAGGCGGGAGGCTACGCTTCCTGGTCCGATTGTCCACCGGGCCGGGCTCACGCCGGGTCGTGCGTCTCCGCGATGGTCCGGGCGACGCTGACCGCCGAGCCCACCACGCTCACCCGGCGGGCGAGCGTCTCCGGCGCCAGCCGGAACGGCGGCACGGTATCCAGCACCACGATCCGCTCCAGCGTCGGGGTCGCCATCAGCTCCGGCGCGCCGTCCATGAACAGCCCGTGCGCGGCGGCGGCGAACACCCGTTCCGCGCCGGCCTCGCGGCAGGCGGCGGCGGCGCGCACCAGGGTGCTGCCGGTGCTGATCAGGTCGTCGATGATCACCGCGGTCCGGCCGCGCACCTCGCCCACCAGCCGGCCGCCGGTCAGCACCCCGCTGCTGCGGAACTTCTCCACATAGGCGCTGGGGACCTCGCGCCCGGTCAGCCCCGCCAGTGCGGCGCGGAACAGCTCGGCGCGCTTGGCGCCGCCCGCGTCGGGCGAGACCGCCACCGCCGGCGCGGCGCCGAGCAGGCCGGCGAAATGCCGGGCAAACAGCACCGCGCTTTCGATATGCCAGGTCGGGCAGCGGAACGCGTTCTCGAACGCGGCCACGTTGTGCACTTCGACGGCGATGACCCGGTCGATCCCGACCGACTCGATCATCGCGGCCAGGTAGCGGGTGGTGATCGGATCGTTCGGCTTGGTGCGCCGGTCCTTGCGGGCGTAACAAAGATAGGGCGTCACCGCGGTGACCCGTTCGGCCCCGGCATCCTTCAGCGCGCCGCAGAAGAACAGCAGCCGGCACAGCTTGTCGTTGGCGCTTTGCGCCGGATCGCCGTGCAACGCATGGATCACGAAGGTGTCATGGCCGCGCACATCCAGCAGCGGGCGCGCCTTGTGCTCGCCGTCCTCGAAGTCGCGTTCCTCGTGCGGGGCGAGCGCCACCGCCAGCTCGGCGGCCACCAGCTCGGCATAGGCGCGGCTGGCGCCGAGGCCGAACAGCGACAAAGGACGCGCGCTCATGGCGCCCCGCTCCGGCCGAAACCGGCGGCGCGGGCGAGCAGGTCCACCACCGCGCGGTCGGTGAGCTGGGGAAACTGGCGATAGAACTGGCCCACCGCATAGAACTCCGCCGGCGCGCCCAGGCAGACCGTCTCGTCGGCGACGCCGGACACGCGGTGCAGGCTGTTCGGCGAGGCCACCGGCACCGCCACGATCAGGCGCGACGGCGCCCGCCGCCGGGTAGCGCGCAGCGCGGCGAGCATGGTGGCGCCGGTGGCGAGGCCGTCGTCCACCACGATCGCCGTCCGGCCCTCGATCGCCACCCGGGGCCGCTCGCCCAGATAGGCGGCCCGGCGCCGCTGCAGCTCCGCCATTTCCTGCGCTTTCGTCGCTTCCAGATAGTCGTCCGAAACGCCCAGCATCTCCAGCAGCCGCGGATCGGTGACCAGCTCGGGCGGGTCGCCTTCGGCCACCGCGCCGATCGCCAGCTCCGGCTGGCCCGGGGCGCCGATCTTGCGGACCAGCACAAGGTCGAGCGGCGCATCGAGCGCCTGCGCGACCTCGAAGCCGACCGGCACGCCGCCGCGCGGCAGGGCCAGCACCACCGGATGCTGCGCCCGGAATGGTTCCAGCCGGTGGGCCAGCCGGCGTCCGGCCTCGGAACGGTCGGCGAACAGCACGATGCACCGCCTTTCAAGCCGTCATGCGGACCGATGGCAGGACCGACCCTCCGTTCGATGGGGTCCGCCCCGGAGGGTTCCCGTCATGGCCGGGCGCGCCCCGGTCCGCTGCCCCCGGGCCTCCGTGCGCAGCGGACCGGATCACGTCCGGCCATGACAGGAAAGGGGCGGGCGACGCATTGATTCATATCAACCGACAGCACACGTCACCCATGGCCGGTCAGCCAGGTTGGCCCCGCGCGCAGAAAGCAATGGCTGGCCGCGACATGCCGCCGTGCGTCCGCCATGCGCCGCGCGGCCGCGCCGGGATCGGTCTCGCGCAAGGCCTTGCCGGCAAGGGCGTAACTGCGGGTCGCCGCGCGCACCGAAAGAAACAGCGGCAGCACCCGGCGGGCGTCGGGATCGCCGACGATCTCCTGGTAGCTGGCGAAGGCCGGCGCGGCGAGCCTGGCTCCCCCGCGCATGTGCAGGTCCATCAGCAGGAACGCGAGATCGTACAGCCGATCGATGGTGCCGAGGTCATCGTCGAACTCAAGGCAGTCGAACAAGGTCGGCCGGCCGGCGAACAGGCAGATATTGGGCAGCCGCAGGTCGCCATGGCCCCGCCGCACCGCGCCGCTGTCGCGGCGCCGGTCGAGCACGGGGGCCAGCGCCTCCAGTGCCGCCAGGGTGCGCCCGCGCAGCACCGGCAGGGCCGTGGCGCGCAGGGCCGGGGCCACACGCAGCAGTTCGCGGTGGTTGTCCTCCACCGCCGCCCGCAGCCCGTGCGCGCCGCCGAAGCTCCGGCTGGGCGGGGCCGCGGTATGGAACCGCGCGACGGTGTGGCCCAGGCCGCGCAGAAGCTCCGGGGTCAGCCGGCCCTCGTCCGCCATGCGGTCGAACTGGTCGCGCGCATCGAACCGGCGCATCACCACCACGTGATCGACCGGCTGATCGGCCCCGTCGAAGCCGAGCCTGCCGTCCGGCGCCCGCGTGACCGTGTGGACCCCGAGATACATCTCCGGCGCGGTGCGGCGGTTCAGCACGAGCTCGGCCTGGCACGCCTGGGCGCGCCGCAGCCGCGTGGTGTAGTCCACCGCGGCGAACCGGATCGCCCGTTTCAGCTTGTAGGCGCGTTCGCCCACCAGGAAGACGATCGAGCAATGGGTCACCACCTGCGTGACCGGCGCCGCTTCATCGCCGTAGCTTGCGGGATCGGCGAGGAACGCCACCGTCGCGCGCTGCCGCCAGGTCGCGTCCACCGGCGGCGCGCCGGTCAGCGCGGACACGACGAGACCTCCCGCACCCCTGGCGGTCCCGCCACGGTCAGCCGGCGCCGGGCGATGGCGACGCCCGGTCGAGCGCGGCGGCCAGATCGCGGATGCCGCCGCTGATCTCGACCGCGACCCTGCCCGGATCCAGGCGGCGCAGGGGTTCGGGCAACTGCGCCAGCGCGCCCGCAGCGTGCGCGCGGGCCGCGGCGAGGTCCGGAAACCCGCCACCCGGCGGCCTGCCCGCATCGCCGGGCGCAGCAGCGGCTCGCCCGCCGCCGCCTCCCCGAGCAGCGCGACCGTATCGCCGGCAATCCGTCGATCGGGCGCGATGCGGCGGTACACCTGCTTGGGCCCGGGCCAGGTCGCCTTGCCCTCGCTGCGCTTGCGCCGCGCGCGGCCGGCGTATTCCTGCAATTTATAGGCGCAATCGAGCGCCGGCGCGTCGCTCGCGGTGGTGAGGCTGGTGCCGATCCCGAAGCCGTCGATCGGCGCGCCGGACCGGCACAGGCGCATCAGGCTCTGCTCGTCCAGCCCGCCGCTGGCGAAGATCCGGATCTCCCGCTGCCCGGCGGCGTCCAGGATCGCGCGCACCTGCCGCGCGTGGGCGCCGAGGTCGCCGCTGTCGATCCGGACCGCAACGACCGGGCTGCCGGCGGCGGCGAGCCGCGGCGCCAGGCGGGCCACCAGCGCGGCGGCGCGTTCGGTATCGTAGGTATCGATCAGCAGGGTCAGCCCATGCGGCCGGGCCTGCGCGAAATGCTCGAACGCCGCCTGCTCATTGTCATGCGCCTGGACGAAGGAATGCGCCATGGTGCCGAACATCGGGATGCCGAAGGCGCGGTTCGCCAGCACGGTCGCGGTGCCGTCGAACCCCGTGAGGTAGCTGGCGCGCGCGGCGAGCAACCCGGCCTCGGCGCCGTGCGCGCGGCGCAGGCCGAAATCGATCAGGCGGCGCCCCGGGGCGGCAAGCACCATCCGCGCCGCCTTCGACGCGATCACGGTCTGGAAATGCACCAGGTTGACCAGCCGCGTCTCGATGATCTGCGCTTCGGGCAGCGGCGCGGTGACACGCAGGATCGGTTCATCGGGAAAGAACACGCTGCCTTCCGGCAGCGCGTCCACATCGCCGGTGAAGCGCAGCGCGGCCAGGCGGTCGAGGAACGCCGGCGGGAACGCGTCGAGCGCGCGCAACCATTCCAGCTCCGCCGGGGTCAGGCGCATGTCCTCCAGGAAGCCGACCAGTTGTTCCAGCCCGGCCGCCATCAGGAAGCCCCGTGCCGGCGGCAGGGAGCGGACGAACAGCTCGAACACCGCGGTATCGTTCATGCCGTGCGCGGCGTAGGCCGCCAGCATGTTCAACTGGTAGAGATCGGTCAGCAGCAGACTGTCCGTCGCCGTCGCCGCCGCCGTTCTGCCCGGCTGTGCCACGCTGCCTCCTGTTCCGGCCCGGCGCGCGGGCGCCCGCGGTCCCTCAGCCGGACAGCGGGACCACGGTGCTGGCCTGGGGCCCCTTCTCGCCCGGGTCGATGGCGAGCACGTAGCGAACGTTATCGCCGACCTTCAGCCGCGCGAACCCGTCATTGGTGACGCTGTTGGCGTGGACATAGACCTCTTCGAGGCTCTCTGTCAGCAGGAAGGCGTAGCCGCGCTCCGGGAAGATCCGGACGATACGACCGATCTGCGGCGGGATGTGGGTCTTTTCCTCGCCGCGCGCGCGGCGCACGTGGTCCTCCAGCTGCCGTCGCGCGGCGTCGAACGCGTCCCGGATGGCGACATGCGCATCCTCGTGCGCGTGATGCGCAGCCGGCTCGCGGCCGACCACGATCGTGCGCCCGGGCACGTTCAGCTCCACGGTCACATGGAACAGCCTGCCCTGCTGATGATGCCGGTGCTCCTCCTCCATCACGACCTGGCAGGAGGTGATGCGGTCGTAGAACTGCTCGAGTTCGGCGATCCGGTGCTCGACCTGCTCCTTCGCCGACGTGTCGGCGTCCATGTTCCGGAACGTGATCCTGGGCGGGACTTGCATGCGGACTCTCCTCGATCCGCAGAACCTGCGCTAGCAGGACGCGCCGGCACGCGCGTTGACGCAGGTCAAAGCGCGGCGCGAGGGGCCGGCACATCCTGCCGTTGCATGCCGGGCGCCGAAGGGAGAACCTCGTGCCGGTGGTCAATGCCGAAGTGGCGGCGCAGCTGGAAAAACTGGCCGACCTGCTCGACATCAAAGGAGCCAACCCGTTCCGGATCCGCGCCTATCGCCGCGCGGCGCGGCTGGTGCAGGACCTGCCGCGCAGCGTGGCCGAGATGGTCGCGGCCGGGGAGGATCTGGATCGCCTGCCCGGCATCGGCGCCGATCTCGCCGGCAAGATCGCCACCATCGCGCGCGGCGAGGACCTGCCGATGCTGCGCGGGCTGGAGCGCGAGATGCCCGCCGGCGTCACGGCGCTGCTCGCCCTGCCCGGCCTCGGCCCCAAGCGGGTGCACGCCCTGCACGAAGCGCTCGGCATCGACTCGGTCGACGGACTGGCCGCCGCCGCCACGGCGGGGAAGCTGCGGGAGGTGCCCGGGTTCGGCCCCGGCACGGAGGCGAAGCTCCTGCAGGCGCTGGCGGCCGGCGCCGGCCAGACACCGCGCACACGGCTGGCAAGCGCCGAGCAGGTCGCCGCCCCGCTGCTCGCCTGGCTGCGGGAAACACCCGGTGTCCGCGACGCCGAGATCGCCGGCAGCTTTCGCCGCCGGCGCGAGACGGTGGGCGATCTCGACATCGTGGTGGCCACGACCGAACCCGAACCGGTGATGGATCGGTTCACCGGCTACGAGGACGTGACGCGCGTGCTCGCGCGCGGCCCGACCCGCGCGACCGTGGCGCTGCGCGGCGGGTTGCAGGTCGATCTGCGCGCCGTGGAGCCGGCGAGCTTCGGCGCCGCGCTCTGCTATTTCACCGGCTCCAAGGCGCACAACATCGCGCTGCGCCAGATCGCGCTCGATCACGGCTGCAAACTGAACGAATATGGGCTGTTCGAGGGATCGCGCCGGCTGGCCGGACGGACCGAGGCCGAGGTGTACCAGCGGCTCGACCTGCCGCTGATCCCGCCGGAACTGCGTGAGGGCGGCGACGAGATCGCGGCGGCGCGGGAAGGACGGCTGCCGCGGCTCGTGACCCTCGCCGATCTGCGCGGCGATCTGCACACGCATACGGACGCGACCGATGGCCGGGCCAGCCTCGCCGACATGGCGCAGGCGGCACGGAAACTGGGACACGACTACATCGCGATCACCGACCACAGCCGGCGGATCACCATGGCGCACGGGCTGGATCCCGCCCGGCTGGGACGGCAGATCGACGCCATCGCCCGGCTGAACGAAACGCTGCAGGGCTTCACCGTGCTGGCGGGCATCGAGGTGGATATCCTGGCGAACGGCGCGCTCGACCTGCCGGACAGCATCCTGCGCCGGCTCGATCTCGTGGTGGCGTCGATCCACTCCGGGTTCGACCTGCCGGCGCAGAAGCAGACCGCGCGCGTGCTGCGGGCGATGGACAACCGCTACGTCAGCATCCTGGCGCATCCGACCGGCCGGCTGATCAACCAGCGCCCCCCGTATGCGCTGGACATGGAGCAGGTGATGCGCGGGGCGCTGGAGCGCGGATGCTACCTGGAGGTGAACGCGCAGCCGGAGCGGCTGGACCTCACCGACACGCAGTGCCGGCTGGCCCGGGACCTCGGCCTGAAGCTGGCGATTTCCACCGACGCGCATGCCCCGGCGGAGCTTGGCTTCCTGCGCTTCGGCGTCGATCAGGCGCGGCGCGGCTGGATCACGGCCGGGGACGTGCTGAACGCCCGCCCGCTCGCCCAGTTGCGCGCGCTGCTGCGGCGGGGATGAGGCCGCGGCCGCCGGCATTGACCTGGATCAAGAACGACCGGACCCGGCCCTGTAGGGTCATCCCGCACAGCGCCGGAGCCCCGCCGTGTTTCTCTATCGCGCGCGATTGTTCTCGTTGTTCGGCTTCGCCGTCAGCGTGGACGCCTCCTGGCTCGTGCTCGCCGTCCTGGTGACCTGGAGCCTGGCGGCCGCGGTGTTCCCGGCCCTGCACCCGGGCTTCGCGACCGGCACCTACTGGCTCATGGGCCTCGCGGCGGCGCTCGGCCTGTTCGCCTCGATCGTGCTCCACGAAACCGCCCATGCGATCGTGGCGCGCCGCAATGGCATCCCGATCGGCGGGATCACCCTGTTCATCTTCGGCGGCGTCGCCGAGATGGAGCAAGAGCCGGGCTCCGCCCGCGGCGAACTGCTGATGGCGGCGGCCGGGCCGCTCGCCAGTTTCGCGCTCGGCCTCGCGCTGTGGCTCGCCGGGGCCGTCACGCCCGTGCCGGCGGTGGCCGTCGTGCTCGGGTATCTCGGCCTGATCAACGTGGTGCTGGCGCTGTTCAACCTGGTGCCGGCCTTCCCGCTGGATGGCGGGCGGATGCTGCGCGCCGGGATCTGGATGTGGCGCGGGGATCTGGTCGCGGCGACGCGCGTCGCCGCGACGATCGGGCGGGGGTTCGGCCTGCTGCTGGTCGTGCTCGGCCTGTTCCGCGTGCTGAACGGATATCTTGTCGGCGGGGTCTGGAGCTTCCTGATCGGGATGTTCCTGCGCGCCGCGGCGATCGAGAGCTATCGCCACACACTGGCCGGGCGGCTGCTCGGGGGCGTGACGGTCGGCCAGATCATGCGTGGCGAGCCGGTGGTGGCGCCGGCCGATATCTCCGTCTCTGATTTCGTGTCCGACTACGTGTATCCGTCCCACCACCACTGGTTCCCGGTGGCGCGGGACGACGCCCTGCTGGGCACGGTCGGAACCAGCGACGCGGCGCGGGTGGACCGTGCGCTCTGGCCGTCGATCCTGCTCACGCCACATCCTGAAACCCGTCGCGCCGGAGACGGTCGTCGCGCCGGAAACCGATGCGATGACGGCGCTGGGCCGGATGCGCCGCAGCGGCCAGCAGCACCTGCTGGTGCTGCGCGACGGAAGCCTGGTGGGCGTGCTGGCGTTGCGCGACGTGCTGGGCGCGCTCGCGGTCCGCGAAGAACTCGCCGCCCCATGAACGGCACCGATCTCGTCCCGATCGCCCGCCATGTGTGGGAGGAACGCTACCGCCAGGGCGGCGCAGGCGAAGCCTCGGTGCGCGCGACGTGGCGGCGGGTGGCGGGCGCGCTTGCCGCGGTGGAACCGTCCGACCCGGCCGGCTGGCAGGCGCGGTTCGAGGACCTGCTGCGGGATTTCGCCTTCCTGCCGGGCGGGCGGATCCTGGCCGGGGCCGGCAGCCGCCGGCAGACGACCCTGTTCAACTGCTTCGTCATGGGCCCGATCGAGGACTCGATCGACGGCATCTTCCGCGCGTTGCAGGAAGGCGCCGTGACCATGCAGCAGGGCGGCGGCGTGGGCTACGACTTCTCCACCCTGCGCCCGCACGGCACGCGGGCCGACACGGCGGGCACCGTCGCCTCCGGCCCGGTCTCGTTCATGGACGTGTGGGACGCGATGTGCGCCACGATCCAGTCCACCGGCGCGCGGCGCGGCGCGATGATGGCGACCCTGCGCTGCGACCACCCCGACATCCTGGGCTTCATCGACGCCAAGCGCCGCCCGGACCGGCTGCGCCATTTCAACCTCTCGGTCCAGGTCACCGACGCCTTCATGCAGGCGGTCGCCGCGGACGCGCCCTGGAAGCTCGTGTTCCCCGCCGCCGCCCTGGGCGGCGCGGGCGAGACGGTGGCCTGCGACTGGCCCGGCGCGCCCGGCCCGGTCGCCTGCCGCGTGGTCCGCACCCTGCCCGCGCGCGTGCTGTGGGAGCGGCTGTTGCGCGCCAGCTACGACTCCGCCGAGCCGGGCGTGCTGTTCATCGACCGCATCAACCGGATGAACAACCTCGGCTATTGCGAGCGGATCAGCGCCACCAACCCGTGCGGCGAAATACCGCTGCCGCCGTACGGGGCGTGCGACCTCGGTTCGATCAACCTCGCGCGGCTGGTGCGCGCGCCGTTCACCCCGCACGCGTGGCTCGACACGGCGCGCGCCGCCGCCCTGGCCGGGCGCGCGGTGCGGCTGCTGGACAACGTGATCGACGCCTCGATCTTTCCGCTGCCGCAGCAACGAACGGCGGTGCGCCAGGCGCGCCGGACCGGGCTCGGCATCACCGGGCTGGCCGACGCGCTGGTCATGCTGGGACTGCGCTACGACAGCGATACCGCCCGGACGCTTGCCGCCGAGACCATGCGCGCGATCTGCCACGCGGCCTACCGGGCCTCGATCGCGCTGGCGGCGGAGAAGGGCTGCTTTCCGGGCTTCGTCCGCGACGCCTATCTGGACGCGCCCTTCGTCCGTGCCCTGCCCGACGATATCCGCGACGGCATCGCGCGCCAGGGCATCCGCAACAGCCATCTGCTGGCGATCGCGCCCACCGGCACGATCAGCCTGCTGGCGGGCAACGTCTCGAGCGGGATCGAGCCGGTGTTCGCCGCGGACGCGACGCGCACGGTGCTAAACGCGCACGGCGCCCCGCGCAGCTTCACCATGACCGATGCCGCGGTGCGGCTGTGGCGCGCAGAGCAGGGCCGCGCCGACGGCGCCCCGCCGGCGCTGGTGACCGCGGCCGAGATCGCGCCCGAACACCATCTGGCGATGCAGGCTGCGCTGCAGCCCCATGTGGACAATGCGATCTCCAAGACCATCAACCTGCCGGCGGAGACGACATTCGCGGCGTTTGCCGGGATCTATGCCCGCGCCTTTGCCCTCGGCCTGAAAGGCTGCACCGCCTTCCGCCCGGCGGGCGGGCGGGCCCCGGTGCTGAGCGCCGCGCCGGTTGATCCAGGTCAAGGAACGCTGCCGCCGGAAAAGGGAGAAATGCAACCGTCCCTCTGACCCGCGAAGGAGACGCCCCGATGCCCGACGACCAGACGCTGCAGGCCCTGGTGATGGAAGAGCTGGAGTGGGAGCCGAGCTTCGACGCCGCCCATGTCGGCGTGGCGGCCAAGGACGGGGTGGTGACCCTCAGCGGCTTCGTGGACAGCTACGCCGCCAAGGCCGCCGCCGAAGGCGCTGCGAGCCGGGTCCGCGGGGTCAAGGCGATCGCCGAGGAGATCGAGGTCCGGCTGGCACAGGATCACAAACGCTCCGACCCCGAGATCGCCGAACGGGCGGTGCGGATCCTCGCCTGGGATGTGGAGGTTCCGGCCGATCGCATCCAGGTGAAGGTCGAGCACGGCCTGGTCACCCTGACCGGGGAGGTGGAGTATTTTTTCCAGAAAGCCTCGGCTGAGGCGGATGTCCGCCGGCTGGGCGGCGTGCGCGGGGTGGTGAACCTGGTCCGGGTCGCGCCGGGCGCCCCGAGGACAACGGATCCCGTCGCCGTGCGCCAGAAGATCGAAAGCGCGCTGCGGCGGAATGCGGAGGTCGAGGCAACCCACATCCTCATCGGTGTCGAAGGCGGGCGGGTGACCCTGCGCGGCAGTGTGAAGACCTGGTGGGAGCGCCAGGTGGCGGAAACCGCGGCACGCTCCGCGCCGGGGGTGCTGGAGGTGAGCGACGAGATCGAGGTTCGCCCTTAGCCCCGCACGTGCCCGGCCCGGCACGCCGACGGCGCGGCTGACGCAACGGCCGCCGGCCGCCCCGGCGGACGCGTGGCGCCGGCGGGTTCGGACGATCGCGCGGGCGGCGCTGCGCGCCTGGTTCCGCTGGGTGCACGGCGTCGCCCCGACCGGACTCGGGCATTATCCGCCGCACGGCGTACCGGCGATCGTGATCGCGAACCATCTCAGCCTCGCCGACGGCCCGCTGCTCGCGGCGTTCCTGCCCGACGATCCCACCTTCGTCATCGACGCGGAGATCGCCGCGCGCTGGTGGGCGCGGCTCCTGCTGTGGCCCGCGCGGATCATCCGCATCGATCCCCGCCAGCCCTTCGCGGTCCGCACCGTGATCGACGCCGTGCGCGCGGGGGCACGGGTGGTGGTGTTCCCGGAAGGGCGCATCAGCGTGACCGGCGGGCTGATGAAACTGCTCGACGGCACCGGGCTGATCGCCCTGCGGACCGGCGCCGCGATCGTGCCCGTCCGCATCGAGGGCACCCAGTTCTCCCGCCTCTCCTACCTGAAAGGCAAGCTGCGCCGGCGCTGGTTCCCACCGGTGTCGCTGACCGTACTGCCGCCGCGGGCCCTGGCGCTCGATCCGGCGCTGCGCGGCCGGCGCCGCCGGCAGGCGGCGGGAGCGGCCCTGCAGGACATGATGACCGAGGCCGCCTGGGCGGGTCAGGACATCGACCGGACCCTGTTCGCGGCGCTGCTGGCGGCGCGCCGGCGGCACGGCGGCGGCCTGCCGATCCTGCGTGATGCCGAGCGCGGCAGCATGAGCTACCGACGCGTCCTGCTCGGCGCCTGCGTGCTGGGCCGCATCCTGGCGGCGCGCACACGGCCGGGCGAGACGGTCGGCCTGCTGTTGCCGAACGCCGCGCCGACCGCGATCGCCTTCCTGGCGCTGCACGCCCATGGCCGCGTTCCCGCCCCGCTCAACGTCACCATCGGCGCCGGAGGCCTGGACACCGCCTGCCGGACCGCCGCGATCCGCCTTGTCGTCTCCTCGCGCCGGTTCGTGGAACGCGCCCGGCTGCAAGCGGCGGTGGCGGCGATGGAACGCAGGGTCGCCTTCTTGTGGCTCGAGGACCTGGGCGCCGGGATCGGTCCCGCGGCGCGGCTGCGGGGCCTGGCCGACCTGTTGCGCGCGCGCCGCCTGCCCGGCGCGCGCGGCGCCCCGGATGCGCCCGCGGCGGTGCTGTTCACCAGCGGAACCGAGGGCACGCCGAAAGGCGTCGTGCTCAGCCACCGCAACATCCTCGCCAATTGCGGCCAGGCGATTGCGGTGCTCGACTTCACCTCCGCCGACACCGTGTTCAACGCCATGCCGGTGTTCCACGCCTTCGGGCTGACCGTCGGCACCCTGATGCCGTTGCTGTCCGGCGTGCCGGTGTTCCTCTACCCGACGCCGTTGCACTACCGGTCGATCCCGGCCCTGATCTACGCGTCGGATGCGACCATCGTGTTCGCCACCGACACGTTCCTGGCCGGCTGGGCGCGCTATGCCCATCCCTACGATTTCCGCAGCGTCCGCCACCTGCTGGCCGGCGCCGAGAAGCTGCACGCGGCGACCCGGCGGGACTATGCGGACCGCTTCGGGGTGCGCGTGCTGGAAGGCTACGGCGCCACCGAGACGGCACCGGTGGTGGCGATCAACACGCCGCTGCGCAACGCCGCCGGCAGCGTCGGGCGCATCCTGCCCGGGATCGACTGGCGGATCGCGCCGGTGGAGGGAATCGCGGAGGCCGGGCGGCTCTGGGTGCGCGGCCCGAACGTGATGCTGGGCTATCTGCGCGCCGACCGCCCGGGCGAGATCCTGCCGCCGCCGGACGGCTGGTACGACACCGGGGACATCGTTTCGGTCGATCCCGCCGGCTTCCTGGTCATCCACGACCGCGCCCGGCGCTTCGCCAAGATCGGCGGTGAGATGGTGCCGCTCGCGGTGGGCGAGGAGCTGGCCGCCGCGCTGTGGCCGGAGGCGGCGCACGCCGTGGTCGCGCTCGCCGCGCCCGGCAGGGGCGAGCGGCTGGTCCTGGCGAGCACCGCGCCGGACGCCGCCGCGGCCCCGTTGCTGCGCCGCGCGCGGGACGACGGGCTGGCCCCGATCCTGGTGCCGCGCGCGGTGCTGGTGCTGCCCAGCCTGCCGCGCCTCGGCAGCGGCAAGCCCGACTACCGGGCGATCCAGGCGCTGGCCGCGGCCGGGCTTTCCGCGACGGGGGCCGAGGCGGCGGACCCGCCTGCGCCCTGAGGCACGCTATCCGGCGGCGGGCCGGGCGTCATCGGACCCGGCCTCCATCACCAGCACGGGCACGCCGCGCCGCACCGCGATCCGCACGGCCGCGACGTCGTCGGGCACCGCGCCGCGGCCGAGCACGATCAGGCTCTCCCGCAGCCCGGCCAGCGCCGCCGGCAGGCCCGCCTCCAGCGCGCCCGGGCTCGCCGGCAGGGGCAGCGGGTCGAGCTGGATCCGCGCCGGCGCCACGCCGAGCGCCGCAGCGCGCTCGCGCGCCTGCGCGGGCGCGGCGGGCGCCGGGTTGGCCAGCAGAATGCGCAGCGCCTCCCCCGTGGCCACGGCGATCCGCGCCGCCAGGTCGAGGCCGGGATCGCCCGCCTCGCTCAGCACCGCGACCACCGGGCCGGACCGCCGGGTCCGCCCGGCGGGGACCACCAGCACGGCACCGGCCGCGGGCCGGGCGGCGGCCTCGCCGCGCCGGGGCTCCCGCGGCAGGCCGAGGCCAGGACCGGCCCGGGGCGGGGCCAGAACCAGGATATCGTCACGGCGGCAGAATGCGGCCATGCTGGCGAGCGGATCGCCGCGGAGGATTTCGAAATGGCCCGGGATATCCAGCGCGGCCACCGCCTCCGCCAGCAGCCGGTCCGCCGCGGCGGCGGCGGCGCGCAGGTCCGCGGCCACGGTCTCGGGGTCGATCCGGTGCCATTCGTGCGTCGGCAGCCGCAGTTCACGCGCGAAGGGCCAGGCCGCCAGGGCCAGCAGGGATTCGTCCTCGATGAACAGGCCGTGCAGATCGAGCCCGAGCAGGCGGGCAAGCTCCGCCGCAGTCCGCACGAGGGCCGCATCCGGCGTGCCCTGGCCGAATTCCAGCACCAGGCGGCGATAGGGGGGCGGGGCGGAGGCGCTCATGTCACGCCGCTCCCGGTCGGGACGCCGGCTTCCTTGCGCGCGCGGGCGAATTGCCGGAGCCGATCCTCGACCCGCCGGTTCAGCGACCCTTCGGGATAGGCCTGATCGGTGCCGCGCGCGCCGGCCGCCAGCCCGGTCAGCAGCGCAAGGCCCTGGTCGATGGTCTCGATCGGATAGACCGCGAAGCGCCCGGCGGCGCAGGCCGTGCGCACGTCCTCGCGCAGCATCAGGTGCTGCGCGTTCGACGCCGGGATCATCACGCCTTGCGTGCCGGACAGGCCGCGCGCCGCGCAGATGTCGAAGAACCCCTCGATCTTCTCGTTCACCCCGCCGATCGCCTGCACCACGCCGTGCTGGTTGACCGAGCCGGTCACCGCCAGGTCCTGGCGCAGCGGCGCCTCGGCCAGCGCCGAGAGCAGCACATAGAGCTCGGCGGAGGAGGCGCTGTCGCCGTCGATCCCGCCGTAGGACTGCTCGAACACCAGGCTCGCATACAGCGACATCGGCGCGTCGAGCGCGTAGCGGCCGGCCAGAAACCCCGACAGGATCAGCACGCCCTTGGAATGCAGCGGCCCGCCCAGTTCCACCTCGCGCTCGATATCGACGATCTTGCCGCCGCCGGGCCGCACCCGTCCGGTAATGCGCGACGGCCGGCCGAAGGACTGCCCGCCGAGGCTGAGCACGCTGAGCCCGTTCACCTGCCCGACCCGGCTGCCTTCGGTCTCCACCAGCGCGATGTCGCGCAGGATCATCTCCTGGCTGCGCTCCTTGACGCGGGCGCCGCGGCGTTCCTGCCCGGCGATCGCCTGGGCGACGTCGGCGCGGCCGATCACCGCGCGGCCGGCGCGGCCGGCGAGGAAATTCGCCTCGGCCAGCAGGTCGCCCAGCCGCTCGACCAGCAGGGTGAGTTTCTGCGCGTCCTCGGCCAGCCGCGCCGCGTGCTCGACCGCGCGGGCCACGCCGTCGCGATCGAGCGGGCGCAGGGTCTGCTCCGCCGCGATCCCGCCGATCAGCCGCGCGAGCGTCGCCTCGCCGGCGGGGAGCGGTCCGTTTCGTCGTCGAAATCCGCCAGCACCTTGAAGTGCTGCGCCAGTTCGGGATCGAGCGCGGACAGCAGGTAGTACAGCATGCGGTCGCCGAACAGCACGACCTTGACGTCGAGCGGGATCGGGTCGGGTTCGAGCGAGACCGTGGTGGTGAGGCCGATGAAGCGGGCGACGTCCTCGATGGTCACGTCCTGGCGCAGCAGGGCGCGCTTGAGCGCGGCCCAGCTGAACGGCTCGGTCAGCAGACTGCGGGCGTCGAGCAACAGGGTGCCGCCGTTCGCCCGGTGCAGCGCGCCGGAGCGGATCAGCCGGAAATTGGTGACCAGGGCGCCCTGGATCTGCAGGTACTCGATCCGGCCGACCAGGTTGGCGAGGGTCGGATGCAGCTCCTCGATCACCGGGGCGGCGGCGGCGTGGTCGGCCTGGGTGACGAGCACGTTCACTTCATAGCGCTCGAACGGGCTGGCCGGCCGCATCGCCGCCGGCACCGGGCCGTCGCCGCCTGCCTCCGAGGCGACGAACAGCGGCAGGGTGTCGAGCAGGTCGGCGCGCATCGCCTCGATGTGCTGCACCACCGGGGCCAGCGCGGCGAACTGGCTCGTGACCTGCTCGAACGGCTGCGCCACCGCGACCCGCGCGGTCTCGCGGTCGAGGGTGCGGACGGCGTCGCGCAGTTCCTTTTCCAGGCGGGGGACCGCGCGCAGGGTTTGTTCGAGCTCCTTTTCCAGCTCCTCGATCGCCTGCCGCGTCGCTTCCCGGTCCGCTTCGGGCCAGGCGTTGAAATCGGCCGGCGGCACCACCTTGCCCTCGCGCATCGGGGCGAGGCCGAAGCCCATCGGCGTGCGCAGGATGGCGATGTTGCGTGACGTCGCCTTCTCGTTCAACGCGGCGAAGGCCTGCTCGTGCTTGCCGCGGACCGACTGCTCGATGCCGGCGCGGCGCTTCTGGTAGTCCTCGCTTTCGAAGATCGCCGGCAGCGAGACCCGGAGATCCTCGATCAGCGCGTGCACCGCCTGCTGGAACTCCGGCCCGCGCCGTCCGGGCAGCGCGATCGCCCGCGGCCGGTGCGGGGTGGCGAAATTGTTCACATAGACCCAGTCGGGCGGCAGCGGCCGGGCGCGCGCGGCGTCGTCCAGCAGGGCGCGCACCGCCTGCTGCATGCGCGCGCTGCTCTGGCCGATGACGAAGATGTTGAAGCCGCGCTGCGGGATCTCGGTGCCGAAGCGGATCGCCGCGTCGGCGCGGGGCTGGGCGACCAGGCCGGGGAGCGGCGCGAGATCGGCGGTGGTCTCGAAGCTCAGTGCCGCGAGGTCCGCCGGGCGGTAAAGACGGTCGGGCGGCAGCGGCGGCACCACGGGCGATGCGGGATCGGGCATGGATGGCGGCATCCGCAGCCTCCTTGGGGAGAGCCTACTGACCGGGACGCAGACTAGCAGCCGGAGGCGGATCGCGCCATCACTGGGGGGTGCCGAGGCCGGGGGGAGAGGGGTGGCGGCAGAATGGTCCGTTGCCGCCCAGGCATCACGGGTTCCCGCGTGCCAGCAGGCCTGAAACAGGGATATAGTTATTTATATGGAATAAACCGGAGCCGTCGGTGCCCGGCACGAAAGACCGGTTTCGCCGCGGGATCTGCAATCGGGACCGGCCCGCAGGATACCCCGGGCCGCCAGCGCAGATCGTTACCGAATCACATCCGTGACCGGGCGACGGACTTGATCGGCCCGCGCGGGCGGCCGGAGGCAATGGCGATCTCACGATCCTGCGCCTCGATCATCGCCTTCACCGCCGCCACGTCCTTCGGTTCCGGCAGCGCGATGGCGGGAACCTTCCGGCGGGAGCTCTGGCTTCCGTCGACATAGGTCACGTCGAACAGAATGAAGCTGGTTTCGGCACGGCGTTTCATCGGAGGTCTTCCTGTCTGGCGCAGGCGCCGGTCACGAACCGCTCGGCTCGCTCGGTTCGGGCGCTTCGGCCGGGGCCGCCTGCTGTTCGGCCTTGCGGCGCGCAACGGCAGCCTCGCGGTCGCGCAGCTTGGCTTCCTTCTTGGCCTGAGCGATACGATTCCGCTCGGCCCGCTGCTGGTTGTAGTTCGGCTTGAACGCCATCCTCGTCTCCTTCGTAAGTCACGATCCCGGGCGGGTCACAGGCGCTCCCTACCGCACAATCCCAGGCTCCGCCGCGAGCTGGCTTTCGGGCATGACGCGCTCGTGGTTGTCCGCCGCATGCTTCACGCGGTACTGCGGATCCCTCGTCTCGCTCGGCAGCAGACGCTGGACCTTGTAGCGGCCGCGCGGAATGTTGGCGTCGCGCGGACCGGGCACGAACTCGACCACCTGGCCGACCTTGAACTTGTGGTTGGTCACGGCTTCCTCCGTCGCATCCGGTGCCGCCCGGGGCACTGCCCCGGGCGGCACCGGCATCGCGGGTTCAGACCGACTTCAGATTGACCGCGGAGCTCTTGCCCTGCTGGCCGTTCTCGATGTCGTAGCTGATCTTCTGACCCTCGTTCAACTGCCCGAGGCCCGCGCGCTCGACCGCCGAAATATGAACGAAGACGTCCTTCGCCCCATCATCCGGCTGGATGAACCCGAAACCCTTCTGCGCGTTGAACCACTTAACCGTGCCTTGCGACATTTCATCTCTCCATGCAACCCGGCGGCCCACGCTGTGTGGACCGGAATACTTTTCAAATTTGGGGAGCACCGGTTGCGACAATGTCGCATAACAAGGCACAAACAGCCCACGCTAGAAAAGCGCCGTGGGGCCTATATAGGACGTCGGCTCCGGTTTCACCAGGGGGAGATCGCGCGGAGATCGCGCCGGCCCCGGATGGCCGGCCGCGGCAGATCCTGACGCGCGGCAGGTGCGATGGGGCGCGCGATTGCCCTGCGCCTGCGCCCATG
The DNA here is from genome assembly GCA_963829875.1 of uncultured Pseudomonadota bacterium. Lineage (GTDB taxonomy): Bacteria > Pseudomonadota > Alphaproteobacteria > Acetobacterales > Acetobacteraceae > JAJZVS01. The sequence goes on along the minus strand of CAWHKR010000037.1, from coordinate 368,478 downwards.
CCCGATTGACCGCCGCCCGCCGGCTACCTACCTTGTCTGTTCCCGGAGCATGACATGGACAAATCCGTCTCGCCGGCGGCGATCATATCCCGCCTTCCGGGCGCGTTGCCGCCTGGTCTCGATGCCCGCTCGGCCGCTGTGCTGCGCGAGATCGTCGAGCAGTACGTGGAAACCGGCGAACCGGTGGGCAGCCGCACCCTGGCGCGCCTGCTGCCCATGGGACTGTCGCCGGCCACCATCCGCAATGTCATGGCCGACCTCACCGAGGCCGGCCTGCTGTTCGCCCCGCACACCTCCGCCGGCCGGCTGCCGACCGAACGCGGCCTGCGGCTGTTCATCGACGGCCTGCTGCAGTTCGGCGAGCTGGGCGAGGAGGAACGGGAATCGATCACCGCCGCGCTCGGCGCCTCCGGCCGCAGCCTGGAAGACACCCTGGCCGACGCCTCCACCCTGCTCGCCGGCCTCTCCTCCGCCGCCGGCCTCGTGCTGGCGCCGAAAAGCGAGGGGCCGCTCAAGCATATCGAGTTCGTCCCGCTCGGCCCCGGCCGCGCGCTGGTCGTGCTGGTGGCCGGCGACGGGCATGTGGAGAACCGGGTGATCGAGACCCCGCCCGGCCTGCCGCCCTCGGCCCTGCAACAGGCCAGCAACTACCTGAACGCACGCATCAGTGGCCGGCCGCTGCCCGAGCTGCGGCGCATCGTCGACGAGGAGATGGCGGCCAACCGCACCGAGCTCGACGCGCTGTCGTCGCTGGTGGTGGAGACCGGGCTCGCCACCTGGACCGCCGAGGGCCGCAGCGGCAGCCTGATCATCCGCGGCCAGGCACGGCTGTTGGCGGACGTGACCGCGATCGAGCGCCTGACCGCGATCCAGGCGCTGTTCGAGCGCCTGGAAGCGCAGGAGACCATGCTCCGCCTGCTGGAACTGGCCGAGCGGTCGGACGGCGTGCGCATCTTCATCGGCGCGGAAAGCGGGCTGTTCGGCGCCGCCGACATCGCGATGGTGGTCTCCCCGGCCCGCAGCGAGGGCGGGCGGATCGTCGGCGCGATCGGGGTGATCGGGCCGACCCGGATCAACTACGGCCGGATCATCCCGGTGGTGGACTACACGGCGCGGGTGATCGGGCGACTGCTGGGCTGATCGGCCCATCACGGCTGCGCGGCGGCCTGATCTGCCTGCGCCGGGCCGCGCAGCAACAGCACCGCCCGGCGCAGGCAGATCAGGCCGCCGCGCAGCCGGCCTTGCGTGCACAGGCGCTCTCCCTCCGCGCGCAGTTGCAGGACCTCGACCGGAGCCGGGCGCGCGGCGGCGTGCACCAGGTCATCGACCCGCTGCGCCAGCTGGTGACAGTAGCTCACGCTGTCGGAGGTGATGCGCGCCGGCGGCTGCGTCTCCGACCGGCCGGAAAACCTGGGCACCCCGGCAAGCAGGAGTGCCAGGATCAGCGCAGCCCCACCGGACGCTCGTACCAAGTGCGACATGGCGGGCAGTCTGCGGGCTTGCGCCTGTGCGCCGGATGGGTCGGGCATGAAAACCGGTTAGGCCGGAAACCGGGCCGCGCTCATCGGCGGTTAACCCGTGCGTGCTGGTCTTGCGCCATGTCGCCCGCCATGTCGCCCGCCATGTCGCAGGATCCGCCGATCGGCATCGTCATCCCGGCGCGCGACGCCGCGCCCTGGCTCGGCGCCGCGCTCCGTTCGGTGCTGGCGCAGACCCTTGCCACCTGGCGGGTGGCGGTGGTGGACGACGGCTCCACCGACCCGACAGCCACGGTGGCGGCCGGGTTCACCGATCCGCGCATCACCTTGATCCGTCAGGCGCCGTGCGGCGTGTCGGCGGCGCGCAACCGGGGGATCGCGGCGCTGACCGGGTGCGCGGCGCTGCTGTTCCTCGATGCCGACGACTGGCTGGCACCCGACGCGCTGGCCCGGCTGGCCGCGGCACTGCGCGCGGCGCCGGACGCGGTCGCCGCCTGCGGCCCCTGCGCGCCGGCGACGGAGGACGGCCGGCCCGCCGGCCGTGCGCTCCGTCCGGCGGCAGGGGACGTGCTGGCGCGGCTGCTGACCCGCAACCTGTTCGCCAATGGCGGGCATCTGCTGGTCCGGACCGCGGCCGTGCACCGGGCGGGCGGCTTCCGCCCGGACCTCCGCTATGGCGAGGACTGGGAATACTGGGTGCGGATCGCCGCCCTGGGCCGGTTCGTCGCCGCCCCGGGCCGCGCGCCGCTGCTGTTCGTCCGCCGGCGCGCCGAGGGGGCCTATCTGCGCGCCGCGGCCGACCCGGCCGCCTTCGCCCCGGCGATGGCCGCCGCGTTCGCCGCCCCGGCCCTGGCCGAGCGGTTCGGCCCCCGCCGCCTCGCCCGGTTGCGCCGGCGCATGGCGGCGGAGACGGAATGGGTGGCCGGCCGCGCCCTGCTTTGGCACGGGCGCCGGGCGGAGGCGCTGGGGCGGCTGCGCCGGTCCTGGATCGCCCGGCCCGGCCTGCGGCGGGCAGCGCTGCTCGCGCTGTGGCAGCTTGGTGGGAACGCGGCCGCCCGGGGCGCGCGCTGTCCCCGGAACTGCAGCCTCCCGGCGGGGGGACGTCAGCCCCCGCGCGATGCGGCAAGCCGCTGCGCCACGCCGGCGCCGGACAGCGCCAGCGGCGGCTCCTTCGCCGACGCATCCTGCCGCAGCCCGCCGAAGGAGGTGGGCTCGCAGTTCGCCCCGCGGCCGGCGTTGCCGTTGAAACGCATGGCGCCGTCGCGATAGTGGTTGCAAGGCGGGCGCGTCAGCGTTTGCCCCCAGCCGGTAGCGGCGCGCGTCCCCGCAGAAGTCGGTCCGAGTCCGCATCGTGTTCTCCGGGCTGCTCTTGATCCCGGGCATCACGCTGGACGGTCTGAAGACGGATTGTTCCGCTTCGGAGAAACCGCTCTCCAGGTTGCCGTCCAGCGCCAGCGTGCCGATGTGGATCAAGGGGAAGTCCTTGTGCGCCCGGGCCCTGGATGCCCTGCCCGGTCTTGAAGCGGAACGCCCCCACACCCGCTCGTTCACGGCCTTGCTCTGGTTGTCGGCGTGCGAGCCGTGACCGCTCCTGCATCGCAACGTCATCTCGAACAACGACCGGCCGTGCACCAGCGGCAGACCGGCCGTGCGGCTGTTCCGATTGTCGGACACCTGGATGCCTGCGCCGGAGGTCGGGCGGGACGGGATCCGGGTCGGGTTGGGTCGGCCATGGCGCGCGCCTCCTGTCGGCGGGCGAAACTCCGGCAGGATGGACCCATCTTCGTTTTTCTGCATGATGGATCAAGTTCCGAACTTTGATCGAATAGACCGATGACACCCCTCCCCACCCCCCAGCAGCTCCGTTTCCTCACCGCGCTCGCCGAGCACCAGCACTTCGGCCGCGCCGCGAATGCCTGCGCGGTGTCGCAATCCACCCTCTCGTCCGGGATCCTGACCCTGGAGCACCAGTTGGACGCGGCGATCCTGGACCGCGGCGCCGGCAAGCGGGTGGTGTTCACGCCTTTGGGCCAGGAACTGGTCGGGCGCGCCCACACCGCGCTCGCCGCGCTGACGGCGGTGGCGGAAGCGGCGGAAGCCGCACGCGCGCCGCTGTCCGGGCCGCTGCGGCTCGGGGTGATCCCGACCATCGGCCCGTTCCTGCTGCCCCGGCTGATGCCGGCGCTGCGCGCCGCCTTCCCGGGCCTGCGGCTTTATCTGCGGGAGGATCTGACGGCGCGGCTGGTGGAGCGGCTGGCGGCCAACCGGCTGGATGCGCTGCTGGTGGCGCTGCCCTGCGACTGCGGCGGGGGAGAGACCCTGTCGCTCGCGCGCGACGAGTTCCTGGCCGCCCTGCCGGCCGGTCATCCGCTGGCCGCGCAGGAACAGGTGCCGCTGGCGGCGCTGGCACGCGAGCGGCTGCTGCTGCTGGAGGACGGGCACTGCCTGCGCGAGCAGGCGCTGGCGGTCTGCGGCCTGCACGCCGGCCGGCAGGACGCCTTCGCGGCGACCAGCCTGCACACGCTGGTGCAGATGGTGGCGGGCGGCCTGGGGGTGACGCTGCTGCCGCGCAGCGCGATCGCCGGCGGGGTGACCGCGGGGGCAGAGCTGGTGCTGCGCCCGCTGGCCGGCGCGGGGGCGTGGCGGACCCTGGGGCTGGTGTGGCGGAACGGGGCGCCGCGGGCGGAGGACTACCGGGCGCTGGGGCCGGTGCTGGCCGAGGCGGCCGGAACCGAGCAGGCAGGACCGGCACGGCCGCCCGTGCCCGGGCCGTCCGGTGCCTGAGACATGATCCTGGTGGGCGCGACAGGGATCGAACCTGTGACCCCTACCGTGTCAAGGTAGTGCTCTCCCGCTGAGCTACGCGCCCGTCCAGGCGGCCCAGCTTCTAGCCCGCTCTCCCGCCACCCGGCAAGCCACTCCCTTGGGCACGCCGGATTTCGCTTGCCGGTCACGCCCGCGCCATGTCACGCTGCACCGCAGCATTCCGTCGTGGACCGGATCGTGTCGCGGCGGCTTCGGGTAGGAACCGACAGTCGGCACGGCTTCGTGCAACCCGGCCGCGCGCCCGAACACGGCACCGGCTGGCACCACCACGTCGCCGCCTTCCACATCGTTCTGATACCGAAAGATTGGGCGAAATTCATCTACGGGGACAAGGAACACCTGGTCGCCGCGGGCGAGTGCGTGCACCAGCGCCCGGGCATCACCCGCTACCTGTTCGACTACTCGCCCGACATGGAATATCCGGAGGTCGTCGCCCCGGCCGATTTCGCCACTATCGAGATCGACACCCCGGCCCCGGTGCCGCTGCCGGCGCCCTGGCCCGGCGCGTGATCAGAACTCGACCTCCAGATCCTCGATCTGCTCGGGTTCGAGCGCCGCCGCCTCGGTCCATTCACGCAGATCCGGCCAGTCCAGGATGCGCGCGGCGTACTCCGCCGCCGCGCCGTCCAGCTTCACGTCGTAGGTGACGAAGCGGGTCACCACGGGGGCGTACATGGCGTCGGCCACGCTCAGGCGCCGGCCGAACAGGTATGGCCCGCCCCAGGTCTCCAGACAGTCCTCCCAGATCGTCAGGATGCGCGCGATATCCGCGCGCGCGCCGGACCACACGGTGAACCCGGGCCGCCGACCGCGCAGATTCATCGGCAGCGACGAACGCAGGGCGGAAAATCCGGCGTGCATCTCTCCGGAGATCGACCGGCAGCGGGCGCGCGCGGCGCGATCGAGCGGATACATCTGCGCGTCCGGCCGAATCTCGTCCAGGTATTCGGCGATCGCCATCGTGTCCCACACCCGCACCCCGTCGTGCACCAGGCAGGGAACCAGGATGGACGACGCTTGCAGCAGCAACTCCGCCCGGGTTGCCGGGTCGTCCGCGGCGACCACCCGCTCGTTGAAGTCCAGCCCGGCCAGCCGCGCGAGCAGGAACCCGCGCAGCGACCAGGAGGAATAGTTCTTATTGCTTATCAACAAATTGGCCTCGGCCATTGCCCTCTCTTTTCACCCGGCTTGCTACGCTGCGCTGCCCCGGCTTGCTACGCTGCACTGCAATGTACCACAATGCGGGCCAACCGGGGTAAAATCCTCTCGCCAGGAGCGTCGCAATCACGCCGATGATCTATCAATTCTACCAGGCTCAGGCGGACCTGCTGGCCCCTGTACGCCGCGCCGCGGCCATCGCAGCCGGCATGCTGCGTCCGGCCGACCTCGGCGCCATCACCCCGCCGCTGCTGCGGCAGATGCTCGCCACCTGCGACATCCTCTCTGCCGGCGGGCTCACCCATCGCCGGCCCGCATTCGGCTTCGAGGAGGTGCGACTCGGCCGCCACAGCACGACCGTGACCGAGGAAGCCGCAGACGCCACGCCGTTCGGCACTTTGTTGCATTTTCGCAAAGAAAATGCGCCCGCGCAGCCGCCGGTGCTGGTGGTGGCGCCGATGTCGGGGCATTTCGCCACCCTGCTGCGCGGCACCGTGAAAGTGCTGCTGCCGGAGCACGACGTCTTCATCACCGACTGGCACAACGCGCGCGACGTGCCGCTGGCGGACGGCCGCTTCGGCATGGACGAATTCATCGAGCACGTGATGCGCTTCCTGCGCGCGATCGGCCCCGGTGCCCACATCATCGCGGTGTGCCAGCCGGCAGCGGCCGTGCTCGCCGCGGTCGCGCTGCTGGCCCAGGAGGGCGATCCGGCACAGCCGCGCAGCATGACCCTGATGGCCGGGCCGATCGATACGCGGGTGAACCCGACCAAGGTCAACGAACTTGCCGCCGGCCACCCGATCGAATGGTTCGCGCGCCACCTGATCGGCGCGGTGCCCTGGCGCTACCGCGGCGCCTGGCGCCATGTCTATCCGGGCTTCATGCAGCTCGCCGCGTTCATGACCATGAACCTCGATCGCCACGTGGGCGCGCATTTCAATCATTTCCGCGCCCTGGTCGGCGGCGACACCGAGGGCGCGGCGGCGCATCGCGGCTTCTACGACGAATACAACGCGGTGATGGACCTGCCGGCGGAGTTCTACCTGGAAACGGTGCAGCGCGTATTCCAGGACCACGACCTGCCGCTCGGCCGGCTGATGTTCCGCGGCGAGAAAGTACGCCCGGGCGCGATCCGCCGCACCGCGCTGCTGACGGTGGAAGGCGAGCGCGACGATATCTGCGCGATCGGCCAAACCGTCGCCGCACTCGATCTGTGCACCGGCATCCATCCGGGGATGAAACGCCACCACCTGCAAACCGGCGTCGGCCACTACGGCGTGTTCAGCGGCCGGCGCTGGGCAACCGAGGTCTATCCAAAAGTGCGGGACATGATCGAAGCCACCGCGGCCTAGCCAGCGCTCGGGCGGCCGGGGCTGTACCCACCGCCGACAGATTTGCCGCACCGACAGCAAGGCCAGGGGGCGCTGCCCCCTGGACCCCCGCCAAGGGCGCCGCCCTTGGAACCCATTCGTTGGTTCCGTGCCGATGGGGGGTGGCGCGGCGGGCGCGGGGCGGGGCCGGTGGGCGGGTGACAGGGTGCGCGGATGCGCGCCCTGTCACCCGTCCGCCGGCCCCGCCCCGCGCCCGCCGCGCCACCCCCCATCGGCACGGAACCCCCCGAGGGGTCCAGGGGACGACTGTCCCCTGGCAGGGGGTCCAGGGGGGCAGCGCCCCCCTGGCCTTGCTGTCGGTGCGGCAAATATGTCGGCGGTCGCTTTTATCCCGCCGCCGGCACCATCCGCCCGAGCGGCCGGCCGGCGAACAGGTGCACGTGGAAATGCGGCACTTCCTGGCCCGAGTCGGCGCCCATGTTCGCCAGCAGCCGGTAGCCTGGGGCCTCCAGCCCCAATTGCTTCGCGACCGTTCCCACCGCGCGGATGAAGCCGGCGATTTCCTCGGCGCCGGCCGTCGCGCTGAAATCGGCGAAGGAGCAGTACTTTCCCTTCGGGATCACCAGCACATGCACCGGGGCCTGTGGCGCGATGTCGTGGAACGCCAGCGCCCAGTCGTCTTCATGGACCTTCCGGCAGGGAATCTCCCCGCGCAGGATGCGGGCGAAGATGTTCGTCTCGTCGTAAGGGGGCAATCCGGACACCGCCATCGGGCACTCCTGCGGTTCTGCGCGATCAGGGGATTTTCGTGGTTTCCAGCCCGAAGGCAACCGGCAGCGCCCTGGCGCGGGACGCCTTCTCGGCGATCCCGCTCACGCCTTCGCGCCGCTTGAGCTCGACCCAGACCTCCTCCGGCGCGACCCCGGCGGCGACCCAGAGCACGATCAGGTGGTAGAGCACGTCGGCGCTTTCGGCCACCACGGCGTCGCGGTTGCCGGCCACCGCCTCGATCAGGCACTCGACCGCTTCCTCGCCGAATTTCTGCGCCACCTTGGCCGGGCCGCGCGACAGCAGCCGCGCCGAGTGGCTCACCGCCGGATCGGCGTCGCGGCGGCTTTGCACCACGGCGAACAGCCGGTCGAGCACGACCGAGCCGGGGCCGATCGCCAGCGGCGGCAATGTCGCCGCGACCGGGGCCGCGGCGGGCGGGTGCGCCGCAGACGGACGCGGCTTCCGCTTCGTCTTTGCCGCCGCGAGGGGCTTGCGCGGGCGCTTCGGCGCCTCCGTCTCGCGCTTCTTGCCCGGGCGCTTCTTCACCGACTTGGCCATGCCCGCGCGCCCTACGCCGCTGCCCGCGGCAGCCGCACCGGCAGGCCCGCCTGCGCCAGCGCGGCTTTCACGTCGGCGATGCTGAACGTGCCGAAATGGAACACGCTCGCCGCCAGCAGCCCGGTGGCGCCGGCCCGTGCGCCGTCCACGAAATGCGCCAGGGTGCCGACCCCGCCCGAGGCGATCACCGGCAGCCGCACCGCGTCGCACACCGCGCGCAGCAGATCGAGGTCGAAGCCCCGCCCCGTCCCGTCCCGGTCCATGCTGGTCAGCAGGATCTCCCCCGCCCCCAGCGACGCGGCCTGGCGGCACCAGGCGACAGCGTCGATCCCGGTGCCGCGGCGCCCGCCATGGGTGAACACCTCCCACCGTCCCGGCGCCACCTGCTTGGCATCGACCGCGACCACCACGCACTGGCTGCCGAATTTCTCCGCCGCTTCGCCAATGAGCTCCGGCCGCGCCACCGCGGCGGAGTTCATGCTGCACTTGTCCGCCCCGGCCAGCAGCAGCCGGCGCATGTCCTCGACCGCGCGCACGCCGCCGCCGACCGTCAGCGGCAGGAACACCCGCGCCGCGGTCCGCGCCACCACGTCCAGGATGGTGTCGCGGTTCTCGTGGCTCGCGGTGATGTCGAGGAAGGTGAGCTCGTCGGCGCCGGCGGCGTCGTACAGCGCCGCCTGCTCCACCGGGTCGCCGGCGTCGCGCAGCGAGACGAAGTTCACGCCCTTCACCACGCGGCCGTCCTTCACGTCGAGGCAGGGAATGACACGGAGCTTCAGCATGCGGGTTTTCTTACACTGGTGGCGCGTGACCGTGGCAAGCGGAGAATGCGAGCGGGCGCGGCCCGGCCGCGCGGGAACCGGCGCCGGGTCTCACCCGCCGAGCACCGCGACCGCTGCCGCGGGATCGAGCCGCCCGTCGTACAGCGCCCGCCCGACGATCACCCCCGCGAGGCTGGTCCCCGGCGCCGCATCGCGCAGCGCCTCCAGATCCGCAAGCCCCGCCACGCCGCCCGAGGCGATGACCGGAGTGGTCACCAGCCGGGCCAGCGCCACGGTCTGATCGAGGTTCAGCCCGCTCAGCATCCCGTCGCGGGCGATATCGGTGTAGATCAGCGCCGCCGCGCCGGCGTCCTGCAACCGCAGCGCAAGGTCGGTGGCGGCCAGGGTGCTGGTCTCGGCCCAGCCCTCGGTGGCGACGAACCCGTCCCGCGCGTCGATCCCGACCGCGATCCGGCCGGGAAATTCGCGGCAGGCCTCGTGCACCAAAGCCGGGTTCTTGGCCGCGGCGCTGCCCAGGATCACCCGGCGCACGCCGGCCTCCAGCCAGGCTTCGATCCCCGCCAGGTCGCGGATGCCGCCGCCGAGTTGCACCGGCAGGCCGACCGCGGCCAGGATCGCCCGCACCGCCGCCCCGTTCACCGGCCGCCCGGCGAAGGCGCCGTTCAGATCGACCACGTGCAGCCAGGAAAATCCCGCCTGCTCCCACGCACGCGCCTGGGCCGCCGGGTCGTCGGCGTAGACCGTCGCCTGGTCCATCGCGCCGCGGCGCAGGCGCACGCATTGTCCGTCCTTGAGGTCGATGGCGGGAAACAGGGTGAGGCTCATGCCGCCTCTCCCCGCTGCCGCGCCGGGTGCGGCTGCAGGCGCTTGTAGTAGAAGAACCCGCGGACCGTCCGCCCGTCCACCCGCGCATAGGCCGGATGCACGCCCCAACGGACGAAGCCGAGCAATTCATACAGCCGCTGCGCCGCCGCCTGGGTCTCCCGCACGTCGAGGTTCAGCACCTGGTAGCCCAGCGCGCGCGCCGCCTCTTCCACCTCGGTCGTCAGCAGCCGGGCCATGCCGTGGCCGCGGGCGTAGGGGGCGACGAAACTGTGCATCAGGGTGGCGGCGAAGGCCTGCGCCTCGTTGTTGCGCGGCGGGCGCACCAGTTGCGCGGCGCCGACCACGGTGCCGTTCAGCCGGGCGAGGAACAGGGATCGCTCCGGCACCAGCAGCACGCCGCGGTAGTAGCTCTCCAGCGCGCGATGACCGGGCGGGGTGACCCAGCCGAACCCGCCGCCGTCGATGATGGCGGCGTGGGTGGCCTCGCACAGCGCGTGCAGGTCGTCGTCGCCGAACGTCTCGGCACGCTCGACCGCCCGCAGCGGCGCCTGGGCGGTCACGGGCGGCAGTTCGGCGGAAAAATCCGGCATCTACGGGGTCCAGCGGAGGAAATTGGTCAGGATCTGCAGGCCGACCGCCTGGCTCTTTTCGACATGGAACTGGGTGCCGGCGCGGTTGCCGGCCGCCACCATGGCAACGACCTCCCCGCCGTATTCGGTGGTGGCCAGCACTTCCGCCGGGTCGGCGCCGGACAGCGCATAGCTGTGCACGAAATAAGCATGATCGCCGGGGATCAACCCCTCCAGCAGCGGATGCGCGCCGGGGCGGAACGACAAAGTATTCCAGCCCATCTGCGGCAGGCGCAGCCCTGGGGCCTCCATGGCCGCGATCTCGCCTTTGATCCAGCCGAAGCCCGGGGTGACGCGATGTTCCAGCCCGCGCTCGGCCATCAGTTGCATGCCGACACAGATGCCGAGGAACGGACGGCCGGCGTCGGTGGCCTGCCGGATCGCCTGCTCCATGCCCGACACCGCCGCAAGGCCGCGGGCGCAGTCGGCGAAGGCCCCCTGGCCGGGCAGGACGATCCGGTCGGCCCGCGCCACCGCGTCGGGGTCGGCCGTCACGGACACGCTGGCCGCGATCCCCGCCCGCTCCGCCGCCACGACCAGCGCGCGGGAGGCGGAGGCGAGGTTGCCGCTGCCGTAATCGACCACCGCGACCTTCATCGCGCCGTCCCTGCCGGGAAGGCCGCGGCGGCCAGCTCGGGCCGCGCGTCGAGCAGGCGGAGCAGCGCCGCGTCGGCGTCGCGCGCCGCGACGATATGGGCCAGGGCATAGCCGCGCCGGGCCAGCGCCGCGCGCACCAGGTCCCACCCGGTCAGCCCGAGCGCGACGGCCAGCCCCGCTTCCAGCACGTCCCCCGCCGGGCCGGGGACCAGCACGCCGATCAGCACGGTGGCCGAGAGCGCGATCGCCCCTTCCACCCAGGCCCCGCGCGCCAGCAGCCAGAAGCCACCGAACAGCAGCGCACCCCAGGCGAAGCCCTCCTTCGCCAGCACCGGGGCGGCGCTGGGGCGCAGATGGGCGGTGAAGACCTTCACAGCGCCCCCTTGGTGGACGGGATCTCGTCGCCGAGGCGCGGATCGATCGCCGCCGCCATCCGCAGCGCCCGCGCCGCGGCCTTGAAGCAGCTTTCCGCCACGTGGTGCGCGTTGCGCCCGGCGCGGCTGGTGATGTGCAGAGTGAGCTGGGCGTTGGCGGCGAAGGCGCGGAAGAATTCCTCGAACAGTTCGGTGTCGATCTCGCCGACCCGCTCGCGCGCGAAGGTCACGTTCCAGGCGAGCAGGCCGCGGCCGGAGATGTCCACCGCCGCTTCCGCCAGCGCCTCGTCCATCGGCACCAGGGCGTGGCCGAAGCGGGCGATGCCGCGCTTCTCGCCGATCGCAGCCGCGAAGGCGCGGCCGAGCACGATGCCCACGTCCTCGGTGGTGTGGTGGCAGTCGATCTGCAGGTCGCCCTGGGCCCGCACCGCGAGGTCGAACAGCGCGTGGCGGGCGAGCGCGGTGAGCATGTGATCGAGGAAGCCGATCCCGGTGTCGATCTCCGCCACGCCGGACCCGTCGAGGTCGAGCATGAGGGTGATGTCGGTTTCGGCGGTGGTGCGGGTGATGGATGAGGTGCGGCCCATGCGGGGTCCACTAGCGCAGGCGTGAGGCGGGTGCCAGTGGCCCGTGACGCCGGCCGGACAGGAACGGCCCCGGAGGCACCATCGGGGTCGTCATCGGAGTGACCATCCGGATCCCGCGACCGGCCGGACGAGCGACAGGACCTGCGTCTTCTCCCCCTCCCCTTGCGGGAGGGGGTTGGGGGGAGGGGTGCCCGAGGCACGGAGCATCCTGCCTCGGGCACCCCTCCCCCCAACCCCCTCCCGCAAGGGGAGGGGGAGAAGACGCAGGTTCCTCCGACCGGATCTTGCGGACCGGTTCGCTCGATTGCCCTGGCGACACGGCGCCCGCCGCTTGACGGCCCGAAGCACGGAACACTACGGTCGTTTCATGACTGCCCGCATCGGCACCGCGACACGACAGCAATGCCGCCGCTCCCCGGCGGCGGCCGCTGTCGTGCGCAGGATCGATCGGTGTGCCAACGGCGGCGCTGCCTAGCCGCCGTCTTCCCCCTCGATCCAGCAACGACGCCCCGCCCCGCCACAGTCCCCCTGGCGGGGTTTTCGTTCGGACTCCGCCGTTTTCGCCCCCGGAGAGTCCCCGTGCCCGATCCGCACCTGTTTCTCGTCTTCGTTGTGACTGTCACGATCCTGATGCTGACCCCGGGGCCGAACGTGGCCCTGATCGTCGCCAACAGCATCGCCCACGGGTCCCGCTACGGCCTGCTCACCGTCGCCGGCACCAGCGCCGCGATGGTCGTCCAGCTCGGACTGACGGCGCTGGGCATGACCGCGCTGCTGCGCGGCCTCGGCGCCTGGTTCGACGGGATTCGCTGGGTCGGCGTGGCCTATCTGCTCTACCTCGGGGTCCGGCAGTGGCGTGCCGCACCGGCCGACCTCGCCGGCACGCGCGCGGAGCCGAAATCCCCGCGGGCGATCTGGGCACGGGCGTTCCTGGTCTCGCTCACGAACCCCAAGACCTTGTTCTTCTACGGCGCGTTCTTCCCGCAGTTCGTCCTGCCGACCGCGAGCCTTCATGTCCAGCTTGCCGTGCTCTCGGCGAGCTTCCTGCTCATCGCCATCGTGGTGGACGGCGGGTGGGCCCTGGCTGCCGGACGCGCCCGCGGCGTGCTCGCCCGCCATGGGACGGCACGTAACCGTCTCAGCGCGGGCGTCCTCGTCACCGCCGCCGTCGCCCTCGCCGTCGTCCGCGGCAGGTGACCGCCGGCAGGCCGGGCGGCGGGGCAGCAACGGCCTGCCGCCCCGCGCGTTCAGTCGGCGAAGCCCCCGGCCGCCGCCAGCGCGTCGATCGTCCGCCGCAGCCCGTCCCGCCACGGCGGCAGCGTCAGTCCGAACACCTCGGCCAGGCGCGTGCAGTCCAGCCGCGAATCCGCCGGCCGGCGCGCCGGGGTCGGCCAGTCCTCGGTGCGGATCGGCGCGACCTCCGGCACCGGGGCGCCATACCGCGCCGCTTCCTCGAACGCAGCCACCGCCAGCCCGTGCCACGTGGTGCAGCCGGTCCCGGCGGCGTGCACCACGCCGGCGAACCGGTCCTCCCACCCCGACACCCGCAGCCGCGCCGCGATCGCCAGGATCGCGTCGGCCAGATCGGCCGCCGTGGTCGGGCTGCCGGTCTGGTCCGCCACCACCCGCAAGGACCTTGTCTTGCGCGCCGCGCCCAGCATGGTGCGGACGAAATTGCGCCCGGTGTGGGAATAGACCCAGGCGGTGCGGACCACGATCGCCCGCGCCCCGGACTCCAGCACCGCCCGTTCCCCGGCCAGCTTGCTGGCCCCGTACACCCCGGTCGGCGCCACCGGATCGCTTTCCACGTAGGGCGCGCCCTTGGTCCCGTCGAACACGTAGTCGGTGGAGACGTGGATCAGCGGCACCCCGGCCGCACGGCACAGCGCCGCCAGCGCCGCCGGACCGTCGCGGTTGGCGCGGAATGCGGCGTCCGCATCGGTCTCCGCCGCATCCACCGCGGTATAGGCCGCGGCGTTGACCACCAGGTCGGGCGCGGCCTGCGCAAAGAGGGGCGCGATCGTCTCCGGCCGGTCGAAATCGAACTCCGGCCGCCCGACCAGGCGCACCGCCTCCGGCGCCGCTTCGGCCAGCGCCTGGGCCAGTTGGCCGCTGCCGCCGGTCACCAGGATCCTCATCTTCACACCGAGAACCAGGCCGGGCAGTCGCACAGCCGCGGCAGCACCCGGTCCTTGTCGGACAGCATCGCGGCCTCCTCCGCCACCGGCCAGGGCAGGGCGAGATCGGGATCGTTCCAGATCACCCCGCGCTCGGCCGCGCGATCGTAGTCGGCGGTGACCTTGTAGATCACCTCGGTGTCCGGCTCGAGCGTGCAGAACCCGTGCAGGAACCCGCCCGGCACCCAGAGCTGGGACCAGTTCTCCGCGCTGAGCACGGCCGCGACGTGGCGGCCGAACGTGGGCGAGCCGTGGCGCACGTCCACCGCCACGTCCCAGATCGCGCCGCGCACGCAACGCACCAGCTTGCCCTGGACGGACGGCGCGATCTGCAGGTGCAGCCCACGGATGGTTCCCCGCGGCGCGGAGTAGCTGTGGTTGTCCTGCACGAACGGTCCGGCGATGCCGGAAGCGGCTTCCCGCTTCACGCTGAAGGTTTCCGAAAAGAACCCACGCGGGTCCTGGTAGCGCGGCGGTGTGAGCAGCTTCACCTCGGGGATGGCCAGGGACTCCACGCTCATGCGACAGCTCCGTCGGCGAGTTCGGCCAGAACCCGGCCCAGTTCGGTCTTGCCCAGCGCGCGCGCACCGGCGCGCAGCCGGTCGGCGTCGATATAGCCCATGCGGAACGCCACCTCCTCCGGACAGCCGACCAGCAGGCCGGTGCGGGTCTGGATGGTCTGCACGAAGGTCGCCGCCTGCAGCAGGCTGTCCGGCGTGCCGGCATCGAGCCAGGCGCAGCCGCGCGACAGCTTCTCCACTTCCAAGGTTCCCATTTCCAGATAGAGCCGGTTGAGGTCGGTGATCTCCAGCTCCCCCCGCGCCGAAGGCCGGATCGTGGCCGCGAGGTCGCTCACCTGCCGGTCGTAGAAGTAAAGCCCCGTGACCGCCCAGTTGGATTGCGGCAGGGGCGGCTTCTCCACCAGATCCCGCGGCCGGCCGGACTCGTCGAACGTCACCACGCCGTATCGTTCCGGATCACGCACCTGATAGGCGAACACGGTCGCCCCTTGCTCCCGCGCCGCCGCCTCGCGCATCAGGGCGGAGAGATGGTCGGCGTGGATCAGATTGTCGCCGAGCGCGAGCGCGCAGGCCTCTCCGCCGATCCACTCCCGCCCGATCAGGAACGCCTGCGCGAGCCCGTCCGGGCTCGGCTGCTCGGCGTAGGCAAGCCGCAGGCCGAACTGCGATCCGTCGCCCAGCAGGCGGCGGAACTGCGGCAGGTCGGCGGGGGTGGAGATCAGCAGGATGTCGCGGATGCCGGCCAGCATCAGGGTGGTCAGCGGATAATAGACCATCGGCTTGTCGTAGACCGGCAGCAACTGCTTGGACGACGCCAGGGTCGCCGGATGCAGCCGCGTGCCGGACCCGCCGGCGAGAATGATGCCCTTCATGTCGCTACCCCGAGCCGCTGGCCGGCGTAGCGCGCCGCGCGCACGCCCTCCCACCAGGCCTGATTGTCCAGATACCAGTCGATCGTGCGCGCGAGCCCGGTTTCGAAATCATGCGGCGCGGTCCAGCCGAGCGCCGCCTCGGTCCGCGCCGGATCGATCTCGTAGCGGAAATCATGGCCCGGCCGGTCGGTCACGAAATGGATCAGCCGCTCGCGCGGGCCGGCCGGATCCGGCGCGCGCCGGTCGAGATGGGCGCAGATCGCGCGCACCACGGCCAGGTTGCTGCGCGGCTGACGGGCACCGATCGCGTAGGTGGCCCCCGGCTCCCCGCGCTCGGCCACCAGGACCAGCGCCGCGGCGTGATCCTCCACGAACAGCCAGTCGCGCAGGTTCGATCCGTCGCCATAGACCGGCAGGGGCTTGCCCTCCAGCGCGTTCAAGGTGACCAGCGGGATCAGTTTTTCGGGGAACTGCCAGGGGCCGTAATTGTTGGTCGTGTTGCTGACCAGCGTGGGCAGCCCGTAGGTGTGGAACCACGCCCGCGCCAGATGGTCCGACGCCGCCTTCGACGCCGAATAGGGGCTGCGCGGATCGTAGGCGGTGGTCTCGGTGAAGGCCGGATCCTGCGCGCCGAGCGCGCCGAACACCTCGTCGGTGGAAATGTGGTGGAAACGGAACGACGCCCGCCGCGCGGGCGGCAGCCCGGCCCAGTAGCCGCGCGCCGCCTCCAGCAGCACGAAGCTCCCGAGCACATTGGTGCGGATGAAGTCGCCCGGCCCGTCGATCGAGCGATCGACATGGCTTTCGGCGGCGAGATGCATCACCAGGTCCGGCTGGTGGGTGGCGAACACCTCCCGCATCGCCGCGGCATCCGCCACGTCGGCGCGCAGCAGCAGGTGGCGCGGATCGTGGCGCGCCTCCTCCAGCGCGTCCTCGGACGCGGCGTAGGTCATCTTGTCGACATTCACCACCGTGTGCCCGGTGTGGCGCAGCAGGTGGCGGATCACCGCGGAGCCGATGAACCCGCAGCCGCCCGTCAGCAGAATCTTCATCCCGTCCCGGTCCCCGGATCGCCCGGCCCGATAGGCCACGGACCGGCGGGGCGGGTCAACCGTGGTGGCGGCCGACCGGCCGCTGCTGACGACCGCACGCCGCCGGCGTGATAGAAGCGCAACGGCGAACGACCGCGAAGGAGCCGCCCATGCCGCCGCCGGCCTTCCCTGCCCTGCCCGACCTCGCGCCGCGCCGGCGCGACGGCGTGATCGAGTTCCCGGTGCACCACATGCGCGGCGGCACCTCCACCGGCCTGCTGATCTGGGACCGTTTCGCCCCCGCCGAGCGTGCGCTGAAGGAGGAACTGCTGCGCCACCTGATGGGCCTGCCGCTGGCCGGCACGCGCACGGGCAACCGGCAGATCACCGGCCTCGGCCGCGGTGGGCCGACCAGCAACAAGGTGTTCTTCGCCGATCTGGAGCCCGACGGCACGCCGAGGCTGGTCAGCACCCTGGCCCAGCTCGCCGCCGACACCGCCGCGATCGACTGGAGCGTGAACTGCGGCAACATGTCCGCCGCCCTGCCGCTCTGGGCGCTCGACACCGGCCTCCTGTCCCGCCCGGCCGGCGCCGGCCGGTTCGAGACCGTGATCCGCAACACCAACACCGGCGTGCTGGCCACGGCACGCATGGGTTTCGACCCCGCGGGACGACCGGAGACGGCGGAAATCCCCGGCGTCGACGGCGCCTTCCCCGCGGTCGACCTCTCGCTCGCCGATCCGGTCGGGGCGAAGACGGGGCGCCTGCTGCCGACCGGGCAACGCACCGACCAGGCCGCGGGGATCACCGTCTCCTGCGTCGACGTCGCGGTGCCGATGGTGATCGCGCGCGCCGAGGATTTCGGCCGCTCGGCGCAGGAACCGATCGAGGCGCTCGGCGCCGATGCCACGCTCATGGCGCGGCTGCGGGAGGTCTGGGTGGCGGCCGGCCTCGCCATGGGCCTCGCGGGGCGGGATGGCCGGCCCCTGACGGCCGAGGATCTGGCGCGGAGCGAAACCATTCCCAAGGTCTGCCTGGTCGGTCCCCCCGCCGGCGCCGGCCATATCGCCGCCCGCTACTTCACCCCGCAGGCCGGACACCCCTCGATGGCCGTCTCCGGCGGGTGTTGCCTGGCCGCGGCGGCGCTGATTCCCGGCACGGTGGCGCACGCGGTGGCACGCGGCCTGCCCGCGCCGGGCACCGATTTCGCCGAGATCGCGGTCGGCATCGAAAACCCCGCCGGGGTGCTCGCCGCCAAGATCGAGGCGCGCGCCGACCCCGACGGCCTGGTGCTGCGCCAGGCCGCCTATACCCGCAGTGCCCAGATCCTGTTGCGCGGCCACGTGCCGCTGTACCGGGCGTCCGCCGCACTGGACGCCGCGCTGGAGGCGGTGATCGCCGGCCCGCGCCCGCGCGCAGCCGCCTGATCTGCCGCGGAGGCGACCCGCTCGCGGGCAAGGCCGACGTTCAGTGCCGGAGCAGCAAGGCCAGGCGGGCGTGGCTCAGAACATGGCGGGTCACGCCGCCCAGGATCGCTTCGCGCCAGGCGCCATGGGTGTAAGCGCCCATCACCAGGAGGTCCGCACCCTGGGCTTCCGCGGCGGCGAGCAGGGTGGCGCCGACCGGCTCCGCGCCGCGCGGCACGGGGACCTGCCTGGTCGGCAGGTCCGCCTCATGCAACGCCGCCGGCAGGGTGAGCGGCCGGTCGCCAACGACGAACACTGAAACCTGGTCGGCGGCGCGCAACAACGGCAGCGCCGCGCGCACCGCGGCGTCGGCGCGCGCGTCGCCGTCGCGCCAGGCGATCGCAGCCCGGCGACCAAGATCCGGCAGCGGCTGGGGCGGCAGCAGCAACACCGGCCGACCGGTATCGAACAGCGCCGCGTGCAGCGCTTCGCGTCCCGCCGGCGGGTCGTGCGGGCGCGGACGGACAAGAACGATCGCCGTCGCCTCCCGCCCATGCGCCGTCACGGCCTGGGTCGGATGGCCCTCGACCTCGGACCAGGCGATCGCGGGCGGCCCCGCCTGGGCGCGCACCCATGTGTCGTACGCGGCGCGCACGGCGCCGAGATGATCGCGCCGGGCGGCAGCGAGTTCGGCCCGGCGTTCGTCGGTCAGCACTTCCTCACTGGGCAGGAACGACGTGGCCGGGGCGGGATGCACCGCCAGCGCCCGGATCGGCCCGCCGCCGGAAAGCGCCTGCCAGCGCGCCGCGGCGTCCAGCACGGCACCGGTCGTCTCCGCCCGGTCCAGCACCGCGAGCAAGCCGGCGCCGCGCCCGGCCGGCGCGGCCTCCGCCGTCTCCCGCCCTGGCCGCAAGCCAGCCCCGCTCATGTGGCCAAGCGCAACGGAGCCGAGACAGATCAGCACGGACAACGCCACATTGCCGAGCGCCTGACCGGGCCTCCCATCACGCGCCAGGTCGAAGGTCTGCAGGCTGAAGGACGAAAACGTGGTGAACCCGCCGCAGAACCCGACCATCATGAAGGTGCGCAGATCGGCCAGCCCGGCGAGGCGCCCGTCGGTCGCGGTCAGGCTGCCGACGAAGCCGATCAGGAACGAGCCGAGGACGTTGACGAGGATGGTGCCCCAGGGAAACGCCGGCCCGGTCAGCCGTGCCATGGCGATCGCGATCCAGGCGCGCGACATGCTGCCCAATGCCCCGCCCAGCCCGATCAGCGCGTAGTTCAGCATCCGCCCACTCCTGCCTGGCCCGGGGCCGGCACCACGCCTGGCCGCTGCGGGATCTGGTAGGAGTCATCAGCCCTGGGGGCGGTTGAGGGGGGACTCCATCCCCGGCGCGGAAGATGCCAAGCCGGCGGGGCGGCTGGCAAGGGCACGGAACGCCGACCGCCAGCAAGGCCAGGGGGGCGCTGCCCCCCTGGACCCCCTGCCAGGGGACAGTCGTCCCCTGGACCCCTCGGGGGGTTCCGTGCCGGTGTGGGGTGGCGCGGCGGGCGCGGGGCGGGCCGGGTGGCCGGCAGGCAGGGGCGCTTTAGCGCCCCTGCCTGCCGGCCACCCGGCCCGCCCCGCGCCCGCCGCGCCACCCCACACCGGCACGGAACCAACGAATGGGTTCCAAGGGCGACGCCCTTGGCGGGGGTCCAGGGGGCAGCGCCCCCTGGCCTTTCTTCAAGCGGCCAGCGTGTCGGCCACCGCGGCCAGCCCCGGCACGCGCTCGGCCGGACCCAGCACGGCCAGGGTGGGCGTGGCGCGGAAGTGGCGCGCGGCGGCGCGTTCCACGTCCGCCACCGTCACCGCGTTCAGCTTCGCCACCGTCTCCGCCGTCGGGATCACCCGGCCGAACACCTGCCACTGCCGCGCGATCTGCTCGCAGCGGCTGCCGGTGCTTTCGAGCGACATCAGCAGCGACGCCTTCACCTGGGCGCGCGCGCGGGCCAGTTCCGTCTCCGTCACGCCGTGCTGCACCTTGCGCAGTTCCTCGAGCGTGACGGGCATCAGCTCCGCCGCCTCGCTCTCCCCGGTGCCGGCGTAAACGCCGAACAGGCCGCCGTCCATGAAGGGCGAGGCGAAGGAATAGACCGAATAGACCAGCCCCCGCTTCTCCCGCACTTCCTGGAACAGGCGCGAGGACATCCCGCCGCCGAGCAGGGTGGAGAGCAGCAGTGTCGGATAGTAGTCGGCATCGCCGTAGCCGACCGAGGGGAAGCCGAGCACGATATGCACCTGGTCGAGGTCGCGCGCTTCGCGGAACTCGCCCCCGGCGTAGCGCGCGCCCGCCGCGGCGGGCGGCGGCTCGGCCGGCAGGTCGGCGAAGTGGCGCTGCACCAGGGCCACGACCGCCTCGTGCTCCAGCGCCCCGGCGGCGGCCACCACCACGTTGCCGGCCGCGTAATGGCGGCCCATGTAGCCGGTCAGCACGCCGCGCGGCATGTCCTTGATCCCGGGCTCCAGGCCCAGCACCGGGCGGCCGATCGGCTGGTCGGGGTAGGCCGCCTCCTGGAAGCGGTCGAAGATGATGTCGTCGGGCGTGTCATTCGCCTGGCCGATCTCCTGCAGGATCACGCCGCGCTCGCGCTCCAGCTCCTCCGGCTCGAAGGTGGAATGGGTCAGGATGTCGCCGATGATGTCGGCGGCGAGCGCGGTGTCTTCCTTCAGCACCTTGGCGTAGTAGGCGGTCTGCTCGCGCGCGGTGTAGGCGTTCAAATGGCCGCCGACCGCCTCGATCTCCTCGGCGATGGCCACGGCGCTGCGCCGCTCGGTGCCCTTGAAGGCCATGTGTTCCAGGAAGTGCGACACGCCGTTTTCGGCCACCGCCTCGTGGCGGGAGCCGGCGGCGACATAGGCGCCGAAGGAGACGGTTTCGACCCGCTCCATCCGCTCGGTCACAACGGTCAGGCCGGAGGGCAGCCGGGTCAGGCGAACGGCGGGGGCGGGTTCGGTCACGTGCGGGTGGTTCCTTGGCAGGGGGAAGGCCGGCGACGGCCGGTCTTTCCCCTATATAGGGCCGGCCCCGCCGACGGGAGAGAGCCGCATCTATTCGGCGGCGGCGCGCCCGGCCTTGTGCCGATCGATCGCCGCCTGCACCGCGGCCTGCGACTGGGCGCGGAAGACCTCGCTGTTGTCGCGGGCGAAGGCGTAGCTGTCCTGGCGCGGCTCGCGCGAGCCCTGGAAATGCGGCAGGACGTAGCGGGCCATCAGCTCGTAATGGCGCCGGGTCGCGGTCCAGTCGGCCCAGTTGTGCGCCAGTTCGAGGATGGCGCCGAACCCGCCGGCGCCCGCCAGCAGCCGCTCGATATAGGCGATCGCGTCGTCGGGGGTGCCGATGCAGGCGGCCTGGTTGTCGAGCAGGTATTCGTAGGCGTCGCCGATCCCGGGGGGGACGATCGGGAACGTGCCCACGTCGCGGAAATACTGGGCGAATTTCTCCAGCCCGAAGCGCACGTTCTCCCGCGCCTGCTCGCGCGTCTCGGCGATGTGGAACATGCTGGCCAGCCGCCAGTTGCGCCGATCGGCGGTCTTGCCGTGGGCCCGCGCCTGTTCCTCGTACAGCCCCCAGTTGCGGGCGTGCTGGACCATCGCCTCGGGCGAGGTGCCGCCGATCGAGAGCATGCCGATCCCGTGCCGGCCCGCGGCCAGCGCGCCGGTGGGGGAGCGGGAGGCGGCAACGGCGAGTTCCATCACCGGCTGGCTGTAGCAGGGGATCTGCAGCCTGGCGTCGGTCAGGTCGTACCAATCGGTCTTCTCCGTCACCGTCTCGCCGTGCAGCAGGCGGACGATGACATCCAGGCTCTGGTTCATCATCGGCCGCTGGTCGGCCGCATCGACGCCGATCTTCTTGGCGTCGTGCACCAGCGCCCCGGGACCCATGCCGAACATCGCCCGGCCGCGGGTGATGTGGTCGAGCATCACCATCCGGTCGGCGAGGATGAACGGGTTGTGGTACGGCAGGGACACGACGCCGGTGCCGAGCCGGATATGGCGGGTGCGCTCGGCGGCGGTGGCGACGAACAGCTCGGGCGAGGCGATGATCTCGAACCCGCCGGAATGATGCTCGCCGATCCAGGCCTCGTGATAGCCGAGCCGGTCGAGGTGCTGGACGAGCTCGAGGTCGCGCTCGATGGCGAGGGTCGGATTTTCCTCGAGCGCGTGGAAGGGCGCGAGGAAGATGCCGCTGCGCAGATAGGTCTCGGCCATGGGAGGGACGCCTTCGCTGGGGGAACCGACGATAACGGCGGCGGGCGGGCGGTCAACCGCGCGGCCGACCCGCCCTCACCCTCCCTCTCCCGCACGCGGGAGAGGGGGCGGTGGCCCGGCGGCCGGGGGCACACGGGCTTTACTTCCCGAACACGTAGTTCGGCAGCCACAGGGTCATCGCCGGCCAGTAGGTGATCAGTCCCAGCACCAGCAGCAGGATCACCAGGAACGGCATGATGCCGCGGATCACCTCGCCGATCGGCGCGTCGGAGATGGTGGAGAGCACGTAAAGGTTCAGCCCCACCGGCGGGTGCACCAGGCCCACCTCCATGTTGTGGGTGAAGATGATGCCGAAGTGCACCGGGTCGATCCCGAGCGGCACCAGCACCGGCGCCAGGATCGGCATCACCAGCAGCAGCGTGCTCACCACTTCCAGGAAGCAGCCGATGATGAGCAGCAGCACGTTCATCATCAGCAGGAATTCCCAGGTGCTGAAGCCCTGGTGCACCGCGAATTCCACCAGCTTTGCCGGCAACCCGGACCCCGTCATCCAGTGGCCGAACACCAGCGCGGTGGCGATGATCAGCATGATGACGCCGGCCGAGGACAGCGCCTCGGCGATCACGTCCAGGGTGCGGGTCCAGGGGAAGCCGCGATAGACCACGATGCTGACGATGAGCGAGGTGACCGCGGCCATGGCGGCCGATTCCGTCACCGTCATGAAGCCGCCGTAGATGCCGGTCAGCACGACCGCCGGCACCGCCATCGCCGGCAGCGCCCGCCAGGTGACGCGCAGCCGGGTGAGAAAGCGCTGCGACGGCTCGAACGGGAAATTCTTGTACCGCGCGTACCACAGCACCCAGACGAAGAACGCGCCGGCCTGCAACAGCCCGGGGATGATGCCGGCGAGGAACAGCCGCGGCACCGATTGCTCGGTGACGATGCCGTACAGGATCAACGCCAGGGACGGCGGGATCACCACCCCGATCGTGCCCGAGGCACCGATCACGCCGAGCGCGAAGGAGCGCGGATAGCCCCGCTCGATCATCGCCGGCAGCAGGATGGTGCCCATCGCCAGCGCGGTGGCGACCGAAGAGCCCGAGATCGCCGCGAACAGCGCGCAGGAGACGACCGCCACCAGGCCGAGCGAGCCCCGCACCCCGCCGAGCCAGGCCGCGGCCAGATCGACCAGCGCCTGCGCCACGCCCCCCCGCCGCATGAACGCCGCCGCCATCACGAACAGCGGCAGGGCCATGAGCGTGCTCGAATTGAGCTGGTCGATCATGTTCTGGGCCAGCCCGATGACCGGCTGGTCCGACACGTAATAGAGCACGCTGGCGCAAGCGCCGAGCACCAGGAAGATCGGCATGCCGGCCGCAAGCAGGCCGAAGAACAGCACCAGGAAGCCGGCGGTCCACATCCTGGGTGCCGCCTATTCGGTGAGGGAAGCGATGAGGTCGGCCGGCGCCTCGTGCGCGAGGTTATGGCCCACGGACATGGTGCGCGGATCGAAGAAGAAGGCGTAGCGGATCAGGCGGATGATGTAGCGCCCGAACATCAGCGCGCCGCCGGTGGGCAAGGCCATGTAATAGATCCACATCGGAAACTGCAGCTCGGTCGAGCTGCGCTGGTCGAGCAGCAGCGCGGTGGAGACCACCGCCCAGCCGTACCAGACCATGCCGAAGGTGAAGGCGATCGCCACCAGGCAGTTGAACATCTCGACCCAGCGCTGCACGCCGGGCGGCAGCAGGCGCAGCACGAGGTCGGGACGCACCATGCCGTCGGTGCGCACCAGCTGGCTGGCGATGATCATGATCGCCCAGACGGCGGCGTAGACGATCACTTCCTCGGCCCAGTTGATCGACTCGGCCGGGTCGATATAGCGGCTGAACACCTGCACCGCCGCGATGATCATCGCGAAGGCGCCGAGCAATCCCACCAGGGTCCGTTCGATCCAGTTCCAGGCGCTGCGGCGCGGGCGAATGCCCGCGCCGCGCCGGACGGATCAGGCGCCGACATCCGCCATGACCAGCTTCACGAGCTTGGCCGACATATGCGCGTCCGCCGCCGCCTTGGCCTGCAGCGGGATCATCTTGGCGCGCACGGCGTCGCGCTCCGCCTGCGACACATCGACGAAGCTCACACCGTGCTTGGCCAGCGCGAGCCGCCCCTCGTGCTGCGCCTGGGCGGTGTTCTTCCGGTAGGCGGGCAGGTTTTCGGCCCACAGCTTCAGGAC
The DNA here is from genome assembly GCA_963829875.1 of uncultured Pseudomonadota bacterium. Classification (GTDB taxonomy): domain Bacteria; phylum Pseudomonadota; class Alphaproteobacteria; order Acetobacterales; family Acetobacteraceae; genus JAJZVS01. The sequence goes on along the minus strand of CAWHKR010000037.1, from coordinate 344,064 downwards.
GGTCTCCTGCAGCTTGGCGTCCATCTTGTGCCAGAAGGTCTGGCTCATCATCGGCACGTAGAGGCCCATGCCCTGATGGTCCTGCAGCGAGTGGCGCAGGCCGGAATTGAACAGCTTGGAGCTGTTGGAGCTTTCGTTCGTGGTGATCAGCCCGTCGAAATTGCCCTGCGACATCGCCAGCGGCACGTCCGGCCAGGGGGTGACGTTGGCGATGCCGCCGAAGAAACGGATGCGCCAGGAATTGAGGATGCCGCCCGGGCTGCGCAGCTTCATGCCCTTCAGGCTGGCAAGCGAGGTCAGCGGCTTCTTGGTCGAGTACCAGTTGTTGAAGCCGAGGTCGTACCAGCCGCCGAGGACCTGCAGATGCAGCTTCCTGGTGATCTCGCCATTGATGAACTTGCCAGCGCCGCCGTCGGAGGCCTTGTGGAAGTCGCTGATCGGCCGGCCGTACAGACCCGGAAGCTGCGAGAAATCGGCGTCGGGGATGAAGCCGGTGATGGTCCAGGTGCCGGGGCAGGCCATTTCCACCTGGCCCTGCACCATGGCCTTCACCACATGCAGGTCCGGGAACAGGGCGCCGCTCTGGAACAGCTTGGTCTTGATCTTGCCGTCGGACGCCTTCTCCAGCTTGGCGAGATAGTCGCGGATGCCGACGTTGCGCGGATGCGACGGCGCGGTGTCCAGCGAGCAGCGCAGCAGCAGCGGCGCGGCGGCCTCGGCCCGGCTGATGAAGGGCGCGGCGAGCGGCGCCGCCAGGGTAGCGGTGGCCGCGGCGCCGAAGGCGCGGCGGGTCAGGGTGATGGACATTCTAGCCTCCCGGGCTGGTGATCTCTGGCGGAGCCGGTTACTGCACACGCACCGCGGGGCGTCAAGCGAGTAGACCCGAAGACGCATTTATTGTGCGAGGCGAGCACGGCCGACGGCCGGCGGCCCGTGCCGTACCGCGGTGCCCACTCGCCCCGGACGGACGCGCCGCCTATGCTGACACCGGATCGCCGCAGGGAGACAACGCCATGACCGTCGCCGCCACCATCGCCGCGCCCCGCCACATGCTGGTGGCCGCCGGCGCCGTCCGCCAGACCCCCGACGTGCTCGGCAAGTTCGGCCTCTCCCGCCCCCTCGTGGTCTCCGATCCGGTGATGGTCTCGACCGGGCTGATCAATCGCTGCCTCGACCCGCTGACCGCGGCGGGGATGCACCCCGAGGTGTTCGCCGACACCGTTTCCGACCCGACCGACACGGTGGTGGAAGCCGGCGTCGCCGCCATGGCCCGCGGCAGCTTCGATTGCCTGATCGGCTTCGGCGGCGGCTCGCCGATCGACACCGCCAAGGCGATGGCGATCCTCGCCGCCGGGGGCGGGAAGATGCGCGACTACAAGGCCCCCGCCCAGGCCGACCGCGGCGCCGTGCCGATCATCGCCATCCCGACCACCGCCGGCACGGGCAGCGAGTGCACCCGCTTCACCGTCATCACCGACACCGAGCGCGACGAGAAGATGCTGATCGCCGGCCTCGGCGCCCTGCCGCTCGCCGCCATCGTCGATTACGAGCTGACGTATACGGTACCGCCCCGCACCACCGCCGACACCGGCATCGACAGCCTGACCCATGCGCTGGAGGCCTATGTCTCGAAGCGCGCCAACCCGTTCTCCGACGCGTTCGCGCTGTCGGCCATGACCCTGATCGGGACGCATCTGCGCACCGCCTATCACGAGCCGCGCAACGCCGCGGCGCGGGAGGGGATGATGCTGGGCGCGACCCAGGCGGGGCTCGCGTTCTCCAACGCCTCGGTGGCGCTGGTGCACGGGATGTCGCGGCCGATCGGGGCGCATTTCCACGTGCCGCATGGGCTGTCGAACGCCATGCTGCTGCCGGCCGTCACCGCCTATTCCGTGCCCGGCGCGGCGGCGCGCTACGCCGAGGCCGCGCGGCGCATCGGTTTCGCGGGTGCCACCGACCCGGACGCGACCGCCACCGCGAAGCTGCTCGCCGGGCTGGCCGCGTGGAACACGGAACTCGCGGTGCCCACCCCGGCGGCGTTCGGCATCGCCGAGACCGCCTGGCACGACAAGATGGCGCTGATGGCGGACCAGGCACTGGCCTCCGGCAGCCCGGCCAACAACCCGCGGGTGCCGGACGCGGCGGCGATCGTCGCGCTCTATCGCGCGGTATGGACCGGCGCGCCGGTCAACCTGTAGCCGCGCCCGAAGCGGGCCGTTCCCACCCCGCGCGCCAGTCGGGCAGCAGGGCGCCCGGCATGGCGCGGCCCATCAGATAGCCTTGCGCCCGGTCGGCGCCGAGGGCGCGCGCCCGCTCCCACCCCGCCGGATCTTCCACCCCTTCGGCGACCACCACCAGGCCGCGCCGCGCCGCCGCAGCCACGATGCCGGCGGCGAACGCGTGCGCCGCCGGGTCGCGCCCTGCGGCGCGAAGCAGCCCGGCGTCGAGCTTGAGGCCGGTGAACGGCAGGTCGAGCAGCCCGGCCACATAGGTCATCGCCGGGCCGACGTCGTCGATCATCACCCCGTAGCCGGCCCGGCGCACCCGTTCCAGGGTGCGCCCGAGCGCGGCCGGATCCTCCACCGGCTGGCTTTCGGTCAGTTCGATCACGAGCCGCCCGACCGCCACGCCGGCGGCCGCACGCCCGGCCTCCAGCCGGTCGAGCGTGGCCGGGTGCAACAGCAGGTCGAGCGGGATGTTGATCCCGACCTCCAGGTCCCCGATCGCCGGGCTGGCGACAGCCAGATCGGCGAAAATCGACGCCGCGATCTGATCGGTCAGTTCGCGCGACAGGCCGGCGCGCTCGATCTGCGGCACGAAGCGCCCGGCCGCGACCAGGCCGCGGACCGGATGGCGGAGCCGGGCCAGGGCTTCAAGCGCCACCGCGGCGCGGTCCGCCAGCCGCACGATCGGCTGGTAGCGCGCGCCAATCCGCGCCTCGAAGAGCGCCGCCTGAATCTCCCGTCGCTGCATCACTGCGCCTCGCGCCCCCTCACGCCCCCGAGATCGGGCGGCGCATTCAAAAATCAGGACAAACCTACGACTTCGGGAAGCGCCGCGCCAGCTACGACTTGTAGATTTTCTACTTCATGTGATGGTTTTTTGGCATCCCGCCCGCCCGACAGGACGCGGGCACGGCGGCGCGCGGCGCAATCGGACGTTGTCTCCGGCCGCAGAGCCGGGCAGGCTAGGCTTGCGCGGCCCGCCGCCCCGGCGACCGGGTCGCTCCAACAAGCAGAGGAACGACGTTCATGACGATCAGCAGACGGACGGCCCTGACCGGAGGCCTGGCGGCAACGGCGGCGGCGATGACGGGCGTCAGAGCCCACGCGGCAACGCCGGGCGTCACCGCGCACCAGATCAAGATCGGCAATACCAGCCCCTACAGCGGTCCGGCCTCGGCCTACGGCGTGCTGGGCCATCTGGAGACCGCATTCTTCCGCATGATGAACGACGAGGGCGGCGTCGCGGGCCACAAGATCGACTTCATTTCCTATGACGACAGCTACAGCCCGCCGAAGACGGTGGAGCAGGTGCGCCGTCTGGTGGAGCAGGACAAGGTCGATTTCCTGTTCGCCACCCTGGGCACGCCCACCAACTCGGCGATCGAGCGCTACTGCAACCACAAAAAGGTGCCGCAGCTGTTCGTCGCGACCGGCGCCAGCAAGTGGGGCAACTACAAGCAGTACCCGTGGACCATCGGCTGGCAGCCGAGCTACCGGGCGGAAGCGCAGATCTACACCAAATACATGCTGATGGAAAACCCGAACGCCAAGCTCGGTATCCTGTATCAGAACGACGATTTCGGCAAGGACTACCCGAACGGCGTGCGCGACGTGCTGGGCAAGAACTGGAGCAAATACGTCGTCAAGGCGAGCACCTACGAGGTGACCGACCCGACCGTCGATTCGCAGATCACCGAGCTGCAGGCTTCCGGCGCCGATGCGTTGCTGGTGGCCGCCACCCCCAAGTTCGCCGCCCAGGCGATCCGCAAGGTGCACAGCCTGAACTGGAAGCCGATGTTCTTCATGACCAACGTGTCGATCTCGGTCGGCTCCGTGCTCAAGCCGGCCGGCGTGAACAACGCGCTCGGCATGATGAGCGGACTTTATCTGAAGGACACCACCGATCCGGCATGGAACGACGATGCCGGAATGAAGGAGTTCCGCGCCTTCATGGCGAAATACATGCCGAACGCGGATATCACCGACGGCGGCTATATCGCCGCCTACGGCAACTGCTTCACGATGCGCCAGGTGCTGAAGCAGTGCAACGGCGACTTCTCGCGCGCCAACGTGATGAAGCAGGCGACCAATATCCATGACCTGGAAGTGCCGGTGCTGCTGCCGGGCGTGCGGGTCAACACCAGCCCGACCAACTACCACCCGACCAAGGCGATGCAGCTCGCCAAATGGGACGGCACGACCTGGAAGCGCTTCGGCAAGGTGATCGAGGGCGTCTGACCCGCAGACCGACGGTTCGCCCCGACCCGACACCGGGTCCGGGGCGGGCCGCCGGCGCGGCGGCCGGGCCGGCGGCCGCGCCCGCCGTGCGGAGGAGATGGCCATGGAGATCGCGCACGTCATCGTCCTGATGCTGGAGAACCGCTCGTTCGACAGCATGCTGGGCAGGCTCCATCCCGCCACGGCGGCGTTCGACGGGGTGCCGGACGGCTGGGCCAACACCTGGCACCACCCGCCCCATCCCACGCAGACCGTGCCGGCCTGGAACGATCCCGCGCTGACCGCGACCAGCGCGACGATCCCCGATCCCGACCCGGGGGAACTGTTCACCGACATTGCGATGCAGACACGCGGCCTGTTCCTCGATTCGCCGATGGACGGGTTCGTCGACAACTACATGCGCCAGAAGCCGGCGGCGACGCCGTACGACAGGCGCGCCCCCATGCATTACTTCGTCCCCTCGCAGGTGCCGGTGCTGAGCCGGCTCGCCACCGCCTTCGCGGCGAGCGACCGCTGGTTCGCCTCCGCCCCCTGCCAGACCTGGCCCAACCGGTTCTTCGCCCATTGCGGCACCGCCGGCGGCGCCGTGAACAACGCCCCCGAGCGGCTGCCCTTCGCCATGCCGACCGTGTTCGGCCTGCTGGCCGAAGCGGGCCGCGACTGGCGGCTCTATTTCCACGACGTCCCGCAGGCGATGACCCTGTCGCAGCTCTGGCTGGATGCGCCGACGCATTTCCGCCGGTTCGAGCATTTCGCCGCCGATGCCGCCGCCGGCACCCTGCCCGACTACAGCTTCATCGAGCCGCGCTACTTCACCGACGTCGTCTCCGGCCTGCTGCCCAACGACCAGCACCCGCCGCACAACGTCGTGCTCGGCGAACAGCTGATTGCCCGCGTCTACAACGCGCTGCGCGCCGGGCCGGCGTGGCACCGGACCCTGCTGATCGTCACCTACGACGAGCACGGCGGCTGCTTCGACCACGTGACCCCGCCGGAGGCGACGCCGCCCGGCGGGCCGTATCCGGACGGGTTCCGCTTCGACCGCTTCGGCGTGCGGGTGCCGGCGGTGATCGTCTCGCCGCATGTGCGGCGCGGCAGCATCCTGCGCCCGTCCGGCCCGGTGCCGTTCGATCACACCTCGATCATCGCCACCCTGCGCGCATTGTGGGGACTCGGTCCGCTGACCGCCCGCGACGCCGCCGCGCCGCATCTGCTCGACCATCTGACCGACGCGCCGGACAACGACGGGCCCGCGCGCATCGCCATCCCCTCCGTCCCGCGGCCGACGCCGGCGGTGCTGGCGGCGGCCAAGGCGCTGCCGGCCAACAACCTGCAGGCGAGCCTCGGCGCGGCGGCGGCGCATCTGCCCACCCACGGCGCGGACCCCGTCCGCCACGCGGCGCGGGTTGCCTCCGCCCCCATCCCGGTGCAAGCCAGGATCGCCGCGACGGCCGAGTTCGTCGCCACGCACGTCAAAGCCTTCCTGGGAGAGATCTGACATGGACGTCGTCACGGTCGAGCACCGCGGCCCGGTCTCCATCATCCGCATCAACCGGCCCGACCGGCTGAACGCGATCTCGGCCGCCGTCGCGGTGGAACTGCAACGCGCGTTCGAGGCGTTCGACGCCTCCGACCAGCGGGTCGCGGTGATCTCGGCGGCCGGGGAACGCGCCTTCACCGCCGGGGCGGACGTGTCCGACCTGCCCGAGCTGTGGCGCTGCATTCCCGGCGTGGGCTTCAGCACCGACAAGCCGGTGATCGCCGCCACCTCCGGCTGGTGCGTCGGCGGCGGCGTGGTGCTGGTGATGATGTGCGACCTTCTGGTCGCGTCAGAAACGACCTTGTTCTACTATCCGGAGGCGAAGCTCGGCACCACCGGCGGCATGATCAGCTCGCTGGTGACCCGCATGCCGCACCACCTGGCGATGGAGATGATGCTGCTGGGCTCGAAAATCCCGGCGCAGCGCGCCTATGACGTGGGCTTCGTCAACCGGGTGACGAAGCCCGGCCAGCACGAGGCCGAAGCGATCGCGATGGCCGAATCCCTGCTGGAGCAGGCGCCGCTGGTGCTGGGCGCGCTGAAGCGGCTGGCGGGCGAGATCGTCCCGGTCGGTCCGGTGGAGCGCATGGTCGCGACCAGCCGCACCATCGCCCGGGTCCGCTCCAGCGCGGACATGCAGGAGGGAATCCGCGCCTACAAGGAAAAGCGGGCGCCCCGCTTCCGGGGGCAGTGAGCGCCCCGCGCAGCTGGCTGCTCAGCGAGAACTACGCCGGCCTGCAGGCCCAGGGGCTGGGCCTCGCGGAGGCCGCCGGGCTGGAGACCGAGCTCAGGGTGCTCACCCCGCGCGGCCCGTGGCGCGTCCTTTCGGCCCGGTTCTGGCCTGCCCCGCTCGCGCCGGTGGCCCGCGCGGTGGCGCCGCCGCGACCTGATCTGGCGATCGCCTGCGGCGGGACCGGCGCCGTGGTGGGCGCGGCGCTGCGGCGGCAGGGGATGCGGCTGGTGCAGGTGCAGCATCCGCGCATGGACCCGCGCCGGTTCGACCTCGTGGTGGTGAACCGGCACGACCGGCTGACCGGGCCCAACGTCATCGTCACCCGCACCGCGCTGCACCGGGTCACCCCGGCCCGGCTGGCCGCGGCGGCGGAGGCCTGGCGGCCGGTGTTCGCGCATCTGCCCCGCCCGCTGGTCGCCGTCCTGGTCGGCGGCAGCAACGGGCGGTTCCGGCTGGACGCGGCGGTCGGCGACCGGGCTCGCCGCCCAGCTTGCGGACATGATGGACCGCGATCGGGTCGGGCTCATGCTCACCCCCTCGCGCCGGACCGATCCGGCGGTGACAGCGGCGCTGGCCGCGACGCTGGTCCCGCGCGGCGCCTTCGTCTGGGACGGGGCCGGCGACAACCCGTATTTCGGCATGCTGGCGCTGGCCGACCTCGTGGTGGCGACGGAGGACAGCGTCTCCATGGTCTCCGAGGCGGTGGCGACCGCGGCGCCGGTGCTGCTGGTGCAACTGCCCGGCCGGTCGCGGCGGATCGGGCAGTTCACCGAGGGACTGCTGGCCGAGGGGCGGGTGCGCCGCTTCGCCGGGCGGCTGGACCTCTGGCCCACGGCGCCGCTGGATGATACCGCGGTGGCGGGGGCGGAGGTGCGACGGCGGCTCGGGCTCTGACCGCCGCGCCCGCGGCCGCCTTGTCCGCCCGTCCGCATTGGCCTATCCGGCCCGCCGCCAGCCTGCCCCGCAGACCTCCGGCGCCCGTCCGCCGCGGAGACCACATGCTCGAGATTGAAACGTTCGACAACCGCGCCGGCGGCAACGTGATCTACAAGGCGCTGGCGCATCCGCTGGCGGCCGAGGCGATCGCGCGGCTGTATGCCGGGCTCGAAGGTCCCGTCGCGCTGTACGATCCCGACGGGCTCGCCGCGCCGCTGCGGGCGATGTACCCGGATCTGCCGGGGCCGGTCTCGCTCTTTGTCCACGATGTCGCCGCGGTCGGGCGGACCCGCGCCGGGCTGACCGCGCTGGCGCTCACCGACCTGCCCCGTTCCGGGGCCCGCAGCGTGCTGATCGCCGCCTTCGACGCCGGCCGCGCCGCCGCGCGCATCGCCCCGCTGCTGCCGCCCGGCGCCGTCCTGCGCACCCTGGACGAGGCGAAGCTGCCGCCGGCGCTGCTGACCAACCCGGACCGCTACCTCGACCGGCTGAATTTCGCCACCAACTTCGCCTTCTTCCGCGACACGGCGGCGCTGTCCACCCGGCTCGTCTCCGCCAACTACTGGGCCGGCTACGGGGCCGGGACGGTCCGGCTGTGGCTGCGGCTGTTCGACGCCGCGGGCACCCCGCTCGCCACCTGGGAGCAGGCACTGCCGGAGGGGCCGGGCGGCGTCGCGATCGACAGCCGCGCGGTGCGCGCCCGCTTCGGCCTGCCGGACTTCACCGGCCAGTTGTTCCTGCACGCGATCGGCGCCGCCGGGCACGACGTGGTGAAATACGCGCTGGACACGTTTGGAACCGCAGAGGGGTCGGCCGTCGGGGCCAGCCTGTCGTCCACCCACGATGCCAATGCCTGGCCATCCGACCGCTATGCCGGCCTGCCGGCGCCGCGGGAGGACGAGCAGGTGGTACTGTGGCTGCAGAACAGCCACGCCGTGCCGATCCCGGCCGGGGCGGTGGCGCTCGACCGGATGGGGGCGGAGGCGCCGGTTGCGCTCGACCAGACGGTGGGGCCGTTCGCCACCGTCGCGGTGGATGTCGCGACCCTGTTGCCGGACCTGCGCTGGCCGGCGCAGATCGAGCTGCGTGCCGGGCGGCACGTGGTGCGCCCGCGCTACGAGGTGACCCGCGCCGGGCGGACCCGCATCGCGCATGTGAACGTGGAGCGCGCCGACCTGCGCCCCGATCCCGCGATCCCCGCCCTGCCGCCGGCGCTCGGCCGCGGCTTCCTGCTGCCGTTCCCGGTGCTGGACCCGGCGCGGTTCCGCACCATCGTGCAGCCGACCCCGATGGCGGTGGCGCAGGCGGACCTGCCGGTGCGGCTCGACCTGTTCGACACGGCGGGACAGCCGGTGGCGCAACGGTTCCTCGGCCGGCTGCCGCGCAACCACGGGCTGGCGCTGGATCTCGATACGATCCCGGGGCTCTGCGCCGGCCACGCCGAACTGGTCTACGACGTCCGCGACGGCGGCGGCGCCGACGGCTGGCTGCACGCGCTGTTCCGCTGGGAGCACCGGGAGAGCGGACATGCGGCGGAATCGAGCTTCGGCGCGCATGTCTTCAACACCATCATGACCTGGCGCGACGAGCCGCAGTCCTACTCCGGCCCGCCGCCGGGCCTGTCCACCCGGCTGTTCCTGCGCCTTGGGGAGCCGGGGCGGCGGAGCTTCGCGGTGCTGATCTACCCGGCCTCCGCGCCCTGGGCGGCGCGGTCCGCCACGACCTTGGTGCTGCACGACGCGACGGGGCAGCCGATCGGGGAAGAACGGCTGGAGATCGCCTGCGGCGGGTCGGCGCTGGTGCGGCCGGAGGAGGTGTTCGGCGCGGCGGCGCTGGTGCGCGCCGGGGCGGAGGGATACGTGCTCGTGCGGGACACGACATGCCGGCTGTTCGGATATGCGGGGCTGGCGGACCGGGCGGGCGGGTTCTCGCTCGACCACATGTTCGGGTTCTGAGTCGGGCTGATACCGGCGGCCTCGCCGGACCGGCAACGATGCGGGCTCCGGATGATGACGCGATGACAGCGGGCGTCCCCGCCGGCGCGATCAGCCGGCCGGGGGGATTTTCTGTTCAGGACTGCGCGTCAGGCGACAGCACCATGCAGGCATTGTGACGCCGGGAGAGCTGCTCGCACGCCCGCACGGCTGCGTCCCGCGACAGCCCGGTCAGCCGCGCCCGCCACAACACGGCATGGTCGTGACGCACCGTTTCCACCAGCGGACGCGCCCCCCCGAGCACCGCGCGCGCACGGGCCTGGGCCTCGCCCGCGGCGTGGCGCGCCTGCTCGGGATCGAGGAACGCCCCCACCTGCACGGCCCAGTGACCCGACAGGCCAGACGACCGCGGCGGCGGCGGCGGCTCCGCAAAGGCGGTCTGGACCAGACGGAACCCGCGGGCGCGCGGCGGGCGCGGCGGCTGCGGCAGGCGCTTCGGCGGGGTCAGATAGGCCACCTGCGTCCGCGCCGGGGCGATCGTGCGCGGCGGCGGCGATGCCTCGGCCACCCGCACCGCGGGCTGGTAGGGCGTCGGCATCGGCGGCGGCACCGGCATCGCCCGACTCGCGATCTGCACCGGCGCGGCGCGGCCGTGCGCGTAGCGCAGCCCGGACGGGATATCGATCGGCAGGCGGTTCATGGCGTAGCTGCCGGCCGGCGACACGTGGCGCGGATAGCTGCCGACGATCGCCGGTCCGATCATCGCCACGTAGTGACGGGTTTCGGCCGGCAGCGGACGATGGTCGGCTAGGTAGTCGTCGAGCCGCCGCGGCCCCGCGTTGTAGGCGGCGAGGAAGCCGGGAAACCCGTAGATGTCGTACATCTGCCGCAGATAGGCGGCGCCGGCCATGATGTTGTCGTGCGGATTGTACGGGTCGGGGCCGAGCGAGGTACTGCGCCCGCATGTCCTGATAGGTTTCCGGCATCACCTGCATCAGACCCATCGCCCCGGCGCCCGAGGTGGTGAGCTGGCCATGCAGGTATTCGTTCCCACCCGATTCCACGTGCATGACGGCGCGGATCCACTGGGCCGGCACGTCGAACCGTGTCGAGGCCTGGCGGATATAGGGCCCCCACGGATCGCTCGGCGGGCCGGGCGGCGCGTAGTCGCCATGTGCCATCGCCGCGTAGCGCGCCGCCTCCCCCCGCGCGCCCAGGCGCGGTGCGTGGCTGGCACAGGCCGACAACAGCGCCATGGCGGCGAGGCAACCGAGAGCCCGCACCCACATGATCGCGGAAGCCGGCAGGGGCCTGGAGGCGTCGGGACGGGTCATCAGCGCGGAACCTCCGTCGTGGCGCGGCCGGGAACAGCCGGAGGGCACGACGGCCGGGCGACCGTCGCTCAGTCGTACATTCAGGACTTCTGTGTAACCCCTTATCGTGAAACAGAGTTCATCGCAAGATGATCTCGCGCCGGCGGGCCGGCCGGCACCGCCGGGGCGCATCGCCGCCCCTGGTCCGCGGCGCGGCCGCTCCCGGCCGGGGGCGCAGCCCCCGGGGAAATTTTCGTTGGTTCCGTATGGACGTGGCGCGGCGGGCGCGGGGCGGACCAACGGACCGGAAGCCGCCGGGCCTGCAAGGCGGCGTCCGCCCCCCCGGCCGGTGACGATCAGCCCCCGAGCGGCGACCAGGCCGGGTCGGAGGCCATCGTCGGCGTCGGAACGATCCGCTGATTGAATCCGGTGATGTCGACCGTCTTCAATTGCGAACTGAACCCCTGCCCGCGGTTGCCCGTCGCGCGCGTCTGGCTGAAATACATCAGCACCCGTCCGTTCGGGCAGAAGGTCGGGCCTTCGACATCCCAGCCCTCGGCGATCACCCGCTCCCCGGTGCCATCGGGCGCCATCACGCCGATGGCGAAATTGGCCTCGTTGCCGCCGTAACGTGTGTAGGTGATCAGGTCGCCGCGCGGCGACCAGACCGGGGTGGTGTAGTTGGCGTGGCCGAAGCTGATTCGTTTCACTCCGCTGCCGTCGGCGTTCATGATATACAGCTGCGGCGTGCCGTCGCGGTCGGAATTGAACACGATCTGCGACCCGTCCGGGCTGTAACATGGGCTGACGTCGATCGCGCTCGAATTGGTGATCTGGCGACTGGCATGGGTCGCCAGGTTCACCGCGACGATCGACGAGCCGCCGCCCTGCGCCACAGCCATGATCACGGTCTTCCCGTCGGGCGAGAAGCGGGGGGCGAAGGTCATGCCGGAGAACGCACCCAGAACCCGCTGCTGCCCGCTGGCGAGATCGAACAGATAGACCCGCGGCGACTGGTTCGCGTAGCTCATGAAGCAGATCACGTCGCCCTTCGGCGCGAAGCGCGGCGACAGCACCATCCAGGTCCCGTCGGTCAGGAAACGGTTGTTGGCGCCGTCCTGGTCCATGACCGCCAGGCGGTGCCGTTCCCGCCCGCGCGGCCCGGTGAGCGAGACATAGACGACCCTTGTATCGAAATAGCCGGGCTCACCGAGCAGCCGCTGGTAGATCACGTCGGCGATGATATGGGAGATGCGGCGCCAGTTGGCCTGGGTGGTGGTGTAGGCGGTGCCCTGAAGCTGCGTCTGCGCCAGCACGTCCCACAGCCGGAACTGCACGCTGATCGTGCTGGCGGAGGCCGTGACCTGGCCGGTCACCAGCGCCTGTGCGCCGATCGAGGCCCAGTTCTGGAACGCCGGCTCCGCCGGGGTGCTGCCCGCCGCCGCGCCCGGCGCCTGGATGAAGGCGCCCGGCGCGATCGGCCGGAACAATCCGCAATTGCCGAGGTCGTTGGTGATCACCTGGGCGATGTTGTGCCCGAGGGAGGCGGAGGTCGGATCGGCGCCGACCAGATCGGGAATCGCGATCGGAATCGGCGCGGCGCGGGCGCGGTTCACGTCGATCACCGCGCTCTGCCCGGCGCCGGCGCCACCGGCGGCAGGCGCCGCCGCGGGGGCGCCGGGCGCGGCCTGAGCGAAGGCCGCCGCGCCGCCGAGACCGAGCAGCCCGGCGCTGCCGGCCGCGCCGGCGATCAGGCCTCGTCGGCCCAGGAGGCCCATCTGCGGGAACATGGAACGGTGCAGGAAGCGGGAACGTGGGTCGGTCATGCAGGTCTCTTCCACGGTTGCCGGCCGCGGCGCAACGCGGCGGGCGGACGGTATCAGGAATGTCATCGCAGCACGTCAGGGCGCACCCGGGTGACGCCTGCCCCCTCCCGCGCGGCAGGACAGGGGCAGGCGGGGGTCCATGCGGCACCCGGCGCACATCGGCCAAGTGTCCCGATCCTGATGCGTGTTGCCCTCCTCTGCGGTCGGGATCGGGACACCAGCTGTTTGTTTTCAGTGGCCTGCCGGGCCCTGACGGTCGCGGCAACGGACCGCGACCGTCAGAGGCAGGACACTAGGGGCTGAACCGGAAGCTCAGTACGTTGATCTTGCCCAGCATATGACGCGGCAGCGGCAGGTTGGCGCAGCGCGGATCCAGCACGGCACGGCGTGCCCGGTCGGCGAAGGCCTGGAATACCGGATCGGCGGCCATGTGCGTCCGGTCCCCGGGCGAAAACTGCACGATTCGCGGCACTCCGTCGGCGTCCGTGGTCACGGTCAGCATCACCTGCATCTTGTCGGTGTTGAGCGCGCCGGGATCGTAGGTCCAGCAGCGCCGCACATAGGCGCCGATCGCCGCGCGCTGCGAGGAGGTGAGCGCGGCGGTGTCGTTGCCGTCGGGGTTGCCGCCGCCCTGCGGCGCGCCGCCCTGGGCGGGATTGTAGCGCGCGGTCGGCGGCTGCTGCTTCGCCTCGGCGCGCAGCTTCTGCAACGTGTTGAGCAGTGCGTTGGTGTTGGGCGCGGGATTCCTGGTCGGGTTGGGCTGCGAGGTGGAGCTGGGCTCCGGCGGCGGCGGGGTCGGCACCGGCGGCACCGGCAGCGGCGGCGCCGGCTTGGCGGGCGGCTTGGGCGGCGTCGGCGCGGTCTCGGTGTGCGGCACCGGCACCGTCGGGGCCGGCGTGGGGGACGGCGTGGGCGGCGGCGCCTTCACCGGCGGGGTCGGAATCGGCGGGGTCACCGCCTGCTGGGGCGGCGGTGGCGGAGGAGGCGGCGGCGGCGGCGGCGCGAATTCGTTCGGGTTGGGCTGCGGCTTCTGGAACGCAGCCGGGGCGGGCACCGGCACGTCGGCCTTCGCCGGGGCCGGCACCTTGCCGGGCTTGGGGGCTTTCATCGTCTTGCCGACCTTGCCCTGGAAGACCATGGCGACCGTGGTCTCCGGCGGCGGCGCCGGCACCGGGAAGAACGGCAGGCCGACCAGCACCACCAGCAGCAGGACGACGTGCAGCACCGCGGAGGCCGCCGCCCCGCGGCGCAGCTCCGGCGTCAGTCCGGACGGCGCGAGCCAATCCCACATGACGGGATGCTCAGCCCCCTTTGCGGGCGGCCGGGGCCGCAGGCGCAGGCGCGGGCGAAGCCGGGGCCGCGGCCGGGGCTGCGGTCGGCTGCTGGGCCAGCAGCGCCACCTTGGTGAACCCGCCTTGCGCGATGGTCGCCATCACCTGCACCACCAGGCCGTACGAAATATCCTTGTCGCCGCGCACGAAGATCCGCCGGGTCGAATCCCCCGCGGCGATCGCCTGCAGCTTGGCCACCAGTTCCGGCAGTTCCACCTGCTGGTTCTGCAGGAAGATCTTGCCCGCCGCGTTGATCGAGACCGTCAGCGGCGTGCTGTCGCTGTTCAGCGGCTTGGCATCGGTCTTCGGCAGGTCGACCGACACGCCGGAGGTCATCAGCGGCGCGGTGACCATGAAGATCACCAGCAGCACCAGCATCACGTCGACCAGCGGGGTGACGTTGATCTCCGCCAGCGGCCGGTAGCGCCCACGCCCGTACCGTCCGCCGCTTCCTCCGGGGCCCGACATGGCCATGGCTCAGGCCCGCTCTTCGCTCTGGCGCGACAGGATGGCGCTGAACTCGGTGCCGAAGCCCTCCAGCCGGGACGCGAAACGGGACAGGTCGGTGCTGATCTTGTTGTAGGCGAGCACCGCCGGGATCGCCGCAACCAGGCCGATCGCGGTGGCGAACAGCGCCTCGGCGATGCCGGGCGCGACCACCGCCAGGTTGGTGTTGTGCATCCGCGCGATCGCCGAGAAGCTGTGCATGATCCCCCACACGGTGCCGAACAGCCCGATGAAGGGCGCAGTGGCGCCGACCGAGGCGAGGAAGATGGTCCAACGCTCCAGCCGGTCCATCTCCCGCTGCACCGTTACGGTGATTGCGCGGTCCACCCGCTCGCGCACCCCGGCGCGGGAGGCGTCGGCGCCGGCGCCGGCCACCCGGGCGGAGCGGCGCCATTCGCCCATCGCCGCGCCGAACACCGCGGCCATCGGATGCGCCGGCTGGGCGCCTTCCTGGTCGTACAGGTCATCGAGACTGCCACCGGACCAGAACCGGTCCTCGAAGACATCGGCCTGCTTGTTCACCCGGCGCAGGCTCGACCATTTCTCGAACACCACCGCCCAGACCCAGACACTGGCGAGCAGCAGGCCGATGATCACCAGCTTCACCAGGATGTCGGCCTGCAGGAACAGGCCCCAGAGCGACAGATCGCCCCCGGCCGTCCCCAGATTCACCGCATCGACAGCGCGATCCACCGCATACTCCCTTGTTTCCCCCGGCGGCCAGGCCGCCGGCCGTGCTCATTCGGGCGGCGAGGCCGCCTGCAATCCCTGCAATGCCGCCCGCCAGGCTGGCGGAATGCGCGCCGGGCGGCCGGTATCGGTACGCACGCAGGCGAGATCGATCACGGCCGCCGCGCACGTGCCCTCCGCCCCCGTGATGTCCTGGCGCAACCGGACGGAGGCCGCTCCGAGCGCCCGCTGGTCGGTCAGGACCGAAAGCCACTCGTCCAGCCTGGCGGGGCGCAGATAGTCCAATTTGACGCGGCGCACCACGAACATGCGCTGGTGGTCGCGCACCAGCACCGCATGGGGGACACCCAGCGCACGCAGGGCTTCCGTGCGCGCCCGCTCGGCGAAGCGCAGGTAGTTGGCGTGGTACACGATTCCGCCGGCGTCCGTGTCTTCATAATAGACTCGGAGATCGTAGCGGTGCGGGACTGCCGCCGGCGTGGCGGCCGGATTGCCGTTCATTGAGCTTCCGTCCCGGACTCGGGGACCCCGTCGCGGAACAGCAGGTCGGGCTGGCCGGGCTGGGAGGCGGGGGGGGCGAGGCCGAGATGGCGCCAGGCGGGCAGGCCCAGCATCCGGCCGCGGCTGGTGCGCAGCACCAGGCCCTCCTGGATCAGGAACGGTTCGATCACGTCTTCGAGCGTGTCGCGGGCTTCGGACAGGGCGGCGGCCAGGGTCTCCACGCCCACCGGGCCGCCGGCATGGTGCTCGGCGATGCGGCGGAGGTAGCGGCGGTCCATGGCATCGAGGCCGCGGGCGTCGACCTCCAGCCGGGTCAGCGCGGCATCGGCCATGACGCGATCGACCTCGGTCACGCCCTGGACGGCGGCGAAATCGCGCACCCGGCGCAGCAGGCGCCCGGCGATGCGCGGGGTGCCGCGGGAGCGGGCGGCGATCTCGGCCGCGCCCGCCTCGGTGAGCGGCAGGCCGAGGATCCCGGCGCCGCGGCGGACGATCACTTCCAGTTCGGCCGGGGTGTAGAAGATCAGCCGCAGCGGAATGCCGAAGCGGTCGCGCAGGGGGGTGGCGAGCAGGCCGGCGCGGGTGGTCGCCCCCACCAGGGTGAAGGGCGGCAGGTCGATGCGCACCGAGCGCGCGGCGGGGCCCTCGCCGATGATGAGGTCGAGCTGGAAATCCTCCATGGCCGGGTAGAGCACTTCCTCGATGGCGGGCTGCAAGCGATGGATCTCGTCGATGAACAGCACGTCCCTGGGCTGGAGGTTTGTCAGGATTGCGGCAAGGTCGCCGGCACGCTGGATCACCGGGCCGGAGGTGGCCCGGAAGCCGACGCCGAGCTCGCGCGCCACGATCTGCGCGAGCGTGGTCTTGCCGAGGCCCGGCGGGCCATGCAGCAGCACATGATCCAACGCCTCGGCCCGCCCGCTGGCCGCGGCGATGAATACCGCCAGATTCTCCCGGCTGGCCCGTTGCCCGATGAACTCGGCCAAACGCTGCGGACGCAGCGACGCCTCCGCCGCGTCCTCCTCCCGCCGGACGGGGGTGACCGCGCGGTCTGGGGGATCTGGGTCGGTCATGCCGGTCGTCCCGGGGGCGGGCAGTCAGCAAGCAAGGCCAGGGGGGCGCTGCCCCCCTGGACCCCCTGCCAGGGGACCAGTCCCCTGGACCCCTCGGGGGGTTCCGATTGGGTGGGGGGTGGCGCGGGAGCCGGAGCGGCGCGGGGGGCCGGGCAGAGCGACGCGCGTTTGCGCATCGCTCTGCCCGGCCCCCCGCGCCGCTCCGGCTCCCGCGCCACCCCCCACCCAATCGGAACCAACGAATGGGTTCCAAGGGCACTGCCCTTGGCGGGGGTCCAGGGGGCAGCGCCCCCTGGCCTTGCTTGCTGATCCCCCGCCCCTCGAACCCCCGCCATCACCGTGCCAGATCCTTCAGGCTGTCGCGGATCACCGCGTCGAGGCCGGCGGCGGCGCCGAGGCGGTCGAGGGCGCGGGCGACGGCGGGTTGGGCTTCGGGGCGGCGGTAGCCGAGGTTGACCAGGGCCGAGAGGGCGTCTTCGGCGACGCCGGGCGTGGCGGCCTGGGGGGCGGGCAGGCCCGGGGTGGCGGGCATGGCGCCGGTCTTGTCGCGCAGTTCGGTGAGCAGGCGGACGGCGAGGCGCGGGCCGACGCCCTGGGCGCGGGTGAGGCTGGTGCGGTCGCCGCCGGCGATGGCGGTCACCAGGTCGCGCGGCGACAGGGCGGAGAGGATGGCCAGCGCAACCTTGCCGCCCACGCCCTGGACGGTGGTGAGCAGGCGGAACCAGTCGCGTTCGGCGGGGTCGGCAAAGCCGTAGAGCAGGATGGCGTCCTCGCGCACCTGGGTTTCGATCAGCAGCCGGGCCGGGGCCGGCGGCGCCGGCAGGGCGGCCAGGGTGCGGGTGGAAGCATGTACCAGATAGCCGACGCCGCCGACATCGACGACGCAGGCGGTGTCCTCGAGCGCCGCGATGCGGCCGGTGAGCAGGGCGATCATGCGGCCGGGGCGGGGTGTTCGCGTGCGACCCAGGCGAGCCGGCTGGCGCGGTGGTGGGCGTGGCAGATCGCGACCGCGAGCGCGTCGGCGGCGTCGGCGCGGCGCACGGTGGCGCCGGGAAGCAGGCGGCGGACCATCATCTGCACCTGCTCCTTGGCGGCACCGCCGGTGCCGACGACGGCGCGCTTGACGGTCTTGGCGCCGTATTCGGCCACGGGGATGCCGGCGAGCGCGGGGGCCAGAAGCGCGATGCCCCGGGCGTAACCGAGCTTGAGGGAGGCGGCGCCGTTGCGGTTCACGTAGGTTTCCTCCACCGCGGCTTCGTCGGGGCGGTGCTCGGCGATGAGGGCGGCGAGCGCGTCGTGCAGGAGGCGCAGGCGCTGCGGCACCGGGGTGGCAGCGTCGGTGGCGACGATGCCGTCGGCGATGTGGCGCAGCCGGGTGCCGTCGGTGGCGATGAGGCCCCAGCCGGTGACGCTGAGGCCGGGGTCCAGGCCGAGGAGGATGACCATGCGGCGACTCGGGGGGATGGAGGAGCGAAGGCAACAGCATAGGATCGTAAGGGGCTGCCGCGAATCCCCGCCGTGAACCGCTCTCACGGCGCCCACGGACACCACGTGGCGGACGGCGGGTCGGGACGTGTGGGGGCGGCGGGCGCAGGCGGCGCCTCGGTATCCGCCGCGGCGACCGCACGGTTGGTGATCTCCCAGGATGGACCGTCTGCTGTCGCGGGGGCGGGAGCAACCTGGCATCCGGAGCCCGGGCCGGTCCGGTTGGGCGGCGTAGCGGCTCGTGCGCGCACTTGCTTTGTCATGGTCGGGTTTGCTGCCCCAGGTCGGAACGTTTTGTTGAGAGGGCAAGCGCGATGGCACTGGTTCGCACCGAAAAGGAGGGCTTGCGCCACCTGGACGATCGCCGGGGCCGGCGCCGCTACTGCGTTTGTCGCAGCAACACCCGGCGGGGGGCTACGGATATGCGAGTGTCCCAAACGGCCCGTGAAAGATCCAAACACCCGTAGTCTGCATGTTCGCAGCCCTCACGGCGCCGGGGCGACAGGAGCCTGATCCAGGGACCGCCCCTGGTGTCCTGCCCCGCAAATGCCTTCGCGGTTCAGCGGCCAGCAGGCCGCTGACAACAAGGCACCCGTGGCGCAAAAATTCGAGAACCCGTCACCGAAATGGAGCGCTCGCCGCCGGACGGAACCCGGTAGAGCGCCGCGGTCTGTGGTGGGGGCAGCAGCTTGCGCGCCAGCACGCCCGGCAGCAAGCGGGCAAGGCCAAACTCCCGCAGCAGTCGCGCAACCAGCGAGGGTGGCTTCGCGAACCGCTGCACCGCGATCCAGGACGACGGAGGTGCGTGGATCGGCCAGTCACCCGGAATGCCCCGCCACGGGTGGTCAAAATAGTACAGATCGCCCGGCTTCGGCATCCCCACCCGCACGCGCCCGGCGAGGTGATGGACCCGGAGCAGCCAGGCGGCGCCGGTTGCGGTTCCAGGATCGGTCAAGACCGTGCCGCCCGGGGTCTCGCGGACCAGCGCGACGAGCGCCCGCTCGCCGAACAGAGGGTCGCGATTGGAGGCCGCAATCAGCAGCACATCCGACCCGAGCAGCGCCGCGATCACCAGGACCGCGAGCCAGCGCTGTCGGTCGCGCAGCATTCGGGACAGCGCAATCGCCAGCGGAATCGTGACGACCACGGCCAGCACGAAATCATAGCGCGCGATCACCCAAAGAAACGTGAACCCATAGGACAAGACCAGCAGCCAGAGGAGGGCGAATCCACACAGAAGCCGCAGGATCAGCCGCCCCTCGCTGCGCGCGCGATCAGTCATCAGCAGGACCGCAGCGGGGATGCCGAACCAGAACAACAGACCATAGCTCTGGTCGAGGAACAGGATCACCAGGGGCTGAAGCCAACGCGGTGCCGCCAGGTTGCCGAACCTGTTCAGACCGGGTTGCGTTGCGAACTGCGCCGCCAAACCCGGATTGTCGTGATGGATGCCGTTGAGGGCCAGGTGCACGCGATAGAGCGGGTCACCGCTCGCCCACCACAGCAGCGCGGTATCGGCGCCGACGACGACGCAGAACCCCACGCCCATCCAGACATAGGCGACCCGGCGGCCGCCGTAATCCGCCAGGAACAGAAGGCCGTACAGGAGCAGCAGGACGAGCGAGGTCTCGCGGGTGAGAAAGGCGAGGGCGGCCAGGACGCCCGACAGCATGAACGCCCCGTTGCGGTTCCGCTGCCAGGCGAAATGGAACACGAGCAGCGAGCACAGCAGCAGGAAGGCTTCGGCCGGATCCTCCACCACGATCGAGGCGTCCGCCGCGAACTGCGGCACGGCCGCCAGCAGCGCGACCGCGAGCAGCGCGGCGCCGAACCCGGCAATCCGCCGGGTGAGCAGGAAGCAGAGCCCGAGCAGCAACGTGGCGTAGAACAGAGGCGACGCTGCCAGGGTAGCGTCGCTCTCGCCGAACAGGCGGAACGCGAGCGCAATGGGCCACACCACCATATGCCGCACCCCCCAGTGGGTGTCGGGCAGGTAGGGGAAGTGGAAGGCCCAGCCGGCGCCGGCCGCGGCATAGAACTGATCGTCGGACTGGGTAAACCCGGTCCAGGCCAGGGCGATGATGCCGACAACGAACAGGACGGTCAGCACGCCCGCCGCCGCTCGCGCGGCCGCGCCGGCACCTTCGTGCCGACCTTCCGGCATGGACCGGTCGCTCATCGGGCGAACCCGCCTGCGGCGAGACCGCGACGATGCAGGCGACTGACCTTGCGCATACAGGCTTTCCCGGGCCAGCAGGGGGGGACGACGCGACGAACCGACCTCGCCGCATCCCGTTGCGGCCGGGGCAAGAACCTCGCCGGCTCTCCTATCAGGAAAGCCGAGCGGAGACCAAGCCACGGGCCGGCGGCCGCACATGCCATTCCGCCCTGGATGTGTTATGCGTAATGTAGGATGAAAGGTGCTTCGCGCGATGGACAAAGATCAGGCGGACTACGTTGCCGGCCCGAATGCAGAGGTTGATCCTGTCCGCATTGCGGTTCTGGTGCCCTGCTACAATGAGGTCATGACCGTCGGCCGCGTGGTGCGCGGCTTCCAGGCGGCGCTTCCGGGCGCCGTGGTCTTCGTGTACGATAATAATTCGACCGACAACACCGCCGCGGTGGCGGCGGACGCGGGCGCATGCGTCCGCCACGAGTCGCTGCGCGGCAAAGGCAACGTCGTCCGTCGTATGTTCGCCGATGTCGAGGCGGATATCTATATCCTGGTGGACGGCGACGACACGTACGACCCCGGGATCGCGCCGGCGATGGTCGATCTGCTGCGGTCCCGCCAACTCGACATGGTCACCGCCGTCCGGACGCCAACCGAGCCCGGTGCGTACCGCCCCGGCCATCAGTTCGGCAACGCCCTTCTCACCGGCGTGGTCCGCAGCATCTTCGGGCGTGGAGTGACGGATATGCTGTCCGGCTATCGGGCGTTCTCCCGGCGGTTCGTCAAGTCCTTCCCCGCCCTGGCGGCCGGTTTCGAGACGGAGACGGAATTCACGGTCCATGCGCTTGAACTCCGGATGGCACTCGGCGAGGTGCCGACCCGCTATGGAGAACGTCCGGCCGGCTCGGTGTCGAAGCTGCGCACCTATTCGGACGGGTTCCGGATCCTGCGCACCATCCTGGCTCTGATGAAGGAGGAGCGGCCGCTGCAGTTCTTCAGCATCGCCGGCGCAGTGTTGCTGGCGGCCGGCATCGGCCTTGGCCTTCCGGTGATCGCCCAGTTCCTGCGCACCGGCCTGGTGCCCCGGCTGCCGACCGCCGTGCTCGCCACCGGCCTGGTGCTGCTCGCCTGCCTGTCGGCGACCTGCGGCCTGATCCTCGATTCCGTCACTCACGGGCGGCGGGAGTTGAAGCGGCTCAGCTACCTCGCGATCCCGCCCCCGGAGGGCCCGGACGACGCGTGGTCGACCGGGGTGGCGCTACCGGGTACCCGCCCCTTCGTGCGGGCCCGAGACTGACCTCTCCCTCACGCGCAGCCGTTGCCTGGATGTCCGCCTTGTCCTGACCCGCCATCCGACGGGCACGGCGCTCGCGCCAGGTGGCTGCCTGTTGCACCGGCGGCCGGTCCCCCTTCATGTCGAACGGCCACCAGACGCGCTGGGTCCGCGCCGGGTCGCAAATTGTCCACGCCACCAGCCATGGCACCGCGATGAGCGCCAGCAGATACAGAAGGCCGCTCATCGTCCCGGCACCTCGGGCGCTCGCCCCCGGCCCAGCCGGACGGGAACCGGAGACACCGCCCCACCCGGCCGCGCCCGTGCCGCGGGCCGTATGCGCCATCCCCCCGACGCAGCCTCCTCCTGGTGGATCTGCCGGCGTACCAGGACCAGGGCCATCTGCAGTGCCACCAGGACAGTAAAATAGATGTCCCAGTACGCAATCGGCAGGAAAGTCCCGGTCACGGCGTAGGCGACGATCGAGACCTGCACCATCCGCCCGAGGTCCGCCGCCCAGGCAAGATCCGGCCGGTCGCGCGTGAGTTGCACGACGCGATGCGCATTGAACAGGCCGACCAGGGTGATTCCGAGCCAGATGAAGAACACCGGAAAACCCTGCTCACCCAACGCCTGGAACCAGATGCTATGGATCGCGATTGCCCACTTGGCCGGTGCGACGGTCTCCACCACCTGGGGGAAAACGGTGGCATTGAAGCCGGCGCCGGTCAGCGGATGGTGCAGCGCCAGATCCCAGGCCACGCGCCAGATGAACAGCCGCGATTCGGCCGATGAATCATGGTGATAGTGGTCGATCGTGTGCATGCGCGCGACCCAGTCCGCCGGCATGAACATGATCGCGCCCGCAAGCGCCGCCCCCAGCACGACCATCCCGACCAGCTTGCTGCGGCTCCGCCACCACAGCACGATCGTGACCGCGAAGATCCCGAGGAACGCCCCGCGCGAATAGCTGGCCAGGACCGCCAGAAAATCGACCCCCATGACGAACAGCAGGCCCAGACGCACGATCCTGTGACGCGCCTGCAGCCGCAGGTAGTTGAACAGCGGCAGCACGACCAGCAAGGCCGCGGCGAAGATGTTGTTATCATTGATCATGGAGTCCGGCGGCCCGAATGCCTTGTGCCCGCCGAGCGTCACCACCGAGGCACCGCCCTGATACAGCACCCAGAATCCCATCGAGATCGCGATCACCCAGATCAGCGCATCGATCCGCCGCTTGTCAGTCAGCAGAGTCGCGGTGATGATGAAGAACAGGAACATCTTCAGCACGCGCAGCCATTCAGGATACTCTGCCCACGAAGGCGACAGCGAGAACGGCATATTCACCGTCACCCCGAGCACGAACAATGCCATCAGCACGGTCGTGGGGTTCACCGCGATCCGCTTCGGCTCACGCGAGAACGCCCAGCCGATGATCGTCACCACGAAGGACGCCAGCGCCCAAGGCCAGTTCACCCCGATCCCCCAAACGAGCCGGTGCGGGTTCATGAAGGCGATCCAGTCCCACAACAGCACGCCGACGAACGGCCGCGCCATCGCGACGGGCAACAGGCACAGCATGTCGAGGACGAACAACAGGGAACGCATGAGGGGCCGCCGGACAGTTCTCGGACAGTGGCACGATTGTCGCTCCGGCCGGACCATGGGCCCCGCACGGCACGCTCTCCCCTCTAGCGAGGGATACCGCGCCGCACCTCTTCCCGGCAAGTCCGCTGTTGCCCCCCTGCCGGCCGCCCTTCCCTCCGCCCCGTCCCCGCCGCATGATCGCGCGACACAGGCGGGAGACCGGAGCCATGACCCCAGATCTCATCGCGGTCCTCGCGCGGGCCGCCGGCCTCGACAAAGCGTTGGCCGAGTTCCCCGAGGACGTCGCCGCCGCCGCGGACCAGGCGCTCGCCACCGCCGGCGCCATCCGCATCCCCACCGACCCCGCCGCCGAGCCCTGGCCGCCGATGCGCCCGGGGGTGGGGCTATGACCGCACCCCACTGGCTGTCCGCCAGCGAGGCCGCCCGCGCCTTCGCCGCCCGAACCCTCTCCCCGGTCGAACTCCTGACCGACCTGCTCGCCCGCATCGCGGCCTTGCAGCCGAAGCTGCACGCCTTCGTCCGGCTCGACGCCGAAGCCGCGATGGACGCCGCCCGGACCGCCGAGCGCGAGCTCGCCGCCCGCCGCGTCCGCGGCCCGCTGCACGGCATCCCGGTCGCCGTGAAGGACATCATCGACGTCACCGGCCTGCCGACCACCTGCCATTCGCGCATCCTGCTCGACAATGTCGCGCAGGCGGACGCGACGGTGATCGCGCGGTTGCGCCAGGCCGGGGCCATCATCCTCGGCAAGACCGCCACCCATGAATTCGCCATCGGCGGGCCGAGCTTCGACCTGCCGTTCCCGCCGGCGCGCAATCCATGGAACCCGGATCACCATCCGGGCGGATCATCCTCGGGCTCCGGCGCCGGGGTTGCGGCGGGGCTGTTCCCGGCAGCGCTGGGGTCGGACACCGGCGGCTCGGTGCGCAATCCCGCAAGCTGCTGCGGGATCGTCGGGCTGAAGCCGACCTATGGGCTGGTATCGCGCCGCGGGGTGTTTCCCCTCTCTTATACGCTGGACCATGTCGGTCCGCTGACCCGCACCGTCGCCGACGCCGCCCTGATGCTGGACGCGATGGCCGGGCACGACCCGGCCGACCCCGGCAGCGCGCCCGCCCCGGCCCGGCTGTTCGGGGGCGACCTGGGCCGCGGCGTGCGCGACCTGCGCATCGGCTTCATCCGCCATTTCCACGAGACGGACCTGCCCGCCCATCCGGAAATGACCGCCGCGCTGGAAGACGCCGCCCGCCTGCTGCAGGCCGAGGGCGCCGAGGTCCGCACCATCACTCTCCCCAGCCTGGCCGAGTTCGCCGGGGTGAACCGGGTGATCCTGACGTCCGAGGCCTGGTCGGTGCACGCCCCCTGGCTGCGCGCCCGCCCGGGCGACTACGGAAAGCTGTCCCGCCGCCGCCTGCTGCCCGGCGCCTTCATCCCGGCCGGCGACTACGTGGGTGCGCAGCGCCGGCGGACACAGATGATCGCCGCGGTGGAGGACGCGCTGCGCGACGTGGACATCCTGCTGTGTGCCAGCTCCATGGACCCGGCGAGCCGGATCGAGGACGCGGCCGAGACCGCGCGCACCTATCCGCGCCAGGCGCGCACCCCCTTCAACGTCACCGGTCATCCGGCGCTGGCGATGATGGCGGGGCTGTCGAAAGAAGGGCTGCCGCTGTCGGTACAGTTCGTCGGCCGCTACTTCCAGGACGCGACGGTGCTGCGGGTGGCGGCGGCCTATGAACGCGCGGCGGGCTGGCACACGCGCCGCCCACCGATCGGCTGAAGGAGGCGCGCCCCTTGTCCGACATGAGTGACCCGACGGGCCGCAACGGCGCGCCCCCCGCCCCCGTGGGTCCGGTTTCGCGCGTCTTCTTCTCCCAGCGGCTGCGGCTGCACTATCTCGACTGGGGCAACCCGGGCGCGCCGCCGCTGATCCTGCTGCACGGCGGGCGCGACCATGCGCGAAGCTGGGATTTCATCGCCCAGGCGCTGCGCGGGGAGTACCACGTGATCGCGCCCGACCTGCGCGGGCATGGCGATTCCGCCTGGTCGGCCTCGGGCCATTA
The DNA here is from genome assembly GCA_963829875.1 of uncultured Pseudomonadota bacterium. GTDB lineage: Bacteria > Pseudomonadota > Alphaproteobacteria > Acetobacterales > Acetobacteraceae > JAJZVS01. Next base: position 318,615 of record CAWHKR010000037.1, on the reverse strand, counting down.
TCCGATGGCGAGCTACATCTACGACTTCGCCCAACTCATCCACTCGCAGTCGCTGGCGCCGGTTTCCGTCGTGGCGCACTCGCTCGGCGGCAATATCGCGCTGCGTTACGCCGGCATCTACCCCGATGCCATCCACCGGCTGGTGGCGATCGAGGGGCTCGGCCCCGGCCCGCGCAGCGCGGCGGAGCGGGAAGGCAAGCCGATCCACGAGCGCATGGCCGACTGGATCGCCCAGCAACGCGCCCAGTCCGCCGAGGTGCCCTGGCGCTACCCCTCGCTGGAAGCCGCGCTGAAACGGATGCAGGAGGCGAACAAGCACCTGTCGGAGCCGATGGCCCGGCACCTGACCGAGCATGCGGTGAACCAGAACGAGGACGGCACCTACTGCTGGAAGTTCGACCCCTACGTCCGCGTCTGGCCGCCGAACGACATGACGCGCGAGGAAATCGCCTCCCTCTGGGCGCGCATCACCTGCCCCACCCTGCTGGTGTATGGGCGCGAAAGCTGGGCCACCAGCCCGGCCGCGGACGGGCGGCTGGGCTACTTCCGGTCCGCCGAGGTGCTGGAGGTGGAGGGCGCCGGCCACTGGGTGCACCACGACCGGCAGGCGCTGTTCATCGATGCGGTGCGGCGCTTCCTGGCCGCCGCCTGACCGCGCCGCCAGGGATCGGCGGCGGCACTCAGAAGTCGATGCAGCGTCCCTTGCGCTCCCAGTCGCCGTAGCGGGTCGGCTCCGGCCCCGGCGGGCCGCCGACCTCCTTCACCGGCGAAGCCGGCGGCTTCGCCGGGGGCTCCGGGGCGACGGGCGGCGACGGCGGGCTGGCTTCTGTTCGTTCGGACATGCGCGGCGACATAGGCGCCCGACCGGGCCGGCGCAACCGGCCTGGACTGAGCGCGCGCTCGCCGCACGCGACCGGCGGGATCGCTGCCACGCCGCCGACCTCACGCGCCTGCCCGCTGGCCGTCGCCCCTGTCTCTGCCCGCGCCGGCGGGGCAGACTGCGCGCCGCGACCGAATCAGGCAGCAAAGGCAGCGCATGAGCGACGGACTGGAAGACGTGATCGTGGCGGACACGGTGCTGAGCCTGGCCGACCCGCCGGCCGGCCGGCTCTGGGTGCGCGGAGTGGAACTGCCCGACCTCGTGGCCCGCCATGGCTATGAGGGCACCGTGGCGCTGCTGTGGGACGGCTTCGCCGGCGACGGGCTGACCCGCGCGGTTGTGCAGGCGCGGCTCGGCGCCGCGCGGGCGACGGCGTTCGCGCGGCTGGAAAGCTGGCTGCCGGCGGCGGCGCCGCTGCCGCTGGCCATGGGCGTGCGGCTCGCCCTGGCGGCACTTCCCGACGACAGCACGCCGGAGGCGATCGTCGCCACGCTGGCCGTGGGCGTGCCTTCCCTGCTGCGCGCCGCCACCGGCGCCGCGCCGCTGGCCCCGGACCCGGCGCTGCCGACCGCCGTGGACCTGCTGCGCATGCTGCACGGCACCGCCCCCACGCCGGCGGCGGCCGGCGCGCTCGATACGTATTTCGTCGTCATGGCCGACAGCGGCCTGAGCCCGTCCAATTTCACCGCCCGCATCGCTGCCTCCACACGGGCGAGCCTCCCCGCCGCGGTGCTGGGCGCCTGGTGCGCCTTCACCGGCCCGCTGCACGGGGGCGCGCCGGGACCCACGCTCGACCTGCTCGATGCCATGGCAGCCGCCGACGACATGGAGGCATGGGCGGAAGCGCGGTTGCGCGCACGGGAACGACTGATGGGATTCGGCCACCGGCTGTTCCGCGGCAACGATCCGCGCGCGGTGGCGATGCGCGCGGCGCTGGAACGGATGGGCCCGGCGGCCGGCCGGCTCGCGCTCGCCGGGCAGGCCGAGGCGGCGGTGGCCGCCGCCGCCGCGCGGGTGAAGCCCGGACTGCGGCTGCCGGCCAACGTGGAGATCATGGCTTCGGTATTGCTGGAGGCGGTGGGGATCGATCGCCAGGGCTTCACCCCGGTGTTCGCGGTGGCGCGCACGCCAGGCTGGATCGCGCATGCGCTGGAGCAGCAGGCGACGGGGCGAATGTTCCGCCCGACCTCGCGCTACGTAGGACCGCCGGTCGGGTAGGCCGTCCGCCGCCGCGTCGTGACGCCACCACCCCCGGCGGCTAGACTGGGCGCCAACGGCAGGAGGCGGCCATGAAAGTCGGCATGTTCATCAACACCCAGTTCCCCGAGGGCGATTCGCTCGCCGCGCGGGTTCCGGAACTGGTGGAGCAGGTGCGCCTGGCGCGCGCGTCGGGCTTCGCCTCGCTGCTGTTCCCGCATCACTACCTCACCGCGCCGCTGCAGATGCTGCAGATCACGCCGATGATGGCCTATCTGCTGCACGAGGCGCAGGGGATGACGATCGGCGGCAACATCCTGCTGCTGCCCCTGCTGAACCCGGTGCATGTGGCGGAGGAGGCAGCGACCCTTGATGTGCTGAGCGGAGGGAATTTCGTGCTCGGCGTCGGGCTCGGCTACCGCGCCGGGGAATTCGAAGCGTTCGGCGTATCCTTGAAGGAACGCGCGCCGCGGTTTTCCGAAAGCATCGCGCTGATGCGCCGGCTGTGGACCGAGGACCGGGTGACGTTCGAGGGAAGGTTCTACCGGGTGACGGACCACGGCATCAGCGCCAAGCCGGTGCGCCCGGGCGGGCCGCCGGTGTGGGTCGCGGGGCTGGTGGAGGCGGCGGTGAAACGCGCCGCGCGCATCGGCGACGCCTGGCTGATCGCGAATGCGACCACCCTGGGCGCCACCGAGCCGTTGATGGGCGTGTACCGCGCGGCGCTGCGCGAGGCCGGCAAGACGGCGACGGAGTTCCCGATCGCACGCGAATGCTATGTCGGCGCCAGCCACGCGACGGCGATGGAGGAATGCCGGGCGGCGCTGGAATACAAATACAACTCCTACGCCGCCTGGGGGATGGAGAGCCCGACCGCGAACATGTCGTTCGAGGAGATGGCGCGCGACCGGTTCATCATCGGCGACAAGGTGTCGGTGAAGGAGGAGATCGCGCGCTGGCAGGAACGGCTGGGGGTGAACCATTTCGTGATGCGGGTGCAGTGGCCGGGGCTGCCGCAGGAGAAGGTTTTGGGCTCGATCCGGCGGCTGGGGGAGATTTTCGCCTGATCCGGCGTCACGGACGGTCCGGCCAGCGCTGCCGTCCGTGCAGGACGCGCAGGATCTCGATCGTGTCGCCACGCACGCGATAGGCGACGAGGTAGGCGGTTCGCCCGACGACCAGCTCCCTTGTCGCCGGGCGACGGCCGGGGCGGCCGAGCTCGGGGAACCGCAGCAGGCCACTGACTGCCGCCAGGACACGCGCGATCTGGCGGTCCGCTGCGGGCGGGTTGTCGGTGGCGATAAAGGCTCGGGCGGCGGCCAGGTCGTGGAGGGCGGGCGCGGTCCAGACTATCCGCATTCGGGCATGGGACGCTCGTCGGGCTGATCCCAGGAGCGGACCCAGGCGACGACGTCGTCATGGGCGACGACACGTCCGGCGTCGGCGGCGGCGATGCCCTCGTCGATCGCCGCGACCTGCCACTGCTGGACGGCGATGAAGTCGCGCAGCGCCTGATCGATCACCCAGGATTTCGGGCGGTCGAGAGCGGCGGCGATCGCGGTGAGCTGGTCGTTGAGGGCAGGCTCAAGGCGGACGCTGACGGGCGCGGTCTTGCGCGCATCTGGCATGGCTGTTTTCATCGACGCTACATTGCACTACAAGGTAGCGGCAGTCCAGAGCGCGATCACCGGCCTCCCGCGCCGAACCCCGCGGCGCCGCCCCTATCGCTCCGCCGCCGCCCCGTGCCCATGCGGGCGCAGCCGGCCCGGCGCCTGCCCTGCCGGCAGGATGCCGAAGAACGTGAGCACCGCCTCCGCCTGGCCCTCGATCATCGCCTGCCCCCCCACGACCCGGCAGCCGGCCGCGGCGGCGGCCGCCATCAGCGGCGTGACCGCCGGCTTCGGAACGATGTCGATGACCGCGGCCACACCGTCGAGCGGCCCGAGCGGCGCGGGCAGCCCGTCCCCCGGCGCCATGCCGACCGGGGTCGCGTTGATGACGATGCCGTACCCCTCCGCCAGCGGCGCGACCTCGGACGCGGCGCAGCGGGGACAGGCCGCGCGCACCCGCGCCGCCAGCGCCGCGGCGCGGGCGTGATCGAGATCGCAGATGCCGATCCGTGCCGCCCCCGCCCGCGCCAGCGAGATCGCGATCGCCCGCCCCGCCCCGCCGGCGCCGAGCAGCAGCACCGCCGCGCCCTCCGCCGCGACGCCGAGCCCCGCCAGGGCGCGCAGCAGCCCCTCCCCGTCGAACATCTCCGCGGTCCAGCGCCCGTCCGCCTCCCGCCGCAGCGCGTTCGCCGCGCCGACCTGCGCCGCGACCGGCCCCACCGTGTCGGCCAGCGCGAGGGCGCGTTCCTTGAACGGAATGGTAACCAGCAGCCCGTCCAGATTGCGCAGACGCATCAGCCCCGGCATCGCCTGCTCGAAGGACGCGGCCGCCGGCACGTGCAACGGCACCAGCACGGCGTCCGCCCCGGCGGCGGCGAGACGCGCGTTGAACGCCCGGGGGGACCCCACCTGCGCGATCGGATCGCCGACGATGCCGAGCAGCCGGGTGGTGCCGCTGATGGCCGGCACCGCCTGCCGCGCCCCGCTCATGCCCGCCGCGCCCGCCGCCGCGGCAGCGGATCGCGGGCCACGAAATCCCGCACCAGACCCATCGGCCCGGGCATGAACAGGCGGCGATTCATGAGCCGGAGCGGCGACGCGATGCGGGGGCGGAACGCCATGTGGGCGAGCACGTCGCGTTCCAGGTCGATCCCCGGCGCGATCTCGATGAGTTCGAGCGTGCCGTCCACCGCGCGCAGCACCGCGCGTTCCGTGACGAACAACGCCTGGCGGCCCTCGCTTTCGGCGAAGCGCGCGTTGTAGCAGATCTGCTCGATCTGCCTGACGAACTTGGCATGCCGGCCCTCGGTGACGATGCGCAGGCCGCCGTCCTCGCAGACGATTTCGAGCCCGCCGGCGGTGAAGGTGCCGCTGAAGACCACCGTGCGCGCGCTCTGGCTGATGTTCACGAAACCGCCGATGCCGACGATGGTGCGCCCGAACCGGCTGATGTTGACGTTGCCGGTCGGATCGACCTCGACGAAGGACAGGAACGCGAGGTCGAGGCCGCCGCCGTCGTAGAAATCGAACTGGTAGGGCTGGTCGATCGCCGCCGCGTAGTTCTGCGCGCCGCCGGAATCGGGGCCGGTGACCGGCGCACCGCCGATGAAGCCCTGCTCGTTGGTCAGCACGACCCGGTCGAGCATCCGCTCCTCCGCCGCCACCGCGGAGATCCCCGTCGAGATGCCGGCGCCGAGGTTGCAGATCGCCCCCGGCACCAGCTCCATCGCCGCGCGCCGGGCGATGACCTTGCGCGGCCCGAACGGCAGCGGCGTGAGCGCGTCGAGCGGCACGCGCAGCGCGCCCGCGTAGCTCGGGCTGTAGTCGGTCGCGTAGGTCTGGCGCTGCCCGGGATCGACCACGACGTAGTCCACCAGGATGCCCGGGATCTTCACCGCTTTCGGGGCCAAAGTGCCGCGCTGCGCCAGGCGCTTGACCTGCACGACGACGATCCCGCCCTGCCGGCGCGCGGCCTGGGCGGTGGAGATCATCTCGCCCAGGATCGCCTCGTCCTCCATCGTGACGTTGCCGTCCTCGTCCGCCGTGGTGCCGCGCAGCAGGGCGACATCGATCGGGAACGGCTTGAAGCGGAGCCATTCCTCGCCGCCGATCTCCAGCAGCTCGACCAGATCCTCCCGCGCGCTCGGGCTCTGGCGCCCGCCGAGCTGGCGCGGATCGACGAAGGTATGCAGGCCGGTCCTGGTGATCAGCCCGGGCCGTCCGGCCGCCATGTCGCGCATGAGCTGCGACAGCACGCCCTGCGGCAGGGTGTAGGATTCGATCCTGTCTTCCAGCGCGAGGTCGATCAGCGGCGGGCTGTCCACCAGCGCGCTGGTGATGCTGCGCTTCAGCATGCCGGGATGGGCGAAGCGGGCGGCGCCCTTCTCGGCGCGGTTGCCGAGGCCGACGACATGGATGAGGCAGAGGTCGCGCGGCGCGGCCTCGGCGAGGAAGCGCCGCTCGATCTGTTCCAGGATCGCCTCGGGGATCGCATGCCCGCCGCCGGAGCCGCTGACCACGACCGCATCGCCCGAGCGGACCAGCTGCGCCGCCTCCGCCGCCGTGATCACCTGCATCCCGCTCTCCTCTTCCCCGGCCGGGATACGCCCGGCGCTTGACGCGGCGACGCCGGGTCTGTAACCGTTTACATAGCAGCGCCGACCCAAGGCGTGTCAAGCCGGCACGCCGCCGCCCGATCGGCGGGCAGGACAGGAGAACGTTCCATGGCACGATCGGGCCTCGACTTCGTCGAAGTCGGCCAGAACTACCGCTTCGCCAAGACAGTGGGTGAGACGGATGTCACCTTGTTCGCCGGCATCACCGGCGATTTCAGCGACACCCATGTCAACGACCAGTACATGCGCGAACGCTCTAATCTTGGCGGGCGGATCGCGCACGGGGCGCTGATCGTCGGTTACATGTCCACCGCCTCCACTCTCAGCATCGCTCACGTGATCCATCAGGACGGGCTGACGGATTTTCCCGTCTCCGCGGGCTACGACAAGCTGCGGTTCCTTCGGCCGGTGCCGCTCGGCGACACCGTCACCGTGACCTACACCGTGACGGAAGTGGACCGGGCGCGCGGGCGCAGCGTCGCCAAAGTGGAGGCGATCAACCAGCGCGGCGAGCTGGTCGCCGTCTCCGAGCACATCATGCGCTGGGCGCAGAAACTGTCCGGCGCGCCCGCCGGCGCCGGGGCCTGAGGCCGATGGCGCTGCTCGGCACCGGCGTGCTCGCCATCTGGAACGGGATCGCGCCGGAGGCGGAAGCGGATTTCCTCGCCTGGCACGTCGGCGAGCACATCCCCGAACGGGTCGGCGTGCCGGGCTTCCTGCGCGGCCGGCGCTACGTGGCTGAGGACGGGCACCCGAAATATTTCAACTTCTACGAGGCGGAGACCGCCGACGTCTTTTCCTCCGCGCCGTACCGGGCCCGGCTGAACGACCCGACGCCCTGGACCCAGCGGGTGATCGCGCACTTCACCGACACCTCCCGCACGGTCTGCGACGTCGTCGCGACGCAGGGCCTCGGCGAGGGCAGCTGGATCGAGGCGATCCAGCTGGAGACGCGGACGCCGGAGGCGCTCGAGGCCGCCCTGCGGGGCGACGTGCTGCCCGCGCTCGGCGGCCAGGCGGGGATCGTGGCGGCGCACGTGCTGCGCGGCCACCCACCCGCCGGCGGGCTGACGGCGGAGGCCCGGCTGCGCGGCCGGCCGGACGCGACGGCGGCCTGGATCCTGCTGGTGGAGGCGGCCGGCGCCGCGCCGCTGCTGGCGCTGCGCGCCGGGAGGCTGAACGACACGGGGTTGTGGCGGGCCGGCGCCACGCATGCGGCGCGCGGGCTGTATGCCCTGCAATTCGCGCTCTCGCGCGCCGAGCTCGATCGCGTGGGCCCGCCGGGCGCGCGCTGAGCCGGCCGTCGCCGATGGCGCGCCGGACCGGCGGGGGGAGCAAGGCGCGGGCGGCGGGCGGCGCGAGCCTGCGCGAGGTGGCGCGTGTGGCCGGGGTCTCCACCGCCACCGTCTCGCGGGCGATGAACGCGCCCGAAACCGTGTCCGAGCCGTTGCGTGCGCGGGTGGCCGCGGTCGTGGACCGGCTGGGCTGGGTGCCGCACGGCGCCGCCCGCGCGCTGGCGACGCGGCGCACCGGCACGATCGGCGCCGTGTTCCCGACCCTGACGCATGGCGACTTCGCCCGCGCGCTCGAGGGGCTGCAGGGGGAGCTGACCGGCCTCGGCTACATGCTGCTGCTCGCCTGCTCCGAATACAGCCTCGATCAGGAGTACCAGCAGGTCCGCAAGCTGGTGGAGCGCGGGGTCGATGCCGTGCTGCTGGTCGGCGCGCTGCATCACCCGGAACTGCGTCCGTTCCTCGATCGCCGGGGCGTGCCGGTGCTCGACACGTTCGTGTTCGACCGCGACCGGCCCGGCGCGAGCGTGGGGCCGGACAATCGCGCCGCGCTGTCGCGGCTGACCGAGCACCTGATCGCGCTCGGGCATCGCCGGTTCGGCGTGATCGCGCAGGAGACGGCGACGAACGATCGCGCCAAGGCGCGGCTCGAGGGCGTGCGCGAGGCGCTGGCGCGGCACTCCCTGGCGGTCCCGCCCGCGCATTTCGCCGAAGGGCGGTGGACGATCCGCGAAGGGCGGGCGCTGTTCCGCCGCATCGCCACCACCGATCCGGCGCCCACGGCGGTGATCTGCGGCAACGCCTGGCTCGCGGTCGGCGCCATGCTGGAGAGCCAGGCGCTCGGGATCGCGGTTCCGGGCGAACTCTCGATCGCGGGCTACGACGATATCGAGATCATGTCGGAACTGCCGATCCCGATCACCACCGTGCGCGTCCTGAGCGACGCGGTGGGCCGGCGCGCGGCCCGGCATCTGGTCGCCCGGATCGAGGGGCGCGAACCGCCGGATCCATCCGAGTGCGAAGCGGAGATCGTGCTGCGCGCCTCCTGCGGGCCGGCGCCGGGGTGAGCGCCCTGATCCCGGTGGAGGCGCCGCGGGTCCGCTCCCCGCTCAGCCGGGCGCGGCGCCCTGGATGTTGACGCGCACCATGTAGATCGACTGGCTCGCGCACATGAACAGGAAATCCCGCTTCGGCCCGGCGAAGCAGAGATTGGCGCAGACTTCCGGCAGGCGGATCCGCCCGATCAGCTTGCCGGCGGGGTTCCACACCGTCACGCCGGAATAGCCCAGCGGCGCGTTGGAGCTGATCCACAGATTGCCGGCGCGATCGGCGCGCATCCCGTCGGGGCCGCAATGCACGCCATCGACCATGCAATCGGTGAACAGCCGCTGGTTCGAGAGCTTCTGGTTCTGCACGTCGAACGCATACACCACCCCCTTGCCGCCGACGGTCTGGCCGGGCCCCGGACCGGTGCTGATGACATAGAGCGTCTTGTAGTCGGCGGAGAAGCACAGCCCGTTGGGGTTCGGCACATCGTCGCCCGACACCACGACCGTCAGTTGGCCGTTCGGGTCCCAGCGATAGGTGTTGGTAGGAAGCTCCTGCTTCACCCCGCCGATCAGCCCGACGCCGAGATCGCCGACATTGGGGTCGTAGAGCCCGTCGGGGTTCGCACGCCCGCCGTTCGCGTCCGGATGGCCCTCACTGAGCAGCGCGCCGTAGGGGGGATCGGTGAACCAGATGCTGCCGTCCGGATGCGGCACGAGATCGTTGGGGGAGTTGAGCGGCTTGCCGTCATACAGCTCGGCGATCACGGTCATCGCCCCGTCCGGCTCCCAGCGGACGACGCGGCGGAAGAAATCCTGGGTGGAAAGCTGCCGGCCCTGGAAGTCGAACGAATTGCCGTTGCTGTTGTATGACGGTTTGCGGTAGGGCGTCACCCGCCCGCTTTCCCAGATGTACCGATACTGGGTATTGCCTTTCACGTCGCTGAACACGACGTAGCGGCCTTCGCCGGACCAGGCAGGGCCCTCGGCCCATTGGAACCCGGTCCACAGACGGTGGATGGCGGTGAGGCCCACCAGGTACTGGTTGAAGCTCTTGTCGATCACCAGGATATCGGGATCGGGATAGGTATTCGGGGGCGCGCGGCGGCCCCAGGTCCGCGGCGGGCGGGTGATCACGCTGGGCGGGACGCCAAGCTGGGCCTTGGTGTCCTGGCCGAACGCAAGAGCCGGAACGAGCGCCCCGGCGCCCACAAGCGCCGCGCGGCGAGTGAGATCGTTTGGCATCAGATGTTTCCCCCTGGTCTTCTGCGGGGGATGTGACGGCGCAGCGGCTTGGGGTGTCAACGACGATGGTGCGGTCTCACCCGATCGTGCATCATTCCCGGACCGTCGGGGCGTCGTCCATGCTGCACCGCGGCGTACGCGGGGTCGCGATCGTTGCCGGGGTCGACGGCGGGCGGGCGGTGCTGCGCAACGGTTCAGGACGGCAAGGGCAGCCGGGTCCGCGCGGCGCCCGCCGGCATCGGCCCCCCTGGTCGGCGGCGCCGGAGAGCCCCCCAACCGCGGGGCGGAATGAGTGACCGATCAGCAAGCAAGGCCAGGGGCGCTGCCCCCTGGCCTTGCTTGCTGAAAGGGCGGCTCTTTCGCCGCGCAGGGCGCCAACAGCCGCTCGAATGCCTCGGCTGGGCAAGGACGGCCGAGCAGGTAGCCTTGCGCCTCGTCGCACCCGCTCGCGCGCACGAGGCTGAGCTGCTCCTCGGTCTCGACCCCCTCGGCGGTGACCCGGATCGCCAGGCTGCGGCCGAGGCTGGCCACGGCCTGCACGATCGCGGCGGTGCCCGGGTCGGTGGTGATGGCGGCGACGAAGCTGCGGTCCACCTTGAGCTTGCTGAAGGGGAAGCGGCGCAGGTAACTCAGGCTCGAATAGCCGGTGCCGAAGTCGTCAAGCACGATCCCGACGCCGAGCGCGCGCAGGCGGGTCAGGGTCGCGAGCGTCGCGGCGGAGTCGTGCAGCACGATGCCCTCGGTAATCTCCAGCTCCAGCCGGGATGGCGGCAGATTCGTCTCCGTCAGCACCGCCGCGACCAGATCGACCAGGCCGGGCCGGCGCACCTGCTCGGGCGAGAGGTTCACGGCGACGCAGAGCCCGGGCCACTGCGCCGCACGGATGCAGGCGGTCCGCAGCACAAAGGACCCGAGCTCGCCGATCAGCCCGGCGCCCTCGGCCAGCGGGATGAACTCGCCGGGCGGGACCATGCCATGCTCCGGATGGCGCCAGCGCACCAGCGCCTCGGCGCCGATGATGCGCTGCGGCGCGGCGAGTGCCACCATGGGCTGGAAATGCACCTCCAGGCCGCCTTCCGCCAGCGCCTGGCGCAGATCCCGCTCCATCTCCTTGCGCCGGTGCAGCTCGGCGTGCATGCCGGGCTGGAAGAAGCGGAGCGTGCCCCGCCCCTCGGCCTTGGCGGAGTAGAGCGCCATGTCGGCCTGGCGGAGCAGCTGCGCAGGGTCGATAGCCTCCTCCTCGCCGCAGACACACAGCGTGATGCCGACACTGGTGCCCACCAGCGCCTCGCGCCCATCCAGCACGAACGGCGCCGATACGACGCCGATCACCCGCTGCGCCAGCTCGGCCACCTGTTCCGCCGTCGTGAAGCTTTCGAGCAGCACCGCGAACTCGTCGCCGCCCAGCCGGGCCAGGGTGTCCTCGGCGCGCAGGCAGCGGGCGATGCGCGCCGCGACCAGCCGCAGCAGCTCGTCGCCCGCCGCGTGACCGAGGGTGTCGTTGACGTCCTTGAAATGGTCGAGATCGAGGAACAGCACCGCGATCAGCCAGTCCCTGGCGGCCGGCACCGGCCGGTGGTCCTCCAGCCGGTTCTCGCCGCGCAGGCGGGCCAGGGTGTGTTCCAGGCGCTCGGTGAAGCGGAGGCGATTGGGCAGGCCGGTGAGCGCATCATGGTGGGCCATGTGCTGGACGCGCGCCTCCGCCAGGCGCCGCGCGGTGATGTCTTCGAAGCTGGCGACCCAGCCGCCCCCCTCGGTCGGCTCATGGTGGATGATGTGGGTGCGGCCGTTGCGGAGCGTCACTTCCGTATCGGTCACCCGCTCCGCGCCGCCGATCCGGTCGCGCCAGGCGGCGTATTGCTCCGGCGGCATCTGCGGCCCGGTCCCGGCCGCGTAGCGGAGGTCGACCACGTCGCGCAGGGTCATGCCAAGCCAGAGCTGGCCCGGGTCGAGGCCGTACATCTCGGCATACTGCCGGTTGAACAGCAGCAGGCGCTGTTGCCCATCGAACACGCCGAGGCCCTGCTGGATGCGGTCGAGCGCCAGGTCGCGCAGCGCCAGCTCACGGAGCAGGACGTCCGGATCGGACGGCCGCGGTTGATCGCGATCCCAACCGCGACGCAGCGTTGCCGCCGCGGGCGGACATTCCAGGGGTGGCGATGATGCTTTCACGGAACCTGGCCGATCCTCGAGGATTTTGCCAAGTCTAGCGTGAGGGTTCTAACAAAATCTTTTCAGACGTTTAAGTTCATGTGGGTCCGATACGGAAGCCGCAAGCATACGGCGAGCTGCCCGGGCGCCCTCGGCCGCCGAAGCCGGTATGGCGGGTGCCGCTCGGGTTGGCGGGAAGGCGCGGAACCCGCGCCCCGTCCGGCTACTCCAGCGGGCGCGCCACATGGGCGCGATAGGCCGGCCGCGCCAGCAGCCGCTCATACCATGCCCGCAGGCCCGGCACCTCCGGCCGGTCGAAGTCCATCGTGAACCAGCGGTGCACGTGCACGCCCCAGGGAATATCGGCCAGGGTCAGCGCGTCGCCCGCGAGGTAGGCGTGCCGGGTCAGCTCCGCCCCGATCAGCGCATAGGCCTTGGCCGTGTCCGCCACCCCCTGGGCGATCACCGCGGCGTCGCGCTTCTCGGGCGGCGTGCGCACGAGGCCCCAGAACACCACGCTCATCGGCCGGTTCAGCACCGTCTGCTGCGCGTCCATCCAGCGGTCGATATGCGCCCGGGCCTGCGGATCCTGCGGCCACAGGGGCGAATGCGCCGCGTGGGCGTGGCACAGGTAGCGGCAGACCGCGTTGCTCTCCCACAGGGTGAAATCGTCTTCCTGCAGGGTGGGCACCAGCCCGGTCGGGTTCATCGCGCGGTACGACGGCGTATCGGTCTGGCCGTATTTGCCGCCGACGTCGCGCCGTTCGTACGGCAGACCCAGTTCCTCGAGCGCCCAGATGACCTTCATCACGTTGCTCGACGTGTTGCGGCCCCAAAGGATGCGCTGCATCGCCGGTCCCTCCCTCGTCCTGTTGCCGGACCCGAGCCTAGGCCGGTTGCGCGGGCGCGGGAAGCGAGGCACAGAACGCCCATGCACGCCCCGTCGCACCGTCCCGCCGCCCTGTTCGCCGTGCTGGCCGCCGGTGCCGCGCTCGGGGTGGCCGTGGGATCGGAACACTGGGGCGGCCTGGTGCCCTGCGCGCTCTGCCTGCTGGAGCGGTGGCCGTATCGAATCGTGATCGGGCTCGGGCTGCTGGCGCTGGTGTTGCCGCAGCGGGCGGGCCGGGCGGTGCTGCTGCTCGCGGTGCTCGCCGTGCTGGGGGGCGCGGTGCTGGCCGGGGTGCATGTGGGCGTCGAGTGGGGCTGGTGGCCGAGCCCGCTGCCGGAGTGCGCCGCGCCGCATTTCACCCCAGGCACCATCGCCGAGCGGCTGGCTTCCATGCCCGCCCGCCCATCCAAGCCCTGCGACGCGCCCAGTTACCTGATCCCCTGGTTGCCGGTGTCGATGGCGCAGATGAACCTGATCTACGCCCTGGCGTTCGCCGCGATCCTCGCCATGTCGGTGCCCGATGCCAGACGGAGACGGCGATGAGACTGCCCGGTGACCCCTCCCCCGCCGCCCAGGTGGCCCGGATGATCCGGGTGGACCACGCCGGCGAATACGGCGCGGTGCGGATCTACCAGGGCCAGCGCGCCGTGCTGGGCCGCGGCGCGTCCGGTCCGGCGCTGGCGCATATGCAGGAACAGGAGGAGGCGCATCTGGCGCGCTTCAGCGCCCTGATCGCCGAGCGCCGGGTGCGTCCCACCGCCCTGCTGCCACTGTGGCACCTGGCCGGGTTCGCCCTCGGCGCCGCCACCGCCGCGCTGGGCGAACGCGCCGCGATGGCCTGCACCGTTGCGGTAGAGGAAGGGATCTGCGCCCACTACGCCGCCCAGGAAGCCGCGCTCGCCCCCGACGAGGCCGGGCTGCGCGAGACCATCGCCGGCTTCCGCGCCGAGGAGGCGGAGCATCGGGAGATCGGCCTCGAGCACGGCGCCCGGGACGCGCCCGGCTACCGCGCGCTGACGACGGCGATCAAGGCCGGCTGCCGGGTCGCGATCGCGCTGAGCGAGCGGATCTAGGCCCGGTTCGGATCACACCGCCAGCCGATACCCCTCCCCGTCGCGCACCAGCCGCCCGGCCGTGGCGCCGGCGAAATGGGTGCCGAGCACCAGCACCGGCCGGTCGGCCAGCGCGGCATACATCCGCTCCCGCGTTGCCCGCGCCTGATCCGCATCCCAGTCGGCGGTGGAGGACCACTCCGGATGGGCGATCTGGCAGGGATGGTGCAGGAAATCTCCGGTGATCAGGCCTTCCTCGCCCATCGAGGCGATGCGCACGCTGACATGGCCCGGGGTATGGCCGAAGGTCGGGATCAGGCTGACCTCCTCGCAGATGCGGTGGTCGGTCGCCACCAGATCGACCAGCCCGGCGTCGAACACCGGCTGCACCGAATCGGCGAACACGGCGCGCATGTCGTCGCGCTCGTGCGGGCCGGTCCAGTGGGCGTGCTCGGTGCGGCCCATCAGGTAGCGGGCGGCCGGGAAGGTGGGCACCCAGCGCTCGCCCTGCTTCATCGTGTTCCAGCCGACGTGATCGACGTGCAGATGGGTGCACAGCACCGTATCGATGCTCTCGCGCGGATACCCGGCCGCGGCGAGGTCGGCCAGGAACGAGGTGTGCAGGTCGTTCCAGCCGGGGATGCGCCGTCCCTGCTTGTCGTTGCCGAGGCAGGTGTCGACCACGATCCGCCGGCTCGGGGTCTCGATCACGAACGCATGGATGCTCATGCGCAGCCGGCCTTCGTCGTCGGCGAAATGCGGGCGCAGCCAGGCGATCGGCAGGATCGCCTCCTTCGTCGCTTGCGGCAGCAGAAAGCGGCTGCCGCCGGTCGCCTCCATCTCGGTCACTTTGGTGACGGTGACGGCACCGATCTTCCAGCGCATGGCGGCGGGTCCTTCGTCCGTGGGGCTGGACGGGAGTCGTATCAGCCCGGGCGGGGGGAGGCGAGAGCGCGGCCGGCGCCCCGGCGCGGCGAAACGTACGCTTCGGGTTTCGGGGCCGATTCCGGGGCGCCGAAACATGCCCTTCGCGGCAGCCGGGCGGGCGAAAGATGCTCTTCGCGGTCGGGGTTCGTTAACCTTTCCCTGGGTTGAAACCCGCCCCTGGCGATACCAGAACATAGGACGAACATGGGATCCCCAGGATGCACGACCCAGCCCCAGCCATGACCCGCGCCCGGGCGCGCCAGCTTGTCGGCTCGGCCACCCGGACGCGCGTGCCGCCGCGCGCCGTGGCCGGCCCACGGACGGCGCGGACACGGCGCGCGCTGCGGGCGGCGGCGGGGGCGCTGTTCGCCGAATACGGCGCCACCGCCGTGGGCCTGGACCGGGTGGCGCAGGCCGCGGGCATGGCGCGCGGCGCGGCCTTCCATCATTTCGGCAACCGCGAGGAACTGCTGTTCGAGGTGGTGGGCCACCACGCCATCGACCTGCAAGCGGCGGTGTGCGCGGCGTTCGACGCGACCGCGGGCGAGGGCCAGGCGGCGCGGCTGGAAGCCATCACCCTGGCCTGGCTGGACTACGTGGCGGCGCATCGCCACGAACACCGCTGCCTGGTGTTCTGCGGCCATCTGCTGGGGCCGGACCGGCGGTCCTCGGTGACGATCCGCCACGAGATCACCCTGGAAACGATGATGGCGCCGCTGCTGGCGATGGAACCGGCGCTGGCCGGACGGGCGGAGGCGGTGGCCCGGCTTTCGGCGCTGTTCGCGGCGCTGCTGAACGATCCGTCGTTCTGGCCAACCCCGCCGGAGGGGGCGGAGCGGGGGGCGCGCGCGCGGGCGGTGGCGGGGATGATGCGCGCGGCGGCGATGGCGGAGGCGGCGGGGAGCTGGGCCGGGCTGGGCACGCGGCGCGGTGCGGTGACCCTGGAGACGAAGCGGGTGCGCCGGCAGTGGGCGGACGTGGTGCGGACGGTGGCGCTGGGGCAGGACGTGGTGGTGACGCGGCGGGGGAAGCGGGTGGCTCGGGTGGTGGGGGTGGGGTGATCCGGGGGGATTGGGGGAGCGGCGTGCGAGGAGGACGCTCAGGTCGACTGTCTACCGAGAGGGGGGCAGGCCGCCGTCCGCTCGGATGCTGCGGGAGGGCCGAGAGGCGCCAAGAGCAGTCATTGAGGAGAGGACAGCGGTGCCTCGTCTTCGAGGCTAAGGCCGAGTTGCATCGCCAATGGCCGTATTGCCGCTCGGGCTGCGATTGCCGCCCCCGGGCCCGCTCCGAGGAGCGACCTCATATGCGGTAGGTCCATGTCGCTGATTTCGAGCTGTTGGCAGATGTGCGCCGTCAGCGCCCCCATCCCGAGTTCCAAGGCACAAGAGGCCGCTTGCGTGATGCCTGTCGGTGAACTTGGATCGCTCGCGATGAGTAAGTCCAGGAATGGGGCAACGGCGGCGCTCGCCGGATTGGCAAGAAGCTGTGCCGTCAGGCTCTTCACCGCTTGCGAGATGAGGCTAAACACGCGCTGTTCCTGGCCGGCCATGACTTCCCGAACACGTTGCTGTCGCATCCGCGCATCGAGCGACCGCGCTGCATTTATTTGCGGCAGCAGTTCGGTCGCGGTTTGATCGAGAATCCAACTGAAGATGCCCTCGAGAAGCAGCCCAACGCGCTCCTCTACGATGCCCTGCCGGCTTTCATCGGCAAGCCCCCCCTTCAGGGAAGCGGGCCTCTGCATAGGCGGCAGGGACTTTGCACTCTTGGTCTCGTGGATGTCGTGCGGCGGTCGGTCAGCAAGCGGGTCGATGTCGACAATGACCGTTCGGTCCCCGTGAACTCTTGCCGGCCCTAGGCACGCGACAAAATTAAACGTCGAGAAGAGAGAAACGCGCGCATACGCCTCTCGGCGCGATGCCGACAGACTGATCACGACGCGATGCCCGAACCGAAACCGCTGTTTTGGCATATCCCGGCTCGGGGCATCAAAGTCCCACCAGACCAACTCCGTGTTGGCCACACCGAGGACGAAGTCCTTGAACGCTTTGAGGCCGCGCTGTCGCGCGATGCTTGGGAAGTGGTGAGCGAGGAACGTGAGCGCCACGTAGCCGACCGCCCGCAAGCCTTCCGGTCCCCCAATGATCAGCCGAAAGGCGTAGGGCTCGGGGAACACCCCGTATCCCGATATCCGTGGCCCCATGATCTTAAGCTGGCTACCGGTCGCGCGTTGTTCTGCCAGCCAGGCCTGAAGTTGCTGCTGCGAGGAGAACATCGCCTGAAGCTGGCGAGTGCCATCGGGCATTTCCGTGTCCTTGAGAACACGCGGTCTGGCGAGTTCGATATTCTGTCCCGTGACGACGTAGTTGTGGCGGCCGACGGGATTTTCCGTGATCAGCCGCGTCGGTCCATCGGAGTGATCAGGTCTCACGCCAAGCCACGCATTGATCGCAATGAGCTGATCCGAAAGGACTTTAGCGAGCGGCCCAAGCTTTCTATTGTGCAGACCGCAATAAATTCCCTTGTTGGTCCGGCGGCCGCCCAAGACCGCAGGAAAAATATGCTCGCGAGACCCGTTACAACGCGGACAGATGATACAGTTCTTCGGCATCGTGCCGATTATGGGGCACGACACGACACCGCACAAGCCGCGTGCAGTCACCAGGTGCGAGCTCCAGATGCTGCGCCTCTTTGGGGGATGATCCGCTCCCTTTTCGGCCGGCGCAATCGGGAGATCAAAAACGACCTCCCGGAGCCCGTCATGTGCGCGTCAATTCAATGTCAGCTGCGAGCCATCGGCCGTGTTTGGCTGAAGATCGGTCTAGGGTCATGCGAGGCCAGCCGTCGAATGGCGCCCGGTAGACCGCTTCGGGCCGTTCAGGTGACATTCAAACCAGCCCGGCACAAGCCGAGCAAGCTCGGCCGCCGGTTGGCCGCCCGTTGCGGTAACCTAGCCCGCGCTAGACCGGGCCGGCAAAGGGCCAAGCTGCCAGCGCAGGATGGCGGCTCGGCCCGCGACATCCTGCCTTGGGTCAGCGCGTGATTTTAACACGGAGGAAAGACGGAGGGCCACGGAGGGCCACAGGAGTTGGAGCGGTTGGTCGGTCGGCGGCTACAGGATGAAGCGGCGGAGTCCGTCGGTCAGGCGGCGCGCGTTGAAATTCAGGATCAGCCCGACGCGGAGCCCACTCATGCGGAGATAGGTATGCAGCTGCGCCTCGTGGACTGGCAGGACGGCGGCGACGGATTTGATCTCCAGGATCACCGCACGCGCGACAACGATATCCGCCTTGAAGCCCTCGCCGACCGGCACCCCCTTGTACATCAGCGGAATCGCCACCTGCCGCTCGAACCTGATACCCGCCTCGCGCAATTCGTGACAAAGGCAGAGTTCATACACGGACTCGAGAAGCCCCGGACCCGTGTGCCGATGCACCTCGATCGCCAGCCCGATGACCCGCTCCGTCAGTTCCCCCGCCCTCAGCACCGGCACAACTCCTGTGGCCCTCCGTGGCCCTCCGTCTTTCCTCCGTGTTAAAAGAAAACGAGACGTAAACGCACGGACCGTGGCGCAATCCCCCGACCCAAAAGCCACATGAACCCCGCGCGCCGACCCAACGCCCAGACCCGCGCATGCGACAACGATATCCGCCTTGAAGCCCTCGCCGACCGGCACCCCCTTGTGCATCAGCGGAATCGCCACCTGCCGCTCGAACCTGATACCCGCCTCGCGCAATTCGTGACAAAGGCAGAGTTCATACACCGACTCGAGAAGCCCCGGACCCGTGTGCCGATGCACCTCGATCGCCAGCCCGATGACCCGCTCCGTCAGTTCCCCCGCCCTCAGCACCGGCACGACTCCTGTGGCCCTCCGTGGCCCTCCGTCTTTCCTCCGTGTTAAAAGAAAACGAAACGTCAACGCACGGACCGTAGAGCAGTCCCCCGCTCACAGGGCGGCGGTTCAGTGGGCGGAAGCGGCGCACGCCCTCACCCGGTTCGCCCGCACCCCACTCCCCGCGCTATACCAACCCCATCCGCCCCCAGGGAGGCCCCATGCCAGACGCCCACGACCCCGCCGCCGTCGCCGCGCCGCGCGAAACCCGCCTCAGTGACTACCGCCCGCCCGCCTGGCTGATCGACACGGTGGACCTCGCGTTCGACCTCGACCCGCACGCCACCGTGGTGCGCTCCCGCCTCGCGCTGCGCCGCAACAAGGACGCCGACCCCGCCGCCCCCCTGCGGCTCGACGGCGCCGGCCAGCCCATCCGCGCGATCGCGCTCGACGGCGCGCCCCTCGGCGCCAACCGCTGGCGGCTGGAGGGCGACGCCCTGGTGATCGACGAACCGCCCGAGGCCGGCGTGCTCGAGATCGAGACCGTCATCGACCCCGCAGCCAACACCGAGCTCTCCGGCCTCTACCTCTCGAACGGCGCCTTCTTCACCCAGTGCGAGGCCGAGGGCTTCCGCCGCATCGCCTGGTTCCCCGACCGCCCCGACGTGATGGCCCGCTTCACCGTCACCCTCACCGCCGATCCCGCCGCCTGCCCGGTCATGCTGTCGAACGGCAATCCCGGCGCGACCGAGACCCTGCCCGACGGGCGCCACCGCATCGTCTGGACCGACCCGCATCCCAAGCCCTGCTACCTGTTCGCCCTGGTCGCCGGCGATCTGGTCGCCCTGCACGATCGTTTCGTCACGAAATCGGGCCGCGAGGTCGCGCTGGCGATCTGGGTCCGCAAGGGCGACGAGGACCGCTGCGATCACGCCATGCGCTCGCTCAAGACCGCGATGACGTGGGACGAGCAGGTGTTCGGCCTGGAATACGACCTCGACGTGTTCAACATCGCCGCCGTGTCGGATTTCAACATGGGGGCGATGGAGAACAAGGGGCTGAACGTCTTCAACACCAAATACGTGCTGGCGCGCCCCGAGACGGCCACCGATACCGACTACCAGGGCATCGAATCCGTCATCGCCCACGAGTATTTCCACAACTGGACCGGCAACCGGGTGACCTGCCGCGACTGGTTCCAGTTGTCGCTGAAGGAAGGGCTGACGGTCTATCGCGACCAGGAATTCTCGATGGACCAGGGCTCGCCCGCGGTGAAGCGCATCGCCGACGTGCGCGCCCTGCGCGCCGCCCAGTTCCGCGAGGATGCCGGGCCGCTCGCCCATCCCGTGCAGCCGGATCATTACGAGGCGATCGATAATTTCTACACCGCGACGGTCTACAACAAGGGCGCCGAGGTGATCCGGATGATGGCGACCATCATCGGCCGCACCGCGTTCCGCCGCGGCATGGATCTCTACTTCGCCCGCCACGACAACCAGGCGGTGACGATCGACGATTTCGTGGCCGCCATGGCCGATGCCTCCGGCGATCGATCTGACCCGCTTCAAGCGGTGGTACCACCAGGCCGGCACGCCGGAGGTGACGATCAGCGACGCCTACGATCCCGCCACACGGCGCTACACCCTGACCGTCGGCCAGCGCACCCCGCCGACGCCGGGCCAGGACGACAAGCAGCCGCTGGTGATCCCGCTCGCGCTCGGCCTGCTGGACGCCGACGGCGCGGCGCTGCCGATGCGGCTGGTTGGGGAAACCGCGCCGACCACGGCCACCCGCGTGCTGCTGGCGGACGCGGCCGAGACGGCGTTCGTGTTCGAGGACATCCCCGGCCCGCCGGTGCCGTCCCTGCCGCGCGGCTTCTCCGCCCCGGTGCGGCTGGCGGGGCTGGCGCCGGAGCGGCTGCGCTTCCTGGCAATGCACGACTCCGATCCGTTCGTGCGCTGGGATTCCGGCCAGCGCTTCGCCACCTTCGTGCTGCTGGCGATGGCCGCGTCCTGGCGGCGCGGCGAGACGGTCGCGCTCGATCCCGCGGTGATCGATGCCGCCGCGTCCACCCTGGCCGGGGCCGAGGCCGATCCGGCCTTCGCCGCCGAGGCGCTGTCCCTGCCCGGCGAGGCCTATCTGGCCGACCAGCAGGAGATCGTCGATCCGGACGCGCTCCATGCCGCGCGGCAGGCGGCGCGGATCGCGATCGGCCAGGCGCTGCACGAGGATTTGCGCGCCACCTACGAGCGGCTCGCCGATCCCGGCCCCTACCGGATCGACGGCGCCGCGATCGGGCAGCGCGCGCTGCGCAACACCTGCCTCGCGTATCTGGTCGCGGCCGGCGATACGGACAGCGTGCGGCTGGCGAAGGCGCAGGTCGATCAGGGCGCCAACATGACCGACGTGCTGGCGGCGCTGGCGGTGCTGGCCGGCGTTGCCTGTCCGGAACGGGAGGCCGCGCTCGCCGCGTTCCATGCGCGCTGGCGGGATGACGCGCTGGTGCTCGACAAGTGGTTCGCGATCCAGGCGATGTCGGCGCTGCCCGATACCGGGGCGGCGGTGCGGGCGCTGGCGGCGCATCCGGATTTCGATCTGCGCAACCCGAACCGGGTGCGGGCGCTGGTGGGGAGTTTCGCGGCCGCCAACCAGGTGCGGTTCCATGCGGCGTCGGGCGATGGCTACCGGTTCCTGGCCGAGACGATCCTGGCGCTCGATCCGCTGAACCCGCAGGTGGCGGCGCGGCTGGTCTCGCCGCTCGGGCAGTGGCGGCGGATGGACGCGGCGCGGCAGGGGGCGATGCGGGCGCGAGTTGCAGCGGATCCTGGACGCGGCGGGGCTGAGCCGGAACACGCGGGAGATGGCGGGGCGCAGCCTGGCGGCGTGAGAGCGGGGAACATGCCACAACGGGACTGGATCCGGCGCGCGGCCTGCGGGCCCTTGGCGCGCCCGGCCAGTCGTCGACGTCACACCCTCAGGGAGACCCCGGGATGAAATTCGGCCTGCGCTACTGCAACACCGGCCGCTACACCGACCCGGGCCAGGCCGTCGCCCTGCTCCAGGCGGCCGAAGCCGCCGGCTTCGAATCCGCCTGGACCGTGGAACACGTGGTCGTCCCGCACGACTACCGCTCCGCCTACCCCTACTCCCAGGACGGCCGCATGCCCGGGCGCGAGAGTGCCTTCAGCATCCCCGACCCGCTGATCTGGATGGCCTATGTCGCCGCCGCCACCACGCGGATCAAACTCGCCACCGGCATCCTGATCCTGCCCGAACACAACCCGGTGCTGTGCGCCAAGCAGGTCGCCACCCTGGACCACCTCTCCGGCGGCAGGGTGATCCTCGGCATCGGCGTCGGCTGGCTGCGGGAAGAATTCGACGCGCTCGGCGTCCCCTTCGCCCAGCGCGGCAGGCGCACCGAGGAGTACATCGGCGCCATGCGCGCCCTGTGGGAACAGGACACGCCCAGTTACGCCGGCGAGTTCGTGCGCTTCACCGGCGCCTACATGCGCCCCAAGCCCCCCTCCGGCACGGTGCCGATCGTGATCGGCGGCCATTCCGAGGCCGCGGCCCGCCGCGCCGGCCGCCTCGCGCAGGGCTTCTTCCCCGCCCGCGGCGCGCCGCCCGAGCTGCTTTCCACCCTGCATGACTCCGCCCGCGCCGCCGGCCGCGATCCGCGCGAGATCGAGATCACCGTCAGCGTCCCCGACGACCTGGCGCGTATCCCGGAGCTGGCGGCGGCCGGCATCGGCCGGGTGCTGGTGCCGGTGACGGCGAACACCGGCGTGACCCGGCCGATTTCCGGCCCCGAAGACCTGCTGGCCTGGCGCGACGTGATCGCCCGCTACGCGGACTGACCGGCCACGCCTGCCGCCACGTCAGGCGGTCAGGTTCACCGCCCCGGAGGAGCCGGTGCTGCCGCCCGGCGGCTGCGCCTGAGCCACGGGGGCGGGCTCCACGCCATGGTCCCCGTCCCCGTCCCGCTTGCCGCCCTTGGCGGCGGCCGGCGACGGGGCGTGCAGGGCGACGGCGGTGGAAACGGGGCTGATCGCGCTCATGTGGGGCTCCTGTCCTGTGGGCGGCGCGATCATCGAACGGGGATGGTTACCATCGGGCTAACGCGGAGGCGGGGCGCCAGGCCCCCGCAACGCGCGGGGCAGAGGGGGCCCCCTCACCCGCCCCAGACCGGCGGCGCGACCGCCCCCACCTGCTCCGTGATCCGCGCATACGCCTCCGGCCGGCGGTGCTTCTCGAACGCGAACACCGTCTTCCGCCCCAGCTCGCACATGCCGAAATCGCAGTCCGCGGTGATCAGCTCGTCGTCCCAGCTGCCCGCCTGGGCGATGATCTCGCCTTGCGGGTTGACGATGATGGAATGGCCGAACAGCTCGCACCCGTCCTCGGTTCCCGCCTTGGCCGTCGCCACCGCGAAGCACGCGTTCTGGTAGCACCCGGCCTGGATCGACAGATGGGAGTGGAACACCCGCAGGTGATGCGCCTCGAACCCGCCCGCCTCCTGGTTGATCGACGGCGTGTTGTAGCCCAGCATCACCAGCTCCACGCTCTGCAGCCCCAGCACCCGCCAGGATTCCGGCCAGCGGCGGTCGTTGCAGATCATCATCCCCATGTTCACGCCCGGCAGACCGCCGATCGGCGCGCGGATCACCGGGAAGCCCAGGTTGCCCACCTCGAAATACCGCTTCTCCAGATGCTGCACCTTGCGGCGCGGATCGAATTCGGCGTGCCCCGGCAGATGCACCTTGCGGTATTTCAGCAGCACCTCGCCGGCAGGATTGACCAGGATCGAGGTATTGAAGTGGCGCGGGCGCACCACCCCCGTCTCGTCCGCCTCGGTCACCAGCTCGGCGTAGCCCAGGTGAAAGCCGATCCCGAAGCGCTGCGCCGCCTCGAACAGCGGCGCCGTCACGTTGGACGGCATCGCCGGCTCGAACCAGGGATCGGCGTCGGCGATCCGCTCAAGGTAGTGGCGCGGGAAGAAGGTCGTCAGCGCCAGCTCGGGGAACACCACCAGCTCCACCCCGCGCCGATGCGCGCGCTCCATCAGCCGCACCATGCGCGCCACCGCCACCTCGCGCGGCTCGGCCTTCTGGATCGGGCCCAACTGGGCGGCTGCGACGGTCAGGCGGCGGTCGGTCATTGCACCGGGATCCATTTCAGCAGGGGTTGCACCGTGACGGAGACTTGCAGCCGCCGCCCCGGGCCGGTCAAGCGAGTGATGTAGCGCACCGAGCCGGGGATCGGCCCCGGCGGCAGCCGGACATGCTCCAACCCACCGAGGGTGGCGGTGCAGACGAAGCGGAACGCCAGCGGCCCGCCCGCCTCCACGGTGATGTTTTCGAGCCGAACCGTCTCCGGCAGGCGGTCGCGCCCCGTCAGCGCGCCGCGCACCAGCGCGAGCGTGCGCGGATCGCGGCAGCCCGGCGGCACCACGGTGCGGCGCACATGCACCACCACCGCGCCGATGCCGGCGAGCAGGATCACACCGGCCAGGATCAGGCCGGACCGGCGCATCTCACCCCGTCTGGCGCGGAACGAAGCGCCCGGTGCCGGGGGCGGCGCGCACCTCTGCCCCGTCCCACACCACCTGCCCGCGCAACAGGGTCGCGGCCACCCGCGCGCGCATCGGCCGGCCGTGATAGGGCGACCAGCGCTGATCCTCCCGATCCTCGATCGCGGCCTGGTCGAAGACGAACTCCCCGCGTTCCAGCACCGCGAGATCGCAATCCGATCCCACCCGGATCGCGCCCTTCTTCGGCCACAGCCCGTGCAGTTGCGCGCTGCGCTCGGCGCAGTAGGTCGCCATCAGGGTGGGCGACAGGCCGCGCTCGTCCAGCAGGGTGAACATCAGCGGCGCGAAGCTCTGGATCCCGGTCAGCCCGGCGGCGCAGGCGAAGATGTCGTCGCCGGTCTTGCGCGCGCGCGGCCAGGGCGCGTGGTCGGTGGAGACATAGGCGATGCGCCCGGCCAGCAGCGCCTCCCACATGCGCGGGATCTCCTCGGCGGCGCGGAACGGCGGGTTGCATTTGCCGAAGCCGCGCAGCCGGACCACGTCGTCCTCGGTCATGCAGAGATACTGGATGCAGGCCTCGCCGCTCGCCTGCCCGCCGCGGGCGCGGAACGTCGCGGCGATGTCGAAGCCGCGGGCGAGCGAGGAATGGGCGATATGCACATGCGCCCCGGTCGCCAGGCCCATCTCGAAGATCTCGAGATCGGCCATCGTCTCCGCCAGCGGCGGGCGGGTGCGGCAGTGCATGATGGGATCGGTCTTGCCCGGCGGCGCGCGCCTGCGCGGTCAGGCTTTCCACCAGCTCCTGGTCTTCGTTGTGGATCGCCACCGGCAGTCCGGTCTTCGCGATCGCGGCGAAGGCCGCCAGCATGGTCGGGTGGTCGATGCGCGGGAAACGGACCGCGTCGTATTCGTAGGTCGAGAGCTTGAACGCGGAGATGCCCCCCGCCGCCAGCTCCGCGATCGCCTCCAGCCCGCCGGTTTTCGCGATGGTGCCGTACAGCGCCATGTCCACATGCGCGGTGCGTTCGACCCAGCCGATCTTCTCGGCGAGCTTGCCGGCATCGGTCACCGGCAGCGGCACGTCATACGGCATGTCGCAGCAGGTGGTGACCCCGCCGGCCGCGGCGCTGCGGGTCGCGCCTTCGATCCCCGCCCAGCCGAGCGCGGAGGAGGTATGCATGTGCCCGTCCACCAGCCCGGGCAGGATCAACCGGCCGGAATGATCCAGCACGCTTGCCGCCGGCGGCGGCTCGCCCTGGCCGATCGCGGCAATGGTCTCGCCGCGCACCGCGACGAAGCCGTCCTTCAGGATGGTCTCGGTGGTGACCACGTCGCCTCGGATCACGAGATCGAACGGTCGTGACATATATATAAGTGTCCTTTTCTCGGCGCAGCGGCGCGGGGCCGGCTTGCTCCCGCCTGGCCCCGACCTTACGAAGGCCCGACCACAAGGTCCACACCACATCGCCTCCTGGGGAGCGTCCGCATGAAGCTGCACGAGGTCCGCGTTCATCCGTCCAAGGCCGCCTTGCCGCGGGAGGAACAATTGGCCTGGAAGATCGCCGCCGTCGCCGCCGATCGCGTGGCGGTGGAGCGCGAGGTGACCGCGATGATCATCAACCGCATGATCGACAATGCGGCGGTGGCGATCGCCTCGGTCAACCGAAAGGCGCCGATCTCGGCGCGCGGCGCGGCGCTCGGCCATGCGCGGCGCGACGGCGCCACCGTGTTCGGCGCGCCCGCGCGGGTGCGGGTCAGCCCGGAATGGGCGGCCTGGGCGAACGGCACCGCGGTGCGCGAGCTCGACATGCACGACACCTTCCTCGCCGCCGATTATTCCCACCCCGGCGACAACATCCCGCCGATCCTCGCGGTCGCGCAGACCATGGGCCGCTCGGGCCGCGACCTGATCCGCGGCATCGCGACGGGCTACGAGATCCACATCGACCTCGTGCGCGCGATCTGCCTGCACAAGCACAAGATCGACCACATCACCCATCTGTGCCCCGCGCAGGCGGCCGGCATCGGCACCCTGCTGCGCCTGCCGGCGGAAACCATCTACCAGTCGGTGCAGCAGGCGGTGCATGTGAGCGTGACCACGCGGCAGTCGCGCAAGGGCGAGATCAGCTCCTGGAAAGCCTTCGCCCCCGCGCACGCCGGCAAGCTCGCGGTGGAAGCGGTCGATCGCTGCATGCGCGGCGAAGGCGCGCCGAGCCCGATCTACGAAGGCGAGGACAGCGTGATCGCCTGGGTGCTGGACGGGCCCGATGCCGCCTACCAGGTGCCGCTGCCCGAAGCCGGCGAGGCCAAGCGCGCCATCCTGTCGAGCTATACGAAGGAACACAGCGCCGAATACCAGGCGCAGGCGCTGATCGACCTCGCCTTCCGCGTGCGCGAGCAGGTGGCCGATCTGGAGCAGATCGAGAAGATCGTCATCCACACCAGCCATCACACGCACTACGTGATCGGCACCGGCGCGGGCGATCCGCAGAAGATGGACCCGAAAGCGAGCCGGGAGACGCTCGACCACTCGATCATGTACATCTTCGCCGTCGCCCTGCAGGACGGGCGCTGGCACCACGTGGACAGCTACGCGCCGCGGCGCGCCGCCCGCGCCGACACGGTGCGCCTGTGGCACAAGATCGAGACGCGGGAAGACCCGGCCTGGACCGCGCGCTACCACGAGACGGACCCCGACAAGCTGGCCTTCGGCGGCAGGGTGGAAGTGTTCCTGGCCGACGGCAGCAAGATCGAGGACGAGCTCGCGGTCGCCAACGCGCATCCGAACGGCGCCCGCCCGTTCGGCCGCGACGACTACATCCGCAAGTTCCTGACGATGACGGACGGCCTCATCTCCGCCCGCGAGTTCGAACCGCTTCCTCGACGTGGTGCAGGACCTGCCGCGCCTGCCGGCGGGCGAACTCGGCGCGTTGAACGTGGCGTTGCCCGCCGGGCAGCTGAGCGAGAGCAAGCAAGGAATTTTCTGACAAGGAGGACCGCAGCATGAGCGAGACCCAACCCCAGACCGGCGCCAACAAGACCGGCACCAACCGGCCGAAGAAATCGGTGGCGCTGTCCGGCGTGCCCGCCGGCAACACCGCGCTGTGCACCGTCGGCCGCACCGGCAACGACCTGCACTACCGCGGCTACGACATCCTCGACATCGCCGAAGCGGCGGAGTTCGAGGAGATCGCCCACCTGCTGATCCACGGCACCCTGCCGAACGCGGCCGAGCTGCGCGCCTACAAGGAAAAGCTGCGCTCCCTGCGCGGCCTGCCCGCCTCGGTGAAGGACGCGCTGGAATCCCTGCCGGCGGCGGCGCACCCGATGGACGTGATGCGCACCGGCGTCTCCGCGCTCGGCTGCGCGCTGCCGGAGAAGGACGATCACAACCATCCCGGCGCGCGCGACATCGCCGACCGGCTGATCGCCTCGCTCGGTTCCATGCTGCTCTACTGGTTCCACTGGGCGCACAACGGCCGCGCGATCGACGTGGAGACCGACGACGACACGGTGGGCGGGCATTTCCTGCACCTGCTGCACGGACGCGAGCCGTCGCCAAGCTGGGTGCAGGCGATGCACACCTCGCTCAATCTCTACGCCGAGCACGAGTTCAACGCCTCCACCTTCGCCTGCCGCGTGGTGGCGGGGACGGGATCGGACATGCATTCGGCGATCACCGCGGGCATCGGCGCGCTGCGCGGGCCGAAGCACGGCGGCGCCAACGAGGTCGCCTTCGAGATCCAGAAGCGGTACGACACGCCGGATGCGGCCGAGGCCGACATCCGCGCGCGCGTCGCGGCGAAGGAAGTCGTCATCGGCTTCGGCCATCCCGTGTATACGATCGCAGACCCGCGCAACAAGATCATCAAGGACGTGGCCCGGCGGCTGTCGACCGAGGCCGGCTCGATGAAGATGTTCGCCATCGCCGAGCGGATCGAGGCGGTGATGGCGGATGCGAAGAAGATGTTCGCCAACCTCGATTGGTTCAGCGCGGTCAGCTACCACATGCTCGGTGTGCCGACGGCGATGTTCACGCCGCTGTTCGTCATCTCCCGCACCTCCGGCTGGGCGGCGCATGTGATCGAGCAGCGGGTGGACGGCAAGATCATCCGTCCCACCGCAAACTACGTCGGGCCCGAAGATCTCGCGTTCGTGCCGCTGTCCAAGCGCGGCTGACCGCATCGCGCCGGCCCGCCGCCGCGGCAGCGATGCCGCGGCGGTTGCGCGTACAGCGCAACCCGCCGCCGGCGGGAGGCGAGATTCCGGTGCCGAATTACCTCGGAACGATTTCTTTTTGTTGACATACCGGCGTCAGTCGCGGATAGCGGACTCGGCATGCATGCGCACGATTCGCGCGCGCGTCGCGCCGGTCCGGTGCGTGCATGTGAAAACGGAAGGACGGTCCATGGACCGTGGCCTTGGCCCATCGCTCCCGAGCCGGTTCGGCATCGCACGCGCGCCGTGCGTGGCTGCGGCTTTGGCGGACGCCAGGCGCACGCAACCATGGCACGCAGGAGCGATGCTGTCCGCGTGCGGTCGTGCCATCGCCGCTCCGCCTGACCTGGTCCGGACCCGCGGTGACGCCGTGCGATCCGGGCGCTCCCGACCATGGCCGCCTCGGCGGCCGGCCGACAACAACACCGACCGTCTCCGTTCCAACCCCAGTGAACACGGCAGCACAAGGAGTTTCCTCAGGTGAGCACCGAGGACATCAGCACGGACGGCCCGCGCGCACAGCCGATGGCGATGCGCGCCGGCACCCGCAAGACCAGTACCCGCAAGACCGGCGGCCGCAAGGCGGCGGCGAAGACGGCGGGCACACGCAAGACCACCGCGAAGAAGGCCGGTGCGCGCAAGACCGCGGCGAAGAAGGCCGTCGGCACGCGCAAGACAACGGCGAAGAAAGCCGCCGGCACGCGCAAGGTCGCCGCGAAGAAGGCCGGCGCCCGCAAGGCCGTGGCAAAGAAGGCCGTCGGCACGCGCAAGACAACGGCGAAGAAAGCCGCCGGCACGCGCAAGGCCGCGGCAAAGAAGGCCGTCGGCACACGCAAGACAACGGCGAAGAAAGCCGCCGGCACGCGCAAGGTCGCCGCGAAGAAGGCCGGCGTGCGCAAGACCACGGCAAAGAAGGCCGCCGGCACACGCAAGATCGCCGCGGGCAAGATGGCCGTGCGCAAGACCCCGGGCCGCAAGCCCGGGCCGCGCAAGGCGCTGACCCTCGCGCGCAAGACCGGGATCCGGCGTCCGCGCAAGGCGGTTCCGCCGGCAATCGAAAGCCCGATCGAGGAGATGCCGCCGTCCGACTCGTCGTGCTGAGCCGGAACCTTTCCGTCGCAGCGAAAGGGCGCCCGCGGGCGCCCTTTCTTTGCCAGCTTCAGCCGAACGTCGCCAGCAGATCGTCCACCTGCGGCGCCGTCAGCAGCCGCGGCGACGCGCCGCGCAGCAGCAGCGCGAGCCGCGCCGCTTCCTCCAGCTCTTCCGCCGCGTAGACCGCGTCGGTCAACGTCTTGCCCGAAACCACCGGACCGTGGTTGGCCAACAGCACCGCGCGCGCATCCCGCGCCGCCTCCGCGATCGCCGGCTCCATCGCCGGATCGCCGGGACGGTAATAGGGAACCAACGGCAGGCGCCGGCCGACGCGCATGACGAAATAGGGCGTCAGCGGCGGGATCGGGCTCGGTGCGTCCGGTTCCGCCAGGCAGGCGATCGCCGTCGCCATGGTGGAGTGCAGATGCACCACCGCCCCCGCCTCGGCCCGCGCGGTATAGAACGCGCGGTGCATGAACACCTCTTTCGACGGCTTGTCGCCGCCGATGTGGCCGAACCCCGCGTCGAGCCGCGCGATGCGCGCCGGATCAAGCCGGCCAAGGCACGAATTGGTCGGCGTGATCAGATAGCCGCCATCGTCCAGGCGCACGCTGATGTTGCCGGCGGAACCGACCGAGAAGCCGCGGGCGAACAGGCTCGCGGCCAGCTCCGCCAGCAGGGATCGGGTTTCGGCTTCGGTCATCCCAACACCTCGAAGGCTTTCAGGAAAAAGTCGCGGGCGCCGAAATTGCCGGATTTGAGCGCGAGCAACAGGGCCGCGCCGGATCCCTCGGCATAGGTCCAGGGCACGCCGGGGTCGATCTCGCCGCCGATCCGCAGGCTCCGCACGCCCAGCCGCTGCACCACCGCGCCCGAGGTCTCACCGCCGGCAACGACCAGCCGGCGCACGCCGCGCGCCACCAGCGCCTCTGCAATCCGCGCCAGCGCCTGCTCGATCACCGCGCCCGCGGCGTCGCGCCCGAGACGTTGCTGGAGCAGCGCAACCCGGTCAGGCGGAGCCGACGCGGCGATCACCACCGGTTCCGCGCCCAGCTTGTCCGCCGCCCAGTCCAGCGCCTGCGCGGCCAGCGCCGCCGGATCGGGCGTGCTCAGCGGATCGAGCGCGAACGACGGCACATGCTCGCGCGCGAAGGCAACCTGTCCCAACGTGGCGCGCGAGCAGGAGCCGGCCAGCACCGCCGCTGCTCCCTCCACCTGCGGCAGCGCGGCGGAATCGCTGCGGGCCGGCAACAGCCCTTTGCTGCGGAAATTCTCCGGCAGACCCATCGCCACGCCCGATCCGCCGGTGATCAGGGCA
The DNA here is from genome assembly GCA_963829875.1 of uncultured Pseudomonadota bacterium. Classification (GTDB taxonomy): domain Bacteria; phylum Pseudomonadota; class Alphaproteobacteria; order Acetobacterales; family Acetobacteraceae; genus JAJZVS01. The sequence goes on along the minus strand of CAWHKR010000037.1, from coordinate 287,721 downwards.
TGGCCGGCAGCGGCCTCGCCGATCGCCAGCAGATGCTGATCATCGACCGCATCGACGATGGCGTAGCGCCGTCCCTGTTCCTTCAACGCGGTCATCGCGCGGCGGATCGCGCCGGCGCCCTGCACGACGGTCGCATATGGAACCAGGCCCACGGTGCCGTCGGTCTGCCGGCCGAGCACGCGCACCAGGTTCGCGTCCGTCATCGGGGTCAGCGGATGATGCTCCATGCCGCTTTCGTTCAGCAGCGCGGCGCCGACGAACAGATGACCCTGGAACACGCTGCGCGCGTTGGCCGGGAAGGCCGGACAGGCCAGCGCGAACCCGGCGTCCAGCGCCGCGATCAGCGCGTCCGCCACCGGCCCGATATTGCCCTGCTCCGTGCTGTCGAAGGTGGAGCAATACTTGAAGAAGAATTGCCGCGCGCCGGCGGTGCGCAGCCAGGCGAGCGCGGCAAGGCTTTCCGCCACCGCCTGCGCAGCCGGCGCGGTGCGGGACTTGAGCGCGACCACCACCGCATCGGCGTCCGGCGCGGGTTCGTCGGCCGGCGGCACGCCGATGCGCTGCACGGTACGCATGCCGTTGCGAACCAGCATCGCGGCAAGGTCGGTGGCACCGGTGAAATCGTCGGCGATGGCGCCGAGTAACATGAGCGTTCCTCTCGTTGCTGGGGCGGGCGTCGTCCGGTCGGGCGGCAACGCCGGTCGGGTCCGAACTTGTACAACGCCTCACCAGGTCAGGCGAGCAAACGCCGCACGACCGCCGGCGCTATCCCGGCGTCTGCAGTTCCCGCGCGAACGCCGCCACCTGCGCCGGCCAACCCGGCAGCGCCTGGCCGACGCGCCAGGCCGCGTCCGCCATCTCCCGCCGCAGCGCGGCATCGAACATCACCCGCCGCAATGCCTTCGCCAGTTGGTCGATATCGCCTGGCGCGCACACCACCCCGGCCTCGGCGGGCACCAGCGCCGCCGCCGCGCCGCCGCTGGTCACCGCGACCGGCAGGCCGCGCTTCAGCGCCTCGGCCACCGCCATGCCATAGCCTTCCCACCACGACGCCAGGGCGAACAGATCCGCGCCGTGCCACAAGCCCTCCAGCACCGCATCGTCGGCCTCGCCGGCGAACCGGACCCGATCCTCCACCCGCAACGCCGCAACCAGGGCGCGCAAGGCGCCCGCATGCGCCGGGTCCCGCGCCGGCCCGACGATCGTCAGGCGCCAGTCGAGGTCGAACAACCGGGTCAGGGCACGGATCAGCACGTCATGGCCCTTGCGCGGGGTCAGCGCGCCGACCGACAGCAGGACGCACCCCGGCCCGCCCGACCCCGCGCTGCGCGGCGCGTCGTCGGTGCCCGGCACCACCACCCCGATGCGCGCCGGATCCACGCCGAAATCGGCGACCAGCCGGGCCGCCGTGGGCTCGCTTGTCACGATCACCCGGGCGAGCCGCGGCAACAGCCGCAACTCGATGTTGCGCAGCCCGGCCCGTTCGCTGCCGCCGCGGCCGGGCTCGAGTGCCGTGGGGTGGTGGATCAGCCCCACCGCCGGCCGCGCCGCCAGCGCGTCGCCGTGGCCGGCGAAGGCCGGCAACACGAGGCCGTCGATCACCGGGCAGGTCCCGGCGGGCAGCGCCGCCCAGGCCGCCAACGCGGCGGCGCGCGCCGGCGCGTCGGGCAGCGGATGGGCGCCGGGCAACTCGATCACCCGCACCGCATGGCCGGCGGCGCGCAGGCCCTCGACCAGCCGTCGGGCATAGGCCTGGCCGCCCGCCCGCACGGGGAGCGAGGCGGGGGCGAACAACGAAATCTCCATCGCGCGAGCGGTCCTGCGAGGTCTCAGGGAAGGGCGGAAAGCACCGCCAGCTTGCGCGCGGGCGCCGGGCGGCTCAAGCCGGGACGAAGACAGGGCGGATGCGACAGAAGCAAGGCCAGGGGGCTTTGCCCCCTGGACCCCCACCAAGGGCGTCGCCCTTGGAACCCGTTCGTTGGTTCCGTGCCGGTGGGGGGTCCAGGGGGGCAGAGCCCCCCTGGCCTTGCTTGTCCCGTCAGCGCCCGACCTTGTCCCGCTCCGCGGTCAGCGCCGGCGGCCCGACCTGTGCCGCGGTCAGCGCCATCGTCACCTCGCCGAACCAGTCGGTCTGGAACCGCAGCCGCACCGGCAGCGCCTCGCCGCCCGGCACCAGCGCCGCGAACCAGGCGGAGCCGTGGAGGGGTCGTCGGTCGCTCTGCTGATGGCCATAGAGGAACCCGGCCAGCATCCGCCCGGTGAAGTCGCAGCGCAGGGCGGGACCGGCGAACACCGCGTCCGAGCCGTGCGGCAGCACGGCCGTCCCCGCATTGCGCGCGGCGATCACGCTGAGCCGCCGGCCATCGAACGTCCGCACCCGGTCGTCGCAGCCGCCGGTGGTGGCGATCCGCCGCAGCAGGTCCACCAGCGCGCTCAGGGTATCGATCGTGCCGGTCTGCTCGGCCGGCGGCACCTGCTGGCGCTCGGTCCGGATCGGCGGCAGCACCGCGCGCAGGTCCGGCCGGCCATCGACATAGTCCATCACCAGCCGGTGCGGATCGCCGTGCCACGTGCCGCGCGCGTGATAAGCGCGCGGTGCCGGCCGTCCGTCGTGCCAAGTGCCCGCCACCTCGTCTGCCTGGTGGCCGCGATAGAAGAAACCGACCAGCCCGATCGTGCGGTAGTCGAGCCGCACCCGATAGCCCCCGGGCCACTGCGCGAGCGACACCCGCATCCGCAGCACCGGCAGCCCATGCGCATACGCCGTGTAGTCCAACCGCGCATTAGCCGCCCGTGGCGCCTCGCCGAAGGCCGCCGTGGGCAACAGCGCGAGCAACAGGACCAACGCACTCCGCATGCCGCATGGCCTGACACGCTCCACCCCTGGTGACAACTAAAACCGCGGTAGTGTGACGCAGCCCGCCCGCCGCGGACCGGCCCACCGCACCGACGCAAGGGGCGGCCGATCTCTCACGGCAGAGGGCCCCGCGCCCGCCGGGAGCAGCGCCGGACGCACCCGACGATCCCGTGCTTATGTTTCTCCTGTCCCGGAAAACCCTGTCATGATGGGCATGACGCCGCGATCGCGGCAATCGAACCGCAGGAGGTACCTATGTCCGGGACGTTCGGCTCCATCCGTCAGCCGTCCTGGCTTGCCGAGTTCAAGGCCTTCATCATGCGCGGCAGCGTGGTGGATCTCGCCGTCGGCATCGTGATCGGCGTGGCCTTCACCGGCGTGGTGAACAGCCTGGTGAAGGACATCATCAACCCGCTGATCGGCCTGCTGGTCGGCGGGATCGACTTCTCCAACGTGTTCGTGACGCTGAACGGACAGCACTACGCCACGCTTGCGGCGGCGCGGACGGCGGGGGCAGCGACGCTCAACGTCGGGGTGTTCATCAACACCATCATCCAGTTCGTCATCGTGAGCTTCGCGATCTTCTGGGTGGTCAAGGCGCTCAGCCGGTTGAAGCTGCGCAGCGCCCCGGCCGCGGCCGGGCCGACGGCGACCGAGTCCCTGCTCACCGAAATCCGCGACCTGCTCAAGACGAAGCCCCTCGCTTGAAACTGTGGCGCCGGGCCGCCGTCGCGCTGCGGCGGCTCTGGCTGACGGTCGGGCTCGCCGCGCTCGCGGGCTGCACCGCCCTGCCGAGCGGCGGATACCGCATCGGCGGCGGACCGGGCTGCGCCCTCACGCGCGTCGCCACCGTGCCGGTGGCGGCGCATGACGGGCTGCTGTTCGTCACCGCGCGGATCGACGGCGCGCCGGTGCGGCTCGTGCTGGACACCGGCGCGCAACGCAGCCTGCTGACCGAAGCGACGGTGCGCCGGCTCGGCCTGCCGTCCGACCCTGGTCACGGCACCCGCACCTGGGGCATCGGCGGGCCGAGCACCGCGTTCGACGCGGTGGTGCGCCACTTCTCCCTGGCCGGGGTCGGCATCGGCCTGCGCCGCATCTCCGTCGGCCGGTTCCAGCTGGCAACCCAGCACGGCGGCGCCGACGGCATGCTGGGGGCGGACGTGCTGACCCTGTTCGGCATCGACCTCGACGCCGCCGCCGGACGCATGGTGCTGTACCGCAATCCGGCCTGCCGGCTCGGCCGGCCGCCCTGGGACGGACCGGCGGTGGACCTGCCCGGGGTGGAGGGCGGCCACAACCGGCTGCGCCTGCCGATCGCGGTGAACGGCATCCGCGGCATGGCCACGCTGGACACCGGCGCGCAAACCACGGCCGTGAGCCTGGCTCTCGCGGTGCGCGCGGGCGTCACCGCCACCGCTCTCTCCACCGACCGGTTCGCGGTCGCGCGGGGCGCCGCGCCCGGCGCCGTGCGGGTGCGGCTGCAACGGTTCCGCTCCCTGCAGGTCGGCCCCTGGCTCGCCCACAACCCCGTGCTGCCCATCCTGCCGCTGCCCGACGGCGTCGGCGACGGGCTGGTGGGCGAGGACTTCCTGCTGCACCGCCGCGTCTGGCTGTCGTTCGCCGCCCCCCAGGTGTTCGTCGCGGTGCCGGGCGCGCAAACACCGCTCGCTTCGCGATAGGCCCTGGCGGCGACGGCTGGTAGGATGCGGCGGCGTTCGGGGGGCGGACAGGAAGGCCAGGGGGGCTTTGCCCCCCTGGACCCCCCACCAAGGGCTGAGCCCTTGGAACCCATTCGTTGGTTCCGTGCCGGTGGGGGGTGGCGTGCCAGCCGGGGCGGCGGCGGGGGGCGGGCCGAGTGGAGCGCGGATCGCGCTCCCTCGGCCCGCGCCCCGCCGCCGGCCCGGCTGGCACGCCACCCCCCACCGGCACGGAACCCCCCGAGGGGTCCAGGGGACTTGTCCCCTGGCGGGGGTCCAGGGGGCAGCGCCCCCTGGCCTTCCTGCCCGCCCCCCGAACGCCGCCACACCAACTGCCGCGGGGCCAGGCATGTGCGGAATCACGGGCGTTTTCGATCTCGCCGGGCAGCGGCCGATCGAGACTGCGCTGTTACGGCGGATGACCGCGGCCATTGCGCATCGCGGGCCGGACGGCGACGGGTTTCATGAGGAGCCCGGCGTGGGCCTCGGGCATCGGCGCCTGGCGATCGTCGATCCCCGGGCCGGACAGCAGCCGATGTACAACGAGGACGGCGCGGTGGCGATCGTCTTCAACGGGATGATCTACAATTTCCAGGCGCTGCGCCCGCGGCTGGAAGCCGCCGGACACGTGTTCCGCACGCATTGCGATACCGAGACGATCATCCACGCCTGGGAGGAATGGGGGACGAACTGCCTGGCCGAGCTGGACGGCATGTTCGCCTTCGCCTTGTGGGACCGCAGGCAGGAAACCTTGTTCCTCGCGCGCGACCGGTTCGGCAAGAAGCCGCTCTATTACGCAGCGCTGGAGGACGGGCGGTTCGTGTTCGGATCCGAAATGGCGGCGCTGACCTCGGTGCCGGAGCTGCCGCGGCGGCTGGCGCCGGAAGCGGTGGAGGATTTCTTCGCCTACGGCTATGTCCCCGATCCCGGCACGATCTATCGCGACGTGCAGCGGCTGCCGCCGGCCCATGCGCTGCTGCTGCGCCGCGGCGGGGGCATGGCGACGCCGCGCCGCTATTGGCACGCCGCGACCGCGACCCGGGCCATATCGGAGACCGAGGCGGTGGCCGAGCTCGGCCGCCAGCTGACCGGGTCCACCGCGGCGCGACTGATCGCCGACGTGCCGCTCGGCGCGTTCCTCTCGGGCGGCGTCGATTCCAGCGCGGTGGTCGCCACCGCGGCACGGTTGCGGGCGGGCATCGACACCTTCACCATCGGCTTTCCCGGCAGCGAGGACGAAACGCCGTTCGCCGCGATGGTCGCACAGCGCTACGGCACGACCCAGCACACCGAGCAGGCGGCAGCGATCGACTATATCGACGCCGCGCGCGAGCAGGGCCGGATCTTCGGCGAACCCTTCGGCGACCAGTCCGCCGTGCCCACCTTCCACGTCTGCCGGCTGGCGCGCCGGCACGCCAAGGTGGCGATCTCCGGCGACGGCGGGGACGAGGTGTTCGCCGGCTACCGGCGCTATCGCTGGCACGTGCTGGTCGAAGCGGCGCGCGGCTTCCTGCCCGCCGGGCTGCGCCGCGGCGCGATCGGGCGGCTCGCCGCCGTCTATCCCAAGCTCGACCGCGCGCCGCGCTGGTTGCGCGCGAAACACACCCTGACGGAGCTCAGCCTGGACAGCGCGCTCGGCTACTACCGCACCGTCGCGCGGGTGCAGGACGAGGCGCGGCGGGCATTGTTCGCGCCCGGCCTGCGCGCGGCGCTGGACGGCTACGACCCGCGCGCGCGGATCGGCGCGTTGATGGAGGAAAGCGGCAGCGAGGATCCGCTGGTGCAGGCGCAATACGTCGATCTCGCCACCTGGTTGCCCGGCGCGATGCTGACCAAGGTCGATCGCGCCAGCATGGCGAACGGGCTGGAAGTGCGGGCGCCGTTCCTCGACCATCGCTTCGTGGAGTTCGGCCTGTCCCTGCCGGCAGCGCTGAAGCTGCGCGGCGGCGAGGGGAAATACGTGCTCAAGCGCGCGCTGGAGCCGCTGCTGCCGCGGGAGGTGCTGTACCGCCCGAAGCAGGGGTTCGCGCGCTCGCTCGGCGGATTGTTCCGCCGCGAGGCGCCGCGGCTGCGCGCGCGGCTGCTGGGGCCGGCGCTGCTCGATACCGGCCTGTTCCAGGCCGACACCATCGCCCGGCTGCTGGACGAGCACGGCGCGGGACGGTTCGATCACAGCCTGGCGCTGTGGCACCTGCTGGTGTTCGAGGGATTCGCGGCGTCGGAACTCGGCGGCGCGTCGGCGCACACCCTGGCCGCGGCATAAGCCGCGGGGCGGTCAGCCGCGCTTCAGCAGACGCTCGTACACCGGCCGATAGGAAGCGGCGCTGACCGGCCAGACCCGTTCCTCCGTCACGAAGCGGCGCGCCGCGGCGCGGATCGCGGCATGCGTGTCGGCGGCGGCGATCGCCTCCCCCACCCGGCGCGCCAGCGCGGCCGCATCGTCGGCGGGGAACAGGAAGCCGGTGGTGCCGTCCGCGATCAGTTCCCGGTGCCCGCCGACGTCGGAGGCGATCACCAGCCGCCCTTCCACCATCGCTTCCAGCGGCTTGAGCGGGGTCACCAGGTCGGTCAGCCGCATCCGCTTGCGCGGCAGAACCAGGAAATCCAGCAGGTCGTAGTAGCGCGGCACCTGATCGTGCGGCACCCGGCCGATGAAGCGCACTGCGTCGCCGAGTCCCGCCGCGTCCACCTGGGCCCGCAGCGCCGCGTCCATCGGCCCGCCGCCGACCAGCAGGACCGCGACCTCGGGATGCGCGGCCCGGATCGCCGGCAGCGCCGCGATCAGCAGATCCAGCCCTTCATAATTGTAGAACGACCCGATGAACCCGAGCACGGTGCGCCCGGCCAGGCCCAGGGTCGCGACCAGCGCCGGGTCCGGGGCGCGCGCGGCGCCGAGATGGCCGGGATCGATGGCGTTGGGCACCACGGCGATGTTCGCCTCGGGGATGCCGCGACCGGCCAGCTCCGTGCGCATCGCCCGGCACAGGGTCACCACCGCATCGGCCCGGCGCAGCACGTAGGTTTCCAGCGCGCGGCTGGCGCGATAGCGCAGATCGCCCTCGCGCGAATGGCCGAGATCGACGGCGGCGTCTTCCCACAGGCCGCGCACCTCGTAGACCATCGGCAGGCCCGCGCGGCGCGCGGCGCGCAGCGCCGGCAGACCGGCCAGCACCGGGGAATGGGCGTGCACGATGTCCGGCCGCTCGGCGCGGATCACCGCATCGAGCCGACGCGACAGCGCGCCGATCTCCAGCGCCTCGCGCGCCACCGGCAGCCGCACGAACCGGCTGATGGGCTTTGCCGTGCGGTGAAAGGTCCAGCCGTCGACCGTATCGACCGCGGGCGTGCCGGCGTTATGGCGCGGACCGGTGACCTGCACCGTGCGCCAGCCGAAGCCGCGCTGGGCCCCCAGAATGCCGAGGCTGCGGAACACATAGCCGCTTTGCAGCGGCAGGGAATGGTCCAGCACGTGCAGGACCGTGATCGCTGCGTCGATGGCGCACCCCCGGGAGCTGGTGTCTCTGGGCGAGGTATCCCAGCCGCGCGGCAGCGGCAAGCAAGGCCAGGGGGCGCTGCCCCCTGGACCCCCGCCAAGGGCTGAGCCCTTGGAACCCATTCGTTGGTTCCGTGCCGGTGGGGGGTGGCGTGCCGGCCGGGGCGGCGGTGGGGGGCGGGCCGAGGGGAGCGCGTTCGCGCGCTCCTCGGCCCGCCCCCCACCGCCGCCCCGGCCGGCACGCCACCCCCCACCGGCACGGAACCCCCCGAGGGGTCCAGGGGACGACTGTCCCCTGGCAGGGGGTCCAGGGGGGCAGCGCCCCCCTGGCCTTGCTTACTGGAACGCGCAGCCCGCCCGCAGCCCCAGCAACTTGAACACCCGCGCCGCCGGGCAGAAGCCGGTGATGCCGGCCTGCAGCAGGTTAAGCCCGACAAAGACGGTGAACAGCAGGAACCACGGGCTGACGAACCAGCCCAGTGCCAGGCTGGCCAGCACCATGATGCCGGCGAACGAGAGAACGGCGTTGTCGATGGTCATAATCGGGATGTCTTTCGGTTCGAGGTCAGGTGGCATGCAGGTGGGAGCGCGCGAAATCGACGATGGCGCGCGCGTCCATCGCGCCGGCGGTCTGGCCGAGCACCTGCCCGCCCTGCATCAGGAACAGCGCCGGGATCCCGCGCACGCCGAGCCGGGCGGAGATGTCGGGCGCTTCGTCGGCGTTGAGCTTGATCAGCCGGATATCGGGCTCCAGCGCCGCCGCCGCCCGCTCGAACTGCGGCGCCATCGCCCGGCACGGGCCGCACCAGGGGGCCCAGACATCGACCAGCACGGGGATGTCGTTGGCGCGCATGTGCTTCTCGAACCCGGCCGGATCGACCGCGACCGGATGGCCGTCGAACAGCTTGCGGCGGCAACCGCCGCACAGCGCCGCGGCCGCCGGGCGCTCGCGCGGCACCCGGTTCACCGCACCGCAGTGCGGACAGACGATGTGGGGACGGTCATCCATGGGCGGCTCCTGCGCGCAGATCCTGCATCCATTTGTCTTTCGTTACGGCATCCACGAGCGTCCCCGGCGCGCGCGTCGCGGCCTGCGCGGAACGGACCTGTGTCATGCCGCTCCGGAAGTTCGACAACTATGGCTCCGATCCGCTTCGCGCGGCGGGGCAGGTGCGGATGCCCAGCAGCGCATAGGCCGGGCAGAACGACACCGCCGCGGTCGCCAGCGGCACGATGCCGATCCAGGCCCAGACGGGACCACCGAAAACGGCCCAGGCGATCAACGCGAGTCCGACGACGGCGCGCACCACCCGGTCGATCAGGCCCATGTTCTTCGTCATGTCAGCTCTCCTTTGCATGTGGGACGCGGCAGGGTGCGCTCGCACCCATCCGACGGCCGCGGGCGCTCAGCCATGGGCGGCGTCTGCCGGCTTGTCTTCCACCGGCTCCTTCAGCTTGGCGATGTTGATCTGGTTCATCAGGAAGCGTTCGTAGAACGGCTCGCTGGTGCCGGTGCGGATCTTGCGCAGGAAGTATTTCTCGAACCCCACCTTCGCGAGATGCACCCACATCCCTTTCGAGGCCCAGTTGACGTTGCGCGGCGGCAGTTGCGGCTGGGCGACGAAGGCCACGCCGCCGTCGCCGAAATCGGCCAGGCACACCGCGTTCCAGGTCGCCCGGGAGTGCACCGGCTGGCCACGCAGCAGGGCGCCGATGTTGCGCGCGGTGGCGGTGACCATCGATTCGATCATGAACCCGGTCTTCGGCACGCCGACCGGCACCGGCGAGGTGCCCACCGGCGGGATCGCCACGCACACGCCGACGCCGAACACGTTCGGGAAGGCCGGATTGCGCTGATAGGCGTCGATCAGCACGAAGCCGCGCGGGTTCACCAGCCCCTCGATCCCGCGCACCGCGGCGATGCCGCGGAACCCCGGCAGCATCATGGCGAATTTGAACGGCAGGTCGTGGCTGGACGCCACCGACCCGTCGGCCGCCACCTCCTCGGCGAGCACCTTGCCGGCCTCGACCGCCTTCACCCGCGCGTTGGTGATCCATTTGATGTGGCGGTTGCGGAACTCGCTCTCCATCAGCGACTTGGTATCGCCGACGCCGTCCAGGCCGAGATGGCCGATATAGGGTTCGGCGGTGACGAAGGTCATCGGCACCCGGTCGCGCAGGCGCCGCTTGCGCAGCTCGGTATCGAGGATATAGGCGAATTCGTAGGCCGGCCCGAAGCACGAGGCCCCCTGCACCGCCCCCACCACGATCGGGCCGGGATCGGCGCAGAACGCCTCGAACGCGGCGTATGCCTGCGCCGCGTGGTCGGTCTGGCAGATCGAGACGGTATGGCCCTCCGGCCCGAGACCGGGGATCTCATCGAAGGCCAGATCGGGGCCGGTGGCGATCACCAGGTAGTCGTAGGCGACGCTTTCGCCGCCGTTCAGTTCCACCCGGTTTTCCGCCGCATGGACCCGTGCGGCGCCCTCGGTGAACAGCCGGATCTTCCGGCGCTGCATCACCCGCTCGAGCGGGACTTCCACATCCGGGCGCTTGCGCCAGCCCACCGCGACCCAGGGGTTGGAGGGGGTGAACTGGAAATTCTCCCCCTGGCCGATCAGGGTGACCCGATCTTCCGCGCGCGCCTGGTCGGCCAGTTCGAACGCGGCCAACGTGCCGCCAAGGCCGGCACCCAGGACAACAATCTCTGCCATGACCTTCCCCGTTCGCTCCAGGTTACCCGGCAGCGGACGCCGCCGGACGCCATCGTACCGGACCCTACAAGCCGCGCACCCGCCCTGAATTGATCCGGATCAAGGCGCGCCGACGTGCCGGGTGGGCAGGGTGGACTGCAAGGAGACCGGCTCAGCCGCCATCGCCTGGGTTGACAATATATGCGAAGATGCGTAAGTTCGCAAGTATGAAATTGGACCTCGGCGCGATGCAGACGGCAGCGGATCAGGCGAGCGAGCTGCTCAAGTCGCTCGCCAACCGGCACCGGCTGCTGATCCTGTGCCAGCTGCTCGAAGGCGAGCGCTCGGTGGGAGAAATGGTGGCGTTTCTCGGCATCCGCGACAGCGCGGTGTCCCAGCACCTGGCGCTGTTGCGCAAGGATGGGCTGGTCGTGTCCCGGCGCGAAGGCCAGACCATCCGCTATTCCATCGCAAGCGCCCCGGCGCAGGAGATCGTGGCCACCCTGGCCAGGATCTACTGCGCCCCGGCGCCCATTTGCGGCGACCCGCCGGCCACGCCGGCCCCGACACACGAACGGAGACACTGAATGACCCCTCGTCATCCCCTGCGCGACCTCACCCCCGCCGAGGTGCGGGAGGGGCTGCACCAGGGCAGCCTGCTGCTCGTCGACGTGCGCGAGCCGGCGGAGTTCGCCGCCGAGCGCATCCACGGGGCGCTGCTGTTCCCGCTGTCCACCTTCGATCCCCGCGCGCTGCCCGCGGACCCGGCACGGCCGGTGGTCTTCCAGTGCGGGTCGGGCAAGCGTTCGGCCGTGGCGGTGGCGAAATGCCAGCAGGCCGGGGTGGCGGCGCATGCGCATCTGAAGGGCGGGCTGATCGCCTGGAAGACCGCCGGGATGCCGGTGGTGACGTTCGACGCCGCGACCGGCGCCGTCGTCGATCGGCGCTGAGCCCATGCGCGCGAGCCATCGGTTCCCCCTCCCCTTGCGGGAGGGGGTCAGGGGGAGGGGGGCCCGCGGCACCAGCGCTCGTGCCGCGGCCCCCCTCCCCCTGACCCCCTCCCGCAAGGGGAGGGGGAACCGATGGCTCGCGCGCCACGACGCCCCGAAGGAACCCCATGATGCGCCGCCCCGGCCTGCCTGCCCTGCTGCTCCTGCTGCTGGCCGCCGCGCCGATCGCGCGCGCCGCGGCGCCGGCCAGCTTCACCGTGACCGCGCGGATGGTCCCGGACGAGAAAGCCGTGTTCGCCACGGTGGAAAGCCGCAACGTGGTGCCCGCCCGCACCCGCATCGGCGGCACCGTCACCGCGCTTGCGGTGAAGGACGGCGACCCGGTCACCGCCGGGCAGACGATCGCCACCGTGCACGACGAGAAATTGCAGCTGGAGATCAAGTCGCTGGACGCGCAGATCGCCGGTCTGCGCTCCAGCCTCGCCCAGGCGAAGATCGACCTCGACCGCGCCACCACCCTCGCGCGCAGCGGCGCCGTCTCGCGCGAGCAGCTGGACCGCGCCCGCACCGCGATGCAGGTCGCCACCAGCGCGCTCGACGCCCGGATCGCGGCCCGCGCCGTGACCGAGCAGCAGCAGACCGAAGGCGCGGTGCTGGCACCGATCACCGGCCGGGTGCTGACCGTGCCGGTGACCGACGGCACGGTGGTGCTGCCCGGCGACCCGGTCGCCACGGTGGCCGAGCAGGACTTCGTGCTCCGCCTGCTGGTGCCGGAGCGGCACGCGCTGCACCTGAAAGTGGGCGACACGGTGCGGCTGGACGGCAAGGAGGTGGGCGAAACCGGTCCCGCCTTCGGCACCGTGACCCTGGTCTATCCGAAGATCGTCGGCGGCCAGGTGCGCGCCGACGCGACCGCGCCGGGGATCGGCACCTATTTCGTCGGTGAGCGCATCCGCGTCTGGGTTCCCGCCGGGGACCGGCGGGCGATCGTGGTTCCGGCCGGGTTCGTGTTCACCCGCTTCGGCCAGGACTACGTGCGGGTGCGCCAGGCCGACGGCACCACGGTCGACGCGCCGGTGCAGCGCGGGCTGCCCCTGCCCACGCCGGCGATGCCGGACGGGCTGCAGATCCTGGCCGGCCTCACCCCCGGCCAGATCCTGGTCCGGCCATGAAGCTCGGCATCTCCGGCCGGCTGACGCGGGCGTTCATCCGCTCCCCGCTCACGCCGCTGTTCCTGCTCGCGATCCTGGCCGCCGGCCTCGTTGCGGTGCTGACCATCCCGCGCGACGAGGATCCGCAGATCCACGTGCCGATGGTCGACGTGATGGTGCAGGCCAACGGCCTCAAGGCCGCCGACGCGGCCGAGCTCATCACCAAGCCGCTGGAAACCATCCTCAAGGCGATCCCCGGGGTCGAGCACATCTACAGCGCGACCCAGGACGACCAGGTGATGGTGACCGCCCGCTTCAAGGTCGGCACCAACGAGGACCAGGCGGTGCTGCGGGTCAACGACAAGATCCGCGCCAACAGCGACCGCATCCCGGTGGGCATCCCGCCGCCGCTGATCGTGGGCCGCGGCATCGACGACGTGGCGATCCTGGCGCTGACCCTGACGCCGAAGCCCGACGCCGCGCACCACTGGACCGAAGCCAACCTGTCGGAGCTCGCCACCAAGCTCCAGGACGAGCTCATCAAGGTACCGAACGTCGGGCTGAGCTACGTCTCCGGCGCCGATCCGATGCAGATCCGGGTCGAGCCGGAGCCCGACAAGCTGATGCTGTACGGCGTCACGTTGCAGCAGCTGGCATCCCGGGTGGCGGACGCCAACCGCAGCTTCGTCGCCGGCACGGTGTTCGACCGGGGCGGGCTGCGCACGGTGGCGGCGGGGCAGACGCTGTTCGGCGTGCCCGATATCGGCCTGCTGCTGCTGACCACCCGCGACGGGCGCCCGGTCTATCTGCGCGACGTCGCCCGGGTGGTGGTCGGCCCGGCGCCGACGCAGAACCACGTGTTCGACATCGCCCGCGACCCGAAGGGCGCCTGGCGCACCACGCCGGCGGTGACCCTGGCGCTCGCCAAGCGCGCCGGCAGCAACGCGGTGGTGGTGGCGGAAGACGTGCTGGCGCGGGTGAAATCCCTGCAAGGCAGCCTGATCCCGCACGACGTTGCGGTGCAGGTCACCCGCGACTACGGCCACACCGCCAACGAGAAGGCCAACGAGCTGCTGTTCCACCTGGGGCTCGCGACCATCTCGATCGTCGTGCTGATCGCCCTCGCGGTCGGCTGGCGGGAGGCGGTGGTGACCCTGGTGGTGATCCCGACCACCATCCTGGCCACCTTGTTCGCTTCCGAACTGATGGGCTACTCGATCAACCGGGTCAGCCTGTTCGCGCTGATCTTCTCGATCGGCATCCTGGTCGACGACGCGATCGTGGTGGTGGAGAACATCGCCCGCCACTGGGCCATGCCCGGCACGCGATCGCGCCGGCGGGCGGCGATCGAGGCGGTGGCGGAGGTCGGCAACCCGACCGTGGTCGCCACCCTGACGGTGATCACCGCGCTGCTGCCGATGCTGTTCGTCTCCGGGCTGATGGGGCCGTACATGGCGCCGATCCCGGTCAACGCCTCGGCGGCGATGCTGTTCTCGTTCTTCGTTGCCATGGTGGTAGCGCCGTGGCTGATGTGCAAACTCGTCGGCAAGTCGGCGTTCGCCGGCGATGCGCGCGAGGAGGAGGTCGAGTTCCTGGAGCTCACCACCCCCGCGCTCGCGCACGAGGCGGAGGCCGCGGCCGGGCACCCGGACCGGCTGGGACGCCTCTATCGCGCGGTGGCGGCGCCGCTGTTGCGCACACGGCGGCGGGCGCTGGTGTTCCTGATCCTGGTCGGCATCGCCACGGTCGGCGTCTGCGTGATGTTCTACACCGAGAACGTCACCGTCAAGCTGCTGCCGTTCGACAACAAATCCTCGCTCAACGTGCTGCTCGACCTGCCGGCCGGGACCAGCGTGCAGCAGACCGAGCAGACCCTGTTCGCCGCCGCCCGCATCACCGAACAGCTGCCCGAGGTGCGCGGGATGCAGGTCTATGCCGGCACGCCGCAGCCGTTCGATTTCAACGGCCTGGTGCGGCACTACTACCTGCGCAGCCTGCCCTGGCAGGGCGATCTGCACGTGCTGCTGACCCCGAAGGGCGACCGCGCGCGGCAGAGCCACGCGATCGCGACCGCGCTGCGCATCCGCCTGCTCAAGGACCTGCCCCTGCCCAAGGGCGCGGTGCTCAAGGTGGTGGAGGCCCCGCCCGGGCCGCCGGTGCTGGCGACCCTGCTCGCCGAGATCTACGGGCCGAACGAGGCGACCCGGCTCGCGGTCGGCGAGGAGGTGAAGAAACTGTTCCGCAAGGTGCCCTATATCGTCGATGTCGACGATTCCTGGGGCCACCGGCAGAAGCGGCTCGACATCTCGATCGACCAGGACCGGCTGGAGTTCTTCGGCGTGCGCCAGTCGGACGTGTACGACACGATCCAGGATCTGTTCGGCGGCGTGCGGGTCGGCTACTCCTACCGTGGCGAGGACCGGCTGCCGGTCCCGATCGTGGTCGGGCTGCCCAATCACGCGCTCGACTGGGACCAGCAACTGGCCGACACGCCGGTGCCGGCCGACACGGTACCCGGCAACAAATCGGTGGTGGAACTGGGCGAGGTGGTGCACGTCACCCGCACCCTCGGCTCACGCGTGCTGTTCCGCCGCGACGGGCATTTCACCGACATGGTGACCGGCGAACTGGCCGGGGAGTACGAGGCGCCGATCTACGGCATGCTCGCGGTCGACAAGCTGGTGCGCGCGCACGACTGGGGCAAGCTGCCGCCGCCGGTGATCCGCTTCCGCGGGCAACCGACGGATGAGGCGACCCCGTCGCTGCTGTGGGACGGGGAGTGGGAGATCACCTACGTCACGTTCCGCGACATGGGCGGGGCGTTCATGATCGCGATCCTCGGCATCTACATCCTGGTCGTGGCGCAGTTCCGCAGCTTCAAGGTGCCGCTGGTGATCCTGACCCCGATCCCGCTGACCCTGGTCGGCATCGTGCCGGGGCACTGGCTGCTGAATGCGCCGTTCACCGCGACGTCGATGATCGGGTTCATCGCGCTCGCCGGGATCATCGTGCGCAACTCGATCCTGCTGGTGGATTTCATCCGCCACGGGGCGCGGCCGGGGCTGACCTTGCGCGAGGTGCTGCTGGAGGCGGGCGCCATCCGCTTCCGCCCGATCGTGCTCACCGCGCTGGCGGCGATGATCGGGGCGGCGACGATCCTGCTCGACCCGATCTTCCAGGGTCTGGCGATCTCGCTGCTGTTCGGCCTGGCCTCGTCCACTTTGCTGACCGTGCTGGTGATCCCGGCGATCTACGTGGTGCTGCGCGATCCGGACCGGGTGGTGGGCGCTTGACGCGCCCGCGCCGCGCTGGTCCGGTGCGCCCCAGCCAGCACAGGACGGACCCGCCATGACCCGCATTGCCGACATTGCCGACATCACAATGAGCCCGGAGCAGCGCCGGGTGCACGACCTCATCGCCTCCGGCCCGCGCGGCGTGGTGCAGGGACCGCTGCGCGTCTGGCTGCACCGGCCGGAACTGGCCGAGCGGGCGCAGGCGCTGGGCGCCTATTGCCGCTACGGCTCGTCCTTGCCGCCGCGGCTGTCGGAACTGGCGATCATCATCACCGGCGCCCACTGGCACGCCGGGTTCGAGTGGCACGTGCACGCGCCGATCGCGGTGAAGGAAGGGATCGATCCCGAAGCGGTGGAGGCGATCCGCACCGGGCGGGAGCCGGCGCTGGCCCGCGCCGACGAGGCGGCGGTGTACGCCTTCGCCACCGAGTTGCTGCGGACCCGCGCGGTCAGCGAGGCGACCTTCGCCCGCGCGCGCGCCGCGCTGGAGCCCGAGGGGGTGGTCGATCTGGTGGGCGTGCTCGGCTATTACGGGTTCATCTCGATGACGCTCAACGCCTTCGCCGTGCCGCTGCCCGAGGGCGCGGCGGAGCCGTTCGCCGGGTAGCCCGTCCCCCTCCCCCCGGCCCGTCCCGCGACGGAAAGGGGGAGGGCTCCGTCCGGGTCAGCGCGCGCAGAGCG
Source organism: uncultured Pseudomonadota bacterium (assembly GCA_963829875.1). Classification (GTDB taxonomy): domain Bacteria; phylum Pseudomonadota; class Alphaproteobacteria; order Acetobacterales; family Acetobacteraceae; genus JAJZVS01. The sequence continues at coordinate 270,903 of CAWHKR010000037.1, read as the reverse complement.
CCAGCACCGCCCCGACGTCCGGCTCGGTCTCCAGCGCCGCCAGCCGCCCGGCCAGCGTCGTCGCGCCCGCCGCGCCCAGCACCGGCTCCGCCAGGGCCAGGAACTTCGCCTCCAGCCGGCGCCCCTGCTCGGCCAGATCGGCCGCCGGCACCCCGGAATCGTGGTGGGCGACCAGCCGGGTGCCGTCGGTCAGGGTCAGCTCCAGATCGGCCAGGGTGTGCGCCCGATCAGGACGGAAATCGAACGTCACCTTGTCGCGCAGCGCAATGAGACGCGGGTCGGCGGCGGTGGCTTCCGAGTAGCTTGCCAGCGCCCCGGTCTCGACCCCGGCCAGCGCCATGGCGGTGGTCAGACGCAGGCTGAACTTGGCTTCCAGGCCGGTGCGGGGCGCGGCGATGTTGCAGACCCGGTCGCACGCTTCCGACAGGGTCAGGCGGACGTCCGCGATCCGTTCCGGGGCCAGCCCGGCACGGTCGCGCAAGGCGCGCGCGGCCTCGATCGGCGCGTGGGTCAGGTAGCAGGCGGCGTGGTATTTGAACAGGTTGGCAAGGATATGGAACCCGCCGGGCGCGGCCTCGGCGGCAAGCTCGGGATGGAAATCGGGGCTGTGGGTGGCGGCGAAGCCCTGGGCGCATTCGATCGCATCGGTCCGCGCGGTGAAGCCCCGGGCGGCGAGCTTCGCCGCCAGCAGCCCGGTGCGCGCGGCGGCGCCGGCGTGCAGCGGCTTGCAGTCGGTGCCGAACATGGATTTCAGCCCCGCCGCCTGGGTCGCCGCGATGCCGACCGCGACCGCGGTCCGACCCGCGTCCAGCCCCAGCAGGTTGGCGCAGGCCGCCGCCGCGCCCAGGCAGCCGAGCGTGGCGGTCGCGTGGAAACCCAGCCCGTCGTAGTGCCCGGGCGCCATGGTCCGTCCCACCCGGCAGGCCAGCTCCGTCCCCGCCACCAGCGCGGTCAGGACCGAAGCCCCCGACGCGCCGCGCCCCTCGGCCAGCGCCAGCAGCGCCGGCAGGATGGCGACCGAGGGATGGCCCGGCATGCCCATGTTCACGTCGTCGAAATCGAGCGCGTGCCCGGCCGCCCCGTTCAGCAGCGCCGCCGCGGCGGCGGGCAGACGGGCGCCCCGGCCGATCACCCCGGCCTGCGGCGCGCCGCCCGCTTCGGCCAGTTCGGCGAACAGGATGTCCGACAGCGGTTCGCCGGCGCCGGCGAGCGCGCAGCCGATCGTGTCCATCGTCGCCTGGCGGGCGACCGCGCGCGCCGACTCGGGCACGTCCTCCCAGCGCAAGGCAGACGCCGCCGCGGCCAACCGCCCGGTCAGGCCCTGGCCGCCGATATCTGACATCACATTCATGTGACTTCCTCCCTCACCGGCCGGGCCGCCCTACTCGCCGCGGAACACCGGCTTGCGCTTCTCGTTGAACGCCAGGATGCCTTCGCGCCGGTCGGCGGTCGGCACCATGCGGTTATAGGCCTCGATCTCGAACGCCATGCCGCTCGCCAGATCCATGTTCAGCCCGGTGTTCACCGACTGCTTGATCTGGCGCACCGAGATCGGCGCGTTGGCGCCGATCCGCGCGGCGGTGGCGAGCGTGTCGGCGAGCAGGGTCTCGGCGGGGCAGATGCGGTTGACCATGCCCCAGGCCATCGCTTCCTCGACCGTGAAGGGCGCGCCGGTCAGCATGATTTCCTTGGCGCGGCGCGCGCCGACCGCGCGCGGCAGGTTCTGCGTGCCGCCGGCGCCGGGCATGATGCCGAGCGTCACTTCCGTCAGCGCGAAGCGGGCGTGCGGGGCGGCGTAGATGAAATCGGCGCAGAGCGCGATTTCCAGCCCGCCCGCATAGGCCGCGCCGTTCACCGCGGCGATCAGCGGCACCGGGCAGGCGAGCAGGGCGCGGATCGCGCGCTCGAAGATCAGGTGCTGGTCCTGCCACTGCCGGTCGGTCATCCCCTTGCGTTCCTTGAGGTCGCCGCCGGCGCAGAAGGCGCGGCCGCCGGCGCCGGTCAGCACGACGCAGCGCTGTGCGGCGGGGTCGGCGGCGATGGCGTCGAACAGGGCCAGCAGATCGCGGCCCAGTTGCGTGTTCATCGCGTTCGCCGCCTCGGGGCGGTTCAGGGTCACCAGCAGGGTATGCTCCTGCGGGGTGTCGGTCAGCAGGGTCTCATAGGTTTGCGGCATGATGGGCCCGGAACAAAAAAGGAAAGGAAAAGGCGTACGCAGACTACGACAGGCACGTACCGCCGGCCACCTCGGCCCGGCGGGCGGGCTGGAAATTAGCAGTTGACAGCGGCATGACAGTGGTTACCTTCGACAGTGGCCAAAGTCGATACGCCGCACCTGAGCTCGCTGGGGAAAGGATCGGGGGCGGACAGAAGCAACGGAGCACGACGGTGAAGGGGCATCTGACCACGACGGCACTCGCAGTATTGACACTCGCGCTGCTCGGCGCGGTAGTGACCCTGCAGCTGACCGTTCACGATCCCGCTCATGTGCTGCTGACAGCGGTGGCCTGCTGGGGACTGCTGTCGCTGCCCGTGGGCCTGCTGGTCGGCCACGCCGCCCTGGGCGGCGGCGCCGACAGCGGCGAGGACGACTAGACCGCCGTCCTCGCGGCAACCGAGGCCCGCCGGCTCAGCGAGTTGGGCGCGGCGGGGTCTGGCTGTAGTCGTAGAAACCGCGCCCGGTCTTGCGGCCGAGCCAGCCGGCCTCGACATACTTAACCAGCAGCGGGCAAGGGCGGTATTTGCTGTCCGACAGCCCTTCGTACAGCACCTGCATGATCGACAGGCAGGTATCCAGGCCGATGAAGTCGGCCAGTTCGAGCGGCCCCATCGGGTGGTTGGCGCCGAGCCGCATCGAGGTGTCGATCGCGCCGACCGAGCCCACGCCCTCATACAGCGCATAGACCGCCTCGTTGATCATCGGCACCAGGATGCGGTTGACGATGAAGGCGGGAAAATCCTCGGCCACCGCGGTGGTCTTGCCGAGCTTGCGCGCCAGCCCGTCGACCGCCTGGAAGGTCGGCTCGTCGGTGGCGATGCCGCGGATGATCTCCACCAGCTTCATGACCGGCACCGGGTTCATGAAGTGCATGCCGATGAATTTTTCCGGCCGGTCGGTGGTCGCACCCAGTCGGGTGATCGAGATGGACGAGGTGTTGGAGGCCAGCAGGCAGGACGGCTTCAGGTGCGGCACCAGGGCCTTGAACACCGCCTGCTTGATCTGCTCTTTCTCGGTCGCCGCCTCGATCACCAGGTCGGCCTCGGCGAAGGCGGCGTAGTCGGTGGTGGTGACGATGCGGGCGAGCGCGGCGTCCCTGTCTTCCGCGGTGATCAGGGTGCGGTGGACCTGGCGGTCCATGTTGCGCGCCATGGTGGCCATCGCCTTGTCCAGCGCCTCGGCCTTCACGTCGAGCAGGGTGACCGGCAGGCCCGCGAGCGCGGCGACATGGGCGATGCCGTTGCCCATCTGCCCGGCACCGATCACGCCCAGATGCGCGATCTCGGGCGCCGCCGCCTGCAAGGGGGCGGCGGCGGGCTTCGTCGTGACGTCGACATTCATTCAGGAGCGCTCCAGTTCCGCCGCCAGCTCGGGCAGCGCGACGAAAAGATCGGCCACCAGACCGTAGTCGGCGACCTGGAAAATGGGCGCTTCCTCGTCCTTGTTGATCGCCACGATCACCTTGCTGTCCTTCATCCCCGCCAGGTGCTGGATGGCACCCGAAATACCGACGGCGATGTAGAGATCGGGGGCGACGATCTTGCCGGTCTGGCCAACCTGGTAGTCGTTCGGCACGAATCCGGAATCCACCGCGGCGCGGGAGGCGCCGACGGCCGCGCCGAGCGCATCGGCGATCGGGTCCAGCAGCTTGAAATTGTCCCCGCTCTGCATGCCGCGCCCGCCGGAGATCACCACCCGCGCGGCGGTCAGTTCGGGGCGTTCGCTCTTGGACAGTTCGGCGGAGACGAAGCGCGACACCGCCGGATCGGCCGCTTCCGGCGCCGGCTCGATCGCCGCCGCTCCGCCCTCGGCCGGAGCGGGATCGAAGCTCGACGCGCGCACCGTGATGATCTTCTTCGCGTCGGAGGACTTCACGGTGGCCAGCGCGTTGCCGGCATAGATCGGGCGCACGAACGTATCGGCATCGACCACGTCGGCGATGTCGCTGATCGGCTGCGCATCCAACAGCGCCGCCACGCGCGGCATCACGTTCTTGCCGACCGCGGTCGCGGCGGCGAACACATGCGAATAGCCGGGCGCCATCGCCACCAGCAGCGCCGCCAGCGGCTCGGCCAGCAGATGGGCGAAGCCCGGCTGATCGGCCACCAGCACCTTGGACAGACCCGGCAGCTTCGCCGCCGCCGCGGCGGCCTCGGCGAGGCCGCTGCCGACCACGAGGCCATGCACCTCGCCCAGCTTGCTCGCCGCCGCCAGCGCGCTGCGCGAGGGCTGCTTGATCCCGGCCGGGTCGTGTTCCAGCAGAACGAGAGACGTCATCGATCAGATCACCTTCGCTTCGGTGCGCAGCTTCGCCACCAGTTCGGCCACCGAGCCCACCTTCACCCCGGCCTTGCGCTTGGCCGGCTCCGCCACCGAAACCACGGTCAGGCGCGGTGCCGGATCGACGCCGAGATCGGCCGGCTTCATCGTCGCGATCGGCTTCTTGCGCGCCTTCATGATGTTGGGCAGCGAGGCGTAGCGCGGCTCGTTCAGCCGCAGATCGGTGGTGACGACGGCGGGCAGCGTCAGCGCCACCGTCTCGAGCCCGCCATCGACCTCGCGGGTCACGCTGAGGCCCTCGCCTTCGATCGCGACCTTGCTCGCGAAGGTGCCCTGCGGCCAGCCGAGCAGCGCGGCCAGCATCTGGCCGGTGGCGCTCATGTCGTCGTCGATCGCCTGCTTGCCCAGGATCACCAGGCCCGGCTGCTCCTGCGCCACGATCGCGGCCAGCATCTTGGCCACCGCCAACGGCTGCAGCTCGACGTCGGTCTCCACCAGAATGCCGCGATCGGCGCCCATGGCGAGCGCGGTGCGGATCGTTTCGGCGCACTGCGCCACGCCGAGGGACACGGCAACGATCTCGGTGGCGGCGCCCTTCTCTTTCAGGCGAATCGCTTCCTCGACCGCGATCTCGTCGAACGGGTTCATCGACATCTTCACGCCGGATGTCTCAACCCCGGTGCCGTCGGCCTTGACCCGAACCTTTACATTGTAATCAACCACCCGCTTGACGGGGACCAGTATCTTCATGGGGAACCGTATCGCCTGGAGGGACCGGGCGCGAACAAAGAACGCCGCGACAGCGGCGTGTTCGCACCTGCAATAGAAGGGCCCGACCATAGGCAAGCCCAGGCCGCGGTGTCAAACCCGGCTACCGGCGGGTACGGGGCGGATGACGCCGCATAAGCAAGGCCAGGGGGCTCTGCCCCCTGGACCCCCGCCAAGGGCATCGCCCTTGGAACCCATTCGTTGGGTCCAGGGGGGCAGCGCCCCCCTGGCCTTCGTTATATGCCGGTTACGCCGCGGCCTGGACCGGATCGGCGGCCAGCGGCCCCCAGGCGGCGGGGGCGGCAAACAGGGCGCGGAGCAGGCGGTTGTTCAGCGCATGGCCGGAGCGGTGGGCGACGAAGCGTCCTTTGATCGCGGTGCCAGCCAGCGCCAGATCGCCGACCGCGTCCAGCAGCTTGTGGCGGACGAACTCCCGCTCCATCCGCAGGCCGCCGGGGTTCAGCACCCGGTCCTGATCGACCACCACGGCATTATCCAGGCTGCCGCCGCGGGCCAGGCCGGCGGCTTGCAGGGCGGCGATCTCCTCGGCCAGGCCGAAGGTGCGCGACGGCGCCAGTTCGCGGCGGAAGCTGTCGGCCGAGAGCCGCAGCGACATGGCCTGCTGTCCGATCGCCGCGGCGGCGAAGTCGATCGACAGCGCCATATCCAGCCCGTGCACCCGCGGGCCGGCGGGGCGCAGTTCGGCGAAGCCGGCGCCGTCGGCCACCCGGACCGGACGCAGGATCTCGATCGTCTCCCGCGGCGCGTCCTGCGCGACGATGCCGGCGCAGTCGATCAGGAACACGAGATGCGCCGCCGAGCCATCGAGAATCGGCAGTTCCGGTCCGTCCACCTCCACCAGCGCGTTGTCGACGCCGAGGCCGGCCAGCGCCGCCATCACATGCTCGACCGTGCCGACCCGGACCGACGGATCGTCCGGCAGTCCCAGGCTGGTGGCGAGCCGCGCGTCCGCCACATGGTCGAACCGGGCGGGGATGTCGCGGCCGAGGTCGGTGCGGCGGAACACGATGCCATGGCTCACGGGCGCGGGCCGCAGGGTCATCGCCACCCGCCGGCCGGTGTGCAGGCCGACCCCGACGCAGCCGATCGCCGCCTTCAGACTGTGCTGCCAGGCGGGCGCGATCCTTGGGGCGTGGCTCGGCGGCAATCCATCCATGACGGTCGGAGTCCTTCGGGACGAGGCCGGAAGCAACGGACCGGCGAAGGCGGCACAAAACAAAACGGGCGGCCCCTTGATTAGGGGACCGCCCGCGGTCTTGGCGAGTCACTCTTTATTTCTTAATGTTACTCCGTAACCCCATGATAAAGACCAGTTTTGTGCACTGCTCCGTACCCGGCGTCAGGATTGCTGGCGGCGCAGGAACGTGGGGATTTCAAGCCCCACCTCTTCGCCCGCGACCGGACGGACCGAGGCACGCGCCGGCTCCGACCGCACCTCGTGCGGCGCGTTGGCCCGCGCCGCGGCGAACGAAGGATCCTGCCGCGGCGCCGCGTCCGGCTCGGGTGCCGGCGCGCTCGCGCCGCCCGGGGCGCGGCGACGGAACACCCCGGTCACGGTGCCGAACAGGCTGGAGCGGGACGGCTCGGCGGCCGGTCCCGAGGACGGCGGCGCGGCGAACAGGCCGGGACGCGGGCGCGTGGCATGACCGGCGAATCCGCCGCGCGCGGGCGGGGGCGCGGCCTCGCCCGCCGCGTGCTCGCCCTCCGCCGCGGCGAAACCGGGCGCCGGGGCCGAGGGACGGAACACGCCACCGGGCTGGGCTTGCGCCTCGGCCACCGGCGGCTGCACCGGCCGGGACGGATAGGCGCCGCCGATGGGGGGGGCAGCCCCGGCCACCGCCGGCGCCACGGGCCCGCCGGCGCCCGGCCCCATCCCCGACCCCTCGGGCGGACCGCCGGCTGCCATCGCACCGCCGCCGCCCACCGCGACCAGCCGCGGCCGCTGCTGCTCCATCCGCACCGGCGTGTCGATGCCGGTGGCGATCACCGAGACCCGCACCCGGCCCGACAGCGCCTCGTCGATCGCCGAGCCGAAGATGATGTTGGCGTCGTCGTCCACTTCCTCGCGAATGCGGTTGGCGGCCTGATCGACCTCGAACAGGGTCATGTCCTCGCCGCCGGTGATGTTGATCAGCAGGCCGCGCGCGCCGGACATCGAGGTGTCTTCCAGCAGCGGGTTGTTGATCGCGGCCTCCGCGGCGCGGATGGCGCGGTTCTCGCCGTCCGATTCGCCGGTGCCCATCATCGCCTTGCCCATCTCCGCCATCACGGTGCGGATGTCGGCGAAATCGAGGTTCACCTGGCCGGGCGCCATCATCAGGTCGGTGACGCCGCGCACCCCCATGTACAGCACCTGGTCCGCCATCTTGAAGGCGTCCTTCCAGGTGGTGCGGTCGTTCGCCATCCTGAACAGGTTCTGGTTCGGGATCACGATCAGCGTATCGACGTGCTGCTGCAGCTCCTCGATCCCCAACTCGGCGGCACGGGCGCGGCGCTTGCCCTCGAAGTCGAACGGCTTGGTCACCACGCCCACGGTCAGGATGTTCCGCTCGCGCGCCATGCGCGCGATCACCGGCGCCGCCCCGGTGCCGGTGCCGCCGCCCATGCCGGCGGTGATGAACACCATGTGGCTGCCGTCGAGATGGCGATACAGCTCGTCGGCCGCTTCCTCCGCCGCCGCCTTGCCGATCTCGGGCTTCGCCCCGGCGCCGAGTCCCTGGGTGATGTGCGGGCCGAGCTGGATCCGCCGGTCGGCGCGCGAGTGCATCAACTGCTGCGCGTCGGTGTTCGCGACCACGAACTCCACGCCCTGCAGATTCGCGGTGATCATGTTGTCGACCGCGTTGGTGCCCCCGCCGCCGACGCCGATCACCGTGATACGGGGCGTGAAGTCGGAGTGAAACTGTTGCGGGATAGTCAGATTGAGCGTCATGGCGACTGGTCCCTCCGGACACTTTTGCAGTTGAAGCTCTTGTCCGCGATTCGGGGCAAGAGTGGACTGGCGTTCCTCACAGACGGTTGCGAAAAAAATCAACGACGCGGCGAAGCAGGCCGGATGGCGGTGCCGTATCGAGGTCGAGGTCGGGCATGGCGCGCCCCGCCCCGGCCGCCCAGGCGAGCAGCCCGGCGGCGGTGGCGAAGGCCGGGCCGGCGGCAGCATCCGGCAGGCCGCGCAGCGCCGCGGGACGGCCAAGCCGCACCTGCTTGCCCAGCATGTGCATGGCCAGCTCCCGCACGCCGCCCAGTTGGCAGGCGCCGCCGGTCAGCACCACCCGGTTGCCGGCCGCGCGGGTCAGACCGGAGCTTTCCAGCCGGTCCTTCACCAGCTCGAAGGTTTCCTCGAGCCGCGGACGGATGATGCTCACCAGCATGCTGCGCGGCACCTTGACGATCTGGTGCTCGTCCTCGCCGACCAGCGGCACCGGCAGCAGTTCACGCTCGTCGTCGGGGCAGCCGGCGGCGTTGCCGTACAGCGCCTTCAGACGTTCCGCATGGGCGACGGGCGTGGACAGCAGCCGGGCGAGGTCGTTGGTGACGTGCCCGCCGCCCACCGGCAGCTGCGCGGTGTGCAGCAGCTGCCCCTCGCCGAACACCGCCATCCCGGTGGTGCCGCCGCCCATGTCGATGACGGTGGCGCCGAGTTCGCGCTCGTCGTCCACCAGCACCGCGAGGCCGGCGGCCATCGGGGCGGAGACCAGCTCGGCAATGTCGAGGTCGCAGCGCGCGACGCAGGCGCCGAGCGAGCGCAGGGCGCCGGTCGCCGCATCGACGATGTGCAGCCGCGCCGTCAGCGTATCGCAATGCAGGCCGCGCGGGTCGGCCACACCCTCGGTCTCGTCGGCCGCGAAGGTCAGCGGCAGGGCATGGATCGTCTCGCGCCCGTCACCTTCGGCGCGGGCGCGGCCCTCGGCCAGCACGCGGCGGATGTCGCTCTCCTCGACCGCCCGCCCGCCGATCGGGAACTGCACGTTGAGCAGCCGGCTTTCCGGCTGGCCACAGGTGAGGTTGACGGTGACTTTCTGCAGCCTGGTGTCGGCCATGTCCTCGGCCTGGCCGACGGCGGCGCGGATCGCGCGTTCCGCCTGGTCCAGATCGACGATGCCGCCGCCGCGCACGCCTTTGCCCTTGTGCCAGCCGAACCCGAGCACCCGCAACGTGCCGTCGGCTTCCTGCCGGCCGATCAGGCAGACCACCTTGGTGCTGCCGATATCCAGCACGCCGACAGGCCCGGAACGACCGTGCCGCGGCCGCGGCGGATCGTCCGTGGTCGGATCGGATGGCAGCAGCAGACGCTGGGACATCTCGTTCACGGCACGTCTCCGCGTGTGAGGTTGGCGTGAAGCAGCGGGCGCGCCCCTCTCCCTCCCCCCTTGCGGGGGAGGGCCGGGGTGGGGGGTGGGGCCAGCACAGGCCATCCGGGGGGCCGCACCGCCCACCCCACCCCTCGCCCGCAACGGGGCAGGAAGACCTGCGTCAGGCCGGTCATGTCGGTTTCCTCGGCTGGCCGGACGGCGCATGCGCGCCGGGCTTGCCGCCATCCGGCGCGGCGGCGGCCTCGAGCGGGCGGATCACCAGCAGGCTGGGCTGGCGCAGGTCGACGAAGCGCAGCGGCCGGTCGAGCAGGGCGTATTTCTGGTCGAGCGAAACGAGCCGCGCGATGGCCGCCGGCGCATGGCCTTCCGGCAGGCGCACGGTCAGGCCGGATTTCAGCAGCAGGTTCCAGCGCCGTCCGGCAACCCGCACCGCCGCCTCCAGCCGCCGTTCCACGTCCGGCGCCGCGTTCAGCGCATCGATCAGCCCCGCCGCCGCCTCCGGCGCGCCGGGGCCGACCACCAGCGGCAGGGTGCGGAAATCGGCGACGTTGCGGTTGGTCACAACCTTGCCGGCCCGGTCGATCAGGGTGAAGCTGCCGTGGTCCTGCCAGATCGCGAAGGGCCGCCGCTCGATCAGCCGCACCACGATGGTGCCGGGCAGGCGGCGCTCCACCGTTGCGTGGTCGATCCAGGACAGCCGCTCGAGCCGCGCTTCCGCCGCGGCGATCGACACCGCCAGGATCGGCTCGCCCAGCCGCACGCCAAGCGCGGCGCGCAGCGCCGGCTCGGGCGTGTTGGCGCGGCCCTCGACCACGATGCGGGTGACCTGCATGCCCGCGCCCGCCGCATCGTCGGCGAGGTCGTGACGCAGCAGGTCGAGCGCGCCGCCCGGCCGGGTCGAGCGCACCAGCAACGCGCCGGCCACCACGGTCAGCACCACGAGACCACCCCAGGCCGCCGGGCGCAGCAGCCAGCGTTGCCGGCGCAGCAGCAACGACAGCCGGGCCGGACGGTCATTGATGGAATTGCGCGGCCGGCGCGCGCCCTTCACCCCGCGCGACATGTCGCCTGCTCCACCATCCACGTGCACAGCGCGGGAAAGCCGATGCCGCGATGCGCCGCCTGCTCCGGCAGCAACGACGTGACCGTGAGGCCGGGCTGGGTGTTCACCTCCAGCAGCACCAGCCGGCCAGGTTCGCCCGCGGTATCGTCGTAACGGAAATCCGCCCGGCTCGCGCCGCGGCAGCCGAGCGCGCGATGCGCCGCCAGCGCCATCGCCAGCGCGCGCGCATAGGTCTCGGGATGCACCCCGGCCGGGATCACGTGGCGCGAGCCGCCGGCGGCGTATTTCGAATCGTAGTCGTAGAAGCTGCCGGCCTCGGCGATGATCTCGGTCACCGCGAGCGGGATCTCGCCCATCACGCCGACGGTCAGTTCGCGGCCGGGGATGTATTCCTCCACCAGCGCCACCTTCCCGTAGCGCCAGGCGCGCGCGATCTCGGCGCGGCGGTTGTCGCCGCACCGGACGATCTCCACGCCCACCGACGATCCTTCGTTGGCGGGCTTGATGACGTAGGGCAACGGCAGCGGATCGGCCGCCGCCAGTTCGTCCCGCCCGACCAGCCGCCCCTGCGGCACGGCAAGGCCGGCGGCGGCGAACACCGTCTTGGCCGCGGTCTTGTCCATCGCCAGCGCCGAGGTGCGCAGGCCGGAATGGGTGTAGGGGATGCCCAGCCAGTCGAGCACGCCCTGGATCGCCCCGTCTTCGCCGAACCGCCCGTGCAGCGCGTTGAACACCACATCCGGCGGCGGGGTCAGCGCGGCGAGCAGCGCGGCGAGATCGGCACCCACCTCGATCGGGCTCACCTCGAACCCGGCCTCGGCCAGCGCGCCGATCACCTGCGCGCCGGAGGCGAGGCTCACCTCGCGTTCCGCCGAAATGCCGCCATACAGCACCGCGACCCGGGTCATGCGCCCCTCCCCGTCGCCACCGCACGCGCCGCCGGGGCCGCGCTCCCCCTCCCCTTGCGGGAGGGGGTTGGGGGGAGGGGGCCGGCCCCGCCCAGCTTCGTGCCACTCGCACCCCTCCCCCCAACCCCCTCCCGCAAGGGGAGGGGGAGCGCGGACGGGCGGCCGAGGCGGCGGATTTCCCACTCCAGGCTCACGCCGGTGGCGGCCTGCACCCGCCGGCGGACCTCCTCGCCCAGCCCCTCCAGATCGGCCGCGCTCGCCGCGCCGGTGTTGATCAGGAAATTGCAGTGCTTGTCCGACACCGCGGCGCCGCCGCGCGTGAGGCCGCGGCAGCCGGCGGCGTCGATCAGCTCCCACGCCTTCTGGTCCGGCGGGTTGCGGAAGGTGGAGCCGCCGGTGCGCGCGCGGACCGGCTGGCTCGCTTCGCGCGCGGCGCGGATCTCCGCCATCCGCGCCGCGACCGCGGCCGGCGAACCGGGCCGGGCGCGCAGCCGCGCGCGCACCACCACCGCGCCGTGCGGCAGATGCGCGTGGCGATAGGCGAAGGCGAGCTCGGCGGCGGACAGGCGGATCAGCGCGCCGGAGCGGGTGACCACCTCCGCCCAGTCCAGGACGGCGGCGATCTCCCCGCCATACGCCCCGGCGTTCATCACCACCGCGCCGCCGATCGTGCCGGGAATGCCGCACAGGAACTCAAGCCCCGCCAGCCCGGCGGCGGCGGCGTGTTCCGCCACCGTCACATCCAGCGCGGCGGCGCCGACGATCACCCCGTCCGCCTCCGGCACGATCGCGGAAAACCCGCGCGCCAGCCGCAAGGTGATGCCCGGCAACCCGCCGTCGCGGATGATGAGGTTGGAGCAGGCACCCAGCACATGCACCGGCATCTCCGGCGGCAGCGCAGCCAGGAACGCAGCCAGATCCTCGGCATCCGCCGGGCGCACCAACGCCTCGGCCGGCCCGCCAACCCGAAACCAGGTGAACGGCGCCAGCGGCGCGTCGTGCTGCACCCGACCGTGCAGGGGCGGCAGGGGGGACACGGCCATCATCGGGGGGCTCCGCAGGCAAGCAAGGCCAGGGGGCGCTGCCCCCTGGACCCCCGGCAAGGGACTAGTCCCTTGCATCCCTTGGGGGGCTTCGCCGTGAAGGGGGCGCCACCCGGGGTTGGCGCGCCCCGAATCGCGCCCCCTTCGCGGCGAAGCCGCCTCCTTGGGGTCCAGGGGACGAGTTCCCTGGCGGGGGTCCAGGGGGCAGCGCCCCCTGGCCTTGCTTGCCTGCGGCCGCCCCCGATCATGCCGCCGTCCCCGCGCGCTTGCCCGCCGCCGCCTGCAGTGCGGCGAGTTCCGCCGGCAGGGTCGCGGCCCACTGGGTGATGTTGCCGGCGCCGAGGCAGACCACGAAGTCCCCTGGCCGGGCGATCGCGAACACCATCTCGGCCAGCCGCGCCGGGCGACGGCAGCGGCACCACGGAGCGGTGGCCGCGCGCGCGCAGCCCTTCCACCAGCGCATCGCGGTTCACGCCCGGGATCGGCGCCTCCCCGGCCGAATAGACATCGGCCACGATCACCGTTCCGGCGTCGTTCATCGCCGCGCAGAACTCGGGGAACAGGGACTGCAGGCGGGAGTAGCGGTGCGGCTGCACCACCGCGACCACGTCGCGCGCGCCGGCCTGGCGCGCGGCTTTCAGCACCGCGGCGATTTCCACCGGGTGGTGGCCGTAGTCGTCGATGATGGTGATCCCGCCGGCCTCGCCGGTCTTGGTGAAGCGCCGCTTCACCCCGCCGAAAGCGGCGAAGGCGCTGCGCAGGGTGTTGTCGTCGATCATCATCTCGACCCCGACCGCGACCGCCGCCAGCGCGTTCTGCACGTTGTGCTGGCCCAGCATCGGCAGCCGGAACGGACCCATCTGGCGGGTGCGGTTGCGGATGCGGTCCGTCACCGTCACGTGGAACGTCGCGCCCATGCGGTCGGTGCGCAGTTGTTCCGCCCGCACGTCGGCCTGCGGGCTGAACCCGTAGGTGATGATGCGCCGGTCGGCGAGGCGCGGGATCATCTGCTGCACCGCCGGGTGGTCGATGCACAGCACCGCGAAGCCGTAGAAGGGGATGTTGGCGACGAACTGGTCGTACGCCGCCACCATCGCCTCCGCCGTGCCCCAGTGATCCAGGTGCTCGGGGTCCATGTTGGTGACCACGGCGATGACGGCGGGCAGGCGCAGGAAGCTGCCGTCGCTTTCGTCCGCCTCCACCACCATCCACTCGCCCTTGCCCATGCGGGTGTTGGAGCCGTAGGCGTTGATGATGCCGCCGTTGATCACGGTGGGATCGAGCTTCGCCGCTTCCAGCACCGCCGCGATCAGGCTGGTGGTGGTGGTCTTGCCGTGCGTGCCGCCGACCGCGATCGACCACTTGAGCCGCATCAGCTCGGCCAGCATCTCGGCCCGGCGCACCACGGGGATGAAGCGCGCGCGGGCGGCGACGACTTCCGGGTTGTCGCGCTTCACCGCGGTGGAGACCACCACCACCTGGGCGTCGCCCAGATGCGCCGCGTCGTGACCGACGGCGACCGGAATGCCGGCCTCGCGCAGCCGGCGCACGTTGGCCGATTCGGCGATGTCGCTGCCCTGCACCCGGTAGCCCAGGGTGTGCAGCACCTCGGCGATGCCGGACATGCCGATGCCGCCGATGCCGACGAAATGGATGGTGCCGATGGAGAGCGGCAAGGCCCTCATGCGCGCGCTCCCTTGGGTTCGAACTCTGCGTGGGCACCGGCATCGTCGCGGCGCATGAAACCTTCGACCAGATCGGCGAGACGTGCCGCCGCGTCGGCGCGGGCGATGCCGCCGGCCGCGGCGGCAGCTTCGGCCAGCCGGGCGGGATCGCCGAGCCAGCCGGCCAGGCGCTCGGCCAGGTGCGCCGGGGTGAAGCCGGGCTGCGCGATCGCCTCCGCCCCGCCCGCGCGCACCAGGGCGTTCGCGTTGGCGCTCTGGTGGTCGTCGATCGCGCCGGGCAGCGGCACCAGGATCGCCGGACGCCCCGCCACCGCCAGCTCCGCCACCGAGGACGCGCCGGCCCGCGAGATCACCAAATGCGCGGCGGCAAGCCGGGCGGCGACATCGGCGAAGAAGGGCGCCAGCTCGGCGTCGATCCCGGCTCCGGCGTAGGCCGTCCGCACCCGCTCCAGATCCTCCGCCCGGCATTGCTGCACCACGGACAGAAGCGCGCGCAGCGCCGGCGGCAGGGCGATGAGCGCGCCCGGCACCACCTCGGCGAGCACGCGCGCGCCGAGCGAGCCGCCCAGGACCAGCAGCCGCACCGGCCCGGCCGCGTCCGGCGGCAGGTAGGGGGCTCCGGCCAGCGCGGCGATCGCCGGGCGCACCGGGTTGCCGGTCACCTTCGTCGTCACGCCTGGCGGCACGCGGGTGGTCTCGCGGAAACTCAGCGCGAGGCAGGCGGCGCCGCGGGCGAGGAACCGGTTGGCCCGGCCCAGCACCGCGTTCTGCTCGTGCAGCAGCACCGGCGGGCCGTGCCGCAGCAGCCGCGCGCCCAGCACCGGCGCGACCGAGGGATAGCCGCCGAACCCCACCACCGCCGCCGCATCGAGCCCGGCGAGGATCGCCCGCGCCCGCACCGTGCCCGCGGCCAGCGCAACGATCGCGCGCGCCGCCCGCGCCGTGCCGCGCCCGGCGATGCCGGCGCCCGGCAGCACGAACCGTTCCCGCCCCGCGAACACGGGGCTGTCGAGCGCGCGGGACCGGGCATCGGTCATCAGCGCCACCCGCCGGCCGCGGGCGACAAGCTCGGCCGCCAGCGCCTCGGCCGGGAACAGATGCCCCCCCGTGCCGCCGGCCGCGATCACCACCGGTTTCACTGCTGGCCCCCTCATGGTACGTCCCCCCGGCCCCGCCGTCGGGTCAGCGCCAGCAGCATTCCCATCTCCAGCGCCACCGCGAGCACCGAGGACCCGCCGTAGGAAATGAACGGCAGGGTCATCCCCTTGGTCGGGATCAGCGCGAGCGACGAGCCCATGTTCACGAAGGCCTGCAGCCCGAAGGCGGCCAGCAGCCCGGTGCAGGCCAGCACGGTGAACGGATCGGGCTCGCGCAGCAGGCGCAGCAGGCCGCGCAGCACGATGAAGGCGAACACGGCGACGATCACCGTGCAGATCAGCAGCCCGAACTCCTCGCCGGCCACGGCGAAGACGAAATCGGCATGCGCGTCGGGCAGGATGTCCTTGATCCGGCCTTCCCCGGGACCGCGCCCCCACAGCCCGCCGTTGCCGAAGGCTTCCAGCGCCGTGGTCACCTGGTAGGTGTGCGGGCCGTGCGGGTGCAGGAACTCCGCCACCCGCAGCCGCACATGGGCGAACATCAGGTAGGACCCGACGGCGCCGCCGAGCATCATCAGCACGCCGATCCCGGCCAGGAACAGGTTCAGCCCGTCCACGAACAACTGGATGAAGAACACCGCGGTGATGACCGCGGTCATGCCGACGTCCGGCTGCTCCTTCAGCAGCAGCACGATCAACAGGAAGATCCCCCCGGCGATCCAGGCGCCGGGAAAGCGCGGGGTGCGGCGATGCTCGGCCAGCAGCCAGGCGGTGAGGACGGCGAAGCAGGGCTTCAGGAATTCGCTCGGCTGCACCGCGAAGCCCGGCAGGGCGATCCAGCGGCGCGCGCCCAGGATCTCCACCCCGATCACCATGGTGGCGGCGGTGCCCAGCATCGCCACCGCGCCGCCCGCCAGCGCCAGGCGGCGGATATCGCGCGGCGCGAGCATGGACACGCCGATCATCGCCGCCCCGCCCAAAGCGAGGAAGAACACCTGTTTCAGGATCAGGGTATTGCGCGGATCGCCGATCCGTTCCGCCACCGAGGGGGACGAGGCGAGCACGAGGATGTAGCCGAAGCCGATCAGCAGCCCGACCGCCCCCAGGGTCGGACGATCGACCGACCACCACCAGCGGCCAAGCACGGAGGTATCGGCGCGGGAGACGGGCATCAGGCAGCCTCCCCGGTGCGCCGCGACCCGGCGGCGCCGGGCGCCGGTCCGGCGGCGAGGGCGGCGACGAGGGCGGCGAAGCGCGCGCCGCGTGCCTCGAACCCGGAAAACTGGTCGAAGCTCGCGCAGGCGGGGGAGAGCAGCACCACCGGCGCGGCGGACGTCCGGGCGGCGGCGAAGGCGGCGGGCACCGCGGCCTCCAGCGTTCCGACGACGCAGTGCGCCACGCCGGCGGCCGCCAGGGGGACGGCGAGCGCCGCGGCGTCGCGGCCGATCAGGAAGGCGTGCGCGATGCGCGGAAAGAACGGCGCGAGCGGGGCGATCCCGCCCGCCTTGGCGAGGCCGCCGGCGATCCACACGAGCCGCGGATAGCAGCCGAGCGCGCGCGCCGCGGCATCGGCGTTGGTCGCCTTGCTGTCGTTGACGAAGACGACGCCGTCGATCGCGGCGACGCGCTGCTGGCGGTGCGGCAGGCCCGGGAAGCTCGCGATTCCGCGCGCGACGGCGGCACGATCCACCCCGAGGCCGCGCGCCAGCGCCGCCGCCGCCGCGGCATTCTGCGCGTTGTGCGCGCCGGGCAGCGCCGGCGCCGCGGCCATGTCGGCAAGCGGCCCGTCAGGGTCGCGCAGGATGTCGCCCTCGCACCACACGTCGGCGGGGTCGGCGCCGGAGATCGTGACCAGCGGCGCCGGGCGGGCGCGCAGCAGCCGGGCCATGGCGCGGGACGGCGCATCGTCGATGCCCACCACCGCCAGGTCGGCCGCGGTCTGGCGGTCGAAGATCGCCTGCTTGGCCGCGGCATAGCCTGCCATGCCGCCGTGCCGGTCGAGATGGTCGGGCGAGAGATTGAGCATCGCCGCGACATCGAAGCGCATGGTTTCGATTCGCTCCAACATGTAGCTCGACAGCTCGAGCACATAGACGCCGTCGTCGGGCAGCAGCGGCAGGGCGAGCGCGGCGGGGCCGAGATTCGCCCCGGCGGCGACCGTCATCCCGGCGCCTTCCAGGATGTGGGCGAGCAGCGCGGTGGTGGTCGATTTGCCGTTGGTGCCGGTGATGCCGGCGAAGCGGGCACGCGATCCGGCGGCGCGGACGGCGCGGAACAGCAGCTCGACATCGGACAGGATCGGCACAAAGGCGGCGCGCGCGCGGAGCGCCGCCGGATGCGGCGCCGGCAGCAGGTGCGCGATGCCGGGCGAGAGCACCAGCGCGTCGAAGGCGAAGTCGGTCTCGAGCGGGTTGCGGAGAACGAGCGCACTCCCCCTCCCCTTGCGGGAGGGGGGTGGGGGAAGGGGTCAGCCGGCGCGCGGCCGGATCGTCGTCCCACGCCGTCACCGCCGCCCCCATCGCCGCCAGCGCCTGCGCGGCCGGCAGGCCGTTGCGACCGAGACCGACCACGGCGTAGCGCCGCCCGGCGAACAGATCGGGGGGAAAGCCGCTCATCGGATCTTCAACGTGGCCAGGCCCACGAGGGCCAGGATCATGGAGATGATCCAGAAGCGGATCACGATGGTGGGTTCGGCCCAGCCCTTCTTCTCGAAATGATGATGCAACGGAGCCATCAGGAACACGCGCCGGCCGGTGCGCTTGAACCAGAACACCTGGATGATGACGGAGACGGTCTCCACCACGAACAGCCCGCCGACGATCGCCAGCACGATCTCGTTCTTGGTCACCACGGCGATCGCGCCGAGCGCGCCGCCCAGCGCGAGGCTGCCGGTATCGCCCATGAACACCGCCGCCGGCGGCGCGTTGAACCACAGGAAGCCGAGTCCGGCGCCGATCAGCGCCGAGCAGAACACCGTGAGCTCCCCCGCACCCGGCACCGGGTGCAGTTGCAGGTAGTCGGCGAAGATGCGGTTGCCGACCAGATAGGCGATCAGCGCGAACACCCCGGCGGCGATGATCGAGGGGACGATGGCGAGCCCGTCCAGCCCGTCGGTCAGGTTCACCGCGTTCGAACTGCCCATCATCACCAGCGCGCCGAACGCGGGGAATCCCCAGCCGAGCGGGATCAGCAGGTTCTTGAACAGCGGCAGGGCCAGCGCGTCGCCCAGGGTGCCGCCGGTGGTGCGCATGATCCAGGCCGCGGCGACCAGCCCGATCGCCGCCTGGCCGAGCAGCTTCAGCCGTCCCGCCAGCCCCTTGTGGCTGCGGCGCGAGAGTTTCAGCCAGTCGTCGGCGAAGCCGAGCAGGCCGTAGCCGAACGTCACGCCCATCACCGCCCAGACGTAGCGGTTGCGCAGGTCGACCCAGAGCACGGTCGATCCCAGGGTGGCGAGCAGGATCAGCACGCCGCCCATGGTGGGCGTGCCGGCCTTCTCGACCAGATGGCGCGCCGGCCCGTCGGCGCGAATCGGCTGGCCCTGGCGCTGCATGCGGCGCAGCCAGCGGATCAGCCCGGGGCCGATCACGAAGCTCATCACCAGCGCGGTCAGGCAGGCCGCGCCGGAGCGGAACGTGATGTAGTGCAGCACGTTGAAGACGGAGATATCGTGGGAAAGCGGACGGGCGAGGACGAACAGCATCAGCCGCCCTCCGCCCGCCGCACGAGCGCGGCGACAACCAGTTTCATATTGCTCCCGAGACTGCCTTTGACCAGCACGGCGTCACCGGGGCGGATCGCAGCCACGAGCTCGGCAGCGAGAGCGGCGGCGTCCGCGGCGTGCCGTGCGGGCAGCTCCGCCGGCAGCGCGGCGCACAGATGGCGCATCAGCGGGCCGCAGGCAAATACGCAGTCGCAGGCTGCGACAACCGCGGGCGCGAGGGCCGCGTGCTCGGCCGGGCCATGGGCGCCGAGTTCCAGCATGTCGCCCAGCACGGCGATCCGCCGCGCCGCCGGCTGCGCGCCGAGCACGGCGAGCGCGGCGCGCATCGAGGCGCCGTTGGCGTTGTAGCTTTCGTCGAGCAGCAGCGCGGACCCGCCTGGCAGCGCGAGGCGGCGCCGGGCGCCGCGGCCGGCCAGCGGGGCGAAGCCTTCCAGCGCCCGCGCCGCCGCCGCCGCCGGCACGCCGAGCGCGACGGAAGCGGCCAGCGCGGCCAGGGCGTTCAGCGCCAGATGCCGGCCGGGGGCGGCCAGGCGCAGCGCGATCGTTTCGTCTCCGAACACCGCACGCAGGCGGGTCTCCGCCCCGTCCGTCGCCACCTCCGTCAGCCGGACATCGGCCGAAGGATCGGCGCCGAACGTGACCACATGGGCGACGCCGGCGGCCCGGGCGGCGGCGCGCAGCAGGGGCAGGTGTTCGGTGTCGGCCGGCAGGATCGCGGTGCCGCCCGGCTCCAGCCCGGCCAGGATCGCCGCCTTCTCCGCGGCGATCGCGTCGAGCGAGCCGAGATGGCCGATATGGGCGGCGGCGATCGCGGTGATCACGGCGACATGCGGACGCGCCAGACGCGCCAGCGGCGCGATCTCGCCCGCGTGGTTCATGCCAAGCTCGGCGACGCAGAACCCGGCCGCCGCCGGCAGCCGGGCCAGGGTGAGCGGCACGCCCCAATGGTTGTTGTGGGACGCCGCCGCGGCATGGGTCGGCGCCTGCGCGGCGAGGATGACGCGCAGCATCTCCTTGGTCGTGGTCTTGCCGACGCTGCCGGTGACCGCGACCAGCCGTCCGCCGAACCGGGCGCGGCCGGCGGCGCCGAGCGCGGTGAGGCCGGACAGCGTGTCGTCCACCACCAGCAGCGGCGCCTCCGGCCCGGCGGCCCCGGGCCGCGCCACCATCGCGCCGGCCGCGCCGCACGCCAGCGCATCGGCAACGAACGCGTGGCCGTCCCGGTTCTCCCCGTGCAGGGCGACGAACAGATCGCCCGGCGCCAGGGCGCGGGTGTCGATGGCGACGCCGGTGGCGTCGAACGGCACGGTGAGCCGCCCGCCGGTCGCGGCGGCCAGCTCGGTCGCGGTCCAGAGCGCGCTCATGCGCCCCCCGCGAGGCGGCGGATCACCGCCGCGTCGTCGAACGGGATGACCGTGTCGCCGACGATCTGGCCCGGCTCGTGGCCTTTGCCGGCCACCACCAGCACGTCGCCGGGGCGCAGACGGTCGAGCCCGGCGGCGATCGCGGCTTCGCGGTCGCCGATCTCGGCCGCGCCGGGGCAGGCCGCCAGGATCGCGGCGCGGATCGCCGCCGGGTCCTCGCCGCGCGGATTGTCGTCGGTCACGATCACAACATCGGCGCCGCGCGCCGCCGCCGCACCCATCAGCGGGCGCTTGCCGCGGTCGCGGTCGCCGCCGGCGCCGAACACCACGATGAGCCGCCCCGCCGTGTGCGGGCGCAGCGCGGCGAGCAGCCGGGCCAGCGCGTCCGGCGTGTGCGCGTAATCGACATAGGCCGCCGCGCCGCCGGGCAGCCGGGCCGCCAGCTCCAGCCGCCCGCGCACGCCGGCAAGCGCCGGCAGGCGGGCCAGCGCGTCGGCCTCGCCCAGCGCCTCGGCGAGCGCGGCGGCGAGCAGCGCGTTCTCGGCCTGGAACCGGCCGGGCAGCGGCAGCGGGATCGTGCGGCGCACCCCGTCCGCCCGCGCCACCTCCAGGTCCTGCCCATCGGGGCGGGGATGGGCGGCATGCAGGCGCAGGGCGGTCCCGGCCGCGCCGACGGTGCGCAGATCGAGCCGGCGGCGGGCGGCGATCGCGGCCAGCGCGGCAAGGGTCGGCGGATCCATGTCGGCGTTGACCACCGCGGGGGCGCCGGCGGGCAGCAGCAGGTCGAACAGGCGCAGCTTGGCGGCGCGGTAGGCTTCCTCGGTGCCGTGATAGTCGAGATGGTCGCGGGTGAGGTTGGTGAAGCCGGCGGCGGCGAGCCGCACCCCGTCCAGGCGGAACTGGGCGAGACCGTGCGAGGAGGCTTCCATCGCCACCCGTGCGATCCCGGCGCGGGCGAGGCCGGCCAGGGTCGCGGCCAGCGCCACCGGATCGGGCGTGGTCAGGCCGGCCCCGGAGGCAAGCTCCGGCGGAACCGCGGCGCCGGCGACCTCGAGGCCGAGGGTGCCGAGACTGGCCGCCGCCTGGCCGCCGGCGGCCCAGATCTGGCGCAGGAACGAGACGGTGCTGGTCTTGCCGTTGGTCCCGGTCACCGCCGCGACCGCGCGCGGCTGCGGCCCGGCGAAGCAGGCGGCGAGTTCGGCCAGGCGGCGGCGCGGCGCGGCGTCCTCGATCAACGGACGCGGCGGCACGCCGGCGGGCCAGGCGGTGCCGGGCGGGGCGAACACGGCGACGGCGCCGCGCGCCACCGCCTCGGCGATGAAGGCGCGGCCGTCGGCGCGCGCGCCCGGCAGCGCGGCGAACAGGAAGCCCGGCGCCACACGCCGGCTGTCGGCGGTGATGCCGGCGAGGTCGAGCCCGGCCAGCACCTGCCATCCGCGCCGCGCGGCGGGGTCGGCGAGGGCGGCGAGAAGGTCAGCGCCGCGCATCGGGCGCCTCCGGTCCCGGCGCGCCGCCGGCAGCGTCGGGGAACGGCACGGGCGGCGGCAATGCCTCCGCCATCGGCCCTGGGGGCGTGGGCGTGGGCGTGTAGGGGCGCGGCGCGGGCAGCGCCGGCACGCGGTGCCCGCCGGCGCTGGCGGCGCGCAGCCGCACGGGCGGCGCGCGGCGCGGCGCCACCGCCCCCGGCCGGTGCGCCAGGGTGCGCGATCGCGCATCGCGGGCCGGCACGAACCTGGCCGGGGTGACCACTTCCGGCGGGCTGCCCACCGGCGCGTGCAGGATCTGCGGCGCGCCGGGCGGGATCGGCGGGGCGAGCGGGAGAAACAGCGCCTGCTGCAAGCCCGGCAACTGCGCCGGGGTCGCCGGCAGGATGCCCAGCATCGGCCCGATACGCGCGATCGTGGCCTTGATCACCGGCCCCGCGGTCCAGCCGCCGGTGGAGAAGCCGAACGTGCTCTTGTTGCCGTGCGGGCTGTCGAGCATCGCGTAGACGATGTATTTCGGGTCGTTCATCGGGAAGGCGGCGACCATCGAGCTCAGATTGGTGTGATGGCGGTAGCCGTCCTTGCCGATCTTCTGCGAGGTGCCGGTCTTGGCCCCGACCAGGAAGCCCGGCACCCGGGCCGGTTCCCCGGTGCCGTTGGTGACCACGATCCGCATCAGCTTGCGCATCAGCGCCGAGACCGCCGGGCGCAGCACCCGCCGGCCGGGCGGGATCTCCCCCGGCGGCAGGGCGATCAGGGTGGGGTCGTGGTACACCCCGCCGTCGATCAGGCTGGCGGTGCCGGAGACGAGCTGGATCGGCGTCACGGCGATGCCGTTGCCGAAGGAGACGGTCATCACGGTCGCGTCGCCCCAGACCCGCTTCGGCTGCACCTGCGGCGGCGCCGATTCCGGCAGCTGGATCGGCGCGGCGGCGAACATGCCGTTGTTGCGCAGGAACGCACGCTGACGGTCGCGCCCGACCAGCAGGGCGATGTGCGAGGCGCCGAGGTTGGACGACTGGGCGATGATCTCGGGCAGCGCGTAGTTGGAATGGGCGGGCTCGAAGTCGGTAATGGTGTAGCGGCCGATGTGGATCGGATGGATGGTGTCGAAGCGGTCCCAGATGTGGATCACGTCGTCGTTCAGCGCCATCGCCGCGGTCTGCAGCTTGAAGGTGCTGCCCGGCTCGTAGGTGCCGCTGACGGCGCGGTTGAACCGCGCATCCGGCGGCGCCTCGGCGAACTCATTGGCGTCGTAGTCCGGCAGGCTGACCATGGCCAGCACCTCGCCGGTATCGACCTTCATCACGATCCCGGTGGCGCCGATGGCCTGGAACTCGGCCATCGCCTTGGCGAGTTCGTCGCGCAGCACCGCCTGCACCCGCACGTCGAGCGACAGGCGCAGCGGCGCCGGGTCCGACAGCAGGCGCTTGTCGAAATGCTTCTCCACCCCGGCGATGCCGTGCTCGTCGACATCCACCCCGCCCAGCACCTGCGCGGCGAGGCGACCCATCGGGTAGCGGCGGATCTCGGTGGGCAGGAAATCGATCCCCGGGATCCCGAGGTTGTTGACCGCCTCTTCCTCCGTCGGCGTGATCTCGCGGTCGAGATAGACGAACTGGCGGTGGCCGGCGGCGAGCCGCCGGGTGGCCACGGCCACGTTGAGATCGGGCAGCACCCGGTGCAGCTCGGCCGCCACGGCGGCGGGATCGCGGATCTGCCGCGGATCGGCATAGAGCGCCGCCGACGGCAGCGAGATCGCCAGGATCTGGCCGCGCCGGTCGGTGATCATGCCGCGGTGCACCGGCGCGGCGGCGCCGAGCGCGGACGGATCGTCGAGCAGGCGGGCCACGCGATGGCGCGGCGGCGGCGGGCGCAGCGGGGCGAACACGGTGGCGAGCGACAGCTTCACCAGCACCGCCAGGAACAGCACGACGAAACCGCCGACGGTGGCCACCAGCCGGCTGTGGGTCCGCTGCAGCCGCGCGCGCCGGAGCAGGTCGGGCGCGGTGAGCCGCACGGTTTCCATGCGCGGCACCGCATCCCCCCGGGGGGCCCCGCGGCGGGTGCGCGGGATGCCGCCCGGCGCATCCGGATGCCCGAGCCCCCCCCACGGGGTGACTCCGGCGGCGGCGCGTCCGGCGGCGGCGCGGCGCGGGTGGGATCGGCGGCGGCCTCGCGCTCGGGCGGCGGCGCGGCCCAGCCGGAGGGGGGAACACGGTCCGGCCGGGGCGCAGACGACGCAGCGCGACGGTCCCGCCGGGGCGGGGCGCCGTCATCGCGCGGATCATCTGGCCAACGGGTCATCGGCGGCGCCTAGCCCCCGCCGCCGGGATCGGCGCCGCGCATCGGCATCGGCGCCGGCGGGGCCAGCGGCCCGGCGGCATAGGCGTGGGCCATGCCGAGCATCGAGCCACCGGCCGGCGGCGGCGAACGATAGGCCGGCGCGCGGTAGCCGGCGGGAACCAGGCGGGCGGCGGCGGGGCGCGACGGCGTCCAGGGCCGGGGCGGCGGCATGCGCTGCGCCGCGTATCTCGGATGCGGCGGCGACGGCGCGGCGGGGACGCGGGCGTGCGGATGGGCGGGCCCACGCGCCGCATCGGCGATCCGCGCCCGCTCCGGCCGCGGCGGCGCGGGCGGGACAGCGGCCAGGCGCGGCATCGGCGGCGCGGCCGGCCGGTTCGCAGCGGGGCCGCTGGCGGACCGGGCAGCGCCGGCGGCCGGGGCCTGCGTGGCCAGCGCGACCGCGGGCGCCGGCGAAGCGGCGTCGCGTCCCGCCCGGTCGCCGGCCGCGGGCGTGTTCGGGGAGGAGCCGCTTCCTGCGGCCAGGCGATCGGCGCCGCCCGTGGCCGCGCCACCCGCCCCTCCGGCGGCGGCGACGCCCTCGCCGCCCCCATCACCAGCCGCCACCAGGCCCGGGCCGGCGTCGGCGGCAGGCGCGGCGACCTGATCCGGGCCGACCGGCGGCGGCAAGCGGCTCGCCAGATCACTCATGCTGACGAACTGAGATGGCTTGGTCGACTCCAACGACAGGTACTGGTCGGCCAGGCTTTGCAGCCGTTCCGGCCGGTTCAGCACGGTCCATTCCGCATGCAACATGCGGATGCGCTCGCGGGCGAGCGAGCTCTGGTGCACCGTCTGCTCGATCTGGTGGTCGAGCAGACTGACCTGGTGGGACAAGGCGTACACGTAATAGCCGGAGGCGCAGGCCAGCAGCACGGCGACACAGGTGATCGGGCGGATCATGGCGCGCTCCCCGCCGCCGGGGGCGCGGGATCGGCCGGCGCGGCCAGCCGCTCGATCGCCCGCAACCGGCCGCTGCGGGCGCGCGGATTGGCGGCCACCTCGGCCGCACCGGGACGCAGCAGCGGTGCGCCGAGCGGACGGAACCGCGGCGCGTCCTGGGCCAGCAGCCCGCGCGGATCGTGCCGGGAGGGCGACGGCGCGCGGCCAGTGGCCGCAGCCATGAACCGCTTCGCCAGCCGGTCCTCGAGCGAATGAAATGACACGACAACGAGACGCCCGCCGGGGGCGAGCAGCGCCGCCGCCGCCTCCAGCCCGCGCTCGATCTCGCCCAGCTCGTCGTTCACCCGGATGCGCAACGCCTGGAAACTGCGCGTGGCCGGATCGATGCCGGAGCGGTCGGGCGGCAGCACGGCGCGGATGATGCCGGCGAGCCGGCCGGTGGTTTCGATCGGCGCCACCGCCCGCGCGGCGACGATGGCGCGCGCGATGCGCCGCGCCGCACGCTCCTCGCCAAGCTCGTGCAGCAGGTCGGCGAGCTCGCCCGCGCTCAGCCGGTTCACGAGATCGGCGGCGGTCGGGCCGGCGCGGTCCATCCGCATGTCGAGCGGCCCGTCGGCGCGGAACGAAAACCCCCGCGCCGGATCGTCGAGCTGGAACGAGGAGACGCCGAAATCGAACACCACCCCGTCGAGCGCGCGCACCCCGTGCCCGGCGAGCCAGCCGTCCGGCGCCAGCGCATCCGCCAGCAGCTCGGCGAACCGGCCGTGCAGCAGGTGCAGCCGGCCGGGGAAGCGCGCGGCGAGCGCGGCGCCGCGGGCGATCGCGTCGGGGTCGCGGTCGATCGCGAACAGGGTGCAGGCGGCCGCCGAGAGAATCGCCGCGGCATAGCCGCCGCCGCCGAACGTGGCATCGAGATAGACGCCGCCGTCGCGCGGGGCGAGCGCGGCCAGCACCTCGGCGCCGAGCACCGGGACATGCACGCCGGACGATACGGCGGGCGCGGTCATCGGCCCGCGCCTTCGGCACCGGCGGGGGGGGCGAGGGTCACGGTCAGGCCGCGGGTCTGGGCCCGAACCCGCGCCTCGGCCCGGTGGCGGGCGCCGGCGGCGGGATCCCAGATGCGGAAGATGCGGCCGTGGCCGACGAACTCCACCAACTGCCCCAGCGCGGCATGCGCGATCAACGCGTCGGGCAGCACGATCCGCCCCTCGCGATCGGGTTCGACCGCAAACGCATCGGCATAGAGCGTGCTGGCGAGGTCGTCGTGCTCATCACTGAACAAGGCCATCCGGTCGAGCGGTGCAGCGAGTGACTGGAACACCTGATCCGGCCAGGCCTCGATGCACGGAAATTTGTGCGACGGGCGCAGCACCAGCTGCGCAGCGGAGGAGGCTTCGACCCCGCCGACCTGGCGCAACGCGGCACGGAACGGCGCCGGCACGGAGACGCGGCCCTTGGCATCCAGCTTATTCTGGTGGGTGCCCAGGAAGTGGGTCATCCGCCCGGCCCGCCCTTCGCGCTTGCTCCGATCGGCCCCGCCCGCCGGGATCTGTGGCTTCGGTCCGGGACGTGGGGCGGGCGGCGGAGATTGGTGATTGGCCCGTCAATGGGAGATCATGGGATATCATGGGAAAACATGGTCGTCAAAGGATATTGCAACCATTTTGACGAAGACATCCGAGCCTGCACACACATGCGTGTGCAGGCGGTTACCGCGTAACCCGGCCGCGTGACATCAGCTGCGGCGCCGATATTCCTTGTTTGTTCTGTTCTTCGTTCGTTCCGACCCACTCGACCCGAACAGCCGATCCGAACAGGCGGCCCGAACAGCCGACCCCGAACAGCAGACCGGGCGCCGGTACGTGCCAACCACCGAAACGACCGACGTTCGGCAGCCTCCGCCCCTTCCCCTTCATGGCCGCGCAGGCCCGGGATCGGTGCACGCGCGGGCGAAACCGCGAGAGATAGAAGTGCCAGACGGCCTGTAAGCCGGGTTCTGTCCGCCGCAGCCCGGTTGCCCGGGGCACGGCGGGACGACCATTCCTCTGGGACGCGCCTCGCGGCGCGCCTCACGCGACCAACCCGGGCGGCGGAGCGGGAATGCCCCTGGCGCCGGGGCGCTTGCGCGCCGCGGCGCCGGCCGCCCCTATTCGGTCTTGCTCCCGGTGGGGTTTACCCTGCCGCCCCCGTTACCGGGGGCGCGGTGCGCTCTTACCGCACCGTTTCGCCCTTGCCCGCTGCGTGCCGGCCTGGTGTGCCGGTCGGAACGGGCGGTTTGTTTTCTGTGGCACTGTCCCTGGGGTCGCCCCCGCCGGCCGTTGGCCGGCACCGTATTCCCGTGGAGCCCGGACTTTCCTCCACCGCGCGACGGAGGCAATCCGCCGGCGGCAGCGGCCGTCCGGCCGTCTGGCGGGAGTGCAGATGCGCCTGCGGGAGGGTCGGGTCAAGCGGGCGCCGCGGCCCTCATCCGGCGCGCGGCGGCCCCGGGGTCAGCGCGGCGGCGGATCGCGCGACAGGCCGCGGGCGGCGAGTTCGTTCAGGTAACGGTCCCAGCGCTGCGGCTGCTCGCGCCCGAGTTCGTGCAGGTAGTCCCAGGAAAATATCCCGGTGTCGTGCAGGTCGTCGAACGTCAGCCGCACGGCATAATTGCCGACCGGCTCGATCGCGGTGATGCCGACATGACGGCGGCCCGGCACCACGGTGCGCTGGTCGGGACCGTGGCCCTGCACTTCCGCGCTCGGGCTTTCCACCCGCAGGTATTCCGCCGGCAGGGCGAAGCGGCTGCCGTCGGCGAACGCGACGTGCAGGATCTTCGTGGCGCGGTCGAGGCGAAGCTCGGTGGCGATCGTCATCATTCCTCCAGCGGGCGCGCTTCGTCGGCCAGCATGATGGGAATGCCGTCGCGCACCGGGTAGGCGAGCCCGGCCTTGCGGCTGATCAGTTCGCCCGCCTCGCGATCGTATTCGAGCGGCCCCTTGGTCAGCGGGCAGACCAGGATCTCGAGCAGCCTGGGGTCGATCGGGGCAACGGGCCTGGCGGATGACTCGGACATCGGCGTTCCTTCAGCTCAGCCGCCCGCCGCCGGCGGGCGTGTCGGGCGCGGCGGCGCCCATCTGCAACAGCGCGAGCAGGGCGCCGGCGCGCCCCGCCTGGTCCGGCGCTTCCAGCAGCGCCTGTTTCTCGGCCGGTTCGAACGGGCAGACCATGCAGAGCGTGTTGACCAGCTCCGCATCGTCCATGCGACGGATCGCGTCCCAGTTGGCGTCGAAGCCGCGGCGGGTGAAGTAGCCGCGCAGCGCCGCCAGCAACCCCTCGCGCGGCACGGCGAGCGGTTCCGGGGCGGGATCGAGCTCGGCCAGGAACGGCGCGTAGTCGGCCCGCACCCGGCGGTAGCCGCGCCGCGGCGCGAGCTCGCTCTCGATCCGGAACCGCAGGAGACCGGTCAGGGTGATGAGGTAGCGCCCGTCCTCGGTTTCGCTGAACGAGGACAGCCGGCCGAGGCAGCCGATGCGATACAGCCCCGGCCCGTCGGCGGCGGCCGGCGCCGCCGGGTCGGGCTGCACCATGGCGAACATGCGCCCCGCCGCCAGCGCGTCTTCCACCAGCGCGAGGTAGCGCGGCTCGAAGATGTTCAGCGGCAGCTTGCCGCCGGGCAGCAACAGCGCCCCCGCGAGCGGGAACACCGGGATGTCCCCCGGCAGATCCTCGGCGCGCGAGCGGACCCCGCTCATCAGGCGAACAGCAGCGCCGACAGCTTGCGCCGCGATGCCATGGTGACGGCATCGTCGAAGCCCCATGCCTCGAAGAACTTGAGCAGCAGCAGCCGCGCCGCGTCCTCGTTCCACCCGCGCTGGCGGCGGATGATCTCGAGCAGGTGGTCCGCCGCCGCCGCCCGCTCCTCGAGCGCGTTGAGCGCGGTGGCGAGCTCGTAGCGGGCCTGGAAGTCCTGCGCGTCCGCCGCCACACGCGCTTCCAGCGCGGCGCGCTTGGCGCCGGCCTCGCGGCCCTCGCGGGCCAGCGCGAGCGCGCTGGCGGCGCCGGAGATCTCGGCATGCGCCGCGATCGCCGCCGGCACCTGGGCGAGCGCCTGCTCCGCCTGCTCATCCTGGCCGAGCGCCGTGAGCGCGCGGATCAGCCCGCCCCAGCCGGCGGGGTTCTCCGGCTCCTGCGCCAGCAGCGCGCTGTAGAGCTCGCCCGCCCCTTGCGCGTCGCCCGCCTCGGCGGCCGCCTTCGCCTCGCCGAGCAGGTCGGCCGAAGGCATGGCGCCGCCGGCCTGCTTCAGCAGGGCTTCGACGAAGCGCTTCACCTCGGATTCGGGCACCGCGCCCTGGAACAGGTCGGCGATCTGGCCCTGCCAGAAGGCCGCGACGGTCGGCACCGATTGCAGCGGCAGGCCGAGCTGGACCAGCTGCTGGACCAGCGCGCGGTTCTTGTCGATGTCGATCTTGACCAGCTTCACCCGGCCGCCGGCGGCGCGCACCACCTTTTCCAGGGTCGGCGTCAGGGTCTTGCAGGGTCCGCACCAGGTCGCCCAGAAATCGACCAGCACGGGGATCTGGCGCGAGGCCTCGATCACGTCCTGCATGAAGGTCTTCTCGTCGCCCTCGACGATCGAGGCCGCGGCGGCGCCGGAAGCGGGCGGGGTCTGGCCGATGAGCACGTCCATGCGGTGGGTTTCCTCGAGCATCGCCCGCGTGGGGCTTGGGGTCGGCGTGATTGACAAATGAGGTCGCCGGCGCGGCTGGCAAGCACTGGGCGACGCGGCGCGACCATGCCGCCCGCGCGCGCCGCCGTCCAGGGCGGCCAGGTCTGGGCGCACAGACGGGCCTGGGCGCACAGACGGGGTTGGGCGCACAGAACGGTTGCATCGCCGCGGCGATCGGGATCAAGGTGACCCTGACACGGCGCGGCGGAGTGACCGGACATGATGTCCCGCCTGCAACCGGATCGAACCAGGACAACCGCGACGGAGCGGCGCCGGATGGCACGCCCCGCCGGCACGCCCGGCGGACTGCCCGGCTGGCGGCCCTGGGCGGCCGCGGTCGCGGTGGTGGCGGCGCTCGCCCTGTTCATGTATCTGTTGTATCGTTAACACAATTGTGTCTGTTGACAATGCCTGAGAGCGGGACATGCGAAATCGTGACCGGATGCCCCCCGTCCAACCCCCCGGATCCGGGGTCGAACCGGCGGCTTTTTGCTGACGGGACGGGTCCCATCAGGCACACTTCGGCCCATGGCAACATCTCCCTGTCTCCCGCGATGCGTCCCGCAGGTACCGTCCGCGTGGGCTGGCATCGGGCTTAGCCTTGGGCGTGCTTCTGATGATGCCGGGGCTGCTGGCACCGGGCCGCGCGCAGGCGGCCGGCGTGATGCGCGCGGCCAGGGGCGAGGCGGCCGGGTTCGCCGCCTGTCGGGCTGCCATCCGGGCGGCGTCGCTGGCGGCGGGCTTGCCGCGCGGCCTGCTCGCGGCGGTGGCGGCGGTGGAAAGCGGGCGGCCGGCCGCGGGCGGCGCGCGCGCCGGGCTGCGGCCCGTCGCGCTGCGGGTTCCGCCGCGCCGCGCCCCGCCCGCCGGCTGGCAGGCCTGGCCCTGGACCATCAACGCCGACGGGGTCGGGCAGTTCTTCGCCACCAAGGCACAGGCGATCGCCGCGGTCACCGCCTTGCAGGCGTCCGGCGTGCGCTCGATCGACGTCGGCTGCCTGCAGGTGAACCTGCAGCAGCACCCGCGCGCCTTCCGCTCCCTGGCCGACGCGTTCAATCCGCGGGTCAACGCGCGCTATGCCGCCGGCTTCCTCAACCGGCTGTTCGCGCAGATGCACGACTGGCCGGAGGCGGTGGCCGCCTACCACTCCCGCACCAAGGCGCTGGGCCACCCATACCGGCAACGCGTGTTCGCGCGCTTGCGGGCGGGCGGCGGCACGGTGCCGACGGGGCAGGCCTATGCGGCCTTCCTGCCGCGGTCGGAAAAATACGGCGATTTCGCCGGGCGATGACCCCCCTGCGGCGCGGCGCCGCCGCACGGACCCGGGGCGGCCGTCGCAGCGCTGCGGGCCCGGCGTCGTGAAGCGCGCCCCGGCGCCACCGCGCCCCGACCCGGTCGCGGCGGCGGTGCCATGCGCCTGGCGCTGAGCCTCGCCCGGCGCGGCCTGCGCGGCGGCGGGCGCGGGCTGGGCGCGGTGGTGCTGTGCCTCGCGCTCGGGGTGGCGGCGATCGCCGCGGTCGGCAGCCTGCGCGCGGCCACCGAAGCGGGGCTGGCCGGCAACGGCCGCCGCCTGCTGGGCGGCGACATCGCGGTGGGCACCGGGGCCACGCCGCCGCCGGCGGCGCTGCGCGCCTGGCTCGCCGCCCGCGGCGCGCGGATGGCCACCACCGTACAATTGCGGACCTTGCTGGTCGCGCCCTCCGGCGAGCGGCAACTGATCAGCCTGCGCGCGGTCGGCCCGGGCTGGCCGCTGCTCGGCGCCCCGGTGCTGCGCCCGGCGCAGCCGCTGGCCGCGGCGCTGGGGCGGCGCGACGGCCATGACGGGCTGCTCGCCGCGCCGCTCGTGCTGGCGCGGCTCGGGCTGCGGCCGGGGGATCTGGTGCGGATCGGCCGCGGAACCTTCACCCTGCGCGCGGCCCTGGCCAGCACCCCGGACCTCGTCTCCGGCCCGGCGCTGCTCGGGTCCCCGGCGCTGATCGCCGCCGCGGCGCTGCCGCAGACCGGGCTGGTCGTGCCCGGCGCGATCGTCAGCTACAGCCTGCGGGCCGCGCTGCCCGATCCGGCCGCCGGCGCTTCGGTGCGCGCCGCCCTGGCCCGGCACTTCGCCGCCCAGGGCTGGCGCATCCGCGGCCCGGCCGACGCCGCGCCCGGCGCGGCCCGGTTCATCACCCTGACCAGCCGCTTCATGGCGCTGGTCGGGCTGACCGCGCTGCTGATGGGCGGCATCGGGGTGGCGGGCGGGGTGCGCGCCTGGCTGGCGGCGCGGGCCGAGACCCTGGCGATCCTGCGCTGCCTCGGTGCCCCGGCACGGCTCGTGTTCGCGGTCTGCCTGCTGCAGGTGGCGGCGCTGGCGACCGCCGGCATCGTGCTCGGGCTGGCGGCGGGGGCCTTGGTGCCGGTGCTGGCGGGGCGCTGGCTCGCGGGCGTGCTGCCGGTGCCGGTGGCGGCGGGGCTGTATCCGGCGCCGCTGGCGCTGGCGGCGGCCTATGGGGCGCTGACGGCCGGAGCCTTCGCGCTGTGGCCGCTCGGGCTGGCCGCGCAGGTGCCGGGCGCGGCGCTGTTCCGCGGCGCAGCCCTTGGGGACGGCGCCGGACGCGGCCCTGGGTGGCGGCGCGCTTTCGCCGCCGGCGGCGGCACTCGGGCAGATACCCCCGCGGGGCGTCTCGCGCGCGCGGTGCTGGCGAGCAACCTGGCGCTCGGCGCGGCGCTGGTCGGGCTGGCGGTGACGAGTTCGGGGGACTGGCGGCTGGCGCTGTGGTTCTGCGCCGCCGCGCTCGGCGCGCTGGTCCTGTTCCGCGCCGCGGCGGCGGGGCTCGCCGCTGCGGCGCGGGCGGCGCCGAGGTCGCGGCACGCCTGGGTGCGGCTCGGGCTTGGCAACCTCTACCGCCCGGGGGCGCCGACCGCGTCGATGCTGGTCTCGGTCGGGCTCGGCCTCGCCACCCTGGCTTCGGTGGCGCTGATCCAGGGCAACCTGCGCCAGGCGGTGCTGGCGTCCCTGCCCGCGCAGGCGCCGAGCTTCTTTTTCATCGACCTGCAACCGGACCAGCTGGCCCGGTTCCGCAGCCTGGTCCGCGCCACCCAGGGCCCGCAGACGATCGAGACCCTGCCCAGCCTGCGCGCGCGCATCGTCGCCGTGAACGGCGTGCCGGCGGCCAAAGTACGTGCCGCCCCCGGCACCGAATGGGCGCTGCGCGGCGACCGCGGCCTGACCTACGCCGCAACCCCGCCGCCGGGCACGAAGCTGACGGCGGGCAAATGGTGGCCGCCCGACTACCGCGGCAAGCCGCTCGTCTCGCTCGACGCCCGGCTGGCGCGCGGCTGGGGGGTGGGCATCGGCGGGGTGATCCGGGTGAACGTGCTCGGCCGCGACATCGACCTCACGATCGCCAGCCTGCGCGACATCGAATGGCAGCGGCTCGGGCTCAATTTCGTCCTGGTCGCCAGCCCCGGGCTGCTGGCCGGCGCGCCGCACACCGAGATTGCCACCGTCCGGGTCGATCCCGCGCAGGAGGGCGGGCTGCTGCGCCGGGTCTCCGACGCGCTGCCCAACGTCACCGGCATCGCCGTGCGCGACGTGCTGGCGGAGGTGGCGGGGCTGCTCGACCAGGTGGCGGCGGCGCTGGCGGCGACCGGGGCGGTCACCCTGCTGGCGGGGGCGCTGGTGCTGGCCTCGGCGGTGGCGGCGGGCGAGCAGCGGCGGGTGCGCCAGGCGGTGATCCTGAAGACGCTCGGCGCCACCCGCGCGCAGATCCGCGCCGCCTGGGTGGTGGAGTTCGGCGCGCTCGGCCTGGCCGCCGGCGGGCTCGCCGCCGTGGTGGGCGGGCTGGCGAGCTGGGCCGTGCTGCACTTCCTGATGCACCTGCCGTTCGTGTTCCTTCCGGGACGGGTGGCACTCGGACTGCTCGGCGCGCTGGCGCTGCTGCTGGGGTTCGGCTACCTTGGCACCGCGCGGGCGTTACGGATGCCGCCGGCCTCGTTGCTTCGCAACGAATGACGGAACCCTCATTCCGGGCCCGCTTGAACCAGACCGCGCGGCGGCGCATCTTCCCCGCACGGGTTTTCCCGTCTGAGAGGATTGAGAGCACCCATGGCCTACAGCCCCGATTACCGGACCTATCCCGGCGCCCCCAGCGCGTCCGCCACCTCCGCCGTCCTGGACGCGGGGCTGCGGGCCTACATGCTGCGGGTCTACAACTGGATGTCGTCGGGCCTGCTGCTCACCGGCGTCGTCGCCTACATGATCGCCAATACCTCGGCGATCGATCTGTTCTACCCGATGGTGCAGACCCAGTACGGGATGGCGCGCACGGCCGGGCCGCTGGCGATGATCTCCATCTTCGCCCCGCTCGGGTTCGTGCTGGTACTCAGCCTGGGCGTGAACAAATTGTCACGCACCGCCGCGCAGACCCTGTACTGGGTGTTCTGCGCCGCGATGGGCGCCAGCCTGACCAACATCTTCCTCGTCTACACCAGCACCTCCATCGTGCGGGTGTTCTTCATCACCGCCGCCACCTTCGCGGCCATGAGCATCTACGGCTACACCACCAAGGCGGACCTGAGCCGCTGGGGCAGCTTCCTGATGATGGGGCTGATCGGCGTCATCCTGGCGAGCGTGGTGAACATGTTCATGCACTCGACCGCGATGCAGTTCTTCATCAGCGTCGCCGGCGTGCTGGTGTTCACCGGGCTGACCGCATACGACACGCAGCGGATCAAGAGCACCTACGTCCAGTTCGCCCATGCGGACGGCACCGACCAGGCGGCCAAGCGCAGCGTGTATGACGCGCTGAGCCTCTATCTGAACTTCATCAACCTGTTCATCCTGCTGCTGCAGCTGATGGGCACCGCCAACCGCCGCTGATCCGCCGCGGCGGCCGGAACGAACGAGAGGCTCCGGGGTTCGCCCCGGAGCCTTTTGTTATGGCCTGCGCCCCCCTCCACCTCACCCGCTCCGGCCGGCCGGCGCGCTTTGCCGCCGTCGCCGCGCGCGTGGTACAGTCCTTGCCGTGAGCTACTGGGGCAAGATCATCGGCGGCATGGCCGGCTTCGCAATGGGCGGGCCGATGGGGGCCGTGGTCGGCGCCGCCCTGGGCCACGCCGCCGACAACGGCGCCATGCCGCACCTGCGCCTGCCGATGTCCGGCGGCGACCCGCTGCTCGCCTCCACCCGGATGGCCGCGCGGCTCGGCCGCCGCGACCAGGTGTTCGCCCTCGCCGTGGTGAGCCTGGCGGCCAAGCTCGCCAAGAGCGACGGCCCGGTGCGGCGGGAGGAAATCGCCGCCTTCCGCCGGCAGTTCCGCGTCCCCCCCGAAGCGGTGCACGAGGTCGGCCGGCTGTTCGACCACGCCCGCGAAACGGCCGAGGGGTACGAAGCCACCGCCGCGCAACTGGGCGAAAGCTTCGCCGACAGCCCGGCGGTGCTGGAAGACGTGCTCGGCTCGCTGTTCACCATCGCCCGGGCGGACGGGCCGGTGAACCGGGCGGAACACGCATTCCTGTCGCAGGTCCACGCCGCCTTCGGCCTCGACCAGGCCGCCTGGGACCGCGCCCGCGGCGCCGCGCCGCCGCGCACCGCGAGCGGCGAGCCGGACCCCTACGCCGTGCTCGGCGTCCCCGCCGGCACCAGCAACGAGGAGCTGCGCGCGGCCTGGAAACAACTGATGCGCGAGCACCACCCCGACAGCCTCGCCGCCCGCGGCGTGCCGGAAGACATCATCGCCCGCGCCGGCGACAAGGTGGCGCGCATCAACGCCGCCTGGGACCGCATCAAGCGGGAACGCGGGCTGTGAGCCCGCCGATCCGCGACCTGCCCAGCCCGAACCAGGACGACCGCCCGCCGGGCACGCCGATCGATACCATCGTGCTGCATTACACCGGCATGCGAACGGCCCGGGAGGCGATCGAACGCCTGCGCGACCCCGCCGCCCGGGTTTCGTCCCACTACGTGGTCGACGAAGACGGGGCGGTGCTGCGCCTGGTGGCCGAACCGCGGCGCGCCTGGCACGCCGGCGTGTCGTTCTGGCGCGGCCACCGCGGGCTGAACGACCGCTCGATCGGCATCGAGATCGTCAACCCCGGACACGAATGGGGCTACCGGGACTTTCCGGTGCTGCAACTCGCCGCCGTGTGCGATCTGTGCCTCGCGCTGCTCTCCCGCCACCGGATTCCGCAACGCAACGTGGTGGCCCACAGCGACATCGCCCCCGACCGCAAGGAAGACCCCGGGGAGAAATTCGCCTGGGAGCAGCTGGCGCGGAGCGGCGTCGGCCTGTGGCCGCACGAAACCCCCGACCTCGGCACCGGCGCGCCCGTGCGCGACGCGACAAGCCTCGCCCCCGTCCGCGCCGCCCTGACGGAGATCGGCTACGACATGGCGCCGCACGGCGCACTGGACCCCGCCCTCGCCACCACCCTGCGCGCCTTCCAACGCCACTGGCGCCCCGAAGCCGTCACCGGCCAGGCCGACGCCGGCACGCTGATGCGCCTCGCCGCCGTCGCGGCGCTGCTGCGCGGTGGGGTCGGGGGGCCGTAAGCAAGGCCAGGGGGGCGCTGCCCCCCTGGACCCCCCGCCAAGGGCTGAGCCCTTGGAACCCATTCGTTGGTTCCGTGTGGGCGTGGGGTGGCGCGGCGGGCGCGGGGCGGCTCCGGTGCCGGGTGAGGCAGAGCGCGATCGCGCTCTGCCTCACCCGGCACCGGAGCCGCCCCGCGCCCGCCGCGCCACCCCACGCCCACACGGAACCCCCCGAGGGGTCCAGGGGACTTGTCCCCTGGCGGGGGTCCAGGGGGCAGCGCCCCCTGGCCTTGCTGACAGCCCCCCCGACCCCGCCGGGTGACAGCTCACATCGCGTAGTAGCCGCCGTCGACGTTGTAGCAGGCGCCGCTGACGTAGCTGGCGCGGTCGGAGCAGAGCCAGGCGACCATTTCGGCGATTTCTTCGGGTTCACCCATGCGGCGGAACGGGACCATAGCGAGGATGGCCCCGCCGCGGCGGGTCATCACCTCCTCGGTCATTTTGGTGCGGATATAGCCGGGGCAGACCGCGTTCACCCGGATCTTGTCGGCGGCGTATTCGATGGCCGCGGTCTTGGTCAGCCCCAGCACGCCGTGCTTGGCGGCGACGTAGGCCGACGAGGTGGGCAGGCCGACCAGCCCGGCGACCGAGCCGGTGTTGACGATCGCGCCGCCGCCGTTCGCCTGCATGTGCAAAAGCTCGTGCTTCATGCAGAGCCACACGCCTTTCAGGTTGACCGCGATCATGCGGTCGAAGCTGGCGTCGGACCATTCGGCGGTGCGCTGGCCGGTGGATTTCGACCTGGTAGCCGGCGATGCCGGCGTTGTTGAAGGCGCAATCCAGCCGTCCGTAGGCATCCAAGGTGCCGCGGATCAGCGCCTGCACGGCGGCGCTGTCGGTCACGTCGCCGCCGAGCGAGACGGCCTGGCCGCCGCCTGCGTTGACCATCGCCACCGTTTCCTGCGCCCCGTCGCGGTTGGCGTCCGCCACCGCGACCCGGGCCCCTTCGCGGGCGAAGATCAGCGCCGCAGCGCGGCCGATACCGCCGCCGCCGCCGGTGATGAGCGCGGTCTTCCCGTCGAGCATGCCTGCCATTTGGATCCTCCCGTTCCCGTCTTGCCCGGGAGGATGCACGAGGCCGCGGGCGAACGCCATGGGCGGGCCCCATGGGCGGGCGAAGGGGCGGCGGATGGACCCGCGAAGCGAATGCGCCATAGTGCCGCCACGACGTGCGGCGGGGCGCGGGGCCGGGCCCGCGAGACAAGGATGGCACGGCATGCGCGGGTGCGCTGACGCGACGGCCCCGGATGGGCAGACGACGAGCGGGCGGGCAACGAACCGGCGGACGACGGGCGGACGACGGACCGCCGCGCCCGCGCCGCGCGCGCCGCGCATGACCGACGCGTCCGACCGCGCGCCCGCCCCGGCCGCGGCCGATGCGCCGACCAACTGGGCGCTCACGCTGTGGACCATGGTGGGGATCCAGCTCGTGATGAGCCTGTCCTTCACCATCCTCGCGCCGATCATGCCGCTCTATCTGCCTGATCTCGGGGTGCATCGGCCGGATCTGATCGATCTCTGGGCCGGCGTACTGGCCTCCGTCACGTCCTTCGTTGCCACCTTCACCGCGCCGGTCTGGGGGCGGCTGGCGGACCGCTACGGGCGCAAGCTGATGGTGTTGCGCTCCTCCATCGGCATCGCGGTGTTCACCGGGCTGATGGGCATCGCAACGAGCGTGTGGCACCTGCTGGCGTTCCGCATGGCGATGGGGTTGTTCGCCGGGTTCAGCTCGGCGGCGATCGCGCTGGTGGCAAGCCAGGTGCCGGACCAGCGGCTGGGCTACGCGCTCGGCTGGCTGTCCACCGGGCAGCTGGTCGGCGCGCTCATCGGGCCGATCGTCGGCGGCGCGCTGGCCGACCTGACCGGCAGCTACCGGGTCCCGTTCTTCTTCGCCGCGGCGATTTCCAGCACCGCGTTCGTGCTGGCCTGGTGGCTGGTGCCGGAACGTTTCGTGCGCCCGGCGGCGACCACGGCGCGGCGCAGCAAGTCGATCCCGGCGGCGATGGCGCTGTTCCGCGCCACCCCGGGGCTGGCGGCGCTCATGGTGGTGCTGCTGCTGGCGCAGTTCGCGGTGCAGGCGGCGCAGCCGATCATCACCCTGTTCGTGCAACAGCTCACCGGGCCGGTGCCGCAACTGGCCACCCTGGCGGGGCTCGCCTTCTCGGTGACCGGGCTGGCCGACGTGGTCGCCTCGCCGTTCCTCGGCAAGCGCAGCGACGACCTGGGCTACCGCAGGGTGCTGCTGATCAGCCTGTTCGGCGCGGCGGCGACGACCCTGCCGCAGGCGTTCGCGCACGGCTACTGGACCTTCGTGGCGGAACGTTTCGGGGTGGGATGCTTCATCGGCGGCATCCTGCCGACCGCCAACGCGCTGGTCGGACGGATGGTCCCGGCCAGCTCGCGCGGGTTCGTCTACGGGCTGAGCTCGTCGGCCTCGTTCCTCGGCATCGCGATGGGCCCGCTGACCGGCGGCGTGGTGGCGGCCAGCGCGGGACTGCGCTGGGTGTTCGTGGTCACCGCAGGGCTGCTGATCGTCAATCTGGTGTGGGTGCGGATCGCGGTGCCGGCGACCGTGGATCGGTGACCCGGGTGCGGCGCAAGCAAGGCCAAGGGGGCGCTGCCCCCCTGGACCCCCCGCCAAGGGCTGAGCCCTTGGAACCCATTCGTTGGTTCCGTGCCGGTGGGGGGTGGCGTGCCAGCCGGGCCGGGGCCGCTGGGCGGGTGACAGGGCGCGCAGATGCGCGCCCTGTCACCCGCCCAGCGGCCCCGGCCCGGCTGGCACGCCACCCCCCACCGGCACGGAACCCCCCGAGGGGTCCAGGGGACTTGTCCCCTGGCGGGGGTCCAGGGGGCAGCGCCCCCTGGCCTTACTTACGCAGCACCAGGGTCGTCCAAGGCCCCTCGGCCAGCCGCGCCACCAGGACCAGTCCCACGCGCCGGTGCGCGGCGAGCACCGCGCGGGCCTGCGAGGCCAGCAGGCCGGCCAGGATCACGGTTCCCCCGGGGGCCAGGTGGCAGGCCAGGTCCCGTGCCATGCGGCACAGCGGCCGGGCCAGAATATTGGCCAGCACCAGATCGTAGGGGCCGCCGGCGCGCACCACCGGGGTGCGCCACCCGTCCGCCCGCCGGCAGCGCAGGCGCGGCCCGAGCCGGTTCTGCCGCGCGTTGGCCGCGGCCACCCGCACCGCCCAGGGATCGATGTCCACCGCCAGCACCGGCCGGCCCAGCAGCCGCGTCGCGGCCATCGCCAGGATGCCCGATCCGGTGCCGAGGTCGAGCACCTGGCGCGGCCGGCGCGGCGCGATGCGTTCCAGCGCGCGCAGGCAGCCGCGGGTGGAGCCGTGCTCGCCGGAGCCGAAGGCGGCGCCGGCGTCCACGGTCAGGGTGATCCGCCCAGGCGCCGCGGGACCCTGCAGATGCGTGCCGCGCAGGGTGAAGCGACGGCCCACGCGTTGTTCGGGAAAGCCTGCGTAGCTGCGTTGCAGCCAGCCCTCCGCCGCCACCGGGCCGCGCGCGAGCGGCGCCGCCACGCCGGTGACCAGGGCGGCGAGCGCGAGGCCGGCGGCCAGCGCCGCGTCGTTCGCGCCGATCTGCTTCACGCCTTCGACCCGCCAGATGCCCCGGGCCTCATCGTGGAACAGGCCGACGGTGGCGCAGGCGGTGCGCAGCGCGGCCTCGTAGGCGGGCACGG
The DNA here is from genome assembly GCA_963829875.1 of uncultured Pseudomonadota bacterium. Lineage (GTDB taxonomy): Bacteria > Pseudomonadota > Alphaproteobacteria > Acetobacterales > Acetobacteraceae > JAJZVS01. The sequence continues at coordinate 230,728 of CAWHKR010000037.1, read as the reverse complement.
CCGGGGCCGGCACGTCGAGGAACACGGTCTCCAGCGGAATGGCTCGGGATGTCATGCGCGCGGTCTTATCGCCCCCACCGGCGGATGCGCCAGGGGTGATGCCCCTTCCCCTGCCCCGCGCGATGCGGGCATGCTGGCCCGACCCGAAGACGCTTCAGCCGGAGACTGCCTGCCATGACCAAGTTCGGCCTCGCCCAGCCTGTCCGCCGCGTGGAGGATCCGCGCCTGCTGCTCGGCCAGGGGCGCTACACCGACGACATCCAGCTGCCGGGGATGCTGTACGGCGTGGTGCTGCGCAGCCCGCACGCCGCCGCCGCGATCACGTCGATCGACACCGCGGCGGCCGCGGCGCTGCCCGGGGTGCGCGCGATCTATACCGGCGCCGATCTGGCCGCCGACGGGATCGGCCCCCTGCCCTGCGCCGTGCCGCTGACCAACCGCGACGGCTCCGCCATGGCCGCGCCGCCGCATCCGGCGCTGGCCGAGGGGCGGGTGCGCCATGTCGGCGACCCGGTGGCCTTCATCGTCGCCGACAGCGTGAAGGCGGCGCGCGACGCGGCGGAGGCCGTGGTGGTGGAGTACGACATCGGTGCCGCGATCACCGACACCGCGGGGGCGCTGGCGCCGGGGGCGCCGCTCGTGTGGCCCGACGTGGCGAACAACCGGGTGTTCGACTGGGAGATCGGCGACAAGGCGGCGACCGACGCGCTGTTCGCCAAGGCCGCGCATGTCACCAGCCTGACCGTGGTGAACAACCGGATTATCGTTTCGTCGATGGAAGCGCGCGCCGCGCTGGCCGACTACGACGCGGCGACCGGGCGCTGGACGCTCTACGCCAACACCCAGGGCGGCTGGCTGGTGAAGGGGCTGATCAACGGCGTGTTCGGGGTGGAAGCGGACCGGTTCCGCATCGTCACCCCCGACGTCGGCGGCGGCTTCGGCATGAAGCTGTTCCTCTACGCCGAGCACGTGCTGACCTGCTACGCCGCGCGCAAGCTGGGCCGGCCGGTGAAATGGGCGGCCGAGCGGTCCGAGGCATTCCTCTGCGACACCCAGGGCCGCGACAACGTCACCCTGGGCGAGCTCGCGATCGACGGGGACGGCAAGGTCCTGGCGCTGCGGACCCGCAACATTTCCGCCATGGGCGCCTATCTGTCCAATTTCGGGCCCTATATCCCGACCTATGCCGGCACCAGCGTGCTGGGCGGGGTGTATGGCGTGCAGGCGGTCTATGCCAACGTGATCGGCGTGTTCACCAACACCGTTCCGGTCGATGCCTATCGCGGCGCCGGCCGGCCGGAGGCGAACTACCTGGTGGAACGGCTGATGGACCAGGCGGCGCGCGAGCTCGGCCAGGACCCCGCCGCGTTCCGCCGGCAAAACATGCTGCGCCCGGCCGACCTGCCGCACGCGACGCCGGTGGGCAAGACCTACGACAGCGGCGATTTCCCCCGCGTGCTGGACACCGCGCTTGCCACCATGGACTGGGCCGGCTTCCCGGCGCGGCGGGCCGAGGCGAAGGCGCGCGGCCTGCGCCGGGGCATCGGGCTTGCCTACTACCTGGAAGCCACCGGGGGCGATCCCACCGAACGCGCCGAGATCCGCTTCGCCGAGGACGGCGGGGTCGATGTCTATGTCGGCACCCAGTCGACCGGCCAGGGGCACGAGACCGCCTATGTGCAGCTGATCTCCAGCCGGCTCGGCATCGACGCCGAGCAGGTGCGCATCCGTCAGGGCGACACCGACACCATCCCGGTGGGCGGCGGCACCGGCGGCGCGCGCAGCCTGTATTCCGAGGGCCAGGCGATCCTGGTCACCACCGACAGCGTGATCGACAAGGGCCGCCAGGCGGCGGCGGAGGAGCTGGAAGCGGCGCCGGGCGACATCGTGTTCGCCGACGGGCGGTTTTCGATCACCGGCACCGATCGGGGGATCGACATCCTGGACCTCGCCGCCAGCCAGCGCCGCAAGGCCGCGGCGGGACAGACGGCGGTCAGCCTGGATGCCGCCGAGGTGGCCGAGATCAAGGCGCACACCTTCCCCAACGGCTGCCACATCGCCGAGGTGGAGATCGATCCCGAGACCGGCACGGTGCGGCTGGTGCGCTATGCGGTCACCGACGACGTGGGCAAGGCGGTGAACCCGATGATCGTCACGGGGCAGGTGCACGGCGGCGTGGCCCAGGGCTTCGGCCAGGCGACGATGGAGCGCACGGTGTACGATCCGGAGTCGGGACAGTTGCTGTCCGGCAGCTTCACCGACTACGCGCTGCCGCGGGCCGACGACATGCCGGACATCGAGGTCGCGTTCGTGGAGGTGCCCTGCACCACCAACCCGCTCGGCGTGAAGGGCGCGGGCGAGGCCGGCGCCGTGGGCAGCCCGCCGGCGGTGATCAACGCGATCCTGGATGCGCTGGCCGCGGACGGGGTGCGGGAGATGGACATGCCGGCAACTCCGGAACGGGTCTGGCGGGCCTTGCACCCGGCCTGATCCGGGGCGGGGCGATGACCGCCCGGGTGGCGCTGGTGACCGGAGCGGCGCGCGGCATCGGCGCCGCCGTGGCCGCCCGGCTGGCCGCCGACGGCTGGCGCGTGGTGGCGGCCGACCGCGACCCGGCCGGCGCCGCGCCGCCGGGCGGGCGGGACGCGGTCTGCGACGTGGCTGACGAGGCGTCGGTGGCGGCGCTGATCGGGTCGGTGGCGGCGCAGGAGGGGCGGCTCGACGGGCTGGTGTGCAACGCCGGCATCATGATCCGCAAGCCGATCGAGGCGCTGAGCCTCGCGGAGTGGTCGGCGGTGCTGGCGACCAACCTCACCGCCACGTTTCTGCTGGTGCGTGCCGCCGCGCCGCTGCTGCGGGACGCACGCGGGGCGGTGGTCACCATCGCCTCCACCCGCGCGCATATGTCGGAGCCGGATACCGAGGCCTATGCCGCCTCCAAGGGCGGTCTGGTGGCGCTGACCCATGCGCTGGCGATCAGCCTGGGGCCTTCGGTGCGGGCCAACGCGATCAGCCCCGGCTGGATCGCCACCAAGGGGCCGCCGCCGCGGCCGGAGGACCACGCGGACCATCCGGCCGGGCGGGTGGGCGTGCCCGCCGACATCGCTTCGCTGGCCGCCTGGCTGCTGGGGCCGGAGAGCGGGTTCGTCACCGGGGCCGAGTTCATCGTCGATGGCGGGATGACGCGGAAGATGATCTATCGCGAGTGACGCGGACCGGGCGGGCGGATCCAGGCGGGCGGGCCGCGTCGCGCCGGCCGGCCATCCGATTCTGTACAGGAATTTTCGTGTATCGCACCGATATCCCATGCGCGATACGTTGCGTAGATGGTTGCCGAGACGGTGAGGGCCACCATTCGCGCCCGACATCTTTCGATCTCCGCGCGACTGCTGAGATCATTGGTGCGCGCGGAAAGGAATCACGAGCAAACTCCGCGGACGTGCAGACATGATCGGACTTGGGTGTCTTCTTCCCTTCATCCTCATGATTGCAGGAACATTCATCGGTGCGCAGGTGGGCGGCCGGCATGACGGCATGATCGGACTGGTCGCCGGTCTTGCGATCGGGTTCGTCGCCGCGGGGGGATTGCTGTGGGGATTGCGGCGGATCGAGCGACGCTAGCTCTGTGTTTTCAGTGGCCTGCTGGTCCCTGAAACACGAAGGCATTTGGGGCCGGCGCGGAAACCCGTCGGTGCGATCGCGGGGAAGTGAACGCCGCCTCCCCGGCCGCTCCGTCCCTCGTGCCGCCGCTGCTTTACGCTTGTCAGGTTCACGGCTTTTCCCTGCCGGGCGTCGGGTTCCGGCGGGCGCCAGGGGCTTTTGATACATGATTCGGTCCAGGCGTCGCCAAGATGCCGCCACGATCCCCATGTCCTTTAGGGACGTGCTGCATGAGGAGTTTCCGATGCGCCCGAAAAGCGCCGTCATCCTGGGTCTGGTTCTGGCTGCGACCTGCGTCCTCGCCGTTGCTCCGGCACGGGCCGACCGCGACGACTGGCACCACGAGCATCACGACGGCTGGCATCATCGCTGGCACGGCGACCGGGACGGGTGGCGTCACGGGTGGCGGCGGGATGGCTGGGGCGTGGTCGTCGCCCCGGCGCCGCGCGCCTATTACCGGCCGCCGCCCGCTTATTACGCGCCGCCGCCGGTCTATTACGCGCCGCCGCCTCCGCCCGTGTACTACGTGCCGCCGCCGCCGCCGGTGATCTTCTCCCCGGGTCTCACGATCGGAATTGGCGTTCGATAGAAAGATCAAGGAGGGCGTGATGTCGAAATGGCGCATCAAGACGGCGGCCGCGGCCGGACTCGCGGCACTGCTGGCTCTGGCCGGGTGTACCAACCCTTATGACCCGGGCCAGCGCGCCATAGGCGGCGGGCTGATCGGCGCCGGCACCGGGGCGGCGATCGGCGGCCTGGCCGGCGGCGGACGCGGCGCGGCGACCGGGGCCCTGATCGGCGGCGCGGTCGGCGCCGTCGGCGGCGCGGTGACCACGCCGCAGCAACCGCCGCCGCAGCAGCAGCGCTACAACAACCAGCAGCAGGGCGGCTATTACCCGGCTCAGCCGCCACCGCCGGGCTATCGCTACTGAGCGCGGTCGCAACATCCAGCGACCAACGGACCAAAGGGCCAGGGGCACCATCCCCTGGCCTTTCTGTTTGCCGGCCAGGATTTTCCGTAATCGATGCGATCACGCCGAACGCTCGGCGCTACGGCCCTGTCAGCGGCCAAGGGGCAGGGCGTGACGCCCCCCTCAGCCGCGCGACAGATCGCGCGTCTTGCGCTGCAGGCTGGCCATCAGCGCCGGCGCCCCGCCCTGTTCGAGCAGACGGCGGAAATCCGACCGCTGCACCGCCACCCGGCTGATCGACCCGTCGGCCAGCACATCCACCACCTTCCACGCCTCCCCGGTCTTGCGCATCACGTAATCGAGCTGATGCGACGAACCGGAACTGGCCACGATCCGGGTGAGCACCACCTGGTCACCGCCCGGCAGCACCTTCGTGGTCGGCTGCTCCTCGAAGCGCTGGCCGTCGAAAGCGTCGAAATTATCGACGTAGGAGGCAACGGTATAGCGCCGGAACGCGGCCAGCAGATCGGCCTGCTGGGCCGCGCTCAGCCCGGACCAGCCGGACCCGACCGAGACACGCAGAATGCGCGGCAGATCGAACGCGAGATCGATCGCCGGGGCCAGCATGTCGAAGCGCTTCTGGAACGGCGCCGCGTTGCCGAGGCGCATGATGCCAAGCAGCGCCTGATCCAGCGCATGGATCGGCGCGATCGCCGCCTGCGCGGCTCCGCCCGGCGGTGCGGCGCCGTCGGGCGGGGAGGCTTCGGCCGCGGCCGCCCGTGCCGCCCCCCCCGACGCCAGCAGCAGCGCCGCCAACGAAAGCCCGACCAGACGGCGACGCGGCAACAGGGACAAGTCCATCGATCTTCCTTCGGCTGGGACCGGCACGCACCGCCGCGGCCAGCCCGCGGGCACGTCACCACCAACCCGGGCGCACGGGAAGGCCCCATGCGTCCGGAGTGCCGGCTTGGCCCTTCCAATATAGGGGGACACGCCAAAGGATCGAGTCCGCGGCCCCGCCGCCGGACCGGCCGCACGCCAGCCCTGTGCATCCTGCCAGGCTGAAAACGCCGCCCTGAGCGCCTATCTGGAAGATGTTTCGTGCCGTACTTCCGATCGGAGGCTCAGGTTGTCCCTCCCCGCCGTCCTGCGCCTCGCCGACCGTCTTGCCGACGGGTGCGGCCTGCTCCGCCGGCCGTTACAGTCGGCAACCTTGATCGCGCGGGCAGCGCGGCGCGCCGGAACGACGGATTTCGGCCCCATTCCGTTCCAGGAACCGCTGGCCCGCCTGCTCGAGTCCTGCGCCACCGAATCGGCGCCGAGCCTGATCGGGCGCATCGCAACGCGCTGGGACGTGCTGCGCTTCCTCGGCAACCTGCTGCGCCTGGCCGCGGAAGACGCGCGCGATCCCGCGATCGCCGAGGAACCGATCGCGCAGCCGATCTTCATCACCGGCCTGCCGCGCAGCGGCACCACCTTCCTGCACCGGCTGCTGCTGCAAGACCCGGACAACCAGGCGCCGCGCGTCTGGCAGACCATCGCGCCTTATCCGCCGTCGGCCGGGCCCGACCGGCGCATCGCCCAGGCCGATGCGCAACTGCGCGCCTTCGCCCGGCTCGCGCCCGAATTCCCGGGGCTGCATCCGCTGCGCGCGACCTCGCCCCAGGAATGCTCGGAAATCGGCGCGCACGTGTTCCGCAGCCTGCGGTTCGACACCACCTACCTTGTGCCGTCCTATCGTGCCTGGCTCGACCATGCCGGGCATGAACCGGCGTACCGGTTCGAGCGACGGTTCCTCCAGCACCTGCAGCGCCAGAGCCGCACCGATCCGGCGACGCCGCCAGGCCGCTGGGTGCTGAAATGCCCCGATCATGTCTTCGCACTGCACGACCTGCGCGCCGCGTTCCCGGACGCGCGCGTGGTGTTCGTCCACCGCGATCCGGTGAAGGTGCTGCTGTCGGTCGCGAAGCTGACCGAAGTGCTGCGCCGGCCGTTCACGCGCGAGATCGATCCCGCGGCGATCGGCCGCGGCGAGAGCGCGCGCTGGATGCTGGGCACACGACGCATGATGGAGGCGGACACCGAAGCCGGATTCGCAACGCCCATCTGCCATGTGCATCACGCGGCGCTGATCGCGGACCCGGTGGGCACGGTGCGACGGGTCTATCGGCACTTCGGACTGCCCCTCCCTCCCCCGGCCGCCGCCGGCATCACCCGCCTGGTGGGCCAGCACCCGGGCGGCGGCTACGAGCATGACGCCTACCGCTTCGCCGACCACGGCCTCGACCCCACGGCCGAGCGGGAGAAATTCCGCGCCTATATGGAACACTTCGACGTCACCCCGGAAACCGCCCCGCCCCGCGCGGCCCTGTCTCGGGCGGCGTGAGGACAAGGTAAGCAAGGCCAGGGGGCGCTGCCCCCTGGACCCCCGCCAAGGGCTGAGCCCTTGGAACCCATTCGTTGGTTCCGTGCCGGTGGGGGGGGCGTGCCAGCCGGGCCGGGGCCGGTGGGCGGGTGACAGGCGCGCATGCGCGCCTTGTCACCCGCCCACCGGCCCCGGCCCGGCTGGCACGCCCCCACCGGCACGGAACCCCCGAGGGGTCCAGGGGACTTGTCCCCTGGCAGGGGGTCCAGGGGGGCAGCGCCCCCCTGGCCTTGCTTACCGCGCGCCCAGCGCCGCCGGGATGCGGGCGAGGGCTGCTTCGGTGAGATAGGGGTGGATCGGCAGGGCCAGGATTCGCTGGGCCAGCGATTCGGCGACCGGCAGCGGGGTGCCGTCGTGGCTGGCGCGGTACGCCGGCTGCAGGTGCAACGGGCGCGGGTAATAGATCGCGCTGGGCACGCCCGCGGCGCGCAGCGCGGCCTGGGCCTGCTCGCGCGCGGCGGCATCTTCCAACAGCACGGAATAGATCGCCCAGGCGCTGGTGCTGTCGGGGACCCGGGCGGGGGTCTGCACCAGGCCCGCCAGGTGACGATCATAGAAGCGGGCCACCTGCTCGCGGGCGGCGAGTTCCTCGGCGAACACCGACAGTTTCGCCAGCAGCACGGCCGCCTGCATCGTATCCAGCCGTCCGTTCATGCCGGTGCGCAGCACCTCGTAGCGGGTGGTGCCCTCGCCGTGCGTGCGCAGGCTGCGGTACAGGGCGGCGCGGTCGGCGCTTTCGGTGAACAGCGCGCCGCCGTCGCCATACGCGCCGAGCGGTTTCGAGGGGAAGAAGCTGGTCGCCGTCGCATCCGCCGCGGCGCCCAGCCGGCGGCCATGCAGGGTGCAGCCGAAGCTCTGCGCCAGGTCGTCGAGGGTGAACAGATCTTCCTGCGCCGCCAGCGCCGACAGCGCCGGCCAGTCGGCCGGCTGGCCGAACAGGTCGACCCCGATCAGCGCCCGCGGCCGCAGCCGCCCGGCGGCGCGCACGGCAGCGATCCGCCGCGCGAGATGGGCGGGATCGATCTGGAACGTCGCCGGATCGACATCGACGAACACCGGGGTGGCGCCCAGCAGCAGCGGCACCTCGGCGGTGGCGGTGTAGGTGAAGGCGGGCAGGAACACCGCGTCGCCCGGGCCGATCCCTTCCGCCATCAGCGCGATCTGCAACGCGTCGGTGCCGGAACTGACCGCGACGCAATGCGCGGCGCCGCAGAACGCGGCGAGCGCGGCTTCCAGCTCGGCGACCTCCGGCCCCAGGACGAACTGGCAATGCGCCAGCACCGCATCGAGCCGCCGGCGCAATTCCGGCGCGATGCGCGCCTGCTGCGCCTTGAGGTCGAGGAAGGGGATCGGCTCGGGCGTGGTCATGGCGTGCCTGTCATCGGGGTCTGGCCTTCGGCGTTGTGGGCGAATTCGGGAATTTGCCGGCCGAGCAGCGCAAGCGCGAGCTTCGTGTGCCCGCTGCGGCAGGCGCCGGCGATCTCGTCCATCGCGCGCCCGACGATCGCCGGATCGGCGGTGCGCGGCACGGCCATCAGCAGGCCGGGGTAGTCGGTCGGCACGGGCGGTTCCTGGCCGTGGAACAGCTCCTCGTTCAGCTTCTCGCCGGGGCGCAGGCCGGTGAAGCGGATTTCCACGTCTTCCTCCGGCCGCAGGCCGGCGAGGCGGATCATCTGCCGCGCGAGATCGGCGATCTTCACAGGCTCGCCCATGTCCAGCACGAAGATGCCGCCCAGCCCGCCGGAGGGCAGCGGCAGCCCGGCCAGCCCCACCACGGTCGCCTGCAGCACGAGGCCCACCGCCTCGCGCACGGTCATGAAATAGCGCCGCATGTCCGGATGCGTCACCGTCAGCGGCCCGCCGCGCGCGAACTGGCGCTGGAACAGCGGCACCACCGAGCCGGTGCTGCCGAGCACGTTGCCGAAGCGGACGGTGATGCAGCGCATCCCGTCGCGCCCCTGGGCGCGGGCCTCGATATCCAGCGCCTGGCAGTACATCTCCGCCAGCCGCTTCGAGGCGCCCATCACCGAGGTGGGGTTCACCGCCTTGTCGGTGGAGATCAGCACCATCGCCCGCGCCCCGGCCGCGCGCGCCGCATCGGCCACGTGGCGGGTGCCGGCGGCGTTGGACAACAGGCCCTCGGCCGGGTTCGCCTCCACCATCGGCACGTGCTTGAGCGCGGCGGCGTGGAACACGAGCTCGGGGCGCGCATCGGCAAACACGGCGCGGATGCGCCCCGCGTCGCGCACATCGGCGATCAGCGCGAGGCGGGGCACCTGGGGGTGACGCTCGGCCAGTTCGAGATCGATCTGCCACAGGGCGTATTCGCCGTTGTCGAGCAGGATCAGCCGTTCCGGCCCCAGCGCGGCGATCTGCCGCGCGAGCTCGGAGCCGATGGTGCCGCCGGCGCCGGTGACGATCACCCGCTTGCCTTGCACCAGCCGGGCCATCGCTTCCCGGTCGAGCGGCACCTGGGCGCGGTTCAGCAGGTCGTCGATCTCCACCGGGCGCAGCTCGATCGGCCTGGCCGGCGCGGACAGGCGGGCGGCGGATTCGAGCGTGGTGAGGTGCGGCGCGCGGCGCACCAGCAGGCCGAACCGGTCCGCCTGCTCGACCAGGGCCGCCAGGGCCGGGCCGGGCAGCTCGCTGCTCACCACCACGAGGATGCGCGGCAGCCGCCCTTCGGCGCTGAGGCGGGCAAGCACCGCGGGGGCATCGGCAACCGCGCCGAGGATCGGCCGGCCCTGGATGCGCCGGCCGGTCTGGCGGGTGCCGAAGGCGAGCAGCCCCGCCACCCGCATGCTCTGCCGCCGGTCCTGCGCCAGCGCGCGGAGGAACAGGTCCGCATCCTCCCCCGCGCCGGCCAGCAGCACCAGGGTGGGGTCGGCGACCGGCTCCGCGACCGGCGCACGCGGGCGGGTGCGGGCCTGGCGATAGGCCATGCGCGGGGCGGACAGCAGCAGGGTCTGCACCAGCGCCAGCACCACCGGAAACGCCGGGTTGGGCGAGAGCCGGCCGAACGGCAGCGCGCCGGCGGCGAGCACGATGGCGCCGAGCGCGGCGGCGCCGGCCACCGCGGCCAGGTCGCCGAGGCCGGTGAAACGCCAGTGCTGGCGCGACAGGCGGAACGGCACGCCGGCGACCAGCAACACGGCCGCGCCGAGCGGGATGGCCCACAACGGCGCCGCCGCGGCGGCGCCGGGGGCGGCGATCCAGCCTGCCAGGGGAACGGCGAGCGCCGCGAGCGCGCCGTCCAGCGCGACGTTCACGACGATCCGGGTGAGCGATCGGGCAACGGCCATGCGGCGCCCTCTATAGCCCCTGGCGCCGCCCGGCCATAGCGTATCCGCCGGCGGCGCGGGACCGAGACCCCGGGGCCGCTCCCCTCACCGTTCCCGGCACCGGCGCCCGCCGGCGGCCGGCACGGAACCGATCAGGACCCGCCGGGACGATGCGCACCCGCCTGCCCCCTTCCGCGCGCCGCCTGCTGGCGGCCCGCGCGGCGATCAGCCTGGGCCAGGGGGCCATGGGGGTCGATTTCGCGCTCTATGCCCGCGCGCTGCACTGGACGCCGGGGTTTCTCGGCGCGGTGGTGGGGGCGGGAATCCTGTTCGGCGGCGGGCTGACGGCGCTGGCCGGGCCGCTCAGCGACCGGTTCGGGCGCAAGCCGTTCCTGCTGGTCTATCTGGCGGCGATGGCCGCGGCGGCGGGGCTGGCCGTGGTCTCCGCGCGGACCGCGGTGGTGGCCGGAGCAGCGATCGTCGCCGGGTTCGGGCGCGGCGCGGTGGGGGTGCCGGGGCTGTTCGGCGCCGTGCAGCAGGCCTGGCTGGCCGATTCGGTGGACGGCCCGGGGTTGAGCCGCGCGCTGGCCCGCAATGTCGCGACCGGGTTCTTCGCCACCGCGATCGGCACGTTCCTGGGCGGGCTGCCGCATCTGTGGCGGTCCGTGCTGCCGGGCGCGCTCGGGTATCGCCCGCTGTTCGCGCTGGCCGCGGCGACCACCCTGGTCTCGCTCGTGGTGCTGGCGGCGCTGGCCGAACCGCCGCGCCCGCCGCGCGCCGCCCCGCGGGCCGGGGATGCGGCCGAGCAGGCGAGCGAGAACCGGCTGCTGCTGCACCTGGCCGGGATCAACGCGCTGAACGGGGTGGGGATCGGCCTGACCGGGCCGCTGCTGTCGTGGTGGCTGGCCGAGCGGTTCGGCGCCGGGCCGGGGGTGATCGGCCCGGCGATCGGGCTGGTGCTGCTGGCCTCCGGGCTCGCGACCCTGCTGGCCGGGCGGCTCGGGGCGCGGTTCGGCCTGGTGCGGGTGGTGGTGGCGATGCGCGCGGCCGGGCTCGGGCTGCTGGTGGCGATGCCGTTCGCGCCGGCGTTCGGCTGGGCGATGGCGGCCTATGCGGGGCGGACGGTGCTGAACCGCGGCACCGCCGGGCAGCGCCAGGCGCTGGTGCTGGGCGCGGTGCGCGGGCACCGGCGCGGGCTGGCCGCGAGCGTGAGCGGGGTCTCGACCCAACTGCCGCGCGCGCTGGGGCCGTGGCTGGCGGGGCTGATGTTCGGGACCGGGTGGTTCGCCGGGCCGTTCCTGCTGGCGGCCGTGTTCCAGGGCGCGTACCTGGTGTTGTACCGGCGCGTGTTCGCAGCGGTGGACCGGCGGTAGCGGGCGGCCAAAAATCCCCCCTCCCCTTGCGGGAGGGGCCGGGGGAGGGGTGCGGGCGGCAGGATGCGGGGCGGCTCAGCCCAGGTCCACCAGCACCGGCACGTGGTCCGACGGTTGCGCCCGGTCGCGTTCGGCGCGGTCCGGGGCGGCCGCGACCAGACGCTCGGCAAGATCCGGCGAGAGCAGCACGTGGTCGATGCGCAGGCCGAGGTCGCGCGGCCAGGCGCCGGCCTGGTAGTCCCAGAAACTGTACATCGGCTCGCGCGGATGCAGCGCGCGCACCGCGTCCGTCAGGCCGAGCCACAGCAGCCGGCGGAACCGGGCGCGGGTCTGCGGGCGCACCAGCGCGTCGGTGGCGGAGATCGCCCCGGGGGCGGCGTCCTCCGCCGCCGGGCAGACGTTGAAATCGCCGGCGAGCACGGTCGGGCGGTCGGCTTCGAGCAGGCGCGCCGCGCGCTCGGCGAGACGGTCCATCCAGGCGAGCTTGTAGGCGTAGCCGGCGTCCCCGCCGGAATTGCCGTTGGGGAGGTAGAGGCCGGCGACAGTCATGCCGTCCGTCTCGATCTCGACATACCGCGCCTGGGCGTCGTCGTCCGGCAGGCCGGGCAGAGCGCGGTGGGTGACGGCGAAGGGGCGGCGGGAGAGGACGGCGACGCCGTTATAGGCTTTCTGGCCGACAGCCTCGGCGGTGTAGCCGAGATCGAGGAACGCGGCGGCGGGGAAAGCGGCGGTTTCGCATTTGATTTCCTGCAGCAGGAGCAGGTCGGGTTGGGCGTGTTCCAGCCAGCGGCGGACGTGGGATTCGCGCTGGCGGATGGAGTTGACGTTCCAGGTGGCGAGCTTCATCGGGATCCTTGCAAGGCTGGCGCCGTGAGGCGGGCCAGGATGTCGGCCGGCAGCGGCGGCGGGACAGTATCACCGGTGGGGCGGGCGGTGCGCCTGGGTGATGGAGATCTGGGCCGGCGCCTGGGGCGCGGTCCGGGCGGGGGATCGGTCTTGCTCCAGGCCGCGAGGCGGGTTGGCCCGGGATCCCTCGGTTTCGCGACGGGGTGGCCGGCCGCGCGAGGCCTGGTGTCCCGCCGGACCCCGGACCCAGGCCCGGCGATTCCGGCATATAGATACGGTATCGCAACAATCAGGACGCGCGTCCACCGCCCCCCTCAGGCCGGAATCTTCGCCGAACCCAGCCCCGGGCACCCGAGCCAGACCGGCCGACGGTCCCGCCCCCCCGCGGGGGGCACGCACCCGAGCGCGACAAGGTCCGCCTGCGAAACACCCCTCGCCCGCGCCACGGCGTAGTCGGCCGCCGCCGCCGCGGCCGTCAGGGGCCCGCCGGGCACCAGGATCACCGGCCGCCGCCGCCGCCGCGAGGGGGGCAAAAGCGCGCGATCCACCCCGAGCATCCAGCCGAGCGGGCGCAGGATCGGCCCCAGCCTGGGATCGGCCGCCAGCATCTCCGCCATCGCGGGGTCGCGCAGCAGCTCTTCCAGCTGCGCGCGCCCGGCGGCGGCCTGCGGCACCAGCCGCAGCAGCCAGCGCCAGGAGCGCGGCAGCCCCGTGCGTTCCGGCGGCGGGTCCGCCAACGGGTCGTAATAGCTGTCGGTGGGAACGAATTGCGGCTCGACCGGCTTCGGGGCCCGCTTCGGCGGCGGGACCGGCGTGCCGGCAACGGCGCGGAACCGGGCGACGAGATCGTGCAGCCGCGCGAGCAGGGCGCCGGCGCGCGTGCGGTCCAGGCCCGCGTGATCGCCCAATCCGGCGATGCGGTCGGCCAGCCAGGCGACGAGGCTGGTAACACGGTCGAGGAGGGGGGTGAGGGCCATGGGTGTGCGAACATACATAGAACGTTCGCCCCGGCCTAGGCAACAGTTTTGTGCGGGCGGCCGTGACGCCCCCCGGGGCGGGGCGCCCGACCTGCCCGAGCCTGGCGCCGTGCTCGCCGCCGTCAAGGACGCTGCGCGCCGCGCAAGGGCGCGGTGGCCCGCGAAGCGGCGGGCCATCCTTGACCGCGGCTGCGCGCGGCGCCCTGGGACGTTCAGGCCGGGACGAAGAAACGGCCCCCAGCCGAACCAAGAAACACCGGAGCAAAGCGCAGTCGGGCCAGGCGCCCCCGTACCAAACAGCGAGGAGCCTCTGTTCTTCGATGACCCGCGCGGGACGTTCGGGCTTTACGAGCTGATGGACGTGAAAGCGACCGCCGCGCGCATCCTCGGCCGCAAGGCGGACATCATGACGCGCGACAGCATCCACAAAGCCCTGCGCGCGCGTCGAAGCGGACGAGATGCCGGTCTTCGGATGCCAGTGCGCCCTGTCTCGCTGCGGCCCGACGACATGATCGAAGCGGCCGAACCTGTCCGCGCGGTGCGGGGCGAGGTGTCGCCTGACGAGCTGGAGGCCGCTTGGCGGCAACAGGAACTTGTTCAGAGCGGGAGCGGGATCAACCCCGAATCCGGCCGCCACCTGACGGCCGCTGCCCGCAGACCCGGGGAGATCAGCGCGAGTTTGGTGTCGGTTCCATCGTAACCATATTGTGGTCATGGCATCGCATGGAGGTGCGGTAAAGACCGACCAGGGCGGCTCAACCGCCCGTGGCGCGGTGCACGGCACGTCTGATGGCAAGGGCTCGATCGGGGCCGGCGCGTCCCCCTCCGCGCGGTGTCTTTCCGGCGTGGCTACGCCGCGCCCATGGACCGAGTGACCACCGGCAAGGATGCCGCACCGCCCACGCGCCGGGTGAGCTCGCGTCGAGAGTGACGCCGGGACGACCGCCGCGGATGACCCAGGGAAAAACGCGATGATTGCATCGAGAACGTTCAGCGCGACCGATCAGAGCGTCTTCGCCCGGTGGTCCGGCGACTTCAACCCCTTGCACATGGACCCCCTTGCGGCGCGCCGAACTCAGGCCGGGGCGCCGGTGGTCCACGGCATCCACGCCCTGATCTGGGCGTTGGATCAACTGAGCGGGGCCGGCGTGCCCGTCGCCGCGGCGAACAAGATCGACGTGCAGTTCAGCAAGTTCATCTACCGCGATCGCCTGGTTGTCCTGCGGATAGCGGCGCGTACCGAGACCGTGGTGCGGGCCGAGCTGACGGTTGGCGATCTGCCCGTGATGTCGGTGCTGCTGCGACTGGGCCCCCGCAAGGATCGCAGCGAGCACACCGTGCCGCCGGGAGCGCCGACGGAGGAAGCACGCGACGGCATTCCCGGGTCGCCGCCAGCGGGCGAGATGGAGAATATGGCCGGCTGGCTGGATGTCACTGCGGCGCGGGAGGCAGCAGCGGATGCATTCCCGGAAGCATGTCGCACGCTGGGAACGGGCCGGGTCGCCGCGCTTATCCGACTATCCTACCTGGTCGGCATGATCTGCCCCGGTCTTCACTCGATTTTCGTGGCCACGATGGTCGAGATCGTGGATGAAGACGTCGGCGCGCAGCGCCTGGGCTTCCGGGTCGCCGCGCTGCGCCGGGACGTGAACGCCGTGCGAATGGAAGTTGTCGGCTGCGGGCTTTCCGGCACTGTGCTCGCCATGCTGCGACAGCCGCCCGTCGCATCCCCGGATATCGCAGCGATCATCCCACGGGTGGCGCGGGATCGGTTCGCCGGCAGCAACGTCCTTGTTGTCGGCGGGTCGCGCGGGCTGGGCGCGGTAACGGCCACGGCAATCGCGGTCGGCGGAGGATGCGTAACCATCACCTACGCCAAAGGGCGTGACAACGCGGAGGCAGTGGCAACCGGGATCGAGAGGCACCTTGGCCCCGGCAGATGCAGGGTCGCAAGCTTCGATGCGTCCCGGGCGGCGGACAAGCAGCTGGCCTGCATCGGCGATAACATCAGTCATCTTTATTATTTCGCAACGCCACACATATTCCAGCAGGCGCACGAGGTATTCTCGGCTGCCAGGTTTAGCGAATTCAGCCAGGTGTATGTAAACGGATTCTACGAGACATGCCGTGCCATATTGGCGCAATCGAATGAGGATGGATTATCGGCGCTTTACCCATCCTCGGTCGCGGTCGCGTCCCATTCAGCCGGGTTCACCGAGTATGCGATGGCGAAATCGGCCGGCGAGATCCTGTGCGACTCGATGTCACGATCATTGCCGCGGCTTCGCATTCTGGTCAGCCGCCTTCCGCGCACCCTGACGGATCAAACCAACACCGTGCCCCGCCTGGAGAACGCGGACCCGCTGGATGTCCTGCTTCCCTTGATCTTCCAGCTTCAGGGCAAGCGGAGCCAGGCGTAATCTCGTTCCAGTGGCCCGCCCCGGAAACGCCGTCCCATTTCAGGGGCCAGCAGGCCGCTGGAAACAAACAGCGCGTGTCCCGACGCATGATGACGGCATGTCCGGGTCGGGACACCAGCCTCGCGCCGCGGGCGGACCCGCGACCGCAGCCCCCTCACTCCACCGAAAAGCTCGTCCCGCACCCGCACGCCGATTTCGCATTCGGGTTCCGCACCGCGAAATGGCTGCCCATCAGCGCGTCCGTGTAATCCAGCTCCGACCCCGCCAGCAGATCCAGGCTCGCCGGATCCACCACCACCCGAGCCTCCCCGCGCGCGATCACCAGATCGTCCGCCTGCGCCGCGGTGTCCAGCTCGAACCGGTACCTGGAACCCGCTGCACCCCCCCGCCAGCACGGCCACGCGCAGCGCCGGGGCTTCCCCCCCGGGCGCGGCCTGGGTGGCGGCGATCTCGGCAATACGGGCGGCGGCGCGCTCGGTCAGCGCGAAAACCTGGGGCGTGTCCATGCCGCCGATATAGCACCGCGCCAGTCCGAATTGAAGGACCATCCCACGCGGTGTAAGCCCGCCGCCATGCGCGTCCCGCCGCCCGCTTCCCCCCTCTCCCGCCCGGCAGCCACACCGCCGGCACGGCGCCCCCAGCCATGACCCCCTCCGGCACCGCCCCCTACGCCGTCCACGCCGCCACCTCCCGCGGCCGGCTGCACGCCGAGCCGGAGGCCCGGACCCGCTCGCCCTATCAGCGCGACCGCGACCGCGTCATCCACGCCACCGCCTTCCGCCGCCTGCAGTACAAGACCCAGGTCTTCGTCAACCACGAGGGCGATTTCTTCCGCACCCGCCTGACCCATTCGATCGAGGTGGCGCAGATCGCCCGCTCGATCGCCCGCGCCCTCGGCCTGGACGAGGACCTGACGGAAGCGGTGGCGCTCGCGCACGACCTCGGCCACCCGCCGTTCGGCCACGCCGGGGAGGAAGCGCTGAACCAGGCGATGAAGCCGTTCGGCGGCTTCGACCACAACGCCCAGTCCCTGCGCGTGGTGACCCTGCTGGAAAGCCGCTACGCCGCCTTCGACGGCCTCAACCTGACGTGGGAGACCCTGGAGGGGCTGGTGAAGCACAACGGCCCGCTGCCGAAGCCGCCCGCCTATATCGCCGAGTATGATGCCCGCCAGAAGCTCGACCTCACCACCCACGCCGCGGCCGAGGCGCAGGTGGCGGCGCTGGCCGACGACATCGCCTATCACAGCCACGACCTCGACGACGGGCTGCGCGCGCGGCTGTTCGGCTTCGAGGAGATCGGCCATCTGCCGGTGGTGGCCGAAGCCCTGGCGGCGGCCCGCCACGCCAGCCTGGACGTGCCGCCCGCGCGGCTGCGCCATGAGACCATCCGCCGGGTGATCGACGCGCTGGTCAGCGACGTGATCGCCGAGACCTCGCACCGGCTGGCCCGGCTCGCGCCCGCCGACGCCGACGCGATCCGCCGGGCGAAGCGCAAGATGGTGGCGTTCAGCCCGCCGATGGCGGAGGCGAACCAGGCGATCAAGGACTTCCTGTTCGCGCGGATGTACCGCCACTGGCGGGTGAACCGCATGACCAGCAAGGCGCGCCGGCTGACCGGGGAGCTGTACCGCCTGCTGCTGGCCGACCCCTCGCTGCTGCCCGACGACTGGCGCGCCCGCGCCGGCGAGCCGGGCGAGGCGCGCGCGGCGGCCACCGTGGGCGATTACGTGGCCGGGATGACCGACCGCTACGCGATGGACGAATACCGCCGGCTCACCGACCTTTCGGTGACCGGATGAGCGCGCGGCTCCGTCATGGCCGGGCTTGACCCCGCCGTCCGCGCACGGACGATCGGGGGCGGAGGACCGGGTCAGGCCCGGCCATGACGGACGGGCACCAGGACGGGCCGGCCCATGGGCCGGATGGCCGCGACGGGCGTTCGTTCCCGCGTTCGCTTTCCTTTCACGCTTCGAGGCCGGCCCCGCACTGGGCCAGAGGGATATGTTCCGATGACTGATCTTTTCGCCGCGTTGCGCGCGCGTGTGCTGGAGGCGCTGGGCGGCGTCCTTCCCGACCTGGCCGAAGACGTCGCCGCCCGCGTGGAGGTCTCCCCCGCGCGCGATCCCGCGCATGGCGACATGGCGACCAACGCCGCGCTGGTCACCGCCAAGGCCGCGCGGCGCAAGCCCGCCGAGATCGCCGCCGCCCTGGCCGAAGCGCTGCGCGCCGCCCCGGAGATCGCCGAGGCGGTCCCCGCCGGGCCGGGCTTCGTCAACCTGCGCCTGCGCCCCGAGACGCTGCGCGCGGTGCTGCCCGCGGTGCTGGCCGCGGGCGAGGCCTATGGCGACGGCGCCGCCGGCGGCGGGCGGACGGTGAACGTGGAATACGTCTCCGCCAACCCGACGGGTCCGATGCATATCGGTCATTGTCGCGGCGCCGTGGTGGGCGATGCGCTGGCCAACCTGCTCGCCAAGGCCGGCTTCGCGGTGACCAAGGAATACTACATCAACGATTCCGGCGCGCAGGTCACCGCGCTCGCCTGGGCCGCCTACTGGCGCTACCTGCAGGCGATCGGCACCTTGCTGACCGAGGAGGAATTCGCCGCCGAGGTGCCGGGCGGACTGCAGTACCGCGGCGAGTACCTGATCGCGGTCGGCGCCGAACTGGCCGCCGCGCACGGCCCCGCGCTGGCCTCCGACACGCGCGGGATCGCCGCGCCGGAGCACTGGATCGACCTCGTGCGCGCGCACACGATCGCGGCGATGATGCGCGCGGTGCGCGAAGACCTGGCCGCGCTCGGCGTGGTGCAGGAGGTGTTCACCTCCGAACGCGCGCTGGTGCAAAGCGGCGCCGCCGACACCCTGATCGCGCGGCTGCGCGACGACGGGCTGATCTACGAGGGCGTGCTGGAGCCGCCCAAGGGCAAGACGCCGGAGGAGTGGGAACCGCGGCCGCAGACCCTGTTCCGCGCCACGCAGTTCGGCGACGACGTCGACCGGCCGCTGCGCAAGTCGGACGGGTCGAACACCTATTTCGCCAACGACATCGCCTACCACGCCGACAAGATCGACCGCGGGTTCACCCTTCTGATCGACGTCCTCGGCGCCGATCACGGCGGCTACGTGCCGCGGCTGAAGGCCGCCGTCGCCGCGGTGTCGCACGGGGGCACCGCGCTGGAAGCGGTGCTGTGCCAGATCGTGCACGTGATGCGCGCGGGCCAGCCGGTGCGGATGTCGAAACGCGCGGGCAGCTACGTGACCCTGCGCGACCTGATCGAGGAGGTCGGCCGCGACGCGGTGCGCTTCACCATGCTGACCCGCAAGGCGGACGCGCAGATGGAGTTCGACCTCGACGCCGTGCTGGCGCAGACCCGCGACAACCCGGTGTTCTACGTGCAGTACGCGCACGCCCGCTGCCGCTCGGTCCTGCGCGCGGGGGCGGAGATGCTGGGCGCCGGCGCGACCACGGACCACGCCCTGGCCGCGGTGGCGCTCGACAGCCTGACCGCCGCGCCGGAGCTCGCGGTGATCCGCCGCCTGGCGGCCTGGCCGCGCACCGTGGAAGCGGCGGCGCTGGCCCGCGAGCCGCACCGGATCGCGTTTTTTCTCTATGACTTGGCCAGTGATTTTCATATGCTGTGGAACCGCGGCAAGGACGATGCGGCGCTGCGCTTCCTGCAGGCCGGGCGGGCGGATGAAACCCTGGCCCGGCTCGCGCTGGTGGCGGCCACGGCGGTGGTGATCCGCTCCGGCCTTGCCGTGATGGGGGTGGACCCGGTCGAGGAGATGCGCTGACCGAAGGCCGCCCCGCACGTTTCTGTTGCGCACGAGCGAGGCACGGCCATGTCCGACGACATTCCCCTGCGCACCCCGTCCTATCGGGTCTCCCGCCCACGCGGGATGGATCCCGCCACACGGCGGCTGACCTGGATCGCCGCCGGGCTGGGCGGGGCGATGCTGGTGCTGATCGGCGTCTGGTCGATGACCGGAGGCCGCGGCGGCGACGGCGGCGTGCCGGTGATCGCGCCGCCGGCCGGGCCGCTGCGGGTGAAACCCACGAATCCGGGCGGGCTGAAGGTGACCGGGACCGACTCGTCCCTGTTCGACGGCAGCGCCGGCGGCGGCGACGCCGGCCAGGGGAGCCTGATGCCGGCGCCGGAGCGGCCGGATCTGCAGGCGCTGCGGGGGAAGGCACCGGGCGCGGCAGGGACATCGGCCGGCTCGGGCGCGGCCGGGGGCGGACCGGGCGCCGGTCCGGCGCCGGAAGCGACGATGGCGGGCGGCCTGCCCCTGCCACCCGCGTTCCAGCCCGCCACGCAAGCGCCGCCCGCACCCGCCGCCGCGCCGGCCGGGACCGCCGTGACCCGCACCGCCGCGACGGCCCGGCCGGCGCGCCCGGCCGCCGCCGGGGGCACGACGGTGCAACTCGCCGCCCTGCCCACCCGCGCCGCGGCGGAGGCGGAGTGGCGGAAGCTCCAGCAGCGCCTGCCCGGCCTGCTCGGCGGGCATCGCCTCGTGCTGGCGCAGGCCACGGTGGGCGGACGGGTGTGGTGGCGCGTCCGCACCGCGGGCTTCGCCGGCCCCGACCAGGCCCATGCGTTCTGCGCGCGGATGCGTGCCGCCGGGGCGGCGTGCGACGTGACGCCGTTCTGATGCACACGGGCCGGAGACAGGGGTCTCCCTTCCCCCTTGCGGGGGAAGGCCGGGCTGGAGCGTACCCCCCTCCCCAGCCCTCCCCCGCAAGGGGGGAGGGAGAAGACGGGCCGCGGTGAAAGCCGCCCTCATCGGCCTCGCCGGCCCCGCCCTCGCGCCCGAGGAAGCGCGCCTGCTGCGCGCCCACCCGCCCGCCGGCGTGATCCTGTTCGCCCGCAACATCGCCGACCCCGCCCAGCTTGCCGCGCTGGTCGGGGAGCTGCGCGCCCTTCTGCCCCCCACCGCCCTGCTGATGGTCGATCAGGAAGGCGGGCGGGTCGCGCGGCTGCGCCCCCCCCACTGGCGCGCCCATCCCCCCGCCGCGGCCATCGGCGCCCTCTGGTCCGCCGCCCCCGACAACGGCCACCCGCGCCGCCTGGCTGCATGGCGCGCTGATCGGGGCGGAGGCCGCTACCGCCGGCTTCGACATCGTCACCGCCCCGGTGCTGGACCGCGCCGTCCCCGGCGCCTCGTCCGTGATCGGCGACCGCGCCTTCGGCGCCGATCCCCGCGCGGTGGCGCGACTCGGGCGGGCGATGGCCGAGGGGCTGCTCGCCGCCGGCGTCCAGCCGGTGATGAAACACGCCCCGGGCCACGGCCGCGCCACCGCCGACAGCCATCTGGCCCTGCCGGTGGTCGCGGGCGGCGACCCGGAGCCCGACCTGCTGCCGTTTGCCTTGAACGCGGACCTGCCCTGGGCCATGACAGCGCATATCCTGTTCCCCGCCTGGGACCCGGCGCTGCCGGCCACCCTGTCCCCGGCGGTGATCGGGCGCATCATCCGAGGCCGGATCGGCTTCCAAGGAGTGCTGGTGACCGACGACCTTGCCATGCGCGCGCTGTCCGGCGCGCCGGAAGACCTTGCGTGCGCCGCGCTCGCCGCCGGCTGCGACCTCGCGCTGTACTGCGCCGGGGACGACGCCCCCACCGCGGCGCTGCTCGCCGCCTGCCCGGAGGTGACCGCGGCCGGCACGGCCCGGCTGGACGCCGCCCGGCGTTTGGCCGCCGCCCGGCGGGTGCCGCTCGATCCCGGCGCGCTCGGCGCCGAGCTGGATCGGCTGCTCGCGTGATCACCACCATCGAGACCATCGCCCTGGCGGCGGTGGCCGCCATCCTCGCCATCACCCTGCACGAGGCGGCGCACGGCTACGCCGCGCTGGCCTTGGGCGACACCACCGCGCGGGACGCGCACCGGCTGTCGCTCAACCCGCTGCGCCATGTCGATCCGGTCGGCACCCTGCTGCTGCCGGGGGTGCTGCTGGTGGGCCAGTTGCTCACCCTGGGGCGGGTGATGTTCATGTTCGGCTGGGCCAAGCCGGTGCCGGTGGCGGCGTGGAAGTTCCGCGATCCGCGCCGCGGCATGATGCTGGTGGCCGCCGCCGGGCCGGGGATGAACTTCGCGCTCGCCCTCGCCGGCGCGCTGCTGCTGCCCCATGTCCCGGGCCCGCAGCCAGGGGTGTTCGCCTATCTGGACCGGGCCGCCGCGGCCCACCCGCTGCTGGCCGCCTTCCTGGTGCCGTTCATCCTGTACAATCTGGTGCTCGGCCTGTTCAACCTGATCCCGATCCCGCCGCTGGACGGCGGGCGGATCGCGGTCGGGCTGCTGCCGGAGCGGATGGCCCTGGCCTGGGCGCGGCTGGAGCGGGCGGGCATCGTGATCGTGCTGCTGGTGGTGTTCCTGGTGCCGGCGCTGTTCAGCGAGATCGGCATCCAATTCGACCCGTTCCGCGAGGCGCTGGTCCGGGTGCTGCCCTGGGCGCTGCGGCTGGTGCTGGGGCTCACGGGCCACCATATCGGTCCGCCGATGCATGAACAGTTCCTCTGACCCTGCCCCCGCTCCGTCCCCTGATCCCCCGGCGCCCGATCGCCCGGCGCCCGATCCCGCCTTCGGCCTGATGCTCCGGCTCGACGGGTTCGAAGGGCCGCTCGACCTGCTGCTGGAGCTGGCCCGGACGCAGAAGGTGGATCTCGCGCGCATCTCCATCCTGGCGCTGGTCGATCAGTACCTGGCGGTGATCGAGGGCGCGCAGCAGGTCCGGCTGGAGCTGGCGGCCGACTGGCTGGTGATGGCGGCCTGGCTCACCTGGCTGAAATCGCGCCTGCTGCTGCCGGTCGAGGCCGACGCCGAGGCCGCGGGCGAGGACGCCGAGGCGCTGGCCGCGCGGCTGGCCGACCTGCTGGCGATCCGCGCCGCCGCGCTGTGGCTGGGCGGGCGGCCGGTGCTGGGCCAGGACGTGTTCGCCCGCGGCGCGCCGGAAGACCATACGGTGCTCGACCGCTCCGGCCTCGTGCTGTCGCTGCCGGCCCTGCTGCGGGCCTATCTGGCGGCGCTGCGCCGCGCCGGCACGCAGCGCCGCTACCAGCCGCGCCCGCTGACGATCTGGACGGTGCAG
This sequence comes from uncultured Pseudomonadota bacterium, assembly GCA_963829875.1. Lineage (GTDB taxonomy): Bacteria > Pseudomonadota > Alphaproteobacteria > Acetobacterales > Acetobacteraceae > JAJZVS01. The sequence goes on along the minus strand of CAWHKR010000037.1, from coordinate 207,749 downwards.
GACGCGCTGGGCCGGCTGCGCCTCCTGCTCGGCAGCCTGCCGGACGGGGCGAGCCTGGAGCGCTTCCTGCCGGAGTTCGCCGCCACCGCCACGGAGCGGCGGGCGGCGCTGGCGAGCACCCTGCTCGCCGGGCTGGAACTGGCGCGCGACGGCGCGCTCGATCTGCAGCAGGAGCACCCGTTCGGCCCGCTGCTGCTGCGTCCGGCCGGGCCGGCGGCGGAAGCGGAGAGCGCATGAGCGACGGCGATCCCAACGATCCGGCCCCGGAGCCGGAGGATCCGGCCACGGCCGCCCCCGGCGACGATCCCGCCGCGGTCCCGCCCGTGTGGCTGCGCCTGGCCGAGGCCGCGGTGTTCGCCGCCGCCGCCCCGGTGACGCCGCGCGCGCTCGCCGCGCTGCTGCCCGAGGGCGCCGATGTCGCCGCCGTGCTGGTTTCGCTGCGCGCCGCCTATGCCGGCCGCGGGGTGGAGCTGGTGGAGGTGGCCGGCGGCGTGCAGTTCCGCACCGCGCCCGACCTTGCCCCCGCCTTGCGCAAAGTGGTGGAGGTGCCGCGCCGGCTGCCGCGCGCGGCGATGGAGGCGCTGGCGATCATCGCCTACCACCAGCCCGTCACCCGCCCCGAGATCGAGGAAATCCGCGGCGCCAGCCTGGCCCAGGCCAGTCTGGACGCGCTGCTGGAAGCCGACCTGGTGGCCCCGCGCGGGCGGCGGGAAACCCCCGGCCGGCCCACCTTGTGGGGCACCACGCCCGCGTTCCTGACCCGCTTCGGCCTGCGCGACCTGCGCGACCTGCCGCGGCGGGACGAGCTGATGAGCGAACCCGCGGTGCTGCCCGACGAGCCGCCGCCGGCGGCGCCGGCCGACGAGGCCGGCTGAGCCCGCCATGAGCCGTGTTTCCGCGCCGGCGGTTTCCTGCTAGCAAGCCGCCCGGAGCGATATTCCCCCCATGTTCAACCTTGCCTGGTCCGAAATCGCCGTCATCGCCGCTGTCGCGCTTGTCCTGATCGGACCGAAGGACATGCCGGTGGCGGTCCGCGCCATCACCGGCGCGATCAAGAAAGCCCGCCGCATGGCCTCGGAGTTCCAGGGCCATGTCGACGAGATGATGCGCGAGGCGAATCTGGAGGATGTGCGCGACACCTTGAGCGGGTTGCGCAATCTTAATGTCGCCGACGCGCTGGAACGCACGGTCGATCCGGACGGCAGCCTGCGCGGCACCCTGGCCGATGATCCGCTGGCCGAGACGACCACGTACGGCGACGCCGAGCCGGTGGGCGAGCTCGGCGTGGCCGACATGCCGCGCCCGGAGGACGCCGACCCGCTGCCGCCAGCCGAGGTGCCGGCCTTCATCCCGCCCGCCGCCGAGCTGGCCGCCGCGCCGCCGGAGGCCGCGGACATCATCCCGGCCTTCATCCCGCCCGCCTTCATTCCCCCGGACATCGCCGCCCGCAGCGCGCGCTGACCCGGCCCCAACAGCACCGGACCCGACGTGGACCAGCAGGCACCGACCGAAGACCCGATCAACGACAAGCCGATGCCGCTGCTCGAGCATCTGATGGAGCTGCGGCGGCGGCTGATGTACGCGGTCGCCGCGTTCCTGCTGGCGTTCGGGGTGTGCTATTATTTCTCCGGCGCGATCTACTACTTCCTGGCGGAACCGCTGGCCCATGTGCTCAAGGGCCAGGGGATGCAGACGCCGCATCTGATCTACACCCAGCTGTACGAGGTGTTCTTCACCAAGATCAAGGTGGCGATGTTCGGCGCCGGGTTCTCGGCCTTCCCGATCATCGCCACCCAGTTGTGGCTGTTCATCGCGCCGGGCCTCTATCGCAGCGAGAAGCGGGCGCTGCTGCCGTTCCTGGTGGCGAGCCCGGTGCTGTTCCTGATGGGCGGCGCGCTGGCCTATTACGTGGTGTTCCCGTTCGCGTGGAAGTTCTTCGCCAGCTTCCAGTCCGCCACCGGCGGCGGCGGCGTGCCGATCGAGCTGCTGCCGCGCGTTTCGGAATATCTCGACCTGGTGATGAAGCTGATCTTCGCCTTCGGGCTGACCTTCCAGCTGCCGGTGCTGCTGACCCTGCTGGCGAAAGTGGGGATCGTGTCGTCGGCCAGCCTGAAGCGGTTCCGCCGCTACGCCTATGTGGGGATGTTCGTGGTGGCGGCGGTGCTGGCCCCGCCGGACGTGTTCACCCAGGTCAGCCTCGCGCTGCCGCTGATCGGGCTGTACGAGATTTCCGTGCTGATGGCGCGGTGGGTCGAACCCAAGCCGGTCGAGATCTGAGCCGATGCACGACATCCGCGCGATCCGGGCCGCGCCCGAGGCCTTCGATGCGGCGATGGCGCGCCGCGGCCTGGCTCCGATGGCGGCGGCGCTGATCGCCGAGGACGCGGAGCGCCGGGCGGCGCAGGGCGCGGTGCAGGAACAGCAGGCACGGCGCAACGCGCTGGCGCGCGAGATCGGCCAGGGCAGGCGCGCGGGCGCCGACACCGCGGCGCTGGAAGCCGAGGCGACCGCGCTGCGCGCCGAGATGGACGCGCTGGAGACGCGCGCGAGCACGCTGGACGCGGCGATCCGCGGCGCGCTGGAAGCGCTGCCGAATGTGCTCGATCCCGACGTGCCGGAGGGCGCGGACGAGAGCGCCAATGTGGTGCTGGCCCAGCACGGGGATCCGCGCGACCTGGGGTTCCCGCCCAGGCAGCATTTCGAGATCGGCGAGGCGCTGGGGCTGATGGATTTCGCCACCGCCGCCAAACTGTCCGGCGCGCGCTTCGTGGTGCTGCGCGGGGCGCTGGCGCGGCTGGAACGCGCGCTCGGCCAGTTCATGCTGGACCTGCACACCGGCGAGCACGGCTATACCGAGATGGTGGTGCCGTCGCTGGTGAACGATGCCGCGCTGTACGGCACCGGGCAGTTGCCGAAATTCGCCGAGGATCTGTTCCGCACCACCGACGGGCGCTGGCTGATCCCGACCGCCGAGGTGCCGCTGACCAACACGGTGGCGGGCGAGATCATCCCCGCCGCAAGCCTGCCGCTGCGGCTGACGGCGCTGACCGACTGCTTCCGCAGCGAGGCCGGCGCGGCCGGGCGGGACACGCGCGGGATGGTGCGCCAGCACCAGTTCCGCAAGGTGGAAATGGTCTCGATCACGCATCCGTCGGACAGCGCCGCCGAGCACGAGCGGATGACGTCCTGCGCCGAGACGGTGCTGCGGCTGCTGGAACTGAGCTACCGGCGGGTGGCGCTGTGCGCGGGGGACATCGGGTTCAGCTCCGCCCGGACCTTCGACCTGGAGGTGTGGCTGCCGGGGCAGCAGGCGTGGCGGGAGATTTCGTCCTGCTCCACCTGCGGCGACTTCCAGGCGCGGCGGATGGGGGCGCGGTTCCGCGGGCCGGACGGCAAGCCGGGTGGGTTCGTGCACACGTTGAACGGCTCGGGCGTGGCGGTGGGCCGGGCGCTGATCGCGGTGCTGGAGACGCACCAGCAGGCGGACGGGTCGGTGCTGATTCCGCAGGCCCTGCGGCCGTACATGGGCGGGATGGAGCGGATCGGGGCGGGGTGAGACCCTCCGGATCCAGCTGAACGACACGGGCAGAGCCGGCCCCTCCCCCGACGGCGCGACCTGATGCCGGTCGGATCGGCCCGTCAGATCGGCAGCAAGCCGTCGGTCTTCACTTCGTTCATCACGAAGAACGTGCGCACCTGCCGGACGCCCGGCAGGGCGATCAGGCGCTCGCTGTGCAGGCGGTTGAAGGCGGCGAGATCGCGCACCCGGATGCGCAGGAAATAGTCCACCTCGCCGGCCACCAGCATGCAGTCCAGCACCTGATCCATCGCCCGGACCGCGGCCTCGAACGCGGCGAAGCTGTCCGGGGTGGAGCGGTCGAGCACCACGCCGACGAGCGCGAGGGTGCCGCGCTGCACGGCCTCGGGCGCGATCAGGGCATGCACGCCACGGATCACCCCGCTCTCGAACAGGCGCCTGGTATGGGCCCAGCAGGCGGCCGGGCTCAGGCCGACCTCCTGCGCCAGGCGGACATTCGACAGGCGGCCGTCGCGCTGCAGGGCCCGCAGGATGCGGCGATCGGTGGCGCTGAGCGTGGGGGGCGCGTCCGTGTCAGTCATTCGAAGATTCTTCGGGGAATTGACCGATGGATGCAAGAAGCTCTGCCCATCAGCCCGGTGCCGGAAATCTTCGGGTCCACCCAGGCCGCAGATACGAAGCACCTTGGGCGGCGGTATGGCTACGATCGCGGCCTGCCGCGCAACGGAGCCACGCCATGCCGCTCGACCTCGACACCACCTTCCCCCGCCACCCGCTCGGCTTCTGGCCGTCGCCGATCCACCCCTTGCCGCGGCTCTCCGCCGCGCTCGGGATCGAGGTCTGGGCGAAACGGGACGACATCGCCTCCGGCCTTGCGTTCGGCGGCAACAAGATCCGCAAGCTCGAATTCCTCGCCGCCGACGCGCTGGCCACGGGCTGCGATACGCTTGGTCTCGATCGGCAACATCCAGTCCAACCACACACGCCAGGTCGCGGCGGTCGCGGCGGTGCTGGGGATGCGCTGCCGGCTGGTGCAGGAGACCTGGACGCACTGGGACGACCCTGTGTACGACAAGGTCGGCAACATCCTGCTGTCCCGCCTGATGGGGGCCGAGACCCTGCTGGAAGGCGAGGGCTACTCCACGGAAGTGAAGGACACCTGGCAGCGGGCGCTGGAGCAGGTGCGGCGGGACGGCGGCCGGCCCTACGCGATCCCGGCCGGGGCGTCGGACCATCCGCTCGGCGGGCTTGGCTACGCGCGCTTCGCCGACGAAGTGGCGGCGCAGGAGCAGGCACAGGGGATCTTCTTCGACATCGTCCTCACCGCGACCTGCACCGGGTCCACCCAGGCGGGGATGGTCGTCGGCTTCGCCGCGCAGCCGCGCCCGCGCCGCGTGATCGGCATCGATACCGCCGGCAACGCGGAGATGACCCGCGCGGCGGTGACCAAGATCGCCCGGGCCACGGCAGAGCTGATCGGGCTGAAGCGGGAGGTCGGCGATGCCCTGATCGAGGTCGATCCGCGCTTCGCCGGCCCGGATTACGGGCTGCCCGACGCGGCGACGATCGCCGCGATCCGCACCGCCGCGCGGTTGGAGGGGATGCTCACGGACCCGGTCTATGAAGGGAAGTCGATGGCGGGGCTGATCGCGCTGGCGCGCAGCGGCGAGATCCCGCGGGGGACCCGGGTGCTGTACGCGCATCTGGGCGGGGCGCCGGCGCTGAACGCGTACCACAAGGCGTTCGCGTAGGCGGATCGGACACCCCCGGCCGGTCGCGGGCGGCACGGACAGGGACGCTGATACGACGCGGGTTCCGGCGGGGAATCCCCGCACTCACGACTGCCCCTCCTCGCTTGCCGCGGCGGGCGGAGACCCGGGGTGGCGCAAGACATCGGGGCCGCCGAAGACGAGGTTGCGCCACAGCCCGCCGCCCCACACCTGCCCGCAATCGGTCGGGGCGACGCGGCTCCGCCGCGCGAACGCGTCGGCGATGTCCCCTGCGGGCAGGTTCAGGCCGGTGCCGCGGGTATTGCGGAAGAAGTCGTTCGCGAGCGGCTCGAACAGCATGATACGGCCACGTTTCGTGATGATCGTGTGCATGACGTAATCGAAGCGGATCCAGAGAATGCGGGCACCTACCGGCGTGCGCCGCAAGGCGACGACGTCCGTCCACGCCCCGCTCAGTCGTTGGATCGGCCAGAACGGAAAATAGCCGCGATAGCGCGGCAACCGGAGGGCGAACCCGTCGTTGCGAAGCTCGACGCACGCGACCGCTTCGCCCCAGCCGAACGTGAAGCAGGTATGGCCCGCGATCAGGCACACCAGGCCCAGGTCCAGCATCCCGAACCAGCCCAGGAAGATCGAGCCGACCGCCTCGGCCCAGCAGATCAGGCCAAGCAGCCAGAGCAGCGCCGCAAACCAGGCGCGCCCGCGATAGCGGACGATCTGGCCTTCGGGTGTCGCGGTTCGAGCTTGTGTCATTGCCTGTACATGGCGACCCCACCAGTGACGCGATGCCGCTGAGCGGCGTTCTGGCACATCCGCGGCATTGACGCCACCGCATTACGGGTACATTATAAGTGTGTTATCTCTCGGCGCAGATGAGGTGCGGCGATGGCGCAACTGTGCAGATTCGTATATTTTTTGGTTTTGCTCACGGTTTTGGGGACGGCGCACGCTCTTGCCGGCCAATGCCGTGATCCCTGGGTGACGCGGGCCATCGAACAGGTGACCGGGCATCAGCCCTCCGGCACCTACGAAGCCGGCGACTGCAATATCCACAACTACGGCGGCGGGCACTGGTCGAGCTACGCCGACCTCGTCACCAAGGTTCGGGCCCATTTCGGCGCCACGAGAACGGCCGCCGGCGTGTGCCACGATCCCTGGGTGACCAACGCGGTCCGCCAGGTCATGGGACGCGCGCCTGCGGGATCGGGCAATTCCGGGGAATGCAACATCTACCGTTACGGCGCTGGCCATTGGTCGAGCTACAATGACCTTGTGCACAAGGTGATGGTGGCATTCGGACGCGTGCCGGCGAGCCGCCCGCCTGCGTTCAACCGATCAGGTGGCCCGGTAAGGATCCTGCCTGGGACCAATGGCGGCCACGTCATCGCGGCGGGTGGCGGCAACGTCATTGCTGCGGGCGGGGGGAATGTCATCGCCGCGGGCGGCGGGAATGTCATTGCCGCAGGCGGGGGAATGTCATTGCCGCGGGCGGGGGAAATGTCATTGCCCCTCGCGGTGGGGCTGTGATCGCCCCCAATGGCAGAAACTGAAGCGTCCAACACGCGCGCCATCCGCCCTGCACGACCGGATCCAGGACTTCGGGAATTCACGATATGAAGCGTTTCCTTCCGTGGCTCGCACTTCTGATGTTCGCGGTCGGGGGCCTGGCCAGCGGTCCGGTCACCGCGGGGCCGAACGTGATGACGCAGAAGCCGGGCGTGGGGGCGAAGTTCGGCTCACGCGATCCCTATGCCTGCGCGTCGACGGTCGCGCCGAAATCGGGCCCGATCAGCGCGGCGCTCGCTTCACAGTATTTCACCTGCGGGTTCGAACATATCAACGAGGACGGTTATCTGTTTCTGGCCGAACACGCGACGGTGCAGGTGGGCAGGGGCGTGCCGTTCCGGGAAGCCGGTCTTTATGAAACCGGGAACATCGATCCCAACGGCAAGGTCTATGCCATCCGCGGGAGTTACGACCAGTATCTTTGCACGCCGCTCAGCCGGTATGGCGCGGTTCGCGGCCATAACTGCGCCGCCTGGCACGAGACCCACGCCACGGGGTACTGCTACCGCACGACATTCGGCGACTGGAAATGCAACATGTCGGATCTGGACGCCCAGATCATCGACAACCAGCCGCCACCACAGAACTAGCTGGCGGACGGGCGGGCGCTGCCCGACGGTTGCTGTGCATCAGCGATCGAACGGCGGATCGCGGCCCCTGTGCCGGCGGACGCGCACGCGGTCGCGAGGGCCTGACAGAAGCGGCACCGCGCGCCACCGGTCGTGATGGCTCCAGGTGGGGGCGGGCGCGCCACGCGCCGGACATCCCGGCCCGGCCCGCGCAGATGCTCAGGGATGCGCGTGCCGTCACCGCGGACGCTGCGCGGGGGGAGCACGTCAGGGGGTTTCGCGGCAGCGACGCAGGCAATGGGATCTACTCGAAAAAGTCCTCATCGATCTTCTTGATATGCAGCGTGTCTTCCACTCTGCAACCGACGTTGTACCGGATCATCATCATGGTTAGCTGTTCGCCGTCGATCAGGACGATCCGCTTGCTCAGGAACTCCGCGGTCTCTCTTGCGGCGGGCGAAAAATCCGACGTGGTCACGAACAGGCCTTTCGCGGCCTTATGACGATCGAGGCTTCCGAAGAAGTCCCGGATTGCGCCTGATCCTATGTTATTGCCGTTCGCATAGCGCTTTGCCTGGATATAGACACGATCCAGACCGAGCGCATCCTGATCGATGACGCCGTCGACGCCGTCGTCGCCGCTCCGGCCCAGCGCGCGGCCGGCGTTGGCGGCGGAGCCCCCGTACCCCATGCTGAGCAGGAGACTGACGATCAGGCGTTCGAAGAAATCGGGCGGCGCGGCGCGGATCCGGTCGAGCAGGTCCTGCGCCAGGGCTGCCTCGATCTGCCGATGCGACGCACGCATTATCTCGTCGGGCGTCTGCATCTGGTTGTCGGGATCCGGCCCGGGCGGGCGATTGTGCGCGGCCACGGTCCGGGCGGACTTCTCCCTGAAACGCCTGAAGTCTTCGAACTGGTCGAGGAAGTCGTTATCGATCCGCGTCGGGCGGGTGCGCAGCACATCGTGCCCACGCGCCGTGATCGTGAAATGCCCGCGCCGCGTGATCTCGATCAGGCCCGCTTTGCCAAGGTAGGTCTTGGCCCAATGTACCCTGTTCCCGAACAGGGTCTGCTTTCCGGATGGCAGCCGCTGTTCGCGGTCCTCGGGCGTCAATCCCAGTTGTTCGGCGATGCGACTGACGGCGTCGCCGATACGGACCTCGCCTGCCGAGGACGCGACCAGAACCGGAAGCATCAGGGACTGGTAGTCAGGGACCGCCATCGGCGTAACCTGGCCCTGATGGATCGGGTGCGCAAGTCCTGCGCCGCTACGGCAGCTGTCTCGGGTGCGGCTGCGGGCCTGCCTGGTTGACGCGAAGCCGGCGCATCCGCCCGCGCCACACGGTCGATGCGCATCCGTGTCGGGACGGCTCCCTGCCGTGCCCCCCAGGTTATCCCGCTTCGTTCCCGCGCGACGGAATCGTTCTAGGTCCGCCGCAGCACGACGATCCGGTTCGTGTTCGTCCCGCCCCGGTTGTTCGTCACCCCCCAGCACTGCGCCGTCTTGGTGAAGTCCTGCCGGTTCACCACCACGCCGAGCCGCTCGAACGGCAGCCCCTCCGCCGCCTGCCACACCAGCCGCTCCAGCAGCAGCGTGCCGCGACGAACCTCGCCCACCTCGAACGCCACATGCCCGCCCGGGCGCAGCAGCCGGGCCTGTTCCCGCAGCACGGCGCGGACCATCGCGCCCCACGCCGCCTCCCCCCGGTGCAGCGCGATCGGCACCGCGGCCGGCGCGATGCCGGCGAACCAGCAGCGCAGCCAGTTGTCCGCGGCGTAGTCCACCACATCGAGAAACGGCGGCGACGTCACGACCAGCGCCACCGCTCCGTCCGCGATCGCCGGCGTCGCCGCCGCCGGCGCGACGAACAGCGCCCCCGCCGGGCCGGGCGGCGGCGCGCCGTCCCTCAGCAGCCGGCGCGATTTCTTCAGGATCAGACCTGCGACATCGCGCGGCGGCGGCATTTGGCCGGATTTCGCGTTCAGCCGGACTTGCGTCTCGATCGAAACGGCCTGGTTGGGCGGCATGGTGCGCCCGGAGAAGAACCCCGGCGAATGCCCCGACAGCCGGTTCAGCGCCACCATGCGGATCCAGTCGTCCACCGGGTCCGGCGCCGGATCATCGAGCGGCGCGCGCGCCGCCAGCCAGGCCCGCAGCGCGCACAGCCGGCGCAAGGTGTCGGGATGATAGAAGGCCAGCAGATCGTCCGGACCGTCGCCGGCTCCCGCCCAGGGGATCTCCTCCAGCCGCGCGGCGATCGCCGTGATCGCGGGCGGGCGGAGGCGCGGACGGGTCAGCAGCGCCGACAGCGGGTTGATATCGGTGCCGAACGGACGCCGCCGCATCAGCGCGGCCTGCACCGGCGTCGTGCCGCGGCCCATGAAAGGGTCGTGCACCGCCTCCCCCGGGGCGGTCAGGCGGGCGATGAAGAACTCCGGCAGTTGCGGCTTGAAGCAGGCGCGGTAGCTGATCTCGTGGATCGGGTGGGCCTGGCGCTGTGCGGCGGTCCAGAATTCGTTGACGAAATAGGGGATGCCGCCGTCCTCGAACGCCTCGGTGCGGCGGCCGAAGCCGGCGAAGCTGCGGACCTCGCGCAGGAACGCGTCCGCCTCCGCGGCGGCGTCGGGCAGGGACGTCTTCAGGGCGAGGGAGCGGCCCGGCATGTCGTGGAGTCTCCGCGGTTGCGTCGCCGTTCCTGTCGCGGCCGGCGCGATGGTGGCAGGGTTGCGCCGATCCGGCGAGTGTGCGGCACTCACCTCCACGTCCGCCGCCCCGCAACCCGCCGCAGGTGCCCGCCATGCCGATCGCCACCCTGGAAACCGCCCTCACCCGCATCCCGCTGCCGGTGCCGCTGTCGGATTCCACCCACGGCACGATGACCCATTTCGAGCTTGTGACCGTCCGCCTGCGCGATCAGGACGGGGCGGAGGGCACCGGCTACACCTACACCACCGGCCAGGGCGGCGCGGCGGTGCACGCGCTGATCGAGACGGCGCTGCGCCCGCTGCTGCTCGGCGCCGATCCGGACCGCATCGAATCCCTCTGGCAACAGATGTGGTGGCGCCTGCACTACGGCGGGCGCGGCGGGCAGACCAGCCTCGCCGTTTCGGCGGTGGACATCGCGCTGTGGGATCTGAAGGCCCGCCGCCGCGCCACCCCGCTGTGGCGCCTGCTCGGCGGCTTCGACCCGGACGTGCCCTGCTACGCCGGCGGCATCGACCTCGAGTTCACGCTCGACGCCCTGCTGGCCCAGACCGACGCCAACCTGGCCCGCGGCTTCCGCGCCATCAAGATGAAGGTCGGCCGCGACCGCCTGTCCGAGGACGTCGCGCGCGTGCAGGCCATGCGCGCCCATCTCGGCCCCGATTTCCCGCTGATGGCGGACGCCAACATGCGCTGGACCGCGGACGCCGCCATCCGTGCCGCCCGCGCCCTGGCCGACACCCAGCTCGTGTGGCTCGAGGAACCCACGATCCCCGAGGACATCGCCGGCCACGCCCGCATCCTGCGCGACGGCGGCCTGCCGATCGCGGCGGGGGAGAACCTGCACAGCCTGCACGAGTTCACCGCGCTGATCGCCGCCGGCGGCGTGAGCTTCCCGGAACCCGACGTCACCAACTGCGGCGGCATCACCACCTTCCTGAAGATCGCCCACCTGGCCGAGGCGCATGCCCTGCCGCTCACCTCCCACGGCGCGCACGACCTGACCGTGCACCTGCTCGCCGCCTGCCCGAACCGGTCCTATCTGGAAGTGCACGGTTTCGGGCTCGATCGCTACATCGCCGAGCCGATCACGATCACCGACGGCACCGCCCGCGCGCCCGAGCGGCCCGGTCACGGCGTGGCGTTCGACTGGGACGCGCTGGCCCGGCTGCGGGCGTAGCGCGGCGGCTACGGCTTCTTTGCGATGTCGGCCAGCTTGTCGCGCATGTCGAAGAACACCAGCACCAGCTCGCAATAGATCCGCAGCACCAGGACGGCCAGCGCCGCGGCGATCAGCGGCAGGATCACGCCCACGATCAGCTCCAGGTGCACCAGCCCCATGATCACCCGCACCAGCACGCCGATCGCGATCAGCACCAGGCCGATCGCGAACACGGCGCGGATGATCTTCGGGGTGATGAACGTCTCGAACGACAGGAAGTTCAGCATGCAGCCCTCCTCCGGTTGACCAACGTCATGTTACGACCTGGAGGAGAGAAACGAAACAGGAAAGCGACCGGCCGCTCAGACCACCCCCTTGGCGCGCAGCGCGGCGATCGCCGCCGGATCGAGCCCGAGTTCCCCGGCCAGCACCTCATCCGTATGCTCGCCCAGCAGCGGCGCGGCGCGGCGATAGTCGGGCGGAGTGGCCGACAGCCGCACCGGATTTGCGATCACCTTCACCGGGACGCCGGAGCCGTGCGCCATCTCCTTCACCATGCCGCGCGCCACCACCTGCGGATCGGCGAACACCTCGGCCAGCTTGTTGATCGGTCCGCAGCCGATCTTCAACACCTCCAGCCGCTCGATCCACCAGCCGGTCGCATGCGCGCCCAGCACGGGGGTGAGCGTGTCGGTCACCAGCTGCCGGTTCTCCACCCGCGCCGCATTGGTGGCAAACCGCGGATCGGCCAGCAGGTGGGTGAGCGCGAAGGCCTCGCAGAACCGCTTGAAGGTCGGATCGTTGCCGATCGACAGCACCATGTGCCCGTCCGCGGTGGGGAACACCTGATACGGCACGATGTTCGGGTGCTGGTTGCCGAGCCGTGGCGGATTCTCGCCGGTCGCCAGGTAGTTCATGCCCTGGTTCGCCAGCCAGGCGACATGCGTATCCAGCATGCCGATGTCGATCTGCTGGCCTTCCCCGGTCGCATCGCGGTGGCGCAGCGCGCTCAGGATGCCGATGCAGCCATAGAGGCCGGCGAACAGGTCGGCCACCGGCACGCCCACTTTCTGCGGCAGGCCCTTGGGCTCCCCGGTCAGGCTCATCACGCCGCCCATGGCCTGGATCAGGCTGTCGTAGCCCGGGCGCGGGGCGTAGGGGCCGGTCTGGCCGAAGCCGGTGATGGAGCAGTAGATCAGGCGGGGGAACTCGGCGTGCAGCTGCTCATACCCCAGGCCGTATTTGGCGAGCGCGCCGACCTTGAAGTTCTCCACCAGGATGTCGCTTTGCGCGATCAGGGCGCGGGCGAGGTCCTGGCCCTCCTTCTGGGCGATATCGAGGGTGACGGAGCGTTTGTTGCGGTTGACGCCGACGAAATAGGCGCTTTCCTCGGTGCCCGGCATGCGCGGGGGGGCGAAGCCGCGGGTGTCGTCCCCGCTGCCGGGTTTTTCGATCTTGATCACGTCGGCGCCGAGATCGCCCAGCATCTGCGCGCAGGTGGGGCCGGCGAGGACGCGGGTGAGGTCGAATACGCGGAGGCCCTTGAGGGGGCCGGTGGGGGTCGGGGTCGAGTTTGGCATGGGCGCTCTGCTTCCGGGGGCGGAAAAGCGGGACCATGCCGGGGGGCCGGGGGGCACGCAAGGGGGCGATCGTTCGGCGTCGAACAATGCTTCACGTGAAGCAGTTTCTACCCGTTAACGAATGGTGCGACGGATGGGATCGGTCTCAAAGACCGGGACGGCGGGCTTGGGTGGCGGGCCGGCGCTGTCGTCGCCCTGTTCATAGCCACCAGGGGGCCAAGAAAGGGTGAACCTCTGGCCGCCGCCGTACGGCGCAGGGCCGCGGGAGACGGGCAGGGCCGGTGCCGGCCGGTCGTTCGGGTTTCAACACGGAGAAGCAAGGCGAGGAAGCAGGAGGACACGGAGGGGTTCCTGCCGGCGCCGGCCTTGTGCCTCGCCCGTTGATCCGGGCCGGCAGCGCGACCTGCGCGCGCTTTGCCTGGGACGGCGGGGTGGCCCTCACCGTGATCGCCAGGATACGCGCGCTCCTGGCGGAAGCGGACCACGTGCTCACTGTGCCGTCCCGGGTCGATCTGCGCCACCGGCGGACCGTCGACGCAGGCTTCCGTCAGGCGATCGCGATCGCCCTCATCCCCCCACCCGCCGCACCACCATCCGCCGCTCCGCCGCCGTCACCACAATCTCGAAATGCTCCCCCTGCGCCACCTCGCCCACCAGCCGCGGCCGATACGCCACCACGTTCACCCCGCCCGCATGCCGCAGACTGTCGTAGACGATCCCCGCCCCGCCGCCGGCCCGCACCCCCTCCCCCAACGCCTGCCCGGCGGCGTAGTCCGCGGGGTCGTACACCGCTTCCCGCGTCGCCTGCTCCCCCCGGATATCCAGATACGCGCCCTCCAGCACCGAAACATACTGCCGGAACACCCGCCGCGCCGCCGCCGCGCCGCGCGCCACTGCCTCCCGCCGCAAGTGATGCGCCACCTCCGCCGCCGCGGTCGCCAGCGCGGCCGCCGCGTACCACGCCCCCAGCGTCGCCGGCGTTGAAGCGCATCCCGCCGGGCGCAACGTGCAGGAACGAAGCCATCACCACGCTGGCATTCGGCCGGCCATACACCCATTCGTCCCGCGGCAGCCGCGCGATCCGCTCCGCCACCAGCCGGTCGTTGGTCCAGCCCGCCAGCTCCATCACCGCGGCAAGGTCCGCCGCCGTCGCCACCGTATCGAACAGCCCGACCGGCGGAAACCGCGAGGGGATCAGCCGGTGCGCCGGGCGCGGCGCCGGCGCGAAGCGCTCGCTCACGCGAACACGATATCGGCGTCGGTCAACGGCGCGAAGCCGGCATCGGCCGCGTTCGGCGGCATGTAGATCCCGCCGCGCGCCGCATCCAGGAAGCGGCGCACCGTCAGCACCCCGTCCTGGCTGCCGCAGGTCACCAGCGCCAGCGGCGCCTGCCCGCCGAACACCGGCGCGGCATGCGGCAAGCGCAGCCAGGCCACCCCCTCCGCCTCCGTCCCGAACAGCACGCCCAGCGCCTGGTGGATGCCCAGCACGGCCGAGATGCGGGTCAGCACGTCGACATCGAGGGTGATCTCCCGATGCGCGCGCACCGCCTTGACCCAGCTCTGGTAGGTCGAGCGCGCCGGCAGACCCAACACCAGCCGGCGCTGCTCCTCCGTCAGTCCCCAAAGATCGGCGATGGCGAGAAACGCGCGCAGACCCGGCGCGCTCAGCCGCCGGCGGTTGGCGGGGGCGAACCGGGCGGGGTCGAGCCGCGCCGCGCCGGGCGGGATCAGCGGGCTGGGAGCACCGACAGGCTGCGGCATGGTCCAGGCTCCGGATGTCCAGATCTGGACATAGTCCACTCTCGGGCGCCTTCAAGCCGCACCAGGGTCGGGCAGCAGGATATCGGCAAATCCGGCATGCAGAATCCGGTCGTATTCCGTATTCGTGATGTTCCGGACCGCACGGCCGAAGGCTCCCTTGCTCGTGCCGCCGTCGACGCGGCGAAGGCCTGCCTCATAGAACTCGCCCCCTTCCTTGAACGGAACCGGGCGGGGGAACGGCAGGTAGTCGCAGACCGTGGCGTAGAAATGATCGGCAAGATTGGGGTCGGGCCGAACCGCGGCGACGCGCGCGGCTGCGAAATAGACCTGCCTGCCACCGTGGCTGTTGACCTCGCTGCTGGCGCGGCGCGGCTCATAGTAGATGATCCCGTCAGCCACCGCCGCCTCAACCTGTCGCAGATAGGTACGGGGAAAATGGTAACGACATTCCGGAAGATCGTCGTAGGTCGAGTTGGCACGGGTCATGAAGACTGCTTTGGCCACCTGCCTGCCCCTGCCCAGGTTTGTTCCCGAAGACCAATGTACCCCGCGCCGCCCGCAACACGCAAGCATGCCCCCGGATGGTCGGCGCCGTTCAGATCCCCCTCACCCCTCGTTCGTTGCCCCCTCCAGGTGCCGCCCCGGTTCCATACGCTCGTGCAGCACACGAACAATCTCGATCACGCCAGGACCGGCCGCGCGAAAGAACACAACATGGACCGGACGCGTCACCCGCGCCCCCTGCGCCCCGCCGCGCGCGTGCCGAAGGTGAAGGCTGCGCACCCCCTCCCCCAGCTCGACCCGATCGCGCGTGGCCGGGCCGAGCGGGTCCGCCGCCGCCTTGCGCAGCGCGGCGGCCAGGATCGCGCCATACCGCCGCCTGCCGTCCGCGCCCCAAAACGCCCCGCTTGCCCGCAGGATGCGGGTCAGATCGGCCTCGGCGGGCCGGGACAGGCGATAGCGCGCCACACCTCAGCGCGGCGCTGCGCCCGCCCCGCCCGTCAGTCCGTCCAGGTAGCGATCAAGGTCGCCGTCCCCGACCTCCGTGAACGCGCCATGAGCCAGCGCCTCAAGCCCCGCGTCGATCTGCAGCCGCAGCGCCTTCAGCCGGAGCGCATCCTCCTGCCGGCGCTGCTGCAACGCGCGCAGCGCGTCGCGCACGGCTTCGCTCGCGTTCTGGTACTCGCCCGATTTCACGGCGCTCTCGATGAAGGCGTCCTGCTCGGGCGTCAGGCTGACATTGCGGGTCGGCATGGCGGGCTGCTCTCCGGATCGCTGCACCGTACAAGACTTGGCAAAGCTTGCCAACGAGGATCGGCGGCAGCCCACCCCGCCCCTACTCGTCCTCGAACAGCACCCGCTCCGCCGCCCCCTCCAGATCCTCGTACTGCCCCGAGCGCACGCACCACAGGAACACCGCCAGCCCCAGCCCCCCCAGCACCAGGCTCACCCCCAGCAGGAACAGCAGCACGATCATCCCCGCCCCCGATGCAGCCGCAGGCTGTTCGCCATCACCAGCAAGGACGAGGCCGACATCGCCGCCGCCGCCAGCCAGGGCGAGACCAGCCCCGCCACCGCCAGCGGCACCGCCAGCGCATTGTACCCCACCGCCAGCGCCAGGTTCTGCCGCATCACCGCCCGCGCCCGCCGCGCCAGCGCCACCGCGTCGGCCACCGGCGCCAAAGCCTCGCCCTGGAACACCAGATCCGCCACCGTCTGGCTGACATCCGCTGCCGTGGCGGGAGACGCCGACACCAGCGCCGCCGCCAGGGCCGGTCCGTCGTTCAGCCCGTCGCCCACCATCAGCACCCGCCGCCCCTCGATCTGCGCGACCTTCTCCACCGGCGAACACCCCGCCCGCCAGTCCTCGATCCCCACCGCCGCCGCCATCCGCGCCACCGCGCCCGCCCCGTCCCCCGACAACAACCGCACCGCCAGCCCGGCCCGTTGCAACCGCGCCACCACTGCCGCGGCGTCGGCGCGCGGACGCTCGACGAAGCCGAAGCGGACGGGGGGATGGTGCGGGCGGGAGAGCCAGAGTTCGGGGCCGGGGGAGGAAGCAAGGCCAGGGGGCTCTGCCCCCTGGACCCCCGCCAAGGGCATCGCCCTTGGAACCCATTCGTTGGTTCCGTTCGGGTTGGGGGGCACGGCGGGCGCGGGGCGGCCCGGGCGGCAGGCGGAGACGGAGCGCTATTGCGCTCCGTCTCCGCCTGCCGCCCGGGCCGCCCCGCGCCCGCCGTGCCCCCCAACCCGAACGGAACCCCCCAAGGGGTCCAGGGGACGACTGTCCCCTGGTGGGGGGTCCAGGGGGGCAAAGCCCCCCTGGCCTTCCTTTCTTCCCCCGGCGCAGAACGCCAGGCTCCCCAGCCGCACCTCCCCCAGGCTCAGCCCCGCGCCCGGGTGCTCCACCACCCCCTCGGCCGCCGCCACCGGCCCCGCCGCGGCCACCAGGGCGCGCGCCAGCGGGTGCCGGCTGGCCGCGGCCAGGCCGGCGGCCACCGACAGCGCCGCGCGCGCGCTGTCGGCCACCGGCTCCAGGGCCAGCGCCGGCGCGCTCAACGTGCCGGTCTTGTCGAACACCACCGTATCGACCTCGGCCAGCCGTTCCAGCGCGGTCGGGCGATTTCAGCAGCACGCCGGCGCGGAACAGCCGTCCCGCCACGATCACCTGCACCGCCGGCACCGCCAGCGCGACCGAGCACGGGCAGGTCACGATCAGCACCGCGCTCGCGATCAGCAGCGCCTGGCTCACCGGCGCGCCCCAGCGCCAGCCACCCCAGGAACGTGACCAGCGCCGTCCCGTGCACCGCCGGCGCATAGGCCCGCGCCACCCGGTCGGCCAGCACGACGAAGCGCCCGCGCCGCGCCTCCGCCGCCTCGATCAGCCGCACGCATTCGGCGAGCAACGTCCCCGCCCCGGTCGCCGTCGCCCGCACCACCAGGGCCGCGCCCAGATTGAGCGTGCCCGCGAACACCGCCGCCCCCGGCGCCACCTCGACCGGCAGGCTCTCCCCGGTCACCAGGCTCGCATCCACCGCGCCCGCGCCCGTCTCCACCACCCCGTCGATGCCGATCCGCTCGCCCATGCCCACCAGCACGCGCGCGCCCGGCGCCACCTGCTCCTGCGCGCAGCGGCGCGTGCCGCCGTCCGCGTCCAGCACCGCCACGTCGCCGGCGCGCAGCATCAGCAACTGCTCGGCCGTGGCGCGCGCCTGCCCGCGCGCGCGATGGTCCAGCACCCGCCCGAGCAGCAGGAAGAACAGCAGCATCAATGCCGATTCGTAATACGTGTGCGCGCCGTCGCCGAACGTGTCGGCCAGGCTGATGCCGCTGACCAGCAGCACGCCCAGGCTGATCGGCACGTCCATGTTGCTGCGCCCGCGGCGCAGCGCGGCCAGCGCGGCGCGGTAGAACGGCATCCCGGCCAGCACGATCGCCGGCAGCGCGATCAACGCCGTCACCCAGTGCAGCAGCGCCCGTGTCGCCGGCCCCATGTCCTGCACCGCGCCGGCCCATTCGCCGATCGAGATCAGCATCACGTTCCCGGCCGCAAACCCGGCGATGCCCAGCGCCCGCAACAACATGCGCCCGGAACGATCCTCGGCCGCGGCCAGCGCGGCGGGATCGAACGGCACCAGCCGGTAGCCCAGCGCCTCCACCGCGCCCACCAGCCGCTCGGCGTGATCCGCCGCGCCCTGCCAGACCAGGCGCAGCCGCCGCGTGGTCAGGTTCACCCGCCCGGTCAGCACCCCGGCCTCGCGCCCCAGCACCGACTCGATCAGCCAGACACACGCGCCGCACTGCAACCCGTCGATCGCCAGGGTCAGTTCGCAGCGTCCGTCCTCATGGCACACCACGTGGCGGGCCAGATCATGCCGCGGCACCGCCCCGTCCGGCCGCGGCGGACGACGCGCCGGATCAAGCAGGCGCTGGCGATAATATCGCCCGAGCCCAAGCCCTTGAATCGTCTCGAATGCCGCCGCGCAGCCCGCGCAGCAGAACCGCCGCCCCGACGGCACCGGCTCGCCGCAATGCGCGCACACCGGGGCCGCCGATGGCGGGGCGGCGAGCGCGACGGCGGTCATGGTCAGGGCGTGCGGTCGACGGCAAGAAAGGCCAGGGGGGCTTTGCCCCCCTGGACCCCCCACCAGGGGACAGTCGTCCCCTGGACCCCTCGGGGGGTTCGGTGCGGGCGGGGGGAGGCGTGCCGGCCGGGGCGGCCTGCGTGGGGGCGGAGACGGAGCGCGTAAGCGCTCCGTCTCCGCCCCCACGCAGGCCGCCCCGGCCGGCACGCCTCCCCCCGCCCGCACCGAACCAACGAATGGGTTCCAAGGGCGACGCCCTTGGCGGGGGTCCAGGGGGCAGCGCCCCCTGGCCTTTCTTGCCGTCGACCGCGCGCCCCCATCACGCCCCCCGCCGCTCCTCGGCCACCACGCGGATCGTGGTCGTGACAAGCTGCCCGCCCGCCCGCGCGCTCAGCAGCACGTCCCACCGCCCCATGCGCAGCGGCGGATCGGCGACGAACCGGCCCGGAACGGATTCGCGGAATCGCAACCAGGTCGTGTTCTTCGGCCCGACCGGCCGCTCCGCGGTGGCGGAGATGCGCGCCCCTGCCAGCGGCGCGCCGGCACGGTCGCCCAGGCGCACCGTGACCCGGTTGCCCGCATCCAGCTGCACCGCGAGATGCCAGCCCAGAGCCTGCTGGCGTGCCGCGGCGGACAGCACTTTGTTGTAGTCGTTACTCAGGTCGAACCCGTCCGCCCCCGCCGCGCCGGGGAACGTGCGCACCGCCGTCCAGATCATGCCGGCATTGATCGCGATCACCACCGCCAGCGCGGCGGTCACCGCCCAGGGGAACCAGTCCCAGACCGAGCGGGGCCGCCGCCTGGATGGCGCGCGCAGGCTCATGGCTGGCCTCCCTGATAACCGGTCGGGCCGAAGAACTCGGCGCGATAGACCGTCTCGGCCCTGGTGTCCGGATTGCGCAGCATGAAGTCGAGATGCGCATGCCCGCCCGGCAGCGCCGCCGGCCGCGCGGTGACCAGCACACGGAACGTGCCGATCTGGTCCGGCCCCACGTTCAAGGTCAGGCTCGGGACCAGCTCGCGGGTTGCGGCGGCATCGGCCAGGCGCGCGCCCTTGATGCCGGACACGCTCAGGGTGAACGCCGCGGCGCGCTGTGTGCGATTGGTGATCTCGATCGTGTAGCCATTGCGCAGCCCGCCGTCCGGCAGCGGCACGAACACCGGCGCGCGGTCGTGCTGCACCTCCAGCGCCAGGGTCGTGCGGGTGGCCAGCGCCGCCACCATCACCATCCCCGCCACCAGCAGCGCGCCCAGGTAGATCGTGGTGCGCGGGCGCAGCCAGCGGAACGTCGCCGCGCGCCCTTCCTCCTTGGCCTTCTGGTCGGCCAGCGTGTCCCAGGTGATCAGCCAGGGCGGGCGCCCGGTCCGCTCCATCACGTGGTTGCAGGCGTCGATGCACAGGCCGCAGTTGATGCACTCAAGCTGGATGCCGTCGCGAATGTCGATCCCGGTCGGGCAGGCCGTGTAGCAGGCCGCGCAATCGATGCAGTCCCCCGCCGGCGGCGCGTCGGGTGCGCGCTTGCCGCGCGCCCGCGGCTCCCCCCGCCAGGCCTGGTACGTCACGGTCAGGCTCTGGTCGTCCAGCATCGCCGACTGGAAGCGCGGCCAGGGACACATGTAGGTGCACACCTGCTCGCGCGCCCAGCCGGCGAGCGCGTAGGTGGTGAAGGCGAACAGACCGACGAAGAAATAGACCGGCACCGGCGCCGTGCCGGTCCAGAATGCGCGCGTGATGGTGGGCGCGTCGGCGAAATACATGATCCAGGCGCCGCCGGTCCAGAACGCGACCCCCAGCCACACGGCGTGCTTCGCACCCTTGCGCCAGATCTTGTCGAAACTCGGCGGGCCCCGCGTCGCGCTTCATGCGTTCGTTGCGGTCGCCCTCGATCTCCCGCTCCACCCACATGAAGAGATCGGTCCACACCGTCTGCGGGCAGGAATAGCCGCACCACACCCGCCCGAACAGCGACGTGACCAGGAACAGCGCCACCGCGGCGACGATCAGCAGTCCGGTCAGGTAGTAGATGTCCTGCGGCCAGAACTCGAACCCGAACAGGTAGTAGCGCTGGGTCGCCACATCCAGCAGCACCGCCTGGTCCGGCCGCCCCACGCCGCGGTCCCAGCGCAGCCAGGGCAGCAGGTAGTACACGGCCAGGCAGACCGCCAGCACGGCCCATTTGAGCCGCCGCATCGGCCCGTGCACCGCCTTCGGATAGACGCGCACCCGGCTCGCGTACAGGTGCTCGCTGCCGAGGTCGCGCTCCAGTTGCAGGCGGCGCTCATTGACGCGCGACATGATCAGACGCTCCGCTACTCGCCGCCGCCGAGCGAATGGACATAGATCGCCACCGCCTTGATGGTGCCGGGATCAAGCCGCTCGTTCCAGTTCGGCATCACGCCGGCGCGCGGGTCGGTCACCTGCCGCACGATCGCCGATCGCATATCGCCGTACAGGTGCACCCGGCTCGCCAGCCGCGGCGCGCCGACCGCCTGGTTCCCCTGCCCTTCGGCGCCGTGGCAGACGGCGCAGTTCTGCGCGAAGATCTTGGCGCCGGCCGAGACATCCTGCCCCGGCGTCGCGTGGCCATAGAAGTTCGACCAGACGAAGCTCGCCACCTGCTGGATCTGTTCCGGGGTCAGCATGCCGGAGGTGCCGAACGGCGGCATCTGGCTGTCCCGTGCGGCGGGATCGCCGCTGCGGATGCCATGGATGATGGTCTGCTGGATCGCGGGCAGGGTGCCGCCCCAGATCCAGGCACCGGCGGCGAGCGCAGGATAGCCGATGCGCCCGGCGCCGCCCTGGCCGTGGCAGGGCGCGCAGTTCTCGGCAAAGATGACGGCGCCCGAGGTCTGCGCCACCTGCATCAGTTGCGGGTCCTTCACGATGGCCGGAAAGGGTTCGGCGGCGATGCGCTTCAGGTAGACGTCGCGCGTCGCCTCCACCTTCGCCACCGCCTGCGTGACGGCCGTGCGCGAGGAATAGCCCAGCAGCCCGTGGAAATACCCATGGACCCAGGGAAACGACGGATACAGCAGGCAATACCCGGCGGCCCAGACGATGCAGGCGATCCAGGTGTAGATCCACCACTTGGGCAGCGGCGTGTTGAGCTCGCGCAGCCCGTCCCACTCGTGGCCCGTGGTCTCCTGGCCGGTGACCGCGTCCTTCTCGATCTTGGTCGGCATTACTTGTCGTCCTCAAGCGGAATGCGGCCGTGCTTCTCGATCGTCGATTTGCGGCCGGGCCAGTAGGCGGCGGCGAAGATCAGCAGGAACACCGCGCACATCACGACCACGGAGTAGTGTTCCAGCCAGGCGATCACCTTCATTGCTGCACCTGCTCGGTGTTGAGGTCGGCGAAGTGCACCATGGTGCCGAGCACCTGGAGATAGGCGTCGAGCGCATCGAGCTCCGTCACCGCGCCGCGGCCGGGCACCACATGCGCGCCGGGATAGCGCTTCTCCAGCCCGGCGTGGTCAGCGGCCGGGTTGGCCTGCGCCGCCAGATCGGCCTCGGCATCGGCCAGTTCGGCCTTGGTGTACGGCACGCCGACATCGATGTCGGCCCGCATCCGCGCCGCCACATGATCCGTCTCCAGCGGCGTCGTCGCCAGGAACGCGAAGTCCGGCATCAGCGATTCCGGCACGAGCCGGCGCGGATGTTCCAGATGCGCATACATCCACGCGTCGGAATACTTGCCGCCCACCCGCGCCAGATCGGGGCCGATGCGCTTCGATCCCCACTGGAACGGGTGGTCGTACATGCTCTCGGCCGCCAGCGAGTAGTGACCGTAGCGCGCCACGTCGTCGCGCAAGGTGCGGATCATCTGGCTGTGACAGAGGTAGCACCCTTCGCGGATGTAGATGTCGCGCCCCCGCAGTTCAAGCGGCGAGTACGGGCGCACGCCCTTCACGTGCTCGACCGTGGTCTCGATCGTGAACAACGGCACGATCTCGATGATGCCGCCGACCGTCACCGCCAGCAGCGACAGCACCAGCAGGACGATGGCGTTCTTCTCGATGAAGGCATGGGAGATGCGCATGGCCCTACTCCCCCGCCACGGCGAGACCGGCCGGCAGTCCGGCGGGCTCGGGTTCGGCACGCGGCGCCTCGGTGGTCGGGCTCTGCACCGTCATGATCAGGTTGTAGGCCATCAGCACCGCCCCGGTCAGGAACAACAGCCCGCCCATCATGCGGATCACCATGAACGGGTGCTCCGCTACCACCACCTGCACGAACGAATACTTGAGGAAGCCGAACTGGTCGTAGGCCCGCCACATCAGGCCTTCCATCATCCCCGCCACCCACATCGACGAGATGTAGAAGACGATGCCCAGGGTCGACAGCCAGTAGTGCCAGGCCGCCAGCCGCACCGAGTAGAGCCCTTTCCGCTGCCAGAGATTCGGCACCAGATAATAGATCGCGCCGAAGGTGATGAACGCCACCCAGCCGAGCGCGCCGGAATGCACGTGCCCGATCACCCAGTCGGAGTAATGCGTCAGCGCGTTCACCTCGCGGATCGACATCGCCGGCCCTTCGAAGGTGGACATGCCGTAGAAGCCGACCGCGGTGACCGAGAACCGCAGCCCGGGATCGGTGCGCAGCTTGTCCCACGCGCCCGACAGGGTCATCAGCCCGTTGATCATGCCGCCCCAGGACGGCATCCACAGCATGATCGAGAACGCCATCCCCAGCGTCTGCGTCCAGTCCGGCAGCGCGGTCCACAGCAGGTGGTGCGGCCCGGCCCAGATGTAGATGAAGATCAGCGCCCAGAAGTGCACGATCGACAGCCGGTACGAATAGACCGGCCGGTTCGCCGCCTTGGGAATGAAATAATACATCATCCCCAAAAACCCCGCGGTCAGGAAGAACCCCACCGCGTTGTGCCCGTACCACCACTGCACCAGCGCGTCCTGCACGCCGGAGAACAGCGAGTAGCTCTTGGAACTGTAGATCGAGATCGGCACGCCGAGATTGTTCACGATCACCAGCATGGCGATGGTGATGATGAAGCTCAGGTAGAACCAGTTGGCCACGTAGATGTGCGGCTCCCGCCGCTTCATCAGCGTGCCCATGTAGATCAGCAGGTAGCAGACCCAGACCAGCACCAGCCACAGATCGAGATGCCATTCCGGTTCGGCGTACTCCCGGCTCTTGCTGAACCCCAGGATGTAGCTCGACGCCGCCAGCACGATGAAAAGCTGGTAGCCCCAGAACACGAAATTCGCCAGCGCCTCGCCGCCCCACAGCCGCGCGCGGCAGGTGCGCTGCACGACATGGAACGAGGTGCCGATCAGCGCCGAACCGCCGAAGGCGAAGATCGCCGCCGAGGTGTGCACCGGCCGCAGCCGGCCGAAATTGAACCAGGGGGGAATGTTCAGCCACGGCCAGGACAGTTCGCTGGCGATATAGACCCCCACCAGGAACGCCACGATCGCCCAGAACATCGAGGCGATGACGAATTTCTTCACCACCGCGTCGTTGTACTCGACCGGGCCCGCGGCCACCGCGAGGTCAGACATGCGCGTCGCCCCGCTCGGCGGCCCGCACCGCGTCCTTCCGGTCGTAGGTACCGGCGCAGCAGGCCGAAATCGAACAGCACCGCGAAGCCCGCCAGCGACAGGCCGAACAGATACATCTCTTCGTCCCACGCACCGGCCGCCAGGAACAGGCCGAGCAGGCCCAGCGCGGCGACCATCAGCCCGACGACGACGTCGCCCGTCTCGAAGTCCATCCCAAGCTCCCCTGAAGCACGCGGGGGCGCGCACGCGACCCCACCCTTGGATGGCGCGAACCTTGCCGTCCGATGAACTCCTGGCATTGATCTAGATCAATGACCACCCGCAACCGCCCCGTCAGCGTGCCGCGGTGACGACCGCCACGTCCCTGATCCAGTCCGTTTTCGCGCTCGCGCCGGCGCTCTGCACGCCTGCGGCGGCGCGGGGCGGGCTGCTGCTCGGCCTGCTGGTCGCCGGCGCCGCGGGCGGGACGATGCATTGCGGGCCGATGTGCGGCGGCTTCGTGCTCGGCCAGGTGGCCGACCGCATGGCGCGGCTGCCGGCGGCGGCGCTGTGCGAGCGCCGGCGGATCGGCGCCGCGCTGCTGCTGCCGTACCATCTCGGGCGGCTCACCACCTATGCGGCGCTTGGCGCGGCGGTCGCGGCGACCACGTCGGTGCTCGGCCGTGCGCCCTGGTTCGGCGGGCTTTCGGCGGCGCTGCTCGGCCTCGCCGCGCTGCTGTTCCTGACCGAGGCGCTGCGGCGGCTGACCCCCGGGCTGGCCCGCGCGCTGCCGGCGCCGGGACCGGCGCCGGCGGTCTGGCGCCGCGGCCTCGCCCGGCTCACCGCGCGGATCGATCGCTCCCGCGCCGGCGGCGGCTACCTGCTGGGCGTGGCGCTCGGGTTCCTGCCCTGCGGCTTCCTCTACAGCGCGCTCACCGCCGCCGCTGCCAGCGGCAGCCCGCTGCTGGGCGCGGCGGCGATGGCCTGTTTCGCGCTCGGCACCGTGCCGGCGCTGGTGCTGGTGGGGCTGGCCGGGCAGGCGGCGGGGCGTCGCTTCCAGCACGGCGTGGTCGCGTTCGCCCCGGTCGTGCTGGGCGGCAACGCCGCGCTGCTGCTGGTGCTGGCGTGGCATGCGGCCTGAGGGCGGGCCGGAGACGCGCGTGCAGCGCCCCCGGCCGTCGCCTCGCGCTCAGTCCCCGCTCGCCGCCCAGGCGTGCGCGTGCACCAGCCCGTCGTCATACGCCTCCGCCGCCGGCGCCGGCGCGTCCGCGTGGAACTGCGCCGCCTCGGTGCTGCCGGCGAGCGCGGTGGTCGACGACCGCCCGCCGGAGATCGCCAGCGCCACCGCGTCGAAATACCCCACCCCCACCTCGCGCTGGTGGCGGGTCGCGGTGTAGCCCGCCGCCTCGGCGGCGAACTCGGCCTGCTGCAGCTCGGCATAGGCCGCCATGCCGCGGTCCTTGTAGCCGTGCGCCAGGGTGAACATCGACAGGTTCAGGCTGTGGAACCCGGCCAGGGTGACGAACTGGAACTTGTAGCCCATCGCGCCCAGTTCCCGCTGGAAGCCCGCGATCTTCTCCGCGGGCAGCTTCTTCTGCCAGTTGAAACTGGGCGAGCAGTTGTAGGCCAGCATCTTGCCGGGGAACTCGCGGTGGATCGCCTCGGCAAAGCGGCGCGCGTCCTCCAGGTTGGGATCGCTCGTCTCCCACCACAGCAGGTCGGCATAGGGCGCGTAGGCGAGGCTGCGGGCGATCGCGTAGTCCACGCCGACATCCGGGCGGATGCGGTAGAATCCCTCCGCGGTGCGGTCGCGCGAAATGAACGGACGGTCGCGCTCGTCGATGTCGCTGGTCAGCAACTGCGCCGACTGCGCGTCGGTGCGGCAGAGCAGCACCGTGGGCACGCCCTCGACATCCGCCGCCAGCCTCGCGGCGTTCAGGGTGCGGATATGCGTCGCGATCGGCACCAGCACCTTGCCGCCCAGATGGCCGCACTTCTTCTCCGAGGCCAGCTGGTCCTCGAAATGCACGCCCGCCGCGCCGGCCTCGATCATCGCCCGCATCAGCTCATAGGCATTGAGCGGGCCGCCGAACCCGGCCTCGGCGTCGGCGATGATGGGCGCCATCCAGTAGGTGTCGTCGCCGCCCTCGCTCTGGCCGATCTGGTCGGCCCGGCGCAGCGCGGCGTTGATGCGCCTGACCACGTTCGGCACCGAATTGACCGGATACAGCGACTGGTCGGGATACATCTGCCCGGCCGTGTTGGCGTCCGCCGCCACCTGCCAACCGGACAGGTAGATCGCGCTCAGCCCGGCCTTCACCTGCTGCACCGCCTGGTTGCCGGTCAGCGCGCCGAGGGTCGGCACGAAAGGCTCGGACCGCAGCAGCTGCCACAGCCGGTCCGCGCCGCGCTCGGCCAGGGTATGGCGGATGCGGAAGGACCCGGCGAGGCGGGCCACGTCCGCCGGCGTGAAGTCGCGGCGAATGCCGTCGAACCGTCCGGGCGCGGCGCCGGAGGGGGCGGCGAACCCGTCGGGGGCACGGGTCGGGGTGGGGCTGGGACGCATCGGCGGGATCTCCTGTCGGGCCATGGGATGCGTCAATAATTCACATCGCAGGTGCGAAGGTCAGCCGGAAAGCGTAGGGTATCGGCGGAATGACGTCGCCGGATTGACCCTTCCGCTGCAAAATCCGTAAAGGCTGTAAATCCATGCGCCATCCCCAGATCGGCCGCACCATCCGCCGCCTGCGCAGCGAGGCCGGCCTCACCCAGCAGGCCCTGGCCGCCCGCCTCGGCATCTCGGCGAGCTACCTGAACCTGATCGAGCACGACCAGCGCGGCGTCACCGCCAGCCTGCTGATCAAGCTCGGCGAGACCTTGCGGGTCGATCTGGCGGCGCTGTCGGGCAGCGCGGAACGCCAGCTGGAAGTGGGGCTGCGGGAAGCCTTCGCCGACCCGCTGCTGGGCGCCGAGCCGGTGGGGGAGGACGAAGCCGCCGCCATCGCCGCCTCCGCCCCCAACGCCGCCCGCGCGGTGCTGGCGCTCTACCGCGCCTGGCGGGTGGCGCGCGAAGACGCCGGCGGCATCGCCCTGCCCTCGGGCCGGCGGGTGCTGCTGCCGAACGAGGAAGCGCGGGACTTCTTCCACGAGCACGCGAACCACTTCCCGGCGCTGGAAGACGCCGCCGAGGCGATCGCCGCCGACCTCGCCGCCGCCCCGCACGAGATGAACCATGCGCTCGCGGACCGGCTGCGCCGCGCGCACGGTCTGTCGGTGACGGTGCGCCCGCTGGCCGGGGCGCTGCGGCGCTACGATCCGGCGGCCCGCAGCCTGGCGCTGGCCGAGACCCTGCCGCGCGAAAGCCGCGGCTTCCAGATGGCCTTCCAGGTGGCGCTGCTGGAAGCCGCCAGCACGGTGGACGCGGTGGTGCGCGACGCCGCGCCGTCCT
Organism: uncultured Pseudomonadota bacterium; assembly: GCA_963829875.1. Classification (GTDB taxonomy): domain Bacteria; phylum Pseudomonadota; class Alphaproteobacteria; order Acetobacterales; family Acetobacteraceae; genus JAJZVS01. The sequence continues at coordinate 180,105 of CAWHKR010000037.1, read as the reverse complement.
CGCCGGAAGCGGAGATGCTGATCCGGGTGGGCCTGCTCAACTACCTCGCCGCCGCGCTGCTGCTGCCGTACGCGCCGTTCCGCGCCGCCGCGGCGGAGCTGCGCCACGACATCGAGGCGCTGGCCGCCCGCTTCGGCGTGTCCTACGAGCAGGCCTGCCAGCGGCTCGCGTCCCTGCAACGATCCGGCGCGCGCGGGGTGCCGTTCTTCTTCCTGCGGGTCGATCCGGCCGGCAACGTGTCGAAACGGTTTTCCGCCGCCGGGTTCCCGTTCGCCCGCTATGGCGGGTCCTGCCCGCGCTGGGTGGTGCACACCGCCTTCGCCCGGCCGGAGGACATCGTGGTGCAGGTGGCGGACCTGCCGGACGGGGCGGCGTTCCTCTGTTTCGCCCGCACCGTGACCCGCAAGGCGGCGCAATGGGGAGAGCCGCGGCCGGTGCATGTGGTGGCGATGGGCTGCGCGGTAAGCCACGCCGATCAGGTGGTCTATGCCGACGGGCTCGATCTGGACCGGGCGCGGGTGGGCATCGGCCTGTCCTGCCGGCTGTGCGACCGGCCGGACTGCCGCAGCCGGGCGTTTCCGCCGCTGGCGCACCGGCTGGTGGGCGACCCGACGACCACCGCGGCGGCGCCGTACCGGTTCGAGGTACGGGGGTAGAGGGCCGGCAAGCGCCCCTGGGTCAGCGCGCGGGCTGCTTCGCCGCGGGCTTGGCGGCGGCGGAGCCCCCCTTCGGAGGCGGCTTCTGCGCCTGGGTGGTCATGGCCCCCGTGCGCTGATAGCCCTTTTGCAGGGGCAGGGCTCCGCTGCCGGGCTGGTATCCTTCCGTAATCGGCTGATAGCCGTCTTGCGCCATTCTCCGTCCGTCCGGCCTGGTCATGGGTCACTCCTTGAACTCGACGAACGCTATCTGGGTTCCGTCCACGTAGACACCAAGAGAGCCGTCGACCGGTTCCCAGGCGCCCCCGCTCTCGGGCACACGATAGGTCTTCTCCAGGAAGATGTCCCGACGTGTCGGATCGGACGAGGCCATCGACCTTCGACCAAAATAGCCGGCGATCTCGGTACCGTCGGCCAGGGTGATCAGCAGGTAGCAGGGATCGACGCGACTGAAAATCCAGTCCCACCCGGTCGGAATCGGGTTGATCGTCCGCAATCCCAGGCGGCTGCAGAGGCGGCCGATGCCATCATGCTGAACGATATAGCCATGCCCCGTCGCCAACCCGACAGGGATGACGACGATGATCACGAACCACATCGACAGCCGCAGCGAGAGCCGGTCGCCTGCCATCGATCCGAATACGAGGAGGTAGATCAGAGGCGAACAGATCGCATAATTCGCGGCGGTAATCGTGAGGAAGCGGAGCAGCAGAACGTCTCGTTCTCCGGCCTGCCGCAAGGGAACGAAATTCGCCAGCACGCCATTGTATATGAATCCCGGAACAAACGCCGAGAAGAGGATGAGAATGTTCGGAAGCTCTGCGAACTTCATGTCCGTTACCCTCGCCTAGATTCCGAGATATGCCGGGTCTTGCAATAAGAAGCAATGAAAGCGACCCGGCAAGGCCGCAGATTGCCGCCGCGCCTGCCCTCCCTCGCCTGCGCGCCCGACCGGCGTATGCTGGCTGTCGCGACCCCGGAGGAAACCCATGAAACTCGCCCGCCTCACCACCGAGCTGCTCAGCATCCCGGAAGACGAACCGCTCGCCGACGCGCCGGAACGCGCGGGCGCCATGCGTCCCGTCGTCACCCTGCGGATGGAAACCGCCGACGGGATCGAGGGCATCGGCCTGACGTTCTACGGCGGCGCCCTGTCCGGCGCCCTGCGCGCGGCGGTCGAAGCCCTCGGCGCGCTCGCCATCGGCGAGGACCCGCTGCGCCCCGAAGCGATCGCCGCCAAGCTGCGCGCCGCCGCCGGCGGCTGCGAGCCGGGCGGGATCTTCACCCTGGCCGCCGCGGCGATCGACCTCGCGCTGTGGGACATCAAGGGCAAGGCGGCCGGCCTGCCGATCTGGAAGCTGCTCGGCGGCGCCCGCGACCGCGTGCCCACCTACGCCTCCGGCGCGCTGCGCCGCGGCCTGACCCACGACAAGGCCGCCGCCGCCGCGGCCCGGCTGAAGGCCAAGGGCTTCGATGAGATGAAGATGCAGCTCGCGCTGCCGGGCACCCCCACCGTCACCGACGAGATCACCCGCGCCCGGGTGATCCGCGAGGCGATCGGCCCCGACATCCGCCTGATGTGCGACATCAACCAGCGCTGGCGCCCCGAGCAGGCGATCGACATCGGCCGCCGCATCGAGGAGGTGGGCCTGTTCTGGCTGGAAGACGTCACGGCCGCGGATGATTTCGCCGGCCTCGCGCGGATCAACGCGGCACTCGCCACCCCGATCGCCGGCGGCGAATACCTCTGGGGCGTCACCCCGCACCGCCACGCGATCGAGGCGCGCGCGGTCGATTACGTCATGATCGACCTGGTGCGCGCCGGCGGCGTCACCCCATGGCTGAAGATCGCCGGCATGGCCGACGCCTTCAACCTGCCGGTGGTCAGCCACGTCATCCCCGAATTCCACTGCCAGCTGATCGGCGCGATCCCGAACGGGCTGACGGTCGAGTACATGCCCTGGATGCTGAAACTGTTCCAGGCGACCCCGGCGGTGACCGAGGGGCACATCGCGCTGGCGGACACCCCGGGCTGGGGCCTCAGCTTCGACCAGGACGCGCTGGCGAAGTTCCGGGTGGCGTAGCCTTCAGCGGGGGCGCAGCCGGTAGTGGCTGATGCCCCACTCCGCGCCGTCCCGCGCGCCGAACAGCCCGGCGGTGGCAAGCAGGAACAGCCGCCACCGCCGCCGCCACAGCGGCGCCGCGTCGCCATAGGTCTGCACGAGCAGCGGCGTGATCGCCGCTTCGTTGGCGTCGAACCGCGCCAGCCAGTCTTCCGCGGTGCGGCGGTAGTGGGTGCCGCTCCAGCGCCACTCCTCCGTCACCGCGAAGGGCGCATCGACCATGCGGATCAGCCCGTGGCTCGGCATCATGCCGCTGATGAAGAAGTGGCGCGCGATCCAGTCGCGCGGAGTGTCGAGCTTGAACCGGTACGAGGTCGCACGATGGCTGAACACGTGCACGAACAGCAGCCCGTCGCGCGCCAGCCAGACGTGGATGCGCCCGAGCAGGGCGGGCCAGTTCGCGATGTGCTCGAACATTCCGATCGCAACGATCCGGTCGAACCGCCCGGGGGCGGAGAAGTCGTTCAGGTCCGCGGTCAGCACCCGCAGCCCGGACAGGCCGCGCCGCGCCGCCTCCGCCTCGATATACGCGCGCTGCGCGACCGAGTTGGACACGGCGACGATCTCCGCGCGGGGGAACCGCTGCGCGAGCCACAGGCTGAGCGCGCCCCAGCCGCAACCGAGCTCCAGGATCCGCTGGCCGTCGCGCAGATCGGCATGCGCGGCGGTTTCCGCCAGCGCCCGCTCCTCCGCCTCCGCCAGGGTCGACGTGCCGTCGTACAGGCAGCAGGAATACTTCCGCTGCGGCCCCAGCATCAGGGCGAAGAAGTCGGCCGGCAGCTCGTCGTGCTGGGCACTGGCCAACCCGGGATCGGGCGCGATCGGCTGGCCTGTCATCAGCGCCGCGATCACCCGGTCCTCGTGCGGATCCGCAGCGGCGAGGCGGCGCATCAGCTGCCGCACCCGCAGGGCGATGGCGCCCCGCAGCAGCGGATCGGGCAGATCCACCCGCTCGGCAAGGGCAGCGACAAGGGTGCGGAGGTTCACTTCCATGTGGAAAACAGAACGGTATTTCCGGTGCGTGCGCGATAGGCTTCCCACCTTGCGTCCCTTGTGCGGGCCATGTGTGCCTCCAGCGGCGGGATGCCGGAGACGAACACCAGCAGCCACGGCATGAACGCCGGTCCGCTCAAGCCCAGCCATCCCCAGCCGAACCCGGACGGATCGATCGCCAGCAGCGGATAGGCGAGCCAACCCAGGAATTCAAAGAAATAATGTGGATGCCGCGACCAGCCCCTCGCCCCACACCGCGAGCACGAACAGGGCCACCGCCGCCGCGTCGCCTGGCCGGGTCTCGCCGCGGTTCCACCGGGTGTGGGGGTACTGTCTGTGCTAGTGTGAGGCTGGATTCCGCGCCGGCGCGATCGATGTCGGCCGGTGGCGGATCGGGCACGCGTCGGGGGAATCATGAGCGAGGTGTTTCCAGGCTTCGCGCTGCGCGAGATCGCGGTGCCGGAGGGTCGGCTGCGCGCGCGGGTGGGCGGATCGGGCCCGCCGCTGCTGCTGCTGCACGGCAACCCGCAGACGCACATGATGTGGCACGCCGTGGCCCCGGCGCTGGCGGCGCGCTTCACCGTGGTCTGCCCGGACCTGCGCGGCTACGGCGCCTCGTTCAAGCCGGACGCCAGCGCCGATCACGCACCCTACGCCAAGCGGGCGATGGCCGCCGACATGGTCGCGGCAATGGCCGCGCTCGGCTTCCCGCGCTTCCGCCTGGCCGGGCACGATCGCGGGGCGCGGGTCGCGCACCGCCTCGCGCTCGATCACCCCGATGCGGTGGAGCGTCTGGCGGTGCTCGACATCGTGCCGACGATCGAACATTTCGAGCGGGCCGACATGGCGTTCGGCCTCGGCTACTATCACTGGTTCTGGTTCGCCCAGCCGCATCCGTTCCCGGAAGCGCTGATCAACGCGGCGCCGGAGGTGTGGTTTCACGCCCACACCAACCGCTCGCCGCGCCCGTCGGACCTGTTCCACCCGGACGCGCTGGCCGACTACCTGGCGGCCGCCCGCCAGCCGGCGACGATCACCGGCATGTGCGAGGACTATCGCGCGGCGGCGACGATCGACCTGGCCCACGACCGCGAAAGCCGCGCGGCGGGACGCAAGATTGCCTGCCCGATGCTGGTGCTGTGGGGCGCGCGGGGCCGGATCGGGGACTGGTACGATCCGCTGGCGATCTGGCACGAGGACCTGCGCCGCCGAGGTGACCGGCGGCGCGGTCCCCGCCGGCCACTACGTGGCGGAAGAAGCCCCGGCGGCAACCCTGGCGTGGTTCGACCGGTTTTTCTGACCGCCCCCCCGAATACTCCCTCCCCCCTTGCGGGGGAGGGTTGGGGTGGGGGGTCGCCCCCCGAACCTTGTGCGGCCCTCCCCCCACCCCGGCCCTCCCCCGCAAGGGGGGAGGGAGCGCGGGTCGCCTAGACCCGTGCGAGGTCCCGCGCCGCGATCCCTTCCAGCCCCTTGAGCCGGGCGAACAACGTCGCGGCCGGAATATCGGACTGGCCGGCCTCCAGGCAGTCCGCGAACTTGTCGTAGATCTGCGCCTCCGCCAGCGGCCGGGTGGGATGCCCGGTGGCCCGCTTGACCTTCTCCCCGTCCAGCACCTGGCCGGAGGTCGTTTCCACCCGCACCTGATCGGCGAACGCCGCCCCCGGCAGCTCGGGATCGTATTCGGTCGTGGTCTCGATCCGCACCTTGCGCATCAGCGCCTGGATATCCTCGCGGCGGACGAAGTCATCCGTCAGCTCGCGCAGCCCCACCCTGCGGGCGATGATGCCGCTCGCCATCGCGAATTCGATGCTGAACTTGGCCGCCAGCCCGGTCTCGGGGGCGTGGTTGCGCAGCACGGTGGCGAAATAATCGCTCATCTTCACCGTGACCTGCGTCACCTCGTCGGCCCGCACCGGATGCTCCGCCATCAGGTCCAGGATGCCGTCGATCGCGCGATGGGTGCAGTAGCAGGTGGGGTATTTCTTGATCCCCAGCCCCTGGGTGATCAGCGCCCAGGTCTCGCCCAGATGCGCCGCGCTGTCGCGGTCCTCGGTGCCGTCGGGGGAGACGGCGTGCAGGAAGCCCTGCGGGTGTTCCAGCGCGTCGGTGGCGGCGGTGAACCCGGCCTCGGCCAGCCGCGCGGCCATGATGCCGGAATGCGCGGCGCGCCCGGCGTGGAACGGCTTCGTCATGGTGCCGAAATTGGACATCAGCCCCGCGCTCTGCGAGGCGCCGAGCGCGACCGCGATCGCCGCCTTGCCCGCGTCCAGCCGGCGCAGCTTCGCACACGCGGCAGCAGCGCCGACCGCGCCATAAAGGCCGGTGGGATGCCAGCCCTTCTTGTGCAGCAGCCCCGAGTCGCGGCGGAACATCTCCGCCCAGGTCTCGTAGCCGGCGACATAGGCCACCAGCATGTCGGCCCCCGTGGCGTCCAGCGCCTCGGCCTCGGCCAGGATCGCCGGCACCAGCACGGTGGACGGATGGCCGCGCAAGGCCACGTCGTCGTAATCGAGCGCATGGGCGGCGACGCCGTTGATCCACGCCGCCTCCGGCGCCGGGGCGCGTGCGGCGGAGAAGGTGATGGACGACGGGCCCTCCCCCGGGGCGAGCACCGTCTTCAGGATGCCGACCGCCTCCTCGTTGCGCCCGGCGATCATGGTGCCGATGCAGTCGATGAAGCCGAGGCGCGCGACCCGCATCGCCTCCTCGGGGATGCGGTTGGGCGAGAGGTCGGCGATGAAGCTGCCGACCGCCTGGGTAAGAGCGCTGCTCATGGTTTCCTCCGCTGGGCCTTCAGTTCAGTTTCGCGCGCAACGCCTTCAGGCTGCCGCCCATCTTGACCGCGCCGGGCAGCGGATGGCCGACGATGTCCTCGGCCAGTTGCGCCACCTCGATCAGCCGGTCGAGGTCGATCCCCGTCTCGATGCCCATCTCGTCGAGCATGAACACGAGATCCTCGGTGCAGACATTGCCGGCCGCGCCCTTGTGCGCGGCGAACGGGCAGCCGCCGAGGCCCGCCACGGTGGCGTCGTAGATCGCCACCCCCATCTCCAGCCCCGCATAGGCGTTGGCGATGCCCATGCCGCGGGTGTCGTGCAAATGGAGCGACAGGGTGAGATCGGGGTAGCGGTTGCGCACCGCGCCGACCAGCGCGCGGACCGATTTCGGCGTCGCCCAGGCCATGGTGTCGGCCAGCGAGAACACGCGCGGGACGATCCCGTGCTCGGCCCCGATGTCGAGCAGGGTCTGGATGAGATCAAGCACGCGCTGGTGCGGGATCTCGCCCTCGAAATTGCAGCCGAACGCCGCCATGATCCCGGCGCGCTCCAGCGCGATGCCGTGCTCCTTGTACATCCGGATCGTCTCGTGCGCAGCGCGGATGTTGTCCTCCAGCGTGCGCTGCTGGTTGCGCTTGAGGAAGGTCTCCGACGCCGTCAGCGAGAACGAGCCCTTGATGTCCAGCCGCCGGCTCGCCATCGCCCGTTGCAGGCCCTTCACGTTCAGCCACAGCGCGGTGTATTCGACCCCCGGCTTGCGCGTGAACCCGGCCACCACCTCATCCGCGTCGGCCCAGCCCGGCACCCGGTTCGGATTGACGAAGGAGGCCACCTGGATGTGGTTGAGCCCGGTCTCGCTCAGCGCGTCGATCAGTTCGATCTTGCGCGCGGTGGAGATCGGGCCCTTTTCGAACTGGAAGCCCTCGCGCGGGCCTTCCTCGTTGATCTGCACGCGGGTGGGCATGTCGGACATCGGTCGGTCTCCTTCTAGCGGCCCTTGAACACGGGCTTGCGCTTCTCGTTGAACGCCAGCACGCCTTCCCGGCGGTCTTCCGTGTCCACCAGCCGGTTGTAGGCCTCGATCTCGAACATCAGCCCGCGCTTGAGATCCATCTGCAGCCCCTGATGGATCGATTTCTTCGCCTGGCGCACCGACAGCGGCGCGTTGTCGCAGATCGCCTGGGCGGTGGCGAACACGTCCTCCATCAGCTTCCCGGGCTCGGAGACGTGGTTGATCACCCCCCAGTCCAGCGCCTGCTCGGCGGTGAAGGGCCGCCCGGTCAGGATGATCTCCTTCGCCCGCCGCTCGCCGACCACCCGGGCCAGGGTCTGGGTGCCGCCGCCGCCGGGCATGATGCCGATGGTCACCTCGGTCAGCGCGAACCGCGCCCCGCGCACCGCATAGGCGAAGTCGCACACCAGCACGGTTTCCAGCCCGCCGGCATAGGCGTGGCCGTTGATCGCGGCGATCACCGGCACCGGCACCTCCAGGAGCGCGTCCCGCCCGCGCTCGAAGATCTCGTGCTGGTGCTGCCAGTCCGCCTGGCTCATGCCCTTGCGCTGCTTGAGGTCGCCGCCGGCGCAGAAGATGCGCTCCCCCGCCCCGGTCAGCACCACGCAGCGCACCTCGCCCGGCTGGTCGATCAGCCGCGTCCACAGATCGAGCAGCTCGCGCCCCATCTGCGTGTTCTTCGCGTTCCCCACCTCCGGCCGGTTCAACGTCACCAGCAGCAGATGCGGGCGCGGGGTCTCGACCAGGATGGTCTCAAAGCTCTTGTCCATTCAGCGCGGTTCCAGCTTCGGGTGGGATCCGTCGATGATCCGGTAACGCTCCAGCAGCGCCGCGCGGATCAGCCGGCGCATGATCTTGCCCTGCGGGTTGCGCGGCAGTTCCGGCAGCATCAGGAACGCGCGCGGATGCTTGTAGCGCGCGAGGGCGGCGAGCGCCGCGCGGGCGCGCTCCGGCCAGGCCGCATCGTCGGTCTCCGCCACCGCAACGATGATCTCCCCCCAGTACTCCGAGGGCAGCGACACGATCGACACCGCGGCGGTGCCCGCGGTGCCGGCAAGCTCGCGCTCGATCTCGTCGGGATGGATCTTGTAGCCGCCGGACTTCACCACATCGGCGAGCCGCCCGACCAGATGCAGCCGTCCGCGCGGATCGATCCGGCCGAGATCACCGGTGGCGTGGAACCCGTCGTCCGGCAGCTTCTGGAACCCGTTCGCATCGATATGGCCGCAGGACATGTGCCGCCCGCGCAGATGCACCTCGCCCACCGCGCCGGCGTCGAGCACGCGGCCCGCCTCGTCGCGGATCTCGATCTCCACCCCGGCGCCGGGCCAGCCGACGCACACGCCCTCGCCGGCAGGTTCGGCGTAGCAGGCATCGGTGGCGGCGGGCGGCAGCACGGTGATCGGGTTGACGATCTCCGACTTGCCGTAGGTGATCCGCACCACCGGGCCGAACACGTCGCGCGCCTTGGCATACAGCGCCGGCAGCAGCGGCGCGGTGCCGCAGAAGATCGTGCGGATGCCGTCCACGCGCCGCCCGTCCAGCGCGCCGACGATCTTCGCCAGCACCGTGGGCGGGGCGAACAGGTGATCGACCGCGCCCCCTTCCAGCAGCGGCAGCACCGCCGCCGGATCCACCCCGCCCAGCAGCACCACCCCGGCGCCGCGGTCATGGAACGCGTGGGTAATCAGCCCGGCGCCGTGGATGAACGGCGTCATCAGCAGCACCCGGCTGCCCGGCCCCGGCATCACGGACAGATGCGCCCGTTGCAGCACGTTCGCCAGCCAGCGCGCCGCGTGGGTGGTGACGATCGCCTTCGGCTGCCCGGTGGTGCCGGAGGTGAAGCCGATCTTCGCCCACGCCTCCCCCGGCACCGGCGGCAACGCCGCCGGGTCGGCGGGGTCCTCGCCCACCTCCTCGATCGTGATCACGTCGCGCCCGAGGTCGCGGAACGCCCCCGCCTGCGCCGCCGAAGTCACGACCAGCTTCGTGCCGGACAGATCGAGGCAGTAGCGCCGCTCCGCCTCGGTCAGCCCGGCGTTCAGCCCGACCTCCGCCACGCCGGCCAGCCGCAGCGCATTGGTCGCCCACACCGCGGGGATCCCGTTCGGCAGGCTGAGCCCGACGCAGGTGCCGGGCGCCACCCCGGCCTCGCGCAGCATCAGCGCCAGACGCGCGGACCGCCCGGCGAGGGCGGCCAGGCCGATCGCGCGCACCCCGTCATGCACCGCCTCGACATCACCGAATTCCGCCACCGTGGCGGCGAGGTCGGTGCCCCAGGGAACGGTCTCCAGCATCAGCCTTCCGCCGCCACCGTGTTGCGCAGCACGCCGACGCCGGAGATTTCCACCTCCACCGTATCGCCCGGCTTCATCCACAGCGGCGGGGTGCGATAGGCGCCGACCCCGCCGGTGGTGCCGGTCACGATCACGTCCCCGGCTTCCAGCTGGGTGAAGGTGGAGACGTATTCGATCAACGTCGGGATATCGAAACAGAGATCGTCGATCGTCGCGTGCTGCACCTCCTGCCCGTTCAGCCGGGTGATCAGATGCGCCGCGGTGATCTCGCCCGCTTCTTCAGGCGTCACCAGATACGGGCCGAAGGCGCCGGAATGATAGAAGTTCTTCCCCGGCGTGAACTGGGTCGAATGGCGCTGCCATTCGCGCACCGAGCCTTCGTTGTAGCAGGCGTAGCCGGCGATCACCGCGTCCACCTGGTCCTTCTTCACGTGCCGGCAGCGCCGACCGATCACCACCGCGAGCTCGCCCTCGTAGTCGTAGGTTTCGGACACGCTCGGACGGATCAGGGTCTCGCCATGGCCCACCTGGCTGTTGGCGAAGCGGGCGAAGATGATCGGCTTGCCCGGCGGCTCGCGCCCGCCTTCCTTGATGTGGGTCATGTAGTTCAGCCCGACGCACAGGATCTTCTCCGGGATCCGGGATCGGCGGCAGGAAGTGCACCTCGTCGAGGCGATAGTCCGGATGGCGCATGGCCTCCTCGGCGAGCGAGGTGGTCGCCCAGAGCGCGTGTTTCAGGCTGGGGGCGAGATGACCGAGATCGATCACGCTGTCCGGTTTGACGATGCCCCAGCTCTGGCTGCCGTCGGGACGGCGGAAGCTCATCAGTCGCATGGCCTGGCTCCTCCTGCTTTGCCCTATCCGTAGGGCGGCGGCGCAGGGGCGGCAAGCGCGGGACGATCAGTCCCCGTAGCCCGCCGGATGCGCCTCCCGCCAGGCCGCCGCGCTGCGCACGATGTCATGCAGGGCGGGAAACCGCGGCGTCCAGCCGGTCTCGGCGCGCAGCCGGGCCGAGGACGCCACCAGCACCGGCGGATCGCCCGGCCGCCGCGGCGCCATGCGGTGCGGCACCGCGCGGCCGGTGACCGCCGCCACCGCCGCGATCACCTCCCGCACCGAAGCGCCCTCGCCGTTGCCGAGGTTGTAGGTGACGCTCGCCTGATCGAGCCGCGCCAGCACGGCAAGATGCGCCTCCGCCAGGTCGCAGACGTGGATGTAGTCGCGAATGCAAGTGCCGTCCCTGGTCGGATAGTCGGTGCCGAACACCTGCAACTCCGCCCGCCGCCCGAGCGCCGCGTCGATCGCCAGCGGAATGAGATGGGTTTCCGGATCGTGGTCCTCGCCCAGCCGTCCCGCGGGATCGGCCCCGGCAGCGTTGAAATAGCGCAGGCAGGCGCTGCGCAGACCGTGCACCCGGTCGGCCCAGACCAGGGCGCGCTCGATCATCCGCTTGCTTTCCCCGTACGGGGAACCGGGGTCGATCGGCGCGTCCTCGGCGATCGGGATCACCTCCGGCGTGCCGAACAAATTGGCGGTGGAGGACAGCACGAACCGGCGCACCCCGTGGCGGACGCAGAGGTCGATCAGGCGGATGCCGTTGGCGGCGTTCTCCAGCAGGTAGCGGAACGGCGCGCGCATGCTCTCGCCCACCAGCGACAGGGCGGCGAAATGGAACACCGCGTGCCAGGGCCCGTCCGCCAGCACCGCCTCCACCGCCGCCGTGTCGGCCAGATCGGCCACCACCAGCTTCACGCCGGGCGGGACGGCGGCGCGGTGGCCCTGGCGGAGGTCGTCGATCACGGTCACGTCGTGGCCGCGTTCGGCCAGCGCGAGCACGAGGTGACTGCCGACATACCCGGCACCGCCGGTGACGAGGAACCGCTGGGTCATGGGCCAAGCCTAGCGCGCCGGCGGCGGGCGCGACAGGTCGCGACCGGCTTGCCATGGAAGACCCGGCGGCCCATATTTCAACCAACTGGTTGGAGACTGGTTGATATGGAGACCGTCGGCGCCTTTGCGGCCAAGACCCACCTGTCCGACCTGCTCGAACGGGTGGAACGCGGCGAACGCTTCACCATCACCCGCCACGGCAAGCCGGTCGCCCAGCTCACCCCGATCGACCGGCGCGATCCGGAGGCGATCAAGGACGCCATTGCGAAGCTGAAGGAGTTCCGCAAAGGCAATGTCCTCGGCATGGACTGGCGCGAACTGCGCGATGAAGGCCGGCGGTCGTGAGTGGGGACCTCATCCTCGATTCCTCGGTCGCACTCGCCTGGTGCTTCCGCGACGAGGCCACCGCCGCCAGCGACGCACTGCTTGAAGGCCTGCCCCAGGGACGCGCCATTGTCCCGTCGCTCTGGTTGGTGGAAGTCGCCAATGTGCTGGTGGTCGGAGAGCGGCGCGGCCGGCTCGATCCGGCTCGCTCATCCGCTTTCCTGGAGCTGATCGCAAGCCTGCCGATCGAGATCGACCCGGCCACGGCGGACCGTCCCCCCGCCCCGCTGATGGCGCTCGCCCGCACCCACCGCCTCACCGCCTACGACGCCGCCTATCTGGATCTCGCCCTGCGGCGGACCCTCCCGCTCGCCACCCGCGACAGCGCGCTCGCCCGCGCCGCCCAGGCCGAAGGCGTGGCGCTGCTGCCGGCCTGATCAGCCCGCGGCCACCACCCCGTCGCGCAGCGCCACCACCCGGTCCATCCGCGCCGCCAGATCGGGGTTGTGGGTCGCGATCAGCGCCGCCACCCCCTGCCCGCGCACGATGGCCAGCAGTTCGTCGAACACCACGCCCGCGGTCGCCACGTCCAGATTGCCGGTCGGCTCGTCGGCCAGCAGCACGCGCGGACGGTTGGCCAGCGCCCGGGCGATCGCCACCCGCTGCTGCTCCCCGCCCGAGAGCTTGCCGGGCAGGTGCGCGAGCCGCGCCGACAGGCCGAACGCGCCCAGCAGCTCCCGCGCCCGTTCGGCCGCGGCGCGGCGCGACACGCCGGCGATCATCTGCGGCAGCACGACGTTCTCCAGCGCCGAGAACTCGGGAAGCAGATGGTGGAACTGATAGACGAAGCCGATCGTGTCGCGGCGGATCGCCGTGCGCTCGGCATCCGACAGCGCGCCCGCGTCGCGCCCGTCGACGATCACCGACCCGCCGTCGGGCTGTTCCAGCAGCCCCGCCAGATGCAGCAGGGTGGATTTCCCGGCGCCCGAGGGCGCGACCAGCGCCACGATCTCGCCGGCGGACAGGCTCAGATCGACGCCGCGCAGCACCGGCAGCGCGCCGGCGCCGGTGCGGTAGGTCCGCTGCACGCCGCGCAGCACCAGCGGCTCATTCACTGCGCAAGGCCTCGACCGGGTCGGTGCGCGCCGCGCGCCAGCTCGGGTACAACGTGGCCAGCAGCGCGAGCACCAGCGCCATCGCCACCACCCGCCCCACCTCGCCCCAATCCAGCCGCGCCGGCAGGTGGGTCAGATAATACACTTCCGGATTGAACACGTTCACCCCGGTGATCTCCGTCACCAGGTCCTGGATGCGGTCGATGTTCAGGGTGAAGGCGATCCCGAGCGCGGTGCCCACCGCGGTGCCGATCACGCCCACCGAGGCGCCGCACATCAGGAAGATGCGCATGATCGCCCCCCGCCCCGCGCCCAGGGTGCGCAGCACCGCGATATCGCGCGTCTTGTCCTTCACCATCATGATCAGCGAGGAGATCACGTTGAACGCCGCCACCAGGATGATCAGGGTCAGGATCACGAACATCACGTTCTGCTCCACCTGCACCGCGGTGAAGAAGCTGTTGTTGCTCGCCTGCCAGTCGATCACCTGCAACGACGCATCGGGGAAGGCGCGGCGGATCGCCTCCGTCGTGACCCGGACCCGTTCCGGGTCGCGCACCCGCACCGCGATCTGCGTCACCGCGTCGGGCTTCTGGAAATAGATCTGTGCGGCGGAAAGCGGCATGAACACGTAGCTCGAATCGTACTCGCTCATGCCCACCTTGAAGATCGCCACCACCTGGTAGGCGCGCACCCGGGGGATGGTGCCGAAGGGCGTCGCCGCCCCCTGCGGTGAGACCAGGGTGATCCGCCCGCCCACGAACACGCCGAAGCGGCGCGCCATCCCCTCGCCGATCGCGATCGCGTCGTTGCCGCGGAACTGCGCCAGCGATCCGGCGACGATATGATCGCTCACCGCCTTCAGCCGCCGGAGGTCGTCCGGCGCGATGCCGCGGACATAGCCGCCGGCGGACGTCCCGCGCGGGTCGGTCAGCAGCACCTGGCCATCGACCACCGGAAGCGCCGCGGTCACCCCCGGCAGGGTGTCGATCCGCCGCGCGATCTTCGTGTAGTCCGTGATCGACCCGGCGGCGCCATAGACGCCGAGATCGCCGTTGAACCCCAGGATGCGGTTCAACAGGTCGACCTTGAACCCGCCCATCACGCTCATGACGATGATCAGGGTCGCCACGCCGAGCGCGATGCCGACCAGCGAGAACCCGGCGATCACCGAGACGAATCGTTCGCCGCGCCGGGCGCGCAGGTAGCGGGCGGCAACCGCGCGCTCGAAAGCGTTGAACATCGCCGCCGGCTCAGGCGATACGGGCCGGGACGTCGTCCGCCGCCATCTCCTCGCGCGCGCCGGTGGCCCGGCGCTTCACTTCCACCCGCCCGGCCGCGGCGCTGCGCGGGCCGACCACGATCTGCCACGGATGGCCCATCAGATCGGCGTCGGCGAACTTGACCCCGGCGCGGTCCGCGCGGTCGTCATACAGCGCCGCCCCCCCGAGCTTCGCATACAGCTCCTCGCAGATGCGGTCGCAGGCGGCATCGCCGGGCTTCAGGTTCAGGATCGCGGCGCGGAACGGGGCGATCGCATCGGGCCAGATGATGCCGGCCTCGTCATGGCTCGCCTCGATCACCGCGCCGACCAGCCGGCTCACGCCGATGCCGTAGCTGCCCATTTCGGGATTGACCGGCTTGCCGTCCGCGCCGGCCACGGCGAAGCCCATGGCGGCGGAATACTTGGTGCCGAAGTAGAAGATATGGCCGACCTCGATCCCCCGCCCTTCCCGCCGGCGCGCGAGCGCCACCTCCGCCCAGGCCGCGGGGTCGTGCTTCTCGTCGGTGGCGGCATAATGCGTGGTCATCTCGGTGAAGAACCGTTCGAGGTCGGTGGGCTTGCTGTGGTCGAAGCCGCCGGCGCCGCGCGAGAGGTAGTCGATCTCCTCGAACGCCGAGTCGTAATAGACCTGGCTTTCGCCGGTCGGCGCCAGGATGATGAACTCGTGGCTCAGATCGCCGCCGATCGGCCCGGATTCGGCCGCCATCGGGATCGCTTTCAGCCCCAGCCGCTGGAACGTCCGCATATAGGCCAGCATCATCTTGCGATAGCTGACCACCGCGCCGGCGTAGTCCAGATCGAAGCTGTAGGCGTCCTTCATCAGGAATTCCCGCCCGCGCATCACGCCGAAGCGGGGGCGCACCTCGTCGCGGAACTTCCACTGGATATGGTACAGGATCTGCGGCAGCTCGCGGTAGCTCTTTACCGACTGGCGCATCAGGTCGGTGATCATCTCCTCGTTGGTCGGGCCGTACAGCAGCTCGCGCTCGTGGCGGTCGCGGATGCGCAGCATCTCCTTGCCGTAATCGTCGTAGCGCCCGCTTTCGCGCCACAGCTCGGCCGGCTGGATGGTCGGCATCAGGCATTCCTGCGCGCCCGCCGCATCCTGCTCCTCGCGCACGATCCGCTCGATGTTGCGCAGCACGCGATGGCCGATCGGCAGCCAGGCGTAGATCCCAGCCGAGGTCTGGCGCACCAGCCCCGCCCGCAGCATCAGCCGATGCGAGGCAATCTGCGCCTCGGCGGGGGTTTCCTTGAGCGTGGGGATGAGGCTGTGCGAGAGGCGCATCTGGGGGCGATCCATGGTCCGGGGACAGCGGGAAGCGCGGACCCTAGCCGCAGGCGGCGGCGCTGCCAAATGTCCGGTTCGCCCCCGGCGCGCCGACACATTTGTGCGCTGCACAACGTCCGCTCGCAAGAAAATCATCATTGCGGCCGAAATCCGACCGAAAACCGCGTGACAGCTACCGGCGGGTACGATAGCAAAAGAAAGGGCCTGCAGGCATTGCCTGCAGGCCCGAGTTTAGGGAGGAAACGCCAGTCACACGGCAGGTCGAGGAGACCTCTCCTCTTCCTGACCGTGATGATCATCCTTCCGATCCCCGCTGTCCAATCGAAATCGCGCCCGTCGCGCCTGTTTTTGCGCCTTTGGGACTGGATTTGCCGGAAAACTCGGCAGGCGCTGTGCAGCGCGCCTAACTGTTGGGCAGAGCCAGCCAGCCCTGGCGGAAGCTCAGATAGGGGCTCTGCACCAGCCACCACACCCCGGCCCAGATCACCGCCGCCACCACCGTGGTGATGGCCACCTTCTTCCATAACCGCGGCGCCGCGGGCGCACCGCGCCAGCCGGTCGGCGCGTCGTCCTGCGCTTCAGACGCCGCGCCGATCGGCAGCACGGCGAACAGCACGATCCACCAGATCATCACATAGACGGAAATGCCGGTGGACCAGCCCATCGCCGCCCGCCGCTACCCCGCACCCAGCCGCAACAGGTGCACATCGACCAGCGGACGCTTGCCCAGCCGCTTGCCCAGCGCCCGGCGCAGCGCCGCGCGGGCCGCCTCCTCCAGCGACGCGTCATCGCGCCGCAACGCCGCCGGCACCTCGGCCAGCGCCGCGCCGAACTCCGCGGCGATACGGGCCGTCTCCGGGTCCTGCGGCTCGAACAGGCCGGGCGCGCTCACTTTCGGAGTGCCGTGCAGCCGGCCGGCCTCGTCCACCGCCAGGCTGCCCACCACCACGCCGTTGAACAGCATGCGCCGGCGCGCCGACATCACCCCGCCGGTGAACGGCACCAGCCGGTTGCCGTCCAGCACCAGCCGGCCCACCGGGGCGCTGTCGATCACCTCCGGCCGGTTGGAGGACAGGCTGAGCAGGTCGCCGTCTTCCAGCAGCAGCGGCGTCGCCCCGGCTTCGCGCGCCAGATCGGCATGCGCCGCCAGATGCCGCCACTCGCCATGCACCGGCACCGCATAGCGCGGCTTCACCAGCCGATAGAGCCGCCGCAACTCGTCGCGCGCCGGATGGCCGGAGACATGCACCAGGTGATCGACGTCGGTCATCAGGGTCACGCCGCGGCGCACCAGATTGTCCTGCACCGTGCCGATCGCCCGCTCGTTGCCGGGGATCATGCGCGAGGAGAAGATGACCGTGTCGCCTTCGCCCAGCACCACCCGCGGGTGCGTGTCCATCGCCACCCGCGCCAGCGCCGCGCGCGGCTCGCCCTGGCTGCCGGTGATCAGGATCAGCAGGTTGTCGTCGGGCACCGAGCCCACGTCGTCTTCCGACAGGAAGGCCGGGATGTCGCGCAGATAGCCGCAGCCCCGCGCCGCGGCATCGAGGTTGCGCAGGGACCGCCCGACCAGCGCCACCTGCCGGCCGGCGTCGCGCGCCGCGAGCGCGAGCGATTCGACCCGCGCCACGTTGCTCGCGAAACAGGTCACCGCCACGCGGCCGCGCAGGCTGCGGATCAGCGCCGACAGGCTGCGCCGCACATCGGCCTCGCTGCCGGAATGGCCCTCCACCATCGCATTGGTGGAATCGCACACCATCGCCAGCACGCCCTGCTCGCCCAGCGCGGCGAAGGCGGCCTCGTCGGTCGGCGGGCCGACCAGCGGCTCGGGATCCAGCTTCCAGTCCCCGGTGTGCAGCACGACGCCGGCCGGCGTGGTGATCGCCAGCGCCTGCGCTTCGGGGATGGAATGGGCCACGCGCAGGAACTGCAGGCCGAACGGCGCCAGCTCGAACGCGCCGCCCGCCGGAATGACGGTGAGCTTCACCTGGCCCAGCAGCTGCGCCTCGGCGAGCTTGCGCCGCAGCACCGCGGCGGCGAACGGGGTGGCGAACACCGGGCAGCGCAACTGCGGCCACAGCCAGGCCACCGCGCCGATATGGTCCTCGTGCGCATGGGTGATGACGAGGCCCACCAGCTTGTCGCGCCGCTCGGCGATGAAGCCCGGGTCGGGCATCATCACCTCGACCTCCGGATTCTCGGCGCCGCCGAAGCCGATGCCGCAATCCACGGCGAGCCACTTGCCGCCGTAGCGGTAGAGGTTGAGATTCATGCCGATTTCGCCTGTCCCGCCCAGCGGCAGGAAGGCGAAATCTCCGAGTTCATCATTCATTCTGTTTCGCTAAGCCTCTATTTTTCTTTGGGTAATGTGGGAGCGGGGTTGCGTTCCGCCAACATGCGCAGCCCGTCCAAGGTCAGGTCGGGCTCGATATGCTCGATCATCAGGGTGCCCTCGGCGAACAGCGGCGCGAGGCCGCCGGTGGCGATCACCTTCATCGGCGCGCCGAACTCGCCCTTGATGCGCCCGATCAGGCCCTCGATCAGGCCGACATAGCCCCAGTAGATGCCCGATTGCATGGCCGGCACCGTGGCGCGGCCGATCACCGCCTGCGGCCGGCCGATGCCGATGCGCGGCAGCCGGGCGGCGGCGTGGTGCAGCGCCTCGATCGACAGGTTGATCCCCGGGGCGATCACGCCGCCGAGATAGGCGCCGTCCTTGTCCACCACGTCGAACGTGGTCGCGGTGCCGAAATCGACCACGATCAGCGGGCCACCGAAGTGCTGGTGGCCGGCGAGCGCGTTGACCAGCCGGTCGGCGCCGACCTCGTCGGGGTTGTCGACCTTGATCTCGAAGCCCCAGTCGAGCGCGGCGCGCACCACCAGCGGCTCGATCGCGAACCACTCCCGGCACAGGCGGCGCAGGTGATAGAGCGCGGCCGGGACCACGGTGCCGATGACGGCGGCGGAGACCATGTCGGGCCTGAGCCCGGCGCGGTCGAACAGGGACAGCAGCCAGACGGCGTATTCGTCCGAGGTGCGCTGCGCGTCGGTCCGGATGCGCCAGACGCCGCGCCAGTCGGCGCCGTTGCGCACCGCAAAGACCACGTTCGTGTTGCCGGCGTCGATCACGAGCAGCATGGCAGAATTCCTAGCAGATACCGCCAGCCGGCGCTGCCCCCTTGTGCCTCCCGCAGCCCCGCCGGGCGGCTCAGGCGTGCTGGACGAACATCGTCCCTTGGTTGCGCGCGACCGCGGCGCGCCGCGCGGCGCTCACCGGCGAGGGCGCGGTCGGGCGTCCGTCGAAATCCAGCCAGCGATTGGTCTCGTAATCGTAGAGCTTGCAACGGCGCAGCGTGTCGTTGAACCAGGCGAAGCTGAAGCGCTCGGTGACGATGTTGCCAGCCGAAATCTCGTTCAGCCGCGCCTGCGCCTCGCGCAGCCGGTGGAACGGGATGCGCGGGTTCACGTGATGCGCGGCGTGCTCATAGACGTCGTGCACCATGGTGCTGAGGATGCGCGGAAAAATGAGGTGGAGCGAGATGTTCTCCTGCGGCACCGCCTCCTTGCGGTCCACCGCGCCGTCGAACCAGGGGATGGCGACATGCGTATGCTGGACATAGACGCTGAAGGAGAACAGCGTCTGCCAGACATAGAACGGCACGAGGAAGCCGAACACGATCGCGGCCACCGAGCCGGTCGGGGAATAGAGCGGGGCGGCCACGAGCAGGGCGAGAAACGCGGCCAGATAGACCAGAAGGTAGGCGAAATGCCGCCAGGCCGGCGCGCGGAACCGCCGCGGCAGCAAGGCGTTGGGAAAGAACTTCCCCTGCCACCAGCGCTCATACATGTAGTACGGCGTGACGCCCAGGCCCCAGGGCATCCGGTACAGCCGCTCCCGCCACTGGCGGAAGCGGGGCAGCCGGTCGAATTCCGCCTTCGAGAACGGGGTCCAGGAATCCTTCTGCCGCCCGTTGGTGTACGGGTGGTGCACGTGATTATGGTCGTACAGCCAGATCTGATAGTTGTGCAGGCCTGGCATGAAACAGAAGAAGCCGAGCAGCCGGTTCAGGATCGGCGACCGGGTCAGGTTGCCGTGCGCCGCATCGTGGCCGAGCGTGCCGAGGTTGGCGATCTTAAGACCGGCGTACACGCTGAACGGCAGCTTGGCCCAGATCGGGTGGATGAACAGCACGCCGGCCAGCGCCGCGAGATAGAGCGCCGTGTCGATCGCCAGCGCGATCAGCCCGCGCGTGGTGTCGGGGGTCACGAACGCGGCCATGGCACGCCGCACCGCCTCGCGCGGGACCACGGGCGGCTCGTCCGCCGCAGCCTCCGTCTCGGGCGGTGCGCCCGCCGCCATCACCCCGACCCCGCTCATGCCGTGTCCCTTCGTCAACGACCGCTGCCGCCGGTCAGGCCCGGCGGTTCGGATCCCTGAACTCATTACGGATTACGGTAGCCCGAAGCGCCGGCGGCGCAAAGTCCGGATTTTGATACGCCGCAGGAGCAGGCGCGCCGGATGGAACCACTCCCCTCGGTTCGCTGCGCGAACCGATCTCGCCCGCGCAGCGGGAGACGTGGGGCCGTGCCGTCAGGGGGAACGCGCGCTAGCCGAACAACGCCGAAGCGGCGGTGCCGGCGGCGGCGACCAGCGGGCCGGGGAACAGGAAGAAGAACAGGGTGAACACGCCGGTGACGGCGGCGACAAACCCGATCATGCTCGGCCGGCGGTCGAACGCCGGCGCCGGCGCATCGAAATACATCACCTTCACGATGCGCAGGTAGTAGTACGATCCCACCACGCTGGTGAGCACGCCGATCAGCGCGATCGTCCACATCCCGCTCTGCACCGCGGCCAGGAACACGTACAGCTTGCCGAAGAACCCCGACATCGGCGGGATGCCGGCCATGCTGAACATGAAGATGGCGAAGGCCAGCGCGAGCCCGGGGTCGGTGCGCGCGAGGCCGGCGAGATCCTCGATCTTCTCCACCTCCAGCCCCTGACGGCGCATCGCGATGATGCAGGCCCAGGTGCCGGCGCTCATGAAGATATAGACGATCAGATACACCAGCACGCCGCGCAGGCCGAGTTGGGTGCCGACCGCGAGGCCGATCAGCGCGTAGCCCATGTGCCCGATCGACGAATAGGCCATCAGCCGCTTGATGTTGGTCTGCCCGATCGCCGCCAGCGCGCCGAGGATCATGGAGGCGATCGAGACGACCTCGATCACCAGTTGCCAGGAGGCCAGCAGATGGCCGAACGGCACCGCCATGACGCGCAGGAACAGCGCCATCGCCGCCACCTTGGGCGCGGTGGCGAAGAACGCGGTCACCGCCGAGGGGCTGCCCTCGTACACGTCGGGCGTCCACATGTGGAACGGCGCGGCGGAGATCTTGAAGGCGAGCCCGGCGATCACGAACACGACGCCGACGATCATCCCGGCCGACGCATCCGCCGGAGAGGCCAGCGCATGCGCCAGCGTGGCGAAATCCATCGTGCCGGAGAACCCGTAGACCAGCGAGATCCCATACAGCAGCAGCCCCGACGCCAGCGCCCCCAGCACGAAATACTTGAGCCCGGCTTCCGAGGACCGCACGTCGTCGCGCGCAAATGCGGCCAGCACATAAAGCGCCAGCGACTGCAGTTCGAGCGCGACATAGAGGGTCATGAGGCTGGTCGCCGAGACCATCCCCATCATGCCGACGGTGGCGAACAGAATCAGCACCGGGTACTCGAACCGGCCGATGCCCTGCTGGCGGTTGTAGTCGAGCGACAGCATCAGGGTCAGCGCCGCGCCGATCAGGATCAGCGCCTTGGCGAGCACGGCGAAACTGTCGACCGTGAACTGGCCGAAATACCCGACGCCGTGGGGACGGGCGAGCACCAGCACCCCGGTCACCAGGAACGCCCCCAAGGTCAGCATGGTGCAAAGCTCGGTGGACTCGCCGCGCTTCAGCACGCCGATCACCAGGATCAGCAGCCCGCAGGCGGCCAGCACGATCTCCGGCAGTGCGATGGCCCAGTTCATCGGCGTGTCGCCTCCGCCAGTTGCACCCGGGCGGGCAGCAGCGGCGCCGCCATCGCCTGTTCGTGCTGCGCCACCATCTGCGTGACGGTGGCATCGAAGAAGCCGGTGAAGCTGGACGGATAGATGCCCATCCACAGCGCCAGCAGCACGAGCGGCGCGAACACCGCGATCTCCCGCGGGGTCAGATCGAGCATGCCGCGCAGGTCGGGCTTGGTCATCCGCCCGAAGATCACCCGGCGATAGAGATACAGCGTGTACATCGGCCCCAGGATCAGCCCCAGCCCGCCCAGCAGCGCGAGCCAGAAGTTCACGTGCAGCGCGCCGATCGTCACCAGGAACTCACCCACGAATCCCGACGTGCCGGGCAGGCCGACCGAGGCCATGACGAAGAGCATGAACAGGAAGGCGTAGAACGGCATCCGCTCGGCCAGCCCGCCGTAGCGCGAGATCTCGCGCGTGTGCAGCCGGTCGTAGATGACGCCCACCAGAAGGAACAGCGCGGCCGAGACGATGCCGTGCGACAGCATCTGGAAGATCGCCCCCTGGATGCCCTGCACGTCGAAGGTGAAGATGCCGATCGTCACCACCCCCATGTGCGCGATGGAGGAATAGGCGACCAGCTTCTTCATGTCCTCCTGCGCCAGCGCGACAAAGGCGGCATAGACCACCGCGACGACCGACAGGGTGAACACCAGCGGCGCCAACTGGGCCGAGGCGAGCGGCAGCATCGGCACCGAGAAGCGCAGGAACCCGTACGCCCCCATCTTCAGCAGCACGCCGGCCAGGATCACCGATCCGGCAGTCGGCGCCTCCACATGCGCGTCCGGCAGCCAGGTGTGCACCGGCCACATCGGCACCTTCACCGCGAAGGAGGCGAACAGCGCCAGGAACAGCCAGAACTGCATCTGCCGCGGGAAATGCGTGTGCATCAGGGTCGGGATGTCGGTGGTATGCGCGTACTGCCACATCGCCAGCAGGGCGAGCAGCATCAGCACCGAGCCCGTCAGGGTGAACAGGAAGAACTTGAAGGCGGAATAGACCCGCCGCGGCCCGCCCCAGACCCCGATGATCAGGAACATCGGGATCAGCACGCCTTCGAAGAAGATGTAGAACACCACGAAGTCGAGCGCGCAGAACATGCCGACCATCATCGTCTCGAGGATGAGGAAGGCGATCATGTATTCGCGCACGTAGCGGGTGATCGATTCCCAGCTCGCCAGGATGCAGATCGGCGTGAGCAGGGTCGACAGCAGGACGAACAGCACCGAGATGCCGTCGACGCCCATCTTGTACCCGACCCCGTAATCCGGCAGCCACGGCATGCTTTCGACGAACTGGAAGCCCGGATCGGTCGGGTTCCACTCGAACCACAGCACCATGCTCACGGCGAACACGATCAGGCTGGTCCACAGCGCGATCCAGCGCGCATTGGCCGCCACGGTGGCCTCGTCGCCGCGCACCATCATGATGACGGCGCAGCCGACCAGCGGCAGCCAGGTGATGAGCGACAGGACGGGAAAGCCGGCTGCGTTCATCGCCTCAGCCCCAGATCAGGAACACGCCGACCAGGGTAACCACCCCGATCAACATCACGAAGGCATAGACCGCGATCGATCCGGTCTGGATCTTCATCGCGCCGCGGGAGCCGTCCACCGCGAGTTCGGCCAGTCCGTTCGGCACCCCGTCGATGATGGTGGCGTCCCCGGTCTGCCACAGCAGCTTGCCGAGCGCGAAGGCCGGGCGGACGAACAGCGCGTCGTACAGCTCGTCGAAATACCACTTGTTCAGCAGGAACAGGTACACGGGCCGGAAATTGGTCGCGAGCCGCACCGGCAGCATCGGGTTCCACCAGTAGAACCAGTAGGCCACCGCGATGCCCGACAGGCCGGCGATCGTGGGCAGCGCATAGACCCAGCCCGGAAGCTGCTCCATCGCCGTCATCACGTTGTTGCCCGGCGCCAGCACGATCGCGTGGCCCCAGAACGCCTGCCAGTGCTCGCCCAGCACGACCCCGTGCAGCAGGAAGCCGGCCGACAGCGCGCCCAGCGCCAGCACCATCAGCGGCACCGTCATCACCCACGGGCTTTCATGTGCATGCGCCATCACGTGATGGTCGCCGCGCGGCTTGCCGTGGAACGTCATCAGCAGCAGCCGCCAGGAATAGAACGCGGTCAGCGCCGCGGCGAGCACGCCCATGATCCAGCCGTAGTAGCCGGTCGCGCTATGCGCGGCGAACGCCGCCTCCAGGATCGCGTCCTTGGAGAAATAGCCGGCGAACGGGAAGATGCCGCCGAGCGCCAGGCTGCCCGCCCACATGGTCACGTAGGTGATCGGGATCTTGCGCCACAGCCCGCCCATCTTGCGCATGTCCTGCTCGTCCGACATCGCGTGGATCACCGAGCCGGCGCACAGGAACAAGAGCGCCTTGAAGAAGGCATGGGTCAGCAGGTGGAAGATCGAGGCCGGGTAGGCCGCCACCCCCTCGCCCAGGAACATGTATCCCAGCTGGGAGCAGGTGGAGTAGGCGATCACCCGCTTGATGTCGTTCTGCACGCAGCCGATGGTGGCGGCGAAGAACGCGGTGGACCCGCCGATCACCGTCACCAGCGCCAGCGCCCCGGGCGCGAGGTCGAACAGCGGCGACATGCGCGCCACCAGGAACACGCCGGCGGTCACCATGGTGGCGGCATGGATCAGCGCGGAGACCGGGGTGGGCCCCTCCATCGCGTCCGGCAGCCACACATGCAGAAAGAGCTGTGCGGACTTGCCCATCGCGCCGATGAACAGCAGCACCCCGATCAGTTCATAGACGCGGACCGTGCCGCCGAAGATGTGGTACGCTTCCGCCTGGTGCTGGGCGAGATGGGCGAAGATCGCGTCGAACCCGATCGAGCCGAAGGTCAGGAAGATCAGCGCCACGCCGATCGCGAACGCCAGGTCGCCGATGCGGTTGACCACGAAGGCCTTGATCGCCGCGGCGCAGGCCGACGGCCGGTCATACCAGTAGCCGATCAGCAGGTAGGAACACAGCCCCACCCCTTCCCAGCCGAAGAACAGCTGCAGCAGGTTGTTCGCCGTCACCAGCATCAGCATGGAGAAGGTGAACAGGCTGAGATAGGCGAAGAACCGGTAGCGCCGGTAGCTGTCGTGCGCCATGTAGCCGAGGCTGTAGACATGGATCAGCATCGATACGAAGCCGACCATGGCGACCATCACCGCCGACAACGCGTCGTAACGCAGCGCCCAGTCCACGTGGAAACTGCCGGCCTGGACCCAGGTGCCGAGCGAGACCACGCCCGAATGCGCGCCGCCCCATTCCAGCAGGATCCAGGCAACCGGCCCGCACACCGCCGCCACCAGCATGCCCAGCACCGAGGCCGCCATCGCCGCGCGATCGCCGATCCAGCGGCCGAGCAGGCCGGAAACCAGCGCGCCCACCAGGGGCGCGAACACCGCAAAGGACAAGATCATCGGCGGCGCCCTACCCTTTCATCAGGTTGACGTCTTCAACCTGGATCGACCCGCGGTTGCGGAAATAGACCACCACGATGGCGAGCCCGATCGCCGCCTCCGCCGCCGCCACGGTCAGCACGAACATCGCCATCACCTGGCCGGCCAGATCGCCGAGCGCGCCCGAGAACGCCACCAGGTTGAGGTTCACCGCGAGCAGGATCAGCTCGACCGACATCAGGATGATGATGACGTTCTTGCGGTTGAGGAAAATCCCGAACACCCCGAGCACCAGCAGGATCGCGCTGACCACCAGGAAATGCCCGACGCCCACCGGCATCGATCCGACCATCGCTAGCGACCCTCCGGCAGGTGATGCGCGTCGGCGGGATGGTGCCCGCCGTGACCGTGCGCCGCCTCGGCCGCCTCGGGCTCCGGCAGCTGCGGGCGCAGGATCTCGTGCGCGCCCACCCCGGCGCCCAGCGCCACGTCCAGCAGCTGCACGGTCTCGGCCGGCAGGCGGCCGACCTGGGCGGCGATCCGCTGGTGGCGGGAAGTGCGGCGCTCACGCAACGTCAGCACGATCGCGCCGATCATCGCCACCAGCAGCACGAGACCCGCCGCCTGAAACAGCAGGATGTATTTCGTGTAAATCAGGTTGCCGAGCGCCACGGTGTTGGAAACCCCAACCGGCGCCGGCGCGAAGCGCGCCTGCTCCATCCCCGGGTGGAAATGCCAGCCGGCGATCACGAACACCAGCTCCGCCAGCAGCAGCAGGCCGACCGCGAGGCCCACCGGCAGGTAGCGCTGCACCCCGCTGCGCAACTGCTCGAAATCGACGTCGAGCATCATCACGACAAACAGGAACAGAACCGCAACGGCGCCGACGTAGACGATGACCAGGATGAACGCCAGGAATTCGGCGCCGGCGATCAGGAACAGCCCGGCGGCGTTGAGGAACGCGCCGATCAGGAACAGCACCGAATGCACCGGGTTGCGGGCGCTCACCACCATCGCCGCGCAGAACACCAGCACGATGGAGAACAGATAGAAGAAGAACGTCGGGGCCATTGCGCGCGGCCCTACCGGTACGGGGCGTCGAGTTCAAGCCGGCGGGCGATCTCGCTTTCCCACCGGTCGCCGTTCGCCAGGAGTTTGTCCTTGTTGTACATCAGCTCCTCGCGCGTCTCGGTGGCGAACTCGAAATTCGGCCCCTCGACGATGGCATCGACCGGGCAGGCTTCCTCGCACAAGCCGCAGTAGATGCACTTGGTCATGTCGATGTCATAGCGGGTGGTGCGGCGCGATCCGTCGTCACGCGGCTCGGCCTCGATGGTGATCGCCTGGGCCGGGCAGATCGCCTCGCACAGCTTGCAGGCGATGCAGCGCTCTTCCCCGTTGGGATAGCGGCGCAGCGCGTGCTCGCCCTTGAAGCGCGGGCTGAGCGGACCCTTCTCGTACGGGTAGTTGATCGTCACCTTGGGGCGGAAGAAATAGCGCAGGGTCAGCCACATGCCGGAAACGAGTTCCGACAGCAGCAGGCTGCGCGCGGTGCGGTCGAGCGTGGCCATCAGACGCCTCTCACGCGGGAACGGGCAGATAGCCGGTGGCGAGCAAGGCCCCGGCGGTGATCACGAGCCACAGCAGGCTGGCCGGCAGGAACACCTTCCAGCCCAGCCGCATGAGCTGGTCGTAGCGGTAGCGCGGGAACGTGCCGCGCACCCAGATGAACACGAACAGGCAGGCGCAGATCTTCAGCACGAACCACAGCGGCCCGAGCGCCGGGAACAGCCCGAACGGACCCAGCCAGCCACCCAGGAACAGGATCGTGGTCATCCCGCTCATCAGGATCATGTTCGCGTATTCGCCAAGGAAGAACAGCGCGAAGCTCATCGAGCTGTATTCGACGAAGAACCCGGCCACGATCTCGCTCTCGCCCTCCGGCAGGTCGAACGGGGAACGGTTCGTCTCTGCCAGGGTGGAGATGAAGAAGATCACGAACATCGGGAACAGCGGAATGCAGAACCACACCGATTTCTGCGCTTCCACGATCGTCGTCAGGTTCAGGCTGCCCGCCAGCAGCAGCACCGAGACGATGACGAAGCCCATCGAGACCTCGTAGCTCACCATCTGCGCCGCGCTGCGCAGCGCGCCCAGGAACGCGTATTTCGAATTGCTCGCCCAGCCGGCGATGATGACGCCGTAGACGCCCATCGAGCTGATGGCGAACAGATAGAGCACGCCCACGTTGATATCGGCGATCGCCCAGCCCGCGTTCACCGGGATCACCGCCCAGGCGATCATCGCCAGGCCGAAGGTCAGCATCGGCGCCATCAGGAACAGCGCCCGGTTCGCCCCCGAGGGGATCACCGTCTCCTTCATGATCATCTTGAGCGCGTCGGCGAAGGGCTGCAGCAGCCCGAACGGGCCGACCACGTTCGGCCCGCGCCGCATCTGGATCGCCGCCAGAACCTTGCGCTCGGCGTAGGTCAGATAGGCCACCCCGATCAGCAGCGGCACCAGCAGCGCCAGCGCCTCGGCGAAGACCAGCACCGTGTGGCCGGCGGTCGTGTCCCAGATGCTCATCGTGCGTTCACTCCGCCGCCAGCGCGACCGGGGCGAAGGTCGCGACGCACTCGGCCATGGTCGGGCTGGCGCGGCTGATCGGATCGGTCTGGTAGTAGGTTTCCATCGCCGGGGCAAACGGCGCCTCGCCCAGCGCCACCCCCTCGGTCGCCGGTCCGGCGCGGTCCGAGCAGCCGAAGCGCGGCAGGAACCCGACCCGGTCGAACAGCGGGTTCACCTGCGCGAGCCGCCGGCGCAGCGCGTCGAGATCGTCATAGGGCAAGGTGTGGCCGACATGGGCGCTGAGCGCGCGCAGGATGGTCCAGTCCTCGCGCGCCTCGCCGGGCGGGAACACCGCCATCTGGCCGCGCTGCACCCGGCCTTCGGTGTTCACATAGGTGCCGTGCTTCTCGGTATAGGCCGCGCCGGGCAGGATCACGTCGGCGCGCGCCGCGCCGCGGTCGCCGTGATGGCCCTGGTAGACCACGAAGGTGTCGGCCCCGATGCGCGCGGTGTCGATCTCGTCGGCGCCGAGCAGCATCAGCACATCGAGCCCGCCGCCCAGCATCTCCGCCGCCGTCTTGCCGTGCGGACCGGGGACGAAGCCGAGATCAAGCCCGCCGACCATCGCCGCCGAGCGGTGCAGCACGTTGAACCCATGCCACTCGGGGCTGAGGCCGCCGGCCTCGGCGGCCAGGGTCCACGCCGCGGCCAGCACCGCCGCCCCGTCGGGCCGCGCCGTCGCGCCGGCGCCCAGGATCACCATCGGCCGCTTGGCCCCCGCCAGCAGCTTGCCCGCGCCGGCCAGCGCGGCCGGCCCGTCGCCCATGTGCTGCACGGGATAGGTCAGATCCGCCTGCGGCCCCACCAGCCCGATCGGAATGCCTGCCGCCAGCCAGCGCTTGCGGATGCGCGCGTTCAGCACCGGCGCTTCCCGCCGCGGGTTGGTGCCGATCAGCAGGATCGCGTCCGCTTCCTCGATCCCGGTGATGCTGCTGTTGAACAGGTAGAAATCGCGCCGGCGCGGATCGAGCCGCTCGCCGCGCTGACGGCAATCGAGGTTTTCCGATCCCAGCGCGCCCATCAGGTCGGCCAGCGCCAGCATGCTTTCGGCGTCGCACAGATCGCCGGCGATCGCGCCGATCCGTTCCGCCCGCGCCGCGCGCAGCTTCGCCGCCACCGCCGCGAAGGCCTCGTCCCAGCTGGCCGGGGCCAGCTTGCCGTCCCGGCGCACCCAGGGCCGATCCAGCCGGCGGCGCTTCAGCCCGTCCAGCGCGAAGCGCGACTTGTCGCCCAGCCACTCCTCGTTCACGTCGTCGTTGAGGCGCGGCAGGATGCGCAGCACTTCCGGCCCGCGCGAATCGACACGAATGTTGGCGCCCACCGCGTCCAGCACGTCGATGCTGTCGGTCTTGGCGAGTTCCCACGACCGCGCGACGAAGGCGTACGGCTTGGAGGTCAGCGCGCCGACCGGGCAGAGATCGATGATGTTGGCCGACAGCTCCGAGGACAGCGCCTTTTCCACATAGGTGCCGACCTCCATGCTCTCGCCGCGCGCGGTGGCGCCGAGGTCGGGCACCCCGGCCACTTCGCTGATGAAACGGATGCAGCGGGTGCAGTGGATGCACCGCGTCATCACCGTCTTCACCAGCGGGCCGAGGTTCTTGTCCTTCACCGCGCGCTTGTTTTCCTCATAGCGCGAGAAGCCGGTGCCGTAGCCGAGCGCCTGGTCCTGCAGGTCGCACTCGCCCCCCTGGTCGCAGATCGGGCAGTCCAGCGGGTGGTTGATCAGCAGGAATTCCATCACCCCGCGGCGCGCGTTGCGCACCATCGGGCTGTCGGTATGCACCACCATGCCCTCGGCCACCGGCCAGGCGCAGGAGGCGATGGGCTTGGGCGGCGCCTTCTCGATCTCGACCAGGCACATCCGGCAGTTGCCGGCGATCGACAGCCGTTCGTGATAGCAGAAGCGCGGGATCTCGATGCCGGCGGCCTCGGCCGCCTGCAACACGGTGGCGCCGGCGGGAACCTCGACCTCGATGCCGTCGATGCTGAGCTTGGGCATGCTGCTACTCCGCCGCCAGCGGCAGGGCCGCGCCGGTCCGCTGCTTGTAGGCCGCGATCCGCTCTTCCATCACCGGGCGGAAGTGGCGGATCAGCCCCTGGATCGGCCAGGCCGCGGCATCGCCCAGCGCGCAGATCGTGTGGCCTTCCACCTGCCGGGTCACCTGTTCCAGGGTGTCGATTTCTTCCGGCTCGGCACGGCCTTCGACCATGCGGTTCATCACCCGCATCATCCATCCGGTGCCTTCGCGGCACGGCGTGCACTGGCCGCAGCTCTCGTGCTTGTAGAACTGCGACAGCCGCGCGATCGCCCGGATGATGTCGGTCGATTTGTCCATCACGATCACCGCGGCGGTGCCGAGCCCGCTGCGGACCCCGCGCAGGCTGTCGAAATCCATCAGGATCTCGTCGCAGATCGATTTCGGAATGACCGGCACCGAGGCGCCGCCCGGGATCACCGCCAGCAGGTTGTCCCAGCCGCCGCGCACGCCGCCGGCGTGTTTCTCGATCAGCTCGCGCAGCGGGATGCCGAGGTCTTCCTCCACGTTGCACGGCTTGTTCACGTGGCCGGAGATGCAGAACACCTTGGTCCCGGTGTTGTTCTTCCGCCCGATCCCCGCGAACCAGGCCGCCCCGCGGCGCAGGATGGTGGGCGCGACGGCAATGCTTTCGACGTTGTTCACCGTGGTCGGGCAGCCGTACAGCCCGACCGCCGCGGGGAACGGCGGCTTCATCCGCGGCATGCCCTTCTTGCCTTCGAGGCTTTCGAGCAGCGCGGTCTCTTCGCCGCAGATATAGGCCCCGGCGCCGCGATGGACGAACACGTCGCAATCGTAGCCCGACCCGCAGGCGTTCTTGCCGATCAGCCCGGCCTCGTAGGCCTCGGCGATCGCCGCCTCCAGCACCCGCGATTCGTTGTAGAACTCGCCGCGGATGTAGATGTAGGCCGCACCCGCGCCCATGGCGAAACAGGCGATCAGGCAGCCCTCGATCAGCTTGTGCGGATCGTGGCGGATGATGTCGCGGTCCTTGCAGGTGCCGGGCTCGGATTCATCGGCGTTCACCGCCAGATAGGCCGGTCGCCCATCCGACTGCTTGGGCATGAACGACCATTTGAGGCCGGTGGGGAATCCCGCGCCGCCGCGCCCGCGCAGGCCGGAGGCCTTCATCTCCTCGACGATCGCCTCGCGCCCGCGGGCCAGGATCTCCTTCGTCCCGTCCCAGTCGCCGCGCGTGCGCGCCGCCTTCAGCCGCCAGTCGTGCAGCCCGTAGAGATTGGTGAAAATCCGGTCCTGGTCGGCCAACATGCGGCTCAAGCCTCCGGCGCAAAAGCGAGCGTGGTGAGCGTGGTCGGACCGCCCTCGGGAGCCGAGGTCTGCCGGCCGGTCGTCGAGCCCGGCGCGGGCGGCGTGCCGTCGCGCAGCGCGCGCAGCAGCGCGGTGGTCCGCCCCGCGTCCAGATCCTCGTAGAAATCGTTGTTCACCTGCAGGACCGGCGCGTTCACGCAGGCGCCGACGCATTCCACCTCGGTCATGGTGAAGGCGCCGTCCGCGCTGGTTTCGCCCCAGCCCTGGATCCCGGTGAACTCGCGGCAGGCGCGCACCACCTCGTCCGATCCGCGCAGCCAGCACGGCGTCGTGGTGCAGACCTGCAGGTGCCAGGTCCCGATCGGGCGCAGATTGAACATCAGGTAGAAGGTGGCGACCTCGTAGACCCGGATCGGCGGCATGGACAGGCGCGCCGCGACCGTCTCCATCCCCGCCCGCGGCACCCAGGCGCTGCCGGTCTGCCGCTTCATCTGGTCCTGCACGACATAAAGCAGCGGGATCACCCCGCTCGCCTGCCGCCCTTGCGGGTATTTCGCCAGATGACGGGCGATCTCCGCCTCGCTTTCGGCGTCGAACGCGAACTCGGCCGGCTGATACGCCTCCTGGCCGGGAGGAACCTCGGTCTGATCCGTCATGCCCTGCTACCTGTCGATCTCGCCGAAGACGATGTCGATCGAACCGATGATCGCCACCGCGTCGGCCAGCATGTGCCGCTTCGCCAGATGCTCCATCGCCTGCAGGAACGCGAAGCCGGTGGGGCGGATCTTGCAACGGTACGGCCGGTTGCTGCCGTCCGCCACCAGATACACCCCGAACTCCCCTTTCGGGCTTTCGGTCGCCGTGTAGGTGGCGCCCGCCGGCACGTGGAAGCCTTCGGTATACAGCTTGAAGTGATGGATCAGCGCTTCCATCGACCGTTTCATCTCGCCCCGTGGCGGCCCAATGATCTTGTTGTCGCGCAGCCGCACCGGTCCGGCCGGCAGCTTCACCAGGCACTGGCGGATGATCTTCAGGCTTTCCCGCATTTCCAGCATGCGCACCAGGAAGCGGTCGTAGCAGTCGCCGTTGCGCGCCACCGGGATCTGGAACTCCACCTCGGCGTATTTGTCGTAGGGCTGCGCCCGGCGCAGATCCCACGGCACGCCGGAGGCGCGCAGGCAGGGCCCGCTCCAGCCCCAGGCCAGCGCGTCCTCGGGCGACATCACGCCGATATCGACCGTGCGCTGCTTCCAGATCCGGTTGCCGGTCAGCAGGTCCTCAAGCTCGTCGAGGAATTTCGGGAACGTCTCCGCCCACTCGCCGATCCGGTCGGTGAGCCCCGCCGGCAGATCGCGGTTCACACCGCCCGGCCGAAAGTAGTTCGCATGCAGCCGCGCGCCGGAGGCGGCCTCATGGAACTCCATCAGCTTCTCGCGCTCCTCGAACCCCCACAGCGGCGGCGTGATCGCGCCGACGTCCAGCGCATAGGTCGTCACGTTCAGCAGGTGGTTCAGGACGCGGGTGATCTCGGCAAACAGAGTGCGGATCCACTGCGCCCGCGGCGGCGCCTCGATCCCCAGCAGCTTTTCCACTGCCAGGACGTAGGTGTGCTCCTCGCAC
Source organism: uncultured Pseudomonadota bacterium (assembly GCA_963829875.1). GTDB lineage: Bacteria > Pseudomonadota > Alphaproteobacteria > Acetobacterales > Acetobacteraceae > JAJZVS01. Next base: position 147,307 of record CAWHKR010000037.1, on the reverse strand, counting down.
ATCGGCGAGACGTAATCGAGCCGATCGAAATACGCCACGTTCTGCAGATACGTGCGGTATTCCATCAGCTTTTCGGTGCCGCGGTGCAACAGGCCGATGTGCGGATCGACCCGCTCCACCACCTCGCCGTCCATCTCCATGATCATCCGCAGCACGCCGTGCGCCGCCGGATGCTGCGGGCCGAAGTTGATGGCGTGGCTGTCGATCTCGACCTGGCGGGTCTGCCTGCCGCCGGCCTCGGAGGTCGCGGTCACGGCGGTGTGCAGCGAGGAACCCTCGTTCATGATCACGCCTTCTCGCTTGGCGGCGGCAGCGGCGCGGTCCGCGTCAGCCGCGCGCGCGCCTCATGCACCTTCTCGTCGCCCGGCAGGGTCGTCTCACCCTCCCAGGGCGAAATGAAATCGAAGGTCCGCCAGTCCTGCGTGAGCTTCACCGGCTCGTAGACCACCTGCTTGCGCTCTTCGTCGTAGCGCACCTCCACATAGCCGGTCATCGGGAAGTCCTTGCGCATCGGATGACCCTCGAACCCGTAGTCGGTCAGGATGCGGCGCAGATCGGGCTGGCCGGCGAATGCGATGCCGAACAGATCCCACACTTCCCGCTCCCACCAGGTCGCGGCGGGCCAGACGGTGTGCACGGACGGGACCGGCGTGTGCTCGTCGGTGGCGACGATCACCCGGAGCCGCCGGTTCAGCGCCACCGACAGCAGATTGTACACCACGTCGAACCGCTCGCCCCGCTCCGGCCAGTCGACGCCGCAGATGTCCATCACCTGCGCGAACGCGAAGCGCGGATCGTCGCGCAGCGCGGTCATCACCGCCACCAGCTGATCGCGCGGCACGCTGGCCACCACCTCGTCCTGCTCGATCCGCACGTGGGTCAGGCCCGCGACCGTGGGCAGCGCCGCGGCCAGGATTTCCGCCGGCGTCAGCGCCGGCACCTCCGCCTCAGCCACGAAGGATCGTCCCGGTGCGGCGGATCTTCTTCTGCAATTGCATGATGCCGTACACCAGCGCCTCCGCGGTCGGCGGGCAGCCGGGCACGTAGATATCGACCGGGACCACCCGATCGCAGCCGCGCACCACCGAATAGGAAAAATGATAGTAGCCGCCGCCGTTCGCGCAGCTGCCCATGCTGATCACCCAGCGCGGCTCCGGCATCTGGTCGTAGACCTTGCGCAGCGCGGGAGCCATCTTGTTGGTGAGCGTCCCGGCCACGATCATCACGTCCGACTGCCGGGGCGAGGCGCGCGGAATGACCCCGAACCGGTCCAGATCGTAGCGCGGCATATAGGCGTGGATCATCTCCACCGCGCAGCACGCCAGCCCGAAGGTCATCGGCCACAGGCTGCCGGTGCGGGCCCAGTTCACCACCTTGTCGAGGTTGGCGACCAGGAAGCCCTTGTCGGCGATCTCCCCGGTGATGCCCTTGATCACCGCATCCTGCTCCGGCCCCGGCGGCAGCGGCTCACGGTTCCAGGCGATCGCGGTCTCGCTCATGGCCCTACTCCCATTCCAGCGCGCCCTTGCACCACTCGTAGATGAAGCCGACGGTCAGCACGCCGAGGAAGCCCATCATCGACAGGAAGCCGAACAGCCGCGTGCTCCCCAGGCTGATCGCCCAGGGGAACAGGAACGCCACTTCCAGATCGAAGATGATGAACAGGATCGCCACCAGGTAGTAGCGCACGTCGAACCGGTGGCGGGCGTCGCCGAACGCCTCGAACCCGCATTCATAGGCCGACAGTTTTTCCGGATAGGGCTTCTGCCGCGCCGCCAGCAGCGAGCCGCCCACCATGGCGCAGGCGATCACCGCGGCGATGACGAGGAACACCAGGATCGGCAGGTACCCCGGAAGAACGTTCGGCATCCACTCTCCCCTTTCCCGGCCCCGCGGCATCGGCCGCGGGCACCGCACCCCTGCCCCGGCGATCTCCCCCCTGGACATCCCCTGGGGCATCGCGCCGGACCTCAGGCCGCTCCGTTGTGCACCGCACATGTGCCCCGCCTGCCTCGGCACCGCCAGGCAGGACCGCACCGGACGACGCGTGGGGGACAGGGCGCTGCTGCTGGCGCGAGTGACGGGGCTCGAACCCGCGACCTCCGGCGTGACAGGCCGGCGCTCTAACCAACTGAGCTACACCCGCAGCGGCAGGGCCGAGGCTTTAGGCGCCGCATCCGCCGCCGTCAAGCCGCGGCGGGGGGCGCGGTCCAGGGCAAGCGCCCCCTTTTTCCCCTTTCCTTGCGGGAGAGGAGCAGGCGGACGGCAGCCGTCCGGCCGCGCGACAGCGACGACCGGCCGCGCCGGACACCGGCGCCACCGAGCTCGCAAAGTCGACTGAAATTGGAGGGCGATTATCGCCCGACCGGCGCGCCGTCCGGCCATCGAAAACAGCAGCGGATCACGCTATCGGGAGCGCGCGCCACGTTCGCGCAGGGCGGCGGACACCGCCACGCCGACCCGGAAGCCTTCCCGGGCGGCGACACCATCATCTTCTCCCCGGCATCGTCCCCCGGCATGGTGCCCGTGGGGGGTGCCCGAAGGGAACCGGCGCCGCCCCGGAAGGGCAGCGCCGGCCGAGACCTCAGACGCGCTTCAGATTCACCGCCGAGAACTTGCCCTGCTGCCCGCGCTCGAGGTCGAAGCTGACCTTCTGCCCCTCGTTCAGGCTGCCCATCCCCGACCGCTCGACCGCCGAGATATGCACGAACACGTCCTTCGAGCCGTCATCCGGCTGGATGAACCCATACCCCTTCTGGCCGTTGAACCACTTCACTGTTCCGGTTGCCATGGCACCGTATTCTCCGAAGACTTGGCGACCCACACCGTGCAGGCCGAACTTACTTTTCCATTCAGGGAACACAAATGCGCCGGCTTCCGCCGACAAGGCACGCGAGCCCGACCGAAAAGCGCCAATCGACCTCATATACGCCGATCAGTGGAAAAATACCATAGCCCGATCCAGGGGTATGGCGGGCCTACACTCACATGTGGCCGACCTCGTCGGGCACCTCGTAGAAGCTCGGGTGGCGGTAGGGCTTGGTGGTCCCCGGCTCGAACAGCGGCCCCTTGTCGCCCGGATCGCTCGCGGTGATGGCGGCCGAGGGCACCACCCAGATCGACAGCCCCTCCCCGCGGCGGGTGTAGGTGTCGCGCGCCGCCTGCAGGGCAAGCTCGGCATCGGCGGCGTGGACCGAGCCGGCATGCTGATGCGCCAGCCCGTTGCGGGACCGGACGAACACCTCCCACAGCGGCATCGGGGTCTCCGCCATGCTCAGGCGGCCTGCCGCGCGGCGGGCGCGTGCCGTGCGGCGTGGGCCTGCACCGCTTCGCGCACCCAGGCGCCGTCGGCATGCGCGCGCCGGCGGGCCTCCAGCCGGTCCCGGTTGCAGGGGCCGCCGCCGGACAGCACCCGGCGGAACTCCGCCCAGTCGATCGGGCCGGTGCGCCAGTGGCCGGTTTCCGGCTCCAACCGCAGCGCCGGGTCGGGGATCGCCAGGCCCAGGTACTGCGCCTGCGGCACCGTGGCGTCGATGAACTTCTGGCGCAGCCCGTCGTTGGTGAAGCGCTTGATCTTCCAGCGCATGGACTGGTCGGAATGCTGGCTTTCCCCATCCGGCGGGCCGAACATCATCAGCGCCGGCCACCACCAGCGATCGAGCGCATCCTGCGCCATCGCCCGCTGCGCCTCCGTGCCGCGGCACAAGGTCAGCATGATCTCGAAGCCCTGGCGCTGGTGGAAGCTTTCCTCCTTGCAGATCCGGATCATCGCCCGCGCATACGGGCCATAGGAGCAGCGGCACAGCGGGATCTGGTTCATGATCGCCGCGCCGTCCACCAGCCAGCCGATGGCGCCGATGTCGGCCCAGCTCAACGTGGGGTAGTTGAAGATCGAGCTGTATTTGGCCCGCCCGCTCAGCAACTGGTCCACCAGCTCCTCGCGCGACACGCCCAGGGTCTCGGCCGCGGCATAGAGATAGACGCCGTGGCCGCACTCGTCCTGCACCTTGGCGAGCAGCGCGGCCTTGCGCCGCAGGCTGGGCGCACGGGTGATCCAGTTGCCCTCCGGCGCCATGCCGACGATCTCGGAATGCGCATGCTGGCTGATCTGGCGGATCAGGGTGCGGCGATAGGCTTCGGGCATCCAGTCGTTGGGCTCGATCTTGTCCTCGGCATCGACCCGGGCCTGGAAGCCGGCCGCCAGCGCCGCCGGCTCGACCTCCGGGGCCGGTGCGTCACGCTGATCGAGGGACTGGCTGTACACGCTGCGTCTCCCGCGCCATCCGGCAGGGACGCAGCATACCCCCGGGGCTGGCCGGGCGGCAAACCCGCGCTATGGTGCCCCCGACCGCCGCGACGGACCCGCACGCCATGGATTTCGCCCTCAGCCCCGAACAGCAGCAGATCCGCGACGAGGTGCTGCGCCTCTGCGCCCGGTTCGGCGACGCGTACTGGCTGGAACGCGACCGCAGCGCCACCTTCCCCGAGGATTTCTACCGCGCCATGGCGGACGGCAACTGGCTCGGCATCGCCATGCCGGAAGCCTATGGCGGCGCCGGGCTCGGCATCACCGAAGCCGCGCTGATGATGCAGGCGGTGGCCGAATTGGGTGCGGCGATGTCGGGCGCCTCGGCGATCCATATCAACATCTTCGGCCTGCATCCTGTCGTGGTGCACGGCACCGCGGCGCAGAAGGCGCGCATGCTGCCGCCGCTGATCGCGGGCCAGGACAAGGCCTGCTTCGGCGTCACCGAACCCGACGCCGGGCTGAACACCACCGAGATCAAGACCCGCGCCGAGAAGCGCGGCGACCGCTACGTGGTGAACGGGACCAAGATCTGGACCTCCACCGCGCAGGAGGCGAACAAGATCCTGCTGCTCGCCCGCACCACCCCGCTCGACCGGGTGAAGCGGCGCAGCCACGGGCTGACCCTGTTCTACACCGACCTCGACCGCGCCCACGCCGAAGTGCGGCTGATCGGCAAGATGGGACGGCACGCGGTCGATTCGAACATGGTGTTCTTCGAGGACATGGACATCCCCGAGGACGACCGCATCGGCGCCGAGGGCGAGGGCTTCCGCGCGATCCTGCACGGGCTCAACCCCGAACGCATCCTGATCGCCGCCGAAGCGATCGGCATCGGCCGGGTCGCGCTGGCCCGCGCCACCGCTTACGCGCGCGAACGCGTGGTGTTCGGCCGCCCGATCGGCCAGAACCAGGCGATCCAGCACCCGCTCGCGCGCAACTGGGCGGAACTGGAAGCGGCGCAACTCATGATGCTGAAGGCCGCCTCGGCCTATGATCGCGGCCAGGAGTGCGGGGCGGAGGCGAACGCGGCCAAATACCTCGCCGCCGAGGCCGGGTTCCGCGCCGCCGAACAGGCGGTGATGACGCATGGCGGCATGGGCTACGCCGAGGAATATCACGTCGAACGCTATTTCCGCGAAAGCCTGATCCCCCGCATCGCCCCGGTCAGCCGGGAACTGGTGCTGAGCTACCTCGCCGAACGGGTGCTCGACCTGCCGAAATCCTACTGATCGCCATCCTACTGATCCCTGGGGCCAGGGGGCGGGCGCCGCAGCGACCGCCACAGCCCGACCGGGTCCATGCCGCGCGCCAGCAGCCGCAGCGCGACCATCCGCACGATCCGGGCGATGTCCACCACCGGGCGGAAATGGCTTGCCCGCAGCGCCGGGCCATAGATCGCCGGGATCGGCACGGCGACGAAGCCGCAGCCGCGCCGGCCGGCCTCGATCAACGCTTCGCTCTCGAAGGCGAAATGTTCCGCCCGCTTGCCGCCCTGCGCCAGCACCGCGGCGAGCGCGCCGGGGTAGACCCGGAAGCCGGACTGGCTGTCCGGCACAGGCTGCCGCGCGGCCCAGGACACCCAGAAATCCGCCACCCGGTTGGCGATCCGCCGCGCCCGCGGCACAAGATCGGCGCCCGGACCGCGGCGCGCGCCGATCACCACATGGCCGGGCCAGGCGGCGGCGGCGGCCAGCAGCAGCGGCACGTCCTCCGGCCGGTGCTGGCCGTCGGCATCCAGGGTGACGATCCAGCTCGCCCCGCCGGCCAGCGCCGCGCGCATCCCCCGCCGCAGGCTGTCGCCCTTGCCGCGGTTGGTCCCCTGCACCAGCAGTTCCGCCCCCGCCTCGGCGGCGCACACCGCGGTCGGGTCGGTCGAGCCATCATCCACCACGATCACCCGCGGCCGGCCCGGCAGGGCCAGGCAGTCCGTGACCAGGGCGCCGATCGTCAGCGCCTCGTTGAAGGCCGGGATGACGATCGCCACCCGGCCCGCCATGACGATCGCTTCCCGCCGCCCGACCGGCCCGCTATCCTGCGCATTCATGCCAGCCATCAAAGCCCGGAAATGAGCGCGCCGCCACCTGCAAACGTGCCCAAATCCTGCGACGTTCTGGTGATCGGCGGCGGGCCGGCCGGATCGACCGCCGCCAGCCTGCTCGCCGCGCGCGGCCGGCGGGTCGTGCTGCTGGACAAGGACCGGCATCCGCGCTTCCACATCGGCGAATCGCTGCTGCCGCGCAACCTTGCCATCTTCGACCGACTGGGGGTGCGCGAGGCGGTGCACGCGCTCGGCGTGTTCAAGCCCGGGGCGGAGTTCGTCTCCGACGAAACCGGGGAGGGCGCGACGTTCAGTTTCGCCACCGGCCTCGATCGCCGCTTCACCTATTGCTACCAGGTGCCGCGCGCGGCGTTCGACGCCGCCCTGCTCGCCCGTGCCCGCGAGGGCGGAGCCACGGTCGCCGAGGCAACCCAGGTGCTGGACGTGGCCTTCACCCAAGGCGGCCCGGCGCTGGTCACCGCCCGCGGAGCGGACGGCGAAACACGGCGGATCGCCGCGCGCTTCGTGCTGGATGCCTCGGGGCGGGACGGCCTGCTCGCCGGCAAGTTCGGACTGCGCGAACCGGACAAGCGCGTGAACACCGCAGCGGTCTATGGCCATTTCCGCAACGTCGAGACCCGCACCGACGACCGGGCCGGCTGCATCACCATCCACCTGGTGACCGGCGGCTGGTTCTGGATGATCCCGCTGCCCGACGGGATCATGAGCGTCGGCTTCGTCGGCGGCCCGGACGCGTTCAAGGCCCGCACGGGCGGGATGGACGACCTGTTGCAGGCGCGCATCAGCTGCCAGCCCCAGCGTGGCGGCGCGGATGCACGCGGCCGAGCCGGTCGGCGAAATCGTCGGCACCGCCAACTACTCGTACCGCGCCCGTTCCGGCTGGGGCGAGGGCTGGATGCTGCTGGGCGACGCCTTCGGCTTTCTCGATCCGGTGTTCTCCTCGGGCGTGCTGCTGGCGATGGCCTCGGCCGAACTCGGCGCCGACGTGGCCGACGCCTGGCTCGACGCGCCCGCGCGCGGACGGACGCTGGCGCGACGGGCCGAACGACGGCTGCGGCGCGCAATGGACGAGCTGAGCTGGCTGATCCGGCGGATCAACGAACCGGCCATGCGACGCATGTTCCTGCACCCGCGCAACACGTTGCGTATGCGCGACGGACTGGTTTCCGTGCTGGCCGGCCATTTCCTGTACGAGCGGCCCGGCTTCGGCCTGCCCCTGGCCGCGTTCAAGGCCGTGTACTACGTGACCGCCGGCGCGGCGCGACTGGGGCGCGGGCAGGCACAAGCAAGGCCAGGGGGCTCTGCCCCCTGGACCCCCGCCAAGGGCTGAGCCCTTGGAACCCATTCGTTGGTTCCGGGTGGGAGGGGGGAGGCGTGCCGGCCGGGTGGCGGCGGGGGGCGGGTGAGAGGGAGCGCAATTGCGCTCCCTCTCACCCGCCCCCCGCCGCCACCCGGCCGGCACGCCTCCCCCCTCCCACCCGGAACCCCCCGAGGGGTCCAGGGGACTTGTCCCCTGGCGGGGGTCCAGGGGGCAGAGCCCCCTGGCCTTGCTTGCTCCTACGCCGCCGCGGCCGGTGCGCCGTTCAGATCCCGCAGGCGCGGGGCCACCTCGCGGGCGAACAGGGTGATGTTGGCCACCGTGTCGGTGTGGTCCAGGTCGCCGCCCTGGCCGAAGAACAGCAGGTGCCCCACGCCGCCCATGCGGTCGTTGAAATCCTTGATCTGGGCGAACACGTCGTCCGGCGTGCCGGCGAACACCGTGTCGGTCGCCATCAGGTCCTCGACCGTGGCCCGGGTGGCGTCGATCAGGTTGCCGTTGCGGTCGGCGACGATGCGGCCCTTCTTCTTGCCGGCCTTCAGCATCGCGACATTGGCCGGGATGGTGTTGTAGCCGGGCGGGTTGGTGAAGGGCTCGGCCACCACCGGCGCGGTGCGCACGTAGCCGGCGATCTGGTCGGCGCGGCGATAGCCCTCGGCGCGCGTGTGCCCGACGCCGACCACGGCGGCATAGGCCATCCGGTCCGGCCCGGCTTCCCAGCCCAGTTCGCGGGCACGGGCGCGATAGGCCTCGAACATCGGCTTGGCGATGCCGCCCGACAGCAGGGTGCCGACCACATGGCCGCGTTCCGCCGCGGCCCGGCCGGTGGCCGCGCTCATGCCGGTCATCCAGATCGGCGGCGTGGGCTGCTGGATCGGCCGCGGCCAGATGTTGACGTTGCGGTAGTGGAAGTACTCGCCTTCCCAGGAGAACGGCCCGTCGTGGGTGGACAGCGCCTTGATGATCAGATCGTGCGCTTCCCAGTAGCGGCGCATGATCCGCGCCGGGTTGGAATTGGCCGGGGCGATCTCGTAGGCCGCGCCTTTCACCAGGCCCAGTTCCGTGCGTCCGCCGGACAGCACGTCGAGCCAGGCCATTTCCTCGGCCACCCGCACCGGATCGGGCCGGTTGGCGATCGGGTTGCCGAGCGAGAGCAGCCGTGCCCGCTTGGTCTCGCGCGCGATGATCGCCAGCGCCATCGGCACGGAAACCGTCATGCAGGTCGCGGTGGCGTGGTGCTCGTTCACCATGATGTCGAGCCCCTCGGCATCGCACAGCGCGAACTCGTCGAGGTAGCGGTTCAGCAGCCCGTGCGCCACGTGGGGATCGACATGGCCGTTGGGCAGCACCACCCGCAGCGAACCGCCCGCCAGCCCGGCGTCCCAGGCCGGATGGTAGGCCATTTCGGAGAAATACCAGGTGCGCATGGTGCGGCTCCGTGGCGGTCAGGGACGGGCGAGGAAGCGGGTCAGCTGCGCGACGGCAGCCTCGGGCTGTTCCCACAACGGGAAATGCCCGGCGCCGTCGATGAGCTCCAGGCGCGCCCCCGGGATCGCGCCGCGCCAGCGCTCCCCGTAGGCCGGGGTGACGATGCGATCCTGCGCGCCCCACAGCAGCAGGGTGGGGATGTCGATGCGATGCAGCCAGGGCCGCAACCGCGGGTTGTGCATGTAGGGTTTCCAGCCGAACAGCGCGAAGGCCTCCCGCCCGCGCGCGATCGCGGCCAGCTCGGCGTCCGCCAGCACGGTGGTATCGATATCGCCCTGCGCCGGATCGGCCCAGGCCAGGGCCAGGAAGTCGTCGCGGGAGACGGCGTGCATGTCGGCGATGTCGCGATCGAGCACGCCGCCGAACTTCACCCCGAGCGGCGCCACCAGCGCGAGTCGCGCGAACCGCGCCGTGGTGCGCACCGCCATCTCGGCCGCGACCCAGCCGCCGAAGCCGGCGCCCACCAGGGACGCCTGCTCCAGCTTCAGGATCGCGGCGAGATCGAGATACAGATAGGCGAGATCGTCGACCGAGCTCATCCAGTCGGGCAGGGTCGAGCCGCCCCAGCCCGGGTGCCAGGGCGCGATCACCCGGTGCGTCCGGGCCAGAAGCTCAAGCCATGGGCGATGCGGTTCCAGCCCCTCGCCGGGATGCAGGAACAGGAGCGGCGGGCCCTCGCCCAGTTGCTCCAGTTCCAGGTCCACCCCGGCGACGGACAGGAACCGGCTCATTCGACCTGCGCCGCGAGCCGCGCCAGATGGAACGCCGTGTCGCCGAACGTGTGCTCGATCACCATCGCGCGGCGGAAGTAGTGGCCGACCGCGTATTCCTCGGTCATGCCGATGCCGCCGTGCAGCTGGATCGCCTGCTGGGAGACGAAGCGCGCCGCCTGGCCGAAGCCGACCTTGGCCATGGAGATGCTGCGCGCGCGTTCGGCTTCGTCCGGCTCGTCCAGGCTGACGGTCGCGAGCATCGCCATGCTGCGGCCCTGTTCCAGCGCCATCAGGGTTTCGGACAGGCGGTGCTGCACCACCTGGTTGGTGCCGATCGGCTTGCCGAACTGCTCGCGGGTGCGGGAGTACTCCAGGGTCATGGACTGCATGGTTTCCATCGCCCCCACGGCCTCGGCGCCCATGGCGGCGATGCCGGCTTCCACCACCCGTTCGATGGCGGCAAACCCGGCACCCGGTTCGCCCAGCACCGCGCTGTCGGGAACCGCCACGTTGGTGAGCGAGATCTCGGCCGCGCGGGTTTCGTCGCGCAGGGTATAGCCGCGGCGCGCGAGGCCGTCGGCGCCGGCATCGACCAGGAACAGGCCGATCCCGTCCGGGTCGTCGCGCCCGCCCTTGGTGCGCGCGCTGACCACCAGGGTGTCGGCGCTGTCGCCGTGGAAGACGACGCTTTTCGCCCCGTCCAGCACCCAGCCGCCGTTCGCCCGCTTCGCCGTGGTCTGCACGTCGGACAGGTCGTAGCGCGCCCCCCGCTCGCCATGGGCGAAGGCGAGTTTCGTCCGCCCCTCGGCCACCGCCGGCAGGATCGCCGCCTGCTGCGCCGCGCTGCCCGCCAGGCGGATCGCGGTGCCGCCCAGCACCACGGTGGCGAGGTACGGTTCCAGCGCCAGCGCGCGGCCGAACTCCTGCATCACCAGCATGACCTCGACCGGCCCGCCGCCGAACCCGCCGTGCTCCTCGGCGAAGGGCACGCCGAGCAGGCCGAGCTCGGCGTACTGCGCCCACATGTCCGTGCTCCAGCCCGCGGGCTGTTTCAGGAACCCTTTGCGCGCCTCGAAGCCGTAGCGATCCGCCATCAGCCGCGTGACGCTGTCGGCCAGCAGGCGCTGGTCGTCGGAGAGATCGAAATCCATCAGAGCCTCAGCACCGCTTTGGAGAGGATATTCTTCTGTATCTCGTTGGTGCCGCCGTAGATCGAGGCGGCGCGCAGGAACAGGTAGTTGCCGGTGGCCTGTTCCGCGGCCTCGGCCAGCATGTCGGGCTCGTTGGCCATCTCGGCCAGCTCCTGCGCCCAGATCGGCATCGCCAGCGGGCCGGAGGCGTCCATCGCCAGCTCGGTGGTGGACTGCAGCAGCTCGGTGCCCTTCACTTTCAGCACCGAAGACAGCGGATCGGGCCGCCCGTCGCTTTTCTTGGCCCCGGCCGAGACCACCCGGTACTGGGTGATCTGCAATGCCTTCATATCCACTTCCATCTGCGCCACCCGCTGGCGGAACGCCGGATCCTCGATCAGCGCCTTGCCGTTGAAGCGGGCTTCGCGCGCGGCTTCCTTCGCCGCCGCCACCCGCTCACGCGACTTGCCCAGGCGGGCGATGCCGGTGCGCTCGTTGCCGAGCAGGAACTTGGCCACGTCCCAGCCGCGGTTCTCCTCGTGGATGCGCATCTCCACGGGCACTTTCACGTCGTCGAAGAACACCTCGTTCAGGTGGTGCGCCCCGTCGATCGAGATGATCGGCCGCACGGTGATCCCCGGCGTCTTCATGTCCACCATCAGGAAGGAGATCCCTTCCTGGCGCTTGGCCGCGTTCGGGTTGGTGCGCACCAGCACGAAGCACCAGTCGGCGTTGTGGGCAGTGGAGGTCCAGATCTTGGACCCGTTCACCACGTAGTGATCGCCGTCGCGCTTCGCCGCCGTCTTCAGCGCGGCGAGATCGGACCCGGCGCCGGGTTCGGAGAACCCCTGGCACCACCAGTCGTCCAGATTGGCCATGCGCGGCAGAAAGCGGCGCTTCTGCTCCTCGGTGCCGAACTGGATCAGCACCGGGCCGAGCATGGTGATGTTGAAGGACAGCAGCTCCGGCGCCGGCGCGGCCTGATTCTCCTCGATGAAGATCATCCGCTGCACCGCCGTCCAGCCCGGCCCGCCCCATTCCTTCGGCCAGGACAGCGCGGCCCAGCCCTTCTTGTTCAGGATGCGCTGCCAGGCCACCGTGTCCTGCTTGCGCGGGCTGTAGCCGAGCCGCATGCGCTCGCGCGTGTCGGCGGGCAGGTTGTCACGGATGAAGGCGCGGACTTCGTCGCGGAACGCGAGTTCGTCCGGGGTGAAACGCAGGTCCATGGGAACCCCCTTCAGTTCAGCCGCAGGTCGATGATGTGGCGCGGGTCGGGCTGCAGCTCGCCGCGTTCCACCCGGGTCACGATGTCCGTCAGCGCGGCGTTGGCCGCGGTCGGCAGCCCCACTTCGTCGCCCTTGCGCACGACGAAGCCGTTGAGAAACCCGATCTCGGTGCGCCGCCCCTTCACCATGTCCTGGCCCATCGACGGGCGATGCGCGCCGCCGCCGGGCCTGGCCGCTTCGGCGAGCCGATGCTCGTCGTACGCCCGCGCCGCCTCCGGCTCGCCCTCGCCGGCGCGGGCGATCATGTCAGGGTCCATGTGGTGGATTTCTTCCAGCTCATAGCCCAGCGCCTGCCCCACCCGGATCGCCTCCGAGCCCAGGCGCGCGGAGAAGCGGCGGATCGTGTCATTGGTCAGCAGGTCGCGGGTGATCATGCCGGTGCAGGCCGAGAGGCCGTTGCCCATCACGTTGGTCACCAGCTTCGACCAGCGCTCGCCCCACAGGTTGGACGTGATCAACGAGCCGTCGGCGTAGTCGACCAGCTTCTGCACCTGGCGCGCGCGATCCGTGATCCGCCCGTGCACCTCGCCCACCCGGAACACGGTGTGGCCCTTGCCGCGGCTTTTCCCCGCCGCGCGCCGCACATGGCCGGGCTCGCACAGATCGACGGTGATGGAGCTGGCGATGCAGCCCAGCACCTTGCCCCAGCCGACGACGCCGGCGATCGCCTCCTCGTTCATGCAGTTCTGCAACGAGACCACGTAGCCGGCCGGCGCCAGGTATTGCGAGATCAGCTTCGTCGCCCAGGCGGTGTCGTAGGACTTCATGCAGACGAAGGCGATGTCGATCGGCGCTTCCTTCGCCAGATGCTGCGCATCGGTCAGGTGCAGCGCGCGCACCTTGGTGGTGAATTCCTCGCCGGTGATATGGCTGATGCGCAGGCCGTGGCTGCGCATGCGTTCCACATGCTCGGGCCAGGGGTCGAGGAAGGTCACATCCTCTCCGGCCTCGGCCATATGCGCGCCGGCGTAGCCGCCGACCGCGCCGGTGCCGACAACCGCGATCCTGGGTCGCATCAGTTTCCTCCGTGGCGGGTCCGCCTTGCTTCGCTACCGGAGGGTAGCCCACCCAAGCGCAGGGTCAAGCCGCCGCCTCCCCCTCCGCGGCCAGCACGGCGAGGAAACGTTGGGAGAAGCGCCGTGCCGTCGCCTGAAACACATGTTCGCGCAACGCACGGTGCCGGGCCTGGCGCTCCTCCAGCCGCATGGTCAGCGCGGTGTGCATGGCGTCGGCGATCTCGTCGGGATCGAACGGGTTGACCATCAGCGCCTCGTGCATCTCCGCCGCCGCGCCGGCGAAGCGCGACAGGATCAGCACGCCGGGATCGCGCGGGTCCTGCGCGGCGACGTATTCCTTCGCCACCAGGTTCATCCCGTCGCGCAACGGCGTGACCACCCCCATGTGGGCGGCGCGATAGAACCCGGCCAGGGTGCCGCGGCGCAGCGGGCGGGTCATGTAGCGCAGCGGCACCCAGTCGAACTCGGAATACTGCCCGATCGTCTCGCCGACGATCCTGGCGAGCTCGCTGCGCAATTCCTGATACTCGCTCACGTCCTCGCGCGAGCTGGCGGCAACCTGCAGGAAGCTCACCCGCTGGTGATGTTCGGGATGGGCGGCGAGCAGCCGGCCGAAGCCCTCCAGACGCTGCGGCAGGCCCTTGGAATAGTCCAGCCGGTCGACCCCGATCGCCAGCACGCGTCCGGCCAGGCTGGCGCGCAGCCGGCGCACCTCGCTGCCGCGCCAGGACTGTTCGGCCAGCACGGCGAACCCCTCGGCGTCGATCCCGATCGGTTCCACGACCGTCTGCGCCCGCCGTCCGCCCATGATCACGCCGGCGCCCGTGTCCGGGGTCAGGCCGAGGATGTCGTGGACGCTGCGCAGGAAGCCGGCGCGGAACTCCTCGGTATGGAAGCCCACCACGTCATAGGCGCAGAGCCCGGCCAGGATCTGCTCGGCCCGCGGCAGCGCGCGCAGGATCTCGGGCGGCACGAACGGGGTGTGCAGGAAAAAGCCGATCCGGTTGGTCACCCCGCGCGCGCGCAGTTCCTCGCCCAGCGGGAACAGGTGGTAGTCGTGCACCCAGATCAGGTCGTCGGGGCGCAGCATCGGCGCCAGCGCCTCGGCGAAGCGGCGGTTGACCGCGCGATAGGCGTGGTAGTCCTCGGTCTGGTAGTGCATCAGGCCGAGCCGGAAGTGCATCAGCGGCCACAGCACGCGGTTGCTGAACCCGCCATAGAACCGCTGGTACTCGACCTCCGTGAGATCGATGGTGGCGTAGGTGATCCCCCCCGCCTCGGCGACGTTCGCCGAGGCCGAAGCGGCGCGGGCGGTGCGCCGGCCGCTCCAGCCGAACCAGACCGAGCCGGGGCCGAGCGCATCGGCCAGCGCGACCGCCAGGCCGCCGGCGCGCGGCCCGCGCTCGGTCGGCATCGGCACCCGGTTCGAGACGATAACGAGCCGCCGCGCGCTCATGCGTCAGACACCGGCAGGGCGCGGGGCGGCTGCCGCGCGAGGCGCCACGAGGCCATCAGGATGCCCGCCCCGATCAGCGCGATGCCGGCGGCGTGGTAGGCGTGGAACCGCTCCCCCAGGAACAGCACCGCGAGCACGCTGCCGAACAGCGGCATCAGATGCATGGACTGCCCGGCCCGGCCGGCACCGATCAGCTCGATCCCGCGATTGAACAACAGATACGCAACAAAAGAAGGAAATACGGCCATATACCCCATCGCCAGAAACGCCCTCGGGCCGCCCGTGATATGTGCACCGCTGGCCAGCTCGGCCAGATAGAACGGCAAAATCAGGCAGGAGCCGATGCCCATCGCCGCGGACAGAAATGCCAGGGGATGCACCGCCGGTCGCCGGCGCAGCATCACGCAATAGATACTGTAGACGCTTATTCCACCCAAAATCCACCAATCTCCCGGATTGAGCCGCAACCCCAACAGCACCGCGGCCGAGCCGCGGCCGGCGATCGCCGCCACCCCGGCCAGCGAGACGAGCACGCCCGCCGCCTGGCGCAGGCTCGGCCGCTCGGCGAAGATCGCCGCCCCCCAGACGATGATCAGCAGCGGCTGCGCCGATTGCAGCAGCAGGACGTTCAGCGCCGAGGTCTGAGCCAGCGCAATGTAGGACATGGTGTTGTAGGTCGCGATGCCGGTGGCCGACAGCAGCAGCATCATCCGCCAGTGCCGGACCAGCACCGGGGCATCGCGCCGCAGATAGGGCCAGGCGACCGGAAGCGAGATGCAGAACGCCCCGGTCCAGCGCCAATAGGCCAGCGCCACCGGCGGCACCAGATCGGCCACGCCGCGCGCCAGCACGATGTTGCCGGCCCACAGCAGGTTGGCCAGCGCGAGCACCGGCCAGGCGGCGTTCCAGAACGCGGCGAGGCGGGGACCCTGCGGCGGCGCCGGGCGGGAACGAGGGGGCATGGCTGGCTCCGGTTCGCGCCGGGGCGCGGGGATCTCGAGGGACAGGCTAGGGGAACCGGCACCTGGAGGCGATCCGGGATCTTCGTCCTACGCCGGGCCTGGGGCTTGTCCCCGTGCGCCGCGCCGCCGCAGGTTGCGGGCCATGTGGTTCGATCCGCCCGCCCCTCTCGCCGCCCGTCTTCTCACCCGCATGCCCGACCGGTTCCGCCGGCCGGAACGCAGCGAATGGGCCGATGCCAACCGCGCCGGCGCGCCCGTGGACAGCTTCCTGGAAGGTCCCTGCTTCGACGCCGCCGGCCGGCTGCATGTGGTCGATATCCCCTACGGCCGCATCTTCCGCATCGAGGGCGACGCCTGGACCCTGCTCGCCACCTACGACGGCTGGCCGAACGGGCTGAAAGTGCTGCCCGACGGCTTCCTGCTCGCGGCCGACTACCGCCGCGGACTGATGCGCATCGACCCCGGCACCGGCGCCGCCGCGCCGCTGTTGCAGACGGTGATGAGCGAGAGCTTCAAGGGGCTGAACGACCTCACCCTGCACAAGGACGGCTCGGTGCTGTTCACCGACCAGGGGCAGACCGGCCTGCAGGACCCCACCGGGCGGGTGTGGCGGCGACACGCGGACGGGCGGCTGGATAAGCTGCTCGCCACCGGGCCGAGCCCGAACGGGCTCGTGCTGAACACCGCGCAGACGCATCTTTACGTGGCGATGACCCGGTCCTGCGAGGTGTGGCGCTTCCTGCTGCGCGACGACGCGGTGGTGGCCAAGGCGCAGTGCTTCGCCCGCGTGCCGCCCGGCACCTCCGGCCCCGACGGGCTGGCGATGGACGCGCACGACCGGCTGTATATCGCCAACCCCGGCCATGGCTGCGTCTGGGTGGTGGACGCGCAGGGCAAGCCGCTCTATCGAATCAACTCCTGTGCCGGCCGGCACGTCACCAACTGCGCGCTGACCCCGGACGGGCGGAGCCTGGTGATGACGGAATCGGCCACCGGCAGCATCCTGATCTGCGAGGTCCCCGCCCCATGAGCGAACACGTCAACATCTGCGAAGTCGGCCCGCGCGACGGGCTGCAGATCGCCAAGACCCGCATGAGCACGGACGCCAAGGTCCGCTGGATCGCCGCCATGGCGGCGGCCGGGGTGAAGGAGATCGAGGTCGGCAGCTTCGTCCCCCCGCGCGTCATTCCGCAGATGGCGGATACCGAGGAGGTGGTCCGCCGCTGCCTGGAGATCCCCGGCCTCACGGTGATCGCCCTGGTCCCCAACCTGCGCGGCGCGCAGAACGCCTACAACACGGGCGCGCACAAGATCAGCGTGCCGGTCTCGGTCAGCGAGGGCCACTCGCGCGCCAACCTCAACCGCACCCCGGCCGAGAGCGTCGCCGAGATGGCGCGGATGATGGAGTGGGTGAAAGCGCAGCCGCGGCGGATGGAAGTGATCGCGGGCGCGTCGACCGCCTTCGGCTGCTCGATCGACGGGACGGTGCCGACGGCGCAGGTGGTGGAAGTGACCTCCGGACTGGCGAAGGCCGGGGTCGACAAGATCATGCTGGCCGACACGGTGGGCTACGGCCACCCGGCGCAGATCAAGGAGGTGGTCCGCGCGGTGCGCGAGGCGATCGGGCCGGTGCTGTGGGGGCTGCATCTGCACGACACCATGGGCCTCGGGCTCGCCAACGCGCTGGCGGGGCTGGAAGAAGGCATCCGGGCGTTCGATTCCTGCCTCGGCGGCCTCGGCGGCTGCCCCTATGCGCCCGGCGCCTCGGGCAACGTGGTGACCGAGGATCTGGTGTTCATGCTGGAGAGCATGGGCTTCTCGACCGGGATCGACCTGCCGAAGCTGCTGGAGGCCCGTGCGCTGCTGCATGAGGGGCTGCCGGCCGAGCCGTTGTCCGGGCAGATGCCGAAAGCGGGGATTCCGAAAACATTCCGCAAGGCGGCGTGAGCCAAGGTGGCGTGACGCTCTGCCGCCGCTGAGCGGACGGCACGGCGGCCTTCTTCCCTCTCCCCCGCGCTTGCGGGGGAGAGGGTCAGGGTGAGGGGGGTTCTCGCCCCCCGATGTTGGGTGGGTGCCGCTTGCCCCCCTCACCCCGACCCTCTCCCCCCGCAAGCGCGGGGGGAGAGGGAGGAGGCCGGTTTTCCTGCGACCATCCAGGCCTCCCGAGGACCGCCCATGCCCCAGGTGATCGACCTCTCCACCCCGATCCAGCCCGACCATTTCCGCTGGCACCCGAAGCAGCACCTGCACCGCACCCACGCCGAGGGCCATTCCCAGGTCACCTGGCTGTCCACCGCCGTGCACGCCTTCACCCACATGGACGCGCCGCGCCATTTCGACCCCGCGGGCCCGACCACGGACGCGATCCCGCTGGACGCCACCATCGGTCCCGCCGCGGTGGTCGACGTGCGCGGTGCCGGGCCGAACGCGCCCATCACCGAGGCGCTGATCGCCGCCGCCGGCACCCATGTCCAACCCGGCGACATCGTGCTCCTGCGCGCCGGCTGGGACCTCGTGGAGCGGATCGCCACCCCGGCATTCTGGGCCAATGCCCCCTGGGTCACGCCCGAGGCCGCGGACTGGCTGTATGCGCGCCGTCCCAAGGCGGTCGGCTTCGACTTCCCGCAGGACCGCTGCATCCGCAACGCCATCGTCGGCCTGCCCGACGCCCCGGCCGAGGAATACGTGACCCACCAGCGCCTGTTGCTGCGCGGGGTGATCCTGATCGAGTACCTGGCCAACCTGATGGCGCTGCCCTCCAAGCGCACGTTCGTGGTCTGCGCCCCGCTCAGCCTCACCGGCAGCGACGGCGCCCCCGCACGGGTGCTGGCGCTGGAAGGCCTTGGCGGCTGAGCGGCACAGCCGGCCGGTGCGGCGCGCCGCGGTGCAACCCGCGACCGGCGCAGGCGGGTCGGAGTTGCCCTCGGCCCGGTTCTATCTGCTGTTGTTCGCGCTCGCTGCGGCGATGCAGATGCTCGCCGGCGCCGGCGGCTTCGCCCATGTCTGGCACGGCGGGCTGGTCGATCCCGACAGCTACATGCGGCTCGTGCGGATCGAGCAGGGACTGAAACTCGGCCATCTGGTCAACACCGTCACCGGACGCGACAACTCCGGCGCGCCGCTGGTGATCGAGTGGTCGCGGCTGTTCGACGCCGCGCTGGTTGCGCTCGCCGCGCCGCTGGCGCCGTGGCTGGGCTGGCATACGGCGTTGCGACTCGCAGGGGTGGCGACCGCGCCGCTCGCGGCCGGGGCGCTCGGCCTTGGCCTGGGCTTCGCCGTGGCTCCGCTCGCCGAGCGCCGATGGCTGTTGATCGTACCCCTGATGGCCCCGCTGCTGGACGGCATCCGGGGGTTCGAACCGATCGGAGTGATCCATTATCACATCATCATGGTCGCCGCGGCGGCCGTGACCGGCGGTTTCGCGCTGCGGGCGGGACACGGCCGGCGCGGCGCGGGCCTCGCGGCCGGGGTGGCCGGTGGCCTGGCGATCTGGATCATGCCGGAGACCATGCCCTTCGTGCTGCTGGCCTTCGTCGGCCTCGGCTGGTGCTGGCTGTTCCGCCCGATCGGGCGCGCGGTGGCCGCCGGCGGGGTGGGCTTTCTGGCCACCCTCGCGTTCGGGCTGTGGCGCGACCCGCCGGCGGGGGGCCCCTGGGCGGCGGCGCTCGACCGGATCTCGGTCGTCTACGCCGCACTCGGCCTTGCGGTGGCCTTGGTCGGCCTGTGGCTCGCAGCGATCGACCGCGCCACGCTCTCGCCGGGGCAGCGGAGCGCGCTCGGGCTGCTCGGCGCGGTGGGTGGCTTCGCGCTCTGGCTCGCCGTCTATCCCGGCGTGGCGCTGGGGCCTTACGCGCTGCTGCCGGCCGGGCAGATGCACCTGTTCTTCGGCGTGATGAAGGAGACCCAGCCCGTGCACGGGGTCGGCCAGGCCGCGATGCTGCTGGGCCCCGGGCTGTTCGCGCTGGCGGTGGCGCTCGCCCGGGCCTGGCGGGCGCGGCAGGAACGGGAGGCCGCCGGGTTGTGGCTGCTCGTGGCGGCGGCGACTCTGCTCGCCCTGGGGCTGACGGCCCGGTTCGTGATTTTCGCCCCCTTCCCGGCCGCGTTCGGCGCGGCACTGCTGCCGGTGGCGCTGACCGGCGCTTCGCGCCGCTTCGCCGCCCAGCCGAACCGGGCGGCCGCGGCGCGGATCGGTCTGGTGATGCGCTGCTGATCGCTCCCTATTCGGTGCCGATGCTGGCCGCGGCCCGTGCCGGCACGGCGGCCGGCGCCGGGCCCGCGGGTCCGTCCTGCGCGATGATGCACATCGGCTCCCTGCTCGCCCCGGCGGCGGGGCAGATCGTGCTGACCCCGGTGGACGAAGTGCCGGAGCTGTTGTACCGCAGCCGGATCATTGCCGTCGGCTCGTTCTACCAGCACGGGGTGGCGGGATTCCTGCGGGCGCGGGCCGCCTGGCGCGCGCCGGTGGAGCGCCGGCCGCCGCCCGCGGTGCGCGCGACCGGGGCGCGCTTCGTGCTGTTCTGCCCGCGCCGCACACCCTATGCCCTGACCCAGGGAGCGCCGGCCGACGCGCTGTGGTTCGCCCTGTCCGCCGATCGTCCGCCGCCCTGGCTGCGGCTGGTGGGGACGCAGGCGAAGACCGGGTTCCGCCTTTATCGCATCGTGCCAGGCAGGTAGCGGCGCGCCCGGCGCCGGCCGGAAGGACTTTCTGTTCACGCCGCCAGCTCGCGCAGCGCCGCCGCCGCCCGCGCCATCGGCCCGCTCCAGTCGCCAAGCCGGTCCTGGCGGAAGATCCGCAGCCCCGGGTACCACGGGCTGTCCGCGCGCCCGCTCAGCCAACGCCAGCAGTTGTCGTAGCGATCGAGCAGGAACACCGGGGTTCCCAGCGCACCGGCCAGGTGCACCACCGCGGTATCGACGCCGATCACCAGATCAAGCCCGGCGACGATCGCCGCGGTATCGGCGAAATCCACGACCTCTTCCATCGGATCGAGGAGGTCGAGCCCCGCCGGGCGGGGCGGCGGCCTCGGCCCCGGGCGGGCCGGCCTGCAGACTGACGAAGCGCACGCCCGGAATGCCGGCGAGCGGGCCGAAGGCCGCAAGCCCGGCGCTGCGCCGCCCGTCCAGGGTTGCGAAGCCCCGCAGCCAGGGCCGTGCCTGCCCGGCCCAGACCAGGCCCACACGCAGCCCGGGACCGCCCGCCGCCAGCCGCGCCCGCCAGGCCGCCGCCAGCGCCGGATCGGCGGCAAGGTAAGGGACGGTCCCCGGGACCGTCGTCCGGCGTGGTGGCGAAGACCCGCGGCAGGCTGGAGAACGGGCAGTGGAAATCGCACCGCGGCCGCGGCTGATCCGGCGCGACCACCGGCGCGAGCGGCGCCAGCAGCCGCGCCAGCGCCGCTGGCACCGCGAGCCGCACCTCCGCCCCGCGCGCCGCCAGCAACGGGACGTAGCGGGCGAACTGCATCGTGTCGCCGAAGCCCCCCTCATGCGTGAGCAGCACGGTGCGCCCGGCGAGATCACCCAGGCTGGCACGGGAGGGCAGCGGGGGCTCCGCCGGCTGCGGCGCATGGCCGGGCAGGCGCAGGCGCCACTCGTACTCGCCCCAGGCCTCGGCCCAGCGCCCGGCGTGCAGAAGCGTCGCGGCACGGTTGACGCGCAATTGGGGATCCTCCGGCGCGCGCGCCACGGCCTCGTCGTGCGCGGCGAGGGCCTCGGCGTGGCGGCCGGCGATCTTCAGCATCATCCCGAGGTTGGACCAGCCGGCTGCCGGGCCGGGATCCAGCCCGACCGTGCGGCGGAACTGCGCCGTGGCGGCTTCGATGTCCCCGGCCTCGGCCCAGGCCAGCCCGGCCAAGTGGTGCGCGGCGGCGGAGCCGGCGGGATCGCCGAGCACGTCCAGCGCGGCAAGAGGGTCGCCCGCTTCCAGCAGGTGCTCCGCCAGGCCCCGGCGCAGCGCCGTGTCCCCGGGCGCGAGGTGCAGCGCGGCGTGGTATTGCGCCGCGGCCAGGTCCGGCCGGCCCAGGCGGCGAAGCAGGGCGGCGAGGTCATGGCAGGGATGGGCATGGCCGGGCCGGGCGCGGGCCACCTGGTCCAGCAGCCGCGCGGCCTCCGCGCGCCTCGCCCTGCGCCCCGCGGGCGAGGCCGAGCAGCAGGCGAGCCTCGGCGTCGGCCGGATCGGCCGCAAGCAGCGCCTGGCAGGGCGGCAGGGCGGCGGCGAACCGGCCGGAGTCGAGTGCGGCGAAAGCCTCGGCGAGCAGGCGGGGACGCGACAGGGTCATGGGCGCACCGGGCAGCGGCGCGGCGCAGGATGGGGCGGACCGGTTAAGCCCGGATGAAGACCGCGCGGCCGGCCCCGGCGGGATCGGCGGCGCCGCCGGGCGCCCACGGGGCCGGGCGCAGTTCCCGGGGGGCGCGCGTTACGCCGGCATCATGCGCGCCCGGGACCGCCGGGGGGTCCGATACGCTCCGCGCTGAACATCTTGCCCGGATTCATGATGCCGTGGGGATCGAGCGCCTGCTTGATGGTCCGCATCATCTCCACCGCGGCGCCGTGCTCGAGACCCAGCAGATCGCGCTTGTGCAGGCCGATGCCGTGCTCGCCCGTGCAGGTGCCGCCGAAGCGGATGGCGCGCTCGCCGGTGCGCCGGGCGAGGCCCTCGGCGCGGCGGACCTCGTCGGGGTCCTCCGGGTCGAACAGGATGCCGAGATGAAAATTGCCGTCGCCGACATGGCCGACGATCGGCGCGACCAGGCCTGTGGCGGCGATGTCGGCCTCGGTCTCCAGCAGGCAGGCGGCGAGTTCGGAGATCGGCACGCAGGCATCGGTGCCCATGTTGCGCCGCCCCGGGCTGTGGGCGAGGCAGGCGTAGTAGGTCTCGTGCCGCGCCTTCCACAGGCGCGAGCGGTCCTCGGGGCGTTCGGCGAAGCGGAACGCCCCGCCGCCGCCCTCGGCGCTCAGCGCCTGCATGGCCTCGATCTGCTCGCGCACCGCCCCGGCGCTGCCGTGGAACTCGAGGAACAGGGTCGGCTTCGCCGCGTAGCCTTCGAGCGCGGCGTAGGCGATGCAGATCCCCATCTGCACGTCGTTGAGCAGTTCGACCCGGGCGAGCGGGATCCCGCTTTGCAGCGCCGCGATCACCGTCTCGACCGCGCCGCGCAAACGTGTCGAACTGGCAGACCGCGGCGGCGACGGTCTCCGGCAGGCCATACAGGCGGAGCTGGATTTCGGTGATCAGGCCGAGCGTGCCCTCGCTGCCCACGTAGAGCCGGGTGAGGTCGAGCCCGGCGGCGGATTTGCGCGCCCGCCCGCCGGTGCGCAGGATCTGCCCGTCGGGCGTGACCACGCTGAGGCCGAGCACGTTCTCCCGCATCGTGCCGTAGCGCACCGCGGCGGTGCCGGAGGCGCGGGTCGCCGCCATGCCGCCCAGGGTCGCGTCGGCGCCGGGATCGACCGGAAAGAACAGCCCGTCGCTGCGCAGCGCGGCATTGAGCTGCTGGCGGGTGACGCCGGCCTGCACCCGGCAATCGAGCGCCTCCGGGCTGACCGCCAGGATCCGGTTCATCCGCGAGAAATCGACCGAGACGCCGCCCTCCAGCGCGGCCACGTGGCCTTCCAGCGAGGTGCCGGCGCCGAACGGGACGATGGGCACGCGCGCGTCCCGGCAGGCCACCGCGATCGCGGCCACCTCGGCCTCGGTTTCCGGGAAGGCGACGGCATCCGGCAGGCCGGCAGCGGGCAGGCCCTCGCCGTGGCTGTGATGCTCGCGGACGGCCCGTGCTTCGGAAAAGCGCGGGCCGAGCAGATCGCGCAGCGACTCGGCGATGGTCTCCACCCGGCCATAAGCAGGGTTCAGCATGGCAAACAGGGCCTTTCGAGAAACGAAGGGCGGATATGCCGGGGCGACGACGCCTCGTCCATACGCTCCGCGCGGGCCCGTTCCCGGGCGGCCCGCCCCGCCGGCGCCCGGGCACGGGCCGGCTGTGTCGGGCCCGCGCGCCGTTTCGATTCGGGGGCGCCGGGCCGGGACTGGCCGGCGTGGCCCGGCCCGGCCACGATGGGGAACCGACGGGGGTTGCCGGACGTCCGTCCTTCGGCGGTGGCCGTCAGAGCGGCAGGTTCGCCAGAGCGTGATCGATCGCCCGCTGCTGCGCCGCACTCACCGGCGGCATCGGCGCCCGCGGCAGGTGGAACCCCAGTCCCGAGCGGTGCTGGATGTATTTGACGCAGGCCGGCAGATTGTCGTGCGCGAGCGCGTTCCAGAGCCCGCCGAGGCGGCGGTGCAGATCGAGCGCCGCCGGATGATCCCCGGCCTGTACGGCGTTCCACAACCGCACGCACGCGCCCGGAACGGCGGCGGTCAGGGCCGTGATGGCACCGTGCGCGCCGAGCGCGAACGCAGGGTACAGCAGCGCATCGATCCCCGAGAGCACGAGATGGCGCGGACCGGCCCCGGCCAGCAGATCACTCACGGATTTGAGGTCGCCCGAGCTCTGCTTCATGCCGATGACGCCCGGCACTTCGTGCATGATCCGCAGCATCAGATCGGCACTCAGATAATTCCAGGGAATGACGTTGTAGATCAGGATCGGCAGGTCCGCGGCTTCGTGGATGGCGCGGAAATGGGCGATCGTGGCTTCGGCATCCGGCTTGAACAGGTAGTGCACCGGCGTCACCTGCAGCGCCGCGATGTTCAGCCCCGCCAACAGCCGGACCCGTTCGATCGCCTCTCGCGTGCTGTTGACGATCAGCCCGGCGAGCAGCGGAACCCGCCCGGCCACTGCCGCGTGCGCTTCCTGCATCACGCGGGCGAATTCGTCGCGATCCAGGGTGTGACCCTCGCCGGTGCTGCCGCCGACGACGATGCCGCGCACGCCGCGCTCGACCATGAAGTCGATCTGCTCGCCGAGCGCGGAGAAGACGATGTCGCCCTGCGCGTCGAACGGCATGGCAAGCGGGGGCAGGATGCCCCCGAGCGCGCGATGGCTGTCGCGCCGATCCGCCGCGGCGGGGGCATCGGCGAGCGGGGTGGCTGTTGGCTGGGTCACGGCAGGCTCCGGTTGCGATGGGCGAACCCTAGAATCCGGCCGATGTTCCGTCAATCGGTCCTATATCCCGTATTGCGGGATTGGAGCGGACCGAAATACCGCACTTGCCACCCGCACGCCGGTTGCCGGCCAGGCCGGCGGGCTCTACTCCGGGCCGCCACTGGAGGTGTTCCGCGTGTCCGAACCAGCCGCCGAGGCGCCGCGCCACAGCGACGACGCGCTGAAATCGCTGACCAAGGTGATGCGCGTGCTTGACACGTTCTCTACCGTCGAGCGCGCCCTGTCCCTGGCCGAGATCTGCCAGCGCACCGGCTTCCCCAAGAGCACGACCCACCGGCTGCTGGCATCGATGCGCGAGGCCGGGCTGCTCGATCAGGCCCGCGAACGGGACCGGTATCGTCTCGGCGTCAAGCTGTTCAGCCTCGGCAATATCGCGCTTGCCAACCTGGAGCTGCATCGCGAGGCGCGTCCGTTCGTCGAGGCACTGACCCGACAGACCGGGCATGCGGTGCATCTGGCGGTGTTCGACGGGCATCGCGCGGTCGTCATCCACCGGGCTGACGCCTCGACCGAGCGGAGCCAGCCGGTGACCCTGATCGAGCAGGCGCCCACCACCTGCACCAGCGTCGGCAAGGCAATCCTGGCGTTCCAGCCGGCGCCGGCGATCGCGCGGGTGATCGCCGCCGGGCTGGTGCGCTACACCGACGCGACCATCACCGAGCCCGAGGCGCTACGCCGGGACCTGGCCGAGACCCGCGCGCGCGGCTATGCGCGCGACGAAGGCGAGCACCAGCCCGGCGTGCGCTGCATCGGTGCGCCGATCCGCGACATGACGGGGCAGGTGATCGCGGGGATCAGCGTCACTTCCCCCATGCGGCGTCTGCCGGCGCGCGCGATCGCGGCGCTGGCGACGGTCGTGATCCACCATGCCGATGCGATCTCGGCCGCGCTCGGGTTTCGGCCGGCGGACTGAACCGGGCCGCGCGGCGGCCCGCCCGGCCTGCGCCTAGGCCCCCGCCAGCGCCTTCGCGTAGGCGGTCACCGCCTGGGCAAATCCCATCTCCAGCGCGTCCGCCGTCAGTTCGTGGCCGATCGAGGCTTCCGCCAGGAACGGGATCCGGGTGCGCAGCGGCGGGATGTTGCGCAGGTTCAGATCGTGCCCCGCGTTCACCAC
The DNA here is from genome assembly GCA_963829875.1 of uncultured Pseudomonadota bacterium. Lineage (GTDB taxonomy): Bacteria > Pseudomonadota > Alphaproteobacteria > Acetobacterales > Acetobacteraceae > JAJZVS01. Next base: position 121,354 of record CAWHKR010000037.1, on the reverse strand, counting down.
CAGCCCCGCATCCCGCGCCGCCTTAGCCGCCGCCGCGCAGGCCGCCAGCGCCGCCGCCGGATCGCCGGCGCGAAACGCCGCCGCATAGGCGCCGGTGTAGATCTCCACCCCGTCCGCTCCGGACGCGCGCGCCCGCGGCACCGCCGCCGGATCGGGGTCGATGAACAGGATCACCCGCGCGCCCAGGCCGCGCAGCGCCGCGATCGCCGGCTCGGCCACCAATCGCTCCGCCGGGTCGAGCGCCCAGCCGCGTTCGGAGGTGAACGCGTCCGGCGCGTCCGGCACCAGGGTCACCTGCTCCGGCCGCGCCTGTTCCACGATCGCAAGCAGCCGCGCGTCCGGATAGCCCTCGATGTTCAGTTCCACCGCCGGCCGCGCGCCCGCCATCGCCGCGACGATCACGGGGATGTCGGCCGCGCGGATATGCCGCTCGTCCGGGCGCGGATGCACGGTGATCCCGCGCGCCCCGGAGCCGAGCGCCAGCCGGGCGAAATGCGCCACCTCCGGCACCCCGGTGTGACGGGAATTGCGCAACAGCGCGATCTTGTTGAGGTTGACGCTGAGCCGTGCCATCCGCGCCCCTACGCGCCCGCCGCGGCGATCGCCGCATTCAGCGCCCGCACCCCGGCCGCCGGCCCGTCGGGATGGTTCCACACCGCGCCGACCACGGCGAGGAAATCGGCCCCCGCGCGCACCAGGGGCGCGCAGTTCTCCGCCGTGATGCCGCCGATCGCGCAGCACGGCAGCTCCATCAGCTCCGACCACCAGCGCAGGATCTCGGGATCGGCCTGCCGGGTCACGTCCTTGGTGGTGGAGGGGAAGAAGGCGCCGAAGGCCACGTAGTCCGCCCCGTCCTCGCCGGCGGCCATCGCCAGATCCCGGCTCGCCTTGCAGGTCACGCCGAGGGTGAGGTCGGGGCCGATCAGCGCGCGCGCCTGCCGCGCCGGCATGTCCTCCTGCCCCACATGCACCCCGTCGCTGCCGGTGGCGCGCACGAGATCGGCCCGGTCGTTCAGCAGGAACGCCACCTCGCGCGCCTGCGCCACCGGGCGGAGCGCGTCGCTCGCCCGGCGCCAGTCGTCGTCCGAAACGTCCTTCAGGCGCAGCTGCACCGCCGCCACGTCACCCGCATCCAGCGCCGCGGCCAACAGATCGGCGAACGGCGCCGGGTCGAGCACGGGCGGGGTGATCAGATAGACCCGGCAGCCGGGGCCGCCGAGTTCGGCCACCGGGATCAGTCCTTGCTCAGATAGATGTCGATCACCTTGCCGAGCATATCCAGCGCCTGGTCCTTCGGCCGCTGGAACGTGTTGCGGCCGATGATGCTGCCGCTGGCGCCGCCGTCGCGCAGGCCGCGGATCTCGTCGAACACGGCGTCGAGCCCCTTGGCCTCGCCGCCCGAGAACACCACCACCCGGCGGCCGTTGAAGGACGCCTGCATGACGTGCTCGACCCGCTTGGGCAGGGTGGAGATGTCGATGCCTTCGTACGCCTTGCGCGCCGCCTCCAGGCCGATATGCGCGGTCGGCGGCTTCACCTTGATGATGGTCGCCCCCATCAGCGCGGCCATGTGCGCGGCATAGGCGCAGATATCGACCGCGGTTTCCGCCGCCTTGTCGAGCGCCGGGCCGCGCGGGTAGCTCCAGACCACCACGGCGAGGCCGCAGGACTTCGCTTCCTCGGCGAGCGCGCGCAGTTCCTCCATCTGGTCGAACGCGTATTCGCTGGCGGGATAGATGGTGAAGCCGATGGCGGCGCAGCCGAGCCGGAGCGCGTCCTTCACGCTGCCCGTCACCGCCTGGTCCTTGCTGGTGGCGAGGCTGTTCGAGCTGTTCACTTTCAGGATAGTGGGCAGGGCGCCGGCAAACGTCTCGGCCCCCGCGGCGATCATGCCGAGCGGCGCGGCATAGGCCGACAGCCCCGCCTCGATCGCCAGCTGGTAATGATAATGCGGATCATAGGCCGGCGGGTTGGGCGCGAAGCTGCGCGCAGGACCGTGCTCGAACCCCTGATCGACCGGCAGGATCACCACCTTGCCGGTGCCGCCGAGCTTGCCGTGCATCAGGATGCGGGCGAGGTTGGCCTTCACGCCTGGCGGATCGCCCTCATACCAGTCCAGGATCTTCTTCACTCGCTGGGAGACGCGCATCGGATGGCCCTTCCGCTCCTGGTCGTTGCCTCTGTCGCCGTCTAGCGCAGGACAGGACCGGAGTCACGCGTCGGCGGCCGTGCCGGCGCGGTCCCATCGGGCGCGGTTCCATAGGGCGCGATCATGCGGCGACGCCCGAAGGTCCGTCGGGGGTGCCGGCCTGGAGCCAGGCCGCCAGCGCCCGCCCGGCCCCGGGGACGGCGAGGTCGAGCGCCGGCGGCGCAGCGGTCAGCAGGATCCCGCCGCGCGCCGCCGCCGCGGCCGCCACGGCGGCGAAGCCCGGCGCCGCTTCCGCCAGCACGAGCCGGTGCTGACCCAGGCGCACCGCGGCGAGCGCGGCGCCCGCGGCATCGGCACAGTCCAGGATATCGACGATGGCCTCCCCCGCCGGCCGCTCCGCCCGCGCCACCCCGACCAGCGCACGCCACCAGCCGCACCCGGCATAGAGCGCCGCACCCGGGGCGGACAGCAGCGCGACGGGCCGGCCCGGCGCCAGCGCGGCACGGGCGTCGTCCAGCCCGTGCACAATCACAGCCGGGGGACCTGCCGCAACCATCGCCATGCTTGACGCTGAGCCAGTCGGCCGCGCATTTCAAGACGATTGACGCAGCGGAGCGAACGCCGATGGCCAATGAACCGGACGCCGCCGACCCCGCCGCACGGCTGGAGGCAGCGCTGGAGCGGATCGCCCGCGTGGCCCCGGCGGCGGCGCCCGGCGCGCCCTCGGTCCCGCCGGACCCTGCCGCCGTGCCCGAGGGGATGTCCCGTGCGGCGCTGATCTCCCGGCTCGACCGGGTCATCGGGCGACTGCGCGCGGCGCTCGACGAGGCCTCATGACCACGGCCGCGCGCCCGTCCCCACTCATCCGCGAAGGAGTTGCCGCATGGCGCAAGTGACCGTCCGCATCAACGGCTTCAGCTACACGGTCGGCTGCCAGGACGGAGAGGAACAGCATCTGCTGGCGATGGCCGGCGAGGTGGAGCGACGGATCGACAGCATCAAGGCGGTGGCGGGCCCGAGCAGCGAGGCCCGCATGCTGGTGATGGCCGCGTTGTTGCTGGCCGACGACCTGCACGAGACGCGCGACCGCGGGGCCGCCGCGCCGCCTGCCGCGACCGACGCAACCGCCGCCGCCGCCCAGGCCCGCCAGGAACGCCGTCTCGCCCAACTCGCCAAACGGGCGGAAGACATCGCCGACGGGCTGGAAGGACGATCCTGATCCGCCCTGCCCCACCGGCCTGAACGCGGCGGCCGGAAGGCTGCGGCGAAAAACCCGACCCCGCCGCTTGGCAAACGACCCGGCACCGCCTAACTAGTGCAGGCGGAGCTGCCCGGTGCGTCAGGCAAGGCATCCCCGGGGCCAGTAAGCATCTCCCTGGGAGCTGGCACTGTCGGGATCGTGGTCTCGGTATCCGGCGCCCACCTGCACACGCAGGCTCTGGGAGGATGCGACGCCAACGGCCAGGGTGGCCCCGCACTTCCCCCCGCATCTCCCTGCCCGATCTTCCCCTCCTCGCCCGGCGGTTGTCCATGTCCGACCCCGATCCGTCCGCCGTGCTCGTGCAGGCCAAGCGCCAGGCGCGCGCGGAGGCGCTTGCCGTGCGCGCCGCCTGCGACCCGGCGGCGGGTACCGCGCTGGCCGCGGTGGTGCTGCGCGAGGCGCCGCCCCCTGCCGGCGCGGTGGTGGCCGGCTTCTGGCCGATCGGGCAGGAGATCGACCTCCGCCCGCTGCTGCACGCGCTCGCTTCGCGCGGCCACGCGGTGGTGCTGCCGGTCACCCCGCCGCGCGCCCCGGGGACAAGCGGACGGGCCGACCGGCGGCTGCGCTTCCGCCTGTGGCGACCGGAGGCGCCCCTGCGGCGCGAAGCCTTCGGCACCCTGGCCCCGGACGGGCCGGAGATGGTTCCATCTTTCCTGCTGGTGCCGCTGCTGGCCTTCGACCGGGCGGGCAACCGGCTGGGCTATGGCGGCGGCTATTACGACACGACCCTGGGCGGCCTGCCGGGCGCGGTCGCGCTGGGCTGCGCCTATGCGGCGCAGGAGATGGCGCGTGTTCCCGCCGGCCCCGGCGACGTGCGGCTGGCCGCGATCGCGACCGAGCGCGGGCTGGTCCGCACCGCCGGGATGGCGTAGACAGGGTTGCGTGGGCGGCCGCACGGATCGACAGCCGGGGTTCGTGGCCGCGCAAGCCGGCGCAGGTGGCGATCCGGGCGCGAGATTCCAGAGGTTGGCTCAGCCGCGGTCGGGGGCGCTGCAACGCTCTTGACGCATCGCGGCGCCGCACGCATGTTCCGCCCGTTCCGAGGATAAGGCCATGGCGAAGACCAACACCGTTCAGATCAAGCTCGTTTCCAGTGCGGACACGGGTTATTTCTACGTGACCAAGAAGAATGCGCGGACGCAGACGAACAAGCTCGAGCTGAAGAAATACGATCCGGTTGCGCGCAAGCACGTCGTGTTCCGCGAGTCGAAGATCAAGTAGACCCGTTTCCGGCCGCCGGCAGGACCAGCGGCCGGGCCGGCGTGCGCGAGCCGCCAGGGCCTTCGACTCTCCGCCAGCAGGGCCAGGGGCGTTTTTCCGGGGGCGCTTTTCCAGGGGCGCTTTTCCTTGGCGGGGTGTCCGGGGGTGCCCCTCGCGGCGCCGCGGCCGGTCTGTCAGGATTCCCCGGCCCGGGTGCTCACGATGCGCGGCGGCATGCTCGTTTCACGACTGGACTGGTACATCTTCCGCCAGCTCGCGGTGGCGCTGCTCGCCGTGACCGCCGGTCTGACGGCGCTGATCTGGCTGACCCAGTCGCTGCGGTTCGTGAAGCTGGTGGTCGATCACGGCCTGTCGTTCGGCGTGTTCCTGCGGCTGACGGCCCTGCTGGTGCCGAGTTTCGTCGCCGTGGTGCTGCCGATCACCACCTTCGTCGTGGTGCAGTTCGTCTACCAGCGCCTGGCCGGCGATCGGGAACTCACGGTCATGCGCGCGGCCGGGCGGTCGGATCTCGCCCTGGCGCGGCCGGCGCTGGCGCTGGCGCTGCTCGCCACTTTGGCCGGCTACGGGCTCAATCTCTGGCTCGTGCCGGCCAGTTTCCGCAGCTTCCAGGATTTCCAGTGGGAGATCCGCAACCGCATCGCCGCTTTCCTGCTGCAGGACGGGGTGTTCACCCAGCTTTCCCAAGGGCTCACGGTCTATGTTCGCGCACGCACGCCCGACGGGGTGCTGCACGGTATCCTGATCAACGACGCGCGCAATCCGGCGGCGGAGACGACGGTGCTGGCCCGCCAGGGGCGGCTGATCGACGGAGCGCAGGGACCGGAGGTGGTGCTGCTCGACGGGTCGCGCCAGCAGATCGACCCGCGTTCCGGCCGGCTGGAGTTGCTGACGTTCCGGCGCAACGTGATCGATCTGTCCGGGGCCGGGCGGTCCAACGCGGCGCGGCTGCCGGGCATGGCCGAGGTCTCCCTGCACAGCCTGCTGAACCCGCCGCCCTTCGTCAGCGCCACCGACCGGCCGCGCTGGGTGGCCGAGGCGGCGAAGCGGCTGTCGAGCCCGCTGTCCACCCTGGCCTATGCCGCAATCGCGTTGCTGTCGGTCCTGACCGGCACGTTTCGCCGCCATGGCAGCCTGATGCGCCCGCTGGCAGCCGTGGGCGTCGTGGTGGGGCTGGTGGCGCTGCAACTGGGGGTCGGTGATCTGGCGGCGCGGAACAACGCGCTGATCGGGCTGGTGTGGGCCGAGGCGACGGTCCCGGCGCTGATCGGACTCGGCCTGCTGCTGGGGCCGGCGATCCGGCCCTGGCGGCGGATCCGGCCGGCCGGCGACGGCACGGTGGCGCGGTGAGACCGCCGGTCACCCTGTCGCTTTATGTCGCCCGGAAGTTCAGCCTGGCGGTCACCGCCGCCCTGCTCGGGCTGACCGGTTTCGTCGCCCTGTTCGACTTCATCGATCTGTTGCGCCGCACCACCGGCCACCCGGAGGTCGGGCTGGCGCTGACGGGGGGAATCGCGCTGCTGCGGCTGCCCTTTCTGGCCCTGCAGGTGCTGCCGTTTGCCGTGCAGCTGGGCGGGATGTTCAGCTTCTGGCGGCTCACCCGCTCCTCGGAGCTGATCGTCGCACGCGCCGCCGGGGTGTCCGCCTGGGAGTTCCTGGCCGGTCCGGTGCTGTGCGCGGCGCTGTTCGGGGCGGTTGCCACCATGGCGATCAGCCCGCTGTCCTCGGCCATGTTCGCGCGCGCCAACCAGCTGATCGAGCACTATCTGAGCACCGGCGGCGGTCCGCTGGAGCTGAACGGCGGCCAGCTCTGGCTGCGCCAGGCCGATGCCGGCCCCGGCTCGGGCGCCGAAGCCGGCCGTCCGGGGGTGGCGATCCTGCACGCGCGGGCGGTGGCGGTGCGCGGCGGCACCCTGAGCGGGCGCAACGTCACGGTGTTTCGGCTCGACAGCGGCGGCGAACTGGTGAGCCGGATCGACGCCGCCGCGGCAAGACTGACACCCGGCGCCTGGACCTTGGACGCCGCGCGGGTGATGCTGCCGGATGCCCTGCCGAGCCCGCCCCGCACCCTTCGCCTGCCGACCGATCTTACGGTGCGGCGGGTGCAGGAAAGCTTCGCCCCCCCGGACACCCTGTCGGTCTGGCAACTGCCGGGGTTCATCGCGCTCCTGGAGAGGTCCGGCTTCTCCTCGGTGCGCGACCGGCTGCATTTCCAGACCTTGCTGGCGCTGCCGCTGCTCACCGCAACGATGGCACTGGTCGCGGCCGGGTTTTCCCTGCGCCCGGCGCGGCGCGGGGGGGTGGCGCGGATGATCGGCGGCGGCGTGGCGGCCGGATTCGCCTTGTTCATGATCTCCAAGCTGGCCGAGGAATTCGGCCAGTCGGGCGCGCTGCCGGTGGGGCTGGCGGCCTGGGCGCCGACGGCGGCGGGGCTGCTGCTGGCGGTCGCTTTGCTGCTGCACATGGAAGACGGCTGATGGCGGGACGCTGGACCTGTGCGCTGGCGGCGCTGCTGCTCGGCCTGGCTGCGGCCGGCCCGGCGCGGGCGCAACTGGATAAGCTGATGCCTGCCGGCGGCGGGGGGAGCGTCGACCGCTCCGCGCCGATCGGCTTCACCGCCGATCAGGTGCGCTACGAGCGCAACCGCACCCTGGTGATCGCCAGCGGGCATGTCGAGGCCTGGCAGAACGACCAGGTGCTGCGCGCCGACCGGGTGACGTTCGACCGCACCACGGGGGTGGCCACCGCAAGCGGCCATGTGACCCTGATCCAGCCGAACGGAACCGTGCTGTATGCCCAGTCCGCCGTGCTGTCGAACGCGATGCGCGACGGCGTGCTGCAGCAGGTGCGCGCGCGGCTGGCGCAGAACGCCAGGCTCGCCGCCAACGCCGGCAAGCGCACCGGGGGCGTGCTCGAGCAGTTGTCGAAGGTCGTCTATTCGACCTGCAACCTGTGCAAGAAGAACCCCTACCTGCCGCCGTTGTGGCAGCTGCATGCGCGCACCGCGACCGAAGATAGGCAGCACAAGCGGATCGAATTCACCGACACCGAGATGCAGATCCTCGGCGTGCCGGTGGCGTGGTTCCCGTTTTTCTGGACCGCCGACCCGTCGGTGAAGCGTGCCAGCGGCCTGTTGATCCCGTCCTTCGGCGCCAATTCCCACGTCGGCACCTTCATCGCGCAACCCTACTACTGGGTGATCGACGACCAGTCCGACGCGACCATCACCCCGATGATCACCACCCGCGCGGGACCCAATCTCGGCGTGGAGTACCGCCGGCGCTTCAACAGCGGCGCCCTGACCCTGAACGGCTCGGTGGGCTATCTGGATGATTCGCCGCAGGGCACGATCTACGCCAATGGCCGGTTCAACCTGAACGACACCTGGCGCTGGGGCTTCGATGTCAACCGCGCCAGCTCGGCCACCTATGTGCGCGACTTCCATCTGGGCAACGCCGTCGGAACCGACGTCACCGTGCTGGCGAGCCAGGTCTATGCCGAAGGCTTCGGCGAAGGGGCGTACGCGCGTCTCGACACGCGGTTCTATCAGGGCCTCGATCCCACCACGATCTCCGACAGCAAGCTGCCGGTGGTGCTGCCGCATGTGCGCTACCGGTATTTCGGCCGGCCGGATGCGCTGGGCGGGCGGCTCTCGCTCGCCACCGGGTTCTTCAACGTGCTGCGCACGAACGGGACGAACACGCAGCGCGCGCGGCTCAGCCTGGACTGGGACCGGCCTTTCACGGGCGGGCTCGGCGATCTGTGGACGTTGAAGCTGCACCTCGACGCGGTGGCCTACAACGCCAGCCATTTCAACCAGCAGCCGAACTTCGGCCCCACCGACGCGGTCGATGCGGCGCGTGCGCTGCCGCAGGTCGCGCTCGACGTGCGCTGGCCGTTCATGCGCAATTCCGGCGCCTGGGGCACGCAACTGATCGAGCCGATCGCCGAGGTCGTGCTGGCCCCCGCGGTCGGCGCCAGCCAGAACATCCGCTATCCGAACGAGGACAGCTTCGATTTCGCCTTCACCACCGCCAACCTGTTCGGCTTCAACCGCTTTCCCGGCGTCGACCGGCTGGACGGCGGCGTGCGCGCCAACCTCGGCCTGCACGGCGCATGGAACCTGGGCGGCACGGCGCTGGACGGGCTGATCGGCCAGTCCTTCCGCACCGCGCCCGATCCGGTGTTCCCGTCCGGATCGGGCCTGCACGACACCGTCTCCGACATCGTCGGGCGGCTGAGCTTCTCGCCGACCGGCTGGCTCGATCTGACCTATCGCACCCGGCTCGATCACCGCACCCTGGCGACCCGCATGGCGGAGGCCACCGCCGCGGTCGGCGGGCCGCGGCTGCAGGTGACCGGGGGGTATCTGTACACCACCTTCGACCCCTACTATTACTATGATCAGGCCCAGCCGCCGCCGGCCGGCTCGGCCTATTATTTTCCGCGCAACGAGGTGACGCTGGGGGCCAGCACCAGCTGGGGCCAGTACCGGCTGGACGGGTTCGTCCAGCGCGACCTCGCGCGCAACCAGATGGTGGCCGCCGGCGGCGACGCGATCTGGCAGAACGAGTGCCTGATCTTGGATTTCCGCTTCTACCGCCGCTATACGGAGCTCGCCGGCGATCATGGATCGACCACGGTGCTGTTCCAGATCACCTTCAAAACCATCGGCCAGTTCGGCTTCCGCGCCCTGTGAGATCCCCCCCATCATGCTGACCTCGCTCAAACTCGCCGCCGCCTGCTCGGGCGCGGCCCTGCTGACGCTGGTCGGCGCCGGCCTCGCGCCGCCCGTGCGTGCTGCTGCCCGAACCACGCAGGCAGCGGCGCCGGCGGCGCCTCCGGCCGAACGACCGGCGATCCGCATCAACGCGGTGGTGGACGGCCGGCCGATCACCAACATCGACGTGAACAACCGGGCCCGGCTGTTTGCGCTGTCGTCCGGCCTCACCGTCAGCCCCGAGGTGCTGGCCCGGCTCCGGCCGCAGATCCTCCGCCAGTTGATCGACGAGCGGCTGCGCATGCAGGCGGTGGAGAAGGCGCATATCGTCGTGCCGGACAAGGCGATCGCCGACGCGATCGCCGAGATCGAGACGCGCAACGGCATGAAGCCCGGCGCACTGCGCGAGCGCCTGCAACGCAGCGGGGTCGCCTTCACCACCCTGGTCGATCAGGTGCGCACCCAGCTCGGCTGGACCCAGCTGCTGCGCCAGACGCTCGGCGCGCGCGCCACGATCAGCGACGCCGAAGTGGCGGCGCGGCAGCGGTTGCTGGCCCAGCAGACCGGCCAGCCGGAGTACCATGTCGGCGAGATCTTCATCGCCATCGAGAGCGCCGCCGACCGTGCCGACGCCGAGCGCTTCGCCCGCACCGTGATCGGCGAGCTGCACGCCGGCGCGCCGTTCGCGGTCACGGCGGCGCAGTTCAGCCAGAGCCAGACCGCGCTCGCCGGCGGCGACCTCGGCTGGGTGCGGGCCAACCAGCTCGACCCCGCGGTGGCCCAGGTGGTGGCCGAGATGCCGGTGGGCGCGGTCAGCAACCCGATCGCCGTGCCCGGCGGGCTCGATATCGTCACCCTCGCGGGCAAGCGCATCATCGGCCAGGACATCCGCACCGTGTTGTCGGCGCGCCAGGTGTTCCTGCCCTTCGCCAGCCGGCTCAATCCCGCCGCGCCGACGCCCCAGCAGATGCAGACCCTGGAGCGCGCCCGCAAGATCAGCCAGACGGTGACCAGCTGCGCGGAGATGGAGCGCGTGGCGGTGCAGGACCATTCGCCGCGGCCCGCCGACCCCGGTCCGATCGAGCTCGATCACGTGCAGCCGCCCTCGTTCCGGCAGATGCTGGCCAAGCTCCCCCCCGGCAAGGCGACCAAGCCGGTGGTGGCGCCGGACGGAATCGCGGTGCTGATCCTGTGCTCGCGGGATCAGAAGAACGTGGGCCTGCTCACGCCGAAGGAGATCCGCATGCAGATCCTGTCGCAGCGGGTGGACCTGCTGTCGCGGCAGTTGCAGCAGGACCTGCGCAGCCAGGCGCGGATCGAGCGGTTCGGCGCCGCGTAGCGGCCGCGTTCCCGGCCGGGCCGTCGGCACGAGGTCACGTTTCACGCGCGGCCGCCCGCCACCCCCGCGCGATACCGGCGGCCGATCGCGGCCGAAGCGCCACCGATATCGGCCGCCGGCATCAGTCCGACGACATCACCGCCGGGGCCAGGGCCGCCCAGCGGGCCGCCGGGTGGGCGGGGTTGCGGAAGCGCAGGTCGCCTCCCGCGGCCGCGTCGGGCGGCGCCACGCCGAACAGCTCCAGGCGCGAGGCGCAGGTGACGGCAACCACCGGCCGTGCCGCGGGGTGGGTCAGGAACTGGCGGGCCTCCCCTTCCAGCTCCAGCCGCTCGCGCAGGCCGCGCCATTCGGCGCGGTCGGTGTCTTCCACGAACATCGCCAGGATCCCGGGCCTGCTGCCGGACAGCCGGGCGGGCGCAAGAGCGGCCATGCGCTGGCGGAGCGCGCCCGCCACCGCATCTTCCCGCCCCGCGCGCGCGGCGAGCACGAACATCCCGTTGCCGGCGGCAACCGCGGCCAGATGCGCCTCCGGCCCGAATTCCTGCCGCAGCCGGCCCATCATGCCGCCCTCGCCGGCCTGCGCGCCGGCGAGCAGCAGCGGATCGAGCCGCAGCACCACCGCCGCGTCCTGCTCCACCCGCGCGCTGCGCGCCAGCATGGCGCGGATGCGTGCCTGCAGCTCCGCCAGCCCGGCGCCCTCGGCCAGCCCCTCCGGCAGGGTCATCTTCAGCAGGTAGCGGCCGGGATGGGCGGCGAGCCAGGTCTGCAGGTCGGCGTCGATCCGGTCGGCCAGGCGCAGCCAGGCGCCGCGCGGCAGGGGCCGGCCCTGCTCGGCGGAGACGACGTCGCACACCACCTCGGCCTCGGCGCCGTCGCGGCTCAGCAGCAGGTCGAACGGGGCGCCGTCCTCCAGCCCGGCGAAGCGCACCGCGAAGCCGCGGGCCCGTTGCAGGGCGGCGGTGCGCAGCAGGTGGAACAGCGGGATCAGGGTGGCCTCCGCGTCCAGCGCAGCGGCGAGCGCCTCGTCCAGACGGGTGCGCCCGGCCGGGCCGAGGCGTCCGGCGAGCGTCACCGCCTCGGCCGCCAGGACGGCGATGGCGGACGCGGCCGGGCCGGCGACCTCGGTTCCGCCCGCCAGGCGCGCGATCGTGCGTTCCACCACGTGGCTCTGCCGCACCGCCTGGCCGGCGCGCGGGCCGGCGGCGGCGCGGCGGGCGATCTCGGCCTGCCGGGCCCGCCAGATGCCTGCTCCCACCAGGGCGATGAAGGCGCGGGCGGCGGCGGTGGCCGACGGCAGGTCGGGGGACGCGGACATGGCGGGGCGGCTCCAGTGGCCTGACCCTCGCATACAATCCGGAATTCCTGACCGTCAAGGTAGGATTAAGGGCGGTGCAACATGAACTCCGGCGGCAGCAGGGTGACGAGGCGGTCGAACTCCACGACGCTGAGGGTTTCCGCCCGCCGGTCGGGCGCGATGGCGGCGGCGGCGAGCAGCGCCTCGGCGCCGTCCGGGCCGAGCGCCGGGCGCAGGGCGCCGCGCAGCATCTTGCGCCGCTGGCCGAACGCCGCCGCGGTCAGCCGTTCCATTGCGCGGAACCGCGCAGGATCGGGCTGGACCGCGTGCGGGGTCAGGCGGAGCACGGCGGAGTGCACCCGCGGCGGCGGCACGAAGGCGGCCGGCGGCAGGCGCAGGACGAGCTCCACCGTGCAGGTCCATTGCGCCAGCACCGACAGCCTTCCGTAGGCGCGCGTGCCGGGCGCCGCCGCGATGCGGTCCGCCACTTCCTGCTGGAACATGAGGGTCAGGCCCTCGAACGCGGCCGCCTGGCGCAGCCAGCCGACCAGCAGCGGGGTGGCGATATTGTAGGGCAGGTTGGCGACGATCCGCCGCGGCGGCGGCACCAGCGCCGTCAGATCGAGCGCCAGCGCATCGCCGGTGACGATGCGCAGGCGGGCGGGATCGGTGGCGGCCAGATCCTCGATGGCGGCCACGGCGCGCGGGTCGACCTCGATCGCGGTCACCGTGGCGGCGGGACTGTCGAGCAGGGCGCGGGTCAGGCCGCCCGGACCGGGCCCGACCTCGATCACGTGCCGCCCGGCGAGATCCCCGGCGAGACGGACGATCCGGGCGGTGACGTTGGCGTCGAGCAGGAAATGCTGGCCGAGCGCGTGGCGCGCGGCGAGACCGTGGCGGGCGATCACCTCGCGCAGCGGCGCGCGCGCGATGGGGGTGGCAGCAGGGGGGGCGTTGGGCATCGCGTGCCACTCTAGGCGAGATCGCGGGGACTGTCCGCTGTCCCGCTTTTTTCCTTGCCCGGGAGGAGGTTGCGCGGGCCGGCGGGCGAAGCCGGTGCCGGCGGGTTCCGGCGCGCGCCGGCTGGTTGGCGCGATCGCCACGCGGAGCGGGAAACGCGCTTGTCGCCGGCGCGTCGGGCCGCTATATGCGGCAGCCGCGGCCTGCGGGTCGCATCGGCCGGAGTGTAGCTCAGCCTGGTAGAGCACTGTGTTCGGGACGCAGGGGCCGGAGGTTCGAATCCTCTCACTCCGACCATTCCCGCCTGTCCGGAGCGCGGCGCCGATAGCGTGAGGCGGGGCGGCATGAGGCTGGGCGGGATGAGGCACGGCGAACGGTCCCGCCCGGACGTGCGCCGGGTCGGCACCATGCGGCTGCGGGCCGGCGCCTATGAGCTCGGCAAGCGCGGAGCGGTGCGGTTCGACTGGCGGGATCCGTATCATATCGCGGTGGGTTTGAGCTGGCCGCGCTTCCTGGCGCTGCTGGTCGGGCTTGATCTGGCGCTGAACGCCGGCTTCGCGGGGCTCTATTGGGCGGTGCCGGGGTGCCTGGCGCACGCGCGGCCAGGCTCGTTTGCCGATGCGTTCTTTTTCAGCATGGAAACCCTGGCGACCGTCGGCTACGGGGTGATGGCGCCGCAGACACTGTACGGGCACAGCGTCGCCGCGACCGAGATCATCGGCGGGATGACCTTCACCGCGCTGGCGACCGGGCTGATCTTCGTTCGGTTTTCCCGCCCGCATGCGAAGATCCTGTATGCCGACCGCGCGGTGGTGACGCGGCACAACGGCCGGCCGACGTTGATGGTGCGGATCGCCAACGGCCGCACCAGCCTGCTGGTCGACGGGGTGGCGCGGCTCTACGCGCTGATCGCCGAGCGCACCGCGGAGGGACAGTTCTATCGCCGCATCCATGAGCTGAACCTGGTGCGGGCGCGGATCCCGATTTTCGGCCTGACCTGGACGTTGATGCATGTGCTGGACGAGACGAGCCCGCTGGCGGGCTACGACACGGCGCGGCTGCGGGCCGAGGCGGTGCGGCTGTTCCTGGCGGTGACCGCGCGCGACCCGACCCTGGCGGCCGAAGTCCACGACATGCACGATTACGGGGCCGACGAGGTGGCGTTCGGGATGCGCTACGCCGAGGCGGTGTCGGTGGACGCGGCGGGGCGGGCGGTGGCGGATCTGGGCCGGGTGGGGGAGATCGAGCCGGAGTAGGGGGCGCCGGGCGCCGCAGGGGGCGATCGGCGGGGCGATCGGCGGGGCGACCGGGCTCCGGGGCGCCTGCGTCCGCCGTGTCCGCCGCGCATCGGCGGCTTGGATATATCGGTGGGATATCCTATATGGATCGGGTCGGTCGTGACCATCCGGGCGGGAGGGTTCTGTCGTGAGTTCATACAACTCTGTTCCGGTCCAACCGGTCGCAAGCCGTGCGCCTGCCCAAGGCGGTGGCATTTCCCCCGGGCGTGCACGAGGTGGCGATCCTGCGCGACGGCAAGCGACGCGTGATCGTACCGGCGGATGCGCTGTGGGACGCATTCTTCGATGCCCCCGGGATCGACCTGCCGGACCGGGACGAGCCGCAGGCGGACTCGCGCGAAACCCTGTGATGCTGCGCTACCTGCTGGACACCAACCTGTGCATCCGCCTGCTGCGCGACCGTCCGCAGGGGTTGCGCGCGCGCTTCAACGCCGAGGCCGACGCGCTGTGCACGTCCGCCGTGGTGCTGGCGGAACTGCTGCACGGCGCGGCCAAGTCCGCCCGTCCGGTGGAGAACCGGCGCGAGGTGGAGCGGTTTGTCGCGCGGCTCGATGTGCTGGCCTTCGATGCCACGGCGGCATCGCATGCCGGGGAGATTCGGGCGGCGCTGGAACGACGCGGGGAAACGATCGGCGCGTACGACGTGCTGATTGCGGGACATGCGCGAAGCCTCGGCCTCGTCGTGGTGACCGGCAACCTGGGCGAGTTCCGCCGGGTGGAGGGGCTTAGGTGCGAGGACTGGCTGGCCGAGAGCGGGGCTGGCGCGTGATCGGCAGGCAGGAGCCGGGCTCGGGACGCGGCCGGCGGCATGAGATCATGCCGGACGAGAGGGCGCGGCGGCCTGCTGTGGCGGGATGAACCGACGGCACCGGACGCTGGCCTGACCCGACGCGGTGGCGCAGGTCGGGCGCGCCTTCGGATGCGTTCTTCTTCGGCGTCGGGACCCCGGCCACCGTCGGCTACGCGGGCTGATCGCGCCGGCCACCGCCTGTGGGCACGGGGTGCGACCGCCGAGATCCTGACCGGGGTGGCGTTCACCGCGCTGGCGACCGCCGAAGTCCACGAGCTGCACGATTACGGGGCCGAGGAGATGGCGTTAGGGATGCGCTACGCCGAGGCGGAGTTGGTAGATGCTGCGGGGCGGCCGGTGGCGGATCTGGCGCGGTTAAGGGCCCGAGCTAGCCCGGATATCTCACAGAGAATAGGTGCATCGGGGCTCTGAATTGGCGAAAGTTCTTCTGCAACAAAGCCTTGCGGCGAAGCAGAGGAGGTCCCCGATGCCCACAGACTGTATCCCGACGCAATTCGAATTTCCACGCCTGGAAGGCCGCGCGGTGGTGGCGAGCTTCGACGGTGGGCGGATCACCACGGACGCCGGTGCGCTCCTGCTGGGCGCGGCCGACCGGGTGATCGGGCTGACCCGCCGCTTCGCGGCCTGCTTCAAGGACGCGCGCCACGCGCCCTTCGTGGAACACAGTGTGCAGACGCTGGTGACGCAGCGGGTGGTTGGCATTGCGCTGGGCTATGAAGACCTGATCGACCACGACGAACTCCGCCACGACCCGGTGCTTTCGGTGCTGGCGGGCAAGCTGTCTGCCGGGCGGTCCGACTGCGCGCCGCTGGCCGGCAAGAGCACGCTGAACCGGCTGGAACGCGGCTGCCCCGAGCCCAGCCGCTACGCCCGCATCGCCGCCGATCCGGCCGCGATCGAGGCCTTGCTGGTCGATCTGTTCCTGGACGCGCATGCGACGGCCCCGGAGCAGATCACGCTCGATCTGGATGCCACCGATGATCCGCTGCACGGGCATCAAGAGGGCCGCTTCTTCCATGGCTATTACGACAGCTACTGCTACCTGCCGCTCTACGTGTTCTGCGGCCGCCACCTGCTGGCGGCCAAATTGCGGCCCGCGAACATCGACGCTGCGGCCGGGGCGCGCGAGGAGATCGCCCGCATTGTCGGGCAGATCCGTGCCCGCTGGCCGCGCGTGCGCATTCTGCTGCGCGCCGACAGCGGCTTCTGCCGCGACGCGCTGATGACGTGGGCGGAGGACAAGCGGGTGGACTACCTGTTCGGCCTGGCGCGCAACCCGCGGCTGGCGGGCGAGATCGCGGCCGAGTTGCAGGCGGCCCGTGCGGAGGCGGAAGCGACCGGCAAGCCGGCGCGGCGGTTCAAGGACTTCCGTTGGCGCACGCGCGAGAGCTGGAGCCGGGAACGGCGTGTGATCGGCAAGGCGGAATGGACCCAGGGCGAGGCCAACCCGCGCTTCATCGTCACCTCGCTGGCGCCGGCCGAGGTCGAGGCAACGGCGGCGGCGAAACATCTCTACGAGACGATCTACTGCGCCCGCGGGGAGATGGAGAACCGGATCAAGGAGTGCCAGCTCGACCTGTTCGCCGACCGCACCTCGAGCGCGACGATGCGGGCCAACCAGTTGCGCTTGTGGTTCTCCTCCCTGGCCTACGTGCTGATGTGCGCGCTGCGCCGGATCGGGCTGGCGGAGACGGACTTCGCCAACGCCACCTGCGGCACGATCCGGCTGAAGCTGCTGAAGCTCGGCGCGCTGGTACGCATCAGCGTGCGCCGGGTCAGCATCGCCATGGCCTCCGCCTGCCCGTGCCAGGACGCGTTCGCACACGCCCACGCCGCGCTGAGCCGAGCCGCCGCCTGAGCCGGCACGAACCAGACACCGCAAGCCACAGCAACGCACGAAGCCGATGACCGTTCCTCCGAGCGGCGAGGTGACGCGGCCGGATCCTGTCCCAATCGCCCAAACGGACGGGGGCAAGCCACCCGCGGCGCCCATGATCGAGTGCGCCGGGTTGCCGCCGCCGGAGATTTGGACTCTGTGAGATATCCGGGCTAGGACAACCGAATCGGGCTATTGGCCGGTAGTCGGCTCAATAGGTGCGCCTATGCGGCTGGGTTGCAGCGTTTATCGCGGCTCACGCCCTAAGTGCGATGGAGGCGAAGGCCCCGAGGGTGGACGTGCCCGGGAGCCGGATTGGTGGGGACGGAGGATGATGATGATGCAGGTTGGGACATCAGTGCAGTGATCGCCATGCCTCGCAGCATGCTGAGTTGTGGTGCGGATTACCCGGTTCCGGCGGGGTTCCGCGGCAGCCTGACTACAGGCCAGGAAAGCCTATTAGTGGACAATAATCTTTTTCGGGACGGATGAATTTCCGCTTCCCTAAACGGCTGTTAACGGTATTATATGGCTTGGCGGCGAGCATCGAGCTAGCTGGGCGGCAACGTCATTCACGAAGGTGTGGTCATATGCGGTCTTCTTTTTCTCTTTGGACACGCGGAGCGGCGTTGACGGCGGCGGTTGGATTGGCCGTGGCGATGATGCCGCTCACGGCACGAGCCGGTACGGTTAGCGAGACGGTCTATGATCCGTCGTCAAACACCTACACGGCAACGACGTTTGGGATTACCGGCGGCGTGCCCGGCACTAGCGCCGGAACGCCAACTAATCCGATCAGCTTCAACGGGTTCAACGCTGTCTACGACGGCATATACGGTGCCGGCACTCACACCGGAGTGGTCTTGGACAGCGTTCAGATCACGATCCAGGAGAGCGCCCAGGTCTCCGGCTCGATCACGAACAATAACACCACCCCCACCACCGGGGACACGACGGGGACCGTAGGCGTCGATAACTATGGATCTTTTGCTCTCAGTGGTGGCTTGTCCGCCGCGATGAGCCAGCTGAATGTCGAAGATCATCACAATTTCAGCTTCTCCGTTGCGGCGGGCGCTACGCATAATACGGGAACCCTTACGACCACAGCGGTCACCAGCACTGCCGCGCCGATCACGAGTGCCGGTTACTTGTCGTCGTTCGCCAATGCGTTCGGCGGCGTCAACGGTGACCTCGGCTTTTCGTCAACGGGCTGCGGGAATGGGAACTGCACTGGCACCTCGACCGACGCCGGACAGATTGGTGTCTCCGTCCAATACACGTTCAGCAACGCACCCCCGATGACGGTGCCGGAGCCCGCATCGTTGATCCTGCTCGGAAGCGGCTTGCTCGGCATCGGGATGGTGCGCTTCAAGCGCACCTGACACCGGGTTCGGCTGATGCTCTATTGTTGCGGCGCCTTCGGGCGCCGCGACTTGTTTCAGCCCCTCACAAAAGGCCGGACAGCAGCCTCCACCTGGGCCAGCGCAAGGCCCCCTCCCCCCCGCGCCCAGCCCCGTCAGCAGTGAAGCCGCGATGGCGGCCGGCGTGTCCGCCGTCATCGGCGCCTGCACCGCGGTCGTCCGCTGCATCAGCACCTGCGCCGCCCCGCCCCGCCCCGACCAGCACCAGCGCCAGCGCCACCCGCGCCTGTTCCGCGCCGGATCGCCCAGCAGCGCCGTCAGTTCCCCTTCCAGCACCAGATCCCCGGCCAACCCGCTGTCCGGCCCCACCACCGCCGCGAACAGCCCGGAATCGGCCAGCCACCGCCGCAGGTCGTCCGTCACCCCCTCGGCCGGCGGCACTGCCCACTGGTTGTAGTAATCGACATGCAGGCTGCCGTTCGGCCGCAGCCACTGCACCCCGCGCTGATCCAGCCCCGGCCCCGCCGTCAGGTCCCGCACCACCAGCACCTTGCCGCCCCGCCGCGGCGGCAGCGCCACCTTCCGGCGCACCGTCAGCGGCCAGACGGTCCGCTGCACATAGGCCGCCTGCGGCACCACGCTGCAGCCGGCCAGCGCGGCGGTCGCGGCCAGCAGGGCGCGGCGGGCCAGGGGGGGGACCAGCGGGCGGGCCGACACCCTCACCCCTCCCTCTCCCGCAAGCGGGAGAGGGGGCGTTGCGGCGGAGGGCGGTGCGAGGGGACCCGGTGCCGGGGTGCGGGCAGGCCCGCGGGGCGGCGGCAGGCTCACGCCGCCACCGGCATGGGACGGCCGGGGTGCGCCGCAGCCGACTCGGGCCGCTCCAGTACCGCCGCGACCACCCCCGGATCCTCCGGCACGTGGTGCAGCCGGAACCCCAGGTGGCGCGCCAGATCCAGCATCGGCGTGTTCTCGGCCAGGATCTCGCCCACCACAAGGCGCATCCCGTGCGCCCAGGCCCAGTCCAGCAGCCGCTGCATCAGGTGGGTCCCGAGGCCGCGGCCCTTCACGTCCGGCTGCACCACCACCGCGAACTCCCCCACCGTCGGATCGTCCTCGCGCACCAGCCGCGCCACGCCCACCGTCTCGCCGGTGCGCTCCCGCACGGCGATGAAGGCCATGTCGCGGTCGTAATCCAGCCGGGTGAAGCGCGCCAGCATCGCCGGCGTCAGATCCCGCACCGCGGCGAAAAAGCGCCGGCGGATGTCCTCGGGGCCCAGACGATGGAAGAACGCATCATGCGCCGCCGCGTCCTCGGGCCGGATCGGGCGGATCTCCAGCGCCTCCCCGCCCGCATCCCAGTGTTCGGCAAGCTCCGCCGGATAGGCAGACATCGGCATCTCCTGGCACGCCTTGAGGACGCCGCTCCCTCCCGGCACAGTGCCACAGATAGGAACCCCGCCGACAGGGAGAAGACGCATGCCCCCCCACCTTCTCGACCCCGACATGCAGGCCTGGATGGACGACCAGGCGCAGGCCGCCGCCGGCTACCCGCCGATCCGGCTGGAGGTTCCGCTCGACCCGCACCGGGTGGTGAACGACGCGCTGGCGATGCGCATGGCCGCCGGCGGGCCGGCGATGGCGGACAGCGCGGACCGCTGGGTGTTCGCCCGCGGCCGGCGCATCCTCTGCCGGGTCCACCGCCCGCGCACCGACCGGAAGCTGCCGGCGCTGGTCTATTTCCACGGCGGCGGCTGGGTCTGGGCCTCGATCGACACCCACGACCGGCTGATGCGCGACTACGCGTCCGGCGCCGAGGTCGCGGTGGTCGGGGTGGACTACGCGCTCTCCCCGGAAGCGAAATTCCCCCAGGCGGTGGAGGAATGCGCGGCCGTGACGGCCTGGCTCGCGGACCACGGGGCGGACTGGGGGATCGACGGGTCCCGCCTGCTGCTGGGCGGCGACTCGGCGGGCGGCAACCTGGCGCTCGCCACCGCGCTGATGCTGCGCGATCGGGGCGGGCCGCGCGCGCGCGGCATCCTCGCCACCTACCCGGTGTGCGACAGCACCCTCGATACCCCGAGCTACCGCGACTACGGCACCGGCCTCGGCCTGACGCCGGAGAAGATGGGCTTCTACTGGTCGGTCTACGCCTCGCACGCGGCCGATCGCACCCATCCGCTTGCCGCCCCGCTGCGCGCCGACCTCGCCGGCCTGCCGCCGGTGCGGCTGCAGATCGCCGCATGCGACGTGCTGCGCAGCGAGTGCGAGGCGCTGGACCGCAAGCTGCGCGCCGCCGGCGTGGCGGTGGAAACCGACCTGTATACCGGCGTCGTGCACGGCTTCGTCCGCTGCACCGGCAGCGTGCAGAAAGCCCGCGACGCCATGGAAGCCACCACCGCCTGGCTGCGCCGCACCGCCGGGCCCGGGCCGGCCGGCTGATGTCCCGTCCCTGAACTGCCTTCGTATTTCAGGGATCAGCGGGCCGACTGAAACCAACGAGCCGGTCCTGGCCCGCGCCGGAAGCCCGGCCGGCGTCAGGCGGCCGGATCGACCGGCCAGGGTTCCTCGGCGAGTTCCACCCGGTTGCGCCCGCTCCGCTTCGCCGCGTACAGCGCGCAGTCCGCGGCGGCCAGCAGCCCGTCCGCGCTGTCGGCATCGAGGCCGGACGCACCGACGCCGATGCTGACCGTCAGCCGCAGCGCGCCGCTGCCCGAGGGATCGACCGGCGGGGGCGCCATCTCCGCCACCGCCTGGCGCAGCCGTTCCGCCGCCAGCGCGGCCTGCTCGCGCCCGGCGCCCGGCATCACCACCACGAATTCCTCCCCGCCGTAGCGGGCCAGGGTGTCGAACGCGCGGATATTGCTGCGCAGCACCTCGGCGACCGCGCGCAGCGCCCGGTCGCCGGCGGCGTGGCCGTGCGCGTCGTTCACCGCCTTGAAGAAATCCACATCGATCAGCATCAGGGACAGATGCGGCGGCGGATCCTGGTCCATCAGGCTGCGCAGATGGCGCATCAGGTAGCGGCGGTTGTACAGCCCGGTCAGCGGGTCGGTCACCGCCAGCTCGATCGCTTCGCCCAGATCGGCCCGCAGCCGGTCCTGATACAATTTGCGCCGGATCTGGTTGCGTACCCGCACCCGCAGCTCCTGCGGGTCGAGCGGCAGCAGCAGCCAGTCGTTCGCGCCGAGGTCGAAGCCGCGGCGCAGCCGGTCCCGCTCCGCCACGTCGCCCAACAAGAGCAGCGGCACGTCGTGCGTGGCGTCCGCGGCACGCAGGCCGGAGGCAAGCGCCAGCGGATCCTCCGCCGCGATCCCCAGGCTGAGCACGATCAGATCGAACGCGGTGGCCGCGGACAGCGCCATCGCCTCCGCCCGGTCGTGCACCTGCAAGGCGATGATGCCGTCCTGATCGAGCGCGACCCGGATCGTCTCGGCCTCGGCATCCCGATCGTCCACCACCATCACGCGCGCGCCGGCGACCGAAGGCGGCGGCAGCCGGTCGGCGACGAGGCCGAGCGCGCGCACCGTCTCCCCCCGCGCGCGCCATTCGTCGAGCAGGCGCTTGAGCCGCACCAGGCTGCGCACCCGGCTCATCAACGTGGGGTAGTCGACCGGCTTGCTGAGGAAATCGTCGGCCCCGGCATCGAGCCCGGCGACCCGTTCCGATGCTTCGCCCAGGGCGGTGACCATCACCACCGGAATGTGCAGGGTGGCGGGGTCTTCCTTCAGCTTGCGGCAGCACGCGAACCCGTCCATGCCGGGCATCATGACATCGAGCAGGATCAGGTCCGGCTGCCAGTGCCGGGCAATCTCCAGCGCCTCGAACCCGTCGCGGGCGCTGGCGAGCTGATAGTATTCCGCCGCCAGCTTCGCCTCGAGCAGGCGGGTGTTGGCGGGGACGTCGTCAACGATCAGGATGCGGGCGGACATAAACGGCGACCATCCCCTGCCAGGCAGGCGCCGCTCACGCGCCCGGTTGCATCAGTGCCGCGACGGTAGACCCGCGATGCGACCAAGGAAAGCTATCTCGGACTTCGTGGCGAAGCGGTTTCGAATTACGGATTTGTAACTCTTCCGCCGGATGTCGCCGCCGTCAAGCTGGTCTAGGCATGCGGCCCATGGCGAAACGCGAGCGGGACGGCAGCAAGGCCGCGGCCAGGGCCTGGCTGAAGCAGGAAACCAAGCGCGGCGGGCGTGCGGCACGGCCGGTGATGCTGCTGGGTCTCGCCGGCACCGCCGTCGCCATCGCCCAGGCCTTCTGCATCGCCGCCGCGCTCGCCACCGCGCTGGCCGGACACGGGGCCGACATCCCCGCCCTCGTGGCCTTCGGTCTGCTGGCGCTGCTGCGCGCGGGTCTCGCCTGGACGGCGGAGCGGGCCGCGGTCGCCGCCGGGGCCGCCTCACGCCGGCGGCTGCGCAACGACGTGCTGGGGCGGCTGTTGCACGCCGGGCCGGCGGCGCTGCGCCAGCGCCACTCCGGCGACCTCACCGCCATCGTGGTCGACCGGATCGAGGCGCTCGACGGGCTCTATGCCCGCTGGATCCCGGCCTCCTCGCTCGCCATCGCCGGCCCCGTGCTGGTCGCGCTGGTGGCGCTGTGGGCCGACCCGGTCGCCGCGCTGGTGCTCGCCTTGTGCGGCCTCATGGTGCCGGTCGCGATGGCGGTGGCCGGCATCGGCGCCGCCGCGGCCTCCCGCCGCCAGTTCCTCGCCATGACCCGGCTGCAGGCCCGCTTCCTCGACCGGGTGCGCGGCATCGCCACCATCGTGCTGTACGGCCGCACCGAGGACGAGACGGCCGCCCTGGCCGCCGCGGCGGACGAACTGCGCCAGCGGACCATGCGGGTGCTGCGGGTGGCGTTCCTCTCCTCCGCGGCACTCGACCTTGCCGCCGCGCTCGCGCTGGTGCTGCTGGCCATTCGCTACGGACTGGCGATCCTGGCGCACCGGCTGGCCGGCCCGCAGGCGGCGCTGTTCGTGCTGCTGCTGGTGCCGGAGTTCTTTGCCCCGCTGCGCAGCTTCGCGCTCGCCTACCAGGACCGGCTGCACGCCTCCGGCGCGGCCGACGCGATGCTCGACCTGCCGCCCGCGCCCCCGCCGGCGCCGGCCCTCGAGGTGCGCACCGTCGCCGCCCGCGGCGTCACGGTGGCGTTCGAAGACGTGGACCTGACCTGGGACAAGGCGCGCGGCCCGGCGCTCGACGGGCTCAGCTTCCGGGTGCCGGCGGGCGAGACCCTGATCCTGGCGGGCCCCTCGGGCGCCGGAAAATCGACGGTGATCGAGATCCTGCTGGGCTTCGTCCGCCCCGACAGCGGCCGGGTGAGCCTGAACGGCGCCGACATCGCCGACCTCGTGCCGGCGGCGCTGTCGCGCCTGACCGCCTGGATCGGCCAGCGCCCGGTCCTGTTCGCCGGCAGCATCCGCGACAACATCCGCTTCGCCCGCCCCGAAGCAACCGAAGCCGAGATCGAGGAAGCGGCCCGCGCGGCCCGGGTGAGCGACTTCGCCGCCCATCTCCCGGCCGGGCTCGATACCCTGGTGGGCGAAGGCGGCTTTGGCCTCTCCGGCGGCCAGGCGCAGCGGGTGGCGATCGCGCGCGCGTTCCTGCGCAATGCCCCGCTGCTGCTGCTGGACGAGCCGACCGCGCATCTGGATCCCGCCACCGAGGCCGACGTGCTCGACAGCCTGCGCCGGCTGGCGATCGGCCGGACCGTGATCCTGGCCAGCCATTCCGCCGCCGCCCATGATTTCTCCGGCCGGCGGCTCGATCTCCGACAGGGGCGCGCGGTGGCCGCGCCCGCCAGGGCCACGGTATGAACGATCTCGGACGCATCCTGGCGCTGTGGCGCCGCCGGGCCGGATGGCTGGCGCTCGGGCTGGTGATCTCGCTGATCTCGCTGGGCGCCGGGGTCGGGCTGATGGCGGTCGCCGGGCGCACGATCGGGCTCGCCGTCGCCGCCGGGGTGCTGGCCGCGCCGGTGGCGCTGCGCGGCCTCGGCGTCACCCGCGTGATCGGCCGCTACCTGGAGCGGGTGAGCACCCACGAAGCCACGTTCCGCGCGCTGGCCGATCTGCGGGTCTGGTTCTTCCACGGGCTGGCGGGCAGCGCCGCCGGCGGGCTCGGCTTCCGCCAGGCCGGCGACGTGCTGGCCCGGCTGGTGGGCGACGTGGAAGCGCTGGACGGCCTCTATCTCCGTATCCTCGTGCCGCTGGCCGGAGCGCTGCTGCTGCTGCCGGGGCTGGTGGTGCTGCTGTGGGGCCTGGGCGCCGGGACGGCCATCGCGGTGGGGCTGCTGTTCGCGCTGGCCGCGTTCGTGCTGCCCGCGCTGGCCGCCCGCGGCGCCGCCGCGGCCGGCAGCCGGCTGGCCACCGCCACCGGCGGGCTCCGGATCGCCGCGCTCGATGCCTTCACCGGGCTGCGCGAGGTGCGCGCGTTCGCCGCCGAGGGCCGCATGCTGGCCGCGGTGCAGGCGCGCGAATTGGCCCTGCTCGCCGCCCAGCACGATTTGTCCCGACGCACGGCGCTGGCGGGCGCGGCGGCGCTGCTCTGCGCCCAGGCGGCGGTCCTGGTCACCCTGTTCGCGGCCGGCGCCCACCCGGCCGTCGCGGTCGGCGCGGTGTTCCTGGTGGTGGCGGGGTTCGAGGCGTCGGGCGGACTGCCGCGCGCCGGGGCGCTGGCCGGCCACGCCGCCGCCGCCGCGCGCCGGGTGCTGGAAGCGGCCGAAGCGCCGCCGGTCGTGGCCGAACCGCAAAGCCCCGCGCCGCATCCGGCCGATACCACCCTGCGTTTCGAGGGGGTGCATTTCCGCTGGCGCCCCGACCACCCCGAGGTGTTCGACGGGCTGACCCTGGAAGTGCCGCCCGGCGCGCGGGTGGCGCTGCTCGGCCCGTCCGGAGCAGGCAAATCCACCCTGGCGGCGCTGGCGCTGAAACTGGCCGCGCCGCAACAAGGCCAGGTGCTGCTGGGCGGAACCGACATCGCGCGCCTGCCGGCCGCATGGGTGCGCGGCCGGATCGGCTGGCTCGGCCAGACCACGCATCTGTTCGACGACACGATCCGCCACAACCTGCTGCTGGCCCGCCCGGAGGCCGACGAGGCGGCGCTGTGGGCCGCGCTGGACGCAGCCCAGATCGCCGAGGCCGTGCGCGCCCTGCCCGACGGGCTGGACACCTGGGTGGGCGAAGGCGGCACAAGGTTTTCCGGCGGCCAGGGGCGGCGGCTGGCACTCGCCCGCGCGCTGCTGTCGCCGGCGCCGATCCTGATCCTCGACGAACCCTGCGCCGGGCTGGACGCCGAGACCGAACGCGCATTCCTGACCACCCTGAACGAAACCGCGCAAGACCGCAGCGTGATCCTGATCGCGCATCGGCTGGTCGGGGTGGAACGGCTGGACCGGATCTGGCGGCTGTCAGCGGGCCACGCGGTGGCGGCGGCGTCGTAGCGAGGACGCGCAAGCAAGCCCGGGGGGCTACTGTCCTGGCAGGGAGTCCCAGGGGGACGGCGCCGCCCTGGCCTTGCTTGCGGATCGCCCCCCACACGCGTTCCGGCGTCGCCGGCATGTCGAGCCGGCGCACGCCGAGCGGCGCCAGCGCGTCCAGCACGGCGTGCATCACCGTCTGCGGCGCGATCATTGCGCCGGCCTGGCCGGAGCCTTTGACGCCGAGCGGATTGGCCGCGGTCGGGCGTTCCAGGAGAGTGACGGCGAAGCCCGGCAGGTCGGCCGCACGCGGCAACGCATAATCCATCAGGCTGCCGGACAGGAGCTGTCCCGACTCCGGATCGTACACCGTGCGTTCCAGCAACGCCTGGCCGATGCCCTGCGCCAGCCCGCCCTGCACCTGCCCCGCGGTGAGCAGCGGGTTGATCAACCGGCCGAAGTCATCGACCGCCAGGTAACGATCAAGAGTGACGACGCCCGTTTCCGGATCGACCTCCACCTCCGCGACATGGCAGCCGGAGGGGAAGGTGAACGCATCGCAGATGTTCTCGGCGCGGGTGTCGAGCGGCCCGGCGCGGTCGGGGTCGGCGGCGATCGCGGCCAAGGTGACGGCGCGTCCGTCCGGGGTGCGGAAAGCGCCCTCGGCATAAACCAGGGTGTCGGGGCTTTCCTGCAGCAGCCGCGCGGCGTGCGGACGCGCCTTGGCGAGCAGCGCCTCGATCGCGCGCACCAGCGCGGTGCCGCCCATGTGCATGGAGCGCGCGCCGCCGTGGCCGCCGCCGGTGCGGACCTGCGCCGTGTCGGCCTGGATGTAACGGAAACGATCCATCGGCAGGCCGAGCCGCGCCGCGGCGATCTGGCGGTACGCCGTCTCGTGGCCCATGCCGGCGGACTGGGTGCCGACCACCAGGGCGATGGTGCCGTCGGCATCGAAGCGCAGCTCGGCGGCCTCGTTGGGCTGGCCGCGCGCGGTTTCCAGATAGCAGGCCACGCCCAGGCCGCGCAGCCGGCCGCGCGCGGCGGAGGCCTCCCGGCGGGCCGGGAAGCCGGGGCGGTCGGCCGCGGCCTCGGCGGCATCCAGGTTGGCGGTGAAGCCGCCGCTGTCGATCGTGGTGCCGAGGGCGTTTCGATAGGGGAACGTGGCGATCAGGTTGGCGCGGCGCAGCGCGAAGGGGTCGCGGTTCAGCGCGCGCGCGGCGGCCTCGATCAGGCGCTCGGTGAGGTAGTTGGCTTCGGGCTTGCCGGCGCCGCGGTAGGCGTCGATCGGCACGGTGTTGGTCAGCACGCCGCGCACGTCCATGCACACGGCGGGAATGTCGTACGGGCCGCCCATCGCGGTGGCCGGCGCGTTGGTGGAGGTGCCGGGACCGAAGCCGGCGACATAGGCGCCGAGATTGGCGGTGGTGGCGACATCGAGGGCGAGGAACCGGCCCTCGGCATCGAGCGCCAGGCGGGCGCGGGTGACGTTGTCGCGTCCTTGCGCCGTGGAGATGAAATCCTCGGCCCGCTCGGCGATCCACTTGACCGGGCGCTGCAGGCGGCGGGCGGTCCAGAGCAGCAGGATGTATTCCGGATAGACGGAATTCTTCACGCCGAAACCACCGCCGACGTCGGGGGCGCTGACGCGGAGCTGCTCGGGGGGAAGGTGGAAGAGTCCGGCCAGGGTATCGCGCAGGCCGTGCACGGAGGCGCCGCTGACGATCAGGTGCAGACGACCGGGCTCCGGCACGGCGATGGCGCCGCGGGGCTCGATCGGGACGACGATCAGGCGGGGGTTCACGAGATCCAGCGCGACCGTGTGCGCGCTCGCGGCGAAGGCGGCGTCCACCGCGGCGCGGTCGCCTTTCTGGAACCGGAAGGAGAGGTTGCCCGGGGCTTCGTCCCACAGTTGCGGGGCGTCGGGGGCGAGGGCGGCGACGGCGTCGGTCACGGCGGGGAGCGGGTCGTAGCTGGACCTCGATCCGCTCGGCGGCGTCGCGGGCGGCGGTGGGGGTTTCGGCGACGACGAAGGCGACGGGATCGCCGACGTGGCGCACGCGGTCGGCGGCGAGCGCGAACCGCGGCGGCACGATCATCGGCGCGACGGTGGCGACCTGCGCGGTGCAGGGGAGCGGGCCGAGCGCGTCGGGGGCGAGATCGGCGGCGGTGAAGACGCCGTGCACGCCCTGGGTGGCGCGGGCGGCGGCGGTGTCGATCGCGATGATCGTTGCGTGGGCGTGGGGGGAGCGGACGATCGCGGCGTGGAGGAGGCCGGGCGGGGCGAGGTCGTCCACGTAACGGTTGCGGCACCGGTCAGGAGGCGCGGGTCTTCCAGGCGGCGGACGGGATTGGTCCCGAGTGTGATCGGGTCATCGGAATCGTCTTCGCGTCCTCCCATCGACGACGAGTGGGGGCCGGCACGTCCGAAGCAGGTCCTCGATGCCCTGGAGAAGTGCGAACCACGCTCCATCCTTGGCTATATCCATGCCGTAGCGGTCGAGGCGCTCGATCAGGGACCGGGCGATCTGGACGTAGTGATCAAGGTTGGTATTGCCAGCTATTGCCTCCATGATTTGCGCCCTTTCCTCTGCTCGACCAGGGCGTGGGTCTTCTCTCAGAACGCTCAGAACTGCCCGAAGGTTTAGCGACTTCGCGAACGCTCGCAGCACGGGCTCGAGGTTCCCAGCCGGTCGATTGCTGAATTCCGCTGGCGTTATCAAACTCATCTGCGCATCTATCGCCACCGCGAGATCCGCGAGCCTCTGCTCATAAGTCATCTTCTCATGCGCGAGGAATGTTGTCCGCCGCTGTTCCTCGACCTGCTCGGAAACCCCTCGGACCGACTGCCACGCCCAGTAGGCCGCTACCGAGGCAAATGCCGCCGTCAGCCAGGCCGCATAGGCCTCCAATGTTCGATCCTGCGGAGGAAACCGCAAATGGCAGTTGATCCAATCCAGACCCGCATGGAACCGGCTCATTTCCCCGCGTGCCGCTGGGCGGCAGGCTTGATGCCCGAAGTAGGCGGGCAACCACCCCAGATACCATGAGATAGAGCGCTGTCAGAAGGACCGCCCCGTACGGCGGCCAACGGCCGAAGCCTCTGCCGCACCGTCCGCGCATCCGTTCAGCGGGCGATGCTGCACCCATCGCCGCCTCGCCTATTCGCCCGCCGCAGTCTTCGTCGTCTTCCCTGTGCGCCCGCGGCCGACACGCGCCCCCCCTGGGCCACCCGTGCGCAGGCGCCCGTCCGCCATCCGCCGCGCCGTCATCCAGCGTTGGGAGCCGAATAGCCCCTGCAGCAGCCCCGGCACATACAGATCCGCGTCCAACCGAGGAAAATGCAGCCCAAGCCCGGTCGGACTGATCTCGATCTCCTCAAGATCGGCCGCCGTCGCCCGCTCCAACCCCTCCGCGTCACGCGGCGGGAACATCACCTCAAGCCCGGTATTCAGTCGGATCACCACCCGCCCCCGCCCGCGGTCGTAGCGGGCTGCGACCGCGATCGCGGTATGGCGCAATTCCTCCGCCAGCCGCGCCTCCGCCTTCTGCACGTCATGCTCAGTGATCGCCATGCAGGTCACTCCATGCCGCGCACAGTCCGGGCAGTGCGCGCTGCAACTCTAGCACCATCGCCACAAGGTCGCGCGCGACGAAACCATGGCTTCCCCGTAACTCCGGAGGGCCGTCCGGACAGTGCAGCAGAAACACCGCCTCCCGC
The DNA here is from genome assembly GCA_963829875.1 of uncultured Pseudomonadota bacterium. GTDB lineage: Bacteria > Pseudomonadota > Alphaproteobacteria > Acetobacterales > Acetobacteraceae > JAJZVS01. The sequence continues at coordinate 91,933 of CAWHKR010000037.1, read as the reverse complement.
CCAGCGCCCATCACGTGGACATGCGCTGGGCGGTGGTCGTTCGGATAGATCGCCACCCGCAGGCCGGCGAACCGCAGGACCGTCGGCACGCGAACGTCATCCCCGCCCGGCTCAAATCCCCGCCCGCTCCGCCACCCCCAGTTCCGCCGCCAGCTTGCGCAAGCCCTCCCATGTGGAGTCCTCGATCGGAATCCCGTTCGCCCGCCGCTCCTTCTCCCGCTCGAACTCGATCTCGCCCGGATAATACACCCGCTCGAACCCGGCCGCCGGCGGCGTGGCGTTCAGATAGCCGGCGAACTCCGTCACCTCCCGCTTGAATGTCCCCAGGTCGCGGAACGCGGCGACGTTGAACACGGCGATGAAGCAGCCGTCGTTGTGCCGCCCGGTCGGTTCCACCCCGAAGCCGAGCCCGGTCAGCAGGCCGGAGAAGATCTCCACCATCGCCGCCAGGCCGTAGCCCTTGTAGCCCTCGGCCCCGCCCAGCGGCAGCAGCGCGCCGCCCTTGCGCAACTGCGCGGGATCGTTGGTCGGCTTTCCCTCGGCGTCGATCAGCCAGCCCGAGGGCACCTCCTTGCCGCGCGCGATCGCGACGCCGATCTTGCCCGCCGCCGCCGCGGACGTTGCCATGTCGAAGAACAGCGGCCCCTCCAGATCGGACGGTACGGCAAAGCAGATCGGGTTGGTGCCCAGCCGCGCCTTGGCGCCCCCGAACGGCGCCACGTGCTTCGGGCTGCGCCCGGAATCGGCGGTGATCATGGCGATCATCCCCTCCTCCGCCGCCATCAGCGGATAGGACGCGAGCCGGCCGATATGACCCTGGCGGAACACCGTCGTTGCCGCCACGTTCTGCGTCTTCGCCTTGGCGATGGTGTGGCGCATCGCCCGCTCGGTGACGACATAGCCGAAGCCCCAGTTGCCATCGACCACCGTCGTGGTCGGCGTCTCCTGCACGATGTCCCATTTCGCGTCGGGGACGATGTGGCCCTTCTTCACCCGGTCGATATAGGTCGGGATCAGCATGATCCCGTGGCTGTCGTGGCCGGCCAGGTTGGCGGCGATCGACAGCCGGGCGATGGTCGCGGCGTCCTGCGGCGGCGTGCCGGCCCCTTCCAGCAGCGCGCGGGCAATCGTCTCCAGCTTCTCGGCGGTGACGGTGGGCATGGCTTCCTCCTGTCCTGGGGCGGACGGCCAGTATTCCCAGCCGGCGCCGTCCCGCCTAGCCTGCCCCCAACGAGCACAGGAGGGAACCATGGCCAAGGAAGCGATCCTGCTGGCCGGCACCGCCGCCACCAGGGACGGCGGCGCCGGCGGGCTGTTCCGCCGCGAACCGGGCGGGGCGTGGCACCACGTCTTCACCGAAGCCGACGTGCACGCGATCACCCCGCACCCGACCCAGCCCGACACGGTCTTCCTCGGCAGCAAGGCCGGCCCCTACATCAGCACCGACCGCGGCGCGCACTGGGAACGGCTGGGCTTTCCCGACCGCGGCGTGCAGGTGTGGTCGATCCTGGTCGACCCGCATGATGCGCGCACCGTCTATGCCGGCACCGCCCCGGTGGGCGTCTACCGCAGCACCGACGGCGGCGCGCATTTCACCCGCCTGCCCGATCCCGCCCTGCCGGAGCGGGTGCGGATGGACTTCCCCTGCCGGGTGATGCGCTTCGCCGCCCACCCCAGCAAGCGCCGGCGAGCTGTATGCCACGCTGGAAGTGAACGGCGCCATGCACTCCACCGACGGCGGGGAAAGCTGGCGCGACTGCAGCGCCGACCTGATCCGCCTGGCCGACCAGCCGCAGCTGAAAAGCCGCATCCTGAGCGATACCGACACCGAGGGAATGCTGGACGGCCATGCCATCGTGATGAGCGCGGCCGATCCCGAGGCGGTGTACCTCGCCGTGCGCATGGGCATCTTCCGCAGCACCGACCAGGGCCGGACCTGGCGCGATATCGAGGTGGGGCGGTTCTCCCCCTACACCTACGGCCGCGACATCCGCATCTCGCCCGAGCGATCCGAAGGTGATGTATGCCGCCCTCAGCGTCGCCGCGCGCAGCAATGCCGGATCGCTGTGGCGCAGCGACGACCTGGGCGCGAGCTGGCGGCGGTTCGACAAGGTGACGCCGCACGCCACCGTGATGGGGATCGGCCTGCACCAGACCGACCCCGACCAGGTCGCCATCGCCGTGCGGGACGGCGAAGTCTTCGCCACCGCCGACGCCGGTGCCACGTGGCAGAACCTGCCGTTGCCGCCGGCGGGGCGCGACGCCTACGCCATCGCCTGCGTTTGAAAGGACCAGCCGCCATGAAAGGCTATGTGCTCGCCGAGGTCGAGGTGACCGATCCCGCCGTGTTCGAGGAATACCGCCCGCTGGCTGCCGCCTCCATCGCCGCTTTCGGCGGGCGCTACGTCATCCGCGGCGGCGCGGCGGAGCGGCTGGAGGGCGACCGGCCGGTGCGCCGGTTCGTGCTGCTGGAGTTCGCCAGCCCGGAGCGCGCGCGGGAATGGTATCATTCGCCGGAGTACCAGCACGCCAAAGCGATCCGCGAACGCGCCGCCCGCACCCATGCCTTCCTGATCGACGGGCAGGAGCCGGGCTGAACGAGCGGCACGCAAGCAAGGCCAGGGGGGCGCTGCCCCCCTGGACCCCCCGCCAAGGGCTGAGCCCTTGGAACCCGTTCGTTGGTTCCGTGTCGGTGGGGGGTGGCGCGGCGGGCGCGGGGCGGCCCCGGTGCCAGGGCGAGACAGAGCGCGTTTGCGCTCTGTCTCGCCCTGGCACCGGGGCCGCCCCGCGCCCGCCGCGCCACCCCCCACCGACACGGAACCCCCCGAGGGGTCCAGGGGACCAGTCCCCTGGCGGGGGTCCAGGGGGCAGCGCCCCCTGGCCTTGCTTACTGACCGCCCCGCTCCTCCCGCCACAGGCTCAGCTTCTCCTGCACCGGCCGGTCGGAGAAGCTGAACAGCACCGCCTCGCGCGCCGCGTGGTGGGTATGGCGGTGCCAGGCCGGGACCACGAAGATGTCACGCGGCTTCCAGCGGATCGTGGTCTCGCCCACCACGTTCTCCCCCTCGCCCTCCACCACCGAGAACACCGTGCCGTCCGTGCAGCGATAGGGCGCGGTGGCGAAACCGCCGGGCAGAAGTTGCAGGAACGCGCCGATCGTCGGCATCGGGTGATCGCCGGTGGCCGGGTTCACGTAGCGCAGCTTGTGCCCGTGGCAGGCGTCCGGCGCCCCGTTGCGGGCCAGCACCGTCAGCGCCTCGCGTGAGCGCGCGTAAGGGTAGCTGAACACCGGGGACGCGGGACCGCTCGGCCGCCAGTCCACCGGCAGCATGTTGTGGCCGAACCGCGCCAGGCTGTCGCCCGGAGGGCGCGACACGGCCTGGCTGTCGGCATTGGCGGGCTCGGCGAAGCTTGCGTCGAACAGCCGCACGATCGGGATGTCCAGCCCGTCCAGCCACACCACCGGGGCCGCCGCTTCGTTGCCGTGGTCGTGCCAGGTCCAGGACGGGGTGATGATGAAATCGCCGGGCTCCATCAGCGCCCGCTCACCTTCCACCGCGGTGTAGGCGCCGCGGCCCTCGATGATGAAGCGCAACGCCGACTGCGCGTGGCGATGCGCCGGCGCCACCTCGCCCGGCAGGATCATCTGCAGGCCGGCGAACAGGCTGCGGGTGATGCAGGCCTGGCCGGGCAGGCCGGGGTTTTCCAGGATCAGCACCCGGCGTTCCGCTTCCTTGGCGGTGATCAGCCCGCCCGACTGCATCAGGTAGGAGCGCACCACATTGTCGTAGTCCCAATGCGCCGCCACCGTGGGGGTGGCGGGAGCACGGGTCACCAGATGGTGCAGGTTCTCCCACAACGGAGCCAGGTGGTGCGGGGCGATCGCATCGTAGAACGCCTGCCGCTCGGCCGGCGGGGGCGTGACGGTGTCGTTCATGACGAGACTCCTTCCGCGGGGGGCCGGGATCAGGCCCTGCCGAGCACTTCGGGGTTCATCACCCGGATCGGCTTGCCGTCCAGGTAGGCCAGCGCGTTCTCCACGCTTTCCGGATAGAACTGCGCCCACACCTCGCGCACGCCGTAGCCCAGATGCGGGGTCATCACCGTGTTGGGCGCGCTGCGCAACGGATGGCCGGCCGGCAACGGCTCGATATCGAACACATCGAGCCCGGCGGTGATCCGCCCTTCGTGCAGCGCGGCGAGCAGCGCCGCCTCGTCCACCAGCGGGCCGCGCGAGGTGTTCACCAGCACCGCGCCCTGCTTCATCCGCGCCAGCTCCGCCGCGCCGATCATCCCGCGGGAGCGGTCGGACAGCACCACGTGCAACGTGACGGCATCGGAGCGGGCCAGCAGCTCGTCCTTGGAGACCAGGGTGGCGCCCTCGGCGGCCGCCTTCTCCGCGGTCAGGTTCTGGCTCCAGGCCAGCACCGTCATGCCCAGCGCGCGGCCGTAACGCGCGAGGCGCGCGCCGATGCGGCCGAGCCCGATCACGCCGAGCGTCTTGCCCTCGCAGGCCGAGCCCACCGGCACGCCCTGCTGGAACCGCCCGGCGCGGATCGCGGCGTCGCCCGCGGGCAGGCGGCGGAAGGCGGCGAGCATCAGCGCCAGCGCGATCTCGGCGGTGGCGGCCGAGCCGGGGCCGCTGCCGGTGTTGCACACCACCACGCCCTGCGCGGTGGCGGTCGCCATATCCAGCGACAGGGTGCGCCCGCTGGTGGTGCCGAGCAGCTTCAGCTTCGGCAGCCGCTTGAGCAACGAGGCGGAGAACCGGGTGCGTTCGCGCATCGCCAGCAGGATCTCGAAATCGGCCAGCGCGGCGGCGGCGGCGTCTTCGCTGGGGAAGGCGTCGGCGAAGAAGGTGACCTCGGCGCGCGCTTCCAGCTTCGACCAGTCGGCGGACTGGCGCGCGATCCCCTGCCAGTCGTCGAGTACCCGCGACCTTCACCATGGCATCCTCCCGTTCGTTTCCGCGCGAAAGTGCCGCCGGCGCGGGGCGGACGCAAGCGGCGCGGCTTGCTTCTCCCTCCCCCCTTGCGGGGGAGGGTTGGGGTGGGGGGTGTGCGCGGCACGCGGCCTTGTGCCGCGGGCACCCCCCACCCCGGCCCTCCCCCGCAAGGGGGGAGGGAGAGTTGTTCAGGCGGGGGCGAAGCCGGCGAAATGGTGCGGGATCGCCTGGATCGCCGCCACCACGGCGCGCCGTGTCGGCGGCCGGAACCTCGGGCGGGAAGTCCAGCGACACCGTATCGACCAGGCCGCCGAAGCGGCGCGCCACCGCCTCGGCCAGCCCGTCGTAGGGGGCGCGGGCGCAGAACAGGTCGAGCACGTCGTCGGAGACCAGGGCCGCCATCTCGGGCCATTTGCCTTCGCGCGACAGGGCGTTGAGGCGCACGCCGAGATCGGACAGGCCGTGCAGGTCGAACACGCCGCGATAGGCGGGGGTGGAGCCGTAGAAGGCCACCCGGTAGCGGATCTTCTCGGCCGCTTCGCGCACCGCTTCCCTGGTCGGGCCGGTGGCGATGAAGCCGCCGCCGGTGATTTCGAATCCGGCGAAGGATTTGCCGGCGGCGGCGAGCTCGGCGGCGAGCAGGGGGCGGACCACCTGTTCCAGATAGGCGCGGGTCGCGAAGCCGTGCAGGCGGGCGCTGTCGGCCTGGCGCGCCGCGGTCTTCAGCATCAAGCGGGCCGACGGCGGCGAGCGCGATCGGCGGGGCGGGCAGGCCGAGCTTCTCGGGCGTGAACTCCGGCGTCATCAGGGTGAAGTTGTAGTATTTGCCGCGGTGGTCGAGCTTTTCGCCGGTTTCCCAGGTGCGGAAGATGGCGCGCAGGGCGGCGATGTACTCGCCCATGCGCGCGGCCGGGGCGATCCAGGGCGTGCTGAAGCGGCGCTCGTTATGCGCTTTCACCTGGCTGCCGAGGCCGAGCACGAAACGGCCGCGGGAATGATGCGCGAGGTCCCAGGCCTGGCCCGCGACGATCATCGGGCTGCGCGGGAAGGCGATGGCGACCGAGGTGGCGAGCTGCACCCGATCGGTCGCCAGGGCGGCGAAGGCGAGAGGCGCGAACGGGATCGTGGCGGAGTTCGTTGGCGGTGACGGCGTCGAAGCCGTCTTCCTCCGCGGCGCGGGCGGCGGGGGTGCAGGCGCGCCAGTCTTCCACCGGCAGGACCATCGAGACGCGCATGGGCGGGGTTCTTCCTGGGTCAGCGTTGCGGGGCGGCGCGGCGGGCAGGCCGACCGGCGGGTTGGGCGGCGGGGTGTGTTCTTCCTGCTGCACGAGCGGCATGGCGCGGGCGATCATCGCGGCGGCGGAGGCGAAATCGCCGGCGCTGACGGCGGCGCGGGCGGCTTCGATCTGGCTCACCGCCGGGTCTTCGGATTGGGCGTGGGTCTGGAACAGCGGGACCGAGCGGCTGATGAGGCGGGTTTCGGCGCGGCCGAGGGCTTCCAGCGCCGGGGCGGCCTGCTGCTGGGCGACGGCCTGGGCGGCGGCCTGCATGTAGTCGGAGGCGGAGGCGGATTCGGTGAGCGGGGCGGGTGGGGGGACGGCGGCGGCTGGGGCGGCGGGTGCCGGGGCTTGTGTTGGCGCGGCGGGGATCGCGGGCGGGGCGGTGGGGGCGCCGATGGCGGCGTCGAACCCGGGGAGGTAGGGGGCGTTCGCGACGGGTGGGGGCTCGGCGCGGGCGGCGGGGGGGTGCAGGAGGAGCGGGGTTGCGAGGGCGAGCGGGAGGAGGAGCGGGAGGGGGGTGCGCGGCATGGGCGTGGGCTCCGTCCGGGTCGTCGGGGTATGGGGGGAAGGTAGGCGCGGCGGGGCGGGGATGCCACTTGTGGGGTTGGGGGTATGTGTCGGTTTGGGTTTCGGCTCAGGACCCGGGGCGGTCGGTCAGGCAAGCCGGGCGCCGCTTTGGAAGCGGACGCTTCGGTGCTGCCTTGCGTCGGCGGCTGCATGGGCCACGCTTTTTGTGCTATTGGGGGGGATGATGGACAGGCAGGACATCATCACCCGGTTGCGGGACAACGAGGCGGCGCTGAAAGCACGCGGCGTGGCGCATGCCGCGCTGTTCGGCTCTCGCGCGCGCGGGTGACGCGCGGCCCGACAGCGATACCGACATCCTGATCGAGATCGATCCTGACGCGCATATCGGGGTCTGGGGGTACGCCGGTCTCAAGGAGTACATTGCGACGCTGTTCGACGGGCCGGTCGATGTGGTGGACCGGGAGGCGCTGAAACCCACCGTTGCTCCGGCCGCGACCGCCGATGCGATCTATGCCTTTTGATCCTGGGGCAGCGCGTCGCTGGCTCGGCGACATCCACCATCACATCATCCTGGCCCAGACATTCGCGGCGGGGATGAGTTATGACGCTTTGCGCGACGACCTGTGCGTAACCTACGCTGTGACCCGTTGCCTTGAGATCATATCCGAGGCGATCGACACAGAGATCCCCACAGATTGCGCCATGTGGCAGATGATTGGCGTTCTGGCCGAGATTGAGCGATCCCTGATCACTGAACGCACGCGGGTCGGCGTGAAGGCCGCGCAGCGCCGAGGGGTGAAATTCGGGCGCAAGGTGAAGCTCATCCCCGACCGCCTCACCCATGCGCGCAAGCTGATCGACCAGGGAAAGACGCCGACCGAGGCCGCCAAGATCGTGGGCGTAGGCCGCGCGGCTCGATATGGCGCGTTGCAGCGCGAGGTGGCGTGAACCCATGGGAGGGAATGACATTTCCTTACAATTCGACCCTGCAAAGCCTTTGAGGCTTGAGGCATAACGATGGCAGTTCTTACAGCCGCCGAGATGAAGGTAACGAGCCTTTATAACTACCAGACTTTTTGCGGCGATTGGCTGCGACAGATAATGCTCGACCGGAGAATACACTTCTCCAATCCGAAGTATTTTAATGACCCATGGGATTGTCGCCCATCATTCAATAAATCTGCTCTCGATGACCGGTGCATTTACGAGCAGCATGTCGCGTGGTTTGACCGAGTTCGCGAGAAAGGGAAGCGAGTTTCCGACCGAAGAGGAGCATCGGAAAAGTCTAGCTCGACTACGATCCGACCGAGCGTTCCTGGAATCCCTTATTGACCGATGCTCGGAAGCGATGGCCGCAAGTATTTCGGGGCGATACAAGCTCTATTGTCTTACGACACACTCAAGCAATGCGCTAATGTGGTCCCATTACGCGGCGGGACACAGCGGTATATGTCTGGAATTTAGCTGTCGAAATTCTGTGTTCGGAGGCGCACTCAAGGTCGAGTATCGCGATACTTACCCCGCCTTTCCGCTCGCCAGTGATGAGTTTGAAGACAATATCTCGCTCCTAATGACGAAAGCCAGAATTTGGTCGTATGAAGACGAGTATAGGCTTGTTGCACAAGACGCGAATGTTGCAACCGGCCACGACACACTCCGGACGAAAAGTAGTTTTCTGAAGCTGCCGCCGGATGCTCTCACGGCTGTGATCATGGGATGCCTGATTAAAAGTTCAGATGCGGCCGAAATCCGAGCCATGTTCGAGGCGCAAGTCGGCCGCCGCGTCGCCTTGAAGAAGATCGTTCGGGCGCCGGACCACTATGACTTGTCGACCGAAATAGTCATCGCTTGATCGGTGAAACTTAGGATACTCGGGAGCCTCCTATGAAACCTCACGAACGTCGCGTCGAAGCGGCCTATCTTGCACACTGTTCTCCTGACGAGGCGTACAGATGGCTAGAGCGCCACGCTCCTCGGTCAGACGAGGATTTGATGCGCGGTTGGTATGACGACAAGCTATTGGAATACATCCTTTGCAGTCGCCGCGATCCCCTCATTGACTTGGCGTTAGCCCGCTACGGTCGCACACCTCTCGTTATTCGGAAAGTGTTTCGTCGGGGCGGCTCCGGTATTAGATGTGCGGCGTGGATAAATCCTGCTAACGGGCGGATTTTCTCACCCGCTGGGATTTGGTGCGATAGGGGTGATCTGAAGACCCTCGCGAAAACGGGGCATATTTGGGAGTTGGAAGCCTTTGTATCCAACATTGGGTTGAACGAGGATGGCATCATTTCATTTATTCGTAGAGAGAATGAATTCTCTGAGATCACCGAAAGAAGGTATATCCGCGCCTTACGCGCCCTCGCTGACAATCCTAGATTGGGAACGGCCTATAGCGATACCCGACCTATGGATGGTTGGGCAGAGCATACCTATAACAAGGTATTTGACGAGGTCTGGGGCCTCACGCTAACACAGCCGGTCGATCAAAAGTGGGCGGAGATATTGGCTCCGCTCATACGAAACTGCTCGCCGCCTGTTGGCTTCGATGTAAATGCAGCTATCACTCGATGGCGTATCGACTTGCCAAAAATGGACACGAAAATGTTCTATTGGCCGGGGTCGAGTTTCCATTTGCGAACCCATATCGCGGATGCCCTGCCCCCCGACGATGTTCTTAAGGACGCGGATGACTTTGCCCTACGGCTGTCCTTTTACAGGCGGCTCGACCCAGCCCGATATCCCACATGGCCTGATCTTGTTGCACGAGACTTTAACAGCTGGGACCCCGAACAAGCGGCGTATGATGTGCTTCTCAACAAGCATCTTTGGCGTAAAGCCGAGCAGCGTAACCGTCTTGGGGAGCTATGCTGGGCCGTCCCGGACCCAAACGCAGTTATGCAGCTTCCGAATGCTTACCGGGAAACCATGCGGCGGATGGAATCGGAATTTCCGCTCTGGTTTACAGACGAGGACCGCATCGAGCCCGAGGTGTCACCATTGGAGGCCGAAATACGTGGGGGGCTGTCAGACCTTTCGTCGAAGGTCGATCAACTCATAGATTTGGCAACGGCTCAGCCCAAGTCGAGGCGGTTCTGGTTTGCAGACGAAGACCGCACCGAGCCCGAGGCGTCACCATTGGAGGCCGTGATACGTGAGGGTCTGTCAGACCTTTCGTCGAAGATGGATCGGCTCATGGATTTGGCAACGGCTCAGCCCAAGTCGAGGCGGTTTCCTTTTGGTTAGCGTTAGTGCCCCGAGTCTTTGGTATTGCGGGGGTCCATACTCCACTGCCCCCCCGATAGCGCTGCAAACGAGCCGAACATCATCGCAAAATCGGTGACGCAAGGCACAAGTTTAACTTCTTCGAGGGGTTCACGTTGACCGAAAGAAGCCGTGGAGCGAAGATGGTGAAGTGACTTTAGAAATCTTGCAAACACTGTGCTAGACAAGGAATTTGGGTAAATCCGTGCTGACCCGACTTTCCGTAGCCTCCTTCGCATCAATGGGCAAAAGAATCATCCTGCAGCAGTCATCAACCTACCATGGGGTACCTTATTCTACACGGGATCGCAACGCGGAATTCTGTCCGCGCCGGGGCGGAGTACCAGCGTGTCCCGCGACGTCGTCAGCGAAGAGACCCACTCCGCAAACATCCAACTCCTGGTCGCGCCCAGACGATACCGTCAGCGAAGAGACCCACCGCCGCAAATATCCAACTCCTGGTCGTGCCCAGACGATCCCTCCGGACCACGGAAGCGATCAGCCCGACAGACCGAGCCGTGACCCGGCGGGATGGACCGCCGCAAGGACGCTCCCAAGAGGTCGCGCCGCGTAGCGGTCGGCGCCGAAGCAGCGCCGATCCGTGACCCGGCCCACCCCGCCGCGTCCGACTGAGCTACGGCCGGGACGGAGAAACGGCCTCCAGCCGAACCGAGAAACCTCCCCGCACACGCGGCCCTTCCCCGCGCCCGACCCGCCCGCACCCGACGGCGCCGCCGCCGACCGCACCGCCCCTGCCGCCCCGCCCGAGCCCGGCGCAGCCCCGCGCGATCCCCCGCCGGGCCAGCCTGACCGCCCGGGCCGCGGCGCCCCCGGCGCGAAAACAGCTTGACACGGCGGCGGATTTGTGTTCTTGTTTTGTTCATGTCCGCCGCCGCCCCTTCTCCCCCCACCACCAGCGCCTGGGCCCTCGCCACGCGCTTCGCCCGCTTCATCGGCGGCCTGCGGGAAGCGGTGGCGGCCGGCGCCGCGCACAACCCGGTCCTGATGGGGATGGCGGCCCTGCTGTGGAACCGCCTCACCGAAGCGGCCGAGCGCTTCGCCGCCATCGCCGCCCATCCGGTGGCAAGGTCCCGCCGCCGCCCCGCCGAACCCGCCCCCGCGCCGGACCAGGCGGTGCCGACCCGCCCCGCCAGGCCGCGCCGGACCCTGTGCCGCGGCTACGGCTGGCTGGCGCGGATGGCGCCGGAAACGGTGCCGTGCGGCATCGAGTTCGCCTATCTCCTGGCGCAGCCGGACATGACCGAACTGCTGGCGACAGCCCCGCGCCTGTGGCGGGTGCTGCGCCCGCTCTGCCGCATGTTCGGCATCATGCCCCCCGAGCCCCCACCCGACACCGCCCCGCGGCGCGCGCCGAATCCAGGGCGTGCGGCCAACCGCCGGCGCCGGCGGTCCGAAGCCGCGGCGATCCGGGAGCACGGTCCGCTCGGCTACCGCCCGCCGCTTTTCGGCGGCTAGACCGGGGCCGGCGTTCGCACGCCGATATCGTTGCGATATAATAACATAATCGCCCGCCCAAACGCCGAAACCAGCCCGGGACGGCGCGGGAACCTCAGACGAAGGTCCGAACCCGGACGCCGCCGTCCCGCAGCGGCGCGGCCGAACTCCGCCCACAGGCGACATTCAGGGCAGGCCCCCGTATCGGCCCGCACGCCGACTGACGCGGCGCCGCGCGAACCGCCGCCCTCACCGCCGCCACCGGCGATGAAACCACAGCCACTGCTCGGGATGCTCGCGGATCCACCCCTCCACAATCCCCGTGATCATCTGCGTGCTCGCCGCCACATCAATCCGCCCCGCCGCATCCCGAGGCAGCTCCAACGGCCCCACCGCCTCCACCCGGAACTTCCGCCCCGGCAGCCGGATCACCCGCACCCCCACCACCGGACACTCGAACCGCCGCGCCAGCCGCGCCACCGTCGGGTTCGCCATGCAGCGGCGGCCGAAGAAATCCACCTCCACCCCACGCCCGAACCGCTGATCGACCAGCATCCCCAGATGCTCGCCCCGCTCCAGCGAGCCCGCCATCTCGAACGCCGCCTCGGCCCGCGTGCGAATCAACCGCCCCATCAACGGCGCCCGGATCCGCAAAATCTCCGCCGCCGCCGCCCGGTTGTTGGGCATCCGATACACCACCGCCGAAGGCAGCCCATGCGCCGCCGCCGCCACCGCCGGCAACTCCCAGTTCGCCAGATGCGCCGCAAAACACAGCGCCGGCTTCCCGTCCTCCGCCAGCTCCCGAAACAACGGCTCGGCGTCCGTCACAATCCGCCCGGCATTGGGATGGGCCATGTCGTAATCCCACAACCGCCCCAGATGGCCATACTCCCCAACCACCCGCCCCAGATTGTCCCACGCCCCACGCAACGTCGCGCGAATCCACGCCGGATCGGCATCCGGATACGCCGCCCGCAAATTCGCCACCCCCACCCGATGCACCGGCAACCACGGCCCCACCCCCCGCGCCACCGCCGCACACACATCCGCCACCCGATCCGGATCCCCCGCCGCCAACACCCGCAACAACCACGACACCAGGCCGCCCACGACCCGATCGGCAATCCGGCGGCGGCTCATTGGTGGGGTGTTCCTGTGTGGGGGTCAGCAAGCAAGGCCAGGGGGCGCTGCCCCCTGGACCCCCGCCAAGGGCTGAGCCCTTGGAACCCTTCAGTTGGTTCCGAGTGGGTGGGGGGTGGCGTGGCGAGCCGGGGCGGCGGTGCGGGGCCGGGCGGGGCGGAGCGCGCCAGCGCTCCGCCCGCCCGGCCCCACCCCGGCCGCCCCGGCTCCCACGCCACCCCCCACCCACTCGGAACCCCCCGAGGGGTCCAGGGGACTAGTCCCCTGGCAGGGGGTCCAGGGGGGCAGCGCCCCCCTGGCCTTCCTTGCCCACCCGCACCAAGCAACATCCCACCAATCAGAGCGTCACCAGGATTTTGCCGAACACGTCGCGGCGTTCCAGGCGGTCGAGGCCGGCGCGGATGTCGGAGAGGGGGTAGGTGGTGTCGATCACGGGGCGGACGCCGGTGGCGATGCGGTCGAGCGCGCGTTGGGTGGCCGAGAGGGGGGATCCGAAGGAGCCGATGATGCGGTACTGCTGCTGGAACAACTGCATCAGGTTGATGCTGCCGGAGGGGCCGGAGGTTGCGCCGCAGGTCACCAGGCGGCCGCCGCGTTTCATGGACAGGAGCGAGCCGGCCCAGGTGTCCTGGCCGACGTGTTCGAACACCACGTCCACCCCGCGTTTGGCGGTGAGTTTGCGGACCACGCCTTCGAACCGTTCCGTGCGGTAGTCGATCACGTGATCGGCGCCGAGGGCTTTGGCCTTCGCCACTTTCTCGGGTCCGCCGACGGTGGTGATGACGGTGCAGCCGAGCGATTTGGCGATGCGGATGGCGATGCTGCCGATGCCGGAGCCGCCGGCGTGGACCAGGATGGTTTCGCCCGGTTCCAGCCGCGCGTTGTCGAACAGCATGTGTTCGACGGTGGCGTAGGCGACTGCGACGCAGGCGGCGTCTTCGTTGGCGACGGCGGCGGGGACTTTCACCGCCAGGCGGGCGGGGTGGTTCGTTTGTTCGGCGGCGAAGCCGTCGATATGGAAGCCGCGCACGCCTTCGGGGTTTTCGCACAGGTTTTCGCGTCCCGTGCGGCAGGGCTTGCAGTGGCCGCAGACCAGGGCGGCGTAGGGCACCACGCGGTCGCCGGGGGCGAAGCCGGTGACGCCTTCGCCGAGGGCGGTGACTTCGGCCACCGCCTCGGCGCCGACGGCGAGGGGGAAGCGGCGTTTGGCGAAGGCCATGCCGCGGTAGCCCCAGACGTCGATATGGTTCAGCGCGACGGCGAGGACGCGCAGGCCGAGTTCACCGGGGCCGGGCGGCGGCGGGGGCGGGATCTCTTCCAGCGCCAGGTCGCGGTCGGCACGCAGCCGCAGGGCGCGCATCTCAGGCCGGCTCCCGGCCCAGCACCAGGGAGACGTTCTGGCCGCCGAAGCCGAAGGAGTTGGACAGCGCGTGCGCGACGTCGGCGGCGCGGGCGACGTTCGGCACGCAGTCGATCGGCAGGGCGGGGTCGGGGATGTCGTAGTTGATGGTGGGCGGCAGCAGCCCGTGGCGCAGGCTCAGCAGGGTGAACACCGCCTCCACCGCGCCGGCGGCCGACAGGGTGTGGCCGATCATGGATTTGTTGGAGGAGGTGGGCACCTGCCCGGCCCGGTCGCCGAACACGGCGGACAGGCCCAGCCATTCCATCTTGTCGTTCTCCGGCGTGCTGGTGCCGTGCGCGTTGACGTAGCCGATGTCCTCGGGTGCCAGCCCGGCGTCGGCGATCGCGCGGCGCATGCAGGCGATGATCGGCTTGCCGTCGGGGGAGGATCGGGTGCGGTGGAAGCTGTCCGCCATCTCGCCCAGGCCTTCCAGCACGCCCAGGATCTCGGCGCCGCGGGCGCGGGCGTGGGCGAGGCTTTCGAGCACCAGCGCGCCGGCGCCCTCGGCCATCACGAAGCCGTCGCGATCCTTGCTGAACGGGCGGGCCGCGGCCTGCGGCGGGTCGTTGTGGGTGGACAGGGCGGAGAGCAGGGAGAAGCGCACCAGCGCCTCCACGTTCACCGAGGCGTCGGTGCCGGCGGCGAGCGCCACGTCGGTCTCGCCGCGGCGGATCGCTTCCACGCCGAGCTGGATCGCGGTGGCGCCGGAGGCGCAGGCGGTGGAGACCTCGATCGGCACGCCGCGCGTGCCGAAGCGCTCGGCCAGGGTTTCCCCCACCGAGGCGAACAGGAAGCGCCGGTAGGTGTCCGCGAAGCCGCCCGCGGCGGCGGCGCGCAGCAGGTCCGGGTAGCCGATCGCCCCGGCGGCGCCGGCGGCGGCGGCGAGCGCGCGGCGCTGGGGCCATTCCAGCTCCACCGGGGGCAGCGCGAGGAACAGCGGGCCGGGGAAGGATCCCTTGGCGCCGATCGCCGCCATCGCCACGGCTTCCTCGATCGCCCCGGCGGCGATCGCTTCGGACAGCGCCGGGGTGGAGAACTCGGGCAGCGGCATGAAGTCGATCGAGCCGGCGACGGTGGTGCGCAGGCCCTCGACCGGGAAGCGGGTGATCCGCTTGAGGCCGGAGCGGCCGGCGGTGAGCGCGCCCCAGTTGTCCGCCACGCCCTGGCCGAGCGAGGTGATCACCCCGATGCCGGTCACCACCACGACGGGGCGGCCCTGGCTGTCCGTGTCTGCCGTCATCGCACCCTCCTGGCCGCGAGCGTCTCCCTCCCCCCTTGCGGGGGAGGGGTGGGGAGGGGGGTGCGCGCGGCACGGAGCATCGTGCGGTCGCGCACCCCCCTCCCCGGCCCTCCCCCGCAAGGGGGGAGGGGGTGATGTCCGCGCGCCCATCCTATGCCGCCGAGACGAGGCCGAGCGCCTCGCCGCGCCAGTGGCCCCAGCCGGTCACCAGCGCCTGGCGCAGCGGGGTGGCCATCGGCGCCTCGGCCGGTTCCAGCGGCGGGAACAGCTGCCCGTCCTGCACCGCGAGCGCCGCCAGCGCCACCGCGGCGGGAAACGCGGGTTCCATCCCATGCCCGAACACGGTCGCGGCGGCGCGCACCGGCAGGCCGAGGCCGGCGAGCCAGTCGCGTTCCTCCGCGGTCGGCGCCGCGACGCCGGAGGCGCCGGAGATCACCGCCGTGGCCGCCGGGTCGAAGCGTCCGGACAGCGCGGCCAGTTGGCGCGCGGCGTTTTCCGTTGCCTCGCCCGGGCGGCGGCGGCAGCGGTCGGTGGTGACGGAGTCGATCGCGGCCACCGGGGCGGCGCCGCGGGCGGCGGCATGGGCACGGCTCTCGATCACCAGGAAGCAGCCGAGGGTGCCCAGCACCATCCCCCCCCCTGCGGCCTGACGGGCCCAGACCGGGGCCCAGGGCTGCTTCCACAGCAGCCCGCCCATCTCGTAGTGCAGCAGGACCTCGGGCCGGGCGGGGGCGAACGCGCCGCCCACCAGGAACAGATCCCCCTGCCCGGCCGCGATCCGCGCGACCGCCACGCGGACGGCATCGGCCCCGGCCGGTTCCTCGCCCATGAAGCTGCGCGAGCCGCCCACCACGCCGTGCACGATCGAGATGTTGCCGGCCAGCAGGTTGGAGAGTTGCGCCAGGAACAGGGTCGGGCGCAGGTCCGACAGCAGGCGCTGGTTCAGCAGGGTCTCGGGGTCGGCGGCATCTTGCAGGTCGGTCAGGATCGCCGAATCGGCCGCCGGATCGCGCTCGCCGCCGCCGGCGGCGACGATCATTTCCATCTGCTCCAGCAGCGCCGGCTGGCCTTTCACCCCGGCCTCGTCCAGCGCCAGCCCGGCCGCGTAGGTGCCGAGCCGCTGCCAGGTCTCCATCTGCCGCAGGTCGCCGCGCTTCGGGATCTGGCGGTCGAACGACAGCGGCGGCAGGGGGTGCAGCGGGTAGGGCGGGAAGCTCGCGGTGTCGATCGCCGGGCGGAATCCGTCCGCCCCCAGCGCCGCCCGGTGCGCCGCCGCCCCCTCGCCGAGCGAGGAGACGAGGCCGATCCCGGTGATCACCGCATCGCGTTCAGCCGGCATGCAACCACTCCTCCGCCACGCCGACCCGGCGCGCCGCGTCGAGCATCTGCCCGCGCAGGTCCGGGTTGGGGAACGCGACAACCCGATAGGTCAGCTCCGCCCCTGCCACCGCCTTGCCGCCCGATTCCAACCGCCCCTCCATCACCGCGTAGCCGGACCCGTCGTGCACCAGCCGCGCGCTGGCGACCAGCGCCTGGCCGGGGGTGACGAAGGCGCGCAGCTTCGCTTCCCGCACCTGGGCGAGGAACGCCATCCGCTCGAACCGCGCACGGGCGAGCAGCAGCCAGCCGCCGGTCTGCGCCATGGTCTCGATCATCAGCACGCCGGGCAGCAGCGGGTGGCCCGGGAAATGCCCCTCGAACACCGGGCTGGCATCCGGCACGCGGCAGTCGGCGCGGACGGTGCCGCCGGCCGGATCGAGCGCCGTGACCCGATCGACCATCTGGAAATATTCAAGCCGCATGACGGCCGCTCAGCGGATCGACGGGAACCGGGCGGGCCCGCACCGGCGCGCCGCGACCGGCGGTCCGGTGCGGGCGTCGGCGCGGCGGAGATGCACGGAATGCCAACCGCTCAGGCGGCCTTCGCCGCCACCAGCGCATCGATGTTGGCGCAGAGGCCCTTGAGCACGAAGTAGTCGTCGGACGAGGCCTTGCCTTCGTTCACCTCGGCGGTCCATTGCTCGAGCGGCATCTTGATGCCGAACGCCTTGTCGATGGCGAAAGCAACATCGAGGAAATCGAGACTGTCGATGCCGAGGTCGTTGATCGCGTGGCTCTCGGGCGAGATCGTCTCGCGCGGGATATCGCAGGTCTCGGCGATGATGTCGGCAACGGTGTCGAAGGTGGACGCCATCGGTGGGGGGCCCCTGGTCTTTGATTGCTGCTTATCACCACAGGCCTCCCGGCGCCGCAAGGGTCGACCCTTGCGGCGGCGCGTGGGGCGGTGCGGTGCCGGCCCGGTTCGACCGGGCTCAGAAGGATCGCGGGCTGCGCCTGCGGGTGGCGGCGGGCTTCGTCCGGGCCCCGGGCTTCACCCACCATTGAACCGGCTTCGGCTTGGCGGCCTTCGGTGCCGGCCTGGCGGCCGCCTTCGGCTTCGGCCTGGCGGCTGCTTTCGGCTTGGCCACGGCCTTGGACTTGGTTACGGCCTTGGACTTGGCCACCACCTTGGACTTGGCCACCGCCTTGGGTTTGGCCACAGCCTTGGGCTTCGCCACAGCCTTGGCGACCGATTTGGAACCCCTCGGACGGCCGGGACCGCGTCGCGCCGGCACGACATCAGGCGCGGGCGCCTCGGCCATCGGCTCGGCCGCCGGTGACGCCTCGGTCGCGGCCTCAACCACCCCGGCCTCAGCGCTCTTGCGCCGCCGGCGCACGGGCGCCCCGGCAGGGGAAGCCGGCTCGGCCGCGCGCCGGGCCAGCGCGTCCTGCGCCGCGGCGAGCTCCGCCCGAGCGGCGGCGAGGTCCCCCCGCAGGGTGATGATCTCGGCGCGCAGCGCGGCGGTCACGTCGTCCGCCTCGGCCCGGGCCAGGTCGGCGTGGCCCTGCTTGGTGCGCAGATCAAGGATGGTGGCCTGTGCCTCGCGCAGCAGCCGTTCCGCGTGCTCGCGGGCTGCCCGCTCCGTGCCCAGCGTCGCCTCGGCCGTCTCGGCGCGTTCCAGCGGCGAGGCGCCGGCGCGCGGCGGGCCGAGCGCGTCGAGCCCCTGTCGCGGGCGCGGATGGATCACCGTAACCGGCACCTCCCCATCCTGCACGAAACGGCGCCGCGGCCGATCGAAGGAGGAAAACAAACGCTGCCGTCCGCTGCCGCTCAAGGACGATGCTCCATGCTAGGACAAGGCTCCATTCTGGATGGACGTGCCCGCGCCGGCCGGTCACCAGGACGGGCAGGGCCGGCACGACGGCGCGCGAGCGGACCATCCGCCGACGCAATGCCGCGCCCGAACGTCTTCCATCCCAGACTCTGCGTCGGCCCGCAAGCCCCTGCCGCGCAAGGCAGCTGCATACCACGCCTTGGATCGGGGCGCAGGCTCCGCTAGCGTCCCGCGCGACACGCAAAGGAGACATCGCATGTCCGCAATGGCCACGCTCGATCCGCCGGAGGCGCTGGTCTGCACCATGGTCCTGGTCGCCGCCGCCGACGGCGGCATGACCGACCGCGAGATCGGCGTGATGTCGGCGCAGGTGCAAAGCCTGCCGGTGTTCCGCGATTTCACCAGCGCAGGCCTGGCCGTCGCCACCGACACCACGGTGCACCTGCTCGACGAAGCCGCCGGCCTGGACCACGCTGCCCGGTTGATCCGCGCCGCGCTTGGCCCGCACCTGCGGGAAACCGCCTATGCGCTGGGCTGCGAGGTCGCAGCGGCGGACCGGGTCGAACAGCCCGAGACGCGGCGGATGCTGGAATTCGTGCGCGACGAACTGGGCATCGACCCGCTGATCGCCGCGGCGATCGAACGCGGTGTGCGGGCACGCTACCGGACCGTCGATCCGTGCTCCGGCGCAGACTGAGAAGTCGGTTTGTGTCAAACTCCTAGTGTCCTGCCCCTGAAATGCCTTCCCATTTCAGGGACCAGCAGGCCACTGAAAACAAAGAGCTCGTGTCCCGACGCATGATGACGTTATTTCCGAGTCGGGACACCAGCCTCGGGTAGTAGGCCGGCTACACCGGCGCCCGGAACCGGGCGCCGGAATCGGACCACTGGCGCGCCGCGACTGGCGCCGCGGGGGGAGGCGACATGGCGCTGGCGTTCGCGGTCCTGGCCTCGGTCCTGGCGGTGTTGGCCGCGCTCGCCTGGGCGCGCAGCGAGAAATTCGCCCGTCGGGTAGACCGGCTGACCCGGCTTGCCGCGCGCGACGCGGCCGAGGTCGACCGGCTGCGCCGGGCGGATGCCGCGGTGGTGGAACGCCTGCCCGATCCGCTGCTGGTGCTCGATTCGCGCCGCGCGGTGCTGCGCGCCAACCGCGCGGCACAGGCCGCGTTCGGCGCCGACATGGGGGCCGTCCTGCGCCATCCCGGGCTGCGCGCGGCGATCGAGCACGCGTTCGCCGCCGGCGCGGCCGAGACCGCCGACCTGTCCCTGCCGGTGCCGGTCCCGCGCGAGGTGCAGGCCACGGTGGTGCCGCTCGACCCGCCGCTGGCCGACGGCGGGCAGGCGCTGGTGGTGCTGTCGGACCGCACCAGAGAGCGGGCGGTGGAACGCATGCGCGCCGATTTCGTCGCCAACGCCAGCCACGAGCTGCGCACCCCGCTCGCCTCGCTGATCGGCTTCATCGACACGTTGCGCGGCCCGGCCGCCGACGATCCTCCGGCGCAACGGCGGTTCCTGGCCATCATGGCTGAGCAGGCGGCGCGGATGAACCGGCTGATCGACGACCTGTTGAGCCTGTCCCGGATCGAGCTGGTCGAGCACCAGGCGCCGGCCGAGCCGGTCACGCTGGTGCCGTTGCTGGAGCGGATCGTCGCCGGGTTCGAGCCGCGGCTGGCCGAGCGGGGCGCGCGGCTGGACATGGCGCTGGCGCCCGATCTGCCGGCGGTGGTGGGCGACGCCGACCAGTTGGCGCAGGTGGTGCAGAACCTGCTGGACAACGCGATGAAATACGGCGCCCGCCCGGACGGGGCAGCGGAGGTCTCGCTCTCCGTCGCGCCCGCCTCCGGCGATCGCTGGCCGGCCCGGCCGGGAGTGGTGCTGGCAGTGACCGACCGCGGCGCCGGAATTCCGCGCGCGCATCTGCCGCGGCTGACCGAGCGGTTCTACCGGGTCGATACCGGCCGCTCGCGGGCCGCCGGCGGCACCGGGCTCGGGCTCGCGATCGTGAAGCACATCGTCAACCGCCACCGCGGCCAACTGGCGATCGACAGCGAGGAAGGCGGCGGCACCACGGTCAGCGTGTGGTTGCCGGCCGCGCCGGGCCGCGCCGGCGAGACGGATCAGACCGCGCGCGAACAGCCCGCCGGCTGATCCGCCCTGCCTTGCCGCGCCCCTGCCGGCAGGGTCACATAGGCCGCCGGAGCGGCTGCGGGGCACGCGGGGATCGTCCCCGCCGGTCGGCGCCCGGAGGAGACATCGCATGGACCGCCTGACAAGCTCGCCGCTCGCCACCTATCTCGACCATCTGGAGCGGGGCGAGCTTGCCTATCAGTTCAGCCCATCGACCAACCGCCCGGTGTTCTACCCGCGCGTGATCGCGCCCGGCTCCGGCGCGGCCGATCTGGAATGGCGGGTTTCCGGTGGGCTTGGTACCGTCTACGCGACCACCGTGGTCCACCCGAAGGGCGGCGCCGCCTACAACGTCGCGCTGATCGACATGGACGAAGGCTTCCGCCTGATGAGCCGGGTGGAGGACATCCCGCCCACCGACGTGCGGATCGGCCAGCGCGTGCGCGTGCGCATCCACCGCCCGGGGGACGAGGAACCGCCCTGCCCCGTGTTCATCCCGGCGGAGACCGCGCTATGAACGGGCTTGTCCGCGGCAGCGCCGCCATCGTCGGCGCCGCCTGCTCCGACATCGGCGCGGTCGCCGCGCTGATGAGCCCGATCGACCTGATGGCGCAGGGAACCCACCGCGCGCTGGCCGACTGCGGCCTCACGTTGCGCGACGTCGACGGGCTGTTCTGCGCCACCACCCAGGCCCGCACCTCGGCGATGTCGTTCGCGGAATATCTCGGCCTGCCACACGCCTACACCGATTCCACCATCGTCGGCGGCTCGTCGTTCGAGGTGCACGTGGCGCACGCGATGGCGGCGATCGACGCGGGGCTGTGTTCGGTGGCGGTGATCGCCTACGGCAGCACGCAACGCACGGTGGGACGCCGCGCCGCCTCGGCGCGGGAATGGAACCCGTACGAAACGCCATTCCGGCCGTTCCTGCCGGCCAGCGCCTATGCGCTCGCCGCGTCCCGCCACATGCACGAATTCGGCACCACGCGCGAACACCTGGCCGACGTGGCGGTGGCGGCGCGCGCGTGGGCGCTGCTGAACCCGGCGGCGTGGGAGAAGACCCCTCTCAGCATCGCCGACGTGCTGGCCGCCCGGCCGATCAGCGACCCGTTCACCGTGCGCGACTGCTGCCTGGTGACCGACGGCGGCGGGGCGATCGTGGTCACCTCCGCCGCGCGGGCACGCAGCCTGGCCCGGCCGCCCGTGTACGTGCTGGGCTGCGGCCAGGCGATCACCCACGCCTCGATCTCGTCGATGCCCGACCTGACGGTGACCGGCGCGGTCCATTCCGGGCGGCAGGCCTATGCGATGGCGAAACTTGGACCCGAAGATATCGCGGTCGCCGAACTGTACGACGCCTTCACGATCAATACGATCCTGTTCCTGGAAGACCTCGGCTTCTGCCCGAAGGGCGAGGGCGGACGATTCGTCTCCGGCGGCGCCATCGCCCCGGGCGGGCGGTTCGCGGTGAACACCAACGGCGGCGGATTGTCGTTCTGCCACCCGGGCATGTACGGGCTGTTCCTGCTGATCGAGGCGGTGCAGCAACTGCGCGGCGACGCGGGCGCCCGCCAGGTGGCCGGTGCCGATACCGCGATCGTGCACGGCAACGGCGGCGTGCTGTCGGCCCAGAGCACGGTCATCCTGGGCAGCGCCGCGGCGTTGTAGGGCGCGGGACAGCCAGGCCAGGGAGGCTTTGGATCTTTGAGGCTTTGGATCTTTCCTGACCCGACGCGGGCCGCCCCTCAGGCCCGCGCCGCGCTCCGATACACCGCCTTCACGGTTCTCTGCCGAGCGGGAAATGGCCGACGGAGGTGTATGGATACGGTACGCCGCAAGGGGAGGTTTCTTTCCGAACCGGGCGCGTGGTCCGTCCTTCGGCCCCTTGCCTATTCCCGCCGCAGCACCCGGTCGGTCAGGAAGCTTGCCACCCCGCCGGCGCGGAAATCGCGCTTGAGCGCGTCGGGATCGTACTCCTCCCGCACCCAGTCCAGGAACGGCACCCGCCCCTCCGCCTCGCGCGCGTAGCGCAGGAAGAACGCGTCCAGGATGCCGGTGCGCGAGCGCCGCACATGGCCGAAGCGCCAGGACAGTTGCGCCAGCGCCTCGGCCGCGCTGCCGCCCTGCAGCAGCACGAACAGCCCGGCCGCCAGGCCGGCGCGGTCGGCGCCGGACTTGCAGTGGATCAGCGCCGGGGCCTGCATGGTCCGGTAGATCTCCGCCAGCCGCAGGATCCGCTCGGGTTGCGGGGCGCCGCGGCTGTCCATCGCCATGTCGATCACGGTCAGGCCGAGCCGGCCCGCCGCTTCCCGCGCCAGCGCGTCGGAGCCGTTGCCGGTGGGCCCGCGCAGGGTGATCAGGGTCCTGAGCCCCCAGCGCCGGGTCAGCGCCGCGAGCCGGCCCGGGGTGGGGTGGTTGCAGCGATACAGGCGGCCGGGCACCACCGGGGCGGCGTTGGTCCAGACCAGGCGGAAGACCGCATGGTCGATGAACAGCGCATCGATCCAGGCGACCGCCCTTCCCCTCTGGGTGGAAAGGTCGCCGTGGAAGATCTTGTCCATGCGGGGATCGGCCGCTCAGCCGTCGCCGGCGGCAGCGGCGACCAGGGCGGCGACGTCCGCGCGGCCCTCGGCGTCCAGGCCCGCGACCACGCCGGCACGGTCCTCGGGCGGGCGGTTCTGGCTCAGTTTCCACTTGCCTTCCAGCCGGGTGATCGGCAGCGCGACCCCGATGATGCCCTTGAGCATGCCGGCCACGTACGCCTCCGGCGCGTCGGCCACCGCCCAGGGCGCGGACCGGCGGGATTCGGCGCGGTCGGTCAGGCGGGTCACCACGTCCAGCAGCCGGGCGGGCTCGTCGAAGAACGCGACCTCCCCATAGGCATGCACCGTGACGTAGTTCCAGGTGGGCACCACCGCGCCGGTGCGGCGCTTGGTTTCGTACCAGCTGGGGGTGATGTAGGCGTCCGGACCGTGGAAGATCGCCAGCGCCGCCACGCCGGGCACGCTGCCGCGCGCCTGCGGGTTGGGCCGGGCGAGATGGCCGATCAGGGTGCCGTAGGGCGCCGGATCGGGCTCGAGCAGCATCGGGATGTGGCTCGCGATCAGCCCGTCCGGCGTGAGCGTGACCAGGGTGGCGAGGCCGGCGGCGCGGATCGCGCCGTGCAGAACCTCGATTCGGTCTTCGCGGAACGGGGCGGGGACGTACATGGCGGTTCCTGGGGCGCGGCGCGGCCAGGACGGGCGACCGCTCAGCGCAGGTTATGGCCCAGGCCGAGGGCGGCATAAACCCTGAGGCTCGGCGGCCAGACCTGCATGACCTGATCGCGCCAGACCACGGCGGCGCCGAGGCCGGCCGCCAGCACCAGCACGCTCAGGATCCACGCCAGGCGGAGGCCGCGCGGCCGCGGCTGCGGCGGCGGCTGCGGCCGCGGGGCAGGCGGCGCCGGGCGGGACGCCACCCAGGACGGAGGCGCCGCCGGCTCGGGCGCGGCGGGAGCGGGGCGGACCGGACCGGCCGTCTCCTCGGGCGTCTCCTCGGGCGTCTCCTGGGGCAGCTTCGGGGCCGCGGGCGTCCATTGCTGGCCGCAGCGGGCGCAGCGCACCTGCTTGCGCCCGGTCAGCAACGTGTCCGGCACCTCGTACGTGGCAGCACAGGAAGGGCAATCGATGCGCATGGTACCCCAATGTGTGGCACCCGAGGGTGCGGGAGAGAAGGCCGGCTGGCAACGCGCGCGCCATCCAGGGGAGAGCGACCGGGCGGCAGCGTCCCGAACCTCCTACACCAACCGGCGAAATATTTACCACATCGACAGAAAGGCCAGGGGGGCGGCGCTCCCTGGTCTTGCCCGCTACGGACCCCGCTCGACCGTCGCCGCCAGCACGTAGCCGCCGCCGCGCACGGTCTTGATCAGCTGGGGGTCCCGCCCGCCGTCTTCCAGTTTCCGGCGCAGCCGGCTGACCGCGACATCGATCGCCCGGTCGAACGGCCCCGCCTGCCGCCCGCGCAGCAGGTCGAGCAGCATGTCGCGGGTCAGCACCCGGTTCGCCCGTTCGGCGAGCGCCAGCAGCAGGTCGTATTCGCCCCCGGTGAGCGCCACCTCCACCCCGTCGGGATTGAGCAGCCGCCGGCGCGCGGGCTCCAGGGTCCAGCCGGCGAAGCGCAGGCTGCGGCTGGCGGGGCCCGCCTGCGGGGCGGAGGGCTCGCCGGCGCGGCGCAGCACCGCGCGGATCCGCGCCAGCAACTCGCGCGGGTTGAACGGCTTGGCCAGGTAGTCGTCGGCGCCGAGTTCCAGGCCGATGATCCGGTCGGTCTCCTCGCCCATCGCCGTCAGCATCACGATCGGCACGTTGGACTGGGTGCGCAGGAAGCGCGCGAGGTCGAGCCCGCTTTCTCCCGGCAGCATCAGGTCAAGTACCACCAGGTGGTAGTGCCCGTTCGGCCAGGCGCGGCGGGCTTCCCGCGCGTCGCGCACGGCGGTGACGCGCAGCTGGTGGCGTTCCAGGAAGCGGGCGAGCAGGTCGCGGATCTCGCGGTCGTCGTCCACCACCAGGATATGCGGGGCGGTCTCCATGGCGCGATCATAGGCGGGCCGGCAGCGGCGCGGCAGGCCCGTGTTGCATTCGGTTGCACTTCGTCGCGCCACCGAGCCACGGCCGCAACCTGGGGGTCCCATCTCCCGTCTGCCGCGACACGACCGCGGCGAGAAGGAGACCGACATGCGGACATCAGTTCTGGCGGCAGCAGCCGCCCTTGCCATCGCCGGCGGCACGGCCGGCGCCCTGGTCGCCCGGGCCGCACCGCCGCCCCCGCCGCCCGGCGAAGCCGGCGGACCGCCGGCGCACGGCCCCCACTGGGGTCGATGGGGACATCATCACGGGCCGGAGCGCTGGCGTGAAGGCGGGAAGGAACATCGGCAGCGGCTGGTGGCGCCGGGCACCTTCGCCCTGCTGCTACCATCCCGCCAATCGCGAGATCACGCCGGCGGACGCGGAGGCGATCGCCACCGGCTTCCTGCGCTGGAACGGCAACCACAGCTGGAAAGTGGTGGATGTGAAGCCGCTGTCGGACGACGAGATCGGCTTCGCCTACGCGACTCCGGACAATACGGTGATCGCCCGCTTCACGATCAACAGCCACACCGGGCACATCAAGCGGGTCGGCTGACCGCCGGCGCCCGGGCCGGCCCGATTGCGGCCGGCCCGATTGGCGCCCCGACGGCCGGAGCGGGGCGCCCAGGTGCGGGATCGGCCGCGCGGTGCTTCACTCGCGGGCCATGACGTTTCCCCACCCACCGCTCGCGGTCCGCGCCGCGCTCGACCGGCTGATCGCGCGTGATCCCGACCTTGCGGCGATCGAGGCTCGTGCCGGACCGCTGCCCTGGCGGGTGCGTCCGGCCGGGTTTCCCGGCCTGCTCGCCGCCATTGTCGGCCAGCAGATCAGCAACCAGGCCGCGGGGGCGATCTGGCGCCGCCTGCGTGCCCTGCCCGGCGCGGACAGCCCCGAGGGGTTGCTGGCGCTGACGGACGACGCGTTGCGCGGCGCCGGCCTGTCGCGGCCCAAAGTGGCGCACGCCCGCACGCTGGCGGCGGCATTCCGCGACGGCGCGCTGGACACCGCGCGGCTCGCGGCGATGGACGACGAAGCGGCGATCGCCGCCATCGTCGCCGTGCGCGGGCTGGGCCGCTGGACCGCGGAGGTCTACCTGCTGTTCGCGCTGGGGCGGGAGGATGTGTTCCCCGCCGGCGATCTGGCCCTGGCGGCCGCCGCGGCCGACCTTCGGGGCCTGCCGGCGCGCCCCGCGCCGGCCGCGCTGCGCGCGCTCGCCGAACCCTGGCGCCCGTCGCGCGCGCTGGCGGCGCGGCTCTTGTGGCACCACTGGCGCCACGTCACCGGCCGGCCGGCGATGGACGAGGTGCCGGAGGCGCCGGCGCGGGAACCCGGAACCGCGGATCAGCGGTCGTAGGCCACCAGCGCCTCGCACGGCACATCGAGCCGGGCGCGCCCGCCCAGGAACGTAAGCTCGATCAGCGCCGCCACCGCCGGGACCACGGCGCCCACCGAGCGCAGCAGCGCGATCCCGGCCGCCATCGTGCCGCCGGTCGCCAGCAGGTCGTCCACCACGACCACCCGCTGTCCGGGACGGACCGCATCCGCCTGCACCTCGATCCGGTCGGTGCCGTATTCGAGCGCGTAGTCGAGGCCGCGGACCGCGCCCGGCAGCTTGCCGCGCTTGCGCAGCATGACAAAGCCGCAGCCGAGCTTGAGGGCGAGCGGGGCGGCGATCAGGAAGCCCCGGCTTTCGACGCCAGCGAGCAGATCGGGCTGGAACGGCAGCACCGCGCGAGCCATGCGGCCCATCGCCACCTGCCAGGCGTCGGCATCCCGCAACAGGGTGGAGATGTCGTAGAACAGGATCCCGGGCTTGGGAAAATCCGGAATGCCGCGGATGTGGTCCTTGAGATCCATGCGCCTTGAGCCTTTCGTGGCGAATGTGCTGCGTCTAGCCCGCCGGACGGGCCGGCGGCAACGGTGGCGGCCGGCGGCTTCAGGGCCATCGAGGGACACGGTCCGCTGGATTCATCCGGTCGAACCACCCTCTTCTCCCCCTCCCCTTGCGGGAGGGGGAGAAGAGGGTGGGGCCCGTCGCCTTGCCGCGGATATCGGGCCGGCCATTTCGTTGCGATCATAGAGCGCCCCCGGACCGCCCATTGACCCAGATCAATGTCGATCCCCCGCCCCCCATCTAGCCTGTCCCCTCGCCGGAGGGAGAGAAAGCATGTCTGTTCCATCCCCGCTCGTCCGCTGGTTCGCCAAGCTCGGGATCGCCGACGTTCCGGAGGTCGGGGGCAAGAACGCCTCGCTCGGCGAGCTGTACAGCCAACTGCGCGACGCTGGGGTGCGGGTGCCGAACGGGTTCGCGCTCACCGCCGAGGCGTATCGCCAGGCGCTGGCCGATGCCGGTGCGGGGCCGAAATTGCACGCGTTGCTCGACCGGCTCGACGTGACCGACATGGCGGCATTGTCGCATGCGGCGGCGGCAGCGCGCGAGATCGTGCACACGGCCACCGGCACCGAGACGCTGCGCCGCGCGATCGCCAACTCCTATGCCACCCTGGAACGCGAATACGGCGCCGGCGTCGCCGTCGCGGTGCGCAGCTCCGCCACCGCCGAGGACCTGCCGACCGCAAGCTTCGCCGGCCAGCACGAAAGCTATCTGAACATCACCGGCGCCGACGATCTGTTCGAGGCCTGCCGGCGCTGCTTCGCCTCCCTGTTCACCGACCGCGCCATCGTCTACCGGGTCAACAACGGTTTCGATCATTTCAAGGTCGCGCTGTCGGTCGGCGTGATGAAGATGCTCCGCTCCGACCGGGCCTCCAGCGGGGTGATCTTCACCCTCGATACCGAATCCGGGTTCCGCGACGTCGTGTTCATCACCGGCTCCTACGGGCTCGGCGAGAACGTGGTGCAGGGCAAGGTCGATCCGGACGAGTTCCATGTCCACAAGCCCACCTTCCGCCAGGGCCACCGCGCGGTGCTGCGCCGCGAGCTCGGCCTCAAGCAGCTCACCATGGTGCTGGCCCCCGGCCACACCGGCGCCACCACCCGCGACGAGCCGACCCCGCCCGAGCTGCAGGCGCGCTATTGCCTCACCGACGCCGAGGTGCTGACCCTGGCCGACTACGCGATCCGCATCGAGGACCATTATTCCGCCGCCGTCGGCCATCCCCAGCCGATGGACGTCGAATGGGCCAAGGACGCCGAGGACGGCCTGCTCTACATCGTCCAGGCGCGGCCCGAGACCGTCGCCTCCCGCCGCCAGGCGGGCATGCTGGAGACCTACAGCCTGCGCGACGAGGCGAAGCCGCTGGTCACCGGCAAGGCGGTCGGCGAGAAGATCGCCACCGGCACCGTGCGGGTGATCCGCGACACCGGGGATCTGCACACGTTCCGCCCCGGCGAAGTGCTGGTGGCGGAACAGACCAACCCGGACTGGGAGCCGGTGATGAAGACCGCCGGCGCCATCGTCACCGATCGCGGCGGGCGCACCTGCCACGCGGCGATCGTCGCGCGCGAGCTCGGCGTGCCGGCGGTGGTGGGCGCAGGGAATGCGACGGCAACGCTCGCTACCGGCGCCGCGGTCACGGTGTCCTGCGCCGGCGGGGAAGTGGGCACGGTCTATGCCGGAACCCTCAAGTTCGACGTGGACCGGGTGGATGCCAGCACGCTGGCGATCCCGAAGACGCCGATCATGGTCAATCTCGGCAACCCCGACCTCGCCTTCCGCACCGCGATGATGCCCAACGCCGGCGTCGGCCTGGCGCGGATGGAGTTCATCATCAACGAGCATATCGGCATCCACCCGATGGCGCTGGTGCATCCCGAACGGGTGAGCGAGGAAGACCGCGCACGCATCGCCGCCCGGGTCGGTGACGCGGCGCCGATCGAGTTCTTCGTGCGTACCCTGGCCGAAGGCGTCGGCACCATCGCCGCCGCGTTCTACCCGAAGCCGGTGATCGTACGGCTGTCGGACTTCAAGACGAACGAATACGCGGCCCTGCTCGGCGGCGCCCCGTTCGAGCCGCACGAGGCCAACCCGATGCTCGGCTTCCGCGGCGCGGCGCGCTACGCCCATCCCGCCTATGCCGAGGGCTTCGCGCTGGAATGCGCCGCGCTGCGCCGGGTACGCGCGGACATGGGCCTCACCAACCTGCTGATCATGGTCCCGTTCTGCCGCCGGGTGACGGAAGCGGAAACCGTGCTGGCGGAGATCGCCAAGCACGGGCTGAAGCGCGGCGAGAACGGGCTCGAGATCTACGTGATGTGCGAGATCCCCAACAACGTCATCCAGGTCGATGCGTTCGCGCGCGTGTTCGACGGGTTCTCGATCGGCTCCAACGACCTGACCCAGCTCACGCTCGGCGTCGACCGCGATTCCGAGATCGTCGCGTTCGATTTCGACGAGCGCGATCCGGGCATGCTGGAGATGCTGCGCCTCGCGGTCGCCGGCGCGCACCGCAACCACCGCAAGATCGGCATCTGCGGCGAGGCGCCGGCCAACTATCCCGAGATCGCCGGCTTCCTCGCCGGACTCGGTATCGATTCGATCAGCGTCAACCCCGGCAGCCTGCTGCGCACCCTCGGCGTCGTGCACGAAGCCGAAACCCGCAAGCAGGCGGCCTGAGGAGACCACCCCATGGACGACCAGGCCCTGTTGCACGCGGTGACCGAGGAGTTGGAGTGGGCGCCGCATCTCGACGCCACGCGGGTCACGATCGACGTGCACGACGGCATCGTCCGCCTCGGCGGCGTCGTCGCCACCCTGGCCGAGAAGCACGCTGCCGAGCACGCGGTCTGGCATATCCGCGGCGTCACCGGCCTGGTGCAGGATATCGCGGTCCGCCTCGCGGCCGGTGCGGACACGAACGATGCGGACCTCGCCGAGCGGGCGCAGAGCGTGCTGCGCTGGGACGCGCAGATCCCCGACCAGCGCATCCGCCTGAAAGTCGAGGACGGGATTGTCACCCTGATGGGCGGGCTCGACTGGCAGTACCAGCGCGAGGAGGCGGAAGAGCGTATCCGCCGGCTTGCCGGCGTGCGCGGGGTGGTGAACGACATCACCGTCCAGCCCGGCCACGCCGCCACCGACATCGCCGCCGCGGTCGGCCGCGCGCTCGCCCGCCATGCGGAGCTGGACGCCACCCGGATCACGGCCACGGTCGAGGGCGCGGCGGTGATCCTGAGCGGCACCGTCCGCAGCCTGACCGCGCGGCGGGCGGCGGAGAACGCCACCTGGTCCGCCCCGGGGGTCGCATCGGTGGAGAACCGGCTCACGGTGGCGCGCTGACGTGACGACCCGTATCGTCACCCTCACCCTGAACCCGGCGGTCGATCTCGCCTCCACCGCGCCCGCGGTGCGCCCGACCCACAAGATCCGCACCACCAATGAGCAGGTCGATCCGGGCGGCGGCGGCATCAACGTCGCCCGCGTGGTCCATGCGCTGGGCGGGGACACCCTGGCCGTGCTGGCCGAAGGCGGCGCCACCGGCCGGTTCCTGACCGAACTGCTGGTGGAGGCCGGGGTGCCGCATCTCGTGGTGCGGATTGCCGGGCGTACCCGCGTTTCCTTCAGCGTGCGCGACGCCGCAACGGGCGAGGAATACCGGTTCGTCCCCGAAGGCCCGCGTTTGTCGGAAGTGGAATGGCGCGCCACCCTCGCCGCCCTGGCCGAGGCGGAAGGCGGTTTCGTCGTCGCCAGCGGCAGCCTGCCGCCCGGCGTGCCGGCGGATGCCTATGCGCAGGTCGCCCGCCTCGCCACCGCGCGCGGTCGGCGCTTCGTGCTGGATACCTCGGGCCCCGCGCTGCACGCCGCGCTCGGCAGCGGCATCGACCTGCTCAAGCCTTCGCTGCGCGAACTGGAAACCCTCGTCGGCCATCCGCTGCCGGGGCCGGCGGCGCAGGAGGCGGAAGCGCTCGCGCTGGTGCGCCGCGGGGCGGCGCGGATGGTGGCGGTCAGCCTCGGCGACGCGGGCGCGATCCTGGCGACCGAGGCCGGCGTGCTGCGCCGCCCGGCGCTGCCCGGCCCGGTGCACAGCGCGGTCGGCGCGGGCGATGCGTTCCTCGCCGCCATGGTGCTGGCGCTGGCGCGGGGCGCGACGCCGCCCGAGGCGCTCGATTGGGGCATCGCCGCCGGCGCGGCGGCGGTGGCCGGGGTGGGCACGGCGCGGCTGCGACGCGACGACGTCGACGCCCGCTACCGCGCCCTGACGGAGGGACGGACGTGCTGAAACAATCGGATATGACCCCGGCGATCGACCTCGCCGCCGAAAAGGGCGCGGGGCCGGTGCGCGCGCGCCGGCCCGTCTATGTGGACCTGCTGCCGCCCTGCAACCACGCCTGCCCCGCCGGGGAGGACATCCAGGCCTGGCTCGCCCTCGCCCAGGCCGGCCAGTACCGCGCGGCGTGGGAGCGGCTGGTGGAAGAGAACCCGCTGCCGGCGACGCACGGGCGGGTCTGCTACCACCCGTGCGAATCCGCCTGCAACCGCAACGACCTGGACGCGGCCGTCAGCATCCACGCGGTGGAGCGGTTCCTGGGCGACATGGCCGCCGCGCAGGGCTGGGCGTTCCCCAAGCCGGACGCCGCCACCGGCAAGCGGGTGCTGGTGGTGGGCGCCGGGCCGTCCGGCCTCGCCTGCGCCTATCACCTCGCCCGGCGCGGCCATGCGGTGGAGATCCACGAGGCCGGGCCGGTGGCCGGCGGCATGTTGCAGTTCGGCATCCCCGCCTACCGCCTGCCGCGCGAAGAGCTCGCCCGCGAAGTGGCGCGCATCGAGGCGCTCGGCGTGCGCATCGTGCTGAACCGCAAGGTCGCGGACCTGCGGGCCGAACGCGACGCCGGCGGGTTCGACGCGGTGTTCGTCGCCATCGGCGCGCAGCTGTCGCAGCATGTCGAGATCCCGGCCCGCGACGCGGCCCGCGTGCAGGACGCGGTCGGCCTGCTGCGCGAGGTGAGTACCGGGGAGCGCCCGCTGCTCGGCCGCCGGGTCGTGGTCTATGGCGGCGGCAACACGGCGATGGACGCCGCCCGCACCGCCCGCCGCCTCGGCGCGGACGAGGCGATGATCGTCTATCGCCGCGACCGCGCGCACATGCCGGCGCAGGCGTTCGAGGCCGACGAGGCGCTGGCCGAGGGCGTGACGATCCGCTGGCTGACGACGATCAAGGAAATCGCCGGCCCCGACCTCACGGTCGAGCGCATGACGATCGACGCCGACGGCCGCCCGGTGCCCACCGGCGAGTTCGAGACCCTGTCGGCCGACGCGGTGGTGCTGGCGCTCGGCCAGGCGACCGACAGCGGCTTTCTCCGCCGCGTTCCCGGGATCGGCTTCCGCCCGGACGGCACGGTGATCGTCGGCCCCGACATGATGACCGGCGAGCAGGGGATCTTCGCCGGCGGCGACATGGTGCCTGGCCCGCGCAGCGTCACCGTCTCGGTCGGCCACGGCAAGCGCGCCGCGCGCCACATCGACGCCTGGCTGCGCGGTACCGCCTATGCCCCGCCCCCGCCGCCGCCGCTGGTGGACTTCGCCATGCTGCACCTGCCGGTGTTCAGCGACGCCGAGCCCACGTCCCAGCGCGAACTGCCGCTCGCCGAGCGGATCGGCTTCACCGAGATCCTCGCCGGCCTCGCCCCGGCCGAGGCGCGGCGGGAGGCGCAGCGCTGCCTGTCCTGCGGCGTCTGTTTCGAATGCGACAATTGCTACGCCGCCTGCCCGGAGGACGCGATCATCAAGCTCGGCCCCGGCAACCGCTACCGCTACGAGTACGACAAATGCACCGGCTGCGCGGCCTGCTTCGAGCAATGCCCCTGCCACGCGATCGAGATGATTCCCGAACCGGCGGAGGGCTGAGATGGCACGCCGCGCCACGATGGACGGCAACACCGCCGTCGCCCATGTCGCCTACCGGGTGAACGAGGTCTGCGCGATCTTCCCGATCACCCCGTCCTCCCCCATGGCGGAACTGGCCGACGAATGGGCCGCCGCCGGCATCCCCAACCTCTGGGGCGAGATGCCGGTGGTGCAGGAGATGCAGAGCGAAGGCGGCGCGGCCGGGGCGGTGCACGGCGCGCTGCAATCGGGCGCGCTGACGACCACCTTCACCGCCTCGCAAGGGCTGCTGCTGATGCTGCCCAACATGTTCAAGATCGCCGGCGAGCTGACACCGGCGGTGTTCCATGTCGCCGCGCGCTCGATCGGCACCCAGGCGCTGTCGATCTTCGGCGATCATTCCGACGTGATGGCGGTGCGCGCCGCCGGCTTCGCGCTGCTCTGTTCGGCCTCGGTGCAGGAAGCGCACGACATGGCGCTGGTGGCCCAGGCCGCGACCCTGGCCGGGCGGATCCCGGTGCTGCATTTCTTCGACGGATTCCGCACCTCCCACGAGGTGAACACGCTTGACCTGCTGGATGACGGCCAGATCCGCGCGCTGATCGACGACGATCTGGTGCGCGCGCATCGCGCCCGCGCGCTCGATCCCGAGCATCCGGTGGTGCGCGGCACGGCGCAGAACCCGGACACGTTCTTCCAGGGGCGCGAGACGGTGAACCCGTTCTACACCGCCATGCCCGGCCATGTGCAGGCGGCGATGGACAAGCTCGCGGAACTGACCGGCCGGCGCTACCGGCTGTTCGCCTATGACGGTCCGGCCGATGCCGACCGCGTGATCGTGCTGATGGGCAGCGGCGCCGAGACCGCGCGCGCCGCCGCGGCCGCGCTGCGGGCGCAGGGCGCGAAAATCGGCGTGCTGCAGGTGCTGCTTTATCGCCCCTTCGCCGCCGAGGCCTTCCTCGCCGCCCTGCCGCCGAGCGTGCGCGCCATTGCCGTGCTGGACCGGACCAAGGAGCCGGGCGCGAGCGGGGAGCCGCTCTATCAGGACGTGATCAGCGCGCTCGCCGAGGCGGTCGCCACCGGCGGGCGCGCCGCGATGCCGCGGGTGGTGGGCGGGCGGTTCGGCCTGTCGTCGAAGGAGTTCTCTCCGGCGATGGCGAAAGCGGTGTTCGACCTGCTCGCCGCGCCGGCGCCGCGCCACGGCTTCACCGTCGGCATCACCGACGACGTGGGCCACACCAGCCTGACGATCGACCCCGGGTTCTCGGTCGAGCCGGACGACGAGGTACGGGCGGTGTTCTACGGCCTCGGCTCCGACGGCACGGTGGGCGCCAACAAGAACAGCGTGAAGATCATCGCCGAGGACGCCGCGCGCTACGCGCAGGGCTATTTCGTCTACGATTCGCACAAATCCGGCGCCGAGACCGTGTCGCACCTGCGGTTCGGCCCGCGGCCGATCCACGCGCCCTATCTGATCGCGCAGGCCAACTTCGTCGCCTGCCACCACTGGGGCTTCGTCGGCCGCCATGACGTGCTGCGGCTGGCGGCGCCCGGCGCCACCCTGCTGCTGAACAGCCCGTACGGGCCGCAGCAGCTGTGGGACCACCTGCCGCGGGCGATGCAGGCGCGCATCCGCGACCTCGACCTGAAACTGTTCGTGATCGACGCCTCCGCGCACCGCGCAGGAGGTGGGGTTGCGCGGGCGCATCAACACCATCCTGCAGACCTGCTTCTTCGCCATCGCCGGCGTGCTGCCGCGCGACGAGGCGATCGAGCGGATCAAGGCCGCCATCCGCAAGACCTATGGCGGCAAGGGCGAGGAAGTGGTGCAGCGCAACTTCCAGGCGGTCGACGGCACCCTCGCGCGGCTGGCCGAAGTGCCGGTTCCCGCTGAAATCACCGCCACCTGGGACCGCCCGCCGCCGGTGCCAGCCGACGCGCCCGCGTTCGTGCGCCAGGTCACCGCCATGATGCTGGACGGGCGCGGCGATGAGATCCCGGTCAGCCTGATGCCCGCCGACGGCACCTTCCCCTCCGGCACCGCAGCTTATGAAAAGCGGGACGTCGCCGAAGACGTGCCGGTCTGGGAGCCGGAGACCTGCGTGCAGTGCGGCCAGTGCAGCTTCGTCTGCCCGCACGCGGTGATCCGCGCCAAATACTACGATGCGGCGCGGCTCGACGGCGCGCCCGAGGGCTTCCGCTCCGCGCCCATCAACGTGCGCGGCTTTCCCGACGTCGCCTTCACCCTGCAATTCTATCTCGAGGACTGCACCGGCTGCGGGCTGTGCGTGGAGGCCTGCCCGGCGTTCAGCGCGACCGAACCGGGGCGGAAGGCGATCAACCTGCATCCGAAGGAAGGGCGCGCGGTGGCGGAACGGCCGGCCATCGCCTTCTTCGAGCACCTGCCGATGAACGACCGCGCGCGGGTGGATTTCGCCAACGTCCGCGGCGTGCAGTTCCTGGAGCCCCTGTTCGCTTTCTCCGGCGCCTGCGCCGGCTGCGGCGAGACGCCCTATCTGAAACTGCTGTCGCAACTGTTCGGCGACCGCATGATGGTCGCCAACGCCACCGGCTGCTCCTCGATCTACGGCGGCAACCTGCCGGTCACGCCCTGGGGGAAGAACGCGGAGGGGCGCGGGCCGGCCTGGTCCAACTCGCTGTTCGAGGACAATGCGGAATTCGGCCTCGGCTTCCGCCTGGGCGCCGACCAGCACCTGGCGCTCGCGCGGCGGCTGGCGCAGGAGCTGGCGCCGCGCCTCGGCCCGGACCTGGTGGCCGAGATCCTGGCCGCGCCGCAGCGGCAGGAATCGGAAATCCGCGCCCAGCTCGCACGGCTGGCGGAGCTGATCCGCCGGCTCGATGCGCTCGGCGCCGACCCGGCGGCGCGCGATCTGCGCTCGGTCGTCGATCACCTGGTCCGCCGCAGCATCTGGCTCGTCGGCGGCGACGGCTGGGCCTACGACATCGGCTATGGCGGGCTCGACCACGTGCTGGCCAGCGCCCGCGACGTGAACGTGCTGGTGCTGGACACCGAGGTCTATTCCAACACCGGCGGCCAGGCCTCGAAAGCGACCCCGCTCGGCGCGATCGCCAAGTTCGCCGCCGCCGGCAAGCGCACCGCGCGCAAGGACCTCGCCTTGCAGGCGATCGCCTATGGCAACGTCTATGTCGCGCAGGTGGCGATGGGCGCCAATCCGCAGCAGACCCTGCTGGCGTTCCGCGAGGCCGAGACCTATCCCGGCCCGTCCCTGATCCTCGCCTATTCGCCCTGCATCGCGCACGGCTACGACCTGCGCCACGGGTTGCGCCAGCAGGATCTGGCGACGGCCTCGGGCTACTGGCCGCTGTTCCGCTACAACCCGGCGATGCGCGCGGCGGGGGAGAATCCGTTCCGGCTCGATTCGCCGCGCCCGACGATCCCGTTCCGCGACTACGCCTATAACGAAATCCGCTATCGCGCGCTCTCGCAGACGCGGCCGGAGGAAGCGGCCACCCTGCTCGCCGCGGCGCAGGCGGCGATCGGCGAGAAATATCGCGCCTATGAGGAAATGGCGGGCTGGCACGGCGGGCGCTTCCCCGCCGACGTGCCGTCGGCCGAATAGAAGGGGGGCGCCATGGACCTCGCCACGAGCTACCTGGGGCTTGCGCTGCGCAACCCGCTGATCGCCTCGGCCTCGCCGCTCACCGGCACGCTCGACGGGCTGCGCCGGCTGGAGGATGCGGGCGCGGCGGCGGTGGTGCTGCCGTCCCTGTTCGAGGAGCAGATCGAGGCCGAGGCCGCCATGCTCGACCGCATGGACGACCTCGCCGGGGGGTTCGCCGAGGCGAACAGCTTCTTCCCCGCCGGCAGCCTGCCGGAGGCGGGGCCGCACCATCAGGTGGAGCTGATCGCGCGGGCGCGCGCGGCCCTCACCATCCCGGTGATCGCCAGCCTGAACGGAATCACCGACGCCGGCTGGGTCCGCTACGCGCGGCTGGCCGAGCAGGCGGGGGCGCAGGCGATCGAGCTCAACGTCTATTTCCCCCCGACCGATCCACGGCTGGACGGCGCGGCGGTGGAGCAGCGCCACGCGGACGTGCTGGAAGCGGTGAAGCGGGCGGTGCAGGTTCCCGTCAGTATGAAGCTCAGCCCCGGCTTCAGCGCGCCGGGCGCGGTGATCCGCCGGCTGGACGCGGCGGGGGCGGATGGGTTCGTGCTGTTCAACCGCTTCTATCAGCCCGATATCGATCTGCTCACGTTGCGCCCCTTGCGCGAGCCGGCGCTGAGCAGCCGGGTCGAGATCCGCCCCGGTCTGCTGTGGATCGCGGCCCTGGCGGGCACGTTGCAGGCCGACATCGCCGCGAGCACCGGGGTGGAGACGGCCGACGAGGTGGTGAAATACCTGCTGGTCGGGGCGGATGCGGTGATGACCACCTCCGCCCTGCTGCGCCGCGGCCCGGAGCATCTGCGCCTTCTGCTTGAGGGGCTGGCGCGCTGGGGCGAGGCGCGCGGCTTCGCCTCGCTCGCCGCGCTGCGCGGACGCATGAGCCGCACCCTGGGCGGCTGGCCCGGGGACGCCGATCGCGGCGACTACATCGCCATGCTGCAGGGCTATCCGGCGCCGGTGCCGTGACCGCCCCCGCCGACGATCCCGCCTTGGTGCCGCCGCCGGCGCACCCGACCCTGCGCCGCGCCTCCCTGCCCGGGCAACGGCCGAAGCCACAGGAGGACGATCCGGCGGCGCCGGAGGCCGTGAAAGCCATCCTGCGCCACAGCAGCTACCTGGAAGCGGATCAGGACGTCGCGTTCCTGAACCGAAGCGACACGCGCGGCGTGCGGCTGCAGATCGACTACCTGAAGGCCGAGTTGCTGCTGGAGGGCCACGGCGTCGCCCACACCGTGGTGGTGTTCGGCGGCACGCGGATCGCCGAACCGCGGGCGGCGCGGCGGGAGGCCGATGCCTGCGCCGCGGCGCTCGCCGCCGATCCGGACGATGCGGAGCTGCGGCGCAAGCTGGCGGTGGCGCGGCGCATCCTCGCCAACAGCCGCTACTACGAGATCGCGCGGGCCTTCGGCGCGCTGGTCGGCGCCGCCGGGCCGCACGCCCGCGGCGGGCGGATCATGGTGATGACCGGCGGCGGGCCGGGGATCATGGAAGCCGCCAACCGCGGCGCGCACGACATCGCCGCCACGTCGATCGGGCTGAACATCACCTTGCCGCAGGAGCAGTACCCGAACCCCTACGTCTCCCCCGAGCTCTGCTTCAGCTTCCATTATTTCGCCATCCGCAAGCTGCACTTCCTGCTGCGCGCCCGCGCGCTGGTGGTATTCCCCGGCGGCTTCGGGACGATGGACGAGCTGTTCGAAGTGCTGAACCTGGTGCAGACCCGCAAGATCGCGCCGTTGCCGGTGGTGCTGGTGGGCGAGGGATACTGGCGGCGCGTGTTCGACCCGGACTTCCTGGTCCAGGAAGGAACGATCGATCCCGAGGACCGCGACCTGTTCTGGTTCGCCGAGACCGCCGAGGAGATCTGGCACGGCATCCTGCGCTGGTACGAGGCCAGCGGCGCACCGCTGTTGCAGGCCGAGCCCGAGGCGACGGGAGACGCCCAAGGGGACGGGATATAGGAATGATAATATCTGGAGAAAGGACCGGCCGGCGGCATTGGCACCGGCTTCGGTCCGATACCACCGTCAGTACCTGCATCTGGAACCGGATCCCGACGCTTTCCCCACTCGTCTGCCCGCTTGCGCCGATCGCCGATGTCGTCTCCCCGGTCCCTGCCGTGGCGTGCACCTGCAGCCGCTTCGTCAGGTCGTAGGTCACCGTGGCCTGCGTGCTCTGCTGGCCCGTCCCCTGCTCGGCCCCGACATACAGCCGCGGGCTGATGTAGCGCCCGGCGCGCAGGGTCGCCCGACCGTTCGCTCCGCTCCCCACCCCCAACTGATCGAGGCCGAGCGCGCTGCGCACGGCCTCCAGCGGGTTCGGCAAGGCCCCTCCGCCACCGGACAGTTGGGCCAGCCCCGCCGCCACCGCGGCGAGCTGGAACGGGCTCAGACTGCCGGATCCGGTGCGGAACAACAGCCGCGCCAGGATCTCGTCCTGCGGCAGCTCGGGCACCGAGGACAGGGTGATGGTCGGTGCCGACGCGGTGCCGCCCACCGTCAGGGTGGAGGTTGTGCCGTCGCTCGCGGTGCTGGCCACCAGATGTAGCGCCGGATCGGCGAGGTTGCCGCCCTGGAAGCGGATGTCGCCGGAGGTGAACGTCAGGGTCTGCCCGACCAGGTTGAACGTGCCGCGGATCAGCCGGAAGCCGCCGCGCGGTTGCAGCGCCGCCAGGCTGCCGCCCAGGCGCACGGTGCCGCCCAGCTCCGCGTTCAGGCCCCGGCCGCGCACGAACACCTGCTGCGGCGCGTCCAGCCGCAGCGCCAGCACGAGATTGAACGGCGCGGCCGGCGGTGCGGCGGCCGGCGTCCCCGCGGCCGGGTGCGGCGCGCCGGCAACACGCACCGGGATCGTCTGCACCGACGGCGGCAGCTGGCTCGGGATCCGGATCGTGGCGCTGCGCAGCCGCACGGTTCCCGCCAGCGCCGCCGGCGCGCAAGCGCCCCCCGGGGCCGCCGAGGGGGCCGCCGAGGGGGCCGCCGCGCCGGCCGGCCCGCCCGCGGGCGCCGCGACGCCGCTCCCCGCCGCGGGCGCCGGGCCGCACCCCGGCGCGGCAGCCGGGCGCAGGTTGCCGCGCAGGGTCATGTCGGCATCGAGATCGGCGGTGACCACGGCACCCGCCAGCGGCCTCGCATTCTGCGCCGTGATCCGCAGCGCGACCGGCAGGCCCGGCGCGAGCAGCCCCACGGTCCCGTCGAGGCCGATGGTGCCGCTGCCGGCGCGCCCGGTCAGCCCGACGAGGCGCACACTGTCCCCGGCAGCGACGAAGCGCCCGGACAGACCGCGCAGATGTATCCCGTTCACCTCGTCGCGCAGGTCCCCGCCGGCGAGCTGTACCTGCCCGCCCAG
Source organism: uncultured Pseudomonadota bacterium (assembly GCA_963829875.1). Classification (GTDB taxonomy): domain Bacteria; phylum Pseudomonadota; class Alphaproteobacteria; order Acetobacterales; family Acetobacteraceae; genus JAJZVS01. Next base: position 52,008 of record CAWHKR010000037.1, on the reverse strand, counting down.
GCGCGGCGCGGCCAGGGTTCCGCCGACGGTTGCGGCGACCAGCAGCCGCCCGCCCACCCGCTGGCCGCCCGCCGCGAGCAGCGGGTTCGCCAGCTTGAGGTCGATCGTCCCGTCCGCCCGCAATGCCAGCGGCGCGGCGGCGCCAAGCCCGCCCGGCCCGCCGCCCACCGTCCCCTCCAAAGCAAGCTGCGAGCTGCCGGCGGCGAGCCGGGCGGCGAGCCGCGCCGAGGTCCCCGCCAGGGTGGCGGTGGCGTCCAGCCGGCCGGGCGGCAGCGCCCGCCCGGCGTCGGTCAGCAGGCGCAGCCCGCTGCCCTGCGCCCGGATCGTCCCGACCGGACGGGCCAGGGACCCGGTGAGCCGCACCTCTCCCGACAGCAGCCCCGCGGCCGGCAGCGAGGGCGCAACCAGCGCGACCAGCGACGCCGGCAGCCGGCTGATGCTGGCGGTGACATCCAGCGCCGGACCCACCCGGCCCTCGGCCGTCAGGGTGCCGCCGGCCAGATCGGCGCGCAGCCCGGCGAGCGCAATCTCGCCGTTCTTGCCCAGGCTCACCCGCGCCGGGGCGCGCAGCCGCAGGCTCCGCCCCTGCCACCGCGCATCGAGCGTCGCCAGGGTCAGCGACCGGGCCGAAAGATCCGCCTGGCCTGCGGCGGTGAGGCTGAGCGGCGCCCCGCGCAGCCCGGGAACCGTGGCGCTGAGGCGCAGCCCCGGCCTGGCGAGCGGCCCGCGCGCGTCCAGCTGCACGGTCCCGTCGATCCCGCCCGCCCGCACCCCGGCCAGCGCCAGCTGCGCGTTCAGCACCCGCGCTGCCATCGGCGCGTCCAGGCTGGCGCGCAGCCGTGCATCGCGCACCGCGGCGACGCCCGGCAGGGACGCACCGCGCACATCGGCGGACAGCTCCGCGCGGTCGGCGGTGGCCTTCAGCTCGGCGCGCAGGCTGCCGGCCAACGCGCGGCCGAGCAGCGGGGCGAGATCGCTCAGCCGGGCCATCGCCAGCTGCACCGTGCCGTCGGGCAACGCGGCACCCGGCGCCATCCGCAGGCTGCCAGAGGCGGTCGCGCTCTTCCACGCCGCCTGGCGTATGTCGAGGTTCAGCACGCCGTCCGGCGCGCGTGAGGCGCGCAGCGCCAGCCGCAGCGGCGCCCCGAGCACCTGCCCGTCGGCATCCATCGTGCCCTGCGGCGCACCGGGCAGGCCGGTCAGGGCGAGCTGCGCGGTAAACCCGCCCGGGGTCGGCGCAGCGGCGTCCGGCTGGTCCGACCGCGCGGCGATCGCGCCGGACAAGGTGGCGTTCAGGGCGAGATCCCTGGGCGGCCCGAACAGCCGCCCGGCGGCCTCCACCCGGCCGGCGAGACGCGGGTTCAGCGGCTGCAGCCGGGCCAGCGCGGCCTGCCAGGCAAGCTCGATCCGGTCCGGCGCCACCGCGCCATGCAGATCGAGGATCAGGTCGGGCCCGGCGACGTGCAGCCGGGTCACGCTCAGCCCGGCGTCGGCATAGGTCGCCGCCGCGGCGATCGTGGTCTTTGGGCCGAGCAGCGCGACCGCAGCAGCGGGCCCGCCGGTCAGGCCCAGGGTTCCGTCGAGCGTGGCCTGCACCTTGCCCGCCGTGCGCGCGGCGGTCAGCGACAGCGCCACCTGCCCCTGCGCCGCCAACCCGGACAAGGCGGCGAACGGGCCCAACTCCGGCAGGGTCAGCTGCGCGGTCAGGTGCTGCGTCGCGCCGAGCTCCAACCGGCCATGGGCGTGCAGCAGCGGGTGCATCAGGGTGAACGTGACGGGGCGTCCCGCCGCATTCGGCTGCGCCTCGGCGGTGAAGCGGACCGGCGCGCTGCTCAGCAGGTCCGGCTGCGCGCCCGGCAGGTGCACGCCGTCCACCTGTCCGTGCAGCTGGACGGAGGCCGCCGTCATGGCGAGCTGCAGCGCCAGGGTCTGCGCCTGCGCGCCGCCGGCGGCGAGCCCGGCGACGTCGAGCCGGCCGGTGGCTTCGGGCGCGGCGAACCCGCCGCCCAGCCGCACCGCGAGGCTGGCCTGGGTCCAGCCGACGCCGGGGACCGGGGTCATGGCCGGGGCGGTGGCGGACAGGTCGAGGCTCAGGCGCTTGTTGGTCAGATCGACGGTGCCGTGGACCTTCGCCTCGGCGGCGCCGAGGCTCAGGCTGGCCTCGGTCGCGACCGCGGCCAGCGGGCCGTCGGCGGTGGCGACCAGCACCAGCGGCCCCCCGACCCCCGGCGCCGGACTGGGCGCGGGACGGGGCGCGGCGCCGGTCGCGGACGGCGGGGTGGCGGCCGGCGGTGACAGCCCGATGATCCGTGCCAGCGGCCCGCCCGGCGCTTCCCGCGCCGTCAGCCGGGCCCGCACGCCGGACGGGGTCAGCGCCGCGACCGCCTCGTAGCTGGCCGGCCCGCCGATCTCGGTGGCGCGCAGCCGCCCCTGCCCGGTATCCGCCGCGCTGCGCTGCGCCGCCGCCTCGACATGCAAGGTCACCGCGGTGCCGGCGACCGCCGGGTCGAGCGTGAGCCGCTGGACGATCACCGACTTCAGGTCGAAACGCCCCGGCAGGCCGCCGCCGCCGCTGCCGCCCTGGCCGGAGCTGCGCGGCAGCCGCTCCAGGGTGGCATCCTGCACCTGCAACCGGCTGACCTGCAGATCGCCGCGCAGCAGCCGCAGCGGCGCCCAGTGCAGGCTGACGCCGTCGAGCTCGGCCCAGGTGCCGTCCGCGTCGCGGAGCAGGATGCGCTGCGCGGTGAGGGTGCCGTTCAAGGCGACCGCCAGCCCCTCGGTCTGCACCGGCACGCCGAACCAGGACAGCAGCCGGTCCAGCAGGGAGGCATGCGCCGGGGCGGCGAAGCCCAGCAGCAGCGCGGCGAGCAGCCCGGCGCGCGGGAGCCACCGCGCCAGACGGGGGCGCTCCCTGCCGGGCCGGTGCGCCGGATCGCGGCACGGGGCGGGCGCGAAGCTGCGCGGCGGCCAGCTCATGCCCAAAGGCCCGGCGCCGGGGTGCATCGGCGGTCGCCCCGCGGCCAGGATGCCGGCAGCGCGGCGCGATCTGCGTGGAGCGGCAGGGCGCGCATCGCGCCTTCATACCGTACCGGGCGGGCCGCCGCCCAGGCGCATAGCGTGCCTGGCCGGGAGGCGACAGGGCTGGCAGTGCAGCGCGCGGTCAGGCGGGCCGCCGCTCGGAGAGGCAAAACATTACCTTTTATTCATTCTAACTCCACCTGGCATCGGTCAATACTGACTTTGGACGTCCGGCTATGGCTGACGATCTTGGATCCGGCCGGCGCACAGTGCGCCGCAGTTGTGGACGCCCGGTCTGGCCGAACGACGATACTCGGCATGAACGACAACAAATCGCCCGGCACAACGCCGGGCTCGCAGGGGAACTGTCCGTCCATGAGCAAAAAGATCACCCGCCGCGGTGCGCTGAAGTTGGCTGCCGCGTCCACCACGTTGCCGCTGGTGCATATCCAGACCGCCGGTGCGGCCGGCAAGCTGACCTGCGCGATGTGGGACCACTGGGTGCCCGCCGGCAACGAAGCCATGCGCAAGGTCGTCGCCAAGTGGGCGGCGAAGAACCATGTGGATGTGCATCTCGATTTCCTCACCGCCATCGGCAACAAGATCGACCTGACGATGGGCGCCGAGGCGCTCGCCAACGATGGCCACGACATCTTCGCCTTCGACCAGTGGACCGTGCACCAGTGGCACGAGAAACTGACCCCGGTCGACGACGTGATGGAATCCCTGCTCAAGCTCAACGGCCCGGTGATTGATGGCATCGAGTATCTGTCGAAGATCAACGGGCACTGGATGGCGATGCCGGTGGGCATGGGCAGCGCCCCGCTGCCGCCCTGCGCGCGGATCAGCATGCTGAAGAAATACGCCGGCATCGACGTGACCAAGATGTATCCGGCGCATGAGGTGAAGGAAGGCGAGGGCGCCAACTGGACCTATGACGAGCACCTGCGGGTCGCCGAGGCCTGCCACAAGAACGGCCATCCGTTCGGCCTGGGCACCGGCACCACCACGGACTCGGTGCAGACCTGGGGCTGCATCTTCGGCGCCTTCGGCGGCGACCTGGTCGATGCCAAGGGCAACATCACGGTCGATTCCGACGGGGTGCGCGCGGCGCTGGAATACGCGAAGAAGCTGGTGCACGTGCTGTCGCCGGATACCATCAGCTACGACGATGCCTCCAACAACCGGGCGCTGATCTCGGGCAAGGCGGCGATGATCTGGAACCCGCCCTCGGCCTGGGCGGTGGCCAAGCGCGACGCGCCGCACGTGGCGGCGGACTGCTGGACCTTCCCCAACCCGATCGGGCCGAAGGGGCGGCTGGTGCCGCACCGGCCGTATTTCTACGGCGTCTGGGAATTCGCCAAGAACAAGAGCGCGGCGAAGGAACTGATGCACTATCTGATGGAACGGCCGCAGGCCGAGCTGCTCACCACCGCGGTGGTCGGCTACGACATCCCGCCGTTCAAATCCTTCGCCAATTTCCCGGTCTGGGCCGAGGTCGAGCCGCCGAAGGGCGTCGTCTACAACTATCCCGTGCGGCCTTGGCACGACGCCCGCTACTACATCACCGGCATGTCCGGCCCGGCCGACATCGGGGTGCAGATGTGGAACCGCGGCACCATCCCGACCATGGTGGCGAAGATGCTGGCCGGCGGAACGCCGGAGCAGTCGATCGCCTGGGCGAAGGACGAGCTGGAAGGCTTCATGCACTGACCTGTGGCTCCCCGACGCCGGCACAAGCCGGCGCCGGGGACCGCGCCGCGTGTGCCCGCCCGGGCGGGCCGGCGGCGTTGCGATTTCGGCAACCATTGGCGGTCATGCTGACGCCAACATGGCCGCCGCTGCACCACCTCCCTCCCCGCCCCCAGATGCCGCCGCATCGCTGATCGACGGCGCCTTCGCGGTCGACCTCGCCCACCCGTTGCCGGGGGCCGGCGGCGGGGTGGCCGCGTTTGCGGCGCAGGACCGACCTGGCGGACGGCGGGATCTCATGGCGCTCGCGGTGCCGCCGGGCCTGCCGCCGCGGGCGGGCGCGCTGGCCGGCCTTGCCGCGCCGGTCGAGGGGCTGCTGGCCCCGCTGGCGCACGGCCCCGGCCCGCGTGCCGGCGGGCGGCCGGGTGAGCTCAGCCCCTACGTGGTCTGCCCGGCGCCGCCCGGCCCGGCGCTTGGCGTGGGACTGGCCCCCTGGCCGGAAGCCGCGCTGCTCGATCTGGTGCTGCGTCCGGCCGCGCACGTGCTGCAGGATCTGGCCGGGCGCGGCCTGACCCATCGCGCGATCCGCCCTGACAACGTGTTCCAGGCCGCGCCGGGCCGGCCGGCGGTACTGGGCGCCGCCTGGGCCGCGCCGGCGGCGATGCACCAGCCGGCGGCGAACGAGCCGCCCTATGTCGCCATGTGCCTGCCCGCCGGCCGCGGCGAGGGCAGCATCGCCGACGACGTCTACGCAGTCGGCGTGCTGCTGCTCACCCTGGCGACCGGGACGCCGCCGCTCGCCGGGCTTGATGCGGCGGGCGTGATCCGCCGCAAGCTCGACCTCGGCAGCTTCGCCGCGCTGGCTGGGGAGGCACGGCTGCCGCCGCGGCTTGCCGAGCTGCTGCAAGCGATGCTGGCCGACGATCCCGAGCACCGGCCGCCGCCGGCGGTGCTTGCCGACCCGGCGCGGGCACGGACGCGGCGAGTGGTCACCCGACCGGCCGCGCAGGCAAGGCAGCCGCTGCGGATCGGCGCGGTCGCCGCCAGCGGGGCACGATCGCTGGCCTACGCCCTTGCCGCCGCGCCGGAGTCCGGGCTGCGGGCGCTGCGCTCCGGCGCCGTCGAACAGTGGCTGCGGCGCGACCTGGGGGACACCGCTCTGTCCCAGCGCCTGGCCGAAACACTGCGCCAGCGGGGCGCCGCAGACCTCCGTGGCGAGCCGCTGCTGCTGGTGCGCGCGGCGGCCGCGCTCGACCCGCTGGCGCCGCTGTGCTGGCCGGGAGCGGTGGTGTGGCCGGACGGGGTGGGACCGGCGCTGGCCGCGGCCCGGGCGGCCGCCGCGTCCACGGAGGGGCCGGGGCCGGAAGCGGCGGGCCCGCAGGCACCGACGGCCGGATCCGCGGACCTGCCGCGCCTGCTTGGCCTGATCCGGGCCGAAGCGGTCGGCGCCTGGGCGGAGGCGCGCTCCGGGCGGAGCGATCCGCTGCCGTATCGGGCGGGAGCGCGCCAGTGGCGCGGCTGGCTGCAAACGCAGGGGCCGGGCGGCGGCACGGGCCGGCTGGTCTATGCGCTCAACCCGCTGCTCCCGTGTGCCAGCCCGCGTCTGGCCGGGCGGGCGGTGACGGCGCTCGCGGCGCTGCCGGCGGCGCTGGAAGCCGTGGCGCCGCCGGCGCCACAGGCGGATGACGGTCCGGTCGATCCCGAGATCATGGCGTTCGTCGCCGCGCGGCAGGACCCGGGGAGCGGCCCGCCCGCCGAGGTCGCGGCGCCCGCGCCGCCGGCCGGCGGCCCCACGGCCGTGCCCGCTCTGGCGCAGATGGAGATCCTGGCGCGGTTGCAGGCCCGCTACCACAAGGCGCCGCTGCCGGGGCTGGCACGGTGGCTCGCCGCAACGGCGGCGCCGCTGACCGGCGCCTGGCACCATTTGGGTCGGCGGGCGGAGATCGCGGCGCGGCTCGCCGCCCTCGCCGAGGCCGGGACGATCGCGCCGATGCTGGACCTGCTGCGCGATCCGTCCGCCTGGCAGGCGGACGAGCGCGGCTTCCTGGCGGCGACGCAGGAGGTGGCGCAGATCGACGCCGCGCTGGACGGGCTGGCCACCGGCGGCCCCGGCCGCGCGGCGCTGGCCCGCCAGTGGGGCCAGGAACTCGCCGCCGGGATCGGCCTCGCGGCGCTGGCCGCGGTGCTGGGGATGGCGGCGCTTGGCTAGAGCGGCGCGCGCCGCAACCCCGCCGCGGGCCGTGCGGCGCCCGAAGCCCGCGGGCGCGCCGCGTTCGCTCGCCTGGGCACAAGGCTTGCTGTGCGGGGCGCTGGTCGCCCTGGCGCCGGCGCTGGCGGTGCTGCTGGCCGTCCTGCTCGCGCCCAGCCTGCTGGCGCTGGGGCTGGACCGCGCGGCCGGCCGGCCGGTGCTGCGCAGCGTCGCGTTGTGCAACGCGAGCGGCTGCGTCGGCCCGGTGCGGGCACTCTGGGCGGGCGGGCACGGGCTGGGGGCGGCAACCGCGCTGCTCGGCGACCCGCGGCTGCTGGCCACCGCCTGGGCGGCCGGCGCGGCAGGCTGGCTGCTGGCCGAGCTGTGCCCGCTGGGGCTGCGGCTGGTGCTGGAGGGGGCGGCGGCGGCGCAGGCAGACGCGGCTGCGAGTGCGGCGCGACCGGCTGGCCGGGGAATGGTCGCTGACCGAAGCGGCGACGGGTGATCCGGATGGTAGCGGCGGGCGGATTTGAACCACCGACCAAGGGATTATGATTCCCCTGCTCTACCGCTGAGCTACGCCGCCATCCGATCCCGGCCGATGCGGGAGACGGGAAATAGGGCGGCCGGACCCGGCACGTCAACCTCCCCGCCCGTCCCGCCGTCGGCTTCTGCCCGCCCGTCGGCTGCGGTATGCTCCCCGGATGGCGGATGTGCATGGCCAGGCGCAATTCTACGCCACCGCCCGCGGCGCGGTGGCCGCGCGGCTGCTGCGTGAGCGGCTGGCCGAAATCTGGCCCGATCTGACCGGCCAGAGCGTGCTCGGTCTCGGCTACCCGCTGCCCTATCTGCGCCTGTGGCGGGAGACGGCGGCCCGCTGCGTCGCGGTCATTCCGGCGCAGACCGGGGCGGCGCGCTGGCCCGCCGGCGCCGCCAACCTCACCTGCACCGCCGAGGAAGATGCGCTGCCGTTCCCGGACCTGCTGTTCGACCGCATCCTGCTGGTGCACGGGCTGGAAACGGCCGAGAACGCGCGCCGCCTGCTGCGCGAGCTGTGGCGGGTGCTGAAGGACGACGGACGGCTGCTGATCGTCGCGCCGAATCGCAGCGGGCCCTGGGCCTATGTGGAAGCGACCCCGTTCGGCCATGGCCAGCCCTATTCCTCGGGCCAGCTCGGCCGGCTGCTGGCCGGCTCGCTGTTCCGGGTGGAGCGGCGCGACACCGCGCTTCACCTGCCACCCTCGCGCCGGCGGGTGGTGCTGCGCAGCGCACGGCTGTGGGAACGGGCCGGACGGCGGTTGGCGCCGGGGCTCGCCGGGGTGACGATCACCGAAGCGGTGAAGGACGTCTATGCCGCCGTGCCGCTGCGCGCCGCCCCGCGCCGGCGGCTGGTGCTGGCGGAGGCGGCGTAGCGGGCCGGGGCTCAGCCCGGCGGCGCTTCGGCGTGGGCGCGGACCCAGGAGATGAAGTCGGCGTCCGGGATGTCGCCGGCGGCCATCCGAAGGGTGGTGATCGCGGCGTCCACCTCGGGCGCTTCCAGCTCGAGGCCGTTCAGCGACAGGAACAGCACCAGCGCGGCGAAGGCCGTGCGCTTGTTCCCATCGACAAACGGGTGGTTGCGCGCGATCGCGATCGCATAGAGCGCCGCCAGTTCGGCAACGTCCGGGTCCGCATAGCCGGCGCGGTTGAGCGGACGGGCCAGCGCGCTGTCGAGCAGTCCCGCATCGCGCAGGCCGCCGGCGCCGCCGTGCGTCGCCAGTTGTTCATCGTGCAGGGCAAGGACGATCTGGCGCGACAGCCAGACCGTCACTTCGCCAGCTCATGCAGCACATTGCGCCACTTTTTCATCAGGCGCCGGGCGACCTTCATCTGCGCCTCGAACTCGGCATCCGCCACGGTCAGCCGCACCCCGTCCGGGGTGTCCACCGCATACAGCGTGTCGCCCTTGCCCACGCCCAGCTTCGCCAGCAGCTCCTTCGGCAGCACCACGCCCACCGAATTGCCGATTCCGGTCAGTTTCAGCGCCGTCATCGCCCGATCCTCCTGCAGGAGGTGGTTATAACATCTGTTTGAACCGCCGGCTACAGGATGAACCGGCTCAGGTCGCCCTGCTGCGCCAGCGGCGCCACCCGGTCCTTCACATAGGCCGCGTCCACCGTGATCGCTTCCCCGCCGCGGTCGGTGGCGGTGAAGCTGATCTCCTCCAGCAGCCGTTCCAGCACGGTGTGCAGCCGCCGGGCGCCGATGTTCTCCACCCGGTCGTTGATGTCGGCGGCGAGTTCGGCGAGCGCGTCGATCGCATCCTCGGTGAAGGTCAGGGTGACCTGTTCGGTGCCCATCAGCGCGGCGTACTGCTTCACCAGGGAATGTTCCGGCTCGGTCAGGATGCGCCGCAGGTCGGCGCGCGACAGGGCGGCGAGCTCCACCCGGATCGGCAGCCGGCCCTGCAGTTCCGGCAGCAGATCGGCGGGCTTCGCCAGGTGGAAAGCGCCCGACGCGATGAACAGCACGTGGTCGGTCTTCACCGGGCCGTATTTGGTGGCGACCGAGGTGCCCTCGATCAGCGGCAGCAGGTCGCGCTGCACGCCCTCGCGCGACACGTCGCCGCCGCGGAACCCGCCCTCGCCGGTACGCGCGCAGATCTTGTCGATCTCGTCGAGGAACACGATGCCGTTGTTCTCGGCATGCGCCACCGCCTCCTTGGCAAGCCGGTCGTTGTCGAGCAGCCGGTCCGCCTCCTCGCGTTCCAGCGCGGTGCGGGCGGCGGCGACGGTCATCCGGCGGGACTGCGGCTGGCGGGCGAACATGCCCTTCATCATCTCGCCGATATTGATCACCTGCCCGGGCTGCATGCCGGGGATGTCGAGCTGGCCGATCGGCATGCCGGCGGGTTCGGCCACCGCGATGTCGATCTCCTTGTCCTCGAATTCCCCGTTGCGCAGCATGCGGCGGAACTTCGAGCGGGTGTCGGCGGCGGCGCCCTCGCCGACCAGGGCGGTGATCAGCCGTTCCTCGGCGGCGAGCTCGGCCCTGGCCTGGACCTCCTTGCGGGACGCGTCGCGCAGCATGGTGAGGCTCGCTTCCACCAGGTCGCGCACGATGCTTTCGACGTCGCGCCCGACGTAGCCGACCTCGGTGAACTTGGTCGCCTCCACCTTCAGGAACGGCGCCTGGGCGAGGCGGGCAAGCCGGCGGGCGATCTCGGTCTTGCCGCAGCCGGTGGGGCCGATCATCAGGATGTTCTTGGGCACCACCTCCTCGCGCATCGCCTCCGGCAGTTGCTGCCGGCGCCAGCGGTTGCGCAGGGCGATGGCGACGGCGCGCTTGGCGTCGTCCTGACCGACGATGAAACGGTCGAGCTCGGAGACGATCTCGCGCGGGGAATAGGTGGGGACGTCCATCACAGGGTCTCAACGATCACGTTGTGGTTGGTATAGACACAGATATCGCCGGCGATCTTCATCGCCCGCCGCGCGATCTCCTCGGCCGTCAGCCCGTCGGTGGACATCAGCGCGCGGGCCGCGGCGAGCGCGTAGTTGCCGCCCGAGCCGATGGCGATCAGCCCGTCTTCCGGTTCCAGCACGTCGCCGTTGCCGGTCAGGGTGAAGCTGTGGTCCTTGTCGGCCACCGCCATCATCGCTTCCAGCCGGCGCAGGTAGCGGTCGGTGCGCCAGTCTTTCGCCAGCTCCACGCAGGCGCGTTCGAGCTGGTTGCGGTAGCGCTCGAGCTTCGCCTCCAGCCGTTCGAGCAGGGTGAAGGCGTCCGCGGTGGCGCCGGCGAAGCCGGCGAGGATGGTCCCGCCCGGGCCGATGCGGCGCACCTTGCGGGCGTTCCCCTTGATGACGGTCTGGCCGAGGGTCACCTGGCCGTCACCGGCCATGGCGACCTCGCCGCCCGCGCGAACGCACAGGATGGTGGTGCCGTGCCAGCCGACCGGGTCGGAGGAAGTGGAGGGAGCTTGGGTCATGGCGCCATCAGATGGCGTGCCGCGGCGCCGGGGGCAAGCCGCCGGGCGGGCATGACGGATCCCGCGCCCCGGCGCGCCCGCCGCCCCCCATGGACCGCGCGGCCGCGGCTGCGTATATAGCCTGCATGAGCTTCGGCACCTGGCTGCACACCCGTCTGCATGGCCGTCGCGTCGGCACCGACGCGGACGGCAATACCTATTATGAGGACAAGCGCCGCCGCCCCGCAGGCGAGCGCACCCGACGCTGGGTGATCTACGCCGGCGCGCCGGAAGCCTCCAAGGTGCCGCCCGAGTGGCACGCCTGGCTGCACTACACCACGGACGCGCCGCTGCCGGTGGCGGCGCGCCGCGCCTGGCAGCAGCCGCATCTGGCGAATGCCACCGGCACCGCCACCAGCTACCGCCCGCCCGGCCACGACTATCGCGGCGGGGCGCGGGCCGCGGCCACCGGCGACTACGAAGCCTGGTCGCCCGGTACGTGATACGTCCCAACGTGATACGTCCCGACGTGATCCGGCCCGACGCGCTCCGCTGCCCCTTGGCCGCTGATCGCCCGACCGGTCCTCATCACCCCTTCCGGCCCCCGGTTTCGCCCGCATGCTCCGCCGCAACACGACCGAGGTACTGACCGGACTGCTGGTGCTGGCGGTGGCGTTCGGCTTTCTGGCCTACGCCCTCGCCCGCTCCGGGCAGGACCGGGTCGGCGCGGGGTACACGCTGTATGCCAGCTTCGACAACATAGCCGGGCTGAACGTCGGCGCGCCGGTGCGGCTCGCCGGGGTGCAGGTCGGGCGGGTCGACAGCGAGGCGGTGGACCCGAAGACCTATCTCGCCAAGGTGCAGATGACGATTCGCCGCGGCATCGAGCTCCCGAAGGACAGCAGCGCGACGGTATCGAGCGAAAGCCTGCTCGGCGGCCAGTACCTGGCGATCGATCCAGGAGCGGACGAGGCCATGCTGCGACCCGGCCAGAGCATCACCATCACCCAGGGCTCGGTGAGCCTGGAACAGTTGCTGGGCAAGTTCATCTTCAGCGCGACCAGCATGGTGAGCGCGATGGGCAACACCAAGGGCGGCCAGTCCGCCGCCCCCGCCGCGCCGGCGGGACCGAAATGATCCCGCCGCCGCCGGAAACCTGGCCGCAGCCCGACGGCAGCCCGGTCTCCTGCCGGGAAAAACTGCGGATGCTGGCCGAAACCCACGCCGAACTTGCCCAGGCGCTGACCGATGCCTTCGAGGACGCGGTGCTGATGGGCGTCGACGAAGCGGCGATGCGCCGGATCCTGATCGGCATGGTGGAGGGGCTGGACAGCCCGAAGCAGGGAAGGTGAGGCGCCTTCTCGCCGCCATGCTGCTGCTCTGGCCGCTTGCCGCCGCGGCCCAGGGACAGCCCCAAGGACCGCCCGGGACAGCCCGGCGGGACTCCGCCCGCCCCCGCCGCGCTCGTGCCGATCAGCCCGACCGGGGGCGGCGCCACCGAACCGAGCCCCCCGAGCAGCCCGCCCGTGGTCTATCCCGGCACCGCGCCGATCGTCGCCACGCCGCTGCCCGCGCTCCCCGACCCTTCGACCACGCCCGGAGCCGCCGGCCCGGCAGCGCCCGGGACGACCGGAGCGGGAACGCCAGCGGCGGCCGGAGCGGCGGCGACGTCCCCGGCATCGCCCGCGCCATCCGCGTCCCCGGCGCCGGGCCAGGCCGGATCGGCCCCCGCCTCGGCCGCCCCGACCGGCGCCGGCGCCCCCTCCGCCGGCACGACCCCCGCCGGCATGACGCCCGCCGGCCCGGCTGGCGGCGGACAGCCCGGTTCGGGCGCGACGGGGACGGCACCGGGCGGGCAGACCCCGGCAAACGCGCCCGCGGCGCCGGCCGATCAGGGCACGCCGCTCCCCGCCACCTGGGTGCCGCGCGGCACCGCCGTGCTGCAGATCCTGAACAAGGAAACCGCGATCGCCCAAACCCTGTCGGTGGCGGTGGCGCATTCGGACAAGATCGGGCCGCTGACGATCACCGTACAGGCCTGCGTGGTGCGCCCGCCGGACATGCCCGCCGACGCCGCCGCCTTCCTCCGCATCGCCGACGGCCGCCCCAACACCCCGGACTTCTCCGGGTGGATCCTGAAGAACGAGCCCTTCCTGTCGATGTTCCAGGACCCGATCTACGACATCCGCGTGATGGGATGCCGCACATGACCGATCCGCTGCCGCCGCCGGACCGCGCCGCGCTGCTGCTCGACATCGACGGCACGTTGCTCGATTTCGCCCCGGGACCCGACCAGGTGGTGGTGCCGCCGTCGCTCCCCGGCACCCTGCGCGCCCTGCGCGCCCGGCTCGGCGACGCGCTGGCGCTGATCAGCGGCCGGCCGGTGGAGGAGGTGGACGCGCTGTTTCCCGGCGTGGCCTATGCGGTCGCCGGCGAGCATGGCGGCGCGTTGCGCCCCGCCCCCGGGGCGGCGTTGCTGCGTCCCGACCTGCCGAGCCCGCCCGCCGCCTGGCGTGCCGCCGCGGAAAGCCTGGTGGCTGCCCACCCCGGGGCGCTGCTGGAGCCGAAAGCGCGCGGCTTCGTCCTGCATTACCGCAACGCCCCGACCGCCGGCCCCGCCCTGGCGGCGGGACTGCGCGCGCTGATCGCCGATGCGCCGGACTTCGCGGTGCTGGAAGCCAACATGGCCTGGGAACTGCGCCCGCACGGCGCCGACAAGGGCACCGCCCTCGGCACCGTGATGCGCGCCCCGCCGTTTGCCGGCCGGCTGCCCGTGTTCATCGGCGACGACGTGACCGACCGGGACGCGATCGAGGCGGCCCGCGCGCAGGGCGGCGTCGGGCTGTGGGTGCATGAGGCGTTCGGGGATCCGGCCGGGGTGCGCGCCTGGCTCGCGCGCGCGGCGGAGGAAGGGTGGTGACGGTGCAACTCGACGGCGTCCAGGTTCTCAGCTTCGACTGCTTCGGCACCCTGATCGACTGGGAAAGCGGGCTCTGGGCCGCGTTGCAGCCGCTGGTCGCGCGCGCCGGCGGCGGCATCGGGCGGGACGCGGCGCTGGCGGCCTTCGCCGAAGCGGAGACCGCCGCCGAGGCGATCCGTCCGGCGCCGCTCTATGCGGCGGTGCTGGCCGCGGTGCATGCCGGGCTGGCGCGTGCCTGGGGCGTGGCGGCGGACCCGGCGGCGGACCGCGCGTTTGCCGCCGCGATCGCCGATTGGCCGGTGTTTCCCGATACGGTCGCGGCGCTGCGGAGCCTGGCGGCGCGGCACCGGCTGGTGATCCTGTCCAATGTCGACCGCGCCGGCTTCGCGGTGACCCTGCCCAAGCTCGGGGTCGCGTTCGATGCGGTCCTGACCGCCGAGGAGATCGGCGCCTACAAGCCCGACCCGCGCAATTTCGCCGCGCTGCTGGACTGCGTCGCCGGCTTCGGGGTGGCGCCCGGCGGGCTGCTGCACGTGGCGCAGAGCCTGTTCCACGACCATGCGCCGGCGAACCGCGCCGGGATCGCCTCGGCCTGGATCGACCGGCGGGCAGGCGGCGAAGCGGCCGGCTGGGGCGCGACGGCGCCGCCGCCGGCGGAGGTGCGGTATGATCTGCGCTGCACCAGCCTGGCCGGGCTGGCGGCGTTGTTCGAGACGGAGCGGGGCTGAGAGAGAACGCACGCCCCGTCCCTGCGACGAGAGCGGGGGAGCGGACAGGCCGGGCGGCCGGCCGCTCACGCGAACGACGACCGCCCCCCGCGCCCTTCCGCCGCCGGTCCGTCACGGCTATGCCTGCCCCGCCCGGCGTACCCGGGCGACCCGAGGAACCGGAATTGTCCCGACCGCCCACCGCCCGCCGCCCCACCGCCGAACCCGCTGAGGCGTGGCCGGCGCCCGGCGTGCCGGGGCTCCCCGCCGAGCCCGAGCAGGCGCGCCGCTTCGGCAAGGCCCGCACCGCCCGTGCCGCGGCGCTGCATGAGGATTACGTGGAGTTGATCGCCGACCTGCTCGCCGCCGGGGGGAAGCGCGCACCACCGACATCGCCCGCCGCCTCGGCGTCTCCCACCCCACCGCCAACAAATGCATCGCCCGGCTGAAGCGCGCCGGCCTTGCCACCGCGCGCCCCTATCGCGGCGTGTTCCTCACCGAAGCCGGTCAGGCGCTGGCGCAACGGGTGCGCGCCCGCCACCGCCTGGTGGTCGACCTGCTGCGCGCGGTCGGCGTGACGGCCGACGACGCGGAATCGGACGCCGAAGGCATCGAGCATCACGTCTCCGACGCCACCCTTTCCGCCTTCGCCCGCTTCCTCGGCCAGCGGGCACCGACCGCACCACCGCCGGGCACAGGGGCAAGATCGTCGTTGTCCACGGCCCCCGAATCCGCCATAACACGCCTGTCCCGGGCATCCGACGCGGGAGAGAGCGGCCGTAACCCGGTCGCCGCCGAAGGCGCAACCGACCCCCGGAAACGCTCAGGCAAAAGGACCGCGCCGGAATCAGGGATCTCTGGAAAGCCGGACGGTACCACGCCACCGCCCGCACCGACGGAGTAAGGACGCAATCGGACCGCACGGGTCCGCACGGCGTCTGAATCTCTCAGGTTTCGCGACAGAGGGGGGTCAGCCGCATGGGCATCTCCGCCCATGGGGGGACCCTGACCGCGGAGCCGTGCGTGTCCGAACCCATCCTCACCGCCCCTGACGCCCTGCGCGCCACGCCCCTCGATACCTGGCACCGGGCCCTGGGCGCCCGCATGGTGCCCTTCGCCGGCTACGCCATGCCGGTGCAGTACGCCCCGCCGCCCGAGATCGCCGCGCGCTGCCGCGGCGGCGTGCTGGCCGAGCATCTGCACTGCCGCGCCGCCGCCGCGCTGTTCGACGTGTCCCACATGGGCCAGGCCTGGCTCGCCGGACCCGGCGCCGCCGCGGCGCTGGAGCGCCTGGTGGTGGGCGACATCGCCGGCCTGCCGCCCGGCCACCAGCGCTACACCCTGCTGACCGATCCCGCGGGCGGCATCCTCGATGACCTGATGGTGGCCAACCTGGGCGAGGGCCGGCTGTTCCTGGTGGTCAACGCCAGCCGCAAGGACGCCGACTTCGCCCATATTGCCGCCGCCCTGCCGGCGGACGTGCGGCTGCAGCCGCTGGCCGACCGCGCCCTGCTGGCGCTGCAGGGCCCGCAGGCGGCGGCGGTGCTCTCCCGCCTGTGTCCCCCCGCCGCGGCGCTGCCCTTCCTCGGCGTCGCCGCGCTGCCGGTGGCAGGGATCGACGCCCTGATCTCCCGCTCCGGCTACACCGGGGAGGACGGGTTCGAACTGTCCGTTCCCGCCGCAGCGCGCCGAGGCGCTGGCCGCGGCGCTGCTGGCGCAGCCGGAGGTGGCGCCCGCGGGCCTGGGCGCGCGCGATTCGTTGCGGCTGGAGGCCGGGCTTTGCCTCTACGGCAACGACATCGACACGACGACCACGCCGGTGGAAGCCGGGCTGGCCTGGACCATCGGCAAACGCCGCCGGCAGGACTGGGCCTTCCCCGGCGGCGCCGCGATCCGCGCCCAGCTGGAAGCCGGCGCCGCCGCGCCGGCGGGTGGGGCTGCGGCTCGATGGGCGCGCCCCGGCCCGCGCCGGCGCGCCGATCCTGGGCGCCGGGGGGGACGTGGCCGGCACGGTGACCTCCGGCCTGTTTTCCCCCTCGCTGAGCGCGCCGATCGCCATGGGCTACGTCCGCCGCGAGCTCGCCGCGCCAGGCACCAGCCTCGCCGTGCAGGTGCGCGGCGCCGCGCTGCCGGCCGCGGTCGTCCGCCTGCCTTTCGTTCCGCACCACTACGTCGTCTGACCCTTTCCCCCCTCCCGAGGACCCTCCATCATGCCTGCGACCCCCGCCCCCGAGACCCGCTACTCGCGTGATCACGAATGGGTGCGCCTGGACGGCGACATCGCCACCGTCGGCATCAGCGACCACGCCCAGGAAGCGCTGGGCGACCTCGTCTTCGTCGAACTGCCGGAGATCGACCGCACCCTGGAGGCCGGGGAGGCCTGCGCGGTGGTCGAGAGCGTGAAGGCGGCCTCCGACGTGTTCGCCCCGCTCGCCGGCAAGGTGGTGGAGGTGAACCCGGCGGTGGTCGACGACCCGGCGCTCGCGAATGCCGACGCCGAGGGCGAGGGCTGGCTGTTCCGCATGGAACTGGACGACCTGACCGCCGTGGACGCGCTGATGGACGCCGCCGCCTATGCCGCCTTCCTCGAGGAGGAGGGGGCGTGACCGACCCGCGCGCCGAACTCGCCGCGCTGGACGCGGCGGGCGGCTTCGCGGCCCGGCATATCGGCCCGTCGGAGGCCGATATCGCGGCGATGCTGCGCGGCCTCGGCATGGACTCGCTCGACGCGCTGACGGCGCGCGCGGTGCCGGCGGCGATCCGCACCGGGGCGGCGCTCGATCTGCCGCCGCCGGTCGATGAGGCGGGCGTGCTGGCGGAGTTGCGCGCGCTGGCGGCGCGCAACGGCAGCCGCCGGGCGCTGATCGGGCTCGGCTACCACGGCACCGTCCTGCCCGCAGTGATCCGGCGCAACGTGCTGGAGAACCCGGCCTGGTACACCGCCTACACACCCTATCAGGCGGAAATCTCGCAGGGCCGGCTGGAGGCGCTGCTGATCTTCCAGACCCTGATCCGCGACCTGACGGGGATGGAGATCGCCAACGCCTCCCTGCTCGACGAAGCGACCGCGGCGGCCGAGGCGGTGGCGATGGCGCACGGCGTCACCCGCAGCCGCTCCGACACGATCGCGGTCGGGGCCGATGTGCATCCGCAGACCCGCGCGGTGATCGCCACCCGGGCCCGCCCGCTGGGCTGGCAGCTGGTCGACGTGGCCCCCGGCGATGCCGCTGCGATCGCCGCCGCGGCGCCGTTCGCCGTGGTGCTGTCCTACCCGGGCAGCACCGGCGCGGTGCGCGACCTCACCGCCGAGATCGCCGCCGCACACGAAGCGGGCGCGCTCGCGATCGTCGCCGCCGATCCGCTGGCGCTGAGCACGCTGACCCCGCCCGGCGCGCTGGGGGCGGATGTGGTGGTGGGCTCGGCGCAGCGCTTCGGCGTGCCGATGGGTTTCGGCGGGCCGCATGCCGGATTCTTCGCCACCCGGGACGCCTACAAGCGCCACATGCCGGGGCGGCTGGTGGGGGTTTCGGTGGACAGCGCCGGGGCGCCGGCCCTGCGGCTCGCGTTGCAGACGCGCGAGCAGCACATCCGCCGCGAGAAGGCCACGTCCAACA
The DNA here is from genome assembly GCA_963829875.1 of uncultured Pseudomonadota bacterium. GTDB lineage: Bacteria > Pseudomonadota > Alphaproteobacteria > Acetobacterales > Acetobacteraceae > JAJZVS01. The sequence continues at coordinate 33,923 of CAWHKR010000037.1, read as the reverse complement.
TCTGCACCGCGCAGGTGCTGCTGGCGGTGATCGCCGCGTTCTATGCCGTCTGGCACGGGCCGGAGGGGCTGGCGCGCATCGCCCGGCGGGCCAACCTGATGGCGCGGCTGCTGGCCGATGCGGCACGGCGCGCGGGGCTCGGGCTGCGCCATGACGCGTTCTTCGACACGATCGCGCTGGAGGTGCCGGACGCGGATGCGCTGATCGCCCGCGCCGCCGCCGCGGGGTTCGACCTGCGGCGGATCGATGCGACCGGCGTCGGCATCGCGCTGGACGAGACCGTGACCTCGACGGAACTGGACGCGCTGGCCGCGGTGCTCGGCGCGCCGCTGGCCGCGGCGCCCGACAGCCTGCCCGCCGGGCTGCGCCGGACGGCGTCGTTCCTGACCGAGCCGGTGTTCCACGCGCACCGGTCCGAGCACGCCATGCTGCGCTACCTCAAGCGGCTGGCGGAGAAGGACATCGCGCTGGATCGCGGGATGATCCCGCTCGGTTCCTGCACCATGAAGCTGAACGCGGCGGCCGAGATGCTGCCGATCACCTGGGCCGGGTTCGCCGATATCCATCCCTTCGCGCCGGCAGACCAGACCGAGGGCTACGCGGCGCTGATCGAGCGGCTGTGCGGCTGGCTGTGCGCCATCACCGGATTCGCGGCCGTGTCGTTGCAGCCGAACGCCGGATCGCAGGGGGAATACGCCGGGCTGCTGGCGATTCGCGCCTATCACGCGGCGCGCGGCGATGACGGGCGCGACGTGTGCCTGATCCCGGCCAGCGCGCACGGGACCAACCCCGCGAGCGCGGCGATGGCCGGCCTCAGGGTCGTGGTGGTGGCCTGCGACCGGGACGGCAACGTCGATCTGGCCGACCTGCGCGCCAAGCTCGCGATCCATGCCCCCCGGCTGGCGGCGCTGATGGTGACCTACCCCAGCACGCATGGGGTGTTCGAGGCGGCGATCCGCGAGATCTGCGCCCTCGTGCACGCGGCCGGCGGGCAGGTGTACATGGACGGGGCGAACATGAACGCGCAGGTCGGACTGACCAGCCCGGCGGCGATCGGCGCGGACGTGTGCCATCTGAACCTGCACAAGACGTTCTGCATTCCGCACGGCGGCGGCGGGCCGGGGGTGGGACCGATCGGGGTCGCGGCGCATCTGGCGCCGTTCCTGCCCAACCACCCGCTGCGCGCGGACGCGGGGCCGGCGACGGGCGTGGGCCCGGTGGCGGCGGCGCCGTTCGGCAGCCCGCTGATCCTGCCGATCCCGTACGCCTATATCCGCATGATGGGCGCGGCGGGACTGACCCGGGCGACCCAGGTGGCGATCCTGTCCGCCAACTACATCGCCGCCCGGCTGCGCGCGCATTACCCGGTGCTGTATTCCGGACCCGGCGGGCTGGTGGCGCATGAGTGCATCATCGACTGCCGCGGCTTTCCCGCCGCGGCGGGGGTGGGCGTGGAGGACATTGCCAAGCGCCTGGCCGACTACGGGTTCCATGCGCCGACCATGTCGTTCCCCGTCGCCGGCACCTTGATGATCGAGCCGACCGAGAGCGAGCCGAAGGAAGAGATCGATCGGTTCTGCGAGGCGATGATTGCGATCCGCGGCGAGATCGCTGCGGTGGCGGACGGACGGTGGGACCGGACGGACAATCCGCTGAAGGGCGCGCCGCACACCGCGGCTTCGGTGATGGGGAACGCGTGGGGGCACGGCTATTCGCGCGAGCAGGCGGCGTTCCCGCTGCCCTTCGTGGCGGCGGCGAAATACTGGCCGCCGGTGGGGCGGGTGGACAATGTGTACGGCGACCGGAACCTGGTGTGCACCTGCGCGCCGGTGGAAGCCTATGCGGAGGCGGCGGAGTAGCGGGCAGGCGCGCGCCGGCGGCCACTCGGTTTCGGTGGCGGAGGGGCAGATCGCGGCCATCGCCGCCCGGCACGGGTTTGCGGTCGCGACGCAGGATAGGCGCCGTTTCTTGCTGTCGGCGTGCCGGGCATCACCCCCTGGACCGCGCGTTGAACAGTGGCGGTGAAAACTGGCGGCGGGATCGCGCCTTCCAGCGCCGCGACCGCGCTGCTACCATTTTGTCGTCGGCCCTGTCGGTGCGACCAGCCACGGCGCGCGCGACGACCAGACGGGTGAGGCTGTCGCGCCGCACCTGCTGGCCGTCGCCCGCAAACCGGGGCGCGGCACCGGGGCCAGTTGATCGCTCCGCGCGGAGGACCGCTGCCATGACCGCAAGCGCGCAGATCGCCGTCTACCCGTTGCGCCAGGACCGCCTCACCCCCGCGATCGAGGCCGTGCAGCAGGCACTGCGCGATCACGGGTTGCAGGCCGAACCCGGGCCGATGAGCACCTATGTCGCCGGCGAGGACCAGACCCTCTTCGCGGCCCTCCAGGACGCCTTCGCGCGCGCCTCCCGTCTGGGGCATGTCGTGATGACGGTGACGCTGTCGAACGCCTGCCCGATCCCCGACCCGCCGACGCCCCGCTCACCGGGCCCCGACTGACCCGGCCATGGCGAACACGCCGGATGCCCCGCCACCGGCCGGTCAGTTCGGCCCTGACGTGTATGCCACCTGGCGCCGGTCCTCGCTGGGCGCGATCACCGAGGCGCTGGAACTCCGGCTCATCCTCCGCCTGGCGGGGCCGTTGCAGGGCAGGTCGGTCCTCGATGTCGGCTGCGGTGACGGCAGCTGGGCGCGGGTCGCCGCCCGGCAGGGCGCCGCCCTTGTCGTTGGCTGCGATCCCGACCCGCGCATGATCGCCCGGGCCGCCGCGCCGGCCGCGCGCGGCGCGGCGGCGGTCGACCTCGCGGCGGCCCGGGCGCAGGCGCTGCCGTTTGCCGATGGCAGCTTCGATGTCGTGACCTGCATCGCGGTGCTCGCCTTCGTGCCCGACGCCGCCGCGGCGATCGCGGAAATGGCGCGCGTGCTCCGCCCCGGGGGCCGGCTGGTGATCGGCGATCTCGGCCGATGGAGTTACTGGGCCGCGCGGCGGCGCATCCGCGGCTGGTTCGGCGCGGAACTGTGGCGCGGCGCAAGGTTCCGTGGGGCGGGCGCGCTGGCGACGATGCTCCGGCGCGCGGGCCTCGCGGTCGGGCCGATCCACGGCGCCATCTTCTACCCGCCCTGGACCGCGCTGGCGCGGCGCATGGCGCCGCTCGATCCGGCGCTTGGCGCGGTCACGACCCTGGGAGCGGCATTCGTGACGGTCGTGGCAACCAAACAGGGCCAGCAGACCCGCTGATCCCATGTCGTCGGCCGGCCGAGCCACGCTCCAGGCCGCGCCGGCTGGCGGGGCCGGCGGGACCCGCGTATCGTCCCCGACCGTCCCGGGATCCCCCGGCGCACCGCAACCGGCCCGCCAGAGGCCGCAAGACCAAGGGAGCCGACGTCCATGGAATTCGGCATGTTCCATGAATTCCAGCGCAGCCCCGGCCAGACCGAGGCCGCCGCCTTCGCCGAGGCCTTCGCCCAGGTCGACGCCGCCGAACGCTGGGGGCTCGATGCCATGTGGCTCGCCGAGCTGCACGTCGCCCCGGAACGCTCCGTCCTCGCCGCCCCGCTCACCATCGCCGCCGCGATCGCCGCCCGCACCACGCGGATGAAAATCGGCATCGCCGTCCAGGTCCTGCCGCTGAGCCACCCGCTGCGGCTGGCCGAGGAAGCCGCCACGGTCGACCACCTCAGCCACGGCCGCCTGATCTTCGGCGTCGGCCGCAGCGGCTTCCCGCGCACCTACGAGGCCTACGGCATCCCCTATGCCGAAAGCCGCGAGCGCTTCGCCGAAGTGCTGGAAATCCTCCGCCGTGCCTGGAGCCAGGAGCGGTTCAGCTTCGACGGCAAATTCTACCGCTTCCGCGACGTCTGCCTGGTGCCGAAGCCCTACCAGCAGCCGCTGCCGGAAATCCGCATCGCCGCCACCAGCCCCGACACCTATGCCGCGATCGGGACCATGGGCTACCCGATCTTCTGCGCCGTGCGGCTCGGCACCTTGTCGGAACTGGAACCCAATCTGCGCGCCTACCGCGCGGCCTACGCCGCCGCCGGCCACCCCGGACACGGCCGGGTGTTCCTCCGTGTGCCGGTCTATGTGGCGGAGACGGAAGCACGCGCGCGGGCCGAACCGGAAGCGAGCATCATGCATTTCTACCGCGTGCTCGGCGCGCAACTGGAACAATCCGCCGCCAGCAGCGGGGCGCGGGCGATCGAGCAGCGCGCCGAACGCGGCCAGCGGCTGCAAAGCATCGAGTACGACGACGTGCTGGCCGAGAAGATCGTCGTCGGCACGCCGACGATGGTGGCCGACCGGCTGGCGGCGCTGCGCGCGGACCTCGGCATCGACGGCATCCTGGCCGAACTGAACTGCGGCAGCCGCATCCCGCACGCCCGCGTGATGCGCTCGCTGGAACTGCTGTGCGGCGACGTGATCCCGGCCTTCCGGGCGGCGCACTGAGCCCCGGACCGGCGCGGCCCACCGTGCCGCGGCACCCGTGAACCAAGGAACAGGGAATGGAAACGGATTACGTCGTGGTCGGTGCCGGCTCGGCCGGCTGCGTGATCGCCAGCCGGCTGAGCGAGACGGGCGCCGGGGTGACCCTGCTGGAAGCCGGGCCGCCCGACCGCAACCCCTGGATCCACATCCCCGCCGGCGTGCTGAAACTGCTGCGCCATCCGGTGGTGAACTGGAACTACAGCGCCGAGGGCGGGCCGGGCAGCGCCGGGCGGCCGATCCACTGGCCGCGCGGCAAGACCCTGGGCGGCTCGTCCTCGATCAACGGCATGCTGTATGTGCGCGGCAATCCCGCCGATTTCGACGGCTGGGCGCAGATGGGCTGCCGCGGCTGGAGCTTCGAGGATGTGCTGCCGTTCTTCCGCCGCTCGGAAGACTACGCGCCCGGCGATCCGGCGGTCCGCGGCAAGGGGGGCGTGCTGCGGGTCGAGGACTACCGCACCATCCTTCCCCTCACCCACCGCTTCGTCGAAGCCGCGCAGGCGGCCGGCCATCCCTACAGCAAGGATCTGAACGGACGGGACCAGGAAGGCGTCGGCTATTCGCAGATGACGCGCAACGGAAAATACCGCGGCTCCACCGCGCGCACCTTCCTCGCCGCCGCGCGCGGCCGGGCCAACCTGCAGGTGGAAACCGACGCGCTGGCCACGCGCCTGCTGTTCGAAGGCAAGCGCTGCGTCGGCGTGGCGCTGCGCCAGCACGGCGCGGATCGGGAGATCCGCGCGCGGCGGGAGGTGATCCTGTGCGGCGGCACGGTGAACTCGCCGCATCTGCTGCACATCTCGGGCGTCGGCCCGGCGGCGCATCTGCAGGCGATCGGCGCCGAGGTGGTGCACGACCTGCCCGGCGTGGGCGCCAATCTGCAGGACCACTACGTGGCGCGCATCTCGCACCGGGTACGCAACGCCATCTCGATCAACCAACTGGCGCGCGGCGTGCGGCTGGCCGGCGAGGTGGCGCGGTTCTTCCTGCGCGGCAACGGCGCGCTGACCTTCGGCGTGACCTCGGCGCAGGTGTTCGCCCGCTCCCGCGAGGGGCTGGCCAGCCCCGATCTGCAACTTCTGTTCACCCCGGCCAGCTACGACCCCGCGGTGTTCGGCGCGCTGGAGCGCGAAGCCGGCATGACGGTGGCGATCTGCCCGGTTCGGCCCGACAGCCGGGGCAGCATCATGGCCAGTTCGACCGACCCGCAGGCCAAGCCGCGGATCACGCCGAACTACCTGTCCGCGCCCAACGACGGGCGCGTGCTGCTGGCCGGCATGCGCCTGACGCGCGAGATTTTTGCCCAGCCGCCGATCGCCGGCCACAGCGTGGTGGAGACCCTGCCCGGCCCCGAGATCACGACCGACGCGCAGCTGCTGGAGTACTGCCGGGGGTTCGGCACGACGATCTTTCACCCGGTCGGCACCTGCCGGATGGGCGAAGATCCCACCATCGCGGTGGTCGACTCGCGTCTGCGCGTGCACGGGATCGGCGGGCTGCGGGTGATCGACGCCTCGGTGATGCCGACCCTGACGACGGGCAACACCAACGCGCCCACCATCATGATCGCCGAGAAAGGGGCGGCGATGATCCGCGAGGATGCCGCGGCGTAGACGCCCGCTGGGCTACGTCTTCTCCGGCAGGTAGGACCGCTGCCCCAACGCCCGGCGAAAATCCGGCGTGCGCTTTTCCCCCAGCGCCGTCACGCCTTCCTTCGATTCCTCGGTCGCGTAATAAAGGCTCAGCGCCTGCATCCCGAGCGCGCCGATGCCGCGGATGTTCTCGCTGTCGGCGTTGAACGAGCGCTTGGCGATGGCGATCGCGGTCGGGCTGCGCAGCACGAGCTCGTCGCACCAGGCCCGCACCTCGGCATCCAGCCGGTCGTTCGGCACGACCTTGTTGCAGAGGCCCATCGCCTGCGCCTCCTGCGCCGAGTAGCGGCGGCACATGTACCACATCTCGCGCGCCTTCTTCTCGCCCACCACGCGGGCGAGATAGGCGGTGCCGAAACCGGGATCGACCGAGCCCATGCGCGGGCCGACCTGGCCGAAGATCGCGGTCTCCGACGCGATCGTCAGGTCGCACAGGGTGGCGAGCACGTTGCCGCCGCCGATCGCATAGCCGCGCACCTTGGCGATGACCGGCTTCGGCACGTCGCGGATCACGCTGTGCAGTTCCTCGACCGGCATCCCCACAGTGCCACGGGTCTGCCCGTCGCCGTACTGGCCGTCGTGCTGCGACTGGTCGCCGCCGGTGCAGAACGCGCGATCGCCGGCACCGGTGAGCACGATCACGCCGATGTCCTTGTCCCACCCGGCGCGCTGGAAGGCGGTGATGAGTTCCGCCGCGGTCTGCGGGCGGAAGGCGTTCATCACCTTCGGGCGGTTGATGGTGATGGTCGCCGTGCCGTGTTCGACCTCGTAGAGGATGTCCTGGAAATCGGCCATGTCTGCCTCGCTGTCTGCCGCTCCGGCACGCGGCCCTGCCGCGGCTCGCGGGCGCGAAAGCTAGGGCCGGGGAACGGGCCCGACAATGCTGCCCGGGGGCAGCCCGGCCTGCGCCGGCGCGCGCAGCGGTTGACAGGGCGCGCGGAAAGCAGACCATCGCGTCCTGGGAAGGAGCGACCGACCGTGCTGCCGAGCGGGCAGCAGATGCCGATCCGCGCCCGAAGGTGACGGCAGCAAGGAGGCAGGCCATGGAAATGGTGGATCGCAGCGTCATCGTCACCGGCGGCGCGTCGGGCATCGGCCGCGCCACCGCGCTGCTTCTGGCCCGCGAAGGCGCGCGCGTGTTCGTGGGCGACATGAACGAGACGGCCGGGCGCGCGCTGGAGGCCGAGGCCCGCGCAGCCGGCCTGCCCGTCGCCTTCCACCCGCTGGAACTCACCGACCCCGCCTCGGTCGCCCGCTTCGCCGGGACGGTGCACGGGCAGGTGCCGTGCCTGGACGGGCTGGTGAACGCCGCCGGCTGGGACCGCATCGAGCCGTTCATGGAGAATGCGCCCGAGATGTGGGATCGGGTGATCGCGATCAACCTGATGGGGGCGGTGCGGCTGTCGCGCCTGGTGCTGGCGCCGATGGTGGCAGCGAACCGCGGCAAGATCGTCAACGTGGCCTCCGACGCCGGGCGGGTCGGCAGCATGGGGGAGACGGTCTACGCCGCCGCGAAGGGCGGCATCATCGCCTTCACCAAATCGCTCGCCCGCGAAATGGCACGCTACCGGATCAACGTGAACTGCGTCTCCCCCGGTCCGACCGACACGCCGCTGTTCCAGGCGCAGCCGGAGCGGATGCAGGCGGCGCTGATCCGCGCGATCCCGTTCCGCCGGGTCGCCGCGCCGGAGGAGATCGGCGAGGCGATCCTGTTCTTTCTCGGCCGCCGCTCGGACTACATCACCGGCCAGGTCCTGAGCGTGAGCGGTGGCCTGACGATGGTGGACTGACCAAGGCCGGATCGGCCAACAACGGGGGGATGCCGTGCAGCTCAGTCGTGACGTATTGATCCAGTCGTATCGCACCATGGCGACCATCCGCCGGTTCGAGGAGCGGGTGCAGGACGAGTTCTCCAAGGGCGGCATCCCCGGTTTCGTGCATCTCTACGCCGGGCAGGAAGCCTCGGCCGTCGGGGTGTGCAGCCATCTCGGCGACGGGGACGTGATCGCCAGCACGCACCGCGGGCATGGCCACAGCATCGCCAAGGGCTGCGATGTCAACGGCATGATGCTGGAGCTGTTCGGCCGGCAGGGCGGGCTGTGCGGCGGCAAGGGCGGGTCGATGCACATCGCCGATCTCGATCGCGGCATGCTGGGCGCCAACGGCATCGTCGGCGGCGGCCCGCCGCTCGTGGTCGGCGCGGCGCTGACGGCGAAGACGCTGGGACGCAACACGGTGGCGGTGGCCTTCACCGGCGACGGCGCGTCCAACCAGGGCACCACGTTCGAGGCGCTGAACATGGCCGTGGTGCTGCAATTGCCGGCGATCTTCGTGTTCGAGAACAACCAGTACGGCGAAGGCACCGGCGCCGCCTATGCGGTCGGCAGCCACGACATCGCCGGCCGCGCCCGGGGCTTCGGCCTGCCGGCGGTGAAAGTCAGCGGCGACGATTTCTTCGCCGTGCACGAGGCGGCGCGCGAGGCGATCGAACGCGCCCGCTCAGGCGGCGGGCCGAGCGCGATCGAGGTCGACACCTGTCGTTTCTATGGCCACCATTCGGGCGATGCGCAGCTCTATCGGGCGAAGGACGAAACCCGTCGGCTGCGCGAGGAGCGTGACTGCCTGAAGCACTTCCGCCGCCGGGTGGAGAGCGCGGGTCTGCTGGAGGCGTCCGAGCTCGATGCGGTGGAAACCGAGGTCGCCAGCCTGATCGATCAGGCGGTCGCCGCCGCGCAGGCCGCCCCGCCGCCCGATCCGGCCGCGCTGCTCACCGACGTCTATGTGTCCTACTGAGCGGGGAGACGCGCGATGCCCATGAAAACCATCCGCCAGGCGCTGAACGAGGCGCTGGCGCAGGAAATGCGGCGCGATCCCCGCGTGGTCGTGATCGGCGAGGATGTGGCGGGCGGGGCCGGCACGCCGGGCCAGCGCGACGCCTATGGCGGGGTGCTCGGCGTCACCAAGGGGCTGATCGGCGAATTCGGGGACCGGCGGGTGATCGACACGCCGATCACCGAATCGGCGATCATGGGCGCTGCCGCCGGCGCCGCGGCGACCGGGCTGCGCCCGGTGGCCGAGCTGATGTTCTCCGACTTCTTCGGCGTCTGCTTCGATCAGATCTACAACCAGGCGGCGAAGTTCCGCTACATGTTCGGCGGCAAGGCGACCACGCCGCTGGTGATCCGCACCATGATCGGCGCCGGCCGCAGCGCCGCCGCGCAGCACTCGCAGAGCCCGTATCACGTCTTCACCTCGGTGCCGGGGCTGAAATGCGTGGTGCCGTCCAACGCCTACGACGCCAAGGGGCTGCTGATCCAGGCGATCCGCGATGACGACCCGGTGATCTTCTGCGAGCACAAGCTGATGTACGATCTGCGCGCCGAAGTGCCGGACGAGGCCTATACGATCCCGTTCGGCGAGGCCAACGTGCTGCGCGACGGCGACGACGTGACGATCGTCGCGCTCGCCCGGATGGTGCACTTCGCGGCCGAGGCGGCGGAGACCCTGGCGCGGGAGGGGATCGACTGTGAACTGATCGATCCCCGCACCACCTCGCCCCTCGATGAGGACACGATCCTCGACAGCGTCGCCCGCACCGGCCGGCTGGTGGTGGTCGACGAAGGGACGCCGCGCTGCGGCGTGGCGGCCGATATCGCCGCGCTGGTGGCGGACAAGGCATTCGCCGCGCTGCGCGCGCCGATCCGCCGGGTGACCGCGCCGCACACCCCGGTGCCGTTCGCGCCGTCGCTGGAAAAGCTGTACATCCCGAGTCCAGAAACCATTGCACAGGCGGTGCGCGAAACCCACGGCTACGGCCGATGACCCCGCCGATCCTGGCACTGACCATGCCGCAATGGGGCCTGACGATGACGGAGGGCAAGGTCGCGGCATGGCTCAAGCCCGCCGGCGCCGCGCTGGCGCCGGGCGAGGAACTGGTGGAGATCGAAACCAGCAAGATCACCAGCGCGGTGGAAGTGCCGGAGGAAGGCGTGCTGCGGCGCATCGTCGCGCCGGCGGGGGCGACCCTGCAGGTGGGCGCGCTGCTCGGCGTGATCGCCGGCGCCGAGGTGCCGGAAACCGAGATCGACCGTTTCGTCGCCGGCTTCGCGCCCCCGCCGCCGACCCCCGAAGCGGGGACGGAGGCAACCGCCGCGCCCGTGTTTCTGGAGGGTGCCTTCGGCCGGCTGCGCTATCTGGAGCAGGGCGCCGGTCCCGGCGTGCCGGTGCTGCTGCTGCACGGACTCGGCGCCGATCTCGGCGGCTGGATGTTCACCCAGCCCGCGCTGGCCGAGGGGCGGCGGACGATCGCGCTCGATCTGCCGGGGCATGGCGGATCGGAGAAGGATGTCGGTCCGGGCGATCCCGACCGTTTCGTTGCCGCCGTGGAAGACGCGATGGCCCGGCTCGGCCTCACGCGCGCGCATCTGGTCGGGCACTCGATGGGCGGCGCGATCGCCGCCGCGCTGGCGCTGCGCCGGCCGGAGCTGGTGGCGAGCCTGACCTTGATCGCCCCGGCCGGTCTCGGGCCGGAGATCAACCGGGCGTTCGTCGACGGCTTTGTCCGCGCGGCACGGCGGAAGGAGGTGGCGGAGGTGCTCGGCCTGCTGGTGCACGATCCGGCGCTGGTGAGCCGATCGATGGTCGAGGATTTGCTGCGCTACAAGCGCCTGGACGGCGTCGCCGCGGCGCTGGAGCGGATCGTGCAGGCCTGGTTCCCGGACGGGCGGCAGACCTTTCTGCCCGTGAAGGATCTCGCTGCGCCCGGGCTGCCGGTGCAGATGCTCTGGGGGCGCGAGGACCGGATCATCCCGGCGACGCAGGCGGAGACGGCCGCGCCGGCGATCGCCCGCCATCTCCTCGATCTGGCCGGACATCTGCCGCACATGGAGAAAGCCGGCGAAACGAACCGGCTGATCGCGCGGTTCATCGCGGAGCACGACTGAGACGGGCCGGCCGAAGGCCTGCGCCCGAGGTCCGCGAGCGGCCGGTGCGGATGGTTCTGGAGCACGCGAAGGCTTCGGCGTATTTTGCGATGGTCGGCGCTCGACCGCCGGTCGAAGCCATGATCGCGTTCATCGACGCGCATCGCGAGGTCTACGGGGTCGCGCCGATCTGCCGCATGGTGCCGATCGCCCCATCGACCTATCACGAGCATGTGGCCCGTGAAGCAGATGGCGTCGCCGGGGCGGTCCGCGCCTATGGTGACCGTATGGACGGCCCTTCGTTCGATCCCTGCGGCGCGACCAGCGACTCGTAATGATGCGGCAGCCGCATCAGAACAAGATCCTTCCGACGCACAACGTTGGTCGGATAGGCGGTGTCGAGGTTCGTCGTGTCGATGTCGAGGCAGGCAACACCCACCTCCCCAAACACGAGCGCCTCGCTGCGAGGAAAGGCAAATGTGTCGGGTCCGAACAGGCCGCTCTTGCCGAGGATCCCCCGCGTCTCGTCGAAGCTGTTCGCGAAGGCCAGGAAAGCATTGTTCTCCCCGGCCCGGCAGCGGAAATGATGCCAGTGATGCGGGTCAGGCCCGGTCGGGATCGGGTAGTTCTGCGCGATCCGCGTTCCCGGATGGGGCGTTGTGAAGCGCCCTGGCAGCGCAGCCGGACAGGCGATGAGGTCGCATCCCATGAGGGCGAGCACGCGCGCCGACTCGGGCAGAAGCGCGTCGGCACCAATCAGCAGGCCGAGGCGGCCGAACATGGTGTCCACCACCGTCCACTGCTCGCCTGGTTCGGCCCAGGCCTGATCCTCGGCGGAGAGATGGATTTTGCGATAGCGGGCGATGAGCCTGTCGCCTGCCACCAGCACCGCCGTGTTGTATCGCCGCGCGCCATCCTGCTCGGCGAGGCCGGCGATCAGATGGCAGCCATGGCGCCCCGCGAGATCAGCCAGCAGCGCGGTGGCCGGCCCGGGCACGGGCTCCGCCGCCTCCGGCCCCAGCAATGAAAGCTCGGGGAAGACCACAAGTTCCGCGCCGTGCGCGACCGCGTCGGCGGTGGCCGCGGCGATGCGTGCGAATTGCTCGGGCGGGGTATCCGATCGGCGAAGCTGGGCAACCGCGACCCGCGACCGCCGCCCCGGCGGCAGCGGGCGGTGGCCGTAGAGGCCGAAGAAATCATGCGGGTTCCACGCGAACGGGTTCCCGGCGAGCGCCGGATAGAGCTCAGGCCGACGCTCTGGCACAGTCGCGCGGTCGCGGCGCACGCGCGCCAGGTCGAGCTCCGCACAGGCCATGCCGTCGCCCGTGTCGATGACGGCCTCCACCGAGCCGTCCGGCGCGATGATGCAGCTGCCACCGCTGAACTGCACCGTCCGCTCCAGCCCCCAGCGGTTGCTCTCGATCAGGTAGCACCCATTCTCGAACGCGCGACTGATCCAATAGGGGGCGGGCGTCCGTTCGGCCAGCCAGTTGCTGATGTGGCAGATCACCTCGGCGCCCTGCAGGGCCACCAGCCGGGCCGTCTCGATGAAATGCAGATCCATGCAGATCAGCAGGGCAATGCGGCCGACCGGCGTGTCGAAAACGCAGTGCCCGAGATTGCCGGGCGCCGCCCATTTCGGCTCCGAGATGTAGGGGTGCGTCTTGCGATGCACCCCCACCACCCCGTCCGGCCCGATCAGCACGGCGGCATTGTAGAAAAGCCGCGTGCGCGGATCCACTTCCGGCATGCCGATGACGATATGCACGTCATGCGCGCGCGCGAGCGCATGAAAGCGGTCGGTCGTGGGGCCGGGAACCGGCTCCACGAACGGCGCCACCTCGTCGCGGTCGAACCAGCAATAGCCGGTGGTGCCCATCTCCGGCGTGACGATGAGCTTCGCGCCGCGCCGTGCCGCCTGCTCCACGAGGGCGAGCAGTGCCGCGACATTCCCCGGCTTGTCGAACTGCCGTGGCTCGAACTGGATCGCGGCCGCGGTGAAGGGGCTGGGTGTCATGACGGCGCGGTCCGACCGCTCAGGCCGGTTGCAGGTATTTCTTCAGGACCGCCGCCCCGACGGTGTATTTCGGATCGACGAAGTTGCCCAGTCGCACCCGCCCGCACTGGCTGAGCATCATGTAGGCGTCCCACTGGTCGAACCCGAATTCCGCGGCCATCCAGCGCACCAGCTCGCGATAGGCGATGCGGGTCGCGTCCTCCAGCGGCCGGGCGCTGCCGATCGTCATGATGAAATCCTCCTTCTCAAGCCGGGGCCAATCGATCGCCCAATGCTTGATCAGGTCCACGCGGATCGTGGTGACCGAGGGATATTCCACCGCGACGCCGCACACCTCGCCGTCGCCCTGGCAGGCATGGGCGTCGCCGATGAACAGCCGCCCGCCCGGCGCGCGCACCGGCAGATAGGTGATGCTGCCCGGGCCCATATCCGGCAGGTCCATGTTGCCGCCGTGGTTGTCGGGGGTCAGCGAGTTGATGCTGTCGATTTCGGGCGACAGGCTGAGGGTGCCGATGTGCGGGTTGTAGGGCAAGGTGACCCGGTCGCTCCAGAGCACCGACTTGTGGTTGATATGGATCTTGCGCACCTTCTCCGGCAACGGATCGTTCAGCATCGCCGTGAGGGCGGTGCCGGTCAGCCCGCCGAATTCGGGGATCATGCAGCAGGTCCCGCAGGGGTTCGGGCCGCGTGTCGCCATGCTCTCGATATGCACGGCGATCACGTCGCCCTTTTCGGCGCCCGCGATCATCACCGGCCCGTTCTGCGGATTGAGGAACGGCATGCGCAGCTTCTCGGTCGGCCGGTCCTGTTCCGTCTGGATCGCGCCCTCGAAGGCGTCGCGCGTCTCCACCACGATGCGATCACCCGGCTGCACCGTCAGCACAGGATCGGAATAGGGGCCGATCGTGTAGTGGTATTTGCCCTGCATCGCCTCGGTCAGGTGATGCGTCGTGGGCGTGCGGTCACGGCCCTCGCCGCGGCGGGACATGATCGAGTCCACGAGCCATTCCTTGGAGCCTTCGGCCGGTTCCAACATTTCTGTTTTCTCCTCTAGATAGAAAGATACTCGGCGAGCAGCGTCTCGTTGCGCACCTCGGCGGCGCCAAGGGTGGCGATGACCGCGCCCTTGTCGAGCACGTAGGCGCGCTGGGTCACGTGCTGCATCAATTCGAGATTCTGTTCGACGATCAGGATCGAGAGCCCACGCGTGCGGTTCAGGGTCAGAAGCGCCTCGCCGATCTCCTGCACGACACTCGGCTGCACGCCGTCGCTTGGCTCGTCGAGCAGCAGGAGCTCGGGGCCGGCAATCAACGCACGCGCAATCGCGAGCATCTCCTGCTGGCCACCGCTCAAGGTGCCGGCGAGCTGCCGCGCCCGCTCGTGCAGTACCGGGAACGTCGCGTAGATCAGGTCGAAGTCGAGCGGCTTGCGGCCACCGCCCACGTACCGGCCGGTCCGCAGGTTCTCGTGCACGGTGAGGCGGGGGAACACCTGCCGCCCCTGCGGCACGTAGCCGAGCCCACGGCGGGCCCGCTCTTCCGCGGGCAGCGTCGTCACCTCATCGCCATCAAAGCATATGCGGCCCCGGCGCGCAGGAACGAGGCCGATGATCGTCTGCATGAGCGTCGACTTGCCCGCACCGTTACGGCCGATCACGCCGACGATCTCGCCGCGCGCCATGCCGATCGAGACATCGCGCAGCACTTCGCCCGTCGCGTAGCCGGCCGAGAGCCCGCCGATCTCCAGGATCATCACAGGCCCTCCCGCACGCGGCCAAGGTAGATGTTGCGCACGTCCTCGCGCGCGGTGATCTCCCCCACGGTTCCCTCGGCGAATATCGCTCCCTGATGCAGCACGGTCACCGTCTGCGCGGCTGCCCGCACGAACGCGATGTCGTGCTCGACGACGACGATGGAGAGTCCCGCCGTGATTGAGGTCCTTCAGGATCTCCGCAGTGCGCATCGTCTCGGCGGGGGACATGCCCGCGGTCGGCTCATCGAGCAGAAGCACGCGCGGCCCCGGGCGCAACGCCATGCAGATCTCCAGCCATTGCAGCTCGTGATGCGGGAGCCGCGAGGCGACCCAATCAAGCTTGTCGGCAAGGCCGAAGGCTGCCAGCGCTGTGCGGAAATGGGCAGCCTCGTTGGCGAGGCCGCCACGCCGGGCGGTCTCCAGGTTCTCCGCGACGCTCATCAGATGGAACACGCGGTTGGTCTGGAAGGTCAGACCGATGCCGAGGCGCACGCGCTGGAACGGCTTGACCAAGGTGATGTCCTTGCCGTTCAGCAGAATGCGACCCGCATCGGCGGTCTGGATGCCGCACAGCAGCGAGAAGAACGTCGACTTCCCGGCGCCGTTCGGCCCGATCACGCAGCGCAGCTCGCCGGGGTCGAGCGTGAAGTTCACCGCGTTCGCCGCGACCACGCCGCCGAAGCTCTTGTGCAGGTCGATCGCCTGCAGAACCGGTTGATCGCTCATCGGGGCGCCGCCTTCGACCGACGCGGGCCCCGCAGGCCGCGCGCGAGCCGAAGGATCACGCCCTCCGGCGCGAACAGCATGACCGCGACCAGCAGCCCGCCGATGATGACCAGCGCATATTGGTTCCCCGCCGAGGAAAGCTCGTAGCTCAGCTGGTTGAGCAGGAAGGTGGCGATGGCGACCGCGACCAGGCTGCCGCGCCCACCGACGGCGACCCAGATCACCGGCAAGGCAGCCTGCTGCAGGCTGGTCACCGACGGCGTGATATAGTTGCCCCATTGCACATAGAGGAGGCCGCTCACCCCGGACAGAACGGCGGCCAGCACGAACACCCGGAGCTGCTCGAGACGCACGTCGTAGCCGAGAAGTTCGGTGCGCAGCAGATCCTCGCGGATCGCCATCAGCACCTGGCCGCGATGCGAATTCACCCAGGCGCGCAGGCCGACAAAGCAGACGACGACGACGCCAAGCACCAGGTAGTAGAAAGCATAGTCCTGGAACACGAACCCGCCGATCTGCAACGAAGGGATGCTGGTCATCCCGTTGTAGCCGCCGAGCGCCACCTGCCCGACGGTCCAGGCAGCGCCGGCGGTCAGTCCGAGGAAGGTGCTCAGCAGCAGCGCGAGCACCAGGGTCAGGATCGGCACGATCCAGGCGGCGACCCGGGCATAGAACATGAAATAGCCGAACGCGGCGGCCAGCGCGGCGGCCGCGGCAAGTCCGGCGGCGCTGCCCGCCCAGGTGGCCCAGGCGGCATCGGGGAAGTTGCCCGCGACGATGCCATAGACGTACCCCGCCACGGCGAAGAAGGCCACCTGGCCGAAGCTCAGCACGCCGCCATAGCCCCACAACAGGCTCAGCCCCAAGGCCATCGGAATGTTCAGCAGGTAGTAGGCGACGTTGGTCGCGCCGAACGGTGAGGTGATCGCGGGAAACGCGAGGAAGCCCAGGAACACGAGCGCCATCACCGCCCAGGCGGGCCGTGTGCGCCCGATGTCGTGCGGCCCGCCGAACGCCCGGCGCAGGCCCATCGCGAACGTCGGCGCGGTGCTTGCGGCGGCCTTCATCGCGCCCAACCCGGCAGGGCGCGACGGCCCAGCGACGAGACGCCTCCAGGCAAGACCCGGATCACCACCAGTGCGGCGACCAGCAACGCGACATTGCCCCAGAACGAGCCGAGCAGGAACGCCACCGGCGTCTGCACGAGGGAGAGCAGCCCGCTGCTGCCGATCGCGCCACCGATCACACTCGCGCCACCGCCCACCACCACGGTGATGAACGCCGGCGCCACGAACTGCTGGCCCATGAACGGCGCGATCGAGGTCGTCGGGGCGAGCAGCGCCCCGCTCAATCCGGCAAGCGCCGAGCCGATGCCGAACGTCGCCATGTAGATGCGGTCCACCCGGATGCCGAGTGCCCGCGCCATCGCCGGGTTCTGCATCGCCGCCCGTGCCTGCAGGCCGAACTCGGTCGCCCGATAGAGCAGACCGAGCCCGGCCAGGAGCAGGACGCAGAGGACCATGAGGAACAGCCAATAGACCGAGAACGAATAGACCCCGACGCTGACGGCGCCGCCGGGAATGCCGATCGGCGGCATGAACGGACCGAACGCGAGCAGGGCGCCCTGCGACATGATGAGGCTGATGCCCCAGGTCACGACCAGGGCACCGAGCTCGCGCCCGTAGAAATGCCGTACCACCAGACGTTCCAGCACGACCCCGAACACGCCGACCGCCGCCGCGGCAAGCAGCACCGCAAGCGGCAATGGCAGTCCCCGGTGCACCGCGGCACTCGCTGCGTAGGCGCCGAGCATCATGAACTCCCCGTGCGCGAGATTGATGATGTTCATCATCCCGAGAATCACGATGAGCCCAAGCGCGCTCAGCAGCAGGAATCCCGCGTTGGTGCCGAACTGGTAGAGAATGCTGATGGTATCGGCCATGTGCGGACCTACTTCGCCGCGAACATCTTGAAGAACGGATCCTCCGCCGGGGTGTACTGCTTGTGCTCGGGCGTGCGTGCCAGGTTCACGCCCAGGCGCTGCAGCCACCACGGCTCGATGGAGGGCCACTCGCGCACGAAGCTGATCTCGTGCTTCTGGTTCGCGACCGCGAGGCGGATGTAGTGGCTCGCGTGATGCGTGCCGGGTTCCAGGAACACCGCACCTTCCGGCGCCTCGATGGTCCAGCCGGCTTCCAGCGTGCGGCGAACCCGCTCCTGGTTGGTGGTGCCGGCCAGCCGTGCCGCCTTCGCATAGAGATGGATGCTGAAGTAGGTGTTCTGGGCCATCTGACCCAGATACGGATCATTCGGGAACATCTTGTAGAAGCGCTGCACGAAATCCTGGTTCCGCTTGGTCGGGATTTCCTGCATGTAGTTGACGGCGTTGTGCATGTTGGCGAGCGACGGCGGCTTGAAGCGCTTGTGCTCGTAGCCCTGCGCCATGTTGATGGTGGAAGCCATCGGCAGATGCAGCCCCGCCGCCGCCGCCTGCGGATAGTAGTTCGACTGGTTCTGCCCGACCAGCAGGGTCATCACCCAGTCGGGCTTCGCCGCCTGCACCCGCGCGATCACGGAGCTGAACTCGGAGACCTCGAGCGGGGGGAACTCCTCGCCGATCACCTGCGCCTTCAGCAACGGCGCGAAGGACCGCACCCAGGAGGCGGTGAGCTGGCCGAAATTGTAGTTGGCCGCAATGGTGAAGATGCGCGGACCGAACTTCTCCACCATGTACTGCATCACCGGGATCACCTGCTGCTCGCAGACCGCGCCGGTGCAGAAGGTGTTGCTGTCGGCGACACCACCCTCGTACTGATTGGTGTAGAAATAGAGCTGCTTGCGCTGGTCCACGATCGGGCGGATCGCCTCGCGCTCCGCGCTCGCGAAGCCGGCGACCAGCACGTCCACCCGGTCCTGCTGGATCATGCGGCGCGACAGCTGCTGCCAGAGCGTGTTGTTCGACTGGCCGTCGGCGGACAGGAGTTTCACCGGGCGACCGAGCAGGCCCTTCTCGCCGGAGGGAATGAGGATCTCCTGCGTGTCCGACGTCACGATCGCCTTGCTGGCAGGCGTGCCGCCGTCATCGACCACGTTGAGCGCGGCGCCGGTGGTGGTAAGGGTCGGCGGCTTCGCGGCGTACAGCCCCTCGCTCCCCAGCACCCCCATCCCAACCGGGCCGCCGGCCAGCGTAAAGCCGTCATTGATCTCCTGCACGGCGAGTTGCGCCGCGTGCAGCTTCTGGATTCCGTAGATCGACAGGTTGCCGGATTCATCCTCGATGAAGCCGATCTTCACCGGCGTCTGGCTCGCGGCCCGCACGATTGCCGGGCGGGCGAGCGCAGCGACCGCCGCGGCGGCGCCCGCGGTCTTCAGAACGACCCGCCGGCCAGGGCCGGTTGCGGCGGGGGGCGTCGTGGTGTCGTCGGTCATGGTGTACCTCTCGGAATGAAAAGGGAAAGCGGGAGATCAGTGTGACCCGATGCTCCGGCGATCACGCCGGGCGATCATCGTGAGGGCGGGCGTGTCCTCGGTGAGGCGGGCAGCAAGCGCCGGGGCGGCAACGATCGAGGCGGAAAGCTCCTCCACCGTCACGCGGGAGGCCATGGCAACGCGTCGCAGCCGGCTCAACGCCGCCGACTCGTCCAGCTGGTGGCAGCGCATCGTCTCGAGCACAGCCCGCACCACCAGCGGCCGTGCGCGAACCCGCTCGGAGAGCTCGCTGACGGAGCGCAGCAAGCGATTGGTTTCGCCGTGCAGGTGACGGGCGACAACGAGCGCCTGGAACGCGCCGCTGGAGCCGATCGGCTTCACCATGAAGGCGCTCACCGACTGCGCAAGCGCCCATTCGAGCCGACCCGGCGCCTCGGAGCCGAGGATGGCAACGAGCGGCATCGGCGGCGGCGAACGGCCCCACGGGAACAGCGAGTCGTGGCCCGTGTCGGCATCGAAGAAAATCACGTCCGCTCCGATCTCGTGCTCGCTGCGCACGGCGGCCGGCAGCCGCGCAGCGCACCGACAGGCCAATGCGGTGGAGCTGCGCTTCGAGCGCCTCCCGGTGGTGATCGGCGCGGTGCAGGATCAGCGCGGTCTGGCCGGCGAAACTCACGAAGGTCATGGCTACCTCACGAGACGCAGGGGCGGCCGGGTGTCGCTTGCGTTGGCGGCGACGGCGGCAGCGGGACGGGACAGAAAGGCGAGATAGGGGTCGGGGCGGCAGGGGCTCGACGCCTCCCAAAGCATCTCGAACATGCCGTCCGCGGTGGCGACGCCGATCCGCGGCGTGAGCCATGCGTGGTTGTTTTCGGGATCGATCCACACCTCGCCCTGCGGTGCCGCCAGGCGGCAGCCGTAGGCCGCGCGCTTCACCGCCCGAAGTTCGTCGGTTCCGGCCGCGCGCAGGCTGGCGGCGAGCAGCTGCACGGTGACGTGCGCCGCCTCGGAATCGGCAGAGGTGACCCGGTGCGTGCCGTAGCGGTCGCGAAACGCCTGCACGAAGGCGGCATTTTCCGGTCGGTCCACCGATTGGAAATACACGCCACAGGCAATGTGCCCGGCTGCTGCTTCCGGCCCGATCGCATGAAGCTCGGGCTCGGACAACGTGCAGCTCAGGATCGGCCGGCGTGCGGGGGCGAAGCGCGGGTCGCGCTGACCGAGCGCGTGGTAAGCGCGGTAGAAGGCGTAGCAGGAGTCCCCGATCAGCGTATTGAACACGAAGTCCGGCGCGATCTCGGAAATTTCGTGGATCACGGCATCGATGTCGGTGCTGCCGACGGGCAGGTAACGCTCACGCAGCACGCCGCCGCCGCCGGCCTGGACCAGGTCGCGCATGATCCGGGTGCTCTCCCAGGCCCAGATGTAGTTGCTGCCGAGGCAATAGGCGCGGCCGCCGAAGCGGGGCAGCGCCCAGTCCGCCAACGGCACCACGTGCTGGTTCGGCGCCGCCCCGCTGTAGATCACGTTCGGGCAGCTCTCGAAGCCCTCGTAGTGCGAGGGGTACCAGAGCAGACCATCGAACTTCTCGACGGCAGGGATGATCTCCTTGCGGCTCGAAGAGGTGTAGCAGCCAACGATGTGACGGGTGCCGCCGGCGAGCAGCTTCTCGGTCGCCAGACGGTAGGCGTCGAGAGAGCCGCCCGCATCGACCACCTGCGGTTCGAGACGAAGCGTGCCATCAGGGTCGGCGTTGATCGCCTCCAGCGCGAGCAGCGCACCGTCGCACAGTGCCCGCCCGATCGTGCCGTACGAGCCCGTCGTCGAGAACAGGATGCCGACGGGGACAGCGAGTTTCGTTCTCACCATGGTTGGGCCATTCCGCTACCTCGCCACCGCCGGAACTCCACCGCCAGAAACGCAAAAAACCCCCAGGCAGGTTGAACTGCCGGAGGGCTCATGTGCCACACTCGGTCGGCACGGCCGACGAGCGATATGGATGCCGACAGGTTGGATAGCACCCTGCCGCCGCACACATATCGCTTCGCTCCAAGTCTTTTGTCAAGCGCGATCTTGGGCGTCATCAGGGAACTATGCTTAACTATCGCCCGAAGAGAATAGAATATGTGCGCATTCTGCCTATATAGTAGCCAATTGCCCAAATATGGATCTTCGTTCTCTTCCTGCACACCCACGCCTCCCGCGAATGGAATGCAAGCCCACGGACCTCGACCCCTGCCAGGTTGCCAGCAATTTGATCTTGTCCGTTTCCCGCCTGACCCGGGCCCAGGTCACCGGCGGGATCACCGGGAAGACAGCTCGCCCGCCCCATCCCAGGGGGCCGGCTCGCTCATGCAGTGTCGCGACGCTCCGACCACGCGTCCGTCGCCCGGAGATCCCACGCAGAGAGTGTGGATCGGCGGCCAAAATTGACCCTGCCGCCAAGGCGGTACCCACCTGATATCGGTTAGGTTTTCCCGACTACGGTGGGGTCAAGGCCGACGCCGAAGGTTGACCCCGGCAATTGGCCGTTTCCCGGAGAGTTATCAATGTGTTGGGGCCAGGCGCGGGTAGGGTGAAATTTGGACGCCAACTCACACCGCATCCCCTTTCACCACGACGGCGCGCCGGCCCGGAAACGCCGTGGTCTGCAATCTCTACTGCGGCATCAACGTCCTCACCCTCTGGGCGGCGGCGAAGGCGGAGGCGTATCCGAGCGGATCCCCCGATCAGACCTGGACGTCACGTCGCGACCTCCATAACCTCCGTCCGCATGGTGATCGCACAAGCCATGGCGCGCACCCTCCCGCGCCGTTCCTGCTGCCGGCGCCTCGTAAGCCGCAGGAACTCATGACATAGTCGGATTAGAACTGGACACCACGGGTCAGCGCGCCATCCACCACGAGGTTCGTCCCCGAGATGAAGCTCGCGGCCGGGCTCGCCAGGAACACCGCCGCACGCGCCACCTCCTCCGGGCGACCCATCCGGCCGGTCGGGTTCAGCGCCAGAGCGGCTGCGTAGAGCGGCGGGTTCTCGCGCTCGATACGATGCCATACGCCGCCTTCGAAATAGGTGTTCCCGGGCGAGACGGTGTTGGCGCGAATGCCCTTGGCGGCGAGTTGATAGGCAAGCCCCTGGGCGTAATGAATCAGCGCCGCCTTCATCGCGCCATAAGGTCCGGCCGCGAAGTCGATCTCACGGCCGGAAACCGACGAAATGACGACGACCGACGCCGCATCCGACCGTTCGAGGTACGGCATCGCGGCGTCCACCGCATGCACCGTTCCCATCATGTCCGTTTCGAATTCCGCGCGCCATGACGCGTCGTCGTTGCCGATCGCCAGCGCGCTGACATTGGAGACCACGATATCCAGCCCCCCCAACTCCTCGGCGGCATCGCGAACCCAGGCCTTCAGCGCCTCGGCATCGCTGATGTCGAGCGCCCGGCCGGTCGCCGCCACGCCCATGCCTTGCAGGCGGGACACGCACGCCGCCACGTCGTCGGCGCTGCGGGCGCAGATGGCCAGCGCGGCACCCTCCCGAGCGAAATGCTCCGCGATCGAGAGCCCGATACCCTTGGTCGCTCCGGTCACAAACGCCTTGCGGCCATGCAGCCCCAGATCCATCGTCGTCTCCTCAGCCCGCTACGAGATACTTCTTCAGGATCGTCGCTCCGACAGTGTGTTTCGGATCGACGAAATTGCCGAGACGGACGGGGCCGCACTGGCTCAGCAACATATAGGCGTCCCACTGGTCGAAGCCATAGCCGGCCGCCAGCCAGCGGACCAGTTCGCGATGGGCGATCCGCGTCGCGTCCTGAGCGGCTGCGCACTGCCGATCGTCATGACCATGTCGTCCTTCTCGAGGCGCAGCCCTTCGATTGCCCAGGATTTGATCAGATCGACGCGGATCGTGATGACCCTCGGGTACTCGACCGCAACGCCGCAGACCTCACCATCGCCCTGGCAGGTAGGAGCGTCGCCGATGAACAGCCGCGCGCTGGCGGTCCGCACCGGTAGATATGTGATGCGTCCCGGCCCCATGTCCTGGCCTGCCCCCATCGGGTGATCCGGGTGGAATGTTAGTGCAGCCGCTGTCCTGACGCCAAGGCCGGGCTGGCCGGGCGCGCGCGGGTCGTGCCCCCTGGAGCGGTGCAGGAGCTGCGGATAAGTGGCCGGCCCAAGCCCAACTCTCGGCGGCCGCTCCGGCGGGCCACTTACCCAAGGTTCCTGCACCACACGGGGGACGCGCCCTCCAGACCACCCCCCCGTGAAGATCGGCATGCTCGAAAAGATCACGTCTGGCGCGGATCGGCGTTCAGGTCCAAGGCCACTTCCTCTATGCCGCCTCGGTCCTGCTCTTCGTCCCTCGGCGCGCTTGTTCCTGGTTGGTTCGGGCTCGGGCCCTCACACCCAGGCGGCGTCATCGCTTGGGGGCCCGACGGGCCGCTGCTATCAAGTCCTCGTCGCATCGGAGCGGAGGAGAATTCAGGCGGCGACGGCGCGCGACCCAGTGGTGCGCGGCTCCGCGGTGGTATCTGTACCGCTGTACACCTGGGGGGGAACAACAATGGAAAGCGCAATTTTTGATTATATCGTTGTGGGCGCCGGATCGGCCGGATCGGTCCTCGCCAACCGGCTGAGCGCCGATCCCAAACACAAGGTGCTGGTCCTGGAAGCCGGTCGGGAAAGCCATCCCTGGTCGCGCGTTCCCATCGGCTTTGCGAAACTGATCGAAAACCCCGCCGCCAACTGGCTCTATGCATCGGAGCCTGATGCGGGCTCCGGCCAGCGCCGCATCCCCGTCCCGCGCGGGAAGCTGCTCGGCGGCTCGTCGTCGATCAACGGCATGGTCTTCGTGCGCGGCCAGTCGCAGGACTACGATACCTGGGCGCAGCTCGGCAATCGCGGCTGGAGCTACCGGGAAGTGCTGCCGATCTTCCGGGACATGGAAAGCTACCAGGGCGAAGGGGACGACGACTATCGCGGCCGCGGCGGTCCCCTGAAGGTCACCGAAAACAACGAGACCGGTCCGCTCTATGACGCGCTGATCAAGGCGGCCGGCGAGGTCGGGATCCGCGCCACCAGGGACTATAATGGCGCGGCGCAGGACGGGATCGGCATGACCCAGACGACGATCCGCGCCGGCCGGCGCATGAGCACCGCCGTCTGCTATCTCGACCCGGCGCGCGGGCGGGCCAATCTGACGATCCAGGCCAATGCGCTGACCGAATGCCTGCTGATCGAGGGCAAGCGCTGCATCGGCGTGCGCTACAGCGTCGACGGCCAGCCACGCGAAGCCCGCGCGAACCGGGAGGTCATCGTCAGCGCCGGGGCGATCAACTCGCCGCAGCTTCTGGAACTGTCCGGGATCGGCCAGCCGGAGCTGCTGCAAAGCCTCGGCATCGAGGTCCGCCACGCGCTCAAGGGCGTCGGCGAGAACCTGCGGGACCATTACGCACCGCGTATGAAATGGGCGGTGCCGCCCTCGCTCGGCCTGACCTACAACGACAAGGGGCGCGGCCTCGGCCTGGTCTGGCAGGCGCTGAAATACGCGCTGACCCACAAGGGGCTGCTCGGGCTGCCGGCTTCGCCGATCCGCGCCTATGTGCGGACCCGCGCCGGTCTGGACGCGCCGGACGCGGGGATTTCCTGGGTTCCATTCCTGATTGGCCCGAATTTCAAGCTCGCGAAGAACTCCGGCATCACCGCGATCATGCACATCCTGCGTTCCGAAAGTACCGGCAGCATCCATGCGTCCTCGAAGGCGCCGCGCACGCCGCCGGCGATCCGCTTCAATTTCCTGACCGCCCAGCTCGACCGCGAGGTCACCCTGGAAGCGATGCGCATCACACGGCGCATCATGACCACTCCCGCGATGCAGGGCATCGCCGCCGATGAAATGGCGCCCGGCGTGAATATCCAGGCCGACGACGAGATGCTCGATTGGGTCAGGAAGAATGCCGAGACGGCCTATCATCCGGTCGGCACCTGCAAGATGGGGTCGGACCCGATGGCGGTCGTGGACGACCAACTGCGTGTGCATGGCATGGAGGGGCTGCGTGTCGCCGATGCGTCGATCATGCCGACGCTCACGTCGGGCAACACCAATGCACCGTCGATCATGATCGGCGAGAAGGCGTCCCGGATGGTGCTGGCGGCCGCGACATCATGAACGGCGGTATGAGCCGCCGGGGGACGGAGGAAGATCTGCCCGGGGCACGGCGACCCGCTCTTGGGCATGGGGGCATCGCGCCCCAGCCTCCGGCGTCGGCGGAATGGGGGGGAAGCCATGTCGACCATCGATTCCCAGTTCCACGCCGATGAGCGCAACCATCCCGGTCGCCCCTGGCTCGGCTTCCTGCATGGTCCGGCGGAGGTCACGGGCGACGACATGGTCGCCGCCATGGACGACGTCGGGGTCGACGGCGCGCTGCTCGTCTCGCCGTTCGCCGTGTACCGGCATGACGCCAGCTATGCATTTGAGGTTTACGCGAAGCACCTCAAACGATTTGGATTGATCAAGCCGGTCAACCCGTCCGATCCGGCGGTTGCCGAAGCGATTGCCGACAGGAAGGCAGCAAAGGGCACGGTCGCGATTCGGATCCTGCTCAATCAGGAGGTCTCCGCCGACCCCGATGATCCCGGCATCACGCGGGTGCTGACCGCCGCCGCGCGCCACGGCCTGCCGGTCAACCTTCTCTGCTGGGGACGGCTCGAACAGGCGCGCCGCATGGCGGCGGCCCATCCCGGCACGCGGATCGTGATCGACCATCTCGGCCTGCAGCAACCCTTCGAGCCGCCGGTCCCCGCCGCGCCCTTCGCCGAGTTGCCCAAGGTGCTGGACCTCGCCGCCTACGACAACGTCGCCATCAAGATCAGCGGGGCGTGCACGCTCTCGCACGAGCCGTTCCCCTATAAGGACATATGGGACCCGCTCTGGCGCATCTTCGACGCGTTCGGGCTCGAGCGGTGCATGTGGGGGACCGACTGGACGCGGGCGGTCGCGTTCGTGACCTACCGACAAGGGGTCGATGCGTTTCGCCTCACCGACCGCCTGTCCGACAGCGACCGGGCCACGCTGATGGGCGGGGCTCTGCAGCAGGTCTATCGCTGGGCGCCGTCCAAGTCCTGAGCGGTCCAGCGCCGCGTGACCATCGCTGTAAATCGGCACCCAAGTCTGCCCCCCTGCCCCAGGCGATACCTGTCTGATCTTGCTTGGGGCTTGGCCCCAAACAACCACGTCATCCTGATCTGATTGTGGGTGCGATGGTGTAGTTCCACGCCGGATGGAATGGGTCAGCGGTGATGTTGATAGCGGCGAACTCATCGTCGCTGACCGGAATGCCTTTGGGATACTGGCGGTCATCGATGCGACAGGCGACACTCAGTCCGGTCCTGGTTGTGGTGGCGGCGATCAACTGCACAATCACCTGATGGCTGACCAGCGGCTTGCCGCGCCAGTTCTGGGCGATGAAGGCGAACAGTCGTAAGCGCAGTTCCGCGGCCCTTTGGCTCATGGCTTGACGTTCAGGCGTCGGTCTCTGCGACGTAGTTCCAGGGCATCAGCGCGTCGATCTGCGCCTGGGGCCATCCATTGACGAGGCGGGTCAACAGCTCGGTGAGGTAACGCTGCGGGTCGACGCCGTTGAGCTTGCAGGTCTCGATCAGCGAGGCGACAGCGGCCCAGTTCTCTCCGCCCTCGTCGCTGCCGGCGAACAACGCGTTCTTCCGGTTATGTGAATTTAGGCATAACCGGAATTATGCGCAGCCGTCGATTATGTGCAGTCTGATGCCGGCGCGAGCAGCGAGGCGGCGGTTTCCCGTGCCTCGCCCGCTTTTGGGACTGTGCATAACTCAGAGGGTCTGAAGGAACCGCATCAGCTTGTCCGGGGGGCGATAGCGCGGGATCGTGGTGCCCGGCGGCTGAAGGCGACTGAGCGCGCGCTCTTTCATGGCAAGGTCGGCCTCGACGTATGTGTGCGTCGTTGTTGGGCTCTCGTGGCCCAGCCACAGGGCGATCACCGTGATATCGACGCCCGATTGCAGCAGATGCATGGCGGTGGTGTGCCGGATCGTGTGCGGCGACACTGGGCGGCCGATCAGTTGCGGGAGCCCGGCAGCAGCGGCCTGAACGCAGAGCGCCAGGCGCTGGGTCACGTTCGAGCGGTTCATCGCCGCCCCTGCGCGGTTCGGGAACAGCGGGCCGGTCTCTGTTCGATCGTCGAGCTGGCGTGTCCATGCCCGGAGCAGCGCGGCCGTGGGGCGCCACAAGGGAACGGTGCGCTGCTTGCGCCCCTTGCCGCGGAGGTGGACGCAGGGGGCGCCGTCAAGCACGACGTCCCCGACGCGCAGGCCGACCAGCTCGGACACGCGCGCCCCTGTGTTGTAGAGTGTGGTCAGCAGCGCCCTGTCCCGCTGGCCGACCCAGCTCTGCGTGTCGGGCGCGTCGAGGACGGCCTGCATCTCCTCGCGCGACAGGAACCCGAGCATGGGCCGGTCGAAGCGCTTCACGGGAACGGCCAGGGTCCGCTCGATGGCCGGCAGGGCCGCGAGGTCATGGTGCGCGGCATAGCCGAGGAACGAACGGATCGCCGCGAGGCGTGCGTTGCGGGTCCGCGCGCCGTTGCCGCGATCGTGCTCGAGGTGGTCCAGGAAGGCCAGCACCAGTGCTGCATCGAGGTCCGCCAGGGCGACCGTGACCGGCGTCTTGCCGATATGCCGCTCCGCGAACAGGAGCAGGAGCCGGAACGTGTCCCTGTAGGCGGCGACGGTGCGCGGGCTGACGGATCGGTGTTGCGTGAGGTGCTCTCCGAAGAAGCGTTGGACCAGCGTCGCGAAGGACGGGATTTGCGCGGGCTCAGCCATGTCCGACCTCCCCCGGGTTCGCTGCGAACATCTCGAAGCGCTGCCCTGCCATGGCCATCAGTTCGGGCACACCAGTGAGATACCAGTAGGTGTCGGAGACCTTGGCGTGGCCGACATAGGTCGAGAGCGCCAGCATGGCGTTGTCGATATCGGTTCCAACCTCGTGCCACAGCATCACTCTGCGGCAGATGAAGGTGTGCCGCAGGTCGTGGATCCGCGGCGCCGGGTGGGTGCCGCGGGCGATCCAGCCCAGTTCGTTCCGCAGCCGTGCGAAGACGTTGTGGACGGTCCGCCCCGCGAGGCCGGTCCCCGATGGTGACACGAACAAGGGGGCTTCCGGCGTCGAGGGGACGTGGCGCTGTCGCGCTACCAGGTAGCGGGTCAATGCCTCGGTGGTCGTCGGGTGCAGAGATACGAGCCGGGACTTGCAGAACTTGGTCTGGCGCACCGTCAGGAGGCCGCCGTCGGTGTCGACGTCGGCGCACCGCAGGTGCAGCGCCTCCGAGAGCCGCAGCCCGGTGGCTGCGACCAGTCCGAAGAAGGTCTCGTAGGTGGCCGGCCGCAGCGTCCCTGCCGGCGGCAGACCGCGTGCCGCCGCCAGCAGTTCGGCGACCTCCGTGCTGGTATAGATGTGCGGCGTAAGCCGGCGACGCTCCCGGCCGAAGACGTCGGCGTCGGGGACCTCCGTGCCGGGCTCGATCCGCGCGCGGTGCTTGGCGAACGGACGGACGACCGCCAAGCGTCTCGCCCAGGTGATCGGCGTGGCGCGCCTGGCCTCTCCCCGGGCCCACTCCTCGATCAGCCGGGAGGTCAGGGGGCCGCGATGTCCGCTCCGGTCGGCGAACCGGGCGAAGGCCATCAGCTGCGTGCCGGGGATGGTGAGCGCGAAGCCGAGACGCCGGCGCTGGTCCAGGTAATCCTGGACCAGGGACTGCATCGAGGGGGCCGAAGTCATGACGCCCTCCCGGGCCAGGGCAGCGCCACCGCGGCCAGTCGTCCGGTATCGACCTTGGCATAGATCGCCGACGTATCGAGGCTGCGGTGCCGGAGGACGTCGGCGATCTCCTTGAGCGGGGCTCCCTGCCGCAAGAGCCGGCTGGCGACGCTGTGGCGGAGGATATGGACGCGCGTGCGGCTCCAGCCGCACCGGCGGTAGGCCTCCCGGACGGCTCTCTGCACGACACCCTTCCCGATCGGCTTGTCGTAAGGGGCAACGTGGCGGACGAACACGGCGCGGTTCGTGGTACGCGGCCGCTCCGTGCGCAGGTAGTCGGCGATTGCGCGCCCCGTCTCGGGCGGCAGCGGGAGTACGTCGGTCCGGCGGGACTTGCCCTGGGTCAGGCGCAGCGTTCCCGTGCCCCAGTCGATGTCCTCCAGGCGCAGGCGGGCCACCTCGCTGGCGCGCAGGCCAAGGTCGGCCAGGCAACGTACCATGGCGTAGGCGCGCCTGGCAGAAGCGAGCGGCCCACCGAAGGAGCCGAGGAGTTGGTCGATCTCCGCCTGCGAGAGCACGTCCGGCAAAGTCGCCAGGCGCCAATGAGCCGCGACGGGGATGCCCTCGGCCAGAGCCCCGATCGGGTCACCCGCAAGCCCGCGGAACCGGAGATAGCAGCGCAACGCACCCGCCATCACGCCAATGGTTCCGGCACTCCGCCGCTCGCCATCCCCCAACACGAAGCGCCCCAGGTTGGCCGCCGTGATGTCCGCAAGGACGATCGGGTCAGCGGGGAAGCGGGCGGTCAGGAACCGGCCTACGATCTGGACACGTTGCCGGCGCGTGGTGGCGGCAAGGCCGCGCACCGTATCCATGTAACGGTCGAACGCGGCCAACTCTGGCCCGATGAAGCCCGCGCCGCCGGGTGACGCTGCGAGCACCCCGGCACTCCTGAGAACCTCATGCAGGTGGGACAGGGCCGCCCTGACCTCGTGCGGCACCCGCCGGACCGGGGGCGGGCAATCGCAATGCGGCAGGTGGCAGTCAACGAAGTGGCGGCCCGCCACCTCGTCAGCCTTGCCCAGCGCCAGCTTCTCGGTCGTGATCCAGCGGGCGAAGTGCGCGACGCAGCACAGATAGATGCGTCTGGTGCTTGCGGCGTAGCGCCCGTCATGCAGATGAGCGCAGGTACCTGTGCCACATAGGGCCCAAGCACGCTGTCCATCAGCGTGGCGCGGGTCATTGGCGCCATCAGGTCGTTGTCCATATCCATCTCCCGCGAGCGAAAAGTCGCTCGCGGAGACAGTAGGATTATGCACAGAACTCTCGCGGATCGTCACGGTCGATGGACAGGCAAAGCCTTCCTCCGCGCTTCTTCGTCAGGCGGGACTGCACATAATCGACGGCTGCGCATAATTTCGGTTATGTGAGATCTAGGCATAACCGGAAGAACGCGTTGTTCGCCGGCAGCGATGAGGGCGGAGAGAACTGGGCCCCTGTCGCCTCGTTGATCGAGACCTGCAAGCTCAACGGCGTCGACCCGCAGCGTTACCTGACCGAGCTGTTGACCCGCCTCGTCAATGGATGGCCCCAGGCGCAGATCGACGCGCTGATGCCCTGGAACAGGGCCGCACAGACCGACGCCTGAACGTCAAGCCGTGAGCCAAAGGGCCGCGAAACTGCGCTTACGCACGACCTGATCACCAGCCCGGCCTTCATCGTGGTCAAGGCGGCGGACGAATTCCACAGCAAGACCACGGCGCCGAACCAGCTCTGGCAGACCGACGTCACCTACCTGAAGGTGATCGGCTGGGGCTGGTCTCCTCTCCACCGTGCTCGACGACTTCTCCCGCTACGTCATCGCCTGGAAGCTGTGCACCACGATGGCAGCACGGGACGTCACCGACACGCTGGAGCATCGCGCTCGCCACCTTAGGCCGCACGCAGGCGCGGGTGCGTCACAGACCGCGGCCGCTCTCCGACAATGGGCCGAGCTATATCGCGGGCGACCTCGCCGACTGGCTCGCCGAGCAGAGGATCGAACACATCCGCGGTGCGCCTTGCCATCCGCAGACCCAGGGCTAGTGTCCTGACTCTCAATTGCCACCCAAAAACTCACGCAGCGACGGCTTTGTCGAGTGCGGCGCGAGCGCGTTTGATCTTGGCGAGGATCTCGGCGCCCGCGGCTCGCCAGACGTATGGCTTCGGATCGGCGTTGCGCTGCTTGAGATAGGCCTTGATGTCGCGGACGAGGTCATTGACCGAGACGAAGCTGCCGGCGCGGATCACATCGCCTGTCAGGTCGGCGAAGAAGCGTTCGACCAGATTGAGCCATGACGACGAGGTCGGCGTGAAGTGCATCTTGAAGCGCGGGTGTTTTTCCAGCCACGCTCGCACCTTCGGGTGTTTGTGCGTGGCGTAGTTGTCGGCAATCAGATGGAGGTCAAGCTCGCGCGGTGTCTCGCGGTCGATCTGCTTGAGGAAACGAAGCCATTCGACGTGGCTATGGCTCGTCTCCGTGCGCGTGATCAGCCTGCCGGTCAACTGCACGAGGGCGGCAAACAGCGTGACCGTGCCGTGCCTGACGTAGTCGTGGGTCATCGTGCGCGGACGCTTCGGTGCCAGCGGCAGGCCAAGCTGCGTGCGTTCGAGCGCCTGGCACTGGCTCTTCTCGTCGCAGCACAGCACAAGCGCGTTGGTCGGAGGATTGAGGTAAAGCCCGATCACGTCCCAGAACTTCTCCTCGAACCTCGGGTCGTTCGACAGCTTGAAGGTCTTCAGGCGGTGCGGCTTCAGGTCGTTCTTCGACCAGATGCGCTGCACCGAACTCGCTGAAATGCCGGCGTGGCGGCTCATCGAACGGATGCTCCAGCGGCTCCTGCCTTGCGGCGGGCGGGTTGCCTCGGTGATGACGCGCGCCACCTTCGCCGCCGCGATCGAGGTCTTGCGGCCACGGCCCGGCCGGTCGGTGAGACCGTCGAGCCCTGACGTCGCAAAGCGTCTCGACCACGTGGAGACGCGCTTCGGCGTTGTGCTCAGCCGTTCGGCGACGGCTTCGACACCGAGGCCGTGGAGCCGGAGCAGGATGATGTTGGCGCGCTCGCGATCCCGCACGCGGATCGTGGTAGCCCGTGACCGGCGTCGGAGTTCAGCCACCACGCCTGGCTCAGCCTGTAGTCGCTTGATCGGTCGTGCCATCCGAGCAATCCCCCACGGTTCACGCACCCGGGGGGTTTTTAGTCGGTATTTACGGTTCAGGACACTAGATCGAGCGCTGGCACCAGACGCTCAAGAACCGGATCCTGCTGGAGAACTACGATCTGCCCGGCCAGCTCGAGGCCCAGGTCGCGGCCTTCGTTGCGCACTATAATCACCGACGCTGTCACGAAAGCCGAGGACTGCGTTCGCGAATTGACGACTTCGAATCATGCTGCCAGAGCCTGTGGCCTGGCGGCGATGCCGTAACGCCAGCGTGGGAGCACAGGTGCGGCGTTACACATCTCGATGTAGCGGCGGATCCGGTCGGCCAGTTCCGCCTTGCTGGCGACGCGAATGCGCCGCAGCACGGATCGGGCCATCTTCGAGAAGAAGGTCTCAACATAGTTGAGCCACGACGCGTGGGTCGGTGTGAACACCAACTCGAACCGGCCCGGCTTGTTGGCAAGGAAGCGCTTGGTCTCGCGTGAGCAATGTGCGGAGTGGTTGTCGAGCAGCAGGCAGATCAGCATCCCTGTCGGATAATGTGCATCCAGCCGCTCAAGGAACGCGATGAACTCCCGCGAGCGATGCCGTTCGGTGACCACGTGATGCACGAAGCCACTCACCAGATCGACCGCCGCGGACAAGGTAACCGTACCAAGCCGCTTGTACTCGTGGTCGCACTGCATCGTGGCATGCTTGCCCGGTTTGGGCGGCAGATCGGGTGCCGTTGTCGCGATCGCCTGAATTCCGGGCTTCTCATCATAAGAGAGCACGGCAACCGGGCGGTCGGCTTCAGGTATCTGTCGCAGCATCTCGGCCGCGGCATAGACCTCCAGCACCTCGGCCTTACGCGCTTCGAAGTCCGGGTCGCGTCGTTGCAGATAATAGCGCACCTTGTGCGGCTTGACCGGCTGGCTGTTCAGCACCTCGTGCACCGTGCTGGGTGCGAGTTCGGCCAAGCAGGCATGACCGGCGGCCGGCCCGTGTTTGCGGGCGTGCCCCGCCAACAAGCGCAACGTCCATAACTCATGCGGATAGCCGCGCTCTTTGGCTTTGACGCAGGCCTCGCCGATCAGCCAGGTGCGCGCCGCTTCGGTGATATCCGGCCGCCTCCCGGAGCGCGGCAAGTCGTCAATCGCCTCGAGCGGTCCCACCGCCATGACCCGGCGCAGGCAGCGGGTGACGCGCTGACGATCGATACGCAGCCTGGCAGCGACCTCGCTGACATCGTGCTGATCCGCCAGGTGCAGGATGATGGCCGAGCGTTCGACATGATGCGCCGGGGCGGTGCGCGAGCGGGCGAGCACACTCAGTTTGGTGCGGGTTTCTTCGGTCAGGCACAGCGCCAGTGTGGCGGCTTTGCGCGGCATGCGATGTCTTCCGGAATTGCAACCAGCTGCCGGCTGGTTGGCGCAATGCCCGTGGTCAGGTCAACAGGGCTGGAACCACGGCTCGCTCGCGATCCGATCCAGCGCTTCCGTCAGCGACAGGCGCTCGCCCACGCAATGCCATTCGCCGGTGTGTCGGTGCCACATAAGATCGAAGCAGTCCCGGCTGGCATAGTCCAAGCGGGCGAAGGGGGCGTCGAACTCGGCCTTCAGCGACGCCGGATCGTCCGAGCGGTAGCGCGTGAAGAACCGGTACTTGTTGCCGAGCCATTTGCCCTCGATCGCGACCGGGTAGTTGAACGTGGCCGAGGGGCGTATCTCAGGGAGAAAGCGCGGCCGCAGCCGATCGGCAATCAGCCTCTCGCAGGCTGCCGTGATTGCTGCCTTCTCGGCCGGCAACGGTTGGTTCCCCGCCCGGCCACCGACATACATCCAGACCCGCTTCGCCACCGCCGCTCCAAGACTTGACCCGGCTCTTCTACCCCGCCCCTCCCACCCGCTGCCAGACGCTCCTGCCCCACCTACGTTTTGATCATCAATTCCGA
>CAWHKR010000036.1:0-26232 GCA_963829875.1 uncultured Pseudomonadota bacterium | reverse complement strand
CTCCGGCCCCTGCCCCCTACGCGGTCGGGTGTCCGGGATGGCTCAGAAGGCGACACTCACGTGAAGACCCACCCGCTATAGGGCAGAGCCCCCCCGGCGCACTCACCCCCCTCCCCCCAACCCCAACCGTATCGCCCCGAACCGATCCACCTCCGCCTCCACCCCCGCCGGCACCAGACACGTCGCATCATATTCCTGCACGATCAGCGGCCCCCGCAGCGCCCCCAGCGCCAGCCCGGCGCGGTCCACGACCCGCGTCTCCACCCACCCCGCCCCCGGAAACCACGCGCGCCGCATCCCCGGCACGTCCGCCGCCGCCGGCGGGATCGCCCCCGGCAGCCGGGGCGCCTCCGGCAGCCCGCGCGCGATCACCGACAGCCCCATCAGCTCCACCGGCTCCTCCGCCCCCGCGCGGAACCCGTAGGTGCGTTCATGCTCCGCCCCGAACAACGCCCCCAGCGCGGCGAGCCACTCCGAAGCCCCGCCCGCCGGCAGCGCCACCGCGATCTCGCTCGACTGGCCCACGTAGCGCACCAGCGCGAAGCGGCGCAGCACGCAGCGCGAGGGCGGGAACCCGTCTTCCGCCAGCCGCGCCAGCCCCTCGGCCTCCAGCGCCGCCAGCGCCGCCCCGATCGCCCCCGCATCCGCCGCCCCATCCCCCCCTGGCACCGGCGCGCGCAGACTGCGGGAGGCATGATGCTCCGTCTCCGCCACCAGCAGCCCGAAGGCGCTGAACACGCCCGGCAGCGGCGGGACGATCACCCGCGATATGCCCAGCTCGGCCGCGATCGCGGCGGCGAACAGCCCGCCGTTGCCGCCGAACGCCAGCAGCGCGAAATCGCGCGGATCCCGCCCCCGCTCCACGCTCACCGCGCGGATCGCCCGCATCATGCTGGCGCTGGCCAGCCGCAGCATCCCCGAAGCCGCTTCCTCGACCGAAAGCCCCAGCGGCCCGGCCAGCCGCGACGCCACCGCCGCCCGCGCCGCCGCCAGATCGAGCTTCATCGCCCCGCCCACCAGCCCGCCGGGATCGAGATACCCCAGCACCAGGTTGCAATCGGTGATGGTGGGCTCGGTCCCGCCGGCGCCGTAACACACCGGCCCCGGATCGGCCCCGGCGCTCTCCGGCCCCACTTTCGGCGCCCCGGCCGGATCGAGCCGGCAGATCGAGCCGCCGCCGGCGCCCACCTCGGCCAGATCGATCGCCGGCAGCTTGAGCAGATACCCCGCGCCGACCAGCAGGCGGGAGCCGGCCATGACGCCGGCGCCCACTTCCAACGCCTCGGTGCGCAACACCTCGCCGTTCTCGACCAGCCCGGCCTTGGCGGTGGTGCCGCCCATGTCGAAGGTGATGATGCGCGGCTCCTCCAGCCGCGCGGCCAGCACCGCGCCGCCCACCACGCCGGCGGCGGGGCCGGATTCGATGATGTGCACCGGCTGGGCGGCGGCGAACCCGGACGCGGCCAGCCCGCCGTTCGACTGCATCAGATGGAGCGGCGCCTTGATCCCGAGCGCGCGCAGCCGCGCCGCCAGCGCGGTCAGATAGGCGCGCACCACCGGCTGCACATAGGCGTTGATGACGGTGGTGCTGGTGCGGGGATATTCCTTGATCTCGGGCAGGATCTCATGGCTGAGCGAGATCGGCAGGTCGGGCAGCGCGGCGCGCACCGCCTCGGCCACCGCCTGCTCGTGCGCCGGGTTGGCGTAGGCGTGCAGCAGGCAGATCGCCAGGCTTTCCACCCGCTCCGCGCGCAGCCGCTCGATCGCGAC
The DNA here is from genome assembly GCA_963829875.1 of uncultured Pseudomonadota bacterium. Lineage (GTDB taxonomy): Bacteria > Pseudomonadota > Alphaproteobacteria > Acetobacterales > Acetobacteraceae > JAJZVS01. The sequence goes on along the minus strand of CAWHKR010000036.1, from coordinate 24,462 downwards.
GGCGACCGATGCGGGATCGAGCGGGATCGCGACGCTGCCGTCCGGGCGCAGCTTCTCGGTCACTTCCAGGCGCAGCCGGCGTTCCACCAGCGGCGGCGGCTTGGTCCAGCCGATGTCGTAGACGCGCGGCATGCGCAGGTCGCGGATCTCCAGGATGTCGCGGAAGCCCGCGGTGGTGATCAGCCCGGTGCGCGCGCCGGCGCCCTGCAGGATGGTGTTCGATCCGATGGTGGTGGCGTGCAGCAGCTCGGCCACCGGGCCGGGGGTATCGGCCAGCAGCGCCTGCAACCCGGTCAGGATGCCCTCGGTGTAGTCGTGCGGGGTGGAGGCGGTCTTGCTGGTGCGCACCGTTCCGTCCGCGGCGATCGCGACCAGGTCGGTGAAGGTGCCGCCGATGTCGATGCCGATGCGCAGGCTCATCGCGCCGGCTCCGCCGCGGGGCGGGACGCGCGCAGGCGGGCGCGCAGGGCGTCGGTGGCGGGGACGTCGATCTCCGGCGGATCGCCCCGCGCCACCACGCCGTAGTCGGCGGCGGCGCCGGCGATCGTGACCAGACCGTCGCGCAGGTCCTTGGCCACGGCGTCGAGCGCCCGCTCCAGCGGGTCGCCGTAGCCGCCGCCGCCCGGAAGCTGGTGGCGGAACACCTCGCCGCGGCGGAAAGTCATCGTCAGCTTGGCGTGCAGCACCTGTTCGGCGTCCGTATCGGGGTCGAGCAGGTTGCGCCCCGCCGCACCCGGCCCGCCGCCGCCGAGGCCGTACGGGCGGTGGGTCTGGCGGTCGGCGCGGACCTGCAGGATCCCTTCCTCGGCGCCCATGCGCCAGGTGCGGCGCATCGCCGCGCCGCCGCGGAAGCGCCCCGCCCCGCCGGTGTCGGGGACGAACCCGTAGTCCAGCACGTCCATCGGGTTCTCCGCCTCGATCATTTCGACACTGAAGCTCGCCATGTTGGCGAACATGGTGGTGTTGCCCTCCAGCCCGTCGGCCCAGGGCCGCGCGCCCCAGGCGCCGGAGAGGAAATCGACATAGATGAAGGGTTTCCGGTCGCGGTCGTAGCCGCCGACGGTGATGCCGGTGTTGCCGCCGTCGCCGGCGGCGAACACACGGTCGGGATAGAGCTTCGCCAGCGCCCCGAACGCGCAGTCGGTGGCGCGGAACCCGGTGAGCCCCCGCGCGGCGCAGGCGGCCGGCGGCAGGGCGTTCATGATGGTGCCCTGGGGGGCGATCACCTCGATGGCGCGGAACACGCCGTCGTTGTTCGGCATGTTGACCGACAGCACCGATTTGGCGGCGGTGAAGCTGGCCGCGGCGGTGTAGCTCCAGGTGTTGTTGATCGCGCCCTTCACCTGCGGCGCGCTGCCGGTCCAGTCGAACCGCATCGACCCGCCGCGCTTGGTCACCGTGCACACCAGCGGGATCGGCACGCCGACGTCGATCTGGTCGTCGTCGATCCAGTCGGTGAAGCTCGCCTCCCCGTCCGGCAGTTCGCCCAGGCAGTGGCGGGTCAGGCGCTCGCTGTAGTCCATCGTCGCGTCCATCAGCGCGCGCACGCCTTGCCGCGCCGTGGCGCGCAACCAGCGCCTCCATCCCGCGCGCGGCGATGGCGCAGGCGGCAAGCTGGGACCGGAGGTCGCCGAACACCCGGCCGGGCAGGCGCACGTTCTTCTCGATGATGCGGTGCAGGGTCGGGTTCGGCCGGCCGCGCTCGTACAGCTTGAGCGGCGGGATGCGCAGCCCCTCGGCGAAGATCTCGGTGCTGTCCGACGCGTTCGAGCCGGGCACCCGCCCGCCGACATCGGTGTGGTGGCAGATCGTTGCGGCGTAGGCGAGAACGGCGCCGTCGGCGAACAGCGGGCGGAAGACGAAGATGTCCGGCAGGTGCATCCCCCCCTCGTAGGGGTCGTTCAGCACCAGGATGTCGCCCTCGTTGATGTCGCCGTCGAACGCGCGCAGGGCGGCCTGGAGCGCGACGGGGATCGAACACAGATGCCCGGGCAGGCTGAGGCCCTGGGCCACCAGCCGCCCCTGCCCGTCACACAGCGCGGCGCTGTAGTCCATGATGTTCTTGAGCACGCCGGAATAGGCGGTGCGGTAGATCGTGAGCACCATCTCGTCGCCGATCGCGGCGACGGCGTTGCGGAAAAGTTCGGCGGTGATCGGGTCCATGCGGCCAATCGACCATTGATCCCGGGCGCTGGCAACCGGCTTGCCGGCGGCTCTGCCATGCCCGATACCGGGCGCGGACGCAGCGGAAAGGCACGGGCATGGATCTGAACGGACAGGCGGCGATCGTCACCGGCGGAGGCTCCGGCCTCGGCGCCGCAACCGCCGCGGCCCTGGCGGCGGCGGGGGCGAAGGTCGCGGTGCTGGACCGCAACGGGGCGGCGGCGGAAGCGGTCGCGGCGCGCATCGGCGGCTTTGCCGCCACGGTCGATGTCACCGATCCCACCGGCGCCGAGGCCGCGCTGGCGGCGGCGGAAGCGGCGCTCGGCCCGCCGCGGCTGCTGGTCAACTGCGCCGGGATCGGCAACGCCGGACGCATCGTCGGCCGCGACGGGCCGCTGGCGCTGGAAGCCTTCACCCGGGTGATCGCGGTGAACCTGATCGGCACGTTCAACATGCTGCGCCTGGTCGCGGCCCGGATGGGCACGCTCGATCCGGGGCCGGACAATGAGCGGGGGGTGATCGTCAACACCGCCTCGGTCGCCGCCTATGAGGGGCAGATCGGCCAGGCCGCCTATGCCGCCTCCAAGGCCGGGGTGGTCGGGCTGACGCTGCCGGCGGCGCGGGAACTGGCGCGGGCGGGCATACGGGTGATGACGATCGCGCCGGGGCTGATCGAGACGCCGATGTTCAACGGCCTGCCCGATGAGGCGCGCAACAGCCTGGCCAGCTCGGTCCCCTTCCCGGCCCGGCTCGGCCGGCCGGAGGAATACGCCGCGCTGGTGCTGCACATCGCCGCCAACCGGTTCCTGAACGGCGAGACGATCCGGCTGGACGGCGCGCTGCGGATGGCGCCGCGCTGACCGGGGCGAACGGCGCGCCCGGCATCGGCCGCCGTTCTCCCCCGCTCCCCCTTCCCTCGCGATCCGACGGAGCCTCCCGTGTCTCTCATGAGCCTCGTTGGCGGCTTCATCGTCGCCGCCATCTCCGCATCGGGCTACGCGGGCGTCGCCGGGCTGATGGCGATCGAATCGGCCTGCATCCCGCTGCCGTCCGAGATCATCATGCCGTTCGCGGGCTACCTGGTCTCGCTCGGGAAGATGAACCTGTTCTGGGTCGCCACCGCGGGCGCGCTCGGCTGCAACATCGGCTCGACCCTGGCCTATGCGGTCGGGTTCTACGGCGGCCGGCCGGCGGTGGAGCGCTGGGGGCGCTACGTGATGCTGGGCCACCGGGAACTGGTCCTGGCGGAACGGTTCTTCGGCCATATGGGCGGGATCACCGTGCTGATCGGGCGGCTGCTGCCGGTGGTGCGCACCTTCATCGCCCTGCCGGCCGGGATCGCGCGCATGCCGATGCTGCGGTTCCAGATCTACACCTTCGTGGGCTCCTGGCCGTGGTGCTTCGGCCTCGCCTACGCCGGCTTCCGGCTGGGCGAAGCCTGGGACAGCAACCCCCAACTCCACGCCATCATGCGCCGCCTCGACGTCGCGGTCGTCGTGCTGCTGCTGGCCGGCGCCGGCTGGTGGGTGTGGCGGATGCGGCAGCGCCGGCGGTAGGGACGTGCGGTCCGTGGATGGCGCGGCCGCGGGAGGCGCCGCCTCCCGTTGTCCCCTGCGGCCGACCGGGACCCGAATGACCCCGCCCCGCATCCGGATTTGACGCCGCGCCCGGCATGGATCAGCGTCCTGGTACCAAACGGGAGGAAACAAACATGGCCGAGGTCGATGGCGCCACCCTGCTGGCGCGCAGCCTGAAGCAGCAGGGCGTGCAGTTCATGTTCGGGGTCGTCGGGTTCCCCGTCGGGCCGATCGCCGTCGCCGCGCAGGAAGCGGGGATCACCTATATCGGCATGAGAAACGAGCAGTCGGCCTCGTACGCCGCGCAGGCGGTGGGCTATCTCACCGGCCGGCCGGGCGCCTGCCTCGTCGTGTCGGGCCCGGGCGTCGTGCACGGGCTGTCCGGGCTCGCCAACGCGCAGCAGAACTGCTGGCCGATGATCCTGATCGGCGGCGCCTCGCCGGTCTACCAGAACGGCATGGGGGGATTCCAGGAAGAGCGGCAGGTGCAGATCGCCTCGCCGTTCTGCAAGTTCGCGCACGCCGTGGAACACGTCCACCGCATTCCGTTCTATGTCGAAATGGCGGTGCGCTACGCGATCTATGGCCGCCCCGGCGCCACCTATCTCGACATGCCGGACGACATCATCCTGGGCAAGGTGGATGAATCGACCGTGCATCAGGCCGCCCCGGTCGCCGAGCCGCCGCGCTTCCAGGCGATGCCGGAGGACATCGAGCGGGCGCTGGACGCCTTCGAATCGGCGGAGCGGCCGCTGGTCATCGTCGGCAAGGGAATGGGCTGGTCGCGCGCCGAGGACGAGGTGCGCGCCTTCATCGAGCGCACGCAGTTGCCGTTCCTCGCCTCCCCCATGGGCAAGGGGGTGATCGACGACAACCATCCGCTGTCGGTCGGCGCCGCGCGCAGCCACGCCCTGCAGGAAGCGGACGTGATCTTCCTGATGGGCGCGCGGCTGAACTGGATCATGCATTTCGGCCTGCCGCCGCGCTTCAACCGGAACGTGCGGATCGTCCAGCTCGACATCGCGCCCGAGGCGATCAGCCAGAACGTGCCGGCGGAGGTGGCGCTGGTCGGCGACGGCAAGGCGATCGTCGGCCAGTTGAACAAGGCGCTGGAAGGCCGGCAGTGGTTCTATCCGAAGGACACGCCCTGGCACCGGGCGATCGCCGAGAAGGCGACGGCGAACGCGCGGCAGGTCCAGCCGATGATCGACGACGAATCGGCGCCGACCAACTACTACCGCGCCTTCCGCGACATCACCGCCTGGCTGCCGAAGGATGCGGTGATCATCGGCGAGGGCGCCAATACGATGGATATCGGCCGCACCCAGATGGCCAATGCGGACGCCCGGCTGCGCCTCGACGCCGGCACCTACGGCACCATGGGGATCGGCATGGGCTTCACCATCGCCGCCGCGCTGGCGCGGCCCGACCGGCCGATCGTTGCGGTGTTCGGCGATGCCGCGATCGGCTTCTCCGGCATGGAGATCGAAACCGCCTGCCGCTACCGGCTGCCGGTGAAGATCATCGTGCTGAACAACGGCGGCATCGGCAGCGGCATGGAGGCGTTCCCCGAGGATCGCCGCACCCTGCCGCCGCGGGTGATGACGATCGGCTCCGGCTACGAGAAGATCATGGAGGCGTTCGGCGGCAAGGGCTTCTATGTCGAGGATCCGAAGGACCTGCGCGCGGCGCTGGACGCGGCGATGGCCTTCGACGGCCCGGCGCTGGTGAACGTGAAGATCCACCATGCGGCGGGACGCAAGCCGCAGAAATTCAACTGGCACACCACCTGACGGTGCGACCGGGGGCGGGACACTGGAAGCGCGGCCCGGCATGTGCGGGGGGAGCGGATGAACCCGGAGCGGAAGTGATACGACAAATCCATGCGTCAGGAGCCACCCGCCAGCGAACCCCTGCCATGTGATGCATAGGACCGGTCACTCCGAACCGAACCCAAACCGAATGGACGCCAGGACCCACGGCGGTCCATGCCGAGCCAGCCCGACACGCAGCGCCGCTGTGGATCGGATGGGCCGGCGCCTTTGCCCCGGCCGCCTGATGCAGCTTTGCTCCGGCGTCGACCGGTCGCGCAGTGTCGGGGCTGCGGTCAGTCGTCCTGGCGCAAAATCTCCCGCATGGTACGGCCCTTGGTACTCGGTTCGCAGGAGGCCTCGTTGCTGCAACTCCGGCACGACGAGGTCGACGAATTCTTCGATCGCACCCGGGCAATAGATCGGCGAGAGCATGAAGCCGTCGCCGCCCGCGGTTTCCAGGAATTCCTGCATCTGGTCGGCGATCGAGGCCGGCGTGCCGACGAATTGGGGCAGGCCGACGCTCTGTCCGTGCCGACTGGCGACTTCTCGCAACGTCATCGACTTGCCGGACGGCTTGAGAAACCGTGTCTTCAGGCGTTGCAATTCCGGCTCGGTACGGCTCGCCATCAAGTCGTCCGGGGAGAGCCGGGACAGATCGAAGTCAGCGTGCGCCGACAGGATGGTCAGGCCTCCTTCGAGGGGCACCAATTCGTTATGGGCGAGCTGCTTCTCGCGGGCTTCGGCCTCCGTGGCGCCGATGATGGGCTGGGCACCAAACAGGATCTTGCACTCATCCGGATCGCGACCAAGCTCCGCCATGCGTCCCTTGATGCCCGCGAAATACCTCGCGGCATCCTCGGGCCGCGGCTGAATGGCGAAGATCGCATCGGCGTATTTGGCCGCGAAGTCGACGCCCTTGGGGGAAGTTCCCGCCTGGAGAATCGCGGGGCCGTTCTGCGGCGAGCGGACGACATTGAGAGGGCCGCGCGACTTGAAGAACTGCCCTTCGTGCTCGACACGCCGCACCTTTGCAGCGTCGGCGAAGATCGCACGTTCGCGATCCATGACGACGGCATCCTCGTCCCAGCTCCGCCACAGCTTGCGGCAGACCTCGATGAATTCATGCGCCCTGTCGTAGCGGACGTCGGTCGGCGGGCGTTCGACGCCGAAATTGGCGTCCTGATTGTGGTTGATCGACGTGACGACGTTCCATCCCACGCGCCCTTCGGTCAGATGGTCGAGCGTCGCCCACATGCGCGCGGCATAGAAGGGATGGTGCTGGCTGACGGAAAACGTCGCCGCAACGCCGATATGGCGCGTCGCCGCCGCCATCCATGAAAGCAGCGGGATCGGGTCGTGCTCCGGTACCTGGGCTGCGTAGCGAAGGGCCGGCTCCAGGGAGCCTTTATAAGTGTCGGAGATGTAGTTGAGGTCGGCAAAGAAGACCATGTCGAACAGGCCTCGCTCGCAGACCTGGGCGATATGCTGATAGAGCGCGGGGCGGCTCCAATCGAAGCCCGCCGCCGCCGTTTTGGGATGCCGCCACATGGCAAGGCTGTGATAGGTCGGACCATGGACCAGAAACTGGGCGAGATGCATTCTCTTCTGAGCCGACATTCCCGAGATGACCTCCAAAATAATCTGGACGGTGGCACACGGCAGGCCCCCTGCCCAGGTCGCAGGCGGGGTGCGCCGTGTTTGCCGACGTTGTCGCCGTGCCTGACGCCCAGAACGGGGTTTGATTGACGAGCTTCGCCCTTCCCCTGTTAGCCGGACACACCTCTCCCGTGGTGATGACACGTCCGACCGTCCCGGCCCTCCGCTCTAGTGTCCTGCCCCTGAACTGCCTTCCCATTTCAGGGACCAGCAGGCCGCTGAAAACAAAAAGCGCGTGTCCCGACGCAGGATGACGTCAGTCCTGATTCGGAACGCTAGCCGCCGATCACCGCGGCGCCGCGCAGCCCCGCCACGCTTGCCTGATCCAGCCCCAGCCACTCGGCCAGCACCTCTGCGGTGTGTTCCCCGAGCAGGGGTGCCGGGGCGAGCGGCAGGGTGCGGCCGCCATGGCGGACCGGCCAGCCGCTCATGTCGTAGGCGCCGACCGTCGGATGGCGCATCGTCTGGCGGATCCCGCGCGCCGCGAAGCTCGGGTCGTTGGCGAGTTCCATCGTATCCAGCACGGGTCCGGCCGGGATGCCGGCGCCGCCGACCAGGCGCATCGCCTCGTGCTTGTCGTGCCGGCGGGTCCAGGACGACACGATCGCATCGACCTCGTCGCGCCGCTCGGTGCGCGCCTCCGGCGTCGCGTAGTTCGGATCGCCGATCAGATCCTCCCGCCCCATCACCCGCAGCAGGCGGATCCAGTGCTCGGGATTGGCGCGGCTCGCGTAGATGTAGATGTAGTCGTTCGGGCCGCCGCCCTTGCAGGGATAGACGCCGATCGGCGGATTGCCCCCGCCCACCGTTTTCGATCCCGCGCGGGGGGCGGGCCGGCCGGTACGCTCCATGAAGGTGAAGGCGTTGCGGATGTAGTGCAGGATGGCATCCTGCATCGCCACCTGCAGATGATCGCCCACGCCGGTACGCAGCTTGCGCACATAGGCGCCGAGCACCGAGATCGCCATCAGCATGCCCGTGCCGGTATCGCCGATGGTGGCGCCGGGCTTGCAGGGCGGGCCGTCCTCCTCGCCGGTGATGCTCATCAGCCCCCCGGCCGCCTGGGCGATCATGTCGAAGGCCAGGTTGCTCTCATACGGGCTGCCCGCGCCGAAGCCCTTGGTCTGGCAATAGATGATGCCGGGATTGAGGGCGCGGATCACCTCCGGCCCGAGCCCCAGCCGCTCGATGGCGCCGGGGGCGAAGTTCTCGCAGAACACGTCGGCCTGCCGGGCCAGGTCCTTGACCAGTTCGACCCCGCGCGGGTCCTTGAGGTTGATCGCGACCGAGCGCTTGTTCGCGTTGTATTGCAGGAAATAGGCCGCATCCTGCCCCGGACCGCCGCCGGCGCTGCGGCCCGGGTCGCCGCTCCGGGGGTTCTCCACCTTCACCACGTCGGCGCCCATCCAGCCGAGCGCCTCGGTGCAGGACGGGCCTGCCTCGAACTGGGTGAGATCGACCACTTTCATTCCGATCAGACAGGTCTCGGCACCAGTGCTCATGTCGCCATGCTCCGCCGTGGGAAGGATCGTCACGGAGCATACCGGCGCCGGGGTCCCGGGGTAAGACCGGGGCGGTCGCCGGCCAGGCGCGCACACGCCCAGGACGCGGCTTCGGCCACCACCGGATCGGGATCGGCGCGCAGCCCGGCCGCGGCCGGGGCCAGGGCGGGGTCGGCGCTGTTGCCGATGGCGATCAGCACGTTGCGGACGAAGCGGTTGCGGCCGATGCGCTTGATGGGAGAACCGGCGAAGCGGGTGCGGAACGCGGGGTCGTCCAGGGCGGCGAGGTCGGCCAGGGGGGGCGCCGCCAGGTCCGCGCGCGCCTGCAGCTTCGCCTCCCGCCCCGCCTGGGCGAAGCGGTTCCAGGGGCAGACGGCAAGACAGTCGTCGCAGCCGTAGATGCGGTTGCCGATCGCCGGGCGGAGCTCGTGCGGGATCGGGCCGCGGTGCTCGATGGTGAGGTAGGAGATGCACCGGGTCGCATCCAGCCGGTACGGCGCGGGAAACGCGTCGGTCGGGCACGCGGCGAGGCAGCGGGTGCAGGAGCCGCAACGATCCTGGTGCGGCGGATCGGGCGGCAGCGCGAGGGTGGTGTAGATCTCGCCCAGGAACAGCCAGGATCCGTGCTTTCGGGAGACGAGGTTGGTGTGCTTGCCCTGCCAGCCGAGCCCGGCCGCCTGCGCCAGCGGCTTTTCCATCACCGGCGCGGTGTCGACGAACACTTTCACATCCCCGCCGAAGCGGGCGAGGATGACCTGCGCCAGGTGCTTGAGCTTCCCCTTCAGCACGTCGTGGTAGTCGCGGTTGCGCCCATAGACGGAGATGCTGCCGCGGTCGTGCCGGGCCAGGGTGGCAAGCGGGTCGCCCTCCGGCGCGTAGGACAGGCCGAGGGCGATCACGCTGACGGCCTCGGGCCACAGCGCGCGCGGGTGGCTGCGCTCCGCGGCGCGATCGGCGAGCCAGCCCATGTCCCCGTGGTGGCCGGCGGCGAGGAAGGCGGCAGGCGGTCGCGCGCCTCCGGACCCAGCTCGGCGCGGGCGAAGCCGATCGCGTCGAAGCCGAGCGTGCGCGCCTTGTCGCGGATCAGCGCGGCGGCGGCCGGACCGGGCGGGTCAGCCCGGCGGGGCGACGGGATCGAACTCGAGGCCGGCATAGGCTTCGGCGAGCGGCAGCTCGATCCCGAGCTCCGGCATCGCCAGCGGGGCGTCGCCGATCACGGTGGAGCGGACCCAGCGCCCGGCCTCGCGTGCGTAGACTTCCGCGGCGATCGCGTCCTGTTCCAGCAGGACGTAGCGCTGGATGCTGGGATGGGCGGCGTATTCGCGGTTCTTCTCGATGCGGTCGGTGCGGGCGGTGGTGGGGCTGAGCACCTCGAAGACCACGACCGGGTCGCTGAGCTCGGTCGCCTGGAGGCGCAGCGGGCCGCATACGACCATCACATCGGGATAGCGGACGGTATGGGCGAGCCGGAGCTTCACGCCCTCCATGAGCACCCGACAGGGCGGCCGCAGGCGGCGGCCGAGCGCCTGGACCAGATTGGTGGCGATGAGGGTGTGCGCGAGCGTCCCGCCGACCATCCCCACCGGATCGAACCCGTCGAATTCCCACCGGTCTTCCTGCCGGTTCTCCCAGTCCAGGAAGTCCTCGACCGTCATCTCCGGGCGGCGCAGGGCGACGTTCATCGGTGCTTCTCCCGATCTTCGCGGCCGATCCTAGTGTCCCGACTCTGGAAATAACGTCATCATGCGTCGGGACACTCGCTCTTTGTTTTCAGTGGCCTGCTGGTCCCTGAAATGGGAAGGCATTTCAGGGGCAGGACACTAGCGCAAACCCGCCTTGGCCGCATCAGCCACGTCCCCGATAGGGCGCCACCTCCTGCGGCGGGATCCACACGCCTTCGGGCGGGGTGCCGGTCTGGTGGAACACGTCGATCGGCATGCCCCCGCGCGGATACCAGTAGGCGCCGATGCGCAGCCACACCGGCGCCAGCACCGCCTCCAGGCGGGCGGCGATCGCCATGGTGCAGGCCTCGTGGAACGCGCCGTGGTTGCGGAACGCGCCGAGATAGAGCTTCAGCGATTTGCTTTCCACGATCCGCGCGGCGGGGATGTAGTCGATCACCAGATGGGCGAAATCGGGCTGGCCGGTCAGCGGGCAGAGCGAGGTGAACTCCGGGCAGGTGAAGCGGATCACGTAGGGCCGGTCCGGCGCGGGATTGGGCACGGTTTCCAGCCTGGCCTGGTCCGGGCTGTCCGGCAGGGGCGCGCGCCGGCCGAGCTGGGTCAGGCCGGCCAAGGGGTTGGGCGCTCGCGGGTCGTCGCTCATGGAACCTCCTCTCCCGCCCAGCCGGCGCGCAGGCGGGCGGCGTGCGCGGCGAGCCCGCCGGCGGCGATGGCGTCGCGCAGGCCGCGCATCAGCTCCTGGTAATAGGCCAGGTTGTGCCAGGTCAGCAGCATCGGGCCCAGCATCTCCTTCGCCCGGAACAGGTGGTGCAGATAGGCGCGGGAATGGCGCGTGCAGGCCGGGCAGGCGCAGCCGGGGTCGAGCGGGGCGGGATCATCGGCGAAGCGGGCGTTGCGCAGGTTCCACACGCCCGGCCGAGGTGTAGGCGCGCGCGGTGCGGCCCGCCCGTGTCGGGATCACGCAGTCGAACATGTCGATGCCGCGCGCCACCGCGCCCAGGATGTCGTCCGGCGTGCCCACCCCCATCAGGTAGCGCGGCCGGTCGGCCGGCAGCAGCGGCACCGTGACGTCCAGCACCGCGAACATCGCCGCCTGGCCCTCCCCCACCGCGAGGCCGCCGATCGCATAGCCGTCGAAGCCGATCCCACTCAGCCCGGCGGCGGAGGCGGCGCGCAGGGCGGGATGGACGCCGCCCTGGACGATGCCGAACAGCGCGTAGCCTGGCCGGGGGACGAAGGCCTCCTTCGACCGCGCGGCCCAGCGCAACGAGAGCTCCATCGAGCTGCGCGCCTGCTCCTCGGTGGCGGGGAACTTGGTGCATTCGTCGAGCACCATGGTGATCGTGGCGTCGAGCTGGTGCTGGATCGCCACGGCGCGGGCGGGGGTCAGGCGGTGCGCGCTGCCGTCGAGATGGGACCGGAACGTGACACCTTCGGCGTCGATCTGCCGCAGCGCGGCGAGCGACATCACCTGGAAGCCGCCGGAATCGGTCAGGATCGGTCCCGGCCAGTCCATCATCCGGTGCAGCCCGCCGAGTGCTTCGACCCGGTCGGCGCCGGGGCGCAGCATCAGGTGGTAGGTGTTGCCCAGCACCACCTGGGCGCCGGTGGCCCGGACGGCGTCGGCGGTCATGCCTTTCACCGTGCCGGCGGTGCCGACCGGCATGAAGGCGGGGGTTTCCACCGGACCATGCGCGGTATCCAGCACCCCGGTGCGGGCGGCGCCGTCGGTGGCGCGGGCGCGGAAGCCGAACGTGGGCGCGGTCATGGCGTCGCGGGTCCCGGCCACAAGGCGCGCGGTGCCGCGTTAAGCCCGCAGCAAGCCCCGGCCGGCAGGATCGCCCCCTTCCTGTCCCGGGGGACGAACGGATCGTGGCGCCGGACGGCCAGATCAGCACGGACGGCGCGGTGCGGCGGCACGCGACGGCCGCGCATCGCATCCGCCGCTTCCTGCGCGTCGCGGCGGGGGAGCGCGTGGAGGTGTTGGCCCTCGGCCCCGTCCCGCACGCCGCGCCGATCCGCCGGGCGACGGGGATCGATCCGACCGGGTTCGTGCTGATCCTGGAAAGCAACCATGCGCGCCACGCGCTGGCCCGGCATGGCGATCCACGGACCGAGGCGCGGCGCGGCCAGGGGGCGCTCGACATCGCGGATCTGGCGCTGATCGCGGCGATCCTGGGCGCGCCGGACCACGTGCGGGCCGGGGAGACCAGCCGGCGGGGCGCGCCCACCGCCGTGTTCGCGCGGCGCATCGGCAGGGCGGACTACATCGTGGTGGCGGAGCTGCGCCTGACCGCGCGCACCATCGCCTTCAAGACGATGTTGAAGCGGCCGATCCGGGGTACAAAGAAATAGCCCCGAGGGACCCCCATGCTGACGCCCGCGGGCACCCCCCAGGAGTTTACGGCCGGACCCGGCCTCAGGGCTTGGTTTCATATTAGTGCATCCTGCCCGGCCGGATCAAGCAGGGATGCATCCCCATAGGAATAGAACCGATATCCGGTTGCGATCGCATGCGCATACGCCGCCCGCATCCGCGCCGTGCCGGCAAAGGCACACACCAGCATGAACAGGGTCGAGCGCGGCAAATGGAAATTGGTCATCAGCCGGTCCACGCCGCGGAACCGGTAGCCGGGCAGGATGAACAGCTCGGTTTCCCCGGCGAAGGGGCGGATCGTGCCGTCCGGGGCGGCGGCGGTCTCCAGCAGGCGCAGCGCGGTGGTGCCGACCGCGACCACCCGCCCCCCGGCGGCGCGGGCCGTGTTGATCGCCTCGGCGGTCGCGGCGGTGATCTCGCCGCGTTCGGCGTGCATGTGGTGGCGGGTCACGTCGGCCTCGCGCACCGGCAGGAAGGTGCCGGCGCCGACATGCAGAGTGAGCGTGACCCGGCGCACGCCGCGCCCGTCCAGCGCCGCCAGCAGATCCGGGGTGAAATGCAGCCCGGCGGTGGGGGCGGCGACGGCGCCTTCATTGCGGGCGAACACGGTCTGGTAGTCGGCCGCGTCCTGCGGCGTGGGGCCGGCGGGGCGGGCGATATAGGGCGGCAAGGCGAGTTGCCCGGCGCCGCGCAGCGCCGCGGCGAAATCGGCGCCGGTCTGGGCGAAGGCCAGGATCACCCCGCCGTCCGCCGCCCGCTCGCGCACGGTGGCGACCAGCTCAGGCGCGACCAGCTCCGGCGCGGGCGGCCCGGCCGCGGCGGCCGGCTCGAAGCGCAGCTCGTCGCCGGGGCGCAGCCGCCGGGCGTTGCGCGCCAGCGCATGCCAGGTGCCGTCCGGCAACGCGCGGTCGAGCGTGATGCCGATGCGCGCCGCGCCCCGCCGGGCGGTGAGTTGCGCCACGATCACCTTGGTGTCGTTGCTCACCAGGATGTCGCCCGGCGCGAGCAGGGCCGGCAGGTCGCGCGCCTGCCGGTCCGCCAGCACCGGGCCCACCGCGAGCAGGCGCGCCGAATTGCGCGGGCGCGCCGGGTGCTGGGCGATGCGGTCGGGCGGCAGGTCGAAATCGAACTCGGAGAGATCCATCGTGGTCCATGCGCTTGCCCCCCTGGTGTCGGCCGGGCATGAGCGGCGGAGATGGCCGCAGCCGCGCCAGGACGCAAGTCCGGACCGGCGCCGGACTGGCCAGAGCGGGGCAGAAGGGCGGGGCAGACATGACATCGAGCTTCCAGATCAGGCGCTACGCCCGCCTCGGCTCCACCAACGACGAGGCGCGCCGCCTGGCCGCGGGCGGCGCGCCCGCGGGAACCGTGGTGGTGGCCGCCGAGCAGACCGCCGGGCGCGGCCGGCAGGGGCGGGCCTGGACGAGCCCGCCGGGCAATCTCTACGCCTCGATCCTGGTGCGCCCCGAGATTCCGGCGGGGCGGCTCGGGGAACTCGCGCTGCTCACCGGGGTGGCGGTCGCCGAAACGGCGGCCCTGCTGCTGCCGCCGCGGGAGGCGGGGCCGCGGGTACGGCTGAAATGGCCGAACGACGTGCTGGTCGACGGCGCCAAGCTCGCCGGCATCCTGGTCGAGCAGGAAGGCCGGGCGGCGATCCTGGGCATGGGGATCAACGTCGCCCACCGCCCGGCCGGCACGCCCTATCCGACCACCGCGCTTGCCCTGGCCGGCGCCACCGCGGAGGTGGAGGTGGTGCTGGACCGTCTGCTGGCGGCGCTCGGGGCCGCGCTGAGCCTGTGGCAGGCGCAGGGCTTCGCCGCGACCCGGGCCGCCTGGATGGCACGGGCGCATCCCCTGGGCACCATGCTGCGGGTGCGGCTCGGCGGCCCCTCGGAGACTTCGGTCCTCGAGGGTCGGTTCGCCGGGCTCGACCCGTCCGGGGCGCTGCTGCTGGACACGGCGGCGGGCCAGCGGCGGATCGTGGCGGGCGAGGTCGCGGAGTAGCGCAGCCGTCGGGCCGTCCTGGCCGCGGGCGGGGCGTCGGGGTTAGCATCCGGGCGGGCCGGTCGCGGCCCGGGGAGAGAACCATGCGCATCACCAAGATCGAAGACCTGCACTGCAACGCCGGCTGGCGCGACTTCTCCTTCCTGAAGATCAGCACCGATACGGGGCTGGTCGGCTGGGCGGAATACATGGAGTCCTACGGCTCGCAGGGGCTGTCCGAGGTGATCCGCCGGCTGGGATCGCGGCTGATCGGCGCCGATCCGCGCCCGGTGGAACGCCATACCGCGTTCCTGCACGGGGTGATCCGCCAGGCGCCCGGCGGGATCAACCACCAGGCGATCGCGGCGATCGAGAACGCGCTGGTCGATCTGAAGGCGAAGGCGCTGGGGGTGCCGGTGTACGAGCTGCTCGGCGGGCCGATCCGCGAGCGGCTGCGGCTCTATTGGTCGCATTGCGGATCGTACCGGGCCTTGTACGGCGAGCAGTTCCGGGGCTGGACCGGGGCGGCGCCGATCCGCTCGCTCGACGACGTCGCGGCCCAGGGGGCGGAGGTCGCGGCGCGGGGCTTCAAGGGGCTCAAGACCAACATCATGCGCTTCGACGGGCCGGAACCCGGCCTGCACATGCCCGGGTTCAATGCGCCGTTCGCGCCGGATCTGCCGGTGGATCGCGGGCTGGTCGACGGGCTGCGGGCGCAGATGGCGGCCTTCGCGCGCGGCGCCGGGCCGGGGGTGGGGCTGCATCTCGATCTCAATTTCAACTTCCGCACCGAGGGCTTCATGCGCATCGCCCAGGCTTTGGAAGAGTTCGAACTGACCTGGCTGGAAGTGGATTCGTTCGACCCCGCGGCGCTGGCCGCGATCCGGCGCTGTTCGCGCACGCCCATCGCCTCCTGCGAATTGCTGTTCGGGCGGCGGCAGTTCCGGCCGTTCTTCGAGCAGCAGGCGGTCGATGTGGCGATCATCGACGTGCCGTGGAACGGCATCCTGGAATCGATGAAGATCGCGGCGATGGCGGAGACGTATGAGGTCAATGTCGCGCCGCATAATTTCAACGGGCATCTGGGCACGCTGATGAGCGCGCATTTCTGCGCCGCGATCCCGAACTTCCGGGTGATGGAGGTGGATGTGGACGAGGTGGGGTGGAAGGACGCGCTGGTGACCGTGCCGCCGGTGGTGGAGAACGGGGAACTGCTGGTTCCGACCGGGATCGGCTGGGGGGCGGAGGTGAACGAGGAGGTGGTGCGGGCGCACCCGCCGGCCGGGCGGGTGTGGTCGTAGGGGGACGTTGGGGGGTTCGGCTCGGCGGGCGGCCTGGGGGATTGGGCTGCCGGTGCGGTCGGACGGGCGAATCGGACCCGGGGGCGTTCATAGCTTTGGCAGCATGTCGGGACGAAGGTGCCCTTGGGCCTTTGGGCCGGTGCTGGGCCGGGCGCGTCCGATTTGCTGCCGAGGGCGCAGAGGACCAGAGGGCGCAGAGAAGATCGGGAACGGGGAACGCGGGCCTGGGATGGCGAGTGATGACACCTTTACGAATGCGATCATCAGCATGGCGATCAAGGTGCACCGATACCTGGGCCCCGGATTGCTCGAGTCGGTCTATGAATCATGCCTCTGCTGGGAACTCGGCCAGGCGGGCCTTCCGTATCGCCGGCAGGCGGCGGTTCCGGTGGCATTATGGAGATGTCGTTCTCCCTCGCGGCTTCCGCGCCGACGTTATCATTGGCGAACATGCGATACTGGAAATCAAGTCCGTCGAGCGGATCCTGCCGTTGCACGAGGCACAGGTGCTGACCACCCTCCGCCTGAGCTTCTGCCGGGTCGGTTTGTTGCTGAACTTCAACACACTGCTGCTGAAAGACGGCATCCGGCGCTTCATTCCCTAGCCGCTCGACCTGCTCTGCGTCCTCTGGTCCTCTGCGATCTCTGCGCCAGATCGAAGAACGCCCGCATCGCGGGGCCCTCGTGCAGCGCCCTCCCTGGCCCCTGCGCCAGTCGCCACCTTGCAGCCCGGCTTCGGGCCCCAGGCGAGCCCGCCCCCCGGCCCTACTCCGCCGCCTGCTTGAGCCGCGCCTCCGCCGCTTCCGCCCAAACCGCCGTATCGTGGAACACCGCCCCGCCCGCCGGCGGCGCCGGCTCGTCGCTGGTCAGCGCGTTGATGCCGATCCCGCCCTCGTACGCCTCGCTCGGCCAGACGCTTTCCACCACCAGCACGCCCGGCTGCACGCCCTCGAACAGCCGCGCGTGCAGCACCACCTCCCCGCGCGCATTGCCGAGCCGGGCGCGCCCGCCGTCCGCGACGCCGAGCCGCGCCGCGTCGTCGGGGTGCAGCAGCACCGTCGGGCGGCCCTCGCGGCGGCGCGATCCCGGGGTTTCGGTGAAGCTCGTGTTGAGGAACTGCCGCGCCGGGGCGGTGACCAGACGAAACGGATGCGCGTCCGACCGCTCGTCGATGATCGCGAAATGATCCGGCAGCTTCGGCATCGCCGCCCCGAACGGGCCGAGCGCCGCCCAGTCGGGCGCGAAGCGGAACTTTCCCCTCGGGCTGCGGGAACCCATCCAGGAAATGCGCCTTGGCGAACGGCAGCGCCGCGTCCACCCAACGCCGCTGCCGCACCGTCTCCGCATCCGGCCAGCCCGACGCGCGCAGGGTGGCGTCGATCATCTCCCACTCGGTCATCGCGAAACCGGGATGCTGCGCACCGAGCCGGGCGGCGAGCGCGTTCACCACCGCGTGGTTCGACCGGCATTCGCCCGGCGGATCGATCAGCTTCGGCCCGATCTGCAGGTAGGTGTGGCCGCCGGCCTGGTACAGATCGTCGTGCTCCATGAACATCGTCGCCGGCAGCACGATGTCGGACCAGCGGGCGGTTTCGGTCATGAACTGTTCGTGGGTGCAGACGAACAGATCCTCGCGCGCGAAGCCGCGGCGCACGCAGGTTGCTGTCGGGGCAGACGGCGAGCGGGTTCTGGTTCTGGATGAACAGCGCGTGCACCTGCGGCCCGTCGCCCAGTTCGGTGCGGTCGCCGGTCAGCACGGCGCCGATCCGGCTCATGTCCATCGCGCGGATGGACAGATCGCGCACGTCCAGTCCCTCGATCAGCGTCTTGTCCCAGTGGTAGATGCCGCGGTTGCTCCACAACGCGCCGCCGCCCTCATGCGCCCAGGTGCCGGCGACGGTGGCGAGCGAGGTGACCGCGTGCATGTTCGCGGCCCCATTGCGGGACCGGGCGAACCCATAGCCCAGCCGGATGTAGCTGCGTTTGGTGGACCCGTAGAGCCGCGCGAAGGCCTCGATCTGCGCCACCGGCAGGCCGGTGATGGCGGACGCCCACTCCGGCCCGCGGGTCGCCAGATGCGCCTCCAGCGCCTCGGGACAATCGGCATGGCGCGCCAGGTAGGCGCGATCGGCCCAGCCGTCGCGAAAGCCGATGTGCATCAGCGCGCAGGCGAGCGCCCCGTCGGTGCCGGGACGCAGCATCACGTGCAGATCGGCCACCGCGGCGGTGCCGGAACGGTAGGGATCGACCACCACCAGCTTCGCGCCGCGGTCCTTCCGCGCCCGTGTCACGTGGGTCATCACGTTGACCTGGGTGGCGACCGGATTGCCGCCCCAGACCACGATCAGGTCGGATTTCGCCATCTCGCGCGGATCGGGGCCGCGGTAGCCGCCGACGCCGGCGAACCAGCCGGCCTCGCAGATCGAGGTGCAGATGGTCAGCTTCTGGCGCGAGTATTTCATCGCGTGGCGCAGCCGGTTGATCCCGTCGCGCTGCACGAGGCCCATGGTGCCGGCGTAGTAGAAGGGCCAGACCGCCTCGGTCCCGTGCGTGGCCGCGACCCCGCTCAGCGCGGCGGCGGTGCGATCGAGCGCCTCGTCCCAGGAAATCTCCCGGAACTGGCCCGCGCCTTTCGGCCCGGTGCGCAGCAGCGGGCGGGTCAGGCGGTCGGGATGGTGGATGCGTTCGGCGTAGCGCGCGACCTTGGCGCAGATCACGCCCTGCGTGTAGTCGTTGTCCGCTGCGCCGCGCACGGCGCCGATGCGGCCCCCCTCCCCCACCTCCACCTCCAGCGCGCAGGTGGAGGGGCAGTCGTGCGGACAGACGGAGGCGCGCACCGGCATCGCGGGCTCAGCTCCGGTAGTCGGGACGGTCGTTCTCGATCAGCCGCAGCGCCGCGTCCCAGACCATCGCGTAATGATCGTCGTTCTCCTGGCTGCGGAACTGCTCGGCGGTGTGGCGGCAGACCTCTTCGGGCGGAGTCAGCAATTCCTGGCCGCCGGCGAGCGCGGCCACCTGCGCGGCGCAGGCGCGTTCCAGCATGTAGGTCATGTGGAAGGCCTCGGCGATCGAGGTGCCGCCCACCAGCAGGCCGTGGTTCTGCAGCACCATCGCCTTGTGCTCGCCGAGGTCGCGCACCAGGCGTTCGCGTTCCTCCAGATCGAGCGCGATGCCCTCGTAGCCGTGATAGGCGAGCCGTCCGTGGAACTTCAGCGCGTGCTGGCTGATCGGCAGCAGCCCCTTGGGATGGGCGGAGACGGCGATGCCGGCGGCGGTGTGGGTGTGCACCACGCACAGCAGGTCGGGCCGGGCCATGTGCACGGCGGAATGGATGGTGAAGCCGGCCGCGTTCACCCGCCGGCTCTGCCCGTCCTCGGGTTCAACGACGTTGCCGTCGAGGTCGATCTTCACCAGGTCCGAGGCCCGCATCTCGTGGAAGTTCACGCCATAGCGGTTGATCAGGAAATGGTGGTCCGGCCCGGGCAGGCGGGCGGACAGATGGGTGTAGATGAAATCGGTCCAGCGGTAGTGCGCGATCAGGCGGTACAGCGCCGCGAGATCGCAGCGGATCTGCCACTCGTCTTCGCTATAGCCGGCGCGGGCGGGCTGGGGGGCAAGCACGTTCATGCGATGTCTCCGGATGGATGTCGGGCGGCAGCATCCGACGGCGACGGGCGCGCCGTCAACGTGCGCCGGCACGCGGTGCGGCTCCCCGCCTGGCCGGGCGGCATTAGCGGATTGCTAACCCGGACCTGCGATGGCGCACGTATCCCGTCCCGGTCGGCTCGCGCGGACGGAACCACCGAACATGGAGACCGCTCGGATGTCGCCCACTGCTTCCCTCCGCCTGGTTTCGGCGATGGCCCTTGCCCTCGGCGTCGCCGCTGCATCGATCACCGCGGCCCATGCCGGCGGCCACGCAACAACGGCACGGCGTACCGCCCTGCACGGCTACACGACCGAGGCCGAAGCGCAGACCGGCTGCGCCGGCGACACGGTGGTCTGGCGCGCCCACGAGAGCAAAGTGTTCCACACCGCCGGATCCAAATACTTCGGCAAGACCCGGCACGGCGCGTTCGTCTGCGAGAAGGCGGCCGAGGCGAAGGGGCTGCGCGCGGCGCGCTCCTGACCCCACCCGGAGGCGGGCGGCACGGGGCCCGGGCCGGCTGCCGCCGGTCAGTACATGTGCTGCCCGCCGTTGATCGACAGCGTGCTGCCGGTGACGAACTCCGCCGCGTCGTCGGTGAGGAAGGCGACGCCGCGGGCGATATCGTCGGCATGCCCCAGCCGGCCGACCGGGATACGGGCCACGATCTTGGCCAGCACGTCGGCCGGCACCGCGCGGACCATCTCCGTATCGACATAACCCGGCGCGATCGCGTTCACCGTGATCCCGAAGCGCGCGCCTTCCTGCGCCAAGCGCCTTGGTGAAGCCGTGGATGCCCGACTTGGCGGCGGCGTAGTTCACCTGCCCGTACTGTCCGGCCTGGCCGTTGATGCTGCCGACGTTCACGATGCGGCCGAACTTGCGCTCCCGCATGCCGTCGAACGTCAGCTTGCACAGGTTGTAGCAGGCGCCGAGGTTGGTATCGATCACCGCGTCCCACATCTCGCGCGACATGCGCGCAAGCGTCCCGTCGCGGGTGATGCCGGCGTTGTTCACCAGGACCTCGATCGGGCCGAACCGCTCGACGATCTCGGCGACCCCGGCCTTGCAGGCCTCGAAATCGCTGACGTCGAAGCGGATCACGGCAATGCCGGTCTCGGTGCGGAACGCTTCCGCCGCCGCCTCGTTGGCGGCGTAGTTGGCGACGACGGTCCGCCCCTGGGCGGCGAGCGCCCGGCTGATCTCGGCGCCGATCCCGCGCGTGCCGCCGGTCACCAATGCCACGCGTGCCATCCCGGATCCCTCCCTCTATGGTCGAACACCGGCGCAGGCTAGCACCGCCGCGCGCGAGGGGGCAGCCGGGAAATGCCCCGGACCCGGGCACCGCGGCGTGAGACGGAAAGGACGGAGGATGGTTCGGATCGATCGGGTCGTCACCCGCGGCGGGGACGGCGGGGAGACCTCGCTCGGCGACGGGGCCCGGCGGCGCAAGGACGCGCCGCGGATCGAGGCGATCGGTGCCGTGGACGAGACGAACGCCGTGATCGGCATGCTGCGCGCCACCCTGGCCGGGACCGGCGGGACGGCGGAGGCCGTCACCGACCTGGCGCTGGCACGGATCCAGAACGACCTGTTCGACCTCGGCGCCGATCTCGCCGTCCCCGGCGAAGGGGGCGCGCGGCTGCGGATGTCGGCCGCCCCGGTCGCCCGGCTGGAGGCCGAGGTGGCGGCGATGAACGCGGCGCTGCCGCCGCTGACCAGCTTCATCCTGCCGGGCGGCAGCCGCCCGGCGGCGGCGGCGCATTTCGCCCGCACCGTCGCGCGGCGCGCCGAACGCGCGCTGGTGCACCTGGCCGCCGAGGAGAGCGTGACGCCGGATGCGCTCCGCTACCTCAACCGCCTGTCCGATCATCTGTTCGTGCTGGCCCGGGTGCTGAACCGCACCGGCGCCGACGACGTGCTGTGGGTGCCGGGGGCCAACCGGTAGCGGCGGCGGGGGCGCCAGCCCCGGGTTCCGGCCTTACCCCGCCGCTACAGCGCGCCGGCGATCTGGTGCGCGCCGTCCCAGATCATCCGCAGCGCGACCAGCAGCACCATGCCAAGCCCGGCCCAGGCGATCCAGCGCTGCCGCTGCAGCACGCGCGCGAGCAGGTCGGCGGCCAGCCCCATCAACGCCACCGACACGGCCAGCCCGGTCACCAGCACCCAGGGCCGGTCGCCCGACGCCCCGGCCACGGCCAGCACGTTGTCGAGGCTCATGGACACGTCGGCCAGCATGATGTGCAGCAGCGCACGCCCGAGGGTACGCCGCCTGCCGCCGGCGGCCTCGTCGCCCATGGCCGCGGGGCGGTGCAATTCGCGGAACATCTTCCACGCCACCCACAGCAGCAGCAGCCCGCCGGCCAGCAGCAGGCCGAGGATCTGCAACAGGTCGAGCGCCACCAGCCCGAAGCCGATCCGGATGACGGTGGCCCCGCCGATGCCGAGCAGGATCGCCAGCCGCCGCTGCTCGGCCGGCAGCCCGGACACCGCCAGCCCCACCACCACCGCGTTGTCGCCGGCGAGCGCGATATCGATCAACATCACCTGGCCCAACGCCGCGAGGTCCTGGGTGAGGGTGGGGTCCATGCGCGTCGATCCTTCCGGCGTTGCCCGGCACGGCCTTGCCAAGCGCCGGCGGACGCGGTCTAGCTGCCCCGCAGCTTCACTGAAAGACAGGCCGCCCCGAATGGTTCCCCGCTATTCCCGCCCCGCGATGACCGCCATATGGGCGCCCGAGAACCGCTACCGCATCTGGTTCGAGATCGAGGCCCTGGCGGCCGAGGGCATGGCCCGGACCGGCGCGATCCCGGAGGACGCCGCGCGCACCATCCGCGCCCGGGGCGCGGCGAAAGTGGCGCAGATCACTTCCGCCGATCTCGAGCGGATCGACGCGATCGAGCGCGAGACCCGCCACGACGTGATCGCCTTCCTCACCTGGCTGGCCGAGGCGATCGGACCGGACAGCCGGTTCGTCCATCAGGGCATGACGAGTTCGGACGTGCTGGACACCTGCCTGTCGGTGCAGCTGACCCAGGCGAGCGACCTGCTGGCCGCGGATCTGGACGCGGTGCTGGCGGCGCTGAAGGCGCGGGCGTTCGAGCACAAGCACACGCTGACCATCGGGCGCAGCCACGGCATCCATGCCGAGCCCACCACGTTCGGGTTGAAGATCGCCGGGCACTACGCTGAATTCGCACGAAATGTGGCCCGCCTGAAGGCGGCGCGGGCGGAGATCGCGGTAGCGGCCGTGTCGGGCGCGGTGGGCACCTTCGCCCATCTCGACCCGCGGGTGGAGGCGTATGTGGCCGAGCGGCTCGGCCTGGCGGTCGAGCCGGTGTCCACCCAGGTGATCCCGCGCGACCGGCATGCGGCGTATTTCTGCACGCTCGCGGTGATCGCCTCGGGCATCGAGCGGCTGGCGACCGAGATCCGGCACCTGCAGCGCAGCGAGGTGCGCGAGGCGGAGGAGTTCTTCCACCCGGGGCAGAAGGGGTCCAGGGCGATGCCGCACAAGCGGAACCCGGTGCTGTCGGAAAACCTCTCCGGGCTGGCGCGGGTGGTGCGCGCGGCCGCGGTGCCGGCGCTGGAGAATGTGGCGCTGTGGCATGAGCGCGATATCTCCCATTCCTCGGTGGAGCGGGTGATCGCGCCGGATGCGACGATCACGCTCGATTTCGCGCTGATGCGGCTGGCGGGGATGATCCAGAGGCTGACCGTCTATCCGGACCGGATGACCGCCAACCTGGAATCGCTGGGCGGCGTGGTGTCCACCGGCAACGTCATGCTGGCGCTGACGAGGGCGGGCATTTCCTGCGCGAGGACGCCTACCGGATCGTCCAGCGCAACGCGATGGCCACCTGGACCGTGCTGGGCCGGCCGGGAGCGCGCAGCTTCCGCGACAACCTGCTGGCCGACCCCGAGGTCGCCGGGCGGGTGGCACCCGACCGCTGGACGCGCGATGGACCCGGCGCCGCATCTGCGCGCGGTGGACCAGGTGTTCACGCGGGTGTTCGGCGAGCCGGGCCCCTCCCCCGCCGCATCCTGAGCCGGCGGGCCGGGCGGCAATGTGCACCGTGGTGTTGCTGCTGCGGCCCGGCCACGCCGTGCCGGTGCTGCTGGCGGCCAATCGCGACGAACGGCTGGACCGGGACTGGGATCCGCCGGGGCCGTGGTGGCCGGACCGTCCGGGGGTGATCGCCGGGCGGGACCGCAGCGGCGGCGGCAGCTGGATGGGGGTGAACCGGCACGGGGTGGTGGCGGCGGTGCTGAACCGGCCGGGCAGCCTGGGTCCGGCGCCGGGCAAACGCTCCCGCGGGGAACTGCCGCTGCTGGCGCTGGAACACGAATCGGCCGCGGCGGCGGCGGCGGCGATCGCGGCGCTGGATGCGGGGGCATGGCGCAGCTTCAACCTGGTGCTGGCGGACCGGACGGGGGCGGTCGCGTTGCGCGGCCTCGGGCGCGGCCGGGCGGAGCCTGTGGGGCTGACGCCGGGGCTGCACATGGTCACCGCGCACGACCCCGACGACCTGGCGAGCCCGCGGGTGGCGCGGCACCTGCCGCGGCTGGCCGCCGCGCCGGTGCCGGAGGGCGAGGACTGGCGGGGCTGGGGGACGATCCTGGCCGACCGCGCCGGCTCGGCGGCGGAGCAGATCAACGTGGCGCCGCGCGGCGGGTTCGGCACCGTGTGCAGCGCGCGGGTGACGCTGGGAGCGGACGGGGCGCTGCGGTGGTGGTTCGCCGCCGGGCCGCCGGATGTGG
>CAWHKR010000035.1:0-16961 GCA_963829875.1 uncultured Pseudomonadota bacterium | reverse complement strand
CGCGCCCCATCGACCCTCTGACCGCGGCCTACGCCGCCCCCGCCCGCCCGCCGCCGCGCCGCACCGCACGCCGCGGCCACATGAACGCGCTCCCCCGACCCCCGCCCATCCGGCCCGCGAACCCGTGACCCGGCGCCGACCCCCGCCGCTGAACACGCCCCCACGATCCCGCCAGCCGTACGCCCCCGCCCCCCTCACGCCGCCGCCCCCAGCCCCGCCAAGAACGCCGAGACCGCCGCCTCCCGCCGCGGCCCCGGCCCCTGCACCGGATAGAACCCGAACCCCGGCAACGGCAGATCCAGCACCTTCACCAGCGCCCCGCTGGCCAGCTCCGGCGCCACCAGCACGTCGCTCAGCAGCGCGATCCCCTGCCCCGCGATCACCGCCGCGACCGCGGCCAGCTCGTCGCGGAAGCCCAGGCTCGGCGTCTTCCCCAGATGCGGCGCCGCCATCCCCAGCCGGCGCGCCACCGCAAGCCAGGTCGCCCAGGTCGGCGGCGACGGGTCCCAGGACCGCCAGGGGCAGTGGATCAAGGTATGCCGCGCCAGGTCGGCCGGCCCGCGCACCGGCGCGCCGGTCAGCACGGCGGGGCTGGCGATCGGCCAGAACCGGTCGCGGAACAATTCCTCCGCCGCGACCCCCGCCGGCGGCCCGCGCTGGTAACGGATCGCCACATCCGCCTCCCCCCGGCCCAGGTCCAGCACCGCGTCGGTGCCGGTCACCTCCACCTCAAGCTCCGGATGCGCCTGCCGCCACAACGCCAGCCGCGGCACCAGCCAGCGGTGGCGAAGGCCTTCGTCGTCGTCACCCGCAGCGGTTCCGCAGGGCCGGGCTCGGCCGCCAGCGCGGTCAGCGCCACGGCAAACCTGTCCAGCCCTCGCGCACCACCGGGAACAGCCGCGCCCCCGCCCGGGTCAGCGCCAGCGGCCGCGGCCGCCGGCGGAACAGCGCCTGCTCGCAATGCGTCTCCAGCAGCCGGATCTGATGGCTGATCGCGGTGGGCGTCAGGCCGAGCTCGTCCGCGGCGGCCTTGAAGCTGAGCAGCCGCGCGGCCGCCTCGAAGGCGCGCAACGCGCCGAGCGGCGGGAGCTTTCGCATCGCCGCAGGTTAAATGACAATCCATCGACTTGCGGATGAAATCTTCTTGCTTGCCTCCGCCGCGGCCGCGGCGGAGAGTCCGCCCCGTCCCCGCACGGAGGACGACATGCAGACGCACACCCCAACCCGGCCCGCCTCCCCCGGCTCTGCGCCTCGGGGCCTCGACGCCTTCGCCGCCCTGCCCGGCATCCGCCTGCACGGCCAGGTGTTGCGCCCGGACAGCACCGGCTACGACGCCGCGCGCCGCGTCTGGAACGGCCGCATCGACCGCCGCCCGGCCGCGATCATCCGCTGCGCCGACGTCACCGACGTGGCCGAGGCCGTGGCCGCCGCCCGCGCTTCCGGCCTTCCCGTCGCCGTGCGCGCCGGCGGACACAGCATCGCCGGCGCCTCGGTCTGCGACGGCGGGCTGGTGATCGATCTCACGGAGATGCAACGGATCCGCGTCGATCCGCTCCGCCGCACCGCCTGGGCCGAACCCGGCCTCACCCTTGGCGCCTTCGACGTCGCCACCCAGGCGCACGGGCTCGCCACCACCATGGGCGTCAACAGCGATACCGGGATCGCCGGCCTCACCCTCGGCGGCGGCCTCGGCCGGCTCGGCCGCGCGCACGGCCTCGCCTGCGACAATCTGCTGGCCGCCCAGGTGGTGCTGGCCGACGGCCGGATCGTCACCGCCAGCGTGGCGACCAACCCCGACCTGTTCTGGGCGATCCGCGGCGGCGGCGGCAATTTCGGCATCGTCACGGGATTCGGCTACCGGCTGCATCCGCTCGGCCCGAAGGTGCTGGGCGGGCTGCTGCTGCACGATTTCGCCCGCGCCCGCGACGTGCTGCGCGCCTACCGCGACTTCACCGCCGCGGCGGCGGACGAGGTCAGCGCCGACGCCATCTTCCTCACCACGCCCGAAGGCCAGCGCCTGCTGGCGATCTCCGCCTGCTACGCCGGCCCGCTGGAGGAAGCGGCGCGCGCCTTGGGCCCCCTCCGCGCCATCGGCCCCCCGCTCCGGGACCTGATCGCCCCGGTTCCCTACGCCGCGCTGCAGGCCGCCGCCGACCCGCTGTTCGCGCGCGGCCGCCGCTACTACTGGAAGGCGCAGTTCCTCGACGAGCTCACCGACCCCGCCATCGACGCGCTGATCGCGGGCTACGCCGGCGCCACCTCGCCGCTCTCGGTCGCGATGCTGCAGCAGGTCGGCGGCGCGATCGCGGCGGTCGATCCCGACGCGACCGCCTTCAGCCACCGCACCGCCGCCTACGACTGCTTCCCCGCCGCGATCTGGGAGGACGCGGCCGAGGACGCGCGCCACGTCGCCTGGGCCCGCGCCTTCTGGGAGGCGATGCAGCCCTTCGCCACCGGCGGCGTCTACGTGAACAGCCTCGGCGACGAGGGCGAGGCCCGCGTGCGCGCCGCCTACGGCCCCAACTACCCGCGCCTCGCGGCGCTGAAGGCGCGCTACGACCCCGACAACCTGTTCCGCCTGAACCAGAACATCCCCCCGGCGCCCTGAGCGGGGCGGCGAACCCGCCCGCCGCCGCACGCCGGTCGTGCCGGCGTCGGTATCGCACCCTCCGGACCTACCCCTGCCGCCCGGCCGGCTCCCCCGGCGCACCGGACAGCCGCACCTCCAGCGCCGCCAGCTTCTCGATGTTCAACGTCGAACTGGCGATGGCGATCGCCCCGCCCGTGCTCTCGATCTCTTCCAGGATGCGGGTGAACAGCCGGTCCCGGGTCGCGCGGCGCAGCTTGTAGTCCACCACGTAGCGCAGGGTGAACTCCGCCCAGTTCAGCGCCACCACCAGGGTGACCACCGGTCGCACGCTCGCCGCGTCGATCAGGTACCGCCGGGTGACCGGCGCCCATCCCTGCTCGGCCGCGCGCGTGTAGTCGCCCACCACCTCATCGGCCACCCGCGCGATCAGCGCGCGGGCCGCGCGGTGGTCGCCCCCGTATTTGATCGGGATCGTGATCTCGTCCCAGAGAAAGGGAAATTCGGCTGAATAGTTGAACACCGGCTCCTTGAAGACGAAGCTGTTGGCCACCCGCACGATGCGGCCGTTGTACTGGTCGCTGGCGACCCACTCGCCCATCTCCATGATCGTGGTGCGCAGGATGCCGATGTCGATCACGTCGCCCTTGATCCCGCCGAGCTGCACCCGATCGCCGACCTTGTAGAAACTGCCGAACGACACCGCGCTCCAGCCCGCCACGCTCGCGATCACTTCCTGCAAGGCGAACGCCACCCCCGCGCCGGCCACGCCGAAGGCGACCGTCAGCCCCCCCAGCCGGTCGCTGAACACCAGCAGCAGGACCAGCGTCGCGGCCGCGTAGCCGAACGAGGTAACGATCTTGCGGCTTTTGTAGCGCGTGGCGTTGTTGCCGACGTAGCGGCTCACCGCCCCCAGCAGCAGGCGCACCAGCACCGTGATCACCACGAGCCCGGCGGCCAGCAGCGCCAGCTTGCCGCTCAGCGGGCCGGTCAGCCAGGCACCCAGGGACGCGCCGAACGACTGCCAGGGACCGGGGCTCATCGCCTGCTCCGCGCCAGGCGCGCGCCCGGCCACAGCGCCCCGGCACCCACCTCCTCAGGCCCGTCCGGACCCCGGTGCGCGCCGACGGCCCAGGCGCGTTCGGCGATCAACCCGGCCAACCGCGCCCACCCGTCCCTACAGCTTGATCAGCGCCGCCAGGGTCGCAACCGCGGCCACCACCATGACCCCCAGCCGCACGGTGATGCGCAGCCCAAGCGTGTCGATCATCCCGCGCAGCTCGTCGCGGACCACCGTCAGGTCCTGCCGCACCGCCAGGATATCGTGTCGGGTCGCGATCTCGCTCATGATGAAATCCCGTGCCGCCTCGGCATGCGCCTCAGCCTCGACCGAAGACACCCCAGCCTGCCGCAAATGCCTGGAATAGCCAAGCGTGTCGAAAATGAACGACATCCCGTCCCTCTGATGACACGAGGATGCATCCGGCCCCGGCCGCACCCATACTGTCGATCAAAGGTTAAGAAACCGCCCTTACGCCTGCTTCAGCTCGATCAGGCTGCGGCGGATCTTCCGCCCCCGTTCCACGCGGTCCTCGATATAGTCCGCGTCGCCCCAGCGCACCGCGCGCGCCATCGCCTGCGCGTCCTCCATGAAGCGCGCCAGCATCTCCAGCAGCGCCTCGCGGTTGTTGAGGAAGATGTCGCGCCACATCACCGGATCGGACGCCGCGATGCGGGTGAAATCGCGGAAGCCGGAGGCGGCGAAGCGCAGCACCTCGGACCGGCTCTCATCGGCCAGGTCGTCGGCCGTGCCGCAGATGGTGAACGCCAGCAGATGCGGCAGATGCGAAACGATCGCCAGCACCCGGTCGTGGTGCGCCGGCTCCATCCGTTCCACCATCGACCCGCAGCGCCGCCACAGCTCCGAGACCTTCTCGATCGCGGCCTCGTCGGTGCCCGCCGGCGGCACGACCAGGGTGTAGCGCCCCTCGAACAGGGTCAGGAACCCCGCATCGGGACCGGAATATTCCGTCCCCGCCACCGGATGCGCCGGCACGAAATGCACCCCCGCCGGCACCAGCGGCCCGACATCGCGGATCACCGACTGCTTGGTCGATCCCACGTCGGTCAGGATCGCGCCCGGCGCCAGGTGCGGCGCGATCGCCGCGGCGATCTCGGCGAATGCCCCCACCGGCGCGGCCAGCATCACGCAATCGGCCCCTGCCACCGCGCGCGCCGGATCTTCCTCCACCGCGTCGGCGATGCCGAGTTCCATCACCCGCGCCCGGGTCTTCGCGGTCCGCGCGCAGGCCACCACGCTGCCGGCCAGATCGTCGCGCTCGTGCGCGATCCGCGCCACGGAGCTGCCGATCAGCCCGGTCCCGATCATCGCCAGCCGGCGAAACAGGGGCTCAGCCACCGGCCTGCCTCATGAACGCGCCCATCGCCTCGATCACCAGCCCCACCTCCTCGGCGGTGCCGACGGTGATGCGCAGGCAATGCGGCAGCCCGTAGCCGGCCACCGGGCGGACGATGATCCCGCGCGTGCGCAGGAACGCATCCGCCGCTTTCGCCCGCTCCGGCACGCCGAAATCGGCCAGCACGAAATTCCCCTCGCTCGGCCAGACCTTGACCCCCGCGGCTTCCAGCCCGCGGGCCAGCACCGGCCGGTATTCCTGGTTGTGGGCGCGCCCCTTCTCCACCCAGCCCGGCTCGGCCAGCGCCGCGATCGCCGCCGCCTGCGCGGCGATGGACACGTTGAACGGCGCCCGCACCCGGTTCAGCACGTCGATCACCGCCGGCGGCGCATAGGCCCAGCCGATCCGCATGCCGCCCAGCCCGAACACCTTGCTGAAGGTCCGGGTCATCACCGTGTTGTCCCCGGCATCGACCAGCCGCGCCCCGGCCTCGTACTCCGGCCGCGTCACGTATTCGGCGTACGCCGCATCCAGCACCAGCAGCACGTCGGACGGCAGCCCCGCGCGCAGCCGCGCCACCTCCTCATACGGCAGCATCGACCCGGTCGGGTTGTTCGGGTTGGCCAGGAACACGAGCCGCGTGGAGGCCGACACCGCGGCCAGCAGCGCGTCCACATCCGCCGTCAGGTTCCGCTCCGGCGCCTTCACCACCTGGCTGCCCGCATAGGTGCCGGCGATCTGGTAGATGGAAAACCCGTGCGCCGACATCACCACGTCCCGCCCCTTGCCGCCGTAGGACAGGCAAAGCTGGTAGATGATGTCGTCCGATCCCGCCCCGCAGACGATCCGCGCCGGATCGAGCCCGAACCGCGCGCCGATCGCCCGCCGCAGCGCCTCCGCCCCGCCGTCCGGATACCGGTGCAACTCCTCCGCCACGCCCACGAACGCCGCCTGCGCCCCCGGCGGCACGCCGAACGCGCCTTCGTTGGACGACAGCTTGATGGTCCGGTTCACGCCCGGAACGGTCGATTCCCCGCCGACATAGGGCGAGATGCCCAGGATCTCCGGTCGCGGCGCGGGCGCGGTCATGGCCGGGCTCCCTCGATCGGGGTGGCGTAGGCGCCGAGCACCACCGGCGGGCGCAGCAGGCCGCTGAGCCGCGCCAGACGCGGATCGTCGTCGCTCACGTGCCCGGCCACTTCCACCAGCGCGAGCGCCACCGGCGCATCCGGGTCGCGGCGCAGCATCACCCCGCCCGGGACCGCGCCGCCCGGCACCGACCCGTCCAGCGCGAACCCCGCGGCGGCCAGCGAGGTCGTGAGCCGCGCGCGGCTCACGTCGCGATCGAGCTCCAGCCCGATCAGCGAACGATCCTGCCCGCTCGGGTCCGGCGCCACCGCGGCGACGACGAAGGCCGGCGCGTCCGCCGCGCCCTCGGCACGGCGCGACCAGAACGGCAGGCGGCCGACGATATGAATGCGCGGGCTGTCCTTGTGCAGCAGCCAGGTCCACCACGCCTCGCGCGGCGGCTCGGTGTCGTTGGGCAGCGGCAGCACCGCCGCCGCGGCGCGCCCGGCGCTGACGTCGGCGATCGCCTGCGCCGCGGACCCGTGCGCGCGCATCGGCGTGAGCGCCCCGAACTGCTCCCGCGCCGCCTGGGTGAACACGGCGCCGGGACCGGGCTCGCACACCGCGATGCTGAACGCGCCCTGCATCGCCGTGGTGGCGGCCAGCAACTCGCGCCAGATCCGCACCACCGCCTGCGCCGGCAGGGATCCCGTGTGGCGGGCCACCAGGCGGCGGATGATCGCCGCTTCCCGCCCCGGGCGCAGCGGGCTGGCGCCGTTCGGCTTGGTGGAAGCCACCTGCGCCACCACCTCGGCCCGACGCATCAGCAGGTCATGCACCGCGTCGTCCAGCCGGTCGAGCTCCGCCCGCAAGGCCGCGAGATCCCCGCGCCAGTGGTCCGGATCCGGAGCAGGTTCGGCAGACGCGGCAATGGAGGAGGGACTGGACATGGACCTTGCACGACAGGGTTCGGGCCTCCTTGCGGCGCCGCAAGAAGGGCGGAACAGATACCCGAACGGGGCCACCCTGCAAACCCGCCGGTTGCGATGTGCCGGACCCTGCGCCTAATACCAACCGTCCTGGTTTTCGACTTTCGGCAAGCAAGGCCAGGGGGGCGCTGCCCCCCTGGACCCCCCGCCAGGGGACAAGTCCCCTGGACCCCTCGGGGGGTTCCGTGCCGGTGGGGGTGGCGTGGGCGCCGGGCCGGGCCGCGCGGGGGGGGAAGCGAGCGCATTTGCGCTCGCTTCCCCCCCCGCGCGGCCCGGCCCGGCGCCCACGCCACCCCCACCGGCACGGAACCAACGAATGGGTTCCAAGGGCTGTGCCCTTGGCGGGGGGTCCCAAGGGGCCAGGGGGGGCAGCGCCCCCCTGGCCTTGCTTGCTGCGTATCGACACCCAGGGCGATTGGACTATGTGCCGAGGACCATGGACCAGGCCGCGCCCCTGTCGGAGATTCCGCACCAGCATGTCGTCTTCGCCGACGGCATGGCGCTGGACTGCGGCGCCCGTCTGCCCAGCCTGACGGTCGCCTATCGCACCTACGGCACGCTCAACCCGGCGCGCAGCAATGCGGTGCTGGTCTGCCATGCGCTGACCGGCGACCAGTATGTGGCCGAGCCGCATCCCGTGACCGGCAAGCCCGGCTGGTGGGATGCGGTGGTGGGTCCGGGCCGGCCGGTGGACACCGATCGGTACTTCGTGATCTGCGCCAATGTGCTGGGCGGCTGCATGGGCTCCACCGGTCCGCGCAGCCCGCGCGACGGCGCGGACGACGTCTGGGGCATCGCGTTCCCGCCGGTCACCATCCGCGACATGGTGCGCGCGCAGAAGCGGCTGATCGAGCATCTGGGCATCACGCGCCTGTTCGCCGTGATCGGCGGCTCGATGGGCGGCATGCAGGTGCTGCAATGGGCGGCCGACTACCCCGATGCGGTGTTCGCCGCCCTGCCGATCGCCACCGCGTCCTACCATTCGGCGCAGAACATCGCCTTCCACGAGGTCGGCCGCCAGGCGATCTTCGCCGATCCCGACTGGCAGGGCGGCTGCTACTGGCAGGGCGGCACCATTCCGGCGCGCGGCCTCGCGGTCGCGCGCATGTGCGCGCACATCACGTACCTGAGCGAGCAGGCGCTCGCGCGCAAATTCGGCCGCCGCCTGCAAGGCGCGCCGAAAACCGCCGGCGAAGCGATGAGCCTGTTCGGCGACATGTTCGAGGTCGAGAGCTACCTGCACCACCAGGGCAGCACCTTCGTCCGCCGCTTCGACGCCAATTCCTACGTCACCATCACGCGCGCGATGGATTATTTCGACCTCGCCGCGGATCACGGCGGCGACCTGACCAACGCCTTCCGCGGCACGAAGACACGCTTCCTGCTGGTGTCCTTCAGCTCCGACTGGCTGTTTCCCACCGCGGAAAGCCGCACGGTCGCACGGGCGCTGAACCGCGCGGGGGCGAACGTGAGCTTCGTCGAGATCGGCTCCGACAAGGGCCACGACGCGTTCCTGCTGGACGAGCCCGATTTTCACCGCACCCTGGCCGGCTTCCTGGCCGGCTGCGCCGTCCACGCCCGGCTGTGACCGCTCACGATCCCGTCCGTTTCGTTGCCAAGAACCTGCGGGTCGATCTGCGCCTGATCGCGGAGATGATCGCGCCGGGCACGCGCGTGCTCGACATCGGCAGCGGTGACGGCACCCTGATCGACGAGTTGTTCACCACCAAGGGCTGCGATGCGCGCGGCATCGAGATCGACATGGCGCTCGTCACCCGCGCGGTGGCGCACGGCCTGCCGGTGATGCACGGGAACGCCGACGACGACCTGGCCCACTACCCGGACCACGCGTTCGACTACGTGGTGCTCTCGCGCACCCTGCAGGCGGTCGGGCGCCCGCGCGAGGTGCTGCGCCAGATGCTGCGCATCGGCACCCGCGCGGTGGTGAGCTTCCCCAATTTCGGCCACTGGCCGGTGCGCTGGCAGTTGCTGCGCCGCGGGCGGATGCCGATGACGGCGACCTGGGACCGGATGTGGTACGAGACGCCGAACATCCACCCCTGCACGATCCAGGACTTCTTCGACCTGTGTGCCGCCGAGGGCTACGTGGTGGAACGATGGCTCGCCGCCGACGAGGCCGGGCGGCGCGCGCCCTGGCGGCGGTTTCCGCGGTTGGCGAATTTGTTCGGCGAGCAGGCGCTGTTCCTGCTGCGCCGCGCGCGCTGACCGACGCCGCCGGATCGGATCGTTGCATCGCATCCCGTCATGCGGGGACGGCAGACCGACCCCGCGCCCGCCTTGCCGCGGTCGCCGCGGGCTCCCATGTCTCCACCCCTGGAGAGAGGAGATCGATCGATGCCAACGCCCGACTCCACCGATATCGCCCGCCTGATGCTGCGCCGCCACGGCCTGCAGGCGCGGGCCGTCGCGTTTGAAAGAATGCAGGAAATGCGGATCGCCGGCGATATTGCCGGCCTCGACCGTTGGGCGCAGGTGCTGGCGGCGATCGCCAACCGGCGCTACACCGCAGCCCCATCCCCCGCCGCCGGGACCGCCGCCGACCGGGCCGATCGCCCGACCGCATAACCCCCCCGCTCCACGCCACCTCTCCCGCTTTGCGGGAGAGGTCGGCGCGCAAAGCGCGCCGGGTGAGGGTCGATGCCGCGCCAGGCCTCACGCGATCGCGCTGCCGCACTTCCCCCCACCCCTTCCCCCCGGCCTGCGGCCCCCGCTACACTCCCCGCATGTCCGAGACCCATCCCCGCGCGCATCACGACATGGGCGGCGTCCCCAAATACGCCTGCGAGCCCGTCGATATCGCGCCGCACACCCTCACCGACTTCGACAAGGAGGTCGACGCGCTGCGCCAGGTGCTCGGCCTCAAGGGCATCATGACCGTCGACGAACTCCGTCGCGGCATCGAAGCCATCCCCGAAGCCGAGTACCACCGCCTCAGCTACTACCGACGCTGGATCCGCTCGATCACCGACACCCTCCTGCGCAAGGGCCTGATCACCGAGGCCGAGCTGCGCGCCGCCCTGGACCAAAGCTGATGGACCTCGCCCCCGGCACCGCGGTTCGCGTCAAGGACGACTGGCCGGAAAGCCGCGGCCCCTGTCACATTCGCACGCCCCACTACGTGCGCGGCCGGCCCGGCCGGGTGGTGCGCCGCCTCGGCGCCTTCCCCAATCCCGAAGACCTCGCCTTCGCCCGCCCGGCGCCGAACCGCACCCTCTACCACGTGCTGTTCAACGAACCCGACCTGTGGCCCGACGGCCGCGCCGGCGACGATCTGCTGGTCGAACTCTACGAACACTGGCTGGACCCGGCATGAGCGCACTCCTGGAAACCGACGGCGAAGCCCTGCTCGCCGCGCTGCGCGGGCTGCTGGCGGCCAAAGGCCTCGCCACCCCCGCCGAGGTCGCCGATCGTCTCGCCGTCACCGAACAGGCCTCCCCCGCGCACGGCGCGCGCATCGTCGCCAAGGCCTGGACCGACCCCGACTTCCGCGCCCGGCTGCTGGCCGACGGCACCGCCACCGTCGAGGCGCTCGGGATCCCGCTGCGCGGCGCCCCTCCGCTCGGCGTGCTGGAGAACACGCCGGACCTGCACCACCTGGTCGTCTGCACCCTGTGCAGCTGCTACCCGCGGGCGGTGCTGGGCTATCCCCCGTTCTGGTACAAATCCGCCGGCTACCGCGCCCGCGCCGTGCGCGACCCGCGCGGGCTGATCGGCGAATGGGGCACCGTGCTGCCCGAGGCCACGAAAATCCGGGTGGTCGATTCCACCGCCGACTACCGCTGGATGGTCCTCCCCCTGCGTCCCGCCGGCACCGACAGCTGGACCGAGGCGCAACTCGCTGCCCTCGTCCACGAAGGCGACATGGTCGGCGTCACCGTCCCGCGCGCGGACACCCCCAGCCGCTGAGGATCCGCCCATGCCCTCGCCCGAAGCCCGCCTGCACGCCCTCGGCCTCACCCTGCCGCCGCCGCCGCCGCCGCTCGGCACCTATGTCCCGTTCCGTCGCGCGGGAACCTTGCTGTTCCTCTCCGGCGTCGGCCCGCGCCTGCCGGACGGCGGCTTCATCGCCGGCCAGGTCGGCGCCGACCTCACCATCGCCCAGGCGGTCGACGCGGCGCGGCACTGCGCGCTCAACCTGCTCACCAACATCCGCCAGGCCACCGGCACGCTCGACGCGGTCGAGACGGTGCTGAAAGTGTTCGGCATGGTGAACGCCGTCCCCGGCTTCGGCGAGCACCCGAAGGTGATCGACGGCTGCACCGATCTGTTCGTCGCCATCTTCGGCGACGCCGGACGCCCCGCCCGCTCCGCCGTCGGCATGGGCGGCCTGCCCCGCAATATCCCGGTGGAAATCGAAGCCATCGTCCTGCTGCGCGACTGAGGCAGGCCGGTCCTGGCGGGGCCTTGCTAGGCCGCGCCGAGTGTCGACAGCTTCCCGAAATGATCGGCCAGCAGGTAATAGACGGTGACCCGGTTCCTGGTCCGGTCAGCCTTCATCCTGTCGCCGACCGCGCCGATCGCCTGATCGAGCTCGGCGTCCGGGCTGGTCAGCCCCAGCTTCTTCTTCAGGAAATGGTCGCGCACCCGGGCCACCTCTTCCTTGTCAGTAAACGACACCAGCGACGAATCCCGGTTCCGCAGGGCGATGCCGC
Source organism: uncultured Pseudomonadota bacterium (assembly GCA_963829875.1). Classification (GTDB taxonomy): domain Bacteria; phylum Pseudomonadota; class Alphaproteobacteria; order Acetobacterales; family Acetobacteraceae; genus JAJZVS01. The sequence continues at coordinate 5,227 of CAWHKR010000035.1, read as the reverse complement.
AGTACCGCACGATGCCGGCCACCGCCTTCGGGTCAGCGTCCGGGACGTATTTCCGCACGTCCAAAATCCAATCCTCGCTCATGGTTCTCTCCGCCCAGCGCCTGTCGATTCTTCGATCGCTTTCATGGCGTACGGTACCGCCAGGGTCGGCATTGATCTGCATCAACTGCCGACGCGATCGCGCGCCGCGTGGATCGGCTGGCCGGACTGGTCACGCGCTTGTGTCGCCCGATGATCCCGGCGCGGTCATGCCCGAGGGCGCGACTGAAAGGAAGGCCAGGGGGCCCTGCCCCCTGGACCCCCGCCAAGGGCACAGCCCTTGGAACCCGTTCGTTGGTTCCGTGCCGGTGGGGGGGTGGCGTGCGAGCCGGGGCGGGGCCGGTGGGCGGGTGACAGGACGCGCATCCGCGCGCCCTGTCACCCGCCCACCGGCCCCGCCCCGGCTCGCACGCCACCCCCCCACCGGCACGGAACCCCCCGAGGGGTCCAGGGGACCTGTCCCCTGGCGGGGGGTCCAGGGGGGCAGCGCCCCCCTGGCCTTGCTTTCCAGCGCCCCGACCCGCCTCAGTCCCGCACCAGACGCGCCGCAAAGAACCCATCCAGTCCGCCGAATTCCGGCCAGAGGGCAGGTGTGGTGTGCAGGAACCCCTCCGGGCTGCGCGCTTCGGGCAGGGCCGCCAGTTCGTCGGCGGTGAACGGTTCGTGGCGAACGCCGCCCCGGGCCAGCGCCTGGGCGATCCGCGGTGCGCCTTCCTCGGGCTGTAGCGAGCACACGGCATAGACCAGCCGCCCGCCCGGGCGCAGCAGGGCCAGAGCGGCGGCGAGCAGCCGGTCCTGCGCCTCGGTCAGCGTCGCGATATCGCGCGGGCGTTTCAGATGCGGCACGTCCGGATGCCGCCGGATCGTTCCGGTGGCGCTGCAGGGTGCGTCCAGCAGCACGGCATCGAAGGGCTCGCCCGGCGCCCAGGTCGCGGCGTCGGCGGCCACGGTCGTGGCGGAAAGCCGGGTGCGCGCCAGGGTTTCGCGCAGCCGCGCGAGCCGCCCCGGGTCGCGTTCCACCGCCACCACCTCCGCCCCGGCGGCGGCGAGTTGGGCGGTCTTGCCGCCGGGCGCGGCGCAGAGGTCGGCGACCCGCTCCCCCGGCCGGACGCCGAGCAGCATGGCGGGCAGCGCGGCGGCCGCGTCCTGCACCCAGGCGTCGCCGGCGGCAAACGCGGCAATGTCGGCCACCCGCGTGCCGGGCGGAAACCGGACGGAGCCGGTGGGCAGCAAGGTTCCCCCCGTCGGCGCCGGCGTGCCGGGGCGCAGCGAGAGATCGAGCGGGGCCGGCACCAGATGCGCCGTGGCGATCGCCCGCGCCTGATCCCCCCAGGCGGTCCAGAGCCAGGCGGGCGTATCCAGCCGCGGCCCGTCCAGCCCCTCCAGCGCCGCCGCGCCGGCCGCCGCCACCCGCCGCAGCACCGCGTTCACCAGCCCGGCGAAGGGGGCGAGACCGCGCGCCCGCGTCAGCGCGACCGCGGTGGTCACCGCCGCGTGGCCGGGCGTGTCCAGCAGCAGCAGGCCCGCGGCGCCGAGCCGCAGGACGTGCCGCACCGGCACCGGCGGCGCCTTGCGGAGCCAGGGCTCCAGCACCGCGTCCAGGGTGCCGGTCCGGCGCAGCACGGAAGCTGCCAGCCGGTGCGCCGCGGCACGGTCGCGCGGCTCCAGCGGGGGCAGGGCGTCCAGCGCCTCCTCCAGCGGGCGGCGGCGGTCCAGCACCGCGGTCAACAGGTCGAAGGCGGCATCGCGTGTGGGGTCGGGCATCCGCGGGTTCATGCCCCGGGCGGCGCCGGAAGCCAACCTCCCGCGAACGCCCGACACAAGGCGCAGCCGCGGGGTGTCACCCCGCCGGCAGCCGCACCACGAAGCGCGCGCCGATCACCGCGCCCGACCGGTCGCGCCGGTTCTCCGCGCTGATCCGCCCGTGCAGCGCGTCCACGATCTGCCGGCTGATCGCCAGCCCGAGGCCGGAGTGCTGGCCGAAGCGTTCCTCGCGCGGGCGTTCGGAATAGAACCGGTCGAAAATCTGCTCGAGATTGCCGTCCGGAATGCCCGGCCCTTCGTCGTCCACCACGAGCTCCGCCATCCGTCCCGTCACCGAGCCGCGCACCGTGATCGTCCCGCCCCGGGGGCTGAAGGATTCGGCGTTGCCGATCAGGTTGCGGAAGACCTGCACCAGCCGGTCCTCCACCCCGCGCACCACCAGCCCCGCGGGCGGCAGCTCCAGTTCCAGCCGCGGATCGCTGTCCGCGCGGGTGGCGTCGTGCATTTCCTTCAGGGTGCGCAGCATCGCCGCGAGGTCGACCCGTTCGGTCACCGCCCGCGACAGTTCCGCATCCACCCGCGAGGCGTCGGAGACGTCGCTGATCAGCCGGTCGAGCCGGGTCACGTCGTCGGCCATGATGGCGAGCAGCTGCTGGCGCCGCCCCGGGTCCTCGATCCGCCGCAGCGTCTCGATCGCGCTGCGGATGGACGTGAGCGGGTTCTTGAGCTCGTGCGCGACGTCGGCGGCGAAGCGCTCGATCGCATCCATCCGGTGCCACAGCGCCACCGCCGAATTGGCCAGCGCCACGGCCAGGGTGCCGATCTCGTCGTTGCGCGACAGCAGCGACCGCGGCACGCTGCCGGTCCGTCCCTCACCCTCGCGAATCTCCGCCGCCGCGCCGGCCAGCCGCAGGATCGGCCGGGTGATGGTCAGCGACATGTACCACGACAGCAGCACGGTCAGCAGCAGCGCCAGGCCGAACAGCCCCAGGATCGACATGCGGATCGCATACAGCGTGGAGTCGACCTCGCGCGCCTCGCGGGTCAGCAGGATGATCCCGACCGTCTGCTTGTCGCGCTGCACCGGCTCGGCAACGGTCACCAGCAGGCGGTTGGTCTCGGTGCGGCGGATATAGGGCGGCATCTCGCGGGAGCGGTCGGCGGAGGCGAGCTTGAGCTCCCCTTTCACGTTCGGCTGCCAGTCGGGTCCGGCGCCGCCCGGTTGCAGATCCATCGTCCCCGGCGTGGGACGCGGCAGCAGCGCCTGGATCCAGTCGTACAGCCAGTCGATCGCCGCCCGCACGGGGCCCTGGGGCGAGCCCGGCCGCAGGCTGTCCCGCGGGGTGCCACCGCCGGCAACACCCAGCGCGGAATCGGCGATCACCGTGCCGTCCGGGGCATAGAGCTTGGCCTGCGCGTCGGGCGTGGGCTCGGTCAGGCTCCACAGCAGCGGGCGGGCCAGGCCCGGCAGCAGCATGACCTGCTTGCCCTCCACCCGCACCGCGCTTTGCGCCAGCGCCCCGGCGTACACCCGCGCCTGCTCGCGCAGCGCCACCACTTCGGCTTCCAGCAGCCCGTTCTGGTACTGGTCGAGATACAAAAGCGCCGCCAGCAGCAGCGCCAGCGGCAGCGCGTTGACCAGCAGCACCCGGCGCATGAGCGGCGAGACCCAGCGCGGCCGGTGCGCCGCGCGGCGCGTCTGCGGCTTCGACAGGGTGGCCGCGGCGCCGGCTTTGTCCGGCCGCGATTTCGGCCCGATGCGCATGTCAGGCCGTACCCATCCGCCTAGGTTTCCTTGTAGCGGTAGCCGATGCCGTACAGGGTCTCGATCCGGTCGAAGCTGTCGTCGCCGGCGCGGAACTTCTTGCGGATGCGCTTGATGTGGCTGTCGATCGTGCGGTCGTCCACGTAGATGTTCTCGCCATAGGCGGCGTCGATCAGCTGGTCGCGGCTCTTCACCATCCCCGGCCGCGCCGCCAGCGCCTTCACCAGCAGGAACTCGGTGACGGTCAGCTGGATGTCCTCGCCTTTCCACAGGCACTGGTGCTTGGTCTCATCCAGCGACAGCTCGCCGCGCACCATGATCCCGCCCGGCGTGGCGCCCGAACCTTCGGCGCGGGAGGCCTCGTTCCGCCGCAGCAAAGCGCGGATGCGTTCCAGCAGCAGCCGCTGGCTGAACGGCTTGCGTGATGTAGTCGTCGGCGCCGAGCCTGAGGCCCATGAGCTCGTCCACCTCCTCGTCCTTGGAGGTGAGGAAGATCACCGGCATGGCGCTGCGCGCGCGCAGGCGTTGCAGCAGCTCCATCCCGTCCATGCGCGGCATCTTGATATCCAGCACGGCGAGGTCGGCCGGCCGGGCCGACAGGCCCTGCAGGGCGCTTTCCCCGTCGGTATAGGTGCGGACCTGGAAGCCTTCCTGCTCCAGGGTCATGGCGACGGAGGTGAGGATATTGCGATCGTCGTCCACCAGGGCGATGGTCTGCTTCATCGGATGGGTTTCCGCTTGGAGTGCCGTCGGCTCAAATGGGGCGGCGCGGCGCCGGCGATCAGGGGGTGGCACTATGGCGGCAGAGCAGGCGGCGGAAAACCCCGGGGCCTCTCCGCAGCAGGCGGCGCGGCTGCTGCTGCGCGCGGCGCGGACGGCCACGCTGGCCAGCGCGACCGACGGGCAGCCCTTCGCCTCCCTGGTTACGCCCGCGACCGCGCCCGATCTGTCCGTGCTGCTGCTCCTGTCGGATCTATCGGCGCACACGCGGCATCTGCGCGCCGAGCCGCGCTGCGCGCTGCTGGTGGTGGGGGCGGCGGCGGACGCCAATCCGCAGACCGCGCCGCGGGTCACGGTCACGGGGCTGGCCGGGATCGTGGACGACCCGGCGCTGCGCGCGCGCTACCTGGCGCTGCATCCCTATGCGGCGATGTATGCGGAGTTCGGCGATTTCAACTTGTGGCGAATCGCGGTGCAGGGCGGGCTGTTCGTCGGCGGCTTCGCCCGCGCGGCCAGGCTGCGGGCGGCCGATCTGCGGGCCGAGCCGGCGGCAGTGGCCGCGGTCGAGGCCGCGGCGGGCGCGATCATCGAGCACTGCAACCGGGACCATCCGGGCGCGCTCGCGCGGATCGCCGGCGGCCCCGGGGAATGGCGGATGGTGGCGGTCGATGTGGACGGGTGCGATCTGGCGTTGGGGGAGCGGGTGATCCGCGTGCCCTGGCCGGCGCCCGTCTCCGACCCCGAGGGCGTGCGCGCCGCGCTGGTGCGGCTGGCGCGCGGAGCGTAGGAGCGGCCCGGCCCAAGGGGCGCGGTGGCCTCGCGCCATCCCCGCGCGGTTTCCGAGCCGCTCGCCCGGCAAACCGGGCTGGTGTCCCGCCCCTGAATGCGTTCGCATTTCAGGGACCAGCAGGCCACTGAAAACAAAGAACGCGTGTCCCG
>CAWHKR010000034.1:0-15890 GCA_963829875.1 uncultured Pseudomonadota bacterium | reverse complement strand
GGCCGAGGCCGAGCAGGTGTTCTTCAACGACCCCCTGCTGCTGCCCGCGGACGATCGCCACAGCGGCACCGAGCCCCGCTTTCACGCGCTCGGCAGGACCGACGACGGCCGCCGCCTGCACCTGGGAAACCCACGATTGGCGGCGTATCTCGACTGGTCGAAGGCGGAGCGCGCCCGCCTGCCCGCGCTGAAGCCCAGCACCACCGCGATCTCGCTGCGGGTGCCGGTGGCGCTGCTGGAGGGGATCAGGATCGCCGCGAACAAGCGCGACATGCCGTACCAGTCGCTGATCAAGGCGTGGCGGGCGGAACGGCTCGATCGTGCGTCGTAGGCGGGACCGGGGGGGGCGGGCGATGCGGCCGGGGGCGGAAGAGCGTGCCTCCTGCCCTCACCCGGCGCACTTCGTGCGCCGACCTCTCCCGCGGAGCGGGAGAGGTGAAGAGATGCGGGGCGTTCTTCCTATGGTTCTGCTATATCAACAGATAAGTGTCTGATTTTGTTGTAAAATGCTTCGTTAGGCTCGTGTTTCGCGCGAAGGTTGCCGGATAAGCGATTGATGTCTGAGTCCGGAATCAAAACCGGACCCGGAATCGGCAATCCCGCGGCCGGCACATCGGCTGACCGCGGGATTATCCCATATCTTCAACCGCCTGGAAGCCGACCCGGCTCCATCACGCGAAGCCCCGACGGGTTACGCCGCGGCCTGGTGCGGCACGCCCTTGTCGGTCAGCAGGGTCTCCAGCTCGCCCGACTGGAACATCTCGGTGATGATGTCGCAGCCGCCCACGAACTCGCCCTTCACATAGAGCTGCGGGATGGTCGGCCAGTTGGAGAACTGCTTGATGCTGTCGCGCAGCTCCGCATCCTCCAGCACGTTGGCGGTGCGGAAGGGCACGTTCAGGTGCGACAGGATCTGCACCACCCGGGCGGAAAACCCGCACTGCGGGAACATCGCGGTTCCCTTCATGAACAGCATCACCGGGTTCTCGGTGATCTCGGTCTGGATGCGCGCGAAGGCGGGGTTGTCGGACATCGGCTCGGGTCCTTCCTGCAACAGGGTCACTCGGGGGCGGAGGTCTGCAGCGCGAGCGCGTGCAGCGCCCCGCCCATGCGTCCGCTCAGCGCGGCATAAACGATCTGGTGCTGCCGCACGCGCGGCAGGCCGCGGAAACGTTCAGAGACGACGGTGGCGGCATAATGGTCGCCGTCCCCGGCGAGGTCTTCGACCCGCACGGACGCATCCGGCAGGGCCGCCTTGATCAGGGCTTCGATCTCACCGGCGGCCATCGCCATCCACGGTCTCCTTCAGCTTCCCATCCAGGCGGGAAAAAAGCGTTCATGCGCCGCGCGCAAGCTGGCCAGGGATATGGTTCCGCCGTCGGGGACTGTCAAATCCGCCCCGCCGGAATGGCCGATGCGCACCGCCGGCACGCCGGCGGCCTCGGCGGCACGGATCAGCGCCGGCGTGTCGGCCACCGCCAGCACGTAGCGCCCCTGGTCCTCGCCGAACCAGTAGGCATGGCCGGGGATGTCGCGCGGGCCGGTGGACAGCCGCACCCCGGTCATCCCGGCCAGGGCCATCTCGGCGACCGCGACCAGCAGCCCGCCGTCGGAGACGTCGTGGCAGGCGCGCACCGCGCCGGACAGGATCTGGGTGCGCACGAAATCCCCCGCCGCGCGTTCGGCCGCCAGATCGACCGGCGGCGGCGCGCCGTCCTCGCGCCCGGCGATCTCGCGCAGCCAGAGCGACTGGCCGAGCCAGCCGCGCGATGCCCCGACCAGCACGAGATCGAGCCAGGGGCGCAGCGCGATCCCCACCGCCTTGGCCGCGTCGTCGATCACGCCCACCCCGCCGATCGCCGGGGTGGGCAGGATCGCGCGGCCCTCGGTCTCGTTGTACAGACTGACATTGCCGGACACGACCGGGAAGTTCAGCGCCTCGCAGGCCGCGGCCATGCCGCGGATGGCGGCGGCGAAGGCGGCCATCACCTCGGGCTTTTCCGGATTGCCGAAATTGAGGTTGTCGGTGATCGCGAGCGGCCGGGCGCCGACCGCGGTCAGGTTGCGCCAGGCCTCGGCCACCGCCTGGCGGCCGCCCGCTTCGGGGTCGGCGGCGCAGTAGCGGGGGGTGCAGTCGGTGGTGAGCGCCAGCGCCATCGCCTGGCCGTCGACCCGCACCACCGCCGCGTCGGCCGCGCCCGGGCGCTTCACGGTCTGGCCGCCGATGGTGGAGTTGTACTGCTCCCACACCCAGGCGCGCGAACAGAGGTCGGGGCAGGCGATCAGCTTTTCCAGCCCGCGCGCCAGGCCCAGCCGGTCCTCGATCCGCGCCGCGGTCAGCGCCGCGGGCTTGGGCAGCGGCGCCGTCGGGCGGTGATAGAGCGGGGCCTGGTCGGCGAGCGGGGCGAGCGGGATGTCCGCCTCCACCCGGCCCTGGTGGTGCACCACGATGCGTCCGCTGTCGGTGATCCGGCCGATCACCGCGAAATCGAGGCCCCATTTGGTGAAGATGGCCCGGGCGGCGTCTTCCCGCTCGGGGCGGAGGACCATCAGCATGCGTTCCTGGGATTCCGACAGCATCATCTCGTAGGCGGACATGTCGGTCTCGCGCTGGGGCACGTGGTCGAGGTCGAGGGCGATGCCGACGCCGCCCTTGCCGGCCATCTCGACGGAGGAGCTGGTGAGGCCGGCGGCGCCCATGTCCTGGATCGCGACGATCGCGTCGGTCGCCATCAGTTCCAGGCAGGCCTCGATCAGCAGCTTCTCGGTGAACGGGTCACCGACCTGGACGGTGGGGCGCTTTTCTTCCGCGTCCTTGCCGAACTCGGCCGAGGCCATGGTGGCGCCGTGGATGCCGTCGCGGCCGGTTTTCGAGCCGACATAGACCACGGGGTTGCCGACGCCGGCGGCGGCGGAGAGGAAGATGCGGTCGGTGGGGGCGATGCCGACGGTCATCGCGTTGACCAGCGGGTTGCCGTTGAAGGCGGGGTGGAAATTGACCTCGCCGCCGACCGTGGGGACGCCGACGCAGTTGCCGTAGCCGCCGATGCCGCGCACCACGCCGTCGACCACCCGCTTGGTCGCCGGATGGGCGGGATCGCCGAAGCGCAGGGCGTTCAGGTTGGCGATCGGGCGCGCGCCCATGGTGAACACGTCGCGCAGGATGCCGCCCACGCCGGTCGCCGCGCCCTGGTAGGGTTCGATGAAACTCGGGTGGTTGTGGCTTTCCATTTTGAATACGCAACATAGTCCGTGGCCGATCTCGACCACGCCCGCATTCTCGCCCGGCCCGTGCACCACCCACGGTGCTTTCGTCGGCAACTGCTTCAGGTACACGCGGGAGGATTTGTACGAGCAGTGCTCGCTCCACATCACGCTGAACACGCCAAGCTCGGTGAGCGTCGGCGTGCGCCCCATGATCTCGACCACCTTGGCGTATTCGTCGGCGTCGAGCCCGAACTCGCGCGCCAGCGCGTCATCGACGGTGCGCGACATGGCCGGGCTCATGCCGCCGCCAAGGCGTCGAACAGCGGCTTGCCGTCCTCGCCGCCCAGCAACGGGTCCACCAGATCCTCGGGGTGCGGCATCAGTCCCAGCACCCGCAGGTTGGGGCTGTAGATGCCGGCGATGCTGCGGGCGCTGCCGTTGCGGTTGGCCGCGGGCGTGACCTCGCCCTGCGCGGTGGCGTAGCGGAACCCGACCAGCCCTTCGGCCTCCAGCCGGTCCAGGATGGCCGGGTCGGCGAAATAATTGCCGTCGCCATGCGCCAGCGGCGCGCGGAACACCGCGCCCCGCTGGTAGCCTGCGGCGAACACGGTGTCGGCGCGCTCCACCCGCAGGTGGCAGTCGGCCGACAGGAAGCGCAGCCCGGCGTTGCGCAGCAGCGCGCCCGGCAGCAGCCCGGCCTCGGTCAGGATCTGGAACCCGTTGCACACGCCGAGCACATAGCCGCCGCGCGCGGCGTGGTCGCGCACCGCCCGCATCACCGGGGCCTGCGCCGCCATCGCGCCGCAGCGCAGATAGTCGCCGTAGCTGAACCCGCCGGGCAGCACGACCAGATCCAGGCCGGTCAGATCCGTCTCGGTGTGCCAGATCATCCGCGGCGCGGCGCCGGCCGAGCGCTCCAGCGCGATCGCCATGTCGCGCTCGCGGTTGATGCCGGGGAACAGGACGATGCCGGCCTTCATGCCGCGTCCACCGCGACCGTGAAGCCCTCGATCACCGTGTTGGCGAGCAGCTTGCGCGCCATCTCCTCGGCCGCCGCGCGCGCCTTCGCCGGATCGGTCTCGGCGAGGTCGAGCACGATCACCTTGCCCATCCGCACCTCGCCCACGCCGGCGAAGCCGAGCCCGCCCAGCGCCTGGCCGATCGCCTTGCCTTGCGGATCGAGCACACCCGGCTTCAGCATCACGGTGACGGTGGCCTTCACTGCATCGTCTCCGGGCCCTTCATGTCGCGGGTGCCGGCCTCGGGCAGGATGCCGAGGCGCTTGGCCACTTCCTGATACGCTTCCTCGACCTTGCCGAGGTCGCGGCGGAACCGGTCCTTGTCCATCTTCTCGTTCGTCTTGCTGTCCCACAGGCGGCAGTTGTCGGGGCTGATCTCGTCGGCCAGCACGATCCGCATTTCGTCGTTTTCCCACAGCCGGCCGAACTCGAGCTTGAAATCGACCAGGGTGATGCCGACGCCGAGGAACAGCCCGGTCAGGAAATCGTTGATGCGCAAAGTCAGCGCGACGATATCATCCAGGTCCTGGGTGTTGGCCCAGCCGAAGCAGGTGACGTGCTCCTCCGACACCAGCGGATCGCCCAACGCGTCGTTCTTGTAGCAATACTCGATGATCGAGCGCGGCAGCCGGGTCCCTTCCGGAATGCCCAGGCGCTGGCTCAGGCTGCCGGCGGCGATGTTGCGCACCACCACCTCGAGCGGGATGATCTCCACCTCCCGGATCAACTGCTCACGCATGTTGAGCCGGCGGACGAAATGGGTCGGGATGCCGATCTCGGCCAGCCGCATCATCAGGTATTCGCTGATGCGGTTGTTCAACACCCCCTTGCCGGTGATCACGCCCTTCTTCTGGGCGTTGAACGCGGTGGCGTCGTCCTTGAAATACTGCACCAGGGTGCCCGGTTCCGGCCCCTCGAACAGGATCTTGGCCTTGCCTTCATACAGCTGGCGGCGGCGAGCCATCGCAATTCCCTTCACAGCAAGCCGCCAACCCCGGGCGGGCCGGCGCGCGCGGCGCCGCCGCACGGACGCGGCGACGCGCGGGGTATAGCAAGGGCCTGAACGACCTGCCATGGCCCCCTCTGTCGGCGGGGCACGAAGGCCAGGGGGGCGCTGCCCCCCTGGACCCCCCGCCAAGGGCATCGCCCTTGGAACCCGTTCGTTGGTTCGGGGTGGGAGGGGGGAGGCGTGCCGGCCGGGGCGGCGGCGGGAGGCGGGCTCTCACCCGCCTCCCGCCGCCGCCCCGGCCGGCACGCCTCCCCCTCCCACCCCGAACCCCCCGAGGGGTCCAGGGGACGACTGTCCCCTGGCCTTGTTTCCGCCGCCGCCGGACGCTACCCACACCAAGGACGCAGCGAGGGACCCCACGATGTCGCAACAGGCCATTCGTCCGGTCATGCTGACCATTCTGGACGGGTTCGGCTGGCGCGAGGACACCGCGGACAACGCGGTCCGCCTTGCCCGCACCCCGCGGTTCGACCGGCTCTGGGCCGGTTGCCCGCATGGATTCCTGCGCACCTCCGGCGCCGATGTCGGCCTGCCGGACGGGCAGATGGGCAATTCCGAGGTCGGCCACCTGAATATCGGCGCCGGCCGGGTGGTGATGCAGGACCTGCCGCGCATCGGCCGCGCGATCGCCGACGGCTCGATCGCCCGCGCCCCGGCACTGGTCGGGCTCATCGAAAAGCTGAAAGCCTCGGGCGGCACCTGCCATCTGCTCGGCCTGGTTTCGCCGGGCGGGGTGCATTCGCACCAGGACCACGCCGCCGCGCTCGCCCGCCTGGTGCACGCGGCCGGCGTTCCCACCGTCGTGCACGCCTTCACCGACGGGCGCGACACCCCGCCGCAGTCCGGCGCCGAGGATTTGGCCCGGCTGCGCGCGGCACTGCCCGACGCGGTGAAGATCGCCACCGTCTGCGGCCGCTATTTCGCCATGGACCGCGACAAGCGCTGGGACCGGGTGGCCAAGGCCTACGCCACGCTGGCCGAGGCCGAGGGCCCGAGGTTCCCCGACCCCGCCGCAGCCATGAAAGCCGCCTACGAAGCCGGCAGCTTCGACGAATTCGTTCCCCCCGCCGTCATCGCCGAGTACGCCGGCATGCGCGACGGCGACGGCCTGCTGTGTTTCAACTTCCGCGCCGACCGGGCGCGGGAGATCCTGGGCGCGCTGCTCGACCCCGGGTTCGACGGCTTCCCCCGGCCCCGCCGCATCGCCTTCGCCGCCGCCGCCGGGATGGCGCAGTACAGTACCGAGCTCGATCGTTTCCTCACCACCCTGTTCCCGCCCGAGCAACTGCACCACCTGCTCGGCGAGGAAGTGGCCGCCGCCGGGCGCACCCAGCTGCGCGCCGCGGAGACCGAAAAATACCCGCACGTCACCTATTTCCTGAACGGCGGGCGGGAAGCGGTGTTTCCCGGCGAGGACCGCATCATGGTCCCCTCCCCCAAGGTCGCCACCTACGACCTGCAGCCCGAGATGTCGGCCCCGGAACTGACCGACAAGGTGGTGGCGGCGATCGATTCGGGCAAATACGACCTGATCGTGCTGAACTTCGCCAACCCCGACATGGTCGGCCACACCGGCAGCCTTCCGGCGGCGATCCGCGCGGTGGAGACGGTGGATACCGCGCTCGGGCGCATCGCCGACGCGGTCGACGCGCAGGGCGGCGCGCTGCTGGTCACCGCCGATCACGGCAATTGCGAGATGATGCGCGATCCCGAAACCGGCGGGCCGCACACCTCCCACACCACCAACCCGGTGCCCGTGCTGTTGATGGGCGGCGGCGCGCTTGTCCCGGCCGGGGCGCGGCTGGCGGACGGACGGCTGGCCGATATCGCGCCCACCCTGCTCACGCTGATGGGGCTTGCGCAGCCGGCGGAAATGACCGGACGAAGCCTGATCCGCGCCCCGGCCGCCGGCTGACCTGCGGCGCGCGCATGCCGCTCCGCCGGCCGCCCGACCCGCCGACGGAATGAGCCTGCACCGCGCGCCGCGCGCGGGGGGGCGGCTGGCCCGCGGCCCGTTCGTCCGCTGGGGCGTGCCTCCCCGGCCGCATGCGACGCCGGCGCGGCGGGGGCGCTGGCTGGGCGGGCTGGCCCTCGCAGGCGTGCTCGGCGCGCTGGCGCTCGCCCGCGCCGCACCGCCCCACACCCCCGAGCAGGCGCGCCGGCAGATCGAGCGCGCCGAGCAGGCCCGCGCCGCGGCGCTCGCCGCGCACGCCGCCGCGGCCGCCCGCGCCGCCGCCGCCGCCGCCCGCGCCGCGCAGTTGATCGCTGCCCGCCACGACGCCGAGGCACGGCTGCGTGCCGCCCAGGCCGCCACCGCGGTCGCCGGGGCCCGGCTGGCTGCGCTGGACCAGGCCCGCCAGCACGCCGCCGCCCGGCTGGAGGCCGCCACCCGCGCCCTGACGCCGCTGCTGCCGCTGCTGGAACGGCTGTCGCTCTACCCGGCCGAGACCCTGCTCGCCGCGCCGGTGCCGCCGGAACAGGCGGTCCGCGGCACCCTGGTGCTGCGCGGCCTGACCCACGAACTGGCGGCGCGCGCGGCCCAGGTGACGGCGGAACAGGCACGGCTGGCCGCGGCGCGCCAGGCGCTGGCGGACGCGGCCCCGGCGCTGGAGGCGGCCGAAGCGACCCAGGCGGCGGCGCAGGCCGCGCTCGACCGGCAGATCGCCGCGGCCAACTCCGACCGCCTCTCCGCCAGCACCGCCGCCCAGGACGCGGCCGACCGCGCGGCCCAACTCAGCGCCCGGGCGCGCAGCCTGCGCGATCTGCTGACGCGGCTGAAAACGGCCCGGCGGAAAGCGGCCCGCGAGGAAGCCGCCCGACATGCAGCCCCCACCGCCGGCGCCGAACCGACCCCGAGCGGCCCGATCCGCCTCGCCGCCAGAACGAAGCCGGATCACCAACTGTTGCGCCCGGTGGCCGGGCCGATCATCCGCAGCTGGGGCGATCATACCCCGGCCGGACCGGCGACCGGACTGTCCTGGCGCGCCAGGCCCGGGGCGCGGGTGATCGCCCCCTGCACCGGACGGGTGCTGTTCGCAGCCCCTTTCCGCGGCTACGGACAATTGCTGATCCTGGATTGTGGCGGCGGCTACGACGCGGTGATCGCCGGATTCGCACGGCTGGACGCCGCGATGGACGCGGTGGTGCGCGCCGGCCATGATCGTCGGCACGCTGCCCGACGCCGACCACCGGCCCAAACTGTACCTGGAACTCCGCCACAACGGCGTCGCCATCGATCCCACCCCCTGGCTGCACGCCAGCGCCTGATGCCGGGGCGCCGCAAGCAAAGGCCGGGGGCGCTGCCTCCCCCGGCTGAGCAACTCGTAAGAAAACAAGACTGGACCGCGCCCTTGGGAAGCCTGATACAGCATGTCACTTTGCACCCTTGTCGAGCGCAGTCGGGCCCACGGCACCGTACAGTCCCCGCCCACCGCGCGAGAGGAACGACCGCATGAGACTTCGCTCCCGGCGCCTCACGACCGGACTGCTGCTCGGCGCCACTTTCCTGGCCGGGATCGGCGCCGGTCCGGCGGCGCGGTTCGCCGCGATCCAGCTCGGCGTCACCCCCGCCCAGGCCGAAGTGCAGGCCGACCACGCGGATACGTATCGCTGGCTGACCCTGTTCGGCGATGTGTTCGAGCGGGTGCGGCGCGACTACGTTGATCCCGTCACCGCCAAGGCGCTGGTCCAGAATTCGCTCGACGGCATGCTGAGCGGGCTTGATCCCCACTCCGCCTACATGACCGCGCAGCAGTTCCACGACATGGAAGTACAGACGAGCGGCCAGTTCGGCGGCCTCGGCATCGAGGTCACGGAAGACGGCGGGCTGATCCGGGTGATCAGCCCGATCGACGACACCCCGGCCTCGCGCGCCGGGATCAAGGCCGGCGATCTCATCACCGCGATCGACGGCAAGACGGTGGAGGGCCTGCCGCTGTCGGACGCGGTGCGCAAGATGCGCGGCGCGGTCAATTCCCCCATCACCCTCACCATCAAGCGCCAGGGCGTCAACACGCCGGTGATCGTCACCCTGAAGCGGGAGATCATTCACATCCAGGTGGTGAAGGACCGGATGGAGCCGCACGACATCGGCTACATTCGCCTGTCGCAGTTCACCGAGGGCGCGAACGCCGGCATCAAGAAAGCCGTCGCGGAATTGAAGAAGCAGGGCGGCGGCAAGCTCCGCGCCGTGGTGCTCGATCTGCGCGACAACCCCGGCGGGCTGCTGGAGCAGGCGGTGTCGGTGGCCGGCGACTTCGTCAACCACGGAGAGATCGTGTCCACCCGCGGGCGCCACCCGGACGATTCGCAGCGCTGGGACGCGTCGGGCCACGACCTGGTTCCCGGTGTCCCGATGGTGGTGCTGATCAACAACGGCTCGGCGTCCTCGAGCGAGATCGTCTCGGGCGCGTTGCAGGACCACCGACGCGCGATCCTGCTGGGCGAGCGCAGCTTCGGCAAAGGCTCGGTGCAAACCGTGATCCCGCTGCCCGGCGGGGGCGCGATGCGGCTGACCACGGCGCGCTACTACACGCCGTCCGGCCGGTCGATCCAGGACCTGGGCATCGCACCCGACATCACGGTGGCGGAAACGCCGGAGAAAGTGGCGCATTTCGGCCCCGCGCATGAATGGGACCTGAACCACACGATCAAGAACACCGGCGGCACCCACGCCGCGCCGCCGCGGCCGGACCTGCCGCCGATCGCCGCGTCGATCCCGTCCCGCCCGCCCAAGGACTTCCCGAAATTCGACCCGAAGCACCCGACCAAAACCGACTTCCAGTTGTTGCAGGCGTTGAAAGTGGCCAACGCGATGGCCGGAGAGACGCAGCACGCGGTGGCGAAGGAATAAGCCTGCGCCGCCCGGCGGACACGGGACGAAGGCGGCCCCGACGGCTGCTCGGCGCGCAGCGGCGCGGGCAACAGGGGTGATGCTGGCATGACCTCATCATGGACCCGGCCATGATCAACCCGGCACGCCGCCCTGCCCCTGGCACCTCGCGCGCCGGCTGGCGGCGCCTCGGGCGATTCTGGATGGTGGTGCTGGCGGTGCTCGGCGCGGTTGGCGGCGCGCTGCAATGGCTCGGCCCGCCGCCTGCGGCGGTCGCGCCGGCCGAGGTCCCGGCGCCTTCCCCTGCCGCCACGCTTCGGACGACCCCGCTGCCCGGCCAGCCCGTGGCCACACCGGCGGCGGTTCCGACCGGCCCCTCCCCCGCTCTGCCCCGGCTGGTGTCCGCCCCGGACCCGGCGCTGAGCGTGCCGATGCCCGGCGACCCCGGCCACGTCCTGCCCCGCATCGGCCCCGACGGGCGCACCCCGATGGCCGTCTACGCCGCCGCCTTCAACTTCGCCGATCCGCGACCCCGGGTCGGGCTGATCCTGGCCGGGATCGGACTCGACCAGGCGGCGAGCCTGGCAGCGATCCGCACCCTGCCTGCGGGCATCACCCTCGCCGTCTCCCCCTATGCGACCGACCCCGATCCGCTGCTGGCCACCGCGCGTGACGCCGGCCACGAATTCCTGGTCTCGATCCCGATGGAACCGGAGGGCTTTCCGCTGAACGATCCCGGTGACCACGCGCTGCTGACCCGCCAGACTCCGGCGCAGAACCGCCGCGCGCTCGACTGGGCACTGTCGCGCTTCGCCGGCTACGTCGGGGCGACCGGGGCGCTCGGGCAGATGCGGGGGCAACGGTTCGCCGGCTCGCCCGAGGACATGAACCCGGTGCTGCGCCAACTGGGCCGGCGCGGGCTGCTGTATATCGATCCGCGACCGCACGCGCCGCGGCAGAAATTCGTCCGCGGCCGGGATGTCGATGTGGTGATCGACGACCCGGGCGACGCCGCGGCGATCGATGCCGCGCTCACCCGGTTGGACGCCATCGCCCAGCGCCGCGGTCGCGCCCTGGGGCTGGTGGGGGCGGTGCGGCCGGCGGTGGTGGCGCGGCTGGCGGCCTGGGCGCACGAACTGGCCGCGCAGGGGCTGGTGCTCGCCCCGGTCACCGCGCTCATGCCGCCGCCGATCGGCGCGCGGGGCGGGAGGCCAAAACAATGAGCCGCACGGCGCTGCCCTACCGGGCCAATGTCGGCGCAGTGCTGTTCGACCGCACGGGCCGCGTGTTCCTCGCCCGCCGCGCCGACCTGCCGAACGCCGAAGGCGCCGCCGGCGGCTGGCAACTGCCGCAAGGCGGCATCGACGCCAATGAGGATCCGCGCGCCGCCGTGCTGCGCGAACTGGCCGAGGAAATCGGCACCGACCGCGCCGAAATCATCGGCGAACACCCCGACTGGCTCACCTACGACCTGCCGGCCCATCTGGTGGGCGTGGCGCTCGGCGGACGCTACCGCGGCCAGCGCCAGCGCTGGTTCGCCCTGCGCTTCACCGGCACCGATGCCGATATCAAGCTCGACCACGACCCGCACCCGGAGTTCAACGCCTGGCGCTGGGGCCGCCTCGCCGACCTGCCCGCCCTGGCCGTGCCCTTCAAGCGCCCCATCTACGAAATCCTCGCCCGCTCTTTCGCCCGCTTCGCGACGCGCTGACGGCCGGGGTTCGGGGGGCTGACAGCAAGGCCAGGGGGCTTTGCCCCCTGGACCCCCACCAAGGGCGTCGCCCTTGGAACCCGTTCGTTGGTTCCGTGCCGGTGCGGGGTGGCGCGGCGGGCGCGGCGGGGCCGGTGGCCGGCTGGGACAGGGCGCAAAAGCGCCCTGTCCCAGCCGGCCACCGGCCCCGCCCCGCGCCCGCCGCGCCACCCCGCACCGGCACGGAACCCCCCGAGGGGTCCAGGGGACGACTGTCCCCTGGTAGGGGGTCCAGGGGGGCAAAGCCCTCCTGGCCTTGCTGTCAGCCCCCCGAACCTCAGCCGCCAGCCAGGAACAGTGCCGCGATGGCGGCCCAGGCGAGCAGAAGGGCGGCGGCGCTGTAGCTGGCGTTCCAAATGGTGCTGACCTGCCAGGGGGAAACACGCAGCCAGCGCGCGGTGGTGATCGCACTGGCCGACATTGGCGTGACGCCGACGCCGAGTCCCCAGCCCAGCATGCAGGCGAAGGCCAGCACGGCCGGCGGCACGCCGAGTGCGGCGGGGTGCGGCACCGCCGCGCCGAGCAGCGCCACCACCGCGATCGGATTCAGCCCGATCTGGCCGGTAAGCATGAGCAGCGGCGGCACCGCAAGCGGGAGGGCCAGAGGCGGCAACCCGCCGAGCAGCGACGCCAGCCCGGCCCCCGACAGCGCCCCGCCCAGCGCCACGCCCATGAAGCCCGAGGCGCCGAGCACCGTCGCTTCCGCCCGAAACGCCGGGGCGCGGGCCACGAACCGGCGCGCGCGCCGTCCCAGCACGGCGCCAAACGGCGCGGCGGGCCCACCGGGGGCGCCGAGTCGCGCTGCCCCGCGCGCCTGCACCGCCACCCAGGCCAGGGCCACCGCGGGCACCACCAGGGTCACCGCGCTGACCAGGCCGACGCCGAGCGCCGCGCCGGTGGCCTCGGCGAGCGCCATCACCAGCGCGACCAGAGCAACCAGGCGCAGATGCACCGCCCAGCCTCCGTCGGCGGGGGCGGTGGCGATGGGCTCCGGCCGGCGACGCCACAGCAGGCGGTCTTCCGCCCAGCCGAGCGCCAGCATGCCCATCGCCACCGCGAAGGCTGCCGGCAGCAGCAGGTGCATGGGCGCTGCGGGGACCGCCGTGGCAACCACCGCGGTCATGACATTGAGCGGGCTCCAGCAGTTCATGACGCAGAAGCCGCGGAACACCGCCATCATCATCCGCCGCGCGCGCACGGGCGCAGCGGGGGCGGCGGCGTTGGCGCGGGTGACCATCGCGCCCAGCAGGTCGATGGCGCCGTAGGAGAGAATGATGCCGAACACATGCCCGCCCGCCGCCAGCGCCGCGTAGCGCCGCCCCGGCGGCTGGGAAACGAGGTGCCGCCCGCAGGCGCGCACCAGCCGGCTGGTTTCCGCCGCGTCGCGCAGCGCGCTGAGCGCGAAGTAGAACGCCGCATACACCGCGCCGCGCCGCCAGCCGGCCAGGAACAGCCCGACGGGGTCCACTCCGCGCCGCGCCGCCAGCACGATCCCGACCAGCCCGGCAGCGGAAAAGCCGAGCAGCACGACGCGGGCGTAGCGGCGCTGACGGGGAAATTCGAGCAGCAGGAAGCCGAGCAGCGCGAGCCCCGCGAGGTCGCCCACCCAGCGCAGCCCGGGCGCCTGGCCGGCCAGCGCGCCGGCCCAGGCAAGGGCGTAGCACCGGCTGCTGGGCGGCAGGCGGGCGATGGGGGCGGCCCGGCGGGCGGGGGACGGCACGGAGGAGAGCGGCACGGGGCGGGGTTCCGGGACGGCGGGGGCGGCCCTGGCATCCTGCCGGGGGCGGCGGGTCGTGCCCAGGGGGCAATGACGGCGCCGTCCGTGCGGCCTGGGCCCTCGCCCGGTGCGCTGCACGAACCGACCTCTCCCGCGAGGCGGGAGAGGTGGAAGGAGAGCGGGATCGGCGCTGGACAGCACCGCCGGGCCCGGTCAGGTTCCCGGCCTTCCCTCCCCTTGTTCAGGATCGCACATGCTGTTCGACCTCGCCGCGCTCGACGCGCAGAACGCCTACAAGCTGCTGGTCTCCACCGTCGTGCCACGGCCGATCGCCTGGGTCACGACCCAGGATCTCGACGGCAGCGTGAACGCTGCCCCGTTCTCCTTCTTCAACGCGGTGTCAGGGAACCCTCCGGTGGTGGCGATCGGCATCGGTGGCCGTGCGCCGGGCGACGTGAAGGACACCGGGGGCAACATTCGCCGCACCGGGGAGTTCGTGGTGAACATGGTGAGCGACGCGCTCGCGCAGCAGATGAACGTGACCGCGATCGACTTCGAGAAAAGCGTGAACGAACTGGCCGAGGCCGGGCTGACCACCGCGCCGTCGTCCAAGGTGCGCCCGCCGCGCATCGCCGAAAGCCCGGTGGCGCTGGAATGCGAACGACTGGTGATCGTCGATGTCGGCATCGACCGCTCGGTGGTGCTGGGCCGGGTGCTGGCGATCCACATCAAGGACGACTGCGTGCTCGATGCCGACCGCTGCTACGTCGATACGCCGAAGCTCGACCTGATCGGGCGCATGCACGGCGGCGGCTGGTACGCGCGCACCCGCGACCGGTTCGAGGTGCCGCGCATCCCGGTGACCGACTGGCCGTTGGGAAAAGCTGCCGAATAGACGCGGCGGACCGGGACCTGCGCCAGGGCCATGGCCGTGGCGCAGGGCAGCCTTGGCGTAATGCCGGTTTACCCGGGCCCGGGGCAGGCGCACGACCCGCCGGTTTTCCGCATCCGCCCCCAGGTCCCGAGACGTCCCCCCCATGAAGGCTTCCACGACGGCGGTCCCCGCCGCACCCGAGCTCGTGCTCAAGACCGAGATCATGATCAGCCGCGTGCTGCGCGGCGGCGTGCTGCTCAGCATCGCCATCGTCGGCCTCGGCATCGCCGATTTCTTCAGCCTGCAACTGGCCGGACGGCTGCCGGCCATGACATTTCCCGATTCGCTCGGGTCACTGCTCGCCGGGCTGCAGCTGGCGCAGCCGCTGGCGATCGCCTCGCTCGGGCTCCTGGTGCTGATGGCGACGCCGGTGCTGCGGGTCGCGATCTCGATCCCCGCCTTCGCGCTGGAGCGGGACTGGACCTATGTCCGCATCACCACCCTTGTGCTCGCGATCCTGCTGTTCAGCATCTTCGCGGTCGGCGACTGGATGAGCCGGCCGGGGATCGTTCCGGTGCACGGCGCCAACCTGTTCTTCTTCTTCGCGGTGCTGGGCTCGTCGCTGTTCGCCGGGTTCATCGGCGCGCTGGTCGGGCTGGGCGGCGGCGTGTTCGTGGTGCCGATCCTGACGCTCGTGTTCCACGTGCCGTTCGACGCGGCGATCGGGGCCTCGATCGTTTCGGTCATCGCCACCTCCTCGGGCGCCGCGGCGGCGTATGTGAAGGACCGGCTGACCAACCTCCGGGTCGGGATGTTCCTGGAAGTCGCGACCACCGCGGGGGCGATCTGCGGGGCGCTGCTGTCCACCGTGCTCGATCCGACGGTCCTGTTCATCGTGTTCGGCGCGGTGCTGGTGATCTCCGCCCTGCCGCTGATGCTCCGCATGGGAGAGGAACTGCCGCAGAACGTGCGCCACCATCCCTGGGCGCAGGCGCTGCGGCTCGGCGGCAGCTATCCCGACCGGCGGCTGAAGCGCGAGGTGGCCTATACGGTTGATCGGGTGCCGCACGGGTTCGGCATCATGTGGCTCGCCGGCGCGTTGTCCGGCCTGCTCGGCATCGGCAGCGGAACGTTCAAGGTGCTGGCGCTGGATACCGCGATGCGCCTGCCGATGAAGGTCTCCACCACCACCAGCAACTTCATGATCGGCGTCACGGCAGCCGCCTCGGCCGGGATCTTCTTCCAGCGCGGGGACATCGACCCGGTGATCGCCGCACCGGTCGCGCTCGGCGTGCTCGCCGGCGCCACCCTGGGCGCGCTGTCGCTGTCGCGGATGTCCAACCGCCGCCTGCGGATACTGTTCGTCCCGATCGTCCTGCTGGTCGCGGCCAACATGCTGGCCCGCGGGTTCGGGCTGATCTGAGCCTCGGGGCGCAGCGAGCAAAGCCAGGGGGCGCTGCCCCCCTGGCCTTGCTGGCCACGC
>CAWHKR010000033.1:0-38115 GCA_963829875.1 uncultured Pseudomonadota bacterium | reverse complement strand
GCCTGGCTCAGCGCGGTGCCGAGCGCCCCGGCGATGCCCGCCGCGTCCAGCCCGAACACCCGCCCGGCCGCGGCGGCGGCGCCGAACGCGCCGCAGGTGGCGGAGGGATGGAACCCGCGGTCGTAATGCGCCCCCGCCGGCAGCGCGAGCGCCACCCGGCATGTCACCTCATAGCCCGCGACGATCGCCGCCAGCACGTCGGCGCCGGAGGCGCCCACCATCTCGCCCGCCGCCAGCGCCGCCGGGATCACCGGCGCGCCGGGATGCAGGCTGCCGGCGGCGTGGGTGTCGTCGAAATCGAGCGAATGGGCCAGCGCCCCGTTCAGGAACGCCGCCCCCGGCGGGGTGTAGCGCGCCGCATCGCCGAACACGCCGGAATTGCCGCCGGCGAAGCCCAGGGCCCGGGCGGCGCGCAGGAAGGACTCCGTGCTCTCCGCATCGTGCCGGGCGCGGACGATGTTGCCGACCAGGTCCAGCAGCAGGAAGCGCGCGCGGTCGGTCACCTCCGGCGGCAGGCGGTCCAGGCTGATGGCGGCGACGAATTCGGACAGTGTGGCGGTGATCCCCATGGCCCCGGTCTCCTGCGTTGCGATCGGCGCGGACACTGGGGCGCAAACCGGGACCGGCGCAAGCCTCAGCGCGCCACGAACACCTGTCCGGTCGCGTAGGACAGCCACACCCGGTGCGTCGCCAGCCAGTCGATCCCCAGCAGCAGATCGAGGATCGGCGTCAGGATCACCGGGGCCGCCACCACCTTCACGTCGCGCGCGATGGCCCCGCCCACCGCGAGCCAGCCCAGCCGATAGACCCGCACCCGCAGGCTCCGCGGCCCGATCCCCTGCGCCCGCGCCTGCGGCCGGTGCGCCAGCGCCGCCGCGGTCAGCCCGAGCCGCGCCATGCCCGCCCCGGTCAGCAGGCCGCCGGTCGATCCGGTGTCGATCATCGCCCGCAGTTCCCGCCCATCCGCGCGCACCGGGATCGCCAGCAGCGCGCGATAGCCGGGCAGGGCGGGCACCGCGACATAGGGCCGCCGCCAGGGCAGGAACCGCCCGGCGCAGCCGCGCACGCGATAGAGGGTGATCCGCCGCTGCCCCACGTCCAGCGACAGGTCGAACGCCGAAAGCACGTCGCGGCCCAGGATGCCGTCCACCGGCACGCGGCCCATCTCGCCGGCCGGGATCGCGCCGACGCTCAGGCTGAGGCCGCGCAGCAGGGTGTTCTGCCGCAGCGCCACGCCGCTGAGCACCAGGCTTGCCACCTCGGCGTTGCGGTGCCGCTCGATGCCGCCGATGCCCACCACCGTGGTGCCGACCCAGGGATCGAGCTTCAGATCGAGCCGCCGCACCGCCTCGGGCGTCAGCAGGCTGCGCTGCGCGCCGGTATCCAGGATGAAGGTCGCGGCACGCCCGTCCAGCCGGGCGGCAACCAGCGGATGCCCGGCCTGCAGCGTGATCGGCACCACCGCCTGCCGCGCCACCGTGCACCCGAGCGCCGGCGCCGCACCCAGCGCCAGCAGGACCACGACCAGCCGCACCCAGACCGCCCGCCACGCCGCCTCTCCCTCCCCCCTTGCGGGGGAGGGCCGGGGAGGGGGGCGCGCGCCGCACGATGCCCCGTGCCGTTCGCACCCCCCACCCCAACCCTCCCCCGCAAGGGGGGAGGGAGAAGGCGCCCGCCCCTGTGGCCGCCGAGCGGGGCTCACTACGCCCGGGCGCGGGCGGCGATCACCGCATCGAACGCGTCCCCCAATGCCGCGACCGGCGGGCGGACCCCGGTGAACAGCGCGAACGCATCGGCGGCCTGGTGGATCGTCAGCGCCCGTCCCGGTCACGGTGCGCGCGCCGGCCGCGCGCGCCGCCTCCAGCAGGGGCGTGATCAGCGGATAGTAGACCACGTCGGCCACCCACAGCCCGGCGTGCAGCAGCGCCGGCGGCACCGGCGTGCCGCGATCGGGCAGCATGCCCACCGGGGTCGCGTTCACCACGCCCACGGCGCCGCGCAGCGCCTCGGCCAGGTCGGTCGCGGCGTGGGCGTTCCCCATCCCGCCCAGGTCGCGGGCCAGGCCGGCGGCCTTCTCGGGCTCGCGGTCCAGGATCCGCAGCTCCGGCACACCGAGCCGGGCCAGCGCGAACCCGGCCGCGCGCCCCACCCCGCCGGCGCCGATCAGCGCCACCGGCCCGGCGGCGGGCGCGGCGATCTCCCCGGTGATGGCGGCGGCGAAGCCGGTGGTGTCGGTGTTGTGGCCGGTCAGCCGACCGTCGCGCGCCACCACCGTGTTCACCGCCCCGATCGGCGCCGCCTCCGGCGCGATCGCGTCCAGCAGCGGCAGCACCGCTTCCTTGTAGGGAAAGGTCACGTTCACCCCGGCGAAGCCGAGCCGGCGCACGCCCTCCAGCAGCAGCCGCAGGGTGGCCGCATCGGCGCCCGGCACGTCGATCAGCTGGTAGTGCACCCGCATGCCGGTCGCGCGCCCCGCCGCCTCATGCATGGCAGGCGCGGCGGAATGGGCGATCGGGGAGCCGATCAGCCCCAGCAGCACGCGGCGGTCGTCCATGGGGCGCATCTCCTGGTGGCGGCGCGGCGGACTTTGCCGCGCCGGCGCGGCTGCGCCAAGCTGCCCCCGCCCGGAGCCACCGGCCGGGCCACCAGGGAGGGCGCGATGAAATTCGGCGCGGCGATGTTCTTCACCGACTATTCCATGTCCCCCGCGGCGCTCGGCGCCGGTGCTGGAGGCGCGCGGGTTCGACTCCGTCTGGGCGCCGGAGCATTCGCACATCCCGCTGTCGCGCCGCTCGCCGTTTCCCGCCGGCGGGGAGCTGCCGAAACAATACTACGACGTGATGGACCCGTTCGTGTCGCTCAGCGCCGCCGCGGCGGCGACGTCGCGGCTGTTGCTCGGCACCGGCGTCGCGCTGGTGGTCCAGCGCGACCCGATCCAGACCGCGAAACAGGTCGCCTCGCTCGACCGGATCTCCGCCGGGCGCTTCCTGTTCGGCGTCGGCGCCGGCTGGAACGCGGAAGAAATGGCCGACCACGGCACCACGGACTTCAAGGCCCGCCACAAGCTGATGCGCGAGCGGATCGAGGCCATGCGCGCGATCTGGACCCAAACGCCGGCGGAATACCACGGCGAGCTGGTCGATTTCGGCCCGATGATCGCCGAACCGAAACCGGTGCAGCAGCCGCACCCGCCGGTGATCGTCGGCGGCGCCTTCCCCTGGGGCGCGCGCCGGGCGCTGCGCTACGGCAACGGCTGGATCCCGCACGCCGCCCGCCCGCAATACGACGACGTGACCCAGTTCATGCCGGAGTTCCTGGCGATGGCCGCCGCAGCCGGGCGCGACCCGGCCGAGGTGCCGGTGACGGTGTTCGGCTCCCAGCCCGATGCGGACCGGCTGCGGCGCTGGCGCGACGCCGGGGTGGCGCGGGTGGTGGTGTCGCTGCCGGCGGCGCGGACCGACGCGATCCTGCCGATCCTGGACCGCTGGGCGCCGGTGATGGGCGCGATGGACTAGGCGCGGGCGCATCCCGGTGCCTGACGCACCCGCCCACCGGCCGCCGCGCATGACCCTCGATCAGCTGCGCGTTTTCGTGGCCGTCGCCGAGCGCCAGCACGTGACCCAGGCGGCGCAGGCGCTCAATCTCGCGCAATCCGCCGCCAGCGCGGCGATCGCGGCGCTGGAGGAGCAGCACGCCACGCGTCTGTTCCACCGGGTCGGCCGCGGCATCGAGCTGACCGAGGCGGGGCGGCTGTTCCTGTCGGAAGCCAAGGCGGTGCTGGCGCGGGCCGAGGCGGCGGAACTGGCGCTGGCCGAGCTGGGCGGGCTGCGCCGCGGCACGTTGAACGTCCATGCCAGCCAGACCATCGCCGGCTACTGGCTGCCGCGCCACCTGGTGGCGTTCCACCGCGCCTGGCCGGAGGTGGAGATCCGCATGACCGCCGGCAACACCGCGCAGGTGGCCGCGGCGGTGGCGGACGGGGCGGCGGAGCTTGGCTTCGTCGAGGGCGCGGTGGCGCATCCGGCCCTGGTCGGCCAGGTGATCGCCCGCGACCGGCTGGTGCTGGTGGTGGGGCCGGAGCATCCCTGGGCGCGCGCCGAGGCGGTTGCGCCGGCCGATCTGCTGCGGACCGAGTGGGTGCTGCGCGAACCGGGCTCCGGCACCCGCTCGGCGTTCGAGGCCGCGTGGGTGGGGACCTTCGGCCTGTCGCTGAGCCGGCTGCTTGTGGCGCTGGAACTGCCGACGAACGAGGCGGTGCGGGCGGCGGTGGAGGCGGGGCTGGGGGCGACGGTGATTTCCGCCTCGGTGGCGGCGCCGGGGCTGGAGGCGGGGTTGCTGCGGCTGGTGGGGTTGCGAATTTCCGGAGCGGGCGTATCGGGTGCTGCGGCATCGGGACCGGATGCCGGGGCGGGCGGCGGAGGGGTTGCTGGCGTTGGTGGCCGCTGGGGGACGGGTGGGGAAGGGGCGTGTGGGGCTTGGGTGAGTCCGGTGCGGAGCGCGGGCGCCCGGGGGCGGCGGTATCATTGTCGTTTTGATATAGCAACAATCAGGACACGCGTCGGCCGCGCCCGCTCAGGCCGGAGTTTTCGCCGACCCCAGCCCCGGGCACCCGAGCCAGACCGGCCGACGGTCCCGTCCCCCCGAAGGGGGCATGCACCCGAGCGCGACAAGATCCCCGTGCGAAACCCCCCGCGCCCGCGCCACGGCGTAGTCGGCCGCCGCCGCCGCGGCCGTCAGGGGCCCGCCGGGCACCAGGATCACCGGCCGCCGCCGCCGCCGCGAGGCGGGCAGCAGCGCGCGATCCACCCCGAGCATCCAGCCGAGCGGGCGCAGGATCGGCCCCAGCCTGGGATCGGCCGCCAGCATCTCCGCCATCGCCGGATCGCGCAGCAGTTCTTCCAGCTGCGCGCGCCCGGCGGCGGCCTGCGGCACCAGCCGCAGCAGCCAGCGCCAGGACCGCGGCAGCCCCGTGCGTTCCGGCGGCGGGTCCGCCAACGGGTCGTAATAGCTGTCGGTGGGAACGAATCGCGGCTTGACCGGCTTCGGGGCCCGCTTCGGCGGCGGAACCGGCGTGCCGGCGACGGCGCGGAACCGGGCGACGAGATCGCGCAGCCGCGCGAGCAGGGCGCCGGCCTGCGCGGGCTCCAGGCCCGCCCGATGCGCCCGCCTGATCGCGCCCCGCCCGTTCGCCAAAACCGGCGATGCGGTCGGCCAGCCAGGCGATGAGGCTGGCAAGGCGGTCGAGCACGGTGGGGGAGAGGAGGGTGGGGGACATGGGATCAGGAACAAATATAGAACATTTGCCCGGGGCGAGGCAACAGATTTGTGCGGGCGGTGCAGGGGAATCGGGTGAAGCCCCTGTTGGGCGATGAGGCTGGCGAGGAACGTGTCGTCTCACGCGGGGGCCTTTCGCTTGAGCCGCGGGGGACGTCTTTCCTGGCGCCCGTCGGATGAGATTTTGGGCCATGTGTTTGATGGTGCCGAAGCTGGCCGGTGCGTGATCGGTTCGCAGGCGGCATTCGTCATCGCGGAAGATCATGCGGCGTTCGATCCAGGCGGGCGCGTTGGACCACATGCTGACCTTGACGTATCGAGAGAACCGCCCGGACGCCCGCCAGTGCCATGCGGATTTGACCCGCTTTCTTCGCCTTGTTCGGGACGCTCTGCCTGACGACTACAAATACGTCGCCGTTTTCGAGCGGCAGAAGCGGGGCGCTGGCCATTGGCATCTCGCGGTTGCCGGGTGGCAGCGGGTGTGCCTCCTGCGCGAACTCTGGCGGCGGGTGGTCGGCGAAGGGAATATCGACGTCCGCTCTTGGGCTGGGCGGGGCCGCAGCGGGGAGTGCTCCGCGAAGTTGGCGGGGTATCTCTCGAAGCACATCACCAAGGACATCGGCGAGCGGGCCGAGCCCGCCCACCGCTATCGCAGATCACACAACATCGTCGTCGAGGAGTGGGTGGAGGAGTTCGAGGACCCGGACCTTGGACGGGTCGCAAATGCTGTCTTTGCACGGTTCCCCGGCGGCAAGCCCCAGTTCATCCTCCGTAGCGAGGCGGGCAGTGAGTGCTTCATCTGGGCGTGCTCTTGGGGCGGTATTCCGTGCGATCCGACGTCGATGGACGTCCCCGGTCCCACTCCCCTAGCTGCCTAGAACGAGATCGATCGGCTATTGATTATTGGTTGCGTTTCGGAGCGCGGGAAATCGGGCTTTGGCGGCGCCCGCTTTGCGGCTTCGGCGGTTTCCAGTTAGGTTGCCGTGTGGATAGTCGACGGGTGTTCCGTCGGGGAAATGTCGGTCGATGGTGGGCAGCTCGCAATGCCAAAATCGCTTATGCAATATCGTGTCTTCATCGGCTCTCCCGGAGGTCTAGATGACGAGCGGGCGCGTTTCCGTAGCAAGCTTGAAAGATTTTCGGCGTTGTACGCCGAACCCCAAGGCGCCCTATTCCATCCGGTAGGTTGGGAGGATACAGTCGCGGGAGTGGGGCGACCGCAAGAATTGATAAACGAGGACCTCAAGCAGTGCGACTATGCGGTGTTTGTGCTGCATGATCGTTGGGGGTCATCCACTGGGAAGGGCTATACGTCGGGAACAGAGGAAGAATGGTCCATTGCGGAGCAGCTCTATAAAGACAACAAGGTGCGTAATATAGCGCTATTTTTCAAGAACGTCGACCCCAGTAAGCTGAGGGATCCCGGTAAGCAACTAGAGCCGGTCCTCGCTTTCAAGAGGCGGATTAAAGAGGATAAAAGATACCTTTTCAAACAGTATGGTGACATTGATCAGTTCGTCGAAGCCCTTGAAGGACACTTGGCACGATGGCTAAGGGATCATGGAAGCCCGGCAAGCGTTCTTTCGACAGTCGAGCGGTGGAGAACAAGGTTCGCCTCGTGACCGGCGGCACAATTTCGGCACGTTCTGGTAGCCTACCCCCCCCCGGTCGCACCTCAGTTCGACTACTTGGTCACCGAGGCCAATAAAATCCTTTAAGTGGTCGAGAAATTCCGAGACCCCTGTGGCTGCCATCTTCTGCGCCACCTAAGAGCGACCGAGTTCAGCTCGCTCCGACATTGAATGGGCGCGAGCCAACGAGAAATGTCGCTGGGAGAGGCTCAACTCCGTTCTGGCGGGTCTAGACGACGCGATGACAGCGTTTCACCGCGATTGTTAAAATCGATTTTCAGGCCTCCCTTTGATACAAGATCACCGCGAACAGGTCGCCAAGGCACTCGTCAACAAGGGATTCACTCTCGGGGCGCTCGACCGCAGCGCCGACGCGATCGCCGTCTACGACGATCTCCTCGCCCGCTTCGGATCGGCAACCGAGCTGCCGCTGCGCGAGCCGGTCGCCAAGGCACTCGTCAACAAGGGTATCACGCTCGGGGCGCTCGACCGCAGGACCGACGCGATCGCCGTCTACGACGACCTCCTTGCCCGCTTCGGATCGGCAACCGAGCTGCCGCTGCGCGAGCAGGTCGCCAAGGCACTCGTCAACAAGGGATTTACGCTCGAGGCGCTCGACCGCAGCACCGACGCGATCGCCGTCTACGACGACCTCCTCGCCCGCTTCGGATCGGCAACCGAGCTGCCGCTGCGCGAGGCGGTCGCCAAGGCACTCGTCAACAAGGGTATCACGCTCGGAGCGCTCGACCGCAGGACCGATGCGATCGCCGTCTACGACGACCTCCTTGCCCGCTTCGGATCGGCAACCGAGCTGCCGCTGCGCGAGGCGGTCGCCAAGGCGCTCGTCAATAAGGGCGCGGCGCTCGACGCGCTCGACCGTCGCGAGGAGGCGATCGTCGTCTACGACTACCTACTGGTCCGCTTCGGCTCCGCGGCGGAGGCGCCGCTGCGCGAGCAAGTAGCCACGGCAAGGCTACTCAGAGAGGGTTTACGAAAGCATTGAAGTTACAGGTGCGGTCGCGGTCGCCGTGGTCAGCCTCTCGGCATGAGGGCGAAGTCTAGCTCAGGCATGAGTGCGGACACAGCGCGGACACGAAAAACCCGCCTGCGGGGGGTATCCCGAGGCGGCTTGTATCTGATTGATATCGTGGAAAGACTTGGTTGCGGGGACAGGATTTGAACCCGTGACCTTCAGGTCATGAGCCTGAAGGTCACCCGAGCAGGCGAGGAATCCCAGGAGGAACCACGGCGCCAGCCGGTCGCAGCGGCAGTCGCCCCGCCACCTTGTGGTGGCCCGCGGCCAGCTGCGGGGGAAGCTTGTCCGGCGCCTCGCGCACCTCGCCGGGCGCGAGGGACAGCCCCACTCCCCCCGGACCCAGGGTCAGACGGTCAGAACGGCACGCCCTCAAGCCGCCCCATCCTCCCCGCCAGAAAATCCTGCTTCGCCCGCACCAGATTCGCCTCCGAATCCATCACGAACGGACCGGCGAACAGGATCGGCCGCGCCGCCGGCGCCCCGCCGATGATCGCAAGATCGGCGCCCCGCTCGGACGCCGTCAGCCCCACCGCCTCGCCCGGCGTGAGCAGCGCCAGCGTCCCCGCCGGAAGCACCCCGCCAGACCCGCCCGCAAGCCCGCCCTCGATCACATAAACCCCCAGCTCCGCCTCCGCATCGACCGGCAGCGTCACCGAAGCCCCCGGCTCCAGCCGCACATGCGCGAACACCGTCGGCGTGGCGAGAACCATCGGCCCCTCGGCCTCCCCGACCCGCCCGGCGATCACATCCACCCGCGCCCCCGCCCGATCGAGCCGCGGAATATCCGCCGCCCGCCAGGACCGATAGGTCGGCTCGGCGAATTTCTCCGCCGGCGGCAGGCTGGTCCAAAGCTGCAACCCGTGCCGCCCGCCGGACGGCTGTTCGGCATGCAGAATGCCGCGTCCGGCCCGGATCCACTGCGCGTCGCCCGGGCCGAGGCGGTCGCGGAACCCCATGCTGTCGCGATGCTCCATGCCGCCTTCCAGCAGGTAGCTGATGACCTCGATCCCCGCATGCGGGTGCGGCCGGTCGCCGATGCCGCGCGCGGTGCTGGAACGGTAGTGGTCGACGAACACGAACGGGCCCGACCGCCTCCCGCGCCGCCGTCGGCAGCGCGCGAAACAGCCGCATGTCGCTGTCGTCGATCGCCAGTTGCGCGGCCAATACGGACTGGATCTCACGTTGCATCGCTGTCGGCTCCGATATGACTGTGAATGTTCGATCCGTCAGGTCCGGCGGGTCGCATCCGCCCGCGCGCGCGTCAGGCGGACGGGCGCCGTGCGACCAGGTCCAGCAGTCCCGACAGCCCGGAATGCGCCGGGCCTTCCTCGATCACCGCCTCGTAGCTGCGAAGCAGCAGAACCTCCGCCTCCGGCAGCAGATCACGCATCATCGCTTCGGTATAGAGATGCGCGACATCGCCCGGCCCGCCGGTGCGGTGGTCGAGCTGCTTCGGCGTATACCCCTCGACCAGCAGCAGCCCGCCCGGCTTCAAGCTGCGCCACATCCCGGCGAACAGCCGCCTGCGCATCGCCGGATCGGCGAATTGCACGAAGATCGCGACGACCGCATCGAACGCATCCGCCGCCCAGTCCCAGTCATCGACGCCCGAGAGCCGAGCATCGAGCGTCACCCCGCGGGCCTCGGCCCACGCGCCCGCCTTCTCCACCGCGACGGTCGAGGAATCGAACGAGGTGACGCGGTGCCCCTGCTCGGCAAGCCAGATGCCGTTGCGGCCCTCGCCGTCGGCGATGCAGAGAACGCGGCTCTCCGCCGCGAGGCGATGGGCTTCGCGGCGGAGGAAATCGTTGGGCGCTGTCCCGAACAGGTGATCCGATTGCGCGTAGCGCGTATTCCAGTCGGGTTTCGACATAAGGCGTCCTCGTTCCGGGCTGACCTGGGCCGGGCTGACCTCAGCCGGGCTGGCCAGGGTCACGGCATATCGCCGGGCGCGCCCCGGGGGGTCAAGCGCGACCCGCCCATCGGGACGCGGCGGGGGCCACGCCCGGCCGCCCCCTCACGCCAGCCCCAGCACCCGGATCAGCCCCAGCGCGATCGCCCCCAGAACCACCAGCGACCCGGTCACCGCCAGCGTCACCCGAGCCCCGGCGCGCGCCACCATCCGCACGTCCACCCCAAGGCCGAGCGCCGCCATCGACAGGATCGTCAGCCAGTTGGTCAGCCCCGCGATCGGCGCCAGGCTCGCCTGCGGCACCAGGCCCAGGGACCGCAGCCCCGCCAGCCCGAGGAAGCCCAGGATGAACCACGGCACCAGCCGGTGCAGCGGCAGCCGGCCCGCGGCCGGGCGGTCGCCGGCGGTCAGATGCGGGGGAAGCTCGTCCGGCGCCTCGCGCAGCCTGCTGGTCGCGAGCGACAGCGCCAGCACCACCGGCCCCAGGGTCAGCACCCGCACCAGCTTCACCAGGGTGCCGATCTGCACCGCCAGCGCGCCCACCGGCATGGTCGCCGCCAGCACCTGCGGCACCGCATAGACCGTCAGCCCCGCCAGCACGCCGTATTGCGACCCGCTCAACCCGAGCGGCAGGATGAGCAGCGGCAGCCCCACCACGACCACCACGCCCAGCACCGCGGTGAAGGCGATGGCGGAGACGATGTCGTCGCTGTCCGCCCCGATCACCGGCGCGACCGCGGCGATCGCCGAGTTGCCGCAGATCGAGTTGCCGCAGGCCACCAGCACCGCCATCCGCCGCGGCAGCCCGAGCAGCCGGCCGATGCCGTAGCTGGCGCCGATCGCCACCGCCACCACGCCGACCACGCCGCCGAGCAGCGCCGGCCCGACCTGCGCCAGCGCCTGCACGCTGACCGAGACACCGAGCAGCATCACCGCCACTTCCAGCACCGTCTTGGCGCTGAACTGGATGCCGGGAAACCAGCGGATATGCGGCGTCCAGGCGGTGCGAATCGCCGCGCCGAGCAGGATCGCCAGCACCAGCGCCTCCAGCCAGGCGCGGCCGAAGACGCGGGCTTCGATACCTTCGAGCCCGACCGAAGCGGCGGTCACGCCGACGCACAGCAGCACGCCGGGGACGAGGGAGCGGAGCAAAGTCAGGGAGGGGCGGGTCATGGACATATCTTCCGTTGCCGAGGCCGCGTATCTGGGGTCGGGCACGGAGGCGGGTCCAAGAGCGATTTCAGATGCGATCGATCTGCCGGGACGATCGGTTTCCCAGGGGGGCCGGCAGGCGGGTGCCGGCGCGGGGGAGGGGGGCAGGCCGTGCGGTCGCCGCGAGTCGGCGACCGACCCTCAGCGCCCGGAGGGGCCGCGCGGCGCGGCGGGACCGGCGGGCGCGCTCGTGGTGCCGCGGACGATGTCGCGCGCCCACACACCGAAGATCACCACCAGCGCCCCGGCCAGGGTGAACCAGATCACCAGATAGACGAGATGGTTGTTCGGTGGGCGCGGCAGGCGGTCGGCCGGGATCGGATAGACCCCCGGCGCCCCACGCCCGAGCGCCATCAGGGTGAACGGCGCCACCTGGCGCAGCCCCACCATCGCCCCGATCTGCGCCGGATCGAGCGCATAGACCTGCCGCTTCCGCGGCTCCGGCCGCGGGGTGAACAGCCCGGGGTGCTGGGCGCTCGCGACATAGCCGTCGACCGTCACGCTCCCTTCGGGCCAGGCGATCGGGGCGGTGAAGGACAGCGGGATCCAGCCGCGGTCGACCAGCACCGGCGGGCCGTCGGGGCGTTCCAGCGGCACCACGAGTTCGGTCCCCATCGCCGGGCCGCCCGGGGTGTCGCGCACCACGTCGCCGAAATGCACGGCGAGGTCGGGGCGAAACCGCCCGGTCACCGAAACCTTCACGAACGGGCCGGGATGCGGCGGCAGCGGGATCGCCGGCGCCGCCTCGGCCGCGGCGATCCGGGCCAGGATGCGCTCCTTCCAGGCCAGCCGGTGCACCTGCCAGACCCCGAGCGACAGCAGGATCGCCACCATGACCACGGTCATCAGCCCCGGTCCCAGCAGGCGGCGCCAAACCGGGCGCGACTCGGGGCCGCCGGCGGGCAGGTTCGGTGCGGAGCGGGAGGCGGGCATTGCGGGCGGGTGGGTCAGGCGCAGCGACGCAGCGAAGCGGGCCGCGTCAACGCCCCATTTCCGAACGGCGATAGCGGTACTGCAGCCCGACCAGCGCCGCCTTGGTCGGCCGCATCAGCAGGATCGTGAGCGGCAGCGTGACCACCCCCAGCACCAGCGCGAACACCCACAGCGGCGGGTTGAAGCGGAATTCCATCCAGAACGCCAGGATCACCAGGATCGGGCCGAGCACGAACATCACCGCCACCGGCGCGCCGTCCCCGGCGTCGTTGCCGCGCAGGTCGAGGCCGCACACCGTGCACCGCTCGCGGATCGCCAGCAGGCCCTGGAACAACCGCCCCTGCCCGCAGCGGGGGCACCGGCCGCGGAGCGCCACCGTCAGCAGCGACGGCGGCGGACCGGACCAGGCGGGTTCAGCCGGCAACGACCGCGCTCGCCCCCCACACATAGACGCAGGTGAACAGGAACAGCCACACGACATCGACGAAGTGCCAGTACCAGGCGGCCGCTTCGAAGCCGAAATGCCGTTCCACCGTGAACTCCCCGCGCCGGGCGCGGAACCAGCACACCGCCAGGAAGCAGGTGCCGACGATCACGTGGAAGCCGTGGAACCCGGTGGCCAGGAAGAACACCGACGGATAGACCCCGCCGCCCACGAGGGCGAACGGCGCATGGGTGAACTCCCACGCCTGGAAGCCGGTGAACGCCATCCCGAGCAGCACGGTGAGCGCGAGACCGGTAACCAGCCCCCTGCGGTCGTTGTGCAGCAAGGAGTGGTGCGCCCAGGTGACCGTGGTGCCCGAAAGCAGCAGGATCATCGTGTTCAGGATCGGCAGGTGGAACGGGTCGATCGAGTGGATGCCCGGCGGCGGCCAGATCGGGTGGGCGAGGCCGGCGACGTTCTCCGGGAACAGGGCGAAGTTGAAGAAGGCCCAGAAGAAGGCGACGAAGAACATCACCTCCGACGCGATGAAGAACATCATCCCGTAGCGCAGGCCGAGCCGCACCACCGCGCTGTGCATCCCCGGCGTGCGGCTTTCCTTCAGCACCGAGCGCCACCAGAAGAACATGGTGGTCAGGGTCAGCACCGTGCCGATCACCAGCGCGGTGTAGCTGCCGTAGTGCGCCGCGAAGACGATGCCCAGCACGACCATCAGCGCGGACAACGCGCCGAGGATCGGCCAGGGGCTGGGATCGACCAGATGGTAGGGCTGCTTCAGCCCGGAATTCTTGATGACGCTGGCGCCGTGCGCGTGCTCGCTCATTCCCCGACCCGTTGCGGTAAGGGCCGAGGAAACCGCCTCGGCACGGTGGTCCGCCATCATCCCCAATTCGCCCGCCGGTTCAAGGGGTGGGCGCCACTCTTCTTTCCCTCCTGCAAGGGGAGGCCAACCCGATGTGCCACCGGCAGGCGGCGGGCCCGGCCGAGCGCCGCACCCGCATCGCCCTTCTCCCCCTCCCCTTGCGGGAGGGGGTTGGGGGGAGGGGTGCGAGCGGCACGAACTTTCGTGCCGCTCGCACCCCTCCCCCCAACCCCCTCCCGCAAGGGGAGGGGGAGAAGGGTCGTGCCGTCCCACCCTTGTTCGCGCCCTCGCCCGGCCGTTCGCACGACGGCCCTGGTGGCGCCCGGGAAGGTGGCTTGCGCCTCCCTCCCGACCCGACCAGGATCACGCGGACCGGGCAGGATCGGCCGCCCCGGAACGCATCGCGGCGATGCGTCCCGGCAACCCGCCACCGGACCAAGATCGCCAGAAGGACCATCATGGCTCTGCACATCGACTACTACGCATCGCTGAATTCGCCCTGGACGCATCTCGGCGCCGACCGGATCGTGGCGCTGGCGGCCCGGCACGGGGCCAGCCTGCGGATCTATCCGGTCGATTTCGGCACGATCTTCCCCGCCTCCGGCGGCCTGCCCCTGCCCAAGCGCGCGCCGCAGCGCCAGGCGTACCGGCTGATGGAACTGGCGCGCTGGCGCCGCCATCTCGGCATTCCCATCCAGATCCGGCCGAAATTCTTCCCCGCCGCGGAGCTGCCGGCGGCATCCTGCGTCATCGCGGTGCGCGAGACGATCGGCGACGCGGAGGCGATCGCCCTGGCGCATCGCGTCCTCAAGGCGCTGTGGCAGGAGGAGAAGGATACCGGCGACGCGGCGACCCTTGCGGCGCTGATCGCCGAGGTCGGCCTCGATCCGGACGCGGTGATGAAGCTCGGTGCCGATCCGCAATGGGCGGAGCGGCGCGCCGCCGACACCCGGAACGCGCTGGAGCGCGGCGTGTTCGGTGCCCCGAGCTATGTCATCGGCGACGAGATCTTCTGGGGCCAGGACCGGCTGGACTTCGTCGCGCAGCGGTTGCAGGAGGGCTGACCTGCGGCGCCGGCGCGGCGGCGTGCCGCCGCGCCGGCAAGACGAACTCGCGGCGGAAGCTCAGGGCGCGGTCGGGATCTCCATGTAGACGTTGCGGACCGAACGGATCCAGTGCTTCTTCGTCTCGTTCGTCCACGGCGTGCCCGCCAGCAGCTTCGTGTACGCCTCGCTCTGCAGCACGTCCGGGCTTTCGAGGTCATAGAGCGCCAGGTATTTCGGCTCCCCCTCCAGCGCGACGAAGCGCCGCGCGTTCAGGAAGCCGGGCACGGACAGCCGCTCGGGCACGTGTTCCTCGTTGTACCAGCGGTTGAAGTCCGCTTCGTGCGCCGGATCGACCTCGATCATCACGAGCAGAAGTCCGCGCGGTTTCGCTTCGGCCATGGTTGTTCCCTCCGGTTGCCAACCGGGGCAGGATAGGCGGGTACGGGCCGGCGCAGAAGCGGGCGGGCCCGCGGACGGTAAGGCGGGGAGGGCGGCGATGCGGGTGGTGCTGACCGGCGTGGGGCATTGGCACACGCCGTTCTATCTCGATCCCTGCCTCGCCCTGCCCGGCGTCGCCGTCGTCGGCGTGAGCGATCCCGATCCCGCCCGCGCGGCGCTTGTCGCGGCACGCGCGGGCTGCGCGGCCTTCACCGACGAAGCGGCGTTGTGCGCCGAGACCAGGCCCGACTTCGCTTTCGTGCTCGGCCGGCACTGCGACATGGCGGCCAGCGCGCGGCGGCTGATCGCGGCGCGGATCCCGTTCGCGATCGAGAAACCGGGCGGGATCGACGCGGCCGAAGTGGCCGACCTCGCCGCACGCGCCGCCGCCGCCGGCTGCTTCGCCGCCGTCCCGTTCGTGTTCCGCGACAGCGCGCTGCGCGACGCGATCCGCACCCACGCGCCGGGCGAAGCGCTCCAGATGGCGAGCTTCAAATTCATCGGCGGGCTGGTCGACCGCTACCGCGCCGAGGGGTGCGAGTGGATGCTCGCGCGCGCCACCGCGGGCGGCGGGGCCTTGCTGAACCTCGGCATTCATTTTCTCGACCTCGCCCGCGCGCTGCTGCCCGGCGCGACCCTGCGGGTCACCGCGGCCGCATGCTCCAACGCGACCGCCGGGCTGGATATCGAGGATTACGCGACCGTGCTGCTGGAAGGCGGCGGGGCGCGCTGCCTGGTGGAGACCGGGTATCTCTACCCGGCGCCGCATTCGGTGTTCGACCTGCACTACAGCCTGCGCACCGAGCACCACTTCTTCTCGGTCCGCGGTCCGGACGCGCTGGAGATCAGCGACGACACCCGCGCCCGGCGAATCGTGCCGCTGCCGACGATCAACGCCCCGCTCTACCCGGGCTTCGTCGCCGACGTGCTGGCGCGGGCGGCGCGCGGGGCGCCGCCGGTCGCCGGGCTCGACGAGCTCGCCGCCGCCGTGGCGCTGGTGGCGGCCGCCTACGCCGCATCGCCGCTGCCGCCGGCGGCCGGCTGAGCGCCGGGGACTGGCACGGCCGCGCCAGCCGGGCCATGTTGCGGCCAGGAGGACCTTGCTCATGGACCAACAGATCGAAGCCGGCGCGGTATGCGGCGCGGATGGATGCGAAACCCAGGCCGCGGGCGTGGCCACACCGTCCGCGGCGACCGGCCCCGGC
Source organism: uncultured Pseudomonadota bacterium (assembly GCA_963829875.1). Taxonomy (GTDB): domain Bacteria; phylum Pseudomonadota; class Alphaproteobacteria; order Acetobacterales; family Acetobacteraceae; genus JAJZVS01. Next base: position 22,124 of record CAWHKR010000033.1, on the reverse strand, counting down.
ACAAGGATTGATATTGTCTCGGATGCCATCTGCCCGTGGTGCTACATCGGCAAGCGGCAGCTGGAACGTGCGCTGTCGGGTCTGGCGGACGAGGGTCTGACATTCGCGGTGCAGTGGAACCCGTTCCAGCTCAACCCCGACATGTCGCCGGGCGGCGTGGAACGCGCCGCCTATCGCGCCGCCAAGTTCGGCAGCGCCGAACGCGCCGCCGAGCTCGATGCGCGGGTGAGCGAGGCGGCCCGCGCGGTCGGCCTCGATTTCCACCTGGAACGGATCGTCCGCACGCCGAACACGATCGACGCCCACCGGCTGATCTGGCTGGCGGGGCAGGAAGGGGTGCAGGACGCGGTGATGGAGGCGGTGTTCGCGGCCTATTTCATTGACGGGCGCGACATCGGCGACCTCGCGGTGCTGGCTGACTGCGCCGCTGCCGCGGGGCTGGACCGCGCCGCGGTCCAGGCATTCCTGGCCGGCGGCGCAGTGGCCGCGGAGATGCGCGCAGCGGACCAGGCGGCGCGCGAGGCAGGGGTGAGCGGCGTGCCCTCGTTCTTCCTCGACGGCTACGGCCTGTTCTCCGGCGCCCTCCCGGCGCCGCAAATGGCCGACGCCCTGCGCCGCGGGCGCGACGTGCTGACCCGGCGGGCCGCCGAACCGGCGGGCTGATGGGGGTCGCCGAGAGGTTCGGCGGTCCGCAAGCAAGGCCAGGGGGCGCTGCCCCCTGGACCCCCGCCAGGGGACAAGTCCCCTGGACCCCTCGGGGGGTTCCGTGCCGGTGGGGGGTGGCGTGCCGGCCGGGCCGGGGCCGGTGGGCGGGTGACAGGGCGCGCGGGCGCGCGCCCTGTCACCCGCCCACCGGCCCCGGCCCGGCCGGCACGCCACCCCCCACCGGCACGGAACCAACGAATGGGTTCCAAGGGCTCAGCCCTTGGCAGGGGGTCCAGGGGGGCAGCGCCCCCCTGGCCTTGCTTACCGAGCGTCGGCCCCCCCGCCGTTGCCCGACCGTTCCAGGAGACCGCTCATGTCCGCCCGCGAACCCATTCTGCTGCTGACCGGTGCCAGCCGCGGCATCGGCCACGCCACCGTGAAGCGCTTCAGCGACGGCGGCTGGCGGGTGCTGACGATTTCGCGGCAGGCGTTCGATCCGCGCTGCCCGTGGAAGGGCGGCGCGGCCAACCACATCCAGCTCGATCTCGCCGATATCGAGGCCATTCCCGAGGCGCTGGGGCGGGTGCGTGAGATTGCCGGCGGGCGGCTCGATGCGCTGGTCAACAACGCCGCGGTTTCGCCCAAGCATCCGGGCGGCGGCAAGATCCGCGCGCTGGAGATGGGCTACCGGGACTGGCTCAGCGTGTTCAACGTGAACTTCTTCGCGCCCCTGGCATTGGTGCAAGGGTTTCGCGAGGAACTGATCGCGAGCCGCGGCAGCGTGGTGAACATGACCTCGATCGTGGGCTCGCGGGTGCATCCGTTCGCCTCCGCCGCCTATGCCACGTCGAAAGCGGCGCTGGCGGCGCTGACCCGGGAACTGGCGGCGGATTTCGGCCGGGCGGGGGTGCGGGTGAACGCGGTCTCCCCCGGCGAGATCGAGACCGCGATCCTGTCGGCGGGAACGGAAGAGATCGTCGAGCGGTCGATCCCGCTGCGCCGGCTCGGCCAGCCGAAGGAAGTGGCGGACCTGCTTTTCTTCCTGTGTTCAGACCAGGCGCAATACATCAACGGCTCGGAAGTGCACATCGACGGCGGCCAGCGGGTATGAGCGCGCCGTGTGCCCCGGCCGCCGAGGCGCATCTTTGCGGGTTGTTTCCAGTCACGTAACGCCGGTATCCTGTCCGCCGGACCGCTGAGGCGGTGCCAACGCGACCAGGAGGCAAGGGCGATGCAGGACGACGAGAGCCGCCGCCGGCGGCTTGTGACGGGGCTGGCACCGGGGCTGAGCCGGCGCGCAATGCTGGCGGCCTCCGGGGCCGCCGTTTCGCTGCCGCTGCTCGGCCGGCGCGCCCGCGCCGCCGGGGAGCCGATCGTGCTCGGCTGGGTGGGCCCGCTGTCGCCGCCCGGGGGCTACGCCGAGGGCATCCTGATGAAGGACGCCGCCGCCCTGGCGGTGGAGGAGATCAACGCCCAGGGCGGCGTGCTCGGCCGGCCGATCAAGGTCGTCTACGCCGACACCCGCGGCATGCCGGCCGAGGGCCGCACCGCCGCCGAGCGCCTGGTGCAGGAAGACAAGGTCGTCGCCGTGTTCGGCGAGTTCCACAGCCCGGTCGCGCTCGCCGAGATCGAGGTGTTCCACAAATACGGCGTGCCCTTCATGGCCTGCGACGTGTGGTCCGACAAGATCACCGCCAAGGGCTATCCCGAGGTGTTCCGCAACTCCACCGCCGTCAGCCTGATCGACACCATCATCGGCGACTGGCTGGTCGCCGCCGGCTTCAAGAACATCGCGATGCTGACCGAGAAGGACGACATCGGCCTCGACTCGCGCAAGGCCGTCGCCGCGGTGCTGGACAAGGCGAAGGTGCGCTACGACACGGCCGAGGCCGAGCCGACCCTGACCGATTTCACCGCCCAGCTTCTGCGTTTCAAAAGCCACTCCCCGGCCTACGACATGTTCTTCTCGGAATTCGCCGAGGCCGGCGCCTACGACATGATCCGCCAGTCCCACGACCTCGGCTTCGCGCCGACCGCAAAGACCGCGATCTACAATTCGGGCGGCGCCGCGGTGGACCCGACCTTCTGGCAGAATGCCGGCCAGTCCGGGGTGCATCTGTGCACCGAGAACGTGGGCCTGCCCAAGTCGGGCTGGAACGACAAGACCAAGGCCTTCGTGAAGACGTTCAAGGATCGCTTCAAGTCGTCCCCGCCCGGCTCGGCGATGGAAAGTTACGACGCCGCCTGGCTGCTCGCCGAGGCGATCAAGACGTCGGGCGGCACCGCGGCGAAGGGCATCATCCACGCGCTGGAAACCACCAGCTGGGTCGGCACCCGCGGGAAGTATTCCTTCTCCACCGATCGCGATCCGGCCTGGCACTACCACCAGTTCATGGACGCGCCGCTGACCATCATCCAGTACGACACATTCAAGCAGTCGGCCGACGACGCGCCGGTGCTGTGGCCGCGGAAATTCGCCACCGTGCCGTACACCTACAAGAAGCCGGCCTGAGCGGACGTGCCGCGCGTGCGTTGTTCCTCCGCCGCGGCCGATCGGGCCGCGGCGGGCGCCGCATCTGATCCGCGGGGCGGGCGCTGATGTCGAATTATCTGCTGATCCAGGCCCTGAACGGGCTTGTCATCGGCGTGATCTACGCGGTGATCGCCGCCGGCCTTACGATCATCTTTTCCATCCTGAAGATCGTCAATTTCGCCCATGGCGAGATCTACATGATGGGCGGGTATTTCGGCTATTTCGTCATCACCCTGCTCGGCATCCCGGCGATCCCGGCGATCGCGGTGGCGATGCTGCTCGCGTTCGCCTTGTCGGTCGCGCTCGAACGCACCCTGCTGACCCCGCTGTACAGCCCGACGACCGAGCGGAAAGGGGATTACGGGATCCTGGTCACCTTCGGCATCTCCATCTTCCTGCGCAACATCGCCATCATCCTGTTCGGCCCGTTCCCGTTGCGCCCGCCGTCGTTCTTTCCCGGCGTGCTGGTGATCGGCGACTTCGTGATGACCTGGGACCGGGTGTTCGCCGCCGGCGCCGGGATGGCGCTGCTCGTCCTGCTGATGGTCTTCCTCAGCCGCTCTGCCTGGGGCCAGGCGCTCAACGCGGTCAGCCAGTCGCGTGAATCGGCGGCGATCGTCGGCATCAACGACCGGCTGGTCTACACCATGGCCTTCGGCCTCGGTGGCGCCTTCGCCGGCGCGGCCGGTGCGCTGGTCGGGCCGATCTACGCGCTGACCCCGTCGATGGGGCTGCAGCCGGATACCCAGGCCTTCGTGATCGTGATCCTGGGCGGCCTGGGCTCGGTCGGCGGCAGCATCATCGCCGGGTTGATGATCGGCGTGTCCGAAAGCCTGTTCGTCGCCCTGTTCCCCGACCCGAGCCGCGGGCTGAGTTACGCCCAGGCGTTCAGCCTGCTGGTGCTGATGGTCGTGCTGCTGATCCGCCCCACCGGCCTGTTCGGCCGGGCGCATGCGGCGATGGAGTAGCCGGGTGCGCGCCGTGCGGCTCGTTGCGCTGATCGGGCTGGTGGCGCTCGCGCTCGCGTTTCCGGGGCTGGTCAACGCCTACTGGCTGACCGTTGCCATCCTGGCGATCTTCTATGCCATCATCGCGGCGAGCTGGACCCTGCTGGTCGGCTACGCCGGGCAGTTCTCCTTCGGCCACATGGCCTTCGTCTCGCTTGGCGCCTACGCCTCGGCCCTGCTGGTGCAGTGGCTGGGGATCCCGATCCCGCTCGGCATGGCGGCGGGGGCGGTGCTCGCGATGGTAGTGGGCGCCGGCGTCGGCTTCATCTGCCTGCGCATACGCGGCCCCTATCTCGCGATCTTCACCCTGGCCTTCTCCGAAGTGTTGCGCATTGTCTTCCTGACCGAGAACGAGGTCACCGGCGGGGCGAGCGGGCTCAATGTCGCGCCGCTGTTCACCACCCGCTCCAACGCGCCGTACTACTATGTGGCGCTCGGCCTGCTGGTCGTTTCGCTGGCGGTGATGGCGGCGATGGTGCACTCGCGCTGGGGCCTGTTCTTCCGCGCCATCCGCGAGAACGAGCAGGCGGCGGCGGCGGCCGGGGTGAAGGTGGTGCGCTTCCGCATCCTGGTGTTCGCGGTCGCGAGCGGCTTCGCCGGGCTGGCCGGCGCCTTCTACGGCCCGTTCATCGGCATCCTGACCCCCGATATCGGCTCGGTGGACCAGATGGGCCTCGTGGTCGCGATGGCGGTGATCGGCGGATCGGAAAGCCTGGTGGCCGCGGTCATCGGCGCGCTGTCGGTGGAGGCGCTGGTGGAGATCCTGCGCGCCTACGGCCAGTGGCGGCTGGTGCTGTTCGGCCTGCTGCTGCTGCTGACCATGCGGTTCGCCCGCAACGGGCTGCTGGCGCTGGCCTGGGAACAGGTGGTGCGGCTGACCCCGGCCCGCTGGCGGGCCACGCCCGCGCAAGGGGCCGCGGAATGACCGTGCCGCTGATCGAGGCGGTGGACCTCACCATGCGCTTCGGCGGCATCGTCGCGGTGCGCGGGCTCAATCTCGCGGTGCAGGCGGGCGAGCTGGTCGGGCTGATCGGGCCGAACGGGTCGGGCAAGACCACCAGCATCAACATGCTGACCGGCCATCTGCGCCCGGTCGGCGGCCATATCTTCGTGCGCGGGGCGCGGGCCGACGGGCTGTCGGCCGATCGCTTCGCCGCGCGCGGGGTGGGCCGCACGTTCCAGATCACCCAGTTGTTCGGGCGCATGAGCGTGCTCGAGAACATGCTGGTCCCCGGCCTCGCGCGGGCGGGGTCGACCCGCGCGGCGGTCACGCGCGAGGCGCGGCTGCATCTCGAGTTCCTCGGCCTCGCCAAGCTCGAGGGGCTGGCCGCGCGCAATCTTTCCGGCGGGCAGCAGAAACTGCTCGAGCTGGGCCGGGCCTTGATGCTGGAGCCGTCGATCCTGTTCCTCGACGAACCCTTCGCCGGGGTGAACCCCTATCTGCGCGACGAGATCATTCGCCTCGTGCAGACCTTGCACGCCGGCGGGCGTACCTTCGTGATCGTCGATCACGATCTGGAAGCGATCCAGCGCCTGGTGCAGCGGATGGTGGTGATGTCGCGCGGCGCGAAGATCGCCGACGGATCGGTGGCCGCGGTGCGCGACGATCCCGACGTGCTGCGCGCCTATGCGGGGGTGGGATGACCGCGCCATCGCCGGTGCTGAGCGCACGCGACCTGGTCGCCGGCTATCTGCCCGGCGTGCATATCCTGAACGGCATGTCGGTCGATATGTACCCGGGGCAGATCCGCTGCGTGCTGGGGCCGAACGGGACCGGCAAGTCCACCCTGCTCAAGGTGCTGTTCGGCTTCCTGCCGGCGGTCTCGGGCGAGATCGACGCCGGCGGGCGGACCCTGCGGGGCGTCCGGCCGCACGAGATGGGCCGGCATGGCATCGTCTACCTGCCGCAGCGGCCGAGCGTGTTTCCGTTCCTGTCGGTCGAGGTGAACCTGCGACTCGGCACCTGGAGGTTCCGCCGCGACCGCGCCCGGGTGCGGACGGCGATCGAGCGGGCGTACACGCAGTTCCCGATCCTGGCCGAGCGCCGGGGCCAGGCGGCGGGCACGATGTCGGGCGGCCAGCAGCGCCAGCTGGAGATCGCGCGCGCGCTGCTGACCGATCCCTCGATCTTCCTGATCGACGAGCCGACCGCCAGCATCGAGCCGCGGGTCGCGGCGCAGATCTACGACCTGATCACCGGGCTGGCGCGCGCGGGCAAGGCGATCCTGCTGGTCGATCAGAACATCACGGGCGCGCTCGGCGTCGCTGACCATGTCTACGTGATGCGCACCGGCAGCCTGTTCGTGGAAGGGCCGCGCGCCGATTTCACCGACGATGTGGAAACCCTGGTGAGCCGCTGGCTGTATACGCGCGATCCGTCCGGGGCGGGGTGAGCGGCCTGCCCGAAGCGGCGCAGGCGCGGCCGGTCACGTCATGAACCCGCCGTCCCTGCGCACCTGGCCGGCGGCCAGGCGATCGCGCCACCATGTCCACGGTGCGGGCCAGACCCTCCCGCAGGGGAACGCAGGGGCGCCATCCGGCATCGCGGCGGAAACGGGCGCTGTCCGCTTGCAGGACACGGACCTCGGATGCATCGGGGCGCAGCCGCTCCCGCTCGTGGGCGATGGGTTTGTCGCACTCCGTGATCCCGCGCAGGGTTTCGATCAATTCGGCGATCGAGATGGAAGATCCGCTGCCGGCGTTGTAGGGGCGCCCGTAGTCGAGGTTCGGCGTCCGTCCGGCGGCGAGGAAGGCGCGGGCGGTGTCTTCGACAAAGGTGAAATCGCGCACGGTCGAGATGTCACCCACGGTGATGGACGGGCAGCGCGGGTCCAGCATCTGGCGGATCAGGGTCGGGATGACGGCGCGCTCGCTCTGCCGTGGGCCGAAGGTGTTGAACGGCCGCAGGATGACGACCGGAAGGTCGAACGAGCGGACGAAGGATTCGGCCATCATGTCCGCGCCGATCTTGGACGCCGAGTAGGGCGACTGGCCTTGCAGCGGATGGCTCTCGGCGATCGGCACTGTCTGCGCCGTGCCGTACACCTCGCTCGTCGAGGTTTGGATCACCCGCTCCACGCCGGCGTCCTTTGCCGCCTCGAGCACGTTCGCGGTGCCGAGGATGTTGGTTTCGACGTAGGATTGCACCGCAACATAGGAATGCGGGATCGCGATCAGCGCCGCCAGATGGAAGACGACCTGCTGGTTGCGCACGAGGCGTCGCATGAAGGCGGCGTCGCGCACATCGCCGCGGACGCAGCGCATCCGGTCGCGGGCCGCGCGCGGCAGGTCGTCCAGCCAGCCGTGGCTGTCGAAGGCGTTGTACAGGCTGAGCGCGGTCACATGCGCTCCTTGCTCGACCAGAAGATGGGCGAGGTGCGAGCCGATGAAGCCGTCCGCCCCGGTCACCAGGACGGTTTGGCCGCTGTAGGTGAGGGCGTGATTCTCGAACATCACTCGGCTGCCTGCGCGATGCCAACGCGGTCGGCCGGGCTGTCCGCGTGACGGGCATCCGGCGCATCGCCGGGCGCGGGTCCGGTCTGCCGTCGCGATAGGCCAAGAGCGGGCGGCCCGTGCCGGCGGCCGGACAGGCCGACGACCGCGCCCACGCCGCTGAGGATCCAGCCTGCGTCCCCAAGCAGGGTCCGGCGCGGATAATAGGCGAGATCGAGCTCCGCCTTGGCCGGGAACAGGGTCCGGCGATAGAAAATCTCGGGGTCGCACCAGCCGGGATAGAGCGCGCCCTCGTTGCGGAACGCGGTCTGGCTGGGGCCGAACAGGCCCGGCCGGAAGTCCAGCACCCGGCTGCGGCGGCCGGCAAAGCAGTCGGCGAACGCCATCGTTTCCGGCCGCGGCCCGACCAGCGACATCTTGCCGCGCAGGATGTCCCACAGCTGCGGCAGCTCGTCGATCTTGGTGCGCTCGATCAGCCGCCCCACGCGGGTAAGCCGGTCATCCTTGCGCAGGGTCAGCGGCCGGTTGCCGCAGGCCGGATCGTTACGGAACTTTCGGAATTTATGAATCCGGAACGGTTTCCCGCCCTCGCCGAGCCGTACCTGCGAGAAGAACACGGGGCGGCCGGACTCGGCCATGATCGCGAGCGCGGCCAGCGCCATCACCGGCGCGGCCGCGACCAGGGCGCAACTGGCCAGCACGATATCAAACAGACGTTGCAGGCCGGCGCGCAGGGACGGGGCGCCGCGTGCCATCCGGTCCGAACGAAAGGCAAGCACGCGCATCACCGGGCCTCCTCCTTCCCCCGGTTCGGTCCCAACGCCCGGGCGAGCGACTGGGCGACGTAGCCGACCTGCCAGTCCTCCATCTTTGGATGCAGCGGGATCGTCACCTCGCGCGCCGCGAATTCTTCGGTCAGCGGCAGCTGCGTGAAGGGATCGCGGTCCTTGTACCAGGACAGGGCGTGGATCGGCGGATAGTGGATCGAGGTCTGGATTCCGTCGCTGCGCAGCGCCGCCACCACCTGATTGCGGTCCGCGTCCGGCGGCAGAAGGATGGGCTGGATGTGGTGGGTCGACATCTGGGACGCGCTGAACGGGGTGGATACCTCGGGACAGTGGGTTGCGAGCAGCCGGCGATAGGCCGCGCTGAGCCGCTGGCGCTTGGCGTTCCATTGCCTGAGCTTGCCGAGCTGCACCAGGCCGATGGCGGCATTGAGCTCGGTCATCCGGTAGTTGTAGCCAAGCATGGTCACGTCGTACATCGCGTGCCCGGCCAGCCGTTGCACGGTGGTGGTGGTCATGCCGTGCCCCCGCGCCTGGCGGAGCGTCTTCAGCAGGTCCGGGTCGTGGCAGAGTATCATGCCGCCTTCCGCCGGTGGTCATGTTCTTATTGCTGAAGAAACTGAACACCGCTGCATCGCCGAAGATGCTGCCGCGGGCCGCGCCGACCGCGTGCGCGGAATCCTCGATCAGAAGCAGGCCGTGCGACGTCGCGAAGTCGCGCCAGGCCTTGGCGTCGACCACATGCCCCGCGTAGTGCATGACCACCACCGCCTTGGTCTTGTCGGTCAGGCGGGCAGCGGCGTCCGTGCGCGAGATGACCGGCGAGTCCAGGCTTTCCACATCCACGAAGACCGGCTTGGCGCCGACATAGACCACGGCATTGGCGGTTGCGACGAAGCTGAGCGAGGGCACCAGAACCTCGTCACCCGGGCCGATGCCGAGCCCCGCCATCACCAGATGCAGCCCGGATGTGCAGGAGTTCACCGCGACGGCGTCCGCCATGCCGTGCGCCTCCGCGAAGGCGAGCTCGAAGGCGCGCACGCATTCGCCCATGGTGATCCAGTTGCTGTCGATGATGCCGGCCAGCGCGGCCTTCTCGTCCTCGCCCAGCGTCGGCTCGGAGACCAGAAGGGTGACGGCGCTGCCGGCGTCGCGCGACCGCCGGGACGACGCGAGCGCGTTAGGCTGCATCGACCGTCTCCAGGACGAGCGGGGTCATGTCGTAGGCGGGTGCCTCTTCGTCCCACTCCAGACCCTGGGCTTTCTGGAAATCCTCGATCCGGCCGATGTCCAGCCACAAACCGTCGTGCAGGAAGGTGCCGACCGGGACGTTCAGTTCCAGCAGACGGAACATCAGATCGTCGAAGCCGAACGGGATGCCGCAGGGCACGTGCTGCAGCAGCTTCGGGTCCATGCAGTAGATCCCCATGCTCACGAGGTGGCTGAGGCCGGGCTTCTCGCGAAACCGGACCACCCGCTGCTGCTCGGCTTCGATGATGCCGAAATCCATCCGCACGGAGCGCCGCGCGGTGGCGATGGTCAGTGCCGAGCCGCGCTGGCGATGGGTCGCGATGAAACCGTTGAGATGAAGATCGGTCAGCACGTCGCCGTTGATGACGAGGAAGGTCTCGTCCAGCTCGTCGCGCAGCAGGCTGAGCGCGCCGATCGTGCCGAGCGGCTCTCGCTCCTCGGTATAGGAGATGCGCAGGTCCCACCGTCGTCCGTCGCCGCAGAAGGTGCGGATGAGATGGCCGAGGTAGCCGGTGGTGATATAGACATCTGTCGCGCCGTTGCGGCGCAGCCAGCGCAGCAGCATTTCCAGAACCGGCCGCTCGCCGACGGGAAGCAACGGTTTCGGGAGGACGGTGGTGTAAGGGCGCAACCGCATGCCCTTGCCGCCGCACTGAATCACGACCTTCATCTTGCTTTCCCCCTGCGAGCTCATTCGGGCGTCTGGCTTCTGTTCCTTATCCGGTATGGGAATCCGGAACAGGCCATGGAGCTTCGGCGAGAGTGGGATCGCGCAGGGAACCCGGTCAAACCCCACAACGGATCTAAGTCTCGACGCCGTGCGGGCTAAATCCCCGGCCTGTCCCCTGGGACCGGCAAAGGCGTGGACGCCGACTGACCCAGGGGGCAGGAGGCCGACGATGCGGGGGGGGCGTGGGGCGCGGCGATGGTCCATTCCATTACAAGAACATACGTAACATGTGCACTGGAATACAAGTGCACACGGTTTGGGCTGCATAGTTACGTTATTTCTGTATAGGCCGCGCTCAGACCCCCGGCCGGTGTGGTCGTCAGATGGTCTACAATTCAATATATTGCGCTCTATTGCGTCGAACTGGGACGCGATTGAGCTTACAAGCGCAACCTCAAGAGACCGTGAAGTCAGGATAGTGGCTTGTTCTGTTGTGGAGAGTTCATCCGACTGTCATAATCTTAACACAAATGGCGCATGGCCGAAGGTCCATGCTCCTTCTGGTCAGTCATCCCATCGGGGATGTTTTCAGTTGGCTCTGTCTACTTGTGCGTGACCTGATCGGGTGCGGCTCTCGCAACAGGGCTCCGATGGTCAGTAACCGTGGTCGCGGAAGAACCGGCATGTCCGAGTCTGCGTAGCGTGTTATAGTAATGGATCGCAACGACAAACCAGAAGATGGGGCGGGCGGGGAGATGAATGCACCGACGACAGATATGTTGCGAGGTCGTCCCCTCGAACATCGCGGAGTGAGAGGCCTGATCGTCATCGATCGCCGCGCCTTCACGCGTGCCTGCCTGGCCCAGTGGCTGACCGGGTTCTGGGCGGACATGGCGACATCGGTGGTCGCGGATGCCCGGGACGCGCTTGCCGAGGAGATCGCGGTTGCTCCCGCGGCGGCGGTTCTCTGTGCCGCCGAGCCGGTGGAACACGAACCCTGGCTGGCGCGACAGGTCGAACTTCTCCGCGCCCGCCATCCGGACCTGCCGATCGCGCTGCTGGTGGAAACCGACGACCTCGATGCGGTCGAGCATGTGGTCGGGCGGCTGGCGCTGCATGGCTACATCCCGACCACCGGCAGTATCGATCTGCTGTCTGCCGCAATGCGGGTCATCGTGGCGGGCGGCACCTATTTTCCGCGCCTCGTCCATGCCGGCACGGTCAGCGGAGGCGGTATCGTCGCGAATGGCCAGGGCGCGGCATCGACAGCGCCGGGGGGCGAAGGGGCATGGCGGTGCGCGCCGCCGAAACCCGGCCCCGCGGCGGCGGTGCCGAGGCTGACACCGCGCGAAGGCAACGTGCTTGATCTGCTCGCGCAGGGGTTGCCCAACAAGCTCATCGCCTACCAGCTCGAGATGTCGGTGAGCACGGTGAAGGTTCATGTCCATCACCTGATCCAGAAAGTGGGGGCACGAAATCGCACCGAGCTGGCCTTGCTGGCGCGCGCGCACCGCATTGCCGAAGCGCCGAACGGTGCCGCCGGCGCATAAACCCGCGCCGCGGACGCGGGCGGTGGCCGCCGTGCGCCGCCACGCCCGCGTTGCGACGGTGGCGGGGACTGTCGGGATGCTCCTGCTCGTGGCGATGGTCATCGCCTGGGCGGCGGCGCGGGCACCGCATCAGCCGATGCACTTCGCGTCCAACCACAATTTCGATGCGCGGGGCGTCTACATTGCCGGACGGGCCGGGTTCGATCTCGCCGATGTCTCTCAGCCGGAGCGGCTGGGTTCGCTGCCGGCCGGGGTGTCGGCGCTGGTCTGGGTCGGGCAGTGCCAGGGTGTGGACCGGCGCTTCATTGCGACTGTAACGCCGTTCCTTCATGCGCGCAGGGTGTTCGGCTTCTATCTCATGGACGATCCCGACCCGCGTCTGCTCTCTGGCGCGCGGTGCAGCCCGGACCGGCTGCGCGAGGAATCCGATTGGATTCACGCCCACCGGCCGGAAGCCCGGACATTCATCGTGCTCATGAACCTCGGGTCGCCGCTGAAGCCGTCTTACGCGGGCACCTACAATCCCTCGAATTCGCATATCGACCTGTACGGTATCGACCCATATCCATGCCGCACGGAGCTGGCGCGGTGCGACGAGGCGATGATCGATCGCTATGTCGCCGCAGTCAGGGCCGCCGGGATCCCCACCTCCGCCATCGTCCCGGTCTTCCAGGCGTTCGGCGCCGGGCAGTGGCGCGACGGCAACGGGGGGCGGTATCGCCTGCCCAGCGCGGCCGAAGCCGCGCGTCTCATCGCGCAATGGCACGCCGTACTGCCCGCACCCGTGTTTGATTATGCCTACAGCTGGGGCACGCAAAAGGGCGATCATGCGCTGGAGACCTCACCCGACCTGCGCGCCGTGTTCGCGCGTCACAATGCCGGCCTGCTTCCATAACCGCCCGCACGCGTGCGGTGCCGGCGCGGGCCTGCCCGCATGCGGTTCGCCTTGTCGTTCAGCGGGCGGGGCTTAGCTCCTGAGATCAAGTGTGGACCACGATCCTTTGGACAGGTCGCGGACCGCGACCGGTCGGTCTGTAATGGGAAACCACTGTGGCCATACACGAACGGGTCAGGGCGACGAGGAGGGCCGGGGGAAGATGCCGACACACAATGACACACCTCCCGCCGTGGCGTTGGCCGGGCCTCGGATCCCGCGGAGCGCGGCGCCCTCGCTTGCGCATGAGCGCAGCCCGTCGTGCTGCCTGGGCGTGGGCAGGTAAGAGATGAACACGACACCCGCTCCGCCGCATGTTCTCTGTGTCGGCGGCGAGGACCATCACCTGCGGATCCCGTTTCTGCTGGCGCTGTCGCGCCACGGGTTCCGGGTCACCGCGGCCAGCACGGGTGAGCCGGCCCCCTTCGCGGCGGCCGGGATCGCGCATGAGGGCTTCCGTTTCGAACGCTTCCTCAATCCGCTGGCCGATTACGCCGGGGTGCGCCGCATCGGCGGGCTGGTCGCCCGCGTCCGCCCCGACCTGGTGCAGAGCTTCGACACCAAGCCCAACATCCTCGTTCCCCTGGCGGTCGCGGCCGACAGCGACTGCAGGGTGGTGCGGACCATCAACGGGATGGGATGGGTCTATTCCTCGCGCTCGCCGCTCGCCCAGGGATTGCGCCCGGTGCAGCAGATCCTGCATCGCCGGGCGGCGGGCCGCACCGCGGCCACCGTGTTCCAGAACCGTGACGACCGGGCGTTTTTCGAGGACCATCACATGATCGGGGACGGGGCCAGCGTGCTGATCCCCGGCTCCGGCGTCGATATCGAGGGGCTGGACGCGCGGCTGGCATCCGGTCCGGCGCCGGCGGACGTGCGGGCCGGGCTTGGGCTCGGCGGGCATGAGATCGTCATCACGGTGACCCGTCTCACCCGGCAGAAGGGCATCCCCACCTTGCTCAGGGCGGCCGCGCTCGTTCACGCCGTGCGGCCGGGCGTGCGCTTCCTGCTGGTCGGGCCGCGCGAAACCGAGGGGCGGCTGGCCGTCTCCGCGCAGGAGATCGCGCGCCACGCCGCTTACGTCGTTGCACCGGGACCGCGCAACGACGTGCCGGACCTGCTGCGCGCGGCGGATGTGTTCGCGTTTCCGACCGAATATCGGGAAGGGGTGCCGCGCGCGTTGATGGAAGCGGCGCTGGCCGGTCTGCCGATCGTGACGACCGACATGCCCGGCTGCTCCGACGTGATCGAGAACGGGTACAGCGGATATCTGGTGCCGCCGCGCAGCCCGCGCCGTCTGGCCGCAGGCATCCTCGATCTCCTGGCGGACCGCGATCGGGCCCGCGAAATGGGGCGGCGCGCGTCGGCCCAGGTGCGCAGCGGGTTCGGGCTGACCGATACGGTCCGGAGCTATGCGGATCTGTACCGACGGGTCCTGAGCCGGCGCGCGCCCCTCACGGCCGCCGTGCCCGCCGACCCGGTGCCGATGCGGGACCTCGCGTCGTGACGGGGCAGGGTCTGCCAGCGCGCGGCGGTGCGATGCCCGGGGATGCCAGGCGCCGCCACAGGCGGCGGGTCGTCGATAGTTCCGATCGGGAACGACATGCGCGGGCGCGGCGGGAGGGCATGCCATGTGCGGCATAGCCGGCATCCTGCTCGCAGCGGGGGCCGCGGACCCGCGGCGCCTTGGCGCCATCGGGCCGCTCGCCACGGCCTTGCGTCATCGCGGGCCGGATTCCAGCGGTGTGTGGACCGATGCCGAGGCCGGGATCGCGCTCGGTCATCGCCGGCTCGCCATCGTCGACCTGTCGCCGGCGGGCCATCAGCCGATGCTGTCCCACAGCGGGCGTTTCGTCGCCTCGTACAACGGCGAGATCTACAACGCCGCCGACCTCCGGCCCGGGCTCGAAGCGGCGGGCCATCGCTTTGCCGGCCACAGCGACACGGAAGTGATGCTGGCGGCGTTCGATCGCGCAGGCGTGCTGCCCGCCCTGCCGGACCTCGGCGGGATGTTCGCGGTCGCGGTCTGGGACCGGCGCGACCGGGTGCTGCACCTGGTCCGGGACCGCATCGGCAAGAAGCCGCTCTATGTCGCGCAGACGCCGGGCGCGCTGGTGTTCGCCTCCGAGCTCAAGGCGATCCGCGCGTTCCCCGGATTTGAGCCGCGGGTCGATCGCCGGGCGCTGGCGCTCTATCTGCGCACCGGCTGGGTTCCCGACCCGCTGTGCATCTGGGACGGCGTGTTCAAGCTGCCGCCGGGCACCGCCCTGACCGTGGCGGCGGAGGATGTCGCCACCAGCGGGGCCGAGGCTCTTCTGGCCCGCGCCCGTCCCTGGTGGTCGCTGGGCGAGGTGGTCGAGGACGGGCAACGCCGGCCGTATCCGGGCAGCGAGGCCGAGGCGGAGGACGAGCTGGACCGCCTCCTGCGCCGCGCGGTGCAGGACCGGCTGGTGTCCGACGTACCGCTGGGCGCGTTCCTGTCCGGCGGGATCGACAGCTCGACCGTCGTGGCGCTGATGCAGGCGCAGGCGCGGCACCGGGTCCGGACCTTCACGATCGGATTCGATGCCGCCGGCTACGATGAAGCCGGGGACGCGGCGCGCATCGCCCGGCATCTCGGCACCGATCACCACACGCTGCGGGTCACGTCCGCCGAGGCGCAGGCGGTGGTGCCGGATCTGCCGACCATCTGGGACGAGCCGTTCGCCGACGAATTGCAGATCCCGACCTATCTCGTGGCGCGGCTGGCACGCGAACACGTCACCGTGGCGCTGTCCGGCGACGGCGGCGACGAGTGCTTCGGCGGCTACCGGCGCCACGTGACGGCGGCGCGGCTGGGGGGGGTGCTGGGGCTGCCGCCGGCGCTGCGCCGCGGGGCGGGCGGCGCCCTGGCCCTGGCCGGGACGGCCTGGATCCCGTCGGTGGCCGCCATCGCCCCCGACCGGATCGGATCGCGACTCGCGCTGGCCGGGCGCACCCTGTCGCGGCTCGGCGGCATGATCGGCGGGGCCGGCGATGCCGGATTCTACGATGCCCTCGTCTCCTGGTCGGGCTCCCCCGACGGGGCCGCTGGCGGGGCCGGCCTGCGGCTTCCCGGCGCGGCGTCCGCACCCAAGCTGCCGGACCTGGCGCAGCAGATCATGTACCGGGACATGGCGAGCTATCTGCCCGGCGACGTGCTGGTGAAGGTGGACCGGGCCAGCATGGCGGTCGCGCTGGAAGCGCGCTGTCCGCTGCTGGACCACCGCGTGGTGGAGTTCGCCTGGCGCCTGCCGCCGGCGCTCAAGATCCGCGGCGGGCAGGGCAAGTGGCTGCTGCGCCGGGTGCTGCGGCGCTACGTCCCGGAACGCCTGTTCGAACGGCCGAAGGCCGGGTTCAACGTGCCGATCTCGGCCTGGCTGGCCGGTCCGTTGCGGGACTGGGCGGGCGATCTGCTGGCCGGGCCGGCGCTCTGCGACAGCGGCTGGATCGACCCCGGCGCGGTGCGGGCCCGCTGGCGGGCGCATGTCGCCGGCCGGCGGGACCACGGCCAGGAGATGTGGGCGGTGCTGATGTTCGCGGCCTGGCTGCAGGCCCAGGCCGATGGGGCCGGCGCGCCCGCGCAGATCCCGGCCGCGCCGGCAACAGGGGACGCGCCGGCGTGCGGCGTCGCGCTCGATGCCTGAAGCGCGCACCGCGACGGCGCCGCGCGACCGCCCCCCGACCCAGGAGGAGGCCGGCCCCGGCGCGCGCCCCGCCCGGCCTGCGCCATCACCGTCGCGCCCGCCCGAACCGGTCGCGACACGAACCCGGAGGGCCGACGTGAGGGACGCCACCGACCCCGAACTGTTCGCCGAGGCGCCGCCCAGCGAGCTGCTCCTGTTCCTGCTGCACGAGTTCCGCCGCCACGCGGTTTCCTTCTGCTACTGGCGCAGCAGCCGCCGGGTCGCCGCGGCGCTGTCGGGCGAGACCGATCTCGACCTGCTGATCGCCCGCGAGAGCCAGCACAGCGCCGCCCGGGTGCTGCTGGCCTGCGGCTTCAAGCCGTTCCCCGCCGTGCCGGCCCGGGACCATCCGTCGCTGCAAAGCTATCTCGGCCACGACGAGGCGATCGGGCGCCTGCTGCACGTCCATGTCCATCTCCGCCTCGTCGTCGGCGATGCCCTGCTCCGGCAGGTGCACCTGCCGTGGGAGCGGGCGGTGCTCGAAAGCGCCGTCCCGCACCCGGTCTGGCCCTTGCCGGTGCTGGACGCGGAGACCGAGGCCGTGCTGATGCTGACCCGGGCGGCGGTCGAGATGCACTGGGCCGACCCGGTGGCGCAGCGGCACCGCACCCGCAAGCGCGCGCGGTTCCTGGCCGATCGCGCGGCCCTGGCGACCCGGGTCGATCGCGACCGGCTGCACCTTCGGGCGGTGGAATTGCTGGGCCCGGCGGCCGGCGCGCTCGCCCCGGACTTCCTGTTCGACACCGGGCCGTGGCGGGCCGACAGCCCCTTTCTCCGATCCGTGCGGCGCAGCCTCGCGGCGTTCCGGACCTACAACGCGCCGGAGACCGCCGCACGGCGGGTCTGGCGCACTGCGGCGGCGTCCGCGGGCGCGCTGAACCGGCGGGTTCTTCACCTGCCGCGGCCGTGGAACCGCCGCTGCCCGGGCGGCGGCGTCATCATTGCCGTGCTCGGCGTGGACGGCAGCGGCAAGTCCACCCTGGTGCGGGCGCTGCGCACCTGGCTGGGCGCGGAAATCGACGTGCTGCCGCTCTATTTCGGCACCGGCGACGGGCGGCCGTCGCTGCTGCTGCTGCCGTTCAAGCTGATGGTGCCGCTGGCCACGCGGCTGGTGCGCCGCAAGCCGCGCGGGGCGTCGCACGGCCAGGTGACCGATCAGCGTCCGGGATGGCTCTACACGCTCGGCCTGGCGGTCTGGGCGAGCCTGGTGGCGGCGGAGAAGCGGCGCAAGCTGCTGGCGGCGCGGCGCGGGGCGGATCGCGGGCTGGTCGTGCTGACCGACCGCTATCCCCAGGACGAGATCCCCGGGTTCAACGACGGTCCGCTGCTGCCGCGGCTGCCGCTGGTGCCCACCTGGCTGCGCCGGCGGGAGGCACGGGCCTATGCGCTGACCCGCCGGGTGCCGCCGGATCTGGCGATCAAGCTGACCGCGTCGCCCGATCTCATCGCGCAGCGGGAATCGTCCATGGCCCCGGCGGTGATCGCCGACCGTGTCGCCTCCCTGGCCGCGCTGCGCCTGCCGGGCGCCCGGGTCGTGTCGATCGCCGCCGGCCAGCCGCTGGCCGAGGTGATCCGCGCCGCCAAGGCCGAAGTCTGGCGGATGCTCTGATCCCTGCTGAAAGGCCGCGTCATGATCGTGGAGTTGTTTGGCCCTCCGGCCGCCGGCAAGACCACGTTTGCCCGCGCGCTCGTCGCGTGCATGCGCGCGGCGGGCCAGCCGGCGGAGCTGGTGTCGAGCTATCGCCCGGCCGAGCGCGATCCATCCCCGGCCGCGCGCGGCACGCTGGGCCCCTCGGTGGTCCGCCGCCTTGCGCGACCGGTGGTCGAGCTGGCCTCGCTGGCCCGCGATCGCGCCGGACCGGGGCAGGACGAACCGGTCGCGGCCACCTTGCTGCGGATGTTCCCGCCGCGCAGCCTGCTGTGGTCGATCCGGCTGCGTCAGTATCTCCGCCGGCTCGGCGCGTCGTGGCACGCCTGCGCGTCTTCGCCGGAGACCGTCGTGTTCGACCAGGGGTTCGTGCAGGCGGTCGGCTCCCTGGTCCTGCTGGCGCGCGACCCGGCGGCGCAGGCGATCGGCCCGGCGCTCGATCTGATCCCGCGTCCCGACCTGCTGGTTTCGATCGAGACCCCCCCGGCGCTGCTGGAGCGGCGCCTGATCGACCGCGCCAGCGGGTTGAGCCGGGCGGAGCGGCTGTTGGAACTCGATCTGGCGACCAACCTTCGGTCGGTCCGCATTCTGGGCGATCTTCAGGCCGAGCTGCGCCGCCAGGCCGGGCCCGCGATCGTGATGGTGGACGGCACCGACGGCGCCACCATGGCCGAAGGGGCGCGGCGGGTGACCGCGGCGATCGCCGGCGGCGGGTCGAAGGCGAGGGGGCCGGCGCCCGCGGTGACCCGCGCCGTGGTGCTCGGGGCATGAGGCCGGCGGGCGTGGTGGCTGGGTGTTCGGGGGGCCGGCGCCCATGACCGTCCAGACCGGCCGGCCGGCGGTGGCGCTGCTGCGCGATCACGGCGAGATCGCCCGGCGTCTGGCGCGCAGCAGCGTGACCGCCTTCGGGGTCTACGTGACGGGGGCGGGCCTGACCTATGGCGCGCAGGTGGCGATCGCGCGCGTGGTCGGCTCGGCCGATTACGGGATCTACGCCTATGTGTTCTCCTGGGTCACCGTGCTCGCCTATCTGGCGACCCTGGGCTTCGACGTGGCGCTGCTGCGGCTGATCCCGGCCTATCGGGCACGCCACGAGTGGGGCCTGATGCGCGGCGTGATGCGCTACGCCCAGCGGTGCGCGGCCGCCGGCGGCGGCGCCATCGTTGTCGGCGGCGCAGCCCTGGTCGTTGCGTTCGGGCCGGGTATCGCGACGCAGCTGGGCCGCACCTTCATCCTGGGCCTGGTCCTGGTTCCGGTCTGGGCGCTGCTGTGGATCCGCTGCGCCGCCGTGCGCGGCCATGGCGGGGTCGCGAGCGCGCTGGTGCCCGACCGGATCGCGCGCGACGGCATTCTTCTGCTGCTGATCGTGCTCCTCGTCGCGGTCTGGCACGTGCGGCTGGATGCGGCCTCGGTCATGGGGCTGACCCTGATCAGCTCGCTGACCGGGCTGATCCTGATCTCCGTGGCGCTGCGGCAGTGGCAGCCTGCGGTCGTCGGCAGAGCGGCGATGGGGCGGGCGGTGACCGACTGGCGGATGGTCGCGCTGCCCCTGGTGGTGATTTCCGTGGCGGAGACGCTGCAGAACCGCACGGGGATCCTGCTGCTCGGCTGGGTCGGGCAGACGCGGGCGGCGGGCATCTACGCCCTCGCGTTCAATCTCGCCATGGTCGTGGCGCTGCCGCGGACCGCCATCAACGCCTTGTTCGCGCCGATGATTTCCGACCTGTTCGTGCGGGGCGACCGGCGCGCGCTGCAGTATCTGATCACCCGGACCGCCTGGTGGACCCTGGCCAGCGGGCTTGCCATCGCGCTGCCGCTCGGGCTGCTGGCGGGGACGTTGCTGTCCTGGTTCGGCCCGGATTTCGCGAACGGGGCCGGGGCGATGCGGATTCTGCTGATCGGCCAGGTCGCCGCCGCCGCCGCGGGGCCGCAACTGTTCGTGCTGACGATGACCGGCCACGAACGGCCGGCGGTCGTCCTGCTGGTCGTCAGCGTCGCTTTCAACGTGGTGGCGGCGGTCGGGCTGATCCGGTTCTTCGGGCTGGACGGCGCCGCGATTGCGACGACGGCCACCTTCGTGATGTGGAATCTCGGCATGGGCGTGTTCGTGGCCCGGCGGTTGTCGCTGGTGCCGGGCGTGTTCGGCGTGCTTGGGGTTCGCGGCCGGGCCGGATCCGGGTGAGGGATCCGGCGCGCGGATGCCTTGGCGCGGGGGCCGCGGCGGCTCAGCCCGGGTCTGCCGCGGTGGGTGGCTGCGGCAGCCTGTGGCTCAGGCGGGCTGGATCAAGCGGGACCTCGTGAAGCACGGCGCCGCTCCTGCCAAGCGGCGGACCGGCCACGCCGTTCACCACCAGCTCGATGCCACCGGCGTTGCCGGTGGTGAGCAAGAGCCCCGGGCGTGGCGGCGTCCAGGTCTGGCCCGCATGCATCAGACGGGAAAATACCCTCGCGCCGGTCTGGTCGTGCGCCGAGATCCAGGAATTGGCTATGGCACGCACCACCACCCTGGGCGCCGCAGTGGATGCGGTCGGGTGCGTCGCCGAAGCGCGGGTCGGTGCTGGCGCCGGCGCGAACATCGGCACGTTCGGCGAGGCCCCTGCGCCGCCTCGCCGCATCGCGCCGGCCTGCGTCCCGGCGGCCGCGGTATGTCCCGACGTTGCCGTGCCTGAAGTTGCGGCCGCCGTGGGCGCCGCCTTCGTGACCGGGGTCTCCGGTTCGAGAGCGGACGCGCGGACCGCTGCGGCGGGCACGCGACGCGGGCCCGACCCGGGCTCGGTGCGTTTCGGCTGCTGGTCGGGCGCCGCGGCCGGTATCGGCAGCGGGGCGTGCTGTCCCGGCTGGTCGGCCACCGGGCCAGGCGCGACCCAGCGATCCAGCACGACGGCACCCAGCAGCAGTGCCGGGACCGACCACAGCGCGATGGCGACCCCGGTGCCGCGGCGCCGCACAGCGCGTCGAGGATGAGGCGCCCGCGGAGCCGCCTTCTGCACCAAGGGAGCGGTCGCGGTCATCGGCCGAGGCACCGCGGGCGGCGGCACGGCCGGGGCGAGGGCCTCGGCCGCGGGGACGGCCGGGGCGGTCGGCGGAGGCACCGCGGGCGGCGGCACGGCCGGGGCGAGGGCCTCGGCCGCGGGGACGGCCGGGGCGGTCGGCGGAGGCTCCTCGGGCGCACGGCCGGGGCGGGGGCCTCGGCCGCGGGGACGGCCGGGCGATCGGCGGAGGTCCTCGGGCGGCGGCGCGGCCGGGGCGGGGGCCTCGGCCGCGGGGACGGCCGGGGCGATCGGCGGAGGCTCCTCGGGCGGCGGCACGGCCGGGGCGGGGGCCTCGGTCGCGGGGACGGCCAGGGCGATCGGCGGAGGTTCCTCGGGCGGCGGCACGGCCGGGGCGGGGGCCTCGGTCGCGGGGACGGCTGGAGCGATCGACGGGGGCGCCTCGGGAGGCAGCGCCGTCGGTGCATGGGACCCGGCTATGGGATCGGGCCGCGTGATGTTGTCCCGCCGGGGCAGCCGGCGCGGCTCGCCCAGCTCGGACGAGAGCACATGGGCCAGCGCCTTCAACAGTGCCGGGTGCCGCAGCGGCAGCGGGTCCTCGCCCGCGGCGGCGCGCCGGCACAGCACGTCCATCCGCTGCTCCAACGCGGTCAGCTCGTCCACCTCCGGCTCCGCCTCGGCCGACCGCGGGGCATCCGGCTCGGCCGGCCGGGGGCGGCGAACCCGGGCAGGACCTTGGGGGAGCGTGCCCCAGGCGCGCCCAACACGACGGAGCTGTGCCGCAGGCTCCGGCGCCGTGCGCGGGGGCGGCGGGACTTGTGGGCCGGTCGGGCCGCCCAAGTGCTGTTCGGGTTCGTCCACCTCAGCCCCTCACGGGATACGATCCAGCGACAAGTGTAACAACGGAAGAAATGATACTAGGGTGTGGCACCCTGAAGCGCAATCTCGCCACGG
>CAWHKR010000032.1:0-13417 GCA_963829875.1 uncultured Pseudomonadota bacterium | reverse complement strand
CGGCGCCACCGCGGTGGTGGTCATCGAGGAAGAAGGCGGCGGGCGTCTGCGCCTGACCGATCTCGGCCAGGGGCGGGAGGAAGCGGAACTTCAGGGCATCGGCGCGACGTACCGGCGGCAGGTGCAGGAGGTCGCGCGGCGGTCCGGGCTGGCCGTGGAAGGCGGCGCGCTGGTGCTGGCCGGCGTGACTGCGGCGCAGGTGGTGGCGGGTGTGATCACCGTCGCCAATGCCGCCGCGCGGGCGCTGGAACGGGCGAGTCTGCGGGCCGTCCATCGGCCCGAGGCGGCGATGTCGAAAAACTGGTCGGGCGGCTCGGTGCGCTGTTTCCGCGCGCGGAGCTGGTGCGGGAGACGGAGATGCGCGGCGCGTCCACCCATCCCTGGCCGGTGGCGGCGGTGCTGCGCACCGAGCGCGGTCAGGCGGTGTTCGATCTGGTGCGGCCGAGCGCGGTCTCGGTCGCGTTTGCCGCGGGCAGGTTTCATGATTTGGCTCCGTCTGGAGCAGCCGCCGGCGGGGATCGCGGTGGTGCAGCGGAAGGCGGGGCTGGGCGACCTGCTGAGCATGGTGGCGCAGGCGGCGCGTGTGGTGGAGCAGGATGCGGGGGATCGCGCGTTCCGGCGGGGGGCGATGGCGGCGTAGCGGGGGGGGGGGGGGGGCGCGACCCTCACCCGGCGCGCTGCGCGCGGCCGACCTCTCCCGCGGAGCGGGAGAGGTGGGGTGGGGGGGCGGTTTCCAGGGCTTCCAGGATGCGTGCGGCGACGGCTTCGGGGTGGTGCAGGATCTCGGGGTTCCAGAACCGGAGCACGCGCCAGCCCTGGAAGGCGAGCCAGGCGGTGCGGCGCGCGTCGGGCTCGGAACGGGCGTCGTGCTGGCCGCCGTCGGCTTCGATGATGAGGCGGTGGGTGACGCAGGCGAAATCGGCGATGGTGGGGCCGATCGGGTGCTGGCGGCGGAATTTGTGGCCGTGGAAACGGCGGGCGCGGAGGAGGCGCCAGAGGGCGCGTTCGGCGTCGGTGGAGGCGCGGCGGAGGGCGCGGGCATGGGGGTTGGCCATGCGGCCGGGATGGGGGAGGGGAGTGAAGGAAGGGTTAAGCGGGGGGCTGGGCCCTCACCCGGCGGGCTGCGCCCGCCGACCTCTCCCGCGCAGCGGGAGAGGTGGTCTCGGGGGGGCTACTCCACCACTTCTTCCGTCTTGCCGGTCGTGTCGCCGCCGTCTTCGTCCGGCTTCGGCAGGGCGGGGAGCGCGGCTTCGGTGATCTCGAAGTCGAGCTTGCCGTCCTTCATCGTCACCTTCACCGCGCCACCCTTGACCAGGCGGCCGAACAGCAGTTCCTCGGCGAGCGGCTTCTTGATGTGCTCCTGGATCACCCGCGCCAGCGGGCGCGCGCCGTACAGCCGGTCGTAGCCGCGTTCGGCGAGCCACTCCTTGGCCGCCGACGACAGCTCGATCGTCACGTTGCGGTCGGCGAGCTGCGCCTCGAGCTGCATGACGAACTTCTCGACCACGCGGCCGACGACCTCCGGCTGAGGCCGGCGAAGGTGATGGTGGCGTCCAGCCGGTTGCGGAACTCCGGCGTGAACAGGCGCTTGATCGCCTCCTCGTCCTCGCCCTGGCGCGCGTCGCGGGCGAAGCCGATCGCCTCCTTGGCCATGTCGGAGGCGCCGGCGTTGGTGGTCATGATCAGGACGACGTTGCGGAAATCGACCGTCTTGCCGTTGTGGTCGGTCAGCTTCCCGTGGTCCATCACCTGCAGCAGGATGTTGAACAGGTCCGGATGCGCCTTCTCGATCTCGTCGAGCAGCAGCACCGCGTGCGGATGCTGGTCGATCGCGTCGGTCAGCAGGCCGCCCTGGTCGAAGCCGACATAGCCCGGCGGCGCGCCGATCAGGCGCGAGACGGTGTGGCGCTCCATGTATTCGGACATGTCGAAGCGGATCAGCTCGATGCCCATGGTGGCGGCGAGCTGGCGCGCGACCTCGGTCTTGCCGACGCCGGTCGGGCCGGAGAACAGGTAGTTGCCGATCGGCTTCTCCGGCTCGCGCAGGCCGGCGCGGGCCAGCTTGATGGCCGCGGCCAGCGCCTCGATCGCGCGGTCCTGGCCGAACACCATCGACTTGAGGTCGCGCTCGAGGTTCCGCAGCGTCTCCTTGTCGTCGGCGGAGACGCTTTGGGCGGGATGCGGGCGATCTTGGCGACGATCTCCTCGACGTCCTTCAGGGTGACGGTCTTGCGGCGCTTGTTCTCGGGCAGCAGCATGCGCGAGGCGCCGACCTCGTCGATCACGTCGATCGCCTTGTCCGGCAGCTTGCGGTCGTTGATGTACTTGGCCGACAGCTCCACCGCGGCGCGGATCGCCTCGTCGGTGTAGCGGACCTTGTGGTGCTTCTCGTAGTTGGTCTTCAGGCCGCGCAGGATCTTGACCGTGTCTTCCAGCGACGGCTCGTTGACGTCGATCTTCTGGAAGCGGCGGACCAGCGCGCGGTCCTTCTCGAAATAGTTGCGGAATTCCTTGTAGGTGGTCGAGCCGATGCAGCGCAGCGTGCCGGACGCGAGCGCCGGCTTCAGCAGGTTGGACGCGTCCATCGCGCCGCCGGAGGTGGCGCCGGCGCCGATCACGGTGTGGATCTCGTCGATGAACAGGATCGCGCCGGCCTGGTTCTCCAGCTCGGTGACGACGGCCTTCAGCCGCTCCTCGAAATCGCCGCGGTAGCGGGTGCCGGCGAGCAGCGCGCCCATGTCGAGGGCGAAGATGGTGGATTTGGCCAGCACTTCCGGCACGTCGCCCTCGACGATGCGCTTGGCCAGGCCTTCGGCGATGGCGGTCTTGCCGACGCCGGGATCGCCCACGTAGAGCGGGTTGTTCTTGGTGCGGCGGCAGAGGATCTGGATGGTGCGCTCGATCTCCGGCTCGCGGCCGATCAGCGGGTCGATCTTGCCGGCCATCGCCTTCTTGTTGAGGTTGACGCAGTAGTTCGACAGCGCGTCCTGGCCGCGGCGGGAGGGTTTTTCCTCGCGCTCGGGCTCATGCGCGCCGTCGCCGCCGGATTGGGCGTTGGAGCCCTGGGCGGGGCGGGCGGAGCCGCGCCCGGGGGCCTTGGCGATGCCGTGGCTGATGAAATTGACCGCGTCGAGGCGGGTCATGTCCTGCAGTTGCAGGAAGTAGACGGCGTGGCTCTCGCGTTCCGAGAACAGGGCGACGAGGACGTTGGCGCCGGTCACCTCGTCGCGGCCGGACGACTGGACGTGGATGGCGGCGCGCTGGACGACGCGCTGGAAGCCGGCGGTGGGCTTGGGATCGCCGGTGCGGTCGGTGGCGAGGCCGGCCAGGTCCTTGTCGAGGAACTCGGCGAGGTCGGTGCGCAATTTGTCGAGATCGACGCCGCAGG
Source organism: uncultured Pseudomonadota bacterium (assembly GCA_963829875.1). GTDB lineage: Bacteria > Pseudomonadota > Alphaproteobacteria > Acetobacterales > Acetobacteraceae > JAJZVS01. Next base: position 10,029 of record CAWHKR010000032.1, on the reverse strand, counting down.
CGCGCAGGACGGCGGCGGCGTCGGTGTCGTCGGCGAGGCCGAGCAGGAGATGCTCGAGGGTGGCGTATTCGTGGCGGCGCTCGCTGGCGAGGGACAGGGCGCGGTGCAACGTCTGTTCGAGGTTACGGGACAACATGGCGACGCTCCTGACGCGCTGGGGGGCGGGCGGCGTGGGGGGGCCGGGGGGGTGACATGGCCCGGCTCATTCCTTCTCGATCGTGCATTGCAGAGGATGCTGGTTCTGGCGGGCTAGGTCCATCACCTGGGTCACTTTGGTTTCCGCGACCTCGTAGGTGTAGACGCCGCAGACGCCGACGCCGCGACGGTGGACGTGGAGCATGATGCGGGTGGCTTCTTCGCGGGATTTTTGGAAGAATCTCTCCAGCACATGGACCACGAATTCCATCGGGGTATAGTCGTCGTTGAGCATCAATACTTTGTACATCGCAGGCTTGCGCGTCTTCGGCCGCGGCTTCACCACCACGCCGGTATTGGGCCCCTCGCCGCCGCCACGCCTGTCGTTCGTGCTCATCGTCGTCTGTGTTCCGTGCAAGCCGGCCCCCTAGGTCGCCGGAGGCCGATCCGACCGCGCCGGACCCTCCACTGAATCCGAGCATATCGGAAGGCGGGCGGCTGTTAAAAGAGCATCAGCGCCACGTCCATCCGCGCGCGGCCCGGAATGAGCAAAACCGCAACACAAAAAAACCCGGAAGCACGCCACGTGCTCCCGGGTCTTTCATAGGGTCGGCGGCGCCGCCTGGGGGGGAAGCGGCGCCGCCGGGGTCGCGCCGCCGGATCAGACGACCGGCTTCGCGAACTTCTCCACCGCCAAGCTTACCCGGGCGGTGATCGGCGCCATGGTCTGCTCGGTCAGCTTGATCGACGCATCGGTCAGCTTGCCCGATTCGGCCAGGGTCTTCTCGATGGTGGCGCGCGCCAGCCCGGCCTGCAGGTCGATCGCGTCCTTGAGCGACTTCACGGTGCCCATCGCCTTGAAGGTCGCCATCGTCTCCTCCATCGAGCCCTGCGCCGTGGCCGCAACCTGCTTGCCAAGGTCCTGCATGCCGGCGGCCCAGATCTGGCCCGCCTTCATCATCGCTTCCATGTTGCCCTGGCCGAACGCCACGAAATCTTCCGCGTTCTTCATCGCCTTCTCCACACCTTCCTTCATCCGGGCCTGGGTCTGCTCGAAGCCGACCGCCGCCTGCGCCATGCCGTCCTTCAACGCGCCGACCGTCTGCTCGATCCCCTTCGCGCCCACTTCGGGGGTGAACATCGCCGCCGGAGTGCTCTCCGCCGCCGCGCCCATTTCGTCAGTCTTGCTCTTGATCGCCATAACCGGTTCTCCTCGCCGTGGTCGCCGGCTCGCTGGAGCCGGAATGACCGATTGCACGCGCCGCCGATCCATTTTGCTGCACCGCAGCACAACCGGGATATAGGCGGCTCCCCTCCGGCCATCAAGCGGCTTCTTGTGCGCTGCACAATTTCTTGGTCCACCGAACCCCTCCGAATCTCCACAACATCGGACGGTAACCTGTTCAAGGATTTCCCGAATCTCCCGATTTCGGGCTGGACAGATACCCCGCCGGACGCCTAGGGTTTTGCCGGACTGCAGGGGAACGATCGAAATGGCAACTTCGGGGTGCCATGGGCGCAAGTTTCTGCGCTTGCTTGGCGTGGTCGCCGCGCTTGGCATCGCTCTTGGCGCGCGGCCGGCCACCGCCCGACCACCCTCGTCGTCCATTGTCGTCAACGCGGCGAGCGGGACGGTGCTTGAGGCGCAGGACCCGGACGGGCTCCGCCATCCGGCCAGCCTGACCAAGATGATGACCCTGTACATGACGTTCGAGGCGCTGCGCGACCATCGGATCAGCCTGAACGAGCAGGTGCCGGTCTCCGCCCATGCGGCCTCGATGGCGCCGACCAAGCTCGGCCTGGTGCCCGGCATGCGGCTGACCGTCAATCAGGCGATCCTCGGCCTCGTGACCCGCTCGGCCAATGATGCCGCGGTCGCGCTGGCCGAACTGCTCGGCGGCAGCGAGGCCCGGTTCTCCCGGATGATGACCCTGCGGGCCCATGCGCTCGGGATGCGCAACAGCAATTTCGTGAACGCCTCGGGCCTGCCGGCCGAGGAACAATGGAGCACGGCGCGCGACATGGCGCTGCTGGCCCGCCGGCTGATCCACGACTTCCCCTCCGACTACCACTATTTCAGCGCGCCGAGCTTTGTCTTCCGGGGCCACACGGTGCGCAATCTCGATCGGATGCTGAAGCTCTACCCCGGTGTCGATGGCATGAAGACCGGCTACGTCGATGCATCGGGCCATAACCTGGTCACCAGCGCGGTCAATGGCGGGGTTCGTCTCATCGGGGTGGAATTCGGGGCGCCGAGCAACCGCACCTGCTACGACCGGATGGCCCAGTTGCTGAACGTCGCATATGCCGAACTCGATATTCCGATGCCCGGCAGCGGCACCGAGGTTGCCAGCCGGTCGCCGCGCCTGCCGTCGCTGATCACGAGCGCGCACGCGGAAACCCCGCCTCAGGCGTCCCGGGCGCATCTCGTCCTGCCGCCGCCCCAGGTGAGCCGGGTGACCAGCCTGCGGCTGCTGCCCTCGGACTGGGCGATCCAGGTCGGCGCCTTCAGCTCGCGTTCCCACGCCCGGGCCATGGCGGCGCGCGCCCGGCGGACGACGAATGGCGGGCCGATCCGGCTCGAGCGTATTGCGGTCCGGCACGGCGCTGTCTGGCGCGCACAGGTGACGGGCTTCACCCGTCACGACGCCTATGCGGCCTGCGGCGAGATGGCGCACCACCACAGCCAGTGCCTCGTCCTCCGCCTCGGGCCGCACCGGCGGCCGGCCCGGAGCTGATCGGCTCCGGCGCGGCGCCGGGGCGCCCGCCGTCGGTCAGGTGCCGGCGCGGGCCAGGCGCGTCACCCCGGCGGGGCTCGCCACCAGGGCCAGCCGGGCCATGCCGAGGAACAGGCCTGTCTCGATCACGCCCACGGTGGCTGCCAGCGACGCTTCCAGCGCCGCGGGGTCCGTGATCAGGCCGAAATCGCAGTCCAGGATCAAATTGCCGCCGTCGCTGCGAAACAGCGCGCCGTCCGCGGTCCGCCGCGGCACCGGACGACCGCCCAGCCGGCCAATCCGCGCCGCCGTGGTCTGCCAGCCGAAGTCCACCACCTCCACCGGGACCGGCACCGGTCCGCCGAGCTGATCGACCAGCTTGCTCCGGTCGGCCACGATCACCAGCCGGTCCGACGCGGCGGCGACGATCTTTTCCCGCAGCAACGCCCCGCCCAGGCCCTTGATCAGGTCAAGTGAGCCGCGCGCGATCTGGTCCGCCCCGTCGATCGTCAGATCGAGCCGCGGCTGCGCGGCGAAATCGGTGAGCGGGATCCCCAGCGCGCGGGCCTGCGCGGCGCTGCGTTCCGAGGTCGGGATCGCGACCACCGACAGGCCCGCCTGCACCCGCGCCCCCAGTTCGGCGATCGCCAAGGTCGCGGTGGAGCCGGTGCCGAGCCCGATCGCCATGCCGTCTTCCACCAGCGCCACCGCCGCAACCGCGGCCGCATGCTTTTCCGCCGTGATTGCGTCCATCGTCGCCTGGTCCTTCATCGCGTCAACCTCTGGCTTCCCGGCCTCTCGCGTTCCGGTCATGGGCGCACCGCGCGGAACACCCGCAGCCAGTTGCCGGCGCAGACCTTCTCCGTCTCCTCGGCGGACAGCCCGCCGGCCTGCAACAGCCCGGGGATCTCCGTGTGCCGGGCGAAATCCGCCATGCCGTGCCATTGCGATCCGGACGGCAGGTCGGTGCCGATGCCCACATGATCGACGCCGACCGCATCGATCAGGCGCAGGATATGGCGGATCATGCCGGGCAGCTTTTCCTCGTGCAGCACCGCGATCCAGCCGCCGATCACGCCGCCGGTGCCGGCCACCATCCGCGCGTAGGCGGGCGAGATGTAGCGCGGGTGGGCGCCGTCCTGGTGGCCGGGTTCCAGCAGGTTGGCGTGGGTGCACAGGATCGGCTGCGTCGCCGCATCCGCCACCCCGCGCACCGTCGCTTCCGAACAATGGGCGACGTCGACCATGATCCCGAGCCGGTTCATCCGCCGCACCGCGGCGGCGCCGAACGCGGTCAGCCCGCCGTGCACCGCCGGCGCGGTCTGGATGTCTCCGGTCTCGTTCACCCGGTAGTGGGTGAGCTGGATGCTGCGCACGCCGCGTGCGGCCAGCGCATCCAGCCGGTCGAGGTCGCCCTCGAGGAAATCACAGCCTTCGACCGCGAGCACCAGGGCCGGGTCGTCGGCGCGGATCTCGTCCGGTTCGCGGGCGATGCGCAGCCCGGTCCCTTCGTAGGTGGCGAGATACGCGTCCACCGCGGCGAGGCATTCCCCGGGGTCCGGCTCACGGGTCAGCATGAGCCGGCGGGTGACCGGATCGCGGCGGAGCAGCGGCAGGTCGGCGATGGCGGACACCACGGCGGCGGCGACGCCGCCCGGTCGCATGGTGGCAAGCGCGCCAGGGTCCACCGGGCCGGCACGGTTGGCGCGCCCCGCATGGGTGTGCATGTCGATGATCATGCGCCGCATATAAAGGTGACGCCGCGCGAGGGGAACGGGGCGGCCCGATCCGGCGGCTGCGGTTCAGCGCCTGGCGGCGGCGCGGCGCCGGCGGACCCAGGCCAGCGCCGTCACGGCGGCGCCGAGCAGGGCAAGCCCGCCCGGCTCGGGCACCGCGGCGGCGGGGGCGCCGGCTGCGCCGGCCGTGTCCGCCGGCAGGACCAGCAAGGCGGGGTCCGTGCAGCCCGCGGCGCCGCAGCCGGCGCTGTCGGCGGCGTGGGACTGACCCGCCGCCCCGTCGTCGCGGGGTGTCGTCGTGGTCGGGCCGAAGCGGGACGGCAGCAGAAACGCCGTCGGTGGCAGGTCGAGCGCGGTGGCGTCGTCCGTGCGGGGGGAGGGGGGCAGTCCCTCCGCCCAGGGCCAGGAGGCCAGCGGTCCCCGGGGTCCGTCCCGCTCCCCCCTTCCGCTGGTGGTGGCGAGGGCGGGGCGGTCGGTCGCGGCGGGCTCGGGGGCGTGATCCGCCCAAAGCGGCAGGGGTGCGGTGCCGTCGTCGTCTTCGGTCCCGGCCTGGCGCCCGGTCCGGACGGCCGCTTCGTTTCCGTCCGTGTCCGCAGGGGCGTCGGTCCCGGTCCATCCGGCGAGCAAGCCGGGAACGCCGCGGCACAGGCCTTCGGCGGTGCGCGCGGGTCGCATCGGGGCGGCCCAGGCGGCGCCGCCGAAGGCGATCAGATCAGCGGTCTGCACCCAGCCGACGGGGGCCAGCGCGCTGCCGCCGTTGACCAGGGTCAGCCCGGCGGCGAGCAGAGCACGCCGGGACCGGAACGCGCGACGGGAGCCGGGGAAGCGTGGCATGGCGATTTGCGAGACACAAACCAAAAACCGGGACGGGTCCCGATATGCCACAACCATAGAGAGCAATAAAAGAAATAATACAATCTACGATTGTATCACCTGCCTCGGGTTCCAGACCGTCACCCGGTGCGCACAACCGCACCCCGGCCCTCGGCCTCCGGTGGGCCCGGAGGGAACGAACTCCCCCCGGGCGCGCGCCGACGACAGGCCGATCTGTCCGGCGTTAGCCGACGATCTCCACGCCGGCGAAAAAGAACGCGATCTCGGTCGCGGCGTTCTCGGGGCTGTCCGATCCGTGCACGGAATTCGCCTCGATGCTCTCGGCCAGCTCGGCACGGATCGTGCCAGCAGCGGCCTTGGCCGGGTCGGTGGCCCCCATCACCTCGCGATTGCGCGCCACCGCGGCCTCGCCCTCCAGCACCTGCACCACCACCGGGCCGGAGGTCATGAAGGTCACCAGGTCGCGGTAGAACGGGCGCTCCTTGTGCACCGCGTAGAACGCCTCGGCCTGCGCCGTGGTCAGCTGCAGCCGCTTCTGCGCGACGATCCGCAGCCCGGCCGCCTCCAGCATGGCGTTGACGCGCCCGGTGAGGTTCCGCCGGGTGGCGTCCGGCTTGATGATGGAAAACGTGCGTTCGATCGGCATGCGGGGAATCCTGTCGGGAGAGGGGAGGACGGAACGCCCGGCCGGCGCCGGACGCGGCGGCGTGCCGCCCCCCGGCCTGCCGCCGGGGACCGCACGTCGCGCGCGCCGCTCCTAAGCGGTCCGCGCCGGTTCGGCAACCGGCGGGTGGGCGAGCCTGGGGACGGCGTTGCTACTGACCGACCGGCCGGTTATTATCGCCGCATGACCGCTTCCGCCGCCACGCCGCCGCCAGCCCGGCGCGTCCGCCGCAAGGACGCGCGCCCCGGCGAAATCCTCGCCGCGGCCCTGGCCCTGTTCGCCGAACGCGGATTTGCCGCCACCCGCCTGGAAGACGTCGCCCGGCGTGCCGGCATCAGCAAGGGAACGATCTATCTCTACTTTCCGACCAAGGAGGAGCTGTTCCGCGCGGTCGTCCGCCAGGACGTGCTGCCGGCCCTTGCGGCGATGGAAGCGCGCGCCGCCGCCCACCAGGGCACGGCCGCGGCGATGCTGCGCGAGCTTGCCACCACCTTGCTGCGCCGGCTCGACAGCGACCTCGCCGCCATCCCCAAGCTGGTGCTGACGGAATCCGGCAACTTCCCCTCGCTCGCGCGCTTCTACGCCGAGGAGGTGGCGGCCCGCGGCATGCGGCTGATCGCCGGCGTGCTCGCCCGCGGCATCGCGGACGGGGAGTTTCGGCCGGTCGACGTCACCGCGGTGGTGCCGTCGGTGATCGCACCGCTCATGCTGGCGATGCTCTGGCGCAGTTCGATCGGCCGGCACGCCGCGCTGCCGCTCGATCCCGAGGCGATCCTGAAAGCGCATCTCGACGTGCTGTTGCGCGGCCTGGCGGCGGACCGGGCGTGATGCGGCGCCTGCTGCTGCCGGCCGTGTTGCTGCTGGTGCTCGCCGCGGGGGGCTTCGCCTGGTGGCGCCTGCGCGCCCCGGGTCCCACGTATTGGCAGGGTTACGCCGAGGCGGACTACGTGAATGTCGCCCCGGTGTTGACCGGGCGGATCACGCGCCTGTTCGTCGCCCGCGGCGACCGGGTCGGCGCGGACGCGCCCCTGTTCGACCAGGACGACACCGACGAGCGGGCGGCCTGCGCCGCCGCCGCGGCCAACCTGGCCCAGGCCCGGGCCACTCTCGCCAACCTGCTGGCCCCGGCGCGCCCGCAGGAGATCGCGCAGGACGTCGCCGCCCTGGCCGAACAGCAAGCGGGCGAGGCGCAGGTGGCCGGCGATCTCGCGCGCGACGAACGCGTCGTCGCCAGCGGGGCCGTCACCCGCCAGAAGGTCGAGAACGAACGGCTGGCGCTGGCCGCCGCCCGGGCCCGCGTGGCGCAGGCCCAGGCAAGGCTCGCGCTGGCGCGCGCGCCGACCGGGCGGGCCGACCAGATCGCAGCGGCGCGCGAGGCGGCCGCCGCGGCGCGCGCCGCCCTGGCGCAGGCGGACTGGAGGCTGGCGCAGCGGCACGTGACCGCCCCGGTGGCGGCGGTGGTGTCGGATACGGACGCCCAGGCCGGCGATACCGTCGCCGCCGGCGCCACCGTGGTGCAACTGTTGCCGCCGGAGAACATCCGGGTGCGCTTCTTCGTCCCCGAACCGGCGCTCGCCGGCATCCGCTACGGCGAGAAGATGGACATCTCCTGCGACGGCTGCGGTCCGCCGCTGGTCGCCCGCGTCTCCTTCATCGCGCCGCAGGCGGAATATACGCCGCCGGTGATCTACAGCGAGCAGACCCGCGCCTCCCTGGTCTACATGATCGAGGCACGGCCGGAACCGGCCGAGGCGCTGCGGCTCAAGCCGGGGCAGCCGGTGGAGGTGCACCCGCTCGCCGATGGATCGCGGCGATGACCGCGGCGATCGACGTACACGATCTGGTGAAGAGCTTCGGTCCGCGCAAAGTGATCGACGGGCTGACCCTGCGGGTGGAGGAAGGCGAGGTCTGCGGCTTCCTCGGCGGCAACGGCAGCGGCAAGACCACCACCATCCGCCTGCTGTGCGGGCTGTTGCGCCCGGATGGCGGGGGCGGGACCTGCCTCGGCCTCGACCTGCTGGAGCAGGCGCCGCAGATCCGCCTTCAGGTCGGCTACATGACCCAGCAGTTCAGCTTCTACGGCGACCTGACGGTGGCGGAGAACCTGGAGTTCGTCGCCCGGCTCTATGCGTTGCCCGATCGGCGCGCGGCGATCGGGGCGGTGCTCGATCAAATGGGCCTTGCCGACCGGGCCGGGCAGCTCGCCGCCGAGCTGTCGGGCGGCTGGAAGCAGCGCATGGCGCTCGCCGCCTGCGTGCTGCACCGCCCGCGCCTGCTGCTGCTCGATGAGCCCACCGCCGGCGTCGATGCCCGCGCGCGGCGGCAGTTCTGGGACCTGATCCACGAGCTCGCCGCCGACGGGATGACCGTGCTGGTCTCGACCCATTACATGGACGAGGCGGAACGCTGCAGCCGGGTGGTCTATCTCGCCGGCGGCAGGCTGGTGGTGCAGGGCACCGCGCAGGAAGTGGTGGCGGCGGCGCATCTGGTGACCTTCGAGGCCACCGGGCCGGATATCGAGCGCGCGGCGCGGCAACTGCGCGCCCTGCCAGGGGTGGAAACGGCGGCGGTGTTCGGCGCCGCGCTGCGGGTGGCGGGGCTCGATCGGGCGCTGCTGCAGGCGGCGATCGACCGGCTGGGCGATCCGCGGCTGACCTGGCGGGAGGTGGAGCCGCGGCTCGACGACGTGTTCATCCACATGCTGAACGCCCAGGAGACGAACGCCCAGAAGACGAACCCGAAGGAAGCGGGGGGATGAGCGGGTTCTCCCTCGCACGGCTGGCCGCCATGCTGAAAAAGGAATGGTTGCAGATGCGGCGGGATCCGACCACGATCCGGCTGACCATCCTGCTGCCGCTGATCCAGCTGTTCCTGTTCGGCTTCGCGATCAACGCCAATCCGCGCCACCTGCCGACCGCCATCGTCTCGGCCGATCACTCGATCTACGAACGCACCCTGATCACGGCGCTCGCCAATACGCGTTATTTCGATCTGCGTCCGTACGCCACCGAGGCCGCGGCCGTCGAGGCGCTGAAGCGCGGCAACGTGCTGTTCGTGCTGGACATCCCGCCCGATTTCGCCCGCCGCATCAACCGCGGCGAGCGGCCCGCGATCCTGATGGACGCCGACGGCTCCGACCCCGTCGCGATCGGCAGCGCCGCCGCCGCGCTGACCGCGCTGAACGCCACCGTGCTGAACCGCGACCTGCCGCCCAACCTGCGCACCCCGCCGCCGTCGGCGCCGCCGTTCCGGATCGTGCTGCACGCCCGCTACAACCCCGAGCAGGTGACCGCCCTCAACATCGTTCCGGGTCTGATCGCGGTGATCCTGACCATCTCCACCCTGGTGCTCACTTCGGTCGCCATCACGCGGGAACGCGAGACCGGCACGATGGAGAACCTGCTGGCGATGCCGGTGCGCCCGCTCGAAGTGACGCTGGGCAAGATCATCCCCTACGTGGGGCTGGCCTATGTGCAGACGGTGCTGATCCTGTTCATGTCGGTGGCGGTGTTCGGAGTGCCGGTGCGCGGGTCGGTGCTGCTGCTGCTGGGCGCGCTCGGGCTGTTCATCGCCTGCAACCTGGCGATGGGGCTGGCGTTCTCCACCATCGCGCGGACCCAGATGCAGGCGCAGCAGATGGCGCAGTTCGCCTTCCTGCCGAGCATGCTGCTGTCGGGGTTTCTGTATCCGTTCGCCGGGATGCCGGCCTGGGCGCGGGCCATCGGGGAATGCCTGCCGATCACCCACGCGCTGCGAATTTGCCGCGGCATCCTGCTGAAAGGCAACGGACCGGCCGAAATCTGGCCCGACCTGTGGCCCATGGCCGCCTTCGCGCTTGTGGTCGGCGCCATCGCCGTGCGCATGTACCGCGAGACGCTGGACTGAACCCTGTCGGCCGTGGGGGGCGGGGTCCGGCAAGAAAGCAAGGCCAGGGGGCAGCGCC
>CAWHKR010000031.1:0-39120 GCA_963829875.1 uncultured Pseudomonadota bacterium | reverse complement strand
CTGGCCGCCGCGGCCGCGGGACTTGAACCCCGCTCCCCCGACGGCCCACGCTCCCGCGCCGGCCGCCCCGCCGCGGCCGGCCAAGGCCCCCCCGCCATCCCCCCGCCGGGCCCAGGGAGCGAACCGCATGAACTTCGACTTCCCCGACGAACTCAAGCAACTCCGCGCCGAAGCCCGCCGCTTCCTGGCCGACCGCTGTCCCCCCGCCGCCGTCCGCCGGGCCCTCGAAGCCGGCACCGGCTTCGACCGCACCCTCTGGGCCGACATCGCCGGCATGGGCTGGGTCGGCGCCGCCCTGCCCGAACAACACGGCGGCGCCGGTCTCGGCCATCTGGCGCTGTGCGTCCTCAGCGAGGAAATCGGCCGCGCCCTCGCCCCGCTCCCCTGGGCCTCCTCGGTCTGCCTCGGCGCCGAAGCGATCCGTCTTTACGCCAGCCCCGACCAGCAGGCGCGCTGGCTCCCCGCCCTCGCCGCCGGGGACAAGATCGCCACCTTCGCCCTCGCCGAACGCCCGGGCCCCGCCGACCCGGCCCGCCTCACCGCGACCGCCGCGGACGGGCGGATCACGGGGGAGAAATGCGCCGTGCCGGACGGCGCAGCCGCCGATCTCGCGGTGGTCGCGGTGCAGGGCGGCGCCGGGCCCTGGCTGTGGCTGGTCGATCTCGCCGGCCCCGGCGTGCGCCGCGCCCCCAGCCCGACCTTCGACCCCTCCCGCCCGCACGCCAGGCTGGCGTTCGACGCCGCCCCCGCGGAACCGCTGCCCGGCGCCACCGACCCCGCCGCGATCCGCCACCTGCTCGACCGCGCCGCGGTGCTGGCCGCGTTCGAGCAGGTCGGCACCGCCGAAGCCGCGCTGGAAATGGCGCGCGACTACGCGCGCGACCGCTACGCCTTCGGCCGGCCGATCGGCTCGTTCCAGGCGATCAAGCACAAGCTGGCCGATGTCTACATCGCGGTCGAACTGGCCCGCTCCAACGCCTATTACGGCGCCTGGGCGCTGGAGGCGGACGCGGCCGACCTGCCGATCGCCGCCGCGGTCGCGCGCATCGCCGCCTGCGAGGCCGGCTGGATCGCCACCAAGGAGAACATCCAGACCCATGGCGGCATGGGCTTCACCTGGGCGTTCGACTGCCATCTCTATTACCGCCGTGCCCGGCTGCAGGCCTTGGCGCTCGGTGCCGCGCGGGAATGGAAGCACCGTCTGATCGACACCCTGGCCGCGCGCAACGCGCCGGCGCGCGCGGCCTGAGGGAGAGCACGATGGATTTCGACGACAGCGAAGACGAAGCCGAATTCCGCGCCGCCGCGCGCGCCTTCCTCGACGCCAACGCCGCCAGGCGCAAGCCGGGCGCGGTGGAGGGCTACCGGCGCGGCCAGGACCGGCCGGGCGCGCTGGAGGCAGCGAAGGACTTCCAGCGCCGCAAGGCCGAGGCGGGCTTCGCCGGCATCAACTGGCCCGTGGACTGGGGCGGCCGCGGCGGCACCCAGATCCAGCAGATCATCTACGACCAGGAGGAAGCGCGCTACGACGTGCTCACGGGGATCTTCGGCATCGGCATCAACCTCGCCCTGCCGACCATCTGCACCTGGGGCACCGACGCGCACCGCGCCCGCTTCGCGCCCCCGGCGCTGCGCGGGGACGAGGTCTGGTGCCAGCTGTTCTCCGAACCCGCCGGTGGTTCCGACCTCGCCGCCTTGCGCACTCGCGCGGTGCGCGACGGGGCGGACTGGGTGGTGAACGGGCAGAAGATCTGGACCTCCGGCGCGCATTACAGCGACTTCGGCATCCTGCTCGCCCGCACCGACCCGCAGGCGGCCAAACATGCCGGGCTGAGCTACTTCATCCTGGACATGAAGTCGCCGGGGGTGGAGATCCGGCCGATCCGGCAGATGTCGGGCTCGGCGCATTTCAACGAGGTGTTCTTCACCGACGTGCGCATCCCCGACGACCGCCGGGTCGGCCCGGTCGGCGCGGGGTGGAAAGTGGCTCTGACCACCCTGATGCGCGAGCGCTACGGCATGCGCGCCTCGCCCGGCCCCGATTTCGACGAGGCCTTCGCGCTGGCCCGCGACCTCACCCTGGAAGACGGGCCGGCCCTGGCCGATGCCGCGGTGCGCGAGAAGCTGGCCGAGTGGTACACCCGCACCCAGGCGCTGCGCTTCACCAAGTTCCGCACCATGACGGCGCTGTCCCGCGGCGAGACACCGGGGCCGGAATCCTCCATCACCAAGCTGGTGGCGGCGCACAAGCTGCAGGAGATCGCTGCCTGGGGGCTCGACCTGATGGGCATGGCCGGGGCCGAGGCGGACGCGGCCATGCCGCTGGAAGGGCTGTTCGAGGAAGCGCTGCTCTATGCCCCGGCGCTGCGCATCGCCGGCGGCACGGACGAGATCATGCGCAACATCATCGCCGAGCGGGTGCTCGGGCTGCCGGGCGACGTGCGGGTGGACAAGGACATCCCCTTCACCGACATCCCGACGGGCGCGCGATAGCGCGGCGGGGGCGGCAAAGCCGGCCTTGGCGCCCCCGGTCGCACGGCGTAGAACGCGCCCGGGAGCACACGCAAGGAGACGCGCAGAATGCCGACCTGGAACAAGTCGATGCTGACCCTCGGCGCGGCCGTGGCGATGAGCGGGCTGGTCGCCGCGGCGCCGGCGCAGGCGGCCACGAGCGGCGCGCCCTGCGGCGGCACGAGCGCGATGCCATCCGGCGGGTCGATGCAGCAGGGCACCCCCGGATCCAACATGGGCGGGTCCAACATGAGCGGATCCACCATGGGCGGGTCCAACATGGGCAGCTCGGGCATGACCCCCAAAGCGAGCGCGAAATGCGGCGGCAAGTGCGCCGGCAAGTCGGCCAACCCCTGCGGCGCGAAGAAATGACGCAGGCGGCGGCGGGCGCGCTCGCGCGCCGCGCCGCCGCTGCCGCCGCCATTGTTGCCGCGATCGGCGCCGCCGAGGCGCGCGGCGGCAACCTCGTGACCGAGGCGCTCGCGGGCCGCGCGTTCGTCGCCGAAACGCATTACCCGGAAGACGACGTGCGCGACCCGGCGACCGGCGCGCAGGTACTATTTCCACGCTCATTCCGCCGGCGACCTGCCGTGGGCAGAGGCGGGGCATATCCATTGCTTCATGCGCGAGGCCGATGGCGGGCTGGTCCATCTGATCGCGATTTCGATGGACCAGGCCGGCCGGCCGCGCCGGCTGTTCACCGTCAACCACTGGGTGACCGGCGGCACCTGGCGGGACGCGCCGGCCAGCAAGGCGCTCCTGCGCGGCTTCGCGATCACGCAGGATGATCCCCCGGCGCCGCTCAGCCGCTTCGTGGGCGGCATGCTCGCGCTGTTCGCCCCCGAGATCGGCGCCTTGCTGACCGCACGGGATCGCGCACTCGCCGCGCGCCGGCGGGCCTGCCCCGGCGGAGACGCCTTCGACGACCGCGACCTGTCGGTGATCTCGGTACGCCGGATCCGCCTGGAGGCAACCCTGGCCCGGGTGCGCGCGGCGCTGGGCCTGGACTGATCTGCCCCTCGGCGCAGGGAGTCCGGCGCCGGAGCGGCGGTCTACTCCGCCGCCTCCTTAACCCCCTCCCCCTTCGCCGCGATCCGCGCCATCGCCTGCTCCACGTGGCGCGAGAACACGTAGTCCGCCGGCCGCTGCCCGGTCAGCGGGATCTCCGGCGCCATCGGCCCTTCGGTCCGTACCCCCCGCACCGTCTGCGCCAGCGCCCGCCAGGGGCGGCGGATCGTCTCCGTCACCGCCGTCGCCTCGTAGCCGGAGTGCACCATGCAATCGGCGCATTTCTCGTAGTTCCCGGTGCCGTAGCGGTCCCAGTCGGTCTCTTCCATCAGTTCCTTGAAGCTCTTCGCATACCCCTCCCCCAGCAGGTAACAGGGCCGCTGCCAGCCGAAATACGTCCGCGTCGGGTTGCCCCAGGGGGTGCAATGGAAGGTCTGGTTGCCGGCAAGAAAATCGAGGAACATGGACGACTGGTTGAACGCCCATTTCTTCTTCCACGCCCCCTTGCCCTGCTGCGCGAAAATCCCCCGGAACAGATCTTTTGTCTTACGGCGATTGAGGAAATGCTGCTGATCCGGCGCCCGCTCATACGCATAGCCGGGGGAGACGCTGATGCCGTCCACCCCCATCGCCATCACCTCGTCGAAGAACCCCGCCACCTTGGCCGGTTCGGCGTTGTCGAACAGGGTGGCGTTGATGATGGTGCGGAATCCGGCCTTCTTGGCCCCGGCGATCGCCGCCACCGCACGCTCGTACACCCCGTCCTGGCAGACCGAGGCATCGTGCTCCGCCTTCGCCCCGTCCAGGTGCACGGACCAGGTGAAATACGGCCCGGGCTTGAAAAGATGCATTTTTTTCTCAAGCAGCAGGGCGTTGGTGCAGACGATCACGAATTTCTTGCGCGCGATCGCCCCTTCCACGACCTGATCGATCTCCTTGTGCAGCAGCGGCTCGCCGCCGGCGATCACCACCACCGGGGCGCCGCACTCGTCCACCGCTTGCAGGCACTCGGCGACCGACAGGCGCTGATTCAGGATCGGCGCCGGATAGTCGATCTTGCCGCAGCCGGCGCAGGCGAGGTTGCAGCGGAACAGCGGCTCCAGCATCAGGACCAGCGGGTAGCGCTTGCGCCCGATCAGGTGCTGTTTGAGCACATAGGCGCCCACGCGGATCGCCTGGTTCAACGGCACGGCCATGCGGAAAGTCCCTTCGGTCCCGATTCAGGCGTCGGCAAGCTCGGCGGGGAAGCGGAAGCGCACGTTTTCTGCCACCCCGTCCAGGGTGGAGATGTCGATGGGGCCGAACCGGCGCAACCCCTCGATCACCCCCTGGACCAGGGTTTCCGGGGCGGACGCGCCGGCGGTGACGCCGACCGAGCCGGCCGTGGCGAACCACTCCGCGCGCAGGGCGTCGGCGTCGTCGATCAGATGGGCCGGCTTGCCGAGCTCCTCGCCGATTTCGCGCAAGCGGTTGGAATTGCTGCTGTTCTTTGAGCCGACGACGAGGATCACGTCCACCGCCGCAGCCAGATCCCGCACCGCCTGCTGGCGGTTCTGGGTGGCGTAGCAGATGTCGCGAACGTCGGGGCCGACGATGGCGGGGAACCGGGCCTTGAGGGCGGCGATGATGCCGCGGGTGTCGTCGACCGACAGGGTGGTCTGGGTGATGTAGGCGAGCTTGTCGGGATCGCGCACCGGCAGACCGGCCACGTCGGCGACGGTCTGGACCAGATGAACGGTGCCGTCGATCTGGCCGATCGTGCCTTCCACCTCCGCATGGCCGGCGTGGCCGACCAGGACGATCTCGCGCCCCTGGGCGGCGTAGCGGCGGCCCTCGTTGTGGACCTTGGCGACCAGCGGGCAGGTGGCATCGATCACCGGCAGGTCGCGGGCGGCGGCCAGTTCCTCCACCCGCCGGGCGACGCCGTGGGCGGAGAAGACGGTCATGGCGCCGGGGGGGATCTGGTCCAGCTCATCGACGAACACGGCGCCGCGGGTGCGGAGGTCCTCCACCACGTGGCGGTTGTGCACGATCTCGTGGCGGACGTAGATCGGCGGGCCGAATTTCTTCAGCGCCCGCTCGACGATCTCGATTGCCCGCTCCACACCGGCGCAGAAGCCGCGGGGCTGGGCCAGGATCACACGCAACATGCAGATGGGATCTCCCCTCGGGGGCGTCGGGCATGGCGCGGGGGCCGAATGTCCAACGGTTGGAGTGGGATATGGCATACCGACCCCGCTGCGGCAATGCGGGGGCTGGGCCGCGCGCGACGACCGATCAGGGCGCGAACGAGCCGGCGGGCAGCGCGCAGGCCCGCCGGAGCAGGCGGAGGACATACCAGGCGAGCCCCAGGCTCGCCCCGCCGCCGATCGCCAGCGCCGCCCAGCGCATCGCGCCGCCGGTGGCTGGGTGCAGCGCGCCGAACCCGACCAGTCGGCCCAGCAGCACATAGGCCAGCAGAGGCGGCAACGAGGCCAGGGTGCCAAGCAGATAGGCGCGGAACCGCACCGCCGACAGGCCAAGCGCGTAGCTGGTCACCGCGAACGGCATGACCGGCGAGATCCGCAGCAGGCACACGAGCTTCCACCCGTCCGACGCGAGCGCGCTGTCGAGCCGCAGCAGAGTTGGGCGGCGCCGCACCAGCCGCGCGATCAGCGGGCGGGCCAGCGAGCGGGTGAGGCCGAACGCAAGCAGCGCCCCGGCCAGGGTGCCGGCGGCGGCGGCGGCAAACCCCGCCGCCACGCCGAACAGCGCCCCGGCGGCGACGCCCAGCACCGAGGCCGGCAGCACCCCGCTGGCCGCCACCAGACCCTGCAGCGCCACCAGCAGCACGAGTCCCGCGGCCCCCTGCGCACGCGCACCGCGCAGCAGCCCGATCGCATGATCGCGCAGCCCGGGATCGACCAACGGCACCGCCGTGAGCACCCCCAGCAGCAGCGCCGGCAGCGCGAGCGCGGCGAGCCGTCTCATGCGGGCCGCGCGAGGCCGGGACGCAGCCGCTCCCGCCCGCTGTCGGCAAACAGCCGGGGCTGCGCGAGGCCGAGTTTCGCCGCGCGATAGCTGGCTGCCGTGGCCAGCACGCCAACTCCGTACGTGACGCTGCGGGCGAAGTTGATCGAGGACGCCTCGGGAAAATATCGGGTCGGGCAGGAAACCTCGCCGATGGCGAATCCGGCGTAGATCGCCTGGGTCAGCATCTGGTTGTCAAAAACGAAATCGTCCGAGCAGTTGAGCAGCGGCAGCCGCTCCAGCACGCGCCGGCTCCAGGCACGGTAGCCGGTGTGGTACTCGGACAGCTTCTGACCGACCAGCAGGTTCTGCGCCGCGGTCAGTGCGCGGTTGGCGACATATTTGTAGAGCGGCATGCCGCCCTTGCGCGCGCCGCCGCCCAGGATGCGCGAACCCAGCACCACATCGTAATGGCCCGACGCGATCATCGAGGCCATGGCGGGCACCAGGGCGGGCGAATACTGGTAGTCGGGGTGGAGCATCACCACGATGTCCGCCCCGCGCGCCAGCGCCGCGGCGTAGCACGTCTTCTGATTCGCGCCGTAGCCGCGGTTGCGGTCGTGGCGCAACGTCAGGATGCCGAGCGCGCGGGCGACCTGCACGGTGTCGTCGGCAGAGGCGTCATCCGTTAGGATGACGTCATCCACCAGGTCGCGGGGGATCCCGGCGTAGGTTTGCCGCAACGTCCTTTCTGCGTTGTAGGCAGGCAGGACCACGGCGATTCGATTTCCGGTCAACATGACGCACCCCTTACCTGAAGCAGCAGGCGATGCGGCGAGATAGCGTACGACGGTTGTCAAAGCGGTTGCAGCGCCGCTTGGGAACGATCGGGACGACGATCCCGCCCGACAGCGATGCTCCGGGGTCGTCCGGCCCGTAGGGTCCATGAGGCCAGAAACCCTACGGCTCGGCTCACCGGCGGTCGGCGTCACGTGACCTCGTGATAAGTCCGCCAGCCCTAGACCCGATAGCCGCAACGACGGAGGTGGTCGCTGTAGCCATCGTCCAGGACGCCCGCCCCCTGCGCCAGCTGGGCAAGGTTAAGGTCGCCCCCGAAGTTCACCTCGAGCGGCACCGGCCCCCGCTCGGTCAGCGCGATATCCCAGGACTGGGTGCGCACGCCCGGCAGCAGCCGCGCCGCCTCTGTCACCAGAGCGGTCAAATCCTGCCAGCACGGGAGCGGCGTTCCGACGATCGGTTGGCCCGCATCGGGATGGACGCCATTCACGCTCATCTGAGCCCCGACACCTTGAACGATGCGCACGATGTGGCCCGTTCCGAGCTCGATCGCACCGATCAGGTTACCGGCCCGCCAGAAATTGTCGGCCGGATTCCGGCCGGTGGCGATCTTGACCACCGCGCGGTGAATCAGGGGCCCGTCAGGCCCGAGCAGAACCAGCACCCGCACCGACCACAGTCGCGGTCCGAACAGCCGCGCCAGACTGGGATGCGGGGCCAGCCGGCGCTGGATGAGCGATGGCAAGCAGGTCCGGCGTCGGCAATCCGCCCCCCATCACGGAGTGGAATAAAAGCTTGTCGGCCGTGGCAGCAGACCAGCGCATATCGTTGCAGGCAAGGTGCATAAGGTGCTGGGCCCGCTTCCCTAGCAGCGGTATCCTTCGCCCCGTGACAGTCCAGGTTGCCAGAGACGGTAGTAGAAATACTCGTTGGGCCTCAGCTTTCCAGCGCCGCGACGAAGCGCGGTGATCTCGCGGAGGATCGACGTCATCCGCCGGCCCGCCGTCACCGCCGCTCGCAGATTGGCCACGACGTCGATCTTTGGAATGCCATCGAGCGTCGTGAAGAGAGCGGCTTCCTCGAGGCCTCGTGTGGTTGCGCTCATGGCTTGGGCTTTCTCCCTTCTCGTTCGGAGCACAGGATAACGTCCGCCCAACGCCCCGGTGCCGCAAGGTGGCGGGCCCTTTGAGCCGCGCCTTACCCGCGACTGGCGGCAAGGCGCAAGGTCGCGATGCCGAGCGCACGGGCCACCCGCACGGTGCCGTCAGCCGAGGCCGTCATCCGTCCGGACGACACCTCCGGCCAGGTCCCGCGGGATCCCGGCATGGGTTCGCCACAAGGTCATCTCCGTGTTGTCGGCTGGCCGTATGACAACAATCCGATTCCCAGCCAGCATCGCGCGCCCAGCACACGACGCGGCAGACCGCGCACGAAGGGTGCGCGCGATCGCCGTCAAACCGGTTGCACCGGAACTGTGGCACACAGGACTGCCTCGGCGCGCGCCACTGAGCGATGCCGCGCTTCCAACAACGGTACAGGACCGGCTTTTCCGGACGTCATGAAGCCGTTTTGTAACTCGACAACGTGGTTTTGCCACACGTCTCGGGCGGCACCGGCGCTCAATCCGGCATCCGGCGACCGCCACCAACCGCGCGGCTCCAACCCCGCTTGCGGACAATTCTGGTGAAACGCGTTTGCAAGCCACCGCGTGGTTTATTGCGTCTGGAAGCGCTTGAACCGAATACCCTCCCAACAACCAACCGGAAAGCGCTCCGCTGATCGCAACTCCCAAACAAAGGTGATCTCCCATGCTCAGCCTCATGCCCCGCAGCCTTCCAAGAGCTGCAGACCGACCGGCGCGGCGTGACAGCACTGGAATACGGCCTGCTCGCCGGTCTGATCGCCATCGCGCTGATCGGCGTCCTGACGACATTCAGCGGCGACGTGCAGACCCTGTTCACCAACGTCAGCAGCGCACGTCGTCGGCCGCCACCCCCACCTGATGGCCGCGGCCAGCGCGGACGCCGCCGTCGCGTCCGCGCTGGCCTCGACCATCCCTGGCAATTATCCGTCAGCGCCGTCGCCCGCCCGCGCGGGCCGGCGAGAAGGAACGGTGCCGAACCATGTGGCAGCACGGCATCATTCCTGCCATCGACCAGCATGTTGCTCGGGTTTGCAGTGCTGCTGCTGGTCCTGGCCTCGCTGCGTGACCTCGCCACCCGCGATCGTGCCGAACGGGATCCCACTCGCCCTTGCCGTGGTCGGCGTCGCCGACAGCGCGTTGCAGGGTCGGCTGTTGCGGCGCGTCATCGCAGGGCGTGCTGGTCTTCGGTTTCGCCTTCCTCTGCTGGCAGATGCGCTGGATCGGCGGCGCCGACGTGAAACTGCTGGGCGCCGCGGCCATTCTGGTGCCACCGACCGCCGTCGCGAGCTTCGTGCTCGCCACCGCGGTCGCCGGCGGGCTGCTCGCGCTCGTCTATCTGCTGGCCCGGCGCCTCGATCGCCGCGCCGCCCCCGGCCGGCACCGCCGCCCGCCGCGGCAGCCTGCTCGCCCGCGCCTGGCGCGCCGAGCGCTGGCGTATCCATCGCGGCTGCCCGCTGCCCGTACGCCTGCGCCATCGCCTGCGGCACCTTGCTGATGCTGCGCTGACCGGAGATCCAGGATGGTCCTGCGCATCACCTTCTTCGCCCTGATGGCCCTCGGCCTGCTCGGCCTCGGCGTCATCGCCTTCTCCGCCACCCACCCGGCGCACCAGGTCGCCGCCGTCGCCCCGAAACCGGTGACCGTGAGCATCCTGGTGGCGAGCCGTTCCGTGCGCGCCGGCAGCCTGCTCAAGCCGGAAGATCTTGCTGCCAAGGCGATCCCCATCCCGGACCGCCGCCCCGACGAGAGCCTGGACACCAACACGGTGCGCCGCTCCCTGGTCGGCGCCATGGTGCGCCGCAGCCTGTCCAAGGGCGAGCCGGTGCGGGCCGACGAGCTGCTGCGCCCGGGCGATCACGGCTTCCTCGCCGCCGTGCTCCAACCCGGCATGCGCGCGGTCACCGTGGGCGTGGACGACATCACCGGCAGCGCCGGGCTGATCTGGCCCGGCGATCGGGTGGATCTGATCCTGACCGAGACCATCAACGATCCCAGCCTGGCGCCGGGCCAGCGTATCGTTGCAGAAACGGTTCTGTCCAACGTGCGGGTGATCGCGATCGATCGGCGGCTTGTCGAGGGCGCCACCGCGGGCGACGGGGGCAAGGCAGCGCACACCGTCACCCTGGAGGTGACCGAAGCCGAGGCGCAGAAAGTGCAAGTGGCGGTCAGGCTCGGGCGGCTGTCCCTGACGGTACGCTCCGCCACGACCCTGGCCGGCGCACAGGCGCGGCGCACCACCACCTGGGCGGCCGATGTCTCGCCAGCGCTGGGCGCCGCGGCGCGCGCGCCACACGGTGGGGCCATGCACATCTGGCAAGGCTCGGCCGGCGCAACGGAGTACAAGTTTTGATCCGCCCCCTGGCCGTCCGCCGTGCTGCTGCTGGCCGCGCTCGCCGCACCAGCGCTGGCGACGCCGCCCACGTCCCTTCACGCGCCCGTCACACCGCTGCCGACGCAGGTGGTGGCGCACGACAGCGGCACCGGCCAGCAGTTGTGGCTGAACCCGCCGCCCGCGGCACGGCCGGCAGCGCATGAGCGCGCGCCCCGTCCGCTGGCCGCCGGTGCGCACACGCCGACGCTGCGGCCCGGCTCACGCACGCTGGCGCTGCGTCGCGGCACCGGGCGGATCATCCGGCTGGGCACCCCGGCGGCGAACGTGTTCGTGGCCGACCCGAAAGTGGCGGAGGTGCATCCCGCCGGCCCCGCCACCCTGTTCGTGTTCGGGGTCGGCGCCGGGCGGACGACGATCGCCGCACTTGGCGCCGATGGCCAGCTGATCAACGCCTATGATGTCACCGTGCAACCGTCGGACTTCTCCGCCCACTCGGCGGAGGCGGAGATCGCCCGCCTGGCGCCCGGGGCGCATGTGCAGGTGCAGGCGCAACCCAAAGGGCTTCTGCTGACCGGCTGGGTGGAAACGCCGGCAGAGGCAGCCGAGGCGGTGGCGGCCGCACAGGGGTTCCTGGAATCCGGGCAAACGCTGCAGGACCGGATCGTGGTGCGCGCCTCCACCCAGGTGACCCTGGCGGTGCGGATCGTGCAGATGTCGCGCAGCGTCAGCAATAATCTGGGCATCAACTGGCAGGCGCTCGGCAGCCTGGGCAACATCGGCACGATCGGGCTCGGCGTGTCGGGGATCGGCGGGCTCGCTTCGTTCGCCACCGCAGGCCTTAATCCTGCGACGGCCATCGGCAACGTGGGCAATGCTGCTCTTCAAAGCCTCAACCTCAATGCGGCGATCCATGCACTGGCCCAGGACAACCTGGTGCGCATTCTGGCCGAACCCAATCTCACCGTGATCAGCGGCCAGCCCGCGAGCTTCCTGGTCGGCGGCGAGGTGCCGGTGCCAGTGCCGGGCCAGAACGGACAGGTCACCATCTCGTACAAGAATTTTGGCGTCTCCCTGCGCTTCCTGCCCACCGTCTTCAGCGACGGACGGATCTCGATCCATGTCTCACCGGAAGTCAGCCAGCCCGACTATCAATCTGCCGTGTCGATCGCGGCAGCGAACCAGACGATCCAGGTGCCGTCGTTCAGCGTCACCCGCGCCGACACCACTGTGCAGCTCGGCAGCGGCCAAAGCTTCGCGATCGGCGGATTGCTGCAGGACACCATCAATGACGATGGCAGCGGCATCCCCAACATCGGCAGCATCCCAATCCTGGGCGCCCTGTTCCACAATGACAATTTCAACCGCCAGCAGAGCGAACTGGTGATCATCGTCACGCCCTACATCGTCCATCCGGTGGACAGCGCCCGCCAGCTGCAAACTCCGGATCAGACCTACACCGCGCCATCCGACCTCCAGCGCCTGTTGTTCATGCGCCAGGTCGGGACGCCGCGGCACTGGGAACCGGTTCGGGTCCCGGGCGCGGCAGGCTTCATGGTGCAATGAGGATGGCCATGTTCCGGTTCCTGCCCCCCTTCATGCTGCTGATCGCGAGTGCCGGCGCGATTTCGGGCTGCGCCCGGCTCGATACCTACAACCGGCCCTACACTTGGCACCCGACCGGGGCGAACCTCGCCAACATCGCCGCTCAGGCGGCCCATCCCGGGGATCTGGTGCTGGGACACGGGGACGACCGCGCCGATGCGGCCGAACTGGTGCCCGCCATCCAGCAGGTGGACGGGGGAGCGTCCGGTGCCACGGCTGGCGGCAGCGGGAACGCTGCCGCGGCCGGGGGAGGCGCGGCGCCCGGCGGCGGCAGCGGCAGCGGCAGCGGCAGCGGTGCGAGCGGAGGAGGAGGCTGATGCCGGACGGGAATTCCGCACTCGAACCACGGGCCAGCACGCCCGGCACGGCGGGCGACGTCGGCCCGATCCGCCACGACCGTCCCAATCTGCAGGGCTTCGTCACCGACGCCGAAACCGAGGCTGCCTTGCGCGCCGGACTGGTCGGGCTGACCGCCGATGCGCCGGACCTGCGCCGCGGCGGCATCCGCGCCGCCTGCGCCGCCATGCAGAAATCCGCAACCCCTCGCCTGCTGGTGGTCGACATCTCCGGCGAGGACCAGCCGCTGAAGGCCCTCGGCGACCTCGCCTCCGTGGTGGAACCCGATGTCTGCGTGCTGGTGATCGGCGAGCGCGACAGCACCGATTTCTACCGCGAGGTGACGCGCGGCCTCGGCGCGGCCGACTATCTCGCCAAGCCGCTCACCCGCGACAATGTGGCCCGCCACTTCGGCAGCTTCGTGCTCGGCAGGGCGCCGACGTCAGAGGCAGTGCTGGGCGGACGGGTACTGACCGTCACCGGGGTGCGCGGCGGGGCGGGCGCCAGCACCGTCGCCGCCAACCTCGCCTGGTATCTCGGCGCCACCCTGCGCCATCACACGGTGCTGCTCGACCCCGATCTCTACCGCGGCACCGCGGCGTTCCTGTTCAACCTGCAGACCGGCGCTGGACTGCGCACCGCGCTCGAGTTCCCGGAACGGATCGACGCGCTGCTGGCGGAACGCGCGGCGGTGCCGGCGACCGACCGGCTGCACGTGCTGGCCGGCGAGGAACGGCTGAACGTGCCGCTCGCCTATGCCAAGGGCGCGGCCGAGCGGCTGGTGGAATCGCTGCGTAAAAGATACAATTTTATTATCGCTGATGTGCCCTTCGCCCCGGTGGCGCTGCACCGCGACCTGCTCGACCTCGCCCACCAGCGGGTGCTGGTGCTGGAACCGACCCTGGCCGACATGCGCGACACCCTGCGGCTGCTGGCGCTGCCGGCGGGGCCGCGGCAGACGCAGAGCGCGGTGCTGGTGCTCAACCGGCTCGGGATTTCCGGCGGGCTGAGCCGGCGGCAGGTCGAGGACGGGCTCAAGGTCAAGATCGACGTGGTGATCCCTGACCTGCCGCGGCCGATGCGCCAGGCGGCCAATCTCGGCGAGCCGGCGATCGCCACCAGCAACGTGTTCCGCCGCGCCATCACTGAGCTTGCCCGCCAGGTGGCGGCGCTGGCGCTGCTCGAACCGGGCGCGGTCGCGGCGGACGTGCCGGCGGCGCACGGCCGGAGTTGGTTCGGCCTGTCGCGGCTCGCCAGGCGGAAGGCGGCCTGAGCATGAGCGCGAGCCTCGCCGCCCCGCGGTTCGGCCGGCGCTCCGAATTGGTGGCACCGCTCGATCCGGCGCCATCGGCGGATGCGTCGGCGGCGCAGGGCGCGCCGTTGCGCGACTCGATCGCCGGGCTGCGCACCCTCTGCCTCGCCCGGCTGGACCCGGCCGTCGTGTCCCACATGCCGGCCGATCAGCTGGTCGGCGACGTGGAACGGCTGATTTCCGAGCTCGCCTCGCAGAACCGCGCCCAGCTCAACGCCCGCGAGCAGCGGGCGCTGGCCAACGAGCTGGTGAACGACATCGTCGGGCTCGGTCCACTCGAGCCGCTGCTCGAGGACGACTCCATCAACGACATCATGGTGAACGGCCCACACCGGGTGTTCGTGGAACGCCGCGGCAAGACCGTGCTGTCGGACGTGCATTTCCGCGACACCTCGCACCTGATCGGCATCTGCCAGCGGATCGCCGCCGCGGTCGGCCGCCGGGTCGACGAATTGAGCCCGATGGTCGACGCCAGGCTGAAGGACGGATCGCGGGTCAATATCGTGTTCCCGCCGCTGGCGCTCGACGGCCCCTATGTGTCGATCCGCAAGTTCAGCAAGAAGAAGATCGACCTCGACCGGCTGGTGGAGTTCGGCGCGATGACCGCGCCGGTGGCGCGCGTGCTGAAGATCGCCGGGCGGGCGCGGCTCAATATCATCGTCTCGGGCGGCACCGGCTCGGGCAAGACCACCCTGCTCAACGCGCTGTCGAACTTCATCGATGCGAGCGAGCGGGTGGTCACGGTGGAAGACGCCGCCGAGCTGCAATTGCAGCAGCCGCACGTGGTGCGCCTGGAAACCCGCCCGTCCAGCCTGGAAGGCAAAGGCGAGATCAGCCAGCGCGACCTGGTGCGCAACGCGCTGCGCATGCGCCCCGACCGCATCATCATCGGCGAGGTGCGCGGCGGCGAGGCGTTCGACATGCTGCAGGCGATGAACACGGGCCATGACGGATCGATGTCCACGATCCACGCCAACACCACCCGCGACGCGCTGACCCGCATCGAGAACATGGTGCAGATGGGCAACATGGGCCTGCCGTCGAAGGCAATCCGCACGCAGATCGTCGGCGCTGTGGATCTGATCGTCCAGGTCGAGCGCCAACGCGACGGCGGCCGGCGGGTGACCCAGGTCACCGAGGTCTGCGGCATGGAAGCCGACGTGGTGGCAATGAACGACGTGTTCCAGCTGGAAGTGCAGGGCCAGCGCGAAGACGGAAGGCTCTATGGCCGCTACCGGGTGAACCAGGTACCGCCGGCGTTCATGCGCCGGCTCGCCTACTTCGGCCTCGATACGGTCTGGGCCGAGGCGATCCACGAGGCAGCGGAATGACCTGGACCTCGCCCATGGTGCTGGTCAGCGCCGGTCTCGTGATCCTGATCGGCTTTGGCATCAGCGGCCTTCTGGTCGCCCACGCCCAGGCCGAGCAGCAGCGCCTGGCCCGGCGGGTCGGCGAGGTACTGCGCCAGCACGGCCGCGCCCGGCGCTTCGTCGCGGCCTCGATCCTGACCCGAGCGGCCGACGGGCCAAAGCGCTCATGGCTCGCCACCGCCGCCGGCGTGCTGGGTCTCGATCTGGGGCGGCCCGAGCAATGCCCGCTGCCATGGTGGCTGGTGCTGGGGGCGGCCCTGCTCGTCGCCAGGCTCGGGCAGATGGCGGCGACCATGCTGCTCGGCCCAATCGGCTGGCTGGCGCTGCCGGTCTGCTTCGTCGTCGTCAGCCGCTGGATCTTCGGCTGGTTCGCCGCCGGCCGGCGGGAGAAGCTGCTGCACCAGTTCCCCGACGCGCTCACCATGATCGTCCGCTCGGTGCGGGTGGGCGTGCCGGTGGTGGAAGCGATGCGCGCGGTGGCGCGCGAGATGCCCACCCCGACCGGCCCGGAGTTCGACAAGGTGGCCCGCCGGCTCCAACTCGGCGGGCAGATCGAAGACGCGCTGCGCGAGATGGCCGCCCGCTCCGGGCTCGCGGAATACCGGTTCTTCGCCATGGCGCTGTCGTTGCAAAATCAGACCGGTGGCGGGTTGAGCGAAACCCTGGAGGGACTCGCCGACATGATTCGCCGCCGGCTCGCGGTGAAGCAGCGCGGCAAGGCGCTCGCCTCCGAGGCGCAGATGAGCATCTATGTGCTGAGCTCGCTGCCGCCGATCTGCAGCCTGGCCCTATCGGTCATGAACCCGCGGTATTTCGGCGTGCTGTTGCATACCACCACCGGCAATCACCTGCTCGGCGGATCGATCGGGCTGCTCGTGTTCGGCTGGTTCACCATGCGCTGGATGATGCGAAAGAGCCTGTCATGACGCCGGATTCCCTGTTCATCGCGCTCGCCGCCTGCCTGGCGATCACCACCCTGGGGGGCGCGGTCGCCTTCCATCTGTTGCGCCGCGAACAGCGGCTGGACGCGCGCATCCGCGCGCTGCACCGGCGCCCGCAGACCGGCTTCGGCACCGTTGCCGCCGACGCCCCGCAGGAGGGGATGCGCGAGACCGCGATCCGCATGCTCTCCGGCGTCGGCCAATGGGTGCTGCGCCGGCACTGGCTGTCGGCGCGGATGCTGGGCGATTTCGAGAAAAGCCTGGCCGGCGCGGGGCTGCGCGGAAGCGCCGCGCTGCGCCTGTTCGTCGGCGCCAAGATCGTCGCCGTGCTGGTGTTCCCGGCGTTGATGTGGCTGCTCGCCCAGGAGATGGCGATGAGCAGCCTGATGCGCCTGATGCTGCCGGCCGGCGGCGCCGTGGTCGGGCTGATGGCGCCGGACTTCGTGCTCAACCGGATGCGCGACCGGCACACCAAGCGGCTCGGCCAGGAGCTGCCGGACGCGCTCGACATGATGGTCATCTGCACCCAGGCGGGGCTCGGGCTCGGCCCGACCATCCTGCGGGTCGCCGAGGAGCTGGTCCATTCCCACAAGGGCGTGGCGAGCGAATTCGCGCAGACCGCGGACGAGTTGCAGATCATGACCGACGCGCAGCTTGCGCTGACCCATCTCGGTCAACGTTCGGGCGTGGAGAGCGTGCGCCGGCTCGCCACCACCCTGGTGCAGTCGGCGCAATACGGCACGCCGCTATCGGACGCGCTGCGCACCCTGGCGGCCGAGCTGCGCACCGAGCTGGTGACCCGGTTCGAGGCACGCGCCGCCCGCCTGCCGGTCCTGCTCACCTTGCCCATGGTTCTGTTCATCCTGCCCTGTCTGTTCATGATCGTGGGCGGCCCGGCAATCATTCAGGTGATGCATGCGCTCAAGCATTAGCCGCCGGCTGCGCGGCGCGACGGCCGGGCTGCTGGTTCTGGGTCTCGCCGCCTGCGCCAGCGCGCCGCCGCCGCCCACCGCCAGCGCCGTGGTCGGAACCGGTCTGGCGCAGGCGGCGTTGCATGCCGGCGCCCCGGCCGATGCGCTGCGGCTCGCCGATCGCGTACTGGCGCAACAGCCGGACAACACCGCGGCGCTGCTGGCCCGCGCCGAGGCGCTGAGCCGTCTCGACCAGCCAGCCCCCGCGCGCGCCGATTTCATGCGGGTGCTGACGCGCGACCCGCACGCGACCGCGGCGCTGCTGGGGCTTGGCCGGCTGCAGCTGGGGCACGACCCCGCGGCCGCCGAGGCGCTGTTGCGCCGGGCGCTGGCCGAAGATCCTGGCAATGCGGCGGCGCGGACCGACCTCGGCATCGCGCTCGATCTGCAAGGCCGGCACGGCGCCGCGGACGCGGCCTACCGCCAGGTGCTGGCCGCCCACCCGAAGCTGACCGCCGCTCGGGTCAACCTCGCGCTGTCGCTGGCGATGCAGGGCCAGGGCCCGCAGGCGATCGCCCTGCTGGACGGGTTGGCACGGGACCCGACGGCTGCGCCGAAGCTGCGCGAGGACTACGCCGCGGTGCTGACCATGGCGGGCCACCATGCCAGGGCCGCGGCCATCCTGGCGACCGACCTGCCGGCCCCCCAGGCCGCTGCGGCGCTGCACGCGTTCGCTGCGGCCGGCCGGTCCGCCGCACCCGATCCGACACGCCAACCATGACGGCGGCAGCACCACATGCGGGAATTTTCCGTGATGACAGGGCGGCGCAGTTGGCCGGCGCGCAGCTTTCGAACGTAGATTATGCCAATAGTGGACCAGCGGCACGTCCGACAGGATGAAAGGGAGGTCATGCGCGTTCTGATTGTGGACCCGAAGTCCCTGTTGCGCGAGGCGCTGGCGGCGCTCCTGCGCTCGCTGATTGCCGGGCTCGAGGTGGTGGCGGTGCCGACCGTCGCCGAGGCGGCGCCCGTGATGGGGCGGTTCGCCCTCGGACTGCTGATCATGGACTCGGAGCAGGCCAGCAGGAACCACCTTCTGGATGCGATCCGGCTGGTTCATCCCGGCTGGCGGATCGCGCTGCTGGATGGCCCGGCACAGCGCGGCGGGCCGCCCCATGTCGACGGCCATATCGGGATGGATGACGACAGCGCAACCGTGATCGCCGAGGTTCGCCGGCTGATCGGCGGGTCGTGGTCGACCCGCTCTGCGCCTGCCGCAGGCAGCAGCGCCTGGCTGCTGGCCGGCGCGACCGAGGCCGCGACGGCGGGGATCACCGACCGTGTCGGCCACCGCCCCCCCTCGCCGGCCCCCACGCGAAGCCTGACGCCCCGGCAGGCGGAAGTGCTCCGGCTGCTCGGGCAAGGGCGCTCCACCAAGGAGATCGCCCGTACGCTCGATCTCGGGATCGGCACGATCAAGGCGCATCTGGACGCGATCTATCGCACGCTCGGGGTGCACAGCCGCACCGCCGCCGTGGCCCGGGCGCAGGAGTTCGCCCGCCCCGCCCCATCGGGCGGGGCGCCGCACGCACCCGCGGGCAGCAACGTTGTCCGGCTGGACATCCGCGCCGGTCAGCGGATGTCGAGCGATCCGGCCGACACGACCCCGCCTCGCCCCTCCACCGCCGCCCGCTGATCCGTCGCGATCGGCACCACTGTCCCGATCCCGACGTAGGGTGCCGTCATCTGCGGTCGGGAGACTGGCTCTTTGTTTTCAGTGGCCTGCTGGTCCCTGAAATGGGAAGGCATTTCAGGGGCAGGACACTAGATCACGCCCTCCGCCTGCAGCCCCGCCACCTCCGCCGCCGACAGGCCGAGCCAGCCCTGATACACCTCCGCATTGTGCTGGCCGACCGCGGGGCTCGGGGTGGTCGCCACCCGGTCCGCCCCGTGCAGGCGCAGCGGCGAGCCGGGCAGCACCACGTCGCCGAATTCGGGGTGATCCACCCGCTCGAGGAAGCCGCGCCCGTGCATGTGCGGGTCTTCCATCACTTCCGCCACGTCGCGCACCGGCGCACAGGGGATGCGATACCGCTTGGTCGCGGCGAACACCGCGTGCTTGCCCAGGGTCCGGGTCCAGTCGGCAACCAGCGCATCCACCGCGTCCATATTGGCGACCCGGGCCGCGTTGGTGGAAAAGCGCGGGTCCTCGGCCAGATCGTCGCGCCCCATGGCAACGAGAAGGTTGCGCCAGTGCGCCTCGGTCACGACATGGATCGCCACCCAGCCGTCTGCGGCGGGATAGGCGTTGTAGGGCGCCGTGCTCATGGAGGCCTGCCGGTTCCCGGCGCGCGGCGGGGCGGTTCCGTTGCGGACGTAGTATTCCATCGGCGAGGCCAGGGTCGGGTACACCGTCTCCTGCATCGCCACCTCCACCAGCCGGCCGCGGCCGGTGATGGTACGCTGATACAAGGCCGTCATGATCCCGGCATAGAGATGGATGCCGCCCATCATATCGACCAGGGTCGGGCCGGCCTTCATCGGCGGGCCGTCCGGCGCGCCGGTCACGCTCATGATGCCCGACGCCGCCTGGATGGTGAAATCCATTGCCAGATTGTCCCGATCGGGCCCGGAAATCCCGAAGCCGGAGCCGGACGCATAGACCAGCCGCGGGTTGATCGGCGCGAGCACGGCATAGCCCACGCCGAGCCCGTCCATCGTGCCGGGGGAGAAATTCTCCAGCAACACGTCAGCCCGGCGGACCATCTCGCCCAGCAGGTCGCGCCCGCGCGCGGTCTTGAGGTTGAGCGTGATCGCCCGCTTGTTGGAATTGAGCATGGCGAAGGAGAAGATCTGCGACTTCCCCGGCTCGGCCCGGCGGCGCAACGGCTCGCCGCCCGGTGGCTCGATCTTGATCACGTTCGCGCCGCCCTTGGCGAGCAACAGGGTGCAGTAGGGGCCTTGGAAAATCTGGCCGAAGTCGAGCACGGTCAGGCCGGCGAGCGGCAGGTCGGTCATGGCGGGATCCGATCGAACGTGACGGGGACTCGCAGTCTGCGACCGGCGGAGCGCGGGGGCAATGTGACGCACGGCAAGCAAGGCCAGGGGGCGCTGCCCCATGGACCCCTCCGGGGGGTTCCAAGGGCTCAGCCCTTGGCGGGGGGTCCAGGGGGGCAGCGCCCCCCTGGCCTTGCTTGCGGCGTTTCGCCCCGCTCCCGCGCAAGCAGCGCCGCCTTGCAGGCGATCCCCCACCGATACCCGGTCAACGCCCCATCGGCCGCCACCGCCCGATGGCACGGCACCGCGGGCGCCACCGGGTTCAGCCCGCAGGCCCGCCCGGCGGCGCGCGCCGCGCCGGGCCGGCCGGCCATCGCGGCGAGTTCGCCATAGCTGCGGGTTTCGCCGGGCGGGATGCGCCGCAGCGCCTGCCACACGCGCAGCTGGAACGCGGTGCCGCGCAGGTCGAGCGGCAGGCGGTCTGCCACGGCCGGCTCGGCGATCGCCGCCTGCACCGCGGCGAGCGTGGCGGCGAGGCCGGCGTCGTCACGCACCAGGCCGGCGCGGGGAAAGCGGCGGCGCAGGTCGGCTTCCAGCGCCGCATCGGGCTCGGCGAAGCCAATGAAGCACACGCCGGTCGCGGTGGCGCCGACGAGCAGGCGGCCGAACGCGCAATCGGCGGCGCCGAAGCGAATGGTCTCGCCGGCGCCGCCGCGCCGTGCGGCGCCGGGGGTCATGCCGAGCAGCGCGCCGGGGTTCTCGTAGACCCGGCTTTCCGACCCGAAGCCCGCGCCGGCCACCGCGTCGGCCACTCGCTCGCCCGCGCCGAGTGCTGCGGCGAGGCGGCCGGCGCGCAGCCCCTCGGCATAGGCGCGCGGGGTAAGGCCGGTATGGTCGCGGAACAGGCGCAGGAAGTGGAAGCGCGAATAGCCGGCACGGCGAGCCAGCGCATCGAGCGGCGGGATGGTCTCCGCCGCGGCGATCGCGGCGCAGGCGTCGCGCACCACCTCGGCGGCGAGCCGGGCGCGTGTGCCGAGCGGGTCGCAGCGCTTGCAGGGGCGGAAGCCGGCGGCCTCGGCCGCGGCTGCGGTGGCGAAGAAGCGCGTGTTGCGGCGCAGCGGCCGGGGCGAGGGGCAGCCGGGGCGGCAGAACACGCCCATGGTGGTCACCGCGTAGAAGAAGTCGCCGCCGGTGCGGGCGCAGACGGCCTGCCAGTGGGCGTCGTCGGTAGCGACTTGCGGCGGCGGATGGATGCGGGAGAGGGGCTGGGTCATGTGCAGAGCCTGCACCGGCCGACGGGGCCGTGCCATCCGGCGTTTGCGCCGGCTCGTGCCGGGCGGCGTGCGGGCCGAACGGCATTTGCCGGACAAGCCCAGAAACGGCTAGAAAAGATGCGCGCCATGGGCGCACAAGCAGCCGCACAGATCGACTTGACCCAGGTCGCCGAGTAGACCACAAGTCTCTGATAAGATACCGTTTTGCCGGGTTAGCACAGTGGTAGTGCAGCGGTTTTGTAAACCGAAGGTCGGGGGTTCAAATCCCTCACCCGGCACCACGCCTTCCGCCCCACGCCGGAGTGGAGCGACCGCATCGCCTGGCCGGCCCGTTCCGGGGCCGTGCGATCTCGCCGAATGGAGAACCAAGGATGCGATCCACCCTGCGCTTTCTGCTGCTCGCCGCCGTCGGGGCCAGTCTCGCAGGCTGCGCGTTCGAGATGGTCGGCACCCCGACCCTGCACAACGGATGGATGGTCTATACCGGAGACGCGACGACGGTCGCCGGCACCTGCGGCGTGCTGCCGGTGCTGCTAACCGGTAACAAAACGTCCACCCGGCTGACCGGCCCCTGCCGGCAGGTCGCGGTGACCGGCAACCACAATGATGTGACCCTGGGCCTGGAACCCGGCGCCCGGGTCGAGGTCACCGGCGCCCACAACGATATCTGGTGGCATCAGCGACGGCCCGGACCGCGGCCGGTGCTGATCGGCCGCGGCAAGGACGACGTGTTCCACCTGAAGTCGTAGGCGCCCCGCTCAGGCCGCCGCCCGCGCGCCGATCCGCCGCAGCGCCCGGTCGATCCACTGCGCGGTCAGCTTCTCCTGCACGCCGTTCTGCAACAGCCGCTCATGCAGCGCCGGGAAATCCACCCGATCGAGCGCCTGGTCCTGGTTGAAGCAGGAGAACACCACCGAGCGCGCGCCGGTCGCCGGATCGATCTGCGGTTGCAGGCACTGGGCGCAGACCTCCTTCATCATGCACTGCATCGGGCTGTTGATCGAGCCGATGGCGGTATGACCGGGCCGCAGGTACGGCGCCAGCACGCCGCCCCGCGCCGCGCCCACCGCCTGCATCATCCGGTCCGAGCCGATCACGATCAGATGCGCCGCCGCAGCCAGCGGGATCGCCGCCTCCCCCAGCTTCCCGGCGCCATAGGCCTCCATCGCCGCAACGATGTTACCGACGAAGCTGCGATCCTGCGGGCGGTCGGGATTCGGCGCGAAGCCCGGCGCCTCGTCGCAGCACCAGACGATCGTATCGGCGGCGCGTTCGATCTCGGCCACCTTGTAGCGGTCGGCCACCCGCTTGTAGCCGGCGAAATAGAGCACCCTTGTGCCCGCCGCGCGCAGCGCCGCGCCGATCGCGAACAGCACCGCGTTGCCGAGCCCGCCGCCGACCAGCGCCACCGTCGTGCCGTGATGGATCTCGGTCGGCGTGCCGGTGGGGCCCATCAGCACCACGGGCTCGCCCGGGCGCAGCAGCGCGCACAGGTCGGAACTGCCGCCCATCTCCAGCACGATCACCGACACCAGGCCCTGCTCCGGATCGGTCCAGGCGCCGGTCATCGCCAGCCCTTCCATCGCCAGCACCGTGGCAGGCTGGCCGGGTTCAACGAGCCGCGGGGCCAGCACCTCGTAGTTCTGCAAGCGATAGAACTGGCCGGGACGAAAGGCGCGCGCCGCAGCCGGGGCGCGCACCACCACTTCCACGATGGTGGGCGTCAGCCGATGCACCGCGTGCACCCGGGCCACCAGCTCATCCCGGCAGCGCGCGATCAACTCGGCGCCCGGGACCGGCGTGGCCGCGCGCGCGGCCAGCCGGCGGGAGACCACGGGATAGCCCCGCTTCGCGCCCCCCATCGCCTTCACCACGTTGCCGAAGAAGCTCGGGTGCAGATCGCCGAAGAAGCTGATGAACCGGCCGTCGGGCGCGCGATGCATCAGCACCTGCGCCGCGTCCGGCTTGGCGAAGCCGCGCACCGGGCGGACCGGGGCGCCGTCCTCGTCGAGCGCCTGGAAGTAGCGGCCGTCGAGGGTGATCCGCCCGTCTTCGCGCGCCAGCACCGTGTTGGGCTGGGTGCCGGCGGCGACCAGGATGGCGCGGGCGGGCAGCACGGCCTCGGTCCCGTCGCCACGGGCGCAGCGGATCGCATCGGCGTGGCCGAACCGGTCGGTCTCCACCGCGACCGGGGTCAGACCCTCGGCGAAGCGCACGCCTTCTTCCAGCGCCTTGGCCACCTCCTCGTGGTTGAGCGTGTAGGAGGGGCTGTCGATCAGCCGGCGGCGATAGGCGATGGTGGCGCCGCCCCAGGAGTCCAGCAGCGCAGCCAGGCGCGGCGGACGCCCCTCATGCGCAGCCGCCGCGCGTTCGGCAGCGATCGCGGCGGCGTGGGCCAGGAACTCGTCGGCGATCGCCGCCTGTTCCTCGGTCCAGCCGGCGCGCACCGACGCGGCCCCCCGTTCCGCCGCCAGCACCGCGAAACGCAGCGCGAATTTCTCCACCTGGCGCACGTAATAGGCGAGGCTTTCGGTCGCGGTGTCGATCGCGGTCAGCCCGCCGCCGATCACCACCACCGGCAGCCGGATCTGCAGATTGGCGATGGAGGAACGCTTGGCCGCGCCGGTGAGCTGCAACGCCATCAGGAAATCCGACGCCGCCCGGACCCCGCGCGCCAGCCCGTTCGGGATATCGAGCACGGTCGGCTTGCCCGCCCCCATGCACAGCGCGATGTGGTCGAACCCCATGTCCCACGCCGCATCGATGGACAGGGTGCCGCCGAAGCGCACGCCGCCGAAATGGGCGAAGTCGGCGCGCCGCTCCAGCAGCAGGCGGATCAGTTTCAGGTAGTTCTTGTTCCACCGCACGGTGATGCCGTATTCGGCCACGCCGCCGAACCCGGCCATCACCCGCTCGTCCAGGTTCTCGTACAGCGCCGTCACGTCGCGCACCGGGGCGGCGGGATCGAAGCCCAGCGGCTCGATCTTCAGCCCGTCGATCGCCACCACGGTATGGCCGTCGTTCAGCAGATGATGCGCCAGGGTGAACCCGGCCGGGCCGAGGCCCACCACCAGCACCTTGCGCCCCGAGGGCGGCCGCGGCAGCGGGCGGCGGATGTCGAGCGGGTTCCACCGGGTCAGCAGGCTGTAGATCTCGAACCCCCAGGGCAGGCCGAGCACATCCTTCAGGACCGAGGTTTCGGCCTGCGGAATGTCGACCGGCTCCTGCTTCTGGTAGATGCAGGCCTTCATGCAGTCGTTGCAGATGCGATGGCCGGTCGCCGCCATCATCGGGTTGTCGACCGCGATCGCGGCGAACGCGCCCAGCACCGCGCCCTCGGCGCGCAGCGCGTGCATCTCGCTGATCTTCTCGTCCAGCGGACAGCCGCTCAAGGTCACGCCGAAGGGGGATTTCTGGAACCCGCCCGCCTTGCGGTCGGGCAGGCCCTTGGAGCAGGAATCCTTGCCCTGCGCATGGCACCAGATGCAGTAGTTCATCTGATCGAGCGCCTGCTGCGCGCCCATGCCCGCGTCCGTCAGGGCGAAGCCGTCGCGCGGCGCGCCAGGACGCCTCCGGCAGGCGCAGCATGGTCACGCCGTCCCGCTCCATGGTTTCCACCGGGACCAGATGCGCGGGATCGATCCGGTGCGGAACCCGGAACAAGGTGCCGCCCGCGTGGGCGGCGCGCCCGGCCTCGGTCAACGTGGCCCAGGCGGCGTAGCGGGACGCGAGGTCCAGCGCGTCGGTGTCGGCCGCCGCTTCCCAGGCGGCCACGTGGCGGGCGAAGGCGGCCTCGGTCAAGGTCTCCCCGGCGCGCGCGGCGAAGGCGGCAGCCAGCGCGGGGCCGTCGAACCCGGACGGATCGGCATGTTTCTTCACCGCCTGGCGCTGCACGAACAGCCGCTTGCAGCGGTGGATCGGGTCAAGCGCCGTGGTCGCCGCCACCAGCGCGTCCAGTTCCGCGGAAATGCCGAACAAGGTGCCGAGGAAGCCATCCAGTGCCGGGCCGAGGGAAACCACCAGCTCGGCTTCGTCCTTCACCGCCACCGCATCCGGCGCGGCCCGCGCGGCGAGCAGGCTGGCGTGCAGCGCGGCGTCCTGCTCCGCCAGCCGGGCGAGGAACAGCTTGTCGAGCCGGATCAGCCCGTCACGGGCGGCGAGGTCGGCAAAGCTGAGCCCGAATCCGGGCAGTCGGGCTTCGGCGGTCGGTTGGGCGTCCATCGGCGGCTTTGTCCATCTGTCCCGGGCGAGGCCCGCCGCGGGCGGCGGGCGCGCGCGGGACATGGGCGGTGGGACCGGCAGGCGTCAAGCGCCGGCCCCGGCCCAGGGACAAGGACAGCTGGATGGCTGGGTTGCCCCAGGCTCAGCCGGCGGCGAGGCCCGCCCAGGGCTCGCCCCAGCGATCGCCGTAGACGATCTCGGCCAGCGCCCCGCGGCCGACCGGGCCGAACCGGCCCATCGGGTAGCCGATCGGCAGGATGGCGTAGGAATGCACGCCCGGCGGCAGGCCCAGCGCGGCCTCGGCTTCCGGCTCGAACATCAGGTGCCGCGTGGTCAGGGTGGAACCGAGGCCGAGCGCGCGGGCCGCCAGCAGCATGTTCTGCACCGCCGGGTAGATCGACGCGCCGGAGGTGCGGGTGGGCTTGGCGGTTCCCTCGTCCAGGCAGGCGACGATCCAGACCGGGGCTTCGTGGAAATGCGCGGTCAGGTACTCCACCGCGTCGTGCTGGCGCTTGTAGCGCTCGGCGCTGACCCCGGGCGGCGGGGCGGCGCCGCGGTAGCGCGGGCCGATCACCTCGTCATAGGCGCGCTGGTAGAGCTTCTGCACCGCCAGCTTGATCGCCGGATCCTTGATCACCAGGAACCGCCAGCGCTGGGTGTTGCCGCCGTTGGCCGCGGCGCTGCCGGCTTCCAGGATGCGGCGGATCAGCGCATCCGGCACCGGGTCCGGGCGCAGCCGGCGCATGGCGCGCGTGGTGCGCATGATCTCGAACACGTCGGTGTCGCCGACCGGTTGGTCTGCCATCCTGTCCTCCCCTTCCCGGCGCCCAGTGCGGCCGGCCGGGGGAGACTACAACATCCGCCCGGCGTCCGCCGTCCCCCCTGCCGCGGCCGGACGCGCGGGCGGCGCCGTCATTTTCCGGCCCTGCGGCTTAATCGTTCCTGAAGCCCTGCCGCGCCCGCTGCCCGGATTGCCGCCGCCGCCGCAAGGCGCGATGCTGCAAGCCAACGAAGCGAGGGAGGGCTGCGCCATGACCCATTCCGCGTCCGGCTATCCGGCCGCCTACGCTGCCTGGCAGCGCGACCCCGACGCCTGGTGGGCGGAGGCGGCCGCGGGGATCACCTGGGACCGACCTTGGGACCGTGTATTCGACCCCGCCCAGAGCCTGTACGGACGCTGGTTCCCCGGCGCGCGCCTCAACACCAGCTTCAACTGCCTCGACCGCCACGTCGCGGCCGGGCGCGGCGACCAGCCGGCGCTGATCTGGGACAGCGCCATGGAAGGCCGGATCGAGACCTTCACCTACGCGACGCTGCTCGCGCGCACCGCAAAGCTCGCCGGCGCGCTCGCCGCGCTCGGCGTGGCGCAGGGCGACCGGGTGGTGATCTACATGCCGATGGTGCCGGAAGCGGCGATCGCCATGCTGGCCTGCGCGCGCCTGGGCGCGATCCACTCCGTCGTGTTCGGCGGCTTCGCCGCCGCCGAACTGGCCGCGCGCATCGCCGACGCGCGGCCCAAGGCGATCGTTTCGGCCTCCTGCGGGCTCGAGCCCGGCCGCGTGGTGGCCTACAAGCCGCTGCTGGATGCCGCCATCGGCCTCTCGCCGCACAAGCCCGAGGCCTGCCTGATCCTGCAACGCGACGCGCTGCGCGCCGAACTGACCCCGGGGCGCGATCACGACCTGCGTGCGGCCGAAGCCGCCGCCGCGCCGCACGATCCGGTGTCGGTCGCGGCCACCGATCCGCTGTATATCCTGTACACGTCCGGCACGACAGGCCGGCCGAAAGGCATCGTGCGCGACAACGGCGGGCACGCGGTGGCGCTGTGGAACTCGATGCAGATGATCTACGGGCTGGACGCGGGGGAGATGTTCTGGACCGCCTCCGACGTCGGCTGGGTGGTCGGCCACAGCTACATCGTCTATGCGCCGCTGCTGCGCGGCTGCACCTCCGTCATGTACGAGGGCAAGCCGGTCGGCACGCCGGATGCCGGCGCGTTCTGGCGGGTGCTCGCGCGGCACAAGGTGAAGGTGCTGTTCACCGCGCCCACCGCGCTGCGCGCGATCAAGCAGCAGGATCCCGAGGGCGCGCTGATGGCGGGCCATGATCTGTCATCGTTCCAGGCCTTGTATCTCGCCGGCGAACGCTGCGACCCGCCCACCGCGCTGTGGGCGGCCGAGCGTCTGGGCCGCCCGGTGGTCGATCACTGGTGGCAGACCGAAACGGGCTGGCCGATCACCGCCGGATTCCGCGGCTACGGGCTGTTTCCGTTCAAGCCCGGCTCCGGCGGGCGCCCCTGCCCCGGCTACGACCTGCACGCGCTCGATGACAACGGCGCGGTGCTGGAAGCGGGAACGAACGGCAACCTGGCGCTGCGCCTGCCGCTGCCGCCGGGCTGCGCGCCCACCCTGTGGGGCGACGACGCGGGCTACCGCCGCGCCTATCTGGCCGACTTCCCCGGCTGGTACCGCACCGGCGACGCCGGCACCGTCGATACCGACGGCGACGTCTGGGTGATGGGCCGCACCGACGACATCATCAACGTCGCCGGCCATCGCCTGTCGACCGGGGCGATGGAGGAAGTGCTGGCGGCGCACCCCGATGTTGCCGAATGCGCGGTGATCGGCGCGGCCGACCCGGTGAAGGGCCAGGCGCCGCTCGGCCTTGTGGTCCTGAAAGCCGGCGCGGCACGGGACGAGGCGGAGATTGCCGCCGAACTCGTGGCGCTGGTGCGCGAGCGCATCGGTCCGGTGGCGGCGTTCAAGGACGCGCGGGTGGTGAAGCGGCTGCCGAAGACCCGCTCGGGCAAGATCCTGCGCGGCACGATCCGCGCGCTCGCCGACGGGCAGAACCCCACCGTACCGGCAACGATTGAGGACCCGGCGGCGCTCGAGGAAATCCGCACGGCGCTGGCACGGGAGGGCGCGTAGCCGGCGCCGGCAGATGGCGCATGCCGCACCCGGCACGCATGGGTGCGGACACGGCAGCACCGCGCCGGTCCCGCCTGTCCAGGACCCGTCCGTTCCAATCCGGATCAGACCTTCGCTTGACCTGGATCGCAAGGACCGACGGGCCGACGTCTCCGTCTCGACACGGCATACAAACCGTGGTTGTGTGACCACCACTGAAGGTTGAGAAAAATCGTCGCGCCGCCGCCCATGTCATCCGCCCCCGGTCCCTCTCCTGGACGCCCGTCTCGCGGATGCACCCCGGATGCAGGGACTCGCGCGCCCGTCGTACCGGAACCTGCCCGTATCGACCTACCGCGCATCCGTCCGCTGGGCGACGCGGCGCTGACCGTGGAATTCGGCGAAGCGATCGATCCTGCGCTCAGCCGCGCCGTCCTCGCACTGGAGCAGGCGGTGGCCGCAGCCGAACTCCCGGGCATACGAGAAACCGTACCCAGCTACCGCGCGCTCCTGATCCTTTATGATTTGGCGGAAATCGGCTTCGCCCCGCTCGCCGCGCGGCTGCGCGGGCTGCTGGGGGAGGCGGACGCGCCGAGCGCCGGGCCGCGCACCAGCTGGACCGTTCCGGTGGCTTACGATCTGCCCTTCGGCCTCGACATCGAGGAACTGGTGCAGCAGCTGGGCCTGCCGCCCGCGCGCATCCGCGCTCTGCACGCCGCCGCGCGCTACAGCGTGTACATGGTGGGGTTCGCGCCGGGGTTCACCTACCTGGGCGGGCTTGATCCGGCGCTGACGGTGCCGCGCCGTGCCACCCCGCGGCCGCAGGTACCGGCCGGCTCGGTCATGATCGGCGGCCAGCAGGCCGCCATCGTCTCGGTGCCGATCCCGACCGGATGGTACGTGCTCGGGCGCACCCCTCTGCGGGCTTTTGATCCGGCACGGGCCGACCCGTTCCTGTTCCACCCCGGCGATACGGTGCAGTTCCGTCCCGTGGCCCCCGCCGAGTTCGACCGGCTGGCCGCATTGCCGGCGGACGACCTCGATGCGCTGGCGCGACAGGGGGGCGCGTGCCGGGCTTCCTGAGAGCCCTGGCGCCGACCCCTTTCACCACCTTGCAGGACCGCGGCCGGCAAGGATGGCGGCGCTTCGGCGTGTCCGGCTCCGGCGCCATGGACCCCGACCAGCTGGCCATCGCCAACGTGCTGGTGGGCAACCCGCCGCAGCAGGCGGCGCTGGAGTTCGCGTTCGCCGGCGGGGCGTGGGAAGTGTGCGCCAGCCTGTGCCGGATCGCCGTCGCCGGCGGCGATTTTGCAGTCGCGGTCGACGGGGTGACGCTGCCGGCCTTCGCCAGCACCACCTTGCGCCGCGGGCAGCATCTGACCATCGGCGCGGCGCCGGACGCGGTCTGGGGCTATCTGGCGGTGGCCGGCGGCTTCGCGCTGCCGCACCACCTGGGCAGCCTGTCCACCCATGCCCGCTCCGGCATCGGCGGTTTCGCCGGGCGGGCGGTGCAGGCCGGCGACGAGCTGCCGCTGACGGCAGAACGGGTGACCGGCCGCAGCGAACGGCGCATCATTCCGCCGCCGCGGGCCGAGGGGCCGATCGGCCTCGTGCTCGGCCCGCAGCTGGAACGCTTCACCGCCGAGGCGGTGGCCACCCTGCTCGGGACCGCATGGCGGATCGACCGCCACAGCGACCGCATGGCGTTCCGGCTGGAGGGCCCGGCGCTCGCCCACCGCGACGGGCACGACATCGTCTCCGACGGCACTGTGCCGGGCAGCATCCAGGTGCCGGGCAGCGGCACGCCGCTGGTGCTGATGCGTGATTGTCAGACCACCGGCGGCTACCCGAAGATCGCCACGGTGATCAGCACCGACCTGCCCCGTCTGGCGCAACGCCGCCCGGGTGCGGTGGTACGGTTCCGCGCGCTGGCGGTGGAAGAAGCGCAGCGCCAGAGCGCCCGTCAGGCCGCGCGGCTGCTGCGCCTGCTGCGCACCATCCCGCATCTGGCCGGGACCTGGCGCCCGGTCGCCACCGCGCCGCGCCCGGGCGCCGGGCCGGATGGTCTGACGGACGCGCGCGAATGAGGGTGCGCGACCCGACGTCCGTCGCCCGCCGGAATGGTCCCAACAGCGGCCACGCGCTTCAGGCCGGCGGTTGTTCGCGGCTGGGACGTCTTCTCACGCCCTGAGCGAAGGGCATCGCGACGACCCGGCGACGAGTGCGTCGGCCCAGCGGCGAATGAGCCAGTCGGCATCCTCGCCGGCGAACTGGGATGGGTCGAATACGTAATCTTCCAGATCCTCCATCGCGTCAGGCGGCGCTCCCCACGCACCCGCCGCCCCGGCGAGACGGATCCGTACCGTTCTGCCCTGCACCGCGGCCAGCAGCCGCGCGAGTTGTTGGAACGCCCGGCAGTAGAGCAAGGCGACGATGGCCTGGCGCAGCAGCGGCGCGGAGCCCGCAAGCAGCGGCTGGTGATCCAGGATGGCCGCGGCGCAGAGCCGGCGCGCATTGTCCAGCCGGCCGGCGCGTGCCGCACGCTCGGCCGCGCCCAGGCGCTCGGCGAGCGCCGCCTCGGCGGCAGCCCCACCGCGCGCGGGCACGCCGCCGGGCGCCGCGCGTAGCGGCCGTGGCGAGGCGAGCAGATTGACGGCTTCGGTCATGGGTCCTTCCTCCTGGCTCAGCCTGGCCGCGCGAGCC
Source organism: uncultured Pseudomonadota bacterium (assembly GCA_963829875.1). Taxonomy (GTDB): domain Bacteria; phylum Pseudomonadota; class Alphaproteobacteria; order Acetobacterales; family Acetobacteraceae; genus JAJZVS01. The sequence goes on along the minus strand of CAWHKR010000031.1, from coordinate 7,802 downwards.
AGCCGCGGTGGCGGGTTGCGCGGCATGCTGCAACCGGGGGCGTTGCAGCCGCGTTACGCGGGGCCAGAAAAAAAGCCTTTCGTCGCAGGATTAATGGCATGGTAAGCGGACGCGCCGAGCGTGCATCTTTTCGACGGGCCATCCGTTGCAACCACTTTGCAAGCCGCCATAGGGGAGAAATGCGCGTACGACGGAGGCTCCGAGCGTGTGCGGGCGGAGGTCTGGTGATGGCCCATGTTAGATAGCGACCAAGATCGAGTGGGCGACCAGGGCCCGAACGACAACGACCCGCCGCCCCCGATGGGCGCGGCGGCGGACAAGCCTGCGGGCATCACCTGGCGGCGCCTCGCCGACGGCACGGAGAAGACCGATCCGGGCGCCGACCCCGGCGCACCGCCGTCGGGCGGTTCCTGGTTCTCTCGGTTGCGCCGGGCCGTTCTCGCGCACGAAACATTACTGATCCTGCCGGAATTCCTGGTGATCGCCATCACGATCGCCGCGCTCTGGACCGGGATCGCGGCAACCCTGGCACAGCTGCGTGACGAAGCCAGGGAGTCGGCCTACGATGTCACCACCAGCCTGGCCCGCGGCTACGATGAAAGCACCAAGCGGATCATCGGCGAGGGCGACGAGACGCTGCTCAGCGTGCGGGCCTTCTACCGCGCCATGGGACCGAAATTCAGCCTGCAGGCCTGGGCCCGCTCGCAGACCTCGCCCAACCGGCTGGTCCCGCAGGTCGCGCTGATCGGGCGGACCGGCTGGCTGATCGGCTCCACCTACAACACGCATCCGAAGCCGGTGGACCTGTCCGACCGGCCGCATTTCATCGTCCAGAAGCAGTCTGCGCAGGACAAGCTCTACATCAGCGTCCCGGTGGTCGGCCGGGTGACCCGCAAGCAGACGATCCAGCTCACCCGCAAGCTGCTGGGTCCGGACGGCTCGTTCCAGGGCGTGGGCGTCGTGTCGATCGATTGCCGGAAGCTGTCGTCATTCTACAGCGCGCTCGGCGCGCAGCCGGGTTTCGCGGTACTGTTGCGCACCGATGGCACGGTGCTGGCGCGGGGCCCGTTCCTGCCCCACCTGATCGGGCAGAACGTGCGCGACTCGGCCGCGTTCCGCACCATGATGGGCAAGCCCAGCGGGCATCTGCAGCTCCGCAGCGTTTTCGACCACGTCGAACGCTACGTGAGCTTCCGCCATGTCGCCGGCTATCCGCTGATCGTGATGGTCGGGTTCGACCGCAGCTCCGTGTTCCACGACTACCGGATCCAGCGGGCCCGCTGGCTGGAGGCCGGCGGCATCATCACCGTGGTACTGCTGGCGATCGGATTGTTGTGGATGCGCCAACGCCGCCGCTCGGTCACATCCCGCCGCGCGCTGGTGGCGACCGTGCAGGCCGTGAACCAGGGAATCGTCATGATCGACCCGGACGGCCGGGTCCCGGTGGTGAACCGGCGCGCACTGCAACTGCTCGGGATTAAGCCGCAGACGCCGTGCCGGCGGACCGGCTGGCGGCGTCTGGTGTCGCGCTGGTGGCGCTCGGATCACTTGGCCGGCCCCAGCGAACTGCGGGCGCGGTTGCCGGGCCGGAGGCCCGACAGCCCGGGTGACATCCCTCGTGTTCCCGCGCCCCATGGCGGCCTGATCGGCGAATGGCAGCGCGAGTCCGGGCAGGTGATCGAGATCGCCCGCTATCCCACCCAGACCGGCGGCATGGTCGAGACCTATACCGACGTGACCGCCGACCGGGAGGCGACCCGCCAGATCCGCCACCTCGCCCATCACGACGGGCTGACAGGGCTGCCCAACCGGCTGCTGCTGCAGGAAGCCCTGGCCGGCATGATTGCCGCCGCGGCGCCGCGGCCGGTGGTGTTGCTGCTGGTCGATCTCGACCGTTTCAAGGAAGTGAACGACACGCTCGGCCACCCCACCGGCGACCGGGTGCTGATCGAGGTGGCAAGCCGGCTGCGGCGCGAAGCCGGCACGACGGCAACGGTGGCCCGGATGGGCGGCGACGAATTCGTGCTGCTGCTGCGCCCTGACATCGACGATCCCTACGCCGAGCGCCTGGCCCGCCGCCTCGTGCGGGCCCTGAGCGAGCCGATGCGAGTCGGCTATCACGAGATCCGGGTGGGGGCGAGCGTCGGCATCGCCGACGAGCCGGGCAGCGGCGGCGACGGCGACGCGCTGCTGCGTAACGCAGATATCGCGCTCTACCGCGCCAAGGCGGACGGCCGCGGCACGGTGCGCCGCTTCGATCCCTCGATGATCACCGAGATCGAATCCCGCACGGCACTGGAGGCCGATCTGCGCGCGGCGATCGAGGAAGGCGCGATCAGCGTCGAGTTCGAGGCGCAGATCGACACCGAGACCCTGATCCCGGCCGGGTTCGAGGCCCTGGCGCGCTGGCGCCATCCCGCACGCGGCGCGGTCCCGCCCGTCGTGTTCATCCCGCTGGCCGAGGAATGCGGGCTGATCCACATGCTCGGCGCCTCGGTCCTGCGCCAGGCCTGCACCGCCGCCGTGGGCTGGCCCGCCGGCTGCCGGGTCGCGGTGAACATCTCTCCGTCCCAGTTGCTCGACCCCGGCCTGCCCGAGCTGGTCCGCGACACCCTGGCAACGACCGGCCTGGTGCCGGATCGGCTGGAACTGGAGATCACCGAGGGCGTGCTGCTGAGCGAGGAGCGCCGGGTGCTCGCCACCCTGCACGCGCTGAAGCAGATGGGCGTCCGCCTGGTGCTGGATGATTTCGGCACCGGGTACTCCAGCCTGAGCTACCTGCTCAAGCTGCCGGTCGATCGGGTGAAGATCGACAAGAGCTTCGTGCAGCGCCAGCCGTTCGACCCGGCGGCGCGGGCGATCGTGGAGGCGATCATCGAGCTGTCCCTGCACCTCGGCCTGGCCTTGACCGCCGAAGGGGTGGAGACCGAGCAACATCTGGCGGTCCTGCGCCAGCAAGGCTGTTCGGTGGTCCAGGGATGGCTGTTCGCCCGGCCGATGCGGGGGCCGACCATCGCCGCCCGGTTCTGGCCGGCGCGCGCGGTCCGGACGGCATCCTCCGCCGAGGCGCGCCGGCATGGCGAAACGCTCGACGTTCCGCATCCGACCGGTTAGGACATCCCCCACGCGTGCGCCGGCGGCGGCGACCGCGGCCGTGGAGGAATTGCATGTCGTCCGACCATGCCAGCCGCGCCGAAAGCGGCCTGCTTGCGGGCCGGACCCGTCGGCTCGTGCTCGCCGCCTGCATGATGGCGACCTTCACCGCCGCGGTCGAAAGCACCATCGTCGCCACCGCCATGCCGAGCATCGCCGCCGATCTCGGCGGGTTCGGCCTGTTTCCCTGGGTGTTCTCGGCCTATCTGTTCGCCCAGGCAGTCAGCATCCCGCTGTACGGCCGGCTGGCCGACGCCTATGGGCGCAAGCCGCTGTTCTATCTTGGCACCGGGCTGTTCATGCTGGGCTCGGGCCTGTCGGGACTGGCCGGCGGCATGGCGGCGCTGGTCGGGTTCCGCGCCCTGCAGGGGCTCGGCGCCGGGGCGGTACAACCGATCGCCTATACGATCGTCGGCGACATCTACACCCCGACCGAGCGCGCCCGCATCCAGGGGCTGATCTCCGCCGTGTTCGGGGTTGCGGCAATCCTCGGCCCCTGGCTCGGCGCCGTGCTGGTCGAACACGGATCCTGGCGGCTGATCTTCTGGGTCAACCTGCCGGTGGCCGGCGCTGCCATCGCCATGATCGCCGCCTTCCTGCCGGAACGCACGGTCCGGACCCGCCCGCGCACCGACTGGCCCGGGTCCGGGCTGCTGGTGCTGGGGGTGGGCGCGCTGGTGCTTGCCGCCGGCCAGGGCGCGCGGCTGAGCCCCGTGGCGCTGGCCGCCATCCTGGCGCTCGGCGTCACGGCGCTGACCCTGCTGGCCCGCCGCGCCCGCGGCGCCGCCGACCCGGTGCTGCCGCTCGACCTGTGTCGGGACCGGGTGATCCTGCTGGGCTGCCTGGGCGGGTTCGCCACCGGGATGGTGATCATGGCAATCACCGCCTTCCTGCCGACCTTCGTCCAGGCCGTGCTCGGTCGCTCCGCCGGGCGCGCCGGCAGCGTGCTGGCGGCGATGATGGTGGTGTGGGTGCTGGGCAGCACCATCGCCGGACGGGCGATGGTGCGGACGTCCTACCGCACCACGGCGCTGTGCGGGGGCGCATCGGTGGCGGCGGGCTGCGTCTGGCTGGCCGGGCTGGACGCCGATGCCTCGCTGCTGCGGGTTGCGGCAGCGGCGGCGCTGGTGGGCTGGGGGCTCGGGTTCTGCAACACCACCTGGCTGGTGGCGGTGCAATCGCGGGTGGCGCACGCACGGCGGGCCTCAGCGACCTCGGCGCTGATGTTCATGCGCTTCCTCGGCCAGTCGATGGGGGCGGCGGTCGCCGGCGCGGTGCTGGCCTTCGCACTGCGGCGCGGGGCGCCGGCGCAGCGGCACATCGTCGCCCGGCTGGTGGACGCCGCCCGGCGCGCCGCACTGCCGGACGCGGCGCGGGCGCATCTGGTCCATACCGCCGGCATGGCGCTGAGCGAGATCTATCTGCTCGCCGCCGCGCTGGGGCTGGCCACCCTGGTGATCGGCTGGGGCCTTCCGGCTGCGCTCGGGCCACGCACCGAACGGCCGCGCGTGCCGGCGGAATGACCGTGTGGCCGTGCGTCGTCGCCAGTGTCCTGCCCCTGACATGCCTTCGCATTTCAGGGACCAGCAGGACACTGAAAACAAAGAACTAATGTCCCGGAAATTCGGAACCGAATTTCCTGGACCCTAGTGCGGCAGGCCGGTGAAGACCAGCGAGACGGCGAGCGTCAGCACCGCGATCGCCACCGCAATCACGAACGGGGCCACGTGGTTGTGGCCGGAATTGGCGGGGGAAAACTGGGCGGCAGACATGCGCTTTCTCCTGTTCGGGTAAACGGTCAGGACGAAGCGTGACGTGCGTCCGGGAAAAGTGGCGATGATCTGAATCAAACCGGCAGAAATACTGCCCTTTGTCGGGACGGACCGCCAGGCAGTGCGCCGTCCCGGCCGGCGACGGATCGAACCCGAGGCCGCCGCTATCCCTCCGGCGCCAGACGCAGGATCTCGTCCAGCGCCTGTTGTTCCCGCCGCGCCCCCGCGGCACGCCGATCGGCCTCCTGCCGGGCCAGCAGCTCTTCCGCCGCTTTCACCGCAGCGCGGGCGGCGGCGAGCACGGCGCGGCCCAGCACCACGTCTTCGGCCGCGGCGTCACGGGCGGCGGCGGCGCTGCCCAGCTCATGACGGGCGCGGCGCAGCCAGACGCCGAACGCTTCCACCACGCTGTCGTCCCCGGCCAGGTTGGCGGCGGTTTCGGTCTCCTGCGCAATCCTGGCCTCCGCCGCTGTGACCGCCTGGGCGCACGCCGCTTCCTGGCGCAGCGCGGCGGCGAGGTCGCGCAGCGCCGCATCCCGCGTCAGCTGGCGCAGCCGCAGCACGGAAGGCAGGGGATTACGGGTCATGGTGCTCCAGTGCCGCGCGCAGCGCGGCAAAGCCGTCGTCGATGCCGGAGACGCCGGCGCGGTCCTGGGCCAGCACCGCCTCGACCCGCGGCGCCAGCGCCACCGCCTCGTCCACCGCCGGATCCGTGCCGGCGCGATAGGCGCCAAGCCGGAGCAGATCGGCCATGTCCGCATACAGCGCCAGGATCGCGCGGGCGCGGCGGACCAGCGCCGTCTCCTCCGCGTCCAGGCAGCCGGCAGCGGCGCGCGACAGCGAACGCAGCACGTCGACCGCCGGGTAGCGCCCGGCCTCGGCGATGCGCCGGTCCAGCACCACGTGGCCGTCGAGGATGCCGCGCACCGCATCGGCCACCGGTTCGTTGTGGTCGTCGCCTTCCACCAGCACGGTGAACAACGCGGTGATGTGCCCCGGGGGACGCGGGTCGTCCGGTCGCGGTTGGCGGCCGGGGCCGGCGCGTTCCAGCAGGCGGGGGAGTTCGGCGAACACGCTCGGCGGATAGCCGCGGGTGGCCGGCGGCTCCCCGGCCGAAAGGCCGATCTCGCGCAAGGCCAGGCAGAAGCGGGTGACGCTGTCCATCATCAGCAGCACCTGGCGGCCCTGATCGCGGAAATGCTCGGCCACCGTCATCGCCGCGTGCGCTGCCTCCCGCCGCAGCAGCGGCGGCGCGTCCGAAGTGGCGACCACGATCACCGCGCGGGCGAGGCCCTCGGGGCCCAGTTCGTCCTCGATGAACTCCCGCACTTCGCGCCCGCGTTCGCCGACCAGGGCGAGCACCGTCACATCCGCCGCGGCGCCGCGCGCCAACATGGCGAGCAGGGTGGATTTACCGACGCCGGAGCCGGAGAACAGCCCCAGGCGCTGGCCCTGCCGCGTGGTGGCGAAGCAGTCGAGCGCGCGCACCCCGAGCGCGAGCCGCGGGCCCAGCCGCGCGCGCCCGGCGGCCGGCGGAGGGGCGGCGCGGACCGGGCGAGACACCGGACCGGGCGGCAACGGCCCGCCCCCATCCAGCGGGCGGCCGAGCGGATCGATGACCCGGCCGAGCCAGGCCTCGCCCGGGGCGAGCCGTCCCCCCTCCCCCAGCGCGAAGCCGGCGGGATGGTGGCGCACCGGCATCAGGGCGGTGCCACCGGGACCGAGGCCGTCGAGCGATCCGAACGCCATCGTGCGTGCCAAGGTGCCGCGGAACCCCACCACTTCGGCCAGGACCGGATCGGCCGCGCCGGGGCCTGTGCCGCGGGTGCAGCAGCAGGCGGCTGCCGACGGCGAGGTGGCCGGACAGGCCGGCCACCTCCGCCATCAGCCCGGACAGGCCGGCGATACGGCCGGACAGGTGCAGCGGCGGAACCTGACGCAGCGCGGCACCGCCTGAACCGACATATTTTTCGGGATTTGTGGATCCCAATGGCACTCTCCCGCTTCACGAGACGGCACGGACCCTGTGTGTTTCCTATGTGTTCGAGACCGACTCCGACCATCCTCCCTTTTTATGCACGGCGTTCATGAAAAAACCATGGCGATACACACGCTATGGTGGTATCTACACACGTATCAGTTGTGGGGATGAGAGCCATGCGCGTTCTGCTCGTCGAGGACGACCTGACCGCCGCCCGCGGAATCACGATGGTGTTGAAATCGGGATCCGCCGTGGTCGATCACGCTGGCACCGGGGAGGAAGCGCTCGAGCTCGTGCGCCACTACGACTACGACCTGCTGGTGCTGGACCTGATGCTGCCCGATATCGAAGGCTACGAGGTGGTGCGACGGATGCGTCTTGCCCGCAACAACACGCCGGTGCTGGTGCTCTCGGGCCTCGCTCGGCCGGAAGCCAAGGTGAAGGCGCTCGGCATGGGCGCGGATGATTTCCTCACCAAGCCGTTCGACCGGGCGGAGCTGCTGGCCCGGATGCAGGCGGTGGTGCGGCGCAGCAAAGGGTTCAGCCAGCCGATGCTGCGGCTCGGCCCGGTGGAGCTCAGCCTCGACCGGCACGAAGTCACGGTGCATGGCCAGGCGGTGCACCTGACCGGCAAGGAATACGCGATCCTGGAACTCCTGGTCCTGCGCAAAGGGATGGTCCTGACCAAGGAAGCGTTCCTGAACCATCTCTATGGCGGGATGGACGAGCCGGAGATGAAGATCATCGACGTGTTCGTCTGCAAGCTGCGCAAGAAGCTGGCCCTGGCCGGGGCCGGCAACGTCATCGGCACGGTCTGGGGCCGCGGCTACACGATCCGCGAGCCGGCGGAATTCACCACCGTCGCGGCCGACCGCACGGCGGAGCTGGCGGAGCTG
>CAWHKR010000030.1:0-50483 GCA_963829875.1 uncultured Pseudomonadota bacterium | reverse complement strand
CGACGTTGAAATGCAGATGCGCGGTCTCGTGCACCAGAAGCTCGAGCGCGGGGGCGGCGCCGAGATGGAAGTCGATGAACACCAGGCCCGGAATGTCGGGCTGCGAGAAGCTCGCCAGGCTCGGCCCGCTGGCGCCGGCGATCGGCGAGACCACGCGCGCCGCGTCGGCGAGCCAGGACCGGACGTCCGGCAGGTGTGCGGCCAGGAAGCCCAGCGCGCCCAGGCAGGCGGTGATGTCGGCCTCCGGGCCGGTGGCCGTGGCCGCGGCCGCCATGTCCGGCGCACCCCAGCGATCCTCCCGCTCCGGCAGCGCGAGGTCGCCGAACGGGTCGAGCGCCAGCGGGACCGGGCCCTCGGCCGGGGCCATGAGGCCGGCCAGCGCGGCGAGGCCGTGCCGGCCGGGTTCCAGCAGCGCCGGACCGCGCGGGGTCCAGAGCCGGAGCGGCGCGGTGAGCGTCGCCTCGCGCCCGCCGAGCGCATCGGCCAGTCCGGGATCATGCGCGGCCAGCCAGGCCAGCATCGTGAGGTCGCGTTGCAGCCGGCTCTCCGGCACGGCCGCGGTCACGGCGACCAGGCAGGGGTGATAGATCCACGGCGCGGCCTGCGCGGCGCCCGCGGCGATGGCCTGCCGCACCGGATCGGGATCCACGGCGATCGGCGCCGCCGGCGTCCAGAGCGCCGCCCGGTCCGCCAGGCGCGCGAACCACGCCGCCTTGTCCGGGCGCCACCGCCACGGGCCGGCGTCCGGCGCGGGCGCCGCGGCGCGCCCGGGCCGGGGTGCGGGGCCGCGGCGCGCGTGCCCGGCGTCCAGCGCCGCCACCCAGCGGTGCCCCTCGGCGGTCAGTTGTCCGCTTTCGCGCAAGGTTGCCAGGGCGCGGCCGGTCTTGTCGTGCAACGTCCCGATACGGTCCTGCAGCGCGGGGCCGTCGTCGGCGCCCCGGGCCAGCGCCTGCAGGGCGCGGGCGGAATTGGCGAAGGCGTGCGCGCCGGCGAGCACGCGGCGCAGGGTGCGCGTGCCGGAACGGAACGGCGAGGCCGCCTGCGGGTTCGCGGCCAGCAGGGGGAGGGCGGCCTCGGTCAGATACAGCGCCTGGTGCGACGCCTCGTGGACCAGCGCCTCGACCAGATCGGGCAGCGGGCCGCGCAGGTCGATCGCTGCCGTGCCCGGCACGTCGGGGTCGCTCACGCTGTACCGACCGGAATAGGGGGCGGCCGATGCCAGCGGCACGACGGAGGACAGGAAGCAGCAGACCCATTCCGACAGCCCGAGCCGGTCGAGCGCGGCGAGGCCGGCGCGCAGGCGCGCCAGCGCCGGGCCCAGTTGGGTCGTGGCCGCGTCCGTCCCGTCGAGGCAGAGCGCCGCGACCGGCGCGCTGCCTTCCACCCCCTGTTCCACCAACAGGGCCGCCAGGAGAGGGGCCCATCCGCCGATCTCGGGGGTCAGCGGAAGATCGCCGCCGGGCCAGGGGATGAGCGTTTCGGCCGGGCTGCCGAGATGGAAGCAGGCGCCTTGCCCGCGCGCGGACGACCCCGGCAGCAGCCCGCCGCAGGTGGCGATGTCGGTGCCGGGCGGCGGCAGGCGCACGGTCGGGTCGAGCAGCCCGGAGTGCCAGGAGTTGACGGCGAAGGCGTAGCCGGCCGGGCCGGGTCTTGTCCTGTTATCGATATATTGCCAGCCCGCTGCCGTGCCTTGGCTCAGCCAGGGCCGCCACAGGCGCCGGATGCGCAGGGCCGTTCCACCTGCGGGGTCGGCCGGAACGGACATGGGGGCGCGGACCGACGCCGCGGCGCAGCCGAGCGCAGCCGCAACGGAATCGCGAACGGACTCGAACCGTTCTTCTAATGTATCCAGCGCGGCGGCCAGGGGGCCGCCGGCGCCGAACTCTGCAAGCGACGGAACCATCGGTCGATCCTGACAGCGCGCGGGATCACGCCCGGCATCGGGTGTCTCGGGGTCGCGCCTGCCTGCCGCGCGGTCCGCCGGGCGGCAGGCAGGGCAACGGGATGCGTGTCCGGGGGCCGGGCGGTCCGCCGGTCGCGCCGGCGGCGGCTCAGCCGCCCGGGCCGGGTCCGCCGCGTGCCGGGATGTTGCGCAGTTCTGTCAGACGGTCACGGAAGTTGCGGAACTCGGCGTCGCCCATCCGCGCCAGGGTCACCATGTCTTCGAGATGGCGCGCGGAATCCGATTGCTTGTCGAACGAATCCTTGCCGAACAGCGGGCCCCGGTCATGCGCCTGCTTGTCGAAGGATGCGGCGGAGCCGCCCGGACCGGCCACCGCGCCGGCCGCCAGTTCCTTTTCGAGCGCCGTCTTGAGCACGGACTCGACGCGCGCCTTGCCTTCCGGGGAGAGGGCGGCAAGGCGCTCCAGGCCGAGCCGCTGGGGGTCGCTTCCGGACATGGTCGTTTCCCTTTTGTTGTCGGGCTTGTGACAAATGCAGCAGATAGCAAGCCGTCGTCCCGGCCGTGCCCCTGCGGGCGCACTCTGAGATCGCTGCGTCGTTCGCCGGCGACACGGGGTCGCGGGAGTCTCTCGCAGGGGTCTGTAACCGGAGCGGAACAGCAGAAACTTTATCGTTAGTCCGTTTCCGTATGCAAGCACGTTGCAATCACGGATTCGTGCCCTGTGGCGGATGGACAATTTGACATATAGCAACAGAGGGAGAAGCGACCGACGCACCGCAGCATCCGACCTTCCCCGTCAGCGCTGGGTCTCGCCCGGCCATGAGGGCGGGCGCCGGGCCGGCGCTCCCGACCCGAGCGGGAGCGCGTTCCCCACCTCGTCTCACGGCAGACGGTTGGGACACCCCGCCCGGACCGATCGCGCCCCTGCGGCGGTGTCTGCCGTGGCCGGTCCCGACCGACGGGGCAGGACGGCGGCGCGGCCTGCCCCCCAAGCCAGGCTTTCCCCGGCGCGGACAGCGCGAAACCGGTGAACGGATCGTCAACGCGTGGGGTACCCCTGAGGACGATGGCCGGGTCCATGTGTACCCCTCCGCCGCCCGGAACGACCCGGGATCACCCGTCCGCGTCGCCCCGATCGGCCAGGAACGCCGCCGTCTCCGTCACCGCCTGCGCCAGCCCCACCCGGCGCACGTCCACGCCGGCGGGAAACGCCGACAACAGCCGCCCCGGCGTGCGCCGGTCGAGCAGAACGAACACCCCGCGATCGCTCGCCCGCCGGATCAGCCGCCCGAACGCCTGACGCAGCCGGAGCCGGGCGATCCGGTCGTCGTAGCCGCGCGGATCGGCCCCCGACAGATGCACCCGCCGCTCCCGGTGCAGGATGTCGGGGCGCGGCCAGGGCACTTTCTCGAACACCACGAGCCGCAGCGCGCGCCCGGGCACATCCACCCCGTCGCGCATGGCGTCCGTGCCCAGCAGGCAGGTTTCCTCCTCGGTGCGGAAGATCTCCACCAGGGTGGCGTTGTCCATCGCGTCCACGTGCTGGGCCAGCAGCGGGATCCCGGCCTCTTCCAGCGGCGCCGCGATGCGCCGCTGCACCGCGATCAGCCGGCCGATCGCGGTGAACAGGCCGAGCGCGCCGCCGCCCGCGGCCAGGAACAGCGCCCGGTAGGCCGCGGCCAGCGCGGCGATGTCGCCGCCGGCCACGTCGGTCACGACGAACGCGCGGGTCTGCGCCGCATAGTCGAACGGGCTCGGCAGCGCCGCCCGGATCGCGGGCGAGGGCAGGTGCGGCGCGCCCACCCGCGCCTCGGCGGCGTGCCAGGCGGCCTCCGGGTCGGCATCGTCGGAGTCGCGCAAGGTGGCGGAGGTGACCAGCAGGCCCTGCGCCGGGGCGGCCAGGGTGGCGGCGAACGGGACCGTGGGGTCGAGCCAGTGGCGGTGCAGGCCCACATCCACCTCCCGCGCGAACCCGGCGCCGCCGCCGGGGCGGCGTTCCAGGCGCAGGAACAGCACGTGCTCGGCCCGCGTGCCCGGCTCCGCCGGCGGCTCGGCGAGGCTGCGCAGCATCGCCTGCCAGGCACCGAGCGGCTGGATCGCGCGGCGCAGCAGGGACCGGCCGATCGCCTCGATGCGCAGCCGGGTGGGGCTGTCCATCTCCTCCGCCTCGTCCTCCAGCCGGGCGAGCAGGCGTTCGCGCAAGGTGGCGAGCGGCTCGGCGAGCCGGCGAAGGGCGCGGGCCAGCAGCTCGGCCGCCTCCGGCAAATCCGCGACGGGCGGGAACAGATCGCACTCCAGCGCGAAGCCGGCGGTCTCCGCCTCCGCCCCGGCGCGGGCGAGCACCTGGCGGCGGAGCAGGCGCAGCACCGTTTCGGTCGGGTTGGCGTGCCGGGCGCCTCGCGCGTCCCCGCCCGGTTCGTGGTCGGTCCTGTCCGTTTCCTCCCCTGGCTCCGCGCCGGGCGCCGCGCCTGGGTCGGACGGCGGCGCGAGGGTGGCCTGGCCGGGGGTGTCGTCGGCCAGGCGCTGCGCCCAGCCGTAGGCCGGCAGCGCGCGGGCCGCCTGCAAGGCGGCGTCCAGCATGGTCTCGAGCGAGGCCTTTCCGGCGACCAGTTCGTCGAGCCGGCGGCGCAGGCCGCGGGCGCGCGACCGCCCGCCCTCCGCGCCCAGCAGCCAGCGGCGCAGTTCGGCCGTTTCCGCTCCTGACAGTTCGGCGGCGAAGGCGCCGTCGGCGGCGTCGAACAGGTGATGGCCCTCGTCGAACACGTAGCGGCTCGGGACCGCGTTGTCGTCGAGCCCGCCCCAGGCCGCCTGCGCCATCACCAGCGCATGGTTGGCGACCACGAGGTCGGCGCCGCGGGCGCGGCGGATGGTGTGCTCGATGAAGCAGCGCTTCCAGTGCGGGCAGGCGGCGTGGATGCACTCCCCGCGCCGGTCGGCGAGCGCGGGCAAGGTGCCGGGGCCGAACAACTCGGCGAACCAGCCGGGCAGGTCGCCGCCTTGCAGGTCGCCGTCGCGCGTGGCCAGCACCCAGCGCGCCAGCAGCCCGAGCGCCACCGGCGCGCCGGCGTCGAGGCCGCGGGAGGTGGCGCGGATCGCGTCTTCCAGGTTGAGCAGGCAGAGGTAGTTTTCCCGCCCCTTGCGCACGACCACCCGGCGGCGCCGCTCGGCGGGGTCCGGGTACAGCCGGGCCAGTTCCTGGTCGATCTGGCGCTGCAGGTGGCGGGTGTAGGTGCTGATCCACACGGCGCCGTGGTTCTTCTCGGCCCACAGGCTGGCGGGGGCGATGTAGCCCAGGGTCTTGCCGGTGCCGGTGCCGGCCTCGGCCAGCACGAGATGCGGATCGCCGCGCACCTCGCGCGCCGCGAAGGCGGCCGCGGCGGCGCCGGCGTAGTCGGCCTGGCCGGGACGCTGCTCGGCGTCCGGGCCGAGCAGGGCGGCGAGCCGGGCGCGGGTTTCGGCCTCGCCGACGGGATGGGCGGCGGGCGGCGGCGGCGGCGGCGCTTCCTCCCATTCCGGCAGGCGCTTCCAGACCTGCAACGCCTCGGCGGTGGCCCTGGCGTGCGGCTGGCCGAGCGCGTCCAGCACGTGCGGCGCCCAGGCCCAGGCGCTCCCGCCCTGACCCAGCGCCGCGGCGAGGCCGGCGGCGTCGCGGTTGAGCGCCAGGTCGCGCCCGGCGGCGAGGCGGCGGAGCAGGTCGGCGGCGAGCGTGGGCAGCAGCGCCGCCTCGGCCTCCAGCCCGGCGGCGGGCGGGTCGTAATCGAGCGCGAGGGCGAGGCCGCGCGCGGTCGGCGGGGCGGTGTGCGCCGGCAGGACGAAGGCGAACAGCTCCAGCAGGTCGAACGCCGGCAGGCGGCGGAGAGTGAGGCGGCGGAAGGTCGCCGGGGCGTGGATCACGAGCGGCGGCGGCAGCTGGCGCATCTGCGCCGCGGCGGCCTCGGCGGACAGCACGAGCAGCTCGCCGTCGGCGGTGAGCAGGGCGGCGCGCCCATGGCCCGCGGCCAGGGCGGGCGCCGCGGGAAGGGTGATCCGGGGGGTGGTCGGGCGAGCGGGTGGAATCGGCGTGGGTCCCCTGGGCGGCGGGGGACGATGTCCCGGCGCGCGGCCCGTGGCAGGGTAGCCGATCGACGGGCCCTGCGTCATCGCCCGGCGGTTGCGGCGGCGGGCGCGATGGTGCTTGCTGCGCCGCGATCATCGACGGGAGGCCGACATCGGCACAATGTCCGGACCGGTGCTGGCCTTCATCAGGACCCATGAGGCCTGGGCGCCGTTCGTCGTCTTCGCCCTCGCGTTCGGCGAGTTGCTGGCCTTTATTTCATTGCTGCTGCCCGCCACCTTCATCCTGTTCGCGGCGGGCGGCCTGATCGGCGCCGCCGGGCTGGACTTTTGGCCGATCTGGACCGCGGCCGCGCTGGGGGCCGCGCTGGGCGACTGGCTCTCGTACTGGCTCGGCTATCATTACAAGGATGCGATCGGGCGGATGTGGCCGCTGTACCGGAATCCCAGGTTGTTGCCGAAGGGCCATGCGTTCTTCGAGAAATGGGGCACCCTCGGCGTGTTCCTCGGCCGGTTCTTCGGTCCGCTGCGTGCCGCCATCCCGCTCGTCGCCGGCATCTGCGCCATGCCGCAACTGAAGTTCCAGCTGGCCAACGTCACCTCGGCGCTGGTGTGGGCAACCGGCATCCTGGCACCGGGCGCGTTCGGGATCGGCTGGCTGCGGTGACGCGGAGCCGGGGTCTGAGGCATCGCAAGCAAGGCCAGGGGGCGCTGCCCCCTGGACCCCCGCCAAGGGCTGAGCCCTTGGAACCCATTCGTCGGTTCCGGTCGGGTGCGGGGTGGCGCGGCGGGCCGGGCGGCCTGGGCGGCAGGCGTGGACAGGGCGCAACAGCGCCCTGTCCACGCCTGCCGCCCAGGCCGCCCGGCCCGCCGCGCCACCCCGCACCCGACCGGAACCCCCCAAGGGGTCCAGGGGACTTGTCCCCTGGCAGGGGGTCCAGGGGGGCAGCGCCCCCCTGGCCTTGCTTGCGATCCCTCAGACCGGCTCGGTGTCGATCGCGTAGCCCGCGGCGCGCACGGTGCGCACGAGGTCGAGTTCGCCCGGTCCGTTGATTGCCTTGCGCAGTCGGCGGATGTGCACATCGACCGTGCGTGGTTCGACGTGGATGTCCTTGCCCCAGACCCCGTCCAGAAGTTCCTCCCGCGCGAACACCCGGCGCGGGTGCTGGAGGAAGAATTCCAGCAGCCGGAACTCGGTCGGGCCCAGATGGAGCGCGCGGCCGTTGCGGGTCACCCGGTGGGTGGCGAGATCCATGGCGATGTCATGGAAGCCGAGCGCGGTTTTCGTCGGCATCGCGCCGGAGCGGCGCAGCAGGGCGCGCATCCGCGCGACCAGCGCCTCGGTGTTGAACGGTTTGGTGATGTAGTCGTCGGCGCCGGTGTTCAGGCCGCGCACGGCGTCCTGGTCTTCGGTGCGCGCGGTGAGCATGATCACCGGCAGGGTGCGGGTGGCCGGGCGGCGGCGGATCTGGCGGCAGACCTCCAGTCCCGACAGCGCGGGCAGCATCCAGTCGAGCAGCACGAGGTCGGGCTGGATCTCGGCGATACGGGTCAGCGCTTCCTGCCCGTCGGCGGCCTCTTCTACCCGAAATCCTTGTTTTTCAAGGTTGTAGCGCAGCATGGTGGCGAGCGCCGCCTCGTCTTCCACCACCAGCACCAGCGGTCGGCTGGTGCCCGTGATCATGTCCGGCATGGGGTCGGGTCCTTTATTCGTTGGGCCGGACCACGGCGTAGGCCGAGGTGTCGCCCTTCGGGCGCTCATCCGCCAGGGCCGCGCCGGTGACGGCGTAGTGCAGGGTTTCGGCGATGTTGGTGGCGTGGTCGCCGATCCGCTCCAGGTTCTTGGCGATGAACAGCAGGTGCGTGCAGGGGGTGATGTTGCGCGGGTCTTCCATCATGTAGGTGATCAGCTCGCGGAACAGCCCGTTGTAGATGTCGTCGATCGCGAGGTCGGAGCGCCAGACCCGCACCGCTTTTTCGGCGTCGGCCTCGCCCACCGCGTCGATGATGGTTTTCAGATTCTCCTGCACCAGCCGCGCCATGTGGCCGAGCCCGGCCAGGCTGTACGGCAGCTGGAACTGGGCCAGCACCACCGCGCGCTTGGCGACGTTGGCGGCGTAGTCGCCGATCCGTTCCAGATCGCCGGTGATCTTCAGCGCCGCGACCACATGGCGCAGGTCGCCGGCCATCGGCTGGCGCAGGGCGAGGGTGCGGATGACGAACTGCTCCACCTCGCGTTCCAGCGCGTCGACCCGCTTGTCCTCCTCCACCACCCGCGCCGCGGCGGCGGTGTCGCGGTCGAGGATGGCGTGGGCGGCGCCGGCCACCTGGGTTTCGACGATGCCGCCCATTTCGCTGATGAGGTCGCGCAGCCGCGCCAGCTCCTGGTCGAAGCTGCGGATGACGTGCTGGGGTTCCTGGGCCATGCCGATCTCCGGGTTCAGCCGAACCGGCCGGTGATGTAGTCCTGGGTGCGCTTCTGGCGCGGGGCGGTGAACATCTCCGCCGCGGAGGAGGCTTCCACCAGCTCGCCCAGGTAGAAGAACGCCACCTGGTCGGCGATGCGGGCGGCCTGCTGCATGTTGTGGGTCACCAGGGCGATGGTGAACTCGCCTTTCAGCTCGTCGATCAGTTCCTCGATCTTCATGGTGCTGATCGGGTCGAGCGCGCTGGTCGGTTCGTCGAACAGGATCACCTCGGGGCGGATGGCGATGGTGCGCGCGATCACCAGCCGCTGCTGCTGGCCGCCCGACAGGCCGAGCGCGGAGCTGGCCAGCCGGTCCTTCACCTCGCCCCACAGGGCGGCGCGGGTCAGCGCGTGCTCCACCCGCTCGTCCATCCGCGCCTTCGAGAGTTTCTCGTGCAGGCGCACGCCGAAGGCGATGTTCTCGTGGATCGACATCGGGAACGGGGTGGGCTTCTGGAACACCATGCCGATGCGGGCGCGCAGCCCGATCACGTCGATGTCGGGGCCGATGATGTTCTGCCCGTCCAGCATCACCTCGCCGGTGGCGCGCTGGCCGGGGTAGAGGTCGTACATGCGGTTGAGCACCCGGAGCAGGGTGGATTTGCCGCAGCCGGAGGGGCCGATCATGCCGGTGACCTGGCGATCCGCCAGGTCGAGCGTGATCCCCTTCAGCGCCTGGATCGTGCCGTAGAAGAAGTCGAGGTCGCGGATGCGGATACGCGCGTCCTCTGCCCTCGCCGGGGCTGCCGTCGACATCACCCCCGCCGTCGTTCCCGGCCGATCGATCCTGCTGTCCGCGTCCATCCACGCTCCTGTGCCCTGCCACGAGCCTTGTGCCAACCGGCGAAAGCATCGGCCGTCGCCGTGATGGCGCTTTCACCGATTGGTCGTGCCCGGGTGCTTCTAGAGTGGCGGGGCGGCGGCTCTATTGCAATTCGATGAAGCTTCCGTGACAGCGCGGCCCCGGCCGGGTCAGCCGGGCAGCATCCGCCGCAGGGCGGTGGCGCGGCCGGTGGCGCCGGCGGTCATGAAGGATCCGTCCTGGCCGGACAGGATGAAGCGGGCGCCGGCGGCGATATAGGTCGCCATGATCTCCTCGTTGTAGATCCCGCCCATGCCGGGGTGCTTGCCGTGGGCGCGGCAGGCGGCGACCGTGCGGGCGTAGGCGTCGGCCAGCCGCTTATGGGTGAACTGGCCGGGGATGCCCATCTCGGCGCAGAGGTCGTTCGAGCCGATCAGCAGCACGTCGACGCCCGGCACGGCGGCGATCGCGTCCGCATTCTCGATCGCGCGCGGGGTTTCCAGCATCACGACCGTCAGATTGGCCGCGTTCAGCGCCACCGCGGCGTCGCCGACCGAGAGCGCGCGCAGTCCGTAGTGCGGGCCGATGCCGCCCATGGAGCGGTGGCCGATCGGGGGGTATTTCAGCTTCTCCACCACCTCGCGGGCTTCCTCGGCGGTATCGACATGCGGCACGACGATGCCGAGTGCGCCGTTGTCCAGCATCCTTGTGGCCATGGAATAGGCCCCGTTCGGCACCCGCACGATCGGCGCGATGCCGGCCGACAGCGCGGCGACCGAAATCTGCGCCGCGGCATCGAGCGACAGGGTGCCGTGCTCGCAATCGAGGAACAGCCAGTCGTAGCCGACCGCGGCCATGGCGGGCGCGATCTCCACGCTGCGCACCATGCGCACGGTGAAGCCGAGCGACAGGCGGCCGGCGTCCAGCGCCTCGCGGGCGGGATTGCGGAGCAGGGTCATGGCGCGTGTCCTTCCGTGGCTGCGGGGCAACGGCTCGCACGGGACGCGGCGGACGGCAAGCCGGACGCAAGGCCAGGGGGCGCTGCCCCCTGGACCCCCTGCCAGGGGACAAGTCCCCTGGACCCCTCGGGGGGTTCCGTGCCGGTGGGGGGTGGCGTGCCGGCCGGGGCGGCGGCGGGGGGCGGGCCGAGTGGAGCGCGAACGCGCTCCACTCGGCCCGCCCCCCACCGCCGCCCGGCCGGCACGCCCCCCCCACCGGCACGGAACCAACGAATGGATCCAAGGGCGTCGCCCTTGGTGGGGGTCCAGGGGGCAACGCCCCCTGGCCTTGCTTCTACCCGTCGGTCGGCGGCGTGGTGATCACCAGGAACACGAGGTCGCGCAGGCCGGAGTTGTAGATTGCGTGCTCCACTCCGGGCGGGATGTGGATCACGTCATGCGTGCGCACCACGTGGCGCGCGCCGTCGATCTCCATCAGCCCTTCGCCCTCCAGCACATGGTAGATCTGCTCCTGTACCTTGTGGCTGTGCGGGGCGACGTAGCCCTTCGGCTGGTAGGACGAGATGCGGTGGTCGAGGCGGGTGCCCGGCGCCGTTGCCGGGCTGACCAGCATCTTCGAATGGGCGTCGTAATGGGCGGGCGGCGTTTCCCACAGCACCTCGGCGATGTTGCGGATGGTGGCGCCGTTGCGTTCGATCACAGCGACAGCCCCGCGGCGGCGAGCGCCTTGAGGAAGTTCGGCTCCGGCTGCGGCAGCGGCGGCAGTTCCCAGCTGCCGGTGCCGATCGGACGGATCTCGCGGTCCACCGGCACCTCGACCAGATAGGGCCGGTTGGCGGCGATCGCGGTGGCGATCGCGTCCTCGATCTCGCTTGCGTGGGTCACGGTGTGGGAGGCGACGCCGAAGGATTTCGCCAGCGCGGCGAAATCCGGGCTGTACAGCTCGCGCGAGGTGTCGTTCTGGAAGCTGGTCGCCAGTTCCCGCCCGGCGAACATGCCGTGCTGGATGTCGCGGATCGAGCAGTAGCCGCGGTTGTTCCACACCACCCAGACGACCGGGATGTCGTATTCGACCGCGGTCGCCAGCGCGTGCGGGGTCATCAGGAAGGATCCGTCCCCGGCCACCGCGACGCAAGGCCGGTCGGGGGCGGCGAGCTTGGCGCCGAGGATGCCGGAGGTGGCGAAGCCCATCGCCGCGAAGCCCCAGGAGTGGATCAGCTGGCGCGGGCGCAGCGCGTCGAACAACTGGATGATCCAGTTGTGGTGCACGCCGACGTCGCTCGCGACGATCGCGTTCTCCGGCACTGCGCGCGACAGCGCCTTCATCAGCCGTTCCGGGCGCAAGGGCAGGGCGTCCGACGTGGCCAGCCCGTCCTGGTAGCGCTGCCAGACCTCCCGCCCGTGGCGCAGCCGGCCGAGCCAGGCCTCCCGCGCCGATGTCGCGGCGGCCGGCCGCGCGCGCAGCGCGGCGTTGAGCCAGGCGAGGCTCGCCCGCGCGCAGCCCAGGATCGGCAGCTCGGCCGGGTAGTTGCGGCCCAGCTCGGAGGGGTCGATGTCGATCTGGATCAGCCGCGAGGGCGGCACCGACAGGGTGTAGCCGTCGAGCCAGGCGCTGGTCGCGCGGTCGTCGAAGGTGAAGCCGAGCGCCAGGATCACGTCGGCGTTCTTGGTCGCGTCGTTGGCGGCATAGGTGCCGTTACGGCCGATCGAGCCGAAGGCGAGCGCATGGCGCTCGTTGATCGAGCCCTTGCCGTTCGGGCTGGTGACGACGGGAATGCCCATCGCCTCGGCAAACGCGGTCAGCTCGGCGCTGGCTTCGGCCAGCAGCACGCCCTGGCCGGCGATGATCACCGGCCGCTCGGCGGCGCGCAGCAGATCGAGCGCGGCGGCGAGCGCGTCCGGGTTGCCCGGCGCGCTGTTGCGGATCGGCGCCGAGGCCACCGGCGGCGTCACCTCCGCCTCCTCCACGAACACATTGAGCGGCACGTCGAGATTGACCGGGCCGGGGCGGCCGGAGGTCATCAGCTCCCAGCCCTGGCGCACCGCGAGCGGGAGCATGTCGACCCGTGTCGGCTGGTAGCTGCGCTTGACGTAGGGGCGGACGACGGACGGAAAATCGCCCTGGTAGTGCCGCCCGGTCTCCTGGAACGGTGCGCGGTTGAACTGGCTGGTCGGCACGTTGCCGGTGATGGCGAAGAAGGCCGAGCTGTCCATCATCGCCGCCGCCAGCGCCATCACGATATTGGCCGAGCCGGGGCCGCAGGAGGTGAAGGTCGCCACCGGCTCGTTCTTCACCTTGAAATAGGCGTCGGCCATGTGGCCGGCCGACTGTTCGTGGTGGGTGGAGATGGTGCGGATGCGGTTCTGCGCCTTGAACGCGGCATCGAGGAAGCCGACGTTGCCGTGCCCGCACACGCCGAACAGGTAGGGCACTTTCTGGCGGATCAGGAAATCGACGATGATATCGGCGCCGTTCATCACGGCGCGTTCGCTGCGGTCCACTGGTAGTCTCCGTCTCTATGTTTTGATATCGGTTGGTTCAGGCGGCGTCGTGCAGGCTCGGGCTGCCGAGCATGCGGGAAATCCGGGTCGCGGTGGCCTGCACCAGCGGCACGAGCTCGGCGATCCGCGCCGGGTCCATCCGGATCGCCGGCACCGAGACCGCCACCGCGGCGCAGGGCCGGCCGGTGTGGTCGGTGACCGGGGCGCCGAGGCAGCGCAGGCCGGGTTCCATTTCTTCGTCGTCGAGCGCGTAGCCCAGGGCGCGCACCTGGTGCAGCGCCTCGCGCAGCACGGCCGGTTGGGTGATCGTGCGCGCGGTGAAGCTCGGCAGGCCGCGGGCGGTGAGCGCCTCCACCTCGGCGTCCGGCAGGTGCGCGAGCAGCACTTTGCCGAGCGCGCTGGCGTGCGCCGGGGTGCGCTTGCCGACGAAGGCATGCATGCGCACGAGTCTTGTGCCGTCGACCACCTGCACGCAGATCGCTTCCCCGTCGTAGAGGATGCCGACATGCACGGTCTCGCCGGTGTCGCGCGCGAGGTCCTGCAAGGGCGGCAACGCCTGCCAGCGCAGTTGCTCGTGGCGCACCGCGGCCGAGCCCAGGGTGTGCATGCGCATCCCGAGCGAGTAGCGGCCGGTTTCGGGGTCTTTGTGGAGGTAGCCGAAGTCCTCGATCGTGTGCAGGAGGCGGAAGACGGTGGGCTTGGGCTGGCCAAGCTCGGCGGCGAGTTCGGCCAGGCTCCAGCTTTTCTGCCTTGTGAAGCAGTCGATCACCTCGAGCCCCTTGCGGAGCGAACCGAGCAGGTAGGGATCGCGAGGCGGGGAGGGGGAGTTTCGCATGGCGGAATGGAGACCGAATTTCTGGAACGCCGTTTCGTAAATCGGACCGCACTTCATGGCAAGCCCCGTCCGTGCGCCGCTTTGCGCCGGACAGCCCCGAGCCCGGCGCTGGTTGCCTTGTCTCTTCGCTCGCGCAAGATGCCCCGATGCTGATCGCCCGTACCCTTGCCGACCTTCGCGCCGCCGCCGCCCGCCTGCGGGCGGAGGCCGGTTCCCTTGCCCTGGTGCCCACCATGGGCGCGCTGCACGAAGGCCACGGCGCGCTGGTGACCGCGGCGGTGGACAGCGGGGCGGCCACCGTCGCCTCGATCTTCGTCAACCCGCTGCAGTTCGGCCCGACCGAGGATCTGGCGCGCTATCCGCGCGACGAGGCGGGGGATCTCGCCAGGCTGGAAGCCTGGGGCTGCCGGCTCGTCTGGCTGCCCGACGTCGCCACGATGTACCCGCCGGACGGCGCCACCGCGATCGTGCCGGCGGGTCCGGCGGAGGGGTGGGAGGGGGAAGCGCGTCCCGGCCACTTCCGCGGCGTCGCCACCGTGGTGGCCAAGCTGTTCGGCCAGGTGGGGGCGGAGGCGGCCTATTTCGGCGAGAAGGACTGGCAGCAGTTGCAGGTGGTGCGGCGGATGGCGGCCGATCTGCACCTGCCGGTGACGGTGGTGGGCATCCCCACGGTGCGGGAGGCGGACGGGCTCGCGCTGTCGTCGCGCAACCGGTACCTGACGGAGGCCGAACGGGCGCGCGCGCCTGTGCTGCACGCGGCGCTGCGCCGGACGGCGGCGGCGCTGGGGCAGGGGGCGGCGGCCGATCCCGTGCTGGCGGCGGAGCGGGAGGCGCTGGAACGGGACGGGTTCGCGGTCGATTACCTGGCGCTGGTCGATGGGCCGTCGCTGCAGGCGGTCGCGGCGCTCCGCCCTGGCGCGCGGCTGATCGTCGCGGCGCGGCTCGGCGCGGTGCGGCTGATCGACAATCTGGCGGCGGGCTAGCCCGCCCGGGCGCCACCCTTGAGCTTCCGCCGGCTGCGGCCGAGTATCCGCCCGAACTCCAGGAGGATCCGCCCCATGCCGAACGACACCGAGGCGGCCCCGCGCCCCGAGGCCGGGACCGCTCATCTGCCGCTGTCCGGGATCGTCGTGCTCGATCTCACCCTGGCCCGCGCCGGCCCCACCGCCGTGCGCCACCTGGCCGACTGGGGCGCGGACGTGATCCGCATCGAACCCCCGCCGACCGGGGGCGAGGATATCGCCGGCAACCGCCACGGTTTCGACTTCCAGAACCTGCACCGCAACAAGCGCGCGATCCAGCTTGAATCTGAAGGATCCCGCCGGGCACGAAGCCTTCATGCGGCTGGCGCGCACCGCCGACGTGGTGATCGAGAACATGCGCGCCCAGGTGAAGCACCGGCTGAAGGTCGCCTATGACGACGTGCGCGCGGTGAACCCGGGCATCGTCTACGGCTCGATCTCCGGCTTCGGCCAGGACGGGCCGTACGGCAAGCGGGCCGGGGTCGATCAGATCGCCCAGGGCATGGGCGGGCTGATGTCGATCACCGGACTGCCCGGCCAGGGGCCGGTGCGGGTCGGGATTCCGATCGACGACCTGACCGCCGGCAACCTGCTGGCGATGGGCATCATGATGGCGCTGTTCGACCGCACCCGCACCGGAGTCGGGCGCTGGGTGCAGACCAGCCTGCTGGAATCGCAGATCTTCATGCTGGATTTCCAGGCCGCACGCTGGCTGATGGCCGGCGAGGTGGCGCAGCAGGCGGGCAACGACCACCCCACGGGCATCCCCACCGGCGTGTTCCCGACCAGCGACGGCAACATCAACATCGCCGCCAGCTCGGCGCGGTTGTGGGAGCGCTTCTGCGACACGATCGGCCGGCCGGAGTGGAAGGACAACGAGGCCTGGAAGACCCAGAAGGGCCGCAGCGCCGACCGGGTCGCGATCAACGCCGCAATCGGTGCGATCACCCGCACGCAACCGGCCGATCACTGGATCGAGCTGTTCGAGGCGAACGGCATCCCCTGTGGGCCGATCTATACGATCGACCAGGTGTTCGCCGACCCGCAGGTGCAACATCTCGGCATGGCACGCATGATGAAAAGTCCGGTGGTGGGGGAGAAGCCGGTGGTCGCCTCGGCGCTGACCATCTCCGGCTTTTCCAAGGACATCCGCCGGCCGACGCCGGAGGCGGGATCGAGCACCGACGAGGTGTTGCGTTCGGTGGGATACAGCGACGCGGACCTCGCGGCGCTGCGCAGCAAGGGAGTGATCTGAGGATGGACGCTATCACCGCGACGACCCGTGACTATGCCGGGGGCAAGATGCTGGCATCGAGCGAGGGCGGCGTCGGGCTGGTCACGTTCAACCAGCCGGAGAAGCGCAACGCCATGTCGATCGAGATGTGGCAGGGGCTGGTCGAGATCCTGGACGCGTTTGCCGCCGACGATGCGGTGCGGGTCGTGGTGCTGACCGGAGCAGGGGACAAGGCGTTCGTTTCCGGCGCCGATATCAGCCAGTTCGCCAAGAACCGCTCGAACGCCGAGGCGCAGGTGGAATACGACCGGCTGACCAGCGCCGGGCGGGCGAAGCTCGCGACCTTCGCCAAGCCGACGATTGCGAAGATCCGCGGCTTCTGCCTGGGCGGCGGGCTGGCGATCGCCATGCAGACCGATCTCAGGATCGCGGCCGAGAGCAGCCAGTTCGGGATTCCCGCGGCGCGACTCGGGATCGCCTATGCGTTCGACGGGCTGCGCAAGCTGGTGCAGCTGGTGGGGCCGGCGCATGCGCGGATGATCCTCTACACCGCCAACCGGATCGGCGCGCGGGAAGCGGAGCGGATCGGACTGATCAACCAGGCGGTGGCGGATGCGGCGCTGGACGAGGCGGTGCTGGCGATCGCGCGCACGATTGCCGACAACGCGCCGCTGTCGATCGCGGCGTCCAAGCTGACGATCAACGAGGTGCTGAAGGACCCCGCGGATCGCGACATGGATGCGGTGCGCGCGATCGGCGCGGCGTGCTTCGACAGTGCCGACTACAAGGAAGGCCGCAGCGCGTTCCTGGAGAAGCGGCGGCCGCAGTTCACGGGGCGGTGAGGCGGCCCGAAAACAGAATGGCCGGGGCGTGAGCCCCGGCCATCGCTGTGTGTCCGTCTGCGCGGGTCAGAACAAGGTCCAGAACTCGAGCAGGAAGGTGTTGTTGTCGCTGGCGTTGCTCGAGGTGCCGTTGAACTCGGTGTAGAGGGTGTACTGGGCACCGATCTTCAGGTTGGCCCAGGGCCGCCACAGGGATTTCTCCTTGCCGAACGGCACCCAGTCGGCTTCGATCGTGAACCCGTTGGAGTTGGGGCTTCCGTTGGGGGTGAAGCCGGCGTCCGGCGTATTCGTAACCGGATTGTTCGACCCCCAGATCGCGGCCCAGGCCAGGGTCAGGCCATAGGTGTTGTCGTACCAGTAGGACCCGTTCACGTTGAACGTATTGAGGCCGTAATCGGAGCCAAAGCCGGTCCCGGTCGCGCTTCCCTTCAGGTTCTGGGTCTCGTGGACGAAGATCCCTTGCAGGGTATAGGTGCTTTTGCCGGAGCCAATGTACTCGTAGCCACCGTCAACCGAGTAGTCGTTGTAGCTGTCGTTCCCGTTGCCGGTCTGCGGATCGATGTCCGAGTGCATGAAAGTGCCGCCGGCCCAGGCGGAGTTGTTGCCCCAGTCCCACTCGTAGGCGGCCCGCACATAGGGCATCAGCCCCTTGCTGACAGGCCCGCCTGCGACGCCGAAGCGGTATGCCAGCCAGGGGCTCATCGCCTCGTAGCCGCCCACCTCGAGGTACAAATGTTCATTGTACCAAGCGTACCCCGTCACGCCGATCGACGTGCCGCCGAAGACGCCGCCGAGAACCGTGCTGGCCCCGGGTGCCGGCGCCAGATCTGTCCCATAGTAGGGGAAGCCCCAGGCGGCGGTGGTGTTGTACGGGTCCTGCACGGTCGGATTGTTGTTGATGCTGATGCCGAGCGTGAGGTCGTTGCCGAAGGCCTGCACGGTTGTCGTGTAGGGCCGCAGGTCGGTGTTATCGACCCCCAGGCCGTTGCCGCCGTCCACCCGGCTGCCGACGTTCGAATAGGTCAGCTGCATGAAGCCGCCGGTGTGGTCGCTGACGCGGCCGGCGACGAAGATGCTGGCCTGATCGAAGGCAAAGTTGTTGTTGGTGCCGTAGGTGTGGGGCGCCGAGCTTGGATCGGTGTCCGGATAGGACTTGCCGTAATGGGAGAACGATCCCTGCAGCATGCCCGACAGCGGCATGTGCGCTTCCCAGCCCTGGCCGCCGCTCTGCGTATAGCCATTGATCTTGAACGCCCGGCCGAACGGCGTGAGTTGCGGCCCGAACCCGCCGATATGGCAGGCAGTACAAGGCTGTCCGGTCTGGGCAGCGAAGGCCGGCACGGCGTCTGCCTGATGCTGCTGCGAGAGCAGCATCGACGCGGCCACGACTAGTCCGCCCAGACCCAGCGCGAGTGCGCCGGCGGTGCGGTATTCAACGGATTGCATGCCCATCTCCCTTTGATGACACGGCGGCAATGTCCCCTCCGCCGAGAACCCCGTCGTTGATCCAGATCAACGCGGGGGTGGTTCCGAGCTGCGCTGAGCTATTTCTTCAGCGTCTCGAGGAATGCGATCAGATCGGAACGCTTGGTGGCATTCTTCAGGCCGCCATACGGCATCTTGGTACCGGGAACCACTTTCTGCGGGTTGTCCAAGTAATTATTCAGGACATCCGGGGTCCAGACCAGGTTGGCGTTCTTGTTCGCCACCGAATAACTGTACCCCGGCTCGGACCCGGTGTGACGCCCGACCACGCCGAACAGGGACGGGCCGATCTTGTTCTGCCCTGGCTTGTCGGAATGGCAAATCGCGCATTGGGAGCGGAACACGTGTTTACCCGCAGCCGCGTCGGCCGCGTGGGCCGGGCTGATCAAGCCGGCCGCGCCGACCAGCGCCAAAGCGACGACCGCGGCCGGCGCGACGGAATAACGGAAACAGGACATACCCGGTCCTCCTTTTTTGCCGATACCACCATACACCTTCACGTGGCGCACCGGAATAGCTCCGTTGCTTGTGCGGCGGGAATGGGTCTATCCTTGACCAAGTTACGGCAAGACCTAGCGGCCAAGGAGGACTTCCAGATGACCGGCACCGCTTCCCGCTTTCCCCGCCTGTCACGTCGCCAGGCGCTCGCCGGCGGCCTCGCGGTCGCCTCGCTGCCGCTGCCTTTCATGCGTGCCCGCGCCGCGGCGCCGATTCGCATCGGCTTCCCGGTGCCGCTCAGCAGTCCATATGCGAACGAAGCGATCGAAATGGTGCGCGGCGCCCGTACCGCGGTGGCGATGTTCAACGACCAGGGCGGGCTCGACGGCCGTCCGGCCGAGCTCATGGTGCGGGACTTCCGGATGGAGCCGCACGGCGCGCCGGCCGGCGCCCTCGAACTCATCAAGAGCGGCGCCGATTTCATCACCGGCGCGCTGTCGCCGGGGGTGCAACTCGGCATCAACGAAGTCACGAAGAAGCACGACATCCTTTTCAACGCGATCTCGCAGTCCGACGCGATCGTCGCGACACCCGCCTGGGGCCCAACCACCTTCCATGAAGGCCCGACCCCGCATATGTCGAGCCATGTGCTGGGCGACTATGCCTATCCGCAGTACGGCAACCGGGTTGCGTTCCTGGCCGTGGACTACTCGGTCGGGAAGAACCTGGTCCGCGGCCTCAAGAGCGTCGGCGAGCGGTTCGGCATCAAGCCGGTGGCGGAAGTCTATCATCCGATCGGGACCACCGATTTCACCCCGTATCTGGCAAAGATCGCTGCGGCCAAACCGACCTTGGTGTTCTTCTGCAACTATGGCCCCGACCAGCAGTACTCGGTGCAGCAGGCGGACTGGGCGGGCTTCAAGCACACGATGAAGATCGCGGTGCCGGTCATTTCGATGACCGCACGTCTGGAGGCCGGGGCGGAGGCGTACGAAGGGGTGATCGGGTGCGCCGCCTACTACTGGCGGCTGGAAGACCACATCGCCAGCGCCAACAGCTTCAACCGTCGCTTCCGCGAACTGAACGAAGGTCGGGTGCCGACCGACTATGGCGCCCTTGGATTTGCCGGACCGATGGCCGTGCTGACCGCGGCGAAGGCGGCCCGCAGCGTGGCCACCGCCAAGCTGACCGAGGCGATGCTGGCAATGAAATACGACATCTACAAAGGGCAGCAGTATTACCGCCACTGCGACCACCAGGCGGTTCAGGCGATGCTGATCCTGGAAAGCCGTTTCACAGTCGACGCGTCCGACCGTGACGTGTTCACCATCCTCAAGAGCTACCCCGCCGACGAAGCCTACCTGGCGAGCTGCGCCGCCGAAGGGCACAAGTAGAGGTCGTAACAATCCTGCGCCGGCAAGGGGCGTCGCATCGCCCCCCCTTGCCGGGCCGCGGGCCGCGTGCGACGGAATTGGTCATGTCCCGCCGAGGCCAGGCCCGCCATGTCCGCTCCGATCGACTGCGACCTCCACCCCACCGTCCCCAACCTTGCGGCCCTGTTGCCGTATCTCGACCCGATCTGGCGGGAGACGGTCAGCCGCCGCGGGCTCGACGAACTCACCCCGATCTCCTATCCGGCCAACACACCGCTGACGGTCCGGGCCGACTGGCGCGGCGAACGCGGCCAGGGCGCCGCCACGGCCGAGCGGCTTGTCGCTGAAGCGCTGGCCCCGTTCGGCACCGGCACCGCCATCCTCAACTGCCTCTACGGCGCCCAGGTCCTGTTCAGCGACGACCTCGCCAGCGCCTTCTGCCGTGCCGTCAACGACTGGATCGCCGCCGAGTTCCTCGACCGCAATCCCGCCTTCCGCGCCTCCATCGTCGTGCCGATGACCAACGCCGAACTGGCCGTGGAGGAAATCGAGCGCCGCGCCCCCGATCCGCGCTTCGTCCAGGTTCTGCTGCTGGTGGGCGGCGAGATCCCCGTCGGGCGGCGGCAGAACTGGCCGATCTACGCCGCCGCCGAACGCCATGGCCTGCCGGTCGGCATCCACGCCGGCAGTCTCTATCGCCACCCCACGACCCCGGTCGGCTGGGCCAGCAGCTTCACCGAAGACTACGTGAGCCAGGCCGCCGCCTTCGCCTCCGCACTCACCTCGCTGGTGGCGGAAGGTGTGTTCGCGAAGTTCCCGAACCTCACCGTCGTGCTGCTCGAATCGGGTGTCTCCTGGCTGCCCGCGCATCTGTGGCGGCTGACCAAGTTCTGGAAGGGGCTGCGCAGCGAAATCCCCTGGGTCGCCGATCCGCCCACCACCCTGGTGCGCGAACGTGTCCGCCTGACCTTGCACCCATTTGACGGACCGCCCGACCCGGCCCATGTTTCACGCTTGATGGATCATCTCGGGTCGGACGAGATGCTGCTGTTTTCCACCGACTACCCACACTGGCAGTTCGACGGCGCCGACGCCCTGCCGGAGGGGCTGGACCCCGCGCTCGCGCGCAAGATCATGGTGGAAAACCCGCTCAAGACCTACCCCCGGCTCAGGGAGACGAGGCCATGACCGTCGATATCCCGCCTGGCGATGTCCGCCCGCAGCCCGGCCCCGCGCCGGCCAGCAGCACCCGCCTCGCCATCGCCGATTGCGACATCCACCCCCGCCCGGCGGGCGCAGGCATCGGCGGGGTGAGCCGGTCGCTGTACCCTTACCTGTCGCAGCACTGGCGCGAGCATGTCGAGACCTTCGGCGTGATCTACCGCCAGCCCTGGCAGAAAGGCCCGGCCTATCCCAAGGCCCAGCCCCAGGCCTGCCGGCGCGATGCCTGGCCGCCGGGGGACATGCCGGGCAGCGACCTCGGCTTCATGGCGGCCCAGCACCTCGATCCGAACAACGTGACCTTCGGCCTGCTGAATCCGCTCACCTCCGGCCAGGGGGCGATGAACCCCGACCTGTCGGCCGCCGTCACGCATGCCACCAACGAATGGCAGATCGCGGAATGGACGTCCCGCGACAAGCGGCTGCGCGGC
The DNA here is from genome assembly GCA_963829875.1 of uncultured Pseudomonadota bacterium. Taxonomy (GTDB): domain Bacteria; phylum Pseudomonadota; class Alphaproteobacteria; order Acetobacterales; family Acetobacteraceae; genus JAJZVS01. The sequence goes on along the minus strand of CAWHKR010000030.1, from coordinate 28,916 downwards.
TCGGTTGTGGTTCCGTACGAAGACGGACCGGCCTCCGCGAAAGAGATCGAACTGCGCGCCGGCGACCGCAACTTCGCCCAGGTGCTGCTGCTTACCCGCACCGCCGAGCCGCTCGGCCAGCGCCGCTACTGGCCGATCTACGAAGCCGCCGCTGCCGCCGGGCTGCCGGTCGGCATCCACGCGTTCGGCTACGGCGGCTGGCCGATCACCGCCGCCGGCTGGGGCTCGTACTATATCGAGGAGATGGTCGGGCACGCCCAGGCGCAGCAGGCGGTCTTGGCCAGCCTGATCCTGGAAGGCGTGTTCGAGCGCTGGCCCACCCTGAAAGTCGTGCTGATCGAGGGCGGGTTCGCCTGGGCCGCCGCCTTCGCCTGGCGCATGGATCGCCAGTGGGCCAAGCTGCGCAAGGAAGTGCCGCTGCTGAAACGCCCGCCGTCCGAATATATGCGTACCAATGTCTGGTTCACCACCCAGCCCGTGGAAGAGCCCGAGCCGCGCCAGCACCTCGCCGAAGCGATCGAGTGGATCGGCTGGGACCGCGTCCTGTTCGCCACCGACTACCCCCACTGGGACTTCGACGATCCGGCCCACGCGCTGCCGATCCGCATGACCGAAGCTCAGAAGCGCATGCTGTTCCGCGACAACGCCCAGGCGGTGTTCGGACCATAGGCCGCCCCGCGCCCGCTGCGCGTCCCCCCCAGCCAACGAACGGGTTCCAAGGGCTTAGCCCTTGGGGGGCAGGGCCCCCGGACCTTGCGTCACGGGCCGCCCCACCGCCCCCGCCATGCGCAGCGCAAGGTCGGCCATGCGTTCGCACAGGGGTTCGAGCGGCAGGCGGCCGTTCGGCCGGTGCCAAGTGTACGCCCAGGAGATCATGCCGCCGATCGCCAAAGCGGCCAGGCTCACGTCCTGGATGTCGAACTCTCCGGCGGTGACGCCTTCGGCCAGCAGGGCCGACAGCACGCGGTCGAAGCGTCGGCGCAGGCCGGTGATCTCGGCCAGCGCCTCCGGTTCCAGGTGCTTTTCCTCGCGGAAGAAGATCGCGATGTTGGCCTGGCGGCTCAGCACCACTTTGGTGAAATCGACCATGGCCCGGCGCAGCCGTTCGGTGGGGCTGCCGGTGCCGGAAGCGCCGTTGGCCACCGCTTGCAGCGACAGGTCGATGGTGGGGGTGCACAGCGCCGCCAGCAGATCGGTCTTGCCGCGGAAGTAGGTATAGATGAACGGCTTGGTCACGCCGAGCGCGGCGGCCACATCGTCCAGGGTGGTGGCGCTGTAGCCGCGTTCGTAGAACAGCGTCATCGCCGCCTGCAGGATGCGCTCACGCTTGTAGGCCTGGGTTTCTGCCCGCATCCGCTCGACGCCACTCATGACGGGGGTTTACTCTCGCGACGGGGCGGGCGCAAAGCGCGGCGGCGCGGCCGGCCTTGCCGCCTGGCGGCCCGGTCCGTACAGTCGCGGTATGCAGTCTCCCGGAAACGAATCGACCAACCTTGCGCCGTCGCTCGATGCCACCCTGACCCGTGTGGATGCGGCCCTGGCGGAGGCTGAAGGCGAGGTCGCCGCGGCGCTCAAGTCCCTGCGCCGACTGCGCCGCGCCGCGCAGGAGGGCAACCTGGCCGGCCTGGCCGACGGAATCGCGGCCGCGGCGGACGCGACCGCGCAGGCTGCCGAGCCGGTCCGGCGCGGCGCCGCCGCGCTGGAATATGATGTGGCGGCATCCTTTGCCGACGGCGCCTATATCGAGGAACTGGCCCAGGTAGCGCAGCGGGAGGGGCTTGCCCTGGTGCGGCGCGACGGGCGGATCGTCGCCTATCCGGTCGCGCTGCGGCTGGATGCCAAGGCACCGGGCGTGCGACTCGGCCGCCGGCTGGAACGGCGGATCCGGCCGTCCTTCCTGGTGCGCCAGCTCAAGGCGTTGCAGACCCGGCCCGGGCGGTTCAACGCGACGGCGTTTCTCGACCGGCTGCTTGGCCCCTACGCCCTGTTGGCGCCGCGCGAGCAGCCGGGCTGGCGGGCCGACCGGCCCGGGGCGGGGCCGCTGGTCGCGCTGGCCGATCTGCACGCGGCGCTGACCTTCCTGCCCGCCGCCGCGGCCGATTATCCGCTTGAGGAGTTCACCTGCGACCTGCTGCGCCTCGACCGCGAGCCGACCGCCCGCGCGCGCCGCGGGCACCGGTTCGAACTTGGCGGCTCGACCGGCAAGAAGGGCGCGAAGCGGCTCACCCTGTTCGACGAACAGGGCACCCAGCACGATTATTTCGCCATCCGCTTCACCCAGGACGCCTGAGATGGAGGAGCTGGCGCCCCGGCCGCTCCCGCTCGGTGCCTGGCTCGACATCGTCGCGCGGGAATATCTCGACCGTTTCGTGCCCGAGGGGGGCGGCGGCCTGAAGATCGTGCTGGCCGAGGACGCCGGAATTGCGGCGACAATCGCCGGCCTCGAAGCGCTGGCGCGCGAGCGGGAGCTGCACGTCGTCCGGATCGACGCCGCGCACACCAGGCTGCACATGCCGCAGGATGTGTTCTTCGCCCTGGCCCGCGCGCTGCCTTGGGCCGGGATGGCGCAGGAGTTTCTGGAGCGGCTGTTCGCCGCCAACGGCTACCCCTGGCCGCAGCCCGGCCAGCGCCTGGTCCGCGCCGCACTGGTCGAGGCCTTCGCCGTAGCGCCGCCGGTGCTCGGGCGCGAGATCGACCGTTGGCTCAGCCAGGCAATCTGGAACAACCGTGACCTCGCGCGCGATTTCCGCGGCGCGCTGCTGACTCTCTGCCTCGCCCGGCTCGATCCCGAGGAGGCGGACGCCGATCCGGTGCTGTCCTGGCTGCGGGGCGAGAAGGTTCCCGCCGCGGTCCTGCGTCGCGCCGGCATCGGCGGGCGGATCACACGGGTCACGGCGCGGGCCATGCTCGTGTCGCTCTGCCACTGGGTGCGCATGAGCGGCGCCGCCGGCTTGCTGGTGAGCCTGGATGCGCGGCGCCTGCAGCACGCCGGCCGGCCCGTGGACGGCACCTTGCGCTATTCGCCCGCCGCGGTGATGGACGCCTATGAGGTGCTGCGCGAACTGATCGACGACGCCGAGCACCTGCCGGGGCTGTTCGTCGTGGTGCTGGCCAACGAATCTCTGGTCGGCGGCGAGCCGCGCCGGGCGCTGTCGCAATATCCTGCCTTGCAGATGCGTGTCTGGCCGGACGTGCGCCCCGGCGAGGGGCAGAACCCGGTGGCGCCCATGATCCGGCTCGGCGCATGAGCGTCGATACCCGGATCGCGAGTCTCGATGCCCGCATCGCGATCGAGGCGCTCCGCGCTGGCGTGCCCAACCGCACCGCCATCCGGCTGATGGGCAACGATCACAGCCTGATCGAGCACAGTTTTGACCAGGTGCTGCTGCGCGCCTGGGCCGACCCCGCACCGGGTGAACCCGGCGAAGGGGGGACCGATGGCGCGGGGATGGGCATCGCCGGCGGCTTCGGCGCCGGCAAGTCGCATTTGCTCGGGTACCTGGCCGAGGTCGCGCGCGGCCAGCGCTTCGTGGTCAGCCGGGTGGCGATCAGCAAGGAGACCCCGCTCGGCCATCCCGCGGCGGTGTTCGCTGCCGCGTTGCGCAACGCCGTGCTGCCGGATTCCAACGACGACGCCATCACCGCCTGCCTGGCCGCGCTGTCCGAGCGGCCCGATGCGCTGGCGGCGCTGGAACAGGAGCTGACCGGCGGGGAGGAGGATGGCTTCGCCCCGTTGTTTCCCGCCATCGTGTTCCTGTTGCGGCGGCCGGGGATCGTGCCCGATCTGCCGCGCGCGATCGAGCGCTTCCTGGCCGGCGGCCGGCCGCCGACCCCCCTGCTGCGCCAGGGGCTGCGCGCGGCCGGCGCACGCACCCGGTTCGCGCTCGGTCCGGTCGATCCGCAGCGGCTGAGCGAACAGCGCATCGGCTTCACGGCGCGGCTGTTTCGCGCCGCCGGTTATGCCGGCTGGTGCCTGCTGCTCGACGAGGTGGAACTGATCGGCCGCTACACGCCGTTGCAGCGGGCGCAGTCCTACGCCTGGCTCGCCACCTGGCTCGGGTTCGACCGCAGCCGGCGCTTTCCCGGCATCGTCGTCGCTTATGCGATCACCGATGATTTCGCGACCGCCGTGATCACCGCGCGCGAGGACCGCGAGCGCCTGCCGGAACGGCTGCGCCTCAAGGGCCGGAGCCGGGAAGCCGACCTGGCGCTGGCGGCGATGGCGCATATCGAGCGCACGGTGCGCGACCACCGGCTGCCGCCGCCCACCGAGCGCGAACTCGCCGCCTGCCACGACAAGCTGCGCCGCCTTTACGCCGAGGCCTACGACTGGCCGGCTCCGGCGTTGCCGCCTGCCGAACGCACCAGCTCGCGCACCATGCGCCAGTACATCAAGAGCTGGATCACGCAGTGGGATCTGCGCCGCCTGCTGCACCAGACAGGCACGATCGTGACCGAGACGCTCGCCAGCAACTATGAAGAAGACGCTGAGCTGTCGGTGCCCCCGTCGGAGGGGGAAGCGGAGGACGGTTCCTAGACGCGGCTGCGGGAACCACACGCCGGATCGTCCCGTTCGGCCCTGCTCAGGAAGACCCGAAACGACCTTCCTCCGGCGCCGCGAGCAGCCCCGCCAGTGCCGGCGCGACAAGTGCGACCAGGGCTTCGCAGCCGGTCTGGTCGGTGGCGTCGAACCGCGAAAGCCGGGGGCTGTCGAGATCCAGCACGCCCACGACCCGCTCATTGTATCGGACCGGCACCACCAGTTCCGAACGCGAGTTGGTGTCGCAGGCAATATGGTCGGGAAAGGCGGCGACGTCCGCCACCACCAGGGTCCGCCCGTTCGCCGCGGCGGCGCCGCACACCCCGCGGCCGAGCGGGATGCGGACGCAGGCCGGGCGGCCCTGGAACGGCCCCAGCACCAGGGTGGTGCCGCGCAGCAGGTAGAACCCGGCCCAGTTCAGTGCCGGCAGGCTGTGGTAGACGGCTGCCGCCGCGTTCGCAGCATTGGCAAGCGGATCGGTCTCGCCTTCGAGCAGCGCGGCGAGTTCCTGATACAGGCTGCGATACTGCGCCGCCCGCTCCGCCGTGGTGCCGGCCGAGGGGAGGCCGGACCACGGCGTGCGGCGCGCCGCATCGTGCATCAGGGCGGCCGCTTTGCGGCTTAGTGAGCGAGCCGCACTTCGGGCGCGCGCCGCATCCGGCTGCCGGAGACTTTCGGCGGCGCGGAGGCGACCCGCAGGATGGAACGGATCTCGCGCAGGAAGGCGGTGCCGCCCGGGGTGCGCTGGACCAGCACGCTGCGCCGGTCCGTCGGATCGTCCTTGCGCTTCAGCAGGTCGAACTCGGTCAGTCGGTCAAGCGCGCGGGTGATCGCCGGCTTCGAGACATTGAGCCGGGCAGCCAGGCCGCGAACCGTCTGCGCTTCCTGTTCCAGGTAGCAGGTCAGGAACACGCTGAGCTGGCGGGCCGACAGGTCGGCGCCGTCGCGGCGTACCAGTTCCACCATGGCGTTGCGCAGGATGCCGGTCAGGCCGTCGGCGGTTTCGTTGGATGTGGTACTCATGGTCAACAGGGTCCTTCCGGATGGCCGATTCACGACGAGGCAGTGCCGTCGCCGTGATCTCCATCAAATTGTGCCGTGCGCCGAAATTACAACGCCGCCGCAGTGCGATCGCTGCATGGTGCTTGGGGAAAACGGCGGCCGGCGGGCCGGATCATGGTGCCGCCAGGGGGTGCGGCCCGCGACCCAGCCACGCCGGTCGCCGTCCTGCGTCTCCCAACGGCAGGGCCAACACTATGGCGGGATCCGCCTGTCGGGCCGCCTGCCAGGATATTACGATCACATCATATCGAGACGGTGGCCGCCCGGCGGAGCATGAAACGCCATCGAAGTTGTGAATGAAGGCCAGCCGACGCGGCCGGGGTTGTTGGCCGCATCCGCTGGCCGACGGACGTTCATTCGCAAGTTCTCAGGCTGCGCCGAAGAACCGCACGGCCAGCAACCCCAGCATCAGCAGCAGATACAGGCGCAGCGCCAGCAGCGACAGGCGTACCGTCCGGGTCATCGCGATGCGGCCGAGCTCCGGACGGAACAGCTTTTCCTCCGGCACGTCGTCCAGCGGGTGCACCACGCGGGGATCGAGGGCGAGGTCGGACATCGGTTCGGTCTCCTCGGGATCAGGCGGCAAAAAGGACAGCGCCGGGCGCAACACCTGCACCGCCAGGATCAGCGACAGCGCGAACAGCACGGCGATCACCGTCCAGTTCACCCAGTTGTTCCAGCGCCGGTTGACGAAGCGCGGGCCCAGCAGTTCGGTATCGTTCAGCAGCAGTTGCAGGAACACGATCGCGGACGGCAGCATGATGCCGGCCAGCACCTGCACGCCCAGGATGATCGCCTGCAGCGGCGCGCCCGGGATCAGCACCAGGGCGGCGGCGGCGGCGACGCAGAGCGCATAGGCGGCGTAGAAGCGCGGCGCCTCGGTCATGCGTGCCTCCAGGCTGGTGCGCCCGCCCATCACTTCCCCCCACGCCCAGGCGGAGGACAGCGAGATCGCGGTGGCGCCCAGCAGCGCCGCGTTGGCCATCAGCAGCAGGATCAGGATGGACCCGCCGTGGCCGATGCGCGGGATCAGCGCCCCGGCCATCTGCGCCGGGTCCTGATACGCGCCTCCGGCGTGGTGCAGCGCGGCGCCCACCAGCACCATGCAGCCGGCGAACAGCACCACCGCGACCGCGCCGATCAGGGTGTCGAGCCGGGCGGCGCCCAGATCGGCGAAGCGCAGCCGCTTGTCCGCCACGCAGGATTGCTGGAAAAACAACTGCCAGGGGGCCACGGTGGTGCCCACGATGGCGATCACGAGGAACACGAGCGAGCCGGTCAGCCCGCCCGCGGGCAGGGTCGGCACCGCGGCGTGGTGCAGCGCCGCCCCCCAGTCCGGCCGCACCGCGACCGCAAGCCAGAACCACCCCAGGCTCAGCGCGCACAGCCCCAGGGTCATGCGTTCCCAGCGCCGGTAGCTGCCGGTGCCGACCAGCAGCACCAGCCCCACGGCAGCGAGCGGCACCGCCAGCCGCGGCGCCACGCCGGCCGCCTGCGCCGCCAGCGCGATCGCCGCGAACTCGGTGACCAGGGTGAGGAAATTCACCAGCAGCAGGTCGAACAGCGAGAACCGCCCCCACCAGGTGCCGAAGCGCTGGTAGATCATGGCGGCGTGGCCCTGGCCGGTGGCGATGCCGAGCCGGGCCACCATCTCCTGCACGAAATAGGTCACCGGCAGCAGTGCCAGCAGCACCCACAACAGACGCGTGCCGTACTGAGCGCCGGCCTGGGTGTAGGTGGACACCGCGCCGGCGTCGTTGTCGGCCACCATCACGATCAGCCCCGGCCCGGCCACGACCAGGAATCGCAGCAGCCGCAGCCGCCACTTCGGGCGTGCCGCCGCCGCGGGGGAGGGGGTTGCGAAAGACATCGGCTCGCGTTCCTGCGTCGTCCGGTAGGGGGCCGGGCGCGGCGGGCGACGCGGTCAGACGCCCTGCCTGCTCCGATCCGGGATCATGCGAAGGCCGGGCGCCCTGGCCCGGCCCCGACTAGGTCCGTCGTCCATCAGGACCCTCCCTCGGGGCGCGGCGCGCGCACGCCCCCGCGGCCCCGCGCGACGGCGCGGCCGCGGGGGCGGGACAGGGCAGACAGGGCAGGAACAGCAGTAGCGAACGGTGGCATGCGCGCCTCCTTCGGGTCGTCGAGAGCCCGGGAGGCCTGCGCTGCGGCGGGGGGTCAGCTGATGGCCGACACTCCGCCCGCGGTCACGAGACCCGGCCGGGCGATCCGGTCCGCCATGCTGCCGATCCGCGCGACGCGCGGACTGTGGCAGTCGGCGGAGGTGGTGGTAGATCGCGGCTTCATGTGATCCTGATTGGTCGGTTGGTCCGCGCCCGGCGACACGCCTGCCGCCGGCGGCAGGAAAGCACCCGTCCGGGCGCGCCCTGCCGGACCGGTCTAACCCTGGCGCCCGCCTGGATCAAGCGCCGTTTTCGGCCTCGTTTTGGCCCCCGTCCTGGTCCGCATCAAACATGGTCCACATCATGGTCCCTTGGGGGGCCGTCAGATCGCGACCCGCACCCCGAGTTCCACCACCCGGTCCGACGGGATGCGGAAGAATTCGGTGACCGGCACCGCGTTGCGCGCCATCAGCAGGAACAGCCAGCGCCGCCAGATCGGCATCTTGGGGGCCTGGCTCGGCACCATCACCTCGCGGCCGAGGAAGTAGCTTGCCTGCATCGGATCGAACGGGACCCCGCGGGCCGGCAGGTCTTCCAGCGCCCGCGGGATGTTCGGGCTTTCCATGAAGCCGTAGCGCAGGATCACGCGGGTGATGCCGGGCGCCAGTTCCTCCACGTTCATCCGTGTGCGCGCCTCGGGAACGTCGAGGTTCTGCACCGTGGTGAAGATGACCCGCTCGTGCAGCACCTTGTTGTGCTTGAGGTTGTGCAGCAGCGAGGTGGGCACGTAGTCCGGGTTGCCGGTCAGGAAGATCGCCGTCCCCGGCACGCGCAGGGTGCGCGACTGCGGCAGCCGCGCGAGGAACGGCGCCAGCGGCAGGCTGTCCTGCACCCAGCGCGCCAGCAGCAGGTCCCGCCCGCGCTTCCACGAGGTCATCAGCGCCATCAGCCCGAGGCCGAACGCCAGCGGCACCCAGCCGCCTTCCACCACCTTCAGGGTGTTGGCGGAGAAGAACACCAGATCGATCAGGAAGAAGGCGCCGAACACGCCGAGCGCGGCGGCGCGCGACCAGTGGTACTGCCGGCGGAACACCAGGGCCGCCAGCAGGCAGGTGCACAGGAAGGTGCCGGTCACCGCGATCCCGTAGGCCGAGGCCAGGTTGTCGGAGGTCCGGAACGTCACCACCAGCAGCAGCACGCCGACCAGCAGCGCCAGGTTCACCTGCGGCACGTAGATCTGCCCCTGCTCGGTGGGGCTGGTGTGGCGCACCGTCATGCGCGGCAGGAAGCCGAGCTGCATGCACTGCCGGGTCACGGAATAGGCGCCCGAGATCACCGCCTGGCTGGCGATGATGGTGGCCAGGGTGGCGAGCACGACGAGCGGCAGCCGGATCCAGTGCGGCGCCATCAGGAAGAACGGGTTCTTCAGCACCGCGGGGTCGGCGACGACCGCCGCGCCCTGGCCGAAATAGTTCAGCACCAGCGCCGGCAGCACGAAAAAGGTCCAGCTGCGCCGGATCGGCAAGGCGCCGAAGTGCCCCATGTCCGCATACAGCGCCTCGGCGCCGGTGACGCACAGCACCACCGCGCCCAGCACGACGAAGGCCATCCCCTTGTACACGATGCACAACTGGACCGCGAACCAGGGCGAGATGGCCAGCAGCACATGCGGGTGCGCGATGATCTGGCGCAGGCCGATGGCGCCGATCACCACGAACCACAGCGCCATGACCGGGCCGAACAGCCGCCCCACCTGCTCGGTGCCGCGCGACTGCACGGCGAACAGCACGACGATCACCACCACGCTGACCGGGATGATGAACTCCCTGAGCTGGGGGGCGGAGACCTCGAGCCCTTCGAGCGCGGACATCACCGAGATCGCCGGGGTGATGACCCCGTCGCCGAAAAACAGGCAGGCGCCGGCGATGCCGACCAGTGCAACCGCGCCGCGCATCCAGGGGCTGACGCAAACCCGCTGCGCCAGCGCCATCAGCGCCAGGATGCCGCCTTCGCCGCGGTTGTCGGCGCGCATCACCAGGGTGACGTATTTCACCGTCACGATCAGCACCAGCGACCAGAAGATCAGCGACAGGATGCCCATGATCTCCACGTTGGAGATGCGGACCGCCTGGAACATGATGAGGCTGCTCTTGAAGGCGTACAGCGGGCTGGTGCCGATATCGCCATAGACGATGCCGAGCACCGCCAACAGCGTGCCCCAATGCGGGGCAGGCCGGGATACATCGGTCGCGGCGCGGGCGGCCGTCATGCCGGAACTCCGTCGCATTGGCGGCGGACGCATACGCTCCCGCACCGCGGCAGACAAGGCGGGCGCCGGGCGATGAGCCGGCGTATTTGCCTTCTTGCTTGACCCCGCCCGCCCTGGCCTGCCACTCCGCTGCCGACCCATCCCGCACGTCGCGGGACGCACCCGAGGAAACATGTCAGCCACCCTGACCGTCGCCGACGACGAGACCGACCTCCGGCTCGACCGCTGGCTCCGCCGGCACCGGCCGGGCCTGCCGCAGAGCGCGATCCAGAAGCTGTGCCGCACCGGCCAGGTGCGGGTCGATGGCCACCGGGTGGAAGCGGCGACCCGGCTCGCCGCCGGCCAGGCGGTGCGTGTGCCGCCGCTCGCCGCCGCGGCACCGGCGCAGGAGCCGCGCCGCCCGCCCGACCCGAAGCTGGCCGCGGCGTTGCAGGAAGCGGTGCTCTATCGCGACGACCAGTTGATCGTGCTGAACAAGCCGGCCGGCCTGCCGGTGCAGGGCGGGCCCGGCATCGCCGTGCATCTGGACGCGGCGCTCGATGCGCTGCGCTTCGGCGCCGATCGCCCGCGCCTCGTGCATCGGCTCGATCGCGATACCTCCGGCGTGCTGGTGCTGGCGCGCACGGCCGGGGTGGCGGCGAAGCTCGCCGCCGCGTTCCGCGGCCGGACCATGGAGAAGACCTACTGGGCGGTGGTCGCCCGCCGCCCGGTCCCGCCCGAGGGAAAGATCGACCTGCCGCTGCGCCGCCTGGCCGGCCCGCGCGGCGGGCGCACCACCCCGACCGCGCGCGACGATCCCGAGGCGGTGCATGCGCTGACCGATTTCCGCACCCTCGACCACGCCGGCAAGCTCGCCTGGCTTGAACTGTGCCCGCTGACCGGGCGGACGCATCAGTTGCGGGTGCATTGCGTGGCGATCAGGGCGCCGATCCTGGGCGATGTCACCTATGCCGAGCCGGACCAGAACGGGGCCTTCGGCGCCACCGTTGCCGGTCTCTCCGAGGCGCTGCACCTGCATGCCCGCGCGCTCGCCCTGCCGCACCCCGCCGGCGGCACGTTGGTGGTGGAGGCGGACCTGCCGCCCCACATGCAGCAGACTTTTCGCACCCTCGGCTTCACGGCGCCGCCGGCGCGGCCGCCGCGGCGGACCGGGGGGGCGGAGGACTGACGGAACGGAGTGCCGCTGTGCCGACATCCCTCTCCGCGACCCGCCGCATCCTGCGCTGGGGGCTGATCGGCCTTGGCGGGCTGGTCGCCCTGGCGTTCGCGGCAGTGGTCGTGTTCGTCCTGACCTTCAACGTCGACCACTACAAGCCGCGCATCGTCGCGGCGGTCCACCAGGCCACCGGGCGGACCCTCACGCTGGCCGGACCGATCCGGCTCAAATTCGCGCTCCATCCGACGATCGCGCTGAGCGATGCGGCGCTGTCCAATCCGCCCGGATTCTCGCGGCCGGACATGGTGCGGCTGCACGCGCTCGATGTGCAGCTCGACCTGATGGCGCTGTTGCACGGCAAGGTGGCGATCGACCGGCTGGTGCTGGTGAAGCCGGACATCCTGCTGGAGCGGACCAAGGCCGGGGCGGTCAACTGGACCTTCACGCCCGCCGCGCCGCCCGCGGCAACGCCCGGATCGGCACCGGGGTCTGCCCCGGCCGGTCCCGCCGCCGCCCCCTCCGGCCCGGCGGTGTTCGTCCAGGATGTGCAGATCACGGACGGCGTCGTCGGCTATCGCGACGATGCGACGGGCAAAGAGACCGCCGTGACGCTGCGCCAGGCCAGCCTGCACGAAGCCAACCCGGAGGCGCCGCTGCGAATTGGGGCCACCGCCACCGTGAACGGCGCCAGGCTCGCCCTGGCCGGCACCACCGGCCCGCTCGCCGCGCTGGGCCGGCCGGCCGCCGCGCCCTGGCCGGTGCGGCTGGTGCTGAGCGCGGCGGATGCGCGGCTGGCGCTGGACGGGACGATCGCCGCGCCGCTGGCCGGGCGCGGCGTGTCGCTCGGGCTCGATCTGCGCATCCCCGATCTGGCGGCCCTCGACGGCCTGGCCGGCACGACGCTGCCGCCGGTGAAGCAGGTGGCGCTCACCGGCCGGATCCTGGCGCCGGAACCGATGGCGCAGGGGGTCAGGCTGCAGGACCTCGCGCTGCGCCTGCCGCAGGGCCAGCTGACCGGTGCCCTGGCGCTGCGCTTCGGCGCCGTGCCCCGGATCAGCGGCAGCTTGCGCGCGCCCAGCCTGGATGCGGACGCGTTGATGGCCGAACTGCGCCGCCCCGCCGCCGCCGCGCCGGCCGTGCCGGCCAAACCGGGGTCGGCCGGATCCGCCGCGCCGCGGTCGCACTGGCTGATCCCTGACACGACGCTGCCGTTCCCCCTGCTGCGGCGGGTCGACGCCGACCTGACCCTGGCGGTCGCTTCGCTGCAAAGCGGCGGGGAGACCTGGCGCAATCTCGACGCCCATCTGGCGCTGACGGGCGGCAAGCTGGTGGTGGCGCCGTTCACCGTCACGCCCCCGGCCGGCACCCTGTCCCTGCGCCTCACCGTGGATGCCGCGCGGCCGGTGCCGCCCGTTGAGCTCACCGTGCACGCACCGGGACTCGCGCTGGCCTCGCTGCTGGCGATGGCCGGGGAGAAAGGGAAGGGGCTGGCGCGCGGCTCCGTCGCGATCGACGCCAAGCTGCAGGGCGCCGGCACCAGCCCGCACGCGATCGCCGCCGGGCTCGACGGGGTGCTGGCCGCGACCATGACCGGCGGGGCGATCGACAACGCGGAGGTCAACCGCCTGTTCGGCCCGGTGCTGGCGAAGGCCAACCTGACCGGGCTGCTCGCGCACGGCGGATCGAGCGAGATCCGCTGCCTGGCGCTGCGGCTGGTGGCGAAGCAGGGGATGGCACGGCTCGATCCGTTCCTGTTCTCATCGACCCTCAACACGATCGACGGCAGCGGCACGGTGAACCTGGGGACGGAGACCTTGGACCTGCTGCTGCATCCGCAAGGCCGGGTGGGCGGGACCGGCTTTGCCGTGCCGGTGCGGGTCAGCGGCGGGTTCGCCAATCCGACCGTCGCGCTGAGTGAACGTGCGACGGCGGCGGCCGGGATCGGCGCCGTGATGGCGCTGCTGGACGGCAAGAGCCTCAGCGTGCCGAAAGAGCTGCAGCCGGCCGCGCCGTCGTGCGCCACCGCGCTGGCGCTGGCCCGCGGCCAGCGTCCGCCCCCCCAGGCGGCGCAACCGGCCGCCGCCCCGGCCGCCCGGCCGCCGGCCGCGGCGCCGGCGGTGCCCAACCCGGCCGACCTGCTGCGCCAGTTGTTCCGATGAGGATGTTTCGGTGAAGATCGGGAACCGGCCATGAAACGCTTCTGGGACCAGGCTTCCCTTGACCCCCGTCCGGAGGGCCACGCCATCCTGCTCGACGGCAAGCCGATGCGCCTGCCCGGCGGCGGTGTGCTGCTTGTCGGACCGGCGCCGCTCGCCGGCGCGATCGCGGCCGAGTGGCAGGCGGCGGGCGGCGGCCGGGGCGGCGAGATGAGCGTCGCCGACACCCCGCTCACCCGGCTCGCCGGCACCGCGCAGGAGCGCATCGCCCCCGATCCCGCGCCGACGATCGACGCCATCGCCCGCTACGGCGAGAGCGACCTGCTGTGCTACCGCGCGGAAGCGCCGGAGACCCTGGTGCGCCGCCAGCACGAGGGCTGGCAGCCCTGGCTCGACTGGGCGGCGCGGTCGCTGGACGCGCCGTTGCGGGTGGCCACCGGGGTGGTGGCGCTGCGCCAGCACCACTCCAGCATCGCCGCGCTGCGCCGGGCGGTGGGGGGCCGGGACGCGCTGGCGCTGGCGGCGCTCGGCGTCGCGGTGCCGTCGCTGGGCAGCCTGGTGCTGGGGCTGGCGCTGGCCGAGGGCGCGCTGGACGCCGCGACGGCGCATGCGCTCGGTGCGTTGGACGAGCTCTATCAGGCCGAGCTGTGGGGCGAGGACGCCGAGGCGATGGCGCGGCGGCGGGCGGTGGCGGCGGATATCGCGCTGGCGGCGCGGTTCCTGGCGCTGGCGCGCGGCGCCGCCGATCCGGCCGCGGAGGGGGAGGGAGCATGGGGGCAAAGCGGCTGATTCTGCGCGGCGAGGTCCAGGGCGTCGGCTTCCGCGCCTGGCTGGTGGCGCAGGCCGAGGCGCTCGGCGTGGATGGCTGGGTGCGCAATTGTCCCGACGGGGCGGTGGAGACGCTGCTGTCGGGGGAGACCGATGCGGTCGAGGAACTGGCGCGGCTGTGCCGCCGCGGCCCGCCGCTGGCCGAGGTGGTGAGCATTGTCGAGGAACTGGCGGAGCCGCCAAGCCGGCCGGGGTTCCGATGGCGATCGTAGCGTCGCGCGGCCGGGTGCGGAGGGCGGTCGCTGTCGAGGGTCCGTTCTTGCTCCGGTCGGCGCCGGTGGCGTCGTGCCCTGTGAGCGCTGCAGAAGGGAATGGCCCGAGGGGCGAGCGCCCCGGGGTCGGCGCAAAGGGGACAACATGCCGCTCCGGCTCATTGAGATTCAGGCCACGTCCGGTCATGCGGACACGATCGGGGCCATCGCGCAGCAGTTCGACGCGATCAGCGTCCGAACCGACCCTGCCTCCGCCGACGGCGTCGAAGCCTGCCGTATCGTCGCCCGGCCGGAGCGTCAGCAGGAGCTGATCGACCAGCTCCAGGGCGCGCTCGGCAAGGACAAACCCTGGCGCATCCTCATCATGCCGATCGAGGCGACCATCCCGGAGCTGGAGGTCGCCGAGGCGGACCGGCTCTCGCCCGAACAGGCGACGCGGGAAGAGCTGTATGCCGAAATCGACCGCGGCGCCCGGATCGACAGCACGTTCCTGCTGCTGGTCCTGCTCTCCACCGTCGTCGCGGCGATTGGCCTGCTGGAAAACAGCGTTGCCGTCGTGATCGCGGGGATGCTGATCGCGCCGCTGCTCGGTCCGAACGTCGCCATGGCGCTCGGCAGCACCCTGGGCGACCGGGAGCTGGTGCTTCGCGCCGCGGCCACCAACCTGGCCGGCATCGGGTTGAGTGTGGCCTGTGCCGCGGCGGCCGGAGCGCTGCTGCCGGTGAACACCACGAGCGTCGAGCTGCTGGCGCGGACCCGGCTCGGCTACGACAGCATCCTGCTGGCCCTGGCCTCGGGCGCCGCCGGGGCGTTGTCGTTGACCACCCGGCTGCCCGGCACATTGGTGGGTGTGATGGTTGCCGTGGCGTTGCTGCCGCCTGCCGTCACCTTCGGCTATATGCTCGGGGCCGCCCGGTTGTATCTGGCGGGCGGGGCAGGGGCGCTGCTGGCGGTCAATATCGTCTGCGTCAACCTGTCGGCGCAGCTTGTGTTCTTCGCGAAAGGGATCAAGCCGCGCACCTGGATCGAACGCCGAGCCGCGCAGGAATCGACCCGGATCGGCCTGATGATCTCAGGCGTGCTGCTGGCAGTGCTGATCGCGGTCGTCTACTGGCGGCAGAGCTAGGCGGCGCCCACTTCGCTGCTTTTCACCAACGATCCGGCTCGGATCACATCCATCGGCAGCCGATCCCAGGCGTGTGATACCGGCGGCCCTGTCCGTTGACCGCCGGCTTGGTGTCGGGCCGCTGGCATCAGTCATAGTTCGCGCGCGGCCGCCCCACCAACCCCGCGCGCGAGACCGGTCGGCCGAAGAGGCCGCCGCTATCGGCCCTGCGCCCGCCCCTTTGCGTCCTCGTTCTGCCCCGCCAGCCAGTCTCCGATCCGCCCGACCGCGTCCTGCAACGCCTCCAGGCTCGCCGCATACGAAAACCGCAGATGCCCGTCGCCGAGTGCGCCGAAGCTGGTGCCCGAAACGGTCGCCACGCCCGCCTCGTCCAGCAGCCGCGACTGCAATGTCCGTGAATCGAACCCGGTGCCGGTGATGTTCGGGAACGCATAGAACGCCCCCCCGGGCGTCGCGGAGCGCACCCCCGGCAGTGCATTCAGCGCCGGCACGATATAGGCGCGCCGCTCGGCAAACGCCGCCACCATGCGTTCCGACGGCTCCCGTGGCCCGGTCAGCGCCGCGATCCCCGCATATTGCGCAGATGCATTGACGCAGGAGTGCGAATTGATCGCCAGCCGTTCCGCATGCGGGAACAGCGCGGCCGGCCACACGCCGTAGCCCAGCCGCCAGCCGGTCATCGCATAGGTCTTGCTCCAGCCATCCAGCAGGATCAGCCGGTCCTCCAGCTCGGGATAGGTCGTCAGGCTGACATGCGTGCCCTCATAGACCATCTCGCCGTAGATTTCGTCCGACATGATCGTCACCTGCGGATGCCGCGCAAGCCCCGCCACCAGCCGATCGAGCTCGCGCTTCGGCACCACCCCGCCGGTCGGGTTGCCCGGGCTGTTGATGATCAGCAGCCGGGTCTGCGGCGTGATCTGCCCCAGCACTTCGTCCGCGTCGAAGGAGAACCCCTTGCTCTCGTGCAGCCGCATCGGCACCGGCGTCGCGCCGGAAAACCGGATCACGCTCTCGTAGATCGGGAAGCCGGGGTTGGGGTAGATGATCTCCGCACCCGGCTCGCCGAACATCATGATGGCGAAGAACATCGTCACCTTGCCGCCGGGCACCACCAGCACCCGGTCGGGGGAGATGGTCACCCCGTGGCGGCGGTGCAGATCGGCCGCCACCGCCTCGCGCAGCGGCAGGATCCCGTTCGCGGGCGTGTAGCCGTGATGCCCGTCGGCCAGCGCCTTGCGCCCGGCCTCGACGATATGCTCCGGGGGTCAGGAAGTCCGGCTGGCCGATGCCGAGATTGACGATGTTCCGGCCGGCGCGCTGCAACGCGTTGGCCCGCGCCAGGACTTCGAAGGCGGACTCGGTGCCGAGTTGGCTCATGCGCCCGGACAGAATGGGCATGCGGTTGGTCCTTCCTTGAGGAAACGAGGGGGCCGTGAGGAAACAAGTAGGCAGGGATCGACCTCGGGCCGGCGACCTCCGCCGCCTTGGGCGGGCGGGCGGGTCCGACGCCTTTGGCGATGGGGCGCGCAAGCTCCCGGTCCCGGCCCGTGTTGTCAATTCTGGCACCGCGGCCTAGTGGACGGCCATCGGGCGGACTGCGGGCGCGCGCGGTCCGGACCACCAGGTCAGGCCGGTCTTCACCTCGTCGGAGCGGAGATGACGACGGATATCCGCAGCTTGCGTATCGAATTCTGGAAACATGCGACCCCTTTCGTCATGGTCTACGCCGTGGTCTGGGGCGTCGCCGGCATCGCCCTGCCGCTGGTGGCGCGCACGGCCGGCCGGGCCGGGCTCGTGTTCGCCATGCTCAACCTCGGGATCGGGGTGGCCGCTCCGGTCTGGGGGCACGTGTCCCGCCGGGTTCCGGTTGCCGGTCTCGTCTTCCTCAGCACCTTGCTCGCCGGCGTGGCCTGGGTCGTACTGACCCTGCTCGGCAACCTCCTGCTGCCGCTCATGGCCCTGCTGTTCGGTCTGTTCGCGTCGGGAACATTCGCGCTCGCCACCGTGCAGGTGACGAAGATTTTCCCGAAGGAGCAGTGGGACACCTACATCGCCCAGATGCAAAGCCTGATGGTCGGCGGCCAGGTCGCGGGCCTGCTCGCCACCTCGCTCTATTCCGGGGCCGCGCTCGGTCTTCCCTTCCTCCTGGTCGGGATCGTCGGCGGCGCAATGGTCGCACGCGGGGCGATCCGCCGGGAAGTGCGGGAGATCGAGACGGTCCGGTTCAAAAGCCGCTCGTCTGCGGTGATCTTCCCGGGCCTGCTGCACGGCCACTACCTGCGGCGCTTCCGCCCGCGGCATCTTCTGCACTTCGGCAACATCCGGCTCGCGGTCGTGCTGGCGCGCTGGACCCTGCTGCAGCTCGCCTGGGCGCCGATTTTCGCCATCTACCCGCTGATGATGCACGCGACCTTCGGGTTTTCCGGGCCCGCCGCGTCGCTGCTGTATTCCGCCAGCACGGCACTCTGCGTCCCGCTGTTCATGGGGGTCGGCGTCATCGCCAGGCGCCGCTCGCCGTTCGTGGCGATGACCCTCGGTGCCGTCGTCAGCACCGCGGCCTTTGCCCTCATGTATCTCGCCGCGATCGCGGGCCGCAGCGCGATCGGCGGGGCCGGCTTCGTGCTCATGGTCTGTTCCTACGCCTTCGTGGCCGTCGGCATGAACGACGGTGTCGTCGCGACGGTCAGCGAGGACCAGCAAGGCGACGTGCTGGGCGTGGCGAATGCGCTGATGAGTGTCGACAATGTGGTCGGCGGGGTCGCCGGCGGCGCCCTCGTTTCGACCCTGGGCGAGCCGGCGCTGTTCGCCATCGGCTTCGTCCTGTCGGCCCTCGCGCTGGCGCTCGGCATCCTGAGCCGCGCGCGCCGGCCGGGAACGGAAGACACCGCGGCGGAATAGCCCGGCTTGCCTGCCGTGAGGGGCAGCCCCCCGCGCGCGTCCCGGGCGCTGCCCGCGTTTGCCTCGCCGGCCGCGATCGGTCTATCGTTTTCCGCGGCCTTTAGGGGTCGTGACGGGGGCAAGAAAAGAGGGAGACAGGACCGATGTCGATCACCAGGCGTGGCGTGCTTGCGATTCCCATGCTGGCGGCCCTGCCGGCCGCGGCCAACGCGGCTGGAACGGTCCGCATCGGCTATATCGAGCCGCTGACCGGCAATGCCGCCGCCGCCGGCCAGTCGATCAAGCAGGCCGCCGCGCTCGCGCTCGACATCATCAACAAACCCCATCCCGATCTTGCCCCGATGCCGCTCGCCGCGACCGCCGGCCTGCCGCGCCTCGGTGGCGCCCAGGTCGAGATCGCCTGGGCCGACAACCAGGGCAGCCCCGCGGTCGGGCAGAGCGACGCGCTCCGCCTGATCACCCAGGACCGGGTGGTGGCGCTGTGTGGCGCCTACCAGAGCAGCATCACCCTCACCGCCAGCGCGGTGGCCGAGCGCTACGGCATCCCCTTCCTGACCGGCGAATCGGTGGCCGCCAACCTGACCGCACGCGGCTACAAATGGTTCTTCCGCACCACCCCGTTCGGGCCCGATTTCGGCAAGCTCTATCTCGATTTCCTGGCCTATGTCGCCAAGACCGGGCAGAAGACCGACAAGATCGCGATCGTGCACGAGAACACCGACTACGGCACCTCGGTCGCCGATTCGATCGCCAAGGTCGCGGCCGGGCGCGGGATCAAGATTGCCGAGACCATCTCCTACAGCGCCAACGGCACCGACGTCTCCCCGCAGGTGCTCCAGCTCAAGAACGCCGCTCCCGACGTGGTGATCTTCATCAGCTACACGTCGGATGCGATCCTGTACATGAAGACGTTCAAGACGCTCGGCTACCGTCCGCCGATCGTGATCGGCGACGATTCCGGCTTCTCCGATCCGTCCTTCGCCAAGGCGGTCGGCGGCATTGCCCAGGGCGCGCTGAACCGCAGCGCCTTCGTCCCCGGCAAGCCCGGCTCGCTGCCGTACAAGGTCAACGCGTTGTTCCACCAGCGTACCGGGCGCGACATGGACGACACCACCGCCCGCTCGATGCAGGGCTTCCTGGTGCTGTGCGACGCCATCAACCGCGCCGGTTCCACCAAGCCGGACGCGATCCGCGCCGCGCTCGCCGCCACCGACCTGCCGGCGAACGAGCTGATGATCGGCTATAATGGGGTGAAGTTCAACGATCAGGGTCAGAACATCCACGCCTATTCGCTGATGATCCAGTTGCAGGGCGACCACTACGTGCCGGTCTGGCCGCTCGACCGGGCCATCGCGAAGCTCGAACTGCCTTTCAAAGGCTGGACCTGACCCCCCACACCGCGGCCGCCGGATGATCCTGCTGCAGCTGACCATCGACGGGCTTCTGCTCGGCGCTGTCTATGCCCTGTTCTCCTCGGGGCTGACCCTGATCTGGGGGATGATGAACGTCGTGAACTTCGCCCATGGCGACTTCGTCATGGTGGCGATGTACGTGGCGTTCTTCGCCTTCACCCTGCTCAAGCTCGGGGCGCTGCTGTTCGTGCCGCTGGCCGCGGTCGTGCTGTTCGGGCTCGGCGTGCTGGTCTATTACGCCCTCGTGCGCCACGTCATGCGCGGGCCGATGCTGGCGCAGATCATCTCCACCTTCGGCCTGGCGCTGTTCCTGCGGTACACCGCGCTCTGGGTGTTCTCGGCCAATTTCGTCTCCTTGCCCGGCAACCTGGTGGGCGGCGTCTACCAGCTCGGCGGGCTGAGGATCGCCGCGGCGCGGCTGCTGGCGGGCGGGACCGCGCTCGTGGTCACCCTGGGGATGCACCTGCTGCTGACCCGCACCGATCTCGGCAGCCGCATGCTCGCCGTGTCCGAGGATCGGGTCGCCGCCGCCCTGGTCGGCATCCGGCCCGACCCGATGCAGGCGCTGGCCTGGGGCCTCGGCGCCGCCTCGGCCGGGATCGCCGGCGCGCTGATCGCGCTGTTTTTCTACGTCTCGCCCGAGGTCGGCAACTCCTTCACCCTGCTCGCCTTCGTCACCGTCTGCCTCGGCGGCTTCGGCAGCGTGCCCGGCGCGCTGCTCGCCGGGCTCGCGATCGGCGTGATCCAGTCCTATTCGGCCTACTGGTTCGGACCGGCGACCAAGGACGTGGCGGTGTTCGCGCTGTTCGTCGTGCTGCTGTGGGTCCGCCCGCAGGGCCTGCTGGGACGGGCATGAGGATCGCGCCGCGCACACTTGCGATCACCGGCGTGCTGCTGCTGCTGGCGGTGGCGCCGCTGCTGAGCGGCAATCCGTTCTACCAGCGGATTGCGGCGCTGGTCGTGCTGTCGGCGATCTCGGCCTCGGCCTGGAACGTGATCGGCGGCTACGCCGGGCAGGTCTCGTTCGGCCATTCGGTCTATTTCGGTATCGGCGCCTACGCGGCCCTGCTGCCGTTCGACAAGCTCGGCCTGCCGCCGATCGCCGGCGCCCCGCTTGGCGTGCTGGCCAGCTTCGTGCTGTCGGTGATCGTCGGCCTGCCCAGCTTCCGCCTGCGCGGGCATTATTTCTCGATGGCGACGATCGCGATCGCCGCGCTGGCCGAGGTGCTGGTCACCAACTGGGGCTTCGCCGGCGGCGCGATCGGGCTGATGGGTCCCGCCACGCCGCGCTCGCTCGCCGACCTGCTGTTCCGCAGCGCGCTGCCCTATTACGCGCTGTTCCTGGTCGTGCTCGCGATCCTGCTGGTGTTCACCTACCTCATGCAGCGCGGCCGGATGGGCTTCTATCTGCGCGCGCTGGGCTCGGGGGAGCGGGCGGCGGAAAGCCTCGGCGTGCCGATCCGGCGCTACAAGCTTTATGCGCTGCTGATCTCCGGCGCCTTCACCTCGCTGGCCGGCTCGCTCTATGCGGTGATGATCGGATTCATCGACCCGAACAGCGGCTTCGGCATCCTGGTCTCGGTCAACATGGTGGTGATGAGCGCTTTGGGCGGCGCCGGCACCCTGTTCGGCCCGCTGGTCGGCGCGGTCATCCTGGTGCCGCTCGAAGAGATGACCAACGCGCTGCTGGGCGGCGGCGGCACCGGCGCGGCCTATGTCGCCTACGGCATCGTCATCATGGTGATCGCCCGCTTCGCCCCCGGCGGGCTCGCGCAGTTCTGGCCGCCGGTCGCGGCAAGGCGGCGTCGTGCTGCTTGACGCCCAGGGCATCGTCAAGACCTTCGGCCAGCTGCGCGCGGTCGATCAGGCCGGGCTCGCGCTCGAGGCGAACGAGCTGATCGGGCTGATTGGCCCGAACGGCGCCGGCAAGAGCACGTTCTTCAACTGCCTCGCGGGCGATGCCATGCCGGATGCCGGCACGATCCGCTTCCGCGACACCGATATCACCCGCCTGCCGCCGCACGCCCGTGCCCGCCTCGGCCTCGCGCGCACGTTCCAGGTGCCGATCGTGTTCGAGGGCATGACGGTGCGCGAGAACGTCATGGTCGGCGCCTTCCTCCGCCATCCGCACCGCCTTGCCGCCGCCGCCAAGGCCGACGAACTGCTGGAGTTCACCGGCCTCGCGGCCCAGGCCGAGACCCAGGTCACCTCGCTCGGCACGCCGGGACGCAAGCGGTTGGAAATCGCCCGCGCGCTGGCGACCGAACCGACCCTGCTGCTGCTGGATGAGGCGCTCGCCGGTCTCACCTCGGCCGAGGTGGACATGGCGATCGACCTGCTGCGCCGCATCCATGCGCGCGGCATCACCCTGATCGTGGTCGAGCACATCATGGAGGTCATCCATCGCCTGACCCAGCGGGTGATCGTGTTCCACCAGGGCCGGGTCATCGCGCAGGGAACCCCCGCCGAAGTGACCGAAGATCCCGTGGTGATCGAGGCCTATCTCGGCCGGCGCGCGCGGCAGCGTCATGGTTGACCCGGCGCCGAGCGGCGGGCCGCTGTTGCGCGTGTCCCACCTCGCGGTGCGCTATGGCGACCTGGTGGGCGTGGCGGATGTCTCGTTCGACGTGGCGGAAGGCACCGTCGTCGCGCTGCTCGGCTCCAACGGCGCCGGCAAGACCACCACGCTCAACGCACTGGCCGGCCTGGTGCCGCCCGCCGGTGGCCGCATCGAGTGGCGCGGCCAGCGGATCGACGGCCTGCCGGCACACGCGATCGTGGGGCGCGGTATCGCGCTGTCGCCGGAAGGCTGGCGGCTGTTCGTCATGCAGACGGTCGAGCAGAACCTGCGCCTGGGTGCGACGCCGCTGGCCAGTCGCGCCCGCATCGCGCCGATGCTCGATCGCGTGTTCACCCTGTTTCCGCGCCTGGCCGAGCGCCGCCGGCAGAGCGCGGGCACCCTCTCGGGCGGCGAGCGGCAGATGCTCGCCGTCGGCCGCGCGCTGATGAGCGACCCGAAGCTGCTGATGCTGGACGAGCCGAGCCTGGGCCTGGCGCCGGCGGTGGTGGATTCGATGTACGACACCCTCGGCCGGCTTCGCGCCGACGGCCTGACCTTGCTGCTGGCCGAGCAGTCGATGGAACTCGCGCTGGAGATCGCCGACACTGCGGCCGTGATGCAGACCGGCCGCACGGTGCTGTCCGGCACGGCGCAGGAGATCGCCGACAACCCGGACCTGCACCGCGCCTATCTGGGCGGCGCTTTCTAGCCTGGCTGACCGCGCCTACCCCTCGCGCCCGAAGCAGACGAAATCCGGATTCTCCCACCCCGGCTTCCCGTACCCCAGCCGCGCCCCGTCCACCGTCCGCACCGACCCGCCGGCCGCCTCCAGCACCGCCTGCGGCGCGCAGGTGTCCCACTCCATCGTCCGTCCGAAGCGGGGATAAAGATCCGCCGTCGCCCTCCGCCAGCCGGCAGATCTTCAGCGCCGAGCCGTATTTCTCCACCCGCGCCACATGCCGTCCCTCCAGGAACGCCGTGAGCCGCGGCACGTCCCCGTGCGAGCGGCTGGCGAGCACCACCACCCCCTCGGCCGGGGGCAGGCGCGCCGCGATCGGCCGCTGGCCGGCGGCGTCGCGCTTCCAGGCGCCCTGTCCGGCGATCGCGCCGAACAGTTCCCCGAACGCCGGCACCCCGACCACGCCGAGATGCGCCCGCCCGTTCCGCACCAGGCCGATGTTCACCGCGAATTCGTTCCGCCCGGCCGCGAACTCCCGCGTGCCGTCGAGCGGATCGACCAGCCAATACTGCGCAGACGGGGCGGTGATCCGCCCGCCGGCCACCTCTTCCTCGGCAATCACCGGAATCTCGGGCGCGGCAGCGCGCAACCCGGCCACGATCAGCGCCTCGGCGGCATGATCGGCAGCGGTGACCGGGGACCGATCCTCCTTGCGCTCCACCGCGAAGCCCGCGTCCCTTACGGCAAGAATGGCCGCGCCGGCCTGCAGCGCGAGGTCGGCGGCAAGCGCCAGCAATGCGGTATCGTCCATACGCGTGGTGTAGCGACGGCGCGCCGTCCGGGCAACTCGGGGCGCGGCCAGCAAGGCCAGGGGGCAGCGCCCCCTGGCTTTGCTCGCTGCGCCCCGAGGCTCAGATCAGCCCGAACCCGCGGGCCAGCATGTTGGCCGCGACCAGCAGGACGATCGGGACGAACAGTATCCGCAGGCGGCGGTTGGACATCCGCGACAGCGACAGCGCGCCCAGGGTGGCGCCGGCGAGCACGCCGAGCGCGACCGGTGCGGCGATCACCGGGTCGATGTCCCCGCGCTGGAAGAAGATCCCGGCCGAGGCGGCTGCCGTGACGCCGATCATGAAGTTGCTGGTGGTGGTGGAGACCTTCATCGGCAGGCGCATCGCGGTATCCAGCGCCAGCACCTTGAACGTTCCGCTGCCGATGCCGAGCAGGCCGGACAACGCGCCGGCGAGCCACATGATGCCGAACCCGTGCGGCACCCGATCGACCGTATAGGCCACCTCGCGCTTCAGCCGCCGGTCGGGATAGCTGCCGCCGAGCCGCAGCGCCTGCGCCCAGGGATGGTGGCGCACGTTCTGCGGCAGTTCCTCTCCCATGCGGAGCATCAGCGGCAGGGCGGAGATCACCAGCACCGCGCCGAACACGATGAACAGGACCGTCGGATCGAGCACGGTGGACAGCAGCGCCCCGCAGATCGCCCCCGCGGTGGTCGCGACTTCCAGGAACATCCCGACCCGGAGGTTGGTCAGCCGGTCCTTCACATACGCCGCCGCGGCGCCCGAGGAGGTGGCGATGACCGAAACGATCGAGGCCCCGATCGCCGCGTCGAACGGCACGTGGAACACGAGCGTCAGGATCGGCACCACGAACACGCCGCCGCCCAGCCCGACCAGCGCGCCGATGAACCCGGCGAACAGCGACGAGCCCAGCACCGCGAAGAAGAAGAACAGGTTGGCGCCGTGCACCGGAACGATCCCCGGCCGGCTCATCCAGTCGCCGACCGCGAAGATGCTGAACAGCAGGATCGCGAGCACAAGGGTGGTGATGCGGACATAGGTCCAGTCCCGCTCCAGCGCGAAGGCGGGGATCGAGATCGCGACCCGCAGCACCGGCGTCGCCATCAGCACCAGGAGCCCGAGCGAGGCGATCGCCAGCGGCTGCGCCAGCTGCAGCCCGGCGAGCAGTGACCCGAGCGAATCGGGAAACGTCATGGCCGGCAGCCGTCCGGCCAGTTGCAGGCTGAAGAAATCGGCGATGCCGAGGCCGACGATGGCGATGCTGAGCAGCACGCCGCCGCGCAGCACGCGGCTGATCATGATCTCGGTCTTGAGCACGAGCTCGGGTGCGGCGGGGACCGCCGTCGTGGAAGCCTTCATGGGGGGGACGTCTCGGGACCTGGGGGCGGATGCGGAAAACCGGCGGGTCGTGCGCCTGCCCCGGGCCCGGGTAAACCGGCATTACGCCAAGGCTGCCCTGCGCCACGGCCATGGCCCTGGCGCAGGTCCCGGTCCGCCGCGTCTATTCGGCAGCTTTTCCCAACGGCCAGTCGGTCACCGGGATGCGCGGCACCTCGAACCGGTCGCGGGTGCGCGCGTACCATCCGCCGCCGTGCATGCGTCCGATCAGGTCAAGCTTCGGCGTATCGACGTAGCAGCGGTCGGCATCGAGCACGCAGTCGTCCTTGATGTGGATCGCCAGCACCCGGCCCAGCACCACCGAGCGGTCGATGCCGACATCGACGATCACCAGTCGTTCGCATTCCAGCGCCACCGGGCTTTCGGCGATGCGCGGCGGGCGCACCTTGGACGACGGCGCGGTGGTCAGCCCGGCCTCGGCCAGTTCGTTCACGCTTTTCTCGAAGTCGATCGCGGTCACGTTCATCTGCTGCGCGAGCGCGTCGCTCACCATGTTCACCACGAACTCCCCGGTGCGGCGAATGTTGCCCCCGGTGTCCTTCACGTCGCCCGGCGCGCGGCCGCCGATGCCGATCGCCACCACCGGCGGGTTCCCTGACACCGCGTTGAAGAAGGAGAACGGGGCAGCGTTCACGCTGCCGTCGAGATCCTGGGTCGTGACCCAGGCGATCGGCCGTGGCACGACGGTGGAGACCAGCAGCTTGTAGGCGTTCTGCGCGTCGAGCGCGGCGAGGTCGAACAGCATGTGCGATCCTGAACAAGGGGAGGGAAGGCCGGGAACCTGACCGGGCCCGGCGGTGCTGTCCAGCGCCGATCCCGCTCTCCTTCCACCTCTCCCGCCTCGCGGGAGAGGTCGGTTCGTGCAGCGCACCGGGCGAGGGCCCAGGCCGCACGGACGTCGCCGTCATTGCCCCCTGGGCACGACCCGCCGCCCCCGGCAGGATGCCAGGGCCGCCCCCGCCGTCCCGGAACCCCGCCCCGTGCCGCTCTCCTCCGTGCCGTCCCCCGCCCGCCGGGCCGCCCCCATCGCCCGCCTGCCGCCCAGCAGCCGGTGCTACGCCCTTGCCTGGGCCGGCGCGCTGGCCGGCCAGGCGCCCGGGCTGCGCTGGGTGGGCGACCTCGCGGGGCTCGCGCTGCTCGGCTTCCTGCTGCTCGAATTTCCCCGTCAGCGCCGCTACGCCCGCGTCGTGCTGCTCGGCTTTTCGGCTGCCGGGCTGGTCGGGATCGTGCTGGCGGCGCGCCGCGGAGTGGACCCCGTCGGGCTGTTCCTGGCCGGCTGGCGGCGCGGCGCGGTGTATGCGGCGTTCTACTTCGCGCTCAGCGCGCTGCGCGACGCGGCGGAAACCAGCCGGCTGGTGCGCGCCTGCGGGCGGCACCTCGTTTCCCAGCCGCCGGGGCGGCGCTACGCGGCGCTGGCGGCGGGCGGGCATGTGTTCGGCATCATTCTCTCCTACGGCGCCATCGACCTGCTGGGCGCGATGGTCACCCGCGCCAACGCCGCCGCCCCGGCTGCGCCCGTGCGCGCGCGGCGGATGATGATGGCGGTGTTCCGCGGCTTCTGCGTCATGAACTGCTGGAGCCCGCTCAATGTCATGACCGCGGTCGTTGCCACGGCGGTCCCCGCAGCGCCCATGCACCTGCTGCTGCCGGCAGCCTTCGCGGTGGCGATGGGCATGCTGGCGCTCGGCTGGGCGGAAGACCGCCTGCTGTGGCGTCGCCGGCCGGAGCCCATCGCCACCGCCCCCGCCGACCGAGGCTGGGCGGTGCATCTGCGCCTGGTTGCTCTGGTCGCGCTGGTGATGGCGCTCGCCGAGGCCACCGGCGCGGCGCTCGGCGTCGGCCTGGTCAGCGCGGTGACCCTGGTGGTGCCCGCGGTGGCCCTGGCCTGGGTGGCGGTGCAGGCGCGCGGGGCAGCGCGACTCGGCGCCCCCGGTGGGCCCGCCGCGCCGTTTGGCGCCGTGCTGGGACGGCGCGCGCGCCGGTTCGTGGCCCGCGCCCCGGCGTTTCGGGCGGAAGCGACGGTGCTCGGCGCCTCGGGCTTCATGGGCGTGGCGCTGGGCGGGGCGCTGTCGGGGGCCGGGCTGGCCTCGCTGCTCGGCGGGTTGCCGCCCCTGGCCCTCCCGCTTGCGGTGCCGCCGCTGCTCATGCTTACCGGCCAGATCGGGCTGAATCCGATCGCGGTGGTGGCGCTGCTCGGCGCGGCGGTGCCGCACCCCGCCGCACTCGGCGTGCCGCCGGCCGTGCTGGCCTTCGCCTGCATGCTGGGCTGGGAACTCGGCGTCGGCGTCACGCCAATGTCGGCCAGTGCGATCACCACCGCGCGCTGGCTGCGTGTTTCCCCCTGGCAGGTCAGCACCATTTGGAACGCCAGCTACAGCGCCGCCGCCCTTCTGCTCGCCTGGGCCGCCATCGCGGCACTGTTCCTGGCTGGCGGCTGAGGTTCGGGGGGCTGACAGCAAGGCCAGGAGGGCTTTGCCCCCCTGGACCCCCTACCAGGGGACAGTCGTCCCCTGGACCCCTCGGGGGGTTCCGTGCCGGTGCGGGGTGGCGCGGCGGGCGCGGGGCGGGGCCGGTGGCCGGCTGGGACAGGGCGCTTTTGCGCCCTGTCCCAGCCGGCCACCGGCCCGCCCGCGCCCGCCGCGCCACCCCGCACCGGCACGGAACCAACGAACGGGTTCCAAGGGCGACGCCCTTGGTGGGGGTCCAGGGGGCAAAGCCCCCTGGCCTTGCTGTCAGCCCCCCGAACCCCGGCCGTCAGCGCGTCGCGAAGCGGGCGAAAGAGCGGGCGAGGATTTCGTAGATGGGGCGCTTGAAGGGCACGGCCAGGGCGGGCAGGTCGGCGAGGCGGCCCCAGCGCCAGGCGTTGAACTCCGGGTGGGGGTCGTGGTCGAGCTTGATATCGGCATCGGTGCCGGTGAAGCGCAGGGCGAACCAGCGCTGGCGCTGGCCGCGGTAGCGTCCGCCGAGCGCCACGCCCACCAGATGGGCCGGCAGGTCGTAGGTGAGCCAGTCGGGGTGTTCGCCGATGATTTCGGCGCGATTGGTGCCGATTTCCTCGGCCAGTTCGCGCAGCACGGCGGCGCGCGGATCCTCATCGGCGTCGATGCCGCCTTGCGGCAGTTGCCAGCCGCCGGCGGCGCCTTCGGCGTTCGGCAGGTCGGCGCGGCGGGCGAGGAACACGCGGCCCGTGCGGTCGAACAGCACTGCGCCGACATTGGCCCGGTAGGGCAGCGCCGTGCGGCTCATTGTTTTGGCCTCCCGCCCCGCGCGCCGATCGGCGGCGGCATGAGCGCGGTGACCGGGGCGAGCACCAGCCCCTGCGCGGCCAGTTCGTGCGCCCAGGCCGCCAGCCGCGCCACCACCGCCGGCCGCACCGCCCCCACCAGCCCCAGGGCGCGACCGCGGCGCTGGGCGATGGCGTCCAACCGGGTGAGCGCGGCATCGATCGCCGCGGCGTCGCCCGGATCGTCGATCACCACATCGACATCCCGGCCGCGGACGAATTTCTGCCGCGGCGCGTGCGGTCGCGGATCGATATACAGCAGCCCGCGCCGGCCCAGTTGGCGCAGCACCGGGTTCATGTCCTCGGGCGAGCCGGCGAACCGTTGCCCCCGCATCTGCCCGAGCGCCCCGGTTGCCCCGACGTAGCCGGCGAAGCGCGACAGTGCCCAGTCGAGCGCGCGGC
>CAWHKR010000029.1:0-66711 GCA_963829875.1 uncultured Pseudomonadota bacterium | reverse complement strand
CTGCTGGCGGCGGTTGGGGGCCGGAGTCGGCTCGCGACGGCAATCAGAGGGAAGGCTATGCCGAATCTCAATCACATCAATCGCACTGGGCGGCCCGCCGGCGAGGCTGTGTGTCTCCGCCGGGCGGAAGTCGCCCGGCGCCTTGGCGTCTCCGTTCGGAGTGTAGAGCGATGGGCGGTGGCGGCGGTGGTCCGCCTTTCAAGGTCGTAGGTGGAACCTGTCTCTATCCGGTCGCGGCCTTGGAGCGCTGGGCTTCAACGGGCCTTGTCGGTTCGACCTCCGACGCAACGACACGCGGCAGGGCGGCCTGATGGACGATCTGCGGTGCATGGAGGTCCATGTCGCGGCTCTCGATCGCGCGGCATTCGCCCTCGTCGCCCTCGGCCTGGCTGCGGCCGGCGCGGCGGTCGATCCCGCCCTGCTGGCCGCAGCCAGTCAGATCGCGCGCCGGATCGCCGGCGCCAGCGCCGGCATTGTTCCGCTTGCGCTGCACGACGATCTGCGCGCCGCATGCGGGCGGGTGGGTGGCCGCCTTGTCTTCCCGCTTCCGTCTGGCGGCCATGACCTGTCCATGGCGATCGCCGCCGGGGTAGCCGACACCGCCGGCACCGTCGCCAGGCGCACCGATTTGCCTGTTGATCACCGCACACTTGTAGCGCGCCGAGCCTCCGCCGCACTGGCCGCGCTGCATGCCGCGATCGACCGCGCTGCGGCAGGTGGCGCCCCGGCCTGCCGGGACCGGCGCGCCGGCCGGCGCCTCGATCAATTCATCCGCGCGCTGGCCTGCATCCCGGACGCACTGCCCGCACCCCTCGCCACGACCGCGGTTCCTTCCAGCCCAGCCGCCGCGCGCCGGCGCGGCTGGACTGTTTCCCCTCCGGCGCAGAACGCAGAAAGCAGCCGATGAAAACGCAATCCTTCTCGCACCTGCCGCGCAGCAGCGCCGGTGCGATCGTCCCGGGCCCGTCGCCCGAGAGGCAGAACAAACTGGCCGCAGCGCTGATCCGCGCGCGCCAGGCGCATCTCGCCACGCTTTCCGGCGCCGCACCGCGCGAGGGCAAGACAAGTCGCGGCGCGTCGCTGGCCGACGCACTGGTCCGCGCCCGCCAGCGGTAATCCTTGCTCCATTTCAAAGGAAACAGAATGTCAGGCTACATCGTCCGGCAACCGGGCACGCCCGCGCCGGCGGCTGATCGAGGCGATTTCCGCGCCGAATTCCCGTCGCAAACTCACCTGCCGTACGTCCGGATCGCCGTCGCCTCCGTCGTGCGATCGGCCGACGCCGCCGCCTTCACCGCCGCGTGCTTCATCGGCCACCACGGGCCGATCAACCTGGCGTGCACCGTGTCCGCCGGCGCCCTGGTGGTCGAAACGCCCGCGACCTGGCCGGATCGGCAACGCTGGGCGAGCTGCTCGCCGCCGAAATCCTCGCCCAGTGGCAGCCGGAGTTCGGCCCTGTGCCGATCCAGCGCGAGGCCGGGCAGCTCGGCCGTTCTCCCGCCACATCGCCCGCATCAGTGGCCGATCGCATCGCGGCAGCGAAGTCGCGCGGCGAGCGGGGCGAGATCCTGCGGATCGAGGGCGACCGGCTACGGGCCCCGGCCGGCGTGCCGCCGAGTTGCGCGCGCACGCGCTGGCCGCGACCGAAATCGAGGCCGCGATCGCCGCGTGCTCCGCGCGGCTGACCGAACAGCGTCGTGGGGCCATCGTCAGCGGGCGCGTGGCGGAGACAGCCCGCCTGGACGAGGAGATCGCCGAGCTCGGCCTGTCCGCTGAGACATTCCAGATCCTGCGCCAGGATCTGGAGGCACGGGCCGCGGAGGCCGAGCGGCGCGAGGTCGAGCTTCTCGCTGATCTGCGCCGACGAGCCTCCATCGTCGCCGAGCGGCGCGAGGCCGACGGGAAACGCCTGCTCGCCCTGGCCGACGGGCTGGCGGCCGTCTGCTCGGTGGTCAAGCGCGAGGCAGAAACGGACGGTCTCGCCCGGAGTCTCGGTCGGGACGCGGCGCTTGCGGGCGTCAGCCTGGCTGAAATCGGCGAATTCGACTTGGCGCCGCGGTACCGAACCTCGCCCGGCTGGGGCGGTCGGGACGGTGGCCTGGTCGGCGTGCTCCGCGTCCCGGGAATCGCGCCGGCGGATGCGGCCGAGGCGCCGGAGTGGCTGTACGCTCCGCCGGCAGCGGCGTAGGCATGGCTGCCGACGCGCCATATCCGCGGCGGGCTCGGCGCGTCGGCAGCCCGCCGCGCGCATCGGCACCGGTCGCAGAATGACGGCGCGGCGGCACGGCGCGGCGGACCTGGCCCGGCTGCTCGCGGGCCAGATCCGCACGCTGTGCGCCGAGCTGGTCCGGGATGGCCGACCGGAGGGTGCCGAATGGTCCGGTCGGTGTCCCTGGCGGGCCGATCACCGCGCCGGCAGCTTCAAGGTCAGGCTGACCGGCCCGCGCGCCGGCGTTTGGTCTGACTTCGCCACGGGGAATCCGGCGATGCTCTCGACCTGGTCGCGTCCGTTTTATTCGGCGGCGAGAAAAAGCCGGCCATCGAATGGGCGGCGCGATGGCTTGGTCTCGATCGCTCCGCCGCGCCAGCACGGCCGCCGCCAACGCCCGCGCTGCCGCCGGCCGATGCCGCCGAGGCCGATGCCGATGCCGAGGCACGGCGCCGCGTGGCTGCGCGCCTGTTCCTGGCTGCCGCGCCGCGCCTGACCGGCACGCCGGCCGCCGACTACCTGGCCGCCCGGGGGATCGACCTGGCGGAGCTCGGCCGGCAGCCGCGCAGCCTGCGCTTCCATCCCGGCCTCTACGATGCGGCTTCCCGCCGCGCCTGGCCGGCGCTGGTGGCGGCGATCACCGCGCCGGATGGCACGATGAGCGCGCTGCACCGGACGTTCCTGGCCCGCGACCAGTCGGGCACCTGGCGCAAGGCACCGATCGCCGCCCCGAAGCGCAGCCTTGGCACCGTCGCCGGCGGCACGATCCGGCTGTGGCGCGGCGCCTCCGGCAAGCCGCTGCGGGATGCCCGACCGGCGAGACGGTGGTGATCGGCGAGGGGATCGAGACCTGCCTGTCGGTCGCGCTCGCCACCCCGGAATTCCGCGTCCTGGCCGCCGTCAGCCTCGGAAACTTGGCGCGCGTCACGCTGCCGCCGGCGATCGGCACCGTGATCATCGCCGCCGACAATGATGGCGACGGCACGCCCGCGGCCGAAGCGCTGCAGCGCGCGGTCGATCGCTTCGCCGGCGAGGGCCGCGCGGTGCGCATCGCACGCTCGCCGATCGGCAAGGATTTCAACGACTGCATTGTTGCGGGTTTAACTGAATGACGGACAAGCCGGTCGATCTGAACGAGGCACGGCAGCAGAGGCGCGGCAGGCAACCCGCGCGGGACGCTGTCTTGAACGCCAAGCCGGCCGCGGCCCGCCCGAAACCGGAGGACGCGGCGACGGAAGGCGGGCGCCTGTCCATGACCGAATCCGGCCTGTTCCGCCGCACCGACGATGGCCTGCGACTGGTCTCCGGTCCGTTCGAAGTGCTGGCACAGACCCGCGACGACACCGGCAACGAATGGGGGCTGCTGGTCCGCTTCAGCGACCCGGACGGCGCGGCGCAGTCGGTGGTGATCACCCGCAACCTCTTCACCGGAGAGAAAACCGAAATCGCCGGAACGCTCGCGCTGCGCGGCCTCTATGTGCAGCCGGGACGCAATGCGGCGATGGCACTGAATGAATATCTTGCCCGCGCGCTGTTCACCGCGCACGACCGGATCCGCGTCGTCACGCGCACCGGCTGGCACCAGATCGACGGCGCGTCCGTCTTCGTGCTGCCCGGCGAGATCATCGGCGGCGAAAAGAGCGGCGTCCTGTATCAGCCCGACGCAAGTGAGCCGCCGCCGTTCAACGCCGCTGGCACTCTGGAACAGTGGCAGGCCGAGGTAGCGGACCGCTGCACTGGCAACAACCGGCTGATGTTGGCGGCCTGCTGCGCCTTCGCCGCGCCGTTGCTCGGTCCGCTGGGCGAGCAAGGCGGCGGCTTCCACCTGCATGGGAAGTCGTCATCCGGCAAGACCACGGCGCTGCGTGTCGCGGCCAGCGTCTGGGGCGGCGAGGCCGGCACTGGTGCGCTCGGATATGTTCGGCAATGGCGCGCGACCGGGAACGGCTCGAGGGCCTGGCGCAGGCGCATTCCGACACGCTGCTGGCGATGGACGAGATCGGCACGGCGGATCCCGCGTCGCTCGGCGAAACCGCGTACATGCTGGCGAACGGACGCGGACGCGAACGGATGGATCGCTCCGGGCGGGCGCGGCGCGTGGTGAAGTTTCGTTCCCTTTTTTTGTCAACTGGCGAACCGTCCTTTGCCGACAAGCTCGCCGAGATCGCCAAGCAGCCGCGCGCCGGCCAGGAAGTGCGGATGATCGACCTGGCGTCGGACGCTGGCGCCGGCCTCGGCCTGTTCGATCACCTTCATGGTGAAGCCTCGGCCGAAGCCTTCGCCACCGCGCTGCGCGTGGCAACCACCACCTGCTACGGCGTCGCCGGCCCCGCGTTCCTCCGGCGGCTGATCGAGCGGCTGGCGACCGAGGCCGATTTCGTCCCGAAATTGCAAGATTGGTCCGCCAGCTTGATCCGGGACTGGCTCGCGCCGTTCGGCGATGCGGACGGCCAGGTGCGCAACGTCGCGCGCCGCTTCGCGCTGCTCGCGATCGCCGGCGAGCTCGCGACCGAGGCCGCGATCACCAGTTGGACGCCTGCCGATCCGACCGAGGCGATCGCCGCCTGTTTCCGCGCCTGGCTTGCCGAGCGCGGCACGGTCGGCGCGCGGGAAGATGTGCAGGCTGTGGCGCAGCTCCGCGACTTCCTCGCCCGGCATGGCGCATCGCGCTTCGAGGAATGGCGGGAGTCCTGACCCGCAGACCGACGCATTCCAAGGTGATCCCGACGCGCAGCCGCCGAAAGAGGGGTTCCGGGCGGTCAATCGCGCCGGCTGGAAGCGATGGGTGGCCGAAGATGGCGGCCGGCGTGCCTGGCGCTATCTTCTCACCGCCGACGCCATGGCCGAGGCATTGGCCGGCCTGGATCGCCGCCAGGCGCACCGAACCTTGATCGCGCGCGGCTTCTTGCTTCCGGACGGCGCAGGCAAGGCGTCTCGCTCCATGGCCGCGCCGGGTCACCGGCGCGTGCGTCTCTATGAGGTGGTCGGCTCGATCCTCGGTGCCGAGGACGGCGCCGGCTGACCCGCGAGATATGCGGAAATTGCATATCGACCGCATCATGACATCGCCTCGGTTTGGCCGTTCGCGCCCGCGCATCTGGCCGGCAAACCGATTTTCGCGCGGAAAATGGCTTGCCCGCGTCGCCCTGGGAACACGAGCGCGGTGCGTGTTCCGCGGAACCCAAAAATTGTGTTCCGCCCAAGCCATTGAAAACACTATGTTCGGCGGCCAGGAACACGAGAACACGAAGAACACGCGGCGATGTACAGTCAACCGGAGCGGCGATTGGATCTGGCCTTCATAGGCATGCGTTAAAAGCATGGCTCCCGCCGTTGCACCCAGGCCGCCGCCGCATGCGGTCCCCCTACGCGGAGGGTTCCAAATCCGCCCGCCGCTGGGGTGGTCAGCCACCCAGATATCCGACGGCGCCGCGACGACCGGCCGCCGGCAGCCAAGCCGACGCGGGCCGCGACGGCTGATCGAAGCGCCGAGATGCTGCCAAGGCGGCGCCAGCTTAGAGGCGGCACTCACCTAGAGGCGGTCACCCTACGCGGGGGGTTCCAAATGCACCCGCCGCTGGGGTGGTCGGCTACCCCGATATCGCGATGACGCCGGCGACGTCGGCCGTCGGCAGCCAAGCCGACGCTGGCCGTGGTGACTGACCGACCCGCCGCGATGCTGCCGAGGCGGCGATCGCCGCCGGCGCCGTGGGTCCTTCCAGAGGGTCAGGTCAACCGGGGGCAATTCGCGCCCCGGTTGGGGGCGGACTTTGGGCAGTAGAAAAAACCCTTTGTTTTCTCTATGTTGTTTCCGCCCCTTCGCGAGGAAGGTTTCGGATGGTTGTCAACAAGCGGGAGCTCGCGCCACTGCTCGGGTGCACGATCCCGACCCTCGACCGGTGGCTGCGGCTGTGGCCGGACTTTCCAGTGCTTGAGCGCGGCCGGTGCGGGCGGTTGTGGCGGTTCGATGCCGAGGCGGCCCGGGCGTTCGTGCAGGCCAAGCGCAACGCCGAGCGGGAGGTAAAGGATCAGCGCTCTGCGGCCTTGTCGCAGCTTGCGCTGCCGCTGCTCGATGACGGCGACCCGATGGGCGCCGGTGCAGGGCCATCGCCGGGCGAGCGGCTGACCATGGCGCGGCTACGTCGGATCGAGCGCGAGGAAGCCGTGGCCAACGGGCGCCTGGTGGATGCGAAGCGGGTAGCCGAAGTGCTGGGAGACGTGTTCGGGCGGCTAGGCCGCGGGCTGCGGTCGGGCCTGCGCCAGATCATGACTGCGCACGAGATCCCGCCGGACACCGCCGCCGCGGTCGAGGCCGCGTTCGCCGCGGAGCAACGCCAGGCTGTGGCACGGCTGACCGCCGAGCTCGGAGATGCTGCCGCGCCGGGCGCCGAGGGTAGCCGGCCGCCAGGCCGCCCGGAACTGCGCCTGGTCGCCAGCTAGCGGGTGCGCGGTTGGTCCCCGGTTGGTCCCTGGCGCCCCGCGGGATGGTTGCAAGGCGCGAGAGAATCGAAAGATCGCAGTCCGGGGCTGGTGGAGCCAAGGGGAGTCGAACCCCTGACCTCCTGAATGCCATTCAGGCGCTCTCCCAACTGAGCTATGGCCCCATCGCGCCGGGAGGCGGCATATAGCCCGGCCCGCTCCGGCCGATCAATCCCCCCTCCGGCCGCACCCTCCGCAGGGCAGCCGTGCCGCCATCCGGTGCCTCGGTCCCCGAAGGACGCAAGCCCCCGCCGATGTCCGACCTCCTGTTCACCCCCGGCCCCGAGCGGATCGCCACCACCAACGCCTGGGCCTTCCTCCGCCAGGTGCCGCGCGCCCGCGACATCCCGGCGGCGGACGGCCCCGCCAACTGGGCGGCCCTGCGCCAGGCCATCGCCGCCGATCCGGGGGACACCGCCGCCCGCTTCGCCGATTTCGCCGCCGTCCCGGCCGTGCCGGCCCGCCTCGCCCTGCCGCACGGCGCGGCGCCGGCGCTGATCCTGCACAAGCCGGCCGGCCCGGCGCGTTGCTTCCCGGCCGCGGATCTCGCCCATCCGTCCGCCGATCTGCCGGCCCCGCTCGCCGCCGCCCTGGCGCGCCCCTGGGACCCTGCCCGCCTGCTCGCCCGCCGCGCCGCGCTGCTGCTGCACCTCGATCTGCGGCCGGACGACATCGTGCTGCTGGCCGGGGTTTCCGCGGCCGCCTGGCTCCCGGCGCTGGCCGACGGCACCAGGCTCATCCTGGCCGACGCGCCCGCCGCAAGGCTGCTGCCGCTGGCGGCGGAAACCGGCGCCACCGTGCTCGCCGCCCCGGCCGGACAGATCGCCGAGGCCGCCTTTCCCCGCCCCGACCGCCCGCATCTCGCGGCGCTGCGCAGCCTGGTCGCGCTGGGCGGGCCGATGGCGCCGGAGGCGCGGGCGCGGGTCTATGCCTGGATCAAGCCGGACGTGATGCTGCTCGCCACGACCGGCGACCGGCTGTGGGGCAATCCGCTGTCCCCGGTGCACGCGCGGCCGGCGGCGGAGCCGGGCCTGTTCGCGCCCCGCCACGACGGATGGCAGGCGGCGACATGACCGGCCCGCGGTGCGATGGCGCCGCCTCCCCGCGGCTCAGGCCGCCGCGTGCACCCCTGGCGCGACGGCGAACGCCGCCTCGGTCTTCGCGCGCACTTCCTCGACCGTCACCTCCGGCGCCAGCTCGATCAGGGTCAGCCCGGGCCGGCCCACCTGGAACACGCCGAGCTCGGTGATCACCAGATCGACCACCCCGGCGCCGGTCAGCGGCAGGGTGCACTGGCGCAACAGCTTCGGCTTGCCGCCGGCGGTATGTTCCATCAAGATAACGACGCGGCGCACCCCGGCCACCAGGTCCATCGCGCCGCCCATCCCCTTCACCATCTTGCCGGGGATCATCCAGTTCGCCAGATCGCCGGTCTCGGCCACCTGCAACGCGCCCAGGATCGAGATGTCGATGTGTCCGCCGCGCACCATCGCGAAGCTCGCGGCGGAATCGAAGAAGCTGGTGCTCGGCAGCTCGGTGACCGTCTGCTTGCCGGCGTTGATGAGGTCGGGATCCTCCTCGCCCTCGAACGGGAACGGGCCCATGCCCAGCATGCCGTTCTCGGAATGCAGCTGGATCGACATCCCCTCCGGGACATGATTCGCCACCAGGGTCGGAATACCGATGCCGAGGTTGACGTAGAACCCGTCCTGCAGCTCGCGCGCCGCGCGGGCCGCCATCTGATCGCGTGTCCAGGCCATCGCTTCGCCCTCCCTGCCGTGAGTTGTTGTGGGCCAATTCAGCCGACGCCCGGACGTGGGCGTCGGCATCGGACCACTAATACCGCTTGCGCACCGTGCGCTGCTCGATCCGCTTGTCCACGGTCTCCAGCCGCACGATGCGATCGACGAAAATCCCCGGCGTCATGATGTGGTCGGGGTCGATCTGGCCCGGTTCCACCAGCTCCTCCACCTCCACCACGGTGGTCTTCGCCGCGGTGGCCATGATCGGATTGAAGTTCCGCGCCGCCTTCCGATAGAGCAGATTGCCCTCCGGGTCCGCCTTCCAGGCGTGCACCACCGCGAGATCGGCGGTCAGCCCGCGCTCCATCACGTAGCTGCGCCCGTCGAATTCCTGCACGGGCTTGCCCTTGGCAATCTCGGTGCCGGCGCCGGTCGCGGTGAAGAACGCCGGAATGCCGGCGCCGCCGGCGCGGATGCGTTCGGCCAGGGTGCCCTGGGGATTGAACTCGATCTCCAGCTCCCCCGCCAGGTACTGGCGCGCGAAGGTGGCGTTCTCGCCGACATAGGAGCTGATCATCTTGCGGATCTGGCGGGTGACGAGCAGCAGGCCCAGCCCGGCGTCGTCGATCCCGGCGTTGTTGGAAATCACCGTCAGATCCTTCACCCCGCTGTCGCGGATCGCCGAGATCAGCGCGCCGGGAATGCCGCACAGGCCGAACCCGCCGGACATGATGGTCATGCCGTCGCGCAACAGACCCGCCAAGGCCGCCGTACTGTCCGAATAGATCTTGTTCACCGCCATGCCAGCACCTCCTGCACCGGCGGCAAACTGCCATCGCCGGGGCGGGCTCACAAGCCGGGGGGAGGCGGTCAGGCAAGTAAGGCCAAGGGGGCGCTGCCCCCCTGGACCCCCCGCCAGGGGACAGTCGTCCCCTGGACCCCTCGGGGGGTTCCGGGAGGGCATGGGGTGGCGCGGCGGGTGCGGGGCGGCCCGGGCGGCGGGCAGGGTCAGAGCGCAGGAGCGCTCTGTCCCTGCCCGCCGCCCGGGCCGCCCCGCACCCGCCGCGCCACCCCATGCCCTCCCGGAACCTTCGTGAAGGGTTCCAAGGGCGACGCCCTTGGCGGGGGTCCAGGGGGCAGCGCCCCCTGGCCTTGCTTGCACTGCCGCATCCCACAGGCTTGACCGCCCGCGGCGCGGGTCGCACCAGCACGGCATGCCGACCTCGGTTCCGGAAGTTCGATCTGCCTCCCAGGGGATTCGCCTGGCACTGGCTGCGCTGGCGCTGGTGACCGTGGTGCGTCTCGGGGTGGCGGCGGTCACGCCGCTGGCGCCGGACGAGGCGTATTACTGGGTCTGGTCGCGAGCGTTGCAGGGCAGCTATTTGGACGCCCCGCCCATGGTGGCGTTGTGGATCCGGATCGGCACCGCGATTGCCGGCGCCACGCCGCTCGGCATCCGTCTGTTGGGCCCGCTGTCCGGGGCGCTCGGGTCGGTTCTGCTGTGGCACACGGCCGAGATTCTGTTGCCGGGGCGACGGGCCGGGCTGATCGCGGCGGCGCTGCTGAATGCCAGCCTGTTGTTCGGCGTCGGCACCGTGATCATGACGCCGGACACGCCGCTGCTGTTCTTCTGGGTCGCCTGTCTTTGGGCGCTGGCCGGGTTCACCCGCGACGGCAACGGCTGGTGGCTGGTGCTGGCGGCGATGCTCGCGGGGGCGGCGTTCGACAGCAAATACACCGCGGCGTTCCTGGCGGTCGGCGGGGTGCTGTGGCTGCTGTGGGTGCCCGGGTTGCGGCGGCGGTGGTTCGATCCGGCGCTGTACTGGGGGGTGCTGTGGGGCATGCAGGTGGTCCTGCCGGTGCTGAGCTGGAACCGCTCGCATCATTGGGTGGGCTTCCTGAAGCAGGGCGGGCGGCTGACGCACTGGCAGCCGGAGCAGGCGCCGCGCTTCCTGGGGGAGTTGATCGGCGCGCAGCTTGGCCTCGCCACGCCGCTCGTGTTCGTGCTGTGCGTGGCGGGCGTGGTGCTGGCGACGCGGCGCGCCTGGACCCGGCGGGACCCGGCCTACTCCCTGCTGGCGGCGATGACCCTGCCGGCGGTGGCGGTGTTCGTGCAGCACTGCTTCGCCGGCCGGGTGCAGGGCAACTGGCCGGCGGTGCTGTATCCCGCCGCGGCGATCGCCGCGGCCGCGCTGGACGCGCCGCGCTGGCGCCGGCTGATCCGCCCGGCGGTGGCGCTGGGCCTGGTGATCACCGCGCTGGTTTACGTGCAGGCCGCCACCGCGGTGCTGCCGCTGCCGGTGACGCGCGACCCGACGGCGCTGAAACTGGCCGGCTGGGGCGGGCTCGCGCGCGCGGTGGCGGCGGCGCAGGCGCGCAGCGCGGCGGCGTTCGTCGCCGCCGATGATTACGGTCCGGCCAGCGAGCTGGCGCTGCACCTGCCGCCCGGGGCCAGGGTGATCGGGGTGGAGCCGCGCTGGGCCTGGTTCGACCTGCCGCGCCCGTCGCTGGCCGGGC
Organism: uncultured Pseudomonadota bacterium; assembly: GCA_963829875.1. Lineage (GTDB taxonomy): Bacteria > Pseudomonadota > Alphaproteobacteria > Acetobacterales > Acetobacteraceae > JAJZVS01. The sequence continues at coordinate 55,764 of CAWHKR010000029.1, read as the reverse complement.
AGACCGGGCTGCTGGTGCGCAGCCTGCGCCGCGCCGGCCCGCCGGACCCGGCGCCCTGGGCCTCGGTGCAGGCGCTCGGCACCGTCTGGCGCCGGCGCGGGGCGGCGCGGGTGGAGGGGTTCCGGCTGTATCGCGTGGTGGCGCGGGCGAGCCCGGTGCCGCAGGCGCAGCTGCCGCGACCGTAGCGCCGGCGCCGCGATCGGGTTAAACCAACGTGACAAGCCGGAGAGGAGCGACGCCCCTGTCGTCCGCAAGAAGGACCGCCGACGTCCCCGACACCGTGCTGATCCGGCTGTCCGATGCGCTGGCCGGGGTCGTCGCCCGCGCGGCGCCGGCGCTGGTTGCGGTCCGGGTCGCGCCCGACCGTTGCCAGCCCGGGCTGGCCTGGGGGGCGGAGTGCGTGCTCACCGCCGAGGCCGGATTGCCGCCGCAGGAGGGCTGCGCCCTGGTGCGGCCGGACGGCACCGTGGTGTCCGGACGGGTGACGCGGCGCGATGCGTGCAGCGGCATCGCGACGATCGGGTTGGCTGCTCCCGCCGTCGTGCCCGCGCTCAGCCCCGCCGAACCGGCGCGGCCCGGCGCGCTGGCCGTGCTGCTGGGCGTGACCGCGGCGGGCGAACCCACCGCCCGGCTGACCGGCGTGTATGCCGCCCCCAGAACGGACGGCGGCGCCGCCGCACCGCTGGTGCTCGACACCGGGTTGTCACCGGAGACGGAAGGCGGGCCGGTGCTGGATGCCGCGGGCGACCTGCTTGGCCTGGCCGTTGCCGGGCCGGACGGGCGCGCGTGCGTGGTGCCGTACGCCCGCCTGGCCGCGCTGCTCACCCCGGGCGGGGGGCGGGCCGGCTACACGGGGCGCGGCTGGCTGGGGCTGTCGTTGCAGCCGGTGACCCTGGCGAGCGGCTTCGGCTGGCTCGGCGGCAACAAGGGGCGGCGGGTGATGGCGATCGAGCCGGACGGTCCTGCCGCGCTGGGCGGCATCGTGGTCGGCGACACGTTGCTCGCGATCGACGGCCGGCCGATCAACGGCCAGCACAGCCTGCGGGAGTTCCTGGCGGGGGAGCGGGTGGGCCGGTCGGTCGAGCTGCGGCTGGCGCGCGGCGACCGGATCGAGACCTGCTGGCTGACCATCGCCCCGCACCCGGACGGCTGAGCCCGGGCGCCGGCGTTGGCAGGCGGGCGGAAAACATCGATACTGACCCCGGCGCAGGCCGCGCGATCTTCGCGCGGACGGCCCGGAGGCGAGAGACACCAAGGCATGGCAAAGGCCGACTGGGAAATTCCGGCCAATCTGCAGCCCGACCCGGGCGATTACGCCTGGGATCTGTCGCGCGCGCTGGACGCGGTGGTGGGCCTGCGCTCGTTTGTGCCGGCCGATGCGTTCACCGCGGACTCGCTCGGCACCGAACGCGCCGGCAGCGGGGTGGTGATCCGCGACAGCGGGCTGATCGCCACGATCGGCTATCTGGTCACGGAAGCCGAGACGATCTGGATCACCTCGGCCGACGGACGCGCGATCCCCGGCCATGCGCTGGCCTACGATCAGGAGACCGGCTTCGGCCTGGTGCAGGCGCTTGGCCGGCTCGGGCTGCCGGCGCTGGAGTTCGGCGATTCCGATGCGCTGAAGCTGGGCGACCCGGCGGTGTTCGCCGCCTATGGCGGGCGCCGGCATGCGATCGAGACCCGCATCGTCGGCCGGCAGGAATTCGCCGGCTACTGGGAATACGTGCTGGACGATGCGCTGTTCATCGCCCCCGCGCACCCGTTCTGGGGCGGCTGCGGGCTGATTGCGGACGGCAAGCTGATGGGGATCGGGTCGCTGATCCTGCAGCAGGGGGACCGCAAGGGCCGCCGGCTGGACATGAACATGGTGGTGCCGATCGGCCTGCTGCCGCCGATCCTGGACGACCTGCTGACCTACGGGCGGGTGAACCGCCCGGCGCGGCCGTGGCTTGGCATGTACGCGACCGAGGCGGAGGATGCGCTGGTGGTGGGCGGGCTGGCCGACGACGGCCCGGCCGATCAGGCCGGCGTGCGGGTCGGCGACCGGGTGGTGGCGGTGCACGGCGAAGAGGTCACCGATCTCGCCGGGCTGTGGCGCCGGGTCTGGGCGGCGGGCAGCGCCGGGGCGGAGGTGAAGCTGCGGCTGATGCGCGAGGGCGCGGCGATCGACCTCGCGGTGCGCTCGGCCGACCGGGCGCGGTTCCTGAAGGCGCCGCGGCTGCACTGAAGGCGGCGGCTCGGACGCCGGTGGGCGGGGCGCCGAAGGCGAGACGTTCTTCCTGTGGTCCGGCGGAAGCGCCGGCGCTCCGGTCCGTCGCGCCGGGGCGGCGCGCTCCGTTATGCCCCGGTCCTTCGCCGCGCCCCCTCCGTCATCACCGGGTCAGGCCCGGCCATGGCGGCGGACGCGCCCGGCTGCGGATCAGCGGCTGGCGGTCTCCACCCGCAGCTGGCGGGCGCGGTCGAGGATCTTGGTCTCGATATCGTTCACGGTACCGGCGCTGACCGGCGCATCGACCCAGCGGCCGCCCTGGTACACCTGACGGAACAGGGTCAGCCGGATCGCGTCGGATCGCAGCTCCCGCCCCAGGATGTAGGCGGTGGCCTTGAACCGCTCGTCCGGGGTGTTGGGCGGCGCATACCAGTCGGTAATGATGATGCCGCCGAACGGGTCGGCCGAGGCCAGCGGCATGAAGGACAGGGTGTCCAGGCTGGCGCGCCAGAGATAGGCGTTCACCGCGATCGGGCTGCCGGCATTGGCGCTGTTCTTGTTGCTGCCGCCGAACAGGTCCTTCAGGATGTTGCCCTGCGTGCCGGGGTTGATGCCCGTGCCGGACGGGCCCGCGTTGTCGGCGATGTAGTTGGGGGCGGTCGGATTGGCGGCAATCGGCGGGTTCGAGCAACCGGCCAGCAGCGCGAGCGCGGCCGACGACACAAGCAGACGAAAGCGGCGGAGGGGCATGGGTGGCCTGTTCAGGACGGTGGTTGGCCCGGGTGCTTACCCCCTCTGCCGGGCCGCGCCAAGGGGCGGGCGGCCCGGAGCGTGCGACCGGCCGGCAAACGAAAACGGCGGGGTTGCCCCCGCCGTTTCCTCAGGCTCTGACGAAGCGTGGTTCGTTTACCAGGTAACCTTGGTGCCGACCAGGAAGCCCTGGGTCCGGCCGTCGGACGAACCCTGGTGGGTCTGGCCATAGCCGTAGTCGGCATAGAAGGTCAGGCCCGGCGCCGCGGAGTACGTGGCGGCGAGGTAGGCAACCCACGCATGGCTCTGCGAGATGCCGGTCTGCGTGTAGGAGCCCTGATCGTCCAGCTGGCTGTAGACACCGCCGACGCCGAACGGGCCGAAGGAGTATTTCACGCCCCCGGTCACGCCCGTCCCGTCCGGTGCGCCCTTCGGCTTCAGGCCCAGCACGCCGTTGAACGCGCCGTGCATGACGTTGCCGAACACGCTCAAGCCGGCGACCGTCACGTTGGCGCCGAACATGCCGAGGCTCAGGTTGTCGAACTGCGCGCCGTTCGGCGAGTTGACATGGCCGCTGCCCATGTAGACGCCATAGGCGAGCACGGCCGCCGGCCCGAAGGTGCCCGAATAACGAACGCCTGCGGCATAGATATTCCGCTCAACCGAACTCCCGTTGGTCACGTAGTTGGACGAGGTGCGGACAAGAGCAGGGTTGCCGAAGCCGTTGAACGCGGTCGGCGAGTATTCGAACGCGAAGTCGAACCCGAAGAACGACGGGCTGTCGTAGAACAGCTTCTCGGTGGCGTATTCGTTGCCGCTCTGCGCGCCGTAGTACGGGGCCATCCAGCCGCCGACCGTGGTGCCTTCCAGATCGCCGCCGACGGTGGTGCCGGTGGGCGAGAGGAACACGCCGGTGGTGCGGCCGCCTTCATCGAAGGTGCCGATCACGCCGTCGGTCTCGCCCATGCGCAGCACGCCGATGTGGTCGGCGCCCAGGTAGACGAACTCACGCCGCACGAACACGGTCTGATGGGTGCTGGCGCCCGAGCCGCCGGAGCTGCCGATCGTGGTCGTCGGCCCCGTCGAAGAAGTTCTGCCGCAGTTCGATCGCCGCGCCGTAGCGCAGGCCGTTGGCGGCCATCGCGTCGACGCCGGGATAGATACGCATATAGGTCTGCAGGCCGACCGGGCTGACCTTGTTGGTGCTGGTGGTGTCCGCGCTCGACCAGGACGCGCTCGCTTCGGTCAGCACGGCGAAGCCGAGGTGCACCACCATCGTGCCCGGCGTGGGAACCGCCACCGGCCCCGGGCTCGCGGTGCCATTCAGGTAGTTGTTGTTGCCGTAGGTGCTGGCGTGGCCGCCGGACCGCTTCACCACCACCTTGCCGTCCAGCTGGTACGCGCCCGGCGCCTGCGCGACGGCAAAACCCGTCATTCCCACCGACGCCCCGACCACGGCGACCGTGGCCAACAAGAGCTTTCGCATGAATCCCTCCTCGTGTGTGCCGGCCTGCACCGGCTGGATAGTGCGGCCCGGACCCCGGGTCCCCCACCGGATCCCGGCACCCCAATGGGCCACCGGCATCGCCCACGGGCGGGCAGCCGAACCGGGCAGCGTTATGCCGCTTGCCCGTCCACCCCCGCAACCGGGTGATCGCGCGAAACATGGCAATGGTGAAACACTGTGGCGCGGCAGCAACAGGCAGCGGCAGGCGGTGTGTTCGGGACGGGCGGCGGCGGGGGACGTCCGGCGTCCGGTTCGACAGCGGTGCGGCGGGGTCTTCCTTCGTGACCGGGGGTGCCGGACCGGCCTGCGCACGGATGTTGCGGGGGTGGATGGCCGGGTCAGGCCCGGCCATAACGGGGCAGCCCGACGGCCTGCCTCAGTCTCCGCACGCGATCCCCTGGTACATGAAGGTCGCGAGCCGCGGCCGACCCAGATAGGAGCGGTCCAGCTGCACGATCCGCAACCCCGATCCCCGCACCAGCGCCGCGATCGGCCGGTCCAGGTGGCAGCCGCCGGCGATCCGCTTCCAGCCCGGGGTCAGGACGTGCTGGCAGCGCGCCACCCCCCGGTCCGGCGCCAGGCCGTGTTCGGCGAAGACCAGACGCCCGCCGGGGCGCAGCACCCGCCGCACCTCGGCCAGCGCCGCCGCCGGGTCGGCCACCGAACACAGGGTCCAGGTGCTCACCACCGTATCGACCGAGCCGCTCTCGGCCGGCAGATGCTCCGCCACCCCCTGGCGCAGCTCGAGCGCCGGCCCGTGCACCGCCCCCTGCACCGCCCCCTGCGCCGCCGCCGCGCGCCCGGGCCAGCGCCAGCAGATGCGGCGAGGGATCGACCCCGATCACCGACCGCACGGACGGCCCGTAGAACGGCAGGTTCAGCCCCGAGCCGATGCCGAGTTCCAGCACCACCCCCTCGGCCGCGGCGCCGACGCGGGCGCGCAACGGCACCAGCCGCGGCGTGCGCATCGCGAAGGCCAGCAGCCGCGGCAGCACCAGCCGGTCATAGAGGCCCATCGCGGTCAACCGGACACGGCGCCGGCCAGCCACCGGGTCAGCACCGCAGTTCCGGCCAGGAAATCGTCCAGGGTCATCGCCTCGTGCGGGTTGTGGCTGCCGTTCGCATTGCGCACGAACACCATGCCCATCGGCACCCCGGCGGCGGCGAAGGCCGCGGCATCGTGGGATGCCGGGCTGCCGAGGTCCAGCACCGGCATGCCCAGCGCCTGCGCCGCGTCCGCGAGCCCGGCGCGGATGGTCGGATCCACCGGCCCGACCGCCGCCCGCGCCTTGGTGCCCAGATGGAACCGCACGCCGCGCCGCTGTTCGATCCCCTGCACCAGCGCGCTCACCGCCTGGTCGAGCGCCGCCAGCACCGCCTCGTCATAGGCGCGCACGTCCAGGCTGAAATGGAACACGCCGGGGACGATGGTCAGCCCGTGCCGTGCCGCGTCGGTGTGGAAGCGGCCGATGGTGGCGGCCATCGGGATTCCCCGGGCCTCGTGGTCCTGCCAGATGCTGTCGATCCCGAGGGCGAACTCGGCGCCGGCCATGGCGGCGTCGCGGCGGAAGCGCCGCGGCAGGCCCACATGGTCGTCATTGCCCTCGATCCGCGCGTCCGGGTAGCGGAAATTGCCGGGGATGCCGGTGCAGAGGCCGACCGGGCGGCCGGCCTCGACCAGGCTCGGCGCCTGCTCGATATGCAGCTCCAGAAAGGCGCGCACCGAGGCGGGATCGAGCTGGCGGCGCCCGGACGCCAGCGCCGAGGGATCGCCGCCGCAATCGGCGATATGCGCGGCCAGCGTCCGCCCGGTGTCGATCCGCCGCGCCACCAGGGCGCCGTCCGGCAGGCTGCCCAGCGCGCTGCGGCTGCCGATGTAGGAGACCTGGAACCAGATGCTCTCCTCGGCGCGGATGCCCATCACGGTCACGTCGCAGGAAGGCGTGATCCCGAGCCGTTGCAGCGCCGCCACGGCGATCAGCCCGGCCACCACCCCGGCCGCGCCGTCGAAATTGCCGCCGTGGGGCACCGAATTGAGATGCGAGCCGAACATGATCCGCGGCGCGGCGCGGTTCCGCCCGGGCAGGGTCGCATACAGATTGGCGGCGGCGTCGCGGCTGATCTCGAGGCCCATGCGGTTGGCTTCGGCCTCGATCGTCGCGTGGCCGCGCTGCTCGCCGGGGCCGTAGGTGTCGCGGGTGATCCCGGGCGGGTCGGCGCCGTCGGCGCGCAACCGGTCGAACAGCGCCTGCGCGCGCCCCCGCTCCGCCGCCACCGCCGCCGCGATCGCCGCTGCGTTCGGACCTGTCTCTGTCGCCATGCCTGCTCTCCGCCGCTGATCCTGCCCGGCCGCGTCCGGCCCGCCGAGGGCGGGCCGGTGCGCCCGGGGACCGGGATCAGGCGGAAAAACCCCGTACGGTGCAAGGGCCCGATGGTCCGGGCAGGGGGCCGAGTCACCATCTCCCCCTCCCCTTGCGGGAGGGGGTTGGGGGGAGGGGTGCACGCGGCACAGGGCATCGTGCCGTGGGCACCCCTCCCCCCAACCCCCTCCCGCAGGAGAGACGCGCCAGGCCGATCGCGCGCACGCCCCTATCGCCCCATGGCCAGACGCGGGCGACCCTTGTGGCACCCCGGCTGCCGACCCAGGCCCGGGGAGGCGGCTATTAGATACGATATCGCAACAATCAGGACGCGCGTCCACCGCCCCCGCTCAGGCCGGAATCTTCGCCGAACCCAGCCCCGGGCACCCGAGCCAGACCGGCCGACGGTCCCGCCCCCCCGTGGGGGGCATGCACCCGAGCGCGACAAGATCCCCGTGCGAAACCCCCCTCGCCCGCGCCACGGCGTAGTCGGCCGCCGCCGCCGCGGCCGTCAGGGGCCCGCCGGGCACCAGGATCACCGGCCGCCGCCGCCGCCGCGAGGCGGGCAGCAGCGCGCGATCCACCCCGAGCATCCAGCCGAGCGGGCGCAGGATCGGCCCCAGCCTGGGATCGGCCGCCAGCATCTCCGCCATCGCCGGATCGCGCAGCAGCGCCTCCAGCTGCGCCCGCCCGGCGGCGGCCTGCGGCACCAGCCGCAGCAGCCAGCGCCAGGAGCGCGGCAGCCCCGTGCGTTCCGGCGGCGGGTCCGCCAACGGGTCGTAATAGCTGTCGGTGGGAACGAATCGCGGCTCGACCGGCTTCGGGGCCCGCTTCGGCGGCGGGACCGGCGTGCCGGCAACGGCGCGGAACCGGGCGACGAGATCGTGCAGCCGCGCGAGCAGGGCGCCGGCGCGCGTGCGGTCCAGGCCCGCGTGATCGCCCGCTCCGGCGATGCGGTCGGCCAGCCAGGCGACGAGGCTGGCAAGACGGTCGAGCAGGGGGGGAAGGGAGGGGCCATGGGTGTGCGAACATATATAGAACATTTGCCCGCGGCGAGGCAACGGGTTTGTGCGGGCGGCCGGGGCAGGTTGTGCGGGGAACCCGTATAATATAACATTTCCCTTGCTCCCCGCCGCCCTTCGGAACCCCCCATGCGATCCCCCGCTTTCGCCGCCGCCGTGCTGCTCGCCGGCCTGTGGGCCGGCCTGGCGCCGGCGCGCGCCGCAGCCCCCCCTCCGCCGCCACCGCCGCCGTCGCGCCGGTTCGCATCGTCGCCGCCGAGACCGTGTATGCCGACGTGGCCCGCCAGCTTGCCGGGCCGGCGGCGCGGATCAGCGCCGTGCTGTCCAACCCCGATACCGACCCGCATCTGTTCGAGGCCAGCCCCTCGGTCGCGCGCGCGGTGGCGGGGGCGGACATCGTGGTGGCGAACGGGGCCGGCTACGACCCGTGGATGGGCGCGCTGCTCGGCGCCGCGCCGGCGCGCGGGCGGGTGGTACTGACGATCGCGGCGCTGGTGCATGCCCCGCCCGGGGCGAACCCGCATCTGTGGTACGACCCCGCCGCCATGCCGGCCTATGCGCGGGCGCTGACCGCGGCGCTGATCGCGCGCGATCCGGCGGAGCGGGACGCGCTGCTCGGCCGGCAGGCGCGGTTCCTCGCCTCGCTGCGCCCGATCGCCGCGCGCATCGCCGCGCTGCGCGCCCGCTTCGCCGGCACCAGGGTGACGGCGACCGAGCCGGTGTTCGGCTATCTCGCCGCCGCACTCGGGCTGGAGATGCGCAACCTGGCGTTCCAGCGCGCGGTGATGAACGGCACCGAGCCGCCGGCCAGTGCGGTCGCCGCGATCGAGCGCGACCTGCGCACGCGCGCCGTGCGGGTGCTGATCTACAACCGCCAGGCGGACAGCCCCGCCGCCCGCCGGCTGCTGCGGATCGCCGCCGCCGCCGGGGTTCCGGTGCTGGGCGTCACCGAGACCCAGCCGCCGGATACCTCCTATCAAGCCTGGGTGAGCGGCGAGCTCGACGCGCTCGGCGCGATCCTGGCGCGGGGGCCGGGATGAGCGCGGTCCGGTTCGCGCAGGTCACCCTGGCCCGCGGCGCGCGGACGGTGCTGCGGGAGGTGTCCTTCGCCATCGAGGCGGCCGAGTTCGTCGGCGTGCTGGGGCCGAACGGGGCCGGCAAGACCAGCATGATGCGGGCGATCCTGGGGCTGCTCGCCCCGCGCAGCGGCACGATCACGGTGCTCGGCCGGCCGGCGGCGCGGGGCAATCCCGCGGTCGGCTACATGCCGCAGGCGCGCGGAGAGCTTGGGCTGCACCTGCGCGGGTGGGATTTCGTCGCCGCCGCCGGCGCCGCGCGCTGGGGCCTGCCGTGGCGCGGGCGGGCGGAGCGGGCGGCGGTGGACCGCGCGCTCGATCTGGTGGACGCGCGCGCGCTTGCCGCCCGCCCGCTCGCGGCGCTGTCGGGCGGGGAGCGGCAGCGGCTGCTGCTGGCCCAGGCGCTGCTGGGGGAGCCGAAGCTGCTGCTGCTGGACGAGCCGCTGATCAGCCTCGACCCGCACCGCCAGGCCGAGGTGGTGGCCCTGGTGCGCGCGGTGCAGCGCCGGCTCGGCATCGCCGTGCTGTTCAGCGCCCATGAGGTGAACCCGCTGCTCGGGGCGATGGACCGGGTGCTGTATCTCGGCGCCGGCCAGGCGGCGCTGGGGACGGTGGCGGAGGTGATCACCGCGCCGGTGCTGTCGCGGCTCTACGGCACGCAGATCGAGGTGCTGGAACTGCGCGGGCGGCTGTTCGTGATGTCGGGCGGACAGGACATGGAACACGCGGCGCATCGCCACGAGCATGGGCATGACCACGGGCACGACCATGACCACGGGCACGGGGAGGCGGCGGATGCTGGGCTATGAGTTCATGCGCCACGCGTTCCTGGCCGCGGCGATCGTCGGCGTGGTGGCGGGCGCGGTGGGGTGGTTCCTGGTGCTGCGCGGGCAGACCTTCGCCGGCCACGCGCTGGGGCATATCGGCTTCACCGGCGCGACCGGGGCGGCGCTGATCGGGCTGGCGCCGTTCTGGGGGCTGCTCGGGGCCACGGTGCTGGGCGGGATCGGCATCGGGCTGCTGGGCGAGCGGCTGGCGCAGCGGGACGTGGCGATCGGCGTGGTGCTGGCCTTCGCGCTCGGGCTCGGGCTGTTGTTCCTGCATTTCTATACCGCCTACGCGAGCGCGGCGATGGCGGTGCTGTTCGGCAACGTGCTGGGCGTGTCGGCGGGGACGTTGCAGGTGCTGGCCGGGCTGGGGGCGGCGGCGCTGGCCGGGCTGGCGCTGATCGCCCGGCCGCTGCTGGCGGCGAGCCTGCAGCCGGAGCTGGCGGAGGCACGCGGGGTGGATCCGCGGCTGATCTCGGTGCTGTTCCTGGCGGTGGCGGCGGTGGCGATCGCCGAGAGCGCGGAGATCGTCGGCGTGCTGCTGGTGTTCGCGCTGCTGGTGGGCCCGGCGGCGACGGCGCAACGCCTGACGCCGCGGATCGGCGCCGGGGTGGCGCTGGCGGCCGGGCTGGCGGTGGCGGAGGGCTGGGTGGGGCTGACGGCGGCGTTCTATACCGACTGGCCGGCGACGTTCTGGATTTCGGCGCTGAGCGCGGGGGGGTACCTGGCGGCTTCGGTGGCCGGGCGCCGGGCCGGGGCCTGAGCTCACGCGGCGGCGACCCGCCTGCCGGGCCGCGCCCACCTCTGCCGCCCCGCTTGCCTTGACGCACCGCGCCCGCGCTTTCACCCTCCGCCCGGTTCCAGTCCAGGAGAACCCGTGCCCTCAGACCCCGCAGCCGACCTCCGCTCGCCGGCGGACAGCACCCCGCAGGACTGGCCGCGCGCCCGCGCCTATCTCGCCGCGCACGGGCTGCGGCTGGACGAAGACCCGCCGCCGCGCCAGTTCGCCGGCGGGCTCGCCAACCTGAACTACCTGATCCATCTCGACGGCCGCCCCGCCGTGCTGCGCCGCCCGCCGCTCGGCGACCTGCCGCCCGGCAGCCACGACATGGCGCGCGAGCACCGCATCCTCAGCCGCCTCGCCGACGCGCTGGCGGTGGCCCCGCGCAGCCTGCACCTGTGCACCGACCCCGCCGTGCTCGGCGCGCCGTTCCGGATCCTCGAGTACCGCCCGGGCCTGGTGATTCGCGCCACCATGCCGCCGGCGCTGGCCGGACGGCCGGAAGTGGGGGCGCGGCTGTCGGAGGTGCTGCTGGAGACGCTCGCCACCATCCATGCGGTCGATACCAAGGCGATCGGGCTCGATGACCTCGGCCGGCCGGAGGGCTTCCTCGCCCGCGCCGTCGCCGGCTGGCGCAAGCGGGGCCTCGCGGCGATGGAAGACGGCACCGAGGCGCTGCACCGCGAGCTGGGCACCTGGCTGGAGCGCCACGCCCGCCCCGACGGCCCCCCTGCCCTGCTGCACAACGATTTCAAGCTCGACAACCTGATCCTGAACCCGGCCGACCTCTCCGCCGTGGCGGTGGTGGACTGGGACCAGGGCACCCGCGGCGATCCGCTGTTCGATTTCGCCACCCTGCTGAGCTACTGGGTGCACGCGGACGATCCGCCGGCGATGCACGACATGGCGCAGATGCCGGCCGACCAGCCGGGCTTCCTGGCACGGCAGGACGCCGTGGCGCGCTACGCGGCGCTGACCGGGCGGGACGTGTCGGACTTCCTGTTTTACCGGGTGCTGGCGATGTACAAGCTGGCGGTGATCTTCCTCCAGCTCGGCCTGCGCTGGCGCGCCGGCGCCACCACCGATCCGCGCTATGCCGCCTTCACCGGCATCGGCACCGGCATCCTGGAATTCACCCACGAGATCGCCCAAGGACGCGCCTTCTGATGGATTTTTCGATCCCCCCCGAGCTTGCCGAACTGCGCGAGCGCACCGCCCGTTTCATCCGCGAGAAGATCGTCCCGCTGGAGCGCGACCCCCGCCAGGGCCGCCACGGTCCCACCGATGAGTTCCGCCGCGAGCTGAACGCGCTGGCCGCCGACGCGGGGCTGCTCGCCCCGCATGTGGGCACCGAATGGGGCGGGCTGGGCCTGAGCCATGTCGGCAAGGCGCTGGTGTTCGAGGAATCCGGCTATTCGCTGCTCGGCCCGCTGGCGATGAACATCTCCGCGCCCGACGAAGGCAACATGCACCTGCTGGAAGCCGTCGCCACGGCGGAGCAGAAGGAGCGCTGGCTGCGCCCGCTGGCGGCGGGCGAGATCCGTTCCTGCTTCTGCATGACCGAGCCCGCGCCGGGCGCGGGCTCGGACCCTGCCGCGCTCGCCACCACCGCGCGGCGCGACGGCAACCACTGGGTCATCAACGGCACGAAATGGTTCATCACCGGCGCCGAGGGCGCCGGCTTCGCCATCATCATGGCCAAGGGCGAGGACGGCGCCGCCACCATGTTCCTGGCCGACATGACGAGCCCGGGGATCGAGGTGGTGCGCGCCATGGACAGCCTGGACCAGGGGTTTCCGGGCGGGCACGGCGTGGTGCGGTTCCACGACCTGCGGGTGCCGGCAACCGACATCCTGGGCGAGCCCGGCAAGGGGTTCCGCTACGCCCAGGTGCGGCTCGCGCCGGCCAGGCTGACCCATTGCATGCGCTGGCTCGGCGCGGCCAAGCGCGCGCACGAGATCGCGGCGGGGTATGCGCGCAAGCGCGAGGTGTTCGGCCAGGTGCTGGGCCACCACGAAGGCGTGGGCTTCATGCTGGCCGACAACGAGATGGATATCCGCATGGCCCGGCTGGCGATCTGGCAGACCGCCTGGGTGCTGGACCAGGGCGCGCGCGGGGGCACCGAATCCTCGATGGCGAAAGTGGTCTGTTCGGAAGCGATCTGGCGGGTGGCCGACCGCTGCGTGCAGATCCTGGGCGGCCAGGGGGTGACCGGGGAGACGTTGGTGGAACGGATTTTCCGCGAGGTGCGCGGGTTCCGGATCTACGACGGGCCTTCGGAGGTGCACCGCTGGTCGATCGCCCAGCGGGTGATGAAGCAGGGGCCGAACTGGTGAACGGGGTAATCTTCGCCGCCACCCGTCTGCGAGCAAGTCACCTCTCCCGCATGCGGGAGAGGTCGCCGCGCCCTTGCGCGGCGGGTGAGGGTCTCGCCGCGGGGGGCTGGCTGTGAGCGCCGCCTTGTTCGACCTGACCGGCAGGACCGCGATCGTCACCGGCGCCGGGCGCGGCATCGGGCGGGGGATCGCCGCCGCGCTGGCGTCCTTCGGCGCCTCGGTGCTGCTCGCCGGGCGCACCCGGGCCAGCCTGGACGAGGCCGCCGCCGCGATCGCCGCGGCCGGCGGCAGCGCCGCGGTGCAGGTCGCCGACGTGGCGCAGGAGGCGGACGTGCTGGCGCTGCGCGACACGGCGCTCGCCCGGTTCGGGCATATCGACGTGCTGGTGAACAACGCCGGCATCAACCCGGTCTGGCGCACGATCGAGAAGACCAGCCTGGCCGACTGGCAGGCGATCATCGACGTCAACCTGACCGGCACGTTCCTGTGCTGCAAATATATCGGCGCGGCGATGGCCGAAGCCGGGGCGGGGTCGATCATCAACATCAGTTCGGTCGCCGGCCATGTCGGGCTGACCCGCTCGGCGCCCTATTGCGCCTCCAAGGGCGGGGTGGAGATGCTGAGCAAATCGCTGGCGCTCGACTGGGCCAAGCGCGGGGTGCGGGTGAACTGCCTGGCGCCGGGCTATGTCGATACCGATCTGACGTCGGGGCTGCTGCACCACGAAACGCTCGGCAAGCCGTTCCTCGACCACACGCCGATGGGCCGCTTCGGCGAGACGCGCGATATCGTCGGCGCGGCGGTGTTCCTTGCCTCCGACGCGGCTTCCTATGTCACGGGACAGAGCCTGGTGGTGGATGGGGGCTGGACCGCGCATTGAGCCCCAGGCGGGCGCGGCACCCGGGCGCCCCGCGGCGCCGCGGCTGCTGCGGACCTCCAGCTTCCGGCTGACCCTGCTGTATGCCGGGGTGTTCGCCGCCTCGGTGCTGATCCTGTTCGCGGTGATGCTGTGGGCGGGCCCGCGCGGGATCGAGCGGCAGATCGATTCCACCGTCGCCAACGAGATCGCCGAGGTGCAGGGCGACGCCGCCGGCGGCGGGCTTCCGGCGCTCGCCCGCGTGGTCCGCCCGCTCGCCGCCGGCGCGGCGCCGGGCATCTACTACCTGCTGGAAGACGCGAACGGCCGCGTGCTGGCCGGCAACCTGCCTTCCATGGCGCCGATCCTGGGCGTCCGCAACCTGCACCCCGCGCGCAGCGGGGACCGGCGGATCGCCCGCGCCGCGCGCGCCATCCGCGGGCGCGGGGTGCGCACCGCGGGCGGCGGCTACCTGTTCGTGGGGCTGGATAATTTCCAGACCGACGAGATGCGCGAGGTGATCACCCGCTCGTTCCTCTGGGTGCTGGGCGCGACCATCGTGCTGGCCCTGGGCGGGGGCGCGCTGACCAGCCTCGGCCTGCTGCGGCGGGTGGAGGCGGTCAGCCGGTTGAGCCGCGCCATCGTCGGCGGCGACCTGAGCCGCCGCATCGCGCTGCGCGGCAGCAACGACGAGTTCGACCATCTCGCGGTCAGCCTGAACACGATGCTGGACCGGATCGAGGCGCTGATGGAGGGGCTGCGCCAGGTCTCGGCCGATATCGCGCATGACCTGCGCACGCCGCTCACCCGGCTGCGCCAGCGGCTGGAGCTGGCCCGCCGCCGCGCCACCAGCGTCGAGGCGCTGCGGGAGGCGCTGGACGGGGCGATCGGCGAAGTGGACACGATCCTGGACACGTTCGGCGCGCTGCTGCGGATCGCGCAGATCGAGGCGGGGACGGGGACCGGGGCGTTCGGGCCGGTCGATCTCTCCGCGCTCGCCGAGGGGGTGGCGGACGCCTACCTGCCGGCGGCGGAGGAAAAGGGACAGACCCTGGCCGCGGCGATCGCGCCCGGGCTGACGGTGAACGGGGACCGCGAACTGCTGACCCAGATGCTGGCCAATTTGCTGGAGAACGCGGTGCACCACGCGCCGCCCGGCGCGGCGGTTCGGCTGGAAGCCGCGACGGCGGGCGGCGCGACGGAGGTGGTGGTGGCCGACAGCGGGCCGGGCATTCCGCAGGCGCTGCGCGAGAAAGTGTTCCAGCGCTTCTTCCGGATGGAGCAGAGCCGGACGACGCCGGGGACCGGGCTCGGCCTGTCGCTGGTCGCCGCCGTCGCCGGGCTGCACGGGATCGCGCTGCGGCTGGAGGACAATCGCCCGGGGCTGCGGGTGGTGCTGCGGTTTCCGTAAGGCGGCACATCCCCCTCTCCCCCGCGCTTGCGGGGGAGAGGGCTGGGGTGAGGGGGCCGCCGGCCCCCCGAACCTGGGTTGGGTGCCGCCGGCCCCCCTCACCCCGACCCTCTCCCCCCGCAAGCGCGGGGGGAGAGGGGGAAGCGGGGTCAGCCGATCCGGGCCAGCGCCGCGGCGATCCGGGCCGCCTCGGCCTCGGCCGCGGCCAGGCGGTCGCGGTTCTCCGCCACCACCTCCTCCGGCGCGCGGGCGACGAAATCCGCGTTGGCCAGCTTGCGCGCGATCTTCTCCGCCTCCGCCTGCGCCTTCGCCCGGTCGCGGCCAAGCCGCGCCCGTTCCGCATCGAGGTCGATCAGACCGGCCAGCGGCACGACGATCGTCGCCTCCTCCAGCACCGTCTGCGCCGCGCCGGCGGGCAGCGGGCCGGCGAGCGGGCCCACCTTGTCGGCACGCGCCAGGCGGCGGATCGCCTCGTCCCAGCGCGCCGCACGGGCCAGGGTTTCCGGCGCGGCGTCGCGCAGCAGCACCGGGGCGCGGGTGCCCGGCGGCACGTTCATCTCGGCGCGCACCGAGCGCACCTCGCCGATCAGCCGCACCACCCAGTCCAGCTCCGCCCGCGCCGCCGCCGCGTCCGTCACCGGCCCCGCCTCGGGCCAGGGGGCGCGGATCAGGCTGCACGGGGCGCCGTAGCCGAAGCGGTCCCACAGCTCTTCGGTGACGAACGGCATCGCCGGGTGCAGCAGGCGCAGGATCAGCCCGAGCACATGCGCCGCCGCGCCGCGCACCTCGCGCGCCGCCGCCGTGTCGCCCTCGGCCAGCACCGGCTTGGCGAATTCCAGGAACCAGTCGCAGTACGTGTTCCAGGTGAAACGATAGCAGGCGGCGGCGTAGTCATCCAGGCGGTAGGCCTCCAACGCCGCGGTCGCCTCGGCGATCGCGCTGTTGGCCGCGTCCAGCAGCCAGCGCGCCAGCGGCAGCCGCGCCGCGGCGGGGTCGAAGCCGGGGTCGGGGGCGATGGCGTTCATCTCGCAGAACCGGGCCGCGTTCCACAGCTTGGTCACGAAGCTGCGGTAGGATTCCACCCGCGCCGCGCCCAGCTTCACGTCGCGGCCGGGGCCGGTCAGCGCGCAGATGGTGAAGCGCAGCGCATCGGCGCCGAAGCGGTCGATCAGCTCCAGCGGGTCGATGATGTTGCCCTTGGATTTCGACATCTTCTGGCCGCGCTCGTCGCGCACCAGGCCATGGATGTACACCGTCCGGAACGGCACCTCCTGCTGGAAGTGCAGCCCCAGCATCATCATCCGCGCGACCCAGAAGAAGATGATGTCGAACCCCGTCACCAGCACGTCGGTCGGGTAGTAGCGCGCCACTTCCGGCGTGCTCTCCGGCCAGCCCAGGGTCGAGAACGGCCACAGGCCGGAGCTGAACCAGGTGTCCAGCACGTCCTCGTCGCGGGTCAACGTCTCGTCCCGCCCGTACTGGGCGCGGGCGAGCGCCGCCGCTTCCGCCTCGTCATGGCCGACGAACACCGCCCCGTCCGGCCCGTACCAGGCCGGAATCCGGTGCCCCCACCAGAGCTGGCGGGAGATGCACCAGGGCTGGATGTCGCGCAGCCAGGCGAAGAACGTGTTCTCCCACTGCTTCGGCACGAACTGCGTGCGGCCTTCCTCCACCGCCCGGATCGCCGGCTCGGCCAGCACCCCGGCGTTGCAGAACCATTGCGTGGTCAGCAGCGGCTCGATCGGCACGCCGGACCGATCCCCGTGCGGCACCTGGTGCGTGTGCGGCTCGGTCTTCTCCAGCAGGCCCAGCCGGTCGAGCTCGGCCACGATCGCGGTGCGCGCCGCCTCGCGCGACTGCCCTTCCAGGGCGCGGACGAAGCCGGGATCGGCCACGCCGTCCACCGCGTCCATCGCCTCGGCGATCTCCGCCAGGGTCACCAGCGCCTCGCGGTCCAGCACCGAGGGCATCGGCAGGTCGTGGCGCTGGCCCACCGCGAAATCGTTGAAGTCATGCGCGGGCGTGATCTTCACCGCGCCCGAGCCCTTCTCGGGGTCGGAATGCTCGTCGGCCACGATCGGGATCCGCCGCCCGACCAGCGGCAGCACCGCGTGGCGGCCAATCAGGTCGCGCCAGCGCGGGTCCTCGGGATGCACCGCCACCGCGGTGTCGCCCAGCATCGTCTCGGGCCGCGTGGTGGCGACGGTGATGAAACGGCCGGGCGCGCCCTCGATCGGATAGCGGATGTGCCAGAGATGGCCTTTGATCTCCCGCGTCTCCACCTCCAGGTCGGAGATCGCGGACTGGAACTTGGGATCCCAGTTCACCAGCCGCCGGTCGCGGTAGATCAGCCCCTCGCGGTACAAGGTGACGAACACCTCCCGCACCGCCGCGGACAGGCCCTCGTCCATCGTGAAACGCTCGCGCGGCCAGTCGAGCGAGGCGCCAAGCCGGCGCAACTGCGTCGTGATGGTGCCGCCCGATTCCGCCTTCCAGCGCCAGACGCGATCCAGGAAAGCGTCGCGCCCCAGGTCGCGGCGCGCGGTGCCTTCGGCGGCCAGCAGCCGCTCCACGACCATCTGGGTTGCAATGCCGGCATGGTCGGTGCCCGGCTGCCACAGCACGTCGCGGCCCTGCATGCGGCGGAAGCGGACCAGCGCGTCCTGCACGGTGAAGGTCAGCGCATGACCCATGTGCAGGCTGCCCGTGACGTTGGGCGGCGGAATCATGATGGTGAACGGCGCCGCCGCGGAGGCGGGATCGCAGGCAAACGCCCCCGACCGCTCCCAGCCCTCATACAGCCGCGGCTCGGTCTCCGCAGGCGAAAAAATCTTGTCCAGCATGGCTACCCAATCTCGTCTCGCCCGCGGCGCTTAGCACGCGCACGGCGGCGATGTCTCGGGGCGGGGAAGCAAGGCCAGGGGGGCGCTGCCCCCCTGGACCCCCTGCCAGGGGACAAGTCCCCTGGACCCCTCGGGGGGTTCCGAGTGGGGGCGGGGTGGCGCGGCGGGCGCGGGGCGGGCCGGGCGGCCGGCAGGGACAGGGCGCTTCGGCGCCCTGTCCCTGCCGGCCACCCGGCCCGCCCCGCGCCCGCCGCGCCACCCCGCCCCCACTCGGAACCGACGAATGGGTTCCAAGGGCTCAGCCCTTGGCGGGGGTCCAGGGGGCAGAGCCCCCTGGCCTTGCCTTGCCTCTCACTCCGCCGCGCGGGTGACCTGGACGGCGTTGGGGCCGAAGCGGTCGCGGAACGGAGCGGTGTCGATTTCCTCCAGCTCGATGGTCCGGTTCAGGACCTGTTGTTTCCACGCCTGGTGCGCGGGTTCGCGGCCGTGGAATTCGGGCATCACCTCGCGGGCGAACAGCTCCAGGCTTTCGCAGATATGCGCGTGCTGGTTGCGGCCGGCCTGGTTGAGCAGGATGATCTGGTCGACGTGGGAGGTTTCGAACCGCCGCAGTTTGCGCCGCAGGGTTTCCGGGGAGCCGACCAGCCCGCCGGCGACCGCGCGGGCCGCGGCTTCGGGGTTGGCGCGTTTCCAGGCGTTGTATTCGTCCCACAGGTTCACCGTGCCGGGTTTCGCGCGCTCGCGCCCCTGCGCGGCGGCGTAGTAGCGCAGCGCGAACTGGAAGAAGGTGACGCCGTCGGCGCGGCGGCGGGCTTCCTCGTCGGTGGGGGCGCACATGAAGTAGCTGACCAGGGCGAGGTTGGGGTTGGTGCGGTACTCGGTCAGTTTCTCCTGCCGCTTGGTGAACGCGTTGTAGTAGGCGTGCACCCAGGCGTTCGCGGCGTCGGCCGAGAGGAACTGGAAGCCCAGCGCGCCCATGCCGCGCCGGCCCGCCATCTCGATCGTTTCCAGTTGCGAGCACGCGACCCACAGCGGCGGGTGCGGGCGCTGCACCGGCTTGGGCAGCACGTTGCGCAGCGGGAAGTCGAAATAGGGGCCGTGGTATTCCCAGCCTTCCTGGGTGAACATCGGCAGGATGCAGCGCACCGCGTCTTCCCAGACCTGGCGCTTGTCCTCCATCCGCCGGTCGAAGCCGCCGAGTTCGGTGATGCTGGCGCCTTCGCCGATGCCGAACTCCACCCGTCCGTTGCTGACCAGATCGAGGCAGGCGATGCGTTCGGCCACCCGCGCCGGGTGGTTGGTGGTGAGCTGCACGATCCCGTGACCGAGGCGGATGCGTTGCGTGCGCTGGCTGGCGGCGGCGAGGAACACCTCGGGCGCGGGGGAGTGGGAGTATTCCTCCAGGAAATGGTGTTCCACTTCCCAGGCGTGGTCGTAGCCGAGCCGGTCGGCCAGTTCCACCTGGTCCAGCGCGTTCTGATAGAGCGTCCGCTCGTCGTCCGCGGCCCAGGGGCGCGGCAGTTGCAGTTCGTAGAAGATGCCGAATTTCATGACGTTTCCCCTGGTGCCGGCTGTTGCTACCCCACGGTAGCCGCCGGCGCCCCGAGCGGCTAGGCTTCCCGCAACCAGCCTCGGGAGGAGACGATGCCGCTACCGGCCGACACCGATGCCACCACCCCGAAATACCTGCGCGACAAATATGCGATCGTGGGGGTGGGGGAGACGCCCTATACCCGCGGCTCCGGCCTGAGCACGCGCGCGATGGGCACCACGGCGGTGCGCAACGCGATCCTGGATGCCGGGCTGAAGCCGGCCGATATCGACGGGATGCTGTCGTATCAGAGCGGCGATTCCACCTTCGCCCCGTTCATCGCCGGCGACCTGGGGATAAGGCTGAATTTCTACATGGACGTGTTCGGCGGCGGGTCGTCCACCGAAGCGCTGATCGGCATCGCCATCGGCGTGATCGAGGCCGGGATGTGCAAAACGGTCGCGATCTTCCGCTCCATGAACGGATATTCCCAGGTCCGCATCGGCGGCACCGGCGCGCGCTCCGCGCCCCCGGTGGTGGGCGACATGCTGCATTCGCGCGCCTATGGCTGGCAGAGCGCGGGGCAGATGTTCGCGCCCACCTTCCTGCGCCACATGCGCGACTTCGGGACCACGCCGGAGCAGCTGGCGATGGTGAAAGTGGTGCATTCGGAACACGCCTCCAACAATCCGAAGGCGCTGTACAAGAAGCGCTACACGGTGCAGGACGTGCTTTCCAGCCGCTATATCTGCAAGCCGCTCCATCTGCTCGATTGCTGCGTCGAGACCGACAACGCCACCGCGATCATCGTGACGGGCGCGGACCGGGCGCGCGACCTGCGCCACACGCCGGCGCTGATCCGTGGCGTGGCCGGGCGGGTGAACAAGCCGCGGCTCGACATGCACTACCAGCACGGGCCGATCTCCACCGTCGCCGGCCATTACGCCAAGGACATATTGTGGCCGAACGCCGGTGTGGGGCCGGAGGATATCGACCTGACGGGCGCCTATGACGCGTTCACCTTCACCACCATGCTGCAGCTCGAGGATTACGGGTTCTGCAAGAAGGGCGAGGGCGGGGAGTACGTGGCGTCCGGCATCACGCGGCTGGGCGGGAAGCGGCCGAACAACACCTCCGGCGGGCATCTGTGCGAAGGCTACACCCACGGGATGAACATGGTGATCGAGAACGTCCGCCAGTTGCGCCACGACGTGGACGATTCCTGCCCGATCGGGCCGGATGGCAGGCGCCAGCACACGTACGACTACCGGGAAGGCGGGTGTCGGCAGGTGCGCGGCGCGGAGGTCAGCGCCAATCTGGGCTGGGCGATGCCGGGCACCGGCTCGGCCATGGTCATGCGGCGCGGCTGAGGGGGGAACGGATCATGGCGATCAGAGCCGAGTATCTCGGGATGTCGTTGCAGATCGACGACATGGACCACGAGAACCTGGACTATTTCCGCCACTGCGCGGCGCATGATTTCCATCTGCAGCGCTGCGAGGATTGCGAGCTGCTGCGCTACCCGCCGACCACTGCCTGCCCGTGGTGCGCCAGCCCGCACGCGCGCTGGGTGCCGGTGGAGGGGAAAGGGGCCGTGCACTCCTATACGGAAGTGCATCACGCCATCCAGTCGCAGTTCAAGCCGTTCACGCCGTACATGGTGCTGCTGGTCGATCTCGACACGCAGAACGGCGCGCCGACGGCGCAGGAGGCGCTGCGCGTGGTCGGCAACCTGGCCACCCCGGACGGGCGGCTGGCGCCGCCCGAGGACGTGGCACGGATCGGCATCGGGTCCCGGATGCGGATGGTGTTCACCGACGTGGCCGAGGGGCTGTCGCTGCCGCAATGGACCCTGGATGCGGACGCGACGCAGCCGGCACGGCCGTGGCGCTATCCGGAGCCGGGCGAGGGCTGACGCGCGCCTCGTCTCCCTCCCCCCTTGCGGGGGAGGGTCGGGGTGGGGGGTGGGCCGCACGGAATGCATGGTGGGGTTCGCCACCCCCCTCCCCGGCCCTCCCCCGCAAGGGGGGAGGGAGAGTTGCGGGTCATCGCGTGGCGCGGGAGCCCAGGGCGCCGATCGCGCCGACCGCGCGGCACAGGCCCCGCGGCAGGCGCCGGACCGTGGCGCCGGTCACGCCGCCCAGGGCGGCCACCGGCCCCGGCACGCGCCGCGCCAGCGTCGCCCAGCGCAGCGGCCCCAGGGCGGGCGCGCCGGGATGGCTCGCGGTGGGGAAGGCGGGCGAGAGGAACACCAGATCGGCCCCCGCCCGGCGGGCCCGCCGCAGGTCCGCCGTGCCGTGCGCGGAGCTGGTCAGCCAGCCGCGCCGGGCGCGCCGCGGATCCGGCCAGCGGCCGCCGCGCAGATGCACTCCGGCACCCAGCGCCGCGGCCAGACGCGTATCCCCCGCCACCACCAGGGCCAGCCGGCGCGCCCGGCACAGGGCAGCGAGATCCCGCCCCAGCGCCGCCCGGCGCGGATCGCCGTCGTGGCGCAGCACCACCCCGGCGGCGCCGCGCGGCAGGCGCGCGACCGCCTGCCGCGGGTCCGCCAGCCGCGCCGCATCGGTGAACAGCCACAGCGCCGGGCAGCCGCCCGCCGCGCCGGGCCGCGGCGGCGCGCACCCAGGCCAGGACACCGCCGTCCATTCCCCCGCCGGTGCTTCTTGTCGCTCGCCCGCTGCATGGTGCGATATGATGCGCGCGATCGGCCGGGCGGGACCATCCCCGGCGGCGGCCCGCGTCCCCCCTCCTCGCCTCCTCTTGCACCGCGCCGTGCGACGCCCACGTCAGCGCCGGCACTCACGGGAGACAACCGATGCCACGCACCGCGGCAGGCTGGGTCGCATGTGTCGGGCTCACCCTCGGCCTTGCAGCGTGTCAGACCCCGCCGCTCAACCAGAACGCCGCGGCGCTTACTGCCCTGCGCCCGGCGGCCACCTGCGCCGCCACCCTGCCCTGGTTCGGACGCTATCCGACCGGCAATTGGCGGGTTCCCGACATCTACGAGCCGCCGGATGGCCGCATGACCATGGCCAACGACGGGGGCTGGTGCACGGCCGCCTTCACCTACTCCATGTACGCCGGCCGCCTGCCGATCGTCGCGCCGCTGCGCGTGGCGCGCCCGCCTGCGCACGGGGAAGCGGTGGTCGGCTCGGTCGGCCCTTCCATGCGGATCGCCTACCGGCCCGCGCCGGGTTTCACGGGAACAGACGCGTTCACCGTCTCCATGGCCGGCCCGGAACCCTGGACCATTCCGGTGCATGTCCTCGTCATCCGCTGAGCGCGCCGCGGCACCTGGCGGCGGACGTTCTGCTTGACGGCGCGCCGCGGCACGATAAGCCTGTCGCGCCATGACCGATCCCGCCACCTCCGCGATCGCCGAAAACCTGCGCCGGGTGCGCGCGCGCATCGCCGCGGCCGCGGCCGCGGCCGGCCGCCCGGCCGACAGCGTCACCCTGGTCGCCGTGTCCAAGACGAAGCCGGCGAACGCCGTCGCCGCCGCGCTCGCGGCCGGCCAGGCGGTGTTCGGCGAGAACCGGGTGCAGGAAGCGGCGGAGAAATTCCCCGCCCTGCGCGCCGCCCACCCCGAGCTGCGCCTGCACCTGATCGGCGGGTTGCAGACCAACAAGGCGCGCGAGGCCGTGCGGCTCGCCGACGTGATCGAGACCCTGGACCGCCCGCGCCTGGCCGACGCGCTGGAGGCGGCGATGGAGAAGGAAGGCCGCCGGCCGGAGCTGCTGATCGAGGTCAACACCGGCGACGAGCCGCAGAAATCCGGGCATCCCGCGCGACGAGGCCGATCGCTTCATCGCCGACAGCAAGGCCCGCTTCGGCGCCCAGTTGCGCGGGCTGATGTGCGTCCCGCCGCAGGACCAGGATCCGCGCCCGCATTTCACCTGGCTCGCCGAGTGCGCCCGGCGGCATGACTTGCCGGTGCTGTCGATGGGCATGTCGGCCGATTTCGAGATCGCGATCGCCTGCGGCGCCACCTGGGTCCGCGTCGGCTCGGCGATCTTCGGCGCCCGCGGCTGACCGCGGGCGGAAACAGGGGAAGGAACGGGCCATGCAGGAGCTGTTGGGCGCGGCGGAGCGGATTGGCGCCAGGCTGAAAGCGCGCGGGGAGACGATCGCGATCGCCGAATCCTCGACCGGCGGGCTGATCTCGGCGGCGCTGCTCGCGGTGCCGGGGGCGAGCGCCTATTTCCTCGGCGGCAGCGTGATCTACACGCGGTTCGCCCGATCTTCGTTCCTGGAGATCCCGGACCCGCTGCCGGACGGCATGCGCGCCTCCACCGAACCCTACGCGGCGCTGCTGGCCGGGACCGTGCGCGGCCGCTGCGGCGCCACCTGGGGGCTCGGCGAGACCGGCGCCACCGGCCCCACCGGCAACCGCTACGGCGACGCCGCGGGCCATACCTGCATCGCGCTGGATGGGCCGGTGACGCGCGCGCTGACCCTCGAGACCGGCAGCGCCGACCGGGTCGCGAACATGCGCGCCTTCGCCGCGCGGGCGCTGGCGGCGCTGCAAGAGGCGTTGGGTTAGCGATGTCCGGGATGTGGACCTGTCGCACGCCTCCCTCCCCCCTTGCGGGGGAGGGTTGGGGTGGGGGGTTGGGGCCGCACGGACCCTCGGGTACGGCCCCCACCCCCCACCCCGGCCCTCCCCCGCAAGGGGGGAGGGAGAGGCGCGCCATGAGCGTTGCCCCGTTGCGCGCTGTCGCGCCCGTGCCGGCCGGCCCGGCCGAGCTGACCGTCGTCATCCCCTGCTACAACGAACGGGCCAATGTGGCGCCGATGATCGCCCGGCTCGAGGCGACCCTGACCGGCGTCGCGTGGGAGGCGGTGTTCGTCGATGACGACAGCCCCGACGGCACCGCGGAGGCGGTCCACGCCATCGCCCGGCACGACCCCAGGGTGCGCGCCATCCGCCGGATCGGCCGACGCGGCCTCGCCTCGGCGGTGATCGAGGGGGCGCTGTCGTCCTCGGCCGACTACATCGCGGTGATCGACGGCGATCTGCAGCACGACGAAACCAAACTGCCGGACATGCTGACCCTGCTGCGCGCCGGCGACGCCGACCTCGCCGTGGGCAGCCGCCACGTGGAAGGCGGCAGCAACGCGGGACTGTCCAGTTCCTGGCGCCACCGGCTGTCGGATACCGGCATCCGCCTGGCCCAGTTCTCCCTGCCGACGAAACTCACCGATCCGATGAGCGGCTTCTTCATGCTGCCGCGGCCGCTGTTCGAACGGCTGGCATCGCGGCTGACCGGCCAGGGGTTCAAGATCCTGCTCGACCTGCTGCTGTCCTCGCCCACCCCGCTGCGCGTGGCCGAGGTGCCGGTGCAGTTCCACGCCCGCCAGGCGGGGGAAAGCAAGCTCGACGTGCTGGTGCTGATGCAGTTCGCCGGGCTGCTGGCCGACAAGATGCTGGGCGGAGTGCTGCCGATGCGCTTCATCTCCTTCGCGCTGGTGGGCGTGATCGGGGTGGGGGTGAATCTCGCGGCGCTGTTCGCCGGCCACGGTCTGGGCCTGACCTTCGGCCCGGCCCAGACCATCGCCACCGTCATCGCCATGATCGGCAACTTCGCGCTGAACAACGCCGTGACCTATCGCGACCAGCGGCTGCGCGGGCCGGCGCTGTGGCGCGGGCTGCTGGTGTTCATGGCGGTGTGCAGCATCGGCGCGGCAGCCAATGTCGGCGTGGCAAAAATCATGTTCGCCGATCGGCTGGGCTGGACCCTGTCCGGCATCGCCGGCGCGGCCATCGGCGTGGTGTGGAACTACGCGGTCTCCGCCACCCTGGTGTGGCGGGGGCGCTGAGGGACCGCAAGCAAGGCCAGGGGGGCGCTGCCCCCCTGGACCCCCCGCCGGGGCACAGGGGTTCCAAGGGCTCGCCCTGGCGGGGGTCCGGGGGCAGAGCCCCCTGGCCTTGCTTGCTACCCCGCCGCCCGGACGGCGGGGACCACGTCTTCGGCCAGCCACTGCATCTGTTCCAGCGACTGGGCAAGCGACATGCCCGGCCAGTGGGCGCCGAACACGACGTAGTTCACGCCGAAGCGGCGTTTCAGTTCCAGGATCTGCTCGGTCACTTCGCCCGGCGAGCCGAACAGGAAGCGGTCGTCGATCAGGCTGTCGAAATCCTGGTCGAAATTATCGTCTTTCGGCATCACCTTGTCCTGGCCCCAGGCGCGGTAGGCTGCGTATTTCACTTCCAGCGAGGGGCGGGCGAGGCGGATCGCCTCGGCGCGGGTCTTGGCGATGAACACCTCGCGCATGATCGGGAATTCCTGCGGCAGGGGTTTGCCGGCCGCGTCCAGGGCGCGCTTGTAGACCTCCATCTGGCGTTCAATCGTGGCCAGCTTGTTGTGCGGGTTGATGTACCAGCAATCGCCCATGCGGGCGGCGCGGCGGATGCCCACGTCGGCATTGGCGCCGAACCACACCGGCGGGCCCGGTTGCTGCACCGGCTTCACCGTGCAGTTGGCGTGATCGAGGCGGAAGTGGGTGCCTTCCATGGTCACGAAGTCCTCCGCCCAGAGCCGGCGGATGGTGGTCAGGCATTCCTCGAACCGCGGGCCGGATTCCTTCATCGTGGTGCCGAAGGCCTGGAACTCCACCTCCCGGTAGCCGACGCCGACGCCGAACACGAACTTGCCGTCGCTCATGATATCCAGCGTGGCAAGCTGCTCGGCGAGGTCGAGCGGCTTGTGCAGCGGCAGCAGCACCACCCCGGCGACGATGCGCAGTTTCGGGCACAGCGCCGCGACCTGGGCCAGGAACGGGATCTGCTGCACGCTCTGGAACGGGTGTGAACTGTAGTGCGATCCCTTCAGGATCGAATCGTAGCCGAGCGCTTCGGCCCGCCGCGCGGTGTCCAGGTCTTCCTTCAGGCGCACGCGCATGTCGTCGCCCTGCGGGTACTGGCCGCGGATCATGATGCCGAATTTCATTGCCTGCGTCCTTCCGTTCATCCACCGAATGTGAAGCGTTTGCCGACCGCGCCCGGCGCCACCACGCCTTCGCCATAGGCGCGTTCCAGCGCATTCACCGCGCGCCAGCCGGTGCAGTGGGCGGGGACGATGACCTCGAGGCCGAAGCTGCCGAGGTCGCGCACCGTTTCGGGAATGATCGCCTCGTTCTCGCCCGACAGATGGAAGCCCCCCATCACCGCATGCAGCGTCTCGCCCGGGAAGGCCTCGCGCGCGGCGTGCAGCACGTTGACGATGCCGGCGTGGGAGCAGGCGGAGAACACGACCACCCCCTTGCCGCGCACGCGGGCGGCGAGGAAGCGTTCGTCCATCAGCAGCGGGTCGGGCACCCAGCGTCCGTCCGCGGTCCGGCGCACCTGGCCGGGCAGGCCGCGTTCATAAGCCGTGCGGCGGGGGATTTCGCCGCTCAGGTAGAAGGTGCCGTCGAGCGGCGCCTGCGGCTCGGCCGAAACGACCGGCGTGGCGCCGTGCGCGGCCAGGGTTTCCGGCGTGGGGATGAAATCCATCGGGAACACGCCGCCGTCCGGCTGGCGCATGCCGCGCTCGGCGAACATGCCGGGGTGCAGGTGGCAGGGGACCGTCCGCCCGCCGTTGGCGGTGTGGATCAGATCGAACGCGGCGAGCAGGCCGCCGGCGTGGTCCCAGTGGCCGTGCGAGAGCACCACCGCCTCGACCGCGGCGAAATCGACGCCAAGGCGGGCGCCGTTGCGGACGACGGCGTAGTCCACCGGCCCGGCGTCGAACAGCAGGGTGCGCGGGCCGCCTTCGGTGTGCGCGGTGATGACGAGTGACAGGCCGTGGTTGGCGCAGCACATGGCGGCGCCGGAGGCGCGCAGCATGCCGTTGCGGCGCAACACCCGTTGTTCCCGGATGACAAAGGCGGGGGTAGAGGAGAGCGTGTCGGTGACGTTGTCGACCAGCACCTGGACGTCCAGCCGCTCGGCTGCCGCGATCGTCGGCATGGGGGATCCTCCCTGGGATGCGCGGTAGTTGACCGCGCCGGGGCGGCGGCGGCAAGCGGGGCCGCGGGGTGTTCCGGTCGTCTCGGTGGCGGGACCGCGCCGGTCGTCTTTCGTGGTCTTGCGCCGGCCGGCGGCCAGACGCCGACAGCCGCCTTCAGAGACCGCCTGCGGTCCCGGCGCCATGGCCGGGCCGTTCCTGCGCGCCGCCCCAGGCCCCCCCGTTGTTGCCGCCGGCGCGGTCCGGCCCGACAAGTGACGCGATGTGCCCGAACCCCGCCCGCATCCGCACCGCCCCCTCCGCCCCGCCCGCCGCCGCGGACCTCGGCGCGGATCGGCTTCGTGGTCGGCCTGGCGGCCGAGGCGCGGCTGGCGCGGCGGCTTGGCGCGCCAGTGGCCGCCGGCGGTGGCAGCCCGGCGGGGGCGCGGCGCGCGGCGGAGGATCTGGCCGCGCGCGGCGTGGCGGGGCTGGTGAGCTTCGGCCTGGCGGGCGGGCTCGATCCCGCGCTGCCGGCGGGGGCGCTGCTGGTGCCCGGGGCGGTGCGGCTGGCCGGACGCCTGGTTCCCGTCGATCCGGCGCTGGGGCGCGCCCTCGGCGGACCGACCGCGCACACGATGTTATGCGGCACCGAAGTCCTGGCCAGGGCGGCGGACAAGGCGCTGCTGTGGCGCGATACGGGCTGCGCCGCGGTCGATCTGGAGACCGGTGAGGTGGCGGCGGTGGCGGCGGCGCATGGCCTGCCCTTCGCGGTGCTGCGCGCGGTGTGCGACCCGGCGGCGCGCGGCCTGCCGCCGGCGGCGCTGGCCG
Organism: uncultured Pseudomonadota bacterium; assembly: GCA_963829875.1. Taxonomy (GTDB): domain Bacteria; phylum Pseudomonadota; class Alphaproteobacteria; order Acetobacterales; family Acetobacteraceae; genus JAJZVS01. The sequence goes on along the minus strand of CAWHKR010000029.1, from coordinate 27,496 downwards.
CGCTGGATGCGGGCGGGGCGATCGGGATCGGGCGGGTGCTGGGCTCGCTGCTGCGCCACCCCGGTCAGGTGCCGGCGCTGCTCGGCCTGGCGCGGGAGGCGGCCGCCGCGCGGCGCGCCCTGGCCGGCCGGGTGGCGGCGCTCGGGGCGCGCTGAGCGTGCGCCCTGCCCCGGCCGGTCCGGACGGTCAGCCCGGGGTCGGCGCCTCCTTGTGCAACAGCCCCGCCTGCTTCAACTCCGCCCACAGCGCGGGCGGGATCTTGTGCGCCAGCAGGCCCAGATTGGCGGCGAATTCGGCGGCCGAGCGCGGCCCGGGGATCACCGAGGCCACCGCCGGATGCGCCAGCGGAAACTGCAGCGCCGCCGCCGGCAAGGGCACGCCGTGGCGGGCGCACACCGCGCCGATCGCCTGGGCCCGCGCCGCCATCTCCGGCGGGGCCGGGGCGTAGTTCCAGGAATCGCGCCCGGCCAGCAGGCCGGAATTGAGCGGCCCGCCCACCACGATGGAGGTGCCGCGCTCCAGGCACAGCGGCAGCAGATCCGCGAGCGGGTCCTGTTCCAGCAAGGTGTAGCGCCCGGCCAGCAGGAACGCGTCCCACTCGCCCCAGGACAGCGCTTCCATCAGCACCGCCGTCTCGTTCACGCCGATGCCGAAGGCGGCGATCGCGCCTTCGGCCTTCAGCCGGGCCAGCGCCTTGTAGCCGCTGTCGCGCAGCACTTTCATATGCGCCGCCGCCGCCTCGGGCCCGTGCTGGTAGGCGCCGATGTCGTGCACATACAGGATGTCGATCCGCGCGAGGCCGAGGCGCTGCAGGCTGTCCTCCACCGAGCGCAGGATGCCGTCATGCGAGTAGTCGTACTCGACCCGGAACGGCAGCGGCGCCAGCCGCCCGTCGGGCGACGGGCCGCCGCCGGGGTTCGGGCGCAGCAGCCGGCCGACCTTGGTCGACAGCACCCAGTCCTCGCGCGGTTCGTCGCGCAGCACGTTGCCCACCGCGTGCTCGGCAGCGCCGACGCCGTAGAAGGGCGCGGTGTCGACATAGCGCACCCCGGCGTCCCAGGCGGCGCGGACGAGCGCTTCGCGCTCGGCGCGGGGGACGGGGATGCGGCTGCCGCCCATGGTGGCGGTGCCGAGGCCGAGCGTGCTGACCCGCAGCCCGGTGCGTCCGATGGTGCGTGTGTCCCAGGCGGTCATGCGTCTTGTCCTCCGTTGCTGCGCGGCCGGGGACGGACGCCGCGCCTGCGATGCGCCCCCGCGTGCCCGGCATCTTCGCCCATCTCGGGCCGTCGGCGCGAGGGGGCCGCGGGTCGCGCGGGGCGAACCATAATTCGTCCAGATGTCAAAATTAGACACTTGCCCGTCTATAATATGGGTCTTACATATGTCCCAAGGGACTTCGGACCCAACTAAGGACCCGCAGATGGACCGCTTTTCTGGCCGGCAAACGCCCTGGCACCTGGCCGGATCAGCCCAGCTGGATCCCTATGCCACGACGCTCGAGACCTACAGCGTGTCGCCGGCCGGCGCGGCCGCGACGCCGCGCAGCCTGGCCGACAAGGTGGAAGGGCTGATCCAGACGGCCGAAGCCCAGGCGGACCATCAGACGGCGCGGACTCTGGCCGCCGTGCTGCGCAACCTGCAGGGCCGGGTCAGCCGGCTGCCCGCCCGGGACCCCGGCGAACCGGGCGCCCTGGCCGGCGAGGTCCACGCCCCGCGCCGCGTGCCCGAAGCCCGGCCGGCGAACGACCCGTAGCTTCCCGGCGCGGCGCGGTCCCTGTCGAGCCGCCGCGTCCGTCCCGTCGACCGATCGGACCGATCGCAAGAACTCCACAGTTTTCGGGGCGATTGCGCACAGCACTTCCCCCAGGCGTCACTTCAGCTTCGCTATGGCCAGCACAACCGACACCCGACGTCCATCATGATTATGCAATATCCGGGAAGGGATGAACGTGCTGCTCGCGGCAATGACCATGGAGTCATTTGCCGGGAGCGGCAGACTGACCGTGTCGGACCGCCCCATGGCGTAGACCTCGCGATGCCCGTCCTGCGTTACCGTTATGGTCACCGGACCGAGTTGGGGCGGCCTGTAGCGTCCCGTCAGACGCAGCAGCTCGGCCTGGCCATGCGTGGCGATGCGCACGTGCCTGCCCATCCATGTCTCGGGCTCCGGGGTCGGCCAGTAGTTGCCTGTCACTGCGACATAATCCAGGGATGACGCTGGCGGAACCCGGACCACGCCCACGCGGCCATCCTGGACCTCCTGCCACCCCAGGGCCGAAATCGCCGTTTGCAGCCGGGGCGGCGTGCCGGGGCCGGTCAGAATGAAGTCCACCTGGTGGCTGACACAATAGGAAATCAGATCGTCGCGGAACATGGCGCTCGGATTGCCGTCATAAAGCGCCTGGACGACCGGCCATCGCCATTCCTCTGACGGCATGAACGTCAGGTAGCCGCCGGACTGCGTCAGGCCCAAGCCGGTGTCGAGCTGCCAGGCCATCCCTGGCCCGGTGTAGGCATAGGGAAGAATGATCACATTCGGATGCGGGCCCAGCACCTTCCGCACATGGGCGGTCGTAAAGAACGGCAGTCCCGGCCACCGCGTCCACGGCATGGCAGCGGGGTTTGGTGCCAGAAACAGGCATGCGGCGCCCGCCAGGGCGAACCGTCGCCACCGGGCAGCGTTCCGCGCCTCCGACAGCCACAAAGCTGCGACCATCGCCGCACTCAGCGCCACGTACATCGTGAACCGGGCGGGCAACGCGTCGCGGATCAACGGCAGATGCTCGGCGATCGCCCACGGCAATCGTATCGAGGTCCGCACGCCGCCGATCTGTATCCGGGGACCCAGGCTCAGGATCACGAAGGCCGCCACAGTGGCAAGAAAGGCCTTGCGATACGGGGGCGCCCGTCGCCGGACGAAATAGTGGAACAGAACCGCCAACAAGGGAAGGCCGAGATATGCTCCTTGTTCGAGTATGTTACCGGTGAATTTCCCGGCCACGGCCGAGAACAAGGTCCCGCCGAACAGCGTGAGAGGTGTCGGCACGACGAAGTTGAGCAGGTCTGCCGAGTATTGTTGCGGGAAAGCGAAGCCACCCGGCCTATGCCGCAGGCCCTTGACCAGATAGTAGATAAACGGCGCCGCCAGCAGACACGCGACCATGCCGGCCAGCGCGATATCGAGCGCGAGCAGCCAGAACCGGCGGCGGTCTCGGGCCGGTGCGAAGGCCAGGAAGATCGCCCAGGTGATGGCACCCATCATCACAAGGGTCGCAAGCAGCTCCGTTGAAAATCCGAGCTGCGTTGCCACGGCAACCGCCAACAAGCCCACGAAAAGACTGCGCGAGATGTCCCCCGCGAACCGGCGGACACAGAGCAGAACCACGAGTGGGATCACGAATGTGATGTCGAGATTCATGTGCCCCATGAGCTGGCCCAGCTCATAGGACGAAAACCCGAACAAATAGCCGGCGACAAGCGACGCTGCCCAATCTCGGGTGAGGTGCCGTGCAAGCAGAAAGCCGGTCCATGCCGACAGGGCGGGCGCCAGAAGCGTAAGAACATTGAAGGCCAGGATCGGTCCGCCGGTCAAAGTAAGCGGCAACGCCAGGAAAGCCGCCGACAAGACGGAGGTCTGCCAGGTGAGGTTCAGGCCGTGAGGGTACCAAATATGGTTTGTCGTGAGGGGATTGAGTTCATGGGAGATAGCGTAGGGAACCCACCGCAAAACCCAGATGTATTGGAATGGGTCATTGCCGAACCCAAAATAGCTTCCATAGAACGATCTATCGAGCCCGAAGAACGAGACCGACAGCACGATATAGATCGCCAGGGGAGCCCAGATCGCGCCGTGCCCCGGGTCGTGCGCGAGTGGCTGCCCGCGTCCGGTGCCCGGCGTCGCGGCCCGGGTCATGCTGCGATCCCCTGCTGGTACGAGGTCCTGGGCACAGCTGGCTCACCGTCCATATCTCGCACCACACCAGTATCACACCGATTTAGGCCAAAGAATGGGGTCGTACACTCAAAGTCTGCGCCACCCGGGCTCGCCGCACGTCAGGCCTTGGCGCAAGGGTCAGCGCGATCCGGTACGAAGCGCACGTTACCGCCGGATGGACTGCTGTGCAACGGCATTAAATGCCAGTCTGGCATGAAAGTTGGCGTCAACCGTTACAACCGGCTCCACCCAGCGAACCGATCCCTCGTAGGACCCCGCCGCATCGCCCGCGCCACGACCGTGCCGGAACGATCGGGCGTCCTCGCCCGTCAGGCCAGCGCGGGCTCGTGGCGGGACAGGGTGAAGCCCTCGTAGCCGTTGGCGGCGACGGCGTCGCAGCGACGCTTGTAGGCGTCGAACCCGCCTACGTACGGCATGAACACCCGCGGCTTGCCCGGGATGTTCGCCCCCACGTACCAGGAATTTGCCCGCGGGTACAAAGTGCCGTCCGCCACGTCGTTGACGTGCTGCACCCACGCCGCCTCCGCGACCGCGTCCGGCTCGATGCGGTCGAGCCCCTGCGCGCGCAGATGGCCAAGGCAGTCGGCGATCCAGTCGGTGTGCTGCTCGATCGAGGCGATCATCTGCGTCTTCACCCCCGGGCTGCCCGGCCCGGTGATGATGAACATGTTCGGGAACCCGGCGACCATGAGGCCGAGATAGGTCAGCGGCCCGCCCTCCCACTTCTCCTTCAGCACGGCGCCGTCGGTGGTGCGGATGTCGATCTCGTTCAGCGCGCCGGTGATCGCATCGAAGCCGGTGGCGAACACGATGGCGTCGAGCTCGTACTGCGCGGTGCCGGTCCGCACGCCGGTCTCGGTGATCGCCGCGATCGGGTCGCGGCGCGCGTCCACCAGGGTGACGTTGTCGCGGTTGAACGTCTCGTAATAGCCGGTATCGAGACAGAGGCGCTTGGTGCCGATCGGATGGTCGTTCGGCGACAGCAGTTCGGCGACGGCGGGATCCTTGACGATGCCGCGGATCTTCTCGCGCACGAAGTCGGCGGCGGTGTCGTTCGCCGCCTGGTTCACCAGCAGGTCGGTGTAGGTATAGAGGAAACTGATGCTGCCGCCTTCCTGCCACTTGGCCTCATAGGCGGCGCGGCGCTCCTCGGGGGAGACCTCCAGCGCCGATTTGGTGGGCCTGGGATGGCCGCCGATGGCGAAGGGGGTGTCGTAGGCGGCGCGGCGGCGGGCCGGGTAGTCGGCCTTGTGCCGCCGCTCCCGCTCCGGCTCCATCGGCGCGTTGCGGGCGGGCAGGATGAAATTGGCGGTGCGCTGGAACACGTGCAGGTGCTTCGCCTGGCGGGCGATGATCGGGATCATCTGCACCCCGGACGAGCCGGTGCCGATCACGCCGACCCGCAGGCCGGTGAAATCCACCCCCTCGGTCGGCCACAGGCCGGAATGGTACCACTTGCCCCGGAACGTCTCCAGCCCCTTGAAGTTCGGCACCCGCGGCGTGGAGAGGTTGCCGCAGGCCATGATGCAGAACCGCGCGCGCACGACGTCGCCCTGGTCGGTCAGCACGGTCCAGTCATGCGCCTCGGCATCGAACACGGCCGAGGTGATGCGGGTGTTGAACTGCACGTCGCGGCGCAGATCGAACCGGTCGGCGACATGGTTGATGTAGTCCAGGATCTCCGGCTGGTTGCCGTATCGTTCCGGCCATTTCCATTCCTGCTGCAACGGGTCGGAAAAGGCGTAGGAGTATTCCAGGCTTTCCACGTCGCAGCGGGCGCCGGGATAGCGGTTCCAGAACCAGGTGCCGCCGACGCCCGATCCCGCCTCGAAGGCGCGGACCTTGAGACCCATGCCGCGCAGGCGGTGGATCGCGTACAGCCCGGCAAGGCCGGCGCCGACGATGACCACGTCGAGCTGCACGGTGGCGGGGACGGCGGTGGGGTGTGAGGCGTCGGGCATGGAGGTTTCCTCGCGATCAGGCGTTCCTGGTGCCGGGAATCCCGACCCAGGCGGTGTTCAGGGCCTCGGTAGACACAAGGCGCGGCGGCCGCCCGCCGCGACAGGGCCGGCGGCAATGCGGACCCGCGGCAACGGGATCGGGCGCCCCGGCGCCGGGTCGGGCCAGTCCGGTCATGCGGACCGCGGCACGATCAGCGCGTCCACCGCGACGATCCGCTCCCCCGCGCCGATCAGCGGGTTCACGTCGAGCTCGGCGATCGCGTCGCGATGGTCGGCGGCGAAGCGGGAAACGGCGGCGATCACCTCGGCAAGCCGCGCCCGGTCCACCGCCGGCGCGCCGCGGAACCCGTCGAGCAGCCGCGCCCCGCGCAGCCGGGCGAGCAGCGCCAGCGCCTCGGCCGGAGAAACCGGGGCCGGCGCCAGCGCGGTATCGGCCAGCACCTCCACCAGCACCCCGCCCAGGCCCACCACCACCAGCGGGCCGAACAGCGGATCGATCCGCGCGCCCACCACCAGTTCCACCCCCGCCGGCACCATCGGCTGCACCAGCACCCCGTTCACCCGCGGCACCGGCACCACCGCGGCGGCGCGCGCCATGACCTCGGCAAACGCGGCACGCACCGCATCGGCGTCGCGCAGATCCAGGCGGATCACCCCGGCCTCGGTCTTGTGCGGCAGATCGGCGGACTCGACCTTCAGCACCACCGGGTAGCCGAGCGACCCGGCCGCCGCCACCGCCTCCTCCGCGGTCTGCACCAGGCGTTCGCCGACCACCGGCACGCCGTACAACGCCAGCGCCGCTTTCGCCTCGCGTTCGGTCAGCGGGCGCCCGCCGGCCGCGGCGATCAGCGCGGCGGCCTTCTCGCGAATTTCGGGCGGCGTCGGCGCCGGCGGCGCGGGCGGGGCGGCGAGACGCGCGGCCCGCTCGGTCCAGGCCGCCAGGGTGGCGAAGCAGGAGGACATGGAGCGGAACAGCGCCACGTTCTCCGACGCTTCGGCCTCCGCCGCGCCGGGACCGGTCAGGTGCTCGGTGATCCACACCATGCACACGGGCTTGCCGTACTCCGCCGCCATCGCGTCGAACACCGGCACCCGCTCGGCGGTGGCTTCGTAGGAATAGACCTGCGGATAGACCATCGCCGCATAGTCCGGATGGCCGAGCAGGGCGCCGGCGCAGGCGGCGAGGGATTCGGGGTTGGCGATCACCTGCGCGGTCACGTCGCACGGGTTGCGGGCGGCGCCGAACTCCGGGATGTGGCTTTCCAGCACCGCGCGCACCGCAGGGTCCGGCTGCGGCAGGGGCACGCCGTGGCGTTCCGCCGCGTCGGCCGCCATGATGCCGGCGCCGCCCGAGGTGACCAGCACCGCCGCGCCGCGCGCTTTCGGGGCCGGGGCCTTGGCGAAGAAGGCGGTGGTTTCCAGCAGCCGCTCGTAGTCTTCCACCAGCACCGCGCCGGCTTTGCGGAAGGCGGCGCGATAGGCCTCGTGCGAGCCGGCCAGCGCGCCGGTGTGCGACATCGCCGCCGCCGCGCCCTCCGAGCCCGTCGCCATCTTGTAGACGACCAGCGGCTTGCCGCGTTCGGCGGCGAATTCCGCCGCGGCCAGCACGCGGCCCGGCGCCGAGGTGCCCTCGAACACGCAGGCGATCGCGGCGCAGCCGGGGTCCTCGGCCAGATAGGCGATGTAGTCGGCCATATCGACGTCGCAGGAATTGCCCGAGGTCAGCACGTGGCTGACCGACGCGCCGCGCGCCACGCCCTGGGCGAGCGACATCCCGAGCGCGCCCGACTGGCTGATCACGCCGATCGCGCGCCGCCCCGCGGGCGGGATCGGGGTGATGGTCATGAAGGTGGCGCGCGCTTCCAGCCCCGCGTTCACGAGGCCGATGGTGTTGGGCCCGACGATGCGCAGCCCGGTCTCGCGCGCGATCGCGGTCAGGCGTTCCTGCTCGGCGATGCGGTCGTCCTTGCCGGTCTCGGCGTAGCCGGAGGCGAACACGATCACGCCGCCCACGCCGGCGGCGGCGGCCTCGCGCACGATCGGCTCCACCGCTTCGCGCGCGGCGGCGATCACGACGCAGTCGACCTTCGCGCCGATGGCGGCGATGGAGGGGTGGCAGACCCGATCGCCGATGCGCTGGTAGCGCGGGTTCACGGCGTGCACCGGGCCGGCGAAATCGGCCAGGTTCACCAGCACCCGCTCCCCGAAGGAGCCGGCGCGGGTGGAGGCGCCGACCACGGCGATGCTGGCCGGATGCAGCAGGCGGTACAGCTCGTCGTGACGGTAGAACCCGGTGCGCGGCGCGGCCATGGATGTGATCCGATTGACGTTTCCCCGGCCCCGAGCATACTGACCGGTAGCAACGCCGCGCAAGCTGGGGAGAAACCGATGTCGTCCCTGTTCGACCTGTCCGGAAAGGTCGCCGTCGTCACCGGATCGAGCAAGGGGATCGGCCGCGCCATCGCCGAGCGCCTGGCCGAGCACGGCGCGAAAGTCGTGGTCTCCTCCCGCAAGCCGGACGCCTGCGAAACGGTCGCGGCGGGCATCCGCGAGCGCGGCGGCGAGGCGATCGTGGTGCCCTGCCATATCGCGCGCAAGGAGGCGTTGCAGGAGCTGGTGGACCGCACCACCGCGCACTGGGGCGGCATCGACATCCTGGTCTGCAACGCGGCGGTGAACCCGTATCTGGGCCCGGCCGCCGGCGCCTCCGACGAGGTCTACGAACGCATCATGGGCGCCAACGTGCGCAGCAACTTCTGGCTGTGCAACATGGTGCTGCCGCAGATGGCGACGCGCGGCGGGGGATCGGTGATCATCATCTCCTCGATCGGCGGGCTGCGCGGCTCGGCGCAGCTGGGGCTGTACGCCATCTCCAAGGCGGCCGACATGCAGCTGGCGCGCAACATCTGCGTGGAATGGGGACCGCAGAACATCCGCGCCAACGCCATCGCGCCGGGGCTGGTGCGGACCGATTTCGCCCGCGCGCTGTGGGAGGATCCGGTGCTGTACCGCAAGCGCACCAAGGACACGCCGCTGCAGCGCATCGGCGAGCCGGACGAGATCGCCGGGGCGGCGGTGTTCCTGGCGTCCCAGGCGGGCAGTTTCATGACCGGGCAGACCATGGTGATCGACGGGGGAACGACGATCGGGACCGTGGCGGGCAAGGACGACTGACAGGAAGCAAGGCCAGGAGGGGCGCTGCCCCCCTGGACCCCCTGCCAGGGGACTAGTCCCCTGGACCCCTCGCGCTGCCGGAACCGACGCGCGGGCTTTACGGGCTAAGCCGTTGGCCTGGGTCCGGAGGGCGGCACTTTCGGCCTTCCTGCCGATGGTCCGATCCGGGCCGCGGCTGGTATAAGCCCCGCGCGTCGATCGGAAAGGAGCATCGGTGTGCGCATAGCCATGATCGGCGGGGGGTATGTCGGCCTCGTCTCCGGCGCCTGTTTCGCGGAATTCGGCACCGAGGTCGCGGTGGTGGAAACCGATCCCACGCGCCTCGCCGCGCTGCGCGACGGGCGGATGCCGATCTACGAACCGGGGCTGGAGCGGCTGGTGGCCGAGAACGCCGCCGCCGGGCGGTTGCGGTTCGGCGATGATCTCGCCGCCGCGCTGGAGGGGGCGGAGGCGGTGTTCATCGCCGTCGGCACCCCCACCCGCCGCGGCGACGGGCACGCCGACCTGTCCTATGTCTATGCCGCGGCCGAGCAGGTGGCCCGCGCGCTGACCGGCTACGCGGTGATCGTGACCAAATCCACCGTCCCCGTCGGCACCGGACGGCGGATTTCCGAGATCGTCCGCGCCGCCCGCCCCGACCTCGATTTCGACGTCGCCTCCAACCCCGAATTCCTGCGCGAGGGCAACGCGATCGGCGATTTCATGCGCCCCGACCGGGTGGTGATCGGCGCCGAGTCCGAGCGTGCGCGGGAGGTGATGCGCCGGCTCTATCGCCCGCTTTACCTGATCGAGGCGCCGATCGTGTTCACCGCGATCGAGACCGCCGAACTGACCAAATACGCCGCCAACGCCTTCCTGGCGATGAAGGTCACCTTCATCAACGAAATGGCCGATCTGTGCGAGAAGACCGGCGCCGACGTGCACGACGTGGCCCGCGGCATCGGCCTCGACGGCCGCATCGGGCGCAAGTTCCTGCACCCGGGGCCGGGCTTCGGCGGATCGTGCTTTCCCAAGGACACGCTCGCGCTGATGCGCATCGCGCAGGAATACGGCGCCCCGGCCCGGCTGGTGGAAACCACCGTGGCGGTGAACGACGCGCGCAAGGCGACCATGGCCGGGCGGGTGCTGGCCGCCTGCGGCGGATCGGTGCGCGGCAAGACCGTTGCCGTGCTCGGCCTGACCTTCAAGCCGGAAACCGACGACATGCGCGAAGCCCCGGCGGTGCCGCTGATCTGGCGGCTGGCCGAAGCGGGCGCGCAGGTCCGCGCGTTCGACCCGGAGGGAATGGACCAGGCCCGCCCGCTGCTGCCCGAGGGCGTCACGTTCTGCCGCGACGCGCCCGACGCCGCGGCCGGCGCCGACGCGCTGGTGCTGGTCACGGAATGGAACGAGTTCCGCGCGCTGGCCCCGGAGCGCCTGGCCGGGGCCATGCGCGGGCGGGTGCTGGTGGACCTGCGCAACGTGTACGACCCGGCGGCGATGCGCGAAGCGGGGTTTGCCTATCACGGGATCGGCCGCCCGGGGCCCTGAGCGGGCCCGGCGCCGCGGCGTTCATGTTTCGGCAATCCGCGGGCCTTACCTCCGTCGGCCATGGCCGACCCGCGGCTCAGCGTCTGCATCTGCACCCATAACCGGCCGGACGACGTGCGCCGCTGCCTGGAAGGTCTGCGCGCGCAGACCGTGCTGCCGGCGGCGCTGGATATCCTGGTGATCGACAGCGCCTCCGCCCCCGCGGCGGCGGCGGCGCTGGCGGATGTGGCGGCCGGCGTCGGCGCGGCGCGCCTGCTGCGGCTCGACCGGCCGGGCCTCAGCCTGGCGCGCAACGCCGGTGCCGCCGCGGCACGCGCGCCCTGGATCGCCTATCTGGACGACGATGCGGTGCCGGCGCCGGACTGGGCGGCGCAGGCGCTGGCCGTGCTGGCGGGCCCGGCGCCGCCGGCGCTGCTGGGCGGGCGGGTGCTGCCGGTGTGGGACGCGCCGCTGCCCGGCTGGTGGCCCGCCCGCCTGCGCGGCGTGCTGTCGATCGTGGAGGCCGAGGGTCAGGGCGCCTACCGCGGCCCCGGCCTGCCGGCGGGGCTGGAACCCTGCGGCGCCAACCTGGTGGTGCATGTCCCCACCCTGCGCGCGGCCGGCGGGTTCTGCCCGGCGATCGGCCGCCGCGGCGCCACCCTGCTGTCGGACGAGGAGGTGCATCTGGCCTGGCGGCTGCAGGCCGCCGGCCGGGCCGCGCGCTACGATTCCCGGCTGGTGGTGCACCACCGCATCCCGGCGGCGCGGCTGACCCCGGCCTGGCTGCTGGCCCGGCTGCACTGGCAGGGGGTGTCCACGGTGCTGACCCGCCGGCTGCTCGGCCGCCCCGGCGCGGTGTGGCGGGAGCTGCCGCGGCGGCTGGCGGTGGCGGCGCTGTGCGCGCCGGCGGGGCTGCTGCCGCGGTCCAGCACGCGGCTGCTGGGGTGCCGCTGGCGGCTGGCCTACGCGCTGGGGTTCATCCGCGCCGCGCTGGGCCGGGCGGCGCGGCAGCACGAGGCGGCAGGCGGCCTGCCCTGGCGGCGCGGCCCGGGCTGGCGCCGCGCCGCGGCGGGGCCCATGGGCGGCATGCGGGGCTGACCCGCGCCGGCGGCCGCTGCGCGTTGTGCAGTGCATCGCGATATGGCGAGCGTCCGGGGTTTGGGCTATGCCCGCACCTGGCGCCGCGCCGACCGTCCGAAGGATCTCCGATGACCCCGTCGCACTGGCCGCTCCATGCCACGTCCCCGGCGCCGCCCTGGCCGGTCCCGCCGCTTGCCACCGCGATCGGCCGCGGGCTGCTGGGACGCTGCCCGGCCTGCGGCGAGCGGCACCTGTTCAACGGGTTCCTGAAAGTCGCCCCCGCCTGCCGCCGCTGCGGCGCGCCGCTGGGCCTGGCCCGCGCCGACGACGCGCCGCCCTATTTCACCATCCTGGTGGTCGGCCATATCGTCGTGCCGCTGATGCTGATCACGCAGCGCACGAGCGACCCGCCCACCTGGGTCATGTGGGCGATCTTCGTGCCGCTCACGCTCGTGCTGGCACTCGGGCTGCTGCGTCCGATCAAGGGCGCCACCGTCGGCGTGATGCTGACCATGGGGATGCTGAAGCGCAACCCCGCGCCCGGATGACCGTCCCGGCCGCCAGGGAGGCCCGGCTGACCCGGGTGATGCTGGACGGTGAGGCGCTCACCCGCCTGTCGCCGTTGCTGGAAGCAGAGCGCGCGCAGGCGGTGGCCGACCTCACCGCGGACAGCCATTTCGCCCCGCTGCCCCCGCCCGGATCGCACCTGCCGGCGCCGGCCGGGCCGTTCGTGCTGCATCTGTCGGTGCAGGACGGGCGGCTGGTGTTCGACATCCGCGCCTTGGACGAGACGCCACTGACCGGCGTCGGCCTCGCGCTCGGGCCGTTCCGCGCGCTGATGAAGGACTACCGGCTGCTGGTCGAAAGCTACGCGAAAGCGGCGGAGGAAGGGCGCGAGGCGCGGATCCAGGCCATCGACATGGGCCGGCGCGGGCTGCACGACGAAGGGGCGCGGCTGCTGCGGACCCGCCTGGCGGGCAAGATCGAGATCGACTTCGCCACCGCCCGGCGGTTGTTCACCCTGGTCTGCGTGCTGCACCAGCGGGGCTGAGGGAGGCGCGGTCCTGTTTCCCGCTCCGCTTGCGGCGGGGTGGAGCGGTGCCAGCGGCATTCGACATCCTGCCGCTGGCACCCCTGCCCCCAACCCCCTCCCGCAAGGGGAGGGGGAGAACAGGGCGGGGCTCGGCGGCTGGCAAAGCCCGCGCGCGGCCCCTATAGGAAGCCGCGCCTTCCCTCGTCCCTTCTGGCCGGACCTGCCCATGCTCGCCGCTTTCCGTCGTGCCCTGGAAACCTGGCCCGTCCGCCTGCTGTTCGGGCTGATGGTGATCTCCTTCATCTTCTGGGGGGTGGGCGACGTCGTGCGCCAGATCGGCACCACCACCTGGATCGCCAAGGTCGGCGGGCGGACGATCGCGCCGGCGCAGTTCAACGAAGTGTTCGAGCGCAACCTCGCGCTGGCCGAACAGCGCCTGCCGCAGGGCGAAAACGTCACCGCCGCGCTGCGCCGACAGGTGGCGCAGGCCTCGCTCGATCAGGTGATCGGCCAGGCCGCGATCAGCGAGGAGATCCGCCGCCTGCGCCTCGCGGTGCCGACCTCCGCGGTGCGCCAGACGGTGTTCGCCATGCCGGCGTTCCAGGGGGCGAACGGGGCCTTCGACCGCCGGAAGCTGAACGCCGTGCTGGCCAACAACGGCCTGTCGGAGGACCGGTTCCTCGGCATGATCAGCGGCCAGATCGCGCAGCAGCAGATGATCAGCGCCGTCACCGCCGGGGTGGCGCCGCCCGCGATGCTGGTGCGCAAGCTGTTCGCGTTCAGCGCCGAACAACGCTCCGCCCTGGTGGCGCCGGTGCCCTTCGCCGCCGCCCCGGCCCCGGCGGCGCCGGATGAGGCGACCTTGCGCCGGTACTACGCCAACCACCCCTGGCTCTACCGGATCCCCGCCTATCGGAAGATCAAGGCGGTGGTGCTGACCGCGGCCAGCCTGGCCAAGACGATTTCGGTCACGCCGGACGAGCTGCACAGCTATTACGAGTCCCACAAGGCGAGCTTCGTCACGCCCGAGCGGCGCAGCCTGCAGGTGCTGGTGCTGCACGATCCGGCGAAGGCCGCCGCGCTGGCACGTCAGTGGCGCGGCGGGGCCGACTGGACGGCGGTGCAGGCGGCCGCCAAGGCCGCCGGCGGCACCGCGGTGGAGCTGGCGGACACGACCGAGGCCGCGGTGCCCGAGCCTGCGCTGGCCAAGGCGGCGTTCGCCGCCGACCAGGGCGCGGTGACGGGGCCGGTCGAGACCGGGCTCGGCACCGACCTCCTGAAAGTGACGAAGATCACGCCCGGTGCATCGCGGGACTTCGCCGCGGTGAAGGACGAGATCACCGCCAAGGTCCAGGCCGACCGCGCCGCCGACCGGGTCTATGACGTCGCCAACAAGATCGACGACGTGCTCGGCACCGGCGCCGGGCTGGACAAGCTGCCTTCGGACAGCGGGGTGGTCGGCGTCGAAGGCACACTGGACGCCAAGGGCGAGACGCCGGAGGGCAAGCCGGCGCCGATCCCGGGCCCGCCCGCGCTGCGCGCGGCGATCATCAAGGCCGCCTTCGCCGACGCGCCGGGCCAGCCGCCGTCACAGCTCACCGAAGTGCCGGCCGCCGCCGGCGGCGGCTCGGCCTACTACGCGCTGACGGTGGAGCAGGTGACGCCGCCGGGGGAGAAGCCCTTCGCCGCGGTGAAGGCGACGGTGGCGGCGCAATGGACCGCGGCGGCGCGGCAGAAGGAGGCCGAGCGCATCGCCACCAAGGTGCTGGTCGCGGTGCAGGGGGGCGAGAGTTTCCAGACCGCCGCCGCCGGGGCCGGGCTGGGCGTTCACCCGACGGCGCTGGTGTCCCGCGAGGGGCAGGCGGCGGAGATGCCGGCCACCCTGCGGCGGGTGCTGTTCACCCTGAAGCCGAAGCAGCCGACCATGGTGCAGACGGCGACCGCCTTCCTGCTGGCGGTGCCGAACAAGATCGTGCAGCCGGACCCGAAGCAGGCGCCGCAGCCCTATGCCGAGCTGCGCGCGGAGCTTACCCGCTCGTTGCAGCAGGACGTGACGACGCGGTTCGCCGAGGCGCTGCGGGAACGCGCGCATCCGCGCATCGATCATGCGCAGCTCAACAGTTTCATCAACAGCGGCCAATAGAGGTGCCCTCATGAACGCCCCGCTTCCCGCCGGCTTTGCCGGGTTCCGCGCGGTCTACGACACCGGACGCGGCGCGGTGGTGAGCTGGCGGGGCGTCGCCGATCTGGAAACCCCGGTGGCGGCGTTCCTGAAGCTGGCGCAGGGCAAGCCGAACGCGTTCCTGCTGGAGAGCGTGGAAGGCGGCGCGGCCCGCGGGCGTTATTCCGTGATCGGCATGGACCCCGACCTCGTGTGGCGCTGCCGCGACGGGCGGGCGGAGGTCAACCGCGACGCCGCCGCCGCGCCGCATGCCTTCGTGGCCGACGCTCTCCCCGCGCTGGAAAGCCTGCGCGCGCTGATCGCCGAAGCCCGCATCGACCTGCCGCCCGGCCTGCCGCCGATGTCCGGCGGGCTGGTGGGGTATCTGGGCTACGACATGGTGCGGCTGATGGAGCGGCTGCCGGCGAAGAACCCCGACCCGATCGGGGTGCCGGACGCGCTGCTGCTGCGCCCCACCCTGTTCGCGATCTTCGACAACGTGAACGACGAGCTCACCCTGGCCGCCCCGGTCTATCCGCGCGCCGGCGTTTCCGCCCAGGCGGCCTGGGACGCGGCGCAGGCGCGGCTGGCCGAGGCGCGCGCGGCGCTGGAGCGGCCGTTGCCGCGTCCCGCGCCCCCCGTGGCGCTGCCGGCCCCGCCGGCGCCGGCTTCCACCATGACGCCGGAGGCGTACATGGCCGCAGCCGAGCGGGCGAAGGAGTACATCGCCGCCGGCGATGCGTTCCAGATCGTGCTGAGCCAGCGGTTTTCCGCCCCGTTCGCGCTGCCGCCGTTCGCGCTCTATCGCGCGCTGCGGCGGATCAACCCGGCGCCGTTCCTGTTCTACCTGGAGTTCGGCGGCTTCGCGGTGGTGGGATCGAGCCCGGAGATCCTGGTCCGGCTGCGCGACGGCATGGTGACCCTGCGCCCGCTCGCCGGCACGCGCCGGCGCGGCGCGACCCATGAGGAGGACCAGGCGCTGGAGGCCGAGCTGCTGGCCGACCCGAAGGAACGCGCCGAGCATCTGATGCTGCTGGATCTCGGACGCAACGATGTCGGGCGGGTGGCCGAGCTCGGCTCGGTGAAGGTGACCGAAAGCTTCGTCGTCGAGCGGTTCAGCCACGTGATGCACATCAGCTCCAACGTCGAAGGCAAGCTGGAGGCGGGGAAGGACGCGCTGGACGCGCTGGTGGCGGGGTTTCCGGCCGGCACCCTGTCGGGCGCGCCGAAGGTGCGCGCGATGGAGATCATCGAGGAGCTGGAGGGCGTGCGGCGTGGCATCTACGCCGGCTGCATCGGCTATTTCGCCGCCAACGGGACGATGGACACCTGCATCGGGCTGCGCACCGCGCTGGTGAAGGACGGGGTGATGTACGTGCAGGCCGGCGCCGGGATCGTGGCCGATTCCGATCCCGCCGCCGAGCAGGAGGAGTGCCGGCAGAAGGCGCGCGCGCTGTTCCGGGCGGCGGAGGAAGCGGTGCGGTTCGCCGCCGGCGAGGGGTAGGGGGCGACACGCGCGTCCCGCCGCCCGGAACCCCGTGCGGACGCTCCGGCCGGTCCGGCGCGATCAGCTCCGTGACCGCGCCCCGGCTGTCCCGCGGCGGCGGGCGACGCCCAGGCCCGGCAGCCCGGCGCCCGGCACGGATCCCGAGGTGGTGAGCGAGACGGTGACGGCGGGTTTGTTGAACCCCAGGAACGGGTTCGATGTGGCCGACATGATTGTCGTCGGACTCGCGCCGGGCGTCGTGTTGGGATCGTCGACCGGGAGGTAGGTGCCGTTGCCGGGATGGCTCGCGCCGTTCGGGACGCGCACGGACAGGCAGGTTGGCACCAGGACCCGGCCGATGCCGAACAACTGACCGCCGCTGGTTCCCGGTACGTTGGTGGCGGCCGGCGGCGCCGCCATCGGGAGCAGAGCGATCGGGCGACCGCCCTTATCGCCGCAAGGCCGGACGCGGGCGCCCCTGTCGCACCCCGGCTGCCGGCCCAGGCCCGGGGGGTGGCTATTAGATACGATACCGCAACAATTAGGACGCGCGTCCACCGCCCCCACTCAGGCCGGACTCTTCGCCGAACCCAGCCCCGGGCACCCGAGCCAGACCGGCCGACGGTCCCGCCCCCCCGCGGGGGGCACGCACCCGAGCGCGACAAGATCCCCGTGCGAAACACCCCTCGCCCGCGCCACGGCGTAGTCGGCCGCCGCCGCCGCGGCCGTCAGGGGCCCGCCGGGCACCAGGATCACCGGCCGCCGCCGCCGCCGCGAGGCGGGCAGCAGCGCGCGATCCACCCCGAGCATCCAGCCGAGCGGGCGCAGGATCGGCCCCAGCCTGGGATCGGCCGCCAGCAGCTCCGCCATCGCCGGGTCGCGCAGCAGCGCCTCCAGCTGCGCCCGCCCGGCGGCGGCCTGCGGCACCAGCCGCAGCAGCCAGCGCCAGGAGCGCGGCAGCCCCGTGCGTTCCGGCGGCGGGTCCGCCAACGGGTCGTAATAGCTGTCGGTGGGAACGAATCGCGGCTCGACCGGCTTCGGGGCCCGCTTCGGCGGCGGAACCGGCGTGCCGGCAACGGCGCGGAACCGGGCGACGAGATCGTGCAGCCGCGCGAGCAGGGCGCCGGCGCGCGTGCGGTCCAGGCCCGCGTGATCGCCCGCTCCGGCGATGCGGTCGGCCAGCCAGGCGACGAGGCTGGTAACACGGTCGAGGAGGGGGAGGAGGGTCATGGGTGTGCGAACATATATAGAACATTCGCCCCGGCCGAGGCAACAGATTTGTGCGGGCGGCGCCCGCGATGGCCCGAACCGGTCTCGGGCTGGCGTTCCATTGTCCCGGCGCCTCGGCCGTTCCGTCACGGCCGCCCGGCGCGCCACGGCCGGCCATGACGCGCCGGGGCGTCCGCGCCCTCTCATGCTGACCGGGCGAACATTCGACGGCTGGCGCGCGGCGGGTAGCGGCGCCCCTTTACCCTCCCGCTACGGGACGGAGTCCCCCGGGATGCTCGCAGCCCGATGGTCGGCACGGTCCCCGACCGGCGCTGCGCGCGAAGGTCTGCCCCGCCCGGTTCTGTCGCCCCGACACCCCACCTCCGCCGCCGGGCGGATCCTTCTGTCCGCCGGCCGGGTCGCGTGATCTGTGGCGTTACGAAAACCTTGAACGCGTGATCAAACAGTTGTATAGGCTTTGCAAGAAAGCGTCTCATTCTTTGGGCGACGAGACTCGCTCAAAAGATGAGCTGCTGAAAAAGGGGCTCGCAACCAATGACCCACCCTCCTGCAACGGCTCGCTTCCGGGCACGGCGTGCGCTTCGGATCGCGGCGCTCGTGGTGGTCGCACTTCCGACCCTGGCGGCGAGCGGGCGGGCGACCACGATCACCTACGCGGGAAGCCTCCTGGACCTGGGGGCGGGGTGGCGGACGGACACCGTCAGCAAAGGTAAGTTCGGCCTGAACGGCAGCAACGTGCTGGGGAACGACGGATATCAGCTGTTCGGCACCAATCTGGCGGCGGTCGTCCCCGGGTATCTGACCATGTCGGTGAAAACGACCAGCTATAATGCCGCGGCGGTAGGCAACGGGAGCTACTATTCCGTTGACAATCCAACGACAACGCCCGGCGGGAGCCCGTCGAAAATCGAAACCGGCGCATTGAACCCGCGTCCTGGAGCCAACGTTTCTGCCACCATGCTGACGTTCACTACCAAGGGAACCGTCCCGGCGGTGATCCAGGTGGGCCTGATGGTGGACAATGTGGACAAGACCGGGGTCAACTCCACGGCAACTCAACTGACGGGCACGGGCACGACCGGCAGTCGCATCGTGTCCCTGACCGGCGCAAGCTACAACGACCTGATTCCGGATTGGGTCTTCTTCGACATCACGGGCGCCGTTGCCAATGAGACGTTCACCCTCACGAACTGGGGGGGAGCAAACGGGCCTGCCACTCTGGGCGGGATCGCGTTCGACAGCCGGGTCACATCGTCGCAGGGCGTGTCCGTGCCGGAACCGGCGTCCATCGTCGTGCTGGGCGTCGGGCTGCTGGGCCTGGGTGCCGCCCGCCGCCGCGGGACAGCCGGATCCATTCGGGCACGCTTCTCCCGCCCGCGCGCCTAGCGCCCCGTTTCGGAAATTCGGTTCCGAGTTTCCGGGACACGCGTTCTTTGTTTTCAGTGGCCTGCTGGTCCCTGAAATGCGAACGCATTCAGGGGCGGGACACCAGCCCGGTTTGCCGGGCGAGCGGCTCGGAAACCGCGCGGGGATGGCGCGAGGCCACCGCGCCCCTTGGGCCGGGCCGCTCCTACGCTCCGCGCGCCAGCCGCACCAGCGCGGCGCGCACGCCCTCGGGGTCGGAGACCGGCGCCGGCCAGGGCACGCGGATCACCCGCTCCCCCGAACGCCAGATCGCACCCGTCCACATCGACCGCCACCATCCGCCATTCCCCGGGGCCGCCGGCGATCCGCGCGAGCGCGTCCGGATGGTCCCGGTTGCAGTGCTCCATGATCGAGCCCGCCGCGGCCTCGACCGCGGCCACCGCCGCCGGATCGGGGCGCAGATCGGCCGCCCGCAGCCTGGCCGCGCGGGCGAAGCCGCCGACGAACAGCCCGCCCTGCACCGCGATTCGCCACAAGTTGAAATCGCCGAACCCCGCATACATCGCCGCATAGGGATGCAGCGCCAGGTAGCGCGCGCGCAGCGCCGGGTCGTCCACGATCCCGGCCAGCCCCGTGACCGTCACCCGCGGCGCGGTCTGCGGATTGGCGTCCGCCGCCGCCCCCACCACCAGCAGCGCGCAGCGCGGCTCGGCGCGCAGATGCCGCGTGTGCGCCGATAGATCCGACAGGAGCAGCAGCACGGACAGATCGGGCGCGGTCGCGGGCGTGACCAGGGAGGCGAAGGGCTGCCCGTCGGTCGCGCTGGCCAGCGTGGCCGTCCGCGCCGCGCGCAGCAGCAGCCGCGCCGCCTGCTGCGGAGAGGCCCCGGGGTTTTCCGCCGCCTGCTCTGCCGCCATAGTGCCACCCCCTGATCGCCGGCGCCGCGCCGCCCCATTTGAGCCGACGGCACTCCAAGCGGAAACCCATCCGATGAAGCAGACCATCGCCCTGGTGGACGACGATCGCAATATCCTCACCTCCGTCGCCATGACCCTGGAGCAGGAAGGCTTCCAGGTCCGCACCTATACCGACGGGGAAAGCGCCCTGCAGGGCCTGTCGGCCCGGCCGGCCGATCTCGCCGTGCTGGATATCAAGATGCCGCGCATGGACGGGATGGAGCTGCTGCAACGCCTGCGCGCGCGCAGCGCCATGCCGGTGATCTTCCTCACCTCCAAGGACGAGGAGGTGGACGAGCTCATGGGCCTCAGGCTCGGCGCCGACGACTACATCAAGAAGCCGTTCAGCCAGCGGCTGCTGCTGGAACGCATCCGCGCTTTGCTGCGGCGGAACGAGGTCTCCCGCGCCGAAGGTTCGGGCGCCACGCCGGGCGGGATCATGGTGCGCGGCGAGCTGTCGCTGGATGAGACCAAGCACCAGTGCCTGTGGAAAGGCGAGGACATCCAGCTGACCGTCACCGAGTTCCTGCTGGTGAAGGCGCTGGCGGCGCGGCCGGGGATGGTGAAAAGCCGCGACCAGCTGATCGACGCCGCCTATGGCGAGAACATCTACGTGGACGACCGCACGATCGACAGCCACATCAAGCGCATCCGCAAGAAGTTCCGCGCCGGCGACGACAGCTTCGACCGGATCGAGACCCTGTACGGCATCGGCTACCGCTACAAGGAAACCTAGGCGGATGGGTACGGCCTGACATGCGCATCGGGCCGAAATCGCGGCCGGACAAAGCCGGCGCCGCGGCCACCCTGTCGAAGCCGCAGACGCGCCGCGCGGCGCACCGGCCGCGCTGGGTCTCGCCGCTCATGCGCCGGGTGCTGCTGGTCAACGCGCTGCCGCTGGCGCTGCTGCTGGCGGCGCTTTTGTATCTCGACCAGTACCAGAACGGGCTGCTGGAAGCCGAAGTGGTGGCGCTGCGCGAGCAGGCGCGGGTGTACGCCGGGGCGCTGGCGCAAAGCGCGGTGCGGGTGGAGGGCAAGCAGGTCATGCTGCTGCCGGGCCTGGCCCGCCCGCTGCTGTGGAGCCTGACCGAGCCCACGCCCGACGCGCAGGCCAAGCTCTATGCCCCGGACGGCACGGTGATCGCCGATTCCGCGCTGGGTGTTGCCGGCGGTGGCACCCCGCGGGAAAGCCTGCGGCCGGGCACGCCCCAGGGCCCCGTGCGGGCGGCGATCGACTGGCTGTACGACTGGATCCAGGCGCTGCTGCCGCGTCCCACGCCGGGGACGATGGATCTGCAACCGGGCGGCGCCGGACCCGACTGGCAGCCGAACGTGAAAGGGGAGCTCAAGCTCGCCTCCGCCGACCGCTCCCGCGAGATGCCGCCCTATATCCGCCGCACCGACGACCAACCGCCTGCTGGTGACCGTTGCCGAGCCGGTGCAGCGCGACAAGCAGACGGTCGGGATCATCCTGCTGACCCGCGAGGCGCGCGAGGTCGACTCCACGCTGTATGCGATCCGCATGTCGATCCTGGGGCTGTTCGGCCTGGCGCTGCTGCTGACCGTGCTGCTGTCGTGGTACATGTCGCTGACCATCACCCGGCCGATCCTGCGGCTGGCCGGCGCGGCGGCGGAGATTCGCGAGGGTGAGGGACGGACCGGCAGCGTGCCGCGGTCGCTGCTGTCGCGCAACGACGAGATCGGCACCCTGGCCGTGGCGCTGGCCGATTCGGCGGTGGCGCTGTGGCACCGGATGGATGCGATCGAGCGCTTCGCCGCCGACGTCGCGCACGAGCTCAAGAACCCGCTCACGTCCATCCGCAGCGCGATCGAGACGCTGCGGCGGATCGAGGACCCGGGGCGGCGCCAGCAGTTGCTCGCCATCATGGCCGACGACGTGACCCGGCTCGACCGGCTGATCAGCGACGTCTCCGACGCCTCGCGGGTGGATGCGGAACTGTCGCGGGCGGTGACCGAACGGGTCGACCTCGCGGCGATGCTGCGCACCCTGAAGGACATGCACGACGCCACCCGCGCGGACAGCGATCCGCGGCTGGAACTGGAGCTGCCGCCCGCGGGGCTGGTGGTGCGCGGGGTGGAGGACCGGCTGGTGCAGGTCTTCCGCAACCTGATCGGCAACGCCGAATCCTTCAGCCCCCGGGGCGGGACGATCACGGTGCGCGGCTCGGTGACGGGACGGATGGCGGAGCTCGTGGTGGACGACGAAGGGCCGGGCATTCCGGACGGCAATCTCGAGCAGATTTTCGACCGGTTCTATTCCGAACGCCCGCGCGAGGAACGCTTCGGCCAGCACTCCGGCCTCGGGCTGGCGATCAGCCGGCAGATCGTGGACGCGCTGCACGGGCGGATCAGCGCGGAGAACCGGCGCGACCGGTCGGGCGCGGTGATCGGCGCGCGCTTCGTGGTGCGGCTGCCGGCGGGGTGACACCCCGCGGCTGCGCCTTGTGTCGGGCGTTCGCGGGAGGTTGGCTTCCGGCGCCGCCCGGGGCATGAACCCGCGGATGCCTGACCCCACACGCGATGCCGCCTTCGACCTGTTGACCGCGGTGCTGGACCGCCGCCGCCCGCTGGAGGAGGCGCTGGACGCCCTGCCCCCGCTGGAGCCGCGCGACCGTGCCGCGGCGCACCGGCTGGCAGCTTCCGTGCTGCGCCGGACCGGCACCCTGGACGCGGTGCTGGAGCCCTGGCTCCGCAAGGCGCCGCCGGTGCCGGTGCGGCACGTCCTGCGGCTCGGCGCCGCGGGCCTGCTGCTGCTGGACACGCCCGGCCACGCGGCGGTGACCACCGCGGTCGCGCTGACGCGGGCGCGCGGTCTTGCCCCCTTCGCCGGGCTGGTGAACGCGGTGCTGCGGCGGGTCGCGGCGGCCGGCGCGGCGGCGCTGGAGGGGCTGGACGGGCCGCGGCTGGATACGCCCGCCTGGCTCTGGACCGCCTGGGGGGATCAGGCGCGGGCGATCGCCACGGCGCATCTGGTGCCGGCCCCGCTCGATCTTTCGCTGCGCCCCGGCACGCCGGCGCCGACGGGGGGAACCTTGCTGCCCACCGGCTCCGTCCGGTTCCCGCCCGGCACGCGGGTGGCCGACATTGCCGCGTTTGCCGCCGGCGACGCCTGGGTGCAGGACGCGGCCGCCGCGCTGCCCGCCATGCTGCTCGGCGTCCGGCCGGGGGAGCGGGTCGCCGACCTCTGCGCCGCGCCCGGCGGCAAGACCGCCCAGCTCGCCGCCGCCGGGGCGGAGGTGGTGGCGGTGGAACGCGACCCGGGGCGGCTCGCGCGGCTGCGCGAAACCCTGGCGCGCACCCGGCTTTCCGCCACGACCGTGGCCGCCGACGCCGCGACCTGGGCGCCGGGCGAGCCCTTCGACGCCGTGCTGCTGGACGCACCCTGCAGCGCCACCGGAACGATCCGGCGGCATCCGGACGTGCCGCATCTGAAACGCCCGCGCGATATCGCGACGCTGACCGAGGCGCAGGACCGGCTGCTCGCCGCCGCTCTGGCCCTGCTGCGCCCGGGCGGGCGGCTGGTCTATGCCGTGTGCTCGCTACAGCCCGAGGAAGGCGCACCGCGGATCGCCCAGGCGCTGGCCCGGGGCGGCGTGCGCCACGAACCGTTCACCGCCGACGAACTGGCGGCCCTGCCCGAAGCGCGCAGCCCGGAGGGGTTCCTGCACACCACACCTGCCCTCTGGCCGGAATTCGGCGGACTGGATGGGTTCTTTGCGGCGCGTCTGGTGCGGGACTGAGGCGGGTCGGGGCGCTGGAAAGCAAGGCCAGGGGGGCGCTGCCCCCCTGGACCCCCCGCCAGGGGACAGGTCCCCTGGACCCCTCGGGGGGTTCCGTGCCGGTGGGGGGGTGGCGTGCGAGCCGGGGCGGGGCCGGTGGGCGGGTGACAGGGCGCGCGGATGCGCGTCCTGTCACCCGCCCACCGGCCCCGCCCCGGCTCGCACGCCACCCCCCCACCGGCACGGAACCAACGAACGGGTTCCAAGGGCTGTGCCCTTGGCGGGGGTCCAGGGGGCAGGGCCCCCTGGCCTTCCTTTCAGTCGCGCCCTCGGGCATGACCGCGCCGGGATCATCGGGCGACACAAGCGCGTGACCAGTCCGGCCAGCCGATCCACGCGGCGCGCGATCGCGTCGGCAGTTGATGCAGATCAATGCCGACCCTGACGGTACCGTACGCCATGAAAGCGATCGGAGAATCGATAGGCGCTGGGCGGAGAGAACCATGAGCGAGGATTGGATTTTGGACGTGCGGAAATACGTCCCGGACGCTGACCCGAAGGCGGTGGCCGGCATCGTGCGGTACTGCGGCATCGCCCTGCGGAACCGGGATTCGTCGCTGGTGGCCTTCACTGACAAGGAAGAGGTGGCCCGGGTGCGCGACCATTTCCTGAAGAAGAAGCTGGGGCTGACCAGCCCGGACGCCGAGCTCGATCAGGCGATCGGCGCGGTCGGCGACAGGATGAAGGCTGACCGGACCAGGAACCGGGTCACCGTCTATTACCTGCTGGCCGATCATTTCGGGAAGCTGTCGACACTCGGCGCGGCCTAGCAAGGCCCCGCCGGGACCGCCCTGCCTCAGTCGCGCAGCAGGACGATGGCTTCGATTTCCACCGGGATATTGCGGGGCAGGCCGCCCATGCCGACGGCGGAGCGGGCGGGGCGGCCGGCGTCGCCGAAGATGGCGACGAACAGGTCGGTGCAGCCGTCGATCACCTTCGGGTGCTCGCCGAAGCCGGGGACGGCGTTCACCATGCCGAACACTTTCAGCACCGTCTCGACCGCGTCGAGCGTGCCGGCGGCCTGGCGGATGTTGGTGAGCAGGTTGAGCGCGCAGTGCCGCGCCGCGTCGACCGCCTGGGCGATGGTGAGGTCGGCGCCGACCTGGCCGGCGATGAAGCCGCCGTCCGGCAGGCGCGGGCCGACGCCGGAGAGGAACAGCAAGGTTCCCGCGCGACGGAACGGGACATAGGTGCCGAGCGGCGGCGGCGGCGGCGGCAGGGTGAGGCCGAGGGCGTGCAGGCGGGCTTCGGGCGAGGGCATGGGCGGATCCTCAGCGGCTGGGGGTGTCCGCGCGCGGGACGGTGACGCCGACCATGTCGCCTTCGTGGACGAGGGCAGCGAGTTGCGCCTCGGTCCAGCTGTCGGTGCCGGCGGGACGCAGGGGGAGGACCATCCAGCGGTAGTCGGCGGTGGAATTGACCACCCGGATTTTCGTGGCCTCGGGCAGCACGGTGCCCCATTCGCCGATCAGCCCGCGCGGGTCGCGCACGGCGCGGGCGCGGTAGCCGGCGGATTTGTACCAGAACGGGGGATAGCCCAGCACCGCCCGCGGGTAGCAGCTGCACAGGGTGCAGACGACCAGGTGGTGCAGGTCCGGCGTGTTCTCCAGCACGCCGAGCGGAGGGGCGCCGCGCATCGGGATCCCGAGCGCCTCGACGGTGGCGGTGCCGTCGGCCAGCAGCCGGGCGCGGAAGTCGGGGTCGGTCCAGGCCTTGGCGACGATGCGCGCGCCGTGCGCGGGGGAGGCCTGTTCGGTGACGGCGAGGCGATCGGCGACCTCGGCGGGGGTGGCGAGGCCTTTGGCCGCCAGCAGCCCGCGCAGCGCGGCGAGCAGGGCTTCGCCGTCGGTTTCCAGGAGTGCGCTCATGCCGGGTCCAGCCAGTGTTCGTAGAGTTCGACCAGCAGATCGTCGCCGGCGCGGCCGTCGGGCCACAGGTCGGGTTCGTTGAACAGCACGTGGTAGAGGGTGCGGTTCGGCGCCGGGCGGGCGAAGGCGAGGTCTTCGGGATTGGGGAAGGCGCCGAGGCGGCGCACCACCCGGCCGGGCCGGCCGCGCACGTAGTGGGGCGTGCGAATGTGACAGGGGCCGCGGCTTTCCGGCCAGTCGTCCTTGACGCGAACCGCGGTGCCGGGGGCGAGGTCCATCAGCTTTGGTCCAGGGCGGCGCGCAGCTCGGCCTCGGTGATCAGGCCCTTGCGCAGGAGGGTGTCGGTGATCGAGCGGATCCAGCGTCGGTAGTAGCTGAGGCGGTGGTACTCGGCTTCGGGGATGGCTTCGATGCCGCGACGGAGTTCGTCGACGGTCATGATGCCCTTGAGGCCGAGCACCTGGCGCAGCGCGTCGACCTCCTTGTCGAAGTCGGTGAGGGTGTGCGGCGCGATATCGACGGGCTCGCAGGCGTATTTGGGGACGCCGCCCATGTCGTGATGCGCGCGGGGATGGGTCTCGGACATGCGGGGAGTGTAGCGGGGGCCGCAGGCCGGGGGGAAGGGGTGGGGGGAAGTGCGGCAGCGCGATCGCGTGAGGCCTGGCGCGGCATCGACCCTCACCCGGCGCGCTTTGCGCGCCGACCTCTCCCGCAAAGCGGGAGAGGTGGCGTGGGGCGGGGGGGTTATGCGGTCGGGCGATCGGCCCGGTCGGCGGCGGTCCCGGCGGCGGGGGATGGGGCTGCGGTGTAGCGCCGGTTGGCGATCGCCGCCAGCACCTGCGCCCAACGGTCGAGGCCGGCGATATCGCCGGCGATCCGCATTTCCTGCATTCTTTCAAACGCGACGGCCCGCGCCTGCAGGCCGTGGCGGCGCAGCATCAGGCGGGCGATATCGGTGGAGTCGGGCGTTGGCATCGATCGATCTCCTCTCTCCAGGGGTGGAGACATGGGAGCCCGCGGCGACCGCGGCAAGGCGGGCGCGGGGTCGGTCTGCCGTCCCCGCATGACGGGATGCGATGCAACGATCCGATCCGGCGGCGTCGGTCAGCGCGCGCGGCGCAGCAGGAACAGCGCCTGCTCGCCGAACAAATTCGCCAACCGCGGAAACCGCCGCCAGGGCGCGCGCCGCCCGGCCTCGTCGGCGGCGAGCCATCGTTCCACCACGTAGCCCTCGGCGGCGCACAGATCGAAGAAGTCCTGGATCGTGCAGGGATGGATGTTCGGCGTCTCGTACCACATCCGGTCCCAGGTCGCCGTCATCGGCATCCGCCCGCGGCGCAGCAACTGCCAGCGCACCGGCCAGTGGCCGAAATTCGGGAAGCTCACCACCGCGCGGGTGCCGATGCGCAGCATCTGGCGCAGCACCTTGCGCGGCCGCTCCACCGCCTGCAGCGTGCGCGAGAGCACGACATAGTCGAACGCGCCATCCGGGTAATGCGCCAGGTCCACGTCGGCGTCCCCGTGCATCACCGGCAACCCGTGCGCGACGGCGCGGGTGACTTCCGCCATGTCGATCTCGATGCCGCGGGCGTCACACCCCTTGGTCTGGAACAGATGGTCGATCAACGCGCCGTCGCCGCAGCCGATATCCAGCACGCGCGTGCCCGGGGCGATCATCGCCGGCGATCAGGCGCAGATCCACCCGCATGTTCTTGGCGACAAAACGGACCGGGTCGTGAGCGGTCACAGCCGGGCGTGGACGGCGCAGCCGGCCAGGAAGCCGGCCAGGGTGCGGTGAAAATCGGGCTCGTCCAGCAGGAACGCGTCGTGGCCCTTGTCGGAGCCGATCTCCACGAAGCTCACGTTCGCCCCCGCGCGGTTCAGCGCCCGTGCGACCGTGCGGCTTTCCGCGGTGGGA
>CAWHKR010000028.1:0-12425 GCA_963829875.1 uncultured Pseudomonadota bacterium | reverse complement strand
CGGCGATCCACAGGTCGTTTTCGTCGATCTGCAGGAGTTGTCCAGTCACTCGATCGGACCAGGCTTCAACCCAACGAGGGATGCGCCGCTGGATATTGACACGTTGGACCGCGACACTCGACTTCACATATCCGAATGCTTCGGCAGTATGACGACCGACCTCGGCCAACGGATGTTCCTCGGTTCGCTCGATGCATGTTTCGATATGGGCAAGCGGCCGGCCGGCAGCTCTTGAGAGCGCAAGACCAAATCGCAACTCGCCTATCGTAACCACCGATACGAGCTGCGGCGCGTTGGGGTCGAGGGCAGCAAGCGCGCTGCGAACTGCGAGGTGGTTCGGCCGCCCCGCGTCATAGAGTACGGACACGAGGTTTGTGTCGAGAAGATATGTGTCCATCAGTGGATATACTGCCGCAGCGTCTCCACCTCTTCTTCCGGCGCTGGCGTGAATGCCTCGAGCGCCCAAGCCCCACGGTTACGCTCCACCAGAGGGCCCAAGTATTCGTGTAACGGCATGAACGCCGTGAAATCCTCCGGCATCCATCCTTGGAACGGGTGGTCCACACGACGCTCGTGTTCATGGCCGCGGAAGAACTCGAGCAAACGCCGCTCCAGGCGCGGCGGCAGGTCGTAGAACTCTCAGCACCTCCGCATCGATCTCGATCAGAAGCCTGTTCAGGATGCGTCGCCGTCTGCGGCTCGCGTCGATTCCGCGTCTGCAGCCCCGCACACTGCGCGATAGCGCTTCACGGCCTCAACCACTCGACTGAGATCCCTCTTGGGCATCGGTACGACTTCACCAGCTCGTTGGTGAAATGCTGATTGGACGCTCGCTCCGTAAGGAAGGCGTTGGCAAGAGGTCCGTTGAGGATGGCCTCCAAGGCCTCTAGGGGAAGCTTCTGGCTCGTGGGCCAAATGCCGAAGAAGCCCTGAGAGGCGACAAGACCGGACCGGTCGGCAGCCGCTGCCATCCGCCAAGGCCCCCGCGAGAGCCGAGCAACGTTCGTCAGCACTTTGGGCTGGTCCCATGGTCGACTGAGCGGTCCGGGGACGTCGCGGCTTCGGGACCCATGTTGAGATAGACGAAGTTGCGCAGGCGGTATTGTGCCAAAGAATGCTGCTGGCTTGAACACGCCCGGCGCGAAACCCTGGCGCGGTGATTTCGAGATTCGCGCTGCGTTGCTTCCGCCACTTCAGCCCGCGGTAGACGTCCGCCATTCGCCTAGTCGTGGAAAGCGCTCGACCACTTCCCATAGCTCGTCGAGTTCTCCGATCCACAGATCGCCCGAGTAGACCGCTTTGGTTCTGCGTCGCTCGGCGGTCACCTTCCCGGTCATCAGGAATTCGACGCGATCGCGGTCGGAAACGACGCTGGACACCAAGTGTACGTTGGTGTGCTTGCCGCTGACTGGCTCACACGTCGATCACTGGCAATCAGAACTGCTGCCTCAAAGCCCGCGCGCTGGAAGATCCGGTCGGGGAGCGAGGTCATTTCGACGCGATGATAACGATCGGCGATCGTCTGCCGCAGCTGGCTATATTGCTGCTGCCGCAGAAAGCCCCGCGGGAGCACGAACCCGATCCCTTCAGGCGCAGCCTCTAGAACGGTTCGTAGGACCGCCATCGGCTTGGAGAAGGATTTCGTCGCCATCTCCGGGTACTCAGCGCGCTCCGCTGCCTCGAAGTCCTCCCAGGGCGGGTTGCATAGCACGATCTTCGCCGATCCGATCTGCTGCGCGAGCACTGCCGGCCGGAACAGGTCCTCGTTGGCGATCTTCCAGCCATTGGCGTTCGGGTAATCCGCCAGGATCAGAGACAGTGTCGCCACCTCGCAGGCGAACGCGTCAATCTCAGCGCCTCGGATGCGCGGCACCAGGAACGCATGCCGCTCCTCAGCCGAAAATCCTTCGGGCAGAAGGTCGCGCAGATGGCGTAGCGCCGCGACAAGAAATGCGCCCGCACCCGTGAACGGCTCGAAGATGGTAAGCCCGTTGAGATCGAACTTGTGTAAGTCTAGCCGATTGACAACATACTCAGCCACCTGCCGCGGTGTGCTATGCGTTCCGAAGCGCTTGCGAGTGTCCCTCGTAACCAGCGTGTTCTCGTACACCAAAGCTAGGCTGTCCGAGGAGATGTTCCGGAAGCTGATCGCCTGCAAGAGCATCCGCCAAGCGGTCTCCGCAGAGGGGTAACGCACGCCGCTTACGGTCTCTGGCGGCAATCGCCCGAGACCGTAATACCTCTCGATGCCATCTAAAACATTGGCAACCGGTGCCTCCCACCACATGGTTGCCATCGCGTGCCCGCGATCGAGCAGGATCTTCGCTGCGAGCAACCGAAACGTCGTGCGGAACACGGCCTCTTCCGTCGCGCCATCCAGGCGGGCCATGAGCTCTTCGACGATCTGGCGCAGCAAGCGATCGAGCTTATCCTCGACCTCGTGCTCGATGGCCGTCAGAAGACCGAGGTCGACGAAATCAAGCTGATAGGCCGTCTGCGCTTGACCCAGCGATTTCGCGCGATGTACGGCTTGCGGTCGCCAGCGCTCCGCATTACGCTGGAACAGCTCCGGGATCGCGTCCAAGCCGACCCGCTCGAGCAATCGGGGACGCCCTGCGCGCCAACGCGCCAGACACCGACATCCCGCTGTCCGATCGAGAACAGGATCGGCGCCCCGAGCGCCCGACGCTCGAGCAGCGTCCGCTCATCCTCTTCGACGACCACCCCGAAGGCGGCCGAACGGTAGAGATTCCGGGACCTGTGTGAACGCCGCCAGCTCCACACGACGCAGACTCTCCGGTCGCCGAGAGGACATCCGCGAACGTGTAGTCCCGGATGATCGTTTCCGACGCGTAGCCGAGCTGCCGGAGCTCGGCTTCGATGGCGAGTAGCGCGTTCATGGGCGCGCCGCTTCCGAACGTCGGCGCTCGGAGGCCGCCCTTTCACCCGATCCTCTCAGGCCGACGGCCGGGAAGAGAGGCTTGGGAGATTGGCTCGGGAAGCCCGAGCCCTTGCGAGAGCGCCTCCAGGTGACGATTGAGACGAAGCAGAATCGCGTCCTCCTCTCCCGACGGCGGCGGTGTTCGCGCAGTTAGCAACTCGCACCGCTTCAGGCCGTAGATCGCGAGCGTTCCTCCCCATAGCCCCGGGAACAGGCGCCTTCCAGCAGTTTGCGCGCCAGAAGCAAGCATCTCCCGATGAGCCTGGAGTTCGACGTGAAAGCGGGTCGCGCAACACGACGGCGAGGCGGAGGACCAACAGGGTCTGCCAGGAAAATTTCGCCTCGCTACCCCGCTTCTGGGCTGGCTCGTCCGGCTGAACGAGGCCGCGGCGAACGGTCCACTCCCGCAACTGGTCGGCAGTGAGCCCCGTGAGGGCAGGCACGTCCCGAGATTTGACCAGCCGCATGCGCCCTCCCAAGTTACCAGGTAGAATACCCGAACCTGAGAACTGGGTATCACCACCCGATCGGCTGCGTAAAGTTTCGCTGGGCCGCCGCTCAAAGGAGCAGCGAAACTACGTGGATCACATACGCGGCACAAGCTGCTATTCCGGCTCCCCCACGGCCAGCGTCAGCCTGATCGACGAAGGCGGCGACCAACGCCCGGCCGTCACAGTTAATATGAGAATGTCCACTATCGGATCGGAGGATGGCTACCATCGTCCAACCTGGGTCGATCTTGCTCCCAAGGCATTTGCCCCAGCGTCCGGGAGCCTCTGCGTTGCCGCGTTGCGCACCCGAAGCTGCGACCGGTACGCTGCCAAGTCTTGCCATCCCAGCTCACTTGACGCGAACGTCGGCTCCCGGTGCTGAATGGCCGTTCGCTTGATGTTCTCGGAATGGTGGCCCGACCTCATAAGTGCCAGTTGCAGTTGGGATCCTCCCAGGCCGCACCCACCGCCGACGCGAGCAGCCCCGAGGCTCGGCGGCATTTCATCCCTGTGCTCCGCCCGGAGCGATCCATCCAACGATCGGACAGGGACACCCGCGACCATGAACTTCGGCAGCCAACCCGCGCCCGCCTGGCCCACCACCGTGGCCTTCGCCAACCTCTACGACGCCACCACCTACGGCCGCACCGTCTACATGACCAACCGCGAGGAGCGCCGCCTCCGCGCCGTCCTCGCCGCGGTCCAGGACTACGGCTTCATCCTCGCCCCCAGCTTCGAGCCGGCGGTGCCCGGCTACGGCTTCGCCGACGTCGTCGCCCACCTCCGCGCCACCCTCGGCGCCCCCTTCGCCGACGCCGCCCTGGCGGCCGCCGAGCGCACCGCCCCGGACCCGGAGCCGGCCCCCGTCGCCCTGATGCCGGTCTGGGCGTTCGAGCCGGACCGCGGCAGCGAGGACGCGCTGCTCAGCTCGGCCACGCTGTGGAACGGCAACCTGCTGGTCGAGGCGCTGCGCGTGGAGGACGACGACGACCCCACCCCGGTGCCGTCCGTCCGGGAGCGGTTCGGCCGCTGGGTCCGCGCGGCGGGCGCGGGCCCCAGGCTCGCGACGACGCGGCTGCCGGGCCGGGAGGGCAGCTACGTGCTGTTCGCCGCCGCGGCCCCCGGCTGACCGGCCGCACCGAGCGGCGGCGGGCCGGCCGGCTGGGCCGGGGGCGCCGGCGCGCAGATGGGAGCCGCCGGGGGGACGGAGGGGGGTGTCGGCCGGCTGGCCGGCACCCCCGTCTCTTTTTTCTGGCGGGCGGAGCGGGTGGGCGCCGGGCGGCCCGTGGCTGGGCGGGTCTGCCCGGGGCGGGGGCCGCGACGGGGGGCGGTTTGCCCCCGTGCGTGGGGATAGCGTGGGACGCCCCGGACGGGCTGCCGGCGGGCGACCTTCCCGCGGGCCGAAATCCCTTGCGGATGAAGGACAATCCTGGCGCGCCCGGAGAGACTTCGAACTCCCAGCCCCCAAATTCGTAGTCTGGTGCTCTATCCAATTGAGCTACGGGCGCCGCCAGAGCCGGTCCTGTAGTCGAAGCGCGGGACGGGGGCAACCCCCCGCCACGCAATTCGGCGATCAGGCGGCCAGGCGATCCAGCTCGGCCAGCAGCGCCGTGCCCATCGCCTCGGTGCCCACCGGCGTGGTCCCCGGAGCCGCCAGATCGGCGGTGCGCAGCCCGGCGGAAAGCACGCCGCTCACCGCCCGCTCGATCAGCTTCGCGTCCTCTTCCATGTCGAAAGAGTACCGCAGCAGCATCGCAAAGCTCAGCATCTGCGCCAGAGGATTGGCGATCCCCTTGCCGGCGATATCCGGTGCGCTGCCATGGATCGGCTCATACAGCGCATGCCGCTTGCCCGAGGCCTGCACCGCGCCCAGCGTGGCGGACGGCAGCATGCCCAGGCTGCCGGTCAGCATTGACGCCAGATCGGACAGCAGGTCGCCGAAAATGTTCGACGTCACGATCACGTCGAACTGCCGCGGGTTACGCACCAGCTGCATGGCACAGTTGTCGGCGTACATGTGCGAGAGCGCCACGTCCGCATACTCGCGCGCATGCAGCGCGGTGACCGTCTGCCGCCAGAACAGGCCGGACTGCATCACGTTGGCCTTTTCCACGCTGGTCACGCGCTTGCCGCGCTTGCGCGCCAGCTCGAAGCCCACGCGCGCCACCCGCTCGATCTCGGCGGTGGTGTAGGATTCGGTGTCGAAGCCGCGCTGCGATCCGTCCGGCAGGGTCTCCACCCCGCGCGGGGTGCCGAAATACACCCCGCCCGTGCTCTCGCGCACGATCATCAGGTCAAGCCCGCGCACCACCTCGGGCTTCAACGTCGACGCATCGACCAGCGGATCGAGCACGGTCGCCGGGCGCAGATTGGCGAACAGATCCAGCTCCTTGCGCAGCCGCAGGATGGCGATCTCCGGGCGCAGGTCGAAGCCCAGCTTGTCCCATTTCGGCCCGCCGACCGAGCCGAACAGGATCGCATCCGCGTCCTTGGCGGCCTGCATGGTGGCATCGGTGATCGGCGTGCCGCGCGCGTCGATCGCCGCCCCGCCCACCAGGTCTTCCGAGATGTCGAAGGAAACCATACGCCGGCGGTCGAGCCACTCGATCACCCGCCGCGTTTCGCGCATCACCTCGGGGCCGATCCCGTCACCGGGAAGGACCAGCAGTTTCTTGTTGGCGGCCATGGGTCGTGTCCTCGTCAGGCGACGGTGGTGGCGGGCATCCAGGGCTGCTCTGCCTGGCGCTTGGCTTCGTAGGTATCGATCGATTTCTCGTGCTGCAGGGTCTGGCCGATATCGTCCAGGCCGTTCAGCAGCAGGTGCTTGCGGAACGGGTCGATCTCGAAGTGGATTTCCTCCCCGTTCGGCCGCACCACCACCTGGCGCTCCAGATCCACCGTCAGCCGCGCGTTGCCGCCGAGCTTCGCGTCCCCGATCAGCTCGTCGCACACCGCGCGCGGCAGGCGGATCGGCAGGATGCCGTTCTTGAAGCTGTTGTTGTAGAAAATGTCCGCGAAATCCGGCGCAATGATGCAGCGGATGCCGAAATCGAGCAGCGCCCAGGGCGCGTGCTCGCGCGACGAGCCGCAGCCGAAATTCTCGTGCGCGACCAGGATCTGCGCCTTGCGGTACGGTTCCTGGTTCAGCACGAACTCGGGCCGTTCCTTGCCCTCAGGATCGAAGCGCAAGGTGTCGAACAGATGCACACCGAGGCCCGAGCGCTTGATCGTCTTCAGGAACCGCGCCGGGATGATCTTGTCGGTATCGACATTCGCCAGCGGCAGCGGCGCCGCCACGGCGGTGAGCGTGGTGAACTTGTCCATCGTCCTGCCTCCCCCTCAGACCAATTGCCGCACGTCGGACAGCCGCCCGGTCACCGCCGCGGCGGCGGCCATCGCCGGCGAGACCAGATGGGTGCGTCCGCCCGGCCCCTGCCGTCCCTCGAAATTGCGGTTGGACGTGCTGGCGCAGCGCTGGCCCGGCGTCAGCTTGTCCGGGTTCATCCCGAGGCACATGGAGCAGCACGGCTCCCGCCACTCGAACCCGGCCTCCAGCAGCACGCGATCCAGACCTTCTTCCTCCGCCTGGCGCTTCACCTGGCCGGAGCCGGGCACCACCAGCGCACGCACCCGCTCGGCCACCTTGCGGCCCTTGGCCACCGCGGCGGCGGCGCGGATGTCCTCGATCCGTCCGTTGGTGCAACTGCCGATGAACACCACGTCGATCGGCACGTCCTGTATCCGCGTGCCGGGGGTCAGCGCCATGTAGTCCAGCATGCGCTGCATCTGCGCCCGCGCGCCCTCGTCTTCCACTGCGGACGGATCGGGCACCACACCGGTCACCGGCACCACCGCGCCCGGGGTGGTGCCCCAGGTGACCATCGGCGCAATCGTGCCCGCGTCCAGCACCACGGTCTTGTCGTAGACCGCGCCGGGATCGGTCGGCAGGGTGCGCCAGTAGGCCACCGCCTGCTCGAACGCCGCGCCCTTGGGCGCGTATTCCCGGCCCTGCACATAGGCGAAGGTCGTCTCGTCCGGCGCGACCAGACCGGCGCGCGCACCGGCCTCGATCGACATGTTGGACACCGTCATCCGCCCGGCCATATCGAGCGCGCGCACCGCTTCCCCGGCGTATTCGATCACATGGCCGTTGCCGCCGGCGGTGCCGATCTTGCCGATGATCGCCAGCACCATGTCCTTGGCCGAGGCGCCGAAGCCCAACGTGCCGTCCACCCGCACCAGCATGTTCTTCGCCGGGCGCTGCAGCAGGGTCTGGGTGGCCATCACATGCTCCACCTCCGACGTGCCGATGCCGAACGCCAGCGCGCCCAGCGCGCCGTGGGTGGAGGTGTGCGAGTCGCCACAGACAATCGTCGTGCCCGGCAGGCTGATGCCCAGTTCCGGACCGATGATGTGCACGATGCCCTGGCGCACATCCAGGATCGGGATATAGGGCACGCCGAACTCGACGACGTTGCGCTCCAGGGTCTCCACCTGGATGCGGCTGTCCTCTTCCTTGATGCCCAGGCGGCGATCCGTGGTGGGAATGTTATGATCCGCTACCGCAATCGTGGCGTCCGGCCGGCGCAGCTTGCGGCCGGCCAGGCGCAGCCCCTCGAACGCCTGCGGGCTGGTCACCTCATGGACGAGGTGGCGGTCGATATAGAGCACGCAGGTGCCGTCCGGCAGCCGCTCCACCACGTGGCTGTCCCAGATCTTGTCGAACAAAGTCCGCGGCTTGGTGCCGGACATCGGCGTTGCCTCCTCGGGGCGATTGTTGGGGGCCGTTAAGGAAGGCCAGGGGGCGCTGCCCCCTGGACCCCCGCCAAGGGCATCGCCCTTGGAACCCGTTCGTTGGTTCGGTGTGGGAAGGGGGGAGGCGTGCCGGCCCGGCCGGCGGCGGAGGGTGGCTAAGGGACGCGCTTTTGCGCGTCCCTTAGCCACCCTCCGCCGCCGGCCCGGCCGGCACGCCTCCCCCCTTCCCACACCGAACCCCCCGAGGGGTCCAGGGGACGACTGTCCCCTGGCTTGGGTCCAGGGGGCAGCGCCCCCTGGCCTTGCTGAGCCACCCCCATCACGCCCCCGCGGCGGCCCCGGCCGATGCCTCGACCGCACGGGCCTTCTCGGCGATGCGGGCGGACTTGCCGGAGCGGCCGCGCAGATAATACAGCTTGGCGCGGCGGACGGCACCGCGGCGGACCACGGTGATCTCGGCGATGGTGGGCGAGTACAGCGGGAACACGCGCTCCACGCCTTCGCCGTAGCTGATCTTGCGCACGGTGAAGTTGCTGTTGAGCCCCTTGTTGGAGCGGGCGATCACCACCCCTTCGAAGGCCTGGGTGCGGCGGCGCTCGCCTTCGACCACCTTCACCATCACCCGCACGGTATCGCCGGGGGCGAAGACGGGCACGGCACGTTCGCCGCTCAGGCGGGTGATCTGTTCGGCCTCGTAGGCCTGGATGATGTTCATCTGGGTATGGTCCTTTCGTCCGGATCGGATTACGGCGCCGCCGGGCGGCTGGCAACCGGGGTGGCGCGGCGCGCCCACAGGTCGGGGCGGCGGAGACGGGTGACGGTTTCGGCCTCGGCGTGACGCCAGGCCGCGATCGCGGCGTGGTTGCCGGACAGCAGCACCTCGGGCACGCGGCGGCCCTGCCATTCGGCGGGGCGGGTGTAGTGCGGATATTCCAGCAGGCCGGCGCTGAAGCTTTCGTCCTCGGCGCTGGCCGCGGCGCCCATCACGCCGGGCAGCAGGCGGACGGCGGCGTCGAGCACGACCATGGCGGCAAGCTCGCCGCCCGACAGCACATAGTCGCCGATCGAAATTTCCTCGAGCGCGCGCGCCTCGATCACCCGCTGGTCGATGCCTTCGTAGCGGCCGCAGAGCAGGATCGCGCCCGCGCCGGCGGCAAGCCGGGCGGCGTCCGCCTGGGCGAAGGGGCGGCCGCGCGGGGTCAGGGCGAGCATCGGCCGCCCGTCGGCGACCGCGGCAAGCGCCGCGTCCGCCACGTCCGGGCGCAGCACCATGCCGGCGCCGCCGCCGAACGGCGTGTCGTCCACCTTGCGATGCCGGTCGGTCGCGAAATCACGGATATCGGTCGCCGCAAGCGACCACCGCCCGGCCAGCAACGCGCGCCCGGCCAGCGAGTGGCCAAGCGGGCCGGGAAACATCTCCGGAAACAGGGTCAGGACGGTGGCGCGCCAGGTCATGCGCCGGGTACCCCTGGGGATGCCCCTGGGTGTCGTGCACCACCCCCCCTCCCCTTGCGGGAGGGGGACGGGGAGAGGGGTTCACCGTCGCCATGCTCGGCCGGCTCCCCTTCCCCCCGCACCTCGATCTCGTCCGGCACGGCCACCACGACCCACCCGCCGGCCACGTCCACCTCCGGCACCGCCGCACGGGTGAACGGCACCAGCAGCGGGGTCCCATCCGGGCGAGCGATCTCCAGGCTGGCGCCGGCGCCATAGTCATGCACCGCCGCCACCCGTCCCAGGGAGCCCCCGGCGGAATCGCGCGCATCCAGCCCGACCAGGTCCGTCAGGTAGAATTCCTCCGGCTCCGGCGCCGGCAGCCGCGCGCGGGGCACGAACAGCCGCAGGTTCACCAGCCGCTCGGCCGCGTTGCGGTCGGCGACCGTCACCGCGCCGCCCTCGGTCAGCTCCGCGATCTCCGCCCGCCCGTCGCCGCGCCACTGCAGCGTGAACCGCCGTCCGTCCTCGGTCTCCAGCGCGCCATAGTCGGCGAGCGCAGAGGCCGGGTCGGTATAGCTCACGACGTGCACGAGCCCCCGCACACCGTGCGGGCGGCCGATCACACCGAGCAGGACACGGGCAGCGGGCACCGAGACCTCAGACCGCGGCGGCCTTCGCCGCGCGTTCCTGCGCCTTCTTCTTCGGCGCGGATTGGTGCGGCTGCTCCCGCCAGGCCGGCATCGGCGCCAGCCCGGCCTTGCCGAGGAAGCGCGCCACACGGTCGGTCGCCAGCGCGCCCTGGCTCAGCCAATGCTGGATGCGCGCGTCGAACAGCCGGACCCGGTCAGCGTGCTCGGCCGGCAGCATCGGGTTGTAGCTGCCCAGCCGCTCGATGAAGCGCCCGTCGCGCGGCGAGCGGCTGTCGGCCACCACGATGTGGTAATAGGGACGCTTCTTCGCGCCGGCGCGCGCCAGGCGGATTTTCAGACCCATCGGTATCGTCTCTCCTGATTAGAATGGCCGGCCGGGCGGCCGGTTGCCCTGCGTCATGCCCTTGGGCAGCAGCGCGGACAGGCCGTGGCGCATCAGCCCTTTCTGCCCGAGCTTGTTCATGCGCTTCATCATCGCGCTCATCTCGTCGAACTGCTTGAGCAGGCGGTTGACGTCCTGCACCGTGGTGCCGGAGCCGCTCGCGATGCGCTTCTTGCGCGACGCCTTGATGATGTCCGGCGCGCGGCGTTCCTTCGGCGTCATCGACGAGATGATCGCCTCCTGCCGCTTCAGCACCTTGGTATCCAGCTTGGAATCGTCGAGCTGCGCCTTGAGCTTGCCCACCCCCGGCAGCATCCCCAGGATGCCCGAAAGCGAGCCCATCTTGCCGATCTGGCGCAACTGCGCGGCGAGGTCCTCGAGGTCGAACTTGCCGCGCGCCATCCGGGCGGCGAGCTTCTCGGCCTCGTCCTGATCCAGCGTCTCGCCGGCTTTCTCCACCAGGCCGACGATGTCGCCCATGCCGAGGATGCGGCCGGCGACGCGTTCGGGGTGGAATTCTTCCAGCGCGTCGAGCTTCTCGCCGAGGCCGATCAGCTTGATCGGGGCGCCGGTGACCGCGCGCATCGACAGCGCCGCGCCGCCGCGGGCGTCGCCGTCCATGCGGGTGAGCACGATGCCGGTGACACCGACCGCCTCGTGGAACGCGCGGGCGGTGTTCACCGCGTCCTGACCGGTCATGGCATCGACGACCAGCAGGGTTTCCGCCGGGTTGGTCGCGGCGCGGATCGCCTTGACCTCCTCCATCAGCGCTTCGTCGATCGACAGGCGCCCGGCGGTGTCCAGGATGACGAGGTCGAAGCCCTCGCGCCGCCCGGTCTCCATCGCCCGCTCGGCGATCTGCACCGGGGTCTGGCCGGCGACGATCGGCAGCGACGGCACGCCGGCGCGCTCGGCCAACTGGGCCAACTGCAACTGCGCGGCGGGGCGCTGGGTATCGAGGCTGGCGAGCAGCACCCGCTTGCGCGCCCGCTCCTTCAGCCGAAGGCCGATCTTGCCCGCGGTGGTGGTCTTGCCCGAGCCCTGCAGGCCGACCATCAACACCGGGATCGGGGCGACGGCGTTGAGATTGAGCGGGACCGCACCCTCTCCGCCCAGCTCCTCGATCATCACGTCGTTGACGATCTTCACGATCTGCTGGCCGGGGGTGACGCTGTCCAGCACCTCGGTGCTCAGCGCGCGCTCACGGGTCTTGGCGATGAAGTCGCGCACCACCGGCAGCGCCACGTCGGCGTCGAGCAGGGCGAGGCGGACCTCGCGCAGCGCCTCGCCGACATCGGTTTCCGACAGCGCGCCACGGCTGCGCAGCCGATCGAAGACGCCGGAAAGCTTGTCGGACAACGCCTCGAACACGGGCGGCTCACTCCAAAGCAGAATGCGCCGCTGCGCGAAGCCTCGCGGAGCGACGGAGCCCCCGCCTGCGGCGGCGGGGACCGGGTGGACGGGATGTCCCCGGATCGGGCGCATATGCGAGCCGGGGGGGCAGCGTGTCAAGCGCGGCAGCGGGCCGTGGTCACGTCATGTACCACAGGAGAAAGAGGCACCACGCACCCGCCGGGCGCATCGGGCCGCAGCGGGGGCGCGAACCCCGGACAGGCGAAGGGAGCGTCGCGCCGGACCCGACCCGCCTGAACAGAAAGTCCCTCAGCGGTGTGATCCGGCCCCGGGGTCGGGGCGGCTTTCACCCACGAAGGGTCGGCCCCGCCGGTGGCAACTCATACCAGCGGCTCCGGCCGACGACCCGTTTGGCG
>CAWHKR010000027.1:0-19720 GCA_963829875.1 uncultured Pseudomonadota bacterium | reverse complement strand
AGAGAGGCGGCATGGACCGGCCGGTACGCCTGTGCTACCGGACCCGTTATGTCCGATGTCGAATCCCGCCCGCTCATCGCGGTGCTGAACGGCCCCAACCTCAACATGCTCGGCCTGCGGGAGCCGGCGCTCTATGGCGCCGCCACCCTGGACGACGTGGAACAGCTCTGCGCGGAAACCGGCGACCAGTACGGTCTCGCCATCGACTTCCGCCAGACCAACGGCGAGGGCGAGCTGGTCTCCTGGGTGCAGGAATGCCGCGGCCGGGCCGCCGGGATCGTCATCAATCCGGCCGGCTACACCACCACCTCGGTGGCGCTGATGGACGCGCTGCTGTCGGCCGAGCTGCCGGTGATCGAGGTCCACATCACCAACATCCACCGGCGCGAGGAGTTCCGCCACCACTCCTACGTCTCCAAGGCGGCGGTGGGCGTGATCTGCGGCCTCGGCATCCAGGGCTACGCGCTGGCCCTCAGCGCGATGGCCACCCTGGTGGGAGCGGGCGAATGAGCCGCGTGCCGATGGACCCCGATGCGATCCGCGCGCTGGCCGCGATCCTGACCGAGACCGGCCTGACCGAGATCGAGATCGCCGAGAAGGACAGCCGCATCCGGGTGGTGCGCGCCCCCGCCCCGGCCGAGGCGATGGTGGCGGCGCCCCGCGCCGCGGCGCCGGCCGGGAGCTGCGGGCGCGGTCGCCGCCCCTGCCGCCCCCGCCGACGCGGCCGCCCACCCCGGCGCGGTGCTCAGCCCGATGGTCGGCGTCGCCTACCTCTCCCCCGAGCCTGGGACGCCGCCCTTCGTCACCGCCGGCCAGCCGGTCACCGCCGGGCAGACCCTGCTGCTGATCGAGGCGATGAAGACCTTCAACCAGATCAAGGCGCCCAAGGCCGGAACGGTCGGCCGCATCCTCGTCGCCTCCGGCTCGCCGGTGGAGTACGGCGAGGTTCTTATGATCCTGGACTGAGCGTGTGTTCCAGAAAGTCCTGATCGCCAACCGGGGCGAGATCGCGCTGCGCATCCAGCGCGGCTGCCGCGAGCTTGGCATCCGCACCGTCGCGGTGCACTCCACCGCCGATTCGGAAGCGATGCACGTGCGGCTGGCGGACGAAAGCGTCTGCATCGGCCCGCCGGCGGCCAAGGACAGCTACCTCAACATCCCCGCCATCCTCTCGGCCGCCGCCATCACCGGCGCCGACGCGATCCACCCCGGCTACGGCTTCCTGTCGGAAAACGCCCGCTTCGCCGAAATGGTGGAAGCGCACGGCCTGACCTTCATCGGCCCCTCGCCCGCGCATATCCGCATGATGGGCGACAAGATCGCCGCCAAGACGGCGATGGCCGGCCTCGGCGTGCCGCTGGTCCCCGGTTCGGACGGGGAAGTGCCCGATCTCGCCACCGCGCGGGCGGTGGCCGAGCAGATCGGCTACCCGGTCCTGATCAAGGCCGCCGCCGGCGGCGGCGGGCGCGGGATGAAAGTGGCGCAGGCGCCGGGGGAGCTGGAAGACGCGTTCCGCCTGGCGCGCGCCGAATCGGCCGCCGCCTTCGGCAACGACGCGGTCTATATCGAGAAATACCTCGACCGCCCGCGCCATATCGAGTTCCAGGTGCTGGCCGATGCGCACGGCAACGTCGTGCATTTCGGCGAGCGCGACTGCTCGCTCCAGCGCCGCCACCAGAAGCTGCTGGAGGAAGCGGGCTCCCCCGCGCTCAGCCCCGGCGCGCGCGACCGCATGGGCGCCACCGCCACCGCCGCGCTCGCCCGGCTCGGCTACCGCAACGCCGGCACGCTCGAGTTCCTGTATCAGGACGGGCAGTTCTCCTTCATCGAGATGAACACGCGCCTGCAGGTCGAGCACCCGATCACCGAGATGGTCTGCGGCATCGATCTGGTGCGCGAGCAGATCCGCATCGCCGACGGCGAGGAGCTGGGCTACGTCCAGTCCGACATCCGCTTCTCCGGCCACGCGATCGAGTGCCGCATCAATGCCGAGGATCCCGAAACCTTCCGCCCTTCCCCCGGGCGGGTGACGGCGTTCCATGCGCCGGGCGGGCTCGGGGTGCGGGTCGATTCGGCGCTCTACGCCGGCTACGTGGTGCCGCCCTTCTACGACAGCATGGTCGCCAAGCTGATCGTGCACGCGCCGTCGCGCGCCGAGGCGATCGCCCGGCTGCGCCGCGCGCTCGACGAATTCGCCGTGCTCGGGATCGAGACCACCCTCGCGCTGCACCGGCGCATCGTCGACGACCCGGACTTCCAGCACGGCGACTACACGATCCACTGGCTGGAGCACTTCATGGGCGACCCGGCGGGCTGAGGCCCCTTCCCCCCTCCCGCACGGGAACGGCCAAGGCGCTCCCCGCAGCGTCCCCCCTCCATGCCGCCCGGGCCGGGGCGTATAACCCCGTCCGGCGCCGCCACCGACTGCCACCACGACCAAGGACCCGCGTCGCGCGATGATGTATTTCAGCCGCCTCAAGACAGCGCTGATCCTGGGCGCCTGCCTGCTCGGGGCGATCTTCTGCCTGCCCAACCTGACCGCCGCGCCGGTGCCGTGGCTGCCATGGCGCACCGTGCATCTCGGCCTCGACCTGCAGGGCGGCAGCTACCTGCTGATGCAGGTCGACATGAAAGCGGTGGTGAAGGAGCGTCTCAACGGGCTGCTGGACGGGGTGCGCCAGGCGCTGCGCCACGCCTCCGACGGCAAAGCGGGGGGCGGGGCGCCGATCTTCTACCGCGCGCTGACCGCCGATCCGGCGCATGACCGGGTGGTGCTGCGGCTGCGCGATCCGGCGCAGACCCAGGCGGCGCTCGCCGTGCTGCGCCCGCTGATCAGCACCGACCCGGCGACACGGGTGGCCGATCTCGACATCGCCGCCCAGCCGGACGGCACCGTCACCCTCAGCCTGTCGCAGGTCGCGCTGCACAACCGCGCCGTGGCCGCGGTGCAGCAGTCGATCGAGATCGTGCGCCGGCGCATCGACGCCACCGGCGTGGTCGATCCGCAGATCACCCGCGAGGGCTCATCGCGCATCGTGGTGCAGCTTCCCGGCATCGGCGATCCGGAACGGATCAAGCAGTTGCTCGGCGAGACCGCGCACATGACCTTCCATCTGGTCGATGAGCAGGCCACCCCCGGCGCGCCGCCGCCGCCCGGGGTGGAGTTCCTGCCCATGCAGGACGATCCGCAGCAGAAGATCGCGGTCTACGACCGGGTCGATGTCGATGGCGGCGATCTGACCGACGCCCGCGCCGGCAGCAATTCGCAATCGGGGCAGTGGGTGGTGAACTTCACCTTCAACTCGGTGGGCGCGCGCCGCTTCGGCGATGTCACCCGCACCCATGTCGGCCGGCGCTTCGCCATCGTGCTCGACGGCAAGGTGCTCAGCGCGCCGGTGATCCGCGAGCCGATCCTGGGCGGGTCGGGGCAGATCAGCGGCAGCTTCACCGCCGCCTCGGCCTCCGACCTCGCGCTGCTGCTGCGCGCCGGGGCGCTGCCGGCGCCGCTGACGGTGGTGGAGCAGAACTCGATCGGGCCGGAGCTCGGGGCGGATTCGATCCGCGCCGGGGCGTTCGCGCTGGCCGCCGGGTTCGTGCTGGTGATCGCCTTCATGGGGTTCTTCTACGGGCTGTTCGGCTGGTTCGCGAACCTCGCGCTGGTGGTGAACCTCGTGCTGATGCTGGCGGTCATGTCGCTGTTGCAGGCGACCCTGACCCTGCCGGGGATGGCGGGCATCCTGCTCACCCTGGGGATGGCGGTCGACGCCAACATCCTGATCAACGAACGCATCCGCGAGGAACAGAAGAACGGCCGTCCGCCGCTGGCCGCGCTCGAGCACGGGTTCCAGCGCGCCTACCGCACCATCTTCGATTCCAACGCGACCACGTTCCTGGCCCACGTGATGCTGTTCATCTTCGGCTCCGGCCCGGTGCGCGGCTTCGCCGTGACCATCACCATCGGCATCGCCACCAGCCTGTTCACCGCCTGGATGCTGACCCGGCTGCTGGTCTCGCGCTGGTATATCGCCGTCCGTCCGCGCCTCTTGCCGGTGTAATCGCCATGCTGTTCTCCCGCCTGCTGCGCCCGCTGTTCCGCCTGGTACCGGACGGCACCCGCATCCACTTCATGCGCGGGCGCTACATGGGGCTGATCGTCTCGGCCGTGCTGTCGACCGCCTCGCTCGTGCTGTTCTTCCATCCTGGCCTGCATCTCGGGATCGACTTCTCGGGCGGCATCGTGATGCAGGTGAAGACGCCGGGGCCGGCGGATTTCGGCAAGATCCGGGCGGCGCTGACCGCCGAGCACCTGCCGCAGCAGGGGGTGCAGCGCTTCGGCGCGGCCGACCAGGTGCTGATCCGCCTGGGCGTGCAGCCCACCGCGCAGGCGACCGACGCGGCCGTGACGAAGGTGCGCGCCGCGCTCGAGAAAGTCGTGCCAGGCGCGAAAATCATGCGCACCAACGCGATCGGCGCCGCCGTCTCCGCCCAGTTGCTGCGCCACGGGGTGCTGGCGCTGGTGATCAGCCTGGCGATGATCCTGGTCTATATCTGGTTCCGCTTCGAATGGCAGTTCGCGGTCGGCGCCGTGGTCACCCTGGTGCTGGACATCACCAAGACCATCGGCTTCCTGGTGCTGACGCGGTTCGACTTCGACCTCGTGATGGTGGCGGCGATCCTCACCGTGCTCGGCTACTCCACCAACGACAAGGTGGTGGTGTACGACCGGGTGCGGGAAAATCTGCGCAAATACAAGACCATGCCGCTGCGCGACCTGATCGACCTGTCGATCAACGAGACCCTGAACCGCACCCTGGGCACCTCGATGACGGTGTTCCTGGCGTCCCTGCCGCTGGCGCTGTTCGGCGGCGCGTCGATTTCGGGCTTCGCCTGGGTGATGCTGTTCGGGATCGTGGTCGGCACCTCGTCCTCGATCTTCATCGCCGCGCCGATCCTGCTGTTCCTGG
Source organism: uncultured Pseudomonadota bacterium (assembly GCA_963829875.1). Classification (GTDB taxonomy): domain Bacteria; phylum Pseudomonadota; class Alphaproteobacteria; order Acetobacterales; family Acetobacteraceae; genus JAJZVS01. The sequence continues at coordinate 14,756 of CAWHKR010000027.1, read as the reverse complement.
GCGAGCACCGGCTGCGCCGGGAGGCCGCCCCGGTGGCGACGGCGCGGGTGCGCGAGGAGATAGCGGCCCCCCCCGCCGCCGCGCCGGCCAAGCCGCCGGCGCCCGCCGGCACCGCGCCGCCGGCACCCCGCGCGCGGGGCCCGGCCGCGTCCGGCCGCGCCGGGCGGCGGCAGCGACCGAACGCGCGCTAGACCATGATCGGGTCAGGTTGACCCGATCATGGCCTGCAACTCATTGAGTGATCGCGTGATTCTCGCCTTCTGACCTTCGGCCTCAGGCGATCACGCTCCACCGCTCCGTTTCGGAACTTCGGTTCCGAATTTCCGGGACACGCGCTCTTTGTTTTCAGTGGCCTGCTGGCCCCTGAAATGCGACGGCATTTCAGGGGCAGGACACCAGGCGCCGACGGGGCGGGCTCAGCCCACCCCGAAGTCGATCAACTGCCGCACCGGCGCGCCCGACTTCAGCCGCGCGAAGCCTTCGTTGATCTCGGCCAGCTTGATGCGGCCGGAAATCAGGTGGTCGAGCTTCAGCTTGCCCTGCTGCCACAAGGACAGCAGCCGCGGCATGTCGACCCGGAACCGGTTGCCGCCCATCGAGGTGCCCTGGATCTTCCGGTCGCGCAGGAAGTCCGCCCCGTGCAGCTCGATCTTGGTGCCGAACGGGATCATGCCGATGATCGTCGCGACCCCGCCCGGGCGCAGCATGGCGAAGGACTGCTCGGCGGTCGCCTTGCTGCCGATCGCCTCGAAGGAATAGGGCACGCCGCCGCCGGTGAGGTCCTTCACCGCCGCCACCGCATCGGCGTTGGACGCATTGATCGTGTCGGTGGCGCCCATCGCCCGGGCCAGTTCCAGCTTGGAGGCGACGGTGTCGATGGCGATGATCCGCTCCGCCCCGGCGATCGCCGCGCCGTTCACCGCCGACAGCCCGATGCCGCCGCAGCCGATCACCGCGACGGTGCTGCCCGGTTCCACCTTGGCCGCATGGAACACCGCGCCCACGCCGGTCATCACGCCGCAGCCCACCAGGGTGGCGCGGTCGAGCGGGATCGTCGGGTCGATCTTCACCACCGCGTGCTCATGCACCAGCATCTGCTCGGCGAAGGCGGACAGGTTGAACGCCTGGTTCAGCACCGCGCCCTTCCAGCGCAGCCGGCGTGCGGCGCCGGGCAGCAGCTTCACCTCGGTGTTCTCGCACAGGTTCGGATGGCCGGTGGCGCATTGCGCGCACTCGCCGCAGAACACCGAGAGGCAGGTGATGACGTGATCGCCGGGCTTCACGTAGGTCACGTCCTCGCCCACCGCCTCGACCACCGCGGCGGCCTCATGGCCGAGCACGCAGGGCAGCGGGAACGGATACAGCCCCTCCATGAAATGCAGGTCGGAGTGGCAGAGACCGGCGAAGGCGGTGCGCAGCAGGATTTCCCGCCGCTTCGGCTTCTCGATCTCGACGGTTTCGATGGCGAGCGGTGCATTGACCTCGTGCAGCACGGCGGCTTGCATTGGCTTCCTCCTGTTCCGGCCGATGTGGGCTGGTTGCGGCGGGGACTCTGCACGCGCGGGCGGCGCGGCGCCAGTCCCGCCGCCCTGGGCCCGCCGCCCCGGGGTCGCGAACCCCCTGGGTCGCGAACCAAGGCAGCAACCAGGGCGGGCCAGGACCATGGCGAGGGCGGACCCGAGGGCCGCGCCCGCCGTGTTGCAGGCGCCCGGCCGGCTGATGCGGTCAGCGTGCCGTGGGTGGGGTGAACGCCTCGCCCTTGCGGGCCGCCTCCAGGCTCTGCTGGTTGAGCTGATCCACGGTCGAATTCCGCGCCGGGGCGCCGGCGTAGCTCCGGGACGGCATCGGCTCGTCGCGGTTTTCACGCCCGACCTGCTGGCCGCCCATCATGGCCCCGGCTTTTCCGTGTTCGGTCATCCCCGCCGCCGGGCCCATGTCGGCCGGGGGCATTCCGGGACCCGGGCCGGCGTTGTGGCCCATGGGCGCGGCGGGGCGGCCGGTCATGGGGCCGGGTGCGGTCATCTGACCGCCCGGCATCTGGCTCGCGCCCGGCATGCCCGCGCCGGCGGGCATCCCGCTGGGGGGCGCGCCGCCCGTCTGCGCCATGGCCGGCCCGATCCCGATCGTCGCGATGCCGAGCGCGAGCGCACCGAGGGTCGTCGTCATTCGCCGTGCGGTCATCGGAGGTCTCCTTGTCTTCTGCCATGGCCGGTGGCCGGCCCGTGGACCGCACCGGCGCTTGCATCGACTTGGGGATGGGACCTTCCCGATACCGCTCACAACCCGGTGCGGACCGCGTCGCCGGAGAGTTGCAGGTGGACACGTCATGGCAACCGTGCCTGCAGCCGCCGCAGTCTGGCCGCGTTTCAGGCGCCGAGCAGATGGACCGAGAACAGCCCGCGCGGATCGCTCCAGACCCGCTCGCTCCGCCACCCCGCCGCCGCGGCCAGCTCCGCAAACCCCGCCACCGTGTGCTTGTAACTGTTCTCTGTATGGATCGATTCGCCGGCGGCGAACGCGATCTCCACCCCCGCCACCGTCACCCTCTGCGCCCGCCGGCTGACAAGGTGCATCTCGATCCGCCCCTCTGCCGCGTTCCAGACCGCCCGATGATCGAAGCTCCCGGGATCGAAATCCGCCCCCGCCTCCCGGTTGAGCCGCACCAGCAGGTTGCGGTTGAAGGCCGCCGTCACCCCGGCCGCGTCGTCGTATGCCGGCAGCAGGAGCGCCGGATCCTTGCGCAGATCGACGCCCACCAGCAGCCGCGCGCCCGTGCCCAACGCGTCGCGCACGCCGGCCAGGAACCCGCGCGCCTGATCGGGCGCGAGATTGCCGATCGTGGAGCCGGGAAAGAACCCGAGCCGCGACAGCCCCCGCACGGCCTCGGGAAGCGGAACGGGATCCAGGAAATCGCCGGCAACCGGGTGCACCGTCAGCCCGGGCCGCGCGCGCCGCAGCCGGTCCGACAGCGCCGCCAGCGCCGGCGCCGCCACGTCGATCGGCACGTACGCGGCGAACACCGCTTCGCCCGCGCGCCGCTGATCGAGCAGGAAGCCCGCCTTGGTCTCGTCGCTCGCCCCGTATTCCACCAGCGCCGCGGGGGCGGTCAGCAACGCCGCAACCTCGCGCGCCACCGTCGGCAGCAGCGCCAGTTCGGTGCGGGTCAGATAATATTCCGGCAGTTCGGTGATGCGATAGAACAGCGTGCATCCTGCCTCGTCGTAGAACAGATGCGGCGGCAGGGTCTTCGGCTGCGTCCGCAGCCCGGCCAGGGCCGTCGCGGCGACGCTGCCGTCCGGCGCGGGCGCGCTCATGTCGTCAGCCATCGCCTGCCTCCAGGCCCTGGACGATCCCGCCCGCACGTCTGGTGCTCCAACAGTCCGACACCTGCGCCCCCCCGTTGCATCGGTCGCAGCGCTACAGGTCGCGCGCCAGGCGCAGGCCGGAGAACTGCCAGCGCTTCTCGGGATGAAAGAAATTCCGGTAGCTGGTCCGCGCATGGCCCGGCGAGGTCGCCAGCGAGCCGCCGCGCAAGACCATCTGTCCGATCATGAATTTCCCGTTGTATTCGCCCACCGCCCCCGGCGCCGGAAGGTAGCCGGGATAGGGACGATAGGCGCTGGCCGTCCATTGCCAGACATGCCCGGTGGTCTCCCGCACCTCCGGCAGGGCGGCCGCGATTTCCCATTCCGCTTCCGTCGGCAGCCGCGCGCCGGCCCAGCGGGCGAAGGCGTCGGCCTCGTACCAGCTGATCTGACGCACCGGCGCATCAGGGTCGAGCGGCGCCAGCCCGCCGAGACCCATCTGCCGCCAGCCCCCCTCGCCTTCGCGCCAGTAGAGCGGCGCCGCCCACCCCTCGGCCTGCACGCGCGCCCAGCCGTCCGACATCCACAAGGTCGGCGTGCGATACCCCCCGTCGGCAACGAAATCGGCCCACGCGCCATTGCGCACCAGGCTGGCGCCGATCTCGAACGGCGTCAGGAACACACGATGCCGCGGCGTCTCGTTGTCGAAATGGAACCCCTCCCCCGCGTGGCCGATCTCCACCAGTCCGCCGTCGCAGCGGAGAAACGCCGCGGCCGTGCTGCGCCGCGCGGTTCCCTCCAGCCGGGCAGCACCGCGGGCGCCAACGGGCTTTGCGCGAACCCGTGCAGCATGTCGGTCAGCAGCAGTTCCTGATGCTGCTGCTCGTGCTGCAGGCCAAGATCGACCAGATCCACGGCAACGGCCGGGTGCGTGGCCAGCAGCTCTGCCATCGCCGCATCCACATGCGCGCGATAGGCGCCGATCTGCGCCGCCTCCGGCCGGGTCAGCATCCCGCGCGCCGGGCGCGGGTGACGCGGACCCACCTGTTCGTAATAGGAATTGAACAGGTAGCGGAAATCGGGGTCGAACACCCGGTATCGCCGCCGCCAACGGGACCAGAACGAACTCCTCGAAGAACCAGGTCGTATGCGCACGGTGCCACTTGGCGGGGCTCGCGTCCGGCATCGACTGCAGCCCCTGGTCCTCCGCCGTCAGCGCCGCGGCCAGGGTTTCGGTATGCGCCCGGACCGAGCGGTAGCGATCGGGCGAGACCCCGGCGCCGGCCTGGTCCACCGGCAGAGTTGCCCCGGTCACCGCGGACTCCCCGCCCACGCCCGGCCTACAGCATCCGTTGCAGGATCAGCTTCTGCACGTCGGACGTGCCTTCGTAGATCTGGCACACGCGCACGTCGCGGTAGATGCGCTCCACCGGATAGTCGGCCAGGAAGCCGTAGCCGCCCAGGGTCTGGATCGCCGCGGTGCACACGGCCTCGGCCGCTTCCGAGGCGAACAGCTTGGCCATGCAGGCGGCCTCCAGCGCCGGCTCGCCGGCGGCCTTCAGCCGGGCGGCGTGCAGGGTCATCTGCCGCGACGCTTCCAGCCGCGTCTTGGCCTCGACCAGGCGGAACGCGACCGCCTGGTGCTCGATGATCGGCCGGCCGAAGGCGCCGCGCTCGCGCGCATAGGCGATCGCGTGCTCCAGCGCGGCGCGCGCCATGCCCACGCTCTGCGCGGCGATGCCGATACGCCCGGATTCCAGGGTGGAGAGCGCGATCTTGTACCCCTCGCCTTCCTTCCCGACCAGCTGGTCGGCCGGCAGCTCCATGTCCTCGAACGCCAGCGCGCAGGTATCGGAGGCTTTCTGGCCCAGCTTGTCTTCGATCCGCAGCACCTTGAAGCCCGGGGTCGACTTGTCGGCGACGAAGCAGGAAATGCCCTTCTTGCCGGCATCCGGATCGGTTACCGCGAAGAACACGATGCTGCCGGGCAGCGCGGCATTCGAAATGAACTGCTTCGCCCCGTTGACGATCCAGCGATCCCCCCGCCGCACCGCGCGGGTGCGCAGGTTGGACGCATCCGATCCCGCCTGCGGCTCGGTGAGGCCGAACGAGCCGACGTGCTGCCCGCTCGCCAGCGGGCGCAGCCAGCGGTCCTTCTGCGCATCGGTGCCGAATTTGTCGAGCACGACGCAGGTGGGGGAGTTGTGCACCGAAACGAGGGTGGACACCGCGCCGTCGCCGGCGGCGATCTCCTCCAGCAGCAGGGCGTAGGTGACGGGATCGAGATCCGAACCACCCCAGTCGGTGGGGGTGGTGGCGCCGAGAATGCCGAGATCGCCCAGTTCCGCAATGATCTCGGGTTCGATTCGCCCGGCCTTCTCCCGCGCTTGCGCCCCGGGAGCGAGGCGCTCGGCGCTGAACTGCCGGCCCATGTCGAGAACCAATGGATCGGGGGTCATGTCGCGTCCTCCTTTGCCGGCCCGGCCCATACCGGTGGCCGGAAGATCTTGGGTGTCGGGAAGCAAGGCCAGGGGGGCGCTGCCCCCCTGGACCCCCTGCCAGGGGACAAGTCCCCTGGACCCCTCGGGGGGTTCCGTGCCGGTGGGGGGTGGCGTGCCAGCCGGGGCGGGGCCGGTGGCCGGGTGAGAGGGCGCGCCTCCGCGCGCCCTCTTACCCGGCCACCGGCCCCGCCCCGGCTGGCACGCCACCCCCCACCGGCACGGAACCGACGAATGGGTTCCAAGGGCTCAGCCCTTGGCGGGGGTCCAGGGGGCAGCGCCCCCTGGCCTTGCTTCCGGCAACCCAAAGCTAGCCCCGAACCGGCGGGATTGGAAACCGCGCCCCGATGCGGTTTGCTGGCGCCATGCCGGAGGTGGCGCTGCGCAGCGAGACGGACTGGGACGGCTGGCGAACCGCCACCCGCGCGCTGGTGCTGGCCGACGTGCCGCCCGAGGCCGTGCGCTTCGTGATCGATCCCGCCAACGTGACGCCCCCGCCGACGGCTGCCGGCGCCTTCGCGGTGCCGCGCACGCTCGTGGCGCTTGCCGCGCAGGCGATCCAGGCCCGCGAACCCGACCGCTTCGCCCTGCTCTACCGGCTGGTCTGGCGTGCCCATGCCGGGGCGCCGGTGCTGGAGGATGTGGCCGACCCCGATCTGCGCCAGGCCCGCGCACTGGCCCTGGCGGTGCGGGCGGAGGCGCACCGGATGCGATCGCTGATCCGCTACCTGCCGGCGGCGGACGGAACCCGCTTCCTCGGCTGGTACGCGCCGGCGCATTTCGTGCTGGAGGCCAACGCGCAGGTGCTGGCGCGCTGGTTTCCCGGCTTCACGGTCTCGATCCTGACCCCGGACGGCAGCGCGCATTGGAACCCGGACGGGCTGCGCTTCGGCCCCGCGGTCGATCCCGCGGCCATCCCGGACGATGCGGCCCTGCGCGCCTACTGGGCCGGGTTCGGCGCCGAGCTGCTGGCCGTCGCCGCCCCGGGCGCGTCGCTGCCGGAAGCGGAAACCTTCGAGGAAGCGCGCCGCCCGCCGGACCAGCCGCCGCTCGCTCCCGTCGTGCCGGGCGGCACCGGCGCCGCGGACGCAGCGCTGGCAGCGGCGGCGCGGGAGGCGGCAACCTGCCGGCGCTGCCCGCTCGGCGCGCCGGCCACCCAGACCGTGTTCGGCGAAGGCCCGGCGGGCGCGCGGATGATGTTCATCGGCGAGCAGGCGGGGGATCAGGAAGACGTGATCGGCCGTCCCTTCGTCGGCCCTGCCGGCCAGATGCTGGACCGGGCGCTGGAGGAAGCCGGGCATCGACCGCCGCTCGGTCTGGATCAGCAACGCCGTGAAGCATTTCAAGTTCGTCGAGCGCGGCCGGCGCCGGCTGCACCAGACGCCGCAGGCGCCGGAGATCGAGGCCTGCCGGTTCTGGCTCGATGTGGAGCGTGTGCGCCTGCAGCCCGCCCTGCTCGTGGCGCTGGGCGGCACGGCCGCGCGCACGATCCTCGGTCGTGCCGTGACGATCGGGCGCGAACGCGGCCGGCCGATCCGGCTGTCCGATGGCGCAACGGCGTTGGTGACCGTGCATCCCTCGTTCCTGCTGCGGCTGCCGGACGAAGCGGCGCGGACGCGGGAATACGCGGCCTTCGTCGCCGATCTGCGCATCGCGGCCGGGCTGGCCGGCGGCGTCCCGGCTTGACAAGCGAGGCCCGGGGGCTACGTCCCGGCCACACCCGGCGCGCCGCGCGCCGCGCGATCACGCAGCCGGGCCCGCACAGAACGTAGAGAGGCCTGCCATGTATCCGGATGTCCTGCTGCTGATCGACGGCGTTTGGACCAAGGCCCAATCCGGCCGCACCCTGAATGTGGTGAACCCCGCCAGCGGCGAGACCAACGGAACGGTCGCGCATGCCGAACGCGCCGACCTCGACCGCGCGCTGGCCGCCGCCGACAAGGGCTTCCAGGTCTGGCGCAAGGTCTCGGCCTATGATCGCTCGAAACTGATGCGCAAGGCGGCCGGTCTGTTGCGCGAGCGGGCCGACGCGATCGCCCGGCTGATGACCCTGGAACAGGGCAAGCCGCTGGCCGAGGCGAAAGGCGAAACCCTCGCCGGGGCCGACGTGATCGAATGGTTCGCCGAAGAAGCCCGCCGCGCCTATGGCCGCGTGGTGCCGGCGCGCGCCGAGGGGATCTACCAGCTGGTGCTGAAGGAGCCGGTCGGCCCGGTGGCCGCGTTCACGCCGTGGAACTTCCCGATCAACCAGGTGGTGCGCAAGCTGTCGGCCGCGCTCGCCGCCGGCTGCTCGATCATCGTCAAGGCGCCGGAAGAAACGCCTGCCTCGCCGGCCGAACTGATCCGTTGCTTCGTCGATGCCGGCGTGCCGGCCGGCGTGGTGAACCTGGTGTTCGGCGTGCCGGCGGAGATTTCCGAATACCTGATCCCGCATCCGGTGATCCGGAAGATCTCGTTCACCGGATCGACCGCGGTGGGCAAGCAGCTCAGCGCGCTGGCCGGGGCGCATATGAAGCGGGTGACGATGGAGCTGGGCGGCCACGCCCCGGCGATCGTGTTCGAGGATGCCGACCTGGACGCGGCGGCGAAGATCCTGTCGACCAACAAGCTGCGCAACGCCGGGCAGGTCTGCATCTCGCCCACCCGCTTCCTGGTGCAGGAGCCGGTCTACGCCGCCTTCGTCGAGAAATTCACCGCCCACGTGAAAGCGGCGAAGGTGGGCGACGGGCTGGAGGCGGGCACCACCATGGGGCCGCTGGCGAATCCGCGCCGCATCACCGCGATGGAGACCTTCATCGCCGACGCGGTGAAACACGGCGCCCAGGTGCGCACCGGCGGCAACCGGATCGGCAACAAGGGCAATTTCTTCGAGCCCACGGTGCTGACCGACGTGCCGCGGGACGCCCGCATCATGAACGAGGAGCCGTTCGGCCCGGTGGCGGTGATTTCCCCGTTCCGCGGCTTCGACGACGTGGTGGCCGAGGCCAACCGCCTGCCGTTCGGGCTTGCCTCCTATGCCTATACACGCTCGGCGAAGACCGCGAACGCGATCGCCGCGGCGGTGGAAGCCGGGATGATGTCGATCAACCACCACGGCCTGGCGCTGCCGGAGGTTCCGTTCGGCGGCGTGAAGGACTCGGGCTACGGGTCGGAAGGCGGGCTGGAGGCGATCGAGGCCTATCTGAACACGAAATTCGTCTCACAGGCGGGGCTGTAGGCGCCGCCGCGGGGCGGGTTGGACCCGCCCCGCGGCACGTCCCGCAAAATTTCCTGGCAAAACTTGCAGAACCACTGGCGAAATCTCGGCGGCACCGCTAAAGCCGTTGCAGCGACGCGGCGAATCGTCACGCGTCGTGGCCAGATCACGCAACCGCGCGGCCCCGCCTGGTCCAAGGCGTCGGCAAGCCGCACCAACGCGCTGAGGAGACAGCATGTCGAAAGCCTTTATCGCCCAGGCGATCCAGGAATCCGCCGAAGTCACCGGCGCCGCCGCCAACCGGGCTGCGGGCTACGTGATGGAATCGATCGTCAAGGAGCTCAAGAAGTCCGGCAAGTTCACCCTGCCCAGCTTCGGCACCTTCACCGTGCGCAAGACCAAGGCCCGCAAAGGGCTGAACCCGCGCACCGGCGAATCGATCAAGGTGAAGGCCGGCAAGACGGTGCGGTTCAAGGCCTCGCCGACCCTCAAGAAGGCAGTCTGACCGGCACGGTGCTGCTTCCACGGGCCGGAGGGCGCGTGTCCCTCCGGCAGGTCTTTGCCGCGTGATCGGCATGGGCCGCACCCCGGCTGCTCCGGCGGGGCCGGATGGGTCTCCGCCGGGTGCGGCCTGGGGCGTGTTCGCGGTTCTGCTCGGCACCCTGGTGGTGCCGCTCGATTCGGCGGTCAACGTCGATTTCCCGTTCATTACCGGGCATTTCCATCTGGCGATTCCGCTGATCCAGTGGATCGTCATCAGCTACACCCTGACGACATCGAGCCTGATGCTGGTGTTCGGCCGCGTGGCCGACATGCTCGGCTATCGGCGCGTGTTCGTGACGGGATGCGGCTGGAGCGTGGTCGCCTTCGTGCTGTGCGCCAGCGCGCCGTCCTACCCCTGGCTGCTGGCGGCGCGGGTGCTGCAGGGAATCGGCGCCGGGCTGGTGCTGAGTTGCGGGCCGGCGCTGATCACCGCGCTCTATCCGGACCAGCAGCGGGCCCGCGCGCTCGGCATCTACACGCTCGGGTTCGGACTGGGCGGCGCGCTCGGCCCGGCGGTGGGCGGCGTGCTGGTGGCGCAGTTCGGATGGAGCGCGGTGTTCTGGGCGCGGGCGCCGATCGCCGCGCTGGGCGGGCTGGCCGGGCTCGCGTTGCCCGCCGCGCCGCGCCGGGCGGGCCGGGAGCGATTCGACGGTGCCGGCGCGGTGCTGCTGGTGCTGGCGATCGCGGCGCTGCTGCTGGCGCTCAACCGGTTCCGCACCCCGGTCTTCGCGCTGATCGCCGCGGCGGGCGCCGCGGCTGCCTTTGCCGGATTCGTGCGGCGCGAAACCCGGGTCGCGCACCCGATTCTCAACCTGCGTCCGTTCCGCGACCGCGGATTCGCGCTGGTCAATCTCGGCAATGTGCTGGTGAACCTGGCGAGCTTCGCGGTGCTGCTGCTGGTGCCGTTCGCCCTGGCGCGGCGGGCGGACCTGTCCACCGTGGCGGGGGGGCTGCTGCTCGCCGCCTCCCCCGCGGGGGTGATGCTGGGCGGGCCGCTGGCGGGGCGGCTGGCGCGGCGCGTGCCGGCTTCGGTGCTGATGCCGGCGGGCGCGGCGGCGATCGCGGCGGGGCTGGGGGGGATCGCGGTCTCGGGCGGCGCGCTGATGCTGCTGGCGCCGATGATGCTGGCGCAGGGGCTGGGGCTGGGCGTGTTCCAGGTGGCGTATTTCGATGTGGTGACGGGGGCGATCCCGGCGCGCGACCGGGGCGTGGCGGGCAGTCTGGGGATGCTCACCCGCACCCTTGGGCTGGTGTCCGGCGCGACGGTGTTGATGTCGGTGTTCCAGGGGGTGAGCGCGGGGGCCTCGTTCGGCGCCGGGTTCCGGGCCGCGTTCCTGGTGGCGGCGGCGCTGGCGCTGGCGGTCGCCGGGGTGGGGCTGGCGCGGCTGCGGCGGGGCTGAGGGCGCGCGGCGGCGGGCCGGCTATGCCACCGGGGCGAAGCGCCCGTCGTGGCCGAGCAGGGCCAGGATGCCGGTGCGGATGGCGTAATGCGCGCCGTGCAGGCGCAGCCTGCCGTCTGCGACCCGTTCCTTGATCCAGGGGAAGGTCTGCAGGTTCTCGAGCGACAGGCGCACCGTTTCCTGCTCGCAGACAAGCTGCGGATCGGCGGGGTGGCAGGCAAGGGTGCGGCGGCGCGCGGGCTCGGCGAGGCGCATCCAGGGGCCGATGAAACTGTCCGGCGCATCCGCCCCGCCGGCCAGCAGCGCCTGCACGCCGCCGCACTGGCCGTGGCCCATCACGATGAGGTCTTTCACGCCGAGGCCGAGGACGCCGAATTCCAGCGCCGCGCTGGTGCCGTGATAGGCGCCGTCCGGCTGGCAGGGGGGCACCAGGTTGGCGACGTTGCGGATGACGAAGATCTCCCCCGGCGCGGCATCGAAGATCATGGCGGGATCGACCCGGCTGTCGGCGCAGGCGATGACCATGGCGCGGGGGTGCTGGCCGTGCTCGGCGAGTTGCTCGAGGAGCTGGCGGCGGGCGGGCCAGGCGGTGGCGCGGAAACGGCGGTAGCCGGCGATGAGGGAATCCATCCGAGGGACTTAGACAGTGCCGCGCCCAGCGCCAAGGGTGGGCCGAGGCCGGGGAAACCGCGTGTCATCGTTCGCGCCCGCGGCAGGTCATGGGCCGAAGATCCGTCGGTCGAGGGCAACCGGCGTTTCCGGCCCGACCGCGATCCGCGCGGCGTCGGGGTGATCGGGGTTGACAACGACATTGACGTCGCGCCCGGCGGTGACGACGGAGGGAACCAGAAGCAGGGCGGATCTCCGGCTTTCGATCCAGGCGCGGCCGAACGCCTGGGCGACCGACGGATCGTGCGGGTCGTCCCAACCGGGGAGCGACGGCGGATCGATCTGCTCGCGCGACACGTCATCGGGGACGACGGCTTCCACATAGCGCGCGGCGCTGGGGGGCGCCTTGCGATTGGCGTGCACGAGGATCTCGACCAGGCAGACGGCAAAGCTCGTGCCCGTGTAGATCGCCGCCAGTCCCGGCGGATTCCAGCGCTGACCGAACAGGCGGGCGCCCTCGCCGGACCAGATGGGATGGGCGCCGGTCGCGATGCGCCAGAGCCGCAGCGGCACCGGTGCTAGAGTGCCAGGCCGTATTCGAGCGCGTTGAGGATCTGTTCGGTGCGGCGGGTGCCGAGATCGGTCTTCGCGGCGTCGATCGGGGTGCGCCCGTCGAGTTCGGGATGCGGGGTCGTCATGAACGCGCGCGCCTCGGCCGCGGTCCCGAGGGCGCGGCGCGCGTGGACGAACAGCCGCGCGACCCGTTCCGTTCGTTCGCTCTCCTGCGGCGAAAGCCGGGTCTCGCGGCGTTCGAGCGTGGTCTTCGGGACCACGCCCCATTCCAGCGCCGCGACCTTCGCCTTGTCGCCGCCGGCGATCGATTCCGCGAGGTGGCGGAGGGCTGTCCGGGGCAGGCCGGATTCGACCGCTTTCTCGATGAAGACGGACGAGGGCGATGACAGCGGGCGGTTTTCCGGCCGGGCGACGCGCGTGCCGGGGGCCGGGGCGGTGGGGAACGGGGCGACCATGGTCTTCGCCTTCGCCGCGACGATCCGCATGAGGACGTCATCGACGCGGATGACGAAGTCCTGGCCGGACGCGGGGGGAACCGGCCTGGGGCGTCCCTTGCCCGCCGTGGTCGTGCCGACGGGCGGCGGCGCGGGGTTCGCGCCGCGGACGAAGGCAAGGCCCATGACCTCGGCGATGGCTTTCGCGTCGTAGTTCGGGAGCATGCCGCCGTCTCCAACCGACTGGGCTAAGTTGGTGCCCCAGGTGGGAAGGATCAAGCGGGGCAGCGGACGAAACTCCGCTTTTCCCCCATCGGCGGCGGTCGCACGTGACGCAGGCCACCACGAGCCACGCGGCCACCGGGACCGGGATCACAGGCGGCGAGGCGCGTCCGCCGCCGGCGACCCCGGGGCGGTCAGGAGACCGGGTCGCCGCAGATCTGCGTGCGCCGCATGATCCGGCGGAACGGGCCGGCATCATGCACGGCGAGGTGCTTGGTGCAGCGGTTGTCCCAGAAGGCGATGGATCCGTTCGCCCACCGGAAGCGGCAGGTGAACTCCGGCCGATGCCCGTGTTCCAGCAGATACTCCAGCAGCGGCCTGCTCTCCGCCTCGGTCCAGCCCTCGAAGCCGACGGTGTAGGAGCGGTTGACGAACAGCATCTTGCGACCGGTTTCCGGATGCGTGCGCACCACCGGATGGACGCAGATCGTTTCGCGCCAGTCGGAGTCCTCGCGCACCTTGGTCGACCGGTGCGCATTCATCCCGGCCTGCGGGCCCGCCACCATGCGGTCGGTGTGCACCGCCCGCAGGCCATCGAGCGTGCGCTGCAATCCGGGGGACAGGGTCTCGTAGGCGAGATACTGGTTCGCGAACAGCGTATCCCCGCCGTAGGGCGGCACTTCGATGGCGTAGAGGATGGCGCCCATCGGCGGCGCCGCCATCATCGTCGTATCGGTATGCCAGTCCTCGCCGACGATCTTCCTGTCGCCGGGCTCGCGCCGGATATCGACGATCTCCGGATCGGCGCTGACGCCCTTGTAGTTCGGGTGGATGAAGATCTCGCCGAAGCGCCGGGTGAAGGCCTTGTGCCGATCGGTGTCGAGATTCTGGTCGCGGAAGAAGATCACGCCGTGATCGAGGAGCGCCTGGCGGATCTCGCTGATCACGGCATCGTCGAGATCCTGCGCGACATCGACGCCGCCGATCTCGGCGCCCAGCGCGCCGGCGATCGGCGAGATTTCCACGCGGCTGTTTCGCATCGCTGGTCCCCCCCTTGAGCGGACGTTGACCGTTCGACCCGCCTGGGTGCGTCAGGCTTTCCGCGGCGACCAGGCGTAGGCCTTGGCGCAGGCGCCGCCCATCAGCATGGCCCGCTCGCTGTCGCTCAGGCGGTCGGTGTCGAGAAAGGGTGTGACGGCCTGCTCGTAGTTCACGACGGCGAAGGCGCGCGTCCAGTCGGTGCCCCACAGGCAGCGGTCGAAGCCCCAGGCGTCGAACACGCGGGCCAGCGGATCCCAGATGTCGGCGAACGGATACGGCTCCCGCGACAGGGTGCAGGCGCCGCTGACCTTGATCACCACGTTCGGGCGCCGGGCGAGGTCCAGCACCTTCGGCAGGTCGGCCCAGGGCTGCGGCGGCGCCGGCGGCACGCGCGGCTGCAGGATGCCCAGATGGTCGAGGATGAAGCGCGTGCCGGGATGGCGGTCGATCAGCGCCGTGCCGGCGTCCAGATTGCCCCAGCAGAGCAGGTTGACCGGGAAATCGTGGCGGGCGGCCGCGCGGGCGATCCGGTCGAGGCCCGGGTCGTTCGGGTCGCGCTGCGCCTCCTTCGGCAGCATGATGCGGACGCCGACCGTGCCCGGCGTGGTCTTCCACTCGGCGATGACATCGGCCACCGCCGGATCGTCCGGATCGACCGGCTTGACGAGGCCGAACCGGCCGGGATGGGCCTTCTGCACTTCGACCGCATAGCTGGCGTCGTATTGGTACATGGAAAAGGAGGAGATGAAGATCGCGCCGTCGACGCCGACCTTGTCCATCGCCGCCACCATCTCGTCCCCGGTGACGTGGGCGGGCCAGTTCGGCACGCTGTGCCAGGGCCGCTTCGCGGTGTTCGCCTCATAGGCGTGGACCTGCGAGTCGATGATGGTCATTGGGGACGCTCCTCTGTGGCGGGGGAGTTTGGCGATCCGGGC
>CAWHKR010000026.1:0-28252 GCA_963829875.1 uncultured Pseudomonadota bacterium | reverse complement strand
AGCGCCCCCTGGCCTTGCTTGCGATGCCTCAGACCCCGGCTCCGCGTCACCGCAGCCAGCCGATCCCGAACGCGCCGGGTGCCAGGATGCCGGTTGCCCACACCAGCGCCGAGGTGACGTTGGCCAGCTGGAACTTCAATTGCGGCATGGCGCAGATGCCGGCGACGAGCGGGATGGCGGCACGCAGCGGACCGAAGAACCGGCCGAGGAACACGCCGAGGGTGCCCCATTTCTCGAAGAACGCATGGCCCTTCGGCAACAACCTGGGATTCCGGTACAGCGGCCACATCCGCCCGATCGCATCCTTGTAATGATAGCCGAGCCAGTACGAGAGCCAGTCGCCCAGCGCGGCCCCCAGCGCGGCCGCGGTCCAGATCGGCCAAAAGTCCAGCCCCGCGGCGCCGATCAGGCCGCCCGCCGCGAACAGGATGAAGGTGGCGGGCAGCAGCAATGAAATAAAGGCGAGCGACTTGCCGAACGCGAGGGCGAAGACGACGAACGGTGCCCAGGCCTCATGGGTCCTGATGAACGCCAGCACCGGTCCGGACATTGTGCCGATGTCGGCCTCCCGTCGATGATCGCGGCGCAGCAAGCACCATCGCGCCCGTCGCCGCAACCGCCGGGCGATGACGCAGGGCCCGCCGATCGGCTACCCTGCCACGGGCCGCGCGCCGGGACATCGTCCCCCGCCGCCCAGGGGACCCACGCCGATTCCACCCGCTCGCCCGACCACCCCCCGGATCACCCTTCCCGCGGCGCCCGCCCTGGCCGCGGGCCATGGGCGCGCCGCCCTGCTCACCGCCGACGGCGAGCTGCTCCTGCTGTCCGCCGAGGCCGCCGCGGCGCAGCTGCGCCAGCTGCCGCCGCCGCTCGTGATCCACGCCCCGGCGACCTTCCGCCGCCTCACTCTCCGCCGCCTGCCGGCGTTCGACCTGCTGGAGCTGTTCGCCTTCGTCCTGCCGGCGCACACCGCCCCGCCGACCGCGCGCGGCCTCGCCCTCGCGCTCGATTATGACCCGCCCGCCGCCGGGCTGGAGGCCGAGGCGGCGCTGCTGCCCACGCTCGCCGCCGACCTGCTCCGCCGCCTCGCCGCCGGGCGCGACCTGGCGCTCAACCGCGACGCCGCCGGCCTCGCCGCGGCGCTGGGTCAGGGCGGGAGCGCCTGGGCCTGGGCGCCGCACGTGCTGGACGCGCTCGGCCAGCCGCACGCCAGGGCCACCGCCGAGGCGTTGCAGGTCTGGAAGCGCCTGCCGGAATGGGAGGAAGCGCCGCCGCCGCCGCCGCCCGCCGCCCATCCCGTCGGCGAGGCCGAAACCCGCGCCCGGCTCGCCGCCCTGCTCGGCCCGGACGCCGAGCAGCGTCCCGGCCAGGCCGACTACGCCGGCGCCGCCGCGGCCGCCTTCGCGGCGCGCGAGGTGCGCGGCGATCCGCATCTCGTGCTGGCCGAGGCCGGCACCGGCACCGGCAAGACCCTGGGCTACATCGCCCCCGCCAGCCTGTGGGCCGAGAAGAACCGCGGCGCGGTGTGGATCAGCACCTACACCCGCCACCTGCAGCGCCAGATCGACCAGGAACTGGCCCGGCTGTACCCGGACCCCGCCGAGCGGCGCCGCCGGGTGGTCGTGCGCAAGGGGCGGGAAAACTACCTCTGCCTGCTCAACCTGGAAGACGCGATCCGCGCCACCTCCCGCGGCCTCGACGCCGGCGCGCCGGTCGCGCTCGGGCTGCTCGCCCGCTGGGTGCTGGCCACGCGCGACGGCGACCTGCAAGGCGGCGACCTGCCCGGCTGGTTCGCCGAGTTGTTCGGCCCCGGCACCTTGCCCGCGCTCGCCGACCGGCGCGGGGAGTGCATCCACGCCGCCTGCCCGCACTGGAAGCGCTGCTTCATCGAGCACACCATCCGCCGCGCCCGCGGCGCCGACCTCGTGGTCGCCAACCATGCGCTGGTGATGGCGCAGGCGGCCTGGGGCGGGCTCGACGACAACGCGGTCCCGAGCCGCTACGTGTTCGACGAGGGCCATCACCTGTTCGACGCCGCCGACGGCGCCTTCGCCGCCGAACTGTCGGGAGCGGAAACGGCGGAACTGCGCCGCTGGCTGCTGGGCGCGGAGGGCGGGCGGTCGCGCGCCCGCGGCCTGCGCCGCCGGCTCGACGAACTGGTCGCCGGAAAGGCCTCGCTCGAGACCATGCTGGACGCCGCCTTGCAGGCGGCCCGCGCGCTGCCGGCCTACGGCTGGGCGCAGCGCCTGGCCGACGACACCCCCGGCCAGGCCACCCTCGCGCCGCCGTCCGACCCAGGCGCGGCGCCCGGCGCGGAGCCAGGGGCGGAAACGGACGGGACCGACCACGAACCGGGCGGGGACGCGCGAGGCGCCCGGCACGCCAACCCGACCGAAACGGTGCTGCGCCTGCTCCGCCGCCAGGTGCTCGCCCGCGCCGGGGCGGAGGCGGAGACCGCCGGCTTCGCGCTGGAGTGCGACCTGTTCCCGCCCGTCGCGGATTTGCCGGAGGCGGCCGAGCTGCTGGCCCGCGCCCTGCGCCGGCTCGCCGAGCCGCTCGCCACCTTGCGCGAACGCCTGCTCGCCCGGCTGGAGGACGAGGCGGAGGAGATGGACAGCCCCACCCGGCTGCGCATCGAGGCGATCGGCCGGTCCCTGCTGCGCCGCGCGATCCAGCCGCTCGGTGCCTGGCAGGCGATGCTGCGCAGCCTCGCCGAGCCGCCGGCGGAGCCGGGCACGCGGGCCGAGCACGTGCTGTTCCTGCGCCTGGAACGCCGCCCCGGCGGCGGCGCCGGGTTCGCGCGGGAGGTGGATGTGGGCCTGCACCGCCACTGGCTCGACCCCACGGTCCCGTTCGCCGCCACCCTGGCCGCCCCGGCGCAGGGCCTGCTGGTCACCTCCGCCACCTTGCGCGACTCCGACGATGCCGACCCGGAGGCCGCCTGGCACGCCGCCGAGGCGCGGGTGGGCGCGCCGCACCTGCCCTCGCCCGCGATCCGGGCGGCGCTGCCGAGCCCGTTCGACTATGCGGCGCAGACCCGCGCGTTCGTCGTGACCGACGTGGCCGGCGGCGACATCGCCGCGCTGGCCGCGGCCTACCGGGCGCTGTTCCTGGCCGCGGGCGGCGGCGCGCTCGGCCTGTTCACCGCGATCGGCCGGCTGATCGCGGTGCAGCGGCGCATCGCGGCGCCGCTGGAAGCGGCCGGGATCCCGCTGCTGGCCCAGCACGTGGACGCGATGGACAACGCCACCCTGGTGGAGATCTTCCGCACCGAGGAGGAAACCTGCCTGCTGGGCACGGACGCCATGCGCGACGGGGTGGACGTGCCCGGGCGCGCGCTGCGGCTGGTGGTGTTCGAGAAAGTGCCCTGGCCGCGCCCCGACATCCTGCACCGGGAGCGGCGGGTGCATCTGTCGGGGGCCGATCCGCGCGGCTACGACGACCGGATCGCCCGGCTCCGGCTGCGTCAGGCGTTCGGGCGGCTGATCCGGCGGGCGAGCGATCGCGGGGTGTTCGTTCTGCTCGACCGGCGCACGCCGGGGCGGCTGTTGTCGGCGTTTCCCGCCGGCGTGGACGTGCGCCGGGTGGGGCTGGCGCAGGCGGTGACGGAGACGGCGGCGTTCCTGGCCGATCGGGGCGACGCGGACGGGTGATCCCGGGTCGTTCCGGGCGGCGGAGGGGTACACATGGACCCGGCCATCGTCCTCAGGGGTACCCCACGCGTTGACGATCCGTTCACCGGTTTCGCGCTGTCCGCGCCGGGGAAAGCCTGGCTTGGGGGGCAAGGCCGCGCCGCCCGTCCTGCCCCGTCGGTCGGGACCGGCCACGGCAGACACCGCCGCAGGGGCGCGATCGGTCCGGGCGGGGTGTCCCAACCGTCTGCCGTGAGACGAGGTGGGGAACGCGCTGACCCTCGGGTCGGGAGCGCCGGCCCGGCGCCCGCCCTCATGGCCGGGCGAGACCCAGCGCTGACGGGGAAGGTCGGATGCTGCGGTGCGTCGGTCGCTTCTTCCTCTATTGCTATATGTCAAATTGTCCATCCCCCACAGGGCACGAATCCGTGATTGCAACGTGCTTGCATACGGAAACGGACTAACGATAAAGTTTCTGCTGTTCCGCTCCGGTTACAGACCCCTGCGAGAACTCCCGCGACCCCGTGTCGCCGGGGAACGACGCAGCGACCTCAGAGTGCGCTCGCAGGGGCGCGGCCGGGACGACGGTTTGCTATCTGCTGCATTTGTCACAAGCCCGACCACAAAAAGGAAACGACCATGTCCGGAAGCGACCCCCAGCGGCTCGGCCTGGAGCGCCTTGCCGCCCTCTCCCCGGAAGGCAAGGCGCGCGTCGAGTCCGTGCTCAAGACGGCGCTCGAAAAGGAACTGGCGGCCGGCGCGGTCGCCGCTCCGGGCGGCTCCGCCGCATCCTTCGACAAGCAGGCGCATGACCGGGGCCCGCTGTTCGGCAAGGATTCGTTCGACAAGCAATCGGATTCCGCGCGCCATCTCGAAGACATGGTGACCCTGGCGCGGATGGGCGACGCCGAGTTCCGCAACTTCCGTGACCGTCTGACCGAACTGCGCAACATCCCGGCACGCGGCGGACCCGGCCCGGGCGGCTGAGCCGCCGCCGGCGCGACCGGCGGACCGCCCGGCCCCCGGACACGCATCCCGTTGCCCTGCCTGCCGCCCTGCGGACCGCGCGGCAGGCAGGCGCGACCCCGAGACACCCGATGCCGGGCGTGATCCCGCGCGCTGTCAGGATCGACCGATGGTTCCGTCGCTTGCAGAGTTCGGCGCCGGCGGCCCCCTGGCCGCCGCGCTGGATACATTAGAAGAACGGTTCGAGTCCGTTCGCGATTCCGTTGCGGCTGCGCTCGACTGCGCCGCGGCCTCGGTCCGCGCTCCCATGTCCGTTCGGGCCGACCCCGCTGGCGGAACGGCCCTGCGCATCCGGCGCCTGTGGCGGCCCTGGCTGAGCCAAGGCACGGCAGCGGGCTGGCAATATATCGATAACAGGACAAAACCCGGCCCGGCCGGCTACGCCTTCGCCGTGGACTCCTGGCACTCCGGGCTGCTCGACCCGACCGTGCGCCTGCCGCCGCCCGGCACCGACATCGCCACCTGCGGCGGGCTGCTGCCGGGGTCGTCCGCGCGCGGGCAAGGCGCCTGCTTCCATCTCGGCAGCCCGGCCGAAACGCTCATCCCCTGGC
This sequence comes from uncultured Pseudomonadota bacterium, assembly GCA_963829875.1. Lineage (GTDB taxonomy): Bacteria > Pseudomonadota > Alphaproteobacteria > Acetobacterales > Acetobacteraceae > JAJZVS01. The sequence goes on along the minus strand of CAWHKR010000026.1, from coordinate 23,043 downwards.
CCGGCGGCGACCTTCCGCTGACCCCCGAGATCGGCGGATGGGCCCCTCTCCTGGCGGCCCTGTTGGTGGAACAGGGGGTGGAAGGCAGCGCGCCGGTCGCGGCGCTCTGCCTCGACGGGACGGACGCGGCCACGACCCAACTGGGCCCGGCGCTGGCGCGCCTGCGCGCCGGCCTCGCCGCGCTCGACCGGCTCGGGCTGTCGGAATGGGTCTGCTGCTTCCTGTCCTCCGTCGTGCCGCTGGCATCGGCCGCCCCCTATTCCGGTCGGTACAGCGTGAGCGACCCCGACGTGCCGGGCACGGCAGCGATCGACCTGCGCGGCCCGCTGCCCGATCTGGTCGAGGCGCTGGTCCACGAGGCGTCGCACCAGGCGCTGTATCTGACCGAGGCCGCCCTCCCCCTGCTGGCCGCGAACCCGCAGGCGGCCTCGCCGTTCCGTTCCGGCACGCGCACCCTGCGCCGCGTGCTCGCCGGCGCGCACGCCTTCGCCAATTCCGCCCGCGCCCTGCAGGCGCTGGCCCGGGGCGCCGACGACGGCCCCGCGCTGCAGGACCGTATCGGGACGTTGCACGACAAGACCGGCCGCGCCCTGGCAACCTTGCGCGAAAGCGGACAACTGACCGCCGAGGGGCAACGCTGGGTGGCGGCGCTGGACGCCGGGCACGCGCGCCGCGGCCCCGCACCCCGGCCCGGGCGCGCCGCGACGCCCGCGCCGGGCGCCGGCCCGTGGCGGTGGCGCCCGGACAAGGCGGCGTGGTTCGCGCGCCTGGCGGACCGGGCGGCGCTCTGGACGCCGGCGGCGCCGATCGCCGTGGATCCCGATCCGGTGCGGCAGGCCATCGCCGCGGGCGCCGCGCAGGCCGCGCCATGGATCTATCACCCCTGCCTGGTCGCCGTGACCGCGGCCGTGCCGGAGAGCCGGCTGCAACGGGACCTCACGATGCTGGCCTGGCTGGCCGCGCATGATCCCGGACTGGCCGATGCGCTCGGCGGGCGCGAGGCAACGCTCACCGCGCCGCTCCGGCTCTGGACCCCGCGCGGTCCGGCGCTGCTGGAACCCGGCCGGCACCGCCTCGCCGCGCTGGCCGGCCTCATGGCCCCGGCCGAGGGCCCGGTCCCGCTGGCGCTCGATCCGTTCGGCGACCTCGCGCTGCCGGAGCGGGAGGATCGCTGGGGCGCGCCGGACATGGCGGCCGCGGCCACGGCCACCGGCCCGGAGGCCGACATCACCGCCTGCCTGGGCGCGCTGGGCTTCCTGGCCGCACACCTGCCGGACGTCCGGTCCTGGCTCGCCGACGCGGCGCGCGTGGTCTCGCCGATCGCCGGCGCCAGCGGGCCGAGCCTGGCGAGCTTCTCGCAGCCCGACATTCCGGGCCTGGTGTTCATCGACTTCCATCTCGGCGCCGCCCCCGCGCTCGAGCTTCTGGTGCACGAGACCGCGCATCTGCATTTCAACGTCGTCGAGGCCGCGGGGCCGCTGGTGCCGCCGGATCATGCCGTGCTCTACCCCTCCCCCCTGCGGCGGGAGAAGCGGCCGCTGCGCGCGGTCCTGCTCGCGTTCCATGCCGTTGCCTATATCGCCGCCTTCTATCGCGACGCCCTGGCGCTGGTCGCCGACGAGGCCTTCGCCACCGAGCAGGCCGGCATGCTGGACCGCGCGGAGCGCAGCCGCGCGACCCTGGAATCGGCACGATCCTGCCTGACCCCGCTCGGGCGGCAGATGCTGGACCGCACCCTGGAGGTGGCCGCCTATGCGCAGGCCTGAAAGCCCGATCGGCCTGTTCATCGTCAAGCTCGCCGGGGCGTGCAATCTCGATTGCACCTATTGCTATGTGTACAACAAAGGCGACACGACCTGGCGCACCCGCCCGCGGCTGATGCCGCAGGACACGTTCCGCGCCACCCTCGACCGCATCGCCGAGCACTGCGCCCTGGCCGGCCAGACCGCCGTGCGCATCACCTTCCACGGCGGCGAGCCCTGCCTGATCGGCAGCGCCCGGTTCGACCGCTGGTGCGAGATGATCCGCCGTCGCCTCGACGGCATCGATGTACATCTGACGGTGCAGACCAACGGCGTGCTGCTCGACCGGACCTGGGCGGAGGTGCTCGCGCGCCACCGGGTCCAGATCGGCATCAGCGTCGACGGGCCGGCGGAGCTGCACGACCGGGCACGGGTGGACAAGCGGGGCCGCGGCTCGCACGCGCGGGTGGTGCGCGGCATCGACGCGCTGCGCGCCCAGGGGCTGCCCTTCGGCCTGCTGTGCGTGGTGCCGCTCGGCGCCGACCCGCTGGCGGTGCACCATCACCTGCTCGGTCTCGGCAGCCGCAACCTGAGCTACCTGCTGCCCGACTTCACCCACGACACGGTGGCAGAGGTCCGCGGCACCTACGGCCCCACCCCCTGCGCCGATTTCCTGATCCCCATCTTCGACGACTGGTGGGCCGGCAGCGACCTCGATCTGCGGATTTCCCTGTTCCGCACCATCGCCCTGCTCATCATGGGCGGCAGCCCCGGGGCGGATATTTTCGGCAACGACCCGCTCGGCTTCGTGGTGGTGGAAAGCGACGGCGCGATCGAGGATCTCGATTGCCTGCGGGTCTGCGCCGACGGCATCACCGGCACCGGGCTCACCGTGCAGCACAACCGGTTTGCCGATCTCGCGCAGGCCAGCCCGCTGCACCGTCGCTTCCTGCTGACGGGCTCCGCCCTGCCCGGCGGGTGCGCCGGCTGCCCGGAAGCGACCACCTGCGGCGGCGGCTACCTGCCGCACCGCTACAGCCAGGACCGCGGGTTCGACAACCCGAGCGTGTGGTGCGCCGACCTGCTGGCCGTGTTCACGCATCTGCGCCGCCGGCTGGACGTGCCGCCCGCGGAAACCGCGCTGCGACGGCAGGTGCTGCGGGAAATGGCCGCGGCAGGTCCGGACACGGATGTTACAGGCGGCCCCGCACGACGCGCCGGCAGTCGACATACCGATCGACCCGTTCGCCGTTCCAGCGGCATGTCAGATGCCGTTCCTGCCGCGGAAGGCCCACCGCCCGCGCCCTGAACGCCCCGATGCAGGATCCGCCGGTCGTGACGCCAGGATGAGACGTCAGGCCAGGGTGATGAACGTCCCGGCGCCGCCGTCCCCGACAGCGTGGAACGTGCCCGTCCCCAGGCTGGAGGTCTGGAATTTCAGGCTGGCCACCTGGGCGGACTGGTTGCCGATCTGCAGCAGCCCCGCTGCGCTGTCGTAGTTCAGCGAGACGCCGGAGAAGGCGAACTGCCGGAGATCGATCTTGTCCGCGCCGGCGAAGTTCTCCAGCAGCGGCCCGGCGTAGGACGTGCTGCCGACATTGGTGCCGAAGGCCGCGGTATTGTCGACCGCCAGGGCGCTGCCGTCGAGGAACTGCATCTGCGTCTGCGTGCCGAGCGCCGCGGCGACATCGAGCTGGCTGCCGGCGCTCAGCTGGAACACTCCGGTGCTCGTCGGATCGAGTGCCGAGGTGATGCCGAGCGACCCGTTGACGACGGCGGTGCCGTCGTTCGTCATCGACGCCACCGTGTTGCCGCCGGTGAGCGACCAGGTGGACGCGGCATCAACCACCAGGTTCTGGAAATGGTAGAATTCCCCTGAGTTGATGCCGGCGATCGTGCCGGTCCCGGCGGCGAGTTCCAGCGTGTTCGTGCCGTTGCCGCCGCCCACCGCGCCGGCGAACACCGCCCCGGGATCGACCACCAGCCGGTCGTTGCCGCTGCCGGAGAACTTGACCGCGTAGCTGCCGCCGCTGATCGTGCCCGCGTTGGTGATGGTGCCGTCGCCGCCGGTCAGGAACACCCCGAACGCGCTGCCGGACACGGCGGCGCTGGCCTGATTGGTGATCGTGCCGCCGCCTTCGATATCGAGCCCGGCGGCGCCCGAGGCGGAGATGCTGCCGGCGTTGAAGATGGTGACCGGCGCGCCGCTGGAAGACACGCCCGAGATATGCCCCGTGATGGCGGCGCCGGCGGCGTTCGTCAGCGAGCCGCCCGCCCCCAGCGCGACCCCGTTGTAGCTGGAGATCACCCCGTTGTTGGAGACCGCCGAGGTGACGCCGAACGACCCGGTGACGACGGCGGTGCCGTTGTTCGTCACCGACGCCGCCGTGTTGCCGCCGGTGAGCGACCAGGTGGACGCGGCATCGATCACCAGGTTCTGGAAATGGTAGAATTCCCCTGTGTTGATGCCGGCGATCGCGCCGGTCCCGGCGGCGAGTTCCAGCGTGTTCGTGCCGTTGCCGCCGCCCACCGCGCCGGCGAACACCGCCCCGGGATCGACCACCAGCCGGTCGTTGCCGCTGCCGGAGAACTTGACCGCGTAGCTGCCGCCGCTGATCGTGCCCGCGTTGGTGATGGTGCCGTCGCCGCCGGTCAGGAACACCCCGAACGCGCTGCCGGACACGACGGCGCTGGCCTGATTGGTGATCGTGCCGCCGCCTTCGATATCGAGCCCGGCGACGCCGGAGGCGGTGATGCTGCCGGCGTTGAGGATGGTGACCGGCGCGCCGGCGGAAAACACGCCCGAGACGTGCCCCGTGATGGCGGCGCCGGCGGCGTTCGTCAGCGAGCCGCCCGCTTCCAGCGCGACCCCGTGGTAGCCGGAGATCACCCCGTAGTTGGCCACCACGCCCGGCTGGCCGGTGGCGAACACGCCGAACGCGGTACCGTAGATGGACCCGCCCGCGGCATTGGTGACCGTGCCACCGGCCCCGAGGTCGATGCCGGCCCCGCCGGCGGCGTTGGCCGTGATGCTGCCCGCATTGGTCACCGTTCCGGCGGCGGCCTTCTCGATATAGACACCGTTGCTTCCGCCGGCGATCAGCGCTCCCGCGGCATTGGTGACGCTGCCGCCGAGCCCGAGGGCGACACCGTCGTATTTCGTTCCGCTGATCCGTCCCTGGTTGGTCACCGTTCCGCCGGCGCCGGTGATGAAGACACCGAAAGCGCCGCCGGTGACCGCCGCGCCCGAACCATTGGTGACGCTGCCGCCGCCCCCGAGATCGATGCCGGCGCCGGTCGCCGAGATCCCGACGATGCTGCCCGCGTTGGTGACGTCGGCAGCCGCCCGGTATTTCCCATAGACACCGTTCGACCCGCCGATGATCGAGGCGCCGGCGTTGTTCAGGATGAAGCCGCCCAGCCCCAGCACCGCGCCGTCGTAGGTCGATCCGAGGATCTTCCCGGAATTGCTCAGGATCCCGAATCCGCCTTCCAGAAAGACCCCGAACTTGGTGCCGGTGATCACCCCCGAGGTGCTGTTCGTGACCGCACCGCCGTTCTCGACATAGATCCCGGCGCCGTTGGATCCGGTGGCGCCGATGCTGCCGTCGTTGGTCACCTCCCCGGACACGCGCTGGAGGAAGACGCCGGCGACGTCGCCCGAGATCAGCGCGCCGCCGGCATTCGTCAGGCTGCCGCCGCCGGAGATCAGCACGCCGATGTGGTTGGCGCCCAGGATGGTGCCGCTGTTGTTGAGCGTGGCGGCCGCGCCGGTGACGAACACGCCCGCGCCCAGGGTGCCCTCGCCCGAGATCAGCGCTCCGGCCGCATTGGTGACGGCGCCGCCGGCGAACAGGGCCACGCCGTCGTCGACGGTGCCGATGATGCTGCCGGTGTTGGCCACCGACCCGCTGGCACCCTGGACGATGACGCCGTCCTCCGTGCCAAGAATCGACGCATGGTTGGTGACGCTGCCACCGGCTGCCATGGCGATCCCGTAGCCGCCGGCGGTGATCTTGCCGTCGTTCGTCACCTGGCCGGCGGCCCCGGCGACATACACGCCGGCACCGTAGGTGAACCCGGCCCCCAGGGTGCCGGTGGCCGTGATCGTGCCGCTCGCGCGGTTGTCCACCACGCCACCGGCGGCAAGGCGGATCCCGTCGGTTCCCGAGATGCGGCCGGCGTTGACCACCGTCCCGGCGCTGCCCTGGACGAACACGCCGGCGATGCTGCCCGAGATCACCGCCGCGGTGCCCTGGGACAGGCCGTTGTCGATGGTGCCGCCGTTCAACAGCTTGATCCCGGCGCCGCTCGCCGAGGTCACCACCCCGTCGTTGACGATGGTCCAGGCCAGGAGGTTGGATCCGTCCACCCCGTCGGCCCCCGGCGCCGACGCCGTGATCGTGCCGGTGGCGGTGATCGTCAGCGGGTTCTGGGTCGCGCTGGTGAGAGCGATCGGCCCGGCCGTCGTGGTGTTGATTATTTCGCCCATGGTATCGAGCCCCCAAACGCCCGCATGACTCAAGTGCTGTCCCGGGTCCGGCGCGACCGGACATCGCGCTGCCACCGCCCCACGGATCGATGTGATCTTACGGGACTCGCGCGCTTAGGCTGGAGATGATGTTATTCAAGTTTACCGCCGGGTCCGTGGGATTCTAGCGCGGCTTTCGGGCTAGATCCTTTGACCAGGAGGCCGGGCCCCGCGCGCGGTGCCATCGGCAGCGCGGGAGGGCGCGCACGACTTCGGCCGGGGGAAGCGCGGGGTCACGTGCCGGGATAAGGATCACGCATCCGACCGGCGCCGACACCTCCGGCGCAACGACCGATGAGGTCCGCCCCGGTGCGCCGCCCGATCAGAAATGACGCTCGTACACCGTAATCACGTCACCCGGCTCCAGCCTCGTTTGCCGCCCGGCCCGGCCTTCGGTCGTCTTGCCGTCGCTGGTGCGGACGATCGAAAACGTGTCGGTCACGGCCCGGTACGTAAACCCTCCGGCGACAGCAACGGCGGTGAGGATCGTCATTCCGGGCTGATACGGGAACTGCCCCGGCTGTTTCACCTCCCCGAGGATGAAGATCGGGCGGTATGCGACGATTTCGACCGCGACGCTTGGCTGCTTGAACATCCCGGTGTGGACCAGCGCGTCGGTCAGCCGGTGTTCGAGCTCCTGCGACGTGAGCCCGGCCGCATGCACCGTGCCCAGCAGCGGGACGGCGATGTCGCCGCTGTCCCCCACGCGGAAATTGCCGGTCAGTTGTTCCGCGCCGAAGGTGATGATCCGGATGCGGTCCCCGGCGCCCAGCAGGTAGTGGCCGGGGCGAACCGGCGGGAGTTCGGGCAGATCGCCGCCCGGTGCCGCGCAGCCCGCCAGGGCCGCCACGATCAGCGCAAGGGGAGCCCGCACGCGCCACCGCAAGGCCGGATCGATGCCCGGATCGCCCCCGGATGCGGGCGGAGGTTCCGTTCGCGCCCGGTCCGCATGTGCCCGGATCGATCGGAGAACCCTCGGCATGGTGATCCGTTCCAACGGGACATTCTCCGTCAACGACAACGATTCCAGCACTAGAGGCTACGAAACGGCCCCCTGTCCCGGGTCCTTGATCCAGAACGACCGCGCTGCGACAGGACCGCTGACACGATAAATTCCGATCTCGCACGAACCATGCTAGACTGTTCGCGATCCCGAAAGCAAGCATATGCCACACGTGTCGCAGGAATCGGACCGGGACGAAGCGGTGTCAGACCGAACCACAGGGCGGGGAAAGGCTTCCGGCCGCCACAGGTACCTGGGAACGGGGCTCTGGGGAACAGGGCTCTGGGGAATGGGGCGCCGGGGAACGGGGCGCCTCGCCGGGCGGGTGCTCCTGGCCGCGGCCGCGTGCGGCGCCGGGGCGGTTCCGTTTCGTGCGGCCGCACAATATATCCCGGGGCAGTTCCCGACCGGGGTGCCGGGATATGGCCAGGAACTCGGCGTGACCGTCGTCTCCCGGCTGCACCCTCTGTACGACCAGCCGGGCATCCGCCTCGGCGGCTTCATCCTGCGGCCGGAGCTGACCGAGTCGACCGGATACAATAGTAACATCGGCGGTATCGGCGGCGGGGGCGGCAGCCCGGGGATCGAGACGCACCCGAGCCTCTCGGTGAACTCGGACTGGGGGCGAGACGCCGTGGGGGCGAATGTCGCCGTGGACGACTACCGCTACCCAAGCTTGCCGAGCCAGAACCAGACCAACTGGAGCGTCGCCCTGGGCGGCGACCAGGAGTTCGGGCGCAGCCACCTCACCCTCGGCTACGCCCATCTCGCACTGCACGAAAGCCCGACGGATATCGGCGCGCCGCTGTCCACCACGCCGATCCCCTACACCGTGGATGACGCGCGGATGGCGTACCGGCTCACACGCGGGCGGCTCGAGATCACGCCCAATTTCGATGCCTCGCTGTCACGCTACGGCACGGCGGAGATCAACGGCGCCGTGGCCAACCAGGATTTCCGCAACGTGAACGCGTTCAGCGCAGGGGTCGCGCTGCGCTACGCGCTCAGCGATCAGGGGGCGGCGATCTTCACCATGCAGGGGATCCGGTCGGACTTCATCGTGCAGCAGCCCGGCGCCGCCTCGCCGAACGCCACCAGCGTGCTGGCGCTGGGCGGGATCGACTACCAGTACGACGGGGTCTGGCGCTACCAGTTGCTGGTCGGGGCGGAAGTCCGAAGCTTCGAACTCGGCGCAGTACCCGACCCGGGTCGCCCCGATCGCGCGCGCCGCGGTGATCTGGACGCCGACCGGACTCACCACCGTCACCGGCAGCCTGCTGCGCACGCTCGAGAACCCGACCCAGCCCGGATCCAGCGGGTTCGCCTATACCGCGGCGACGGTACGGGTGGATCACGAGTACCTGCGCAACGTCGTGCTGAGCGCGGCGGTGGGGGCGCAACGCGCGGTCTATCTGGAGCACGGCACGACCCAGACCGGGTACAGCATCGGGACCGGAGTGACCTGGCTCATCAACCGCCATCTGCGGCTGACGGCCGGATATACGTACTCGGTGCAGACGAACGCTTCAAATCAGGCGGGCGGCGGGTCGGTCAGTTCGGGCTACACGCAGAACCTGTTTCTGATCAGCCTGCATCTGGGCGTGTGAGGGTCCGGTCCGGGCTCGCCCCCGGGCCGGCGCCGGGCCTGTCCATGATCTCGTCGGCATAGCGCCCCTGCCGCAGCAGGTTCGCCATGGTCTTCATCGGCGTGTCGATATGGCTGAAGAACGCCTTGTAGCCGGCGCACAGATAGTTCAGCCCGGCCTCACCGTCGGGCGCGCTGATGAAGCGGTTGCGCGGGCATTCGCCGTAGCAGGCGAACAGGACCGGGCACTCCCGGCAGTATCGCGGCAGCGTGTCGAACTTGTTTTGGCCGAAGCGGCGCTGCTGCTCCGAAGTGACCAGGACCTGAAGCGGGGTGTCCTTGATGTTCCCGAGCCGGTGGTCCGGCTCCACGAAGTGGTCGCAGGAATACACGTCCCCGTTGTGTTCCAGCACGAGCGCGCCACCGCAGGTGGGTGCGATGATGCAGGCATTGTGCTGCCCCAGCCAGCTGCCGAGGGCGACGTCGAACGTCGTGACATAAACCCTCCCGACGTCGCGCCTGACCCACTCATCGAAAATGCTAGTCAGGAACTTCCCGAACTGCTCGGCCTTCACCGAGCGTTCGGTCACCAGGCTGCCCTCCTGCTTGTACAGCGGCCGGTCCGCGCCCTTCCGGCCGCCCCAGCCCTGGTTGGCGAGCGCGATCGTCTGCGGGGTTGCCCGCTCGACGATCGGGATCAACTGGATGTACTGCGCCTTCAGCTCGTCACGAAAGAAGCGATAGACCTCCAGGGGATGGTCGGCGTTGGCCGCATGGATCGTGCACAGGATGTTCACATCGACCCCATGCCGTTGCAGGCAGTCCCAGCCGCGGACGACATCGTCGAAACTGCCTCCGCCCTGCTTGTTGACCCGATAGGCGTCGTGCAGGGCACGCGGACCGTCGATGCTGATCCCGACGAGATAGTTGTGCCGCTTGAAGAAGGCGGCCCACGCGTCGTCGATCAAGGTGCCATTGGTTTGGATGGTATGCAGAACGCGCTGATCCGGCCGGCGATACCGCTCGGCCAGCCGGACCGAGCGCCGATAGAAATCCAGGCCGCGCAACATCGGCTCCCCGCCCTGCCAGGCGATCTCGACCTGCGGGCCGGGGGAGGAGTGCATCACCTCCCGGATGTACCGGTCCAGCGTCGCCTCATCCATCAAAGCGCTCTCGCGCGGTGGATAGAGGTTCTCTTTCGACAGGAAAAAGCAGTACTGGCAGCTCAGGTTGCAGGATGATCCCGCCGGCTTCGCCAGCAGATGATAGGTTTTCGGACTTTCTTGCATGAGAGCTACTTTTCTTTGGAGGATGCTGGCGACGTCTGCGCTTTCCTGTGCGCCACGCGAGGTGGCCGGCAGCGACTGCCCCGATCCCGTGCCGGCCCGATGGGACGGGATCGCAGCTCATGCGGGCCCACGCCCCCCATCAGCACCCGGCGACGGCCGGGCTCGGTCCGCGGGTCCGGCCTCGCCCGCCTGGGCTCGGACCCCGACACCGATCACCGGCTTTGCCTTGCTCGGGAGCCACCGGAGACCCGGCGTGCGTTCGATCTGCACTCCGTGGGAGCCGTCGACCGCGTCGCCGTCCCTGGGGCAGCCCGCCCTGCCCTTCTGTCGACGCCCCGAGATCGCCCCAGGGGGTCTGGAAATCGTGCTGTTAGGCTGTCCCGGTCGGTGCCGACTATGCGGAATCGGCAGTCCGTTCGGGTACCCTGCGCGCGCTTGCCCGCGCGCTTCACGTCGATCTGGACGATCTCGTGGCTTGGGAGGACAGAGGTGGCCGGCCAGCGGGACAGCGGCGGCCATGGCGCGACGGCGAAGGCGGCCGGCAGGAGCCCGCCGCGCCGTCGGTGAGTCCCACGCGACCACCAATCCCGAGCGGCAGGACCAATCTGGATCTTTGGGTTCCGGTAAGTGCCTGGTCTTGCTGGTGCCGACGCTCGGAATTGAACCGAGGACCTACTGATTACGAATCAGTTGCTCTACCCCTGAGCTACGTCGGCAGCCGGACCGGCACGACCCCTCCTATACCCACCCCCCCGAGCCGCGGCAACAGCCCCCTCACCGCCCCTTCGCCACCCGCCGCAGCCGCGGCTTCGGCTGCGGCGCCGTCGCATCCAGGATCGCGTGCAGGCTCGCGACCGTCTCCGGCGCCAGCCGGCGCAGGCTCTGTGCCAGCCGGTTCGCCAGCGCCGTCTGCTCCGGGGTCAGCCCCGCCGTGTCCACCACCACCCGCGGGTGCGACAGCCGCGCCAGCCGCGCCAGCTCTTCCGCGTCGTCCCAGATCAGGCCGAACACCTCGTTCACCTGATGCACCAGCCCCGCGCTCGGCGCCCCGCGCCGTCCGTGCTCCAGCGCCGAAAGATAGGCCGCACTGACCTGCACCTCTGCCGCGAGGTGGCGCAGGGTCATCCCCCGTTCCGCCCGCAGCGCGCGCAGCCGCGCCCCGAACGGGGTCACCGGCCCCCCGCCGCGGTCAGGCCGCGGTCAGCGCCGCCCACAGCCCATCCGCCCCGGCGCCGAGCAGCAGTGCGCCCAGACGTTGGTTCCATTCGGCCTCGCTGCCGAACTCGTCGCGCCAGGACCACAGCCGCCGGGTCAGCAGATGCAGCCGGTGCTCCTGGGTGAAGCCGATCGCGCCGTGCACCTGGTGGGCGATGGCCGCGCCGATCCCGGCGGCCTCGCCTGCGCGCGCCTTGGCCGCGGCGATCGGCGCCAGGCGCAGCCCCTCGGCCGCGGCCTCCGCCCCCAGATCGGCCGCTGCCACCGCCGCCGCGGCCTGCGCCCCCAGCACCGCGAGGTTCTGCTGCACCGCCTGGAACTTGCCGATCGGCCGGCCGAACTGGCTGCGGTCCTGCGCGTACGCCGTCGTCATCGCGGTCATCTCGCCCAGCGCGCCGGCGATCTGCTGGGCCCGCGCCGCCGCCCCCAGGGCGCGCAGCGCCTCGGGCGGCAGACGCACCGGCGCCGCCTCCGCCGCCCCTGCGATCTCCAGCGTGTCGCGCGGCTCGCCCGCGAGGTTTGCTCCCGGCGCGGCGCGCCAGGCGCCGGCCGGCACCAGCACGACATGCGGCGCGCCGTCATGCTCGGTCAGCACCGCCGCCGCCACGGCGTGCCGGCCCCAGGGCACCCGGCCCGCGCGGCCGGTCACCTCCCATGCGCCGCCGGCGCGGCGCAGCCGCACACGCTCGCCCGCCACCACCGGCGCGACGGTCAGCGGCCCGTCCGGGATCGGCAGGCCGGCGGCGGCGAGCAACCAACCCGCCAGCATGGTCTCGGCCAGCGGCAGCGGCACGGCATGCGCCCCGGCGACCTGCAGCAGCCCCAGCGCGTCGGCCAGCGGCACGCCGGCCCCGCCGGCCGCCTCCGGCACCGGCGCGCGCGACAGGCCGGCGTCCTCCACCGCCGCCCAGGCGGCAGCCGGCCAGGTGCCGGCCTCGGCCGCGCGCAGCAAGCCCGGGGTGATCTCCCGGGCGAACAGCCGGGTGGCGGTCTCGCGCAACAGGCCGGCGATGGATTCCATGCGGGGGGCCTTCCGTGCAGGATGGGGGGCGAACGAAGTCCGCAGCATGCCACGCCCGCCACCAAGGCAAAACCGCACGCCGCAGCCGCCGCCCCTTGCGCGCCGCTGCCGCGGGAGGCCAGATGCGCCGGAAAAATCGCGCCTGCCGAACCGAGGAGGACAACGCCCGATGCCCGAAGCTCCGCACCTGATCGAACTGGGCGGCGACTACCAGACCCTGCACGAGTTCATCCCCGCCGCGCGCGCCAAAGTCTCCGACAACACCTGGGGCTATCTGATCGGCGCCACCGAGACCGAAACGACGATGCGGCGCAACCGCCTCGCACTCGATCAGATCGCGTTCCGCCCGCGGGTCTGCCGCGACGTCACGCATGTGGATACCTCCAGCACGTTCCTCGGCATGAAGCTGCGGCTTCCGGTGATGATGGCCCCGGTGGGCTCGCTCGAATCCTTCCACCCCGGCGGCGCGGCCGAAGCCGGCAGCGGCACCTCGGCCTTCGGCGTGCCGATCATCGTGAGCTCGGTGACCAAGCCAGGGCTGGAGGAATCAGCCGCCGCCACGCCCGGGCCGAAAGTGTTCCAGCTCTACGTACGCGGCGACGACGCCTGGATCGACGACATCGTCCACCGCGCGGTCGATGCCGGCTACGACGCCTTCGCCATCACCGTCGATACCGCCGCCTATTCCCGCCGCGAGCGCGACATCGCCGCCCGCTTCGTGAAACCCTGGCGCGCGGCGGCCACGGGGCACGAGTTCCAGGCCGGCTTCTCCTGGCGCAACGTCGCCCGCTTCAAGGAGAAGCATAAAATTCCGCTGATCCTGAAAGGCATCGCCACCGCCGAGGATGCGCAAGCCGCCTGCGATCTCGGTGTCGATGTCGTCTATGTCTCCAACCACGGCGGCCGCCAGCTCGACCACGGCCGCGGCGCGATGGATGTGCTGCCCGAAGTGCTGGACACCGTGCACGGCCGCGCCAGGGTGATGATCGACGGCGGCATCTGCCGCGGCACCGACATTGTGAAAGCGATCGCGATGGGCGCCGACGCGGTGGCGATCGGCCGGCTGGCCTGCTACGGCCTCGCCGCCGAGGGCGCGGCCGGCGTGCAGCGCGTGCTGGAACTGCTGGAGCAGGAGACGGCGGTGGCGATGGCACTGCTCGGGGTCACGAAGCTCGCCGACCTCAATCGCGAGTACCTGCACCTCGGCGCGCCGGCGGTGACGGCGCCGCATGTGCACAGCGCCTTCCCGCTGCTGTTCCCCACGCCGGAACGTCCGGCCCAATAACCGTTTTCGTAACGACAGGAGAAACCCCATGCGCGGCATCGTGTTCACCGGCGGGCGCGAGCTCGAACTGATGGCGTTCCCCGACCCCACGCCGGGTCCCGGCGAGGTGGTGCTGGAGATGAAGGCCTCCGGCATGTGCGGCTCGGACCTGCACCAGTATCGCCGGCCGAAGGGCAACAAGGGCGCCTCGGTCGGCGGGCTGCCCGCGAACCCCAATCCGGTGATCGCCGGGCACGAACCCTGCGGCATCGTCGCCGCGCGCGGCCCGGGCGTGACGGACGCCGACGCGCTGATCGGCGCGCGCGTCATGGTGCACCACTACCAGGGCTGCACGCATTGCGGGCATTGCCGCTCCGGCTGGCAGCAACTGTGCCAGGAAGTGCCGGTGAAGGTGTACGGCAACAACGCGCACGGCGGGCACGCGCAGTATCTGTGCGTCCCGGCCAACACTCTCGTGCCGCTGGCCGACGAGCTTTCGTTCGAGGCCGGGGCCGCGATCTCCTGCGGCACCGGCACCGCCTGGGGCGCGCTGCGGCGGATGAACCTGTCCGGCAACGACACCATCGCGATCTTCGGCCAGGGCCCGGTCGGGCTGTCCGGAACCCAGCTCGCCAAGGCGATGGGCGCGCGGGTGATCGCACTCGACATCTCCCCCGAGCGCCTGGCGCGGGCGAAGGAGTTCGGCGCCGACGAGGTGGTGAATTCGCGTTCCAACGACCCGGTGGCGGCGATCAAGGACCTGACCCACGGGCGCGGCGCCGATTGCACGCTCGATACCTCGAGCGCGCCGGAAGGCCGCATCGCCGCGATCCGCAGCGCCAAGGTCTGGGGCACCATGTGCTTCGTCGGCGAACGCAACGAGGTGACCATCGACGTGAGCCCCGACATCCTGCGCAAGCAGCTGACGATGATCGGCTCCTGGACCTTCTCGGTGATCGGCCAGGCGGAGTGCGCGCGCTTCATCGTGGAACGCAACATCGCCGTCGATCAGCTGTTCACCAACCGCTGGAAGCTCGACCAGGCCGAGGAGGCCTACCGGCTGTTCGACCAGCAGAACACCGGCAAGGGCGTGTTCCTGATGTGAGCGGGCCACGGGCGGCGATCGCCGCGGCGTACCGGGAGCTCGGCCGCCGCGGCTTCGTGCCCGGCAGCGCCGGCAACGTGAGCGCGCGCAGCCGGGGGGGCATGCTCATCACCCCCTCCGGCTGGGCGGCCGAGGCGGTCACCCCGGCCGCCATCGTGCGAACATCGCTGGACGGCGCAACCACCGGGCGCGGCACGCCATCCAGCGAATGGCCGATGCACGCGGCGATCTACCGCGCCCATCCGGCGGCCGGCGCGATCGTGCACACCCACGCCGAAGCCTGCACCGCGCTTGCCTGCCTGGGCGAGCCCCTGCCGGCGTTCCATTACATGATCGTCTCTTTCGGCGGCGACGACATACGCTGCGCGCCCTACGTGACGTTCGGCACCCCGGAGCTGGCGGCGGCGGCGGTGGCGGCACTCGACGGGCGACGCGCCTGCCTGCTCGCCAACCACGGCATGATCGTGCACGCGCCCACCGTGGCACAGGCGCTGGACGACGCGATCGTGCTGGAAAGCCTGGCACGGCAATACCTGCTGGCCCGCGCGGCCGGCACCCCGCGTCTGCTGAGCGCGGCCGAACTCGCCGCCGCACGCACGCGGTTCGCGCGCTACGGGCGGCTGGGCAAGCAAGGCCAGGAGGGCTCTGCCCCCCTGGACCCCCCGCCAGGGGACTAGTCCCCTGGACCCCTCGGGGGGTTCCGTGGCGGTGGGGGGTGGCGCGGCGGGCGCGGGGCGGCCCGGGGCGGCTGGCCGAGACAGAGCGCCGAGGCGCTCTGTCTCGGCCAGCCGCCCCGGGCCGCCCCGCGCCCGCCGCGCCACCCCCCACCGCCACGGAACCAACGAACGGGTTCCAAGGGCTATGCCCTTGGCGGGGGTCCAGGGGGCAGCGCCCCCTGGCCTTGCTTGCCTTACCCCTCCGCCCCCCGCCGCGCCTCGTAAGCCTGCAGGTGGCACCAGGCGGTGCGCAGCAGCGGGGCGGCGTGGCCGGCGGCGCGGGCGCGGGTGAGCATGTCGCCCACGACGTGGTCGGCTTCGGTGGGGCCGCCGCGTTCCACGTCGCGCAGCATGGAGGCGGCGAAGGAGGAGCCGCGTTCGGTCAGGGTGGCGCGGGCCGCGGCGAGTTGGGCGGGGCGGGAGGCGTGGCCGGCAGCGCCGGCCACGGCGTCGGCCTCGGCCAGGGCTTCGGTCATCAGCGCCTCGCCGTCGTCGGCCTGCATGATCTGGCCGACGTTGGCGCGCATCAGGCAGGTCATGCCGGCCATGGTCGCGAGCAGGACGAATTTCTCCCACATGTCCTGGATCGGGTCCTCGCTCACCCGCAGGTCGAAGCGGGCCGGCCCGGCGACCTCGGCGAAGGCGGCGACCAGGGCAGCCTGGCCGGGACGGCGGGGGCCGAGGGTGAGCGCGTGGAGCTTGTTGAGGTGGCGCACCTCGCCCTCGGGCGTGAGGGTGGCGGCGATGTGGCACAGGCCGCCGAGCACCTGATCCGCCCCGAACGCGGCGTCCAGCCGGTCGAGGTGGCGCATGCCGTTCAGCATGGGCAGCACCGCGGCGCCGCCGGTGACCGCGGGGGCGACGGCGGCCATTGCGGGATCGAGGTCGTAGGATTTGCAGGTGAGCAGCACGAGGTCGTAGCGGCCGTCGGCGGCCAGCGCGTCGGCGCCGATGGTGCGGACCGGGCGGGCGAGGTCGCCGTGCGGGCTTTTCACGATGAGGCCGTCGGCGGCGAGTTGGGCGGCGCGGCGCGGGCGCACCAGGAAGGTGACGTCGGCGCCGGCCTCGGCCAGCCGGCCGCCGAAGTAGCCGCCGATGCCGCCGGCGCCCAGGGTCAGGATTCGCATCGGTTCAGTTCCATCCCGGCGGCGGCACGAAGGCGCGCCAGCTTTGTTCCAGCTGGTGCGCCACGGAGATCGTGGTCAGGTCGCCGCCGAAGGGGCCGACGATCTGCACGCCGATCGGCAGGCCCTCATGCGACAGGCCGAGCGGGGCGACCGTGCCCGGCAGGTGGAACCCCGCGGACAGGCCGGGCCAGAACAGCATGTCGTTGTAGGCGATGCTGTGGCCGTCGATCGTGAAGCGGCGTTCCCAGGTTTCCCCTTCCTGCATGTGCGGCAGGGCGGGGCGGGCGAAAGCGGGGCAGAGCAGCACGTCCCACTGGCGGAAGAAGGCGCTCCAGACCCGGCGGAGCTGGTGGCGGCGCTCGTGCAGCTTCAGCCAGTCCCGATGCGGCAGATCGGTGGCACGCAGCATCACGGCGTCGGCGCTGGCGTCGTCGGCCCGCAACCCCGCCTTCATCGCGCGGCGCTTCGCCAGCGTAGCCTCGCCGGCGCGGGCCGAGAGCGCGGCGTCGAGCAGGGTCAGATAGAGGTGGTAGGCCTCGGTCGGATCGAGATCGGGGCGCGCGGTGCGGGAGACCTCGGCGCCCTCGTTGTCGAGGTGGCGGGCGAGTTCGTCGAGCAGGGCGGTGGTCTCGTGTTCGGTCGCCTGGCCGGGCTCGTGCGACCAGACGGCGATCCGGAGCTCGGACAGCTTGGTGGTTCGCGGCGGCGGCAGGGTGAAGCCGAGGCCGGTTTCCTGTGGGTCGAGGCCGGTGATCGCGTCCATCGCCAGGCGCAGGTCCTCGGCCGAGCGGGCGAGCGGGCCGATCACCGAAATATCGGTGAAGGCCGCGGCGTCGGTGAGCGAATGGCCGCGCGGCGAGGCGATGCCCCAGCTCGGCTTATGGCCGAACAGGCCGCAGAAATGCGCCGGGACCCGGATCGACCCGCCGATGTCGCTGCCGCATTCCAGGCCGCCGAAGCCGGCCGCCACGGCGGCCGCGCCGCCGCCGGAGGAGCCGCCCGGGGTATGCGCCGCGCTCCAGGGGTTGGCGGCGGCGCCGTAGACCGGGTTGTAGCTCTGCCAGTCGGCCAGGCTGACCGGCACGTTGGTCTTGCCGAACACCACCGCGCCTGCGTCCTCCAGCCGTTGCACGGCGAGCGCATCGGCCTCCGCCTTGTGGCCGGCGCGGTGCTTGTGGCCCCAAGTGGTGGGCAGGCCCCTGAGGTCGAAGCTTTCCTTCACCGTCATCGGCACGCCGAACAGCGGCGGCGCGCCGTCGCGCGAGCCATGATCGAGCCGGTGGGCGCGGGCGCGCGCGCGTTCCAGGTCGCGCGCCACCACGGCGTTGATGCGCGGGTTCAGCCGCTCGACCCGGCCGATGAAATGCTCGAGCAGTTCGCGGCAGCCGATCTCGCCGGCGCGGGTGAGTTCGGCGAGACGCCAGGCGGGAAGGAAGCTGGGATCCATGGGGAGCGCTTTCCGGTCGGGGCAGACGTCCCTTCTTACCCTGCTTCCGTCGCGGCAGCCACGCCGGACACGCTCGGCGCGGCCGGCGTGAGCGGGGCCGGCGTGATTGTTGCCGCCTGGGTCAGCGGACGACCGTGACCCGCGCCGCGATCTTCGCCTCGCCCGGGAGCAGCGACACGGTGAAGGCATCGCTGCCGGCGAAGCCCGCCGCCGGGGTGTAATCGATCCGGGTCACGTCCCCGACCGTGTGGATATACACCTTGCCGTGCGCGGGCCCGGCCACCAGCAGGCCGGCCGCATAGGGCTGCCGACCCGCCGCGCCGCCCGGGCGCGTCACCGGGATGGCGCACCAGCCCCCGTCGTTGCCGACGGTCATGGCGACCGTCACCGTCTTGCCCTCGGCCGGCTTCACGTCGGGCACCGTGCAGCGCCGGGCCGCGCCCTGCAGGTCGATCGCGTAGACCCGCGCGCCCGAACTGACCGCCGGGGGTCTGCTTGCGCACCCGGCAAGCAGGGCCACCAGGCCGAGTGCCGCGACAAGGTGGCGTCCGGTGCGGCGCGGCCCTGAAGCGCCGGAATCGCCGTCGGCGGGCCGGCGTGCGGGCCCGGGGAGCGTAAGGGACCACCCGGCGGCTGGTGCGGACCGCCACGACGGCCCGCCAGATCGATTGGTCTGCAAGGCAACTTGTCTCCTGGGCTGCGCACACGCCCCCGGAGCAGCCGGGGACGAGCGCTGTCTAGCCCGGTTGCGGGCGCCCGGCATAGACGGAAGCGGGGCCGTCCCCTGCTCCCGCGGCGGGGCGGGACAGCAGCCTGGGCCGGCCCGCCGCGGGAGCAGGGGACCGCCCCCCTCGCTGCACCGCGGGGAACGCGGTATAACACCCGCTCAGTCCCGTCCGGCCCATCGCCGGCTCCCCCCACACGACCGCCGGGCACTCGCACGGCCCGCTGGAGACCGAGACAAGCGTGAGCGATCAGCCCACCCCGCCCCCTCCCGTTCCGCCGGAGGGGCAGATGCCCGTGACCATCGAAGAGGAGATGCGCCGCTCCTATCTCGATTACGCGATGAGCGTGATCGTCTCGCGCGCGCTGCCCGACGCGCGCGACGGGCTGAAGCCGGTGCACCGGCGAATCCTGTTCGCCATGCAGGAAGCCGGCTACACGCCGGACAAGCCCTATCGCAAATCCGCCCGCGTGGTGGGCGACGTCATGGGCAAGTATCATCCGCACGGCGACGCCTCGATCTACGACGCGCTGGTGCGGATGGCGCAGTCCTTTTCGATGCGGGTGCCGCTGATCGACGGGCAGGGCAATTTCGGCTCGGTCGACGGCGATCCGCCGGCGGCGATGCGCTACACCGAAGCGCGCCTGGCCAAGGCGGCGATGCTGCTGCTGGAGGACATCGACAAGGACACGGTCGATTTCCAGGCCAATTACGACGAATCGGCGCACGAGCCCAAGGTTCTGCCGGCGAGCTTCCCCAACCTGCTGATCAACGGCGCCGGCGGCATCGCGGTGGGGATGGCCACCAACATCCCGCCGCACAACCCGGGCGAGATGATCGACGCGGCGCTGGCCCTGATCGCCGATCCCGACATCACCCTCGAGTCGCTGCTGCGCATCGTGCCGGGGCCGGATTTCCCCACCGGCGGCATCCTGCTTGGCCGCGGCGGAATCCGCAGCGCGTTCGAGACCGGGCGCGGCTCGCTGGTGATCCGCGCCCGCGCCACGATCGAGGAGATCCGCCGCGACCGCTATGCGATCGTGGTCACCGAGATCCCCTACCAGGTGAACAAGGTCACCCTGCAGGAGCGCATGGCCGAGCTGGTCCGCGCCAAGCAGATCGAGGGGATCAGCGAGATCCGCGACGAGAGCGACCGCTCCGGCATGCGGCTGGTGATCGAGCTGAAGCGGGATGCGACCGGGGAAGTGGTGCTGAACCAGCTGTACCGCTTCACCCAGCTGCAGATCGGCTTCGGGGTCAACATGCTGGCGCTGGACCAGGGCCAGCCGCGGCAGATGGGGCTCAAGGACGCGCTCGCCTGCTTCGTCGCGTTCCGCGAGGACGTGATCCTCCGTCGCTCCCGCTTCGAGCTCGGCAAGGCGCGCGACCGGGCGCATCTGCTGGTCGGGTACAGCATCGCGGTCGCCAATATCGACGAGGTGATCCGCGTCATCCGCGCCAGCCCCGACCCGCGCAGCGCCCGCGCGGCCCTGATGGCGCGCGACTGGCCGGCGACGGACATCGACGTGCTGCTGGCGCTGATCGACGAGCCCGGCAACACGATCGCGCCCGACGGCACGGTGCGGCTGACCGAGACGCAGGCCGAGGGCATCCTGGAGCTGCGGTTGCAGCGCCTGACCGGCCTCGAGCGGGAGAAGATCGAGAAGGAACTCACCGACGTCGCGCAGCGGATCCGGGACCTGCTGGAGATCCTCGATTCGCATATCCGTCGCATGGAAGTGATGCGCGAGGAACTGCTCGCCGCCCGCGCCCTGCTCGCCAGCCCGCGGCTGACCACGATCGAGGAGGCCGAGGCCGACCAGGACGACGAGAGCCTGATCGAGCCCGGGCAGATGGTGGTCACCATCACCCGCGACGGGTTCATCAAGCGCACGCCGCTGGAGACCTACCGGGCGCAGAACCGCGGCGGACGCGGGCGCACCGGGGCGGGCACGCGCGGCGACGACATCGTCACCCGCAGCTTCAACGCCCATACGCACCAGTGGGTGCTGTTCTTCTCGTCGGGCGGCAAGGCGTTCCGCGAGAAGGTCTGGCGGCTGCCGGAAGCCGCCCCGACGGCCAAAGGCCGGGCGCTGGTGAACCTGCTGCCGGAGCTGAATTCCGACGGCATCACCACCGTGCTGCCACTGCCGCAGGACGAGGCGCTGTGGGACAGCCTGCACCTCGTGTTCGCCACCGCGTCGGGGCATGTGCGGCGCAACCGGCTGTCGGATTTCCGCAACGTCCGCGCCTCCGGACTGATCGCGATGAAGCTCGATGAGGGCGACCGGCTGATCGGCGTCGCCACCTGCCGGGAGGGCGACGACGTCTTCCTGGCCGCGCGCAACGGCCGCTGCCTGCGCTTCCAGATCACCGACGACAGCCTGCGGGTGTTCGCCGGGCGCGACAGTTCGGGCGTGCGCGGGATCCGGCTCGCGCCGGGCGACGAGGTCGTGAGCCTTTCGGTGCTGCGCCATGTCGAGGCCAATGTGGAGGAACGCGCCGCCTACCTGCGCGCCGCCGCCGCCCGCCGCCGCGCCGCCGGGGAGGACGAGGGGCCCGAGATCGCGCCGGGCGAGACCCCGCCGGCCGAGGCCGACGAGGAGACCGCCGCCGAGGTGGCGCTGGACGCCGAGCGCCTGGCCGCGCTGGATGACCAGGAAGAGGTGCTTCTGACGGTCACCACCGGCGGCTTCGGCAAGCGCAGCTCGGCCTATGAGTACCGCACCGCCGGCCGGGGCGGCCAGGGGATTGCCAACATCAGCCTGGGCAAGCGAAATGGCGGGGCGGTGGCGGCCACCTTCCCGGTCCGGCCGGGGGACGACGTCATGCTGGTCACCGACGCCGGCCGGCTGATCCGGGTTCCGGCCGACCAGGTGCGCATCACCGGGCGGCAGACGATGGGGGTGACCCTGTTCCGGGTGAACGCGGGCGAGCACGTGACGAGCGTGTTCCCGGTGCTCGACCAGGGCGGCGACGACAACGGCCACACTGGCGACGACGCGGACGATCCCGCGGCGGAAGGAACGGAGAACGGCAACGATGGCTGAGGCGACCCGGACTCGGATCGGTCTCTACCCTGGCACTTTCGACCCGGTGACCAACGGACATCTGGACGTGATCGGCCGCGCCGCGCGGCTGATGGACCGGCTGGTCGTCGGGGTCGCCGTCAACACCGGCAAGGGGCCGCTGTTCTCGCTGGAAGAGCGGGTGGAGATGGTGCAGGCGGAGGTCGCCACCATCGCCGACCGCAACGGCACCACGATCGAGGTGCTCCCGATGCAGGGGCTGCTGGTGCATTTCGCTCGCACGGTCGGGGCCGGCATGATCGTCCGCGGGTTGCGCGCGGTGTCGGATTTCGACTACGAATTCCAGATGGCGGGCATGAACTACCGGATGGATCCGGGCGTCGAGACCGTGTTCCTGATGGCGAGCGAGCGGCATCAGTTCATCGCGTCCCGCCTGGTCAAGGAAGTGGCAGCCCTTGGGGGCGATATCGCTTCCTTCGTCCCTGCCCTGACCCTGGCGCGGACGCTTGCGAAGCTGCGCGGGCCCGCCGCCTGATCGCCGGAGAGCCCTGATGCCCCCCGTGTTGCACCGTCGTACCCTGATCGCGGCTTCCGCGGTCACCACCCTGAGCCTGGGATTGAACATGAGCGCGGACGCCGAAGCGAAGCCCGATCTGAACAACACGATCTACATGGACCTGAAATACGGAAGGGTGGTGATCGAG
Organism: uncultured Pseudomonadota bacterium; assembly: GCA_963829875.1. GTDB lineage: Bacteria > Pseudomonadota > Alphaproteobacteria > Acetobacterales > Acetobacteraceae > JAJZVS01. The sequence continues at coordinate 541 of CAWHKR010000026.1, read as the reverse complement.
TGCTTCCCCGACATCGCCCCGCTGGCGGTGGAGCGGATCAAGACCCTGTCGAACGACGGGTTCTACGACAACACGCCGTTCCATCGCGTGATCGAGGGCTTCATGGCCCAGGGCGGCGATCCCACCGGGACCGGCACCGGCGGCTCGCCGCTGCCCAACCTGCCGGCCGAGTTCACCACCAAGCGCCACTTCCTGCGCGGCACCTGCGGCATGGCCCGCTCGGCCGACCCGAACAGCGCCAATTCGCAGTTCTTCATCATGTTCGCCCCGGCGCCGCATCTGGATGGGCAGTACACCATCTGGGGCCAGGTGGTGCAGGGGATGGAGTTCGTCGACATGATCAAGCGCGGGGCGGGCTCGTCGGGAACGGTGACCGATCCGGACCGGATCGTGCGGATGCGGGTGGCGGCGGACGAGAAAGCCTGAGATCGGCCGGCGAAAATACCGCCCCACCGGCGCCCGGCGGTTGACCGCGGGGCGCCGGTGGGGTTCAACCCGGACCGAGCGAGCCCGTAGCTCAGTTGGTAGAGCACGAGACTTT
>CAWHKR010000025.1:0-7777 GCA_963829875.1 uncultured Pseudomonadota bacterium | reverse complement strand
CCATTCCCGGGATGGTCATTCAGAGCGGGTTTTTCGTGACTCGTGCCTTGCCAGGAATCATAACGCCCGCCCGCCGACGATCGCGTCAGACCCACAACCGGACCCTCCGATGCGCCTGACCCTCCGCCGCATGTCTCTCGGTCTGCTGGCCTGCTTCGCCCTGACCCTCGGTCGCGCGCATGCCGGGCCCGCGCCATCCCCACCGGATGCCGGCCAGCAGATCCAGGTGTTCATCGACCAGACCCTGCCCGGCCTCGGTGCCGACGCCGCCAGACTGCGTTTCGACCTGACCGGCCGCAACACCGCTCTGGCGGCCGGCGCCCCGGCTGAACGCGCAGCGGCGGAGAAGCAACTGCAGGCAGCGGAAGCGGCGCAGGACTGGAAAGCCGCGCGCGCCGCCGCCGAACGGCGCATCCGCCTGGGCCACGCCACGGCTCCTTCGGTGTGGCTCGCCCTCGCCGCGGCGGAGCTGAACCAGCGCGACGGCTCGCCGCAGACCGCATTGCGGGCCGCCTATATCGGCTTCGGCTACCGGCAGAGCGCCACCGACCAGCCGGCCACCACCCGCCGTGCGCTCGCCCTGATGCGGGAGGCGCTCGGCAGGCTTGGCGACCACCTGGCGGAGATCAAGCTGCTGGGCGAGATCGTGCAGGCTTGGCCGGACGACACCGCCGACCGCGCGCTGCTGCAGCAGAATGTCGCCCGCTACGGCTTCGCGGTGCGCAAGATCGACAGCGAGCCGCAATCCTTCCCCGCCCGCGCCTGCATCGCCTTCACCCTGCCGTTGCCGGGAAGCGATGCACTGCACCCCGGGGATTATGTCAGCACCGAGCCGCGCATCGCGTCGCTGGCGGTCAGCGAGGAACAGGGCCGGCTCTGCCTCACCGGGCTGCCGCCGAGCGCTACCACCACGGTAACGGTGCATCCCGGCCTGCCGGCGATCGCCGGCACCAAGCTCGACCGCACGCTGACCATCAAGCTGACTCTGGCAAACCGCAAACCGTCGCTGATCGCCGATCCCAGCCACTACATCATCCCGGCCAGCAACCCGCCGGCGATCGGCTTCGCCGGCGTCAACGTCTCCAAGTTGAAGGTGAAGATCGCCCATGTCAGCGAACGCAGCCTGCTCGGCTTCCTCGCCAATCATCCGCTGCTGAACCCGAACCGAGACGGCAACGACCTAACCGGCAACGACGCGGCGATCGTCTTCACCGGCACCGCGGCGGTGCCGCATTTCGCGCGCAACAAGCTGATGCACACCGTACTGCCGCTGGCCGACGTGATGCAGAAGCCGGGGCTGTACGCGGTGTCGCTCGCCCCGGACGACGGCACCCCGAACCAGTATGGCCAGCTGAACCTGGTGCAGCTGGTGCTGCGCACCAACATCGCGCCGACCACCTGGCGCGGCGCGGACGGGCTGACCGTGCAACTGCGCCACTTCACCGACGCCACCCAAGTCGCCGGCGGCAAGATCGCGCTGATCGCCGCAGACAACGCGGTGCTGGCGACCGCCACCACCGGCGCCGACGGCATGGTGCATTTCGCCGCGCCGCTGCTCGCCGGCCCGGGGGGGCAGGCACCGGCGGCGCTGCATATCACCGGGGCGGACGGCGACTTCACCCTGGTCAACCTGACCGGCTCGCCGTTCGACCTGACCGATCGCGGGGTATCCGGCCGGCCGCAGCCGAAGCCGATCGACCCATATATCTGGCTGGACCGCGGCATCTACCGCCCTGGGGAGACGCTGCATATCGGCGCGCTGCTACGCAGTCCGACGCTTCAGCCGCTGGACGTGCCACTGCACCTGATCGTCCGCCGCCCCGGCGGCCAAGTGTTCCGTGACCAAGTGGTGCACTGGCAGGATGATTCCTCGCTGGTGGAGCCAATCACCCTGTCGCCCGGCGCGCAGGCCGGCACCTGGACGATATCGCTCGCGGTCTCCGACAAGGCGCCCGCACTGGCCAGCCGCAGCTTCACCGTCGCCGCCTTTGTGCCTGCGCGCCTCGCCATCGACTTCGCCCAGCACGGCGCGCTGACACCGGGCCAGATCGACCACCAGCCAGTCACCGTGCGCTTCCTCTACGGCGCACCCGGGGCGCACCTGACCGGCACCGCCAGCGTGCGCATCGCCCCCGACCCCACACCGTTTCCCGCCTTCAAGGAGTACCGGTTCGGGTTGCATGACGAGATCACCAACGCGCCGTTGCTGGAGCCCGCGCTGCCGGAGACCGACGCGAAGGGCGCGACCTCGGTGCCGGTCGATCTGACCCATCTGCCGGACGCGACCCACGCGCTGCAGGCGACGGTCAGCGCCACCATCAACGATCCGTCCGGCAGAGCGGTGACTCGCAGCACGGCGATACCGATCACGCCCCGGGCGGCGCTGATCGGCATCAAGCCTGACTTCAAGGGCGACGCGGTCGATCAGGGTGCAAAGCCGGGCTTCGACCTGATCGCCGTCGCCCCGAACGGCAAGCCGGTGGCGATGCAGGTCGATCTGTCGCTGGTGCGGCAGGACTCCGAATGGGGGGTGATCTGGAACGCCTCGGTGGCACGCTGGCGCTTCACCTATATCGATCGCCCGGTGCTGAGCCGCACGCTGACCATCGCGCCCGGCCAGCCCTATCACCTGGAACTGCCGGCGCTGCCCTACGGCCGCTACCGGCTGCGCCTGGTGCAGCATGCGGGCGGACTGGCCGCCGCCTCGAGCATTTTCTATTCCGGCTGGGTCACATCGAGTAATCCCGGCGTGCCTGCCCGGCTGACCGTGGCGCGCGACAAGCAGGTCTATGCCGCCGGCGACACCGCGCAGCTGCACATCACCGCCCCCTTCGCCGGTCGCGCCACGTTGCTGATCGCCAACAGCAAGGTGATCAGCACGCGTGACTTCGACCTGCCGAAGGCAGGCGCCGACCTGAGCGTGCCGGTCTCCACCGACTGGGGCGCCGGCGCCTATGCCATCGTTCATCTGTACCGCCCGGCCGAGGGCAAGACCCCGCCCGATCGCGCCATCGGCCTCACCTGGCTCGGGCTGACGCCCGGCGCGCACAAGCTGCCGGTGCAGATCGAGGCACGGCCGCTCTACCGGCCGGACCGCGATGTCAGCTTCGCGGTGCGCACCACGCCCGGCGCGTACGTCACGCTGGACGCGGTGGATGAAGGTATCCTCAGCCTGACCGACTTCGCCTCCCCCAACCCGATCGACCACTGGTTCGGCAAGCGGCGCCTCGGGGTGGACATCGCCGACGACTACGGCGCGCTGCTGCGGCTGGCCGAGGGCAACGCCACCGTGCTGCATGTCGGCGGCGGCGGCGATTTCGGCCCGGCCCAGCCGCCGATCCCGCAACAGGTGGTGTCCCTGTTCGCCGGCCCGGTGCAGGCCGGCCCGGACGGAGTCGCCCATTTCACCCTGCATCTGCCCGATTTCAACGGACAGATCCGGCTGATGGCGGTGGCCTGGAGAGGCGACGCGGTCGGTTCGGCGGCGACCGACGTCATCTCCCGCCACCGGCTGATCGCCGATCTGCTGCTGCCGCGATTCCTCGCGCCGAACGACAGCGCGGATATCGGCGTGATGCTGCAGAACCTCGACCTGCCGGACGGCCACTTCACCGTGCACCTGATCGGCGCTGGCAGGGTGGACGGATCGGCGACGCAGACATTCGACCTCAAGCCCAATCTGCGCCAGGTCATGCGCACTGCCCTGAGCGCGCACGCGATCGGCACCGGCCGGATCACGTTGAACGTCACCGGGCCGGACGGCTACACGCAGCACCGCGAGCGCGACATCTCGGTGCACCTGGTGCGCGCGCCGGTGACGCGGCTGGCTGCGTCCGACATACCGCCCGGCGGTTCGGCCAGGCTGACTCCGGATCTTTCGACCTTCGTCCCGGGCTCCGCCACCGCGACGCTGACCCTGGGCAATCGCCTGCCATTCGATACGGCCGGGTTCATGCAGGCGCTGCAAGGCATCGGCTACCGTTTCCTGGAGGCCAGCGTCAGCCGCGGCCTGCCGCTGACCGCGCTCACCGGCAAGGCCGCCGGTCCGGCCCCACAAGGGCGGCTCGCCGAAGCGGTGCAGGACGTGCTGGACGACCAGCGGTATGATGGCGCCTTCGGCCTGTGGTCGTCGCAGGACGAAGCGCAGCCTTGGCTGAGCGCCTATGCCACCGACTTCCTGCTGCGCGCCCGTGCCGCCGGTGCGGCCGTGCCGGAGCCGCCGCTGGACTCCGCCTTGAGCTGGCTGCGGCACGAGGTGAACAACGACCCATCGGCCGACCAAGCGCAAATCTACGCCGCATACGTGCTGGCGCTGGACGACCGCGCCCCGGCCGGCGCGATCCGGGTGATGGACAACGACCTGACCAAGGTTACGCATCCGCTTGCCCGCGCCCAGCTCGGCACCGCGCTCGCGCGGATCGGCGAGCCGGACCAGGCGCGCCGCGCCTTCGAGTTGGCGCTGCAGATGCACAATCGCGGTGGCTATTTCTGGTGGCGCGGCCAGGACTGGAATGCCGGCTACGGCACGCCGCTGCGCGACGCCTGGGCGATCCCGGCGATCATCCGGCAGAGTGGCATGTTGCGCGCGCAGTGGCCGAGGCTGGCGGCAAACCTGCCCGGCGCCGGCGTCCAGCCAGACAGCCTCAACGCGCAGGAGCTGGCCTTCGCCGGGCTGGCGGCGGCGGACTTTGCGGGCAGGCCAGAGACGCTGTCGCTGACGCTGGACGGCAAGGCGGTGACCTCCGACCAGGCGATCGTGCAGCCGATCGCCGCGGCGACGCGCGTGGACAACCACGGCACGCAGGCGGTGCCGGCAGTGATCGCGGCCAGCGGCATTCCGGCTACGGCGCAGCAGGCGGCGACACACGGGATGAGCCTGCATGTCGCGTTCTACACAAGAGACGGCACGCCGCTCGACGTGTCCCGACTGGACCAGAACACCGTGTTCGTCATGGTCGTCAGCGGCCGGGCGACCGATTCGGCGCCGCACCACGCGGTGCTGACGGCCGGACTGCCGGCGGGCTGGGAGCTGGCGGGCAACATCTCCAGCGGCGCAGTGCATGACATGAAGTGGCTGGGCAACCTGACCGCGCCGCGTGCCCGAGCCGCCGCGGACGACCGATATATGGCGGCGTTCACGCTGTACCCGCCGTGCGGGCACATCGTCACCTGCGAGGACACCGGCCACGACCAGGAGTTCCGCACCGCGGTCGAGGTGCGCGCGGTGACGCAAGGGCATTTCATGCTGCCCGGCGCCAGCCTGGTTGATGTCAGCCACCCGCTGCTGCGCGGCACCACGGCGGACCGGGAGGTCACGGTGCTGCCGCCCGGGGCGCCGACAAATGGGAAGTAGCGAGAATCCGACTGCGGACCGGATTGGCGAGATGAGGCACGGGGCGTCGGACTACGTCGTGGCGGGGCCACAGGTGGCGCCGACGGCGGGCTCAAGGACAGGCTCTGGCCCGCCACCCACGACTTTGTTGCGTGCGCCCACGGAAAGACGAGGATGGCGGGCCTTCGCCGGCCACGACGGGGTGTGACTCGTTGGCGCATCGCGGGCTGGGTGCTCGCCTCCACCCTGGCGGGCGTGGCGCTGCTGGCCGGCATTGCCTGGCTGTTCCCGCCGGACCTGGGACGCCTCACTCTGCAGGGGCGCATCGTCCTCGGCCGAGCCGGCACGCCCATCGCCTACTACCCGGACGCAGACGGCGAATGGAAATTCGCCACCCGGCCCGACGACGTCGATCCGCTGCTGATCCGCATGCTGATCGCCGTCGAGGACCACCGCTTCTACCGCAATCCCGGTTTCGACCCGCTGGCGATCGCCCGGGCCGGCGTGCAGCTACTGGCTGCTGGTCATGTCGTCTCCGGCGCCTCGACACTGACCATGCAGGCGGTCCGCCTGCTGCACCCCGCACCGCGCACCCTGCCGGTGAAGCTGCGCGAGGCGTTGCAGGCGTTGTCGCTGACCGAGCACTTCTCCAAGTCCCGCATCCTCGGCATGTGGCTGTCGCTGGCGCCGTTTGGGGGCAACATCGTGGGAGTGGAGGCGGCCTCCCGGCTGTGGTTCGGCCAACCGCCCCGCAGCCTTGACCCCGCCCAGGCGGCACTGCTGATCGCGCTGTGCCGGCGGCCTGAGGCCCTGCGGCCCGACCGGCATCCGGACGCCGCCCGCATCGCCCGCAACCGGGTGCTGGCCGAGGCGGTGGAAGACGGGGTCATCTCCGCCAGACAGGCGACGCGCGCCGCGGGGGAACCGGTGCCGCGCCATTGGCACGCCCTGCCGCGGCAGAACTCCGCAGGCCACCATCCGCATGGCCAATGGCACCCGTACCGCGCTGGACGCACCGCTGAACGCGGCACTCGCCAGCCTGGCCGGCCGCGAACTGACCTCGCTGCGTGCAACGGAATCGCTGGCGATCCTGATCGTCGATGCCCGTACCCGCGCCATCCACGCCGCCTACCTGGGCGACTTCGCTGATCCGGCCCGCGCCGGCTTTGTCGACCTGTCGCGCGCCATCCGCTCGCCCGGCTCGGCGCTGAAGCCGTTCCTCTACGGTCTGGCCTTTGCCGAGGGGATCGCCGGCCCCGACACCAGGTTGCGCGACCTGCCGCGGGATTTCTCGGGCTACGGGCCGGACGACTTCACCCACGAATTCATGGGGACGGTCACCGCCGCCACGGCCCTGCGACGATCTCTGAACCTACCGGCGGTGACGCTGATGCAGCGCTACGGGCCGACCCGCTTTGCCGCGCACCTGGCCGCCGCCGGCGTGGCGTTGCGCCTGCCACGCGGCGCCGAACCCAGCCTGCCGCTGGCGCTCGGCGGCGCCGGGATCAGCATGCGTCGACTGGCCACGCTGTATGCCGCGCTGGCGACCGACGGCATGGTGGCACCGCTTCACCTGGTCGCCGGCATCCGCCACCCGGGTCGGCCGCTGCTGAGTCCGGCGGTGGCGCAGGAGGTGGCGGACGTGCTGACCCGGCCGCTGCCCGGCAGCACCGCGGACGGTATCGCCTGGAAGACCGGCACCAGCGCCGGCAACCGCGACGATTGGGCGGTGGGGTTCGACCGGCGGGACGTCGTCGTGGTGTGGGTTGGTCGGCCGGACGGCGGCGCGCTGCCGGGGGGTGCAGCAATCGACCGGGCGGTGCCGATCCTCGCTGCGGTGTTCGGCCTGCTGCCGCTGGATCCGCGCGTACCGCTGCCACCGGCTCGGCCGCTGAGGCTGGCCACGGTGCCGCGGCACACGCCACTGGAACTGGCCTATCCGCCGCCGCAGGCGATGCTGACCGATCTCGGTCCGATCGAGCTGCGCGCGGTAGGCGGGGTGCGCCCGCTCACTTTCCTGCTCGACGGCGCACCGCTTGCCAGCCTGCCGGCGTTGCGCAGCACCAGCTTCACCCCACCGGGTCCCGGCTTCTACCGGCTGCGTGTCATCGACGCGGACGGGCACTCGATCGAGCGGCAGTTGCGCGTACTGGCGGCGCAGCACGGCTGATACTGAAACGGTTCGTATGGACCGGCGTGGAATTTTGACTTGACCGGCCTCCATGGAGTGGTCCGATTGGAATGTTAGTTCGGTCTGGGTGGCGGGACCATGTGTCGTGTGGCCGCCGGAGCGCCCGGTACCGACGCTGGCGCAGGGAGCCAGCCTCTCAACTTTGCGCTGGGCCGAAAATCCTGGGGCACGTCAATAGGATCGATAGGTCCCACGAGCGGTCCGCCCGTGCCAGTCCAGACTATGCCTCCCTTCATTGCACTTTCTTATTGTCA
>CAWHKR010000024.1:0-3782 GCA_963829875.1 uncultured Pseudomonadota bacterium | reverse complement strand
GGGGAATGGTCTTGGCCGGCGGTGCCGGCGGTCCTGGCGCGGACACATTAGGACCGGAGCGGCCGGCCGGCCAAGCGCCGGCGGGGCGCCGTCCCGGCGCAGTCATTGGTGGCCGCGGAGATAATTCCTTCTATGCTCGCGCGCGCCGGGGGCCGCGACAGGGCGCGGCCCCGCGATCGCAGCCGGAGGCGGAAAGGAATGGCACGCGCACCGTCACCCGCAACGAACGGCGCCAGCAGCAGGCGGTCGCGCCTGCCCGGCCTGGTCGCGGTCGGGTGCTTCCTGCTCCTGTGGCAGGGGGCGAGCAGCGCCGGCCTGGTCCCGCGCGACCTGCTGCCCGGGCCGATCGCGGTCGGCGGCGCCTTCGTCCGGGTCGCGCGGCTCGGCTATCGCGGCACCACCCTGCCCGGCGACGCGCTGATCACCGTGCTGCGCTGCCTGGCGGGATTCTTCCTCGCGGTCGCGCTCGGCATCCCGCTCGGCCTGTGGATGGGGCTGGAGGCGCGCGCGCGCGCCGCGTTCGACTACATCATCCAGTTCTTCCGCCCGCTGCCGCCGCTGTCCTACCTGATGCTGCTGATCCTGTGGTTCGGCACCGGCGAGGCGTCCAAGATCGTGCTGCTGTTCCTGACCGCCTTCCCGATCGTCGTCAGCGCCACCATGGCCGGCGTGCGCAGCGTGCCGGCGCTGCGCATCCAGGCCGCCGAGATGCTCGGCGTCCCGCGCGGGCGCATCCTGTGGCACGTGATCCTGCCCTCGGCGGCGCCGCTGATCGTCACAGGTTTGAAGATCGCGCTCGCCGCCGCGTTCTCCACCGTGGTGGCGGCCGAGTTCGTCGCCGCCGACTCCGGCCTCGGCTGGATGGTGCTGTCGGCGAGCCGCTTCCTGCAGAACGCGACGGTGATGATGGGCATCGTCCTGCTCGGGCTGATCGGCATGGCGCTGAGCCTGGCGCTCGACCGGTTGGATCGGCGGCTGATCCACTGGCGCCGGATGGGTTAGCGACATGCGGCGCAACTGGCCCTGGACCGCGGCGAGCGTGGCGATCGTTCTGGGGGCGTGGGTCGCCGCCGGGCTTGCGGGCCTGACCTCGCCGCTGTTCCTGCCCGCCCCCTGGGCGGTGTGGCGCGGCGCGATCGCGCTGGCGACCACCGGCTACAACGGCACCCCGCTCGCGACCGATATCCTGGTCAGCCTGGAACGGGTGTTCGCGGGCTTCGGCACCGGCGCGATCGCGGGCACCTTGCTCGGGCTGGCCATGGGCGTGGTGCCGTGGCTCGATTCGGCGGCCGAACCGTTCATCGAGTTCCTGCGCCCGCTGCCGCAGCTCGGCTACCTGGTGCTGCTGATCATCTGGTTCGGGATCGGCGAGACCTCGAAGATCGCGCTGCTGTTCCTGACCGCGCTGCCGGTGACCGCGGTCGCCGCGCGCGACGGGGTGCGCAGCGTGGCGCCGCTGCGCATCCAGGCGGCGCGCGCGCTGGGCGCGAGCGAGGGCCAGATCTTCCGCCATGTCGTGCTGCCGGGCGCCCTGCCGGAGATTTTCATCGGTCTCCGGCTTGCGATCGGGCTCGTGTATGCGACACTGGTCGCCGCCGAAATCCTCGCGGGCAGCGACGGCATCGGCTGGATGGTCTTCAATGCAGGGCAATTCCTGCGCGCGGATTTCGTTTTTGTCGGCGTCGTGATCATCGGGCTGATGGGTGTGGCCCTGGATCGCGCGCTGGTGCTGGCGGAGACGCGGATCGTGCACTGGGCGGGACGTTGATCGGGAGTCCAACAAGGAAAAGGGGACCAACGTGACAAGCTCCGTGACACTCCGGCCGACCCGCCGGCAGATCCTGGCCGCCGGCGCGGCGATGGCGGCCCTGCGCGCCACCGCCGCCCACGCAGCGATGCCCGCGAACATACGCATCGCGCTGTTCGACGAGACCAACCCGACCGCCATCCTGCAAGCCGGAGGAACGCTGCCGGGCGCGCTGAAGACCGGCGTGAAATGGACCGATATCGGATCGGGCGGCACCTTCAACACCACCGCGGCGGCGGGCGGGATCGACATCGGCCTTGGCCTGGGTACCGCCCCGGCGGCGGCCGGGATCGCGGTCGGCATCCCCTACAAGGTGATCGCGATGTGCGACAACATCGCCGGCGCCGAGGAAATGACCGTGCGCCGCTCGGCGAAGATCACCAAGCCCGCCGATTTCATCGGCAAGACGGTGGCGACCCCGCACGGCTCGACGTCGAATTTCCGGCTCGAAGGCTTCCTGACCGTCCACAAGCTGCTGGGCAAGGTGAAAATCGTCTATATGGCACCGCCCGAGATCGTTGCTGCCTGGAAACGCGGCGACATCGACGGCGCCTATGTCTGGCCGCCGGCGAAGACGCACCTGCTGGACGACGGCGGCGAGGTGTACGAAACGTACAAGGAACTCGACCGCGCCGGCTACGTGATCGGCGACCTGATCGCCGCGCGCACCGCGTTCCTGGACGCCTATCCGGACACGATGGTCGCGTTCCTGAAAGCCTACGGCGCGGCGGTCGATCTCTGGACGACCGACCGGAAGAAAGCGGTCGCGCTGTGCGCCAAGGCCACCGGCCTCACGCCCGCCGCGGCCGAGGCCGACATGGACGAATACGAATTCATCACTCTGGCGCAATCGCTGTCCGCCGAGTGGCTCGGCCCGCCCGGCAAACCCGGCAAGCTGGCCGGCGTGCTGCACCGTGCCGCCGGATTCCTGAAGATGCAGAACAGCATCGCCAGCGTGCCCGGGCTTGCGGTGTTCGAGAAGGGCCTGGACTCCAGCTTCCTCGCCAAGGCCATGGCGTGAACGAGGTCCGTGCCGCCGCGATCGCCGCGCCGGCGGCACGGACGCCGTTCGTTCGCTTCGCGGGGCTGACGGTCGCCTATGGCGCCGGCGCGGCGCGCGTGCTGGCGCTGGAGGACGTGTCGCTCGATTTCGCCCGCGGCGACTTCGTCTGCGTTGTCGGCCCTTCCGGCTGCGGCAAGACGACGATGCTGCAAACCCTGGCCGGATTCCTCGCCCCCACGGGCGGGGAGGTGCTGGTCGATGGCGCGGCCGTGCGGGGGCCGGGGCCGGAACGCGGGGTCGTGTTCCAGCAACCCGCGCTCTACCCCTGGATGACGGTGGAGGCCAACGCCGGCTTCGGCCCCCGCATGCGCGGCCGGCCGCGCGCGGAAACCGCGGCGAGCGTGGCGCAATACCTGCGCCTGACCGGGCTGTGGGAGTTCCGCCGCCGTTACCCGTACGAATTGTCGGGGGGCATGCAGCAGCGGCTGGCGATCGTGCGCGCGCTGGTCAACCAGCCCGACCTGCTGCTGATGGACGAACCCTTCGGCGCGCTGGACGCGCTGACGCGGGAGAAGATGCAGGAAGAGCTGCACGCGGTCTGGCGCCGCACCGGGATGACGATCCTGTTCATCACCCACAGCGTCGAGGAAGCGGTCTATCTCGGCACCGAAGTGGTGGTGATGTCGCCGCGACCGGGGCGCATCGTCGAGCGCGTCGCCGCCCCCTTCGCCCGCCAGGCCGGCGAACGCGACATCCGCGCGATCAAGTCGGGCACGGATTTCGTCGCGATGCGCGAACGCGTGCTCGGCCTGATCTGGGGCATGGCGCATCTGTAGGCGCGGCCGCGGCACGCCTCGCGGCGGGGAGCGCCCGTCGGATGGGGACCGGGCAGAGCGGCGTTCGCCGCCGACCGCCCGGCCAGCCGGGCCGCATGCCCGGGCGCCGTGACCGGCCGCGCCGCTACCCCGACAG
>CAWHKR010000023.1:0-18745 GCA_963829875.1 uncultured Pseudomonadota bacterium | reverse complement strand
TCCCGCTCCAGCGCCTGCACGTCGGGATCGAGCCGCGGGGCCCGGCGCGGCTCGCGCAGCCCGGCGGCGAGCTTCATCGCCATCGCCTCGGTCTGGCGCACGGACAGGCCGCGGTCGAGCACCAGGGTCAGGATCGCGTCGGGGGAGCGGTGGCCGATCAGCGCGCGGGCGTGGCCGGCGGAGATGCTGCCCTGGCGCAGCGCCTCGTGCACCCGCGGGGACAGGCCGAGCAGGCGCATGACGTTGCTGATGTGCCCGCGCGACTTGCCGACCGCGAGGGCCAGGGTTTCCTGGGTCATGCCGAATTCGTCGAGCAGGCGGTTGTAGCCCTCGGCCTCTTCCAGCGGGTTGAGGTCCTGGCGTTGCAGGTTTTCCACCAGGGCGGCGGCCATGGCGTCGCCGTCGGCCAGGGTGCGGACCAGGGCGGGGACTTCGTGCAGCCCGGCGAGGCCGGCGGCGCGCCAGCGGCGTTCCCCGGCGATGATCTGGAACCGCGCCGGGTCGGCCGGGTGCGGGCGGACCAGCAGCGGCTGGAGGATGCCGCGGGCGCGGATGGAATCGGCCAGCTCCTGCAATCCCGCGGCGTCCATCGCGGTGCGCGGCTGGAACGGGCTGGGTTCGAGCAGGTCGAGCGGCAGGGTGCGCACGCCGCCCGCGGCGGGGTCGGGGGCGAGGGCGGAGTTGCCGAGCAGGGCGGCGAGCCCGCGGCCGAGGCGCTGGGCGGGTTCGCGCGGGCTCATGCGCCCGCTCCCGCCGCGGCGCGGTCGCGGCGCAGCAGCTCGGCGGCGAGCTGGATATAGGCCTGCGCGCCGGGGGAGCGGATGTCATAGAGCAGCACCGGCTTGCCGTAGCTGGGCGCTTCGGTGACGCGGATGTTGCGCGGGATCACGGTGGTGAACACCGAGGTGCCGAAGAAGCCGCGGGCGTCGGCGGCGACCTGGTCGGCGAGATTGTTGCGTTTGTCATACATGGTCAGCAGGATGCCGGACAGCCGCAGGGCGGGGTTGTAGCCGCGGCGCACCGCATCGATGGTGCGCATGAGGCCGGAGATGCCCTCGAGCGCGTAGAACTCGCACTGCAGCGGCACGAGCACGGTGTTGGCGGCGACGAGGGCGTTGACGGTGAGCAGGCCGAGGCTCGGCGGGCAGTCGATGATCACGTAATCGTAAAGCGGCGGGCTGGCGCGGAGCGAGGCGAGGGCGTCGCGCAGGCGGGTCTGGCGGCGGTCGAGCTCGACCAGTTCGATTTCGGCGCCGGCGAGGTCGGGCTCGGCGGGGATGATGGCGAGGTTGGGGATGGCGGTGGGTCGGGCGGCGTCTTCGGGCGGCGTGTGGAGGATGAGCACGCAGTAGGTGCCGATGGTGCGGTCTTCCGGGGCGATTCCGAGGCCGGTGGAGGCGTTGCCCTGGGGGTCGAGGTCGATCAGCAGGACGGTGCGCCCGGAGGCGGCCAGCGCGGTGGCGAGGTTGACGGCGGTGGTGGTCTTGCCGACGCCGCCTTTTTGGTTCGAGACCGCAATTATCTGCGCCGGGGCGCGGGAGGAGTCAGGCGCGGTCTGGGACACGGTGGATCTCTGTGATGCGGAGGATGACGGCTCCGGCGTCGGTGCGGCTTGGGATCGGCTCGGCGGTCATGTGCCATTGTTGGCGGGCGGCGGTCAATTCCTGATCGGCGGTGGCGCCTTTCGGGAACAGGGCGGTGCCGCCGGGGGCGAGCAGCGGGGCGGCGAGGGCGAGCAGGCGGGGCAGCGGGGCCAGCGCCCGGGCGGTGACCAGGGGGGCGGGGGGCAGGCGGGCGGCTTCGATGCGGACGGCGTGGACCTGGGCGGGCGCGCCGAGGACGCGGGCGGCTTCGCGGAGGAAGGCGGCTTTGCGCTGGTCGGCCTCGATCAGGTCGAACCCGATTCCGGTGGCGGCGGCGAGGATGAGGCCGGGGAAGCCGGCGCCGGAGCCGAGGTCGATCCCCCGCGAGGTGCCGGCGGGGATGAGGGGCACAAGCTGGAGGGCGTCGGCCAGGTGGCGCTCGGCCGCGCGGGGCACGTCGGCCCGGCCGATGAGGTTGATGGTGCGGTTCCAGCGGGCCAGCAGCGTCGAGGTAGGGGGCGAACCGGGCCAATGCTTCACGTGAAGCATTGTTCGATGTCGAAGAATGCTTCACGTGAAGCATTCGGGTGACGGGGGGCGGCGGAGGTGGGCGGCGAGGATCGCCAGGGCCGCCGGGGTCATCCCCTCCAGCCGGGACGCGGCGCCGAGGGAGGCCGGGCGGCTGGCGATCAGCCGCTGGCGCACTTCCGCCGACAGGCCGGGGACCTGGTCGAAGCGGACGGTGCCGAGCGACAGGTCCTCGGTCCGGCGGAAGGCGCGCAGCTCCGCGGTCTGCCGGGGCAGGTAGCCGCGATAGAGCGCCTCGGTCCGGAGCTGCCCGAAGATCCGCGGCGGGAGCTCGCGCAGCCAGGGGAAGGCCCCCATCACCGCCGCGTCCGCCGCCGGGTCGGACCCGAGCAGATCCAGCACCGACCGCCAGCGCCCGTCGGCCCGCACCGTCAGGCCGTGGCGGGCGAGCGCGCCCGGCAGGCTGCCCTCGGCCGCCGCCCGCGCCAGGGCCGCGCCCACCGCCGCGGCATAGGCGTCGAAGCGCGCTGCGCGCGCGCCCCCCACGCAGCCCCAGGCGATGCCGTGCGGGGTGAGGCGGCGGTCCGCATTGTCGGCCCGCAAGCTCAGCCGGAACTCCGAGCGGGAAGTGAACATCCGGTACGGCTCGGTCACCCCGCGCAGGGTCAGATCGTCGATCAGCACCCCGATATAGGCCTCGGACCGGTCGAGCCTGACGGGCGGCGCCCCGCCCGCCAGCCGCGCGGCATTCACGCCGGCGATCAGCCCCTGGGCGGCGGCTTCCTCATACCCGGTGGTGCCGTTGATCTGCCCGGCCAGGAACAGGCCCGGCACCGCGCATACCTCCAGCGCCGCGGTCAGGGCGCGGGGGTCCACATAATGGTACTCCACCGCATAGCCCGGGCGCAGCATCTCCGCCCCCTCCAGCCCCGGGATGGTCCGCAGCATCGCCCGCTGCACCTCCTCCGGCAGGCTGGTGGAGATGCCGTTGGGATACACCGTCGGATCGTCCAGCCCCTCGGGCTCCAGGAAGATCTGGTGCCGCGCCCGATCCGGGAACCGGGCCACCTTGTCCTCGATCGACGGGCAGTAGCGCGGCCCCGGCCCGGAAATCGCCCCGCCATACACCGCGGAGCGGTGCAGGTTCGCCCGGATCAGCGCATGGGTCGCCGCGGTGGTCGCCGTCACCCGGCAGGCGATCTGCGGCGTGGTGATCCGCGCTGTCAGCGGGCTGAACGGCTCCGGCGGATCATCCCCCGGGTCGGCGGCCAGGCTCTCCCAGGCGATGCTGTCGCGGTGCAGCCGCGGCGGGGTGCCGGTCTTGAGCCGCCCGGTCGGCAGCCCCAGCCGCGCCAGGGTCCGCGCCAGGCCGAGCGACGGCGCCTCCCCGACCCGTCCCGCCGGGGTCTGGTGCGCGCCCACATGCACCACGCCGCGCAGGAACGTGCCCGTGGTCAGCACCACGGCCGCGCAACCCAGCCGTGTCCCGTCGGCCGTGACCACGCCGGCGAGGCGGCCGTCGGCGCCGATCTCCAGATCCTCCACCGCCGCCTCCCGGATCTCCAGGCCCGCGGTTTCGCCCAGCAGGTCCTGGATCGCGGCGCGGTACAGCGCCCGGTCGGCCTGCGCGCGCGGGCCGCGGACGGCGGGGCCCTTGCTGCGGTTGAGCAGCTTGAAATGAATCCCCGCGCGGTCGGCCGCAACGCCCATCAGCCCGTCGAGCGCGTCGATCTCGCGGACCAGATGGCCCTTGCCGATGCCGCCGATCGCGGGGTTGCAGGACATCTCCCCGATCGTGGCGCGGCGGTGGGTCAGCAGCAGGGTCGCCGCCCCCATGCGGGCGGCAGCGGCCGCCGCCTCGGTGCCGGCATGGCCGCCGCCGATCACGATCACGTCGTAGGACTGAGGCATGGGCAGGATCCGTCCGCTGGTGGCCCGCCGCTTATAGCAGAGCCGGCCGGGCTGGAACGGAACCGGCCGCCGCCCCTCACCTGCCGCGCGCGTCCCGCCGTCCGTCCCACCACCCCTGCGCCCGCCCCAGCGCCCACAACGTCGCCCGCCGCACCGGCGGGCTGTCCTCGCCCAGCAGCAGCGCACCCACCGGCAGCATCCAGAACCCCAGCACCGGCAGGAACCCGAACACGCCCCCCGCGATCATCACCACCCCCAGCGGCATCCGCGCCCAGCGCGCCCGCGGCTGCGCCAGCCATCCGTAGGACCGGCGCAGCGGCGGCGGCAGCGCCGTCAGCAGCCGGTGCAGGCGCGGATCCTGCGCCATCCCCTCCGCGCTCATCCCACCCGCTCCGGCACGCGCGCGCGCCGCCGCCGCTGCCGCCGCTGCGCCAGCTGATTGAGCAGCTCCACCCCGGCGGAGAACCCGATCGCCGCGTACACATATCCTTTCGGCACCGTCATGCCGAACCCGTCGGCCATCAACGTCATGCCGATCAGCAGCAGGAAGGAGAACACCAGCATCTTCACCGTCGGGTGCCGCTCCACGAACACCATGGTCGGTCCCGCCGCCAGCAGCATCACCCCGACCGCGATCACCACCGCGGCCACCATCACCGGCAGATGCTGCACCATCCCCACCGCCGTGATCACGCTGTCGAGCGAAAAGACGATGTCCAGCACTGCGATCTGCGCCACCACCCCGGCGAACGACGCGGGCGCCGCCGACCCGGCCGGGATCTCCGCCCCGCCTTCCACCCGGTGATGGATCTCCACGGTTCCTTTGTACACCAGGAACAATCCGCCTGCGATCAGAATCAGGTCGCGCCAGGAGAACCCGTGCCCGCCCAGGGTCACCACCGGCCGGGTCAGTTGCGCGATCCAGGCGATCCCGCCGAGCAGCAACAGCCGCGTGCCCAGCGCGAGCCCCAGCCCCAGCCGTCGCGCCAGCGCCTGCCGCTCGGGCCGCACCCGGCCGACCAGCACGGCGATGAACAGGAGATTGTCGATCCCGAGCACGATTTCGAGCGCGGTCAGGGTGACGAGACCCGCCCAGACCTCCGGATCGGCCAGCCATGCCATGTCGTCCTCCTGCCCCGCTCAGCGCCGCCGCACGCGCGGCGGGTGCGCATGCGATAGGACCAAGGGGGCGCCGCCGCGGCGGGGCATCCCCGCCCCCGCCATCACGGCGCCGGGATCGCGGAACGGATCGGGGGATCGTGTCATCGCCCATCATACTCCTGCATGTCGTCACCCGGGGCGCGCGGAAGCAGCGAGGGATGGGAGGAACCGGCCCCGGTCGATCGCCGCTGTCCGCGCGGTGATCCGACATCGCAAGGTTGGCCGGCCTGGGGCCGACGTCCCGCCAGAGGGGCCCGGATCGTGTTCTCGGCGCTGGAAATGGGGGTGTGCGGGGGCAGCGGCAAGTCCCTGCGCCCGGCCGGCCGGGACGGTGCGGCGGCGGGGGGCGGCGGCAAAGCCGGTGCCGCGGGCCGACGTCTGATTCCAACGCAGGTGCGCCGGGAGGCCAGCGGGAGGCAGCGGGGGCAAGTCCCGTACGATGAAGGCAGAGCGAGCCACATCGGCCCGGCACGACCGCATCCACCGGGGGGCCTATCGGGCGCAGTCGTCGCGGTGGCTTTCTGCTCAGGCGGACGTCGCGCAGCGACCGGGTGAGCGCCAGGTTGCAGGCGGTCAAGGAAGCGCTGCGTCGGCGGATGCACGAGACCATCGACGAGCAGGGGGCGTGGCTGTGCCGGATCGTGATGGGCTTCGATGCCTATCACGCGATCCCGACCACCGCGGCAGCGCTCGGGGGCTTCCACGACAACATCACCAACCTGTGGAAGCGCACGCTACGCTGGCGCGGCCAGAAGGGGGCGGTGACGTGGAAGCGGATGTCCGTGCTGCAGAATCGGTAGCTTCCCAAACCGCGCGTGACCCATCCGTGGCCGAACGTCCGCTTTGCCGTCAAACACCCGAGGTGGGAATCCCGGTGCGGGAATGCCGCCCGGCAGGATCTGTGCGGGGGGACGGGCGGTGACGCGCGTCCCTGCCGCGATAATATGTAGGCCACTGGACCCGGCCGGCGGCCTTTTTCAGCGCAATCGGCCGTGGCCAGACAATCGGCTCAGGGAATTAGATCGCGGGACACAGGCATACAGTGGTCGTATCGCCGCCTGATCCCGCCGTCATCCGGATCCCGGGATGGCTCCGAGGGGCCTTCTGCCCATGTCGGGCCAAAGATCGGTGTTCACGACCGCTGGCATCCCCTGCATGGTCCGCAGTTGGGGCAGCACGCGATCGAGAGGCGGGCCGGGGGGGCAGGTCACCTACCATTCACAGGTGTGAATGGTCCGGACCACGGTAACTCCGTTATTATTCTGGACAATCGAACGTCTCGACCCGGGCGTGGCGCCGCCGACCATGGATCGCCTTGGTGCGCGGCAGGAGGCGTCCGCGTGATCTGCACCGACCACGAGCTTCCGGAGGAAGGCATGGAATTGGTACTTCAAAGGATTGTTCTCGGAGCAGCTCTGCTCGGGGCGCTGGGCACGAGCGGAGCGCTGGCCGATACGGTGGCGTTTACGCCCTCGGGGACCGTCACGGCAGCTGGTCAGCCCAACCAGCCCGTGAATCTGGGCCTCGTGTTCACCGCCGACAGCAGCGTCTCGGTGGACGCCCTCGGCTTCTACAACCAGAGCGGCCTGACAAGTGGCGAGACGGTGGGCCTCTATGACGCGTCCCGAAACCTTTTGGCGTCGGCCAACGTCACGCTCACGGATCCTGAAACCGGCGGTTACCTGTTCCATAACATCACTCCGGTCACCCTGACCGCAGGCCAGCAGTACACCGTGGATGTGTTTGTCGGAAACAACGACTGGAGCTATGGGACCACGGATCCCAGCAGTGCTCCCGGGATCACCTACCAATCGCACGATTTCTTTTACGCCTCCTCGCTGTCGTTTCCCACGAGCACTTCAACCATCGCCGGCGGAACCGGGGGAGCTTATTACGGGCCCAACTTCCAGATTGCGGTCCCGGAACCGGCCTCCCTCGCCCTCCTCGGTATGGGGCTCGTCGGTCTGGGGGCCGGCCGCCGGCGTAACCGTCGGGTCTCCGCATCGCGCGCATAGCCATCCGGTTCCCGCCGGCCCGGGCTGCGTTGCAGCGATCCGATCGACCCGGCGAGGCGTGCCCGCCGCGCGGGCGCACGTCTCTGCGACCCGCACCCACCGCCCCCTCCGCCGCCAGGCCAGCAGCGTGCGGGGGAGAGACGGGGCAACCTCCTCCCCGTCTTCGCCGCAGCTGCGGCGATGAGTCACGTGCACAGGGGATCGTCACCCGGAGGGCCGGGGCATCCCTCTTATTGCCTGGGGCGGCCCGGCGCTCAGCGTAGAGCCCGGCCCGGGGAGACGCGGCCCTTGATCTTCTTGCCAGCGTCATAGCCGCGGCGGACCGCCGCTTTCGATGGTTTTGATGCTCTGGCTGTCGATCACCGCGGCGGTCGGACTGGCCTCGCGGCCAACGCGCTCGCGATCACGCATCACCAGGTGATGGTTGATGGTCTCCCATGTGCCGTCGTCGCGGAACCGGGAAAACCAACGATAGACTGTGCGCCAGGGCGGGAAGCCCGCTGGCAACAACCGCCATGTCACGCCACCGCGCAGGATGTAGCATATCGCGTTGACGATCTCGCGCATCGGCCAGGCGCGCTTGCGGCCACGGCCGGCCGCGGCGGGCAGAAACGGGGCGAGCAGGGTCCATTCTGCGTCGGTCAGGTCGCTTCCATAGCGTAGGCCGGCACGGCTATGCTGTCGTCGGGTGGTCGGGGTCCACATCGCGGTCTCGTCTGGTGTGTTGCAACCCTGACAAATCCCGATTTGCCCCGGCTGCCCAGCCCGATAGATTATATGGGGGCCGTTTCGAGACAAACTCTAAGAGTCTGTCTCGAATTCGGGTCATCAACGTGCAAGTCGGCGTAAAAGCAGGATAGCTGACGCGGCATAGAGGAACGCCGTGGCGGATTTGGTTGTGGCTTCGACGTCTTTGGCAAGGCGGCGGTTGCGGTTGATCCAGGCAAAGAACCGCTCGACCACCCAGCGCCGGGGCAGGACGGCGAAGCCCACCTGATCCTTGGGTTTGCGCACGATCTCGACGCGGATGCGGCTTGCGTTGGCGACCCGCGGCCCCTGATATCCCCCGTCGGCGAACGCAAGCTTCAAGAACGGCCAGCGTGGACGCGAGGCGCGTAGCAATGGGCCGGCTCCGTCTCGATCTTGGATGTCGGCCGTATGCACATGCAACTTGAGCGCCCGGCCGTCGGTATCGACCAGAGCATCGCGCTTGCGGCCCTTGATCTTCTTGCCAGCGTCATAGCCGCGCGGACCGCCGCTTTCGATGGTTTTGATGCTCTGGCTGTCGATCACCGCGGCGGTCGGACTGGCCTCGCGGCCAACACGCTCGCGATCACGCATCACCAAGTGATGGTTGATGGTCTCCCATGTGCCGTCGTCGCGGAACCGGGAAAACCAACGATAGACTGTGCGCCAGGGCGGGAAGCCCGCTGGCAACAACCGCCATGTCACGCCACCGCGCAGGATGTAGCATATCGCGTTGACGATCTCGCGCATCGGCCAGGCGCGCTTGCGGCCACGGCCGGCCGCGGCGGGCAGAAACGGGGCGAGCAGGGTCCATTCTGCGTCGGTCAGGTCGCTTCCATAGCGTAGGCTGGCACGGCTATGCTGCCGTCGGGTGGTCGGGGTCCACATCGCGGTCTCGTCTGGTGTGTTGCAACCCTGACGAATCACGATTTGCCCCGGCTGCCCAGCCCGATAGATTACCCGATAGATTATATGGGGGCCGTTTCGAGACAGCCTCTAAGGCGGCGGCGGGTAATAATAGTGCGGCGGGTAGTAATAATAGGGAGGCGGCGGCGGCGGCGGATAGTAGTAGTGCGGTGCGGTGGCCGCGCCGATCCAGACCGTGCGCCGCGCAGTCCGCCGGGCGACACCGGCGACCGACAGCGGTGTAAACGGCAACCCGATCATGTCGACGAACACCGAGGCCGGGCCGTCGGCGCCGGTCAGACTGCCCTCCTGGACGCGCACATCGAAGGTGAGCTTGTCACCAGCGAGATGCGGGTGCGTCAGCTCCACAACGGCATCACTGGCCGAATTGCCGTCCTTGTCCAGGACCGAGACCGTCGCGTTCGGAGGGTCCTTGCGGAAAGTGCCGTCCGGCGCCGTCCATTCCTCAAGAAAATCCGTGGTCAGCAAATGCCCCGCGGCGCGCACCGGACGATCGGCGAAGGTGATGACGTTCTGCGTCGTGCCGTTCAGGGTCAGGGTGTGCCCCTGGATGGAAGCGCCCTGCGCAGTCATCACGACGAGCGACGGAACGAGTTCCATCTTGACGGTGCCGGGGGAATGAATTTCAGCCTTCACCGGCGCTGCCGTGCCTTGCGCCCGCGCCCTCCACGACCCCAGAAGACATGCCGAGAGCGCAACGGCCGCCGTCATCGCCACCGCTTTCGTCGTGACTTCGAAATGGCTGCGGGTGTCGATGGATTGGCGCCCGATACGGCTGGCGCGCACCATGGCGCGGAGTCTCCGGCCGCGCCGCGACGATTGTGGACGGTCGGGGGCTCCGCCGCTCCGGCATTCCTCGTATCCCATCACCTTGAAGTCCTCCGATCGACGATGATTTTGGCAGGCCTCTCGACGATGCCCCGTCGGGCATGGCGCTGCCACCGCTTGCGGACGCTTCGTTCGCGAAGTGCCACGGCTTGAGCGCCCCCCGATATCGGCGCCAAGCGATTTGGATCACGCCGAGTCATCGGCTGCTATGCATTTTGGGCAGCTTCGTGCGGCGCCGCATCGGATGCCGCCTGGGGTCCGCCTGGAAGCGCGCTTGGCAGGACACAAGTCGCGTCGGTCGAGGCGCTTCCAGGCGAGCCCAGGCGTCGGTCGGAGGGAGCGCCTCTGTGGATGCGGCGTTCCTCACCGCATGCGCGCGAAAAGTGTAAACCGACATTCCCCGGACGGCGAGCTCATCTGGCCGTCGGGAGGGGACGGTAACCGCTCTTCCGGGCGTTCTGCAACGGTGTTGGCACCGGGCTGACGCCCGCAGCCGGCCCGATTGGCCCGTGATTGCTGGCGGACGGAAAAAGCGGAGCGGCCATGGGTCCGGTCACCGATCAACGCCACGAAGCGATACTCGGCGGTCAGGGCACGACCCGGGACCGCGTCGATCGGCAGCGACGCGCCCCATCGACGCGCTGACCGCGGCCTGCGCCGACCCCGCCCGCTCGCCGCCGCGCCGCACCCACGCCGCGGCCGCATGAACACCCTCCCCCGAACCCTCGCCCATCCGACCCGCAAACCCCGTGACCCCGGCGCCGACCCCCTGCCGCTGAACACGCCCCCACGATCCCGCCAGCCATCACGCCCCCGCCCCCCTCACGCCACCGCCCGCAGCCACGCCGAAAACGCCGAGACCGCCGCCTCCCGCCGCGGCCCCGGCGCCTGCACCAGATAGAACCCGAACCCCGGCAGCGGCAGATCCAGCACCTTCACCAGCGCCCCGCTGGCCAGCTCCGGCGCCACCAGCACGTCGCTCAGCAGCGCGATCCCCTGCCCCGCGATCACCGCCGCGACCGCGGCCAGCTCGTCGCGGAAGCCCAGGCTCGGCGTCTCCCCCAGATGCGGCGCCGCCATCCCCAGCCGGCGCGCCACCGCAAGCCAGGTCGCCCAGGTCGGCGGCGACGGGTCCCAGGACCGCCAGGGGCAGTGGATCAAGGTATGCCGCGCCAGGTCGGCCGGCCCGCGCACCGGCGCGCCGGTCAGCACGGCGGGGCTGGCGATCGGCCAGAACCGGTCGCGGAACAATTCCTCCGCCGCGACCCCCGCCGGCGGCCCGCGCTGGTAACGGATCGCCACATCCGCCTCCCCCCCGCCCAGGTCCAGCACCGCGTCGGTGCCGGTCACCTCCACCTCAAGCTCCGGATGCGCCTGCCGCCACAACGCCAGCCGCGGCACCAGCCAGCGGTGGGCGAAGGCCTTCGTCGTCGTCACCCGCAGCGGTTCCGCAGGGCCGGGCTCGGCCGCCAGCGCGGTCAGCGCCGCGGCAAACCTGTCCAGCCCCTCGCGCACCACCGGGAACAGCCGCGCCCCCGCCCGGGTCAGCGCCAGCGGCCGCGGCCGCCGGCGGAACAGCGCCTGCTCGCAATGCGTCTCCAGCAGCCGGATCTGATGGCTGATCGCGGTGGGCGTGAGGCCGAGCTCGTCCGCGGCGGCCTTGAAGCTGAGCAGCCGCGCGGCCGCCTCGAAGGCGCGCAACGCGCCGAGCGGCGGGAGCTTTCGCATCGCCGCAGGTTAAATGACAATCCATCAACTTGCGGATGAAATCTTCTTGCTTGCCTCCGCCGCGGCCGCGGCGGAGAGTCCGCCCCGTCCCCGCACGGAGGACGACATGCAGACGCACACCCCAATCCGGCCCGCCGCCCCCGGCTCTGCGCCTCGGGGCCTCGACGCCTTCGCCGCCCTGCCCGGCATCCGCCTGCACGGCCAGGTGCTGCGCCCGGACAGCACCGGCTACGACGCCGCGCGCCGCGTCTGGAACGGCCGCATCGACCGCCGCCCGGCCGCGATCATCCGCTGCGCCGACGTCACCGACGTGGCCGAGGCCGTGGCCGCCGCCCGCGCCTCCGGCCTTCCCGTCGCCGTGCGCGCCGGCGGACACAGCATCGCCGGCGCCTCGGTCTGCGACGGCGGGGTGGTGATCGATCTCACGGAGATGCAACGGATCCGCGTCGATCCGCTCCGCCGCACCGCCTGGGCCGAACCCGGCCTCACCCTTGGCGCCTTCGACGCCGCCACCCAGGCGCACGGGCTCGCCACCACCATGGGCGTCAACAGCGATACCGGGATCGCCGGCCTCACCCTCGGCGGCGGCCTCGGCCGGCTCGGCCGCGCGCACGGCCTCGCCTGCGACAATCTGCTGGCCGCCCAGGTGGTGCTGGCCGACGGCCGGATCGTCACCGCCAGCGTGGCGACCAACCCCGACCTGTTCTGGGCGATCCGCGGCGGCGGCGGCAATTTCGGTATCGTTACGGGATTCGGCTACCGGCTGCATCCGCTCGGCCCGAAGGTGCTGGGCGGGCTGCTGCTGCACGATTTCGCCCGCGCCCGCGACGTGCTGCGCGCCTACCGCGACTTCACCGCCGCGGCGGCGGACGAGGTCAGCGCTGACGCCATCTTCCTCACCACGCCCGAAGGCCAGCGCCTGCTGGCGATCTCCGCCTGCTACGCCGGCCCGCTGGAGGAAGCGGCGCGCGCCTTGGGCCCCCTCCGCGCCATCGGCCCCCCGCTCCGGGACCTGATCGCCCCGGTTCCCTACGCCGCGCTGCAGGCCGCCGCCGATCCGCTGTTCGCGCGCGGCCGCCGCTACGACTGGAAGGCGCAGTTCCTCGACGAGCTCACCGACCCCGCCATCGACGCGCTGATCGCGGGCTACGCCGGCGCCACCTCGCCGCTCTCGGTCGCGATGCTGCAGCAGGTCGGCGGCGCGATCGCCGCGGTCGATCCCGACGCGACCGCCTTCAGCCACCGCACCGCCGCCTACGACTGCTTTCCCGCCGCGATCTGGGAGGACGCGGCCGAGGACGCGCGCCACGTCGCCTGGGCCCGCGCCTTCTGGGAGGCGATGCAGCCCTTCGCCACCGGCGGCGTCTATGTGAACAGCCTCGGCGACGAGGGCGAGGCGCGCGTGCGCGCCGCCTATGGCCCCAACTACCCGCGCCTCGCGGCGCTGAAGGCGCGTTACGACCCCGACAACCTGTTCCGCCTGAACCAGAACATCCCCCCGGCGCCCTGAGCGGGGTGGCGAACCCGCCCGCCGCCGCACGCCGGTCGTGCCGGCGTCGGTATCGCACCCTCCGGACCTACCCCTGCCGCCCGGCCGGCTCCCCCGGCGCACCGGACAGCCGCACCTCCAGCGCCGCCAGCTTCTCGATGTTCAACGTCGAACTGGCGATGGCGATCGCCCCGCCCGTGCTCTCGATCTCTTCCAAGATGCGGGTGAACAGCCGGTCCCGGGTCGCGCGGCGCAGCTTGTAGTCCACCACGTAGCGCAGGGTGAACTCCGCCCAGTTCAGCGCCACCACCAGGGTGACTACCGGTCGCACGCTCGCCGCGTCGATCAGGTACCGCCGGGTGACCGGCGCCCATCCCTGCTCGGCCGCGCGCGTGTAGTCGCCCACCACCTCATCGGCCACCCGCGCGATCAGCGCGCGGGCCGCGCGGTGGTCGCCCCCGTATTTGATCGGGATCGTGATCTCGTCCCAGAGAAAGGGAAATTCGGCTGAATAGTTGAACACCGGCTCCTTGAAGACGAAGCTGTTGGCCACCCGCACGATGCGGCCGTTGTACTGGTCGCTGGCGACCCACTCGCCCATCTCCATGATCGTGGTGCGCAGGATGCCGATGTCGATCACGTCGCCCTTGATCCCGCCGAGCTGCACCCGATCGCCGACCTTGTAGAAACTGCCGAACGACACCGCGCTCCAGCCCGCCACGCTCGCGATCACTTCCTGCAAGGCGAACGCCACCCCCGCGCCGGCCACGCCGAAGGCGACCGTCAGCCCCCCCAGCCGGTCGCTGAACACCAGCAGCACGACCAGCGCCGCGGCCGCGTAGCCGAACGAGGTAACGATCTTGCGGCTTTTGTAGCGCGTGGCGTTGTTGCCGACGTAGCGGCTCACCGCCCCCAGCAGCAGGCGCACCAGCACCGTGATCACCACGAGCCCGGCGGCCAGCAGCGCCAGCTTGCCGCTCAGCGGGCCGGTCAGCCAGGCACCCAGGGACGCGCCGAACGACTGCCAGGGACCGGGGCTCATCGTCTGCTCCGCGCCGGGCGCGCGCCCGGCCACCGCGCCCCGGCACCCACCTCCTCAGGCCCGTCCGGACCCCGGTGCGCGCCGACGACCCAGGCGCGTCCGGCGATCAACCCGGCCAACCGCGCCCACCCGTCCCTACAGCTTGATCAGCGCCGCCAGGGTCGCAACCGCGGCCACCACCATGACCCCCAGCCGCACGGTGATGCGCAGCCCAAGCGTGTCGATCATCCCGCGCAGCTCATCGCGGACCACCGTCA
Organism: uncultured Pseudomonadota bacterium; assembly: GCA_963829875.1. GTDB lineage: Bacteria > Pseudomonadota > Alphaproteobacteria > Acetobacterales > Acetobacteraceae > JAJZVS01. The sequence continues at coordinate 4,529 of CAWHKR010000023.1, read as the reverse complement.
GGTCCTGCCGCACCGCCAGGATATCGTGTCGGGTCGCGATCTCGCTCATGATGAAATCCCGTGCCGCCTCGGCATGCGCCTCAGCCTCGACCGAAGACACCCCAGCCTGCCGCAAATGCCTGGAATAGCCAAGCGTGTCGAAAATGAGCGACATCCCGTCCCTCTGATGACACAAGTATCCATCCGGCCCCGGCCGCACCCATACTGTCGATCAAAGGTTAAGAAACCGCCCTTACGCCTGCTTCAGCTCGATCAGGCTGCGGCGGATCTTCCGCCCCCGTTCCACGCGGTCCTCGATATAGTCCGCGTCGCCCCAGCGCACCGCGCGGGCCATCGCCTGCGCGTCCTCCAGGAACCGCGCCAGCATCTCCAGCAGCGCCTCGCGGTTGTTGAGGAAGATGTCGCGCCACATCACCGGATCGGACGCCGCGATGCGGGTGAAATCGCGGAAGCCGGAGGCAGCGAACCGCAGCACCTCTGACCGGCTCTCATCGGCCAGATCATCGGCCGTGCCGCAGATGGTGAACGCCAGCAGATGCGGCAGATGCGAAACGATCGCCAGCACCCGGTCGTGGTGCGCCGGCTCCATCCGTTCCACCATCGACCCGCAGCGCCGCCACAGCTCCGAGACCTTCTCGATCGCGGCCTCGTCGGTGCCCGCCGGTGGCACGACCAGGGTGTAGCGCCCCTCGAACAGGGTCAGGAACCCCGCATCGGGACCGGAATATTCCGTCCCCGCCACCGGATGCGCCGGCACGAAATGCACCCCCGCCGGCACCAGCGGCCCGACATCGCGGATCACCGACTGCTTGGTCGATCCCACGTCGGTCAGGATCGCGCCCGGCGCCAGATGCGGCGCGATCGCCGCGGCGATCTCGGCGAATGCCCCCACCGGCGCGGCCAGCATCACGCAATCGGCCCCCGCCACCGCGCGCGCCGGATCTTCCTCCACCGCGTCGGCGATGCCGAGTTCCATCACCCGGGCGCGGGTCTTCGCGGTCCGCGCGCAGGCCACCACGCTGCCGGCCAGATCGTCGCGCTCGTGCGCGATCCGCGCCACGGAGCTGCCGATCAGCCCGGTCCCGATTATCGCCAGCCGGCGAAACAGGGGCTCAGCCACCGGCCTGCCTCATGAACGCGCCCATCGCCTCGATCACCAGCCCCACCTCCTCGGCGGTGCCGACGGTGATGCGCAGGCAATGCGGCAGCCCGTAGCCGGCCACCGGGCGGACGATGATCCCGCGCGTGCGCAGGAACGCATCCGCCGCTTTCGCCCGCTCCGGCACGCCGAAATCGGCCAGCACGAAATTCCCCTCGCTCGGCCAGACCTTGACCCCCGCGGCTTCCAGCCCGCGGGCCAGCACCGGCCGGTATTCCTGGTTGTGGGCGCGCCCCTTCTCCACCCAGCCCGGCTCGGCCAGCGCCGCGATCGCCGCCGCCTGCGCGGCGATGGACACGTTGAACGGCGCCCGCACCCGGTTCAGCACGTCGATCACCGCCGGCGGCGCATAGGCCCAGCCGATCCGCATGCCGCCCAGCCCGAACACCTTGCTGAAGGTCCGGGTCATCACCGTGTTGTCCCCGCCATCCACCAGCCGCGCCCCGGCCTCGTACTCCGGCCGCGTCACGTATTCGGCGTACGCCGCATCCAGCACCAGCAGCACGTCGGAAGGCAGCCCTGCCCGCAGCCGCGCGACCTCCTCATACGGCAGCATCGACCCGGTCGGGTTGTTCGGGTTGGCCAGGAACACGAGCCGCGTGGAGGCCGACACCGCGGCCAGCAGCGCGTCCACATCCGCCGTCAGGTTCCGCTCCGGCGCCTTCACCACCTGGCTGCCCGCATAGGTGCCGGCGATCTGGTAGATGGAAAACCCATGCGCCGACATCACCACGTCCCGCCCCTTGCCGCCGTAGGACAGGCAAAGCTGGTAGATGATGTCGTCCGATCCCGCCCCGCAGACGATCCGCGCCGGATCGAGCCCGAACCGCGCGCCGATCGCCCGCCGCAGCGCCTCCGCCCCGCCGTCCGGATACCGGTGCAACTCCTCCGCCACGCCCACGAACGCCGCCTGCGCCCCCGGCGGCACGCCGAACGCGCCTTCGTTGGACGACAGCTTGATGGTCCGGTTCACGCCCGGAACGGTCGATTCCCCGCCGACATAGGGCGAGATGCCCAGGATCTCCGGTCGCGGCGCGGGTGCGGTCATGGCCGGGCTCCCTCGATCGGGGTGGCGTAGGCGCCGAGCACCACCGGCGGGCGCAGCAGGCCGCTGAGCCGCGCCAGACGCGGATCGTCGTCGCTCACGTGCCCGGCCACTTCCACCAGCGCGAGCGCCACTGGCGCATCCGGGTCGCGGCGCAGCATCACCCCGCCCGGGACCGCGCCGCCCGGCACCGACCCGTCCAGCGCGAACCCCGCGGCGGCCAGCGAGGTCGTGAGCCGCGCGCGGCTCACGTCGCGATCGAGCTCCAGCCCGATCAGCGAACGATCCTGCCCGCTCGGGTCCGGCGCCACCGCGGCGACGACGAAGGCCGGCGCGTCCGCCGCGCCCTCGGCACGGCGCGACCAGAACGGCAGGCGGCCGACGATATGAATGCGCGGGCTGTCCTTGTGCAGCAGCCAGGTCCACCACGCCTCGCGCGGCGGCTCGGTGTCGTTGGGCAGCGGCAGCACCGCCGCCGCAGCGCGCCCGGCGCTGACGTCGGCGATCGCTTGCGCCGCGGACCCGTGCGCGCGCATCGGCGTGAGCGCCCCGAACTGCTCCCGCGCCGCCTGGGTGAACACGGCGCCGGGACCGGGCTCGCACACCGCGATGCTGAACGCGCCCTGCATCGCCGTGGTGGCGGCCAGCAACTCGCGCCAGATCCGCACCACCGCCTGCGCCGGCAGGGATCCCGTGTGGCGGGCCACCAGGCGGCGGATGATCGCCGCTTCCCGCCCCGGGCGCAGCGGGCTGGCGCCGTTCGGCTTGGTGGAAGCCACCTGCGCCACCACCTCGGCCCGACGCATCAGCAGGTCATGCACCGCGTCGTCCAGCCGGTCGAGCTCCGCCCGCAAGGCCGCGAGATCCCCGCGCCAGTGGTCCGGATCCGGAGCAGGTTCGGCAGACGCGGCAATGGAGGAGGGACTGGACATGGACCTTGCACGACAGGGTTCGGGCCTCCTTGCGGCGCCGCAAGAAGGGCGGAACAGATACCCGAACGGGGCCACCCTGCAAACCCGCCGGTTGCGATGTGCCGGACCCTGCGCCTAATACCAACCGTCCTGGTTTTCGACTTTCGGCAAGCAAGGCCAGGGGGGCGCTGCCCCCCTGGACCCCCCGCCAGGGGACAAGTCCCCTGGACCCCTCGGGGGTTCCGTGCCGGTGGGGGTGGCGTGGGCGCCGGGCCGGGCCGCGCGGGGGGGGAAGCGAGCGCATTTGCGCTCGCTTCCCCCCCCGCGCGGCCCGGCCCGGCGCCCACGCCACCCCCACCGGCACGGAACCAACGAACGGGTTCCAAGGGCTGTGCCCTTGGCGGGGGGTCCAGGGGGGCAGCGCCCCCCTGGCCTTGCTTGCTGCGTATCGACACCCAGGGCGATTGGACTATGTGCCGAGGACCATGGACCAGGCCGCGCCCCTGTCGGAGATTCCGCACCAGCATGTCGTCTTCGCCGACGGCATGGCGCTGGACTGCGGCGCCCGTCTGCCCAGCCTGACGGTCGCCTATCGCACCTACGGCACGCTCAACCCGGCACGCAGCAATGCGGTGCTGGTCTGCCATGCGCTGACCGGCGACCAGTATGTGGCCGAGCCGCATCCCGTGACCGGCAAGCCCGGCTGGTGGGATGCGGTGGTGGGTCCGGGCCGGCCGGTGGACACCGATCGGTACTTCGTGATCTGCGCCAATGTGCTGGGCGGCTGCATGGGCTCCACCGGTCCGCGCAGCCCGCGCGACGGCGCGGACGACGTCTGGGGCATCGCGTTCCCGCCGGTCACCATCCGCGACATGGTGCGCGCGCAGAAGCGGCTGATCGAGCATCTGGGCATCACGCGCCTGTTCGCCGCGATCGGCGGCTCGATGGGCGGCATGCAGGTGCTGCAATGGGCGGCCGACTACCCCGATGCGGTGTTCGCCGCCCTGCCGATCGCCACCGCGTCCTACCATTCGGCGCAGAACATCGCCTTCCACGAGGTCGGCCGCCAGGCGATCTTCGCCGATCCCGACTGGCAGGGCGGCTGCTACTGGCAGGGCGGCACCATTCCGGCGCGCGGCCTCGCGGTCGCGCGCATGTGCGCGCACATCACGTACCTGAGCGAGCAGGCGCTCGCGCGCAAATTCGGCCGCCGCCTGCAAGGCGCGCCGAAAACGGCCGGCGAAGCAATGAGCCTGTTCGGCGACATGTTCGAGGTCGAGAGCTACCTGCACCATCAGGGCAGCACCTTCGTCCGCCGCTTCGACGCCAATTCCTACGTCACCATCACGCGCGCGATGGATTATTTCGACCTCGCCGCGGATCACGGCGGCGACCTGACCAACGCCTTCCGCGG
>CAWHKR010000022.1:0-14135 GCA_963829875.1 uncultured Pseudomonadota bacterium | reverse complement strand
GCCGAATTCGTCGAGCAGGCGGTTGTAGCCCTCGGCCTCTTCCAGCGGGTTGAGGTCCTGGCGTTGCAGGTTTTCCACCAGGGCGGCGGCCATGGCGTTGCCGTCGGCCAGGGTGCGGACCAGGGCGGGGTCTTCGTGCAGCCCGGCGAGGCCGGCGGCGCGCCAGCGGCGTTCCCCGGCGATGATCTGGAACCGCGCCGGGTCGGCCGGGTGCGGGCGGACCAGCAGCGGCTGGAGGATGCCGCGGGCGCGGATGGAATCGGCCAGCTCCTGCAAGCCCGCGGCGTCCATCGCGGTGCGCGGCTGGAACGGGCTGGGTTCGAGCAGGTCGAGCGGCAGGGTGCGCACGCCGCCCGCGGCGGGGTCGGGGGCGAGGGCGGAGTTGCCGAGCAGGGCGGCGAGGCCGCGGCCGAGGCGCTGGGCGGGTTCGCGCGGGCTCATGCGCCCGCTCCCGCCGCGGCGCGGTCGCGGCGCAGCAGCTCGGCGGCGAGCTGGATATAGGCCTGCGCGCCGGGGGAGCGGATGTCATAGAGCAGCACCGGCTTGCCGTAGCTGGGCGCTTCGGTGACGCGGATGTTGCGCGGGATCACGGTGGTGAACACCGAGGTGCCGAAGAAGCCGCGGGCGTCGGCGGCGACCTGGTCGGCGAGATTGTTGCGTTTGTCATACATGGTCAGCAGGATGCCGGACAGCCGCAGGGCGGGGTTGTAGCCGCGGCGCACCGCATCGATGGTGCGCATGAGGCCGGAGATGCCCTCGAGCGCGTAGAACTCGCACTGCAGCGGCACGAGCACGGTGTTGGCGGCGACGAGGGCGTTGACGGTGAGCAGGCCGAGGCTCGGCGGGCAGTCGATGATCACGTAATCGTAAAGCGGCGGGCTGGCGCGGAGCGAGGCGAGGGCGTCGCGCAGGCGGGTCTGGCGGCGGTCGAGCTCGACCAGTTCGATTTCGGCGCCGGCGAGGTCGGGCTCGGCGGGGATGATGGCGAGGTTGGGGATGGCGGTGGGGCGGGCGGCGTCTTCGGGCGGCGTGTGGAGGATGAGCACGCAGTAGGTGCCGATGGTGCGGTCTTCCGGGGCGATTCCGAGGCCGGTGGAGGCGTTGCCCTGGGGGTCGAGGTCGATCAGCAGGACGGTGCGCCCGGAGGCGGCCAGCGCGGTGGCGAGGTTGACGGCGGTGGTGGTCTTGCCGACGCCGCCTTTTTGGTTCGAGACCGCAATTATCTGCGCCGGGGCGCGGGAGGAGTCAGGCGCGGTCTGGGACACGGTGGATCTCTGTGATGCGGAGGATGACGGCTCCGGCGTCGGTGCGGCTTGGGATCGGCTCGACGGTCATGTGCCATTGTTGGCGGGCGGCGGTCAATTCCTGATCGGCGGTGGCGCCTTTCGGGAACAGGGCGGTGCCGCCGGGGGCGAGCAGCGGGGCGGCGAGGGCGAGCAGGCGGGGGAGTGGGGCCAGCGCCCGGGCGGTGACCAGGGGGGCCGGGGGCAGGCGGGCGGCTTCGATGCGGACGGCGTGGACCTGGGCGGGCGCGCCGAGGACGCGGGCGGCTTCGCGGAGGAAGGCGGCTTTGCGCTGGTCGGCCTCGATCAGGTCGAACCCGATCCCGGTGGCGGCGGCGAGGATCAGGCCGGGGAAGCCGGCGCCGGAGCCGAGGTCGATCCCCCGCGGGGTGCCGGCGGGGATGAGGGGCACAAGCTGGAGGGCGTCGGCCAGGTGGCGCTCGGCCGCGCGGGGGACGTCGGCCCGGCCGATGAGGTTGATGGTGCGGTTCCAGCGGGCCAGCAGGTCGAGGTAGGGGCCGAACCGGACCAATGCTTCACGTGAAGCATTGTTCGATGTCGAAGAATGCTTCACGTGAAGCATTCGGGTGACGGGGGGCGGCGGAGGTGGGCGGCGAGGATCGCCAGGGCCGCCGGGGTCATCCCCTCCAGCCGGGACGCGGCGCCGAGGGAGGCCGGGCGGCTGGCGATCAGCCGCTGGCGCACTTCCGCCGACAGGCCGGGGACCTGGTCGAAGCGGACGGTGCCGAGCGACAGGTCCTCGGTCCGGCGGAAGGCGCGCAGCTCCGCGGTCTGCCGGGGCAGGTAGCCGCGATAGAGCGCCTCGGTCCGGAGTTGCCCGAAGACCCGCGGCGGCAGGTCGCGCAGCCAGGGGAAGGCCCCCACCACCGCCGCGTCCGCCGCCGGGTCGGAGCCGAGCAGGTCCAGCACCGACCGCCAGCGCCCGTCGGCCCGCACCGTCAGGCCGTGGCGGGCGAGCGGGCCCGGCAGGCTGCCCTCGGCCGCCGCCCGCGCCAGGGCCGCGCCCACCGCCTCGGCATAGGCGCCGAAGCGGGCGGCGCGCGCGCCCCCCACGCAGCCCCAGGCGATGCCGTGCGGGGTGAGGCGGCGGTCCGCATTGTCGGCCCGCAAGCTCAGCCGGAACTCCGAGCGGGAGGTGAACATCCGGTACGGCTTGGTCACCCCGCGCAGGGTCAGATCGTCGATCAGCACCCCGATATAGGCCTCGGACCGGTCGAGCCCGACGGGCGGCGCCCCGCCCGCCAGCCGCGCGGCATTGACCCCGGCGATCAGCCCCTGGGCGGCGGCTTCCTCATACCCGGTGGTCCCGTTCATCTGCCCGGCCAGGAACAGGCCCGGCACCGCGCGCACCTCCAGCGCCGCGGTCAGGGCGCGGGGGTCCACATAATCGTACTCCACCGCATAGCCCGGGCGCAGCATCTGCGCCCCCTCCAGCCCCGGGATGGTCCGCAGCATCGCCCGCTGCACCTCCTCCGGCAGGCTGGTGGAGATGCCGTTGGGATACACCGTCGGGTCGTCCAGCCCCTCGGGCTCCAGGAAGATCTGGTGCCGCGCCCGATCCGGGAACCGGGCCACCTTGTCCTCGATCGACGGGCAGTAGCGCGGCCCCGGCCCGGAAATCGCCCCGCCATACACCGCGGAGCGGTGCAGGTTCGCCCGGATCAGCGCATGGGTCGCCTCGGTGGTCGCCGTCACCCGGCAGGCGATCTGCGGCGTGGTGATCCGCGCCGTCAGCGGGCTGAACGGCTCCGGCGGATCGTCCCCCGGGTCGGCGGCCAGGCTCTCCCAGGCGATGCTGTCGCGGTGCAGCCGCGGCGGGGTGCCGGTCTTGAGCCGCCCCGTCGGCAGCCCCAGCCGCGCCAGGGTCCGCGCCAGGCCGAGCGACGGCGCTTCCCCGACCCGTCCCGCCGGGGTCTGGTGCGTGCCCACATGCACCACGCCGCGCAGGAACGTGCCCGTGGTCAGCACCACGGCGGCGCAGGCCAGCCGTGTTCCGTCGGCGGTGACCACGCCGGCGAGGCGGCCGTCGGCGCCGATCTCCAGATCCTCCACCGCCGCCTCCCGGATCTCCAGGCCCGCGGTTTCGCCCAGCAGGTCCTGGATCGCGGCGCGGTACAGCGCCCGGTCGGCCTGCGCGCGCGGGCCGCGGACGGCGGGGCCCTTGCTGCGGTTGAGCAGCTTGAAATGAATCCCCGCGCGGTCGGCCGCCACGCCCATCAGCCCGTCGAGCGCGTCGATCTCGCGGACCAGATGGCCCTTGCCGATGCCGCCGATCGCGGGGTTGCAGGACATCTCGCCGATCGTGGCGCGGCGGTGGGTCAGCAGCAGGGTCGTCGCCCCCATGCGGGCGGCAGCGGCCGCCGCCTCGGTGCCGGCATGGCCGCCGCCGATCACGATCACGTCGTAGGACTGAGGCATGGGCAGGATCCGTCCGCTGGTGGCCCGCGGCTTATAGCAGAGCCGGCCGGGCTGGAACGGAACCGGTCGCCGCCCCCTCACCTGCCGCGCGCGTCCCGCCGTCCGTCCCACCACCCCTGCGCCCGCCCCAGCGCCCACAACGTCGCCCGTCGCACCGGCGGGCTGTCCTCGCCCAGCAGCAGCGCGCCCACCGGCAGCATCCAGAACCCCAGCACCGGCAGGAACCCGAACACGCCCCCCGCGATCATCACCACCCCCAGCGGCATCCGCGCCCAGCGCGCCCGCGGCTGCGCCAGCCATCCGTAGGACCGGCGCAGCGGCGGCGGCAGCGCCGTCAGCAGCCGGTGCAGGCGCGGATCCTGCGCCATCCCCTCCTCGCTCATCCCACCCGCTCCGGCACGCGCGCGCGCCGCCTCCGCTGCCGCCGCTGCGCCAGCTGATTGAGCAGTTCCACCCCGGCGGAGAACCCGATCGCCGCGTACACATATCCTTTTCGGCACCGTCATGCCGAACCCGTCGGCCATCAACGTCATGCCGATCAGCAGCAGGAAGGAGAACACCAGCATCTTCACCGTCGGGTGCCGCTCCACGAACACCATGGTCGGTCCCGCCGCCAGCAGCATCACCCCGACCGCGATCACCACCGCGGCCACCATCACCGGCAGATGCTGCACCATCCCCACCGCCGTGATCACGCTGTCGAGCGAAAAGACGATGTCCAGCACTGCGATCTGCGCCACCACCCCGGCGAACGACGCGGGCGCCGCCGACCCGGCCGGGATCTCCGCCCCGCCTTCCACCCGGTGATGGATCTCCACGGTTCCTTTGTACACCAGGAACAATCCGCCTGCGATCAGAATCAGGTCGCGCCAGGAAAACCCGTGCCCGCCCAGGCTCACCACCGGCCGGGTGAGTTGCGCGATCCAGGCGATCCCGCCCAGCAGCAACAGCCGCGTGCCCAGCGCGAGGCCCAGCCCCAGCCGTCGCGCCAGCGCCTGCCGCTCGGCCCGCACCCGGCCGACCAGCACGGCGATGAACAGGAGGTTGTCGATCCCGAGCACGATTTCGAGCGCGGTCAGGGTGATGAGACCCGCCCAGATCTGCGGATCGGCCAGCCACGCCATGTCGTCCTCCCGCCCCGCTCAGCGCCGCCGCACGCGCGGCGGGTGCGCACGCGATATGAACAAGGGGGCGCTGCCGCGGCGGGGCATCCCCGCCCCCGCCATCACGGCGCCGGGATCGCTGAACGCATCGGGGGACCGTATCATCGCCCATCATACTCCTGCATGTCGTCACCCGGGACGCGCGGAAGCAGCGAGGGATGGGAGGAACCGGCCCCGGTCGATCGCCGCTGTCCGCGCGGTGATCCGACATCGCAAGGTTGGCCGGCCTGGGGCCGACGTCCCGCCAGAGGGGCCCGGATCGTGTTCTCGGCGCTGGAAATGGGGGTGTGCGGGGGCAGCGGCAAGTCCCTGCGCTCGGCCGCCCGGGACGATGCGGCGGCGGCGCCCCAGCAGGCCCGGCGACGCGAATGCGGCACCCGGTCCGCCTTTCCTCCCCCCGTGTCCGGCGCTCCGCTTGCGCCCGGAGCCCCATCATGGTCCCGCTTCTGGAGGCCCACCGCGCCGCGATCATCGCGCTCTGCCGTTGCTTCGGCGTGGCGCGTCTGGAGGTGTTCCGCTCCGCCGCGCGCAGCAGCGACTTCGATCCGGAGCGATCGGATGTGGACCTGCTGGTGACCTGGCAGCCCGGGCACACGGCCACGACCTTGCGACCTGGCGCACCGGCTTGCTGGTGCGCGCCGCGGTAGCGCGGCAGTTGGTACTCGTCGGCGAGGCGCTGCTTCGCCTCTCCCGCACCGCGCCGGACCTCGCGGCGCGGATCCCGAGGTTGCGTCGCGCCGTCGGCCTGCGCAACGTCCTGATCCACGGGGACGCCACGCTGGACAATGCGGTGGTGTGGCGCACCGCGACCATCGATCTGCCGACCCTGCGCGCCCGGGCGGCAGCCTTGCTGGCGGAGTTGGGGGAGGCGCCATGACGCAGCGATGACGTGGTCCCAAACGCGCCGGGAGACAGGGCTGCACAGCCCGGCGGGTTACGGACACCCTCACCTGCGCCGCGCGGGAGGGACCGGAGAGTGCGGCCCGGTCGCCCACGCCGCCCCGGCGCTACGGCCCGAGCCGCAGTTGACCCAGCCGGATGCGCATCGCTTCCTCCGACACCTGGAACATGGCGCTGAGGCCGGCAACCGATCGCGCCCCGGCGCGATAGATGTCGCGCACCAGGGCGGCGGGCATCAGGATCTGCGCCGCAAGCTGGTTCGCCTCGACCTCGGTCTGATCGGACAGGCGGCTGCGATAGAGCGCGGTGTCGTCGATCCCGTCGCCGATCAAGTCGCGGTGCAGCAGGAAATGGGCGATCTCGTGGGCCAGGGTGAAGCGCCGGCGATTGAAGGAATGGGCGCCGTTCACCTCGATATGGGTGCCGGCCGGCCCGTCCCCGCCGCGGCGGATGCGCCCCGAGAGATCCGCGGACATCCGCGCGTCCATCTGCACCGTCAGGCCCAGGGCCCGCGCCATCGCCAGCAGGTCGACGGGCGCCTCACGCAGGAACGGTGCCGCTACCGCCAGCGGGCCAAAGACGGCGGGCTCGGCGTAGGCGGCGGTCGCGGACATCGGGCCTATTCCTTTTCGTACGCGCGAGCGACATCTTCCCCGGCCCCGGGCTGGGGCGAAAGCCCCCAGTCGCGAAGCAGCTGTTGCACTTGGCGGTCGGCAGCCAGGCCGGCCGCTTCGGCGGCAGCCTGCTCGGCAATACGGGTCGCGTCGTCCCGCAAGGTGGTATAGCCCCACACCGCCAGCAAGCCCACGCCGATGCCGACCGCCGCGAGCACGACGGCAGCGGCGGTGAGCGCGACGGTGGCGACCGCGGGCCCGTCCCAGGGCGGGGAGAACACGGCGCCGCGGGCGACCATCAGGCCGAGCAACACGACGAACAGGGCGAGGTTCAACCCGAGCAGGATGCGGGACGCCCAGGCCCGGGCGAAGCGCGGCCGTTCAACTTCCGGGTGGCGTTCGGTGGGCATCGCGCTGGGTCCGTGGCGGGGCCGGCCGAGGCCGGAACGGCGTTACTGTACATGGCGTGGTCCGAAACGCGCAACCACAGGTTGTGTTTGGTCCCGGCGGCCGGATGCCCGGTTCGGCACAGGACCACCATGCATCGCCTGCTGGCGTTTCTGGCGTCCGAGCGCCCCACACTCTCCCACGATTGGACCCCCGCCGACCCATCCACTTACTGTCTGCCGCCCGAGACCATAGAAATTGCCGAGCGCCTGCAACGTGATGCCGCTTTCGCGGCATCCGCGCTCGATCAAGCGGCGCGGATCTGGCAACGGGATCGAGAGAGGTACCCCGGCTGGCTGGTCTGCCCCGGGGCAAAGCGCCAGAAACTCGACTGGGGTACGGCTGCCGTTCGCATTACTGCCGCGGCCCTTGATGCCCTGACTCCGGCCCGCCGCGCCGAAGTCTTCTACGGGCTCGCCTGGCGCTACTAGACGGCCCTATGTCCTTTTCCCGACGGCTGGGCAGATCGCCTGTCCGCCGTCGCCGACCCGGACGCGGCCGTCGGGCTTGCGCCGGAGCGGTCCCTCGAAATCGCCGCTCTGCTCCTGTCAACCGCCCGTCGCAGCGGGGACACCGCCGCGTTCGATCGATCGGCCGCAATTCTCGGAGCGCACACATCTCCGGAGACCGATCTCGGAAGCTGTCTGCCTGTACGAGAAGGCACTCCGTGCGCGAGGCGGTGGCCCGCCAAGCGGCGGTCCCTCCTTGACCGCGCCTCCGCGCGACGCCCCCCAACCCGCAGGCCGGGACGAGGAAACGGCCCCCAGCCGAACCAGGAAACACTCGAAAAGCCTGCGCCCCCGGCGGACACCCCATCCGCCACCCACCGCGCCAGCGACGCGCCCCATCGACGCGCTGATCGCGGGCTGCGCCGACCCCGCCCGGTCGCCGCCGCGCCGCACGCCCGCCGCCGCCGCCGCCGCATGAACACGCTCCCCCGAACCCCCGCCCATCCGACCCGCAAACCCCGTGACCCCGGCGCGGCCCCCCCGCCGCTGAACAAGCCCCCACGATCCAGCCAGCCATCACGCCTCCGGCCCCCTCACGCCACCGCCCGCAGCCACGCCAAAAACGCCGAGACCGCCGCCTCCCGCCGCGGCCCCGGCCCTTGCACCAGATAGAACCCGAACCCCGGCAACGGCAGATCCAGCACCTTCACCAGCGCCCCGCTGGCCAGCTCCGGCGCCACCAGCACGTCGCTCAGCAGCGCGATCCCCTGCCCCGCGATCACCGCCGCGACCGCGGCCAGCTCGTCGCGGAAGCCCAGGCTCGGCGTCTCCCCCAGATGCGGCGCCGCCATCCCCAGCCGGCGCGCCACCGCAAGCCAGGTCGCCCAGGTCGGCGGCGACGGGTCCCAGGACCGCCAGGGGCAGTGGATCAAGGTATGCCGCGCCAGGTCGGCCGGCCCGCGCACCGGCGCGCCGGTCAGCACGGCGGGGCTGGCGATCGGCCAGAACCGGTCGCGGAACAATTCCTCCGCCGCGACCCCCGCCGGCGGCCCGCGCTGGTAACGGATCGCCACATCCGCCTCCCCCCCGCCCAGGTCCAGCACCGCGTCGGTGCCGGTCACCTCCACCTCAAGCTCCGGATGCGCCTGCCGCCACAACGCCAGCCGCGGCACCAGCCAGCGGTGGGCGAACGCCTTCGTCGTCGTCACCCGCAGCGGTTCCGCAGGGCCGGGCTCGGCCGCCAGCGCGGTCAGCGCCGCGGCAAACCTGTCCAGCCCCTCGCGCACCACCGGGAACAGCCGCGCCCCCGCCCGGGTCAGCGCCAGCGGCCGCGGCCGCCGGCGGAACAGCGCCTGCTCGCAATGCGTCTCCAGCAGTCGGATCTGATGGCTGATCGCGGTGGGCGTGAGGCCGAGCTCGTCCGCGGCGGCCTTGAAGCTGAGCAGCCGCGCGGCCGCCTCGAAGGCGCGCAACGCGCCGAGCGGCGGGAGCTTTCGCATCGCCGCAGGTTAAATGACAATCCATCAACTTGCGGATGAAATCTTCTTGCTTGCCTCCGCCGCGGCCGCGGCGGAGAGTCCGCCCCGTCCCCGCACGGAGGACGACATGCAGACGCACACCCCAATCCGGCCCGCCGCCCCCGGCTCTGCGCCTCGGGGCCTCGACGCCTTCGCCGCCCTGCCCGGCATCCGCCTGCACGGCCAGGTATTGCGCCCGGACAGCACCGGCTACGACGCCGCGCGCCGTGTCTGGAACGGCCGCATCGACCGCCGCCCGGCCGCGATCATCCGCTGCGCCGACGTCACCGACGTGGCCGAGGCCGTGGCCGCCGCCCGCGCCTCCGGCCTTCCCGTCGCCGTGCGCGCCGGCGGACACAGCATCGCCGGCGCCTCGGTCTGCGACGGCGGGGTGGTGATCGATCTCACGGAGATGCAACGGATCCGCGTCGATCCGCTCCGCCGCACCGCCTGGGCCGAACCCGGCCTCACCCTTGGCGCCTTCGACGCCGCCACCCAGGCGCACGGGCTCGCCACCACCATGGGGGTCAACAGCGATACCGGGATCGCCGGCCTCACCCTCGGCGGCGGCCTCGGCCGGCTCGGCCGCGCGCACGGCCTCGCCTGCGACAATCTGCTGGCCGCCCAGGTGGTGCTGGCCGACGGCCGGATCGTCACCGCCAGCGTGGCGAACAACCCCGACCTGTTCTGGGCGATCCGCGGCGGCGGCGGCAATTTCGGTATCGTCACGGGATTCGGCTACCGGCTGCATCCGCTCGGCCCGAAGGTGCTGGGCGGGCTGCTGCTGCACGATTTCGCCCGCGCCCGCGACGTGCTGCGCGCCTACCGCGACTTCACCGCCGCGGCGGCGGACGAGGTCAGCGCCGACGCCATCTTCCTCACCACGCCCGAAGGCCAGCGCCTGCTGGCGATCTCCGCCTGCTACGCCGGCCCGCTGGAGGAAGCGGCGCACGCCTTGGGCCCCCTCCGCGCCATCGGCCCCCCGCTCCGGGACCTGATCGCCCCGGTTCCCTACGCCGCGCTGCAGGCCGCCGCCGATCCGCTGTTCGCGCGCGGCCGCCGCTACGACTGGAAGGCGCAGTTCCTCGACCAGCTCACCGATCCCGCCATCGACGCGCTGATCGCGGGCTACGCCGGCGCCACCTCGCCGCTCTCGGTCGCGATGCTCCAGCAGGTCGGCGGCGCGATCGCCGCGGTCGATCCCGACGCGACCGCCTTCAGCCACCGCACCGCCGCCTACGACTGCTTCCCCGCCGCGATCTGGGAGGACGCGGCCGAGGACGCGCGCCACGTCGCCTGGGCCCGCGCCTTCTGGGAGGCGATGCAGCCCTTCGCCACCGGCGGCGTCTATGTGAACAGCCTCGGCGACGAGGGCGAGGCGCGCGTGCGCGCCGCCTATGGCCCCAACTACCCGCGCCTCGCGGCGCTGAAGGCGCGTTACGACCCCGACAACCTGTTCCGCCTGAACCAGAACATCCCCCCGGCGCCCTGAGCGGGGTGGCGAACCCGCCCGCCGCCGCACGCCGGTCGTGCCGGCGTCGGTATCGCACCCTCCGGACCTACCCCTGCCGCCCGGCCGGCTCCCCCGGCGCACCGGACAGCCGCACCTCCAGCGCCGCCAGCTTCTCGATGTTCAACGTCGAACTGGCGATGGCGATCGCCCCGCCCGTGCTCTCGATCTCTTCCAAGATGCGGGTGAACAGCCGGTCCCGGGTCGCGCGGCGCAGCTTGTAGTCCACCACGTAGCGCAGGGTGAACTCCGCCCAGTTCAGCGCCACCACCAGGGTGACTACCGGTCGCACGCTCGCCGCGTCGATCAGGTACCGCCGGGTGACCGGCGCCCATCCCTGCTCGGCCGCGCGCGTGTAGTCGCCCACCACCTCATCGGCCACCCGCGCGATCAGCGCGCGGGCCGCGCGGTGGTCGCCCCCGTATTTGATCGGGATCGTGATCTCGTCCCAGAGAAAGGGAAATTCGGCTGAATAGTTGAACACCGGCTCCTTGAAGACGAAGCTGTTGGCCACCCGCACGATGCGGCCGTTGTACTGGTCGCTGGCGACCCACTCGCCCATCTCCATGATCGTGGTGCGCAGGATGCCGATGTCGATCACGTCGCCCTTGATCCCGCCGAGCTGCACCCGATCGCCGACCTTGTAGAAACTGCCGAACGACACCGCGCTCCAGCCCGCCACGCTCGCGATCACTTCCTGCAAGGCGAACGCCACCCCCGCGCCGGCCACGCCGAAGGCGACCGTCAGCCCCCCCAGCCGGTCGCTGAACACCAGCAGCACGACCAGCGCCGCGGCCGCGTAGCCGAACGAGGTAACGATCTTGCGGCTTTTGTAGCGCGTGGCGTTGTTGCCGACGTAGCGGCTCACCGCCCCCAGCAGCAGGCGCACCAGCACCGTGATCACCACGAGCCCGGCGGCCAGCAGCGCCAGCTTGCCGCTCAGCGGGCCGGTCAGCCAGGCACCCAGGGACGCGCCGAACGACTGCCAGGGACCGGGGCTCATCGTCTGCTCCGCGCCGGGCGCGCGCCCGGCCACCGCGCCCCGGCACCCACCTCCTCAGGCCCGTCCGGACCCCGGTGCGCGCCGACGACCCAGGCGCGTCCGGCGATCAACCCGGCCAACCGCGCCCGCCCGTCCCTACAGCTTGATCAGCGCCGCCAGGGTCGCAACCGCGGCCACCACCATGACCCCCAGCCGCACGGTGATGCGCAGCCCAAGCGTGTCGATCATCCCGCGCAGCTCATCGCGGACCACCGTCAGGTCCTGCCGCACCGCCAGGATATCGTGTCGGGTCGCGATCTCGCTCATGATGAAATCCCGTGCCGCCTCGGCATGCGCCTCAGCCTCGACCGAAGACACCACAGCCTGCCGCAAATGCTTGGAATAGCCAAGCGTGTCGAAAATGAACGACGTCCCTTCCCTCTGATGACACAAGGATGCATCCGGCCCCGGCCGCACCCATACTGTCGATCAAAGGTTAAGAAACCGCCCTTACGCCTGCTTCAGCTCGATCAGGCTGCGGCGGATCTTCCGCCCGCGTTCCACGCGGTCCTCGATATAGTCCGCGTCGCCCCAGCGCACCGCGCGGGCCATCGCCTGCGCGTCCTCCAGGAACCGCGCCAGCATCTCCAGCAGCGCCTCGCGGTTGTTCAGGAAGATGTCGCGCCACATCACCGGATCGGACGCCGCGATGCGGGTGAAATCGCGGAAGCCGGAGGCAGCGAAGCGCAGCACCTCCGACCGGCTCTCATCGGCCAGGTCATCGGCCGTGCCGCAGATGGTGAACGCCAGCAGATGCGGCAGATGCGAAACGATCGCCAGCACCCGGTCGTGGTGCGCCGGCTCCATCCGTTCCACCATCGACCCGCAGCGCCGCCACAGCTCCGAGACCTTCTCGATCGCGGCCTCGTCGGTGCCCGCCGGTGGCACGACCAGGGTGTAGCGCCCCTCGAACAGGGTCAGGAACCCCGCATCGGGACCGGAATATTCCGTCCCCGCCACTGGATGCGCCGGCACGAAATGCACCCCCGCCGGCACCAGCGGCCCGACATCGCGGATCACCGACTGCTTGGTCGATCCCACGTCGGTCAGGATCGCGCCGGGCGCCAGGTGCGGCGCGATCGCCGCGGCGATCTCGGCGAACGCCCCCACCGGCGCGGCCAGCATCACGCAATCGGCCCCCGCCACCGCGCGCGCCGGATCTTCCTCCACCGCGTCGGCGATGCCGAGTTCCATCACCCGGGCGCGGGTCTTCGCGGTCCGCGCGCAGGCCACCACGCTGCCGGCCAGATCGTCGCGCTCGTGCGCGATCCGCGCCACGGAGCTGCCGATCAGCCCGGTCCCGATCAGTGCCAGCCGGCGAAACAGGGGCTCAGCCACCGGCCTGCCTCATGAACGCGCCCATCGCCTCGATCACCAGCCCCACCTCCTCGGCGGTGCCGACGGTGATGCGCAGGCAATGCGGCAGCCCGTAGCCGGCCACCGGGCGGACGATGATCCCGCGCGTGCGCAGGAACGCATCCGCCGCTTTCGCCCGCTCCGGCACGCCGAAATCGGCCAGCACGAAATTCCCCTCGCTCGGCCAGACCTTGATCCCCGCGGCTTCCAGCCCGCGGGCCAGCACCGGCCGGTATTCCTGGTTGTGGGCGCGCCCCTTCTCCACCCAGCCGGGCTCGGCCAGCGCCGCGATCGCCGCCGCCTGCGCGGCGATGGACACGTTGAACGGCGCCCGCACCCGGTTCAGCACGTCGATCACCGCCGGCGGCGCATAGGCCCAGCCGATCCGCATGCCTCCCAGCCCGAACACCTTGCTGAAGGTCCGGGTCATCACCGTGTTGTCCCCGGCATCCACCAGCCGCGCCCCCGCCTGGTACTCCGGCCGCGTCACGTATTTGGCGTACGCCGCATCCAGCACCAGCAGCACGTCGGACGGCAGCCCCGCCCGCAGCCGCGCCACCTCCTCATACGGCAGCATCGACCCGGTCGGGTTGTTCGGGTTGGCCAGGAACACGAGCCGGGTCGACGCCGACACCGCGGCCAGCAGCGCGTCCACATCCGCCGTCAGGTTCCGCTCCGGCGCCTTCACCACCTGGCTGCCCGCATAGGTGCCGGCGATCTGGTAGATGGAAAACCCGTGCGCCGACATCAGCACGTCCCGCCCCTTGCCGCCGTAGGACAGGCAAAGCTGGTAGATGATGTCGTCCGATCCCGCCCCGCACACGATCCGCGCCGGATCGAGCCCGAACCGCGCGCCGATCGCCCGCCGCAGCGCCTCCGCCCCGCCGTCCGGATACCGGTGCAACTCCGCCGCCACGCCCACGAACGCCGCCTGCGCCCCCGGCGGCACGCCGAACGCGCCTTCGTTGGACGACAGCTTGATGGTCCGGTTCACACCCGGAACGGTCGATTCCCCGCCGACATAGGGCGAGATGCCCAGGATCTCCGGTCGCGGCGCGGGTGCGGTCATGGCCGGGCTCCCTCGATCGGGGTGGCGTAGGCGCCGAGCACCACCGGCGGGCGCAGCAGGCCGCTGAGCCGCGCCAGACGCGGATCGTCGTCGCTCACGTGCCCGGCCACTTCCACCAGGGCGAGCGCCACTGGCGCATCTGGGTCGCGGCGCAGCATCACCCCGCCCGGGACCGCGCCGCCCGGCACCGACCCCGTCCAGCGCGAACCCCGCGGCGGCCAGCGAGGTCGTGAGCCGCGCGCGGCTCACGTCGCGATCGAGCTCCAGCCCGATCAGCGAACGATCCTGCCCGCTCGGGTCCGGCGCCACCGCGGCGACAACGAAGGCCGGCGCGTCCGCCGCGCCC
>CAWHKR010000021.1:0-5096 GCA_963829875.1 uncultured Pseudomonadota bacterium | reverse complement strand
CGACGGCGGGTCACAGGAGACAGTCGCATCAATCCTCACGCCATGGCCAATAAGAGCCTACAGACGCGAACTGTCGCGCTCGGCACGCCGCAATTCTGTCATGGCCGGACGTGGTCCGGCCATGGTTTTTTCGCCTGGGCCGTACGGTTCACGACGGTCCCTGGCCGCGGCGGGGGAACGCCGTCTCGGCGCTGGTGATGAATTCCAGCAGGCAGGTGCGGCCTTCCTCGGTCTGCCGGCGGGCCCGCTGGATGGCCGCGGCGATCTCGTTCGGGTCGGTGACACGCTCGCTCCAGCCGCCCAGGTCGCGCGCCAGGTTGGCGTAGTTGCCGCCCAGGTCGCGCGCCTTGTGCCGGTCGTGCGACAGTTGCATATGCGGGATCTCGATCGCCATCGTCGAGTTGTTCAGCACGATCGTCAGGCTTGGCACCCCGGCGCGCACCGCGGATTCGAAGTCCAGGCCAGTCATGCCGAACGCCGCGTCACCCATGAAATTCACGCAGAACTTGTCGGGCGCGGCGATCTTCGCGCCGATAGTCAGGCCAAGCCCGGTGCCGAACTGGTGCGACTTGCCCCAGCCCAGGTAGGACCGCGGCTTCGTGGCGCGGTAGAACGGCAGCAACTGCTCGCGCGGGCTGCCGGAATCGTGGGTGACGATCGCCTCGGCCGGGTTCACCACGCGCATGAACTCCGCCATCACGCGATACGGCGTCATCGGCGTTTCCGAGGAGCCGCGCTTGGCTTCCCACTTGGCCAGCCAGGCTTCGCGCAGGTCGCGGATCTCCGCCACCGGCGAGCGGTTCAGGATGCGCGAGCCCATCCGGTCGCGCACCGCCTCCACCAGCGCCGCCAGCGTCAGCTTGGCGTCGCCGAGCAGGGCGAGCTCGGTCGGGTAGCTCTTGTGCAGGTCGCGCGGGTCGTTGGTGGCGTGGATCAGCCGGATGCCGGGCGGCAGCGGCGGCGTGCTGAGCGGATGGCGCGTCAGGCCGGCGCCGATCGCCAGGATCAGGTCCGACTTCCCGTACAGGAAATGCGCACCCTGTGCGGTGAAGTTGTTGCCGCCCGATCCCAGGGCGAGTTCGTGGTCCTCGGGGAAGGCGCTCTTGCCGTCCACCGTGCTCATCACCGGCGCCTGGAGCATCTCGGCCAGTTGCACCAGTTCGTCCGACGCTTCCGCGTACAGCACGCCCTGGCCGGCCAGGATCATCGGGCATTGCGCGTCCAGCAGCAGGCGGGCGGCATCCTCCACGTCGGACACCGACGGTGCGGCGCGGGTGGGGCGCAGCGCGCGGTACTCCGATGCCTCGTCGCCGGCTTCCAGGTCCAGCAGGTCGCGCGGCAGCTCCACCATCACCGGGCCGGCGCGGCCGTTCTTCAGGGCGCTGAAGGCGCGGCGCATGGCGGCGGGAGTCTGTTCCGGCACGGCCAGCGTCTCCACCTGCTTGGTCACGCTGGCATAGGTGCGGGCGGAGCTGAACAGCGGATACACCTGCGCGTCGTCGCGGGCGTGGCCGAGCGGCAGGAACAGCACCGGGACGGAGTCGGAATAGGTGGTGGCGATGCCGGGGAAAGCGTTCTCGGCGCCCGGGCCATACTGCATGGCGAACACGCCGGGCGGCTTGCCGTTGGTGACGCGGGCGTAGCCGTCGGCCATGTCCACGCCGACCCGTTCCTGCCGGCAGATCACCGGGCGCAGGCCGCCGGCGACGGCGGTTTCGATCAGCGATGTGGTGGGGAAGCAGAACAGCGTCTGCACGCCTTCCCGCTTCAGAATTTCGACGACGGCTTCTGCTGCTTTCATGGTGCGTATCCCCTTTTCGCCGCTTTGGTCACGGCTGGGCGGTCGTAATCAAGGTCGGTCCGCTGTTGTCATAAACGGGCGTCGTCATGGCCGGTCGGTTGCAGCCGACCCGTTTTCGTGGTGGCCCGGCCGCTGTCGCGGTGGTCAGGCCGTTGTCGTCATGGCCGGGCTTGACCCGGCCATCTACCCCGCGCCGATCGGGTCGGCCAGCGGTTGGTCGGCCAGCGGTTGTGCCGGCCCGGTCGCCGGTGTGTGGATGGCCGGGTCAAGCCCGGCCATGACCGGAACAAATCACGGCACCAGCAGGATCTTGCCGATGTGCTGGCTGGACTCCATCAGCTTGTGCGCCTCGGACGCCTGCTCCAGCGGGAAGGTCCTGTAGGTGCAGGTACGCAGCTTGCCCTGCGCCCACATCGGCCAGACCTTCTCCCGCAGCCCGGCGACGATGGACGCCTTCGCCTCGATGCTGCGCCCGCGCAGGGTGGAGCCGGTGATGGTCAGGTGCTTGCGGTGCACCGCGCCGAAATCCACCTCGCCTTGGTGCCGCCCATCAGCGCCACGAAGCCCAGCCGGCCCTCGCGCGCCAGCAGCTCCACCTGGCGCGGGATGTAGTCGCCGCCGACCATGTCCAGGATCACGTCCACGCCGCGGCCGTTGGTGGCGTCCTTGCCCACCTGCACGAAATCCTGCGTGCGGTAGTTGATCGCCACGTCGGCGCCGAAATCGCGGCAGGCGGCGCATTTCTCGTCGCTGCCGGCGGTGGCCAGCACCTTGCAGCCCCAGGCCTTCGCCAACTGGATCGCGGTCATGCCGATGCCGCTGGTGCCGCCCTGCACCATGAAGGTCTCGCCCGGCTGCAGGTGCATGCGCTCGAACACGTTGGTCCACACCGTGCAGAACGTCTCCGGCAGGCCGCCCGCATCCACCAGGCTGACGCCCTGCGGCACCGGCAGGCACTGCACCGCCGGCACCGCGGCATATTCGCCGTAGCCGTCCGCCACCAGCAGCGCGCAGACCTGGTCGCCGTCCTTCCACTGGGTCACGCCCTCGCCGCACTGGACCACGGTGCCGGAGCATTCCAGCCCGGGAATGTCCGAGGCGCCGGCCGGCATCGGATACTTGCCCATGCGCTGCAGGCAGTCCGCGCGGTTCACCCCGCCGGCGGCGATGCGGATCAGCACCTCGCCGGCTTTCGGCTCCGGCACGGGGCGGCGGCCGGGCACCAGCACCTCGGGCCCGCCGGGCTGCTTGATTTCGATAACGGTCTGGGTGTCGGGAATGTTCGCGCGCACTGAAACGTCCTCCGCTGACGGCGGCTATCAGCCTGCCATACCATGCGCCCGGGCGCACACCCAGGCCCGTGTCAGAGCCGCCGCACCGGCATCGTCCACGCCGCCGCCACGATAATGCAGGAGAAGCTGGCCACCAGCAGGAACATCCCCCGGAACGCCGTCGCGATCTCGCCCTGCACCAGCATCCGGTGTGTCGGCCGGCAACTGCGCCAGCACCTCCGGCCGCGCCGCACCATCTCGAAGAACAGCGCCGCCGTGTCGGGGTTCATCGCCGACAGCAGCCCGAACAGCACCGCCCCCGCCGCCGCCGCGCCGAACGCCGACCCCAGCGAGCGCGACAACTGCACCGACGCCGCGGCCGAGCCCAGTTGCCGCACGTCGGCCACGCTCTGCACGGTGATCTGCGCGGTGATCATCGCCGATCCCTGGCACAACCCGCCGATCGCCAGCACCAGGCCCAGCTCCACCCGGCTGAGCTGCGGCGCCCACAGCGCCAGCGACACCATGCACAGCGCGGTGACCATCAACCCGACCGAGGGGAAGATCGCCGTGCGCCCGGTGCGCGAGATCAGCCAGCCGGTCAGCACCGAGCCGCTGCTGACGCTGGCGGTCAGCGGCAACAGCAGCAGGCCGGCTTCGGCGGGCGAGGCCCCGGTGACCACGACCAGGTAGATCGGCAGGAACGTCACCATCGCGGTCAGCGACGCGCCGGAGCACGCGCCCAGCACGTCGGCCCGCCAGAACGCCGGCAGCCGCAGCAGGGGCAGCGGCAACAGCGGCGACGGCGAGCGCCGCTGCTGCCAGAGCAGCACGCCCAGGGCCAGCCCGGCGATCGCCACCAGCATCGCCAGGCGCGGCACCGCCGCCGCGTTCAGCCGCTGCAACGCCGACACCGCCATCAGCAGCGGCACCACGAAAGTCGCCAGCAGCACCATGCCGGGCGCATCGAACCGCGCTTTGCCGGTGCTGCGCACGCCGTGCGGCAGCCGCAGCACCAGCAGCAGCCCGATGACGCTCAGCGGCAGATAGGCCAGGAACACCGCGTGCCAGCCGAAGAACTCGGTGATCAACCCGCCGCCGATCGGGCCGATCGTGGTGCCGGCGACGATGCAGGAGGAGAGATAGCCCTGATAGCTGCCGCGCGACCGCGGCGGCACGTGCTCGCCGATCAGCGCCTGCGCCAGCGTCATCAGCCCGCCGGCGCCGAACCCTGCAGCACGCGCGCGGCGATCAGCGCGTGCAGGGTCGGCGCCATCGCGCACAGCAGGGCGGCGGTGCCGAAGATGCTGATCGCCACCAGCATCATCCGCCGCCGCCCGAACAGGTCGGCCAGGCGGCCATAGGCGGGGGCGGCGATCGTGCTGGCGATCAGGTTGGCGACGATGACCCAGGAGATCTGGTCCACATGGCCGAACTGCGCGGCGATCGCCGGCAGCGAGGTGGCGACCACCGTGGGATCGGCAGAGGCCAGGAACACCGGCACGATGATCGGCGGCACCACGACGGCGAACAGCTTGTTCCGGGGCAGATAGCGGTGCTCCGGCTCCGCGAGCGGCTGGTCGGTCACGGCAGGCGGTCGCCCCCGCACGGGTTTGCGCCGCCCGCCCGGCGGCGCACGTCTGGCGGCGGCACGATCATCGGGGAAGCCCGGGAACGCTCATGCGACACGGCATGGCCGCTCGGCCGGCATGACGCCGAGCGCGGTCGCGCAGGCCACATGTCGCCGCGATCGGAGGGCGGGGCCGCGGGCTGGTCGGGGTCCGGTCCGGTGCCGGTGCCCGTAGCGGCAGGCCGCCGGTTGTGCGAATGCGGGCCGGGGCAGCCGGCGGTTCGAAGCCTCTCACGCGTTCCCCCTGGTTCACGATGGCGGCGAGTAGTGGCACGATGCCGCCGGCGCCGCCTAGTGCGGCAGGGAGGACTGTTATGAACGATGCACCCACGCTGACCGACACCCCCTCGCTGTCCGGCAAGCAAATCGCCGAACTGGCCGAACAGCTCAACCA
>CAWHKR010000020.1:0-14173 GCA_963829875.1 uncultured Pseudomonadota bacterium | reverse complement strand
GCCCCAGCGGCGATACGCCGCCGCCTCGGTGATCCGCTGCCGGGCCAGGGCGAGCGCGGCGGCGCGCGGCGGAACCCGGTCGCGCGCCGCCTGCTCCAGCATCAGGGCGGTGGTGCGGCCGATCTTCTCGGCGATCGCGGCGAAGGCGGCGGCCTCGGTGCCGCCGCGATGCTCGACCGCGGCGCAGATGACGCCGCCGGCATTGGCGACGATATCGGGCAAGACCAGAACGCCCTGTTCGTGCAGCATCGCCTCCGCCTCCTCGGTCGCCGGGATATTGGCGCCCTGGGCCACCAGCTTCGTGCGCAGCCGGCCGACGGTGTCGGCGCGCAGCACGTCGGGCCGCGCGGCGGGGATCCAGATGTCGCAGGGCACGTCCAGGATCGCCTCGGGCGCGCCGGTCTTGCCCCCCGGCACGTCGGCAAGCGTCCCCCCGGCCAGCTTGTGGCGCAGCAGGGCGGCGACATCGAGCCCGGCGGGATCGGCCAGGGTGGCCCCGGAATCGGCCGCCGCGACCAGCACCGCGCCTTTCGCGGCCAGGATGCGCGCGGCGTGCCGGCCCACCGCGCCGAACCCCTGGATCGCGACCCGCGCCCCGCGCAGCGCCAGGCCGGACCGCGGCAGCGCCGCCTCGATCGCGGCGACGAGGCCGAAGCCGGTGGCGCCGATCTCGTCGAGCGGGATGCCGCCCAGCACCCGCGGCAGGCCGACGGCGCGGCCGATCTCGTCCTGCACCCAGGCCATGCAGCGCTCGTCGGTGCCCATGTCGGGGCCGGGGATGTAGTCCCTCAGGTCGCGGATGGCGTCGGCGAAGGCGCGGATCAGCCGCTCCTTGTCTACTTGCGGGGCGTGCGGATCGCCGAAAATGACCGACTTGCCGCCGCCGTGCGGCAGGTCCGCGGCGGCGTTCTTCAGGGTCATGGCGCGGGCGAGGCGGGCGCATTCCTCGGTGCTGACATCGGCGGCCAGGCGCACGCCGCCGATCGCCGGGCCGCAGGCCAGATTGTCGATCACCACGATCGCCCGGAGGCCGGCGGCGGGGCGGTGGATGTGCACGATCTTCGCCGGGCCGAGGGGATCGGCGAAGCGGAACGGGTCTTCCATGGGGCGGGCTCCTGTCGGGCGGGACGGGCCAGGGGCGGGGGCGTCCGGGCGGCGGCGTCCGGTCGGCGCCGGGGCGCGCGCGACGGCGCCGGCCGCGCCGAGGCGGCAGCCTCCGGCACGGAGCCGGGAGGGGGCTCCGTGCCGGAGGGCGGGGTCGGCGCGATGGCATGCCAGGCCACGGGGGGGGGAAGCCGGCCTGTGTCGCTGCGCGACCACCGAATACGTTTCGCATCTTCGTGCGGACTCGGCATTGATCTGGATCAATTGGCCGTGTCGTACGATTGGCCGGAATTGGGGAAGTTGGGGCGAAGCCGGGTGTACGCTTGCATCTAGCCGGGCGGCCGAGGCGTACGCTTTTTCTTCACCTCGCCTTTACCATTGTCCCGGGACGCACGCGTACCATCGTCCCGGGACGCACGCGGCGGCGCGGGACGGGCATTAGGCCCGGATTGAGACCTTTTGCCCGGCGCCCCTCCGGCCGCCTGGGCCGGCGGGGCTGAGCCGGCGGGGCGGCGCGGTTTGCGGGGTTTGCTGGCCGGGGGGGTGGGCGCGGCCTCCTCCGGCGGCGGGGCGGCGGGGGCTCGTTTCTTCGGCGCGGCGCCGCCGGCCGGGCGCTTGCGCGGCGGGCCGCCGCGGCGGGGGGACCGGCGCTTGCCGCGTTTGCTGGTGGGGCGGCGGCGCCAGGGGCGACGGGGCCAGAGGACCGCGATCACGGCAAGCCCGGCCGCCGCGGCGACGAACCAGGGGTGGGTCCGCAGCAGGAGCCAGCCGTAGATGCCGGCGATGCGCAGCACGGCCGCCGTGTCCAGGATCAGGGCGGCCAGGAAGACAATGACCGCCAGGATCGGGACGATGCGTCGCATGCTGGGGGGAGGGTTGCCTCGGGGGCGCGGGGGAGGCAAGCCCCGGGGGGTGGGGGATGGAGTCGGAGGTGGCTTGGGGCCGGGTCCCGCATGGCGGTCGGTTGAGACGACGATCGAGTTGCGCCAGGAGCCGACGTTCCGGCCAAGTGCGCTGGATGGCAAGAGTTGGCCGGAAGCGGAAGGGCAGCTTCCGAGTCGAGGGGCGAGAAAAGCAGGCCCTGGTACGCTTTACCGGGCTTAGGAACAAACGAAGGATCATAGCTCGTCATTGACGAGCGGTGCGCGCGTTCAGACAGATCGATGTTTGCAGCAACCGTAGGCGTTCCCTTGGATCGGAAAGGGTGCTCAGCTTCGAGCAATCGGGTTTTCGATACGGACTCATAATATCCTTGGTACAGAGTAGCCCCGCATCGCTCTCAGCCTGACAACGCGGGACGCGGAAAGGTTCGTGCCGTCTGCCTGACCAGATCGATAAAGCGACGCACCACTGCCGAGGTGTCAGTGCGTCGGGTCGCCAGCAGCAATGGCGCTCGCGGCTGCGGCATGCCCTGCAGCGCGCGATAGGCCACCCCATCCATCTGCATCCGCCGCAGCGATGCCGGCACCAGCGCGATGCCAAGACCGGCGGCGACCAGGTTAAGGGTGGAGACGATGCGCGGCGCCTCCTGGCTGACCTGCGGGCTGAATCCGGCGGCATGGCAGGCGGCGATGATCGCGTCATACAAGCCGGGACCGGAATGACGGCGGTAGACGACGAAGGTTTCAGCGGCCAGCGCGGCGAGCGGCAGCGGCGAGCCGCCTCCGTCGCCCGTGGCAAGGGCGTGCGTGGCGGGCAACGCCAGCAGCATCGCCTCCTCCAATAGCGGGTTGACGGTCAGACCAGCCGGATCGGTGAC
The DNA here is from genome assembly GCA_963829875.1 of uncultured Pseudomonadota bacterium. Classification (GTDB taxonomy): domain Bacteria; phylum Pseudomonadota; class Alphaproteobacteria; order Acetobacterales; family Acetobacteraceae; genus JAJZVS01. The sequence continues at coordinate 11,310 of CAWHKR010000020.1, read as the reverse complement.
GTGAGTTCGGATAAAGGCCGCGTCGACGCGCTCGTGGCGCAGATCCTCGATCAGCTCGGTGGTGCCGCTCTCCTCCAGCGTCAATGCAATGTCCGGCGCGTCGTCGCGGAAGGCACGGATCACCCGCGGCACGAAGGGATGGAATGGCGCCGAGCTGGTGAAGCCCACCACCAGCCGCCCGAGTTCGCCTCGCGCGGTGCGACGCGTGGTCGTGAACGCGTGATCGATATGGGCGAGGATCGCACGGGCGTCGGCCAGCAAGGCGCGCCCGGCCTCAGTCAGCTCCACGCCGCGCGGCAGGCGGCGCAGCAACTGGACGTCCAACTCACGTTCCAGCGCGTGGATTTGCTGACTGAGCGGCGGCTGCTGCATGCCCAGGCGCTCGGCAGCGCGGGTGATGTGGCCTTCCTCGGCGACGGCGATGAAGTAGCGGAGATGCCGGAGTTCTATCTGCCATATCCTGTTGATATGAATTTCGTGCTTGGCATATTATGGATCGACAGTCATCGCCTGGCTAGCTTCCTGCCCGGATTGCATGGACCAAGGAGCAGACGATGGTCGAGATCGCGGCAACGCCGGAGTTGGCGGCGAAGATCTACGCGCGAATGGCAAACAACCTGCAGGTTGTGCGGCGGCGGCTCGATGCGCCCCTGACCTTGGCCGACAAGGTGCTGCTGGGCCATCTGGACGCGCCCGAGACGCAGGAACTGACTCGCGGACACAGCCAGCTCGCGCTGCGGCCCGACCGTGTGGTGTTCCAGGATGTGCTGGGCCAAAGCGCGCTGCTGCAGTTTATGCAGACGCGGCGCGACCGCGTGGCGCTCCCGACCACGATCCATTGTGACCACCTGATCCAGGCGCGTACCGAGGGTGAGGCCGACCTGCGTGCGTCGCTGGACGAGAACCAGGAGGTCTACGCATTCCTGCGCAGCGCGGCGGCGAAATACGGCTGCGGCTTCTGGCCACCCGGTGCCGGCATCATCCACCAGGTGGTGCTGGAGAATTACGCCTTCCCCGGCGCACTGATTCTCGGCACCGACTCGCACACCCCGAACGCCGGCGGGCTGGGTACCTGTGCGGTGGGCGTGGGCGGGTCCGAAGCGGTCGACGCCATCGCTGGCCTGCCATGGGAGCTGCTGTATCCGAAGCGCATCGCGGTGGTGCTGACTGGCAAGCTGGGCGGCTGGACCGCGCCGAAGGACGTCATCCTGTACGTCGCGGGTCAGTTGACCGTTTCCGGCGGCACCAACGCGATCGTCGAATATATTGGCCCCGGCGCGCGCACGATCAGCGCCACCGGCAAGGCGACCATCGCCAACATGGGGGCGGAGCTGGGGGCGACGACGTCGATATTCCCGGCCGACGCGCATATGCTGACCTATCTGCGCGCCACCGGGCGGGCCGCCCTGGTGCCGCTGGTAGAGCAATATCAGGCGCTACTGGAACCCGACCCCGAGGTGGAGGCGCTCCCCGAGCGCTATTACGACCGAGTGATCGCGCTCGACCTGTCGACGCTGGAACCGCATGTGGTGGGACCGCACAGCCCGGATCGCGCTCGCCCGATCTCTCGCCTCGCGGCCGAGATTGCCGATCCGGCCAACGGGTTCGTCGACACGATATCCACCGCGCTGGTCGGTAGCTGCACCAACTCCTCCTATGAAGACATGAGCCGCGCGGCCGATGTCGCGGCGCAGGTGAAGTGGCACGGGCTGTCTGCCGCCGCGCCGCTGTTGGTCACCCCGGGGTCAGAGCAAATCCGCGCGACGATCGAACGCGACGGCCAGATGCAGGCGCTGGAGGGGATCGGCGCGTCGGTGCTGGCGAACGCCTGCGGCCCGTGCATCGGCCAGTGGCGTCGCGCCACCCCGGACGCGCCGAACACGATCGTGACGTCCTACAACCGGAATTTCCCAAGTCGGAACGATGGACAGCCGACGACGATGAACTTCATTGCGAGCCCCGAGCTCGTGACGGCCTTCGCGGCGGCCGGACGGTTGTCGTTCAACCCGCTGACCGACACGCTGACGGCGGCGGATGGGACCGAATTCAAGCTGGAGCCGCCGCAGCCCGCGCCCGAGGTGCCCGCATCTGGCTTCGACCCTGGGCGCGCGACCTGCGTGATGCCGCCCGAGGATGGGCGCGCGATCAAGCTGGCGATCGATCCGAACAGCGAACGCTTGCAGCGCCTGGAGCCATGGCCGGCCTGGGATGGCGAGGATTTCCTCGACATGCCGGTGCTGGTGAAGACCAAGGGTAAGACGACCACCGACCATATCTCGCCGGCCGGGCCGTGGCTGCGCTATCGCGGCCACCTGGACCGGTTCAGCGACAACATGTTCATGGGCGCGGTCAATGCGTTCACCGGCGCGGCGGGCAAGGGACGGAATGTACTGAGCGGGGCAACCGATCAGCCGTTCTCGGCCACGGCCCGGGATTACCGGGCACGCGGGGTGAAGTGGCTGGTGGTCGGCGATGCGAACTACGGCGAGGGCAGCTCCCGTGAGCATGCCGCGCTGTCACCCCGGCTGCTGGGCGGTGTGGCGGTGATCGCGCGGAGCTTCGCGCGGATCCATGAGTCGAACTTGAAGAAGCAGGGGCTGCTGGCGCTGACATTCCGTGACCCGGACGATTACGAGCGGATCCTCGAAGACGACCGAATCAGCCTGCAGGGTCTTGAGGCGTTGGTGCCTGGCAACCCGGTGATGTGCCGGGTGCGGCACGCGGACGGCGCGGCGGAGACGCTGACCCTGCAGCACTCCTACACGGCAGCGCAGGTGCTGTGGTTCCGGGCTGGTAGCGCACTCAATCTGCTACGGGATGACCAGCAGCATTGAACGGCTCACGGAGATGCCCGGTCTACGCAGCTTTCTGTCGGGCGGCACTACGGCGGCGCCGATGATGCACTGATTAGCGAATGTCCGCTTCCAAGAAGTGCGATCGATGGGCCGCGCGACCGGTGTGGGCGCAGAGCGGTCATGAAACCGAGGACAGGCAAGGTCGGCTGCGGGTCAACAGGAGCCGATCGCCGTTCGAATCCGAGGCCCGGATCCGGCTCAGGCCCCAACACACCGGGCCAGGCTGCCCCCTTCCCGCACCGGGCGATGGGATTCGCACATCGCCCGTGCGAAGACGCGCTTGCCGCGCACGGTCGGTCCCTCTCCGCCGCACCGGGGCGAAGAGGGTCCGCGTGAGGCGAGGCCTTCCAGGGCCCAGTAGCCGCCGCGTAGTTCGCAACGGGGGCCACGTGCCCCGGGCCCGGCGTTCCGTGCGGCAGGCACCCCCCAATTCAAACACAGAGAAGCAAAGGCGAGGAAGACTGAGATCGCAGAGGGCGGCGCACGCCCCGCGTGCCAACGCCCCCACCCCTCCGCCGAGGCAGGGTCGCACCCGGCCGCGCCCAACACCGCGCCCTCTGCGATCTCAGTCTTCCTCGCCTTGTCTTCTCTGCGTTTGAATCGAAGCGATCCGCCGGCACCAGCCCCGCCCCCCCGCCCACCAGCCGGTCCGGCCTGCCGCGCCCCCTCTCACCCCCGATCCGCCGCCGCCGCGAACACCAGCGCATCGTCCATCCGGTCGTTGCCCCAGAACATTTCGGATCCCACGAAGAAGCTGGGGGCGCCGAACACCCCGCGGGCGCGCGCCGCCTCGGTCTGCGCCCGCAGCCCCGCCTTCACCGGCGCGGCCTGCGCCCGCTCCAGGATCTCCGCCGCCGGCAGGCCGAGGCCGGCCAGAATCGCCCCCAGCCGCTCGGGCGCGCCGATGTCCGCGTCCAGCACGAAATTCAGTGTCATCACCTCCCGGCAGAACGCCCCGATCCAGGGCTCCCCGGCGCCCAGCAGCGCGATCCGCGCCGCCAGCAGCCCGATCCGGGGGAAGGTGCCGGGCTGGCGCCAGCGCAGCCCGTATTTGCGGCACTGGCGCGCCATGTCCCGCCAGACATAGGCGCCCTTTTCCGTCTGCAGCACGAAGGGCGAGGTCTCCATCCCCAGCGCCCGGAAGATCGGCCCCAGCAGAAACGGCTTCCAGACGATCCGCACCCCGTGCCGCCGCGCCGCGTCCTCGATCCGCATCACGCTCAGGTAGCTGTACATGCTCCCGAACTCGAACCAGAATTCGATCTCCGGGCCGCGCGCCGGGGGCGCACCAGGGTCCGCCATCGCGGGACCGGCCGGCCCCGCGCTCATGCCGGCACCGGCGCGGGCAGGGCGGCGGAGGTCCCCGCCGTGTCGCGGATCAGGAAATGCAGCAGCGCCGCGGCCAGCCCGGCCACGGCCGTCACCCCCCAGACCAGCGAATAGGACCCGGTCACGTCGAACACGATCCCGCCCAGCGAGGCCCCCAGGAACGAGCCGATCTGGTGGCTGAAGAAGCACACCCCGAACAAGGTGCCGAGATCGCGCGTCCCGAACGCCCGCGCCACGAACCCGCTGGTCAGCGGCACGGTCCCGAGCCAGGTCAGCCCCATCACCGCCGCGAACACCACGACCGAGGTCGCGGTCTTCGGCGCCAGGAAGAAGACCGCGATCGTCACCCCCCGGATCAGATAGAGCCAGCCGAGCACGTGCTGCTGGCGAAACCGTCCGCCCAGCCACCCGCACGCCCAGCTGCCCGCCATGTTGAACACGCCGATCAGCGCCAGCGCCGTCGCCCCGAGCCCGATCGGCATGTGGCACAGGAACAGATACCCCGGCAGATAGGTGGCGATGAACGCAAGCTGGAACCCGCAGGCGAAGAAGCCGATGGTGAGCAGCCGGTAGCCCCGATGCCGCCACGCCAGCGCCAGCACCTCATGCAGCGGCGCCGCCGGGGCGGGATCGGGCGTCGCCGCCGGCGCCTCCCGCCGGTCGAGCAGGATCCCGAGCGGGGCCGCCGCGAGCAGCACCGCCGCCAGCGCGAACAGCGCCACGGCCAGGCCCGGGCCGTCGGCGATCCGCTGCGCAGTAGGAACGATCACCACCTGGCCGAGCGATCCGCCGGCGCTCGCCAGCCCCATCGCCAGACTGCGCTGTCTGCGCCGACGCGACCCGGCCGACCGCGGTCAGCACCACCCCGAAGCTCGTGCAACTGATGCCGATGCCCACCAGCACGCCGATGCCGATGATCAGCATCACGCCCGAGGCCGCCTCCGCCGCCAGCGCCAGGCCGGCGGCGAAGGCGACCGCGCCGCAGGCCACCACCGGTGCGGGCCCGTAGCGATCCGCCGCCGCGCCCGCCACCGGCTGCGCGAACCCCCAGACCAGGTTGTGCAGGGCGATCGCGAAGGCGATCTCGGTGACCGGGATCCCGCGCCCGGCGGAGAACGGACCGATGAACAGCCCGAAGGTCTGCCGCACCCCCATCGCCGCGCTCATCACCAGCGCCCCCGCGGCGACGACGCGCAATGTCTGGCCGCCGCGGGAAGCGGACCGGATTCGGTAAGAGATCGACATGGCCTGCGCCCTCCTCCCCCCGGACAATGGCGACGGGCGAAGGCGGCGACAAAGGAGAAGTTGGCGACGACAGGTGAGGGATCTTCACCTGTCCCGCGGCACGGCTTCCCGAACGATGTCCGGGACGGAGCCGGCCTCATCGAGCAGCCAGCGCTTGAAGGCCTGCAGATCGGGCCGGTAATCCGCCCCATCCGAACTCACCAGCCAATAGGCGGTCTCCGCCGCGATCATGTGCGGGCTCGCCGCCACCAGCCGTCCCGCTTCGAGGTCGCGGTCCACCAGCGGCCGCCGCCCGAGCGCGACGCCGAGGCCCATCGCGGCGGCCTCGAAGGCAAGCTGGATCGAATTGAAGCGCAGCCCCGCGGCGGGGTCGATCCCGTCGGTGCCGGTCCGTTCCAGCCAGGCCGGCCAGTCTTCGCTGGCCGCCGTGACATGCAGCAAGCTCGCCCGGCGCAGGTCGATCCCGCCCGAGCCGTCCGTGAGCGCCGCGCGGCAGGCCGGGCTGCAGACCGGGACCAGGGCTTCGCCGAACAGCCGGGTCCAGGCCGCGCCGGCGACCGGCGCCCGGTTCATGCGGATGGCGAAATCGAACCCGTCCACCGGGAAACCCACCTGCCGGCGCGAGGTGTCCACGCTGACGCCGATCTGCGGCCAGCGGCGGCGGAAGCCCGGCAGCAGCGGCAGCAGCCAGCGGGACGCCAGGGTCGGCGCGCAGCTCACGGCGATGCTGCGCCGCGCCCGGTTGCCCGGCAGCCGCTCGGTGCCGATGGCGATCAGCGACAGCGCCTCGGACACATAGGGCAGATAGTCCGCCCCTTCGGGCGTGAGGGAGAGAAGGCGCGGCGCGCGGAGAAACAAGGTGACGCCCAGCGCTTCCTCCAGGGCGACGATCCCGTGGCTCACCGCGCTCGGCGTCACGTTCAGTTCCGCGGCGGCGCGCTTGAAGCTGCCATGCCGGCCGGCGGCCTCGAAGAAGCGCAGGGCAGACAGCGGCGGCAGGCGAAGCGGCATCGCGGATCCCCCCGGGGCAGGCCGGCGTGGTTGCCGCCGCGCCATCGCTGCGGCGCATCCCCGGAAGGGGCGCCCTTGGGGGGCGGCGTCGATCCGGGGCCGGGTCGGGTTGGCCGCGCCGGGCGGCCCTGCCGAAAGGTTCCGGTTCGCGGGCGATGGGCAGCGGCGGACGGTACCGGCGCCGGGCGCCGGCGGCAAGCGCGGCGCGCCCCAGGGTAATCGGGTGAACCACGCGTACCAGGCAATTCACCTCTCCCGCGCCGCGGGAGAGGTCGCCGTGCGCAGCACGGCGGGTGAGGGCATGCCGCACCGGCGGCCCAAACGGCCCCGACGGCGCCACGGGCGATACCGCCAGACCCCGGAATACCGTGCCTCCAGCCCTCACCCGGCGCACTTCGTGCGCCGACCTCTCCCGCACAGCGGGAGAGGTGAAGATGCGGGGCGTTCACCCGATTGCCCTGCGGCGCGCCCGTGTCCCTCTTTACACCCAAGGCGACGCCGCCCAGGCTCGAGGTCCGGCCGCGCAATCCGCCCGCGGTCCCATCGCGCCATAAGGAAACGTCCATGTCGTTCCGCCTGCCCCGCCGCCGCGTGCTCGCCGCCGGCGCCGCCGCCCTTGCCGTGCCCGCACTCGCCGCGCCTGCCGTCCACGCCGCCCCGCCGCCTGTCACCGTCGGCGTGCTCACCGACGAAACCGGCGTGCTCTCCAGCCTCTGCGGCATGGGCTCGGTGCTCGCCGCGCAGATGGCGATCGAGGATTTCGGCGGCACCGTGCTCTCCCGCCCGGTCCGCCTGCTGAACGCCAACCACCAGAACAAGCCCGAGATCGGCGTCACCATCGCCCGCCAGTGGTTCGATACCGAGGGGGTGAGCATGATCACCGACCTCGCCAATTCCGCCGTCGCGCTCGCGGTGCAGAACCTCGCGCACGCCCGCGGCAAGGTCACGCTTTCGTCCACCGGCGGCACGATCGCGCTGATGGGCAAGCAGTGTTCCCCCACCGGCGCCACCTGGACCAACGACACCTATTCCGCCAGCGTCGGCCTGGTGCGCTACTTCATGGACCGGCAGAAGAAGAAGACCTGGTTCCTGATGGGCGCAGACTACGCCTTCGGCCACTCCATGCTGGACCAGGCGGCGAAGGCGATCGCCGCGCATGGCGGCAAGGTGCTGGGCACCTTGTATCACCCGCTCGGCACCACCGATTTCAGCTCCTACCTGCTCACCGCCCAGGCTTCGGGCGCCGAGGTGCTGCTGCTCGGCAATGCCGGCACGGACCTCATCAATTCCCTCAAGCAGGCGCACGAGATGCACCTGCCGCAGACCCTGGCCGCCACCGTCGTTACCATCATCGACGTGCACGCGCTCGGGCTGGCCGAGGCGCAGGGCCTGACCTTCCTCACGTCGTTCTACTGGGACACGGATCCCGCGGCGCGCGCCTGGGCGAAGCGCTTCCTGGCCAAACACGGCGCGGCGCCGACCATGTTCCAGGCCGGCACCTATTCCACCACATTGAGCTACCTGAAAGCGGTGCGCGCCGCCGGCACCACCAAGGGGATCACGGTGATGGACCAACTGCGGGCGATGCCGATCGAGGACATCTTCAGCCACCACGGGCATCTGCGCATCGACGGACGGCTGATGCACGACATGCTGGTGGCGCAGGTCAAACGTCCCGGCACCGCCAAGGGCGAGTGGGACCTGTTCGACATCGTCACCACCCTGCCCGGCGATCAGGTGTTCCGCCCGCTGGCGGAAAGCGACTGCCCGCTGGTCCGCAGCTAGGCAACGTTTCCCCTCCCCTTGCGGGAGGGGCCGGGGGAGGGGTCCAGGCGGCACAAGCCCGCCCGAGGGGTTTCAGGGCCGCCCCCTCCCCCAGCCCCTCCCGCAAGGGGAGGGGAGAAGAAGCGGCGCCGCCTACCCCTCCCGGATCCCGCTGCCGTGGATGCCGATCATCGACAGCAGTTCCCGCCGCGTGGCGGGATCGGAGCGGAACGCCCCCAGCATGTGGCTGGTCACCATGGTCACGCCCGGCTTGTGCACCCCGCGGGTGGTCATGCACTGGTGCGCCGCCTCGATCACCACCGCCACGCCGCGCGGGGCCAGCACCTCCTGGATGGTGGTGGCGATCTGGACGGTCAGCTTCTCCTGGATCTGCAGCCGCTTGGCATAGGCTTCCACCACGCGGGCGAGCTTGCTGATCCCCACCACCCGCCGGTGCGGCAGGTAGGCGACATGCGCCCGGCCCAGGATCGGCGCCATGTGGTGCTCGCACGTGCTCTCCACGCGGATGTCGCGCAGCAGAACGATTTCGTCGTAGCCCTCGGTTTCCTCGAAAGTGCGTTCCAGCAGCGCGGTCGGGTCGATCGCGTAGCCGCAGAAGAACTCCTCATACGCGCGCGCCACCCGGGCCGGGGTGTCGCGCAGCCCTTCGCGCGCCGGGTCGTCGCCCGCCCAGCGCAGCAGGGTGCGGATCGCCGCCTCCGCCTCCGCGCGGGTCGGGCGGGCGGACTCGGGCGCGGCCGTCAGGGCCGAGGACAGGCGAGAGGCAGGAGCGATCAGGTCCACCGCGGGGGCTTCCTTGCACAATCAGCGGAACGGGGCCGCCGCGGCCCCGCACAAGACATGGCCCCCAACCGAAAACCCGCAAGGCGCGGCCGTCAATGCACCCCGCCCGCCTGGTGCGGGCTGTCGAGGCTGAACGGCGGGACCGCCACGTCGAACGCCTCGCCCGACGCGGGATCCATCATGTGGTAGGTGCCGACCATGAAGCCCGACGGCGTCTCCAGCGGCGTGCCGGAGGTGTATTCGAAGCTCTCCCCCGGCTCCAGCAGCGGCTGTTCGCCCACCACGCCGGCGCCCTGGACATGCTGGGTGCGCCCGCGCGCGTCGGTGATCCGCCACGTGCGGCGCATCAGCTGCACCGGGCGCGGGCCCTCGTTCGCGATCTTCACCCGGTAGGCCCAGACGAAGTGGCCGTCCTCGGGCCGCGACTGGTCCTCCAGGTAGTAGGAGCGCACCGACACGCGGATGCCGCCGGTGATCTTGCTGTAGTCCTCGCCCATGAGCCGGATATCGCAGTTGCCGTGTGAGGGTGATCGATAGAACGCGGACGCGGCCGGATTGTCCACACCCGCCGCGTGCCCCTCTCCCTCCCCCCTTGCGGGGGAGGGCCGGGGAGGGGGGCCGGCGGCACGGGCTTCGGGGTGGCCGCACCCCCCACCCCAACCCTCCCCCGCAAGGGGGGAGGGAGAAGGGGTCCCGCCGCTCAGCCGCCGGCCAGCGCCTGGGCCAGATCGTCGCGCAGATCCTCCGGATCTTCCAGCCCGACCGACAGGCGGATCACGCCCTCGGTGATCCCGAGCTTCGCGCGTTCCTCCGCGCCGATCCGCATATGCGTCGTGGTGGCCGGATGGGTGGCGAGCGATTTCGAATCGCCCAGGTTGTTCGACACCGCGATCAGCCGGAACCGGTTCATCGCGGCGAAGGCGGCGTCCTTGCCGCCGGCGAGCTCGAACGTCACCACCGTGCCGCCGCCCTGCATCTGCGCCGCCGCCAGTGCGTGCTGGGGATGGTCGGCGCGGGTCGGGTACCACACCCGCCGCACCTCGGCGCGCCCGGCGAGGAAGCCGGCGATCGCCTCCGCCCCGCGGCAGGCGGCGCCCACCCGCAGCGCCAGGGTTTCCAGCCCCTTCAGCAGCACCCAGGCGTTGAACGGCGACAGCGCCGGACCGGTGTTGCGCAGGAACGGCTGCAGGGTTTCCTCGACCCATTTCGCCCGCCCGAGCACCGCGCCCCCCAGCACCCGACCCTGGCCGTCGATATGCTTGGTGCAGGAATACACCACCACGTCGGCGCCCAGCGCGAGCGGCTGCTGCAACAGCGGCGTGGCGAACACGTTATCGACCACCACGATCGCCCCGGCGGCGTGGGCCAGCCCGGCCACCGCGCGCAGATCGACCAGTTCCAGCATCGGGTTCGACGGCGTCTCCAGCAGCACGAGCTGCGCCGGGCGCGACAAGGCGGCGCGCCATTGCGCCAGGTCCGCACCGTCGACGAACTCGGCGGCGATCCCGTAGCGCGGCAGCAGGGTGGAGACGATCCAGTGGCAGGAGCCGAACAGCGCGCGCGAGGCCACCACGCGGTCGCCGGTCTTCAGGTGCGACAGCAGCGCGGCATGCACCGCGGCCATCCCCGTGGCGGTGGCGCGGCAGGCCTCGGCGCCCTCGATCAGCGCCAGCCGGGCCTCCAGCATCCCCACCGTGGGGTTGGCGAACCGGGAATACTGGTAGTGCTGCACCGAGCCGTCGAACGTGCCCTCGGCCTGCTCGGCGCTGTCGTAGACATAGCCGGAGGTGAGGAACAACGCCTCGGCGGTCTCGCCGCAGGACGACCGGACGGTCCCGCCATGGATCAGGCGGGTGGCGGGGCGGAGGGAAGCGGGATCGAGTGTCATGCGGCGGCCCTGGGTCTGAAGATGGGGCCGGCCATCGGAGGGGGTGCGGTCCGGGCGAGGAACCGCCAGGACCACGGGCCTCTTTAGCGCGCTTGTTTCACCTCGCCGCAATCCGGCCGGACAAATCACGAGGGGCGGGGCTGCCGCCGGGGCCGCTTCTAGGCTCCGGCGGATTGCACCGTCAAGCGGGCATCCCTATACTGCCGGCCGCGTGGCGACACGCCGCACGTCCCCTCCCCCTCCCGTCATGGCCGGGTCTGACCCGGCCATCTTCGCACGGACCTTCGGGTGTGGATGGCCGGGTCAGACCCGGCCATGACGGGGAGCGCGCCGGCGCGGGTGTAGTTCAATGGTAGAACGGCAGCTTCCCAAGCTGCATACGAGGGTTCGATTCCCTTCACCCGCTCCACCCCG
>CAWHKR010000019.1:0-26160 GCA_963829875.1 uncultured Pseudomonadota bacterium | reverse complement strand
GTGGTTTGGGTTTGGACGGGTGGGTGGGGAGGTGGGGCGGTCGCGCCGGAAGGGGCTGGAATTGACCCTTTGGTGATGTACAGTTCGCCGGGCTAGGAATGCTCGCTCTGCACCCATTTCAGCGATTCCCTGGGGTCTTTTAGGGTATTCCGAGGCTGCCGTTCCGGTAGCGGAGGGAGGGCACGGAAGAGCGCTAGTGCGCCGGCACACAACACGGCGAACGACACCCCGACGGGAACTGGCCTGGCTGGCGTAAGAGGGGCAAAACCCCAGGCAAGTTATGGAAAGTCAGCCCTTGTTGCGATGGCCGCCACCGTAACGGCGGCGGATTTCCGCCATTCCGTCGCCTGACCCTCGTTCATGCTGCACCTGCGTGCCCGGGGTTTTGCCCCTCTTACTGGCTGGCGCCCTAACCCCCTGGAAGTGCACCCCGATCACACAAGTCCCAACTTCTCGCGGTACGGAGAGAGCGGAAATCAGACACAGCCTGAAAATCAGCCAGCAGGCATAGATCGCATTGGTCCCGTACAGGACTGCCATCGTAAAGCAGGCCATGGGCGACGGCATGCCGTAGGTGGGGGCCGGGTTTGGCAAGAAAAACGCGGTTGATGTCCTCCGTGATCGCACACGTGAATACGGTATCAAGTTCCGATCTCATGTGCTCGAAGAGCGAGGAGATGGGGCGATCTTCCTGGGTTTGTGTTGCATTGTCGAAAGTGGTCACATCGTGACCGTGGAGTTTCAAAACATGCCTCAATGAGTTTTCGAGCAGGGGTGTTAGGATATAGAGCGCGCTCGTGAAGTCGCCCTGGAAGAACCGGGTAAAACCTCGCGCGAAGGTCTGTGACAGATCCGGTGGCACGAAGGCGCTATATTGAAGCACTGCCGCGAGCGCGTCGTCCGACAGGTAGTGCTGCCTTGTGATGCTGTGTCGCGCCGGCTCGATCATGCCGGACGCGACGATATGCCGGCGGATGCCTTCGGCTTGTGCGACCTGGCGGCGAACCGTCGACGGGTCGGCATCACCAAATCCACCACTCCCAGCTGTCCTGTGAATGACTTTGCCTTCATCGTCGAGGTGGGCGGCGCCGAAGAGGGATGAGAGTGGGTGCTTTCGGATTGTGTCCAGGGCCTCCGCCTCGAGCTGTGCTGGATCAGGGCTGGCCGCCAGGGCCGCAAACACGAACAGGCTGTCGACCAAACTCAATGACGTGAGTTCATCGTGGACCGTTCCCGCCAGATCGCTTAGGTCGATCTCTTGCGCGAAGGTCCCCATCTCATCGGCTATGCCAGCTTGCACATCAACGAGTCGGTGACGCAGCGCGAGGCGCCGCTCTTTCGCCCCAGGCACACCATGAAGGGCGGCTATCGCGTTTCCGATGAGCTGCGAAGCTAGCATTGCAGACGCCATCGCATCGGCCTGCGCAACCATCGTCTCGGCCGCGGCTATTTGGCATCGATGCATATCGTCGTTCCGCTTGGCGAGTTGATAGGCCCGGGCCGCGAGGCGCCACAGGTCCACAACGATATGGTTGTTGGTCCCAGCCGCAAGGTTGTCGAGAACAGCCTCTAGATCCATGGCCACATCCCCGGGATCCGAAACGCGGGCCCGCAAATCGAGACTGCAAAACCACTGGATCGGCACGGGATCGCGCGCTTCGACGGCACGCTTGCGGACATCGACAAGCATCTGCTGGACGGCATGGGCCCCGGGCTTGTTCCAGCCAAGTGTCCGTGCAATTCCGAGCGCGCGAAGCAAGTACTCGTGCGTCTCGTGGTGAAACCGCGCATTGTTCGGCGCGTACCTGAATTTAAGCTCTCCAGCCTCGCTACGGCGAGTAAGCTCTACGTATGCGCCGATCGCCGCCGCGCCCAGAGAAGCTCGCTTCCGGTCGAGTAACCACGCCAGATCGGACAGCCGAGCTTTCAGGACGACATTCGAAGCGGTAAGAGCCATTGCTTCAAGCATGTCGACATGGCCGCGAAAGTCCGAGGGGGTAGCTGACCTCGCGCCGCTGGCAAGCACCAGCATCGGACCGAAGGGCTCATCGAAATCCACCGGCTTGAAAAGCATGCCGGTCAAGTCGCGAAGCATACTCCAAACCCGTCCCGCCGCACTGTCGTCTTCGCTCCTGGTTGACGATAACGCTTGGAAGGCTGTTCGATAGAGATCGGCGAACTCGCCGCAGTCCGCGGCGTTTGAGCCTGCAATCGGAGCCTCAAAATCAAGGCCGGCCAGATCCTCCGGCATCGCACGTAACCACGGGGGAGTTTCAGGCGCGTCATCCAGTTGCGGCTCTTCGGATTCTGGGTTGTCGGTCATGACCATTGTCTACCTGGATGGACTTTCGAATATGAGGTTTCCCGAAGAGCAATGCCAGATTCTCGGCTCGAAGGGCGAGATGGGCCGGTAGTGGCTGAGCGCAAGCCGACGACGAACGTCCGGTTTGGCGCCACCCTGCTCCGATAGCGAACAGGCCACTATCGGCCAAACCCTGCCATCCAGCGCACTTGTCCGGAACGTCGGCTCCTGGCGCTTCTCGGACCATCGGCTCCGTGGGCCGGAGGTCCGCTCAGGGCGGCGAGCCGAACGCCAAGCATCGTATCTGTCTCGCGTTGGCGCATCAGGGCGCACCCGTCGCCGCCGTTCGTGCCCGGAGCCGCGACCAGGTGGAGGACATCGCCCACGCGCTCACATCACGCGATCCGAACAACGCCGTGGCGGTCGCCCGGAGCGCACGGCGCCGGTCGGCAGAGCCGGAGCGTGGGTATCCGGCGTCGATCACGGCGCAGGCTCGAGGTCGGAACTGAGCGCAAGGCCCTCACAGGGCACGGAAAGCGGCAATGTCACCCGTACTCCGGGAACTCGATCGACGCCTCCATGCCCGCGGGAAGCACGGCGCTCTGAATCCCAGGCAGCTCGTCCGCATCCCGCGTGTAGACCATGGCCCTCGGGCCGTGCGGACGGCAGGGCTTGCCGCGCAGCCGCGTGCGAAGCGCGCCGCGCAGAGTGGTGCCGATCGTGCCGCGGTCCGCGCGTCACCGCCCGCCCATGGCGTGGACCTGCCCGTCCATCCGCCGCGTGGCGGATCGGCTGATCGGCCTCCCGCGCCACGCAGGCGTCCCAGGTCCCGGCCCATCGGCGGCCTGGGGTCCGACATCCTGCCCTCCCGGGCGGCAGTCCGGCACCAGGCCCGCGCGGGCGGCACGGCCGGGCGCGCCTGGCGGCGACGGCGGCGGTGCCCGGGCCGGCAACGCCGCGGGCCCGGGCGGGGACGCCGGCGCCTCGGCTACAAATCGTCACGATTTGGGCACGCCGACGCCACATCGGGCCGCCCATATGCACCCCGCCGGCAACGGCGACCCACAGCAATGAGCAGGGCGATGACACACGCAACCTGGACCCGCTGCAGCCTGGGCGAGGTCGTCCACGACCCGCTGATCCGGCTGGTGATGGCAAGCGACGGGGTATCGGACCGCGATCTCCTCGGCCTCATGATCCGGGTGCGCCGGGCCATCCGGGCGCAGGAGGACGCCGCGGGGCCCGCGCTCCCGCTGGTGGCGCACGCGGCGGTGGTGCGGGCGCCGGAGGTGGGGGCGGGCCTGGCGTGATGCGGGCCGGGACCGCAGGCGGCTGGCGCGCTCGTCATGGACGCAACTGTTCAAGGGCACAATTGTTTACGAACCTAACCATTGCGGGATGACCGAGGCGGCGGCTAGCCTGCGCTCAAGATGGGCGGGGGGTCCGCACATGTGGGAAATGCCGGTCAGGAAAAGGCGAGGACAATGGATAGCTGTAAGTGGCTCCGTGGGCTTGCTCTGATCGCCATGATCACGATCCCGCTCCGAACGGCCTGGAGTGCCGCGGCAGCGCCGATCGTATGGAACCTCGGGAACGTGACGTTCGACGACGGGAGCATCGCCACGGGCACGTTCACGATGAACAACGGTACCGTGACGAGCTGGCATATCAAGATCACCGGCGGCACCACCCTGCCCGCGTTCACCTACGACCCCGCCAACAGCCATTTCTACGGTCCGCTCCCGGATGTCCATTTCATGGCGCTGGATAATCTCCGTTATTTGCGGCTGCATTTCTCCGCATCCTTGGCGGACAAGGGCACGGACCCGATCCTCACCAAGCCGCTTTTCACGTCCTATGAGTGCGGCAACAACCCGAGTTGCAGCGTGATCCGCGAGGTGAAGACGGGCAAGGCGAAGAGTGCGCGGTAGACCGCCGCGGCGGGGCTGCCCGGGACCGGCCTGACCGGCAGCGGCCTTGTTTGGCGGTCCCGCCGGAGGCCTGTCACGCTCCGCCGCGACGATCCGCCCGCAAGCCGTCGCGCCCGTCCGGGGCCGGCTGGCGATCGCGACAACGTAAGGTCGGGCGCTCGGTCCGCGGGCACCGATGCAGCTCCGAACAGTCAGAGCGCGGTGGCCGGGGTGCTGACCGCGATCCAGAACGCTGACGTCGCGCGCCGGACCAGCCATGGCCGCCGTCCGTCCCGGCCGTGCCGCCATGGCCGGACGCGACCATGCCATGTGCAACCACCCTTGGGCGCATGATCAGGGCGGATGAGGCGGCTGGCCCTTCGGCACCAAATATCGGAACACGCCACGCTGATCGTGGCGAGGAAGCGCATCCGGACCTTGTCACGGATACGAGAGGACAAACGCGGCCATCCGGATTGCGACATGGTCGCCGGCGCCGATCCGGCGGGTGACGCCGCGGGTTCGGGCGAAGACGGCGGCAGGGCTGCTACAAATCGTCACGATTCGGGCATGCCGAAGCCATATCGGGCGTCACATATGGACGCTGGCAACAGCAATGAGCAGGGCCATGACGCACGATATCGGGACCGGCTGCAGCCTGGGCGCGTTCGTCCATGACCCGCTGATCCGGCTGGTGATGGCGAGCGACGGGGTGTCGGAACGCGACCTCCTCGGCCTCATGATCCGGGTGCGACGGGCGATCCGGGCACGAGAGGGCGGCGCGGCGCCGGCGGTCCCGCTGGCGGCGGTGCAAGCGGCCGCGGTGCGGGTGCCGGACGCGGGGGCGCGCTTCGGGTGATGCCGGCCGGTGCAGGGGCCGGCTGTTGCCTCGGTGGTGCTGTGCCGGGGGGCGGCCGTGATGACCGGGGGTGAGTGGGTCCGTCGCGCACGGAGGTTCGGGGGTCGATGGCCGGGTCAGGCCCGGCCATGACGGGGACGCGGGGTCAGCCGGCGCGCAGCTTGGCCCGGGCGGCGGACACGACTTTGCGAAGATCGGCGTCGGACAGCGCCCCCGGCACCAGGTAGGGGCCGATCACGAAGCCGGGGGTGCCGCCCAGGCCGAGCGCGTGGGCCTGGGCGGACACCTGCGCCAGGATGTGATCGATGTCGGCGCGGCGCGCGGCCAGATCGTGGTCCAGCCGGGCCATGTCCACGCCGGCGGTCTGCGCGAGGGCGCGGATGGTGGCCTCGTCCAGGGCTTCGGTGGTGGAGAACAGGGCGTCATGGACCGGCTGGTAGCGGCCTTGCAGGTTCGCGGCCAGCGCCACGCGCGCGGCGGTGACCGAGGGGCCGCCGAAGATCGGCCATTCCTTGGCGATCAGGCGGATGTCGTGGTCCTCGGCCAGCAACCGCCGCAGGCGCGGGTACATCATGCGGCAATAGGGGCAGCGGTAGTCGAAGAATTCCGCCATCGGCAGGCTGCCGCGCGGATTGCCGAGCACGGGCGAGCCCGGATCGTGAAACAGCGCCGGGTCGTCCGGGGTGGCCGCGGCGGCGTGGGCGGGGCGGGGCCAGGGCCCGCCCAGGATGCCGGCGGCGGCCAGGGTGGCGGCGCCGGCCACCAGGGCGCGGCGGCGCGGCAGGGGGGTGGAGGTCATCGGCGGTCTCCCGGGGGCTGCGCGGCTGGCGCGGGGTGGTCGCGCCTGGCGCGCCTGGGGCGAGGCCCGTCCGCTGCGGGGCGGGGGCGTGCGCGACCGGGGCATGCTCCGACACTTCTGCGAATATACGAAGATACGCAGGAAGACGTCAACGCCGGGGCCGGCGGGATCAGTCGGTCGGCTCGGTTCCCGCGCGCAGCAGCGCGATCAGCCCGTCCAGCTGGTCGAGATCGGCGTAGCGGATGCGCACCGCGCCGCCGCGGCCGGAGGGCATGAGATCCACCCGCAGGCCCAGCCGTTCCGACAATTCCCGCTCCAGCGCCTGCACGTCGGGATCGAGCCGCGGGGCCCGGCGCGGCTCGCGCAGCCCGGCGGCGAGCTTCATCGCCATCGCCTCGGTCTGGCGCACCGACAGGCCGCGGTCGAGCACCAGGGTCAGGATGGCGTCGGGGGAGCGGTGGCCGATCAGCGCGCGGGCGTGGCCGGCGGAGATGCTGCCCTGGCGCAGCGCCTCGTGCACCCGCGGGGACAGGCCGAGCAGGCGCATGACGTTGCTGATGTGCCCGCGCGACTTGCCGACCGCGAGGGCCAGGGTTTCCTGGGTCATGCCGAATTCGTCGAGCAGGCGGTTGTAGCCCTCGGCCTCTTCCAGCGGGTTGAGGTCCTGGCGTTGCAGGTTTTCCACCAGGGCGGCGGCCATGGCGTCGCCGTCGGCCAGGGTGCGGACCAGGGCGGGGACTTCGTGCAGCCCGGCGAGGCCGGCGGCGCGCCAGCGGCGTTCCCCGGCGATGATCTGGAACCGCGCCGGGTCGGCCGGGTGCGGGCGGACCAGCAGCGGCTGGAGGATGCCGCGGGCGCGGATGGAATTGGCCAGCTCCTGCAAGCCCGCGGCGTCCATCGCGGTGCGCGGCTGGAACGGGCTGGGTTCGAGCAGGTCGAGCGGCAGGGTGCGCACGCCGCCCGCGGCGGGGTCGGGGGCGAGGGCAGAGTCGCCGAGCAGGGCGGCAAGCCCGCGGCCGAGGCGCTGGGCGGGTTCGCGCGGGCTCATGCGCCCGCTCCCGCCGCGGCGCGGTCGCGGCGCAGCAGCTCGGCGGCGAGCTGGATATAGGCCTGCGCGCCGGGGGAGCGGATGTCATAGAGCAGCACCGGCTTGCCGTAGCTGGGCGCTTCGGTGACGCGGATGTTGCGCGGGATCACGGTGGTGAACACCGAGGTGCCGAAGAAGCCGCGGGCGTCGGCGGCGACCTGGTCGGCGAGATTGTTGCGTTTGTCATACATGGTCAGCAGGATGCCGGACAGCCGCAGGGCGGGGTTGTAGCCGCGGCGCACCGCATCGATGGTGCGCATGAGGCCGGAGATGCCCTCGAGCGCGTAGAACTCGCACTGCAGCGGCACGAGCACGGTGTTGGCGGCGACGAGGGCGTTGACGGTGAGCAGGCCGAGGCTCGGCGGGCAGTCGATGATCACGTAATCGTAAAGCGGCGGGCTGGCGCGGAGCGAGGCGAGGGCGTCGCGCAGGCGGGTCTGGCGGCGGTCGAGCTCGACCAGTTCGATTTCGGCGCCGGCGAGGTCGGGCTCGGCGGGGATGATGGCGAGGTTGGGGATGGCGGTGGGGCGGGCGGCGTCTTCGGGCGGCGTGTGGAGGATGAGCACGCAGTAGGTGCCGATGGTGCGGTCTTCCGGGGCGATTCCGAGGCCGGTGGAGGCGTTGCCCTGGGGGTCGAGGTCGATCAGCAGGACGGTGCGCCCGGAGGCGGCCAGCGCGGTGGCGAGGTTGACGGCGGTGGTGGTCTTGCCGACGCCGCCTTTTTGGTTCGAGACCGCAATTATCTGCGCCGGGGCGCGGGAGGAGTCAGGCGCGGTCTGGGACACGGTGGATCTCTGTGATGCGGAGGATGACGGCTCCGGCGTCGGTGCGGCTTGGGATCGGCTCGGCGGTCATGTGCCATTGTTGGCGGGCGGCGGTCAATTCCTGATCGGCGGTGGCGCCTTTCGGGAACAGGGCGGTGCCGCCGGGGGCGAGCAGCGGGGCGGCGAGGGCGAGCAGGCGGGGGAGTGGGGCCAGCGCCCGGGCGGTGACCAGGGGGGCCGGGGGCAGGCGGGCGGCTTCGATGCGGACGGCGTGGACCTGGGCGGGCGCGCCGAGGACGCGGGCGGCTTCGCGGAGGAAGGCGGCTTTGCGC
Source organism: uncultured Pseudomonadota bacterium (assembly GCA_963829875.1). Taxonomy (GTDB): domain Bacteria; phylum Pseudomonadota; class Alphaproteobacteria; order Acetobacterales; family Acetobacteraceae; genus JAJZVS01. The sequence continues at coordinate 18,107 of CAWHKR010000019.1, read as the reverse complement.
TGGTCGGCCTCGATCAGGTCGAACCCGATCCCGGTGGCGGCGGCGAGGATCAGGCCGGGGAAGCCGGCGCCGGAGCCGAGGTCGATCCCCCGCGGGGTGCCGGCGGGGATGAGGGGCACAAGCTGGAGGGCGTCGGCCAGGTGGCGCTCGGCCGCGCGGGGCACGTCGGCCCGGCCGATGAGGTTGATGGTGCGGTTCCAGCGGGTCAGCAGGTCGAGGTAGGGGGCGAACCGGACCAATGCTTCACGTGAAGCATTGTTCGATGTCGAAGAATGCTTCACGTGAAGCATTCGGGTGACGGGGGGCGGCGGAGGTGGGCGGCGAGGATCGCCAGGGCCGCCGGGGTCATCCCCTCCAGCCGGGACGCGGCGCCGAGGGAGGCCGGGCGGCTGGCGATCAGCCGCTGGCGCACTTCCGTCGACAGGCCGGGGACCTGGTCGAAGCGGACGGTGCCGAGCGACAGGTCCTCGGTCCGGCGGAAGGCGCGCAGCTCCGCGGTCTGCCGGGGCAGGTAGCCGCGATAGAGCGCCTCGGTCCGGAGCTGCCCGAAGACCCGCGGCGGCAGGTCGCGCAGCCAGGGGAAGGCCCCCACCACCGCCGCGTCCGCCGCCGGGTCGGACCCGAGCAGGTCCAGCACCGACCGCCAGCGCCCGTCGGCCCGCACGGTCAGGCCGTGGCGGGCGAGCGGGCCCGGCAGGCTGCCCTCGGCCGCCGCCCGCGCCAGGGCCGCGCCCACCGCCTCGGCATAGGCGCCGAAGCGGGCGGCGCGCGCCCCCCCCACGCAGCCCCAGGCGATGCCGTGCGGGGTGAGGCGCCGGTCCGCATTGTCGGCCCGCAAGCTCAGCCGGAACTCCGAGCGGGAGGTGAACATGCGGTACGGCTCGGTCACCCCGCGCAGGGTCAGATCGTCGATCAGCACCCCGATATAGGCCTCGGACCGGTCGAGCCCGACGGGCGGCGCCCCGCCCGCCAGCCGCGCGGCATTCACGCCGGCGATCAGCCCCTGGGCGGCGGCTTCCTCATACCCGGTGGTGCCGTTGATCTGCCCGGCCAGGAACAGGCCCGGCACCGCGCGCACCTCCAGCGCCGCGGTCAGGGCGCGGGGGTCCACATAATGGTACTCGACCGCATAGCCCGGGCGCAGCATCTGCGCCCCCTCCAGCCCCGGGATGGTCCGCAGCATCGCCCGCTGCACCTCCTCCGGCAGGCTGGTGGAGATGCCGTTGGGATACACCGTCGGGTCGTCCAGCCCCTCGGGCTCCAGGAAGATCTGGTGCCGCGCCCGATCCGGGAACCGGGCCACCTTGTCCTCGATCGACGGGCAGTAGCGCGGCCCCGGCCCGGAAATCGCCCCGCCATACACCGCGGAGCGGTGCAGGTTCGCCCGGATCAGCGCATGGGTCGCCGCGGTGGTCGCCGTCACCCGGCAGGCGATCTGCGGCGTGGTGATCCGCGCCGTCAGCGGGCTGAACGGCTCCGGCGGATCGTCCCCCGGGTCGGCGGCCAGGCTCTCCCAGGCGATGCTGTCGCGGTGCAGCCGCGGCGGGGTGCCGGTCTTGAGCCGCCCGGTCGGCAGCCCCAGCCGCGCCAGGGTCCGCGCCAGGCCGAGCGACGGCGCCTCCCCGATCCGTCCCGCCGGGGTCTGGTGCGCGCCCACATGCACCACGCCGCGCAGGAACGTGCCGGTGGTCAGCACCACGGCCGCGCAACCCAGCCGCGTCCCGTCGGCCGTGACCACGCCGGCGAGGCGGCCGTCGGCGCCGATCTCCAGATCCTCCACCGCCGCCTCCCGGATCTCCAGGCCCGCGGTTGCGCCCAGCAGGTCCTGGATCGCGGCGCGGTACAGCGCCCGGTCGGCCTGCGCGCGCGGGCCGCGGACGGCGGGGCCCTTGCTGCGGTTGAGCAGTTTGAAATGGATCCCCGCGCGGTCGGCCGCAACGCCCATCAGCCCGTCGAGCGCGTCGATCTCGCGGACCAGATGGCCCTTGCCGATGCCGCCGATCGCGGGGTTGCAGGACATCTCGCCGATCGTGGCGCGGCGGTGGGTCAGCAGCAGGGTCGTCGCCCCCATGCGGGCGGCGGCGGCCGCCGCCTCGGTGCCGGCATGGCCGCCGCCGATCACGATCACGTCGTAGGACTGAGGCATGGGCAGGATCCGTCCGCTGGTGGCCCGCCGCTTATAGCAGAGCCGGCCGGGCTGGAACGGAACCGGCCGCCGCCCTCACCCGCCGCGTGCGTTCCGCCGTCCGTCCCACCACTCCTGCGCCCGCCCCAGCGCCCACAAGGTCGCCCGCCGCACCGGCGGGCTGTCCTCGCCCAGCAGCAGCGCGCCCACCGGCAGCATCCAGAACCCCAGCACCGGCAGGAACCCGAACACGCCCCCCGCGATCATCACCACCCCCAGCGGCATCCGCGCCCAGCGCGCCCGCGGCTGCGCCAGCCATCCGTAGGACCGGCGCAGCGGCGGCGGCAGCGCCGTCAGCAGCCGGTGCAGGCGCGGATCCTGCGCCATCCCCTCCTCGCTCATCCCACCCGCTCCGGCACGCGCGCGCGCCGCCGCCGCTGCCGCCGCTGCGCCAGCTGATTGAGCAGCTCCACCCCGGCGGAGAACCCGATCGCCGCGTACACATATCCTTTCGGCACCGTCATGCCGAACCCGTCGGCCATCAACGTCATGCCGATCAGCAGCAGGAAGGAGAACACCAGCATCTTCACCGTCGGGTGCCGCTCCACGAACACCATGGTCGGTCCCGCCGCCAGCAGCATCACCCCGACCGCGATCACCACCGCGGCCACCATCACCGGCAGATGCTGCACCATCCCCACCGCCGTGATCACGCTGTCGAGCGAAAAGACGATGTCCAGCACTGCGATCTGCGCCACCACCCCGGCGAACGACGCGGGCGCCGCCGACCCGGCCGGGATCTCCGCCCCGCCTTCCACCCGGTGATGGATCTCCACGGTTCCTTTGTACACCAGGAACAATCCGCCTGCGATCAGAATCAGGTCGCGCCAGGAAAACCCGTGCCCGCCCAGGGTCACCACCGGCCGGGTGAGTTGCGCGATCCAGGCGATCCCGCCCAGCAGCAACAGCCGCGTGCCCAGCGCGAGGCCCAGCCCCAGCCGTCGCGCCAGCGCCTGCCGCTCGGCCCGCACCCGGCCGACCAGCACGGCGATGAACAGGAGGTTGTCGATCCCGAGCACGATTTCGAGCGCGGTCAGGGTGATGAGACCCGCCCAGATCTGCGGATCGGCCAGCCACGCCATGTCGTCCTCCCGCCCCGCTCAGCGCCGCCGCACGCGCGGCGGGTGCGCATGCGATAGGAACAAGGGGGCGCTGCCGCGGCGGGGCATCCCCGCCCCCGCCATCACGGCGCCGGGATCGCGGAACGGATCGGGGGACCGTATCATCGCCCATCATACTCCTGCATGTCGTCACCCGGGGCGCGCGGAAGCAGCGAGGGATGGGAGGAACCGGCCCCGGTCGATCGCCGCTGTCCGCGCGGTGATCCGACATCGCAAGGTTGGCCGGCCTGGGGCCGACGTCCCGCCAGAGGGGCCCGGATCGTGTTCTCGGCGCTGGAAATGGGGGTGTGCGGGGGCAGCGGCAAGTCCCTGCGCCCGGCCGCCCGGGACGGTGCGGCGGCGGGGGGCGGCGGCAAAGCCGGTGCCGCGAGCAAGCGTCTGATTCCAACACGGAGAAGAAGCAAGGCGAGGAAGAGGGAGACCACGGAGCAGACGTCTCCCTGTCCCGGCCTCTGTCGAGGGTCGCCGGGCGCTCCCGGCGGCGCACGGGGACAGGCGCGGATCGGGCTGAGGCGGCGTGGCGCACGACGACCACCGTCTGCCGACGCTGCGCGCCCGGGCGGCGGCGCTGCTGGCGGAGTTGGGGGAGACGCCATGACGCCGCCACTCCACGCCGCCTGCCGTGCGCTTGAGGCCACGCCACAGCGCGCGTAACGTTTACATACGCCGGCACGGCTCCATCGCCGCGGCGACGGATCGCGGAACCGGAGGGACGGAGCGCATGGCGGGACGCAAGCGGGCACAGACCCCAAGGCCGCAGGGGTCGTTGCCGGTCGAGGACTATCGCTATCCCGGCGCAACCCGCCCCAACAACCCGCCCGCCGCGCTCGCCGCCGAGGGGCGCACGCCGCCCGCGGCGAAGCTCGCCTATGCCTACTCCCCCCGGCTCGACCCCGTCTTGCGCTCCGACCGCACGGGACGGGCCGACGCGCTGCCGCCGTTGCTGGAGAAGGCGACGCGGGAGCCGCTGTCGGCCGAGGAAGCCGCGCTGCTGGCCGAGGCGCTGCGGCGGCACGAGCCGTGGCTGGAATGGGCCGGCAAGCGGGAGACGCCGGGCTTCGCCGTCGATCCGGTGGCGCTGCACATCCATGAGCGGGTGAGCACACAGGCCATCCTGCGCACCGCGGCCCGGAAGGACGTGACGCGGGACCTGTTCGCCGACCCGCAGCTTTCCTATGCGCACGCGGTGAAATTCTATCAGCACGACGTGGACTGGGCGAACCGGCTGATCCTGGGCGACAGTTTGCAGGTCATGGCGAGCTTGGCGCAGCGCGAGAACCTCGCTGGCAAGGTCCAGATGATCTACCTGGATCCGCCCTATGGCATCCGCTTCGGCTCCAATTTCCAGCCTGAGATCTGACAAGCGGAATGTGACGGACCGCGAGGCCGATCTGACGCGCGAGCCGGAGATGGTGCGCGCGTACCGCGACACTTGGCGCCTCGGGGTCCATTCATACCTGACCTATCTACGCGATCGCCTCGAAATGGCAAAAAAGCTGCTCACGGCCACCGGCAGCATTTTTGTCCAGATTGGCGACGAAAATGTACACCGCGTTCGCGCGCTAATGGACGAGGTATTCGGGGATGGCAACTTCGTCTCACTCATAACCTTCTCAAAGTCCAGCAGCACAAACAGTCCGTCGGGTCGGACACTAGTCATGTCCAGTACCTGTCGACTACATATGCTGGTACGCTCGGGACAGTAACGCAGTGAAATACCGCCAATTATTCAAGCCTAAATCGGAGGGTGTATCGATCGCCGATGCCTACACTCGCGGCGGACCCCAGAATTCATACACCGCGAGCGACCTAACAGCCCAGAAACCCACCACAGTCTTCGACTACGATTTTCGAGGGAGGACATATAATCCGCTGCCGCGGGGTTGGCGTACCACCCCTGACGGAATGCGGCGGGTGGAGATGGCTGAACGCATCGAGGTTGTCGGAAGCCGTATCCGATATCGTCAGTACCTGTCCGACTATCCAGTGACGCCAATCAACAACCTGTGGCAAGACACCGGCATAGCCGGGTTTTCTTCAGATAAGCGGTACATAGTGGAAACTTCAGCAAAGGTCGTCCAACGCTGTTTGCTTATGACCACCGATCCCGGCGACCTCGTGCTCGATCCGACCTGCGGATCGGGAACCACGGCCTACGTCTCCGAGCAATGGGGGCGTCGATGGATTACGATTGACACCTCGCGCGTTGCTATCGCTATTGCCCGTGAGCTCTTGATGACCGCGCGTTTCAAGGACTATCAGCTGCGAGACAGGAACCAAGGAGTTGCCGCGGGATTCATCTACAAGACTGCGAAACATATCTCATTGCGGTCGATCGCCCAGAACGATGCGCTGGACCCAATCTTCCGCAAGCACGAGGCGATTCTGAGAACCAGGCTCGACGAGATGAACGCGACGCTCGCGGCCGTGCCCGCAGACATTCGCGCAAAGTCTTCGCCGAAAATTGCTGGACAAAGAAAAACGCAAGGGCCGGCAATCCATAACGGGCGCCGACCGCCGACGTTGGCTGTTACCTCCAGAAAACCGGAAGGGAACCCGGTACACGACGGTTGCGATGGACTTTGCGGGTTGGTACTCGTGGGAGGCACCGCTCGACACAGACCCAGAGTATCCACCACAGCTGGCTCACTCCGTTATTGCCTACAACGCAGCTCGGCAATCAAGGCAGTCCGAGGTCGATGCCGCCATAGCCGCAGAAGCGGAACACGAAGAACTAGTTGATCAGCCCGAGGAAGCGTCAGGGATAACCCGCGTTTCTGGCCCTTTTTCGGTGGAGGCGGTGCAGCCAGCCGAAACAAGCCTGGACGAAGCGGCAGACGCTCAGCCCCATTGCCGGCGCGCCGGACGTCCTGGAGGAGACCTTTGCGGCCAACCCATCGAACACCCCGCAGGCCGAACCGCAGAACGCAGAAGCGTATCTCGACCAGATGCTGCGCCTCTCTGAAGTTCGATGGGGTGCGCTTTCTCGACAACCGGGTAATGAATTTCTCACGCCTGGACCCGCTCGGCGCCCGCTCCCAGGCCATCCACGCCGAGGGCCGCTGGGTGCCGAAGGGCGAGACGGATGCCGACCCCGAAGCCCGCGCCACCGTGGCCATCGCCTTCGGCCCGCAGTACGGCCCGGTGACGGCCAAGCAGGTGGAGCAACTGATCCGCGCCGCCGCGCGCCGCGGCTACGACGATCTGGTGGTGGCCGGCTTCGCCTTCGACGGCGCCGCGCAGGCCGCGATCGAGGCGGACCCCCACCCCGAGCTGCGCGTGCACCTGGCCCACATCCGCCCGGACGTGAACCCCGGCATGTCCGGTCTCCTGAAGGACACCCCGGCAGCCCAGCTTTTCACCGTGTTCGGCCTGCCGCGTTCCCGCCTCGAACCCGTCGGCAACGATGATTGGCGGGTGGTGATGGAAGGGGTGGACATCTACGACCCGATCTCCGGCACCTGCGCCCAGAGCCGCGCCGACAAGGTGGCCGCCTGGTTCATCGACAGCGACTACGACGGCCGCGCCTTCTGCATCACCCAGGCGTTCTTCCCCGACAAGGGCGCCTGGTCGAAGCTCAGCGCCGCGCTGAAAGGCGTGATCGATGAGGAGGCGTTCGCCAGGCTCTCCGGCACCGAAAGCCTTCCCTTCCCGAAGGGCGAGAACGCCTGCGTCGCGGTGAAAGTGATCGACCCCCGCGGCAATGAGGTGATGCGCCTGCATCGGCTGGAAGCCTGAGGCGATGGCAAAGACCCCGCCGCAACCGCAGGCCGTTCCGATCCAGCCGGTCGAGCGACCGATCCTGTGCGCGCCCTATGACGAACCGGGCGAGCACTGGAAATTCGACAGGGGCACCGGGGGCGCGCGGAGAGAACCGGGCCGGCGCCCGGCCGCCTATTGGTACAAGACCGAGCGGACCGGCAGCGCGCAGATTTCGATGCCCCTGGAGGAGGAGCAGGACGACCTGCCGCTGGTGAACCTGCTCCGAGACGACGTGCGCCGCTGGCGCGCGGCCGACTACCGCGGCGCCACCCTGGCGACCCGGGACCTGCTGCGCCATTGGGCGCGCGCGGACCTCAAGCGGCGGCTGTTCTTCTGCCAGCGCGAGGCGATCGAGACGTTGATCTACCTCGCGGAACTGCGCTTCACCGGCCGCACCGGACGGCTGCGCTTCGCGCCGAAACTCACGGAGGCGGACCTTGGCCGGCTGCTGCGGGGCCAGCCGCCCGGCCCCGCCTTCGGACTGAAACAGGGGGCCGATTTCTTCCCCGCATTGATCGACCAGCCGGCCGATCCGGCGTCGCAACCGCTGCGGCGGGTGTGCGCCAAGCTCGCGACCGGCAGCGGCAAGACCCTGGTGGCCGCCATGCTGATCACCTGGGCCTTCGTCAACCGCGGCATCAGCCCCGAAAGCCGCGAGTACCCGAACACTGTGCTGGTCTGTGCGCCGAACCTGACGGTGAAGGAACGGCTGTCCGTACTCCGCCCCGATGCATCGGACAACTACTATGACGACTTCAATCTGGTCCCGGCGAAATGGCGGCCGCTCCTGGCCCGCGGCACTGTGATCGTGGAGAACTGGCACCGCTTCGCCCCCGAAAGCCCGCACAAGGAAGGCGATCGCGCCTATGCCGTGGTGGACAAGGGCGAGGAAACGCCGGCGGACCTCCTGCGTCGCCTTCTGCACGACCGCGATGCGGCCGACCGGCGGCCCATCCTGGTCATCAACGACGAAGGCCACCATTGCTGGCGGCGCGCGCCCGGGGCTGCCGCCGAACCAGTCCCGACGGGTGTGGACAGGACGACCTTCGAGCAGGAGGCGAAAGCCGCGACGGTCTGGATCGACGGCCTTGACCGGCTGAACGCCGCCGGCGGCGATGCGCCAGGAATTGGCCTGGTCGTGGATCTGTCGGCCACGCCATTCCGCATCAAGGGCAGCGGCTATTCCGAGGGGCTGCCGTTCCCCTGGATCGTCTCCGACTTCGGTCTGGTGGACGCGATCGAAAGCGGCATCACCAAGATCCCGCGCCTGCCGGTACAGGACACGACAGGACGCCCCGACCCAAGATATTTCCGCCTGTGGGAAGCCATCCGCGACGGCTTGCAGCCTGGGGACAAGCTGCCCGGCCGCCAGGGCAAGCCGAAGCCCACGGTGGTCTGGCGGGAAGCGCAGGCAGCGTTGTTGCAGATCATGGGCCAGTGGAAGGAACGCTTCGATCTGATCCGCGCCGCCCAACCCGGCGCGGATCGCACGCCGCCATGCCTGATCATCGTCTGCGACAACACCGACATCGCCGAGGAGTTCTACCGGCGCATCAGCGGCGAGCAGATCATCGAGACCGTCACCGCGGCCGAAGTTCAGGAGGTGATGGAGGACGATGAGGGCGAGAACGAGGACGCGGCGGAAGAGGCCCCGGCCGCCAGGCGCGGCAAGAAGCCGAAGCCCCGCATAGTCTATGGACAAGGCGAGGCGTTTCCCGACCTGTTTAGCAACACGGCCGGGCGGAAAGTGACGATCCGCATCGACAGCAAGCTTCTGGCGCAAGCCGAAGCGGGCGAGGGTGACAGGAAGAAGGCCGACGCCGCCGAAGCCCTGCGCCGTGTGGTGGCAACCGTCGGCAAGCCTGGCCAGCCCGGCGAGCACGTGCGCTGCGTCGTCTCGGTGGCGATGCTGACCGAGGGGTGGGACGCCAATACCGTCACGCAGATTCTTGGTCTGCGGGCCTTCACCAGCCAGTTGCTGTGCGAGCAGGTGGTTGGGCGGGGCCTCCGGCGGATGAACTACGATCCCGATCCGGCGACCGGAAAGCTGATCGAGGAAGACTGTGACGTCTATGGCGTGCCGTTCTCGGTCATTCCGTTCCGCGGCCGGCCGGTCAACCAGCCGGCACCCAACGACGCGCCGCTCAACCTGGTGAAGGCGCTGCCGGAGCGGGCCGCGATGGAGATTCGCTTCCCCGTGGTCGAAGGCTACGTCTTCGCCCTGCGGCGGAACCTGATCCGCTGCGACGTCGGCGCCATGGAACCCCTGCGGATCGAGCCGAACCGCGAGCCTACGGGAACCTTCGTTCGCCCGCAGGTGGGCGTGCAGCTTGGCCGCGGAATGGCCGAAACGCCGTCACCCTTCGGCTACGAGGAACAGGACCGCGCGGCCTACTACGACTCGGTTCATCTCCAGACGATCCTGTTCCAGGCGGCGCAGCGGATCGTGGAGGAGCTGACGCAGGCCGGACCGGCCGGGCAGGACGATCGCAGGCGCCGCGTCCTCGCGCTGCAATCGCGCCACGCGCTGTTCCCGCAGGTATTCCGTGTGGTCCAGGACTACGTGCGCCGAAAGGTGGACTTCAATGGCGCGCGCGAATCCGAGCTTGGCCTGGAAAAATACCTGCGCCAGGTGATCGAGCGCGTGCGCGAAGCGATCGAGCCGGACGACGCCTCCGGCGAGCCGCCGCTGCTGCCGCTGCTGAACCGCACCCTGCCGATCGGCAGCACGGCCGGCGTGGAGTTCCGTACCAGGAGGAGCGTCCGCGCCACCGTCGCCAGCCATATCGGGCACGTCGTCGCCGACACCGCGACCTGGGAGCAGAGTGCGGCGTTTCGCCTGGAACAGGCCGCGCGGAACGGCCTGATCCATTGCTATGCGCGGAATGAGGGGATGGAGCTGACCATTCCGTACGAGTTCCTGGGCGTGGATCATCCCTACGAGCCGGACTTCCTCGTCCGGCTGGCGACACCTCCGGGGGAGCCGGCCTTGACCGTCGTGCTGGAGGTGAAGGGCTTCGAGAACAATCAGGCGACCGCCAAGCATGAGGGGGCGCGGCGCTGGGTGCGTGCGGTGAACAACTGGGGCAAGCTCGGCCGCTGGGCGTTCCACGTGAGCCGGAACCCGCAGGTGCTGGACCGGGAGCTGGCCGGGCTGTCACGGACCCTTCTCATGCCCGTCGCGGCGGCATGAAGACCACCGCCTATTTTCGTGAACAGGTTCTGCGCAAGCGACCCTATCTTGTGGCAGACTGGTTTGCTGCCATCCTGGCCGCCCCGCTGCGCCGAAGCGTCCAACCCGACGGACGCATCCGCCTCTGGGGCAGGGTGACCGACCCACGCACCGGCCAGGTTCGCGTCCTCCGCCTGGTCACGCTGGAGGACGGCGAGACCCTGCACAACGCTTTCTTCGACCGAGGATACCGCGAGGCGCCCCCATGAAGCTCCACTACTACCCCGAAACCGACAGCCTCTACATCGAGCTGAAACCCCACCCCGGCACCGAGGTGCGCGAAATCGCGGACGGCCTCAACGTCGATCTCGACGCGGCCGGTGAGGTGGTCGGCTTCGACATCGACCACGCCTCCACCCGCTTCGACCTCACCACCCTCGAAACCGTCGCCCTGCCCGTCCCCACCACCCGCGCCGCCTGACCGGCCCCGCTCCCGCGCACCGCCCGCGCATCCGAGGCAAAACCCCCACCACCACGACCACCCCCCGCCGTCAGGCGCCCCACCTGCCCGAGCCTGGCGCCGTGCTCGCCGCCGTCAAGGACGCTGCGCGCCGCGCAAGGGCGCGGTGGCCCGCCAAGCGGCGGTCCATCCTTGACCGCGCCTCCGCGCGGCGCCGCCCCAACCCGCAGGCCGGGACGAGGAAACGGCCCCCAGCCGAACCAGGAAACACTCGAAAAGCCTGCGCCCCCGGCGGACACCCCATCCGCCACCCACCGCGCCAGCCACGCGCCCCATCGACGCGCTGATCGCGGGCTGCGCCGACCCCGCCCGCTCGCCGCCGCGCCGCACGCCCGCCGCCGCCGCATGAACACCCTCCCCCGAACCCTCGCCCATCCGACCCGCAAACCCGGTGACCCCGGCGCCGACCCCCGCCGCTGAACAAGCCCCCACGATCCAGCCAGGCATCACGCCTCCGGCCCCCTCACGCCACCGCCCGCAGCCACGCCGAAAACGCCGAGACCGCCGCCTCCCGCCGCGGCCCCGGCCCCTGCACCAGATAGAACCCGAACCCCGGCAACGGCAGATCCAGCACCTTCACCAGCGCCCCGCTGGCCAGCTCCGGCGCCACCAGCACGTCGCTCAGCAGCGCGATCCCCTGCCCCGCGATCACCGCCGCGACCGCGGCCAGCTCGTCGCGGAAGCCCAGGCTCGGCGTCTCCCCCAGATGCGGCGCCGCCATCCCCAGCCGGCGCGCCACCGCAAGCCAGGTCGCCCAGGTCGGCGGCGACGGGTCCCAGGACCGCCAGGGGCAGTGGATCAAGGTATGCCGCGCCAGGTCGGCCGGCCCGCGCACCGGCGCGCCGGTCAGCACGGCGGGGCTGGCGATCGGCCAGAACCGGTCGCGGAACAATTCCTCCGCCGCGACCCCCGCCGGCGGCCCGCGCTGGTAACGGATCGCCACATCCGCCTCCCCCCCGCCCAGGTCCAGCACCGCGTCGGTGCCGGTCACCTCCACCTCAAGCTCCGGATGCGCCTGCCGCCACAACGCCAGCCGCGGCAGCAGCCAGCGGTGGGCGAAGGCCTTCGTCGTCGTCACCCGCAGCGGTTCCGCAGGGCCGGGCTCGGCCGCCAGCGCGGTCAGCGCCGCGGCAAACCTGTCCAGCCCCTCGCGCACCACCGGGAACAGCCGCGCCCCCGCCCGGGTCAGCGCCAGCGGCCGCGGCCGCCGGCGGAACAGCGCCTGCTCGCAATGCGTCTCCAGCAGCCGGATCTGATGGCTGATCGCGGTGGGCGTGAGGCCGAGCTCGTCCGCGGCGGCCTTGAAGCTGAGCAGCCGCGCGGCCGCCTCGAAGGCGCGCAACGCGCCGAGCGGCGGGAGCTTTCGCATCGCCGCAGGTTAAATGACAATCCATCAACTTGCGGATGAAATCTTCTTGCTTGCCTCCGCCGCGGCCGCGGCGGAGAGTCCGCCCCGTCCCCGCACGGAGGACGACATGCAGACGCACACCCCAATCCGGCCCGCCGCCCCCGGCTCTGCGCCTCGGGGCCTCGACGCCTTCGCCGCCCTGCCCGGCATCCGCCTGCACGGCCAGGTGCTGCGCCCGGACAGCACCGGCTACGACGCCGCGCGCCGCGTCTGGAACGGCCGCATCGACCGCCGCCCGGCCGCGATCATCCGCTGCGCCGACGTCACCGACGTGGCCGAGGCCGTGGCCGCCGCCCGCGCCTCCGGCCTTCCCGTCGCCGTGCGCGCCGGCGGACACAGCATCGCCGGCGCCTCGGTCTGCGACGGCGGGCTGGTGATCGATCTCGACGGAGATGCAACGGATCCGCGTCGATCCGCTCCGCCGCACCGCCTGGGCCGAACCCGGCCTCACCCTTGGCGCCTTCGACGTCGCCACCCAGGCGCACGGGCTCGCCACCACCATGGGCGTCAACAGCGACACCGGGATCGCCGGCCTCACCCTCGGCGGCGGCCTCGGCCGGCTCGGCCGCGCGCACGGCCTCGCCTGCGACAATCTGCTGGCCGCCCAGGTGGTGCTGGCCGACGGCCGGATCGTCACCGCCAGCGTGGCGACCAACCCCGACCTGTTCTGGGCGATCCGCGGCGGCGGCGGCAATTTCGGCATCGTCACGGGATTCGGCTACCGGCTGCATCCGCTCGGCCCGAAGGTGCTGGGCGGGCTGCTGCTGCACGATTTCGCCCGCGCCCGCGACGTGCTGCGCGCCTACCGCGACTTCACCGCCGCGGCGGCGGACGAGGTCAGCGCCGACGCCATCTTCCTCACCACGCCCGAAGGCCAGCGCCTGCTGGCGATCTCCGCCTGCTACGCCGGCCCGCTGGAGGAAGCGGCGCGCGCCTTGGGCCCCCTCCGCGCCATCGGCCCCCCGCTCCGGGACCTGATCGCCCCGGTTCCCTACGCCGCGCTGCAGGCCGCCGCCGACCCGCTGTTCGCGCGCGGCCGCCGCTACTACTGGAAGGCGCAGTTCCTCGACGAGCTCACCGACCCCGCCATCGACGCGCTGATCGCGGGCTACGCCGGCGCCACCTCGCCGCTCTCGGTCGCGATGCTGCAGCAGGTCGGCGGCGCGATCGCGGCGGTCGATCCCGACGCGACCGCCTTCAGCCACCGCACCGCCGCCTACGACTGCTTCCCCGCCGCGATCTGGGAGGACGCGGCCGAGGACGCGCGCCACGTCGCCTGGGCCCGCGCCTTCTGGGAGGCGATGCAGCCCTTCGCCACCGGCGGCGTCTACGTGAACAGCCTCGGCGACGAGGGCGAGGCCCGCGTGCGCGCCGCCTATGGCCCCAACTACCCGCGTCTCGCGGCGCTGAAGGCGCGCTACGACCCCGACAACCTGTTCCGCCTGAACCAGAACATCCCCCCGGCGCCCTGAGCGGGGCGGCGAACCCGCCCGCCGCCGCACGCCGGTCGTGCCGGCGTCGGTATCGCACCCTCCGGACCTACCCCTGCCGCCCGGCCGGCTCCCCCGGCGCACCGGACAGCCGCACCTCCAGCGCCGCCAGCTTCTCGATGTTCAACGTCGAACTGGCGATGGCGATCGCCCCGCCCGTGCTCTCGATCTCTTCCAGGATGCGGGTGAACAGCCGGTCCCGGGTCGCGCGGCGCAGCTTGTAGTCCACCACGTAGCGCAGGGTGAACTCCGCCCAGTTCAGCGCCACCACCAGGGTGACCACCGGTCGCACGCTCGCCGCGTCGATCAGGTACCGCCGGGTGACCGGCGCCCATCCCTGCTCGGCCGCGCGCGTGTAGTCGCCCACCACCTCATCGGCCACCCGCGCGATCAGCGCGCGGGCCGCGCGGTGGTCGCCCCCGTATTTGATCGGGATCGTGATCTCGTCCCAGAGAAAGGGAAATTCGGCTGAATAGTTGAACACCGGCTCCTTGAAGACGAAGCTGTTGGCCACCCGCACGATGCGGCCGTTGTACTGGTCGCTGGCGACCCACTCGCCCATCTCCATGATCGTGGTGCGCAGGATGCCGATGTCGATCACGTCGCCCTTGATCCCGCCGAGCTGCACCCGATCGCCGACCTTGTAGAAACTGCCGAACGACACCGCGCTCCAGCCCGCCACGCTCGCGATCACTTCCTGCAAGGCGAACGCCACCCCCGCGCCGGCCACGCCGAAGGCGACCGTCAGCCCCCCCAGCCGGTCGCTGAACACCAGCAGCAGGACCAGCGCCGCGGCCGCGTAGCCGAACGAGGTAACGATCTTGCGGCTTTTGTAGCGCGTGGCGTTGTTGCCGACGTAGCGGCTCACCGCCCCCAGCAGCAGGCGCACCAGCACCGTGATCACCACGAGCCCGGCGGCCAGCAGCGCCAGCTTGCCGCTCAGCGGGCCGGTCAGCCAGGCACCCAGGGACGCGCCGAACGACTGCCAGGGACCGGGGCTCATCGTCTGCTCCGCGCCAGGCGCGCGCCCGGCCACAGCGCCCCGGCACCCACCTCCTCAGGCCCGTCCGGACCCCGGTGCGCGCCGACGGCCCAGGCGCGTCCGGCGATCAACCCGGCCAACCGCGCCCGCCCGTCCCTACAGCTTGATCAGCGCCGCCAGGGTCGCAACCGCGGCCACCACCATGACCCCCAGCCGCACGGTGATGCGCAGCCCAAGCGTGTCGATCATCCCGCGCAGCTCATCGCGGACCACCGTCAGGTCCTGCCGCACCGCCAGGATATCGTGTCGGGTCGCGATCTCGCTCATGATGAAATCCCGTGCCGCCTCGGCATGCGCCTCAGCCTCGACCGAAGACACCCCAGCCTGCCGCAAATGCCTGGAATAGCCAAGCGTGTCGAAAATGAACGACATCCCGTCCCTCTGATGACACAAGTATGCATCCGGCCCCGGCCGCACCCATACTGTCGATCAAAGGTTAAGAAACCGCCCTTACGCCTGCTTCAGCTCGATCAGGCTGCGGCGGATCTTCCGCCCGCGTTCCACGCGATCCTCGATATAGTCCGCGTCGCCCCAGCGCACCGCGCGGGCCATCGCCTGCGCGTCCTCCATGAACCGCGCCAGCATCTCCAGCAGCGCCTCGCGGTTGTTCAGGAAGATGTCGCGCCACATCACCGGATCGGACGCCGCGATGCGGGTGAAATCGCGGAAGCCGGAGGCAGCGAACCGCAGCACCTCCGACCGGCTCTCATCGGCCAGATCATCGGCCGTGCCGCAGATGGTGAACGCCAGCAGATGCGGCAGATGCGAAACGATCGCCAGCACCCGGTCGTGGTGCGCCGGCTCCATCCGTTCCACCATCGACCCGCAGCGCCGCCACAGCTCCGAGACCTTCTCGATCGCGGCCTCGTCGGTGCCCGCCGGTGGCACGACCAGGGTGTAGCGCCCCTCGAACAGGGTCAGGAACCCCGCATCGGGACCGGAATATTCCGTCCCCGCCACCGGATGCGCCGGCACGAAATGCACCCCCGCCGGCACCAGCGGCCCGACATCGCGGATCACCGACTGCTTGGTCGATCCCACGTCGGTCAGGATCGCGCCGGGCGCCAGGTGCGGCGCGATCGCCGCGGCGATCTCGGCGAATGCCCCCACCGGCGCGGCCAGCATCACGCAATCGGCCCCCGCCACCGCGCGCGCCGGATCTTCCTCCACCGCGTCGGCGATGCCGAGTTCCATCACCCGGGCGCGGGTCTTCGCGGTCCGCGCGCAGGCCACCACGCTGCCGGCCAGATCGTCGCGCTCGTGCGCGATCCGCGCCACGGAGCTGCCGATCAGCCCGGTCCCGATCAGCGCCAGCCGGCGAAACAGGGGCTCAGCCACCGGCCTGCCTCATGAACGCGCCCATCGCCTCGATCACCAGCCCCACCTCCTCGGCGGTGCCGACGGTGATGCGCAGGCAATGCGGCAGCCCGTAGCCGGCCACCGGGCGGACGATGATCCCGCGCGTGCGCAGGAACGCATCCGCCGCTTTCGCCCGCTCCGGCACGCCGAAATCGGCCAGCACGAAATTCCCCTCGCTCGGCCAGACCTTGACCCCCGCGGCTTCCAGCCCGCGGGCCAGCACCGGCCGGTATTCCTGGTTGTGGGCGCGCCCCTTCTCCACCCAGCCCGGCTCGGCCAGCGCCGCGATCGCCGCCGCCTGCGCGGCGATGGACACGTTGAACGGCGCCCGCACCCGGTTCAGCACGTCGATCACCGCCGGCGGCGCATAGGCCCAGCCGATCCGCATGCCTCCCAGCCCGAACACCTTGCTGAAGGTCCGGGTCATCACCGTGTTGTCCCCGGCATCCACCAGCCGCGCCCCGGCCTCGGTACTCCGGCCGCGTCACGTATTCGGCGTACGCCGCATCCAGCACCAGCAGCACGTCGGACGGCAGCCCCGCCCGCAGCCGCGCCACCTCCTCATACGGCAGCATCGACCCGGTCGGGTTGTTCGGGTTGGCCAGGAACACGAGCCGGGTGGAGGCCGACACCGCGGCCAGCAGCGCGTCCACATCCGCCGTCAGGTTCCGCTCCGGCGCCTTCACCACCTGGCTGCCCGCATAGGTGCCGGCGATCTGGTAGATGGAAAACCCGTGCGCCGACATCAGCACGTCCCGCCCCTTGCCGCCGTAGGACAGGCAAAGCTGGTAGATGATGTCGTCCGATCCCGCCCCGCACACGATCCGCGCCGGATCGAGCCCGAACCGCGCGCCGATCGCCCGCCGCAGCGCCTCCGCCCCGCCGTCCGGATACCGGTGCAACTCCGCCGCCACGCCCACGAACGCCGCCTGCGCCCCCGGCGGCACGCCGAACGCGCCTTCGTTGGACGACAGCTTGATGGTCCGGTTCACGCCCGGAACGGTCGATTCCCCGCCGACATAGGGCGAGATGCCCAGGATCTCCGGTCGCGGCGCGGGTGCGGTCATGGCCGGGCTCCCTCGATCGGGGTGGCGTAGGCGCCGAGCACCACCGGCGGGCGCAGCAGGCCGCTGAGCCGCGCCAGACGCGGATCGTCGTCGCTCACGTGCCCGGCCACTTCCACCAGCGCCAGCGCCACCGGCGCATCCGGGTCGCGGCGCAGCATCACCCCGCCCGGGACCGCGCCGCCCGGCACCGACCCGTCCAGCGCGAACCCCGCGGCGGCCAGCGAGGTCGTGAGCCGCGCGCGGCTCACGTCGCGATCGAGCTCCAGCCCGATCAGCGAACGATCCTGCCCGCTCGGGTCCGGCGCCACCGCGGCGACGACGAAGGCCGGCGCGTCCGCCGCGCCCTCGGCACGGCGCGACCAGAACGGCAGGCGGCCGACGATATGAATGCGCGGGCTGTCCTTGTGCAGCAGCCAGGTCCACCACGCCTCGCGCGGCGGCTCGGTGTCGTTGGGCAGCGGCAGCACGGCCGCCGCGGCGCGCCCGGCGCTGACGTCGGCGATCGCTTGCGCCGCGGACCCGTGCGCGCGCATCGGCGTGAGCGCCCCGAACTGCTCCCGCGCCGCCTGGGTGAACACGGCGCCGGGACCGGGCTCGCACACCGCGATGCTGAACGCGCCCTGCATCGCCGTGGTGGCGGCCAGCAACTCGCGCGAGATCCGCACCACCGCCTGCGCCGGCAGGGATCCCGTGTGGCGGGCCACCAGGCGGCGGATGATCGCCGCTTCCCGCCCCGGGCGCAGCGGGCTGGCGCCGTTCGGCTTGGTGGAAGCCACCTGCGCCACCACCTCGGCCCGACGCATCAGCAGGTCATGCACCGCGTCGTCCAGCCGGTCGAGCTCCGCCCGCAAGGCCGCGAGATCCCCGCGCCAGTGGTCCGGATCCGGAGCAGGTTCGGCAGACGCGGCAATGGAGGAGGGACTGGACATGGACCTTGCACGACAGGGTTCGGGCCTCCTTGCGGCGCCGCAAGAAGGGCGG
>CAWHKR010000018.1:0-22891 GCA_963829875.1 uncultured Pseudomonadota bacterium | reverse complement strand
TCCACCACCTGGGTCAGGTCCCGCCCGTCCAGGAACCGCCCCAGATTCTCCGCGAACAGCCGCGCCACGATCGCATCCCGGTTCGGATGCATCCCCCCCATGTGCGGCACCACCAGGATCCCCGGTGTGGTCCAGAACGGGTCCGAGGCCGGCAGCGGCTCCTGGCGGAACACGTCCAGCACCGCGCCGGCGATCCGCTTCTCCCGCACCGCGGCCACCAGGTCGGCATCGGCGATCAGCGCGCCGCGGCCGAAATTCAGCAGCCAGGCGGAGGGCTTCATCGCCGCCAGCCGCCGCGCGTCGATGAAGCTCTCGGTCGCCGGGGTCGCCGGCAGCAGCAGCAGCACGAAATCCGCCTGACCCAGCACCTCGTCGGTGCGTTCGGGCGGAAACACCTCGGCCAGCCCCGGCAACGGCGCGCCGCCGCGCCGCGTGCCGATCACCCGCATGCCGATCGCGCGCGCCAGCCGCGCCACTTCCTGGCCGATCTCGCCCAGGCCGAGGATCGCCAGGGTCTGCCCGTTCAGCGGCGTCGCCACCCGCCGCTGCCAGTGGCTGCGCGTCTGGTCCGCGGCGATCGCGCAATAGGGCTTGGTCAGGTGGAACAGCGCGCCCAGGATGTTCTCCGGCATCGCCTCCCGGTGCGTGCCGCGCGCGCAGGTCAGGGTCAGGCCGGCGGGCAGGTCGGGCAGCGCGAGCCAGGCCTCCACGCCCGCGGTCAGCGCCTGCACCCAGCGCAACTTCTTCATCCGCGGCAGCAGGCCGGGCGGGACGCCCCAGGCGAGCATCGCCTCGGTCGCGGCGCACTGGGCTTCGGAGGGCGTTCCCGCGCGCCCCAGCGCCTCCACCGTCACGCGCGCGCCGAGGCCGGCTGCGGAGATCGCTTCAAGGTAAGGGCCGGGCGTGTCGGTCCATAGCAGGACGCGGGTCGGGTCGGGCATGGCGGCACTCCTTGGGACGATGTCGGCAGCGTACAGAGGCCGGGCCGGGAAGGCCACACGCTGTGCCGGGACGGGACGCCGTTGCCAGGTCGGCGGCGGTCTGGCGTCGCTTCTCCAGCGAAGGCCGGCGCCCCGCCCTCACCCGGCGCGCTGCGCGCGCCGACCTCTCCCGCAGAGCGGGAGAGGTGAAAAGCGGGCGTCGGGCCTCGCTCGATGCGCGGGGCGCCCCGCCCCTTGCCCCCACGCCCGCCCCGCCGTAACCACCCAAGCCACACCGGACGGAGACCCACCATGGCGGACGACGCATCGATCATCGAGGCCCTGAGGCACGTGTCCTCGGCCACCGTCACCACGTTGCTGCTCAAGAAGGGCCTGCGCAACGTCTGGATGCGCGGCCCGAAACCGCTCCGCCCGGACCAGCCCCGGCTGATCGGCCGCGCCTTCACCCTGCGCTTCGTCCCCGCGCGGGAAGACCTGGCCACCCCGGAATCCTGGTCCTCCCCCCGCTCCACCCGCGCCGCGATCGAGGCGATGCCGGATGGATCGATCGCCGTGGTCGACGCCATGGGCGTGACCGACGCCGGCATCTTCGGCGACATCCTGTGCGCGCGCATCGCCAAGCGCGGCGTCACCGCGCTGGTGACCGACGGCGTGGTGCGCGACCTCGCCGGCGTGCTCGGCACCGGCCTGCCGGTCTGGTGCGCCGGCGCCGCGGCGCCGCCCTCGGTCGCCGGCCTCACGTTCGTGAACTGGGACGAGCCGATCGGCTGCGGCGGTGTCGCGGTGTTCCCGAACGACATGATCCTGGCCGATGCCGACGGCGCGGTGGTGATCCCGGCCGCGTTCGTGGAGGAAATCGCCGCCGGCGGCGCGGAGCAGGAGCGGCTGGAAGCCTGGATCATGGGCGAAGTCGACAAGGGTGCGTCCCTGCCCGGCCTTTATCCGCCCAACGCCGCGAACAAGGCCCGTTACGAGGCGAGCAAGGGCTGAGCTACAGCGACGAGGCGCCGGTCAGCTTCAGGATCAGCGCCTCGTAGCCCGCCAGGGTCTCGCGCAGGTCGAGATTTCGTTCCGCATACGTGCGCGCGCCGGTCCGCAGCCGGCGCGCCAGCGCGCGATCCTCGATCACTTCCAGCACCGAATCCGCGAGGCCCTTGGGGTCGAAGAACGACACCAGCCGCCCGTTCTTCCCGTCGGTCACGAATTCCCGCACCGGCGGGGTGTCGCTGCCGATCACCGCGCAGCCGGTGGCCAGCGCTTCGCGCAACGACCAGGAGGCGACGAACGGGTACGTCAGGTACACGTGCGCGTCGCTGCGTTGCAGTAGTTTCAGATAGGTCGCGTAGTCGACCCGGCCGGGAAACACCACCCGGTCGGGATCGACCGCGCCGTTCAACTCCGCCAGGAACGTCTCGCGCCAGCTTCCCCTCGGCGCCGGGGCGCCGTAGCTCACACCGTCGCCGCCCACCATCACCACCCGCAGATCAGGCCGCCCCCGCAACAGATGCGGCAGCGCGCGGATCATCGGATGCACGCCGCGATAGGGCTCCAGATCGCGGGCGACGTAGGTGACCAGCTTCTCCCGCGGGCCGATCACGGCCTTGCCGATAGGCAGCGGCGCGCGCCGCACCTTCGCGTCCGGCATGCAGCGGGTCAGGTCCGCCCCCTCCCCCAGCAACGAGATCCGCTCCTGCGCCCAGGCGGGATAGGTGGCGCGCTGCCAGGCCGTCGGCGTCTGCCCGTGCCCGCCCTGCAAGGCCAGCAGGTTGATCGCGTTCTTGGCGCGGATGCGCGGATGATCGGCGCCCGGCGTCGGGAACTCGGGGTCGAAATTCACGTCCGAGCCGTCGAGCCGATAGAAGAACTCGCAATAGCCGAGCAGCGGCGCGTCCGGCCACACGTCCGGCAGGTTCAGCAGTTCGCCCCAGCCGTGATGGCCGATGATGATGTCGGGCGTGAAACCAAGACGCTTGAGGGTGGCGGCGGCGGTGGCCACCGTCTCGGCACGGCGCGCGGCGGCATCCAGATCGCGGGCCACCGGATGCGTCTCGGCCGGCGGCGGCGGCGGGCGGCGATAGGGCACGACCCGCACGCCGCCGATGCGGTTCTGGTTTGGTTCCGACATGAACAGCAGCTCGTGCCGGCCGCCTTGGGCCAGGTGGCGCACGAGATGCAGGAACTGGCCGGGGAAGTTCTGGTGGACGAACAGGAATTTCACGTCGTCCGCCTCCGGCGCGCGAGCACGAGAGGCACCGGCGGCAGGATCAACGCGGACGCCGGGCGGTCTTGCGCTTCGCCGCCGGCGGCGCGGCCGGCACCGGCGCGGCGACCGGCGCGGCGGGGCGGACGGCCGGCGCCGCGGCCGCGGCCGGGCGCGGGCGGATGTCGACGCGGACCGCTTCCAGCGGCGCCAGGCTTTCGGCCTGCGCCACCTCGCCCCCGGTCAGCGGCCCCACCATCGTGCCGTCGGCAAACGTCGCGGTGACCTCGCACAGATGCGTGCGCGCCGCCTCGCCCTTCAGCCGCACGGCCAGGCCGAGCAGCGGCAGCGCCATGCCGCGGCTGCCGCAGAACGCGCCGCCTTCCACCCAGGGCGAAAGCCAGTCGCGGCCCAGCACGCCCTGATACTCCAGGCTTTCGGCCGCGCCGCCGGGCAGGCCGGCGGCCGGGGCGATGCTGAACCCCTCGATCCACAGCTTGCTGCCGCGCACGCCGAGCCACTCGCCGATCTTCGCGCCGACATCGCCGGTGCGTTGCAGATGGCCGACCATTTCGGCATCCGCCGCGACCGCGCGGGCGGAGGGCCGCGGAGCGGAGGGCGCGGCCGCTTGCGCCGCCGCCGGCGCGGCCACCGGCTCGGCGCTCAGCCGCAGCACCTGCAGCCGCGGCGCCGCCTCGGCCGAGGCGTTCGGGGCCTGGTAGATGGTCACCAGGATCTGCGCCGGTCCCTGCGCCACCCGCACCAGCGCGGCGCCGTCGGCCAGCCAGCCGTCGTCGCGGAAGGTGGTGACCTGCACCGCATCCTCGCGCCCCCCCGGCGCCGCGGACACCCGCACCCCGGGCAGGCCGCCGCGCCCCCCCGCCGGCGAGCCGGGCGGCTGGAAGATGCAGAACAGCCCGGCATCCAACGTCATCAGATGACCGGAGACCTTGAGCTCGACGATACGGTGCGATTCGGGCCGGGCGCCTGCCATCGGCGCGGCTGCCGCTTGGGCGGCGGCCGGAGGGGCGGCTTCAGACATGCGGAAGGCTCTCGTTTCAACTGTGGCGGGCATCGGGCGGACGAAGGCGCGGCTGCGCGCGCGCAGCCATGTACGGACGTAGCAGAGTCACGCATGAACCGGAAGCACGGCGCGGGCAAGCAGCATGTCATTGATCCGCCCCGCCGGCAGGCCGGGCGGCAGCAGCAGGCCGCGTCCGGTCCGGCGCATGCGCTCGGCCGGCGCGCCGAGATCGAACGCGACCACATCGAGCCCGGCGCGCCAGGCATCGGTCAGCGCAAAGCACCAGGTCTCCGGCCAGACGGACGGCAGCAGCGCCAGTTGCGCCCGCTGCGCGCGGATCAGCGCCTCCGCCTCCTCCGCCCGGAACGGTCCGGTGACGAACACGCGCCCGGTGGCAAGCAGCGCGGCGTCTTCCGTGGTCGAACCAACCACCACGAACCCGAGCGGCAGATTTCGCTGCGCCGCGTCGCTGGCGCAGGCCGCCAGCACACCGACGCCCTTGGCCGGGCCGATCGCGCCCACCACGCACACCAGCACCCGCCCCTCGGCCGCGCGCGGCGCCGCCGCGGGCGCCGGCAGCGCCGCGTCGTCTTCCGGCGGCACCACCTCGGGGCGCAGACGGGGAAAATACCGCCGCAGCCGCGCCGCCGCATCGGCCGAGGGCACCACCACACGCCGCGCCCCGCCCAGCAGCGCCGCCGAGCGGGCCCGCAGCGCGCGCAGGCCGATCGGCTCGTCGAGCAGGCTGCCGTGCGCGGCCAGGCAGGACCTGCAGCCCGATGCCGCCGGCTCGCCGCAGTAGCGATCGTCCGCCCCGGCGGCGCCGCCCGGCCGGGTCAGGGTGACCCGCGGGCACACCCAGGCATAGTCGTGCACATGCGCCTCGTACGGAACGCCGAGCGCGTCCACCAGCTCCGCCACCGCGGGATGATGGCCGAGCAGATGGTGCAGTTCGATCCCCGCCAGGGTCTCGGCGCGCAACAGCCGGCGCAGCGCGGGCGCCTCCCGCGGCAGGGCGAAGCGCAGATTTTGAGTGTCGCCGCCGGGGGCCGTGTCCAGCACCGCGTCCTGCCCGCGGCCGGCGCCGGCCCCGGGGCGCAGCACGATCGGGCGCCGCCCGGCGGCACGATGGGCGCGGCAGGACTCCGCCACCACCCGCTCCACCCCGCCGCCATCGGCATGGGTGATCAGCAGCACTGCCGGCGCCGGCGCCGCCCGCCGACCCGGCACGTCCCCGACCGGCACCGCTGCCGTCAGTGCCCCAGATCGCCGCGCCGCCTGCCACCGCGCGAGATCGAGCCGCCGGCGCGCCGGTGCCAGCGGATCGGCGTTCAGGAACGCAGCCACCTCGGCCGCATAGCCCGGGTGGGCCCGCTCCAGCACCGCCTGGTTGCGCGCCTGCAACGCCGCCGCCGCCGCGGTGCCGAAGGACAGCCCGCCGCGATGCGCGACATACACCCCCGGCGCCGCCACATGCCGCCAGCCCAGCGCCCGTGCGCGCAGGCAGAAGTCGGTCTCCTCGCCATAACCCTGCGCGAACAACGACGCCCGGAACGGCCCCGCCTGCGCCCAGCAGGCGCGGCGCACGTACAGGCAGAACCCGACCCCCACGGGGATGCCGACCGTCCGCGCCCCGTGCGCCCGCCAGGCAACCTCCGCCAGCCAGGCGCCGCCCGCAGGCCCGGGCATCGGGTTGGTCCCGGCCGGACCGGGGTAGCTCACGATGCCGGCGTTGTTCGACAGCGGCGTGACCGTGCCGATGTCGGGCGCCGTGTCGGCCACCGCGCGCAGCCGCGCCAGCCAGCCCGGCGAGGGCACCGTGTCGCTGTTGAGCAGCACCACGTCCCGCCCCGGACAGGCCGCCACACCGGCATTCGCAGCGGCAGGAAACCCAAGCGCCCGCCGATGGCGGATCAGCCGGATCCGCCCGGCCACGGCGAGCGCGCGCAAATCCCGGCGCAACTCCGGCTCCGGGCCGGCGTCATCGACCACCACCACCGGCGTCCCCGCCGGCACCGTCGCCAGCACCGCGCGCAGACAGGCCGCGACCGCGTCCCTCTGCCCATGCACCGGCACCACCACCGCCGGCGCCCGCCCCCGCGGCACCCGGCGCGGCGGCCCCGCGCGCCCAACACGCACCGGCGCCGGAGGGTCGAGATCGAGCGGGCTGCCGAGCAGATCCGCCCCCTCCAAGCCCAGCACCCGCAGCCCCCGGCGCGCTCCCCCCGCCAGCGCCGAAGCCGGCACCGAAAAGCCGCGCGGACGCACCAGCGGCCCGGCGGAAACCCCCTCCGGCGCCGGATCGGTGCACAGCAGGCGCAGGTCAGGCCGGCCCGGCACACGCAGGATCAGCTCTGGCGCCGCCTCCGGATCTCCCGGCATCCAGGCCCAGCCGCGCAGCCCCCCGGCCTCGGCCGCCACACAGCCTTCCATCCGACGAACCAGATCGACCCGCAGCGGGCTGCCCAACACCGTGCCCGCCGCGAGCGGATCGGCCGTGCCCACCACCGCGCCGCCGGGCCCCACGCCGCACCACCCCGCGGCCCCAACCGCCTGCGCCACCGCCGAGGCCAACCCGGCCAACCCCTCCGGCACTACGAACCGCGCCAGAACAGAGGCCAACGCCTCAGCCGCCCCGGCGGCATCTCCCAGCGCCAGACGCGCCGCCACCACCCCCCATGCCCCCTCCCGCGGGCGAACCGAAGCCGGCACCGAAGCAAACAACGCCGCCGCCCGCGCCGGATCCCCGGCCAGACACGCCGCCCCCAGCACCATCGCCACCACCGGATCCCCCGGCGCCAACCTCCGCGCCCGATCCAGCCACCGAACCGCGCCGGCCGCGTCCCCCGCCGCGAGCGCCACCTGGCCGGCCGCCAGCGCTTCGGCCGCCTGGGTCATGGGGGGGAGGTGGATGGCCCGCAAGGCCAGGGGGCGCTGCCCCCTGGACCCCCGCCAGGGGACAGTCGTCCCCTGGACCCCTCGGGGGGTTCCGTGCGTGCGGGGGGTGGCGCGGCGGGCGCGGGGCGGGGCCGGCGGCGGGGCGGGACAGGGCGCTTTTGCGCCCTGTCCCGCCCCGCCGCCGGCCCCGCCCCGCGCCCGCCGCGCCACCCCCCGCACGCACGGAACCAACGAATGGGTTCCAAGGGCGACGCCCTTGGCGGGGGTCCAGGGGGCAGCGCCCCCTGGCCTTGCGGGCCATCCACCTCCCTCAAGCCCCCGCGTCCGACTCCGCCGGCAGTGCGGCGAGGTCGGCGGCGGCTTCGGTGAGGCCGGCGGCGACGGCGCGGTCGAGCCAGGTTCGGGCTTCGGTGGGGTTGGGGGGATCCACCAGGCCGCGGGCGAGGTAGCGGCCGAGCATCATCTGGGCGTGCGCGTGGCCGGCTTCGGCGGCGGCGCGGAACCAGCGCTGGGCGGCGGGGCGGTCGGTGGGCACCTCGTGGCCGCCGCCGAGCAGGGCGCCGGTGGCGAACATGGCGCCGGGGTGGCCGCGCTCGGCGGCGCGGGTGAACCAGATCAGCGCCTCGGCGTGGCTTTTCGGGCCGCCGCGGCCGTTCAGCAGCAGTTCGGCCAGGGCGACCTCGGCTTCCGGCATGCCGGTTTCGGCGGCGCGGGCGATCCAGCTGCGGGCTTCCGCCGGGTTGGCCTCGGTGCCGCGGCCTTCCAGCAGCATGCGGCCGTACCAATACTGGGCGTTGACCACGCCCTCTGCCGCGCGGCGCAACCATTCCAGCGCTTTCGCGTCGTCGCGGTCGACGCCGACGCCTTCGGCCAGGCAGACGCCGTAGTTGAACGCCGCCACCAGGTCGCCGCTGGCGGCGGCCTGTTCGAACCAGGCGCGGGTGTGGCCGGCGTCGTCGCTGTCCCGCCCGCCCGAGAGCAGCAGGTTGGCGAGGTTGACCCGGGCGGAGGGATCGCCGGCGGCGGCGGACTGGCGCAGCCAGTGCGCCGCCTCGGCGCGGTCGGGCGGCACGCCGGCGCCGGTGAGGTAGAGCATGCCGAGCGCGCGGGCGGCCGCTTTGTGGCCGGCCTCGGCGGCGCGGCGGAACCACATCGCCGCCTCGGCGTAGTTCGGCGGCAGCGGGCCACCTTTGGCGTAGAGGTCGCCCACCACCGCGGCGGCTTCCGCATCGCCCCCCAGGGCGGCTTTGCGCAGCCAGGTTTCGCCGGTCTGCGGATCGGCTTTCACGCCGCGGCCTTCGAGCAGGGCCAGGCCCCAGCGCGCCTGGGCGGAGCCGTGGCCTTTTTCCGCGCCGCGGCGGAACAGATCGGCCGCGGACTTCGGATCGGCCGGGCCGCCGAGGCCGCGTTCGCGCATCACCCCGAGCAGGAACAGCGCGGTCGGCAGGTCCGCATCGGCGGCGCGGCGCAGCCACGCCGCGACGTCGGCCTGTTGCTCGGCGGTGGCGGCGTCGCGGGCGAGGCCGAGCGCGTGACCCAGCGCACCTTGCGGGGAACCGGCCTCGGCGGCGGCTTTGTACCAGCGGCGCGACTCCGCCTCATTGCGGATGCCCTCGGGGCCGGCGTTGAGGACGTAGCCGAGGATCGCCTGGGCTTCGGTCGCGCCGGATTCGGCCGCAAGGCGGGCCCAGCGGAGCGCAGCGGCGTAATCCGGGCCGGTGCCCTCGCGGTTGGCTCCGAACAGCGCGCTCGCCGACGCGGCTCCGGCGGCCAGCGGGTCGGTGCCGATCCCGTGCAGGGCGAGGGTGGCGAGCAGGGTCTGTGCTTCGGTATGGCCCTGCTCGGCGGCGCGGGTGAGCCAGCGGGCGCCGTCGCGGCGGCTGGGGGGCACGCCGGTGGCCTGCAGGTAGCAGCGGCCGAGGCGGAACTGGGCCTCCGCCAGGCCGGCCTGGGCGGCGCGGGAGAACAGGCGGAAGGCGCGCGGGTGCAGGTCGCGCTCGGCAAGAGTACGGGCGCGGGCGAGCGCGGCGCGGGGGCGGCGCAGCCGGGGAAGGTCGAGCCAGCCGGGTGAGGTCATGCCGGCCGGCGCCGGTCCGTCCGGCGGATCATCCGGGCTCGCGCATCGCGTTCTGGGCGACCGGCAGCACGATCTTCGAGCAGGTAGCTCAGCACGGTCTGCCGGCCGACCTTGATATCGGCCTCCACCGGCATGCCCGGGCTAAGGTGGAAGCCGGGCGGGGTGCCGTGCAGCGCCACTTTGTCGATGGCGACATGGCCGCGGTAGTACGGCACGCCCGACGGCGGCGGCGGCACGGACCCGGACGAATCCGCCTGCCCCGGCATGTTGGTGAAGCTGTTGGAGCTCACCAGCCGCAGGGTGCCGTAGGCGAGGCCGTAGCGGTTGGAGGGGAAGGTGGCGAACTTGATCGCCACCTTGTCGCCGAGATGCACGTAGCCGGCATCGCGGCCGAGGATGTTGGCCTCGATTTCCAGCGGCGCGTCGGCCGGGGTGAGGGTGATGAGTTTTTCCCCCGACTGCACCACCGCGCCGACCGAGACCTTGGCGACGGTGAGCACCGTGCCGGCGCTGTCGGCCCGCAGCACGACCAATTGGCGCCGCAGTTCCGCCTTGCGCAGCTGCTGGCGGGCGTCGGAGAGCTTGGCGAGCTGCTCGGCCAGCTTCTGCGACACGTCGGCGTGCCAGGACTGCACGAAGCCGTCGCGCTCGGCGACCTGGGCACCGAGATCGCGGCTGGCGGCCTGCGCCTGCTGGACCGCGCCCAGGTAGTCGCGTTCCATCTCGGCGCGGTTGTCCATCGCGGCGAGGGTGTTGAGCTTGCTGCCGACCTGGAGCCTTTCCAGCTGGCGGCGCATGGTCTCCACCTCGGTGGCCACCTTCAGCCGGTCGCGGTAGCCGGTGGCGTCGGCGTTGGCGCGCTCGATCGCGGCCATCAGGCTGTCGATCTTTTCCTTATAGCTCTGCAACTTGTAGTGGTACTCGGACCGCCTTTGGGCGAAGATCGCCGCTTGCAGCGCCAGCTTGGGATCGGTGCCGGCGTAGGCGAACGGCTTGCCGGCAGCTTCCGCCTGCAACCGGGTGACCTCCGCCTGCAAGGTGGCGACCTGGGAGGCAAGCGCGCTCACGTCGGCGGCGGCGAAGGTGGGATCGAGCCGGGCGAGCACCTGCCCGGCGTGGACCTTCTGCCCCACGTGCACGTCGATCGAGCGGACGATGGCGGTTTCCAGCGGCTGCACCAGCTCGGTGGGGGAGCGGGAAACGACCTCCCCGCCGGCCGTGACCACCTGATCGACCTTGATCGTGCCGGCGGCGATGGCGACGGCGGCGAACAGCGAGGAGACGACCCAGATCGTGCCCCGCGCGTTGCGCGGCACCGGCGCATTGACGACCGCGGTGGACGGCTGCTGGAACTCAAGAATGGTCGGCAGCGCCGGATCCGACCGTTTCGCGGGCAGGTCAGTCATTGCCGGGCACCAGGGCGGGGGAACTGAGCGCGGGGCGGTGTCCGCCCCGGCTTTCCTTCGTCTCCAGATGGCGGTTCTGCTGCGCCCAGAGCTGGCGGTAGACGGTGCAGCGCTCCAACAGCGCGAGGTGCGGGCCGATATCGGCGACCTTGCCCTTCTCCAGCACCAGGATCTGGTCGCAGTCGGTGAGCGAGGAGAGCCGGTGCGAGACGATCACCATGGTGCGCCCGCGCCCGATCCGCAGCAGGTTGGCGTTCACCAGCGCTTCCGATTCCGGGTCGAGCGCGCTGGTGGCTTCGTCCAGGATCAGGATTCGCGGGTCGGTGATCAGCGCGCGCGCGATGGCGAGCCGCTGGCGCTGGCCGCCCGAGAGGTTGGGCGAGCCTTCCTCGATATAGGTCTCGTAGCCGTTCGGCATCCGCTCGATGAATTCCTCCGCCCCGGCGAGGCGGGCGGCGCGTACCGCGTCGTCCAGGGTGAGGCCGGGGCGACCGGCCAGGATGTTGTCGCGGATCGAGCCGCGGAACAGGAAATTCTCCTGCAGCACGGTGCCGAAGCTCTGGCGCAGGTGGCGCAGGTTGATCTCGCGCAAATCGGCGCCGTCGATCTTCACGAAGCCGGAGTAGTCGCGGGTGATGCCCTGCAACAGCCTTGTGAGGGTCGATTTGCCCGAGCCGGAGCGCCCGACCACCCCCAGCATGGTGCCGGCCGGGATGGAAAACCCGACCCGGTCGAGCGCCGGGGTCTTGGTGCCGGGATAGGTGAAGGTGACGTCGTCGAAGGTGATGGCGCCGGCGAATTTGGGGCGCAGGCCGCCGGAACTGGCGTCGGCCTCGAGCGGGCGGTTGAGCACGATCGCCGCCTCGGCGACGGCGCCGCCCACTTCCTCGAAATCCTCGATCAGCCGCGCGAGCCCGACCAGCGGCTGCGCCACCCGCTGCGACAGCATCATGAAGGCGAACAGGCTGCCGACCATGTACCCGTTGTTGCTGTTCAGCGCGAGATAGACGCCGATCATGATGGTGCCGATCCACATGAACCGCTCGACCGGCGTGGACAGGGTCTGCGGCCAGTTGGACAGCTTGCCGAAGGCCAGCCTTCGGTGGCCGGCCTCGGCGATGCGCTCGTCCCACAGCGACTTGCGTTGCGGCTCGAGCGCCAGCGCCTTCACCGTCTTGATGCCGAACACCGTCTCGCCCAAGGCCGACTGCTTGTTGGTTTCCGCCTCGATCACCTGCCGCAGCAGGATGCGCATGGGCTTGAGATAGGCGAGGATGATCAGGGTGATGATGCAGGCGCAGGCGACCACGATCCAGGCCAGGGTGGCGCTGAGGAAGAACAGGAACGGCAGCAGCACGAACAGGGTGAGCAGGTCGAGGAAGGTGGTCAGCAGCTTGCCGGTCATGAATTCCCGCACCCGGTGGATCTGGGTGACCCGGTACATCGTTTCCCCGGCCGGATGACGCTCGAAATAGTCGAGCGAGAGCCGCACCAGGCGGTTGAACACATGCAGGTTGAGCCGGGAATCGATGCGCACGCCGATGGTGAGCACGATCAGCCGGCGCGCGTGGCCCAGGAACGTCTCGTAGGCGACGAAGATCGCCATCAGCACCGACATCAGGGTGAGGGTCGAGTAGCTGTGGTAGGTCAGCACCTTGTCGGCGACGATCATCACCAGGAACGGCGGGAAGATCGTCAGGAAGCTCAGGGTCAGCGAGGCGATGCCGATGTCGCGCAGCGAATCGCGTTCGCGCATCACGAGACCGGCCAGCCAGCGCAGCGAGAACGGCGCCTCGGCCTCCTGCTGACCGCGGCTGGAGCGCAGCAGCACGGCTTCGCCGGACCAGAGTTCGGACAGCCGCAGCTCATCCACCGGCACCGGCGGCTCGCCTTCGGGCGCCATCGGGTCGCGCAGGAAGACCGCCTTGTGCTCGGCATTGGCGCCGGTCAGCAGGCCGGCGCTGCCGTCGGAGAACAGAAGGACGACGGGACCGGCGTTGTTCAGCTTGAGCAGATGACGGAACTTGAGCCGCACCGCGCGCGACCACATGCCCGCGTTCTGCGCCCAGGCCGACAACGAGGCCGCGGTCGGCGCCGCGGCGCTTTCGACGTTGCGGAACTCGGCCGGATCGAGCTCGATCCCGTAGAACCGCCCGGCCATGATGACGGCGCGGATGCGCGGGTTCAATGCTTCGTCCGCGGCGGCGCGGCCGCGGGGCCCGCCATCCTCCGCCGGGAGATCGGCCAGCGGACCGGTGCTGAGCTTGCGGCGGCGTTCGGGATCCGAAGCTAGTGCGTCGTTGATATCCACGCGTCTGTCCCTTCACGCCAGCCAACGCCCCGGCCCGGGCCGGCGGACGAATCCAACCGGCAGCGCCGGCCATGCCGGTTCCCGTTATCGTGAATGCAGTTTACTATGCCGGGCGCCGGCCTGACAGGGCAAACCTCAACGGGGCAAACTTCAGTCCGGCCCGGCGGCAGTCGCGGCCGGCGGCGTTCCCTTCCGTCCCACCCGATCGGCTCCGCATGACCCAGGACAGCAACGACGGCATCGGCGCCTTCATTCCGGGCCCGCGGATCACCGCGGCCCCGCTCGGGTCCGGGCGGCTGTCCGGCCTGCGGTTCGCGGTGAAGGACCTGTTCGACGTCGCCGGCACGGTCACCGGTTACGGCCACCCGGACTGGGCACGCACCCACCCCCCCGCCGTCGCCACCGCCCCGGTGGTCACCGCGCTGCTGCAGGCCGGCGCGGCGCTGGCCGGCAAGACCAGAACGATGGAACTGGCATTCGGCCTGACCGGGGAAAACGTCTGGCAGGGCACGCCGCTCAATCCCGCCGCACCCGATCGCTTCCCCGGCGGATCAAGCTGCGGCTCGGCCGCGGCCGTGGCGGGCGGGCTGGTGGATTTCGCGCTGGGCTCGGACACCGGCGGCTCGGTGCGCATCCCCGCCAGCTACTGCGGCCTGTTCGGCATCCGCCCGAGCTTCGGCGCGGTCAGCCTCGCCGGCGCGCGGGGGCTGGCGCCGAGCCTGGACACGGCGGGCTGGTTCGCCCGCGGCGCGGCGCTGCTCGCCCGGGTGGGCGAGGTGCTGCTGCCCGGCGCGCCGCCCGCGCTCGGCGGGCCGCTGCTGCGGGTCGAGGAAGCCTGGATGAACGCCCAGCCGGCGGTGGCCCAGGCGCTGCGCCCGACGCTGGAGCGGCTGGAAGCGCTGCGCGGGCCTGCGCTCGGCATGCGCCTGGTGCCCGAAGGGATCGACCGCCTGTGCGAGCATGTCCGCGCGGTGCAGGCCGAGGAAGCCTGGGCCACCCTGGGCGACTGGGTCAGCACGGTGCAGCCGCGCTTCGGCCCCGGGATCGGCGAACGCTTCGCCGCCGCCCGCGCCGTCGATCCGGCCGAGGCGGCGCGCGGGCGCGCGTTCCGGCGCGACCTCCAGGCCCGGGTGCGCCCGCTGCTCGCCGGCGGCGCGATCCTGGTCTACCCGACCAGCCCCTGCCCCGCCCCGCGGCTGACAGCCGGCGCGGCGGAACAGGACGCGGTGCGCCAGGCAACGCTCGGGGTGACCGCGATCGCCGGGCTGTGCGGCCTGCCGGAAGTGACCCTGCCGGCCGGACGTGTGGACGGCGCGCCGGTCGGGCTGTCGCTGGTGGCGGCCCCAGGCCACGACCGCGCGCTGCTCGCGTTTGCCGTCGAGGCCGCCGCCGTGCTGGGGTTGCCGGCCTGACGCCGGGCGGCGAAAGTCCCGTCGCCTGGAAAGCAAGGCCAGGGGGCGCTGCCCCCTGGACCCCCGCCAGGGGACAGTCGTCCCCTGGACCCCTCGGGGGGTTCCGTGCCGGTGGGGGGCGTGCCAGCCGGGCCGGGGCCGGTGGGCGGGTGACAGGGCGCGCGGATGCGCGCCCTTCACCCCCCCCCCCCCCCGCCGCCCCCCCCCCCACAGGCAGGAACAAGGGGTTAGGGGGGGCGGCGGGGGGCCGGGGCGGCGCCCCCCTGGTCTTGCTCACCGGGCCTCGAAGCTTTCGGCGCGTGGCACGGACCGCGCGTCCCGCGACAGGAGAAGCCATGCCGATCCGCCCTGCCACTGATGCCGACGTGCCGGAGATCCAGTCGATCTACGCCCATCACGTGCTGACCGGCACCGGCACGTTCGAGGAAGTGCCGCCCTCGGTCGAGGAGATGGCGGCCCGCTTCGCGAAGATGCGCGGGCGCGGCTGGCCGTTTCTGGTCTCGGCCGATGCCTCGGGGGTGCTGGGCTACGCCTACGCCACCCAGTTTCGCGACCGCAGCGCCTACCGCTTCACCCTGGAAGACAGCATCTACGTGCGCGAAGACCAGCGCGGCCAGGGGGTCGGCAAGGCGCTGGTGGCGCAGTTGCTGGACGTGTCCGAGGCAGCCGGGTTCCGGCAGATGATCGCGGTGATCGGCGATACCGAAAACGCGGGGTCGATCGGCCTGCACGCCAGCCTGGGATTCCACCACGTCGGCACGTTGCGGGCGGCAGGGCTGAAGTTCGGGCGCTGGCTGGACGCGGTGTACATGCAGCGGGCGCTGGGGACGGGCGCGACGACCGCGGCGGCCGAGGATCCGGCGGCGGTGTGATGCGCGGGGGCCGGCGGGCTAGCCCTGCACCGGCGCGCCGGTCCTGGCCCTGACTTCCTCGATCGTCACGCCCGGTGCCAGTTCGCGCACGCGGAAGGCCTCGCCGATGGGTTCGAACAGCCCGAGGTTGGTCGCCACCAGCTTCACCACGCCGCGGGCCGTCACCGGCAGCGCGCAGGCCGAGACCAGACGCGGGGCGCCGCTGCGGGTCGTGTGCTCCATGATCAGGAACACCCGCTTGGCGCAGGCGGCCAGATCCATCGCGCCGCCGATGCCGCCGCCCTTGCCGCGGCCGATCCGCCAGTTGGCGAAATCGCCGCCGGCCGCGACCTCGTAGGCACCGAGCACGGTCACGTCGATCCGCCCGCCGCGGATGATGGCGAAGCTGTCGGCGTGGTGCACCACCGCCGCGCCCGGGCGCAGGGTGACGTTCTGGCCGCCGGCGTTCACCAGGTTCAGATCCTCCTCCCCGGCCGGCGCGATCGGGCCGTAGCCGATCACCCCGTTCTCCGAGTGGTAGATGATCCGCCGGTCGCCGATGTCGGTATTGGAACACAGCGTGGGCATGCCGACGCCGAGGTTGACGATCCAGCCGTCCTGGAATTCGGCGGCGATGCGGTCGGCCATCTGCTGGCGGGTGAACCCCAAGGGGGTCTGGCTTGCGGTCTCGCTCATGGGCGCGCGCGCTCCTGGCGCTTCTGCGGCCAGAGGCCGACGGGGGGCGGCGGGATCTCCACCAGGCGCTGGACGAAGATGCCGGGGGTGTGAACGGCGTCGGGGTCGATCGCGCCCTCGGGCAGGATCGTCTCCTCGACCTCGGCGATCGCGATCCGCGCGGCCATCGCCATCACCGGGTTGAAATTGCGCTGCGAGCGGTGGAACTGGAGATTCCCGAAGGCGTCGGCGCGGCGGGCGCGCAGGAAGGCGTAATCGACCGGCAGGGCGTATTCCAGCAGGTATTCGCGGCCGCCGATCATCCGGGTTTCGCGGCCTTCGGCCAGTTCGGTGCCGACGGCGGTGGGCGTGTAGAAGGCGGGGATGCCGGCGCCGGCGGCGCGCAGGCGTTCGGCCAGCGTGCCCTGCGGGACCAGTTCGGCCTCCACCTCCCCGGCTTCGTAGTATTTCGTGAACGGCAGCACTTCCGAGGCGCGGGTGGCGGCGGTGAAGGCGCAGATGACTTTGCGCACCTGGCCGCGCTCGACCAGCATGCCGATGTCGGGCATGCGCGGCTGCTGCGCGCCGCCGGTCGTGTTGGCGACCAGGGTGAGGTTGCGCGCGCCCTGCTCGGCCAGCGCGGCGATCAGGTTGAACGGGGTGCCGGGCATGGCGAAGCCGGCGAAGGCGATGGTCGCGCCGTCCGGAATATCGGCCACGGCGGCGGCGAAACTGGGGAGGTGCTTGCCTGGCATCGTGCTTGGCGTGCCTTCGGTGCGGGGGGCGGGTGGCCCGATCCAGCCCGCAGGTCGCGGGCGGTGTCAAGCGCGGGGGCGCCCCGCGGGGCGGCAGCCGCACACCGGGTTTTCCACCCCTGGGCTTGCCCGGCGGATCGTGCTAGGGCCCGCCCCAATCGCGAACGGAGAGTCCCCCATGTCCGAGTCCATTCCCGGCCCGCAAGCCGCCGGGCAGCAGCCGCCGCCGCTGGTGGTGAACATCCAGTATGTGAAGGACCTCTCGTTCGAAGTGCCGGGCGCACCGCAGGTCTTCACCCAGATGCGCGCCCAGCCGCAGGTCAACATCAACCTCGACGTGCAGGCGCGGCGGATCGAAGAGGGGCAGAACCTGTTCGAGGTGACCCTGGTGATCCGCGCCGAGGCGCACGAGCCCACCGCGGCAGGCAGCGGCAACGGCCAGGCGGCCGCGGCCGGGCCGACGATCTTCGTGGCCGAGCTCACCTACGCCGGCGTGTTCACCCTGAACGGGCTGCCGGACAACGCGATGGAGCCGGTGCTGCTGGTCGAGTGCCCGCGCATCCTGTTCCCCTTCGCGCGCAACATCCTGTCCGACGTGACCCGCGACGGCGGCTTCCCGCCGGTGCTGCTGCAGCCGATCGATTTCGTGGCGCTGTGGCAGGCGCGCCGGGCGCAGGCCCCGGCCGGCCAGACGGCCACCGCCTGATCCACCCCGGGGCGGGCCAGGTCATGGGCGCAACCGCGGCAGGGCGGGCGGCGAAGGGCCGGCCCGCCGGCGCGGCTTGATCCCGCCCCGGCGCCGCCCCACCTTTCGTTGATCCCCTTGCCCTGTCTGCAACAACGAGGTCCGCGATGAGCGCGAACACCAAGCCGGTCACCGACACCAGTTTCGCCACCGATGTGCTGGGCGCGCCCGGCCCCGTGCTGGTCGATTTCTGGGCCGAGTGGTGCGGGCCGTGCAAGATCATCGCACCCGCGCTCGAGGAACTGGCCGACGAATTCGCCGGCAAGCTCACCGTCGCCAAGGTGAACATCGACGACAACCCGGTGTCCCCGAACACCTACGGCGTGCGCGGGATCCCGACCCTGATCCTGTTCAAGGACGGCAAGCCGGCGGCCACCCAGGTGGGGGCGCTGCCCAAGGGGCGACTGAAGGACTGGCTCGCCGGCAACCTCTGACCGGCCAGCCCGGGCCGGTGGCGGCGCCGGCCTCCGCCCGCCGCCCGCCGGGGCAGCCGGACGATGACCGCGAGGCGCCGCCCGATCCGTCCCCGGGCGCGGAACCGGCTTCGCCCGGGCGGCCTTCCCCTTCGGCTGTGCCGCGCCGGGGCGACCGGCTCCCCCCTCTCTCCGCTGCCGCCGCGCTCGACCGGCTGCTTGCCGAGGGGGTGATCGCGCTGCGTACCGACCTTGCCCCGGCACTCGCCGGGCAGGCCGAGGCGGTGCACCGGATGCGCACCACCGTGCGCCGCCTGCGCGCGGTGCTGCGGCTGTTCCGGCCGCTGCTGCCCCTCTCCGTCGCCGGCCAGGACCGGGGGCTGCGCCGCATCGG
Source organism: uncultured Pseudomonadota bacterium (assembly GCA_963829875.1). Taxonomy (GTDB): domain Bacteria; phylum Pseudomonadota; class Alphaproteobacteria; order Acetobacterales; family Acetobacteraceae; genus JAJZVS01. The sequence goes on along the minus strand of CAWHKR010000018.1, from coordinate 4,789 downwards.
CCGGACCCTGAGCGCCGCCCGCGACTGGGACGTGTTCCTCAATGAGACCCTGCCGCGCGCGGCGGCCGACGGCGTGCCGCCCGCCGCCATCGCCGCGCTGCGCCGCGCCGGGGAGAGCCGGCGCCGGGCCGCCTACACCCTCCTGCGCCGGCGACTGGGCGGACCGGCGGTGGCGGAAGCGACCGCGGCGCTGCTCGCCTGGACGGCGGCGCTCGGTCCGGCCGCCGCGGCCCCCTCCCCGCTGGCCCGGCCGCTGGCCGAGGTGGCGCCGCGGCTGGAGCGCCGGCTGGCGCGCCGGGTCCGCCGGCGCGGCCGGGGGCTGGAGCACGCCGGACCCGCGGCGCTGCACGCGCTGCGCAAGGCGGTGCGGCGGCTGCGCGACGCGACCGACAGCGTGACCCGCCTGGAGCCGCCGCGGCGGCCGTCGGCCGCGCTGCGCGCCTGCCGCAAGCTGGCCGACCGGCTCGGGCGGCTGAACGACGCGGCGGTGGCGACGGCGCTGGCCGGGCGCCTGGCCGGGCCGCGCGGTGCCGGCGCGGATCCCGCGGCGGCGCTGTCGGACTGGGCGGCGCGGGCGGAGCGGCGGGCGCTGCGGCGGGTGCCGAAAGCCTGGAAGGCGCTGCGGCAGACCGCGCCGTTCCGCAAGGCGTGAGCCGCGGCCGCTGTCGAAGCGGGTGCGCTTCCGCGGACCATCACGAAGCCGGGAGACTCCGCCTGTTGGCACACAACGTTACACGACGAAACGCGCCTGCCCGACAACCGACACACTGCGGACCAATCTGTTCTGTCGAGTGATCGCAACGCCTGTCCGGAGTGAGTTGCATGCGCGTGAAACCCGTGATCTTCCTGGCCGTGCTCGCCGGCGTGGGGCTCGGCCTGACCGGCACCGCGAGAGCCGACCGCGACGACCAGGGGCACGGCCGGTGGTGGGCGGGCCCGTTGTTCAGCTTCGGCCTGTCGGTGCCGGCTTACGCCCCGCCCCCGGCCTATTATCCGCCGCCGCCGGTGTATCAGCCGCCGCGGCATCGGCGGGCGTATGCCGCCCCGCCGCCGGTCTATTACGCCCCGCAGCCGGCCTATTATCCGCCGCCTCCCGGGTATTATGCGCCGCCTCCGCCTCCGCCGCCGGCGTATTACGCACCGCCGCCGGTGGCCGTCGCCCCGCCGGCGCTGTCGTTCGGGATGTCGATCCCGCTGCGGTAGCCTCCGCCGCGCCGGGTGGCGGGCGCGCTTGCCGGCCGGACCGCGGCGGGCCAGTCTTTGCCCGACGCGACGCAGCGGGAGGAACAATGATGGCGACGATCCGCGCCCGGCTCACTCACATGGGCCTCTACGTGCATGAGTTCGAGCGGATGATCGGGTTCTACACCGAGGTGCTGGGCCTGGTCGTCGCCGATCGCGGCCCCGGCCGGGCGCCGGGGACCGAGATGGCGTTCCTGACCGCCGATCCCGCCTGCCATCACCAGGTGGTGCTGATCTCCGGCCGGCCGGAGACCGCGGGCTACAACCCGATCAACCAGATCTCGTTCACCGTCGGCTCGCTGGCCGAGCTGCGGGCGGTGCGTGATCGCGCGCTGGCGCGCGGGGCCACCGCGCTGCGGCAGGTGAGCCACGGCAACGCGTGGTCGATCTATTTCTCCGATCCCGAGGGCAACACGCTGGAAGCCTATCTCGACACCCCGTTCCACATCCCGCAGCCGCATGGCGAGGCGCTCGACCTCGACCAGCCGGACGCGGCGATCCTGGAAGCGACCGAGGCCGCCTGCCGGGCCGATCCGGGGTTCCTGCCGCGGGCGGAGTACATGCGGCAGGTCGCCGCACGGCTGGCATAGGGCGGGGATCATGGCGAGCAACGCGCGTGGATTGAAACGCCTGATCGCGGGCGGGGCGCCGGTGCATGCGCCGCTGGTGCTCAACCCGCTGATGGCCCGGCTCGCCGCCGCCACCGGGTTTCCCGCGCTCTATCTCGGCGGCGGATCGATGGGCTACCTGAGCTGCTTCACCGAGGCCAATCTGTCGCTGACCGAAATGGTGCACGCGGGGCTGGATATCCGCGCGGCCTGCGACCTGCCGTTGATCCTGGACGGCGCCTGCGGCTGGGGCGATCCGATGCACCTGCGCCGCACCATTCCGCTGGCGGAGGAAGCCGGCTTCGCCGCGATCGAGATCGAGGACCAGATCCTGCCCAAGCGGGCGCACCACCATGTGGGCGTCGAGCATCTGATCGATGCCGATCTGATGACGGCGAAAGTGGCCGAGGCGGTGGCGGCGCGGCGGTCGGAGGATTTCCTGATCATCGCGCGGACCAACGCGGTGCGCGACATCTCGATGGACGAGGCGCTGCGCCGCGGCGAGGCGATGAAGCGCGCCGGCGCCGACCTGCTGTTCATCACCGCGCGCCGGCCGGAGGAGCACCGGACGATCGCCGAGCGCCTGCCGGGACCGCTGATGTACATGTTCCTGCCCGGCGCCGGGGATGACGCGATTCCGGTGGCGGAGCTGTTCGCCATGGGCTTCCGGCTGTTCGTCGATCCGGTGACGCCGCTGCTGGCGATGCACCGGGCGCTGCGCGACTCCTACGTGGCGCTGCACGCCGGCCGGCCCGACCCGCTGGTGGGCGAGGACCCGCGCGGCGAGCAGGACCGGATGCATGCGACGATCCGGCTGGAAAGCCTGCTCGCGATCGAGCGGCGGACGGTGGAGCGGTAGGCGGGCTTGAACGCGGGACGGGCTATGTGTATATTTTCTCTCTATTATACACATAGAGGCGGACCATGCGCACCAACATCGAGATCGACGACGCGTTGATCGACGCCGCCATGGACGCCACCGGGCTGCCGACCAAGAAGGCGATCGTGGAGGAAGCCTTGCGCCGCCTGGTCCGCCAGCACCGCCAGCAGCAGGCGATCGCCGACCTCGCCGGGCTGGGGTGGGAGGGCGATCTGGACCGGATGCGGGAGGGACGCGCCCCCGACCGGGCGTGATCGTCGTCGTCGACAGCTCGGTCTGGATCGCGCTGCTGCGGGGCCAGGAGACGGCGCAGGTCCGCCGGCTGCGGGACATCGCCCCGCCGGACCAGATCGTGGTGGGCGACCTGATCCTGCTGGAAGTGCTGCAGGGCGCGCGCGATGAGGCGCATGCCGCGCGGATCGAACAGAACCTGCGCCAGTTCCCGATCGAGCCGATGCTGGGCGAGGCGCGGGCGATCCGTGCCGCGGCGCACCACCGGCAGCTGCGCGGGCGGGGAATCACGGTGCGCAAGACGATCGACCTGATCATCGGCACGTTCTGCCTGGACCGCGGCTATGCGCTGCTGCACGCGGACCGGGATTTCGCGCCGATGGCGGCGCATCTCGGGCTGCGGGTGGCGTAGCGAGCCGGCGCACGGGGCGGATGGCGGCGCGCGGACGGCGGGTGCGAGCCTGGTCGCGGCATCACCCGGAGCACCCCGCCATGACCCAGTTTCGCTGCGTCCCCATCGACCCCGCCGTCGCCGCGCGCTTCCGCGCCACCGGAATCGGACGACGGCGGCAACCGGCTGCGGCGGATGGCGGCGGACCATCCCTCCCCTTGCCGGGTGTGCCTGCGCGACGCGGTGGCGGGCGAGGCGGTGCTGCTCGGGTCGTACCACCTGCCCCGCCCGCGCGGCATCTACTGGACGCCGAGCCCGGTGTTCATGCACGCCGCGCCCTGCGTGCCGTTCACCGCGGCCGATACGGTGCCCGGGATCGTGCGCACCCGGCTTGTTTCGGTCCGCGCCTATGACGCGGAGGATCAGTGCCTGTACGACCTCGGCCACGCCGGCGACGGCGACGGGATCGACGCGCCGCTGGCGCGCGCGCTGGCCGATCCGCGCACGGCGTTCGTGAACATCCACACGGCGAAGCCGGGGTGCCTGCTGTGCCTTGTGGAGGCGGGGTGAGCGCGACAGCGACGTCCCCCCTCGCCCGCATCGCGTCCGAGACGCTACTTCAGGTCGCGCAGCGCGGTCATGCCGGCCTGCAAGGCGGACTGGAACAGGAGATGGTCGAGGCCGTAGGCGAGCATGCGGAAGCCGTGATCCCAGTAGGCGCGGGCCCAGTGCATGTCGGCCGCCATGAAGCCGGCGGGCTTGTCGTTGGCGCGCGCGGCGGCGACCACGCGGCGGACGGCGGCCAGATACTCCGGATGGTCGAAGCGGCCCGGGATACCGAGGAAGTTGGTGAGGTCGAAATGACCGAGCCAGATCACGTCGATCCCCGGGGTGGCGGCGATCGCCTCGACATTCCCGAGGCCGGTCGCGTTCTCGATCTGCGCGATGATGAGGGTGCGCGCGCGGGCCGCCTGCATCTTCTCGGCCGGTGCGCCGGGGCGGAAATCGTCGTGCGCGATGGCGAAGGCGGCGCCGCGGCGGCCGTGCGGGGGGTAGTGCGCGGCGGCGACGATGTGCTCGGCCTGGGCGCGGGTTTCCACCATCGGCAGCATCACGCCGTGGGCGCCCACGTCCAGCGCGCGGGCGATGAAGTGGTAGTCGGTGGCGGGGACGCGCACCAGCGGCGCGACGCCGAGGCCGCGGCAGCCGGCGGCCAGGTGGCGGAAGGTCTCGAAGCCGAGGCCGGTGTGTTCCATGTCGAACAGCGCGAAATCCGCGCCGGTGGCGGCGACGATGGCGGGCATGCCGGGGGTGAAGAACTCGAAGATCATCGGGCCGAAGGCGCGGCCCTGCTGACGCAGTTTGTCCTTGAGAGTCATGGCGGGTCCCCTCCCCCTCGAGTTCTGGCGCGCGGCGCCAGTAGACCGCGGCGGCGGG
>CAWHKR010000017.1:0-83884 GCA_963829875.1 uncultured Pseudomonadota bacterium | reverse complement strand
TTCAGGGACCGGCAGGCCACTGAAAACAAAGGACTAGTATCCCGGAAATTCACTACGGAATTTCCGGGACACTGGGGGCGAGTGGGACTGCGACGGCGAGTGCCAGAGTTGAACGACGCCGGAGGTGGGATAGAGTGCGCTGTTGAAGCCACGCCACGAGTGGAGACCAGGATGAACGACTTCGACCAATCGCTGCACGAGATGCACCTTGCGGAGGAGTTGCGCCAGCACGCTGCGCGGTGGCTTTCGCACTTTGAACAGGCCCTCGCATCGCGCGATGCGGCACGGATCGGGTCCCTGTTTCATCAGGACAGCCATTGGCACGACGTCCTTGCCTTCACTTGGCATCTGACGCCGGTCGAAGGTCGCGAAGCAGTGGCGGCCCGGTTTGCCGCCGAGCAGGAACGCACGCGGGCCCGCGGTTTCCACTTGCCCCCGGGCCGCAAGCCGCCGCGCAAGGTGCGTCGCGTCGGCCGCGAGTGCATCGAGGCCATCTTCGAGTTCGAGACGGTCGACGGCCGCGGCGCCGGCATCATCCGGCTCTCGCCCGATTCTGCCGACGACGCCGGCGCGCTGAAGGCGTGGCTCATCTCGACGACGCTCGAAGAGTTGCGCGGGCATGAAGAGAAAATCGGTGCCAGGCGGCCGACCGGCTCCGCCTACTCGCGCAATTTCGGGGGTGAGAACTGGGCCGACATGCGCCGAAGGGCCCGGGCCTATGATGATCGTGAACCGACGGTCATCGTCGTCGGTGGCGCACAGGCCGGCCTCTCGATCGCCGCCCGTCTCAATCAGCTGGACGTCGACACGCTCGTTGTCGAGAAGTGGCCGCGCATCGGTGACAGCTGGCGCAGGCGCTATCACTCCCTGGCGCTCCACAACTCGACACATATCAATCACTTGCCGTATCTGGAGTTCCCACCGACGTTCCCGGCCTACATTCCGAAGGACATGCTCGCGAATTGGTTCGAGTTCTACGCCGACGCCATGGAGATCAATTGCTGGACGGACACCGAGTTCGTCGGCGGAGCATGGAACGAGACGGAAAAGCGGTGGACCGCCCGGCTGAAGCGATCCGACGGCAGCGAGCGGATCATGCACCCGCGCCATCTGGTCTTCGCCAATGGCGTCAGCAGCTATCCCTTCATCCCGGACCTGCCCGGTCTCGACACGTTCAAAGGTGACGTGATCCACTCCGAGGGCTTCTCGAACGGAGCGGCGTGGAAGGGCAGGAATGCGCTGGTTCTCGGGACCGGCAGCAGCGCCAATGACATCGCGCTCGACCTGCACAGCAACGGTGTGAACACGACACTTATTCAACGGGGAGCGACGACCGTCGTCTCGATCAACCCGAGCGCCAGATTGAACGAGGCGATCTGGGATGAAGGTCCGCCGCTGGAGGACTGCGATCTGATCGTCTCCTCGGCGACGCCGACCCTGATCGTCGAAGCCTACAAGATGGTCGCGCAGAAGATGCTGGAGCTCGACAAGAGCCTGGTTGAGGGACTCAAGAAGATCGGCTTCAAGCACGACATGGGCGAGGACGGGTCCGGCCACCAGATGAAGTACTTCCGGCGCGGCGGCGGCTACAATCTGGACGCCGGCAGCTCCGCCTTGATGATCAAGGGCGAGATCGGCCTGCTCCAGTACGACCACATCGACTGCTTCACGGCCAAAGGCGCGCTCCTGAAGGACGGGTCCGTCGTTCCCGCCGATGTTCTCGTGCTCGCGACCGGATACTTTCCCCAGATGGAGTTGGTCCGACGCGCGCTCGGTGAGGAAATGGTCACGCGTATCGGGCCGGTCTGGGGCATCGGTCCGGATGGCGAGCTGAGCAATATGTTCAAGCGCACGCCCCAGGAAGGGCTTTGGTTCATCGCCGGTGGGTTGGCGCAATGCCGTATCAATTCCAAGTATCTCGCGATCCAGATCAAGGCCATGGAACTCGGGTTGCTCCCCCCGCTCGGGCCGGCAGGCGACGGGGCACAGGCGTGACATGTGGGAAGGGATGATGCGATGAGCTGGGCCCGTTCTGACGGTTCAGCACCTGCGCATCGCCGGGATCGGAGAGACGTCACGCCAGCCGCCCGTTGATCCTGGTTGCGGCGCGCGCTAATGATTTCGATACGTGTCGGTTCGATACGTGTTGATCTTCTCCGCCGGCTCCCTCGCCTCCGAATTTGCCCGCGATGTTCCGCACGGGGTTGGCGGCGAAGCGGTGACAGGACAGCCTGGCCCAGATGACCGCGTTCCTTCCCCCTGTGATGTACTGCCCGGCCGTACCGCGATCGTTGCAGGAGGCAACCATATGCCCGGCCGGGCGTGTCATGCTGCCGCGCGTCGGGAAGCGCCCGCATCTGCGCCGCGCAGGCCGCACGGTCCTGTTCGGTCCGGCGTTCCGGGCTCACCCGACACACCGCACCGGGGCTCAGGTCCGCGGCCCGTCCCGGCGCCACGCGCCGCCCGGTGGATCGTGCAACGAGCCCATCCGCGCCATCACCGGCGAGGACCGATCCCGCTCCGGAACCGCTTGACACGCCGCGCACCCGCCCAGCATCCTCCTGCCTCCGCCGGCCGCAAGAAACCCGAAAGAGTTCCCGATGCTCGGCTTGATGCAATCGCAACCTCTGCTGATCTCCTCCATCCTGCGCCACGCCGCCCGCCTGCACGGCGCCGCCGAAGTGGTCTCGGTCATGGCCGAAGGCGTTGTGCACCGCACCGACTACGCCGGCGTCGAGCGCCGCGCCCGTCGCCTCGCCCGCGTGCTGCAGACGCTCGATGTGCAGCCGGGCGAGCGGGTCGGCACGCTGGCCTGGAACACGTACCGTCACCTGGAGCTGTTCTACGCCATCGCCGGCTCCGGCGCGGTCTGCCACACCATCAACCCGCGCCTGCATCCCGACGACGTGGCCTACATCGCCGGCCACGCCGGCGACATCGCGCTGTTCGCCGATGCCAGCTTCGTCGGACTGCTGGAGACGATCGTGCCGCAGCTTCCCTCGCTGCGCGCGGTGGTGATGCTGACCGCGCCGGAGGAGATGCCCGAGGTCGCGCTGCCGCCCGGCGTCGCCCTGCTCTGCTACGAGACCTTGATGCAGCAGGCGGACGAAAGCTACGTCTGGCCAGGCTTCGACGAGAACACCGCCAGCGCGCTATGCTATACGTCCGGCACGACGGGGCGGCCGAAGGGCGTCCTGTACAGCCACCGGTCCACCGTGCTGCACGCGCTGGCCGGCAACATGGTCGACGGCCTGGCGTTCAGCGCCACCGACCGGGTGATGGCCGGCCCGCCGATGTTCCACGCCGCCGCCTGGGGGCTGCCCTACCTGGCGCCGATGGTGGGCGCCGCGCTGATCCTGCCCGGCCGGTATCTCGACCCCGCCAGCCTGGTGCGCCTGCTCAATCACGAGCGTGTCACCATCAGCGGCGCCGTGCCCACGGTGTGGCTCGCCGTGCTGGCCCATCTGAAGGAAACCGGCGGCACCTTGCCGCATCTGCGCAAGGTGTTCTGCGGCGGCTCCGCCGTGCCGCGCGCCATGATCGACGGCTTCGCGCCGCAGGGCGTGACGGTGCAGCAGGCCTGGGGCATGACCGAGACCAGCCCGCTGGTCACCGCCTATGCGCCGCTGCCCGCCACCGCCGACCTCACCGGCGAGGCGCTGGTTCGCCTGCAGCTCAAGCAGGGCCGCCCGGTGTTCGGCACCGAGGTCAGGATCGTCGATCCCGCCGGGCAGGAGCTGCCCTGGGACGGCGCGGCGTTCGGCGACCTGCTGGTGCGCGGCCCCTGGATCTGCCGCGAATACCTGCACCGCGGCACCGAAGGCGCGGCCGACGCCGAGGGCTGGTTCGCCACCGGCGACGTGGCGACCATCGATCCGGACGGGTTCGTGACACTGGTGGACCGCTCCAAGGACGTGATCAAGTCGGGCGGCGAATGGATCAGCTCCATCGCGCTGGAAAACATCGCCGTCTCGCACCCCGACATCGCCGAGGCGGCGGTGATCAACGCGCGGCATGAGAAATGGCAGGAGCGACCGCTGCTGCTGGTGGTGCCGCGGCCCGGCCGCACGGTCGACACCGCCGACCTGCTCGCGTTCTACGACGGCAAGATCGCCAAATGGTCGCTGCCCGATGCGGTGGTGGTGGTGGACGATCTGCCGCATACCGCGACCGGCAAGCTGAACAAGCTGGCGCTGCGGCGGCAGTGGCAGGACTACCTGCTGACCGGCGCTGCCTGACGAACGGCGGCGTGCGCGTCGCCTCCCGCGCCGCCTCCCGCGCCGCCTCCCCCTGGCATTCCCCGCCCAACCGCGCTCCAATACCCGCCCCAACAGGAGCCCCAGATGTCCCACGAAGCCGGCCCCCTCGCCCAGATCCAGCGCCAGATCATGTGGAACCGGCTGATCGCCGTGGTCGAAGAACAAGCCCAGACCATGATCCGCACCGCCTTCTCCACCACCGTGCGCGAAGCGGGCGACCTCTCGGCCGGCATCTTCGACCTGCACGGGCGGATGATGGCCCAGGCGGTCACCGGCACGCCCGGCCATGTGAACTCCATGGCCGAAAGCGTGGGCCACTTCCTGCGCAAGTTCCCCGCCGAAACCATGCGCCCGGGCGATCACTACATCACCAACGATCCCTGGCTCGGCACCGGCCACCTGCACGACCTCACGGTGGTCACCCCCGCCTTCCGCGGCGGCCGGATCGTCGGCCTGTTCGCCAACACCGCGCATGTGATCGACGTCGGCGGCCTGGGCATGGGCCCCGAAGGCCGCTCGGTGTTCGAGGAAGGCATGTACATCCCGATCGTCAAATGCTTCGACACGGGCCGCCCGAACGAGACCTTCTTCGACTTCATCCGCGCCGGCTCCCGCCTGCCGGTCGAGCTCGAGGGCGACATCTACTCGCTCTGCGCCTGCAACGACGCCGGCGCCAAGCGGCTGGTCGAGATGATGGACGAGTTCGCGATGGACGAGCTCGACCCGCTCGCCGAGTTCATCTTCCAGGCCTCCCGCGCCGCGACCCTGGCCGAGATCGCCCGCCTGCCGCGCGGCACCTGGCAGAGCGAGATCTGGTCCGACGGCTACGAGGAACCGATCCGCCTCGCCGCCGCGCTGCGCGTGGAGGCGGACGGCATCGCGGTCGATTTCGCCGGCACCTCGGGCCTGTCGAACCGCGGCATCAACGTCCCGCCCGCCTATTGCCGCGCCTATGCCAGCTTCGGCATCAAATGCGTGGTGGCGCCGGAGGTGCCGAACAACTGGGCCTCGCTGGCGCCGTTCCGGATGGAGATCCCCGAAGGCTGCATCCTGAACGCCCCGCGCCCCTACCCGGTTTCGGTGCGCCATGTGATCGGCCATCTGCTGCCCGACCTGATGATGGGCTGCCTGTTCCAGGCGGTGCCCGATCGGGTGACGGCGGAGGGCGCCTCGGCGCTGTGGAACCCGCCGTTGCGCGGCGGCGCTTCGGTCTCCGGCCAGGCCAGGCCGAACCGCCCGGTGATCGGGGAGTTCGAGGTCACCACCTTCAACTCCGGCGGCACCGGGGCGCGGCCCGGGCGCGACGGGCTGGACGCGACCGCATTTCCTTCCGGCGTGCGCACGATGCCGGTGGAGGCGACCGAGAACGTCGCCCCGGTGATCTTCTGGCGCAAGGAGCTGCGCCCGGATTCCGGTGGCGCCGGGCGGACCCGCGGCGGGATGGGCCAGGTGATGGAGATCGCCACCAAGGGGGATCTGGCCTTCGCGGTGAACGCGATCTTCGACCGGGTGGCGCATGCGCCCAAGGGCCGCGCCGGCGGGGCCGACGGTGCGCCGGGCGCGGTGCGGCTGAAATCGGGCGCGCGGCTGCGCACCAAAGGGTATCAGGTCATTCCGGACGGCGACCGCCTGATCCTGGAGCTGCCGGGCGGCGCCGGCTATGGCGATCCGGCGGAGCGCGATCCGGCGGCGCTGGCGCGGGACGTGCGGGATGGGCTGGTGTCGGATCCGGCGGAGTATGGGGTGGCGGCGGACTGATCGCCGCCGCGGCTCCCCTGGCGGCCCGCCGGCTCAGCGCAGCAGGGTCAGTGCCGCCAGGCCCGCCCCGTACGACGCCATGATCGCCGCGACCAGCACCCCGAGCACGCCCCACATATACAGCTTGCTCGGTTTCCCGGCGAGTTCGTCCCGCAGCTCCGCACGCAGCCCGGCCACCTGCGCCTTCGTCGCCAGATGCGGCAAGGTGGCCTGGATCTGCCCCACCATCGCCAGCAGCTCCTTCATGTCCTGCCGCAGATCGCGCATATCCGTCTCCACCCGCGCCAAGCGCGGTTCCACGGACGGATCGTAGGGGCCGCCGAAGCCCCGTTCAAGCGGCGTGTCGGGCATGGCCCCCTTCTGCGGTCCGAACCATCAGCATCCGGTTAACCCGCCCCGTCGCTCCCCATCCGCGCCACGCATTTGCGCATCACCGAGGGCAACGCCTCATCCGCCAGCCCCGCCACCGGCCGCAGCGCCCCGGGCGCAACGATCACCGACACCGCGGCGGCATACAGATCGATCGTCAGGGTGAAATGCGTGAACCCGTGCCGCACCTGGCCCGCCGGCCGCCACGGGGCCGGCATCGGCGCCAGCCCCAGCGCCTCGTCCATCGGCCAGGGCGTGCCGCGCCAGTCGGTGCCGGGCAGTTCGGTCATCCCGCCCAGCAGCCCGGCCGGAGGGCGCTGGCGCAGCAGCACCTGGCCCGCGGCGTCGGTCAGCCAGAAATGCGCCCCGAACCGCGCCGGGCGGGCCGGCTTCGGCGCCTTGCGCGGCAGTTCGGCGGCGATCCCCTGCCGGCGCGCCGCGCAGCCGTCCCGCCACGGGCACAGCGCGCAGGCCGGCGCCGCCGGGGTGCAGATCGAGGCGCCGAGGTCGAACAGCGCCTGGGCGAAGTCCGACGGCCGGGCGCGTGCGGCGGGATCGCTGCCCAGCGCCTCGGCCGCCGCCCGGATCGCGCCGCGCGCGCCCGGCAGCGGTGCGGCGATCGCCGCCACCCGCGCGCGTCACCCGCTCCACATTGCCGTCCACCGGCACCCCGGGAACCCCGAAGGCGATGGCGGCGATCGCGGTCGCGGTGTAGGGGCCGATCCCCGGCAGGGCGCGCAGCCCGTCCACCGTCCGCGGAAACCCGCCCATCGCCGCCACTGCGCGGGCGCAGGCGTGCAGGTTGCGGGCACGGGCGTAGTAGCCAAGCCCGGCCCAGGCGGTCAGCACCTCCTGCAGCGGCGCCGCGGCCAGGGTTTCCAGGTCGGGGAAGCGACTGACGAAACGTTCATAATAGGGTAGGACCGCGGTGACCGTGGTCTGTTGCAGCATCGCCTCCGACAACCAGACGCGGTAGGGATCCGCGGTCTCCCCCGGCAGCGCGCGCCAGGGCAGGCGGCGGCGATGGCGGTCGTACCAGGCAAGCAGCGCCTCGGCCGGGGCGGAGGCAGCGAGAGAGGCTATGGCGGAGTCGGACACGCGATCGGGTATGACGACCGGGCCACGTCACGTCTATGGCCCGCGCGCGATCGGCGCGCTGGTGCCCGGGCTCACCCGCGCCGCGTTCCGCCGCCGCGCCCCGGCCACCGCGCAGGTGCTGGCCGACTGGCCGGCGATCGTCGGCCCGGCGCTCGCCGCCGTCACCGTGCCGCGCCGGCTCGCCGCCGGCTCCCTCACCGTGGCCTGCGCCGGACCCGTGGCGCTGGAACTGCAGCATCTGAGCACCGAGCTGCTGGCACGCATCAACACCCATCTCGGCGCCGCCACGGTGCAGCGGCTGCGCTTCGTGCAGGACGCCCCGGCGCCGCCCCAGGCGCCGGCGCCACCGCGCCCCCCCGATCCGGCGGCGCTGGCGCTGGTGGAGGCCAAGGTGGCCGGACTGCCGGACGGACCATTGCGCGCCGCGCTGGCCGCACTGGGCCGGGCCACGCTTCCCCGCCCTCCCCGCGGCTGAGCGGACGGTCGTGGCCGTCCGCGCAGAGCACGCGCCCCGCGTCTCCCTCCCCCCGTTGCGGGGGAGGGCCGGGGTGGGGGGTGCGAACCCCCCGAAGCTTGTGCCGTTCGCACCCCCCACCCCGGCCCTCCCCCGCAAGGGGGGAGGGAGAAACGGGGCACGTGACGGACCGGCGGAGCCGGCTCGACGCCGGGGGGCGCCCACGCCTAGGACTCCGCCCCCAGGGAACCCGCCGCGCTCGCCCTGACGATGCCCCGTTCTCCAGCAACCCCCATTCTCCAGCACCAAGGTCGCCCATGTCGCACACCGTCTCACCCACCGCCCCTGGCTCGCTCCGCCGCCGGACCCTGCTGCCGCTGCTCGCCGCCGGCCTCGCCGCGCCGGCCGTCCTGGCCCGCCCGGCGCGCGCCGCGGCCACCGCCGCGCAGACCGCCGCCTGGCAAGGCACGCGCAGCCTCGGCAGCCCCGCCGCCAAGGCGGTGGTGGAGGAGTGGTTCTCCCTCACCTGCACCCATTGCGCGGATTTCTCGCAGACCACCTTCCCCAAGCTTCGCAAGGAATTGATCGACACCGGCAAAGTGCGCTGGGTGTTCCGCGATTTCCCGCTCGACAAGGTGGCGCTGCTGGCCGCCCAGGTGGCCCGCGCCCTGCCGCCCGACCGCTACGCCGCCTTCATCCTGGCGCTGTTCGCCGACCAGGACCGCTGGGCCTTTGGCACCGGCGTCGATTACACCAAGGCGCTGTGGCAGATGGCCGCGCTCGCCGGCATGGACCGCCCGACCTTCGATGCCGCGGTGGCCGATACCGCCCTGCGCGACTGGATCCTGGCCCAGCAGACGATGGCCGAGAAGAAATGGAAGATCGACGCGACTCCGAGCTTCGTGATTAACGGGCGCATGGTGGCCGGAGAGATGTCCTACGAATCGTTCGTGAAGCAGCTGCCCGGCCTGACCTGAAAAGGACCCACGCTTGCCGGTCAGCTTTGCGCGTCTTCGCATCAGCGGGTTCAAGAGCTTCGCCGAACCCGCCACGGTGGAAATCCGCCCCGGGCTGACCGGCGTGGTCGGCCCGAACGGCTGCGGCAAGTCGAACGTGGTCGAGGCGCTGCGCTGGGCGATGGGCGAATCGAACGCCCGCACCCTGCGCGGCGGCGAGATGGACGACGTGATCTTCGCCGGCACCGCCGGCCGGCCGTCGCGCAACATCGCCGAAGTGGTCCTCACCCTCGAACAGGCGAGCGGCCTCGCCCCGCCGCCGCTGCATGAGCAGGCCGAACTCGAGATCACCCGCAAGCTCGAGCGCGGCGGCGGCAGCGCCTACCGGGTGAACGGCAAGGAGATGCGCGCCCGCGACGTGCAGACCCTGTTCGCCGACCTCGCCTCCGGCGCCCGCGCCTCGGCGATGGTGAGCCAGGGGCGGGTCGGCGCGCTGGTCGCGGCCCGGCCCGAGGACCGCCGCGCGGTGCTGGAGGAAGCGGCCGGCATCACCGGGCTGCACGCGCGCCGCCACGAGGCCGAGCTGAAGCTGAAAGCCGCCGAGGCCAACCTTTCCCGCGCCGAGGACCTGCGCGGCCAGGTGGAAACCCAGCTCGCCGCGCTCAAGCGCCAGGCGCGGCAGGCCAGCCGCTACCGCAACCTCTCGGGCGCGATCCGCGCAGCCGAGGCGGAGCTGCTGGCGATCCAGCGCGCCGTGGCGGTGGCCGCCCGCGCGGCCGCGGCGGCGGCGCTCGCGGCGGCACAGGCGCGTGCCGGGACCGCCGCGGACGCGGCCCATGCCCGCGCCGGCCAGGCCGAGACGCTCGCCGCGACCCTGCCCGGCCTGCGCGGCACCGAGGCCACGGCCCGGACCGCGCTGGAACGCCTGCGCCTCACCCAGGAGCAGCACGCCGCCGAGGAGGCCCGCGCCCGCGCCGCGCTGGCCGAGGCCGAACGCCGCCTGGTGCAGATCGCCCGCGACCTCGCCCACGCCGAACAGGTCAGCCGCGACGCCGCCGCCGCCGCGTCCCGGCTGGCGGCGGAGCAGGCGGCGCTGGCCGAAGCCGCATCCGCCCACCCCGATCGCATGGCCGCCGCCGAGGCCGCCGCCGCCGACGCCGCCGAGGCCGCGCGCGACGCCGAGGCCGCGGCCAACCGCGCCACCGAAGCCGCCGCCGAACAATCCGCCCGCGCCCAGGCCGCGACCCAGAGCCGCGACGCCGCCGCGCAGCGCGCCCGCCGCGCCGCCGCCCAGCACGCCGAGGTGACCCAGGAGCTGGTCCGCGCCCGCGCCCAGGCGGTCGATCCGGCGCGCATCGAGGCCGCCACCGCCGCCGAGGCCGCCACGGGGACCGCGCTCGCCGAAGCCCGCAGCGCGCTGGAAGCGGCCGAGACCGCCCGCACCACCGCCCAGGCGGCGCTGGCCGAGACGCGCGCCCGCCACGCCACCGCCCACTCCGCCCGCGCCCGGCTGGCGGCCGAGGCAAGCGCGCTGGCCGAGGTGCTGGGGGTGAAGGACGGCGAACGCTGGCCGCCGATGGTCGATGCGCTGACCGTGCCGGCCGGGCTGGAAGCGGCGCTCGGCGCGGCCCTGGGCGAGGAGCTCAGCTCCGCCGCCGACCGCGCCGCCGCGCGGCACTGGCGCGACCTGCCGCCGCTGGCCGACCCGCCGCCCCTGCCCGCGGAGGCCACCTTGCTGGCCGGACTGGTCGGCGGACCGCCGGCCCTGGCCCGGGCGCTGTCGCAGATCGGGCTGGTGGAGACCGACGCCGCCGGGGACGCGGCGCAGGCGGGGCTGGCGCCGGGGCAGGTGCTGGTCTCGCGTGCCGGCGCGGTGTGGCGCTGGGACGGCTACACGATCCGCGCCGGTGCGCCCACCGCGGCGGCGGTGCGGCTTGCGCAGCGCAACCGCCTGACCGGCCTGCGCGCCGAGCTGGCCCGGGCGGAGACCGAAGCCGCCGCCTGTGCCGCCGCGCGCACCCAGGCCGAGGCCGCCGAGCGCGAGGCCGTCGGCGCCGAGGGAAGGGCCCGCGCGCTCCGGCGCGAGGCCGAACAGGCGGCCGAGCGCGCCCGCGCCGCCGGCGCCCAGTTGCGCACCCAGGCCGCCGGCGCGAGCGCGCGGCTGGCGGCGGTGGAACAGCGGCTGGAAGCGCTCGCCCCCGAACAGACCGAGGCGGACGCGGCGCTGGCCCGCGCCGAAGCCGCCCTGGCCGCCCTGCCCGACATCGCCGCCCTGCGCGCCGCGGTCGGCACCGCGCGCGCCGCCCTCGCCGCGGCGCGGACGCGGGAGGCGGAAACCCGCAGCGCCCGCGAAGCGCTGGCGCGCGAGGACGCCGCCCGCACCGCCAGGCTGCGCACGATCGGCGCCGAGCAGGCCGACTGGCGCGACCGCGCCGCCGATGCCGCCGGCCGGGTGACCGACCTCGCGGCACGTCAACAGGACGCGGCGGCGGAGCGCGCCGACCTTGGACGCCGCCCCGGCCCAGGCCGCCGCGGCGCGCGCCGCCGGGCAGGACGCGCTGGCCGAAGCCGAGACCGCGCACAGGCGTGCCGCGGCGGCGCTGACCGACGCCGAGCGCGAGACCGCCGCCGCCGAGCGCGAGGCCCGTGCCGCCGAGGCCGCGCTTGCCACCGCGCGCGAGCAGGTGGTCCGCGCCGAAGCGGCCGCCGAGGCCGCCGACCACGCCTGGGGCACGGTGGCCGAGCGCATCCTGGACCGCCTCGGCGCCACCCCTGCCCTGCCCGACGTTCCCGAAGCACCCGGCCCCGACGCCGAGGACAAGGCCCGCCGCCGGCACGAGCGGCTGGTGAAGGAACGCGACGAGATGGGCCCCGTGAACCTCCGCGCCGAGATCGAGGCGGCGGAGATCGAGCAGCGGATCGCCGCGATCGAGCGCGAGCGCGACGAGATCGGCAGCGCGATCGCCAAGCTGCGCGGCTCGATCGGCCATCTGAACCGCGAGGGCCGCGAGCGTCTGACCGCCGTGTTCACCGAGGTCGACCGCCATTTCCAGGCGCTGTTTGCCGCGCATGTTCGGCGGCGGGCGGGCGCATCTGGCGCTGGTGGGATCGGACGACCCGCTGGCGGCGGGGCTGGAGATCTTCGCCCAGCCGCCGGGCAAGAAGCTCGCCGTCCTGTCGCTGCTGTCGGGCGGCGAACAGGCGCTGACCGCGCTGTCCCTGATCTTCGCGGTGTTCCGCTGCAATCCTGCGCCGGTCTGCGTGCTGGACGAGGTCGATGCGCCGCTGGACGATGCGAATGTGGAGCGGTTCTGCGCGCTTTTGGAAGACATGGTGCGGGAAACGGCGACCCGCTTCCTGGTGGTGACGCATCACCCGCTGACCATGGCGCGGATGGACCGGCTGTATGGGGTGACGATGCAGGAGCGCGGGGTGTCGCGGCTGCTGTCGGTCGATCTGGGGGCGGCGGTGGGGATGGTGGAGCCGGCGCGGCTGGCGGCGGAATAGCCCGGCGCGGGAGGGGTGCGGGGCGGGTGGTTGGGCGGCCTGGAGTGGGCGGCGTCGTCGGATGGCTGTTGCGGGTGGGGAGCGGATATTGACGACGCATTCCGTTTAGGTCCGCTCAGCGCCCATGTTGGTCATCGGGGCATCGCGGGCGGCCACTCAAGAGCGGACGGTGCATCGGCGCTGCGAAGCCGGGCGAGAGGGGCGGATAACAGTCCCGTTGTCCCCCCAACTAATCTGCCTCTCTCGCCGTGGACAGCGCGCGGTCCAGCACATGCACCATCACCGCGGTACCGATCACCGGAATCAGCAGGTTCAGCAGCGGGATATAGGCGGCCAGCGCGATGATGCCGCCTTGGGCCAGCACCGCGCCGCGTGACCCGCGGTACAGCGCCATCGCGGCTGGGCGCGGCATGCGTCGCATGGCAACGACCATGAAAAGGCCGCGACCGACAGCGTAAGCGGCGATCATCCAGCCAAGCACAAGGCCTATGCCCGGGATCAGCGCGAGGATCAGGCCGACGAGGTTGAGCAAGAGGACGCGCAAGCCGAGACTGATTCCATCAGCAATCTGTGCGCCCATGGGCGCTCCGCGTGCCGGAGGCAGCGCCGGATAATACCGGCGTTCCACCGCACGGGCGATGCGGTCGATGTAGAAAGTGGCGATGACCGCCGCCACCGGCAGGAACAGCCAGAAGGCAAGCAGCGACGCGCCCACCGTGCCGAGTAGATCGGCGGCCCAGGCGAGCAGGCCGTGCAAGTGCAACAGGGGTTGCAGGCCCCACAAGATCGCTGTGAACAGTACGATGAAGCAAATGGCCGACCAGATAACCGAACGCAGCAGCACTCCGAGAAACGCGGTTTCGCCCAACTGGTCCAGCGCACGCAGCAACGGAGAGAAGAGCTGAGACATCAGCCGGCTGTTGCCGCAAGGCGGGAGCGAGCGCAAGCCGCGCTGGCATGGGAAGCCGTCACGCAGCGATCGATCGCGTCCGCGAACATGTAGGCGATGGCGTAGCGGACCGGTTGAGCGATCGCTTCGGCTCGCTGAGCGGTGCGGGCGTGGCGGGGGCACGACGGGCGATGACGGGAGCCCGGAGGCCGCCAGAAATGTCCCCGAAGAGTTGGTGATTACCCGGCGTTCCTTGTCCGTGCCGCGGCCCCGAAGCTGCCATTCGGCTTCCGGCCAACACCGGACCTATGGCTGATGGCGGCGCAGGTTCGCTTTGGGTCGGAACCGGCCATCCGGCCCGGCTGCTGGCATAACCCCGGCACCCGCCCGCCCGGCACCCACCACCCATCCAGGTCCAGGAATGTCGGCGTGCGCCAGCGGATGGTCATCGGGACAGCTCACAACCCGCAGGCCGGCAGCACGCAGGACCGCACGCATGCCAGATCATTCAGAAACCCAACCGCTCAGCAAAGCCCCGCCGCAGGGTCCGGAACGCGCCAGGCCATCATCGAGACCACTCCTGCCGTGCTTCCCGGCTTCGATGGGCCGGCACGCCGGAAGCCGCACAAGCCCCTCGCCGACCGCACGGCGACCGTCGGTCGATCCCGCCGCCGCGATCGAAAGGGTGGGACCGACGCGGCCGGCGACGACGTCGCCGCGCAGGAACCCACGGCGCAATCCCCCGCTCAATGCGTCGCCAGGGCCGGCACCGCGTCCGTCTTGTCGTGCACGGCAAACCGCTCGACCATCGTCGCGCTGGCCGCATTCAGTCCGATCACCTCCACCGCGCGCCCGCTGCGCCGCGCCTTCAGCACCACGCGATCGAGCGCGCCGATCGCCGAGATGTCCCAGAAATGGGCGGCGCTCACGTCGATCACGATCCGCTCCACCGTCTCCAGCCCGTCGATCGCGTCCGCGAACGTGTCCGCCGAAGCGAAGAACACCTGGCCCGTCACAACATAGACCCGCTCCCGCCCGTCCGCCGACAAGGTCGAGCTGATGTGGCTGAGGCGCGAGACCTTGCCGGCGAAGAACAGGCCCGACAGCAGCACCCCGACCAGCACGCCCAGCGCCAGATCGGTGGTCGCGACGACGGTCACCACCGTCGCCAGCATCACCACCGACGACGCCGGCGGATTGGTGCGCAGCTGCCGGATCGAGCTCCAGGAGAAGGTGTTGATCGACACCATGATCATCACCGCGGTAAGCGCGGCGACCGGCACCACGGCAAGGACCCCCTGCAGGGCCACCAGGAGCGCGAGCAGGAAGGCGCCGCCGACCAGGGTGGACAGCCGCCCCCGCCCGCCCGAGGACACGTTGATGACGGTCTGCCCGATCATCGCGCAGCCGCCCATCCCGCCGAACAGCGCCGCGGCCGTGTTCGCGATCCCCTGCCCCATGCATTCGCGGTTCTTGTTGCTCGGCGTATCGGTCATGTCGTCGACGATCTGCGCCGTCAGCAGCGATTCGAGCAGCCCGACCGCGGCCATGGTCAGCGCCACCGGCGCCAGGATCCGCAAGGTCGCCATCGTGAAGGGCACCTGCGGCAGGCCGAAGTGCGGCAAGGTCGAGGGCAGCGCGCCGAGATCGGCCACCGTGCGCACGTCAAGATGAAACGACACCGACACGATTGTGACCGCCGCGATCGCGACCAGCGGCGAGGGAAACGCCCGCGTCACCCGCGGGAACAGGTAGATGATGGCAAGCCCGAGCGCGATCAGCCCGTAGGTGACCGGCGGCACGTGAACCATCTGCGGCAGCTGGGCCAGAAGGATCAGGATCGCCAGCGAATTGACGAACCCCGTCAGCACCGAGCGGGAGACGAACCGCATCAGCCGGCCGAGCTTCAGGACGCCGGCGACGATCTGGAACACGCCCATCAGGATGGTCGCGGCGAACAGGTACTGCACGCCGTGATCGTGCACGATCCCCGTCATCAGCACGGCGGTCGAGGCGGTCGCGGCCGAGATCATCGCCACCCGCCCGCCGGTGAAGGCGATGACGCAGGAGATCACCACCGAGGCGTAGAGCCCGACCTCGGGGGCGACGCCGGCGACAACCGAAAAGCCGATCGCTTCGGGGATGAGCGCAAGCGCGACGACGACGCCCGACAGCGCATCGGCGCGGACGTTCGATCGCCATCCGCGAAGCAGGGAAGCAAGAAAATTCATGATGTGCGTGGTCCGCAGGAGGGCGCGCGCGTCCGCCATCGATCGATGCGGCGGCCGGCCTGTCCTTTAAATCGCGTGGTCCGGCGGATTGGCGGCCGGAAAAGCCACCCGGGATCTCACCGGGTCCGTTCGAATGCCCTCGGATACGGCAGTTTCTGCTGCGGTGCAATATAAAAGAGGATGGCCGCCGGAGCGTCCCGTCCCCTCGGCCGCCCCTGTTGATCTCGCTCAATGCGCCGCGCCCGGAAGCCGGCAGGACTCACGTCATGAACGCACGCACCCCCTCCCCCCTCTCCCCGGGTCGGTTCCACCCCGGCCGACGCGTCGGCCGACGGGTCGGCGGCGCTGTCGCAGCTCGCCGTGCTCGACAACCTGGTGCACGCCGCCGAAGGCCGGGCCACGCTCGGCCTGTCGCCGACCGCGCTCGGGCTCGCCTGGCTCGACTGGGCCACCCATCTGGCCAACGCCCCGTTCCGCCGCCTCGGCCTCGCCCGCGCCGCGCTGCACCAGGGACGGCGGCTGGCGGAGGTGGTGGAGACCGGCGCCACCGTCATCGCCCCCTTGCCCGGCGATCGCCGGTTCGCCGCCCCGGGCTGGCAGAACCCGCCGTTCCACCTGATGCATCAGGCGTTCCTGCTCACCGAGGAATGGTGGCGCGAGGCCGCCACCGCGCCGGAAGGCACCACGCGGGCCAACGACCGCATCGTCGCCTTCACCGCGCGGCAGTGGCTCGACATCTTCTCCCCCTCCAACATCCCCTGGCTCAACCCGGAGGTGATCGAGGCCACGGCGGCCAGCGGCGGGCGCAACCTCGCGACCGGCGCCGCCAATTTCCTGCGCGACCTGCAACAGGCGCTGCGCGGACGGCCCGACGACACCGCATTCCGGGTCGGCACCGAAATCGCCGCCACGCCCGGCAAGGTGGTGTTCCGCAACGAGCTGATCGAGCTGATCCAGTACGCGCCCAGCACGCCCCAGGTGCGCCCCGAGCCGGTGCTGATCGTGCCGGCCTGGATCATGAAATACTACATCCTGGACCTGTCGCCGGAGAACTCGCTGATCCGCTGGCTGGTGGCCCAGGGCCACACCGTGTTCGCGATCTCCTGGCGCAACCCGACCGAAGCGCAGCGCGAGCGCTCG
The DNA here is from genome assembly GCA_963829875.1 of uncultured Pseudomonadota bacterium. Classification (GTDB taxonomy): domain Bacteria; phylum Pseudomonadota; class Alphaproteobacteria; order Acetobacterales; family Acetobacteraceae; genus JAJZVS01. The sequence goes on along the minus strand of CAWHKR010000017.1, from coordinate 67,223 downwards.
CTCGACGACTACCGAAGGATGGGCGTGCTGGCGGCGCTGGACGCGGTGGGCGCGATCACCGGCGCGGCGAAGACGCATGCGGTGGGATATTGCCTGGGCGGAACCTTGCTCTCGATCGCCGCCGCCGGCCTCGCGCGCGAGGCCGACGAACGGCTGGCCAGCATCACCCTGTTCGCCGCGCAGACCGACTTCACCGAAGCGGGCGAGCTGCAGTTGTTCATCACCGAGGACCAGCTCGACTTCCTCGACGACCTGATGACCGCGCAGGGCTATCTGGACAGCCGGCAGATGGCCGGCGCGTTCCAGTTGCTGCGCTCCAACGACCTGATCTGGTCGCGCGCCGTGCGCAGCTACCTGCTGGGCGAACGGGACCTGCCGAACGACCTGATGACCTGGAACGCCGACGGCACCAGGATGCCGGCGCGGATGCACCGCGAGTACCTGCATCGGCTGTTCCTCGACAACGACCTGGCCGAGGGGCACTTCCCGATCGAGGGCCGGCCCGTTTCGCTGGCCGATATCCGCGCGCCGTTCTTCGTGGTGGGGACGGAGACGGACCATATCGCGCCCTGGCGATCGGTGTACAAGCTGCACCTGCTGAACGACGGGGATCTGAGCTTCGTGTTGACCTCGGGCGGACACAACGCGGGCGTGGTGAGCGAGCCGGGGCACCCGCACCGGCACTACCGGCTGTCCCGCCGCCAGCACGGCGAGCGCTACCTGGGGCCGGAGGAATTCCTGGCCGGAACGCCGCCGCGGGAAGGCTCCTGGTGGCCGGCCTGGGCGGAGTTCCTGGCCGCCCGCTCCGGCCCGCCCGGCCCGCCGCCACCCATGGGCAGCCAGGACTTCCCGCCGCTGGCCGACGCCCCGGGGACCTACGTGCATGAGCACTGACGCCATGGGGCCGATCGCGCCGGCGGCCGGCGCGGCCTCCATCCCGCCCAACGCCGAGCCGATCGGGGAAGACCCGGCGGAACACCCCCGCCACGCCTGGTTCGACGCCCTGCTCGCCCGCGCCTCCGGCGCAGCCCCGATCCCGACCGCGGTCGCCCACCCCTGCGACGCCCACGCGCTGGGCGCGGCGGTGGAGGCGGCGAAGGCCGGGCTGATCGTGCCGATCCTGGTCGGCCCCGAAACCCGCATCCTGCGCGCCGCCGCCGAGGCGGAAGCCGACATCGCCCCCTACCGCCTGGTTCCCGCCCCGCACAGCCACGCGGCCGCGGCGCAGGCCGTGGCGCTGGTGCGCGCCGGCGAGGCGCGCCTGCTGATGAAAGGCTCGCTGCACACCGACGAACTGCTGCACGCGGTGCTGGCGGACGCGACCGGGCTGCGCACCGAGCGCCAGATCAGCCATGTCTATCTGATGGACGTGCCCACCTATCCGCGTCCGCTGCTGATCACCGACGCCGCGGTGAACATCGCCCCCGATCTGCTCGCCAAGCGCGACATCGTGCAGAACGCGATCGACCTCGCCCGCGCGATGGGGATCGACACGCCGCGCGTGGCGATCCTGTCGGCGGTGGAGACGGTCAATCCGCGCATCCCCTCCACCATCGACGCGGCGGCGCTGTGCAAGATGGCCGACCGCAGGCAGATCACCGGCGGGCTGCTGGACGGTCCGCTCGCCTTCGACAACGCGATCAGCCCGGCGGCGGCGGCGGAGAAGGGCATCGTCTCCCCGGTCGCCGGCCGGGCCGACATCCTGGTGGTGCCGGATCTGGAGTCGGGCAACATGCTGGCGAAACAGCTTACGTTCCTGGCGCGCGCCGATGCCGCCGGGGTGGTGGTGGGCGCGCGGGTGCCGATCATCCTGACCAGCCGGGCGGATTCGGAACGCACGCGCATCGCCTCCTGCGCGGTGGCGGTGCTGCTCGCGCGCGCGGCGGCGCCGGGGATGCCTGGTTCGCACCTCGGCACAGGGGTTTGACCGGTCGAGCCGGAGAGACAACAGCGCCCGTCACGACGCCGATCCACCACCCGGACGCTTGTCGTGAGCGAACCCGAAGGTTGGTCGTCCCGACGACGATGTCCCAGTATCCTGTTTCGGAAATCCGGTTCCGAATTTCCGGGATACCAGCTCTTTGCTTTCAGTGGCCTGCCGGTCCCTGGAATGCGAAGGCATTTCAGGGGCAGGACACCAGATTTCACCGCCAGCAGGCCTTTCGGAGAGTACCGGAACCGGCTTCGGACGCGGAAAGAAAGCCGCGAGGACCCTCCCATCGATGAAGGCCAGGCCGACCACGAGCAACGCCATTCCCGCGAACTCCCGGACCAGCAGTTTCTCGCCCAGCACAAGCGAGCCGAGCACGATCGCACTGACCGGAATCAGCAACGTCACCAGCAGCAGATTGGTCGCCCCCGCAGCGGCAAGAATGCGAAAATAGAGGATATAGGCAAAGACCGTGCACAGAAGCGCGATGCCGATCAACGCCCCCCAGGTCGTCGCGTCCGGCGCCGGCAGCGTCCAGGGGCGATCGACAAGCGCGACCACCGGGATCAGCGCCAGCGTGCTGCCGGTCACCTGGCCCGTCGCCACCTTGATGGGCGAAATACCCTTGAACCGTCGACCATAGATGCCGGCGAAGGCGTAACTGAGCGCCGCCCCCAGGCAGGCAACCTCGCCGATCATGCCCTCCCGGCCGATACCCGCGAGGGCACCCGGGCCGACGAGCACGGCGACACCGGCAAAACCGACCATCACACCAACCGACTTGCCCCAGGTCAGCTTCTCGTTGGCGGTCAGCATGTGCGCCACCAGCACGGTGAAGATGGGCGTCGTGGCGTTGAGAATCGACGCGAGCCCGCTCGAAATCCGCGTTTCGCCAAACACGATGAGCGAAAACGGAATGACGTTGTTGAGGATATCCATGCCGATGAAGCCGGCCCAGAGCCGCGGCGAGGCCGGCATGACGTCGCCGCGCAGCCAGAGCCACAGGTTCAGGATCACGGCGGCCAGGCCCACCCGCCCAAGCACCACGGTGAAGGGCGGCAATCGGGCGACCAACACCTTGAAGAAGAAGAACGACCCACCCCACAGCACGGCGAGGGCCATCAGCATGCCCCACTCCCGGGCTCCCATCACTGGCGTCGTTGCGGTCTTGTCTGCCATCGAACCCGCCCTCCCCGGCGCGACGGGAAGGTATCGATGCTGGCGCGGGCGGACACTCCGGATCTTGTCCCGGCATTCCAACGCACGTGCGCGAGACCTGCGCCCGGCCATCCGCCGCGATCAACCGGCCCGGATCCCGGTACAGCGCTACCCGGCGCCTGCCCGCACCGCCGCCATCACCGCTGCGTGCACGGCCTCCGGCGCCCCGTCCGCATCGATCAGCACGCAGCGCCCGGGCGCGGCGGCGGCGATGGCGCGGAAGCCCTGCCGCACCCGCGCGTGGAAGGCCGGATCCAGCGCCTCGTAGCGATCGGCCGCCCCGCCCCGCCCGGCCAGCCGCCGCGCCGCCACCGCGGGCGAGACATCCAGCACCAGGGTCAGGTCCGGCACGGTGTCCAGCATCGACGTCAAGGTTGCGATCCTGGTCCGGTCCGCGCCGTGTCCGTAGCCCTGATAGGCCATGGTGGAATCGGCGAAGCGGTCGCACACGACCCATCGCCCGGCCGCCAGCGCCGGACGGATGGTGCGGGCGAGATGCTCGACGCGTGCGGCGAAGTGCAGCAGGGTCTCCGCTTCCGGAACGAAATTCACCGCCCCGTGCAGCAGCAGCGCACGCAGCGCCTCCGCCCCCGGGGCGCCGCCCGGCTCGCGGGTTTCCAGCACGTCGTGCCCGTCCGCGCGCAGGGCCTGCGCGAGCAGCCGCGCCTGGGTCGACTTGCCGGCGCCCTCCCCGCCTTCCAGGGTGATGAACCGCCCCGCCGGCACGGCCGCTCAGCGTCCGATCAGATCGTGCAGCAGCACCGCGAGCGCCCGGCCCGGCAGGCCGAGCCGCGGCACCGCCGCCCCGGCCAGCAGGGGCACGCTGCGTTCGCTGTCCCCGATGCCGGTCACGGTCAGGCGGCCGAGCGTCGCCCCAAGCGCCACCGGGGCGGGCACCGGCGCGTCGTACTCGACCGCGACCTTCACCCGGTCGCGCCAGCCATGCGGCAGGGTCACCACCAGGTCCCGCGCCACCACCAGCGGCACGCTACGGGTGGTGCCCAGCCAGACCGGGGCGCGGTCGACCGGCGCCCCGGCCGCCACCAGGGTCACGTCCTCGAAATTGGCGAAGGCCCAGTCGAGCAGCCGTTCGCCCTGCTCGGTGCGGTCGTGCCCGCTCGGCATGCCGTTCAGCACCACGATGACGCGATGGCCGTTGCGCTCCGCGCTGGCCACCAGACCGTAGCCGCCGGCATCGGTGTGGCCGGTCTTGAGCCCGTCGGCGGTTCCCCGGTCCACCAGGCCGTTGCGGTTCTCCTGGGTGATCTTGCTGTAGGTGAAGGTCTTGTCGCCAAAGAAATGGTAATATTCAGGGAAATCGCGGATCAGCGCCGCGGTCACCCGGGCGATGTCGTGGACGGACATGTAATGGTCCGGATCCGGCCAGCCCATCGGGTTCATGAAATGCGACTTCGTCAGCCCGAGCCGCTTCGCCTCCTGGTTCATCAACGCGGCGAACTGCTCCTGCGAGCCGGCGATCGCCTCGGCCACCACGATGCAGGCGTCGTTGCCGGAATCGACGATGATCCCCTTGATCAGATCCTCCACCGAGACATTCGTGCCGACCTCGACGAACATCTTCGATCCGCCGAAGTGCCAGGCGGTACGGCTCACCGGCAGCATGGAGTTCGAGCTTGAGCCGCCCCTCCTTCAGCCGGCTGAACAGGATATAGAGGGTCATCAGCTTGGTCATCGAGGAGGGCGCCATCTCCTCGTTGGCCTGCTTGTGCAGCAGCACCGTGCCGGTATCGTAATCCTCGATATAAGCCCATCTGGCGTCGGTGGCGACGGGTCCGATCGGCGTCGTCGCCGGGGTGGGAGGCGGCGCGGCGGGAGCGGCGAGCGTCTTGCGCACGCGCCGCGCCGCGCCGCGGCCGGCCGGCGCGGACATCGCCGGCCGCGCACCGGCCAGCATCGCGGGACCAAGGGAGAGCGTGCCGAGCACGGCAAGACGGCGGGTCAGCATGACGCAGGCTACTCCTGTTCGACCACGATCCGGGCATCGCGAATCCCGGCCCGGATCGCCCGGCGCAGCATCGCATCCGCCGCCACAACCCCGGCCGCGCCGGCAGCGAAGGGTCCGATACGGACGGCGAACTGTTCGTCTCCGCCCGTCATGTCGCGCCGGACCGCCGGGTGCAACCCGGCCACCCGGGCGGCGAGAATGGCGGCGTACTGGTATTCGCCGAAGCGGCCGAGCCGGATCCACAGCGCCTCGCGCAGCGGCGCCGTCTGCGTGACCTGGCCCGACAGGGCGGGCAAGATGCGCGCGGTCGGGCCGCCTGTGCGGTCGGGAACCGGGGCTGAGGTGGCAAGCGCGATCCGCGCGAGGCCGGCGGGCGCGCTGCCGGGCGGGCCGAGCGGGCTCGCCACCACTGCCGCCACCGGTGCCGCCGCCATCGCCAACCGGGGCGCGCCGGGCAAGGCCGCCTCCGCCATCTGGCTCGGCCCCGGCAGCACGCGCACGCGCACCTCGGCCACCCCCGACGGCGGGAAGCGGAGCAGCGCCGCCACCCGCCGGGTCACCGCAACCACCCGCCCGGGATCGGCCGGTCCGCGATCGTTGATCCGCACCTCGACCTGCCGCCCGTTGGCGAGGTTCGTCAGTTGCGCGATCGCCGGCAACTGCAGGTCGGGGCTCGCGGCCGCCAGCGCCGTCTGATCGAACGCCTCGCCGTCCGCGGTCAGCGGCGGATGACCGGCGGGAACCACCGCGGCGAGGCCGGTGCCGACCGCATCCAGTTGCCGGCGCGGGTAGTGCCACACGCCGTCTGCGCTGTAGGGCGCGCCCAGGACGTAGCGCGGGTGCGGCACCACCGAATGGGAGACGCAGGCCGCCGGCAGCAGGCCGAGCACCAGCGCAAGAAGGCGCCTCACCCCAGGATCCTGTCGCCCAGCAGCCCGACCGCGAGCGCATAGAAATCCGATGGATTGTAGCGCCGGATGGCGGCGAAGTCGGGCGTGACGAGGAAGGCCGGCCCGTCGGCGCCCGCCGGGCGGACCAGGGAGAGCCGCTCGCCCGCCGCATGGCGGCGGGAGGTTTTCTCAGGCTCCACCCCCAGCCGCCGCCAAGCGGCGAGCGAACGCGCCGGCCCGCCGAGCAGCGACGCGTGCGCCGCCGGCACACGCGCCGCCATCCCCCAGCCCAGCCCGGACCGCCAGCCGTTGCGCGCCAAATAGTTGGCGATCGAGCCGAGCACGTCGGGCACGTTGGACCAGATATCGCGCCGGCCGTTGCCGGTGAAATCGACCGCGTAGTGCAAATAGGAGCTGGGCATGAACTGCGGCTGGCCCATCGCCCCGGCATAGGACCCGGTCATGTGCGGGACGGTGACATCGCCGTGGTCGAGGATGCGCAGCGCGGCGAGCAATTCCTTGCGAAAGAAGCTGGGCCGGCCGCTGGCCCAGGCCAGGGTGGCCAGCGAATCGACCACGCGGAACTGACCGGTGGTGGTGCCGAAGTTCGAACTCGATGCCCCAGATGCCCAGGATCACGCCGGGCTCGACGCCGTAGCGCCGCGCGACCGCGCCGAACAGCGCCCGATGCTCCCGATAGGCGACCCGGCCGGCGGCGATGCGTGCGGGCGTGATCAGCAACGCGTGATAACGCGCCCAGGTCATGGTGAACTCGGGCTGGTGGCGTTCCCGCGCCAGCACATCCTGGTTCGGATGCAGCCCGTCGAGGGCGGCAGCGAGCACGGCGGGGGCGATTCCCCGCCGCCGCGCCTCGGCGCGGACGCCCTCAAGAAAAGCGGCAAACCCGCCCGGGCCGGCGCCTGCGGCGGCGGCGGGGCTGGCCAGCACGACAGGAAGCAGGGCGCACAGCGAACGGCGGGAGATCATGGCCGCGGGTTCTGCCACGCCGCGCGGGCGCGGAGCAATCGGGTTGTTGCGGAGCATCGCAGTGGCGACCCGGCGCAGCGATGGCCCCGGGCCGTACGCCTGCCCGTCCCTTGCCAACCCCGCGGCCACGCCCGACCATCCGGCCCGTCCCGGCGCACGATCCGAAAGGCCAGCCATGTCCTACACGCCTGCCCCGCACGTCACCCAGAACTGGCGTCTTGCCAAGCCCGCGGCCAACGGCCGGCGCGGCATGGTCATCTCCCAGGCGTCCAGCGCCGCGGAGGCCGGGGTCGCGGTGCTCGACGCCGGCGGCAACGCGATCGACGCGGCGGTGGCGACCGCGCTCGCGCTCGCGACCGTGGAGCCCTGGAATTCCGGCCTCGGCGGCATCGGCTTCGCGCTCGTGCACCGGGCCGGGCAGGCACGCGCGGAGGTGGTGGATTTCGGCCCGGTGGCGCCGCGCCGGCTCAATCCGCAGAATTTCCGCCTGACCGGGCGGATGAAGCTCGATCTGTTCGCCTGGCCGGAAGTGGAGGGCGACGCCAACATCCACGGCCCGCTGTCCTTCGCCGTCCCGTCGTCCACCGCGGGCTACGCCCTGCTGCACGAACGCTGGGGCCGGCTGCCGCTGGCCGAGGTGATCAGCCCCGCCCTGGCGCTGGCCCGGCGCGGCCTGCCGGCGGATTGGTACACCACGTTGAAGGTCGGCGCCTCGGCCGCGGTGCTGCGGCACTACCCCGAAAGCGCGCGCATCTACCTGCCGGACGGGCTGCCGCCGGTCGCGCCCTATCAGGGCGTGCCGGGCTTCTTCCGGCTCGGCCGCCTGCCGGACACGCTGGAGCGGCTGGCGCAGGCCGGCCTGCGCGATTTCTACGAGGGCGACGTGGCCGCCGCGATCATCGCCGACGTCGCCGCGATGGGCGGCGTGCTGGACCGCGAGGACCTGCGCGCCTGCGCCCCGCGCGTGCTGGCCGCGACCGAGGTCCCCTGGGCCGGGCGGACCCTGCAACTCACCGGCGGGCTGACCGCGGCCCCCACCTTGGCCCGGGTGCTGGAACAGATGGCCGAGGCCCCGACCGGCGCCGCCCCCTCGCCCGCCTGGTTCGCCGCGTTGGCGCGCGCGATGAAGACCGCCTATGCGGAACGGCTGGCCGGCCTGGGCGAGACCGATCCGCATGCCGCGGAGACCTGCACCACGCATCTGAGCGTGTGCGACGCCGAAGGGACGGTGGTGGCGATCACCACCACCCTGCTGTCCTCGATGGGCAGCCGCGTGGTGCTGCCGGGCTCGGGCGTGCTGATGAACAACGGGGTGATGTGGTTCGACCCGCGGCCGGATCAGCCGAACTCGATCGCGCCGGGCAAGCGGCCGCTGACCAACATGCTGCCGGTGATCCTGCGCGACGGCGACCGGCCGTGGATCGCCGCCGGCGCCTCCGGCGGGCGGCGGATCATGGCCGCGGTGGTGCAGGTGCTGAGCTTCCTGGCGCTGTTCGGGATGGACGTGGAGGCGGCGGCGCACCATCCGCGCATCGACGTCTCCGGCCCCGATCTGGTCAGCGTCGACCGGCGGATGGATCCGGCCGTGATCGCCGCGCTGGCGGCGGACGGGCCGATCGAGGTGGTGGAGCACGGGGTGATGCCGATCAACTTCGCCTGTCCCAGCGCGCTGGTGCTGGGCGCGGACGGGATGCGGCGGGGGATCAGCGACGCGGCTTCGCCGTGGTCGGCGGCGGTGGCGCAGGGGTAGGATGGCCGCGGGGTCGGCCCGTCAGTTCCGCGGCAGCCGCGCCACCTCCGGCGCATCCGGGTTCTGCGCCCGATGGCGCAGCAGGTGGTCGGCCAGCACGCAGGCCACCATCGCTTCCCCCACCGGCACGGCACGGATGCCCACGCAGGGATCGTGCCGTCCCTTGGTCGCGATCTCGGTCTCCCGCCCCTCCCGGTCCACCGTCAGCCGCGGCGTCAGGATCGAGCTGGTGGGCTTCACCGCGAACCGCGCCACGACCGGCTGGCCGGACGAGATCCCGCCCAGGATCCCCCCCGCGTGGTTCGCGGCGAACGCCACGACCCCGTCCCTCATCCGCAGTTCGTCGGCGTTGTCTTCCCCGCGCAGGTCGGCGGCGGCGAACCCGTCGCCGATCTCCACCCCCTTCACCGCGTTGATCGACATCAGCGCCGCCGCCAGATCGGCGTCCAGCTTGCCGTAAACGGGCGCGCCGAGCCCGGGCGGCACGCCCTCGGCCACCACCTCGATCACCGCGCCGAGCGAGGAGCCGGCCTTGCGCACCGCCAGCAGGACCTGTTCCCACGCCGCCGCCGCCACCGGATCGGGACAGAAGAACGGGTTGGCATCGACCGCGTCCCAGTCCCAGCGCGCGCGCTCGATCCGGTGCGGCCCCAGCTGCACCAGCGCGGCGCGGATCCGCACCCCCGCGCCCAGCACCCGCCGCGCCACCGCCCCGGCCGCGACCCGCATCGCCGTCTCCCGCGCGGATGACCGTCCGCCGCCGCGATAGTCGCGGATGCCGTATTTCAGCTCATAGGTCAGGTCGGCATGACCGGGGCGGAAGGTCGTCGCGATCTCGCCGTAGTCGCGTGAGCGCTGGTCGACGTTCTCGATCTGCAACGCGATCGGCGTGCCGGTGGTCATGCCGTCGAACACGCCCGACAGGATCCGCACCTGGTCGGGTTCCTGCCGCTGGGTGGTGAAGCGCGACTGGCCGGGGCGGCGGCGGTCCAGGAACGGCTGGATGTCGGCCTCCGACAGCGCGATCCGCGGCGGGCAGCCGTCGATCACGCAGCCGATCGCCGGCCCGTGGCTCTCGCCCCAGGTGGTGATCCGGAACAGATGGCCGAAGCTGTTGTGGCTCATGGTTCCGCGTCAGGCCTCGGAGCCGCCCTCGGCAATGGCGATGTCGGGGGCGTCGGGGTGCTTCATGCCGATGATATGGTAGCCGCAATCCACGTGGTGCACCTCGCCGGTCACGCCGGCGGACAGATCGGACAGGAAATAGACCCCGGCGCCGCCCACCTCGTCGGTGCTGACGTTGCGCCGCATCGGCGAATTGATCTGGTTCCAGCGCAAAATATAGCGGAAGTCGCCGATGCCCGACGCGGCGAGCGTCTTCACCGGCCCGGCGCTGATCGCGTTCACCCGGATCCCCGACGTGCCGAGATCGGCGGCGAGGTAGCGCACCGACCCCTCCAGCGCCGCCTTGGCCACGCCCATCACGTTGTAATGCGGCACCCATTTCTCGGCGCCCATGTAGCTCAACGTCAGCAGGCTGCCGCCGGGCTTCATCATCGGCACCGCGCGCTGGCAGACCGCGGTGAAGGAGTAGCAGGAGATGTCCATCGCCTGCAGGAATGCCGCCCGCGGCGTGTCCAGGTAGCGCCCGCGCAGATACGCCTTGTCGGCGTAGCCGATGGCGTGGACCAGGAAATCGAGCCCGTCCCAGCGCTCCGCGACCGCGGCGAAGGCCGTGTCGATGCTCGCCTCCTCGGCCACGTCGCACGGGACCACCAGGTCCGATCCGACCGAGGCGGCCAGCGGGCGCACCCGCCGCTCCAGCGCCTCGCCCTGGAAGGTGAACGCGAGTTCCGCCCCCTGCGCCGCCGCCGCCGCCGCGATCCCCCAGGCGAGTGAACGCTCGTTCGCGACCCCCATGATCAGGCCGCGCCGGCCCGCGAGCAGGGTGCCCTCGGGGGGACGGTGGGCTTGGGTGCGGTCGGGCATTGCGGTTCCTTCAGGGGGGTTGTCTTGTCCGTGCTCCTGGTGGCACAGCCCCGCGCAGCGGGGCAAGAGGCAGCGCCGCGCACGGGAGAGACCGCCATGGCCGACCGCACCGCCGCACCCGATCCCTTCGACCTGTTCGCGACCTGGATGGAAGAGGCGGAGACCACCGAGCCGAACGACCCGAACGCCATGACCGTCGCCACCGCCACCAGGGACGGCGCGCCGAGCGCGCGCATCCTGCTGCTGAAAGAGGTCGATCCGCCGGGCACGGCGCCGCGGGGGTTCGTCTTCTACACCAACAAGGAAAGCCGCAAGGCGGAGGATCTCGCCGCCAACCCGCGCGCCGCGCTGCTGTTCCACTGGAAGGCGCTGCGCCGGCAGATCCGCATCGAGGGCACGGTGATCGACGCGTCCGACGCCGAATCGGACGCCTATTTCGCCACCCGCCCGCGGGTTTCCCGACTCGGCGCCTGGGCGTCGGACCAGTCCCGCCCGCTGGCGGAACGGAGCGTGCTGGAACGGCGCCTGGCCGAGCAGGAGGTGCGCTTCCCGGACGAGACCATCCCCCGCCCGCCGCACTGGGGCGGCTACCGGCTGATCCCCGCGCGCTTCGAGTTCTGGCAGGACATGCCGTACCGGCTGCACGACCGCAGCGTCTACACCCGCCGCGACGACGGCTGGAGCGTCGGCAAGCTGTTTCCCTGACCCCGGGCCCCTGACCCATGGCCCCTGATCCCGGGCCGGGCGCGGCGCCATGACACGGACCCGGCCGGCACCGACCCCCATCCCGCCCGCCCAGGCCGAGGTCGCTTCCTGGCTGCGGCAGATGGCCGGGGCGGCGCCGGTGGAGACGCCGATCTCGCTCGTGTTCCTCGGCCCCGACACCGCGTGGAAGCTGAAGAAGGCGGTGCGGCTGCCGTTCCTCGACTTCACCGAACCGGCGGCGCGGCGGCACTTCGCCGAACGCGAACTGGCGCTGAACGCCGCCGCCGCGCCGGGCCTCTATCGCGACGTCGTGGCGGTGGTGCGCGCGCCGGACGGGCGGCTCGCGTTCGGTCACGGCGACGGGCGGCCGGTGCTCGACTGGGTGCTGCGCATGGCCCGCGTGCCGCCCGGGGATTTCCTGGACGAGATCGCCGCCGCGGGGCGGCTCTCGCCCGCGCTGCTGGACGCAACGGCCGATGCGGTCGCCGCCTATCACGCCGCCTGCCCGCCCGCGTCGGTCACCGACCCGCTGGCGCGCATGCGCGCGGTCACCGACGGCAACGCGATTGCCGCCCGCGCCGCCGGGCTGGACGCGCGCGCCGTGGACGGATGGGAGCAGGCGATGGCGGCGACGCTCACCGGCCTCGGTCCCTGGCTCGCCGCGCGGGCGCGGGCGGGGTTCGTGCGCCGGGCGCATGGCGATCTGCATCTCGGCAATCTCTGCCTGTGGCAGGGACGCCCGGTGCCGTTCGACGCGCTGGAGTTCGACGAGGCGATGGCGACCGTCGATCTCGGCTACGATCTGGCGTTCCTGCTGATGGATCTCGACCGGCGCGCCGGGCGGGCGGCGGCCAACCGGGTGATGAACCGCTACGTGGCGCGCACCGGCGACGCGGGGCTGGTCGCCGGACTGCCCGCGTTCCTGTCGCAGCGGGCGATGGTGCGCGCGCATGTCGAGGCGCGCGGGGCCAGGCCGGCGGCGGCGGGGTATCTGCAGGCCGCGCTGGGCTATCTGCGGCCGGAGCCGGCCGTGGTGGTGGCCGTCGGCGGCCTGCAGGGCACCGGCAAATCGACCCTGGCGCGCGCGCTGGCGCCCGGGCTCGGCCGCGCGCCGGGCGCGCTCGTGCTGCGCAGCGACGAGATCCGCAAGCGCCTGCACGGCGTGGCGCCGGAGGTGGCGCTGCCGGAGGCGGCCTATGCCGAGGCCGTGAGCCGGCGCGTGTTTCGCGTCCTGGCCGGCGCCGCGCGGCAGGCGGCCGCGTGCGGGCAGGCGGTGATCGCGGATGCGACCTTCCTCGACCCGAAGCACCGCCGCGCGCTGGCGCGGGCGGCGGGGACGGCGCCGTTCGTCGGGCTGTGGCTGGAAGCGCCGCTGCCGGCGCTGGAAGCCCGGCTCGCCGCGCGCCGGGGCGACGCGTCGGACGCGACGATCGCGGTGCTGCGGGCCAGCGCCCGCGGCCGGCGCCCGCCGCGCCGCTGGCACCGGATCGACGCCACCGAGGCGGGCACGGCGCTCGCCCAGGCCCGCGCGGCGCTCGCCAGCGCCGGTCACAAGCCCAGGTAGAACTTCCGGATCAGCTCGTTGTTGTTGAGCTCCTCGGCCGAGCCGCCCGCGAACGCGATCCGTCCGTGCACGATCACGTAGCCGCGGTCGGCGATGCGGATCGCCTGGGTGAAGTTCTGCTCGGCCATCAGAACGGTCAGCTGGTAGCCGTCCTTCAGCTCCTTGATCTTGTCGATCGTCCGCCGCACCAGCACCGGGGCGAGCCCGACCGAAGGCTCGTCGATCAGCAGGATGCGCGGGGTGGACATCAGCGCCCGGCCGAGCGCCAGCATCTGCTGCTCGCCCCCGCTCATCGATCCGGCCAGCTGCCCGCGCCGCTCCTTGAGGCGCGGGAACGTCTCGAAGCAGAAATCGAGATTGCGCGCGATGCCCGCCCGCGCGGCGTGACGGAAGGCGCCCAGCATCAGGTTCTCGGTGACGGTCAGCCGGGGAAACAGCCGCCGCCCCTCGGGGACGAAAGCGATGCCGAGATCGACGATCGCCTCGGTCGGCAGCCCGGTCAGTTCGTGGTGCACGCCGTCGATCTCGGCGAAGATGCGTCCGGCGGCGGGGGCGACGAGGCCCATCACGCATTTCATCAGGGTGCTCTTGCCGTTGCCGTTGGTGCCCAGCAGGGCGACGGTCTCGCCCGCGCCGACGGTCACCGACACGTCCTCCAGCACCCGCACGGCGCCGTAGCCGGCGCTCAGGTTCGCGATGGTGAGACTACTCGCCAAGGTAGGCGCGCTCCACCTCGGGGGTGCGGATCACCTCGGCCGGCGCGCCGTCGGCGATCTTGCGCCCGGCCACCAGCACCACCAGGCGCTGGCTGAACTGCATCACCGCGCGCATGATGTGCTCGATCATGATGATGGTCACGCCCTGGTCGTTCAGGTGCAGCAACAGGGCCAGGATGTCGTCCACCTCCTGGTGCGACAGCCCGGCCATCGCCTCGTCGGCGATCAGCAGCTTGGGCTCCGCGGCCATGGCGCGGGCCAGTTCCATCTTGCGCATCTCCACCTGGGTCAGGCCGGCCGGGAGCTCGTCGGCGCGGCCGGCGAGACCGACCATCTCCAGCAGCGCGGCGCAGCGGGCATCGACGTCGATGCGGCCCTGGCCGCGGGCATGGACCACGTATTCGATCGGGATCCGCAGGTTCTCCCCCACCGTCAGGCTGAGGAACGGGCGCGGCAGCTGGAAGCTGCGGGCGAGACCCAGCCGGGTGCGCTGGTGCGCCGCCAGGCCGTTCAGCACCCGCCCGTCGAACCGCACCCGCCCGGCCTCGTGGCGCAACGTGCCGGAGAGGCAGTTGACCAGGGTGCTCTTGCCCGACCCGTTCGGGCCGATCAGCCCGACCCGCTCGCCCGCCGCGACCGCGAGGTCGATCCCGTCGAGCGCGATGAAGCCGCCGAAGCGCTTGGCCAGCCCGCTCACGTCCAGCAACACCGGGGTCATCGCCGTCCCGCCGCCAGCCTGCGCGGGCGCAGGCGCGCCCGCCGGTCGAGCCGAAACCAGCCGATGATTCCCCGCGGCGCCGCGATCACGAAGCCGACCAGGACCAGCCCGACGATCAGCAGATTGAGCGCCGAGGAGATCGTGACGGTAACAAGCTGTTGCAGGGTGGCGATCAGCACCGCGCCGATCACCGGCCCCGGCCAGCTCGCGGTGCCGCCGATCAGCGGCATGGCGATCGTGTTCACCGCATAGGCCAGGCTGAACGCCGAAGGCGGATCAAGATAGGTGACGTAATAGGGAAGCGGCGCCCCGGCCATGCCGAGCAGCGCGCCGGACAGGGTGGTGGCGAACAGCTTGAGCCGCAACGTGGGCACGCCGGAGGCCTCCGCCGCCAGCTCGTCGTCGCGGATCGCGGCGAACCCGTCGCCGAGGCGGGAGCGCTCGATCAGCCGCGCCACGACCACGGAAACGACCGCGAGGCCGAGCATCAGCAGGAACAGGTAGCGGATATAGTCGATGCCGAAATATTCGGTCGTCACCGGGCGGATGCTGAACGCCCCGGCCGAGCCGCCGACGAAGGACCAGTTCACCACGAAGGTCTGCGCCACCACCGCCATCGCCAGGGTGGCGATGGAAAAGAACGCCCCGCGCAGGCGCAAGGTCAGATAGCCCATGCCGAGGCCGAGCGCGCCGGAGACGACCCCGCCGGCCAGCATCGTCACCGGCAGCGGCAGCGGCGCCAGCTTCTCCAGCGCGACCGTGCCGTAGGCGCCAAGCGCGAAGAACCCGGCGGTGCCGAAATTCACGTAGCCGGTGTAGCCGCCCAGGATGTTCCATGCGGTCGACATCACCACGTATTGCAGCACCACGTAGCCGGCGAAGAACACGTAGCCGTTGTCGGTCCAGCGTGCGGCGAGGAACACCGCCGCGGCAACGGCGACGGCGGCCAGCAGGAACGGGCCCCCGCGCATCGCTCAGCGCCCGAACATGCCGGAGGGCTTCACCGCCAGCGCCAGCAGCAGGAAGCCGAACGCGACCGCCGGCGACCAGGACGGGCCGTAGAACGTGGCGGTCAGGCTTTCCATGATGCCGAGCAGCAGCGCCGCCACCACCGTGCCGGCGAAACTGCCGAGCCCGCCGAGCACGGCGATCGCGAACACCCGGCCGATGTATTCGCGCCCGAGCGAGGGTTCCACCGGCTGGATCACGATCAGCACCGCGCCGCCGATCGAGGCGGCGGCGATCGACAGCGCGAAGGCGATGCGTTTGATCGCCACCGGGTTCGCCCCCATCAGCCGCAGCGCCTCCTGGTCCTGCGCCACCGCCAGGATCGCCCGCCCGATGAAGCTGCGGGACAGGAACAGATACAACCCGCCGATCATCGCCAGCGAAACCATGCACGGCACGAACAACCGCAGCGGCAGTTCGAGCGGTCCGAAATGCAGGCTGGGCCCGATATAGGCGGCGCGGACCAGCCGGTAATCGACCCCGAACACCAGCACCAGCGCCACCTCGGTGATGAACAGCAGGCCGAAGAAGAAGGCGAGGCCCCCCAGACTGCTGTTGCCGCGACTGCTATCGCCGCGCCGCTCGAACGACAGGTGGTAGACCTGATAGATCCCGGCGCCGAGCAGGTAGAACGCGGGCGCCAGCACCACGCTCGCCACGATCGGATCGATCCCGAACTCCGAATTGGCGAAATAGGCGCAATAGGACCCAAGGATGATGAACGCCGGCTGGGCGATGTTGACGATGTCGAGCATGCCGAAGGAGATCGACACGCCGATCGTCACGCCGGCGTAGAAGCCCCCGAGCAGCAGCCCGGACACGATCGCATCGCCGAGCAGACTGACCGACAGGTCCACGCCAGTGCTCCTCCCTCTGCGGCCATCGTGCGCCCGGTTGCGGGAGCAGGCTTCGTCGTTGCCCGGCCTTACCTGAGCTTTACCACCCCGGCCAACAGGCTGCCAGCGCAACCAGCCCCCGCACGGATCGGCGGACGCACACGGATCGGCAGACGCCCACGGATCGGCGGACGCACTGGGCCGACCCTGCGCTTTCCGGGGCTGCCGCGATGATGGGGGGAACGGGCCTCGGCATCACTCCTCCTCGGCCACCGTGTCCACCTCCACCTCCACGTCCAGTTCCAGCAGCTGCGCGGACGCGGCGCCGTCCACCGCCTCCACCCCACGCAGCTTGCGGTCTACCGCGCGGGTGCGTTGCCGCGCCTTCTCGATCGTCCGGGTCATGGTGCCGGCGTTCTTGGCCAGGGTCTCCAGCACCCCGTCCATCTTGCGCATCTCGGTCAGGGTCGCGCCCAGCAGGCCGCGCACCTGGTCGGCCTTGTTTTCCAGCGCCAGGGTGATGAAGCCCAGGTGGATGGTGCGCAGCAGCGCGGGGAACAGGCTCGGGCCCAGGATCAGCACCCGGTTCTCCCGCCCGATCTGGTCGATCAGGCCGGGCAGGCGCGCCACTTCCGCGAACAACGCGTCGGTCGGCAGGTACATCACCGCGAATTCCACGGTGATTGGCGGGTTGATGTATTTGTCGCCGATCTTCTTGGCCTGGATCCGCACCGCGGCTTCCAGCTTGCGTGAGGCGACGCGTTCGCCCTCGGCGTCGCCGGCTTCCGCGGCGGCCAGCAGGCGTTCGTAATCTTCCACCGGGAACTTGGCATCGATCGGCAGCAGCGGCCGGTCCTCGCCGCGGCCCGGCATCCGCACCGCGAACTCCACCGATTCGGCCGAATCCGCCTTCACCTTGCTGTTCGTCTCGTAGGCGCCTTCGGGCAGGATGTCGTCCAGCATCGCCCGCACCTGGGTCTCGCCCCAGCCGCCGCGGGTCTTCACGTTGGAAAACAGGCGCTTGATGTCGCCGATCTGGGTGGTCACGGCTGTGACGTCGCCCATCAGCTTCTGCAAGGTGGCGACCTGATCGACCACCCGCTTGAAGCTCTCGGTCATCTGCTTCTCCACCGCGGCGTGGAGCTGCTCGTTCACCGTCTTCTGGATCTCGGCGAGCTTGGCCTCGTTGCCCTCGCGCAGCTCACGCAGCTTGTCGTCCAGCACCTTGCGCGTCACCTCGAACTGGGTGGCGGCTGCCTCGGTGCCCTTGCGCTGCGCCTCGGCGAGCGCGAGGCGCAGCTCCCCCTGCTCGCGGGTCTGGGTCTCCTGCGCCAGGCGCAACCGCTCATTGAGGGTGCGCTGGATCGCTTCCAGCCTGGTCTCGTTGCCCTCGCGCAGCTCGCGCAGCCGTGCGTCCAGGGCACCGCGGACGGTCTCGAACTGCGCCGCCTGCGCCTCCACCCCCTTGGTCTGGGCCGCGGCCAGGGCCAGCCGCAGCTCCCCCTGCTCGCGCGACAACACGGTGCGGCCCTGCTCCAGCCCGGTCTCCATCGCCCCGCGCAGGCCGGCCAGCCGCTCGCTGAGGTCGCTGCCGAGGGCGGTCACACCGCGCCGTGTCGTCTCCGCCTCCGCCCTGGTGCCGGCGGCGGCCTGCTCGGCGAGCAGCCGCACCCGCTCCAGCGCCGCGCCCTGGCGCAGCACGGCGATCAGGGAACCGAGCGCGGCCAGCACGGCAAGGCCCGCCACCACGGCGGCCGGATCGATCGGCATGCACGAGTTCCCCTGGATGCGAACGGCGGATTATCGGCTAGAACTGACGCCCCCCCACGGCAAGACAGGATCTCCGGTGACCCAGCAGGGCAGCTTCTGGTTCGAGGACATGGCGGCGGGCCAGGTGCTGCGCTCGGCGCGCGCGATCACCCTCGATCGCGAGGCGATCATCGATTTCGCCCGCCGCTACGACCCCCAGCCGGCGCATCTCGGCGAGGAGACCGCCAAGGACAGCCAGTTCGGCCGGTTCTGCGCCAGCGGGTGGCAGACCGGCGCGACCACCATGCGGCTGATCTATGAAACCCTGCCGATCGCCCGCGGCGGCATGGGCGCAGGGATCGAGCAGCTGCGCTGGCTGCGGCCGGTATTGCCCGGCGACTCGCTGCGGGTGGAGATCGCGGTGCTGGCGGCGCGGCCTTCGCGCTCGCGGCCTGACTCGGGCGTGGTGACCTATCGCTGCACCACCTTGAACCAGAACGACGAGCCGGTGCAGGAGTTCACGACGACGGTGCTGATGCCGCGCAAGTAAGGCCAGGGGCGCTTTGCCCCCCTGGCCCCCCACCCAAGGGCGCCGCCCCTGGACCCCGTTCCCGGGGAGGAGAGGCGGTCGGGTTTGCGCCGTGCGCTGCACGTCCTGCCGGTTCGTCCCTTGCCAGCGCGACCGTATCGAACCCGCGGCCGACCCGGTGCCAGCCGGGCACGGAAAAGGCAGCGCATAACCGCGGCAGGGTCGCGCGGCTCTGCCGGTCCGCACCGATCAGCGCCAGCACGACGCGCGGATACCCGGCCGCCGCCGCGCGCACCCCGGCCAGGGACGCATCCGCCGTGACCAGCCGCACACGCAGCCAGCCGGGCGCTTCGGCCAGGAACGGCCCGACCACCCCCACCCCGTCATTGCCGCGCGGCAGCAGCACGAGGCCGTCGCGCCCGGCCAGCCGCGCCGCCGCCGCCGCCGCCGCGCGCGCCGGCTGCATCGTCTCCGGCCGGAGCAGCAGACCGGCCAGCGCCAGCGCCTGCACGCTCAGCACCGCCCCGCCGATCAGCCGACCCGACCGCCGCGGCCCCGCTGCCAGCGCGCCAGTGAGCAGCAGGGCGAAGAACGGCGTGGCGAAGGCCAGGTAGCGCAGCTCGATCGGGGTCGTGTCGAAGACCAGCCCCAGCCCCAGCAGCCCGGCCGCGGGGGCGAGCGCGGCCAGCCCCAGAACCGGCCGCGCCTCCGGCCGGCCGATCCGGCGCCAGCGCAGGACGATCAGCCCGACCAACCCGACCAGCCCGGCCGCCAGCACGCCGCCCAGTGCCAGCCGCGCGGGGCCCTCCAGATACAGCGGCAGGCCGCCGAACACCGCGCCCGCCATATCCCGCGCCAGCAGCGCGAGGCCTTGCCCCGGACGGAAGGGCGGGAACTGACCCACCCGACTGTCGCGCTGCGCCAGGAAGAACCACAGGCCTGCCGGCAACCACAGGGCCATGCCGGCAAGGCAGGCCGCCGCCCGCCGCCGATCCCGTGCCGCCCCGGTGCGCGCCGCCGTCGCGCCCAGGCCGATCACTACGGCGCCCCCGGTGAACGCCGCCAGATAATTGGTGAAGCTCGCCGCCCCCAGCAGCAGGCCGGCCCAACCGGCGCGACGCAGCCCGGCCGAGCCCGGTTCGCCGCCCGCCCGGCGCAGCGCGAGCCAGACCCCGGTCAGCGCCAGCGCCTGCGCCAGCGCGAAATCGCGGGCGATCGCGCTGGTGTAGGCGAATCCGTAGCACCCGAGGGTGACCAGCATCGCCGGCACCGCGGGCACGCCCGCGGCCCCCGCAATCCCGGCCACCGACGCCAGCGCCGCAAGCCCGGCGAGCACCGACAGCAACCGCGCCGCGAACAGGCCGGGCCCCGCCAGACGCCGCCAGGCGGCGAGTGCCCAGAAATACAACGGCGGATGCACATCGGTCGCGCGCAGTTCGGCGGCGATCCGCACCGGCCCGGCCTGCCCCGCGGCCACCGCGCGCTCCATCCGCGCCGCGAACACCCGCGTCGGCCAATCGGGACGCGGCGTGCCGGCAACGACGAACAGGCTGTACGCTTCATCGGTACTCGGCCCCGCGCAGCACCGCCGCGCCGGTCAGCACGCACGCCCCGAGCAGCAGAACCAACACCACGCGCACCGCCGCAGCATCGGCGGACCGGATTGAGAAACGGTTACCACCGACCGCCCCTGGGTCCGCCGCCCCTGGGTCCGCCGCTCCCGGCCCGCGCACGCGGCGGAACGGCAGCGGGGGCACGGGAAGCCGACCTCCGCCGCCTCTGCTATACCCCGGCCGTACCTGCCGCCGCCCAAGGACACGCCGCGATGCAAGACCCGATTCCCGCGCTGCTCGATCAGCTTCGCGCCACCCTCGGCCCCGCCGGCCTGCTCACCGACCCCGCCGACACCGCGGCCTATGTGGAAGACTGGCGCCGGCTCTATCGCGGCCGCACCCCGGCGGTGGTGCGCCCGGCCGATACCGCGCAGGTCGCCGCCGTGGTCCGGCTCTGCGCCGCGGCCGGCGTGCCGATCGTCCCGCAAGGCGGCAACACGTCCATGGTCGGCGGCGCCACGCCGGATGCGGACGGCGGGCAGATCGTGCTCAGCCTCGCCCGGCTCAACCGGGTGCGCGCCGTCGATCCGCGCGACCTGACGATGACAGTGGACGCCGGGCTCACCCTGAAAGCGGCGCAGGAGGCGGCGGCCGAAGCCGGCTGCCTGCTCGGGCTGTCGATCTCCTCGGAAGGCTCGGCGCAGATCGGCGGCGTGCTGGCGACCAACGCCGGGGGCAACAACACGGTGCGCTACGGCAACGCCCGCGACCTCGTGCTGGGGCTCGAAGTGGTGCTGGCCGACGGGCAGGTGTGGAACGGGTTGCGCCGGCTGCGCAAGGACAACACCGGCTACGCGCTGCGCCAGTTGTTCGTCGGCTCCGAGGGCACCCTGGGCGTGATCACCGCCGCGGTGCTGAAGCTCGCCCCGGCGCCGCGGGAGACAGCGGTGGCGCTGTGCGCGGTCGCCTCGCCCGAAGCCGCGCTCGACCTGTTCGGCCGCTTCCAGGCGCATGATCCCGGCGCGGTGCAGGCGTTCGAATACATGTCCGGCACCGGCATGGGGTTCGTGCTTCAGCATATTCCCGGCGCCAGCCTGCCGCTCGCGCGGCCGGCCGCCCACTACGTGCTGGTGGACCTCGCCACCCCGCGCCGCGACGCCGGCCTGCGCGCGGGGCTGGAGACGGTGCTGGAAGCGGCGCTGGAGGACGGGCTGGTGACCGACGCGGCGATCGCGGAGTCCGAGGCGCAGCGCGCCGCGCTGTGGCGGCTGCGGGAGGAACACTCGGAAGCGCAGAAGCGCGAAGGCGCCTCGGTGAAGAACGACGTCTCGGTGCCGGTCTCCGCGGTGCCCGAGTTCATCGCCGCCGCCACCGAAGCCTGCGCCGCGCTGATGCCGGGGATCCGCGCGGTGCCGTTCGGCCACCTCGGCGACGGCAACATCCACTTCAACCTGGAACAGCCCGAGGGCGCCGACCCGGCCTGGTTCCTCGCCCAGGACCACGCGATCATGGATACGGTGAACGCGGTGGTGCGCCGCTTCGACGGCAGTTTCTCGGCCGAGCACGGGGTGGGCCGGCTCAAGCCCTACATGATGCCCGAGTGGCGCGGCGGGGCGGAGCTGGACGCGATGCGCCGGATCAAGGCGGCGCTCGATCCCCAGGGGATCCTGAACCCCGGCAAGGTGCTGCCCTGAGCGGCGCGCCCGCGGTCCGGCGGGCGGGCCTGGGGATCAGCCGAGGAACGCCGCCACCTCGGGGATCGCGCGCAACGCCGCCAGCGCCGCCGCGTCCGGCAGCTGCGGCCGGTCGCGCGCGGCATTGACCATGCAGAGGAAGCCCAACGGGGTGCCCGCGGTGGCGCGAAACTGGTGCCAGGTCCAGGACGGGATGGAGATCAGGTCGAACGGCTTCACCGCGCGGACCGTCTCGCCCAGCAGGCACTGCCCTTCGCCGCGCAGGATCATCACCGCGTGCACGTGCTCGTGGCGTTCCAGGGTGGAATGCCCGCCCGGGTCCATCTCGAAATAGCGCAGCTCGCAGCCGAGCTCGGGTTCGGCGAACAGCACCTGGCGGGCGATCGCCTTGAACGGCGCGCTGGCGTCGTCCTTGTACGGCAGGCGGGGCACCGCGTCCCAGCGGAAGTCGTCGTGGAACGGGCGCAGCAGGTCTGTTGTGTCGGTCATGCGTTCCTGCGGAAAGAATGGTCCGCGACGGCGCGGACGAAGTCTGCGGTGGCCTCGGTCAGGCCGGCACCGGCGGCGAGCAGGCTGCCGCCGATCAGCAACATCGTCTCCGGGCCGTAGAAATCAAGCAGTTCGGGAATGCGGGCCAGGGTCATCCCGCCGGCGGGCACCGGCAGCGCCGGGCGCTGCCCGTGCGCCGGGCGGCGGGCGGCGGCGGCGATCGCGCCGCACGTGGTCTCCGTGTAGCCGAAGCGGCCGCCATGGGTGGGGAAGATCACCGCATCGGCGCCGATCAGCGGGAACAGGGTGCCGATCAGCACCTCCGGCGCGATGCGCGCCGCGCCGCCCAGGCTGGGGTGGGCGAGGAAGGCGATGTCGGGAAACGCGTCGGCCAGCGCCCGGACCGTGGCGAAGCCGGCGATCATCGGCGCGATCAGCACGGTATCCACCCCGGCCTCGCGCGCAAGCAGCAGCTGCGCGCGCATCTGGCCATGATGGCCGGACAGGCTGGGGGCGTAGCGCGTGGGATGGCCGGTCGCGGCGGCGGCGCGGCGCACCGCCTCGGCGCAGGCGGGCACCCGGGCGGCGAAGGGCGCGGTGGGTTGATCGGCCAGGCCGTGGTCGTCCTTCACGAGATCGATCCCGCCGCGGGCGAAGCGGCCGGCCAGCGCGGCCAGCGCCGCGGGCGGCAGGCCCTGGGGTTTCAGCGCCGAGCCGGTCAGCGCCCGGCCGGCGACCCCGAGCCGCGCGCGCAACCCGGCGAGGCCGAGCCGCGGGCCGCCGAAGCCGGCCGCCATCGCCGCGGGCAGGTCGATCCCCACCAGGGTCACGTCCGGGTGCAGCGAGGTGTTGCCGAACAGCATGTTCAGCAACTGCCCGGCGTCCTGCCCCACGGTTTCCGCAGCGAGACCGATCCGCACGTCGAACACGCCGCCGCCGCGATCGGTGATCTGCGCCACCTCGCCCACCACCTCGGCCAGGATGCGCGGGGCGTCGATCGCGTCGAGCGGCATCTCCACGCTCTGCTCCACCGCGATCGCCCGGGCGCGGGCGTCGATCGCGGCGGGGTCGGCGCGCAGGCGGTAGGTGGCGCGGAGGCGGTCGGTCATCGGGGCCTCACACCTCCGGCATCGCCTGCGCCAGCCGCCCGCCCTGGCGCAGCGGTGCGATCCGCCGCGCGAGGCCGGTGGCGTCGTCGGTCTCCACGAACACCCCGCACACCGTCGCCGGGCCTTCCGCCGGGGCCAGCCGCTCGCCCGGCATCTTGCGCCAGAAGCGGATCGCCGCCCCCTCCTTCTGCATGCCGATCACGCTGTCGTAGTCGCCCGACATCCCGGCGTCCGACTGGAACGCGGTGCCGCCCGGCAGGATCTGGTGATCGGCCGAGGGGCAATGGGTGTGGGTGCCGACCACGAGCGAGACCTGGCCGTCGAAGGAATGGGCAAAGGCCATCTTCTCGCTGGTCGCCTCGGCATGGATATCGGCGACGATCGCGGCGACGGTCCCGCCCAGCCGGTAGTTGCTCAGCGCTTCCGCCGTGGCGCGGAACGGGCAGTCGAGCGGGTCCATGAACAGCCGCCCCATCGCCTGCAGCACGAGCGCGCGGCGCCCGTCCGCCAGCTCGACCAGCACCGCTCCGGCGCCCGGCGTGCCGGGGGGGAAGTTCAGCGGGCGCAGCAGGCGCGGATGACCGGCCAGGTAGGGGATGATCTCCTTGCGGTCCCAGGCGTGGTTGCCAAGGGTCAGCACGTCGGCGCCGGCGGCGAACAGGGTTTCGGCCATGTCGGGGGCGAGACCGAAGCCGTGCGAGGCGTTCTCGGCGTTCACCACCACGAGATCGAGGCGGAGGGTGGCCCGCAGGCCGGGAAGGGCGGCGGCGACCGTGTCGCGGCCGGAGCGGCCGACGACGTCGCCGAGGAACAGGATGCGCATGGGGGGAAGATAGCGGAGTGGGGCGGAAGGGGAAGCGGGCGGGACGGATCTGGCGGGCGCGCCCGTCAACCAAAAAGAGAGAGACCGGCCTCAGAACCATCGACCCGTGGTCGCGGCGCGGTCGTGAGCGGTCGGGCAAGGCGGCGAACGGGAGCTCTTGCACAAAGGTGCCCTAAGTGTTACCTTCCCAATCGATTGGAGCTGCGCTTCCTCGTCACCGACGACGGCAGCGAGCCGTTCGCGACGTGGTTCGGCCGGCTCGACGCCATGGCGGCGACGAAGGTCACGATGGCGCTGGTGCGGCTCGGCCAGGGCAACCTGTCGCGCGCGCAAGCGGTCGGAGAGGGTGTGCTGGAATATCGGATCGACTGGGGGCCGGGCTACCGGGTCTATTTCGGGCGGGACGGCGCAACCCTCGTCATCCTGCTGACCGGCGGCACGAAGCAGCGCCAGCAGCGGGATATCGAGCGGGCGCGGAGGCTGTGGGCAGACTACCGGCGCGCGGCGCGCGGCGCGGCATGAACGGAGGCGACCGATGGTACTGACCCGCAGCTTCAAGGACCTGGTGCAACGCCGCGTCGCCGCCGACCCCGCGTTCGGGGCGGCGCTGTTGCGCGAGGCGATCGACACCCTGCTGGCCGGCGATGTCGAGACCGGCAAGACGGTCCTGCGGGACTACATCAAGGCGACGCTCGGCTTCGCGCAACTGGCCGCGGAAACCGGCACGCCGCCGAAAAGCCTGATCCGCATGTTCGGCCCGCGCGGCAACCCGCAGGCGCGCAATTTGTTCGGCGTGATCCTCTGCCTGCAACGCCACGCCGGCGTGACATTGCGGGTGACAGCGGCCCCCTGAGCGGCGGCGGCAGGCGCCCCGCAGCCCCGGCTGGGAGTCGGGAAGGTCAAAACGCAAATGAACGCAGATGAACGCAGATGAACGCAGATAGACGCAGATGCCGCATGCCGCTTCGACCCGAGCCCGCGCGGCAGCGCAGGCTGCCGCCTCGGGTCGGTGCCGCCGACCGGCCGTTCCGCCCGGTCCATTTGCGCATATCTGCGGACATCTGCGTGCATCTGCGTGCATCTGCGTTGAATCCCTCCGCTGCCCGCCGCTCATCAACAAGGTTCGCGATGACAGCGTATCGGATCGACCGGAGGCAAGGCCGCCGGGTGTATTTTTGGGCGCGCGGCGCGGCATGAACGGAGGCGACCGATGGTACTGACCCGCAGCTTCAAGGACCTGGTGCAACGCCGCGTCGCCGCCGACCCCGCGTTCGGGGCGGCGCTGTTGCGCGAGGCGATCGACACCCTGCTGGCCGGCGATGTCGAGACCGGCAAGACGGTCCTGCGTGACTACATCAAGGCGACGCTCGGCTTCGCGCAACTGGCCGCGGAAACCGGCACGCCGCCGAAAAGCCTGATCCGCATGTTCGGCCCGCGCGGCAACCCGCAGGCGCGCAATTTGTTCGGCGTGATCCTCTGCCTGCAACGCCACGCCGGCGTGACATTGCGGGTGACGGCGGCCCCCTGAGCGGCGGCGGGCGGCCCTACGCCTCCCGCGGCGGCCCGCTCACCGCATCGATATACCGCCGCACCGAATAGGCCAGCGCCGCCTTGCCGCGCGCCGGGATCACCCGCTCCCACCACGCCCCGTAGATCGGCTCGAACGCCCACGGCTCCAGCTTCGCCGCGATCGCCCGCACCGTCCCGGCATCCAGCGGGATCAGGTCCGGGTAGCTGCGCATGAAACTCACCCGTTTGTCGGGCCCGACCTGGACGATGTCGCCCGAGAGCAGCGCCCCCGCCCCGCCGGCCCCGGCCGCCCAGTGCAGCACCGTGCCGCCGGCGAAATGCCCGCCGAGGCGGAGCAGGCTCACCCCCGGCAGCACCTGCCGTGTCTCTCCCTCCCAGAAGTCGATCGCCGGATCGGGATGCATCACCCAGCGCCGGTCGGCCGCGTGCAACAGGATCGGCGGATCGCCGAACGCCCGACTCCAGGCGACCATCGACGCGTAGTAGTGTGGGTGGGAGATCGCGATCGCCGAGATGCCGCCCAGCGCGGCTATGATCCGCACCGTGGCGGGATCGAGGTAGCTGATGCAGTCCCACAGCACATTGCCCGCGGGCGTCATCACCAGCAGCGCGCGCTGGCCGATCGCGAAGGAGGGCGTGGTACCGATGCCAAGCAGACCGGGCTCGACCTCGGCGAAGGCGTTGCGATGGGTGCGCGCCATCGCCGCCGTGGTGGTCCAGGCCTGGCCGAGCGGGTTCACGTATTGCCGCTCCTCCTGGCAGATCGCGCAGCCGGCCGGGGGCTCGGCCGCGACGGGGTACTGGGTGCCGCAGGTGGTGCAGATGAATGCCGGCATGGCCGCCTCCGCCGTCATGGGGATGGTTCGGATGGTGGCACGGCGGGGCCGGCAAGTCTCGCCCGGCGCGGCGGTGCGGCGCGCCGTCGTGGTGACCCTGGCGGTGTTGGCAGTCCCCCCTGCCCCGGCCGCGGCGGCGCCGCCGGCCACCGTCGCCGACTACCACGCCGACCCGGCCCGCAGCGGCCATTACGTCGCGCCGGGCCTGACGTTTGCCGCCGCCGCGCGGCTGCGGCGCGACCCGGGCTTCGACGGACAGGTGGACGGCCATGTCTATGCCCAGCCGCTGTTCTGGCAGCCGCCAGGCGGCGGTCGCGCGCGGGTGATCGTCGCGAGCGAGACCAATGTCGTGACGGCGCTGGACGCCGCGACGGGACGCCCGGTCTGGCGCCGCCGGCTCGGCGCGCCGGTGCCGGGCGCGGCCTTGCCCTGCGGCAACATCGATCCGCTCGGCATCACCGGCACGCCGGTGATCGACCCCGCTGCCGGCGCGCTCTACCTCGACGCGATGGTGGCCGGCCCCAACGGGCCCCGGCACGAGGTGTTCGGCCTGCGGCTCGCGGACGGTGCGGTGCTGCCCGGCTGGCCGATCGACGTGGGCGCGGCGCTGACGGCCCGCGGCGTCCGGTTCGTCGCACGCGACCAGAACCAGCGTGCGGCGCTGGCGCTGCTGGACGGACGGGTGTTCGTGGCCTTCGGCGGGCACTGGGGCGACTGCGGGCGCTATCGCGGGATCGTGGTGGGTCTGTCGACCGCCCCGCCGCGCCTGACGGCGGTGTGGATGACACGGGGCAACAAAGGCGGGATCTGGGCGCCCGGCGGGATCAGCGTGGCGGACCACCGGCTCTATTTCGCCACCGGCAATACGGTGCGCGGCGGCGGCGTCTGCGCGCCGCGGCGTCCGGCCTGGCCGTTCGACGACGGCAACGGCGTGTTCCGCGAGCCCGCGTCCCTGCCGCACCGCGCCGATCCGCGCGACGTCTTCGCCCCGCACGATTATGCGGCGCTGAGCGCGGCGGACCTCGATCTCGGCGGGGTGGCGCCGTTGCCGATCGACCTCCCGGACGGGACGAAGCGGCTGCTGGCGCTGGGCAAGGACGGCAAGGCCTATCTGCTGGACCGCGCCAACCTCGGCGGGATCGGCGGGGCAGTGGCGGTGCACGCCGTGGCGCGGGGGCCGATCATCACCGCTCCGGCGGTGGTGCGCGCCGGAGGCCGCACGCTGGTGGTGTTTCCGGCATGGGGCGCGGCCTGCCCCAACGGGCGCCGCCGGACCGGGCTCGTGGCGCTGGCGGTGACCGCCTCGGCGCTGCGCCCTGCCTGGTGCGCGCCGCTGGACGGACGCGGCGCGCCGATCGTCACCACCGCCGACGGCGGGACGGACCCGATCGTCTGGGCGGCCGGGGCCGAGGGGGACAACCGGCTGCACGGGGTCCGCGCCGCGGACGGACGGGAGATTTTCACCAGCCCGCAGGCGCTGCCCGGGCTGCGGCATTTCGTGACGCCGATGGTGGCCGCGGGGCGGATCTACCTGGCCGGAGACGGGCTTGTGTTCGCGTTCCGCTGGGGCGAGGCGCCGAATCGGTGATCCGGCATGGCCGGGATCAGCGGCAGCCGGGCGCGGCCGAACGGGGGGCGTGCCGCCGCCCCCTGCCCTACTCCGCCGCCGGCGCCGGCTTGCGCCGGCCGCGCAGCAACAGCAGCAGCAGCAGCGGCGGCACCACGGCGAAGGCCATGGCGTGGAAGTCGTTGTTGTAGGCGATGATCTGCGCCTGCCGGTCGATCACGGCGTTGAGCAGCGCGGCGCCGTGCGCGGTGAACGGATCGTACAGGCGCGAGATCGCACCCGCACCCTGCAGCACCCGGTCGAACGGGGTGATGCCCGCGGCGAGATCGGCGTGCATCGCCTGCTCGCTGCGCGCCAGCATGAAGGTGGTGACGGAAATGCCGATCGCCTGGCCCATGTTGCGCCCCAGCGCCTGGAAGGCGGTCGCATCCCCGCGCAGTCGCGCCGGCAGCGTAAGGAAAGCCACCACCGTCATCGGGTTGAACACGAGCCCGGTGCCGAACCCCTGGACCAACATGGTCAGCATGGTCTGCGTTTCGGTGACATCGGGGGTCCAGCGACTGATGGCATGCAGCGCGAGCCCCACCACGATCAGCCCTGCGGCCATGATCTTGCGGCTGTCCACCCGCGCGCTGAGCCAGGAGGCGAAGAACATCGCCGACATGGTGCCGAGGCCGCGCGGGGCCAGCGCGATGCCGGCATCGAACACCGGGTAGCCCGCCAGCCCCTCGAGATAGGGGGCAAGCAGCGCCGAGGTCGCCAGCATCACCATGGAGACGAAGAAGCCCATGGTGACCGAGGCGATGAAATTCCGATCACGGAACAGAGCCGGATCGATGAACGGCTTGCGCGCGGTCAGCATGTGCACGACGAACAGGTAGAACCCCAGCCCGGAAAGGGTGGCGTACAGGATGACCTCGCGCGAGGAGAACCAGTCGAGCAGCTGGCCGCGGTCGAGCATCATCTGCAGGCAGCCGACGCCGATCGCCAGCACCGAGAAGCCCCACCAGTCGAACCGCAGATCCCGCTTCGGGTCGGTGTTCGGCAGGAACAGCATGAGCCCGACGATCGCCAGGATGCCGAACGGCAGGTTCACATAGAACACGTACCGCCAATTGTACATGTAGGTAAGGTAACCGCCGAGGGTCGGCCCCATGATCGGACCCAGCATCACGCCGGAGCTGAAGATCGCCATCGCATAGGCGCGCCGGTGGAACGGGTAGATGTCCAGCATCGTGGCCTGCGACAGCGGCACCAGCGCCGCCCCGCACATGCCCTGACCCAGGCGGAACAACACGATCTCGGTCAGGCTCTCGGCCGCGCCGCAGAGCATGGAGAACAGGGTGAAGCCGGCAAGGCAGAGGATGAACAGCCGCTTGCGCCCGAAGCGCACCGCCATCCAACCGACCGGCGCGGTCATGATCGCCGCGGCGATCACGTAGGAGGTGAGCACCCAGGTGATCTCGTCCTGGGTGGCCGACAGGCTGCCCTGCATGTAGGGCAGCGCGACATTGGCGATCGCCGAGTTGAGCACCTGCATCAGGGTCGCCATCATGACGCAGCCGGTGATCAGGGCGCGGTGGGGAACATGCGGATCGGTGCCGGACATCGCCCGGTCAGTGTGGCCGCTTCCCCCAGGCCGCACCAGCCCGCGCCCGCGCAGGGGAGCTGTTCACCGCCATCGCGCCCGCCGCGATCAGGCCGGTCCGCCGGCCGGCTCCGTCATCATCCGCGCCAGCGCCTGCTGGAACCGCCCGTAGGCCGCCCGGTAGCGCGGGCTGCGGCGGCCGTCGCTGGCCGCGAGCGCATGCAGAGCCTGGTGCGCCCGGTCCAGCCTGCTCCCGCCCAACCCCTGCGCGGCCAGGAAGCGCGACACCGAGCAGGCCTCCGGCGGCGCCGGACCGGCGGCGCCGACATGGCTGCCACGCCACATCATCGCCAGGGCGCCGAGCGGCGTGCGCGGCAGATGGCGATCGACCGTCCAGGTGAAGTCGCGCGCCCAGGCCGCGAGCGCCTCCGCCGGCATCGGCCGGCCGAGCGAAAAACCCTGGCCCACGTCGGCCCCGAGCAGCGCCGCGGCCTCCACCATGTCCGGGCTTTCCAGCCCTTCCACCACCACCTCGATCTCGAGGTCCCGACCCAGTTGGACCAGGGCGCCGATGAAGCTGACGGTGCGCACCGGCGAACGCAGCACGCCGTGGACCAACCCCTGGTCGAGCTTCACGACGCGGAACGGCAAGGCGCGCAGCCGGCGCAGGCTGCTGTAGCCGGAGCCGAGATCGTCCATCGCCAGACTCACCCCGAGCTGCGCCAGGGCGACCAAGGTTGCGGCGGAGGTTTCGTCGGTTTCGCTCAGGGCCTGATCCTCGGTGATCTCGAGGCACAACCGCCCGGGGGCGACGCCGGTCGCGCGCAGCGCGTCGCGCACCCACCGCACGCAATCGGGCCGCGCCAGGGTGGCGGGGGCGAGGTTGACGGTCACCCCCAGGGACAGGCCGTCTGCCTCCCAACCGCTCACCTGGCGCAGCGCCTCGGTCAACGCCGAGCCGGAACAGCTCATCAAGATCGCGCGCGCCCAGCACCGGCAGGAACTGCGCGGGCATGACGACCGCGCCGTCGTCCTGGACCAGCCGGGCCAGCGCCTCGACCTTGGCCGCGCGGCCGTCGCGCAGGCTGACCAACGGCTGGTAATCGAACCGGAACCCGCCGGTGAACAGGCGACGCCGCCAGGCCACGGCGGTTGTCTCCGGCACCACCGCCACCGGGTCCGCCCCGCGGCGCCGGCGCCGGCGCCAGAGCAGCTTGAACGTCAGCGCCATGCCAACGCAGAAATGGCGCATCCACATCGTGTTGAACTGTCCGGGATAGGCGCCCATCAGGAGCAGCGCCGCGATCGGCCGGTCGTCGTCGTCACGCAGCGGCAGCACCGCGGCGCTGCGCACGCCGAGCCGCCGCGCCGCGGCATGCCAGGGGACGGTGCGCGGGTCGGTCTGGAAATTGGTCGAGACCACGATCTCGCCGGTACGCCAGACTTCCGCCATCAGGCCGCGGCCTTCGGGCCGCGCCGGGTCGACCACAGGCGCCGCCCCGCTCGTGGCCCGGATGTCGGGGAAGGACACGCCGACGGCGCTGCTGCTCGCCAGAACCTGGAACCGCCCGTCCGTGTCCGGATGTTGCAGGCAGACGGCCATGATCCCCGGCAACCCCGCCGTCACATCCAGCTGCGCCTGGACGGCATCGACCCAGGGGGTATCGGGGTGCGGCGGGCGGCGCAGCAAGGCGGTGAAGTAAGCGGCGATGATGTCGGTCCTGACCTCCATCTGCGCGGTGCCGTCTTCCTGCAGCCGGGCGGTCGCCAGGGTCAGCAGGTTCTGCCGGTCGGCCGGACGCAGCGGCTGCGCCGCGAGCTGCCCGGTCAGACGCGCCTGGTAGATGCCAATCGCCTGCATCAGCAGCGCGCCATCGACGCCGGCCAGGGCATGGACCCGGCCGATCGCCCGGGCCCGGCGGCGCAGCGCCCTGCGGTCGGTGGCGGGGTCCATCAGCAGGCGCAGATGCGCCTGCTGCCGGGTCTTGAGCCGCGCCAGCTCCTCCGGCGCCAGGGCGGCCAGGAGCGGCGCCGCGAGCGGATGGCGGGCGAGGTCGCGGTAGAAATCGTCCAGGAACCCGGCCGCGAGGTCGGGCCAGACGGTGGCCGTGGCCCGCAGCAGCCGCTGCGCCTCCGTCCCATAGGGGTCGTCCAGTCCCGGAGCGGCGACCGGATCCGGTGCCAGGTCGGCGTTCCAACGCTGCCAATCCTGGTTCCGCACCGCCTTGCGCGCCTTGGCGACATAAAGCGCTGCGTCGGCGCGGCGCAGCAGGATGTCCGCGTCCTCGCCATCCTCGGGGAACACCGCGACGCCGACGCTGAGACCAATCGGCGTGCCCCCCGGACCGAGGTCGATCGGCGTCTCGATCGCGGCCGACAGCCGCTCGAGCAGCCCCGGCAGCGCCCGCAGGGTGCCGAGATCCTCGATCGCCAGCACGAACTCGTCGCCGCCCAGGCGCGCGACGAGGTCCGACCGGCGCACCACATCGTGCAGCCGGGTTGCGACCTCGCGCAGCATCGCGTCACCCGCGTGGTGGCCCCAGCGATCGTTGACCGGCTTGAAATCATCGATATCCACGAGGCACACCGCCAGCGGGGTGCCCCGCCGTTCGGCGCGCGCCAGCGCGTGTCCGAGATGCTCCTCGAACAACAACCGGTTGGGCAGGCCGGTCAGCGGATCGTGCCGGGCAAGGTGGAACTGCCGGCTGCGCTCCTGTTCCAGGGTCTCCTTGAGGTCGAGCTCGTCGAGGCCGCGGCCCAGCAGGCCGGCGATCCGCTCGCACAGGGCGAGCACGTCGGGGGTGAACAGCGCCGGGTGCTGGGACCCCAGCAGCATCACCGCGAACTGGGCGCCGCCGCGCAGCACCGGGACCGCCGCAGCCGATCGCCATCCATCCCGCACGAACATCTCGCCGTAGCGCGTGAGATCGGGGTCGCCGAGCAGGTCGTTGTGCACCAGCGGCCGTCCGGCGCGCCAGGTCCGCACGATGAACGCCGGCGGCTCGTCATCAAGCGCCAGGCGCTGCTGCGCCAGCAACGCCATCCCCGGCCCCGCGCCGGCCAGCGGCCGCATCACCCCCTCGGCATCCGGCCGCGCGATCCAGGTGACATGGAACAGGCTGCTGGTGCCGAGCTGGGCGGAGGTCTTCTGCAGCATCTCGGCCTCGCTGCGTGCCTGCAGCAGGATCTCGCCCTCGGTCAGCAGCGCCGTGTGCAGCGCCTGCAGACGATCGAGGTGACGCTGCTGGTCGAGTGCCTCCAACGCGCGGCCGATGTCGACGGCCAGCTCCTCGACGAGGCCGACCAGCTCGGCATCCAGAACGCCTTCCTCGGCGGCGAAGACATGCAGCACCGCCTGCGGAACGCCCCGCAGCATCAGCGGCAAGGCGGCGCCGGCGCCGAGGCCGACGCGGCGGGCGGACTCGAACCACGGGGCCATCATCGTGTCGGGCGCGAAGCGCTGGCACACCACGGTGCGTGCCTCCCGCCAGGCCGTGCCGGACAGGCCGCGGCCTTCGGGCAGGGCGGGATCGGCGCTGACGACCACCTCATCGAGGAAACCGGTGACTCCGGCCGCAGCAATCGGGCGGACCACGCCGGCGCCGTCCGGCGCGCCGATCCAGACGAGGCGAAGGCCGGCCTGCGCCACCGCGATGCGGCAGATGCCCGCATACAGGCTCGCCGTATCGGGTCGGCTGGCGGCAAGCTGGTTCACCTGCGCCAGCATGGCGTTGAACCCGGCCAGCCGCCGCACCCGCTCCGCCTGGCGCCGCTGCGCGTCCTGCAGCTCGAGCAGTTGCAGGACGCTGCCGGCGATCGCCGCGGCGTGTTCCAGCAGCCCGCGCAGTGCGGGAACCGGCGCGCCGGGCTCGGGGCCCGTGAGGGCGAAGCTGCCGATCAGCCGCCCCCCCTGCGAGACCGGATGCGACCAGCAGGCGTGGATGCCATGCGTCGCGGCCAGGTCGCGGCGCTCCGCCCAGCGCGGATCGCGGCTGGCGTCCTCCACCAGGACCGGCACGCCGTGGTAGACCGCCGCGGCACAGGACCCGTTGCTCAGCCCCGGCGCGAGCCCGTCGATCGCCGCCAACACCGCCGGCGAGGCGCCGGCCGCGGCGACCGGATGCAGAAGCCCGTCCCGCCCGACCTGCATCAAGGTCACGATATGGTTCGGGGCGTAGTGGCGGACGCGGCGGCACAGTTCCTCGGCCAGGGCCTGCGCCGGTCGTCCGGCGGCCATCTCGCGCAGGATCCAGGTCTGGATCCGCAACAACCCGGTCAGGATCCGGCCCGGGCGGGCGGCGCCGGCCGACGGCTCGTTGAACCGGTCCGCGTGATGTTCGCGCGACGTCGGGTGTGTGATCGGTGCAACTCCCCTTCCGCCGGCCGGACGATCCGATGACCCGGCGTGGTCAATGCGGGCGGACGATGGGATGCCCCCCTGGCCGGAAAAGCGGGTCGGCACGGCAAGACCATGACATAGCCGATCACGGCGCCCGCCACACGCCAAGTGACGGCCCCAGGCCAGCAGGTCCGGCCGAGGGACGCCGAACCGGGGGCGCCGAAATCTCCGGAACCTGAAATCACCCCAGGCTCTGCCTGCGGATAGCCCCCGGACGGTTACGTAGAAGTTACAGACGTCGGGAGCGGTTCCGCTCGGACCTCCCTGCGCGGCGCGGCTGGTAGCGCGGCCCGATCGGGACGCCGGCCGCACCGGAGGGACGCAGCCGGGTCGTCGCTTCGCGCGCGCCCGCCACGGGCATCACGACGCCACGTCGCCACCCGCTCCCCGGCTACGGACGGAAGCCGCTGCGAACGCGCCTCCGAGATCACGCGGCGGTTTCCCGGACCGGCACGCCCGGATGCCGCATGGTCACCCATGGCAGACCAGTCCGCAGTCTTGTTATGGTTCAGGTCCGTTACTTTTGCGCAGTGTTTGGCTGCGAACCCTGTCGTGCCTTGATCGCGGCGAGCCTGGGCTTGCGGGAGCAAGCTTGCACGAGCTCTGCGGTACAGTGAAATTTCCCTTGTGGTTTCGTTATCTTTTCGTCTCTTGTATTGCCGCCGCTTCGTCGGCGATGGGCAGCAGGAGATATGCCTGTTGACCGCCCGACCCCGGATGGCCCGGTATCATGCCGATGTTCATCCTTCGGGATCATTCGCAGCCGCCTGTCGCAATCCCCGGCTGTCACCTGGCTGAAAAGCAGCAGTCCCGGAGTGCAACACGTCGACCGGATAGGCGCCTGGCAGCGCGCCTTCATCCGCAACCCTTCGGACAAGGATGCAACGGCAATCCGACCCGGACGTCCCCCCGCCCGCTGTCGCGGGATCGGATCCGGCGGTCCGGCGGTGCGAGGGATGCACCCGGCACGGTCGCAACATTCAGGCCGCGCCGGGCACCTCGAACAGACAGCGAACAATGGTCGTACGTCATGCCCGACAGAGGACTGGCAAGACGCTGCGCCAGCGCGGCGTCGCCGGCAGAAAGACTTGACTTGCGGAGGGCGACCGCTATCTTTCGAAAGTGATGGTCATCGAGAAATCTTCGTCATTCTCTCCAGGGATCTATTATCTTCATCCTCTCCTTGCCGGAGTGTTGCGGGAGTGGGATGCGCATCTCGACCGGTGTGCCGAACTCGGGTTCGACCATGTTCTGGTCGCGCCGTTGTTTGCGCCCGGACATGTCGCCGACATCTTCCTGACCGCCGACGACACAAGTCCCCATCCCGCGCTCGGCTGGCAAGGGGATGCGCACGCGGCGATCGGCTACGCGACGGAGCAATGCCGCGCACGCGGGTTGCGGATGTTGATGGATCTCGTGATCAACCGCGTTGCGGCGGATTCAACCACCTTGGCGGCGCACCCGCAGTTGTTCGAGCCGGCGGATCGCCTCGCCGCGCTCGACCCGCGTGCGCCGGCCGGAGCGTTCGGCGCCGTGCGGGCCCGCTGGGACCAGCCGGAAGCGGCGGCCGGTCTCGTGGATTTGTGGGCAGAGCGGGTGCTCGGCTGGGCCGCGGCGGGGGTGGCGGGGGTGCGGATCGACTCCCTGCACGGCGTGCCGCCGGCCGGCCTGCGGGCCCTGATCGAGGCGGTGCACCGGCAGGCGCCGGAGGTCCTGTTTCTCGGCTGGACGCCCGGCCTGCCACGGCCGGCGTTGGCCGGGTTGCGCGGCGCGGGGCTGGACGGCGTGTTCTCCTCCCTGCCGTGGTGGGATTTCCGTGCCGGCTGGCTGTGGGACGAAGCCGCCGCGCTGCGCCCTGTGGCGCCGATTGTCGCGGCGCCGGAGGCGCCGTTCGGTCCCCGGTTGGCCGCCGCGTGGCGCGATCCGGCGACTTTGGAAGCGGCCTGCCGGCGCGCCATCGGCTGCGCGGCGGCGCTGGAATCCGGCTGGCTGATGCCGATGGGTTTCGAATACGCGGCCCGGGGTCCGCTGCGGGCCGGGCACGGGCGGGCCGAGGATTTCATCGCTGCGCGCGAGGCCGCCCCGTTCGATCTGAGCGAAGCCATCGTCGCCGCCAACGCACGACGCACGCAAGCCGCTGACTGCGGCGGCGGCGCGGTGCGCCTGCTGAGCGGTCCTGGCGCAGACGTGATCGCCCTGCTGCGGGCGGCGGCGCCGGATCTCCGCGGCGCCAGCCAGGCCGCGCTGGTGCTCGCCAACGTCGACCTCGCCGCGCCGCACGAGATCTCCGCCTCGGCCCTGCTGCCGGGCGCGGCGGGCCCGTTCGGACATTTCGAGGACGCGACGGAACGACTGCGGCCGGGGGAGGCCCTGCGCGTCGACCCCGGGGAGGTGCGCGTGATGCAGGCGGTTCCCGCCACGCCGGTGCAGCGCCGCCCGCCGCCGGCAGGGCCCGCCGTCCGCGCTGCCGCCAAGGCGCCGCGGATCGCCATCGAGGACGTCAGTCCCTGCGTGACCGGCGGTTCATTTCCGGTCCGTCGCGTGATGGGAGAGAGCGTGACCGTCGAGGCGGACCTGATCTGCGACGGACACGACATGCTTGCGGCGATGCTGCTCTGGCGCGCGGAAGACGAGGGCACCTGGAACGAAGCGCCGATGCGCCCGCTCGGCAACGACCGCTGGCAGGCACGCTTTCCGCTCGGCCGGCCGGGCCGGCACCAGTTCGCCATCGAGGCGTGGCGCGACGTGTTCGCGACGTTCCGCGACGAGCTTGCCAAGAAGCACGCGGCCGGCCTGCCGCTTGCGGTCGAGATCGAGGAAGGGCGCCAACTGGTTCTGCATGCGGTCCGACGCAGCGCCGAGCCGTTGCGTGGCGCGCTCGCGACCCTGGCCGACAGCCTGGAGCAGGGCGACGGTGCGGCCCGGCGGGTTGCGCTGATGGCCGACACGACAGCCGAGATGATGCGCGCCGCGGACGACCGTCCGTTCCGCTCCAGGACCGAGCAGGCGCTCGTTGTCGACGCCGAACGCGCCGCGGCCGGGTTCGCAAGCTGGTACGAGCTGTTCCCGCGCTCGATGAGCGACGATCCCACCCGTCACGGCACGTTCGCCGACGTGATCCGCCACCTGCCGCGCATCCGCGACATGGGCTTCGACGTTCTCTATTTTCCGCCGATCCATCCGATCGGCCGCACCAACCGCAAAGGCCGCAACAACGCCCCCAGCGCGACGCCCGAAGATCCGGGCAGCCCGTACGCGATCGGCGCCGAGGAAGGCGGGCACGACAGCATCCACCCCGAGCTCGGCACCCTGGAAGACTTCCGCCGTCTGCGCGAGGCCGCGCTGGCGCACGGGCTGGAACTGGCACTCGACTTCGCCATCCAGTGCTCCCCCGATCATCCGTGGCTGCGCGCGCATCCCGACTGGTTCGACTGGCGGCCCGACGGCTCGCTGCGCTATGCCGAGAACCCGCCCAAGAAATACGAAGACATCGTCAATGTCGACTTCTACCGGTCCGGCGCGGTGCCCGGGCTGTGGATGGCGCTGCGCGACGTGGTTCTGTTCTGGCTGGGCGAAGGCGTGCGCATCTTCCGTGTGGACAATCCCCACACCAAGCCCCTGCCCTTCTGGCAATGGCTGATCGCCGACGTGCGGGGCCGTGACCCGGGCGCGATTTTCCTGTCCGAGGCGTTCACCCGGCCGAAGATGATGTACCGGCTGGCCAAGATCGGTTTCTCCCAGTCCTATACCTATTTCACCTGGCGCAACACCAAGGCGGAACTGGAGGCGTATTTCACCGAGCTGACCACCGGGCCGGCGCGCGAGTTCTTCCGGCCGCACCTGTTCGTCAACACCCCCGACATCAACCCGCGGTTCCTCCAGGACTCCGGGCGCGCCGGCTTCCTGATCCGCGCCGCGCTGGCGGCCACCCTGTCGAGCCTGTGGGGCGTGTATTCCGGCTTCGAGTTGTGCGAGGCGGCCCCGCTGCCGGGGCGGGAAGAATATCTCGATTCCGAGAAATACGAAATGCGGGTCCGGGACTGGACCCAGCCCGGCCACATCACGGCGGAGATCACCCGCCTCAACCGGATCCGCCGCGACAATCCGGCGCTGTGGTCGCATCTGGGCCTGCGTTTCTACCATACCGCCAACGACACCATCCTGCTGTACGGCAAGGCCACCGAGGATCGCAGCAACGCGTTGCTGATCGCGGTCAGCCTCGATCCGTACAATGTGCAGGAAACCGATTTCGAACTGCCGCTGTGGGAGTGGGGACTGCCGGACAGCGGCACCCTGCGGGCCGAGGACCTGATGGAGGGGAGCGACCTCCTGCGGCACGGAAAGCAACAACATCTGCGTCTCGATCCGGCGGCGCGGCCGTTTGCGATCTGGCGCCTGAACCGGCCGAGGTGACCGCCGCCATGACCAGCGCCAAATCTTCGCCGCCGGCAGGCGATCCGCTGTGGTACAAGGACGCAGTGATCTATCAGACGCACGTCAAGTCGTTCTTTGACGGCAATAACGACGGCATCGGCGATTTCCGGGGCCTGATGCAGAAGCTCGACTACATCAAGGAGCTCGGCGTCACCGCCATCTGGCTGCTGCCCTTCTACCCCTCGCCGCGGCGGGACGACGGCTACGACATCGCGGAGTACCGCGACGTGCATCCGGACTACGGCACCCTGGCGGACGTGCGCCGGTTCATCCAGGCGGCGCACCGGCTCGGCCTCAAGGTGATCACCGAGCTGGTGATCAACCACACCTCCGACCAGCATCCGTGGTTCCAGCGCGCCCGGCGGGCAAAACCGGGCAGCGCCTGGCACAAGTTCTATGTCTGGTCGAACGACGACCAGCGCTATGCCGGCACGCGGATCATCTTCGTCGATACCGAGAAATCCAACTGGACCTGGGATCCGGTCGCCAACGCCTATTTCTGGCACCGCTTCTATTCGCACCAGCCCGACCTCAATTTCGACAACCCGGCGGTGCTGCGGGCGGTGCTGTCGGTGATGCGGTTCTGGTTCGATCTCGGCGTCGACGGCATGCGCCTCGACGCGGTGCCCTATCTGGTCGAGCGCGAAGGCACGATCAACGAGAACCTGCCGGAGACCCATGCGATCCTGAAGCGCATCCGCGCCGAGCTGGACGCGCATGCGCAAGGCCGGATGCTGCTGGCGGAAGCCAACCAGTGGCCGGAAGACGCGCAGGAATATTTCGGCGAGGGGGACGAATGCCACATGTCGTTCCACTTCCCGTTGATGCCGCGCATGTACATGGCGATCGCCCGCGAGGACCGCTTTCCGATCACCGACATCATGCGCCAGACGCCCGAGATTCCCGGCAACTGCCAATGGGCGATCTTCCTGCGCAACCACGACGAGCTGACCCTGGAGATGGTCACCGACCAGGAGCGCGACTACCTCTGGGAAGCCTATGCGAGCGATCGCCGGGCGCGGCTCAATCTCGGCATCCGCCGCCGCCTCGCGCCGCTGATGGAGCATGACCGGCGACGCATCGAGCTGATGAACAACCTGCTGCTGTCGATGCCCGGGACGCCCGTCATCTACTATGGCGACGAGATCGGCATGGGCGACAATATCCACCTTGGCGACCGCGACGGGGTGCGCACGCCGATGCAGTGGTCGCCAGATCGCAACGGCGGCTTCTCGCGGGCCAATCCGGCCAACCTGATGCTGCCGCTGATCATGGACGCGATCTATGGCTACGATGCGGTCAATGTCGAGGCGCAGGCGGCCGACCCGCACTCGCTGCTCAACTGGACGCGCCGGATGCTCGCGGTGCGCGGCCGGTTTCACGCGTTCGGCCGCGGCACGCAGCGCTTCCTCTATCCCGGCAACCGCAAGATCCTGGCGTTCCTGCGCGAATATGCCTACGACGAGACGCACGAGACCATCCTGTGCGTGAGCAACCTCTCGCGCACCGCGCAGGCGGTGGAGCTGGCGCTGGCCGAGTTCGCGGGCCGGGTGCCGGTTGATGCGATCGGCGGCGCGGTGTTCCCGCCGATCGGGCAGCTGCCCTACCTGCTGACCCTGCCGCCCTATGGCTTTCTGTGGTTCGTGCTGACCACCGAGGCCGCCCTGCCGCCGTGGCACCTTCCCGCGCCGGAGCCGCTGCCCGAGTTCGTCACCCTGGTGGTGCGCCACGACATCGCCGAGGTGATGGCCCCCGCCTCGCGCCGGCTGCTCGAGACCGACATCCTGCCGGCCTATCTGCCCAAGCGCCGCTGGTTCGCCTCCAAGGACCAGGCCTTGCGCCGCTGCCGGATCGCCTACGCGCTGCCGCTGCACGGCGCCGCCGAGCAGATCCTGCTGGTCGAGGTGGACGCCGAGCTCGACGCCAGCCACGAACGCTATCTGCTGCCGCTCGGCGTGATGTGGGAAGAAGATACCATCGAGGCGCTGCCGCAGCAGCTCGGCCTCGCGCGGCTGCGCCGCGGCCGCCGGGTCGGCATGCTGACCGACGGGTTCGCCGTGGACGCTTTCGCCGACGTGATCCTGGGCGGGCTGCGCAGCAGCGCGACGTTCGCCTTGCCCGAGGGCGAGGCGATCCGGTTCCTGCCCACGGCACGGCTCGCCGCGCTCGACCTGCCGGAGACGCCGGATATCCGGCGGCTGTCGGCCGAACAGACCAACAGCTCGCTCGTGGTCGGGGACGCGCTGGTGATGAAGATGATCCGTCACGTTGCGGCCGGCATCCATCCCGAAGCGGAGATGACCCGATTCCTGACCGAGCGCGGGTTCCCGAACACCGCCGCGCTGGTGGGCGAGGTGGTCCGGATCGACGCCGAGGGCACCCCGCACACCCTGATCCTGGTGCAGAGTTTCGTGCGCAACCAGGGCGACGGCTGGAGCTGGGCCCAGAGTTTCCTCGCCCGGGTCGTGGGAGAGCTGGCCCTGACCGACGCCGACGAGGCCACCCGGGCCGACGCGTTCGCGCCCGGCCTGCGGTTCATCCACACGCTCGGCCAGCGGCTCGGGGAGTTGCACGCCCAGCTGGCGATGCCCTGCGAGGACGCGGCCTTCACGCCCGAACCCGCCGGCCCGGCGGCGCTGCACGGCTGGGCGGACTCGGCGCTGGCGCAGATCCACGGCGCGCTCGCGGTGCTGCGCGCGACGGAGACCTGGCACGACCCGGCCAGCCAGACGCTGGCGACCGACCTGCTCGCCCAGGGGCCCGCGCTCGAAGCGGCGGTGCGGCGGCTGGCCGCGGACGGGACCGGCGCCTGGTGCACCCGGGTGCACGGGGACTTCCATCTCGGTCAGGTGCTCGCGGTGCAGGACGACGTCTTCATCATCGATTTCGAGGGCGAGCCGGCCCGCCCGCTCGCCGAGCGGCGGCGCAAGTCGTCCCCGTTGCGCGACGTGGCGGGGCTGCTGCGATCGATCGACTATCTCACGGCCACCGCCGCGGAAGGACATGCCGACCCGTCATCCCAGGTTTCCCAGCGCTCGGCCGAGCTGCTGGATCGGTTCCGCGATGAGGCCAAGGAGGCGTTCCTCACCGCCTACCGCGCGGCCCATGCGGCGGCCCCGCAGCCCTGGGCCGGGGCGGAGGCCGAGACATCGTTGCTCGACCTGTTCCTGATCGAAAAGGCCGCGTACGAAATCCGCTATGAAGCCGCCAACCGGCCGTCCTGGCTGCCGATCCCGCTGCACGGCCTCGCGGACCTGGCGGCGCGGCTCCTGGCCCCGGCCGAGGAGATGGCGCATGAGTGACTCCAGCCTCGATCCCGCCACCGTCGAGTCCCTGGTGCACGGGCGCCACGGCAATCCGTTTGCCGTGCTCGGCCCGCATCCGCACGACGGCGGCTGGATCGTCCGCGCATTCCTGCCCGCCGCGCGCCGGGTGGAGCTGGTCGATCCGGTCGCGGGACAAGTCCTGGCCACGATGGAACGTGCGCACCCCGCCGGTCTGCATGTCGGGACGCTGCCCGCCCGCGTGCCCTACGTGTTGCGCATCCATGAGGGGCAGGGCCTGCGCGAGACCGAGGATCCCTATGCCTTCGGGCCGGTGCTCGGCGATCTCGACCTGCACCTGCTGGCCGAAGGCCGGCATCGCCAGCTCGACGACTGCCTGGGCGCGCATTGCGTCGAGATCGAAGGCGTGCACGGCGTGCGCTTCGCCGTCTGGGCGCCGAGCGCGCAGCGGGTCTCGGTGGTGGGCGGCTTCAATGCCTGGGACGGACGGTGCCATCCGATGCGGCTGCGTCACGTCGCCGGGGTGTGGGAAATCTTCGTCCCCCGGCTGCTGCCCGGGACGCTCTACAAATACGAGCTGCTCGGCCCGCAGGGGGACCTGCTGCCGCTGAAGGCGGATCCGGTGGCCTTCGCCGCCGAGCCGGCCCCGGCCACCGCCTCGATCGTCGCCGCGCCGTTGACCAACCGCGAGGACGATGCCGCCTGGCGGGCCCGGCGCGGCGCGCGCCAGGCCACGGACGCGCCGCTGTCGATCTACGAGGTCCACGCGCCCTCGTGGATGCCCCTGCCCGGCGCCAGCCCCTGCGGATGGGACGCGCTGGCCGATCGGCTGATCCCCTATGTCACGGCGATGGGGTTCACCCACATCGAGTTGTTGCCGGCGATGGAACATCCGTTCGCCGGCTCCTGGGGCTACCAGCCGCTCGGCCAGTTCGCGCCGACCGCGCAGCTCGGCCCGCCGGAGGCCTTCGCCGACTTCATCGACCGCTGCCATGCCGCCGGTCTCGGCGTCATTCTCGACTGGGTTCCGGCGCATTTCCCGGGCGACGCGCACGGGCTGGCCCGGTTCGACGGCACCGCGCTCTATGAGCACGCCGACCCGCGGGAGGGGTGGCATCCGGACTGGAACACGGTGATCTACAACCTCGGCCGCAACGAAGTGCGCGGCTTCCTGATCGGCAGCGCGTTGCACTGGCTGGAGCGCTTCCGCGTGGACGGGCTGCGCGTGGATGCGGTCGCGTCCATGCTCTACCGCGACTACAGCCGCAAGGCCGGCGAATGGGTGCCCAACCGCTATGGCGGGCGGGAGAATCTGGAAGCGATCGCCTTCCTGCAGGAACTCAGCGACGTGGTGGCGGAGCGCTGCCCGGACCGGCTGCTGATCGCCGAGGAATCCACCGCCTGGCCCGGTGTCACCCGCGGCGCGGCGGAAGGCGGGCTGGGGTTCGACTACAAGTGGAACATGGGCTGGATGCACGACACGCTGGAGTTCATGCAGCAGGACCCGGTGCATCGCCGCTACCACCACGACCGGATGACCTTCGGCCTCGTCTACGCCTTCTCCGAACGTTTCGTGCTGCCGCTGTCGCATGACGAGGTGGTGCACGGCAAACGCTCCCTGCTCGGGCGCATGCCGGGGGACCGCTGGCAGCGCTTCGCCAACCTGCGCGCCTATCTGGGCTTCATGTGGGCCCATCCCGGCAAGAAGCTGCTGTTCATGGGCGGAGAGTTCGGCCAGGAGCGGGAATGGAACCACGACGCGGCGCTGGACTGGCACCTGCTGGACGATCCCTCCCATCGCGGGCTGCAACGGCTGACCCGCGACCTCAACCGGCTGCTCACCGCCACCGCGGCGCTGCATGCGCGCGACACCGAGCCCGCGGGGTTCCGCTGGGTGGTCATCGACGACCGGGCGCAGAGCGTGTTCGCCTGGCTGCGCTTCGGCACCGAGGCCGATCCGCCGGTGCTCGTGGTCAGCAACTTCACCCCGGTGCCGCGCCACGGCTACCGGCTCGGCGTGCCGCAGGCCGGCCGCTGGCGCGAGCTGCTGAACACCGATGCCGTCGCCTATGGCGGCGCCGGGCTCGCCAACGACCCGGCGCTGACGGCGACGGAGGAACCGAGCCACGATCTGCCCGCGTCGCTCTCCCTCACCGTGCCGCCGCTTGCCACCCTGTTCCTGAGCCCCGCCTGACCGCGGCAAGGAAGCCCCCCGATGCCCGCGCTCGCAGACCGACTGTTGCCCGGCACGCCCGAGCCCCTGGGGGCGACCTGGGACGGGCTTGGCGTGAACTTCGCGGTGTTCTCGGCCCACGCCGAGGCGGTCGATCTCTGCCTGTTCCAGCCCTCGGGCCGGCGCGAGATCGCGCGCCTCAGGATGCCCGAGTGCACCGACGAGGTCTGGCACGGCTATCTGCCGGGGGCCCTGCC
This sequence comes from uncultured Pseudomonadota bacterium, assembly GCA_963829875.1. Lineage (GTDB taxonomy): Bacteria > Pseudomonadota > Alphaproteobacteria > Acetobacterales > Acetobacteraceae > JAJZVS01. The sequence continues at coordinate 22,932 of CAWHKR010000017.1, read as the reverse complement.
CGGCTGCGTGTACGGCTACCGCGCCCACGGCCCCTATGCGCCGCGCCGCGGCCACCGCTTCAACCCGAACAAGCTGCTGCTCGACCCCTACGCCAAGGCCCTGGTGGGCGACCTGCGCTGGTCCGACGCGCTGTACGGCTACCGGATCGGCGCCCCGCGGGGCGATCTTTCGTTCGACCGCCGCGACAGCGCCGCGGCGATGCCGAAGGCGGCCGTGGTCGCCGACGCGTTCGACTGGAGCGCCGACCAGCGGCCCGCCGTGCCGTGGTCCGACACGGTGATCTACGAGGCGCATGTGCGCGGCTTCACCATGCGCCGCGACGATCTGCTGCCGCCCGAGCGGGGCACGTTTGCCGCCCTCGCCGAGCCGCCGATCATCGAGCATCTGCTGCGGCTCGGCATCACCACGGTCGAACTCATGCCGATCCAGGCTTTCGCCCAGGACCGGTTCCTGATCGAGAACGGTCTGACCAACTACTGGGGCTATTCCACCCTGGGCTTCTTCGCGCCCGAGCCGCGCTACCTGCACCAGGGCAGTGCCGACAGCCTGCGGATCGCGGTGCGCCGGCTGCACGCCGCGGGGATCGAGGTGATCATCGATGTCGTCTACAACCATACCTGCGAGGGCAGCCAGCTGGGGCCGACCCTGTCCTGGCGCGGCCTCGACAACGCCAGCTACTATCGGCTTGTCCCGGGCGACGAACGGAATTTGATCAACGACACCGGCTGCGGCAACACGTTCAATCTGTCGCATCCCCGGGTCCTGCAGCTGGTGCTGGACAGTCTGCGCTACTGGGCGACCTCGTTCCGGATCGACGGGTTCCGCTTCGACCTCGGCAGCACGCTGGGCCGCGAGGGCACGGGCTTCGACCCGGGATCGGGGTTCTTCGATGCGATCCGGCAGGATCCCGTGCTGTCGCGGCTGAAGCTGATCGCCGAGCCGTGGGATATCGGTCCGGGCGGCTACCAGCTCGGCAATTTCCCGCCCGGCTTTGGCGAATGGAACGACCGCTTCCGCGATACCGTGCGCCGGTTCTGGCGCGGCGATCCGGGCCAGCGGCCCGAGCTCGCCGCGCGGCTGTCGGGATCGGCCGACATGTTCCAGCACCGGCGTCGCCGTCCGTGGGCATCGGTCAACTACCTCGCCTCGCACGACGGGTTCACCTTGCAGGACGTGGTCAGCTACGAGGAGCGCCACAACGAGGCGAACGGCGAGGAAAACCGCGACGGCCACGGCGAGAACTGCAGCAACAACTGGGGCGCCGAGGGGCCGAGCGACGAACCCGCCGTGACCGCGCTGCGCGAGCGGGTGAAGCGGGCGATGCTGGCCACCCTGGTCTGCGCCCAGGGCACGCCGATGCTGCTCGCCGGTGACGAATCCGGGCGTTCGCAGCAGGGCAACAACAACGCCTACTGCCAGGACAACGACATCTCCTGGCTCGACTGGACCGCCGGCGCCGCGCCGCCGGCGCAGGAATCCCAGGCCTTCGTTGCCCGCCTGCTCGGTTTGCGCCGGGCGCTGCCGGCCTTGCGCAGCCCGCATTTCCTGCATGGCGCGACGGAACTGGCGCCCGGGATCCGCGACCTCGCCTGGTTCGACGAGACCGGCCAGCCGCCCTCGGCGGAGGCATGGAACGATCCCGACACACGGTTGCTGGTGATGCGCCGCGCCGCCCAGGCCGCCGCGCCGGGCGTCGAGGTCGAGGTCGTGCTGGTGCTGATCAACGGCAGCGACGCGGACCACGACTTCACCCTGCCGGAACCGCGGCTCGACTGGCGCCTGCTGCTCGACACCGCCCGGCCCGATCGGACGGAGCCGGACGTGCCGGACGCCACCATCGCCGTGGACAGCCGCAGCGTGGTGCTGTTCGCCGCTGCCGTCCCGGCCGCCGCCCTGCCGGAGCCGGTGCGGCAGCCGCGGAGGGGAAGGAATGACCGGCCGGTTCGCCCATGACCTGCCGTTCGGCGCCACCCTGCGCGCCGACGGCACCACATGTTTTCGCCTCTGGGCGCCGTCGGCCGGGTCGGTGCGCCTGGAGGTGGAGGGGCTCGCCCCGGTGGCGATGCGGCCCGAGGCCGACGGGTATGTCGTCGCCGAGGCGACGTGCGGCGCCGGCGCGCGCTACCGCTACCGGCTGCCCGACGGCACCGCGGTGCCCGATCCGGCGGCGCGCGCCCAGGCGGGCGGCGTGCACGGGGCGAGCGTCGTCGTCGATCCCCGCGCCTATGCCTGGCGCCACGCCGACTGGGCCGGGCGTCGGTGGCACGAGACGGTGCTGTACGAGCTGCACCCGGGGCTGCTGGGCGGGTTTCGCGGCGTGATGGCGCAACTGCCGCGGCTGCAGGCGCTGGGCGTCACGGCGGTGGAACTGATGCCGGTGGCCGCCTGCCCGGGGACCCGCAACTGGGGCTACGACGGGGTGCTGCCGTTCGCCCCGACGGAAGCCTACGGCAGCCCGGACGAGCTGAAGGCGCTGGTGGACGCGGCGCACGGGCTGGGGCTGATGATGTTCCTCGACGTCGTCTACAATCACTTCGGTCCCGACGGAAACTACCTGCACGCCTACGCGGCCCCGTTCTTCCATTCCGACAGCACGACGCCGTGGGGCGAGGCGATCGACTTCCGCCAGCCGGCGGTGGCCGCGTTCTTTGCCCACAACGCGCTCTACTGGCTGAACGAATATCGTTTCGACGGGCTGCGCTTCGACGCGGTGCACGCGATCAGCCCGCCCGCCGCGCTGCCCGCGCTCGGCGCCGCCATCCGCGCCGGCATCCCCCCCGGGCGGCAGGTGCATCTGGTGCTGGAGCACGACGGCAATCGCGCCTCCCTGCTGCGCGACGGGCCGGACCATGGGGGCTTCGTCGCGCAGTGGAACGACGACATCCACCACTGCCTGCACCGGCTGCTGACCGGCGAGGACGGCGGCTATTACGCCGACTACGACGCGCCCGGCCGGGAAACTCGCCCGCTGCCTCGCCGAGGGCTTTGCCTGGCAAGGCGAGATCTCGGCCCATCGCGACCACCAGCCGCGCGGCGAGCCGAGCGGGGACCTGCCGCCCACGTCCTTCGTCGGCTTCCTGCAGAACCACGACCAGATCGGCAACCGGGCGTTCGGCGAACGGCTGAGCCGGCTTGCCGATCCCGCGGCGCTCGCCGCCGCCACCATGCTGCTGCTGCTGTCCCCGCAGATCCCGCTGCTGTTCATGGGCGAGGAATGGGGATCCACCACGCCGTTCCAGTTTTTTACCGATCACACCCCCGAGCTCGCCGCGCTGGTGCGCGAGGGACGGCGGCAGGAATTCGCACGCTTCCCCGCCTTCGCCGACCCCGCAACCCGCGCCCGCATTCCCGATCCGAACGACCCGGCGACCCTGCTGGCCTCGATCCCCGATCCGGTCGAGGCCGGCCGCCCGGCCGGCCGCCGGGCCAGCCGGCGCATCGCCCGCCTGCTTGCGCTGCGCGCGCGGCACGTCGTGCCGGGGCTGCCGGGCTGCCGCAGCCAGGGTGCCCGCGCGGTCGGCCCGGGTGCGGTGCGCGCGGCGTGGCGCCTGGGTGACGGCGCGGAGCTGACCATCGCCGTCAATCTTGCCGCCACCCCCGCCCCGATCGCGCCGGCGGCCGGCGAGATCCTCTGCGCCACGCCCGCCGCTGCCGGGGCGGCGGTGCGGGACGGACGCCTGCCGCCGCAGGCCTGCGCCGTCTTCCTGGACCGGCCGGCGGCATGAGCCGGTCCGCGCTCGACCGGCTGGCCGCCGCAGCCGGCATCGCGGTGCGCTGGCGGGATGCGTTCGGCACCGCGCAACGGGTCGCGCCGCCCACCCTGCGCGCCGTGCTGGCCGCGGTCGGCCGGCCTGCCGGCACGCAAGCGGAGGTGGCCGACAGCCTCGACGCGCTCCGCCGCCCGCCGTCCCTGCCACCGCTGGTGACGGCGGAGACGGGCCGGTCCGTGCCGCTCCCGCTCGCCCCGGGGCGGTTCCGGCTGCGGCTCGAATTGGGGGGCGTGCAGGACGGGATGCTGGTCGCCGGCCCGGACGGCCGGACCCTGGCGCCGGCGGTGGCCGAGGCCGGCTATCATCGGCTGGAGACGGCGGCAGGGGAGACCGTTCTCGCGGTGGCGCCGCCGCGCTGCTTCGGCCTCGCCCAACTGGCCGAAGGCCCGGCGGCAAACCCCCGGCTGTGGGGGCTCTCGGTGCCGCTGTACGGCCTGCGGCGGCCGGGGGATGGCGGGGTCGGCGACTATCCGGCGCTGGCCCGGTTCGTCGCCGCGGCCGGAGCCGCCGGCGCGGCGGCGGTGGCCATCAGCCCGGTGCACGCGCAGTTCAGCGCCGATCCGACGAAGTTCAGCCCCTATGCGCCGTCCAGCCGGGTGCTGCTGAACGCCGTCCATGCCGATCCGGACAGCCTGGCGGGCGCGTTGCCACCGGTGCCGCTGCCGCCGGAGCTGGGCGGCGAACTGGCGCGGCTTGAACAGCTCCCCCTCATCGACTGGCCAGCGGCAAGCCGGGCACGGCTGTCGCGCCTGCGCGCCGTTTTCTCCGCCTTCTCTGCCGCGTCCGGCCCGGCGAAGGCGGCCTTCGCCGCGTTCCGCGCCGCAAGGGGAGAGGCGCTGGAGCGCCATGCACGCTTCGAGGCGCTGCACGCGCGGTTCCTGCGCGAGGACAAGGCCGGCTGGGACTGGCGCCGCTGGCCGGCGCCGTTCCGCGATCCCGCCAGCCCGGCGGTGGCGGAGTTCGCGCGGGCGGAGGCGACGGAGGTGGCGTTCCACGCCTTCCTGCAATTCCTGGCCGACGCCGGGCTTGCCGCGGCACAGGCGGCGGCGCGCCGGGCGGGCATGCCGGTCGGGTTGATCACCGATCTCGCCGTCGGTACCGACGCCGCCGGCAGCGATGCCTGGAGCCGTCCGACGGAAATGCTGGCCGGGCTCGGCATCGGCGCCCCGCCCGACGCGTTCAACCGCAACGGGCAGGACTGGGGGCTGGCCGCATTCTCGCCCGCCGGCCTGGCGGTCTCGGGCTACGACGGGTTCCGCGAGATGCTCGGCGCGGCGCTGCGGCACGCCGGCGGCGTGCGCATCGACCACGTGCTGGGCCTGCGCCGGCTGTGGGTGATCCCGCACGGCGCTGCGGCGACCGAGGGGGCCTATCTCGGTTTCCCGGAGACCGATCTGCTGCGCCTCGTCGCACTCGAATTGGCCCGCCGGGGCGCGATCGTGCTGGGCGAGGATCTGGGCACGGTGCCGCCCGGGTTCCGGGCGCGGATGCGCCGCGCCGGGCTGCTCGGGTTGCAGGTGCTGATCTTCGAGCGCGACCGCGCCGGCGAATTCCTCCCCCCGGCGCGCTGGCGGCGCGAGGCGGTGGCGATGAGTTCCACCCACGACCTGCCGCCCGTCGCCGGGTGGTGGAGCGAGCGCGACATCGACTGGCTGGCCCGGCTCGGGCTGACCGATGCGGCGGCCACGGGCAGCCTGCGCGCCGGACGCGCGCGCGATCGGGCGGCGTTGTGGCGCGCCTTCCAGGACAGCGGCGCGGCATCCGGCCCGCCGCCGGCACCGCAGGCGGGCACCGCCGCGGCCGATGCGGCCTGCGCCCATCTCGGCACCACCGCCTGCGGCCTGGCACTGCTGCCGATCGAGGACGCGCTGGCGCTGCACGAGCAACCCAACCTGCCCGGCACGGTCGGCGAGCATCCGAACTGGCGCCGACGGCTGCCCGGCCCGGCCGCGCGTCTGCTGGATGCCCCGGAGGTGCGCCGCCGTCTCGCCACGCTCGGGCGGGGCAGGGCCCGCCGGTGAGCGCGCCGCGCGCCACCGCCCGCCTGCAGTTCCACCGCGGGTTCACCCTGGACGACGCCGCTTCGGTGGTGCCGTATCTGCACCGGCTGGGGATCAGCCATCTCTATGCCTCGCCGCTGCTGACCGCCCGCCCCGGCTCGACGCACGGCTATGACCAGATCGATCCCGCCCGGGTGAACCCGGAGCTCGGGGGGGAACCGGCGCTGCACCGGCTGGTGGCGGCGCTGCGCGCCCGGGACATGGGGCTGATCCTCGATATCGTGCCCAACCACATGGGGGTGGGCGGGTCGGAGAACCCGTGGTGGCGGGACGTGCTGGAATGGGGCCGTGCCAGCCCGTACGCGCGGTTCTTCGATATCGACTGGACGCCGCCGACGCCCGGTCTGCGCGGGCGGCTGCTCGCCCCTTTCCTCGGCCGTCCTTATGGCGCCTGCCTGGAGGCGGGCGAGCTCACGCTCGGGTTCGATCCCGCCGACGGGCGGCTGTTCGCGGCCTATTACGAGGCCAGGTTTCCGCTGGCGCCGCGCGACTATCCCGCGGTGCTGGCGGCGGGCGGCGACGCGCTGGCCGCGGCGGTGCAGCCGCTCCTTGCCCGTCCCGGAGGAACGGGCGGCCACGCGGCCGCGCGCGGCAGGGCGGAGGCGGCGCGTACGGCGCTGCGCGCGCCGTCGCTCGCCCCGGCGATCGCGCGGGCCCTGGCAGGGTTCGATCCGGCCCGGCCGGAGGGGCGGGCGCGGCTGCACGCGGTGCTGGAGCGGCAGGCCTACCGGCTGGCGTGGTGGCGGGCGGCGGAGGAGATCAACTGGCGCCGCTTCTTCGACATCAACGGCCTCGCCGGGATGCGGGTGGAGCGCCCTGACGTGTTCGAGGCGATGCATGCCGGCATCCTGCGGCTGTACGCGGCGGGGCTGATCGACGGGGTGCGCATCGACCATGTCGACGGGCTGGCCGACCCGGAAGGGTATTGCCGGCGGCTGCGCCGGCGGCTCGCGCAGGAGGCCCCGCGCCGCCCGGCCGCGGCGCCGGGCGGGCCGGCGCCGGTGTGGGTGGAGAAGATCCTGGCCGAGGGCGAGGACCTGCCGGCAGGCTGGCAGACCGACGGCACGACCGGCTACGATTTCATGGACCAGGTGGCCCTGGTCCTGCACGATCCCGACGGCGCCCCGGCGCTGACCGCCGCCTGGGCCGGGGTCGGCGGCCAGGGCGGGGATTTCGCGGCCGAGGCGCAGGCCGCGCGGCGGCAGATCCTGCGCACCGTGTTGCCCGGCGAGCTGGAGAGCCTGGCGACCGCCCTGCACGCGATCGCCCGCGCCGACATCACCACCCGCGACGACACACGGACCGCGATCCGGCGCGTGCTGGAGGCGCTGCTGATCGGATTTCCGGTCTATCGGATCTATGCCGGCCGCGACGGCGCGGCTCCCCCCTGCGCCGCGGTGATGGCACGCGGCGCAGGCGACCGCGCGGCGGCTGCTGCGCCCGGCCGATCATGCGCTGCTGCACCGGGTCGGCGGATGGCTGCGCGGCGATGGGCTGGCCGCGCTGGCGCCCGAGACGCGCCAGCGGCGTCTGCGGGCGATGGTCCGGTTCCAGCACCTGTCGGCGCCGGTGGCGGCGAAGTCGGTGGAGGACACCGCTTTCTATCGCTACGGCCGGCTGTTGTCGCGCAACGAGGTCGGCAGCGATCCGGGCGTGCTCGGCGCGCCGCCGGAGGCGTTCCACGCGCGCATGCGCGCCCGCCGCCGGCACTGGCCGCGGTCGCTGCTGGCGACCGCGACCCACGACCACAAGCGCGGCGAGGACGCGCGCGCCCGGTTGGCGGTGCTGAGCGAAGTGCCGGAGCTGTGGGCGGAACGGCTGGCCGCCTGGCAGCGCCGCACCGCCGGCTGGCGCACGGAGCCGGCGCCCGACCCGGCCGACGCGGCGATGCTCTATCAGTCCGTGATTGGCGCCTGGCCGCTGGATCTGCCGGCCGACGACACCGCCGGGCTGACGGCGTTCGCGGACCGGCTGGCGGGCTGGCAGCGCAAGGCGCTGCGCGAGGGCCGGCGTCGCTCCGACTGGGCGCTGCCCGACGAAGCCTACGAATCCGCCTGCGAGGCGTTCCTGCGCCGTCTGCTCGATCCCGCGCGGTCGGACGGGATGACGGCAGAGATCGCCGGGCTGGCGGACCGGATCGCCCCCGCCGGCGCGCTGAACGGGCTGGCGCAGACCGCGCTGCGGCTGACCGTCCCTGGGGTGCCCGATCTCTATCAGGGCACCGAGTTCTGGGATTTCAGCCTGGTCGATCCGGACAATCGCCGGGCGGTGGACTTCGCCGCCCGCCAGGCGGCGCTGGACGACGGGGCGGCGCCGGCGGCGTTGCTGGCGCGGTGGCGGGACGGGCGGGTGAAGCAGGCGCTGATCGCGCGGCTGCTGGCGGTGCGCGCCCGGCTTCCGGCCCTGTTCGGCGCGGGCGCCTATGTACCGCTGCGTGTGACGGGCGCGCAGGCGCGGCACGCGCTGGCCTTCGCGCGGGTGCATCGCGATGCCGCCGCAGTGGTTGTCGTCAGCCGGCTGGCGGCCCGGCTGCCCGGCGTGGCGCGGGCGCCGCTGGTGGACGAAGCGGCCTGGGACGATACCGCAGCGGTGTTGCCGGCGCGGCTTGCGGGGCGGGAGATGGCGGACGGTCTGGGGGGGGCTGCCGTGGCGACAGTGGGGCGTCGTTTGCCGCTGGCCACGGTGCTGCGGGCGCTGCCGGTTGGGGTGCTGGTGCTGGAATGATGGCGGGAAGTGCCAGGCTGGCGTCCCGTAGGGGATTCGAACCCCTGTTGCCGCCGTGAGAGGGCGGCGTCCTAGGCCTCTAGACGAACGGGACCACGCCAACAGCGTGCCGCCACCGGCGACACGCCGCTTTCCTATCCGAAGCACCGACCCGGCACAAGCCGCCTTCCGACGGCTGCACCGAAGAACCAGGCGCCGCGCCGGGCGCCCCTACCCGACGATTCGCGCCACCTCCGCCGGGTCCTTGCGCACCAGCGCCTCGTAATCGCTCATCAAGGTCTCGCTGATCCGGCCCGGGGTGAAGGACAGATCACCGATCACCCGCACCGGCGTCACTTCCGCCGCCGTGCCGGCCAGGAACACCTCGCTCGCGCGCGCCATCTCCTCCGGCCGGATCTGGCGTTCCACCACTTTCATCTGCCGGTGCTTCGCCAGCGCCATCACCGACCGCCGGGTGATGCCATCCAGGAAGCAGTCGGGGGTGGGCGTGTGCACCTCGCCGTCAAACACGAAGAAGATGTTCGCCCCGGTGGATTCCGCCACCAGCCCGCGCCAGTCCAGCATCAGCGCATCGGCAAACCCTTCGGCCTCGGCCTTGTGCTTCGACAGGGTGCCGATCATGTACAGCCCCGTGGCCTTGGCCGCGGTCGGCGCGGTCTCCGGCGACGGGCGTTTCCACTCCGCCATCCCGAGCCCGATGCCGGACATCCGGTCGGCGCCGAAATAGCTCGGCCACTGCCAGGTGGCGATCGCCAGATGGATCCTGGTGTGCTGCGCCGAAACCGCCAGCATCTCCGTCCCCCGCCAGGCGAGCGGACGGACATAGGCATCGGTCAGGTTGTTGGCCCGCAAGGTCTCATAGCAGGCGGCGTCGATCTGCTCGGCCGTGTACGGAATCTCGAAGCCCAGGATGCGCCCGGAATTGATCAGCCGGTCGGTGTGCGCACGCAGCCGGAAGATGTGCCCGCTGTACGCCCGTTCGCCTTCGAACACGGCCGAGGCATAATGCAGCCCGTGCGACAGCACGTGCAGCTTCGCCTCCCGCCACGGCACCAGGGCGCCGTCCCACCAGATGAAGCCGTCACGGTCGTCGAACGGAACCAACGCCATGGGAGCGATCCTCGCAATTTTGTTGCTCTAGCCAGGGGCAAGGTATAATAGCCAGTCATATACGTCAACAACCCTGCCGGAAAACCAAGGAATGCCTGCCATGCCCGATCCGATGGGCGCCGCCTCCCGACGATCGCTCCAAGGTGGGTATCCTGGGGTCTGCCTATGAGTGCCGCACACCGCCCCGCCGCCCCGCCGCCGCCTGAGCCGAAGCACCCGCCGGCCGCCGGCGCCGGCCTGCTGTTCCTGCGGGAGGAGGAAATCCGCCTCGCCCAGGACCTGATGTTCTTCGCCTATCGTGACTTCACCAATGCCGCCGACCTGATCCTCGATGAACTCGGCCTGGGCCGCGCGCACCACAGGGCGCTGCACTTCATCGGCCGCAATCCCGGCATCACCGTCTCCGACCTGCTGGCACTGCTGCGCATCACCAAACAGAGCCTGGCCCGGGTGCTGAGCGTCCTCGTCCTGCGCGGCTACGTGGCGCAAGCGCCCGGCCGGTCCGACCGCCGCCAGCGCCTGCTGACCCTCACCCCGGCCGGCGCGGCGCTGGAACGACGCCTGTTCGAACGCCAGCGGGACCGGCTTGCGGCCGCCTATCGGGAGGCCGGAGGCCCGGCGGTCGATGGCTTCCGCCGGGTGATGCGCGCGATCATGAACGGCTCGGCACGATCCTACCTCGATCACGCGGACGCCCCGCCGGGCCGCCCCGGCGGCAGCTGACCGGCCGATGACCGAGGACGCGCACATCCTCGTGGTCGATGACGACGCGCGGCTGCGCGCGCTGCTCTCGCGCTACCTGGCCGAGCGCGGGTTTCGGGTCACCACCGCCGCGGACGCCGCCGAAGCCCGCGCCCGGCTGCGCTCGGTCAGCCCCGACCTGCTGGTGCTGGACGTGATGATGCCGGGGGAAAGCGGCCTCGACCTCACCGCCGCGCTGCGCAACGAACACCCGGGCGAGCTGCCGGTGCTCCTGCTGACCGCGCGCGGGGCGCCGGAAGACCGCATCGCCGGGTTCGAGGCCGGGGCGGACGACTACCTCGGCAAGCCGTTCGAGCCGCTCGAACTTGTGTTGCGCATCAAGGCGCTGCTGCGCCGCGCCGCCCCCCCTGCCCTCGCCGCCACCGCGCCGGTCAGCCTGGGGCCGCTGGTGTTCGATCCGTCCCGCGGCGAGTTGCGCGGCCCCGACGGGGCGATCCGCCTGACCGGCGGCGAGGCAGCGCTGCTCGCCGCGCTGATCCACCAACCGAACGAGGTGCTGTCGCGCGAAGCGATCGCCGCCGCGCTTGGGATGGACGATGCCGGAGAGCGTGCGATCGACGTGCAGGTGACCCGGCTACGGCGCAAGATCGAGTCCGACCCGCGCGAGCCGCGCTTCCTGCACACCGTGCGCGGCCGCGGCTACGTCCTGAAGCCAGGGAGCTGAATGCGTATCTCCCTGCCGTTCCACCGGGCGGTCAAGCGGGCGTTGCCGCGCTCCCTGCTCGGGCGCAGCCTGCTGATGATCCTGATCCCGCTGGTGCTGCTGCAGGCGGTCGCGCTGCAAATCTACTACGGCAGCCACCTCAACCTCGTGTACCGCCGGCTGTCGGACAGCCTGGCCGGGGAGATCAATTTCTCTCTCGAACTGATCAGGCGTGAACCGGATCCCTCTCGCCGCGCCTGGGTCGTCGCGATGGCGCAACGCGAGTTCGACATCAGGCTGCGGCTGCAGCCGGGCGCGGTGCTGCGCCATACCGGAACCCGGGTCAACGTGCTCGGCCCGATGGACGACGACCTGGACAAGGCGCTGCGCCAGACCCTGCGGGAACAGTTCAGCCTGGACTGGACCTACGATCCCCAGGCCGTGTTGATCCGGGTGCAACTTCCCGACGGGGTGATGGACGTCCTGGCCCCGCGCAAACGGGTCGATCTCGGCACCATCTGGCTGTTCGTGGGCTGGCTGGTCGGCACCTCGGCGCTGCTGTTCGGCATTGCCGCCCTGTTCATGCGCAACCAGGTGCGCGGCATCCGCCGGCTCGCCGATGCGGTCGAGGCGTTCGGGATCGGCCGCGACCCTGGGCCGATCCGCCCTGAAGGCGCGGTGGAAGTGCGGCGCGCCGCCACCGCCTTCAACCGGATGCAGGAACGCATCCGCCGCTTCCTGGCCCAGCGCACCGAAATGCTCGCCGGCGTGTCGCACGACCTGCGCACGCCGCTGACGCGCATGCGCCTCGCGCTCGCCATGCTGCCGGTGCGCCCCGAACAGGCCGACGACGTCGCCGAAATCACTGCCGACGTCGGCGAGATGGAGCGGATGATCGAAGCCTACCTCGCCTTCGCCCGCGGCGAGGGCATCGAACAGGCCGAACCCGCCGACCTCACCACCCTGCTCGAGGACGTCGCCACCGACGCCCGCCGCGCCGGCGCGCGGGTGGACGTCGACGCGCCGGAAACCCTGCCGTTGCGCCTGCGCGCCGATGCGGTCCGGCGGGCACTGACCAACCTGGTCGACAATGCGCGCCGCCACGCACGGCACGTGGTGCTGACCGCCGTCCCCATGGGCGGACGCAGCGTGCTGGTGACCGTCGACGACGACGGACCCGGCATCCCCCCCGAACGCCGCGAAAGCGTGTTCCGCCCGTTCGAAAGCGACAGCACCGGCGGCACCGGCCTCGGCCTCACGATCGCCCGCGACATCGTGCGCGCCCACGGCGGCGAAATCGTGCTGGAAGACAGCCCCCTCGGCGGCCTCCGCGCCCGCATCCGGCTGCCGGTGTAGGGGCGGGAAAGGAAGCGAGGCCAGGGGGCTGCCCCCCGGCCTTACGTGCCCCACCCCACCGCGGCGCACGGGCCGCCAGCCGTCGCGCCCCCGCGATCCGCGCCTCCGGCTTGGCCGGCGGCGCGACCAAATCCTCAAGATCGAGGATCACCGCGTCCGCGGCCCAATCGATCGCTTTGGGGAGTTTCCGCGGCGCATCCCCGGGCGCGAACAGCGGGCTTCGCGGTCGCATGGGGGTCCTGGCACCATCGTGTCGACAAACGTCGATCTTGCGCCTTTCCGGCCGATATGCAATCTGCCCCGCTCGGGAGACAGCAAACTGCAAACGAGGGGCACGTCCACCTGTGGCCGACAACATCCTGGAAACCGCCGGCCTGACGAAGGAGTTCAGCGGCTTCGTCGCGGTGGACGACGTGGCGCTGCGCGTGCGCACGGGCACGATCCACGCGCTGATCGGCCCGAACGGCGCCGGCAAGACCACCTGCTTCAACCTGCTGACCAAGTTCCTGCAGCCGACACGGGGTCACATCCGTTTCAAGGGACGCGATATCACCGGGCTCAAACCGGCCCAGGTCGCGCGGCTCGGGCTCGTGCGCAGCTTCCAGATCTCGGCGGTGTTCCCCAAGCTGTCGGCGCTGGAAAACGTGCGCCTCGCCTTGCAGCGCGCCCGCGGCAATTCGTTCGATTTCTGGCGCTCGGAAACCGCTCTTCACCGCTACGACGACCGGGCGCACCAGCTGTTGTTCGACGTCGGCCTGTCCGGCTTCGCCGACACCACCGCGGGCCAGCTCGCCTACGGCCAGAAGCGCGCGCTCGAGATCGCCACCACCCTGGCGCTCGACCCCGAGATGCTGCTGCTCGACGAGCCCACCGCGGGGATGACGCACGCCGATGTCGATCGGGTGGTGGAACTGATCCGCTCGATCCGCGGCGGGCGGACCATCCTGATGGTCGAGCATAATCTTTCGGTAGTGGAAGGTCTGTGCGACACCATCACCGTCCTCACCCGCGGGCGGGTATTGGCGGAAGGGGATTACGCCACCGTCTCGCGCCACCCCGAGGTTATCGAGGCCTATCTCGGCTCGGACGCACCGGAGCCGATCCATGCTTGAAGTCAACGATCTGAACGCCTGGTACGGCGAAAGCCACGTCCTGCACGGCGCGGCATTCGAAGTGCGCGAGGGCGAGGTGGTCACCCTGCTCGGCCGCAACGGCGCCGGCAAGACCACGACGATGAAGTCCATCATGGGCCTGGTGCCGCGCCGGCAGGGCAGCATCCGCTTCCGCGGCGCCGAGCTCGTGAACGCCCAGCCCGAGCGCATCGCCCGCGCCGGCATCGCGCTCTGCCCGGAAGAACGCGGCATCTTCGGCTCGCTCAGCGTGACCGAGAACCTGATGCTGCCGCCGGTGATCGCCCCCGGCGGGCTCGACCTGCCGACCATCTACGCGCTGTTTCCCAACCTGAAGGAACGCGCGCGCACCGCCCAGGGCACCAAGCTCTCGGGCGGCGAGCAGCAGATGCTGGCGATCGCGCGCATCCTGCGCACGGGCGCGAAGATGCTGCTGCTGGACGAACCCACCGAGGGCCTCGCCCCGGTCATCGTCCAGCAGATCGGCCGCACCATCCGCGAGATCAAGAACCGCGGCTTCACCGTGCTTCTGGTCGAGCAGAACTTTCGCTTCGCCGCCACCGTGGCGGACCGGCACTACGTGATGGAGCACGGCCGGGTGGTCGACATGATCCCGAACCATCTGCTCGCCTCCAGCATGGACAAGCTGCACGACTACCTGGGCGTCTGACCGGCCCGCCTGTCTCAGGATATTCTCGCCATGATGATGATCTTCGGCATCCCTGCCCCGCTGCTGTTCGGCCAGTTGCTGCTCGGGCTGATCAACGGGGCGTTCTACGCCATGCTGGCGCTCGGCCTGTCGATCATCTTCGGCATGCTGAACATCATCAACTTCGCGCACGGCGCGCTGTTCATGATGGGCGCCTTCGCGGCCTGGATCCTGCTGCACTACCTCGGGATCGGATATTTCCCTTCGCTGATCCTGTCGCCGATCCTGATCGGCATCTTCGGGATCGTGCTGGAACGCACGCTGATCAGCCAGCTCTACAAGCTCGATCACCTGTACGGCCTGCTGCTGACCTTCGGCCTCGCCCTGGTGATCGAGGGGCTGTTCCGCAACTACTACGGCAGCTCCGGCATGCCTTACGATATCCCCCCCGTGCTGCAGGGTGCGGTCAATCTCGGGTTCATGTACCTGCCGATCTACCGCGGCTGGGTGGTGCTCGCCGCGCTGGTGGTCTGCCTCGCCACCTGGATCATCATCGAAAAGACGTTCCTCGGCGCCCGGCTGCGCGCGGCCACCGAGAACCCGGCCATGGTGCGCGCCTTCGGGGTGAACGTGCCGCGGCTGATCACCATCACCTACGGCTGCGGCGTGGCGCTGGCCGCCTTTGCCGGCGTCCTGGCAGCGCCGATCTACTCGGTGAACCCCGGCATGGGGGACAATTTCATCAATACGGTGTTCGCCATCGTGGTGATCGGGGGGATGGGCTCGATCCTGGGCTCGATCATCAGCGGCTTCGGCCTCGGCGTGATCGAGGGCCTCACCAAAGTGTTCTACCCGCAGGCCTCGGCCACGGTGATCTTCCTGGTGATGGTGATCGTGCTGCTGTTCCTGCCCCGCGGCCTGTTCGGAAAGACCGCTTGATGTCCGTCTCCTCCGCACCCGCGACCGTCGCCGCGTCCCGCCCCGGCCTGTTCGGCTTCAGCCGGTCCCAGGCAATCGGCTTCGTGATCCTGGTGGCGGCGATCGCCGTGCTGCCGTACGTGCTCTACCCGATCTTCCTGATGCGGGTCCTGACCGCGGCGCTGTTCGCCTGCGCCTTCAACCTGATGATCGGCTACGTCGGCCTGCTGTCCTTCGGACATGCCGCGTTCTACGGCATGGGCGCCTATCTCGGCGCCTGGACCCTGAAGTTCTGGCACGTCGATGCGGTGGTCGCGATCCTGATCGGCGGCGCCGCGGGCGGGCTGCTCGGCCTCGCGCTCGGCTACCTGGCGATCCGCCGCTCGGGCATCTACTTCGCCATGATCACCCTGGCGCTCGCCCAGATGGTCTATTTCTTCTGCGTCGAGGCGCCGTTCACCGGCGGCGAGGACGGCATCCAGCAGGTGCCCCGCGGCACCGCCTTCGGGATCTTCTCGCTGCGACACGACATGACGATGTACTGGCTCACCGCGGGCATCTTCCTGGCCGGCTTCCTGCTGATCCACCGCGTCATCCACTCCCCCTTCGGCCAGGTCCTGAAAGCGATCCGGGAAAACGAGCCGCGCGCCACCTCGCTCGGCTACCGCACGCAGGACTACAAACTGATCGCCTTCGTGCTCTCCACCTTCCTCTCGGGCATCGCCGGAGCCACCAGCGCCGTGGTGTTCGGCATCGCCACCCTGGACGGAGTAGGCTCCGCCCGCTCGGGCGAAGTGGTCCTCACCACCCTGCTCGGCGGGCTCGGCACCGTGTTCGGACCGGTGGTCGGCGCGGTGCTGACCACCTCGATGGAAAACTACCTGGCGCAGTTCGGCTCCTGGGTCACCGTTACCCAAGGAGCCGTCTTCGTGGTCTGCGTCCTCGCCTTCCGCCGCGGCATCGTCGGCGAAATCGCCGCGGCCTTGAAGCTGTCGCTGTAGGGAACGGGGCCGTCCAGAAAGCAAGGCCAGGGGGCAGCTGCCCCCTGGCCTTACTTTCTTGCCGGACCCCGCCCCCCACGGCCGACAGGGTTCAGTCCAGCGTCTCGCGGTACATGCGCACGGCGATGGCGCCGACCACAAGCGCGAAGGCGGCCATGGGCCACAGGTCGGGCCAGATTTCGGCCGGTCCGTTGCCTTTCAGCAGGATGCCGCGGCAGATTCGCAGCGCGTGGGTGATCGGCAGGCATTCCCCGATGGCCCGCGCCCAGGCCGGCATCCCGGCGAACGGATACAGAAACCCCGACAGCAGCATGCTCGGCAGGAAGGCGAACTGCGCCATCTGCTGCGCCTGCATCTGGGTCCGCGCGATGGTGGAGAACGCCAGCCCCATCGCCAGGTTGCAGGCGATGAACAGCCCGAGCGCGCCCAGCAGCAGCAGCACCGACCCGCGCACCGGCACTCCGAACACCGCCACCGACATGAACAGGATCAGCACCGTCTGCACATAGGCCAGCCCCACGTAGGGGATGATCTTGCCCAGCGTCACTTCGAGCGGGCGCACCGGCATCGCCAGCAGGTTCTCCATCGTGCCGGTCTCGCGTTCCCGCGTGATGGCGACCGAAGTGAGCACCAGGGTGGAGATGGTCAGGATCACCGCGATCAGACCCGGAACGATGTTGAGGGCGGTCACCTGCTCGGGGTTGTAGCGGGCGTGCAGCACGATCCGGAACGGCGGCGCCGACGGCGGCGGGGTGCGCAGGTTGGGCGGCAGGTCGCGGTTCAGCACGGTGGCGTTCAGCGCGGTCAGCGCGGCGGCGGCGCTGCCGATCGCGACGGGGTCGGAGCCGTCGGCGTCCATCAGGATCGCGGGCCGCTCGCCGCGGTTGATGCGGCGGGCGAAATCGGGCGGGATGTCCAGCACGAACAGCACGTTGCCGCGCTTCAGCGCCTCGACGGCCGCGGCCTCGGTGGCGTACGGACGCAGATCGAAATAACGCGTATTGGCGAGCGCCGTGATCAGGGTGCGTTCGTAGATCGAGTGATCGGCCGAGACGATGGCGGTCGGCAGGTGGCGCGGATTGGCGTTGATCGCGAAGCCGAACAGGAACAGCTGGATCAGCGGCAGCAGGATGGTCAGCCGGATCGTGGTCGGATCCCGCCGCATCTGCAACCATTCCTTTTTCAGCATGGCGGCCAGCCGTGCGAGGGAGAACCCGCTCATCCCCCCGCTTCCTTCGGGTTCGTCTTCTGGGCGTTCGTCTCCTGGGCGTTCAGCATGTGGATGAACACGTCGTCGAGCCGCGGCTCCACCTCCCGCCAGGTCAGCCGCGGATCGCCCAGCCGGTCGATCGCCGCCTGCAGCAGCGCCCGATCGAGCCCCGCCACCCGCAGCGCGGCGCCGAACACCGCCGCCGTTTCCACCCCTGGCAGGGCGCGCAGTTGCCGCGCCGCGCGCTCGATATCCGGCCCGGTGGCCTCGAAGGTCACCAGATGCGCCGCCGCCACCACTTCCTGCGCGGTGCCCTGCACCACCAGCCTGCCGCCGGCGAGATAGACCACCCGGCTGCAGCGTTCCGCCTCGTCCATGTAATGGGTCGAGACCAGCACGGTCATCCCGTCGGCGGCGAGCTCGTGGATCAGGTCCCAGAACTGCCGCCGCGCGCGGGCATCGACGCCGGCGGTGGGCTCATCGAGCAGCAGCAGGCGCGGGCGGTGCAGCACGCAGGCGGCGAGCGCCATGCGCTGCTTCCAGCCGCCCGACAGCTCGGCGGCGAGCTGCCCGGCCCGGTCGGCAAGGCCCATTTGATCGAGCACCGCCCCGATCGCCGCGCGCCGATCGGGCAACGCATAGAGCCGGGCGACGAACTCCAGGTTCTCCGCCACCGTCAGGTCGCCGTAGAAGCTGAACTGCTGGGTCATGTAGCCGACCTGAAGGCGGATCTGCGGCGCCTGCTCCAGCAGGTCGAGGCCGAGGCAGGTCCCGCCCCCGCCGTCCGGGCGCAACAGCCCGCACAGCAGGCGGATGGTGGTGGTCTTGCCGCTGCCGTTGCCGCCGAGGAAGCCGCAGACCTCGCCTTCCTCCACCCGCAGGGTCAGCCCGTCGATCACTTTGCGCGGACCGAAGCTCTTCACCAGATCGTGTACGTCGATCGCCGCGGTCATCGCCGCGATCCATCGGCGAGCGGGTGCACCTCCACCGGCTGCCCCGGCTTGAGCCGCAGCGCCTCGGCCGGTTCCGGCCGTGCCTCGATCATGTAGACCAGGGAGGCGCGGGTCTGCTCGCTGTAGATCACCGGCGGCGTATATTCCGCCTGCGGCGCGATGAAGGAGACGCGGGCGACCAGCGGCGGACCGCAGCCGTCGCAGGAGATGTCCATCTTCTCGCCGTAGCGGATGCCGGCGAGCGCCGGTTCGGGGACGAAGAAGCGCACCCGGATGTTCTCCGGCGGCAACAGTTGCACCACGGTGGCGCCGGCGGCGACGGTATCGCCGGCCTGGGCGTCCGTATCCGACACCACCGCCGCCACCGGGGCGGTCACGTGCCGCTGCGCCAGCCTCCAGTCCGCCTGCGCCAGGGCGGCGCGCGCCGCGGCGGCCGCCTCGCGCGCCGCTGCGATCTGGTCGGCCCGCCCGGTCGGCGCGCGCGCCAGCGCGAGCCTTGCCTGGGCCTGCGCCACGCGGGCCCGGGCGGCGGCCAGCGCCAGCCGTTCGTTCTCGACCTTCTGGCGGGTGACGGCCCCGCTGGCGACGACGCGTTCGTCGCGCGCGAGATCGCCGGCCACCTGCGCCTCGCCCGCTTGCTGTTCGGCCAGGGCGGCGACGTCCTGCGCGATCTCCTGCGGGCGCGCCGGGGCCAGCAGGTTGGCGAGAGTGGCCCGGGCCTGGGCCAGGTTGGCCGCGGCGGCGGCGCAGGCCGCCCGCTCGTCGGTGTCGTCCTGGTCGAACAGGGGCGCGTCCGCGCCGACCCGGTCGCCGCGGGCGACGAACAGGCGCGTGATCCGCCCGGTCAACACCGGGGCGACATTCACGTAGTCCGCCTCGGCGTAGCCCTGCCAATACGTGGGACCCGGGGCGCGCAGGCGCCACCAGGCGAAGCCCCCCGCGGCGAGCACCAGCAGCAACACGGCCGGCAGCAGCAGGCGCCGCATCACGCCCGGTCCGCCGCCAGGCCGCGCAACAGCACGTCGAGATGCGCTTTCAGGATCGCCTCGGGATCGAGCGGCAGCGCGGCGTGCCGGCCGATCGAGCTGCGCCAGAGCATCGCCAGCATGAGCGGTGCGATCACCGACGGCACCACCGCGGTGACGTCGACCGGCCGAAACTCCCCGTCCGCGATGCCGCGGGCGAGCACGCCGGCGATCAGCCGCATGCCGCGGGCCGCCACCTCCTCGGCGTAGAAGCGCGCGAGCGAGGGGAAGTTGCCGGATTCCGTCAGCACCAGCTTGGGGATGGCGGCGAGGTCGCTGTCGAGCCGGCGCAGCAAGGTGGTGGCAAGCTCGCGCAGCATCGCCGCGGCCGTGCCCTGGTGGGCGGCGGCGCGCGCTTCCATCGCCGCAAGGGCCGGCAGCACGTCCTGGCGGACGACCGCGCGGAACAGCTCCTCCTTGGTCGGAAAGTAGAGATAGATCGTTCCCTTGCTGATGCCGGCACGCCGGGCGACGTCTTCCAGGCGGGTGGCGGCAAATCCGCGTTCGGCGAACAGGGCCAGGGCCGCGGCGAGGATTTCGCCGGGGCGCGCGTCCTTGCGGCGGACGCGCCGGGCTGGCGGCGGCGTGGCGGCGGAAGCGGTCATGCGGCGATAATAACCGGCCGGTCGGTCAGTAGCAACGCCGTCCCCAGGCTCGCCCACCCGCCGGTTGCCGAACCGGCGCGGACCGCTTAGGAGCGGCGCGCGCGACGTGCGGTCCCCGGCGGCAGGCCGGGGGGCGGCACGCCGCCGCGTCCGGCGCCGGCCGGGCGTTCCGTCCTCCCCTCTCCCGACAGGATTCCCCGCATGCCGATCGAACGCACGTTTTCCATCATCAAGCCGGACGCCACCCGGCGGAACCTCACCGGGCGCGTCAACGCCATGCTGGAGGCGGCCGGGCTGCGGATCGTCGCGCAGAAGCGGCTGCAGCTGACCACGGCGCAGGCCGAGGCGTTCTACGCGGTGCACAAGGAGCGCCCGTTCTACCGCGACCTGGTGACCTTCATGACCTCCGGCCCGGTGGTGGTGCAGGTGCTGGAGGGCGAGGCCGCGGTGGCGCGCAATCGCGAGGTGATGGGGGCCACCGACCCGGCCAAGGCCGCTGCTGGCACGATCCGTGCCGAGCTGGCCGAGAGCATCGAGGCGAATTCCGTGCACGGATCGGACAGCCCCGAGAACGCCGCGACCGAGATCGCGTTCTTTTTCGCCGGCGTGGAGATCGTCGGCTAACGCCGGACAGATCGGCCTGTCGTCGGCGCGCGCCCGGGGGGAGTTCGTTCCCTCCGGGCCCACCGGAGGCCGAGGGCCGGGGTGCGGTTGTGCGCACCGGGTGACGGTCTGGAACCCGAGGCAGGTGATACAATCGTAGATTGTATTATTTCTTTTATTGCTCTCTTTGGTTGTGGCATATCGGGACCCGTCCCGGTTTTTGGTTTGTGTCTCGCAAATCGCCATGCCACGCTTCCCCGGCTCCCGTCGCGCGTTCCGGTCCCGGCGTGCTCTGCTCGCCGCCGGGCTGACCCTGGTCAACGGCGGCAGCGCGCTGGCCCCCGTCGGCTGGGTGCAGACCGCTGATCTGATCGCCTTCGGCGGCGCCGCCTGGGCCGCCCCGATGCGACCCGCGCGCACCGCCGAAGGCCTGTGCCGCGGCGTTCCCGGCTTGCTCGCCGGATGGACCGGGACCGACGCCCCTGCGGACACGGACGGAAACGAAGCGGCCGTCCGGACCGGGCGCCAGGCCGGGACCGAAGACGACGACGGCACCGCACCCCTGCCGCTTTGGGCGGATCACGCCCCCGAGCCCGCCGCGACCGACCGCCCCGCCCTCGCCACCACCAGCGGAAGGGGGGAGCGGGACGGACCCCGGGGACCGCTGGCCTCCTGGCCCTGGGCGGAGGGACTGCCCCCCTCCCCCGGCACGGACGACGCCACCGCGCTCGACCTGCCACCGACGGCGTTTCTGCTGCCGTCCCGCTTCGGCCCGACCACGACGACACCCCGCGACGACGGGGCGGCGGGTCAGTCCCACGCCGCCGACAGCGCCGGCTGCGGCGCCGCGGGCTGCACGGACCCCGCCTTGCTGGTCCTGCCGGCGGACACGGCCGGCGCAGCCGGCGCCCCCGCCGCCGCGGTGCCCGAGCCGGGCGGGCTTGCCCTGCTCGGCGCCGCCGTGACGGCGCTGGCCTGGGTCCGCCGGCGCCGCGCCGCCGCCAGGCGCTGACACCGCAGCCGCCGGATCGGGCCGCCCCGTTCCCCTCGCGCGGCGTCACCTTTATATGCGGCGCATGATCATCGACATGCACACCCATGCGGGGCGCGCCAACCGTGCCGGCCCGGTGGACCCTGGCGCGCTTGCCACCATGCGACCGGGCGGCGTCGCCGCCGCCGTGGTGTCCGCCATCGCCGACCTGCCGCTGCTCCGCCGCGATCCGGTCACCCGCCGGCTCATGCTGACCCGTGAGCCGGACCCCGGGGAATGCCTCGCCGCGGTGGACGCGTATCTCGCCACCTACGAAGGGACCGGGCTGCGCATCGCCCGCGAACCGGACGAGATCCGCGCCGACGACCCGGCCCTGGTGCTCGCGGTCGAAGGCTGTGATTTCCTCGAGGGCGACCTCGACCGGCTGGATGCGCTGGCCGCACGCGGCGTGCGCAGCATCCAGCTCACCCACTACCGGGTGAACGAGACCGGAGACATCCAGACCGCGCCGGCGGTGCACGGCGGGCTGACCGCGTTCGGCGCCGCCGCGGTGCGGCGGATGAACCGGCTCGGGATCATGGTCGACGTCGCCCATTGTTCGGAAGCGACGGTGCGCGGGGTGGCGGATGCGGCGACGCAGCCGATCCTGTGCACCCACGCCAACCTGCTGGAACCCGGCCACCAGGACGGCGCCCACCCGCGCTACATCTCGCCCGCCTACGCGCGGATGGTGGCCGGCACCGGCGGCGTGATCGGCGGCTGGATCGCGGTGCTGCACGAGGAAAAGCTGCCCGGCATGATCCGCCACATCCTGCGCCTGATCGACGCGGTCGGCGTCGATCATGTGGGCATCGGCACCGACCTGCCGTCCGGATCGCAATGGCATGGCATGGCGGATTTCGCCCGGCACACGGAGATCCCCGGGCTGTTGCAGGCCGGCGGGCTGTCCGCCGAGGAGACGGAGAAGGTCTGCGCCGGCAACTGGCTGCGGGTGTTCGCGCGGTGCGCCCATGACCGGAACGCGAGAGGCCGGGAAGCCAGAGGTTGACGCGATGAAGGACCAGGCGACGATGGACGCAATCACGGCGGAAAAGCATGCGGCCGCGGTTGCGGCGGTGGCGCTGGTGGAAGACGGCATGGCGATCGGGCTCGGCACCGGCTCCACCGCGACCTTGGCGATCGCCGAACTGGGGGCGCGGGTGCAGGCGGGCCTGTCGGTGGTCGCGATCCCGACCTGGAACGCAGCGCCGCGCAGGCCCGCGCGCTGGGGATCCCGCTCACCGATTTCGCCGCGCAGCCGCGGCTCGATCTGACGATCGACGGGGCGGACCAGATGCGTGCGGATCACTTGACCTGATCAAGGGCCTGGGCGGGGCGTTGCTGCGGGAAAAGATCGTCGCCGCCGCGTCGGACCGGCTGGT
>CAWHKR010000016.1:0-28331 GCA_963829875.1 uncultured Pseudomonadota bacterium | reverse complement strand
GCCACGGGTGCGCGCGGATCACGGCATGGACCCCGGCGGCGGCAGCAGCTTGTCGATCGTGGTTTTCTGCCGGGTCGATTCCGCCTGCACGAAGCGGGCGACGAACTGGAACTGGCGCGCGGTGTCGATCAGCCGGGTCAGTTCGGCGATCGGCTGCACGTTCGATCCCTCCACCGCGCCCTGCACGATGCCGGGGTTCGCCACCTTCAGGGTCGGGGTATCGGCGGCCAGCAGGGTGCCGCCCTCGGCACGCAGCCGCAGCGGATCCTTGGGCCGCACCACGCCGATCTGCGCAATCCGGCCGCTGCGGCCCGAGACCGTCCCGTCCCCGGCCACCGAAACCGGGGCGTCGGCGGGGGCGAGGCGGATCGGCCGTCCCGCGGTGTCGAGCAGTTTGTTGCCGGCGGCGTCGGCGATCGTGCCGTCCGGCAGCAGGCCGAACCTGCCGTCGCGGGTGAGCCGCGGGCCGGCCCGGGTCAGCACGGTGAAATAGCCCCCGCCGGTGATCGCAAGATCGAGCGGATTGGCGGTGTGGCGCAGCGGGCCGGGCGCGCTCTCGCGCCAGGTGGCGCGGTCCTGCGTGTAGGTCAGCACCTCCCCGCCCGGTGGCGTGCGCGCGTCCGTCTGCGCCGACAGCCAGTCGGAGAACTGCACCCGCTCGGCCTGGAAACCGGGCGTGTCGGCGTTGGCGATGTTGTTGGCGATGACGTCCACGGCATGGCGCTGCGCGACCAGGCGGGAGACGGCGATGCTGCTGGCGATGTCCATGCCGGCGCTTCAGCAACCGGCGTGCCAGGCGCGACCGGCGGACGATCGGGGCGCGGACCGCGCCGCGCCGGGGGGCGCGCGCGGCGGCGCACCCGGCAGGGTTTGCCGGCCCGGCGCCGGCTGCCGGGTCGATCGCGTCGCGGCAAGGGTTCGTTAACCCGACGCGGGCAAGGATGCGTCCCGGAGCGAGGGACCCATGAGCAGCGCCGAAGCGACAGCGGATCCGACGGCGGCCGAGGCGCCGGCACAGGCCGAAGCGCCGGCACAGGCGGGCGGCCGGCGCCGGCTGATCCTGACCGGCGCGCCCGTGCTGCTGCTCGCCGCGCTCGGGGCGGGCGGCTGGGTCTCCGGGCTGCTGCCGCGGCTGCTCGGCGTTCAGCGCCGCAGCGGGCCGCAGGTGCCGGCGCCGCCGGTGTTCATCGACGTGCCCGACATGATCGCCAACATGAACACCGACCCCACCGAGCCGCGCTACATCAAGCTCAAGGTGCGGCTTGAGGTGGCGCCGGGGCCGGACGCCGCGGCGGCGAAACGGCTGATGCCGCGCATCGTCGATCTGTTCCAGACCTATCTGCGCGAGGTGCGGCCCGGCGATCTGCGCGGCGCGATGGGCACCTACCGGTTGCGGGAGGAACTGATCAACCGCGCCGACGTCGCCCTGGCCCCGGCGAAGGTGCGCGACGTGCTGTTCGTGCAGATGATCGTGCAATGAGCGACCGGCCCCCGAGCGATCCGGCGGCGGGCGACCCGGCGCGGGCGGCCCGGCCGCGGGTGACGGCGCGCCGCCCGCCGCCGGCGCGGCCCGGGTGCTCGACCAGGCGGAGATCGACAGCCTGCTCGGCTTCGACGACGGCGAACGCGGCGCCGACGGCGCCTCCGGCATGCGCAAGATCATCACCTCGCGGCCTCGTCTCCTACGAGCGCCTGCCGATGCTCGAGATCGTGTTCGACCGGCTGGTGCGGATCATGTCCACCAGCCTGCGCAATTTCACCTCCGACAACGTCGAGGTGGGGATCGACAACATCCTGTCGCTGCGCTTCGGCGACTACCTGAACGCGATCCCGGCGCCGGCGCTGCTGGCCGTGTTCAAGGCCGAGGCGTGGGACAATTACGGCCTCGCGGTGGTCGGGCCGGAGACGGTCTATGCGATCGTCGACGTGCTGCTGGGCGGGCGGCGCGGCACTCCGGCGCTGCGCATCGAAGGCCGGCCCTACACCACGATCGAGCGCGCCCTGGTCGAGCAGCTGATCCATGTCGTGCTGGCCGATCTGTCGGCCGCGTTCGATCCGCTGTGCCCGGTGACGTTCCGCCATGAGCGGCTGGAGGTGAACCCGCGCTTCGCCGCCATCTCCCGCCTGTCCAATGCGGCCGTGCTGGCGCGGCTGCGCATCGACATGGACGGGCGCGGCGGGCGGATCGAGCTGTTGCTGCCCTATGCCACGCTCGAGCCGGTGCGCGAGCTGCTGGTGCAACAGTTCATGGGCGAGAAGTTCGGCCGCGATTCGATCTGGGAAACGCACCTGGCCGACGGGCTGTGGAACACCGAGGTCGAGCTCGACGTGGTGCTGGACGAGCAGACCATGCGCCTGTCGGACGTGATCGCGCTGCGTCCGGGCAGCCGGATCGCGCTCGGCGCGCTGCCCGGCGGCGCCGTCGCGCTGCGCTGCGGCGCGGTGCCGCTGTTCGAGGCCAGGGTCGGCCGGCGCAAGAACCGCCTGGCGGTGCGGATCGAGCGCGATCTGCTGCGCGCGGCGCCGGAGCGCGGGTGATGGCCGGGGCAGAATGGCTGCTGGAGCTGGTGCTGGTCGGGCTGCTGGCCGCGACCCTGGTCCATGCGCTGCGGCTGGAACGCGCGCTCGGCGTGCTCAAGCGCGATCGCGCGGCGCTGGAGGCGCTGGTGGCCGGATTCAACGACAGCACCCGCCAGGCGGAATCCGGGGTGATGCGGCTGCGCGAGGCGGCCGACGGCGCCGGGCGCCATCTTGCCCGGCAGATCGAGCAGGTGCGGCGGGTGGAAGGCGATCTCGGCTTCCTGATCGAGCGGGGGGACGCGCTGGCCGACCGGTTGGACAGCCTGGTCCGCGCCGCCCGGCCGCTGTCCGCCGCCGCGCCGGCGGGCGCGTCGCGGCCGCCGCCGCCCCCGGCGCCAGCGGAGGACCAGGCGCCGCCGCGCAGCCAGGCGGAGCGGGACCTGATGCAGGCCCTGCGGCTGGCGCGGTGAGGACCGGGGCATGAAAATCGCCGCCCCGCGGCTGTTGCCGGCGACGATCGTGGCGCTCGCCGCGCTGCTCGGGGTGAAGTCGGTCGGGCTCGTGCGCGCGATCGTTCCGGCGGTCGCGGCCCAGGCGGCGGTCGAGGCCGCGGCCGCGCCGGGGACGGATGGGCCAGGCGGTGAAGGCCCGGGGCAGGGGACGCCGCCGGCGGCGATCGGCGCTCCTGCCGCAGCCCGCGCCGCCGCGGTGCCGTCGCCGCCGGCGCCGGCGATCAGCCCGGCGGAGCAGGCGCTGCTGCTCGACCTGCGGCGCCGGCGCGCCGGCCTCGATGCGCGCGCCCGGGCGCTCGCCGCCCGGGAATCCCTGCTTGCGGCGGCGGAACGGCGGCTCGACCAGCGGGTCGCCGAGCTCAAGGCGCTGGACGCCAGGCTGCAGGCGCTGCAGGCGGCGCACCGCAAACGGACCGACGATGCCTGGAGCGGGCTCGTGACCCTTTACCAGAGCATGAAGCCGCGCCAGGCGGCGGCGATCTTCGACAAGCTCAGCATGCCCGTCCTGCTCGCCGTGGTGGACCGGATGGAGGCGCGACGCGCGGCGGCCATTCTCGCAGCGATGCAGCCCGACCGGGCGCGCGACGTCACCGACCGCCTGGCCGCGCTTCGGCTCGGCCGCGACGGATCTGCCGGCGCGGGGTCGCGGCGGCGGCGGGTGATGCGGGGCGGTTGGATCGCGTGCGGGCTGTGGCTGCTGCTGGCGTTGCCGGCGGCCGGCGCGGTGGCGGCATCGCCGGTCGCGGTCCGCTCCGGCACCCATCACGGCTTCGGCCGGCTGGTGTTCGACTTCCCGACCCGGGTCGGCTGGCACATGGTCCGGCACGGCGATGTGGTGCGGCTGCGTTTCGACCGCCGGCTGCCGTTCGGCCCCGACCCGTCGCTGCCGCGCAACGTGCGCGCGTTCGCCGACGCGCCGGGGCGGGCGGAGGTCACGGTGGTGCCGGGGGCGCGGCTGCGGCGGCTGCGGGTGGGGGCCCGGCTGGTGCTGGACGTGCTGGACCCGCCGCGGCCGCGGCGCGGGCGCCGGAGCGGGCCGTGGTGGTGTCTCGTCGGGATCCGCCGCTGAAGCCTGCGTCGATGCCGGTGCCGCCTGCCGCGCCGGCTCCGGGCGGGGCATCGTCCGCCGGCGGGGCTGCGCCCACAGGAAAGCCGGCCGTCGCGGCGGCATCCGCCGCCCGGGTCGCGGCCGCGGCCGGCCCGCAACGCCGGACACCGCCGCCACCCGCGGACGCACCTGCGCCGCCGCCTGCGCCGCATTCGACAGCCCCGCTCTCGCCGCCGACGCTTCCGCCCGCGCCGCACTCGCCCGCACCGCATCTGCTTGCATCGCACGCGCCGGCACCCGCGGGTGCGACGTCGCCCGGCATGACCCCGGCGGCGGGCGCCGCATCCGCGGGCGGCCCCGCTGCTGCCGGGACGGTTGCGCCCGCTGCGTCCGCCGCAGCGCCCGGGACGATCGCCGCGGTCCGGGACGGCGCCACCGCGCCGGAGCGTCGGCCTGATGCGGCCGCCCCCCGGCCGCCCCCCGGGCCGCCCCGCCGCGGGACGTTGCGGCCGCGGTGCCCGTTGTCCGCGCCGCGCCCTCCGCCGGGCCGGTTGCGCTCGCGGCAACGCCCGCGCCCCGGCCGGCCGGAACTCCATGCCGCCGCCATGCTGGTCCCGTTCGAGGCCTCGGTCGGTGCCGCTTCATTCCGCCGTGCCGGCCAGGGGATCGTCGTGTTCGACGCCAGGCGCCCGATCGATCTTAGCGCGCTGCGGGCCGATCCCGTGTTCGGCACGGCGTCGGTGCATCTGCTGGCCGCGGGGACCGAACTCGCGCTGACCGTGCCGCCCGCCCGGCGGATCGCGTTGCGGCGGCGCCCGGCGGGATGGGAGGTTGCGGTCGAGCCCGCGTCCGCACGCGGCGGCGCGATCCGCCCGCGGGAGGACGACGGAACCCTGGTCCTGCCGATGGCGGATCCGGGCC
This sequence comes from uncultured Pseudomonadota bacterium, assembly GCA_963829875.1. Classification (GTDB taxonomy): domain Bacteria; phylum Pseudomonadota; class Alphaproteobacteria; order Acetobacterales; family Acetobacteraceae; genus JAJZVS01. The sequence continues at coordinate 23,330 of CAWHKR010000016.1, read as the reverse complement.
GGGTGGTCAGCCTGCTCGATCCGGAAACCGGCGCGCCGCTGCTGGTCGGCACCGAGCGCGAGACCCCGCACGGCCAGGGCGCCGGGCTTGCCGTGACCCGCCGGGCGCCGCAGTTCGACCTGCTGGCGAGTTGGCAAGGGGTGGTGGTGGAGGCGTTGTCGGACCGGCTGGTCCTGCGCGCGCGTGCCACCGGGTTCGTGCTCGGCGCCAGCGGCGGGCGGCTGGCGCTGACCCCGTCTTCGCTCGACACCATGGCGCTGGCCGACGCGGCGCGGCTGACCCGGCGGTTCGGCATCCAGGCGCTGCCGACCGCGGCGCTGGCGCAGCGCCTGCGGCGGGAGATGGCGGCGGCTGCCCAGCGGCCGCCGCTGGCCCGCGGACCGCTGCTGCGCCGGGCGGCGCGCAGCATGATCGGGCTCGGCATGGGGGCGGAAGCGGGGGCGCTGCTGCGCCTCGCCGCCGCGGAAGATCCGCACGAGGGCCATGTGCCGGCGCATGTCGGCCTGGCGGCGGTGGCCGCGCTGCTCGCCGGGCATCCGGAGCGTGCCGCGGGGATCGATGACCCGCGCCTGTCGGGCAGCGACGAGGTGGCGCTGTGGCGCGCGGTGCGCGCCGCCGAGCTGGACCCCGGAGCCCCGGGCGCGGCGCAGATGTTCGCGGCCACCGCGCCGCTGATCCTGGCCTATCCCCCGGCGCTCCGCCGCCGGCTGCTGCCGCTGGCGGCCGAAACCATGATCGCCGGCGGCGAGACCGGCCCGGCCGCCCGACTGCTCGATCGGAGGCCGCGCGATCCGCGGCTCGCGTTGGCGCGCGGCATGCTGGCCGCCGCGCGCGGGCAGACCGCGGCAGCCCTGGCGATCTACGACCGTCTGGCGAACGGGGCCGACCGGCTGGTCCGTATCCGCGCCGGAACCCGGGCGGTGGCGCTGCGACTCGCGACGAAGGAGATCGGCCCGGCGCAGGCGGCGGACGCACTCGATCGGCTGCTGGACGCCTGGCGCGGCGGGCGGCGGGAACGCGCGTTGCGCGAGACCCTGGCAGGGCTGCGCGCTGAGGCCGGGCAGTGGTCCTCGGCGCTCGGGCTGCTGCGTCGCACGATGGCCGATTTTCCGGCGGCCCGGCCGGAACTGCGCGCGCGCATGCGGCGCATCTTCGCCGCCATGCTGGCCGATCCAAGGTTCGACCGGATGCCGCCGCTGCGTTTCGTCGCGCTGCTCGACGCCAACGCCGACCTGCTGCCCGCCGGTGCGGCCGGCGCACAGGTGGCGGCGAAGCTCGCCGATCGCCTGCTCGCGCTCGATCTGCCGGACCAGGCCGGGCCGGTGCTGGCGAAGCTGATGCGTGCCGCGCCGACCCCGGCGGCCCGGGCCGGGCTCGGCGCAAGGCTGGCGGCGTTGCGTCTGGCGGAGAAAGACCCGGCCGGGGCGCTGCGGGCGCTCGCCGATTCGGAGGCCGACGGGCTCCCTCCGGCGCTGAAGGGACGGCGCGCGGTGCTCGCGGCCCGGGCGCAGGCCGCCGCCGGCCACGTGGCCGACGCTCTGGCGGCGCTGCGGGCGATGGGCACCGATGCGGCCGACCTTGCCGGCGCCGCGATCGCCGAACACGCCGGGGACTGGGCGGGGGCGGAGCAGGCGCTGCGCGCCCATGTCGCGCGCGCCCTGCCGGCGGCCGGTCCCCTGGATGCGGGGCAGCGGCAGGCGTTGCTGCGCCTGGCCACCGCAACGGTGCGCGCCGGCGATGCCGCCGGGGTCGCGGCGCTGCGGACGGACCAGGCGCGCATGGGCGCGGGACCGCTGGCCGATATGTTCCGCCTGCTGACCGCGCCCGCGGTGCGCAGCCTCGCCGACCTGCCGCGGGTCGGCGCCGAAGCGGCGCTGGCGGGTCGGCTCGACAGCGCGCTCAAGGCCGTGCGCTGAGCGGCCATGTGCTGCGTGCGGCCCGCAGGGCGCACCCCCCTCTTGCATGACAGGCCGGGTTTCGCCAATTACCGCCGTCTTGGCCGACCGGGTTCGCGCGCAGCGCCGCCCGCAGGCCGTCTACTGGTAGGGACAGGGTACGAAATGAACGCACTCGCTCCGCTGGGGATGGTCTCGGACACTCCGAGCAGCAACCAGGAGTCGGACGGCGCTGACGCGCAGAAAGACTATTTCGTCGTCAAGGATGGCGTGAAATTCGCCGGCACGCATCTGCTGGTCGATCTCTGGGGCGCGCACGACCTGTGCGACCCGGCCGCGATCGACCGCGCGCTGCGTGCCGCCGCGGAGGCCGCCGGCGCGACCATCCTGCACGGGCACTTCCATCATTTCTCGCCCAACGGCGGGGTGTCGGGCGTGCTGGTGCTGGCCGAGAGCCACATCTCCATCCACACGTGGCCGGAGCGTGATTTTGCCGCCGTCGATATCTTCATGTGCGGCGCCTGCGATCCCTACAAGTCGCTGCCGATCCTGAAGGAGGCGTTCCGCCCCGCGTCCATCCACCTCGGCGAGCAGCGGCGCGGCCTGATCGCCTGAGCGCATCCGCATTCCCTGTCGAACGGCCCGGGGCCCCGCTCCCGGGCCGTTGCCTTGTCCGGAGACCGCCACCATGACCGCCGATATCTGGGTGAACGAGACCCTCTACCCCGACTGGGGCCAGCGCTTCCGGATCACCCGCGAACTGGCCCGCACGCAGAGCGCCTTCCAGGACATCGCCATCCTGGAAACGAGCTCGCACGGCCGGATGATGGTGCTCGACGGGGTGATCCAGATCACCGAGGCCGACGAGTTCGTCTACCAGGAGATGCTCGCCCACGTGCCGCTGCTGGCGCACGGCGCAGCGGCCAATGTGCTGATCATCGGCGCCGGGGACGGCGGCGTGCTGAAACGCGTGCTCGCCCATAAGACCACCGCGCGCGCCGTGATGGTGGAGATCGACGGCGAAGTGATCCGCCTGTCCAAGGAACATCTCCCGGCGATCGGCGGGGACGCCTGGACCGATCCGCGCGCCGAGGTGATCGTGGGCGACGGCATCGACTACGTGAAGCGCGCGCCGGACGCCAGCTTCGATGCCATCATCGTCGATTCCACCGACCCGATCGGCGTCGGCGAGGTGCTGTTCACCGATGAGTTCTATGCCAACTGCGCCCGCGTGCTGACCGCCCGCGGCCTGATCGTGAACCAGTGCGGCGTGCCGTTCATGCAGGCCGACGAACTGCGCGAGACCTCCGCCCGGCGGGCGAAAGTCTTCCCCCACGTCACCGCCTATGTCGCCGCGGTGCCGACCTATGTCGGCGGGTTCATGACCCTGGGCTGGGCGGCGAAGGATGCGGGCCTGACCGGGCTTGCCGCGGACGAGATCCGCCGCCGCGCCGCGGCCGCCGGCATCCTGGGGACCACCCAGGTACTGGACGCCCGAAATCCACGCCGGGGCCTTCCACCTGCCGCCCTACATCGCCCGGCACCTGCCGTAGCGGCTAGGATGTCGTCCCCGGTCAGGAACGGGAACGGGCCGGGGAATGGCTCCACCAGCGCGGTGTGGGTGACGAACCCGCCTGCCGGCGACCAGTGGTGCAGCAGGTAGGACGGCGGCTCCATCGTGAAGGCGGACGGCGCCGCGGCATCCAGATCCAGCGCGACCTGGTGCGCGACCGAGGGGGCGACGCAGACCACCGCCTCGCCGATCCGCGTGGTGATCGCGCGGTGCACGTGCCCGCAGACGACCAGCCGCACCTGCCTGTGCCGCGCCAGCACCGCGGCGAACGCCTCCGGCGCGCGCAGGGCGATGCGGTCCATGTGGCCGATCCCGGTGGCGAAGGGCGGGTGGTGCATGGCGATCAGGGTCGGGCGGTCGGGCGCGGCCTCCAGGGTCGCCTCCAGCCAGTCGAGCCGGGTCGGACAGAGCGCACCGTGGCTGGCGCCGGGCACCAAGGTGTCGAGCAGCACCAGGCGGACCGGGAAGTCTTCGACCGCATACTGCACGAACCCGTCGGCCGTCGGCAGGGCGGGCAGGGCGGCGCCCAGGGCAGCGCGCAGGGCAGCGCGGTCGTCGTGGTTGCCGGGAATCGCGAACACCGGCGGCAGTTCCGGCCGGTCCAGCAGCCGGGCGAGCACGTCGTAGGCTCCCGGCTCGCCGCGGTCGGCGAGGTCGCCGGTGAGCAGCACCACATCCGGCGCCGGACGCAGGGCGGTCAGCGCGCGCACGGCGCGGGCGGCGAGCATGTTCGTCTCCACCACCCGGTTGGCCGCGTGGCCGCGCGGTCGCAGATGAAGGTCGGTAAGTTGGGCGATCAACATTGGGCGCGTGTCTCTCCAACCGCGGCGCGGGCGAGGTGGCAGGTGTCGGATCAGGCTGCCGGACGGGCGACGGAGGGTCCAGTGACCGCTCGATGACGCGGCGCGCAGAGCTGGGCGGTGCGGGCGGCCGGCGCATGCGCCGTGCAAGGCTGGCGCGGCGGCGGGGCAGTCGATATAAGCCCCCCCATGCTGATACGCCCGGAGACGATCGCTGAGGTCGCCGCGCAGACCACGTTCGACGCTCCCGGCGGCGGCGCCGGGGCGTGCATATCCTACGACGCCGCCGCGCCGCACCGGCGCGCCCGTGCGCTGTCCGATCTTGAGATCGGGATGCGCCGGTGGCGTCTGGCCGCGGCGCTGGCGCGGCTCGACATCCGCAACCGCTACCGCGGCTCGGTGCTCGGCCCGTTCTGGCTGACCCTGTCCACCGGGCTGATGCTGGCGGGGCTGGGTATCCTGTATTCCGCGTTGTTCCATGAGACGTTGCGGAGCTACCTGCCGTTCCTGTCGGTCAGCCTGATTGTCTGGAACCTGATCAATCAGGTGGTGACAGAGGCCACCACCAGCCTGATCTCGGCCGAGGGCATGATCCGCCAGCTGCCGCTGCCCTATACCACCCACGCGTTGCGCTGCGTGTTCCGCAACGTGATCGTCGCGGCGCACAACCTGCCGCTGATCGCCATCGTGATGGTGATCTCCCTGGTGTTTCCGGGGTGGGGAGTGGTGCTGGCGCTGCCCGGGCTGGCGCTCCTCGGCATCAATGCGTTTGCCGCGGCGCTGCTGCTCGGCATGCTCTGCGCGCGGTTCCGCGATCTCGGCCAGATCATCGCCAGCGTGATGCAGCTGGCCTTCTTCATGACCCCGATCCTGTGGAAGCCGGAGACGCTCGGTCCGCGCGCGGTGTGGCTGTTTCTCGATCCGTTCTATGTCGTCATGCAGGTGGTGCGCGGGCCGCTGCTCGGCTCCGGCGCCTCGCCGCTGATCTGGCTGTCGGCGGTGGGCTACACCGCCGTGTTCTGCGCGCTGGGCTTCGCCTTCTTCGTCCGCTTCCGCGGCCGCATCGCGTTCTGGGTCTGAGCCGTGGCGAGCATCCTGGCCGAGGCGTTGGACGTCGATTTCCCCTTGTACCACGTGGGTGCGCGGTCGCTGAAGAAGCAGCTGCTGGCGCGCACCGGCCTGCGCATGCACACTGACGCGTCGAACCGGATCGTGATCTCCGCGCTGCGCGACCTTGATTTCCGCATCGATCGTGGGGAGCGGGTGGCGCTGGTCGGCCACAACGGGGCGGGCAAGACCACCTTGTTGCGCACCCTGGCCGGCATCTACGAACCGGTCGGCGGACGGCTGCGGGTGGAGGGGGAGATCGGCTCCCTGATCGATCCCAGCGCCGGGATCGACATGGACTCCACCGGGCGGGAGAACATCATGCTCCGCTGCCTGTTCCGCGGCATGAACGAGGCGGAGTTGCGCGAGCGGGTGGAGGAGATCGGCGCCTTCAGCGGCCTCGGCACGTTCCTGGACGTGCCGATCCGCACCTACTCGTCGGGGATGTCGGTGCGGCTGTCCTTCGCCATCGCCACCATGATCGAACCTCAGATCCTGCTGATGGACGAGTGGCTGGCCGCCGGCGACGCTGAGTTCCAGGCGCAGGCGCAGGCGCGGCTGGAGCGGCTGGTGGGGGATGCGGATATCCTGGTGATCGCGACCCACAGCATGGTGACGGCGCGGACCTGGTGTTCGCGGGCGATCCGGCTGGACAGCGGCCGGATCGTGGCCGACGGGCCGGTGGATGAGGTGATCGAGGCTGCCGGGTCGGGGGCGCACACGGTCGCGGCGGCCTGATCCGGGTGGCGCTGCCACGAGCGGTCGGATGCGTATGGCGGGCATATTCGACAGTGCGGCAGGGGGAAGGCCGGGCAACTCCGTCGGCCGCCTGATCCCGGGGCGTGTGCGGCCATGGCTGTTGCGCGCGGGCGCGCGCGTGTTGCTGCCGTCGGCGCGGCCGTCCTGGGCCGTGCAGGCGCGGGGCAAGGTCACGATCGCCGGTCCGCTGAGTTCCCCGACCGGGATCGGTGAAGGAGCGCGTCTGGCGGCCGAGCAATTCGCTGCCCTCGGCTACGCGGTGGGAACGATCGACCTCACGCACGCGCTTGGGTGGCCGGGCGGCGTGGGCTTCGGCGAGCCAGGGATCGCGCCCGGCGACGTCGGCGGGCCGTTGATACTGCACCTCAACCCACCGTCGTTCCAACTCGCGCTGCTCCGCCACTTGCGGCGGCAGCGGGCGCGGCGGAGGCTGATCGCCTATTGGGCCTGGGAGCTTCCCGAGATACCGCCGGCATGGCGCGAGGCCTTCCGGCTGGTGCACGAGGTCTGGGTGCCGAGTGGTTTCGTCGCCGAGGCTCTGGTCCGCGCCGGTTGTCCCTGCCCGGTGCGGGTGGTGCCGCATCCGGTGCGCCTGCCACCTGCGTCGCTGCCAGCGATGCGGGCGGATCCCCGCTTCACAGGTACTAACCGTATTTGCCTATGAATCCGGTTTTGAGCGCAAGAACCCGATCGGGGCGATCCAGGCCTTTCGCCAGGCCTTTGCCGATGACGCGAGCGCCGTGCTGCTGGTGAAGGCGCGCGGGCGTAGTCCCGACGGACGGGCGGAGCAACTGCTGCGTGCGGCGGTGGGGGCGGCGACGAATATCGAAGTCATCGAGGGCGATCTCGCGCCGGCCCCCTACCGGCAGTTACTCGCTACGGCTGACGTGCTGCTGTCGTTGCACCGCGCGGAAGGATTCGGGATCCCTCTGGCCGAGGCGATGCTGCGCGGCAAGCCGGTGGTTGCCACCGCATGGTCGGGGAATCTCGAATTCATGGGGCCGCAGTCCGCGTGTCTGGTGCCGGCGGAGCTGGTTCCGGTCCGCGACGCCGCCGTAGCCTATCATGGTGGCGGAATCTGGGCCGATCCGGGTATCGAGGCTGCGGCGACGTGGCTGCGGCGGTTGCGCGATCCGGTGGTGCGGGAGCGGATCGGGCACGCCGCGCGGCGCCATGCCGCCGCGCGGCTTGGACAGGCGGCCTTCGCGGCGGCGGTTCATGCTGGTCTCGAGGAGCCGGCTTCGGTGGTTTGATCAAGCCTGGCGGCGGGCGTCTTGCGCCGCGTCGAAGGCTCAGCCGGTTCGGAAGGTGTAGGGATCGGCTGCCGCCCCTCGAACCGGCCCACCCGCGGCGGGAAGGCGGGGCTCCAGCAGTCCTTGCGCCGGAGCGCAAGATTGGGATTATGGAACGGGTCGGCCCGGAACGCCTCCCGGAACCGGCCCCGCAGCCGCGCGCGGTCGGCGATGTTGCGCGCCTGTTCGTCCGGCCCGTAGTGCTGGCCGAAGCTTACCGACTCCGCGTGGGTCAGTTCGGCGTCTGCCGCCAGAACCACGCCGTATCCCGCTTCGCGGACCCGCAGGCAGTAATCGACGTCGTTGAAGGCGCTGGCATAGCTTTCGTCCAGCCCACCCAGCCTCTGCCACAGCGCGCGCCGGGTGAGCAGGCAGGCGCCGGTTACCGCCGAGACCTCCTGGCTCAGTTGCGCCCGCCCGCCGTATCCCGGGGCGCCGCACGGCAGGAAGCGATGGAGATGCTCGCCAGTTCCGTCCGGCAGCAGCACGATGCCGGCATGTTGGATCGTCCGGTCCGGATAGCAGAGGCGTGCTCCGACGACGCCGACCGCGGGATCCGCGAGATGGCCGACCATCGCGGCGAGCCATCCCGGATCGCGGGGGGCCACGTCGTCATTCAGCAGGCAGATCAACGGGCTGTTGCTTGTCGCCACCGCGCGGTTGTTGGCGATGGCGTAGTTGAATCGGTCCGCTTCGATCACGAGCCGCCGTACTCGCGGGTTCGACGTAAGACGGGTCAGCACGGCTTCCTGCCCTGCGTCGAGTGGCAAGGAGCCGGCCACGACGACGATGAGTTCGAAATCCGCGTAGTCCGTCCGGGCAAGGGTGGCGGAGATGTCGCGGAGCACATGCGGCGCGCGGCAAGCAGAGGGGACGACGATGCTCACTCGCGGTTGCGCGGCGCGTGGAGCGGACAGCCTGAGCCGGAGCGGGCGGTCTTCCGAAATGCTGGCCGGCAGACCTGCTCGGGCGATATGCGCCGCAGCGACGGCCGCCAGTGCGGCCGGCGGCGCCGCCTCTGCATCGGGCCGGCGATGGGTGAGGACGAAGGGAACCCGGTGTGATGCGGTGGCCTGGCCGGCATCCTGCAAGCGCAGCCACGCATCCAGTCGCAGGGTCTCCGCCCAGCTGCCGGCGGCCGCGGAGAAGCCGGCCAGATGCTCGCGGCGGATCAGCCAGACGCCGGTGCAAAGCGTACCCGACAACATGAGAGTATGGCTCGGCGGCGGCTTGAACAGCGGCGCGTGACGGGTGCCGTCGCCGCTGATCCGATCCTCGTCGGCATAGAGGACGACGGGGCGGCCGAGCCGCGCGGCGTGATGGGCGAGCAGCGCCAGGGCATGGGGGGGCAGGATCTCTCCCGCCTGCAACACGGCAATATACTCGGCGGTGATAGTGGCCAGCGCTTCGGCGAGCGTGGCGTTCCCGGGGCCGACGGTGATCGGTGACGACCCCGGGCCTCCGGCGCGCGCGGCCGCAGCGCGCGACGCGGTGCAGGCCGCGCCGGACGGGGCGGCCTGCATCACTATGGTCGCGATGGTTGGCCAGGCGCCGCGGGTTGGTGCGGCAAGCAGGCGCGCGTGATCGGCCTCGCTCCAGGTATCGAACAGGCGGGTCCACAGAGCGTAGGGGGGGGCTTGCTCCCGGGCGGCCAGATGGCTGAACACCGTCCGCAGCCGGGTCGCGGCTCCGCGCGGCTCCGTAACAAGTCCGCGCAGCAGGGCCGTGATCAGCGACGGGGCGTGGCGGCAGGCGATCGCCCATGCCGCGGCGGGGCGCGCGAGGCGCTCGCAATCGAGGTTAATTGGGTCAGGCGGCGTGAGAGCGGCAAACACGCTCAGACGGAGGGCCTTGGCTTCCCGCGGTAGGAACGTCAAAGTCCGGCACTGCGTACCCCAACGTCCGGGCAGCAGGGTGGCCAGCGGTGAGTACACACTCGGATCGTCGACCGAGGCGACATCGAGTTGCGCGGCTAACATCCCGGCGAGCGAACGTCCGCCGCCGATCCATCGTCCCAGCCTCGACAGGAGCCCTGGGCGCCCGAGACGCTGCGCGGCAGCCGGCACCTTCCACGACAGGCGGTACCAGCCGCCGCGCATGACCTCGGGCAGCGGTGCGGTATAAGTCCAGCAGCCGGTTTGCCGCATCGTCAGCTTGGATCGAGGCTCTCTCACGCGTTGGTGTTGTCCTGCCCGGGTTGCTGCCAGTGACCGCGATCGCGCGATGGTTGCCCGCGACCGGCCCATTCCGGTCAAATCATCGGCGACCGTCCTAGATCCTGCGGGTGATGCTTGCCCACAGATATCCCGCCAGGCCCGCAAAGACCGCGGGATCGTCCCAAAGGATCAGGTCGAAATAGGAGTTGAACTCCCGGGTGAAGTTCAGGGTAGCCGGCCGGGAGGGCCCGCGCAGATCCATCACGCACAGGAGCCGCGAGGACCAGGACGCCTTGAGCTCATCCAGGGCCGGAGCCCCGTCCTTGCCGCCGAACACGCAAATTCCGGGAGATCCCTTGCGCCACAGCTCCAACACGGGGTCAGGCGCCGCTTTCTGCCGATCGTCGGCATGGGGGCCGGAGGCCGAAAAGACCCGTCGTACCTTGTTTGTAAGGCGGAACTGGCGCACGGCGTCGGAGGTGGTGACGGACTCCCTGTGTATGCGATGCCGATACAGAGGCTCCGGGATGTAGCCGAACCGTCCCGTCCGGGCGACCCTCAGGGCCAGTTCCCAATCCTGCACGCCGGTGAACACCTCGTCAGTGCCCCCTATCTCAAGATAGGTCGACCGCCGGATAACCTTGAGGTGGGATGCTACCATACCATCGAGCAGATGAGCACCGATGAAGTCGTCTCCGCACGGTTTGATGTGACCATATCCACCGTAGACGCTGCGCCGTATAACGTTGCCGAAGTCATCGACGTCGAGTCGGTCAGTGAACCAGTAGTCGACTTCGGGTCGGCTGCGGATCTCGCGTGCGATCCGATCGAGCGCTAAGGCCGGGAGCGCGTCGTCGCAATCGAGGAATGCGATGAACTCGCCGTGGGCGAGGTCGACGGCCTCGTTCAGGGTCGCGGAAATGCCGAGGTTCGTCTGATGACGGATGATCCGGAGCCGGGTCAGCCGGCCTTCCAGCGCCGCCATCAGTTCGCCGACGCGCGAATCGGGCGAGGCATCGTCGATCGCGACGATCTCAAGCGACGCGCTGCCTTGCTCGGCGAGGGAACCGAGGCATTCCGCCAGGAATTCGAAGTGCCCATAGATCGGAATCACGACAGTGATGAGCGGCGCCACCGGATCGCGGTCTCGTGTCGAAAGACGATCGAGCAGATTTGACACGTCGACCGACATGCGCTGGCTGCGCGATACTGCCGGAGCATCGTCAATGCATGCCGACGGCGCTTCCATGAGCCTTGCGAGTTCCGCCTGATAGGACGGATGGCTGCGATAGAACCGCTCGAACCAGGAGACACCGGAGTTGATGAAATGAGGAAAGCGGCCGTCCAGCAGGCGATCGATCTTCAATGTCGCCGCAAGCCAGGCCTTGCTCATTTTCACGTACGAGCGGCTCATGCTGGCGTTGTGCTGGCGATAGATTGCATAGTGGCCGTGGACATAGCCGATGCGTGCCCCCTGCAGCGCGAGCGTCGTCCACAGGAGCCAATCCTCCTTGCCTAGCGCATTGCGATCGAATCTGACCCGATCGAACAGCCTGCGACGGAACAGACCACAATGGATCGGGATGCAGAATCCGCGTTCCCACCTGAACAGGAAGTCTTCCAGCGAGAGATCGAATCCCGCTATCGCTTCCTCGGACTTGAAGACCTGGGAGCGGTCTTCGTCGCACAGCAGGTAATTGGAAACGGAGATGTCGAGACCGGCGTTGGCGGCCAGGTGGGCCACCTGGACGTCCAGCTTGTTGGGCACCAGAAGATCATCGGCATCGAGGAACTGGACGTAATCTCCCGTTGCGATGTCGAGACCCGCATTGCGCGCTGCCGACAATCCCTGGTTCGGTTGTCGGCGAAGCGTCACGCAGGGGAAGCTGCGTTCGATCTCCGACAGACAGCCCTCGACTCTCGCATCGGTGCTGCCATCATCCACGATGATGATCTCTGGCGTCACGCGGGCGGCCGACACCACCGACTCGACCGCATCAAAAAGAAACCTCCTCTGATTGTAGAAGGGAATGATGACTGAAACCAGCGGCGCGCTGCCCAGATCGGCCGTCGTCAGCATTCGTGGTATCTCCAGGCGGGCAATATCCTGGGATATTGCGCATGTCAAAGACGAAGCGGGCCCAGGCATATTCCTCGACGACCTTCCGACGAAGAGAGAGACCCTTCTGCGCGGCCCGGTCCGGGTGATCTCGCACCCATTGCAGTGCCGTCAGGTAATGCTCGATGCCGGCGCGCTCGGGCAAGGGAATCCCAGTATCTTCGTCTATAAGTTCGCCAACCCCTCCCACCACGGGGGCGATGACGGGAATCCCGAGGGCGCCGACCTCGATGAGTACGTTCGGCATCCCCTCCCATTTGGAGGTGAATAGGAAGATGTCATACTGGCGCTTCGACAGCCATTCCTGCGGGTGCGAATAGGCACCATGACAGATCAGATTGTCGAGCGGGGGTAGACTCTGGCCCTCGTCAACGACCGATTGGCCGAAAACGTGGAAGTGGGCGAAGGGGGTGGCGCGGGCGATATCGAGCAGCAGGTCGACGCGCTTTTCCTTGTCGAGCCGGCCTGCCCAGAGGACATCGATGTCGTTGCCGGCTGAGCGGCTTCTGCGCGCCTTCGCGCCGGCTTCAGTGACAGCGGCAGTGGCACCGAGGTCAATCCGGCATGGCGTCCGGATCACGTGTAGTTTCTCCTGGTCGACCGCCGAAATCGCGTATGTCGTAATCGCGTCGTCAAGGAAACGATAATTATCGCTCAGCAGGCCGTCCAGGTTGGGAAGGCCGGCCTCGAGGTATTGGGCCGCGTATCCGATCCGTTTCCCCTTCGGGCCGAACTGGAAAGCGAAGATGGTGCCGAACAGGCGCATGGCCTTCCGCAGCCGCGGACCCTCCGCCGCAATCAGCTCCCATCCAACGGAGCTGTTGATCGTATGGAAGACCGTCGGTCCCAGGGCGTGCAGGAGATGCTTTACCAGCGCTCGCTTCCGCGGACCTCCGGCGTCGCTGCGGAGATAGCGGTCGAGTGCGATCGGCATGACCCCTTCCGGCATCCGCAGCTGATCGGAGATCAGATCCCGGTCCGTGGCGAGCAAGAGGACAGACCGTCCGGGGGCCATCTCCCGGACTGCGCGGGCAAAGTTGAGAGCGACGAGTTCGGCCCCGCCGGTGCCAAGGAAGGGCAGGGCAAGCACATGGCCTACTGGCCCGTACGTGCCGGCATGGATGCCGACGTCGGTCAGGATCCGCGCGAGCGCCCCCTCGAGATCTCTGTCCCAGGTGAGCGATGGAGTTGTCCCTATGAGAACCGGCGCGGCCGTGCCTTCCGGCGGCGGGTTGAGGGAGGCGGTGGAATAGAGGAAGGCAGTCCGCACGAGCGGCCAGAAGACCGGAAGCAAGTGCCCCCGCAGCCACAATCTCGTCTCGATCGCGATCGGTAGGCGGTGGTATACACGTAGCATCGCTCTGACGGTGCGGTGCCCGTAAGTCAGATCATTGTTGGCGGACGAGGCGGCGACGCAAAGCGGCGTCGAAGCACGCTCACCCGTGCGGTCGGAGGCCGCAGTCCGAGGGGGGCATGCGGAAGCTGGGAATCCGGCCGGGTCCGTCTTCGTCGCGCCTGGCGTCAATGTCCGACAGAGAGCGGCGGGACTTGCGGGGGCCGGGTGCTGCGCGGCGCCATCCGGCTGCGAAGGCTCGTGCGATGCGGGCATGGCGGGGCCCCGCCGCAGGGCGCTTCGAATGCGCTTGCTCACCGTTCGCAGGGCAGGCGCGCGCGACACCGCTGTGCGGAGGGGGGCGGTCGCCCGCCATGTCGTGCTTACCTCGATCTCGCGCAGCCGTCGGCATGCTGCATCGCGCTCGGCGGCAGCCAACTGGCGGGCCCGCTCGGAACTGGCGGCGGCGGTGCGGGCCTCGGCCAAGGCAGCTTCGGCGGCCGTCACCCGCGCGGCCGCTGCGGCGCGGGCCGCCGCTTCGGTCTGGGCGGCTGCCTCTGCCTGGGCGGCCAGTTCTGCCCGCACGGCGATCTCGGCACGCGCGGCTGCCTCTGCGCGGGCTGCTGCGGTGGCATGGGCAGCGGCCTCGGCGCGCGCCTCGGCCAGGTACCGGGCCTGCTTGGCATCCCGCTCCGCAAGCCAACTCGTTTCAATATACAGACTTGCTGAAGGCACGGATACCGGGCGATCAGAGGCGTAGGCGACCAGATAGAGCGCACGGGGAAGATTGGCATTCGCCTCAATGGCATCGTTCCCCCTGCGCTCAAAGGTGAGCGCCGGCGTGCAGGTGGAAGCGCATCCGGCAGCGATCATCGCGGAGCCGATCAAGGGCCGCTGGAGGAGTATCTCGAGGTGAGGGAAGACGGCAGATAGGGCCGTTTCGAACTCCCTGCGGGTCAGTTCGCGAACGTGGAATGGATTGGCGGCAGATCCATCGGGAGAATAGACATCGCGATCGGGCGTGCTGACGATCGCCACGCCGCCGGGGCGTAACACGCGCCTGATCTCGGCAAGAAACTCACGCTGTTCGTAGAAATGCTCTATGGTCTCGAACGATACCACGAGATCAAGGCTGGCGTCCGCGAGCGGGATGCGCCGAGTCTCGCCCGCTACGAACCGAAGATTGGGGCGTCGGTATGACTTCGCCGCGTGATCGAGTGCCTCCGGCGAGATGTCGATGCCGACGACGGAGCGAGCCACCTGCGCGATAAGAGCGGATCCGTAGCCTTCTCCGCAGGCGATGTCGAGGACGTCGCGTCCGCGGCCTGCATCGCGGGCGAGGAAGTAACGATGCAGATGCTCGATCTCAATCTGGCCGCCGACGGCGTCGGTAAATCGCTCGCCCGTGAAATCAAGGGGGCAGCCCGGCCGATCGCGCGAGAATATTTCTCCCACAGCGTCTTCTCTCCGTGCGTTTACAGATGACCGTGCTGTCGCAGTTTGTGGGTTAGACTGGCTTCCCTCGGGCGAGACAAGTTCCTTAATATGGGGGCTGAGTCGCGCCACGCCAAGGTATCAATTATAAATCGTACATCAACGAAGTGTGTCAACGTCATGCGTGCCGTCGTGCCCCGAAGGCGCCACGAAGCTTGCGATCGCAGACTGTCCGGAGCACAAAAACCGTCCGCAGTGCAACTTGCTTCCGTATTCCTCTTGCCCCGGGTCGGGGACTTCGGGCCGCCTTCGACGGCGTTGGGCCTGCCGTCAAGTGCCCCGCCCGGGAACAGGCTTGTTACCGGAAACCGAGGCCTCCCTGGCCTGGCGCGGTCGGGCGGATGGCGACCCTCCCATGCCGTCCCTGCCATGAGATCCGCCCGCCTTGCGGCGCTTCTTCCGGCATCTGGGTTCGGTCCGAGGTCGCCGCCGCTCTGGGCGCCGAAATCTTCCGCCTGTCCAGCGCCCTAGCCGGCACCGTTTCGCCGCTGCCCGAGCGCAGTCCGCGGGGTCAGGGGTGCCCGCCTTCGGGAGGGGCGGCGGCCGGTGGCGCGCTTACTTGTGCCAGCACCATCTGGGCAAGTCGTTTCCAGCCGTTGCGCGCTCGGCCGGCACACCCGATCACCTCAGTCGAACCTTCCAGCACGCCTGCCATCGCCGCCGCTACCCGCGCCCCCTCCGCCTCACATAAAATTGCAAGCGGCTCGTCTCCCAATTGCCCGACCAGCCCCCCCACGCGCGTCGCCACCACCCGCCGCCCGGCCGCGATCGCCGCCGCGGCCACCCCGCTCTGGCTCGCCTCCCGATACGGCAGCACCACGATATCCGACCACGCCAGCAAGGCGCCGATCTCACCCTCCGGCACCCAGCGGTTTTCCACCGTCACGCCGGGCAGGGCGCGCAGCGCAGCCAGCGCGGCGCTCTCCGGCCCTTGTCCCACCACCCGCACCTGCATGTCCGTCCGCGGTCCCAGGATCGTCAACGCTTCCGCCAGCAAATCGAGGCCTTTGTACGGCAGCAGCCGGCCGAAACTCAGCACCCGCCGCGGCCCCGGATGCGCCCCGGCGGGGGTGATGGCGCCGAAGTCGAACGGCGGATGCCCCGCCACCGCCAGCCGCGTGCCCGGCCGCAGCGCGTGCTGCGCCCGCAGCCCCTCCGCCACGTGCTCGGACAAGACCACCACCGCGTCGGCGCGGCGGACCAGCGCGCGCTGCAATGTGAACAGCAGCGGGACCCGATCGCCCGGATGCGCCGCGGCATCGTGCACGATCACCACGGCCGGCACCCCGGCGCGCCGCAGCGCGGCGATCATCAGCAGATCGAGCGGGCCGGGCAGGGCGCACACCGCCACCTCCGGCCGCAGCCGGCGCAGGGCCGCGACCAGTCGCCCGACCATGACCGGAGCCAGCAGCGCGCGCCAGGCCAGCCCGCCGACACCGCGGTAGGTCCGCACCGGCAGCGCGCACTCCGGCGCTGCCGCCCCTTGCAGGATCTCGGCGTCGGTGGAGAGCGACAGCAGCGCCTCCACCCCCGGGAGCGCGGCACACCCCGCAGCCAGTGAGACCGCGAAGCGCGGACCGGCCCCGCGGCGGCCCCATTGCCAGACCAGCACCCTCACGGCGCGCCGTCCTCCCCCAGTCCCTGCACCGCCGCCGCCAGTCCCGCCGGGCCCAGCCGTGCGGTCGCCGCCGCCAGCCCCGCCGCGCCCAGCGCCGCCCGCGCCGTCGTATCCTCCGCCAAGTGCCGCAACAACGCCGCGGCGTGCGCCACCTCCGGCTCCGCCCACACCGCACCCGGCACCGCATAGACCCCGCGCGCGTCCTCGGCCGCCACCAACCGGTAGCGCACCAGGGCGGCGGAGTGCGCGTCCATGAACTCCATGTTGCCCGACCAGCCGGTGGCGATCACCGGCCGGCCCAGCAGCATGGCCTCGGCCGGCACCAGGCCGAAGCCTTCGCTGCGGTGCAGGGACAGCACGAGGTCGGCCGCCGCGGTCAGGGCCAGCGCATCGGCCGAGGGCAAGGTGCGCGTCTCCAGGCGGATGTTGCCCGCCCCGCCGATCGCGGCGGTGAGCCGGGCGAAATCCTCCGGGTGGTGGCGCGCGTGGCCGACCTTCAGCAGCAGCACCCTGTCCGCCCGGTCGCCGAACGCGGCGCGGAACGCCGCCACCGCCGCCAGCGGGTTCTTGCGCGCGAAGGACGACGCGAGGTTGAACGACGCCAGCACCACCACCGCGCCCTCCGGCAGGCCGAAATCGCCGCGCCCGAGCGCCGCCGGCGCGGCCGGCCGCACCGCCAGCGGATGCGCCACCACCCGCACCGGCCCGGGCAGCAGCGGCGCCAGCGCCTCGGCGGTGAAGCGCGACGGCGCCCAGGCCTCGTGCACGAAGCGTGCACCGCTCCGCCAGTCGGCCGGCGCGACCGGCAGTTCCCAGGCCCAATAGCCCACCACCCGCCGCCCGCGCACCAGCCCGCGCGGTAACCGCGCCAGCACCAGCGGCAGCAGCGGCGCGTTCACGTGCAGCACCAGCGCCGCGTCGGCCGGCGGGGGCGCGGTCCAGGGCGGCGGCGACGGCAGGTCGGCCCGGTGCGCCGGCAGCAGCGGGCCGATGTCGAGCGGCCAGGCCGGCACCCCCAGCGCCGCCAGCGCCCGCAGCATGAGCCGCGCGCTCTCGCCGAGGCCGGAGGCGCGGGTCAGCTCCCCCGCCACGATCACACCCCCCGTCGCCGCCGGTGGCGGCATGGTGAGCCGCGGCGCGGCCAGCGCCGCCGCGCGGGCCAGCAGGCGCCGCCGCGGGCCGCTGGGCAAACGCCGCCACAGCCGGTGCGGCAGGCTCAGCCGGTCCGGCATGTCACCCGCGATCACCGCGCGCGCGCCAGGCCGTCGGGCGGGCAGGGGAGGAGGAGCATGCGTGCGTCCCAAGGGGGGCGTGGACGGAGAGGCCCGGATTTTCAAGCCTTATCGCAGGCGATCCCGTCAGTATGACCTCACGGTCCGTGATTTCGGACATTTACACCACGACGCCGCCGCCAGGGCAAAGCCATGCCCGGCGCCACTCCGCACGCAGCGGTGAGGGACATCCCCGCACCGACGGCGGCCTTGTTCCTTGCCGCGCCGGCGACGTTGTGGCTCGATAGTCCTGTTGCGGCGACCGTCTGCGGGTCAGAGCGGATCGCCTGCGGGCAGCACAACCCGCCCCGGGCCCCGTCACCGCAGGTTCATGGCTCAGGCGCACCCACCCAGGCAGGCGCCCGCCTGGCACACAGCCGCACCCCGACCCCGGAGGCCCCCATGCCCGACGCCCTGTCCCCCGCGCTGCTGCAGAAGATGGACGCCTACTGGCGGGCAGCCAATTACCTGTCGGTCGGGCAGATCTATCTGCAGGACAACCCGTTGCTCGATACGCCGCTCAGCCGGGAGCACATCAAGCCCCGCCTGCTCGGCCACTGGGGCACCACCCCGGGCCTCAATTTCCTCTACGTTCACCTGAACCGGCTGATCAAGCAGAACGACCTCGACATGATCTTCGTCACCGGCCCCGGCCACGGCGGCCCGGGGATCGTGGCGCAGACCTATCTGGAAGGCTCCTACACCGAGCGCTACCCGGCGATCGAGCGCAACCGCCACGGCATGCGGCGGCTGTTCCGCCAGTTCTCCTGGCCGTACGGAATCCCCAGCCACGTGGCCCCGGAAACCCCCGGCTCGATCCACGAAGGCGGCGAGCTCGGCTATTCCCTGGCGCACGCCTACGGCGCCGCGTTCGACAACCCGGATCTGCTCGTCGCCTGCGTGATCGGCGACGGCGAGGCGGAAACGGGGGCCCTCGCCACCAGCTGGCATTCCAACAAATTCCTCAACCCCGCGCGCGACGGCGCGGTGCTGCCGATCCTGCACCTCAACGGGTTCAAGATCGCCAATCCCACCCTGCTCGCGCGCATCAGCCGCGAGGAGCTGACGGCGCTGCTGCGCGGCTACGGCTACGAGCCGCACGTCGTCGAAGGCGACGATCCGGCGACCGTCCACCAGAGCCTGGCCGGCACCTTCGATACGATCCTCGCGCGGATCCGTGAGATCCAGGCCGCGGCGCGCGCGCCCGGCGCCTCGGCCCGGCCCGAACGTCCGCGCTGGCCGATGGTCGTCTTCCGCACGCCGAAGGGCTGGACCGGGCCGAAGGTCGTCGACGGCAAACCGGTTGAAGGTACCTGGCGGGCGCATCAGGTCCCGATCGCCGATTTCACCAACCCCGACCATCTCCGGCAGCTCGAGGCCTGGCTGAAGAGCTACCGTACGGACGAGCTGTTCGATCGGGACGGCAGGTTTCGCGAGGAACTTGCCGCGCTGGCGCCGACCGGTCATCGCCGCATGGGCGCCAATCCGCATGCCAACGGCGGCGAACGCCTGGTGCCGTTGTCGATGCCCCACTTCCGCGATCACGCGATCGACGTCCCCGCGCCCGGCGCGCTGCGGGCGGAAGCGACGCGCCGCCTGGGGACCTTCCTGCGCGACGTGATGGCGCTGAACCTGGACAGCGGGAATTTCCGCCTGTTCGGCCCCGACGAGACGGCATCGAACCGGCTGGATGCGGTCTATGCGGCGTCCGGCAAGGCATGGATGGCCGCCGTCGAGGACGTCGACGTCGACCTGAGCCCCGACGGGCGGGTGATGGAAGTGCTGAGCGAGCATCTGTGCCAGGGCTGGCTCGAAGGCTACCTGCTCACCGGCCGGCACGGCCTGTTCTCGTGCTACGAGGCGTTCATCCACATCATCGATTCGATGTTCAACCAGCACGCCAAGTGGCTGAAGGTCAGCCGGACCATCCCCTGGCGCAAGCCGGTCGCCTCGCTGAACTACCTGCTCACCTCGCATGTCTGGCGGCAGGACCATAACGGGTTTTCCCACCAGGACCCCGGCTTCATCGACCATGTCGCCAACAAGAAGTCCGACATCATCCGGATCTACCTGCCGCCCGACGCCAACTGCCTGCTGTCGGTGGCCGATCACTGCCTGCGCAGCCGCAACTACATCAACCTGATCGTCGCCGGCAAGCAGCCCGAATGGCAGTGGCTGGACATGGATGAGGCGGTGCGCCACTGCACCGTCGGTGCGGGCGTCTGGCAGTGGGCCAGCAACGACGGCGGCGATCCGGACGTCGTGATGGCCTGCGCCGGCGACGTGCCGACCGTGGAGGCGCTCGCTGCGGTGACGTTGCTGCGCCAGTATGTGCCCGACATCCGCATCCGCGTCGTCAACGTGGTGGATCTGATGGTGCTGCAGCCGCAGTCGGAGCATCCCCATGGGCTGGAAGACCGGGATTTCGATGCGTTGTTCACCACCGACAGGCCGGTGATCTTCGCCTGGCACGGCTATCCGGCGCTCATCCACAAGCTGACCTACCGCCGGCGCAATCACGACAATATCCACGTGCGCGGCTACAAGGAGGAGGGCACCACCACGACCCCCTTCGACATGGTGGTGCTGAACAACCTCGATCGCTACCAGTTGGCGCTGGACGCGATCCGGCGGATCCCCCGCTTCGCCGATCAGGTGGAGAAAGCGACGGCGCGCTACTGGACGACCATGGAACGCCACAAACTGCATATCAGCGAGCACGGTGAGGACCTGCCGGAGGTCCGCAACTGGCGCTGGAGCGCGTGAGCGCTCCGGTCGGTGATGTGTTTTGGTGCGCCACGTCGGCCACGGGGTCTTGCCCCACCGGACCGCCGGCAACCCGGAGCCGGGCGTCCGGGAGGGCGTCCGGATATCGCCGCGAGCGGCGGATCGAATTGGTCGGAGCGGCGGGATTTGAACCCACGACCCCCAGTCCCCCAGACTGATGCGCTACCAGGCTGCGCTACGCTCCGACCGAGGCTTTCGTCTAGCAGCGCAGCCGCCCTTCTGGCAACGCTGCTGGACCGTCTTTGCGCCGCTCCGCCAGCATCGACCGGCGGCGGACGGCACTGCCCCCGGGGCAGGGGGGGGCATGGCGGCAAGGGCACGGCCCGCTCCCCGCCCGCATCGGGGCGCGGAGCGGGCCGCCGTTCAGACCTCCGGCTGCTGCTCTTCGGGCTCGAACAACGCCGCCGGGTCGAAGTCGGGCTGCTCGTCGCCTTCCTCCGGCTCCACCACCTCGCCCGCGCGTTCGCCGCGGGCCTGGCGTTCCGCTTCCTCGACGCTGCGCGCGACGTTCACGGTGATCGGGATCGACACTTCCGGATGCAGCACCACCCGGACCTGCGACAGTCCCAGACTCTTGATCGGATGCTCCAGCACCACCTGGCTGCGGGTGACGGACAGCCCCGCCGCGGTGGTTGCCTCGGCGATGTCGCGACCCGAGACCGAGCCATAGAGCCCGCCCGATTCGCCGGCCTGGCGGATCACCATCACCGTGAGGCCGCCGATCCGTTCGGCGACCCGTTCGGCCTCCTCGCGACGCTTGATGTTCTGCGCCTCCAACTGGGCGCGCTGCTGCTCGAAGCGTTCGCGATTCGGCTTGCTGGCGCGGATCGCCTTCTGCTGCGGCAGCAGGAAGTTGCGGGCATAGCCGGGCTTGACCTTCACGATCTCGCCCATCTGCCCCAGGTTTTCCACCCGCTGGAGCAGGATCAGTTCCACGGCCGCCATGGCGGGCTCCTCAGACCAGGATATAGGGCAGCAGCGCCAGGAAGCGGGCGCGCTTGATTGCCAGCGCCAGTTCACGCTGCTTCTTGGCCGACACCGCGGTGATGCGGCTGGGCACGATCTTGCCGCGCTCGGACAGGAAGCGGGACAGCAGGCGCACGTCCTTGTAGTCGATCTTCGGCGCGTTGGGGCCGGAGAACGGGCAGGACTTGCGGCGGCGGTAGAACGGCCGGCGGGCGCCGACGGCGGCGCGGCGGGCGGCGGGATTGACTTCGGTCGGTCTCGGACATGGTTGCTCTCTCCTTCGCCGCTCAGTGTTCGGCCGGGCCGCGCGGGTCCTCGCGCACCTCGTCGCGGGCGCGGAATTCCTCGCGGTCGTCGTAGCCGCGGCGGCGGCCGCATTCGAACCGGCCGGCGGGCTTCGGGCCGCGGAAGCCGCGCCTCGCGGTCGTCGGACTTGCGCGACAGGATGGCGGACGGGCCTTCCTCGATCTGCTCGACGCGCAGGACCATCAGCCGCAGCACGTCCTCGTTGAGGCCGAGCTGGCGCTCCATCTCCTTGATGAAGGCCGGCTTGGCGTCGAGGCCGAGCAGCATGTAGTGGCCCTTGCGGTTCTTCTTGATCCGGTAGGCCAGGGTGCGCAGGCCCCAGTATTCGCGCTTCTGCACCGGCCCGCCGTCCGCTTCGAGCTGGCTGGCGATGTCGTCGGCGATGGCGTCGACCTGCTGCTGTGTGATGTCGTTGCGTGCGATCATCACGCATTCATAGAGTGGCATCTGTGGCTCCCTCTGGCTGGTGGCCCGTGGCCCGGGATGGCCGCGCCCCGGGACCGGACGCTGGGCATAGCCGGAGCGGATGCCGCCCGCCCCGGCAGGGAAGGCGCGGCGTTAAGCACGGTTTGCCGTCCGGGGGCAAGGCGCGCCAGCAGCCAGCCAGGGCGCCGAACGCATGTGACAGCGGGTGACAGCGCGGCGTTTGGTTGATTCGATGCGGCTTTCGCGATTCGGAGCCGCACCCATGCCGACCTTTGCTGACCCGCTGGGGGGCAAGTCGCGCCTGGCGGCCCTGCTCGACCATTTTGCCGCCATCGAAGACCCGCGCGACGCCGGCGGATCGCGCATCCGCTGCCGGAGGTGCTGCTGCTGGTCGTCTGCGGCACGATCGCCGACTGCGACGATTACGAGGAATCGCCGCCTGGGGCGCAGCGCATCTGGCTTCCTGCGCCGGCACCTGCCCTACCACCACGGCGTCCCCGGCGAGCGCTGGCTGACCATCCTGATGAACCGCATCGACCCGGCGCTGTTCTCCGCCGCGTTCACCGCCTGGGTGCGGGAGAGCTGGCCGGACAGGCCTCGCTTCGTCGCCATCGACGGCAAGACCTCGCGCCGCAGCCACGACCGCACGCCGGGGAGGCGCCGCTGCACCTTGTCTCGGCCTTCGCCACCACAGCCGGCTGGTGCTGGCCAGGAGGCGGTGCCCGACAAGGCGAGCGAGACTCGCCGCCATCCCACCGCTGCTGGAGCGGCTCGCCGCCGAGGACGGGCTGAGGGGCGCGCTCGTCTCCATCGATGCCATCGCCACCAACGCCGACATCGCCCGCGCCATCGACGCGCAGGCGCCGACTGGCTGCTCGCCGTCAAGGCCAACCAGCCCAGCCTGCGCGCCGAGGTCGAGGCCTCCTTCGCTGCCGAAGCCGGCGACGCCCGACACCCACACCGACCTCGACAAGGGCCACGGCCGCATCGAGGAGCGCCGCATGAGCGTCCTGCGCGACATCGACTGGCTCGACGGCAACCGCCGCTTCCCGGGCGAGCTGCGCCTGCCAGACGCCGCCTGCCTCATCCGCGCCGAGACCCGGGTCGAGACCGCGGCGGACGCGACCGCTCCGAGACCCGCTACTTCGTCTCCTCCGCCGCCCTCGCCGCCGCGGCGCCGGCCCACGCCGTGCGCGAACACTGGGCGATCGAGAACCGCCTGCACTGGGTGCTCGACGTCACCTTCGCCGACGACCAGTCCCGCCTGCGCAAGGGCCACGGCGCCAGAAACATGGCCACCGTCCGACACTTCGCGCTCAATCTCGTCCGCACCGCCAACGACAACGAATCCCTCAAATCCCGCAGGAAACTCGCGGGATGGGTCCCCGACTACCTCGACCGCATCCTTAACGAGACGGTCGGGTGAAA
>CAWHKR010000015.1:0-140989 GCA_963829875.1 uncultured Pseudomonadota bacterium | reverse complement strand
CAGAGCCTGGAGGCGGCCCGCAAGGGCGAGGCGTTCACCCCACCCACGGCACGCTGACCGCATCAGCCGGCCCGGCGCCTGCAACACGGCGGGCGCGGCCCTCGGGTCCGCCCTCGCCATGGTCCTGGCCCGCCCTGGTTCGCGACCCCGGGGCGGCGGGCCCCGGGGCGGCGGGACTGGCGCCGCGCCGCCCGCGCGTGCAGAGTCCCCGCCGCAACCAGCCCACATCGGCCGGAACAGGAGGAAGCCAATGCAAGCCGCCGTGCTGCACGAAGTCAATGCACCGCTCACCATCGAAGACGTGGAGATCGAGAAGCCGAAGCGGCGGGAAGTGCTGCTGCGCACCGCCTATGCGGGGCTGTGCCACTCCGACCTGCACTTCATCGAGGGGCTGTATCCGTTCCCGATGCCCGGCGTGCTGGGCCATGAGGCCGCCGCGGTGGTCGAGGCGGTGGGCGAGGACGTGACCTACGTGAAGCCGGGCGACCACGTCATCACCTGCCTCTCGGTGTTCTGCGGCGAGTGCGCGCAATGCGCCACCGGCCATCCGAACCTGTGCGAGAACACCGAGGTGAAGCTGCTGCCCGGCGCCGCGCGCCGGCTGCGCTGGAAGGGCGCGGTGCTGAACCAGGCGTTCAACCTGTCCGCCTTCGCCGAGCAGATGCTGGTGCATGAGCATGCGGTGGTGAAGATCGACCCGACGATCCCGCTCGACCGCGCGGCCCTGGTGGGCTGCGGCGTGATGACCGGCGTGGGCGCGGTGTTCAACGCCGCCAAGGTGGAGCCCGGCAGCACGGTCGCGGTGATCGGCTGCGGCGGCATCGGGCTGTCGGCGGTGAACGGCGCGGCGATCGCCGGGGCCGAGCGGATCATCGCCATCGACACCGTCGCCTCCAAGCTGGAACTGGCCAGGGCGATCGGCGCCACCGACACGATCAACGCGTCCAACGTCGATCCGGTGGAGGCGGTGAAGGAGATGACCGGCGGCGGCGTGCCCTATTCCTTCGAGGCGATCGGCAGCAAGACGACCGCCGAGCAGTCCTTCGCCATGCTGCGCCCGGGCGGGGTCGCGACGATCATCGGCATGATCCCGTTCGGCACCAAGATCGAGCTGCACGGCGCGGATTTCCTGCGCGACCGGAAGATCCAGGGCACCTCGATGGGCGGCAACCGGTTCCGGGTCGACATGCCGCGGCTGCTGTCCTTGTGGCAGCAGGGCAAGCTGAAGCTCGACCACCTGATTTCCGGCCGCATCAAGCTGGCCGAGATCAACGAAGGCTTCGCGCGGCTGAAGTCGGGCGCGCCGGTGCGGCAGTTGATCGACTTCGGGGTGGGCTGAGCCCGCCCCGTCGGCGCCTGGTGTCCTGCCCCTGAAATGCCGTCGCATTTCAGGGGCCAGCAGGCCACTGAAAACAAAGAGCGCGTGTCCCGGAAATTCGGAACCGAAGTTCCGAAACGGAGCGGTGGAGCGTGATCGCCTGAGGCCGAAGGTCAGAAGGCGTGAATCACGCGATCAATCGATGAGTTGCAGGCCATGATCGGGTCAACCTGACCCGATCATGGTCTAGCGCGCGTTCGGTCGCTGCCGCCGCCCGGCGCGGCCGGACGCGGCCGGGCCCCGCGCGCGGGGTGCCGGCGGCGCGGTGCCGGCGGGCGCCGGCGGCTTGGCCGGCGCGGCGGCGGGGGGGGCCGCTATCTCCTCGCGCACCCGCGCCGTCGCCACCGGGGCGGCCTCCCGCCGCAGCCGGTGCTCGCCCAGGAACAGCAGGATCGGCGCCGCGATGAAGATCGAGGACGAGGTGCCGACCACGATGCCGAACAGCATCACCCAGGCGAAGCCCGAAATCGACGCGCCGCCGAACAGCGCCAGCGGCAGGGACGCCAGGAACACCGTCATGGAGGTGCCCAGGGTGCGGTTCAGGGTCTCGTTGATCGACAGGTCGATCAGGTCCCGCAGCGGCATGGTCTTGTATTTGCGCAGATTTTCCCGCACCCGGTCGTACACCACCACCTTGTCGTTGGTGGAATAGCCCAGCACGGTCAGGATCGCCGCCACCATCACCAGGTCGAAGTCGAACCGGGTCAGCACCAGGAAGCCGATGGCCTTGGTGATGTCCAGCACCAGCGTCACCACGGCGCCGACGGCGAACTGCCATTCGAAGCGGAACCAGATATAGACCAGGATCATCGCCAGGCTGATGCCCAGCGCCAGCAGCCCGTGGCGGAGCAACTGGGCGGAGACCGAGGCGCCCATCGCGTTGGCGCGCATGATTTTCGTGCCCGGCACGACTTTCTCCAGCGCGGCGCGGACCTTCGTCACGGCCGCGTCGGTCGCCTTCGCGGTGGGCTGCACGCCCAGGCGGATCAGCACCTGTCGGCCGCGCCGAAGCGCTGCACCCCCTGCTGCGGCAGGTGCTCGGCGGTCAGCGCCGCCCGGATCTTGTCGAAATCCGCCGGCCCCGGCGTCTTCACCTGCATCACGATGCCGCCCGAGAAGTCGATCCCCAGATGCAGGCCAGGATGGAAGAACAGCACGAGCGAGGCGGTCGACAGCACGGCCGAGACGATCAGCCCCATGTAGCGCCCGCGCATGAAGTGGATGCGGGTGCCGTCCGGTACCAGGCGGAACAGCGGGCGCAGCAGGCGGGAGAACAGCATGGCGATTACACCGGCAAGAGGCGCGGACGGACGGCGATATACCAGCGCGAGACCAGCAGCCGGGTCAGCATCCAGGCGGTGAACAGGCTGGTGGCGATGCCGATGGTGATGGTCACGGCGAAGCCGCGCACCGGGCCGGAGCCGAAGATGAACAGCATCACGTGGGCCAGGAACGTGGTCGCGTTGGAATCGAAGATGGTGCGGTAGGCGCGCTGGAACCCGTGCTCCAGCGCGGCCAGCGGCGGACGGCCGTTCTTCTGTTCCTCGCGGATGCGTTCGTTGATCAGGATGTTGGCGTCGACCGCCATGCCCAGGGTGAGCAGGATGCCCGCCATCCCCGGCAGGGTCAGGGTCGCCTGCAACAGCGACATGACCGCCAGCATCAGCACGAGGTTCACCACCAGCGCGAGGTTCGCGAACCAGCCGAACAGCCCGTAGAAGAACCCCATGAAGGCGATCACCAGCACGAACCCGGCGGCCAGCGCGAACGCCCCGGCGCGGATCGAATCCGCCCCGAGCTCCGGCCCGATCGAGTTCTGCTCCACCACCGTCAGCGGCGCCGGCAGCGCCCCGGCGCGCAGCAGCAGCGCGAGGTCGGAGGCCGAGGCGGCGGTGAAGCTGCCGCTGATCTGCCCCGACCCGCCCAGGATCGGCTCGCGGATCACCGGCGCGCTGAGCACCTTGCCGTCGAGCACGATGGCGAAGCGCCGGCCGACATGGGTGCGGGTGACATCGCCGAAGCGGCGCGCGCCCACCGAGTTGAAGGTGAAGTTCACCACCCACTGCCCCGATTGCGAATTGCTGCCGGCGCGGGCGTCGGTCAGATCGCCGCCATCGACATCGACCCGGTCGTAGACCGCGATCTTCTGCTGCGGATCGTCCTGCATGGGCAGGAACTCCACCCCGGGCGGCGGCGGCGCGCCGGGGGTGGCCTGCTCATCGACCAGATGGAAGGTCATGTGCGCGGTCTCGCCGAGCAACTGCTTGATCCGCTCCGGATCGCCGATGCCGGGAAGCTGCACCACGATGCGCGACGAGCCCTCGCGGGTGATCTGCGGATCGACCACGCCGGTGGCGTCGATGCGCCGGCGCACGATCTCGATCGACTGCTGCACCGCGGCCACGGCGCGGTTGTGCAGCGCGACCTGCGACAGGCTGAGGGTGACGGTGCCGTCCGGCTGGGCGGCGATGTCGAGATCGGCCACCCGTGTCGCCGGGTCGGTGCTGATCAGCGGGCGCAGCACGGCGAGCGCCGCCTGGGTCTGCGCCGGATCGCGCAGCCGCAGCACCACCCGGTCGTGCGCCGGATCGGCGGTCAGCGCGCGGTAGAAGATCGGCGCCCCGCCCCCCGCTTTGCCGTCGGAGGCGTGGCGCAGCGCCTGGCGCACCCCGTCCAGCAGCCCGTTGAGACGCTCCTTCACCACCGCTTTCATGTCGACCTGCATCAGCAGGTAGCTGCCGCCTTGCAGGTCGAGGCCGAGATGCACGGTGCGCCATGGCAGCCACGGCACCGGCGCGGCGGTCAGGTTGGGCAGGCAGAAGATCGCCCCGAGCAGGCAGGCGCCCAGGATCAGCGCTGTCTTGAGGCGGCTGAAATACATCATCGCGCGACGCGGGTCCTTGGTCGTGATGGCAGTCGGTGGCAGCGCCGGACGGGGTTATACGCCTCGGCCCGGGCGGCATGGAGGGGGGGACGCTGCGGGGAGCGCCTTGGCCGTTCCCGTGCGGGAGGGGGGAAGGGGCCTCAGCCCGCCGGGTCGCCCATGAAGTGCTCCAGCCAGTGGATCGTGTAGTCGCCGTGCTGGAAGTCCGGGTCGTCGACGATGCGCCGGTGCAGCGCGAGGGTGGTCTCGATCCCGAGCACGGCGAATTCGTCGAGCGCGCGGCGCAGCCGGGCGATCGCCTCGGCGCGCGACGGCGCGTGCACGATCAGCTTGGCGACCATGCTGTCGTAGAAGGGCGGCACCACGTAGCCGGCGTAGAGCGCCGAATTGACCCGCACCCCGAGCCCGCCCGGCGCATGGAACGCCGTCACCCGCCCGGGGGAAGGGCGGAAGGTTTCGGGATCCTCGGCATTGATGCGGCACTCGATCGCGTGGCCGGAGAAGCGGATGTCGGACTGGACGTAGCCCAGCTCCTCGCCGTCGGCGATGCGGATCTGCTCGCGCACCAGATCGATGCCGCAGACCATCTCGGTGATCGGGTGCTCGACCTGCAGGCGCGTGTTCATCTCGATGAAGGAGAACTGCCCGTCCTGATACAGGAACTCGAGCGTGCCGGCGTTGCGGTAGCCGAGCCGGGCGAGGGCGGCGGTGGCGGTGGCGCCCATGCGGTCGCGCGCGCCGGGGCTGAGCGCGGGGGAGCCCGCTTCCTCCAGCAGCTTCTGGTGGCGGCGCTGGAGCGAGCAGTCGCGCTCGCCGAAATGCACGACGTTGCCGTGCGCATCGGCCAGCACCTGGAACTCGATATGGCGCGGGCGGTCGAGGTATTTCTCGATATAGACCGCGTCGTTGCCGAAGGCGGCGGCCGATTCGGCGCGCGCCAGGCGGAACGCGTCTTCCAGCTCCCCCGGCGCCTGCGCCACTTTCATCCCGCGCCCGCCGCCGCCGGCGGCGGCCTTGATCAGGACCGGGTAGCCGATCTGCTCGGCCACCGCCCGCGCGGTGGCGAGATCGGGCACTTCCCCGTCCGAACCGGGGACCAGCGGCACGCCGAGGCCGGCCATCGCCGTCTTGGCGGCGATCTTGTCGCCCATCATGCGGATATGCGCGGGCGAGGGGCCGATGAAGGTCAGGCCGTGCGCTTCCACCATTTCGGCGAAGCGGGCGTTTTCCGACAGGAAGCCGTAGCCGGGGTGGATCGCGTCGGCGCCGGTGATGGCGGCGGCCGAGAGGATGGCGGGGATGTTGAGGTAGCTGTCCTTGGCCGCCGGCGGGCCGATGCAGACGCTTTCGTCCGCCAGCCGCACGTGCATCGCTTCCGAATCGGCGGTGGAGTGCACCGCGACGGTGCGGATGCCAAGCTCGCGGCAGCCGCGCTGGATGCGCAGCGCGATCTCGCCCCGGTTGGCGATCAGGACTTTCTGGAACACACGCTCAGTCCAGGATCATAAGGACCTCGCCGTACTCCACCGGCGAGCCGGAGGCGACGAGGATGCGGCCGACCGTTCCGGCCTTGGGCGCCTTGATCTGGTTGAACGTCTTCATCGCCTCGATCAGCAGCAGGGTCTGCCCGGCGGTGACCGGCTGGCCGGCGGTGACGAAGGGCGGCGTCCCAGGCTCGGGGGAGAGGTAGGCGACGCCGACCATCGGGCTGAGCACCGCGCCGGGGTGGGCGGCCGCGTCGGCGGGGGCGGCAGGGGCGGCGACCGCGCCCGCAGCTCCCGGCCGGCGCCGCGGCGCGGGGCGCCGCCACCATCGCCTCGGCCGGGGCGGGGGCGCGCACCACCCGGATGCGGCTGTCCTTCTCGGCGATCTCGATCTCGGTCAGGCCGGTCTCGGTCAGGATCGCGGCCAGCGCGCGGATCGCATCGGGGTCCATCGGCACGCGGCTCATTCGCCCGCTCCCACCAGGGTGGCCATCGCGCCGAGGGCCAGCGCGTAGCCCTGGATGCCGAGGCCGCAGATCACGCCCACCGCCGCCTTGGAGACGTAGGAGTGGTGGCGGAACTCCTCGCGCCGGTGGATGTTGGTGATGTGGACCTCGATCACCGGCAGCTCGGCCGACAGCAGCGCGTCCATCAGCGCCACCGAGGTGGTGGTGTAGCCGGCCGGATTGATGACGATCCCGGCGGCCCGGCCGCGGCATTCCTGCACCCAGGAGACCAGCTCGCCCTCGCCGTTGGTCTGGCGGAAGTCGATGGCGAGACCGTACTGGTCGCCGGTTTCCGCGCAGAGCTGTTCCACGTCGTCCAGGGTGGCGGCGCCATAGAGCGCCGGCTCCCGCAGGCCGAGCATGTTGAGGTTGGGGCCGTTCAGCACCGCGATGAGCGGGCGGGATTCGACATCGGACATAACGGGTCCGGTAGCACAGGCGTACCGGCCGGTCCATGCCGCCCCTCTCTCCTCCTCCCCTTGCGGGAGGGGGCCGGGGGGAGGGGACGTCCGCGGGAGGGGGCCGCGGGGAGGGGGCGTCATGCAGCGGATTTGCAACCCGGGGTGGAGTACGCCCCACGGGCAGCAGGCACGGAGACGGGCATGACCAGTTTCGCAGACTTCTTCCAGCGCGTGACCCCCGGCCGCAACGCGACCCCGGAGCCCGAGCCGCAGATCCCGGCCGCGCGCCTGGCCCAGGTCCAGGCCGTGCAGCGCCGCCGCGTCTCGGACGCGGTGGAGGACGCGTTCCGCCGCGCCTGTCTGGCCGGCGACGTGGCGACCGCCCGCGATCTGGTCGGCGTCATGGAAGCGATGATCCAGCGCGGTGAACGCCTGCGGGAGGGCGAGCGCCGGCAGTTGCCCGGCCGCGTGCAGCAGCTGCACCGGGAGCTGGCGCGCTGCGAGGCGTTGCAGGCCGGGGTGGAGGGCCAGACCACCTGACCCGCGTCCGGCGCCGGACCGACCTTCCCGGGCCCGCCTTGTCGCGGTCGCTCCGGCCGCCCCATAGTCCGCCCATGCGCACGGTGCTGCATCTGACCCTGAACGGCGAGGCGCGCAGCTTCGACGGACCGCTGACGGTCCGCGAGCTGCTGGCGGGCCTCGAGCTCGACCCGCGCAAGGTCGCGGTGGAGCGCAACCAGGAGATTGTCCCCCGTTCGGCCTACGGCGATGTCGGGCTGGCGGGCGGCGATGCGCTGGAAATCGTGCATTTCATCGGCGGAGGCTGAGCGATGGATCCGACCCTGCCCGCGGACGATTTCTGGGAAGTGGCGGGGCGCAGGTTCCGCTCCCGCCTGATCGTCGGCACCGGCAAATACAAGGATCTGGAGGAGACCGCCGCGGCGATCGCGGCCAGCGGGGCGGAGATCGTCACCGTCGCGGTGCGGCGGGTGAACCTGTCCGACCCGAAGGCGCCGATGCTGCAGGACTTCGTGGACCCGAAGAAGATCACCTACCTGCCCAACACCGCCGGCTGCCACACGGCGCAGGAGGCGGTCCGCACCCTGCGCCTGGCGCGCGAGGCGGGCGGGTGGAACCTGGTGAAGCTGGAGGTGCTGGGCCCGCCGCCGACCTTGTACCCCGACATGCCGGCGACGTTCGAGGCGGCGCAGGCGCTGATCAAGGACGGGTTCGAGGTGATGGTCTATTGCGCCGACGACCCGGTGGCGGCGAAGCGGCTGGAGGAGATGGGCTGCGTCGCGGTGATGCCGCTGGGCGCGCCGATCGGCTCGGGCCTCGGGATCCAGAACCCGGCGATGATCTGGATGATGCGGGAGCAGGCGGCGGTGCCGTTCCTGGTCGATGCCGGGGTGGGCACGGCGTCGGACGCGGCGGTGGCGATGGAGCTGGGGTGCGACGCGGTGCTGCTGAACTCGGCGATCGCGCATGCGAAGGACCCGGTGCTGATGGCGCGGGCGATGAAGCTGGCGGTGGAGGCGGGGCGGCTTTCTTATCTTGCCGGGCGGATGCCGCGGCGGATGGGGGCGGACCCGTCGAGCCCGCTGACCGGGCTGATCCGGTAGGGCCGGCGGCGCCCCGGCGCGCGCGCGGCGGCACGGGTCGCCGGCGGCGGGGGGCGGGCCGGATTGGTGCCGATGGTACACGTGCCCGGTCCGCGCGTGCCGAACGGTACCGCCGGCGTTCGCTTTGTCTTAACTGATCGGGGACGGCCCTTCGGGGCGACGCTGGCGCCGGGCGAGGGGTACACATGCCATGCCGGTCTGTCCCCGGCGGTACCCATGGCGTTAATCTCCTGTTCATGTCGGTCGGGATGGCGCGTCCCTGCCGCGATCTCCCATCATGGCCGGGCTTGACCCGGCCACCTGCGCACGGCCGGTCCTGGGATGGCTGGGCCGGGTCAGGACCGGCCTTGGCCCATTCCCACGACGCGGCCCCGCCACGACGGGCGACCCTGCCCCCCGACGATGGTCAAGCTGGTGTTAGCCGGCGCTCCGGCCGTGCTGAACGCGATTCGGCGGCACCGTCCGGTTCGCTGCACGAACGCCCCCGGACCGGCGGACGGGGACGAGCCCGTCGCGCACCCTCAAGCGGCCCGCGTCGGCGGGGGGCATCGGGTTTCGGGATGGGCCGCACCGCACCCGCGCGCTGGCGGTGTGTGCCCAGCGGGTGCTGCTGAAGATTGCCCGGACGGGCCGGGCGCGAACGGCAGCGGTGGACCCGGCAAGGGGGGAGGGCGGGTCAGGCGCTGCCCTTCGGTCGCTGTCGACGGCTGGGCCGGCAGAGCAGGCGAAGACAAAAAAAGGGCCGGCGCATGGCCGACCCTTTTTCGTTCACACTGTGGCAGGACCTGCGTCAGGCGATCCGGCGCGTTGCCTCGGAGTCTTGTTCCGGTAGCGCATAGGTTGCCTGGCACGCGAGATGGATCTCGATCGTCGCGCCCGCGGCGTCGATCGGCATCGGCAGCGGCAGGTGGGCGTCGCCATTGGTCCAGCGCCAGATGGTGTTGCCATCCGTTTCGGCGTCGTGCCAGCCGCGGATCAGGGACGGGTGGTCGGCCGGGATCTCGGCCTGCTCCGCGCCGATGCGATACACGACCCTGGTGACGCCAACGCCGAGGCGGCGCCAGTCCTCCCGTGTGCTGATCGAGGTCGAAAGGGATGGAGGCACGGGAGGCGAGGCGAATCGATGCAGTCGCCGCGGGAAGCACGAAGACGCAGCGGTTCGGTTGCTGAACCAACGGCCTGAGCCGAGTGCCGTCAGCGATCAGGCTAAGATCCGCATCAGACGTCGTGTCCCAGCGCGGCGCCACGAAACCAAGGGCGCGTGCGCGGTCGGCTAATGAGCGCCACGCCGGCTCCGCTTCGGCCGCAGTCATGGCGAGGGGGGCGCAGGCCAACGCAGTCGCGACAGGGCGGATCACGCCGTTAAAATTCGCCTGTAGCGACACCGGTCCATCGGAGTTCGAGAAAAAACTCCGATCATTCAGCTCATCCAGAAAGCTTTCGGCAGGCATTCCCTCGGCCAGAAGGATTGAATGGGCCTCAAGCTCGATATGAAAATAATCGACGGAGCTTGTATGCCGCTCGTGACTGATTGTCATCCCGTTGGCGAGCAAGCGGACCGGGATGAGCTTGCCGTCTATCAGAATGCGATGATCCGGGGAGAGCAGCACGTCGCGGCTTGGCACGCCCTTTTCAAGCGCGTCACGGCAAATCCGGAGTGGTGCGGAGAGCTCGGGCTCAGGATCAGCCAACAGATCAAGGTGGCGCCTCCCGATCCACGCCACCGGCCGCAATACCCTTTCGCTGCCGACCAACGTTACAATTGACTCACCCTCAACCAGGTCCTCAACAGGAATATCGCCTCTTGCAGCTGCAAGTCGCGTGCCGCCCGTAAAGCAATACCTAGGCATCAACCAACTCCTGGTTACATTCGAACATCGGGCAATGCCACCTTAGCCTAAACCGGAAGTCAGCCCTGGCGAGCGCGGCTCCTGCGTCGGGCGGCCATTAACCCGGCCAACCCCATTCCCAGGACGATCAAAGCGGACGGCTCTGGCACGGCGGTCACCTGGAACAGATCGACACCAAAACTTGAAGTCGAGTCCGCTAGCAGGCGCTCCACCATAATTGCTCCAGCCATATTGCCCGGACACACCAACGCCTCCGCTTCCCGCCTTGTCGTAACCCCACTCCGCAGACGTCGGGTTCGCAGCCGAAGCAGAAGAAAGCTCAATCCAATATCTCTGATTGGACGCCAGAATAACCGCCGTGCTCGGCTTGACCGTAATCAGGCTGACCGTGCCAGACAGCTGACTATCCAGAATGGTTCCAATATTCACGCCAGTGGACGACGGAGAATTGGGAGTGCTGGTGCTATCAGTCATCAAATCAACCGACAACGACCCCAAACTCGTTGAAACGCCGGTCAGTGCAAAAGTCACGCTGCTCAGATCGAGACCCTGGGACCCGGTCGAGAAAGAAACCGCGATAGGGCCGCCGCCGCTGTTCGACGAAGTTCCGTTCAACAGAGGATCGTAACCCGCGATCCCCCCGGCAACATTCGGCTGGAATTGGGTGATATTATCGAACAGCACATCCGCCCGCGCGCTCGCGACCGAACCCACCCCGATCAGGGCCACCGCAGCCAAGGCAACGAACTTGGAGCTCATAGGTTTCGGCCTTTCGTCACACGTCGTTGGCTCAGCAGTTCCCCGGGCACCACGATCGGCCGCCCGGCCCCGAATGACATACCGCATCCGCAGACCTTCAGAGCCCGTATACCGGGGCAGTCACGATCGGTCAACCGATTGGTAACTGTTCCGTGGCAATTCCCATACCCGAGTCCTCCCTTCAAATCTCTTACATTCCCCCTGCGCAGCGGGACCGGGGCCGCCGCCGGCCGGTCCGGCAGGCACGCCCCCCGGGCGCACCTCGCGCCCCGGTCCGAAACGGTCACCCGCCGCCCTGCCGTCCGCCGCCGCGCCGCGTCCGCCCCCGCTCCAACTGCGCGTTCACCTCGCCCCCCACCAGCACCGCATAGACGCTCAAATAGAACCAGAGCATCACCCCCACCACCGCGCCCAGCGGCCCGTAGGTGGCCCCCAGATTGGCCAGATGCGCCACATAGAAGCTCAGCGCCGACGAGGCCCCGAGCCACAGCGCCGTCCCCGTCGCCACCCCCGCCAGCACGCGCCGCCGCCCGCCGTCCGCCGGCGCCGGGCCCACCCGGTACAGCACCGCGAGCGAGGCGGCGACGAACGCGACCAGCATCCCCATCGCCGCCAGATGCACCAGGCTCGCCCCGTGCGAGGCGAGCCCCAGAAACCCCACCACCACCGGCAGCGCCACCAGCACCGCGATTCCCGCCACCGCCACCACCATCGCCGCCAGGGTCATCCCCAGGGTCAGGGCGTAGAAGCGGATCAGCCCGCGCTGCTCGCTCACCCCATAGGCCACGTTCAGCGCGCTCAGCACCGAGCGCGTGCCCGCGCTCGCGCTCCAGAACGCCACCAGGGAAGCGACGGCGAGCCCTGCCCCCAGCTGCCCCGGCGGCTGATCGACCAGCATCTCCACCCGCTGCGCGATCAGCGCATAGGCCGGCGCCGGCAGCAGCCCGTGCAGGAACTTGAGCTGGCCCGCCACGCTCGCCCGGTCGAAGGCCAGCCCGTACAGGGAAACCAGGGTGCTGATCGCCGGGAACAGCGCCAGGGTGGCGTAGAACGCCGCCCCCGCCGCGGCGAGCGAGGCGCGGTCGGTGGTGAGCGATTCAACCGTCGCCACCAGGAACGCCCGCACGCGCCGCAACCGGCCGTCGGGCGCCGGCGCGGCGGCGGGGGAGGGGCGGGACGGCGAATTGGGGGTGGATGGCATCCGCGGGCGTCGCTCCTGTCGCTTCGACCCAATCGATGATGGGGTCGGTTTGCTCCCCCTCCCAGGGGCGGCGGCCCCGCCGGCGGCCGGTGCGCCCGGCGCGGGGCCCGGCGCGGGCCGCCTTCGCGCGGGCGGGCGGGCGGTTTTTTCCCCCGCGGGGCCGATTCCCGCTTGCGCCCCGGCTCAGCCCCCCCTATCTGCCCCCCTTACGCAGCAACGCACGTGCCTCTGGCCCTCCGTGGTTACGCAACGACGTCAAGCGTTCTGGCAACTCGTCACAGGTCGCTGGTTCGTTCGACCGTTTCGTCAACTGTCGTCCGTCGCCGTCACAGGCGGACGTCCTAACTGAGGGAGGCACGGTGCGATGACCCCGAAAATCGCCCGATTCCTTGCGCAGACCCAGCCGGTCACCCCGTGCCTGGTGCTCGATCTGGACCGTGTGGAAGGCAACTTCCAGGCGCTGCGCCGCGCCCTGCCGCTCGCACGCATCTACTATGCGGTGAAGGCCAACCCGGCCGCCCCGGTGCTCGACCGCCTGGTCCGCCTGGGCAGCTGCTTCGACGCCGCCGGCATCGAGGAGATCGACGCCTGCCTGGTCGCCGGCGCCCGGCCCGAGGCGATCAGCTTCGGCAACACCATCAAGAAAAGCAGCGCCATCGCCCGCGCCCACCAGGCCGGCGTGTCGCTGTTCGCCTTCGATTCGGACGAGGAGCTGGACAAGCTCGCCGCCCACGCCCCCGGCGCGCGCGTCTACTGCCGCATCCGGGTGGAAAACGACGGCGCCGACTGGCCGCTGTCGCGCAAGTTCGGCACCACGATCGAACACGCCGGGGCGCTGATGCGCCGCGCCGGGGAGCTCGGCCTCGACCCCTACGGCCTGTCGTTCCACGTCGGCAGCCAGCAGACCTCCACCGCCGCCTACGACATCGCGATCAGCAAGGTGGCGATGCTGTTCACCGACCTGACGGACGCCGGGGTGAACCTGCGGATGATGAACCTCGGCGGCGGCTTCCCGACCCGCTACCGCGAGCCGGTGCCCGAGCTCGACGATTTCGCCGCCGCCATCATGGGCGCCATGACCCGCCATTTCGGCAACAACCTGCCGGAGATGGTGATCGAGCCCGGCCGCTGCGTCGTCGGCGACGCCGGCGTGGTCAGCGCCGAGGTGGTGCTGGTCAGCCGCCGCGGCGACGATGCGGTGCGCTGGGTCTATCTCGACATCGGCCGCTTCGGCGGCCTGGCCGAGACCGAAGGCGAGTCCATCCGCTACCGCATCACCACCGGCCACGACGGCACCGCCGCCGGCCCGGTGGCGATCGCCGGTCCCACCTGCGACGGCGCCGACACCATGTACGAAAAGGCGAACTACCGCCTGCCGCTGGCGCTGACCTCGGGGGACCGGGTGGCGCTGCACGCCACCGGCGCCTACGTGACCACCTACGCAAGCCAGGGCTTCAACGGCTTCGCCCCGCTCGCCGAACACTATCTCTGACCGACCTCTGACCTCTGACCTCTGACCGGCGCCCGGCCTGCCCCCGGGCGCGGGGAAGGGGGCGCGCGCCCGCCGTCCTCGTTGCGACCGCGCCGCTGGGGGCTTTCACCCCGGCGCGGCGCAATGATAGGATCGCGCACCGGTCGGGGAGGGCCAGCATGAAATACGAGGTCAGTTTCGGCCGTCTCGGAACCGCACCGCGCCCGCCGGCCGCGGGCAAGAAATTCCGTCTCGCGCTGCTCGGCGATTTTTCCGGCCGCGCCAATGCGGGCAAGCTCGAAACCGGCGCCGCGCTCGCCGCGCGCAAGCCGATCAAGGTCGATGTCGATAATCTCGACGACGTGCTGGCGCGCATGCAGCTCAGCCTCGCCCTGCCGCTGACCGAGGACGGCGGCACCGTCACGGTCGAGATCGGCGCGATCGATGATTTCCACCCCGACGAGCTCGCCGGGAACGTTTCGCTGTTCGAGGAATTGCGCACCCTGCGCCGCAACCTGGCCAACCGCGCCGGGTTCGACCGGGCGGCGAAGCAGGTCATGGCCTGGGGCGGTGCGGCGCCGGCGCGCCCGCATCCGCGCCGCGCCCGCGGCAGCGCGGTGGCCGCCAGCCGGCTGTCGGACTTCGCCCGCCTGGTCGGCCGCCCCGCCGCCCCCGCCGCGGAGGAGACGGATGCCGATGCGCTGCTCGCCCGCCTGGTCGGCCCCTACATCCAGCCCGCGAAGGATCCGCGCCAGGACGCGCTGATCGCCCAGGTGGACGAGGCGCTGTCGGCCGCCATGCGCCGGGTGCTGCACCACCCGGATTTCCAGACCGCCGAATCGATCTGGCGCGGCGTCGAGTTCCTGGTCCGCCGGATCGAGACCGGCGCGCGGATGGAGATCGTGCTGTACGACGTCTCGGCCGAGGAACTGGCCGCCGACATCGCCGCGACCGATGGGCTGGAAGACACCGGGCTGTACGGCATGCTGGTCGAGCAGCCGGCGCTCGACGCGCATCAGGGCCCGCTGTCGGCGGTCATCGGCCTGTATGATTTCGAGCTGGCCCCCCCGCACGCCGACCTGCTCGGCCGGGTCGCGCAGATCGCCGCCGCCGCCGGCGCCCCGTTCGTCGCCGGCATCGGCCCCGATGCCCTGAACATCCCGATGCACGAGCAGAACCCGCTGGTGCAGGACGCGTTCGGCGCGCTGTACGACCTGCCGGCTGCGGCCTATCTCGGCCTCGCCGCGCCGCGCTTCCTGCTGCGCCTGCCGTACGGCAAGAAGACCGACCCGATCGACGCCTTCGCCTTCGAGGAGTTCACCCGCCAGGAGGGGCTCGGCGGCATGCTGTGGGGCCACCCGGCGCTGATCCCCGCGCTGCTGCTGGCCGAGACCTTCGCCCAGCAGGGGGTGAAGATGAAGCTCGGCACCGTGATGGGGGTCGGCGACATCGCGTACTATACGTACGCAAGCCCGGACGGGGAGTCGGTCGCGCTGCCCTGCACCGCGCGGCTCTACAGCGAGCGCCAGGCGGTGCGGGTCGGCCAGTACCGGGTGATGCCGCTGCTCACCATCCGCGGCCGTCCGGAGGTCCGCCTCGGCGGGTTCACTTCGCTCGCTGGCACGCCGCTGGCCGGGTTCTGGGCGCCGGCCAAAATCGGCGCTCCGGCCGCCGCCGCGTCGGCCCAAGCCGCGGAGCCCGACACCGAGGAGGACGCCGCGTCCGTCCCGGCCCAAGCCGCCGAGGAGGCCGAGGAGACGCCAGCGGCCGACGAGCCGGGCGCGGAGGCGCCGTCCGACGACGACGCGTCCGACGATCAGTCGGGCGGCACCGACGCCGCCGCCGATCAGGCGCCGGCCGACGACGGGGCCGGCGACGATCTCGATGCGCTGCTCGCCGGCCTGGACGCGGAGCCGGAGCCGGCGGCGGCGGACGAAACCGAATCCGACCTCGACGCGCTGCTCGCCTCGCTCAACTGACCCCGGGCGCCGCAACGACCGAGGTCGGCGGCGCCGATCCTTTCCCGTCCTGCCCCGGACAGAAACCTCCCCTCCCCTTGCGGGAGGGGCCGGGGGAGGGGGCGCGCCGCACGGCCCATCATGCCGGCCCGCAACGATCCGGGGCGGGTGCCCCGGCCAGGACCACCTCACCCCGACCCGGCGCCACCGAATCGACAGGGGGCATTTTCGCCGTCCGCTCCGGATCCGCGCCCCGATCCCCCCGCGTTCACTCCGTCGCGCGGATCACCACGTCGATCCGCTGGCTTTCCTGGGCCATGCCCGGCACGTCGCGGACATCGCGGACGACGCGGGAAATGCGGGACCGTTCGACCCCGGCCTCCGCCAGCCGGTCCTCGATCAACTGGGCGCGCAGCCGGGCGAGGTCCACCATCGACTGCGGTCCCTCCGGATCGAGATACTGGGCCAGTTCCACCGGCACCTCGGCCTCCTCGCAGGCGCGCGCCGCGGCGGCATTCACCGACATCAGCGCATCCTGGTCGAGCAGCGCCGACCATTGCCCGAAATAGACCCCGTAGTCCGACGTGCTCCGATGAATACGCGCAACGATGGCGGGGTGGATCTGCCACGGCATGCCGTCGGTGCTTGGCTCGCCGCAATGTTGCGTCCAGAGCCGGCGGATGTCGGAGGGGTGTTCGCACTGGATCAGCTCTATGCTAACGTCTTTGGGCAGGGTGTTGCCCAGCAGGTCATGGAGATGCGTCTCCCCGCCCACCAGCCAGACCCGTCCGTTGAATTCGGCAAGTGTGATGTCCGCCATCGAAACCTCCTTCGCCATCGTCGCCGACGCCGTTGATCCGGCCCAGCCCGGTACGCGCCGATGCCGCTGACCCTCACCCTGGTCGGCGGGCGCGGCGCGGGCGAGCGCGCCACGCGCACATTGCAACTCGGGACTCTATCCATCGGCCGGGCCGCCGGCAATGACTGGGTCC
Organism: uncultured Pseudomonadota bacterium; assembly: GCA_963829875.1. Classification (GTDB taxonomy): domain Bacteria; phylum Pseudomonadota; class Alphaproteobacteria; order Acetobacterales; family Acetobacteraceae; genus JAJZVS01. The sequence goes on along the minus strand of CAWHKR010000015.1, from coordinate 124,483 downwards.
TGCCCGACCCCGAGCGGCACCTGTCCAAGACCCATTGCACGATCAGCGCCTCGGGCGGGCGCTGCGTGCTGACCGATCTCAGCACCAATGGCGTGTTCGTGAACGGCGCCGCCGCCAGGGTGCCGCGCGACGGCCAGGTGGAACTGACCGACGGCGACGAGGTCCGGTTCGGCGAGTACGTCCTGACCGTGACGGAGGCGCCGGCTGCGGCCGATCCGCCGCTGGTCGGCCACAGCGCGCTGGCGCCGGGCGGGGTGCGCCGCGCCGACCCGCTGGCCGGGCCGGCGGATGCGATCCCCGATCCGCTGGGCGGCAACGCCGACGACGGGCTGCTCGATCCCTTCGCCACCCCGCCCGGCGCGGGGTTCGTGCATCCGATGGCGCCGCCGCAGGCGCCCCGTTCCAGCAGCGATCCCTTCGACCTGGCCGACGACAACCGCCGCGGCGCCGGCGCCATCTCCGACGACGACCTGTTCCGCGGGGTCACCCCGGTCGACAGCTGGACCGGGCCGTCGCAGCCGGACAACGCGGATGCGCCGATGCAGGCGTTCACCGCGCCGCCCCCGGTCGCGGTGTCGAATTTCGACGATCTCGACATCGATGCCCTGCTCGGGGACACCCCGCCGGAGAAAGGCGGGGTGCCGCCCGCCGCGCCCGCCCCGCTGCCGACGGCTCCGCCGCCGCCGCGCCGCCGCCGTCGCCGCCCGTCGCCGCCGCCGCCGCCGGCCGCTCCGCCGCAGGTTGCTCCAGCGCCGCCCGCCGCGGCCGCTCCGGTGCCGCAAGCCGGGCCACCGGCGGCGGAGGCCGGGCGGCTGCTGGCGGCCTTCCTCGAAGGGGCCGGCGTGCCGGGCCTCGCCCTCGATCCGGACCCGGAAGCGGCGCTGCGCTCGGCCGGCACGGTGTTCCGGGTGCTGGTCGAAGGGCTGCGGCAGGTGCTGATGTCGCGCGCCGCGATCAAGAACGAATTCCGGGTGGAACAGACCATGCTGCGGGCGCGCGACAACAACGCGCTCAAATTCGCCGTCACCGCCGAGGATGCGATGGCGGCCCTGCTGCAGCCCGGCCGGCCCGGCTACAAGGCGCCGCTCGACTCTGCGCAGGAGGCGTTCGACGATGTGCGCGCGCACGAAATGGCGGTGATGGCCGGCGTGCAGACGGCGCTGCTTGGCCTGCTCCGGCGGTTCGAGCCGGGCGCGCTGGAAAAGCGGCTGCAGCCCGGCATGCTGGGCGGCCTGCTGCCGGGGGCGCGCAAGGCCCGCACGTGGGAATTGTTCTGCACCACCTACAAGGACATCGCCCGCGAGGCGGAAGACGACTTCCAGTCGGTGTTCGGCCGGGAATTCGCCCGCGCCTACGACGCCCAGATTCGCAAGCTCTGACGAGGCTGCGGGCGGAGCGGTCAACAAAGCGCTTCCAACCGCGGGGCAATCGGGGGCAAATAGCGCCGCGCAGCGGGCAGGGAACGAACTTCATGGGTCGATGGCTTCGAAGTGTTGGGGCGATGCTGCTGCTCGCGGCCTGCGCCGGATGTGCGGCGCCGCCGCCGCCGCCGCCGACGGTGGTGACGCTCACCCTGACCGCCACGGCCGATGCCAACGCCGGCGCGTCGGGCCAGGGGGTTCCGGTGGCGGTGCGGGTCTATCAGCTGGCCTCGACCAACGCCTTCGACAACGCGGATTTCTTCCAGTTGTTCAACCACGACGCCGCCACCCTCGGCGGCGACCTGGTGCATGAAGACCATTTCCTGCTGGCACCGGGGACGAGCAAGACCGTGACGATCACGCCGGAGGCGCGGGTGAAAGCGCTCGGCTTCTTCGCCGCCTACGGCACGTTCCAGTCGGCCACCTGGCGGGCGACGACGCCGGTGCCGCCGCACAAGGCCACGGCGGTCACGCTGACCGTCGGCCGCGCCGCGCTCGCGGTGAAGTCATCCCCCGCGCCAGCCGGGTCCTGAGCCGCGGTGCTGCGGCGGTCAATGAATCGGGAGCAAGACAAATTGCCAGCGTGTGCCGGCTTGGATCATGATGTGAGCACGACCGTGCGTAGGTCCGCCTAGCGATGGGGTGGGAGAACCGGGTCGTCTGGACCGAAGGGCTGTTCCTCCAGCCGCAGCACCTGCAGCAGCAGACCCGCTACACCGAGCGGCTGGTGCGCGCGAGCACCGCCGGGCTGCGGCCGTTCGCCTGGGGGCTGACCCAGCTCGAGTTCGATGCCGACCTGCTCACCCTGGGCAAATTCGCCCTGCGTGCGGCCTCCGGCATCCTGTCCGACGGCACGCCGTTCGCGATCCCGGACGATGCCGACCATCCGCAGCCGATCGACCTGCCGGAGACCGCGCGCAACAGCATCGTCTACCTGATGCTGCCCACCCGCCAGCCCGACGCGGTGGAGACCGCCGGGCCCGAGCAGGTGGAGACGGTGGCCCGCTTCGCCGCCGGCGAATACGAGGTGGCCGACAGCAACGCCGGCTATCAGGGCAGCACCCTGGTCCCGGTCGGCAAGCTGCGGCTGCGCTATGCGCTCGAGTACGAGGCGCGCGAGGGCTTCACCGCGATCGGCGTCGCCCGCATCGCCGAGGTCCGCACCGACAAGAGCGTGCAACTGGACGAGACCTATATCCCGCCCTTGCTGCTCGCCGGCACCTCGCCGGTGCTGGCCGGCTTCGTCACCCAGTTGCAGGGCCTGTTGCACCACCGGGCCGAGGCGCTGGCCGGGCGGGTGTCGGAGACCGCGACCCGCGGCGCCGCCGAGATCGCCGACTATCTGATGCTGCAGCTGTGCAACCGCTACGAGCCGCTGCTGACCCATCTGGCCGCGACCGTCGGGCAACTGCATCCGGAAGCGTTCTACCGCACCTGCGTCTCGCTCGCCGGCGAGCTCGCCACCTTCACCGAGACGCGCAAGCGGCCGGTGGAGTTCCCGTCCTATCGGCACGACGACCTGACGGCGACGTTCCGCCCCGTGATCTCGGCGCTGCGCCAGTCGCTGTCGGCGGTGCTGGAGCAGACCGCGGTGCCGATCCCGTTGCAGGAACGCAAGTTCGGCATCCGGGTCGGTCCGATCGCCGACCGCACCCTGGTCGCCGCCGGCACCTGGGTGCTGGCGGTGAAGGCGCAGATGCCGGCCGAGGCGCTGCGCCGCAGCTTCCCGAATCTGTGCAAGATCGGCCCGGTGGAGCAGATCCGCGAGCTGATCAACGTGGCGCTGCCGGGGGTCGCGGTGCGCGCGCTGCCGGTCGCGCCGCGGCAGTTGCCGTATTATGCCGGCACGACATATTTTGAACTCGACCGGAGCAGCCCGGTACTGGGCCGCGCTGGGGCGCTCCGGCGGCATCGCGATCCACGTGTCGGGCGATGTGCCGGGGCTCGAGATCGAGTGCTGGGCGATCAGGGGATAGGCACGCCATGAGCGACGATCCGTTTGCCGAACCGTCTGATTCCGAAGCGACCATCATCCGCCCGCGCCCCGGCGGGCGGGGCGCCGGCGCGGGCCCCGCGCCGGGGCCTGCCCGGGCCGCGCCCGCCACCGCGGTGCCGGCGGTCGGGGCCAGCCCGTTGCTGGCCGCTGCCGCGCCGGTGCTGGCCGCCGCGGTGCGCATCGGCGCGGCGCGCGCCACGCCCCCCGATCCGGAACAACTGCGCCGCGCCATGGTCGAAGCGGTGCGCGAGTTCGAGAAGCGGGCGCTCGCCACCGGGCTCGACACCCGCAGCCTGCGCGCCGCCCGCTACGCGCTCTGTGCCACCATCGACGATCTGGTGCTCAGCACCCCCTGGGGCAGCACCAGCACCTGGGGGGCGCAGAGCCTGACCAGCATCTTCCACAACGAAGTGAGCGGCGGCGAGCGCTTCTTCGACATCCTGGAAGACATGCAGAAAGACCTCGGCCGGCACGCCGAGGTGGTCGAGCTGATGTATTTCTGCGCCTCGCTCGGCTTCGAGGGGCGCTACCGGGTGATGCCGCGCGGCATCGCCGCGCTCACGGAATTGCGCGATTCGGTCTACCGCACCATCCGTCAGCGCCGCGGCGATTTCGAGCGCGACCTGTCGCCGCGCTGGAAGGGGCTCAGCCTCGGCCACAAGCCGCTGGCGCAGATTGTGCCGGTGTGGATGCTGGCCACGATCACCCTCGGCACCGCCTGCCTGATCTACGTGCTGTTCAGCTTCTCGCTCGCCGGCGACTCCGGCGTGGCCTATGCCGAGTTGGCGGCGCTGCCGCCGAAAGGCGCGATCGTGGTGCCGCGGCTGGCCCCGGTGGCCCCGCCGCCACCGCCGCCGCCGGCGCCCGTCGAGGCGGCCCGCGCGGCGACGCCGACCCTGGCCAAATTCCTGGCGCCCGAGATCAAGGCCGGCCAGGTGCAGGTGTTCGAGGACGCGCAGTCGATCACCGTGCGGCTGATCAACCACCAGATGTTCGGCTCCGGCTCGGCCACCCTCAACGCGAGCTACCTTCCGTTGCTTCATCGCATCGGCACCGCGCTGCGGGCCCAGAAGGGTGACATCATCGTCGACGGCTACACCGACAACCAGCCGATCCACACGGTGCAGTTCCCGTCGAACTGGCAATTGTCCCAGGCCCGCGCCCTCGCCGTCGCCAAGGTGCTGCGCGTGTCGCTGGCCGATCCGCAGCGGCTGCGGGCGGTGGGCAAGGGCGATGCCGACCCGATCGCTCCCAACACCACGCCGCAGGGGCGGGATCAGAACCGGCGCACGGAGGTCGTCCTGTTGAAGACGTCGAACCTGCCATGATGGAGTGGCCCGTCCGTTTCCTCCGCAGCTTCTGGGGGGAAACGCTGATCGGCGCGGTGATCATCGCGCTGCTGATCTGGTTCTTCGGCCCGCTGCTCGGGTTCGGATCGCTGCATCCGTTCGCCAGCGTGCTGGCGCGGATCATCGCCATCTCCGCGCTCGTGCTGCTGTGGGTGATCGGCACCCTGGTGCACGAACTGCGCGAGCGGAAGAAGGAAAAGGAGCTGGAGGAGGGGGTGGCCCAGGAGGCCGAACCCGATCCGGCGGCGACCGCCTCGGCCGAGGAGCTCGCGCTCCTGTCGGAGCGGATGAAGGAGGCGCTGCACGAGCTCAAGCGTGCCAAGCTGGGCGGCAAGTCGCGCCGCTCGCTCTATCAGCTGCCCTGGTACATCTTCATCGGCCCGCCCGGCGCCGGCAAGACCACGGCGCTGGTGAACAGCGGGCTGCGCTTCCCGCTGGCCGACCAGAACGGGCCGCAGGCGGTGAAGGGCGTCGGCGGCACGCGCAACTGCGACTGGTGGTTCACCGACGAGGCGGTGCTGATCGACACCGCCGGGCGCTACACCACGCAGGATTCCGACGCCGCGGTGGATTCCGCCGCCTGGCTCGGATTCCTCAAGCTGCTCAAGAAGCAGCGCACCCGCCAGCCGCTGAACGGGGTGCTGGTGGCGATCAGCCTGTCCGATCTCTCCACCCAGCCGGAAGCGGAACGCTTCGCCCACGCCCGCGCGGTGCGCAAGCGGGTGCGCGAGCTCACCGAGGAACTCGGCGTGCGGGTGCCGGTCTACGTGCTGTTCACCAAGGCCGACATGATCGCCGGCTTCGTCGAGTTCTTCGACAATCTCGGCAAGGAGGAGCGCGAGCAGGTCTGGGGCATGACCCTGGGACTGGATGACGGCAAGAGCGAGGGCGGCCCGGTCGCCGAGTTCGCCCCCGAATTCGACCGGCTGATGACGCGGCTGAACGAGCGGATGATGGAGCGGGTCCATCAGGAGCCCGACCTGCAGCGCCGGCGGCTGATCTACGGCTTCCCCCAGCAGCTCGCCTCCCTGCGCGACCTCGCCGCGGAATTCCTGACCGAAGCCTTCCGGCCGAGCCGGCTGGAGGCGCGTCCCCTGTTGCGCGGCGTCTATTTCACCTCCGGCACCCAGGACGGCACGCCGATCGACCGGCTGCTGGGCGGCATGGCCGGACGGTTCGGCCTGGCGCGCCAGGCGGTGGCGGCGTTCAGCGGCGCCGGGCGCAGCTATTTCCTCTCGCGGACGGTGCGCGAGGTGGTGTTCGGCGAAGCGGGGCTGGTCAGCCTCGATCCCAAGGTGGAGCGCCGTCGGCGGCTGATCCACTACGGCGCCTTCGGCCTGTCCGGCCTCGTGCTGGTGGGGCTGATCACCGTGTGGACCGTGAGCTGGTTCGGCAACCGCGACGTGATGGCGCGCCAGCGCGAGGAGATGGGGCGCTACCGGACCCAGTACGCCGCGGTGCAGGCGCGCGGCCCGAACGACACCGATCTGGCTGCGGTGGTGCCGGCGCTCGAGACCTTGCGCACCATGCCGGACGGCTATGCCGAGCACGCGAAAGGAACGCCGTGGTCGCTCGGCTTCGGGCTGTACCAGGGCGCGCAGCTGCGCGCGGCGGCGGATAACGCCTATGCCGACGGGCTGGACGGGCTGTTGCTGCCGCGGCTGCTGTCGCGGCTGGAACGGCAGATGCAGATGCATCTCGACAAGCCGAAATTCCTGTATCAGGCGCTGGAGGTCTATCTGATCCTGGGCCGCCAGGGGCCGCTCAACCGGACCCTGGTCACGCACTGGATGGACGAGGATTTCGCCGCCAGCTTCCCCGGCGCCGGCCACGCCGAAGAACGCACCGCGCTCGAGGAGGACGTGCGCGCGCTGCTGCATTTCCCGCTGCCGAAAGTGGAGCTGAACGGGCCGCTGGTCGCTGAGGTGCGCGCGATCCTGACCCGCCAGCCGTTCGCCGACTATCTCTATTCCAGCATCATCGACAGCGCGGTGGCGCACCGCCTGCCGGAGTGGACGGTGGCGGAGAATGCCGGTCCGGCCGGCGACCGGGTGTTCCGGTTGCGCGACGGAAAGCCGCTCGATACCGGCGTCCCGGGGATCTACACCTGGGAGGGATACCACAAGGTGTTCCTGCCGCTGGTGCCGCAGGTGACCAAGCAGGCATCGGAACAGGTCTGGGTGCTGGGGCACGCGGAGGCCGAGGGGCCGGAGGCGCTGACCAAGCTGCGCCACGATATCCTGTCGCTCTATTTCGACGACTACACGCGCCAGTGGGATATGCTGCTCGGCAATGTCGCGCTGAAGCCGTTCGGCACCATCCACGAAGGACTGAACGAGCTTTACCTGTTGTCGGCGCCCGGTTCGCCGCTGCGCGACCTGTTGCACGGGATCGACGAGCAGACCCAGTTGAGCCGTCCGCCGGAAGGCGGGGTGAAATCGGAAAAAGCCACCAAGGTGCGCGAGGGCCTGAGCGACATCGCCGCGGAGCAGACCAAGGTCGGGTTCGGCGTCGAGGAAGCGGAGATCGCCTCGGTGCTCGGCTCGGCGTTCGGGGAGGGACCCGAAGGCAAGCCGATCGACCCGGCGAAGCGGGTGGACGAGCATTTCAAGACGCTGCATGAGTTCGTCTCCGGCAAGCAGCCCGGCCAGCCGCATCTGGACGGCGTCATCGCCAAGATCCAGCAGATCTACGAGGGCATGAGCCAGGCCGCGAACGCGCCCAGCCAGGGCGCGGCGCTGCTCGGGATGGTCGCCGGCGGCGGCGCGGCCGGCGGCGGCGCGGCCGGCGGCGGTGGCCCGGCCGGGGCGGCGGCCCAGTTGCAGCAGGCGGCGCAGGGCGTGCCGAAGCCGGTGGCGGCGATGCTGCAGACGGTGTCGCAGTCGAGTTCCCAGGTGACCGCGAGCGGGGCGAGCAAGGAGTTGTCCGACGCCTGGCGCGCGCAGATCCTGCCGCTCTGCCGGGAGGCGTTCGATCGCTATCCGTTCATCGCCGGCAGCCGGCAGAACGTCCCGCTCGGGGATTTCACCCGCCTGCTGGGCCCGGGCGGGCTGATCGAGAAATTCTTCGCCAAGTATCTGCAGCCCCTGGTCAACACCACGACCACGCCCTGGCAGTGGCAGTCGCCCGACCACACCCAGCTCGGCCTGTCGCCCGGAGCGCTGGCGGAGTTCGAACGGGCGCAGACGATCCGTGAGGCGCTGTTCCCGGACGGGTCCACCCTCGGGGTGCAGTTCCAGCTGGTGCCGGTCTCGGAGGATCCGGGGGTGGGCTCGGTCCGGGTGGAGATCGGCGGAACCTCCCTGACCTATGCGCACGGTCCGATCCAGCCGGCCGCCATGCAATGGCCGGGCAAGGGCGACACCCTGCTGGTGCGGGTGATCATGACCCCGGCCGATGGCGCGCCCGCCACCGTGATCCAGAACGACGGCCCGTGGTCGCTGCTGCGCCTGCTGGACGCGGCGCGGGTGATCCCGAGCGGCGCGCCCGACCGGTTCCGCATCGTCTTCTCGAGCCCCCAGGGCACCGCGACGTTCGAGCTGAACGCCAACAGCGTGCGCAATCCGTTCAACCTGGCGGCGCTGCGCGCGTTCCGCTGCCCGCCCAAGCTGTGACGCGAGCACGGACCCGGCGCGGCCGGGTCCGGTCCGTGTCCGCTGGCAACGATCCGAGGTGAGACATGGCGGACACGACCACCAAGATCGACGTGAAGATCGAGCCGGATCCGGGCTTCAAGCTGATGCTCGACGAGCTGCGCGGCACCGAGGAGCTCGGCCGCCCGTTCCTGTACGAGCTGTCGATGTCGAGCACCGAGGCGAAGGGCGATCTCACCGCGCTGCTCGGCAGCACGATCACGGTCACGGTGGTCCAGCCGGGCGGCAGCACCCGCCACTTCAACGGCATCATCGGCCGCATCGCCTACGCCGGGATGCGCTCGGGCGCGCGCAGCTACCGGATCGAGCTGCGGCCCTGGCTGTGGCTGCTGTCGCACCGGCGCGATTGCCGCATCTTCCAGAACAAGTCGGCCTGGGACATCATCACCACCGTCTGCCGCAACGCCGGGTTCAGCGATTTCGAGGACAAGCGGCAGAAATCCGCCGGCAGCGAGACGCTGGAATATTGCGTCCAGTATGACGAATCCACCTTCGATTTCGTCACGCGGCTGATGGAAGAATTCGGCATCTACTATTACTTCGAGCACAGCGACGGCAAACACACGGTGAAGTTCGCCGACGACCCGTCGTCCCACAGCGCGATCGGCGCGGCGATCCCGTTCCGCACCCGCCAGACCAACGCCCGCGCCGTCGCCGATCACATCTGGCAATGGTCCTCGGAGCTGGCGGTGGTGCCGGGAAAGGTCACGTTCACCGACTACAATTTCACCACCTCGGCGGCCGACCTGACCGCGCGTTCCTCCCAGGTCGCCAGCCACAAATACGGCGACTTCGAGGTGTTCGCCTATCCGGGCCTCTACCCGACCGCGGCCGACGGCCAGAAGCTCACCGACGTGCGGGTGCAGGACCTGGCCGCGCGCCGGCACGTCCTGTTCGGCACCTCCAACAGCCGGCGCCTCTATACCGGGTGCAAGTTCACCCTCGAGGAGTTCTACGAAGAGTTGGAGAACACCGAATACACCGTGATCCGCGCGACCTACACCCTGTCGGTCGGCCAGCTGCGCGCCGCGGCGGCGGGCGCCAGCCGCAGCACCTACCGCTGCGATTTCGAGGCGATCAAGGGGACCACGCCGTTCCGGCTGAACCGGATCACGCCGCACCCGCTGATCCGCGGCCCGCAGACCGCCAAGGTGGTCGGCGAACCCACCGGCTCGGCCGCGGACGAGATCGTCACCGACCAGTACGGCCGGGTGAAGGTGCGCTTCTACTGGGCCCGCCCGGACACGCCCGCGACCCAGAGCGCGGCGGAACAGAACGACCAGAAAGCCTCCTGCTGGATCAGGGTTGCGCAGATCTGGGCCGGGGCGACCTGGGGCGGGATGTTCATCCCGCGGGTGGGCCAGGAAGTGGTCGTCGAGTTCCTGGAAGGCAACCCGGACCGGCCGATCATCACCGGTTGCGTCTACAACGACGCGCAGAAGGTCCCCTACGCGCTGCCGGACAACAAGACCCGGTCCACCATCAAGACCAATTCCTCCACCGGCGGCGGCGGCTTCAACGAGCTCCGGTTCGAGGACAAGAAGGACTCCGAGGAGGTCTTCTTCCAGGCCCAGAAGGACTACAACAAGAAGGTCCTGAACAACGAGACGGTGACGATCACCCAGGACACCACGACAACGGTCGAGAAGGGCAACCGCTCGGTGACCGTGTCGGAAGGCAACAATTCGCTCACGGTCTCGAAGGGCAACAACTCGGCCACCGTCTCCCAGGGCAACAACTCGACCACCGTCTCCCAGGGCAACAACTCGACCACCGTCTCCGAGGGCAACAATTCGCTCACCGTGTCGCAGGGCAAGAACACGGTGGTGGTGCAGAGCGACGATTCGCTCACGGTCAACGAGGGCAACCACACGATCACGATCACCGCCGGCTCCAGCACGATCAGCGCCGGCCAGTCGATCACGATCAAGGCGAACGAGAAGATCACCTTGCAGGTCGGCGCCAGCAGCATCACCATCAGCCAAACCGGCGTCAGCATCAGCGGGCCGGAGGTCACGGCGTCCGCCGATGCGACCATGTCGCTCAAGAGCAACGCGGAGATGTCGCTGAACGGGGGCGGGGCGATGATCCTGAAGGCGGGCGAGATCTTGATCAACTAGCGGCGGGAGACGATCGGTGGCCAGCGACCTGTCCGATCTGCTCGAGCGGCCGCCCGCGGCGGTGCCGCCGCAGCTTGCGGCCGGGCTGCACGCGCTGGCCGCGGCGGCGCGGCAGTTCCCGCAGCACGGGACGTCCGACCCGCGGCGGCAGGTCGAGGCGCTGGTCGCCGCGATCGATCGCAAGGTGGCCGAGGCGATCAACCTGATCCTGCACCACCCGGACTTCCAGCGGCTGGAGGCAACCTGGCGCGGGCTGTTCCTGGTGCTCGACGGGGTCGAGACCGACGCCTCGCTCAAGGTCAAGGTGCTGGACGTGACGAAGCGGGAGCTGGTGCGCACGTTGCGCAAGTTCCACGGCACCGCCTGGGATCAGAGCCCGATCTTCCACAAGGTGTACGACGAGGAGTACGGGCAGTTCGGCGGCGAGCCGTTCGGGGTGCTGATCGGCGACTACGAATTCGACCACAGCCCGCAGGACGTGACCCTGCTCGGCGACATCGCGCAGATCGCCGCGACCGCGCACGCGCCGTTCATCGCCGCGGCCTCGCCCGCGGTGACGCGGATGGAAAGCTGGGCCGAGCTTGCCAACCCGCGCGACATCAGCCGCATCTTCCAGACCCCCGAATACGCCGCCTGGCGCGCGCTGCGCGCCAGCGAGGATGCGCGCTATATCGGCCTGTGTATGCCGCACTGGCTGGCGCGCGTGCCGTACGGTCACCGCACCGAGCCCACCGAAGCCTTCGACTTCGAGGAAGACGTGGACGGTCCGGACGCCAGCCGCTTCCTGTGGGGCAATCCGGCCTATGCGATGGCGGCGAACATCGCCCGCGCCTTCAGCCTGTATGGCTGGTGCGTCCGCATCCGCGGCATCGACGGCGGCGGCGCGGTGGAGGGGCTGCCCTCCTACCCGTTCCCGACCGCGGACGGGAATGTCGATCTGCGATGTTCGACCGAAATCGCCCTGTCCGAGCGGCGCGAGGCGGAGCTGGCCCACAACGGCTTCATCCCGATGGTGCACCGCAAGCACGCCGCCTTCCCGGCCTTCGTCGGCGCGCCCTCGATCCAGAAGCCGCAGGTGTACGACGACCCCGCCGCCACCGCCAACGCCGCCCTGGCCGCGCGCCTGCCCTATCTGTTCGCCACCTGCCGCTTCGCCCACTATCTGAAGTGCATGGTGCGCGACAAGATCGGCAGCTCGATGGAGCGCGACGAGATCCAGCAATGGCTGCAGGCCTGGATCGGCAACTATGTCGACGGTTCGCCCGACAGCTCGTCCGACGAGTGGAAGGCCGCGCATCCGCTGGCCGAGGGCGTGATCGCGATCACCGCGAAGCCCGACGCGCCGGGCCAGTACGAGGCGAAATTCTATCTCCGGCCGCACTATCAGCTGGAGGGGACGACGGCCAGCATTCGTCTGGTCTCGCGGATGGCGCCGCAGTGAACCGGCCCGCCGGCAGGCCCGAAGTCTGACAGGAGACGGCAATGGCGGATACGACAGACGTTCTGATGATGTTCGTCTACAAGACAGGACGATCGCTGGGTGGCGAATCGACGGCCGCCGTGGCGGACTCCGACCATCTGGCGACGGAGTTCGCCCCCGGCAGCTTCTTCGAGCTGCACGATTTCAGCTTCGGCGGCGGCATCGAGGACTCCCACAACGGCGGCGATGACGATCAGCCCCGGCTGAAGAACGAGGTGCGCGGCACCCTGGCGCCCGGGCAGGCGCCGGCCGGCAAGCCGGCGCGCAAGACCAGGCGGGGCGGCGCGCGGTTCGGGCAATACATGAGGAATCCGGACTATCTCGGGTTCGATGCGATCCTGGACGAGATCTCGATCAGCCGCCAGATGGACAAGGCGTCGATGCCGCTCCTGCAGTGCTGCGTCGATCAGACCCCGCTGCAGAAGGCGGTGCTGATCAAGCGCAAGTTCACCTACAACCGGAAGAAAGGCGAGAAAAAAGCATACGAAACCTATCTGCGGCTGGAATTCAAGGAGCCGCTGATCACCGGCGTGGAATGGGAAGACGAGGACGCGATCCGGGAAAAGGTGAAATTCGTGTGCCGCGGCATCGAGGTGCAATACCGCAGCCAGTCACCCGACGGCGACCTCCGTCCCGCGGTCGAGGTCACCTTTGATTACAAGCCGGCCCGTTAGCGCGATCGGCGGACGGGCATTCTGAACGGAGGCGGGCATGGCGGACGCGAATTCGACCGATCTTCTGATGGTCCTCAAGGACCGCGACGGGAACCTGATCGACGCCGAGAGCACGGTCGTATGGGACAAGACCGACAAGACGATGATGGCCTGGTTCGAGGCGGGCAAGGTCTTCGAGCTCGAGGATTTCGGCTTCGGTGTCGCCCTCGAGGATACCGAGAACCTCGGCATGGAGGACGATGACGAGACGGAAACCGGGTCGGGCACCCGGGCGCCGACCGGGGGCGAGACGTCGGGCGCCGTGTCCCTGCCGGTCGTCAGGCCGCCGCGGAAGAGCAAGGCCAGGAACGCGAAATTCCGCGGCTACGTCGAGAACGACGTCGAGCAGAAGGGCAGCAAATACCCCGTGACCCTGGAGGAGATCACGGTCTCCCGCCAGCTCGACAAGGCGTCCACCGTGCTGCTGAAGAAATGCCTGAACCAGGAGCCGCTCGGCTCCTGCGCGCTGGTGCGGCGCAAGTTCACCGGCAACCAGAAATACCACGAGGCCTTCCTCCGCCTGGAGTTCCAGGAACCGCTGATCGTCAGCGTGGAGTGGGAGGACGGGGACATCGTCAAGGAGAAGCTGAAATTCGTCTGCCGCGGCGTCAAGGCCGCCTATCGGCCGCAGAAGGCGGACGGGACGCTCGGCGACGCGATCGAATCCTCGTTCAATTACGATATGGAGACGCTGTAGCGCCCCATGGCAGGCCGGCTCAGGCGCTGAGCGCCTGCTCTGCCGCCTGCATCAGCTTCGCCGCGTCGCAGCCCGAGCCGCAGGGCGCCGGCAGCACCGGCGCGGCGCCGAACGAGCTCTGAAGCTGCGCGGCGAAGGCGCAGGCCGGCAGGCCGATCTGCGTCGCCGGCAGGACCGGCGGCACCTTCCAGTCGAGATCGGCCAGCAGATGCGCCCCGAGCGCGGCCGTCACCGTCGGCTGGGTGGCGAACCCGGTCGGCGCCACCGGCAGGTGCGGCAACTGCGCCAGCAGCGCGGCCAGCACCGCCTTCGGGTCCGCGCCTCGCAGATTCAGCCCGAACGCCGAGGCCACCGCCCGCAGCATCACGTGCAGCTTCGCCTGGATCCGGGCCGTCAGCCCCGCCAGCCCGAGTTGCAGCGGGGGGACCCCCAGGCTCGTCTGCAGCCGGGCCAGCGCCGACAGGGTCGCGGTCAGGCTCGCCATCAGCTGCGGCGCGGCGAGCGGCGGCAAGGCGATCCGGCCCAGCCCGCGCAAGGCGCCGGCCAGCTGGGACGGGTCCGTCAGGGGCACGTTGAGCTGCGTGCAGGCGGCCAGCATCGGCGCAAGCTTGCGCAGCTGCGAAAGGAACGGGGTCCAGATCGCCATCGGCCGTCCGGCCGGGAGGGTGAGCGCCTGCAACAGCGGCGCCGGCGGGCGGAACAGCCCGGCCTGCAGGCCGAGCTGCACCTGATCGATCGCGCCGTTCAACGAAGCGAGCCGGATCCAGGGCTGCGGCGAAAGCTGTTGCACCGCCGGCAGCCCCGCCAGCGCCGTCATGCGCGCATTGAGCGTGGCGACCACCCGGGCGAAGGCGTGCGCCTGCGCCGGCTTCAGCAGGTCGAGCCCGAGCTGCGACAGCGCCTGCGCGCGCAACTGCGCCAGCGCCGAGATCGTCGTGATCGCCGGCATGCCGAGCCGCAGCCTGGGCAGGGCCGTCGTGAGCCAGGCCGGGTCCGGCATCCAGGGTTCGGCGGGCAGTCCGTGCGCGGCCAGCCAGTCGGCCAGCGCCTGCGCGATGTTCGCCCCCGGCAGCGCCGCCGGGGCCACGACCGTCGCGCCTCCGACCGTCGCGCTCGCGTGCAGGCCCGGCAGCATCGCGGTGAGCGGGGCCATCGACGCGTGACAGAAACATCCCATCCGGCTCTCCCTGGATTTCCGTCCCAAAGGGGCCGGACCTGGCGGTCGGCCGGTCGATCCCAGGCGGCACCCACATGCAGAACATAGCACGGACCGCCGTGCCCGGGGCCAGGCGCGACCGCGGGACCGCCGGGCCGGCCCGCAGGGGGCGGTCAGTCCGGCGCGGCGGCGACCACCACCGCGGTGACGTTGTCGGTCACCTGCCGGGCCAGCGCCGCCGCCACCAGCGCCTCGGTCGGCGCGTCGTCGCCGGCGCCGGCCAGCAGGGCCGACAGGTCGTCGTCGCTCAGGGTCTTGTTCAGCCCGTCGCTGCACAGCAGGAAACGATCCCCCGGCTGCAGCCGGTCGGAAACCTTGTCGAGGGTGAAATCGTCCAGCGCGGCCCCGACCGCGCGGGTGATGACGTTGGCATGCGGGTGCCGTTCCGCCGCCGCCGCATCGATCGCGCCGCTGTCCACCAGTTCCTGCACCAGGCTGTGATCGCGCGAGATCTGCAGCAACACCCCGTCGCGCAGCAGGTAGGCGCGGGAATTGCCCGCCCACAGGCAGGCGAAATGATCCTCCCGCACCACCAGCACCACCACGGTGGAGGCGATGGTGACGTCCGGCCCCCGCCGCTCGGCCTCGGCGCGCAGCGCCGCGTGGGTGGCGGCGATCCGCGTGCGCACCTGGCCCAGCAGGTCGCCGCCGCCGATGCCCGGCGGGATCGCCTCCAGCGCCTCGGCGATCATGCCGGAGGCGACCTCGCCCGCGTCGTGCCCGCCGGCCCCGTCGGCCACCGCCCACAGGCCGAGGTCGGGCCGGTCCACCAGCGTGTCCTCGTTGTGCGAGCGCCTGGCGCCGACATGGGTGGTGGCCCAGGAACGGATATGACCGGCGGAGATCATGGCGACGGCGCGTCCCTGGCGCTGGTTCCGGCGATCATGGCGAGGAATGTCGCGAGGTCCGGCATCGCCGGACAGGTGGTGCGCCCGGCGGGCACGCGCGGCCCGCCCTCGGTCCACCAGCAGGAGCCGGCGGGCGGGCGCAGGCCGGCCTCCGGCGGCGCGCCCATCAGCGCGAGCAGCGCGTCCGGGCCGGCATCCTCCTCCAGCGCGGCGCGCCCGGCCGCCTCGCACCGGCCGAGCCAGGCGGGATCGCCCCCGGCCGCGCCGTCCGCCGCGGCGGCGGGGAACAGGGCGGCGAAGGTCAGCGGGAAGTAGCGCCCGGCGCGATCGACGCTGGGCAGCATCAGGCCGAGCACGGCCTGCGGGCCGCAGAACCCGGGCGGCAGGGCGAAGCGCCACACCGGCGCCTCCAGCCAGGCCGGCAGCCAGTCGGCGCCCAGGGACTCGCGGCTGGCGGCCAGCATCGCGGCGACCCAGGAATCCCAGGGCTCGGTGAAGGCGCGCGGCAGGCGCAGGCAGATGAAATCGCCGCGCGCGGGCAGCTTGCCGTACACGCCGGCCAGCGGGGCGCGGGCTAGCACGGCCGGCCATCCGTTCCGGATCGGGGGAGCTCGGCCAAAGAGAAGGTCCGCTGGGTCATTGCGCCGTCGGTCTTATGCTGCCGGACGTCGCCGTCGGGCGCCGCCGCGGACAGTTTGTCCCACCCGGCAGGCGGCGGGCAAGCTTCGTTGAACGAACGGGGCGTTCGACAGGCCGGCGCAGGCGGTCTAGGACGGCCTGCGACCACACCGCAGCGGAGGGGGTGATGACGGCACATGTCCTGACGGGGCTTCTGGCCGCGCTCGCCGGCGGGACGGTGGAGGTGGTCGATCTCTCGGCTCCGCTCGACGCGGCGACCGCGGTGATCGCGCTGCCGCCGCCGTTCGCCCAGTCGGCGCCGTTCCGCATGACCGAGATCTCCGCCTACGACGACCGCGGTCCGGGCTGGAAGTGGCACAATCTCGCCTTCGGCGAACATACCGGCACGCATTTCGATGCCCCCGTGCACTGGGTTTCCGGGCGGGACCTGCCGGCCAACGCGCTCGACAGCATTCCCCCCGCGCGGCTGGTGGCCCCGGCCGCGGTGATCGACTGCACCGCGGAGTGCGCCGCCGACCCCGACTTCCTGCTGACGCCGGAGCGGATCACCGCCTGGGAGGGGACGCACGGGCGCATCCCGCCCGGCGCCTGGGTGCTGCTGCGCAGCGGCTGGTCGCGGCGCACCGACCCGGCCGCCTTCCTGAACGCCGACGCCGACGGGCCGCACACGCCGGGGCCGTCGCCCGAAGCGGTGACATTCATGGTCCGGGACCGCGACGTGACCGGCTTCGGCACCGAAACGGTGGGCACGGACGCCGGCCAGGCGTTCCGCTTCGACCCGCCGTTCCCCTGTCACGCCGGCATGCACGGGGCCGGGCGGTTCGGGCTGGCGAGCCTGGTGAACCTCGATTGCCTGCCGCCGCAGGGGGCGGTCCTGATCACGCCGCCGCTGAAGATCGCCGGCGGCACCGGCAGCCCGTGCCGGGTGCTGGCGCTGGTGCCGCGCTGATCCGGCCCGGGCGGCCGGCGCCGCGCGCGCCTGTCGCCTGCCGCCGCGCGCCGGTCGCCTGCCGGGCCATGATCGCGTATCACTGCTGCCTCCCGCTGGCCGCTTCCATCTTCCGGGCAGGCGCATGAGCTATACGATCGGCATCGATGTGGGCGGCACCTTCACCGACGTGGTGGTGGCCGGCCCGGACGGCAGGATCACCCTGGCCAAGGCCGCGACCACGCCGGCCGACCAGTCCGAAGGCGTGCTGTCCGGCATCGGCTTTGCCGCCGCCGCGCTCGGCCTGACCCCGGACGCGCTGCTCGGCGCCGCCACCCGCATCGTGCACGGCACCACCGCGGCCACCAACGCGCTCCTGGAAGGCAAGGCGGCGCGGGTGGCGATGCTGACCACCGAAGGCCACCGCGACGTGATCGAGATGCGCGAGGGGCTGAAGCCCGAGCGCTACAACCTGCGCCTGCCGCCGCCCGACCCGCTGGTGCCGCGCGCGCTCCGCCTGCCGGTGCGCGAACGCCTGCGCGCCGACGCCAGCGTGGAGGTGCCGCTCGATCCCGCCTCGCTCGACGCGGCGCTCGCCACCCTGCAGGCCGAGGACGTGGCGGCGGTGGCGATCTGCTTCCTCCATTCCTGGCGCAACCCGGCCCACGAACAGGCCGCCGCCGCCGCGGTGCGGGCCCGGCTGCCGGGGCTGTTCGTCACCACCTCGGCCGAGGTGCTGCCGCAGATCAAGGAATACGAGCGCTTCTCCACCGCCGTCGCCAACGCCGCGGTGGGGCCGGTGATCGCCGCCTATCTGCGCCGGCTGGAAACCCGCCTGGCCGCGGCGGGGTTCGGCGGAACCCTGTTCGTCATCCTCTCCCACGGCGGGGTGGCGACGGTGGAGGAGGCGATCCGGCTGGCCGCCGGCACCGCGCTGTCCGGCCCCGCCGGCGGCGTGGCGGCGGCGGTGGCGCTGGCCGGCGCGGGGCCGAACGGGGCCGGGCCGGGGAAAGACCTGATCGCCTTCGACATGGGCGGCACCAGCACCGACATCGCGCTGGTCCGCGACGGCGCGCCAACCCTGGCCGAGGGCCGGGCGGTCGGCCAGGCGCGCATCGCCCTGCCGGCGCTCGACATCGTCACCCTGGGCGCCGGCGGCGGGTCGATCGCGCAGCAGGACCGCTCCGGCCTGCTGGCGGTGGGACCGGAAAGCGCCGGGGCGGAGCCGGGCCCGGCCTGCTACGGGCTCGGCGGCACGCGGGCGACGGTGACGGATGCCAACCTCGTGCTCGGCTACCTCGACCCCGCGCGTTTCCTGGGCGGGCGGCGGCGGCTGGATGGCGCGGCCGCGGCGGCGGCGATCGGCCGGCTGGCGACGGGGCTGGGGCTGAGCCCGGAAGCGACGGCGGCGGGCGTGCACCGCCTGGTCAACGCCCGCATGGCCGACGGGGTGCGCATCGCCACGGTCCGCCGCGGGGTGGATCCCCGCCGCTTCGCCCTGCTGGCGTTCGGCGGCGCCGCCGGGCTGCACGTCACCGCGGTGGCCGCCGCCCTCGGCATCGCCCGGGTGGTGGTGCCGCGCGCCGCCGCGGTGCTGTCGGCCTGGGGCATGCTGAACACCGACCTGCGCATCGAACTGGCCCGCAGCCTGGAACAGACCAGGGGCATCGACCCCGCCGCGCTGCGCGCCGCCTTCGCGGAGATGGAACAGGAAGGCCGCGCCCGCCTCGGCCCGTTCGGCGCCGAGGCGACCGTCCGCCACGCCGCCGACATGCGCTACGGCGAGCAGGTGTTCGAAATCTCCGTGCCGCTCGACGACATGGACTGGGACGCGCCCGATCTGCCGGCACGGCTGGCGCAGGCGTTCCACGACCGGCACGCCGCCCTCTACACCTACGCCCTGCCGGACCAGGACGCGGTGATCGTGAACGCCCGCGCCTCCGTGATCGGCCGCCTGCCGGCCCCGCCCATGACCCCGGACCCGGCCGCGCCGCCGGCCGCGCCGCTGGGCCGGCGGTGGATCTACCTGGACGGCTGGCGGGAAGCGCCGGTGTTCGACTTCGCGGCCCTCGCCCCCAACCAAACCATCACCGGCCCGGCCATCATCGAATCCGACACCACAACCGTCCTGCTGCGCCCCCAGGACACCAGCCGCCTCGCCCCGCTCGGATGGCTGGACATCGCGGTGGGGGGCGGAGGATGAGGCCGGTCGGGTCGGGCGGCGGCGCACAGCAAGCAAGGCCAGGGGGCGCTGCCCCCTGGACCCCCGCCAAGGGCGTCGCCCTTGGAACCCATTCGTTGGTTCCGTGCCGGTGGGGGGTGGCGCGGCGGGCGCGGGCCGGGCGGGGTGGCTGGCAGGCAAAGGGCGCTTTTGCGCCCTTTGCCTGCCAGCCACCCGGCCCGGCCCGCGCCCGCCGCGCCACCCCCCACCGGCACGGAACCCCCCGAGGGGTCCAGGGGACGACTGTCCCCTGGCGGGGGTCCAGGGGGCAGCGCCCCCTGGCCTTGCTTGCTGCCCGTCATCGCCCGGCCCGCTCGGCATGACCCGCCGTCCCGCGGCGCTGATCCTGGCCGGCGGGGCGGGGCGGCGGTTGGGGGGGGTGGACAAGGCGTTGCTGGAGGTGGCGGGGCAGACGATGTTGGGGCGGGTGTTGGGTCGGCTGCGTGCGGAGCCGGTCGGGGCGATTGCGTTGAGTGCCAATGGCGATCCGGCCCGGTTTGCGTCGTTTGGTTTGCCGGTGCTGGGTGATGGCGTCTTTGCCGGGGCCGGGCCGTTGGCGGGGCTGTTGGCCGGGCTCGACTGGGCGGCCGGGCAGGGGGCCGAGGCGTTGCTCAGCGTGCCGGGCGATACGCCGTTCATTCCCGCGGGTCTTGTGGAGGCCCTGGGCCTGCCGCCCGCGTGTGCGGTGAGCGGCGAGGGGCGGGTGGCGCATTATCTGGTGGCGCTTTGGCCGGTGTCGGCGCGGGCGGCGCTGCGGGCGTGTCTGGCCGGCGGCGGGTCGCGCAAGGTCGGCGCGTTCGCCGCCGCGCTGGGCATGCGCGAGGTGGCGTTTCCGGCGGCTGCGGCGGAGGCGTTCCTGAACATCAACACGGCGACGGATCTGGCGGCGGCGCGGCACGTGGCGGAGCGCTGATCCCGGCCCGGCGTCCGGCCGCGCGCGCGGGTTGCCCGGCGCGCCGGTTCGGTGCGAGAGGGAAGGGGTGATGCGGTCCGGTTCGCGGGCCGGGGCGAGGAGGGACTGGCGGGATGGCGACCACCGTGGCGATCGGCGGGCTGGGGGCGATTGGCCTGCCGCTCGCGCGCGCGCTCGATCAGGGCGCGGTGGCCGGATTGCGGCTGATCGCGGTGGCCGCCGCCGATCCGGATCGCGCCCGCGCGCGGGTGGCCGGGTTCCGCGCCCCGCCCGAGGTCGTGCCGCTCGACCGGCTGGCCGAGGCCGACATCGTGGTGGAAGCCGCCCCCGCCGCCGTGTTCGACCGGATCGCCGGACCGGCGATCGCCGCCGGGCGCATCCTGGTTCCGGCCTCGGTCGGCGCGTTGCTGCCGCGGATGGCGCTGGTGCGGCGGGCGGAGGAGAGCGGCGCCCGGATCGTGGTGCCGACCGGGGCGCTGCTCGGGCTGGATGCGGTGCGCGCGGCGGCGGAAGGGCCGGTGGAGAGCATCACCCTGGAGACCCGCAAGCCGCCCGCGGGCCTGGCCGGGGCGCCCTATCTGCGCCAGCAGGGGATCGATCTGACGGGCCTGGCCGAACCCCGGCTGGTGTTCGCCGGCACCGCGCTGGCGGCGGCGGCGGGATTTCCGGCCAATGTCAACGTCGCTGCCGCGCTGGCGCTGGCCGGCATCGGCCCGGTGCGGACCCGGGTGGAGATCTGGGCCGATCCGGGGGTGGACCGCAACGTCCACACCATCCGGGTGGAGGCGGAGGCGGCGCGCTTCACCATGCGGATCGAGAACGTCCCCAGCGCCGACAACCCGCGCACCGGCCGGCTGACCCCGCTTTCGGTGCTGACCTGCCTGCGCGGGCTCGTGTCCGTGCTGCGGGTGGGAAGCTGAGCGCGCCGCCCTCTGGTCGCGGCCGGCAAGACTGCATATCACGACAAATGAACAGAACCTGAAGGAGCTGACGATGGCGGAAAGCTGGGTGCGGGTGGCGGCGGCGGCCGATGTCGCCGAGGGCGCCGTGAAGGCGGTGCGCGTGGGCGAGCGGGAGATCGCGCTCTATCACCTGCCGGGCGGCGAATATCGCGCCACCGACAACATCTGCTCGCACGAATACGCCCAGTTGTCCGACGGCTGGCTGGAGAATTGCGAGATCGAATGCCCGCTGCACGCCGCCCGGTTCGACATCCGCACCGGCAAGGCGCTGTGCGCGCCGGCCGAGAAGGATATCGCGGTGTTCGAGGTGAAGCAGGACGGCGCGGACCTGTTGGTCAGGCTGCCGGGGTAGGCGGCGCTTCGGCGAGCAGGGCGCGCACCGCGTCGGGCCGGGGGATCGGCCCGACCGCGCCGTAGCCGGTGCATTTCAGCGCCGCGGCGGCGTTGGCGTAGCGGGCCGCCGCCGCCGGCGGGTCGCCGGCCAGGGTGCGGGCGAGGAACGCGCCGCAGAACGTGTCCCCCGCGCCGGTGGCATCGACCGCCGTGATCCGGTGCGCGGGAATGCGGACCCGTCCGTCCCGGCTGGCCAGGTACGCCCCGCCGGCGCCGAGCTTCAGCGCCACGATCGTGGGGCCGAGGCGGAGGTAGTGATCGAGGATCGCGTCCGGGTCCGTCAGGTTCAGCATGGCGCGGGCGTCGTCTTCCCCGGGGAAGACGATGTCGGCCTGGGCGATCGCTGCTTCCATCACCGCGCGGGCGCGGGCCGGCGGCCACAGGCGGGGGCGGTAGTTGGTGTCGAAGGCGACCCGGGCGCCGTGGGCGCGGGCCTGCGCGATGGCGGCGAAGGCCGCGTCGGCGGCGCTGGTCGAGATCCCCTGGCTGATGCCGGAGAGGAACAGGATTTTCGCCCGGCCGATCGCCGCCTCCGGCAGGTGCGCGGGGGCGTAGGCGGCGGCGGCGGAATTGGCGCGGTAGTGCAGGAATTCGTGCCCGTGCGGGCCGTGGAAGACGAAATAGACCCCGGTCTGGTGGGCGGGGTCGCGGCGGACGGTGTCGGTGCCGATCCCTTCGCGGGCCCAGAGCGCCATGAAGCTGTCCCCGGCCGGGTCCTGGCCGAGGGCGGTGATCATCCCGACCTGCGCCCCCTGGCGGGCGGCGGCGACGGCGGCGTTGGAGGTGTCGCCGCCGTGGCCTTCGAGATAGAGGCTGCGGCTCGTCGGGGGGTCGGCGGGCTGCTGGTTGAACTCCAGCATGGGCTCGCCGAAGCAGAGCAGGTCGGCGTGCATCGTGGGGCGTTTCCTTCCGGTGGCGGTGGTCCGGGGGGAGTTTACAGAAGCCGCGGCGGCTGGGGCAGCGGGAGGCGACGCGGCGGCGACGGCGGCGCTGATGAGCCCGGAGATCCGCCGCTGGCTCGCCGCCTGGCCGGTGCCGTTCACATCTGATCCTGCCGCAGTGCGGATTGCGGCGATGCGCCACCTGGAGGGCCGAGGGGGATGCGCTGCCGCTCCCGCTGGTTCAGAACGTTGGCCGCGTCCTGCTGGGCCGGATCACGCTGAGCCGCGACGGCGCGGATCGGCGGCGCGGATCGCTGGACGACCGGCTCGGCGCACAGCATCACGCAACCGGTTACGTGAGAGAATCTGTGCCGGTCGTGACGGCGGCGCGGTTCCGGGTGCACGGCCGCGACGTGATCGCGGCCGTGCAGCCGGGGAACCAGGGATCGTTCGCCGTCATGCGGGCCTGCGGCATGGCCCCGGCAGGTGAGCGGCCGGCGCACGCGCCGGAACGACATTGGAACCGGCTCCGCCGCTTTCACGGGATCGCCTGTCCGGGCGCCCGGGGCTGATCTGGAGCCTGCCATCCGGGGCACGAGGCAACGCCGCAGCGACGTGGCGCGCCCTGTGCCGCGCGGGCAGTCGCGGCGTCCGCCCGTGTGCTGCCCCTGGAATGCCTTCGCATTTCAGGGACCGGCAGGCCGCAGAAAACAACCAACGTGTGTCCGGGAAATTCGGAACCGACTTTCCGGGACGGGACGCTGGGCACGCGGGCGAAGGCGCCTCGTTGCTTCGCCCGGATCGCGCGGATCAGCCGCCGGTACGGGATTTCCGCCGTGCGGCCATCAGGCTGCCGAGACCCGCCACCCCCACCCCGAGCAGTGAAAGGGATGTCGGCTCGGGGACCGGTGGGTGGTAGGCTTGTGAAATAAAAGCTCCCCCATTCCCCCGCCCGGGGGTGGCGGACCCCGCCTTAATGTAGCCGCCCATGGCGGAACTCGACAGGAACGATCCGCCGCCGCCGCCGGCGCCGCCTGAGGTCCTGCCGCCCCCGCCGCCCCCGCTGTAGCCGCCGCCCCCGCCGCCGCCATAGGCACCGGGGGCGCCGCCCCCGCCGATGCCGCCGTAACCGGGGCCATTGACATCGGTGATGCCGGAACCCCCCGTGCCGCCGCTGAGCCAGGACGCGCCGCCACCGGCGACACCGCTCCCGGTGCCGGCGGTGTTGAACCCGCCGCCCCCGCCGCCGCCATAGGTGCCGCCGCCGGTGCCGCCGCTCCCGTTGGTGCCGCCGGCCCCGCCGCCGCTGCCAGCCGTGCCGGCTGTCGTGACGCTCGCCCCCTGACCGTCGGCGCCGTTCCCGAGGCTGTAGCCGGTCGGTGTACCGCCATGCATGCCGCTGGATCCGCCGCCGCCGCCCCCGGCCACGAGGAGAGGCGTGTTGCCGGGGGCGACGACGAATGTTCCGCCGGCGCCGCCGCCGCCGTAGTTGAAGCCGGCGGAGCCTTCCCCGCCGACCAGGATTTGCAGGATCTCGCCCTTGGTCAGGATGAAGTTGGACAGGACATGTGTGCCGCTTCCACCAGGGCGGTCCGCCCCCCCCCCGCCCCAGCCGCCGTAGGCGCTGATGGTGTAGCTGCCGGTTGTCGGCACCGTGAAGCTTGTGAGTCCCGGTGTCGAGAACGTGTATGTCGTTGCGTCGGCGGGCGCCGCAGCGACGCCGAGTGCAAGCAGCGAGGAGCCGACCAGCAGAGAAAAGCGCATGGATCTTCCCGTTGTGGCGCGCGAGCTGGGCGATGCCGCGCAGGATTGAGGGATTACCGACCCGGATAAGATCCGGATCCTCTGTAAACGGTCCAATATCGACGGATTTCTGTCAAGCAATATTTTTTTACGCGGAAGAAATATAGTGCACAATCGGGATGTAATGCATTTGAATGTTCTGAATACGCTTCTGTACATGGGCACACACGGTGTCGCCGCGAATGAAAAATTGCGAATGGTGAACGCCCCGGTTCCCGCGACTCCCATGCGCGATGCGGTGGTGGCCCGGCATCCAAGGAGGCCGTGTTCGCCCGCCCGCCGCGTCATGGCCGGCCAGAACGGGGCGGGCGTGACGCGGCGGGCGCAGCGCCGGGACCATGGAACGCCAGGCAGAGGCCGGTTCGGGCCATCGCGGGCGCCGTCCGCACAAACCTGTTGCCTCGGCCGGGGCGAATGTTCTATATATGTTCGAACACCCATGGCCCTCCTCCCCCTCCTCGACCGCATTACCAGCCTCGTCACCTGGCTGGCCGACCGCATCGCCGGTTCGGGCGATCACGCGGGCCTGGGCCCCGCGCAGGGCGGCGCCCTGCTCGCGCGGCTGCGCGATCTCGTCGCCCGGTTCCGCGCCGTTGCCGGCACGCCGGTCCCGCCGCCGAAGCGGGCCCCGAAGCCGGTCGAGCCGCGATTCGTTCCCACCGACAGCTATTACGACCCGTTGGCGGACCCGCCGCCGGAACGCACTGGGCTGCCGCGGTCCTGGCGCTGGCTGCTGCGGCTGGTGCCGCAGGCCGCCGCCGGGCGGGCGCAGCTGGAGGCGCTGCTGCGCGATCCGGCGATGGCGGAGATGCTGGCGGCCGATCCCAGGCTGGGGCCGATCCTGCGCCCGCTCGGCTGGATGCTCGGGGTGGATCGCGCGCTTTTGCCCGCCTCGCGGCGACGGCGGCGGCCGGTGATCCTGGTGCCCGGCGGGCCCCTGACGGCCGCGGCGGCGGCGGCCGACTACGCCGTGGCGCGGGCGAGGGGGGTTTCGCAGGCGGACCTTGTCGCACTCGGGTGCGTGCCCCCCGCGGGGGGGCGGGACCGTCGGCCGGTCTGGCTCGGGTGCCCGGGGCTGGGTTCGGCGAAGATTCCGGCCTGAGGGGGGTGTGGACGCGTGTTCTTATTGTTGCGATATTGCATTGAATAGCCGCTCCCCAGGCCTGAGTCGGCAGCCGGGGCGAAGCCGGACGCCGCGGTCCTTCAGCCGCGCCCTTCGCCCGCCGTCACCGCCCGCGCCGCCGCCGTGATCGCCTCGCGATCCCCCGCGGCGATCCGTTTCGCATCCACCAGCGCCCCGCCCATGCCCACGAACGCCGCCCCCGCGGCGAGATAGGCCGCCACGTCGGCCACGCCGATCCCCCCGGTCGGGCAGAACGCCACGCCCGGGAACACGCTCCGCAGCGCCGCCACATGCGCCGGCCCGCCCAGGGACGAGGCCGGGAAGATCTTCACCGCATCCGCCCCGGCGGCCAGCGCCGTCCGCACCTCGGTGGGCGTCATCGCCCCCGGCAGCCAGGCCGCCCCGGCCGCCCGGCACGGCGCCGCCAGCGACGCATCCACCCAGGGCGAGACGATGAACCGCGCCCCCGCCGCCAGGCAGGCCTCGGCGGCAGCCGCGTCCGGCACCGTGCCGGCGCCCACCAGCAGCGCCGGATCGGCGGCCAGTTCGCGGATCAGCGGCACCGCGTCGGGGATCGTCAGGGTGATCTCGAACACCGTGAGCCCGGCCTCGCGCAGCCATCCCACCGCCGTCGCCGCCAGCGCCGCGGTCGGCGTGCGCACCACGGGCACCACGCGGGCGGCGCGCAGCCGGTCCAGCACGCTCACGCGCCGGCCTCCGTGCGCAGCAGCGCGTCCGCCATCACCACCCCCTGTCCTTCGGGCAACAGGATCAGCGGGTTGATCTCCGCTTCCGCCACAGGCTCCAGCGCCGCGAGGCGGGAGAACGCGGCCACGCTGCGCGCCAGCGCCGGCAGATCCCCTTTCGGCATCCCGCGATAGCCGCGCGCCGGCGCCAGGCCCCTGACCGCGTCGATCATCTCCATCGCCTCCGTCTCCGACACCGGGGCCAGGCGCAGCACCACGTCGCGATACACTTCCGCCAGCACCCCGCCGGCGCCGAGGACCACCACCGGCCCCACCATCGGATCGCGCCGGTAGCCCAGGATCGCCTCGGCCACGCCGCGCGCCATCGGCTGGGCCAGGAAGCCGGTGACGGCGTCTCCCAGCCGCGCCCGCATCTCCTGCGCCCGCGCCGCCAGCGCCTTCGCGTCGGCGACGTTCAGTGCCACCGCGCCCAGTTCGGTCTTGTGCGCCAGGGCCGCGCCGGCGGCTTTCAGCGCCACCGGGTACGCCAGGTCCGCGGGCGGGGCGTCCGGGTCGATCGCCCGCGCCGTGTCCGCCACGCCGAGCGCGGCGAACACCGCCCGCGCCCCCGGCTCATCGCCCGCCGCCCCCAGCAGCGACGCGGCGGCGGCGACGTCGCCCGCGTCCGGCACCGCCCGCGGCGCGCGCCAGTCCAGATACGCCCGCACCCCGTCCGCGCAGGGCTCGGGGTTGCGGAAGGCCGCGATCCCGGCCTCGCCGAGCAACCGCAGCGAGGCCTCGGCATGCGGCACCAGGAAGGCGCAGATCGGGTTGGGCCCGGTCGCCGCCACCACGCCGGAGACCGCGTCCTGCGGCCGGAACTGCGCCGAACTGCCGATCACCGCCACCGCCAGGTCGGCGTCCGGCGCCGACCGCGCCTGCGACAGCGCCGCGGCGATCGTGTCCTTGCCCATCCCGGCCAGGGTCGTGTCCAGCATATGCGCGGTGGCGACGCCCGTGAGCCCCAGCCGGTCCACCACCATCGCGCCCCCGCCCCCGGTGGTGGTGACCACCCGTACCGCGCGCTTCGGCGCGACCGGGGGGCGGCGCCCGAGCAGCAGCGGCGGCAGATCGAGCAGGGTCTCGATCATGTCGACCCGCACGATCCCGTGGGCGCGGAAGAACGCCTCGGCCGCCGCGTCCGATCCGGCCATTGCGCCGGTATGGGTGGCGGCGAGCTTCGCGCCGGCCTCCGACCTTCCGAGCTTGTAGGCGATCATCGGCTTGCCGGCTTCATGCGCGGCGCGGGCGGCGGCGGCGAACAGCTCCGGGCGGCGGATGGTTTCCAGGAACAGCAGGATCGCGTCGGTGTCGGGATCATCGACCAGCAGCCGCGCGATCTCGCCCGCGGTCAGGTCGGCCTCGTTGCCCATCCCCACCAGCTTGGCGAAGCCCTGGCCGCGCGCGGCGGCGCGGGAGACCAGGGTGCCCATCACGCTGCCCGATTGCGACACCAGCGACCAGCGTCCGGCGGGCAGGGTCTCGGCCTCCAGCGCGGCGTTGACCGAGCAGGCGATGGCGGCGGGGACGTTGATCACCCCCATCGAATTGGGCCCGAGCAGCCGCACCCCGGCCTCGCGCGCCACCGCGAGCAGCCGGGCCTGGCGGGCGGCCCCGTCGGCGCCGGATTCGGCGAACCCGTCGGCCAGCACCATCGCCACCGGCACGGAGCGGGCGGCACATTCGCCGATCGCGGCTTCGACGTGCTGGGTGCCGAGCAGGATGTAGGCGAGGTCGATCGGCCCCGGCACCGCGGCGAGCGAGGGAAAGGCGCGCTCCCCCTGCACCGTCTCCGCGCGCGGGTTCACCGGGAACAGCTCGCCCGCGAACCCGTGCCGGCGCAGGTAGCGCTGGGCGCGGGCCGGCACCCGCGCGGGGTCGGCCGAGGCACCGATCAGCGCGATGCGGCGTGGGGCGAACAGGGAGGCGGCGAGGGGGGAGGGGGCAGGCATCGGGCGGCGGAGGTCCATCGTTGGCGGAACGCGGCTCTTTCCCCCTCCCCTTGCGGGAGGGGGCCAGGGGGAGGGGTGCCCGCGGCACGATTCCTGGTGCCGCGCGCACCCCTCCCCCTGGCCCCCTCCCGCAAGGGGAGGGGGAAAGACGCGGCCCGGCGTCAGGCGTGCGGTGGGGGGCGCGGCGGGCCCGCGCCCCGCCGGTTACAGCGGATCCCAGGAGAACACTTCGCCCGAGCGATCCAGCGGCATGAACGCCGCCTTCAGCGCCGGCAGCGCGTGCTCGGCGATCGTCTCCGGCGTCCACCCGTCCGCCCGGTGCACGATCCGGATCGGGCGCGGCGAGGAGAACAGGATCAGCTCGTTCATCCGCGTCCCGAACACCTGCCCCGACACCTCCTTCGCCGCGTCGGAGGCGAGGAACACCGCCATCGGCGCGTTCTTGTCCGGGGTCATCGCCTTGATCTTCTCGACCCGCGCCTGCTGTTCCGGCGTGTTGGCCGGGATCGAGCTGGTCATCCGGCTCCAGGCGAACGGCGCGATGCAGTTCGAGCGCACATTGTAGCGTTTCATATCCAGCGCGATCGACTTCGACAGCGCGGTGATCCCGAGCTTCGCCGCCGAATAATTCGCCTGCCCGAAATTGCCGATCAGGCCGGACGTCGAGGAGATATGCACGAACGAGCCGCTCTCCTGCTTGCGGTAGTGCTCGGCGGCGGCGCGGCTCATGAAGAAGCTGCCGTTGAGGTGCACGCCGATCACCGACAGCCAGTCCTCCGGCGTCATCTTGTGGAAGATGACGTCGCGCAGGATGCCGGCGTTGTTCACCACGACGTCGATGCGGCCGTAATGGTCCATCGCGGCCTGCACGATCTTCTGCGCCGAGCCCCATTCGGACACCGAATCGGTGCTGATCTCGGCCGCCCCGCCGCGCTGCTCGATCAGCTGCTTGGTCTGCTGCGCCGGCGTGGCCGATCCGCCCTCGCCGGACAGGGACGCACCGACGTCGTTGATGATCACCTTGGCCCCCGCGGCGGCCATCATGATCGCGATCTCGCGCCCGATCCCGCCGCCCGAGCCGGTGACGACGGCGACCTTGCCCTCCAGCATGCCTGGCATGGGTTTTTTCCTCCGGTTGTGACCCGGCGAAGGTTAGGCGGAGGCGCCGGGCAAGGCCAGGGGGGTCGGGAAGGGCGGGTTATGCCTGGTTGACTGCTTCTCCCGGATCAACGCCGCGGCACAGCCCGGCCAGGGGCAGCGCCGGCGGCCGCCGATGTCGTTCCCGGACGGCAATGCACCGCCGCCCGCCGCGGCGCCTCACCCCGAAGTGACCGCGCGCCCGGGTTGCGGCGGGTGGCGCCGGCGGCGCGCCACGCAATATCTCCTGGCCTGTGCACTGCGGGAACGGATCGCGCCGCGCGATGATTGCGCCGACGGGGGGGCGATTGCGCCGACGGGGGGCGCGGACCGGGAAGGCGACGATGGTAAGGGCGACGACGGGCAAGGCGGGCGGCACCGCGGGCGGCGGTAGCTGGTTGATGATCCTCGGCGCGGCGGCGGGTCTCGTCGATGCGCTGGTCCAATTCTTCCAGCCGGACAACGGCATCCACGGATCCTGGGGCGCGCTCGCGGTGGTCGTGCTGACGGCGCTGATCCTGGGCGGATCGCTGCTGGTCGGCTTCGGCCTGGCCTTGCGGCGCGGCTGGCGCGGGCTGCTCATGTTGTTGTTGCTGTGCGGTATCGTCGGCGCCGGGGTCTGCGCCTGGCTGCTGGAGACCGAGGGGCTGCTCGCTCTGATGGCCCTCGCCCTGCTCGGCTGGGCGATTCGCCTCGGCACCAAGCGCCGGCCGGTGCGGCCGGCGCTGCATCTCGGCCCGACGGCCGCACCATGAGGACGCTCCACATGAAGACGCTCCGCCGCCCCGGCCTCGCGCGCGCAGCGGCGCTGATGGCCGCGCTCGCGCTGCAGGCCTGCGCCGCGAAGGCGCAGCCCGCCGCCACGCAGCCCGCCGCCGCGCCGCCGCAAGCGACCGCCGCCGCCGGGCCGGGCACCTGGTACACCTTCAACGGCCAGCTGGACGCGCAGAAATACGCGCCCGAGGCGCAGATCACGCCGGCCAACGTCCATCGGCTGCGGGTCGCCTGGCAGGTCCACACCGGCGACAAGGCCTCGGGCAACGGCAAGCTCCCCGCCACCGTCTGGTCGGCGACGCCGCTGTTCGTCAATGGCACCGTCTATGTCGGCACGCCGTTCTACCGCATCTTCGCGCTCGATCCCGGCACCGGGAAGGTGAAGTGGATCTTCGATCCGCATACGACACTGAAGGCGCTGACCCAGCCGGACCTGAAGACCCGCGGCGTTGCCTACTGGCAGGCGCGCGATCCGGTGGCAGGCAAGGCCTGCCAGAAGATCGTCTATGTCGGCACGATGGCGGGCACGCTGTACGCGGTGGACGCCGACACCGGCAAGGCCTGCACCGGGTTCGGCAAGGACGGCGTGCTCGACCTCAACCAATGGAATCTCGTCAACGCCAAATGGCCGCTGTCGATCCTGCAGCCGCCGACGGTGTTCGGCGACATGCTCTACATCGGCTGGGCGGGCAAGGACTGGGCGGATGCGCAAGCCCCGCCGGGCGACGTGTTCGCCGTCGATGCGCGCACCGGCGCGCTCAAATGGACGTTCGATGCGCTCCCGCCACGGCTCGCCCCGCAAACCGGCACCGCCGACGTCTGGGCGAGCATGTCGATCGACCGGCAGCACGGGCTGCTCTACCTGCCGGTCAGCTCGCCGAGCCCGAATTTCTACGGCGGCAACCGCACCGAGAAGCTGCCGCTCGGCACCTCCGTCACCGCGCTCGATACGAAGACCGGCGCGGTGGTCTGGAGCCGCCAGCTCGTGCACCACGATCTGTGGGACTACGATGTCAACTCGGCGCCGGTGCTGGTCGATCTGCACCGCGACGGCAGGGTGATCCCGGCGCTGGTGCAATCGACCAAGGAGGGCTTCCTGTTCGTCCTCAACCGCCTGACCGGGGCGCCGATCTATCCGATCACGGAAGTGAAGGTACCGGTCTCGCACGTGCCCGGGGAGCAGAGCGCGCCCACCCAGCCGGAGGAGACGATCCCCGCACCCACCGTCGGCAACCACTGGCCGGGCGTGTTCGGGCTCGCGAACATCATGAGCCTGGGCTATTGCGGCCGCGAGGCGCAGCGGCTGCGCAACGACGGCCGCTTCACGCCGCCGAGCCTGCGCGGCAGCCTGATCTATCCCGCCACCGCGGGCGGGGTGGAATGGGGCGGCGGCGCGGTCGATCCGCGCAGCCAAACCTATATCGTCAACAGCTCCCGCGTGGTGCAGATCTACCGGCTGCTGCCGCGCAAGCTCTATGATGCGCGGACGAAGAACGGCACGCCGCCGGGATATTATCCGATGACCGGCGTGCCGTACGGGCTCCATCTGTACAATTTCGTCAACTGGCTCGGCATGCCGTGCTGGAAGCCGCCCTACGGCACGCTTTCCGCCTATGACCTCGACACCGGCAGGCTGCTGTGGCGGGAACCGTTCGGCGAAATACAGAAGGACGGATTCTACATGCCGCGGTCCTGGGGCTCGGTGACGATCGGCGGGCCGGTCGTGACGCGCTCGGGGCTGATCTTCATCGGCGGGTCGATGGACAGCCGAGTGCGCGCAATCGACGAGCGCACCGGCAAAGTGCTGTGGCGCGCCCAGGTCGATGCGCCGGCAGTGTCGATCCCGGCAGTGTATGATTACAAGGGCAAGGAATACGTGGTGTTCACCGCCGGCGGCAATTCAATCCTGACGCCGCAGGTCAGCGACCAGATCGTCGCCTTCGCGCTGCCCGGGAAGTAGGTGGCCGGAAGGAAGCAAGGCCAGGGGGGCGCTGCCCCCCTGGACCCCCCGCCAAGGGCATAGCCCTTGGAACCCTTCACGAAGGTGCCCGCCGGGAGTGGGGAGGCGGGTACGACTTTACGCTACATCCGCGCCGGGAATAGATCGGCCAGCATATTTCGGCGCCGCGCGCCCTACACCGCAAGCTCGATCAGGAACGGTCCCGGCCGGCGGCAGGAGGCGGCCAGCAGATCGGCGAACCCCTCGCAGGTATCGGTCCGCGCCGCCTCCACGCCCATCCCCCGCGCCAGGCTCACCCAGTCGATCTCCGGGTTGCCGAGGTCGAGCATGTCGAGCGCCGTGCGCCCCGGATTGGCGCCCACGTTGGCCAGTTCGCCGAGCAGGATCTGGTATTTGTGATTGGCGAAGATCACCGTCGTCACGTCCAGCCGCTCGCGCGCCTGGGTCCACAGCGCCTGCAGCGTGTACATCGCCGAGCCGTCCGCCTGGGTGTTGATCACCCGCCGGCCCGGTGCGCCCACCGCCGCGCCGGTGGCCATCGGCGGGCCGCCGCCGATCGCGCCCCCCGTCACCTGCAGCCAGTCGTGCGGCGGTGCGGCCACCGTGCCGGGGAAGAAGCCGCGGCCGTAAGTGACCGACTCGTCGGCGATGACCGCGCCCTCCGGCATCACCGCCGCCAGGGTGCGCGCCACCGCCTCGGGCGACAGCGCCCCGCGCGCCGGCTCGGGCCGCGGCCCGGCGTCCGGCACCGCGACGGCCGGGGCGCCCAGCTCGTCGGCCAGGCGGGCGAGCGCCTCGCGCGGGTCCTGCTCCGGCCGGGTCAGCACGTGCACCTCGGCGCCCGGCGCGAGCGGCCGGCCGGGCTTGTTCGGATAGGCGAAGAAGATCACCGGCGTGCGCGCGCCGACCAGGATTACGTTCCGGTAGGACGCCATCGCGGCGACCGCCTGGTCCACCGGGTAGGGGATGCGGTTCACCGCCACCCTTCCCTGGCCGCGCGCCATCCGCGCGTTCGAGCCCAGCGCCATCACCGCCGCGCCGCTCGCCTGCGCCACCCGATGCGCGAGCTCCAGCGCCGCCGCGTCCAGCGCGTCGCCGCCGAGCAGCAGCACCGTCTTCTCCCCCCGCCGCAGCACCGAGGCGGCGATGCCGACCGCGTGCGGATCGGCGAGTCGGCCGGGCCGGCACCGGCAGCGCCTCGGCGGCCACGCCGCCGTCGGTCCAGGCGGTGTCGGCGGGCAGGATCAGGGTGGCGATCTGCCCCGGCGCCGTGCGCGCCGCCTGGATCGCCACCGCGGCGTCGCGCCCGACCGTCGCCGCCGAGGTCGCACTGCGCACCCAGCCGGACACGCCGCGCGCCCAGCCCTCGGTATCCGCGGTCAGCGGCGCATCCAGCGGACGGTGATAGGTCGCCTGGTCGCCGACGATGTTCACGATCGGGGTGGAAGCGCGGCGCGCGTTGTGCAGGTTGGCGAGCGCGTTCGCGAGTCCCGGCCCGCAATGGAACAAGGTGGCCGCCGGCTTGCCCGCCATCCGCGCATAGCCGTCGGCCGCGCCGGACACCACGCCCTCGAACAGGCCCAGCACGCAGCGCATGCCGGGGATGCGGTCGAGCGCGGCGACGAAATGCATCTCCGACGTGCCGGGATTGGCGAAGCACGTGTCGACGCCGCCGGCGAGCAGGGTGGTGACGAGGGATTCGGCGCCGTTCATGCGCAATGCTCCAGATTGAAAGGAAGGTCGGACAGAGTGGGCGAAGCGGCCGGCGGCGGCAACCGCGCCTGCGCGGAGGTCGGGGGAGGTCCTTGCGGGGCGGTGCTGTTCTCCCCCTCCCCTTGCGGGAGGGGGTTGGGGGGAGGGGGCCAGCGGCAGGATGCTTCGTGCCGCTGGCCCCCTCCCCCCAACCCCCTCCCGCAAGGGGAGGGGGAGAAGAGACTTGCGTACAGAACATTCCAGATATGCAGAAACAGCGGCATGACGCAGCGGAACGGATGATACCGTTTCCATGTTGAGGGAGGCGGGTCCAGGCTTGTCATTCGACAAATATCCTGTCCCGTGCAAGCAAAAAGGAAAGCAACGCCAATGCGCGATGCCATGTCGGCCGGAGCCTCCGGCCATTCGGCGGCGCCCCCGGGCGCGACCGCCGCGCGCGGGACCGGCCGGATCGCGGCGCGGATCGACCGCCTGCCGCTCACCTGGATGCAGTGGCGCCTGGCGCTGATCACGCAGATCTTCTGGGGCGTGATCATCGCCGCCGACGGCATCCCGGCCAAACTCTACCCGTTCATCTGGGGACCGAAGCACAGTTTCGGGACCGGCGCGTTCTCGGTGCTGCTCGCGGTGCAGTTCGGCGTCGGCATCCTGGTGGGCGAGTATCTGATCGGCATCGCCGCCGACCGCTGGGGGCGGCGGACCGCGCTGCTGATGTCCTCGCTCGCCGTCGCGCTGCCGCTGTGGCCGACCGCGCTGACCGACAATTTCACCCTGCTGCTGCTGTTCTTCGGCCTCTCGTCGGTCGGCATGGGCGGCGTGCTGTCCACCAACGTCGTCTACATGGGCGAGATCGTGCCGCCGCGCGAACGCGGGCGGGTGATGCTGGCCTCCCAGGTGCTCGCCGTGATGGTGTTCGGGCTGCTCGGCAACGTGCCCGGCATCCTGTGGGTGCCGCTGCACTACCAGTGGTTCATCTACCTGTTCACCGCGGTCCCGCTGGTCGTGCTGGTGCCGCTGGCGCTGTGGGCGCTGCCGGAATCGCCGCGCTGGCTGGAAGCGCACGGCCACCACGACCAGGCCGAGCAGGTGATGGCCACCCTGGAAGCCGAATGCCTGCGCCGCAGCGGCCTGCCCCGCCTGCCGGAGCCCGACTACGCGCGCTACGCCGTGCCGGTGAACGAGCACGTGCCGATGGGCGAGTTGTTCCGCGGCGAATACGGCCAGCGCACCATCATCCTGCTGCTCGCCTGGATCATCGGCTACGCCGGCATCGTCTACGGCTTCACCGGATTCCTGCCGGTGCTGCTCGCCGCGTTCGGCTTCTCCGCCAGCCAGACCTTCGGCGCGCTGCTGGTGGCCAGCGTGGTCGGCGGCTGCGCCGGCCTCGCGATCAGCGCGCTGATCGGCGAGGCGGTGGAGCGGCGCACCACCATCGTCGTCTCCGCCGTGCTGTTCTGCGGCGCGATGTTCGTGCTGTTCTTCGAGCATACGGTGCTCGCCGCCTACGTGCTGTCGGCGATCGCCTGGGGCGCGATGACGGTGTGGCTGTTCAACATGTACAACTACACGGCCGCGGCCTATCCGACCCGGCTGCGCGCCACCGGCACCGGGCTCACCGACGGGCTCGGTCATCTCGGCTCGATCTTCGGGCCGCTGGTCGCCGGCGCGCTGTTCACCGCCACCGCCTCGGCCGGACATGTGGGCTGGTTCGCCTACGTGACGATCCCCGGCGCGCTGGTGCCCGCCGCGCTGATCGGCTGGCGCGGGATCAACCAGCGCCGCGCGATCCTGGAGCAGATCTCGAGCTGACCCCGACGCGGCACGGCAGACGCCTGCCGTGCCGCGCCGGGCCCCGGTTGCGCCACCGGCGCGTCTCCCGCACTCTCGGCCGGTCAATCAACCGCCCGTGGGGAAACGTCAGCCGATGTCCTTCACCGTCCTCTATCCCGAAAAACTCTACGCCGATGACAGCGTGGAACGTCGCATCTACGGCCCGGACGTGACCGTGATCTTCCGCGACACGCACGAGCTGTCCGAACTGTCGGACGAAGATTGCGCCGGCGCCGACGGGCTGATGATCCTGCGCCAGTCGGTGCAGGAACCCGACCTCGCGCGCTTCACCAAACTGCGCGCCGTCGTCCGCATGGGCGTGGGCTACGACAAGATCGACCGCAAGGCCGCCGCGGCGCGCCAGGTGACGGTCTGCAACGTGCCCGATTACGGCACCACCGAGGTCGCCGACCACGCCATCGCGCTGACCATGGCCCTGCGCCGCGGCCTGCTGGCGCACCACGAATGGCAGCGCCGGTCCCCGCCCGCGCCGTGGAAGGCGGTGTTCGACCCGCTGATCCGCCGCACCACGTCGCTGACCTTCGGCATCATCGGCCAGGGCCGCATCGGCACCGCCGCGGCATTGCGCGCCAAGGCGCTGGGCTACCGCGTGGTCTTCTTCGACCCCTACCGCCCGAACGGCGCCGAACTGGCGATCGGCGTCGAACGCGCCCTGACCCTGGACGACCTGCTGCGCCAGACCGACACCCTCTCGATCCACGCGCCGCTGACCCCGGACACCAACCGCATGATCGGCGCGCGGGAACTCGCCCTGCTGCCCAAAGGCGCCGTGGTCATCAATACCGCCCGCGGCCCGATCATCGATATCGACGCCCTGGCAAGCGCCCTGAAATCCGGCCACCTCTCCGGCGTCGGCCTCGACGTGGTCCCCATCGAACCCCCGGTGGACCCGGTCCCGGAGCTGATCCGCGCCTACCGCGCCCGCGAACCCTGGGCCGAAGGCCGCCTGATCATCACCCCCCACTCCGCCTTCCATACCCCGGAAGCCTGGGACGACATCCGCAGCAAAGGCGCCGAAACGATGCGCGCCTTCCTCCAAGGCAAGCCCCAGAACGTCATCGCGCCGGAGGATTTCTGAGTGGGGGAAGCAAGCAAGGCCAGGGGGGCGCTGCCCCCCTGGACCCCCCGCCAGGGGACTGGTCCCCTGGACCCCTCGGGGGGTTCCGAGCGGGAGGGGGCGGCGCCGGGCGGGGCCGGTGGGCGGGTGACAGGGCAGCGCCCGGGCCGGGCGGCAGGCCGTGACAGAGCGCGATAGAGCGCTCTGTCCCGCCTGCCGGCCCGGCCTGCCGACCCCGCGCCGGCCGGCCCGAATGGGCCAGGGCGACGCCTGGCGGGGGTCGCGCGCCGGCATGATGTGCAGCACGGAGGCGCCGAGTACGGCCACCCCCAGGCATTCCAACGATCGTCGTGACAACCTCATGGTGTGGGGTTCCTTAGTGGCGATCCGAAATCGGTCTCGCGTTGAACGGAACGGACAGGGGCCGGTCTGGGAATTGCTGGTCGGTGCGTCTCCGACGGGACGACAACCGGCGCCGCCGCAGAGGGAATGAAATCACGTTGCTTCGTGATGTCATAAACAAAATCTAATGAGACGTGTGTAACCTCTGCATACGGCGGCGCGCACATTGCCCGGGGCGCCTTGCGATGCGCCGCGATCCGCCCGACATTCGGCCCCGAGGCCGACCAGGGTCCCGCGGGTGGTCCTGGGCCGATCGGGTTCCATGCGGCGGGTTCGCGCCGCCAGGGAATCCGGCGTATGGCCTGCGCGGCCACGTGCATCCGGGAGCAGGGATCACGTGCTGAAGATCGGCCGCGGGGCGGAGGCGCCGCCGTTTCTGGTGATGGATGTGATTGCGGCGGCGAACGCGCGGCAGGCGGCGCTGCCGGCCGGGGGCGCCTGGCGTGATCCGGATGGAGGTGGGCCAGCCCGGCACCGGGGCGCCGGCGGGCGCGGTGGCGGCGGCGCAGGCGGCGCTGCGGTCGGGCGATCCGTTGGGCTACACGGAGGCGTTCGGGCGGGCTTCGTTGCGGGAACGGATCGCGGCGCATTATCTTGAGTGGTATGGGCTTGTGGTGTCGCCGGCGCGCATTGCGGTGACGGTGGGGGCGTCGGGGGCGTTTCCGCTGGCGTTCCTGGCGGCGTTCGATCCGGGGGATCGGGTGGCGTTGGCGGCGCCGTTCTATCCGCCTTATGTGAACATCCTGACTGCGTTGGGGATGCGCCCGGTCATTCTGGAAGCGGGTGCGGACACGCGCTTCCAGCCGAGCGTGGCGATGCTGGAGCGGCTCGATCCGCCGCCGGACGGGCTGATCGTGGCGAGCCCGTCCAACCCGGCGGGGACGATGCTGCATCCCGAGGAGCTGGCGGCGATTGCCGCCTGGTGCGACCGGGCGGGCGTGCGGCTGATCAGCGACGAGATCTATCACGGGCTGCAGTACGACAGCCCGATCGCGACGGCGGCGGCGTGTTCGCCGCATGCGGTGGTGGTGAACAGTTTCTCGAAGTATTTCTCGATGACCGGCTGGCGCATCGGCTGGCTGCTGCTGCCGGAGGATCTGGTGCGGCCCGTGGAGTGTCTGGCGCAGAACCTGTTCATCAGCGCGCCCTATATCTCGCAGGTGGCGGCGGAGGCGGCGTTCGATTGCGGCGCGGAGCTGGATGCGAACGTGGCGCGGTACCGGCGCTCGCGCGATCACCTGCTGGCGGCGCTGCCGGCGGCGGGGTTCGACCGGCTGAGCCCGGCGGAGGGCGCGTTCTATCTGTTCGCCGACATTGCCGAGCGCTCGAACGACAGCGTGGCGTTCTGCGCGCGGATGCTGGCCGAGGCGGGGGTGGCGGCGACGCCGGGGGTGGATTTCGACCGCACGCGGGGCAACCGGTTCGTCCGCTTCAGCTATTGCGGGCCGGAGGCGGACATGGCGGAGGCGGCGGCGCGGCTGGCGCGGTGGCGATAGGGGAGGGGGCAGCGCGGTGCGACGGCGTCCGCCGCCGCGCCGCGTGCCGTCAGCGGAACAGCGGGAAGCTGAAGTAGATCGACGCGTTCGGGGGCTGGTACACCACCGGTGGGGCGCTGTAGTACACGTCCGGCTGGCGGTAGTACCCCTCGTAGTTCGGGCCCTCGTAGCGCGGCGGCGGTGGGCCATGGTGCTGCCGTCGGCCGTCCTCGTCGTGCCTGTGCTGGTTGTGACCATGATCATGACGCCAGTGGTCGTTGCCGTCGGCCAGCGCCGGGCGGACGAGGGGGACGGTCAGGGTTGCGGCGAGCAGCCCGCAGAGCAGCGTGACGCGCAGCGGACGGAAGGCTCGCCGTGTGGCGCGGATCGATCGGGTCATCGGCGCGCTCCTATCCCTGCCGCGCCGGGTGGCCGCGGTACGCATCGTTGCGGAATATCTGGTCCACGGTCCGCTTCTGGCCGGTGGACAACGTCGCGTACAGATGTTCGAACGCCGGTACCAGCATGCGCATCTCGTGCGCGTGGACGGCCGCGACGTGTTCGTAGGACCGCATGTTCTGTTCCGCGTTCATGGTGGGCAGTCGCCGGATGCGCTGACGCATCGCCCGGTCCATGTCGCGGGCGTTCGCTTGCATCGCCGCGGTGAAGCGGTGCCATTGCGGCTGCTGGGCGGCGGTGAGGTGCAGTTCGGCACGCAGGTGGGCGATGCGCTGGTCCACACGCTCGGCCATGGTCCGGCCGGCAGGATGCGGAACGGCGGGCATCGCCTGGGCGGCGGGCGGGGGCGGCGCGGCCGTGGCCGCCGTCGCGGCGAGGGTGCCGAGACCGAGGACGGCGCCGGTGGCCAGAATGGTCTGCCGCAGAGACGTTCGCATGGAAATGCCTCATGATGATGTGATGGTTATGAACGGAGGCCGCACGCAATGCGGCAGCGGCGATGGCTGCTGCCGAGCCGCGTCGGGGGGCGGATCGTGGCGATGACCCGCAAGGCTCAAAGCTTTCAGGGAAATCGAAGGTACGAAACGACACCGGTTGCGACCGCGCAGCGTCCGCGAGCAGGTCGCGGCTGACGGGCCTTCGTTCGCAGACACTCAGCGCCGCACGCTGTCCCGGGCGCTGCCGACCGCGTTCCGGACCTTGCCCTCGACCAGGTTGGTGTTGCCGTCGACCTGCAGCCTGGCGTTGCCGATGAGCGTGCCGATGACCCGGTTCTTGTTCATGTCGTGGACGGCTTTCCTTTGAGCGACGGCGGCATCGCCGGCGGAGGCGGACGGGTGGGGGCCGAGGCCGTCGCGGCGGCCGGCTTGGCCGCCTTCGGCTTCTTCGGTTCCCGGTGACCGCGTTGACGACCCTTGGCCACGGCTGTTCTCCTTGAGGTTTGCTTGGATAGTTCGAGCCGGGCCGGTTCCCGATGGGGGTCGGACGCCGTTCGGGTCGAGCGTTGGCCCGGTCGCATGCCAGCTCAGGCGGGCGCGGAGCGGGCCGGGACGTACGGGTCTGCGTCGCGTGACACCCTGCGCCAGTCCGCCAGGGGGGGCGATCATGGGTCAGGCCGCCAAGATATCCGATTCTGTGCTGATAGAAATCAGGTAATCAGGTCACGAATTCAAGATAGAAGTACAAGCATAAATAAACATCCAGGCTATCATCAAGTAATAGAAAATACCTATGAAGACAATCCAGTCGTTCATACATCGGTGCTGCTGGTGCAGCTTTCAACGTATCGCCGAATTTATTTCTACTCGTTTACGTGATGCGCCCCGTCCGCGCCGG
Source organism: uncultured Pseudomonadota bacterium (assembly GCA_963829875.1). Classification (GTDB taxonomy): domain Bacteria; phylum Pseudomonadota; class Alphaproteobacteria; order Acetobacterales; family Acetobacteraceae; genus JAJZVS01. The sequence continues at coordinate 84,266 of CAWHKR010000015.1, read as the reverse complement.
CGCCACCATGCCGCGCCGGAACAGCACCGCGGAGACCGCCCAGCACAGCGCGAACACGCCCACCACCGCGATCCCGAACCCGGTCAGGTTCTCGTTCAGCCGGCTGACCCCGTCCCACAGCGCCCCGGTCAGGTGCAGCCGGTCGGCGATCAGCGCCAGGGTCTCGATGCCGCCGATCAGCAGCGCCACCAGCACCGAGGCCGCGGTCATGGTCAAATTGTACCAAAGCTTGCGCAGCGGATCCGTGAACGCCCAGTCATAGGCGCCCACCATCAGCACGCTGTCGGCGCTGTCCACCAGCGCCATGCCGGCGGTGAACAGGGCCGGAAACACCATGGTCTGCCAGGCCGCCATGCCCCGCATCGCCGCCCCGGCGGAAATGGCGAGCAGCCCGATCTCGGTCGCGGTGTCGAACCCCAGCCCGAACAGCACCCCGATCGGGTACATGTGCCAGGCGGCGTCCACCAGCCGGAACAGCGGCCGGAACAGCCGCGCGAGCAGGCCGCGGCCGGCCAGCAGCCGCTCCAGCCCGCCCTGGTCCAGCGCCGCGCCCTGACCTACCCGGCGGAACACGCCCCACAGGTCGCGCAGGATGACCAGGTTGATCAGCGCCAGCGCCAGCAGGAACAGCGCCGAGACCAGGGTTCCGGCCACGGCGCCGAATCGCGCCGCGTCGGGCAGCCGCCCGCTGCCGGCCGCCGCGGCCGCCGCCAGGACCGCGGCGGCGAGCACGACGATGGTGGAATGGCCGAGCGAGAACCACAGCCCGGCGCTGACCGGCCGCTGGCCCTGCCGCATCAGCTTGCGCACCACGTTGTCGATCGCGGCGATATGGTCGGCGTCCAGCGCGTGGCGCAGCCCGAACACATAGGCGAGCAGCGCGGAGCCGAGCAGCGCCGGATGGCCCGCAAAGGCGGCCCAGGCCCAGACCCAGGCGGCAAGATTGGCGCCGATCAGGGTGCCGAACAGCAGGATGACGCCACCGCGGCGGTCGCCGCGTGCGGCCCTCATCGCCCGCGCCGCACCGTGTAGTCGCACACCGCGGCCAGGGCGCGGCGCAGGCTGGTGTCGGGGAAGACGTCAAGCGCTGCCTGCGCCGCCGCGGCATAAGCGCCCGCACGCTCCAGGGTGGCGGCGATCGCGCCGTGCCGCGCCATCAGGTCGAGCGCGGTGTCGAGATCGGCCTCGGTCTGCTCGCTCGCCTCGATGGTGCGCTGCCAGAAGCCGCGTTCGCCCGCGTCCCCGGCGGCGTGGGCGAGCAGCACGGGCAGGGTGATCTTGCCCTCGCGGAAATCGTCGCCGACCGTCTTGCCGAGCCGGCCCTGGTCGGCGGCGTAGTCGAGCGCGTCGTCCACCAGTTGGAAGGCGATGCCGAGGTTCATGCCGAACGCGTCCAGCGCCGTCTCTTCCGCCGCCGGACGCCCCGCGACCACGGCGCCCACCCGGCAGGCGGCGGCGAACAGGGCGGCGGTCTTGCCGCGGATCACGTCCAGATACTGGTCTTCGGTGCTGGCGAGGTCGTTCTGGGTGGCCAGCTGCAGCACCTCGCCCTCGGCGATGGTGGCCGCCGCCTGCGACAGGATCGCCAGCACGCGCAGCGAGCCGTCTTCCACCATCAGCTGGAAGGCGCGGGCGAACAGGAAATCGCCGACCAGGACCGAGGCCTTGTTGCCGAACACCGCGTTGGCCGAGGCGAGCCCGCGGCGCAGCCGGCTTTCGTCCACCACGTCGTCGTGCAGCAGGGTGGCGGTGTGGATGAACTCGACGCAGGCGGCGAGGTTCACGTGGCGCAGCCCGCCCGCCTCCGGCGGGTAGCCGCACAACCGGGCGCAGGCCAGGGTGAGCATCGGCCGCAGCCGCTTGCCCCCGGCCGCGACCAGATGCGCGGCCAGGCGGGGGATCAGGCTGACCGGGCTGTCCATGCGCGCGACGATGGCGCGGTTGCAGGCTTCAAGGTCGGGGCGGACCAGGGCGAGCAGCGCGGACAGCGCGTCTTCTTCGGCCCCCGGGGGGACAGACAGGGCGTCGGGCAAAGGGTCGGCGCCGGCCCCGGCCGACGAGACCAGGGTCGGCTGGCTGGCGATCACGCCCAAGGGGCTCTCCCGGCTTGCATCCGCGGCTGTCACGGGCACCATATCGGCGGGCCGGAAAGGCGGTCAAGGCAAGGGCCGGCGAACCCGGCCGGCGCGCAGGGAAAGGGGCCGGGTGCGATGCGGATCGTGATTGCCAGCAACGAGCCGGTGCGGCTGAGCTTCCTGATGGCGCTGCTGGCGGATGCCGGCATCGAGGCGGTGCTGCTCGACCAGCACGCCAGCGTGATGGACGGCAGCATCGGGGCGATTCCCCGCCGGCTTGCGGTGGCCGATGCCGATGCGGCGCGGGCGCGGCAGGTGCTGGCCGAGGCGGGCGAGCTGTGAGCGGCCGGCGCGGTCGGTATGGGGCCTGAGCCGCCCCTCACGCCGGGCACCCTGCTGGACGGGCGGGTGCGCTACGCCCAGCCGCAAACCGGGTTCCGCAGCGGGATCGAGCCGGTGCTGCTGGCCGCGTTCGTCCCGGCGCGGCCCGGCGAGCACGTGCTGGAAGGCGGCAGCGGCGCCGGCGCGGCGCTGCTGTGCCTGGCGGCGCGGGTGCCGCGGCTGCGCGGGACCGGGCTCGAGCGCGATCCGGGGCTGGCGGCGCTGGCGGCGGGCAACGCCGCGGCGAACGGATTCGCCGGACTCGGGTTCCTGAGCGCGGACGTGCTCGGGTCCGATCCGGCCGGGCCGTTCGATCACGCCTGCGCCAACCCGCCCTACCATCCGGGGGGCGGCACGGCCTCGCCGGTGGCGGAGCGGGAGGCGGCGAAGCGGGCCGGGCCGGGGCTGCTCGGCGCCTGGACCGCGGCGCTGGGCCGGCGCGTGCGCTCCGGCGGCAGCCTGACCCTGATCCTGGCCGCGGGCGGGGTGCCGGAGGTGCTGGCGGCGATGACGGCGGCGGGGATCGGCGGGGCGAGCCTGCTGCCGTTGTGGCCGAAGCCGGGGCGGGAGGCGAAGCTCGTTCTGCTGCGCGGGGTGCGGGGCGGGCGCGGGCCGTTCCGGTTGCTGCCGGGGCTGGTGCTGCATGGCGAAACGGGCGGGTTCACCGCCGCCGCCGAGGCGGTGCTGCGCGGGGCGGCGGCGCTGTAGCGGCGCCGCCGGCCGGGAAACTGCGGCGCGGGGGCGCCCGACCACGGCGAGGGCGGTCCTGTCGTCTGTCGGGAAACCGGCCTGCGGCGCGCAGGATCCGGTGCCCGCCGGGCGGGACGGCCCCCGGCCGCCGCTCCGCGCATGGTCGCCGGCGGGGCGGGCGGCGCGAAATGGTTGCACGCCGGCTCGGCATGCTGATAACGTCATTTTGCGAAAAGAAAAGGTCTCCGACGGTCCGGTTTCGTTCGGACCCGAGGCAGGCCGCCCGACATAGTCGACCCTGGCCGGGTTGCAGGCCGTCCCCCCGCCTTTGGCGCGGCGGGCCGGGTTGGACGCCGCGCCCGGAGGGAGCTGATCGGCAGAGAGCCCGGCCGCGTTGATGGCGTGCCGCGCATCGTTCTGTGCCGACCTGGCCGGCCGCCACGTGCGGACCGGCCTTCGCCGGGCCGTCCCGCGGCGACCGCGGGGGCCCCAGTGTTGATAACAGACGGTCCGCAACCGTCGTACGACACCACAGGAGACGGAATCGCGCGGCCGAAGGACCGGCCGTGGCACAGGGAGAACAAGTCCATGACAGCAAACATCCGAGGGGTATCGCGCCGCCAGGCCTTGAAGCTCGGCGCCGCTGCAAGTGCGTTGCCGCTGGTGCATATCCGCACCGCCGGCGCCGCCGGCAAAGTGAAGATCGCCTTCTGGGACCACTGGGTGCCCGGCGGCAACGACATCATGAAGAAGCAGGTCGAGGCCTGGTCCCAGAAGAGCCACGTCGCGGTCGAGGCCGATTTCATCACCGGCAACGGCGGCAAGCTGCAGCTGACCGGCGTGGCTGAATTGCGCGCGCGCGCCGGCCACGATGTGTATACGTTCTACAATTGGGACGTTTACAATATTCATCGGTATCTTCAGCCGGTGGATGACGTGATGAAGACGCTCATCGAACAGAACGGCGCGCCCGACGCGACCGCCGACTATCTGGGCAAGAACGGCGGCCACTGGACCGCCGTGCCGTCCAGCAGCGGCACGCAGACGAAGCCGCCCTGCGCGCGCATCAGCTGGATGCGCAAGCACGGGTTCGATCCGCTGGCGGTGTATCCGGTGAAAGCCGAGCACACCAAGGCGCAGGACGCGTGGGACTACGACATGTTCCTGAAGCTCGCCACCGAAGCGAAGAAGGAAGACATGACCTTCGGCCTTGGGGTCGGCGGGGCGAACAACACCGACGGCATCGACATGGTGGGGGCGATGTTCCACGCCTTCGGCGCCGATGTGGTGGACAAGAGCGGCAAGATCCTGCTCGACAGCCCCGAAATGGCGGCGCTGATGGAATATGCCTCCAAGCTGGTGAAGCAGTTGCCGAACGAGGCGCAGGCCTATGACGACGCGTCCAACAACCGCGCGCTGATCTCCGGCAAGAGCGCGCTGATCTGCAACCCGCCCTCGGCCTGGGCGGTGGCCCGGCGCGATGCCCCGAAAGTGGCGGAGGATTGCTGGACCTTCTCTTCGCCGCGCGGGCCGAAGGGACGGTTCGTGCCGACGGCCACCTTCTTCTGGGGCATCTGGCAGTTCAGCCAGAACCAGGCAGCGGCCAAGGAGCTCGTCACCTATCTGATGGAGCGTCCGCAGGTGGAAGCGCGGGACAATGTGGTGTTCGGCTACGACATCCCGCCCTACGCCGGGCTGCGCGACTTCAAGGTGTGGGAAGTGACGGAGCCCCCGCCGGGCACGGTCTACAATTATCCGATTCGTCCCTGGCATGACGCCACGCCGAGCCTGACGGCGTCGGAAGCCGATCCGGACCTGGCGGTGCAGATCTACCAGTCCGCCATGCACACCGGCATGCTGGCGCGGCTCAAATCCGGGCAGTCGGAAAAGCAGGTGCTGGCCTGGGCGAAGGACCAGATCCAGGGCTTCATGCACTGAGCCCGACCCGGCGCGGTGGGGGATGATGTCCGCCATTGCGCCGGGTTCACCGAACTCGCTAGCCTGCCGATCCGCCCGCATTGGCGGCCGGATGGCAAGACGTCTGGCGGCGCCTGTCCTCGTCCGTCGGTGGCAGGGCAGGCACCGTTCCAGGCGAAGGCGGGTTACTCCTGCCGGACGTCGGAGGGAGACTGGTTAAGGTTCTGCCGGGTCACGCCGGTGGAGCGGGGAGCGGCCAAGATGGCGGCGGCGCAGTCCATGCGTCCCGAATTCGGCGCAGCGGCGGCAGGGTCCGTACCGCTACTCCTCACCTGTCCGGTCTGTCGCCAACGTCCCGACGGATCCCGCGGCGGCTCCGCGTTACGGACGACGCCGGCCTGCCGGCCGGCCTGAGGAGGTTACTGAGATGGCAGACGGTTCGACCGTCGCTCCTGGTCGGGAACTGGCATCAGGCCGGACCCGGACGCGACGTGCCGGCACCCTCCGGCGTTTCTCCCGCCGGCGCAGCACCATCGCCGTGTTCATGGCGCTGCCGCTGATTCTGCTGATCGCCCTGCTGGTCGTCTACCCGACGATCTATGCCGTGTGGCTCAGCCTGATGAACAAGCGGATGACGCATTTCGTCGGGCTCGGGAACTTCACGTTCCTGCTGGAACGGCACACGTTCCAGCTCGTGATTTTCCAGAGCACCCTGTTCGCGGTCACCTCGGTGATCTTCAAGGTGATCCTGGGCTTCATCCTGGCCCACCTGATGCAGAACATCGGCAACAACTACCAGCGCTTCTGGCGCGGCCTGCTGCTGGTGACCTGGGTGATCCCGCTCGCGCTCTCCACCCTGACCTGGTGGTGGATGTTCGACCCGTCCTATTCGGCGTTCAACTGGGTGCTGGAAGCGTTGGGCTTCAACGCCGTGCCCTGGCTCGGCGTCGGCTGGATCGCCCGGTTCTGCACCATCACGGTGAACGTGTGGTACGGCACGCCGTTCTTCTTCATCATGTATCTGGCGGCGCTGAAATCGGTGCCCGAGCAGCTGTATGAGGCGGCCTCCATCGACGGGGCGAGCACGATGCAGAAGATGCGCTACGTCACCCTGCCGATGCTGCGCAACATCATCGCCATCACCGCGATGTTCAGCCTGATCGTGACCTTCGCCGACTTCGACATCGTCCGCATCCTGACCAACGGCGGTCCGCTCGACATGACACACGTGTTCGCGACCTACGCCTTCCAGGTCGGCATCCAGTCCGGCGACGTGCCGCTCGGCGCGGCGGTCAGCCTGTTCATGGTTCCGATCCTCGCGATCTGCGCCTACTTCGGTCTGCGGAACGTCACCCGCCGTAACCAGGAGATCGGGGCATGAGCGCCACCACCGCCGAGACCGCCGCCCGCCGCCCGCCGGTGCGGCGGCGGCGGAAGAGCAGCAACGATCGCCGCTGGGCGCTCTACGGCAGCTACCTCGCGCTCGCGTTCTTCGCCTTCATGTTCCTCGTGCCGCCGTGGTACGAGCTGATGACCAGCTTGAAGACCTCGGCGGAGATCTCGGCGCAGAAAGGCAACCCCTGGATCGTCCATCACCCGACCCTGGCCAATTTCTGGTGGCTGATCACCTACCCGAACTTCCAGCGCTACTACCTGAACACCGTGATCGTGACGGTGTGCGTGGTGGCCATCACCATGGTCATCTCGGTGCTGGCGGCGTTCAGCCTGGCGCGGATGGGGTTCTGGGGCAGCAAGCTGCTCGGCACCGGGATCTTCCTCACCTACCTGGTGCCGGCGTCGCTGCTGTTCATCCCGCTGTTCCAGATCGTCGGCTGGCTCGGGCTGATCAACAGCTACTGGTGCCTCGTGCTGATCTACCCGACCCTGACGGTGCCGTTCTGTACCTGGATCATGATCGGCTATTTCAGCTCCATCCCGAAGGAGCTCGACGAGGCGGCGCTGATCGACGGGGCGGGCTACATCCAGATGTTGTGGAGGATCTTCATCCCGGTCGCGATGCCGGGGCTGATCGCCGCGGCCATCTTCGCCTTCACCCTCAGCTGGGGCAACTTCATCTACCCGCTGGCCTACCTCTACACCTCCAGCCAGGAAGTACTGACGGTCGGCATCATCAGCGACCTGATCCGCGGCGACGTGTTCGAGTGGGGCAAGATCATGGCCGCCAACGTCCTGGCCTCGATCCCTCCGGTCATCATCTTCGCCTTCCTCATGGACTACTACATCGCCGGTCTTACCTCCGGCGCAACGAAGGGTTAAGGGAGCCGTCATGGCAGAAGTCTCGTGCCGCAAGGTCGTCAAGATCTACGATGGCGGCGTGCAAGCAGTGAAAGGCATCGACCTCGAGATCGCCGACCAGGAATTCGTCGTGCTGGTCGGCCCCTCGGGCTGCGGCAAATCCACCACCTTGCGCATGATCGCCGGGCTGGAGGAGATCTCGGACGGGGAAATCTCGATCGGCGGCGACGTGGTCAACGACGTGCCGCCGCGCGATCGTGATATTGCCATGGTGTTCCAGAACTACGCGCTCTATCCGCACATGAGCGTGTTCGACAACATGGCCTTCGGCCTCAAGCTGCGGAAATTCGCCAAGGAAGAAATCAAGCGCCGGGTGGATGAGGCGGCGCGGATCCTGGATATCCAGGCCCTGCTGGAACGCAAGCCCAAGGCCCTGTCCGGCGGGCAGCGCCAGCGGGTGGCCATGGGCCGCGCCATCGTGCGCAATCCCAAGGTGTTCCTGTTCGACGAACCGCTGTCCAATCTCGACGCCAAGCTGCGCGTGCAGATGCGCACCGAGATCAAGAAAGTGCACCAGACGGTGCGCACCACCACGGTCTACGTCACCCACGACCAGGTGGAGGCAATGACCCTGGCCGACCGGGTGGTGGTGATGAACCAGGGCATCATCGAACAGGTCGGCACGCCGCAGGAACTCTACCACTCCCCCACCACCCGTTTCGTCGCCGGCTTCATCGGCAGCCCGGCGATGAATTTCCTCCCGGTGCGGGTGGACGAGGTGGGCGGGAAACTCGTCGTCCGGGTGAACCCCAGCATCGTGCTGCAGGTGCCCGACGAGCGGGTGGAGCGCTACAAGCCCTTCAAGGGCCGGGACATGCTGCTCGGCATCCGGCCCGAGCACATGTTCGACTACCATGAATCCGAAATGAAGCCGGGGGTCGGGCGGCTCGACGCCGAGGTCGACGTGGTCGAGCCGATGGGGATGGAAACCATGGTCCATTTCTTCATCGACGGCACCCCGGTCTGTGCCCGCTGCGAACCCTCCACCCCCGCCGCTCCGGCCCAAATCCTGCCGCTGGCGGTCGATCTCAACAACATGCACCTGATGGAGTCCGGGTCCGGCCACGTGGTCTGACCGGGAAGCCGGACCGCCGTCACCTCTCCCGCCCTGCGGGAGAGGTGACGCGCGTCGCGTGAGGGCAGAAGGGCCGCCCCCTCAGCCCCGGACCCTTACCCCTTGGCCTGCCGCCGTGGCGCCGCGCCCCCCGGGCGGGCCCGCGACGGGTCGGCCTCGTCGGGCAAGGTCAGCGGGGCGATTTCGATTTCCGGCCCGGCCGCCGCCGTCGCGTCGATCGATCGCGGCAGCAGCAGCCGGATGGTGCTGCCGACCCCAGGCTCGGACTCGATTTCCAGCTTCCCGCCCGACTGCCGGGCAAATCCCTCCGCCATGCTGAGCCCGAGGCCGGAGGCCCGGCCCGGCGGGCGGGTGGTGAAGAACGGCTCGGTCGCCCGCGCCAGCACCAAAGGATCCATCCCGGCGCCGGTGTCGGACAGGCTGACCAGGATCTGCCCGGTCTGCGGGGTCGGGCCGGCGACATTGGCGGTCTCGATGCTCAGCCGCCCGCCGCGCGGCATCGCCTCGCGCGCATTGGCGACCAGCGCCAGCAGCGCGGCGGTGAACTGCGCCGGGTCGATCCGCACCGGGTCGAGCACCGGGGAGAGCAGGAACTGCACCTCCACCTTCGGCCCCGCCGCCTGGGCGATCGCCTCGGCGGCCTCGCGCAGCAGGCGGTTGGGGTTGACCAGCTCGGGGTGCAGCGGCTGGCGGCCGGCGGCGGCGAGCAGGCGGGAGGTCAGCCCGGCGCCGCGCTCGGCCGCGGTCAGCGCCATGCCGGCCAGCCGGCGCACCGTGTCCGGCCGATCGACCTGCGCCACCAGCCGTTCCAGGCTGCCCATCACGACCATCAGCAGGTTGTTGAAATCATGCGCGATGCCGCCGGTCACCCGGGCCAGCGCGTCAAGCCGGCCGGGTTCGGCCGGAACCACCGGCGCGACCGGCTCGATCAGCAGGCCGAGCGCCCGGCGCAACCGGCCGTCCGGACTGCGCTCGGCCTGCTCGGCCAGCGTCAGCTCCAGCACCGTGCCGTCCTGGCGCAGCAGCCGCCGCCGTTTGGGCGCAGGCGGGTCGCCGGCCAGCAGCCGGGCCCAGTCCTGTTCGGCGGCCGACCGCGCCTGGGGGGCGAGGAAGCTCTCGAACCGGCGCCCCAGCACGTCCTCCCGCCGGTAGCCGAGCAGCGCCAGCCAGCGGTCGTTCACCGCGACGATCCGCCAGGATGGGTCGAGCGCCTGCAGCGCGGCCGGCGCGGCGAGGTACAGCTGGCGGTACCGCTCGGTGCTCAGCCGCAGCATGTCGCCAATCCGCTCGGCCGCGGCCAGCGCCTGCACGGCCCGCAGCTGCCGCAGGCCGGTCGCGCGCGCCGCGGCGGCCAGTGCCAGCGCCAGCGCCAGCGCGAGCAGGGCGAAGCCCGTCATGGCCGGATACCACGCCTGCCACCAGGCCGCCGGTGCGGGGACGAACACGACCCGGAGCGGGGTGCGCGCAACGGCGGCGTCGGTCGCGGCGAGCGCGCCGGGGGCCGAGGGCGGTGCGCGGTCCGGAACCCGCATCAGGGTCCGCCCGGCGGCGTCTTCCAGCAGCAGCGTGTCGGCCGGGCCGAGCCGTGCGCGCCAGACGCGTGCCAGCGCCCGTGGGGCGATGCAGGCCCCGATCACGCCGGCGAACGCGGCGGGGGCGGCCCGGGCGCGCTGTGCCGCCGAGGCGACGGCATCGAGCGGCTCGGCCAGAACGAACCCGCCGCCCGGCGCGGCCAGGCTGTCGGCCGCCGCCACCGGGCAGGCGCCGCCGATCGCCACCGCCGCGCCGTTTTGCAGCCGGCGGAAGAACCCGGTGCCCAGCACGCTGGCCGCCGGTCCGTGCCGGGTCTTTTCCGGCGCCGCCGGCCGCAGGGTCCCGGCGGCGTCGGCGACGAACAGCGCCACGATCCCGCCGGCCTGGCGCGCCACCGGCGGCAGGGCGGCGGGCGACAGCCAGGGCAGGGACGGGGCGGCCCGCGCGATCGCCTCCGGCGCCGTCCCGAGGCGCGCGCGCGCTTCGTCCAGCACCAGCCGGTCCAGCCGGACCAGCGCCGTCAGCTCCTCCTGCGCCCGCGCCAGTTCCGCGACGGCGTGCGCGTGGCGCAGCGCGCCGCTCTCGGTCCAGCGCGAGCGCGCCGCGGCCGCGACCAGCAGCGCCGGCGCCAGAAACGCCAGGGCCAGCAGGACCCGATGTGGGGGAACGGCAGCGATGGCGCGCATGGCGGCCTGGGCAAGGGGGGCGGGGACAGGCGGCGCGCGCCCCCGGACATGTCATGCCGGGAGCGTCACCTACACTACTGTAACCTCTTACGGCAGGGGTGCAGCAAGCGGGATTGTCAAGCCTGCGCGAGAAGTCGCCGCGCCCGGACGGCTGGCGGCCCGCCGGGTCAGCGCCCGGTCGTCGGCTCCACCGGTGCGGCAGGTGCGGCCGGCGGGGCGGGCGGGGACGGCGCCTCGGGCGGTCGGGCGAGCCGCGCGTGCAGGGTGAGCGGCGTCCCGTCGCGCCAGATCTGCAGGGCGATTTCGGTGCCGGGCGGCGCCTCGGCCACAAGCCGGGGCAGGGCGCGGGCGCGCAGCGGGGCCCCGGCGAAGCGCAGGATCACGTCGCCCGCCCGCACCCCGGCCGTCGCCGCCGGCCCGCCCGCCGCGACCGAGGCGACCAGCGCGCCGCCCGCGCCCGGCAGGGCGAGACCGCGGGCGATCGCATCCGTCACCGGTTCCACCCGCAGGCCGAGCCACCCGCGCCGCGGATGCCCGTAGCGGCGCAACTGCGCGATATCCGTGCGCGCGATGTCGGCGGGGATGGCGAAGCCGATCCCGACCGAGCCGCCGGTGGGCGAGTAGATCGCGGTGGTGACGCCGATCACCCGGCCGGCGAGGTCGAACAGCGGCCCGCCCGAATTGCCGCGGTTGATCGGCGCGTCGGTCTGGATGAAATCGTCGTACGGGCCGTCGTGGATGTTCCGTCCGCGCGCCGAGACGATCCCCGCGGTCACCGTGCCGCCGAGGCCGAACGGGTTGCCGATCGCCAGCACCCAGTCGCCGACCCGCGCGCTGTCGGACCGGCCCCACTGCACCACCGGCAGCGGATGCCCCGCATCGACCGCGAGCAGCGCGAGATCGCCCACCCGGTCGCGCCCGACGATCCGCGCCGGCAGCGTCGTGCCGTCCTGCAACGTGACGGCGATGCGCCGCGCGCCGGCGATGACGTGGTTGTTGGTGACGATGAGCCCGGACGGGTCGACGATGAAGCCGGAGCCGAGGCTCTGCCTTCCCTGCGGCGCCGGCGCGGCAGGGGCGTGGCCGCGCATGAAATCGCGGAAATGCTTCTCGAACCGCCGCCCCTCGGTCCCGCGGCCGGGGGGCGCGGGCGGCGGCGCGGTGGAGGCGTCGATGTTCACGACCGCCGGCAGCAGCCGGGCGGCGAGCGTGGCGAAGCCGGGCGGTGCCGCCGCGGGCGGTGCCGGTGCCGGCGCAGGGGCCGGCGCAGGGGCCGCGGGCGCCGGCCCGGCGGGCGAGGGGGCCGCGCGCAGCCCGGGTGCGCCGGTGCCGGCGAGCAGCGCAACCAGGACGGCAACCAGGGCACGGGCCGGGCGGCAGGGGAAGATCGGCATGGCGCGCTTATGTCCCGGGAATGGGCGCCGCGATCCCCCCCGGTCCACGGCCCAGCCGACACCATATCATGTCTCGGGCGAGACCCGGCGGCAGTCTGGGCCGGTCCGACCGGCCCGTGACCCTTGATCCCGGCCGGCAAACGGCGTTGAAGGCATGCAGGCACGGCAGGTGGTGCGGGGCGGCTGTCCCCCCTGGCGGTGATCGGGAAGGATGCCCATGACATCGAATGAAGGCGGGCCTCCACCGGGCGGAAGTCCTTGGGGCAAGCCCGGCGGCAGCGGATCGCAAGGCGATGGGCGGCGCGGCGGCTCAGGGAGCGGCCCAGGCGGCGGCCCAGGCGGCGGCTCCGGCGGTGGCGGGCGCGGCGGCTTCGGCGGCTGGGGTGGCGGCAGCAGCGGCTGGGGTGGCGGCAGCGGCGGCGGCGGCGGTGGTGGCCGGCGCGGTCCCAACCTGCCGCCCGATTTCGATGCGCTGATCGCCCGGCTGCAGGCCTGGCTGCGCGGGCGCGGACGCGGTCCGTCGGGGGGCTGGAACAGCCCCCGGATGCTGGGCCTGGCGGCGGTCGGCGTGGTCGCGCTGTGGCTCGCGAGCGGCTTCTACGTCGTGCAGCCGGATCAGCTCGGTGTGGTGATGCGCTTCGGCGCGTTCACCGGCACCACCCCGCCGGGCCTGAATTACCATCTGCCCTGGCCGATCGAATCGGTGCTGCTGCCGCCGGTCACGCGGGTCAATCGTACCGACGTCGGCTTTCGCGCGCATAGCGGCGCCGGCGGTGGCCCGCTCCAGGTGCCGGACGAGAGCCATCTGCTGACCGGGGACGAGAACATCGTCGCGGTGAACGCCACCGTGTTCTGGCGCATCCGCAACCCGCAGGACTACCTGTTCAGCGTCCGCGACCCGATGCGGATGGTCAAGCAGGTCACTGAAAGCAGCCTGCGCGAGGTGATCGGCACCATGGCGCTCGACCCCGTGCTCACGTCCGGGCGGGCCGGAATCGAGCAGTCGGTGCTGAAAGGGGCGCAGGCGCTGCTGAACACCTACAACGCCGGGATCGAGGTGACCGAGGTGCAGCTCCAGCGCGTCGATCCGCCCGATGAGGTGATCCCCGCATTCCGCGACGTGCAGGCGGCGCGCGAAGATGCCCGCCGGGCGGTGAACCAGGCGGAATCGTATCGGAACAATATCGTCCCGCGGGCCCGCGGCAAGGTGGCGCAGATCGTGCAAACCGCGGAGGCCGAGAAATCGGCGCTGGTCGCGCATGCCACCGGCGAGGCCAACCGGTTCGACAGCGTGGATGCCGCCTATCGCGCGGCGCCGGAGGCGACGCTCGAGCGGATCTACATCGAGACCATGCAGAAGGTCCTGTCCGGCGCCACCACCACGGTGGTGGGCGGCGGGGTGAAAGGCGTGCTGCCGATGCTGCCGCTTGAAGGGCCGTCGCCGGCGGCGTCGGCCGGATCGTCGCCGCCGCCAGCCTCATCCGCGGCGGCAGCGCCGGCGCAAACCACGGGGCAGACGCAATGAACCGGCTTGGCATCGCCGCCGCGGCGCTCGGCGCGATCGTGCTGATCGCGCTGTTCGGCAGCATCTATACCGTGCGCCAGACGCAGGACGCGCTGATCACCCAGTTCGGCAAGCCGGTCCGGGTGGTGAGCAAGCCCGGCCTGCACTTCAAGACACCGTTCGTGCAGACCGTGATCCTGTTCGACAACCGGCTGCAGATGGACGTGTTCCCGGCCGAGGAAACCATCCTGGGCGACCAGAAGCGGCTGATCGTCGACGGCTTCGCGGAATACCGGATCGTCAATCCGCTGGCCTACTACCAGACCGTGGGGCCGTTCCCGCAGGCCATCCTGCAACGGCTGGATGCGGTGGTCTCGGCCTCGATGCGCAACGTGCTGGCCTCGGTCAGCCTGGTCTCGGTGCTGACCTCGTCGCGGACCGATCTGCTGGCCAAGGTGCTGGTCCAGGTGCAGGAGGCGATGAAGCCGTTCGGGGTGCAGGTGGTCGATGTGCGGCTCAGCCGAACCAACCTGCCGACCCAGAATACCGACGCCGTGCTGAAGCGGATGCGGGCCGAGCGTGAGCGGGTGGCGGCGCAACTGCGCGCCCAGGGCGCCGAGGCGGCCCAGAAGATCACCGCCGGCGCCGATCGCTCCCGCACCGTGCTGCTCGCCAACGCGGAAGCGCAAGCCGCCGCGCTGCGCGGCGAGGGGGAGGCGCAGTCGATCGCCATCTATGCCAAGGCGGTCGATAAGGATCCGCGCTTCTACGGCACCTGGCGGACCCTGGAAGCCTACAGTCAGGGCCTGGGGACGTCGCGCAACCGGCTGGTGCTGTCGCCCGACAGCCCAATCCTGCGCTTCCTGCGCCAAGCCCCGACCGTGGCGCCGGCCGGCCGTTGAATGGGTTAAGCAAGGCCAGGGGGCGCTGCCCCCTGGACCCCCGCCAGGGGACTAGTCCCCTGGACCCCTCGGGGGGTTCCGTGCCGGTGGGGCGGGGCCGGTGGGCGGGTGACAGGGCGCGCATCCGCGCGCCCTGTCACCCGCCCCCGGCCCCGCCCCGGCCGGCACGCCACCCCCCACCGGCACGGAACCAACGAACGGGTTCCAAGGGCTCAGCCCTTGGCGGGGGTCCAGGGGGCAGCGCCCCCTGGCCTTGCTTCGGAACCATCCCGCCGGCACCGCCCCAGGGCCGGTATCGTCGTCGAACAGGAAGGAATGCAGTCGCATGAGCACCGGCACGCCGCAGGCGGTTTCGCCCGACGTTCTTCGTCAGGCGTTGCGCGGCATCAAGGATCCGGCCGGGCGCGACATTGTCGCCGCCGGCCTGGTCGAGGGGATCGAGGTCCGTGGTGGCCTGGTGCAGGCGACCTTGCTGACCGATCGTGCCCATGCCGCCGCGATGGAACCGGTTCGCCGGGAGGTGGAGCGCGTGCTGGCGGCGCACCCCGGCGTGACCAACGCCACGGCGGTGCTGACCGCGCACAAGGCGCCGGCCCCCGCTGCCGCGCCCGCGCCCGGGCCCGGGCGCGGCGCGGCGCCGGGCGGGGGCGGCCAGCCGGCGGCGCTGCTGCTGCCCGAGGTGAAGGCGATCGTCGCCGTGGCCTCCGGCAAGGGCGGTGTCGGCAAGTCCACCGTGGCGGTGAACCTGGCCGTCGCCCTGGCGCGCCAGGGCCTCAAGGTCGGGCTGCTGGACGCCGACATCTACGGTCCCTCGCTGCCGCGCCTGCTCGGCCTCGCGCGCAAGCCGGAGGTGCGGGGCGAGAAGATGATCCCGCTGGAAGCCTGGGGCCTCAAGTGCATGTCCATCGGCTTCCTGGTCGAGGAAGAGACGCCGATGATCTGGCGCGGCCCGATGGTGATGGGCGCGCTGGAGCAGATGATGGGCCAGGTGTCGTGGGGCGCGCTCGATGTGCTGGTGGTCGACATGCCGCCCGGCACCGGGGACGCGCAGCTCACCATGGCGCAGCGGGTGACCCTGGCCGGGGCGGTGATCGTCTCCACCCCGCAGGACATCGCGCTGATCGACGCCCGCCGCGGGGTGCGGATGTTCGAGCGGGTGCGGGTGCCGGTGCTCGGGATCGTCGAGAACATGAGCTATTTCTGCTGCCCGAACTGCGGCCACCGGGCGGAGATTTTCGGCCACGGCGGGGCGCGGGCGGAAGCGGCGCGGCTGGGCACGGCGTTCCTGGGGGAGATCCCGCTGTTGCTGGATATCCGCACCGGCTCGGACGCCGGCACGCCGGTCGCGGCCTCGGCGCCGGACAGTCCGGCGGGGCAGGCGTTCGCCGCCCTGGCGCAGGCGGTGCGGGGGAAGCTGTCCGGCGGGGCAGGGACGGCGGGACCGCGGATCGTGATCGAGTAGGGCGCTACCCGGCGGGTTCCAGGCTCGCGGCGGTGATCACGTCCGGCGCCGCGTCGTAGGCGCGCACGAGGGTCAGCGCGGCGAGGTCGGGGCGGTTGCGGCCCTGTTCCCAGTTGCGCAGGGTGTCGAGATCGATCCCGAGCAGGGTGGCGAACTCGCGCTGCGACAGGCCGTGGCGGGTGCGCACCTCGGCCACGGCGTTCGGGTCGCCGGCACGTGCGCGGTAGGCCTGCACGCCGAGCGCCGCGAGGTCGTGCGCCAGCGCGGGAATATCCGCGCCGTCCGCGATGGCGCAGACAGCGAGCCCCGTGTCGGCGAGCCGGGTGATGGCGGCATGCGCGGCCTGCAGGCTGAGCCCGGCCGCGCGCAGGCGTTCGACCACCGACAGGCGCTTATCGAAGGGTCCGGTCAGGCGCAGCAGCACGGTGACCCGTGCGCCGGAAAACGAGCGGGGCGGGTTGGCGTCCCGGACCGGCCCCAGACGTTCGAGCCGCCCCTTCAATGCGGAGTTCGTCGACATCCAACACCTCCATCGCCCATCCGGCGAGGCTGCGAAGACCTGCGATCCCCAGGCTGCCCGGTCCCGCGCCCTGCACGTGCAGGGCGCTGATCCGCGCGGTCCGGCCGGCGATCCGGACGGTGCCGAGGAGTTCGATCTCCCGGCATCCATCCGAGAGACAGGCATGCATCAGGTCGTCCGGCGTGATTTCCGGAGTGCCGGAGAGCGTCCAGGCCATGGGGTCCTGTCCAGGCGGAGAGGTCCCACATGCACGGTCGCTGCTTCAGCAAAGGTAAATGCCAGCGAGATGCCTTAGCCTATACGCGGATCACGTGGTACTCGTCAACAGGTTCCGGATGCGGGGCTCTGGGGGAGCCCCGGAGGGTCGCCGTTGTCGCCGGCTGATCGAGGCGTCCGCGCGCCTCCCCGCGTGGCTGGCGACAGCGGCGCCGGCCCATGGCATCCTGGGTGGCAACGGCTCCCGGCCCCGCTCGGCCGAGGAACCGGCCACGCGCCGGCGCCGCGACGGGCGCGCCGGCCGAACCAGCGGAGGAACCCCATGACGGACGGCTTCATCGTCGCCAATTTCCGCAGCGTCGCCCATGGGCGCCAGGACGGCCAGTTTGCCGTCGGCACGCGGCGCAAGATTGCCTCGCTCGAGGATCTCGACCCGGTCTATCGCGCGCTGCTCGACCGGCCGATCACCGTGACCCTCGGCCTGACCGGTCCGGACGGCCGGCCCAGCCTGACCCCGATGTGGTTCGATCATGCCGACGGCAAGGTGCTGATCAACACCGCCGCGCACCGCCCGAAAACCGCCTGGATCCGCGCCAACCCGCGGCTGACGGTGCTGCTGGTGAACCCGGACAACCCGTACCACTGGGTGCAGATCAAATGCACGGTGGAGCAGGAAAAGCGCGAGCGCGACCCGGGCGGGGAGGCGGTGACCGCGCAGGTGGACCGGCTCTGGACCAAATACACCGGCAACCCGCCGCCCTACGGGCTGCGCGACCCCGCGATCGAGGAAGAGCGGATCCTGTTCGTCTGTCGCATCGACCGCATCGCCACCTTCGGCGAGCCGTGACCGGCCTGGGTCAGCCCCCGCCGATCTTCGGGATCAGAACGATCTCCGCCCCCTCGGCCAGCGGTGCGCTGTAGGCGTCCTGGTAGATCACCCCGTCGATCGCCACCGCCATCCCTTCTTCCACCCGCTGGCCGAGGCCGGGGAAGCGCGCGTCCAGTTCGCGCACCAGTTGGCGGAAGGTGGTGGCCGTCACCTCGAGCTCGGTGCGCCCGCCGGCGAGCCGGCTGGCTTCCGAGCCCGAGAAGACGACCTTCGCCATCAGCCGGCTTTCGTCCCCGCCGCTGCGTCGAGGGCCGCGCGGACCTTCGGCGGCGACATCGGCAGGTCGTGCATGCGCAGCCCGGTCGCGGACCGGATGGCATTCCCCACCGCGGCCATCGGCGGGACGATCGGCACCTCGCCCACCCCGCGCACGCCGAACGGATGGCGCGGATTGGGCACTTCGACCATCACCGCCTCGATCAGCGGCAGGTCGGAGGCGACGGGCACGCGGTAGTCGAGGAAGCCCGCGTTCTCCATCTTGCCCTTGGCGTCGTAGATGTATTCCTCGTTCAGCGCCCAGCCGATGCCCTGCGCCGCGCCGCCCTGGATCTGGCCCTCGACATAGGCCGGATGGATCGCCTTGCCGACGTCCTGGATCGCGGTGTAGCGCAGGATCTTCACGTGGCCGGTTTCCCGGTCCACCTCCACGTCGCAGATGTGGCAGCCGAACCCGGGCCCGGCGCCCTGCGCGTTGAGCGAGACTTCGGCGCTGATCGGCCCGCCGGTGCGCCCGGCCTTGAGCGCGATCTCGGCCAGGGACAGCGGCTCGAACTCGCCGGCGTTGAGCCCGGCGGGATAGGCCTTGCCGTCCTTCCACTCCACCGCCTCGACCGGGATCTCCCAGATCTGCGCGGCGCGGCTTTTCAGCTGGTCGACCACCCGTTCGGCCGCCTGGGTCACCGCCATGCCGGTGGCGAACGTCACCCGCGAGCCGCCGGTGAGGAAGGAGAAGCCGATCGAGCCGGTATCGCCCACGATCGGGCGCACGTGCTCGACCGGCAGGCCGAGCACTTCGGCCGCCATCATCGCCATCGAGGCGCGCGAGCCGCCGATGTCGGGATTGCCGGAGACCACGCTGACCGACCCATCCTCGTTCACGTGCACCGCGCCCGAGGATTCACCGCCGATGTTGAACCAGAAGCCGCAGGCGACGCCGCGCCCCTGGCCCGGCTGCAGCGGCGTCTTGTAGTGCGGATGGTTCCGTGCCGCTTCCAGCACGGGCAGGAAGCCGATGTCGCGATGGGTGACGCCGTAATGGGTCTTCGACCCGTCACGCGCCCCGTTCATCTCGCGCAGCGCGAGCGGATCGATCTCCAGCTTGATGGCGAGATCGTCCATCGCGCTTTCCACCGCGAACGAGGTGATCGGCGCCCCCGGGGCGCGGTAGGCCGCGACCTTCGGGCGGTTGGACACCACGTCGTAGCCGACCACGTCCACGTTCGGCAGGTCATAGAGCGCGAAGCCGCACATGCAGCCCGGCCCGATCGGCGAGCCGGCGAAGGCGCCGGCCTGGTATTTCAGCACTTCGCGCGCGGCGACGATCGCCCCGTCGCGCTTGGCGCCGATCTTGATCTCGATGACGGCGCCCGAGGTGGGGCCGGAGGCGCGGAACACGTCTTCCCGCGTCATCATCATCTTCACCGGCCGGCCCGACTTGTGGGACAGCAGCAGGGCCAGCGGCTCCAGATAGACCACGGTCTTGCCGCCGAACCCGCCGCCGATCTCCATCGGCCAGGAGCGGATATTGGCGATCTCCCAGCCCAGCACCTTGGCGCAGTAGGCGCGCACCATGAACTGGCCCTGGGTCGAGCTGTAGATCTGCGCCTGGCCGTCGGAGGCGACCTGCGCCAGGCAGGCGTGCGGCTCGATATAGGCCTGGTGCACCGGCTGGGTGGTGTAGCGGCCTTCCACGATCACCTCGGCGTCGCGGAACGCGGCCTCGGCGTCGCCCCTGGCGAAGGCCACCCGCTTGGCGATGTTGGAGGGCTTGGTCGGCTTCGGATCGATCCCGGAGGTGAACATATCCTCGTGCAGGACCGGCGCGTCCGGCGCCATCGCCGCTTCCACGTCGATCACGTGCGGCAGGACCTCGTACTGCACGTCGATCAGGTCGAGCGCGGCGTCGGCCACGGCCTGGGTGGCCGCGGCGACCGCGGCCACCGCGTGGCCTTCGTACAGTGCCTTGTCGCGCGCCATGCAGTTGCGCTGCAGGTCGCGGAAGTTCATCGGGCCTTCGCCGACGAAGGCTTCCTCGTTGGGGATCTCGGGGAAATCGGCGGCGGTGACGACCGCCCGCACCCCCGGCAGCGCCAGCGCCTTGGACGCGTCGATCGAAATGATCCGCGCATGCGCGTGCGGGCTGCGCTTGACCTTGCCCCAGATCATGCCGGCCAGGGTCATGTCGGCGCCGAACGTGGCGCGGCCGGTGACCTTGTCCGCCCCGTCCGGACGGACCGGGCGGGTGCCGACGACTTTCAGTTCTGGTTTGGAAACGATATAGTTCATGCAGCCCTCGCTTCGCCGCGCATCTCGGCGGCGGCATCCATTACGGCGCGGATGATCTTATCGTAACCGGTGCAGCGGCACAGGTTGCCGGCAAGCCAGTAGCGGGCTTCCTCCTCGGTCGGGTTCGGGTTCGCATCGAGCAGCGCCTTGGTCGCGACGATGAAGCCCGGCGTGCAGAAGCCGCACTGCAGCGCCGCGTGCTCCAGGAACTGCCGCTGCACCGGGTGCAGGGTCTCGCCGTCGGCGATGCCTTCCACCGTGGTGATGGTCTTGCCCTCGGCTTCCACCCCCAGCATCAGGCAGGAGCAGACCAGGGTGCCGTCGGCGATCACCGAGCAGGCGCCGCAGTCGCCCGAGGCGCAGCCTTCCTTGCTGCCGGTCAGGTTCAGCGTGTTGCGCAGCACATCGAGCAGGGTCTCCTGGGTTTCACACAGGAACTCGGTCGCTTCGCCGTTGATCGTGGTGGTGACGTGGTGCTTGCTCATCTCGGTTCAGTGTCCCTTCGCTGCGGCGGTGCCGGCGGCGCGTTGGAATGCGATCGCGGCCGTGCGGCGCGCGAGCACGCCGGCCACCTTGGTGCGGTATTCGATCGTGCCGCGCTTGTCGCTGATCGGCTTGCAGGCGGCCTGGGCCGCCGCGTCCAGCTTCGCCAGGGTGGCGTCGTCCAGGGTGTGGCCGACCAGGGCGGCGGCGGCGTCGGCCACCAGCAGCGGCGTCGGCGCCACCGCGCCGAGCGAGACGCGCGCGGCGGTGCACACGCCCTTCGCGTCGAGCGTCACGTTCACCCCGCAGCCGACCACCGCGATGTCCATCTCGGTGCGCGGGATGAAGCGCAGATAGGCATCGCCCGAATGCGCCGGGCGCGCCGGCAGGCGGATCGCGCGGATGAACTCGTCACGCGCGAGCGAGGTCTTGCCCGGGCTGACGACGATGGTTTCCACCGGCGCGGTGCGCTCGCCCTTCGGCCCGACGATCACCGCGACGGCGCCGGCGGCGATCATCGCCGGCACGCTGTCGGCGGCGGGGGAGCCGTTGCACAGATTGCCGGCGAGGGTGGCGCGGCCCTGGATCTGCTCGGACCCGATCAGGTCCATCGCCTCCACCACGCCCGGCCAGGCGGCCTTCAGCGCGGCGTGCGCTTCCAGCACGGCGCCCGAGGTGGCGGCGCCGATGACGAAGCCGCCGCCTTCTTCCTGGATGCCGGTCATGCCGGGAATGTGCTTGAGATCGACGATCAGTTCCGGCTTCAGCCGGCCGGAGCGCATCTGGACCAACAGGTCGGTGCCGCCGGACAGCAGCTTGGCGAGGCCGGAGGCCCCGGCAAGCAGGGTGACGGCCTCCTGGACCGACGTGGGCGCAGCGTAATTCAAGCTTGGCATGTTTGCTCCTGGATTGCGCACGGCAGCGGGCAGCCGTGGCCTTGCGGCCGGAGGCCGGGCGGGTTCACCCCATTCTACTGCCGAGGAGGCGGGGGGGGTCAAGGCGCGGTCCGGTGAAGGTCCGGTGCTCCCTGGGCGGCGCGGCCGGGCGCGCCGCGTGCCCGGTTATCCCCGCAGCCAGCGCCGGGTTTGCCGCAGCGCCGCGGCGGCGGTGCTGGACAGCCGCCAGGGCGTTTCCTCGGCCACGCAGATGCGTTGCCAGTGCCAGCAGCGCGGGCAGCGCACCCGCTGGTCCGGCACGTCCGGGACGATCGTGACCGCGCCGCCGCAATAGGCGCAGCTTGCGCGCCGGCGCGGGTCCTGCGCAGCGGAGCGGATCGCCTGCCGGAGCTCGGGGCCGAGCGTGAACGCCAGAGGCAGATAGCGCATGCCGGATGCCACCCTGCGAGGATCGTGCGGGAAGCTTAGTCCGCGGCGCCGCGATCCGGCAATGCGTATGGAGAAGATCAGGGCGTCTGGAGAAGATCAGGGCCGGAGCGCGTCCGGTCTGGCCGAACGCGCTCCGGCGGCGGCTCAGCCGCGCATCCGCTCCGTCCAGGCCTTGAACGCGACCAGCATCGCGGCCAGGAAGTCCCGCGTCGTCTGGTCGGTCAGGGCGCCGGACGAATTGAACTTGGCCCCGGCCCCGCCGATCATCACCTCGGGCTTGTTGAGAACATGCCCGTTCAGGAACACGAAGCACTGGCGCAGGTGGTACTGCGCCCGCCCGGTGCCGAGCGCGCCCGGGCTCGCCCCCATGATGGCGACCGGCTTGCCGTCGAACGGCTGCTCCGGCGGGCGGGAGGCCCAGTCGATCGCGTTCTTCAGCACGCCGGGGATCGAATAATTATATTCCGGCGTGGCGATCAGCAGCCCGTCGGCGGCCTTGATCTGCGCGCGCAGCCGTTCCACCGGCGCGGGGAAGCCCTTGGCGCGCTCGTCTTCGTTGTAAAGGGGCAGGTCGCCGATGTCGCAGAGTTCGATGCTCATGCCCGCCGGCGCCAGCCCGACCGCGGCGCGCAGCGCCGCCGAGTTCAGCGAGCCGGCCCGCAGGCTGCCCGAAATGCCAAGGATTTTCACTGATCCGCTGTCGCTCATGCCGCCTCACACAGGGTTGGAAGAGTTCCTCAGTCTGCCTCCCGGCTGAGGCGGCGGGCAAGGCGCAATCGTTCGCCCCCGGCGGGGACGCGACCGGACCGGCGCATCGGGCCGGGCGGTTCGCCCGCTCGCCCTGGTCCGCAGGGGCCGGTCCGGATGTTCCCGCATCGGGGTCATGGCGGGGTCTGGCGCTCCGCGGCCGGGGCGGCAGGCGCTTGCGCGCGGGCCCGATTCGCGCCAGCCTCGCGCATCCCTCAGCCGTCGCGCTGTGCGTGCCGACCCTTCCCCCCGTGGGGAGGCGAACAAGAGGCGACAAAAAAGCTCGTTGCGCGGTGCGCGGCGGGCCTATCCCCGCTTGCGGCCCCGCCGATTGCCCCCATATCCGATGCAGCCCGGCTTCCAGGTCCCCAGCCCGGGACCGGGTGTTGACGTTTCCTCCCCAGACTAGGGCGGCGCCTTCCCGGGCGCCGCCCTTCCTTTTTTCACCGGGATCCGTCCGGCCGCCGCCCTTCCGGCCGCCGCCGGCGCCGCCTATGTTGCGGACCATGGATCTCGATTTCACCGAAGACGACATCCGCCGCTACTCCCGCCACATCCTGCTGCGCGACGTGGGCGGGACCGGCCAGGCGCGGCTGCGGCAGGCGAAGGTGCTGGTGGTGGGCGCCGGCGGGCTCGGCAGCCCGCTGATCCTCTATCTCGCCGCCGCCGGGATCGGCACGATCGGGATCGTCGACGACGACACCGTCGACCTCTCCAACCTGCAACGCCAGATCGCGCACACCACCGCCGGGATCGGCATGCCCAAGGTGGTCTCGGCCGCCGCCGCGGCGCGCGCGATCAACCCGGGCACGACGATCGAGGCGCACCCGCTGCGGCTCGGCCCCGACAACGTCGCCGACCTCGTCGCGCGATACGATATCGTCTGCGACGGAACCGACAATTTCGCCACCCGGTTCCTGCTGGCGGATGCCTGCGCGCTCGGCCGTCGCACCCTGGTCTCGGCCGCGGTGCTGCGCTTCGAGGGCCAGCTTTCGGTGTTCAAGCCGCACCAGGGCGGCCCCTGCTACCGCTGCCTGTTTCCCGCTCCGCCGCCGCCCGGCGCGGTGCCGAGCTGCTCCGAGGCCGGGGTGCTCGGCGCCGTCACCGGGGTGATGGGCACCCTGCAGGCGACGGAAACGATCAAGGAGATCCTGGGCATCGGCGAGAGCCTGTCCGGCCGGCTGCTGGTCTGGGACGCGCTGGCCACCAGCTTCCGCACCATCCGCCTGCGCCCCGATCCCGCCTGCGCCCTGTGCGGCACCCACCCCAGCATCACCGACCTGTCGGCCCACCGGCAGGAAACGCCGGCGCCTGCCTGTGGGGTCTGATCCTGTGGCGTCTGATCCTGTGGCGCCCGGTTCCGGGCGATCCGGCCCGGGCCAGCCGCTCGGCATCCTGCTTGCCTCCGGGACGCACGGAAAAGCCCACGCGGCCTTCGTGCTCGCCACCGGGGCGGCGGCACTGGGGCGGACCGTCGTGCTGTTCGCCACCAACGCCGGCTGTCGGGCGCTGCTCGCCGACCTCGCCGGGCTCGACGACGCGGCGCGGGAGGAGCGGGTGCGCGCCGCCGGTGTCGCGGGTCTCGACGAATTGCGCGAGGCCGCCCGCGAGCTCGGGGTGCGGCTGATCGCCTGCGAGGCCGGGCTGCGCGCGGAAGCCCTGCACGCGGCCCCGCTCTGTCCGGGGGTGGAGGTCGCGGGTGTCGCGAGCTTCCTGGTCGCGGTGGGACCCGGGCAGATCGTTGGCCTCTGACCGCTTGACGCGATTCGCTGCCCTGCGGGAGGAAGGCGCCATGATGCCCCGCCGCCATCGGACTGTCCCGTGTGCCCTGATCGTCGCCGCGGCGTTGCTGCTCGTGGCTGGCCCGGCCGCGCGTGCGGCGCCGGCGGAAGGCGAATTGCGGCTGCCGCTGCCCGGCCGGGCGCCGCCGCCCCCGCCGCCGCCGCTGGCGGTGCAGAAAGCGCCGCGGACCCCGGTGCACCAGGGTGGCGCCCTCCGGCCGCCGGTGGTGCGCGCGCCGCCGCACGCCGCGGCCCGGCACGGTGTCGCGGCGCCCCATCCGCCGGCGCCCGCCGCCCCGCCGCCGCCCCCAGCCGCGCGCGCCGATGTCGGCTCGGTCACCGGCCTGCCGCTGCCCCGCTTCGCCGCCCTGCGGTCGAACGAGGTCGACCTGCGCGCCGGCCCCGGGTTCCGCTACCCGATCCGCTGGGTGTACCGCCGCCGGGGCCTGCCGGTGGAGATCGAACGCGAGTTCTCGGTCTGGCGCGAGGTGCTGACACCGGACGGTGCGCATGGCTGGATGCACGAAGCCACCCTGACCGGACGCCGCGACGGCATCGTGACCGGCCGGCGCCACACCCTGCGCCGCACCGCCTCGCCCACCGCGCGCCCGGTGGCGATCCTGGAGCCGGGAGTGGTCCTGCGCATCCTGGGCTGCAACTCCGGCGCCGCCTGGTGCCACGTGGTGGTGGCCTCGTTCCGCGGCTGGCTGCCGCGGGCTGCCTTCTGGGGCACGTTCCCGGGCGAGAAGGTGAAGGCCCGCTAGTGTCCTGCCCCTGAAATGCCTTCCCATTTCAGGGGCCAGCAGGCCACTGAAAACAAAGAGCTAGTGTCCCGACGCATGATGACGTTATTTCCGAGTCGGGACACTAGAGGCTCGGACAGTCGTTCCCGGATTGCCGGGACATCAGCGTCCTGCCCGTGACGCAGTCCGCGGCGTCACGGCGCCGATCAGAACAGGCGTTGCAGCCAGCCGCGCGATTCCGGCGCGATCACCGGGGTCTCCCCCGTCGCCGGGGACTGGCCGAGGGCCGCATTTTCGCGCAGCCGCTTCGCTTCCGCCGGGGCGTTCACCAGCGAGCCGGCACCGCTCGTCGGGCCGCCGAACAACAGCTGGCGGGCGAAGCTCTGGTCCTCTGTGTTGGTCGGGCGACCAATCTGCGGTCCGGCCGTGGCGGTGCCGGCCGCCGTCGTGGCACTTTGCACCAACGCCGACTGGCCGGGGCTGCTGCCGCCTGTCGCAGGGCCGGCAAGTGCCGACTGCGGAATCAGCGCCTGCTCCGCCGCCTGGCTCGCAGGCATCGCCTGCGGACGCGGTGCGCCGACCTCCGGCGGACGAATCGCGTAGTCCGGCGGCATGGTGAGCGGCGGCTGGGTGGTCACCGCGAACTCGTCGGGGCTGGTGCGGGCGAACCCGAAGGTGCGCGACAAATCGCTGCACCCGGCGAGCAACGGAGCCGCCGCGCAGAGCAGCACAACAGCCAGGTGGGCAGGCCGGGGGGAGCGAGGATGGATCATGGCGCCTGCTTACCCGTGCCGCTGGCCGCTTCGCAAGATGGCGGGTCGGACTTGGCGCTTGTTGGCGTGACATATCGCAAGCAAGGCCAGGGGGCGCTGCCCCCTGGACCCCCGCCAGGGGACAAGTCCCCTGGACCCCTCGGGGGGTTCCGTGCCGGTGGGGGGTGGCGCGGCGGGCGCGGGGCGGGGCCGGCGGCGGTCAGGGAAAAGGCGCTTTCGCGCCCTTTCCCTGACCGCCGCCGGCCCCGCCCCGCGCCCGCCGCGCCACCCCACACCGGCACGGAACCAACGAACGGGTTCCAAGGGCTCAGCCCTTGGCGGGGGTCCAGGGGGCAGCGCCCCCTGGCCTTGCTTACGGTTTGCCGCACGCAACGAAGCTGCGGTCAGAACAGCCGGCCGCCGTTGGGGACCTTGAAGTCCGGTTTGATCAGCACGACCGCGCCGTCATCGTCGGGCATGCCGAGGGTCAGCACCTCGCTTTCGAAGGGCCCGATCCGGCGCGGCGGGAAATTGACCACGGCGCAGACCTGCCGGCCGATCAGCTGGTCCGGCCGGTAGTGCACGGTGATCTGCGCCGAGGAGCGTTTGCGCCCGATGTCCGGCCCGAAGTCGATGACCAGCTTCACGGCCGGCTTGCGCGCTTCGGGGAAGGGGAGAGCCTCGACGATGGTGCCGACGCGGATGTCGACCCGGTCGAAATCATCGAGGGCGATCGTCTCGGGCATGACATCCTCCGTGCTGGCGGGCGATCATGGCATGGGCCCGGCGATCGCCCAAGGCGGCCGCGTCTGCCGCGGGCACAATTGCCAATCCGGTGCCGGCCGGCCAAGTTGGCGGCCTGCCAGCCGAGGAACCAGTATGCGCGATTTCCACCTGCCGGGTCGCAGCCCGGTCTATGCGACCCACGCCATGGCCGCCACGTCGATGCCGGCGGCGACCCTGACCGCGCTCGATGTGTTGCGCGCCGGCGGCAACGCGATGGATGCGGCGGTGGCGGCCTGTGCCGTGCTGTGCGTGATCGAGCCGCAATCGACCGGCATCGGCGGCGACTGCTTCTGCCTCTATGCGCCGGCCGGCACCGGCAAGGTGATCGCGCTCAACGGCTCGGGCCGCGCGCCGGCGGCGGCGAACATCGACTGGTACGAGCAGGCGGGGATGGCCGCGCTCGAGAACACCTCGGCCCACGCCGTCACGGTGCCTGGCGCGATCGATGCCTGGGCCACCCTGCTCGCCGCGCACGGCCGCAAGGGGCTGGATGAGCTGTTGCAGCCGGCGATCCGCTTCGCCGCCGAGGGCTGGCCGGTGGCCGACAAGGTGGCCTGGGACTGGGCGCGACTGGAGGGCAAGCTGCGCAAGAACGGGGCGACCCCGTTCCTGCCGAACGGGGCCGCCCCGCACCCCGGCGATCTGTTTCGCCAGCCCGCCCTGGCCGAAACCCTGCGCGCGATCGCGCAGCACGGGCCGAAGGCGTTCTACGAAGGCCCCGTCGCGGCCGACATGGTGGCCAGCCTGCGTGCCCGCGGCGGGCTGCACACCGAGGAGGATTTCGCCGCCGGCCTCGGGGGCGCGAATTTCGTCGATCCGATTTCCCTGTCCTGGCGCGGGTTCGAGGCGTTCCAGTGCCCGCCGAACGGGGTGGGGCTGGCCGCGCTGATGATCCTCGGCATCCTCGACGGGCTGCCGACGCCGGCGGGCGGACCGCTCAGCGCCGAGCGCTTCCATCGCCATATCGAAGCCGCGCGGCTCGCCTATCGCGACCGCAACGCCTTCATCGCCGACCCGACCCAGGCGGAGGTGCCGGTCGCGCATCTGCTCGATCCCGCCTACCACGCCGCGCTGCGCGGCCTGATCGACGACCGCGCCGCGCTGCGCGACCTGCCGGCGGCCGGGGAGGCGGTGCTGCCGCCGCACAAGGACACGGTCTATCTCTGCGTCGTCGATCAGGACGGCAACGCGTGCAGCTTCATCAATTCGCTGTTCGAAGGGTTCGGGTCGGGCATCCTGGCCGAACGCTCCGGCGTGATGCTGCAGAACCGCGGCTTCGGCTTCCGCCTGGAGCGCGGGCACCCGAACTGCATCGCGCCCGGCAAGCGGCCGATGCACACGATCATTCCGGGCATGCTGATGCAGGATGGCCCAGGGGGGATGCAACCGGTGATGCCGTACGGCGTGATGGGCGGGTTCTTCCAGCCCATGGGGCATTCCCTGTTCCTGACCAACCATTTCGAATTCGGCCTGGATATCCAGGAGGCGATGGACCTGCCGCGGCTGCTGCCGCAGGGCGGCAAGGTGCAGATCGAGCGCGGCATCCCGGCCGAGATATGCGATCGGCTGTCCCGCCTCGGCCACAGTCTGGAACTGATCGAGCGCCCGCACGGCGGCGCGCAGGCAATCAGGATCGATCGGGCGCGCGGCGTGCTGATCGCAGGATCGGAGCCGCGCAAAGACGGCTGCGCGATGGGGTACCGAGACCATGAGCGAACCTTGCGAACTGACCGCCGTCGAGGCCCGCCGCCTGATCGGGCGGAAGCGGCTCGCCCCGTCCGAGCTGCTCGAAAGCTGCATCGCGCGCATCGAGGCGGTTGATCCCGCGGTGAACGCGGTGGTGGCGCGCGATTTCGACCGCGCCCGCATCGCCGCCCGCGCCGCCGACGACGCGGTGGCCAACGGCGCGCCGCTCGGCCCGCTGCACGGGCTGCCGCTCGGCGTGAAGGACCTGGAGGACACCGCCGGGCTGCGGACCACCTATGGCAGCCCGATCTTCCGCGACCATGTGCCGGCGGAGGACCAGCGCAGCATCAAGGCGGTGCGCGCGGCCGGCGCGATCGTGCTGGGCAAGACCAACACGCCCGAGTTCGGCGCCGGCGCGAACACCCGCAACGCGGTGTACGGGGCGACCGGCAATCCGTTCGATCCGGCGAAATCGGCGGCCGGGTCCTCGGGCGGCTCGGCGGTGGCGCTGGCGACCGGGATGGTGCCGATCGCGACCGGATCGGACACCGGCGGGTCGTTGCGCAATCCGGCGGCGTTCTGCGGCATCGTCGGCTTCCGCCCGACCCCGGGCCTGGTGCCGAGCGAGAAGCGCGGGCTGGGCTGGAGCGGGCTGCCGGTGCTGGGGCCGATGGCGCGCACCGTGCCCGACCTGTGCCTGCTGCTGTCGGCGCAGGTGAGCGACGATTCGCGCGATCCGCTGGCCACCACGGTGCACGGGCGCCGGGTGCGGCGGGCGGAGGATTTCGCCGCCCCGGCGCCGGTTGACCTCGCCCGCCTGCGGGTGGCGCTGACGCCCGGATTTCGGCTTCGCGCCGACCGAGCGGCACATCGCCGAGGTGTTCGCCGAAAAGACCGGCCTGTTCCGCGACAGCTTCGCGCTGGCCGAGGACACGACGCCGGACTGCCGCGACGCCGACGAGGCGTTCGAGATCCTGCGCGCGCTCAACTTCCTGTCGGCCCATCTCGACAAGGTGCGCAGCCGCCCGGACGAGGTCGGGCCGAACGTGCGCGCCAATGTGGAGGAGGGGCTGCGCTACTCGGCCGCCGACGCGGCGCGGGCGATGACGTTGCAGACCGCGCTCTATCGCCGCTGGCAGACGTTCTTCGAGCGGTTCGACGTGATCCTGACGCCGTCGATCACCCTCTCCCCCCGGTCCTGGCGGGAGCTTTATCCGGCGGAGATCGACGGCAAGCCGACGCGGACCTATTTCCACTGGCTGGCGCTGGCCTATGCGGTGACCCTGGCCGGGCATCCGGCGCTGTCCCTGCCGGTCGGGCTCGATCGCAACGGGATGCCGTTCGGGTTGCAGATCGTCGGCCCGCGCGGGGGGGATGCGCTGGTGCTGTCGGTCGCGGCCGAACTGGAACGGATGCTGGCGGGCGATGCGCGCACCGCGCGGCCGGTGCCGGATCTGGCCCGGCTGCGGGCGGCGGGACCGATCAGCGCGATGGAGGGGTTCCTCGGGTTCGATTGAGGGGAGGGGGGCGGCGCGGCCCTCACCCGGTTCGCTGCGCGAACCGATCTCTCCCGCACGCGGGAGAGGGGGAGGTGGGGGCGCGCCGTTCGCCTACAGCTGCACCGACTGCACGGCTTCTTCCAGTTCCTGGAAGCTCGGCATGTGCTCGTTCGGCACCATCTTGCGGCCCGATTCGATGCTGACCTGCGGCGCGTTGCCGTGCAGATGCGTCACCAGCACGGCGCGGATCACTTCGTAGTATTTCGCTTCCTCCTGCACGATGGAACTGAGCCGGGCCGCCAGCGGCGCGGCCAGGCCGTAGGCCAGCAGCACGCCGAGGAACGTTCCGGTCAGCGCATCGCCGATCATCTCCCCCAGCACCTTGGGCGGCTGGTCGATATGGCTCATGGTCTTGATCACCCCCAGCACGGCGGCGATGATGCCGAGCGCGGGCAGCGCGTCGGCCACGGTCTGCATCGCGTGCGCGCCGTGCAGGTCCTCGGCGAGCGTCTTCTTCAGCTCGCGCGCCATCACGTCTTCGATCTGGTTCGGATCGTCGGCGTTCATGCCCACGATGCGCAGGTAGTCGCAGATCATGGTGCGGGCAAAACGGTTGGCGAGCACCTTGGGGAATTGCTGGAACGCGGCACTTTCCTCCGGGTTCTCGATATGCGGCTCGAGCGCCATCGCGCCCTTGGTGGCGGCGAGCCGGACCAGCAGGAACAGCAGGCTGAGCAGCTCGACATAGTCGTTCTTGTGGAAGCGCGCTCCCCGCAGGGTGCGCGTGAGCCCGCCCAGGGTGTGCTTCACGTCGTGCAGGCTGTTGGCCATGACGAAGGTGCCGATGGCGGCGCCGCCGATGCTCAGCAGCTCGAACGGCAGCGACCCGGCCAGCGCGCTGACGCTGCCACCGGTGATGATGAAGCTGCCGAACACGCACAGCACCAGGAAGGCGAAGCCGCCGATCGTCAGCATGGCCGGGCGCTAGGGTCGGACGGGCGCCGCGGCGGCGGCGCGCAGCACCAGGATGGAGATCCGCCGGTTCGCCGGCGCCAGCGGGTCGTGCGGCAGCAGCAGGCCGTGATCGCCGTGCCCGGTGACCGCCTGCAGGCGCCGATCGGCAAGCCCCGCGCCGGTGAGCACGCGGCGCGCGGCGTTCGCGCGCGCCGCCGACAGATCCCAGTTGGTCATCGCCCCGCCCGGGTACGGCGCGGCATCGGTGAACCCGCCGATTCGCACCGGCCCCGGCAACCGCGCCACGATCGGCCCGATCAGCCGCAGCAGCCGCCGCGCCGGCGGGTTCGGCACCGCCGAGCCGGGGGGGAACATCGCCGTGTGCCGCGAATCCAGCAGTTGGATGCGCAGCCCGCGCGGCGTGATGTCGATGGCGAGCTGCCCGGCGACGGCGGCCAGACGCGGGTCCTGGCGCACGAGGCGCCGGAGCGCGGCGCCGGCGGCAGCGAATGCGCGGTTTTCCGCCGCCGCGCGGCGTGCGGGCGATGGCGCGGCGCGGATGGGGCGGGCCTGCGGGGCCGGCGAAGCCTCGCCGGATCCGCCGGCCCCGGTCGCCGGCATGGCCGCCCCGCCCGCGGCCGCGGGCCCTTCGCCGTACGGCGCCACCGTGTCGGTGGCGGCGTGGCCGGGGCCGTAGCCGCCGCGTGCCGGTCGCGGCGTCGGGCGGTGGCGGCGCAGGATCGGGTTGTCCAGCACGGGGTGCAGCCCGATCGTCACTTCCACCGCGCCTTTGTCGGACACCATCGCGCCGTTGGAAAACGCGGTCTCACCGCCGAACGGCTTGCCGGTGCCCGAGGAATTGTGGCTCATCAGGTTCGTCGGGCTGAAATAGTCGGCAAGGCCCTTGCGCTGATCCTCGGTGGTGGCATTGATCAGCCACATCACCAGGAAGAACGCCATCATCGCCGTGACGAAATCGGCATAGGCCACTTTCCATGCCCCGCCATGCGGTGCCATGGGGGGGCCGTCTTCCCGCCGGACGATGATCGGGCGGGGCTTGGTGTTGCCGGTCCGTTCGCGCTTGGCCATGATGCGCAGACTGCGCCGGCGATGCTTAACCCGAGGCTAATCGCGCCCGGCTGCGATCCTACGTCTCTCTTGCGGGCCGGCGCCGGGGCACGGATAGTCCGGTTTCGTCCCGTCCCACCCCCGCCCCACGCCCAGATCAGGAACCGGCTCGCGCCGGCCGCACCCGCAAGCATGAAACCCTCGCCCGCCGAGACGCCCGTCCTGGACGCCATCGACCGCCGCATCCTGGCGGAGTTGCAGGCGAACGGCCGCATCACCAACGTGGAGCTGGCCCGCCGCGCCGGCATCTCCGCGCCTCCCTGTCTGCGCCGGGTGCGCCGGCTGGAGGAAGCGGGGGTGATCCGCGGCTACCACGCCGATCCGGATCCGCAGAAGCTGGGCTGGGAGATCACCTTCTTCGCCATCGTCGGCCTCGACAGCCAGAAGGAGGCGGTGCTGGCGGCGTTCGAGCAGACCGTGAGCACCTGGCATGAAGTGCGGGAGTGCCACATGATCCGCGGCGGGGGGGATTTCCTGCTCAAGCTGGTGGCGCGCGACACCACGCAGGAAAACCAGCTCACCCAGAAGCTGACCGGGCTGCCCACGGTGGCGCGGGTGCAGACATTGCAGACCATCCGCACCAGCCGGCTGCTGGCCGGGGTGCCGCTGGTCTAGGACCTGCCGGCGCCGGCGGCGTGCTCCGCCATGGCCGGGCCGAGGCGGGGAGGGGCGGTGGGCCCCTTCTGCGGGGCCGGGCGATCCCCTATATGCAGGCAACACAACGCGGGGCGGCCCCGGTAGCCTGCCGGGACCGGTACCCGCGCGCCACGTGAACCGACGGGTCGGGACACTATGCTGGATCTGTCGGTCACCGAAATCCTTCAGTACGCCGTGCACCATCCGGCGGTGCAGGCGGTGGCGATCGTGCTTGCCACGTTCATTCTGGAAGATGCGGCGACCGTGCTCGCGGCCATGCAGGCGCAGTCGGGGGCGCTGTCGGTGCCGCTGGCGCTCGGCTCGCTTTATGTCGGGATCGTACTGGGCGACCTTGGGCTGTACGGGCTCGGGCGGCTGGCGGCGATGGTGCCGCTGGTGCAGCGGCTGCTGCCGCCGCGGCGGACCGAGGTGGTGCGCGCCTGGCTGACCGGGCGGGTGTTCCGGGTGGTGCTGATCAGCCGGTTCCTGCCCGGGGTGCGGCTGCCGACCTACACCACCTGCGGCTATCTGCGCGCCGACCTGCGCCAGTTCGCGCTGGCCACGGGGCTGGCGACCCTGGTCTGGACGTCCGGGCTGTTCGCCGTCTCCTATCGCATCGGCGACGTGCTGATGGCGCATTTCGGCGTCTGGCGCTGGGCGGGGGCGGCGGGGATGGTGGTGTTCATGCTGTTGGCCGGGCGGGTGGTGCGGCTGCTGCATCGGCCACGGACGTCGGTGCCGCTGCCGGGCGTCTCGCGTCCATGAAGCCGGCCGACGCGATCGGCCTCCCGGCGCCCGCCGCCGGCCGCGCCGCCGAGCCGCCGGTCTCGTTCTTCGAGTTCTGGCCGGGCTGGCTGTTCTACGCCCCGATCATCGCCCAGTGGATCGGGCTGGCGGTGCGCTACCGCTCCGCCAGCCTGCCCACCGCGGCCAATCCGCACATCGTCTCGGGCGGGCTGTGCGGCGAATCGAAACTGTCGATCCTGGATCAGATCACCGGCCCGGCGCGGGACTGGCTCGCCCGCTACACCAGCCTGCGCACCGATCCCGCCCGGCCGGAGGCCGATCCGGCGGCGGCAGCGGCAGCCATGGCGACGGCCGACCTGACCTACCCCGTGGTCGCCAAGCCGGACATCGGCTGCAACGGCGCCGGGGTGCGGCTGATCGAGGATGCGGCGGCGCTGGCCCGCTACCTGGCGGCGTTCCCGCGCGGGGAAGTGGTGGTGCTGCAGGAGTTCATCCCCTTCGAGGGCGAGGCCGGGGTGTTCTACATCCGCCATCCGGACGCGGCTGCGGGCCGGATCACCTCCGTCACCCTGAAATACCCGCCGGTGGTGGTGGGCGACGGGCGCTCCAGCGTGCGCCAGCTCATTCTCGCCGATCCGCGCGCCAGCCGGCTGGCGGAGATCTACCTGGCGCATCTGGCGCCGCGGCTGGCCGAGGTGCCGCGCCAGGGCGAGACGGTGCGGCTCGTGTTCGTCGGCAATCACTGCAAAGGCTCGATCTTCCGCGACGGCACCGGCCACGTCACCCCGGCGCTGACCGCGGCGATGGAGCAGCTGGCGCGGGCGCTGCCCGAGTTCTATTTCGGCCGGGTTGATCTTCGCTTCGCCTCGCCCGCCGCGCTGGCCCGCGGCGAGGGGTTCCGGGTGATCGAGATCAACGGCACCGGATCGGAAGCGACCCATGTGTGGGACCCGCGCACCCGGTTGCTGGATGCGTGGCGGGCGCAGTTCTTCCATTACGGCCAGGCGTGGCGGATCGGCGCCGCGAATCGCGCGCGCGGCCACCGGCCGACCGGGCTTGCCGCGCTGTGGCGCCTGTGGCGGCGGCAGACGCGGCTGATGGCGGCTTATCCGGCGAACGATTGACGGGCACGGGGCAGCACGGGATGGCCGGTGATCATGTGAGGGTCGGTGACCGGGACGCGTCCGGCGCCGCGCCACGCCGGCATCGCCCGATCGGCCGGGCTTGCCCGCCGCCAGGGTTTCCAGCAGGAACCGCACCATGACCCATCTTCAAGCGATCTTCCTTGCCGTGCTGCAGGGCGCCACCGAGTTGTTCCCGGTCAGCAGCCTGGGCCATGCCGTGGTCGCGCCGGCCGTGCTCGGCTGGCATATCGACCAGCACGCGCTCGGCTTCCTGCCGTTCCTGGTGATGCTGCATGTGGGCACCGCCACCGCGCTGCTGGTCTTCTTCTGGCGCGACTGGTGGGCCCTGGCGGCGGGCATCCTCGGGTTCGGATCGGCCCATGAAGCGGCGGAGAGCCGCCGTGTGTTCGTCCTGATCGTGCTCGCCACCCTGCCCGCCGTGGTGGTGGGCTTCGTGCTGCAGCATCCGCTGCGCCGGCTGTTCGGCGAACCCTGGGTGGCGGCGGTGTTCCTGATCGTCAACGGGCTGCTGCTGCTCAGCGCCGAGCGGCTGCGCGGGGCGCGCGCGGGGAGCGAGCTGCGCCCGCTGTCCTCGCTGACCGCGCGCGACGCGCTGGTGATCGGCTGCTGGCAGTGCCTTGCGTTCATTCCCGGCATCTCGCGCTCCGGCTCCACCATGGTGGGCGGGCTGCTGCGCGGCATCACGCACGAGGGGGCGGCGCATTTCTCCTTCCTGATCGCCACCCCGGTGATCATCGGCGCCAGCGTGCTGGAAGTGCCGAAGCTGCTGCACGACGGCGCGGCGCCGGGGATGTGGAGCCTGTCGGTGATGGGCGCGGTGGCGGCCGGGATCACCGCCTATGCCAGCACCATGTTCCTGATGCGGTATTTCCGCGGCCATGAATCCTGGGCGCTCAACCCGTTCGCCTATTACTGCCTGGCCGCGGGCGCGGGCAGCGTGGTCCTGCTCCTGCTGGGCTGACCCGGCGCCGGGTCGACAGGCCGGCCCGGTTGGTGTGCACTGCCCACTGACGCAATCAGAACCGACACCGGAGGATCCCCCATGGCCAAAGCCCCGAGCACCGCATCCCGCGACCGGGTGCGCGCGGTCGTTCCCAAGATGATCGACCTGACCGAGAAGGTGCTGTACGGCGACGTGTGGGAGCGTCCCGAACTGTCCAAGCGCGACCGCAGCCTGATCACCTGCGCCGTGCTGGTCGCCACCTACCGGCCGGAACAGCTCAAGGGCCATGTGCAGCGCGCCCTGGCCAACGGCGTGACGAAAGAGGAGCTGTCCGAAATGATCACCCATGTCGCGTTCTACGGCGGCTGGCCCTGCGCGATGACGGCGGCCAACGTGGCGCGCGAGGTGTTCGACGCGGAGGGGTAGGACCGTCCGGCGCTGGCACCGGGTCCCGGTTCGGCGGCTCTGGCCGGGTCAGGCCCGGCCACGACGGATGGGGCCGGGCGCTGTCGTAGGGACGTCCTGTCGCCGCCCCATCTTCGGGGCTTGCGGGCGCGCGCGGGATTTGCTCCACATCCCCGGCCCGCGCGCTAGTGTCCTGCCCCTGAAATGCCTTCGCATTTCAGGGACCAGCAGGCCACTGAAAACAAAGAGCTGGTCTCCCGGAAATTCGGTTCCGAATTTCTGAAACGGGGCACCAGCCTGGTGACGTCGGCGCCAGGAGATCGCTGTGTCCGCTGACCCGCCCCCCACCCGCCGCCGCCGCCTCGCCCGCTTTGCGACCCTCGCCGCGCTGCTGCTCGCGGTCGGCGGCATGAGCACGCTCGTCTCCTACTCCGTCACCCTCTACCGGCTGTTCTGTCAGGCCACCGGCGCGCTCGGCACCACCCAACGGGTCGCGTCCGACACCGCCGCCTTGTCTGCCCGCACCGTCACCGTCTCGTTCGACACCAACGTCGCCCCCGGCCTGCCCTGGCAATTCGTCCCGCGTGCAGCGGTCCGTGCGGGTGCATCTGGGCGAGCAGGCCCTGGTGTTCTTCCGCGCGGAAAACCTGTCGGATCAGCCGATCGTGGGGCACGCCGCCTTCAACGTCGCGCCGGGCCGGGTCGGGCGGTATTTCAAGAAGATCCAGTGCTTCTGCTTCACGGAAGAACGTCTCGGCCCGCATCGCTCGGTGGAGATGCCGGTCCAGTTCTACGTCGACCCCCGCATGGCCGACGACCCCGACGCCGGGCAGGTGCGCGAGATCACGCTCTCCTACACGTTCTTCCGCTCCCGGCGGCCCGAGGGCGCGGCGGACCTGGCCCGGTTCGAGGCAGGTCCGCCCGATCCCGCCGCCGGGCAGCAGGTGTTTGCCGCCGTCTGCGCCGACTGTCACCGGCTGCACCACGCCAAGCTGGGCCCGCCGCTCGCCGGCGTGGTCGGCCGGGCGGCGGGATCGGTGCCGGGCTATCCCTATTCCCCGGCGCTGGCCAAGGCCGGGTTCGCCTGGACCGAGGCCCGGCTCGATGCCTGGCTCGCCGATCCGCAGACGGCGGTTCCCGGCGCCCTGATGCCGGCCCGGCTCGACGACCCGCTGCGCCGGCGCGACGTGATCGCCTATCTCCGCGGTCTCGGCGCCGCGCCGCGCCCGCCCGGCTAGACAGAAACCTCCCCTTGCCGGAGGGGTCGGGGGAGGGGGCGCGCCGCACGGCGCATCATGCGCCTCGCCCGGCCCCGCTCAGCCGAACCAGACCGCGCTGGCGGCGCCCGCCCCGGCCAGCAGCACGAGCCCCGCCACGGGCGCCATCCCGACGCGTCCGCGCGAGAGCACAGCCGCATACAAGGCCTGGAACAGGTTGTTGGACGCCGCCGCCAGCAACACCGCGGTCAGCCGCGCCGCCTCCGGCATCGTCCCGGCGCCGTGCTGCGCCAGGCTGAGCACGAAGGGGTTGATATCGGTCAGCCCGACCGCCCCCGCCAGCACATAGATGCCGCCGACCCCGAACCGGCCCACGACGAAGGCCGCGGCCAACGAAACGGCAACGAACAGCATCGCAAACCCCGCCGCCGTGCCGAACCCCAGCGGGTTCGACGCGGCCGGAATTGGTGCCCGGTGGGCCCCACCGCGTCCGCGCGCCCAGTACCACCCGCCGGCGAGCAGCCCTCCGAACGCCGCCAGCCCCGCCAACGGCGCGGCGAGCGCGCCCGCCAACCCCGGGTCGAACACCGCGACGATCGCCCAGAGCCGCAGGTACATCACGGCGTTGGCGAGCACGATGCCGACCTGCGCCTCCAGCCGCGTCGCCGGTGCGGTCCGCGCCCGCCGCGCCAGCACCACCGTGGTCACGGTCGAGGAATAGAGCCCGCCCAGCAGCGCCGTCAGCAGCCCCGCGCCCGCGGGGACCACGTAGCGTTGCAGCAGATAGCTCGCGTAGGACACGGTGCTGACCGCGACCAGCGCGAGCCACACCTGGTGCGGGGTGATGGGGGTGAGCGTGGTCACCGGCGTGTCCGGCAGCAGCGGCAGCACGAGGCCGGTGATCAGCAGGAACCGCCCGGCGTTGACGATCTCGTGCACCTCGATGCGGCGGGCGAGGCCGTGCAGTTCCTCCCGCGCGGTCAGCAGCAGCACTGCGGCGACGGTGGTGCCGATCGCCATCCAGGGCGGCCCGGCCAGCGCCACCGGGCCGAGCAGGAAGGCGAGCACGTTGCACACCGGCACCATCAGCCCGACGTTCGGCAGCCCGTCCGCGTCGGTATCGTTCATGTGGCGCCAGTAATAGAGGGTGAGCCAGGCGCTGAGCGAGATCAGCCCGGCGCCCAGCAGCAGCGGCGGCGCCGGCTCCAGCCGGAACAGCAGCCCGCCGGCGAGCGCCAGCAGCGGGAAGCTGCGGATCCCGCCCGGGCGCTTGGTGCGCGCGCGGGCGTGGAACTCCTCGAACGCCAGGCCGAAGAAGAAGCCGAGGCCGAGCAGCAGCAGCCAGGGCAGGAACGGTTCCGTCACGGAGCCGGGTCCGCCCGGCTCCGGGGCCCGGCGTGGCCGCTGCCTTCCCGGCGACGCATCGCCCGCACCCGGCTTTCGCGCACCCGGGAGGGGGTCATGGCCCGCCCTTACCGGACCAAAGCGCGCGAGACCGCGGCCAGTGCGCCCTCGGCCATCAGGCTGCCGCCGGCGAGCCGGTTGACCACACGCTGCGCCCGGGGCGTGCGGATGAAGCGGCGCAGCCGGCCGGCGAACAGCGTGTAGCCGCCGTCCACCAGCAGGCTGCAGACCATGGTGCCGGCCACCATCGCCGCGAGCTGCGGCGCCAGCGGGGCGGTCGGGTCGAGGAACTGCGGCACGAACACCATGAAGAACAGGATGGACTTCGGATTGAGCACCGCGGTGAGAAAAACATGCAGGAACACCCGCCCGAGGGCGCGCGGCGGCGCGGCGGCCGTGGCGGCTGCCTGCAGCGGCGGGGCGCGCCACAGCTTCACCCCGAGACCGACCAGATAGGCGGCGCCGGCCAGCTTCAGGACGGTGAAGGCCAGCGCCGAGGCCGCCAGCACCGCCCCGACCCCGCCCATCGCCGCGACAAGGCACGCCGCGTCGCCCAGCGCGGTCGCGGCAACCACGGTGCCCGCGGTGCGCCGTCCGTGCGTGACGGCATGGGAGACGACGAGCAGCACCACCGGACCCGGGGCAAGGGCCATCAGCGTGTAGGCCAGGACGAAGGCGATCCAGGCCGTCGGGCTCATTGCTGTCGTGCCGCCTCGCCCAGGAAGGCGATCAGCTTCGCGCTGACCGCGTCGGGCTGTTCCTGCTGCACCCAGTGGCCGGCGCCGGGGATCAGCGCGCAGCCCAGCATCCGCGGGCAGGCCCCGTTGCGCATCCGCTCCAGCGCGCCGGGGACCTGGAGCACGCCCCAGTCGGCGGCGCCGGCCAGGAACAGCGCCGGCACGTCGATCGTGCGGCCGGCGAAGATCTGCTGCTCGGCCAGGCCGACCCCTTCGGTGCGGCAGCGGTACCATTGCAGCCCGCCCTGGAAGCCGGTGCGGGCATAGGCGTCGCTGTAGACGCGCAGCGCGTCGTCGGGCAGCCAGCGGCAGGCGGCGACGGCCTCGGGCGCGCGGCATCTCCGGCGCGACCGTTTCGGCCATGGTGCGGTCGCGGTCCATCACGTAGTAGGTGGGCAGCCGGGCCAGCTCCGGCGCGGTCCAGCCGGCCAGCGGTTCCGGGCGGTTGGCCGGCCAGTCGGCGCTTTTCACGTGGTAGTAGGCGCGCAGGAAGTCGTGCACGCCCTGCTTGCAGGTCTGCATGTCGGCGTTGGCCGCGCGGGTGGAATAATACCACTGGTAGTGCTTGCGCGGGCGCGGCAGGCGGGCCAGCGCGTCGTGCACGCTCTCGGCCGGCGCGGCGGGCGCCGGGCCGGCCGGCAGGTCAGGGGGGCCGGCGAAGGGCGCGCTCATCAGCGCCACGGCGCGGAACACGTCGGGGCGCAGCAGCGCGCACCAGGCCGCGACCGGGGAGCCGAAATCATGCCCCACCACCGCCGCGACCGAGCGGTGGCCGAGCAGGGAAAGCAGCCCCATCATGTCGCGCACGAGGTTGAACAGGCGGAACGCGCCAAGGTCGCCGTCGTACGACGGGTCCCAGCCGGTGGTGGCGCCGTAGCCGCGCTGGTCGGGGGCGATCACGTGATAGCCCGCGTCGGCCAGCGCCGGCATGATCCTGCGCCAGGAGAAGGCGAGCTCGGGGAAACCGTGCAGCAGCAGCACGACCGGGCGGCCCGGCGGCTCGTGGCCGGCTTCCAGCAGGTGCATGCGCAGCCCGTTCACCCCGTCGATGAAGCGGGAGCGGACCCCCTTGGGGAGCAGGGCAGGATCGGGCGCGGGCGATGCGGCGATGGTCGGGGTCACGGCGGGTCTTTCCTGCGGAACGGGGGCGGTCTGGCGGGCGGCACTGTCCGACGCGGCGGGGAGTGCTGGCAAGCCGAGCGGCGGGCCGGCGGAGGCGCTGGCGAAACCGGCGCCGGGGTCACCTCTCCCGCGCGCGGGAGAGGTGGTGAAGAAGCGGCCTGCCCCCCGGGCTCAGCGCGCCGCGTTCTCCCGCCCGTAGCGCGGATAGGCGGACGGCGCGGCGGAGGCGCCGGCATCCACCGGCAGCACGATCCCGGTGACCCAGCGCGCCTCCTCGCTGACCAGATAGAGCACGCCGTTGCCCACGTCCCAGCCGGTGCCTTCCACCTTGAGCAGGGAGCGGTTCTTGCGCGCCTCCCGCACGTCCTCGCTCATGCCGCCGGAATAGACCATCGGCGTGTACACCATCCCGGGCGCCACCGCGTTCACCCGGATGCCGTCGGCGGCGTGGTGCGCGGCCATCGCCTTCGTCATGTTCACCACCGCGCCTTTCGAGGTGGGATAGAGCAGGCTCGGATGCCCGCCGAACAGCCCGGCGTAGGAGGCCAGGTTGACGATCGCGCCGCCGTGGCCGGCGCGGATCATCTCCGGGATCGCGTATTTCGCCGTCAGCATCATCGAGGTGACGTTGACCCGCAGCGCCTGGTCCCAGGCCTCCGGATCGACCTCCACCGCGGTGCCCGGCGGGCCGGAGATGCCGACGTTGTTCACCAGGATGTCGAGCCGTCCCCAGGCGCGCACCGTTTCGCGCACGATGCGCGCGCAGTCTTCGGGGACGGTCACGTCGGCCAGCACCGTGAGGCTGGTGCCGCCTTCGGACTCGATCATCGCCTGGGTGCGGGCGACCCAGTCCGGGTTCTGGTCGACCAGGGTGACCCTGGCGCCGTGACGGGCGAGCAGGATGGCGCTCGCGCGGCCGTTGCCGATGCCGTCGGCGCGGGAGCCGGCGCCGGTGACGATCGCGACCTTCCCGGCGAGGCGGGCGGTGGGTTCGGACATGGACGGTTCCTTCCGCATGAGGCCCGTCTCCCTCCCCCCTTGCGGGGGAGGGCCGGGGAGGGGGGGCGCCGCAGGAGGCCGCGTGCCGGCGCTCCCCCCACCCCGGCCCTCCCCCGCAAGGGGGGAGGGAGACGGGTCCGGCCAGCCTATACCGCGGGCGTTCACGCGGGCGACGGCACCGGGGGCTCCGCCCGCTCGGGCACCGGCACGCCGCTGATCTCCAGCCGCTGCTTCGGCAGGGCGTGCGGATAGTCCGCTTGCAGGAAGGCGATCATCTGCTCGCGGACCAGGCAGCGCAGGTCCCAGGCATCACCCGAGTTGCGTGCCGAGACGAGCGCGCGCAGCTCCATCGTCTGCGCCAGCGCATCGGTCACCTGCAACGCCACGACCTTGCCGCTCCAGAGCTTGCTGGCGCGGACGATCTCGTCGAGCTTGCGGCGCAGCACGTCCACCGGGACGGTGTAATCCACCTGCCAGGTCACGGCCCCGATCAGCTCGGCGCTCTCGCGGGTCCAGTTCTGGAACGGCTGCTCCAGCAGCCAGGCCAGCGGCACCACCATGCGCTGCCAGTTCCAGATCCGCACCACCACGTAGGTGGAGGTGATCTCCTCGATCCAGCCCCACTGGCCGTTGATCACCACCGCGTCCTCGATCCGCAGCGGCTGGGTGATGGCGATCTGGATGCCGGCGATCAGGTTCGACAACAGCGGGCGGGCCGCGAGGCCGAGGATCAGGCCGGCCGCGCCGGCCGAGGCCAGCAGGCTGACGCCGTAGGCCCGCACGCCGGGAAACGCCATCAGCGCCGCCGCCAGGGTGATCAGGATGGTCAGCACATGGGACGACCGGCGCAGCACCTGCCACTGGGTGGCGTGCTTGCGCGCCGTCGGGTCGTTCTGGATATCGCCGTTGTGGCGCGCCAACTGGCTGGCGGTCAGGACGTCGATGGCGATGATCGCGCACCAGCCGAGCAGCACGATGAACGCGGCGCTGAGCACGTAGAGGGCAACATTGCCGATCCGTGGCGGCAGCGGTGCGGCCGGCACCGCCATGCCCAGGAACAGGACCGCGAGGCCGAAGAACAGCGGCCGGCGCGCCCGCGCGAGCAGCAGGTCCAGGCCGTGCCGGCGTTCGCGGAGCCGCCGCGGCACGAGGCGGATCAGCGCCGCCTGCAGCGCCCAGGCGAGCAGGAGCGCGCCGGCCAGCAGGATCAGGGTGATCACGAAGGGCGGCAGGCCGGTGAGGGAGGCGCTGGCCCGTCCGGCGAGGCCGGAGATCGGATCGCTTGCGGGCGGAATGACCGGGGTGTGTGTCACGTCGTCTCCTTGTTCCGGACCGGGGGGATCCGCCGTGGAGCGCGGCGGGGCGAGCCTCGTCCGGCGCGGGGCGCACGGATCGTTGACGGATCGCCGTCGTTTCGCCGGCACGATGTCATTGCGAGGTAGGCGCCTTCGGGCGGGTTGCAACCCGCGCTCACCTCGCCTGCGTGCGGGAGAGGTCGCCGCGCGGCGCGCGGCGGGTGAGGGTGCGCGCCGCCCCGCCCCCGCCCGGTCCATCCCCCCAACTCGCGACATCGGGTAAGCTCCCCCCATGTCACACGCCGATTTCGTCCATCTCCGCGTCCATTCCGCCTATTCGCTCAGCGAGGGCGCCATCAAGGCCGACAAGATCCCGGCGCTCGCGCGCGAGGCGCGGATGCCCGCGGTCGCCATCGCCGACACCGCCAACCTGTTCGGCGCGCTGGAGTTCAGCCAGGCCTGCGCCGCCAAGGGGATCCAGCCGATCATCGGCTGCCAGGTCGCGCTCGCCCGTCCGGAGGCCCCGCGCCTGCCGCCCGACCCGCTGGTGCTGCTGGCGCAGACCCCGGCCGGGCTCGCCAATCTGCAATCCCTGTCCTCGCGCGGCTTCCTGGAGACCGAGTCGGGGCTGAAGCCGCAGGTCCCGCTCGCCACCCTCGCCGCCCATGCCGAGGGGCTGATCCTGCTGACCGGCGGCACCGGCGGGCCGCTCGCCCGCCTGCTCGCCGAAGGCCAGAAAGCGGAGGCGGAGCGGCTGCTCGCCGCGCTGGCCGAGGCGTTCCCCGACCGGGTCGCGGTCGAGCTGCACCGCCATGGCGACGCGACGGGCCGGGCGGTGGAACCCGGGCTGGTCGCGCTGGCCGACGCCGCCGGGCTGCCGCTCGTGGCCACCAACGACTGCTATTTCGCCCGCCCGGCGATGCACGAGGCGCACGAGGCGCTGCTGTGCATCGCCGAAGGCCGCCAGCTGGCCGACCCCGAGCGCCGCCAGGTCAGCCCGGAGTGCTGGTTCAAGCCCGCCGCCGACATGCGGGTGCTGTTCGCCGACCTGCCGGATGCCTGCGACAACACGCTCGCGATCGCGCGGCGCTGCGCGGTGATGGCCGAGAGCCGCAAGCCGCTGCTGCCGCGCAGCCCGAAGGTGCGCCCCGGGCAGAGCGAGGAGGAAACCGTCCGCGCCATGGCGGCCGAGGGCCTGGTCCGCCGGCTCGATGCGATGGGCGCCGACGCCGCCACCCGCGCGCGGTACGCGGAACGGCTGGAGTACGAGCTCGGCGTGATCGGGCGGATGGGCTTCGCCGGGTATTTCCTGATCGTCGCCGATTTCATCCAGTGGTCGAAGGCGCACGGCATCCCGGTGGGGCCGGGGCGCGGGTCGGGCGCCGGGTCGCTCGCCGCCTGGGCGCTGACGATCACCGATCTCGACCCGATGCGCTTCGATCTGCTGTTCGAGCGGTTCCTGAACCCCGAGCGCGTGTCGATGCCCGATTTCGACATCGACTTCTGCCAGGAGGGGCGCGACCGGGTGATCGACTACGTGCGCCAGGAATACGGCGCCGACCGGGTCGCGCAGATCATCACCTTCGGCAAGCTGCAGGCGCGCGCCGCGGTGCGCGACGTCGGCCGGGTGCTCGGCCTGCCGTTCGGCCAGGTGAACAAGATCGCCGAGCTGATCCCGAACAACCCGGCCAAGCCGGTCACCCTGGCCGAAGCGGTCAAGGCCGAGCCGCGGCTGCAACAGCTGCGCGACGACGACGAGGCGGTGCGCCGGGTGCTGGAGATCGCGTTGCAGATCGAGGGTCTGTATCGCCACGCCTCCACCCACGCCGCCGGGGTGGTGATCGGCGACCGGCCGCTGATCGAGCTGGTGCCGCTGTATCGCGATCCGCGCTCGGAATTCCTGGTCACCCAGTACTCGATGAAGCATGTCGAGCAGGCCGGGCTGGTGAAGTTCGACTTCCTCGGCCTGACGACGCTGACGATCCT
Organism: uncultured Pseudomonadota bacterium; assembly: GCA_963829875.1. GTDB lineage: Bacteria > Pseudomonadota > Alphaproteobacteria > Acetobacterales > Acetobacteraceae > JAJZVS01. The sequence continues at coordinate 39,681 of CAWHKR010000015.1, read as the reverse complement.
GGAACGCGCGCGGGGGTTCCTGCGCGGCCTCGGCACCGAGCTCGATCTGGCGCATCTGCCGCTCGATGACGCGAAGACCTTCGAGATGCTGGCGAAGGGCGACGCCGGCGGGGTGTTCCAGCTGGAAGGCCAGGGCATGCGCGACGCCCTGCGCCAGATGCGGCCCGACCGGTTCGAGGATCTGATCGCGGTGGTGGCGCTGTACCGCCCCGGGCCCGATGGCCAACATCCCCGACTACTGCCGGCGCAAGCATGGCGAGGCGTGGGAGCCGCCGCATCCGGAGCTCGCCGACATCCTGGGCGAGACCTACGGGATCATGGTCTACCAGGAACAGGTGATGCAGATCGCCCAGCGCATGGCGGGCTACTCGCTGGGTGCCGCCGACCTGCTGCGCCGCGCCATGGGCAAGAAGATCCGCGCCGAGATGGAGGCGCAGCGCAAGATCTTCGTCGACGGCGCGATGGCGCGCGGCATCGACCAGGCGAAGGCGGTCGAGGTGTTCGACCTGATGGCGAAGTTCGCGGACTACGGCTTCAACAAGTCGCACGCCGCCGCCTATGCGCTGGTTGCCTACCAGACCGCCTGGCTGAAGGCGAACCACCCCGAGGTGTTCCTGGCCGCCTGCATGAGCCTCGCGCTCACCAACACCGACCGGCTGGCGTCGTTGAAGCAGGAAGCGGAACGGCTGGGGATCCCCGTGCTGGCGCCCGACATCAACCGCTCGGGGGCGGATTTCTCGGTGGAGCGGCGCGAGGACGGGCGGCTCGGCATCCGCTACGCGCTGGCGGCGGTGAAGAAGGTTGGCTTCGCGGCGATGGAAGCGCTGGTCGCGGCGCGCGGCGATCGTCCGTTCGTCGATCTGGCGGAGTTCGCGGCAAGGGTCGATCCGCGCCAGCTCAACAAGATGCAGCTGGAAAACCTGGTGCGGGCGGGCGCCTTCGACACGATCGATCCCAACCGCGCGCGGCTGTTCGGCGGGGCGGAGACCATCCTGCGCCGGGCCCAGGCCACCGCGGCGGAGGCCGACAGCGGCCAGATCGGCCTGTTCGGCGGCGCCGGCCAGCCGGAGCCGCTGCGCCTGCCGGAGGTGCAGGACTGGCCGTCCCTGGAGCGGCTGGGGTACGAGGCGGAGGCGGTGGGCTTCCATCTGACCGCGCATCCGCTGGATGCCTATCGCCAGGCGCTGCGCCGGCTGCGCGCGGTGCCGATCGCGCAGCTGGAAGCGCGCGCGCAGATCGGCGAGGGGCGGGTGAAGCTCGCCGGCACCGTGGTGGCGATCAAGGAGCGGATCACGCGGACCGGCAACCGCATGGCCTTCGTGCGGATCTCCGATGCCACCGGATCCTGCGAGGTGACCCTGTTCAGCGAAGTGCTGGCGGTCGCGCGCCCGCTGATCGCGGCCGGGACGAACGTGCTGGTGAGCGCGGAGTTGCAGACCCAGGGCGAGACGATGCGGGTGACGGCGCTGGACGTGACGGCGCTGGATCGCGCCGCCGCCGGGGTGGGCGCCGGCTTGCGCGTGTGGCTGGCCGAGACCGGGGCGGTGCCGCACATCCGCAGCCTGCTCGGCGCGCAGACCGGCGGCCGCGGGCGGGTGTTCCTGGTGCCGCGCACCGACGCGGCGCGCAGCGTGGAGATTGCGCTGCCCGGCGGGTTCACCGTGACCCCGGTGCTGGCGCAGGCGATGGCGCAGGTGCCGGGGGTGGAGCGGGTGGAGGAGGTCTGACCGGACGTGGCTGATCAGGGGAGGGGACGATGACGCTCGAAGACCGTATCCGCCGGGTCGAGGACCGGCAGGAGATTTCCCAGCTGCGCGCCCGCTACTGCCATCTGCTCGACGACCGGCAGTGGGACGATTTCGTTGCCTTGTTCACCGAGGACGGGGCGTTCGCCGGGTTGGAGACGGTCCAGGGCCACGCCGCCCTGCGGGAGTTCTTCCCGCGGTTTGCTGCCGCGACGCCGGATTTCTGGCACTTCTGCTGCAACGAGACGGTGGAGATCGATGGCGATACCGCCACCGGGCGGGTGACCTTGCAGTATCTGTCGGCTGCGGACGGCGTGTCCTACGTCTCGGCCGGGCATTACGACGACGTGCTGCAGCGGGTGGACGGGCGCTGGCGGTTCCGGTCCCGCACGATCACCTTCTACTACCTGGCGCCGTTGTCCGAGGGGTGGGCGGGGCGCCCCTTCCCGGGCCGGCCGCCGTCCTGAGCAGACGTGGACACAGAGATCACAGAGAAGGAAAACCTCTTCTTCGCGGCGAAGCCGCAACCAACGCCGCCCGCTCCATCGCTTCCACCCTTTGTCCCCCTGATCTTCTCTGTGATCTCTGTGTCTCTGTGATCTCTGTGTTAAAATCCCAACGATCCGGCAGCACCGACCTTGCCCGGTGGCGGCTGGCGGAAGGCCTCCTGCTGCCGGGCAGGGGTGAGGCGTCTTGGCTCAGTCATGCCAACCGCCGTGACCGCTTCATCGCATGTGGCCTGACCCGGCTCGGAGCGCCATCAGGCGCGGCCGTGCACGCCGCCGTCAGCTCGCGAAGCTGTCGTCACGGCCCGACCACAACCCCGTGGCCCAGGGGCACGCTGCGCCCGCGTGCGCGCAACAGCAGCCAGACCGCAATGGACGCGTTCGCGATGTTCCACACTACGCCATTTGCGAATGCCGCCCGATAAGACCCCGAAAAATCGAAGATCACGCCCGACATCCAGCCGCCCAGCGCCATGCCGAACAACGTCGCCATCATGACGATGCCCACCCGCGCCCCGGCCTCCTTCGCCGGGAAGTATTCTCTGATGATGATCGTGTAGCTCGGGACGAGGCCGCCCTGAAACAGGCCGAACAGCGCCGACAGGACATACAGCTCGGTCAATCCGTTCATCAGCAGGTACAGGATCAGGGCCGTCATCTGCGCCAGCGAGCCGATCAGCAGCGTTCCCAATCCGCCGATGCGATCGGCGATGAAGCCGGACGTGATGCGGCTGACGATGCCGCAGCCCAGCATCAATGACAGCATCTGCGCGCCCGCCGCGGCGCCATAGCCAAGGTCGACGCTGTACGCCACGGTCTGCACCTGCGGCATCGACATCGCCACGCAGCAGCAGACGCCGGCCACGGCGAGAATCATCAGCAGCATGTTGGGCGGCAACCCCAAGGTGTCGGGCCGCGGCCGGACCCGGGACGCGGTTGCGGTTGCGGTTGGTGACGCCGTGTGTACCGGCGCCCGCCCGCGCAGCAGCATGGCCAGCGGCAACATCGTCGCGAGACAGAAAACACCGATGCCGATCTGCGTCTCGTGCCAGCCGACCGTGCTGATGAAATGCGCGATCACCGGGGGCCACACCGCCCCGGCGATGTAGTTGCCGGAGGCACAGACCGTCACGGCAATGCCGCGGCGCCGCTCGAACCAGTGGGAGATGTCGGAGAGCAGCGGGACCAAGGTCGCCGAACAGCCGAACAGGCCGATCAGCACGCCATAGATCACCGCGAAATGCCACAGGCTGCCTGCAAAGGCGGCAAGAATGTAGCCCAATCCCAGCGAAATCCCGCCGATCGCCAGGGGCGCCGTCACCCCGACCCGGTCTCCGAGACGGCCGTACAGCACGCCGCCGAAGGCGAAGCCGATCATGGTGAACGTATAGGGCAGCGACGCGCCCGCGCGGTCGGCGGCAAATTCCGCCTGCACCGCCGGCAGCGCGACAACGATGCCCCACATGCCGACACCGCCGATCGACGCGAGCAGCACGGACACCAACAGGCGAAACCAGGCGTACGGCGAATCAACGGTTCGGGCTGACGCAGACACGATTATTTGGTTCCTTGCTCCGCCCCCGCGCGGTCCGGCGAGGGGATCCCCTCAGCCTGCGCGCAACAGGAGCGGTTCATAGCGCGTGATGATCCGTCCGCTCGGCCTGCCGCCGTGGACCCGGACGTCACGACCGGCCCCGATCGCGTGGTCCGGTTGGACTGTCAGGTCGGTGCGGGCAGGAACGCCGCGGGCGCGGATCGCCGGTGCCGGGACGATGTCCGTGCCCCAGTGACGCGGCGAGTGACGCGGCGAGTGACGCAGCGACGGATAGAGGGCGCAGGGCAGCACTGCGTTGACACCGATATCGCGGACCAGGGCGCGGCGGCGGGCGTGCCGACCGGGCGACGAAGGCGGCTCGGACAGCGCAAGGCTCATTCACCCATCCTCCCTTGCACGGAGCTCTCGCCCGCGCGGGATCCGTATGTCCCTTGGGCAACCCCACGCGCAAGACCGGTCGGCCGAAGCGGCCGCCGGTATCACGCATCGGCCCAGATCAGGGTGCGACAGGCTTCGGCCACGCTTCAGAGCTGCGTTCGGCGGCATCGGGTTGAGAGCGGCGCCGCGCCGCCCGGATGGCGTGACCTTGCCGCATCGCACAATCGCCCCCACACTACCGTCAACCCTCGTCCTCCGCCCGACCTGCGTGACCGCGCCCGACCTCGGGGCGGCCGACCGCCGGCTCGGGTGGCGCCGAAGCCCCCGACCGGAAGGACAGACCGGACCATGAATGCTCCGTTCGACGCCATCGACTACGCCGAGACCAAATACGCCATCGGCCAGCCGGTCTCCCGCAAGGAAGACCCCATGCTGCTGCGCGGCCAGGGCCGCTATACCGACGACATCAACCTGCCCGGCCAGCTCTACGCCGTGATGGTGCGCAGCGGCCACGCGCACGGCACGATTCGCCGGCATCGACACCGACGCGGCGAAGGCGGTTCCCGGCGTGCGCGCCGTGTTCACCGGCGCCGATCTGGTGGCGGCCGGGCTCGGCCCCATGCCCTCCGGCGGCGCGTTCAAGAACCGCGACGGTTCGGACATGCCGAAGCCCACCCAGCCGCCGCTGACCACCGACAAGGTCCGTTTCGTCGGCGACCCGGTCGCGGTGGTGGTGGCCGAGACCTGGAAAGCCGCCAAGGACGGCGCCGAGGCCGTGATGGTGGACATCGACCCGCTGCCCGCGGTCACCGAGGCCCGCGCCGCCGTCGCCCCCGGGGCGCCGCTGGTGCACGAGGGCACGCAAGGCAACGTGATCCTGGATTTCCACCACGGCGAGACCGAGAAGGTCGCGAGCGCCTTCGCCGCCGCCGCGCATGTGACGCGGATGAAGATCCTGAACACCCGCCTTGCGGTCTGCCCGATGGAGCCGCGTGCCGCGATCGCCGAGTACGGCGCCGGCGACGGCCGCTGGACCCTGCGTCTCGGCTGCCAGGGCGCCTTCCCGATGCGCAACGCGCTGGCCGGCGTGCTGCACGCGCCGACCGACAAGGTCCGCGTGCTGACCGGCAACGTCGGCGGCTCGTTCGGGATGAAATCGTCCTGCTACCCGGAATACATCGCCATCCTGCACGCCGCGCGCGTGCTCGGCCATCCGGTGAAGTGGCGCGACGAACGCTCCGAAAGCTTCCTGTCCGACAGCCACGGCCGCGCGCATGACATGGAGCAGGAACTGGCGTTCGATGCCGAGGGCCGCATCCTGGCGCTGCGGGTCACCGGCTACGGCAACATCGGCGCCTATCTGTCGAACGGCACGGTGCTGCAACCGACCGGCAACGTGGTGAAGAACACGATCAGCGTGTACGCCACCCCGCTGCAGGACGTCAGCACCAAGGCGGTGTTCACCAACACCTCCCCGGTCGGCCCCTATCGCGGCGCCGGTCGGCCCGAGAGCAACTACTACATCGAACGCCTGCTGGATACCGCGGCGAAAGAGATGGGCATCGACCGGATCGAGATCCGCCGGCGCAACCATATCCGCCCCGACCAACTGCCGTGGACCACGCCCGCCGGCACGGTGTACGACAGCGGCGACTTCCCCGCGATCCTGGAGGAAGCGCTCGCCGCCGCCGACTGGGACAACTTCCCCGCCCGCAAGCGGGAAAGCCGCGAACGCGGCCTGCTGCGCGGCATCGGCATCGGCCAGTATCTGGAAGTGACCGGCCCGCCCTCGAACGAGATGGGCGGCATCCGGTTCGAGGACGACGGGTCGGTGACCATCATCACCGGCACCCTGGATTACGGCCAGGGCCACGCGACGCCGTTCGCCCAGGTGCTCGCCTCCCGCCTCGGCATCCCGTTCGAGCGGATCAGGCTGCTGCAGGGCGATTCCGACGAGCTGCTGGCCGGCGGCGGCACCGGCGGGTCGAAATCGCTGATGGCGAGCGGCACCGCGATCGCCGAAGCCTCCGACCTCGTGATCGAGCAGGGGCGCAAGCTCGCCGCCCATGTGCTGGAAGCCGCGACCGCGGATATCGAGTTCGAGATCGGCGGGCGCGGCGGGCGGTTCCGCATCGCCGGCACCGACCGGGACATCGGCATCATGGACCTGGCCGAGCGGGTGCGGACCGCGACCGACCTGCCGGATGATGTGCCGCAGACCCTGTCGGTCCGCCACGTGGCGAAAGGCCCGCCGTTCTCCTATCCGAACGGCTGCCACATCGCCGAGGTGGAGATCGATCCGGAGACCGGCGTGACGTCGGTCGTGCGCTACACGATGGTGAATGATTTCGGTGTCATCGTGAATCCGCTGCTGGTCGAAGGCCAGGCGCATGGCGGCGTGGCGCAGGGCATCGGCCAGGCGCTGCTGGAGAACGTGGTGTACGACGAGACCGGCCAGCCGGTGACGGGCTCGTACATGGACTACGCGCTGCCGCGCGCCTCCGACACCTTGAACTACGAGTTCCACAGCCATCCGGTGCCCTGCAAGACGAACGTGCTCGGCGCCAAGGGCTGCGGCGAGGCGGGCTGCGCGGGGGCCATGCCCTCGGTGATGAACGCGGTGGTCGATGCGCTGAGCGCGTACGGCATCACCCACATCGACATGCCGGCGACGCCCCGGCGTGTGTGGGAGGCGATCGAGGCCGCCAAGGCGGCGCAGGGCTGATCGGTCCCTCTCCCCCGCGCAGTGCGGGGGAGGGGCCCTCACCCCGGCCCTCTCCCGCAAGCGGGAGAGGGGGGGGCGGAGCCGGTTTGGTTCAGATCTGCGAGTAGCCGGAGCCCGGGGTGTCCACCCCGCGCCCGCCGGCGGTCTCGATCAGCCCGTATTCCTTCAGGATCTGCTGGCTGTAGGTCACCCGCCCGTTCACCGTCGCGGCCGGCTCGCTCGCCAGCAGCAGCGCCGCGCGGGCCATGTACTCGGGCGGCTCGCCGCGCGGATCGTCCATCCCGGCGACCAGCTTGTGGAACACCGTGCCCGGTGTGGGCACGACGCGTGACGGCGAGACCGCCGCCACCGTGATCCCGCCATACCCCGCCACTTCCTGCGCCAGGCCCTGGGTGAACCGCTCCAGCGCCGCTTTCACCGCGCCGTACATCGTGCCGCCGCGCACCGAGCTGTCCGCATAGGGCCCGCGCCCCGGCCCGATCGCCGCGCCCGAACTGATGTTCACGATCGCGCCCGACCGGCGCGGGATCATGTCTTCCAGCACCAGCCGCGACAGCATGAACGGCCCGTGCACATCGACCGCGAAGGCGCGCATCCAGCGCGACGGCGGCATCTCGGTGATCGGCTGGAAATAGGTCAGCGCCGCGTTGTTCACCAGCACGTCGACCGGGCCGAAGGCCGCGCGCGCCGCCGCCACCAGGGCGCGGCAGGATCCTTCGTCGGACACGTCCGCCGCGACCGCGCGCGCGACCCCGCCGGCGGCCTCGATCGCCGCCACCGTGCCGGCGAGCGAGCCCGACAGCAGCCGGTGGTCGCCCTCGTTCACGGTTCGCGCGGCGCACACCACCTGCGCGCCTTCCGCGGCGAACAGCGCAGCGATCGCCGCGCCGATCCCGCGTGAGGCGCCGGTGACGATTGCGACCTTGCCGGCGAGCCGGCCGGCCCCAGCTCCAGAACTCCCGCTCATGCGATCAGCCCTCCCATGTCATGACGGCACTTTGGCCGAGGGGGCGCCTGGCCGGTCCTCGGGCAGCGGAATGAACTCGCCATGATCGGTGGGCGGCAGCGCGATCCGGCCGGCTTTCCAGTCGGCCTTGGCCTGCTCGATCCGGTCCTTGCGCGAGGACACGAAATTCCACCAGATGAAGCGCTCGCCCAACGGCTCGCCGCCGAGCAGCAGAAGGGTGCAGGCTTCGCGCGCGACGATCGCCGGATCCTCCGCCGCGCCGAACACCAGCATCCGGCCGGCCTCGTGGGCGTGCCCGTCCACCTCGAGCCGGCCCGCCGCCAGGTAGGCCGCGCGTTCCGCATGACCGCGCGGCAGCGCGAGCCGGGCGCCCGGCTGCAGCACGATATGCAGGTAGAACAACGGCGACAGGGTCTTCACCCCGTTGCGCAACCCGTAGGCATCGCCGGCGATCAGCCGCATCCAGACGCCGCGGTCCTCGACCACCGGCAGGGCCTCGGGCGCGTAATGCTCGAAGGCGGGGGCCGTTTCTTCCTCGGCCTCCGGCAGGGCCACCCAGGTCTGGATCAGCTCCACCGCCGCCGCGGCGCGCGCGGCGGGGTCCTCGAACCGTTCGGAATGGGAAATGCCGCGCCCGGCGGTCATCCAGTTGACCTCGCCGGGACGGATCACCTGCTCCACGCCGAGGCTGTCGCGATGGGTGATCTGGCCGCTGAACAGATAGCTGACGGTCGACAGGCCGATATGCGGGTGCGGCCGGACATCCGCCTGGCGGCGCTGCTCCGGCTGCACGCGCACCGGCCCGGCGTGGTCCATGAAGATGAAGGGCCCGACCATCCGCCGCCGCTGGAACGGCAGGATGCGCCGGACCGTGAGGCCGCCGCCGAGATCGGCGGCGCGGGCATCGATGACCATGTCGGGCATGGGCGGTTCCCTCTGATCGTGATGCGGCGGTCAGTGCCCCTTGAAATCGGGCCGCCGGCGTTCCGCCATCGCCTTCGTGCCTTCGCGGAAATCGTCGGTCTGGCGCAGCCAGGTCTGCTCCTGGTACTCGCGTTCGGTCGCCGCCTGCACGGCATCCGCGAGGCCGCGGCGCAGGGTCTCGCGGGTGGAGACGATGGCGAGCGGCCCGGCCTCGGCGATTTCCGTGGCCAGCGCCGTCGCCGTTTCGATCAGCCGTTCCTGCGGGACAAGCTGGTCGACCAGCCCGATCGCCTTCGCGTCCTCCCCGGTGAAACGACGGCCGGTGTAGAAGACGAAGGCCGCCTGCTGCGCGCCGATCAGCCGCGGCAGGGTCGCGGTCAGCCCGAAGCCCGGGTGGAACCCCATGCGGGTGAAGTTGGCGGAGAACCGCGCCTCCGGGCACGCCACCCGGAAATCCGCCATCACCGCGAGCCCGAGCCCGGCGCCCACCGCCGCCCCTTGCACCGCGGCGACGATCGGCTTGCCGGTCCGCCACAGCCGGATCGCTTCCTTGTAGAGATGGCGCCCGCGCTCCACCGGCTCCCCCCGCGCGTCCGGCCCGCGAGAGGAGAAATCGGCCCCGGCGCAGAAATGCTTGCCGGCCGCGCACAGCACGATGGCACGACAGTCCGGGACGCGGTCCAGCGCCTCCAGCGCATCGGCGATCTCGGCCACCATGGCGACGGAGACGAAGTTGTTGGGCGGGCGGCGGATCTCGATGGTGGCGAGAGGACCGGCGCGGGTGACGGCAATCTGTTCGTAGCTGGGTTCAGCCATGGCGGATCCTTCCCTGGGTCATGGCCCAGTCTGCGGCCGGCCGTGATCGCTGTGAAGCGCCCGCCACGTTTTCCCCCTCCCCTTGCGGGAGGGGGGTCAGGGGGAGGGGTGCCGGAGGCACGAAGCCTGGTGCCGCGGGCACCCCTCCCCCTGACCCCCTCCCGCAAGGGGAGGGGGAAGTAAGGGGGCTCAGGCCTGGGGCGTTGGCGCTCCGCCCAGGCTGGTCGCCAGCAGGTCCGCGACCCGTCGCGCGAAGCCGGCGGGATCGCGCGGCAGATCGCCTTCCTGCACCCGCGCGAGGTCGAGCAGGGTTTCCGCCGCCGGGGCCACCGCCGTTGCGTCGCCGGCGCGCGCGGCGAGCGCTTCGATCAGGGGATGCCGGGGATTCACTTCCAGCACCGGCGGCGCCGGTGGTCCGCCGCGGCCGGCGCGGCGCAGCAGGCGCTGCATCTGCAGGTCGGGCCCGGCGCCGCCGGCGGCCAGCACCACCGCGCTGTCGGTCAGCCGGCCGGTGGCGCGCACGTCGCTCACCGCCTCGCCGAGCGCGGTCTTCATCGCCGCGGTCAGCGGCGAAATGTCCGGCAGATCGCCCTCCGCCGCCGTGTCGGCCTGGGTGACGCTGAGCAGACGCTTGCCCTCGAAACTGGCCAGCCGGTCGGGCCAGAACGCGTCGATCGGGTCGGCGAGCAGCAGCACCTCCTGCCCCTTCGCCCGGACCCCTTCAAGCTGCGGGGAACTGCGCAACGCCTCCACCGACTCGCCCACGAGGTAATGGATCGTCTCCTGGCCCGGCTGCATCCGGTTCACGTATTCGGGCAGCGAGGTCCAGCCGTCGCCGGCGGTGGAGCGGAAGCGCAGAAGCGACGCCAGCTCGGTCCGGTGCTCGGAATCGTCCCACACGCCTTCCTTCAGCAGCGGGCCGAAATTCTCCCAGAACGTGGCATACGCGTCCGCTTCCTTCGCACGCGACTTCAGTTCCGACAGCACCCGCCCGACCAGCGCCTTGCGGATGCGCCCGAGAACCGGCGTCGTCTGCAACATCTCGCGCGAGACATTGAGCGGCAGATCCTCGGTGTCCACCACGCCCTGCACGAAGCGCAGCCAGGGCGGCAGCAGATCGGCCTTGTCGGTGATGAACATCCGCCGCACATGCAGCCGCAGATGCGGCTCGCGGTCGTTGTCGACGATGTCGAACGGGCGCGAGCCGGGGATGAACAGGAGCGCGGTGAACTCCGTCATCCCCTCGGCGCGCCAGTGCAGGATCGCCCAGGGCGTGTCGAACAGATGGCCGAGATGGCGGTAGAATTCGTGGTAGGACTGCTCGGTGATCTCGCTCTTCGGCTTGCGCCACAGCGCGGTGCCCTCGTTGGCCGGCAGGTCCTTGCCGTCCTGGGCGATGGTGATGGGCACCGTGACGTGATCGGCCCATTTGCGCACGATCGCTTCCAGGCCCGCCGGCTCCAGATACGCCTGCGCGTCGGCCTTCAGATGCAGCAGCACATCGGTGCCCGCGCTTTCCCGCTCCGCCGGGGCGACGGTGAATTGCCCGCCGCCGTCGGCCATGTCGCAGGACCAGGTGAAGGCGTGGTCCACGCCGGCCTTGCGGGACGTGACCTCCACCCGGTCGGCCACCATGAACGCGGAATAGAAGCCGACGCCGAACTGGCCGATCAGGTTCGGCCGGTCCTCGGGCTTCGCGTCCGCCAGCGCCGCGCCGAAGGCACGGGTGCCGGATCGCGCGATGGTGCCGAGATGGGCGATCAGCTCGTCGCGGTCCATGCCGATGCCGTCATCGGCAATCAGCAGCGACTGCGCCGCCTTGTCGGGCACGATGCGGATCTTCGCCTCGGCCGGCGGGGCGAGCGCCGGATCGGTCAGCGCCTCGAACCGGCGCCGATCCATCGCGTCGGCAGCATTGGCCACCAGCTCGCGCAGGAAAATTTCCCGCTCAGAATAAAGCGAATGCACCACCAGATCGAGCAACCGCCCGGTCTCGGCGCCAAACCCGTGGGTCTCCCCCGCCGGGCTGGATGGTGTCGCTGTCGTGTCCGTTCCGCTCATGTCGGCCCTCCCTCCGCGCCGGCCGATATGCGCATCGCGGGCCAACCGCGCAAGGCCGGGGGCCTGGGGAAAGGCAAGGCCAAGGGGCGCTGCCCCCTGGACCCCCGCCAAGGGCACAGCTCCCTGGACCCCTCGGGGGTTCCGCTCCGGTGGGGGGAGGCGCGGCGGGCGCGGGGCGGCTCCGGCGGGTGGCAGGCAAAGGGCGCAACAGCGCCCTTTGCCTGCCACCCGCCGGAGCCGCCCCGCGCCCGCCGCGCTCCCCCCGGAGCGGAACCGACGGAAGGGTTCCAAGGGCGATGCCCTTGGCGGGGGGTCCAGGGGGCAGAGCCCCTTGGCCTTACTTGCGCAGTCTCCCCCCGCACCATCGCAGCGCCGGCGGCCAGGGCGTGCAGCTTGGCGAGGGCGGTGGCGTGGGGGAGGTATTTCATGCCGCAGTCGGGGGCGGCGATCAGGCGGTGCGGGGCGACCCAGCGCAGCGCGGCGCGCAGTCGGGTGGCGACCGTGTCGGCGGTTTCGGCGGTCGGATCGCCGAGGTCGAGCACGCCGAGCAGGATGGTTTTGTCGGCGAGGTCGGCGAGCACGCCGAGGTCGAGTTTGGGCTGGGCGGCCTCGATCGAGATCTGCGTGGCGGCGCAGGCGGCGAGTTGCGGCAGGAAGCTGTAGCCGCTTGGTTTGTCCTGCACGACGGCCGCGTAGCCGAAGCAGAGGTGCACGACCGTGGGGCCTTCGATCCCTTCCAGCGCCCGGTCGATGGCGGCAAGCCCGTAGGAGGCCGCCGCGTCCGGCGCGGTGCGGACCCAGGGTTCGTCGAGCTGCACCACGTCCACCCCGGTGGCTTTCAGCTCGCGCAGTTCCTCGTTCACCGCGGCCGCGTAGTCCATCGCGAGGTCGGCGGGGTCGGCGTAGAATTCGTTCTGCACCTGGCGCGACAGGGTGAAGGGTCCGGGCAGGGTGATCTTGGTGGCGCGGTCGGTGTTGGCGCGCAGGAATTCGGCATCGCGGCGCTCCACCGGCCCGCGTCGGCGGATGCGGCCGACGACGCGCGGCACCGGCGTCGCGCGCCCGCCGGCGGAGCGGACCTCGCCCGGGTGGGCGAGGTCGATGCCGTCGAGCGCGAGGGCGAAGCGGTTGGAGTAGCTCTCGCGGCGAATCTCCCCGTCGGTGACGATGTCGATGCCGGCCCGTTCCATGGCGCGGATCGCCAGGATCGTGGCGTCGTCCTGCGCGGCTTCCAGGAATTCGGGCGGGATGCGCCAGATATCGGTCGCGGCGACGCGGGGGACGCCGTGGTGGTGCAGGGTGGCGCGATCGACCAGCCAGTCCGGCTGCGGGAGGGAGCCGACCACCGTGGTGGGGATCGGGTGAGCGGGGTAGGGCATGGGGCGGATCCTCGCGGGGGGCGTTGGTCCGGACGCTACCGCAGGGTGAGTTTGCAGTCCTCTCCCATCATCGGCGGGCCGAAGTCGCGGTGCGGCGTGCGCGCGATCGCGCCGGCGATCCCGGTACCTGGGATGGTCGTGTCCCGCGTACTGCGCGCCGCAGGCCGCCCCCGCGGATCGGCGGGAAGTTCATCGTTCTATTCGATCTAATCCATTATAATAATCCATTGGACCGATTGAACGCGGCCGGCCTACAGAAGGCGCACCGCCTGTCCGGAACCGGGCCGCATCCCATATGACCGGTCATCCGAAGCCCGGGACCATCGCCGGGGCGCAGCGGTGCAACCGCCCGGGCCGGTCCGATCGATGGCACGGGCGTGTCCGCGCCCGATCCATGCCCATATGAGTCCCTGCCCGACCACCAAGGGAGAGAAGACATGAGTGCAAACGAGACCACGGCGACCGGCAAATGTCCGGTGGTGCACGGAGCCCGGCCCAACGCGACCTTTGCCGGGCGGTCGAACCGGGACTGGTGGCCGACCCAGTTGAACCTTCGGATCCTGCATCAACATTCCGCGCTCTCCGATCCCATGGGCGCGGCGTTCACCTACGCCGAGGCGTTCAGGAAACTCGATCTCGCAGCCGTGAAGCAGGATCTGCACGCCCTGATGACGGACAGCCAGGACTGGTGGCCGGCGGATTTCGGCCATTACGGCCCGCTGTTCATCCGCATGGCCTGGCACGGCGCCGGCACCTACCGCACCGGCGATGGCCGCGGCGGCGCCGGATCGGGCCAGCAGCGCTTCGCGCCCCTCAACTCCTGGCCCGACAACGCCAATCTCGACAAGGCGCGCCGGCTGTTGTGGCCGGTCAAGCGGAAATACGGCAACAAAATCTCGTGGGCCGACCTGATGATGCTGGCCGGCAACGTCGCGCTGGAATCGATGGGCTTCAAGACGTTCGGCTTCGGCGGCGGGCGCGCGGACAGCTGGGAGCCGGACGAAGACGTCTATTGGGGCCGGGAGGACACCTGGCTCGCCGACGAACGCTATTCGGGGGACCGCGACCTCGAGAACCCGCTCGCCGCCGTGCAGATGGGTCTCATCTACGTCAATCCGGAAGGCCCGAACGGCAAGCCCGATCCGCTCGCCGCCGCCATCGACATCCGCGAGACCTTCGCGCGCATGGCGATGAACGACGAGGAGACCGTGGCGCTGATCGCCGGCGGTCATACCTTCGGCAAGACCCATGGTGCCGGCGATGCGGCGCTGGTGGGCCCCGCGCCCGAAGCGGCGCCGATCGAGGCGCAGGGCCTGGGGTGGTTCAGCCGTTACGGCTCCGGCAAGGGCGGCGACGCGATCACCGGCGGCCCGGAAGTCACCTGGACGCAGACGCCGATCCAATGGAGCAACCACTTCTTCGAGAATCTGTTCGGCTACGAATGGGAGCTGACGAAGAGCCCGGCCGGTGCGTATCAGTTCACGGCGAAAGGCGCCGAGGCCGTGATCCCGGATGCGCATGACCCGTCGAAGACCCACGTGCCGACCATGCTGGTCACGGACGTCTCGTTGCGCGTCGATCCGGCCTACGAGAAGATCTCGCGACGCTTCCTCGAGCATCCGGACGAACTCGCCGACGCCTTCGCCCGGGCCTGGTTCAAGCTGACCCATCGCGACATGGGTCCGAAATCCCGTTATCTCGGGCCCGAGGTTCCCGCGGAGGATCTGCTCTGGCAGGACCCGGTGCCGCCGGTCGATCACGAACTGATCGACGCCGCCGACATCGCCGGGCTCAAACAGAAGATCCTCGCCTCCGGCCTGTCGATCCCGGAGCTTGTCGCGACCGCCTGGGCCTCGGCGGCGACCTTCCGCAACTCGGACAAGCGCGGCGGCGCGAACGGCGCGCGCATCCGCCTCGCGCCGCAGAAGGACTGGGAGGTGAACGAGCCGGCCCGGCTGGCGAAGGTGCTGGCGGCGCTGGAGGCGATTCGGACGGCGTTCAACGCCGGGTCCGGCAAGAAGAAGGTCTCGCTCGCCGATCTGATCGTGCTCGCCGGCGGCGCCGCCGTCGAGGCCGCGGCGAAGCAGGGCGGCCACGACGTCGCGGTGCCTTTCGCGCCGGGCCGGACGGATGCGTCGCAGGCGCAGACCGACATCGACGCCTTCGCCGTGCTGGAGCCGATTTCGGACGGGTTCCACAACTACCAGAAGGCGGGCCTGCGCGCCGCGCCGGAAGAGATGCTGGTGGACAAGGCGGCGTTGCTGGGGCTGACCGCGCCGGAAATGACGGTCCTTCTCGGCGGGCTGCGGGTGCTGGGCGCGAACCACCGCCGATCGCCGCACGGCGTCTTCACCACCCGCCCCGGCACGCTCAGCAACGACTTCTTCGTGAACCTGGTGGATATGGGCACGGAGTGGACACCGCTCTCCGACGCCTTGGATCTGTTCGAAGGTCATGACCGCAAGAGCGGCAAGGTGACGTGGACCGCCACGCGGGTGGACCTGATCTTCGGGTCGAACGCCCAGCTTCGCGCCATCGCCGAGGTCTATGCCGAGGACGACGCGCAGAAGAAGTTCGTCGACGACTTCGTGGCGGCCTGGACCAAGGTGATGAACGCCGATCGCTTCGACCTGGCCTGATCGCGACGACGAAGACCCCGGGCGCGGGCGGATCCCCGTCCGCGTCCGGGCGCGATCCCCGGCGGCGCGACGGTCCCGGAGCCCGGCGATGCGCCGGCGTTCACGGGTCCGCATCGGGGGGCGTGAGGCGGTCGTCGCTTGGCCCCAGGCCCGAATTCCGCCATCCTGCGGCCCGCTCGCACCCCCAGGACCACCGCCATGCCTGCCCTGTCCAACCGCCTGCCCAGCCTCGACTTCGACCTCGGCGAAACTGCGGACATGCTGCGTGCCCAGGTGGAAGCCTTCGCCGCCGCCGAGATCGCCCCCCTTGCCGCCGGGATCGACCGCGACAACGCCTTTCCGCCCGGGCTGTGGCCGAAGCTCGGCGAGATCGGCCTGCTCGGGATCACGGTCGAGGATGAGTACGGCGGTGCCGGGATGGGCTATCTGGAGCACGTGGTGGCGATGGAGGAGGTCTCCCGCGCCTCCGCCTCGGTCGGCCTGTCGTACGGCGCGCATTCCAACCTCTGCGTGAACCAGATCCGCCGCAACGGCACCGAGGCGCAGAAGCGCCGGTATCTGCCCGGGCTGATCGCCGGCACCGCGGTGGGCGCGCTGGCGATGTCCGAACCCGGCGCCGGATCCGATGTCGTCTCCATGCGGCTGCGGGCGGAGAAGCGCGGCGATCGCTACGTGCTGAACGGGTCCAAGATGTGGATCACCAACGGCCCCGACGCCGACGTGCTGGTGGTCTATGCCAGGACCGATCCCGCCGCCGGGCCGCGCGGCATCACCGCCTTCCTGATCGAGAAGGGGTTTGCCGGCTTCGCTCCGGGCCCGAAGCTCGACAAGCTCGGCATGCGCGGGTCGAACACCTCGGAACTGGTGTTCACCGACTGCGAGGTGCCGGAAGAGAACGTGCTCGCCCGGGTGGGCGAGGGGGTGCGGGTGCTGATGAGCGGGCTCGATTACGAGCGCGCGGTGCTCGCCGGCGGCCCGCTCGGCATCATGCAGGCCTGCCTCGATGCGGTGGTGCCGTATCTGCACGAGCGCGAGCAGTTCGGGCAGAAGATCGGCGAGTTCCAGCTGATGCAGGGCAAGCTCGCCGACATGTACACCACGATGAACGCGGCGCGCGCCTATGTGTATGCGGTCGCCAAGGCCTGCGACCGGGGCGCGACCACCCGCAAGGACGCGGCCGGCGCGATCCTCTATGCTGCCGAACGGGCCACCTGGATGGCGCTGGAAGCGATCCAGTGCCTGGGCGGCAACGGCTACATCAACGACTACCCGACGGGGCGGCTGCTGCGCGATGCGAAACTGTATGAGATCGGCGCCGGGACGAGCGAGATCCGCCGCATGCTGATCGGCCGCGAACTGTTCGCCGAAACGGCATGACCGCCATCCGCTCTGCGATCGACCCGCGCGGGCCGGAGTTCGCCGCCAACGCCGCGGCGATGGGCGCGCTTGTTGCCGAGTTGCGCGCCCACGTGGCCCGGATCGCCGAAGGCGGCGGTGCCGTGGCGCGCGAACGCCACAGCGCGCGCGGCAAGCTGCCGGCGCGCGAGCGGGTTGCCGGGCTGATCGATCCCGGCTCCCCGTTCCTGGAACTGTCGCAACTCGCCGCCCTCGGCATGTATGGCGACGAGGTGCCGGCCGCCGGCATCGTCACCGGCATCGGCCGCGTTGCGGGGCGGGAGTGCGTGATCGTGGCGAACGACGCCACGGTGAAGGGCGGCACCTATTTCCCGATCACGGTGAAGAAGCACCTGCGCGCGCAGGAGATCGCCCGGGCCAACCGGCTGCCCTGCCTCTATCTGGTCGATTCCGGCGGCGCCTTCCTGCCGATGCAGGAGGACATCTTCCCCGACCGCGAGCATTTCGGCCGCATCTTCTTCAACCAGGCGAATCTCTCCGCCCAGGGCATCCCGCAGATCGCCGCGGTCATGGGCTCCTGCACCGCGGGCGGGGCCTATGTGCCGGCGATGAGCGACGAGAGCATCATCGTTCGCCGCCAGGGCACGATCTTCCTCGGCGGCCCGCCGCTGGTGAAGGCGGCGACGGGGGAGGAGGTCTCGGCCGAGGACCTGGGCGGGGCGGAGGTGCACGCCCGCACCTCCGGCGTGGTCGATCACTACGCGCATGATGACCGGCACGCGCTGGCGATCTGCCGGCGGATCGTCGCCGGGCTGAACCGGGACAAGCGCCCGGACGTCGCGCTGCGTGCCCCGGTCCCGCCCGTCTACGATCCCGCCGAGCTGCACGGCGTGGTGCCGGCGGACCTGCGCAGCCACCTACGATGCGCGCGAGGTGATCGCGCGGCTGGTGGACGGCTCGGAGTTCGATGAGTTCAAGCGGCTGTACGGCACCACCCTGGTGTGCGGCTTCGCCCATCTCTGGGGCTACCCGGTCGGGATCATCGCCAACAACGGCATCCTGTTTTCGGAATCTTCGCTGAAGGGGGCGCATTTCATCGAGCTCTGCTGCCAGCGCGGCATTCCGCTGATCTTCCTGCAGAACATCACCGGCTTCATGGTGGGGCGGAAATACGAGGCGGGCGGGATCGCGCGCGACGGCGCCAAGCTGGTGACCGCGGTCGCGACCGCGGGCGTGCCGAAGATCACCGTGATCGTCGGCGGCTCGTTCGGCGCCGGCAACTACGGCATGTGCGGGCGGGCCTATGATCCGCGCTTCGTCTGGATGTGGCCGAACGCGCGGATTTCCGTGATGGGCGGGGAGCAGGCGGCGAGCGTGCTGGCCACCGTGCGCGGCGGCGTTCCCTGATCCGGACGCGGAGGAAGCGTTCAAGGCGCCGATCCGCGCCGAGTACGAGGCCAAGGGCCAGCCCTACTACGCGACCGCGCGGCTGTGGGACGACGGGATCATCGACCCGGCGGACACGCGGCGCGTGCTGGCGCTGTCGCTGTCGGCGGCGCTGAACGCGCCGGTGGCGGAAACGCGGTTCGGCGTGTTCCGGATGTGATGCAACCAGGCGCTCGCACCGCCATGCGGATCTCGCCCCTCGGTCACGGCCGGGCGCAACCCGACCGTCCGCCTGCGGAACGTCTGCGCGCGGAAGGGCGGGTCTCGGGCCGGATCGAGCCTGCTCATGCAGCCAGTCCGTAACGGAATCGCACGAAACCGGTCAGGCACCGCTCAGCCCGGGCCGGGCGCGGCAGGGATATCGGTCTTGTCGAAATCCTCGCCCTTGAACAGCAGCGGCACCCCGTGGGTCCGCGCCACGGCATAGGCGAAGCAGTCGCCCAGGTTGAGCTGCGCCGGGTGCCCGCGTCCCTTGCCGTAGCGGGAGAAGGCGAGCAGCGCCCCGTCCGCCGCGTCCCCCGTGATCGCGACCGGCCGGACACCGGCGACGGCGAGGAAGGCGCGCACGTCCTCCGTGGCTTCCTCGACCGAGACGTGCCGCTTGCGGCAGAGCCCGGCCACCGCCTCGAAGATCGCAATCGCCGAGGTGATCGGGGCTTCCGCGATCTCCAGTGTGTCGGCGAGCCGGTCGGCTTCCGGTTCGCGGGTCAGGATCGCGACGATCGCCGAGGCGTCGACGAACATCAGCTCTCGCCGCTGAGCCCGTCGTAGAACGCCTTGTCCGCGGCGAGACCGGTGGCCGGGCGTGACAGCACGCGGTCCTGGAGCGGCCGCAGCCGCTCGCGCAGCGGCAACGCCGCATCCAGCCGGCGCAGTTCGTTCTCCAGCGCCAGCTTCACGGCCGCGGTCTTGGTCGTGTGCCGGCGCGCGGCGAGGGTTTCGGCGAGGCGGTCGACGTCCTGGCTCCGGATGCTCAGCGGCATGGGGCGCTCCTGTACTGCTGTGATGACGATGGTGTCCGTACGCCCGTACGACAAGTCTGACCGCCCCCCGGGCATGCGGCATGCAACTGCGCTACAAGGATCCCAACCAGTCACGTTCCCGGTCCCCCGATGATCCGCACCCTCCTGATCGCCAACCGCGGCGAGATCGCCGTCCGCATCGCCCGCACCGCGCGGCGCCTCGGCATCGAAACCGTGGCCGTCTATTCCGATGCCGACGCCGACGCGCTGCACGTCGCCTGCGCCGACCGCGCCCTGCGTCTCGGCCCCGCTTCCCCGCGCGAGAGCTACCTGTCCATCCCCCGCCTGCTCGACGCCGCGGCACGCGCCGGGGCCGATGCGATCCACCCCGGCTACGGCTTCCTGTCGGAGAACGCCGATTTCGCCGAAGCCTGCGCCGGGGCCGGGATCGTCTTCGTCGGCCCGCCACCCGATGCGATGCGTGCCATGGGCTCCAAATCCGCCGCCAAGGCGCTGATGCAGCGCGCCGGCGTGCCGGTGCTGCCCGGCTATCACGGCGAGGACCAGGATCCGGACCGACTGGCGGCCGAGGCCGCGCGCACCGGCTTTCCCCTGCTCATCAAGGCCGTCGCCGGCGGCGGCGGGCGGGGGATGCGGGTGGTGGCCGACCTCGCCGGCTTCGCCCCGGCGCTTGCCTCCGCGCGCCAGGAAGCCGCCTCCGCCTTCGGCGACGACCGGGTGCTGATCGAGCGCTACCTGCAACGTCCCCGCCATATCGAGGTGCAGGTGTTCGCCGACTCCCACGGCAACGCGGTGCATCTGTTCGAACGCGACTGCTCCACCCAGCGCCGCCATCAGAAAGTGATCGAGGAAGCCCCGGCCCCGGGCCTCGATCCCGCCCGCCGGCGGGCGATGGGGGAGGCGGCGGTCGCCTGCGCCCGCGCCGTGGGCTACGTCGGCGCCGGCACGGTGGAGTTCGTCGCCGAGGGCGACGGGTTCTTCTTCCTGGAGATGAACACCAGGCTGCAGGTCGAGCATCCGGTCACCGAGGCGATCACCGGCTTCGACCTGGTGGAATGGCAGCTGCGCGTGGCCGCCGGGGAACCCCTGCCCGCCGCCCAGGACGCGATTCGCGCCAGCGGCCATGCGATCGAGGTGCGGATCTGCGCCGAAGATCCGGCGCGCGACTTCGCCCCCTCGGTCGGCCGCATCGCCACCCTCCGCCTGCCGGCGGACGGGGATGGGGTGCGGGTCGATACCGGGGTGCGCGCGGGCGATGCCGTCTCGGTGCATTACGATTCCATGCTGGCCAAGCTGATCTGCCACGGCCCCAGCCGCGCCGAGGCGCTGGCCCGGCTGCGCCGCGCCCTGGCCGCCAGCGAGATCGTCGGCGTTGCCAGCAACCTCGACCTGCTGGCCCAAATCGCCGCGCACCCCGACTTCGCCGCCGGCGGGATCGACACCGGCTTCATCGCCCGCGAGGCCGCCACCCTGCTCGCCCCGCAGGGGCTGCCGCCGGCCGAGGTGCTGGCGGCCGCCGCGCTCGGCGTGCTGGCGGAAGAAGCGGACGCGGCGCGGGATCTGGCCGCCGCCGGGGCCGATCCGCACTCGCCGTGGCAGGGCCAGGATGGCTGGTGGCTCAACGCGGCGCCGGAGCGGGACCTGGCATTCCGGGCCGACGAGACCGCCTGCCCGGTGCGGCTGCGCCGGGCCGGCGCCGGCTGGCGGATCGCCGCGGCCGGCACCGTCTTCGCCGCCGCCACCGCGCGGCGCGATGGCGACGGAAGGCTGGTGGTGCGGCTGGACGGCGGGCGCGAAACCCTGGGCTTCGCGCGTCTGGGCGAGAGCCTCACCCTGCGCCATCGCGGCGCGACCTGGCGCCTGACCCTGCCCGACCCGATCGCCGCGGCGGAGGCCGAGGATGCCGACGGCGGCCGGCTGGTCGCGCCGATCCCCGGCCAGGTCACCGAGGTCCGCGCCGCCCCCGGCCAGGCGGTCACGCGCGGGGAGGTGCTGGTGGTGCTGGAAGCGATGAAGACCGTGTTCCGCCTGACCGCCCCGGCCGATGCGGTGGTGGCCGAGGTCGCCTGCGCGCCCGGGGACACGGTGTCGGACGGTCAGGTGCTGGTGCGCTTTGCCGAGGACGCCGCGCCGGAGTGAGGCCGCAGCACGGCCGGGGGGACGCTGTTCCCCCGGCGCGCGAGGTCATGGCCGGGTCGGGCCCGGCTATCGGCCGCCGAACGTCAGTGGGGAGATGGCCGGTCCTACCGCTGCTGCGGCCCGTCCAGGCTGGAGGTGAACAGGTTCGGGTGCTGGGCCAGCTTCACGATGCTGATGGCGAAGAACAGCCCGCTGAAGGCGGCCAGCACCAGGATCAGCGCCCAGTTGCGTCCGCGCCGGCGTCGGCGCATCTCCTCGGGGGTGAGGGCCATGGCTGCGAGCCGGCTCACCCGGCCAGCCGATCGATGGGCAGCGCGGCGAACAGCAGGAACAGATACGCCAGCGAGTAGCGGAACGCCGCGCGGGCCGGCTGGTCGCCGGTCAGGCTGACACCGGTCGCGTCCTGACGATCCCGCAGCACCCGCCAGGCGCTGACCAGGAATCCGGCATCCAGCGCCAGGGCCGTGAGCCCGTAGACGGGGCCGGAGAACCCGATCGCCCAGGGCAGCAGGGAAACCACGCTCAGCACCAGGGTGTAGAGCATGATCTGCCGGCGCGTTTCCTTCCCCCCGGCCACCACCGGCAGCATCGGCACGCCGGCGCGCGTGTAGTCCTCGTTCGCATAGAGCGCGAGCGACCAGAAATGCGCCGGGGTCCAGAAGAACACGATGGCGAACAGCAGGAGCGGCACCAGCGGCACCGATCCGGTGACCGCGGCCCAGCCGATCACGGCGGGGAACGCCCCGGCCGCCCCGCCGATGACGATGTTCTGCGGCGTCCGGCGCTTCAGCCACATGGTGTAGACGAACACGTAGAAGCCGATCGACAGCGCCAGGATCGCGGCGGCGACCGCGTTGACCGCCAGGAACATCAGCAGCACCGAGGCCGCGGCCAGGGTGATGCCGAAGCCGAGCGCCGCGCGCGGCGGCATCCGTCCCGGCCGGGATCGGCCGGTTCCGGGTGCGGCGCATCAGCGCGTCGATATCGCGGTCGTACCACATGTTGATGGCACCGCAGGCCCCGGCGCCGACCGCGATGCACAGCACGGCGGTGATCCCCAGCACCGGGTTGATGCCGCCGGGCGCGAGCAGCAGCCCGATCGCCCCGGTGAACACGACGAGCGACATCACCCGCGGCTTGAGCAGGGCGATCCAGTCCGCGATTTCGGTTTCCTGCGCGGTGAGCGCAACGAAAGGCGGGGGGAAACGTCCCCCCCGCCCTGGCCGGTGGTCTCGAGAGTGAGGCTCATACAGGTATCAATCGATCAGCGGCAGTTCCGCGAAGGTGTGGAACGGCGGCGGGGAGGAAACGGTCCATTCCAGGGTGGTCGCGCTCTCGCCCCAGTAGTTGTCCGCCACCTGGACCTTGGAGGTGAAGGTGCGGAACAGGACGTAGAAGAACACCATGAAGGCGATGCCGCTGAGGAACGCGCCCATCGAAGACACGAAGTTCCACCCGGCGAAGGCCTGCGGATAGTCCGGGTAGCGGCGCGGCATGCCGGCGGCGCCCAGGAAGTGCTGCGGGAAGAAGGTCAGGTTGACGCCGATGAAGGTCAGCCAGAAATGCACCTTGCCCCAGAACTCCGGGTACTGGCGGCCGGACATCTTGCCGATCCAGAAATAGAATCCGCAGAAGATGCCGAACACGGCCCCGAGCGACAGCACGTAGTGGAAATGGGCGATCACGAAGTAGGTGTTGTGCACCACCTGGTCGATGCCGGCGTTGGCCAGCACGATGCCGGTGACGCCGCCCACGGTGAACACGAAGATGAAGCCGATCGCCCACAGCATGGGCACGGTGAACTCGATCGACCCGCCCCACATGGTGGCGATCCAGGAGAAGATCTTGATGCCCGTGGGCACCGCGATCACCAGGGTGGCGGCCATGAAGTAGGCCCGCGTGTCGACCGAGATGCCGGAGACGAACATGTGGTGCGCCCACACGACGAAGCCGATCACCCCGATCGCCACCATGGCGTAGGCCATGCCGAGATAGCCGAACACCGGCTTCTTGCTGAAGGTGGACACCACGTGGCTGATGATGCCGAACGCCGGCAGGATCATGATGTAGACTTCGGGGTGGCCGAAGAACCAGAACAGATGCTGGAACAGCACCGGGTCGCCGCCGCCCGCGGGCTCGAAGAAGGCGGTGCCGAAGTTGCGGTCGCAGATCAGCATGGTGATGGCGCCGGCCAGCACCGGGATCGACAGCAGCAGCAGGAACGCGGTCACCAGCATCGCCCAGATGAACAGCGGCATCTTGTGCAACGTCATGCCCGGCGCGCGCATGTTGAAGATGGTGGTGATGAAGTTCAGCGCGCCCAGCAGCGAGGAGATGCCGGCGAGGTGCAGCGCGAACAGGGTGAAGTCCATGCCGATGCCGGGCTGGTAGGTGGCATCCGACAGCGGCGGATAGAGCGTCCAGCCGGTGCCCGAATTGCCCAGCAGCAGCCCGGCCAGGATCAGCCCGAGCGCCGGCGGCAGCAGCCAGAAGCTGATGTTGTTGAGGCGCGGGAACGCCATGTCCGGCGCGCCGATCATCAGCGGGATGAACCAGTTGCCGAAGCCCCCGATCAGCGCCGGCATCACCGAGAAGAAGATCATCAGCAGCCCGTGGGTGGTGACGATCGTGTTCCACTCCTGCCCGGAGGGGACCACGGTGCCGTGCGGGTGCAGCAGCTGGGCGCGCATGATCTCCGACAGGATCGCCCCGATGGTCCCGCCGACCAGCGCGAAGATCAGGTAGAGGGTGCCGATGTCCTTGTGGTTGGTGCTGAAGAACCAGCGCCGCACGAAACCGGGCTTGTGGTCGTGGTGGGCGTGGTCATGATCGTGCGGATGCTCGTGAGTCGTGGCCGACATCGCTTGGTCTCTCCTTCAGGCGCCGACCGGGGTCAGTGCCGCGTCTCTTGCGCTTGGGCGAACAACTGGCCGGCGAACACCTGGCCGGCGAACGGCTGGCTCGTCGGGGCCGCCTTGGCGGCGGCGATCTGGCGGCGCGCCGGGCGGGACGGGGTGGCGGCGTCCGCCATCTGCTTCTCCGCCCCGGTCGCCCAGGCCTGGAACTGCGTCGGGGTCACCGCGACCACGTCGATCGGCATGCGGCTGTGGTCTTTGCCGCAGATCTGGTTGCACTCGCCATAGTAGATGCCCGGCTTGTCGATCCGCACCCAGGTTTCGATCGTGCGGCCGGGGATCGCGTAGCGCTGGACGCCGAGCGAGGGGATGAAGAAGCTGTGGATCACGTCGCTGCTGGTGATCAGGATCCGGACGTTCTTGCCGGCCGGCAGCACCAGCGGGTTGTTGGCGGTCAGCAACCGCGGCTCACCCGGCTTCAGCTGGTTCTCGGGGACGATGGAACTGATGAAGTCCAGGTTCTTCTTCCCGGGGTAGGTGTATTCCCAGTACCACTGGTGCGCGGTCACCTTGATCGTCATGTCCGGATTGTCGGTCCTGTTCTCGAAATAGACCAGCCGGAAGGACGGGATGGCGATCACCACCAGGATCAGCACCGGGATGATGGTCCAGGCGATCTCCAGGAACGTGTTGTGCACGTTCTGGGTCGGCACCGGATTGCGCTTGGCGTTGTAGCGGAGGATCACCCAGCCCAGCAGCGCGGCGACGAACAGGGTGATGAGGATGATGATCCACAGCACCATGTGGTTCAGCGCGATCATCTCCCGCTTCACCGGGCTGTAGCCCGGCTGCAATCCCATCTCCCATGGCACCGGCTTGCCGAGCACCGGCTCGGTCGGAAGCGCGACCCCTTCGGATGTCCGGGTCAGGGCGGTCACGGCCGCGGCGGCCGCGGATCCCGCAGACATCGCCGCCAGGGCCGATCCCGCGGTGAGCGTGAAAGCGAGGGCCATCAGGCCGGCGCCGAGCCGGCGGACTAGCTGCATCGGCCGAATCATTACGTGGTTCCATTCCCCCAAAGGCGACGAGAGCGGGCGCGCCCGCGGACGGGACGGACCGGCGGCGGCAGAACCGGGCCGAACCGGCCATTGTCCCGACGTTAACCCTGGGTTACCGAAGCTGGCCGTTCAGATCAAGCGCCCTTTCGCCGTGTCGCGCGGGCCGGGCGGTGCGGCCTAGAAGTCCAGGTCCGCATAGTGTGCCGGCGGCACGATCCCGGCGACCCGGTCGGCCAGCAGTCCGCGGAAACATGGCCGCGATTTCATACGTGCGTACCACTCCTTCGCCGCCGGGGCGCTGGCCCAGTCGATCTCGCCGATATAGTCGAGCGCGGAAAGCTGCGCCGCGGCGGCGAAATCGGCCAGCGAGAGGTCGGCGCCGGCGAGCCAGCTGCGCGTTTCGCTCAGCCAGCCGATGTACTCGAGATGCGGGCCCAGCGCGGCATAGCCGGCGCGCAGCGCGGTCGCGTCCGGATTGCCGCGGCTCATCAGCCGCTTCATGTATTTCTCGCCCAGCAGCTTCGCGGTCACCTCGGCGGCGAACTTGCCGTCGAACCAGGCGGCCAGCCGGCGCACCTCCACCCGTTCGGCCAGGGTGCGGCCCAGCAATCGCGTGTCGGGGTAGGCTTCTTCCAGATACTCCGCGATCACCGCCGAATCGGGCACCGCGAGGCCGTTGTCCTCGAGCAGGGTGGGCACGGTGCCGGCGGGATTGAGATCGAGGTAGTCCGGGCGGCGTTCCCACACTTTTTCCGTGCGCAGCTCGAACGGCAGGCGCTTCTCGGCCAGCACGAGGCGGATCTTGCGCGAGTAGGGCGACAGCGGCAGGTGGTAGAGGTAACGCATTGGTGCCGCTTAACACACCGCTCCCGCGCCGCGCCACGGGCGCGTCGGTCCGCACGTGGGGTTGAGTGCCGCGGAGGCGCCGCGCACACTGGACATCCGGGTCACCAGGGGGAGCGCAGGATGCGGATGTTCGATCTGACAGGCAAGGTGGCCGTCGTCACCGGCGGCAACGGGG
The DNA here is from genome assembly GCA_963829875.1 of uncultured Pseudomonadota bacterium. Taxonomy (GTDB): domain Bacteria; phylum Pseudomonadota; class Alphaproteobacteria; order Acetobacterales; family Acetobacteraceae; genus JAJZVS01. Next base: position 13,128 of record CAWHKR010000015.1, on the reverse strand, counting down.
GCATCGGCCTCGGCATGGCGCTGGGGATGGCCGAGGCGGGCGCCGCCGTGGTGCTGTCCGGGCGCGACGCGGCGAAGGCGGAGACGGCGCTGGCCGAACTGGCCGCGCTCGGCGCCCGCGCGGCGTTCGTCGCCGCCGACGTGACCCGCGCCGAGGCCTGCCGCGACCTGGTCGCCGAAACGGTGGCGCAGTTCGGCCGGCTGGATATCCTGGTGAACAACGCCGGGACCTCGATCCGCAAGATGCCGCAGGATCTGTCGGAAGCGGACTGGCACCACGTGCTGGACACCAACCTGACCGGCGCCTTCCTGTGCTCCCAGGCCGCCTATCCGGCCATGGTGGCGGCCGGCGGGGGCAAGATGATCAACATCGGCTCGATGATGTCGCTGTTCGGCGCGCCCTACGCCGCGGCCTATGCGGCGAGCAAGGGCGGCATCGTGCAGATGACCCGCGCGCTCGCCACCGCCTGGGCGAAGGACAACATCCAGGTCAACGCGGTGCTGCCGGGCTGGATCGACACCGAGCTCACCCGCGGCGCGCGGCGCCAGGTGGAGGGGCTGCACGAGCGGGTGGAGGCGCGCACCCCGGCCGGGCGCTGGGGCGTGCCGGCGGACATGGCGGGGATCGCGGTGTTCCTGGCCGGGAAAGGGTCGGATTTCGTTACCGGCACGGCGATCCCGGTGGACGGCGGGTTCTCGATCGTGGTCTGAGCGGGGACGGGGGGGCACCGTTCGGAACATGGTGCGGCGCGCACCCCCCACCCCGGCCCTCCCCCGCAAGGGGGGAGGGGGATCGGCTGGCTACGCCCTGGCGCCGATCGCCGCTTCCACCGCCGTGGCGACCGCGAACAGCCGCGCGTCGCCCATCGTCTCGCCCACCACCATGAACCCCACCGGGGGCTCGTCCGGCCGGTGGCAGGGCAGGCTGATCGCGCAACGGTCGAGGAAGTTGAACAGGGTCGTGTGGCGCAGGGTGAGCAGGTTCACCCGGTTGTAGTCGCGCTCGTCCTCGAGCTCGGCGATCCGCGCCGGCAGGATCGGCGAGGTCGGCAGCACCATCGCATCGAACCCGGCGGTGCGCCGGTCGAACGCGGCGATCAGCCGGGCGCGCGCAGTCCGTCAGGCCAGAGTAGTCCGCAGCGCTGATCCGCGCGCCGCGTTCGATGCGGGCGCGAATCCGCGGGTCGTAGCCGTTGGCTTTCCCCGCCAGCAGCTCCCGGTGCCAGGCGTAGGACTCGGCGGCGGTCAGGCCGCCCATGCCGTTCAGGCTATAAACCTCGTCGAACTCGGGCACCGCAAGCGGAACGATCCGCGCGCCCGCCGCGGCCAGGCGGGCCAGGCTGCGCTCGAACGCCGCCGTCACCGCCGGATCGACCCCGTCGGCCAGCAGGCGTTCGGGCACCGCAAGGCGCAGGCCGGCGATCTCCGCCGCGGCCGGCGGGCGCAGGGAGGCATCGGCCGGCGCGCCGGCCAGCACCGCGTCCAGGGTCGCGCAGCACCCCACCGACGGCGCCAGCGGCCCCACCGAATCGAGGCTCGGCGCCAGCGGCAGCACGCCGGTGATCGGCACCCGGCGCGCGGTGGGCTTGTAGCCCGTCACCCCGCAGAACGCGGCCGGGATCCGGCACGACCCGCCGGTGTCGGTGCCGAGCGCGCCCAGCGCCATTCCGTCCGCCACCGAAACCGCCGCGCCGGAGGAACTGCCACCCGGGATCCGCCCGTCGCCCGGTCCTTCCGCATCCCGCCCCCAGGGCGCGCGCGGGGTGCCGAAATGCGGGTTGATGCCGAGGCCCGAAAAGGCGAACTCCACCATGTTGGTCCGCCCGATCGGGATGAACCCCGCCGCCAGCAGCCGCGCAACGACCGGGGCATGCGCCGTGGCGGGCGGAGCGTCCGCCAGCACGCGCGAGCCCGCCGGCGTCGGCTCGCCCGCCACGTCCAGCAGGTCCTTCAGGCTGACCGGGATGCCCGCGTAGCGCGACGGCGCGCGGCCGGCGCGGCGCAGGCCGTCCATCGCATCGGCGCTCGCCCGCGCGGCCGCGGCATGCACTTTCACGAAGGCCCGCGCGCCTTCCCCGGCAGGATCGGCGATGCGCGCCAGGCACGCCTCCACGATGGCGCGGCTGGTGGTCTTCTCGTCCGCCAGCGCCTCGGCGAAGTCCTCGATCGTGCGCATCATCCCGTCTCCTTTGGTGGTGCGGCGGCCGCAGGCATGTGACCGCCCGGTCGGCGCGCGCGGCCGGACCGCCGCGCTGCCGGATGCGGTTCTGCCACGGCGGCGCAGCGTTGCGGAGTCACGCGGGGTTATGCGCGCGCCCCCCGGGCGGCGGCATGGCGCGCGCAGCCCGACGGCCCGGACCTGCGTCGGGCCGGCCTTGCCCGGCCATCCGGGCGGACGAAACTCACGTATGTGATGTACTGAAATATCCGTCGCGCTGGAATTCCCGCTGCCCCGGTCCCATCCCGCATTTCCCATATGACTTTGGATTTCCTTCTACGTCCCGGTTAAATCTGGCATGAGTATCAGGACGTCATGGTCGGATTGGAGGCGCGCGGATGGAGCACCCGACGGGTGACGCGGATGATGGCTCCCTTCTGGTCGATTTCGACCGCCGTCTGAAGCTGGAATTCCACGGCAGCCGCGTCACCTCCGACGCCGGGTTGCTGGCCTACCGGGAACTCGACGATGCGCTCGGCCTTTCCGACCTGGCCGGTGCGGCGCTGTCGGAGTGCCGCCGGGGCAAGAACACGCGCCACCTGCTTGCCGGTCTGTTCCGCCAGTCCGTGTTTGGCCAGCCTCGCCGGGTATGGGGATGTAAACGACGCCGAACGTCTCTCCCACGATCCGGCGATGCGGGCTGTTGTGGATCGCACCGGCCTGGATCGTCAGGCCGCGTCAACCAGCCAGATGGGTCGCTTTGAGACCGGATGGCCGACCAGCGAGGCGAACCTCGCGGCGCTGGCCGATCTGTCGGGGGCCTGGATCGACCGGGTGCATGCCCGCAGGCCACAAACGACCCCCGCTGGCGACCCCCGCTGGCGACCCCCGCTGGCGACCATCGTGCTCGACATGGACAGCAGTGTCAGCGAGACGCACGGTGCTCAGGAAGGGGCCGCCTACAATGGGCATTTTGGCTGCACCTGCTACCACCCGCTGTTCGTGTTCAACCAGTTCGGCGATCTGGAACGGTGTAGCCTGCGCTCCGGCAACGTCCACAGTGCCGCCGACTGGCGCGGTTTGCTGAAGCGTCCGGTGGGACGGCCGCCCATGCGGTGCGGCGCTATAACGCCGGCTTCAGCTATCAGGCCGCGTCATGGAACAAGCCCCGTCGGGTGGTCGCAAAGGTCGAGTGGCACCCCGGCGAGTTCTATTCGCGTGTCGGGTTCATTGTGACCAACATGACCCGGCCGCCGGAACGGGTGACGCTGCTTTACAACCAGCGCGGCACGGCGGAGCAGCACATCAAGGAGGGAAAGAACGCGGTCACCTGGACGCGTCTGTCCTGTCACCGGTTCGCCGCCAACGCGGTGCGGCTCCAGCTTCACGCCCTGGCCTACAACCTCGCCAACTTTCTCCGCACCCTGGCACTGCCCGAGGCGGTCAGTCACTGGTCAATGACAACGCTGCGGGACCGCCTGGTGAAGATCGGCGCCAAGATCGTCCGGCACGGGAGGTCGATCACGTTTCAGATGGCCGAGGTGATGGTGCCCCGCGCGTTGTTCCAGCAGATACTCAACGCCATCGCGATGCCGCGCCCGTTGCCACCGGCTCGATGTTGAGCGCCGCCGCAGTCACTGGCCGCGCAGACTGTCGGCAGGGGAACTGCGTTCATTTGCCGCCCCACACGGCCGAATCTCCGGTAAGACAGAAATCACCGACCGATGATGCTGGCCGCGGGCGTCCTCCCGGCACTTTCCCCGTTGCAAAGCCTGTCAGATCGCGGGTACTGTGCCTGCCAGATGGCCGGATGGACCGGTCATCGGGGGAATGTTGGTTTGCTTTTGATGGTCGCACGGCAGCGCCGGTAGCGGCCGTCCAGGGTTGCCAATGCTCGCCTATGGCAGAAAGATCAGATCAACAAGGCTTGTCATCGGGGCGGGCTGAAGTCTCATCCGACTCATCTTCGGGGAGGAGGCGATATGAGCGAGCATTCCGCAAGCCTGCAGCGCGAGGCATCATCCGACCAGACGTCGGTCCCGAAGATGACGCGTTCGCTTCTCGGCAAATACGCGCGGCAATTCGATAGTTCTCCTGTGTCGTTCAAGGTCGTCCTTCCCGACGGCTCCGTGCAGCTTTTCGGAAAGGAGGTGCCGCGCTTCGAGGTCACGCTGAAGAACGCCAAGGCGTTGCGCGCGGTGAGCAGCATGGATGAGGGACGCATCGCTGATGCTTACGTCGCTGGCGATGTCGACATCGACGGAGACATGCTGGCCCCTTATGCCTTGCGGAGGTCGATGAAGGATTTTCATCCCCTCACTACGATCTGGCGCTTCCTGCAGCCGCTGCTTTTTGGCCAGCTTCGTACGAACAAGCAGGCGATCACCGCCCACTACGAAATGGACCCAGACTTCTTCCTGGGCTTCCTCGATCCGAAAACGCCCTGCTACACGCAGGGCATGTACGAGACGGCGGACGAGCCGCTCGATGTGGCAACCCTCCGGAAGTTCGACTACTGCTTTGAGAAATGCGGTCTGAAGCCTGGCGACCATATCCTTGAGATCGGACCCGGCTGGGGCGCGTGGTTCGAATATGCCTCGCGCCGCGGCGTGAAATGCACGGGCATCACGATTTCCCAGGTCTCGATCGACTATCTCGCGGAGCGGGCGAAAGCCCTCGGTTTCGACTGGGAACTGATCAATATCGATCTACTGGAATACCAGACCGACCGGAAATATGACGCCATCGTCATCATGGGCGTGATTGAGCACCTGCCTGACTACAAGAAGGTCCTCGATAAATTCGTGACGCTGGTCACACCAGGCGGCAAGATCTTTCTCGACGGGAGCGCCGACAAGAAGAAATACGACCAATCGTCCTATATCGTGAAATACATCTACGCCGGCAATCACAGCTACCTGGTTCTGCATGACCTTCTCGAGCAGCTTTCCAACACGCCGCTTGAAGTCCTGGAGCTGTTCAACGATCGCGTCAGCTATTTCCTGACCGCCAAGCAATGGGCGGTCAACTTCGACAACAATCGCGAGGCGATCATCGCCCGCTTCGGCGAGTTCAATTATCGTCGTTTTCGACTTTACCTCTGGGGCGCCGCCTACGAGTTTCTCTCAGGCGGCATGTCCTGCTACCGCATGATTCTTCAATCGCCGGAGGCGTCTGAGACCTGATCCGGGGGGCGTGCGGCGGCGACGGGCCTTTAACGCGATCGGCGCAACAGGGGGAGACATCATGGAGGAGGAAGCCGACCCTCTTGGTCGGCGACATGTTCTGCAGGTTTTGGCGCGCCGCGATCCGCGCCCATACCAATCGGCACGCTCAACGACGGGGAACCCCCATGCAGTCCCAGCCGCTGATGATCATCGGCGCGCCCAGATCCGGCACCACCTTCCTGTGCCAGGTCCTCAATCAGCACCCGTTGATCCAACTGACCAACGAGAGCCGGATCTTCGTTTGTCTCAAGGATTTCATCGAATCCCGCTGCGAGCGGCCGGACCTGCTCGGCGCCGCGTTCCGGGAGCGGTTCATAGGCTTCGTGCACGCCAACGCCGGCGCCTGGGTGGAAGATTTCTACCGCCAGGCGCTCGGCATCACGGCGCCGATCTGGGGCGACAAGCATCCGTCCTATGCGGACCCCGCCGTCCTGTCGGGACGCAAGGGCGGGGTCGCGCGGTTGCCGCGCTCCGGCTCCTGCCTGCGGCTGATCCGCGGCTGCCTGCCCACGGCCAGGTTCATCCATATCCACCGCGATCCGCGCGATGTCGCCCATTCGCTGCTCGGCCGCGGCTGGACCGGATCGCTGGCGGAGGGCGTGCAGGTGTGGCGGCAATACGTGGGCGAGATCACGGAATTCCTGGCCGAGACCGGGCGTGACCGACAATTGACGATCGCTTACGGCGACCTGACGGACCGCATCGGCCCGTCGGCGGCGGCGATCGGCCGGTTCCTGGGCCTCGCCGAATGGACGGAGATCGAAACTTTCCTGCTGGCGCAGCGGCGCGACCCGACGCCGTTCAGCGATCCGGTGACGGACCTCACCCCCGGCCGCCCGCGGCGCGCGCGCCGGCATCACCGCCAGGCGTTCGCTCTGGCCGGCGAGACGGCGGAACGGCTCGGCTACGCCCCGTCCTGAGCGAAGCTCCCGCCATGACGGCGCCGGCGCGAAAGCCGGTCTCAGGATCCGTGCGGGGGGCCGCGACGGTTTGGCGATCGGGCCCGCGCCGCGATAGGCTTCGCCGAGGAGGTGCCCCATGTCCGATGTTCCTGCCAAACCGGTGCTGCTCACCGGCGCCTCCGGCGCGCTCGGCCGCATGCTGGCCCGTGCGCTGGCCGCCGCCGGCTGGCGGCTGCGGCTGACCGATATCGCGCCGTTCCCCGATCCGCTGCCCGACGGCGCCAGCTTCACCCAGGCCGACCTGAACGATGGCGTGACAATCCTGCGGCTCGCCGAAGGCTGCGGCGCCATCCTGCATTTCGGCGGCGTTTCGGTGGAACGGCCGTTCGAGGAAATCATCGGCCCCAACATCCGCGGCCTGTACCACATCTACGAAGCGGCCCGGCGGGAGCGGGCGCGGGTCGTGTTCGCCTCCTCCAACCATACCGTCGGCTTCCACCAACGCAGCGAAACGATCGCGGCGTCCGACCCGTTCCTGCCCGACGGATACTACGGCCTCTCCAAAGCCTACGGCGAGCTGATGGGCCGGCTCTACTGGATGAAGCACGGGGTCGAAAGCGTGTTCGTGCGCATCGGATCCTGCCTGCCGGAGCCCGTGAACGCGCGCATGCTGGCAACCTACCTGTCGTTCGCCGACCTTACCGGCCTGGTGAGCCGCGCGGTGCTGAGCGAAACGGTGGGCGCCAGCGTGGTCTGGGGCGCCTCGGCCAACGGCGCCATGACCTGGTGGCGCGACGACGACCGCACCACGATCGGCTGGAACCCCGCCGACAGCGCCGACACCTTCGCAGCCCAGCTCAAACACAAAACCAGCAACGATCCGACCGAAGAACGCTACATGGGCGGCGTCTTCTGCACCATCGACTACTCCCGCGCCGGGCCGCCGGAGACGTGATCCCGGGCGGGCTTTCGGGGGGCGGTGGCAACAGGAAGGCCAGGGGGGCGCTGCCCCCCTGGACCCCCTGCCAGGGGACAAGTCCCCTGGACCCCTCGGGGGGTTCCGTGCCGGTGGGGGGTGGCGTGCCGGCCGGGCCGGGGCCGGTGGCTGGGTGACAGGGCGCGCATCAGCGCGCCCTGTCACCCAGCCACCGGCCCCGGCCCGGCCGGCACGCCACCCCCACCGGCACGGAACCAACGAATGGGTTCCAAGGGCTGTGCCCTTGGCGGGGGTCCAGGGGGCAGAGCCCCCTGGCCTTTCTGTTGCCACGGCCCCCCCGAAAGCCCGCCCGGGATCAGCCGCCGCCGCGCCGGCGCAGCAGCAGGGTGGCGAGGGTGCCGAGGCTGGTGTTGATGGTGATTCCGGCGACGGCGAGCAGCACGAGGGCGGCGAACATGCGCGGGATTTCCAGTCGGTAGCCGGCTTCCAGGATGCGGTAGGCGAGGCCGGAGGCGAAGCCGCCGGAGCCGGCCACGAACTCCGCCACCACTGCGCCGACGAGCGCGAGGCCGCCGGAGATCCGGAGCCCGGTCAGGAAGTGCGGCAGCGCCGCCGGCAGGCGCAGCAGCCACAGGGTTTGCCGCCGTCCGGCGCCGTAGAGGCGGAACAGGTCGAGCAACTCGGCCGGCACCGAGGCCAGTCCCGCCGCGGTGTTGGCGAACACCGGGAAGAACGCGACGATGGTGGCGCAGACCACGAGCGCGGCGAACGGGTTGCCGACCAGCACGATGATCAGCGGCGCGATCGCCACGATCGGCGTGACCTGCAGCACCACCGCCCAGGGCTGGATGGCCGCCCGCAGCAGCCGGCTGAGTTCCATCAGTACCGCCATCATGCCGCCGAGCACCGAGGCCACCAGCAGCGCCACGAACGTGACCGCGAGGGTGGAGAGCAGCGAGCCCAGCAGCAGCCGCGGCGCGGCGAAGAAGGCCGTGACGATCGCCGCCGGTCCGGGCAGCAGGTAGGCCGGCACCGCGAAGCCCCAGACCAGGCCTTGCCAGAGCGCCAGCACCGCGAGGCCGAGCAGGGCCGGCGCGGCGCGCTCGATCCGGGATGCGCTCATGCCAGCACCGCGGCCATGGCCTGGCTGACGTCGGCGACCAGCGTGGCGTAGGCGGGGGCGATGCGGCGGTCCGGCCCGTCGGGCAGGGCGGCGGGGATTTCGCGGGCGATGCGGCCGGGGCGGGGGGTCATCAGCACGACGCGGCGGGCGAGGAAGCAGGCCTCGTAGATGGAATGGGTGACGAAGACGATGGTGCAGCCGTGCTCGCGCCACAGCGCCAGCAGGTCGGTCTGCAGGCGGTGGCGGGTGAACTCGTCCAGCGCGGCGAAGGGTTCGTCCATCAGCAGCAGCCGCGGCCTTGTGACCAGGGCGCGGGCGATCGAGACCCGCATGCGCATGCCCCCCGAAAGCTGGCGCGGGCGCGCCTGTTCGAACCCGTCCAGCCCGACGTCGGCGAGCACGTCGCGCACCCGTGCCGCGAGATCGGCCGGGGGGGCGCGGCGCAGGCGGAAGGGCAGGGCGACGTTGGCGGCGGCGGTGGCCCAGGGCAGCAGGGTGGGGTCCTGGAACACGTAGCCGATGTCCCCCGGCGCCGGCGGGGTGCCGGCGGCCCAGGCGATGTCTCCGCGGTCCGGTTGGTCCAGCCCGGCGATCAGCCGCAGCAGGGTGGATTTGCCGCAGCCCGAGGGGCCGAGCAGGGCGACGAAGTCGCCCTCGGCGAGCGCGAGGGAAACGTCGGCCAGCGCCTCCACCCCGCCGGGGAAGCGGCGGCCGATCCGGTCCAGCAGCAGCATGGCGTGCGTCACCCGCTTGGCAGGCGGCCCGGGGCGCCTATCCTGCCGCGGGCGGAGCGGGTGGGGATAGCGAGGATGCGGGGATGAGGCAATTGCGGGCGGGTCGGCGGTCGGGCGCGGGCCGCTTCGGTCGGTGCCGGGCCGCATGACCCTCCGTCTCTGGCCTCGCAGCCTGGCGGCGCGCACCGCGCTGGTGCTGCTGCTCGGGCTGGCCGCGGTGCAGGCGGCGGGGCTGACGATCCATGCGCTCGACCGGCGGGACCTGCTGCGGCTTGAGCAGGCGCGCAACCTCGCCTACCGCGTGATGGTGGTCTACCGGACCGTTGTCGACACTGCGCCGGATCAGCGCGCGGCGGTGCTGGCGGAACTGCCGCACGAGCCCGGGTTGATCGCCTCGCTCGGCGCCAGCCCGCCGGCCGTGCCGCTGCCGCCGGCGCCGTTCTGGGTGCAGCGGCTGATCCGCGTGAACCTCAACCTCGCCCCGCTGCCGCCGCGCGAGCGCCCGCGGCGGGTGATGATCCGCGGCAGCCTGACCGCGCCGCGCCTGGTGCTGGACCTGCGGTTGCCGGACGACACCTGGCTGAGCGTGGACGCCGCGGTGCCGCCGCTGCGGCCCTGGCGCTCGCCGGCGTTCCTGGTCGCGTTCCTGCTGATGAGCGCGGCGGCGGCGGCGCTCAGCATCTGGGCGGTGCGGCGGCTGACCGCGCCGGTGCGCACCCTGGCCGATGCGGCGGAGGCGCTGGGCCGCGACGTGAACGCGCCGCCACTGCCGGAGACCGGGCCGCTGGAGGTTGCCACCGCGGCGGCGGCGTTCAACACCATGGCCGCGCGCATCCGCCGCTTCGTGCAGGACCGCACCGAGTTGCTGACCGCGATCGGCCACGACCTGCGCACCCCGATCACAAGGCTCAAGCTGCGCGCCGAGTTCGTGGAGGACGAGGAGCAGCGGCGGAAGATGCTGGCCGATCTGGAAGAGCTGGAAGCGATGGTCGCCGCCACCCTGGCGTTCGGCCGCGACGCGACCACCGGCGAGCCGGTGGTCGCGCTCGATCTGGCGGAACTGCTGCGCACGGTGCTGGACGAGGCGGCCGATGCGCGGCCGGAGGCGGCGGAGCGGCTGGGCTACGACGGGCCGGCGCACCTGACCCTGCGCGCCCGTTCGCTCGGGCTGAAGCGGGCGTTCGCCAATCTGGTGAGCAATGCGGTGATGTATGCCGGCGCGGCGCGGGTGCGGCTGGTTCCGCCCGGGGCGGACGGGCCCGGGGCGGACGGAATGGTGACGGTGGAGATCGAGGACGACGGGCCGGGGATTCCGCCCGAGCAACTTGGCCTCGTGTTCGAGCCGTTCCACCGCGGCGAACCGAGCCGCAACCGGGAAACGGGCGGGGTCGGGCTGGGCCTGCCGATCGCGCGCAACATCCTGCGCGCGCATGGCGGGGACGTGACCCTGGCGAACCGGCCGGGCGGCGGGGTGCGGGCGACGGTGCGGCTGCCGGGCTGAGCGGACGGCCTGCGGCCTGGCGCGCGCTAATCATTTGGTCATCTCCGCTGCCTAGCGTGGTCACGACCAGCCGGCGAACGGGCCTGCTCTCGCTTCGGTGGCGCTGGGCCGGGGGACGCTGTCATGGCCGGGCTCGACCCGGCCATCTGCCTCCGACCGTCCGTGCGCCGATGGCCGGGTCGAGCCCGGCCATGACGGAGACAGGCCCGGCCGTTGGCATGAGACCGGCGTCGTTCGGCGCCGGAAGCGCAAGACAGACGGGACCGATCATGCAGTCAGGGTCGCGGCGCCGCGGCGCAACGCCGGAGTGGGATCTGGTGCTCTGGCATCTGGCGTCGCTGCGCGACGCGGCGCTGGCCATTGCGGCACGCCGGTTCGGGCGGCTGACCGGGGCGCTGCCGCCAAGGCTGCGCCGGATGCTGCGCCGGGTGCTCCGTCGGCCGGCGTTGCTGCTGTGGTGGGGCCTGACGTTGCAACTGCCGCGGCGCTTCGCGTGGTGGCTGGACGCCCGGCGGACCCGCGCGGCACGGCCTGCCCGGTCCGTGCTGCCGGCGCCGGAGCCCTGTCCGGCGCCGGAGGCGATCGTGCTGCCGCCGGCCGCGGCGCAGCCGGTCGTTTCGGTCCTTGTTACCAGCTACGGCGCCGTGCCCCATACGTTGCGCTGCCTGGCCGCGCTGGCGCGCGACCGCTCGGGCGTGGCGCTGGAGGTGATCGTGATCGACGACGCCTCGCCCGACCCGGCGGTGGCGGCGCTGGCCCGCGTGCCCGGGCTGCGGCTGATCCGCAATCCGGCGCGGATCGGCTACCTGCGGTCCTGCAACGCCGCCGCTGCTGCCGCGCGCGGCGTGTATCTGCTGCTGCTCAACAACGACACCGAACCGGCGCCGGATGCGATCGCGGCCATGCTGGCGGTGTTCCGTGCCCGGCCGGACGCCGGCGCGGTGGGCGCCAGGCTGCTGTTCCCGGACGGGCGGTTGCAGGAGGCGGGCGGCATCATCTGGCGCGACGGCACCGGCTGGAACTACGGCCGCGGCGACGATCCCGACAAGCCAGAGTACAACTATGTTCGGGAGGTGGATTATTGTTCCGCCGCCGCGCTGATGGTGCCGCGCGCCCTGTTCGCGCGCCTGGGCGGGTTCGATCCGCGCTATGCGCCGGCCTATTACGAAGACACGGACCTTGCCTTCCGCCTGCGCGAGGCCGGCCATCCGGTGCTGTACCAGCCGCGCGCGCAGGTGGTGCATGTGGAGGGCGTGTCGCACGGCACCGATCCCGCCGCCGGCGGCAAGGCGTACCAGATCGCCAACCGCGCCCGCTTCGTCGCCCGCTGGGCGGCAACGCTCGCGGCCGGGCACTTCGCGCCGGGCACCGAGGTGCTGCGCGCGCGCGAGCACGCGCGCCGGCGCCAGGTGGTGCTGGTGCTGGACCATTACGTGCCGGAGCCTGACCGCGACGCGGGATCCTGCAATATCCTCAACTACATCGACGCGCTGCTGGAGGACGGCGCGGTGGTGAAGTTCTGGCCGCATAACGGCGAGTACAAGCCCGGCTATACCGAGGCGTTGCAGGACCGCGGGGTGGAGGTGCTGGCCGGCGGGCCCGGCGAGGCCTTCGCCGGCTGGATCGCCGCGCACGGCGCCGCGCTCGACCACGTGCTGCTGAGCCGGCCGGACGTGGCGCAGACGGCGCTGGCGGCGCTGAAGCGCCACAGCCCGGCGCGGCTGATCTATTACGGCCACGATCTGCACTTCCGCCGCCTGCGGCTGCAGGCCGAGGTGACCGGCGATCCCCAGGCCGCCGCCGCCGCGACGCGGATGGAGCGGATCGAGCGCTGGGTGTGGCGCAGCGTCGATGTGGTGCTCTACCCCTCGGCCGAAGAGGCGACCACGGTGGCGGGCATGGAGCCCTCGGTGGTGGCGCGCGCGGTGCCGGCCTTCGGCTTCACCGATTTCGGGCAGCTGCGGGAGCCGCCCGGCGGCGCCGACATCCTGTTCGTCGGCGGCTTCGCGCATCCGCCGAACGAAGCCGCCGTGCTGTGGTTCGCGCGCGAGATCCTGCCGCTGATCCGGGCCGGCCACCCCGCCGCGCGGCTGGTGGTGGCCGGGTCGCACCCGGGCCCGCAGGTGCGCGCGCTGGAATCGGAAGGGGCATCGGTGCGCAGCGACCTCAGCGCCGCCGCGTTGCGTGCAGAGTACCAGGCCGCCCGCGTGGTGGTGGCACCGTTGCGCTACGGCGCCGGGGTGAAGCTGAAAGTCGCCGAGGCCGTGCGCGAGGGCACGCCCCTGGTGACCACGACCATCGGCATCCAGGGTCTGACCGGGATGGAACAGGCCGTCTCGGTCGCCGACGACCCCGCGGGCTTCGCGGCCGCCGTGGCCGCGCTGCTCGACAACCCGGCGTTGTGGCAGGCGCGCTGCGCCGCCCAACTGGACTACGCCCGGACCCATCTGACCCGCACGACACTGCGCCGGTGCTTCCTTGAAGCTGCCGGACTGGCGGCACTGCCGATGCGGGAACGGATCGCGGCGTAAGCAAGCAAGGCCAGGG
>CAWHKR010000014.1:0-107363 GCA_963829875.1 uncultured Pseudomonadota bacterium | reverse complement strand
AATGGGTAGGCATTTCAGGGGCAGGACACCAGGTCACCTACCGACACTCCGCTTGATTCTCCGCAATTCACCCGGCGAGGCAGGGAGTCTGGAAGATTTGGTTCGGCAAGCCGGCGGCACTTTCGACGGTCTCGCCCGCAACCCGCCACCAGCGGTGCACGGTGCGCAAGACCGCCAACGTGCGCGACAAGCGGCCCAAGTCCGTCCAGCCCGCCGCCAAGGCCGACCTGCGCGAGATCCGGGCGACCCCGGATCGTGCGACCGCGGAGGCTGCGATGGCGATGTCTACCGAGAAGCAGGGGGCCAAATACGACAAGGCGGTCACCCGCCTGGTCAAGGACCGGGACTTGTTGCTGACTTTCTACGACGTCCCCGCCGAGCACCGGGACCACCTGCGCACCTCGAACCCGATCGAGAGCATGTTCGCCATCGTGCCGCACCGAACGATGCGCACCAGAAGCGCGCTGTAGCAGAAAGCGGCCCGACTGATGGTGTTCATGCTCGTCATGACGGCCGCACAAACCTCGCGCAGGCTGAAGGGCGAACATCAATTGCCCAAACTCGTCCAGGGCGCCGCATTCCGAAACGGCCTCGAAGTGACCGACGCGCCGGTGCAGACCGCCGCCTGATCTCGTCGTCACCCAGCGTCCGGCACAGCTCCAGGTCGCCAACAGGATCACGTATGTGCTGAGCACCGGCTGTCGGTGGCGGTCCGTTTCCAGGGCCGGGCCGTGCGGCCGCGTGATCGGGACTGGTCTGGCAACCGCGCGCAGGCGCCTGGGGGCGAAGCCCAGGGCGGCAGGGAATCCATGAACGAAGGGTAAACAGACGCGGTACCCTTGCGGCGGGTCACGACCGTCATGTGTACCCTTCCGCGCTCCGGTGATCCGCGATGGCCCCGCCCCCTGGCCTTGCTGTCGATGTGTCAAACATTTCGGCGGTTGGTATCAGACCACATGCTCCGGCCGCAGCCCGCAGACCGCCGCGCCCTCCGCGGTCTCGATCTGGAACGTCGGATGTCCGATCCCGAACCGCTCCTTCATCACCCCCGGCAGGCGGTGCAGCAGGGCGGCGCCGTCGGCCCCATCCTCCAGCACCAGATGGGCGGTCAGCGCCGTCTCGGTGGTGCTCAGCGCCCAGATATGCAGGTCGTGGACCTCGGCCACGCCGGGAAGCCCGCCGAGATAGGCGGCGATCTCCGCCTGGTCGATATCGGCGGGGACGGCGTTCAGCGCGAGCGCGCCGGATTCGCGCAGCAACGACCATGTGCCGGCGATGATCGCCAGGCTCACGAGCAGGCTGACCACCGGGTCCACCCGTTCCCACCCGGTGAGCAGGATCAGCCCGCCGGCGGCGACGACGCCGGCCGAGACCGCCGTATCGGCGGCCATATGCAGAAACGCGCCGCGGATATTGAGGTCGGTCTTGCGTCCCGACAGGAACAGCAGCGCGGTGGCCCCGTTCACCGCGATCCCCACGGCGGACACCACCATGATGGTGACGCCGGCCGCCGGTTCGGGCGCGGTCAGGCGGCGGATCGCTTCCCAGCCGATGCCGCCGGTCACCAGCAACAGCAGCACGGCATTGCCCAGCGCGGCCAGGATCGACGCGCCGCCGAGCCCGTAGGTGAAGCGTCCCCCCGGCCGGCGGGTGCCGAGATAGGCGGCGAACCAGGCGCCGAACAGGCCGAGCACGTCGCCCAGATTGTGCCCCGCGTCGGCCACCAGGGCGAGCGAATGGGCCGCGACCCCGTAGCCCGCCTCGGTGAGCAGATAGGCGATATTGAGGGCGATCCCGATCGCGAAGGCGCGGCCGAACGAGGCCGGCGCGTGCACGTGGCCATGGTGCGCGTGGGGGTGGCCGTGATGGTCGTGGTCATGCCCTGACATCGGCGGCGTGCTCCGGCGGGAGGGAGGTGCATTGACCTGTGAGAGTTATCATCATATGAACGCATGTTCAATCGTTTGAGGATAAGGGCGCTTGGCCGGGCCGGTTTCCATCACCGAGGACCAGACGATCGAGCTGGCCGAAATGTTCCGCATCCTGGGCGAGCCAAGCCGGTTGCGGATCGTGCTCGCCTGCCTGGAAGGCCCGGTCTGCGTGTCGGACCTGGCGGCCCGCGCGCGGTTGTCGGGCTCGCTGGCGAGCCACCATCTGCGCCTGCTCCGTGCTGCGCGCATCCTGCGGGCCGAGCGCCAGGGCAAGCAGGTGTTCTACGGCCTGGCGGACGACCACGTGCGCTGCACCCTCACCGACATGGTCGCCCACGTCGCCGAACCGGCCGAGGCGCTCGATCCGACCGGAGGCACCTGAGATGTCCGACCCATGCGACACGGCAGGCAGTTGCGTCTGCCCGGCTGATCCCCAGACCACGGCGGTCGCCGCCGGGTGGGGATCGGCCGACCGCCTCGCCCTGATCCGCCAGGCGTTCCGGCTGGAATGGGCGAGCATCGGCTGGATGCTGATCGAGGCCGCGGTCGCGTTCGGCGCCGGCCTCGCTGCCGGCAGCCTCAGCCTGGCCGCCTTCGGGCTCGACAGCGTGATCGAACTGGCCTCGGCACTGGTGCTGATCTGGCGCCTGCATGCCGAACTGCGCCTGGGCGCCAGCTTTCCCGAACGCACGGAACGGCTGGCGAGCCGGATCGGCGGCGGGCTGTTGTTCGCTCTGGCCGGCTTCATCGTGATCGGTTCGGGCTGGAGCCTCTGGACCCGCCACGCCCAGGAGTTCTCCGTGCCGGGGCTGGCCGTTACGGCGCTGGCGATACCGGTGATGTCCGTGCTGGCCCGCGGCAAGCTGAAGGTCGCGACACAACTCGGCAGCGGCGCCCTGCGCGCCGACGCCATGGAGAGTCTGACGTGCGGCTGGCTCTCTTTCGTCGTCGTCCTGGGGCTGCTGGCGACTCTGCTGACCGGGGCCTGGTGGGTCGATTCCGTGGCGGCGCTGGCCATCGTCTGGTTCGTGGTCCGCGAGGGCCGTGAAGCCTGGAGCGGGGACGCGTGCTGCGGCTGAACCTGTTCCGGGCCGGGCCTTCTCCGATGAGGGCGCCCTGGGCGGGGCTTCAGCCGCCATGCTCCCGGCCATGCCGACGACGCCCGAACCCGTCCGTCGGCCGGTCTCAGTCCGCTGCGAGCCACGCCCCCGCCGCTGTCCGTCCCGCCTGCATCAGCCGCTGCAGCAACGGCCACCCGGTATCGAGCGCGCTCTCCCGTTCCAGCCCGGCCACCGCTTCGGGCGCGGCGATGCGGTGCAGGCGCACCCGCTCCAGCTTGCGGCACAGCGGCGGGCGGAACAGGACCCGCCCGGCGCAGCTGCGGCGCAGGTCGGCGATCTCGTCCATCTCGCGCTGCAGCGGGGCGTTGAAGGTGATTTCCTGCGCCCGCCGCGCGATGTCGTGCGACTGGCGTGGCACCTTGTCCTGCTGCGCGGGCAGCAGTTGCACCAGCAGCAGGTCGGGGGCCGTGGTTTCTTCCACCAGGGGACGCAGCGGCGGGTTGGCGCTGTAGCCGCCGTCCCAGCACGCCTCGCCGTCGACCAGCACCGGCTGGCCGAGGAACGGCAGGCAGGCCGAGGCCAGCACCTTGTCCAGGGTTATCTCCGGGGTGCGGAACAGCATCGGCGTGCCGTCGCGCACCCTTGTGGCGGCGATCAGCAGCCGCGGCCCCGCCGCGTGCGCCGCGGCGTGGCGCAGCCGGGCGAAATCCACCGCTTCGGTCAGCAGTCCGCGCAGCGGGGTGAACTCGGGCGGGTCGAGCGCTATGGGCGAGACCCAGCGCATGGAGGCGCCCAGCGCGGCGACCGCCAACGCCGTGGCTCCGCCCGGGGTGCGGCGGCTGACCTCGCGCCAGAACCAGGCGAGCTTGCGGCGCGCGGCGGCCGGCCCGCCTTCGGCCAGGCCGTCGGCCAGCAGCACGGCGTTGACCGCGCCGGCGCTGGCGCCGCTGATCATGTCCCAGGCGATGCCGTCCTGCTCCAGCAGCCGGTCGAGCACGCCCCAGGTGAACGCGCCGAACGAGCCGCCGCCCTGCAGGGCGAGCGACAGGGGCCCGGCGCCGAACCGTGCCAGGGCGGCGTCGGCGGGCGAAAATCCGCCGGGTGGGTTTTGCGGGTCGGTCGTGGCCTTCGGTGCGTGCGTCATGACGGCGATATGGGGGCGCGGGCCGGGTTTTGCTGCAATGCAGCATAACGACGGAGCGGGAGGGGCGCCGGCACGGCCTACAGCACCAGCATCCCGACGGTCGCCGCCCCCATCAGCGCCGCCGTGCCCCATCCCAGCAGCCGCAGCCACCGCGGCAGGGTGAAATCCCCCATCACCGCCGGCATGGATCCCAGCGCGACCATGGCCACGATCACCGGTCCGGCGACCGCGCCGTTGATCACCGCGGCGAGGAACAGCGCCCGCATCGGGGCGATCGGCGAGAACACGATCCCGGCGCCGACCAGGGTGGCGGCGGCGATGGTGCCGTAGAAGGCGCGCGCGTCGCGCGCCCGCCGCCCCAGCCCCATCGTCCAGCCGAACGCGCCGCCGAGCGCATAGGCGGTGGATCCGGCGAGCACCGGGACCGCCAGCAGCCCGGTGCCGATCACGCCGAGGCTGAAGATCAGCCCCGCGAAGGGGCCGGCGATCGGCGTCAGGGCCGAGGCGGCCTGCCCGGCGGTCTCGATCGTGGTGATGCCGCGCGCGTGCAGGGTCGCCGCGGTGCCGACGATGATGGAGAGGGAAACGAGGTTGGAATAGCTCATCCCCGCCCAGGTATCGAAGCCGATGCGGGCGATCTCGCCCGCAGCCTCGGCGCCGCGGTCGCGCAGGGGGCGCGGGTCGGCGGAGACGGCGAGATCCTCCGCCTCCTCCGCCGCCTGCCAGATGAACAGGTAGGGGCTGATCGTGGTGCCGAGGACGCCGAGCAGGGTGAGCATCGCCTCGCGGCCCGGTGCGATACGCGGCAGCAGCACCCCCGCCAGGACCGCGCCCCAGGGCAGGCGGATGACGAACAGCAGCGCGACATAGGCGAGCAGCGCCAGGCTGAGCCATTTCAGGAACACGACGTAGCGCTTGTAGGCCACCCAGATCTCGGCCGCGGCGCAGAAGCCGGCGACGGCGACGGCCCAGATCCAGGCCGGGCCGCCGGCCATTTCCTGCGCCACCTCGACCATGCCGCCGATATCGGCGCCGAGATTGACGACGTTGGCGATCACCAGCAGCCAGACGACCAGCAGCACGACCGGGCGCGGCGCGTGGTGGCGCAGCGCGCCGAGGATGCCCTGGCCGGTGACGCAGCCGATGCGGGCGCTGATCTCCTGCACCGCCACCATGAACGGCAGGGTCAGCACCACCGCCCAGCCGAGCCCGTAGCCGAACGCCGCCCCGGCCTGGGCATAGGTGACGATGCCGGAGGGATCGTCGTCGGCCGCCCCGGTGATGAACCCGGGGCCAAGGCGGCGGATCAGACCGAGGAAGCGCGGGCGCCGCGCGGGCGATCCGGCCGGGATCAGCGCGCCGGGGAGGGGCGTGTCGGACGGCACGTGAGCCGCCGTGCCCGGCGCGTGTCGGCCGCGCCCGGGCCGGTCAGGCGCTTATTCCGCCGCCGCCGCGAACCTTCGCGCATACGCCGCCAGAGAATCGTCCGCCACCGGCGCGATCGGGGTGAAATCCTGGTGCGCGATCCACTCGGGCCGGGTCGGCGTGCGGATGTAATTCGAGACCGAGTTCAGGGTCAGATAGACGATCTTGCGCGGATAGGGGGTGATGTTCCCGGCCGAGCCGTGCACCAGGTTGCCGTGGAACAGCAGCACCCCGCCCGGCTTGCCGGTCGGCGCGACGATGCCGCCGGCATCGACCAGCCGGCGCACCGTGTCCTGATCGAGCGTCCACAGCGGATAGGAGGTGGTCGCCAGATCATGCCCGGCGTCCAGCACGCCGTGGCGGTGGCTGCGCGGGACCAGCATCAGCGGCCCGTTGATCGGCATCACCTCATCGACGAACACCGAGATGTTCATCGCGCGGGGTTCCGGCATGCCGTCGTCGCGGGCCCAGGTGCCGTAGTCCTGGTGCCACTGCCACACGTCGCCATCGAACGCCGCTTTGGCGTTGATCTTGAACTGGTGCATGTACAGGCGGTCGTTGAACACCTGCTCGACCGGTTCGGTCAGCCGCGGATGCGCGCCCAGCAGGCGGAACGCCTCGTTGTAGGTATGGGCGGCGAAGGCCGTGCGCGGAGCGCCGGATTTCTCCCGCCAGATCTCCTCGCGCTGGGTGCGGAAGATCGCTTCGGCCTCGGCGCCCAGCACCGCGACCTCCTCCGGCGTGAACAGCTCGGGCAGGAACAGCCAGCCCTCGGTGTGGAACTGATCAAGCTGCGTTTCGGTCAGGCGCATGGGAAGGATCCTTTCGCTCAGCCGGCCAGGTAGCCGCCATCGACGTAAAGCTCGGCGCCGGTGACGTAGGAGGCCTCGTCGGAGGCGAGGAACAGCACGGCATTGGCCACCTCGTCCACCTCCCCGGTGCGCCCGAGCGGCACCCGCTTCAGCATCTTGGCCCGCACCACGGGATCGGCGGTGGCGCCGGAGGTGCGCATCGGCGGCATCAGCCCGGGGTGGACGGAATTCACGCGGATGTTGTCCTTGCCGAACTGCACCGCGGCGGACTTGCTCATGATCCGCACCGCGCCCTTGGACGCGTTGTAGCCGAAATGGATCTGGTTCTGCCCGGCGTTGCCGGAGATTGACGACAGGTTGACGATCGCGCCGCCGCCGGCGCGCTGCATCGCCGGGATCTGGAACTTCATCCCCAGGAACACGCCGGTGGCGTTCACCGCCATCAGCCGGTTCCAGGCCTCGGTTTCCATCGTGTCGGTGACCTTGCTGCCGCTGATGCCGGCGTTGTTCACCGCCACATCGAGCTTTCCGTAGGCCGCCACGGCCGCGTCCACCGCGGCGCGCCAGCTTGCCTCGTCGGTCACGTCGAGGTGAACGAACCTGGCCTCCCCGCCGGCGGCGCGGATCGCGTCGGCGACAGCCTGGCCCTCGGCGTCCAGCACGTCGGCCACCACGACCTTGGCCCCCTCGGCGCCGAAGCGCCGCGCCGTCGCCGCCCCCATGCCGGAGGCCGCGCCGCTGATGATCGCCACCTTGCCTGCGAGCCGCATCGCCGTCCTCCCCTATTGCGGGCGCAAGCGTGCCATGCCGCGCGCGGCTTGGCTACCGGCGGGTAAGTCCTTAAGGGTTGCGCAGCTTCTGGGAGTACCCGCGCATGGCGCATCGTGGCCTGAAATTCGGCATCTTCCTCGCCCCGTTCCATCGGCTGGGCGAGAACCCCACCCTGGCGATCGGCCGCGATGTCGAACTGCTGGAATGGCTCGATCACCTCGGCTACGACGAGGCCTGGATCGGCGAGCATCATTCCGCCGGCTGGGAACTGATCGCCTCGCCGGAACTGATTATTGCTGCCGCGGCGGAACGCACCAAGCACATCAAGCTCGGCTCGGGCGTGACCAGCCTGCCGTATCACCACCCGCTGCTGGTGGCGCAGCGCTTCGTCCAGCTCGACCACATGACCCGCGGGCGGGCGATGCTGGGCTGCGGGCCGGGCGCGCTGACGTCCGACGCTTATATGCTGGGCATCGAACCCTCCACCCAGCGCCCGCGCATGCTGGAATCGATGGAGGCGATCATGCGGCTGCTCAAATGCGAGGAGCCGGTGACCATGAAGACCGACTGGTTCGAGCTGCGCGAGGCGCGGCTGCACCTCGCCCCCTACACCGACCCGCATTTCGAGATCGCGGTTGCCAGCACCATCACGCCCTTCGGCATGATCGCCGCCGGCACCCATGGCGTCGGCGTGCTGTCGATCGGCGCCGGCCTGCCGGGCGGGCCGGAGGCGCTGGCGGCGCAGTGGAAGATCGCCGAGGACGCCGCCGCCAAGGCCGGCAAGACCGTCGACCGCAAGAAATGGCGGGTGGTGGTGAACGCGCACCTGGCCGAGGACGACGAGCAGGCGCTGCGCGAAGTGTCCAGGGGCGAGCGGATCGAGACCGTGACCTATTTCGAGGACACATTGGGCCGCCCGCCCGGCCGGTCGGACGATCCGCTGCGCGAGGGGGTGAAGATGGGCACCACCCTGGTCGGCTCGCCGGAGACGGTGACCAAGGGCATCCACCGGCTGCTGGAGAACAGCCACGGCGGCTTCGGCGGCATCCTGTTCCGGGCGCATGAGTGGGCCACCCGCGAGCAGATCCTGCGCAGCTACGAGTTGTTCGCACGCTATGTGATGCCGCAGTTCCAGGGCTCGCTGGACACGATCGTCGGCTCGAACGCCTGGGCGCGGGAGAACCGCAAGCAGGTGTTCGGCGGCACGGTGGAAGCGGTGAAGCGGGCGTTCACCGATTTCGGGCGCGCGGTGCCGGAGGAGTTCCGGGCGCGCACGATCGGCGCGCGGGACGGCGAATGATCAGGCTTGCGCGGGCGGCCACACGGATCGGGCGTTGAATTCCGTGTCGGCGCAGGCCTGCACACGTTCTGATTTGGGCACGAACCCCCAGGGGTTTGGCTAGCTGCGGGCAGGGCTGCGGTGCGCGCGGCAGCCAGCCTGTGGCATCTCCCGGCTCAAATCATGTTGAACCGGTGGTTGTGCCCCGCGGCGATCGGGGGCGTCTGCGCGTCCCGCAGGGGCAAATCCCGATCGACCGCTGAGCGGGGCTTGATCGTGGGCACTTGTCTCCCAGGTCTCGGACCGGGGAGGGCTGTGGCCGCCACCTGTGCGGCTTGCTGTCGGCACAACGCCCCACGCCGGGAACATGGCGTGATTCGCATCCCCGACACTCAAACAAACAGGAGCGCGCGATGAAGCTGTCATCGGCGTGGGTCGATCAAACCCAGAACCAGTTCAAGGTACAGATGATTCCGGACGACCACCCCTCGGCGCAGAAACTGGTCGAGGTGTTCGGCGAGCACACCTTCTTTCTCGGCGAAACCGGGCTGCACGTGGTCGAACCGGCGTCGACCGATGCGGGCGGTGGAAGGGGAATGGTGGTGAAGGTCGCCGGCTGGAACGACCAGCAGGCCAACACGCTGGAACCGCAGGATCCCGAGGTCGTCGGCACTCTGGTCGTCGCAGGCGCGGAGGGCGGGCGGGCGTAAGCGCGCCCGGGCGGCACGTGTGCCGACAATCGGCATGCGTGCCGCCATCGGCGTGCCGGCAGCCGTCGGAACGCGGGATCCGGCCGGTTGCCGGGCAGGTTATGTGCGCCGGCGCGCCATGACGGTGGGATGCGTTGCGCGGCGCGGCGCAACTGCCGCGCAAGCCGCAGGGCCGCCCGCAGGCGGCACTGGCGGCGCTTGCGACCACCGCGTTGGCCTCCCGGGTGACGGCGGGCGCGGGCGATTCGGCCGACGTGTTCGGGTTCGCCCTGCGTCGGACACCCGGCGGATCGCGACATGGCTGGGGGAGGGCGTCCATGCCGGGCACGCTCGCCACCCGTTCCGGGGCAGCCACTGGATCGCTGCAACCGTGTTGCGCCGGGATCGGCCGGTGGCCCTGGTCGGCGGGGCGCTGGGCTGACTGCGGCATCCCGCCGGGCGGGGACCCGCGTGGATCCTGACCGGTTGCGTGTTACGGCCGCGGGAGGAGGCTTTCGTCAGTGGCGCCTGGAAGCGCTCCGTTCGGGAGGTCCGGCAATCTGGTTCTGGTCCCGGTATGACACCGGGCTGGTGTCCGCCGATGGACGGCGCTGACCCCGACCGCGCATGCCGCAACGGACATCACGCCCTCCGCTGCCCGGCTGCCGGACGACGATACCGCGACCAGCGGCCCCCGGGCACGCAGGCCTGTCGCCGGCTCACCGCCGAACGGTCATCGACATGCGACGCCGACACGACGCATGCATGCCGAGACTGGCACGGGCGCGAAACCCGCATGGTGCGGGCAACCTGTCCGCCAATTCATCCATCGCCACGTTGACACACGCGGCCGGTGTCGTATTTCAGGCGCATGAGAGCCCGCCGCCGAACATACTTCGAATCCGCAATATATCCAATCGCCCGCAGGCTCTTGCAGCACCCTCCGTGACCTGAGGCGCGACGCCCTTTTCGTGGCTTGCCCGCGTGCAAGCCGGATCGCGCCCTCGAGATACCGCAGTATGATGACAAAGAATAATATAAACGCCACAAGGATTCTCTCCTTGTGTTGCGTGGCCATGCTCGGCGGCTGCAGCACGATGCCGCTGTTCGACACCAAGGGCCCGATCGGCGCGGCCGAGAAGTCCACCATCCTGACGTCGTTCGAGCTGATGCTGATCGTCGTCATTCCTGTTTTTGTACTGACGGGCCTGATCGTATGGCGCTATCGCGCGTCCAACAAGAAGGCCACCTACACGCCCGACTGGGCCCATTCCGGCAAGATCGAGCTTGTCGTCTGGCTGGTGCCCGCGGTCATCGTCCTGATCCTCAGCAATCTGACATGGAACGTGAGCCACGCGCTCAGTCCCTATCGGCCGGTGGCGTCGGCGCATAAGCCGATCAGGATCGATGCCGTAGCGATGAACTGGAAATGGCTGTTCATCTACCCGGACCAGCACATCGCCACGGTCAATCGAATCGTCTTCCCAAAGGATGTGCCGGTGAGCTTCCGGCTGACGTCGTCCACCGTCATGGCTTCGTTCTTCATCCCCCGCCTGGGCAGTCAGATCTATGCCATGCCGGGCATGCGCACCAAGCTCAGCCTGGTCGCGGACGCAGCCGGGACCTACGTGGGACGCAACTTCCAGTTCAGCGGGCGCGGCTACTCCTCGATGCATTTCCAGGCCGTGGCGACCACGCAGACGAAGTTCCGGGACTGGGTGCAGAAGGTGAAGGCATCCTCGAAACAGCTGGATCCGGCGACCCTGCGGCAGCTGGAAATGCCGAGCGAGCGGAATCCGGTGACCTACTTCGGGTCGGTTCCGCCCGGGACGTTCGATCACATCATCGATGAATTCGTGGCGGCGAAAGCCGCTCCGGCAAAATCACACGCCTGAAGCGGATCCGCACATGCTCGGTAAACTCACTCTCGCCGCGATACCGTATACCAACCCGATCATCATGGGCGCGGTCGCCTTCACGCTCGTGGGCGCAGCCGCGGTGATGGGCGGCATCACGTATTTCGGGAAATGGGGCTATCTCTGGAAAGAGTGGCTGACCTCCGTCGATCACAAGAGGATCGGCGTGATGTACATCATCCTGGCGCTGATCATGCTGCTGCGCGGCTTCTCCGACGCCCTCATGATGCGGGCCCAGCAGGCGCTGGCATACGGCTCCGCGCACGGCTACCTGCCGCCGCACCACTACGACCAGGTATTCACCGCGCACGGCACCATCATGATCTTCTTCATGGCGATGCCGTTCATGGCCGGCCTGATCAACATCGTCGTGCCGTTGCAGATCGGAACACGCGACGTCGCGTTCCCGTTCGTGAACTCGGTCAGCCTGTGGCTGACGGTGATCAGCGCCGGGCTGGTGATGGTCTCGCTCGGCGTCGGCGAGTTCTCGAAGGCGGGCTGGACCGGGTATCCGCCGCTCTCGGAGCTGAAATACAGCCCGGGGGTCGGCGTCGACTACTGGATCTGGGCGATCCAGTTGTCCGGTCTCGGCACCTTGATGACCGGCATCAACTTCCTGGTCACCATCCTGAGGATGCGGGCGCCCGGCATGACCCTGATGCGGATGCCGGTGTTCACCTGGACCGCGCTGTGCAGCAGCATCCTGATCGTGCTTGCGTTCCCGGTGCTCACGGTGACCCTGGCGCTGCTGACCCTCGACCGTTACGTCGGCACGCATTTCTTCACCGCCGGCGGCGGCGGCGACCTGATGATGTATACGAACCTGTTCTGGGTGTGGGGACACCCCGAGGTCTACCTCCTGGTGCTGCCGGCGTTCGGCGTGTTCTCCGAGGTGGTGGCGACGTTCTCGAGCAAGCGGCTGTTCGGCTACACCTCGATGGTCTACGCCACGATCTCGATTGCGCTGTTGTCGTTCGTCGTGTGGATGCACCACTTCTTCACGATGGGCGCCAGCGGCACCGTGAATGCGATGTTCAGCATCAGCACGATGGTGATCGCCATCCCGACCGGGGTGAAGATCTTCAATTGGCTGTTCACGATGTATCGGGGCCGCATCCGGTTCACCACCCCGGTCCTGTGGACCATCGGCTTCATCGTGACCTTTACCGTCGGCGGCATGACGGGCGTCATGCTTGCCGTGCCGCCGGCGGACTTCGTGCTGCACAACAGCGAGTTCCTGGTCGCGCATTTCCACAACATGCTGATCCCGGGCGTCCTGTTCGGCTATTTCGCCGGCTACGCCTACTGGTTCCCCAAGGCCTTCGGCTTCGAGCTCGACGAGAAATGGGGCAAGCGCGCCTTCTGGGCGTGGCTGACCGGCTTCTACCTCGCGTTCATGCCGCTCTACGTGCTCGGCTTCGAGGGGATGCCGCGGCGGATGGATCATTACAGCAATCCGGCCTGGCACCCCTGGCTGCTCGTCGCCGCCGCCGGTGCCGCGGTCGTGCTGTTCGGGATCGCCTGCCAGGTCGTGCAGTTGGCGGTGAGTGTCATGCGGCGTGACGAGACGCGGGATCTGATGGGGGATTACTGGGACGGCCGTACTCTCGAATGGGCGATCGCCTCGCCCCCGCCGGTCTACAATTTCGCCCGCATCCCCGTGGTGCACGATCGCGATGCCTTCACCGACATGAAGCGACGGGGCACGGCCTATACGCGACCCGGCGAGTACCACGATATCCATATGCCGAAGAACACCGGCCTCGGCTTCATGATCGGCATGTCCGCCTTCGTGTTCGGCTTCTCGATGATCTGGCACATCTGGTGGCTGGCGATCGTCGGCGTGCTCGCCATCACGGGGTGCCTGGTCGCGCGGGCCTGGAGCGAGGATGTCGACTATTCCATCCCGGCGCAGGACGTGGAGCGGATCGAATCCAACCGCTTCCGCCGGCTGACAGCCGCCGCCGCGGCGGCGCGCCAGGAGCGGGAGGACTGGCAGAGCCCCCGACCGCATCCCGGCGTGGCCGACTGATGCAAACACATTTGGTGCACCAATCATGACGACTGACGTTTTGGATGGGGTCTTCGCTCCGGCCGAGGAGCACGGACACGCGGAGGCCGAGGCGAATGTCTCCCTCGGCTTCTGGATCTACCTCATGACCGACTGCGTGTTGTTTGCGACGCTGTTTGCGACCTTCGCCGTCTTCAGCCAGAGCTATGCCGGCGGGCCGACGGGGCGGCAGCTGTTCGACCTGGGCGGCACGTTGGACGAGACCGTGTTCCTGCTGTCGAGCAGCCTCACCTGCGGCTTCGCCATCCTCGCCATGCACAAGCAGGCCAGGGAACAGGTGCTCGGCTGGCTCGTGCTGACCTTCCTGCTCGGGGTCGGCTTCGTCGGCATGGAGCTCCACGAGTTCCTCCATATGGTGTCGATCGGCGCCGGCCCCGACCGCAGCGGATTCCTCTCGAGCTTCTTCACCCTGGTCGGCACCCATGGCGCGCACGTCACCGTCGGGCTGGTCTGGATGACGATCATGATGGTGCAGATCCTGGCCAAGGGG
This sequence comes from uncultured Pseudomonadota bacterium, assembly GCA_963829875.1. Taxonomy (GTDB): domain Bacteria; phylum Pseudomonadota; class Alphaproteobacteria; order Acetobacterales; family Acetobacteraceae; genus JAJZVS01. Next base: position 93,774 of record CAWHKR010000014.1, on the reverse strand, counting down.
CTGACCGACAAGGTCCAGTCGCGGCTGATGCGGCTCAGCATGTTCTGGCACTTCCTGGACATCGTGTGGATCGGCGTGTTCTCGGTCGTCTATCTGCGGGGGATGGTGTAATGGCCCACGCAGCGACCGGCGGCAGCGGGGCCGGCAAGGGCCGTCCGGCCACCTATGTCACGGGGTTCGTGCTCGCGATCGTCCTGACAGTGATCCCGTTTGCTCTGGTCATGAGCGGGGCGCTGCCGGCGGGGGCGACCCTGGGGATCGTCTTTACCGCCGCGGTCGTGCAGATCGTGGTTCACCTGCACTACTTCCTGCACCTCGATGCCTCGTCCGAGCAGCGCTGGAATCTGACGGCGTTCATTTTCACCGTGATCGTCATCGTGCTGATCGTCGGCGGATCGATCTGGATCATGTTCAACCTGCAGGGCCGCACCATGATCCAGGCCGCCGCTCCGGCCGCAATGAGCCGGATGCTGTCCTGATCGCAGGCGGGCCGGCGGAAGCTGCGCCGGCCCGCCCGTCTCAGGCGTCGGTCGGATCCGCGGTCTGCGGCACGGCAAGATGGGCATCCAGCCAGGTTCGGGTCGCGGCCTCGGCCCGCGCGCCCGCAGCCGGATCGCCGCCCAGCCCGTCCAGGTGGAGAAACCGCACATCGCGGATGCCAAGGGTCGCCAGCACGGCGGTGAGATAGGGCGTCAGGAAATCCGGCTGGCGGGCGAGGTCGCCGCTGATCGCGTCGCCGGTTGCAACCAGGACATAGGCGGGCCGGTCGCGCAGCCGGCCTTCCTTGCCGTCAGGCGTTCGGCGGAACGTCCGTCCGTTGCGCACCACCTGGTCGATCCATGCCTTCAACACGGCCGGCACGGTGAAATTGTGCATCGGCGTGCTGAGCACCAGCAGGTCGGTCGCTTCAAGCTCGGCGATCAGGCGTTCCGAACCGGCCAGGGCCGCGACCTGTGCGGGCGAGCGGTCGGGTTCCGGCACCCGCATGGCCTCGGTGAACCCCGCATCGACAAACGCCGGCGGGCAGGCGCCAAGGTCCCGGCGAAGGATGCGCAGCTCCGGCTCATGCTCGCGCAACCGCGCGACCAGCTGCCGCGCCGCGGCCCGGCTGAAGGACTGCTCGACGCGCGGACTGCACTCCACCAGCAGGACCGCGGTCATGTCAGGTTCCTGCCGAAATGCATCCCCGTCGCGAGCAGGCCCCAGCGGAAATAGAAACGCTGCGCCAACGCGTTATCGAGCGCGGTGTCGAGCGTCATGCGCACGCAGCCGGCGGCCTTCGCCTCCGCCGCCACCCCATCCAGCAGCTGCGCGCCCACGCCGCCGCGCCGGGCGCCCTCGCACACGACAAGATCATCGACATAGACGAAGCGGCCGTGGATCAGGTTCTCCTGCATCCGGTAGCCGGCGGCGCCCAGGACCTCCTCCTCGTTCCAGGCGGCGAGCAGACGGTAGCCTTGGCCACGCTGGCGCTGCACCCGCGCGACCAGCTCCGCCTGATCCGCGAGGTGCGGCCGAAGCTGGCGCAGCGCGGTGAAGCAGGCGCCGATCTCGGCATCCGTCGTGGCCTGGCGCAGCGCGACCGGGCTCACGCCGCCGCCTCCACCGGGTCGATCTCGTGCACCAGCCGCATGCCGATCATGAGCCGGTTCCACAGGTTGATGAGGCCGATCAGCGCGGTCAGGTCGACGATCTCCTTGTCGCCGAACTGCGCGCGCAAGGCGGCGTAGTCCGCATCCGGCGCGCCGGTGTCCGCGACCCGGGTGAGCGCCTCGGTCCATCCCAGCGCCGCGCGTTCGGCGGCCGTGTAGAGCGGCGAGTCGCGCCATCCGTTCAGCAGATGAAGCCGCTGCTCGGATTCCCCGTGCCGCCGCGCGATCTTGCTGTGCATGTCGAGGCAGTACGCGCAGCCGTTGATCTGCGAGGCCCGCATCTTCACGAGTTCGATCAGCCGGGCCGGCAGGCCGCAGCTCTGGATGTAGGCCTCGACGCCGCGAATGGCCTGGTAGGCCTCGGGGGCGATGCGGGCGGGAAGCAGGCGTTCGGTGTGCATGGCGGTGCTCCCTTGCGTGAGGCCGCCAGGATGCGGGGGTGATGGCATAGCAGCCAGAGCCAAGACCCGATAAAGTGAATGGACCATGGGATCGGATCCTCCCGGCCGGTTCGGGCCGGCCAGCCTGGATCGCGGCGCCGGCGTGCCGCTGCAGGCCCAGCTCTATCAGCGCATCCGGACGGCGATCGCCGACGGGCGGCTGCCGCGGGGGGAACGGCTGCCGTCGGCCCGCGGTCTCGCCGCGCAACTCGGCGTGGCCCGCGGCACGGTGGATGCCGCTTATGCGCGGCTGGCGGGGGAGGGCTATCTGCTGTCCCGCGGCCCGGCCGGCACGATCGTGTCGCCGGCGTTGCACCCGCGCGCGGCCCGGCCGGCGCCGGCGGTCGCGCCGGAGGCCGCAGCCGATCCCGCCTGGACCCCGGTCCGCCCACCGCTGCCGTTCCGCATGGGCCTGCCGGCGCTCGATCTGTTCCCGCGCGCCTTATGGGCGCGGCTGACCGCACGCGCGGCGCGGCGCCTCGGCAGTGCCGGCCTCGCGTATCCGGACCCGGCCGGGTGGCCGGCGCTGCGCGAGGCGATCACGGCCTATCTCGCGGTGTCGCGCGGGCTGGTCTGCCGGCCGTCGCAGGTCATCGTGACCGGCGGCTATCAGGCGGCGGTCAGCCTGATCGCGCGCCTGCTGCTGCGCGGCGGGGACCGGGTCTGGTTCGAGGATCCCGGCTACGCGCTGGCCCGCCAGGCGCTTGTCGCGGCATCCGCTGATCCGGTGCCGGTCCCGGTGGACGGCGAGGGGCTGTGCGTGGAGCTGGCGCGGGCACGCTGGCCGGAGGCCCGGCTCGCGGTCGTCACCCCGGCCCACCAGAGCCCGCTCGGCGTCGCCCTCTCGCTGCCGCGCCGGCAGGCCCTGCTGGCCTGGGCCGCCGCCTCCGGCGGATGGATCCTGGAGGACGACTACGACAGCGAATTCCACTATCTCGGCCGGAAATTGCCGGCGCTGAAGAGCCTCGATGACGCCGACCGGGTGATCTACGCCGGCAGCTTCAGCAAGACATTGTTTCCCGGGCTGCGGCTCGGCTACCTGGTCGTGCCGGCGGCGCTGGTCGGCCCGGTGACCGCCGCGGTCCGGCTGTTCAACCATGGCGAGGCCGGGCTGGCGCAGGCGGTGGTGGCCGATTTCATGACCGAGGGTCATTTCGCGCGGCACCTGAAGCGGATGCGCGGCGTCTATGCGGCCCGGCGCACGGCGCTCGCCGATGCGCTGGCCGGTGCGTTCGCCGAGCGGCTGCACCTCGCGCTGCGGCCCGGGGGTCTGCACCTGCTGGCGCGGTTTCCGCGCGAGGGGGATGACGGCGCCATGGTGCGCCGGGCGCTGGCCCACGGCCTGGCGCCGACCGCGCTGTCGGCCCAGTTCGCCGGCGGTGCCGGCGATCGGGGCCTGCTGCTCGGGTTCACCACCATTCCCGAGGCCCAGGCGCCCGCGATGGCCGGGGCGCTGCGCCGCGCCCTCGGGTGACCGGGGGCTGCCGGGCGGCCTGCGAGGCTTGCCCCGGCCCGGCGGGACCGCCATAGACCACACTCCGCCCGTTACCGGAGAGTTCGTGCCCATGCCCGCCATCACCCTGCCCGACGGATCCGTGCGCCATTTCCCGGCACCCGTCACCGGCACCGCGGTGGCCGAGGCGATCGGCCCCGGCCTTGCGCGCGCCGCGCTGGCGATGAAGCTGGACGGCAAGCTGGTCGATCTCGCGAGCGAAATCGATCGCGACGCCCAGGTGGTCTTCGTCACCCGCCGCGATCCCGAAGCGCTGGAGCTGATCCGCCACGATGCCGCCCATGTGCTGGCCGAAGCGGTGCAGTCGCTGTTCCCCGGCACCCAGGTGACCATCGGCCCGTCGATCGACAATGGCTTCTACTACGACTTCGCCCGCAACGAGCCGTTCACCCCGGAAGACTTCCCCGCGATCGAGGCGAAGATGCGCGAGATCGTCGCCCGCGGCGCGAAATTCCAGCGCCGGGTGATCGACCGCGAGGACGCGATCCGTTTCTTCCAGGACAAGGGCGAGAAGTACAAGGCCGAGCTGATCCAGGACCTGCCGAAGACCGAGCCGATCAGCCTGTATACGCCAGGGCGAGTGGGTCGATCTCTGCCGCGGCCCGCACATGCGGGCCACGTCCGACGTGGGGCCCGCCTTCAAGCTGATGAAGGTGGCCGGCGCCTATTGGCGCGGCGATCACCGCAACGCGATGCTGAGCCGCATCTACGGCACCGCCTGGCGCGACCAGAAGGAGCTGGACGCCTATCTGCACCAGCTCGAGGAAGCCGAACGCCGCGACCACCGCCGGATCGGCCGCGAGATGGACCTGTTCCACATCCAGGAGGAAGCGGTCGGCAGCATCTTCTGGCACCCGAACGGCTGGCGGCTGTATCGCACTGCCGAGGCCTACATGCGCCGCCGCCTGGACGCCGCCGGCTACCAGGAGGTGCGCACGCCGCAGCTGGTCGACCGCGCGCTGTGGGAGGCCTCCGGCCACTGGGAGAAGTTCCGCGAGCACATGTTCATCGCCCGGGTCGAGGACGAGGACAAGCTGCTGGCCCTGAAGCCGATGAACTGCCCGTGCCACGTGCAGATCTTCCGCCAGGGCGTGCGCTCCTACCGCGAACTGCCGCTGCGCATGGCCGAATTCGGCGCCTGCCACCGCTATGAGCCGTCGGGCGCGCTGCACGGGATCATGCGGGTGCGCGCCTTCACCCAGGATGATGCGCATATCTTCTGCACCGAGGCGCAGATCGCGCCCGAGACGGTGCGGTTCGTGGAGCTCCTGTCCGCGATCTACCGCGACTTCGGCTTCGCCGAGTTCCAGGTGAAATTCTCCGACCGCCCCGCCGTCCGTGCCGGCGCCGACGAGGTGTGGGACCGGGCGGAAGCGGCGCTGCGCGAGGCCTGCGCGACCGCCGGGGTCGAGTACACGCTGAACCCGGGGGAGGGGGCCTTCTACGGCCCCAAGCTGGAATTCGTCCTGCGCGACGCGATCGGGCGGGACTGGCAGTGCGGCACCTTGCAGGTGGATTTCGTCCTGCCCGAGCGACTCGACGCCGAATACACCGCCGAGGACGGCACCCGCCGCCGCCCGGTGATGCTGCACCGCGCGATCCTGGGCAGTTTCGAGCGCTTCCTGGGCATCCTGATCGAGCAATACGCCGGCCGCTTCCCGCTCTGGCTCGCCCCGGTGCAGGCGGTGGTGGCGACCATCGTCTCCGACGCCGACGAGTACGCGCGCGAGGTGGCGGCGGCGCTGCGCGGCGCGGGGCTGGAGGTGCGCGAAGACCTCTCGAACCAGAAGATCAATGCCAAGGTGCGCACCCACAGCCTGGCGCATGTCCCGGTGCTGGCGGTGGTCGGACGCAAGGAGGCGGAGACCCGGACCGTGGCGCTGCGCCGCCTGGGCAGCCCGGCGCAGGAGGTGATGCCGCTCGAGGCCGCCGTCGCCGCCCTTGCGGCGGAGGCCGCGCCGCCCGATCTTCGTGCTTGACAACTGTCCGGCTTGATCGCCAGGGCGGGTATCGGCCACACTGTCGTGTGCCGTCCCCCCGCTGCCCGGACCGGCAGCTGCACCGTACCCACCACCACAGGAGAAGACCATAGCAAGAGGACCCATGACCGCGTCGCCCACCCGCGACGGGCCGCGTGTGAACGAAGAGATCCGCGCCGCGCAGGTGCGGCTGATCGACCAGGACGGCGAGATGCAGGGCGTGATGAGCGCGCGGGACGCGCTGAACCGCGCCTTTTCGGTTGGTCTCGATCTGCTCGAGATCAGCCCCAACGCCGACCCGCCGGTGGTCAAGATCCTCGACTTCGGCAAGTTCAAATACGAACAGCAAAAGAAGAAAAACGAAGCCAAGAAGAAGCAGAAAGTCATCGAGATCAAGGAGGTCAAGGTCCGCCCCAACATCGATGAGAACGACTATCAGGTGAAGATGCGCGCCATGAAGTCGTTCATCGAGGAGGGCGACAAGGTCAAGGTGACCTTGCGCTTCCGCGGCCGCGAGATGGCGCACCAGGAGATCGGCGCCAAGGTGCTGGAACGCATCCGCGAGGAAATGGACACCGTGACCAAGGTGGAACAGTTCCCGCGGATGGAGAACCGGCAGATGATCATGGTGCTCTCGCCGCGCTGAGCCGCCGTGGGCGCGGGGACGGTGTGCCGTCCCCGCGCCCCGTTCCCGTCCCCCTGGGCTTTACCTTTCCGCCGCGCTGGCGGACCCTTCCGGAAACACCGCGGGAGGGGAACGCCATGGCCGCAGCGGACGACCTGCAGGACGCGGATTTCGTGGTGGTCGGCGCCGGCTCGGCCGGCTGCGTCATGGCCGCGCGCCTGTCCGAGGATCCCGCCTGCCGGGTGATCCTGCTGGAAGCGGGTGGGGCCGACACCAACCGCTGGATCCATATCCCGCTCGGCTTCGGCAAGACCTTCGCCGATCCTTCCGTGAACTGGTGCTTCGAGACCGAACCCGATCCCGGCGCGGCCGGGCGGCGCATCTTCTGGCCGCGCGGGAAGGTGCTGGGCGGGTCGTCCTCGATCAACGGCATGGTCTATATCCGCGGCCAGGCGGAGGATTTCGACCTCTGGCGGCAGATGGGCTGCACCGGCTGGTCGTCGTCCGACGTGCTGCCCTATTTCCGCCGCGCCGAGCGCAACGTGCGCGGCGCGGACGCGTTCCACGGCGGCGACGGGCCGCTCGGCGTCTCCGAGATCGCCGACCACAACCCGATCTGCGAGGCCTTCATCACCGCCGCCACCGGCGCCGGCTTCCCCCGCAACGACGATTTCAACGGGGCGCGGCAGGAGGGGGTGGGCTACCATCAGACCACCACCTGGCGCGGCCGGCGCTGTTCCACCGCCGTGGGGTATCTGAATCCGGCGCGGGGGCGGCCGAACCTGCGGGTGGTGACCGGGGTGCTGGCCGAGCGGGTGGTGCTGGAGGGCGGGCGCGCGGTGGGCGTGGCGTTCCGTGCCGACGGGGTGACCCGCATCGCCCGGGCGCGGCGGGAGGTGATCCTGTGCGGCGGCGCGATCGGCTCGCCGCAGCTGCTGATGCTGTCGGGGATCGGGCCGGCGGCGCAGCTTGCGGCGCTGGGCATCCCGGTGGAGCGCGATCTGCCGGGGGTGGGGCAGGGGCTGCAGGACCATTACTCGTCGGCGATCAAGCTGAAATGCACGGAGCCGGTCACGGTGAACGACGTGATGCTGAGCCCGTGGCGCAAGCTGGCCGCGGGGGTGCAGTACTACGCGCTGCGCCGCGGGCCGCTGGCGGTGATCTCGGCGGAGGTGGCGCTGTTCGCGCGCACGCGTCCGGAACTGGCCTCGCCTGACATCAAGATGTCGGTGGCGAGCTTCAGCGCCGACCGGCCGCAGGACGGGCTGCACAAATGGTCCGGCTTCACCCTGCTGGTCTATCAGTTGCGCCCCGAGAGCCGGGGGGAGATCGCGCTGAAGTCGCCCGATCCGGCCGAGCCGCCCCTGATGCGGCCGAACTACCTGGCGACCGAGACCGACCGGCGGACCCTGGTCGCGGGGCTGAAGCTCGGGCGGACGTTGCTCGCGCGGGCGGAGATGGCGCGCTTCGTGGCGGCGGAATACCAGCCGGGCGCGGCGGTGCAGGACGACGATGCCCTGCTGGACTATGCGCGCCGGACCGGCGGGACGGTGTTCCACCCGACCAGCACCTGCCGGATGGGGACCGACCCGGGCGCGGTGGTCGATCCGGAGCTGCGGGTGGTCGGGGTCGGCGGGTTGCGGGTGGTGGACGCCTCGGTGATGCCGACGGTGGTGTCGGGGAATACCAACGCGGCGGCGATCATGATCGGGGAGAAGGCGGCCGATCTGGTGCGGGGGGAGATGCGGCGGGCGGCGTGAGCGCCCGCGTGATCCGACCCGGAACGACGGACTACTCTGCCTGAAAGGACACGCCATGCAGCTCCAGGACCTCGCCCAGGTCATCCGCAGCAAGAACGCCGGCCCGCGCCGGCTCACGCTGGATGTCATCCTCGCCACCGACGAGGACTACCGCCGCGTCGCCCAATCCCCCGCGCTCACGCCCGAGCGCATCGCCGCGCTCTACCGCGTGGCCCCGGAGGACGTCGCCGTGATCCCCTATCCGCTCGGCCGCGCCATCAAGATCACCCTCGCGCGCCCGCTGATGGCCGGCGATCCCGGCGACCGCGACGTCTACGGCGCCCAGCAGCACGCCCCCTTGCTGGGGATCGAACTGTGAGCGCTTCGACCCGCGTCCTGGCCGAGATCCGCCGCGCCCGCCGGCCCATGCGCCTGGTCGGCGCCTCCGGCCAGCTCGGCTATGGCATCCCCACGCCCGCCTTCGAGGCCGCGCTCGCCCGCGCCCCCGACCTGATCGGCGCCGACATGGGCTCGATCGACATCGGCCCCACCTATCTCGGCAAGGGCGAGATGGCGACCGCCCCCGCCGCCACCAGGCGCGACCTGCGCAAGCTGCTGCTGGGCGCCCGCAAGCTCGACATCCCCCTGGTGATCGGCTCGGCCGGCTCCGCCGGCGCCGCGCCGCATCTGGACGCGACCCTGGCGATCATTCGCGACATCGCCCGCGCCGAAGGCCTGCATTTCCGCCTGGGCGTGCTGCGTGCCGACATGCCGCGCCCGTTCCTGCACGACGCGCTTGCCGCTGGCCGCATCGCCCCGATGGACGACATGCCGGCGCTGACCGGGGAAGAGATCGACCACGCCGCAAACATCGTCGGCCAGATGGGCACCGGTCCGTTCCGCCGCGCGCTGGAAGCGGGCGTGGACGTGCTGATCGCCGGCCGGTCCTGCGACACCTCGATCTTCGCCGCCCTGCCGGGGCTGCTCGGCTTTCCTATGGGTCTCGTCATGCACATGGCGAAGATCATCGAATGCGCCTCGCTCTGCTGCGTCCCCGGCGGGCGGGACTGCATCCTGGCGACCCTGGATGACGAAGGCTTCGAGCTGGAAAGCATGAACCCCGCCCGCCGCGCCACCCCGGTCTCGGTCGCCGCGCACAGCCTGTACGAACAGTCCGACCCGTTCGGCCTGACCGAGCCGGACGGGTCGCTCGACCTCACCGCCGCGCGCTACGCGGCGCTGGACGACCGGCGCACAAGGGTCACCGGCGCCGCCTGGCGCCCCACGACCGACCCCACCATCAAGCTCGAAGGCGCACGCAAGATCGGCGAGCGCGCCATCCTGCTCGCCGGCGCCGCCGACCCGCGCTTCATCGCCCGCCATCGCGAGATCCTGCCCGCCGCCGCCGCGGTGGTGCGCGAGCTGGTCTGCGAGGACCAGCCGGAGGACTACAGCCTCACCTTCCGCGTCTATGGGATCGACGGCGTGCGCATGGCCCCGCCGGCGCACGAAACCCTGCCGGGAGAAGTGTTCATCCTCGGCGAGGTGATCGCTCCCACCGCGGAGCGCGCGGCGGAGGTGATGCGCACCACCAAGCAATACCTGCTGCACCACGGCTATCCGGGACGGCTTTCCACCGCGGGCAACCTGGCCTTCCCGTTCACCCCGCCCGAGATTTCCACCGGCCCCGCGTTCCGGTTCACCCTGTATCACCTGCTGCACCTGGCGGACCCGGATGCGCCGTTCCCGCTGGAGATCGAGACGCTGTAGCGCGCGCCGCTCAGCCCGGCGTCAGGTCGCCCCAGGACGTCACCCGCGCAATCCGAACCGCGATGACCGGCAGGCCGTCCAGCCGCATGGTGCGCAGTTGCGGATAGCGCGCCCGGGCGAGGTCCTGGGCCTGCGCGTGCTCCGCCCCCTCGGTCAGGATCTCCGCCCGCCCGCGCAGCATCACCCAGCCGAGGCGGCGCCAGTCCTCGTCGTAGCGGTCCACCACCAGCCCCACCGCGGGACGGGCGGCGATGTTGCGCAGCCGCTGCAGCGGGCGGTCGCGGCGCTTCGGCTTCTCGTCGATGGCGATGTAGAGCGAGCTCTCCGCCAGCGCGTAGCAGACCGGCACCACATGCGGCGCCCCGTCCGGCCCCACGGTGGCGAGGCGGGCGACGCGGCCGGTTTCCAGGAAAGCGCGCTCCCGCTCGGGCAGAATCACCGGCAGGCTGGCCGGATCCTGCCCCACGCTCAGCCGCGCGTTTCGGGCGGCAGCATCAGGTCCGGCACCCGCCCGCCGTCGCGCACGTGGCGCTCCAGCACCAGATCGACCGCCGCCGGGGAGTCGACGCGGTACCAGACGCCCTCCGGGTAGATCACCAGGCAGGGCCCGTGCTCGCAGCGGTCCAGGCAGCCGGCGGTGTTCACCCGCACCGTGGCGAGCCCCATCTCCTTCGCCCGCGCTTTCATATAGTCGCGCAGCTTCTCCGATCCTTTGGCGGCGCAACTGCCCTTGGCGTGGCCGTCCGGGCGGCGGTTGCAGCAGACGAAGACATGGGCCTCGTAGTAGGCGGGTGGGTCGTCCGGCCGATGCTGGCCCATCCTGCGGGTTCCTTGCTGCGGTGGGCCCGTATCCCACCCGGGCGGGCCGGGGTGCAAGACCGACGCGGGACCCGGTCGAAGCCGGTGCCCAAAGAGAGGTTGCAAAACGTCATGGCGTTGTGTATATGCGACTGCAAAAGCAAGGGTCGTCCCGTTGCGTCGTTAGGTCCGGCTTAACGGCTCCGGTGGTTCCATCGCTGCGTGCGCCCGTCAGGGGCGCCTGGCGATGGGGGCGGAATGGCACCGGATTGTTCGGACGGCTTCGAGTGGGATGCGGTCAAATGCGCCCGCAACTTCGCCCACCACGGGATCGACTTCGCCGATGCCGTCGCGATTTGGCGCGGTCCCGTCCTGCAGCGCCCGTCCGATCGGGGCGGGGAGGCACGGTTCATCGCCTTCGGCCTGGTCCAGGGCCGGGTGATCGCAGTGGTTTGGACCCCGCGCGCCGGGCGGCGGCGCCTCATTTCGGCAAGGATGGCCAATCGCCATGAACGACACCATTATCAGGCGCTGCTCGGACGATACCCGCCCCGGCCGAACTGACTGGGACCGGCTGGACCGGCTGACCGACCAGGACATCGCCGCCGAGGTCGCGGCCGACCCCGACGCGGCGCCGATCGCCGACGAGGCCTGGTTCCGCGACGCCGAGCTGGTCTTGCCCGAACCCAAGCAGGCGATCTCGCTCCGGGTCGATCCCGACGTGCTGCGCTGGTTTCGCGCCCAGGGGCCGGGCTATCAGTCGCGCATGAACGCGGTGCTGCGCCAGTATGCGGCGGCGCACGGGGCGGCGGTGGTCGATCGCTCGGCCCGGGCGCCGGCGCGGCCTCGCGGCGCCGCACCGGCGCGGACGTCGCGTTCCCGCGCCGGCTGAGCCGGCGGGACCCGGTCCGCCCCACGCGCGGCGATCCGCCGTCGCGCGAACCGCACCCGCTCCAGCGGACTTGCGCCGGGCCCGCCGGGATCCCAGCCTGTGCGCGCCCCATTCCCGCGCGCCCGGCAAGGAGAACTCGCCCATGGCCCCCGCTCCCGAACCGGCCAACCTGCTCCGCTTCGAAACCTCCCCCTACCTGCTCCAGCACGCCGACAACCCGGTGCACTGGCGCCCCTGGGGCGCGGCGGCGCTGGCGGAAGCGCGCGCCGCGGACAAGCCCATCCTGCTCTCGATCGGCTACGCCGCCTGCCACTGGTGCCATGTGATGGCGCATGAATCCTTCGAGGATCCGGACACCGCCGCGGCGATGAACGCGCGCTTCGTGAACATCAAGGTGGACCGGGAAGAGCGTCCCGACATCGACCACCTCTACATGTCCGCGCTGCATGCGATGGGCGAGCAGGGCGGCTGGCCGCTGACCATGTTCCTCGCCCCCGACGGCACGCCGTTCTGGGGCGGCACCTATTTTCCGCCCGAGCCGCGCTGGGGCAAGCCGTCGTTCCGCCAGGTGCTGGAAGGGGTCGCCGCCGCCTGGGCGAAGGGCGACGACATGATCGCGCACAATACCGAGGCGCTGCGCCGCGCCCTGACCCGGATGTCCGCCGTGCCCGAGCCGGGCGATCTGCCCGGTCCCGCCGCGCTCGATGCCGCCGCCGCGACCCTGCTCCGCCTGACCGACCCCGAGCAGGGCGGGCTGCGCGGCGCGCCCAAGTTCCCGAACGCGCCGATCTTCCGCTTCCTCTGGCAGAACGCCTACCGCACCTTCCGGCCGGAGGGGCGGGCGGCGGTGCACCTGCTGCTGGCCCGCATGTCGCAGGGCGGCATCTACGACCATCTGGGCGGCGGTTACGCGCGCTACGCGACCGACGCGGTGTGGCTGGTGCCGCATTTCGAGAAGATGCTGTACGACAACGCCCAGCTGCTCGAGCTTCTCGCGCTGGCGCACGCCGACCGGCCGGACCCGCTCTATGCGGCCCGCGCCGCCGAAACCGTGGGCTGGATGTGCCGCGACATGGATGCCGGGGGCGCCTTCGCCGCCTCGGAGGATGCCGATTCCGAGGGCGAGGAGGGTCGCTTCTACGTCTGGACCGAAGCGGACATCGATCGGCTGCTCGGCCCCGACGCGCCCGGCTTCAAGGCCGCCTACGACGTGACCGCGGGCGGCAACTGGGAAGGCAGGACCATCCTCCGCCGGATAACCCCCCCGGGCGACGCGGCGGCCGAGGCCGCGCTGGCCCGCGCCCGGGCCACCCTGCTCGCCGCCCGTGCCGACCGCGTGCGCCCGGGGCGGGACGACAAGGTGCTGGCGGATTGGAACGCGCTCGCGATCGTCGCCCTGGCCCGCGCGAGCGCGGTGTTCGCTGAGCCGGACTGGCTGGCACGCGCCGAGACCGCGTTCGATACGGTGCTGCGCGGCCTCGGCACGGCTGACGGCCGGGTGGCCCACGCGGCCCGGCTGGGCCGGGTGGCGGCGGCCGGACTGCTGGACGACCAGGCGGCGATGGCCCGAGCCGCGCTCGCCCTGCACGCGGCAACCGGCGACCCGGCCCGGCTCGACCAGGCGATCCGCCTGGCCGAGGCGGCGCTGACCTGGTTCGCCGACGGCGCCGGCGGGGTGTTCACCACCGCTTCGGACGCGACCGACGTGCCGCTCGCCCGCCCGCGCAGCGCCGCCGACAACGTCACCCCGGCCGGGGCGGGGCTGCTCGCCGAGGTCTTCGCGCGGCTGCACCACCTGACCGGCGCCGCGACCTGGCGCGCCCGGGCCGAGGCGCTGTTGCGCGCGTTCTTCACCGCGCCCGAGCAGGGCGCCGCGATGCCCTTCCTGCTCGCCGCCGCCGACGTGCTGGAGGAAGCGGCCACGGTGGTGATCGTCGGCGACCCGGGCCATCCGCTGGCCCGGGCACTGACCGGGGCTGCTCTGGCCGCGCCCGACCCTGCGGTGGCGGTGCTGCGCGCGGCGGCGGCCGCGGCCCTGCCGGCCGATCATCCCGCTTCCGGCAAGACCGCCGGCGCCGCGGGGGCGGCGGCCTATCTGTGCCGGCGCGGCGTGTGCGGGCTGCCGATCGCGGATCCGCAGGCGCTGCGCGCGGCGCTGGCGTCGCGCGGCTGATCCGGCACGCGCGTGCGTCATGGCCTCGGCGCGGGCCCCGCTTGCCGCCGCCGCGCGCGGCCCGTCATAGTCCGCGGCTCCGGCGCCGCCGCGCCCCAAGCGATGAAAGCGACACCGATGGACGAAGCGACCCCGGCCTTCCCGGTCACCCCACGCAACCGGGTCCGCCGCCGGCCCATGCGCGGCCACTACGACCACGAAACCGTGTTCCGCGTCCTGGACGCGGCCATGGTCTGCCACATCGCCTATGTCATCGACGGCCAGCCCTACTGCACTCCCACCGCCTTCTGGCGCGAGGGCGAGCATCTCTACTGGCACGGCTCCTCGGCCAGCCGGATGCTGCGGGCCGAGGCGAAGGGCATCCCGGTCTGCCTCACCGTCACCCACATGGACGCGATCGTGCTGGCCCGCTGCGGCTTCAACCACTCGATCAACTACCGCGCGGTGATGGCCTTCGGCCGCGCCGAGCCGATCACCGGCACCGCGGCCAAGCTGCGGGCGATGGACGCGTTCATCGACCGCTTCTTCCCCGGCCGCGCTGCCGCGCTGCGCCCGCCGAGCGCGCAGGAGATCAAGGCCACCATGCTGGTGGGGATGCGGATCGAGGACGCCTCGGCCAAGATCCGCGACCTCGGCGTGCACGACGAGGAGGAAGACTACGCCGTGCCGGTCTGGGCCGAGCTCGTGCCGGTGGCAACCGTGCTCGGCACGCCGGTCCCCTGTCCGCGCCAGTTGCCGGGGCTGAGCCGGGAGGCAGGCGGCATGGAAGCCTACCGGCCGGGCCGGCGCCTGGATGAGGTGATGGCCGAGCTGGCGGCCCGCTACACGACGCCCGACGACGCCGCGTAGCCCGGGGCCCGCGGCGCCGGGTCGGACTGCGGGCCTCAGGCGGCGCCCGAGTCTGCTTCCGGGGCCTGATCCTGTGCCGTCTTCGCCAGGGTTTGGCTCTCCGGGCGGTGCCCCGCGCTGGTCAGCGCCAGCGCCACCTCGGGCGTCGCATCGCCCACCGAGGTACGGACCGCGGTGCAGCCCAGGCGGGGTGCCAGCGCCTCCAGCTCCGCCACCAGCGCCGCCAGCACCGGGCCGGGGTCCAGGATGTCGAGGGCGACGAAATGGCTCGCCGCCAGCACCGCGCCGTGGGACAGGTCCTGCTCCTTGCGGTAGCAGAACAGGCCGCAGGGGAACGGCCGCCCCTTGCGCCGGGCCACCATGATGCCGCCCCGGCCCGCCCGCGCGTTGCTGATCGCTTGGCGCGCATAGCGGCGCCACTGGGCCGGGTCGAGGCCGGGGGCCACCTCGCGCACCAGCGGGTAGACCGGGTCGATCTGGTTCGCCGACAGCGGCGTGACGCTGATTCCGGGCATCGCTCCACTCCTTGCCAGCGGGCGCAGTTTGGGGCAGTCCTGGCGCGCGGATTCATTGACCCAGATCAAGGCGGTTCGGACAGTCCCGCGATTCCCTCACCGCCGCATGCCCGCCAGGCCGATTCCCCGGCCCGGCACCCAGACGGAGCGTTCGCTTGGCCGTGTTGTCCCGCCCGCCGCTTCCGGGTTCGCCGCGCAGCCTGGAACGATGCCTCTCCTGCGACGCCCGCGCCGACAGCGTGTGCAGCGCGATCGGCGACGAGGACCTCGCCCGGCTGGCCGAGCTTGCGGTGGTCAGCGACGTGCACGCCGGCCAGACCTTCATCGAGGAAGGCGATCCGGCCGACAGTTTCTTCAACCTGACCGCCGGGTCGGCCAAGCTGTTCAAGCTGCTGGCGGACGGGCGGCGGCAGATCACCGGCTTCGTCGCGCGCGGGCATTTCCTCGGCCTTGCCGTCTCCACCACCTACGCATTCAGCGCCGAAGCGATTGAGCCGGTGCGGCTCTGCCGTTTTTCGCGCTCGCGCATGTTCCGCCTGCTCGGCGATTTCCCGGCGCTGGAGCGGCGGCTGCTGGAGCGCGCGGCGACCGAACTGGTGGCGGCGCAGGAACAGATGCTGCTGCTCGGGCGCAAGACCGCGCGCGAGCGGGTGGCCTCGTTCCTGCACGCGCAGAGCATCGCCGGCTCCTGCGGGCGGGTGCGGAGCAGTCTCGACCTGCCGATGAGCCGGGGCGATATCGCCGACTACCTCGGCCTCACGATCGAGACCGTGAGCCGGACCCTGAGCCGGCTGCGCGGTGAGGGCCTGATCGAGATCCCGACGGCCACCACGGTACTGATCCGCGATCCGGTACGGCTGGGCGTGCTGGCGGCCGGCTGACCGCGGCCGGCACCGCCCGGCACCTCGCCCGGTACCCCCTGGTCCGCCTCACGGCGCCGCCGTACCCTCCGCCGCCGGCAGCACCAGCCGGGCACAGAGCCCCGGCGCGGCGTCTTCCAGCACCAGCGCGCCGCCGTGCAGCTGCGCCACCGCCTGCACCAGCGCCAGTCCCAGCCCCGCCCCCGGCGTGCTGCGCGCCGTCTCGCCGCGGAAGAAGCGTTCGGTGGCCCGCTTGCGGTCCGGTTCCGGGATGCCCGGCCCCTGGTCGGAGACCGTGATGTCCACGAGACCCGCCCGGCCGCGGGCCGCGAGCCGCACCGTGCTGCCCTCGGGGGAAAACTTGACCGCGTTGTCCAGCAGGTTCGCCACCGCCTGCTGCACCAGCGCCTGGTCGCCATAGGCCGGCAGATGGTCGGGCAGCGCGACCGCCAGCCGGACTTCTTTTTCCTCCGCCACCGCGCCGTACAGTTCCGCGATGTCGGCCAGCACCGGCGCCAGGTCGAACCCGGCGAAGGCGGACCGGCGCGATCCCGCCTCGATCTCGGAAATCCGCAGCAGGGCCTGGAACACCGCGACGATGCCGTCGAGGTCGGCGGTGGCGCGTTCGATCGCGGCGCGCAGATCCTCCGGCGTCGCGGCGTGCAGCGCCGCATCCTCCAGCCGTGTCCGGGCGCGGGTGATCGGGGTGCGCAGGTCGTGGGCGATGGCGTTGGAGACCTCGCGCACCCCGTCCATCAGCCGCGCGATGCGGTCGAGCATGTCGTTGATCGTCTCGGCCAGCTGGTCGAATTCGTCGCCGCGGCCCGACAGGCGCACCCGGCGGGTCAGGTCGCCGGCGGCGATGGCGGCCGCGGTGGCCGAGACATTGGCCAGGGTGCGGCGGAACAGGCTGCGCACCACCGCGGCGCCGATGCTGACCATGATGGCCACCACGCCCATCGCCCACAGCAGCGCGTCGGTCAGCAGCCGGCGCAGCTGCGCCCGGTTGCGGACGTCCCGCCCGACCAGCAGGCGAAACCCTCCCGGCAGGTCGTAGCGATGCACGAGGCCGACCGAGCTCACGCCGGCGCGCTTGACCGGCAGCTCGTACCACCCGTCGGTGCGCCGCACCACAGTCGGCCAGTGCCCGAGATTGCCGGCCAGCGGCCGGCCGAGCGGGCTCGCCAGCAGGTAGATCGCGTCGTCGTCGACATTCTCCGCCAGCCGGTCCTGGATGGTCAGCACCAGCGCCGGGATGCCGCCTTCCTCCCAGCGTTCCGCGAGGCCGCGCGCGTCGGCGCGGATCACCGCCTCCACCTGCCGGTCGAGCAGCCCCGCGGTCGCCCACCAGAGGAACACGGCCAGGGCCACCGCGCTGATCGCCAGCAGCCCGGCATAGACCAGGGCGAACCGGACCCCCGCCGAGCGGAACAGCGGCGCCAGCACCCGCCTCGGCCCCTTTCCACCCCACCCCGCGCGCCCTGGCGTTTCATGCCCCGCGCGCCCCGGCGTCTCTCGTTCCGCGCGCCCCGGCGCGACCGGCACCAGATCCAGACGGGCCTCGTCGTCAGGCACGGGGGGGCACCGGCAGGATCATCGGCCGCCGGCCGGGCCGGCAGCGGGGCGCCGCAGACGGATCATGCTTCCGCTTTCAGCATATAGCCGGCGTTGCGCACGGTGTGGATCAGCGGCAGCGGGAACGGCTTGTCCACCTTCTGGCGCAGGCGCGAGACGTGCACGTCGATCACATTGGTCTGCGGGTCGAAATGGTAATCCCACACGCCCTCCAGCAGCATGGTCCGGGTCACCACCTGGCCGGCGTGGCGCATCAGGTATTCCAGCAGGCGGAACTCGCGCGGCTGCAGGTCGATCTTCTGCCCCGCCCGCTTCACCTGGCGCGACAGCAGGTCGAGCTCCAGGTCGGCGACCGCGAGCTTGGTCACCGGGCCCTCGCCTTTGCCGCGCCGGGCCAGCGCTTCCACCCGGGCCAGCAGTTCGGCGAAGGCGAAGGGCTTGGTCAGGTAATCGTCGCCGCCCGCCTTCAGGCCGCGGACCCGCTCGTCCACCTCGGCCAGCGCCGACAGGATCAGCACCGGGACGGCGTTCTTCTGCGCCCGCAGGGTTTCCAGCAGGCGCAGCCCGTCGATGCCGCCGGGCAGCATGCGGTCGAGGATGACCGCGTCGAAGGTCTCGCTCGCGGCCATGAACAGGCCGTCGCGGCCGTTGTCGGCGTGCTCGACGACATGGCCGGCTTCGCGCAGGCCGCGCACGACGAAGCCGGCCACGTCCTTGTCGTCCTCCACCACCAGGATACGCATCAATGGGTCCTTCCGCGTTCGGGTCTCGGGTTGGGGTCTCGGGTTCAGCAGGCGGGCTAGTCCGGCTCGTCCGCCGGGCGGCGCCCGACGGTCACCGGGAGGGTCACATTGGTCTTGCCGCGGCGCAGCGTGATCCGGGCGATCTGTCCCGGCGGCACGGCGGCGACGGCGCGGATCAGCGAATCGGTATCGTGCACCGCCAGCCCGTTCACCGCCATCAGCCGATCGCCCGGACGCAGCCCGGCGCGCGCGGCCGGGCCCCCCTTCTCCACGCCGGTCACGGACACCGCCACGGAGGTGCCGGCCGCGTCGGTCACGTCGGCGATCGCCACGCCCAGCCAGCCGCGGGCGATCTGACCGTGCGCGCGCAACTGGTCCACGATCTGGCGCACGAGATCGCTCGGGATGGCGAAGCCGATGCCGACCGAGCCGCCCGAGGGGGTGACGATCGCCGTCGTCATGCCGACCACCCGCCCTGCCATGTCGAAGGTCGGCCCGCCCGAATTGCCCGGGTTGATCGGCGCATCGAGCTGAAGGAAGCGGTCGAACGGCCCGCTGCCCAGGCTGCGGCCCTCGGCCGAGACGATGCCGGCGGTGACCGAGCCGCCCAGGCCGAACGGATTGCCGGCGGTCAGGATCCAGTCCCCCACCTGCACCTTGGTCGAATCGCCCCAACTGACGGCGGGCAGCGGATGCGGCGGGTCGACCTTCAGCACCGCGACGTCGGTGAGCGGATCATGCCCCAGCACCCGGGCCGGCAACTGGGTGCCGTCCGCCAGCGAGACCACGATCTGATCGGCATGCGCGATCACGTGGTTGTTGGTGACGATAACCCCGTCCGGGGCGACGACGAAGCCGGAGCCGGCGCCCGCCACCCGCTGCACCCGGTTGCCGTAGCGGCGGCGAATCGCCTGGCCCAGCGGGCTGTCGCGCAGCTCGGGCGGCAACTGGGCGAGCATGTCGGAGCCCTGCACCGTCTCGGTGACCGCGATGTTCACCACGGCGGGGAGCACCTTGCGGACCAGCGGGGCGAAGCTCGCGGGGGCGCCCCCAGGGCCGGCGCCTGCGTCCTGCGCCGCGAAAGGGGCGTGCATCGGGCTGCAGGCCGCGGCGGCAAGGGCGAGGCCGAGGACGAGTCCCCGGAACGGGCGCACGGAGGCGCGGAACGCAGGCATGGCCGGGCGGAATCCTTTCGCGGGGGACATGGCATGTGGACGCGGGTGCAACAAGAAACCGGCGATGAGGCTTTGTTCATCCGCCGGAGAGCCGGACGGGGCCGCGGCCGGCCCGATCCCCCGCCGCGCGTTCGCCGTTGTCATCTTTGGTCCGGCCGTTCCGGCCAGTCGTGCCTGGGGTAGCGCCCGCGCATCGTCTTGCGCAACTCCGCCCAGCCGCCCTGCCAGAATTGCCCAAGATCGGCCGTGATCGCCGCCGGCCGCCCGGCCGGAGAGAGCAGCGCCAGGCTGAGCGCGATCCGCCCCTCGGCCAGACGCGGCGTGGCGGTCAGGCCGAAGAATGCCTGCGCGCGCGCCGCGGCGGTGGGCACCGGGGCGGTGTAGTCGACCGCCGCCCGGCCGTGCGGCAGGGCAATATGCTCGGGCAGCTGCCGGTCGAGTCGCGCCGCCAGCGACCGCGGCAGGCCGGCGCGCAGGATCGCGGCCAGATCGAGCTCGGCCAGCCGCCGCCGCCCGGCGAGTTGGGGGGCGAGCCAGTCGGCGGCCGAAGCGCGCAGGGCGTCGTCCGACAGGTCGGGCCAGCCGGCCTCGGGTTCCAGCCCGCGCATCAGCGCCACCCGTGCCTGCACCTGGCGGGCGGCGTCGGACCACGGCAGCTTGTCCCAGGCGGGGCCGGCGACGGCGGCGGCGAGCGCGGCGGCGGCTTCCTCGGGCGCGGCCGGGGCGGTGGTGTCGCTCAGCACCAGCGCGCCGAGGCGGCGGCGGCGGCGGGCGAGCACGGCGCCGGAGACCGGGTCGAACGCGGTCTCCACCTGCTCGGTGATGCGCGCGGCGAGCGCTGGCGGCAGGGTCGCGGGATCGAGCGGGGCGGCAAGGCGGATGCGGGTCGTCGTCGTCACCTGGATGGCGGCGACCGCCAGCAGCGGCGCGCGGGCCAGTTTGTCGGTGGGCGGCAGCCGGGCGCCGCCGCCGCCGGACAGGCGGAAGCTGCCCGGCTCGTCGCGCCGCGCGGCGATGCGGTCGGGGAACGCGGCCGCGATCAGCCGGCCGGGGTCGCCGGCGGCCGCAACCGCGGCGGGCAGGTTCAGCCGGCGGCGATACTGGCCGGCGGCGCGGCGGACCCGGGCGAGCGCGCCGCGATCCACCTCGGCGTCGTGCGCCGTACCGTCGGCCAGCGCGTCCAGGCGCAGCGCGACATCGGCCGGCGCCGCCGGCGCCGCCGCGGCGCCGCGACCGCCCGCCCGGGGCGCGCGCAACAGATCGCGTTCCTCCAGCAGCGCCGCCAGGGCGGCGGCGAGCGCGGCCTGCGCGGGCGTTTCGGCGGCCAGCATCATCGCCGCCAGCCGCGGATGCGCCCCCAGCGCGGCCATCCGCCGGCCGGACGGGGTGACCGCGCCGGCCGCATCGAGCGCGCCGAGGTCTTCCAGCAAGGCCCCGGCGGCGGCGAAGGCGCCGGCGGGCGGCGGATCGGGGAACGGCAGGTCGGCCGGCGCGGTGCCCAGGTGATCGGTCCAGACGGCGCAGGCGAGGCGGAGCGGGGCCAGTTCGGCCTCCAGGATTTCCGGCCGGTCGAAGGCGGGCAGGCCGCGATGCAGCGCCTCGGTCCAGAGGCGGATCGCCACGCCCGGCCCTTCCCTCCCGGCGCGCCCGGCGCGCTGTTCGGCGGCCGCGCGGGAGAGGCGGGTGGTGACGAGGCGGGTGAGGCCGGAGCCGGGGTCGAGCCTGGGGGCGCGGCGGAAGCCGCCGTCGATGACGATGCGCACGCCGGGGACGGTGAGCGAGGTCTCGGCGATCGCGGTCGCCAGCACCACCCGCCGCGCGCCGCCCGGGGCCAGGCTGAGCGCCGCGTCCTGCGCGGCCGGCGGCAGGTCGCCGTGCAGCGGGAAGACGTGGGCGGGCAGGCCGGCCAGCGCGGCTTCGGTGCGACGGATCTCGGCCATGCCGGGAAGGAAGGCGAGGATGTCCCCCGGATGGGCGGCCAGCGCGGCGCGGACGGCCCCGGCCATCGCCTCGGGCAGGTCGCGCGGGGCGGGGAGGTCGCGGGCGGCGTGGCTCAGGGTGACGGGGTAGGGACGGCCGGCGCTTTCGACCACGGTGGCATCGAGCAGGGCGGCGAGGCGGGCGGCCTCGGCGGTGGCGGACATCGCGATCAGGCGCAGGTCCGGGCGCAGGCGGAGCTGCAGGTCGCGCAGCAGGGCCAGCGCGAGGTCGGCCTCCACGCTGCGTTCGTGGACCTCGTCCAGGATCACCGCCGCGGTGCCCTCCAGCAGCGGGTCGGCGAGCAGGCGGCGGAGCAGCAGGCCCTCGGTCAGGACCTCGATCCGCGTCGCCGGGGAGACGGCGGAGTCGAGCCGCGTGCGGTAGCCGATCAGGCCGCCGGGGGCCTCGCCGCGCAGCGCGGACATGCGGGTGGCGGCGGCGCGGGCGGCGAGGCGGCGGGGCTCGAGCACGAGCACCCGCTGCTCGCCCGCGCCAGGGGGCGGCGAGCAGGGCAGGGGGGACCAGGGTGGTCTTGCCGGAGCCGGGCGGGGCGACAAGGACGACGTTGCGTCCGTCCCCGAGCGCGGCGAGGAGGGCGGGGAGGATGGCGGCGACGGGGAGGGGCAGGGCGGCGGGGTCGGGGGCGTCGAGGGGCATGCGGGCAGTATAGCGCGGGGATGCGGCCGGCGTTGTGTACCCCTCGGGGTTTCGGGGAGGGCCGGGGGTACCGCTGGCGGCAGGGTCTCGTTAACGGGTGGGGCGGGCGCCGCGTCCGCGGGCCGGGGCGCATGGCGTGCGGGGCGTTCGGGGCGGCCGTGTCCGATCGTCCCCGGCGGGCGTTCGCCGCGCGGGGCCGGTCGGACGGTCGGGCGCCGCGTCCGCGGGGCGCTCAGGAATAGACGAACGTCGGGTCGTCCAGATCGGTCGCCGGAATCGCGTCCTTCTCGGTCCAGTAATCCTGCGTATGCGCCCATTCCGGCTTGTCGCCGCGCTTCGGCAGCAGATGCATCCCCCGCATCATGTAGCCCGGGTTGAAGTTCTCCTCGTCGATCCAGGGCAGGATCTTCATGTCCTTGTCCTCCGGCCGGAGCGCCACCTCCACCTTCCGCACGCCCTTGTTCTTCATGTGGGTCAGCAGCCGGCACACGAAATCGGCCACCAGATCCGTCCGCAACGTCCAGCTCGCGCGGAAATAGCCGAACACCCAGGCCAGGTTGGGCACGCCGGTGAACATCATCCCGCGCCAGGTCACCGTCTCGCCGAAATCGAGCTTCCTGCCGTCGACCTCGAAGGCGATATCGCCCAGCACGCACAGGTTGAACCCGGTCGCGGTCACGATGATGTCGGCCTTCAGTTCCTGGCCCGACTTCAGCAGCACGCCGTCCTGCGTGAACCGCTCGATCTCGTCCGTCACCACCGAGGCCTTGCCCGACCTGATCCCCTGGAACAGATCGCCATCGGGAACGAAAGCGAGGCGCTGCCGCCACGGCCGGTAGTGGGGCGTGAAATGCGTCTCCACGTCGTAATCGGGGCCCAGTTGCTGGCGCACCGCCTCGATCAGCTCGGTGCGGACCGTCTCCGGCTCCTCGAAGGTGCGCTGGGTGAACACCGCCTGGTCGTG
This sequence comes from uncultured Pseudomonadota bacterium, assembly GCA_963829875.1. Taxonomy (GTDB): domain Bacteria; phylum Pseudomonadota; class Alphaproteobacteria; order Acetobacterales; family Acetobacteraceae; genus JAJZVS01. The sequence goes on along the minus strand of CAWHKR010000014.1, from coordinate 70,875 downwards.
CAGGATCTTGCGGCGCACGATCTCGTGGATCCACACCTCGTCCACCTGCAGCTCGCGCAGCTGCTCGGCCAGCTCGATCGCGTTGCGGCCGGCCCGGAAATAGGTCGGCGAGCGTTGCAACATGGTGATGTGCCCGACCTCCGGCGCCATCGCCGGCACCAGGGTCGCCGCGGTCGCACCCGAGCCGATCACCAGGACGTTCTTGCCCTTGTAGTCCAGATCCTTGGGCCAGGTCTGCGGATGCACGATCCGCCCCTTGTAGTCCTCCATCCCGTCCCAGTGCGGCGTGTAGCCCTGCTGGTGGCGGTAGTAGCCCTGGCACATCCACAGGAAGTTCGCCGTGAAACGGACATCCTCGCCGGTATCGGTGCGCACCGCCTCGATCGTCCACCGCGCCTCGGCGCTCGACCAGCTGGCCGAGATGATCTTGTGGCGGTAGCGGATATGGCGGTCGAGGTCGTTCTCCTCGATCACCTCGCCCATGTAGTGGCGGATCTCGTCGGCGGTCGCGATCGGCACGCCGGTCCAGGGCTTGAACCGGTAGCCGAACGTGTGCAGGTCGCTGTCGGAGCGGATGCCCGGATACTTGTGCGTCAGCCAGGTGCCGCCGAAGCTCTCCTGCATCTCCAGCACGACGAAGCTGGTCCCCTTGCATTGCTGCGTCAGGTGATAGGCGCTGCCGACGCCCGAGATCCCCGCCCCCGCGATCAGCACGTCGAAATGCTCGGTCGCGACCGGCGCGGGGCGAATGAGGTGGGCTGCGTCGTCCATGGGCGTGTGTTCTCCGTTGATCGCGGGGGACATGCCGCCGGCACCCCCCGCCGGTGCGGTTCCTCCGCACCAGGCCAGGCACCTACTATGCAGTAGCTTCGCACCTGCGGAAAGCCCGATCGCACGCCGCCGCCCTTGCACGCCGGCGCCCCCGGTGGTGTCCTTCCCGCGTCCCCGGGCGGCAGGAGCCGGACCGGCAGGACGACAAAAAAGGAAGAGGACCGCCCCATGGCCGACGTACGCATCGTCGCATCCGGATTCAAATTCCCCGAAGGCCCGGTGGCGATGCCGGACGGCGCCGTGGCGCTGACCGAGATCGCCGGCAACCAGGTCTCCCGCGTCGCCCCCGACGGCACCGCCGCCGTGCTCTCGGCCACCGGCGGCGGCCCGAACGGCCTCGCGCTCGGCCCGGACGGCGCGCTTTATTGCTGCAACAACGGCGGCGGCCTCTACCGCCCGGGCCATTTCATGGCCGAAGGCCCGGCGCCCGATTACGCCGGCGGCTCCGTCCAGCGCATCGACCCGAAGACCGGCGCGGCGACGACCCTCTACACCGAATGCAACGGCCACCGCTTGTCCGCCCCGAACGACCTCGTGTTCGACAAGCAGGGCGGGTTCTGGTTCACCGACCTCGGCAAGCGCTACGCGCGCACCCGTGATCACGGCGGGCTCTACTACGCCCTGCCGGACGGTTCGAAGATCGTCGAAGTCGCCTACCCGATCCTGTCGGCCAACGGCGTTGGCCTGTCGCCGGACGAGCGCACCGTCTACGTCGCCGACACCGAACCGGCCCGCCTGTGGGCCTTCGACATCGAAGCCCCGGGCGTGCTCCGCAAGCACGCCTTCCCCTCGCCGCACGGCGGGCGGCTGGTCGCGGGACTGCCCGGCTACCAGCGCTTCGACAGCCTGGCGGTGACGGCCAGCGGCAACATTTGCGTCGCCACCCTGGTGGCCGGCTGCATCACCGTGATCGCCCCGGACGGCAAGGTGCTGCGCCAGGTGGCGATGCCCGACACGCACCCGACGAATATCTGTTTCGGCGGCAAGGACCTGCGCACCGCGTATCTGTCGCTGTCGGAAACCGGGCGGCTGGGCGCGATGGAGTGGGACGAGCCCGGCCTGCGACTGAACTTCGCCGGCTGAGGCGGCGGGGCCGACGGCGAACACCCTGCTCGGCCCCACCCGCGCGACGGCCGCCGGCCTCCGCCCCAGGCCGGTGACGCGCTCCCCTGCCATGAACCAGGGGCGGGGCAGCCCATAAAGAGAGAAATGAGCCATCGTCATGTCGGAGAACACCAGCGGCGGGAGCAACCATCCGGCCATGGGGGCAACGCCCGGCGCGAAATCCGTCACCTTTCGCGTATGGGCGCCCCATGCCGAAAAAGTCTACGTGGCCGGAACCTTCAACGACTGGAGCACGACCTCCACCGCTCTGATCCATGAGGAGAACGGCCACTGGTCGGCCGACGTGCCAGAGGCCAAAGCGGGGGACGAGTACAAATACCTCATCCACGGCCCCCAGGGGCCTCTCTCCCGCATCGATCCTTATGCCAGAAGCGTGACGAATTCGGTCGGCAACGCGATTGTCTACGATCCTGCCGCCTTCGACTGGGGTGATGACGCGTTTCACATGGCCACCGGCAACGAGCTTGTCATCTACGAGCTGCATATCGGCACCTTCCACGTGAAACAGAAGGGGCAGACCGGCACGTTCGAAAGCGCGATGGAAAAGCTGCCCTATCTCCGGGACCTGGGGATCAATGCCGTGGAAGTGATGCCGATCGCCGAGTTCCCGGGCGATTTCTCCTGGGGCTACAATCCATCGCATCCGTTTGCCGTCGCCACCATCTACGGCGGACCGGACGCCTTCAAGCAGTTTGTCAAGGCTGCCCACGCGCACGGTATCGCCGTCATTGTGGATGTCGTCTACAATCATTTTGGTCCCTCCGACCTCGATCTGTGGCAATTCGACGGCTGGAGCGAACAGGAGAAAGGCGGGATCTACTTCTACAATGATCGCCGCTCGCACACGCCCTGGGGCGAGACGCGGCCCGATTATGGCCGGGGCGAGGTGCGCCAGTATCTTTGTGACAACGCCCTGATGTGGTTCGCCGAGTACCACGCCGATGGCCTGCGCTGGGATGCCATCTCCTACATCCGGAATATCGAGGGCAGGGACGAAAACCCGCCTGATGACATTCCCGATGGCTGGAGCCTGATGCAGTGGATCAATAATGAAATACAACAACGATTCCCGGGCAAGATCAGCATCGCCGAAGGCATGCAGCATAACGCCATAGTTATCAAGGAAACGGACTCCGGTGGCGCCGGCTTCAATGCGCAATGGGACAGCGAATTCGTGAACCCCATTCGCCAGGCCGTGATTGCCGCCGATGATGCATCCCGCGATCTGGGGGCGGTCAGCAGGGCGATCGAGTACCGCTATGACCACGACGTCTTTCGTCGGGTCATCTTCACCGAATCGCACGACGAGGTCGCCAATGGCCGGGCCCGCGTGCCCGAGGAGATCTCGCCGGGCAAGGTGGATAGCTGGTTTTCCAAGAAGCGCTCCACCCTGGGCGGTGCCCTCGTTCTGACCTCGCCCGGCATTCCGATGATTTTCGAGGGGCAGGAATTTCTGGAAGACCGCTGGTTCCAGGACAAGATCCCGATCGACTGGTCACGGACCGAGGACGAACACGGCATTCTCGGCATGTACCGGGATCTGATCCGCCTGCGGCGCGATCTGTTGCATGTGACGCGGGGGTTGTGCGGTGAGAATATCCATGTCTACCATTTCGATGAAGCGGCCAAGATCATCGCTTTCCATCGCTGGGACAAGCAGGAACCCACCGACAGCGTCGTTGTGGTGGTCAATATGGTGAACCGGAACTGCGACGATTATGTCATCGGTTTTCCGCGTGCCGGATCATGGAAAACCCGGTTCAACAGCGACTCATATAACTACGGTTCCAACTTCGCAAATCATCCCACCCCTGATGTTGAGGCCCGGGAGGACAAGGCCGATGGTCTGCCCTGTTCCGGAAAAATCAGCATCGGTCCGTACACGGTGGTCATATTCTCGCAGGACGCATAGTCGCCGACCGTGCAGGGCGGCACCCCGTCACTACCCCGCGTTGCGCCGTGCCATCGCCCGCGCCGCCGCCACTGCCTTTTCCAGCGCCGCCAGATCGACCGCGCCCGGAACGACGTCGTGCCCGATCACGAACGCCGGCGTGCCGTCGATCCCCAGCACCTGCGCCAGCTTCAACGTGTCGGCCAGCCGCCGCGCGATCGCCGGGTCCGCCATGTCGTGCCGCAGCCGGGTCCAGTCGAGCCCCGCCGCGATCGCCGCCGACCGGATCGTGGCTTCCGTGATATCGGGCGGCGCCGCCATCAGCGTGTCGCGCAGCTTCAGATACCCGCCCTGCTTCTGCGCCGCCAGCAATGCCCGCGAGGCAAGCACGCTCGCCGGGCCCAGGATCGCCAGATCCTTGTAGACCAGCCGCACGTCGCGATCCTGCCGCAGCAGCGCCGCCACCACCGGGTTCATCTGCCGGCAATAGGGGCAGCGCACGTCGAAGAACTCGACGATCGTGACCGCGCCCCTTGGATTGCCCGCCACCGGGTCGTCGGGCCGGACCAGGGTCGCCCCGCGCGCCGCCGCCGCCTGACGCTTCGCCTCGTCCGCCTGCAAGGCCCCGATCGCGTCGCGCAGGATGGAGGGATCCTGCTGCAACGCCTGGCGCACGATCTGCACGATCTCCGCCCGCTGTGCCGGGGTGAACGCCGCCGCCCGGGCGCAGGAAACCCAGGCCGTCGCTGCCATCAGAACGGCAGCGGCAAAGGCACACGAACGAAACCGGACTTGCATGGGACGTCTCCTGCAGGACAAGCCGGATTGCCCGGATCAGCGACGCATCGCAAGCAAGGCCAGGGGGCGCTGCCCCCTGGACCCCCGCCAAGGGCTGAGCCCTTGGAACCCATTCGTTGGTTCCGTGCCGGTGGGGGGTGGCGCGGCGGGCGCGGGGCAGCCGGGTGGCGGGCCGAGACTGAGCGCTTTTGCGCTCAGTCTCGGCCCGCCACCCGGCTGCCCCGCGCCCGCCGCGCCACCCCCCACCGGCACGGAACCCCGAGGGGTCCAGGGGCCAGCCCCTGGCGGGGGGTCCAGGGGGCAGCGCCCCCTGGCCTTGCTTGCGATGCGTCCCCGTCTGGGCTATCCGCTGCGCCGCGAGCTGGCACCCCTGGAGGCCGGCCGTTTGGCATTTTCGGGAGCGAACCATGGCCACCATTGTGACGATCGAGGCCGAGGCGCGCGAGCGGGCCGGTAAGGGGGCGGCGCGCGCGACGAGGCGGGCGGGCAAGGTGCCTGCCGTGATTTACGGGGCGAAGCAGCCTCCCACCCTGATCGCGCTCGACCCGCGCGTGGTGCTGCGCGAGCTGCACCGGCCCGGCTGGCAGTCGCGGGTGTATGAGCTGTCGGGCACCGGGGCCGCCGTGCGTGCGCTGATCCGCGACGTGCAGTTCCATCCCGTGTCCGACGCGCCGGAGCATGTGGATTTCCAGCGCCTGGCCCCGGGCGAGCGGATCCGCGTCGCGGTTCCGGTGCATTTCGACAACGACGGCCTGTCGGTCGGATTGAAGCGCGGCGGCGTGCTGAACGTGGTGCGCCATGCGGTGGAGGTGACCTGCGAGCCCGATCAGATTCCCGATCAGTTCGTGGCCGACCTCTCGGGGCTCGACTTCAACGACACGGTCCGCTGGCATGATCTTCAGGGCACCGAGGGCACGCGGCCGATGATCACCGATCGGGACTTCGTGATCGCGACCGTGGCGCCGCCGACCAAGATCACGGAAGCGGCGATGGAGGCTGGGGGTGCCCCGGCGCCGGCCGGTGCCGCGGCACCGGCGGCGAAGGCTGCGGCGCCCGCCGGCGGAGCCAAGGGCGGCGCCAAAGGCAAGAAGTGATCCGCTGCGCCGAGGGCGGGTGAGCCGTCGTGCTGCTCTGGGTCGGGCTTGGCAATCCGGAGCCGGGGATGGCGCGCAACCGCCACAACATCGGCTTCATGGCGGTTGATACCATTGCGATCCGCCACGGGTTCTCCCCGTGGCGGCCTCGCTTCAAGGGGCTGCTCGCCGAGGGCGCTGGTGGGCGGGCAGAAGGTGCTCGCGCTCAAGCCGCAGACCTACATGAACGCCTCGGGCGAAAGCGTGCAGGCGGCAGCGGGGTTCTACAAGCTGCCGGTGGATGCGATCACCGCGTTTCATGACGAGCTCGACCTGGTGCCCGGCAAGGTCCGGGTGAAGCGGGGCGGCGGCGCGGCCGGCCACAACGGGTTGCGCAGCATGGACCGGATGCTGGGCTCGCCGGACTACTGGCGGGTGCGGCTCGGGATCGGCCATCCGGGGGTCAAGGACCGGGTGCTGGGCCACGTGCTGGGCGATTTCGGCCGCGACGACCGGGAGTGGCTGATCCCGCTGCTGGATGCGGTGGCGGATGCGGCGCCGCTGCTGGCCGCCGGGCGGGCGGAGGAGTTCATGACCAAGGTGGCGCTGGCACTGCGCGATACGGACGGCGGGGCGTAGATGGGATTCAATTGCGGCATCGTCGGCCTGCCCAATGTGGGCAAGTCGACCCTGTTCAACGCGCTGACGGCGACCGCCGCGGCGCAGGCGGCGAATTATCCGTTCTGCACGATCGAGCCGAACACCGGCCGGGTGGCGGTGCCGGACCCGCGGCTTGGCGTGCTGGCGGCGATCGGCAAGTCGGTGAAGATCGTGCCGACCGTGCTCGAGTTCGTCGATATCGCCGGCCTGGTGCGCGGGGCGTCGAAAGGGGAGGGGCTGGGCAACCAGTTCCTCGGCAACATCCGCGAGGTCGATGCCATCGTCCACGTGCTGCGCTGCTTCGAGGACCCCGACGTCGTGCATGTGGAAGGGGACATCGACCCGATCCGCGATGCCGAGACGGTGGAAACCGAGCTCATGCTGGCGGATCTGGAGAGCCTGGAGAAGCGCCTGTCCAATCTGGTCAAGCGCGCCCGCGGCGGGGACAAGGAAAGCACCGCGCAGGTGGCGCTGATCGAGCCGCTGGTGGCGGCGCTGTCCGCCGGCCGGCCGGCGCGCAGCGCGATCCCCGCGGGCGAGGCCGAGGCGGTGCGGCGGCTGGGACTGCTGACCGCCAAGCCGGTATTGTACGTGTGCAATGTCGAGGAGGCCGCGGCGGCGACGGGCAACGCGTTTTCCGAGCGCGTGGCGGCGCGGGCGGCGGCGGAGGGCGCGCGCACGGTGGTGGTCTCGGCCGCGATCGAGGCCGAGGTGGCGCAATTGCCGGAAGCCGATCGCGGCGAGTTCCTCGCCGGGCTGGGGCTGGAGGACAGCGGGCTCGATCGGGTGATCCGCGCCGGCTACGACCTTTTGGGCCTGATCACCTATTTCACTGTGGGTCCGAAGGAGACGCGGGCCTGGACGATCGTGCGCGGCATGCGCGCGCCGCAGGCGGCCGGGGTGATCCACGGCGATTTCGAGCGCGGCTTCATCGCCTGCGAGACGATTGCCTACGACGATTATGTCGCCGGCCACGGTGAGGCGGGGGCGCGCGAGGCCGGCAGGCTGCGCATCGAGGGCAAGGAGTACGTCGTGCAGGACGGGGACGTGCTTCTGTTCCGCTTCAACGTCTAGCCCGCCGCGGCCGGGTGGGCCGCCGGCGGCGGCACGCGCCAGGACATCAGCACCTCCGCCAGCACGAGCCCGCCGATCGCCAGCGGCGGCAGGCTGGCGTAGCCCAGCTCCCGCACCATCGGCCCGCCGCAGAACGTTCCGGCCACCATGGCGAGCGCGCCGGTCGCGTTCAACAGCCCGATCGCCGCGCCCTCGCTGATCGGCGTCAGGTCGGCGGCGAGCGCGGTGCCCGCCACGCTCAGCATCGGCCAGGCCAGCATCGCCAGCATGAACCCCGCGAGCGCCAGCGCCACCGGCGCCATGCCGGGAAACGTCACCGCGAAGGGCAGGCCGAGCAGGACGAAGCCGCCGAGACGGACGGCGAGCCCGACGCGGAACACGATCCGCCCGCCATAGCGCCCGGTCATCCGGCCGGAGACGACGAACAGCACCACGCCGATTCCGGCGGCGAGCGCATAGGCCAGCGCGGTGACCGGCGCCGGCACCCCGTAGCTGTGGCGCATCATCAGCGGGTAGTAGGCGAAGAACGCGGCCACGCCGAAATTATAGGCCGCCCAGGCGGCCAGGAAGCGCCCGAACGCGCCGCGCGCCGCACCGGGCAGCACGCGCAGCGCCCGCCGGTACAACCGGTGCGAGTGGCGCAGCAGCCCGCCGACCCCGGGACCGAGCAGGGTCGGGGTCAGCAGCGGCTGCATCTCCATATCGCCGAGCCCGCGGCGGATGATCGGCCGGGCCGGGATCGGCGGCAGGCCCAGGCCGCCGACGGCCAGCGCGACGGCGGCGAGCGCGGCGGCCAGCAGGAATCCGGCAATGAAGTCTCCGCCGCCGACCGCGCCGGCGACCGCGCCGGCCACCAGCAGGCCGAGCAGCTGGCCGGCGCCGTTGAAACTCTGCAACCAGCCGAGCCGGGACTCCCATTCCCGGCGCGGGGCGAAGTTGACGACGAACAGGGTGGCCACGGTCGCCGCGGCGCCGGTCGCGACGCCGATCACGAGGGCGATCAGGAACCAGGGCAGCAGGCTGGCGAAGAACGGGAACGCCGCGAAGGCGGCGCCCAGCACGACGAAGCCGCCGAAGAAGACCGAGCGGTAGAGCCGCAGCTTCTCCGCCGCCATGCCGAGGATCGGCGCGGCCAGCAGGCCGAGATTGTAGGCCCCGATCACATAGGCGACGTCGCCCAGCCGCTGCGACGTCCGCGCCACCATCAGCGGCAGCAGGAACGGCAGCAGTCCCGAGGTGAGCAGCCCCAGGATGAGATAGGCGAGATACCAGGGCGCGACGTGCCGGCCAGGTCCGGCCCCGCTCGCGGCGCCCGCGGAGCCGGGGGCGTGCTCGCCGACCGCCGGCCCGAGGTCCCGGCCCGGATCCTGCTGCGAACCCGGGCGGGGTACGGCGCCGGCGCGCGCGAGCGACGGCGGACGGCGACGCAGGACTCCCGCAGCCCTGCCGCTGCTGAGACGTAACGTCAGACTGGTCATGGGAGCGGCCTCGGGGCGTGAGACGATATGCGGTGCCGGTTGGAAATCAGCCGGTAAATTGTGGCTTCTTTCCGGATCTCCGCCGGATCCGCGGCATGCGGAGACCGATGTGCTGGCATGTCTGATCCGCTGCGGACCGCAGCGCGCCGGTCCGGGCGCGCTCGGCGGGGTCCGGGTGCTGCGCGCGGAGACGGTGGCGCTGATGGCGCAGAACCAGATGGGCGGGCTCGACGTGACCCGCCTGGTGTCGGTCGCGCCCGCGGCCACCAACGACGCCGGGTTCTTCCCCGGCATGGTGAAGAAATGGGGCCTCGGGTTCATGCTCAATACCGAAACGGTGCCGGGCGGGCGGACGGCAAACAGCCTGACCTGGGCGGGGCTTGCGAACACCTATTTCTGGATCGATCCGGCCATCGGCGTGGCGGGCGTGATCCTCACGCAGATCCTGCCGTTCGCGGATCCCACCGTGCTGCGGCTGTATGACGCGTTCGAGGCGGAGGTCTATCGCCAAATCCGGCCGTCCCGGGCCGCATGACGACGGCGGCGGCCCCGCTGCCGCCGCGATGAGAGTGCACAGGTAACCCCCGGGGATGCCGCCCGCGGCATGGCGTAGTCAGACACCGTCCTGTTGCGGCGGGCGGTGCCGAGCGGATAGCGTCGTCGCAGCGGCCCCGCCCGTCGGCCGCCGGGGGACACCGTCATGCAGGCGCGCCTTCGCAAGCTGCTCAGCGATTTCGGTGACACCTTCTGGGTCCTGCCGGCGGCCATGGTGCTGGGCGGCGTTTTGCTGGCGATCGGCCTGCTCCGGCTGGACCGGAGCACGGCGCTGCCGTCATGGCTGATCGACAGTCCCTGGCTCTACAACGGCGGCGCGACCGGGGCCCGGACCCTGCTGGGCGCCGTCGCCTCCTCCACCATCGGCGTCGCCGGCACCGTGTTCTCGATCACCATCGCCGCGCTCTCGCTCGCGGCCGGGCAGATGGGGCCGCGGCTGCTGCGCAACTTCACCCGTGACCGGGGCAATCAGGTCACCCTGGGCGCCTTCCTTGGCACGTTCTCCTATGTGCTGATGGTCCTGCGCAGCGTGCGCACCTCGGCCGAGGGCGAGTTCGTCCCCCACCTGGCGCTCAGCGTGAGCGTCCTGCTCGCCTTCGTCTGTGTCGCGACCCTGGTGTTCTTCGTCGGCCACATGGCCGGGCGGATCAATGTCGATACGGTGATCCAACTGGTCAGCGAGGATGTGAATGCGGCGATCCGCCGGCTGACCAGCGACACGCCGCAGCCGCCGGCGCCCGCGCGTGATGGCCGGGACGACGCGGAGCCGATCCTCGACCCGCGGCGCGGCTATCTGCAGCAGGTGGACGCCGCCGGGCTGGCGGACTGGGCCGCCGCGCACGGCACCACCTTGCGCCTGCTGGTGCGTCCGGGCGCCTATGTCTTCCCCGGGGCGCCGATCGCGGTGATGAGCCCGCCGGTGGAGGGGGCGGCGGCGGCGATCCGCAACGCCACGGCGCTCGGCGTCGCCCGCCAGACCACCGCCGACCTCGAGTTCGAGATCCGCCAACTGGTGGAAGTGGCGGTGCGTGCCCTGTCGCCGGGGATCAACGATCCGCATACCGCCATCGCGGTGCTCGACCGGCTGGGCGCGGCGCTGTGCGACATCGCGCCGGTGTATCTGGCCTCCGGCGTCGTGCTGCGCGACGGGCGCGCGGTGCTCGTGATTCCGGCGATCGACTATGATGGGCTGCTGGATGCGATGTTCCACATGATCCGGCAGAACGCGACCGAAAGCCCCGCGGTGCTGATCCGGTTGCTCGACGTGTTGCGCGCGGTCGCCAGCTGCGAGCGCGATCGGGCGCGGATGCCCGGGCTGCGGCGCCATGCCGAGCTGGTGCTGGCCGACGCCGAGCGCGGCATCGGCAACCCGGCCGATCTGGCGGACGTCCGCGCCCGCCATGACGCGTTCGAACGGATGTGGCGGCATGGCGCGCGTGTCCATTGCGGCGCGCGGGCGGGCTGACCTTCGCGCCGTCCGCCGGGGCAGCTGCCGGCGCCGGTCCGTTCGCCCGCATCTGCGACACCGCAGCCTTGCCGTGCCGCCGATTGCCCCGGCGGGCCCCCTTCGTTAGGGTCCGCCGCCTTTCCTTCCAGCCACGCGCAGGCCCCCCCGATGAAACTGACCTCCGACCGCCTCGACCGCATCAGCCCCAGCCTGACGATCGCGATCTCCACCGTCGCTCGCGCCCTCCAGGCGCAGGGGCGGGACGTGATCAGCCTGTCGCAGGGCGAGCCCGATTTCGACACCCCGCCCAACGTCAAGCAGGCGGCGATCCGCGCCATCGAGGCCGGCGAGACCAAATACACCGACGTCGCCGGCACCCCGGCGCTGCGCAAAGCGGTGGCGGCGAAGTTCGCCCGCGAACTCGGGCCTCGATTACAAGCCGGAGGAGATCATCATTTCCACCGGCGGCAAGCAGGTGATCTTCAACGCCATGCTCGCCACCGTCGGCCCGGGCGACGAGGTCGTCATCCCGAGCCCGTGCTGGGTGACCTATCCGGACATCGTCTCGCTCGCCGAGGGCAAGCCGGTGTTCGTCCCCTGCGGGCAGAACAACGGCTTCAAGCTGCGCGCCGAGGACCTGGAAGCGGCGATCACGCCGCGGACCAAGTGGTTCATGTTCAACAATCCCTGCAACCCGACCGGTGCGGCCTACAACGCGGACGAACTGCGGCCGATCTGCGAGGTGCTGATGCGCCATCCGGACGTCTGGGTGTTCACCGACGACATCTACGAAAAGCTCGCCTATGACGGTTTCAAACCCGCGACCATCCTGGAAGTGGAACCGCGGCTGCGCGGCCGCACCCTGACCATGAACGGCTGCTCCAAGGCCTATGCCATGACCGGCTGGCGCATCGGCTTCGCCGGCGCTCCGGTGCCGCTGATCAAGGCGATGGACAAGCTGCAGAGCCAGTCCACCTCCAACCCCTCCTCGATCAGCCAGGCCGCCGCAGTGGAAGCGCTGAGCGGCCAGCAGGAGAGCATCGAGGTGATGCGCCGCGCCTATCAGGAGCGGCGCGATCTCGTGGTGGAGATGCTGAACGCCGCCGCGGGCGTCACCTGCCACAAGCCGGAAGGGGCGTTCTACGTCTATCCCGGCCTGCACGGCTGCCTCGGCAAGACCTCGCGGGGCGGCAAGAAGATCGACACCGACGAGGCGTTCGTGACCGCCCTGCTGGAAGAAGAGGGCGTGGCCACGGTGCACGGCGCGGCGTTCTGCTATCCGGGCCATTTCCGGGTGAGCTACGCGAGCGATCTGGAGACGCTGAAAGAGGCCTGCACGCGCATCCAGCGCTTCTGCGCGAGCCTCGCCTGATGCCCGCGCTGGCCGCGCGGCTGGGCCGCGTCCAGGTCGCGGCCAGCACCACCATGACGGTGCGCGCGCGGGAATTGCGCGCCCAGGGCATCGACGTGGTCGCCCTGACCCTGGGTGAGCCCGGCTTCGCCACCCCGCGCCCGGCGATCGAGGCGGGCTACCAGGCGGCGCTGCGGGGGGAGACGAAATACCCGCCGCAGGACGGCACGCCGGCGCTGAAGGCGGCCATCCAGCGCAAGTTCCGCCGCGATGCGGGGCTTGACTTCGGGCTGGACCAGATCTGCGTCGGCAACGGCGGAAAACAGTGCATCTACAACGCACTGGCCGCGACAGTTGATCCTGGCGATGAGGTGGTGATCCCGGTCCCGTCCTGGAACGCCTACCCGCTGATGACCACCCTGCTGGACGGCGTGCCGGTGTACGTGCCCTGCCCGCAGAACAACGGCTTCAGGCCGCGGGCGGAGGATATCGAGGCCGCCATCACCCCGCGCAGCAAGTGGCTGATCCTGAACAATCCGAACAACCCTTCGGGCGCGGCCTGCTCGGCCGAGGATCTGGCCGCGATCGCCGCGGTGCTGCGCCGGCATCCCGATCTCTGGATCATGTCGGACGACATGTACGAGCATCTGGTGTTCGACGGGTTTCGTCATGCCACGATGGCGGCGGTGGCGCCCGACCTGCGCGACCGCACCCTGACGATCAGCGGCGTTTCCAAGACCTATGCCATGACCGGCTGGCGCATCGGCTTCGCGGCCGGGCCCGCCGCGCTGGTCAAGGCGATGGTGAACATGCAGGGGCAGATCACCGCCGGCGTGTCCTCGGTCGGCCAGGCGGCGGCGGCGGCGGCGCTGGACGGACCGCAGGAGGGGGTGGGCGAAATGATCGCCGCGTATCAGCGGCGGCGGGACATCGCGGTGGAGATGCTGAACGCCTGCCGCGGCCTCAATTGCCACAAGCCGGAAGGCGCGTTCTACGTGTTTCCCAACGTGGCGGGCTGCCTCGGCACCACCACGCCGGCCGGACGGCAGCTTGCCACCGACGAGGATTTCGCCCGTGCCCTGCTCGAGGAAGCGCATGTGGCGGTGGTCCCCGGCGTCTCCTACGGCATGAGCCCCTATGTGCGGATCAGCACCGCATCGGAAGAATCCGTTCTGGTCGAGGGCTGCCGCCGCATCGGGGGCTTCTGCGAGAGCCTGCGGTGAGCGAAACGATCCGGCCGGGTCGGGATGCCGACGCGGCCGGGTTCATCGACCTGATCCGGGCCTGCTGGGGCGAGTATCCGTCCGTCCTCTTCGATCTCGACGGCGAGGTGCCGGAACTGCGCGCGCTGGCGAGCTACTACGCGGCGCAAGGCGGCGCGCTGTGGGCGGCGGAAGACGGGCAGGGGCGCATCGTCGGCATGATCGCGGCGCGCCCGGACGGCGATCAGGCCTGGGAGATCTGCCGCGTCTATGTCGATCGCGCGCATCGCGGCTTCGGTCTCGCGGCGCGGCTGCTGGCCGGTGCCGAGGCGCATGCCGCCGCGGCCGGCGCGGCCCGCCTGCTGCTGTGGTCGGATACGCGCTTCGAACGCGCGCACCGGTTCTACGAAAAGCACTCCTACCTGCGCGCCGGATCGATCCGGGCGCTGCATGACATCTCCAACTCGCTCGAGTTCGGATATGCCAAGCCGCGCGCGGGCGTGGCGGTGCTGGATGCCGCCGCCAGCGCCTCGGCGGTGCCGCGGCTGGCGGCGCTGCTGGCCGGGTGCGTCGCCGCCGGCGCTTCGGTTTCGTTCCTGCCGCCGCTTGGGCCCGAGGCGGCGCAGGCGGTCTGGCGCCGCGCCGCGACCGCGGTGGCCGAAGGGCGGTGCGTGGTGCTGGGCGCGTGGGAAGACGGCGTGCTGGCCGGCACGGTGAGCCTGGATCTCGATACGCCGGCGAACCAGGCGCACCGGGCGGAGCTGAAGAACCTGCTGGTCGATCCAGGCTGCCGCCGCCGCGGCCTGGGCCGGGCGCTGCTGGCCCGGGCGGAGGCGGAAGCCGCCGCCGTCGGGCGGAGCCTGCTGAGCCTTGATGTGCGCGCGGGCGATGCCGCCGAGGCGCTGGTTCGTGCCGCCGGCTGGACCGAGGCCGGCCGGATCCCGGGTTACGCGCGCAACGCCGACGGATCGTTCAGCGAAACGGTGTTCTTCTACCGGCGGCTCAGCGCTTCAGCAGCCACAGCAGCAGCATGAACAGGGCGATGGCGGCCGCCTGCAGCATCACCCGCCAGCGCATCAGCCGGTTCGACCGCTCCGGGTCGCCGCCGCCGCGCGCCACCCCGATCAGCCCGGCGGCCAGGACGCCGAGCACACCCAGCATGAGCAGCCCGACCAGGATCGCGACGAAAATCTGCATCGGCCGAATGTAGCGGGTCCGGCGCGGATTGGAACCGGGCAGGATCCTCGTGCAGCCCTGTCCCGGGCGCGCGTGCCGTTGCCGCGACGGTGAATGAAAGCTGACCAAGATGGGTACACCTGCGGCGGCCGGCAGGGCCGGGTGGTACACATCACCGCCGCCCGCCCGGGGCAGCCGCTGGAACGTGCCCGGCACGGTTCGGGCGCGTGCCGTGGCCGCGCGCCGGTTCCCGGTTGACGCGGCCGGCGCGGCGCCGCAAAGCCCCCGCCATGCGCATCGCTGCCCTTCTTGTCGCGGCCGGCTCCGGCAGCCGGTTCGGGGTCGAGACCCCGAAACAGTTCCTCATGCTGGCCGGCGCGCCGGTGATCCGCCACGCCGCCCGCGCGCTGGCCGCCCATGCCACCCTGCTGCAGCCGGTGGGGGAGGCCGGACCGATCGCGGCGGCCCTGGACGGCATTCCGCACCTGCCCGTGGTGGCGGGCGGCGCCACCCGCCAGGCGAGCGTCCGCGCCGGGCTGGAGGCGCTGGCCCCGCACGCCCCGGACGTGGTGCTGGTGCATGACGCCGCCCGCCCGGTCATCCCCGAGGGCACGATCCCGGCCCTGCTCGCCGCGCTGGAGAGCGCCCCCGGCGCGATTCCGGCCGTCCCGGTCGCCGATACGCTGAAGCGGGCGGCGGACGGCCGGATCACCGAAACCGTCCCGCGCGAGGGCCTGTTTCGCGCCCAGACCCCGCAGGCGTTCCGCTTCCCCGTCCTGCTCGCGTCCCACCGCGCCGCCGGCCCCGCCGCTGCGACCGACGACGCGTCCCTGCTCGAAGCCGGCGGCCTGGAAGTGGCGATCGTTCCGGGCGCCGAGGACAACATCAAGCTGACCTACCCCGAGGATCTGATGCGCCTGGAACGCGCCCTGCTGCCCACCCTGCTGCCCCGGGTCGGCACCGGCTTCGACGTGCACGCGTTCGCGCCTGCCCGGCCGCTCGTGCTATGCGGCGTTGTTATCCCGCATGATCAGGGCCTTGCCGGGCATTCTGATGCCGACGTCGGAGTGCACGCGCTGTGCGACGCGATCTACGGCGCGCTGGCCGAGGGTGACATCGGCCGGCATTTCCCCCCCTCGGAGGCCGCCTGGAAGGATGCCGACAGCGCCCGGTTCCTGGTCCATGCCGCCGGCCGCATCGCCGCCCGCGGTGGCCGGCTGGCCCATGCCGACGTGACGCTGATCTGCGAGCGGCCGAAAATCGCCCCGCATGTCGCGGCGATGCGCGCCCGGCTGGCCGGGCTGCTCGGGGTGGCGGAGGGGCTGGTCTCGGTGAAGGCCACCACCACCGAGCGGCTGGGCTTCACCGGCCGCGGCGAGGGCATCGCCGCCCAGGCGGTCGCGACGGTGCTGCTGCCCGCAGAGGCCTGACCGCCGCCGCGCCGCGCACGGCTGCCCGCGGCATGGACAGCGGGGCCGCCGCGCGCCATGTCTGCCGCCGCCCGGCGGTCCCATCTTTTCGGAGGCATCAGGTCCGATGAAACCCCGCTTCCTCTCGCTCGCGCTGATCGGTCTCGCTGCCCTGCTGTCCGGCTGCGCGACGTCCGGCCCGACCGGGGCCGGCCCCTATCCGCCGGTGCCGCCGCCGCGGTCGGAGACGATCCCGAAACCGCCGGTGACCGCCACGCCGTTGCTGTGGGAACCGGGGCACTGGGACTGGATCGGCGGCGGCTATGTCTGGCGCCACGGCCGCTACGTGGCGCGCGACGGCCGCGGCACAATGTTCCAACCCGGCTGGTGGCGGCAGACCCCCAGCGGCTATGAGTGGGTGCCGGCGCACTGGCTGTAGGCGCGCGGCCGTCGGGGCCGCCCCCGCAAGGGGCACGGGCGCGAGGCGTGCCGAGGCACGGGGCAGGGGGACGAGGGACGGGTGTCACGGGCGGAGCGGCTGGCGGCGGCGAGCATCGGGCTCGGCTGCCTGGTGCTGGGGCTGAAGGCCGCCGCCTGGTGGCTGACCCGCAGTGCTGCGCTCTATTCGGACGCGCTCGAGACCACGGTGAACGTCGCCGCCAGCGTGCTGGCGCTGGGCGCGCTGCGCTTCGCCGCCCGCCCGGCCGACGCCAACCATCCCTATGGCCACGCCAAGGCCGAATTCTTCGCCGCGGTGATCGAGGGCGTGCTGATCGTCGTCGCCGCGCTGTCGATCTTTCGCGAGGCGGCGCTGGCGTTCATGGCGCCGCACCGGCTCGGGCCGCTGCCGGTCGGGCTGGCGCTGAACGCGGCGGCGACCGTGCTCAACGCCGCCTGGTCGTGGCGGCTGCTGCGGGCCGGGCGGGCGTTGCGCTCCCCCGCGCTCACCGCCGACGGGCGGCATCTGCTGGCCGACGTGGTCACCTCGGTGGGCATCCTGGCCGGGCTGGGGCTCGTGACCCTGACCGGCGTGCAGCTGCTCGACCCGGCGCTGGCGGCGGCCACGGGGGTTTATGTGCTGTGGTCGGGCCTGACGACGATTTCCGCCTCGGTCGGCGGGCTGATGGACGCGGCGCCGGAGCCGGCCGTGGTGCAGCGCATCCGCGCGCTGGTGGCCGAGAACGCGGCCGGGGCGCTGGAGGCGCATGACCTGCGCACCCGCCACGCCGGGCGGCTCACCTTCCTCGAGTTCCACCTGGTGGTGCCGGGGGCGATGTCGGTGGCCGATTCGCACGCGATCTGCGACCGGATCGAGGCGGCGCTGAAGCGCGAGATGGACCACCTGATGATCACCATCCATGTCGAGCCGGAAGCCAAGGCCAAGCAGCACGGCGTGCCGGTGGTGTAGCCGGGGTTGATCCCTGGGCGGGGGGTTGGCAAGAGTTTGCGACGCGGCCGGGGGCCGCCGGCCGAAAGGAGCCACACCGCATGTCCGCCACCACGTCGCAGACCGGGTTGCCCGGCCTCACGCTCAGCCTGTTGCGGTTCGTTGCCGGGCTGGCGTTTCTCGAGCACGGTCTGGCCAAGCTGGTGGGTTTCCCGCCGGCGATGCACATGGCCCACCTCCCGCCGCTGCTGCTCGCCGCCGGGTGGATCGAGACGGTGGGCGGCGCGCTGGTGGCGCTCGGCCTGTTCACCCGGCCGGCGGCCTTCATCATGTCGGGGGAGATGGCGGTGGCCTATTTCATGGCCCACGCGCCGCGCTCGTTCTTTCCGATCCTGAGCGGCGGCGAACCGGCCCTGCTGTTCTGCTTCATCTTCCTCTACCTCGCCGTCGCGGGCGGCGGCTCGGTCGGCCTGGGCCGGGCGTTCTGCGGCGCGCGCGGCGGGGCCATGTCCTGACCGGTCCGGGCGGGGGGCGCTGGTGAGCGAGGACGCGGCGCCCCGCCAGCTTGCCCTGCCGTTTCCGCATCGCCCGGAGTTCGCCGCCGCCGACCTGGTCGAGGCCCCGTCCAATGCCGATGCGCTGGCCTGGCTGGCCCGCACGGCCGACTGGCCGGCGCGGCGTCTCGCGCTGTGGGGGGAGGCAGGCTGCGGCAAGACCCACCTGCTGCATTGGTGGGCGGCGCGATCGGGCGCGGCCTACTGGGCCGCGCCGGGGCTGCGCGGGCGGTCGCTGCCGGCATTTCCGCCCGGCGGCATCGCCATCGACGACGCCGACGCGGCGCCGGACGAGGCGGCGCTGCTGCATACCTTGAATGCCGCCGCCGAGGCCGGCGTGCCGGTGCTGCTGGCCGCGCGCGCCCCGCCGGCGCGCTGGACGGTGGCGCTGCCCGATCTCGCCAGCCGGGTGCGCGCCATCACGTCGGTGGCGATCGGTCCGGCCGACGATTCCCTGCTGCGCGCCCTGCTGGCGCGGCTGCTGGCCGAGCGCCAGCTCGAAGTGCCGGCGGCGCTGCAGGCCTGGCTGCTGCTGCGCCTGCCGCGCACGCCGGCGGTGCTGCGCGAGGCCGCGGCGCGGCTGGACCGGGTGGCGCTGGGTGCGGGCCGCGCGGTCAGCCGGAGCGTGGCGGCGGAGGTGCTGGAGGCGTTGACGGAAGGGGGCGCGGGGTAGCCGCGGCGATGCCCGCGACGAACGCCGGCGAATTGCCGCGGCCGACAGCTTGCGGGTCGGTCATCAACGCCTTAGCATCCGTTGAATGTTGTTGCCTTGATCCATTTTTTTGTTCGGGAGACGGTTGATGCGGTTTCGTGGCGTGATGCGCGCGGGTTTTGCGTGCGCCCTGTCGATGGTTGCGGGCGGGCTTCTCGGCCCCGCGCCGGCCGCCGCCGCCGGGCTTTCGAAGGCCGCCGCGGCGAGCCTGGACCGCACCCTGAACGCCGTCATGGCGCCGCCGGCATTCGCCTCGGCGGGCGCGCCGATCGATCCCGCCGCGCTCAAGGGCAAGCTGATCTTCACCATCCCGGTCTCCACCGCGATTCCGTTCTGCTCGGTGGTCAACAACCAGATGGCCGCTTTCGCCAAGGAACTCGGGCTCCGTTACGAGACCTGGCAGAACAATGCCCAGCTGGCGCAATGGGCGCAGGGCTTCACCGCCGCGCAGGAACACAAGGCGGCGCTGGTCAACGTGTTCTGCGGCCTCGACCCGGCGACCGTGGCGCCGCAGGTGCGCCAGACCCTGGCCGCGCATATCCCGGTCGTCGCGGGTCACAGCTACGCCCTCGGCCAGACCCCGATGGAAGGTCTCTCCGGCGTCGTCTACGGCGCCTACGTGCAAGCGGCGAAGCTGGAAGCCGACTGGGTCATCCGCCAGACCAACGGGGCGGCCGACGTGCTGGTGGTCAACGCCCCGGGCACCGCCAACAGCCCGTTCATCCTGAAGGCGATCCGCGGCGAGTTCGCCAAATACTGCGCCGGCTGCAAGCTGCGCGTGGTCGGCGTGAACCCGCCCGACTGGCCGACCAAGATCGGCCCGCAGGTGCAGAGCGCGGTGCTGGCCGATCCGAAGCTCAACTACATCATCCCGATCTATGACGGCATGGTGCAGTTCGTGGTGCCGGCGATCGTCTCCACCGGCGCCTCCGCCCGGGTCAAGGTCGCGTCCTTCAACGCCACCCCGGCGGTGCTCAACATGATCCGCACAGGCAACGTCGTCACCTTCGACGTCGGCGAGGACACCTCCTGGCTCGCCGGCGCGATCATCGACCAGGACATGCGGGTCCTGCTGGGCAAGAAGCTGATCGCGGAGGACCAGGCCGGCCTGCGCGCCTTCACCAAGGCGAACGTGGCGGCCGCCGGCGTGCCGGCGAAGTTCGGCCAGGGCTACGGGGAGGCCGCCGTGGCCGGCTACAGGAAGCTGTGGGGGCTGCACTGACCCGGCCGGTCTGCGGCCACCGCGACCGATGAGCGCGGCGGGAGCGCCCGCCGCAGCACCCCCGGCGTTGCGGCTCGCCCATTTCGGCAAGCGCTTCGGCGGCACCGTGGCGCTGCACGACGTCGGGCTGGAGGTGGCGGGCGGCGAAGTGCACGGCCTGCTCGGCCACAACGGGTCGGGCAAATCGACCCTGATCCGGATCCTTGCCGGCTACCACGCCCCGGAGCCGGGCGGGGTGCTGGAGGTGCGCGGCGTGCCGGTGCGGCTGCCGCTGCGCCCCGGCCAGTTCCGCGATCTGGGCATGGCCTTCGTCCATCAGGATCCGGCGCTGCTGCCGGCGCTGACCGTCACCGAGAACCTGCGGATCGGCGCGCTCGCCGCCGGCCGCCTCCGCCGGGTGGACTGGCGGGCGGAAGCGCGGGCGGTGGCGGCGCTGCTCGATGAATTCGGCATCGAGTGCGATCCCGGGACACGGGTGGAGCGGCTGCGTCCCTGGGAGCGGCCGCTGCTCGCCATCGTGCGCGCGGTCGACGAGGTCCGCCGGCTGACCGCCGCCGGCGCGGCGCAGGGCGGGCTGTTGGTGCTCGACGAACCCACCGCCGGCATCGGCGACGCCGGGGTCGACCGGCTGTTCGCGGTGATCCGCCGGGTGACGGCGGCCGGCTTCGGGGTGTTGTTCGTCTCCCACGACCTCGACGAGGTGCTGGGGATCACCGACCGGGTCACCGTGCTGCGCGACGGCCAGGTGGCGGGCGGGGGCGTCACCGCCACGCTCGGCAAGGACCGGCTGGTGGAGATGATCGTCGGCCGGCCGATCGCGCGTGCCGCGCCGGCCCCCGCCGTCGACTGGCCTCCGCTGGTTGCGGTGAACGGGCTGCGCGGTCCCGGCGTGCGGGCGGTGTCGTTCCGGGTCGGCGCGGGGGAGATCCTGGGTCTCACCGGCCTGATCGGCTCCGGCTTCGCCGAGGTGGGGGCGATGGTTGCCGGGGTCCGGCCGGCGGCGGCGGGGCACCTCGAGATCGGCGCCGTGGTGCGCGCCCTGGCGGGGCTGACCCCGCGCCGGGCGATCGCGGCCGGGATTGCCTACGTCCCGGCCGAGCGGCTGCGCGCCGGCTGCGTGGGGGAGTTGTCGGTGGCCGAGAACATCGGCCTGCCGGTGCTCGGCCGGCTGGCCAGCGGCGGCGTGCTCAGCCGTGGGGCCCTGCTGCGCCACGCCGGCGCGCTGTGCCGGCAGTTCGACGTGCGCCCGCCCGACCCCGCGCTGCTGGTCGAGGCGCTGAGCGGCGGCAACCAGCAGAAGGCGCTGATGGCCAAATGGCTGCAATTGGAGCCGCGGCTGCTGGTGCTGGAAGAGCCCACCCAGGGGGTCGATGTCGGCGCCCGCGAGCAGATTTTCGACGCCGTCCGCGGCTGGGCCGAGGCCGGGGCGGCGGTGCTGGTGCTCAGCGGCGATCACGAACAGCTCGCCCTGTTGTGCCGGCGGGTGCTGATTTTCCGGCACGGCCGGATCGTCGCCGAACTGGCCGGCACGGATGTTACCGAGGAGCGGATGGCGTATGAGTGTTTTGGAACCGGCCCGGGCATCGCAGCCGCCGGCTGACCCGGCCCGGACCGGCGAGCCCGCCGGCACAGCGTTCCTGCGCCGGACGTTCGACCGCTATGCGCTGCTGCTGGCCTGGATCGCCATCATCGCGCTGTTCGGCGCGCTGGAACCCGGCATCTTCCTCCGGGCCGCCAATTTCACCTCCATGTTCAGCTCCCAGGCGGTGCTGGTGGTGCTCACCTACTCGCTCGTGGTCAGCCTGACCGCGGGGGAGTACGACCTGTCCGCCGCGCCGGTGCTGACCCTGGCGGCCATGGTGGTGGCGATCCTGAACGCGCAGCTGGGCGTGCCGGTCGGGCTCGCGATCCTGGCGGCGCTGGCGGCCGGCGTGGTGGCCGGGGTGGCCAACGGCATCCTGGTCGTGTGGGTCGGGATCGATTCGATCATCGTGACCCTCGGCACCGGCACGCTGGTGAGCGGCGTGGTGCTGTGGATCAGCAATTCCGAGATGGTCTCGGGGATTTCCCAGACCCTGGTGAACTGGGTGATCGTGCCGCGGCTGTGGGGGCTGTCGTTCGGCTTTCTCTATGCGCTCGGGCTCACCGTGGTGCTGTGGTACCTGCTGGAATACACGCCGCTCGGCCTCAGGCTGCTGTTCGTCGGGCGCGGGCGGCGGGTCGCGCGGCTGGCCGGGCTGGATGTGGGGCGGCTGCGGTTCGGGGCGCTGGTGGCGGGGTCCGTGCTCGCGGCCTTCGCGGGGGTGCTGTACGCGGGGACCAGCGGGGCGGCCGATCCCAATTCGGGGGACAGCTTCATGCTGCCGGCCTTCGCCGCGGCGTTCCTGGGCTCGACCGCGGTGCGGCCGGGGCGGTTCAACGCCTGGGGCTCGTTCACCGCGGTCTATTTCCTGGTGACCGGCATCACCGGCCTGTCGCTGATGGGGATCCAGATCTTCATCCAGGATCTGTTCTACGGCGCCGCGCTGATCGTGGGCGTGACCCTGTCCGTGCTGGTCCGCCGGCGTGAGCAGCGCGATCGCGACGTCACCGCGGCGGCGGAGGCCTGATCCCCGGCCGGTGCGGCAAGGGATGACGGCGGACGCCTGTCGCGCCCCGTGGGTCGCGGACGCGGGCAGGGGAGGGGACGCGGGAGTCGCCGCCCCGGTCTGGTCTCCCTCGGGCCGCGGGTCGTCCCGCGCGGGCCGCCGGGCTCGGGCGCCTGGCATCGGGCGCCGCCCTCTTGCGCGGCGCGCGTGTCTGCGCCTGTTCTGTTCCGCATGACCCTGCTTCCCGCCCTGTGGTCCGGCGCCGCACGCCTGGCGGCGCCCGGCGTCCGGCTGCTGCTGCGTCGGCGCGCCCGGCGGGGGAAGGAAGTGGCGGCCCGGCTCGGGGAGCGGCGCGGACTCGAGCCGACCGCGCGCCCGGCGGGGCCGCTCGTCTGGCTGCATGCGGCGAGCGTGGGCGAAAGCGTCTCGGTGCTGCCGGTGGCGGCGGCGCTGGCGGCGGCAGAGGTGTCGGTTCTGCTGACCACCGGAACCGTCACGTCGGCGGCGCTGCTGGCGCAGCGGTTGCCCGAACTGGGCCTGGAGGCGCGGGTGCGCCACCGCTTCGTGCCGCTCGATGTGCCGCGCTGGGCGCGGCGCTTCCTCGACCACTGGCGGCCCGACGCGGCGGGCTTCGTCGAAAGCGAGATCTGGCCCAACCTGCTGTCCGCCTGCCGGGCCCGGGGCATCCCGACCCTGCTGCTGAACGCGCGGATGTCGCCGCGCAGCTTCGCCCGCTGGCGGCAGGTGCCGGGGTTCGCGCGCCATGTGCTGGGCGGCTTCGCCGCGGTGGCGGCGCAGAGCGAGGCCGACGCCGACCGCCTGCGCCGGCTGGGCGCGCGCGCGGTCACCGCGCCCGGCAACCTGAAGTTTGCCGCCCCCGACCTGCCGGCCGACCCGGCCGAGCTTGCCCGCTGGCGGGCGGAGCTGGCCGGGCGGCCGGTGTGGCTTGCCGCCAGCACCCACCCGGGGGAGGAAGCGGTGGTGGCGGCGGCGCACCGCGCGCTCGCCCCCGCGTACCCGGGCCTGGTGACGATCCTGGTGCCGCGCCATCCGGAGCGCGGGCCGGCGATCGCCGCGGCCCTGGCGGGGCTGGCGGTGACCTGCCGGGCGCAGGGCGCGGGGCCGCCGCCGGGCGGGATCTGGGTGGCCGACACGCTGGGCGAGCTTGGCCTGTGGTACCGCCTCGCGCCGATCGTGCTGGTCGGGCGGAGCCTGGTGGCGCCGGGCGGCGGGCAGAACCCGTTGGAGCCGGCGCGTCTGTCCTGCGCCGTCGCGGTGGGGCCCCTCACCGGCAATTTCGAGGAGCCGGCGGCCCGGCTGCGGGCGGCCGGGGCGCTGGCGACGGTGGCGGACGCGCCGGCGCTGGCCCGGTTCGTGGGCGCGATGCTGGACGATCCGGCGGCGCGCGCGGCCATGGGCGCGCGGGCGGCGGCGGCGGCGCGCGGCGCGGACGACCTGCCCGGGCTGCTGGCCGACGCGCTGCTGGCGCTGGTGCGCGCGCGCCGCCCGGCAGGGCCGACCGGACCCGCGGGCGCACCGGCCTCGCCGTCCCGCGCCATGCACAAGACGGACGCAGGCTGACATGCCCCGCGCCCCCCGTTTCTGGGCCGCGGACGGAGGCCGCGTGCTGCCCGCCCTGCTGGCTCCGCTGGCCGCCGCGGTCGCCGCCGCGACCGCGCGGCGGGTGGCGCGGCCGGGCTGGCGCGCGCCGGTGCCGGTGCTCTGCGTCGGCAATGCCACGGTGGGCGGGGCGGGCAAGACCACGGTGGCGCTCGACCTCGCGCAGCGGCTGCGCGCGGCCGGGCGCGCGCCGCACGTGCTGCTGCGCGGCTATGGCGGGGCGGCCCGCGGCGTGCGCCGGGTTTCGCCCGGGGACACGGCGGCGCTGGTCGGCGACGAGGCGCTGCTGCTCGCCGCGGTCGCCCCCACCTGGGTCGGCGCCGATCGCGCCGCCGCCGCCCGCGCTGCCGTCGCCGCCGGCGCCGGGGTGCTGGTGATGGACGACGGGCTGCAGAACCCCGGCCTGGTGAAGGACCTGTCGCTGCTGGTGATCGACGGCGGCTTCGGCTTCGGCAACGGACGGGTGCTGCCGGCCGGGCCGTTGCGCGAGCCGGCGGCGGCCGCCGCCGCGCGCTGCGGCGCCGCGGTGCTGATCGGCCCCGACCGGCACAGCGCGCGTGCCGCCCTGCCGCCTGGCCTGCCGGTGCTGTCTGCGCGGCTGGACCCGGGGCCGGAGGCGGCGGGCCTGCGCGGGGCGCGCGTGCTCGCCTTCGCCGGCATCGCCCGGCCGGAGAAATTCTTCGCCTCCCTGGACGACGCCGGGGCCCTCGTGGTCGCGCGCGAAAGCTTCCCCGACCACCATGCCTTCGCCCCGCGCGAACTGGCCCGGCTCCGCGCGCGCGCGGCGGAGCTGGGGGCCGTGCCGGTGACCACCGCGAAGGACGCGGTGCGGCTGCCGGCGGAGGTGCGGGCCGTGGTGCGGGTGCTTGGCGTGCGGCTCGTGTGGCAGGACCCGGGGGCGGTGGACGCCCTGTTGGCCGCGGTCTTCCGGAGGCCTGGCACAGGGTGAGCGAAGCCGCGGCCCGGGGCCGAGCCGGCGTTGCCGCCCGGGCGGAAGCCGTCTATGGGTCCGCACCTCTTTTGGACGGGCAGAAGGAAACGGCTGCATTGCCACATCGATCCGGTTTCCCGCTGGCCGTCCCGACCCGTACCGCGCGGCGGGCGGGCGCGCTGCTGCTGTCATTGCTCGTCGCGGCCTGCAGCGCGCTTTCCGGCGGCGGCGGGGCCGCCGGCACGGGCGGGACCGCTTCGGGCTTCCAGGGGATGGTGGTCGCGCCCGAGCCGCGCGCGGCCCAGGTCGGCCAGCAGATCCTGGCCTCCGGCGGCGACGCGGCGGATGCCGTGGTGGCCATGGGTCTGGCCTTGTCGGTCACCTTGCCGTCACGGGTCGGCCTGGGCGCCTCCGGTGCCTGCCTCGCCTTCGTGCCGGGCAAGGATGCCCCCGACGGCGGCGTGCCGCAGGCGGTGCTGTTCACCCCGCAGGCCGCGCCGGTGCCTCCGGCCGCAGCTGCCGAGGCGGATCGGCCGGCGGCGCTGCCGCTGCTCCTGCGCGGTCTTTATCTGCTGCACTCGCGCGTCGGCCGGATGCCGTTCGAAGCACTCGTGCCCCCGGCGGAAGAGCTGGCGCGGTCCGGAACCAGGGCGTCCCGCGCCCTGGTGCGCGACCTCGACGTGGTCTCCGGCCCGCTGCTCGCCGACCCCGGAGCGCGCGCCGTGTTCGCCCCGGACGGACATCCGCTGGCGGTGGGCGCGCTGCTGCGCCAGCCGGAACTGGCCGCCACCCTGGGACGCATCGGGGCGGCCGGCGTGGGCGACTTCTACCAGGGCGCGCTGGCGCAACGGATCGTCCAGGGATCGGCCGCGGCCGGCGGCCCGATCGGGGCGGAGGCGCTGCGCCGGGCCCTGCCCAGCCTGGCCGCGCCCCTGGTGGTGGCGTCGGGCCGCGATCGGGTGGCGTTCCTGCCGCCGCCGGCCGACGGCGGCCTGGCGGCCGCGGCGGCGTTCGAGACCCTGAAGCAGGACCCGCAGGCGCTGCAACAGGCGGCGTCGCGGGCGCTCGCGGTGGCGGCGGCCTGGCGGCAGGGCGGTGGCACCCCGCAGGCGCTGCTGCATGCCAGCCTGCCTGCGGCGAGCCTGCCGGCGCTGCCGGCATCGGCCAGCTTCCTCGCGGTCGATCGCGCCGGCGGTGCGGTCGTGTGCGCTCACCAGCATGGACAATCTGTTCGGCACCGGACGCATGGTGCCGGGGCTCGGCTTCCTGCTGGCTGCCTCCCCGGCGCGAACGCCGCCGCCGCTGCTGGCCGCGGCGCTGGCCTGGAACCCTGATCGGCATGCGTTCCGCGCCGCGGTCGGCGGCTCCGGCCAGGACGGCGCGGCAACGGCGGCGGCGGTGGCGATGGCCAACACCCTGCGCTCCGGCCAGCCGATGCCGACCCCGGTGCCGGAGCCCGGACGGGCCAATGTGATCGCCTGCTCACGCTACCTGCCGGGTGACCATGGGGCCTGCGCCGCAGCCGCCGACCCGCGAGGAGGCGGGCTGGCGGCGGGGGGCGGCTGAGCGCCGGAAGAGGAAGCAAGGCCAGGGGGGCGCTGCCCCCCTGGACCCCCTGCCAGGGGACAGTCGTCCCCTGGACCCCTCGGGGGGTTCCGTGCGGAGGGGGTGGGTGCCAGCCGGGGCGGCGGCGGTGGCCGGGTCACAGACGCGCGGAAGCGCGCTCTGTGACCCGGCCACCGGCCGCCCCGGCTGGCACCCACCCCCTTCCGCACGGAACCAACGAACGGGTTCCAAGGGCGATGCCCTTGGCGGGGGTCCGGGGGCAGGGCCCCCTGGCCTTGCTTTCTCTACGCCGCCAAACCGTTCGCCGCCCGGCGCGACCCGGCGCTCAATACGTGACCACCGACCGGATCGACTCCCCGCGGCGCATCAGGTCGAAGCCTTCGTTGATGCGCTCGAACGGCAGCACGTGCGTGATCAGATCGTCGATATTGATCCGGCCGTCCATGTACCAATCCACGATCCGCGGCACGTCGGTCCGCCCGCGCGCGCCGCCGAATGCGGTTCCTTTCCAGACCCGACCGGTCACCAGTTGGAACGGCCTGGTGGCGATCTCCTGGCCCGCGCCGGCCACGCCGACGATGATGCTTTGCCCCCAGCCGCGATGGCAGCATTCCAGAGCCTGGCGCATCACCTTTACGTTGCCGATGCACTCGAAGCTGTAATCCGCGCCGCCTTTGGTCAGATCGACCAGGTAGGGCACCAGATCCCCCGCCACCTCGGTCGGGTTGACGAAATGCGTCATGCCGAATTTCGTCGCGATCGCCTGCCGGGCGGGGTTCAGATCGACGCCGACGATCATCTCGGCGCCCGCCATGCGTGCGCCCTGGATCACGTTCAGCCCGATGCCGCCGAGGCCGAACACCACCACCCGGGCGCCGGGTTCCACCTTTGCCGTGTTGATCACCGCGCCGATGCCGGTGGTCACGCCGCAGCCGATGTAGCAGACCTTGTCGAAGGGGGCGTCGGGGCGGATCTTCGCCAGCGCGATCTCCGGCAGCACCGTGTAGTTGGCGAAGGTCGATGTGCCCATGTAATGGTGGATCGTCTCACCCGCGCAGGAAAACCGGCTGGTGCCGTCCGGCATCAGCCCGCGCCCCTGGGTGGCGCGGATCGCCACGCACAGGTTGGTCTTGCGCGACAGGCAGTATTCGCACTGCCGGCATTCGGGCGTGTAGAGCGGAATGACATGATCGCCCTTGGCGACACTGGTCACGCCCGGCCCGATATCGGCCACCACGCCGGCGCCCTCGTGGCCCAGGATGGCGGGAAACAGACCCTCGGGATCGGCGCCGGAGAGGGTGAATTCGTCGGTGTGGCAGATGCCGGTGGCCTTGATCTCCACCAGCACTTCGCCGGCCCGCGGGCCTTCCAGATCGACCTCTTCCAGGCTCAGTGCCTTGCCGGCTTCCCGAGCGACCGCGGCACGCACTTTCATTCCCGTCCTCCGTCACGAACCAGGGGGAGAGTGACGGCAGCGGGGAGGGGATGCAACCGCGCGCGGGGATGGAGGGGCCGCAAGCAAGGTCAGGGGGCTCTGCCCCCTGAACCCCCGCCAAGGGCATCGCCCTTGGAACCCGTTCGTTGTTTTGGATGGGCTGGGGGAGGCGCGGGGCAGCCGGGTGGCGGGCCGAGACTGAGCGCAAACGCGCTCAGTCTCGGCCCGCCACCCGGCTGCCCCGCGCCTCCCCCAGCCCATCCAAAACACCCCGAGGGATGCAAGGGACTTGTCCCTTGCTGGGGGGTCCAGGGGGGCAAAGCCCCCCTGGCCTTGCTTGCTGCGCGCCCCTCAGCCCCCCCGCACGGAGACCAGCCGCCACGTCGGGTCGGCGCCGGCGAGGTCGCGTTCGAACGTCCACATATCGGTGAGTTCGGTGACCGCGTCGGTGCCCGCGACCGGCTGGCCGGCGGCATCGCGGGTCAGGCTCACCTGGTCGGAGACGAAGCGCAAGGTGATCTGCGCTGCATTGCCGCGCAGCTCCGCCCCCTCGATCGTCACGTGGGGCACGGCGCGGATTTCTGTCGTCTGCTGGTGGCCGGCGGATTCGCGCGCGGCGATGGCTTGCTCGAAGGCGTCGTAAACGTCCTTGCCCACGAGCGGCTGCAGGGCGGTGCGGTTGCCGGTGGCGAAGGCGGCGACGATCATGCGGAACGCCTGTTCGGCGCGGCCGAGGAACCCGGCCGGGTCGAAGCTGTCGTCGATCGCCTGGATCCGTCCCAGCGTCTGGCCGAGCGGGCTGGCGGGATCCGGCAGGCCAAGCGCCGCGCCGGAGGGGGGTGGCGGTTCGGCCTGACCCTCGATGACCGGTCCGGGACCGGACGGCCGACCGGCGCCGGCCTGGGGTCGGTCCGGCTGGGCCTGGAACTGGGGCGGCCGCTCGAACCCGGTGCGCCGACCCAGGATGCTGCGCAGGCGCAGGATCAGGAAGGCGGCGATCATCCCGAACAGGATCAGGTCAACAGGGAATCCGCCGGTACTCATCACTGCGTTCTCCTGGGCAGAGCGGAACGGCGCCGCGTGTGCCCGTAAAGGCTGGACCGGCTTGCGGGCGCCGCTATCGATCGGCGTGACGGGGCCGCTGGCCGCTTGTGCTGCGCCGCGGCCCGACCGCAGTCGCGGTCAGTGCGCCGCACCGCACACATAGGGAGGTCGGGGGGCGGAGACAAATCTTTCCGGGCCGGCGGCTCCGCTCGTGTCCCGACTGGGAAATGGCGTCATCATGCGTCGGGACACGAGCGCTTTGTTTTCAGTGGCCTGCTGGTCCCTGAAATGGGAAGGCATTTCAGGGGCAGGACACTAGCGGTCGGTCCCCATCTCCTCGGCGGTGAACCCGTCTTCGCGGAACTCCGCCCCCGGCGGGGCGGCGGCCTGCTCGGCGAGCCGGCGTTCCTGCTGGCGCAGTTCCACCCGGCGGATCTTGCCGGAGATGGTCTTGGGCAGGGTGGCGAACTCGATCCGGCGGATGCGCTTGTACGGCGCGGCACGCTCGCGGATATGGCGGAAGATCGCCAGCGCCGTCTGCCGGTCGGCGGGCCAGCCCGGGGCCAGCGCGATGAACGCTTTTGGCACCGCGGTGCGCACCGGATCGGGCGCCGGCACCACCGCCGCTTCCGCCACCGACGGCGTGCTCGATCAGCAGGCTTTCCAGCTCGAACGGGCTGATCCGGTAGTCGGCCGCCTTGAACACGTCGTCGGCGCGGCCGACGTAGGTGAAATATCCGTCATCGTCGCGGCTTGCCACGTCGCCGGTGCGATAGGCCGCCTCCGTCCGCACCGGGATGGTGCCGTCGTCGTTCTGGTAGCCGAGCATCAGCCCGGCGGGCGGCGGGGCAAGCGGGATCGCCACCTCGCCGTCCGACCCCTCGGCGCCGTCGGGGTCGAGCAGGCGGATGTCGTACCCCGGCAGCGCCTTGCCCATCGAGCCGGGTCGCACCGGCAGGCCGGGCGGGTTGCCGATCTGTGCCGTGGTCTCGGTCTGGCCGTAGAAGTCGCGCACCGTCAGGCCCCAGGCGGCGCGCACCTGCTCGATCACCTCCGGGTTCAGCGGCTCGCCGGCGGCGGCGACTTCGCGCAGGGCGGTGTGCCACTGCTTCAGATCCTCCTGCACGAACATCCGCCACACCGTGGGCGGGGCGCAGAGGGTGGTGACGCCGTTTTCGGCGATCGCATCCAGCATGGCGCGGGCGGCGAAGCGCGGCTGGTTGGCGATGAACACCGCCGCGCCCGCGTTCCAGGGCGCGAAAATGCAGGACCAGGCGTGCTTCGCCCAGCCGGGGGAGGAGATGTTGAGGTGCACGTCCCCCGGCTGCAGCCCGAGCACGTACATGGTGCTCAGATGTCCGACCGGGTAGCTCGTGTGGCTGTGCAGCACGAGCTTGGGCCGCGCGGTGGTGCCGGAGGTGAAATAGAGCAGCAGCGGATCATCCGCCCGGGTCGGCCCGTCGGGGGTGAAGCTGTCCGGTTCCTCCAGCAGCAGGTCGTACGGCTGCCAGCCGGCGGCCGCCGCGGCTTCGGGCGCGCCGACGGCGATGCGGGTCAGCCCCTGCGCCAGGCCGGCGAATTTCGCTGCGTCTGCGGCCGCCGCGATCACGTGCCGGGCGCGGCCACGGCCGAAGCGGTCGGCGAGGTCGTCGGCGGTGAGCAGGGTGGTGGCCGGGATCACCACCGCGCCCAGCTTCATCGCCGCCAGCATCACCTCCCACAACGGCACCACGTTGCCGAGCATCAGCAGGATGCGATCGCCGCGGCGCACCCCGCGCGCGCGCAGCCCGTTGGCCACCCGGTTCGAGCGGGCGGACAGTTCGGCGAAACTCAGCCGCGCCGCGCCGTCGCCGGTGATGATCAGCGCCGGGCTGTCGGCGAGCGGGCCGCGCGCCAGTTCGGCGTCGAACCAGTCGAGCGCCCAGTTGAACCGGTCGAGCTCCGGCCAGCGGAACTCACGTGCGGCCGCATCGTGGTCGCTGCGGTGGGTCAGCAGCAGGTCGCGCGCCGTCCTGAAGCTATCGGTCGCCATGTCGTTGCCTCCCGTCCTGTCTTCGCCGCGCCGGCGGTTTCTTCTCCCCCTCCCGCAAGGGGAGGGGGAGAAACGACCGCGTGCCTATCCGAGGGTCGCGCGATCCTGCCCGGCGAGCCAGCGGAAGATCGCCGAGAAGTCCCGCGCGCCTTCGCCCGCATCCACCAGCTTCTGATAGAGCGCCGTCGCGTGGGCGCCGAGCGGGGTCGGCGCGCCGGTCGCCTCCGCCGCCGCCTGCGACAGCTTCACGTCCTTCAGCATCAGCGCCGCCATGAAGCCCGGCGCGTAGTCGCGGTTGGAGGGGGCATTCGGCACCGGCCCGGGCGCGGGGCAGTAGTTGGACAGCGCCCAGGACTGCGCCGTGGCGGTGGAGGTGATCGCCCACAGCTTGTCCCAGTCGAGGCCGAGCTTCTGCGCCAGCAGGAAGCCCTCCGACACGCCGATCATGGTGATCGCCAGCATCATGTTGTTGCAGATCTTCGCCGCCTGGCCGGCGCCGGGGCCGCCGGCCAGCACGATCGTCTTGCCCATGCCGCGCAGCACCGGCTCGGCGCGGGCGAAGGCCGCGTCCGACCCGCCGACCATGAAGGTGAGCGTGCCCGCTGCGGCGCCGGTGGTGCCGCCGGAGACCGGGGCGTCCAGCATATCAAGCCCGGCGGCCTCGGCCGCCTCGGCCACCGTGCGGGCGGAGGCGACGTCGATGGTGGAGCAGTCGATCAGCAGCGGCTTGCCTTGCGCGACCGCCGCCTCGATCAGCCCGCCCTGGTGCAGCCAGACGTCGCGCACATGTTCGCCGGCCGGCAGCATGGTGATGATCGCCTCGGCGCCGCGCGCGGCTTCGGCCGCGCTGGTCGCGGTCTTCCCGCCGGCGGCGGCGAGCGCGGCGAGCGCGTCCTTGTTGATGTCGTAGCCGGTGACGGTGTGGCCCGCCTTCACCAGGTTGGCCGCCATCGGCCCACCCATGTTGCCGAGGCCGATGAACCCGATCGTCGCCATCACAGCACCTCGAACACGTCGTAGACGGGGCCTTGCGGCGGGCGGTGGCCGGTGCCGATGGCGATGATCCGGTTCAGCCAGTCGTATTTCGCCGCCGCGGTTTCGAAGGCGATCGCGGTGCGGAAATAGTACTCGGACGGATCGACGGCTTCGCCGCGCGCCATCCGTTCCATCACCGCCGCCGGTCCGTGGCGCAGGCCGCGGTAGGTCATGCCGATCGCTGCGCCGTCGTCGGTTTCCAGCACGAGGCGCACGTCGAGGGTGGTGGCGCCGTCCGGCCGCTCGACGATCCAGTCCGCGCCCCCGGGCAGCACGGTGCCGGAGAGCCGCGGTCCTTTGAACCGGCCACCGGCGACCAGCCCGACCCGGCGGTTGCCCGCGGGCGTCGCACCGATCGGCTGCATGCCGGCAACCTCCAGCGAAAGCGTGAACAGATGCGCCGTGCGCAGCTCGGCCATAAGCGGGTTCCCTCCGGTCGTTGGACGGGGCGGATCAGACAGGATCGGCGGGCGCGGGGCAAGCGCCCGGCGTTAACCGAACGGCAAGACTGCCCCCGCAAGCTGGCCCGGCTTGCAGGAGCGGACCCCGATGCCGGCGCTGCCCACCGTCGATGTGACCCTGTTCGTCCATAACGGCGCCGCCACCGTGGGCGCGGCGATCGAGAGCGTGCTGGCGCAGACCTGGCCCGCGCTGTCGCTGACCCTGATCGATGACGGCTCGACCGACGGGACCGGGGAGATCCTGGCCGGCTATGCGGCGCGCGATCCGGCGATCCGCCTGCACCGGGTTCGCCGCAACGGCGGTGCCGTGGCGGCGTTCCAGCGCGGCTTCTGGTTCGGGGAGGCGGATTTCCTGCTGCCGAAATCGGCCGACGACCTGCTCGCGCCTGAGTTCGTCGAACGCTGCATGGCGGTGCTGCTCGCCCATCCCGACTGCGCCATGTGCCACGCCGCCGGCCTGGTGTTCGTGGGGGAGGGGACGGTGCGCTCGGTCTATCCGCCCGCGCACCGTCTGTTCGCCACCGGCCTCGATCCGCAGGCCCGCGCGCGGGAGGTGATGGCGCGCTACACGTCCTCGCCGTCGTTCTGGGGCGTCTACCGCCGTGCGGCGACCGACCTCTTGTCCCCGATCCGCCCGCGCGCCGGCTGGGACCATGTGGTGCTGGCCGAACTCGCGCTGGCGGGCGAGATCCGCCACGTGCCGGAGGTGCTGTACTGGCGCCGCGACGGCGGCCGGCCGGTGGCGGCGCTGGCCCGCGCGGCGACCGAGCAGGCGCGCGCCGGCCTGCCGCTCGACGACAGCCTGGCCGAGCACCGCTGGCGCACCCCCCTGATCACCACCGCGTTTGCGCATCAGGAGATGTTCGCCGCCGCCCGCCTGCCGCACGCCGACCGGCTGGCCCTGATGCAGGCGGTGCCGGAGATTTTCCGCGCCCGTTGGCTGCCCGAGCTGCGGCGGGAGGCGGCGGCGCTGGCCGCTGACCTGCCCCGCCTGATCGCGCGGCTCGGCGTCGCCACCCCCACCGAACAGCGCTGGCTCGCGCACCAACTGACCGCGGCGATCGCCGCCGCCGGCGCCATCGTCCCGGAGATCGATCTGACCATGTTCGCCCTGGAACTGGCCGCGCGCGTGGGCGAACCCCGCCGCGCCGCCGCCTGAGCCCGCCCGATGGACACGATCGCCCCCGCCGCGCTGCGCCTGCATCTGGGCTGCGGAACCACGGTGCTGCCCGGCTGGGTGAACATCGACCGCGTGGCCCGTGCCCCCGGCGTGGCGACCGACATCGACCCCACCACCTTGCCCTATCCCGACGGTGCGGTGGACGAGGTGCTGGCCGAGCATCTGTTCGAGCATTTCTCCTTCGCCGAGGAAGGTCTGGTGTGGCTCGAGATGGCGCGGGTGCTGCGCCCCGGCGGGCGGCTGATCCTGGAAGTGCCTGATTTCGAATGGGTCTGCGCCCGGTTCCTGGAGGCTGAGGACGACTGGCGGGACTTCTACCTGGTCGGCCACGCCGACCATTACGGCGGCTGCGGCCGCACGCTCGATCAACGCTGGGGGATCCTGCAGACCATGTTCTTCGGCAACCAGAACGGCGCCGGCCAGTTCCATCGCTCGGCCTATACGGAAGGCAAGCTGCGCGCGCTGGCCCGGCATCTGGGCTTCGCCTCGGTCGCGGTGGAGCGGCGGTTCGCCAAGGGCGGGCAGGCGCTGCGCGCCGTGCTGACCCGCTGAGGGCGGGTCCGATGCGCGTTTTCATCACCGGCATCGCCGGCTTCCTCGGCAGCCATCTGGCCGAGCGCCTGATCGGTCTGGGCCACGACGTGGCCGGCTGCGATTCGCTGCTCGGCGGGGAACTGGTGAACGTTCCGGCCGAGGCCGAATTCTACCAGTACGACTGCCGTGATTTCAACGCGATGGCGAAAGTCATCCGCGGCGCCGAGCTGGTCTATCACTGCGCCGCCACCGCCTATGAAGGCCTGTCCGTGTTCGCCCCGGCGATGGTGATGGACAACATCCTGACCGGTTCGGTCGCGGTGTTCTCGGCGGCGATCGCCGGGGGCGCGCGGCGGATCGTGTTCTGTTCGTCGATGGCGCGCTACGGCACCAACCAGGTGCCGTTCGAGGAACGGTTCGACCCCCGTCCGCAGGACCCGTACGGCATCGCCAAGGTGGCCGCCGAGGCGGCGCTGCGCAATCTCGCGGGCGTGCACGGGCTGGAATACGCGATCGCGGTGCCGCACAACATCATCGGCGCGCGGCAGAAATTCGACGACCCGTACCGCAACGTCGCGTCCATCATGGCCAATCTGATGCTGCAGGGCCGCCAGCCGTTCATCTATGGCGACGGGGAGCAGCAGCGCTGCTTCTCCCATGTCGACGACTGCCTGTCCTGCCTGCTGGCGATGGGGCTGACGAACCGTGGCCTGCGCCAGGTGGTGAACATCGGCCCGGACGAGGAGTTCGTCTCCATCAACGCGCTGTTCCGCCGGCTGAAGGACGTCACCGGGTTCGAGGGCCAGGCGATCCACCTGACCGACCGGCCGCAGGAGGTGAAGCACGCCTTCTGTTCCTCGGCCCGGGCGCGGAGGGTGCTCGGCTACCGCACCACGCGCAGCCTGGACGACGGGCTGCGCGACGTGGTGGGGCATATCCGCCGGCTCGGGCCGCGCAAGTTCCGCTACCACCTGGATATCGAGATCCGCACGCCGCGCACGCCGCGCACCTGGACGGAGCGCCTGATGTGAGCATCGCGCTCGCCCCCCGCGCCCAGTCGCGCGCCACCACCTTGCGCTACGACCGGGGCGAGATCGTCTTTCCCGCCGGCGCGGCGCCTGGGGGAGAAGCGGGATGTCAGACGGCGCCTCCCGGCCTGGCGCCGTGTGCTCGGCCGGGAGGAGCCGGACGACGCGCGCTGAGCGCGTGCCCGGCTCCCCCGGGGGATCACACCTGCCGGACGTTCCAGAAGATCACGAAGCCGTTCAGGATGCCCTGGATCGACTTCCGGTACGACGTCGGGGCGAAGGACTGGCCGAGCGGGATGTAGGGCACGTCGATCAGCGCCTGGCTCTGCAGCTCCATCGCGATTTTCTTCTGCGCCGCGACATCGGGGGCGTCGATCCATTGTTGGCGCAGCGCCTCGATCTTCGGCGCGCTGGGCCAGCCCATCATGCCCTTCTTGCCGTTGCCGCGCAGGAACACATGACCCACCGGGTTGGACTGGTCGAGCCCCGACCAGAACGTGTTGAACACATTCCAGCCGCCCTTGTCGGGCGCCCGCTCCTGCGCCCGGCGCTGCACCACCGTGCCCCAGTCCATCGCCTGGTAGTCGACGTTGAGGCCGACCTTCTTCATCATGTCGTTGCAGACGTCGGCCTCGGCCTTCAGGGTCGGGAAGTTGGTGGGGGCGAGCAGCACGACCTTCTCGCCCTTGTAGCCGGCGGCCAGGATCTCGCGCTTCACGGCGTCGTAGTCGCGCTTGCCCTCGAACACGGACAGGCCGGCGGTGCTCGCCATCGGCGTGCCGGGGCAGAAGATGCCGGCCGGGACGTGCCACATGTGCGGATCGGTGCCGGCGACCGCGACCATGTATTCGGTCTGGTTGACCGCTCCCAGCAGGGCGCGGCGGATCGCCGGGTTGTCGAACGGCGGCCAGAGATGGTTGAGCCGCATGCAGGCCATCAGGCCGGAGGGATCGGTGATCCGGCTCTCGACATCCTTCGACATGTTCAGCAGCGACAGCATGTCGATGGTCGGGTTTTCCCACCAGTCGACCTCACCGGTGGTCAGCGCGTTCGCCTTGGTGCTCTCGTCCGGAATGACATGCCATTCGACCCGGTCGAAATGGGCGACCTTGGGGCCGGAGGTGAATTCCGGCGTGCCGCCCTGGCGCGGCACATAGGCGGTGTTACGCTCGTAGACCGCGCGCGAGCCCACCACCCGCTCCTTGGCGTTCCATTTGAACGGCCCCGAGCCCACCATCTCGGTGATCGCCGTGAAGGGCGAGGTCTTGGCCAGTCGCTCCGGCATCATCGCACAGAAATTGCTTCCCGGCTTGCCGAGCGCGTCGGGCAGCAGCGGGAACGGCTTCTTGAGGCGGAAGCGGATGGTCTTGTCGTCGGGGGCGGACAGCTCGTCCGTGTACGCCATCAGGGTCTGGCCGAACGGATCCCGCGCGCCCCAGCGCCTGATGGAGGCGACGCAGTCCCGACCCAGCACCTTTTCCCCGTCATGCCAGAGCAGGCCGTCGCGCAGGGTCAGGGTCCATTGCAACCCGTCCTTGTCTACCGTATGTCCGGCCACCATCTGCGGCTGCGCGGCATAGGCGTTGTCGACCCCATAAAGCGTGTCGAAGATCATGAACCCGTGGTTGCGCGTGACGTAGGCGGTGGTCCAGATCGGATCGAGGATCGTCACGTCGGACTGCGGCACGAACTTGAGAACCCGGGCGCCGGCAGCCCGGCCGATGGCCGGGGCGGCGAGGCTGGCCGCGGTGGCGGCGGCAGCGGTGGCAACGAACGTACGACGCTTCATCAGGAAGTCTCTCCGATCCATCATGCTGCGGTGCAATAGATGACAACGCCGGGAGCCAGGGTGCAAGCACAATCGTCGCGGCGGCTCGCCGAATTCCTGACCCCGGGGACACTGGCGCAGTTCCTGCGCTTCGGCACCGTCGGCACCAGCGGCTTCCTGATCGACACCGCGGTCGTCTACGCGCTGCGCGGGACGCTCGGGCTGTATGGCGCGGGGATGGTGTCCTACCTGCTCGCGGCCACGTCCAACTGGGCGTTCAACCGGAGCTGGACCTTCCGCGGCCGGGGGGACGGGCCGGCGCACCGGCAATGGGCGCGGTTCCTGGCGGTGTGCCTGGTCGGGTTCGTGCTCAATCGCGGCACCTACGCCGCGCTGGTCACCTGGGTGCCGTTGTGTGCGAGCCAGCCGGTGTTCGCGGTTGCGGCCGGGTCCGTTGCCGGGATGTTCGTGAATTTCGCGCTGTCCCGCCGGATCGTGTTTATTTAGGAACGACACGTATCATTACTTGAACATCGTAAAAATCGTGTCCTGGCCTGCATCTTAACCGGCAGGTGATTTTTCCGGGGCAAATTATGCGACCGCAGCCACAGCATCCAGGGCGGTCGCATGTCACATATCCAACGCCCGCGCATCGACCCGGGCTTCGCCCCCTTCGCCCTGGCCGGGCCGCTGCGCGGCCTGTCTGCCGTTCCGGCCCCCGCCATCGACGGCTGGCAGGGTGCCGTCAAGCGGGGACTCGACATCGTGCTCGCGCTGCTCCTGCTCATGCTCGCCGGGCTTCCCATGCTTTGGATCGCCGCGCGGATCCGGCTCGACAGCCCGGGGCCGGCGTTGTTCCGTCAGCGCCGGGTGGGCCTGCACGGGCAGGACTTCCTGATGCTCAAGTTCCGCACCATGCACGTCGATCCGGCGCATGCCCGGCCAGCCGGGCGGGGCAGCGTCTGCCGCCAGGCCACCCGCCACGACCCGCGCGTGACCCGCGCGGGCGCGCAGCTCCGGCGCCGGTCGCTCGACGAACTGCCGCAACTGTTCAACGTGCTCCGTGGCGAGATGTCGCTGGTCGGGCCGCGGCCGCATGTGCCCGGCACATGCGCCGGCGGCCGCCCGTTCGAGCAGGTGACGGCGCGCTACGCCGCCCGCCACCAGGTGCGGCCCGGCATCACCGGGCTCGCCCAGGTGCGCGGCTGGCGCGGCGAGACCGAGACCGAGGAGAAGCTGCGCCACCGGGTCGATTCGGATCTCGACTATATCGAGACCTGGTCGCCCTGGCTCGATCTCGTGATCCTGGTGCGGACCATCCCGGCGGTGCTGCGCGCCACCAACGCGTACTGAGCGCGCGATGTCCGCCATCATCGAGCGCCCCATCATCGAGCGCCTGGGGCCGTTCCGCCCCGCGGTCGTGCCGCGGGCGCCAGCGTCCCACCCGGACGCGGCGCCCGGTCCCGCCGTCGCGGTTCTCATCCCATGCTGTAACGAAGCCGCCGCGATCGGCCGGGTGGTGGCGGCGTTCCGCGCCAGCCTGCCCGGGGCCACGATCTATGTCTATGACAACAACTCCACCGACGGCACCGCGCTGGCGGCGCGCGCCGCCGGTGCCGTGGTGCGGCGCGAGACGCAGCAGGGCAAGGGCCACGTGATCCGCCGCATGTTCGCCGATGTCGAAGCCGACGTGTTCGTCCTGGTCGACGGCGACGACACCTACGACGCCGCCGCCGCCCCTGCCATGCTGGGTCTGCTGCTCGACCAGCAGCTCGACATGGTGACCGCGACCCGGGTCAGTGCGCGTGCGGGCGCCTATCGCCGCGGCCATCGCTCGGGCAACGCGTTGCTGTCGGGCCTGGTGCGCTGGTTCTTCGGCGACCGGGTGAGCGATGTGCTCTCCGGCTACCGGGTGTTTTCGCGCCGCTTCGTGAAATCCTTTCCCGCCCTGGCCGCCGGGTTCGAGACCGAAACGGAGTTCACCGTCCACGCGCTCGAGCTCAATCTGCCGATCGGCGAGACCAGCACGCACTATCGGGAACGCCCCGCCGGCTCGGCCTCCAAGCTGCGCACCGTCACCGACGGGCTGCGCATCCTGCGCACCATCCTGGTACTGGTGAAGGAGGAGCGCCCGCTGCCGTTCTTCACCTCCGCCGGCGCGGTGCTGTTCGCCACCGGGATCGGCGCCGGCCTGCCGGTGGTGACCGCATTCCTGCGCTCGGGCCTGGTGCCGCGGCTGCCGACCGCGGTGCTGGCCACGGGGCTCGTGCTGCTCGCATGTCTCGCCTTCGCCTGCGGCCTGATTCTCAATTCGGTGGCGCGCGGGCGCAAGGAGATCAAGCGGCTCGCATACCTTGCGCAGCCCGCCCCGCCGGCGCCGTGAGCCTGCGTCTGGTCGCCGGCGCCACCGGCCCGCCGGCCGGGCCGTACGATGCCGACGTGGTGATCCTGGCGCTCGATCGGGTGGAGGAGACGGAGGCGGCGATCGTCTCGGCGCTGGCGCAGCGCGGCCTCTCCCGTCACGTGAGCGTGCTGGACCAGGGCTCCCGCCCCGATGCGCGCGATCGCCTGGCGCGGTTGGTGGCGGGACGGACGGACGCCAGCCTGTGGGCGCTGTCCTGCAATCTCGGCGTCGCCGGCGGGCGCAACGTCGCCAGCCGGCTCGGGCACGGGCGGGTGATCGCCGGGCTCGACAACGACGCCGAATACGCCGGACCGGACACCCTGGCGCGCGCGGTGGCCGCGCTCGACGCCGATCCGGGGCTTGCGGCCCTTGGCCTCAGGATCGTGGACTACGACAGCGGGCGGGACGATCTTTCGTCCTGGGGCTATCCGCGCGCGTTGCTGCCGCGCGCGGGGGAAAACTTTGATACCGTTACATTCGTCGGCGCCGGCCACGTGATCCGCCGCGCCGCCTGGGACGCCGCCGGGGCGTACGATCCGAAGCTTTTCTTCTGCTGGGAGGAATACGATTTCTGCCTGCGCGCGATCGCGCGCGGCTGGCGCGTCGGCTACCGCGGCGAGATCGTGGTCCGTCACAAGGTCGCGGCGGAGCGAAGGCTCGCCTGGTCCGGCACCCGCTGGTTCCTGTTCGTGCGCAACCGCATCCATATCGAGCGCAAATGGGGGGCCTCCTGGGCGGCGCTGGCCCCGCGCATCGCCGGCTATCTGGTCAAGGGCGCGCGGGCGGGCCTGCTGGGCCAGACCCGGCGGGCGATCGCGGCGGCGGCGCGGATGGAGCTGGCC
The DNA here is from genome assembly GCA_963829875.1 of uncultured Pseudomonadota bacterium. Taxonomy (GTDB): domain Bacteria; phylum Pseudomonadota; class Alphaproteobacteria; order Acetobacterales; family Acetobacteraceae; genus JAJZVS01. The sequence goes on along the minus strand of CAWHKR010000014.1, from coordinate 30,462 downwards.
CCGGGGCCGCGGCCGCTGCCGGCGGCGGCGGCGGCGTATCTGCGCCGTACCGACGGTGTGCACCGCGGGGCGTGGCTGCGGCGTGTCGGGCAGGAGGTGCTGCGCCCGCCCGGGGGCGCCGCGCCGGGGGGTGCCCGCAGTCGGGGGTTGCCGTGACTGGGCCATTGGCCTATATGCTGTCCAGCACATTCGAGTGGGATCCGGTCAAGAGCGATCGCTGTCTGCGGGAGCCTGGCTTCGACTTCGCCCATGTTCTTCCGGCGTTTCGCGATCCTCATCGCCATGTGGAACCGGACGATCGGTTCGACTAAGGCGAAGACCGGTTTCGGCTCACGGGCCAAGTCGAGGGAGTCCTCCATGTCGTGGTCTTCACCTGTCGCGGCGGCGCCCTCCGCCTCATCTCCGCCCGCCGCGCCGGCGCGGGCGAGCGGCGCGCGCACGGTGCGCGTGCAGGTCGCGCCTGACGGGACCCTGCAGGAACAGCGTCCGGACGGCACCACGCGGCCGCTCGCCGCGCGCGTCGATCCCGCGCGCATCGCCGCCACCACCGAGGCCGATATCGCCGCCCAGGCGGCCGAGGACGATGCCGCCGCCGCGCGCGACGCCGCGTCCTGGGTGCGTGGGGTGCGCCACCGGCTTGGTCTGTCGCAGGCCGAGTTCGCCCGGCGCATCGCCGTGCCGGTGGCGACGGTGCGCAACTGGGAACAGGGCAAGCGTGCCCCGCGCGGCCCGGCGCGGGCCCTGCTGCGGCTGATCGACCGGGCGCCGGAAGCGGCGCTGGCGGCGCTGCGGGGCTAGTGTCCTGCCCCTGAAATGCCTTCCCATTTCAGGGACCAGCAGGCCACTGAAAACAAAGAGCTAGTGTCCCGGAAATTCGGAACCGAATTTCCGAATCAGGACACTAGCGCCGGCCGCGGTTCCGCCCCGGCCGCGACAGCGCCCAGGGGTCGGGCATCGGCCCTGCCGGCACCTCGATCACCGCCGGCACCCCGGCGCCCAGTGCCGTGCGCAGCGCGCCGCGCAACGCCTCCGGCGTCTCCGCCCGCAGCGCGAGCGCGCCGAAGCTTTCCACGAAGCGGCGGAAATCCGGGTTGCGCAGGTCGGACGCGATCAGCCGGTTGCCGAACTGCTGGGACTGGATGCGCCGGACATTGCCGTAGGCGCCGTCGTTCACCAGCACCACCACGAGGGGGATGCGGAACTGCACCGCGGTCGCCAGCTCGGTGGCGGTGAACAGGAAGCCGCCGTCGCCCGACAGCGCCACCACCGGCACGTCCGGCCGTGCCACTTTGGCGCCGAGCGCCGTCGCCACGCCCCAGCCCAGGGTGCCCTGGTAGCCGGGGGACAGGAACGTGCGCGGCCGGTACACCGGGAACGCCAGTCGCGCGACATAGCCGAGCTGGGTCAGCTCATCGACCAGGATGCCGTCCTCCGGCAGTTCCTCGCGGATCACCGCCAGGTAGTCGAGCTGCGGGCGCAGCACGGACAGCGCCTGATCGACCGCGGCGCGATGGCCGGCCACCTCCTCGGCACGCGGGGCGCGGACCGCGTTGCGCGCGGGCAGGGCGTCCAGCAGGGCGCGCAGGATCGGCGCGGCGTCCCCGGTCAGTGCCAGGGCGGGGCGGGCGATGCGGTCGATTTCCTCCGGGTCGGCATCGACCCGGATGATCTTCAGGTTCGCATCGGTGCCCCATTGCATCAGCGGGGTGGCGAGCCTGGTGCCGATCGCCAGCACCACGTCGGCCTGTTCCCACAACCGCCAGCCGGCGAGCACGTTCACGCTGAGCGCATGGCGCCGGTCCAGCACGCCCTGGCCCATGCGGTGCGCCATCACCGGGGCCTGCAGCATCTCGGCCAGCGCGGTCACCTCGGCCGAGGCGCCCTGCGCGCCGCCGCCGACGACGATCAGCGGGCGGGTGGCCCCGCCGAGCAGCTTCGCCGCGTCCGCCACCGCGTCGGGGTCGACCGGGGCCGGCTCGGGCGCGGCGGCAACCGGGGCGGGAAGGGGCGCAGTGCGGCCCCAGACGTCGATCGGGCATTCCAGCGCCACCGGGCGCGGCCGGCCGGAGCGCAGCTGGCGGAACGCCTCGGTGACCAGCGGGGCGGCTTCGTGCGGGGCGCGGATGCGCTCGGCCCATTTGGTCAGCCCGCGCATGATGGCGAGCTGGTCGGGGATCTCGTGCAACTGCCCGGTGCCGCGGCCGATGGTCGCCAGCGCGATCTGACCCACCAGCGCCAGCACCGGCGCGTTCACCGCATAGGCGGTGGACAGCGCCGCGGTGGTGTTGAGGAACCCGGGGCCCGGCACCACCGCGTAGGCGGCCGGCCGGCCGGTCGCCATCGCCGCGCCCAGCGCCATGTAGGCCGCACCCTGTTCGTGGCGGGTATGGATCGGGCGGATGCGGTCCTGCGCCTCGTGCAGCGCGTCGAACAGATAGTCGTTCTGTACCCCGGGCAGGCAGAAGATCGTGTCGAGCCCGTTTTCCGCCAGGGCGGCGACCGCCGCCTGCGCCGTCGTCATCCGTTGCGCGGTCATGGTGCTACACCCTCTCGAAATCGATCCGTTCGACCACCGGCAGGTTCTGCAGGAAGCGGCGCAGGCAATCGAGGCCGAGCTCCACCGCGCCCAGCCGCACCCATTCCCGCCCGCCCAGGATGCGGGACCGGCGGTAGGCGACGCGATCCTCGGTGGCGATCGCCAGATGGATGGTGCCGCCGAAATCGATGCGGTCGTCCCCGTCGTCGAGCTCGATCAGCACCGCCAGCGCGTGGCTGGCGCCCGAGCCGGCGCGGGCGGAGCGGGCCACCGCCTCGGCGGTTTCCTGCGACAGCGGGCCGAGCGCCGGCCCCTCGTCCAGCCCGACCGCGGCGCCGAGTTCGGTCAGGTCGCGCAGCACGAGGCCGCGGCGGAAGATGCGTTCGGCGCCCGGCAGGTGCCCGATGCGTGCGGCGATCTGCCCGGCGGTGAAGGTCTCCACCAGCGCCAGGCTGGCGCCCTGGTCGCGCAGCGCCGCCAGCACCACGCCTTCCAGGGTGCGGTCGTCCTCGGCCAGGATGAAATTGCCGAGCCGGCGGCGGACCTCGGCCGTGGCCGGGGCGAGCTTGCGCTGCACGTCCTCGGGGCTCGTGCCGCGCACCGTGAGCTTGGTCTCCAACTGCGGGTAGTGGGCGCGGAAGCCGAGCTTCACGCTGCCGTCGGGCGCCAGCGCCTCGATCCCTTCCAGCAGCGAGTCCACGTGCGATTCGCCGAGCCCGTAGGAGTGGAAGCGCTTGAGCAGGATGGTCGCCGGGCTGCCGGAGCGGGCCAGCAGCCGGGGGATCACCTGCTCCTCCAGCATCCGGCGCAATTCGCGCGGGACGCCGGGGGTGAAGAAGAAGCGCGCCCCCCCGATGTCCACCGCGAAGCCGCAGGCGGTGCCGATCGGGTTGTCCAGCACCTCCGCGCCCTCGGGCAGCATCGCCTGCTTGCGGTTGTTGGGCGGCATCACGCGCGAGCGGCGGGAGAAGAAGCTCTCCATCGTCGCCAGCCAGTCCTCGTTCAGCACCAGCGGCACGCCGGCCGCCAGCGCGGCGATTTCCTGCGACAGGTCATCGACGGTGGGGCCGAGGCCGCCGTTGACGATCACCGCGTCCGCCCTTCCGGCCGCCAGGCGAAAGGCTTCCAGCAGCCGCTCCCGGTCGTCGCCCACGGTCGTGCCCCAGACCACCGACAGCCCGACGTCTTCCAGCTTCTGGCTGACATAGCTGAAATTCGTGTTGGTGATCTTGCCGGTCAGCACCTCGTCGCCGGTGCAGAGGATCTCGATGCGCATGCGGGGGCCCTTCAGTAGGCGAGGAACCCGCCGTCCACCGGCAGGGTGACGCCGGTGACGTAGCGGGCGAGGTCGGAGGCGAGGAACACGGCCGGCCCGGCGATATCCGCCGGCTCCCCCATCCGCCCGAGCGGGATGCGGTCCTTGAAATTGCGCATGTAATCGGGGTTCTCGCGCGCCTTGGCATTCAGCGGAGTCGCGATCATTCCCGGCCCGATCGCGTTGACCCGCACCCCGAGCGGGGAAAGCTCGATCGCCAAGCGCCTTGGTGAGTGCCCGCACCCCGCCCTTGGAAGCGGTGTAGGCGGCCGAATTGGGCAGCGCGACGAAGGACTGGATCGAGCCGATGTTGATCACCGCGCCTTTCGTTTCGACCAGCTGCGACTGGAACGCCGTGGTGACCACGTAGGGGCCGTCGAGGTTCACCGCCATGGTCGCGTCCCAGTCGGCGCGCGCCGCCGGATCGGCGAGCTTGCCGCGGCGGATGATGCCGGCGTTGTTGACCAGCACCGAGATCGGGCCCTCCCGGCCCCGGATGTCCTGCGCCAGCGCATCGACCGCGGCGCGGTCGGTCACGTCCAGCGCCACCGCGCGGGCGGCGGCGCCGATCTCGCCCGCCACCTGCTGTGCCCCCGCCGCATTCACGTCGGCGACGATCACCCGCGCGCCGGCCTCGGCCATGGCGCGCGCGATGCCCGCGCCGATGCCGGAGCCGGCGCCGGTCACCAGCGCCAGCCGTCCGTCCAGCAGTCCGGTCATGGCTCAGCGCACCATCGTGCTGGTGACGGCGCCGGGGGTCGCGGTGCGCCCGCCGTCCACCACGTAGTGCGCGCCGGTGACGTTGCCGGCGAGGTCGGAGCAGAGGAACAGCACCACGTTGGCCACTTCCTCGGCGGTGCCGTAGCGGCCGATCGGGATGGAGTTCTGGTAGCGCTGGCCGGCAACGGTGGGATCGGCCGGGCTCATCATCTGTTCCAGCGAGTGGATCATGCGGGTATCGATCGGCCCGGGGCAGACCGCGTTCACCCGCACGCCGGCGCGCGCCACCTCGCCGCCGGCGACCTTGGTGAGCCCCAGCACCGCATGCTTCGAGGCGACATAGGCCGGCATCCCCGGCGAGCCGACCAGCCCGGCGACCGAGGCGGTGTTGACCACCGCGCCGCGCTTCTGCGCCAGCATCACCGGCAGCACGTGGCGCAGGCCGAGGAACACGCCCTTGACGTTGACGCCCATCACCGCGTCGAACATCGCCTCGTCGTATTCGGCGGTCGGCGCCACTTTGCCCTCGATGCCGGCGTTGTTGTGGAAGCAGTCGATCGCGCCGTACTTGTCGAGCGCGGCTTTCACGTAGCCCTGCACGTCGGCGGATTTGGTCACGTCGGCGGCGACGAAGATCGCTTCCCCGCCCTGCTGGCGGATGATGCCGGCGGTGGCCTCGCCGGCGTCCGCGTCGCGATCGACCAGGACGAGCTTTGCGCCCCGCTTGGCGAATCCGACCGAACTGGCCCGCCCGATGCCGTTGCCTGCGCCGGTGACGAGCGCGATTTTGCCGGTGAAGTCCATGGGGTTCCCTCCGTCTGCCGTGGTTTGACGGGGAGCCTAGACCAGCTTCCTCGGCGCGTCATGCCGGCGCGTCGGGCGTGCCGCGCGCAACGCCTGGCAGGCTCCGTGATCCCGGAGCTGGCGCGGCGCGTCCCGGCCGCCCGCTCAGCCGCCGTCGGGCAGCTTGATCCCGGTCAGCGCTTCCCACACCCGGATCACGAACGCATCGTCCTTCGCCCCGTTGCCCAGCGCGGCCGCGCCGAGGAACAACTGGTGCGCGGTGGCCGCGATCGGCGCCGGGAAGGCCAGGGTCCGGGCCTGATCGAGCACGATGCCCAGATCCTTGACGAAGATGTCGGCACCTGCATCGTCAGGTCGGCCGGTGCGCCGTTGGCTTCGACGTAGACCAGCTTGAAATCGCCCGAGGGAAGGACTCCCGTATTGGTGATGTCGACGGTGGGGTTGGGCGAGGTGAAGACCGCGTTACCGGCAGAGTCATAAAGGCTCGCCCCGTCGTCATGCGACACCGAGACCAGCCCGCCCGATGAATTGCCGCTGAATTCCATGTAGGTGTTGTCTTTGAACCCCGGCATGCTCATCGTCGTGTTGAGGAACGTGGACAGAGAAGAGCTCAGACCGCTGATTCCGGTGCTGTTGCTGCCGAAAAAGTCACCGAACGTGTTGGAGCCGCCCTGCGGATTGTTGTTGATGAAGTCGATCGGGCCCTTATAGGTGAAGCGGTAGGACTGGCGTGGATGTGGGCGCGGGCAGTGCGGCGTTGTCCGTCACCCCGCTCCCGGTCCAGACGTTCACCAGGAACGTCCCGCTGACCAACTCTGCATGGGCGACACCGAGCGAGCCGAGGGTCAAGGCCCCGGCCAGCAGGGCATTCTTCAGGAATCTCATCCCCAACCTCCGTTTTGTGTGCGGCGGCACGCGATGGGCGTGCGCAGGAGCTGGGGTAGCGGACGAACCGCAGATACGAACAAGGAATAATGAAGTAACGTAAGATTATGATTGCAAACGATTGTTAACGGTATACAGGATTACCGTGCGCTCGACCCGCCCGCGACACGCCAACGCCCTCCGGCCCGCATCGCGTCCCGAACCGGCCGGCCCGCGGCGCGACCCGGCGCCCCCCCCGCCCCCCGCGCACGCGGGCCGTGTGCGCGTACCCGGGTGGCGGCCCGATGGCGCCGCGGACCGGCCGCGCCCGGGGGCCGCGACGGCGCGGCCGGCCACCGGCCCGCAGGGGGCGCCCGGGTTTCGGCTCAGCCCCTTCGGCGGCAGCTCGATCCCGGTCAGCGCCTCCCAGACCCGGATCACGAAGGCGTCGTCCTTCGCCCCGTTGCCCAGCGCCGCCGCGCCCAGGAACAACTGGTGCGCGGTGGCCGCGATCGGCGCCGGGAAGGTCAGCGCCCGGGCCTGATCCAGCACGATCCCCAGGTCCTTGACGAAGATGTTCACCGCCGAGGCCGGCGTGTCGTCCCCGGCCAGGATATGCGGCACCCGGTTCTGCCACATCCACGAACTGCCGGCCGAGGTGCAGATCACGTCGTACAGCACCTGCGGATCCGCCCCGGCGCGGATGCCGAGCGCCAGCGCCTCGGCGGCGACCGCGATATGCACGCCGGCCAGCAACTGGTTGACCATCTTCACCGTGCTGCCGATGCCGGCGGCATCGCCGAGCCGCCAGACCTTCGACGCGATCGCCTCCAGCGCCGGCGGCGGCGCGGTCGAACGCGGCCGGCGCGCCGGAGCCCATCACCGTCATCGTGCCCGCCTCCGCCCCGGCCCGGCCGCCGGAGACGGGCGCATCCAGCATCAGCAGCCCGGCCTCGATGAGCCGCGCCTCCAGGCTGCGCGCCACCTCGGGCGCCACGGTGGTCGAACAGATCACCACCGCGCCCTGCGGCAGCAGCTTCACGCAGCCCTGCGGGCCGAACAGCACCTCCTGCTCCTGCGCCGCGTTCACCACCAGGACCAGCACCGCGTCGAGGTCGCGGGGCAGCGCGTCCGGGCGTTCCGCCGCGGCGCCGCCGGCGGCGATCAGGGCCTCGCGCGCCGCCGGACGGAGGTCGCAGCCGGTGACGTGGTGGCCCTGCTTCACCAGGTACACCGCCGCGCCCATGCCCATGGTGCCAAGCCCGATCACGCCAATTTTCATCTGTGTCGTTCCTCGTGTTGTGGCGCCGGTGACGGCGCGCCCTACCGCCCGTGGCGGAAACGTTCGACCGCGGCGACCAGCGCGCGGCGGATGCCCGGTTCCAGCGCCGAATGCCCGGCGTCCGGCACGATCGACAGCCGCGCCGCCGGCCAGGCGGCGGCCAGTTCGAACGCGGTCGCCGCCGGGCAGATCATGTCGTAGCGGCCCTGCACGATCTCGGCCGGGATGTGCCCGATCCGGTCCATCGCCCCGAGCAGCCCGCCGCCCGGCAGGAACAGGCCGTGCTCGAAATAATGCGCCTCGATCCGCGCCAGCCCGAGCGCGGTGCGGTCCTGGGCGAACGAGCTGACGGTCTCCGGGCTGGGCAGCAGGGTGCTGCAGGAGCCTTCGTAGACCGACCAGGCGCGCGCCGCCGGCAGGTGGACCGTCGGATCGGGGTCGGTCAGCCGGCGCAGATACGCGCCCAACAGGTCGCCGCGCTCGTCCTCCGGCAGGAAGCCGGCGAAAGCGGCGTGGGCGTCGGGGAACACCGCGCGCAGCCCATGCAGGAACCAGTCGAGCTCCGCCGGCCGGCCGAGGAACACGCCGCGCAGCACGCAGCCCGCCACATGGGCGGGATGCGCCTGGGCATAGGCCAGCGCCAGGGTCGAGCCCCAGGAGCCGCCGAACAGCAGCCAGTGGTCGATCCCGAGATGCCGGCGCAGGGTCTCGATATCGTCCACCAGGTCCGGGGTCGTGTTGTCGGCCAGGCTGCCGAGCGGGCGGGAGCGGCCGGCGCCGCGCTGGTCGAAAATCACGATGCGCCAGAACCCGGGGTCGAAGAAGCGCCGGTGCACCGCGCCGGCGCCCGCCCCCGGTCCGCCGTGCAGGAACAGCACCGGCCGGCCGCGCGGGTTGCCCGCCTGCTCCCAGTACATCACATGGCCGGCGGACAGCGGCAGGTAGCCGGTCTCGAACGGGCCGATTTCAGGGAAGAGGTCGCCGCGCGGCATGGTCGTTCGGATGCTATAGGCCGGCGGGTCGGGACGGAAGAGCGGGGAACGCAGGATCATGGGACGGGTGTGGATCGGCGCCGGGGCGCTGGTGGGGATGACGGCGGTCGCGATGGCGGCGCTGGCGGCGCATGCGCTGAACGGGCTCGGCCCGCTGCGGCTGGGGATGGTGGAGAGCGCGATCCGCATGCAGGGCTGGCATGCTCTGGCGCTGGTCGGCACCGGGCTGTGGGTCGGGCAGGGCGGCGGGCGGCTGGCCGGGTTCGCCGGCGCGGCGTTCCTGGTGGGGACCCTGCTGTTCTGCGGCGGGGTCTACGGGCTGGCGCTGCTGCTCTGGCCGGTCGGGTTCCTGGCACCGTTCGGCGGCAGCCTGCTCATGCTGGGCTGGGCGCTCTTGTTCGCCTCGGCGCTGCTGCGGCGCTGAGGGGGCGGCGGGGCGTCGGACAAGCGGGCGCAAGGGCGGGGGACGGGCTGGGGTCGAGGTGTACACGTCGCGGGGCGGGTGGGGCCCGGATGTACCCACGCGGTTAACCTTCGCGATATCTTTGCGACCGCGCGCGACCGTCGATCGGTCCCGGGTGCGGCGGTGAGGGGGAACCACGGACCGGGCGCGCGCTCGCCCTCGTCGGAAGGTCCGTGGCGTCGCGGGCGTCCGCCCCTCGCGCACCGGTCGGGTCAGCCGATCGCCCGGCGGGCGCGCCCCCGCGCCCGGCGGATCGGCACGCCCATCGCGGGCTCCCCCGCGCCGCCCCCGGTCGTGCGTCCCGGGACCCGTCCCGTCACCATTTCGTGCCGTTCCGGCTCGCCGGCCAGACGGTCCGGACGACCGGGAACAGGAAGGCGGTTGTCAGGCCGAACGACACCAGGCCGTCGCGCGCCTCCGGCGCGCCCATCATCTGCCCGTGGGGTCCGCGAGAGCCCCGCGCATGACCGTGCGTCGTCATTGCGTCTAAAGAACAGAGCATCGCGTCCCGGAAATCCGGCACCGCCATGCAGGGCCGTCAGCACCGCGACCGTCACGCCCAGGACCACACCGGGCGCCCCGGGTGGATACCGCCATTGACACCGTATCCCATGACACCAACTACGTTCCGGCGTCGGGCCTCCGGCGCCCGTCGCCGCGGCGCGCAAGGGCGTCGCCGCCGACGTCCATGCCCCGGACCGGCGCGCTTTCCGATGACGGTCTCACCGATCGCAGGCCCGGCCGCGCGACCCGTCACCCTGCCTCTGCGGTCCGGCGCTTCGGCCGCCGCGGGCAGGCCCTCCTGCACGGAGATGAGGATGAAGCCGTTCCTTGCCGTTTTGCTGATGCTCGGCCTGCTGGCTTCCGCATCCTGTGCGGCCGATCACCGTGCCAACCGGGGCATGCCACCCGGCTATACCGGGAGTTTCGGCTTCGTCGGCGGCAGCGGCTGAGCCCGTCGCCCGATCGGCGCGGCCCACCACCCTCCGCTCGCCACGCCCGGTCTCTCCCGTGCCGCTCACAGGCTGCGGAGGAATCCGATCATCGCCGCATTCACCTCAAGCGGCCGTTCCTGCTGCGTCCAGTGCCCGCAGCCCGGTAGCACCACCGTCTCGCGCAATCCGGGCACGTAGCGCGAGAGGTTCGCCAGCAGCGTGTCCATGCCGCGGAACGCTTTCACCGGATCGCGCGCGCCGACCATGTAGAGCGCCGGCACCGAAACCGGCAGCCCCGCGAACGGCGCCAGCAGGTCCCAGTTGCGGTCGATGTTGCGATACCAGTTGAGCCCGCCGCGGAACCCGGTGCGCGCGAACGCCCCGGCATACACATCGAGGTCCGCCTGGCTGATCCAGGCGGGCAGGGCGGCCGGCTCGGGCATCCGCGTCAGGAAGCCGCCCGGCTGCGGCACCATGCCGAAGGCGTCGGCCCCCAGGCCCGGGGCGGCGGCGGCGCGTCCCCCGAGGCAGCATAGAGGAGGCGGCGGATGCTGGCGCCGGCATCGCGTTCCAGTTCGGCCTCGGCGACGCCCGGTGGCTGGAAATAGAGCTGGTAGAAGATGGCCTCCGCCGTCCGCGGCATGGCCTCGGTCGGCCGGGTCGTGGACCGGGGCCGGAACGGCACGCTCAGCCCGATCACCGCGCGGAACCGGTCGGGGCGCAGCAGTGCGGCGTGCCAGGCGACCGGCGCGCCCCAGTCGTGGCCGGCGATCACCGCCGTCTCCGCCCCCAGGGCATCGAGCAGGCCCACCATGTCGCCGACCAGATGGAACAGGGTGTACTGGTCGATCGCGTCCGGCCGGTCGGTCCCGCCATAGCCGCGCATGTCGGGCGCCACGGCGTGGAATCCGGCCTCCGCCAGCGCCCGCAGCTGGTGGCGCCAGGAGTACCAGGATTCCGGGAAGCCGTGGCACAGCAGCACCAGCGGGCCCGTGCCCTGCTCGGCCAGGTGCATGCGGATGCCGTTGGTCTCGACCGTGCGGCGTGTGGGTTCGGTCATCGCGCGTTCCTCGTCGGGTCCGTGGGCCGGGTCGGGGTGCGTGCCGCATGGCGCGGGACCCGCCCACCCGCAGCCTGCAGTGGCGGCGCCGTGCTGTGCAAGATCTCCGCATCCCGCCTGTTGGCGGCGCGCGTCGCCGCGCTTGCATCGTGCGGAAATACCGGGACAAATGAGACCATAAATTTCCGGGACCGCAAGTCCGGCAGACCGGTCAGCGGCGGCGGGGGGGGCGAGCACCATGACGATCCAGGCCGACGTCGCGAGGCACTACACCCATGGCCGCCTGGCGCAGGCGATCCTGCAGGCGCTGCGGGCGGCGGGGAAGGACCCGGACCGTCTGATCCCGGAGGATCTGGCGCCGATCGACGAATTCCACATCGGTGGCCGCGAGGCGACCCTGGCGCTGTTCGCGCAGATCGCGCCCGCTGTCGGTCAGCAGTGGCTCGACATCGGCAGCGGTCTTGGCGGTACGGCGCGCGCGCTCGCGGTTGTCTATGGGTGCCGGGTCAGCGGGATCGACCTGACGGAGGAATATGTGCAGGTCGCGACGGATCTCGCCCGCCGCACCGGCCTCGACCAGCACGTTGCGTTCCGCCAGGGCGACGCCCTGGCCCTGCCGTTCGAGGCGGCGCGCTTCGATGGTGTCACGATGCTGCATGTCGGGATGAACATCCCCGACAAGCAGACCTTGTTCGCCGGCGTGCGCCGCGTGCTGCGTCCGGGCGGCACCTTTGCGGTCTACGACGTGATGCGCACGGCGGCAGGGGATCTGTCTTTTCCGGTGCCCTGGGCGGCCCGTCCGGACATGGACTTCATGGCAACGGTGGAGGCGTATCGCGCCGCACTGGAAGGTGCAGGGTTCGACATCGTGGCGCAGCGCGACCGCGCCAACTTCGCGCTCGATTTCTTCCGCACTCTGCAGGCGCGCGCGGCCCAGCAGAGCCTGCCGCCGCTCGGCCTGCCCATTCTCATGGGAGACAATGCGCCGCAGAAAATCGGAAATATGATTGGTAATCTGCAACGCGGCCTGATTTCGCCCACGGAAATCATCGCCCGCGTCCCGGCGGGGTGACGCGGCGGTCCGTCGGCGTCTCCACCCGTCTCAACCGAGAACCACCGCACGGGGCTGCTGATCCGCACCATCGGGCTGGCACGGACCACCGCAAAGATGCGGCCTGCTGGTCCCTGAAATGGGAAGGCATTTCAGGGGCAGGACACTATCGCTGGTCTTGCCTCCGCTCCACCACGCTCTCCACGGCGCGCTTCAGCTTTCCGGCAGCACCGGTGACGGCCAGCTCCAGGGTGGCGGCCTCGTCGCTGACCACGGTCGGCGGCCGCCCCTCGACGCGCGCCTCCATCGTACAGTGAATGTCGGCCGGGCCGCCCTTGCCGCCATTGGTGTCGCTGGCATGCACCTCCACTCGCGTCACCTGGGTGCTGACATGGCTCAACGCATGCTCCACCACGCTCTGCACATGCGCCGCCAGGGCCTCTCGCCCATGGATATGGTTGTCGGTACTGAATTCGATATGCATGGCTGGCTCCATCACGAACGGCCCGGATAACCCCGGCTTCCATGCATATGGGTATGCGGGCTTGAAAGTGTGAATTGGGAGTCCCCCGATGAGCGGCCCGGTCGCCGGCCGCAAGGGGAACGCAGGCCCCGATCCCTGCGTCCTGCAACGGCCGGATCGCCAGGAAGCCCACCCGAGCCCTGCCATCCGGTCGATGATGGCCGTGTGTCCGGGCATCCGGGCTCAATACCCTCGTTGCCAATCGACCACATTGCGCAACGCTTTCCCGTCCAGATAGGCTCGCAGATTCTCGCAGAACACTTCGATCGCCTGGTGCCGGTTCTGATCGCTCGCGCCCGAGACATGCGGCGTGATCAGCACCCGCGGATCGCGCCACAGCACCTCCGGCGGCGTGTGCTCGAACTCGCCCACATACACATCGAGCACGACCCCGCGCAGCCGCCCGGCCGCCAGCGCCTCGGCCAGCGCCGCCTCGTCCACGATCTCCCCGCGCGCCACGTTCACCAGCACCGCCTGGGGCTTCATCATCCCCAGCCGCGCCGCGTTGATCAGCCCGGTGGTTTCCTCGGTCCACTGGCAACAGACCGCGACGAAATCGCTCTCCGCCAGGAACCCGTCCAGCGCTTCCGGCCCGCCCAGCTGCGCGAACCCCTCCGGCAGCGCCGCTCCCTCCGCCGCCTGCCGCCGTGTGCCCACGACCCGCATCCCCAGCGCCGCGCCCAGCCGCCCGACCTCGCGCCCGATCCCGCCGGCGCCGATCACGCACAAGGTCTTGCCCGCGACCAGCAGCGGCCGGTAGGCGCGATGGTCGAAGGCCCGTGCCGCCCGGTCCGCCACCGCCTGGTCCAGCCCCTTGGCGAAATGCAGGATCCCCGCGATCGCGTATTCCGCCATCGCCAGGATGTTGCCGGACCCGCGCGACGTGGTGACCACGACGTCGCTGCCCCAGAGATCGCCCATCCGCAGGTTGCTCGCCCCCGCCGGGCGCTGGTGGAACCATGTCAGCCGCGGCGCCCGGGCGCGCAGATCGAGCGGAAAGGGCCAGCCGCCCAGGATCACCTCGGCTCCCGCCAGCAGCCGGTCGCGCTCCGCCCGGGTGCCCGATCCCGTGGCGTCGGGGGCGAGGTAGCGCGCCGCCGTCCGTGCCGGCCAGGTGTCGCGGATCTCGCCGTCGAACCAGCCGCCGGCATCGGTCAGCCGCACCGCGGGATCGACCGCCTCGACGCGCGCCCGATCGGCGGCGCTGATGCGCTGGATGGCAAGAACCTCGACCGTTCGCATGGGCCCCTCGTCTGACCGTTGCCTGCACGCTTGTAGCACGGAGCTGCCGCGCCCGGCCGCCGATAGCGTTTCCCCTGCGCCCCGCGGCATAGTGGCACTATGAGTTCGACTTGCCCCTGCCCATGACGGCACGCCATCACGCACCCCAGGCCGCGCCCGCGGCGGACGACCTCACCGAGGCCGACGCCGCGGCCGAGCTCGCCCGCCTCGCCGCCGAGATCGCGCATCACGACCGTGCCTATCACCAGCGTGACGCGCCCGAGATCACGGATGCCGCCTACGACGCGCTGCGGGCACGCAACCTCGCGATCGAGGCGCGCTTCCCGCATCTGGTCCGGCCTGACAGTCCCTCCCGCCGCATCGGCGCGGCGCCGGAGAGCGGGTTCGCCAAGCTGCGCCACATCCAGCCGATGCTGTCGCTCGACAACGTGTTCGACGCCGACGGTTTCGCCGAGTTCTGTGCCCGGGTGCGCCGCTTCCTGGGCCTCGCTGCCGCGGCGCCGCTGCGTTTCGTGGGCGAGCCGAAAATCGACGGGCTGTCGATCAGCCTGACCTACGAGCACGGCCGCCTTGCCCGCGGCGCCACCCGCGGCGACGGGACCGAGGGCGAGGACGTCACCGCCAATCTCCGCACCATCAGGACCGTCCCGCAGCGCCTGCAGGGCCACGCCCCGGCGCTGATCGAGATCCGCGGCGAGGTGTTCATCACCAAGGCCGATTTCCTGGCGCTGAACGCGGCGCAGGACGCGGCCGGGGAGAAGCCGTTCGCCAATCCGCGCAATGCGGCCGCGGGCAGCCTGCGCCAGCTCGATCCCGCCATCACCGCATCGCGCCCGCTGTCCCTGCTCGCCTATGCGATGGGCGAGGCGAGCGAGGCGCCGGCGGCAACCCACAGCGCCTATCTGGACCGGCTGCGGGCCTGGGGATTCGAGGTCAACCCGCTGTCGCGCCCGCTGGCCGACGAAGGCGAAGCCGCCGCGTTCCAGACCGAGATGGCCGCCGCCCGCGCCGGGCTGAACTACGACATCGACGGCGTCGTGTACAAGCTCGACGATCTCGCCCTGCAACACCGCCTGGGCTTCGTCGGCCGCGCGCCCCGCTGGGCGATCGCGTGGAAATTCCCTGCCGAGCAGGCCACCACCGTGCTGACGGCGATCCGCATCCAGGTCGGCCGCACCGGCGCGCTGACCCCGGTCGCGGAGCTGGAGCCGGTGAACGTGGGCGGCGTGCTCGTCTCCCGCGCGTCCCTGCACAACGAGGACGAGGTCGTCCGCAAGGACATCCGGGTGGGCGACACGGTGCTGATCCAGCGCGCCGGGGACGTGATCCCGCAGGTGGTGGCCGTGGTGGCGGAGCGGCGTCCGCACGGGGCGCAGCCGTTCGCCTTCCCCGACCGCTGTCCGGTCTGCGGCAGCCTGGCGCTGCGCCCGCCGGGCGAGGTGGTGCGCCGTTGCACCGGCGGCCTGACCTGCCCCGCGCAGGTGGTGGAGCGGCTGATCCATTTCGCCTCCCGTCTCGCCTTCGACATCGACGGGATGGGCGAGAAGACGGTGGCCGAATTCCACGACCTCGGCTGGCTGACCGGCCCCGCCGACATCTTCCGCCTGGCGGCGCGGGAGGCGGAGATCGCCGCCCGCGAGGGCTGGGGGGCGCTGTCGGCGCGCAACCTGATGCGCGCGATCCAGCTCCGCCGCACCATCCCGCTCGATCGCTTCATCTACGCGCTTGGCATCCGCCGGATCGGCGAGCGCAACGCGCGGCTGCTCGCGCGTCACTACGGCGACTTCGCCCATTGGCGGGCGGAGATGCTGGCGGCGACCACGATCGGCTCGGAAGCGCGGGAGGCGCTGGGCAGCATCGTCGGCATCGGCCCGGCGATCGCCGAGGAACTGGCCGATTTCTTCGCCGAGCCGCGCAACGTGGACACGTTGGACGAGCTGGCCGGGTTCCTCACCATCGTCCCCCCCGCCGGCGTGGCGGAGGAGGACGGCGTCTTCGCCGGCAAGACGGTGGTGTTCACCGGCACGCTGGAGACGATGACCCGCCCGGAAGCGAAGGCGCGGGCCGAGGCGCTGGGCGCCAAGGTGACCGATCAGGTGTCGAAAAAGACCGATTTCGTGGTGGTCGGCGCCGACCCGGGCTCGAAGGCGCGCAAGGCGACGGAGCTGGGCCTGCGGGTCCTCACCGAGCAGGAGTGGCGCGCGCTCGCCGGGCTGGCGGAGGCGGGGTGAGGGGAGGGGGCCGCGCCGCGGCCGGGTGCGACCCCAGGCCGGCAGGGTCAGCTTGGCGTCGGCGTGCGTCGGGGCAGGGAGCGGCCGATCGGAGCGTGATGTCGAACCTGTGAACCCGCCGCGTCGGCCGCGCAAGTGAGTGACCGGCCGGCAGATCTGCCGGGAACAGGCCTGCAAATGATCCGCGCCCGGCCCCGTTCCTCTGCGGGTGGCCCGAGACTGTCTGCCAATTCCGCATAGCGACGTGTCGTATGAGACGGCTACCCACGTGGTCGGCGGCAGGCCGACGGCGTACGATCCCGCGCGCCAGCCGCCACCCGGCGCATGTCGCAGGACCGCGCCGAGGAAATCCCGTGTCGGACTCAGCACCAAGGATCCGAGATCGTGACCAGCGACGACAGGAAAGACCGCTTCCACCTCCCGATGCCGAACACGGCGCGACGTGGCCTGGTGACCTATGATGCAAAGGATCCGGACACGAAGTTCCCGCCGATCGAGCAGCTGCGTCCCCCCAAAGGCGCGCCCAACGTCCTGCTCATCCTGCTCGACGATGCGGGCTTTGGCGCCGCGAGCGCCTTCGGCGGGCCCTGCCAGACGCCGAATGCGGAGAAGCTGGCAGCGGGCGGCCTGAAATACACGCGCTTCCACACGACCGCCCTCTGCTCGCCGACCCGCCAGGCGCTGCTGACCGGACGCAACCACCATTCCGCCGGCATGGGCGGCATTACCGAGATCGCCAGCGGCGCGCCGGGCTACAGTTCCGTACTCCCCAACACCATCGCGCCGTTGGCGCGGACCCTGAAGCTCAACGGGTATTCCACGGCGCAATTCGGCAAGTGCCACGAAGTGCCGGTGTGGGAGGCAAGCCCGGTCGGGCCGTTCGATGCCTGGCCCACGGGCGGCGGCGGCTTCGAGTATTTCTATGGCTTCATCGGTGGCGAGGCGAACCAGTGGTACCCGACGATCTACGAAGGGACCACCCCGGTCGAACCGAAGGCGACGCCCGCAGAGAGCTACCATTTCATGGCGGACATGACCGACAAGGCCATGGCATGGATCTCGCAACAGAAGTCGCTGGCGGCCGACAAGCCGTTCTTCGCCTATTTCGCGCCCGGCGCCACCCATGCCCCCCACCACGTGCCAAAGGAATGGGCCGACAAGTACAAGGGCAAGTTCGACCAGGGCTGGGACAAGCTCCGCGAGGAGACCTTCGCGCGGCAAAAGGCTCTGGGTGTCATTCCGCCGGAGTGCCAGCTCACGGCGCGCCACAAGGAAATCCCGGCCTGGGACGACATGCCGGAGGCGCTGAAGCCGGTGTTGCGCCGGCAAATGGAGGTCTACGCCGGGTTCCTGGAGTACACCGATCATCATATCGGCCGCCTGCTCGATGGCCTGGGCAAGCTGGGCATCCTCGATGACACGCTGATCTACTACATCATCGGCGACAACGGCGCCTCGGCCGAGGGCACGCTGAACGGCACCTACAACGAGATGCTGAACTTCAACGGACTGTCCGCGATCGAGACCCCGGAGTTCCTCACCGCCCGGATCGACAAGCTCGGCGGGCCGGACTCCTATAACCACTACGCGGTCGGCTGGGCGCATGCCATGGACACGCCCTACCAGTGGACGAAGCAGGTTGCCTCGCACTGGGGCGGGACGCGGAACGGAACCATCATTCACTGGCCGAACGGGATCGCCGCGAAAGACGAGATGCGGTGGCAGTTTCACCATGTCATCGACGTCGCGCCGACGATCCTCGAAGCGGCCGGACTGCCCGAGCCGGTTTCGGTGAATGGCGTGCAGCAGCAGCCCATCGAGGGCGTCAGCATGCTCTACTCGTTCAACGACGCCAAGGCGGCGGAACGGCACGAGACGCAGTATTTCGAGATGTTCGGCAACCGCGGCATCTACCACAAGGGCTGGACCGCGGTGACGCGGCACAAGACGCCCTGGCTGCTCATCGGCGAGAAGACCCCCGCGTTCGACGACGACGTCTGGGAACTCTACGACACCGAAAAGGACTGGAGCCAGAGCAACGACCTGTCCAAGAAGATGCCGGAGAAACTGCATGAGCTGCAGCGCCTGTGGCTGATCGAAGCCACGCGCTACAACGTGTTGCCGATGGACGACGACGTCGCACGGCGCCTGAACCCGGACGTTGCCGGCCGGCCGGTGCTGATCAAGGGAAACACCCAGCTCCTGTTCCCCGGCATGGGGCGGTTGCCCGAGAACTGCGTGATCAGCATCAAGAACAAATCCCACTCGGTCACCGCCGAAATCGTGGTGCCGGACTCCGGCGCCGAGGGCGTGATCGTCGCCCAGGGTGCGAACATCGGCGGCTGGAGCCTGTACGCCAAAGGCGGCAAGCTCAAATACTGTTACAATTTGGGTGGTGTGCAGTATTTCTATGTCGAGGCCGCAAGCAAGCTGCCCGCCGGCGAGCACCAGGTGCGCATGGAGTTCGCCTATGCCGGTGGCGGCCTGGGCAAGGGCGGCAAGGCGAGCCTCTACGTCGACGGCAAGAAGGTTGGCGAAGGGGATATTGCCATGACCCTGGCGATGGTCTTCTCCGCCGATGACGGCTGCGACGTCGGCGAGGACAGCGGAGCCCCCGTCTCTCCGGACTACGGTCCACGCGGCAATGGCTTCAACGGCCGGATCAAGGGGGTGCAAATCGCCATCGCCGACGCGGCCGAGAGTTCAGATCACCTCGTTTCTCCGGAGGAAGCGGTCCGCATCGCCATGGCGCGACAGTAACAGCAAGACCCGGCCGGACGCCCAAACACGACGTCCGGCCGGCCTCCATCACGAACCGTCCGCCGCAACCGCTTCCCCTCGGATTGCCGCGATCTCCCCCGCGTCGAACCCAGCTTCCCGCAGCACCGCCTCCGTATCCGCCCCCAGCGGTGGCCACAGCCGCCGCACGGACGGCGGAGACTCGGAAAACCGCGCCGGGATCGCCGTCACCCGCACCCGTCCCTCCACCGGATGCTCGGCCGGCGCGAAGAAGCCCGTCTCCCGCAGGTACTCGTTCTCCAGCAGCCCCGGCAGGGTCGCCGCCTCCCCGCAGGGAATATCCAGCGGGCGCAGGATCGCCACCCACTCCGCGGTGGTGCGCGTCGTCAGGCCCTCGGCCAGCGCCGCGTACAGCGCATCGACATTGTCCGATCGCGCGCCCAGGGTCGCGAAGCGCGGATCGGCGATCAGCTCCTCCCGCCCGATGGCGCGGAACACCCGCGCCCATTGCGCGTCGCTCACGCAGATCACGGAGATGAACCCGTCGCGCGTCGCATAGGGCCGCCGGTGCGGGGTCAGCATGCGCGGATAGCCCATGCCGCGCTCCGGCTCGTCGATCGTCGCCCCCCACAGATGCTCGACCAGCAGGAAGGACAGCATCGTCTCCATCATCGGCACGTGCACCGCCTGGCCGCGCCCTGTCCGTTCCCGCCGGAACAGCGCCATGCCGATCATCGACGCCAGCATCTGCCCGGTCAGCTTGTCCACCGCCACGGTCGGGAAATAGCGCGGCGCCCCGTCCGGCCCGGCGTTCAGCGCCGCCGCGCCGCTCATGCCCTGGATCAGGTCGTCGAAGGCCGGGTATTCCGCCATCGCGCTGCCCTCGCGGAACCCGGTCGCCGCCGCGTGGATCAGCCGCGGATAGCGCGGCCCCAGGCTGGCGTAATCCAGCCCCAGCCGCGCCGCCGCGCCGAGGCGCATGTTGTGCACGAACACGTCCGCCCCGGCGATCAGCCGCTCCAGCGCCGCCCGCGCCGGCGCGCGCTTCAGGTCCAGCACCACGCTGCGTTTGTTGCGGTTCAGGGTGGCGAAGTAGGAGCCCATGCCCGGCGTGCGCGACGGGCCGATATGGCGGGTGACGTCGCCCTCCGGCGTTTCGATCTTGATCACCTCGGCGCCCATGTCGCCCAGGGTCTGGGTGGCGAAGGGACCCAGCACCACGCTGGTGAGGTCGATCACCCGCACCCCCGCCAGCGGTCCCGTCGCGTCCTGATCCCCCGGTGCCGCCTCGGCCATCGCGTATTCCTCTCCCCGTCTGCGGATTGCGGGTCACACTGCGATGCGGGCGGCATCGTGGCAATGTGCCCGCGCGTCGGGAAAGGCGGCCATGCCGGGCCGGCGCTTGGCTTCGCGGCCGGAAGCGGGCTTGTTGGGCAGCATGGCTGACCCCGCGCCCATCGCGCCCTCCGAACCGTCCAGCCGGGCAGGCTCCCGCCGGATCAGTCCGCGCACGGTGGCGCTGATCGTCGCCAGCGCCATGCTGATGGAACAGCTCGACGGCACCGTGCTCGCCACCGCCCTGCCGGCGATGGCGGACAGCTTCCACGTCCCGCCGCTGCGGATGAACATCGCGCTCACCTGTTACCTGCTGACCCTGGCGATGTTCATCCCCGCCAGCGGCAAGATGGCCGACCGGTTCGGCAGCCGCACCGTGTTCCGCGCCGCGATCGGGGTGTTCACCCTGGGCTCGATCCTGTGCGGCCTGTCGCAGAGCCTGCCGGAACTGGTCGCCGCGCGGATGCTGCAGGGGCTGGGCGGGGCGATGATGTCGCCGGTCGGGCGGCTCGTGCTGCTGCGCACCGCCTCGAAAGCGGAACTGGTCTCCGCCATGACCTGGCTGATGATCCCGGCCACGATCGGGCCGATCCTGGGCCCGCCGCTCGGCGGGTTCATCGTCACCTGGTTCTCCTGGCGCTGGATCTTCTTCATCAACGTGCCGATCGGCCTGGCCGGCATCCTGCTGGTGACGACCTTCATCGAGGAGATGCGCGAGACGGTGAAGACCAGGTTCGACGTCGTCGGGCTCGCGCTCTCCGGCACCGCGCTCGCCTGCCTGATGTTCGGGATCGAGATGGCGGCGCGCGGCGCCGGATCGCGCGGGGCAACGGCGGCGCTGCTGGTGACGGGGGTCGTGGTGGGCGTGCTCTATGCGCGGCACGCCCGGCGCCATCCGCATCCGATCCTCGATTTCCGGCTGATGCGCATCACCACCTTCCGCTTTTCGGTGGTGGCCGGCGCGTTTTCGCGCATCGGCGCCGGGGCGACGCCGTTCCTGCTGCCGATGATGATGCAGCTTGGCTTCGGCTACTCGGCGGCGCGCAGCGGGCTGATCACCTTCGCCGGCGCGGTCGGCTCGCTGGCGATGCGGTTCGCGGCGCCGGGGATCCTGCGCCGGGTCGGGTTCCGGCCGGTGATGGTCTGGGTCGGGCTGGTGGCGACGGCGCTGCTGGGTGCGGCGGCGGGGTTCCGGCCCGACTGGCCGATGCCGCTGATCTACCTGGTGCTGATCGCCGGCGGGTTCTTCCAGTCGCTGATTTTCATGGCCTACAACACCATCGCCTATGCCGACGTGCCGCGGGCGGAGATGAGCGCGGCGACCAGCTTCTACGCGACGCAGCAGCAGATGATGCTCTCGCTCGGCATCGCGATCTCGGCCGCCGCGCTGGCGGGATCGATGGCGGTGCAGGGCCATGCGGCGCCGGCGCTCGGGGATTTTTCGAGCGCGTTCCTGGTGGTGGCGGGGCTCGCGATGCTGGCGCCGGCGGTGTCCACGCGCCTGCAGGCCGATGCCGGAGCGGAACTGAGCGGGCATCGGCGCGCACCCACGGCCGCGCCGGCGAAGGTCTGACGCTTCGTCAGCAAGGCCAGGGGGCGTTGCCCCCTGGACCCCCACCAAGGGCGTCGCCCTTGGAACCCGTTCGTATGGTTCCGTGCCTGCGGGGGGTGGCGCGGCGGGCGCGGGGCGGGCCGGGTGGCGGGCGGAGACAGAGCGCGAAAAGCGCTCTGTCTCCGCCCGCCACCCGGCCCGCCCCGCGCCCGCCGCGCCACCCCCCGCAGGCACGGAACCCCCCGAGGGGTCCAGGGGACGACTGTCCCCTGGCAGGGGGTCCAGGGGGGCAGCGCCCCCCTGGTCTTGCCTACGAAGCGTCAGGCCCGCGTACCGTGGCCGCGCACCGCCGGCGCCGGCAAAAGCTGCCTCCTGATGTCGGCGCCTGCGGTGGCCGACGTTACGCCCGGTCGCAAATCCCGTCCGGCCGCCGCCGCTCACCCCATGTGCCCTGCCACCCCGCCGGGGGCGCCCATCCAGAGCGCCATCGCCCCCATCGCGACGAACACCACGGCCCAGCCGAGGTCGAGGTTGATCCAGAACCGGGTCAATGCCCGGAGGCCAAACCGCCGGTAGACCAGCACCGCCACCGCCGAGGCGGTCAGCAGCAGGGTCGCCGCCATCGCTGCCGGCACCGCGAAGGCGGTGGCGGCGAACCACCCCATGCGCGGCCCCAGCGCATCGCTCCCGAACCCGCCAAGCTCGTGCAGCATGAGCAGGCCGGTCAGCGGCCCCAGCATCATGAAGGGCGAGCCGCAATGGGTCATCGCCATCGCGCAGGACCACCGCATCGGCCGGTTGGGCGGGATGCGCACGATGAACCGTGGATGGGAGGGGCGATACAGCTTGAACAGGCCGAAGCCGATCAGCGCCACCCCGAGCCATGGCTGAACCGCCATCGGGTTTGCGGCCCCCAGGGCGAACACCAGAGCAGCGGGAAGCAGCACGGCGAGCATGGCGACGTAATGGCCCGCCGCCAACGCTGCTGCCCCGCCCAGGGCGGCCCCGGTGGAGCGCCGTTCCAGGGCACGCGACACCGCATAAAGCCAGCCCATGGGAGGATTGAGGCCCTGGTAGACCCCCATCCCCGCCACCATGACCCAAAGCGCGGTCGCGTCCACGGCCGCCGCCCCGTCTCAGGCCGAGCCGAAGCAGAAGCTCTCGGTCGAGCAGTCGCCCCCTTCCAGCCGGATCTGGTGGGCGCGGAAGCCCGCCGGGAACTCGACCAGGAAGTTCCGGTCGAGCGCCATCTCGCCCTTGCGGGCCGATGCTGGCCATCGCCATCTGCCCGTCCAGCCCGGCCGGATAGAACTGGTCGTCCCAGGTGCTGTAGAGCGAGTTGGTGAAATAGACCCGCTTGCCGTCGCGGCTGATCTCGATCATCTGCGGCCCGCCGTGGAACGCCCGCCCGCTCGGATGCGCGGTGTGCTTCGCCACGCCGCCGACCCGCACCGATCCCGCGAGCCGCGGCTGCAAGGGGTCGGTCACGTCGTACTGGCGCAGCTCTCCGGTTCCCCAGCAGGCGACATAGAGGAACCGGTCGTCGAGCGAGAGGTCGATGTCGCTGATCAGCGGCGGCACCGCGCCGAACGGCTTGAGCGCGTCGGGCAGATCGGCCGCCGCGGCGGGTTCGGGCGGGATCGTGGCGGTCTTGCGCGCGTGGAACTTGCCCCCTTCGCGCCACCAGGTCCAGATCGAGCCCTCGAGATTGGTGGTGTCGACGACCACGCCCAGGAAGCCGTGATCGCTCCTGGGGTCATGCGCCGGGCGCACCTCGAGCGCCATCTGGTGGTTGGCGCCCAGATCGATGCTCTGCACGTTGCGCCGCGACCGCAGGTCCCAGAAATGCAAATGGTGACCGTAGCGGTTGGCAAGCAGATCCTCCGGCACCAGCCCGTTCTCGAACATCGGCGGCAGCCCCCATTCCGACGAAACCATGTAGTCGTGCGGAATGTTCCACCAGAAGTCGTAACTCATTGTTTGCGGGCCGCGATCCATCTCCCACTGGCCGCGGATGTCGAACGTCTCGCAGTCGAGCAGGAAGATCCCCGGTACGCCTTCGTCGCCCTTTTCGCCCCGTCCGCCCAGGGTGCTGATATAGACCCCTTCCGGTCCGCAATGGACCGTGTGCGGGCGGGAATAGCCGGTCTTGTGCAGGAGTTCCTCGGCCGAGATCTCCTTGACGATGCGGGGCTTGCGCGGATCCGGCTGCGTATCGACGATATAGAGCCGGGAGGAGCGCAGCCCCGGCACGATCAGATAGCGCCGCTCGGTGAACGGATGGCCGGTCATCGGGCAAAGCGCCGCGCTGCAGGCGTTCCAGCCGTAATGATGCAACTCGTCGCCGGGATGGGTAAAGGACATCTTGTTCACCATCCGGCCGTAGTGCGCGGAGTGGGGATCGACGTCCACGACGCCCAGCGCGTCGGGCTCGCTCCGGTCGGGGCGCAGCAGGGCGACATAGGCCAGCGTTTCCTGCGGCGCTTCCATCGCCAGGCGCGGCGTCGGATAGAAGGTTGGATCCGGACGTGTCTGAGCGATGCTCATGTTCGGCTCTCCCTGGGGTGTTTTTTTATGGCCGATATTCCGCTGCGACCACGTCGCCGGACGCGCAGGCCCCCGGCCGCCCGGGCCGCCCCAACACACCTCGCCGGCTGCATCGCTGGAAGGTTACGACGGTAATAAAGTATCCAAACAAACGAATATCAAATCACATCGGCGACATCGTGGCGCCATCCGCCTTCGGGCGCATGCCCCAGCCGCGGCCCCTGCTCCCGGTCCCGCGCCACCGGCCCAGGATGTTCGCGATGCAAGGCTCAGGGGCACATCGCACCCCATCGGAATCGCCAGCGCGCCTTCAGTGCGCGACCCTGCGCGCGACGGGGGGGCCGGAGCGCGCTCGGTCGTGCGGACTGCGCGCTACGTGTTCGCGCGCTCCAGTTCCGCCTCGGTGATCCCGAGCTTGCCGGCCGCCTCGCGGATCTGCTCCCAGGTGCGGTCGTCCACCGGGATTCCCTCGGCGCGGCGCGCCGCCGCCGAGCGCCGCTCCGGCTCGCCCGGCAGCAGGATCGAATCGAACCCCGGGGCGATCTTCGAGGAGCGGATATGCGCCTTGGTCGCCTCCACCGCCGCCAGCGACGCCGCCGAGCCCGCCATGCGCGAAACGTCGATCACCACCGCGAACAGGCTGTTCAGGATGCCGCCGCGGTTGGGCTCGCCCGCCCGCTGGCCGCCGGCGAGCGCGCCGGCCATGATCTCGCACATCACGGCGAGGCCGGAGCCCTTGTGCCGGCCGAACGCGGTCAGCGCGCCGCTGTGGTCGTCGATGAACGGGGTCGGGATCGTTGGTGGGGTGCGCCGTCGGCGTCGATCAGGCAGTCGTCGGGGACCGGCACGCCCTTGTTGCGCGCGACGCGGGCCTTGCCGGCGGCGATGGTGGTGGTGGCCATGTCCAGCAGCATCGGCCCCTCGGCGCCCGGCACGGCGGTGACGAAGGGGTTGGTGCCGAGCCGCGCCTCGGCGCAGCCGAACGGGGCGGCGATGTCGTGGTGGTCGGCGACGTTCACGTAGCCGATGAAGGCCATGCCTGCCGCCACTGCCTGCTCCCCATAGGTGCCGACCCGGCCGATATGGGAGGAGTTGCGCATCCCGAGCACGCAGGCGCCGACCTCGCGCGCCCGCGCGATCGCCCGGCGGACCGATTCGGCGGCCATGTGCTGGCCGTAGCCGCGGCGGGCGTCGAGCACCATCAGGGCGCCGAAATCGAGCACGGTTTCCGGCACCTGGTTGGGCACCAGCAGCCCGTCCTGCAGCAGCCGCACATAGGCGGGCAGCATGCCGACGCCGTGGCTGTCGTGGCCGGCGAGGTTGGCGCGGATCAGGTGGTCGGCGACCATCTCGGTCTCGTCTGCGTCGCTGCCCATGCGGCTGACGATCAGGGCGGTGACGGCGCGAAGGCGGGCTTCGGTGAAGATGGGCATGTTGGCCTCTGCGGCTGCGGGCTGGGAGCGTTTCTCATAGCGGAATTGAGGCGAGGGGAAAGGGCCGCGGCCATCCCGCCCGGTCCGCCGCCGCTTCGGGCGGGGTGGTGAAGCCACCGCTGCTTCGCCCCTCAGCCTGGGGCCAGCATCTTGCCGGAGCCTGGCTCGGCCCTGCTGCCCAGCCGCGTTCCCGGCCGCTCGAGGCTGCAATCATTTTGTAAAGGGGCGCACCCTAAGAATTCAGTAAGCGCTTCTCCTGGGGGTTACATGAAGGTAAGACAAATCCTGATCGCCGCGGCGTCGCTTGTCGTGGCGTTGGCCGCGGCCTTGCCGGTCGCGCACGCGACCACGCTGCTGTGGGGCAACAACGCCGGTACCAACATCGTGGTCGAAGCCTTCGATCCCACCACCGGTGCGGTCGTGCACCAGTACTCCTTCGGCTCCGGCAGCGGCCGTGGCGTCGTGGTGGTCGGCAACACCGGGTATTTCACCCAGGCAGGCAGCGGCGTGATCGGGGAATTCAACGTCAGCACGGGCGCCCTGCTGGGAACGTCGATCACCACGACGATCGGCGGCTTCTCCAGCATCACCTACGACGGCACCGGGTTCTGGGTCAGTGACTACACGGGCACGAACAAGGCCTATCATGTGCTGATGAACGGCACGATCGACAAGACCATCACCTTGTCGGATTGCACCGCCTACTGCGATGGCCTGAATTACTACCTCGATCCAACGACCGGCCAGGGACGGTTGATCTCGAACCGAAGCGATAACCCCCGTCCGGGCGTCTATGATGTCTATGACACGAACGGAAACCTGCTCACCGCCAGCCTGATCACCGACAACGCGACGTATGGCTCGACCGGCATCGCCTTCAACCCAGGCAACAACGACTTCTACGTGTCGAACTGGCAAGAGAGCTCGGTGTCAGTTTACACCGACACCGGGGCCTTTGTGAACACTGTCACCCTGGGCTCGCCCCAGCCGGCAAACGGAGAAGCCGGGCGGCTCATCGAGGGCTTGTCGTTCAACTACCAGCAGACCTTGAACCTTCCGCCCCCGTCGGTCCCCGAGCCGGCCTCGCTGGCATTGTTCGGCACCGCGCTGTTCGGCATCGGCCTGGCGCGCCGCAAGCGCGCCTAGCCGGCCGCCGAACGATCCCGCTCCCGCTGGGCCGGCTTCCCGGTTCCGGCGGAACCGGCGATCCGACCGCGTGGTTCCATGCGTCCGGCCGCGCCCCGAGGCTCCCCTGCGGGCCTTGGGGCACGGCGTCGATGCGACGGGCGGCCCGGACAGACCGAGAGGGCCTGCACGCCGTGGCGCCCACCTCCCGTTGTCCCGCCTGATCCCCACGCTTCTTCCAAGGCCTGGACTTAGTCATCCGCCCGGCGCGCCGCTGCCGGTGCGGCGGACCGGGCGGGGGCGCCGCGAACACGCCCACCATCCCGCCAGGCATCTTCGGGGCAACCCGGAACGCCGTCGTGCGTGGCGTCGCGGGAGCGCCCCGGCCCGTGCGGGCGCTGCTCCCCCGCCAGCCGCGCCGGCCCCACCGGCGCCGCCAGCCGCATCAGCGCTGCCACATCTCCGGTCCCTGCGATCCCCGGCACCGCATCCGCCCGCCCCTGGAATTTCGCCCGCTCGCCTTTCGGCACCACCACCTTCGTCACGAAGCTCTGCCCGCGCGCGCGGATGGTGACCTTGCCCGACATGTTGGCGGGGAACGCGGCCTCGATCTCCGGATCGAGCGCGCAGCTGATCTTCGGCAGCAGCGACCGCACCGCCGGATCCTGCAACAGCGCGCAGCTGCCCCGGCCCATCGCCCCGGTGGCGAGCGCGCAGGCGACCACGAACGGCCCGCTGAACTGCCCGTCCACCACCTTGCGCGGATCGGCCTTCTTCTCCGCAGGCCGGCCGATCAGGGTCATGCCGGAGCGCGGCAGGCCGAGCGTCACCGCGGCAAAGGGGGTGCGGCGCCGGCCGGTTGACGCGGCGCCTCCGGGCTGGGCATGAAAGGACCGTTCTGTTGGCTTGCGCGGGAGCACGATCATGCGGCGCCTCGGCCTTCTCGGACTGCTCTGCCTGTTGGCGCTGCCGGCGCAGGCCGCCGCGCCGGCGCGGAGCTTCGTCGTGTTCTTTCAGGACTGGTCGGCCGCGCTCGGCCCGTCGGCGCAGTCGGTGATCGCGAGTGCCGCCGCCTGGGCCAAGGCGCATCCGGGCGACCGGCTGACGGTGACCGGCGCGGCCGACCGCACCGGATCGGGCAAGGCAAACCGGCTGCTCTCGGACCTGCGCGCCCAGGTGGTGACGGATCAACTCGCCGCCGACGGCGTGCCGGAGACGCGGGTCCGGCAGGTGGGGCTCGGCGCCATCGGCTATCAGCTGAAGTCGCAGATGAGCCGGCGGGCGATCATTTCCGTCGGCGCGCCCTGAGCCGGGCGCGCCGAGCCAACGACGGCTCCCTACTCCCCCGCCAGCCGCGCCGCCGTCACCGGCGCCGCCAGCCGCATCAGTGACGAAACATCCCCCGTCTGCGCGATCCCCAGCACCGCATCGGCCAGCCGCGCCGCCCGTTCCGCCCCCAGCACGGCGTCGGCCAGGCCGTGGAACTTGGCCCGCAACTCCGCCTCGGTCAGGAAGTTCGCCGGCTCCCCCTTCGGCACCACCACCTTCTTCACGAAGCTCTGCCCGCGCGCGCGGATGGTGACCTTGCCCGACATGTTGGCGGGGAACTCGGCCTCGATCTCCGGATCGAGCGCGCAGCTGATCTTCGGCAGCAGGGACCGCACCGTCGGATCCTGCAACAGCGCGTAGCTGTCCCAGCCCATCGCCCCGGTCGCCAGCGCCGAGGCCACCACGAACGGCCCGCTGAACTGCCCGTCCACCACGTTGCGCGGATCGGCCTTCTTCTCCGCCGGTGCGCCGATCAGGGTCATGCCGGAGCGCGGCAGTCCCACGGTCACCGCCTCGATCTCCTCGGCCCGCAGCCCGATGTTCCGCGCGCAACGCCAGCGCCGCGTCGATGCTGGCGTGGCCGTAGCGGCAGGACGGATAGGGCTTCACCGCGGTCGCCATCAGCTCGAACACGTGGCCCAGGTCCTGGATCACCCGCTCCGGCTGCGGATCAGGGGCGTAGGCGCGCAGGAACCCGTGCGGGCCCTCCAGCGCCTGCGCCGCGCCCTTGAACCCCTCGCGCACCAGGGTTGCCGCCACCAGCCCGTTGGTCGCCGCCCAGCCGACCTGGAAGCGCTTCGTCCAGGCGCCGTTCACCAGGAACTCCAGGCTGCCGGCGGCCTGGCTCAGCGCGGTGCCGAGCGCCCCGGCGATGCCCGCCGCGTCCAGCCCGAACACCCGTCCGGCGGCGGCGGCGGCGCCGAACGCGCCGCAGGTGGCGGAGGGATGGAACCCGCGGTCGTAATGCGCCCCCGCCGGCAGCGCGAGCGCCACCCGGCATGTCACCTCATAGCCCGCGACGATCGCCGCCAGCACGTCGGCGCCGGAGGCGCCCACCATCTCGCCCGCCGCCAGCGCCGCCGGGATCACCGGCGCGCCGGGATGCAGGCTGCCGGCGGCGTGGGTGTCGTCGAAATCGAGCGAATGGGCCAGCGCCCCGTTCAGGAACGCCGCCCCCGGCGGGGTGTAGCGCGCCGCATCGCCGAACACGCCGGAATTGCCGCCGGCGAAGCCCAGCGCCCGGGCGGCGCGCAGGAAGGACTCCGTGCTCTCCGCATCGTGCCGGGCGCGGACGATGTTGCCGACCAGGTCCAGCAGCAGGAAGCGCGCGCGGTCGGTCACCTCCGGCGGCAGGCGGTCCAGGCTGATGGCGGCGACGAATTCGGACAGTGTGGCGGTGATCCCCATGGCCCCGGTCTCCTGCGTTGCGATCGGCGCGGACACTGGGGCGCAAACCGGGACCGGCGCAAGCCTCAGCGCGCCACGAACACCTGTCCGGTCGCGTAGGACAGCCACACCCGGTGCGTCGCCAGCCAGTCGATCCCCAGCAGCAGATCGAGGATCGGCGTCAGGATCACCGGCGCGGCCACCACCTGCACGTCGCGCGCGATGGCCCCGCCCACCGCGAGCCAGCCCAGCCGATAGACCCGCACCCGCAGGCTGCGCGGCCCGATCCCCTGCGCCCGCGCCTGCGGCTGCTGCGCCAGCGCCGCCGCGGTCAGCCCGAGCCGCGCCATGCCCGCCCCGGTCAGCAGGCCGCCGGTCGCTCCGGTGTCGATCATCGCCCGCAGTTCCCGCCCATCCGCGCGCACCGGGATCGCCAGCAGCGCGCGATAGCCGGGCAGGGCGGGCACCGCGACATAGGGCCGCCGCCAGGGCAGGAACCGCCCGGCGCAGCCGCGCACCCGATAGAGGGTGATCCGCCGCTGCCCCACGTCCAGCGACAGGTCGAACGCCGAAAGCACGTCGCGGCCCAGGATGCCGTCCACCGGCACGCGGCCCATCTCGCCGGCCGGGATCGCGCCGACGCTCAGGCTGAGGCCGCGCAGCAGGGTGTTCTGCCGCAGCGCCACGCCGCTCAGCACCAGGCTTGCCACCTCGGCGTTGCGGTGCCGCTCGATGCCGCCGATGCCCACCACCGTGGTGCCGACCCAGGGATCGAGCTTCAGATCGAGCCGCCGCACCGCCTCGGGCGTCAGCAGGCTGCGCTGCGCGCCGGTATCCAGGATGAAGGTCGCGGCACGCCCGTCCAGCCGGGCGGCAACCAGCGGATGCCCGGCCTGCAGCGTGATCGGCACCACCGCCTGCCGCGCCACCGTGCACCCGAGCGCCGGCGCCGCCCCCAGCGCCAGCAGCACCACGACCAGCCGCACCCAGACCGCCCG
>CAWHKR010000013.1:0-5652 GCA_963829875.1 uncultured Pseudomonadota bacterium | reverse complement strand
GGCGCCCGTGGTCGGCCCGGCACGCTCACCGACGCGCTGCGTGCGGCGATGCGGAGCGGGCAGGATCCGGCGGTGGAGTTCCGGATTCTCGAACTGACCCGCTGCCTCGACCCGACTGCCGCGCGGTCGGCAGAGGCCAAATGGATCCGCGGGCTCGGCACGGCGCGGCCCAACGGCTTCAACGTGATGCCGGGGGGCGCGTCGCTTGGCGCCATCGCCAACGCGAAGCCCGTGACGATCCGCCATCCGACCCGTGGGCCGCTCTCGTTCCGGGCACTGTCGGAAGCGATCGGGTTCCGGGAACAAGAACTGCAGGTCACCGGGCGGCCGATCCTGAAGGCATCGCGGGTCTATCGGCGCCTCGCGGCGGGCTGGTCGCTGGAGCAGGCGCTCGGCTATCGGCCGCGGGACGATCGGCGGAGCTTGCGTCAGCCGCTGTACCGCGGGGGGCGCCGCTGTTCGTCGCGCACCGCCGCCGCGGCGATCGGTGTCTCCCCCGGTGCCCTGCGCTCGCGCATCCACCGGGCGCGCCGTAGCGGCCTGCGACGGCTCGACCCCGCCGTCGACCGCCGGTTGGCCGGGGCGCAGCGGGCGGCACCGCGGCCGGTGCGTCTGCCCGACCCGCGCGATCCTGCGGCGGCGCCGCTGAACACCACCTCCTTTGCCGAGGTGAGTGGCATCCCGAAGGCGACGGTGATCCACCGGCTGACGCGCTTGCGCCTCGCGGGTCGCGATCCTGCCGCCATGCCGCCAGCGGAGTTGCTCTCCGCCCTGTGCCGGCGCACGGAGCGCCGGGTGCTGATCGAGCTGCCGGTGCCGGATGGGCCGTTGTTGTGCGGCGGGGTGCGCGAACTGGTGCGCAAAGTGCTGCACGATCGAGTTGTGCGCGGGAGGCGCCCGACCCAGCTGGGAGCCAGCGCGATCCGGGCACGTCTGCGATCGTTGCCCGGCTGGCGGGAGCGCCTGCCGCTCGATCGCGAGCAGGTGCTGTGGGCCTTCGGGTTCCTCCCGGGTGCCATGCCAGGAGGGGCCGCGGACGACCCCGTCACTCGCAATGCTTCCGGGCCATCAACGGAACCGGCCTGATCCCGGCCCTCGGGCCGTTCCCCCCTCATGCCGTCTGGCGGTCGCCCGGGTCAGCTGACCCGGGGGCCACCGGCACCTGCGCTCCAATGGGCCTTCGGCCGATCCTCGCAACCAGGCTCCTCTGCCCATTCGGTGCAGCTTCCTCCTCCCTGAGGTGTCGATATGTCCGCCACCCGTACCCGCCCCCGCCGCTCTGTCGGGTCAACTGCCGCGCCGTCGTCGTCCAACCGCGCGCAGCCATCCGAGCCGGTTGATCCGGCTTTGCTGGTCGCAGAAGCGATGCTGACCCGGGCGTTCGGCCGCAAGCCGGGGCGACGGCATCCGGTCGCGGGCGCCGCGCTGGTGGTCGTGCAGACCCCGTCGGCCGCCTGGGACAAGCTGGTTTGCAAGGCCTGGGGCAAGCTGCTGTTCAAGAATGAAAAACCGTTCCGTGCCGACATTGACAACTGGTGGGGCAAGTCGACGTGGGCGGCGATCCTCGCCAGTGGCGACTCCCTCGACCCCGGTTCGTACCGCAGCGACCGCACCGCCAAAGCGGTCGGGACCGCGCTGTGGCGGGGGGTTCCGCTGGTCGGGGTCTCGTCCAGCCCGGAGACCCTTCTGCCCCCGGATCTGGTGCAAGCCGCCGACCATCGCCTCAACCTGCATGCGCCAATCCCGGAGGACGTCGACAAGGCCGTCCGCCGCCTCACCGGTACGGCGCCGAAGGAGCGACTGACCGAGAGCGAGGCCGCCGGGCTGACCCCCCGTCTGCTGCGTCTTGCGCGGCGGCTCCGCCATCAGGGAGCCGAGGGCTACATCGCCAAGTTGCGCGAGCTGCTGGCGCGCGAGACGGTCTCTTCCGTGGCGCCGCCCGCGACAACTGTGCCCTCATCCGGGTCACCGCGCGCCGCCCCTACCCTGGAGCGGCTGCACGGGATGGACGAGGCGGTTGCCTGGGGGCTCTCGCTGCGGGATTCGTTGCAGACCTACGCCGCAGGCGCGCTGCCCTGGTCGGAGGTGGACGTCGGCGCCCTGCTGAGCGGGCCCCCCGGGGTCGGCAAAACGCTGTTCGCTCGGGCGCTGGCGGCGAGCTGTGACGTCCGACTGATCTACGCCTCCTACAGCGTCTGGCTCGGCTCCGGCGGCGGCCACCAGGGTTCGATGCTGCGGGCGATGCGTGAAACCTTCGCTGAGGCAAGGAAGGAAGGCCCCGTGATCCTGTTCATCGACGAAGTGGACTCGTTCCCCGATCGAGCCACCCTTCGGCACGGGTGGGAGACCTGGGATACCCAGGTGGTCAACGCGCTGCTCGCCGAGATCGACGGTGTGCAGGGTCGCGAAGGCGTCGTGCTCGTCGCCGCCTGCAACCATCCGCGCCTGGTCGATCCGGCGCTGATCCGCAGCGGGCGGCTGGACCGGCATATCCGCATCCCGCTGCCCGGTCAGGCGGCGCTGGAAAAGATCCTGCGCGAGCACCTCGGCGCCGACCTTGCCGGCGTCTCGCTCTCCGGCGCCGCGGTGGCCGCGACCGGGGCCACTGGCGCTGACTGCGAGCGCTTCGTGCGCGGCGCCCGCCGCCGGGCGCGCGAAGCGGGCCGGGACATGGAGCTTTCCGACCTGGCGGCGGAAATCGACGGCGAGGAGACGCGCGGCGTGGAGCAGCTGCGGATCGACGCCACGCACGAGGCCGGGCATGCGGTGGCGATCTGCACGTTGTTCCCCGGGGTTTTGGAGGCGGTGTCGCTGCGCAATGCAGATGGCCAGGCCGGACGCACTCTGTCCTCGACCATGGAGGGACGCGTGGTGTCAGCCGGGGACATTCACGCCCGCATCGTCTGCATGCTCGCGGGTCGGGCGGCCGAGGAGGTAATGTGCGGTGCCCCAACCGCGGGTGCCGGCGGTGGCCCTGACAGCGACCTCGGCAAAGCGACCTGGCTGGCGGCGACGGCGGCGGCTTCCTTCGGCCTGAGCGCGGTCACCGGCCTGGTCTGGCAGGGCGCGCCGGGCCTGGCGGAAACGCCCTCCCTGCTGGCGGCCAACCCCAAGCTATCGGCGCATGTGCGGGCGACGCTGGACGCCGCCTATGCGGAGGCCCGGGCCCTGATCACAGCGCGACGTGCCGCGGTGGAGGCCGTGGCCAACATTCTCCTCGAGCGACGCGCTTTGACGGGAGCAGAGGCGGCCGAGATCATTGCCCGTCATCCCAGTGCTCCCGGCGGGGAGGCGGGCGCGTGCAAGGAAGCATGATGTGGCCGCCGTTGCCTCACGGGCGGCGGCTCTCGCAACGCGCCCCGACCCGGACACCGTTACCTCGACAGGAAGGCAGGAGCCGATCATGCCGGTAACCCGACCTGAGGCGGCTCTGGATCCCTGGTGCGTTGTGCGGCTTTCCTGCGGCCGAGAGATCTTGTTCGGCTTCGCCATTCGCCATCCTGTGACCGGCGGGCTGAGTTGGACGCGCAGCAGCGCGATCCGAAGGCTCGATGCCGCCAGACACCGCGCCGTCACCGCCAGCGGGCGCCGCTACGAGCTTGGCCGCCGGATCGAGCTTCCGGATATTCCCGAGGAAGGTGAAGAGGCGTGGGTCGCCTTCGACCTGCTGATTGGAAGCGAAGCAGCGGACGACGATGCGGTCCCGCCGATCAGCGCCGACCCGGGACACGACATGCGCTGGCTCGCCGCCTGCAAGGCGGCCCGCCAGCTTGGCATTGCCGCACCTGGCCGTGCTCCACGCCGGGTCACTGCCTTTCTGCGAGAGAACCGCGCGAAATATCTCGCACTCCGGTCAGGCAAAACAAGCTGCTGAAATCAAGGGAATGAAGCTGATCCCCCTGCACAGTGATTACAACTCGTCGGCGATCTTGGATAAACCCGGCCAGCTTGGCCCGGGCGCCGTGGGTGGTGAACGTCCACTTGATCCGCGCCCCGGAGGCGTTGCGCTGTTGCCGCCAAGCATGCACCTCGGCGACCAGGCTTTCGCGTGTGTCGATGCGGCGGTTGAGGCACTGGGTGCGCAGCACGCCGATTTCGATCTCGACCATATTGATCCAGCTCGCGTGCTTTGGCGTGGTGCTGAAAAGCGCGGCCGATCACGCCTCGCAATGGCGACGATCGGCCCGACCACGAGGCCCGGCGTGGTAGGTCTCCGGTGCAGTTGCCGGTCTCGGGGCGCTGAACCAGGACCTGCCTCTAAATCAAGGTAGCCGAAAGAACGTTGATATTCTCCGTACACAGGCTATCCTTGAAAAGCTGTTCGCGACTTTTCAAGGTTCCGGGTGCGCGCTTCCGATCTCTCCCCTGACCGTCGCAGGCTGCTGGTCCCCGTCCCAGGCCGCTCCAACGTCAAGGCGCTCATCCCCCCGCCCGCGCCGCGCGAACTCGACGTACGACCGGTCCTGAAGCCGCTGCTGGCCGCAGAAAAAGCCATCGCCTCGACTGCAGCGGTTGCCCGGCTCCTGCCGCACCCAGACCTCATCACCCGCAGCCTGGAACGGCGAGAGGCGGTGCTGTCCTCGCAAATCGAGGGCACCCGGACCGACCTGACCCAGTTGCTCGAATACGAAGCGACAGGCTCCGGTGAAGGCTTGCCGGACGATGCCGCAGTGACGCTCGGCTACGTCCGCGCGCTGGATCAGGGCCTGCGGGCTGTCCGGCAGAACGGTGGCCCCGCTCACCTCAGCCTTGCTCTCATCCGTGAGCTTCATCGCGTGCTGATGGCAGGCACCGACTACCCCTACCCCGAGGGGGCGGGTGCGTGGCGAAGCGGACAGAACTGGATCGGCGGCCGGCGGATCGAGGACGCCACCATTGTCCCGCCGCCGGCCTCTGAGTTGGCGGCCTGCCTGCAGGACCTGGAAGGTTTTCTGCAGATCGACCCTGCCAGTCCAGCCATGCTGGCGCTCCCGCTCCGCATGGCGGTCGCGCATCTTCAGTTCGAGGCGATCCATCCGTTCAGCGATGGCAATGGCCGGGTCGGCCGCCTGCTGCCGCCGCTGATGCTGGCGGCCGAAGGCCTGCCGCCGCTCTACCTGGCGGGCTACCTCAAAGCTCGGCAGCGCGACTACTATGAGCGCCTGGCCGAGGTGCAGTTGCGCGGTCGTTGGGCGCCCTGGCTGGAGTTCTTCCTGGACAGCATCATCTCCGCAGCCAGGACCGAGCAGGCGACCGCGCAGGCTCTCCTCGATATTCACCGTAGCTGGCAGGAAAGAACGGCCCATCTGCGTGCCGGCGCCGCTGCCCGGCGCCTGTTGGACATCCTTCTCGGTGCCCCGGTCCAGAGTGTGGCCTCGGCGCGCCAAGCCCTCGGGATTTCCGTGCAGGCGGCCAATACCGGCATCGCCGCCTTGCTGGAACTTGGCATCATTCGAAATGACTGGCCGGCGATGGGGGCGCAGCTTCCAGGCGCACGAGGTTCTCGCGGTTCTGGAACGCGGAAGCGATGCCGCAGGAACGCAGGAGTAGACCTTCGCCGACGCTTACGCTCGGTCCGGAGGACCGTGCTGTTTGATGATGCCGATGAGCTTCTTCACGTCCTGCTCCGAGAGAGATGACGGAAGCTCCAGCACTGCCCGCACAGAGCTGCTT
>CAWHKR010000012.1:0-6382 GCA_963829875.1 uncultured Pseudomonadota bacterium | reverse complement strand
CTCCATACGTCGATGCCCAACTTCGCAGCCTTCTTGTCGAGCACTCCCTCAATGTCGTAGATTCCATATTGAAGTGTCGAAGCGATAAGCAGCTGGCGCCTCCTCGCTGTTTGGTGTGGGTAACTCCGCCCCATCCCCGCCCTCCTGGGGTGTTTCTCAGTTCGGCTGGGGAGCCGTTTCTCCGTCCCGGCCTGATCCCCCAGGGCGCCGCGCGGAGCCGCGGTCAAGGATGGCCCGCCCCTTTGCGGGCCACCGCGCCCTTGCGCGGCGCGCAGCGTCCTTGACGGCGGCGAGCACGGCGCCAGGCTCGGGCAGGTCGGGCACCCTGCCTCGGGCCGCCCCACGGCGGCCGACGACCCACACCAAACAGCGAAGAGCCATTTTTTATTCCGATTCGGTTGCCCGGGCCCGGACCCTTGGTGCGTCGTCAAAGGCTTCATCCAGGAGTGCCGCCCGATTTCGGCCTCTCGCAAGTTGCGTGTGCAGAGGCCGACGCATATCTCCCCGCTGAGGCTCACCGGGAAGGCGTCTGCGATCGTGATAGACGGCTCGCTTGCGCGCGATGTGGGAACAGTTCCGGGAACCTTCTCGGACAGGCTTCGCCTCCGGCGGGCCGGCCGGGGCCGGAAAGGCCTGGATTTCTGCGGGTTCAGCGACTGCGGTGGCTGGGGGACCTGGATTCGAACCAAGGCTGCCCGGGTCAGAGCCGGGAGTTCTACCGCTAAACTATCCCCCACCTGGACAGCCGGCGCGTCGCAATAGCACGCTGCCCCGGATCGGACAACCGGGACCCGGACGGCGCGGGCCGCGAGTCGCCCGGCCCGCCCCGCCTGTCTTGCCCACATCCAGGATCCCGTGCCCCATGCTTGATCTCTCGCCCGCGCCTGCCTCCCTCGGTCCCGATCTGCGCGTCTACGCGGTGGGCGACATCCACGGCTGCCTGGAGCGGCTGCACGCGCTGCACGACGCCGTCGCCGCCGATCTGGCCGAGCGGCCGGTGGCGCGGGCGGTGCTGATCCATCTCGGCGACCTGATCGACCGCGGCCCCGATTCCGCCGGGGTGGTGGCGTTCCTGTCCGGCCGCCCGCGGCCCAGGGGGATCGCCGAGACCACCACCCTGCTCGGCAACCACGAGGCGATGATGCTCGCCGCCCTGGAGGCACCGGAGGAGGAAGACGCCGCCAGGCTGTGGGTGGTGAACGGCGGCGCCGACGCGCTGTTCAGCTGGGGCGTGCCGCGCCAGGTGGAGCCGAAGGACTGGGTGGCGCACCTGCCGGCCGCGCATCTCGCATTCCTGCGCGCGCTGCCGCTGAGTGTCCGCCTCGACGGCTATCTGTTCGTCCACGCGGGCATCCGTCCCGGCGTGCCGATCGCGCAGCAGGAGCGGCACGACCTGCTGTGGATCCGCGAGCCGTTCCTGTCTTCCAAGGCCGATCACGGGGCTGTGGTGGTGCACGGCCACACCCCGCGCCCGGCGCCGGAGGTGCGGCCCAACCGGATCGGTATCGACACCGGCGCGGTGATGGGCGGGCCGCTGACCTGCCTGGTGCTGGAGGCGGACCAGCTCGGCTTCCTGAGCGCCTGATCCCGGCGCTTGCCGCCCGCGATTGACCCACGGCCTGCGCCGGGCCAGCCTTCGGGCACATTGCGAAAGGTTCAGAAGTCATGGCCAGCGACTACACCGTCGGCGACCTGGTCGCCGAGTTCCTCGCCGCGATCGGCGTCACCACCGCGTTCGGCATCGCCTCCGTCCACAACATTCCGATGCTGGACGCGATCGGCCGACGCAACACCATCCGCTTCATGATGGCGCGCGGCGAGCTGGGCGGGGCGCATATGGCCGACGGCTATGCGCGCGCGTCCGGCGGGTTGGGGGTGATCTTCTCCTCCACCGGCCCCGGTGCCGCCAACGCGGTGGGCGGGCTGATCGAGGCGCGGTTCGCGTCCTCGCCCGTGCTGCACCTCACCGGCCAGACGGCGACGAAATACGCCGACCGGGCGCTGGGGACGGTGCACGACGCGTACGACCAGCTCGGCATGATGGGGTCCGTGAGCAAGGCGGCGTACCGGGTGCGCTCGGCCTCGCAGGCATTGGGCGTGCTGACCCGCGCCGCGGTGGAGGCGCTGACCCCGCCGATGGGGCCGGTCAGCGTGGAGGTGCCGATCGACCTGCAACGGGTGGCGATCCCGCGCCCGGCGGCGCTGGACGGGTTCGCGCTGCCGCTGCCGGCCCCGCGCGCGCCGGCAGCGGGGGAGCTTGATGAGCTTGCCGCGCGGGTGAAGCGGGCGCGCCGGCCGATGCTGTGGCTCGGGGCGGGGGCGCGTGGTGCCGGGCCGGCGGTGCGCAAGCTGCTGGAGATGGGCTTCACCATGGTCAACAGCCTGCAGGGGCGGGGGATCGTGCCGGAGGACGATCCGCGCTCGCTCGGCGGGCTGCACGGCAACGGCATGCCGGCGGTGACGGAGTTCTACCGCGGCGTGGATCTGATGATCGTCGCCGGCGCGCGGCTGCGCGGGCACGAGACGGGGGATTTCGCGCTGAAGCTGCCGGAGAACCTGATCCAGATCGATGTCGATCCGCTGGCCAACGGCCGCACTTATGCGAACCAGTATTTCGTCTGCGGCGACGCGGGGCTGGCGCTGGCGGGTCTGGCCGAGCGGATCGGCGGACGGTTCGCCCCCGATCCCTCGTTCCAGGCGGATTTCGCGGCGATGAAGGCGCGGGCGCGGAGCGAGTTCCTGGCCAGCCTGGGGGCGTACGGCAGCTTCCCCGGGCAGTTGGCCGAAGTTCTGCCCAAGGACGCGATCTTTGCCCGTGACGTGACGCAGAACAACACGACCTGGGGCAACCGGATCTTTCCGCTGCATGATCCGCGGCAGAACGTCTATCCGGTGGGGGCGGGGATCGGGCAGGGATTGTCGCTCGGCATCGGCGCGGCGGCGGGGGCGGGCGGTCGGCGGACCGTGATGATGACCGGGGACGGCGGGTTCTTCCTGAACGTGGGCGAGTTGTGGACCGCGGTGCAGGAGAAGCTCGATCTGGTGGTGGTCGTGATGAACGACCGCGGCTACGGGGTGATCAAGCGCATCCAGGACGCGACCGCCGAGGGGCGGCGGTTCTTTGCCGATCTGCAAGGGCCGGACCTGGCCGGGCTGGCGGCGCTGGCCGGCATTCCGTTCTTCCGCGTCGAGGCGGCGGATGCGTTCGGCGCCACCATCGCGCAGGCGCTGG
This sequence comes from uncultured Pseudomonadota bacterium, assembly GCA_963829875.1. GTDB lineage: Bacteria > Pseudomonadota > Alphaproteobacteria > Acetobacterales > Acetobacteraceae > JAJZVS01. Next base: position 3,150 of record CAWHKR010000012.1, on the reverse strand, counting down.
AGCATCGCGGGGTGTCGCTGGTCGAGGTCGATATGACCAAGGTGGGCGAGTTCCCCGCCTACTACCCGTTCAACCAGCGCCGCTGATGGTCCATGCCGTGCTGGGGGAGGCGGGGCTGCTTTGCCTCGCCTGGGCGGTGTCGGAGGATCGGTGGCGGGTGCGCTGGCGTACGGTGGCCGCGGGGATCGGGTTGCAGGTGGCGCTGGCGCTGCTGCTGACAAGGTTCCCGCCGGCGATCGATGCGATCCTGCTGCTGAACCGGGCGGCCACCGCGTTGCAGGACGCGACGGCGGCGGGCACTGGGTTCGTGTTCGGCTATCTGGGCGGCGGGAAGCTGCCGTTTGCGCCGACGCATCCGGGGGCGGGGTTCATCCTGGCGTTCCAGGCGCTGCCGCTGGTGATCGTGATCAGCGCGCTGGCTTCGTTGCTGTTCCATTGGGGGATCATGCAGCGGATCACGGCCGGGTTCGCCTGGCTGCTGCGGCGGGTGATGGGGATCGGCGGGCCGCTGGCGCTGGGAGCGGCGGTGCATGTGTTCGTGGGCATGATCGAGGCGCCGTTGCTGGTGCGGCCCTATCTCGCGCGCATGTCGCGGGGCGAGTTGTTCGCGCTGATGACCTGCGGGATGGCGGGCGTCGCGGGCACGGTGATGGTGATCTATGCCGAGTTCCTGTCGGGGCTGATCCCCCATGCGCTGGGGCAGATCCTCACCGCCTCCGTCATCAGCACGCCGGCGGCGGTGGCGGTGGCTTCGGTGATGGTGCCGTTCGGGCCGGGCGGGGCGGAGGCGGCGCGGCTGGAGCGGGAGGGGCCGAGCGTCAGCGCGCTGGATGCGCTGGTGCAGGGGACCCTGGCGGGGATTCCGATCCTGGCGGGCATCGTCGCGGTGCTGATCGTCGCGGTGGCGATGGTGGCGCTGGCGAACGGGGCGCTGGGGCTGCTGGGGCACTGGGACGGGGCGGCGGTGACCCTGCAGCGGATGTTTGCGTGGCCGTTCCGGCCGGTGATGTGGCTGATCGGGATTCCCTGGGCCGAGAGCGGGGCGGCGGCGGCGCTGATGGCGACGAAGACGGTGCTGAACGAGTTCGTGGCCTACAGCGCCTTGGCGCATCTGCCGGCGGCGACGTTCGATCCGCGGACCCGGCTGATCCTGACCTATGCGCTGTGCGGGTTCGCCAATTTCGGCAGCCTCGGGATTTTGATCGGCGGGCTCGGGGCGATGGTGCCGGAGCGGCGGGCGGAGGTGGTGGCGCTGGGGATGCGCTCGATCCTGTCGGGGACGATCGCGACATGCATGAGCGGGGCGCTGGCGGGGTGGCTGGTTTGGTAGGGGGCCGCGCGGCTCAGCGATCGGGTGTCGGCAGGCGGGCCGCGATGTCGCGACGGCCATGGATCACGCGCAGGATCGTCACCGTGTCCCGGCTTTCGTCGAAGGCGTAGACGACGACGTACGGGGTGACGATGGCGATGCGGATATCGGGCCCCAACGCCGGACGCCGCGGCCCGATCGCCGGGTGGGCGGCGAGACGGTCGTAGCAGGTCGCAAAGCGCGACTGGTATCTCGCGGCCGTGGGTCGTCCGGCACGGGCGAACAGGTCGGTGAGAAGGGCGGATTGGTCGGCGGACGCGGTCTCGGTGACGACGACGCGCGCCATCACCCTTTCATCGTGGCCAGCAGCGCATCCATGCGGGCTTCGTGCTCCGCGCGGGCCAGGACCTTGCCGTGCGCGACATCGGCGAGCGCGGCATCGACGTAGGGCTTGGCCCAGGCGAGATCATCTTCTTCGATCATGCGTTCGGCGATGCGCTCGGTGACAAGCTGGCGCACCGCGTCGTCGATGGACGCGAATTCGCCGCGCGCGACACGCGCCGTTAGCCAGGCGAGGTGTTCGGCTGCGAGGGGAGCGTTCATGACCGGACCCTAGCACGATGGGCGGGCCGGTCCCAGGGACCGGAGGCAGGTCGCGGAGATGAGCCTCTGGGGCGCGACATCCTGTCGCGGAGCGATTCCTCGCGGGATTCGCTGGGGCGAGAGCGGGGCGGGTGCTGGACGAGTGCGTCGCCCACCGCACCCTGGCCGGGTTGCCGGCGGCGATGGTGCCGGAGCGGCGGACGGAGGTGGCGGCCTTGGGGATGCGGTCGATCCTGTCGGGGACGATCGCGACCTGCATGAGCGGGACGTTGCGGGGCGGCCCAGCGGATCTTAAGTGGATAGGCACTTGAGCGCCTATCCGCCGGGTGAGCCGTCTTCCGGGCCGGGTGCGCCATGCGGGCACGGGGATCGTGACGGTGCAGGGTTCTCTCGCCTGGATAACGCCCATACCGAGACCATCGGCACCTGGTCTCCTGCGGCACACGCCTGGTGGTGCGCCCACGGAATTCCTGGAGGCCTCGTGATGACGGACACGCACGCCAGAAAGCCGGGCACGGGCCGGTGGCGGATGATGGATCAACAGGACCTGAAACGCGTCTTTGACCTGTCTGCAGATATACACAAGGGCTACCCGGAAAGCTCTGCCGTTTTCCGGGAGAAGCTTTCTCTCTTTGGTATGGGATGTTTCGTGCTTTGCGATCAAGGCGGCCTTGTACAAGGATACTGCCTGTCCCATCCATGGAGCCGCGGGACCGCGCCTCGTCTGAACGCATTATTGGAGAAAATTCCTATCGATCCGGATATATATTTCATCCACGATATCGCACTTGCCCGGTCGGCACGACGGTTGGGTTACGGCGACCGGATTCTGCACGTGATATGCGACCTGTGCCGTCTGATGCGTATTCCCGGAATCGAGCTGATTTCAGTGAGCAGCACCGAGAAATTCTGGGCTCGCCGTGGATTTATGAGGACGGAGGATGCCGAACTTCAGAGCAAAGTGAAGGCAGCCTACGCAAGTGAAGCTGTTCCCATGTATCGACCGCTGGAGATATTCCTTCCGGGAGCGGGACTTTGAGTTCCTCAGATGGGGGACACTCTCGTCGAGAGTGGCAGGGCTAACTTCGATAGCCGGGTCAAGCGGATTGGGCCGACCACGGCCCCATCGCAGAAGCCGCGCGGTAATTTTGGCAAGTCTTGGCGGATCCAGGTATTCCCGGTAGCAACCGGATCCGGAAATACGCATCGTCCGCCACCCGGGGTGCGGGTGGCCGCAC
>CAWHKR010000011.1:0-42510 GCA_963829875.1 uncultured Pseudomonadota bacterium | reverse complement strand
CGGGGCGGTCGCGTAGGGGGATCGAAAGGGCGGCCCCGGCGGGTTCCCGCCTGGGCCTTGTCCGGGTCAGCCCGCGGTTGCGAGGCGCTCCCCGGTCAGCGCCTCCGACACCGCCCACAGGGGCGCCGCCGCGGCGGGTTCCCCCGGGCCATTGAGGTCGCGGGAACCGACCGAAACGTCATCGCTCCCCCTGGCGTGGCGCCAGGCGCGATGCGGCGAACAACAGCGGCGGCAGCCGGGCGGTCGGGGCGCAACGGCCGAGATAGGTGGTCCCGAACCGGAGCTTGAGCCTGTGTTCGGCGGCGCGCCGGGTCGCCAGCGCCATTGCGTCGGCGTTCTGCGCCGGCGGGTGGGAGGGCAGGAGAGCGGAGAAGGATTTTCCACGTTAGGAAAATATGCTTCACGTGAAGCATTGTTCGACGTCAAACAATTTGTGTTCATAACAAGCTAACAGAACGTCCACCATACTCCAGCAAAGCATGCAGCAATCCGTCCGGCTCGGCACAAGCGGCCCGCCATCGCGGTCCTGCAGGTTTGCCGGGTGCGGCAGCAAACCGGCCGCATCGACCAAACTCGAGCGCCAAAGGCGATCAAGCTGCTTGTTGCCCGTGATCTTCCTGCCGGCACCACAGCCATGCGGGTCGATCGAGGCCGCCAATTGTTCGGCGCTCTTCACGCGCCGGCTGTCGATCATACCGGCTGTCGGACCGGCATCCCGTCCCCTGCCTCGCGGCATTCCACGTAGAGGGCGTGATGGATCTTCGCCAATGCGCCGTCGCAGGTCCGGCGATCGAGATCGTCGTGCACCGTGCTCTTCGCTGGCAAATCCCTGGGGACGGATCGCCACTGGCGGCCGGTGCTCAGCACAGGCCTGACGCCGTTGGCGATATCCCGCACGGTCACCTCGCGCTTGCATCCGCCAGGCTTGGCCGGCGGGATCTGCCGCGCGATCGGCGCCCCATCCTGGTCGGTCGGGTCGCTCGGATCGTGCTGCCGGTCCCGCTCGGTGCGGGCACGGTTTCCGGTCGTCCACACCAGGCATCCCGCGAACCGACGCCACATATCGGCTCGTGGGGAATCACACGGGGTCAAGTGGTTTCTCGTATCCCTGCATAACCAACTCGGAAAACTCGGGTGCCTCCCGGACGGACACGCATTCTTGATAGTGGATCACTGCCTCTTTTCTTGAGTGCGAGAAAATATCGTGCGCCTTACGCGGGCCACCGCCTTAACATTTGTCAGTTCTCTGTTGTTCACCTTTGCCAATTCGCCCGCTCGTCCGTTCCGCGACGTACCCCGCTCCATCGCCGACCCCCGGAGACCCGCAGCATGCGCATGATGGTGTTCGACCGGGCAACCTGCACCTGGCGGGCCTGGAACGGCACGCGAGTGGCCTGGCTGAAGCTCCCGCACGCGGTGGCCACCGCCGCTTGCGTGGCTTCCGCCGCAGTGCTGCGCAGCACCGCACCGTTGCCGGCGCATCCCGTCGAACGGGTCTCGTCTCTGACCGCGCCCCCTCCCGCCGCCGGCGCGCAGGTGCCAGTCACCTCTGTGCTGCCCCTCCCGGTGCTGCCCCCTCCTGTGCTGGACATCCCCGTGCTGGAGGACACCCCCGTGCTGGGCACCCCCGCGCCAGGCACCCCGCTGCCGGCCGCGGCGTTCTTGCCCTTGCCCTGGATTTTCGTCCCCACCTCGGTTGCAGGCGGCAGCGGACCGTGGCCCTTGTCGCCCCCAGGCATCGGCGGAAGCCCCTCACCTCCACCTGCCCAGGTTGTCACCGTGACCACCAACATGCCCGCCACCCAGGTTCCGGAACCCGGAAGCCTGACGCTGACAGCCTGGGCCGTCCTGGCGCTGGCCGCTGTGCGCAGCCGAAGGCGATTTCGTCGGCTACGGAAGCGGGTGCCAGGTCAGTAGGTCCTGGCGTCGGGTGCCGGCCTCGGCATGGCGCCGCGTGAGGGAAGCGATCCGCTCGGGCATTTGCATCAGCTGGTTCCAGGCGAGGCAGCACAGCTGGAGAATGGCCGCGCAGCTCTCCCGGACGCGATGACCGAGGACGGCGCCGCGGCGGGACTCCCGGACGGGTGCGATGGGGTTCACGTCGGGCAAGTCCGAGGCAGCGGCAAGAGGCTGATGGTGTCGGGAACCCGCTGACTCCCCGTGCGTGATGCCAGCCGGCGCAGCGGCTTGCCCACGGCGCGCTCGTGCCACGCGACGTCCCATTCGCCCAGGATCCGCTGTCGCAGGTCGGTGCAGCGCCGACGCCCCACGCCGCAGCGCCCCGGATCCGGCCCCCTCCCCCACCCACTCCGCCACCTTCTCCCGCGGCTCGGGGGACAGCCGAGGCCCGGGGGCCGTTGCGGCGGGGGCGGTCGCACTCGCCTCCCGGCCCGGACGCATGGAACCGGTGACCCCACTCGCGCAGCATCCGCCGGTCCATCGCGCCGGCATCCGCCGTCATGGCTTCGACTCCCGGGTCTCCCCCGCCGCCGCGCGCCGACCCGCGGCCGATGTGCCCATGCGCGTGATCGCTGTCGTCCTCGCGGCCCTCCAGCACGGCGGGCAGTCTCGCATCATGGGGCCCCGGGCCGGGCCTGATCGGTCCCGGCTTCCCGCTCCGCTGACCGCCGACCCGGCGTCGGGCCACTGGTACGTCTTTGGTTTCACGCGTGGCCGCCCTCGATGTCCCTTGGGCAACCCCGCGCGCGATACCGGTCGGCGGAAGCGGGCGCCGGTATCGCATTCGGGTCTGCGGTCACGGCGGTTGGTACGCGGCGTCCTCCGCCTTGCATTCCTGCAGGCGGCCCGCGCGGTCGCCCTTCGGCCCGCAGACCCCCGCCGTCCCCGGAAACAGGTCCGCCCGCTGGCCCCGATCGACCGCGCGGCCGCGGCGACCGACTGGCCCTGCCCGGTCAGACCCGCTGCCTGCCGGAGCCTGGCAACGCGCGCCTCCGGCTTGTGATGCGTCTGCCCCATTCGATCCTCCCCGGGACACGGTGCCCGCTCGGGGCTGGGTCACCGCAACGCGGTCAGGTCAGCCCGCCGCGGGCAGGAACTGCATCCTGCGGCATGCAGGCATCCGGCTGGCGTGGTCGGCATCCCCCCGGCGTGCAGCACCGGCGACGTCGGACGGGGTGGCGGTCCCACCCTGCAGCGGACCTTTCCTAGTGGCGGTGACAGTCGCCTGTAACTGCATTGTTAAGGGTTTGGTGGCTTGATCTTTCCACGATCAGGCGTCGAAGCCGATCTCCCCCGGCCCGCGCCCGCCATTCCAGGAAAAGATTTGGCGACTGCCCAGGACAATCCACGATCGGAAGCCACGCACTGTAACATGCGTCTCCTCACTGCGATCGCCATTCTCGCGGCCACCGGCCTGGCGGCGTGTACCCGATTTGACGGGCCTCAAGCCACCGACCGCGGCCATTCCATCAGCGTGTCGCGGAATTCGGTGACGAACTACACCCTCCCCATTGTCGACTCAGGCGACCGTACACCGATCACGCGCCACCGCGCGCCACCGACCTATCCAGGCGGACAGAGGTGCTCGACCGAGCAGGGCCACGCCGAGCCGCAACCCCGCGGACGGTCGCCGGCTCACCGTCTGCTGGCCTTCCAGAATTCCGCCCGGGCGGCGGTCGGAGAGCAGCCCCTGGTCTGGTCGACCGGACTTGCCGATGTCGCGCGGCAGTGGGCCAACCATCTCATTGCCACCGGAGCGTTCAAGCACCACGTCGGCGGTCACTACGGCGAGAACCTGTACGACATAACCGGGGGCACCGCCACGCCGCGACATGTGGTTTCAGCATGGGTCGATGAGAGACGCGACTACGACGTCCGGACCAATTCCTGCTCGGGTGACACCGACTGCGGCCACTACACCCAAATCGTCTGGTCGAGGACCCGTGCCGTCGGTTGCGCTCTCGCAGCCAATTCAAACCGGCAAGTCTGGGTCTGCGAGTATTACCCAGCGGGCAACATCATAGGGTACCGCCCCTATCAAGTGGTGGTGAACCGACGTTGACCACGCTCCCGGGAGGGAGGGACCGATGCGGGCGTCGAGGTTCGCGGTCGGCCGGCACGCGCTCTGTTGGGTGCATGCGGAGCGGCTGGTGCACAAGCTCGACACCTTCGCCGACCTGCATCGCGCCGCCCAGGCGTGCGTGCGCGAACTGATCTGGCGCCTCTATGCCGCGCTGAAGGCGTATCGCGCCGCGCTGCGCGCCCGGTTCGATCGCATCTTCCGCCGCCGCACCGGCTTCGCCACCCTCGATCGCCTGCTGGCGCGGCTGCATGCCAACAAGCCCGAACTGCTGAGAGTGCTCGACCGGCCCGAGATCCCGCTGCACACCAACGGCTCCGAGCGCGACATCCGCGCCCTCGTCACCAAGCGCGAGATCAGCGGCGGCACCCACAGCGACGCCGGCCGTGACGGAAGCGATGCCTTCCTCGGCCTGATGCAGACCTGCACCAGGCTCGGCATCACGTTCTGGGACGACCTCGGCGACAGGCTCGCCGTGCCGGGACATGCGGGCGTCCTCAGCCTGCCGGATCTCGTCCGATGCCGCGGAAGACCGGCTTGACCCGAACCGCCCGGGGTATTGCCCCGGTTACGTCCTACCGCGGCGTCTCGCCCGCCAGGGTGATCCGGTGCATCACCCGCCGGAACCCGTGATAGTCGTTGATCGGGTTGTGCTGGGCGCAGCGATTGTCCCAGAACACCACCGATCCCGGCGCCCAGCGGATGCGGCAGGTGAACTCCGGCCGCACCTGGTGGCGGAACAGATAGCCGAGCAGCGGCGCGCTCTCCGCCTCCGTCATGCCCTCGAACCGGGCGGTGTGGGCGACGTTCACATACAGCGCCGGGCGGCCGGTTTCCGGATGGGTGCGCATCACCGGATGGATCGCCTCCAGGGGCGCGCGCGCCGTCTCCTTCCCGTCGGAACGGATGCGATCCTCCCGGGTGCGCGAGACGTCGGCCTTGGCCGAGCTGCTCACCGCCCGCAGCGGCGCCAGCAGCCGGCGCATGCCGTCCGACAACGTCTCCCACGCCAGGTACTGGTTGGCGAACAGCGTGTCCCCGCCATAGGGCGGCAGCTCGCGCGCGGCCAGCAGGCTGCCCATCGGCGGGGCTTGCAGATAGGTCGTGTCGGAATGCCAGATGCCGCCGAAATTGACCCGCTCGTGCTCCAGCTTGGCGACCGTGATGATCTCGGGGAAGCCCTCCATTCCTTTCACGAACGGGTATTCCACCGGCTCGCCGAAGCGGCGGGCGAAGGCCAGGAAGCGCGCCGGCGGCAGGTCCTGGTCGCGGAAGCAGATCACCAGATGGTCGAGCAGCGCCTGGCGGAGGGTGCGGACGGTGTCGTCCGCGAGCTCCGCCGCCAGATCGACGCCGAGCACCTCGGCGCCGATGGCGCCGGCCAGCGGACGGATCTCGATCGGGGACTGCGGCATCGCGGGCTCTCCGGCAGGGCGGGACAGGCTAGCCCAGCAACCCGGCGCCGGAAAACCCGCCGAACACGCCAAGCCCGCAGGTGACGATCATCACCGCCAGCACCACCCCGTAATACCAGCCGGCCAGCCGGTACTGCGCCGGCAACGCCCGCCGCGCCAGCGCGATCAGGAACCCCAGGACCAGCGGCAGCAACAGCGCGTTCATCACCTGCACGCCGACATTCAGCGACACGAGATCGGGCCAGAACCCCACCACCAGGCAACCGCCCACCACGCAGGCGGCATAGACGCCGTAGAACCACCGCGCCTCCAGCGGCCGGTATTCCAGCGACCGGCGATAGCCGGAAACCTCGCCCAGCCCCCAGGCGAGCGCGAGCGAGGCCACGATCGCCGCCACCATCCCCGCCCCCAGCACGCCGGCGCCGAACACCGCGTTGCCCACGGCGGTGCCGAGGAACGGGGTCAGCGCCCCGGCCATGTCGCCCACGGTGTTGAGCGAGGCCGCGGGGTTGCCGCGCCCGATCGTCGCGGCGCAGGCGATCAGCACCGCCGCCATCACCAGCTGGGTGATGACCGCCCCGATCGCGGTATCCCAGCGAGCAGCGCTGAAATGCTCGGCGCGCAGTTTCTTATCGGCCACCGCGGACTGCTGGTAGAACACCATCCACGGCATGATCACGGCGCCGATATTGGCCGCCACCAGATAGACATAGGCGCGATCGGTGAACGGGATCGACAGCGCCCCCGTCAGCATCGCGTGCGGATCGGGATGCGCCGCCCAGGCGACGAAGAAGAACGCCAGCTCGAACAGGCCGACGCAGATCGCCGCCCGCTCCACCCGCCGGTACGACCCGGTCAGCACCACTGCGAGCAGCGCCACCGCCGCGATCGGCAAGGTCAGCGCGCGCGGGAGGCCATAGAGCTCCCCCACCCCGGCGACGCCGGAGAATTCGGTCAGCAGCGCGCCCACCGTGGCCACGCCCAGCCCGGCCGCCGAGACCCAGGCCCAGAACGGGCCGAACGTGCTGCGGATCAGCTCCCCATGTCCCCGCCCGGTGAAGATGCCGAGCCGGACCGTGAGCTCCTGCACCACGTACAGGATGGGGATCAGCACGAACTGCAGGGCGAGCAGCCGGTAGCCCCACTGTACCCCGCTCTGCCCGGCGGTGATCACGCTGCCGACGTCGGTATCGGCCAGCATCACCACGAGGCCGGGGCCGAACACGGCGAGGAAGCGGGCCAGGCGACGCCCCGCCGCGCTGCGATCGGGGCGCGGCCGGGTGGTCCGGTCCGAGGTGACCGGGGCGGAGGTTGGCATCGGCGTGCGGTCCGTCATCGGGGATGGGGTGCGGCGGAATTGCGAAGCATTCTCAATTGCAGCTACGCGGACCGCCGCCGGGAGTCAACCGTCCCGGGGCGGACCCAAGCCATGCGGGCGGGACGACGCGTACCGCCCGGCGCGTCTCCGTCCGCCCGCCGTTGAAAACCCGCCCCGGATGGACCAGAACCCGCCGATGCCCGAGCTTGTCCTGCACAACAGCCTGACCCGGAAGCGGGAGCCCTTCACCCCGCTCGATCCCGCGCATGTGCGGATGTACGTCTGCGGGCCGACGGTCTACGACCTCGCCCATCTCGGCAACGCCCGCCCGGTGGTGGTGTTCGACGTGCTGGCGCGGCTGCTGCGCCGCCTGTTCCCGCGCCTCACCTACGTCCGCAACATCACCGACGTGGACGACAAGATCAACGCGCGCGCGGCCGCCAGCGGCGAGAGCATCGGCGCCATCACCGCCCGCACCATCGCCGATTTCCATGCCGACATGGCAGCCCTCGGCACCCTGCCCCCGGATCAGGAACCGCGCGCCACCGACCACGTGGCGGAGATGATCGCGCTGATCGAACGGCTGATCGCCTCCGGCCACGCCTACGCCGCCGAGGGCCACGTGCTGTTCTCGGTCCACAGCTTCGCCGAATACGGGCGCCTGTCCGGCCGCTCCCCGCGCGAACTGCTGGCCGGGGCGCGGGTGGAGGTGGCGCCGTACAAGCGCGATCCGGGCGATTTCGTGCTGTGGAAACCCTCCACCCCGGACCTGCCGGGCTGGGACAGCCCCTGGGGCCGCGGCCGGCCGGGCTGGCATATCGAGTGCTCGGCGATGTCCTGGCGCTACCTGGGCGAGAGCTTCGACATCCACGGCGGCGGCCAGGACCTGATCTTCCCGCACCACGAGAACGAGCGCGCGCAGAGCCTGTGCGCCTTCCCGCACGGCGGCTTCGCCCGGGTGTGGATGCACAACGGCATGCTGCTGGTGAACGGCGAGAAGATGTCGAAAAGCCTCGGCAACTTCCGCACCGTGCGCGACGTGCTGGCCTTGGCGCCCGGCGAGGCGATCCGGCTGCTGCTGCTCAAGACCCACTACCGCGCCGCGCTCGACTTCACCGAAGCGGGGCTCGCCGAGGCGCGGCGCGAGATGGACCGGTTCTACCGCGCGCTGGAGGCCGCCCCCGATACTGCGCCCGGGGCCGCGCCCGCGCCGGAGGTGCCGGAGCCGGTGCTGGCGGCGCTGTGCGACGACCTCAACACCCCGGCCGCGCTGGCGGCGATGCACGCGCTGGCGGACGCGGCGCTGACCGGAGACGCCGCGGCGGCCGGCGGGTTGCGCGCGGCGGGCGCGGTGCTCGGGCTGCTGGCGCAGGACCCCCGCGCCTGGTTCCACGGCGGCGGCGACGCGGCGGCGATCGAGGCCGCGATCGCCGACCGCAAGGCGGCCCGCGCGGCACGGGATTTCGCCCGGGCGGACGCGATCCGCGCCGCGCTGGAGGCGCAGGGCATCCTGCTGGAAGACGGACCGGGCGGCACGACCTGGCGGCGGCAGCCGACCACCGGATCGCCCGCACTGCCGGCGACCGAAGGCCGGACCCGGCCGGCCAGGCCATGACCGGTCGCGACGGCGGCGCCGATATCGCGCCGATCGGCAATTCCCCGGTCGTGATCCTGGTCCGGCCGCAACTCGCCGACAATATCGGCGCCTGCGCGCGCGCGATGGCCAACGGCGGGCTGTTCCACCTGCGCCTCGTCGCCCCGCGCGACGGCTGGCCGCAGGAGAAGGCCTGGCGCAATGCCTCCGGCGCCGACCGCATCCTGGAGGCGCTGACCCTGCACGACACGGTGGCCGAGGCGGTCGCCGACCTGCACCACGTCTTCGCCACCTGCCCGCGCCCGCGCCATATCGTGAAGCCGGTGCTCACCGCCCGCGGCGCCGCGGCGGAACTGCGCGCGGTCTGCGACCGCGGCCTGCGCGCCGGGCTTTTGTTCGGCCCGGAACGCGCCGGGCTCGACAACGACGACATGGCCCAGGCCGACGCGCTGGTGCGCTACCCGCTCAACCCCGCCTTCATGTCGCTCAACCTCGCCCAGGCGGTGATGGTGCTCGCCTATGAATGGTGGACCGCGGCGGACGCGACCCCGCCGCGCACCCTGATGACCAACGAAACCCGGATCGCGACCAAGGCGGAGCTGGAGAATTTCCTCACCCACCTCACCGCCGAGCTCGACGCCTGCGGCTTCCTCCGCAACCTGCCCAAGCGCCCCGGCATGGTCCGCAACATCCGCCACTTCTTCGAGCGCGGCGAAGTCACCGAACAGGAACTGCGCACCCTGCACGGCGTGGTGACGGAACTCGCGCGCGGCCGCCACCAGCTTGGCCGGGACGAGCCGGACCGCGGCGGCTGAGCGGCCGGCCGGCCGGACCGGAGCCGGTTTATCAGCAGCGACACGGGCGCACCCGCGGAACGCATGGCCCTCGCCCAGGGGACGGGCTATGCTGCGCTCATGCAATGGGTCCAATGGATCTTCCTGGTCCTCGCCCTGTGGGCCGCGCTGGTGGAGCTGCACACGGGCACCGATCTACCTCGCCGCGATCGCCGCCGTGGCGCTGGTCACGTTCGTGCTCGGGTTCTGGGTCCACCCGGAACTGCTGGTGTTCGTCTTCATCGCCGGCTGCATCGCCGCCCTCGTCGCCGTCTGGTTCTATCGCCGCCGCCTGCCGCACGGCCGCGGGCTGGCCGATTTCGACGCCGGCGGGCAGGTGCTCGTCGTCTCGGTCGCCCCGGGGGAGCGGCGGCTGGTCGTCTCCTACCGCGGCACCCGCTGGGACGCGGTGATGGACAAGGGCCCCCTGCCCGCGACCGGCGAGGTGGCGGTCATCACCCGCAAGACCGGCAACGTCCTGCATCTGGCGCCGCCGCCGGACGCCCCCGCCCCACGACCGGCCCAGGAGAGCCCCGTAATGCCCGAGTTCCTCGCCACCCTGATCGTCGTCGTCCTTCTTCTGCTGCTGGTGTTCGCCATCCTGCGAACCGCACTGCGCATCGTGCCGCAGCAGCAGGCCTGGGTGGTGGAACGGCTGGGCAAGTTCCACCGCGTGCTGGCGCCGGGGCTCAATGTCGTGACCCCGTTCCTCGACCGCGTGGCGTTCCGCTTCGACACCCGCGAAATGCCGACCGAGGTGGCGCCGCAGGTCTGCATCTCGCTCGACAACACCACGCTCACGGTGGACGGGTTCCTCTATCTGCAGATCACCGACCCGGTGAAGGCGGCGTACGGGTCGAGCAGCCCGATGACCGCGGCGATGCAGCTCGCCCAGACCACGATGCGCTCGGAGATCGGCAAGCTGCACCTCGATCAGGCGCTGTCCTCGCGCCAGCTGCTGAACACGGCGGTGGCGGCGTCGGTCGACGAGGCGGCGACCAACTGGGGCATCAAGGTGCTGCGCTACGAGATCAAGGACATCACCCCGCCGCCCGAGATCCTGCGCGCGATGGAGCTGCAGATCACCGCCGAGCGCGAGAAGCGGGCCACCATCGCCCGCTCGGAAGGCCAGCGCCAGCAGCAGATCAACACGTCCGAAGGCCAGCGCCAGCAGGAGATCAACATTGCCGACGGGCGGCGGCAGGCCGAAGTGCTGCGCGCCGAGGGCGAGGCCCGCGCGATCGAGCTGGTCGCCGTGGCCTCCGCCCAGGCGATCCGCACCATCGGCGAGGCGACCGTGATCGACGGCGGCATGGCGGCGATGCAGATGCAGCTCGCCAAGGACTTCATCGCCCAGTGGGGCAACCTGGCGAAGCAGGGCACGACGATGGTGATCCCCACCGATCTCGGCAATATCGGCGCGGTGATCGGCACGGCGCTGCAGATGGTGCGGGCGCAGCCGGGCGGCCGGGCCGGCCGGGACGCCCGGACCGGCGGCTTCGGTGCCGCGGGTCGGCTAGGCACGCCGCGCCGAGCCGCCCGTCCGGCACAGGTCGCCCTCGCCTGGCCGCTCAGCGGCGGATGAAGCTCCAGTAGAGCGGCCGGCGGCCGGCGCGCAGCGCCTTCGCCTCGTAGCGGGTGGGCGGCCAGTCCGCCGGACGGTCGGCGCGCGGCGGCGGGGCGTCGAACCAGGACTGCTCCGCCATCACCGTCCGCACCCAGTCCTGATAGGTCGGATCGTCGCTTGCGACCCGCCATTCCGCGCCCGGGCGCAGCACCCGCGCCAGCTCCGGCAGCGCCGCCGGATGCACGAAGCGGCGCCGCGCATGGCGCGCCTTGGGCCAGGGATCGGGAAACAACAGGAACAGCCGGTCCAGACAGGCCTCCGGCAACGCCCGCAGCAGCGCCCGCGCATCCGCGGTCCAGAGCCGCAGATTGCCGGGCAGCGGCGCCGTGGCCTCGGCCCCGATCTCCGGGATCAGGCGCGAGAGCAGGGAACAGACGCCGTTCTCGAACACCTCGCAGGCGATCAGCCCGGCCTCGGGATGCGCCGCCGCCTGCGCCGCCGCATGCTCGCCGCCGCCGAACCCCACTTCCAGCCAAAGCTCCGCCGGACGGGACGCGAACGCGGCCCCGGGGTCGGCCGCGGCCTCGGGTGGGAACGTCAGGCGCGGCAACGCCACGTCCAGCAGCAGGCGCTGGCGCGGGCGGAGCGCGTGGCCCCTCGCGCGGCCGTAGAGCCGGTCGGCCGGGGGCTTCACGAGGGCCGCCGAAGGAAGGCCAGGGGGCGCTGCCCCCTGGACCCCCGCCAAGGGCATCGCCCTTGGAACCCATTCGTCGGTTCCGGCGGGCTCGGGGTGGCGCGGCGCGCGGGCTGGCCGGGGTGGGGAGCGGAGGCGGCGCGCGATTGCGCGCCGCCTCCGCTCCCCACCCCGGCCAGCCCGCGCGCCGCGCCACCCCGAGCCCGCCCGGAACCCCCCAAGGGGTCCAGGGGACGACTGTCCCCTGGCAGGGGGTCCAGGGGGGCAGCGCCCCCCTGGCCTTGCTTCCGATGGCCGACGTCAGCGCCCGAACGCCGCCTTCAGCGCCGGCACGAGGTCGGTCTTTTCCCAGGTGAAGGTGCCCAGGTCCGGATCGGGGTCGCGGCCGAAATGGCCGTAGGCCGAGGTCGGCGCGTAGATCGGCCGGTTCAGTTGCAGGTGCTCGCGGATGCCGCGCGGCGTCAGGTTCATCGCCTCCCGCAACGCCCGTTCCAACCGCGCCTCGTCCACGTCGTGCCCGGTGCCGTGCAGATCGACATAGACCGACAGCGGGTGCGACACGCCGATCGCGTAGGCGATCTGCAGGGTGCAGCGGTCGGCCAGCCCGGCCGCGACCACGTTCTTGGCCAGATACCGGCAGGCATAGGCGGCGGAGCGATCGACCTTGGTCGGGTCCTTGCCGCTGAACGCGCCGCCGCCGTGCGGGGCGGCGCCGCCGTAGGTATCGACGATGATCTTGCGTCCCGTCAGGCCGCAGTCCCCGTCCGGCCCGCCGATCACGAACTTGCCGGTGGGGTTCACGTAGAACTCGCGCTCGTCCGGCATCCAGCCGCGCGGCAGGGTGTCCTCCACGATCGGCCAGAGCAGCCGCTTGATCTCCTTCTGGTCCAGCCCTTCCTCGTGCTGGGTGGAGACCACGACCGAGGTGGCGCCGACCGGCTTGCCGTCGACGTAGCGCAGGGTGACCTGGCTCTTCGCGTCCGGCAGCAGCCCGGCCACCTTGGGATTGCGGTCGCGGCGCAACTCGCTGATCCGGCGCAGGATCAGATGCGCGTAGAACAGCGGCGCCGGCATCAGCGCGTCGGTCTCGCGGCAGGCGTAGCCGAACATCAGGCCCTGGTCGCCGGCGCCTTCGTCCTTGTTGCCGCCGGCATCGACGCCCTGGGCGATATCGCTGGACTGGGCGTGCAGGAGGCACTCGATCTTCGCGGCCTTCCAGTCGAAGCCCGCCTGGTCGTAGCCGATGTCGTGGATGGCAAGGCGGCAGAGATGCGCCAGGTAGTCGGGCGTGACCGTTTCCGGCCCGCGGGTCTCGCCGGCCAGGACCACGCGGTTGGTGGTCACCATGGTCTCGCACGCCACCCGGGCGTACGGGTCGGCAGCGAGATAGGCGTCCAGCACCGTATCGCTCAGCCGGTCGGCGACCTTATCCGGATGCCCTTCCGAAACCGATTCGGAGGTGAACAGGTAATCGCCCGAGTCGCGCATGGCATGCTTCCTCTTGTCGCGGCTGAGTGCGGCCTGACTCGAAAGATCCGGCCACCCCCCGGACGGGGCGCCGGGAGCGGGTCTGATTGGCGGAAAGCCTGATTTGGGTCAAGCGCGGCGGCGCGAAATTCCGCCCGGCGAAATGGCCGTTGCGTACACCTGCCGGAGACGGCGGCCGCGGGATGTACACATGCCGGCAAGATCTGGTTCAGGAACGCCGGCACCGGACGCGGCGCGCGCGGCCGATGGCCGTCGGCAGCGCGCGCCGGGTCTCGCCCCCCCGGATCGCCGCGCGGATCCGGTCCGGTGCGATCGGCGCTACTTCACCGAGCAGGTGCCAAGCTTCGGGTCGTCCGGCGTGACGGAGGCGACGACCTTCAACGCGGCGGCCTTCAGCTTCGCTGTCTCGTTCATCGGGAACGGCGTCTTGCCCGCCGGATAGCAATCGGAGGCAAGCAGGAAGGCGAGCACGTCGGCGTATTGCCGGGGCGAGAGCGAGCCCGGGTTGTTCATCGGCATGCTGCTGAGGACGAGCAGGCGCATGTCGCTGACCGACCAGCCGAGCACTCCCGCCTTGCTGAGGAAGGTCCGCCCGGCGTTCGGCGGGGCCGAACCGCCTTCCATGTGCTTGCCGTGACAGGTGACGCAATTCGCAACGAACACGGCCTTGCCGGCCTCGGCCTGCTCCTCGGTATAGAGCCTCGGCGGACGCGCCGCCCTGGCCGCGCCGACCACGGGCGGATCGGGCGTTGCCGTGGTCGCGAGCAGCGCCAACTGGATCGGCGGCGGTTGCAGCGCCGCGTGGTCCCCATGGCCGCAGATCCGCCCGGCCATGGCCGCCGCCGCGGTGTGCACGACGACGAACCCGTGCTCGAGCGTGATCTTGCGCGTGCCGAAATCCCCGGGCAGGTCAACGGTGCCGTGATCCACGGGCAACGCGACATAGAGCAGGTAGCCGTCGGCCACCCCGTAGGCCGGGGCGCGGGTCGGCGCCTGACAGCCGGGCACGATCGCGGCGCCCGCGGGCACGCCGAGTTCGGTGGTCGCGAGCGCGCCTTCCAGCCCGCCCAGCACGGTCCCGTTGGTGGGGCGGCCGAGCGCGACCTCGAGATTGTCGAGCGCCATGGTGATATCGACGTCGTAGTCGTCGAACCCGTGCTCGATCATCGCTTTCTGCAAGTGGCCGACCGCGATGGTCACGTTCGCGAAGGTGCCCTGCACGGCGGCGGTCCAGCGGTACGTGCCGGCCTGGTGCAACAGCCAGTCGAGATGGCCGATCGCGCCGGCTTCCTTCTCGGTGCCCCCGCCGAGGTCGGCGATCGCTCGTTGCGCCGCCTTCCGGTAGAGGTCGGGGTCAGTCGCGATGATCCGCGAAGCCTTGGTGATCTCGGCGATCGCCGCGCGGATATCGGCCCGCGCGGCCACCGCTTCGACATGCGGGTTGGACGGCTGTGAGGCCGCCCTGGCCGGCTGTGCCAGAAAACCCAGGCACAGGCCGGCCAGCACGAGCCGGGCTGCGCCAAATACGGCGCGCAGCCCGGTCGTCACTTGTCCTGAAACGGACACGGTCAGTTGCTCTTGCCTTCGGACTTGACGACGAAGGCGGTGAAGGTCGCCGGAGTGGACGACTTCTTCAGTTCCGGCACCTTGAGCCAGCCCGGCCCGCCGGAGGCGACCGTCAGATAGCGCTGCCCGTCGATCATGTAGGTCGCGGGCGGCGCGATGATGCTGGCGCCGGTGTCGTAGTGCCACAGACGCTGGCCGGTCTTGGTGTCGAACGCATCGAAGTCGCCGCTGAGTTCGCCGGTGAACACCACGCTGCTCTTGCCGTCGGTCATGACCAGCGCCCCGCCGTTGGCCGGCAGCGGGAAGTAGTGGCGCCAGCTGAACACGCCGGTGTTGACGTCAATGGCGTTGAGCCAGCCCCAGTTCGGCCCGATCAGTTTCGGGAAGCCGCCGCCCAGGTAGAACTGACCGGCGATGTAGACCGCCTTGGTGTAGCCTTTCCACGCGCCGCACTGGTTGATGCTCGGCACGAAGAAGGTGTTGGTCACCGGGTCGAAGGCGCCGCCGTTGAACTCGACACCGCCGTTGGTGTTCGGGCAGGCCACGTTGCCCTTCAGGCTGGGCGCCACGTGGGTGCCGTACTGGAAGCTGACCACGGTGTGGTGCACCAGCTTGCCGTTCTTGGCATCCAGGATCAGAAAGTTGCCCGCCTTGTCGCCGGCGGCGACCAGCGCGCGCTCCTTGCCGTCCACCTTGCCGGTGAACAGCACCGGCGGCATCGCCGGATCCCAGTCGTGCGTGTCATGCGGAATGAACTGGTGGTACCACTCCAGCCGCGGCTTCTTGCCCGACAGGTCGAGCGCCACCATGGAGTTGGTGTAGAGATTGCTGCCCTTGCGCACCGTGCCCAGGAAGTCCGGCTGCGGGTTGCCGAGGTCGGCGTAGAGGGTGTTGGTCTTGGGATCGATCGCGATCCCGCTCCAGATCGCGCCGCCGCCGCGCTTCCAGGAATTGCCGCTCCAGGTGTCGTTGCCGGGCTGGCCGGGATGCGGGATGCTGTCCCACTGCCACAGCCGCTTGCCGTCCTTCGGGCTGAAGGCGCTGATGTTGCCGATGCCGCCCCAGTCGCCGTTGGACACGCCCAGCAGCAGCTGGTTCCGATAGGGGACCGGCTGCATCGTGTAGAAGCTGTTCTTCGGGTCGTGGACCGTCAGCTTGTCCCAGACCACCTTGCCGGTCTTGGCGTCGAGCGCAATCAGATGGCCGGCGATCGTGGCGATGAACACCTTCCCGTCCAGCACGGCGACGCCGCGGTTACGCGGGAAGCCGACGACCTGGGTCGGATGCTGGCTGTAGGTCCACTCCAGCTTGCCGGTCTTCGCGTCGAGCGCATAGACGTCGTCATGCGCCGAGGTGATGTAGACCATCCCCCCCCACACGATCGGCGAAACCTCGATCGGCGAATTGTCCGGAATGGTGAACTTCCACGCCGGCTGCAACTTCCCGGCGTTGGCGGCGGTGATCTGGTCTTCGTTCACCACCCGGTTGCCGGAGTAGTTACCCGCCGGCAGGACCCAGTCGACGCCGTTGCCGGCGGCCGAGGCCTTCATGATCTCCTGCGAGGTCGGGCCGTCGCCCGCCATCGCCGTCATCGGCGCTACCGCGAGCAGCGCACCGACCGCCGCCGTCGCGAAAAGCGACCGACGGGTCAAAAAATTTCGCCAACCTGAACCAATCCTACTCACGTTCATCCTCCTGCCGTTGCCGCGTCCGTTTTGTGCGCGCAGGGAAGCGCGCGACGCGATCTTCACTGCCCGATGCGCAGCGCGAGTCATCGCCCATTGAATCGGGAACAACCCGTTCCTAACCCGGCACCGACACTCCTGGCAATGGGGTCACCCGGCCGGATCGGTCGCCGCCGATCGCCGGCGCCTGGCGGCGGCAGCCGCCGAAATCCATCTCCTGGCGCGGGCAGGACCGGCAGGGCGCGCACAGCCGCTCGGTGCCGCGCAACGCGGCGACGGCACCAGCCGATCCGGATCTCCGCCAGGCTCCGATCACTCGCCGAGCGGAACACGATGCCGCGGATCGTTTTGATTGCAGCGCCACGCTCGCGAGAAGTTGTTGGCGCAGGGCGGGCGAAGCACCGGTCAACCGCCGGTGCGCGCCGACCGCTCGACGGCGCCACCCGACCGCCGGGCCGCGCACCACCGTCCGCGGCCCGGGGTCACCCGCCCGCACGCGCGGGCAAGGACGTCAGGCGGCGATCAGAGCTCGCCCGGCAGATAGGCGTTGATTTCCATGCCGATGCAGATTTCGCGGATCACGGGACGTTTCCATGCCATGGCAGATTCTCCTGTTTCTTCGTTTTCGCGCCCCCCGCCCGCAGGCGACGGCGCATGAAGCGCCTAGCCCGCACCGTCCGTCCGGTCAATCAGGGGCGGCGCGTTCTTCGCCGGTGCCGACATCATCCCGCGCTGCCCGAGGCCGCCCCCATCCCAAGCACGTCCATCATGGAACAGAGCCCGGCGGGCCGGCCGGCGAGCCACAGCGCCGCGCGCACCGCGCCGGTGGCGAAGCTGCGGCGATCGAAGGCACGGTGGGTGAGCGCGATCTGCTCGGTGGCGCCGGCGAAGATCAGCGTGTGCTCGCCGACGATCTGCCCGCCGCGCAGCGCGGCGAAGCCGATCGCCCCCGGCGTGCGCGGCCCGGTGTGGCCATGCCGGCCGCTTTCCATCACCGCCTCCAGCGCCACCCCCCGCCCCTTGGCGACCGCCCGGCCGATGCCGATCGCGGTGCCCGAGGGCGCATCGACCTTCTGGCGGTGGTGCATCTCCATGATCTCGGCGTCGTAACCGTCCGCCGGCAGCGCGGCGGCCATCCGTTCCGCCAGCGCCAGCACAAGGTTCACGCCGGCGGAGAAATTCGCCGCGTAGACCACGGGGATGGCGCGCGCCGCCGCCGCCACCGCCGCCTCGTCCGCCGCCGAAAGCCCCGAGGTGCCGAGCACCCAGCCGGTGCCCGCCGCGGCCAGCACGGCCGCATGCGCCTGCGCCGTCGCCGCCTGGGTGAAGTCGATCACCACGTCGCAGGCGCCGGCGAGCGCGGCGAGGTCGGCGTGCAGCACCGCCCCCGCGGGCGCGGCCCGGTCCGACCCGGCGCGGCCGATGCCGCCGACGAGCACGGCGCCGGCGGCCGGCACCTCCTCCGCCAGCAACGCGCCCATCCGGCCGGTGATGCCGGCGATGCCGATCCGAAGGGTCATGCCTCGCTCCCGTAAGATGCCGTCCCAGGGGGCCGATCCTGCGGGCGCGCGCCGGTCGCGTCCAGCGGCGCCGCCGGCCGGTGCGATCCGGCATTGACCGCCCCGCCCGGAGGCGGGTCCGGCACCGGCCCGGGCGCGCAGTCCGCCCGCCGCGGGCGATACGATGACGTGTCCAGCCATGTCACCAGGAACGGGCCGCACACGTCCGTTAAACGATCGGCAAGGATCCGTCACGCCGCCAGACTGCGGCGGGGATCCGTCCCCGCGCGCGCAGCGCGGCCGGATCGCTCCGAGGAGCAGGAAGAACACCCGATCCCGGGAACGATCGACCGCCTCGGCGCCCCCCCTTGCCTACCCTCCGATCAGCGCCGTCACCCGGGCGAGGCTCGCCGGGGCGGCCCAGTCCTGGGCGCCCTCGATCCAGCCGGCTTCCGTCCCCTGGGGCGTGACGAGGTAGGTGGTGGGCAGGCCGACGGCCCCCATCGCGTGCAGCACGGCGCCTTCGGGATCGAGCAGGACCGGCAGGGCGTCGATGTGGTGGCTGGCGTAGAAGCGCTGCACCGCGGGCGCGCCGCCGAGGTCCGACGACACCGCGAGCACGGTGATGCGGCTGCCGCGAAGCTGGCGCGCCAGCGCGTCGAGCGAGGGCAGCTCCGCCACGCAGGGCGCGCACCAGGTGGCCCACAGATTCAGCACCACACCCCGGCCGCGGTACTCGGCGAGCGTATGGGGATGGCCGGCGGCGTCGCGGAAGCCGATCTCCGGCAGCTTCTTCGGAGGCGCGAGAACATGCAGCCCGGGCAGGCCCGCCGGCTCGGCGGCGCGCGGTTTGCGCGGGGCCAGGACGGCGGCTAGGGTCCCGGCCGCCAGGACCCCCCTTCGGGTCAGTGTCTGCATGATGGAAAGCCTCCGGTGAACGAAACGCAGGACCGCCCGGGCCGCGCGCCCGACGCCAATCCGCAATGGGGCGGGCGCTTCGCCGGCGGCCCGGCCGCGGTGATGCGCGAGATCAATGCCTCGATCGGCTTCGATCGCAAGCTCTGGCGGCAGGATATTGCCGGATCACGCGCGCACGCGGCGATGCTGGCGAAGACCGGCATCATCGGCGCCGACGATCGCGCGGCGATCGATGCCGGGCTGGAGGCGATCGCCGCCGAGATCCAAGCCGGACGCTTCCCGTTCGAGGACGCGCTGGAAGACATCCACATGAACATCGAGGCCCGCCTGGCCGAGCGCATCGGCGAGGCCGGCAAGCGTCTGCACACCGCGCGCAGCCGCAACGACCAGGTGGCGACCGA
This sequence comes from uncultured Pseudomonadota bacterium, assembly GCA_963829875.1. Lineage (GTDB taxonomy): Bacteria > Pseudomonadota > Alphaproteobacteria > Acetobacterales > Acetobacteraceae > JAJZVS01. The sequence continues at coordinate 23,493 of CAWHKR010000011.1, read as the reverse complement.
TTTCCGCCTGTGGGTGCGCGACGCGATCGACGGGATCGACGCGCAGATCGCCGACCTGATGCGCGCGCTGGCGGATCGCGCAACCGAGCACGCCGCCGACCCGATGCCCGGCTTCACCCATCTGCAGACCGCCCAGCCGGTGACCTTCGGCCACCATCTGCTCGCCTATGTGGAGATGCTGGCGCGCGACCGCGGCCGGCTGGCGGACTGCCGCCGGCGGCTGAACGAATGCCCGCTGGGTGCCGCGGCGCTGGCCGGCACGTCCTTCCCGATCGACCGGGCGATGACCGCCGCGGCCCTGGGTTTCGACCGGCCCGCCGGCAATTCGCTGGATGCGGTGTCGGACCGCGATTTCGCGCTCGAGTTCCTGGCCGCGGCGGCGATTTCCGCGATGCACCTCTCGCGCTTCGCCGAGGAGGTGGTGATCTGGTGCAGCGCGCCGTATCGCTTCATCCGCCTGTCGGATGCGTTCACCACCGGCAGCTCCATCATGCCGCAGAAGCGCAACCCGGACGCCGCCGAGCTGGTGCGGGCGAAGACCGGGCGGATCACCGGGGCGCTGGTGGGGCTGCTGACCGTGATGAAGGGCCTGCCGCTGGCCTATGCGAAGGACATGCAGGAGGACAAGGAAGGCGTGTTCGACGCCGCCGCCGCCTGGACCCTGGTGCTGGCCGCGACGGCGGGGATGGTGCGCGACCTGACGGCGGACACGGCGCGGATGCGGGCGCTGGCGGGGTCCGGCTTCGCCACCGCGACCGATCTGGCGGACTGGCTGGTCCGCGTGCGGCGGCTGCCGTTCCGCGACGCGCATCATGTGACCGGGCGGCTCGTTGCGCTGGCCGAGGCGAAGGGGGTGGCGTTGGCCGAGCTGTCGCTGGCGGAGATGCAGGGGGTGGAACCGGGGATCACCGCGGACGTGTTCGCGGTGCTGAGCGTGGAGGCCTCGGTTGCCTCGCGCACCAGCTACGGCGGCACCGCGCCGGCCAATGTGGCGGCGGCGGCGGCGCGGTGGATCGAGGTGCTGGCATGAGGGGCGCATTACTGCTGGCCGGGCTGGTCGTGATGCTGGCGCTGGCCGGGTGCGGCAAGAAGGGACCGCCGTCGCCGCCGGGGCCGGCGGGGCAGGTCACGTATCCGCGGAGCTATCCGACGTATTGAGGGGGGCGGCCGGCAGGCGGGCGCTATATCAGCCGCGGGATGTTGCGTGCGCTATGCAAGACCCGTTCGACGCGGACAGAACCCGCCTCCGGCAGTTCGCGATACAGCACGAGATAGCGGCCATGAACCGCCATGCGCAGCCCGGAGGCAAGATCGGCACGGGCAGGATAGAGGCCCGGGGTCGCTGCGATCCTACGGCACGCCGCTTCGAGCTCAGCGACGAACGACAGAGCCCGGACCGGGTTGTCGCGCGCAATGTAGTCCGCAATTTCCTGAAGATCAGCGACGGCGCGCGGCGAGAGAACAAGCCGGCGGGGTTCGCTCACGCGGCCGGGTTCTGGCCGAAACGGGCGCGCAGCCGGGCAAACACGGCATCGGCGTCGAGGCCCGGGCCGCTCTCGATACCCTCTCGCACCAGACGACGCAGTTCCTCGGTCTCCAGGGTCTCGATCCTGCGGCGCACACGCCAGTCGCTGAGCGCCTCCCGCACGACGTCGCTGACGCTCCCGTAGTCGCCGCCCGCGACAGCCGCGCGTACGTCCGCCGCGAGATCCGGGGGCAGCACGACACTGAACTTCTCGACGGTCGTCATGGGATGACTTTACCAGAGATTGGAAGCGACAGCAATTGTTCCATCAGAAATCGTCCAGGCGCCGGGTGGTCTCGCACGCTGGTGACCGGCCAGCACGGGATCGGCCCGGCGAACGCGCCTATTTCGGCGCCTTCCACCACCCGCGTTCCGGCCGCGCTCAGCCCCAGATTCTCCCGCAACGTCGCCCCCCGGTACTCCCGCTGGAACACCAAGCGCCGCTGCAGCTCCGGCACCACGAAGCGCACGAAATCCTCGAACGTCCCCGGCGTGTGGGTGCCGCCCACCACGATAGCCGTCGCAGGCGCGTTCCACGAACCATTGTTCCAGCCGGTCCGCCACCTCCTTCGGCCCGCCCACGATCGCGTCGTGCGGACGGCCGCGGCGGGTGATCTCCAGGAAGTCGCGCGGGGTGGGATCGGCCTTGCGGCTGGTCACCCGCTCGCGCATCGCCTGCATGCCGGACATCGAGGCCAGTTCCTCGGCGGTGAAGGGCTCATCGAGCCCCTTGCTGGCGAAGTCGAAATTGAGCGCTTCCGACAGCAGCGACAGCCCGTCCACCTCGCGATAGCCGTGTTCGATCACCGCCATCTTGTCCTCCGCCTCGGCGCGGGTCGCGGCGCAGACCGGGTAGGCGATGGTGTTGAGCGTGACCTGATCCGGATCGCGCCCGTGGCGGGCGATCTCGGCCTTGGTTGCGGCGTATTCGCGCTTGGCCGAGGCCAGATCGGAATAGGCCACGAACACCGTCTCCGCCCAGCGCGCCGAGAACCGCTTGCCCCGGCCCGAGGAGCCGGCCTGGATCAGCACCGGATGCCCCTGCGCCGAGCGCGGCACGGTGAACGGCCCGCGCGAGCGGAAGAATTTTCCCGCGTGGTCCAGCCGGTGCACCTTCTCGGGATGCGCGAACAGGCCCGATTCCTTGTCCACCACCAGCGCATCGTCTTCCCACGAATCCCAGTGGCCGAGCACGACTTCCATGAACTCGTCGGCGCGGTCGTAGCGCAGGTCGTGCTCCATGTGGTGATCGAGGCCCATGTTCGCGGCCTCGCCATCGTTCACGGACGTGACGATATTCCACGCCGCCCGTCCGCCGGTCATCAGATCCGCGGTGGCGAACACCCGCGCCACATGGAACGGTTCGTAGTAGGTGGTGGAATAGGTCGCGCCGAGGCCGAGCCGTTCCGTCGCCGCGCCCAGCGCCATCAGCACGGTGACCGGATCGAGCTTCACGCAGCGGATGCCGTTCGCCACCGTGTGCGCGTGATCGCCGCCCATCATGTCCGGCATCGCCAGCCGGTCGTCGAAGAAGGCAAGCTGGAACTTGCCGGCTTCCAGGATCCTGCCGATGGTCTGGAAGTAATCCGCGGTCAGGAAGTCGGTGCGGGACTCCGGGTGGCGCCAGGAACTGGCGAGGGTGGTGCAGTTCTGCGCCTGCAGGAAGCCGACCAGGACCATCTGGCGATCATGCGGCACGGACATTCTTCGACCCCTCCCCCCGGCCCCCTCCCGCACGGGGAGGGGGAGCGTTGTTCAGAACTGGTAGCGGCGCAGGCCGCCGTCGACCGGGATCACCGTCCCGGTGACGTAGCGGGCCAGCGGCGAGGCGAGGAACACCGCCATCACCGCCAGATCCTCGGGCTCACCCCAGAAGCGCACCGGGATTTCCGTCTCGGCGAAGTGTTTGCGGTAGTCCTCGGGATAGTTGCGGCGGATCTGTTCGCTCATGATCCGCCCGGGCGGGATGGAATTCACCGTGATCCCGTGCTGGCCCACTTCGCGCGACAGGCCCTTGGCCCAGGCATGCACCGCGGCCTTGGCGGCGAAGGCGGCATTCAGCCCCTCGGGCTCGGACTTGCCGGTGATGTTGATGATCCGGCCCCATTTCCCCGCGATCATCTGCGGCAACAGCGCGTGGGTGATCTGGCGCTGGCGGGTGAAATTGAGGGTCAGCGCCTCGGTCCAGCGTTCCTCCGGCGCATCGATCGGCAGCGGGCGCGAGCCGCCGGCGTTGTTGACCAGGATGTCCACCTGGCCCAGCGCGGCCAGCGCCGCGTCGCGGATGCGGGCGGCGGCGTCCTCGGCCAGGATGTCCTGCACGATCAGCGCCGGGCGCGGCCCGCCGGCGGCGGTGATCTCCTCGGCCAGGGTTTCCAGCAGCTCCGACCGGCGGGCCAGCACGGCCAGCCGCACCCCCTCCGCCGCCAGGCCCCTGGCGATCGCCCGGCCGATGCCCATCGACGCGCCGGTCACCAGCGCCGTCTTGCCGCGAAGCTGCAAGTCCATCCCGTTCTCCTGCCGTGCCGGCGCTTTGCTGTCCCGCCGGGGGCGGGTACGCTAGGGGAAGAGGCAAGCAACAGCAAGGAAGCGTCCGATGTCGATCTATGACCGGGATCTCGACCGCACGAAGGCGAACCACGTGCCGCTGTCGCCGGTCTCCTTCCTGCTGCGCGCCGCGCTCGTCTCCCCCCACCGGATCGCGGTCGTGCACGCGGCGCGGCGCTTCACCTACGCGCAGGTCCTGGACCGCGCCCGCCGGTTGGCCTCCGCGCTCGCCCGCGCCGGGGTGGGCAAGGCTGACACGGTGGCGATCCTGGCGCCCAACATCCCGGAGATGCTGGAGGCGCACTACGCCGTCCCCGGCCTCGGCGCCGTGCTGTGCCCGATCAACACGCGGCTCGATCCCGCCGCGATCGGCTTCATCCTGGCCCATGGGGAAGCGAAGGTGCTGCTGGTGGACCGGGAGTTCTCCGCCACGATCACCCGCGCGCTGGAAGGGCTGGACCGCAAGCCGCTGGTCATCGACATCGACGATCCGGCCGGTCCGGGCGGCGCGCCGGTGGGCGCCACCGACTACGAAACGTTCCTGGCCGGCGGCGATCCCGCCCATCCGCTGCTGCTGCCGGACGATGAGTGGCAGGCGATCACCCTCAACTACACCTCCGGCACGACCGGCAACCCGAAGGGCGTCGTGTTGCACCATCGCGGCGCCTATCTGAATGCGGCGGCCAATGCGCTCGCCTTCGGCCTCAACCCGCGCAGCGTCTATCTCTGGACGTTGCCGATGTTCCATTGCGACGGCTGGACCTACACCTGGGCGGTCACGCTGGCCGGCGGCACCCATGTGTGCCTGCGCCGGGTCGATCCCGCACCGATCTTCGCCGCCATCGCCGACGAAGGCGTCACCCACATGTGCGGCGCGCCGGTGGTGCTGACCTTGCTGATCCACGCGCCCGAAACCGCGCGCCGCAGTTTCCCGCAGACGGTGCAGATCGCCACCGGCGGCGCCGCGCCGCCGTCCTCGGTGATCGCGCGGATGGAGGCGATGGGCTTCGCGGTCACGCATCTCTATGGCCTGACCGAGAGCTACGGCCCGTCCGCCATCTGCCAGTGGCAGCCGGAACTGGACCGCATGGACCCGGACCAGAAGGCCGCCTTCATGGCCCGCCAGGGCGTGGGCCACCCGCTGCTGGAGGAAGCCTCCGTCCGCGACCCCGACACGATGGAACCGGTGCCGGCCGACGGGACAACGATGGGGGAGCTGATGTTGCGCTCCAATACCATCATGATGGGCTACCTGAAGAACCCGCAGGCCACGCAGGCGGCATTCGCGGGGGGGATGTTCCACACCGGCGACCTCGCGGTGTTGCACCCGGACAACTACATCGAGATCAAGGACCGGGCGAAGGACATCATCATCTCCGGCGGCGAGAACATCAGTTCGCTGGAGGTCGAGGAAGCGCTCTACAAACATCCCGAGGTGATGGAAGCCGCGGTGGTGGCGCAGCCGGACGAAAAATGGGGCGAAACGCCGCACGCCTTCGTGACCCTGAAACCCGATGCCGGCGCGGTGCAGGCCGAGGACATCATCGCCTGGTGCCGCGCGCAGCTCGCGCACTACAAATGCCCGCGCCACGTCACCTTCGGGCCGCTGCCGAAGACCTCGACCGGCAAGATCCAGAAATTCGAGCTGCGCGACCGCGCGCGGGCGACGCGCCCGTAGGGGGCGCGATCACTCCCCGGCCCGGCGCGCGCGGCGACGGCGCGCCGCCGCGGCCGGCTGCCGGAATGCTGGACTGTTGGCAGACAGAAAGGTATAGCGACCGCGAGATCCTGGCCGTACGCGCATTCATCCGCTCGATTGTAAAGGGCTCTCGCGATGTCCGCCGCGCTTGATCTGGCTGATCCGAAGACGCAGTGGGTGCAGCGGGTGCTCGGCCTCGACCTGGCCAGCCTTCTCGCCAAGGCCCCGCCGGAAACGTCGCCGGTCGAAACCGAGAAGGCGGAGCCGGAAGCGCCGGGCTTCGACGCCGATGAGCTGGCCGGCCGGCTGAACGAAGCCGGCGTGCAGATCAACGACCATATCGAACTACCCGAATTCGCGGCCCTCGATCCGCGGCTCGATGCCGGGTTCGCGGCGATCGCCGCCGGCGATCTGGCGGCCGCCGCGCAGATCGCCGATGAGCTGGCCACGGCGCTGGCGCGGCTGATGTCCGCCGCCCGGGCCCAGGCCGCGGGCCCCAAGGGGGGCGGTCTGTCGCTGCGGACGGCGGCGCTGCTGGGGCTGGCCTGGCGCAAGGTGAGCGCCAGGGTCCCGAGCGAGATCGCGGCGGTCAAGGATGCCCTGCGCGCCGCCCTGGAGGCCGACGACGAGCTCGATCCCGACGAGGTCGACGAGATCGCCGGCAAGCTCACGGCGCTCGACGAGATCACCGGCTTCCTGGAAGATGACCTGTCGCCGATGCTCGATCGGATCGTCACGCTCCAGGGCGAGGCGCGGACCCAGGCGGTGAAGGAGCTGCGTGACGCGGTCGGCAAGAAGCGCGTCTATCTGCTGACCGATGACTGGGTCACGGCGCTGCCCGATGTCGGCGTGGCGCAGGTGAGCTTTGTCGGCGACGCGCTCGCGGCGCTCGACGCCCTGGATGCGGCGCTGCCGGCCTGAACGCCTGCGGATGAGCGTCGGCCGGCCGCCCTGATCAGGTCTGCTCCGTCTTCGGCTTGCCCGCTCTCCCAGTTGTCGGGGTTCATGTCGTAGGCGCCGTCCTGGGCGCCCAGCGCTTCGCCCTCGCGTTTGTAGTTGGCGACCAGCCGCGCCGTGTTCGGCAGCAGCAGCTTGAGCACGCCCAGCATCTCCGTGTGCGGCTTGCCGTCGGTGCCGACCGGGGCTGCCCCCTTCAGCGCATCGACCAGGCGCTGCGCCGCCGCCTCGCGCTTCCCCACCAGGGTCTGCAGGCTGTGCAGGGCGTCCTGCAGCTTCTTGACGCGGGTCGGGTCGTTCGGATCGTCGGCCTGGCCAAGCTCCTGGCCGGCCTTCCGCCACTTGGTGAAGGCATCCCGATAGGTGACGTCGAGCGTTTCGAGTTGGGTCAGCAGGATGATCACGTCCTTGCACGACCCCGGCTTCAGCTTCTGGCCTTTGGCCAGGTTCTCCGCCGCGCCGGCGAACGCCGCCACCGAGGCGCTGGTGAGCTCGAGCTGGCCCGGCCACCATGCCTTCGGCCGGCTGACCGCCACCAGCAGCACCGGGTCCTCCGGGAACAGCGCCTCCAGATAGGCCTCCACCTTCTGGACATTGGTGCCCTTGCTGTCGAGCACCTCGGCGCTCAGGCCGCATTTGCGCATGACGTTGCGGGCGACCGGGTTGTTTTCTTCCTCGGCGCCGTAGGCGATGACGTATTTCGCCAGGGTCGGGTTGCCGCGGATCGCCTTGCGGATGGTCTTGCGGTCGTCGGGATTGTCGAGCGCCTTGAGGTAGATCTTCCAGTTCTTCCGGAGCTCGCGCTTCTCGTAATACTTGTACAGAGTTTGCCCGACCGTGACGACCGCCTTGTAGGTGCTGGTGGTGATGTGTCCGGCCGGGGCGAACGGGCCGGCGCAGGCCAGGGCGCCGCCGACGATCAGGACGGCCGAGTTCAGCGCCTGCAGCGAATGCTCCATCGTGTGCTTGGCCTCGAGGCCGGAGCGGTTGATCATGGCCTCGGCCTGCACGCTCATTGCCGCGCGCGCGTCGGCGACGTTCTGGCGCCATTCGACCAGCGCCATCGCATGCTCCGCCGCCAGCTTGAGGCTCTTGATCAACTGGATGCCGGACACCGCGATCCCGGCCTGCGGCAGGAACGCGGCGACGACCTGCGCCGGCATCGAGATCAGCTTCTCCGCCAGATCCCACAGCATCTGGTCGCGCTTGATGATCAGGATCATCGACTCGATGCTGCGGATCTCGCCTTCCATGTCGCCGGTTTCGCCGCGCTGGAGCAGGTCGCGGAACGCCTTCGCCTCCTGCGCGACCTGCGCCTCGAGGTTCTTGTTGGCGTCCGCGATCACCGCGGCCTGCTGCGTCTTGATCGTCTTCGCCAGGGCCCTGAACTGCGGGTTCTCCTGCAGCAGCTTTTCCAGCTCGTCGCCCTGCTTCGACTGGATCTGCTTGACGATGTCGCCGATGGCGGCGAAGCCCTCCGCGTTCGACCCTGCCTGCTGCCGGTCGCCGATCTCCTGGATTTCGTTCAGCTCCGTGTCCTTGTAGTCCCTGCGGTCTTCACCTTCGTCCCGCTTGTCCTCGTCGTCGCTCTTGGTGTTCGCGGTGTCCTTGTCGTTGGCCTCCGTCAACTTCTTGACCTGCTGCTGCTCGGCATACCACGACGAGCCTGCATCCACGGCGAGTTGCAACGCCTTGCCGAGGAACTCGGCCACCTCTTCGGGGCTGAGCTTGCCCTTCTTGATCGCGTTGATGAAGACCTTGCCGCCGGCCCCTCCCGCCTTGATGCCGTCGGCGATGAACCGTCCGATGTCCCCGGTGGTCACCGTGCCGACCGCATTCTGGTCGGCGTTGATGTCACGCTCGGTCTTGGAGGCCGTGGCCAGATAGCCCTGGTTCGTCGCGCAATCCGTTGCCGCCGCCACGATGTCGGCGATGTCGGCGAGCATTCCTTCATAGTCGCCGTCCGCGAGCTTCACCGCCGCCGATCCCGACAGCACCGCCATGGTGATCGAGTCCTTGATGATCACGCCGACGCTCAGGTCATAGTCGCTGTCGCCGAACGCGACGCCGGCCGAGGCGGACGCCATGTTCCCGGCCTGCTTGCAGATCGCGACCGCGCTCTTGGCGATCTTCATCTTGAACGACATCTCGTCGTCGTCCACGATGCCCAGGATCTCGGTGGTCGTGTCGATGCCGCCGGAGAGCGTAACCTGGATGAGGGTGATGCAATCCCTGGCTTTCATCGGATCGAAGTCGGACACCCCTGCGGTCGTCAGGTCCGCGATGGTCGAGGTCGCAACCGTCGCGGCGGCTTCGATGATATCCTTGGCGACACCGAGCGACTGGCACAGCTTGTCGAACTTGCCCAGCCCGTCGGTGTAGGCGGCCAGACGCTCCTGGTAGGCGCCCGAGGCGCCCTCGAACGTGCGCGAGACTTCGCTGTAGCGGTCGGGGATGGCGTTCTCGGGGATCAGCTTGCGGCGCTTCAGGGGTTCCCAGACCGCGTCACTGATCTCGCGATCGGTGAACAGCGGCTTGCGGGTCGCCTGATCGAACGCCTTGCGCAGATTTTCGACCTCGGTGGCGATCAGCGCCTGCGCGTCGATCAGCCGCTTGAAGTCGTCGCCGCTCATGCCCTTCATCTTCGGCAGGTCGTGGCCGGTGTCGAAATCCTCGTTCGGATCGGCATCCTCGCCGATCGAGGCCATCAGCAGCTTGCGGTCGAGCTTCTGGCGGATGAAGTCCTCCACCCCGCTGGTTTTCATCTCGACGACAAAATCCTCGCCGACCGAAATGGTGCCGACACCTCGCTCGATCCGGGTGCGGGCGGCGTCCAGCAGCAGCTCCTTGCGGTGCAGCAGGGCGACCGCGGCGTCGATCATGTCGACCCCGCCGATCGCGCCATCGATCCACTTGACCGCTTCCGGCTTGAGGGTGGTCTGGCTCATTTCTGGCTTCCTGGCGGCGTGGGACGGAAGATCCGCGTCGGCGGACGGGGCGGCTCAGCGCACCGAGGTGATGACCGTGAACTGCAGGCGCGCCAGCCCGGTCAGCAGGCGCCCGCCGATGCTGCTCGCCCCCGGCAGCGGGCAGCTCGCCAGCAGGGTGGTCAACGGATGCTGCTGGAGGTCGCTGCTCTGGTCGTTGATGATGGCGAGCGCCCGCTCCCGCGCCTTGCGCCGCCCGGCGTCGGGCAGGTCGTCGGAGGCGAGCTGGCCGAGCGCGGTCGCGAGCGTCTTGACGTCGTGCTCGATGAACGCCGCCTTGTACTGGCGGAGCTGGGCGCCGAGCCGGGCAAGGCCGGCCTTCGCCTTGTTGATGTCCTGGGTGGTGTCCGGCGGCTGGTAGGATTTGATCGTGTCGATCGTGGTCTGCAGATAGCCCCCGGTGGTGCTGAGCACCGACTGCCATTCCTTGAACAGGTTGGGCAGCAGCTTGCGGCTGCGGTTCGCCTCGCCCTCGGGATGCGCGAGCAGCAGATCCACGCGCTGCATGACCCGCTCGAACGACCGCTCCGCGCCGCCCTTGTCGCCGGCCTTCATCTGCGTCTTCGCCTGCTCGAGGATGGTGTCGATCGCCTCCAGCGCCAGCGTGTCGCCGTTCACCTGCTCGACGGCCGCCTTGGCGTCCATGTACCCCGCCTTGGCTTCCCGGTAGCGGACCGCGAGGTCCTCCTGCACCTGCTTCTTCTTTTCCTTCGCCTCGTTCTCATCCACCTCCGCCTCGACGTGGCTTTTGATGAGCTCGTCGGCGGTGGTCTTGGAGCGTCACCGCCTCATCCAGCACTTTCTGCGCGGCGAGGATGGCGTCCTTCGAGGCGGGTGTCTGGCCCAGCACCTGCTTCAGCGCGTCCATCGCCCCGGCTCGCCTTGTTAGGCTCGAAGCATCTTCACATCCAGCGCGCGGCTCAGCCAGTTGCCGGCGATCTTTTCGTAGATCTTCGTTTTCGCCGCCAGCAGCTCCTTCGCCTTCTTGGCGACGTCGCCGAGTTCGTTGGCGTCCTTCAGCTTGGCGTCGTACAGGGTCTTGAGCGCGGCGAGGTCCGCGACCGATTTCGCTCCCGGCTGGGTCGCCTGGTCCTTGAGGATCCGCTTCAGTTCCGCGCTGAGCTTCCCCCGCTCGTCGGGAAAATAGGTGCCGAGCGGCGACGTCTCGCCGGCCACCTTGTTGTTCTTCAGCTCGGAGGTGAGGGTGGACGACGTTGCCGCGAAATCGGCGTAGGCCTTGCCCTTCTCGGCCAGCTTCTGGACGCGTGCCAGCAGCTGCTCGCCGATCACCTTGGCCGCGCTCAGCGCCGAGACGGTCTCCACGGTCGGCTTGCCGGTTCCCTCCACCTGCTGCTTGAACGAGGCCATCACCCCGTCGATCTGCTTCCAGTCGACCGCAAGCACCTCCAGCTTGCCCATCAGCTTGCGGACCGTCTCGACCTTCTTGACGACATCGTTGCCGAGCTGCTCGACCGTCTGGCGCATGTTGTCGAGCGCCTTGTCCTGCTCCTCGATCGCCTCCACGATCAGGTGGAACAGATCGGTGCCGAGCTTCTTGGTGTCGGGGATCTTGCCCGCCTGGTCGGGCACCCCGATGATCGCCAGGGTGTCCCGATAGGCGCGTTCCAGCTCGCTGGCGTCGCCCCCCACCGCTTGCGCCAGCGCGACCAGCTGGGTCAGCTTGGGAGTGACCCGGTCGGAGAAATATCGTCGCTCCTCGTCCCGGTTTTTCGCCGCGGCCGCGTCGTCGATCAGCTGTTTCGCGTAGACCTTCGGATCCTTCGTCAGCGCGTCGTCGACCATCCCGGCGATCTTGAGGGCGAGGCCGTCGGCCGCTTCGACATCGAGCGGCCTGCCGGTCAGCTGCCGGGTGAGATTGTCGAGCTCGCGCAGCTCTTGCGACGGCCCGATGGCGAGATCCTGACCGGCGGCCTTCAGGATCTCGGCCAGGGGCGCGAGTTTCTGCGTGAACTCCCCGGCCTTCTTTTCCAGCCGTTCCTTGTCCGTCTGGCCCTGCTCGGCGAGTTCTGTTGCGTTGACAAACTTGTCGCGCAGGGCCGTAATCTCGTCGCCGAACGTCTTGACGAGCTTATCCTGCACGATGGTCTCGTTGATGCGCAGGCGCAGGCCTTCGGCCTCGGCGATCAGCGCATTGTAGGTCCGGTCCCGCGGCAGGGCGAAGGCCGTCAGCGTGGCCTGGTTTTGCGTGATCCTGTTCCGCAGCAGCTCGAGCGGCTTCAGCAGTTTCTCGGCATTGGCGGCCGTCTGCTGGGTGGCCACCGGCACCTCCAGCGTCACGGTCGGCGGCGTGCCGCCGGCCTTGCGCAGCTGCTCGAGCTTCGGTTCGGCCGTCTTGAGGATGGATTCGGTTGCCGTGACCGACTTGCGGCGGTCGTTGTTCGAGGCGACCTTTACCCAGATCCTGGCCTTCGCCTCGTTGAGCTCCACCAGCACGTCGGCCACCGACACGGTCTGCTTGCCCTTCAGCTCGACCTTGAGGTTGGCCGGCATGCGCAATGCCTCGGCGCGCAGGCCGGAGATCTTCTCCCGCAGCGGGCGGCGGGGCACCCGGGGCAGTCCCAGCTTGGCCTGGACCTTGCCGCCGATCTTGCTGGTCGTGTTGCTCATGGAAACCCTCGCTCGGATCAGGCCAGGCCGTTCAGCCGATATCGGGTCTGGACCCGATGGTGCGGGGGCGGGTCGCGGCACTGCTGCGCCGCTGATCCGGCCACGTTTCGCTCCTATCATCCTGCTCCGGCATCGTCCAGCGTTCATGGCGGTCGCGCCAGGGCAATCGGGTGACCGCCCCGGTTCCCTCGGCTCCAACGGAACGATGGGGTGGCCGCCCCGCATCCAGGGAGGCCCCGGCTGGCCCGCCGGCCGCGGCATGGCCGGCGATGACGCCGGGAAAACGGGCTCCGCGCTGTCTGGCACGGGGCACCCGACCCGAGGGCGCCTTCCTCCGGTGTTTCCTGGTTCGGCTGGGGGCCGTTTCCTCGTCCCGGCCTGAACGTCCCAGGGCGCCGCGCGCAGCCGCGGTCAAGGATGGCCCGCCGCTTTGCGGGCCACCGCGCCCTTGCGCGGCGCGCAGCGTCCTTGACGGCGGCGAGCACGGCGCCAGGCTCGGGCAGGTCGGGCGCCCCGCCCCGGGCGGCGTCACGGCAGCCCGCACGAATCTGTTGCCTCGGCCGGTGCAAATGTTCTATATATGTTCGCACACCCATGGCCCTCACCCCCCTCCTCGACCGTCTTACCGGCCTCGTCGCCTGGCTGGCCGCCCGCATCGCCGGAGCGGGCGATCACGCGGGCCTGGGCCCCGCGCGGGCCGGCGCCCTGCTCGCGCGGCTGCACGATCTCGTCGCCCGGTTCCGCGCCGTTGCCGGCACGCCGGTCCCGCCGCCGAAGCGGGCCCCGAAGCCGGTCGAGCCGCGATTCGTTCCCACCGACAGCTATTACGACCCGTTGGCGGACCCGCCGCCGGAACGCACGGGGCTGCCGCGCTCCTGGCGCTGGCTGCTGCGGCTGGTGCCGCAGGCCGCCGCCGGGCGGGCGCAGCTGGAAGCGCTGCTGCGCGATCCGGCGATGGCGGAGATGCTGGCGGCCGATCCCAGGCTGGGGCCGATCCTGCGCCCGCTCGGCTGGATGCTCGGGGTGGATCGCGCGCTGCTGCCCGCCTCGCGGCGGCGGCGGCGGCCGGTGATCCTGGTGCCCGGCGGGCCCCTGACGGCCGCGGCGGCGGCGGCCGACTACGCCGTGGCGCGGGCGAGGGGGGTTTCGCAGGCGGACCTTGTCGCGCTCGGGTGCGTGCCCCCTGCGGGGGGACGGGACCGTCGGCCGGTCTGGCTCGGGTGCCCGGGGCTGGGTTCGGCGAAGATTCCGGCCTGAGCGGGGGCGGCGGACGCGCGGCCTTATTGTTACGATATCGTATCTAATAGCCACTCCCCGGGCTGGGCCCCCGGGGGAATTGGGTGAAGGCACCTGCCGCGCGACGCGACTGGCCGGGCGTTGCCGCAGCCAGGCGACGTCGCGGATCACGGTGGTGGTCCCGGTCTCGATCCGGTCGTGGCCGGCGTCGATCGTCCCGCCCCGGCTGATCCCGGTGTCCTTGCAGCCGGCGGCCTTCTTGTCGATCGCCTTCCGGACGATCCTCGGGTCGAGCCCGCGGACAAGCCTCGCGCTGGCAGCCCATCGCGCCGATCGTGACGATCGCGCCTCGTCCCCCGTTCTCCGCTGGCGAGGGTCTTTCAGACCCTTGGAATGACTCAGGAAAACGACGGTCTGCGGCAAGCGCGGCGCGTGCCGCCGTCGCCTCTGCCATGGTTGTTCCCGTCGCGCCAATCGAGGGGACCCATCGGTTCAGGTCGCCGGCAGCCTGTCACGCGCGCCTTCACCCGATGGCCCTGGCGGTCGCGCAGACCGGAACGGGGCGGACCTGCGACGATGCCGGCCTGGCGCCGGGCTTCCGTGGTCAGGTTGCTCCGCCCGCGCGTGCGTGGAGGAACGCCTGCACCACGGCAAGGAACCCTTCCGGGTTGTCGGCATGCAGCCAGTGCCCGGCGTGGCGCAGGCTGGCGAAGCGCGCGGCGGGGAACAGGGCGCGGAAGGCCGGCCGGTGTTCGGGGCGGATGTAGTCGGACTGCGCCCCGGCCAGCACCAGCACGGGGCCGGAATAGCGCGCGCCGGCCGGCGCAGCCCAGCCGCCGATCACACCCAGCGCGGCGATAATCTCGGCCAGCCCGATCCGCCAGTGCGGCGCCGTCGCCCCGCCGCCGGGGATGAAATTCTGCAACAGGAACGCCCGCAGCGCCGGATCGGGCTCCACCGCAGCCAGCGCCGCATCGGCCGCGGCCCGGGTCAGCCCCGGTTCCAGCGGCAGCGCCGCCAGCGCCGCGGCGATCGCCCCGAAATGCGGCGGATAGGCCACCGGGGCGATGTCGGCCACCAGCAACGCCGCGACCGCGGCCGGCTGCGCCAGCGCGGCCTGCATCGCCACCTTGCCGCCCATGGAATGACCGATCAGCACCGCCGGCCGCGCGTCGCGCGCGGCCAGGGTCTCCAGCACGTCCGCCGCCATCGCCGGATAGTCCATCGCCGGATCGTGCGGGCTCGATCCGTGGTTGCGCAGGTCGAGCGCGATCACCCGATGGGTCGCCGCCAGCCGCCGCTGCACCGCGCCGAAATTGCGCGCCGAGCCGAACAGCCCGTGCAGCAGCGCCACCGGGCGGCCGGTGCCGGCCTCGATCGCGTGCAGCCTCATCGCCGCGCCGCCGGCCAGGCGGCCAGCCCCACGCCGGCCAGGATCAGCCCCGTGCCGAAGATCAGATCGGGCGTGATCGCCTCCCCCAGGATCCAGTTCGACACCAGGATGCCGAAGGCCGGCGTGGCAAGGAAGCCCACCGAGGCGACCACCGCCGGCAGGATCACCGTCGCCTCGATCACCCCCCAGGTACCGAGCGGCCCGGCGCTGCCGAGGACCAGCACCGAGAGCAGCAGAACCGCCAGGCCGCGCCCGGCAGGGCGGAATTGCAGGCCGTCAATGGACCGTGACATAAATGGTAATGGCCTTTTCCCTGATCGCGCGCTGTCCGCGCACCAACCAGATCGGCGCAGTGGCGTGCTGCGGTGCGATAGCGATCGGCAACCGCATCGTCCACTGCGCGGCCGGGGTCGGCGCCGTGGTGACCCAGCCGCGCAGCGATCCGCGCCTCGGCGCGCGCGGGATGGCGCTGCTCGCCGCCGGCCTCGATGCCCAGACGACGGTCGACGCGCTGGTGGCCTCGACCCCGCATGCGCAGTGGCGGCAGATCGCGGTGCTGGACGCGGCCGGCAACACCGCGGTGTTCAGCGGCGCGCGCACAGGATCGGACATGAGCGAGGCGCCGGCACAGAACGGCTGCGCGATCGGCTCGGGTCTCGCCTCCGCCCTGGTGCCGCCGGCGATGCTGGGGGTGCTGTTCGCCGACCCCGCCCTGCCGCTGGCGGAACGGCTGATGCTGGCGCTGGAGGAAGGCGTGGCCGCGGAGGGCAACCAGGCACCGCTGCGCAGCGCGGTGCTGCGGGTGATGGCGCAGCCCGACCTGGCGCTGGTCGATCTGCGGGTGGACTGGGATCCCGCGCCGGTCGCCGCGCTGCGGGCGTTGTGGGACCGCTATGCGCCGATCGCGGACGACATCCTGCTGCGCGCGATCGATCCTGAGAATCCGGCGATCCGCTTCTGACGTCCTGCCTCTGACATGGCTTCGCAGTTCAGGGGGCAGCAGGCTACGGACAACAAAGAAGGCGCGTCCCGGACATGCACAACCGAATATCCGGGACACGCGGGGTAGCTGCCGGCCCCGGCTCTCGGCCTGCCCCCTGCCTTGCGGCGTGCCCCCAGGCGCAGCGCAGGCCGTCTGGCCCGCTGCTTGCATCGCGTTGTGCCACCTCCCACGTCCCTGCCGAGGCCCGCCGTGATCCTCTCCGACTATGAAGCCCCGGGCCTGTTCTGCGAACTGACCAGCGCGCCGGCCGCCGCGCCGGTGCGCGAACGCATCGCGGCCCTGTCGATCGAGGCGCTGCACCGCCGCGCCGCCGCCGCCGAGGCCGAGCTGTACAACCTCGGCATCACCTTCACCGTCTATACCGACAAGGACGCGATCGACCGCATCCTGCCGTTCGACGTCATCCCGCGCGTGCTCTCGGCCGCGGAATGGCAGCAGATCGAGACCGGGGTGATCCAGCGGGTGGCGGCGCTGAACCTGCTGCTCGACGACCTGTATCATGGCCAGCGCATCCTGAAGGACGGCGTGCTGCCGGCCGATCTCATCCTCGGCCACGCGCAGTTCCGCCCGGAAATGCAGGGGATCGACCTGCCGCACGGCACCTATGTGCATGTCTGCGGCACCGACATCATCCGCGACGCCGACGGACGCTTCCTGGTGCTGGAGGACAACGCCCGCACCCCCTCCGGCGTCAGCTACGTGGTCGAGAACCGCCACATGATGCTGCGCGCCTTCCCCGATCTGGTGGACGGGGTGGCGGTGCGGTCGATCGACACCTACGGGCTGCAACTGCAGGCGGCGATGCGCGCGTGCGCGCCGCCGGCGGCGGCCGACCCCTCGGTGGTGCTGCTGTCCCCCGGCAGCTACAACTCGGCCTTCTTCGAGCACGTGTTCCTGGCGCGCGAGATGGGCGTGCCGCTGGTCGAGGGGCGCGACCTCGTGGTGCGCGACGACCGGGTGTACATGCGCACCATCGCCGGCCTTGCCCGGGTCGACGTGATCTACCGCCGCATCAACGACGATTTCCTGGACCCGGAGGTGTTCCGCCCCGACAGCGCGCTCGGCGTGCCCGGGCTGATGCGCGCCGTCCGCGCCGGCACCGTGAGCCTCGCCAACGCCGTCGGCACCGGGGTCGCCGACGACAAGGCGGTCTATGCCTACATGCCGCGCATCATCCGCTACTATCTTGGGCAGGATCCGATCCTGCCGAACGTGGAAACCCATCTCTGCCGCGAGCAGGAGGGGTTGGCCTATACGCTCGCGCATCTCGACCGGCTGGTGGTCAAGCCGGTGGGCGAAGCGGGCGGCTACGGCATCACGATCGGGCCCCGCGCCAGCCAGGCCGAGCTGGCGCTGTGCCGCGACCGGCTGCTGGCCGACCCGGCCAATTACATCAGCCAGCCCTGCATCTCGCTGTCGGTCGCGCCCACCCTGGTCGACGGAACCGTGGCGCCGCGGCACGTCGATCTGCGCCCCTTCGCCGTGACCGGGGCGAAGACCTGGGTGCTGCCCGGCGGCCTGACCCGGGTGGCGCTGCGCGAAGGCTCCTTGATCGTCAACTCGTCGCAGGGCGGCGGTTCGAAGGATACCTGGGTCCTTGAGTAACACCCTGCTCGCCCGCTCGGCCGAGGCGCTGTTCTGGCTCGCCCGCTATGTCGAGCGGGCGGAGAACCTGGCCCGCATCCTGGAGGTGAACGACACCTTCTCCCGCGATCGCGCCGGCGGACAGAACTGGCTGTCGATCGTGCAGCTGCACGCCGACGAGGCGGCGTTCTTCGCCCGCCACCGGAGCGCCGACGCGGCGAGCGTGCTGGGGTTCTACGTCACCGATCCCGCCAACCCGAGCTCGCTGGCCAGCGCGGTGCGCGCGGCGCGGGAGAACGCGCGGACCCTGCGCCCGCTGATCTCGACCGAGATGTGGGTGCAGCTCAATATGTTCCACAGCCGGATTGGCGTGATCGGTCCCGCCGACCTCGCCCCCGGCCGGCTGAGCCCGCTGTTCGCCTGGATCAAGGAGGCCTGTCAGCTCCATACCGGCATCGCCGAGGGCACGTTCTACCGTGACCAGGGCTGGTATTTCTATCAGCTCGGCCGCGCCATCGAGCGGGCGGACCAGACCACGCGGCTGCTGGACATCAAGTATCATGTCCTGCTGCCCGGTCGTCACGACCCCGGCTCCCCGGTCGATGTCAGCCAGTGGAACGCGCTGCTGCGTTCGGCGGCGGGATATCACGCCTACCGCCGGCTGCACCCGACCGGCATCACGCCGGAGCAGGTGGCGGGGTTCCTGCTGCTCAACCGGCGCTTCCCCCGCTCGGTCTATCTCTGTGTGCGCGAGGCCGAGCTGCTGCTGGCCGAGCTCAAGGCGCGCTACGGGCTGCCCGGGGGCAACGCGGCGGCGGAGCGGCTGGACGGGCTGCGGGGGCTGCTGAGCGGGGTCGGGATCGACGAGATCCTGATCGGCGGGCTGCACGAATTCCTGGACATGGTGCAGCAGCGGCTCAACCTGCTGGGCGAGGATCTCGCCATCGGGTTTTTCGGCTATCCTGCGCACCCGTCCCCCGAGCCGCCCGTCCTGGCGCAATAGGCCGCCCCCCATGCCGCTGCTGTCGATCCATCACGTCACGACCTATCGCTATCGCCAGCCGGTCGCCTTCGGCGAGCACCGGATCATGTTCCGCCCGCATGACGGGCACGACCAGCGGCTGGTCTCGGCCGAGATCGCGATCGATCCGGTGCCGTCCAGCCTGCGCTGGGTGCACGACGTGTTCGGCAACTGCGTGGCGCTGGCCCGGTTCGACCGCCGCGCCGACGTGCTGCGCTTCGACTGCAGCAGCGCGATCGACCACCTGCCGGTGCACCCGCTTGCCTTCGCGCTGGATGAGCACGCCGCGACCTATCCGTTCAGCTACGGCGCCGAGGAGATGCCGGACCTGCTGCGCGCGATCGAGCGGCAGTGGCCCGACCCCGAGCGGGTGGTGGACAGCTGGGTGCGCCAGTTCCTGCGCCGCGGGCGGTTCACGCCGACCGAGGCGCTGCTGGCCGACATCACCCGCGCGATCCACGAGGGCTTCACCTATGTCGCGCGCGAGGCCGCCGGCATCCAGGACCCGCTGGTCACCCTGGCCGGGCGCAGCGGCACCTGCCGGGATTTCGCGCTGCTGATGATGGAGGCGGTGCGCGCGCTGGGCCTCGCTGCGCGGTTCGTGTCCGGCTACCTGCACAGCCCGGGGCCGGGGGCGGGCAGCCGGATCGGCGGCGGCGCCACGCATGCCTGGGTGCAGGTGTTCCTGCCGGGCGCGGGGTGGGTGGAGTTCGACCCGACCAACGGGATTGCCGGGTCGAACCGGGATCTGATCCGGGTGGCGGTGGCGCGCGATCCGCGCCAGGCGGTGCCGCTGTCGGGGAGCTGGACCGGGTTTCCGTCCGACAGCCTGGGGATGACGGTGGAGGTGAGCGTGACGGCGGTGGACGCGGCGGCGGGGGTGGGGGATTCGGTGGCGGGGGCGTTGCCGAGCGTGGCGTGAGGGGGGCTGGCGGGTCTGCCGGCGGCGAGATTGGGCCAGGAGCGAACATTCCGAGGCGGGACGCCCGACGCACGCATGATACGGGCCGTTATCATGCGTGAGAATTGCTCCCCAAAGTGGAGTGGGGGGCGGCGGCTTTCGGGATAGGTGCGGCGCTGTGTGGGCGTCGGTTCGGGTCATAGCTTTCGTAAGCTGCAACCTCTTGAAGGTGCTTGGGCAAGCGGAGGTTCCGAAAGCCTGGATTTTTGGGTAGCGGCCTCGCGTCGAAAGCCCGAACCTGCTAACGCTACGCTTCAAGAGTGAGGCAACCATGACAGACCTTAGCGTGAACGTCCTTAAGACTTCAGAAGGATATGACTTTATCCGAAGCGACGGAGAGCGCTTCTTTTTGGTTGGTAAAGGGGATGGACATGCTTTGCTATTCTCTGGACGGCGGAATGAACCGCCTACCATCGGCATTGTCGACCTCGACATAAGCGTTTCGGATAAGTTGGAGGCGGCTCGCAAATGGGTGCTGGCTTATCCAAAGCACCCTGATTGAATTGGGACTGCGTGATCCTCGGGCAAGAGGTAGCTGCGATGTAGGAAGCGACATCTTGGTCGGTTGCCAAATGAGGGTCCTCGGCGAGACGCCGTCTCAGGTCACCATCGACGGCTCCGGGTCGAAAAGCGAAGTGAACGTGTCCGCCGCTTCGCGTTGCCCCTGGACAAGCTGCTCGGCCGACATCTTGTCGGCGAAGCGATCCCGGTCTTCCGCCGCCGCCCGCAGCCCGACGGCAGCCGCAAGATTAAACCAGATGTAGGCTTCGACGAAATTCTGAGGCACCCCCGTACCCTCAGCATAGCAATAGATCAGCTCACCCATTGCGAGCATAGACCCGTGCTCACGAGCCTGCGTGATGAGTAGCGCGACAGCCTCATGCTCCTGCTTGCTGGAAATTTTTGCCATGCAAAACAAAAAAGCGAACGTCAGGCTGCCCACATTGATCTCGTCAATGACCCACGGATCGTTGGCATTGAAGCCTCTAACGTTGAGGGCAAGGGCCGAACAGAACAGACTGAAACTCTTGCCTAGGCCGCTCGGGTTATCGAAGCCATGCATTAGAGCCGCTGCAATTTCGAACCTTTCTTGCAGGTTCCCAACTGTCGCGGCTCCCCTGAGATAGATCGCCGCCAAAACCACGTCCCGCTTTCTGGCCTCCAGGTGATGTAGGCCCATCCAATAATTCGCCTCCAGATCACCGGCGCGCGCCAGAGCGGCTATCTTCTGGACGGCCTTATTGTTTGGATACAGTTGCTGTGCCGTCGGCTGCAAGAACGGCGAGCTTGACGCTCGGGCAGGCTTCTTAGAACGATCGAAAAGGGTAGCATCCAAAGTCTTTTGCGAGGCATGCTGGCTACCACGGCCGACGCAGCTCGATCAACCATTCGTGAAAGGCTGGGATTCATGCTACTGACGGCGTCGGCACGGTGGGCCCGTGGTGCCGAGAAGGCAAGCTTGTCCCTGATTAAAATCGCCCCCGCGTCGGGGCAAGCCCAGAGATGTGCCGTATAATTACCCATTGTGATAATCGGGAGGCCTCCCGGATTGGTCGCTGGGGCGCTGGACTAGGTCGGCTTCGGGTCAGGAGCGACCGGCCGAGGTCTCAGCCGGGAAGGGCAACCTTAAGATCGTACCCCCAAAATTAAAACGCGCCGCCACCCGCCGCTGGTGCTTGCCAGCCAGTGGCGGCCCCCTGTCAACTGGTGGCCGCCCGATCAGTGGCGTCGTCGCGCCGGACGCAGCGAACCGGACTTCAGCCTCCTGCTCGGTCCGCGCGCGTCACCCCAGTTACAAGCACACACAGGCCGCCCCTACCGATCATCCACCGGCACATTCGCCTGCACCGACTCCCGCGCCGCAAACCCCTCGTACCACTCCGCCAACCGAGGATGCCCCTCCCGCCACCCCAACTCCCCGAACCGGAAATCCAGGTACCCCAGCGCCACCCCGATCGCCACATGCCCGATCGTGAACGGCCCCGCCGCCAGCGAAGCCGCCTCCCCCTCCAGCGCGCCCACGCAGGCGACCAGCTTCTCCCGCCACAACGCCATATGCGGCGCCGACTGACGTTCCGCCGGCCGGAACCGCTCGCTCAGCCAGGCCAGCGCCACGTCCAGCATCCCGTCGCCCAGCGCCAGCCGCCGCAGCGCCACCCCCCGCTCCGGCCAGGCCTGCGGGAACAGCCGCGCCCGGTCGTGCAGCGTATCGAGATATTCGCAGATCACCGGCGAATTGTACAGCACCGACCCGTCCGCCAGTTCCAGCACCGGGATCTTCCCCAGCGGCGCCCGCGCCATCAGCTCGCGATGCGGCGTGGTGCCGCCCACCACGGTGCGCACGGGCGCGAGCCGGTCCGCCAGCCCCAGCTCGTGCGCCACGATCATCACCTTGCGCACGTAGGGCGAGCGCGGCGACCAGTGCAGAATCATCTTGGCTTGCATGGCATTCTCCTCGCGGGCAGCCTGCCACCGAACGACCGACAACGGGAGAGGACCACGCGCATGGCCGGCAAAATGGACTGGATCGAGGTGAACGGCACCAGCCTGCGCTACGAGCTGACCGGCGACGGCCCGCGCACCCTGGTGCTGGTGCACGAAATGGGCGGCACGTTGGATAGCTGGGACCAGGTGCTGCCCGCCCTCGCCCCCGGCCGCCGCATCCTGCGCTACGACACCCGCGGCGCCGGCCAGTCGGAGAAGATCCGCGGCGCCGTCAGCTTCGATGTCATGGCGAGCGACCTGGCCGCCCTGCTCGACGCGCTGGCGATCCAAGGCAAGGTGGCGCTCGCCGGCTGCGCGGTCGGCGCGGGCATCGTGCTGCATTTCGCGTCCCGCTTCCCCGCCCGGGTCGCCGCCCTGGTGGCGATGGGCCCGGCGACCGGCGTGCCCCCGGACCGCCGCGCCGCCACCCTGGCGCGGGCCGAGGCGATCGAACGCACCGGCCCGCGCGGGGTGATCGAGGAAAGCTTCGCCGGCTCCTACCCGCCCGAGGTCCGCCACGACCCCGAGCAATACCGCCGCTTCCGCGCCCGCTGGCTCGCCAACGACCCGGAAAGCTACGGCGCGATCTACCGCATGCTGGTCGACAGCACGGTCACCGAGGAACTGCCGGGAATCGCCTGCCCCGCCCTGCTGCTCGCCGGCACCAGGGACCGGCTGCGCCCGCCCGCGGTGGTCGAACCGCTGGCGGCGCAGATGGGCAACGCAACGTTCCGCGCGCTGGACAGCGGGCATTTCATGGCGGTGCAGACGCCGGCGCTGGTGGCGGCGGAAATCGCGTCGTTCCTCGACCCGCTCGGCCTGTAGCGCGCGGCGATGGGGGAGACCGCGCTCAAGGCCCTGGTCACCCTGCTGGTGACCGTCGGGCCGATCGAGATGGCGGCGATGTTCCTCGCGCTGACCGCGGACCGGCCGCAGGCGGCACGGCGGCGGCTGGCCTGGCGGTCGAGCGCGATCGCGTTCGTGATCCTGCTCGCCTTCGGGCTGGGCGGCGCCCAGCTGCTGGCGGCGCTGCGGGTCGGCCTGCCGGCGTTCCGCGCCGCCGGCGGCGTACTGTTGCTGGGCGTCGCACGCGACCAGTTGTTCGCGCAACATTCCGGCCTGTCGTCGATCACCCAGGGCGAGGAGGCGGAGGCCGCGGTACTGCCCGATATCGCCGTGTTCCCCCTGGCGATCCCGCTGATCGCCGGCCCCGGCAGCATGACCGCGATGGTCCTGCTGAGCGGCCCGGAGCCGTTCGGAACCCAGGGCGCGATGGTGATCGCGGCGCTGGTGGTGGTGATGGCCCTGACCCTGGGCGCGATGCTGGCGGCGGACCGGGTGGCGCAGGTGCTGGGGCGATCGGGCGCAACGGTGGCGGCGCGGGTGTCCGGCGTGCTGCTGGCCGCGCTGGCGATGCAGTTCCTGTTCGATGGGCTGCGCGACAGCGGGCTGTTCCACTGAGCCGCGC
>CAWHKR010000010.1:0-5984 GCA_963829875.1 uncultured Pseudomonadota bacterium | reverse complement strand
GCATGGCACCCGGGAGAAACCCGAAGGCCCACAGCACCTGCTCGCGATCGAGCGGCAGGCGCTCCCGCCAGCCGGGCAGCGATCGCAGCCGTGCCCGGATCGCGCTGGCTCCCAGCTGGGTCGGCCGCCTCCCACGCAGGATTCGATCGTGCAGCACTTTGCGCACCAGTTCTCGCATCCCGCCGCGCAACAACGGCCCATCCGGCACCGGCAGCTCGATCAGCACCCGGCGCTCGGAGCGCCGGCACAGGGCGAGGAGTAGCTCCGCTGGCGGCATGGTGGCAGAATCGTGGCCCCCAAGGCGCAAGCGCGCCAACCGGTGGATCACCGTCGCCTTCGGGATGCCGCTCACCTCGGCAAAGGAGGTGGTGTTCAGCGGCGCCGCCGCGGGGTCGCGCGGGTCGGGCAGACGCACCGGCCGCGGTGCCGCCCGCTGCGCCCCGGCCAACCGGCGGTCGACGGCGGGGTCGAGCCGTCGCAGGCCGCTACGCCGCGCCCGATGGATGCGCGAGCGCAGGGCACCGGGGGAGACGCCGATCGCCGCGGCGGCCGTGCGCGACGAACAGCGGCGCCCCCCGCGGTACAGCGGCTGACGCAAGCTCCGCCGATCGTCCCGCGGCCGATAGCCGAGCGCCTGCTCCAGCGACCAGCCCGCCGCGAGGCGCCGATAGACCCGCGATGCCTTCAGGATCGGCCGCCCGGTGGCCTGCAGTTCCTGTTCCCGGAACCCGATCGCTTCCGACAACGCCCGGAACGAGAGCGGCCCACGGGTCGGATGGCGGATCGTCACGGGCTTCGCGTTGGCGATGGCGCCGAGCGACGCGCCCCCCGGCATCACGTTGAAGCCGTTGGGCCGCGCCGTGCCGAGCCCGCGGATCCATTTGGCCTCTGCCGACCGCGCGGCATTCGGGTCGAGGCAGCGGGTCAGTTCGAGAATCCGGAACTCCACCGCCGGATCCTGCCCGCTCCGCATCGCCGCACGCAGCGCGTCGGTGAGCGTGCCGGGCCGACCACGGGCGCCGTTGGCAGAGCCCGTGCCGCACCGGGAGCCACACCCGCATCAAGCGATCAGCCACGAGGGAACCGGAAGAGGTCTGGCCGCTGCACCCGCCCGCGGACCTGGGCCGTCGGAGCCGTCGGCGCACTCCTGGCGGTCAATTTCGACCCTCACGCAGCCGCCCGCCTCGGTGACCGCGCCTCACCGGCAGCCGAACTGGCCGGTTTGCGTGCAACGCACTTTCGGGGGTGTGCAACACGTCTTGCCAGTGGGGAATCGATTCTTCTTGGTATTGTCGGGAACGTTCTGAGCCTTGCCTGCCTGCCGGATGCCGCAACTCCGGTCGCGTCTCGCCGGTTCCTTCGGTTGTCCGGTGGCAGACCGGTGTCAGGGCTGCACGCCACGGGCGCCACCCCGGCACTTTGTGGCGTCGGACCGGCATTGCCGGTTCCTGATGCCGCCGCCCCCGGCATCGCCCGATCGTCTCCGGTCTTGAACCGGCGCGGCAGATTCCAGCGGCCCCCGCACAGGCATCGTTATCGTGTGCCCACGACGCCGACGCAGGTCTGGAGGCTGCCCATCCCGCCAACCGAGGTCGAGGTCTGGTGCCGGCCGGGACCCAGCCTCGGCGGCTTGCGGCCACTGGCCTCCTATGGGCCGCTCCGCGGGTGATCGCCTTCCCGCTTTCCGTCGGCCACATCCCCCTCCAACCGCGTGCTCCCCCTTCCTGACCGCCCCTCGTTCGGCATCCTCTTGGAGGTCTGGCAGCCATCGCTCGGACCAGCCCCCAATTCCTGTTTTGGGTAACGGGACTTCCATTGTTGACAATTCACCTCGCTGATTTCGTCCCCCCGTTACTCCATCATTGTGCAACGGATTTTCACGATTTGACCGTCGGCCGAACGCCCGCCGTTCGGGCCCGCATCCAGCCGAATGACACGCGCCGCCCGGGCTGCCTGCCCGGGGCGGTCTGACGCCTGCGGCCGCGGTAGCGAACAGTCCGCCTCCATCGCCCAGGCACGGCAGCGCGGCCGTCGCGTTCGCCGCGTCGCCGGCCCCGCGCCGGAGACCAGCCAGGCAGGGTCAGCGCGCGCCGACGAACCTGCCCTTCCGCCAGAAGCGGGAAAACAGCGATTCGGAAGGACCGATCGGAAGATATTTTGTGTTTGTCGGGGACGTGTAAACAAGATTTCTGTTTCGGGTAGCAGGTTTATATGCTATACTGGAACGATGGCACTCGTCTTCCGATAGTCGTTCCGTTCCCATCCATTTTCGACAAAGGAGCCTGAAGATGCGTATTAGACACGTCCCCAGCCCGGCCGCGGCGTTGCCGCGCTTTACCCGGCGGGCCAACCCGGCGCTCGACTTCTACCGCACGCCGGCGTTCGCGACAAGGGAATTGCTCAAACACGAAACCTTCACCGGAGACATCTGGGAATCAGCCTGCGGCGACGGCGCCATCTCAAAGGTACTCGAGGAGGAAGGCCTCCCGGTCCGGTCGACCGACATCGTCGACCGTGGCTACGGTACCGGCGGCGTCGACTTCCTGCGGACGGTGACCACGTGCGACAACATCGTTACGAACCCGCCGCTTTGCCTCGCCGAGGAATTCGTCCGCGCCGCCCTCGCACGGTCGACCCGGAAGGCAGCCTTCCTGCTGCGGTTGGCCTTCCTCGAAGGAAAGAAGCGCAGAGAACTGTTCAACGTCGCGCGCCCTGCCCGGCTCTGGGTCTTCAGCGATCGCATCACCATGCACCGTGACGGCGAGACCTCCCAAGGGTCCGGCCACATCGCGTTCGCCTGGTTCGTCTAGGATCGCGCCTGCACCGGCACCACGACGCTCGGCTGGATCTGACGCCGTCGCGGCGACGGAGGGTGTGCGCCCTCCTTCGCTGCCACGCGCTTTCGGCGCCAAAGCGGCGGCCACTGCGGTCGCCGCGCAAGGCCGCCGCCACGGCGGCCTGCTCCGCAGCGGTTACGTACCTCCGTTTGACGGCCAGGAGCGGTCGGCCGGCCCGGGCACGACCCGGCGATCAGACCAGGACGCTCGCCGCCACCCTCGGCGCCCTCGCTGCCGCCTCATCGTCGGCCGGTCAGCAACCCGGACAGAGATGAGCCCAGGTCCCGAAGGCCTGCGCGGCCGCGCCAAAACCGCGTGGGCGTTCCCGCGCGGGTCCTGGCGGCGAAGGAGGCAGGTCTCGGACGCGCCGATCGGGGCGGCTCGCTTGAGGATGGACGCAACGGCATGCTCACGCGCACCGTGGTCCCGCCGCCGGCGGCCGGCAGGCTGCTCACCGCCCCGCCCAGCACGGCCATGAGCCGGACGATCATCTCCTGGCCGGTCCCCCCAGAGGCGGAAGCACCGCCGACGTTCCCGCGCAGACCGATGCCGTCGTCCGTGACGGTCAGCACCAGGTTACCGGCGATCACGCCGCAGCGGATCGCGACGCGGCCAGGCCTGCCGGCCGGGAAGGCGTGCTTAAGGGCGTTCATCACCAGCTCGGCAGCGACGACGGCAATCGTCTCGAGCTGCCGCGGCCGCAGCGCCGGCACGTCCTCCACCGCCACGCTGACCTGGGTCCCGGGCCGCAGGTCCGCGAGGCGCGCCGCCGTGGCGGCGAGCATCTGCCGCAGGCCGACCTCTCCCTTTCCGGCGCCGCAGCTGAGCGCCCGCTGCACTTCGGCAATCGCCGCCACCTGGGCGAGGGCGCGATCGAGCAGGTCGGCTGCCGCTGGGTCCATGACGCCGAGCCGGCCCTGGGTCAGCTGGTTCACCACCAGCTGGAGCGAGTTGGCAATGCGGTGATCGGCCTCCCGCACCAACAGGCGCGCCATCTCGTCACCGCCGCCACCCGACGGACCGACGCTTTCGCTTGCCGACGCGAACCGGCGCGAGCCGCGGCGGAAGGGCATGATCGGCAGGCTCGGCGAATGATCGCCGGGCGGCATCGGGGCATGATCGGACATTGGGGGCTCCTGTTTGGGGGGCGGCGGACGTGCCGTCGGGTCGATCGAAGCCAATATACACGGTATGTGTTTATGTTCAACCCATATCGTTGTTGACCGCGGACCCGCGACCGGCAACAGTCCGGCCGTGCAGGAACTCGCCACCAGATTGCGCGCCCGGGCGCGGGAACTCGGCCTCGCCGACGCCGCCGTCGCCCGGCTGCTCGGCCTCAGCCCCTCGCGCTACGCCAACTATGTGCAGGGCACCCGCGAACCCGATTACGCCACCCTGCTGCGCATCTGCGCCGCTTTGCGCACCACTCCGAACTGGCTGCTTGGCTATGACACCCCGGGCGCTGATCGCGATCCCGATGCGGCCGCGCGCGAGCGCGTGGCGCTTGCTGCGCGCGCGCTGTCCGGGTCAGACCTCGCCGCCGCGGTCACCGTGGTCGAGGCTCTTGCCAAGGTTGCCGGAACCAGGGACGCGACACCGCCCGAACCACAAATACCGGACCGCGCCGGCTCCTGAAGGAGCGCCGGTCTCCTCGGCGGATGTCGCCTGCGGCTCCATCGGCCGACGCCCAGCCGCATGGCGAGGGGTTCGAACTTTGTTCTGGACAATCCGGAATTTTGGCGCACCATCAACTGCGATAGTGATCGCGGCGGCCGTCCTGGCCGTCGCCAAGGGATGGGCCCGGATGGCACAGTCGGGACGCTTACGTCGAGAATCAGCGGAGTCCAGCCGCCCGACCGAGGCGACCGCCGCCGCCCGATCGGCGCCCCGGTTGCCGCGAAGACGCCGTCGAGCCCAGGGTGACACGGTGCGCCGGCGCCGACGGCCCCCTCCACCCCGGGCTGCAGCAGCTCGCCCGCCTGCTGGCACGGCGGAGCGCCCTGCGCCACCGGCGCGGCCTTGGCGCCAGCAGCCTGAATGCCGTACGCCCTGATGATCCTGGCGCTGCTCATGCTGGCGCTGTTCCTCCTGACCGCCCATTTCAACGGACCTTGATCGCCATGCCGCCCCGCTCCGACCGGACACCCGTCATCGCCCGCCTCCGGGTCGTCGCGCCATGCCGGCGACCGCGCGGCGGCCTGCGGGCGGTGATCTACGCCCGCTATTCCTCGGAGAACCAGCGCGAAGCCTCGATCGAGGATCAGATCGAGGTCTGTCGACGCTACTACCCAGAATTCATAGAAGCGCTACACGCAAGTCCCGGCAGGGAATGGCGCGCCGGGACTGGTTCGGCGGTCATGCCGCCCAACTCGCGCTCCAGCGATAGTGGGTACTACATCGAACGCGAGGGCTGGACCCTCCTCGGCACCTACGAGGACCGCGCGGTGAGCGGTGCCAGCGCCATGCGGCCGGGCTTCGCCCGCCTGAGCACCGACGCCGGGCCGGCCATTTCGAGATCGTGGTGTGCGAAGCGATCGACCGGCTCAGTCGCAAGCTCGCCGATATCGCCACGCTCTACGACCAGTTCGCCTTCGACCGGGTGCAGATCCACGCCACCAGCATCGGACTGGTGACGCCGATGCATGTCGGCGTCATGGGCATGATGGCGCAGATGTTCCTCTCCGACCTCCGCGACAAGACGCGCCGCGGCCAGCTCGGCCGTGCCCGCGCCGGGCGCATCCCGGGCGGGCTGGCCTATGGCTACGACGTCGTGCCGGCCGCTCCCGGCAGCCGCGAGGCGGGCGAGCGGCGGATCCGGCCTGACGAGGCCGCGGTGGTCGCGCGGATCTACCGCGACTACGCGGCCGGCCGGTCGCCGCGGCAGATCGCACGGGCGCTCAACGCCGAGGATGTCCCGGGCCCGGGCGGCCGGCCCTGGATCGACACTACGATCCGCGGCCAGGCCGACCGCGGCACCGGCATCCTGAACAATACCCTCTATATCGGCCGGCTGTCGTGGAACCGCTGCAGCTACGTCAAGGACCCCCGCACCGGCAAACGGGTGGCCCGGGTCAACGCCGCCGGCGAGCACGAGATCGTCGAGATGCCGGAGCTGCGGATCGTCGACGACGAGCTGTGGCAGCAGGT
>CAWHKR010000009.1:0-37333 GCA_963829875.1 uncultured Pseudomonadota bacterium | reverse complement strand
TGCCCCCCGCCGGCCCGCCGCCGTCGGACCTGCCGCCCGCCCGGGCCGCGAAACTGTGGCAGGCGGCGAAATCCTTCGAGGGCATGACCCTCGGCGCGCTGCTGGCGCCGATGTTCGACACCGTGACCACCGCGCACGGCCCGTTCGGCGGCGGCAACGCCGAGGCAACCTGGCGCCCGCTGCTGGTGCAGGCAATCGGCAAGGAAATCGCCGCCGCCGGCGGATTAGGCCTCGCCGTGCCGGTGTTCCGCGCCATGCTGGCCGCCCAGGAAGCGCATCACCCCGCACCCCCCAGGGAACCCAAGCCATGACCCCGTCCCCCCACCCCGCCGCGGCACAACGGCTGACCGCCGCGCTGGAGCAGGAAAACGCCGCCCTCGCCGCATGCGACTTCGCCGCCATCGGCGGACTGCTGGCCGAAAAAGAAGCCGCCCTGGCAGACCTTTCCGCCGCCCCCCCGCCGCCGCCGGAAACAGCAATCGCCCTGGCCACGGTGACCGCACGGAACCGGGCCCTGCTGGAACGCGCCCTCGCCATCCAGGCACGCATCATCGCCCTCGTCGCCCGCGCCGCCCCCCCAGCCCCAGCCCACAGCTACCGCGCGCCCGGCAACCGCACCGCCACCCACGCCGCGCCGTGCGCCTTGTGCGCGCGGGCGTGAGATCGGGGGGCGGACAGGGAAGGCCAGGGGGCAGCGCCCCCTGGCCTTGCTGTCCGCGCCCGGACTTACGCCAGCCCGAGCAGGTCGCGCAGCACGTATGCGGTGTGCGCGCCGGTGGCGGGGCCGGTCCAGCGGACGACCGAGGTTGGCGCGTCGCCGTCCAGGCGGATGGCGGGGCCGGGGTGCAGGGTGGGACCGATCAGGGGGTCCTCGATGTCCTGGACGGCGCCGCGGGCGCGGAAGTGGGGGTCGGCGGCGCAATCGGCGATGTCGTAGA
Organism: uncultured Pseudomonadota bacterium; assembly: GCA_963829875.1. GTDB lineage: Bacteria > Pseudomonadota > Alphaproteobacteria > Acetobacterales > Acetobacteraceae > JAJZVS01. Next base: position 36,395 of record CAWHKR010000009.1, on the reverse strand, counting down.
GGCGTGAGCATGGCACGTCCGCCGCGTCCAGCTCGTCCTGGGCGGTGACCGCGGGGCGGGTTCGGGTCCAGGCGGCGATCGCTTCGTCGAGTGCGGTGCGCCGGGCACAGCGGTCGGCGTTGGTGGCGTAGTCGGGGTTGGCGGCCAGGTCCGCGCGGCCGATCGCGCGCATCAGACGGGCGAAGATGAGGTCGGAGTTGCCGGCGATGCAGAGCCATCTGCCATCGGCGCAGGGGTAGGTGTTGGTGGGCGCGGCGGTGGGGATGGCGGCGCCGACGGGTTGGCGGATGCGGCCGTCGAGTGCGTATTCCGGCAGCATGCCTTCCATCAGGCTGAACACGCTGTCGACCAGGTTCACGTCGATCACCCGGCCGCGCCCGGTGGGCGCCTTGGCGTCGGTGGTGGCGTCGCGCTGCCACACGGCCGCAAGCAGCCCGATCGCGGCATACATGCCGGCGAGGTCGTCGCTGATCGAGATGCCGCAGCGCGGCGGCGGAAGGTCCGAGGCGCCCGCCGGGTGGCCGGTCAGGTGGCGCAGCCCGCCCATGGCCTCGCCGATCGCGCCGAACGCGGGCTTGTCGCGGTACGGCCCGTCCTGGCCGTAGCCGGAGATGCGCGCGATCACCAGCCGCGGGTTGACCGCGTGCAGCGCGTCCGGCCCCAGCCCGAGGCGCTCCAGTTGCCCGGCGCGCAGGTTCTCCACCAGCACGTCGGCGCGGGCGGCGAGTTTCAGGGCGATGTCGCGCTGCTTCTTGAGGTCGAGCTCGACGGACAGTTTGTTGCGGCCGTGGATGCTGAACCAGACGGAGTATCCGTCCTTGGCCGCGCCCCAGCCGCGGACCGGGTCGCCGCCGGGCGGTTCGACTTTCACCACCTCGGCGCCGAGGTCGGCGAGGATGCGGGTGCAGAACGGGCCGGCGATGTAGTGGCCGAGCTCCACCACCTTGAGGCCGGCGAGCGGGCCGGCAGCGGCGGCGGGACGGGCGGCAGAGTCTTGCGGCATCAATCGGATTCCTAAAGTGTTTTGTAACCTTCGATCGGCTACACTGCGTGCGTGGAGCTGGTCGAGAGCTGCTGGCTTCCTGTTTCCTCCCCCAATGCCGCGCCCTCGCGCGGCCATCTCGGGGCGGTGCGCCCCCCGCACCGCCCCTTTTTCTTGCCGTGCCCGGGCCGGCGCCGCCAGTCCCTTCGGCGGAGCCGGGGCGTGATGGGCGTCCGGGCGGCGCTTGCAAGTTACATCAAGATATGCCGATTATAGATTGTCTTTACTGTATTTATTCATGTGTAGCCCTGCGCGGGCGCGTTCGGTCCGGCCGGGTGCCGTCGGCGCGGATTGATTCCGGACGGGCTCATCGCCCATGCTCGCTTCATCCCGGGCCATCGTCCCAGGCCAGGCCGGGAGGGAGGACACCATGCCGGCAGTTTCGCTCAACCACTACACGATCCTGGTGCAGGATCTGGAACGCACCAAGGATTTCTACGAGGACATCGTGGGCCTGAAGGCCGGCGACCGCCCGCCGCTGAACTTCCCGGGCTACTGGCTCTATTGCGGCGGCGTGCCTGTCGTGCACCTGATCGGCCGCCGGCCGGAGGACCCGGAGATCGACGGGGCGCCGGACACCGGGCGGCTGGATCACATCGCCTTCCATGCCGAGAACCTGCGGCTGATGAAGGACCGGTTGGGCGCGAACGGGATCACGTACGACGAACGGGTGCTGCCGCGGCTCAACATGACGCAGCTGTTCTTCAAGGACCCGGACGGGGTGAACATCGAGTTCAACTTCCAGGCGTCGGAAACGGTCTGAGGCTTGTGCCGCTTCCTCCCTCCCCCGACGGGAAGGCGCGGAGGAGGGGTTCGGTTGGGGTGGGGCGCGGGCTCGCCGGCAGCTACGTGCCGCGTGCCCCCTCCCCCGGCCCCTCCCGCAAGGGGAGGGGAGAGTCCTTCGGTTACCCGCCCCGCGCCAGCCGCGCCTGGATCGCCGCGTCCCGCGCCAGCACCGCCTTGGCGCGCTCCACCACCGGGACGTCGATCATCTTGCCCTCGAACTGCACCGCCCCGGTGCCGGCGGCCAGGGCCGCGTCATAGACCGCGACCATCCGCCGCGCCTGGTCCACTTCTTCCGCCGCCGGGGCGAATTCCTCGTTCAGCACCGAGACCTGCAACGGGTGGATGCAGGAGGCGCCGACGAAGCCCAGCCGGCGGGAGCGGCGCACGATCGCGCGGAACGCCTCCTGGTCGCGGAACTCGGCGATCGAGGCCACGAAGCCGAGCGGCAGGATGCCCGCCGCGCGGGCGGCGAACACCGTGTGCTGCTTGGGATAGAGCAGCCCCTCCGGCTCCGGCAGCATCCCCACCGAGAGGGTGAAATCCTCGGTCCCGAGGCTGATCGCGACCACGCGCGGATGGGCGCGCGCGATCGCCTCCATGCGGAAGAAGGCCACGGCGGTCTCGATCAGCACGACGAATTTCACGCTGCCCGGCGGCAGTCCGCGCTCGGCTTCCATCTCGGCCACGACCTCGGCCGCAGCCTGCACGTGCTCGGGGCTGTCGACCTTGGTCAGCATCAGGGCCGCGACGCCGGGCAGCACGGCGGCTTCCAGGTCGGGCACCAGCAGCCGCCAGGGGCGGTTCACCCGGATCAGCACGTCGGCGCCGCGGCGGGCGACCTGGGGGATGGCTTCGGCGAGCAGGGTGCGGGCGCGGGGCTTTTCGGCCGGCGCCACCGCGTCTTCCAGGTCCAGGATCACCGCGTCGGCGCCGCGGTCGGCCGCGCCGGCGACGAAGCGCGGCGCCGTCACCGGCACGAACAGCATGGAGCGCCAGCTCGGCAGCTCCGTGGCGGACTGGATTTCGGTCATGGGCGTCTCCTCTAATGGCGCCTGTGATACCGGCTGCGCCCGGCGCGGGTCAAAGCCGCGCCCAGATCGGTTGATCGCGCGGCAAAGCCGGGCGAGTGTCGGCCGATCCAGGCTGGCCCGCGGGTGGCGCGGCGGCCCGGAGGGAGAAGCGCCACACGTGACGCACCTGTCGCCCCGCCCCGGTCCTGCCTGGCCGAACCGGACCGGGCGCCGCCCGCCGCTTGCCGCATGAGCGAGTTCGTCGCCACCTCTGCCGCCGATCGCGTGCCGCATCGCGGCATCATCACCTTCTGCGTGATCGGCGCGACCCTGGTCCAGGCGCTGGACCAGACCATCGCGAACGTCGCCTTGCCCTACATGCAGGGCAGCTTCTCGGCGAGTTTCGACGAAATCACCTGGGTCCTGACGTCCTACATCATCGCCGCGGCGATCATGACCGCGCCGGTGGGCTGGCTCGCCGCCCGGTTCGGGCGCAAGCGGCTGTTCGTGACCTGCCTGGCCGGGTTCACCATCGCCTCCATGGCCTGCGGGGCGGCGCAGAGCCTGACCCAGATCGTGGTGTTCCGCCTGCTGCAAGGGATGTGCGGGGCGGCGCTGGTGCCGCTGTCGCAGGCGACCATGCTGGACATCTACCCGCCGGAGCGGCGCGGCTACGCGATGGCGATCTGGGGCATGGGGGTGATGATCGGGCCGATCCTGGGGCCCACCCTCGGCGGCTACCTGACCGAGCTGTACAGCTGGCGCTACGTTTTCTACATCAACCTGCCGTTCGGGCTGCTGGCGACCACCGGGCTCGTGCTGTTCATGCCGGGCGGGCGGGGCCAGGGCCGGCTGCGGTTCGACTGGATCGGCTTCGCCGCCCTCGGGACCGGCATCGGCGCCTTTCAGATGATGCTGGACCGCGGGCAGGAGCTCGACTGGTTCGCGTCGCGCGAGATCATGGTCGAGGCGGTGCTGGCGGGGCTCGGGATCTACCTGTTCGTCGTGCACGTGCTCTCGGCCCGCCACCCGCTGGTCCGGCCGGGTCTGTTCCGCGATGTGAATTTTGCCGCCGGGGCGGTGATGATGTTCGCGGTGGGCACCATCCTGGTCTCCACCATGTCGCTGATGGCGCCGTGGCTGCAGGAGCTGGGCGGCTACCCGGTGGCGATGGCGGGGCTGATCATGGCGCCGCGCGGGATCGGCAATTTCGCCACCATCGTCGTCAGCGGCCGGCTGGCGCAGCGGATCGACGCCCGGCTGCTGGTGGGCACCGGGCTGTTGCTGATGTGCTGGTCGTTCTGGATCATGACCGGCTGGACGCCCGACATCTCCTCACGCGAGCTGATCCTGGCGATCATCGTTCAGGGCGCCGGGCTGGGGCTGTTCTTCACGCCCTTGCAGGTGCTGGCCTTCGCCACCCTGCCGGCGGCGCTGCGCACCGAGGGGGCGGCGATGTTCAGCCTGTTCCGCAACATCGGGGCGGCGATCGGGGTTTCCGTCACGGCCTCACTGCTGGCGCACAACGCGCAAGGATTGCACGCGATGATCGGGGCGACGGTGACGCCGTTCAACCGGGCGCTGGCGGCGGTGCCGCTGCTTGATCCCGCGACGCCGCGCGGGGCCGCGCTGCTGGCGGCCGAGATCGACCGCCAGGCGCAGATCATTGCGTATATGGACGACTACAAGCTGCTGATCTTCACCACCCTGCCCGCCTTGCTGCTGCTGCTGCTGATGCGCCGCCCGCGCCAGGTGGCCGCGGCGGCGGAGACGCAGGTGGCGATGGACTGAGCGGGGGCGGAGGTCAGGCCGGGGGGCTGGCGGCCAGAGGGCTGGCGGCTAATGCTTCTTCGCCTTCCGCGCTTTCTTCCCCGACGGCGCCGGCGGGTCCGCCGGCGTCTCGGCCGGCTGGTCGGTCGGCGGCGCGACCGATGTCTCCCCCGCGACGGCCCCGCGCAGGATCGCGGTGCGCGCCCGCGCCCCTTCGAGCACGTAGGCGTGGTCCGAGGCGTTGGTGACGAAGCGGGCGCCCATGCCGATGTAGCGGGCCGAGTTGGCGGCGCCGTTGATCCCGCCCATTCCCAGGACCTTGCCGTGCTTGCGGCAGGCGGTGGCCACCGTCTGGTAGGCGGCGATCAGTTTCGGATGATCCATGCGGCCGGGGACGCCGAGGTCGGTGGTGAGGTCGAAACTGCCGATCAGCAGGACGTCGATGCCGTCGACGGCGGCGATGTCGGCGGCGTTCTCCACCGCTTCCTCGGTTTCGATCATCACGACGGTGAGGAGTTCGGCGTTGAGCGCGGCCTGGGCCTCGGCGACGTCGGCGGGGGGTTGGTAGAGGTAGGCCGGCGGCGGGCCGCCCCAGCTGCGGTGGCCGGCGGGGGGGTAGTGGAACGCCTCGGCGATGTGGCGGGCCTGTTTGGCGGTGTCGACATGGGGGACGACGATGCCGAGGGCGCCGTTGTCGAGCAGGCGGGTGGCCTCATCCAGCGCGCCGGCGCAGACGCGGACCAGCGGGGTGATGCCGGTGGGCAGCGCGGCGAGGCAGAGCTGGGTCGCTTCCTGGAGGCTGAAGGCGCCGTGCTCGGTGTCGATGAACAGGAAGTCGTGGTCGGAGGCGCTCGCGAGGTGGGGGACGGCGACGGTGCGGAGGTGGTGGACGAGGAAGCCGAGGACGAGGTGGCCTTCGGCGAGCTTGCGCTTGGTGGCGTTCTGGACCGGCGGCATGGCGTGGGTTTCCTCTCCCTTGGGGTGATGGTCCTGGGTTTGGTGCCGGTCCGCTGGCGGCGCCGCTACCTTGGGCCGTAGGCGACGGCGGACAGGCTGTTGTAGGGCGAGCCGCCCACCAGCTTCGTGCTGACCACGAGATAGACCAGCACCTGCCTGGCGCGATCGACGATCCGATAGACGTGCAGGGCCTTGAAGAGCGGGGCGGTGGAGGCGGTGAACACCTGCTGCTTGCGGGGCAGGTCGGACGGGACGGCGATCGGGCCGGTCTGGCGGCAGGCGATGGAGAAGCGGGACGGATCGGTGGCGAGGCCGACGAAGCCGGTTACGCCGCCGGTTTCGGCGCGGGAGACGTAGCAGGAGACGTTCTTGATGGTGGGGTCGTCGTAGCGCTCGACGACGATTTTGTCGTCGGGGCCGAGCCAGCGGAAGTTGGTGTTGACGGAGCCGATCGTGGTGCGGGCCTGGGCGGCCAGAGGGGCGAGCACGGGGGCGAGCAAGGGGGCGAGCAGGCACGCGGCCAGGAGGGGTAGGCGGGGGGAGCGCATCTTGGGCTTCCTTACGGAACGGCGCCGCGCGGGCCCGGGGATCGCCGCTGGTCCGGGCGGGCGGAGGGCAGCATGCGAGGGGGCAGAGGTCAACACGGCTGGGGGACGACGGGATGGGCGGCGTTTGTCGGCTGGTGATTGGGAAAGGGGGAAAAGCCGTGGGTTCGCGTCGCGGGTTGCGGCGGGGCATCGGGACCCGAGCGACCTCGCCGTCCTCGGTTTGGTGACGGCTCTGCGCCCAACGGAGCCGTCCGGAGCGGCGGCATCGCTCCCCCAAATCGGACATTCCAACGGCTACCCCGACGGGCCGCGGTGGGCGGAAGCGGGCGCGCATCCGTCAGACGGTGGCCGGTGCGGAAATCAAGACGTCACCATCCTGTCGCTGATCGCTCGGCTGCGGGCACCGCCCGCGTCGGCATGAGCGGCGCGGGGTGGTTGTGCGGCAAACGGCGACAGGAGAGGTATGCGGCCGGTGTGCGCAAATCAGCGCACTGCAGCACTTCGCCTAGTCTCCGGGCACGACGGATCTTCTACGCACGACGATCACACGTTGTTGCTCTGCCACTCGGCGATCTGTTCTCCAATCCGCGCAACCTCCTGTTGCGAGGCTTAAATTTTGGGGAGACGCTAACGGAACCACCCTTGCAAGTCGGCCAGCGCCGGGATAGACTATTATCAAGTGGACCTACTTCATAGGGGTGAGGCGGATGAAGCGTTCCCTGGCGCCGTCCCGGCGCTCATTTCTGGAAACCACCCTGGCAGTCGCCGCGGCTTGTTTCGCTGTGCTCGCACATCTTTGGCCGGACTGGATCGAGGCCTTGGGCGTGAACCCGGACCACGGTAACGGTAGTTTCGAGTGGGCCATCCCTATCGTGCTGGCGCTCACCGCCGTCATCATCGGGCTCATCGCGCGGCGGCATTGGCGCATCGACGCCGCGAAGCCTGCCCTATCCTGACAGCAGGATCACGTCATGGACGTGACGATCTACGAGGACGTCAGCTTCGGCGGTCGCAGCGAGGCCTTGGAGATCGGGCGGCACCGGCTGTTCTCTCGCGCGGATCTTAACGACGAGGTCTCTTCCATCAAGGTTCCCACCGGGCTCGTCGCGCTCGTCTACGAACACGCGGACGCCGCCGGCGGATACGGGCGTTCCGCGGACCTCATGGAGGATCACGCGGACCTCTCGACGCTCGGCCTGGGTGACACCATCTCCTATGTCGAGGTGTTCGCCGCCGAGCGCGACATCGTATCCCGCAACCACGCGACCGGCACGACCGATACCACGCACGTCGTGTGGGCCCGCGGATCGGTGGCGAACGGGCAGTACGTGCCCGGCCACTGGGAACGCCCGCGTGCGCATCCGCTACCGCCCGGTCCGGCGGTCGTGTCGCCCGGGCCGTTGCCGCATCTGCTGCACATCAGCAAGATCCAGGGTGCCGACTGGACGAATCCGCCTTACGACACGTCGTCGCCGACCTGGTCGTCCCAGGTCGCGGGCGGCACGACGTACGATGGGTCGGATGCACACCCCTTCGAATGGGTGTCGGTGCTGAATCCGACGATCGAGCAGGACGACGAGGTGGGCGTTGCCGGTTTCGCTGTCGGTGTCGACCTGTCCGGAGCCGACCTTCCGTTCACACACCCATTCGGCGGCGACTTCGAATTCGGCATCGTGCCAGACGCGCAGTATGCGGGCCTGCTCGCACCGTCCAACCACGACCCGAACGCCACCAACGACAACATCAAGAACGCCTTCCCCGACGGTCGACGCATCGGCCTGCCCGTCAACGGCGCGCTGCCGATGGAGGTCGAGGCGGGGATGGTGCCCGCCGCCTACCGGGCCCAGGTCGGGGACCGCGTTGCCGTCTACGGGCGGTGGATCGTGGACGCGGGCCACGACGACTTCCACAGCGAGATCCATCCGCCCCTGCTGTTGGCGCGAGCGCGGGCGGTCAACGCGCAGGAGGCCGACACCTATCCGGACGCGAGCGCCGAGACACTCCTGCAACTGTGGAGCCGTCCGTACCAGGCCGCGCAGAAGTTCACCGACGGGGACAGCAAGAACCTCTCGCTGCAGTCCTACCTCACGAACATCGCCAAGACGTTGGGTGACATCCGGGCCTATCCGCCGACGTTCCCCAAGCCGTTCGACGGGATCCACCTGGTGTCGTTCATCGTCCGTCCGCCCGTGCCGACCCCGCCGCCGGCGTCGGGGCCGGTCGCTCTCCTGCCGGCCCACCTGGAGTGCAGCTACAGCTTCACGACGAACAAGGCGTGCGGGGTGCAGGTACAGCAGTCATTGTCCGACCCCAACGCGGTCGAGGTGATTCTCGCACTCAACTCCGCGGGCTACCCGTCGCTGCAAGAGCCGGCGCACACATTGGTCAAGTACAAGATCGACGACCTCGTCCACCAGATCCCGACGGATCTCGGCACGCTGACGAACTTCCTCATCAACGTTGTCAAGGCCTATCAGTCGCGGTTCGGGCTCTCCGAGGCCGACCTGTACGTGCGGACCTACAATCCATTGCCTGCGCCCGACGTGGGTTCGCACGTGGTGCCGTTCACGCCGCTGGCCAACCTCCCACGGTCCTCGGTGAACATGGATGACACCCAGCCGTTTCCGATCATCGGGTGGCTGAAGGTGAAGTGGGTGCACACCTCGCTGGTATCGGTGGGCACCAACGGGACGGTGGCCACCTTCTCCCCGGGCGCGCTGCACGGCGGGGGCCATCCGGTCCTGCCGGGGGGAGATCGGTCGACGCAGCCCGTCCTGCCCGGAGTACCCCTGCGCCGGCCCAGAGTCCCGAGCTGAGATCTCATAGTCAATGCCCGCCCGCTGTCCCGCGTGGGTAGATCATTCCAAGGACGTCGATGGAAGGTTCGACGTCTAAAGCCTTGCGAAAGGCGGGCGACCCGGGCCTTCCCATCCTAGATGCGAGCCTTAAGAAATATCCAGCAACCAGAATCATCAATGAAATCCGGAACAGTCCGGATTCGCAGGAAACCGTCCTCAATCCGCCTGGTTTCGATGCCAAGTGCTCCTTTTGATTATTGGTAATGTCCATCCGCAGGACGTAGCATACCCATCACGCATCCGAATGGGAGGATACAATGCATTCACCCCCTACGGGCAAGCAGCCACGCCACATCTCGGCGGCCGAGGCGGCTGGCCTCGTGCGGTCCGGCGATTGGGTCGATTACGGTGTCACACTGCTGGCGCCTGATGTGTTCGACAGGGCACTGGCCGCTCGTGCCGCGGAACTGCGGAGTGTCAAAATCCGTTCCTGCATCTCGCTTAGGCCGCGCGCCGTGTTGGAGGCCGATCCAAACGGCGAGCACTTCTTCTGGTTCAGCTGGCATTTCTCGGGCTACGACCGGCAGAAGCACGATGCCGGCATCAGCCACTACGTCCCCGTCAACCTTGGCGAGATCCCGGACTACTACAACCGGTTCCTCGATCCCGTGGACGTCGTCGTGCTGCGCACCTGTCCGATGGATGCCGACGGCTATTTCAACTGCGGCGGCACCAACCTTTGGCTGCGCGCGATCGTCGAAAACGCCAGGCTCGTGATCCTCGAGGTGACCGAGGGCCTTCCGCATGTCTTCGGAGACAAGCACCGCATCCACAGCAGCGAAGTGGATTTCGTCATCGCCGGCGATAACCAGCCAGCCTTCGAACTGCCGAACCCGCCACCAACCGAAGTGGACCGCGCCGTCGGCCGGCTGATCGCGGGCGAGATCGAGGACGGCTCCTGCCTGCAGGTCGGCATCGGCGGCATGCCGAACGCAGTCTGCGCCATGCTATTGGAAAGCAGCGTCCGCGAACTCGGTGTGCATTCCGGAATGATGCCCGACGGGATCATCGCGCTGTACAAGACGGGACGCATCACCGGCGCGGCAAAAAAGCTCGATCCCGGGAAGCTTGTCTACAGCTTCGCGCTCGGCTCGCGCGATCTCTACGAGACCATCGATCGCAACCCCGATTTCCGCTGTCTCCCCGTGGAATTCACCATTGCCCCCGACATCATCGCGCAGAACGATCGCGCGGTTGCGATCAACAACACCACCCAGATCGACCTGCAGGGCCAGGCGGCATCCGAATCCGATGGTCTCCGCCATATCAGCGGCACTGGCGGACAGCTCCAATTCGTACGCGGAGCCTACGCCTCCAAGGGAGGCAAGTCCTTCGTCTGCCTGTCATCGGTCTATGAAAAGCGCGGTGTGCGCCGTAGCCGGATCGTGCTCAGCCTGACACCAGGCAACATCGTGACAGTGCCGCGCTCAGACATGATGTATGTGGTGACCGAGTACCGGCATCGCCAACCTCAAGGGCAAATCGGTCGCCGATCGGGCCAAGGCTCTGATTTCGCTGGCGCACCCGGATTTCCGTGAGGGGTTGGAGCGCGAGGCGCGAGAACATCGACTGATCCCGCGGGGCTACGTGTAGCGGCCTACGGCCAAGCCATCGACAGCGCCTTCCGTTGCCGGGCGACAGATAGCGTGCGCTCAGGCGGCTTGCCGCTGATCCAGGCAGTGCCTGACCTTGGCCATGCTCCACGGCAGCAATTCGTGTACCCGTCTGACCGGACGATCGGCGATGCAGGCAAGAGCTGGCGGGAAGGCCTGCAATCCACCCACTGCGGACTCGCGTCTTGCGTAATTCAAGAGTTCTGCAACACACGCCAAGCCAAGCCGTCTCAACCGCGAGCCGCTGAACCGGCATGCGACCGATATGCCCGCTGCACCGGTAATAGGATGTGCAGATGCATGTCCTCGGACTTATCGATCGTCAAGGCCCTGCGCCTTCGCCTGGGGTTTCAGCACCGCGCTGATGACCCGGTTTATTGGCACCGGCACACCATGCGTGGCAGCAAGTTCGACCAGTTTGCCGCCTAACCACGGCAACTCCAGCTTGCGGCCGGCGCGGATATCAACTGCCATCGAGGGAATCCAGTCAGGCGGGACGCCTCGCAACAGCACTCGCCATGGCTCCAGCACATCGGGTGGGAATTGCACACCACAGGCCGTGCCCACAGCAACGACTTCCCTCATTGCTTCCTCGAACAACGGCGCGATATCCGGGTCTTCGCGGAGCGGGCCAATGGGCAGCCGGGTAGCGGCGCAGACGCCGCTGGCAGCAACCAGAATTATGAATTTTTCCCATCGCGCGCGCTGGATGTCACTGGACAGTTCGGCGCCGATACCAGCGGCCTGACAGACATCGCGGATCATCTCGCCGCGCTGCGTGATCCGTCCGTCTAGTTCGCCGAAAACAATACGATGGTGCTGGCCCGACTGCCGAACCACTCCCGGCGCGACAATCGAACCGGTCAGAACCGCCGTTCCGCCCATCACATGGTGGGCGCCAAGGATCGGTATCAGCCGCTCACTCGCATCAATGCCGTTCTGTAGGGGTATGACAACCGTATCGTGCCCCATCAACGGTCGTATCTGTTCGCCGCTGCTCTCGACATCCCATAGTTTGACACAGAACAGCACAAGATCGACGGGGCCGGTCGCGGCAGGGTCATCCGTCGCCTGAACTGGCCGCACCAGGAATTCGCCGCGATCCCCTTCGATTTTCAGCCCATTGGCGCGCATGGCGGCCAAATGAGACCCTCGGGCCAGAAACGTGACGTCCTGTCCGGCGAGCGCCAGTGAGGCGCCTAGCGGAGCACCGATACCCCCTGCACCGATGACGGCGATGCGCATCGCGGACCTCCTTTCCCCGGAAGCGAAACGCATTACGGGAAAAGCACAGGATAGTGGAGGCTCGTGTAATGTCACTTCAAACCTTCGGGATAGTGCCCGAACAGTCGCATCCGGTCCATGTGCGGAAATCAGGAATTCTGCAACACACGCCAAGCCAATCCGTCTAACGAGTTACCTGGCGCAGAAATCCGGTGCGAATGTTCGCTTAGGGTCGGTAGCTGCCGAAGTGTCCAGCCGGACCCAATCTCAGCTTTTCCGTGCTGCCCGTCCCCGAAGCGGCCATTCCACTCCCGGCCAACTCTTGCCATCCAGCGTATTTGGCCGGAACGTCGGCTCCTGGCGAATTCCAGACAACTCACTCGGTTCCTCTCCTCCCTCAATCGCGTCCCTCGGCCGGTCCGCCTACCCCGCCGCCGCGTCCCGCCGCAGCCGACCCATCCGCGGGAAGTGCGGCGCCGCCCGGCCCAATGCCGGGCGAGGCTCGCACAGACTCGAACGCCGCCGTCAACACGAGCGCGTCCTTCTCCCGCACCGCCCCGACCCGCGCTCCCCGCTCAAGCCGCCTCCACCACCCGCCCCTGCCCCCGCCGGCGCGACCGAGGTGCCGGCGTCACGACACTCTCCACATCCCGCCCCGGCAGGGTCAGGGATCGCACCAGCCGCTCAGCCGAGAAATTCGGAAGCGAGACGCAATGGGAGGCGCGGGGTCCGGTCGCGGGGATCGTGCGGGGCGCGGTCTCGTTTATTTCAACACGGAGGAAGCAGGCGAGGGCCACGGAGGGCCACGGAGCCGTGCGCCCGGCGGCGAGCTGTGCCTGCCGCACGAGCCCACTGCCGGCGCCCGCCTCTGCCGGGGCATCACGCGACGCACGCGGCCGCAGCAGGCAAGGAACCTCCGTGGCCCTCGCCTGCTTCCTCCGTGTTGAAGATGAACCGACCGCCCGCCCCAGGCGTCGGCCAGCGGACGCACACGCCGCCCGCCGCGTTCATCTACGCCGGCAGATCGGCCGCGCGGGTGGCCCGTGCGATCGCCCTGGGCACGGCCGGCCGCGGCCAGCCAGCCGTCGGCATCATCACGCAACCTCGCCCGCGACGAAGCCGCTGGCCCAGGCCCATTGGAAATTATAGCCGCCCAGCCAGCCGGTCACGTCCACCGCCTCGCCGATCACGAACAGGCCCGGCACCGCGTTGGACTGCATGGTTCGTTGCGACAACGCGGTGGTGGCAACGCCGCCCAGGGTGACCTCGGCCTTGGCATATCCTTCCGTGCCGACCGGATGAACCTGCCAGGCGCGCAACGTCGCTTCCAGGGTGGCGAGATCGCGATCCGCCACCTCGCCGATCGGGCGCCCCGCAAGCCCGGCCGGCAGGACCGCATCGGCCAGGCGCTGCGGCAGCATCTCGCCCAGCACGCCGCGCAGCCCCGCTTTCGGGCGCGCCCTTTTGCGCGCGCGCAGGAAGCCCGTCCGCCGCCTGGGGCAACAGATCGATGTGCACGGCCTCGCCCGCGCGCCAGAACGAGGAAATCTGCAGGATGGCCGGGCCCGACAGGCCACGATGCGTGACCACCATGCCTTCGTCGAACCGCATCCCGCCGCAGCGCGCACCCACGTTCGCCGACACGCCGGCGAGGTCTGCCAGCCGGGCAAGCTCCGCCCCGCCGAGCAGCAGCGGCACCAACCCGGGGCGGATCCCGGTCAGCGCAAGGCCGAAGCGCCGCGCCAGGTCGTGGGACAATCCGGTGGCCCCGATTTTCGGGATCGACAGGCCGCCGGTCGCCAGCACGAGGGAGGCGGCGTCGATCGCGCCCGCGTCTGTTTCCACCCGAAACCGGTCGGAGCGCGAGACCGCGCCGATCCGCTGCTGCAGCCGGATGTCCACGCCGACGGCGGCACATTCGGCCAGCAGCATCGCCACGATCTGCCGCGCCGAGCCGTCGCAGAACAACTGCCCCAGGGTCTTTTCGTGCCAGGCGATGCGGTGCCGCGCCACCAGGTCGAGGAAATCCTGCGGCGTGTAGCGGGCGAGCGCGGAGCGGCAGAAGTGCGGATTGGCGGACAGGAACCGCTCCGCCCGGCAGTGCAGATTGGTGAAGTTGCACCGGCCGCCGCCGGAAATCAGGATCTTCTCGCCGGCCTGGCGCGCATGGTCCAGAACCACCACGCGCCGCCCGCGCCGCCCGGCGGTGAGCGCGCACATCAGGCCGGCGGCGCCTGCGCCGAGGATGACGACATCGGTGGTGTGCATGATGCGGCGGCGGTGCGCCCGCGCCTGGGGCGAGTCAAGGGCCGGACCAGGCGCGGCCGCGCGGACGGACGGAGCGCAACGAGGGGTGGGTTTCTGGCCGCGCTCGCTCCGAATCTGCCAGTCCGCTTGCGGCCAACTCTTGCCATCCAGCGCACTGGGCCGGGCGACCGCACGTGATCCCCCGGGGTGGGAGGCGGGACGCAATGGGGGGCGCGGGGGCCGTGCGGGGCACGGTTTCGTTTAGTTCGACCATCGGAGTAAGCAGGCGAGGGCCACGAAGCCGTACGCCCGGCGGCGCGTGTGCCTGCCGCACGATCCCACCGCCAGCGCTCGCCTCTGCCGGGGCCCCGCGTTCCGGGGCACCGCGGGACGCACGCGGCCGCAACGGGCAAGGAACCTCCGTGGCCCTCCGTGGCCCTCGCCTGCTTCCTCCGTGTTGAAGATGACCCGGCCACCCGCCCCGGGCATCGGCCGGCGGACGCACACGCCGCCCGCCGCGTTCCTCCACGCCGGCAGATCGGCCGCGCGAGCGGCACGCACGATGCCCCGGGCACGCTCCGCCGCCTCCCCCGTCTTCACGCCGCTGATCGATATCGTGCGACCGCGCCTGACCCGGCAACGAGCCGCCGGTGGCCGCGGCCAGCCGACGCGAACCTCCGCCCGGGCCCTTGGCCGGCGGACGTCCGGCCCCAACCAAGGTCTGTTCAGGATCCGCCAGAGACAGCAGAATGGCGCCCGGCCATCCGCCCCCGCCGCCCAGCCCCGACCGTGAAGGAACGCCCGATGCTCTACTTCGTCTATTGCCGCGACAAACCCGGCGCCACCGCGCTGCGCCGCCAGACCACCGAAGCCCACTGGGCCTTCATGGACCGCTACGCCCCCAGCATGATCGCCCGCGGCCCGACCCTGGCCGAGGACGGCGCCACCCCCACCGGCAGCATGCACATCCTCGACCTGCCGGACGCCGAAGCCGCCCGCGTCTTTGCCTATGACGAACCGTTCCACCAGGCCGGCGTCTTCGCCGAGGTCATGATCCGCCGCTGGCGCAACGCGCTGGACCGCACGATGTGGGACTTCCACGGCGACCCGGACCACAACCGCCGCTTCCTGATCATCGGCCACGGCAAGCCCGGCATGAGCACCACGCGCGACACGCTGCTGGACGCGCACCGGCGCTACTTCGTCGAGCACCACTACCAGGAGCGCTTCATCGCCCGCGGCCCGCTGCTGTCGGACGACGGCGCGGCGTGGGTCGGCAGCGCCATGCTGATCGAACTGCCCGATCGCGCCGCGGTCGCGGCGATGCTGGCGGACGAGCCGTATGTGCGCAACGGGCTGTATGAGAGCATCGAGATCCATCCCTGGCGGTTCGGCGGGCGGCACTGACGCGGGGGCGGGCCCTCACCCGGCGCGCGATGCGCGCCGACCTCTCCCGCTTTGCGGGAGAGGTGACGGGGGACGTGCTTTACAGCGGCCGCGGGTTGGCTGATCCTGCGGCGCACGCGGGGCGACGGGACCATCCCGTCCGTGGACGCCCCGCGCCCTGGCACCCCCTCTCGGACGGTCCCATCCGCGATCGATGCCCGACAGCGACATCTCCGACGATCTCCCCCTGGTCCCGGACCGCGCCTGCGGCACGTGCAACGTCTGCTGCGTCGCGCTGACGATCGACGATCCGGAGCTGCAAAAGGTTCAGGGCTACCGCTGCAAGCACGCCCAACGCGACAACAGTTGCGCCATCTACGCGTCCCGGCCCAACACCTGCCGGACCTTCCATTGCGGCTGGCGGCGGCTGAAATTCGTGCGCGAACCGCTGCGGCCGGACCGCTCGGGCGTGCTGGTGCAGTTGCACGGCGAGATTTCGCAGGCGGACGGGACCAAACGTCTCGGGGTCGCGTTCACCCTGCTCAACCGGGCCGCGCTGAAGGCGGAGGGGCTGGCCGAATTGGTCGCCGCCGCGGTGGCGGCCGGGGTGCCGGTGTTCCTGACCGTTCCGGGCGCGCCCGGCTACACCTCGGCCCAGGCGCGGATCAACGAGGCGCTGGAGGACGCGGTCCGCGCCAGGGACAAGCCGGCGCTGCTGCGGATCCTGCGGGAGGCCTATGCCAAGGGCCGGTCCGGCGACCGCAGGCGGATCGTCCTGTCCCGCCGCGCGGAGGGCGAGGCCGCGGGCACGTGACCCGGCGGCCGGCCCGCCGTGCGGCGGGGCCGCGTCCGCTGGTTACCGAAAGCCTGACAAACTGGGTACATCTCGGGGGCGCGCGCCCCCCGATGGGTACACATCGAACCGGCCCGCCGGCCCGGGGAAACGCCCTCCGATCATCGCCGGGGTCGGAACGCGCCGCCGGCCTGCGGCCTCATCGCGGCGGGGCAGCAGGACCGGAAGGCGGGCGTCAGCGTCCCCCCTCCCCCACCAACCGCAGCACCGTCTCCAGCCGGTCCGCCTCGGCCGCCGGCGTGTCGGCCCGCGGGCGGACGATCCGCGGGTGCCGCAGCGCCACCCCGGATTTGCGCCGGGGGGCTGCCTCGGCGGACTCGAACGCCACCTCCAGCACCAGGGTCTTCTCCACCTCCCGCACCGGGCCGAAGCGGGCGATGCCGTGCGCGCCGATCCAGTGGTCGAGCCAGAGCCGCTCGGCCTCGGTGCCGCCGGGCGCGGCCTTGCCCACCGGCACCAGCGCGTCCCCGTCCCACAGCCCGAACGTGTAGTCCGCGTAGGGCCCGCCGCCGGCGCCGGCGCTGCGCTCGGCATACATCAGCACCGCGTCGATCCGCCGCGGCTCGGGCTTGAAGCTGCGCCACGCCCCGTGCGTGCGTCCGGCCAGGTACGGGCTGTCGCGCCGCTTGAGCATCAGCCCGGCGCTGCCCGGCGCGCCGGCCGCATGCCGCCGCGCCAGATCGGCGGCATCGGCGACGGGCAGCAGCGGCGACAGCTCCATCCCCGCCGGCGCCGCGCGCGCGAACCAGGCCTCCAGCCGCGCCCGCCGCTGGTCGAAGCTCAGGGCGCGCAGATCCTCGGTCCCCTCCACCAGCAGGTCGAACAGCCGCACGCCCACCGGGCCGGCGGGCGGCGCCCCGGCCCGCGCGGCGGGCCGATCGAGCCGGCGCCGCAGCGCCGCCGCCTGGGCCGGCGCCTCCAGGGCCAGAAGCGCGCCGTCCAGCACCGCGTGGAAGTCCATCGCCGCCACGACCTCGGGCAGCAGCGCCGAGAGGTCGTCGCCCTGGCGGGAAAACACGCGCCGCCCGGACGGGGTCGCCGCCAGTTGCACCCCGATCCCGTCCCATCGCCATTCCGCCCGCACCGCGGCCGGGTCGAGCGCGGCCGCCTCCGCCGCGCCGATCGGCTGGGCGCGCATCACCGGGCGGAACAGCGGCACGTCCCCCGGGTCCGGGCGCGGCGCGCGGCCCTCCGCCCAGGCGAACAGGGGCGTGTAGGGCGGCGCCAGCCCGTGCCAGACCTCCGCCACCGCCGCGGGGTCGAGCCCGCCCCAGGCGGCCAGCGCCTGCCGCGCCAGCGGGCCGGACACCTCGGCGCGCAGCCCGCCGGTGAGCAGGCCCAGCAAGGCGCGCCGCACCGGCGCGTCGGCGACGTCCAGCCAGGCGGCGAGCCGGTCGGGCAGGTCGCCCCGGGGCGTGGTCCGGAGCGCGCCCACCACCTCGGCGAGCCGCGGCGGGGCAGCCTCGCCCGGGCGCGCCGGCCAGAGCAGCGCCGCCGTCTCGGTCAGATCCCCCGCGAACTCCTGCGACAGCGCGAACAGCACCGGATCGGTGCGCGAAGCGATCAGCCGGCGGATCACCGCCGGGCCGAGCGCGGGCAGGCGCAGGCTGCCGGCGAGCAGGGCGAGGCCGAAGCCGCGGTCGGGGTCCGGCGCGGTCGCGACATAGCGGCCGATCCAGGCCATCCGCGCCTCCGGGGCCCGGGTGCAGGCCAGCCGGTCCAGCAGCTCCGCGAAGTCCTGCATCGGCGGGCGGGCAGCCGGCCCGGCGCTAAACGACTTGGTTGCGCAGGCCAGCCTCGCCGCGGCGCAGCCGGTCGAGATTCTCCAGCAGGATGTCGATCACGTTGTCTTCGTAGGCGCTGGTTTCCCCGGCGGTGTGCGGGGTGAGCAGCACGTTCGGCATCGCCCAGAGCGGCGAGCCGGGATCCAGCGGCTCGGCCGCGGTGCAGTCGAGCGCCGCTGCGGCCAGCCGCCCCTCGGCCAGCGCGGCGACCAGCGCCGGCTCGTCGACGCAGCGCCCGCGCGCGACATTGATCAGCGCCGCCGAGGGCCGCAGCTGCGCCAGCGCCTGGGCGTCGATCAGCCGCTCGGTCTCCGAGGTCAGCGGGCAGGCGAGCGCCAGGTAGTCGGCCATGCCCAGCAGCGACGGGAGCGCCGAAATCCCGTGCACGGCGTCGGCCGCGCCCGCGCCGGCCGCCGGGTCGCGGCGGACCGCGATCACCCGCATGTCGAACGCCTTGGCCAGCCGCGCCAGCCGCCCGCCGATCCGCCCCAGCCCGACCAGCAGCAGGGTCTTGCCGGCCAGTTCGTGCTCCCGCGCCGCCGGGTCGCCGATCATGCCGCGCCACTGGCGACGCGCCTGGTTGTCGCGCGCTTCGGGCAGGCGGCGGGCGAGCGCCAGCATCAACGCCATCGCGTGCTCGGCCACCGCGTTGGCGTTCACCCCGGCGCCCGAGGCAAGGCGGATCCCCGCCGCGGCCAGGGCGCCGGGGTCGTACTGGTCGATCCCGGCGCTGATCGACTGGATGAAGCGCAGCCGCTTGGCGCCTGGAATCATGGCGTTGTCCCACATCATCGAGACCACGAGCACGTCGGCCTCGGCGATGCGCGCCTCGAGCTCGGCGCGGGTGCGGACCTGGAAGCAGGCGATACCGGTGGCTCGGGCGGCGAAGCGCGTCTGCATCTGGTAGGCGGCGTGGGCGAAGCAGATGGTCAGGCGGTCGTTCGGCGGCAGGGGGGTGGCACTGGGCATGGCGAGGTCCTTCGGGCAGCGGGCCGGCTGGCCGCAGGCTGCCCGGCTTCGGCGCCGCGGGCAATTCCGCCGCGTCGCGGCGTGGCGCTGGCATTCGCGGGCCGGTTCTGATCCTCTCTGCCCTGGCAACAAGGGGCCACGACTCGCATGGCGGTGGTCATCACGATCGCGCAGCAGAAGGGCGGCACCGGCAAGACCACGCTCGCCGCCAATCTGGCCGCGGCGCTGGCCGCCGGGCGGCGGGTGGCGCTGCTGGATATCGATCCGCAACGCAGCCTGGCGCGCTGGCACGCGTTGCGCACCGCCCGCGCCGCGGCCCCGCCCCCGATCGCGTTTTCCGACACCGCCGGCTGGCGGCTGGCCGGCGAGCTCGACCGGCTGCGGGGCGCGCATGACGCGGTGCTGATCGACAGCCCGCCGCAGATCGACACCGACGCCAGGCTCGCCATCCGGGCGGCGGACCTCGTGCTGGTGCCGGTGCAGCCGAGCCTGCCGGATCTGTGGGCCGCCGAGGGCACCCTGGCGCTCGCCGCCGCCGAACGCCGCCCGGCGCGGCTGGTGTTGAACCGGGCCCCGGCTTCCGGTCGACTGCGCGAGACGGTAGAGGCGGCGATCGCCGCGGGCGCCCTGCCCCGGCTGGCCGCCGTGCTCGGCAACCGGGTGGGCTTTGCGCAGGCCTTCGCGGACGGTCTCGGCGTCACCGAGGCCGCCCCGCGCGGCACCGCGGCGGCCGAGTTGCGTGCCTTGCTGGACGAAATCGAGGAGCTGATCCGATGAGTGGCGTGATCAACGTCGTCGCCAACCCCTGGGGCTGGGTGCTGGCCCTGCATCTGCTGTGCGCCGTGGTCTGGGTGGGCGGGATGTTCTTCGCGCTGACCGTGGTGCGCCCCGGTCTCGCGATGCTGGAGCCGCCGCAGCGGGTGGCGCTGCACCACCGCATCTTCCGCCGCTTCTTCCTGGTGATCTGGCACGCGATGCCGCTGATCCTGATCAGCGGCTACGCCCTGGTGTTCGGCGTCTATGGCGGCTTCCGCCACCTGCCGTGGAACGTGAACGCGATGCAGGGCATCGGGCTGGTCATGGCCGTCGTGTTCCTGGTGATCGTGTTCGGCCCCTATCGCCGCTTCCGCGCAGCCGTCGGCACCGCGCGCGCGCTGGAAGCGGCCGAGAGGATCCGCCGGCTGATCCTGCTGAACCTGGTGCTGGGCGCGATCGTCGTGGTGCTCGCCGCGCTGTAACGGCGCGGCCCGCACCCCTCCCCTCAACCCCCTCCCGCAAGGGGAGGGGGAGAAAACGGGGCGCCGGCGCGATTGACCGGACCGGGACGCTGTTGTACCGATTTGGGGCAGGATTTCTGCCGTGTTCGCCCAAAGGAAATTGCAATGTCCTCGTCCAACCCGGCCGCCTCCGCGGATGAAACGGTCACCCCCGAGGCCCGCCGCGCGCTGCTCGGCTCCGCCGTCGGGTACGCGATGGACGGGTTCGACCTGCTGATCCTCGGCTTCCTGCTCGGCCCGATCGCCAAGGAGCTGCACCTCGTGCCGGCGCAGCTCGGCTCGCTGCTCAGCTTCACCCTGATCGGGGCGGTGGTGGGCGGGATCGTGTTCGGGACCCTGTCCGATCACCTCGGCCGGGTGCGGGTGCTGACCTGGACCATCGTGCTGTTCGCGGTGTTCACCGGGCTCTGCGCCCTGGCGCAGAACTACGAGCAGCTCATCATCTTCCGCACCATCGCCGGGCTCGGCCTGGGCGGCGAGTTCGGCATCGGCATGACCCTGGTGGCCGAGGCCTGGCCGGCGTCCAAGCGGGCCCGGGTGTCCTCCTATGTCGGGCTCGGCTGGCAGGCGGGCGTGCTGGCGGCGGTGCTGGTCACGCCGGTGCTGCTGCCGCATATCGGCTGGCGCGGGATGTTCGCGGTGGGCGTGTTCCCGGCCCTGGTGGCGTTCCTGATCCGGCGCAATCTGCACGAGCCGGCGCTGTTCGAGCGCAAACATTCCCGCAGCGAGGGCCAGTCCTTGCGCCTGCTGGTGGCGGATGCCGCGACGGTGAAGATCAGCTTCGGCATGGTCATCCTCTGCTCGGTGCAGAACTTCGGCTACTACGGGGTGATGATCTGGCTGCCGAACTACCTGAACACCCGCTTCCACTACGGGCTGACCCGCACCGCCGCCTGGACCGCGGTGACCGTTCTGGGGATGGGCCTCGGCATCTGGGCGTTCGGCTGGCTGGCCGACAAATTCGGCCGCCGGCCGTCGTTCTTCGGCTACATGGCGGGCGCGGCGGTCATGGTGGTGGTCTATGCGCAGCTTTCCTCGCCGGGCGCGCTGCTGATCGGCGGGGCGGTGATGGGCTTCTTCATCAACGGCATGCTGGGCGGCTACGGCGCGCTGATGAGCGAGCTCTACCCCACCGCCGCGCGCGCCACGGCGCAGAACGTGCTGTTCAACATCGGCCGCTTCGTCGGCGGCTTCGGCCCGCTGGTGGTGGGCGCGATCGCGGCGAAGCACGGGTTTCCCGCCGCGGTCAGCCTGCTCGCGGTCCTCTACGTGATCGACCTGGTGGCGATGTGGGCGCTGATCCCCGAGCGGCGCGGCGTCGCGCTCGTCTGATGGAGACCCCGCCCGCCGGGCCGAGCGCGGCGGAGCAACTGGCCGAGGTCGTGGCCAACGTCGCGGTGAACGCCGAATACCGGCTGCTGCGCGTCCGCGGCACCCCGCCGGCGACGCGCGCCGCGCCGGGCCAGTTCTTCCAGCTGCTGTGCCCGGTCACCGCGACCGACGCGCCGTTCCTGCGCCGGCCGATGAGCGTCTACGCGGCCGATCCCGCGACGGGTGAGGTCGCCTTCCTCTACAAGGTGACCGGGGCCGGGACCCGCGGCCTTGCCGGCCTGGTGCCGGGGGAGACGCTCGACCTGTTCGGCCCGCTCGGCGTCGGGTTCACGCTCGACCCCGCCTGGCGGCACATCGTCGCGGTGGGGCGCGGCGCCGGGCTTGCGACCCTCGCCCCGCTCGGCGCCGCGGCGCGGGCGCGGGGGATCGAGGTCACCGCCATCCTGTCGGCGCGACGGCCGGAGCTGATGGTCTCCGACGACGTGTTCCGCGCCCAGGGGGCGCGTGTGCTCACCGTGACCGACGCCGAGGGCACCTCCGGCCCCGCGCATGTCGAGCGCCTGTTGCGCGGGCTGATCGCCGAGGGACGCGCGGACGCGCTGTTCACCTGCGGCTCGGCCCGGCTGCTCGCGCTGTTGCGCCGGCTCGGCCACGAGTTCGGCCTTCCCGGCCAGGTGGCGCTGGAGCAGCAGATGGCCTGCGGCCTCGGGATGTGCTTCTGTTGCGTGCGGGACTTCCTGGTGGCGGGCGAGATCGTCCATCGCCGCGTCTGCATCGAGGGCCCGGTGTTCGACATCCAGGAGGCGCTCGCGTGACCGGCGCTGGGGTGACCGACCTCTCGGTGCGCATCGGCCGCTCGTCCTGGCCAACCCGGTGATGCCGGCCTCCGGCACGTTTGCCGAGGGGATGGCGCAGGCGATCGACCTCGACCGGCTCGGCGCCTTCGTCACCAAGACGATCACCCGCGAGCTGCGCCAGGGCAACCCGCTGCCGCGGGTGGCCGAGAGCGACAGCGGGCTGATCAACTCGATCGGCATCCCGTCCCGGGGCGTGCCCTATTTCCTCGATCACACCCTGCCCTTCTTCGCACCCCGCCGCCCGCCGCTGATCGTCAGCATCTCCGCCCCCACCGCCGAGGGGTTCGCGAGCCTTGCCGCGGACCTGACCCGCCCCGGCGTGGCGGGGATCGAGGCGAACATCTCCTGCCCCAATATCGAGGCCGACGGGCGCGCCTTCGCCCAGCGTTGCGACAGCACCGAGACCGCGGTGCGCGCGCTGCGCGCCGCCACCGCCCTGCCGCTCTGGGTCAAGCTCACCCCCAACGTCGGCGACATCGCCGAGATCGCGCGCGCCGCCGAGGCGGCCGGGGCGGACGCGCTGGTGGTCGCCAACACCATCCTGGCGCTGGCGATCGACGTGGAGAGTTTCCGCCCGCGGCTCGGCAACGTGATGGGCGGGCTGTCGGGGCCGGCGATCAAGCCGATCGTGCTGCGCCAGGTCTATCAATGCGCCCGCGCGGTGCGCATCCCGGTGATCGGCTGCGGCGGCATCTCCGGCACGGCCGACGCGGTGGAATACCTGCTCGCCGGCGCGTCCGCGGTGCAGGTGGGCACCGCGACCTTCCGCCACCCCGGGGCGATGCCGGCGATCATCGACGGGCTGGCGCGGTTCTGCGAGCGGCGCGACATCCCGCGCGTCGCCGACCTGATCGGCGCGGTCCGCACCGAGGAAGCCGACGAGCCCGACCTCGCCTGGACCAGCCCGGCGCCATGAGCGTCATGCTCCCCCCGCTCGGTGCCGACGCGGCCGCCCTGGCCGGAGGCCTGTTCGACCGGCTGCACGCGCTGGGCTTCGACGGCACCGGCATCACCCGGCCGAGCTATTCGGGCGGCGAGTCGGCCGCGCTCGACCTGATCGACGCCACGGCCGCGGCGGAGGGCTTCGCCACGGCGCGCGATCCGGCGGCCAACCTGATCGTGACGTTGCCCGGGAGCGACCCGTCCCTGCCGGCGGCGGCGTGCGGCTCGCACCTCGATTCCGTGCCGCAGGGCGGCAATTTCGACGGCGCGGCGGGGGTGGTCGCGGGGCTGCTCGCGCTGCGCGCGCTGCGCGACCTGCCGGGACGCCGGCGCAGCCTGCGGATCTACGCGCTGCGCGGGGAGGAAAGCGCCTGGTTCGGGCGGCCCTATCTCGGCTCCTCGGCGCTGCTCGGCGGGCTCGCGGCCGACGACCTGGCCGCGACCCGGATCGGCGGGTCCGACACGCTCGGGGAGGCCATGGCGGCCGTGGGCGCGGCGGCGGAGCGGATCGGCCGCGGCGAGCGTCTGCTCGATCCCGCCAGCCTCGCCGCCTGGTTCGAGCTGCATATCGAGCAGGGGCCGGTGCTGGTGGCGCGCGGCCTGCCGGTGGCGATCGTCACCGGGCTGCGCGGCAACCTGCGCCATCGGGCGGTGGACTGCGAGGGCGAGGCGGGCCATTCCGGCGCCGTCCCGCGCTGGCTGCGCCACGATGCGGTGTTCGCGGTCGCCGAGCTGATCGCCCGGCTGGACCAGCACTGGCAGCGGATGCTGGCGCAGGGCGAGGATCTGGTGATGACCGTCGGCATGCTCGGCACCGACCCGGCCGAGCACGCGGTATCGCGCATTCCCGGCCGCGCCCGGTTCAGCTTCGAGGCGCGCAGCGAGAGCGAGGCCACCCTGGCCGCCGTTTACGCGTTGTTGCAGTCCGAATGCGCCGCGCTGGGCGAGGAGCGCGGGGTGCGCTTCCGCTTCGACCGCAGGCTCGACACCGCGCCCGCGCGCATGGACCCTGGCCTGGTCGCGCGGCTCTGCGCCGCCGCGGGTGCGCTCGGCCTGCCGGCCGAGACCCTGGCGAGCGGCGCCGGGCACGACGCGGCGGTGTTCGCCAATGCGGGCGTGCCGAGCGCGATGGTGTTCGTGCGCAACGCCCATGGCAGCCACAACCCGCGGGAGGCGATGGCGATGGAGGATTTCCTGGCCGGGACATCGGTGCTGCTGGCGGCGCTGGCCGAGGCGGTGCGCGCATGAGCGACGCGGCCTCCGGCGCGGCCACCGCGCGGCTGCTGTTCGCCGCCGGGGCGATCGCGGTGAGCCGCGAGCGGCCCTTCATCCTGGCCGCGGGCTGGGCGAGCCCCGTCTATGTCGATTGCCGCCTGCTGATCGGCCAGCCGGACTGGGCGCGCGCCATCACCGATCTGGCGGTGGGGCTGATCGGCGCGGAGATCGGCGCGGCCGGGTTCGACATGGTGGCGGGCGCCGAGACCGCCGGCATCGCCTTTGCCGCCTGGATCGCCGCCCGGCTCGATCGCCCGCTGCGCTACGTCCGCAGCGCCCGCTGGGCATCGGCCGGCACGCCCAGGTGGAAGGCGGGCGGGTGGACGGGGCGCGGGTGCTGCTGATCGACGACCTCGCCACCGACGCGGCGAGCAAGGCGGCGTTCGTCCGCGGCCTGCGCGAGGCCGGCGCGACTGTCACGGACGCGGTGGTGATTTTCGCCCACGGCACGTTTCCCGGCACCGAGGCACGGCTCGACCAGCTGGGCCTCCGGCTGCATGCGCTGGCGACCTGGCCCGACGTGCTGGAATTGGCGGCGGCCGAGCCGGCGTTGCTCGACCCGGCCGACCGGGCGCGGATCGAGGCCTTCCGCGCCGATCCGGTGAGCTGGTCGGCGATGCATGGCGGGCGGGCGGAGGTGGTGCGGGGTGGCTTCAGGCCGGAGGGGGCGACGCGGTCAGGCGGCTGAGCAGGGCCGGGAGGTCGGTCCGCTCGGCCAGCAGGTCGTCCAGGGACCACGGGCAGGCGGCGGGGACATCCAGTGCTCCGGGATGGTCCTGCTGGGCCTCGACCTGCCGGCAGGCGCGGCGGTAGAGGCGGTCCAGATCGATCCGCTGACGCATGGAGGGGGTGAAGCGCGCCGCGGCATCGGCAAGGAAGCCCACCGTCTCTCCACGCCAGTGGGCGGCCGGCCCGTCCGGCCAGGCGTGCAGCTTGAGAAGATGCACGATCGCCTGGCGCAGCAGGCTTTCGCAGGCGCGTAGGTCCGACAGGCCCACGTCCTGCAACTCCTCGATCACATGCGGCCAGTCCACCGCTGCAGTCACCCGCTCCCCGGCGGCGAGGCGGCGCAGCAGGGCGGCCTGCTGGTCGGCCCAGCGCAGGATGTCGCGGTCGTAGATCCCATCTGGCATGAAAAAAGCCTCTTAACCATGAGTGGGAACACGATTCTCAAGGCGGGTAGAAACAATTTCCGTGTTCATGGCGCCGCCACGTTCTGCCCCGTCGTCCCCGGGCGTGCCCCGGCCATCCACCCCCGCATGTCGGTGCGCCGATGGCAGGATCAGGCCCGACCCCGACGGGGACGAACTGCGACGGACCTTGCACCACGGCGGTGTCTGCGCCGGTTCGTATAGCACGGGTGCGCGCGGGCGCAGGAAGTTCGCCGACCGGCCGCTTGCGCGTCGCGGGGTTTTCGCGCCTGATGGCCGGACGCGCGCCGGATCACGGCCGGTCACGCACGCCCTGACGCCGGAGAATGACCATGGATACTGCCCCCGCCGCCCTCGACCTGCTGCGCGACCTCGATCATCGCCGGCTGGTGCATCCGCTGCACCATCCCAAAGACCAGGCCAACGCCCGCATGTTCGTGCGCGGCGAAGGGGCGATGCTGCACACGGCCGACGGGCGGGAATTCATCGACGGGCTGTCGGCACTGTGGAACGTGAACATCGGCCACGGACGCCGCGAGCTGGCGCAGGCCGCGGCGAAGCAGATGGAGACCCTGGCCTACGCCTCGGCCTACGCCGGCTTCACCAACGAGCCGGCGATCCGGCTGGCCGAGGCCATCGTGTCCCGCGCCTATCCCAATTCGGCCGCGGTCTATTTCACCACCGCCGGGGCGGAATCGAACGAGAGCGCGTTCAAGACCGCGCGCTACTACCAGAAGCGCGTGGGCAAGCCGGAGAAGGTGAAGATCATCTCCCGCCGCTACGGCTATCACGGCGTGACCATGGCGGCGATGAGTGCCACCAGCCTGCCGGGCTACCAGAAGATGTTCGGCCCGATGGTGCCCAATTTCGTCCAGGTCGCGCCGCCCTACCCCTACCGCTGGCCCGGCAACGGCGATTGCGGGATCGAGGCGGCCGACGCGGTGGAGGCGATGATCGAGGCCGAGGGCGCCGACACGGTTGCCGCGGTGATCGCCGAGCCGGTGATGGGCGCGGGCGGCGTGATCGTCCCTCCCCCCACCTACTTCCCGCGCCTGCGCGAGATCTGCGACCGCCATGGCGTGCTGCTGATCGCCGACGAGGTGATCACCGGGTTCGGGCGCACCGGGCGGTGGTTCGCGCTCGGCCACTGGGGCGTGCAGCCGGACATCGTGTCCTTCGCCAAGGGCGTGACCAGCGGCTACCTGCCGCTGGGCGGCATCATCCTGAGCGATCGGGTCCACCGGACCCTGGAAGACGCGCCGATGGACGAGCGCTACATGCACGCCGCCACCTATTCCGGGCACCCCACCTGCTGCGCCGTCGGGCTCGCCAATATCGACGTGATGGAACGCGAGGGGCTGGTGGAGCGCTCCGCCGTGATGGGGCGTAAGCTGCTGGCCGGGCTCGAGACGTTGCGGGCGCTGCCGAACGTGGGCGACGTGCGTGGGCTTGGCCTGCTGGCGGCGGTGGAACTGGTGGCCGACCAGGGCAGCCGCGCGCCGGCACCCGGACTGGGGGCCAAGGTGGTGGCCGAGGCGTTGGCGCGCGGGCTGATGCTGCGCCAGCGCCCCGGCGCCGAGGGGCCGCCGGTGAGCGGGGATTCGCTGTGCCTGGCGCCGCCGCTGATGACGCCGGAGCCGGTGCTGGAGCGGATCGTTCAGATCCTGGGCGAGTTGATCGCCGCCGCGGCGGGCTGAGCGCCGGCCGCAGCGGGGCGGCGGGCGGGCGGAGGGGTTCCAATTCGTGGCCGGGGCGCCGGTGCCGTCCGCCTCCAGCCCGCAGGTCGAGCGGTGCTTCTGTCCGGCCTGCGGGACGCCGCCGACCGACCGGAATTTGGCCCTTCCGGACGCGATCGACGTGACGATCGCCAGCCGCGATGGTCCGGAGGCGGTGGTGCCGGCGGATCATTCCTGGGTGAGCGAGCGGCTGTCCCGGGTCCGGGTGGCGGACGGGCTGCCGGCGTTTGCGCGGACGCGGCGGGAGGGGGGAGCGGGTCTGCCGACGTCATCCCGGCCTCCCCCGCCGTCGCAACCAGCCTCATCAGTCATCCCACGGATTGACGACCCCGATGCCGCATCCCTCGAAGTCACTGACATTGCGGGTGACGACCTGCGCCCTCTGGGAGCGCGCGATGGCGGCGATCATCAGGTCGATCGTCGCGGTCGGTCGCCCCGCCCGCCGGCGGGTTGCGAAGATGTCCGCGTAAGCGACCGCGGCCGTCAGGTCGAAGGACAGCACGCGCCCCTCGAAATCCTCCTCGAACATCGCCCGTGCGGCGGCCTCAAGCCCGGCGCGGCGACGGCCGGGCGGCATGACGGCCAGGCCGCACAGGATCTCCGCCTGGCTGACCGCGGTCGTGAACAGCGCCGCGGCGGGCTGCCCTTCCATCCATGCCGCCACCTGCGCTGCCGGCGCGGCGGCCATCAGGGCGGACAGGACATTGG
The DNA here is from genome assembly GCA_963829875.1 of uncultured Pseudomonadota bacterium. GTDB lineage: Bacteria > Pseudomonadota > Alphaproteobacteria > Acetobacterales > Acetobacteraceae > JAJZVS01. The sequence continues at coordinate 8,070 of CAWHKR010000009.1, read as the reverse complement.
TATCGAGCACGAACATCAGTCGAAGCGCGGCGGCGCGCGGGTCGGCTCGCGCGGGGGAAGCTCAAGGTCCACGCCGCCGAGCGGCGCGAAACGGGCGTGGATGCGCTCGTAGAGGGTCCGGCCAGGGGACGTCCGGGCGCTCAGCGCCACGTGCAGGATGCGCCGCACCTCCGCCTCCATGGAGTGGCCGTGCTCCGCCGCACGCACGCGCAAGCGTTCCTTGAGGGCCGGGTCGAGGTTGCGGATGGTAATGCTGCTCATGGGATTGCCGGCGACGTGATGATTTCACTGTATTCAATGATATCATCCCCGTCAATGAAAAGCGTCCCAATGCGACTCCCACGCGCTGGCGCGGTGACGACGAAATCCGGTCTTGCGGCGGGCGGCCGGATTCCGGCGCGGGTCCCGCCCCGCAAGGTCCCGGCCTGCGGTCGACACCGGTTCCCGCGGCCAACGGAGCCAGCGCCCCCAAGGCCGACAGCGGAGAGCGGCGCCGCCTGGCCGCCGCGGCCGCGGGGCTTGAACCCTGCTCCCCCGACGGCCCACACTCCCGCGCCCGCCGCCCCGCCGCGGCCGGCCAAGGCCCGCCGCCATCCCACCGCCGGGCCCAGGGAGCGAACCGCATGAACTTCGACTTCCCCGACGAACTCAAGCAACTCCGCGCCGAAGCCCGCCGCTTCCTGGCCGACCGCTGTCCCCCCGCCGCCGTCCGCCGGGCCCTCGAAGCCGGCACCGGCTTCGACCGCACCCTCTGGGCCGACATCGCCGGCATGGGCTGGGTCGGCGCAGCCCTGCCCGAACAACACGGCGGCGCCGGTCTCGGCCATCTGGCGCTGTGCGTCCTCAGCGAGGAAATCGGCCGCGCCCTCGCCCCGCTCCCCTGGGCCTCCTCGGTCTGCCTCGGCGCCGAAGCGATCCGTCTTTACGCCAGCCCCGACCAGCAGGCGCGCTGGCTCCCCGCCCTCGCCGCCGGGGAAAAGATCGCCACCTTCGCCCTCGCCGAACGCCCCGGCCCCGCCGACCCGCGCCGCCTCACCGCGACCGCCGCAGACGGGCGGATCACGGGGGAAAAATGCGCGGTGCCGGATGGCGAGGCCGCCGATCTCGCGGTGGTCGCGGTGCAGGGCGGCGCCGGGCCCTGGCTGTGGCTGGTCGATCTCGCCGGCCCCGGCGTGCGCCGCGCCCCCAGCCCCACCTTCGACCCCTCCCGCCCGCACGCCAGGCTGGCGTTCGACGCCGCCCCCGCGGAACCCCTGCCCGGCGCCACCGACCCCGCCGCGATCCGCCACCTGCTCGACCGCGCCGCGGTGCTGGCCGCGTTCGAGCAGGTCGGCACCGCCGAAGCCGCGCTGGAAATGGCGCGCGACTACGCGCGCGACCGCTACGCCTTCGGCCGGCCGATCGGCTCGTTCCAGGCGATCAAGCACAAGCTGGCCGATGTCTACATCGCGGTCGAACTGGCCCGCTCCAACGCCTATTACGGCGCCTGGGCGCTGGAGGCGGACGCGGCCGACCTGCCGATCGCCGCCGCGGTCGCGCGCATCGCCGCCTGCGAGGCCGGCTGGATCGCCACCAAGGAGAACATCCAGACCCACGGCGGCATGGGCTTCACCTGGGCGTTCGACTGCCATCTCTATTACCGCCGCGCCCGGCTGCAGGCGCTGGCGCTCGGCGCCGCGCGGGAATGGAAGCACCGGCTGATCGACACCCTGGCCGCGCGCAACGCGCCGGCGCAGGCGGCCTGAGGGAGGGCAGGATGGATTTCGACGACAGCGAAGACGAAGCCGAATTCCGCGCCGCCGCGCGCGCCTTCCTCGACGCCAACGCCGCCAGGCGCAAGCCGGGCGCGGTGGAGGGCTACCGGCGCGGCCAGGACCGGCCGGGCGCGCTGGAGGCAGCGAAGGACTTCCAGCGCCGCAAGGCCGAGGCGGGCTTCGCCGGCATCAACTGGCCCGTGGACTGGGGCGGCCGCGGCGGCACCCAGATCCAGCAGATCATCTACGACCAGGAGGAAGCGCGCTACGACGTGCTCACGGGGATCTTCGGCATCGGCATCAACCTCGCCCTGCCGACGATCTGCACCTGGGGCACCGACGCGCACCGCGCCCGCTTCGCGCCCCCGGCGCTGCGCGGGGACGAGGTCTGGTGCCAGCTGTTCTCCGAACCCGCCGGCGGCTCGGACCTCGCCGCGCTTGCGCACCCGCGCGGTGCGCGACGGGGAGGACTGGGTGGTGAACGGGCAGAAGATCTGGACCTCCGGCGCGCATTACAGCGACTTCGGCATCCTGCTCGCCCGCACCGACCCGCAGGCGGCCAAGCACGCCGGGCTGAGCTACTTCATCCTGGACATGAAGTCGCCGGGGGTGGAGATCCGGCCGATCCGGCAGATGTCGGGCTCGGCGCATTTCAACGAGGTGTTCTTCACCGACGTGCGCATCCCCGACGACCGCCGGGTCGGCCCGGTCGGCGCGGGGTGGAAAGTGGCGCTGACCACCCTGATGCGCGAGCGCTACGGCATGCGCGCCTCGCCCGGCCCCGATTTCGACGAGGCCTTCGCGCTGGCCCGCGATCTCACCCTGGAAGACGGGCCGGCCCTGGCCGATGCCGCGGTGCGCGAGAAGCTGGCCGAGTGGTACACCCGCACCCAGGCGCTGCGCTTCACCAAGTTCCGCACCATGACGGCGCTGTCGCGCGGCGAGACACCGGGGCCGGAATCCTCCATCACCAAGCTGGTGGCGGCGCACAAGCTGCAGGAGATCGCCGCCTGGGGGCTCGACCTGATGGGCATGGCCGGGGCCGAGGCGGACGCGGCCATGCCGCTGGAAGGGCTGTTCGAGGAAGCGCTGCTCTATGCCCCGGCGCTGCGCATCGCCGGCGGCACGGACGAGATCATGCGCAACATCATCGCCGAACGGGTGCTCGGGCTGCCGGGCGACGTGCGGGTGGACAAGGACATCCCCTTCACCGACATCCCGACGGGCGCGCGATAGCGCGGCCGGGGCGGCAAAGCCGGCCTTGGCGCCCCCGGTCGCACGGCGTAGAACGCGCCCGGGAGCACACGCAAGGAGACGCGCAGAATGCCGACCTGGAACAAGTCGATGCTGACCCTCGGCGCGGCCGTGGCGATGAGCGGGCTGGTCGCCGCGGCGCCGGCGCAGGCGGCCACGAGCGGCGCGCCCTGCGGCGGCACGAGCGCGATGCCATCCGGCGGGTCGATGCAGCAGGGCACCCCCGGATCCAACATGGGCGGGTCCAACATGAGCGGATCCACCATGGGCGGGTCCAACATGGGCAGCTCGGGCATGACCCCCAAAGCGAGCGCGAAATGCGGCGGCAAGTGCGCCGGCAAGTCGGCCAACCCCTGCGGCGCGAAGAAATGACGCAGGCGGCGGCCGGCGCGCTCGCGCGCCGCGCCGCCGCTGCCGCCGCCATTGTTGCCGCGATCGGCGCCGCCGAAGCGCGCGGCGGCAACCTCGTGACCGAGGCGCTCGCGGGCCGCGCGTTCGTCGCCGAAACGCATTACCCGGAAGACGACGTGCGCGACCCGGCGACCGGCGCGCAGTACTATTTCCACGCTCATTCCGCCGGCGACCTGCCGTGGGCGGAGGCGGGGCATATCCATTGCTTCATGCGCGAGGCCGATGGCGGGCTGGTCCATCTGATCGCGATTTCGATGGACCAGGCCGGCCGGCCGCGCCGGCTGTTCACCGTCAACCACTGGGTGACCGGCGGCACCTGGCGGGACGCGCCGGCCAGCAAGGCGCTCCTGCGCGGCTTCGCGATCACGCAGGATGATCCCCCGGCGCCGCTCAGCCGCTTCGTGGGCGGCATGCTCGCGCTGTTCGCCCCCGAGATCGGCGCCTTGCTGACCGCACGGGATCGCGCACTCGCCGCGCGCCGGCGGGCCTGCCCCGGCGGAGACGCCTTCGACGACCGCGACCTGTCGGTGATCTCGGTACGCCGGATCCGCCTGGAGGCAACCCTGGCCCGGGTGCGCGCGGCGCTGGGCCTGGACTGATCTGCCCCTCGGCGCAGGGAGTCCGGCGCCGGAGCGGCGGTCTACTCCGCCGCCTCCTTAACCCCCTCCCCCTTCGCCGCGATCCGCGCCATCGCCTGCTCCACGTGGCGCGAGAACACGTAGTCCGCCGGCCGCTGCCCGGTCAGCGGGATCTCCGGCGCCATCGGCCCTTCGGTGCGCACCCCCCGCACCGTCTGCGCCAGCGCCCGCCAGGGGCGGCGGATCGTCTCCGTCACCGCCGTCGCCTCGTAGCCGGAGTGCACCATGCAATCGGCGCATTTCTCGTAGTTTCCGGTGCCGTAGCGGTCCCAGTCGGTCTCTTCCATCAGTTCCTTGAAGCTCTTCGCATACCCCTCCCCCAGCAGGTAACAGGGCCGCTGCCAGCCGAAATACGTCCGCGTCGGGTTGCCCCAGGGGGTGCAATGGAAGGTCTGGTTGCCGGCAAGAAAATCGAGGAACATGGACGACTGGTTGAACGCCCATTTCTTCTTCCACGCCCCCTTGCCCTGCTGCGCGAAAATCCCCCGGAACAGATCCTTTGTCTTACGGCGATTGAGGAAATGCTGCTGATCCGGCGCCCGCTCATACGCATAGCCGGGGGAGACGCTGATGCCGTCCACCCCCATCGCCATCACCTCGTCGAAGAACCCCGCCACCTTGGCCGGTTCGGCGTTGTCGAACAGGGTGGCGTTGATGATGGTGCGGAATCCGGCCTTCTTGGCCCCGGCGATCGCCGCCACCGCACGCTCGTACACCCCGTCCTGGCAGACCGAGGCATCGTGCTCCGCCTTCGCCCCGTCCAGGTGCACGGACCAGGTGAAATACGGCCCGGGCTTGAAAAGATGCATTTTTTTCTCAAGCAGCAGGGCGTTGGTGCAGACGATCACGAATTTCTTGCGCGCGATCGCCCCTTCCACGACCTGATCGATCTCCTTGTGCAGCAGCGGCTCGCCGCCGGCGATCACCACCACCGGGGCGCCGCACTCGTCCACCGCTTGCAGGCACTCGGCGACCGACAGGCGCTGATTCAGGATCGGCGCCGGATAGTCGATCTTGCCGCAGCCGGCGCAGGCGAGGTTGCAGCGGAACAGCGGCTCCAGCATCAGGACCAGCGGGTAGCGCTTGCGCCCGATCAGGTGCTGTTTGAGCACATAGGCGCCCACGCGGATCGCCTGGTTCAACGGCACGGCCATGCGGAAAGTCCCTTCGGTCCCGATTCAGGCGTCGGCAAGCTCGGCGGGGAAGCGGAAGCGCACGTTTTCTGCCACCCCGTCCAGGGTGGAGATGTCGATGGGGCCGAACCGGCGCAACCCCTCGATCACCCCCTGGACCAGGGTTTCCGGGGCGGACGCGCCGGCGGTGACGCCGACCGAGCCGGCCGTGGCGAACCACTCCGCGCGCAGGGCGTCGGCGTCGTCGATCAGATGGGCCGGCTTGCCGAGCTCCTCGCCGATTTCGCGCAAGCGGTTGGAATTGCTGCTGTTCTTTGAGCCGACGACGAGGATCACGTCCACCGCCGCAGCCAGATCCCGCACCGCCTGCTGGCGGTTCTGGGTGGCGTAGCAGATGTCGCGAACGTCGGGGCCGACGATGGCGGGGAACCGGGCCTTGAGGGCGGCGATGATGCCGCGGGTGTCGTCGACCGACAGGGTGGTCTGGGTGATGTAGGCGAGCTTGTCGGGATCGCGCACCGGCAGACCGGCCACGTCGGCGACGGTCTGGACCAGATGAACGGTGCCGTCGATCTGGCCGATCGTGCCTTCCACCTCCGCATGGCCGGCGTGGCCGACCAGGACGATCTCGCGCCCCTGGGCGGCGTAGCGGCGGCCCTCGTTGTGGACCTTGGCGACCAGCGGGCAGGTGGCATCGATCACCGGCAGGTCGCGGGCGGCGGCCAGTTCCTCCACCCGCCGGGCGACGCCGTGGGCGGAGAAGACGGTCATGGCGCCGGGGGGGATCTGGTCCAGTTCATCGACGAACACGGCGCCGCGGGTGCGGAGGTCCTCCACCACGTGGCGGTTGTGCACGATCTCGTGGCGGACGTAGATCGGCGGGCCGAATTTCTTCAGCGCCCGCTCGACGATCTCGATTGCCCGCTCCACACCGGCGCAGAAGCCGCGGGGCTGGGCCAGGATCACACGCAACATGCAGATGGGATCTCCCCTCGGGGGCGTCGGGCATGGCGCGGGGGCCGAATGTCCAACGGTTGGAGTGGGATATGGCATACCGACCCCGCTGCGGCAATGCGGGGGCTGGGCCGCGCGCGACGACCGATCAGGGCGCGAACGAGCCGGCGGGCAGCGCGCAGGCCCGCCGGAGCAGGCGGAGGACATACCAGGCGAGCCCCAGGCTCGCCCCGCCGCCGATCGCCAGCGCCGCCCAGCGCATCGCGCCGCCGGTGGCTGGGTGCAGCGCGCCGAACCCGACCAGTCGGCCCAGCAGCACATAGGCCAGCAGAGGCGGCAACGAGGCCAGGGTGCCAAGCAGATAGGCGCGGAACCGCACCGCCGACAGGCCAAGCGCGTAGCTGGTCACCGCGAACGGCATGACCGGCGAGATCCGCAGCAGGCACACGAGCTTCCACCCGTCCGACGCGAGCGCGCTGTCGAGCCGCAGCAGAGTTGGGCGGCGCCGCACCAGCCGCGCGATCAGCGGGCGGGCCAGCGAGCGGGTGAGGCCGAACGCAAGCAGCGCCCCGGCCAGGGTGCCGGCGGCGGCGGCGGCAAACCCCGCCGCCACGCCGAACAGCGCCCCGGCGGCGACGCCCAGCACCGAGGCCGGCAGCACCCCGCTGGCCGCCACCAGACCCTGCAGCGCCACCAGCAGCACGAGTCCCGCGGCCCCCTGCGCACGCGCACCGCGCAGCAGCCCGATCGCATGATCGCGCAGCCCGGGATCGACCAACGGCACCGCCGTGAGCACCCCCAGCAGCAGCGCCGGCAGCGCGAGCGCGGCGAGCCGTCTCATGCGGGCCGCGCGAGGCCGGGACGCAGCCGCTCCCGCCCGCTGTCGGCAAACAGCCGGGGCTGCGCGAGGCCGAGTTTCGCCGCGCGATAGCTGGCTGCCGTGGCCAGCACGCCAACTCCGTACGTGACGCTGCGGGCGAAGTTGATCGAGGACGCCTCGGGAAAATATCGGGTCGGGCAGGAAACCTCGCCGATGGCGAATCCGGCGTAGATCGCCTGGGTCAGCATCTGGTTGTCAAAAACGAAATCGTCCGAGCAGTTGAGCAGCGGCAGCCGCTCCAGCACGCGCCGGCTCCAGGCGCGGTAGCCGGTGTGGTACTCGGACAGCTTCTGGCCGACCAGCAGATTCTGCGCCGCGGTCAGTGCGCGGTTGGCGACATATTTGTAGAGCGGCATGCCGCCCTTGCGCGCGCCGCCGCCCAGGATGCGCGAACCCAGCACCACATCGTAATGGCCCGACGCGATCATCGAGGCCATGGCGGGCACCAGGGCGGGCGAATACTGGTAGTCGGGGTGGAGCATCACCACGATGTCCGCCCCGCGCGCCAGCGCCGCGGCGTAGCACGTCTTCTGATTCGCGCCGTAGCCGCGGTTGCGGTCGTGGCGCAACGTCAGGATGCCGAGCGCGCGGGCGACCTGCACGGTGTCGTCGGCAGAGGCGTCATCCGTCAGGATGACGTCATCGACCAGGTCGCGGGGGATCCCGGCGTAGGTTTGCCGCAGAGTTTTTTCCGCATTGTAGGCAGGCAGGACAACGGCGATTCGATTTCCGGCCAACATGGCGCACCCCGTGGATGAAACTGCAGGCAGCGCCGCAGGCTAACCCGAGGTGGCTGTCAAACCGGTTGCATCGGAACCGTCCTGCACACAAGCCTCTCGACGTGCACCACCAATCGAACTGCGCTCCGGTCGGCGGTGCAAGGCGCTTTTTCAGGACACCCTGACACGGATTTGCAACTTCCGGATCTAGTTTTGCCTCACATTCGGGTCTGCCCGCGCTCCGCCCGAGGTCGAGCCAGCACGCCACCCGGACTTCGACGACTGGCATCGGCGGCGCGACCCCAGCCCCGCTTCCGGACGCTTTCG
>CAWHKR010000008.1:0-18964 GCA_963829875.1 uncultured Pseudomonadota bacterium | reverse complement strand
GGCGCGGCGGATCGAAGAGGGGCAGAACCTGTTCGAGGTGACCCTGGTGATCCGCGCCGAGGCGCACGAGCCCACCGCGGCAGGCAGCGGCAACGGCCAGGCGGCCGCGGCCGGGCCGACGATCTTCGTGGCCGAGCTCACCTACGCCGGCGTGTTCACCCTGAACGGGCTGCCGGACAACGCGATGGAGCCGGTGCTGCTGGTCGAGTGCCCGCGCATCCTGTTCCCCTTCGCGCGCAACATCCTGTCCGACGTGACCCGCGACGGCGGCTTCCCGCCGGTGCTGCTGCAGCCGATCGATTTCGTGGCGCTGTGGCAGGCGCGCCGGGCGCAGGCCCCGGCCGGCCAGACGGCCACCGCCTGATCCACCCCGGGGCGGGCCAGGTCATGGGCGCAACCGCGGCAGGGCGGGCGGCGAAGGGCCGGCCCGCCGGCGCGGCTTGATCCCGCCCCGGCGCCGCCCCACCTTTCGTTGATCCCCTTGCCCTGTCTGCAACAACGAGGTCCGCGATGAGCGCGAACACCAAGCCGGTCACCGACACCAGTTTCGCCACCGACGTGCTGGGCGCGCCCGGCCCCGTGCTGGTCGATTTCTGGGCCGAGTGGTGCGGGCCGTGCAAGATCATCGCACCCGCGCTCGAGGAACTGGCCGACGAATTCGCCGGCAAGCTCACCGTCGCCAAGGTGAACATCGACGACAACCCGGTGTCCCCGAACACCTACGGCGTGCGCGGGATCCCGACCCTGATCCTGTTCAAGGACGGCAAGCCGGCGGCCACCCAGGTGGGGGCGCTGCCCAAGGGGCGACTGAAGGACTGGCTCGCCGGCAACCTCTGACCGGCCAGCCCGGGCCGGTGGCGGCGCCGGCCTCCGCCCGCCGCCCGCCGGGGCAGCCGGACGATGACCGCGAGGCGCCGCCCGATCCGTCCCCGGGCGCGGAACCGGCTTCGCCCGGGCAGCCTGCCCGTTCGGCTGTGCCGCGCCGGGGCGACCGGCTCCCCCCTCTCTCCGCTGCCGCCGCGCTCGACCGGCTGCTTGCCGAGGGGGTGATCGCGCTGCGTACCGACCTTGCCCCGGCACTCGCCGGGCAGGCCGAGGCGGTGCACCGGATGCGCACCACCGTGCGCCGCCTGCGCGCGGTGCTGCGGCTGTTCCGGCCGCTGCTGCCCCTCTCCGTCGCCGGCCAGGACCGGGGGCTGCGCCGCATCGGCCGGACCCTGAGCGCCGCCCGCGACTGGGACGTGTTCCTCAATGAGACCCTGCCGCGCGCGGCGGCCGACGGCGTGCCGCCCGCCGCCATCGCCGCGCTGCGCCGCGCCGGGGAGAGCCGGCGCCGGGCCGCCTACACCCTCCTGCGCCGGCGACTGGGCGGACCGGCGGTGGCGGAAACGACCGCGGCGCTGCTCGCCTGGACGGCGGCGCTCGGTCCGGCCGCCGCGGCCCCCTCCCCGCTGGCCCGGCCGCTGGCCGAGGTGGCGCCGCGGCTGGAGCGCCGGCTGGCGCGCCGGGTCCGCCGGCGCGGCCGGGGGCTGGAGCACGCCGGACCCGCGGCGCTGCACGCGCTGCGCAAGGCGGTGCGGCGGCTGCGCGACGCGACCGACAGCGTGACCCGCCTGGAGCCGCCGCGGCGGCCGTCGGCCGCGCTGCGCGCCTGCCGCAAGCTGGCCGACCGGCTCGGGCGGCTGAACGACGCGGCGGTGGCGACGGCGCTGGCCGGGCGCCTGGCCGGGCCGCGCGGTGCCGGCGCGGATCCCGCGGCGGCGCTGTCGGACTGGGCGGCGCGGGCGGAGCGGCGGGCGCTGCGGCGGGTGCCGAAAGCCTGGAAGGCGCTGCGGCAGACCGCGCCGTTCCGCAAGGCGTGAGCCGCGGCCTCTGTCGAAGCGGGTGCGCTTCCGCGGACCATCACGAAGCCGGGAGACTCCGCCTGTTGGCACACAACGTTACACGACGAAACGCGCCTGCCCGACAACCGACACACTGCGGACCAATCTGTTCTGTCGAGTGATCGCAACGCCTGTCCGGAGTGAGTTGCATGCGCGTGAAACCCGTGATCTTCCTGGCCGTGCTCGCCGGCGTGGGGCTCGGCCTGACCGGCACCGCGAGAGCCGACCGCGACGACCAGGGGCACGGCCGGTGGTGGGCGGGCCCGTTGTTCAGCTTCGGCCTGTCGGTGCCGGCTTACGCCCCGCCCCCGGCCTATTATCCGCCGCCGCCGGTGTATCAGCCGCCGCGGCATCGGCGGGCGTATGCCGCCCCGCCGCCGGTCTATTACGCCCCGCAGCCGGCCTATTATCCGCCGCCTCCCGGGTATTATGCGCCGCCTCCGCCTCCGCCGCCGGCGTATTACGCACCGCCGCCGGTGGCCGTCGCCCCGCCGGCGCTGTCGTTCGGGATGTCGATCCCGCTGCGGTAGCCTCCGCCGCGCCGGGTGGCGGGCGCGCTTGCCGGCCGGACCGCGGCGGGCCAGTGTTTGCCCGACGCGACGCAGCGGGAGGAACAATGATGGCGACGATCCGCGCCCGGCTCACTCACATGGGCCTCTACGTGCATGAGTTCGAGCGGATGATCGGGTTCTACACCGAGGTGCTGGGCCTGGTCGTCGCCGATCGCGGCCCCGGCCGGGCGCCGGGGACCGAGATGGCGTTCCTGACCGCCGATCCCGCCTGCCACCACCAGGTGGTGCTGATCTCCGGCCGGCCGGAGACCGCGGGCTACAACCCGATCAACCAGATCTCGTTCACCGTCGGCTCGCTGGCCGAGCTGCGGGCGGTGCGTGACCGCGCGCTGGCGCGCGGGGCCACCGCGCTGCGGCAGGTGAGCCACGGCAACGCGTGGTCGATCTATTTCTCCGATCCCGAGGGCAACACGCTGGAAGCCTATCTCGACACCCCGTTCCACATCCCGCAGCCGCATGGCGAGGCGCTCGACCTCGACCAGCCGGACGCGGCGATCCTGGCAGCGACCGAGGCCGCCTGCCGGGCCGATCCGGGGTTCCTGCCGCGGGCGGAGTACATGCGGCAGGTCGCCGCACGGCTGGCATAGGGCGGGGATCATGGCGAGCAACGCGCGTGGATTGAAACGCCTGATCGCGGGCGGGGCGCCGGTGCATGCGCCGCTGGTGCTCAACCCGCTGATGGCCCGGCTCGCCGCCGCCACCGGGTTTCCCGCGCTCTATCTCGGCGGCGGATCGATGGGCTACCTCACCTGCTTCACCGAGGCCAACCTGTCGCTGACCGAAATGGTGCACGCGGGGCTGGATATCCGCGCCGCCTGCGACCTGCCGCTGATCCTGGACGGCGCTTGCGGCTGGGGCGATCCGATGCACCTGCGCCGCACCATTCCGCTGGCGGAGGAAGCCGGCTTCGCCGCGATCGAGATCGAGGACCAGATCCTGCCCAAGCGGGCGCACCACCATGTGGGCGTCGAGCATCTGATCGACGCCGATCTGATGACTGCGAAAGTGGCCGAGGCGGTGGCGGCGCGGCGGTCGGAGGATTTCCTGATCATCGCGCGGACCAACGCGGTGCGCGACATCTCGATGGACGAGGCGCTGCGCCGGGGCGAGGCGATGAAACGCGCCGGCGCCGACCTGCTGTTCATCACCGCGCGCCGGCCGGAGGAGCACCGGACGATCGCCGAGCGCCTGCCGGGACCGCTGATGTACATGTTCCTGCCCGGCGCCGGGGATGACGCGATTCCGGTGGCGGAGCTGTTCGCCATGGGCTTCCGGCTGTTCGTCGATCCGGTGACGCCGCTGCTGGCGATGCACCGGGCGCTGCGCGACTCCTACGTGGCGCTGCACGCCGGCCGGCCCGACCCGCTGGTGGGCGAGGACCCGCGCGGCGAGCAGGACCGGATGCATGCGACGATCCGGCTGGAAAGCCTGCTCGCGATCGAGCGGCGGACGGTGGAGCGGTAGGCGGGCTTGAACGCGGGACGGGCTGTGTGTATATTTTCTCTCTGTTATACACATAGAGGCGGACCATGCGCACCAACATCGACATCGACGACGCGTTGATCGGCGCCGCCATGGACGCCACGAAGCTGCCGACCAAGAAGGCCACGGTGGAGGAAGCCTTGCGCCGGCTGGTCCGCCAGCACCGCCAGCAGCAGGCGATCGCCGACCTGGCCGGGCTGGGGTGGGAGGGCGATCTCGACCGCCAGCGTGAGGGGCGCACCCCCGCCGGCGGGTGATCGTCGTCGTCGACAGCTCGGTCTGGATCGCGCTGCTGCGGGGCCAGGAGACGGCGCAGGTCCGCCGGCTGCGGGACATCGCGCCGCCGGACCAGATCGTGGTGGGCGACCTGATCCTGCTGGAAGTGCTGCAGGGCGCGCGCGATGAGGCGCATGCCGCGCGGATCGAACAGAATCTGCGCCAGTTCCCCATCGAGCCGATGCTGGGCGAGGCGCGGGCGATCCGTGCCGCGGCGCACCACCGGCAGCTGCGCGGATGGGGAATTACGGTGCGCAAGACGATCGACCTGATCATCGGCACGTTCTGCCTGGACCGCGGCTATGCGCTGCTGCACGCGGACCGGGATTTCGCGCCGATGGCGACGCATCTCGGGCTGCAACTGGCGTAGCGAGCCGGCGCACGGGGCGGATGGCGGCGCGCCTGCGGCGGGTGCGACCCTGGCCGCGGCATCACCCGGAGCACCCCCGCCATGACCCAGTTTCGCTGCGTCCCCATCGACCCCGCCATCGCCGCGCGCTTCCGCGCCACCGGCATCGACGACGGCGGCAACCGGCTGCGGCGGATGGCGGCGGACCATCCCTCCCCCTGCCGGGTGTGCCTGCGCGACGCGGTGGCGGGCGAGGCGGTGCTGCTCGGGTCGTACCACCTGCCTCGCCCGCACGGCATCTACTGGACGCCGAGCCCGGTGTTCGTGCACGCCGCGCCCTGCGTGCCGTTCACCGCGGCCGATACGGTGCCCGGGATCGTGCGCACCCGGCTTGTTTCGGTCCGCGCCTATGACGCGGAGGATCAGTGCCTGTACGACCTCGGCCACGCCGGCGACGGCGACGGGATCGACGCGCCGCTGGCGCGCGCGCTGGCCGATCCGCGCACGGCGTTCGTGAACATCCACACGGCGAAGCCGGGCTGCCTGCTGTGCCTTGTGGAGGCGGGGTGAGCGCGACAGCGATTTCCCCCCTCGCCCGCATCGCGTCCGAGACGCTACTTCAGGTCGCGCAGCGCGGTCATGCCGGCCTGCAAGGCAGACTGGAACAGGAGATGGTCGAGGCCGTAGGCGAGCATGCGGAAGCCGTGATCCCAGTAGGCGCGGGCCCAGTGCATGTCGGCCGCCATGAAGCCGGCGGGTTTGTCGTTGGCGCGCGCGGCGGCGACCACGCGGCGGACGGCGGCCAGATACTCGGGATGGTCGAAGCGGCCCGGGATGCCGAGGAAGTTGGTGAGGTCGAAATGACCGAGCCAGATCACATCGATCCCCGGGGTGGCGGCGATCGCCTCGACATTCCCGAGGCCGGTCGCGTTCTCGATCTGCGCGATGATGAGGGTGCGCGCGCGGGCCGCCTGCATCTTCTCGGCCGGTGCGCCGGGGCGGAAATCGTCGTGCGCGATGGCGAAGGCGGCGCCGCGACGGCCGTGCGGGGGGTAGTGCGCGGCGGCGACGATGTGCTCGGCCTGGGCGCGGGTTTCCACCATCGGCAGCATCACGCCGTGGGCGCCCACGTCCAGCGCGCGGGCGATGAAGTGGTAGTCGGTGGCGGGGACGCGCACCAGCGGCGCGACGCCGAGGCCGCGGCAGCCGGCGGCCAGGTGGCGGAAGGTCTCGAAGCCGAGGCCGGTGTGTTCCATGTCGAACAGCGCGAAATCCGCGCCGGTGGCGGCGACGATGGCGGGCATGCCGGGGGTGAAGAACTCGAAGATCATCGGGCCGAAGGCGTGGCCCTGCTGACGCAGTTTGTCCTTGAGCGTCATGGCGGGTCTCCTCCCCTGGAGCTGTGGCGCGCGGCGCCAGTAGACCGCGGCGGCGGGGTTGGGCCAAGAGCCGCCGACGGGCTGTTACCCCCAAGCAGGAATGTCCCCTGTTGCTGGCGTCATAGCCCGGGGGACGGGACCGGAGGCGGCGGCGGACGCAGCGGCCACCGTCCTTGACACCGGCCATTCCAGCCGCAATGAGATCCATGACGCGGCCGGAGGAGAAACGCGATTGGAAAACCGCCCGCGCGGCAGCCGCATGGTGTTCGACTGCGTCCTCTATCGGGACGAAATCGACGCCCTGACCATCCGGCTGCACGAACTCGACCGCGTGGTCGACGTATTCGTGATCGTCGAAGCCAACGTCACGTTCAGCGGCCAACCGCGCGACATCGGGTTCAACCCGGGCGACCCGCGGCTGGCGCCTTTCGCCGACCGGATCCGCCACGTCATCGTCGCCGACATGCCGGCAACCCGCGATCCATGGCAACGCGAAGCCTGGCAGCGCAACGCGGTGCTGCGCGGGGTTCCCGATGCCGGACCGGACGACCTGCTGATACTGTCCGATGTCGACGAGATCCCGCGCGCCACCGTGATCGAGGAGATCGTCAACGATACGGAGAATTCGGCATTCGGTCTCGAACTCGGTTTCTTCTACTTCTTTGTCAACTATCGAAATACGGCAGGCCCCGAAGCGGCGATCACCTGGACCGTCGTCTGCCGCCGCGACCGCCTGGACGACATCTCGGCCAATGATCTCCGTTACGCCGTCCGGGACCGGAAGGTTCCGGCCCGGGTGGTCGGAAATGCGGGCTGGCATTTCTCGTACCTGATGGATGAAGCCGGGCTGCGGCGCAAGATCGCGTCATTCTCGCACCAGGAGTTCAACACGCCGGAATTCCTGGACCGGGTCGACATCGCCGGCCTGGTGAAGAAGGGGGGCGATCTGTTCGATCGGCCCGGCTTCGTCTGGGCCCTGTGCGATGCCAGCGACCTGCCGCGCTGGCTGCAGGCGCAGCGGCGATCACTCGATCACCTCTTTGCACCCGCCGGCTGGAGGACCCCGTTGCTGTCGGGGCTCAACCGCCTGGCCGGCGCCGTCCGCCGGCGCAGGACGACGCCTCCTCCGGTCGTGGTGTGTCCCTACCTGTTCGATCACGAAAAGGACGAAATCACCCGGAAGTTCCGGCTCGATACGCGCGCCGGCGCGAAACTGGACTTCTTCGCCTGGCAGGATCACGACAGGATCGGCCCGGAGCGCGCGTTCGAGGCCTGCTGGAGCCGCTTTCCCGCCAGGGACATCATCATCGTCCACTCCGACATGGCCCCCTGTCCCGGCGAGAGCCCGCACGGCTGGTATGAGCAGTTGCTGGACTACCGGGCCCGGATGCCCGCAGCCGGGATGATGGGGTGCAACCTGTTCTATCCGCGCGACCGGAGCGGCGCGCCCGCGCACGTCCAGTGCGCCGGCGGCACGTTCCTGAACGGCCAGATCAGCTACATCCACGGCGAGGTGAGGACCGGCCCGGACCAGGCGGACGGGGTCGCCGAGGCGGATCTGCGGGTGGTCCGACCGGTCGACTGGGTCACGTTCGGCGGTGTCCTGATCCGGCGGGAGGTGATCCGTGCCTGCGGGAGCTTCGACCGGAGATACCAGTGGGCCTACGTCATGGACGTGGACTACAGTTTCGAAGCCAGACTGCGCGGCTTCCGCCTGGTTCAGGTGCCGGTCTCCCTCCAGCACGAGGAAAGCCGCACCACGCGCAAGCTCTGGACCGAGCAGCCTGCGTTGCTCTCGCATTTCACGGCCAACATGGCGCTGTTCCAGAAAAAATGGGCGCCGTTCCTCCCCGCCCTGCCCTCGGAGGAGGCGATCCTCGCAGGATCGCCGGCGGACCGCGGGAAGACCCCCTGAGCGCGACGGCGCCATGCGGCGCCCAGGGGCCGGCGTGAGAGGGGCCGCCGGAGGGATCGGTGCCGCGCGGTATCACGGCCAGACGGCACGGCCCCTCGCCGCGCGATCGATGGGTCAAACCTCTTGTCGGTCCGCGTGAGACGCCGGCGCGCCCTCGCATGCGGCGATCGCCGCCGCCCCGCCGGCCAAGGTCTGGCGGGTCAGCAGGCGGGCGAAGTCGGCGCGGGAGAAGGCGCCATCGTCGCGGAACCAGAACGCCGCCTCGGCGATGGTGGCGAGCAGGCCGCGGGCGAGCGGGCTGACCAGCGCGCGCTGGGTTTCGAGCCCGGGCAGCGCGCGTTCGATGATGAGGCCGAGGCGGAAGACCAGCAGGCGGTAGCGGTGGCGCTGGTTGTCGCGCACCTCCGGCGGCAGGCTGGAGAGGGCGGCGTGGGCCAGTTTGTGTGCGGAGTTGTGTTTCTTGATGCCGTCGAGCAGGGCGGCGATGGCGGCTTCGAGCCGGACCTCCGGCGTGTGGTCTTCCAGCGCGTCGTCGGTGCCGCCGAGGATTTCGTGCAACGTATCGATATGGGTGTGGAGGATGTCGTGCAGCAGGTCGCGCCGGCGGGGATAGGCGTGCATGGCGGTGCTGGGGTGGATGCCGGCGGCGCGGGCGATATGGACCATGCCGGCGCTGTCGATGCCGTCGCGGGCGAGGATCTCGGCGCCGACCTCGCGCAGGCGGGCGCGGCGGAGTTCGATCTTTTCCGAGATCGCGTGGCCGACGGGGAGTGGGTTGCCGCGGAAGTCGGACGGGCGGGGGATGGGCTCGATGCGGGCGGGAGGGTCGGCGGGGCGGAGGTGGAGCATGGGGGTGCCTGAGTTTGTTCCTTATTGTTCATACACCCGTGGGGTCAGTTCTAGGCAAGCGTTCCTATCTGCGGAGAGTGGGTCAGTTTGGATGTCCGCAGGGGGGAATAGCGGGCCTTCCTAGGCGCTGGGCGGAGACGCCGCTTCTGACCTTTGGGCGGTGTACACTCGTCGGGCTATGAATGACGGCTCTGCGCCCATCTTGGTCATCCCGCGGGCCCGGCTGGCGCGTGGGAACCGGACATCCCCACCGATCGCCTGGACGGCGGAGATGGGTAGCTTTCTGCCGAACCGTTCTCGGGACAGGATGCATCGAGATCGGACATTCGAATTCAAGGCCAGACCTGGTCGGGGAGAGGACAATGATACGAGGTTCAGTGTTCGGCGACCACAGAGTGATCCGTCGCCCCTTCACTCACGCTGTTACCGGCCCGCTCCTGAGCGAGCCTGCTTCAGATGCCCTTCGACGTTGGTGTGCACTGAAAGCCAAATGGAACGAACGACGGAGCGACCACTATCGGTTCTCTTGCTGTGAGGCAACCACCGGGCTTGAGGAGTGTTCGCCTGGGTTCATGGCAGCTGTAGGCGCTCTCTCCAATGAACTTGCCCTAATGTTCCAAGCACCTCTGCTCCCTCCGAAGTCCGTCGATGTCTTCAGATTTCAGCAGGGCGATTTTATTGGAATACATAACGACAAGGGCATAAGAGCGGTCCGACTTGTGAGCTACATACCAGGGCAACAACCAACACAATCTGGAGGTGCATTGGTGCTTTTCGGCGAAAACGACGAAGAGACTTTGTTGTATGGCGGCGGCGACCATGCTACTAGTATCTTTTTTCTGCCAAGCGCGTTGACTTTCCACGCTATTACGCGCGTTGGCTTCGATGAAATTCTCCTGCTCGTTGCCGACTATCTGGCGGCGGCTTCATAGGAAATGTAGTGCTAATAACCGAGATGCCGGCGTCACTGGTCGCGAGCCGGGAAGCTCGCAGCCGATCACGACTAGCCGGATCGGCGAGGTCGAAGAACTCTCCACCAAGTTCTACTAGCAAATGCGAATCTCCATTGACCCATGAAGCGGAACCAGTGTCAGTCATAGGTATTGTGTCCATGTCAGCTCTCCAGCTAGGCTGACAATAGCCCCCAGGGAGTGACCGGGGGCAAGCCCGGTCGGGAGCAGCTCACGGTGCCTGATACTCGCGAACCTACGCCAGCTCAAAAGGATGCCGTTCGGCAAGACATTCTCGCTCGCCTGCTGCAAGAGAAATCCGGACCGGCAAAGGCATGCCTGACTGCACTTGCTTTCGCGGTTGCATTTGGTGCATTGCAATATCTGCTAAGCAGCAGGGAAGCCATCGGCGATCTTTTTTTGGAAGTCCTGAAAACGACTTCGGTAGGTATCTTCTGTTCACTCCTCTTGTACATCTTGGTTGATGCTAAAGAAAGGAGGCTAACTGCCACAGGACTATCTGGTCTATTGAATCAGATGGAGAGGCTTCCGTTCCTTCTGCTAGCACGCGGAAGGTGGGAGGAGGTAATTCAAGCTATTGTAGCGGACCTAGAGGGTTGCAAGAGACATGTCGCCGAGGCAAACTTGAAGATCGCTGTTCAGACGGCCCCCAATGGAGAGTTTGTCCTTCGGTTTAGATTAGAGGAGGACGGCACATGCCTGCAGCCTGAAAACGAACAGCGCATTGAAGCCAACTCCGAAGACGCCGAGCGCCCGTGGTGGCTTGAGGAATTTCACTATAGTAGCGGCAACAAGCACTTCTCGTACTACCGTCCTCGATCCAACCGTATTGAACCAATAGTGGGGAGTAATGAAAGGCGACTCAAGCTTTCCGGAGATAGATTGAAATTCAATACAGGGCTACCAGCTGGATCGGAGTTCAATCGAGTATTCGTCTATGAGAAAATTTTTAAGGGAGTGATCGAAGAGAGGCAGCAATTCAAATATTCCGTTTCGAGCCTCACCGTTGAGGTTACGGTAGACGACGATCTGTACTCGAGTTATGGTTCTGAGCCGGTTAAAGTCAGGTTTCCAGACTTTAAGGTCATTCCTGCGTCTCAGCCGAGTGCCCAAGCGTCCCTCATTTCTTCGAGGTCCTATCATTTCAAGTCGGCTAAAGCACTGCTTCCGTTCCAGCAGATCGAATACGGGCTTGATCCTAAGATCCGCAGTCGTTCGGACTGACCTCCCCAGGATTTTCGGCCCACGGCCAATTTGAGAGGCTGGCTCCCTGGACGGAGGGAGCGATGCGGAAATCGAGGTTCACGGACGAGCAGGTGGTCGGGATCATCCGCGCGGCGGATCGGGAGCCGGTGGCGGAGGTGGCCAAGCGGCACGGGGTCAGCGAGCAGACGATCTACACGTGGCGCAAGCGCTTCGGGGAGCTACGCACCGAGGACGTGCGCTGGCTGCGCCAGCTGGAGACGGAGAAGCCCGGCTGAAGAAGCTGGTGGCGGAGCGCGACCTAGAGATCGAGGTGATGCGCGAGGTAGCGGCAAAAAAGCCGGTGAGCGTGCCGGCCCGCCGGAGGCAAGTGGCGTATGGCCGGGAGCGTGGTCTCTCGGCGCGGCGGGCCTGCACGCTGTTCTCGGTGGCGCGATCGGCTCCGCCCTGGACATCAGGGGCGCGGCGCCTGCCGCTGGAACGGGACGCAGGCCGCACGCCGTGGGAGACAAAGGCGGGGTTCGTGCACCGGTTCCGGAAGCCCCGAACCCGTGTGCCGACGCACCTCGATCGCCAGCCCGATCATCCGTCCGGTCGAGTCCCCCGCGATCAGTACCCGCACGACTCCTGTGGCCCTCCGTGGCCCTCCGTCGTTCCTCCGTGGTAAACAAAACGGCAACGTCACCGCTCGGACTCCGGGGTCGTCCCCCGAAGTGGGTCCGCATGCAGATCGCGCGCCGAGGCGAAGCCGCAGTCTGACCGGATCGCCCGCATCAACCGCGGATCCGATCGCCGGTGCCGCCGGCATGGGCCGATTCGGCACAGAGATCACAGAGAAGAAAGCACCGCCGGCGACGGCCATCGCGGGATCGCCCGCCTTCGCACGTGCGGCCGGTGGTCGTTCGTCTCTGTGATCTCTGTGATCTCTGTGTCAAAGCCCAGGCCGCCAGCCGCTCCTGCCCGGCGGGGTGGCGGGCGGACCGCACAGCGGCGCGCCATCAGGATCCCTCAGCCAGGTCCCCAGGATACCGCCCGCCATAAAGGATCCGGTCGATCGCTACCGTTTCCCTACCAATATGGAAAGCGACCCCAACCCGCCGCCCGACCCCGATCACCCGCAAATCCGGGCGGATGTCGGTGCGGCGCGTACCGCGCTCCGGAAACATCGCCAGCCCCTGGCACGACCTGCCGATCCGTTCGACCTACGCCAGTGCCCGCTCCGGCCCGGCGCGGTCGGCAAGATAATCGTAAAGCTCAAGCAGGTCCGTCGCCGCCTCCGGCGAAACGACGACCCTATGCGCCACGTCCTGCTTTCAGCCGCCTGGCGTGGCGGGCCCGGACGGTTTCCAGCACCGCCTCGGCCGGGATCGCGCGCGACGGATCGGCCTGCATGGCGTCATAGACGGGGGCGACCTCCTCGCGCAGCCAACGCTCCACCGCGGCATCGCGTTCCTGCAAGGCCCGCAGCCCCGCGCGAACCACCTCGCTGGCCGAGGCATAGGCGCCCCTGGCAACCAGGGCGTCGATGTAGCCGGCCTGCTCGGCGGGCAGGCTGACGGTGCGTTTCTCTGCAGCGGCCATCGCGAACCCTCCGGTCGGAGATCTAGCATGAGGTGTGAAGCCGTCATACCGGGTTCAACTGCCCCGCCGCGCCGCCGCACCCCCGTCCGGCAGGCGGCGGCCGGCCGGCCCGAGCGGCCCAAAGTGAGACTTGCTGCCGCCGCGCCCCCCTGCACCACCCGGTATATGGCTGCCATATCCATCGCGTGATCGACCTTGCCCGCATCGAGGGGTTCGACTGGGACGCGGGCAACAACCGCGAGAACGCCGACCGCCACGGCGTCACCCAGGCCGAGGCCGAGCAGGTGTTCTTCAACGACCCCCTGCTGCTGCCCGCGGACGATCGCCACAGCGGCACCGAGCCCCGCTTTCACGCGCTCGGCAGGACCGACGACGGCCGCCGCCTGCACCTGGGAAACCCACAATTCGGCGGCGTATCTCGACTGGTCGAAGGCGGAGCGCGCCCGCCTGCCCGCGCTGAAGCCCAGCACCACCGCGATCTCACTGCGGCTGCCGGTGGCGCTGCTGGAGCGGATCAAGATCGCCGCGAACAAGCGCGACATGCCGTACCAGTCGCTGATCAAGGCGTGGCTGGCGGAACGGCTCGATCGTGCGTCGTAGGCGGGACCGGGGGGGGCGGGCGATGCGGCCGGGGGCGGACGAGCGTGCCTCCTGCCCTCACCCGGCGCACTTCGTGCGCCGACCTCTCCCGCGGAGCGGGAGAGGTGAAGAGATGCGGGGCGTTCTTCCTATGGCTCTGCTGTATCGACAGACAGTTATCTGATTTTATTGTAAAATGCCTCGCCAGGCTCGTATTCCGCTCGAAGGATTCCGCATAAGCGATTGATGCCTGACTCCGGAATCAAAACCGGACCCGGAATCGGCAATCCCGCGGCCGGCACATCGGCTGACCGCGGGATTATCCCGTATCTTCAATCACATGGAAGCCGACCCGGCTCCATCACGCGAAGCCCCGACGGGTTACGCCGCGGCCTGGTGCGGCACGCCCTTGTCGGTCAGCAGGGTCTCCAGCTCGCCCGACTGGAACATCTCGGTGATGATGTCGCAGCCGCCCACGAACTCGCCCTTCACATAGAGCTGCGGGATGGTCGGCCAGTTGGAGAACTGCTTGATGCTGTCGCGCAGCTCCGCATCCTCCAGCACGTTGGCGGTGCGGAAGGGCACGTTCAGGTGCGACAGGATCTGCACCACCCGGGCGGAAAACCCGCACTGCGGGAACATCGCGGTTCCCTTCATGAACAGCATCACCGGGTTCTCGGTGATCTCGGTCTGGATGCGCGCGAAGGCGGGGTTGTCGGACATCGGCTCGGGTCCTTCCTGCAACAGGGTCACTCGGGGGCGGAGGTCTGCAGCGCGAGCGCGTGCAGCGCCCCGCCCATCCGTCCGCTCAACGCGGCATAAACCATCTGGTGCTGCCGCACGCGCGGCAGGCCACGGAAACGTTCAGAGACGACGGTGGCGGCATAGTGGTCGCCGTCCCCGGCGAGGTCTTCGACCCGCACGGACGCATCCGGCAGGGCCGCCTTGATCAGGGCTTCGATCTCACCGGCGGCCATCGCCATCCACGGTCTCCTTCAGCTTCCCATCCAGGCGGGAAAAAAGCGTTCATGCGCCGCGCGCAAGCTGGCCAGGGATATGGTTCCGCCGTCGGGCACTGTCAAATCCGCCCCGCCGGAATGGCCGATGCGCACCGCCGGCACGCCGGCGGCCTCGGCGGCACGGATCAGCGCCGGCGTGTCGGCCACCGCCAGCACGTAGCGCCCCTGGTCCTCGCCGAACCAGTAGGCATGGCCGGGGATATCGCGCGGGCCGGTGGACAGCCGCACCCCGGTCATCCCGGCCAGGGCCATCTCGGCGACCGCGATCAGCAGCCCGCCGTCGGAGACGTCGTGGCAGGCGCGCACCGCGCCGGACAGGATCTGGGTGCGCACGAAATCCCCCGCCGCGCGTTCGGCCGCCAGATCGACCGGCGGCGGGGCGCCGTCCTCGCGCCCGGCGATCTCGCGCAGCCAGAGCGACTGGCCGAGCCAGCCGCGCGATGCCCCGACCAGCACGAGATCGAGCCAGGGGCGCAGCGCGATCCCCACCGCCTTGGCCGCGTCGTCGATCACACCCACCCCGCCGATCGCCGGGGTGGGCAGAATCGCGCGGCCCTCCGTCTCATTATACAGACTGACATTGCCGGACACGACCGGGAAGTTCAGCGCCTCGCAGGCCGAGGCCATGCCGCGGATGGCGGCGGCGAAGGCGGCCATCACCTCGGGCTTTTCCGGATTGCCGAAATTGAGGTTGTCGGTGATGGCGAGCGGCCGGGCGCCGACCGCGGTCAGGTTGCGCCAGGCCTCGGCCACCGCCTGGCGGCCGCCCGCTTCGGGGTCGGCGGCGCAGTAGCGGGGGGTGCAGTCGGTGGTGAGTGCCAGCGCCATCGCCTGGCCGTCGACCCGCACCACCGCCGCGTCCGCCGCCCCCGGGCGCTTCACGGTCTGGCCGCCGATGGTCGAGTCGTACTGCTCCCACACCCAGGCGCGCGAACAGAGGTCGGGGCAGGCGATCAGCTTTTCCAGCCCGCGCGCCAGGCCCAGCCGGTCCTCGATCCGCGCCGCGGTCAGCGCCGCGGGCTTGGGCAGCGGCGCCGTCGGGCGGTGATAGAGTGGGGCCTGGTCGGCGAGCGGGGCGAGAGGGATGTCCGCCTCCACCCGGCCCTGGTGGTGCACCACGATGCGTCCGCTGTCGGTGATCCGGCCGATCACTGCGAAATCGAGGCCCCATTTGGTGAAGATGGCCCGGGCGGCGTCTTCCCGCTCGGGGCGGAGGACCATCAGCATGCGTTCCTGGGATTCCGACAGCATCATCTCGTAGGCGGACATGTCGGTCTCGCGCTGGGGCACGTGGTCGAGGTCGAGGGCGATGCCGACGCCGCCCTTGCCGGCCATCTCGACGGAGGAGCTGGTGAGGCCGGCGGCGCCCATGTCCTGGATCGCGACGATCGCGTCGGTCGCCATCAGTTCGAGGCAGGCCTCGATCAGCAGCTTCTCGGTGAACGGGTCACCGACCTGGACGGTGGGGCGCTTTTCTTCCGCGTCCTTGCCGAACTCGGCCGAGGCCATGGTGGCGCCGTGGATGCCGTCGCGGCCGGTTTTCGAGCCGACATAGACCACGGGGTTGCCGACGCCGGCGGCGGCGGAGAGGAAGATGCGGTCGGTGGGGGCGATGCCGACGGTCATCGCGTTGACCAGCGGGTTGCCGTTGAAGGCGGGGTGGAAATTGACCTCGCCGCCGACCGTGGGGACGCCGACGCAGTTGCCGTAGCCGCCGATGCCGCGCACCACGCCGTCGACCACCCGCTTGGTCGCCGGATGGGCGGGATCGCCGAAGCGCAGGGCGTTCAGGTTGGCGATCGGGCGCGCGCCCATGGTGAACACGTCGCGCAGGATGCCGCCCACGCCGGTCGCCGCGCCCTGGTAGGGCTCGATGAAGCTCGGGTGGTTGTGGCTTTCCATCTTGAAGACGCAACATAGTCCGTCGCCGATCTCGACCACGCCCGCATTCTCGCCCGGCCCGTGCACCACCCACGGCGCCTTGGTCGGCAACTGCTTCAGGTACACGCGGGAGGATTTGTAGGAGCAGTGCTCGCTCCACATCACGCTGAACACGCCAAGCTCGGTGAGCGTCGGCGTGCGCCCCATGATCTCGACCACCTTGGCGTATTCGTCGGCGTCGAGCCCGAACTCGCGCGCCAGCGCGTCATCGACGGTGCGCGACATGGCCGGGCTCATGCCGCCGCCAGGGCGTCGAACAGCGGCTTGCCGTCCTCGCCGCCCAGCAACGGGTCCACCAGATCCTCGGGGTGCGGCATCAGTCCCAGCACCCGCAGGTTGGGGCTGTAGATGCCGGCGATGCTGCGGGCGCTGCCGTTGCGGTTGGCCGCGGGCGTGACCTCGCCCTGCGCGGTGGCGTAGCGGAACCCGACCAGCCCCTCGGCCTCCAGCCGGTCCAGGATGGCCGGGTCGGCGAAATAATTGCCGTCGCCATGCGCCAGCGGCGCGCGGAACACCGCGCCCCGCTGGTAGCCTGCGGCGAACACGGTGTCGGCGCGCTCCACCCGCAGGTGGCAGTCGGCCGACAGGAAGCGCAGCCCGGCGTTGCGCAGCAGCGCGCCCGGCAGCAGCCCGGCCTCGGTCAGGATCTGGAACCCGTTGCACACGCCGAGCACATAGCCGCCGCGCGCGGCGTGGTCGCGCACCGCCCGCATCACCGGGGCCTGCGCCGCCATCGCGCCGCAGCGCAGATAGTCGCCGTAGCTGAACCCGCCGGGCAGCACGACCAGATCCAGGCCGGTCAGATCCGTCTCGGTGTGCCAGATCATCCGCGGCGCGGCGCCGGTCGAGCGCTCCAGCGCGATCGCCATGTCGCGCTCGCGGTTGATGCCGGGGAACAGGACGATGCCGGCCTTCATGCCGCGTCCACCGCGACCGTGAAGCCCTCGATCACCGTGTTGGCGAGCAGCTTGCGCGCCATCTCCTCGGCCGCCGCGCGCGCCTTCGCGGGATCGGTCTCGGCGAGGTCGAGCTCGATCACCTTGCCCATCCGCACCTCGCCCACGCCGGCGAAGCCGAGCCCGCCCAGCGCCTGGCCGATCGCCTTGCCTTGCGGATCGAGCACGCCCGGCTTCAGCATCACGGTGACGGTGGCCTTCACTGCATCGTCTCCGGGCCCTTCATGTCGCGGGGGCCGGCCTCGGGCAGGATGCCGAGGCGCCTGGCCACTTCCTGATAGGCTTCCTCGACCTTGCCGAGGTCGCGGCGGAACCGGTCCTTGTCCATCTTCTCGTTGGTCTTGCTGTCCCACAGGCGGCAGTTGTCGGGGCTGATCTCGTCGGCCAGCACGATCCGCATCTCGTCGTTTTCCCACAGCCGGCCGAACTCGAGCTTGAAGTCGACCAGGGTGATGCCGACGCCGAGGAACAGCCCGGTCAGGAAATCGTTGATGCGCAACGTCAGCGCGACGATCTCGTCCAGGTCCTGGGAGTTCGCCCAGCCGAAGCAGGTGACGTGCTCCTCGGACACCATCGGATCGCCCAGCTCGTCGGACTTGTAGTAATACTCGATGATCGAGCGCGGCAGCCGGGTCCCTTCCGCAATGCCCAGGCGCTGGCTCAGGCAGCCGGCGGCGATGTTGCGCACCACCACCTCGAGCGGGATGATCTCGACCTCCCGGATCAGCTGCTCGCGCATGTTGAGCCGGCGGACGAAATGGGTCGGGATGCCGATCTCGGCCAGCCGCATCATCAGGTATTCGGAGATGCGGTTGTTCAGCACCCCCTTGCCGGTGATCACGCCCTTCTTCTGGGCGTTGAACGCGGTGGCGTCGTCCTTGAAATACTGGACCAGGGTGCCCGGCTCCGGCCCCTCGAACAGGACCTTGGCCTTGCCTTCGTAGAGCTGGCGGCGGCGAGCCATCGCAATTCCCTTCACAGCAAGCCGCCAACCCCGGGCGGGCCGGCGCGCGCGGCGCCGCCGCACGGACGCGGCGACGCGCGGGGTATAGCAAGGGCCTGAACGACCTGCCATGGCCCCCCTCCGTCGGCGGGGCACGAAGGCCGGGGGGCGCTGCCCCCCTGGACCCCCCGCCAAGGGCATCGCCCTTGGAACCCGTTCGTTGGTTCGGGGTGGGAGGGGGGAGGCGTGCCGGCCGGGGCGGCGGAGGGAGGCGGGCTTTTGCTCCTCTCACCCGCCTCCCGCCGCCGCCCCGGCCGGCACGCCTCCCCCCTCCCACCCCGAACCCCCCGAGGGGTCCAGGGGGCAGAGCCCCCTGGCCTTGTTTCCGCCGCCGCCGGACGCTACCCACACCAAGGACGCAGCGAGGGACCCCACGATGTCGCAACAGGCCATTCGTCCGGTCATGCTGACCATTCTGGACGGGTTCGGCTGGCGCGAGGACACCGCGGACAATGCGGTCCGCCTTGCCCGCACCCCGCGGTTCGACCGGCTCTGGGCCGGTTGCCCGCATGCGATTCCTGCGCACCTCCGGCGCCGATGTCGGGCTGCCGGACGGGCAGATGGGCAATTCCGAGGTCGGCCACCTCAATATCGGCGCCGGCCGGGTGGTGATGCAGGACCTGCCGCGCATCGGCCATGCGATCGCCGACGGCTAGATCGCCAGCGTCCCGGCACTGGTCGGGCTCATCGAAAAGCTGAAAGCCTCGGGCGGCACCTGCCATCTGCTCGGCCTGGTCTCGCCGGGCGGGGTGCATTCGCACCAGGACCACGCCGTCGCGCTCGCCCGCCTGTACCGGCCGGCGTTCCCACGGTGCTGCACGCCTTCACCGACGGCCGCGACACCCCGCCGCAGTCCGGCGCCGAGGATTTGGCCCGGCTCCGCGCGGCACTGCCCGACGCGGTGAAGATCGCCACCGTCTGCGGCCGCTATTTCGCCATGGACCGCGACAAGCGCTGGGACCGGGTGGCCAAGGCCTACGCCACGCTGGCCGAGGCCGAGGGCCCG
>CAWHKR010000007.1:0-21443 GCA_963829875.1 uncultured Pseudomonadota bacterium | reverse complement strand
AGCCTGGACACGGCGGGCTGGTTCGCCCGCGGCGCGGCGCTGCTCGCCCGGGTGGGCGAGGTGCTGCTGCCCGGCGCGCCGCCCGCGCTCGGCGGGCCGCTGCTGCGCGTCGAGGAAGCCTGGATGAACGCCCAGCCGGCGGTGGCCCAGGCGCTGCGCCCGGATGCTCGAGCGGCTGGAAGCGCTGCGCGGGCCTGCGCTCGGCATGCGCCTGGTGCCCGAAGGGATCGACCGCCTGTGCGAGCATGTCCGCGCGGTGCAGGCCGAGGAAGCCTGGGCCACCCTGGGCGAGTGGGTCAGCACGGTGCAGCCGCGCTTCGGCCCCGGGATCGGCGAACGCTTCGCCGCCGCCCGCGCCATCGATCCGGCCGAGGCGGCGCGCGGGCGCGCGTTCCGGCGCGACCTCCAGGCCCGGGTGCGCCCGCTGCTCGCCGGCGGCGCGATCCTGGTCTACCCGACCAGCCCCTGCCCCGCCCCGCGGCTGACAGCCGGCGCGGCGGAACAGGACGCGGTGCGCCAGGCAACGCTCGGGGTGACCGCGATCGCCGGGCTGTGCGGCCTGCCGGAAGTGACCCTGCCGGCCGGACGTGTGGACGGCGCGCCGGTCGGGCTGTCGCTGGTGGCGGCCCAGGCCACGACCGCGCGCTGCTCGCGTTTGCCGTCGAGGCCGCCGCCGTGCTGGGGTTGCCGGCCTGACGCCGGGCGGCGAAGTCCTCGTCGCCTGGAAAGCAAGGCCAGGGGGCGGCGCCCCCCTGGTCTTGCTCACCGGGCCTCGAAGCTTTCGGCGCGTGGCACGGACCGCGCGTCCCGCGACAGGAGAAGCCATGCCGATCTGCCCTGCCACTGACGCCGACGTGCCGGAGATCCAGTCGATCTACGCCCTGATCACGTGCTGACCGGCACCGGCACGTTCGAGGAAGTGCCGCCCTCGGTCGAGGAGATGGCGGCCCGCTTCGCAAAGATGCGCGGGCGCGGCTGGCCGTTTCTGGTCTCGGCCGATGCCTCGGGGGTGCTGGGCTACGCCTACGCCACCCAGTTTCGCGACCGCAGCGCCTACCGCTTCACCCTGGAAGACAGCATCTACGTGCGCGAAGACCAGCGCGGCCAGGGGGTTGGCAAGGCGCTGGTGGCGCAGTTGCTGGACGTGTCCGAGGCAGCCGGGTTCCGGCAGATGATCGCGGTGATCGGCGATACCGAAAACGCGGGGTCGATCGGCCTGCACGCCAGCCTGGGCTTCCACCACGTCGGCACGTTGCGGGCGGCGGGGCTGAAATTCGGGCGCTGGCTGGACGCGGTGTACATGCAGCGGGCGCTGGGGACGGGCGCGACGACCGCGGCGGCCGAGGATCCGGCGGCGGTATGAAGCACCGGGGCCGGCGGGCTAGCCCTGCACCGGCGCCCCGGTCCTGGCCCTGACTTCCTCGATCGTCACGCCCGGTGCCAGTTCGCGCACGCGGAAGGCCTCGCCGGTGGGTTCGAACAGCCCGAGGTTGGTCGCCACCAGCTTCACCACGCCGCGGGCCGTCACCGGCAGCGCGCAGGCCGAGACGAGGCGCGGGGCGCCGCTGCGGGTCGTGTGCTCCATGATCAGGAACACCCGCTTGGCGCAGGCGGCCAGATCCATCGCGCCGCCGATGCCGCCGCCCTTGCCGCGGCCGATCCGCCAGTTGGCGAAATCGCCGCCGGCCGCGACCTCGTAGGCACCGAGCACGGTCACGTCGATCCGCCCGCCGCGGATGATGGCGAAGCTGTCGGCGTGGTGCACCACCGCCGCGCCCGGGCGCAGGGTGACGTTCTGGCCGCCGGCGTTCACCAGGTTCAGATCCTCCTCCCCGGCCGGCGCGATCGGGCCGTAGCCGATCACCCCGTTCTCCGAGTGGTAGATGATCCGCCGGTCGCCGATGTCGGTATTGGAACACAGCGTGGGCATGCCGACGCCGAGGTTGACGATCCAGCCGTCCTGGAATTCGGCGGCGATGCGGTCGGCCATCTGCTGGCGGGTGAACCCCAATGGGGTCTGGCTTGCGGTCTCGCTCATGGGCGCGCGCGCTCCTGGCGCTTCTGCGGCCAGAGGCCGACGGGGGGCGGCGGGATCTCCACCAGGCGGTGGACGAAGATGCCGGGGGTGTGAACGGCGTCGGGGTCGATCGCGCCCGCGGGCAGGATCGTCTCCTCCACCTCGGCGATCGCGATCCGCGCGGCCATCGCCATCACCGGGTTGAAATTGCG
Source organism: uncultured Pseudomonadota bacterium (assembly GCA_963829875.1). Taxonomy (GTDB): domain Bacteria; phylum Pseudomonadota; class Alphaproteobacteria; order Acetobacterales; family Acetobacteraceae; genus JAJZVS01. The sequence goes on along the minus strand of CAWHKR010000007.1, from coordinate 19,214 downwards.
CTGCGAGCGGTGGAACTGGAGATTCCCGAAGGCGTCGGCGCGGCGGGCGCGCAGGAAGGCGTAATCGACCGGCAGGGCGTATTCCAGCAGGTATTCGCGACCGCCGATCATCCGGGTTTCGCGGCCCTCGGCCAGTTCGGTGCCGACGGCGGTGGGGGTGTAGAAGGCGGGGATGCCGGCGCCGGCGGCGCGCAGGCGTTCGGCCAGCGTGCCCTGCGGGACCAGTTCGGCCTCCACCTCCCCGGCTTCGTAGTATTTCGTGAACGGCAGCACTTCCGAGGCGCGGGTGGCGGCGGTGAAGGCGCAGATGACTTTGCGCACCTGGCCGCGCTCGACCAGCATGCCGATGTCGGGCATGCGCGGCTGCTGCGCGCCGCCGGTCGTGTTGGCGACCAGGGTGAGGTTGCGCGCGCCCTGCTCGGCCAGCGCGGCGATCAGGTTGAACGGGGTGCCGGGCATGGCGAAGCCGGCGAAGGCGATGGTCGCGCCGTCCGGAATATCGGCCACGGCGGCGGCGAAACTGGGGAGGTGCTTGCCTGGCATCGTGCTTGGCGTGCCTTCGGTGCGGGGGGCGGGTGGCCCGATCCAGCCCGCAGGTCGCGGGCGGTGTCAAGCGCGGGGGCGCCCCGCGGGGCGGCAGCCGCACACCGGGTTTTCCACCCCTGGGCTTGCCCGGCGGATCGTGCTAGGGCCCGCCCCAATCGCGAACGGAGAGTCCCCCATGTCCGAGTCCATTCCCGGCCCGCAAGCCGCCGGGCAGCAGCCGCCGCCGCTGGTGGTGAACATCCAGTATGTGAAGGACCTCTCGTTCGAAGTGCCGGGCGCACCGCAGGTCTTCACCCAGATGCGCGCCCAGCCGCAGGTCAACATCAACCTCGACGTGCAGGCGCGGCGGATCGAAGAGGGGCAGAACCTGTTCGAGGTGACCCTGGTGATCCGCGCCGAGGCGCACGAGCCCACCGCGGCCGGCAGCGGCAACGGCCAGGCGGCCGCGGCCGGGCCGACGATCTTCGTGGCCGAGCTCACCTACGCCGGCGTGTTCACCCTGAACGGGCTGCCGGACAACGCGATGGAGCCGGTGCTGCTGGTCGAGTGCCCGCGCATCCTGTTCCCCTTCGCGCGCAACATCCTGTCCGACGTGACCCGCGACGGCGGCTTCCCGCCGGTGCTGCTGCAGCCGATCGATTTCGTGGCGCTGTGGCAGGCGCGCCGGGCGCAGGCCCCGGCCGGCCAGACGGCCACCGCCTGATCCACCCCGGGGCGGGCCAGGTCATGGGCGCAACCGCGGCAGGGCGGGCGGCGAAGGGCCGGCCCGCCGGCGCGGCTTGATCCCGCCCCGGCGCCGCCCCACCTTTCGTTGATCCCCTTGCCCTGTCTGCAACAACGAGGTCCGCGATGAGCGCGAACACCAAGCCGGTCACCGACACCAGTTTCGCCACCGACGTGCTGGGCGCGCCCGGCCCCGTGCTGGTCGATTTCTGGGCCGAGTGGTGCGGGCCGTGCAAGATCATCGCACCCGCGCTCGAGGAACTGGCCGACGAATTCGCCGGCAAGCTCACCGTCGCCAAGGTGAACATCGACGACAACCCGGTGTCCCCGAACACCTACGGCGTGCGCGGGATCCCGACCCTGATCCTGTTCAAGGACGGCAAGCCGGCGGCCACCCAGGTGGGGGCGCTGCCCAAGGGGCGACTGAAGGACTGGCTCGCCGGCAACCTCTGACCGGCCAGCCCGGGCCGGTGGCGGCGCCGGCCTCCGCCCGCCGCCCGCCGGGGCAGCCGGACGATGACCGCGAGGCACCGCCCGATCCGTCCCCGGGCGCGGAACCGGCTTCGCCCGGGCGGCCTTCCCCTTCGGCTGTGCCGCGCCGGGGCGACCGGCTCCCCCCTCTCTCCGCTGCCGCCGCGCTCGACCGGCTGCTTGCCGAGGGGGTGATCGCGCTGCGTACCGACCTTGCCCCGGCACTCGCCGGGCAGGCCGAGGCGGTGCACCGGATGCGCACCACCGTGCGCCGCCTGCGCGCGGTGCTGCGGCTGTTCCGGCCGCTGCTGCCCCTCTCCGTCGCCGGCCAGGACCGGGGGCTGCGCCGCATCGGCCGGACCCTGAGCGCCGCCCGCGACTGGGACGTGTTCCTCAATGAGACCCTGCCGCGCGCGGCGGCCGACGGCGTGCCGCCCGCCGCCATCGCCGCGCTGCGCCGCGCCGGGGAGAGCCGGCGCCGGGCCGCCTACACCCTCCTGCGCCGGCGGTTGGGCGGACCGGCGGTGGCGGAAGCGACCGCGGCGCTGCTCGCCTGGACGGCGGCGCTCGGTCCGGCCGCCGCGGCCCCCTCCCCGCTGGCCCGGCCGCTGGCCGAGGTGGCGCCGCGGCTGGAGCGCCGGCTGGCGCGCCGGGTCCGCCGGCGCGGCCGGGGGCTGGAGCACGCCGGACCCGCGGCGCTGCACGCGCTGCGCAAGGCGGTGCGGCGGCTGCGCGACGCGACCGACAGCGTGACCCGCCTGGAGCCGCCGCGGCGGCCGTCGGCCGCGCTGCGCGCCTGCCGCAAGCTGGCCGACCGGCTCGGGCGGCTGAACGACGCGGCGGTGGCGACGGCGCTGGCCGGGCGCCTGGCCGGGCCGCGCGGTGCCGGCGCGGATCCCGCGGCGGCGCTGTCGGACTGGGCGGCGCGGGCGGAGCGGCGGGCGCTGCGGCGAGTGCCGAAAGCCTGGAAGGCGCTGCGGCAGACCGCGCCGTTCCGCAAGGCGTGAGCCGCGGCCGCTGTCGAAGCGGGTGCGCTCCCGCGGACCATCACGAAGCCGGGAGACTCCGCCTGTTGGCACACAACGTTACACGACGAAACGCGCCTGCCCGACAACCGACACACTGCGGACCAATCTGTTCTGTCGAGTGATCGCAACGCCTGTCCGGAGTGAGTCGCATGCGCGTGAAACCCGTGATCTTCCTGGCCGTGCTCGCCGGCGTGGGGCTCGGCCTGACCGGCACCGCGAGAGCCGACCGCGACGACCAGGGGCACGGCCGGTGGTGGGCGGGCCCGTTGTTCAGCTTCGGCCTGTCGGTGCCGGCTTACGCCCCGCCCCCGGCCTATTATCCGCCGCCGCCGGTGTATCAGCCGCCGCGGCATCGGCGGGCGTATGCCGCCCCGCCGCCGGTCTATTACGCCCCGCAGCCGGCCTATTATCCGCCGCCTCCCGGGTATTATGCGCCGCCTCCGCCTCCGCCGCCGGCGTATTACGCACCGCCGCCGGTGGCCGTCGCCCCGCCGGCGCTGTCGTTCGGGATGTCGATCCCGCTGCGGTAGCCTCCGCCGCGCCGGGTGGCGGGCGCGCTTGCCGGCCGGACCGCGGCGGGCCAGTCTCGGCCCGACGCGACGCAGCGGGAGGAACAATGATGGCGATGATCCGCGCCCGGCTCACTCACATGGGCCTCTACGTGCATGAGTTCGAGCGGATGATCGGGTTCTACACCGAGGTGCTGGGCCTGGTCGTCGCCGATCGCGGCCCCGGCCGGGCGCCGGGGACCGAGATGGCGTTCCTGACCGCCGATCCCGCCTGCCATCACCAGGTGGTGCTGATCTCCGGCCGGCCGGAGACCGCGGGCTACAACCCGATCAACCAGATCTCGTTCACCGTCGGCTCGCTGGCCGAGCTGCGCGCGGTGCGTGATCGCGCGCTGGCGCGCGGGGCCACTGCGCTGCGGCAGGTGAGCCACGGCAACGCGTGGTCGATCTATTTCTCCGATCCCGAGGGCAACACGCTGGAAGCGTATCTCGACACCCCGTTCCACATCCCGCAGCCGCATGGCGAGGCGCTCGACCTCGACCAGCCGGACGCGGCGATCCTGGAAGCGACCGAGGCCGCCTGCCGCGCCGATCCGGGGTTCCTGCCGCGGGCGGAGTACATGCGGCAGGTCGCCGCGCGGCTGGCATAGGGCGGGGATCATGGCGAGCAACGCGCGTGGATTGAAACGCCTGATCGCGGGCGGGGCGCCGGTGCATGCGCCGCTGGTGCTCAACCCGCTGATGGCCCGGCTCGCCGCCGCCACCGGGTTTCCCGCGCTCTATCTCGGCGGCGGATCGATGGGCTACCTCACCTGCTTCACCGAGGCCAATCTGTCGCTGACCGAAATGGTGCACGCGGGGCTGGATATCCGCGCCGCCTGCGACCTGCCGCTGATCCTGGACGGCGCCTGCGGCTGGGGCGATCCGATGCACCTGCGCCGCACCATTCCGCTGGCGGAGGAAGCCGGCTTCGCCGCGATCGAGATCGAGGACCAGATCCTGCCCAAGCGGGCGCACCACCATGTGGGCATCGAGCATCTGATCGACGCCGATCTGATGACCGCGAAAGTGGCCGAGGCGGTGGCGGCGCGGCGGTCGGAGGATTTCCTGATCATCGCGCGGACCAACGCGGTGCGCGACATCTCGATGGACGAGGCGCTGCGCCGCGGCGAGGCGATGAAGCGCGCCGGCGCCGACCTGCTGTTCATCACCGCGCGCCGGCCGGAGGAGCACCGGATGATCGCCGAGCGCCTGCCGGGGCCGCTGATGTACATGTTCCTGCCCGGCGCCGGGGATGACGCGATTCCGGTGGCGGAGCTGTTCGCCATGGGCTTCCGGCTGTTCGTCGATCCGGTGACGCCGCTGCTGGCGATGCACCGGGCGCTGCGCGACTCCTACGTGGCGCTGCACGCCGGCCGGCCCGACCCGCTGGTGGGCGAGGACCCGCGCGGCGAGCAGGACCGGATGCACGCGACGATCCGGCTGGAAAGCCTGCTCGCGATCGAGCGGCGGACGGTGGAGCGGTAGGCGGGCTTGAACGCGGGACGGGCTGTGTGTATATTTTCTCTCTGTTATACACATAGAGGCGGACCATGCGCACCAACATCGAGATCGACGACGCGTTGATCGGCGCCGCCATGGACGCCACGAAGCTGCCGACCAAGAAGGCCACCGTGGAGGAAGCCTTGCGCCGGCTGGTCCGCCAGCACCGCCAGCAGCAGGCGATCGCCGACCTGGCCGGGCTGGGGTGGGAGGGCGATCTCGACCGGATGCGGGAGGGGCGCGCGCCCGACCGGGCGTGATCGTCGTCGTCGACAGCTCGGTCTGGATCGCGCTGCTGCGGGGCCAGGAGACGGCGCAGGTCCGCCGGCTGCGGGACATCGCCCCGCCGGACCAGATCGTGGTGGGCGACCTGATCCTGCTGGAAGTGCTGCAGGGCGCGCGCGATGAGGCGCATGCCGCGCGGATCGAACAGAACCTGCGCCAGTTCCCGATCGAGCCGATGCTGGGCGAGGCGCGGGCGATCCGTGCCGCGGCGCACCACCGGCAGCTGCGCGGGCGGGGGATCACGGTGCGCAAGACGATCGACCTGATCATCGGCACGTTCTGCCTGGACCGCGGCTATGCGCTGCTGCACGCGGACCGGGATTTCGCGCCGATGGCGGCGCATCTCGGGCTGCAAATGGCGTAGCGAGCCGGCGCACGGGGCGGATGGCGGCACGCTTGCGGCGGGTGCGAGCCTGGCCGCGGCATCACCCGGAGCACCCCGCCATGACCCAGTTTCGCTGCGTCCCCATCGACCCCGCCGTCGCCGCGCGCTTCCGCGCCACCGGAATCGGACGACGGCGGCAACCGGCTGCGGCGGATGGCGGCGGACCATCCCTCCCCCTGCCGGGTGTGCCTGCGCGACGCGGTGGCGGGCGAGGCGGTGCTGCTCGGGTCGTACCACCTGCCCCGCCCGCGCGGCATCTACTGGACGCCGAGCCCGGTGTTCGTGCACGCCGCGCCCTGCGTGCCGTTCACCGCGGCCGATACGGTGCCCGAGATCGTGCGCACCCGGCTGGTTTCGGTCCGCGCCTATGACGCGGAGGATCAGTGCCTGTACGACCTCGGCCACGCCGGCGAGGGCGACGGGATCGACGCGCCGCTGGCGCGCGCGCTGGCCGATCCGCGCACGGCGTTCGTGAACATCCACACGGCGAAGCCGGGCTGCCTGCTGTGCCTTGTGGAGGCGGGGTGAGCGCGACAGCGACGTCCCCCCTCGCCCGCATCGCGTCCGAGACGCTACTTCAGGTCGCGCAGCGCGGTCATGCCGGCCTGCAAGGCGGACTGGAACAGGAGATGGTCGAGGCCGTAGGCGAGCATGCGGAAGCCGTGATCCCAGTAGGCGCGGGCCCAGTGCATGTCGGCCGCCATGAAGCCGGCGGGCTTGTCGTTGGCGCGCGCGGCGGCGACCACGCGGCGGACGGCGGCCAGATACTCGGGATGGTCGAAGCGGCCCGGGATGCCGAGGAAGTTGGTGAGGTCGAAATGACCGAGCCAGATCACGTCGATCCCCGGGGTGGCGGCGATCGCCTCGACATTCCCGAGGCCGGTCGCGTTCTCGATCTGCGCGATGATGAGGGTGCGCGCGCGGGCCGCCTGCATCTTCTCGGCCGGTGCGCCGGGGCGGAAATCGTCGTGCGCGATGGCGAAGGCGGCGCCGCGGCGGCCGTGCGGGGGGTAGTGCGCGGCGGCGACGATGTGCTCGGCCTGGGCGCGGGTTTCCACCATCGGCAGCATCACGCCGTGGGCGCCCACGTCCAGTGCGCGGGCGATGAAGTGGTAGTCGGTGGCGGGGACGCGCACCAGCGGCGCGACGCCGAGGCCGCGGCAGCCGGCGGCCAGGTGGCGGAAGGTCTCGAAGCCGAGGCCGGTGTGTTCCATGTCGAACAGCGCGAAATCCGCGCCGGTGGCGGCGACGATGGCGGGCATGCCGGGGGTGAAGAACTCGAAGATCATCGGGCCGAAGGCGCGGCCCTGCTGACGCAGTTTGTCCTTGAGAGTCATGGCGGGTCCCCTCCCCCTCGAGTTCTGTCGCGCGGGGCCAGTAGACCGCGGCGGCGGGGGGCGGCCAAGGGCCGTCGGGCCGAACGGGCGCGGGGCTGGCCGGCGGACCGGCGCGACGCCCGCGGTCAGCGATCCCGGCCGCCGGGTTGGACCGGCGCGGCGCCCTCGCGCGCGACGATCATTGCCGCCCCGCCGGCCAAGGTCTGGCGGGTCAGCAGGCGGGCGAAGTCGGCGCGGGAGAAGGCGCCATCGTCGCGGAACCAGAACGCCGCCTCGGCGATGGTGGCGAGCAGGCCGCGGGCGAGCGGGCTGACCAGCGCGCGCTGGGTTTCGAGCCCGGGCAGCGCGCGTTCGATGATGAGGCCGAGGCGGAAGACCAGCAGGCGGTAGCGGTGGCGCTGGTTATCCCGCACCTCCGGCGGCAGGCTGGAGAGCGCGGCGTGGGCCAGCTTGTGTGCGGAGTCGTGTTTCTTGATGCCGTCGAGCAGGGCGGCGATGGCGGCTTCGAGGCGGACCTCCGGCGTCTGGTCTTCCAGCGCGTCGTCGGTGCCGCCGAGAATTTCGTGCAGCGTATCGATATGGGTGTGCAGGATGTCGTGCAGCAGGTCGCGCCGGCGGGGATAGGCGTGCATGGCGGTGCTGGGGTGGATGCCGGCGGCGCGGGCGATATGGACCATGCCGGCGCTGTCGATGCCGTCGCGGGCGAGGATCTCGGCGCCGACCTCGCGCAGGCGGGCGCGGCGGAGTTCGATCTTTTCCGAGATCGCGTGGCCGACGGGGAGCGGGCTGCCGCGGAAGTCGGACGGGCGGGGGATGGGGTCGAGGCGGGCGGGGGGCTCGGCGGGGCGGAGGTGGAGCATGGGGGTGCCTTTCTTGTTCCCGTATTGTTCATACACCCGCAAGGTCGGTTTAGGCAAGACTTCCTATCTTCGGGGAGTGGGTCAGTTTGAATGTCGGCAGGGGGAAGAGCGGGCCTTCCTCGGCGCTGGGCAGAGACGCTGCTTCTGACCTGTGGGCGGCGTACATTCGCGGGGCTGTGAATGACGGCTCCGCGCCCTTCCCGGTCGTTCAGCGCATCTCGAAGCTCTCCGGAAAGCCGACATCGAGCTAGCCCAGACCGGGAGTCGAGGGAGTCGGGTCCCCCTCCTCGTCACTTCTTAAAAGCGGAGTGATAAGCGCAATCATTTTAATGAATGGTCGTCGCGCCAAATCTCATGGAATCTGACGGGGTCGTGGGTCGTCACCCATGGAGTTGATCACAACTAGCGGAGTGAGTGCCGGATTGTTGAGCACCGCTCAATGGTGCATCATTGTATCGCCTCGAATTCGCGCCGTGCCCAGCTGATGCTGTTTCAGGGAAGGAGGTGTTAGCCGGTGCAGTTTCGTCGATCAGACTTCGCGGACCTGTCGTACTTCCTTGAGATCGCCAGGCACCGCAACTTCCGGCGTGCCGGCCTCGCGCTGGGGATCAGCGCCTCGGCCCTTAGCCATGCGCTTCGTGGCCTTGAGGAGCGCGTCGGGGTACGGCTACTCAATCGCACGAGCCGCAGCGTGGCCCTGACGGCCGCCGGCGAGGAGCTTCGCACCGCGATCCTGGAGCCGTTCGAGACGATCGGCCGGGCCGTGGACGAGCTGAACCGGTTCCGCGACGCTCCGCGAGGCCGGATCCGGTTGAGCGTTCCTACTGAGGCCGCGGATTTCATTGTCGCGCCGATTCTGCCGGCCTTCCTGGAGCGTTATCCCGACGTGGAGATCGAAATCTCCGTCAGCAATCGCATGATCGACGTGATCGAAAGCGGCTTCGACGGCGGCATCCGTTATGGCGAGACCGTGCCGGAGGACATGATCGCGCAGCGGATCGCCCCGGATTTCCGTTGGGTCGTTGTTGCCGCACCCGCCTATCTCGAGCGCTTCGGCATGCCGTCCCACCCCCGCGAGCTGCAAAATCACCGCGGGGTGAAAATCCGGATCGGTGACGAGCGCGTCTATCGGTGGGAGTTCGAGCGCGGGGACGAACAGATCGCCGTCGATGTTCCGGGGGCATTGCTTGTCGATCAGGGCCACGTTGCGTTGCCGGCTGTCAAACAGAGCGCGGCGCTGATGTATGTACCATCCTTCTTGGTGGCGCAGTCCATCAAGGATGGCGTCCTGACAACGGTGCTCGATGACTGGGCCGCGGCGGGCGCCGGTTTTCACATTTATTATTCGAGCCGCCGCCAAGTGCCGGCGGGGCTTAGGCTCTTTGTAGAGCTGGTGCGGGAGATGCGGCCACTCGGATGACCCCGCATGATCGATGAATTTTGCTCATCGCCTCATGTGGTGTAGGCCGGCTCCCCGTCGCGTGACCTGAAGTCCATCTTCCAACTCATAGCACGCGGGTCCGAACTCATCGCGATCGCCGGGGACCCTTGAGCGGAAGAGAGATCAAAATGAGCGTACAGGTGGCGACAGAAGGCGATATACCGTCTTCCTTCACCCCGGCATGGAGTGCGGTGTTCGCCCTGACACTGTGTGTCGGAACGCTGATCGCTTCCGAGTTCATGCCGGTCAGCCTGCTTACACCGATCGCGACCGGCCTTCATATAAGCGAGGGACAGGCAGGGCAGGCCATCACCGTGTCGGGCCTGTTCGCCGTCCTGACGAGCCTCACGATTTCGTCGGTGACCCGCGGGATCGATCGCCGGATCGTCCTACTCACACTGACACTCCTGATGATGGCATCAGGCCTGATCGTGGCGTTTGCGCCAAACGCCGCAGTGTTCATGGCAGCGCGCGCGCTCATCGGCGTCGTCATCGGCGGCTTCTGGTCAATGTCCGCCGCCACGGTCATACGCCTGGTTCCTGAAGACCAGGTTGCGCGGGCTTTGGGAATTCTGAATGGCGGAAACGCGCTGGCCACGACGATTGCAGTACCTGTGGGCCGCATCTGATGGAGCTGGTGCTGGGGCAGAAGATCAACCCCGGCAAGGTATTCGATCTGACGCTGCCGCTGGCCGACGCAGCCGAAGGCTATCGCGCCATGGACGAGCGTCGCGCGACCAAAACCCTGCTGCGCGTGTAGCTGCGCCAGCACGGGAACCGAGCGGGTGCTGAGTCACTGTCGCTGGCGTCACGACCACTCGCCAGACTTCAATAACACGGAGGTTGGACCATGGAGATCAAACGCGGCGGCCCGCAGCCCTCGGGCAAGGGACCGGAGGCGTATTTTACTGGCGCAGTGCGTATCGATGCGCCGTTCAGCGGCGCCGAATTGCGCGATGAGCCATATCGCCATCGCGGAATCGCTCGACGGCAAGGTCGTGGATTGGCTGGAGAAGGTGACCGATGAACAATACGGCGCCAGCCTGGAGCCCGTCTGACGGCGGGTGAACAAACGCCCGCCCAGAAAGCCTATGCCGATATCGCGCCGGCACTCGCCGAATATTCCGATAAGGTGCTGTTCGGCGATGTGTGGGAGCGGCCCGGCCTTTCCAAGGCGCGACCGCTGCCTGATCACCGTCGCAAGTCTCGTCGCCTTCTATCGAACCAACGAGTTGCCCGGCCATGTGAAGCGCGCACTGGATAACGGCGTGACGTGCGAGGAGCTGGTCGAACTCGTGACCCATCTCGCTTTCTACGCCGGCTGGCCGGTCGCGAATTCGGCGGTGCCGATTCTGCGGCGCGCATTTCACGACGGGGACGCGTCGTAGCCTGAAAGGCCAAATCATGAAGACCATCGGTTATGCCGCGCGCGCCGCGGCAGACTGCATCACGAGTGAACCTACCTATGGCGGGTATTGGCATTACCGCCGGCACGAGGGTCATGACGCAGAAGTCTCTGATCCTGGCTTCCACGACCGATTGGTGGCCGAGCTCAGCAAACTGACCGAGGCGTTGCTGTCATAATGGTCCTTAGGGGAACGAACGCGAAATGCACGGCAATTCTCGCGAAGCACGAATTTCAGTTGGGCCTGGGAGTCAGACTGAGCGGGCCATATTGAAGCGCCGAGACGACGAGCCCCTACGCTCGCAGCACACCGACGATGAAGTCCGCCCCGTCCGGCCATTGTTGCCGATTATGGTCGCAGTCTCGATTGCGTTCCTGGTCATCGGCCTCGCGTTACCCGTGCTGCCGCTGCATATCCATCAAAGTCTCGGCTTTAGCACCTTCGTGGTCGGCATTGTCATTGGCAGCCAGTTCGGCGCATCGCTCATCTCACGCATATGGGCAGGCCGCTATGCGGACCGCCGTGGCGCAAAGCGCGCTGTGATCGTTGGCCTGTTGATCGCTGTGGCGGCGGGGCTGCTCTACCTCGTGTCGCTTGGCTTCGTCGGCGTACCCGTTGTCTCGGTAATCATTCTGCTGTTCGGCCGCGCGCTGCTTGGCGGAGCAGAGAGCTTCATCATCACGGGCGCGGTTAGTTGGGGATTGACGCTCAGTGGCCCGAAGAACGCTGGCAGAGTCATTGCGTGGATTGGAATGGCGATGTTCGCCGCCCTTGCCGTCGGGGCACCGGTAGGAGGAGCCCTTTACGCCACTGGCGGCTTTGCGGCCGTCGCGGTCGCGACGGCGCTCGCGCCGCTTATCGGGATAGTATTTGTTGCCCCGCTTGCCGGGGTTTCGCCACAAACTGGCCGCTCACCGGGGATCCTGAAAGTGCTCGGCGCGGTTTGGATGCCAGGCTTTGCTTCAGCTCTGAGCAGCATAGGCTACGGCGCAATGATCGCATTCAGTTCGCTGCTGTCCGTGCAACGCGGGTGGAATCCTGTGTGGCTTCCCTTCAGCGTCTTTGCGATTTGCCTGGTTGCGGCACGCCTGGGCTTTGGTCATCTGCCAGACCGGCTGGGCGGCGCGAAAGTCGCCGTGATCTGCGCGTTGATCGAAGCAGCCGGCTTGGCGCTTCTCTGGCTGGCGCCCGACATGATGTTGGCAGCAGTCGGGTCCGCACTTGCCGGCTGCGGCTATTCGCTCGTCTATCCCGGCCTCGGCGCTGAGGCTGTACGGCGTGCTCCACCCCAAAGGCACGGCCTTGCGATGAGCGCCTACACCGTCTTTCTCGACCTGGCGCTTGGGCTCGGCAGCCCTGGGCTTGGTCTGATCGCGAGTTGGGCTGGTTTGGGTGCGGTGTTTCTGGCGGCGGCGCTCATCGTGCTCGCCGCGGCTGCGGTCGCCACTCAGTTGCTCGGTTATCAATCGAGAGCAGGGGAATGTCCGTGATTTACGTCTGTGATCCCGGACCGGACAGGCGGCTTCCGGCCAACTCCGGCTGCTGCGCACTTGCCTCGAGCGTCCGCGTCTGACGCTTTGCAGACAATCCGGGAGAGGCCCCTGAATGTCCGCTTCGGATCGAAAGCCGAGGTCCAAACCTGCCCACTGCTCATCGGCGCGACGACCCGCGCCCGCCCTCCGGCGCGCCCCGTCTGGCCCAGGGCATCCGCCGCCACGTCATGTAGCCCTCGCCCGACCAACCCTTCCGAACTCCTGTGGCCCTCCGTGGCCCTCCGCCTTTCCTCCGTGATAAAGAAAACGGCAACGTCACCGCACGGACGGCGGGGTTACTCCCCGAAGTGGGTCCGCAAGCAGATCGCGCGCCGAGGCGATGCCGCAGTCTGACCGGGCCGCCCGCATCAACCGCGGATCCGACCGCCGGTGCCGCCGGCACGCGCCGATTCAACACAGAGATCACAGAGACACAGAGATCACAGAGAAGAAAGCGCTGCTGGCGCGGACGGTGTCGGATCACCGCTCGTCGCACGCGCGGCCGGTGGTCGTTCGTCTCTGTGATCTCTGTGTCTCTGTGATCTCTGTGTCAAAGCCCAGGCCGCCAGCCGCTCCTGCCCGGCGGGATGGCGTGCGGACCGCACAGCGGCGCGCCATCAGGACCCCTCAGCCAGGTCCCCAGGATACCGGCCCGCGAGAGAGCATCCGGTCGATCGTCGCCGTCTTCCCGTCGCCGCGGACCGTCACAAGTGCGGCCGACCAGCGCGTTCACCCGCGTCTGCCGGTCCGGCGCGAACGTCACCGTGTCGGCCGCGATGCCGCGGCGAAGCGGGCCAGCCGGGCGCCGTCGCGGGAGAAGCGGCGGGTGCGGGCGGTTCGGCGGGAAATCGGCGCTCATGGACAGGAAAGCCCGGGCAGGATGGCGGCTCGGCTCGCGCATTCCTGCCTTTGGTCAGCGCGCGATTCTATCACGGAGGAAGGACGGAGGGCCACGGGAAGTCGGAGGGGTTTGCCGGCCGGTGGCGACAGGATGAACCGGCGGATCCGCTCGGCCAGGCGGCGCACGCGGACATCCGGGATTGGGCCGGTGCGGGGCCGGCACATGCGCGAACAGGTCTGCGGCTGCGCCGCGTGGACCGGGGGGATGGCGGCGATGGATGCGATCTCCGGGATCGCGTTGCGCGCGACGACGATGCCCGCGGTGAAGGTCCGGGCGATCGGCTCCGCCCTGGACATCAGGGGCGCGGCGCCTGCCGCTGGAACGGGACGCAGGCCGCGCGCCATGGGTGACGAAGGCGGGGTTCGTGCACCGGTTCCGGAAGCCCCGAACCCGTGTGCCGACGCATCTCGATCGCCAGCCCGATCATCCGTCCGGTCGGGTCCCCCGCGATCAGGTCCCGGCACGACTCCTGTGGCCCTCCGTGGCCCTCCGTCGTTCCTCCGTGGTAAACAAAACGGCAACGTCACCGCTCGGACGGCAGGGTCGTCCCCCGAAGTGGGTCCGCATGCAGATCGCGCGCCGAGGCGAAGCCGGAGTCTGACCGGATCGCCCGCATCAACCGCGGATCCGATCGCCGGTGCCGCCGGCATGGGCCAATTCGGCACAGAGATCACAGAGAAGAAAGCACCGCCGGCGACGGCCATCGCGCGGATCGCCCGCCATCGCACGCGCGGCCGACGGTCGTTCTGTCTCTGTGATCTCTGTGTCTCTGTGATCTCTGTGTCAAAACCCTGGCCGCCAGCCGCTCCCACCCGGCAGGGCGTCGTGCGGATCGTACAGCGTCCCGCCGTCAGGACCCCTCCGCCAGGTCTCCAAGATCCCGCCCGCCATAAAGGATCCGGTCGATCGTCACCGTCTCCCCACCAACATGGAAAGCGACCGCAACCCGCCGCCCGACCCCGATCACCCGCAAATCCGGGCGGATGTCGGTGCGGCGCGTGCCGCGCTCCGGAAACATCGCCAGCCCCTGGCACGACCTGCCGATCCGTTCGACATACGCCAGTGCCCGCTCCGGCCCGGCGCGGTCGGCAAGCATAATCGTAAAGCTCAAGCAGGTCCGTCGCCGCCTCCGGCGAGACGACGACCCTATGCGCCACGTCCTGCTTTCAGCCGCCTGGCGTGGCGGGCCCGGACGGTTTCCAGCACCGCCTCGGCCGGGATCGCGCGCGACGGATCGGCCTGCATGGCGTCATAGACGGGGGCGACCTCCTCGCGCAGCCAACGCTCCACCGCGGCGTCGCGTTCCTGCAAGGCCCGCAGCCCCGCGCGAACCACCTCGCTGGCCGAGGCATAGGCGCCCCTGGCAACCAGGGCGTCGATGTAGCCGGCCTGCTCGGCGGGCAGGCTGACGGTGCGTTTCTCTGCAGCGGCCATCGCGAACCCTCCGGTCGGAGATCTAGCATGAGGTGTGAAGCCGTCATACCGGGTTCAACTGCCCCGCCGCGCCGCCGCACCCCCGTCCGGCAGGCGGCGGCCGGCCGGCCCGAGCGGCCCAAAGTGAGACTTGCTGCCGCCGCGCCCCCCTGCACCACCCGGTATATGGCTGCCATATCCATCGCGTGATCGACCTTGCCCGCATCGAGGGGTTCGACTGGGACGCGGGCAACAACCGCGAGAACGCCGACCGCCACGGCGTCACCCAGGCCGAGGCCGAGCAGGTGTTCTTCAACGACCCCCTGCTGCTGCCCGCGGACGATCGCCACAGCGGCACCGAGCCCCGCTTTCACGCGCTCGGCAGGACCGACGACGGCCGCCGCCTGCACCTCGCCTTCAGACCGCGCCGCGGCCGGGGCGCGTCCCGAGACCGGGCGGCCGGGGGCGTGCCACCCCCCGATCGCAGGCGACGAACGGAAAGACCCAGCCATGCGGAAGACTCGCAAGGCCATCCCGGCCTTCGCCACCGAGGCCGAGGAACGCCGCTTCTGGGAAACCCACGATTCGGCGGCGTATCTCGACTGGTCGAAGGCGGAGCGCGCCCGCCTGCCCGCGCTGAAGCCCAGCACCACCGCGATCTCGCTGCGGCTGCCGGTGGCGCTGCTGGAGGGGATCAAGATCGCCGCGAACAAGCGCGACATGCCGTACCAGTCGCTGATCAAGGCGTGGCTGGCGGAACGGCTCGATCGTGCGTCGTAGGCGGGACCGGGGGGGGCGGGCGATGCGGCCGGGGGCGGACGAGCGTGCCTCCTGCCCTCACCCGGCGCACTTCGTGCGCCGACCTCTCCCGCGGAGCGGGAGAGGTGAAGAGATGCGGGGCGTTCTTCCTATGGTTCTGCTATATGGACAGACAATTGTCTGATTCTGTTGTAAAATGCTTCGTTAGGCTCGTGTTTCGCGCGAAGGTTGCCGGATAAGCGATTGATGTCTGAGTCCGGAATCAAAACCGGACCCGGAATCGGCAATTCCGCGGCCGGCACATCGGCTGACCGCGGGATTATCCCATATCTTCAACCGCCTGGAAGCCGACCCGGCTCCATCACGCGAAGCCCTGACGGGTTACGCCGCGGCCTGGTGCGGCACGCCCTTGTCGGTCAGCAGGGTCTCCAGCTCGCCCGACTGGAACATCTCGGTGATGATGTCGCAGCCGCCCACGAACTCGCCCTTCACATAGAGCTGCGGGATGGTCGGCCAGTTGGAGAACTGCTTGATGCTGTCGCGCAGCTCCGCATCCTCCAGCACGTTGGCGGTGCGGAAGGGCACGTTCAGGTGCGACAGGATCTGCACCACCCGGGCGGAAAACCCGCACTGCGGGAACATCGCGGTTCCCTTCATGAACAGCATCACCGGGTTCTCGGTGATCTCGGTCTGGATGCGCGCGAAGGCGGGGTTGTCGGACATCGGCTCGGGTCCTTCCTGCAACAGGGTCACTCGGGGGCGGAGGTCTGCAGCGCGAGCGCGTGCAGCGCCCCGCCCATCCGTCCGCTCAACGCGGCATAAACCATCTGGTGCTGCCGCACGCGCGGCAGGCCACGGAAACGTTCAGAGACGACGGTGGCGGCATAATGGTCGCCGTCCCCGGCGAGGTCTTCGACCCGCACGGACGCATCCGGCAGGGCCGCCTTGATCAGGGCTTCGATCTCACCGGCGGCCATCGCCATCCACGGTCTCCTTCAGCTTCCCATCCAGGCGGGAAAAAAGCGTTCATGCGCCGCGCGCAAGCTGGCCAGGGATATGGTTCCGCCGTCGGGCACTGTCAAATCCGCGCCGCCGGAATGGCCGATGCGCACCGCCGGCACGCCGGCGGCCTCGGCGGCACGGATCAGCGCCGGCGTGTCGGCCACCGCCAGCACGTAGCGCCCCTGGTCCTCGCCGAACCAGTAGGCATGGCCGGGGATATCGCGCGGGCCGGTGGACAGCCGCACCCCGGTCATCCCGGCCAGGGCCATCTCGGCGACCGCGACCAGCAGCCCGCCGTCGGAGACGTCGTGGCAGGCGCGCACCGCGCCGGACAGGATCTGGGTGCGCACGAAATCCCCCGCCGCGCGTTCGGCCGCCAGATCGACCGGCGGCGGCGCGCCGTCCTCGCGCCCGGCGATCTCGCGCAGCCAGAGCGACTGGCCGAGCCAGCCGCGCGACGCCCCGACCAGCACGAGATCGAGCCAGGGGCGCAGCGCGATCCCCACCGCCTTGGCCGCGTCGTCGATCACGCCCACCCCGCCGATCGCCGGGGTGGGCAGGATCGCGCGGCCCTCCGTCTCATTATACAGACTGACATTGCCGGACACGACCGGGAAGTTCAGCGCCTCGCAGGCCGAGGCCATGCCGCGGATGGCGGCGGCGAAGGCGGCCATCACCTCGGGCTTTTCCGGATTGCCGAAATTGAGGTTGTCGGTGATCGCGAGCGGCCGGGCGCCGACCGCGGTCAGGTTGCGCCAGGCCTCGGCCACCGCCTGGCGGCCGCCCGCTTCGGGGTCGGCGGCGCAGTAGCGGGGGGTGCAGTCGGTGGTGAGTGCCAGCGCCATCGCCTGGCCGTCGACCCGCACCACCGCCGCGTCGGCCGCCCCCGGGCGCTTCACGGTCTGGCCGCCGATGGTGGAGTCGTACTGCTCCCACACCCAGGCGCGCGAACAGAGGTCGGGGCAGGCGATCAGCTTTTCCAGCCCGCGCGCCAGGCCCAGCCGGTCCTCGATCCGCGCCGCGGTCAGCACCGCGGGCTTGGGCAGCGGCGCCGTCGGGCGGTGATAGAGCGGGGCCTGGTCGGCGAGCGGCGCGAGCGGGATGTCCGCCTCCACCCGGCCCTGGTGGCGCACCACGATGCGGCCGCTGTCGGTGATCCGGCCGATCACCGCGAAATCGAGGCCCCATTTGGCGAAGATCGCCCGGGCGGCGTCTTCCCGCTCGGGGCGGAGCACCATCAGCATGCGTTCCTGGGATTCCGACAGCATCATCTCGTAGGCGGACATGTCGGTCTCGCGCTGGGGCACGTGGTCGAGGTCGAGGGCGATGCCGACGCCGCCCTTGCCGGCCATCTCGACGGAGGAGCTGGTGAGGCCGGCGGCGCCCATGTCCTGGATCGCGACGATCGCGTCGGTCGCCATCAGTTCCAGGCAGGCCTCGATGAGCAGCTTCTCGGTGAACGGGTCACCGACCTGGACGGTGGGGCGCTTTTCTTCCGCGTCCTTGCCGAACTCGGCCGAGGCCATGGTGGCGCCGTGGATGCCGTCGCGGCCGGTTTTCGAGCCGACATAGACCACGGGGTTGCCGACGCCGGCGGCGGCGGAGAGGAAGATGCGGTCGGTGGGGGCGATGCCGACGGTCATCGCGTTGACCAGCGGGTTGCCGTTGAAGGCGGGGTGGAAATTGACCTCGCCGCCGACCGTGGGGACGCCGACGCAGTTGCCGTAGCCGCCGATGCCGCGCACCACGCCGTCGACCACCCGCTTGGTCGCCGGATGGGCGGGATCGCCGAAGCGCAGGGCGTTCAGGTTGGCGATCGGGCGCGCGCCCATGGTGAACACGTCGCGCAGGATGCCGCCGACGCCGGTCGCCGCGCCCTGGTAGGGTTCGATGAAACTCGGGTGGTTGTGGCTTTCCATTTTGAATACGCAACATAATCCGTGACCGATCTCGACCACGCCCGCATTCTCGCCCGGCCCGTGCACCACCCATGGTGCTTTCGTCGGCAACTGCTTCAGGTACACGCGGGAGGATTTGTACGAGCAGTGCTCGCTCCACATCACGCTGAACACGCCAAGCTCGGTGAGCGTCGGCGTGCGCCCCATGATCTCGACCACCTTGGCGTATTCGTCGGCGTCGAGCCCGAACTCGCGCGCCAGCGCGTCATCGACGGTGCGCGACATGGCCGGGCTCATGCCGCCGCCAGGGCGTCGAACAGCGGCTTGCCGTCCTCGCCGCCCAGCAACGGGTCCACCAGATCCTCGGGGTGCGGCATCAGTCCCAGCACCCGCAGGTTGGGGCTGTAGATGCCGGCGATGCTGCGGGCGCTGCCGTTGCGGTTGGCCGCGGGCGTGACCTCGCCCTGCGCGGTGGCGTAGCGGAACCCGACCAGCCCTTCGGCCTCCAGCCGGTCCAGGATGGCCGGGTCGGCGAAATAATTGCCGTCGCCATGCGCCAGCGGCGCGCGGAACACCGCGCCCCGCTGGTAGCCTGCGGCGAACACGGTGTCGGCGCGCTCCACCCGCAGGTGGCAGTCGGCCGACAGGAAGCGCAGCCCGGCGTTGCGCAGCAGCGCGCCCGGCAGCAGCCCGGCCTCGGTCAGGATCTGGAACCCGTTGCACACGCCGAGCACATAGCCGCCGCGCGCGGCGTGGTCGCGCACCGCCCGCATCACCGGGGCCTGCGCCGCCATCGCGCCGCAGCGCAGATAGTCGCCGTAGCTGAACCCGCCGGGCAGCACGACCAGATCCAGGCCGGTCAGATCCGTCTCGGTGTGCCAGATCATCCGCGGCGCGGCGCCGGCCGAGCGCTCCAGCGCGATCGCCATGTCGCGCTCGCGGTTGATGCCGGGGAACAGGACGATGCCGGCCTTCATGCCGCGTCCACCGCGACCGTGAAGCCCTCGATCACCGTGTTGGCGAGCAGCTTGCGCGCCATCTCCTCGGCCGCCGCGCGCGCCTTCGCGGGATCGGTCTCGGCGAGGTCGAGCACGATCACCTTGCCCATCCGCACCTCGCCCACGCCGGCGAAGCCGAGCCCGCCCAGCGCCTGGCCGATCGCCTTGCCTTGCGGAT
>CAWHKR010000006.1:0-11494 GCA_963829875.1 uncultured Pseudomonadota bacterium | reverse complement strand
AGGCGTGAGCAGTCGGACGAACCCGCACTGGGGCACCACCCTGGACGCGTTCCTCGCCGGGGACGGCATGCGCGAGGCCGCGAAGGCCGAAGCGCTGACGCGCGTGGTGGCGTGGCAGCTCGCCCAGGAGATGGAACGGCAGGGCATCACGAAGGCCGCGCTCGCCGAACGCATGCATACCAGCCGCGCCCAGGTGGACCGCATCCTGAAGGCGAAGGGGAATGTGACGATCGAAACCCTGCAACGCGCGGCGGCGCTGGTCGGGCGCGAGCTGCGGCTTGAGCTGGTCTGACGGCGGGGGGCTCGGCTCGACTTTTCGCATTTCAGGCGGTGGGGCAGAACGTCTCCATGCCGCGGTTTGGCGATCCGGGGGGGATTTCGACGCTGTCGCAGGTTTGCCGGGGCATCGATCAATCCCGCGTTGTCCTGAGCGCGACGGTCCGCATGTCCGACCGGGCGGAGGATGACCGCGGTGGGCGCGGCCCGGCGGCATCGGCCGCACGGATCGTTCGGCTTGCGGCATCGCAAGGATTTTACCACGGAGAAACGACGGAGGGCCACGGAGGGCCACAGGAGTCGGAGCGGTCGGGTCGATCGCGGCTCCGCCACGTCGCTGTCGGTCAGGTCCCCGGCCATGACCAACCGCTGCGACTCCTGTGGCCCTCCGTGGCCCTCCGTCGTTTCTCCGTGTTGAAAAACCTGCTGGATCGCGGCGGCACAAGCCCCGTCATCATCGCGCGGTTCCGATCGGCAGCCGGTTCGCCGGACGACCCCACGACGCCGCAAAAATGCGGAAAGTCGGGCTCGGTGTCGATCCGGGAACATCTTGAGTCTCTGGACTCGACTTCTAAGTCTCTGTCCGGCGGGGCCGCTTCGCAGGGGCCGGCGATGTGGAGAGCGGAGCACCGCGGTCGCGACGACCGCGGCGCGCTGCGCTGCCCGGGCGACCTGAGCGATGCCGAATGGGCGTTGATCGGTCCCGTTGATCCGCTTTGCGGCGCAACCCCGCCGGCGAAACGTGGCGGCAACCAACGGGCCGTCGATCCGCGCGGCCGATGGGGTGGCGCGGCTGGTGGCGTCGCTTGGGCTGCCGGGGCGGCTGCGGGATGTGGGGGTGCGGGCGGCGCAGTTGGATCTGATCGCGCGGGAGTTGATGCAGGATCGGTGGGTACATACGAACCCGCGGCGGATCGAGGGGCCGGGGACGGTGCGGGGGTTGCTGGACGCGGCGTTTTGAAGGGGGGTGGTTGGGGGGAGCGGGTGGTGGCTTGGGTTTTGGGTTCGATTTCGGGTGGGAAGGGGACGGGCGCCTTCCGGCTGGAAGCATGGAAAAGCTGACCCTGGACCTGCCGGGTGCTCAAGCCGCTACCTCGTCAAGGCGGTCGTTCGGCGGCCCGGCCCCGGATCCCGAAAGCTGACATTCTGCGATGACCGCCGTCGGTTGGGACGCAGCAGAGTTGCCATTCGAGGCTGCCAACATCAGCATCAGCGTCAGCCGCTGGCCCATTGTCGCTATTCGAAATGTTCGATCCCCGCTGGGCCTGGGGCGCTAGTGTTCTGGCTTCGCGGAACCGATGGCATTCGCAGCAAGCCGCACTTTCGCTGGCGTGACGCTGGGACCTGCCGTCTTGGTTCCCATCTCATTCTGCATGTGGTTATCTTACCCTGGAGCCGTTGGTACGCGCTCAACTGTAGCTACGGTGAACCGCCGCAGGGTTTCCGGAGGCCTTGGTTTCTCCCCCTCACAGGGACTGCTTTTCCAAGTAGACGAACTCGTGCTGTTCCCTCCCGCGCTAGCCAGTTGTTCGGCGAAGAACTCAGTAACAATGGCTCCAATTCCGTCAGCAGGGAATTGCCCTGGAGGGCCGCGCGGACATCCGGTTCGGGGAGGCGTCCGAGAGTGGCGATGATCCAAGAGCGTCGAGGGTGGACGGCAGCAGCAGCCGACGAAAGAGCGGCGATGACGGCACTGCCACCAATGAACTGCAAGGCGGCCGAACAGGAAGAGGCCCGCTTCGGATCGCCTACGAGCATCCCATTGATCAGCTTCGCCATGACCGTGTCCGGCGTATCGGGTCCAAAGGCCGCGATCGCGTGAAGCGCGACGTTTTCGTCAGGGTCCGTCAGGTACGCGAGAAGCCTATCGTATGCGCGGACGCCGGCGTGACCGAGCCCCAGACCGCTGCTTGGCGCGCTTCGTCTTCGGCAAACGCACACGATCGTTGGCAATTCTGTCGAGCTCATCGGCAGCAAACTCCACCGCGCCGCGGCGCCCCAACTCGGTGACGATGAAGATCGCCTCCATCCGCATCGGACCAGCAGCTTGCCCATGAATGACATTGCGGATGAAGTCTCTGCCAGATAATCCCCAGACGGCCGCGGCGCTTGCTACCTCAAGAGCGACACGTTGGTCGGTATCAATTCCAATCTGCTTTTCCAGTATGGGTTTGGCCATCGCATGCTGATCCTCGCGGAAAGCAATGGCTTTGGCAGCAGAATAGCGGGTGAATGGATCCACAGTGGCAAGACCAGCGAGTGGATCATAGCGTTGCACTATATAAGGGGCGAGACTGGCGAGACCGGGTGGGGTGCCGGCGAGGAATTGCGTCCTGCCCGCGAAACTCTGGCCTTTGCTGATATAGGGAACCTTGCCATTGAGGGCGTACGTGTAGCGGCGAGGAGGTTTGCCATCGCCAGTCCACTCGACGCTTAGTCGCGTGGGCGTCACGTCGAGCGCGATACCGGGCCGATTGGACACAATTGCGGGCCAAGTCAGATGTTGCTCAGAACCCTCCGACGCTGCCTTCAGTCGGCTGATCTGATTTGGATCAACCGATTGCCGGAGCGCCGCGAAAGTGAAAAAGCTGGCATCGCCGGAAACAGGGGGGCCAGCGTCTCCGTTACGGCATGGCACAAGCGCGATGATATCTGAGTCTGCATTGCCAGCATCCCAGTGCCGTTCAGAATTGTTGGGGGCGTGGCTCATGCGGATTTCGAGGTCGGACTTTGCACGCACCTCGACGCGCATCCCGGTGCGGATGCACAAAAGGTCTGGTAAGCGAAGGCGTTGATCTGGATGGTTCAGATCTTGTTGGAACTGGCGTAGCGTTCCAACTCGATCGGCTGGAAGCCGAGGCGGGCGAGCTGGTCCATCACGTGCCGTGTGGCGAGTGCGCCCATGGTAACGAACCGCAAAAAGCTAGAATTGGGTCTTGAAGCCCATCAGGGCTGCCCATTGGATCGGAGGGTCATTCAGTCTCCATCCTTGATCAGGTCAGCGGCCGTGATCTTCAGCGCCCCCGCCAGCCGTTCTATGTTATCAATGGAGATGTTTCTCCCGCCGCGCTCTACCGAACTGACGTAGGTTCGGTGTAGCCCGGCCAGATCGGCTAACTGCTCCTAAGAGATACCCCGCTGTGCCCGGAGCTGGCGCAGATTCCGGGCGAGAGGCTTCCCCTAGCAGGGGTCTGACCCCTCGAGGTCTTCATATTTCGAGGCTTGCCGGAGGATGACTATCGGTCTACAGACTTTAAGTCACTTTCGTCGATCGGTCCGCGTAGGGGTAAACTGGCGCATGCTCACCCGATTCTCTGCATCTGCGAAGATCCTGCCCGCTTACACGACAGCCTTGGGGGAGGCCTATTGCGGCGATTCGCTCGACTTGCTGCCACGCCTGCCAGCAGCAAGCATCGATCTGGTCTTCACGTCTCCCCCTTTCGCGCTCCAGCGCCAGAAGGAATACGGCAACAAGGATCAAGCCGAATACATTCACTGGCTGGCGCGTTCGCCCGCGAGGTCCACCGCGTGCTGAAAGATGATGGGAGCTTCGTGCTCGATCTGGGCGGAGCCTATCAAAAGGGCGTCCCAGCCGAGAAGCCTCATAACTTCCGGGTCCTCATCCGACTTTGCCGACGAGGTCGGCTTCTTTCTCGCAGAGGATTTCTACTGGCATTAATCCATCGAAGCTGCCGAGTCCGATCGAGTGGGTGAACAAACGCAAGATTCGCGCCAAGGATGCCGTTAACACACTCTGGTGGTTCAGCAAGTCCGAGTGGCCGAAGGCCGATATAACTAAGGTCTTGCGTTCCCTACAGCAGTCGGATGAAGAAGCTTCTTGCCGACCCGAAAGCCTTTTACACGCCTAAACTCCGACCCTCCGGCCACGACATCGGCACGGCTTTTGCCAAGGACAATGGTGGTGCACTGCCCTCAAACCTACTGCAGATACCTGACGCCGAATCCAACGGCCAATTCCTGACTGGCTGCAAGATCGCCGGCGCGCGGCAACACCCGGCGCGGTTCCCAGCGAAGCTCCCCGAGTTCTTCATCCGCATGCTGACTCAACCGGGGGACGTGGTCCTCGACATCTTCGCGGGGTCGAACACGACAGGGCAGGTCGCTTAGGAATTCTGAGGGGCGTCGTTGGTTGGCGTTCGGGGCGTTGTCACGTGAATATGTGGCGGCGTCTGTTCGGTTCCTGAGCGCAGAGAACACGCATGGTGAAGTGATCGACCTACACCGACGGGTGCTAACTGGGGAAAGCGTCGATATCGAGCGCTATTTGCCACAGCGAGGCCTGTTATCGCCCGCCGGCAGCTAAACTTGTTCCCCAACTGATGAACGCCACCGGGCACTTTCCACCCATCCCCGCTGGGAGTCGCGGCGCCGGCCCGCATCCCCCCCGCCACCCCCACCGAGCGCCTCGCCGCCATCATCGCCTGGCTGGCCGGCTGCGTCGCCGAGCAGGGCTGCCGCCAGCGCCTCGCCGGCCCGCTGGTGGTGGCGATCTGGACCCGCCTGCGCCGGATCTCCGCCCAATTCCTCGCCCTCGCGGCCACCCCGGTCCCGCCCGCGCGCCCCGCGCCCGCCGGCCACAACGCCGCCCCCGACACCGCCCCCCGGCCCCCGCCGCAAGCCGCGCGCCCGCCGCGCCGCAAGCCGGTCATGCCCTGTGGCGCGCGCTGGCTGCTGCGCCTGATCCCCGGCAGCCGCCGCCAGCCTCTCCCAGCTCGAAACCCTGCTCCGCGATCCGGAGATGCAAGCCCTGCTCGCCGCCGATCCGCGCCTGGGGCGCCTCCTGCGCGCGCTCTGCTGGATGCTGGGCGTGCACCCCAGCCTCGCGCCCCCGCCCCGCCGGCGCCGCAGACCCCCCGCAAGCGCGATCCCGCCGGACGCGGCGGACCGGCCGGACCCCGACCAGGCCGCCACCGCCGCCAGCGCGGCCGCAACCACCCCGCGCGCGCCGCCCGTGGGGTTCAACCTGCACGCGCGCGACCTGCTGTCCCAGTTGCGAATGGGCCCCTCGTCGATCTGGGCCTGAGCGCCCCGGGCGAAGGCACGCCCATACCGTTCCGGTATCAAACCAAAAATCCCCCCCGCCGCTTGCCCTGCCGCCCGCCCTGCCGCAGGTTGCGGCCATGTCAAACCGGATCTTGAGCGGCACGACCCAGGCGGGCCGTGGCACGGGGGTGGCGCTCGCCCTGCAAGGTGGGGGCGCCCATGGCGCGTTCACCTGGGGCGCGCTCGACTGCCTGCTGGAGGCCGGGCTGGCGGTGGACCGCATCTCCGGCGTCTCCTCGGGTGCCATCACCGGGGCCATGCTGGCCCAGGGCCTGGCGCGCGGCGGCCCCGCGGCGGCGCGCGCCGAGCTGCGCCGGCTGTGGGACCGGGTGGCCAGCGCCCACGCGCTCAGCCCGCTGCGCGCCGGGCCGCTCGACCAGTGGCTGTTCGGGTGGGATATTTCCAACACCCCGGCCTGGTGGGGGCTGGACATGGCGATGCGCCTGTTCGGCCCGGCGCAGATGAACCCGCTCAATCTCAACCCGCTGCGCGGCGTGCTGGCCGACCTGCTCGACCACCGGCTGCTCGCCGATCCCAAAGCGCCGCGGCTGACCGTGG
The DNA here is from genome assembly GCA_963829875.1 of uncultured Pseudomonadota bacterium. GTDB lineage: Bacteria > Pseudomonadota > Alphaproteobacteria > Acetobacterales > Acetobacteraceae > JAJZVS01. The sequence continues at coordinate 5,596 of CAWHKR010000006.1, read as the reverse complement.
CGGCGACCGAGGTGGCGACCGGCAACGCGCTGCTGTTCGACAATCCGCAGATCACGGTCGAGGTCCTGCTGGCCTCGGCCTGCATTCCGTTCGTGTTCCCGGCGGTGGAGCTGGACGGCCGCCCCTGCTGGGACGGCGGCTACGCCGGCAATCCGCCGCTCGGCCCGCTGCTGAGCCCGACCCTGCCGGAGATCCTGATCCTGATCCGCGCCCAGGCCGCCCATCGCCCGGGCCTGCCTGCCTCCCAGGCGGAGATCGCCAACCGGCTGACCGAGATCGCCGGGCAGAACCTGCTGGCGGCCGAGCTCGCCGCCCTGCCGCCCGGCGTGCAGGTGCTGGAGATCGCCGCCGATGCGGCGCTGGGCCATCTGCCGGTGTCCACCAAATTCAACGGCGAGGCGGCTTTTTTGGCCGAATTGTTCGATGCCGGCCGGGAAGCGGCCACCCAGGCTGTTGCGAAAGCGGCGGCGCCGGCATAGTGCGGCCGCCGGTTGTCGCCCTGTCCGGGGCGGGGCTCCGGCTGCCTGACGGCGCTCCAGGCTGGGACGAGTGCTGCGCAACCACGGGGTGGATATGACTATGCAACCGCACGACTGGCTGGCTCTCATCGGCGCGACGGTGGTCGCGCTCGTGGCCCTGGTCATGATCTCGGCGGCGGGGGAGGTGTACGGCCTCGGCATCGCCCTGTTCGTCGTCGCCGTGGTGTTCGGCTTCTACTGGCTCAAGCGGATCTTCGACCGTGCCGACGCCGGCCGGCACTGAGGGGCCGGCCTCCGGCTGGGATCCGGCGCAGTACCTGCGGTTCGCCGATGCGCGCCTGCGCCCGGCGCTCGATCTGCTGGCGCAGGTGCCGCTCGCGGCGCCGGCGCGGGTGGTCGATCTCGGCTGCGGCCCCGGCACCGTCACCCGCATCCTGAAAGCCCGCTTCCCCGACGCCGCGGTGCTGGGGATCGACGGCTCCGGGCCCATGCTGGCGAAGGCGCGGGAGACGGCGCCGGACTGCCGCTTCGTCCAGGCGGATTTCGCCACCTTCGCCCCGGAGGCGCCGCCCGATCTGATCTATTCCAATGCCGCGCTGCACTGGACCGGCGGACACGCGCGGCTGTTCCCCCGGCTGCTTGGGCTGCTCGCGCCGGGCGGGGTGCTGGCGGTGCAGATGCCGGCGATGCACGACGCGCCGCTGCGCCGCGTGCAACTCGCGGTGGCGGCCGGCGGCCCCTGGGCGGCGCGGCTGCGCGACACGCCGGGGACCGCCCGCGATATCCTGACCGCCGGCGAATACTGGGACATCCTGCGTCCCCACGCCGCCAGCCTGGAGATCTGGGAAACCACCTATCTGCATCCGCTGACCGGCGAGGATCCGGTGGTGGAATGGGCCGCCGGCAGCAGCCTGCGCCCGTTCCTTGCCGCGCTGGAGGAAGACCAGCGGGCCGCGTTCCGCGCCGCCTATGCCGCCGCGCTGCGGCCGCACTACCCGCGCCGCGCGGACGGCACCACCCTGCTGCCGTTCCGCCGCCTGTTCCTGCTGGCCCGACGCGCGGGCTGACCACGGTCCGCGCGGGCGCCGTGGTCCGGCGACCAGGCCGGGCGGCCAGGCCGGGCGGCTAGGCCGCGGACAGCTCCGCCAGGTCCGCCGTGCGGTCGGCCGCGACGGTGGTGAATTCCGCCGGTTCGCGGATCGTGTAGCCGCGGCCCCAGACCGTGCCGATGACGTTGCCGGCCCCGGCCAGGGCCAGCTTCTTGCGCAGCTTGCAGACGAACACGTCGATGATCTTCATCTCCGGCTCGTCCATCCCGCCATAGAGATGGTTCAGGAACGCTTCCTTGGTCAGGACCATCCCTTTGCGCAGGACCAGGAGTTCCAGGATCGCGTATTCCTTGCCGGTCAGGTGCACCGCCTGGCCATGCACCGTGACTTCGTGCCGGTCGAGGCTGAGCTCCACCGGGCCGAGCCGCAGCATCGGCTGGCTGAACCCTTTGCTGCGCCGCACCACCGCCTGCATCCGGGCCAGCAGCTCCGCCCGGTCGAACGGCTTGGTGAGGAAATCATCCGCGCCCATGCCGAGCGCCTTCACCTTGGCTTCCGGCCGAGCGAGGCCCGAGAGCACCAGCACCGGCGTGTTGTTGCGGGCAAGACGCATCCGTCGCACCACCTCGTAGCCTTCGATATCGGGCAGCATCAGGTCCAGCACCAGCAGGTCGTAGTCGTAGTGGCGCACGAGCTCGAGCGCTTCCTCCCCGGTGCCAGCGTGATCGACCACGGCGGATCCCGATTTCAACACCATCGTGATTCCGCGGGCGGCGGTCAGGTCGTCCTCGACGAGCAGAACGCGCATGGCTCTCATCCCCACAACTGATACGTGTGTAGATACCACCATAGCGTGTGTATCGCCATGGTTTTTTCATGAACGCCGTGCATAAAAAGGGAGGATGGTCGGAGTCGGTCTCGAACACATAGGAAACACACAGGGTCCGTGCCGTCTCGTGAAGCGGGAGAGTGCCATTGGGATCCACAAATCCCGAAAAATATGTCGGTTCAGGCGGTGCCGCGCTGCGTCAGGTTCCGCCGCTGCACCTGTCCGGCCGTATCGCCGGCCTGTCCGGGCTGATGGCGGAGGTGGCCGGCCTGTCCGGCCACCTCGCCGTCGGCAGCCGCCTGCTGCTGCACCCGCGGCACAGCCCCGGCGCGGCCGATCCGGTCCTGGCCGAAGTGGTGGGGTTCCGCGGCACCTTGGCACGCACGATGGCGTTCGGATCGCTCGACGGCCTCGGCCCCGGTGGCACCGCCCTGATGCCGGTGCGCCACCATCCCGCCGGCTTCGCGCTGGGGGAGGGGGGACGGCTCGCCCCGGGCGAGGCCTGGCTCGGCCGGGTCATCGATCCGCTCGGCCGCCCGCTGGATGGGGGCGGGCCGTTGCCGCCCGGTCCGGTGTCTCGCCCGGTCCGCGCCGCCCCTCCGCCGGCCGCCGGGCGCGCGCGGCTGGGCCCGCGGCTCGCGCTCGGGGTGCGCGCGCTCGACTGCTTCGCCACCACGCGGCAGGGCCAGCGCCTGGGGCTGTTCTCCGGCTCCGGCGTCGGTAAATCCACCCTGCTCGCCATGTTGGCGCGCGGCGCCGCGGCGGATGTGACGGTGCTCGCCCTGGTCGGCGAACGCGGGCGCGAAGTGCGGGAGTTCATCGAGGACGAACTGGGCCCCGAGGGCCTCGCCCGCGCGGTGATCGTGGTCGCCACTTCGGACGCGCCGCCGCTGCTGAGGCGGGAGGCAGCGCACGCGGCGATGACGGTGGCCGAGCATTTCCGCGATCAGGGCCGCCAGGTGCTGCTGATGATGGACAGCGTCACCCGCTTCTGCCTGGCCTTGCGCGAGATCGGCCTTTCGGCCGGGGAGCCGCCGGCCACCCGCGGCTATCCGCCGAGCGTGTTCGCCGAACTCCCCCGCCTGCTGGAACGCGCCGGCCCCGGCCGCCAACCGCGACCGGACGACCCGCGTCCCCCGGGGCACATCACCGCGTTGTTCACCGTGCTGGTGGAAGGCGACGACCACAACGAACCGGTGGCCGATGCGGTGCGCGGCATCCTCGACGGCCACGTGGTGCTGGACCGGCGCATCGCCGAGGCCGGGCGCTACCCGGCGGTCGACGTGCTGCGTTCGCTGTCGCGCGCCGCTGCCGGCTGCCTGGACGCGGAGGAGACGGCGCTGGTCCGCCGCGCCCGCGCGATCCTGGCGCTGTATGCGGACATGGCCGATCTGCTCCGGCTTGGCGCCTATCGCGCCGGCACGGATCCGGCGGTGGACGAGGCGGTGGCGCTGGCGCCGCGGGTCGAGGCGGTGCTGGCCCAGGACCGCGCCGGCGTCTCCGGCATCGACGACGGCTTTGCCGCGCTGCGCGCGGCACTGGAGCACCATGACCCGTAATCCCCTGCCTTCCGTGCTGCGGCTGCGCCAGCTGACGCGGGATGCGGCGCTGCGCGACCTCGCCGCCGCGCTGCGCCAGGAAGCGGCGTGCGCCCAGGCGGTCACGGCGGCGGAGGCCAGGATTGCGCAGGAGACCGAAACCGCCGCCAACCTGGCCGGGGACGACAGCGTGGTGGAAGCGTTCGGCGTCTGGCTGCGCCGCGCCCGTCATGAGCTGGGCAGCGCCGCCGCCGCCCGTGACGCCGCGGCCGAAGACGTGGTGCTGGGCCGCGCCGTGCTCGCCGCCGCCCGCGCTGCGGTGAAAGCGGCGGAAGAGCTGCTGGCCCGGCAGGAGGCCGATCGGCGTGCCGCGGGGGCGCGGCGGGAACAACAGGCGCTGGACGAGATCCTGCGTCTGGCGCCGGAGGGATAGCGGCGGCCTCGGGTTCGATCCGTCGCCGGCCGGGACGGCGTGCTGCCTGGCGGTCCGTCCCGACAAAGGGCAGTATTTCTGCCGGTTTGATTCAGATCATCGCCACCTTTCCCGGACGCACGTCACGCTTCGTCCTGACAGTTCACCCGAACAGGAGAAAGCGCATGTCTGCCACCCAGTTTTCCCCGCCAATTCCGGCCACAACCACGTGGCCCCGTTCGTGATTGCGGTGGCGATCGCGGTGCTGACGCTCGTCGTCTCGCTGGTCTTCACCGGCCTGCCGCACTAGGGTCCCGGAAATTCGGTTCCGAATTTCCGGGATACTAGTTCTTTGTTTTCAGTGTCCTGCCCCTGAAATGCGAAGGCATGTCAGGGGCAGGACACTGGCGACGACGCACGGCCGCACGGTCATTCCGCCGGCACGCGCGGCCGTTCGGTGCGTGGCCCGAGCGCAGCCGGAAGGCCCCAGCCGATCACCAGGGTGGCCAGCCCCAGCGCGGCGGCGAGCAGATAGATCTCGCTCAGCGCCATGCCGGCGGTATGGACCAGATGCGCCCGCGCCGCGTCCGGCAGTGCGGCGCGCCGGGCGGCGTCCACCAGCCGGGCGACGATGTGCCGCTGCGCCGGCGCCCCGCGCCGCAGCGCGAAGGCCAGCACCGCGCCGGCGACCGCCGCCCCCATCGACTGGCCGAGGAAGCGCATGAACATCAGCGCCGAGGTCGCTGAGGCCCGCCGTGCGTGCGCCACCCGCGATTGCACCGCCACCAGCCAGGTGGTGTTGCAGAACCCGAGCCCCCAGCCCACCAGCGCCGCCGCTGCCGCAACCCGCAGCAGCGAGGCATCGGCGTCCAGCCCGGCCAGCCAGACGCAGCCCGCCGCCACCGATGCGCCCCCGCACAGCGCCGTGGTGCGGTAGGACGTCCGCACCATCGCCCGTCCGGCGATGGTGCTGCCCAGCACCCACACCACCATCATCGCCGCCAGCACGCTGCCGGCGCGCCCGGCGGAGCGACCGAGCACGGCCTGGACGAAGGTCGGCAGGAAGGCGGTGATTGCCATGATGACCATCCCGGTGGCGAACCCGCCCAGGCAGCCCAGCAGGATCACCCGGTCCCGACACAGGTCGAGCGGCAGCACCGGGTCGGCGGCGCCGCGGGCGCGGCGGGCCAGCAGGGTCAGCGCCGTGACGCCGAGCGCCAGGATGGCGGCCAGCGCCACGGGGCTCAGCCGCGCGCCCTGGCCGGCGGCAAGCACCAGCGCGCCCACCC
>CAWHKR010000005.1:0-9079 GCA_963829875.1 uncultured Pseudomonadota bacterium | reverse complement strand
GGTAGTCGGGGGAGCGGCTTTGAGGTTCGATTTTGAGTGGAAAGGAGACGGGCGGCGCTGGGGTTCCGCGTCGCGAAAGCGGGCACTTTCCGGCAGCCGAAGTTGGCCGGGAGCGGACTGGCCGCTCTCCAGAGCCCCACCGCGAGAAGCAGACGCTCAGGCCAGACGCCGCTATGGCCGCCTTCGACCCGAGACGGCCACCAGAAACAGATGTCGGCACGTCGGAAGCGGACATTCGCCGGGTGTTCCGCCGACGGCTTCGCGCCTGGAGCGGTCCTTGGCCGGCCGCTTGAGAATCTGGACGGACCGGCCGTCCGGATGAGCCACGGAAGCCTTTCCTCAGCAGCAGGCTAACCGACAGATCCACTTCGCATCGTTGGTCAGCCGTCCCTATCCAGGATTTGGAGAAGCATCCCTCGCGCGGGCTCCGCCACCCGGCCTAGGTCCACATGCTGCAGTAGTGTGTCACGCGCGACGTCGAACGGCGCCTCGGTGGCGGCTTCGAGGTTCCGTGCTGTCCCCCACCAGTTGTTGCCGTGCTCCTGGCGTATGCGGAAGGCCACGTGCTGGGCAACCAGGCCGACATCGAGCTTAAGCTCCTCGGCTAGGTCGGCGGTGACCCTCTTCAATCGTGCAGGCTGACCCTTCGCGCGCTTCCTTACCTCCGGAAAGATGTGGTCGACGTGGCTTCCGAGCAGCACCTTGGCGGCGAATGCATGAGCACGCTCCTCGGCCTCCGCGTCCTGCTCGTCGGACAACTCCTCCGGCTCGATAACCCTGAGCGTAAGGTCGCCGTCCTCGGCGAGATGGCCGAGTTCGTGCGTGAGGTCGAAGAGCCACCTTGCCGGGGACTGCAAGGACTGCTTCAGCGCGATCGCCGGGTGCCCGGCGAAGCGGTAGCATGCCCCGTGAAACCCGCCCTTGGTCGAGAGCGGAAGCACGGGGATTCCGAGCTTCCATACGCTGTCGAGGGCCTTGCGGAATGAAGGCGGCTGGTTCCCGAACAGGAGGCGGCGCATCCCGGCAGGGTTGGTCGGAAGCACGGGCTGTTTGGCCTTTGCGGTCACGTCGCAGAGTGCCTTGAGGAGGCAGGCCGAGAACCCCTCCTGGACCGTGACGGCCTTCGCGTCGGCGTTGGCGGGACGCTTGAAGCGGCCATTCGCCACGGCTCTGAACTCGAGCTTCTCGTTCGAGTTCGACGCCAGCATATCCCCGAGGCCGATGCCCCAGATGGCCTTCAGGCGCACGTCGATCGTCTCCACCGCGGTGGCTGGATCCTCAGCAGCGCGCAGTGGCACGAGACATCTGTCGACGAAGTCGGCATCCATGCCAGCGCGCTTGACGCACCTCTTGACGGCGTCGAGGTTCGGGCGGGTCGCCTCCGCGAGCCGCGCCTTGCCGGTCAGCGAGAGGCCGAGCGCGTCCGCGACATCGAGGACCCGCCAGAACTCGGCGTGCTCGTAGTCCTCGTCCTCCCACCGCTGGATCTGCTGCTTTTTGAGGCCGAACCGCTCCGCCAGTTCCTGCTGGGTCAGTCCCTGTGCGATGCGGGCGCGCATGAGCGCCTTGGGCAAGTCGTCCCAGTCGGCGACGTCGATCTCCTGAACCCCCCCCGCGCGCAGGCGTTCCCACTCGGCGATCTCCGCCAGGAGGTCCCCCGACTGCGCGTCGATAGAGGACAGCGCTGCCCGACGGCCCGCGTCCTCACCAGCGGTGGCCACCAGCGCCTCCCTGCTGGAGGCGAACTCCGCGACCGCCTTCTTCGTAATGGTGTACTCACGTTCGCTCTTGATCATGTCACCGTCTCCAGGTCGAGGACGAGGATGCCCTTCGGCTTTCCGGTCCGTTCCTGCTGGAAGAAGTCGCGGAATGGCTTTCCGGTCTCACGGTTGATGGTCTCCGCCGCGAAGACGTCGCACCTGAAGTCAGCCTTCAGCGAGCCTCGGTTCGACTGGATGTCTCTGAGCCGCGAATTGACGGCCTGCCAGTCGAGTTCCGGCGCTCAGGAAGCACCCGTCCCAGTCGCTGGGCCGTTCGCGGCCGGTGGCGAAGCTCCCATCGACGAACAGCCATTTCCCTCCCGCCGCACGGAGCATCAGCGCGAACCTACGCAGCCCTTCCGTGGCCAGCTTTCTCTTTATGGACCCTTGCCCGAAGGCGGCGACCAAGTCCGACCATGCCACCGGATGCTCCCCCGGCGGGAGCTTGCCTCCTACGAGCGTTGGGACCGGAAGACAACATATAGGTTGTCCTGAAAAATTCAAGCGCACAGCCACGTGCGCGGCCGGGCTTCCCGACCCAGCCGAGCCCGCGGCGCGGCTACTGCGTGGGTTTTGAGCCATTTGCGACAGGGATCCTGAGTGCGGAATCGAGGAGAGCGATCCCGATGCGACATGAATAGGAGCGAGCCAGATCTTTGTCACTTCGCTTCAGGGTGGCGACACGGTCTCACCTTTGCCGCTATGCAGCGTCGCCCGCATAAGCCGTGACCGGCCTGGCCACACTTCGAAACTCTGCCAAGTTCACCGATATGACCGTGAAACAGAGCAGTTGGTTCATTATCAGCCATCGGTCATGCAAGATCTCGCGCCCGCGTGTTCTACGGCCGGTTATTGCGGTTGCTGCCCTAAACCGGCTGTTCCGCTCCCCACCCATCGCCGCCGGCGCGCGGCTGCCGGGATATGTCTGCTCTGGAGCCGGTTGCCCAAGGCACTGGATTACCGCCATGGGCGCATAGCCGCCGACACCCAGCCCCGCCGCGCCCCTGACGGCGATCAAGCCAGGATCGCGGATGGCGGCCTGCGCCCCACCCCAACCCCGCGCGCGGCACCAACAAGAACACCTATGTTCTTTATTCGTTCACAAAATCTTAACCTCCATCCCCTAACAAGGCCGCAACTCCACCCCGCACCGGCCCCCACCACCCCGCCCCATGCACCCCCCCGCCACCCCCACCGAGCGCCTCGCCGCCATCATCGCCTGGCTGGCCGGCTGCGTCGCCGAGCAGGGCTGCCGCCAGCGCCTCGCCGGTCCGCTGGTGGTGGCGATCTGGACCCGCCTGCGCCGGATCTCCGCCCAATTCCTCGCCCTCGCGGCCACCCCGGTCCCGCCCGCGCGCCCCGCGCCCGCCGGCCACAACGCCGCCCCCGACACCGCCCCCCGGCCCGCGCCGCAAGCCGCGCGCACGCCGCGCCGCAAGCCGGCCATGCCCTGTGGCGCGCGCTGGCTCCTGCGCCTGATCCCCGGCGCCGCCGCCAGCCTCTCCCAGCTCGAAACCCTGCTCCGCGATCCGGAGATGGAAGCCCTGCTCGCCGCCGATCCGCGCCTGGGGCGCCTCCTGCGCGCGCTCTGCTGGATGCTGGGCGTGCACCCCAGCCTCGCGCCCCCGCCCCGCCGGCGCCGCAGACCCCCCGCCCAAGCGCGATCCCGCCGGACGCGGCGGACCGCGCCGGACCCCGACCAGGCCGCCACCGCCGACAGCGCCGCCCCCACCACCCCGCGCGCGCCGCCCGTGGGGTTCAACCTGCACGCGCGCGACCTGCTGTCCCAGTTGCGCATGGGCCCGTCGTCGATCTGGGCCTGAACGCCCCGGGCGAAGGCACGCCCATATCGTTCCGATAACACACCAAAAATCCCCCCCGCCGCTTGCCCTGCCGCCCGCCCTGCCGCAGGTTGCGGCCATGTCAAACCGGATCTTGAGCGGCACGACCCAGGCGGGCCGTGGCACGGGGGTGGCGCTCGCCCTGCAAGGTGGGGGCGCCCATGGCGCGTTCACCTGGGGCGCGCTCGACTGCCTGCTGGAGGCCGGGCTGGCGGTGGACCGCATCTCCGGCGTCTCCTCGGGTGCCATCACCGGGGCCATGCTGGCCCAGGGCCTGGCGCGCGGCGGCCCCGCGGCGGCGCGCGCCGAGCTGCGCCGGCTGTGGGACCGGGTGGCCAGCGCCCACGCGCTCAGCCCGCTGCGCGCCGGGCCGCTCGACCAGTGGCTGTTCGGGTGGGATATTTCCAACACCCCGGCCTGGTGGGGGCTGGACATGGCGATGCGCCTGTTCGGCCCGGCGCAGATGAACCCGCTCAATCTCAACCCGCTGCGCGGCGTGCTGGCCGACCTGCTCGACCACCGGCTGCTCGCCGATCCCAAAGCGCCGCGGCTGACCGTGGCGGCGACCGAGGTGGCGACCGGCAACGCGCTGCTGTTCGACAATCCGCAGATCACGGTCGAGGTCCTGCTGGCCTCGGCCTGCATCCCGTTCGTGTTCCCGGCGGTGGAGCTGGACGGCCGCCCCTGCTGGGACGGCGGCTACGCCGGCAATCCGCCGCTCGGCCCGCTGCTGAGCCCGACCCTGCCGGAGATCCTGATCCTGATCCGCGCCCAGGCGGGCCGCCGGCCCGGCCTGCCTGCCTCCCAGGCGGAGATCGCCAACCGGCTGACCGAGATCGCCGGGCAGAACCTGCTGGCGGCCGAGCTCGCCGCCCTGCCGCCCGGCGTGCAGGTGCTGGAGATCGCCGCCGATGCGGCGCTGGGCCATCTGCCGGTGTCCACCAAATTCAACGGCGAGGCGGCTTTTTTGGCCGAATTGTTCGATGCCGGCCGGGAAGCGGCCACCCAGGCTGTTGCGAAGGCGGCGGCGCCGGCATAGTGCGGCCGCCGGTTGTCGCCCTGTCCGGGGCGGGGCGCCGGCCGCCTGACGGCGCTCCAGGCTGGGACGAGTGCTGCGCAACCACGGGGTGGATATGACTATGCAACCGCACGACTGGCTGGCTCTCATCGGCGCGACGGTGGTCGCGCTCGTGGCCCTGGTCATGATCTCGGCGGCGGGGGAGGTGTACGGCCTCGGCATCGCCCTGTTCGTCGTCGCCGTGGTGTTCGGCTTCTACTGGCTCAAGCGGATCTTCGACCGTGCCGACGCCGGCCGGCACTGAGGGGCCGGCCTCCGGCTGGGATCCGGCGCAGTACCTGCGGTTCGCCGATGCGCGCCTGCGCCCGGCGCTCGATCTGCTGGCGCAGGTGCCGCTCGCGGCGCCGGCGCGGGTGGTCGATCTCGGCTGCGGCCCCGGCACCGTCACCCGCATCCTGAAAGCCCGCTTCCCCGACGCCGCGGTGCTGGGGATCGACGGCTCCGGGCCCATGCTGGCGAAGGCGCGGGACACGGCGCCGGACTGCCGCTTCGTCCAGGCGGATTTCGCCACCTTCGCCCCGGAGGCGCCGCCCGATCTGATCTATTCCAATGCCGCGCTGCACTGGACCGGCGGACACGCGCGGCTGTTCCCCCGGCTGCTTGGGCTGCTCGCGCCGGGCGGGGTGCTGGCGGTGCAGATGCCGGCGATGCACGACGCGCCGCTGCGCCGCGTGCAACTCGCGGTGGCGGCCGGCGGCCCCTGGGCGGCGCGGCTGCGCGACACGCCGGGGACCGCCCGCGATATCCTGACCGCCGGCGAATACTGGGACATCCTGCGTCCCCACGCCGCCGGCCTGGAGATCTGGGAAACCACCTATCTGCATCCGCTGACCGGCGAGGATCCGGTGGTGGAATGGGCCGCCGGCAGCAGCCTGCGCCCGTTCCTTGCCGCGCTGGAGGAAGACCAGCGGGCCGCGTTCCGCGCCGCCTATGCCGCCGCGCTGCGGCCGCACTACCCGCGCCGCGCGGACGGCACCACCCTGCTGCCGTTCCGCCGCCTGTTCCTGCTGGCCCGACGCGCGGGCTGACCGCGGTCCGCGCGGGCGCCGTTGTTCCGGCGACCAGGCCGGGCGGCTCGTGTCCCGGAAATTCGGTTCCGAATTTCCGGGACACGAGCTCATTGTTTTCAGTGGCCTGCTGGTCCCTGAAATGGGAAGGCATTTCAGGGGCAGGCACTTAGGCCGCGGACAGCTCCGCCAGGTCCGCCGTGCGGTCGGCCGCGACGGTGGTGAATTCCGCCGGTTCGCGGATCGTGTAGCCGCGGCCCCAGACCGTGCCGATGACGTTGCCGGCCCCGGCCAGGGCCAGCTTCTTGCGCAGCTTGCAGACGAACACGTCGATGATCTTCATCTCCGGCTCGTCCATCCCGCCATAGAGATGGTTCAGGAACGCTTCCTTGGTCAGGACCATCCCTTTGCGCAGGACCAGGAGTTCCAGGATCGCGTATTCCTTGCCGGTCAGGTGCACCGCCTGGCCATGCACCGTGACTTCGTGCCGGTCGAGGCTGAGCTCCACCGGGCCGAGCCGCAGCATCGGCTGGCTGAACCCTTTGCTGCGCCGCACCACCGCCTGCATCCGGGCCAGCAGCTCCGCCCGGTCGAACGGCTTGGTGAGGAAATCATCCGCGCCCATGCCGAGCGCCTTCACCTTGGCTTCCGGCCGAGCGAGGCCCGAGAGCACCAGCACCGGCGTGTTGTTGCGGGCAAGACGCATCCGTCGCACCACCTCGTAGCCTTCGATATCGGGCAGCATCAGGTCCAGCACCAGCAGGTCGTAGTCGTAGTGGCGCACGAGCTCGAGCGCTTCCTCCCCGGTGCCAGCGTGATCGACCACGGCGGATCCCGATTTCAACACCATCGTGATTCCGCGGGCGGCGGTCAGGTCGTCCTCGACGAGCAGAACGCGCATGGCTCTCATCCCCACAACTGATACGTGTGTAGATACCACCATAGCGTGTGTATCGCCATGGTTTTTTCATGAACGCCGTGCATAAAAAGGGAGGATGGTCGGAGTCGGTCTCGAACACATAGGAAACACACAGGGTCCGTGCCGTCTCGTGAAGCGGGAGAGTGCCATTGGGATCCACAAATCCCGAAAAATATGTCGGTTCAGGCGGTGCCGCGCTGCGTCAGGTTCCGCCGCTGCACCTGTCCGGCCGTATCGCCGGCCTGTCCGGGCTGATGGCGGAGGTGGCCGGCCTGTCCGGCCACCTCGCCGTCGGCAGCCGCCTGCTGCTGCACCCGCGGCAAGGCCCCGGCGCGGCCGATCCGGTCCTGGCCGAAGTGGTGGGGTTCCGCGGCACCTTGGCACGCACGATGGCGTTCGGATCGCTCGACGGCCTCGGTCCCGGTGGCACCGCCCTGATGCCGGTGCGCCACCATCCCGCCGGCTTCGCGCTGGGGGAGGGGGGACGGCTCGCCCCGGGCGAGGCCTGGCTCGGCCGGGTCATCGATCCGCTCGGCCGCCCGCTGGATGGGGGCGGGCCGTTGCCGCCCGGTCCGGTGTCTCGCCCGGTCCGCGCCGCCCCTCCGCCGGCCGCCGGGCGCGCGCGGCTGGGCCCGCGGCTCGCGCTCGGGGTGCGCGCGCTCGACTGCTTCGCCACCACGCGGCAGGGCCAGCGCCTGGGGCTGTTCTCCGGCTCCGGCGTCGGTAAATCCACCCTGCTCGCCATGTTGGCGCGCGGCGCCGCGGCGGATGTGACGGTGCTCGCCCTGGTCGGCGAACGCGGGCGCGAAGTGCGGGAGTTCATCGAGGACGAACTGGGCCCCGAGGGCCTCGCCCGCGCGGTGATCGTGGTCGCCACTTCGGACGCGCCGCCGCTGCTGAGGCGGGAGGCAGCGCACGCGGCGATGACGGTGGCCGAGCATTTCCGCGATCAGGGCCGCCAGGTGCTGCTGATGATGGACAGCGTCACCCGCTTCTGCCTGGCCTTGCGCGAGATCGGCCTTTCGGCCGGGGAGCCGCCGGCCACCCGCGGCTATCCGCCGAGCGTGTTCGCCGAACTCCCCCGCCTGCTGGAACGCGCCGGCCCCGGCCGCCAACCGCGACCGGACGACCCGCGTCCCCCGGGGCACATCACCGCGTTGTTCACCGTGCTGGTGGAAGGCGACGACCACAACGAACCGGTGGCCGATGCGGTGCGCGGCATCCTCGACGGCCACGTGGTGCTGGACCGGCGCATCGCCGAGGCCGGGCGCTACCCGGCGGTCGACGTGCTGCGTTCGCTGTCGCGCGCCGCTGCCGGCTGCCTGGACGCGGAGGAGACGGCGCTGGTCCGCCGCGCCCGCGCGATCCTGGCGCTGTATGCGGACATGGCCGATCTGCTCCGGCTTGGCGCCTATCGCGCCGGCACGGATCCGGCGGTGGACGAGGCGGTGGCGCTGGCGCCGCGGATCGAGGCGGTGCTGGCCCAGGACCGCGCCGGCGTCTCCGGCATCGACGACGGCTTTGCCGCGCTGCGCGCGGCACTGGAGCACCATGACCCGTAATCCCCTGCCTTCCGTGCTGCGGCTGCGCCAGCTGACGCGGGATGCGGCGCTGCGCGACCTCGCCGCCGCGCTGCGCCAGGAAGCGGCGTGCGCCCAGGCGGTCACGGCGGCGGAGGCCAGGATTGCGCAGGAGACCGAAACCGCCGCCAACCTGGCCGGGGACGACAGCGTGGTGGAAGCGTTCGGCGTCTGGCTGCGCCGCGCCCGTCATGAGCTGGGCAGCGCCGCCGCCGCCCGTGACGCCGCGGCCGAAGACGTGGTGCTGGGCCGCGCCGTGCTCGCCGCCGCCCGCGCTGCGGTGAAAGCGGCGGAAGAGCTGCTGGCCCGGCAGGAGGCCGATCGGCGTGCCGCGGGGGCGCGGCGGGAACAACAGGCGCTGGACGAGATCCTGCGTCTGGCGCCGGAGGGATAGCGGCGGCCTCGGGTTCGATCCGTCGCCGGCCGGGACGGCGTGCTGCCTGGCGGTCCGTCCCGACAAAGGGCAGTATTTCTGCCGGTTTGATTCAGATCATCGCCACCTTTCCCGGACGCACGTCACGCTTCGTCCTGACAGTTCACCCGAACAGGAGAAAGCGCATGTCTGCCACCCAGTTTTCCCCCGCCGATTCCGGCCACAACCACGTGGCCCCGTTCGTGATTGCGGTGGCGATCGCGGCGCTGACGCTCGTCGTCTCGCTGGTCTTCACCGGCCTGCCGCACTAGTGTCCCGGAAATTCGGTTCCGAATTTCCGGGACATTAGTTCTTTGTTTTCAGTGTCCTGCCCCTGAAATGCGAAGGCATTTCAGGGGCAGGACACTAGCGACGACGCACGGTCGCACGGTCATTCCGCCGGCACGCGCGGCCGTTGGTGCGTGGCCCGAGCGCAGCCGGAAGGCCCCAGCCGATCACCAGGGTGGCCAGCCCCAGCGCGG
>CAWHKR010000004.1:0-6527 GCA_963829875.1 uncultured Pseudomonadota bacterium | reverse complement strand
GCTCTTCCTATCCTTGGAGGGCCGTTAGTTCATGAGCGCCGTTTCGACGTTCGCGAGCCTCAACGCGCTCGCCACCCACCTCCGGCAGGAACTAGAGAACAAAAAGTTCATTTCTACTCACGCCTACAACGGCACGGGCAAGACACGGCTGTCCACCGCCTTCAAAGACCTCGGGAAAGTTGGCGACACTGACGGCCAGAGACAGCAGCGCAACTCTACTTCAATGCCTTCACCTAAGACCTGTTCTCGTGGGACAACGACCTGGAGAATGACAGCGAGCGGAGAGCTGAAGCTCAACACGAATTCGAGCTTCTTCGCGGGCCTCGAGTCGATGGAGATGGATAATCGCATCCGCACCCTGCTCGACCGCTACGCCGACTTCGAGTTCCGGATCGACACCACCATTTGGGAGGTGGTCTTCGCTCGAGAATTCAGGGCAAAGAAGGACGGCATCGCCGGCGACGAGGTTGACAGTGCGGGACGCGGGGCAGGGTGAGGGCGAAGACGAGTACGAAACCCGCCGCGAGGAGGCCATCAAGGTCTCCCGTGGCGAGGAGAACATCTTCATCTGGTGCTTCTTCCTTGCGATCGTCGAACAACTTGCGCTCGATGACGATGGGACCGTCCTTACAACTGGGTCAGGACATCTACATTGACGAACCCGATCTCTATCGCTCGATGAGCACAATGTCATCGCCGTGGCAAATCACCTGGCAAAGCTGCTCAAGAAAGCCCGACAGCACGGCTCAGGACCGTCCTCTCAACGCACCACACCCTGTTCTTCAACGTCCTGCTGCAACGAGCTGAAACGGCCCAAGAAAGTACTTTCCTCGTGCCGCGACCGATCCGCGGCAGGCGGTTACGCTGCTACCGCAACACCGGCGACACCCCGTTCTTCCACCACGTGGCCGCGCTAGCCGAGCTCTACCAGGCCGCGCATACGCGGTGGAAGGCTCTACACCCATCACTTCAACATGGAATTCCGGATCGACACCACCAGCTGGGAGGTGGTCTTCGCCCGAGAGTTCAGGGTTAGGAGGGGAGGCACCGCTGGCAACGTTGCCGACAGTGCGGGCGCGGGGCCGGGTGATGGTGAAGACGAGTACGAAACCCGCCGCGAGGAGGCCATCAAGGTTTCGCGCGGCGAGGAGAACATCTTCATCTGGTGCTTCTTCCTCGCCATCGTGCAGCTCGCGCTCGACGAGATGGAACCGCCTTACAACTGGGTCAAATACGTCTACATCGATGACCCAATTTCGTCACTCGATGAGCACAACGCCATCGCCGTGGCAAACCATCTGGCGAAGTTGCTCAAGAGGCGCAGAGCCCGCTGAAGACGGTGATCTCGACGCACCACACGCTGTTCTTCAACGTGCTGTGCAATGAGCTGAAGACAGCGCCGAACAGGTATTTTCTACAGCCGCGACGGGTCGCCGGAGGCGGCTATCTCCTGACGCAAGACCGGCGATACGCCGTTCTTCCACCATGTGGCCGCGCTGGCCGAACTTTACGAGGCGGATCGCAGAGTGGCAGGCTCTACACGTATCACTTCAACATGCTTGCGCGCGATTCTGGAGAAGACCGCCAGCTTCCACGGCTACGCGAACTTCTCCGACTGCATCAGACGAGATGCGACGATGACACGACGGCATCCTTCACACGCGGTTCGTCAACATCCTCAGCCACGGCAACTACTCGCTGTACGAGCCGCAGGAGATGCTGGAGGAGAACAAGGAGTACTTCCGGAAGATCCTGCACGAGTTCATCGAGCGCCACCCCTTCAACCCTGAGCTTGTTCCCGAGTGAGCCGACCGGAAGTAAGTAGACGACATGACCGAAAACAACCAGAAACAGCTCGGCAAGACGCTCTGGGCCATCGCCGACCAGCTGCGCGGGGCGATGAACGCGGACGACTTCCGCGACTACATGCTCGCGTTCCTGTTCCTGCGCTACCTCTCGGACAACTACGAGCAGGCGGCGAAGAAGGAACTGGGGCGCGACTACCCTGACCCGAACGCCATCGGCAACGGCGGGCGGTACGCCGCTGTCGGTCTGGTACGACGCACAACCCCGACGATGTGGCGGCGTTCGAGAAGCAGATGCGCCGCAAGGCGCACTACGTCATCCAGCCCGAGCACCTCTGGGCCAGCATCGCCCACATGGCCCGCACGCAGGACGGCGAACTGCTCAACACGCTGCAGGCGGGCTTCAAGTACATCGAGAACGAATCGTTCGCAGAGCACCTTCTCCGGGCTGTTCTCGGAGATCAACCTCGGCTCGGAGAAGCTCGGCAAGACCTACGCAGACCGCAACGCCAAGCTCTGCACGATCATCACCAAGATCGCCGAGGGGCTGGCGGAGTTCTCCACCGACAGCGACACGCTGGGCGATGCCTACGAATACCTGATCGGCCAGTTCGCCGCCGGCTCGGGCAAGAAGGCCGGCGAGTTCTACACGCCGCAGCAGATCTCGCGACATCCTCTCCGCGCATCGTCACGCTCGACAGCCAGGAGCCCGAAGACCGGCAAGCGGAAGCACCTGGCAAGCGTGCTGGACTTTGCCTGCGGCTCGGGCTCGCTGCTGCTGAACGTGCGCAACCGCATGGGGCCGCAGGCGGCATCGGCAAGATCTACGGGCAGGAGAAGAACATCACCACCTACAACCTCGCGCGCATGAACATGCTGCTGCACGGGGTGAAGGACTCGGAGTTCGAGATCTACCACGGCGACACGCTGACCAACGACTGGGACATGCTCCGCGAGACGAACCCGGCGAAGAAGCCGACGTTCGACGCGGTGGTCGCCAATCCGCCGTTCAGCTACCGCTGGGACCCGAACGAGGCCCTGGGCGAGGACATGCGCTTCAAGAACCACGGGCTGGCGCCCGAAGTCGCGCGGCCGACTTCGCCTTCCTGCTGCACGGGTTTCACTACCTCAAGGACGACGGCGTGATGGCGATCATCCTGCCCCACGGCGTGCTGTTCCGTGGCGGCGCGGAGGCGACGATCCGCACGCAAGCTGCTCGACGACGGGCACATCGACACGGTCATCGGCCTGCCGGCGAACCTGTTCTACTCGACCGGCATCCCGGTCTGCATCCTCGTGCTCAAGAAGTGCAAGAAGCCGGATGACGTGCTGTTCATCAACGCCGCCGAGCACTTCGAGAAGGGCAAGCGGCAGAACTACCTGATCCGACGAGCATATCGAGAAGATCATCGACACCTACCAGCACCGCCCGGAGAAGATGAGCGGTACGCCCGGCGCGTGGAGATGGACGAGATCGAGGAGAACGACTTCAACCTGAACATCTCGCGCTATGTCAGCACGGCCAAGCAGGAGGTCGCAGATCGATCTGTCGGCCACGCATAAGGAGTTGGTCGAGATCGAGAAGCAGATCCGGGAGTCAACGGCGAAGCACAACGCGTTTCTTAAGGAACTTGGACTATCCCCATTGCCAGGGCCCGATCCGTAACCGATGCTATCCCTCCCACACCCTCTCCTCGTGGTCCCTGACCTCACAGAATTGGATAGCCGCCGGTACCAGACCCCGCCGCGCCCCTGACGGCGATCAAGCTCAGGATCGCGGATGGCAGCCCACGTCCCGCCCCAACCCCGCGCGCGGCACCAACAAAAACACCCCACGTTCCCGGTCCGTTCACCAAATCTTAACCTCCACCCCGTAACAAGGCCCCAACCCCACCCCGCACCGGCCCCCACCACCCCGCCCCATGCACCCCCCGCCACCCCCACCGAGCGCCTCGCCGCCATCATCGCCTGGCTGGCCGGCTGCGTCGCCGAGCAGGGCTGCCGCCAGCGCCTCGCCGGCCCGCTGGTGGTGGCGATCTGGACCCGCCTGCGCCGGATCTCCGCCCAATTCCTCGCCCTCGCGGCCACCCCGGTCCCGCCCGCGCGCCCCGCGCCCGCCGGCCACAACGCCGCCCCCGACACCGCCCCCCGGCCCAGCCGCAAGCCGCGCGCCCGCCGCGCCGCAAGCCGGTCATGCCCTGTGGCGCGCGCTGGCTGCTGCGCCTGATCCCCGGCGCCGCCGCCAGCCTCTCCCAGCTCGAAACCCTGCTCCGCGATCCGGAGATGGAAGCCCTGCTCGCCGCCGATCCGCGCATGGGGCGCCTCCTGCGCGCGCTCTGCTGGATGCTGGGCGTGCACCCCAGCCTCGCGCCCCCGCCCCGCCGGCGCCGCAGACCCCCCGCCCAAGCGACCCCGCCGGACGAGGCGGACGCGCCGGACCCCGACCAGGCCGCCACCCCCGAAAGCGCCGCCCCCACGACCCCGCGCGCGCCGCCCGTGGGGTTCAACCTGCACGCGCGCGACCTGCTGTCCCAGTTGCGAATGGGACCGTCGTCGATCTGGGCCTGAGCGCCCCGGGCGAAGGCACGCCCATACCGTTCCGATATCATACCGAAAATCCCCCCCGCCGCTTGCCCTGCCGCCCGCCCTGCCGCAGGTTGCGGCCATGTCAAACCGGATCTTGAGCGGCGCGACCCAGGCGGGTCGCGGCACGGGGGTGGCGCTCGCCCTGCAAGGTGGGGGCGCCCATGGCGCGTTCACCTGGGGCGCGCTCGACTGCCTGCTGGAGGCCGGGCTGGCGGTGGACCGCATCTCCGGCGTCTCCTCGGGTGCCATCACCGGGGCCATGCTGGCCCAGGGCCTGGCGCGCGGCGGCCCCGCGGCGGCCCGCGCCGAACTGCGCCGGCTGTGGGACCGGGTGGCCAGCGCCCACGCGCTCAGCCCGCTGCGCGCCGGGCCGCTCGACCAGTGGCTGTTCGGGTGGGATATTTCCAACACCCCGGCCTGGTGGGGGCTGGACATGGCGATGCGCCTGTTCGGCCCGGCGCAGATGAACCCGCTCAATCTCAACCCGCTGCGCGGCGTGCTGGCCGACCTGCTCGACCACCGGCTGCTCGCCGATCCCAAAGCGCCGCGGCTGACCGTGGCGGCGACCGAGGTGGCGACCGGCAACGCGCTGCTGTTCGACAATCCGCAGATCACGGTCGAGGTCCTGCTGGCCTCGGCCTGCATCCCGTTCGTGTTCCCGGCGGTGGAGCTGGACGGCCGTCCCTGCTGGGACGGCGGCTACGCCGGCAATCCGCCGCTCGGCCCGCTGCTGACCCCGACCCTGCCGGAGATCCTGATCCTGATCCGCGCCCAGGCCGCCCATCGCCCGGGCCTGCCTGCCTCCCAGGCGGAGATCGCCAACCGGCTGACCGAGATCGCCGGGCAGAACCTGCTGGCGGCCGAGCTCGCCGCCCTGCCGCCCGGCGTGCAGGTGCTGGAGATCGCCGCCGATGCGGCGCTGGGCCATCTGCCGGTGTCCACCAAATTCAACGGCGAGGCGGCTTTTCTGGCCGAATTGTTCGATGCCGGCCGGGAAGCGGCCACCCAGGCTGTTGCGAAAGCGGCGGCGCCGGCATAGTGCGGCCGCCGGTTGTCGCCCTGTCCGGGGCGGGGCTCCGGCTGCCTGACGGCGCTCCAGGCTGGGACGAGTGCTGCGCAACCACGGGGTGGATATGACTATGCAACCGCACGACTGGCTGGCTCTCATCGGCGCGACGGTGGTCGCGCTCGTGGCCCTGGTCATGATCTCGGCGGCGGGGGAGGTGTACGGCCTCGGCATCGCCCTGTTCGTCGTCGCCGTGGTGTTCGGCTTCTACTGGCTCAAGCGGATCTTCGACCGTGCCGACGCCGGCCGGCACTGAGGGGCCGGCCTCCGGCTGGGATCCGGCGCAGTACCTGCGGTTCGCCGATGCGCGCCTGCGCCCGGCGCTCGATCTGCTGGCGCAGGTGCCGCTCGCGGCGCCGGCGCGGGTGGTCGATCTCGGCTGCGGCCCCGGCACCGTCACCCGCATCCTGAAAGCCCGCTTCCCCGACGCCGCGGTGCTGGGGATCGACGGCTCCGGGCCCATGCTGGCGAAGGCGCGGGACACGGCGCCGGACTGCCGCTTCGTCCAGGCGGATTTCGCCACCTTCGCCCCGGAGGCGCCGCCCGATCTGATCTATTCCAATGCCGCGCTGCACTGGACCGGCGGACACGCGCGGCTGTTCCCCCGGCTGCTTGGGCTGCTCGCGCCGGGCGGGGTGCTGGCGGTGCAGATGCCGGCGATGCACGACGCGCCGCTGCGCCGCGTGCAACTCGCGGTGGCGGCCGGCGGCCCCTGGGCGGCGCGGCTGCGCGACACGCCGGGGACCGCCCGCGATATCCTGACCGCCGGCGAATACTGGGACATCCTGGGTCCCCACGCCGCCAGCCTGGAGATCTGGGAAACCACCTATCTGCATCCGCTGACCGGCGAGGATCCGGTGGTGGAATGGGCCGCCGGCAGCAGCCTGCGCCCGTTCCTTGCCGCGCTGGAGGAAGACCAGCGGGCCGCGTTCCGCGCCGCCTATGCCGCCGCGCTGCGGCCGCACTACCCGCGCCGCGCGGACGGCACCACCCTGCTGCCGTTCCGCCGCCTGTTCCTGCTGGCCCGACGCGCGGGCTGACCACGGTCCGCGCGGGCGCCATGTTCCGGC
>CAWHKR010000003.1:0-6817 GCA_963829875.1 uncultured Pseudomonadota bacterium | reverse complement strand
CACTCCGAGTTCTGGCAGATGGTGGCCACCGGGCTGGTGATCGTCACCGCCGTCGGCATCGACGAATTCCAGCGGGCGGGCAGCGACCGGCTACGCTCCCGGCGGCGCCTGCGGGTGGCGCGGCAGCGCCCGAAGGCCTGATCGTGCCGCGGAAACTCAGGTTGCGCTGCCGTCGACGGCAGGGCGCGGCGCGCACTTCCTTGATGCAGCCTCCGTTCGGCAGCGCGGTGCGAACTTCAAGATTTCCTGTACCGCTCGAAATCGTTGATCCGATTGAGTGATTCTGTTGCACAAGTCCGGCGCGGAATGCCCGGTCCTGGGACGGCATCGACCCGCTCAGACACGATCAGTCATCCCGGATCAGCTGCTCGATGGCATTGGCGATGGCCTGCTCGCCGGTCAAGCCGTGCCGGGCCACATACGTCTTGAAGCGGGCGTAGAGCTCGGTCGGCAGCTTCGAGCCCACCCGCCGGCCGTCCCCCGCGCGGGGCCGGACGTCCGGCTCCCGCGGCGGCTTCGCCTCGCCCTTGCGGCGCAGAAGCCCTACAGCCGGTTGCGGTGCGGCGCTCATGTCCGGTCCCCTGCGAATATCCGCTGCGCGGCCCGCCCGGCGTCGACGTCGGCCGGGACTGCCCGCACGGCGTGCCACAGCGCCGACAGCGCGCTCGCCGCTGCGCCGCCGCGAACGGCCGGCCCGCCAACTCGGCGAGGCGCGGCTCCGGCAGCGCGCGGACGTTCCACCACCGGGTCAGCGAACCCTGGGGGGCCAGGTCGATCAGGGCGCCCCTGACGCCGGGGGTATCGAGGGGGACGGCGGTGGCCAGCGCGGCGGCCAGCGTGGTCTTGCCGACGCCGCCCTTGGCGGCGGCGAGCGCGATCGTCCTCATGGGGTGCCTCATGTGCGGTTGGGGTGCGGCCCGCGCGTAGGTGCGGACGCGCAATCGTCTGTTCGCGCAAACACGCGGATGCGCGGGCGCGTTTTCGCGCTGACCCCAATCGCGGCAGCTCAGTCTCCCGGGCGGATTTCATGGAGTTGCTCCGGCAGGAGCGCCACCCGCCACCCGACGACCCACGCCCCCCGCGGGCGTGGGTCGTTGCATTTGCAGACCCCGATGGGCACGACGCACAAGCCGCTCGCCGCGCTGCTGCGGCGCTACAGCGACGAACCCGACGATCCCCCCGACGTGCAACGCGTCAGCCTCGCGCCGGCGCTGGCGCGGGGCGACGATCACCTGCACGTCCTCAGCTACCTCCCCGGCCTCGGGCTGACTGTCCAGTCCCTGGACGATCTGCTGCGGATCAACGACGACGCCACCGAGGAAGATGTCCGCTGCTTCCGCGTCCCCGAGGGCGTCGCCGTCAGCATCGCCAGCGACGGGCTGTGGCTCCTGTTCCTGCCGTGAACCGGCCCGGGCTGGAGGCGGCCCCCTTCTGCCTGACTGGCAACGACCCACAAACGCCAATGCCAATGCGGCGCCGTCGCCGAGTACCCGGAATCGCTGAAGCGCGACACGCAGCATACGTCACAAATGGGCCTCGCCGGCCAATTTGCCGCGAACTCCCGCTTCAACGTCAGTGAGTACGAGTGCCCCGGGGCCGGCGGGCGCCTGCGCCACCGCGGGCAACCCCGCTTCCCACCCGATCAACCGTCCATGGCGCGAGCCGCCATCACGCGCGCCTCGATGCGCGACTTCCCCGCGCCCCCCGAGGGCGTCGCCGAGCTGCGCGTCTTCGACACCCACCTGCCCGGCTTCATCGCCGAGCGGCGGCGGACCGGCACGACGTTCTACCTGCGCTACAAGGACCAGCGGGGGCGCAGCCGCGAGGTGAAGCTCGGCCGCCTGGGCGACGTGACCGTCGACCAGGCGCGCCAGCGGGCCGAGCACCTCAGGGCCACGGTCAGCCTGGGTGCCGACCCCGTGGCCGAGCGGGCCAAGCGCAGGGCGGTCCCGCTGCTCGCCAACTCCGCCCGCGACCGCTACCTGTCCGCGGCGGAGACCCAGGCGCTGGTGCGGGCGCTCGACGGCGACCCGGACCAGGACGCCGCCGCGGCGCTGGCCCTGCTCGTCGTCACCGGGGCGCGCAAGAGCGAGGTCCTGCTGGCCACCTAGGACCTGGTGGACCTGGACCGCGGCACCCTGTCGGTGCTGCGCTCCAAGAACGGAAGGCCGCGGCACATCCCGCTGTCGGCGGTGGCGGTCGGCATCCTGCGCCGGCAGGCGTGCCGGCGCGCGGAGGGCAACCCCCACGTGTTCCCGAGCCGGCGCCGGCCCGGGAGGGCGGTGGAGGACCTGCGGGGGGCGTGGCGGCGGGCGAAGAAGGGGGCCGGGCTGCCGGTGGACCTGCGCATCCACGACCTGCGGCACTCGTTCGCGTCGGCGCTGGCGAACGCCGGCACGCCGCTGTACGAGATCGGAACGGTGCTCGGGCACCGCCAGCTGTCCACCACCACCCGCTACGCCCACCACGCGCCGCAGCGCCTGGTGGAGACGGCGGCGACCGCGGCGCGGGCGTGGAACCTGCTGCCTGAACCCGCGGACGGCGCCGAAGAACCGTGACGGGGAGAAGAAGAGGCGGGCCCTGCCTCTTCTCTTTTTGGCGTGCGGGGCGCACGGTGCCCGGTAGGGCAGGGTCGTTCGGTGTAATTGGTCGGCTGGGGAGATGAGCTGAGACAACCTCCCCCGAACGTAACCACGCGCTGGCCCAACCGACTACGGCCGCTCTGCGCCCATGTTGGTCATCGGGGCATCGGGGGCGGCCACTCAAGAGCGGACGGTGCATCGGCGCTGCGAAGCCGGGCAGAGGGGCGGGTAACAGTCCCGTTGTCCCCCCAACTAAGCTGCCTCTCTCGCCGTGGACAGCGCGCGGTCCAGCACATGCACCATCACCGCGGGACCGATCACCGGAATCAGCAGGTTCAGCAGCGGGATATAGGCGGCCAGCGCGATGATGCCGCCTTGGGCCAGGACCGCGCCGCGTGACCCGCGGTACAGCGCCATCGCGGCTGGGCGCGGCATGCGTCGCATGGCAACGACCATGAAAAGGCCGCGACCGATAGCGTAAGCGGCGATCATCCAGCCAAGCACAAGGCCTATGCCCGGGACCAGCGCGAGGATCAGGCCGACGAGGTTGAGCAAGAGGATGCGCAAGCCGAGACTGATTCCATCAGCAATCTGTGCGCCAATGGGCGCTCCGCGTGCCGGAGGCAGCGCCGGATAATACCGGCGTTCCACCGCACGGGCGATGCGGTCGATGTAGAGAGTGGCGATGACCGCCGCCACCGGCAGGAACAGCCAGAAGGCAAGCAGCGACGCGCCCACCGTGCCGATTCCGCAGGGCCGACCACGGCGAGTAGCTTTTCTATGGGCAGGGCTTGCAGGGTGGCGATGTCGCGCGTGCCGAGCTCCTTCAGTACACACTCGGTCAGCGCTTGCGCGCGCGCCCGCGTGCGATGGCGTACCACCGCGCCGCTCTGGATGATCGCACGGTGGAACAGGCCCTGGGCACGCGGCATTGCCAGCAGGGTGCTGACCTTCCCGCCACCGCCCGACTCGCCGAAGATCGTGACGTTCCCGGGATCGCCGCCGAAGGTCGCGATATTGTCGCGCACCCATTCCAGCACTGCGATCAGGTCCAGCGTGCCGGCATTGCCTGACGCCGCATAGTCCGGGGAGGCGATCGCCGACAGGTCCAGATGCCCGAAGATATTCAGACGGTGGTTGACCGAGACGACCACCACGTCGCGCGTCGCCAGGCGTGATCCGAGCGTCCGCTCGCCATTGGCCGAACCGTAGGAGAACGCCCCGCCATGCAGCCAGACCATGACCGGCCGCTTCGCCGTGTCGGCTGCTGGGGTCCAGACATGCAGGGTCAGGCAGTCTTCGGAATCGGATGTGGTGTCGGGTTGGCCGGAGAAGGTTGCCAGTTCCGTTCGCGTCGCCGGCCGCAGTCCGGTCTGCGGCGCCCGGCCGCCGAGTTGCGTCGCGTCATGCGTATTCCGACGAAAGGCGGCCACTGATTCCGATTGAAGACGGCCAGTGATTCCGACGGAAAGCGGCCACCGATTCCGATCGAAGCCGGCCACCCCTGGACGGGGGGCTGAGGTCCAGTCGGCGATCTGATGACCGGTAGCGTGGTCCTCTGAGCAGGAGGGACACGATGCCAGCCGAGAGATTGTCGATGCGAAAGGTTCGAGAGGTTCTGCGACTGCGGCATGCTTGCGGTGCGAGCGAGCGGGTGATTGCGCGTTCGGTCGGGGTCGGCCGGACGACGGTTGCCGAGTATCTGCGGCGGGCGGCGGTGCTCGGGATCACCTGGCCGGTGCCGGCGGAGCTCGACGACGCGGCGCTGGAGCGGCGGTTGTTCGCTCCCGCGGGCTTCCACCCGGCGCCGACGCGGGTGATGCCGGACTGGAACCACGCTGCACGCCGAGCTGCGCCGCCGCGGCGTGACGCTGCTGCTGCTATGGGAGGAATACCGGGCCGAGGCGCCGGACGGCTACGGCTACAGCCGGTTCTGTGACCTCTACATCGACTGGCGGCGCGGGATCAGCGCGACGATGCGCCAGACCCATGTCGCCGGCGAGAAGTTGTTCGTCGACTACGCCGGTGACACGGTGCCGGTATTCGATGGGGTAACCGGAGAGGAACGGCCGGCGCACGTGTTCGTCGCCGTGCTCGGCGCCTCGAACTACACCTATGCCGAGGCGCGCTGGAGCGAGGGGCTGGCCGACTGGATCGGGGCGCACGTCAATGCGCTCGCGTTCCTCGGCGGCGTGCCGAAGCTGCTGGTGTGCGACAACCTGCGCGCCGGGGTGACGGCGGCCTGCCGCTATGAGCCCGGCATCAACCGCACCTACGAGGAGATGGCGGCCCACTACGGCACGGCGGTGCTGCCGGGCCGGGTGCGCCGCCCACGCGACAAGGCCAAGGTCGAGGTCGCGGTGCTGATCGTCGAGCGGTTCATCCTGGCGCGTCTGCGCAACCGTCGCTTCCTGTCGCTGGGTGAGCTGAACGAAGCGATCCGCGAGGTGCTGGGCGACCTCAACGCCCGGCTGATGCGCCGGCTCGGCGCCAGCCGGCGCGAGTTCTTCGCGACGATCGACCGGCCGGCGCTGCTGCCACTGCCGCCCGAGCCGTATGCCTACGCCGAGTGGCGGCGTTGCCGGGTGGCGCCTGACTACCACGTCGAGGTGCATGGCCACTTCTACTCGGTGCCGTCGCGGCTGATCCGCGAAGTGGTCGAGGCACGCGTCACCGACAGCACGGTCGAGATGTTCCACGCCGGCAAGCGGGTGGCGGCGCATCCGCGCTCGGCGATGAAGCGTCGACACACGACGGTCCCGGAGCACATGCCGAGCGCGCACCGCCGCTACGCCAGCTGGACGCCGGCGCGGCTGTTGTCCTTTGCCGCCGAGGTCGGCCCGGGCACGGCGGCCCTGGTGGAGACGATTCTGCGCACCAAGCCGCATCCGGAGCAGGGCTTCCGGGCCTGCCTGGGCATCCTGCGGCTGGCCAAGACCTACGGCGAGGCTCGGCTCGAGGCGGCCTGCCAACGCGGGCTGACGATCGGGGCGCGGAGCTACGGCTCGATCGCCTCGATCCTGCGCACCGGCCTGGACCGCGCCTTCCGGGAGGATCCAGCGCCCGACCCCGCTCCCCTGCTGCACGCGAACATCCGCGGCCGCGGCTACTACCACTGAAGGAGGAACCTGATGCTCGCCCACCCCACCCAGGAACGCCTGCTTGCCCTTGGCCTGACCGGCATGGCTCGCGCGCTCGACGACCAGCGACGACACCCCGACATCGCGGCCTTGAGCTTCGAGGAACGGTTCGCGCTGCTGCTCGACCGCGAGACGACGGAGCGCGAGAACAAGCGGCTGGTCACGCGGCTGCGGTTCGCCGCCCTGCGCCAGCAAGCCGTCGTCGAGGATATCGACCTGCGCGCGGCCCGTGGTCTCGACCGCGCGTTGTTCCAGAAGCTGGCCGCCGGCGATTGGATCGACCGCAAACAGAACCTGCTGGTCATCGGCCCGACCGGGGTCGGCAAGTCCTGGATCGCCTGCGCGCTCGGGCCACAAAGCCTGTCGCGACAACCGCTCGGTCGTCTATCACCGGGTGCCCCGGCTGCTCGAGGCATTGGCGCTGGCCCGCGGCGAC
The DNA here is from genome assembly GCA_963829875.1 of uncultured Pseudomonadota bacterium. Classification (GTDB taxonomy): domain Bacteria; phylum Pseudomonadota; class Alphaproteobacteria; order Acetobacterales; family Acetobacteraceae; genus JAJZVS01. The sequence goes on along the minus strand of CAWHKR010000003.1, from coordinate 659 downwards.
GGGCGCCACGGGCGGCTGATGAAGACACTCGGCCGGGTGCAGCTGCTGATCCTGGACGACTGGGGCCTGGCGCCGCTCACCGGCGAGCAGCGCCGCGATCTGCTGGAGATCATGGACGACCGCCACGAGCGCGGCTCTACCATCGTCACCAGCCAGGTGCCGGTCGATCACTGGCACGAGGTCATCGGCGACCCGACCATCGCCGACGCCGTGCTGGACCGGCTGGTTCACAACGCCCACCGCCTGGTGCTGAAGGGAGAATCACTGCGAAAGCGGGCCGCCAAGGCGCTCATGCTTGACGCCGAAGCCGCCGCCTGACCCCATAGCCACGCCGATGACGACCCTGGCCGGGATCGGTTGGAAGCCCTGGCCGCCTTCGATCGGAATCGATGGCCGGCTTCAATCGGAATGCCAGGCCGCAATCGTCGGAATCCGCAGCCACGGCCGGCCGCGGCGGGCAGAAACGGGGCGGGCAGGGTCCATTCCGCGTCGGTCAGGTCGCTTCCATAGCGTAGGCCGGCACGGCTATGCTGCCGTCGGGTGGTCGGGGTCCACATCGCGGTCTCGTCTGGTGTGTTGCAACCCTGACAAATCACGATTTGCCCCGGCTGCCCAGCCCGATAGATTATATGGGGGCCGTTTCGAGACAGCCTCTGAGT
>CAWHKR010000002.1:0-30229 GCA_963829875.1 uncultured Pseudomonadota bacterium | reverse complement strand
TTTCAATGGGTTACCGGTGGACCATCCCATCCACAATTGGTCGGGCTACCACCGGGCTACCAGCAGGCGCCGGAAGGGCACCCCCGGCGCTCGTGCGGCCCCTCTTCCCGGGTCAGCCCGGTTGCCACGCGCCGCGCCCGAGTTTGGGCAGGGCGGAGGGCCGCAATTGGGCGGGGGCGGCCTTCCTCCCGTCATAGGGGCCGGCGGTAGCAGCCCGGGGGACCCACGATCACACCCCGATCGGCCCTGTAGCCCGTGAACCTCGGCGACGTTGGCTATGGCGCGCCAATGGGCGACGCGGCAGTGCGTCGAGCGAATCAGCAGCCAAGCCGTATTCGACTCAGGCGCCGGTGGGCCAAGATACCCATCGCCAGTTACCGGCCGACGTCGGGTGGCAGTGCAGAGAGGAACATGTGTCAGGATCCAAGGCTACGCTCCCTCGTTGGAGCCGGCTTTCCGAGGCGACCAGATTCGCATCGGAGATCCATGCCGACCAGACCCGGAAGGGCACCGACACGCCCTACATCAGCCACCTGCTCCAGGTTGCCGGTCTGATCCTCGAACATGGGGGTGACGAAGACTGGCGATTGCCGGCCTGTTACACGACGCCATCGAGGACGTAGGGGCGGAGCAGGAGGCGATCATCGCCGAGCGCTTCGGCTCCCGGATCGCGTGCATCGTTCGTGCTTGCAGCGATACCGAGGTCTGGCCGAAGCCGCCTTGGCCGGCACGCAAGGAAGCCTACCGGCGCCACTTGGAAACGGCGGACGTAGATGTGCTGCTCGTGTCCTGCGCCGATAAAGTCCACAACGCCCGGGCCATCCTGACCGACCTACGAACACACGGACCGGCGGTGTTCGAGCGGTTCAATGCCTCGGCAGCAGACACGATCGCGTATTATCGCAGCCTGGCGGCGATCTTCGAGCGTCGGCTGCCGGGGCCCTTGGCGCGCGACCTCATGCTGTCAGTGGCCGCGATTGCCGAGACCGCTGGCGCCTCGCCGGGTGCGGACCACGGCTGACCACTCCCACGGACGTTGTGGCGAAGGCGCGCGAGTTCGGCACCAGCAGCTTAAGGCGCACGGATCGGTTCGAGCGTTCTCCGCATCCGTCCACCAGTGATGGGGCGGTCACCCGTGGGTTGGCAACGAGATTCTCGGCCTCCCACGATCTCGATTTCCGCTCAAGATCGACGCTTAGCCGCGGCTTTCCGACGGGACGGTCCCATATTCTAAGATGGCGTCTCGACCGCTTGTCGTCGGACCGGGTGGAGGCCCCGCCCCAGGTTTCCGCCCATCGCCCCCCCTACAGTTGCTTTGCCCACAGCAGTCCGCGGCCTCCGTAGCCCGGAGCCACCGGCCCTCGGCCCTTGTCCCCCAACAGGAAGCGCGTCACCCTCTCGAAACCGCGAGCGCGGTTCCACACGCCATCCCTGCATCGCGGAGGCCAACGTGACCCCGACCATCTTCGACTGTTGCCAGCCTCGCGACGACGTGGCTGCTGGCTCGGTCACCGACGCCGACTATGCAGCCGATCTGGCACAGGTCATCAACGGCACCGCCTCTCCTGATTATCCAGCCCCGAGCGGTTCTTCGCCAACACATACCCGACCCGCGGTCTGACCAACCTGCTCGATACGGTCTGCCGCCGTTTGGCCGGCGCGCCCGCCGCGGCTTCCGTCTTCCGCCTCGACACCAGTTTCGGCGGCGGCAAGACCCACGCCCTGATCGCCCTGGTGCACGCCGCCCGCGGCATGAAGGGCGTTGCGAACCCGTCGGAGTTCCTGGATCCTACCCTGCTCCCCTCCGGGCCGGTCCGCATCGCCGAGTTCGACGGCGAGAACGCCGACCCCGCCAACGGACGACGCATGGAAGGCGGCGTGTTCGCCCGCACCCCCTGGGGCGAGATCGCCTGCCGCCTGGCCGGCCCCACCGGCTACGAACGGCTGCGGGTGTCCGACGAGAAGATGATCGCCCCCGGCGCCGAAACGCTCAAGGAGCTGTTCGGCGGCCAGCCCACCCTGATCCTGCTCGATGAACTCGCGGTGTGGCTGCGCAAGGTCCGAGCACTCCCAGGCGTGCGTGACCAGCTTGCCCCCTTCCTCATGGCGCTGTTCAAGGCGGTGGAGGCCACGCCGAACGCTGCCGTGGTGTTCACCCTCGCCCTCGGCAAGGACGGCCGGACCGGCGACGCCCATGCCGACGATGCGCTGTTCGTCGCCGACCGCATGGCCGAGGCCGAGAGCATCGCCGCGCGCAAGGCCACCCTGCTGAACCCCACCGAGGACGACGAAACCCCGCTCGTTCTCCGTCGCCGCCTGTTCGCCAGCATCGACGATGCCCGGGCCAGCGCGGCGATCGACGCCTACCGCCAGATCTGGTCCGAGCAGCGCGCGGCGCTGAGCGAGGAAGCTGGCGACGCGGCGACCTTGGAGGCGTTTCGTGCCAGCTACCCGCTACACCCCGAACTCCTGTCGGTGCTGACCGCCAAGACCTCCACCCTCGCCACCTTCCAGCGAGTGCGCGGCATGCTGCGCATCCTGGGCCGGGCCGTCGGTCAGCTCTGGCAAGCCCGGCCGGCGGACGCGACGGCGGTGCACGTCCATCATATCGACCCTGCCTATCCGCCGATCTACCAGGAGATCGTGACCCGCCTTGGCATGGGCATGCTGGTCCCGGCGATCCGCAACGACATCGCCGCCGAAGCCGGCAAGTCCGCGCTGGCCCAGGACATCGACCGGGACCACTTCAAGGGGCTGGCGCCTTACACCCAGTACGTCGCCCGGACCGTCTTCCTGCATTCGCTTGCCGACAAGGACACCCTGAAAGGGATCACACCGGAGCGGCTGCGCTACGCCATGCTCGGGCCCGGCCTCGATATCAGCTTCCTCAACAGTGCCAGGACCCGCTTCCTTCAGGAATCGGCCTATCTGGACGACCGGCCCGGCGCGCCGATGCGCTTCATGGCCGCCGCGAACCTCACCCAGTTGATCCGGCGCGAGGAACGCCATGTGGATCCGGGCGATGTGCGAACCGAGCTCAACGCCGTGATCCGCCAGGTGTTCAGCGGCCAGACCCTGGAACTGCAGTTGTTCCCAGGCGGCCCGTACGACATTGCGGACGATGTGGGCGACGGCCGCCCAAAGCTCGCGGTCATGTCCTACGATGCAGTCGCCGTCGGCGCCGCGGTGGAGACCGTGCCGGACCTGATCCTCCGCTGCTACGAGCGCAAGGGTGCCGAGGGCACTGCGTTCCGCGCCTTGCGCAATAACCTCGCGTTCATCGTCGCCGACGAGGTGCAGGTGACGGAGATGCGCAAGCAGGTGACCCGCCATCTGGCCTTGCAGAGCCTCAAGAAGGCGGATCGCCTCGCCCAGTTGGCTGAGCATCAGCGCGAGGACGTGCTGCGCCAGGCGCGCGGGTCGGAAGCGACCGTGGCGATCGCCGTGCAGCAATGCTACCGGCACCTGTTCTATCCGACCCGGGCCGGCTTGCCGGGCGTTGACCTCGCCCATACTGCGATCGAACTCGGCTCCGCCTCCGAGCGGCCGGGCGCCGGCCAACAACAGGTGATCCGCGCGCTGCGCGACCTGAACAAGCTGCGCCTCGCCGAGGATCATCCGGACAGCCCCGCCTTCATCCGCGACCGCACGCCGCTCAAGAAGGGCCAGATCACCACCGCGGTGCTGCGCGAGGAGTTTCGCCGCGATCCGGCGCTGCCGATCCTGGCCGGCGACGACATCTTCAAGAAGGCGGTCCGCAACGGGGTGGAGAGCGGGGACTACGTCTATCGCCGGGGCGATCTGCTGTTCGGCCAGGGCGATCCGCTGGTGTCGATCGAGATCAGCGAGGACGCGACGGTCTTCACCATGGGCTATGCGGTCGAGCGCGGCATCTGGCCGCGGCCGGCCCCGGGAGCCCCGCCGGGCCTGCCCCCGGGCAAGCCCGGCAGTGTCCCTTATCCGCCGCCGCCTGCGGGCAAGGCCAGCGGGGTCAGCGAGCCGCCTGGCGACGGGCCGGTTCCGCCCCCTCCCGGCCACCCGCCGCCACCCGCCGCCCCGGCCCTGACTGCGGAGGGGGTGCTGAAGGAGGCCCTGACCATCATATGGGAGAAGGCGCGCAAGCAGCGTCTGTCCGCGATCGCCGCGCTGGAGATCCGCATGTTCGAGGCCACCGACGCGTTCCGCCTGCTCGGCGCCGTCGCCGCCGTGCCCAACGCCGCCCGCCAGGTGCAGTTGGTGGGCGGCTACGAGACCAGGGACCGTTCGCACATGGCGATCGACTTCACCGGCACGCCGGACGACGCCAAACCGATCAAGGACTTCCTGGAACCGCAACTCCGCGCCGCGACCGAGCACGACGTGAAGGCGGCCTTCCGCCTGACTTTCACCGACGGCCTGTCACTCGCCGGCGATGCGGCGGAGAAGCTGGCGGAGCGGCTGACCCGCTTTGCCTCCGGCGCCGCCTATGTCTCCGCAGCCGCCGAAGCGGCACCGTGAGCGCCGCCGCCATGTCTCTGCCTGCCCCTCTGCCACGCTACGCGGTGCGCCTCGCCCGCAGTGCCCAGGGTGTGGCGGAAATTTCCATCTGGCAGATGCCCTCCCCGGTCACGCCGCAGGTGAAGGAGCCGCTGCGGCTGGCTGGCCTCGCCGGGCGGAACCTCGACCTGGTGGAACACCGGGTGCTGCGCCGCCTGGGCGCGGCCGGGCTCCGCGGCGATTACGGCCGCGGGCCGGCGGCGCGGGAAGGCCACGTGGTGGACGAGCAGACTGCCCTCCGGCTCGCGCTGATGTTCCGCACCCTCGCCCCCATGCGCCACCGCGACCGGATGCGCGCCATCGCCGACGGGATCGAGGCGATGGGCCGGGAGGAGGCCGCCTACTGGCTGGGCATGGTGCTGCACCGGGCGAACCCGCGCCGGGTGCTGACGGCACTGCGCTCTCTGCTAACAGACAAAACGCTGTGACGCGGATGGTATCGGATCCGGATGGACGGCTGCGGCTCGCTTTTGTACCCGCCTGGTCAGGTAGACGGCATCACATTCGGCATCTGGTAGTTCATAGGAAGTGCCAGGTTGGGAATCGCATCCGGCCGCTGAGCATGTCCATTTCTCCTTCGCCAGCTCATGACCCGAACCTTCGCGCACGAATTTGACCCGAGCCACCTGAACCCCATTGGGCCGCAGGTATCGCTTACATCGGCGGAGATCGAACAAGCAGGGATCTTAGAGGTGCTCCAAACACCGGGTGCCTTGCTGATGTCCGGAGCGCTTCTGGAGAGCTTGCTGAGCCAAACCAGTGGCCAATTCCTCTTTGCCCAGCAATTGGGCCGAGCACGCGAGGTGAAGGTGGCGCTATCAGGGCTGCTCGGTCGTTTTGTTGCGAGAGCCTATCTTACCCGGCACCATGGCTACACATTCTATGGTCACTTGAGTTCTTCGACGGTGGTTCTCGATGGAGGGCGGCGCGCACAGGTTATCAAGAATGCCCCAGGCGACTTGCCCGATTGGGTTGTATGGAAGCCACCTGGCCGCGGACTGGCCATCGCCGAAGCCAAGGGGTCTCACGACCGGCAAGGTCCGCAGTCCGCGCTCAACCGCGCCTGGGCGCAAGCACAACGCGTGGACCTTGTCACCGGCGGACGAAAGCCGCCAATGAAGCAATTTGCAATCACTACACGATGGGGTGTGGCAAGCAGTACCTTGCCGCAGCCGATCATCGCTGTCCGCGACCCCGAAGAGCCCGGCGACGCGACGCCCGAGGAAATCGCCGCATCCGCGTTGGGGATTGCTCGCGTCCACATTGCTAACTTGCTCCGGCCGCTGGGCCACAGCGACTTGGCGGATCGCATTGATCAACTGCGCCTTAATGGCTCCGTCCCGGGCGACCGGGGATTGCGGGTAGCCGCTGTCGATGCCCTCAAGGACGCGCCTGTCCGCCGCTTGCTTCGTGACGGCACGGATGCAATTCCTGCGAATCTGATCGGCGGGATCGTAACCCGGGCTGGCGTGCTCCGAGGGGGCGCGGATCTGCCGGCCGCAGATCAAGAGGTCTTGGGACGCTTGGACCTTGGCGCCACGTTTGTCGGGCTCGACGTCGACTTGGTACGCGCATTGATCGACGGAGACCTCGACGCGCTCCGGAACGAGCTTGTCAAGGCTAGGTTATCCGAATCGGATGACGTTCGCACTGACCGGGCGGGAACCTGGGTTCGGCGGTTGGGGGACGGGTACCTGGCAGACTGACCAACCACGACAACTTCGGGACGGTTTGGCGCCCGCCCAATGGCTGCACACCCCGGCGATGCGGGTTCCTGCATTATGCGCGCTGGCAGGGCAGGGAGGTCGATGTCGTTCGCCTCGATCCGCCGACCGCGGGCCCGCGCTGGACGTATGACGCGAAAAGGTCCGACCATCACATGACCCGGCCGCAGGACGCGGGATTTCTGCCGGGGATGAAGCCGGGCCCTGAGATTCGCCTGTTCCCGGTTGTGCTGCATTGTTACGCCCTGGGCTGGCTGAGCGCGCATGATCCGGAAGCCCTCGAGCACTTCCTCCAGGACGGGCCGTCATGATGCTGGCTGGCCGCGCCACCAGCGGCCAACCAGCGCACGCTCACGCCGGCCCATGCGATCACGCAACCAGGGCAGCCTCCGCGCCGTTATCGAGGTCGCGTTTCGGGGCCTTCGCGGATCCACTCGGTCAGATCGGCTTCCACCCCTGGCGGCGGCATCAAGCAGGTCACCAGGCCGCTGCCCTCCGGTGCGGTCAGCTCCCGCCATCGCTCCGTGGTCAGGCCCAGTGCCGCGCGCAGGGCAAGCGGACCCGCAGCGCCTTCCATCTGGCGGAGGGCGTCCGCCATTTCGGCGGCATGGGCCGCCACCTGGCCTCGGCCCCGACTGCCCAGACGGATCTTTGTCGCGGGGTCATGCGCGAAGTCCCGGCGCTGGAGGTCGAATTCGTCGACATGGCGCCGCAGATCGTGCAGTGCGCCGCGAAGGGAGTGTCCGGCCTGTGCCGGCCCCTCCACGGCCTCGTCACATCGGGCCTCGGCGATCGCCAGAACCGCGCTGGCGTGCACGAAGCCCAGAAACACCTCCGGATGATTTAGCATCCGCCGGGCGGTCAGCATGTCCGACAACGCATGGTGCAGGACCCGCCGCGTTTCAAATGCCCTGGACCTGGCATCGATGAACAGGGCCCTATCCCCAAGCCGGTTCGCCCGGATTGCCACGTCCAGGGCGGTGTCGATATTCCCCCTGACGCGGGCCATCTGGAATCCGCGGATCCATCCGACGTCCTCCTTGATTTCCGCCAGAGCGGCCAAGGCGTTCTGGAGCTGGTCCGCGATCTCGTTCAGTTGCTGACGCACCATGGCGAAGCCCGCCACGCTGACGCCCAGGTTCAGAAGCCCGATGCCGGACGCCAGAGTCGCCGCGGTCTGAGCGTGCCCGATCGCATCCGTCAGCAAGCTGGGGTCGAGCGGGATGCCGCGGCCGACCAGATCGGCGAGCCCCCGCCCCTCGGTCAGCAGCGCGCGGATATGGCCCTGCCGGTCGCGGATCGTGCCGCCCCAGGCAGCCAGGGTGCCGTTGGCCAGTCCTTCCCGAACCCAGGCCGGGATCCCCAGGACGACATGCAGTTGCGATGTTCCGATCATTGCTGGTCTGCCCACAACAGGCGCTGCCGGACGAATGCCACCCCCGCTACTGCCGGGATGGTTCCGCGCAGACTGGGTCCGGCAAATCCGTGTGCCGCCCAAAGAACGCCAACCGCCGCGCCGATCGGTCCCAGTGCGGCGGCGCCAGTCCCCAGTCCGAGCGCCTCGCCCGCCATCGGCAGGCTACCTCTGGCGAAAATTCCTACCAGGACGTCGAAGGTCAGCGGGGCAAAGCTCGCGATGCCTGCGCCACCCTTTAGAATGTCCGACCACCCCACATCCTTTTGCGCTCGCTCCTGAATTGTTCGCAGAAGTTCATCTTTTTCGGTGGCGCTCATTTTCTTCAAGGCGCGCTCCACGAGCTTGTTTAGGATGGCCTCCTCCCGTGCCACGACGCCTTTGGGGAGCGGCTTGATGCGCAACGCCGCACCAACGTCGTTAACGACCTCGGCATATTCCGGGCCGCCGCCGCGCAGCAGGTTGCGGAGCGCGTGGCCGCCGGCACGGCAGAGGTATTCGCCGATCACGTCGGGAATTTTCGTCAGGTCGTCTTTGTGTTCCTTGTAGCGCCAATCCCGGGTGAGGAACACGTCGAGGGCTTTGTCGATCGCCCCGGCGATTGCCTTCAGCTCCTCGTGGGTGGCGCGGTGGAGAACGGCCGACAGGTCGCCGTCTTCGAGGCCGGTCTGGTTCATGCTCATCCGAGTGCTGCGGGGGGCGGGCGGGGCCGAAATGATACATCGGGCCGCGCCTGGTGTAAGGAGGGAAGCGGAGCGGGGACGGTCCGATCATTTGGCTGGGGGCGTGGCGTGGATCACGGGCGGGAAACAACGGCGGGTGCGGGGGACGTGGGCGTGGCGGGTGACCGGCGGCTGATCGAGACGTGGTTGCCGATCGCGGCGCTGGGCGAGGAGAGCGTGCGGGAGCGGCGGTCGATGACAGCGTTGCCGCCGACCTACTACCTGCACGTCTGGTGGGCGCGGCGTCCGCTGGTGGCCTCGCGCGCCGCCATCCTGGCCTCGATCCTGCCCGCGGGCGCGGACCGCGAGGCGTTCACCCACATGCTGGGGATCCACGGCGACCCGGTGCGGGCACAGCGGCTCATCGGTAGCGCACGGCGCACAGGTGTGCGGGTGGACGATCCTTATGGCTACGAACGGGCGTTCGGCTATCGACCGACCGACGAGGAGCGTGATTGGCTCCAGCGCATCGCTCTCGGGGGCACCGTGCTTCTCGATCCGACGGCCGGCGGTGGGAGCGTGCCATTCGAGGCTGCACGGCTCGGTCTGACAACACTTGCCAACGACCTGAACCCTGTTGCCGGCATTATCTTGAAGGCAACCGCGGAATGGCCCATTCGCATCGGGACTAGGTGCCGGTCCGCATTTCTTAAGCTCGGGCAAACCCTGCGATCCCGCCTTGAGCAACGCCTCGCGCCCTTTTTCCTCCAGCCGAACGCGCCCGACAGCTACGACGCAACCTACCTCTGGGCCCGCACCATCCGCTGCCCCTATTGCGAGGGGCTGATCCCACTGTCCCCCAACTGGCGGCTCGCGCCGGATGGTGCCGGTGTGCGGCTCGCGCCGCGTCTGGGCGCCGGCCCCGGCAGCGCCGCGCGGATCTGCGACTTCCAGATCGTGACCTCCGCAGCCGAGCACGCCGCCGGCACGGTGGCGGATGGCGACGCCACCTGCCCGTTCCCCGACTGCACCCGCGTGGTGGACGGGGACGAGGTGAAGCGCCAGGCCCAGGCCGGCGGCATGGGCGAGCAACTGTTCGCCGTGGTCACCAAGACCCGCGTCCCCACCGTCACCAAATCCGGCAAGCGGGGCCGCGACAAATGGCAGCGCGGCTACCGCGCCCCGCGCCCGGAGGACGACAACAGCGCGGTGCTCGCGGCGGCGCTCGCCGAGAAGCTGCCGGAATGGGAGGCGCTGGGGGTTGTGCCGACGGAGGCGTTCCCGGCCGAGACCAACGACGACCGACCGATCCAATATGGCATGCCGCTCTGGCGCGACCTGTTCTCGCCCCGCCAGCTTCTCGGCCACGGCACCGCGGTGGAAGTGTTCCACGAACTCTGGGCGGAAGCGACCGCGAAGGCGGAGCCGGACGAGGCGACCAAGGCAGCGTTCGTCTATCTGGCGCTCAGCTTGGACAAGATGCTGAACTACAACTCACGGATGTCGGTGTGGATGTCGACCCGAGAGGTCATTGCGAACACCTTCAATCGTCACGACTTCGCGTTCTGCTGGTCGTACGCCGAAATGGCCCCGCTCGTCATCGGCCTCGGCTACGACTGGGCGATCGAACAGACGGCCAAGTGTGTCGAGGAACTGATCGCCCTCGCCCGCCCGGATGCCGCTCAGGGCGGCCTGCTGCACGGCATGGCCGCGCCCTACACGCCGCCCCCCATCACCATCACCTGCAAATCCGCCGACGCGCTGGATCACATCGCCTCGGCCAGCGTCGATGCCGTGGTGATGGATCCGCCCTACTACGACAACGTGATGTATGCGGAACTGTCTGATTTCTTCTATGTCTGGCTGAAACGCACCGCCGGCCTGGTGCTGCCCGAACTGTTCACCCGGCAACTGACCGACAAGGAGAACGAGGCGGTCGCCAACCCCGCCAAATTCGCCGGCCAGCAGGGCGCCAAGGCGCTCGCCGGGCGCGACTACCAGGCCCGCATGGCGCTGATCTTCGCCGAATGCCGCCGGGTGCTGAAACCGGACGGCATCATGACGGTGATGTTCACCCACAAGGCCACCGGCGCCTGGGACGCGCTGACCCTGGGCCTGATGGAAGCCGGCTTCGCCATCACCGCAAGTTGGCCGATCAACACGGAGGCCGAGGGCAGCCTGCACATCAAGAACAAATCCGCCGCCAACAGCACCATCTTCCTGGTCTGCCGCCCGCGCGCCGCCGCCCCGGCCGAACCCGCCTGGTGGGAAGACATCGAACCCCAGGTGGCCCGTGCCGTGCGCGCCCGGGTGGCGGAGTTCCAGCAGGCCGGCATCACCGGCGTCGATCTCTATCTGGCCAGCTTCGGTCCCGCCTTGCAGGCGTTCTCCACCCACTGGCCGCTGCGCCGCGGCACCCCGCGCCCGGAACCGCAAGCCCGCAAGCGCCGCCGCCAGGCCGCGATGTTCGAGGAAGAATTCGATCCCTACGCCGTCACCCCGGAAGACGCGCTGGACGCGGCGCGGCGGGAGGTGAAGCGCTGGCGGCTGGAACAGCTCACGCACATGAAGACAAGCAGCGAGCTCGACCCGGCCTCCGCCTGGTTCGTGCTGGCCTGGGATGCGTTCAAGGCGCCGGCGTTTCCCTACGACGAAGCCCTGCGCCTGGCCCGCGCCGTCGGCGTCGATCTGGACCGGGAGATCATCGGCCGGCTGGCGGAGAAGAAAGGGTCCGACGTGCTGCTGTGGGACAGCGCCCGCCGCGCCGCCAAGGGCGCGCTCGGCCCGGCCGACGGCTCGCGCGGCATGATCGACGCGCTGCACCACGCCGCCCATCTCGGCCGCACCCGCACCTTGGAGGCGGCGAAGGACCTGCTGGACCGTGCCGGCCTTGCCGCCAACCCGGACTTCGCCGCGGCGCTGGCCGCGGTGCTGGAGGTGCTGCCGGTGTCGCAGAGCTACACCGGCATCGAACTCGACGGCGCGCTGGCGGCGGCGAGCAGCGATTTCGAGGCGCTGGACAAGCTGCGCCGCCTGGCGTTCGCCGAGCGGGTGCCGGATCCGGAGCAGCTTGAGTTGTGGAAGCAGGATGCCGCATGACCCTGCTGCGGGACCGTGAGTGGCGGATCAAATACACGCCCGACGACGGCGATCTGGTCCGCCTGCTCTATGTCCCCGCGCTGCGCGCCGCGGTGCGCTATGACCGGCTGACCGGGTATTTCTCGGCCAGCGCGCTGACCCTCGCCGCCCGCGGGGTGGAAGGGCTGGTGGTCAACCGCGGGCACATGCGCCTGATCGTCGGCTGCACGCTCGACCCGCCCGAGATCGAAGCCATCACCCGCGGGGAGGCGCTGCGCGCGGTCGTGGAACGAACCCTGCGCGCCGTGCCGCTCGATCCCGTGCGGCCGGAGGCGTCGGACGGGCTGGAACTGCTGGCCTGGATGGTGGCCGAGGGCTTCCTGGACGTGAAGGTAGCGGTGCCCTGCGATGCCGCGCGCCGCCCGGTGCCGGGCATCGGGATCTTCCATGAGAAGGCCGGGATCGTCGAGGACAAGGTGGGCGACGTTCTGGCGTTCAACGGCAGCCTGAACGAATCCGAGACCGGCTGGACCCGCAACTGGGAAGTCGCTCAACGTCTTCACCTCCTGGGAGGATCCGAAGCGGGTCGCGCAGGAGGAGGCGAATTTCGCCCGGCTGTGGGCCGACCAGGCGCGGTTCGCCACCACGCTCGATCTGCCGGCGGCGCTGCGCGACGATCTGCTGCGCTTCCTGCCGAAGGACAACACGCCGGTGCGGTTGCGCGAGCCCGCGCCCGCGCCTGCCCCGCCGCCGGTCGCGGCGGCGCCGGAACCCGCGCCGCCGCCGCTCGATCTGCGCCGGCTGGTCTGGGGCTTCATCCGTATCGCGCCGACCCTGCCCGACAGGCGGCGAGCTTGTCGGCGAAGCAACCTGCGCGGTGCACCCCTGGCCGCACCAGATCCGCGCCTTCGAGCGGATGTATCGCGCCTGGCCCCCGAAGCTGCTGATCGCCGACGAGGTGGGCCTGGGCAAAACGATCGAGGCCGGGCTGCTGATCCGCCAGGCATGGCTGTCCGGCCGCGCGCGCCGCATCCTGATCCTGGTGCCGAGCGCGGTGCGCGACCCAGTGGCAGATCGAGCTGCGCGAGAAGTTCAACCTCTCGGTGCCGATCTACGATGGCCAGAAGCTGATCCTGCCCGACAGCCCGGCCACGCGCGGCGCGCGCGAGCGGTCGGTGGGCCGCGACGCCTGGCACCGCGAACCGATCGTGATCGCATCGAGCCATCTGGTGCGGCGGCGCGAGCGGCAGCCGGAGCTTCTGGACGCGGCGGACCCCTGGGACCTGGTGGTGCTGGACGAAGCGCATCACGCCCGTCGCCGGTCCCCCGGCACCAGCAACGAGGGCGGCCCCAACACCTTGCTCCGGCTGATGCGGGGCCTGCGCGCACGCACCCAGGGGCTGGTGCTGCTGACGGCGACGCCGATGCAGGTGCATCCGGTGGAGGTGTGGGACCTGCTCGATCTGCTCGGTCTGCCGCCGGAATGGGGCGATCGCGCCTTCGTCCGCTTTTTCGAGGAGGTGGCGCGGCCCAATCCGCCGAACGAGGCAATGGAATGGATGGCATCGCTGTTCCGAGCGGCGGAGGGGGCGTTCGGCCGGCTGACGCCGGAGCAGGTCCTGCGGTTCGACCCCGGCCTGTCACGGCTGCGCGTGAACCGCGTGTTGGGGGCGCTGCGCGACCCCTCGACGATTCCCCGCCGGCAGATGAATGCGGAGGACCGGGCGCTCGCCTGCCAGGTCATGCGGACCAACACGCCGGTGGCGCGGCTGGTGTCCCGCAACACCCGCGAGCTGCTGCGGGCCTATTACAAGGCGGGCCGGATCAGCACGCGGATCGCCGACCGCGACGTAAGGGACCGGTTCGTCGGGCTGAGCCCGGAGGAACGGGCGCTGTACGAGGCGGTGGAGGACTACATTTCCACAACCTATGCGCGGGCCGAGGAGGGACGGAAGACCGCCGTCGGCTTCGTGCTGACGATCTATCGCCGGCGCCTGGCATCCAGCTTCCACGCGCTGCGCTGCACCTTGGAGGCTCACCTGGCCGCCCTGGAAGCCGGGCGCGGGCTGCTGGCCGTGTCGGACGAGGATCTGCCGGACGAAGAGGCCGGGGACGAGGTGATCGAGGAGGATGAAGCGCAGGCCCTGGCGGCCGAGGCGCTGCGGTTGGCGGAGCAGGCGACGATCCGCACGCTGCTGGAAGGGATCGGGCGGTTGCCGCCGGACAGCAAGCTGGAGGAACTCCGGCGCACCCTGGCCGCATTGCGGGATCAGGGTTTCGGCCAGGCGATGGTCTTCACCCAGTACACCGACACGATGGAGTTCCTGCGCAGGCACCTTGCCGCGGCGGAACCGGGGCTGCGCATCATGTGCTTCTCCGGCCGCGGCGGCGAGGTGGCGGATGACGCAGGCGGGTGGCGCCGGGTCAGCCGCGACGAGGTGAAGCGGCGCTTCCGCGAGGGGGCGGCCGACCTGCTGCTGTGCACCGACGCCGCGGCCGAGGGGCTGAACTTCCAGTTTTGCGGCGCGCTGGTGAACTACGACATGCCGTGGAACCCGATGCGGGTGGAGCAGCGGATCGGCCGCATCGACCGGCTGGGGCAAGCGTTTGAGGCGGTGCAGATCGCCAACCTCCACTACGAGGATACGGTGGAGACCGACGTGTACATGGCGCTGCGCAGCCGGATCGGCCTGTTCCAGTCGGTGGTCGGGCGGCTGCAACCGATCCTGGCGCGCCTGCCGCGGCTGTTCGAGCAAGTGGCGCTGGCGGGGCGGGAGACCGACGCGGCCGAGCGCCGGCGTATCGCCGAGCAGGTGGGCCGGGATGCGGAGGCGATACCCGCCGGGGGCTTCGACCTGGATGCGGTGACCGAGCAGGACATGGCCGAGCCGGTCCGCCCCGCGGCGGTCCTGGACATGGACGACCTCGATCGAGTGCTGCGCCGACGCGAGGTGTGGCCGCCCGGTCTCTCGGTTCGACCGCTCCATCCGCGCGAGTATGCGCTATCGCTGCCGGGCCTGGAGGCCGAGCTGCGGGTATCGACAGACCCCGGCTATGTCGAAGAGCACCCCGACGACGTGGAGCTGTGGTCGCCGGGGAGCCCGCTGTTCCGGCCGCCCGAGGTGGCCATGGCGGCAGAGGAGGTGCCGACTGGCGCGACGGTGAAAGACCTGCTTGGGGCTTGAGGTGCGTGAATCTGACACCCGTTCCGGGACCAAACATAGTCCGCAAAGCGCCTTGGTAGGCTAGGCGAGACTTGTTCCCCATGAGGCCCAGACCCGCGCCGATCGGGGGTCTGGCAGAAAGCCGATCGCAGCACAGCCCTGGAGATACCGTCTGGAAAATCACGGGATTTACTGGTACCCCGGTATTTTGGTAGGTTACGCACATGGCGGAACCTATTCATCGTGTCGATCTCGCTCTCGCGCCCGCGTTGATCGAACGGATAGAGCGCTGGCGCGGCAGGCAGCCGACGATTCCCACGCGCGCCGCGGCTATCCGCCTTCTCGTCGAGGCAGGCCTCGCAGCCGGAGCGACGTCCACCACTGTCGCTGCGCCTTCCTCGATCGCCGCAAGCCCGGGTGATGTTCCGTCACTGCCGAATGGCAAACGCAATGGTGACGCGCAACTGAACGTCCGGATCCCGGCTGGCGTCTATGACCTCGTCGAATGGGTTGCGGCTGTGCGCGCCTGCACCAAGCGCGAGGCCGTCATCTTCCTGGTCAACGACGCCGCACCCCGCCTTGCCCGCGAACTTGGCGCTGTCATCGAGTAGATCAGCGAGCCCCTGGAGAGACCGTGATCGTGTTTGAGGACACCGCGACGCCTGAGGACTGAGGCGCCGGCGAGCGGCAAGGCGTTCGCTCCCCACCGCTTGGTGAGCTGGCAGAGCCGGCGAGTTCACGCGCTCAGCGAGTTGTGGGATCTCCTCGCGCAGAGTGTCGGTATTGCCCCCGCGGAAGTGCTCCCGCCAATCGATTTGCCGCATGACCTCCGGTACCATGCTGTCTCCGAACCGGAACGGGCAACGGGCCTCCCCGGTCCGACAGCGGTTGCGCTGCCTAAGATCGCCGGCGGGAAAAAGAGACAACCGTTGCCTGCACGCCGGGTCGAACGGCCCCTTCGTTGATGGTGACGCGCGAGAGGGGGAAGGCAAGGAGGTTGTCGCCCTTCGCGACCAGCCGAGCGATCAGGCTGCGGGCCTGACGCCGTCCGAGGGCATGGCGGAGTTGAGGCCGGTGTCGAGGCTGCTCCATTGGGCGCTCCCTGGATGGTATATATACATGTGCGGTAAAAGTGACCGCTATGCGACTTGCCTTGGAGGCCTCACAGCGGTAGAAGTTGCCGCCGCAGGCGTAGAAGATTTGGGCCGGCGGGGTTCATAGCGGCCAGTTTTGACCGCTACGAGGGGCGTTTTTGCCGCTGGGAAAAATCGCGGACGTCGCAATGACCGTCGTTCCGGCAGCCAGCGGTCGCCACGAAATTGCCCACTCCGCTGCGAGCCGTTTGGTCGTAAATGACGCGGCTTGGGTCTTGCAGATCAGGCCGGCTGCCTCAGTCTCACGCAGCGCCGAGCGTGTGGTCTTTTGGCTCAGCCCCCAATCCTGGCCGGCCCGCTCGGCAAACGCCAGCTTGCCGTTGTTCTGGCCATTGAACAGCCGGGCGATCGCCAGCGTGACCACTTTGCCAGAACTGGACAGCTCACGGAAGGAGTTGCTGTCGGTTACCGAGTGTGGCAGCGCCACGAACAGCCCCTTATTGCGGCCGTTCCTATACATCTTTCGGCCTTTCGCCATCACGCGGCATCCTTCGCCGCGTCGCCGGCGGACGTGCTGGTCTGGGGTGCCGTCAGCTTCGCCTCCGCCCAGGCCAGCGCATCGGCCCAGCGATACAAGGGGACCCGGCCGAACAGGCGGTACTGCGGTCCCCCGCCACGGGTGGCCATCGTCGCCAGCGTGGCGGTCGCAACCGGGAATCCAGCGGCCTTCAACGCCGCGGCGACGGCGACGCGGCGGAGCAGCACGTTGGGATCCGCCGGAATCGGGTCGGTCGGGGTGCGGGGCTGGGGCGAATTGGGCATATTCGGGTGGATCATCGGGGTGCCTCTCGGATCGCTGGCACAAGCGCCAACAACCCCCCGAGGCTGTCGTCACGACCTCCCGATCTCCCACAAAATCGCATCCGAATCGGGGGCGTAGGCGTCCGTACCGCCGCTTCAATCAATCAGCGCGGTTGGTCACCGTGCCAGAGGCCCGCCGCACCTGCCTGGCGTAGCGGGCATAGTCATCCCACCGTCCGCAGCGGCACCACATCCGCTGTCGGCGCGGCGTCGCCCATCAGGTCCGCCGTGCGCCGCGCCACCGCGTCTGCGGCAGCCAGCAGCACCGCGTCGGCGGCGTGCATGTATCGTGCGGTAATCCCCTGTCCCTTGTGCCCGATCAGCGCCCCGATTGTCGGTTCCGAATAACCCAGATCGCCGGCAAGGCTGGCGAAGGAATGGCGCAGCACGTGCGGGGTCACGTCCGCCGGCAGCTCGGCCAGGGCGACGATGCGCCGGGCGAATTTCTTGAACCCAACATGAGGCCATCGCCGCGGCTGGCGGGGAACACCAGCGCCCCTCGCCCATGCGCGGCAGGGTGCGCAGCACGTCGCAGGCGGCGTGCGACAGCGGGCGCATGGAGCGGCCGGTCTTGGTGTCGGGCAGGACCGCGGTGCGGCGCGCCAGGTCCACGTCCTGCCAGCGCAGCGCCACCGCCTCGCCGCTGCGCCAGCCCGTCAAGGCCAAGAAGCGCAGACACGCCACCGCCGGCGGCCAGATCGTCGCCTCGGCCATGCCGCAGCCCGGCGCCGAGCGCGGCATATTCGGTCTCCGTCAACCGCCGCTCGCGCCGGTTCTCCGCGAATTTCCGTACCCGGTGCGCCGGATTGTCGGCCCGCATGTGGTGGTCGATCGCATAGGCGAAGATCGCCCCCAGCAGCCCGATCGTCCGAGTGGCAACGCCGCGTCCGCCGCGCACTCGGGAAACCCCGCGCGGCTTGGTCTTGCTACTCTGCGCCGTCTCGCCGGCCGCTACCGCATGCATGAATTTCTCGACGTCCTGCTTGGTCACCGCGGCCACCGCCAGGCGCCCCAGCAGGGGTTTCACGTGCCGCTCGATCCGGCCATGGTCTGACGCCAATGTGAGCGCCTTCTTGGGTCGGCCGCCCCGCACCAGCAGCCGCCCTGCCTCGGCATCGGCCCAGGTACTGATCGCAGAGCTCGGTAACCGTCACGGCCTTGCGCTTCGCTTGCTTTTCCGCCGCCGGGTCCGCGCCCTTCACCACGTCGCCCAGGATGCGCTGTGCTTCCTCGCGCGCCTGATCCGGCGTCCAGGGCGCACCGTGCCGCCCGATCGAGTGCCAGCGCTGGCGCCCCTCGGCCGTCCGGTACTTCAACACATAGGCTACCGCATCGCCCGTCCGGCGCCGTGCGCCGAAGCCTGCCACCGCCGCATCCCAGACGGTCTCGCCCGGCCGCAGGGCGCGCACGTCACGCAACCCGATCCGTTTCCGCTCGCCCATTCGATGCGCCTCCGGTTTGGTGCGGGTCCCCACGGGCTACCACATGGCTACCAGCCGTGCGCAAACCGTAGCAAACAAGGGCGAGGGTCAGCAAGAGAAAACCAAGACTTGTAAGCCGGTATTTTCAAGCCGGCGCAAACCGGCTACCACCGCCGCAACCCCCGGAACCGCCTTCACACGGCGGGGGTCACAGGTTCAATCCCTGTCGCACCCACCATCCTTTCAACGGGTTGCGGGCTGCCGACATGCGGCCCGGCCGGTGTCGAAGGCACGGCGCCAACAGCCGCGATCACGCCACGCGCCGGCGCGCCCCTGCCCGCTACTTCCACGCCACCGCCGCGCTCGCCGGTCCGGCCAGCGGGAACCGCTCCGTCCTGCGGAACCCTGCCGCCCGGCACCAGCCGTCGAACTGGGCGAAGGTATAATCATACCCCTCGGGCGTCTCGATCAGCATGTTGAGCGACATCAAAAGGCCGAACGTGTTCTCGCGCCGTGCGTCGTCGATGATGTTCTCGATCGCGATGAACGCCCCTCCCTCCGGCAGCGCCGCATGCGCCTTGGCGATCAGGCGCTGCTTGGTCGCCGTGCCCCAGTCGTGCAGGACGTTGCCCATGGTGATGACGTCCGCTTCCGGCAGATCGTCGGTCAGGAAATTGCCGCTCCGCGCCTCCGCCCGCCCGGCCAGCCCGGCCGCGGCGATCCGTTCCCGCGCAAGCGCCGTCACCGGCGGCAGGTCGAAGGAAACGCAGCGGATCGCGGGGTGACGGCGGGCGATCGCGATCGACAGCGCCCCGCTTGCCCCGCCCGCATCGCAGACGGTCGCGAACCGGGCGAAGTCGAAGCGCTCGGCCAGGACGCGGAAATTACCGAGCTGCGTGCCCGCCATGGCATCGAGGAACTCGGCGAGCCGGGAGCGATCGGCGTACAGGCTGACGAAGGGATCGCCGCTTCCGTCCGTCTTCGTCTCGTTCTGCGGCTGGCCGGTGCGCAGCGCCTCGGTCAGGTTGCCCCAGTGATGATACAGGCGGCTGTTGGCCATCCTGAGAATGCCGCCGAGATACGTCGGGCTGGCGGGATCGAGGAAGGCGGCCGTCTCGCGCGTGTTGGCGTAGCGCGCCTCCGCCCCGTCGCCCGCGCGGTCGAGGAAGCCCAACGCCACCAGCGCGTCGAGGAAATCCGCTGCCGGGCGCGGGTGCAGGCCGAGCCTTGTGCCGAGCTCCGCCCCGGGGAGCGGTCCGCGCCCCAGGGTCTCGAAGACCCCAAGCTCGACCGCGCTCAGCAGGGTCTTCGAGGCGAAGAACCCCATGCCCACCTGCATGATCTGCGCCGGGTCCGGTTGCGTCTCGGTCATGTGTCTTTCCCTCTTTCCAGTGCGACGAACCGATGCGGACCGGACCGATCAGGTCGGCCGCCTGGCGTCTTCCAGGCCTGTTGCCTTGCAGTATGGACCGCCGCGCCCGGTTCGGGTTCGCGGTGGGACGCAGGATCCGTTACACTTGCTTCATGTCCCGGCGCCGCCGCGGCCGCACACGCGCCATAAGGGACCGGCGATAACGGTCCAGGCAAGGACAAAACCTCGCCCCCCTGCCCCCGGGTTCGCTATACCCTCTCCCCTGGACCCTGCCCGCTGGACCCTGTCCCCTGGGCCGGGTGACCGCGACACGGCTCGCGAAGGCAGCGGCGGAGGGGCACGCGCATGGTGGGAACGGCAACCTGGCTCGGGCTTGAAGACCGCATCACGGTGGTCACCGGCGCCGGCGGCGGGCTGGGTCGCGCCATCGCCGGCGCGCTCGCCGTGGCCGGTGCGCGGCTCGTGCTGCTCGACCGCGATCCGATCACCTGCGAGGAGACCGCCGCCGCCCTGCGCGCCCGTGGCGCCCAGGCGACGGCGATGAAATGCGACGTGACCGACCCCGAAGACGTGGCCGCCGCCGCCGACCGCACCGCCGCCACGCTCGGTCCCTGCGCGGTGCTGGTGAACAACGCCGGCCTGCTGCGCCCCGGCCCGATCGCCACCCTGACGCTCGAGGAATGGAACCGGCTGATCTCGGTCAACCTCACCGGCTACTTCCTCTGCGCCAAGGCGTTCGGCCGGCAGATGCTGGAGGCGAAGCGGGGCGCGATCGTGCACGTGGCCTCGATCGCCGGGCGGCATCCGCAGCCCTGGTCGGGGGCCTATTCGGTCAGCAAGGCCGGGGTGGTGATGCTGGCGCAGCAACTGGCGCTGGAATGGGGGCCGTCGGGGGTGCGCAGCAACGTGGTCAGCCCCGGGCTTGTCCGCACGCCGATGACCGACGCCTATTACCGCATCCCCGAAGTGGCCGAGCGGCGGGCCGGCATCGTGCCGCTGCGCCGGGTGGCCACCCCGCAGGATATCGCCGACGTCGCCGTGTTCCTGGCCAGCGACCGCGCCGGGTACGTGAACGGCGAGGACGTCTGTTGCGACGGCGGGTTCGGCCGGGTGCTGATGGGCCTGGTGCCGCGCCCGGGGTTCGAGGCGCGGGACCCCGCGGAAGGATAGGCCCGCGGAAGGATAAGCCGGTGTCGGATCATCAGGATCGTTGCGGCAACCCGATCGGGGCGCCGGTGCCCGGCTGGTCGCCGCGGCCGCTGCCACCGGCCACGGCGATGGTCGGGCGCTTCTGCACGGTGGAACCGCTCGACCCCGCGCGCCACGGCGCGGCGCTGGCCACGGCGATGGACGCCGATGCGGAAGGGCGCGGCTGGACCTACCTGTCGGTCGACCGGCCGGCGGACCGGGCGGCGTATCTGGACTGGCTCGGCACAATTGCCGGGCGGGCGGACCCGATGGCCCACGCCATCGTCGACCACCGCGACGGCACGGCGGCGGGGCTTGCGTCCTACCTGCGCATCGATCGCGGCAACGGGACGATCGAGGTCGGCAGCATCCACTACGCCCCGCGGCTGCAGCGCACCCCGGCCGCGACCGAGGCGATGGCCCTGATGCTGCGCCGGGCGTTCGACGAACTGGGCTACCGGCGGTTCGAGTGGAAATGCGACAGCCTGAACGCGCCCTCGCGCGCGGCGGCGGAACGGTTGGGGTTCCGCTACGAGGGCACGTTCCGCCAGGCGGTGGTCACCAAGGGACGCAACCGGGATACGGCGTGGTTCTCGATCACCGACCGTGAGTGGCCGGCGCTGCGGGACGGATTTGCGCGCTGGCTGGCGCCGGAGAATTTCACCGCCCAAGGACGCCAGCGCCGCAGCCTGGCGGCGTGCCGGACGGCAGCGGACTGACGGCGCGCGGGATCACACGATCCGCACCGCGGCGGGCAGGTTGGCCGGGTCTTCCCAGAACGCATCGCGCTCGAACCGGGCGAACAGGTCGGGCGGCAGGATGGTCGGGCGCGGCTGCGCGCGCACGGCGCTGCCCACCTCGTGCAGGCCGGGCGTGCCCATCCGGGCGTCGAACTCGATCCCCTCGTAATAGGGTTCGATATGTGCCGGGTCGTGGCCGAACAGCGGCACGCCGAGGAAATTGTAGATCGCGGCCAGGGTGCCGAGCGGGTTGGTGGTCAGGCTTTCGTAGCGTACCAGCAACAGACGGTCCGCGTGTTCGCCGAACACCGCCTCGCGCAGCGCGTGCCAGGCGAAGCCGACCATGCCGGTGCCGGAGCCCAGGCCGTCGGCGCGCGAATAGACCGTGCCGCCGGAGTTGAAATTGAAGATGCGCGAAAGTTCGAACCTGTTGCGGCGGATCAGGCGCTCGATGCTGTCGATCACCCAGGCGGGGTTGCGCACGCAGCAGATCACCCGCGAGTTCGGGAACAGCTGCGCCAGGGCCGGCAGTTTGGTGGTCCACAGCCGGTTGGTATCAAAGATCAGCTTCGTGGGCGCAAGGTCGGCATAATAGGCGGTGAACACGCCGTGCAGCAGGCGCGCGCGCTGGTCGTCGTCGATGAAGACGGCGCCTTCGTTCTCCTGGCTGGTGGCGCGCAGCATGGCGGAGAACACGCTGCCGACCGGGCTTGTCATGCCGGCGTGGAGGCGCGGATTCTGCCGCAGCAGCGCGGCGAGCAGGGTGGAGCCGGAGCGGGGCAGGCCGGAGATGAAATGGATGCCGTTCTGCATGGCCTAGGCCTTCTGTTTCGTGACAACAAATGAGATCAATTCTTGCTGAGATCGACCCGGCGTAGTACGCATATCGCGTTAGGCAGGCCGACACGGAGGTGCATCCTGGTGCCACGTCTCGCGCGACTGCGGCAAGTGGTTGGGAGCATCTCTTCGTGAAACTCAGCCTTTTGGCCGGCAGTTCGCTGCTGGCGCTGGTGGTGTCGGGCTCGGTGGCGGCGGCGGGGCCGGTCACGCTCGCTTACACGGGCGGCAGCCAGACCTATACCGCGCTGGTGGCCGGCACGTACGACATCCTCGCCGCCGGCGCGCAGGGCGGCGCCAGCGGTCGCCCCGGTAGCCCCAATCCGATCGGTGGGTTGGGGGCAACAATCGAGGGCACGTTCACCCTCACCGCGGACGAGGTGCTCACCATCATCGTGGGCGAGAGCGGCAAGACAGGCAGCAATGCCGCGGGCGGCGGTGGAGGCGGGACGTTCGTGATCGGCCCCGGAAGCACGGCGCTGATCGTCGCGGGCGGCGGCGGCGGCGCGAGCTTCAGTTTTAACGATGGCGGCGGCGGTGGAGCCCCGGCCACAACATCTGCCGGCGGTGCAGGCGGTGCAGGCGGCACCTTTAGCGGTGGCGACAACGGCGGGGGCGGGGGCGGATGGGCCGGCGCCGGAACGGCCGGCGCGCCGGCCTCCAGCGGTGGCGGCGGAGCTGCGCAAGGCGGCGTCGGGGGAACCGGCGGCGGCGGCGGCGGCGCGGGCGGCTTTGGCGGCGGCGGCGGCGGGGGCTTGAACGGCGGCGGCGGCGGCGGCGGCTACAGCGGCGGCGGCGGAGGCGGCGGATCCCACTACTCCACCTCCGGTCCTGGGGTCAGCACCGGCTACGGCTATGGCGGCGGCGGCGGCGGGTCGCTCGACGCAGGCACCGTCGTGCTGGCGCAGGCGGGGGCGAACAGCGGCAACGGCTACGTCACGATCACGGAGGTCTCCGCGGTGCCGGAACCGGCCACGCTCGCCCTGCTTGGCGCCGGCATGATCGGCCTCGCCGCCGCGCGGCGCCGGCGCAGGCCGGAATGATCCGCTTGAGCGGAACTGCGACAGCCTGAACGCGCCCTCGCGCGCCGCGGCGGACCGGCTGGGGTTCCGCCATGAAGGCACGTTCCGCCACACGGTGGCCTACAAGGTACAGCGTTGTTTCCACCAACACGCAGGACACGACGGCGCCCGGGAGACCCCATGCCGCCCGCGCGCGATGCCCGCGCCGACCTGAAACCCGGATGCAACGCCGGCCCGGCTAACGGACCAGCCAGGAGACCGACATGGGGGAGACGCGCGGCATGAGGCGCCTGACCGGAACGATTCTGATTGCACTTGCAACAACGTCGGTGACGGGCGCGCCGGGCGCGCGGGCCAGCGTGATCGCATCGGAGTATTTCTCCTATACCGCCGGCAGCAGCATCGTCGGCCAATCCGGCGGAACCGGCTGGAGCGGCGCCTGGGCCAACGCCAACTCGGCGTTCGGCAACATGACCATCGGCGCCGCCAGCCTGTCCTATACCGGCCTGCCCGGCGCCGGCGGCGACGGCCAGGGGATAGCGGGCGGCCGGGGCAGCGGCGCGGCGGACGGGCGTGCGCTGGCCGCCGCGTCGAACACCCATGGCAGCGTCGTCTGGCTCGCCTTCCTGGGTGCCTTCAGCAGCAGCGGCGGCGGCTTTCCCAACCTCCGCCTCTACGACAACACCACCCTCGGCGAGGGCATCGGCGGCAACAACAGTTACAGCAACTGGGCCCTTCTGGACTCCAGCCTCGCCGCGACGACCTTCACCTCCACGCCCCTCAACGGCGCCACCGATCTGGCGCTGCTCAGGATCGACTACGCCGGCGGCACCAGCGCGCTGTGGATGAACCCGGCCATCGCCAGCTTCAACGGCACCGAGACGCCGAGCATGACGCTCGCCGGCGCGCCGGTGTTCAACGATGTGCAGTTCTTTCTGCGCGCGGGCGATAATGTCGATGCGCTGACCCTCGCGACCACCTACCAGGAAGCCCTGCAGCAGCCTGCGCCCGCGCCCGCGCCTGCGCCCGCCCCGGTGCCGGAACCGGCGTCGGGCCTCCTGATGGGAAGCTTCCTGCTCGGCCTCGCCGGCCTGCGCCGGCGTGGCGCCGCCGCGCCCGCTTGACCCCGCCCCGGACCGCGCTATCCCTGGCCCCTTCACTCGCAAGCCGGAGGAACCATCCATGCGCGCCTGGGCCGTCGTCGAAAACGGAGCGCCGCTGAAGGAAATCGAGCTCCCCACCCCGGAGCCCAAGGGCACCGAGGTGCTGATCGAAGTCACCCATTGCGGCGTCTGCCACTCCGACCTGCATATCTGGGACGGGTATTACGACATCGGCGGCGGCAAGAAGATGTCGCTCAAGGACCGCGGTGTCACCCTGCCGCTCGCCATGGGCCACGAGATCGTCGGCCGGGTGGCCAAGCTCGGGCCCGACGCCACCGGGGTGAAAGTCGGCGACCTGCGCATCGTCTATCCCTGGGTCGGCTGCGGCACCTGCGATTTCTGCCGCTCCGACGAGGACAACATGTGCCTCAACCAGCGCAGCATGGGCGTCTATCAGAACGGCGGCTACGGCACGCATGTGATCGCCCCGCACCCGCGGCATCTGGTCGATCCCGGCACGCTCGACCCGGCGATGGCCGCCACCTATGCGTGCTCGGGCATCACCGTCTATTCGGCGATCCGCAAGCTGATGCCGATGTCGCCGGACGAGGCGATCGTGGTGGTCGGTGCCGGCGGCCTCGGGATGAACGCCATCGCCGTGCTGCGCGCGCTGAAGCACCGCAACATCGTCGTGGTCGACATCAGCGAGGACAAGCGCAAGGCGGCGCTGGCCGAGGGCGCCACCAAGGTGGTGGACGGCAACGGGCCGGACGTGGCGAAGCGGATCATGGAAGCGGCCGGCGGACCGGTGCTCGGCGTGGTCGATCTGGTCAACGGCACGCAGACCGCGCGGTCCGCCTTCGACGCGCTGCGCAAGGGCGGCAAGCTCGTGCAGGTGGGGCTGTTCGGCGGCGAGCTCATGCTGCCGCTGCCGCTGATGGCGATCCGCGCGCTGACCGTGCGCGGCAGCTACGTGGGCAGCCCGAAGGAGCTGCGCGAGCTCGTGAAGCTGGCGCAGGACGGCGCGCTGCCGGCGATCCCGATCACCACGGTGCCGCAGAGCCAGGCGAACGATGCGCTGATGCGGCTGAAATCGGGCCAGGTGACCGGGCGGCTGGTGCTGCGCGCCGACGCGGCCTGAGCGGCGGGCGCTGACGGGGCCAGGGCTCGCCGCCCTGGCCCCGCGTCGGCCCATGGGCGCGTCCTGGCCGAGGACGGCACCGCCGGTCAGTGGCGGATGATGTAGCGCATGGTGAAGCGCACCGGCAGGCGGGCGCCGTCCTGCGGCGGCAGCGGCGGCAGGTGCGCGTCGCGGAACATCGACAGGGTCGCCATGTCCAGCAGCGGATGACCGGAGCTGGAGACCAGCCGCAGGCCGCTCACCGACCCGTCCTTGCCCACCACGAAATCGACCACCACGTTGCCGTGCTCGCCCATCGCCCCGGCGTCGCGCGGATAGTAGCTGTGCTGCGCCAGCCAGGCGGAGAAGGCGTTGCTCCAGTCCGGGCCGACGCCGTCGCGGTCGAGCAGCCCGTTGATGCTGAGCCGGTCCCCGCCGCTGCCCTCCGGCGCGAAGGAAAGATTGATCCCCCGCCCCGGCCGGCGCTGCGGCGCCGCGCGCGCGGTCTGCCGCGGGGTCCCGCCGAGCGAGAATTCCGTCGGCGCCGGGAAGCGCAGCGCCGGACGGGCGGTGCGGGGCGGCGCGGGCGCGGGCGGCGGTTTCGGAACCGCGGGCTGCTGGGGCGGCGCGGGCAGGCGCTGCGCCGGCGCGGGCGGCGCCGGGCGGGGCGCGGCGACAGGCGGCGCGATCCCGGGTGACGGGGCCACCGGCGCCGGGGTGCGTCGGACCGGGGCGGGCGGCGCCGAAGCCGGCGGCGCGGGCAGCGATCGCGGTGCGGCGTTCGGCGTGGGCCGCACCGGCGGCGCCTTCGGCGGCGGCGGCACCGTCTCGGCCGGTTGCGGTGCCGGCGGCGCCGTCCGCACGGCCGGCGGCGTGGGCGGTACCGGCCGCGGCGCCGGCGCCGGCGCGGCAGGCGCCAGCGGCGCCGGGCGCGGTGCCGGCGAGGCCGGACGATGCGCCACGCGCGGCGCCTTGTTGGGCACCGACGACTTTCCCTTGCCGCCGCCTTCGAACACCATCTGCACCGACGGCGGCGGCAGCCATTGCGACACCTGCGCCCGCTGCCGCGCCGCCAGCACGAGCGCGGCCAGAAGCGCCCCGTGCAGCAAGGCGGAGAGCGCGGCGGACGAGCCGAGCCGACGCCGCTCCGGCCGCCGCGGCGCCGGCGGGCGCTCGATCAGGGAACCGCCAACCGCCACGTCGTACCGCCGTTTCGGATCATCATATCCGGCAGCGCCTTACGCTTCCCGCCATCATGGTGCAACGCGGCACGATCTCCGCCGCCGCCGCGGTGATCCGATTCGGCTTGTCCCACGCGGCCGGGACACGGCACCCGGCCGAACGCGACCTCGCCCGGGCCGCCATGGCCCCATGGCCCGGCCCGGCGGTCAGGCGTACAGTTCACAGGCGTCGACCGCGCACCCCTCCCCGTCATGCCCGGAGCCAGGCCGCCATGAAGATCACCGAAGTCCGCACCCACCAGCTTGCCTCCAAGGTCGCCCACCCGTTCACCTCCTCCCGCGGCTGGCTCTACACCCAGCGCACCGCGCTGCTGGTGGAGATCGAGACCGACGCCGGGATCACCGGCTGGGGCGAGTGCTACGGCCCGGCGGCGATCGCCCGCGCGGTGGTGGACAGCCAGCTCGGCCCGCGCATCCTGGGCCGCGACCCGTTCGATGTCGAAGTGATCTGGGAGGAGCTGTACAACCGGGTGAAGGACTACGGCCTGTCCGGCATGACCGTCGCCGGCATCAGCGGCATCGACATCGCGCTGTGGGACATCATCGGCCAGGCCTGCGGCAAGCCGATCCACAAGCTGCTGGGCGGCGCCTTTCGCACCGAACTGCCGTGCTACGCCACGGGTCTCTACTTCCACGACATGGAGCGGGTGACCGAGGAAGCGGTGGCCGAGGCCGAGGGCTACGCGCGCGCCGGGTTCCGCGCCATCAAGATGAAGATCGGCCTCGGCGACCTGGCGAAGGACGCCGCGCGGGTCGCCGCGGTGCGCGCGGCGATCGGGCCCGACATCGCGCTGATGGTCGACGCCAACCATTGCTTTACCGTTCCCAACGCGATCCGCCTGGGCCGCAGGCTGGAAGCGCTGGACGTGGCCTGGTTCGAGGAGCCGATCTCGCCCGAGGACATCGACGGCTATGTCGAGGTCTCCCGCGCGCTCGACATGGCGGTGGCGGGCGGGGAGAACGCCTTCACCCGCTGGGGCTTCCGCGACCTGATCGCGCGCAAGGCGATGGACATCGTCCAGCCCGACGTCTGCGCCGCCGGGGGGCTGAGCGAATGCAAGAAGATCGCCGCGCTCGCCTCGGCCCATGGCGTCGAGTGCGTGCCGCACGCCTGGGGCAGCGCGGTCGGTCTGGCCGCGACGTTGCAGTTCCTCGCCGCCCTGCCCGACCAGCCGCCCAGCCTGCGTCCCTTCCCGCCGCTGCTGGAGTTCGAGCAGGAGGAGAACCCGTTCCGCGACCATCTGGCGAAAGATCCGATCGTGCAGCGGGATGGCGTGGTGCGGGTGCCGGAAGGACCGGGCCTCGGGATTACGCTCGACCGGACGGTGCTGGACCGGTATCGCGTATAGATCTGCCCGCCAAGACACCGACCTCCCGCCGACCCGGCCACCCGCGCCCGGCGCGGCGGCGCCGGTCACGGTCTGCTTCACCCCGCCGGCACCGGGTACGTGCGATCCGACGGCGACGATCATGCACGCGATCGACGGCGCGCGCCGCACGATCCGGATCCAGATGTACGCCTTCACCGCGCGGCCGATCCTGCGCGCGCTGCTGCGCGCCAGGGCGCGCGGAGTGGATGTGCGGGTGATCGTCGACCACAGCCAGTTCGACGACGACCGCAGCGACACGGCGGCGGTGGAGCGCCTCGCCGCCGGCGGCATTCCGGTGCTGGTCGATACCGTGCCGGGCCTTATGCACGACAAGGTCACGATCATCGATGGGCGGGAGGTGCTGACCGGCAGTTTCAACGACACGTGGTCCGCCGAGCACCGGAACGCGGAGAACCTGCTGGTGCTGCGCCGCCCGGCGGTTGCGGCTTCGTATCTCCGCAACTGGCGGCAGGCTGCGCACCGTTCGCGGCCGCTCGGTGCGCTGGCCGAGACCGGGCGGCTCGGCGGGCGCGGTCGGTTGCGGGCAACGGCGGGGCCGGTGCGCGGCAACCGGCGCAGCCATATCTACGAATGGCCGGGCTGCCCCTATTACGACCGCATCGCACCGGCCAACCGGGTGGCCTTCGCCTCCCCCGAGGCGGCGAAGGCGGCCGGCTACCGGGCCGCGCGCAACTGCCCCTGATCCCGGCGGCCGCTTCGGCCGGCCGGTCTCGCGCGTGAGGTTGGCAGGGCGGCCACGCGCGACATCAAGACCCTGCCGGCACCCCTTCTCGCGCCGATCGGCGTGCGGCCCCCTTTGCCGACCTCCATTTGCGCGGCCATCGGATGTCCCGGGACCGTCTGGGCCGGCCACGACCCGGAACCGATCAGCCAGGACCGCGACCCATCGGCCTATGCGCGCAACGACACGGCGGACGTGCCGGGTCTAGTCGATGAACTCGACGGGCCGCATCGCATGGCGGTTCACCGACAGTTTGAAGATATCGGGGCGCGCATAGTGCCCGCTTGCATCGAACTTCCGGCGTGAGGCCTGAGTTGCCGCAGCGTCCAGATCGGCGATCAGCAACCCCTTTTCCCGGCGCATCGGTCCGGCAACAATGCCGCCGAAGGGTTTGTAGACCACTGCGTCTCCGGGGTTCACCCATTCGTCCTTGTCCGGGAACAGTTCGTCGCGATAGGGCACGTCGTCCGGGATGTCGGCGGCTTCCAACGACGTCGCACAACCGATGACCCAGCAACCGCCTTCGCGCGCGATATGCTGCATCGACGCCAACCAGCTTTCGCCACTGTCCCAGGTCGGGGCGACATAGATTTCTATGTTCTGGGCGTAGAGCGCGAACCTTGCCAGCGGCATGTAGCTTTCCCAGCAGATCAGCGTGCCGATCCGGCCGACTGCGGTTTGAACCACGTTCAGGCCCGAGCCATCGCCAAAGCCCCAGATCATCCGCTCGGGATTGGTCGGCATAAGTTTGCGATGGTTGTTGGCAAGCCGGCCGTCGGCATCGATGATCGCGCAGCTGTTGAAGATGGTGCTGGCGCTTCCCGATCCGTCGACCTCATGATACCCGACGACGACGACAACCCCGTGCTCCTTTGCCGCTTCCTGCAAGGGGGCGAGCCCGGCCTTGCTCAGATCGATCGTATTGGCCAACAGACGGGCGTAGAGCGCGTCGGTCTTGCCCATTCCGCTCCCCGGGGAAAGCCGCCAGACGAAAGTCGGGTAGCCCGGCAGCCAGGCTTCGGGGAACACGATCAACCCGCATCCCTTGCCCGCGCATTCGGCAATCAACCCGACCGCCCGATCCATCGATTTCGCCAGATCGAGATAGACAGGTGGTTCCTGAACAACTGCAACTCTGGTCATGAGGTGTCCTTATCCTTGAACGCCGGGTGAACCGGCCCCCGAAAAAGACCGATCTCAAACCACTTTGTCGCAGAGGCGACGAGCATCTGGCAAGGACCTTCGAAGTTTCTGTCGCGCCCGAAAGCGCCCGGCGCCGCTTCGATTTCGGACCAGGCATCGTCTTGTTCCAGCGCCGACCGTCCGCCCGGCATCCGGTGCAGCGCGCCAGGCGCGCACGTGCAGCATGGCCGGGGGCAAGCCGGCGGAATGGCGGCATCCCGCCACCGGTGCCCGGGCGGACGTCACGACGAACGCCGTCGGCCCAGAGTTCGCCCGGGGTTTTGTCTCTCTCGCCGGCCCTCGACCGAGCTGCCGGTCAGAGACCGGAGCCGCCGGGTTGAGGCGCCGCCGCGGCAGC
>CAWHKR010000001.1:0-7322 GCA_963829875.1 uncultured Pseudomonadota bacterium | reverse complement strand
CGGCGGCACTTGAACCAGCATCAAACAATGCTATTATCGTGCCTGACCCCGGAGACACCCCATGCGCACCACCCTCGCCCTCGACGACACGCTCATCGCGAAGGCCCAGGGTTTCACCGGCCTCAAGGAAAAATCCGCCCTGGTCCGCGAAGCCCTCAAGGCCCTGATCGAGCGCGAAAGCGCCCGCCGTCTGGCGCGCCTGGGCGGCAGTGAGCCCGACCTCCAGGCCCCGCCCCGGCGGCGCCCCGATCCGGCGTGATCCTGGTCGATACCTCGGTCTGGGTCGATCACCTGCGCACCCGCTCCCCGGCGCTCACCGACCTGCTCGACGCGGGCCAGGTCCTGGCCCACAGCTTCGTCATCGGCGAGCTTGCCCTGGGTCATCTGCGCCAGCGGGAGGCGATCCTCGGCGCGCTCGCCGACCTGCCCCAGGCCACCGTCGCCACGGAGACGGAGGTGCTGCACTTCATCACGGCGCACGCCCTGTTCGGCCGCGGCATCGGCTATGTGGACATCCATCTGCTGGCCGCCGCGCGGCTGACGGTGGGGGCACGGCTGTGGACGCACGACCGGCGCCTTCACGACGTCGCGTCCCGGCTGGACCTGGCGGCAACGCCAGGCTGATCCCGCCCCCGCCCGAGCACCGCCCGGGCGCTAGGCGCCACCGCATCGGCCGCACCCTGGCGGGATCAACAGCATCCGGTCGGGGGATCGACGATGCGCCGCCCCCTTCGCCTTCCCTCCGCTCTGGTGTAAGTCACCCGCCGCCCCCCCTCCCCGCCGGAGCCCGAAGATGACCGCGGCCTTCCCCGCGCCCACCGCCGAGGCGGACGCCGACACGCCCCTGATCCTCGCCCTGCCCAAAGGCCGCATCCTCGCCGAATGCGGCGCCCTGCTGGCGCGCGCGGGCATCGAACCGGCGGCGGACTACGCCGACGAAAGCAGCCGCCGCCTGCGCTTTCCCACCAACGACCCGGATCTCGACGTGGTCCGCGTCCGCCCGTTCGACGTCGCCACCTTCGTCGCCTTCGGCGCCGCCGCGCTCGGCATCTGCGGCGCCGACGTGCTGATGGAGTTCGACTACCCGGAAATCTACGCCCCGCTCGACCTCGGCATCGGCCGCTGCCGCATCGCGGTGGCGGAACCGCAGGCCACCGCCGGGTCGGACGATCCCTCCCGCTGGTCCAGCGTGCGGGTGGCGAGCAAATATCCCACCATCACCCGCCGCCACTTCGCCGCCCGCGGCGTGCAGGCCGAGGTGGTGGAACTGTCAGGCGCCATGGAGCTGGCGCCCGGCCTCGGCCTGTCGCGGCTGATCGTCGATCTGGTGCAGACCGGCTCCACCCTGAAAGCCAACGGGCTGGTGGAGACCGAAGTCATCGCGCCGGTCACGTCGCGGCTGATCGTCAACCGCACCGCGCTGAAGACCCGGCCGGAAGCGATCGGCGCCTGGATCGCCCGCTTCCGCGCCGCGCTGGCACAGGCATAGAGGGCCGCGCCATGCAGCGACTGAACACCGCCGATCCGGGCTTCGCGCCCGCCTTCGCCGCCCTGCTCGCCACCGCGCGGGA
The DNA here is from genome assembly GCA_963829875.1 of uncultured Pseudomonadota bacterium. Lineage (GTDB taxonomy): Bacteria > Pseudomonadota > Alphaproteobacteria > Acetobacterales > Acetobacteraceae > JAJZVS01. The sequence continues at coordinate 5,751 of CAWHKR010000001.1, read as the reverse complement.
AACCACCGAGCAGGTGGATGCGGCGGTGGCCGCGATCCTGGCCGACGTGCGCGCCCGCGGCGACGCCGCCCTGCTCGACTACACCGCGCGCTTCGACCGGCTGCGCCTGGATGCCGCCGGGCTCCGCGGTCAGCGCCGCCGAGATCGACGCCGCGGTGGCGTCCATTCCCGCCGAGCTGGCCGCCGCGCTGGACCTGGCCGCCACAAGGATCGAGGCGTTCCACCGCGCCCAGATGCCGACGAACCTGCGGATGACGGATGCGGCGGGGCTGACGCTCGGGATGCGCTGGGGGCCGCTCGACGCGGTCGGGCTCTATGTGCCCGGCGGCAAGGCGGCCTACCCGTCCTCGGTGCTGATGAACGCGATCCCGGCGCGCATCGCCGGCGTGGCGCGGATTGCCATGTGCGTGCCGACGCCGGACGGGGTGATGAACCCGCTGGTGCTCGCCGCCGCCCGCCGCGCCGGGGTGGACGAGATCTACCGGGTCGGCGGCGCCCAGGCGGTGGCCGCGCTCGCGTTCGGCACCGCCACCATCGCCCCGGTCGACCGCATCGTCGGCCCCGGCAACGCCTATGTCGCCGAAGCCAAGCGCCAGGTGTTCGGCCGGGTCGGCATCGACTCGGTCGCCGGCCCGTCGGAGGTCGTGGTGCTGGCCGACGCCGCCAACGACCCGCGCCGGGTCGCGGTCGATCTGCTCGCCCAGGCCGAGCACGACGAAGCCGCCCAGGCGATCCTGATCACCGACTGCCCCGCCTTCGCCGATGCCGTCGCCGCCGCCGTCGCCGCCGAGCTTCCCACCCTGCCCCGCGCCGCCATCGCCGGCGCCAGTTGGGAGGCGCACGGCGCGGTGATCGTGGTGCGCGACTGGACCGAGGCGGTGGACCTGGTGAACCGGCTTGCGCCCGAGCATCTGGAACTGCTGCTGGCCGAGCCCGATCCGGTGTTCGCCCAGGTGCGCCACGCCGGCGCGGTCTTCCTCGGCGGGTTCTGCCCCGAAGCCATCGGCGACTACGTCGCCGGGCCCAACCACGTGCTGCCGACCGGGCGGACGGCGCGCTTCGCCTCCGGCCTGTCGGTGTTCGACTTCCTCAAGCGCACCACCTGGGTCGCGGCCAACCAGGCGGCGCTGGACGCGGTGGGCCCCGCCGCGGTGGCGCTGGCCGAGGCCGAGGGCCTGGGCGCGCACGCCCGCAGCATTGCGCTGCGCCTGGGACAGGGCGCGCCCGCGCCGGGACGCGCTTGACCCCGGGGGGTCGGATGCTCATGTTGCGGCCCGCAATCAACAAGACAAACGAGGCCGAATGTCAAAAGAAGACATGATCGAATTCAGCGGCATGGTGACGGAGCTTCTGCCCAACGCCATGTTCCGCGTGAAGCTGGACAACGAGCACACCATCCTGGCGCACACCAGCGGCAAGATGCGCAAGAACCGCATCCGCGTGCTGGCCGGCGACCGGGTGAACGTGGAAATGACGCCCTACGACCTCACCAAGGGACGCATCACGTTCCGCTTCAAGTGAGTGCGCCTGCGGCGCCGCCGCACACGCCCGATCCGGTTTCCGCGGCCGGGGCCGAGTCTCCGGGCCGGCCCGCGCTGATCCTGGCCTCCGCCAGCCCCCGCCGGCTCGCGCTGCTGGCGCAGCTTGGCATCGTGCCCGACCGGGTCCTGCCCGCCGCCATCGATGAAACCCCCCGGCGCGAGGAACTCCCGCGCCTCTATGCCCAGCGCATCGCCCGCGCCAAGGCCGATGCCGCACGCGCCCTGTCGGGCCCGACCGGCCTGATCCTCGCGGCCGACACCGTCGTGGCCGTCGGCCGGCGCATCCTGCCCAAGGCAGAAACCCAGGATCAGGCGCGCCAGTGCCTGCGCCTGCTGTCCGGCCGCCGCCACCAGGTGATCACCGCCGTGGTGCTGCGCACACCCGACGGCCGCAGCTCCGAACGGATCGTGACCAGCACGGTCAGCTTCGCCCGGCTCACCCAGGCCCAGCAGGAAACCTACCTCGCCGGGCCAGACTGGCACGGCAAAGCCGGCGGCTACGCCATCCAGGGCGCCGCCGCCGGCTTCATCCGCTTCCTCTCCGGCAGCTATTCCAACGTCGTCGGCCTCCCCCTGTTCGAAACCGCCCAACTCCTGCGTGGCCACGGCTGGCTGCGGCCGTGACAGCGGGGGGGAGAAGAAAGCAAGGCCAGGGGGGCGCTGCCCCCCTGGACCCCCTGCCAGGGGACAAGTCCCCTGGACCCCTCGGGGGGTTCGGAGGCGGTGGGGGGAGGCGCGGCGGGCGCGGGGCGGCGCGGGCGGCCGGCAGGGAGAGGGCGCTATTGCGCCCTCTCCCTGCCGGCCGCCCGCGCCGCCCCGCGCCCGCCGCGCCTCCCCCCACCGCCTCCGAACCAACGAACGGGTTCCAAGGGCTCAGCCCTTGGCGGGGGTCCAGGGGGCAGAGCCCCCTGGCCTTGCTTCCTTCCCCACCGTGACCCGCCGCATCCTGGCCGCTGCCGCCCCTGGGGAGGTTCGTGTGGCGGTCCTCCGGGAGGGGGTGCTGGACGCGTACGCGGTGTGGCGGCCCGGGGCGCCGGACGGGGTGGGGGATGTGCATCGCGGGCGGGTGATCGCGCGGGTTGCGGCGATGGCGGGGGCGTTTGTGGCGCTTGTCGGCGCCGAGGGGTTCCTGCCTGACAGTTCGGGCGCGTCCGGGCTGGGTGCGGGCGATGCGGTTCTGGTTCGGGTCGTGCGTGCCGCGCAGGGCGGCAAGGGGCCGCGGCTTGCCGCTGTTCCCGCGACGGAGGGCATGGCGGTGGCCGGCCCGCCGGCGCTGTTGCGCCGCGGGCCCGGCGCGGTGGAACGTCTGGCCGCATGCTATCCCGAGGCCGAGGTGCGCATCGACGATCTTGCGCTGCTGGCGGCCCTGCGTCCGGCTTTGGGCGCGCGCGCGGTGCATGATCCGTCCGGGTTCGACGATGCGCTGGAGGCGGAGATCGCGTTGCTCGGCGGACCGACGGTGCCGCTGCCGGGCGGCGGGGCGATGCATGTCCATCCCACGCCGGCGCTGACCGCGATCGACCTCGACGCCGGCGCGGCCAGTGCGGTGCGCGGCCCGAAGCGGGCGGCGCAGATGGCGCTGAACCGCGCGGCGATCCCGGAGCTGGCGCGGCAGATCCGGCTGCGCAACCTGGCCGGCGCGATCCTGGTCGATCTGGCCGGGCTGCCGGCGCGTGGGCGGTCCGCGTTGGGACCGGACCTGACCGCGGCGCTGGCGGCGGACCCGTTGAAGCCGCGCTTCCTGGGCTTCACCGCGCTGGGCCTGGCGGAAATCCTGCGCCCGCGGGTGCATCCGCCACTGCACGAGGTGCTTTCCGGCCCGCACGCCGCCGGCCTGGCCGCGCTGCGCCGGATCGCGGCGGAGGTGGCCGCCGATCCCTCCACCCAGCCCGTGCTGCGCGCGGCGCCGGCGATCGTGGCGGCGTTGCGTGACGATCCGGTGGCATTGCCGGATCTCGCCCGCCGGACCGGGCGAAGCCTCGTCCTGCTGTCCGACCCGACGCTCACCGGCTGGGCGCTGGCGTAGGGCGGGCGGGGCGCGGGGTCTATGTCCTGACCACCGGCGGCGGGTTCCATTGGCCGGTCAGCGCCGCGGTCTTCGGCGCATAGAGCCGCATCGTCAGGTTGAACGGCCCCTTCGGCGCCGGCAGCCAGTTGGCTTCCCGGTCGGACCCCGGGTTTTCGTTCTGGATATACAACGCGATCGACCCGTCCGGATTGGACCGGAGCGGCATCCAGCTGCTGATCGCGAAGCGGTTCAGCGCGTTGGGGACCTGATACCCCTCCGTGTCGTACAAGGTGACCGACCAGAACGCCGACACGGGCGGCGCGGCGTCCTTGTCGAAGCGGAGGGTGTATGTGTTGGCCCCGTCGAGCGGCTTGCCGGTGTCATCGGCAAGGTTGAGCGGATAGATCGCGTCCTCCGGCAGGTTCGCGCCGAGGCCGAACTGGGTGACGATCGCGCGCTTGAGATAATAGGTGCCGTAGACTCCCATCGTATCGGTGTTCATCGACCAGCCATTCACGACCCGGGCGAGTATCCTGACCTTCCACGCCATGAGTTTCCGGGCATCGTCCGGCACGCGCGAGCAGGACCCGCTTGACCGCAGGGGCGGCGGCGTCGAGGTCGAAGCTCTTGCCCGGCTCCAGCCCGATGCGGCGCATGAGCGCGACGATCGGCTGGTCGGTCAGGTGCGGCGGCTGCAGCTTCAGCACCTCCGCGGCCCGGGCGAAGAACGCGCCGGCCGGCATGGTGTCCACCTGGATCTTCGGCGATGTCTTCATGTCGATCGTCGGATCGACCTTGCCGATGATCGGCCCGGGTGGCTTGCCCCAGCGGGACAGCGGCGTGATCCGGTAGCCCGCCTGGATCTTGTGGACGGCGTCGTAGTCGGCGGGACCGTTGGTCTGGGTCCGGCCGATGACCCAGACATAGGGGGTGGGGGCATCGATCCGCCTGACGCCGTCAGGCACCGTGCCGCGCCAGCCCGGCGGGACGACCGCCCAACTGCCGGCCCCGGTGCCGGTCGTGCGCGCGCCGGGGGAGGCGAACACGTCGGTCCACATGTCGAGCATCGGCAGCATGTAGTAGCGGCCGTCGGTGTCGGGTGCCGAAACGACCATCGGCTCCTGCGTCAGATCGAGCCAGACGCTGGAATACAGCGTGTCGAAGTTGGGCCGCACGACGATCTTCATCGCGGCCGTGGGATAGGCGGGAACGTTCGCAAAGACGTTCATCGGCGCGGCCAGCCCCTCGTCGCGGGCGACATTGGTAAGCTGCTGGCGCGTGATATCCATCGTCAGGAGGGAATACAGATAGAGGTAGGCCTGCACCCCGATGGCATGCGCCTCCGCCTCGCTGACCGGGGCCGCGGCGCCGTAAGCTGTGCTGGCGCTGCCGGGTGCGGCGGCCCGGGCGCCGGGCGCAAGGCCGGCCGTCAGCATCGCTGCCGTCAGGCCGACAAGGTCGCGTCGTGTCGTGGCCATCATTCGCAGTGCTCCTGTAAACCCCGAGTGGATCGTGCCATCGTTGAGACGGCACCCGGATCCAGCGGACCATGAGGCGCAAGGGCATCGCTATGCAGTTTTGGACGCAACCATGACCTGCCGAACCTTGCCGCGTGGCGTTTCGCCGCGGCGGCGCGCCGTTCCTCCGGCGAAGCCGGGCCCGTTGCCCACACCGGCCGCGCCACCGGCGGAGGTGCGCGGCTGGCCCGGATTTCGGCCCGCCATGAAGACGCTGCTGATCGTGGTCCATTCGCTCACCGGCGGGGCGCGCCAGATGGCCGAGGCGGCGGCGCGCGGCGCGGCCGGCGAGGCGCAGGTGCACACGCGCCTGCTGCGCGCGACCGAGGCCGGGCCCGAGGACGTGCTGGCCGCCGACGGCCTCATCTTCGCCGCGCCCGAAAACCTCGCCGCGCTGGCCGGGCTGATGAAGGATTTCTTCGACCGAAGCTATTATCCGGTGCTGGACCGGATCAACGGGCGTCCCTATGCGAGCCTGATCTGCGCCGGGAGCGACGGCACCAACGCCGCGCGGCAGATCGCCCGCATCGTCACCGGCTGGCGGCTGCGCGCCGTGGCCGAGCCGCTGATCGTCTGCACCCATGCGCAGACGCCGGAGGCGATCCTGGCGCCGAAGGTGATCGGGCCCGAGGATCTCGACCGGTGTGCGGAGGTCGGGGCGGCGCTGGCTGCGGGCCTGGCGATG